>CAWFKI010000001.1:0-101112 GCA_963816345.1 uncultured Bacteroidales bacterium
ATGGAGAGATAATGTATTATAATACCATCTATATTACTGAAATCAATTAAGTTAAAATCTTCCTTAGAAAAAATTTTGTCTGCGGAGACATTTTTATTGCTGAATGACCGGTTTTCAGAAAAGAGCATGTACAGGTTTTCTCCGGGGCAACACTCTTCCATCTGATCTATAATAAGCGAATCAAATTTAGGCTCACTAAGTAAATGAAGTACCATTATCTGATCTCTCCGCAAGATATTTTTTTTCAATTCCAAGGATGCGGTTGCTCCTTTCCCTGACAAATTTTGCGGGTACTCCGGCAACAATAGTAAAAGGTTTTGTACTTTCCTTTATTAATGAATGTGCACCCACAGCTGTCCCGACCGAAATTGTCACTCCGGGTAAAATGGTTGTTCCAGTGCCAATTATGGAATGTTTTTCAATCACGACCGGGGCTGAGAATGTACCAAGATAATTTTTATCTATAGTCGCATTGGTAAGGAGATCTCCCGAATAATCATCACCGGAGGAGAAAATACTGCAATGAGGGCTGATTGTAGTATAGTCCTCAAGTGTAATTGATTCCAGTCCGTTTAAAATAGTATAGGCACAAATCTGCACATGGTCTCCGATTTTAAATATGGCATTCCCCGATGGAGCAATAATTACAAATGTGTCTATCCTGGAATTACTCCCTATAAAAATATTTGAAACATTGGCAAATTCAGCTGCCCTGGAAATCATAACATTCTCACCTACGGAACCAAATCCGATCTTAGCCAATTCATCATGATTATAATATCCAAACATATTAAAATTCGAACCAATTTATATTAAAGCAAACTAAAAGAAGCTTGTTTAACTGAATTAAAATTCAGTAATAACAATAATTATATCAAATGATATTTTTCAAGCAATAATTTTACAGAAGTCAGTGAATTAAACATTAACAGATCTATTATTGAAAGATCCGGGATAAATTCATTATTGAATTGTTTGTAAACATATTTATCTGTAATCAAAAATTTCAATTCAATTCCTTTATTCAGAAAAGATTCTTTCTTTATATAATTCAGTTCCCCCTGAGGCGTTTATATATACCTGAGCATCCATCTTTTGATTTATATCAATAACCCTCTCTTCAGCAGTATAGCCATTAAGTTTTGCAACTTCAGATGAAATATGAAATTCGGTGGAAATGTTTAACAGAGAGGCTAGATTAGATATTACCCAGGTATTATACTTAGATACATTCTCCTCCTCAAACAGAAGAAGTCTTGATATTTCCGCGTAAATACTATCAAAAAAGGGCGCTCTTCTATAACTATTTTCAATTTGTTTTAAAGTTTTGACTTTGAATTTTAAGGAATCCCGGACAAAATATCTCTCATTAATCTTCTTTTTAATCGAATCCTTTCTGACGGGAATGACAATGTTGGAGCTTTTACCGTTTATCAAAATCCTGTTATTGTTTATCCATCCACCTTTTTTATATTGGACATCATCATATATGACAAATTTGTCTGCGGCGTTGATTAACTGGAAATAACCGAGGTAAGGGAAAAAGTAAGGCTGCATAATGGCAAGTTTCATATTGCGCCACTCTTTATTATTTCAATGATTCTTATAATTGTGTTTTGATCGAGATCTGCATAAACTGGCAGGCATAGTATCTGTTGAGATATCCTTGAAGAAACAGGAAGATTTTGTTTCGAAGCTGATGGAATCGATCTGTATAATGACAGATCGGATATCAGTGGGTAAAAATATCTACGAGGGAAAATATTGTTTTTTACCAATAATCTGTAAATAAAATCACGGGTTTGCCCATATTCTTCGGGATCAACCAGTATCGGGAAAAAAGAGTGGCTCTTTTTTAAACCCGGGCGGTCTGTAAGATATGAAATACCTGTTACTCCTTCTAATCCTTTTTTGTAAGTGTCCGATATTTTGATCCTTTTAGATTCCTCCTCTTCAAAATGTTTTAATTGCAATAAACCAAGAGCTGCCTGAAATTCATTTAACTTTCCGTTTATCCCAAAACCATTAATTTTTGTCTCGTTAACGAAACCATAATTCCTTAACCTGTCAACTTTACTCTTTTAGTTTTTCATTATTACTTATAATTGCTCCTCCCTCAAAAGTATTAAAGCTTTTCGTCGCATGAAAGCTTACAACCGACAGATCACCAAAATTCAGAATTGATTTTTCATTTAATTTCACTCCGAAAGCATGACAGGCATCATATATGACAGGTAATTGGTACTCCTTCGCTATTTGACCTATTTGTTCGTTATTACAAGGATTACCAAAGACATGCACAGGCAATATTGCCTTTGTATCTTTTGTTATTCTCTCTCTGATCTTCTCAGGATCAATATTTAAATAATCAGGTTCTATATCAACAAATACCGGCCTGATGTCATTCCATTGCAATACATGCGAGGTTGCAACAAAGCTGAATGGTGTTGTAATGACTTCACCTCTTATATCAAGAGCTTTTAGCGCCACCATAAGTGCGACTGTTCCGTTAACCAGAAGCGATATATTTTTAACTCCAAGATATTCTGCAAGCTCCTTTTCAAATTGTTCATGAAATGGTCCCATATTTGTCAGTTGTCGCGATTCCCAGATCTTCTCAAGATATGGAAGGAATTCTTCGAGCGGAGGAAGTGATGGGCGGGTTACATAAATTTTATTATCAACCCTCATCTTATGTATATTTTATAAAAATTCAACTTAAAATTCTTTTCTCAGATCAGATACTAATTCTTGTTCTTAAGATAAACATGGCAGTATAATCTTTAATTATATTCCTTACTTCAAAATATGCCTGAAGATTTAATAACCTTGAGCTAATAAAATAAATAAGAGAACCGAATACCAATTGCAGAAAAATTTGTATTAAGTATTTATTATCTAATATAATTACAGGAACAAATAATACCAGGGTTGTAACAGCAGATAAAGCAAAATAAGGAGACAGGTCTCTTAGTTGCTCTGAAACCGGATAATTAATTAATTTACCCGAGTACCTGGAATTTATAAAGACTGCGAAAATACTTGTTGCTACCTGACCGATTATAAGAGCCATTATGCCAAATTTAAATGTTAAAACAATGGCTAAAATTATGGCTCCTTTTTTAATGTATTCCAGTTTCAGAACAAGGTCAGAGCGTCCTTTGACATTAAGAATATTTATGTTAAGGGCGTGAAACGGATAGAGCATAAAGGAAAAACAAAGCAGTTGCAGGTATGGAATAGAACCGCTCCATTTATCTGTAAGAACGAGCAAAATAAGAGGTTTGGCCAGTGCAATTGAGCCCGAGCATTACAGGAAATATTATAAATCCCGAGACGATCAGTACTTTTTTTAATACCAGCTTGAGTCTGAGATTATCGTCCTGGATCAATGCAAAAGAGGGTAAAAATACTTTTTGAAAGATCGCATAAATATTCACTGCAGGAGTTCTTGCAAGCCCTTCTGATTTAGTATATAATCCCAGATCCCTTGCAGTAAATAATTTACCGATTATTATCCGGTAAATATTCTGAAAAAAGGAATTGATAATACCGGCAACCATTAGTTTTGAGCCAAAATTATAAAGTCTTTTTAAGCTATTTTTATTAAAGTACAGAGAGGGTTTCCACCCGGAAAAATACCAAAGTAAGATGCTGCTGATAAAAGTCATCAATAATCCCTGAACTATCAGAGACCAGACACCATATCCGTAATATGCCATTATAATACCTGTACACCCGGAAATGAAAATAGCTATAAGTGATATCTTTGTTAACGTCTTAAAATTCATTTGTTTGAAAAAGATTGTGTTTTGTACAATCCCGAAAGAAGTAATTACAAAATTTATTGCGATCACTCTGACTATTTTTATCAGCAGCGGCTGTTTAAAGAAATTTGCGATAAGGGGCGCAGTCATGTAAATGAGAAGATAAAACAATATGCCCGCCCCGATGTTGAAAAAAAAAACTGTGGAATAATCGCTTGAATCTGAATTTGTATTCCGGATTAATGCCGTACTAAGTCCTGAGTCTATAAAAACACCTGCCATTGTTATGAATATCGTAACCATTCCGACCAATCCATAATCGGAAGGCTCAAGCAACCGGGCTAAAATGAGGCCAATTACAAACCTGAAAAAATTCCTTCCAATTGTTTCAATAATATTCCAGAATATTCCGCTAAGAACTTTGTTTTTGAAGGTAAGTTGTTCCAACAGGATTCCGGTTAATTAATCAAAAGGAGAAATGTATTAGTCATTCAATTTATGCCAGGGACAAACATAATGACGTCTTTCTCCTTGTTTTTCAGGCAAGCTTTCGCCCCGTCACTCCCATGCTATGAAACAAGAGCAACAAGGTATTATCAATCTGTTTTTCACTGCGTTAATTGTCGCAATAAGGCAACAGTTACCTTTTATTTTGCAGCCAGTTTGCTTTCTTTCAGGTTCCACAAAGGAAGCAAGTCGGCCGGCTTCATTAATTCAAGATGATATTCCGCCTCCTCAGGAGCAAGAATAATATAACTTACTTTTCTTCCTACGAGCTCTTCAGCCTGAAGAACTTTACGCGCCAGGTAATCCATGTCAATACCGTCCCCGACAAGAATCAGATCAATCACATGGCTGTCTTTTCCTTTTGCGAGGTCACCTGTCAGATAAACTGAAATAAGATTCCCTATACGATTAATTACTTTCTCTATAACTCTGTCAATCCCTGTTTCTTTAAGTATTATATTGTGAATGTCTTTATAAGAGGGGGTGACCGGAGTTAGCCTGATAGACCTTTTTATTTCCGTCACGTAGAGAATGGAGAAGCCCTGCCTCTTCAAACCTGTTTAGTTCTATCCGTATACCGTTTGAGGATTCACCGAACTCAGATTCCAGGCCGCGGAGATGCGCCCGGGTACTGCTGTTAAGAAAGAATTTCTTAAGCAGTTTAATCCTCGTTTGTGATGTAATAAGCGTGTCTATCATCAGGTCAGGCAGAATGAGTAACAAATTTACTCAATGTTTTCTTTTTTCCAAATGTGATGTTCATTTTATTGACTGGTTTTTCGTAATTAATCCCTGGTTCGTTGATATTAAAGGTTATAGACAACCGGCACTTTTATAAAGGCTTTTTAAATGAGATTTAAAAGTTGAGTCCACACCGAAAAGTCAATTATTCTGAATTTCAGTGTTTTTTTACCCCTGACCCCTAAAGGGGAAACACTGAAATTCAGCATAATAAAAAAGTTCTCTTAGGGGATTCAGAGAAAAATTAACTATATCTTAATGCCGAACGCCGGCCGCCTTTTACCATAGAGCCTATTACCATAATTTAAAAGCAAATCCTTTAAACATTTGCCAATAAATGTTATATTTGCATTTATACGACCCAAAATTTTCAAAATGCAACTAATCTACGTCAGGTGAAGTCATATTATAAAATATCTGTCAGTATGAAGAAGATGCTGTTCATAAGTATATTTATAACACTTCCATTCATTTTAAAGGCTCAGTTAAATGGTAACGGTACTTTTGCCAGTCCATATAATGGAACTTTTGAGGGAAACCTCCAGTGGAATCCTGCAAATTTCCCTGATCGCCATGTTTTTATTAATGGAGATGTTATAATAGATAATGAACAGCTCAGCATTGAGGCTGGCATGAAAATTATTTTTGTGACGGAAGGCGCTGACCTTATAATTAACGGAACAGGCAGATTATATGCTGTTGGAAACAGTTCAGACAGCATTCTTTTCACAGCCGACGACAATAACAACGGTATTTATGGGCAGACAGGTGAAAGATGGGGCCACATTATATTCAATAACCCAAGTGGCACAAATCAATCCAGGCTTGAATATTGCACTATTAAATGGGGAGATGTTTCCCAGCAGGGTTACCCCCGGCTTCATATGGCGGCGGTATTTATACAAACGCTTATAGTAATTTAATTATAAACAAGTGCACCATTACAAACAATAAATCCACACATGGTGGCGGAATTATGGCTTACTAACGGAGGTGCAAGTCCGACTATAACTAATTGTTCAATATCCAAAAATACTGCCGTTACTTCAGGAGGGGGGATATACTTACCATCAGGTTCCTCCTCTGTCATAAGCAATTGCCTTGTTTACAATAACTCAACGGGGACGGGTGGTGGTGGTGGCATCTTCCTAGATGCTTGCGGTAATGTTCGTATAATAAACAGTGATTTTGTTAAAAACACTACATCCACCTACTACCAGAGGATTTAACATTCAATATTACAATATCAGTAATATCACCAACAGACCCAGATTCATAAATTGCATTGCCTGGGGTTCAGATAATTCAATCACTCATGTTAATGGTCTTCCTCAATCTTCGGATTTTAATTATTGTGCGATTCAGGACGTTTCCACACCGGCTGCTTCCTATCTAAATTGTATTAATCTTAATGCAGTAAATGATGCGGCAAATGGTCCGAATTTTGTTAATCCTAATTTACCTGCACCTGATTGGTCAATAAATTTAATCTCTCCTTGCCGTGATGCCGGAACGGCCTCTTACCCTGGTGTGACTATACCACCATTAGATTTTGCAGGTAACAGTCGTGCCGGAGCTGTAGATATAGGCGCTTACGAAGTTAATTATAACAGGTGGAAAACAACTGCCTCTTCCACAGACTGGGCTACTGCAGCCAACTGGGAGTCTGGAGTTCCTACCTCCTCACAGGATGTTATAATCCCTACCGGAGCAACCAACTATCCGACCGGCTCTACATCTCAGAATTATTCTATAGGAACAGGCAAGCTTATGCTTCTCAATCCCGGCGCTCAAGTCACTCTTGGAGTACTTACCAATGGCGGAACACTCAGACTTGAATCAGACTCACTACGGATAAGCTCATTGATCTGCAGTTCCTATTCCGGAAATGATGCCGAGGTCCAGCTTTACCTCAAAGGAGGAGCAGGAACCTACGGTCCCAACTGGCATTACATCTCCTCCCCTTTTAATTCTTTAAGCACAGCTGTGTTTTCACAGCGTTACCCTGGATCTGGCACAATGGGTTGAAAATCTCGCTGCCGCAGATCTTCTGATCGGGTGGGTCGCTTATGACGGGTTTGTATACAAGCACGATGTAAATACTCCGTATACAGGACCAACCTTTTCTAATCTTATTCCCGGCAAAGGGTATAACCATTTCTATGGTCTGAACTATCTCTATACTTTAAAGGGTCAGATAAATACCAGCAGCATTACAGCTAACCTGGAATATACTCTCAAAAACCCGGACCAACCTACAATATTCGGACTCAATCTGCTTGGTAATCCGTTTTCTTCCGGCCTTGACTGGGATCAGATTGCAAATGATCCGGGCTATCCGGCAAATACAAGTAAAGCCATTTATTTCAACAAAAGCGGGACTTATGTATATTATGTTAACGGGGTAGGATCCGAAGCGGGAGTTACAGGTATTATTCCTCCCATGCAGGGGTTTTTCACGAAAACATATTCCGGCGGCCACTCAATTACAATGCCAGCCTCAGCCAGGGTAAACGGCAGTATTCCTGCACGATATAAGGGATTGTCGATAATACCTCTTATCAGGCTCAATCTTACATCAGGTAATTATACTGATAATACAGTAGTAAGATTCGATAATGCTGCCAAATCAGGTCAGGATCTTGATTTTGATGCACCAAAGCTGTTTATAAATAATACATATCCATATATCTATTCTGTTTCGGAAGGAATAAAATTTGCCATAAACGGATTGCCTTTTCCTGAAACTCTCACTGAGATTCCCATTGTTGTCAATATTACCTCTGAAGGGAATCATACTCTCTCTGTAACAGAGTTCCAGGGACTTGATAATTACCAGGTAACCCTTACCGATAAAATTACCGGCGTCGAAGCAAACCTCAAGACAACACACTATTTTCCCTTTACAGCTTCACCAGGATTACTGGCGGACAGGTTCACCCTGAAAATCGGTAACGGTCCTACCGGAATTGAAGACCCGGTAAGTTCCACAGGTATTTTTAATATTTATCCCTCTTCCGGCTATATAAATATTCAGACAATTTCAGATGAATGGGATGGAAAATCCGGATCAATCAGGGTTCTTGATCTGACCGGAAAAGTCGTGAGCAAGTCTGATAATAATTATTTCTCGAAAAACTCTATGATATCATTTCCTGCCAGACTACCGTCCGGCATATATATGGTTGAGATCAGAACGGGGACGAAGAGGTTTGTAGGGAAGGTGATGGTGAGAGTAGCGCAGGGCTCAGGGCGCAGGGCACAGAGCTCAGGCGTTGCCAGGAAGCTTTCTTAGAGCCTCCGGAGCTAGAGCGTAGAGGTAGCGGAGGCTAGAGCGTAGGGCAGAGCGTAGAGCGTAGAGCGGAGAGCACAAGGAGCCGTAAGCCGTCGAAGCCGGCAAGCCTAGCCGTTGAGCCGTTTTATAATTTTTTTTATATCTTTAAAAAAAGTATTTTTGTAAAAAAGAAAATATCTCTTTGCAGTTGAAGTCGATAGAGAAGAAAATATTATCAAAAAAATTATACAAAAAACCTGAGGTAACCAGAATTGTTCTGGATAACTCAATATCCCTTGTTATGATGACCGTCATCCCTCCTGACCCTCCGCCAAGGGGAGGAGCAGTTCCTAAAAACAAGGGGGTTGATAATACGTTTAAGAGTCCATTCGGGGATAAGCCGTTCGGGTAGTAAAAAGATTTACGGGAAAAGAGTCCATAAGGGCTCTTTTTTGTTTAAACAGGTTGAAGAGGGTAAAAAATTCATCGAATACTTACAGTTCATTCCCATTCATCTCAGAAAACTTTATAAATAATTTTCTTTATTAGTTGTTCATTTCTTTTGCTTCTCCAAAAGAAAAGGGGCCGAGCGTTAAAAAGGAGCCCGAAAGGGCATATTTTACTTGTCTGAGGTGCATTTCTCTGGCTCTGCAAAAGAACGGACCAAAGAAAAGGAGCCCGGAAATGACAAATTTTGCCAGTCCGGGCGCCTGCTACACAGGCCTTAATGGCGCCACCGTCCTGGCAAAATTTCGCACCATTTGGCTTCGCCGAGCTCGCGGAAGTCAGATTTTTTTTGTAATCATGTTTTATAATCCGCTCGGTTCCGGTTTGCCCTCGCGCCGCTAAAGAACTTGAATAAATCAAAACCCATCAGGTTTCAGGCGTCGGGCGTCGGGCTTCAGGCCTGGCAATGCTTGAGCCCGGGTTTCACACGGCCTAAGATAATTTTGGGAGGCCGGGCGTTGAGAAATTTCCTGGTGGGTAATTTTAGCGAATGAGACAGACTGAAGGGATAACGAAAGTTTTTAAGCTTGCTGCGAAGGCCTGCTGTAAGCAATACTGTTTGAGGGGGCCGGACGTTGGATGATTGCAGGGGAGGAGGCCCCCGAGTTGTATTGCGTGGGCAAGCTTAAAAACTTGAGTCCCAAAATTATCTCAAGCCTTGAATTTTCTTTGGTTACTTTCTTTGTTTCAAGACAAAGAAAGTAACATTTGCCCTCGCGCCGCTAAAGAACTTGAATCAATCAAAACCCATCAGGCGTGCAGGCGGCAGGCTTTGACCTTTAAGAAAAAGGTATTCAGCGACACGGACAGGCCACGCCATGGCGTGGCCCTACGCCCACAAACATATGATAATGTAGGGTCATGCCATGGCATGACCTTTTTATCGTAATCCGGGAATTTTAAAATCCGTGCCATTTGTGTAATTAGAATCACAATTACATGATCACAATTTGGGTTCTTCCAGCGGTGTCTCCATGTTGCTCGCTCCGTGCTCTACGCTCTGCGCTCTATGCTCCCTCTCCCATCTCACCAATCCCCTCTCCATTTCTCATTCTCTCCCTCCCTCTCCCCTTCTTTACTTTGCCCACAACTTCGTGCCCCTGGCTCTGTGCCCTCTGCCCTGTGCCCTGTGCCCTAGCTCTCTGCCCCGTGCCCTGTGCCATTTCGCACCTTCTCCATGAACTAAGCCTCCATTAAAAACTCATTCATATTTTCGGGTGAGATCATTTTAAAAACAGAACCGGGATAAGCATTTGCAAAAGTCCTTGATAAAAATGGTTTTTTACGCGGATTCCATTTAAACTCATATGCACAAAGTTTTCCCTGCTGTTCTTCTATGTAATCAATCTCCTGTTTTTGGGTTGTCCTCCAGAAATAAGAATTGATATCGCCAATTTTGTTACTATTCAACTTAAATCTTTCACTTACTAAAAAATTTTCCCATAAGGAGCCTGTATCAACCCTGCTGGTAAGAGGAAGAAAATTTCCTGTTATTGCATTTATGATCCCATTATCATAAAAGTATATTTTTCTGCCTTTTTTTATTTCGTTTCTTACATTTCTGTTTAATCCGTTCAGCCTGAAAATAATATAGGCTTTTTCAAGAAGGTCAATGTATTTTTCAATTGTCCCCTTATCAGAATCAAGCAGTTGTGCCAGCTCATGGTATGAGACTTCATTTCCAATCTGAAGAGCCAGCGCTTTCAGGATCTTTTCAAGCAGTACAGGTTTTTTGATATTCCCAAGTATAAGCAGATCCTTATAAAGGTAATCTGAAGCAAGCATTTTAAGAATCCGTGATTCATCAGCCATATTAAGAGCTACTTCAGGATAATATCCAAAAATCATCCTGTGTTCAAGCAACCTCCTCTCGTTTAAGAAACCATGATAACTGACCATCTCCCTGAAAGAAAAAGGATATAAATGATATTCATATTTTCTCCCTGTCATAGGCTCTTTTATCCTGTTTGCCAATTCAAATGCCGATGATCCTGTGACAATCAGCTGTAACTTTTTAAAATTGTCAGAGATTATCTTAATTACCAATCCAATATCAGATATTCTCTGGGCTTCATCCAGAACTACAATTTTATAATTTCCGGCAACCGGTAAGAATTTTGCAGCGCTGAAATCTCTGAACAGCTCCCGCACATCCGCATCATCGCCATTTAGAAATAGTACAGGTTCATCAAAGCTTTTTACCAGATCATTAACAAGTGTTGTCTTCCCGACCTGCCTTGCTCCATAAATGATAACAGCCTTATTTTTAAACAGATCTTTGCTCACTATGTCTTTCAGAAAACGCTTTACCATAATTTATCCTTTATACAAATATAGATATTTGTGGTTGTAATCACAAATCATTATGTTATTTCGGTAGGTTGAGGCTCAGGCATTGCCAGCCGTAGCTTTAGCGTAGGCTGGGCTCAGGGCTCAGGCATTGCCAGCCGTAGCTTTAGCGTAGGCTGGGCTCAGGGCTCAGATCTCAGAGCTCAGAGCTCAGAGCTAAGAACTTAAATCCCTCAGTCTCTCGAGTCTCTTAGTCTCTTAGTTTCTTAGTTTCTTAGTTTTTTGCTCGCTTCGTTCGCAATGTTTATTGTACTTTCTTTTTACGCAAAAAGAAAGTACCAAAGAAAATGCGCCGAAAAAGAAAAATCAATGGCTTTGTTGCCCACGGGCCCTGCCGAACCAGGGCCCAAAGCCATTAATTTCACACCTTTTTGGGGTTTGCCCTCGCGCCGCTAAAGAACTTGAATAAATCAAAACCCATCAGGTATTCAGGCGTCGGGCGTCGGGCTTCAGGCCTGACAATGCTTGAACGGGTTTCACACGGCTTAATGATTTTGGGAGGCCGGGCGTTTAGAAATTTCCTGGTGAGTAATTTTAGCGAATAAGATTGAACGCAGGGATAACGAAAGTTTGTTAAGCTTAATGCGAAGGCCTGCTGTAAGCAATACTGATTCGAGGGGGCCGCACGTTGGATGATTCAGGGGAGGACTTCCGAGTTGTATTTCGTGGCAATGTCAAAAATTTGAGTCCCAAAATTATCTCAAGCCTTAATTTTCTTTGGTTACTTTCTTTGTTTCAAGACAAAGAAAGTAACATTTGCACTCGCGTCGCTAAAGAACTTGAATCAATCAAAACCCATCAGGCAGCAGGCGGCAGGCTTTAAGAAAAAGGTATTTAGCGACACGGACAGGCCACGCCATGGCGTGGCCCTACGTCCACAAACATATGATAATGTAGGGTCATGCCATGGCATGACCTTTTTATCGTAATCCGGGAATTTTAAAATCCATGCCATTTGTGTAATTAGAATCACAATTACAAGATCACAATTTGGGTTCTTCCATCCGGTGGTGTGCTCCGTGCTCTACGCTCTACGCTCACATCTCATATCTCCGGACATGGCACCGATTGCAAATCGGCGCCAGCGATGCGTCCCCCAGCTCCCCATCTCCCCATCTCCTCTTTCTCCCTCCTCTCCCCTTCTGCAGCCCAACTTCCGTGCCCTGATGCTCTGGCTGCTCCGTGCCCTGTGCTCTGCGCCGTTAGCCGTCTACGCTTTACGCCGTATCTCATATCATCACCGTCTCACACCGGGAACCTCTGCACTTCGTCTCGAATTCCGGGTTTATACTCACATAATTAAAATATTTATTACCTTTAGTCAAAATTTTTAGGTTCTTAACAAAAAATTCAACATTTTTATAATAAATATGGCTCTTATCGGTAACCTTAATTGAATATTCTGCGTTTAAAGTACAAAGTCAGTCAATAATACAACCAACCTATAACCTAACCAGCCAGAATGAAACTCCGGTATTTTTCTTTTATAATTTTTCTTTTCCTGACACTCAGGGCAACAGCCCAGCCTTCCGAAGAGATATATCTTGGGAATACGGCAAAGTCAGGGTATGCCAACGATGGTTCCTACGGGCCTTTTAACATAGGCTTCAACTTTACATTCTTTAATAATCCGTACAGCCAGTTTTATATCAGTCCCAACGGACTGGTAACCTTCGGATCAGGCCAGGACAGCCCGGAAAATGTCAAGATCCCCTCTGCCACTCTCCCGAACAATTTTATTGCTCCGTTCTGGGATGACCTTGTGGTAGATCCTTTCGGAAACGTCCTGTATAAGACAATCGGGGCAGCTCCCAACAGAAAATTAATAGTCCAGTTCCGTAATATGGCATTTTATACAATGCCTCCTTACCTGGGAACATTCTCTGTTATCCTGTATGAATCCGCAAACAAAATCCAGGTCCAATACCGGACGATCGTACTTAAAGACAACCCACGGGCAACAGGAAACAGCGCAACAATCGGTATCGAGAATGCCGACGGCTCCGCAGGAGTACAATATGCCTTCCAGGATCCTGCAGCTGTATCAACATCAAAGGCAATTACTTTCACTCCCTCGGGAGACACATATACAACTGACGCAGACGCCATGTACTATGGCGTCTACCTCACAACCAACCTGACCCTTCCGGAACCGGGAATCTCTGACCTGTACAGTCCCACCGACCAGGCTGTCATCGGGGTCGATAATACATTTCAATGGTCAGCCTCCACAAATGCCTCTGTATATGCCCTTCAGATTGCTTCAAACCCTGACCTGGTAAGCGCAATTAGTTATAATGCCGGATCAGCTTTATCTTATACCCTGAACGGTCTGCTTCCCGATACAACATATTACTGGACCGTCTTTACTTCCAATACCACAGGCTCCACCTGGAGTTCTGTAAAAAGCTTTACGACAAGCCTCAACCCTCCCCTGGTACCTGTTCCCAGAACTATCTGGACAGAACAAAACCTGGACAAGGCTATCAGGCTTCAGTATACCGGAGGGGATGCGAGTCCTAAAACTGCAATAGTCACCTCTCTCCCGCCACAGGGTGCGCTTTACCAGTACAATGCCGGCATAAGAGGGAACCAGATCACTGCTGTTCCGGCAACAGTAACGGATGCAAATCATAATGTTTTATATGCAGCAAGCGGAAGTATCGGCAACGGAGCCGGAAACTTCACCTTTAAAATTAATGATGCCAATGGAGACTCGCCGGTTGGTGCAATTACCGTAAATGTCGCTCCACCTGCAGTACCGAATGTATTGTATACAGCAAAAAAACCGGACGTAGAGAT
Organism: uncultured Bacteroidales bacterium; assembly: GCA_963816345.1. Taxonomy (GTDB): domain Bacteria; phylum Bacteroidota; class Bacteroidia; order Bacteroidales; family VadinHA17; genus LD21. Next base: position 13,948 of record CAWFKI010000001.1, read on the forward strand.
CCAGTTCGATATCCCTATGGCTGATCCCACAGGAAAGGAAAGCCAGTTTACCGTCACGGTCAATGGAACGCAGGCAACGATCAGCTCTGCCGGTCTTAAACCTGGTGATCCCACAACTATCGTACTTAACCTCGCAACACCCCTTACAGGAAGTGAGACTGTTCTTGTATCATACACCCAGGGAGTTGTCACCGGATCAACCGGAGGATTCCTGCTTTCATTCACCGACCAGCCGGTCACCCTGCTTGCCCAGACAATAACATTTCCGGAGATCCCCCTGAAGGCTATCGGGGACCCGCCTTTTAATCCGGGAGCAACATCGGGCAGCGGACTGGGATTGACATATTCAAGTTCAGATCTCTTTGTGGCGTCTGTAACCGGGAGCATTGTAACAATTCTTTCAGCCGGCACGGTGGATATCACGGCACGTCAGGCCGGCAATGCCACCTATGCCCCTGCCAGGTATACAAGAACAATGACTGTAAATAATCCAAATAAAGAAAACCAGACAATCACTTTTGACCCGCTTCCGGAGAAAACCTACGGAGATGCTGATTTTGCTCTTACTGCCTCAGCCAGCTCAGGGTTGCCGGTTAGTTATACAAGTGAAAACCTCACGGTTGCTACAATAGTGGGGGATCAGGTCCATATTGTCGGCGCCGGGTCAAGCATTATAACAGCAATCCAGCCGGGAGATGAAACCTTTAATCCTGCCGTCTCCGTTCAACAACTGTTAACAGTAAACAAGGAAGAGGAGACAATTACATTTACAGGCGTTCCCGAAAAATTGCTTTTTGGCGATACTTTTACTCTTTCTGCCACAAGCAGCGCAGGTGTTACTGTACTGTTTGAAAGTCTTGATATTACAAAAGCCACTGTTTCAGGCAATATTCTTACAGCTGTGTCTAAGGGTAATGTTCAGATACGTGCATATTATCCAGGTGACCTGAATATTCTTCCGGCTGAAGCTTTTGCAACAGTTGAGATCTACACCACCCATAAGGATATTATGCATCTCTTTACCCCCAACAATGACGGGTTCAATGATTACTGGGAGCTGCCTGATCTGGCCACCTGGGGAAAATGTGATGTTAAGGTGTATAACCGCTGGGGAAAGATGGTCTTTTCAGATCCTGATTACAACAATCACTGGGATGGTAGATCCAACGGTAATCCGTTGCCTGAGGGAGCGTACTACTTTATTATAAAAACTGAGAATGCCGGAACCCAGAAGGGGACGGTCAATATAGTGAGATAAGAAGCACAGGGCGCAGGGCACGGGGCACGGGGCTCAGGCATTGCCAGCCGTAGCTTCAGCGGAGGCTGGGCGCGGGGCACAGAGCGTAGAGCGTAGAGCGTAGAGCAGAGAGCGAAGGCATTGCCAGCCGTAGCTTTCTTCGACCTCCGAAGCTTAGCGTAGGAGGTAGCGGAGGCTGGGCACGGAGCTTCTTCAGATTCCCCTCCCTGGAGGGGACAGGGGTGGGTTCTGGTAAATGGCACGGAGCACGGAGCGTAGAGCGTAGAGCGTAGAGCGTAGAGCAGAGAGCGAAGGCATTGCCAGCCGTAGCTTTCTTCGACCTCCGAAGCTTAGCGTAGGAGGTAGCGGAGGCTGGGCACGGAGCTTCTTCAGATTCCCCTCCCTGGAGGGCATAGCCGTCAAGCTAAGAGGGGTTAATATTTTAATTATGAGGCAGATCGTAAAATTAATAATTTGTGTGTAATATAGGGGGGTATCTGAACCTATTTTAATAAGATTAGCAAAGAAGTTTAAAACTGTTTTTTCAGAGCGACAACTTAGAATACAGGCTTTTGAAAGCGGTTTTTGTAAAAGGGGATCGAAATTTTCCCCTCTGATGTTCTTTGACAGTTTACTATACGACGCAACTTCAGTGACCAGTAAGAGTTACAACCAAATGGCTATTGAAACCAAATCAGTCCATAGGGTAGATATCTCCAAACAAGGCATTGACCAAAGGTTTAATGAATCAGCACTGAAGTATATTCAATCGCTGATGATTAAAGTGCTAACCACACAGGTATCTCAGTTTAATTGAGATTGGATGGCTTAATCTTTTTAACCGGGTAAATGTAAAGGATTCAAGTAAATTTGATCTGCCATCGAGACTAAAGAACATTCTGCCGGGTTTTGGAGGAAGTGCTTCCGATGCAGGAGCATGCATCCAATATGAATTTGAATTAAAAACAGGCCAGATAAATGATTTGACAATCACTCCGGCAAACCGGCCAGACTCAAAAGACGCTTTAGCAACTATGGGGTCAGTTATGAAAGGCGATCTGACAATACGAGACTTAGGCTACTTTGCCCTAAAATACTTTGTCGCTGCAAATAAAGAAGGAGCATTCTTTTTATCCAGGCTCAATGTAAAAATTATTGTTTACGTGATGAAAGGGAATAATTTTGAAGAACTTAATTTTGGACAACTTTATCAAATGATGAGGAAAAATCATATTGATAGGCTTGATAAAGAGGTATATATTGGGAAGGAAGAAAAATTACCAGTGCGTCTGGTCATTGAATTAATGCCAGATGAAATTTTTAACGCACGAATGCAGAAGGTGAATAAATACAATAAGAAGAAAGGACACCAAACGAGCAAGGATTATAGTAACAGAGCCAGATTCAACCTGTTTATAAGCAATATTCCGCTTGAAACGATCAATGGGGAAGTCATTGCTAAAATATATAAAATACGTTGGCAAATAGAGTTAGTTTTTAAGATTTGGAAATCAATATTTGGTTTAGATAACATTACACCAATGAAATACGAACGCTTAATGTGTACGTTAAATGTCAGGCTTTTACTAATATTGGTAAACTGGGAAACAGTCATGATCCAAAGGGGACTCTTGTTTAAAAAAACAGGGAAACTATTGAGTATCATCAAATGCTTTAACACGCTCAAGGAAAATAGTACTCACTTAAGAAATATACTGGTAAGTGGCGGCAAAGGGATACAGCAATGGATAAAATGGGGAGCAGAAATTTTTGAGTCAAAGCATTGGTTGGAAAAGAAAAAAAATAAACTCGGATTTGAAGAAATATTATGTTTAACTATTTTGTAATCAAATAAATATGACTATATTTAATAAAAAAAGCGAGACGCTCACAACAGCAAAATCTCGCTATTTATTAACTAATAAAAAGGTTCTTTAATATGAGTAAAATTACAACAAGCAAACCTATTTTCAAAAGAAATGGGATTAAAAATAGTCATCCATACTGGATATCAGAGAGTTAAGAAAATTAGCTTGACGGCTATGCCGAGGGGGGAGAGGGGTGGTGTTCTGGTAAATGGCATGGAGTACGGAGTGTAGAGCGTAGAGCGAGAGAGTGTAGTGTGGAGTAGAGAGCGAAGACATTGCCAGCGTAGCTTCCTGCCCAGCCTCCGCTGAAGCTTCGGCTAGGAGGTAGCGGAGCCTGTGCACTGAGCTCTTGAGATTCCCCTCCCTGGAGGGGACAGGGGTGGGTTCTGGTAAATGGCACGGAGCACGGAGCGTAGAGCGTAGAGCGAAGAGCGTAGAGCGTGAAGCAGAGAGCGTAGACATTGCCAGCCGTAGCTTTCTTCGACCTCCGAAGCTTAGCGTAGGAGGTAGCGGAGGCTGGGCACGGAGCTTCTTCAGATTCCCCTCCCTGGAGGGGACAGGGGTGGGTTCTGGTAAATGGCACGGAGCACGGAGCACTGAGCACGGAGCACAGAGCACAGGGGCGCACGGGCCAGAGGGCGCAGGCATTGCCAGCCGTGGCTTCAGTGCCCTGAAGAGAATTATCGAATGAGGAAGCGAAGGCTGGGCGTAGTTAAAGAGTAGGTTAAAAGATTTATTGAAAAGGGTTATGGAAGATTTTAGATTCGAACAGTTGGATATTTGGAAGGAATCTAATAAGGTTTCCGACTTTTTATTTGATTTTGCAGACAAAGCTGATAATATACTAACCCTGAAATGAAAAAACTAACCTTCCTTTTCCTCGTAATCTTATCCACAGCTGCTGCATACAGTCAGCAGGCTCCCATATCCGAGAATTATTTCATGGATAAATATTCCTTTTCCCCGTCATATGCAGGGAATTTCAATCCCAAATACCTGATCATGGGATTCAGGAGCGACTGGTCGGGGATTGATGGTGGTCCGAAGACATACAGGATCTCTTACAATGATGCTTTCGGGTTCATGAAAAACGCCGGTTATGGTGGTAAGATAATCTATGATAAGGCCGGCATATTCAACCAGCTTTATATCCTCGGATCATACTCATATAACCTTGAGATAAACGAGGATCATCACATTATGTTCGGCCTTTCAATGGGAGTTTACAAGAACAGGCTGAACCTTCTTGATTTCTACAACGATCCGAATTACACAATTGATCCTGCACTTGTAAGCATGGATATAAACTCAAAGCTGAAATTCACAAGTGAGATCTCAGCCGTATGGCAATGGAAGAATCTGGAAGCAGGTCTCCTTTTCTCCAATCTCAGTTTCGGTCCTGTCAGGTATAAGGAGGTTGACCTGCAGTATAATCCCCTTTATAATTTTCAGATCCATGGGACATACCTCTTCACAATCAGTGAGAAGTGGGATCTTTCACCTCTTGTAATTGTAAGGGGAGGAACCGATGTAACAAGTCAGGTCGAGGTTGCGGCTCAGGCTGTGTACAGCAAGAAGATCTGGGGAACCATGGTATTCCGCGATCAGGGTGTCCTGGGGTTTGGTCTTGGCGCCAATATTGACAAGGGATTGAAATTAGCTTACAATTTCAATTTCGCAACCAATATTGCCATGGGAGTTTTCAATAATCACGAGATATCGCTTGGGATCAATATCTTTAATTATATCTCGAAGGAAGATAAATCCGGGAAGTAAGAAGGGGTTGAAGGGGGTTGAAGAGGGTTGAAGGGTTGAAGGGGGTTGAAGAGAATTGAATCTTTTTCAACCTTCTTCAACCTTATTCAACCTTTTTTGTAACTTTACTTTGTCATCGCTGTATTAACCTAATTTTTACTACCATGTACACTTTTAGTTTTGAGAGACTTGAAGTTTGGATTAAATCCAGGCTTCTGACAAAAAAGATCTATAAGGTAACTCAGGATTTCCCCGATTCTGAAAAATTCGGAATAACAAGTCAGTTGAGAAGGGCTGTAATATCTGTATGTTCAAATTTGGCAGAGGGATCCTCCAGAAAATCCAGGAAGGACCAGTCTCATTTTTATAATATGTCTTATTCAAGTCTGATGGAGACGCTCAATCAACTTATAATATGCAATGACTTTGAATATTTGAGTAATGAACTTTTAGGAGATCTAAGAAAGGATATTCATGTCATCTCTCTGATGCTAAATAATTTGTGCAATTCTACTGATAGCAAAGATTAGAGAAATAGAAAAATCAACCTTTTTCAAATTGCCTGGAGTGCTTGAGAGTTGAAGAGAGTTGAAGGGAGTTGAAGAGAGTTGAAGGGAGTTGAAGGGAGTTGAAGAGGGTTGAAGGGAGTTGAAGGGGGTTGAAGGGAGTTGAAGGGGGTTGAAGAGAATTGAATCTTTCAACCTTATTCAACCTTTTTCAACATTCTTCAACCTTCTTCAACATTATTCAACCTTCTTCAACATTATTCTTCGGATTTACGTCTTGAATCATCCTTCTCAATAATCTTGATCTGGCCCGAACTCTGGATTGCCTTTATGGTTATCTCCTTGGTATTATTCTCGGCATTCTCGGCTTTGCTATAGGCCTGCTTCACCTGGATCTCCAGATCCTTAATCCGTGCCTGCAGGGATTCAATCTGTTGATTTTTAAGTTTAACTTCACCTTCATGATCCTTAAGAATAAATTGTTTTTCGAATTTATAGTCTTTATCAAGACGTGCGGTAGTTTCTTTTATTGAAGCCTGGATGGCTTTCTCCATCTCTGAAGGGAATTTCTCAGATTTTGACCGAAGCTCATTCAGTTCGCTTTCAGCAGCAGCCACAAGTTGTTCCCTGGAATTAATTTCGGTCTCAAAGGCGATCTTTTTTTCAGTGAGTTCTTTCTCCAGAGAAGCTTTTTTTTGTTCATACTGGTCCTGGTCCTTCTTCCTGGCCAGCTTTAAATTATACAGGTACTCCTCCTCCTCTCTTGTCCGCTGTTTTTTCAGTGATTCCTCAGCTTCTTTCCTCTTTTCCTCCCACAATCTGGTCTCCTTATCCCGGGTAAGCTTTTCGCTCTTAGATCCCTCTTCGAACTCCTGTCTCTTTTGAGTCATCTCACGTTCAAACTCTTCCTTTTTCTCTTTTTGCACTGCCAGTATGGCGGCCAGAGAGTCAGCGCCTGCGTTTATCTGGTAGAAATCTTTCAGCCGTTGGTCCTCAATAGCTATCGCCTCCCTGATTTTTAATAATTTTTGGTATTCAATTATAAGATCGTCTTCAATTTTGTCAAGTGAAGTGTTAAGACTGAGTTTCAATGAACTGATCTGTCCGATTATCTTTTCATCGGTAAGTTCCGCAGCTGTTGTCACGGTAGCATCACGTATTTTCTTTTCCTGCTCGTTTTTGGGATTATCATGTTTTGCCTCCTGAATTTTTTCAAGGAGCTGATTATAGGCATTGAGGATTTCTGTTTTAGTGCTGGTTGGGGTTACTTTTTTTTCCATTGTCTAAGTATTTTAAACAAATTTAAATGTTTTTCCTGCTTTTTAATGGTGAGCAGGGAGAAAATTTATTGAGGAAGAGAGTTGAAGGGGGTTGAAAAGAGTTGAAGGGGGTTGAAGAGGGCAATGGTCATTTTACTCACTTCGTTCACCGAACCAGGGCCCAATGTCAGAAAGAGGTATTCAGCCTTTGCTGAAGCTTCGGCTGACACAGTCGGTAATCAGTATTCGGTGTAATTTTATTGTACTTTCTTTTTACGCAAAAAGAAAGTACCAAAGAAAATGCGCCGGAAAAGACAACCCCACCCTGTTTGTCCGCCTGCTGCACAGGCCTTAAAGGCGCCACCAAACAGGGTGCGGTTCGCACCTTTTGGCTTCGCCGAGCTCGCGGAAGTCAGATTGGATTTGGGATCATGTTTTGTAATCCGCTCGGTTCCGGGTAGCCCCCGCGCCGCTAAAGAACTTGCATAAATCAAATCCCGTCAGGTTTCAGGCGTCGGGATTCAGGCTTCTACGCTACCTCCTACGCTAAAGCTTCGGAGATCGAAGAAAGCTCCGGAGATCGAAGAAAGCATCGGTTGGCAATGTCTGTACCCGGGTTTCAACCGGCCTAAGATAATTTTGGGAGGGCCGGGCGTTGAGAAATTGCCTGGTGGGTAATTTTAGGGTAGGAGTCAGACTGCGGGGATAACGAAAGTTTTTAAGCTTGCTGCGCAGGCCTGCTGTAAGCAATACTGTTTGAGGGGGCCGGACGTTGGATGATTGCAGGGGAGGAGGCCCCCGAGTTGTATTGCGTGGGCAAGCTTAAAAACTTGAGTCCCAAAATTATCTCAAGCCTTGAATTTTCTTTGGTTACTTTCTTTGTTTCAAGACAAAGAAAGTAACATCTGCCCCCGCGCCGCTAAAGACCATCCTTCCCTTTGTGTAACTTTGTGTCCTTGTGACTTTGTGGCAATGGATTTAACCTGCATTTCATGCCATACATGACACCGATTGTTGAGCCGTTGAGCCGTTGACGCCGTTACGCCATTATGCAGACTTTAGTATCTTGTCAGGAAGCTCACCAAGTGAAACAACATCGACATCTTTCTTCAGAGAATAGCCTTTTTCAACAGGTGATACAATAAAGGTATGTGCAGGATTCAGGTCTGCGATTGCTGTAAACGATCCCCTTGTCAATGATGGAGCTAATGATGCCTTACATTCTATTGCAAAGGTAAGATCAGGCATGAATAACAGAAAATCCAGTTCGGCTCCATGGCTCGTTCTGTAATACCTGATATCCGCGTCGGGAAAATGCCCTCTTATATTTGCCAGGACAACACCTTCCCATAAACTTCCAAACACAGGATGTCCGGCTAACTGATCAAAATCTTTCAATCCAAGAAGCGCTGAAACAATTCCTGAATCATTAATATAAACTTTCGGCGATTTTATAAGCCTTTTTCCTGTATTTACAATATGAGGAGGAATTACTTCAACCATAAATGTTGACTGAAGAATATCAATATAATTTTTAATAGTGGTATTACTGACTCCCAGGGCGTTACCTAAATAAGAAAAGTTTACAGTTTGTCCGTTCAGGTGTGCCAGCATCTGCCATAGTCTGCGAACTGCAACTGGTGACGAACCCGTCCATTGCATCAAATCACGCTCGATAAAGGTTGCAATAAAATTCTCTTTCCACTCCATCGAGACGGAATCATTTTCCGCCAGAAATGATCTGGGAAATCCACCCCGTATAAGATAATGCTCCAAGGTACCCCTATTCTTTATTTCATTCCACAGAAAGGGAGTAAGACGCTTGTAGCTGATCCTCCCGGCAAGCGATTCTGAACTCTGACGTAAGAGGTCCCTTGATGCGGAACCCAGAACGACAAAGCTTCCATTATCCTGCCATTCATCAACAAGGCTGCGGATGACCTGAAATATTTCAGGTTTTCTTTGTATTTCATCCAGACAGATTGTTTTCCCCTTTTGTGTCTGAAAGTACCATTCAGCCTCATCCAGCTTCCCAAGGTCTGACTGACGTTCCAGATCAAGGTACAAATATTCTCTGCCGTCATGGGGAAGGTTTTTGATCAGGGTAGATTTACCGCATTGCCGGGGACCGGTTATTGCGACCACCGGAAAGTGCTTCAGACTATCTGATAAAACTGATACTAAGTTCCTATTAATAAACTCCATTCTCAGAATATTTAACAGTGTAAATTTAAAACTTAGTTTTCATTTTACACGATATTTTTATTATACTTTCTTTTTACGCAAAAAGAAATAGCACAAAGGCGCAAAGGCGTAATGGCTTAATTGCCCACGGGCCCTCCCGAACCAGGGCCCAAAGCCATTAATTTCACACCTTTTTGGGGTTTGCCATCGCGCCGCTAAAGACCATCCTTCTCCTTTGTGTAACTTTGTGTCCTTGTGGCTTTGTGGCAATGGATTTAACCTCCACTTCATGCCATACATGGCACCGATTGCAAATCGGCGCCAGCGATGGTATCCCGTATCTCCACACCTCTGACTCTGTGCCCTGTGCCCTGTGCTTACTGATCAGGCTTCGGGCTTCAGGAAAAAGTTATTCTGCAACACGGACAGGCCACGCCATGGCGTGGCCCTACGACCTCAAACATATGATAATGTAGGGTCATGCCATGGCATGACCTATTTATCGCCATGTGCCCCCCTGCCGCCTGCCCGGCCATTATCAAAGATTATTTGCCGGTTACGAAATATTTCATATATTTACATGCGAAATATATCGCAACGAATAATATCGCAATGGAAACAAACCCTTTCAAATTCGGGACAGTGGTAGATGGCCCCTACTTTACTGACAGGGAAGAGGAACTGGAAAAGATTTCTTCATATATAAACGGAGAAAATCATCTCATTCTGATAAGTCCAAGAAGATTCGGAAAGACAAGCCTTATCAGGAAAATTGTCAATGAATCGGAGCGTAACTATATCTTCCTTGATCTTCAGATTGTGCTGTCTGCCGAAGATTTTGCATCACAGCTTTTAAAACGGATTTACAGAATTTATCCTGTACAAAAGCTTAAGGGTTATTTAAAATCATTCAGGCTTATTCCAACCGTCACTATTAATCCGGTCACAGGAGAACCGGAAATATCCTTTAAGCCCGGCTCAAAGGAACTGACGCCGCTGGAAGATGTACTGAACCTCATAGAAAAGCTTGCCACTGAGAAAAAAAAGATCATAGTTGTACTGGATGAGTTCCAGGATATTTTCAGGATAGATCGCGGACTTGACAGGTTTCTAAGATCCGTGATGCAGAATCAGAGACATATTAATTATATTTTTATGGGAAGCAGTGAATCGATGATCACTGAGATCTTTGAAAAGAAAAGCTCCCCGTTTTACCATTTTGGTACATTAATGACCCTTGGTAAAATAGACAGAGTTAAATTCACTTCATTTCTTGAGAAAAGGTATGATGCTGTAACAGATAAAGGCAAAGATATATCAGCAGAAATACTGGACATTACATGTTCTCATCCATATTATACACAGCAGCTGGCATTTATGGTCTGGGATCTTCTGGTGCGGTCAGGATTTTCTTCCGGTCTTGTTGATACGGCGGCAAACGAAATAATTCAGAGCCATGATAATGACTATGAACGGTTGTGGAATACTTTTAACCGTACCGATATGATGGTACTCAACGGGATGTCGGCAAGTGACATTTCACCTTTATCGGATGCGTTTTCGAAATTATTCGGAACAGGTGCAGCCAGCACCGTGTTCAGCACACTACAACGTCTGACACAAAAGGGTATATTACTAAAAGAGGGATCGGTATACAATATTGATGATCCGTTTTTTAAGAGATGGATCGTACGGAAGAGAAGTGAGTAGAATTGTATTTTCTTTTTACGCAAAAAGAAAATACGAAAGAAAAGGTGACGGAAAAGAAAAAGGTATTCGGTATTCAGCCTTTGCTGAAAGCTTCGGCTGACACAGTCAGTATTCAGTATTCAGTGCAATTTTATTGTACTTTCTTTTTACGCAAAAAGAAAGTACCAAAGAAAGTGCGCCGGAAAAGACAACCCCACCCTGTTTGTCCGCCTGCTGCACAGGCCTTAAAGGCGCCACCAAACAGGGTGCGGTTCGCACCTTTTCCGGTTTGCCCTCGCGCCGCTAAAGAACTTGAATCAATCAAAACCCATCAGGCGTCAGGCCCCGGACATGGCACCGATTGCAAATCGGCGCCAGCGATGGAATACCTCTGAGCCCTGTGCCCTGAGCCCTGTGCTCTGTGCCTTGCCACAGGGCTCAGATCTTCCGCAGAAATGCTGTCGGGATCTTGAGCACCAGGTTCTGATCAAGCCTGTCGATCCGGATGACAACACGGTTCCGGTGACCGATCTTTATCAGCTCACCGGTCAGTCCGATCAGCGAGCCGCTGATAACCTCCACATTATCGCCCCTGGCGAAATCCTCAGATGTAACTTCAATTTTGGCATCGCTGTCGACAAGCAGCCTGAGATTATCAATTTGTTTTTGCGGGATCGATACGGGCTGCCCTTCAAAGGAGACAAACTTGACAACCCCCTGGACCTTATAGACATACTGGAAATTCTTTTTCCGCGTCTTTACAAACAGATATGAAGGAAGAAGAGGTTTCTCAACAAGCTTCTTGCGGTCGCTCCAGACCCTGTAGGTCTTCTGTAAAGGAAGAAATGTCTCAACTCCTTCTTCAATAAGTCGTTTATATACAAGCTTTTCAGCCCTGGGATGGGTATAGATTGCATACCATTTGCCTTCCGAAGGTACGTTCTGTACAATAGGCTTCTCTTCAATTTTTTCAGTTTCGTTCACATCCATTGCAGGGGGATTATGGGTAGTTCCAAAGATAGTTTTTTTGTTTCTTTTTTAAAATGATTGTAGCAATGAAGATTATGTCTATTTTATTGTACTTTCTTTTTACGCAAGATATGGCGCAACGGCGCAAGGGCGTAACGGCGCAAGGCACAGGGCACAGGGCTCAGGTATTGCCAGCCGTAGCTTTGTTTTACCTCCGAAGTTTTAGGTATGAGGTAGCGGAGGCTGGGCCAGGGCTCAGAACTTAAATCCCTCCGTCTCTCAAGTCTCTTAGTCTGCCATCTCCCCATCTCCTCTTCTCCCCATCTCCTCCTCTCCCCCTCTTTACTATTGCGTCATAACTTCCGTGCCCCCTGCCCCCTGTGCTCTGCGCTCTGTGCTCTGTGCTATTTCGTACCTTTTCCAGGTGGCTCTCGCGCCGAGAATTTTGGAAATGCGAATGGACAGGCCACGCCATGGCGTGGCCCTACTGAATATTTATATATATTTGTTTTAAAAATCACTGAATGACTCCTTTGAAAAAATCCCTTTTGATACTATCCCTTCTTAACATAATAATATGTAATCCAAACCTTTACTCCCAGGACATCCCATTCTCAGTCAAAAACACCGGTATCTACGACTTCCTGGATGAACTGGCAAATAATCAGATAATTGAGATCAACTCGGCAATAAAACCCTATTCCAGACTTTTCATCTCCCTGCGGCTGAGGGAAGCAGATGCAAAAAGGGATCAGCTTACTCCGCGTCAGCAGAAGGAACTCGATTTCTACCTGATGGACTTCGGGAAAGAGTTTCAGGCAGGAAAAGACTGGAAAAGACGCCGGGACCTCTTTTATTACAAGGATTCCCTGTTCTCAATCACATTAAATCCTATCCTGGGAGGTGAGATATTCACCAACTCATCAGGGAAAGCTACATACTGGCGAAATGGCGCCGATGTTCACGGCTATATAGGGAAGTGGGGATACTATGCCTCACTGCGCGATAATCATGAAGACCCGCTGCTGGGAAAACCCGAATACCTGACAAAAAGAGAGGGCGGACATATAAAAAACGGTTCCGACTGGAGCGAGATGCAGGGAGGGGTTACCTGGTCATGGAAATGGGGTAACATTGGTCTTGTAAAGGACAGGGTAGAGTGGGGAAATAACTATAACGGGGCAAATATTTTCGGAGGCAATAACCCTACATTCGTACAGCTAAGACTGGAAGTAAAACCTGTCAAATGGCTTGACTTCAATTATTTCCACGGATGGCTGAACTCGATGGTTGTCGACAGCGCAAATTCCTTCTGGGTGATGAACAGCTATGGTACAGACTACCGTGAGGTGTATCACAAGAAATATATTGCTGCCAATATGTTCACTTTTATCCCGTTAAAAGATCTCTACATTTCCTTTGGAAACAGCATAGTATATGATAATGAGAATGTAAATCCCGCATACCTTATTCCTCTCTTTTTCTACAAGTCGGTCGATCACTCCCTTACCTCAGGAATAAATAATATGAATTCCCAGATGTTCTTTGACATAAGCTCGCGCCAGGTAAAACATCTTCATCTTTATGCTACAATGTTCATTGATGAATTCTCTTTAAGCCGTGTTAAAAAGAAGGATGAATGGAACTTCATAAGCTATAAAGCAGGATTCCGGCTGAGCGATCTGCCCGTTTCAAACCTGTCGTTTACAACCGAGTTTACATATACATACCCCCTCACCTATCAGCATAATGTTCCCACAATCACCTTCCAGACACAGGATTACAATCTTGGCCATTACCTGAGGGATAACTCAAGGGAATGGTATGTTGCATTTGACTACCACCCATTACGCACACTTGATATAAATCTTTTCTTCCTCGATGCTGTCCGGGGTCCTGATTATACAGAGCTTGGCGGATCACGAATAGGTAATCCCCCGCTTGATTCCATTCAGTGGCATAACACTTCCTATGGCATCAAAGCCTCGTACCAGGTAGTTAATGATCTTTACACATGGGCCTCCGCATCATTTGGCGACATCAGAGGCGATGCGAGGTGGAGTCCGGCTTATTTTTTTGGTAAGAAGACTACGATAAATCTGGGAATCACGTTTGGGTTTTAAGAAGAAAGGCGCAACGGCGTAACGGCGTAAGGGCGTAAGGGCGTAATGGCGTAATGGCGCAAAGGCGCAACGGCGCAAAGGCGCAAAGGCGTCTGTTTTCCCGTTGAGCCGTTGAGCCACTGTGCCGTTGAGCCAATCAAAATTATTAATAATATTTAACTCTTTTTCTGAAAATTTCGCCGGAAATTTAGTTACTTCACATACTGAAACCGCGCCTTGTGAGCCTTACCTATGGAAAGACGTAAGTTCAGGATAATCACTTTATTAGCTGATATTGTCATTTTGGCCATATCCTTTCTGGCAGTTGTATGGATCAAACCTGCCAGCCTCAGATCTTACATTCCTTCCCATACTCCTTTCTTCGCAGGACTGGCCCTGATGTGGATCGTCGTCTCACTGGCAAACGGTAAAATGCACAGGGGCAGGATCGTTAACTTTTCCACATTATTCTCAAGGGTACTGACAAGCAATATAATCGCAATCTCAATCACTGCCCTGGCAATGTACACATTAAGAGAATATTCCTATTCGAGGACGATCGTCCTGGGAACCGCTCTGATAGCCACATTGCTCGAACTTCTTTCCGGGATCGGTTTTCCTGGCATATAAAAAAGCGCTGGTGCAGGATTATGAGGAGTATGACAAGTACAAGTCATATAAAAAACCAAGTGAATATGAGCTTGTCATGAGTACGAACGGGAATGGCGTACATCATGACAAACTGGGGGAGGTGAATCAGGGTGTAATGAATGCCATAGAGAAAGAATCGGGTCCTGAAATGGCAAGCGCTATTGGAAACATAACAGGTCCGAAGATTACTGACCGCTCAGTCGTTCTGTCGACCACAACAGCATTTAATATATTTGGCCTTATTCACGAGAAATACGAATATATAATTAACCTGCACAGGATTAATGATATTAAAAACCTGGATTATTTCCTTGAAGCGGTTAACCAGAAGCTTGAAATGAATGGCTACTTCTTCTGTTGCGTTGAGACAAAAGACCAGAGAAAGAGCCGGTTGCTGAAGAAATACCCCCCATTACTGAATTATATCTATTATTCATTTGACTTCATTATTAAAAGAGTACTCCCAAAAATCAAATTTACCCGCAAGCTTTACTTCTTTCTAACACGGGGCGAGAATACAGTCATCTCAAGGGCCGAGGCACTCGGGAGGCTTTCAAGGGCCGGATTCAGGATTAAACAGGAGTCATTTATCGGTAACAAGCTTTGTATCGAATGCAAAAAGACAGGAGATCCCATCGTATTGAACGGAACAATGCACGGTCCACTCATAGCCCTGCCAAGGATCGGGAGAGGAGGCAGAATGATTAAGGTCTATAAGCTCCGGACCATGCACCCCTATTCCGAGTTTATACAGGACTATGTATACAGGCTTCACGATCTTCAGAATGGTGGCAAATTTAAAAATGACTTCCGCATAACATCCTGGGGCGCCTTTTGCAGGAGGGTATGGCTGGATGAACTCCCGATGCTGATGAACTATGTAAAGGGCGAAATGAAGCTCGTCGGCGTGAGGCCCCTGAGCAGACATTATTTCGAGCTTTATAAAGAGGAGGTCAGGGAAAGAAGGATAAAATATAAGCCCGGACTAATACCCCCTTTCTATGCCGATATGCCGGAGGACCTGGATGAGATCCAGGCCTCGGAACTGAAATACCTCGATTCTTATGACAGGCATCCGCTCTATACCGATTTCCGGTATTTCTGCAAATCGTGGTGGAATATATTGTTCAGGAAAGCCAGAAGCAATTAGGAAGCTATTCATTGTCATTCATTGTCATTAAGTGGTCATTAATGGTCATTAATTGTCATTAGTTGTCATTAAGTGGTCATTAATTGTCATTAATTGTCATTAATTGTCATTAAGTGTCATTAAGTGTCATTAAGTGGTCATTAAGTGTCATTAAGTGGTCATTAATCGTCATTAAGTGTCATTAAGTGGTCATTAAGTGGTCATTAAGTGGTCATTAAGTGGTCATTAGGTTGTCATTAGGTTGTCATTAGGTTGTCATTAGGTTGTCATTAGGTTGTCATTAGGTTGTCATTAGGTTGTCATTAGGTTGTTTGCCTATAATCATTGAATGACAGCGAAGCGAATGACGCGCGAAGCGCTAATGACAATAAATGACGGCCGCAGGCCGAATGACGCGCGAAGCGCTAATGACAACTAATGACAGCGAAGCGAATGACGCGCGAAGCGCTAATGACAATAAATGCCGCAGGCCGAATGACGCGCGAAGCGTTAATGACAATGAATGACGGCCGCAGGCCGAATGACGCGCGAAGCGCCAATGACAATGAATGACGGCCGCAGGCCGAATGACGCGCGAAGCGCTAATGACAATTAATGACGGCCGCAGGCCGAATGACGCGCGAAGCGCAAATGACTCAAAATTGTCTTCCACTTCGTCATTGTTTTCACATATTTCATATTTCATAAAAAATCCGTACCTTTGCACGATAAATAAAAAATCATATATCAATGGCTGAAAAGACAAGATATTCGGACGATGAGCTTGAGGAGTTCAGACAGATCATCCTCATGAAGCTGGATAAAGCCAAAAAAGATTATGAGATACTGAAATCCAGCATTACTCATGAGGAGAGCAATGATACTATGGATACATCTCCTACTTTTAAGGTGCTGGAAGAGGGCGCTACAACTTTATCTAAAGAAGAGGCCGGCCGTCTTGCACAACGGCAGCAGAAATTCATCCAGCATCTTCAGGCTGCGCTGGTAAGGATCGAGAACAAAACTTATGGCATCTGCCGTGAGACAGGAAAACTTATATCAAAGGAAAGACTGAGAGCCGTACCACATGCCACACTCTCAATGGACGCCAAGATGAAACAGAAGTAGCACAGGGCGAGGAGCACGGGGTTCAGGCTTTGCCAGCCGTAGCTTCAATGACCCACAGAGTATTAACGAATGAGGAAGCGAAGGCTGGGCACAGGGCACAGAGAAATAGCGTAGAGCGTAGAGCGTAGACTTTGCCAGCCGTAGCTTCAATGACCCACAGAGTATTAACGAGTGAGGAAGCGAAGGCTGGGCGTAGAGAGAAAAAAAGGAAAAGCTATAAATAGAAATGAAGCCGCTTATGAATAATAAGGGGCTTTTTTTATGGGAAGGGGAGAAAATGAGATGGGGAGCCTAATGACGCGCGAAGCGCTAATGACAGCGAAGCGAATGACGCGCAAAGCGCCAATGACCACTAATGACAGCGAAGCGAATGACGCGCGAAGCGCTAATGACATAGGTACTTCAAAAAATTTACTAATTTTCGGAGACAAAAAATCGTATGAGAACAAGACTGATAACTTTAGCTTCTTTTCTGTTAATATGCAATCTGCTTGCAGGACAGGTTCCTGATACTCTGAAATTTATATCACTCCCTCCTGCGGATTTTCAGAAAACTTTTAAGAGTGAAAGTGACCCGGTACTGATAGATGTAAGGGAATTTTTTGAATATAAGAAATCCAGGCTTGAAAATGCCGTAAATATCCCCTCATCAGGAAACCTTGAGATCACAGCGGATACTTTAAGTAAAGCTTCATCCCTGTTCCTCTATTGCACTTCAGGCTTCCGTAGTAAAAAGGTCGCCAGATACCTGCACGACAAGGGCTTTCTGAAACTATATTCTCTCGACGGGGGTATTACTGCCTGGAAAAAAGCAGGCTTTCCGGTAAACAGGAAAAAGATAAGGAGATAATCAACACGAAGGACGCAAAGAGCCTCTCAAAGGACTCAAAGGGAAGAAGATAATCGGATCAGGAATTTAATTCTATTTCCCCAGCTGCTGCTTCACGATCTTTGCAATGTATTTTCCGAGGATATCGAACTCAATGTTCACAACAGTACCTTTCTTTATCTGGTGGAAATTGGTTACCTCCCAGGTAAACGGAATTATTGCCACTTCAAATGACGTTGGCTTCGAATTGACCACCGTAAGACTCACACCGTTAACCGAGACAGATCCCTTCTCAACAGTAATGTAATCATCCTGAGCCGGTTCATATTCAAAAGTATAATACCAGCTCCCTCCTGCTTCCCTTACATCCGTACAAACCGCGGTCTGATCAACATGTCCCTGCACCATATGCCCGTCGAGACGGCCGTCAAGTTTTGTGCTCCGCTCAAGATTAACCTTGTCACCCGGTTTTAACAACCCGAGATTGGTCTTTTCCAGAGTCTCCCTGATTGCGGTTACAGTGTACGTCTCATTATCTTTTCTTACAACAGTCAGGCATACCCCGTTATGGGAAATGCTCTGATCGATCCTGAGTTCATTAGCAAATGAACATTTCATTGTAATGTGAAGGTTATCCTTCTCTTTTTCCACTTTTACAACCTGTGCCGCTTCCTCTACAATTCCGGAGAACATGTTTAATTTATTATTAATATTCCGTCAAAAGTAATTTACTGACACTAGTTTTCCGTGACTTTTAATATTTTCAACCCGCGCAGACCGGTAGCGACAAATACATAATCAGCATTGGCATCAACATAGTTAGCCGACTGGCTCAGGTCTATATTTCCCATCCATGTTAGTTGTCCATTGTCATCCAGTCTTGCTACGTCCAGTCCGTTTGCGCCGTTGGCTATATAGACCCATCCGCTTTCGGATACCGATACTCCGTTTGTAACAAAATCCGCCGGATCGCCACCTTCATGAACCACGGGCCGTGGTAATGATGATACTAAAACAGGTGCTGAACCTGAAGAGATGTCGTAACATTTTAATCCTTCTTCGCCCAGGGCAACAAGGGCATATTTACCGTGCAATCTTACAATTGATTTTGCTCCCGGATCATTGGCCCCGCCAATTTCCTTATCCCAGATACCGGGATTATACAGATGACCGGGATTTCCGCCAAGCACTATTTCATAATCCGGATTTATATCAACCGACCGGGCATTTGCCAGGTTAAGAAAACTGACCTCTTTCATCTGATCATCCAGAACAGTCAATCCTCCACCGGTACCCGATGTGACATAAACTTTATCATTAAACAATCTTATGTCAGTCCCGACATAACCCATTAAGGAGAAGTTCAGAGGCTGAGCAGTTCCGAACTGGTGAGCTGAATTCAGCTCATATCTTTCCGCAAATGCACTGTCGCGTGCCTCATCTGCGCCGGTAATCCAGACAGTAGCATTACCTCCTGAAGATGTTAAATCCCTGACCTCTATTGAACTTACGTCTTTTCCCTGGTTTGTTTCCTGGTTAATGAAAAGAACGCCTGAAATCAGATCAGGATTTTTTGGAGCGGTTACTTTAACAACATCAACACCCCCCAGATATCTGGGTCCCTGTGAATTATAAGCTACATAAACATAATTGCCTTCAATCCTTATATGCGAGGCCTGCAGTACCTCATCATTATATTCGGGGCATCCCAGGTGGGCAATCAGCTGGATTGCCACTGACGGGGCTGCTGTTCCTTTGCTGCTTTTGAGGGCTTCTTTTGATGTATCCCCAAAAGTATATACCGGAGCATTATCCTCTAAAGTGATTCTTCTGTTCAGTACCCCGGAATTGTTGTTGATCACCATATTTTTTGTAACAATAACATCCGGAGAATTTAAACCACCCTTGTCATCCAACTTCTTGCAACCGAATCCTATCAGTGAAATTGCAATCCCGCATATCAACAATTTTTTCATAATTAAGTGTATTAATTATTTTGACTTTTATTTCTTAATCCGCCTGAGTAAAACTTTCAATCTGACATCTGTCCTTTCACGCAACATATAACTTCTTTATCCTTTAATTATTGTTTATCACTAAAAACCCTATGTAAAATATTGTTTAGAAATCAGTCAGCCTGTTTGACATGGCCAAAGATATGTGATTTACATTCATCCGGCAAAAAGGGGATGACCCATTTATTAACAAATTAAGGCAGACCGCTTTTGAATACCGGGTATTTATCAACCGGAAATATTCTTTTTATATCAGTCAGATGGTCATTTGTCAAAATTCCAGGGAAGCAGCTGATATTTGACTAATGGATTTATTTGAATGATGAAGTTCTCTTAGCGTTTAAAATTAAACACACACTCAAAGGGGGTCCTGATTCCAGATCAGCTTCTTCCCAAACCCAAACCTGTTATCGGTCATCTTGATATGGGTTAGCTTCACCACCCACAGCCTGGTATCCATCAGCACTGCGACCGGAAACCTTTTAAGGTAGGCCGATCTGGCCCTTGCAAGCAGCTCACCTTCCGGTTCCGCGACGATCCCCTGAAACTGAATTCCCCTGATCCTGCCTATTATCATTGTCTCAAGAACCACGGAGCCGGCCACAAGGTTGTTCTTCAGAAACTCCCGGCCATGGCGCGTAGTGGTGTCTGTTGTGAACACCAGCGAATTTTCCTCTTCCAGGTAGGCATAAAAGCAGCTGGCGCACCATGGTTCATTCCCTGCCGAGGTGGCAATTGTAAGAACATGATGCTTCCTGAAAAAACGTATTACCCTGCTGTTAACCATTCTCCATCCATCTGAAACCGTTACTGTCAAATCCTGCCAGATCTGTTATGCGGTCAACTACGGTCATAACCAGATCATCAATTGTCTTGGGGTTGCTGTAAAAGGATGGCGATGCAGGACAAATAATTGCCCCTGCCAGGGTAAGCGTCTTCATGTTCTCAATGTGGATAAGATTATAGGGAGCCTCCCTCGGGACCAGAATTAGTCTCCGTCTTTCCTTCAGTATCACATCGGCGCTGCGGGCTATCAGATCCTCAGATGTCCCGTTAGCTATACGCCCTATCGTTCCCATCGATGCCGGGCATATTATCATTGTGTCAAAGAGGGATGTACCTGAGGCGAATGGCGCGTAAAACGATCTATTTCCATACTCCTTCGCAGGGTATGCTGCAACATATTTTTTCCCTGTTTCTGCCTCCCATATCTCACGTGCAGTATCAGAAAAGATCACTGCAATCTCCTGCGGAGGTGATTTCAACTGCTCCAGTTTTTCAAGGAGCTTCAGAGCATAAACCGATCCGCTGGCTCCGGTTATCGCCAGGACTATTTTCCTGTTTCGTGGTTCCGTGTTCCGCATTGTCTTATGAAATGTTTTGCTAAGATAGTTATTTATCAGTTAACGGGGTGGGTTTTAGGGCTCAGAACAGGGGCCCGGAGATTAGAGGTATTCGGTATTCGGTAATCATAAATCGGTAAGGGGAAGAGCGTAGAGCGTAGAGGGGTCCTCAAAACCCCAACAGCCTATTACTCAGCATCTCCACTCCTCTTGAGGCTTTCTCCTTTATCACCTCCACTTCCCTGTAACCGGGTACTGCAACATCCTTTGGGTCAATTACCCAAAGAGATGCCCTGCGGGGAGCATAGCTGATAAGTCCGGCTGCAGGATAGACATTCAGGGAGCTGCCAATCACAACAAAAATATCGGCATCTGAAGTGAGCGCCGCAGCCGTTTCCATCATTGGCACCTCCTCGCCAAACCATACTATATGAGGCCTCAGCTGGCTTCCCTTTTCACATTTATCCCCTTCCTTGATATCACCGTAGCCAATATCATAAATCAGGGAGGGATCTTTTGTGCTACGCGCTTTGGTCAGTTCGCCGTGAAGATGAAGTACCCTGGTGCTGCCTGCCCTTTCATGGAGATCGTCAATATTCTGTGTGATGATCTGTACATCAAAATACTTTTCGAGAGCGGCTAGTCCGAGATGGCCGCCATTGGGCTGACTGTTTGAAAGCTGCCGGCGTCTTTCATTGTAAAACCTCAGCACAAGGCTTCGGTTTTTAATCCAGGCTTCAGGAGTGGCAACCTCAGTTATGTCATACTCCTCCCATAGTCCCCCGGAATCCCTGAAGGTCTTTATTCCGCTCTCGGAGCTCATGCCTGCGCCGGTCAGGATAACCAGTTTTTTCATTGTATGGTAGTTTGAATGGATATGTAAAGATATTAATTTGGGGTGAAAACACAGGGCGCAGGCATTGCCAGCCGTAGGTTTCTTCGACAACCGTAGCTTTAGCAAAGGTTGTAGCGGAGGCTGGGCACAGAGCACAGGGCTCAGAGCACAGAGCGCACCACCGGCCGGAAGAACCCAAATTGTGATCATGTAATTGTGATTCTAATTACACAAATGGCATAGATTTTAAAATTTCCGGATTATGATAAATAGGTCATGCCATGGCATGACCCTACATTATCATATGTTTGAGGTCGTAGGGCCACGCCATGGCGTGGCCTTTTCATTCGCATTTCAAAAATTATCATCTTTAGCGGCGCGAGGGCAACTTAGTAATAAATTGGTTTAGAAGTAAGTCCGCTTTAGATTTAAGGATAAAACGCCGAAAAGGATGATAGTTTTAAACTAAAAGGCGAAGTCTGGAGACTTCGCCTAGCGGCGTTGACCGTAACTCGTAGACTAAGTGACGAAAACTATGTAATCGGTAATCAATTATCGTAATAATCTTCAGACGCCGAAGACACTGAATACTGAATACCGATTACCGAATACATTTTTCTTTTTGGGCGCATTTTCTTTGGTACTTTCTTTTTGCGTAAAAAGCTACAGATGGCAATGCTCTGTGCCCTGAGCCCTGCCCGTGCCCTGAGCACGGAGACTTGAGATTTGAGATATGAGATATGATCCTAGTATGTGGCTGAAATATTAACCCTTTTTATTATCTTTGTCGGAATTTTTAAAATGGTAATAATTATAAAAACAAATATAATAACCGTCTGATCCAATGGGGAAAAGGTTTCCAGAATATAAAGCTCTCGATCTCTCAGCGATAAACAAAGAGATGTTAAAAGTGTGGGATGAAAACGATACTTTTCATAAGAGTATACGGGAATTGAACGGGAAAGGTGAATTTGTCTTCTATGAGGGACCTCCTTCTGCAAATGGCATCCCCGGAATTCATCACGTAATGGCACGCACCATTAAAGATGCTATCTGCCGTTTTAAGACGCAATGCGGATATGAGGTCAAACGTAAGGCAGGATGGGATACACATGGCCTTCCTGTTGAGCTGCAGGTTGAAAAGGCCCTTGGAATCACAAAAGAGGATATCGGCACCAAAATCTCTATCGAAGAGTTTAACAAAGCATGCAAGACCGATGTAATGCGGTACACCGACAAGTGGGAGGAGCTGACACGTAAAATGGGATACTGGGTAAATATGGATCACCCTTATGTCACTTATGATAACCGTTATATTGAAACTCTCTGGTGGCTGCTTAAAGAGCTCTATTCAGGCGGATTCCTTTACCAGGGTTACACAATACAGCCGTATTCCCCGGCCGCAGGAACGGGATTAAGTTCTCACGAGCTCAATCTTCCCGGTTGTTACCGCGATGTTAAAGACACAACATGTATCGCACTGTTTCAGGTGATACGAGATAAAAGATCCGCATTTCTCTATGAGAATATTGATACACCGGATGTAAATATAATGGCCTGGACAACAACACCATGGACCCTTCCTTCGAATACCGCCCTGGCCGTCGGAAAAGATATAGTTTACATAAAGGTGAGAAGCTTCAATCCCTATTCCGGTGAGCCTGTTACAGTGATAATCGCCAAAGATCTCCTCAATTCATTATTCCCGGAGTCAAATGCCGGTCTTGAACTTGAGGAGTACAAACCGGGCGACAAAAAGATTCCCTTTAAGGTGCTGGGAGAATTCATGGGAAAAGACCTTGAGGAAATCACATATGAACAGCTTATAGACTGGGTACGTCCGGGAGAGGGCGCATTTCGCGTGCTGACAGGCGATTTTGTAACAACTGAGGAGGGAACAGGAATAGTCCATATCGCTCCCACATTTGGCGCAGACGATTATAAGCTCGCTAAGGAGAAAAATGTTCCACCTCTCATGGTCAGAAGAAAAGACGGCACTCTGGGGCCAATGGTAGACAAAAGAGGCTTTCTGGTGCCTATAGCGGATCTGGATGAGACATTTGTAAAAAATTCCGTGAACACGGCAGACTACTCAGGTTTTGAGGCACGCGCGGTAAAAAATGAATATGACGTGCATCTTGATCCCGACAGCGAGACCCTTGATGTTGAGATCGCCGTAATGCTGAAACAGCAGGGAAAAGTTTTCAGGATCGAGAAGCTGGTTCACAGCTACCCTCATTGCTGGAGAACCGATAAACCGGTTCTTTATTATCCGCTCGATGCCTGGTTTATTCGGACAACAGCATTCCGCGACAGGATGATCGAACTGAACAACACTATCAACTGGAAGCCGCAGTCGACCGGTACCGGGAGGTTTGGCAAATGGCTGGAGAACCTTGTGGACTGGAACCTTTCACGGTCGCGGTTCTGGGGAACACCATTGCCTATCTGGATGTCAGAGGACAGAAAAGAGGAGAAATGTATCGGATCGGCTTCAGAACTTAAGGCTGAGATAGAAAAATCAATAAAGTCGGGGTTCATGAAGAAGAACCCGCTTGCTGACTTCTCGGAAGGAGATTTTTCCCAGGCGAATTATGAAAAATTTGATCTGCACCGCCCCTTTGTAGATGATATAATACTCGTCAGCAATACAGGGCAGAAGATGTTCCGCGAACCCGACCTGATTGATGTATGGTTCGACTCAGGAGCAATGCCTTATGCCCAGGTGCATTACCCGTTTGAGAATAAGGATAACTTCAATGAATTGTTCCCGGCCGACTATATAGCCGAAGGTGTGGATCAGACAAGGGGATGGTTTTTTACCCTTCATGCAATAGCATCAATGATCTCCGATTCGGTAGCCTTCAAAAATATAATATCAAACGGACTTGTGCTTGACAAGAACGGAAATAAAATGTCGAAGAGACTCGGAAACGCCGTGGATCCTTTCTCAACTATCGAGGAGTATGGCTCCGATCCGTTGAGATGGTACATGCTTACCAACTCGCAACCCTGGGATAACCTTAAATTTGATATCACCGGAGTTGATGAGGTTAAAAGGAAGTTCTTCGGAACATTATACAATACCTATTCCTTCTTTGCGCTATATGCCAATGTGGATAATTTCAGATATGCAGAAAAGGAGATCCCTGTCAGTGAAAGGCCGGAGATAGACCGCTGGATAATTTCACTCCTTAACTCCCTTGTAAAAGAAGTAACCAGCTGCTACAGCGATTTTGATCTTACAAGGGCAGGACGTGCGATCCAGGATTTTGTAACAGAGAACCTGAGTAACTGGTATGTCCGGCTAAACCGCAAACGCTACTGGGGAGGGGATTATGACAGTGATAAGATCGCAGCTTACCAGACACTTTATATCTGTCTTGAGACAGTCAGCCAGCTTGCCGCGCCTATAGCTCCATTTTATGCCGACCGGCTTTTCACCGATCTGAATGATATTACCGGCAGAAAGAAAGAAAACTCGGTGCATCTTGCACTCTTTCCTGATTATGACGGATCACTCATCGACAAAGCTCTCGAGGAGAGAATGGATATTGCCCAGAAGGTCTCATCAATGATATTGAGCCTGCGCAGAAAAGTAAGCATCAAAGTGCGTCAGCCTCTTGCAAGGATTATGGTCCCGGTACCGGACAGCTCCTTCAGGGATAAATTTGAAGCCGTTAAGGATCTGATACTGGCTGAAGTCAACGTAAAGGAGGTGGAATATATCGATGATACATCCTCCCTGCTTGTCAAAAAGATCAAACCCAATTTCAAGACTCTCGGTCCGCGATATGGCAGGCTCATGAAGGAGATCAGCTCTTCCATCAATGCCTTTACCCCTCAGAAGATCGTTGCATTTGAAAACACAGGCAGTCAGATGGTAACTGTTGCCGGGCAACAGATCATGCTTACTCTTGAAGATGTAGAGATAATCTCGGAGGATATCCCGGGCTGGCAGGTTGCCAACGATGGTAAACTCACTGTCGCCCTTGATGTTACCGTATCAGCTGAACTCAGGTACGAAGGTGTCGCGCGTGAGTTTGTCAACAGGATCCAGAATATCCGTAAAGACAACGGGTATGATGTGACTGACAAGATCACCGTTTTAATAGAGGATATGCCAACTGTAAGCGAAGCCATAAAAAGATACTCTTCATATATCGGTTCCCAGACTCTGGCAACATCAATCACTCTTGCCGGAAGCTTCCCGGATGGCAACACCCGTGAAGTCGAAATTGATGATGTGGCTGTAAAAATACTTGTTACTAAAAATATCGCCAGCGGGGGTACTTTGTGAACCCTTGTGTCTTAGTGTCTTAGTGGCAAAAAAAATAGCCATTAAGGCTCGAAGGCACAAAGGCACAAATTAACTGACGCTGGCGCGGATTTGCAATCCGTGCCAAATCCCGGTATCCTGTATTCAATATTCAATACTCAGTATTCGGTAGTCAGTAATCGGTAATCAGTATTTCCGTGCAAATATGATGTGTATTTTATCTATGGCACCGATTACAAATCGGCGCCAGCGGGGCAAATCCCGGTATGCGGTATTCACCAGGATAGGGGTAAAAAATCTTGATTCTTACCTTGGGGTTCCTTTGTGACGTACTTCGTGGTCCTTCGTGTTTAGAATATTTAAGATTGAACTATCTTTGACCTATGATCGACCGCCCGACAATTGAACGTATTCTTGATGCCGCACAGATAGTGGATGTGGTACAGGAGTTTGTTCCTCTGAAAAAGAGGGGGGCGAACTATCTCGGGCTCTGCCCCTTCCATAATGAAAAGACACCATCCTTCACAGTCTCTCCCACTAAGGAGATCTTCAAGTGCTTCGGATGCGGAAAGGTCGGAAACTCTGTCAATTTTGTAATGGAACATGAGCACCTCACCTACCCTGAAGCTCTTAAATATCTGGCCAGGAAGTATCATATCGAGATAGTTGAAAAAGAGCTGAGCCGTGAGGAGATCGACAAACAGAACGAAAGAGAGAGCCTTCTTGTTGTAACTGCATATGCTGCCAGGCAGTTTACGGAAAATCTTTTTCAGACGGACGAGGGTATCACTGTCGGACTTACATATTTCACGGAGAGAGGGTTCCGCCAGCAAACCCTTAAAAAGTTTGAGGTGGGCTACAGCTTTGAAAAACGTGACGCCTTTTCCCGGAAAGCCCTTGAGGATGGACATAAGCAGGATTTTCTTGTCAAGACCGGCCTCTCCATTCAGGGCGAGGATCGCATATTCGACCGTTTCGGCGGCCGGGTGATGTTCCCCATTCACTCTCTATCAGGTCAGGTTCTCGGTTTCGGGGGAAGGATACTGAAGAAAGACCCCAAAAGTGCAAAATATCTTAACTCTCCTGAATCTGAGATATACCATAAAAGCAGGATCCTCTACGGGATCTACCAGGCAAGAAAATCAATCACTGAACAGGACAGGTGTTATCTCGTCGAGGGCTATACCGATGTAATGTCGGTCCACGAGGCCGGAATTGAAAACGTGGTTGCTTCATCGGGAACATCGCTGACCCAGGAACAGGTCAGGCTGATAAAAAGATTCACACAGAATATAACAATACTTTATGATGGAGATGCCGCAGGGATAAAAGCCTCGCTCAGGGGAATAGATATTGTTCTTGAAGAAGGGATGAACGTTAAGATTGTCCTTCTTCCCGACGGAGAGGATCCTGACTCCTATTCCAAAAAGACCAGTAACACCGAATTCGCACAGTACCTGAAGGAAAATGAAACGGATTTTATCCGTTTTAAGACCCGGCTGCTCCTTGCGGAGGCTAATAATGATCCGGTAAAAAAAGCCGACCTTATCCGTGATGTGGTAAAATCAATTGCCGTGATCCCCGAGACAATCACCCGGACCGTATATATCAAAGAGTGCAGTACACTTCTTGAGGTGACGGAACCGATCCTTTACCATGAGGTCAATAAGCTCCTGCAGCAGAAGAGCTTTCAGGACAGGAATAAATATCCTGTCGCGGAAGATCTTCCGGTACCTCCTCCGGTGCAGATCAAACCTGTAAAGCCGGAAACACTATCGCTTTACTCCGAGAGGGAGATCATAAGATTGCTTTTGAAATTCGGTGGCTCGGAGTTTGAAAGGATAATAAACAAAGAGGACGGCATGGAGGAGATTATCACCGTATCAGACTATATCGTAAAGGAAATCACCTCGGATGATCTCAGCTTTGAAAACAATGTCTGCGCCAGGATCTTTGACGAGTTCCGGTTTCATGCCGAACACGGGCTGATTGCAGGGGATAAGCAATTTATCAAGCATGAAGATCCTGAGATCTCAAGCTTTTCGGCTGATCTCCTGGCCGATTCACACGAACTGAGCAGGATCTGGCAGGAGAAGCAGACCTACGTCGAGACTGAAGAGATGAAGCTGAAGGAGCTTGTCGGGGATGTAGTCCTGAAATTTAAAAGCGATAAGATCATGACTAAGAGAAAGGAGGTCATGGCTCTTCTTCAGCAGGCTGTAAAGGAAAATGATACTGAAAAAGTGCTGGTGCTGCAGAAGAGATTTAATAACCTGAGCATTGCCCTCGGGATGATATCGAAGAAGCTGGGTAACAGGATCTTGTTGTAGGGCACGGGGAGAGGTGAAAGGTGGAGATATTGAGATAGGGAGAGGGGGAGAGATGGGGAGATAGGGAGAGGGGGAGAAGAGAGCATAGAGCGTAGAGCGTAGACATTGCCAGCCGTAGCTTCAATTACCTTCAGAGTATTAACGAATGAGAAAGCGAAGGCTGGGCATAGAGAAGCCGGTAAATCGGTAATCAGTAATCGGTATTCGGTAATCGGTAAATGAGAAAACCTTTCCCCTCCTTTTTTCAAGGGGGCTGACCGTTAAGAAATTGCCCTGAGGGCAATTTTAGGGAGGAGCCAGCCTGCAGGGAAGGATACGGGACAATTGATTATCTGATTTTTACAAGGTTCGCTTCCCGGCCGGGGTGGTTATAATCCGGTAATCGGTAAGTCAGTCCCATCGCATAAGCTAATATCGCCCCAAATAAGAAATTCCTGGATTACGATAAAAAGGGTCATGCCATGGCATGACCCTACATTATCATATGTTTGTGGGCGTAGGGCCACGCCATGGCGTGGCCTGTCCGTGTTACTGAATACGTTTTTCTTAAAGCCTGAATCCCGACGCCTGAAACCTGACGGGATTTGATTTATGCAAGTTCTTTAGCGGCGCGAGGGCAAACCGGAACTCTGTGCCTTTGCGCCATTACGCCTTTGTGCCGTTGCGCCATTGCGCCGTTTCCTGAGTCACAGTTCGTAGAAATGTGAGATATGAGATATGAGATTTGAGCATATGATATTTAACCTACTCCTTCCTCCTTTCTTCATTTTCCTTTTATCTTGTGACTTTTGTCTTTTATCTTTGCCTGAATTTTGACCTGTACCTTAAACAGTTTTTAATGAAAAATCTTTCACCCCATTTTATATTTATCCTGCTCATATTAATCGTCTCCTGTAAACATATGCCTGCGGCGAAGGAGACATCTAACCCTTCGTTTTCCACATACACATCTGACTCAACAAGAGGGAATCCGTTAAAAGTCAGAAATGAGATCTACTATGGTCTGCTTACACCGGTTGAGATCTGTGCTATATTTAACAGGCTCGGGGTGGTATACAGTAAGGCAACCCTCAACCCCATATCAAACAGTGACAAATACCTCAGCATCGCAAAGGCTTCTGTCAATACTGGCGTATACGGTGTCGACCTGGGATACCTCAAGATGTTCGGGATAGGCCAGGATATGATCAATTATATGATGACAATCCGGACCATGAGCGGCAAACTCGGAATACCTGAAAGTTACCTCACAGATCCTATCCGGAAGATCGAAACCGATATCTCCGATCCTGATACAATAATGCATCTGATGAATGATGCCTACTATAAGATGGAGAATCATCTCCGTAGCGGAGGAAGGGAAAGTACCGCCGGGCTCATAGTGATGGGAGGCTGGATTGAGGCGATGTTCATTGCCACCCAGCTGATTTATAACGCAGAGAATCCTGATCCTGAAGTGGTTCAGAGAATCGCAGAACAGAAATATACCCTTACAACTCTTCTCAGCTTCCTTAAAAATTACTACGACGATCCTGTCGTCGTCTACTATACAAAAAAACTTAAATATCTGAATAACTATTTCGATTCATTCGATATCTACTTCCGGAAAGGTGATCTCGAAATTGACACCACCAGGCAGGTCCTCCGCTCATCCGGAAGCCAGATGACCGTGACAGTCGAAACCCTCAATAAGATACGCGACTATGTAAGTAAACTCAGAAGTGAGATAGTTGCTCCCTAGAATTCTTATTTACCCACCAACGGAGCTATTGGAAAAATAAATCATATTCTTTGCTTTGAGCATTTTCAAGGAGTACTTCGTGTTCCTTTGTTTTTTTTTGTACATTAGATTCGATAATCCAATAGCCCCTCATCATGAAAGCTCTAAAGTTCGTTCAGGTATTCCTTGTATTTGTGATTATATCATCATGCGGTTCAAAAGACAACAGATCATTCCTCCATTCAAAAAGATCCGAAAGGGCCGTCCCGGTCAGCATTCCTATTGATAAAGGATTCAGCGAATATATTACGGGATATACTTCAGGCGTCATACCCGTAAATTCTGCAATTGAGATCCGGTTCACCCCGGAATTTGCAGCAAAAGCTGACAAATCGGCAACCGGCCTGTTTGTTTTTGATCCTGCCATTAAGGGTAAGACAGAGTGGAAAGATGAGACCACACTTGTTTTTACCCCGGCTAAAATTCTCGATCAGGGTAAAAGTTATACAGGCGGGTTCAATCTGTACAAGCTCTCCGGGGTACAGGAACGGCTGAGAGTATTTCCTCTGAACCTCCAGACTATCCGGAAAGATTTCCACGTTTCAACAGGAGATCTTGAATGTGACCTCTCGGCAGGAAACAGCTACCAGCTCCATGGGGAGATAATCACTTCAGATTATGTTGATAACAGGGAGGCTGAAGGTTATTTCAGGGCCAGGCTCGGGAAAAAGAACCCCGCTATAACCTGGGATCACACTGAGAATCTTATCCATAAATTCACAATAACCGGTATCGACCGTACTGCCGAAGCACAGGAGCTTAATCTTACCTGGGACGGAACATCCACAGGGGTAAATCAGAAAGGCTCAGCTCTTTTCAGAATCCCCCCGACCGGGGAATTCAGTGTTGTTGATATTATCGCCTTGCCGGCTGAGAGCCAGAAAATTGATATAGTATTTTCCGATCCACTTGATCCTTCACAGGAACTGGACGGACTTGTATTCTTTTCTCCGGCAGTTGAGATGACTTTCACTATTAACTCCAATATAATCAGCATCTTTCCGGCTAACCTGATAAACGGTACAGTCACTCTTAACATTGAAACGCCGGTCAGGAACTCCAAAGGGGCAACTCTGCCGGCTTCCTTTCTGAAAGAGCTCAACTTCACCCCCATTGCTCCCGGTATCAAGTGCGAAGGAAAAGGAATAATCCTTCCTTCATCAAAAAATCTGATTTTCCCCTTCAGGGCAGTAAACCTGAAAGCAGTTGATCTGAGGATTGTCAGGATCTTTGACAACAATCTTCCCTATTTCCTGCAGGAAAACGATCTGAACAACAGCAATTCAATTAAGCGTTTTGGAAGGCCCATCTACTCCGGAAGGGTGGATCTCACTACAGGACCGGATAAACATAACGGATCATGGAATCTTTATACTATCGACCTGGCTGATTATATTGATATTGAGCCGGGCGTACTTTATAAAGTTACTCTTGGCATGAGAAGATCATATTCCCTTTACCCTTGCAGCGATAACACGGAATCCTCCGCATATGAGGAGATGCTTCAGCAGTCAGAGGAAAAGGAGCGTGAATACTGGGATGATCCGGAGAGTTATTACGATGACTCGGATGATGAAGTATATTACTCATTTGACTTCAACTGGCGCGATCGTGATAACCCCTGCAAAGATGCCTACTTCTATCCGGGGAGAGGCGGTTCAAGAAATATTCTTGCATCAAACCTGGGAATGATTGCAAAAATGGGAGAAGATAAGAAGATGCTTGTAATGGTAAATGATCTTATTACTGCAATGCCGCTAAACGGAGTGAATGTAGATATATTTAATTTTCAGATGCAGAAGGTTGCCTCGGGGACAACAAATCAGAACGGATCTGTCTCCCTGGTCTGTGAAAGTAAGCCCTTCCTTGTAATAGCAAAAAAAGATAAGGATCGTAACTACCTGAAAACCAATGATGGTTCTTCACTCTCATTAAGCTCATTCGATGTCTCGGGCAGCACTCCAGAAAAGGGGATTAAAGCCTTCATATATGGAGAACGTGATGTCTGGAGACCGGGAGATTCAATATTCCTTTCAATCTTCATAAAGGATATGATAAGCGATCTGCCCCAGGGTCATCCCGTACAGTTCGAGCTTATCAATCCTCTTGAACAAAGAATCGATAACCAGGTACAGAAAACAGGAGAATCAAATCTGCTCACCTTCACCAGCAAAACACCGGATGATGCTGTTACAGGTAACTACAGGGCTCTCTTCAGGATCGGAGGAGCAACCTTTACCAAAAGGATAAAGATTGAGACCGTCAAGCCAAACAGGCTGAAAATAGCACTTACCTTCCCGGGAGAGATCCTTGGCGGATCGGATGCAGTTACAACCGGAACTCTCAATGTAAAATGGCTCAATGGTGCAATAGCAAAGAACCTGAATGCATCAGTGGAGTATCTGCTGAAGCATTCCAGGACAGTATTTGATAAATATAAAGAGTACAATTTTGATGATCCGGCAAATGAATTCCATTCCGAAACAGTGAGTATTTTCAGGGGAGCAACTGATGTGAACGGAAATGCAAAGATCACTTTTGATCCGGAGAGGGAGATGAATGCCCCGGGCATGCTGAATGCGGTGTTCACAGCCAGGGCGACCGAACCGGGAGGTGATGAAAGCATAATACAAACCACGTTCAGATATGCCCCGTACCCGGTTTTTGTAGGGATAAATCTTCCCGGTCTTACCGGCAAAAGCAGGATGCTGTTCACCGATGCGGATAATGAAATAAAAGTAGTTACTGTTGATGAAAAAGGTAAACCTGTCACGTCAGAGGTGGAGATCGCCATTTACAAAATATCATACCGGTGGTGGTGGGAGTCTGACAATGAAAACTTTGCATCTTATATTTCAAACAATGAGTATAAACCTGTAATAAGAAAAACCATTACAACATCAGGAGGCAAGGGTTCGATGACATTCAAGGTCAATAAGAAAGAGTGGGGACGATACCTGATAAGGGCAACAGCGCCATCGGGCCACATCACCGGAAAAATACTCCTGGTTGACTGGCCCTGGGAGTACGGAATGAAAGAAAACAGCGATGCGGCCACCCTCCTCTCCGTGAATACCGATAAGGAAAAATATAATCCCGGAGATGAAATCAGACTTTCATTTCCTGCACCTGAGAATTCGCGCGCAATAGTGACCCTGGAAAATTCAACCGGAGTCCTTGATGAGATTCGGGTCAACACGGGAAAGGAAAACACCGTTGTCTCTTTTGTGGCAAAGCCTGAAATGGCTCCCAACTTTTTTGCTTATGTAACAGTTATTCAACCCCATTCACAGACTATAAATGATATGCCGGTGAGGCTATATGGCATTGTGCCTGTAATGGTTGAGGATCCTGAGACCAGGCTTGCCCCGGTGATAGAAATGGCTGATGAGCTGCGGTCGCAGAAACCCTTCGTCATAAAGGTCAGCGAGAAGAATAAAAAACCAATGACCTATACCCTGGCAGTTGTAGATGAGGGACTGCTTGATATCACAGGCTATAAAACACCCGATCCATGGAACTATTTTTATGCCCGCGAGGCGCTGGGAGTCAAGACCTGGGATCTTTACGACTTTGTCCTGGGGGCATTCGGAGGAACTCTCGAGAGGATCTTTGCTACCGGCGGCGATGAAGCGCTCACCGACAGATCGGCCAATAAAGCTAACAGGTTCAGGCCGGTAGTAAAATTCCTCGGTCCTTTCAGACTGCCGGCAGGTAAAATAAATTCCCACCCTGTCTCGCTCCCGCAATACACCGGGTCGGTAAAGGTCATGGTAGTGGCAGGCAGCGACCGGGCATTCGGAGCGGCAGAGAAATCTGTTCCGGTCAGGGACCCGCTCATGGTTCTTGTTACTGCACCAAGAGTGATCAGTCCGGGCGAAAGGATAGCTCTTCCGATAACCCTGTTCATACAGAAAGAGGGAATAAAAGATATTACAGTCAAAGCAGAATCCAATGACCTGATCAGTTTTGAGAAAAGCAGCACAAGGGTATCAGCGTCAGGTCCGGGAGAAAAAGTTGCAGAGCTCACCTTCCTTACCGGAGAGAAAAGAGGGGTGGCAAAGATAGCTGTCACGGCTGCAGGTGGCGGGGAGACAGCCGTTTATAACCTGGCTATTGAGATCCGAAGCCCGAATCCACCTGAAACAAGATCAGAGTTAAAAGTCATAAGGAAGGGAGAAAAGTGGGAGACATCTTTTAAGCCTTTCGGAATAACGGGATCAAACTCGGCAGAACTTGAAGTTTCTGCTCTTCCTTCAATAAACCTTGAAAAAAGCATTGATTATCTGGTAAATTACCCGCACGGCTGCTCCGAGCAGATAGTCTCGGCAGCATTCCCGCAATTATGGCTGAAGTCACTTCAGTATGGAGATACGACTGTTTTCAAAAATGTCTCTTCCAACATCAGGGAAGCAATTAACAGAATAGTTTCACGACAGATGGCCGGCGGAGGAATAGCTTTATGGCCCGGCTCAGCTCAGCCCGATAACTGGGTGACTTCATATGCAGGCCATTTTATGACTGAAGCCGAAAGGAGCGGTTACAATATCCCGTCAGGATTCAGGAGGCAGTGGATCAGCTACCAGAGGAAGACTGCCCTGGAATGGAGATTTGACCCGCGCTTCAGACAATCAGCCAATGATCAGGCTTACCGGCTCTTCACGCTGGCTCTGGCCGGGCAACCTGAAAAAGGAGCCATGAACAGGTTAAGGGAGTCTGAAGGAATCCCTCAGCTCTCACGGTGGCTTCTGGCCGCGGCCTTTGTAAAAACAGGCCGTCCGGAGGTTGCCTCAGGATTGCTTGATGTAAGAAATACATCCACCGAGGCAGAATATAACGATTATTACTACGGCAGCGAGCTCCGGGATAAAGCTGTCATTCTCTACACTCTTACCCTTCTAAAAAATGAGGAGGCGGCAATTCCCCTGCTTAAGGAGATCTGCAACAGCTTCAACAATAATGAATGGTACAGTACCCAGTCGGTTGCCTGGGGTCTCTTCTCATATATGAAATGGGCAGAGCTGAACCCGGGTGACAAAAACAGCCCTGTAAAAATTAAGATCGAAGCGAACGGGGAGGTACAGGATCAGACAATTAATCAGAATCAGGTCTGGTCGGAGAAGATAAAAATGACCGACGGCAATAATTCATTAAGAGTTGAAACCAGTTCTGACAAACCTGTCTACGCCACACTTGTCAGAAGGGGCGTTCCGCTCATATCTGATATAGTACGTGAAGAAAAGGGACTGGCAATGAATGTGGATTATCTGGGTATGAACCTGCAGCCTCTTGACAGGAAAGAACTTCTGCAGGGTTCGGATTTTATGATGGTTGTAAAAGTTGCTAACAACACCTTCTCAGCAGTTGATAATATTGCACTGACCCAGATGGTCCCATCAGGATGGGAGATCCGGAATACACGTCTGTTTGAGACAGTCTCAGGAATCAAGGAGAGCAGTTATGATTACCGTGATTTCAGGGATGACAGGGTAAATACCTATTTTAATCTTGGCAGGGGAGAATCAAAGACATTCGTAATTATAGTTAATGCCGCATATAAAGGAGAGTTCTACCAGCCTTCGGTATGGTGCGAAGCAATGTACAAAGCCAGCTGTTATTCGAGGTTCCCGGGAACCCGGGTAAAAGTAACCGGACCCGGGATTGAATAGAAGGATCAAAATAATACTTGCAGCTGCGGTTGTATTGATCACTGCGGTTCTGATCTCGCCGGTCCCACGGTTCAGATCTCCTTACTCTACTGTTGTCGAAGCCAGGGACGGTACACTTCTTGGCGCACGTATTGCTGATGACGGACAGTGGCGGTTCCCCGGCACCGGGGAGGTCCCCTATAAATTTGAAAAAGCAATACTTACTTTTGAAGACAGGTATTTCTACTATCATCCGGGTATCAATCCTGTTGCAATAGTACGGGCTGTCTTCAATAATATCAGGGCCGGAAAGATTGTCAGCGGAGGAAGCACAATCACAATGCAGGTTGCCAGGATCTCAAGAGGGAACAGATCAAGGAGCTATACTGAAAAGATAGTGGAAACCCTGTCGGCACTGAAACTGGAGCTTCTCACATCCAAAAAAAGGGTGCTCCTGATGTATACATCCAATGCACCCTTTGGCGGCAACACTGTGGGACTGGAAGCTGCCTGCCGGCGATACACAGGGAAGTCACCGTCTGACATGACCTGGGCTGAAGCTGCAACACTTGCAATCCTTCCCAATTCACCTTCGCTTGTCTACCCCGGGAAAAATCAGGAGATACTCAAAGCCAGGCGCAATGACCTCCTGGAGAGGCTTTATGAAAGAGGACTTTTTGATTCGGTCACCCTGGTCCTGGCTCTTGAAGAACCTCTTCCCGGAGAACCAAAAGCAATGCCCGAAAAAGCTCCTCATCTTACCGATTATTTTTTTAAAACAAAGAAGGGAGAGAGAATAAGGACCACTATTGATCCCGTGCTCCAGCAAAAGGTAACTGATATTATAAACACGCACCAGAAAGATCTTGAAAATAACTTTATCTTCAATTCCGCCTGCCTTGTTGAAGAGGTTGAGACAGGCAATGTCCTGGCCTATGTGGGAAACAGTACCCTCGGAGACGCCCCGCTTCACGGCGGGGATGTAGATATAATAAGGGCATTGCGCAGCACAGGCAGTATACTTAAGCCTGTCCTTTATGCCGGGATGCAGGAGTCGGGCGATATCCTGCCCAATTCGCTTGTTGCCGATATCCCCACCCGTTTCCCGGGATTCACTCCAAAAAACTTCGACCAGGGCTTCAATGGCGCAGTACCTGCAGGACTGGCTCTTTCCCAATCACTTAATATTCCTGCTGTGAGGCTGCTGCAGAAATATAATCCGGGCCGGTTTCTTGAGCTCCTTAAAAAGACCGGATTCACATCATTCGTCAGGCCGGCTGATCACTATGGCCTTTCAATGATCCTTGGCGGAGGTGAAACATCATTATGGGATCTTACGGGAGTCTATTCATCTCTTTCGCGCGTACTGAACAGGTACAACCGTGAAAAAAAGTATTATGCAGCAGACTATCATCCGCCTGTACTGGTTTCCGGGGATGATCCCGAACCGGGGATTGCTGAGGAAACATCCCCTCCCCTTTCAGCTTCTTCCATCTGGCTCACCTACGAAGCTCTGCAGAAAGTTAACAGGCCGGAGAGCGAAACCGGCTGGCAATACTTTGCCTCATCACCCAACCTGGCCTGGAAAACAGGCACCAGCTTCGGCTTCCGTGACGGATGGGCATTAGGGACAACGCCAGTGTATGTTGCAGGAGTATGGACCGGAAATGCTGACGGAGAAGGCAGGCCAGGGCTCACCGGTACATCGGCAGCTGCCCCGATATTGTTCGACGTTGTGAGTATGATGGGTTCTGATACCTGGTTCGAAGCTCCCCGGGAAGATCTGACAATGATAGAGGTATGCAGCCTCAGCGGTTATAAGGCTGGTCCTGATTGCCCTGAAACAACATGGATCCGGGCATGTGTCAGCGGGTTAAGAAGCGAAGCATGCCCGTATCACAGGATCGTTCACCTGAATCAGTCTGAAACAGCACAGGTAACCACAGCCTGTGCAGCCCCTCAGGATATAAAAAATGTGCCCTGGTTCGTCCTTCCTCCGGCGATGGAATATTTCTACCGACATAAACATCCTGAATATAAAGTACTTCCACCGGCGGCTCCGGGTTGTTCCGGAAGTAAAAATCTCCAGGTTATGGAGTTCATCTATCCCTCGCCCGGGATAAGGATCTTTATCCCCCGTGACCAGCAGGGTAAGCGAACAAAGATAATTCCTGAGGTTGTTCACAGGAATCCTTCAAAAAAGATCTTCTGGCATCTCGATGAAAAGTATATTGCAACGACCCGGATCATAAACAGGATAGAGATCTATGCCGAACCCGGGAATCATCTGCTTACAGTGGTGGATGAGGATGGCAATTCAATAAAGTGCGAGTTTATTATAACAGGAAACAGTGAGTAATCTTTTCTCTTCTCACCCACCCGTCATCTACAGCTGGTCCGACCCCCAAACCCCGTAGGGGAAGGAGCAGATACCGGCAAGCCCGATATTATAAATGAAATTGAATATAAGAAACAGGATTTGGATAGTAAGGCAAACCCTTTCCCCCCTGGGGGAAATCAGAAAGGGGGTAAAAACACACAGAACAGGATTTTACCCCCATCCCAGCCTTCCCCCACGGAGGAAGGAGCAGATCCCGGTAAGCCCGATATTATCAATGAAATTGAATATAAGAAACAGGATTTGGATGGTAAGGCAAACCCTTTCCCCCCCTGGGGGAAATCAGAAAGGGGGTAAAAACACACAGAACAGGATTTTACCCCCATCCCAGCCTTCCCCCACGGGGGAAGGAGCAGATACCGGCAAGCCCGATATTATCAATGAAATTGAATATAAGAAACAGGATTTGGATGGTAAGGCAAACCCTTTCCCCCCCTGGGGGAAATCAGAAAGGGGGTAAAGTCACATAGAAAAGATGTAGATTTGATTTGAAATGTTCATTAAAATCTTAAACTAAAATGATTTACTCAAGATTTATAAATGAAAGCAAACTATGCCATGGGGCAGATCTAACCATAAAGAGTAGAGCCAAAGAATTAAGAAAAAGTCTGACTGCTTCAGAAAAAACACTTTGGGGTTATTTAAGAAACAAACAAATAATGGGATTTTATTTCAGGAGACAACATCCATATGGTATCTATATTCTGGATTTTTATTGTTATAAAGCTAATCTTGCTATTGAATTAGATGGAAAAATTCATTTAGGAAAAATTGATTATGATACAGAAAGGACTAAATACCTTGAATCCACTGGAATTAAGGTGCTAAGATTTAAAAATGAGGATATAGAGACAAGAAGAGAATGGGTATTGAGTCAAATTAGAACCTTTTTGACTAACCTGAATGCATAATTATCTTATAACTCATTAATTAACCTTTCCCTATAGTGGGGGGGCTTTGATTATCTGTTACTTACAAGTTGCCAGCAATATCCCGACAATTTGAGTGACCAATCTAGCGGGACTCTCCCGGTGATTCCTGGTGCCTTCGTGCCAGTGACTATTATGGTTGCCACCACCGAGTAAGGCTAGGTTATCACTGGGTGACACCGTACAATTTGAACATTGACATTAATATTACTCTGTGCAACTCCGAGGTTAATATTCTTCCTGGTTACGACTATCAGGTTTTTATTCCATGCATATCAGATCTGAACCCAATGATATACATTTGTGTTCTTGTTTGAAAAGCTTTTAAAATGAATTTATCACTACTGAAGAAAATGCTGCCGGGGCTGGTCCCGCTTCTCATCTTTATACTTGCTGATGAGATCTGGGGAACAATGGTCGGACTTTATGTTGCCCTGGGAACCGGTATAGCGGAGTTTCTCTTCTATTACATAAAAGATAAGATCATCGACAGGTTTATCCTTCTTGATACCCTCATTCTTATAGTTCTCGGAGCAATATCAATTGCTTTCGAAAATGACCTTTTCTTCAAAATTAAACCTGCACTCATTGAAGCAATTCTTGTATGCATAATTGCTTTCTCACTCTGGGGCCCGCGGAACCTGCTGATGGCAATGTCGAAACGGTACATGGGTGAGATCCGGCTTGATCCCGCCCAGGAACGATCGATGAGGAATAATATGCTGGCGGTATTCTGGATAACCATAGCACATATTATACTCGTTTTATTTTCAGCATTTTATATGTCAAAGGAAGCCTGGTTTTTTATAAGCGGCGGGCTTTATTACATCTTCTTTGCCGGATTTTTTGGTTTTGTGATCATAAAAAACAGACTCGCTGTCAGGCGTTACAGAAATGAAGAGTGGTTTCC
Source organism: uncultured Bacteroidales bacterium (assembly GCA_963816345.1). GTDB lineage: Bacteria > Bacteroidota > Bacteroidia > Bacteroidales > VadinHA17 > LD21. Next base: position 53,721 of record CAWFKI010000001.1, read on the forward strand.
GGTGGTAAATGAGCAGGGTATGGTCACAGGCTCTGCGCCCCGCAGCGTCTGCCACGACGGGAAGAGCCGGCTGCTCCATCCGGTGGTGCATCTGCATGTATTTAACAGGTCAGGAAAAATGTTCCTTCAGAAACGTGCCCTGACAAAAGATATACAGCCGGGCAAATGGGACACATCCGTGGGAGGTCATATTGCCCGGGGAGAAAGTATTGAAGATGCCCTCAAAAGAGAAACAAGGGAGGAGCTCGGGCTGACGGGGCTCTCAACCCGCTACCTTGGAAATTATATCTGGGAATCACCCCGGGAAAGGGAACTGGTAAGTTCCTTCTCGGCAGTGACTGATACAAAGCCTGAGATCAACAGGGATGAGATCGACGAGGGAAGGTTCTGGTCATTACAGGAGATAAAGAATAATCTTGGAAAGGAGGTATTCACCCCTAATTTTGAGCATGAATTCACAATGTTGTTTTCATCCGGCCAAAAGCCGCCTGTAAGGCGATAACTCCTGATCATCAGCGGTATGCCGTCCGAATTATCTGAAATGTGATATGCCGGCCGGAGCAAAAAGTATATCTCTGTCGAAAAATATTAGTATATTTCCGCAAAAAATTCTCAGTCATAAAACAGGGAGAACAGAAAAATGAATAAAAAGATACTTCTTTTAAACAATGAGTTCGAGGCAAAGCTGCTTGATGAGATTTTAACTGAAAAGAATATACCTCATCTGATCAGGTCTTATCATGACTCCGTATACGATGGCTTATGGCAGATGAATTCGGGCTGGGGACATCTTGAAGCCCCGGAGGAATTTCAGGATGAGATCCTGCTGACCTATAAACAGATGTCAACCGCGACCTGATTGAATCAGAATCATTTCTTAAAGGATATTTAATGATACCTGATAAAGAGTTCCGCTTCACCCGTTAAGCCCGGAATGAAAATTTAAAGCAATTATAAACAGGAAAAAACAGAAACAGTATGAACTACACCTACAAGGGAAAGACCGGCGTCTTTAAAACCGTAACTGAAAATGTAAATGCTCTGTTCCCGGTTTTAAAAAGCAGGTATCTGTATATCGGTATGCTCTCCGTAATTGTAGGTATGGGACTGAATATAGCCTCTCAGCTGTATCTTCATAACTACATAAGCCAGGGTAAAACACTCCCGATGCTTTCTGATATGATCCTTGATAAGCTGCCGGTCATAGATGTATCACTTATCTATGATATTTTTGCCATTATCCCGATAGTCCTTGCCGTTACATATATAGTACATAAAAGAGAATACGACAGGCTGCCATTCTTTTTTCTGATGGTTGGCTTCTTCTATATCGTCAGGGGTGTATTTATTGTACTGACCCCGTTTGGGAATCCGCCAATGTTTAACGGCTCCGACCCTATTTTCCACGGATTTGCTACTTATGAGCTGGGTGTTTATCCTTCGGGTCATGCCGGCAATGTCTTTCTGATCATGCTGCTTGTAAATGACAGGATATATAAATGGATCATCGGCGCCTGCCTTGTTGTAGTTATAGTTGCCCTGTTCATGGCTCACGGGCATTACAGTATTGACATTCTCTCCGGCCTCTTCTTCGCATATGCAATCAGGGCGCTCGGAGAAAAGCATTTTCCCATGTTTGATCTCGGCAGGAGTATTAAACTTCAAAAGATCCCGGCTCCTGTCTGAAGCTAAGAGCTGGTCTTTTCCATTTTTTTAATTATCAAATAGTTAGCAACTGCAATAATCAACATCCCCAGAAAGAATAAGGGATAGGCTGTCTTCCAGTTCTCCGGACCCGTCATCATCGACCATTCTGACATTCCTCCTATGCTGGCAAGCAGGGTAAGAGGCATGAATATAGTTGCTATAAGGGTAAGCCTTCTGACAGAGGAATTCGTTTCGTTGGACATTTTGGTTATCTGGTTGTTAAGGAGCGAGGTATAGAGCTCCATGAGGCTGGTCTCAATCTCGCGGTAGGTCTCGGTAAGCTCAAAGAATTTTACAAGGTGGTCGTAAATATCCCTGTAGTGAGCGATAGTCTTTTCATCTATAAACGGGCAATCAAGCCTGCAGATCTTAACAAGTATCTCTCTCTCATGAAACAGGCTTTTTCTCAGGGCAAGAAGATCCTTTCTGATGCGGATAAGCCTCCTGGGCTGAAAAATTCCGACATCCTCTATCAGCGACTCCTCGGCTTCATCAAGGTCATCTTCCATATAATCAAATGCCTTGTATTTCTCATCAACAAGAAAATCAATAATGACATGCAACAAATAGGCAGGCCCTCCCTTTACGTTCGCCGGGTCGCCCTCAACCAGACTCACAACATTGTTAAGCGGTTTCCTTGAAGCTGAATTATAGCCGCTTACACTTATCAGGAAATTTTTTCCCAGGAAAAGGGCTATCTCATCAATAAACAGCTCTTTTCCTTCATAGCTGAAAGCGTTAAAAAGGATAAAGGTATTATTCTGGAACTGTTCAATTTTTGGAACCTGTTTATCATCAAAGCAATCTTCAACAGAAAGCGGATGAATGCCAACCGTGTCGACAAGTGACGAGAGCTCCTCTTTCGAAGGATTATAAAAATTGAACCATACAAAACCTCCCTCTCTTAATGGCACTTACTGCTTCATTGAGCGTAGCAATGCCATAAAAGAGACCTGTGGAAGTAAAATGATAGAATTTTGATTCTGACATTCCGGTGAGTTTTTAAAATTGAATAAAATATTGATCACTCCTTTGAGAGCCTTTTGAGATTTTGTGTTATCCTTGGTGATACTTCGTGTTTAAATGAATACTTATTAAACACAAAGGTAACAATATGATCTTTCAAAACCGTGGTGGTTACAGCCATCGCCTGCAGATTCCGGGTTTTGCCTCCTCTGAACATATAAAATCCTGTAACGTTATACTTGAGGTGAATTGAATTTCTGTTATTCTGTCTGAATTTCAGGACCGGATAACGGGATTTTTGAATAAAGAGGACAAAAATCATATCATATAAGAAAGAATGAAATTTTCTTTACGCTCAAATTTTTAAAAAAATGAATAACGCAATATACAACTTCAGGGAGCCCAGAAATGAACCTGTACTGTCTTACAGACCTGGCAGCTCCGAACGCAGGCTCATTAAGGAAGAACTTAAATCCCAGCTGAACAAGGTCATTGATATCCCTCTTATTATCGGAGGCAAGGAGATCAGGACAGGGAAGACAGGCCGGATTGTTATGCCCACCGATCATAGCCATCTCCTTGCTACTTATCATATGGCTACCGAAAAGGAGGTTTCGCAGGCAATCAGGGCAGCACTGGATGCCAAAAGCAACTGGATGAACCTCGCCTGGATGGAAAGAGCAGCTATTATGAACAAAGCGGCAGAGCTGATCTCAAAGAAATACAGGTTCAGGATAAATGCCGCTACAATGCTGGGACAGGGCAAAAATGTACTCCAGGCAGAGATTGATGCCGTCTGCGAGGTGACTGATTACCTCAGATTCAATTCGCATTTTGCTTCAATGATATATATGGACCAGCCTATTTCGGATAATGATACAATAAACCGGCTGGAATACCGTCCGCTGGAAGGATTCGTCTTTACCGTAACACCATTCAATTTTACCGCTATTGCCTCAAACCTGAATGCAAGTGTTGCCCTGATGGGAAACACTACAGTCTGGAAGCCGGCCACAACATCACTGCTCTCAAACTACTATCTGATGAAGATATACGAGGAAGCAGGCGTCCCGGCCGGGGTTATTAATTTTGTTCCCGGACCAGGGGCCCTCATAAGCAGTATCGTTCTTAAGCACCGGGATCTGGCCGGGATACACTTCACCGGGTCGAATTCAACCCTCAACACCCTCTGGAAACAGGTTTCCGATAATCTTCCGCTTTATAAATCATATCCGAAAATCGTGGGAGAAACAGGCGGAAAGGATTTTATATTTGCCCACTCTTCTGCCGATCCTCTTGAGCTTGCAACCGCAATTGTGAGGGGTTCATTTGAGTATCAGGGACAGAAATGTTCGGCTGCCTCAAGAGCTTATATCCCCGAGTCAATCTGGGAGGTTACAAAACAGCACCTTCTGGCAATGATTTCTGAGATCAAAACAGGAGATGTAACTGATTTCAGAAATTTTATGAATGCAGTTATAGACGGGCCATCATTTGATAAGATAATGTCTTACATCAATAAGGCGAAGTCAGCCCCTGAGGCAAAAATAATTGCAGGCGGAAACGGCGATAATTCAAAGGGATATTACATTGAACCCACAATCATTGTAACAGAAGATCCTCACTTTATAACAATGGAAGAGGAGATCTTCGGACCTGTTATGACAATTTATATCTATGAAGATGAGAAGTTCCTTGATACACTCTGTCTGTGCGACGAAACATCTCCCTATGGTCTTACAGGGTCAATCTTCTGTAATGATAAATATGAAATGATAACAGCGTGCAGGGCATTGCGCTACTCTGCAGGTAATTTCTATATTAATGATAAACCGACCGGAGCAATGGTAGGCCAGCAACCCTTCGGGGGAGCCAGGGCTTCCGGCACCAACGACAAGGCCGGAAGTCAGCTGAACCTGATCCGCTGGGTCAGTCCCAGGACAATCAAGGAAACACTGATACCGCCCACAGACTTTAAATATCCCTTTATGGAAGAGTCTGAATCAGATATACTTTAACGGTAGTAATGATACCCCGGCTGAACTTATTAACTATTAGTTGACTTACTTTGGAAAAATCTTCTGTAAATTTGAGCATGAATATGCCTCTTACAGAAAATTTTAAAAAAGCTCTTTTTATACTGAACCCCGGTTCCGGAGTGCCCCCTGTTAACTTTGTCGTATCAAAGGACCTCGACAGACGCAAAAAGGAGCTGTGCGTCAAAAAAACTCTTACCAAAAAAGATACAGGCAATCTCATAAAAGAAAACTTTGATAAATACAATGTGTTTGTGGCAGCCGGTGGTGATGGAACTGTCCATACTGTGGCCTCGGAACTGGTAAATACAAATAAGATCCTCGGTGTATTACCTCTCGGTTCCGGCAACGGCTTTGCAAATGAATTCGGATTCAGGATGAATGTCAATTCCCTTCTGGCCGATATTAAAAAGGCCGAAAGCATGAATATCGATGTAATAGAGATTAATGATAAGCTCTGCCTTAATGTTGCGGGCATAGGCCTCGACAGCTTCGTCGCACATTCATTCGACAGACTCAAGCTGCGTGGCTTTCTTCCTTATGTATGGATCACACTGAAGACTTTTCTGCAGCTCCGGCCTTTTCATGTTGTGATAAAAAGTGAAGGCAGGGAAATTGTCTCCGAGAACTTATTTGTACTCACCATAGCAAATACCCGGCAGTTCGGCAATAATGCCTTTATTGCTCCAAATGCCCGGCCCAATGACGGAAACATTGATGTTGTACTTATCAGACCATTCCCCAAGATACTGGGCCCGCTTTTCATTATCAGACTATTCACAAAAAGAATAAACAGATCCAGATACGTGAGGTATTTTAAGACTGATAAGGAGATTATCATTCAGACAGACGAAACAAGGTTCCACGTTGACGGAGAACCTTTTTGTATTTCAGGAGAGGTTGTTGTGAGGATTAAAAAGGAGGTGCTGAAGGTTCTGAAAACATGCCGTAATAAATTCATCCTGCCTCCGGTACTAAAAGCATAGAAAAGAAGAGGTGTATTGAAATATCGGGAGCGATAATTTTGGGTATTGTATCTTACAGATAAACACAAATATACAACTGTTAAATCCTTATAATATGATTAAAAAACTTATTCTATTCGCTCTCCTCCTGACCTGGTTACAGGTCTCCGGGCAGGACACTTCAATGAATCTGATACCCCAGCCGGTGGAGCTCCAAAAATCGGCCGGCATCTTCCAGCTGACAGGGTCATCGACCGTAAGCTACAATATCCCTGAAGCCCGTAACGTCGCGGAGATGCTTGTAAAAAAACTCTCAGTCGCGACAGGCTTTTCAATTAAACCACAACAGGGCACATCAGGTTCAATACAGCTTAAGCTCAATAATGCGCCTGTTGAAAAGCTCGGGAATGAAGGATATATATTTGAATCTTCCCCAAAGGGTGTAATAATAACTGCCAATAAGCCTGCAGGTCTTTTCTATGGAATGCAGACATTGCTTCAGCTTCTGCCAAAGGAAATCGAAAGCAAGACGGCCGTTAAGATGAGCTGGACAGTACCGGCTGTTAAAATAACGGACTGTCCGCGATTCCCCTGGAGGGGCATTATGCTTGATGTCAGCCGTAATTTCTTCACAATGAAAGAGGTGGAAGAATACATCGATCAGATTTCAAGATTCAAATACAATACACTGCATATGCATCTGACTGACGATAACGGATGGAGACTGGAGATAAAGTCGCTGCCTAAACTGACAGAGGTAGGTGCATGGCGTGTTCCCCGTACAGGACATTTCGGCGAAAGGGCCAATCCGATGCCGGGTGAGAAAGCCACCGTTGGCGGCTTCTATACCCAGGATGATATGAAAGAGATTATCAAATATGCCGCGGACCGTTATGTGTCCATACTGCCTGAAATTGATATTCCGGGTCACAGTATGGCAGCTGTTGCAGCCTATCCGGAGCTGAGCTGCACTAAAAATCCCGAAACAAGGGTCAATCCCGGTTCCCCATTCTCCGAATGGTACGGAAACGGCACCTTTCAGATGTTTGTGGATAATACACTGAATCCCTCAGACGAAAAAGTGTATGAATTTCTTGATAAAGTCTTTACCGAAGTATCCGCCCTGTTCCCTGATCCTTACATTCATGTCGGAGGAGACGAATGCTATAAGGGCTTCTGGTTGAAAGATGAAGGATGCCAGGCTCTTATGAAAAAACTGAATATCAGGCATGTGGAAGACCTTCAGGGTTATTTTATGAAACGCGTTGAAGAGATCCTGAAATCCAAAGGAAAGAAGCTTATCGGATGGGATGAAATTCTTGAAGGAGGCATTTCTCCCGATGCCACAGTAATGAGCTGGAGAAGCCTGAAGAGCGGCATCGAGGCATCACAGCTGGGCCATGATGTTATAATGACACCTACCGATTATACATACCTTGACTATCAGCAGGGAGAACAGACAATTGAACCGCCTCTCTATGCCGGACTGCGCATAAGCAAATGCTATAGCTTTGAACCTGTCCCGGAAGGAGCAGTTGCAAAACATATTCTTGGAGGACAGGGAAATCTGTGGACAGAACAGGTGCCTACCCTCCGCCACGCAGAATACATGACATGGCCACGCGGCTGGGCCCTGGCAGAAGTATTCTGGTCACCTAAGGAGTCAAAGAGCTGGCCGGATTTTGCAAAACGCACTGAACAACAGTTCTACCGTGATGACCTTGCCGGTATAAACCACTCACTTGCCATTTACGATGCGGTAATAACCGTCACAAGGAAAGATGGCAAAATGACTGTGGAGATGGAAACTGAAATGCCCGGTCTCGATATATTTTATACTACTGATGACGAAATGCCCGACAGATACACGCTGAAGTACACCGGGCCGTTCATAATCCCGGAAGGTCCGGTCACCCTGCGTGTAATTACCTATCGTAACGGGAATCCAATAGGCCACCTCATTACTCTGAGACCCCAGGACCTTGAAAAGAGATAATACCTGATTTTATTATGAAAAATATTCTGAAAAACAATTTGCTGATCCTTTATATTGCAATCTCATTAATATCCGGATTGTCAGTTCGGGCACAGACACTTAATGATATCGAAGCAAAGAGAGTTTCCCTTCCTAACGGATGGAGCTTAACCCCTGCAGGAAAAATGCTGCCCCTGGGAGACCTGCCCCTGAATATTGCAGTGTCACGGTCGGAAAAGCTGGCTGCGGTAACAAACAATGGCCAGAGCGATCAGACAATTCAGCTTATCGATATTGAAAATGAGACCATCCTCGACTCCGTTTCAATAGGAAAATCGTGGGTCGGACTTACTTTTTCCGATGATGGCAGATACCTGTATGCTTCGGGAGGAAATGATAACATGATCATACGTTATTCAATAACCGGGAACCACCTTTTGGCAATTGATACGTTGATACTGGGAGATCCATGGCCCGTGAAGATCTCAGTTGCAGGCCTTGCCCTTGATGATCAGGGTAAAAGACTCTATGCAGTCACTAAAGAGAATAACTCACTTTATGTCGTGGATATAAAATCAAAAAAAATTCTCTCACAACATGAGCTGGGAGGTGAAGCGTATACATGCATCCTGTCGCCTGACCGTAAAACACTTTACATCTCCTGCTGGGGCTGTGATAAAATCATTCTCTTTGATACAGGTCACGGAAAGATAACCGGATCAATAGATGCCGGCGATAACCCCAACGATATGTGTATAACAGGGAACGGCCGCTATCTTTTTGTTGCCAACGCAAATGACAATACCGTTTCGGTAATTGACACCCGCAAGATGAAGGTGACAGAGACGCTTAATGCAGCCCTTTACCCGGGTGCACTCACCGGATCGACAACTAATGGCGTGGCTCTGAGTGCCGATGAAAAGACATTATATATTGCCAATGCAGACAATAACTGCCTTGCTGTGTTCGATATAAGCGAGCCCGGATCAGCAAGGAGCAAGGGATTCATACCTACCGGCTGGTTTCCGACCTGCGTGAGAGTGGCCGGAAACAAAATTCTTGTAAGTAACGGAAAAGGGCTCTCTTCAATGGCAAATCCGTATGGCCCAAATCCGTACAGGAAAGATGAGGAGGTCGTTTATCAGAAAGGAGGCACGACTCAAAAAATAAAGGTCCAGTATATCGGGGGCCTTTTCAGGGGAACACTTGGTATCCTGAATATTCCGGATAATAATAAAATGGCCTTGTATTCACAGGCTGTCTATAAGAATACCCCTTACATAAAAAATAATGAACTGATCTCCGAAGGAGCAAAGGGCAATCCGGTTCCAATGAAAGTTGGAGAAAAATCCCCTGTAAAATACATCTTTTATATAATCAAGGAAAACCGTACATATGATCAGGTACTGGGTGATATTCCCGAAGGCAACGGAGATCCGGGTCTTGTCCTTTTTGGTGAGAATATCACACCCAACCAGCATGCGCTTGCCAGGGAATTTGTCTTACTTGATAATTTTTTTGTCGACGGGGAGGTGAGCGCTGATGGCCATAGCTGGACAATGGGTGCTTATGCCACCGATTACCTGGAAAAGAACTGGCCTACCAGCTACGGAGGAAGAGGAGGAACATACCCGGGCGAAGGACAGAAGAAAATAGCAAACAATAAAAACGGATATCTCTGGGATAATTGTCAGAGGCTGGGCGTCAGCTATCGTACCTACGGAGAATTCATGGGGGAAAACGGACCGAACATCCCTGTTCTGAAAGATCATTACTGCCCTTTTTTCACTCCATGGGACCAGTCCGTCCGTGATACAATCCGCTTCGCTGAGTGGAGACGTGATTTTGATTCACTTCTTGCCGTAAACGCTGTACCGCAGCTGAATACAATCCGTTTTATAAACGATCATACGGAGGGGCTATCGCTTGGAAGGCCAACCCCGTTTGCCCATGCTGCCGATAATGACCTTGCTACCGGGATGTTCGTTGATTATCTTAGTCACAGCCCGATATGGAATGAAAGCCTTGTCATAATCGTCGAGGATGATGCACAAAACGGACCGGATCATGTTGATGCTCATCGCAGTACGGCGTATATTGCAGGCGGATATGTTAAAAAGGGTTTTGTTGATCATACGGCATATACCACCTCCTCCCTTCTCAGAACAATTGAACTTATACTGGGATTGCCACCCATGACCCAGTATGACGCAGCGGCCGTACCATTGTGGAGATGCATGAATAACACTCCCGGTCATCCGGCTTTTGAGAAAAAGTCCTGCCTTGTCGATCTGGATGAAAAGAATACCGCCAGGAATGAATGGCAGAGGAAGAGTGAAAAGTTCGATTTTACAAGCGAGGATATGGTCAACGAGACTGAGTTCAACGAGGTTTTATGGAAAGCTGTAAAAGGTGTTGATTCCTCATGCCCCCCGGCAGTACACTCGGCATTTTTCATGCCGGTGAAAGGATGAGGATTAAAGATCTGAACAATTGCGAAACGATCACCGAATGATAGCGAAGTTGCAGACTTCGCCGGGGGTTAAAGAGACTGAATTTAAAGAACGGTAAGGAACGGCGAAGTCCGGAGACTTCGCCGAGCGGGATTTAAATTGTGAATCTTTGGTATCGTAGCAAAAGATTTTATTTCAGCTTAAATTCCACAGGAACAAGCATCTGAACATCCACCGGTTTGCCGTTCTGCATTCCGGGTTTCCAGTCAGGCATGGCGCTAATGACCCTTACTGCCTCAGCATCAAGCAGGGGATTAACAGCCTTGTTTACTTTAACATCTTTTACCTTCCCCGTACCGCTGACCATAAAGTCGACATAGACCTTCCCGGTGATCTTCTTACTTACGGCTTCTCCCGGATATTTAATATTACTGTTTATCCAGCTGATCATAGCTGCGCTTCCTCCCGGAAATTCAGGCATCTCCTCCACTGCAAAATAGGTCTTATCCACTTTCCTGCTACCGGAATTTGCAGATTCCTTAGCTGGCGGTTCAGGCGGCGGAGGGATTTCCTTCATCTCAGGATTCGCTTCACCTGTTGATGGTTCTGCAGGTGGAATTGGTTCCTTCATGTCAGATCCTTTTGTCCTGCCTGCAGACGGAGGTGGCGGCGGTGGCGGAGGAGGCGGAGGAGGAGGCGTACCAATATTATAATTAAGGAATTTTACTGTGTCCTGAATCATTGTAATTGTCATGGCTGAAGTGAAGTCAGGTTTCAGGACCTTCGATTTATAGCCGATATGGGAAACGACCAGAAGGGCATCTCCCGGCACATCTGCAAGACTGAACATGCCCTTTGAATCACAGGCTGTTCCGACATTAGTTCCCTTAAGAACTACCATGGCGCCCTCCAAAGGTTTTCCGTCGGAGCGGGTAACACTTCCCTTAACTTCTTTATCAGAAATCAGATTTGTAAGGTTAGCACCGGTCTGACTTATTCCAGGTGCGATGTACTTATAATCAGGCTTTGCAAATGCATAAAAGACAAATGCAAACACAGGCAGGATGAAGAGTATCTTCATCTTCCTGTATGGTGAGCTTATTATATTTTTCATCATTTTAAACCGTTTTTTGTTTAAGTGAATAATTGAACGAATTCCCCAGGCTGATGACAGGGGAACCAACAATCTGGTTCAGCAGAGCCGCCCTGTAAACTGCCGGATCGGATGTTCGCTGCAGCGCCACCTCATCGGCAATATATTCATGGTTTTGCCGCACCAGCCGGATGTAGATCCAGACAAGAGGGTTAAACCACTGAATCAAACAAAGCAATTCCACAAGAATCAGATCCAGCCAGTGCTTCTGCCGGATATGGACCACCTCATGATTCAGGATCTCCTTTATTTCAATGTCCGGTACTGAAGGATTGACAAAAACATAGGAGAAAAATGAAAATGAGGAGGGATACTCGTCAGTTTTGATAAGCTTAACAGGATAAGAAGAGATAAGGCCTTTTTTTCTTATAACCCTGATAGCCGGTCTGCACTGTTTTATTATCATGAAAAGAACAAACATAATTCCAGCCAGATAAAGAAAGATCAGCAATAACCTGACATCTGGCTGCATTGATAGAGCCTGAAGAGCTTTTAACGCCCGCGGCAACGGCATCTCCCGCTTCTGCTGACCCGCCGGCTGTAAGAAGGACCGTGTACCTGAATGTCAGGAACGGAAGAAGCAGCGATGCCAGAATGCCTGAAATGAGAAAGATCCTGTTCAGTACGAAAAACCTTTCATTCCTCAGAAAAAGAATATAGACAAGGAAGAAACCGGTAAGCCAGGTTACCGACTTTATCAGATATAAGGCAAATGGTTCCATTATTTCCGTTTTTTATCCTTTGATAATTCCTTTTTGGTAGCCTCAAGAAGTTCATCGAGCTCCTTGAGTGTCAGATCCTTTTCCCTGGCAAAGAATGAAGCCATTGCCGGAAATGAGTTATTGAAATAATTCTCCATCAGACCGAAAAGCTGACTTTTCGAGTAGTTGCTCTTCGATACAAGCGGGAAGTAAAGATGAACATTCCCGTATGCCTTATGCCCGACGTAACCCTTCTTCTCAAGCACCCTTAATACGGTTGAAACAGTATTCCGTGCGGGTTTCGGATCACTGAAACTGTCGCGGATATCTTTCACCAGACCATTTTCCATGTCCCACAATATCTGCATCACCTGCTCTTCTGCCTTTGTAAGTTGCATTTTACTATTTTGTTAGTTCCTCCCTAAGGTATTTATACATTAAACAGAAAGGACTCAAAGTGTTTCGCTGTCTTCTGCCTTCTGTCTTCTGTCTTCTGTGCTTTTTTCCTGTCAATCCTTCAATGCAAATATATGACTATTTTTATAGTCATGCAACTTTTTTTACAAAAAAATGACTATTTTTTTAGTCATTTTAGTTAATGCGTTGATTTTATTATAATTATACGCATTGTGATTTATTTCAGACTGCAACAATGCCCTGTAAAGAGCGCCATTAGGGAAATTTTTATTAATTTGCATCAGAAAAGTATACTAAAAATCAGATTATGAAAAGAGACTTTATTTTACTATGTGCAGCTTTAATGCTGATCATGCTTCCCACATCGGGTCAGGAATTGAATAAACTCACTGCGAAGGAAAAGCAGGAGGGCTGGGTCCTGTTGTTTGACGGAAAGGATTTCACCGGCTGGCGGCAATACGATGGCAAAACAATGCCGAAAAACTGGGTAATAGATGACAATGCAATGAAGGTATTTACTGCAGAAGGAAAATCCCCGGGAGAAGGGTCCAATGGAGACATCATATACGCTGCCAAAAAATTCAGGAACTTTGAACTGTCAGTTGACTGGAAAGCAAGTAAAATGGCTAATTCCGGTATCTTCTACGATGTCAGGGAGGTTCCGGGAGAACCAATCTATTATGCAGCCCCGGAGGTACAGATCCTCGACAATGCCGATGCCACTGACAATAAGATTGCCAGCCATCTTGCCGGTTCACTCTACGATATGATAGCAGCCGACCCCAAAACAGTTCATCCTGCCGGACAATGGAATACGATTGTCATCCGGGTGAAAGACGGGAAGGTAACCCATACCCAGAACGGAGTAAAGGTAGTTGAATACCAGTTGTGGACTCCCGCATGGGATGCTCTCGTAGCAAACAGTAAATTCAAATCATTCCCCGGCTTCACCGAGGGAATTTCAAAGGAAGGATATATCGGTCTGCAGGACCATGGATATCCTGTATGGTTCAGGAACATCAGGATCCGCGTACTTTAGAACCGTGCTTTGCCCGACTTCTCAGACAGGATTGGAATGATTTAATGAATTAAGGAATAATTGCTTCTTTTAAATTGTCTGTTACATATAGATTCACTTAAATAATCAAATAAGATGAAAAAAGAAGTTGAAAATCTCAGGGTAAAAAAAATCCACCTGGTTAAGCTTATTTCATTAACCATTATAATGGCTTTTGTTACACCTGTAATGACAAATGCCCAGACCGGAAAGGCCAACTTTTCGGGAACCTGGACTTTGAATACTGAAAAGAGCACTCCTGCCCAGGGCCGCGGTCAGATGATGGGTGCCGGAAATGTTGTAGTAAAACAGGAAGCCAACATCCTTACTGTTGAGAGAACAAGGAACAACCAGAATGGTGAAGCCACTACCATAACAATGAAATATACATTGGATGGAAAAGAGAGTCTGAACACAACGCCAAGGGGTACAAGCAAGGCAGTGGCAACATGGTCAGCTGACGGCAAGACACTCACAATCAATTCGACAAGAACCATGCAAAGAAATGGTTCCTCAATGGAGATGAAGTCAACTGAAGTATGGACACTTACCAGTGACAAAGTCCTTACAGTTCAAACTACAGCAATGACTCCCAACGGAGAAAGAAAAAGCACCCTGGTTTATGACAAAAAGTAATATCAGGAAAAAATAATTAAAAAAGGCACCGGGAGGTGCTTTTTTTTTGCACGCACGGGGCGCAGAGCACGGGGCATGGAAATTATGGCACAATAGTAAAGAAGGGGAGAAGGGAAGAAGGGGGGAATGGGGGAAGAGAATTGAGATGTGAGATGTGAGATGTGAGATTTGAGCGGATAGCGTAGAGCCTCCTCTGGTTGCTGATACAGCCATCTTCCTCAGGATGGCGAAGATCTGGCATCAAGTTGAATTAGTTTAGGTTTGGATTGATGCTAGTTCTTTAGCGGCGCGAGGGCAACCCGGAAATGGTGCGAAATTTTGCCAGGACGGTGGCGCCATTTAGGCCTGTGTAGCAGGCGCCCGGACTGGCAAAATTTGTCATTTCCGGGCTCCTTTTCTTTGGTTCGTTTCTTTTGGAGAAGCAAAAGAAATGAACAATTAATTCATAGATACACTAATTTGCTACGCGAAAGCAAGCCGGAAAAGGTGCGAAATAGCACAGAGCACGGGGCCATATCTTGATTCACAGAGCTTCGAGATATGCGAGGTGAGATGTGAGATGTGAGAAATGAGCCGTTGCATCAAAAGAAAGTCAGTCGCTGAAATGATAAAATACAGATAAAATTGCCTGGAATTTTATTTCATCATTTTCAAACACTGGGCTTCTTGCCCCCGCTCCTATAATCCATGGCTTATCGGGATGAGGCCTGAAAATTATGCCTCCGGTAATGTCATAGCTGCTTCCCCCGTTGTTGAAATGACTTAACTGAGTGGCATTACCCGCTTCCACCAATGCCGCCCATCTTGCAGTGAGATGATAAATTGATGTCAGACGCGTCTCAAGTCCGGATTGTATATTTTCTCCTTCCCGCTGATTGGATGGAATGCTGAATATGAAGAAAGCTGTCCATTCCCATTTCTTCCATATAATGCCACCATTGAGAAAAGGATAAAAATTAAATATATGATCGCTCCCTATTCCCCTGCTCTGATTTCCAGTCGGTAAGCCAAAGCTCAGTCCGTAACCCAGAATAATACCATGAGCTGATAAGGCGTAGTTGGCAAACTTGAAGTCAAGCTCCGTTTCGTCAAGATTCGTAATATTATGACTGCCGGGCGGATCAAGAACAACATATGGAACATCAAGATGGATGCTGAAAAAGTTTACCGGTGCATATTCCAATTCCAGATCATAGGTCCGTGACAACATATTTCCCGCAGATTTTGTGTCCAGAAAGGTCAACCGGATCTTGGAATCGGGAGTGACTGACTCAGTGATCAACGGATGTGTAAATTCCAGATGCTCCTTACCACTATGATCCTCTCCGCCTCTGCTGCTTTCTGCATTCTGAGCAAATAAATTTAATCCGCAAAGGTAAAAAAGCACTACACCCTCTACGATAAAGGTTGAACTGTTCCGTGGCAATTGAAAACTAAATGACATTTGCAATGTACTATGCCGGTCCTTACAGAAGTCTGATTATTTATCAGTGAACACAAAAAAAACAATCCTGTGCTCAAAATGTTTCAGTGCATAGAAGTTTCTTTTGCCAGATCCTCATCACTCTTCCATGATTGAAATATATTTCTTAAAATTCAGGTATAACTAAATTATTAGTTATATATTTGATATAAATAATCAGGAACCCCGGTAATAACCGGTTATATAAAAATCACTATAAACTGAGAACCATGAAATCAAATTTAATCATCCTGCTACTTACAGCCTTTTCGGTCAATCAGCTGACAGCCCAGAATGCACCGGATATTTCAGCAATTAATGCAGACCTGATACAGGGCGAGTATGACAAAGTTATAGATACCTGTAAAAAAATTCTGGTCTCTGACAGCCTGAATCCGGAGATCTATTATAAAATGGGAATTGCTTACCAGAACATTATGCAGGATGATCAGGCTCTTAATAGCTTTTTTGAGGCTGCCAGACTGGAACCTGATAACAGAAAGTACAATTTCATGCTGGCAAAAGGATACTATGGAAAGGAGAAATTCAATCTTGCCGGGCCGATATTAACAAAACTCATCTCTGCCGACTCAATGAACAGGGCATATGCAAATTATCTAACGGGTATTTATATGCATTCAGGCAGATATGATGATGCAATTAAAATCTATGAGAGACTGCTTGAAAAAGATTCAACCAATAATATTTATCTCGACAAGCTGGCCTTTGCGTACCTGAAAAATAATAATTATAACTATGCTACTTACCTGTATAACAAATCTTTATCTTTAAATGAAAGAGATATGACAGCTATCAAAAACCTGGCATACATCTACTCGGAAACAATTGTTATTGATACGGCGATCCAGTTGCTTACAAAGGGTATAACTATTGACTCCTCCGATATGGATCTTTATGCAAGCAGGGCAGCACTCAATTATTCAGTACGTAACTTTGAAAATGCCCTGAATGATTACCTGGTGCTTTTATCTTCCGGCGACTCATCCCAAATATACTTAAAAAGGACCGGAATTTGCTACAGCAGGGAACTTCAGCCGAAGGAGGCAATCAAATATCTGCTGAAAGCTTATGAGGCAGACTCATTTGATTATGAGACATGCAGTTATCTTGGACAATCATATTTTAAACTGAAGGATATGCAAAACAGCATATTCTATTATAACAGGGAAATCAATATCCTCAATCCCCTCAGCGTACAACTTGGTTTAACATATGTATTATATGCAGAATCGCAAAAAGCGAACAGTATGTACCCGCAGGCAATTAAAAGTTACCTGAAGGCACAGAATCTCAAGCCTGACCCGAATTTGTACATGATCATAGCCAACCTCTATGACAATAAGTTAAATGATAAAAAGAAATCGATTTATTATTATCAGAAATTTCTCGATAATGCAAAATATTCCAAAGAGAAAATTTCGCCGGTATATAAGGAGACAGTAAAACAACGGCTGGAGTTCCTTAAAATGAAGCCTCTGAAATAAAACAGACTCCCCTGTCAGCCAAAGATTCCTTTTCTGCTTCCAAGCAGCAGATCAGGAAAGTTACAGTCTATTAACATATATCCAATTAAAAACCACAATATGAAAAAGATCCGGTTTATTATAACCCTGCCATTGATGCTTTGCATTTTTTCAGCCGGGAAGCCAGTTCCTGTTTCAGGAATAAATGATTCAATTGAAATAAAAATTGATACAATGATAGCTCAGATGGGATTTTCAGCCGAAACTCCCGGAGGGGTAGTCGGTGTAATAAAGAATGGAAAACTGATTTTCACAAAGGCCTATGGACTGGCTAATATTGAAACAAAAGAACCGAATACCACATCAACTTTGTTTAATCTTGCTTCAGTATCAAAACAATTTACCGGAGCTGCAATTTTAATACTGGAAGATGAAAAGAAGCTTTCAGTTAAAGATGATATAAGGAAATATCTTCCCGATTTCCCTGATTACGGATATCCGGTTACAATTGAAAACCTGATACATCATACCTGTGGCATTCGATCATATGATGTGCTTGAGTTAATGGCAGGGACCCTCTATTCCAGTCAAAATCAGGAAGAAGTTTACAATTTGATCCGCAAACAAAAAGTTTTAAATTTCACTCCGGGGGATGAATTTTTATACTCCAATTCAGGATATGTTTTGCTTGCTGATATAATAGAAAAAGTCAGCGGAATGAGTTTCAGCAGGTTCATTGAGGAGAAAATTTTCAAGCCTCTCGGAATGAATCATACCGTAATATATGACTATCCTGAGAAAAGTATCATTAACAGCGCTTCAGGTCACTCATGGGGAAGTACCGAAAAATTTAAAAGAACTACTGAGCTGAATAATACCGTTATCGGTGAATCCAATATCTATATCTCCCTTGAGGATATTCTGAAATGGGATAATAATTTTTATCAGAACCGCCTTGGGCAATGGGATTTCGCGAAAGGGATGACCTCGCGGACTACTCTCAGGAGTGGCGATACATGTTACTACGCATTTGGTCTGGAAATTGCTGAACACAATGGTTTAAGAACGGTCAGTCATCAGGGTGGAACAGGCGATTTCACAGCCCAGTATGTACAGATCCCGTCAGAAAATTTTGCCGTTGTATGCCTTTTCAACATCTCAGCTGACGTAACCGGCCTTGCGTATAAAATAACTGACCTTTATCTTAAGGGAAATCCGCAACAGGCACACTCATCAATAAAACCGGAAAAAGCAAAAGTTGATTCTTCAATGCTGGATATATACGCGGGAAAATATTTCGATGATAATCATGGGTTTGGTGCAACAATCAGCAGGGAGGGTGACCATCTGATTTTTGATGCACCATTCCAGGGCAGATTTGAGCTGTATGCGTCATCTGACAGCTCATTTTTTGTAACGTTTGCTGACCTTAAGTTTATTTTCAGTAATAACGACAAAGGAGCTATTGCAAAACTAACGATCATTCAGAACGATCAGAAATTTTACCTCCCCTTCCTTGGGACAAACATCTTTCCCCTGAAAGGAGAAGAATTAAACCGGTATGTGGGAGATTATTATTGCGATGATATCAATGTAACCTATCCGGTGTTCTGTAAAGATAATAAGCTATATGTCAGATTCCCGGAATCAACTGCTCAATTTTGCAAAACCGGAATTGAAACTGAACTTATCTCAAATCATTCAGATAATTTTGATTCTCCGGTTGGTGGTTTTCAATTTACACGAGATAATAATAATAATAATGAAATTTCGGGTTTCCTTATTAAGGATTTAGGACGTGTAAGAAATCTTGCCTTCAGCAGGGTAAAATGAAAAATTTATAGAATGAAACCAAGTTTTGCATTAATTCCCGGGGGCCTGTTCTTGCTGAACATACTTTTGTTCCAGGCAGGTTACCCTAAAGTTATTCACTCTGCCTCATATAAAGACCCGGCACTGTCAACTCCCCCGAATACTCTTTCCCGGTTGCAGGTCGACAGAGATAACCCAAGGCACTTTGCGGATACCCTTGGAAATCCTGTGCTTCTGATAGGCGATTCACCACAGAACCTGCCGCAGAAACTTACAGTTGCACAAATGAAGTCATACTTCGCTGATTGCCGGAGCAAAGGGATCAACCTGTGCTG
The DNA here is from genome assembly GCA_963816345.1 of uncultured Bacteroidales bacterium. Classification (GTDB taxonomy): domain Bacteria; phylum Bacteroidota; class Bacteroidia; order Bacteroidales; family VadinHA17; genus LD21. Next base: position 72,880 of record CAWFKI010000001.1, read on the forward strand.
GGTTTGTATTGACGGACAGCCGACTGACAGGGCAGTGGAGAGTGCTCCCGTTGACAGGAAAGGGAACCCTGAATTTTTTGCCGGAGGCACTCCCGGAAACTGGGACCTAAGCCAGGTTAATCCGGCATATTTTTCCCAGACAATCGACAGCATACTGATACTGGCGGAAAATTTTGGGATTTATATTAATCTTATGCCTATGAGCCAGTGTTACTGGTCGCAGGCCAATATAACCGCCAACAGCCCCCTTAAATGCTTTAATTATGGTGCATGGTTAGGTAAAAGATATAAAAACCAGCGGAATATTTTGTGGCTGTTCGGCAACGACAATCTCGACTCTTCAAGGCAATGTCCGATTGCCCGGGGGATCATGAGTGCAGGGGATAATCATCTTATGTCCATCCATGTTTACAATCCAAAGGAATGGGGAGCGGATCCCGAAGATGATGCCAGAGGAGAGTCCGGAAATTTTTTTAAGCATCTTCCCAACTCGACGATGAACTGGGTAACCTACAACAATCTTTATTCTGATATGCAGGTTTTTAATCAAGCCCATTTTATCTATCATGAATACATGAAAAAGGATATCATGCCGATAATAATGAGCGAGGGGCCGTATCAGAAGCTCAGCGATTATAACTGGCAGGTTGCGACAAACCAGGTGGAACGTGGTTTGAACTACAGGGTAGCATTGGGAGGTGGCTTTGGTGGTGCATATACATACGGGTGCGACTGGCTTCAGAAATCAACGGAACCATGGGACAAATACCTTAACCGGGGAGCCCGGCCGGATATTAAGTTTTTCAGCGAGCTGTTCAAAAATCGTCCATGGTGGAACCTGACTCCCGACTGGAAGCGGACTTTCCTGATATCGACAACGCTCAGCGGAGGTTCAGATATTGAAAATGACAATTACACCATGGCAGCTTTCGATAATGTTAACGGGGAACTTGGGATAGTATACTGTACGGCAAGCCAGACGGTAACTATAGATCTTTCAGGGATGAAGGAACCGGTAACAGCAAGATGGTATGATCCTGTTACAGGCAACTATATCAACATCAGCGGATCACCTTTTAATAATAAAGCATCGCGTGAATTCACAACTCCCGGTATAACTCATCAGGAGATCAATACGGATAATTCTGCCGAGACTTCAAATGACTGGGTGCTTGTTATTGAAGCTCCGGAGGTGAAGGCTTCGGTGTTTCCTCTTCAGTGATCAAGACACTGAAATTCAGCATTAAAAAATGTCAGATTGGCACATAAATTGTGATTTGTTAAGAAAAATAGATTTACCGTGAACTTCCATTGCAAAACCCGGCAGGTTTTATTGCAAGCATTCAACAGGAAAATGTAACCTTTTACATTATATTCATTTATTACCTTTTTGGTCTTAATTCCTTAATTTTTCGAATATGAAACGGATGCAAAGAAATCTAACCGCGCTTTCTTTTGTAATTTTTTGCTGCGTTCATTTTAGTGTATTGACAGCTCAGACAAAGCAAAGCGAATTGCTTTTTGGGAAACATATTTCCACTGTAATTGATTCTGGCGAAAAGCATCAGTACTCCCTGAACCTTAAAGGTTACTGCAGGGTGACCTGGGTGAACGATAAAGATTTTGTTTAAAGATTAATCATTTTTCAGGTTTTACTAAAACCATATACAAATTTTGAATAATTTAGCCACCTCAAATAAATGATTGTTATTGAAGACCATGAGTATTTTAACGATTGTTGTACCTTGACTAATTAATCTTCCCTGATGATACGACCTCAAAAACATACATAAAACATATTATATAGGTCAGAACAGTCTTCATGTGCTCAAAGGTGTGGAGATGAATATCGAAAAAGGGGAGATGATTTCCATTATGGGGGCATCAGGTTCCGGCAAGTCAACTCTTCTTAATGTTATCGGAATACTCGACAACTATGATGAGGGTGAGTTCTTCCTGGATGGTAAACTTATCAGGGATCTGAATGAAACCCAGGCTGCAAAACTAAGAAATAAGGCCCTTGGATTTGTATTCCAGAGTTTTAACCTGATCGCTTTTAAAAATGCCCTCGAAAACGTTGCCCTTCCTTTATATTACCAGGGAGTAAAACGCAGGAAGCGGAATACTATCGCAATGGAATACCTCGATAAGGTCGGGCTGCGTGACTGGGCTCTCCATCTGCCAAGCGAATTGTCGGGAGGCCAGAAACAGCGCGTGGCAATTGCCCGTGCATTGATAGGACAACCAAAAGTGATTCTTGCCGACGAACCAACCGGGGCACTCGATTCCCAGACATCTATCGAGGTGATGCAATTGCTCCGTGAGGTGAATCTTACCGGGATTACAGTGATCATCGTTACCCACGAACACGACATCTCCACTCTTACCGACAGGATTATCCGTATCAGGGATGGTGTGATCGGGGAAAATATCATTGTGGAAAAGATGAACAAAAATTAGCCATTCAATAAAAAGTCTATGTTTGATCTCGATAAATGGCAGGAGATTTTTGCAACAATCAGGAAAAATAAGCTTCGTACATTCCTGACCGGTTTCAGTGTTGCATGGGGAATCTTCATGCTTATAGTGTTGCTTGGTTCGGGTAACGGCCTTCAGAATGGAATAGAATACCAGTTTAAGTCAGATGCCACAAATACAATATGGTTGTTTCCCGGATCTACTACAATGGCATATAAAGGGATGAAACCCGGGAGGCAAATAAATTTCACAAACGAGGATTATACATTCGTAAAGGAAAATATTCCAGGCGTTGAAGAAATATCTGCCAGGTATTATTTCTGGGAAAACCGGATAATCTCCTATAAGAAGCAATTTGGTTCATTTGATCTCATTTGTGTACACCCCGACATGCAGGTAATTGAGAAGATCTCAATTGACCAGGGAAGGATGCTGAACCAGATTGACCTGCAGAGGAACAGGAAAGTTGTCATTATCGGACTTCCGGTTAAAGCAGCTTTGTTTAAAAACGGCGAAAATCCTTTAGGGGAATATATCAGGGTGAATGGTGTGCCTTTCAAGGTTGTCGGTGTTTTTACTGACCGCAATGACCGCGACCAGCAAAGACTTTATCTCCCTATTTCAACTGCACAGATGGTATTTAACGGAGGAAACAAGATTCATAATCTGACCATTACATCTAATGTTTCAGTTAAGGAAAGTGAAGTTCTTGAACAGACACTCCGTACAAAACTTGCCAAACGCCACCGTTTCAACAGTGAAGATAAATCTGCTCTTTATATTGGTAATACCATCCGCGAGTTTAAGCAATTCCAGAATATGTTTATGGGTATTAAATTATTTGTGACTGTAATCGGGCTCTTTACAATCATTGCAGGGGTGGTTGGAGTAAGTAATATCATGATTATTGTTGTGAATGAACGAACCAAGGAAATTGGTATCCGTAAAGCCGTAGGAGCAACTCCATTGTCAGTTATTTTTCTCATCATCTTTGAATCGGTGATAATTACGGCATTTGCAGGTTATATAGGCCTGGTTGGAGGAATAGGATTGCTTGAACTTGTGAATAAGTTCATGCCGGCCAGTGATTTTTTCAGGAACCCGGAAGTAAATTTTAACATTGCAGTGGCAGCTACCTTCGTTCTGGTTATTTCAGGAATGCTGGCAGGTTTGTTCCCGGCTATCAAGGCAGCCAGGATCAGGCCGGTTACTGCCTTGCGCGACGAATAATACAGATAAATTATAATGTTTGACAGAGATAAATGGCAGGAAATTTATAGTTCGCTCAAGAGCAATAAGCTGCGTACCTTCTTTACTGCTTTCGGAGTGTTCTGGGGCATTTTCATGCTTATCATCATGATGGGGTCGGGAAATGGTCTGCGTAATGCTGTATTTGACGGAATGGGCGACTTCGCCACCAATAGCGCCATAATGTTTACGCGCCAGACAACGATTCCATATAAAGGATTCCCAAGGGGAAGACAATGGTTATTCCATACTTCCGATATGGAAGCGCTTATAAAGAATATTCCCGAGATAGACCAGCTGGCACCAAGGTTGCAACCCTGGGGAGGAAACGGCGGGAACAACGTTGTGCATGGAATAAAAACCGGGGCATATAATATTACAGGAGATTTCCCGGCGATAAATAAAATTGATCCTGTCAGGATACTGAAAGGCCGTTTCCTTAATGAAATCGATCTTCAGAACAAAAGAAAGGTTGCCGTAATAGGAAACCGGGTACGGGATGAACTCTTTAAGAACGGAGAAACCATTATCGGTGAGTATATCCGTATAAATGGCGTTTACTACCAGGTGGTTGGAGTTTTTGAACCAAAGAATAAAAATATCAATATCGGAGGTGATAAAGATAAGTCCATTTTTATCCCTTTTACTACAATGCAGGTAAGCTACAATCTGGGTGATGATGTTCACTATTTTCTTGTCACGGCTAAACCCAACAAATCTGCTTCGGTAGTGGAAGAGAAATGTATGAAGCTTCTGGCCGAACGTAATCATGTGGCGCCTGAAGATGAACAGGCATTCGGTCATTTTAATCTGGAGAAAGAGTTTAAAAAAATGAATGGACTGTTCCTCGGAATCCGCGTGCTCATCTGGATTGTGGGGACAGGGACCCTGCTTGCAGGTGTGATCGGAGTCAGCAATATTATGCTGATAATAATAAAAGAACGGACTAAGGAAATAGGAATACAACGTGCGATCGGAGCTACTCCCTGGAGAATAATGTCGCAGATAATTACAGAATCGGTAACTCTTACAGCTATGGCAGGCAGCTTTGGCCTCGTATTGGGAGTATTTCTGCTGGAAATGATAAACAATATGCTTGCCTCGTCAGCGGAGCAGAGCCAGGTACTCAAGAATCCTGAGGTCGATATCCAGGTAGCAATAACTGCGTTGATTGTACTTATTCTATCGGGTGTTGTGGCCGGACTTATCCCTGCAAGAAAGGCTGTAAGTATGAAACCCGTAGACGCATTGAGATACGAATGAAAACATGTAAACCCAAATAATTAAAATAACATTAATAAAGATGAGAAAGTTTTTTCGGATCAGCCTCCTGGTAATATTCCTGGCTGCTATTTTGGCAACATTCGGGTATTTATATAACAAGTCACGGAAAAAAACTGTTGTATATGAACTGAAAAGTCCAACAGTAAATAATATCATTAAAAAAACAGTCGCAACCGGATCGGTTGTGCCGCGGAAAGAAATTCTCATTAAGCCGCAGGTTTCAGGAATTATTGAAGAGATTTTTATTGAAGCAGGCAACAATGTGAATAAAGGAGATCTCATAGCCAAGATCCGTATTATACCGGATATGGTAAATCTGAATAATGCCGAATCGCGTCTCAAAAGGGCCCAGCTCAATCTTGAGGATGCCAAAATAATTTTTGACCGTCAGAAAAAGATTTATGAACAGGGGGTTATAGCTGAGTCTGAATTTCTGCAAAACCGTCTGAGTTATAACAATGCCGTTGAGGAGATGGAATCAGCTGAAAACAACCTGCAGCTTATCCGGGAGGGCGTTTCGAAGAAGTCAGGGACAGTAACCAATACTCTCATCCGCTCCACTATCAAAGGCATGGTACTGGATGTACCTGTAGAGGTCGGGAATTCAGTAATTGAATCCAATAACTTCAATGAAGGAACCACGGTTGCAAGCGTGGCAGATATGGGAGAAATGATCTTTAAAGGAAAAGTGGATGAAACAGAAGTCGGAAAACTGAAAACAGGCATGCCGCTTGTTTTATCTATAGGCGCTATTGACAGCGCGAAATTTGACGCGAAACTTGAATACATCGCTCCCAAGGGAAAGGAGGAAAATGGTGCAATCCAATTTGAGATAAGAGCTGCCGTATCACTTAAGGATAGTATGTTTATAAGGGCTAACTATAGCGCCAATGCGGATATCGTCCTGGAACGGGCGGACAGCGTTCTCAGCATCGAGGAGTCGCTTTTGAAATTTGACCACGACTCTGCCTACGTGGAAATTGAAACCGCCATACCTCAGAATTTTGAGAAAAAGTATATAAAAACAGGATTGTCCGATGGTATCAACATACAGGTAAAGGAAGGGCTGACAAAGGAAAGTAAGATAAAGGGACAGGAAAAGAAAGAGGACGAAATGAAGAAGAAGGAGGAGCCTAAAAAGAGCTAAAGCCTGCTGAGGGTTTTTAATAGAACGCAGATGACACTGATGCAGCTGATTTTCACAGATCAGCAAATTTGATACCAGGGTGAATTAAGCCGGGACCGACCTGAATAATATAATGGCATTAAAATTGTGCGATGATAATCAAAACCTGAACTAATGAAAAAAACAATTCTAAACCTGGTTATCTTGCCGATTATCATTGGTGCATTATTCTTATCTGTTTCTGCATCTTTTCAAGGTTGTGAACCGGATGATACCACGTGTGACACCTGTGGACCGGTCGTCATGAAACCTAATATTTACCTCTATCCTGCTGAAAAATCGCAAATAACCGTTAATCTGCGCTTCCCCCTTGGAGGTAAAATTATTACTTCAATTCCTGCATATGAAAATGGCTGGAGTGTTGTTGTGGACACATCCGGGATCATTGATAATAACTATGAGTACCTGTTTTATGAAAGCAAACAACCTGATATATGGCAACTAAAATATGGCTGGATAATTAAGAGCTCTGAATTGGAGACTTTTTTCAGGGATAATATGTTGAAACATGGATTCTATGGCAGGGAAATCAGTGACTTTACAGATTACTGGATACCCCGATTGACTGATTTCGGATATTACGAAATTTATCCCCAGGAAATGAATATTATCAATTCAGCTATAACTCTTGAGATTAACAAAAAGCCTGATGACGTATTAAGATTATACTATCTGATTAAAGGGGTCAATACTGATTCTAATAATAAGATAAATATCCCGGGTGATATTATTCAGTTTAAAAGAAACGGATTTCATGTCACAGAATGGGGCGTTATTCTTGAGGGAAGGACACAACCATTATAGATCTTTAGTAATCAATTCTTTAAACGACATCTCCAATGAAAAGAATCTTCGTTATCCTGACAGCTTTCCTGGGCATTACTGTCAGTTGTGAAAAAGACTCAGTATCAGGAATTGAAATCTATCTATTGACAGATTTTCAGACAAAATCACCAGGGAAAGAGATTATCGCTGGTAGCGAAACACTTTCAAAGGATCCCTTGATTTATTACAACGACATTATTTCATATGATTCGACTGATCATTTCTTCCTGATAGAGACTTCAAAAATTCAGGAGTTGAACAATAAAGAATGGAGCGCTCAGGGAACCGCATTTTCCCTGACAATTAACAAATCAATAATATACTCAGGCTATTTTATGCCCGGTTATTCATCCCTTGCGATAGACTGGATAACAATAGATCCTTTATCGGTTGATTCTAAAATCCGGGTTAGTCTCGGGTATTCGGGAGACCTGAGCCAATTAGCAGACCGTGACCCCCGGAATGATGTCAGAATAATTAACCTCCTCCGTAAGGACAATAAATTAAAGCCATAGAGATTTGACGGAGAGCATAGAGCTTAGAGCGGAGAGCGGAGAGCGCGAAAGTTTTGTCTGAGGCGCAGAGGATTCAAGGTTTAAGGTTCAGTGTTGAGTCCGCTCTGAAAAGCCAAAAAAAATGCCACAAAGGCTCCAGGACACTAAGGTTCGCGTACACTGCTAAATTGGTACTCCGTGATACCCGGTGCAACTCAGTGAAACTCTGTGGTTATTATCTTCTCTCTTCGGTCTTCGGTCTTCGGTCTTCGGTCTTGTTTTTAATAGAACGCAGATGACACTGATGCAGCTGATTTTCACAGATCAGCATTATCTGCGTCATCTCTGTGCCATTGCTTTCGGCTTCAGGCTTTGTCAGAACGCAAAATAAGGTAATAAGGTCTGAAGATATATTTTATCATTTTCTACTAAGGTCAGGAAAGAAAATAAGGATTTTTCGACCCCTGGCGAAACACCAAATAAAATCTTACCGCATTAATGCCCTCACAGTATTACGAAGAGATGTGCGGGAATAAAATGGATTGAGTAAGAAAAAAAATCCGGTGACAGAAGCTAATTGGTACTCCGTGATACCCGGTGCAACTCAGTGAAACTCTGTGGTTATTATCTTCTCTCTTCGGTCTTCGGTCTTCGGTCTTGTTTTTAATAGAACGCAGATGACACTGATGCAGCTGATTTTCACAGATCAGCATTACTCCTGCTCCTTTTATTTACCTGTGTGCCCTTAATTTATTATCAGCGCTAATCAGTTCAATCTGTGTCATCTGTGTGCCACTTGCTTCGACGCTACCACGGAGACACGGGGTTACAGGTTGCACTGTTACTCCGGTCTCGGCACTCAGCGACTCTGGGTTATACTCTCTTCTGGCTTCGGCCTTTATTTCCAATATTCAGTTGGCAGTTGGCTAGGAGCAGTTGGCAAAATGGCTCTAAGAAGATTTTTTTAAACCTTATTTGTATCTTCAGACCTTAGTAGAAAAAATCATATCTAAAAGAGTTCAACCTTATTAGCTTATTAATAATGCAACCCGGGCTTCATAATAAACATAGATATAGATGAATATGATTCATTTATTAAATTTTACCAAAAAAATAAAACGCAAAATAAGGTAATAAGGTCTGAAGATATATTTTATCATTTTCTACTAAGGTCAGGAAAGAAAATAAGGTTTTTTCGACCCCTCGCGAAACACCAAATAAAATCTTACCGCATTAATGCCCTCACAGCATTACGAAGAGATGTGCGGGAATAAAATGGATTGAGTAAGAAAAAAAATCCGGTGACAGAAGCTAATTGGTACTCCGTGATACCCGGTGCAACTTAGTGAAACTGTGGTTCTCATCTTCTCTCTTCGGTCTCCGGACTTCGGTCTTCTGGCTTCGGAGGATTTTATCAAGATTAATAGGATTAGTTCAGGAAGTTATTGAGAGGCGGCGCATCCTGTTGCGGAGAATAATGTCGTCATTCACCGCAGATGTTGCGGATATTATTTTTAATTGCGGAGTTTAATTACTATATTTACCGCGAATATTGCGGAGAATGAAAATGTACCTTTACCAACAATCTGATTGGCCGAAGTTTAATTGGGACAGCAGGTCCATTTTATCACCTCTTTCTAATGTCAGACACTTGCAGGGAAAGTTGGTAGGGAAGATGGAAACTTTAGGATTTAAACTAAGAAATGAGGCTGTTTTGGAAACCTTAACTACAGAAGTAATAAAAACATCGGAGATTGAAGGTCAGATTTTAGACCTTGAGCAGGTTCGATCCTCAATAGCAAGAAGATTAGGAATAGAGGTGTCAGGCCTCGTACCATCTGACAGAAATGTAGATGGAGTGGTAGAAATGATGCTGGACTCAACCCAGAACTATAAAGAGACATTGACAACAGATAGACTATTTGGCTGGCATTCAGCGTTATTCCCTTCAGGCCGAAGTGGGATGTATAAGATTATTGTTGGTAAGTGGAGGGATGATTCTACAGGTCCTATGCAGGTTGTTTCCGGAGCTTTGGGAAAAGAGAAAGTATATTATGAAGCACCTCCTGCAGAAAAGATTAGAAAAGAAATGGAAACATTTCTCTCATGGTTTAATAAAGAACCTGAACAGGATTTAATATTAAATTCGGCAATAGCTCATTTGTGGTTTATTACAATACATCCTTTTGAAGATGGTAACGGGAGAATCGCCCGTGCCTTGTCAGAGATGTTACTTACCAGATCAGACCACTCACCCCAACGGTTTTACAGTATGTCTTCACAAATAAGAGCACAAAGAAAAGATTATTATAATATTCTGGAAAAAACTCAGAAAGCCACTCTTGATATAACCGAATGGTTGGTTTGGTATTTACAATGTTTAGCTAATGCCCTGAATTCGTCAGATATAATTCTTGCAAAAGTTCTTTATAAGCACAGGTTCTGGACAAAATTTTCTACTGAAACACTAAATAGCAGACAAATCCTACTGATTAACAAATTGTTAGACAACTTTACAGGCCTATTGACAACTTCAAAGTGGGCAAAAATTGCCAGCTGCTCTCAAGATACTGCACTCAGAGATATACAAGACCTCTTAAATAAGAATATTCTTCAAAAAAATCTTTCGGGTGGACGAAGCACAAATTATTCACTGGTTATCCTAAAATAAAACAGCATATTCTGACAAATACGATGGGACTGATTAAAGAACCAAAAGACATTGATTTCTATGTTGATCCAAGACCCTTGACAGCTAAGGAACAGAAAATGATTAGTGACTATATTAAAGCTGACAAGCAAAAAAACAAACGTAGAAAGAAACTAAAATTAAGCACGAACGCCTAACACGGACAAAGATAAATTGTTTGTCATGCTTTTTGCTTGACTATGAGCCATTTATATGATTCTCCCTGTGGGGCGTGCTGGAATCGAACCAGCGACCTCTTGCCTGTCAAGCAAGCGCTCTGAACCAACTGAGCTAACGTCCCGTGTACGCGGCAAAAATAATAATATTATTTAATATGTAGCCTTCATCACCCATACGTATTTCGAGGGTGGGGAATTTCTTATTTTTTCCGGGACCGAGATTAAAAATCCGTCACCGTTCTTCTTCCACTTCAGCGCCGTGCCATTCCCTGCCATAGTAACCCCTGCTCCTGCCGGCAGTGAAAAGGTTGTCATGCCGATCTCAGCGGGCATAGCCTCTTTATCATCAGCCAGATAATAGATGTAAATCGTATTATTCCCTTTCTTCGAAATGCATACTTTCCCCTCTTTATACGGAGCCAGGGCCCTCGTGCCATATATTGCCTCCCCGTTAACCTCCATCCATTTCCCTATATCCTCAAGCAGCCTGTAAGCATCATCGTGCCATTGACCGAGAGGTCCGGGCGCAATGTTCAACAGAAGATTGCCCCCTTTACTTACGATATCAACAAGAAGGTGAACAGCCTCCCTGCCGCTCATATATTTTGCATCCGGAGACCATGACCAGCTTCCTGCAGCTGTTATACACGATTCCCAGGGATACGGGAGAGCCTTTTCCGGTACCCGGTTCTCAGGAGTAAGATAATTCTGATTCTTCCCGTAAACTGCCCGGTCAACAACAATCAGTCCCGGCTGCGCCTCCCGTGCCTTTTTAACAAGTTCATCCATCCGGATATCCTGGCTCTGTATCCTGGAAAACCTGTAATCGGGAGATGTTATATTCCTTAAGATCTCCTCTTTTGTCATCTTCTGCACCTGGCCGCCATCGAGCCAGAGGATATCTATTTTACCATAGTCTCCGCCAAGAAGTTCCATTATCTGCCCCTGGGTATATTGAACAAAACCTTCCCATCTTTCAGGATACCGTGAAATATCGTAGTTTACATTCCTGTCGGGAGTGGCAAAATTTGACCACCAGTAATTCTCACTGTGCCAATCGGGCTTTGAAAAATAGGCACCTGCCCATAATCCTTCTGCCCTGAAGGCGTTGAATATCTCCCTGGCAATATTTGCCTTCGGATTTGTATGAAATGGCGTCCTGTCGCTTGTTATCCTGTAATCCGTCAGCTTTGTGTCGAACATGCAGAAGCCGTCATGATGCTTTGTGGTGAAAACAACATATTTCATCCCCGCATTCCTTGCAGCCTTTGCCCATCTTGCCGGATCAAACTGAACAGGATTGAACGTGGTCTGAAGGTTCTCATATTCCTTTTTATACTCAGTATAATCCGGGATGCTCCTCCTGCACCATTCCTCGTCCTCGGCGCAGATCGACCAGGATTCGACGACTCCCCACTGGCTGTATGTTCCCCAGTGCATCAGCAGCCCGAATTTCAGATCCTGCCATTTACCGAGCTTATCAAGTACAAGCGGATCTGTCTCCGCGACATACCTGCCTTCCTGCTCCTGCGCCGAAGCTGCAAAGGCCTTTGCCAGGATAATCATCACCAGGAAAAAGAAAAGTTTCGTTTTCATTATTATAAGGTTTTTTTGCTAAGGGATTCAGATCTTCCGGCTTTTCTCATTACTTGTTATCCGGGGAATATTTCAGGAAAAATCGAATCCTGAGATGTATGCCGGAGAATCATAAAAGCACTCCCTCTCTTCCTCCGACAGATTAATAAACTTGGTATACACCAGTCCGGGTTTGGCATTCAGCATCCGGTTAAGCGGACCCATCTTTACCCTGGTCCTGATAATATCATAAAGCGGGCTTCTGTCATCGAGCCATATCAGCCCCGTGTGGAAGCCTTCAATGGCACAGACAGACTCAAACAGCGTTGACAGCAGCTCTTCCCTGCCCTCCCTGAAGCAGATAGCATCAAGAACAAGGTATCTGAACTCTCCGGGCTGGAAAAGTCTGCGGTAAAAAGGGGTCTTTGGAAGAACTTTCATCATCACCCAGCCCCAGATACCGGGAATATCGTACACCCTGAATGAAGAGGGAATTGCAGAGACACCTGCAACGATCTTATCTCCCTCTTTCAGTACATAATATTTATTCCCGATGAAAGAATATTCGGTAGTGAAAAATGAATAATCCCTGTAAAAGGAGAGCAGCAGCTTTTCCATTGCCGGTTTGTCCGCTTCGGTAAGCTTTGAAACACGTCTGTCGTGCCGCGGAGAAAAGCGGCTGAAAGCGACAGTAAGAAATGATCTTATATACTCGTACCCTGCCTGGTGCACCAGATTCTTTGACCTTTCGTTCATGCTTTCAATGAAGGCATACATAACATGCTTGTCACCTTCAAAGACATCCTGCAGGTCAAGAAGATGCGGTTTACTGAATATTTCGAGGGTTTTTTGCTTGAAGCTGTCGTCCTTCTCTGGCTTTATTTTTGTGTGGCTCCTTTTCCTCCATGAATCATCAGACTGATAGGTAGACTGAAAGGCAAGATACCTGAGGTACGATGATGGATAACGCAGCCTGCCCTGACCTGAGATGCGGAAACATGATCCCACAGTGCCGGTTATCTGATTCTTTTTGTAGAGGGAAACAAACCGTATCTGATCCTTGTAAGCTGCGATCCTTTTTTCGACATCCTGCAATGAAAACCTCAACCCGCCTTCGGAACCCTGCACTGCATGGTCAAGAATCTCCAGTACCCCTTCATTTGCATAGTCTGAGACTCTGACTTCAAGCCCTTTGAAATTATAAACGCTCTTCTCAAACATCCTGTTCCTTTTAACCTATTTTGATTTATTGTCAAGACTGCCAAATACCCTCTGAAGGACCGGAGTTATCCTGGCCGAAGCATTTTTCCGTATTTTCCCCTCTTCAATTGTGACTTTTAAAAACATTCCGTCAAGAGCCTTTCGCGTAAGGTAATCATCAAGGTCTGAATTTACCGGTTTAAGATTAGCCAGTTTCCCCGCAACGGAATTGGCAAGAAGGTTCCATTTCCCTGTAAGCGCAATCCATGAATCCTTTGCAGATACTGATCCGGCAATCTTCTTTTCCGTTGAAACAGCTATTTTTGGTTTATATACGGAGTACAATTCAGTGTAAGTAGTCTGCCTGAGATATTGTGTAGCTGCATTATCAGCGCCGTTAAGAATATTAAAGGCATCGTTTATTGTCAACTGTTTTACACTGTTTGCAAACACAGGAGCTGCCTCCTTCGCTGCATCCTCAGCGGCCCTGTTGATCCTCAGCACAACATCTTTCAGCATGTTGTCGCCCCCGGGCAGTTTCGAAATGTTATCTGTAATCATTTTCGCATCATCGGGAAGCAGTATTTTTACAGTCTCATCACCAAAATACCCGTTCTCGGCAGAAAGCTTTCCGGCAGCGTTTTTTGCTCCGGTCACAAGCGCCTCCTTCAGGCCGCTGACCACCTCATCCTGGCTGAGAGGCACCGGGCCCGTGGTCTGGATAACATTCATCACTTCAGCACAGGCTGTTGAAATAAGCAGAATCGCAATAAATATGTGAAATACGGATCTCATTAGTTATAATTTTGATGTTAAGAAATGGCAGAATGAACTATTTCATTCATCCCGCAAGATATGAAATATGTCAATTGTTGCTACTGCGGCCGGGGAGCTCATGAAATAGTTGGCAGCAGTGCTGTGGAAATGAGGAGATCTTCGGGATTGGTGATTTTGATATTCTCACGGTTTCCTTCGATAAGATTGATAGTTTCTCCCGTATCCTCAAGAACAGTGGCATCATCGGAATATTCCGGTTTGTAACCCTGCAGATAGGCTTTCTTTATAAGCTCCGCCCTGAAGACCTGTGGTGTCTGTATCTGTTTTACAAGTAACCGGTTGAGAGGCCGGCTTCCCTTATCACTAAGGATTCTCAGCGATTCTGTGGGAGAGATCACAGGAACAGCATTTCCAAGCTTTTCAGCCGTGGCAAAGCATCTTTTTATTGTATCCAGACTTACAAAAGGCCTGACTCCGTCGTGAATTGCCACCAGGGACGGTTCGTTAACAAACTCAAGTCCGTTCTTTACCGAATGGAACCGCACTGATCCTCCCTTTACAATTGTCTGGGGTATATTGAAAGAATATTTCTTCTGAAGTTCAACCCAGTTTCTCAGCTGGTTTTCAGGAAGAACAGTAATTATTTCGATTGATTCGTCGAAAGCCTTGAATCTCTCAATTGTATGCATCAGTACAGGTCTCCCTGCAAGTTCAAGAAACTGCTTCGGAACCTCTGCTCCCATCCTTTTCCCGCTTCCGCCCGCTACTATTACCACATATAATTGCATATACTGATGCTGCTTATATTTAAATTTTTCTCCGGGATTCTAAACCCCACATGGAGGGTTTGGGGGTCCTCCGGCGGAGATTATTCCTTGGTATACAGAAATCTCTTTATGCTTCTCTTCGGCGTTTTTACAAACTCCTCCGGATGAATCCTGTACCTTGTAACTGCCATGAAATCAGGGAATCTCTCATTGACCTCTTTTCTGATCTGATCAAGGATCGGTAAGAGCTGTTCCTCTGAAATATTATCCCGCTTCATCATCTCATAATCAGGAAAGATAAGTCCGATCAGCTTATTATCCTCATAGATGACAAGCGATTCGGTCACATAATTCTTATTATTTATGACCGACTCTATCTCCTCAGGATAGATATTCTTGCCCGAGGGACCAAGGATCATGCTCTTGCTTCTCCCCTTAATGAATATATTGCCTTCCTTATCAATAACCCCCAGATCACCGGTATGCATCCAGCCTTTGCTGTCAATCATCTCCCTTGTGGCTTTATCGTTCTTGTAATATCCGGTCATCACATTTTCTCCCCTCAGAATTATCTCGCCGACAATCTTTGCGGGATCAGGTGAATCAATTGTCACCTCAAGGGTATCGACGGCTCTGCCCGATGCTCCGGGTTTGGTGGTGTCCCATGAGGCGTAGCTTATGAGAGGCCCGCATTCCGTCATACCGTAGCCGACCGTGAATCTGAATCCGATCTTTTTAAAGAATTTTTCAGCATCGGCATTAAAGGCTGCGCCACCAATTACAATTTCATGAAATTTCCCGCCAAATGTATCTGTAAGTTTCTCCCTGATCTTTTTATGCAGTATGCTGTTTATACCCGGTATTGCCAGCAGGATCTTCATATGTGGCTTGCCAATGACAGGAAGCAGCTGCTTCTTGAAAATTTTCTCAATAACAAGAGGGACAGAGAGGACCAGCCTTGGCCTGATCTCCCTGAAAGCCTGTACGAGAATCTGTGGTGAGGGAGTTTTGGTCAGAATTGTGATATGACATCCGAAAGTAAAGGGGAAGAGGAATTCAAAAGCACATCCGTAGGTGTGTGCAAGAGGCAGAAATGAGACAAGGGGATCCCCGGGCTTCAAAGGCATATTCTTCTGTGCAAACCTGACATTGCAGGCAAGGCTGTTATGCGTGATCATCACACCCTTCGAGAATCCCGTGGTCCCGGAGGTGTAGCTGATGACTGCAAGATGATCGTTGGATATCTCTGAAAATTTAATATCCTCTTTTCTCAGCTCAGGATAGATCTTTGAATATTTTTCATCAAGCAGGGAAAAACTCTCTTTTAAGGCAGGATTTGTTGAGGAGATCAGCCGGAAATCATCCAGGGAAATAACCCCGGTTATCTCAGGCATCTTCGTGAGATCAAAAGCTTCATGTATTTTATCATCTACACAAAGAAGCCTTGAATCGGAATGATTTACAATATTAATGAGATCCTCAGTCTTGAAATCGGGAAGCACAGGAACAATGACTGCCCCATAGGTAACGGTTGCCAGGTAAGTTATGCACCAGTTTGCCGAGTTCCTCCCGATAAGAGCAATCTTGTCGCCTGCTTTAATACCCGATTCACTGAAAAGGATATGCAGCTTTATGATCTTTTCCGCTATCTCTTTGTAGGAGTAGCCTTTCTCCCTGTAGTTTGATAAAGCTTCTATCTCCCAGTTCTGCTTTATACTATCTTCGATATATCCGATTAATCTTTCCCTGATCATAAAATGGGTTTTATATTATATGAAATACATAATCAGAATTGACAGGATTGACAGAAAATTAACAACTGAAAAAAAGTAGTTGTATCCTTCTCTTTTCTTGCTGAATTGCCCAAGCTTACGGGCAAAAATCCCTATCGTGGGGACAAAAAGGACAATCAGGAATGCAAAAAACTCCACCCCGGGGAAAATCTTTTCAAGACCCCCGTTGACAAGCGCTGAAAGATATATGATAACCAGGAGTACCAGAAGATAAAGAAGGTACTGAGGTTTTCAGCATCAGCGTCGAGACCATCCTTCGCTTGTGAAGCTGATGCGGCTTCAGGTAAGCATATGCCAGGGAAAAGACAATTATTATAAAAACTATGCCAAGAATGTGATTCAGGATGGCACTGAAATTGGCTATGTCTTTTGAGAATAATTTCAGGATCATGATTCTTTAATTGACCATATAAGTGAACTGGCTCCGAGAACCGCTGCATTCTGAGTGCTTAATTCTGAGGCAAGAAGTTTTACTTTCCCTTTATAAATGCTGAGCAGGTTCTCCTCCATAAATTCTTTTGCCGGTTCAAAAATAAGGTCCTTTGCAAGGGCCAGTCCTCCAAAAAGGAAGATTGCCTCGGGGTTGGTATGTGCAACAACATCGGCCAGCTTGAAACCCAGCATCCTTCCGGTGTGCGTAAATGCCCTTTTTGCCAGGTAATCGCCTCTCAAAGCAGCGTCATGGATAACTTTCGAATCGAGCTCGTCAAAGCTGTACTTTCTCAGCTCACTTGGTTCCATACTGTCTGCCATTATTTTCAACAACGACCTCTTCAATCCCGTGGCAGAAACGTAGGTTTCAAGACAACCTTTCCTGCCGCATCCGCAGTCGCGGTTTGAGGGGCCCGGCCTTATTGCCGTGTGGCCGATCTCCCCGGCAAAGCCATCATGGCCGTAAACAAGTTTGCCGTCTATCACAAACCCGCTGCCCAGACCGGTGCCGAGTGTTATCACAACAAAGTTTTTCATCCCTTTGGCCCCGCCATAAACCATCTCTCCCACTGCCGCAGCATTGGCATCATTGGTAACTATTACGGGAAGGCTGGTATGCTCTTTAAAAACATCAGCAAGCGGTACAATGCCTTTCCACGGAAGACCGGCCGCATGCTCTATTGTCCCTTTATTAATGTTTCCCATAGGCGCTCCGATACCGAAACCTATCACCTCAATACCGTTGCCGATCTTCTGACCTGTAACGAGTATCTTTTCGTACAACGCCGCCACAAATACTTCAATTTCATCATAATGGGAAGTCTTCAGACTATCCTCTCCAAGAATATTGCCTTCCCTGTCGACAAATCCGAAAACGGTATTTGTTCCACCGATATCGATGCCAACCGCTACATCTTTCTTTGCCATAATTCAGAAATAATTATATTTAATATGTAAATATACATTTACAAATTTAAAATTACTCTAAATTCCATATAACCTTTTTACATAATCCAAAATGAAGTCACAGCCCGCCGCTTATTCAACGGCAGGCCATGCTTCCCACCGGGAAACTCCCGGGAAAAGAATATTTAAATGACTTAATTTACCCTATCCGGCCAGATATTCATTGCCAACTTTTCTTGCACGCTCCGGCTTGTCCAGATTGATGCCCAAGAGAAATCCCGGTCTCGACAAGTATATTCCATCCGGCTGCAAGCTGCACATATTCAGCATATTCTCCACCATCCGGTATTATAATTGTCGGGAACATTGTCTTCCTGGTTGAGACGGCAATTATATTCATCCCGACTCCTTTGACAAGGCACTCGCTGAACTTCTCCTGTTCTGCAGCAAATGGCTCTATCCAGATCAGTACTTCACTTTTATCCATCACCTCTTCTATCCCGTGAACAGCAAATGTACCCTCAAGGTAGGCAGATTTTTTCCTTGTGATCTCATTCGTTTTCAGAGCTAGTTCTTCGGCGACGCCGTTATTCCGGCCGGCAAAGTATATAACACTTGCCTTACGTATAATATCTGTTATCCCGGGTTCTATGATTGTTGTAAGAGCCTTTTCAGTCTTTTCCGATAACGCCTTCAGCCCTTCCATTTTATCTCCGTGAAGCTTCCGAAGAAGAGCATCATAAAACAGACCCTGTTCAACAACGGATTTTGTTGCTGCTACAGCATCCTCTTTTCCGCAATTCAGAATATGCGTACCATCTGCAATCTCTTCAAGTTTTGTATGCGGATTTGCAGTAAGTCCGAATACAGCACCATGCTTTTTCTGCCTGAGTGAGGTCGCAAGTCTGATCACCTCTTTTGTCTGACCTGAGTTTGAAGCTGCAAATACAGCAAGATCCTTAAGGTTGTATTCTTCAGCCTGAGTGCTTCCTTCCGTTATTACCGGCTTTGAAAATTCCTTTTGAAGGGAGGCCCAGATAGACCTTTTGGCCGGGAATATCCTGCTGCTTCCTTCACCGGTAAGGAATAATCCTTTTCGCGATCTTACAGCTTCAACAAATTTAGCTGCAACTCCGGGATCAAACCTTTTGATAATATCCGGAGTCTCCATCATTTCCCTGACAAGGGCGAACCTGTTGTACTTTTCCTCTTTTAGATTCATAGCTATTACATTTTATTTATGAGAAACTCTGAAAGATCATTCTGAACCTGTCTCTCCTTCTGAAATCCGCCTCCCAGGTGTTGCCAGTAAACCTCCGCATATTCTACGCCGACCATCCTGCCGTAGTTTTTGTTCCCCTCCAGGACAAATCCGAAGAAATCGTCCATCTTATGCATATGCTTCATAAGATCGATCTGTGAAATGTGATACTCCAGCATTTTTTTCTTTGTCTCAATAACTGATGTAACATCTACATAAAAATGAGGAGGAACGATCTGAGATCCCAGGGGATCGGAGAGAGTCAGCGGAGAGGTGTGGTACAGAAGCGGGGTGATATCCACAGGCTTTTCATTTACGGGGACCGTATCAAGAGAAGAGACCATGGCAGC
The DNA here is from genome assembly GCA_963816345.1 of uncultured Bacteroidales bacterium. Taxonomy (GTDB): domain Bacteria; phylum Bacteroidota; class Bacteroidia; order Bacteroidales; family VadinHA17; genus LD21. The sequence goes on from CAWFKI010000001.1 coordinate 92,324, forward strand.
TGTCTCTACAATATTGGCCGTGGTCCTGTGATCGGAATGATAGTCAGTGGGGAGATGTGTGAAGATAATACCTGCCCTGACTTTCCGGATCAGTGATATCACCTTCAGTCTCAGTTCCCTGGTATCAAAAAGGAATCCGTCTGTTCCACCCATTGTGTAATACTCGGCATCAAGTACCGCAGCGGCTTTTTTAGCCTCTTCAAAGCGAACGCGGGCCGTCTCTTCCATATTCATGTTACAGCCACCCAGATCACCTCCGGTCATTGTAGCTATCACAATCCTGTAGCCTTTATCCTTTAAAAGTTTCAGAACGCCGGCATTCCATGCTTCCGCATCATCCGGATGGGCGTTTATTGACAACGCAACTTTATTAAATACTCTGGTCATGCTTTAATTATTAAATTATTTTGCAAAGATTTTCTCAAGTCTTGTAAATTCAGGGAGAGCTCCTGCAAGGGGCCTCATATAATCAATGAACAATTGTGATACATGATTCCCTTCCGGATTAAAGTACTCCATGGGCATGGGTTTTGCCGAGACAGCTACCTCCTTCAGCGGCACTTTTCCATATGCCACTGTATAAGGTTTATCCGAGATCCTTTCAATACTCACCATAAATCCCGATTCCCCTGCTTCCGCAAGCTTAACGGCTTCAACGCCGCACTGGTAGGCTTCTTCAAGATCTGTTTCCGAAGCCCTGACAAAATCTGACATTATCAGAGATTCCGTAATCTGGAATTCACCGCGGTACCCGAACTCATCGGTTATCATCCTGTGAAGGCTTGTGGCAACACTTGCTCCACCCATGGCGCCGAATTCAGTATTGTTAAACTTGTCTTTTGTTGTGGATGAACTTACAGGGGTTCCGTCAGCAAATTTCAACCCTTCTCCACAAACTATTGAGACCCATCCGATTGATTTTATACAGTTGTCAACATCCTTCAGGAATTTCTCCCTGCTGAAATGAAATTCCGGAGCATAAATGAGATGAGGAGCATCCTCGTCAGTTATTCTTGCAAGAGCAGGTGCAGCAGCCAGCCAGCCGGCATCCCTGCCTATGGTCTGATAGATAACGAACTTGTCAACTTTCTGCATGTCGCGGGCCAGTATACCTGCCTGCATTACATTCAGGATATTGGATCTGGCAGCGGAGGCAAATCCGGGAGTGTGATCAGTACCAAACAGGTCATTATCAACTGTCTTGGGTATGCCGATCCCCCTGAGGTCATATTTTTGATCCCTGCAAAAGACTTCGACGCGGTGAATCGTATCCATTGTATCGTTTCCTCCGATCAGGAAAAAATACCTGATATTGTACTTCTTAAGTACATTCAGTATAAGCGGCAGATCATTCTCCTGCACCTTATGACGCGAAGATCCCAGCGCCGAAGAGGGGGTGTGCCGCAACCCTTCAATTACCTTACGCGGCTGCCTGCCCAGATCATACAGCAACTCCTGCATGAATCCTTCAATCCCGAATTTCATCCCGTAAATATTTTCAATAAAGGAGGAAGCCAAAGCTGTTTCTATTACCCCGGCAAGGCTCGAATTAATTACTGATGTCGGCCCTCCCGATTGTCCGATAAGCGCATTACCTTTAATCATACTTTAATTATTTTATCATGCATAGTTAATCTTATTCTTCCCTTTTGCATTCTCCTCCAAACTCCTCTCCCGTGAGAACCTCACTTTTCTGATGAGTTTTACTTCGGAACTTAAAGAACCAAATTTATAACAAATTTTCATCCGACGTCATGAAAATACTATTTCTTAAGCTCGTTCCAGGCAAGTGCAGCAGCTCCCAGTACAGCAGCATTTGATTCGGGAACACCTGAGGCCAGTACCTTAACGGTCCCCCTGAAAACCGGCATCACATTCTTATCAACATATTCCCTTACGGGAGCAAGAAGTAATTCTCCGGCCTTTACAAGGCCTCCAAAAAGAAAAACAGCTTCGGGACTTGAGAATACTATTGCATTTACTATTCCCAAAGCCAGCATCTCAGCGGTATAATCAATTGCTTCCAGGGCTACAGGATCATTTTTTAAAGCTTCCTCCACAATCTTTTTTGAGGTCAGTTCCGATGGAGGAATACCTCTTAAAGAACTCTCTTCCCTCATTTCACTTAATAAATTCAGAACAGTACGGACAAGTCCCGAGGCTGACGCATAGGTCTCATAGCATCCCTGCCTACCGCAACCGCAGTCCCTTCCTCCGGGAACAATTATCGTATGGCCAAGTTCCCCTGCAAATCCGGTACGCCCATATACCAGGTCACCGTTAATGACAATACCGCTTCCCAGTCCGGTTCCCAGGGTCAGCACTATGAAATCTTTCATGTTTTTTGCTCCGCCGAAGATCATTTCTCCCATTGCGGCAGCATTTGCATCATTTGTCACAATGACCGGAACCTTAACCTTTTCCTTCATGTAATCAGCAAGCGGAACGATGCCCTTCCAGGCCAGGTTAGGAGCAAGCTCTATGGTGCCTTTATGGTAATTGGCATTCGGAGCGCCTATTCCGACGGCTTCCAGTTTCAGTCCGGGAGTTCCTGCAATCATCTTCTTTATGGAAGAATCCAGCGCTGCAATAAAATTGCTGATCTCAGGATAATCTGTCGTTAAAAGTCTCTCTTCGGCCAATACATTGCCCAGCCTGTCAACAAGTCCGAATATGGTATTGGTACCCCCTATGTCAATGCCTGCAACTACATCTTTCATTCTCAAAATGTATTAATAATTTGTAAATGTGGTATCTGTAAAAATCAGTTATCTTCTTTCAGTTATCTTCTTGCAGTTTTCTTCTCCCTCATTTTTTCAGGCTTCACGTATTCCTTTGAGATATCCCATTTCTCCGTGCTCTCCCAACCCGTTTTCAGATTGATTTCCTTTGGAAAATATGAAACCGGTTCAGGTTGTCTGCTTTATGCTAAAATCTCCGGTGGTCCATTTCCCGTCCCCGTTAAGATCATAGATGACCTTGAGCCGGTAAACTCCCGCATCCAGCAGAGGGAATACCACTTTGCCGTCTGACTTCATTTCGGACTCGCTGATCAGCTTTTCCGGGCTTATCAGAAGCTGGATTATCCTGTCGCCTTTATAATCATTGACATCAATTGTGAGCTTGCCGTAGGATTCGGTTGTCTTGACTGAAAAATTTATGCCGGTTGAATCTGAAGTCTCATTATATATATTTCCGAATGAGCCTTTCCGGGCAATGAAAGCATATTTCATCCCCTCCGGAATGTTTGCGTACATCAGGTACCTGCAGGAGTTGGTACTGTCTTTTACCAGCCTGTAATGTATTTTCACCTTACCGGAATCTGACAGCTGCAGGAGTTCTATCAGCGATGTATCGGGCTGTATGAACGGGGTCCCGGATGTAAAGACAATCTGCTCCCCGGGTTTTAATGTTGCATTTTTGATACTGGTCTCAAATTTAAATGCAGGCTTTTTGATCTTTGTCCCTCTGATACGCGGAGCAAGAAACCTCATCATTATGGTATCCTGCCTGGGAACAACTTTTCCCAGGGAATCGGTATAGGGATAATTCACAATAGTTTCTATCTGGGACTTTGAGTAGAGTGTACTGTCAGTCATCCAGACCCTGATAGTATCTTTATCCCTGTTTTCCTCAATATAGTATCCTTCGTCACCTCTTCCCCTGATTGAAAACCTGAATTTCAGTGAATCGGGAGGCCGGGAAAGGGTATAGATCATCTCGTACATAAGCGGCCGGGAGGATGATGTCAGATACCTGCTTTTCCTCTCGGATTCAAAAAGCATAAGCTGATATTCCCCGATAATAACTATAGTATCCTGAGGATTCACTTCGGGAAGTTTTCCGGTTTTCGTGATTTTTGGGACCTCCTTTTTTATAACCGAGGTATCTTTGACAACCGGCATATAATTTTTTTCCGAAGTTATTTCAACAGGTGAATTCATAAAAGCGAACGGCTCATCAGGAACATCGTAGTTTTTGCTGTTGTTGGCATCTGTCAGGGCATAGAGCCTGTATTTCCCTCCGCTGACATTGTTTATCCTGAAATATCCTTTGGAATCGACAAGGGAAATATAATCGGGAAGAAGCTTTTTCACGGCAGAATCCTCAAGGTTACGGTACAGAAGCACCATTGTCTTTTCAGGCACCTCAAGATTAAAAGCATTATAGACATTCCCCGTTACGGAAAGTGAATCAAGCACTGGTCCGGTTGAAAAAACGAACTGGTAATTTTCCAGGATATTTCCCTCATTAAGATCTCTGATTGCATCCTGGAAATAAAATGTGTAGGTTGTACTGTCCCTCAGCCCTTCCGCGAATTCAATGATAACGCTCTTCTTTTTTACTAAAATCCTGGGCTTCTTTTTCATGGGAGGAGAGACCATAAATTTCTCGTTTATATTATCCAGTTTAACGTACTCATCAAATGTAACTGTAATACCTTTACCACTGAAATTCTTTGCTCCGTATTCCGGTATAGTCTTCAGGACTACCGGAGGTGTCCGGTCTCTTGGACCCCCTGTTGGCATACTTATTTTTGCACAGGCGCCTGCAATAATAAAGAGCAGTGATAAAAGGGAAAAACGTGAAATCATACGCCTGTTCATAAAATCATCCTTCAGAATATGAATTACAAACTTACATCATTTTTTAAAGAAGATTTCCATATTGAATTAAAAACCCTTGCTGTATCGGGCTATTTTCGGAATAATCAATTATTGAATCTGCTCCAAATAGTTAATTTACCTTTAATCCCCTAAGAGCACTTTTTTATTATGCTGAATTTCAGTGTTTCCCCTTTAGGGTTCAGGGGTAAAAAAACACTGAAATTCAGCATAATTGACTTTTCGGAGCGGACTCAATTATTTAATTTTCTACCTTTGACAGTTAAGTAAAATTTATATTTATGCATTTTCTTATTATTCCCTGGAATGTAAATCCTGAAATATTCCGTATCGGTGATTTTGCTGTAAGATGGTATGGTTTATTGTTTGCCTCCTCTTTTTTATTCGGCTATTTAATCATGAACAGGATTTTCAAAAATGAAAATCTTGGTGAGTCAGTACTTGACCGTCTGACTGTCTATATGGCTATTGGTGTTGTGGTAGGTGCAAGGCTTGGCCATTGTCTTTTTTACGAGCCTTCCTATTATCTGCATCATCCGCTTGAAATACTGATGATATGGCATGGAGGACTTGCCAGTCATGGAGCCGCAATAGGGATCCTGATTGCTATCTGGCTCTTTACAAGAAAGGAGAAAAAGGATTATCTGTGGATGCTGGACCGGATCGCCATTGTGGTTGCCCTCTCCGGCTTTTTTATCAGGATGGGGAACCTTATGAATTCTGAGATATACGGCACCGAGACCACCCTTCCGTGGGGATTCGTTTTTTTAAGGAATCATGAAGTGGCGCCAAAGCACCCTACACAGATCTATGAAGGTCTTGCATACCTTGCCATATTCTTCCTGCTTCACAGATTGTACTGGCGGAAAAAAGGCGAACACATTGAGGGATTACTGATCAGCCTGCTGTGCATCCTGGTCTTTACTGCCCGCTTCTTCATTGAATTTCTGAAAGAGCCCCAGGTTGCCTTTGAAGCCACCATGAAGCTCAACATGGGACAATGGCTGAGTATCCCGTTCGTTCTGCTTGGTATTGTGGGGTTGATATGGAGCCTGAAGAGAAAAAAGAGAGCAGTCATAAAGAGATAAATCTATCTCAATGCTATGCCATAGAACAGGACATCAAGGATGGCATTCAGCCGGCTTTCGATATTTACCTCCTTCTTTTTCCAGAACAGAGGAACCTCGAGTCCTTTCAGTGTTGTCTGAATTGCCAGCGCTGTGTATTCGCTGTTTTCTACATTAAATACTTTTTTTCTTGCACCGTCATACAGGATAAGGCGGAGGATGGCCAGCTCCTCCCTGTCGTATTTTGCCCTGATATGCTCAATAAATTCAAAATGATCAAGGTTCTTGTCAAAGATGGCGTTATAGTAATTTGCCAGTTTTTCGAACGATTTCATTCTCACAAACACATAGTTCTTCATCTTATCAATGGGCGATTCGACCGCCTTTATTGTTGCTGTAAGCTCATTTCTAAGGATATTGGCTTCCCATAATACAACAGCCTCAAAAATATCCTCCTTGCTGTCAAAATAATAGTAGATGGAACTTTTACCCATTTTGAGAGCCCTGGCAATCTCATCCATTGTGGTCTTTTTAAACCCGTAACGGCTGAAGATCTTTCCTGCTGAAATAATAACCTTCCTTCTAAACTCCTCTTTGTTAATCATATCCTGAGCTAAAACTGAAATTTCCTCTACTCTTTAACAAAGATAGGAGATTTAAAAAACATATCAAATAATTCGAATCATCCGGTCGATAATTCCAAATTCTGGCTTTTATAACAACCTACACTGTGTGACAGTCCTTCGAATAGTGCATCGTTGCCTATTCCCGGATATGGTTCCGGAAGAGAAATTTGATAGTAGGATCCCCTCCCGGGAGGGCAATTAAGATTGGTATAATTCTTAACTTTCCCCTCCTTTTTTCAAGGAGGGGTGGCCAGACCGTGGAGTATGACCGCCACATTTATCTCATCACGTCGGGCCGGGGTGGTTAAAATTTCTTTTTTAACAGATTCTATAGCAAAATCGTAGTTTTATTTCGCCCCTACGGGGCTTTGGTTTTGAGAGAGGTTCTTCAGGCGGGGCGTTGCCCCGCCCTAACTTATCTGAGGCCTACGGCCTCAATGCAATAAGGTTGTCATTTGCAATGCAGTGAGGGATCTCCAAATACCGGCAACAATAGCTCCTTGGGAAATGCACTTTTGTGAAGCAGCTCCGTCAATTAAAGTTCTTTTAATATTTTGTACTTTTATAGTTTGTTAAAGGGGGTGAGTAAGGAAATTTACTATGAAAGCAGGGAACGGGAATTATCAGAGTATCTGGCTTGATGAGACTGATCCGACCACTGTTTGTGCTATCGATCAGCGAAAACTGCCGTTTTTTTTTGAAATCAGAAAGCTCAGGTCCGTGGATGATATTTACGGCGCAATAGAGGATATGACAGTCAGGGGAGCGCCCCTTATCGGAGCTGCCGGTGCATTCGGAATGTATCTGGCGACCCTGGAGATCACCCCGCGGACAGACATACGGGATCATCTCTCAAATGCTGCCAGGTATCTTATCTCATGCCGTCCCACAGCGGTAAACCTCTCCTGGGCTGTAAACAACGTCCTTAGCTTGCTGAACCACGATCTTTCCTCCGGATCATTATCGGATATAGCCCTCCGGGCCGCTCTGGATATCTGTGAAAAGGAGAAAGAAAACTGCAAACAGATAGGGAAAAACGGGCTGAAGCTTATAGAAGATCTGAGCATGGAGATGAAGGGAAGGCCATTGAATGTACTGACTCATTGTAATGCAGGATGGCTGGCAACAATTGATTACGGGACCGCCACCGCACCCTTGTATTTTGCTCATGACAAGGGGATCCCGCTTCATGTCTGGGTTGATGAGACAAGGCCGAGAAACCAGGGCGCAAGACTCACCGCATGGGAACTGGGGAACTACGGGATCCCTCACACATTGATTCCGGATAACTCCGGCGGTTATCTGATGCAACAAAAGAAGGTCGATATTGTTTTAGTAGGAAGTGACCGTACAACAAGGAGAGGGGATGTGGCGAACAAAACCGGAACATATCTGAAGGCTCTTGCAGCTTATGATAACAATGTACCCTTTTATGTTGCACTTCCTTCAACATCAATAGATTTCGGCATCAGTGACGGGGTGAGTGAGATAATAGTTGAAGAACGCGATCCGGAGGAGGTCACTGATGTTTCGGGCCTTGCCGATGGTAAAATACTATCTGTACGCATTTGTCCTGAAGGGACCCGTGCGGCAAACTGGGGATTTGACATAACCCCGGCGAGGCTTGTTACGGGACTTATTACCGAACGAGGAATATGCAGGGCAACGGAAAAAGAGATAAAAGAGATGTTTTCGGATAAATTCAGGTAAAATGGAAGGGGTAGTAAAATTCAATTGCCATTGGAACCAGTCGGGACCGGTCATATCTGATGAGCAGTATGAGATTATCAATTACTGGAGGGAAGTTCTTTTCAACATGGATCTCATTGGTGCATATGAGAATGGTGTGGGGTTTGGAAATATCAGTATGAGAATAAAGGGGGGGAACCAGTTTTTCATTACCGGTTCGGCGACCGGAGAGATACCCGAGCTCGAACCGGGTCATTACGTTAAGGTCAGTTCTTTCAATATTGAGGACAATGCCGTGCAATGTGTGGGGCCTCTGAAGGCATCCTCTGAGTCGCTCACGCATGCTGCCATCTATTCTGCTGATCCCGGAGCCAATGCAGTGATCCATGTGCATGCAATAGAACTCTGGAACGAGCTGATCTATAAAGTACCGACTACTAATCCGTCAATGGATTATGGCACTATCGGCCTTGCGAAGGATATCCTGAGGCTTTTCAACGATTCGGATGTTTATGAGAAAAGGATCATAGTAATGGCAGGGGACAGAGCCGGGATCCTCACCTTTGGCAATGATATGGATGAGGCGGTTAATGTATTGATGGAATACCTTAAAAAATTAAAATGATCACTGCGGAATAGATTCTTTTTCTTCAGCTCTTGCAAAATTGCCTATAAATAGCTAACATTGCAATCCGTTTTTACGGAGGGGCCCATAGCTCAGATGGTTAGCAGCACCTGACTCATAATCAGGGGGTCGCTGGTTCGAGCCCAGCTGGGCCCAC
>CAWFKI010000002.1:0-13860 GCA_963816345.1 uncultured Bacteroidales bacterium
GTAGTCCTGCTGGTGTGGAAAATATAATTAAATAATCCTGTTATAATATTTTTCTTTAATAAGGATCGCAGCTCGTCGGCAAAATGCTACTGCATCTGCTGTTTGTGCAATGAAGGAATTCTCAGATAATGCAAATTTTCATCTATAGTCACTGCTCTTTGCAGAGCAGAGAGAGGGCCTAGTGTTAAAATAGATTAAATATTAGTTAACAAAGTTAACAATAAATAAAGATGGTTATATTTGCGTTCATTTAATAAAAAACTGAGATGAATACGACTTCCCGCGACTTTGTAAAGGAACCCATTGGGCGAATAATGGGAAAGATAAGCCGTCTCTTTCTCGAGACTATTAATAATCAACTGACCCATCTCGATATTGAACGTTCATTTTATCCATTGCTGCTGATTGAATCAGGTAAAGGGAAGATTATTCAACAGGAGCTTGCCGGCTTATTATCATGTGATAAAGTCCAGGTAGTGAGAATAATTGATTATTTGTCATCAAATGGATATGTTGAACGTGATCATGATTCAAAAGATCGCAGGAAATCCTGCCTAAGGGTTACAGGGAAAGCTGAAAAATATCTTCCCGACATCAATAAAGCTATAGAGGAAACAACTGCTTTAGCCCTGAAGGATCTGCCGGGGAAAAAAGTTGATGAATTATACTCTTACCTGAAAATGATAGAAAACAATCTTATTTCAAATAAAATCGAATCAATAAAATGAAACATAAAACTGTCTGGCTCTCAATATTTATTATTGTGATAATCATATTTGCCGGATTTACCCTGAAAAGATCAGATAGGAAAGTCAACGCCACTAATAACAGGGCGAGGTTACTTACAAAAGTTGATGCCTATGTTGTCAATCCCTCATTACTGGTGGATGAGATTTCTGTCTCGGGCTCCCTGCTCCCTTTTGAAGAAGTGGAGCTCAAGAATGAAGTTGCAGGAAGAGTTGTCAGCATAAATCTGCCGGAAGGCAGGTTTGTGAAACAGGGAACCCTGCTTGTAAAACTTTTTGATGAAGACCTCCAGGCCAATCTGAATAAGCTGCAGACTCAGCTTGCAATACAGGAAAAAATCTTCCAGAGGCAATCAGAATTATTAAAGGCTAACGGCATCAGCCAGAATGATTATGAACAGACAGGTTTGCAGATAAATTCAATTAAAGCTGATATCGCGGTCGAAAAAGTGCTTATCAGGAAGACAGAAGTACTTGCCCCTTTTGACGGTGTAATAGGATTACGAAGTATCAGTGTGGGTGCAGAAGTTACACCTTCAACCTTACTTGCAACAATAAGAAGCGTCAGCAAGCTCAAGCTGGATTTCAGCGTGCCGGAAAAATACAGTCAGGAAATAACTTCCGGGATGAAAGTCAGGTTTACTTTATACGACAATGACAAACAATATGATGCCACTGTATTCGCTACTGAAGAAGGGAGCGATCCTCTTACCCATAACCTCAAAGTCAGAGCGGTAATTGATAATACGTCAGAACATCTTCTTCCCGGGGCATTTTGCCATATCCTGTTAAGGCTAAATGAAAACAAAAATGCTCTTATGATTCCGACACAGGCCATTATTCCCCGGGAAGATTCCAAGAGTACAATAGTTGTAAGGAATGGGAAAGGCTCATTTCGCCACAGTCAGGACAGGGGTGCGAAAAGCTTCAAAGGTTCAGGTTACAGAGGGTGTTCAACCCGGCGACACCGTAATTACTACGGGTGTAATGTTCATCAAGGAAGGAACAAGACTGACATTTAATTCCGTAAAAGCAGACACGATATGACAATATCCGATATCGCGTTGAGGAGACCCGTGGGCTCAATAGTAATGAGTCTGATTATTGTGCTGTTGGGTATGGTCGGTTTCTCATTTCTTGGAGTACGGCTCTACCCGGCAATTGATCCGCCTGTTATCACAGTACAGGCATCTTATACAGGCGCGAATGCTGACATTATTGAATCGCAGATAACCGAACCTCTCGAAAAATCTATAAACGGCATTGAGGGCGTTAAATCAATTTCTTCGCAATCGGCAATCGGATCAAGTGCTATTACGGTGGAGTTTAATCTTGGCGCCGATCTTGAGAAAGCTGCCAATGATGTGAGGGATAAAGTTTCGCAGGCAATGAGGAGTCTTCCGCAGGATATAGATGCTCCGCCGACTGTCACCAAAGCCGATGCCAATTCTGATCCGATCATAATGCTTATTGCTGAAAGCAGCAATATGAATGATATTGAACTAAGTGATTATGCTGAAAATGTTCTGCAGGAAAAGCTGCAGACAATACCCGGCGTCAGTTCCGTGGGGATTTACGGGCAGCAGAAACCTGCTATGCGATTATGGCTGTACCCCGACAAGATGGCAGCTTATAATCTGACCGCCTCCGATGTGAATAATGCCCTGGTGAAAGAAAATGTGGAAATGCCCGGGGGCAAGATCCGTGGAACATCCACTGAACTTACTGTAAAAACATTTGGAAGGCTGGAAACCGAAGATGATTTTAATAACCTGATTATTAAGCAGACTGACAACCAGGTAATTCGTTTCAGGGATATCGGTGAGGCTGTACTCGGGCCGCAGAATGAAGAATCAGGCGCTACAATAAATGGCATTAGCGGGGTAATAATGGTATTAATTCCTCTTCCGGGGGCAAACGATATACAAATTGCTGACGAATTTTATAAACGTCTCGACCAGATTAAAGAAAATGCCCCGAAAGGTATGGAACTGTATATTGGCCGGGATAAGTCAATTTTTGTAAGACAATCAGTTAGAGACGTACTCGAAACTTTAATCATAGCAATAGTTCTCGTAGTTCTTATAATTTTCCTTTTCTTCAGGAACTGGCTAATTGCCTTACGTCCGCTTATTGATATACCTGTCTCGCTGATCGGGACCTTCTTCATCATGTACATTTTCGGCTACTCAATCAACGTGCTCTCACTCCTGGGAATTGTGCTGGCAACAGGGCTTGTCGTGGATGATGGTATCGTAGTCACTGAGAATATTTTCAAGAGGATCGAACGCGGGATGGATAAATGGCAGGCCGCGTTTGAAGGAACAAGGGAAATCTTCTTCGCTGTTGTTTCTACTTCTCTTACCCTGGCTATCGTGTTTATTCCCGTAATCTTTTTGCAGGGTTTTACCGGAAGATTATTCCGCGAATTTGGTATCGTTGTCGCTAGCGCGGTGCTGATCTCGGCATTTGTTTCCCTTACTCTTACTCCGGTGCTTAATGTGAAACTGAGTGGGAGAGCCGGCCATCACTCGCGGTTCTATACAGCTACCGAACCGTTCTTCAGGGGACTTGAAAAAAGATATCAGAGCCTGCTGAGCTTTTTTATCCGGCGCAAATGGCTCTCATTTTCAATTCTTGGCGCTTGCGTTATGCTTATTTTTACCTTATCGCGGGTTCTGAAATCGGAGCTGGCACCACTCGAGGACCATAGTTTTATCCGTACCTCAATAACGGCCCCGGAAGGAACCGAGTATTCCACTACCCAGGAAATAATAGATAAAGTTGAGCGCTTAAACATAGATTCCGTGCCTGAGGCAAATTATGTGATGGGACGTTATGGAGGAATGGGGATGTCCGGAGTCAACTCAGGATTCATCATAACATTTCTTTCAAACCCCTCTGAAAGGAAGGCATCACAGGAAAATATATATGAAAGGCTGACAAAATTGTACAGGAACATCCCCGATGCGCGTATAATAGCAAGCCAGGAACCTACTATTTCGACCTCAATGTCGAGAGGCCTGCCCGTACAGTTTGTCATCCAGAACCTTGATTTCGAAAAGCTGCGACAGGTGTTGCCTGAATTTCTGAATGAAGCTCAAAGCAGTCCTTTATTCGCGAATGTTGACGTCGATCTTAAATTCAATAAACCTGAACTGAATCTGACAGTTGACAGGCTGAAAGCGACCAGCCTCGGAGTTAATGAAAGGGACGTTTCGGATGCGCTGAATTATGCCTTCAGCGGGGGACGTACGGGTTATTTCTACAGGAATAATAAGCAATACTATGTAATTGTACAGGTTGCCCGTGAAGATAGAAATACTCCTGCCGATATCTCATCACTGTATGTAAGGACAATAACCGGAGATATGATCCAGCTTGACAACCTTGTAAGCATAAAGGAAAGCAGCAGTCCACCCACAATTTATCACTATAACCGATATAAATCTGCCACAATCTCTGCAAATCCTGCTCAGGGCACCACCCTTGGCGAGGGAATAGCAGAAATGCAGAAAATTTCCGGTAAATTGCTGGATAAATCCTTCAATACCGCACTTTACGGCACATCAAGAGATTATGCTGAAAGCAGTTCAAATATATCATTCGCGCTGGTCCTGGCTCTTTTGCTGATCTACCTGATTCTTGCAGCACAATTCGAAAGCTTCCGGGATCCGTTCATCATTATGCTCACGGTGCCAATGGCTGTAGCGGGTGCATTGTTATCGCTATGGATATTCGGACAGACTTTGAATATATTCTCCGAAATCGGAATGATACTGTTAATTGGTATTGTCACTAAGAACGGTATCCTTATCGTGGAATTTGCCAACCAGAAACAAAAATCAGGGATGAGCAAAAGTGTTGCAGTATTTGAAGCAGCAAGCGCGCGTTTTCGTCCAATCCTGATGACTTCACTTGCAACAGTATTCGGAGCATTACCAATCGCACTCGCTCTTGGAGCCGGGGCACAGAGCCGCGTACCCCTCGGAATAGTAGTCGTTGGCGGATTGTTCTTTTCGCTTATGCTGACATTATTTGTCATCCCCGTTACATATATCGTAATGTCAGGCAAAAAAGTCAATAACCCCTCTCCCTTAAAATCTGAGTCATGAGAATCGTACTGGTGACTTTACTTGCTTTGACCTGGTCTGCTGTAAATGCCCAGAATATACTGACAGTTGATGATGTTGTCAAAATAGCTTTAAAGAATAATTTTGATATACTGGTTGCCAGGAATGATGCTGAAATTGCCAGGATAAATAACACCCCGGGTAATGCAGGTATGCTTCCCGGCTTAACAGTAAATGGTTCGGGAAATTATGAAGTGAACAACGTGACCCAAAAGCTGCCGGGAGGAACCGTAAACAGTTACCCCTCTCTCTCTTCATCCTCTTTAAATGCAGGAGCACAACTTTCGTGGACCTTATTCGACGGGGGGAAAATGTTTGTTACCAAAAGCAAACTAAATGAAATCGAAGCTCTGGGAGGTTTACAGTTCAGGGATAAAGTATTGCAGACACTTTACAACGTGATCTCTGCTTATTATGACATAGTAAGACAGAAACAGCAACTAATTTCAATTAACGAGTCGATAAATTTCAACCTTGAGAGGGTTAAGATCGCACAGGCGGGTATAATCGCGGGTTCACTTATCAGGACTGATCTTCTGCAGGCGAATATTGATCTTAATGTTATCACGGAGAGCGCTATTAATCAACAATATACAATTGATGCTGCTAAAAATTACCTGAATCAGCTGCTGGGAAAAAGTTTCAATGAACCTTTTGAGGTTTCAGATTCAATTCCACTTAACTATTCACCTGACAAAGCCGAACTCTTAGCCCGGCTTGATTCGGTAAACACGACGATCCTGGCATATAAGAAACAGAGTGAAATAGCCAGGCTTACTCTCGGTGAAAATTACAGGTCATATTCACCCGTAATTAATTTCAGCGGAGGATACTTTCTTTCAGCCTCAAACAGTTCCCAGGGATCGGTTTTGAACAATCGTTCAGCAGGTCCTCAGATCGGAGGATCTCTAATAATACCGATTTACAGCTCGGGTGAGAACAGAAGGAAGGTTAACTCGGCAAAAGTTGAGGTACAATCCGCGGAATATGATTTGCAGAATATAAAGCTTCAGTTAAGGACAGAATTACAAAATGCCCTTTCAGGGTTCGAGACCCAGAAAAGGCTTTTACTGATTGAAAAACAAAATAATGAACTCACCAGAGAAAATCTTGTAATAAGTCTGCAGCGGCTCAGACTTGGACAGACAACTTCTCTCGAGGTGCATCAGGCTCAGGAGAACTTTGTGCAATCAAGCACACGTCTGATCGATTTCGAGTATGAACTCAAACTGGTGGAGACTAAATTGAAACAATTGATATCTTCATTGTAGATGAGCCACAAGAAAAGGCATTGGAATTTTTTGATTACCACTTTTTTAACTTATTAAAAAATGAAAAATTCATACTTCCGGTTGTAATAATGGGAATTAGTTCATCAAATAATTTATTGCTTCTCAGTTTCTGACCAACTGCTCTTAGTTTCTCTATATTCTCAATGTGATAAATTAGATACCAGGTATTCCCTTCGATCGCCTTTACAAGTTCGCAATCAATAAATCCATCCTGATTTTGGAGAAAGTCATTGATCAGGTCAGCCTTTCTTAATACCTGCTCTTCGGTTGTTGATGGTAATACTTCAAGTCTTACCAGCGCTGTAATCACTGTGTTCTTCATAACTTTATTGTTTTATAAGATTTATGAAGACAAAATTACAGGGGCTTGTAAAAAGAAAATAGTACAAAAACGACAGCTATGTATATTTTCCTATTTGCAGGATGGAATTTAGTTGTTGAACAAAATTTTTTGGGGTGTTTCCGGTAAAGCGTTTAAAATCCCTTATAAAATGCATTTGATCAAAGTACCCATTGTCAAAAGCTAAATCGGAAAATTTATGAAAATCGTTATATATCAATTGATTTGTACTGATATGAAAGCGATTAAGCGTAAAGTAAGTGCTTGCCGGTACACCAACATATTTGTTAAACATTCTCTCTAAACTACGGATGCTTATTTTGTTTTGAGTGCAAAATTCGGAAATCCGGGCGGGATTGCAGTTTTCATTAAGCGCCTTAAAAATTTGCCGGAAATTATCAGGTGTTTTATTTCCTTTTATAAGTAGCCTGGCAAACTCATTTTCAATTATATTCAATCTTGTAATAATATCCGGCACCTCTTTTACTTGTTCACATATTTCGTTCATCAACCTGATACCAATCTCATTTGCTCCCAAAAGTTGATTTTTAAATTCGCTGACAGGAATATTAAAGAAAGGGAAAAATCCTTCAGGGTAAAAACAAATTCCAAGGACATGCACTTGCCCGTTCAATTTTAAGTGGGCATTCATATATCCATCGTGTAAGCCCGAAAAGTTTACATTGTCGAGCAAATGCTCTTTACCATTTATTTTCGCATAATGCAGTGTATCATTTAAATTGAACCTCAGATTAATATTACGCTGCGGAATAATTTTATGGTTAAGATTTGCTTTTTCAATGTTAAGCTCCCAAAAGAATTTTATATAGCTCTTAAGCAAGGGATGTCGAACCTGATATTTTATTATGTGATGTTGCATTGGTATTTAATAAGCCAATTATTCCAAAATTAATAAAGTATAACAAAATTGTCAAAAAATCATGTTAAATCATTACAAGCCATAGCTTGAGAGAAGATCTTTTGAAACCACCCCGGCCAGGTCATCTGATTTGTCGGGATTTTTATTGTGAAATGAAATAAAGAATGAAATTTTTTTGTAAAACTGCGTGGTTCTGATAACTTAACCGGGATTTAAATAAATAATTACATAATTGAATAAACATAATCTTGTCATAGTTTTATTAATTTCTGCCATGACCGCATCTGTTTCCGGACAGCCCGGTGAAACCTACCTTAAAATCCAAAAGGTGACTGGTAAAATTAACGTTGACGGTATATGTAATGAACCGCTCTGGGACAACCTTTCCAAAATTCCAATGACCATGTTCAAGCCAAATCATGGCAGCAAGCCGTCGGAAAGATCGGATATATTCGTAACCTTTGATGATGAGTTTTTCTATATCGGAGCCAGGTTGTACTATCAAAACGGAAGTACAATACGGTCAACAACAAAAAAAAGGGATGGCGCCGACGGCGGAAGCGATAATTTCGGCATCCTGCTCGACACTTTCAATGACAATGAAAACGCCTTATGTTTTGAGACCAATCCCTCGGGACTGAGATCGGATTTTACGATCGATAACGATGCGCAGGTACCTTTGGGAATGATGCCTTTTAACAGAAGCTGGGATACCTTCTGGGAGGTGAAAACCAATATAATCGGTGAGGTGCTGAATATAGAAATCCGCATTCCTTTTTCCAGCCTGCGGTTCCAGGAGACCGACGGCAAGGTGATCATGGGAATGTCAATCTGGCGGCAAATTTCCAGCAAACAGGAATGGAATAACTTTCCCGATATAAGCAATGAATTCGGCAATTTCGGGGTTTGGAAACCATCTCAGGCTCATAAAATAATTTTAGAAGGAATAAAAAGGAAAAATCCGGTCTATATAAAACCATATTTACTGGGAAGCATTGAACAATCGCATGAACTCAATGAGACAGAAACAGCCTATAAGGTTATTAACAAACCCAAATTCAATGCCGGCCTTGATGTAAAATATTCACTTACAAGCAATATTACGGCGGACCTTACTTTGAATACTGACTTTGCCCAGGTAGAAGTGGATGACCAGATGGTTAACCTTACCAGGTTTTCACTTTTTTTCCCTGAGAAGAGACAGTTCTTTGTGGAGCGTTCCAGTATTTTTACAATTCATACCGGTTATCTCGACCAGGTATTTTACAGCCGGCGTATCGGATTATATGAAGGAGAAATTGTTCCGATTACAGGGGGGGCCAGGGTTGTCGGAAGGGCAGGTAAATGGGATCTTGGCTTTCTTGATATGCAGACTACAGATTTTGATTACACTGATCCGGATACGGATTCAATAACTCATTTATATTCTACCAATCACGGAGTTTTAAGGCTGAGAAAACAGGTTTTTAATGAAACCAGCTATGCCGGGGGTATGGTAACCAGTAAAATTGATGCAATGGGAAATTACAACATAAATACAGCGGCAGATATGATTTTAAACCCATTCAGAAATAACTATATAACAACGAGTTATGTTCATACCTTCGATAACAGTATAAAATACACAGGAAACCCGCTGAATCATGCCAAGCTCTATTTTGACTGGCAAAACCGCGCAACTGTAGGCCTGAACTATGATTTTACTTTTGCACGGGCAGGGGAATATTATGATCCCCAGATGGGCTTTGAACAGATGAAAAACTATACCCAGTTTTATGGCCAGACAGGTTACGGGTGGGTTTATAATGATGAAAATAAAAAGATGCTCAGGCATTATATTATGGTCTGGGCATTGGTAAATAAGACCAATGAAGACTGGAGGACATTTCTTTCGACATATTCAATCGGTTATAGTTTCACCTTTAAAAATGGATATGGCGGCTGGGTTGACCTCTTCAGGCATCAGGATTATCTTACCGAACAGTTCAACTTGTCGGATGATGTTTTTTTCCCGGTGGGATCTTATAATTATTATAATTTCGAAACCGGTTTCAACACTCCTTCGAACAGGTTAATATCTTTTAATTACATGTTAACTATGGGAGAATATTACGATGGTACGTTTGTCGACCTGACTCCGGCTCAGGTTAATTTCAGGATTTCTTCAAATATTAATCTTGGATTAAGCTACGGATACAGCCAGGTTGATATCAGGGATCGTGATCAGCATTTCATATCTCATTTGGTCAGGCTTAAATCTGAATTTACCTTTACCACTAAACTTTCGCTGCTGATGTTCTTCCAGTACGGCAGCAGTGATAAATTCGGCGTCAACAATATCAGGTTCCGTTATAATCCCCGCGAAGGGAATGACCTTTATTTAGTGTTTAACGGTGATTATAATACCAATTTAACCCGTGAGTATCCCAAACTTCCTTTCATGAACAGAAACCTTTTTACGGTTAAGTATACCAATACCTTTATCTGGCCCAGATAGGATCCTATTGCGGAGGGAGGATTGTTCGCTTCGCTCCAGATCCGTTTTGAGGTGCTTAACAAGGAAAAAGCCACGCTGTGCTGGTAGGGAGGGAGGATTATTTTCATGATCCTCTTTGAATAACAGCCCATGGAAAAACCCCGGTGCTGTCGCACCAGGGCTTTTTTCTTGTAGCGGAGGGTAATGAAATATCTAACCTTGATTTAATAAAAGACATTGATAAAATTGTTCAATTTATGACGTTATTGAATTTTAAGTCGAAAATTACTCATACCGTAAAGCCTTTATTGGATTGCTTGTTGCAGCCTTCAAGCTCTGCCAGCTCACAGTCACTAATGCTATGCCAAGGGTCAAAAATCCTGCCAGGACGAATATCCACCAGCTGAGTTCTGTTCTGTAAGCGAAGGTTTGCAGCCATCTGTGAATAGCAAACCAGCCTATAGGTGCGGAAACCAGAAAAGCGATCGCCACCAGTTTTATCAGATTAATGCTCAGAATTGTTATAACTTCAGTTATAGTGGCACCATTTATTTTCCGGATGCCGATTTCCTTTGTTCGCAAGTCGGTGGTAAACATTGCCAGCCCAAACAATCCCAGACAGGAGATTATTATGGACAACATAGCTCCAACTAATATTATCTGCTCCCACTTAGCCTCTAATTCATAGTTTTTAATATTGACAGAATTCATGAGATCATATTCAAAAGGGCGATTAGGAACCAGCTTAAGGAAAGTTTCCCTGATTGTTTTCAATGCCTGAGAAGTTTGTCCGGGTTTAGTTTTAATCAAGAGATCACCCGACCCTTTTCTAAGGAGAAGAGGGATTATCTTTTCTTTAAGAGAAACATAATGGTAATCTTTAACCATTCCAACCACTTTGAATTTCTCACCACCATAATAGTCAATAATCTGACCAATCGGGTCTATCCCGGTTGACTGAGTCCAACCTGCCTGACTGGCAAAAGTTTCATTTATAATTACAGATTGAACCCCATCACCGGAATAATCCTTTGAAAAGTTCCGACCTTTGATAATTGGTATCTGAAGGGCGTCCAAAAAGTTTTCGTCTATCCAACTTATGGCGATGTCCAACTCTTTTTCATTGTTATTAACTTTTACTTTTGTATAATTCTGACCTGAATTTATTGTGGAAGTTGTCTCAATAGATGGTTCTTTTAAAAAGTCCTGTTTCAAAAGATCAATAACAGCTTCGTTATTTTCTCTTCCCATATTCACAATGATCACATTATCATCACTGTAACCTAAATTTACATTTGTAAGAAATCTAAACTGGGCAAAAATGCCAACAATACTGATGATTAAAATAGTTGCCATTGAAAACTGGATAATAACCAGAGATTTAGCCAGCCACTTTTTCCCTGTCAGGCGATGACGGTTATATAAAGTTTGTATCGGATTGAAGCCTGACAATACTATTGCCGGATAAAAGCCGGCAGCTAATCCTGTTATTAAAAGGAGTATTAAGTATCCTGCGATTAATTTGATATCGAATAAATATGAAAAACTTAAATTCTTATCTGACATTTTATTAAAGAAAGGTAATATAGTGGGAACGATCATAATCGCAACTGTGAATGCAATAAAGCAGAGAACCAGAGATTCACCAAAGAACTGCCATATAATTTGTGAACGCTTTCCGCCATTAACTTTCCTTAATCCAATCTCTTTTCCTCTTTTCAAAGAATGGGTCACCGTAAGATTGATGAAATTAAAACAGGCTATGATCAGAATAAATACGGCAATGGCGCTCAGAATATAGGAGTAAATGGGATTATTACTGCCAGCCAGACCATTGTGGCTTTCCATGTCAATTGTATCAAGATGTATTTTCAACAGTGGTTCAAGTCCAAAATGGATCTTTTCCTGAAAATTATATTTTTCTCTCATCTCACCCAATTCTGCAGCAGCCTTATTTAAGAATACCTTATCAAGCTTCGGTTCAACGGTTTTGTAATCTGAATTGGGGGTTAATACGATGAATGTAGCCATATAAAAACCTACCCAGGCATTATCAGTATAAAGCTTCAGATTGTATTTGAAAGGTAAGAGTATATTGAACTGAATAGTAGAATTTTGAGGCGGATTTTTAGCAATTCCTGTTATGACGAAGGGTTCGAAAATATTATTGATTTGTAATTCCACCGTTTTTCCAAGTATATCGGTATTACCAAAATATTTTATTGCAGTCCTTTCTGACAGAACCATAGAATGGAGATCCGATAACACTTTTCCCGGATCGCCAGCTACTAGTGGAAACGAGAAGACTGTAAAGAAATTACTGTCGACAAATGTGGCTTCCTGCTCAGTTACCGCTGCATCATGCCTGACTATAAAAGAATTTGATTGCATTCGGACATATGCCTGTACTTCAGGGATCTCCTGAGCAAAAGAAGGTCCTACTATCTGGTTTGTATTTGCAATAAGTCGGGTTGTTTTTTCGCTGGTCATTCTGGCCGTTACACGGAATATCTGATCTTTTTTGGCATGAAACCGATCGAAACTCAATTCGTCTTTTATAAAAAGTAAGATCAACATACAAACAGTCAATCCAATGCTAAGACCGGCGATGTTAATAAATGAAACTGTTTTGTTTCGGAGCATATTCCTGAGCGCAGTTTTAAAATAATTGAATATCATTTAATTAAAATTGCTAATTACCTTTATCACTAATCCATTCCTATCGGTGAGCTTCGCCCCTGACACCTTTTTCAAAATTTTCGCATTTTAGTACTATTGATACCTCGATGCTTCAACCTGATTACTTGTTGCCGTCTTTCTTTATTTCTGAATATTTGAAATTTGTCCCAGTATAAGTTTTTCAATATTTGTCTACCATAATGATGCCATTAATGTATATACCTTATATAGAATTTTTTAAGTTCCAGACTAGTAACCAGGAGTAAATATATTTTACAGTTAATCGTAAAAGTATTTTACACTCAGGTCGCTGCGAACTCGCTTTGCAGCGGAGGGAGGATTGCTCTCCGCCTGCCGGCGGATCGTGATTCTCTGAGAGGTGCTTAACAAAAAAAAGCCCTGCATCTGCCTTCGGCATCTGCCGGTGCTGTCGCACCAGGGCTTTTTTCTTGTAGCGGAGGGAGGATTGTTCGCTTCGCTCCTGATCCGTTTTGAGGTGCTTAACAAGGAAAAAGCCACGCTATGCTGCGCATAACTGCGACTTTTTTGTTTCCATCCCTCCGCCTCGCAAGCGGGCTTCGGGCTGAAAACAAAAAAGCCGGGCACTTCGTGCCTGGCTTTTTTCTTGTAGCGGAGGGAGGATTCGAACCTCCGACCTTTGGGTTATGAGCCCAACGAGCTACCACTGCTCCACCCCGCAATATTGAGGTGCAAATGTAGTGCATTCAGAAACATTTCCAAAACAATTAGCTGATTATTTTTAGAAGTCAGACCGGGAAACTGAAGAGGATTGCCATTCGGAAGCTATCCGGCAGGCATTCGGGCGTCATTAATGGTCATTAAATGGTCATTAAGTGGTCATTAGGTTGTCATTAATTGTCATTAAGTGGTCATTAAGTGGTCATTAAGTGGTCATTAAGTGGTCATTAGGTGGTCATTAAATGGTCATTAATGGTCATTAATGGTCATTAAGTGGTCATTAATTGTCATTAGGTGGTCATTAATGGTCATTTATAGTTTTTATCCAGGACGTGGCCCTGCGTTATGTTATTATGCCCCTACGGGGCGAAAACCATCTTTTATACATGCTAACGGAAACCGGAGGCGTGGGATATCAAGCCCTGAGAGGGAGCGCATTTAAGAGTAGCTGTTACGGGAGTTTGGGATTCCTCGCTGGCGCTCGGAATGACAGGCTAATATATTGGGAGAGAGGGAAAAGCGGCGATTCGCAGAAGCGATGTGGTAACAAATGCAAAGGTACCTGCGAATCGCCGCTTTTCCCTCTGTTGACCCCATAACACGCTGTCATCCTGA
>CAWFKI010000003.1:0-618435 GCA_963816345.1 uncultured Bacteroidales bacterium
ATAACAATCCGTCCCCAGCCCGTGATACTTCCTGCCCAGACGTGGACACGCTGCAGTGGCGTGGCAATAGGAGCGGAGATCCTGCTTCTTCCTGCCAATACACCTGCAGGAACCATATTTAACTGGCCTCTGCCGGTTATATCAGATGCTACAGTCCAGGGTACGGCAGGAGTAAATGTGGCTGCCGATCCATCAGGAACAATTCATATAAATGATACGATAAACAACCTGTCGGGAGATCCGATTACGGCAACATATACTGTCACTCCGTCAGTTCGTTCGGCTGTAGGGCACACCTACATCAGTCGTTATCACAGTCAATCCCGAACCGGTACCTCAGGTAATTTCGGGAAGGGATAAGATCTGTGTCGGTGATAAAAATGTTCTTTACAATGTCTCAGCTGTCAGTGGTTCAAGCTTCCACTGGACTGTCGATGCAGCAGTCGGCACAAAAACATTCGACCTGCAATGCAAATGCAATACTGGTCGACGCTGCCCCGGCGGCGGGATCGGGAAACATAACTGTATATGAGACCAACTCCTACACCTGCCGAGGGGCACTTCAACAAAGCCGGTACAGGTCTTTGCTGTTCCTGCTCCGGAAGATATCACCGGTCCTGCAATGGCATGTGCCAACAGCACACAGATTTATAGTGTGACAAACCGTCCGGGTTCAATATACAGCTGGACCACTCCCGGTGGTGCCGCAATAGTCGGAGATCCTTCCGCCAGCTCATAACAGTAATATTTGCTAATGTCGGAGGTACAATAACGGTCCGTGAAACAAATGCCGCTGGCTGTATAACAAACCATAATCCATTCGCTGTCACAATAATCAGCTGCCGACAGCAACGATAAGCGGCGGAGGAACAATTTGCCAGGAGGCGCGGCTCACTCACTGTAGACTTTACAGGAACAGGCCCGTACAGCTTCACTTATGCGCTGAACGGAGTGCCCCAGCTGCCTGTAAACACATCTTCTGATCCTTATACATTAAATGCCACACAGGCCGGAACTTATACAATCGTGAATGTCACGGATGCAAACTGTACAAATATCGGTACGGGACCACAACAGTTTCATATTTCCCGAAACCGACCGGTATAATAAGCGGAACCACGGAGATGTGTAAAGGAGGTTCGGCTACGCTTACACTTACATTTACCGGGACTGCTCCGTATAACTTTACCTACACTGACGGAATAACCCCGGTCACTGTGACCTGGCATCTGACAAGCGTTTATACAGCAAGTGTTTCGCCAGCAGTCAATACGACATACACGCTGACATCACTTACCGACGGCAATTCCTGTACAGGCGCCGTATCAGGGTCTGCAGTTATAACAGTGAACCAGCCTCCGGTCCTTACTCTTACCGGAACAAATCTGATATGCTATAATGTAAGCACGGGAGCGATCGATATGACAATCACCGGAGGAACGTCACCTTTTGGAATAACATGGACCGGTCCTGATTCATTTACCGCATCAACAGAAGATATAGGCGGACTGAAAGAAGGCTATTATGCCGTTTCAGTACTCGATACAAAAGGATGTACGGCAACAGCCAATATGACTCTTACACAGCCGCCTGTTCTGAGCGGTTCTGTTGCAGGGACAAATATCACCTGCTTCGGCGCCAGTGACGGAACGATAACAATCTCGGGAGCAGCAGGGGGAGCAGGGGCCCGGGAATTCACTATTAACGGCGGACTGGGATGGCAGGTTTCACCACTCTTTACAGGGCTGGCCCCGGGTACCTACAATGTAATAATGAGGGATGTAGTCAATCCTACATGCATGCTTACGCTCAATGGGGCGCTTCAGCTTACAGCTCCGGCTGTTCTTAATGCCACTGTTGTTAAAACAGACGTGAACTGCTTTGGGGCAAATAACGGATCGATAGTGATCTCAGCTCCTTCAGGGGGTTATGGAACATACGGTTATTCAGTAAACGGCGGAGCAAACTGGCAGGGCTCGGGTAACTTTACCAACCTCACACCCGGTAATTATAATGTCAGGATAAGGGATGCAGTAAATCCTTTATGTGAAATAGCGCTTACATCCCTGACCATTACCCAGCCTCTGATTCTTACAGCAACAGTAAACAGCACAAACGTCTCCTGCTTCGGCTCGACCGATGGTTCAATCACAATCTCAGCTCCCGGAGGAGGACACGGCAACTACGAATACAGCATAAACGGAGGTGGCTCATGGCAGGGATCCGGCACATATACAAGCCTGTCGCCGGGAACATATAATGTTCAGATACGCGATGCGGATTATCCGGGATGCTATATAGTCCTGAATAGTGCACTTGTCATTACTCAGCCTTCTGTTCTTGCTGCTTCGGTAGCATCCACGAACGTAACATGCAATGGGGCCGGGGACGGAATTATTACAATAACCAACCCCACTGGCGGATACGGAACATACCAGTACAGCAATGACGGCGGAGCGAACTGGCAGGTTTCAGGAACATTCAGCGGACTGCCTCCCGGAACCTATGATGTAAGGATCAGGGATGCCGCAAATACCTTATGTGAAATTATTCTCAATCCAGGCCTCCAGATCACTCAGCCTGCTGTTTTATCAGCTATTGTAATTGCTACGGATATTACATGTTTCGGAGCCAATAATGGTGTAATCAATATTAAAAATTCAGCAGGAGGTTACGGGACATATCAATATTCAAATAACGGCGGTGCCAACTGGCAGGATTCGCCGGTCTTCCCGGGTCTTACCAAGGGAACATATGATGTCAGGATCAGGGATAAGGCACATGCCGGTTGCGTTATAATACTTGACGCTGCTGTAACTATTTCCGAACCTGCTGTTCTTGGTGCGACAGTCGCATCAACCAATGTGACATGTTTCGGCGCAGAGACGGAACAATAACAATATCATCCCCGACAGGAGGATCAGGCAGCTACGGATACAGCATCAATGGAGGAACATCATGGCAGGGATCCGGTACCTTTACAGGACTTGGCACCGGAACATATAATATCAGGATCCGTGATGCAGTCCATACGGGATGTATAATTGCACTCAATCCTGCGGTTGTGATTACCCAGCCTGCAATACTTTCAGGTTCAGTGGTGAAGACAAATGTAACCTGCTATGGCGCGGGAGACGGTACGATAACAATTAACGGAGCAGCAGGAGGATACGGGAGATATGAATACACGATAAACGGAGGTCTGGCATGGCAGTCATCGAACAGCTTCACCGGACTTATTCCGGGATTCTATAATGTTAAGATCAGGGATGCAGCCAACCAGGGATGTATCATTACGCTGAACGGGTCGGTGAACGTAACTGAACCTGCGGTGTTGAATGCCAGCGTTGCAAAGACCAATATCACATGCAACGGGGCTTCCAACGGGACAATAACAATTTCTTCACCAACGGGAGGATATGGTACATATCAGTACAGTATCGACGGAGGAGGTGCATGGCAGCCTTCAGGATCATTTACCGGTCTTGCACCGGGAAGCTATGACGTGCAGATCAGTGACGGAGCCCATATGGCGTGTGTCATCACTCTTAACTCTGCTCTTGTAATAACGGAACCGGATCTTCTTGCTGCAACTGTCACACCAGTGAATGTCTCCTGCTTCGGAGCAAGCAACGGTACAATTACTATTACGGGTGCAACAGGCGGATACGGGACCTATGAATACAGCATTAACGGAGGCCTGACCTGGAGCGGACTGGGGAACTTTACAAACCTTCCTCCTGCAACATATGATGTAAGAATAAGAGATGCTGCAAACAAATTATGTGTTGTCACTCTTAACGGTGCCCTCGCCATCACCCAGCCTCCGGTTCTGTCTGCCACTGTTGCAAGGACAAACATAACCTGTTTTGGAGCAGGTGACGGATCGATAACTATCTCCTCACCGGCCGGAGGATATGGAAACTACGAATACAGCATCAACGGAGGAGGATCATGGCAGAGCTCCGGCAGCTTTACAGCTCTCGGTCCGGGCAATTACAATATCCAGATAAGGGATGCCGACCACATAGCATGCGTGATAGTGCTTAATAATGCACTTCAGATAACGCAGCCGGCAGTTCTGAACGCTGCAGTGACACCAACAAATGTCACCTGCAACGGAGCCAATGACGGGATCATTAACATCACGGCCCCGACAGGCGGATCAGGAACGTATGAATACTCAACTGATGGCGGAAACATATGGCAGGGAACAGGGTTATTTACCGGCCTGACGCCTGGTACTTATGATGTCAGGATAAGAGATGCAGTTAAATAAAGGATGCATAATTGTCCTTAATAATGCTCTGACAATCAGTGAACCATCGGTTCTTAATGCCAATGTCGGTTCAACCGATGTTACCTGTGCAGGAGCAAATAACGGGACTATAACAATAACAAACCCCACCGGCGGATATGGCACATTCGAATACAGCAATACCGGAGGTACATCATGGCAGGCCACCGGAATATTCACAAATCTCCTGCCGGGCACATATAATGTCCAGATAAGGGATAAAGCGCATCCAGGCATGTGTCATTGTGCTTAATTCTGCACTTGTGATATCGGAACCTGCCGTTCTTTCAGCCACAGTTGTCGCAACCAATGTTACCTGCTTCGGGGCCAATAACGGAACAATTACTATCTCCGGTCCGCTTGGAGGATACGGTACATATGGCTATTCAATTAACGGAGGAACGACCTGGCAGAGCTCAGGGATCTTCAGCAATCTTGCTCCTGCAACATATAATGTAAGGATCAGGGATGCGGCATACCCGGCCTGTGTAATAACTCTTGACGGAGCGCTGGTAATTACCCAGCCCGCTGTTCTCTCCGCAACAGTGACCAGCACAAATGTGACCTGTAATAGCGCCAATGACGGTACAATTACAATTGCTTCGCCTTCAGGCGGATACGGATCCTATGAATACAGTATAAACGGAGGAGCTGCCTGGCAGCCATCAGGCAGTTTCACAGCTCTGACACCGGGATTCTATAATGTTCAGATACGTGATGCGGCAAATACCGGATGCGTTAAAACGTTGAATGGTTCCCTGAGAATTACCGAGCCAAACGTTCTTTCCGCGAATCTTGCGAGTACGAATGTGACCTGTAACGGCGCCGGTGACGGAACTATAACAATCACATCACCATCAGGCGGATATGGTACCTACCAGTACAGCATCGACGGTGTATCATGGCAGCCTTCCGGAAGCTTCAGCTCACTTATACCGGGCACCTATAATGTACAGATACGGGATGCAGCTCACCAGGGTTGTGTCATAGTTCTGAACGGAGCCCTTGTCATTTCGCAACCTGATGTAATCGATGCAACAGTAACGCCAACCAATGTGACCTGCTATGGCGCAAATGATGGCATTATATCAATTACGGCTCCTTCGGGCGGCTACGGATCATATCAATATAGCATCAAGGCGGTACAACATGGTCAGGATCAGGAAACTTCACCAATCTCGCACCTTCAACATACAATGTTCAGATCCGTGATGCAGCCAACCCTGCCTGTGTGGTTATTCTGAACGGAGCCCTTCAGATCACCCAACCGGCTGTTCTGTCGGCCATTGTTGCAAAAACAAATGTGACATGTTTCGGCGGTGGCGATGGTACGATTACAATAAGCTCTCCTGCCGGCGGTTACGGCACCTATGATTACAGCATCAACGGCGGTGGATCATGGCAGGCATCAGGCAGCTTTACAGCTCTGGTCCCGGGAAACTATAACGTCAGGATCCGCGATGCAGCTCATACAGGATGTGTTATAATATTGAACAACGCCCTTGCAATAACCCAACCTGCCGTACTGAATGCTGTTATAACACCAACGAATATCACCTGCAACGGAGCAAATGATGGTATAATCAGCATTACTGCACCGGCCGGTGGATACGGAAGCTATGAATATTCAATTAATGCCGGCGTGGACTGGCAGGGATCAGGGTTATTTAACGGACTGATTCCCGGAACGTATGATGTAAGGATAAGGGATGCATCAAATATTGCCTGTGAAATAATACTCAACAGCTCAGTCACGATAACTGAGCCGGCAGTGCTCTCGGCCACAGTTGCTTCAGTCAATATAACCTGCAACGGGGCCAATAACGGCCAGATATCAGTAACAAGTCCGGTTGGCGGATATGGAACCTATGAATACTCCAAAGACGGAGGTTTCATATGGCAGGCAACAGGAATCTTCACTAACCTGATCCCGGGATCATACGATGTCAGGATAAGGGATAAGGCACATCAGGCCTGTGTTGCCATTCTCAATTCTGTTGAAATAACAGAGCCTGCGGTACTCTCGGCGACAGTTACATCAGCCAATGTTACCTGTTTCGGGGCAAATAACGGGACCATCACTATAACAAATCCCCTGGGTGGTTACGGGACTTATGGTTATTCCATCAACGGAGGAACTACATGGCAGGGATCGGGAAGCTTTACAGGCCTTGCACCCGCCGTCTACAATGTAAAAATCCGTGATGCAGCAAATATCTCCTGCGTGATAACTCTCAATGCCGCAGTAGGAATAACACAACCTGCTGTTCTATCAGCCG
This sequence comes from uncultured Bacteroidales bacterium, assembly GCA_963816345.1. Lineage (GTDB taxonomy): Bacteria > Bacteroidota > Bacteroidia > Bacteroidales > VadinHA17 > LD21. Next base: position 6,577 of record CAWFKI010000003.1, read on the forward strand.
GACTGGCAAGCACAAATGTTACCTGTTATGGTGCAGGTGACGGAACTATAACGATAACCAATCCTCTTGGAGGTTATGGTACCTATGAATATTCTGTAAATGGCGGACTGAACTGGCAGGCTTCGGGTAACTTCACTTCACTTACACCCGGATTCTATAATGTTCAGATACGCGATGAAGTAAACACGGGATGCGTCATCATACTTAACGGGTCTCTGAGGATAACAGAACCGGCAGTTCTTGCAGCCTCATTGTCGTCAACGAATGTTACCTGCTTTGGAAGCAGCGATGGAACAATTACAATATTCGGAGCAGCCGGAGGATACGGCACATACGAATACAGCATAGACGGAGGAGTTACCTGGCAGTCTTCGGGAAGCTTCACCGGTCTGCCACCTGCTACCTACAACGTTCAGATTCACGATGCAGCCCATGCAGGATGCGTGACTGTTCTTAATGGGGCCCTTGTAATATCCCAGCCTGCCGTGATAAGTGCAACTGTGACACCTTCAATGGTCACATGCTTCGGCGCCAGTGACGGGATAATAACAATAAGCAGTCCTGCAGGAGGATACGGAGCCTATCAGTATAGTATTACCGGAGGGGTATCCTGGCAGGGATCGGGTACATTTAGCAATCTTGCTCCGGCATCATATGATGTAAGGATCAGGGATGCAGCCAATAACGGTTGTGTGGTGACCCTCAGTTCCGCATTGTCAATAACACAACCTTCCATCCTTTCAGCAAACATTACAAGTACAAATGTTACATGCTTTGGCGGCAATGACGGGACAATAACAATATCAGGAGCTGCAGGAGGCTACGGAACTTACGGGTACAGCATCAACGGAGGAGGATCATGGAACGCAACAGGGATCTTTACCGGTCTTACCACCGGATCGTACAATATTCTTATAAGGGATGCAGCTCATCCGGGATGCATGATTGTGCTGAACAGTGCATACCAGGTAACACAGCCCGGATTGCTTTCTGCAACAGTCTCCAAGACAGATGTGACCTGCAGTGGCGCCAATGACGGGACCATAACAATAAGCACACCTGCAGGAGGTTACGGAACATATGAATATTCAATTGACGGGGGCTCATCATGGCATTCATCGGGCAGCTTTTCCAACCTTGTTAACGGCACCTATGATATCAGGATGCATGACGCAGCTAATCCGGCCTGTTCGGTGATACTCTATCCGAACCTTGTAATCACTGAACCTGTCCTGCTGGCGCTTACCTCCACCGGCAACGTAATGCTGAACTGTTTCAGCGATAGTACAGGTACAGGTACATTCTATGCCTCAGGCGGGACCATGCCTTACAATTTTACAATTGTCACGAATACTGCGGGAGCAACGATTTCCTTCCCGGGCTTCAACTCACAGACTTTCTTCGGCGCCGGCGCCGGAACAGTTACCTTTTCGGTTACCGACCAGAACGGATGTTCTGCCCAGGCAACCATTGTTGTGACACAACCTTCACTGTCTGACACCGGGAAGCATTGAATCCGACCAGGTAATATGTGCCGGAACCAATCCTTCACAGCTTACAGAGAATGTTGCTGCAAGCGGAGGACCCGGAGCCTATAACTACCAGTGGCAATATGGATCAACCGCTGCAGGACCTTTCATCAATATAGCAGGAGCCGGAGCGACATCAAATCAGTACACACCTGTTCCGGGTGCCAACACAACACTCTTCTACAGGAGGATGGTAACGTCAGGAATGTGTCCGCCGGTTTACAGTAATGTTGTTGAGATAAGGGTAAATCCGAATCCTCTGGCAATACTGACAGGAGGCGGGACTATCTGTCCTGGCCAGTCCTCGGTGCTGAAGGTTAATATGATGGTTGGCACAGGGCCTTTTGAGCTCGATATTGCAAATCTTGGAACAATAACCGGCTATGTCAGCGGTGCAGATATCACGGTATCCCCGCTTGTGACAACAACATACACTCTTACCAGGGTAAGAGATGCCAACAACTGCGAGATACTTGGTTCTTCGCCTAATCTTATCGGCTCAGCCAAAGTTATTGTAAGGGAGCTTCCTGCAATAACCGTACAGCCCGTGAGCAGGATCTCGTGTGAGTTCGGAATGGTTACCTACAGCGTAACAGCCACCGGGACGGATCTGACCTACCAGTGGTTTGTGGATGAAGGAAGCGGGTTTAATCCCGTTACCGACGGAGGTATATATTTCGGAGCAACTGCTCCGGTACTAAACCTGTTCGGGGTGACCAGGCTGATGGATGGCTATGTTTACCATGTGGTAGTAACAGCCTGTTCGGCAAATGTCACCTCTTCCGATGCTTCACTTACTGTGAATACACCTCCTGAGATAGTCACGCAGCCACGTGATACAACGATCTGCATGAATGGAGGAGCTGCCTTTAATGTTACCGCTGCAGGGACAAATCCTGGCTACCAGTGGCAGTACAACAAGGGAGCCGGATTTGTAAATGTTGTAAATGATGTCAATTTCAGCGGATCAAATCTGAGCACACTCACGCTTACGAATGTTCCCGGCACCTTCAACAATTACATCTTCAGGGCAGTTATATCCGGAACCTGCGGTGTGCCTGTCTATTCCAATTTTGCAGTGCTAAGGGTAAACAATCCGCCGGTTGTAACACTTAACCCGGTCAATAAATCGATATGTGAGGGCAACGGGCCGGTAATATTCAGCGCCAACGGATCGGGTCTTATCGATTCCGTCAGGTGGCAGGTATTCTCCGGCGGAGCATGGTCGGATGTTTACGATAATGCGGTATATGCGGGAGCTGCATCACAGCAGCTTATAGTGTCGAGTGTTCCGTTTGCCTTCAATGGCAACCAGTACAGGCTCGTCCTGAAAGCAAAATGTACTACGATAAACTCGAACAGTGCAACGCTCACCGTTAATGCCAATCCTGTTGTCGACTTCAGCGCCATCGATCCGGTACATGCCTGCGGAGGCATTCCACTTGTCCTCAATGGCAATCCTTCGGGAGGTTCAGGCATCTGGGCTTCTCATCTCTGGACAGGAGATGTTGGTCCTCTGAACAATTACTTATATTCAGTCGCCCACATTTAATTCACAGGATAGCAGGATCATATGCGCTGACCTACCAGGTGAAGGACAGCAAAGGATGCTTTGGGAGTGATAATCTGACAGTGATAGTGGATGCTCCTGATGCAACCTTTACACCGGATATGAGCAGCGGATGCACGCCTGTGACTATCACCTTCACAAAGGATATGACCGGCGTGGCTAAGTTCTGGTGGAACTTTGATGATGGATCACCGATTGACTCGGTTAATGCAAATCCTGTTCACAAGTTTACAAGTGTCACTTCTTCTTCGATAGAATACCATAATGTCAGGCTGACAGTACGTTCTCCCGGGGGATGTCTCGATTCATTCACCTCGCTGATAACTGTTTATCCGGCTATTGATGCAACATTCACTGCAAGCACAGATACGGTCTGCAGCGGCAATCCCATTACATTCACTGCCATGACCGGTGCAAGCAAGTATTTCTGGGATTACGGTGACAGTGTAAGCGGCTATTCGACAAGCAGTACCGGACATCTTTACACAAATATTACCACAGCGCCTGTTGTTGATACCGTAACCCTTACCACAACATCCTTCTATGGATGTACAGACATTAAAAAGTACAATATTGTTGTCATGCCTGTACCTCTTCCGCAGTTTATTGCAGCGCCTCCGACCCAGGTCTTCAATCCTGCCGGTAATCCTGTTGTATTTACCAACCAGACAAATGCAGGCACATGGAGCTGGCTCTGGACATTTGGTGATGGAACCACATCGACAGATCAGGATCCGACGCATAACTATACCGATGTCGGGACATTCATGGTAACCCTGAAGGCAGGTAATGCAGACCTGTTCGGAGGTAGTTACCCACCAGGTTACTGTTACCCCGATTCCGCCGGTTGCTGATTTTGATTCGATACCGTCGGGTTGTGAGCCATTGTCTGTCACTATCAATAATACCTCACTTAATGCAGATACCCCGGGGACAACATTCCGTTGGGACTTTGGGGACGGAAGTATTTCGACGGCAAGGAATCCGACGTATGTCTATCTTGATCCGGGGACATACCGTGTTGAGTTGACTGTGACCGGTCCGGGCGGAACATCTGTCAAGTCGCAGGTTGTCAGTTCTTATCCTTCACCCAGGGCCTATTTTGAACTCTCGCCGAGTGTAGTCTTTGCAAATGATGAGAAGGTAAGGTTCTACAATCTCAGTGAGGGAGCCGATCATTATGTGTGGGAGTTTGGTGACGGGGACACATCGAGGACAAAAGAGCCATACCATAAATATCTTGAAAGAGGGGGTCTATGATGTCACGCTCTGGGCTTATTCGGCAAACGGTTGCAGTGACAGCTACCTGCTTTCGCCGGGGGTTACTGTTGAACCTGCGGGTGTTCTCAGGTTCTCGACGGTCTTTACCCCGAACAAGGATGGAGAGATCGATATGGATCATCTGCCTACGGGAGGGCCGGAGATTGACCAGTTCTTCTTCCCGCCTATCAGGGAGAAGGTCCTTAAGTATAAGCTACAGGTCTTCAACAGGTGGGGTGTGCTGATCTTTGAGACGCACGATATCAACAAGCCATGGAACGGTTACTACCAGCACAAGCTTTGTCCGCAGGGCGTATATGTCTGGTATGTGGAAGGCAAGTTCGCCAATGGTCAGCCCTTCAAGCAGGTCGGGGATGTGACGTTGCTGCACTAGCGGCGCAGGGCACAGGGCACGGAGCAATTCTTAACTTTCCCCTCCTTTTTTCAAGGAGGGGTGGCCAAGACAATTGATCATGGGCAATCTTTAGGGAGAGCCAACCGCAGGCCGGGGAGAAGTTAAGAGGGATGGCACAGAGCACGAGGCTTCTTCAAGATTTTATCCTCCCCGGAGGGGTCAGGGGTGGGTTCGGGTAATGAACGGAGAGCAAAGGAGTGAAAAGCGTAGAGCGTAGCGTAATGAGCAAAGAGTACATAGCGTCTGCTGGCGCCGATTTGCAACGGTGCCATCCCGGAATTTGTGAAGGGAATCGGGATAAATCCATTGCCACTAAGGCACAAGGGCACTAAGTTAAACGAAGAAGAAGAGGATAAGGAGATGTAGCATGCTTATGTTCTGTGCCTTACTCTGTGCCAAATTGCGCCGTATCTTAAGACACAAGGCTACGGGGCCTAATCAAACACCAGTATTAACACTATAAATTAGGAGGCTGTTCCGCAAGGGAGCCTTTTTGTTTTGTGTTCCAAAACTCTTTAACCCTCTTCACACTCTCCTTCAACCCCCTTCAACCTCTTAAACTTTCTTCAATCTCCCCAACTTTCTTCAACCTCTCCAACATTTTTTTTTCTTTTCAACACCTTGTAATTAAATTATTTCTTAAATTTGATTAGCTGTATTTCTAATTAGTGTATTAACGAAATTTCCGGATAGTCTCGAAAGATTGTATAATCTTTTTGTGCTGCTGCTTCTGCCATCATCTTGTGAAAGATGCTGAGTACGTTTTCTGCTTTCTGTGCTGAAAAAAACTTTTGTTTCTTCTGAATATGGATCTGATTCCGGCCAACACTGCAGCTTATACCCTTGAGAGTTACCTGCCTGGAATAACTTCCAACAGCAGGATCATATACTGGACAATTATTGGAGCAGCTTTTTCGGGAATAGCATTGCTTCCATTTATTTATGTGGATGTTTCGGTGCAGGCAAGAGGATATTTCCAGTCGGATATTGAAAAGCAAACTGTCTATTCTCCCTTCCAGGGGAAAATTATTTATACTTCTATACATATAGGTGACAAAGTTACAAAAGGGGACACTCTTCTTGTGATAGATTCAGAATCGATCAGGGCACAGCAGATATCGCTGAATCAGAGGATAGCTGAAAATGAAGCATCAATCAGGGATCTTGAGAGATTGACCGGTATGGATTCATTAAATCTCAAAAGAACTGATAATGGACTGGTCACCGGGCGATACAGGGCTGAGCTGATGAATGTCAGAAATCAGCAGGCAATCCAGTATCAGAAGTACCGTAAGAAAAAATCAGAGCATGAAAGAAATGAGCTGTTGTACAGGCAAAAGATCATACCCGATGCCGATTTTGAAAATAGTCTTTTCATCCTGAGATCCGAGAAAGATAACCTGAATCAGATATTATTAAACCAGAAATCATTATGGCAGGGCGATCTGTCTCTCAGAAGGACCGAGTCTGTCAAGTTACTTGCTGATCTTGAGCAGTGCAAAGAAGAGATGGCAAATCGTATAGTATTATCTCCTACAGACGGGGAGATCCTTCAGAGTTCAGATATTCAGTCCGGGAGCATTGTGAGTTCAGGGCAGAAGATTGCAGAAATTTCTCCTGACGGAGAGCTGGTGGCAACCTGTTTTGTAAGGCCGGACGATATAGGGCTTATCCAGGAGAACCAACCGGTCAGGATTCAGATTGATGCGTTTAATTATCACGAGTGGGGTATGCTGCCGGGCGAAATAACGGATATTTCTGATGATATGATCGTGGAGAACGGGTCAACGGCATATTTCAGGATAAAATGCAAACCCGGACGGGAATCTCTTTCATTAAAAAGCGGTAAAACGGCATATATCAGAAAAGGGATGAGCTTTAATGCACGGATAGTTGTTATAAGGCGCAGTCTTTATCACCTGCTGTTTGATAAAGCAGATAAATGGTTTAATCCTTACACCTACAGGAAAGAATAAGCAGTCAATGACGATAAAAGTAAAACAAAGGGATATAACCGATTGCGGAGCAGCCTGTCTGGCTTCTGTAGCTGCATATTACAAACTTGCCTTACCTGTCGCCAGGCTCAGGCAGATGGCAGGGACAGATAAGAAAGGAACTAATATCCTGGGACTTGTCGAAGCAGCAGGTAAGATAGGATTTCTTGCGAAAGGAGTAAAGGGGGAATGGGAAAGCTTATTCAAAGTTCCCAAGCCGGCTATTGCACATATTATTGTAAAGGAGACGCTTCATCACTTTGTTGTTCTGACAGGGACTACTGATAAGTACATCGTGATAATGGATCCTTCGGACGGAGAAATACACAGGATCCCGCACGAGGAGTTCAGAAGCCAATGGACAGGAGTTCTGGTGCTGATAACACCGGGAGAGATGTTTACTGTCAGAAACGAGAAAGTTTCCGCCGGAGTGCGCTTCCGGCGACTGATAAAGCCAAGTCAGGGGATTCTCTTACAGTCACTTACAGGCGCACTTGTATATTCGGTCCTTGGATTATCGATGTCGATATATGTTGGAAAGATCGTGGACAATGTTCTCCCGGGAGGAAATATGAGCCTCCTTAACCTGCTGGGAATTGCTATGATTTTAATAATAATCGTCAGGTTATTTTTAAGTCTGTTCCAGGCCATTTTTGTTCTTAAAACCGGCCAGAAAATAGATGCATCACTTATTCTTGGGTATTATCAGCATCTGTTGAAGCTGCCTCAGTCTTTTTTTGACAATATGCGGACCGGCGAGATTATTTCAAGAATCGGGGATGCAGTCAAGATAAGGGTGTTTGTCAATGATGTCTCCATCAACCTGATACTAAATATATTCATATTGATTGTTTCATTCATTATGATGTTCACATTTTTCACAAGGCTGGCATTAATCATGATGCTTGTTGTTCCGCTTTATGCAGCTATTTACTATATCTCCAACAGGCTTAACAGGAAGATCCAGCGCCAGGTGATGGAGAAATCGGCAGATCTGGAATCCCAGCTTGTGGAATCAATAAGTTCTGCGGGCACCATCAGGCTATTCGGACTGGAGGAGTATTCCAACATCAGGACGGAAACAAGATTTGTATCGCTTCTTGAGGTAATATATAAATCAGGACTGAATGGTATATTCTCCTCAAGCTCAACGGGTGTGATTTCTCAGGTCATAACGATCCTCGTTCTGTGGGCAGGTGCAGGATATGCAATAGATCAGAAGATAACTCCCGGGGAGCTCCTCTCATTCTATTCCGTTGTAGGATATTTTACCGGTCCCGTTACAAGTATCATCGGATTTAACCGCACCCTTCAGGATGCCAGGATTGCAGCCGACCGGCTATTTGAGATTTTTGACCTTGAAATTGAAGATGAAGCAAACAGGATCGAACTGAAAGCAGAAATGACTGATGATATTCATTTTGAGAATGTCAGGTTCTGGTACGGAACAAGGACCGAAGTATTCAGTTCACTTAATCTCACCCTGAGAAAAGGGGAAATGACAGCAATTGTTGGAGAGAGCGGTTCGGGAAAGACAACACTTATCTCCCTGCTTCAGAATCTTTATCCTCTGAAGGCAGGGAATATCAGGATCGGGAACTGGGATCTCAGGCATCTTTCCAATAAATCCCTTAAGGCAGGTCATTTCTGTAGTGCCGCAGAAGATCGATCTGTTTGCAGGCAGCGTTCTGGAAAATATTGCCGTCGGAGAGTTCAATCCTGATATGGGAAGGGTTATGGAGGTATGCAATAAGCTGGGGATGACGAAGCTTATTGAACAGTTGCCGCAAGGTTTCAACACTTACATTGGAGAAAACGGCGCCACACTGTCAGGAGGGCAGCAGCAACGCATAGCAATTGCCAGGGCACTTTACCGGAACCCTGAGATTCTGATCCTTGATGAAGCTACTTCCTCCCTCGATTCATCTGCTGAGACATTTGTCCTAAAAACACTGGAAATACTCAGGCGATCAAACAAGACAGTAATAGTTATTGCACACAGGTTATCCACAATCAGTCTGGCACAGAGGGTAATTGTGCTCGATCACGGAAATGTTGTACAGGATGGGACATTTGCAAAGCTGGCAGCTATTGACGGACATTTCCGGAGGATGTGGGAACATCAGAATATTCAATTAAATGAAAAGGTCCAATCTGAAATATCAGCATTATGAAAGTATTTGAATATCTCGACCGCATAAGCCTTATGCACAAGCTTGTTTCAAGGCAGAGGACAGGTACTCCCGGCGAACTGGCCAGGAGGCTTGGAGTGAGTCGCACGAGTCTTTATGAGCTCATCGATGAATTAAGGTCACGCGGTGCGCCGATAACATATTCAAAATCTGCCAAGACATTTTTTTACAGTCAGCCATACGATATTGATGTCTCGTGCAGGTTGCGTCCGCTGACTTATGCTGAGGCGAAAGAAAAGTCGGGTGGCACAAAAATATTTTCCAGAATCCTTTTTTCCCGGACGCTCCCCTCCGAACTTGGTAGTTTAATGTTACAATGCTGAAAACCCTGGCATTCAAAATAAGTGGGGGAGAGTTATTCAGGTATTAACTAAATTAATCAGTATGGAAAAAAATTACGGTTTAACTGAATTAAACGAATCTGAACTAAAAGAGATCATTGGCGGAGCATTTCCGATGCTTCTGATCAGGTTATTTGTCCCTACCATTGAAGGCATTCGGGGATTTTTTGATGGATTTAATGAGGGTTATGAACGTACAACCCAGCCTTAGTTAAATTTTATAATTTTCAACAAATGGAAAATTTTGCAGTATCTGAGTTAAGTTTGGATGAGCTGATGGCTATTGACGGAGGGAAACCCGTCGGTTATTATTTTGGTTACGCATTGGGTGTCATAAGCGGAACCACAGTAAGTTTTGTGGCCGGTTTACTCGCTGGTTTGGAGGGAGAACACAATTAAAAAACACTTAAAATTGAAAAATTATGAATAACTTGAGGGAATTAGAAATTTCTGAAATGGTTGAGATTTCAGGAGGTGTTAACCCTGCTTATGAGTTAGGGTATGCAATTGGGACTTGTTTAAGACAGATTGTTTTTCTTCAAGGATTGAGAGACCTATTTTACTTAATCTATTAATAAAGAGATGTGATTATTTAATCGCATCTCTTTATATAAAGATTGTGTGACTTTGTTTAAATTGATCTAATAAGTGATTTATTGATGAAAGTTGGATCAAGAGGATTTACATTAGTTATTTCTAAAGCATCCCGAGTTTTATAAGCCAGATTGAAATCAAATCTCCTTTCTTCCTTTTTAAGAATTAGTTTGGAAATCATTTCTAATAATTCTAGTTAATAGACATTCATAATTGGTTTTATCAATATTAGCTCCATTAAGATATTTTAAATTATTCCCATTCGAAAAGAGATTTCAATTTAGTTTTTATACTATCTTAAAGATTTCTTTACTGTTACCAATTATTGAAGAGTTGATTTTCAGACTTCCATTAAGGATTACAAAATTAATTTAATAGTTTCTTTAAGTCTGATCTTATTTTCTATGTCTTAACAAAGTCAACTATATACTTTGCATGTCTTTACGTTTTAAAATCTATTTTATATTGATATATTGCAACTAATATATAAGACTTCGAAATTATATTAAAGGTTGACACATTCTTTGATTAAGTATTTCGTATTTATTTTTTATATTCAGGCATTTATATTTGGCCTTCTGCATTTAACTAAATTATAAACTTGATTTCAGATTTTTTTATTTATTTCCATTTTTTATATTTAGCTATATAATGACAGGTTGTTTTTTCGGCTATCTAAGGATCAGATATACTCATGGGATTTATTTATGTATCGTTACCCATATTGTGGTAAATAGTATTTATTCTTTACTGTTATTTATGTAGAAGAGATATTTTACATTGAAAATGAGAATTATTAACAAGTTAAGCCCGGGATTACTCAAAGCCACCAGATACTGTACCTCATCACTGGCATAATACTAATAGTCTTTCAGCAGTCAGGAGATCCTTCACCCCGGGCTTCAGCCCGACGCTCCCTCACCCCGGGCTTCAGCCCGGGGGTCGTCACTCACTTAGGAGTACCGTTATCATGAGACTGAAGCCTGGCGACAGTCACCTTCTCCTGCAGGTCGCTCTTTGATATGAGGCTGATACTCCCTTACTGAAGTTACCTTTTGGAGACACTAACCCCGGGCTGAAGCCCGAGGTTAATCACTCCGATAGGAGTACAGGTATCACGAGCCGGCGGAAGGCAGTTGTCAGTCGTAATCTCCTTCAGGTCGCAAACCTGATATGAGGCCGATACTCCCTTACTGAAGTTACCTGGAGGCGCTCCCTCACTCCGGGCTTCAGCCCGACGCTCCTTCACCCCGGGCTTCAGCCCGGGGGTGAAGCTGAAGCCTGGCGACAGTCACCTTCTCCTGCAGGTCGCTCTTTGATATGAGGCTGATACTCCCTTACTGAAGTTACCTGGAGGCGCTCCCTCACCCCGGGCTTCAGCCCTGGAGTCTCAGCCTCCCGACAGTAGCCCCTGATCGCTTCCTCCGGGCATCGGCAGGCGCTCCTTCACCCCGGGCTTCAGCCCGGGGGTCGTCACTCACAAAGGAGTACCGGTATCATGAAGCTGAATCCCGAGGTTAATAACCAGGGCATCCGCCCATAACAACAAGAACATGGCTTACGTAAAGATCTGGCTCCACTGCGTCTGGGGCACCAAGAGAAAAGTTACATTCCTTAAAGGAGAGATTAAAAAGAGCATCCTTGATCACATAAAAGAGAATGCAAGATCCAAGGATATCTACATCGATATCATAAACGGCCATGAAGACCACGTCCACTGTCTTCTTTCCCTGGGTGCCGATCAGGCATTATCATATGTAATGCAATTAATAAAAGGGGAATCATCCTACTGGGTAAACAAGAATAATCTGACAAGATCTAAGTTCAAGTGGGCTGTGGAGTACTATGCTGTTTCAATATGTGACTCACATGTGAAGAGAGTACGGAATTATATAAGGAATCAGGAAGAGCACCACAGAAAGAAGAGCTGGCAGAAAGAACAGGATGAGTTACTTATCAAATATGGGTTTGAAAAAATTATGGACTAACCCCGGGCTTCAGCCCGCACATCACTGACCCCGGGCTTCAGCCCGGGGATTAAAAAACCCCCGGGAAAAAGCAGAAATCTCCCGGGGGCAAGGGTACCTGGTCCGGGTGACCTCGGCTCAGGAAAACCTGATTCTAGCACAAGATGCAGCGAGACTACCCTAAAAACAACCACCCCTAAATGAACCTAACCCTAATAATCAAAAAACCAACTCATGAATAATCCTTATTATGACTAAAAAACCTTTCATTCTGACTATTCTCTGTGCAATAATAAAAAGAGCCGGGGACAGAAAAATAAAAAATTTAAAGTTTTATTAATAATTATTGATATTCTTCTCCTGTTACATATGATCTCCTGGTCTGGCTATACCTTATAAAAGTGCCCCCATCCCTGATCTCCTTGACAATCCTCTTCACATGACGCTCACTTATCTCAAGCCTTACAGCAAGTTCCGAAGGTGCCCCCGTGCTTTTCGTGGAAGCAAGTTTTAAAAGTCTTACTTTCAAAGCCTCTTTCTGAAACCTGTTCATCCCAGTAGAGAAAAAATTATTTGACTACTTACATCACTATAAAATTAAACAAAAATTTTCGAAACTGCCAAAGATTATTCGAATTATTTTAGGAAAAAATTGATTTTTTTCTCCTTTCACTGCTTAAATATCAACGAATTCCGGACGATGCAGGAGAAATGGTTACCAGGATAGAGGGAAATCTCCTCTTCCCGGTTTGTTTAACCTCGTTGATACGTTCCTTATTTGTCCCTGCCGGCCGTGAAAAGGAGACGGGGAACCCTCATTTATTATCTTCTGATCAGCCACCAGATCTTCCCAAGCCTCACCGGATAATAGAAAAATACCTTCCAGCTCTTTGTACAACCGTAACGTTTCTTCATAAATCTCACCGACGGAAAAATATCTCCCAGCACAAACAGAAACCTCCGGTGTATCCCCTTAATATCCGAGACGATATGCCGGTAAGCCGCCGGCTTATCAACAGGCGGATTATCCTTCGGGCTCTTCAGAAAGAATTTAAATCTATCTCCCTGCTCCTGACCATACCAATTATCAATATATGCATTAACCCACCCCGGAAAAGTGATCCCGAAAAATTCTCTCAATGACCCGAGACGACAGGCAAGTATTTCGGATAGACCAATCTGTGAGGCATAGTTCATCAGTTCATCATTAAGGATCTCATCCCTGTAACGGACTATCATGACAACCAGATCTGCATATAACCTCAACTGCGATTCATTATTTATTTCGTGCGACCAGAGATGTCTTACGAGATGGAGGAATAGCAGCTGTGGCTCAGGGATCCATACCTTTTCTCCCCTGAGTTCAATTACGTAACTGCTCTCAAAAAACTTACGGGTAAGCAAATCATCCTTTCCGCCAAACAGCTTGTTATGAATCTCAACTGTAAACCCACCCCTGGTGAGCGACGGAAGGTGTTTGCCGGTATCTGCCATTATAACCCTGTGTATCGCAGATTTTACCGGCAGGGAAAGGAAACCGTTATCCATCAGTATCTTTCTTGCTTTCAGACATTGTTCCCTTACGATAAAGATATCCACATCGGACATCTGCCTGAGTCCTGTCATCCCATAAACAGTCAGCTCCAGCGCCAGTCCTTTGAGCAGTATGGTTTTTATATTCTCCCTGTCAAACAGATGAAGTACCTCCGACATGGACGTGGCATTGAAGATATTCCTGCTCAGACTGAGCATTTTTGCTCCCTTAAGATATTCAACTGTCTCCCGGGGAATGCCAGGCAGGAGCTTATGCCTTTCAAGATTATGACTGATCAGCGCTGCAATGCCGTGCCGGTTGGCAAGAGAGCTGAAATATTGCCAGTCAGTGACTGCCGTGATTAATGACCGTGAACTGATTATCTCTTCATCAGTGAACTCAAGCCGCGATAACTTCAGCAGGAGCAGCTCTTCATTCCTTATCGTTGAATCATTGCTCATCTGTTAAACCTGCTGCTCTGTTTCATGAACATCCCGTGATAGATGCCTCCCCTGTCCATCAGTTCATCATGGGATCCGGTCTCTGCAACCGATCCCTTATCGAGGACAATTATCCTGTCGGCCAGGCTGACATTTGTAAAGCGGTGACTGATGAGTATTGATGTCCTGCCTTTTACTGTTTCCCTGAACCTGCTGAAAATATCATATTCTGTATCTGCATCGAGGGAGCTTGACGGTTCATCAAGAATAAGTATTGGAGCATCGCTGTAAAGAGCTCTTGCAAGAGCAATCTTCTGCCACTCTCCCCAGCTGAGTTCCTGACTGTTATCAAACAGGTTGCCGATCATTGTATTATAACCCTCAGGCAGCTTTGATATCATCTCATGAACACCGGCATTCATGGCTGCAGATCTGATTTTTTCCTCGGCCGCCTCTGAATGAATGTCGCCCATCCGGATATTTTCTCCGGCCTTAAGGTTATAGAGCATAAAGTCCTGAAAAATAACGGAAAAGAATCTCCTGTACTCCCCAGGATCCATATTGATAATATTATTTCCGTCATATTTTACTGATCCTGAATCCGGATCATAAAGCCTGCAAAGCAGCCTTACAAGTGTACTTTTCCCGGCTCCGTTTGGTCCTACAATGGCAATTATCTCTCCCCGCCTGATCTCAAAAGATACATTGCTTATCGTTTTTATGGTGTTTCCCGGATACGTAAATGACAGGTTATCGACTACGATCCTGTCCCGGAGAGAAGAAGGTCTGACAACTGGATCAAAAGCCCTGAGATTCTCCTTCAGATTAAGAAATTCAAACGTATTTTCAATAAAAAGACTATCCTCATAAAGTCCGGCTATGGAGCTGAAAAGATCCCTGATATATACCATACCCTGTCTGAATGCCAGCAGGAACATAGCCATCTGCCCGAGAGAGAGGCTCCCCCGGATGGTCTGGCGTGCAATAAACCAAATTGTTATGAGCAGCGCCGATGCTTTAAACAGGTTGGAAACCAGTTCAATAATCGTTCTCTTTCTTATGATGTTGATCTCTTCTTCCTTTTGCTTTATGAAGGATTTTCTAAAAAGATCGATGAAATAATTTCCCAGTCCGAAAAGACGTAATTCCCTGGATGGCCTTTCCCCGGTAAGCAACCAGTTGAAATAATCAGATTTTCGTGCTTCCGGAGTCTGCTGACGCTGAAAATTATAGAGGATACCTGCATAATGGAGGCGCAACCAGATAGCCGGAATATTTGCAGCCAGCAGAAGCAATGCTATTGTCCAGTTAAGAGTTGATATAAGTCCTGCCATAAGCAAAAGGGAAAGAAGTCCGCGAAGCAGCGACACAAGGTTATTAAGAATGCTGTTCGGCCGCCACGGAGCTTCCCTGGTGGCCCTCGATAAACAATCAAAATATTCAGGCTGTTCAAAATTGATCAGGTCAAGCTTCACCGACTTTGCATGAAGAAGACCGTACATATAGATCTCGAGCTTCATGGATTGCTTTTTCCGGATATAGTTGCTGAAATCAGCAGAGGCTTCATCGAGAAAATATACCGACACCACTGCAATGATCAGCCATATTACATTTTCAAAATTTACTCCTGATCCGGCGGTGGAAGCTTTTGTTATGTAATCTATCAGAATTTTTAAAAGCCAGATAAGAGCCAGAGGAAGGAAACTCCGGATGACTGAAACTGAAATATTTGCCAGGGCCCATCCGGGTGCGCTCTCCCAGACGAGTATCAGAGATTCCCTGAACAGTTTGATCTTCTCCTTCATAATCACAGTCAGTTTACTTGATCTTCTTCCATAAAATAAGCCCGATAACCCTGATCCTGTTGATCAGATAACCGGGCCTCTTATTTATCCTTATATCGGCCGCAACCCGATTTTCGCCTGTTGTCTCTGCCCCGACCACCCTTCCGGCAATTTTGTCGATAGTTACAGGATCGTCGGGATAGGGGTTGCTGTCTCCCCTTGCAATAAAGTATGTTTTTTTATTTTTTATTACAATTTTAGTCAGGCGGTGAACAATAAGCCCCTTTTCCCTTACAATGGCAATTATCTCTCCGGGGACAGGAGCTCCTTTCAGATGAACCGGTTCTATCAGAATAAGAGATCCTGGTTTAATGCATGGATACATACTGTACCCGTGAGCTTTCATCCTGATCGTCACTCCTTCAGACAGAAGGGCCAGTCCGGCATTCATTACAAGCATTGGATTTCCCTCTTCACCCTTCATTTTCAATAATATAATCGGTTATACTTTTCTCAGGCCTGAAAAACAGTCTGTATGTCGGAATATTTCTGCACATGGAGGATACTGATTCCAGGAGCTTTAAAATAATATCGGGCCCCCAGGTATGCTGGATGCAGTTAGCAATTACAAGGCTTACAGCTGTAGCTTCTTTAAGAGGGATAATTTTATTTTCTATACCATGATCAATTATGAAGATCCTGCTAAGAGGAGATTCATTTGGTTCATCGTTGTTATAAACAGGAGTATTGAACATGCGGTAACCATCGTCAGTCTTTCTGATGATAAGCCTGTCATCATGAATAACCTTTGACCCCCGCTTATCCCAAAGCCCGGCCATTGTGGATTTTCCCTTTCCGGATTCTCCGGTAAAGAGATAACCATGTCCGGCATCGTTGATTCCTGAGGCATGTATCATTATATCTCTGTTTATGACCGTAAGATAATAAAGTATCAGTCCATCCAGGGGATACTCAAACGGATCAACCTCATTTTCAGCGCTTTCTATCCACATATTCCATTCGTTTTCTGAAAGTGAAAATTTCAATACCGCGTTTTTCGCGAAGGAAGAGAGCGGAAGGATCGTAGTGATGTAAAGATCGGCATTATGCTTCCATACACTCCAGAAATTCGTCTTGTGATGGACCAGCATGCCATCTATCTCTTCAACAAAAGGGGCATGAAA
The DNA here is from genome assembly GCA_963816345.1 of uncultured Bacteroidales bacterium. Lineage (GTDB taxonomy): Bacteria > Bacteroidota > Bacteroidia > Bacteroidales > VadinHA17 > LD21. The sequence goes on from CAWFKI010000003.1 coordinate 23,381, forward strand.
AACTCTTTCAGCATCGGCCGGCAGAATAAAGGAACCTGAATGGATCTTTATATTGACATTTAATTTTGCTTCAGAACTTATATTCCTGAGAAACCTCGGCGAAACGGCGAGGCCGGGTCCATCAGCTGCTGCCTCAAAGCCTATATTGTAACCCGCTATTTTCAATTTAAAGTTTCTCATTCAAAACAATAAATTTACTCGACTGTCGAAACACTGTTCTCCTTTGAATCACCCGCTAGGCCGAAGTCTCCAGACTTCGCCTTTAAGTCTTTAAACTGTCATAACCAATATGATACCTATCTGCGGCCTTTGCGAAGTCTTGCGGCCTTTGCGCCATTTACAGCCTTAAAATAGTCAATTAAAATTAATATTATTCATCATACAACAAGATATTTACTCATATCATCAATAAACGAAAAAACATCTTTTGAAGCTCTTTCAATAATCAACATCATACTCCATTATCATCTCATTGATAATATCCTCAACGCTGTTTTTCCCGTCGATATGTTCCCAGATAAATGCTCCGGTCTCATTGAGGGTATACACACTGTTCATATCTGCAATGTTATTGGCGACCGGAACAAGTACATACTCATTGCCTGTTTTTGTGGTAACAACTGATTTTGAATGGGAAAGAATTGTTTTCAGGCCGGCCATGATGATCCAATTATAAATCAAATGTATTAAAATTTATAGTTCCTTTTTGTACCTTCGCAAAAACTGAATTATGAGCAAAAAGGGAAAGAGTAAAAAGATCCCGGCATTTCAAGAGAAGACTCTGACCGAGCAGATACTTCAGATACTGTCCAAAAATCCAGAACAGGGATTTAATTAAGCAGTAGCCAAACAGCTCAATATTACTGATGCTATGACAGGCAGATGATATCAGATATACTTAATGAGCTGACAAAGCAGGGAGTGGTGCAGGAGATTTATCCCGGGAAATACAAGGTAAAGGCAAGCAGGGGATATATAACAGGTACAGTCGATATGACCCGGATGGGTTATGGATTCATTAAAACAGAGGAGCTTGAGGACGATGTTTTTATATCTGCCAATAATCTTAAAACCGCACTTCATGGCGATAAAGTCAAGGTAAGGCTTTATGCAAAGAGAAAAGGATCCCGACCTGAGGGAGAGGTTGTGGAAATTATTGAGAGATGGCAGGACATCATTTGTAGGGACAGTCGAGGTAATGCCAAATTTTGCATTTCTCATTCCCGACAACAAAAACATGCCATTCGACCTGTTTATCCCATCTGCAAAGCTGAATGGAGCGTTGCAGGGCCAGAAAGCTGTTGCAAGGGTGATTGACTGGGATCCAAAATCAAAGAATCCGGTTGCCGAGATAATTAGTGTTCTGGGATATCCCGGACTGCATGAGACCGAAATGCATGCCATTCTTGCAGAATTTGAACTGCCATACAGCTTTACGGAAGAGGTCGAACAGGACGCTGAAAGTATACCTGCAGAGATCACTGAAAATGAGATAAGATCACGACGTGATTTCCGGCAGGTCCCTACATTTACAATAGATCCTGCGGATGCAAAGGATTTTGATGATGCTCTTTCACTGAGGAAGCTTGAAAACGGCAACTGGGAGGTAGGTGTTCATATAGCAGATGTAACTCATTATGTCAAACAGGGCACTTGTTGAGGAGGAGGCAAAGCAGAGAGCAACATCAGTTTATCTTGTCGACCGGGTGGTGCCGATGCTTCCCGAAAGGCTTTCAAATCATATATGTTCCCTTAATCCTTCTGAAGATAAGCTTACCTATTCAGCTGTATTTGAAATAAATGAGAAATCGGAAGTGATAAATGAATGGTTTGGGAGGACTATAATGAATTCCGACAAGAGATTTTCATATAGCGAAGCACAGCAGGTTATTGATACCGGCGACGGTGATATGAAGGACCAGGTAGCTGGTGCTTCACAGGCTGGCACAGCAGCTGAGTGCAAAACGATTTGCATCAGGAGCTTTTGCATTTGAAAAGATTGAAGTAAGATTTGATCTTGATGAAACCGGTAAACCCGTGGGGATAAAATTCAGGGAGATGGGAACTGCCAACCAGCTTGTTGAGGAATTCATGCTTCTGGCCAATAGGCATGTCGCCGAATATGTAGGCAAAAACTTAAAGGGAAAGACTTTTGTTTACCGGATTCATGATAAGCCTGATCCGGAGAAGATAAGCAATTTCAGCCATTTCATTACCCGTTTCGGGTATAAGCTTGTTGCTGATGAGAGGACATCTCTCCCCAGAGCAATGAATAAGCTGTTAAACTCCGTTGCTGGTAAAAAGGAACAGAATATAATTGAGACACTTGCTCTCCGGTCAATGGCCAAGGCTGTCTATTCAACCGAAAATATAGGGCATTACGGTCTTGGCTTCAAGTTTTATACTCATTTCACTTCACCGATACGCCGTTATCCTGATATGATGGTCCACAGGCTGTTACTGCTTACCTTGCAGGTGAAAACCCGGGCGGCAGGATAAGTACGAAAAGATGTGCGAGCATTCGTCAAAGATGGAAAGACTCTCAACAGAAGCTGAAAGAGCTTCCGTGAAATACAAGCAGGTTGAATACATGAGTGATAAGACCGGTAAAGAATTTGAGGGAGTTATCTCCGGAGTTACCGAATGGGGTATTTATGTTGAGATCGTTGAGAATCAGTGCGAGGGAATGATACACATCAGAGAACTCGCGGATGATTTCTATGAGTATGATGAAGAAAATTATTGCCTGAGAGGACGTTCCACCGGTAAGATATATACCCTGGGAGACAGGGTTAACATAGAGGTTGTTAAGGCCGATCTGCAGAAAAAACAGCTTGACTATAAGCTGGTGAATGGTGATATAAAATAAGTTGAAGCAGGATCTGTTTAAGTTTTAGTTCCGGCAAGATCACTCTCAATCAGTTTCAGAAGTTCTGACGGAGCATCCTTTTCCGGGATATTCTTCAGAACCGGAGCTGTTCCCCGGTAAATATGAACTTTCCCTTTTGCCGCCCCTACATAACCATAGTCGGCGCCAGCCATTTCACCCGGCCCGTTCACGATGCACCCCATTACGGCTATTTTCAGACCCCTCAGATGACCTGTGACCTCTTTGACTTTTCTGACCGAATCCTGGAGGTCGAATCTGGTTCGTCCACAGGTCGGACACGACAGGTACATGTTTCGTGTAATTCTTGTTGCAGTACACTGTAGTATTGAAAAGGCTACGGATGTAACATCCCTGAGACTGACTTTCCCGGCATTGGTAACCGAGATCCCTGCAACCCTTCTGTCTGTAACAAACCTGCCCAGAAGAGAAGCTGCTTTGATCTGCAGCTCTTCCGCATCATCTTCATGGAAAACAGGGTTGATTACGACATTATGAGACAGGCTGTTTTCTTCCAGGGCGATCAGAAAGTTGTCGGGTGCATATCTCTCTTTTGCGGCATCAAAAGTGAAAATCACTAATGTCTTCATTGGATCGGGCTCCTTCAGATACCGGATGTCAAAATGTGAGCCTGTAAGCAGAAAATTAAGCCTGTCAGACCTCAGATTGCTTTCGTGATAGGTCTCAGGGGAGAAGAGGGGAAATATTTTCCTGTTGTCCTTGTGGTCAAACCACATTTTAAAGGGCAGAATAAGCAGAGCATCTTCAGGGACCAGACCGGGGAGACTCCTGGTAATTATGAAATCGGCAGTACCATCGTCTTTATGCAATTTCCCGTTTGCCGCATCATCTTTAAAACCTGCATCGAGGTACCCCTGATGGCCTATCTCACCAAAGGATGTCATATTTAAAACTACCAGCGGACCATGAATATTTTTCAGGATTTCCGGTCTGACTGACGGAGACCTGAAAGTGACAGTTTTCTCAGGTCTTGAAGCGGAAATGCTCCTGGAATAATAGGCGGCAAGTTTTTTAGCTACAGGGATTTCCTTTTCAGGGTCCTCGGATAATGAGACTCTTATAGTATCTCCTATGCCTTCAGCCAGTAATGCCCCGATGCCGGCTGCCGACCGTACCCTTCCATCTTCTCCTTCCCCTGCTTCAGTAACGCCGAGGTGAATGGGATATGATAAATTATCGGCCTGCATCTCCCTGACCAGCTGACGTGTAGCTTCTGTCATAACTGCAATATCCGAAGATTTCATTGACAGGACAAGATCATTGAAATTCTCAGTCCTGAAAATCTTTATAAATTCCAGTGCTGAAGCTACCATCCCGGCGGGTGTGTTCCCATAGCGGGTCATTATACGGTCAGATAATGAACCGTGATTTATTCCGATACGTATTACCGTTTTATGTTCCCGGCAGATATCAATGAGGGTAAGCAATCTGATGTGTGTTCTCTCAAGTTCTTCCTCATATTCCCTGTCTGACAGTTCGCTTTTTATGAAGAGAGCTCTTTTGTCGGCATAGTTGCCGGGATTGATCCTTACTTTTTCCACCAGCCTTGCAGCTGTTTCGGCAGCGAGAGGATTAAAATGAATGTCGGCAATCAGGGGAGTGTCAAAACCTGCTTTACGCAGCTCTTTTTTTATAACTGCCAGGTTCTCTGCCTCCCTGACTCCCTGTGCCGTAAGTCTCACATAATCAGCTCCGGCCTCGATGATCCTGATGCATTGTGCAACTGAGCTCCCGGTATCAAGAGTATCTGTATTTGTCATCGACTGGATACGGATAGGGAAGTCCCCACCAAGCGGAACGGAGCCGACTGAAACAGGAGCGGAGATATATGGTAATATTTTTAAATGTGAATCCATTATAACTATTATTTACAGGTATTATCTGACATGGTTCCCCTCCCCGGAGGGGTCAGGGGTGGGTTTTTTGTTGTCTACTCCCTCTCCCAGTCAGCTCCATCCTTGCGGTCCTTTATAATGATCCCCAGGTTATTAAGTGTCTGACGGATCCTGTCAGAAGCCTCCCACTCTTTCCTGCTCTTGGCATCCTGCCGCAGATCTATGATTATATTGATAAGCTGCCGGGTAAGCTGTTCATCATCCTTTCCCTTTGACTCATCCTTCAGGCCAAGTATCTCAAAAACAAATATTCTGTAAAGCTCTTTTAATGATTCAAGTCCCTGACTGTCAATCTTTTCATTTCCATCAGCAACGGAATTTATAAACCTTACTCCTTCAAAAAGATGAGAGAGCAGCACCGGACTGTTAAGATCATCATCAAGCGCCTCATAGCATTTCTTCTTCAGGCTTTCAACATCCAAACCCGATGTCTCCGAGATTTTCAGCTTGCTGAGCAATGCCACGGCTTTCATAAGCTTCTGTAAACCTTTTTCTGCCGCCTGAAGGGCTTCATTTGAAAAATCGATAGTGCTGCGATAATGGGCCTGCAGGATAAAAAACCTTATGGTCATGGGGCTGTAGGGCTGCTCCAGCAGTGGATGGTCACCCGAGAAAAGCTGATCGAGGGTAATAAAATTTCCCAGCGACCTGGCCATTTTCTGACCATTTATCGTGATCATATTATTATGTACCCAGTACCTGACCGATCCTTTTCCGTGAGCGGCAGTCGACTGAGCGATCTCACATTCATGATGAGGAAACTGAAGATCAATACCGCCGCCATGGATATCAAACACTTCACCCAGATATTTGGTGCTCATTGCAGAACATTCCAGATGCCATCCCGGAAACCCAATGCTCCAGGGTGACGGCCATTTCATAATATGTTCGGGAGCGGCTTTCTTCCAGAGTGCAAAATCGTAAGGATTCCGTTTTTCGTTCTGTCCGTCAAGGGCCCGGGTATTGGTCTGAAGTTCTTCCAGCACACGACCGGACAATATCCCGTAATGATATTTCTCATTATATTTCTTAACATCAAAGTAAACTGACCCGTTCACTTCATAGCCATATCCTTTTGCGAGGATCTCCTTAATGAGCTCCTGCTGTTCTATGATATGCCCGCTTGCTCTTGGTTCTATAGATGGCGGAATTGTATTAAGCTGTTCCAGGTTATGATGATAGGTGTTAAGATACTTCTGTACGACCTCCATAGGCTCAAGATGCTCCTGGCGTGCTTTTTTTGTGATCCTGTCTTCCCCTTCCCCGGCATTTTCATCTTCAAGATGCCCTACGTCGGTAATATTTCTTACATATCTGACTTTATAGCCAAGATGAAGAAGATATCTGTAAAGGAGGTCAAAGATGATGGCAGGTCTTGCGTGACCCAGATGTGCATTGCTATAGACAGTGGGACCACAGACATAAAGGCCCGCAAATGGCGGGTGCAGTGCCTTGAATAGCTCTTTTTTTCTTGTCAGGCTGTTATACAGGAACAAATTGTTTTGCATACGGAGTTGTTTGGTCTGACAAAAATAAGGTAAATATTACTTTTATCTTTAAACCGGATATGAATATCCTCAAAAATCAAAATATTTTGTATTTCAGAAAATCCTTTTTACCTTTGACCCCACAAATCAAATATTCCTTCCTTTAAGGTTGTTTGATTTTTATTAAGAAGGGTGAAGAGATTAGGCTCTGTGAAACCCTGGCAACCAATCCGGAACATCAGGAGAACGGTGCCAAAACCTAATCCCGGAAAACCGGGAGATGATAAAAATTAAAAGGTAAAAATGAATTCGATTCATCTGACAAACAACAACTTCATCATGCCTCTCATGCCTATGTGCATGTGCTGGTAGGAGATTTTATTCCCATTCAACTATTTTATCATTTGAACCCCGGAGATCATGGAGATGTTTATATCTGTATGTCCGGCCTTTAAAACTTTAAAATTTAAAAATAATGAAAGACAGAAAAATAAAATTTGAAACCCTGCAGGTACATGCGGGGCATACTCCCGATAAGGAAACTTTATCCAGGGCAGTTCCTATTTATCAGACCTCCTCATATGTCTTTAAAAATGCAAAACATGCTGCCGATCTTTTTGATCTTGCAGAATGGGGGAATATTTATACCCGCATTAATAACCCTACAACGGATGTTTTTGAAAAAAGGGTTGCCGCACTCGAAGGAGGAGTGGCTGCCCTGGCTGTCTCATCAGGTCATGCGGCGCAGTTTATTGCGCTCACAACAATTATGAGACAGGGTGATAATTTTGTCAGTTCCCCGTTTTTGTACGGAGGAACGCACAACCAGTTCAAGGTAACATTTGCCAATTTTGGTATTGAAGCCAGGCTTGCCAAAGATCTTAAAACTGAATCATTTGAAAAACTGATTGACAGTAAAACCAGGGCTGTTTATGTTGAGACTATTGGTAATCCGGGCTTCGATATACCCGATTTTACGGAACTCTCAAAACTTGCTGAACGCTACAAGGTGCCGTTTATAGTGGATAACACATTCGGGGCCTGCGGATATCTTTGCCGTCCCATTGAATACGGCGCAAATATTGTTGTGGAATCAGCAACAAAATGGATCGGCGGACACGGTACCAGCATCGGCGGAGTAATTACCGACGCAGGAAATTTCAACTGGAGCAATGGCAAATTTCCTGTCTTCACTGAACCGGCTGAGGGATATCATGGAAAGATCTTTGGTGAGATATTCTCCCCGACAACACCGGCAGGGAACATAGCTTTCATAGTAAAAGCAAGGGTTGAAGGATTACGCGACCTCGGACCTGCAATAAGTCCGTTCAATTCCTTTCTTCTTCTTCAGGGTCTTGAGACCCTTTCAATACGTATGGAGCGACATATTCAGAATACCCTGGCTCTGGCAAAATGGCTTGAGGTACACCCGGCTGTTGAAAGGGTAATCTATCCCGGCCTTCCGGGAAATGCTTACCATGCACTTGCAAAGAAATATCTGCCGAAAGGAGCAGGGGGTGTATTGAGCTTTGTCCTGAAAGCCGAAAAAGAGAAGGCTGTTCGTCTGGTCGAGTATCTTGAGCTTGTAAGTCATCTTGCAAATGTGGGAGATGCCAAAACACTCATTATTCAACCCTCGGCAACTACTCATTCCCAGCTTTCTCCTGAAGAGCAGCTTGCTGTCGGCATTGAACCGGGACTTTTCAGGGTATCCGTCGGACTCGAACATATCGACGATATCATTTATGATTTTGAACAGGCTTTCAGGAAGGTTTTATGAACCTTTAAACACAAAGGATCACAAAGTGCAGCACAAAGAGCACAAAGGAAAGAGAACTGTATTTTGGACTTTTCAGACCGCCATGGAATAAGATGATGAACAATGATTTTTAATTTATTAATCTGATAATGACACAAGAAAAACTAAGAATAGGGCTGTTTGGTTACGGATGCGTAGGACAGGGACTTCATGATGTTCTCAACAGCAGTAAAGGATTCAAGGCTGATATCGTGAAGATATGCGTTAAGGACAAGACGAAAGAAAGAAGAATCCCGATGTCGAACTTCACCTTTGATAAAAATGAGATTCTGAATGATCCATCCATAAACCTTGTGGTTGAACTTATTGATGATGCTGATGAAGCATTCAGCATTGTCTCCACCGCTATGAAGAGCGGGAAAAATGTTGTGACTGCCAACAAGATGATGGTTGCCAGGCATTTCAGGGAGCTGGTGGAGATGCAGGGTAAGTACAAGGTCTCACTTTTATATGAGGCATCAGCCGGAGCCAGCATCCCTATAATAAGGAACCTGGAAGAGTACTATGATAACGAGCTGCTTCACTCTCTGAGAGGGATTCTTAACGGGACTACCAACTATATTCTGACCAAAATGCACAACGAAGGACTTCCTTACGAAGAAGCATTAAAACAGGCTCAGGAAAAGGGTTTTGCTGAATCCGACCCTACTCTCGATGTTGAAGGATGGGATGCCAAATACAAGCTTTGTATTATAACAGGTCATGCATACGGCCTTTTCCTGGAACCCGATGAGGTATTTCATTATGGCATCAGCACAATATCAAAATTTGATATCCAGTATGCCAGGGAGAAGGGGTACAAGGTCAAACTTGTACCTTATGTCGGAAAGACCAATGAAAGTACGATTACCAGTTTTGTCTTGCCCAGGTTCATCTCCGCTGATAAATATCTTTATAACGTCGATAACGAATACAACGGTGTTATTACGGAAGCAGCCTTTGCTGATAAACAGTTCTTCAGCGGCAAGGGTGCGGGTGGCCATGCCACGGGAAGCGCGGTTCTTTCAGATATCTCGGCCAACTCGTATGGTTACAGGTATGAATATAAAAAGTATCAGCAGGGAACAGTATCAAAATATACTCGTAACTTTAATCTTGAGATTTATTTAAGGTACAGGGACGAAAAGGACAGGGAATTATTCAGGTTTAAAGAGGTCTCCGAATATTTTAGCGGTAAGCTCTTTAAATATGTGATAGGAGAGGTAAATCTTGAAAGACTTTATGAACTCCGGGAACAACTTGGCAAAATGGATGTTTTTATAGTAAATACCGGGAGAAAGGTAGATGGGAATGGCAAAAATGGTACTGAATAAATCCTTTGAGCCACTTTGTGTTATCCCTTGAGCCCTTTGAGTTTAAATGGTTTAAAATTAAACTCTGCTACCTGTCCCTACCGGCAGGCAGCGGCAGAGGAGCGAAGGATCACAAAGTACTTCACAAAGGAAAACAAAGGAGGAAGATTATAACTTAATTGAAGTGAAACAGAGTATAACAGATATTATTCAGCAGAGGATCCTTGTCCTGGACGGAGCAATGGGTACCATGATCCAGAAACACAGGTTTCAGGAAAATGACTTCCGTGGGGAGAGGTTTAAGGATCACCCACGGCTCCAGAGAGGTAATAATGATCTTTTATCTGTTACAAAGCCTGATGTAATCAAAACAATACACAGGGAATATCTCGAGTCAGGAGCTGATATTATAACAACAAACACCTTTAATTCAAACAGGATCTCCATGTCGGATTATGGTATGGAGAGCCTTGTCTATGAGATGAACGTCACATCAGCCCGTCTGGCAGCAGAAACGATTTCAGAGTTCGAGAGATTAACCGGATCAGGGCCTCACTTTATTACCGGCACCCTCGGACCAACCAACCGTACCGCTTCTATGTCGTCCGATGTAAATGATCCCGGTGCGCGTTCGGTTACCTTCGATGAGCTTGTTGAGGCATACGCTGAACAGGCCAGGGGACTCATTGACGGAGGAGTGGATATTCTTCTCATAGAGACTATTTTTGATGTTCTGAACGCCAAAGCAGCGCTGTTCGCAATCGACTCTGTCTTCAGTGAGAAAGGCCGGCAGCTTCCCGTGATGGTCTCCGGGACAATTACAGATGCCAGCGGAAGGACGCTTACCGGCCAGACGCTTGAAGCATTCATGGTATCCGTATCCCATTTTCCCCTGCTGAGCATCGGACTTAACTGCGCTCTCGGAGCAGAGCAGCTCAGACCGTTTATTGAGGAGCTGTCGGCTAAATCACGGTTTTATGTTTCAGCTCACCCCAATGCCGGTTTGCCAAATCAGTTCGGAGAGTATGATCAGTCAGCAGAGTTTATGGCCTCTGTTGCTGACGAGTTCATGAGAGAGGGCTGGGTAAATATTATAGGAGGCTGTTGCGGTACCACACCCCTTCACATCCGGAAGATTGCAGAGGCATCAAAAAAGTACAAAGCAAGGATCAGGCCTGAAATAAAAAGATATACACGGCTGAGCGGACTTGAAGCCCTGACTATAACACCTGAAACGAATTTTGTAAATATAGGGGAGCGGACCAATGTATCGGGGTCGATAAAATTTGCCAGGCTCATAAAAGATGAGAAGTACGATGAAGCTCTTACCGTAGCCCGGAACCAGGTTGAGGGAGGGGCGCAGGTGATCGATATCTGTATGGACGAGGCCATGCTCGATTCAGAAAAGGCAATGGTGAAGTTTGTGAACCTTGTAATGGCTGAACCTGATATTTCAAAGCTTCCGCTGATGATCGATTCATCGCGCTGGAACGTTATTGAATCAGCTCTAAAATGTATACAGGGCAAATCGATAGTTAATTCGATAAGTCTGAAGGAAGGGGAGGAGGTATTCCTCGGCCATGCCCATAAAGTCAGAAAATACGGGGCTGCAGCCGTGGTAATGTTGTTTGATGAAAAGGGACAGGCTGATACTTACGAGAAACGGATCGCTGTTGCGGAAAGGTCATACCGGCTTCTTGTTGAGAAAGCGGGATTTCCCCCGGAAGATATTATTTTTGATCCCAATGTTCTGGCAGTTGCAACAGGGATAGAAGAGCACAATAATTATGCAGTCAATTTTCTCAGGGCAACGGAATGGATCAAGCAAAACCTTCCCTTCTGCAAGGTAAGCGGGGGGATAAGCAATCTCTCATTTTCATTCAGAGGAACCGACAGTGTGCGGGAAGCTATGCACTCCGTTTTTCTTTATCATGCCATTAAAGCCGGGCTTGACATGGGAATCGTAAATCCGGGAATGTTGCAGGTTTATACCGAAATAGACCCTGATCTTCTTCAGCTTACTGAAGATGTGATACTTAACAGAAGAAAGGATTCTACAGAAAGGCTGGTAAAATTTGCAGAGACAATCAGAAATGAGGGAAGGAAACAGGAAAAAGAAGATACCTGGCGCCAGCTGCCTGTAATTGAGCGCATCAAATATTCACTGATAAGGGGTGTAGATGAATTTATAGAACAGGATGCAGAGGAGGCCCGCTCTCTTTTCAGCCGGTCAATAGAACTTATTGAAGGGCCGCTGATGGGTGGTATGAATGAAGTAGGCGATCTTTTCGGATCAGGGAAAATGTTCCTGCCGCAGGTGGTAAAGAGCGCCAGGGTAATGAAAAAAGCAGTCGCGAAACTTGCTCCTTACATAGAGCTGGAAAGTGAGGGAGAGGAGAAGAAAATCGCAGGAAAGGTTCTGCTTGCTACCGTGAAGGGAGATGTTCATGATATCGGGAAGAATATCGTGGGTGTGGTACTTTCATGCAACAACTATGAGATAACCGACCTTGGAGTAATGGTGCCGGCTGAAAAAATAATAGATACTGCCTTACAGGAAAATGTCGATATTATCGGTCTCAGCGGTCTGATAACACCGTCACTTGAGGAGATGGTTCATGTAGCAACAGAGATGGAGCGAAGGAAAATAAAGCTGCCTCTGCTTATCGGGGGGGCCACTACATCTGAAATACATGCTGCAGTTAAAGTGGCACCTGCCTATTCGGGTGCTGTAATTCATGTGAAGGATGCATCAAAAGCAGCCGGGGTCATCTCTTCCCTTCTTCAGAAAGACAACAGGGAATATGTTGCATCAGTCAGGGAGAAGTATAAGAGGATGAGGGAAGATCATGAATCCCGGAAGGTCGAAAAGAAGCTTCTTCCCATCAGCGAAGCAAGAAATAACAGATTTATCACCGGCTGGAAGAAATCCGACCTGTTTGAACCGCTTCAGCCGGGTCTTCATGTTATTGATAAAATAGATCTGAATGTACTTACAGAATATATTGACTGGACATTCTTCTTCTTTTCGTGGAAGTTATCGGGAAAATATCCGGCAATCTTTGATGATCCTGTTAAGGGTGATGAGGCCAGGAAATTATTTGATGATGCCCAAAAATATCTGAAAGAGATCATTGGGGGCAACCTGATCAGGGCAAATGCTGTGTTTGGATTGTATCCTGCCGTTTCAGAAGGGGATGATGTTAAAGTGTATTCTGACGGAGGCCGGAAAGAGCCTCTCACAGTCTTCAGATTTTTAAGAAACCAGGAACCGAAGGAAAAGGGTGTTCCAAACCTTTCACTTTCCGATTATATTGCACCTGAGTCTTCCGGATTGACAGATTATATCGGAGCATTTGTGGTGACGGCAGCACTTGATAATGAAAAAATGAAAGATTATAAAGATGATGATTATGCTTCAATAATGATAAAGATACTGAGTGACCGGTATGCAGAAGCTGCGGCTGAATGGCTTCATGAACGTGTCCGTAAGGAATACTGGGGCTATGCGGCCCAGGAAGATCTCACGATGGAAGAGATCCTCAAGGTCAGATATAAAGGTATAAGACCCGCTCCCGGCTATCCTGCCTGTCCCGATCATACGGAAAAAAGGGTTATCTTCGATCTGCTTGGAGCAGAAAAGCTTATCGGTGCTGAGCTTACTGAGAACTTCGCAATGATACCGCCTGCTTCTGTCAGCGGATATTTCTTCTCGCATCCCGGTTCAGTCTATTTTAATATCGGCAAGATAGCTTCCGATCAGCTTGAAGATTATGCCCGGCGTAAAAACATGACAATTACGGAAGCTTCCAGATGGCTTGCACCTAACTTATGATCTTTAGAAATGAGTGTTATTGAGAAAATAAATGCAGCAAAAGGGCCATTATTCACTTTTGAGCTGCTCCCGCCGCTTAAGGGGCATAGTATTGAAAGAATCTACACGGCAATTGAAAGGCTGCTGGAATTTAATCCTGCGTATATTAATTTCACCTCACACCGTAACGAAATTATATATCATGAGAGACCTGACGGACTGATTGAGAAGCGGGTCGTTCGCATAAGGCCCGGGACGATTGCACTTGCTGCAGCGGTGAAATGCAAATACAATATAACTGTTGTTCCGCATCTCCTCTGCGGAGGTTTTACAAAAGAAGAGACAGAGAATGTCCTCATCGAAATGAATTTTCTCGGGATAAATGATGTACTGGCATTGAGGGGTGACCCGGCGAAAGGAAGCCGCAGGTTCATTCCTGAGAAGGATGGGCATGCCAATACCTTTGAGCTTGTAAAGCAGATATCCAATATGAATAAGGGGAAATATCTTGAAGAGTCTCTTGTAGATACATCCCCAACCAATTTTTGTATCGGAGTGGCGGGCTACCCTGAAAAGCATTTTGAGGCGCCGAACAGGCAGGTGGATATTGATAATCTGAAGCTTAAAATTGAAGCCGGAGCAAGTTATATCGTCACCCAGATGTTTTTTGATAACAGCAGGTTTTTCCGTTTCAGGGATGAATGCAGGAAAGGCGGGATCAACATACCGGTTATTGCAGGGATGAAGCCCATATCGGCTCTTAATGACATTAAGCTGCTGCCCCAGGCATTTCATATCGATCTGCCGAATGATCTGGTAACTGCAGTTCAAAAGTGCAAAACTGACGAAGAGGCACGGGAAGTGGGCATTGAATGGGCGGTCATGCAATCAAGGGAGCTTATCAGGGAAGGCGTACCCGGTATTCATTACTACACTCTGGGCCGTTCAGATAATATCGCGAGGATAGTCAGGGCCTCCTTTTAGAAGCAGCCATTTTCCTCATCTGTTTGATATGGGCAGGAGTTGTTCCGCAGCACCCGCCAATAATGTCAGCACCTGCGCTCAGCAGGTCAGGCACAAAGGATGCCATCATTTCAGGAGATTCATGGTAGACGGTTTTCCCGTCAATAAGTTCCGGAAGACCGGCATTTGGCTGGATGATAACAGGGATCTTATTGTCTGCCACCCTTAAAGCTTTTACAATACCAATCATATTTTCAATCCCGTTTCCGCAGTTAGAGCCTATTACATGGGCTCCGGCCTCTTTCATTGAGGTTATCATCTCTTCAGGGGAAATGCCCATCATAGTGTAATATCCGCTATGCACATCCCCTGAAAAGGTCATTGTAATGATAACAATGCATTTTGTATTATCCCTTGCAGCCTTCACTGCCCGGGCTGCCTCATCGGAAGCAGACATTGTCTCAATAATAATGATGTCAGCTCCCCCTTTCTCAAGAGCAGCTGCCTGTTCACTGAAGGCCTCGTAGAGTTCTTCCTCTGTAATGTCGCCTGTGAGTACCATCTTTCCTGTTGGTCCGATTGAACCTGCAACATGCCTGTCATTACCGGCTGCTTCACGATATATTGCTGCGGCTGTCTGATTCAATTCCACTGTTCTGTCAGCGAGACCATACTGAGCGAGCTTTATTCTGTTTCCTCCGAAACTGTTTGTTGTGATAATATCTGATCCGGCGAGGAGATATGATTCTGCAATTTCCTTAATATCAGCTCTGTGCGTAATGTTCCAGAGTTCAGGACATTCTCCCGGCTTAAGACCTTTTGCGTGGAGCAGGGTACCAAGGGCCCCGTCGGAAATGAGGACCTTTTTATCTCTTAATTCATCTAAAATGTTCATGTAAAGTTAATTTGCGTATAATGGTACATTTAAACACAATATGCAAAGGTTCAAAAAGCATTGATGACCCATCGTTATGCTGGCGCGGATTTGCAATCCGTGCCCAATTAACATCACGCAATTACCCTATGCTGGCGCGGTACCGACTTACAGTCCGAATTCCTTTTTAATGGCGTCGACATAGTCAAGTTTCTCCCATCCGAAAAATTCGACTTTTTTCTGGTACACTTTTTTCCCATTGCCATTTGTACATGTTGATTTGCTTCCCGGTACTTCATAGTATACATCAACTTCGCCGGTAAAGCTTTCACGTCCAAAATGGCCATAGGATGCCGTCAAAAGAAATATCGGATTTTTAAGGCCGAAGCGCTTTACGATGGAATAGGGGCGAAGATCAAAAAGACCCCTTATCTTCTCAGCTATTGCCCCGTCGTGCAGTATAACGCCCTTGCTGTCCCTGACTTTTGCCGTACCGTAAGTATTTACAAACAGGCCGACAGGTTCTGCAACGCCAATGGCATATGCAACCTGTATCAGAACCTGGTCGCATACACCTGCAGCTACCATATTCTTGGCTATATGTCTTGCGGCATATGCAGCCGATCTGTCTACCTTTGATGAGTCCTTTCCCGAAAATGCACCGCCGCCATGGGCGCCATGACCTCCGTATGTATCTACAATTATCTTGCGTCCGGTCAGCCCGGTATCTCCATGAGGACCTCCGATAACGAATTTACCTGTTGGATTTACAAAAAGTCTGAAATTGGTGTTGAAGAGATTTCTTACCCCGGGTGAGAAGAGTTTTTTGACTCTGGGGATAAGTATCTTCCTGACATCATCTTCGATCTTCTTCTGCATTTCCACTTCAGCAGCCTTTGCAGCGGCGTGGGACTTGTCGCCGGGCAGAACAAATTCATCATGCTGTGTACTTATTACTATTGTATCAATGCGCAGCGGCTTATTATTGTCATCATATTCAACAGTGACCTGCGATTTGCTGTCAGGCCTGAGATATTTCATCTGTTTTCCCTCACGTCTGATCCCTGCCAGTTCATGAAGAAGTCTGTGAGCAAGCTCAATAGTAAGTGGCATATAGTTATCCATATCACGGCAGGCATAGCCGAACATCATTCCCTGGTCTCCTGCTCCCTGTTCTTCAGGTTTCTTACGTTCCACGCCCTGTCTGATATCGCTCGACTGTTCATGGATGGTAGATATTACCCCGCAGGAATCACAATCAAAGCGGTATTCCGCCTTTGTATATCCGATTTGTCTTATAACTTTTCTGGCAGTCTCCTGTACGTCAACCCAGCCTTCAGTACGCACCTCTCCGCCGCAAACAACCAGCCCTGTTGTTACGAATGTCTCACAGGCAACTTTTGATTCAGGATCCCACTTAAGGAATTCATCAAGCAGAGCATCTGAAATCTGGTCCGCAACTTTATCGGGGTGTCCTTCTGATACGGATTCGGATGTAAATAAATATCCCATAATTTAATTGATTATTAAAGGTTAATAAACAGATGGGAAGCTTGGTTGAAAGGAAAAAGTGAACAGTACGCAGTTTAGCATTTTTTCTCGTGGTTGCAATCAGCTCAAATCTTTCCACCGGTTCAAGAGTACAAAGCAAGCAAAAAAATCATTAAAAACAAAATCATACCTTTGGTGAGGTGCCGGAAAACTTCTTCAAGGTTGTTCTCCTGTTTCTGCAGAGAAAGCACTTTGAGATTATTGCTGACGGCGAAATTAAACAGGGCAGCCCGTACATCTTCCTCTCCCCCGGCTTCCACGACCCAGGTATTATCATTAATTTTCCGCACAGACTCTTACATTGGAGAGCCCGGCAAGTGATAATTCGCTTACCTCCTTATCGAACTCGATCCTGACTATCTGCCTGGTCTGTTTGAGCATGGAATAGATATTGCTTTTTTCTTCATTTGCCACTATGCAACCCTGATCAATTATTATTACCCTGTCGCATATTGCTTCAACCTCCTGCATGATATGTGTGGAAAGCATTACGGTCTTTTGCTTTCCTGCCTCTTTTATCAGGTTTCTTATTTCAATAATCTGGTTGGGATCAAGCCCGGTTGTTGCCTCATCGAGAATAAGAACGGAAGGATTATGTATAAGAGCCTGGGCCAGTCCCACCCTCTGCCTGTAGCCTTTTGAAAGAGATCCTATCTTTTTCTTCTGTTCCGGAGCGAGACCGGTAACCTCAATTATGCTGTCAATCTGTTTTTTTAACGGGATGTTTGTTTTATAGATTGAGGCAACATATCCGAGATATTCTCTTACGTACATCTCGGGATAGAGCGGGTTATTCTCAGGCAGGTAGCCAATGCTCTTTTTTATTTCATTATCATTTGTGCCAACCTCCATATCATTTACCATGACATGTCCCGAAGTGGCAGGAATGAATCCGGTTATAATTCTCATCATTGTCGATTTCCCGGCGCCATTTGGGCCGAGAAATCCAACTATTTCGCCCGTCTTTACACTGAACGAAACATTATCCAGAGCTTTCTGCCGGCCAAAAAGTTTTGTAACATCCTGAACTACAATTGACATAAACTGATTATTGTTTTTGCATTACCCGCGTAAGGATAATGCAACAGGGGATCTCTAGTCTCCCCACCCACCCATAAATTGTCCGAGCTTGGTAAAAGATACTTTTGGATTTACGCAACAGACAGGAATTTTCTGGCTGTTGGCAATAATATACTGTTCAGATGCACCAAGGACGTAATCGGCGAATGTAATATTTTTGGTTGTCACAATCAGGATCAGATCGGCGCTTATTTTATGGGCAAAATCGAGAGTCTGCTGGGCAAAGTTCCGTTTCGGGACCTCGTGAATCTCATATTCTATATTATTTTGAATAAAATATTTGACGGCAAAATTCAAATTTATCCTTGTCTTTTTCGAAAGGCCTTTGTCATTGGTTACGGCTACGTAGATATGAATTTTTGAGTCAAAATATTTCCCCATGAAGATAGCCATTTTCATCTTCTCCTTATTTTCACTACGGAAGTCGACCGGGAATACAATACTGTGGTATTTCTCCTGGTCGGAAGGGGGATCCTGAACAACTATAAAAGGAATTTTTGATTTTACGATGACCTTCAGGGCCCAGCTTCCGGTAAGCTTCTGCATACCTTTCATCCCATGAGTTCCCATAACGACAAGGCTTGCTTCCTTTTCGTTTGCAAAATCAGCTATGGCATGGAATATACTTCCTTTTGAAATATTCCAGGATAACGGGATATTGTATTTCTTGCTGTTTTCATCACATACTCTCTGAAGATGCGCTCTTTTTTCAGCTGCACCTTTTGCGCTTATCCCGGCATCGATAATATGGAGGAGAGTAATATCGCTTACTATCATCCGACTGATCTTCACTGCATGAGCCAGGGCATTTGAGGCAACTGGTGTAAAATCCCATGGTACAACTACAAGGCTTTTATGTTCTTCCATAGTTCTTATTAATTTTCAGTTTATTATTCAAAGTTATTCAGATTTTATCAAATTACAAACCAATATGTTATTGGGTTTGCAGCCTTATAGTAAAAACTGATCAACTGAAAAATTATTATTGATGCGGGTAAGATAAATTTAAATAAATTGCAACGGGGCGCAAAAACAATGCCATAATGGAATAAATTCAGGTTTTTTAACGTTATCATATGGGGAAGATTATTCTTTACAAAGCAATTTAAGGAGATAAAACGGGGAATAAGTGCAGGAGGAGATCACGGTAATATACAAGAATTTAATTGATTTATAGATAATTGCGGTTCCTGAAGTTTTTTCAATTATTATTACATTTTAAATAGAACCAAGGCTGACATTTTATTATTTTTGCGTTAAATTTTTTGATGACAATTACGGATCATGATGAAAAGGACTAAGATAAAGGAATTATTAACTTACACAGAGACAGGCACGGAAGTGGTTGTAAAGGGGTGGGTAAGAACCAAGAGAGGAAATAAAAATATTGTTTTTATTGCACTGAATGACGGATCAACGATCAATAATATACAGGTGGTAGCCGATACGGCATCATTTGATGAAAACCTCATGAAGGATATTACCACAGGTGCATGTATTTCCGTTACCGGAAAGCTTGTCGAATCGCAGGGACAGGGTCAGAAGACAGAGATAAATGCTTCCTTGATAGAGTTGTACGGGAAAAGCGATAATGAAACTTACCCTCTTCAGAAGAAAGGTCATTCCATGGAATTCCTCAGGGAGAACGCACACCTTCGCTTCAGGACCAACACTTTCGGCGCTGTCTTCAGAATAAGACATGCAATGGCATTTGCCATTCATAATTATTTCAACGATAAGGGATTCTTTTATCTTCATACGCCGATTATCACCGGGAGCGATGCAGAAGGGGCCGGGGAGATGTTCCACGTAACTACAATGGATCTGAATAAGATTCCCCTTGAGAAAGATGGTTCGGTAGATTTCAAAAATGACTTTTTCGGAAGGGAGACGAACCTTACCGTGTCAGGTCAGCTCGAAGGAGAGCTTGGGGCCCTGTCATTAGGTGATATATACACTTTCGGGCCTACCTTCAGGGCGGAAAACTCAAATACTCCGCGCCATCTTGCCGAATTCTGGATGATTGAACCGGAGATGGCCTTTTATGACCTGGTCGACAATATGGATCTGGCCGAAGATTTTGTCAAATATCTGATCAGGTATGCCCTGGAAAATTGCAGGGAGGATCTTGAGTTTCTTAACAGCATGATAGATAAAGGATTGCTTGAAAGACTCAATTTTGTTCTCAACAATGAGTTTGTCAGAATAACCTACACAGAGGCTGTGGAGATCCTGATATCCTCCGGCAGAAAATGGGAATATCCTGTGGACTGGGGCCGCGATCTTCAGGCTGAACATGAAAGATACCTTGTTGAAGTTCATTTCAAAAGGCCGGTCATCCTTACCGATTATCCAAGGCAGATTAAGGCATTCTATATGAAGCAGAATGATGATAACAAAACGGTCAGGGCTATGGATGTCCTGTTCCCGGGTATTGGTGAGATCATCGGAGGATCCCAGAGGGAAGAGGATTATGACAAGCTCTATGCACGCATAAAGGAGATGAAGATGCCGGAAAAGGATCTCTGGTGGTACCTGGATACACGAAGATTCGGAACAGCGCCTCACAGCGGGTTCGGGCTTGGTTTTGAAAGGCTGATCCTTTTTGTCACAGGGATGTCAAATATCAGGGATGTCATCCCGTTTCCCAGGACTCCGAAAAATGCAGAGTTTTAACAGGAATGAGAATGGAAAAATTTTGTTGATGAGAAAAGCATGTTAAAGCAAAGATTACAGCAAAAACTACTTCAGAAGCTATCGCCTCAGCAGATCCAGATGATCAAACTCCTGGAGGTACCCACTTTGCAGATTGAGCAGCGTATTAAAAAGGAACTTGAGGAAAATCCTGCACTTGAGGAGGGTCAGGATGAGGAGGAGATGCCTGTAGATCCTGAAGAGGAACAATTTGAGGAGACAGATAAAGACCAGGAAGAATTCACCCTTGATGATTATATTGAAGAAGACGAAATTCCTGAGTACCGGCTCCAGGACAAAGAACTACAGTAAAGACGAGGAGAAAAGAACAGAGATCCCCTTCTCGGTCGGACTGTCATTTCAGGAGCATCTGGATTCGCAGCTCAGCCTGCAGCGACCTGACTGAAAAGCAGAAAGTACTTGCGGAATATATTATCGGCAATATAGATGAAGACGGATATCTCAGGAGAGAACTGATAAACATTGTAGATGATCTGGCCTTTCTTCAGAATGTGGAAACCACGGAAGAAGAGCTTGAAGAGGTCCTTAAAATAATACAGGATCTTGAACCCACGGGTGTGGGTGCCAGGTCACTCAGGGAATGCCTGCTTCTGCAGATTGAGAAACGGGGGAACTCCCAGCCAAATCTGAAGATCGCACATTCCATCCTTGAATCATATTTTGAGGAATTTACGAAAAGACATTATGATAAGATTATCTCACGGCTCGGGATTACTGAAAATGAGCTTAAAGCCGCAATTGACGAGATTCTCAAGCTTAATCCGAGGCCAGGAGGTGTTTACAGCGATCCATACAGTAAGACAACCCAGCCGATAATTCCCGATTTTATCCTCGAACTATCCGAGGATGGGTTCGATCTGCACCTGAATTCAAGGAACCAGCCGGAACTGAGACTCAGCTCTGCGTACAGTGAAATGCTTCATTCGTACAGCAGAGATAAAAGCCAGAAAAAAGAGATGAAAGATGCCGTGATATTCGTGAAACAGAAAATTGATTCGGCTAAATGGTTCATCGATGCAATAAAGCAACGGCAGAATACCCTGCTTCTGACAATGAATGCAATTCTGGAATATCAGCAGGAGTATTTCATCGATGGTGACGAAACAAAGCTGAGGCCTATGATCCTCAAGGATGTCGCCGAGATGACAGGACTTGACATATCGACTGTCTCACGCGTGGCAAACAGTAAATTTATTCAGACGCACTTCGGGATATTCCCGCTTAAGTTTTTCTTCTCTGAGGGGCTTCAGACCGACAGCGGGGAAGAAGTGTCCACAAGAGAGATTAAAAGGATATTGCAGGATTGCATCGAGAATGAACAGAAACGCCGGCCTTTGACCGATGAAAGGCTTACCGAGATACTGCAGGAGAAGGGATACCAGATTGCACGCCGGACCGTGGCAAAGTACCGTGAACAACTTAATATCCCGGTCGCAAGGCTGAGGAGGGAGATATAGGATGAAAGACATCAGATCAATATTTACCCAGGATAACATAGCCAGAATCATTTCAGCGCTTTTTCATCCTTTTCTTATTCCACTATACGGGCTTACGATAATTTTTTCAGCTCCGACATTATATACTTATGTTCCTTTTGAAGTGAAAAGGTTACTGCTGCTTATAGTACTGGTGAACAACATTTTATTGCCGCTTTCATTATTGCCGGTCTTTTTCCGCTATAATTTCATTAGTTCCTGGTCGCTCAGCGACAAAAGAGAAAGAATGATCCCGCTTCTGATAAATGCCGTCCTCTCTCTTGTAACAACTTTCATTATCTTCAGGTTCAGGGTCCCGGTTTTTCTTAAATCATATTTTATTGCCCTCTCTTTCTTATCCCTGATAGCCATATCAATAAACTACCTGTGGAATTTATCGCTTTATTCACTTGGGGCAGGGGTCCTTGTTGCAGTTGTTATAATGCTCTCTGTCAAGATGTATACACCGCTGTTATGGTATCTTATTCCTGCAATTCTCGTGGGAGGATTATTGCTTTCAGCAAGGCTGAAGCTTAATGCGCATAGTCCGGTGCAGGTCTGGTTTGGATTCCTGACAGGATTTGCCGGTATAGTATTAGTTATGTTGTTCTTCTAATAGTTCTTCCAATGCCTTATCAAGCAGAACTGAGCTTTGTTCTGCTATCCCTGAAGGCAGGACAGACTCTCTGAGGTTAAGAATATTCTCCTTTGTTATATTTCCCTGCCGGCAAGAGGAAAACCAACCTCTGTCTGAAAGGTACCCGGCAAGATATTCCTGTTCTGTCTGACCGGGAGTCGGGATCAGCATGGCACTGCGATTAAGGCTTATCAGCTCCATTATTGACGAATATCCTGCCCTTGTTATTATTGTCTCACTTCCGGAGATCATCTTCTGCATCTCACCGGATGGAAGATGACTGAAAAAGGTAAAATTATCAGATCTGACAATCTTACCGGATTTTTCCGGTTTTCCTTCAAGAATTATTGTGGCACTCCCGGTGTTTCTCAGAAGATCCAGAACCTTCCGTTTAAAGATATCCCGCTGAGGTTCGGGCCCTGAGAGGATAACCAGATTGTAAGGGGATGAAGCTGTGTGGCCGGCTGAGTTCCTGACCGGCAAAGAGAATCTTGAAAGGATCCCTGTGTACCTTACTGTCAGGGGAAGCTTCAAACCATGTGACAGCCTTCCTGATACATTTAATTCGCCCGGAAGGTCAGGTATAAAGCAAAAGTCATATTTCCGGATAATATAGCTGTGAAGCAAGATTCCTGTGAATTCCAGAAACCTGAACGGTTTAGGAAAGGGGATTAACGGCATGTGGGTAAAATAGGCTGTCCGGACCTTCCTGTTCCAGAGTCCGAACCTGTTATCACTTATCACTGTATCGATTGAATGTTCACGGATAATAGCATTGAGCCTGTGATGCTCACTTATAATGTGAAAAAGAAGCAGGGGCGTTTTGAGAAGAATTGTAATATACTGAGGCATGAACTTTGAATACCCCGGCTTGAATCCCGGAAACAGAACACAGGTTATTCCGTGTAACTCATTTCGAAAGAAGGCAAGGTGTTCTTCTCCGGAGCCGATAAATACTTTGTGTCCCGATTCTGTCAGCTTTTTAGCTACAGGAATCATGCGGGCAGCATGACCCAATCCCCATTCAAGCGGGCAAATAAGTATGTTATGACATTTTTTCAATTTTAAACGGAAACCTGAGTTTTAATACCAAGCTTTTCTACCATTGATGCTATTTCCCTTAGCTCTCTGGCCGGGACCTTATTCAGCCGGCCGCCTTCCGGTGGAGTATCCCTCGATATAGTATAGATCATTACTTCTGAAGGCTTTATTTTTTTCAATGCCTCCAGCCAGGCATTCAGCTCCCGGGGGGTCGTGTTGTCAATTGCCCTGGTTTTATAAGTTCCCCGAAGGAAGAGAGTTTGTATTATGAGCTGTCCCTTAAAAGCCGCAAGGGCGGAAATCAATTCATCCACGTTTATCTTTACTGAAGGCTGGTTATGGATCCTGATTGTAGCGTCGAATGCTGAGTCAAGCTTCAGAATATTCAGATCAACTTTAAGGAGAGCAGCTTTCACGAGGGGATCTGTTATTGTTGTCGCGTTTGAGAGTACCGCAATTCTTGCATCCGGAAAATATTTATCACGCAATGCAATGCTGTCATCAATGATCGCCGGAAATTCAGGGTGGAGTGTAGGCTCCCCGTTGCCTGCATATGTAATTACATCCGGTTTCTCGCCGGCTTCCTTCATCCCGGAAAGCTTTCTTTCCAGAGCTTCATATACTTCCCTTCTTTGAGGTAAAGAAGCTGCGGTCTTATCGGAATTCCTGGTCCAGCCGCATTCACAGTAAATGCAGTTAAAATTGCAGATTTTTCTTTTAGTGGGCAGCAGATTTATCCCAAGGGAAACCCCAAGCCTTCTGCTTGTGACAGGGCCGAAAATTATTTCATCAAAAAGAAATGTACCCATTTCTGAATCTATTTACCCGCGTCAAAATTAGCAATAATTGGAGAATAGTTTTATTCATATATTAATTAGCAGAGCGGAGCTCAGGGCAGGGAGTGATTTAAGATTAAACACAAAGGCCACCAAGGCCGGCACGAGGTTACACAAAGGTGGAAATTTGTAAAAATCGTCAATGGGGTAATAAGGTGGGAAGGGGTTGGTTTCTATATCAGCCGTGTAACAATGCTTTCGGGGAGCAGCTTCATATTTATCAGGTCGGTATTCTGAAGAAGAAGCAGGCCGGGTTTTTTGCCGGTTTCAATCTTTCCGAATGATTGTTCCATTCCCAGAGCACTGGCTCCGTTAATTGTAGCCCAGGCGACCAGCTGCCCGATTGACAGTGCAGGAAAATTAGCCTGAAGGGTTTTAAGCTCTTCGAGGATATCAAGCTTATTATTTGAAGCCAGGCTGTCAGTGCCTATTGTAATCATGCAGCCTTCATCCAGAAGAAGATCAACGGGGGGAAGTTTGTTTTCAATATAAAGATTTGAGTTGGGACAAAGACACCAGAAAAGGTTGCCTCTCCTTTTAATATTCCTTATGGTCTCCCGGTCGGCGTATGTGTTATGAACCAGGATCAGGTTGCCATTGGCTGTAATCTCATTAAGAATGGCATCTGCATGACTTTTTACAGTTTCAATGCCGGAATGATATCAATCCCGATCGTTCATATGAATCCATGAGCGGACCGGAGTGATCTTCAACAAGAGCCTTTTCTGCTGCAGACTCCATGAAATGTATGGATGTGATCCTGTTGTCCATGGTTTTTTCCCTGAGAAGCCTGAAAAGAGGCAGCGACAGGGAATAAACCGAATGAGGCACAAGGCAGAAGGAATGTTCCATTTCTGCTGCAATTTCCGAAATTCTTACAATTTCTGCCAGCCTGTGTTCAGCCTTTGCCGGGTCAATGCCAAACACCTCCAGGAAGTTGATATATTTTATTTTCCCTGACTTTTTTAAGCTGAATGTCAGGGAATTATTGCAGATGTCAGCGCACAGGCTTACACCAGACATGGTACATTTCATCTGCGGCCCTGACAGCCGCTTCAATAATGCCATCAATGCCGGTTGCCCTTGTATTTCTGACATGCTCAATAAAATCCTTCAAGCCCGGTTCCACGTGGTATTGCACCTTTCAGGTGAGATAACTCCAGGTGGCAATGGCAGTTTACAAATCCCGGAATTATAATTCCGTTATGAAATTCAACTGAATGTTTTTCCTCCAGATTGCCGGAAGTATCCTCGATTTTGAGTATGGTTCCATCATCTTCAGCAGTTACAATTGCTCTTTTTAGCGGGGCTCCTGAATTTGTAATTATGTACTGTGCTGAAAAATGCTTCATAAAGAGGCAAAAGAGTTTTTGACAGAAATGTTTTGAATAATCAGCGTGTTTGTCCCAGTTATCCGGGTTGTTATCAAATTCATACAGTGATCCCCTGATAAAGAGGCTGGTTTTAACCGGTACATTAAAAGTAATTGTATATGTATGCGGGAAGCCATCTTTAATATAAGGAAGTGAATGAATATACTTTCTTTTACCTGTCTGAAGACTGTCAGGGTTACAGGAATATAGCCTTATTTCCGGGTTGAGAGTCTCATCGTCAGGGAAAAGAGTTACAGTTGCTGTAAGATTATAAGATCCCGGGTTGACGAAGGTAATATTGAAAACTGTGGAATCGGTTCCGGAAGGATCAGGGAATGAATACCACTCCCTGCCGGGCCAGAGGTTTCCTGAATTTCGTCTCGTCAGGGCAAGCTCCTTTTCAACCCGCGACTGCATTTCACTTAAGATTCCGAGTACCCTGTCATAAATATTTATAAGCTTCTTTGGATCCTTAATATAATAATACCTCATCGTTTTGTCCATCATTTCCTTCGTATACCCGTGTTTCTCAATGATATAATCATAAGTGGAAAGTGAGTCGAGCGGAGAAAATTTATTAATGAATTTTGGCTGTGCGAGCATTCCGTCAGCTATATACGTATCGGTAAGAATGGATACAAGGGCTTTTTCAGGGATCAGGTTCTTCCGGTCAAGTTTGCTTCGCCTGCTGGTACAGGAAAAGTTTATCAGGGATAAAAGGATTAATATGAGAAAAGTAAACCGGATCATAGGATGAAATAATAATTTATGATTTTATCTTTTTGGGGTTTATAAAGTTGTCTTCGGTGTCATTTCAATATTTTTTCTTATCCTGTTTCTCTGCGCAGGTATTTCCTTGTAAGGTACCTGACAGGATACCATGCTGCCCAGTATCCTATCAGCAGGACTGTTGCCGGAACAATAATAAAATCCTTCAGCTTCAGAACAACGGGATATGAATCCATGATAAGTGTCTCGCTGTGGAGCTTTACAAGACCGAAAGTCTGCTGCATCCAGCAGATAACAAAACCCAGGATTAAACCTGTAAATGCTCCGACAATTGAAATAAGCCAACCCTCAAATATAAATATCCTTCTTATCAGGTCGTTGTTCGCACCCAGGCTTTTGAGTATTTCAATATCGCGTTCCTTTTCAATTATCAGCATGGTGAGAGAGCCAATAATGTTAAATGAGGCTATTGTAAGTATAAGGGTGAGAATAAAAAAGATTGCAAGCCGTTCGGATTTCATCACCTTATAAAATATTTCCTGCTGCTGATAACGGTTCTGAACAACAAAGCCTTTTCCGAAAATTCTGCTTATTTTTTTCTGGGCACGCCCCGGATCGGCATTTTTATTGAATTTTATTTCGATGGCACTCACCCCGTTATAGTTATCAGTAAGTTCCCTGGCAAACTCCAGAGGGATATAAACATATTTTGAATCATATTCCTTTTCGACCTGGAATATTCCTGAAGGGAAGATAAACTTTTTAATGAATGCATTTTCGGCATTCATTGAAGTGCCTCCGCTTCTGCGGGGAACATAAATATTCAGGGGGGTGATGAAATTTACCCTGATCCCGAGATACTGTGCTACTCCGATACCCGGGATGGCATATGGCCGTCCGTTTTCAGAATGCAGTACGAAATCACCTTCCCACATAGAGCTGTCGATATCTGTCACCTGCGAATAATTATCATCGACACCTTTAATTGTGGCTATATATTGTCTTTCGCCATATTTTAACAGGGCATTCTCCTCAATTGTAAGGGAATAGCAACAAACCCCTTCCACTTTTGCAAGCAGTTTCAGCTTTGATGAATCGGGAACAAAGGTCTTGCCCTCAGCCGGGCTTATCTTAATGTCGGGATCAAAGGTGTTGAAGATGGAGCTCACCATGGTTTCAAGACCGTTAAAAACCGACAGAATAATTATCAGGGCCATTGTCCCGACAGCAACACCGGCAACTGATACGGAGGAGATAATATTTATGACATTCCGCGATTTTTTTGCGAGCAGGTACCTTTTTGCTATGTATAATGAGAGCTTCATCAATATTACTTTCTTGCCGTTACGAGCAATCCGGTTCCTGAACTATGTGTCATGATTAAGGTCAAAAATGTTAAGTACCAGCGAGACAGGGAAAAATATCAGGTAGTAAAAGGGCAATACCACATAAAACAGAGGTGAAAGGTTCAGCATCCTTACCGGATATTTCATCGACAGACGCCATGATATATTTCCCGGTGTTCCATAAGTATATCCGGCCTCAATACCTCTGAATCCGGCCAGGGTAAGTTTATTCTGTAATATCATTGATACTGTAGCCATCCCTGACATGTTCATCAATAAAGGATTCCTCCTTTTCATTGTGAACATCAGATCCTCCCCTGTCGGATGGGGTTGAAATCAATAGTATACCGTTATCCTTCAGTGAATTGTAGAAATTTCCAAAGACTTTCAGATCATCTTCAATATGTTCCATAACATCCACTGAAAGAATAATATCATAGCTGTTTATGTCGGAAAGGGTTGTCAGATCGCCTGTATCGGAAGATTACTCTGCCGGAGAGACCTGTCTCTTTCAAAGAACCGGTTGCAATCATCAATCTGTTCTTTATTGATATCTATTGCCCTTATATTCCACATGGGATTCATTCTGCTGATTCGCCATGTAGTACTGACCAAAACCGGAGCCGGCATCCAGCACTGATGCATCCCCCGGAAATTGACGGGCGATCTTTCGCAATGCTTTTTTTACATGCCAGGTACGGAGAAGAAGCAGGTCCAGAAGCAAATAAAGGATCCTTCTCATAAAAAGTGGTCCTGTAAAGAATCTTCCGACGGATCTTTTAATTGGTTCGTACTGCATACTAATATATCAGGATTTCAGCAACTTGTCTATCTTGTCAATATAATCAAGACTATCATCGATATGGAAGGCAATTTCAGGCACGATACGCAGCTGGGTCCTTACTTTCTGTCCAAGATCAAATCTTATTTTCTGGGCAGTCTCCTGAATGGAATGGAGAATTTCATCCTGGTTTACTGCAGGGAAGATACTTATGTAGACTTTTGCAAATGAAAGATCAGGGCTTACTCTGACCCTGGTGATGGAGATTAATTTACCATGGGCAAGTTCATTTCCTTTCTTAAGAAAGATGTCGGCCAGCTCTTTCTGAATTAATCGCGATACTTTTTTCTGTCTTGTGGATTCCATGGCCTTTTTTATTAATCTGGCAAAGGTAATAAAAAAGGCTTAACAGCGTAACTGCATCAGGCCTTTATGGTTTCGGTGATCACCTTTATGTTTTTGAATCATTGTGCCGTAACACCTTTTTTATTAGATTTGCGCTTGATTTTATTAAAGGATACAAATGGACACAGTAGTAAGTGGTATAAGATCGACCGGGAATCTTCACCTTGGAAATTATTTTGGTGCGATAAAGAATTTTCTTAAAATGCAGAAAGAGAATAACTGTTTTTTCTTTATTGCTGATTATCATGCTCTTACTACTCATCCAAAACCGGAAGACCTTCACGGAAATATAAAGCAGGTACTTGCAGAGTATCTTGCCTGCGGAATTGATCCGGAAATTGCAACGGTTTTTATACAGAGTGATGTCCCGGAGGTCGCCGAGCTCTACCTTCTTCTGAATATGAATGCATATGTCGGGGAACTTGAAAGGACCACTTCGTTTAAGGAGAAGATCAGGAAACAGCCGGATAATATAAATGCAGGACTGCTGACCTATCCGGTACTGATGGCTGCTGATATAATCATTCATAAAGCAAATAAGGTTCCGGTTGGCAAGGATCAGGAGCAACACCTTGAAATGACCAGGAGATTTGCGAGGAGATTTAATATGATGTATGAGGTGAACTATTTTCCTGAACCCGATGCATATAATTTCGGCAAACAGCTTGTTAAGATACCGGGTCTTGACGGTACAGGCAAAATGGGCAAGAGTGAAGGGAACGGTGTCTTTCTTGCCGATACACCCCAGGAGATTAAGAAAAAGGTTATGAGGGCAGTAACTGATACCGGACCTGTTGAGCAGAATCAGAAGCCATCAGAGGCTGTAGAGAATCTCTTTACGATAATGGGTGTGGTATCGGATCCGGAGACGGTAAAATATTTTAAGGATAAACATGCCTCTTGTGAAATAAGATATGGAGACATGAAGAAACAGCTTGCAGAAGATATTGTGAAGTTTACCGAACCTATCCGGGAGAAAATCAATTGCTATCCTTACTGATGATAAATACCTGGCTAAAGTTGTTGCCGACAGGTGCGGAAAGAGCCAGGGAAAGTGCATCAAAGACAATCCGTGAGGTAAGAGAGATAATCGGATACAAACCATTCTGATAATAAAATGAAAGCCAGGCTTTTGACCTGGCTGACCTTGAAGGATCAAGTATATGATTGAGATTGCTGGTTTTGTAATAAGTATTACAAAATACGTGCCAAACTGATCCTCCGGGAGGTCTCTTTCTCCGTCTAATTTTATTCTAACATTATAATAAAATGTGAAAATGGACCTGTCTCTCAGGTGCATTCCCAACGGGCTATGCTCTTAACCCCTCCCCGGCCCTTCCCTTAAACAATAAGGGAAGGGTGACTATTTTCTGACATTTCAGCTGATGCAGGGCTTGAAAGATTAGAATATTTAAGGGGATGGCCGGGGAGGGGTTGCGATTCGCAGGTTGTCATATTAGTTTAAAAGTGACGGGAGTGTGGGTTGCCTCGCTTCGCTCGGCATGACAATGTGGGTTGGGGTCAACAGAGGGAGAAGCGGCGATTCGCAGATGCAATTGCATTTATTACCACTATCTTCTTCTGCGAATCGCCGCTTCTCCCTTTCTCCCAACAGATTAGCCTGTCATTCCGAGTTTTTATCCAAAGTTTTGTACTTCTGGTATAATGACAACCAGAATCAATTAATTTTGTACGGGTTACACAAGCATGACCTTCGCTTTAGCAGTGCCACGAGGAATCTCAAACTCCAGTCAGTCGTCAGGTATGTTTATAGATGGTTTTCGCCCCGTAGGGGCATAATAACATAACACAGGGCAACGCCCTGTGTAAAAACGCTCTCTTCTTACCCCAAAGCCCCGTAGGGGCGGAATAACAAAACACCGGAAGATCCATTTCCTCTGATCCTCTATGGCTGATGGTATCACTTTATTACGCCCCTACGGGGCTGAAGGAGAGGGAGGTACCATCAGGCAGGGTTCCGCCCTGCCCTATAATATGTAAGGCCAACGGCCTTTTGCTCACCACTTCCATTTTAGTGATCACTGAGCCTTTCTTGTAAATTGAAACGGGTACTATCTTTGATGCAGACGCGAGTATATTTGGGTAGAAAACCAGAATCATAAACCTTGTTTAATTGCATTCTTCAAATGGCGCATAGTTGCCTGCTTCCGGTTATGTTTCCGGAAGATTAAGCTTCTTAAAATATAATTAGCTTATAATGTGTAGTTTACAAATGTTGTCATTAGTAGCGAAGCGAGGAATCTCCTTCTCGATTACGATCTCTCAGTAAAAACGTCTGAAATAGTATTGGAAACTGGCGAAGCGAGGAATCTTCTTCTCAATTACGATCTCCCAGTAACAATGTCTGAAATAGGCAATTTTAGGGAGGAGCCAGCCTGCAGGGAAGGGAAATGTATCATCCTCGCTTCGCCCGGCATAACAATTATCCTGAAAAGCGGAGTAGTCGTCAATAATTTGTATATTTAATAGCTTCTTTCTCTTTAAAAGGTTATATACAAATAATTGAGACTATGCAAAGATTAAATTCAGCTGACCGGGACAAGCTCCGGATAAATAATGGAGCAAATTACTCAAGAAGAAAATTCGTTTCTGCCTGCTCTGCCTGTGCCGCTTTTGCTGCCCTGGCACCTCTGACAGGTATCACCTCTTCATGCTCCTCCGGAAAGAGCAGTAAGAAAATGAAGATCAGGGTTCTTTATTCGTTACATGCCCCTGTTCAGGCACAACCTGACTGGCCGAATACCGGGTTTGATTTTAATCCTGTAATGGAAACAATCAATACCACACTTGTAAAGAATTTCCCGGATTTTGTATTTGTTCCTGAGCGGGCAACAGGCCCGGCTGATGCTGAAAAAATAGCGGCAATGGATACAACTGATATGATTGACGGATATATCGTTTATCAGATGAACTGCTGGAACCAGGTCGTGCAGACGATAGCCAAAACAGGGAAGCCGGTTCTTTACGTGGATTTCCAGTTTGGTGGCAGCGGTGGGTTTCTTGTCTATAATTCCGCATTCCTCAGGGGGAACACACAGAATGTGGGATTCGTGGCATCTTCGAAGATGGAAGATCTTCTTGCAGCCGTAAGCTGTTTCAAAATGATGAAAAACGGAGGAACTGCTGCGGGATTCTCATCTGCAACAGCTGATGTCAGGATTAAGGCTACCAGGGTTAAGGGAAATCATACTCTGACAGCAAATACCATTGAAACATTGAAACCGGAAGAATGTATCAAACGGTTAACCAGGTCAAAGATACTTGCAGTGCGGGACCAGAAATCAGAAAAGGCTGAACCCATCATGGGAATACCGCTTGAGTACATACCATTTTCAGAGGTAAACTCGGCATGGAGCGGGGCAAACAGGAATGAATCGGCTGCCATTGTGGAACGGTGGAAGAAATCTGCTCTTGAGATAACCGGGGTCAGTGATGAAACTCTTATGACTTCGGCAGCTATGTACCTTGGCATGAAGTCTGTTCTGAAGAACCGTGGAGCTGATGCTATAACGGTTAATTGTCTCGGAGGTTTTTACGGTGGCCATATCCATGCATATCCCTGCCTGGGGTTTCATGAATTATGTAACGAAGGGCTGGTAGGAGCTTGTGAATGTGACGTACGGTCCACGGCAACTATGCTGGCTTTTAAAACAATGACAAACGGGCGGCCGGGATTTATCTCAGACCCAGTTATAGATA
Organism: uncultured Bacteroidales bacterium; assembly: GCA_963816345.1. Classification (GTDB taxonomy): domain Bacteria; phylum Bacteroidota; class Bacteroidia; order Bacteroidales; family VadinHA17; genus LD21. The sequence continues at coordinate 56,122 of CAWFKI010000003.1, forward strand.
CCTCAAAACGGCAGATTATATATGCTCACTGTGTTGCTCCGAACAAAGTCTTCGGTCCGCAAGGAGAGCCAAACCCCTTCACTATAATGACCCATTCAGAGGACCGGAACGGCGCTTCCGTCCGCTCAATACTGCCAGTCAATTACATGACAACAACCCTTGAGGTTGATAATGATAAAAAAGAGATACTTTTTCACCAGGCTGTGGCTCTTGATAATGATCCTGATGACAGGGCATGCCGAACAAAATTATGTGCCGAACCGACAGGCGATATCGAAAAGCTGTTTACAATGTGGGACAGGTGGGGATGGCACAGGGTGACCTTTTATGGCGATCTGAGAGAACCTGTTTATTCCTTTGCCGATGCAATCGGATGGAAGGTTATTGAGGAAGCATAGAGGGTGTAAGATCGCACTCTGGCAGAACTCTCTTTGTGCAACTTAGTGCCTTTGTGCCTTCGGGGCTATTTTTTTGCCACACTAAGACACAAGGGTTCACAAAGGGTAACCGCTGGCGCCGATTTGCAATCGGTGCCATAGATAAAAATTACAAAAAAGCATATGGTGACCACTCTGGCATAACTCTCTTTGTGTAACTTAGTGCCTTAGTGCCTTCGTGGCTATTTTTTTTGCCACTAAGGGTAACTTATCTCCTGAAAAGAATTTGAGGAAGGATAATCTTTTATTTGTTAATTTTGGAGAAGATCAAATATAAATTATCCGTCATTGGGGAAGCGGGTTGCCATAATATCAGTAATACTTCTAGTTTTAGGGCTGGCAATACTTGGCTATTACCTGCAGCAGGGGAGGAAACGGTTGCTTACGGATCCTTTCAAGGCCGTTTCTGTTTCAGCATGCGTTGTAATTGAGACAGTCGATCTCCAGAGCTTCATGAATTCCCTGACAACGGATAAGGGATTATTCGGGGAGGTTGCAAAAATCAGGGAATTTGAAAATTATAATATCAGGCTTAAATTTCTTACAGATCTGCTGAATAAACCGGGTTTTAAGGATTTATTGAGTGGCGGAAAAGCTGTCATCTCTTTCTATACTAAAGGAGAAGGCGGGCTGAATGCCCTTCTGTCAGTTACAGTTCCCGGTGAGGCAAGACCAAGGCATATTAAAGATATACTCCATAACAGCGGGATAAGGGATGTATCCGAGACCAGATCGGGAGCCGCTTCTTTACTGATGGTCCCGTATGACTTAAATGATCTCAGGGATACCGTGTACATATCTGTTGGCTCCGGGTTGATGCTGTGCAGCGGGTCGAAAGGGCTGCTGGATGAAGCTATTGTCCGTATGGCAGGCGGGGGAGCGGATGTGCGAAGCCTGCCCGGTTTCTCCAGGGTCCATATGGCATCCGGAAAAAATGAGGATAAGATCTTTGTGGTTTTCTCCAATCTTCCCGGTCTTATTACAAAATTTCTGTCAGCCCGGAATAAGGGTCTGGCAGGTAAGATCTCAAACCTGGCAGGAACAGCAGGAGGCGATATTTATATAAACGAAAAAGGTCTTGTTCTGAGCGGTTATACCGATAGTCCTGATTCGTCCGAATATCTTTACAGGTATAAATTTATTCCCGCGAGGGAGTTCCATACCTATAAGATCCTCCCCTCCGCAACAGTTTTTTTTGAAACAATCGGACTGCCGGCTGAAGGCCCTGAGATCAGGTTTGATGATTCGGTTCCGGGGGAGACGCGAAAGCTTGTTAACAGGCTTAAAGGATATATCGGTGAGGAAGTTACAAGGGCCTTAATCGATATTAAGGAAAAGCCTGTGACTGAAAACTCTCTCATCGTCTATGAATTGAATGACCGGGTCAGAGCTGAACAGATATTTCTTGAAGAGGTTGGACCCAGGCCCGGAATTATTTATTTCGAACCTGACGATCAGACAAAAATGCCGGTCTACCAGACTCATTTTAATGGGCTGACAGGATCCCTGAAACCGGGATTTACTGCCGTATTTGACGAAGTATATGTTGCGTTTTATGACAATTTCATGATAGTCGGCAATTCGTACGCCACTATTTCAAGGTTATTGTACGACAATATCCTCAATAAGACACTTGCCAATGATCTTAATTACAGGGATTTCGAAAGCACTCTGCCGAGCCGTGCCGGATACTTTTGTTATTGTGTCCCGACCCGGATAATTAATTATCTTTCAGAATACCTTGATGATAATATTATTGCCTCCCTTAAACTGAATAAAAGCTCACTGAACAAGATTCAGTCGGCAGGTTACCAGTTTGCGGCAAGCAACGGAATGATATACAATAGTTTATCGGTAAGGTTTAAGGAACAGGAAAGGGAAGAGTCAAAAACAGAGTGGGAGACTTTGCTTGATACAATTGCCGGGATAAAGCCGTTCTTCTTTACAAACCATATTACCGGTGCAAAAGAGATCTTCATTCAGGACCTGAATAATAATGTCTATCTGATAAATGCGGCAGGTCGTGTCTTGTGGAAAGTTCCGCTCAATGAGAAGATTGTGGGGAATGTTTACATGATCGACTATTTCTGGAACGGGAAATACCAGCTGCTGTTCTGCGGTAAAAATTACATTCATCTGCTTGACAGGAACGGGAATTATGTTGGCAGATTTCCTGTAAAGCTGAGGTCGCCGGGTACCAACCCCATGACCATGTTCGATTATGACAATAACTTGAATTACAGGCTTTTCATAGCGGGAGAGGACAAGCTTATTTATTCGTATGATAAGACCGGCAGTGTTGTTAAGGGTTGGAAGCCATTCAGGACCAACAGTCCGGTACGTGCTGAGATAAGTTATTTCAGGGTTTCCGGGAAGGATTATCTTGTTGTCTCTGATGAGAATTCAGTCTATTTTCTCGACCGTACAGGAAATATCAGGATAAATCTGAAGGAGTCTGTAACAAGGGCCAGGGGTTCAGCAATGCGGCTCAGTCCGGGAACGGAACCAACTGTAGTTTGTACATCGCCCGATGGAACAGTCCAGCAGATCTCATTCGACGGCACTGTAAAGAAATTCAGCATGAAAAAATTCTCGGATGCCCATTCGTTTGATATGTTTGATGTAAATGGAGATGGCTTCGGGGAGTATATCTTTATTGATAAAGGTATATTATATCTTTACGACCATGACCGGACTGAACTCTTTTCAAGGGATTTTGGTTCTGAAGCACTGGGGGGACCTATCAATTTTATTTTTTCTGCAACTGACAGAAAGATAGGGGTATATGATGTAAACAAGAAGCTCATTTATCTGATAACCAAAGAGGGAAAGACAGTCAGCGGATTTCCGCTCAGGGGGGCATCGATGTTCTCTATAGGGAAATTGTCGGATAAAAGCGGCTGGCACCTCATTGTAGGAGGCACTGACAGGTTCCTGTATAATTATAAGATTGAAACGGGGAATCAATGAGTACATTGAAACATGGTAAATTTTTTTATATTTTATGGACCTTTGGACCTCTGTATTCTGGTGTCCGGAGGAATCAGGCAACAAATCCGGGCTTTGAAGAGAAACATTTAGTTACTATTTTTGTTGCCATGAAAGCACTGAGCGACTAAGGTTCACCTGGAGATGTCAGAAGATTTGTAACAGGATATACAGAGTCAAAGTTAGCGACAGGCGATATTTGAAGTTGAATAAAAAAAATGAGGAATGATTTTAGTACGTTATATATTAATTGTTCTGATAGGATATCTGATAATCAGGTCATTTATCCGGTATAGTGAGGAGGAAAAATCTGCCGGAGGATCAAAAGACAGGGAGAGGACGAGTAACCCGTCGGCCAAGAAAATATCAAAAGAGATAGGTGAGTATGTTGATTATGAAGAGATTAAAAAGTAAACGGAACAGGTTACCTGTTAGCTGATCGCAGCTTCTTGGCGAGGGAATTGGCAAAAACGAAATCATTAAGGAGTTCATTATCTGATGTAAGAATGTCATTTTTGTTGCCTTCCCAGATTTTTTTTCCATCGCTTATAAAAACTATCTTTTCACCTATTTCCATCACTGAATTCATATCGTGAGTATTGACTATAGTTGTCATGCAATACTCCTCGGTAAGTTCTTTTATAAGTGCATCAATGAGGATGGCTGTAAGGGGGTCAAGTCCTGAATTAGGCTCATCGCAGAAAAGATATTTGGGATTTAATGAAATAGCCCTTGCGATTGCAACTCTTTTCTTCATTCCCCCAGATAATTCCGCCGGGAATAATTTGTTTGCATTTACAATGTCAACTCTTTTAAGGCAGAAATTAACCCTTTCCAGTTTTTCCTCAACACTCTTGTCAGTGAACATATCGAGAGGGAAGAGGACATTCTGTTCAACTGTCAGGGAATCGAAAAGCGCACTTCCCTGGAAGAGCATCCCCATTTCGCTGCGGATCTTTTTTTTATCTTCAAAGCTTAGCTTGTTGAAGAGAGTATCCTCGAACCAGATCTCCCCATTCTCTATCTCAAGAAGTCCGACGATTGATTTTAGAAGAACGGTTTTGCCCGAACCGCTTCGTCCTATTATAAGATTTGTTTTGCCCGGTTCGAATGTAACCGAGATATCGCTTAATACATCTCTCCCATTGAATGATTTATAGAGGTTCTTTACTTTTATCATGAGAGAAGTAGTTGAGTAAGTATAACATTAAACAGCAGTATCAGTACACTGCTGTAGACAACTGCTTTTGTGCTGGCCCGTCCTACTTCAAGTGATCCGCCATCAACATAATAACCCTGGAAGGCAGATACGCTGGTTATTATGAATGCGAAAATCACTGTTTTTATAAGTGAATATGTTATATAATAAGGGATGAAATCATACTGTATGCCATAGATGAAGTTTTCAAGTGTCATAACGCCTGACACTGTTCCGGCTATTCCTCCGCCAACTATTCCAATTGTAATACTTAAAAGGGTAAGAAACGGGTTGAAAATGAGAGTTGCGATGAGTTTGGGAAGGATAATGTAAGATGCTGAATTAACACCCATAATCTCGAGAGCGTCAATTTGTTCAGTAACCCTCATAGTTCCTATCTCCGATGCAATGTTCGAGCCTACTTTCCCGGCCAGGATAAGAGCTGCGATTGTAGATGAGAATTCCAGGATCATTGAATCGCGGCACCCAAGCCCGATAAGGTATTTCGGATAGATGGGATTTTCGGTATTATATGCAGTCTGAAGAGTGATCACAGCGCCCATAAAGAATGAAACGATTGCAATTATGCCTATTGAAGTAAGGCCGAGGAAGACGAACTCCCTCATGGTTTGCCTGTAATAAATGGAAGCTTTCTCTGGTTTTGAAAAAACCTTTTTAAGTAATAGGATATAACGGCCGAACTGAGTAAGAAATTTAAGCATCCCGGTTGATATCAATTTCCAAAATTACAAATATTTACCAGATTTACCGTTGAACGTGTTTTAAAACCTAATGAAGAATTAATTATATATTTGCATAAATTATTGAAAACAGATTCGCTCATGGATAACAGATATGTGATAATCATGGCAGGAGGAGTGGGAAGCCGTTTCTGGCCTCTGAGCCGCAAGGAAAAACCAAAACAGTTTCTGGATATCCTCGGGAGCGGGGAGACTCTTATCCAGCAGACTTACAGGCGGTTTAAAGCAACTTGTCCCGAGAAGAACATCTTTGTCGTTACAAGCGCCGAGCATAAAGACCTTGCGGTTGAGCAACTGGGCATTGATCCTTCACGTGTTCTGGGCGAGCCATTTCGCAGAAATACGGCTCCATGTCTTGCCTACGGTACCTTCAGGATCCTCAGGGAGAATCCTGATGCGGTAATTGCCGTAACACCATCCGACCACCTTATTGTTAAAGAAGAAAAATTCTGTGAAGAGATACAAAAGGCTTTTGAATTTGCGAAGGGGAATGATGCTTTAATAACCCTTGGAATAAAGCCTGACAGACCAGAGACAGGATATGGATATATACAGGCTGATCAGAAAAAGGCTGTGCCGGAGTACGAAAATTTACTGAAGGTCAAAACATTTACCGAGAAGCCTGATATAGACCTGGCAAAGGTATTTCTCGAAAGCGGGGATTTTTACTGGAACTCCGGAATATTTATCTGGAATATAAGGACGATTCTGTCGGCATTTGAAAAATATCTTCCTGATACCTTTTCTGCCTTTGAAGAGGGGAAGGATTATTTCGGGACAGAGCAGGAAAAGAACTTTATAGGGAAGACTTATACTGAATGCAGGAGCATCTCCATCGATTACGGAATTATGGAGAAGGCTGAAAACGTATATGTCATGTGTACTGATATCGGATGGTCTGATCTTGGAACGTGGAGTTCACTTTACGAGCATACTCCTGTCGACAAAAAGGGTAATGCAGTGGTTGCAGGTAATGTCTTTTCATATGAAAATAAGGGAAACATCATAAATATCTCTGAAGGAAAGGTCGCTGTATTACAGGGGCTAAAAGACTATATTATAGTCGATTCGGATGATGTGCTGCTTGTTGTTAAGAAGGAGGAGGAGCAGAATATCAAGCAGTATCTGGAGGATGTCAGGAAATCCACGAAGGAAAAATTCCTCTAGCAGACCGAAGACCGAAGACCGAAGAGAGAAGATAATAACCACAGAGTTTCACTGAGTTGCACAGGGTATCACGGAGTACCAATTAAGCAGTGTACCTCCGTGAAAACTCAGCGTCACTCCGTGGTAAAATACAAATAAGGTTTAATAAGATCTTCTTAAAACCGATTTTGCCAACTGCTTTTTGCCAACTGCCAACTTTAAGTTTGCGGCAATTCTGACTTCGCCGATTCGTGCGGTAAGATTTTTGAATTGGTGTTTTTACCAGGGGTCCAAAAAACCTTATTTTTTTTCCTGACCTTAGTAGAAAATGACAAAATATATCTTCAAACCTTATTACCTTATTTTGGTTTTATTGTTTTTTGGTAATAAATGAATCATCTTCATCTATATGTATGTTTCTTATGATGTTTGGTTGGCATAATTAATAAGCTAATAAGGTTGTACTCTTTTAGATATGATTTTTTCTACTAAGGTTTGAAGATACAAATAAGGTTTAAAAAATCTTCTTAAAACCAATTTTGCCAACTGCTTTTTGCCAACTGCCAAATGAATATCTGACAATGAAACCCGAAGAGAGAAGATAATAACCACAGAGTTTCACTGAGTTGCACAGGGTATCACGGAGTACCAATTAAGCAGTGTACCTCCGTGAAAACTCAGCGTCACTCCGTGGTAAAATACAAATAAGGTTTAAAAAGATCTTCTTAAAACCGATTTTGCCGACTTCTTTTTGCCAACTGCCAACTTTAAGTTTGCGGCAATTCTGACTTCGCCGATTCGTGCGGTAAGATTTTTGAATTGGTGTTTTTACCAGGGGTCCAAAAAACCTTATTTTTTTTCCTGACCTTAGTAGAAAATGACAAAATATATCTTCAAACCTTATTACCTTATTTTGGTTTTATTGTTTTTTGGTAATAAATGAATCATCTTCATCTATATGTATGTTTCTTATGATGTTTGGTTGGCATAATTAATAAGCTAATAAGGTTGTACTCTTTTAGATATGATTTTTTCTACTAAGGTTTGAAGATACAAATAAGGTTTAAAAAAATCTTCTTAAAAACCAATTTGCCAACTGCTCTTTGCCAATGTCTGAAGCCAACTGCGGGGTAAGATTTTCATACAATTAAAAAAGGGTACCCTTCTGAGGCACCCTTTTTTTAGTATGTTGGTATATTTTAATATTCCCACAGATCGTGTTCAAAGTTGAAAAGTTCATTCTTAATCCGTTCTGCTTCAAAAAGGGTGGATTTTCCAACTTCATATTGTGAGATCATCCTGTCGTTGTAAACATTCGACTCTCCTGAGATAGTACTGCTGAATCTTCTCTGCATGAAGAGGTCGTCAAAGGAAATTCTCTGTGCATCATTGGTTGATGTATAGACCTCCTGTTTTGCGAGGGCATCCCTTGCTTCATCATATTTGATCCAGAAAAGCGGTTTCTTAAGGATTCTTCCGGCCTGGGCATCATATGCCATATAAACAGGCTGAATACCAATTATCCTGACGTCAAGTTTAGACAACTTTTTATCAAAGTACCACTCCTCATAAAGTACCAGCTGTTTTACCTCATCGGGCTTTGCATCAAGTTTGATAACGGTATCTCTGGTCGCCCCTTCAGCATTGATTGTGATCGATTCTGTCCTGGTGACGGCACCCATTTTCCCTTCAATATCAGAATAGGTGGTATTCACGTTGGTATTGAGAGGATCATATGCATTCAGTCTGCCTGCCTTAATCTCTTCCAGGAGAATGCCGATAAAATTTTTTCTGCCGTCGAGAGTAGGTTCTGTAGGATAGTATAAGGGTTGATTCATTTTTTCCCTCAGATCTATAAGACGGTACATCTTTTTTGACCAGATAACATCGGCTTCCCGCAGGTATGGGTAATCAATTTTCTTTGCATCGGGAATTGTTTTCTGGTAAATATCACCGAAACTCTGGGCATTTATGATACCTGAAAGTGAAATAGCGATAATTCCAAAAAGAATTTTCTTATTCATGGTGGTATATTTATTTTAAACTAGTCAATCTTTAATAATATTGGTTGCAGGTCTTTGGTCTTTCCATCCGGACCAAGGGCTCTGATATCTTTTATAATTAAATTTTTGCCTCTGGTCAGTCTGTTGATAAGATCTTTCTGTTTAGGAGTCAGGTTACTGCTTGAGCTTGGTTCCTCATAATCATTCCCTTTGTCATTATACAGAACGGTAAAACCGGTAACCTGGTATCTGAGATCGAAATCAAAATCAGGCATGATTGCAAAAACACCCTGTTGTGCGGCGGCGGTAGCCCTCGGAATGGTCCCGGTGCTTTTCCCTCCGAATACTGCTGTAGGGGGCGGAAGAGGTTTAACCCTGAAATCATAGGGAGGATACTGGACAGGTTTTCCGTTCATATCAGCAGTAACGATGATCTGAACGTTCTGTCCGGCAGCATTTGGTTTTACGGCCCAGGTGCCCTTAAAGTTCTCACCTTTTGAGTTTTTAACTTTTTCGGTTGTGAATGACCCGTTTATTACTTTTATCTTTATTTTGTCAGGACTTACTCCGGGGACAGAAACATCAATCGGGTTGTCAATACCGGTATACATTACGTTCATTGCAGTCGGAGATACAATAACGTTGGGTTCACCGACAACATATGATGCATCAAATCCATAATTTTTAATTGTTCCGTCGGGAGCTTTCATTGCAATTATTCCGCCCCATTTTTTAGGTCCGACAGAAGAAGCGCGTGTTTTGTAGATTCCTTTGCCTGTCTCATCAAGGGTAAGAACCTGGCTGCCTACCGTAATTGTGGGATTTTGGGTGCTGTCAGTGGCAGAAATAAATACCTTGGCTTCATAGTCGCTGCCCAGCGTAACATAATTTGAGGTCGGTATTACAATTGCATTAAGCTTGTTGAATTTGAATGAAGCAGCATCTATCTGGGAATAGAGGTAATTCAGGACTTCGGTCTCGCCATTTCTTACCGACAGCTGCATTTCCGAAAGGATACAGATAACGGCAACAAGCGGCAGAGTCTGGAAGGTCATATTGGCCCAGGGAGCGCGTTGTCCGTCAGGATCTTTTCCGTCATCAGTATTGAGGCTGCTTCTGAGTGCCTCTTCTGCGGTAGGATTATTCCCTTCGAGAGTGGTTATCAGGAAATCGCGGAATTCGTTGATTACATTTTTGAGTGAGTATGCTTTCCCATTTTCATTAGCACCGATAAGGACTTCGGATGGGACATTTGTATCATCAATTCTCTTTATGTTTTCAATCAGAACTTCATTTCCCTTTACGGCAGGTTTTACAGGATCAATGCCTTCAGCTTTGGTGATTATTTCAATTTTGAGATCCTGGATAAAATTAAAGGCTTCATCAGCCCGTTCCTTGACCTGATATGCGAGGGTTTTGTACTTTCCTGCCTTTGTGGGGTTTTCTGCTGCTGCCCTGTCGAATTCGCTGTAAATAAGATTATTTTTTATTGCATAGTTTGCGACGGTCAGGGTAAGGCCCTTGTCTACTTTCTTAAACGCTTCAACGGCTTCTTTCGATACGTTAAGTGCAAGCATGGCGGTAAGCACCAGGTACATCATCCCGATCATCTTTTGTCGCGGAGATAGCTTTTCGTGAGCCATTTTTCTTGTTAATTAAGTTATATTTTTGAAGCCTTGTTATTTGACATTCATAGCTGCGAGCATGTTTCCATATACATTATTCAATGCTGACAGGTTGTCATTAAGTTTTGTTATTTGTTCACGGTATTTATTCGTATCCCCGGCTGAATCGGAAAGATTTTTCATAATTCCCTGAATCCCTTTAAAGAGTGATTCGGATTCTTTCAGATGGTCGTCTGCACCTTTGCGCTGCAGTTCATAGACTGTATTAAGGGCAGAGAGGTTTTTATTGAGAGCCTCAAGCTGTTGCTGATATGATTTTCCGCCAACTTCAATAACTGACAACGAATCAGCCATATTACGATAGGTTGAACCTGTTTCGTTTATTACCCTGGCTGTAGACTGGTATGAATCTGCAAGTTTGCTGAGGGAGTCATTTGCAACACCTATTGTATTCATATATTTTGAAGAAGCTGCAGAAATATCGCCCATTGCATTCATGTTTGCAGTTGATTCGCTGAGTTTTTTCATTCCGACTCCAAGTTTCTGGAAAAGGTCAGGTGATATTTCGGCTTTTTCGAGCATCTCATCGAATTTAGCCAGTGCAACGGCTCCTGCTCCTCCACCGTATCCTCCGCCACCGCCGCTTCCTGCCATTCCTAAGGTTCCACCGGAAACCGAACCATGGAATTTATCTTTTTGCAAACTGAGTTCATCGGTTTCATCCTCCGGGATTCCGGCAAGTTCAGGATATACCAGTGACCAGTCGATCTCTTCGTGCAATGGTTCAAAGGCGGAAAAGAAGAATATTACAGCTTCTGTAAGAAGACCAATTGTCAGCATTGTTCCGGCAAGAGGCCAGTGTTGTATCTTAAACAACGCACCAATGATAACTACGGAAGCACCTAAACCATACAGCTTAGATATGAAATTTTTCCACCCACTGCTTTGTACTAATTCTGCTAGGCTCATATACCTGATTATTTTAAGATTATTTCAAATAATTAATTTACACCTATATAAGATCTTACATTACGGAATCCGACAAAGGATTTTGCAGAATCCTGATATTCATAATCTCTTGAGCTGGTCTGAAGAAAATATGCGATATCCTTCCAGGATCCGCCGCGGATTACCTTTCTTTTCATAATTGGAGGATCCTGCGGTGTTGCATTGTATTCATAGTTTGGCTGCAGGTCATGCTGAAAGATATAGGCTGAAGGGTGATATGCACAACAGGTCCATTCTGCAACGTTTCCGGCCATGTCGTACAATCCGAATTCATTTGGTTCATAGGATCCTACTTTCCCGGCATAGACGTTTCCATCATCGATATAGTTTCCGCGTAAGGGTTTGAAGTTGGCAAGGAAGCATCCTTTATAATTGCGGGTGTAGGGTCCGCCCCATGGATACATTGAGAGATCAAGGCCTCCTCTTGCAGCATATTCCCATTCTGTTTCAAGGGGTAATCTGTAGCTCTGTACATCGGCTATATCATTTTTCCTGAGAGCTGAATTCATGTAGTCGGTCCTCCAGATGCTGAATGCAGTTGCCTGTACCCATGATACACCAACAACAGGATAATCATCGAATGAAGGGTGCCAGAAATAAAGGGATGCCTGGGGATCATTGAAAGAATAAGTAAAGTCTCTTATCCAGCAGAGAGTGTCGGGATAGACATTTATTATATTGTGTCTGATAAATGATGAGCGGTCTTTTACGTCGGTACGCGAACCATCAATATTTGTGACCTGGCCTTCGTATTTTCCTGTATTATTTGTATAATCATACTTATAGTTCGATTTTGCAGCCTGCTGATAGTCGACCCAGAAATATGAATAATTAAGCTTTCTGACATCTATCTGCCTTTTTCCGTTGAATCTTTCCTCGGGAGGATATAACATCTCTTCCAGAGTTGCTTTGGTAGTTTCCTCATCAGGATCGATCTTTTCATCCCAGTTGATTACATTGGGTTCAATAACATTACCCTCCTTGTCAACCATAAAATATTCGCGGTCTGCAATACCTGCGTTGCCCAGCTTTGTCCTGAAAATGGAGTCGCGCACGTAGTACACAAACTGGCGATATTTGTTATTTGTTATTTCTGTCTGGTCCATCCAGAAGGCCTCGACTGTTACTGATTTGGAAATGCTGTTCATAGCAAAAACAGCGTCCTGATCGCTCGGACCCATCATAAAATTCCCTGCCGGGATAAAAGCCATTTCAAATGGTTCAGGTTCAAAGAACTTTTTCCTTCCCTGCACACCGGTCAGTTCACCATTGTTAGATGAGCCACAACCAGTTAACAGGAGCGTTAATATTAGAGCAGATAGGATTATCTTTTTCATAATACTTTAGAATTTTATCTTGCAAGTAAGTTATAATTTTTAAATTATCATAAAAATCTGATACTTTTATATTTCATCGGGCTTTTTCCAAGTCCCAGGTCTAAACAATAGTTAACCATGAATTCATGCGATCCGCTGCTGTTCTTTTTCATATCGGAAAGAGTGAAGTCATAGGCATATCCAAGCCTGACCCCATTGAAAAGTTCAAAGCCGATCATCCCTATCAATGCGTCACCGGACCTGTAAGAAACGCCACCCCATGCTTTTTTATTGTATCTGATCAATGAAGTGATATTAAATTGAATAACCTTGCCATCGCTGAAAGCGAAGAAAGAGGGCAATAATTCAAGGGCTGGATTGGGTAGCTGTAATGTGTAACCGGCAGTCAGATAATAATGCCTGCTCATGTATGGAGCTCCTTTGCTGAATTTAAATGTCGGCCGGTTCAGGTGGGTCACCGAAAGGGAGGCATAATATTTATCTGCCTTATAGTATAATCCCAGGCCTGCATCAAAAGCCACATGGCTCTCTTTGGTCTCGGGTATCAGAGGATCTCCTGATGGAGGAGTATGGGAATCGCCGGCAGGTATCGACCAGGTCGGATCAAGTGTCTTGTTAAGCATCCCGGCATTAATCCCGATGCCTAAGGTGCCCTGTCCCAGGTCCATATGATAAGAATATGATCCTGAAAAGCTTATATCCCGGTCAAAACCGATATTATCGCTTTCGACCACCAACCCGACACCACTTTTAATATTAAAGGGCTTTACCGGAGAACTGACATTAAAGATCGTTGTTGAAGGCGCACCTTTAAATCCTACCCATTGCTGGCGGTTGAAGGCCGTAGCACAGATCATACCGGAAATGCCTGCAACGCCGGGATTAAAAGTCAGCGTATTGAACATATACTGACTCGAAAGCGGATCCTGCTGAGAAAAGAGCGGACGTGCTATCATAACTAAAAAAAGAAATGCAATCTTTAGTTTTTTCATTTCCTGATTTGCAGGTGAGATTCACTTAAAGTTGAACGAGTAAAATAAGTAAAAATCTGATTCCTTTACAAATTTACCATTAATTATTTGACGGATGAAAAATTCCCTTTTGACGAGTATTACGGGATTTTTGACGAATGATCATTACCTGCTCCGGGAGAGACAATATCAGTGGTTCAGGATCTGATCCTTTCCATAGCTTTCATCCATCTGTCAGGGACTTCGTTATGGTTGGCCCTCAGGTAATCTTCATGAGAGCAGGCTATATACAGATTCTGATCATTTCCGGAAGCCAGTTCGATCCACCACCTGTCAGTCAGATTACTTTTTACAAATATCATATCTTCTTCAAGATCAGTTACTCTGACATGATATTTGATAAACCTTCCTGAATTCCCTGCACCAAGAACGGGGGTTTCATATTGTTTCTGCGAAAAACCTTCAAGGAAAAACCAGAGGATCTGGGCGGCCAGAGATGTTGTCTGTGACCGTACATCAAATTCAGGATTGACATCGAAGAGGCCGAAAATTTTAAGTTTGTCGGAGATACCAGCATAACGGGCAAGCAGACATATCTCTTCACCGTAGAAGCCATTCGGAGAGGGGCTGAATGTACCGGGAGATTCTGACTGGCGCACCGCGGAAATATCAAAAACCGCGACCTCAGAATCTCTTAATAAAGGTTCGGTAAGGTGTATGGCCTGCCTTACATCTCCTATTCTCACCAGGTCTGACCTGCGTTTCAGAAACCGGTTGATCACCTGCTGATCGTTCAGGTAAGTCTGGTAACCTATATTAATATAATGTCCGAAAGTGCTTTTGTGGTTATTTACGATCGAATTGAGGTAGTTGAACGAATCGGATTCTTTTTTTTCATTGGTGAAGTCAATCCGGGAATCAACAGCCGTGAGCGTATAGCTTGTTTTCATCTGGGAGAGGGCCTGGTCTATCGCTATGATCAGGGCGCTGCTCCCGCCTATGATTACGGGGAAGATCTCTTCTCCCAGCATCTGAACCAGTACATCCCTGAGACCTGCGATTGTATCATTGAAGGTGGCACCCTGTTTCATATTGCCCAGATCAATTATTTTTGACCTGCCCGGGATCTTTGAGAGGCTGTAAAGCTGCGACCTCACCATATCAGGAGCTTTCAGCGATCCCTGATCAGGAGAGTTACGGCCGTCAGGTACTCCCAGAAGAGCTATCCTGAATTTGCCGGGATCTTTCACGGAAGAATTCTCGGTATGTATAGTTATATTATGCGAGAAGCCTGCCTGGCGGGTGAGATGTTCATAGGCAGGTTCCTCAATGCTGACCGGATTAAAATAATCATTCAGGTCTATCATGGTTATCAGGAGTTCCTGGTTTGTTTATCATTTTTTTCGATGATCCTGATGCAATCTTCCTTTGTCAGCTTCTCAGCATCAGTACCCTTAGGCAGTCTGAAATTCAGCTTATCCTTCGTCAGGTAGGGACCATATCTCCCGTTCAGAAGCTTAATGTCGCCGAAATCCTTTAGCACCTTCTTTTTATCATTTTCATTCTTTTCATGAATGATCTCTATTGCCCTTTCATAGGTAAGGGTGTAGGGATCATCCACCCCTTTGGCAAGGGAATAGAACTTGCTTTGATACCTTATATACGGCCCGAACCTGCCGATCCCGACTACCAGTTCCCCTCCTTCATAATCACCCAGTGAACGGGGCAGCCTGAAAAGATCAAGCGCTTCCTCAAGGGTAATGGTCTCCAGCAACTGGTTCTTTGTCAGACTGGCGAAGCGTGGTTTTTCGGTATTTCCCGTTTCGCCTATCTGCGCAACAGGGCCAAATCTTCCCATTCTGACACTTACCTGCTCACCCGATTCAGGATGTTTTCCCAGGATCCTTCCTCCGGTTTTTCTCTCCTTCTTTTCAAGAGTATTTGTTACTGTTTTATGAAATGGGGAGTAGAATTTTTCCAGCATCGAAGTCCATTTAAGATTCCCGAGGGCTATCTCATCGAACTGTTCCTCCACTTCCGCAGTGAAGTGGTAATCAACAATTTCTGAAAAGTTCTCAAGCAGGAAATCATTTACTATCATTCCTATATCCTGGGGAAAAAGTTTTGATTTTTCCTTTCCCGTGACTTCTGTTTTATCGGATGGATTTAGCCTGCCCTGATGAAGGGTAATGATCTTGATCTGCCTCTTTTCGCCCGGTCTGTCTTCTCGTGAAACATAACCCCTGTTCTGTATAGTTGAGATTGTGGGAGCATAGGTTGATGGCCTTCCTATTCCAAGCTCTTCAAGCTTCTTGACCAGACTGGCCTCGGTATACCTGGGTGGAGGAGTAGTATATTTCTGGGTGGCGGTTATATTGTCATAATGACAGGGGCATCCCTTTTTTCACGGGAGGAATGATATATCTCTCCTCATCGTTGTTTTCCTGATCCGATGATTCCGCATATACTCTCAGGAACCCGTCAAACTTAATTACTTCTCCGTTAGCCTGAAAGGTGACAGGGGAGTTTGTCATATCAATTGATATTGATGTTTTCTCCACTTCGGCATCAGCCATCTGTGAGGCAATAGTCCTCTTCCAGATCAGCTCATATAGCTTTTTCTCGTTCTGGCTGCCTGTGGTAGATGGGTTATCGGGATATGCAGGCCGTATAGCTTCATGAGCCTCCTGGGCGCCCTTGGACTTTGTCTTGAACTGCCTGGTTTTGGAATATTTCTCACCAAATTCCGAGATGATCACTTCACGCGATTTGGAAAGCGCGAGCTTCGAGAGATTGGTGGAATCGGTCCTCATATATGTTATTCTTCCTGCTTCATACAGCTTCTGGGCCACCGCCATTGTCTGTGCCACCGAGAACCCAAGCTTCCTGTAAGCCTCCTGCTGGAGTGTGGATGTTGTGAATGGTGGAGCAGGTGACCTGGTACCCGGTCTGATTGTGATGCTTCCGACAGAATAGCCTGCCCCTTTGCATAACTCAAGAAACTTCATAGCTTCCTTTTCATCAGGGAAACGTTTTGAAGCTTCGGCCTTGAGAATGGCATTCTCTCCTGAAGGTGTATCGATATTAAAAACAGCTGTTATGCGGAATGATGATTCACTCTCGAATGAAATGATCTCCCTTTCCCTTTCAACAATCAGCCTGACTGCAACTGACTGTACCCTGCCTGCGGAGAGTGAGGGCTGAACCTTTTTCCAGAGCACGGGAGAAATCTCAAACCCGACAAGCCTGTCGAGGATACGTCTCGCCTGCTGGGAATTTACCAGGTTCATATCCACATGCCTCGGGTTTTCAATCGCATTAGTTATGGCCTCCTTTGTAATCTCATGAAATACTATTCTTTTTGTTGATGTCAGATCGAGGTCGAGCACCGCGGCAAGATGCCAGGCTATTGCCTCTCCTTCACGGTCCTCGTCAGAGGCTATCCAGACGTTTTTTGATCCTGTTGCTGCTTTGCGCAGCTCACTGACCACTTTTGATTTTTCCTTTGGGATCTCATAGACAGGAGCAAAATTATTTTCAATATCTATACCCAGATTTTTTTTCGACAGGTCTCTGATGTGCCCGAAACTTGATACTACACGGAAATCTTTCCCTAAAAATTTTTCTATGGTCTTTGCCTTGGCAGGAGACTCAACAATTACAAGATTTTCTATCATCAGGAGATAAATTTATTCTTTTTAAAACTCGGCAAAGTAAATCAATTAGGTACCAAACTTCAAAATAAACCGTTAAGATTCTTTATTATTTACTAATTTTGGCCAAACTTTTTAAGCAGATGCAAGGCAATTCGGGCAACAGGAAATACCTTATTTGGTTCTGGACATTATTTATTTTCCCTTTCGCGGTCATCATAACATTATTCATTCTGATATCAACGGAAAAACTGGGCCCCATGCCCTCATTTTCCGAACTTGAGAATCCTGAATATTACCTTGCAGCCGAGGTTCTCTCCGAGGACGGGGTACTTCTCGGGAAGATCAGCATTGAGAACCGTACCTGGACAGAATTCAAGGATATATCTCCTTACCTTGTCAACGCACTTGTTGCAACGGAGGATATCCGCTATTACCGTCATTCCGGCATAGATATACGCGGTCTGGCCCGTGCGGCCATACGCACAATTATGCTCGGGCAAAGCACCGGAGGTGGCAGTACTATTACCCAGCAGCTTGCCAAACAGCTCTACCCCAGGGATACGGCCAGGAATTCTTCTATCATGAGGAAGATAAAGCTTGGTGTTTCCAAATTCAAGGAGTGGCAGACATCGGTCAAGCTTGAACGGAGTTATACTAAGGATGAGATAATTACAATGTACCTGAACAAATTTGATTTCAGTTACAATGCAATTGGCATAAAGTCAGCTGCCAAGGTATATTTCAATACAACTCCCGACTCTCTTAACATTCAGCAGGCAGCAGTACTGATT
Source organism: uncultured Bacteroidales bacterium (assembly GCA_963816345.1). Taxonomy (GTDB): domain Bacteria; phylum Bacteroidota; class Bacteroidia; order Bacteroidales; family VadinHA17; genus LD21. The sequence continues at coordinate 74,043 of CAWFKI010000003.1, forward strand.
GGAATGCTCAAAGCCTCTACAAGGTATAACCCCGTCAGAAATTATGAGCTGATGCTCCAGCGCAGAAACATTGTACTGTCACAGATGGCTAAATATGGTTATCTTGATCCTTCCGTGGCTGACTCGGTTAAAAAACTGCCAATTGTTATTGATTTCAGGGTCGAAGATCATAATTCCGGGCTGGCGACATATCTGAGGGAGTATCTCAGGAAAACAATGATAATGCCTGAACCCGACAGTAATAATTATGTACGGGAATCCTCATATCAGGATGCATTATGGGAATGGAATAATAATCCGCTCTACGGATGGTGCAACAAGAATAAGAAACCTGACGGATCAAGGTATGACATTTATAAAGACGGATTAAAGATATATACAACAATCAACTCGACGATGCAGAGATATGCTGAAGAAGCGGTCACCGAGCATCTTTCCCGGGAGATACAGCCTGATTTTTACAGACGGGCAAGGAATTTCAGGAATCCGCCTTATTCTGATGATCTGACAAAGAAAGAGGTTGATGACATAATGATGTCTTCAATAGAAAGAACACCCAGGTACTATTCAATGAAACTGGCTGGTGTTCGTGAAGATTCAATTATGCTTGCCTTTAAAACTCCGGTGAAGATGAGAGTTTTTTCATGGAAGGGAGACAGAGATACTGTCATGACTCCCCTCGACTCTCTGAGGTATTACAAATACTTTATCAGGTCGGCTTTTCTTGTTGAAGATCCCCATACCGGCTATGTTAAGGCTTACGTGGGAGGCCCGGATTTCAGGTATTTTAAATATGATGCCGTTACAATGCAGAAAAAGCAGGTAGGGAGCACAATTAAGCCGTTCCTTTATACTGTTGCCATCCAGAACGGATATTCTCCCTGCTATGAAGTTGAGGACATCCCGAGATCATTTGATGTCGGAGATTCCATTCCATGGACACCAAGGAGCTCAGGTCCCAAAGAGTTCCATGGGAAGATGGTCACCCTGAAGTGGGGACTGGCTCAATCCGAAAACTATATTTCCGCCTGGCTTATGGAGCAGTTCAAGCCGGCAGCAGTTACCGATCTCATGCACAAAATGGGGATCAGAAGCTTTATTGATCCCGTGCCGTCAATATTCTTAGGTACCTCAGATATCAAGCTGGAGGAGATGGTAGGAGCCTATGGGACATTTGCAAATAAAGGTGTTTATACACGGCCGATGTACGTTACAAGGATAGAGGACAAAAACGGTAATACAATTTCAAGGTTCACTCCAAAGATTGAGGAGGTGCTGAGTGAGGATCAGGCATATCTGATGCTTAATCTTCTTCAGAACGTTGTTCTGACGGGATCGGGGAGAAGGATCAGGTCAGAACCCTATAACCTCCTGAACCAGATCGGAGGAAAAACAGGCACAACCCAGAACCATGCAAACGGATGGTTCATGGGAGTAACACCAAATCTTGTCGGAGGAGTATGGAGCGGCTGGGAAGACCAGTCTATACATTTTGAGACCCTGGGAGAAGGTCAGGGGGCAAATATGGCTCTTCCTGTCTTTGCTATTTTCCTTAAAAAGGTTTACACAGATCCCAAGTTCGGGATAATGGAAACAGAAGAGTTTGAACGTCCTGCAGAATTCAACTGGGAGCTCGATTGCGACAAGGTCAAAAAGCATAATTCCAGAAGCGACAATTCACGCAGGGTAAGATATTAAAAAACAATTGGGTACTACATGACGGACAATGGCACCGATTGCAAATCGGCGCCAGCGGTAGAGGCGGGTCAGCCAAACAGGGCTCTCACGAGGTTCTCAATTTTCCCTACAGGTATTATTTCAATATCTGATCCTTTTGCAGAGATATTCCTGTGATATTTGGATATGCAGATCTTACGGAATCCCATTTTTGACGCTTCACGGATACGCTGTTCGATCCGTGAAACAGGCCTTATCTCTCCTGAGAGACCAGTCTCGCCTGCAAAGCAGATCTCTCTGGCGATTGGGATATCCAGATTGGAGGAGAGAACGGAACTGAGAATTGCAAGATCGATAGCCGGGTCGTTCACCTTTATGCCTCCGGTAATGTTCAGAAATACATCTTTAATGCCAAGTTTGAAGCCGGCTCTTTTCTCGAGCACTGCAAGGAGCATATTCAGGCGCCGTATATCGAATCCGGTTGAGCTTCTCTGGGGCGTACCGTATACGGCGCTGCTGACCAGGGCCTGGGTCTCTATAAGAAATGGCCTTATCCCGTCTACTGTAGCGGCTATTGATACGCCGCTGAGGTTTTCATTATGCTGATTGATGAACATTGCGGAAGGATTTGCCACTTCCCTGAGTCCGGTTTCGATCATCTCGAAAATTCCCAGTTCGGAAGTCGAACCGAACCTGTTCTTGACGGAGCGCAGAATACGGTAGACATAATTATTGTCTCCTTCAAAATACAGGACAACATCAACGATATGCTCAAGCACCTTCGGCCCGGCAAGTGTGCCATCCTTTGTTATATGTCCGATGAGAAACACGGGAATACCTGTTATTTTCGAGTATTTAAGCAGCTGGGCAGCGCACTCGCGGACCTGCGATACTGATCCAGCCGACGATTCGAGCATCCCTGTGCTTATAGTCTGAATCGAGTCAATTACAATCAGTCCGGGCTTAATATTTTCAATGTGGGTCAGGATACTTTCAAGGTCGGTCTCACTCAGAATATAACACTGGGGGTTTGAATCATTCAGCCTTTTTGCCCTCAGGCTTATCTGTTCTTCGCTCTCCTCACCCGAGACATATAGGATCTTTTTTTCTTTCAGGGCAAGAGCGAGCTGAAGGGCAAGCGTGGATTTTCCCACTCCGGGTTCTCCTCCCAGTAATATAAGTGATCCGCTTACTATGCCGCCTCCCAGTATCCTGTCAAGTTCTGAGATCCCCGATTTCTGGCGGTCATGTTCATCTGCTGCTATGTTATCAAGCAATTCCGGTTTCCTTTTTTCCCTGTTCAGAGTAAATGACATGTCGCGTGAAGAGGCAGGAATTATAATCTCTTCGTGATAAGTATTCCACTCTTTGCATGAAGGGCATCTTCCGATCCATTTCGGAGATTCCGCTCCGCAATTCTGACATATAAATATGGTCTTATTCTTTGGCATGAAGTCGGGATCCTTTCTCCTCCGGGGTTTTTTTGAAGATCATGAAAAAAGAAATTGTTCCGACTATTGCCACAAAAATTAATTGTGATTCGTGAGTCAGCAGTGCATATACAAGGCCATCTTCAAGTGGGATGCCCTTAACAAAGAAAAGGCCTCTGGAAATGATGTAATGAAAAGCCCCGAGTCCGCTTTGTACGGGAGCTGACATTGCCAGTCCCCCGATCACGAGAAGGAAGATGCTGTCTCCCAGTGTAAGCTGGGATGTACTGGGAATAGAGAAAACAACTACCCAGGTCATAAGGGTATAGTTGATCCAGATGAATAAAGTCAGTAAAATAAATTCCCATTTCCTCTTCAGGTTGGTAATTGTTTTCAGTCCATTGATTATTCCCCTTGCAACTTCAAAGATCTTGGAAAAGAAACGGATCTTCTTCAGTCTTTTCTTGTACCGGATAAGAAGGAGAAGTGCCGTAATGGCAAAGGAAAGGAGGATAACCCAGATTATCCAGGTAAAGCCAAAGATTGAGAGCATCTTTTGCTGAACCGGTACCAGAATGCTTTCCCTGAGGAACAGGGTTATCTGATCGCCGCTGTAGATAATCAGGAAGATCATGATTGTCAGCAGTGATATAAAATCAATTGTACGTTCGATAACTACAGTGCCGATAAGCTGATCGACAGGAATCTTTTCTTTTTTCCCGAGGGCAACACAGCGTGTTATCTCTCCTATTCTCGGGAGCGCCAGATTAGCGAGATAGCCTGTCATTAAAGCATAGAAGGCATTTTTTAAAGAAGGGTGAAAGCCCAGGGGATTGACCAGAAGTACCCATCTGCGTGCCCTGCTGACGAAAGCAAAAAATCCGAAAAGAACAGAGAGAAGAAGCCAGGAATAGTCAGCTTCTTTCAGATCTGCTGCAAGCCTGCGGAAGTCAACGTTTTTGAATGCAAACCAGAGAAGGAGCAACCCTGCGGCAAGGAAAACTATAAACTTGATAGTCTGCAGAATACCTCTTCTCAATGTCAGATAAGTTTATTTGTTTTCGTATCAGGGAAGATTGTCGATGGCCTGAAGGATTTAGCTTCCTGAAGATCAATTGTGGCAAATGACATTATTATAATTACGTCGCCCTCAATGACCTTTCGGGCGGCGGCTCCGTTAACGCATATCTCGCCTGACCCCCTTTCTCCTTTTATAACGTAAGTCTCAAGGCGTTCGCCGTTATTTAAATTCAGGACAAGGACCTTTTCATTTTCCAGCAGACCGGCAGCATCCATAAGATCCTCATCAATTGTAATACTGCCAATATAATTAAGGTTTGCACCTGTGATTGTAACCTTATGGATTTTCGATTTAAGAACTTCTATAAACATCAGTTGATATCTTGTTGATTCAGTAAACCGCAAAGGTAATCAACCTTTTTATTCAGACCAACCTTATTTCAACATTATCTATAAGACGCACCTTTCCTGCCTTCACGGCAATGCATCCGTAATAGCTCCTGTCATTCTTCATATCCGATTTCAGGGTTACGGGTATAAGTTCCCTTTCGTCTGCAATTTCAAAATATTCCAGACTGAATCCCGGCACACTGTTAATTTGCAGCGCTACAAAGTTTTTTAATTCGGGAATATCCTTCTGATCTATCATTGAGGCAGCAGCGGAGATGGTTCTGTATATCACACCTGCATTTTTCCTTATCTCAGGTTCCAGCAGAGTGTTCCGGCTGCTCATTGCCAGTCCGTCATTTTCGCGGACAATAGGGCTGCCGATTATCCGTACTTTATTGCCTGTCTGCCTGACAAGTTCCTTAATTACTGCAAGCTGCTGAAAATCCTTAATACCAAATATGGCTATGTCGGGCCTGACAATATCGAACAGCCTGCTGACAACCTGGGCCACACCATTGAAATGCCCGGGCCGGTGGACAGCTTCCATCACCTGGTCAAGATTACCGAAATTGAATATCCTTTTATCCTCCTCCGGGTAGATCTCACTATCGCCGGGGATAAAGACTATATCATCATTTCTCAATTCCCTGTCAAGAAGCCGCAGATCGGATACAGGAGTCCTGGGATAGGTCGTGAGATCATTCCTGTCATTGAATTGAGTGGGGTTCACATATATGCTCACAACTACAAGCGGGCAGAATGATACAGCCGACTTAACAAGCGATATATGGCCTTCATGAAGGGCCCCCATTGTCGGTACGAATCCAAGAGGTGCAGATTGCATTTTTAAAAGATAGTTCTGCAATTCCCTTACAGTACTTATTACCTTCATTTTGTAATTTTTATTTTGCAAACCTAAGTGAAATAATTAGATTTGGGCATCAACAACCGGCCGATTATTTTAAAAAGGATGGGTAACCTTATCCTCCTGCCGGCTATTTGAATATCTGCATATTTAATATATTATTAAATTTTACTATCTTTGCACCTTAAATCGGAATGGAACATCCGGGAAGGTAAATGGAAAGCAGGAAGGTATTATTCATTTCACAGGAGATCACTCCGTACTTAAGTGAAACTAAGTTATCCAGGATTGGAAGATTTCTCCCTCAGGGCATTCAGGAAAGAGGCAAGGAAATACGGACATTTATGCCCAGGTATGGTTGCATAAACGAACGGAGAAACCAGCTTCATGAAGTAATCCGTCTCTCGGGGATGAATCTTATAATTGACGATACCGATCACCCTCTTATTATAAAGGTAGCTTCGATTCAATCTGCACGCATGCAGGTATATTTTATTGACAATGATGATTATTTTCAGAGGAAGTATATTGTAAGCGATTCCTCCGGAAATGAATTTGAGGATAATGATGAACGGGCCCTGTTTTTTGCAAGGGGCGTAATAGAGACCGTCAAGAAGCTAAGGTGGGCCCCTGACATTGTGCATTGTCTTGGCTGGATGTCAGCTCTTGTCCCGGTATATCTCAGAAGCATCTATAATGATGATCCCCTCTTTCATAATTACAAGATTATCTACTCGATTTACAATAATGATTTTAAAACTCCGTTTAGATCATCGTTCGCAGATAAACTACGTTTTGACGGAATAGATGGTGAGAGTCTTAAAATGGTAAAGAAGCCTGATTTTGTCAATGTGTCAAAACTGGCTATCAAATATTCCGATGGAATAATAATAGGGAGCGAGGATATAAATGAGGAAGTGAGCAGGTATATCAGCACTCTTAACAAACCGGTTCTTGCGTATAAGGATGAGACTCAATATATTGATGCCTATAATGATTTTTATGACCAGATGCTATCATAATTCTACCCTTCAAGGCAGATTAAAATCCGCCGGATATAATTCCTTAATACTTTTTCGCCTGACCTTTTTCGCAACACTGCTGGTTTTAATAGTATCGTGCGAGGGCGGTCCTACGAAAATTGGTTCGGATCTTCTTCCGGCCAGTGATTTTGTTGCAATAAATTCCATTGACACCTTAACTGTCAGGTCATATACTCTTTACAATAACAATTTTCCCACAAGCGACCCGACACGATCTTTTATAGGAAGTATACGCGATCCTTATTTCGGTACAACAACTGCAGGTTTTGTATCGCAGGTCCGGTTGAGCCAGCCCTGGACCTTTGGGCCCGTGGCTGTCGATTCTGTCAGACTTTATCTCCATATCCTCAGTCTCAAAGGAGGAGTATCAGGGCAGGACAATATTCTCAGAATTTCGGAGATAGCAAATGAGATCTTTACCGACACTACATATTATTCTGATACTCAGACTGATACAACAAATTTTGAAGTCACGGCCACCCTGCCTCCTATGACGGCGGATACAATTAATGATATCAAAATTTCACTTCCCATTGGATTCGGAGAATATCTGATCCGTGACACTACGAAGCTTTTTTACAGTATCACCGGTGAGCCTGATTTCAGATCATTCTTCAAGGGAGTCTATTTTCGACTCTCTTCCTCCCATGAACCTCTTATGATCTCTTTTGGTCTTCCATCAACGATTTCTTCCGATGGCGTATATAATAACTTTTTTGTGATATATCTTCACGATACTGCCTTTGTACCGCATAAATATTATTTTATTCTTGACCCGGTACATAAAAACGCCAGCTATAACAAGTTCACAAATGATTTTGCAACTGCCGATCCTGACAAAAGAATACAACATATCAACGATCTCACCTACAGGGATACGCTTAGCTATCTCCAGGCGCTTAACGGGGTATATACCAAAATTGTATTCCCGGGTCTTGACAGTCTTAAAAAGAAACTCTCCACCGGCAGATTTTCAATAAATAAGGCAAGATTGACCGTTCCTGTTTATTATGATGGCAGTATTTTTACTCCCACAACAGTCCCGTCAAGTCTGCTTCTCAGGTATGTAGACAAAAGCGGACTCAGGCAGGTTGTTCCTGACTACACAATTGATGATACGCATAAATTTTTTGACGGAAATCTATATCTGCTTGACAGTCTGTATAGTTTTAATATTCCCAAATACATCCAGTTATACCTTGAAGATACTGCCGGTGATTATAAACCGGAACTTGAGATTTATCAGGACAGGACAGGGTTTCAGAATGTTATTCTTAAAGCGAATGCCAGTAAAACTCCTGTAAAGTTCGAGATAACCTTTACAAAGTATTAGATTTAGTGGTCCTGAAGAATTACTTTCGTTGAAGTTTGTTAAAACGTGATCCTTATGTGCGGGATTATCGGTTATATAGGTTCCAGACCTGCCCGTGAAATAATCATTAACGGGCTCAAAAAACTTGAATACCGTGGATATGACTCTGCAGGACTGGCTCTTACTGGAGACGAGGCCAGGGTTTTCAAATGTGCCGGCAGGGTCAGGGATCTTGAGGAGATTGTAAACCAGTCAGGCTTTAACAGTACTACCGGCATGGGCCACACCAGATGGGCCACGCATGGTGAACCCAACGAACTGAACGCGCATCCGCAGGTCTCTTATAAAGGTCACTTTCTCGTTGTTCATAATGGGATTATTGAGAATTATCTCAGGCTGAAAAAGCACCTGGAGAGCAGAGGCGTGATATTTACCAGTCAGACTGATACAGAGGTTCTTGCAAATCTTATTGAACATCTTTACCTCGAGGGCGACCTTACGGCCGAGCAGGCAATTACGATGGCCCTCAAAAGGGTTGAAGGCGCATACGGCCTGCTAATTGCCTGCACAGAAGAACCTGATTGCCTGTTTGCTGCAAAAAAAGGGAGTCCTCTTGTAATAGGAGTCGGCGAAGGGGAAAACTTTATAGCTTCCGACGCAACCCCGATTGTTGAATATACACAGCGTGTGATCTATCTCAATGATGATGATATTGCAATTATCAAAAAAGATGAGCTTATACTGAAAACTATCAGGAGTGAAAAATTGACACCTGAAGTGAAGGAGCTGGATCTGAAGATCGGGGAGATTGACAAGGAGGGATATGCCCATTTCATGCTGAAGGAAATTTTTGAGCAGCCACGGGCAATCCACGACACCTTCAGGGGGAGAGTACTTCCCGACCAGTCAGGTGTCAGGCTTGGCGGACTTCTCACAGTTCTCGATTCGATGGCGCAGGCCGACAGGATAATAATTATTGGATGCGGTACTTCATGGCATGCCGGGCTTCTCGGAGAATATCTTTTTGAAGAATACACACGCATCCCGGTAGAGGTTGAGTATGCTTCCGAATTCCGGTACAGAGCGCCTGTTATTAGAAAGGGTGACATTGTGATTGCCGTAAGTCAGAGTGGCGAAACTGCCGATACGCTTGCCGGGGTGAAACTGGCAAGAGAGAAAGGAGCGAAGGTGATAGGGGTTTGCAATGTTGTGGGCAGCAGTATACCAAGGGAAACGGATGCCGGAGTTTACACACATGCCGGCCCTGAAATTGGCGTTGCATCAACGAAGGCCTTTACAACCCAGGTCACAGTACTGGCTATGATGGCATTTGAAACAGGACATAAAAGAGGAGTTATCTCCGATTCTTACTATAAAGAGTTGTTAACCGGGCTGACCTCAATTCCGGGAAAAATTGAAAAGGCTCTGGGATTAAATGAACAGGTCAGGGAACTCGCAAAAGTATTTCAGAACACTCATAACGCCTTATACCTCGGGAGAGGCTATCTCTTCCCTGTCGCACTGGAGGGTGCCCTCAAGCTGAAGGAGATCTCGTACATCCATGCGGAAGGCTATCCTGCTGCTGAAATGAAGCATGGACCAATTGCTCTCATAGATGAAAATATGCCTGTAGTTGTTGTCGCGACAAAGGATGATACTTATGAAAAAATTGTAAGTAATATCCAGGAGATCAAGGCAAGGAAGGGAATAGTAATTGCTATTGTGACCGAGGGAGATGAGATAATCCGGAATATGGCCGATTATGTTCTTGAGGTACCGGAGACCATCCCGGCTCTTTCAGGTCTGTTGGCTGTTATACCCCTGCAGCTCCTTTCGTATCATACTGCTGTTCTCAGGGGGTGTGATGTGGATCAGCCAAGAAACCTGGCAAAATCGGTTACTGTCGAATAGATCACAATTTAAATGATTTTCCCTTCCCCGGGAAATGTGAAGAATATTCACGGTAGTTATATAATTATATGGGATATGTACAGGAACCTGTCTCCGGAAGAAATTGAAGCTCTGACCCGGAACGGTTGCAGTTGCGATAACTGGAACATGGTGAAGGTTCAGGAAGGATTTATTCCGGATGGATGTATAAACTGCACCTTCTCCGGAGATATACGCCTTGGTATATTCAGGGAACCTTTTGTTGACGGGTCAGGCGTTATCATGCCAGGCGGTATAGTGAATGCCCGGCTTCATAACTGCACCGTAGGGTCAGATGTTGTTATCTTCAATATAGGCGATTATATTGCCAATTATACTATTGAAGATAATGTTGTTATTAAAAACTGCGGGACAATCCATACTGAAGGGATTTCTTCATTTGGAAACGGAACTACTGTAAATGTGCTAAATGAAACAGGAGGCAGGTCGGTTAAAATCTGGGACGGGCTGTCAGCCCACGAGGCTTATATAATCTCCCTCTACAGGCATCGCAGCAAAGCAGGAGGTATAATTGAAGGGATGGTAGATGATTACGCAGCAGCAATGACCTCCGGGAGAGGTACCATCTGTGCCGGTTCAAGGATATTCAATTGCAGCACGATCCGTAATGTAAAGGTCGGTCCCTTCAGTCATATTGAAGGTTCAATGACCCTGAATGAGGGGACAGTCAACAGCTCGCAGACTGATCCTGTTTTTATAGGCTCGGGAGTAATAATGGAACATTTTATTATCTGCTCCGGAGCAATAGTAAAGGAATCTACCCTGGTGGAAAATTGTTTTATAGGGCAGGGTTGTGTTTTAGCCAAGCATTATTCAGCGGAGCACTCCCTGTTTTTTGCTAACTCTGCCGGTTATCATGGTGAAGCATGTTCAATCTTTGCTGGTCCGTTTACAGTGACCCACCATAAGTCGACCCTGCTTATAGCGGGCATATTTTCCTTTATGAATGCCGGAAGCGGATCGAACCAGAGCAACCATATGTATAAACTCGGACCTATCCACCAGGGCATTATGGAGCGTGGTTCTAAAACAACAAGCGATTCCTACCTTTTATGGCCGGCTAGGATCGGTCCTTTCACACTTGTAATGGGACGTCACTACAAGAATATGGACACCTCCTCACTTCCCTTCTCGTACCTGATAGAGAGCAATGATGAAAGCATTCTTGTGCCCGGAATCAATCTGAGAAGTGTCGGAACGATCAGGGACGCTCAGAAATGGCCCCTCCGTGACAGAAGGCAGGACACTCAAAAGACAGATCAGGTAAATTTTAATCTGCTTAGTCCGTATACAATCAGGAAAATGATTGCCGGGAGGGAGATCCTCAGAAAGCTCAGGGCTGAGTCCCCGGCAGATGCATCTTCCTATACCTATAATAAAATGCTTATACACAGGGCTGCCCTCGAGCGCGGAATTGAGCTTTATCAGACCGGGATCAATAAATTCCTTGGCAATTCATTGATTAAGAGGCTGGAAAACAGGGAGTTCAGGACTGAGAGAGAGCTGCAGGAAAGGCTTAAGCCCGACAGTCGGCAGGGAGAGGGCGAATGGGTAGACATTGCCGGCCTGATAGCTCCGAAAGAGGAGGTTGAAAAACTTCTCGACAGCATTGAAGCAGGCAGGGTCAGCACAATCGGAGAATTTTCAGCTTCCTTTGCTGAGATGCATAATTCCTATTATAACTGGGAATGGACGTGGTCATGCAGGAAGATTGAAGAGGAAGAAGGAATCCCTGTCAGCAGATTCACGGCAGATGATATCATCAGGATAGTAGCTCGATGGAAAGAAAGTGTGGTAGGGCTCGATAACCTTCTTTATGAAGATGCAAGGAAGGAGTTTAATTTATCGTCGATGACCGGGTTCGGAATTGACGACGGGGAAGAGGTAAGGAAACTTGATTTTGAGCAGGTCAGGGGAGAGTTCGAATCCAATAGTGTTGTTGCTGCAATCAGGGAACATATAAAGATTAAATCAGCCCTCGGGGATGAACTGACTGAACGTATGAAGCGGGTTGGGTCAGCCGGATAATTATCTTCCCGAGTACATCATATCGTAATATTTCCCATAATCTCCTGACAAAACTCTTTCAAGCCATCTTTCATTTGTAAGGTACCACTGAACCGTTTTTTCAAGCCCTGCGGCAAACTCGGGTATCGGCGACCAGCCAAGCTCCTTCCGGATCTTTGAGGAATCAATAGCATATCTCAGGTCATGTCCCGGCCGGTCCCTGACATAGGTGATCAGTTTTTCCGAGGTCCCTTCGGTGCGGTTCAGCTTTTTATCCATTATCCTGCAGAGCAGCCTGATAAGATCAATATTTTTCCATTCATTATTGCCTCCGATATTATAGGTCTCCCCGTTGCTTCCCCTGTGAAAGATAAGATCAATTGCCGAAGCATGATCCTCCACATAGAGCCAGTCGCGGATGTTTTCCCCTTTACCGTAGACCGGAATCGGTTTGCTGTTCCTGATATTGTTGATAACCAGTGGAATAAGTTTCTCGGGAAATTGGTTAGGACCGTAGTTATTTGAACAGTTGGAGATGACTGCCGGAAGTCCGAATGTGTGGTGATATGCTCTTACCATATGGTCGGAGCTTGCCTTGGAGGCTGAATAGGGGCTTTTGGGATCATAGGCACTATCTTCAGTGAAGAGTCCTTCCTTCCCGAGTGACCCGTACACTTCATCAGTTGAAATATGGTAAAACAGCCTGCCTTCCATTTTATTTTTCCATCTGTCGAGGGCTGCATTGAGAAGGTTTACCGTTCCGACGATATTTGTAAATACAAATTCGTCAGGAGCGGTGATCGATCTGTCGACATGAGATTCCGCGGCAAGGTGTATCACTCCGTCAAAATCATACCTGCTGAAGAGATCCACTACGGCCTGTTTATCCACGATATCAGTTTTTTCGAACTGATAATTTGGTTTTGTATCAATGTCGGTCAGGTTTTCAAGATTGCCGGCATAGGTCAGCTTATCAGCGTTGACGATCAGATAATCAGGATAATTGCTGACGAATCTACGGACCACATGTGAACCGATAAATCCTGCGCCGCCGGTAATAAGAACTGTTTTATTCATTACACCTCCTTTATGTTTCTTATTCTCTTTTCCCATTCCCACGCAGTAGCCATAGCTTCATCAAGTGTACTTACCGTCCTCCAGCCGAGCTCTTTGTTTGCGAAGGAGGGATCGGCCCATATCTTTTCGATATCCCCGGGCCGTCTTCCGGTGATTTTGTATTTAAGTTTTACTCCCGAAACCCGTTCAAATGACCGTATTGCTTCAAGGACGGTGACCCCGGTACCTGTACCCAGGTTAAAAACCTCATAGTCTTTCCTGTTTTTCCCTTCCGTCAGCCGTTTTACAGCAACCACGTGAGCTTTTGCAAGGTCAACAACATGCAGGTAATCTCTTATGCATGATCCGTCAGGCGTATCATAATCATCCCCGAATACTTTAAGTTCATCTCTTACACCACAGGCTGTTTGGGTAATGAAGGGGACCAGATTTTCAGGCACTCCCCTTGGAAGTTCACCTATGAGTCCTGAGGGATGCGCTCCGATAGGGTTAAAGTATCTTAAAGCAATTGCTTTCAATTTACTATCCGAGAAAACAGTATCCCTGATGATTTCTTCACCGACCTGTTTTGTATTCCCGTATGGAGAGGTTGCCGGCTGCAGAGGGGCATCCTCGGTAACCGGTAATTTCTCAGGCTGCCCGTATACTGTGCAGGAGGAAGAAAAGACGATGCCGGGTATTCCGGATTGCTTCATTGCGCTGAGGAGGTTCATCAATGAAACAAGGTTATTATAGTAGTAGTCAAGAGGTTTGCCTACTGATTCTGAAACTGCTTTGTAAGCTGCAAAATGAATGATGGCAGATATATCCCTGTATTTTCCGAAGAAACTTTCAAGTTTTGCCCTGTCGCAGATATCGAATATTTCGAGTGCGGGCCTGGTGCCCGTGATCAACCCGATCCTGTCAGCAACCCCGGCTTCCGAGTTATAGAGGTTATCTATGATGATCACATCGAAACCTTCATTGATAAGTTCAACGCAGGTATGTGACCCGATATATCCGGTTCCTCCGGTAACGACTATCTTCTTTTTCATTTACAGGCTCCAGTATGTATGGTTCCTGATCTTTCCGCGCAGGATCCCTTTTACATCAACAATAATTCCATTTTTGGCAAGCAGCCCGGAGAAATATGACTCGTCAAGGTTAAGGTACTGTTTATGGCAGACAGCAAGAATTATGGCATCGTATTTTCCTTCAGGCCCGTCTTTCATCTCAATACCGTATTCCTCCTTTACTTCATGTTTTCCTGCCCCGGGGTCAATTACATCCACGGCAATTCCGAAATCATCCAGTTCGGCTATCACGTCGACCACTTTTGAATTTCGTATATCAGTTACATCTTCCTTAAATGTTATTCCCATTATAAGTACCCTTGCTCCTTTCAGGTTCTTGTCGGCAGCAATTATTTTTTTAACTGTCTGCTTGCCGATATACCTGCCCATACTATCGTTGATGAACCTTCCCGAATCGATCATCTGGGGATGATAGCCCATTGATTTGGCCTTGAATGAGAGGTAATAAGGATCAACCCCAATACAATGACCGCCTACCAGGCCGGGGTAGAATCTGAGAAAGTTCCATTTGGTTCCGGCTGCTTCCAGAACTTCAAAAGTATTGATCCCCATCCTGTTAAAGATGATGGACAGCTCATTCATAAAGGCAATGTTAATGTCGCGCTGGGTGTTTTCAATGATCTTGGCTGCCTCTGCCACCTTGATTGAGCTTGCCCTGTGAACGCCTGAACTGATTATCAGTTCATAGGTACTTGCAATATTTTCGGCAGATTCCTTATCGCAGCCGCTTGTAACTTTTACGATCTTTGTAAGGGTATGGTTTGTATCTCCGGGATTTATTCTTTCGGGTGAGAAGCCTACCTTGAAGTCAGTTCCGCATTTCAGTTCAGAGTATCTTTCCAGAACAGGGATGCAGTCGTCCTCTGTACACCCGGGGTAGACTGTCGATTCATAGACCACATAATCGCCCTTTTTCAATACTCTGCCCACCGTTTCCGAAGCTTTAAGAACGGGGGTCAGATCCGGAAGATTGTGCCTGTCAGTAGGGGTGGGCACGGCTATTATATGAAAAGAGGCTTCTTTAAGATCATCGGGGTTGCTTGTAAGTACAATATCGGTATTCTTAAATGCATCTGAGGTCAGTTCATTGCTCGGGTCAATACCTTTTTTCATTAGCTCAACCCTGGCAGGTTTAATGTCAAAGCCGACTACCCTGATTTTCTTTGCAAACTCCAGCGCTATTGGCAGACCGACATAGCCAAGCCCGATGACAGACAGCTTAGTCTCCTTATTGATAAGTTTTGTGTACATTTTTATATTGTTTTTAAGAATGGATGATAATCTCCCTTAAGCCCAACAGGCTTTGCGTTTCTGATTGTATAAACGGTCTCAACCGATTGCCGGGCCTCTTTCAGTCCGAATCCCCTTCCTGCAAGTATCTCCTGGTAGGTTAATGTGTGAAGGTCACCAAATCCCTGACTGAATTCAATTCCTTTCCCGTCAACTGTGATCGATCTGAAAGTTCTCTGGCCGGTCTGCTTTATATGATCCGGGATATCATTGTAGTCGATGCTGAGGAACCATCTTACCCTTGCATTTTTCAGTTCAAGGTAACCCGATGCTTTCTGAGCTTCGGAAAGATGTACTACATTTTTTCCTGGCTCACCGAAGATCCAGCAAAGCATATCAAAAAAATGGATTCCTATGTTAGTTGCAATACCACCCGATTTCTGTGTATCTCCCTTCCATGAGAAGGAGTACCAGTTACCCCGGCTTGTTATGTATGTCAGATCAATATCATAGACCTTTCCTTTGGGTCCGTTCCTTATTCTTTCATACAACTCTCTTATTTTCGGATGGAGGCGGAGCTGAAGAACCGTATATATTTTATGTCCTGTCTCATTCTCAATCTCCTGTAAGGCATCCACATTCCAGGGATTAAGGACTATGGGCTTTTCGCAAATTGCTTCTGCCTGATTCCGCAATGCAAACCTGATATGGGAATCATGCAGATAGTTAGGAGAACAGATTGATACATAATCAATTTTTGTCCCGGTTCTTTTCAGTTTATCAAAATGCCTGTCGAACCGCTCAAACTCAACAAAAAAATCACTTTCGGGGAAGAAACTATCTATCCGGCCCACACTGTCAAACCTGTCGAGGCTTGCCAGCAGGTTATTACCTGTTTCCTTAATCGCATTAAGATGTCTGACTGCTATATATCCTGCAACACCAATGATGCCAAAATTTTTCGGAGTTTCTGTCATTCTGCTTTCTGATAAATGCGCTTAAAAATACTAAATTATCTTTGAAACCCTGTTATTCTCCATCCTGTATCTCTCTCCGCTTTCCCGGCAGGTGGCTATGCCATCAGAATCAAAAATAAGCTTGTATCCGTACTCGCTCATCCAGCCTGCATGCCTGGCCGGATTTCCAATAACAAGGGAATAGGGTTTTACATCTTTTGTGACAACAGCGCCGGCGCCCACAAATGAATATGTTCCTATTCTTATTCCGCAGATGATTGTAGCATTTGCACCAATTGATGCTCCTTTTTCAACGATTGTTGAGCCATACTGGTTCTTCCTGTTAATGGCGCTGCGTGGATTAATAACGTTTGTAAAGACCATAGAGGGCCCGAGGAAGACATCATCTTCACAAATCACCCCTGTATAAATGGAAACGTTATTCTGAACTTTGACATTTCTTCCCAGTTTCACTCCGGGTGAGATAACCACATTCTGCCCTATATTGCAGTTTTCACCTACCTCAGAGCCTGTCATGACATGGCTGAAATGCCATATTTTTGTGCCATTTCCGATTTTACAGCCGGCATCTATGACGGCCGTTTCGTGGGCAAAATATTTATTCTCCATTATTGATGCTGATCGAAGAAGCTTAAAATACCGGAAATAATATAATCGGTCTGATCCTTCTCCATATCGGGATGCATCGGTAATGAGAGGACCTCCCTGCAGAGCGCGGAAGTTGCGGGGAAATCATCTTCCATATATCCGAATGGTCTGTAAGCCTCCTGGTTATGAAGTGGTTCAGGATAATAGATCATGGAAGGAATATTGCGGGCAGACAGGAAATTTTTCAGTTCATCTCTTTTCTTCCCCTTCACCCTGATAGTATATTGATGAAATATATGTGTTGAATAATGTGCTCTTTCCGGGATAGTTATCATATCGCAACCGGAAAATGCTTTATCATACCGGTCTGCCACCTCTCTTCTTGCCTCATTGAAACGGGTAAGATATTTCAGCTTTACCCTCAGGATCGCTGCCTGAATTGTATCAAGCCGTGAGTTTACACCAATATCGGCATACTGGTACCTTACTTTCATGCCATGGTTGGCAATGCTTCTCAGTTTCCTGGCAAAGGTGTCATCATTTGTAAACAAGGCGCCTCCATCTCCGTAACATCCCAGGTTTTTGGATGGGAAAAAGGAGGTAATTCCTATGTGGCCTATGGTACCTGCTTTTTTTGATGTACCGTTTTTATAAATGTACTCTGCCCCGGTTGCCTGTGCGGCATCCTCAATAACGTACAGGTCATGTATCTTTGCAAGTTCCATAATACCCTCCATGTCAGCGCACTGGCCAAATAAATGCACAGGTACAATCACCTTTGTCCTGGGGGTGATGGCTTTTCTCACAGCTTCAGCCGTTATATTGAAAGTTCCGGGATCAGGATCGACAAAAACAATATTAAGCCCCAGAAGGGCTCCTGCTTCAGCAGTTGCAACAAAAGTGAAGTCAGGGGTGATCACCTCATCGCCCGGCAATAGTTCCAGCACCATCATTGCAATACGGAGGGCATCGGTCCCGTTTCCACAGGAGATCACGTTTTTAACTCCCATATATTCACCCAGCTCTTCCTCAAATAGTCTGACATCAGGCCCTTTTATGAAGGCGGTTGATTCCAGAACTGACTTTATGGCTGAATCTATTTCTGTCCCGATCTTCTCGTACTGAGCCTTCAGGTCAACCATCTGTATCTCTCTCATTTATATATAATATTTGACAATTACGAAGATAATATTTTTAATATGACAAAATACAACCGGCAGGCAAAAGCCGTTCATTTTACTTATCCACAGCTCCCACTGCCTCTTTTTCTGATATAATAATTGAAACTGGCTTCAAACAAGGAATAAGAGTTAAAATTGAATCCGGGAACCGGGAGATTTAATAAGAATTTTCTTATTTTTGTATGATATAGAAATTTTTCAGGTGGATATTACGGCTTATATACGGGAATTATTGTTCGGGCACGATTGTGTTATTGTGCCGGGCTTCGGTGGTTTTATCGGAAACTATACCCCTGCCCGGATTGATAAAAGTTCCGGCACATTCTATCCTCCTGTGAAACAGATTTCATTCAACAGGAACCTGAATCATAATGATGGTCTTCTTGCAGGCAGGATCTCCGGATCTGCAGGCATAACCTATGGTGATGCCAGGAATATGATCGAGGAATTTGTGGCCGGGATCCGGCGTAAGCTGGAAAAAGGTGAAAAGGTAGTTTTTGATAATATAGGCACCTTTGTGAATAACCAGGAGGGTAACGTTCAATTTGAACCTGACAGGACCTCCAATTATCATCTGGATTCTTACGGGCTTGAATCATTCCAGGTGCTTCCTCTTGAAGGCTATGATGTAAGAACAAGGATAACACGACATATCAGCAAAGACCCGGTCAGGCAGGTTTCGATGAGAAAAATTTTATGGAGGGCAGCCATCATCATTCCGCTTCTTGCCCTTATTGCTATCGTTCCCCTGAAAACAGATCTTTTTAAGACAAAAACAGAAGCAACAACAATGAACCCGCTTGTCTCTGCCGAGTTTGAACAAAACAGGATGGCTGTTGATGAGGGAGTTAAAGCTGATGTGGGAGTTAAATCAGATGAGGGAGCAAAAGCTGATGCCGGGAATAGTGAAGCGAGCCCCGGTCAGATAACTTCAGCGGTGGAATCTGAGCAGCCCGTGAAAGAGATTGCCGTACCACCTGTCGCTGAGACAAAGGTCTATTATCTTATTACCGGAAGCTTCAGGACAGAAGAGAATGCGGTTTCCCAGGTCAATATGCTTAAGGCGGAAGGGTTTACTCCCGAAATCGTAGTTGCTCCGAATGGCTTCTTCAGGGTATGTGCAATAACCTGCAGCGATCTGGTTACGGCCAATTCAAAAAAAGATAGTATTGCCGGAAAATTCCCGGGCGCCTGGATCTCGCGGAAAAAATTGTGAAGGTGATCATTACTTCCTGAATCCGCCCGCGAAGCGGTTTTTTTTATTCTCTGCAGAGGAAGAAATAAACTGACTAAATCATTTTATGACACTTCCGTTACTCACCTTCGCGGCCGGAACCACCATTACCAGTTTCCCGTCTTTGTCCTCAGCCATAAGGATCATCCCTTTTGACTCGATCCCTTTTATTTTCCTTGGTTCAAGATTGGCAATTATTGAGATCTGCTTTCCGATAATGGCTTCAGGTTCATAATGCTCTGCAATTCCGGATACAATCGTACGGATATCAAGGCCGGTATCGATAGTGAGCTTCAGCAATTTTGTGGTTTTTGGCACCTTGACTGCGTCAAGGATGGTTGCTGTCCTGATATCCATCTTTGTGAAATCATCAAAGGTAACAGGTTCTTTCCCGGCTACCGCACCGGCAGATGATTCATTTGCTTTCTTTGTGGCAAGCAGCTTATCGATCTGGCGGGTGATCTCATCATCTTCGATCTTATCAAAAAGGAGTCCGGGCTTATTTATTTCATGGCCGGGAAGGAGGAGATCAGTGTTACCGGCTTTGCTCCAGTTCTTCTCACTGAAATTGAGCCATCCGCGAAGCTTCTCCATTGAGAAGGGCAGGAAAGGTTCGCATATGATTGTAAGGTTTGCAGTAATCTGCAGGGAGATATTCATGATAGTTTTTACCCTTTCCGGATCGGTCCTGATAACTTTCCATGGCTCGGAATCGGCCAGGTATTTATTACCGAGCCTGGCCAGATTCATCGCTTCCCTCAGAGCTTCGCGGAAATGGAAAGTTTCCAGGGAGTTCTCCACATTTGTCCTGATCCTGGTTATCTCTTCCAGAGTTGCCGTATCAGCCGGTTCTGTTTTTCCTCTCTCAGGTATCTTTCCTGCATAGTAATTATTGGTAAGGACGAGGGTACGGTTGACAAAGTTGCCTAGGATGGCAACCAGCTCATTGTTATTCCGGGCCTGAAATTCCTTCCATGTGAAATCATTATCCTTGGTCTCGGGTGCACTAGCACAGAGTGCGTATCGCAGTACATCCTGCCTGCCTGGAAAATCTTCAAGGTATTCATGAAGCCAGACCGCCCAGTTCCTTGATGTCGATATCTTTTCATTCTCAAGATTCAGGAATTCATTTGCCGGTACATTTTCCGGAAGGATATAGCTTCCCTCCGCGTTCAGCATAGCCGGAAACATTATACAATGGAATACAATATTATCTTTCCCTATGAAATGGACCAGTTTTGTGTCTTTATCTTTCCAGTATTTCTCCCATTCAGGTGTCAGTTCCTTTGTAGCTGAGATATAGCCTATCGGGGCATCGAACCAGACATACAGCACTTTTCCCTTTGCCCCCTCAACCGGAACCGGCACGCCCCAGTCGAGATCGCGGCTGACTGCTCTGGGCTGCAGACCCTGATCCAGCCACGATTTACACTGCCCATAAACATTTGGTTTCCATTCCTTATGATCTTCAAGGATCCATTTTTTCAGCCAGGGCTCATATTTGTCAAGAGGGAGATACCAGTGCAGGGTCTCACGGAGAACAGGCTTACTCCCGCTTATTGTCGAATGTGGATTTATCAGCTCGTCGGGGCTCAGCGATGAGCCGCACCTTTCGCACTGGTCGCCATAGGCACTTTCGTTGCCGCACCGGGGACATGTGCCCATGATATACCTGTCGGCAAGGAAGCAATCTGCCTCAATATCAAAGTATTGTTTTGTGGTTTTTTCTATAAATTCACCTTTATCGTAGAGTGTCCTGAAAATTTCTGAGGCAGTTTCGTAATGAACCTTATTTGACGTCCTGGAGTAAATATCAAAGGCAATGCCGAACTCTCTGAAGGCTTTTTTGTTCAATTCGTGGTATCTGTCGACAATTTCCTGTGGTGTGACCCCCTCTTTTCT
Organism: uncultured Bacteroidales bacterium; assembly: GCA_963816345.1. Classification (GTDB taxonomy): domain Bacteria; phylum Bacteroidota; class Bacteroidia; order Bacteroidales; family VadinHA17; genus LD21. Next base: position 94,999 of record CAWFKI010000003.1, read on the forward strand.
TGCCTTCAGGGTGATAGGAACGCCATGCTCATCTGATCCGCAGACCGATATCACATCTTCGCCTTTCATTCTCAGGTACCTTGTATAAATATCCGATGGCACATAGACTCCGGCAAGATGGCCGATATGAATAGGCCCGTTGGCGTAAGGAAGGGCGGAGGTGATGAGATATCTTTTAAAATTCTTCATGACTAATGGTGGTCAGAATGCGGAGATAAGAAGGTTAAGGTCCTTTGATATGATGCCGAACTTTTGTCCCAGGGTTTCATTTGTCAGCATGCCGTTATAAAGATATGCCCCGTTCCTGATTCCCTGGTCGTATTTCAGCAGATGCGTTATTCCCCCGGCATCAGCCATTCCCTGCAGCAGAGGTGTGAAAATATTGCTGAGCGCTATTGATGCCGAGCGGGCAACACGCGAAGGAAGGTTCCATGCCGAAAAATGTACGACGCCGTGTTTTTCATAAACGGGATCATGGAGAGCCCGGCATTCCGTAGTTTCAATGCATCCTCCGCGGTCAATGCTCAGATCAATAACAACGGCTCCCTTTTTCATACTTTTTATCATATCCTCGGTAATGTAATACCAGGGACGCAGATCTTCAAGCTCAATGGCACCTATAAGAACATCGGCTGATTTCAGGGCTTTTCTCAGCACCTGGGGATGAAATACAGATGTCTGGAGGCGCATGCCGAGCTGATTCTGAAATTTTCTCAGTTTGTCAAGGGAATTATCGAAAATTATGACCGTTGACCCAAGGCCGATAGCTGCCCTTGCGGCATACTCACCGGCTGTATTGGCTCCTATAATAACAACCTCTGTTGGTGTTACGCCGGTTATGCCACCGAGCATGACTCCCTTGCCCCCGTGCATATTGCTCAGATATTCCGATGCTACAAGGATGGAAGTTATGCCGCATATTTCGCTCATTGACTCAACTACAGGCATTACTCCGTTAATGTCGCGGATCTTTTCAAAAGCGATTGCCGTAACTTTTTTCCTTATCATCTTCAAAAGGTTCTCTTCGCTGAGCTTCAAAACATTAAGATAAGAGAAAACTACCTGGTTTCCCTTCAGGTAATCGGCGTCTTTTTCCGAGAAAGGTGCGACCTTGATTACGGCATCAGCACTATATACTCTTGCAGGAGAATCAGTTATAATGGCTCCGTTCTCACTGTAATCCTTATCTGTATAATTAGCGCCAAGGCCGGCACCTTTCTGCACAATAACCTCATTATCACTTTCAACAAGCAGATTTACAGACTCCGGGGTTAACGCCACCCTCTTTTCTTCATCCTTGTCATCGCTCGGGATTCCGATTGAAATTCTCCGGTTTTTAACGGCGGTCTCCAGAAGTTCTTCCTTTGGCATAAAGGCTGTGTTGCCAAAGCTAACATTTCCGCTTTTCCTTTTTTCGTTCATTTTCAGGTTACGGTTTAATGTCCAAAGTTAAAAAAATTGCTCAACAGAGCAAAAAAGGTATTTTATGAAACCGACAGTGTACGTTGTTCACCGGAATCCACTGTAATTCTTACACGGATAGTTCCCGCAGGAAGGATCTCCTCAATAAGTTCAGGCCACTCCATAAAGCAGTATGAATCTCCTGTGAGATACTCCTCTATACCAAAATCAAAAACCTCTTCCTGCTTTTTTATCCTGTAGAAATCAATATGATATATTGACTCCCCCCTGGTGGTCCTGTACTCATTCACAAGCGTAAAGGTCGGACTTGTAACGATATCCGTTGCACCGAGAGCTTTACAGACAGATTTTATAAATGTTGTTTTACCGGCTCCCATTGAACCGTAAAATGCAAATATCCTGTTCCCGCCGAAGTGTTTCAGAAGCTTTCCGGCTGCACGATCCAGGTGATTTTTATCTTTGATTATTATTTCCATTACTGCTGTTCCGGGATTTGATCTGATATTCTTCAGACTGGTTCGATGCAGGCGACAGGCAGAATTATTTCCTGCATTGAGACGCCTCCATGCTGGAAGGTGTCTTTATAATATGTTGCATAATGGTTATAGTTGTTCTGATATACAAGATAGTCATTGTTAAGTGCGAAGATATATCTTGAACTCAGGTTTGTCTTTGGCAGCATGGCTTTAGCCGGGTCCTTCAGTTCAAATACCTTTTTCGGATCGTAATCGAGATTTCGTCCCATCTTATACCTGAGGTTGGCTGAAGTCTTCCTGTCGCCGATAATTTTCAAAGGATTCTGAACCCTTATGGTTCCATGGTCGGTGCTGAATATTACCCTGACCCGGTGTGATGCCAGTATTTTCAGCAGCTCTAGCAGCGATGAATGGACAAACCAGGATCGTGTAAGGCTCCTGTAGGCAGATTCATCCTTTGCCAGATCGCGGATAAGACCGATTTCGGTCCTGGCGTGGGAAAGCATATCAACGAAATTAAAAACAAGGATATTGATATCATTTTCCAGCAGAGTATGCACTTTCTCGTTGACTTTTTTCCCTTCCTGGTTACTGCTTATCTTGTTGTACGACCATTTCAGGTTAAGGCCCTTACGCATTAACTGGTTCTTGAAAAGTTCCTCTTCAAATTGATTTTTCCCTTCATCCTCATCATCATTTATCCAGAATTCCGGCATTTTTTCAGCAATTACCGCCGGCATAAGCCCTGCAAAGATCGAGTTCCTGCTGAACTGGGTAGAAGTCGGGAGGATGCTGAAATAAAGATCCTCCTCCACGATCCGGTAAAGACCTGAAAGTTCAGCGGAAATTGTCCTCCACTGATCATAGCGCAAATTATCAATGACGATAAAGAAGAGAGACCTGTTTTTCTCTATATGAGGGAATACTTTTTTTAACATAAGGTCGGGTGACAGGAGCGGTTTGTCGATGCAGGAAGGATTTATCCATCCGAGATAGTTGCTGATTATAAACCTGGAGAATGATTTATTGGCCTCATTCTCCTGCAGCTTCAGAATTTCAGCCATCCCGGGATCTGTGGACTTTTCAAGTTCGGATTGCCAGAAGACGATCTTCCTGTATAGCTCTGTCCAGTCACCGAATGTGGAAGCAGATGAAATCATGTTGGTGATCCTGCTGAATTCCTGCCTGTAATCCGTTGTTGTTTTTTCAGTCACCAGCCGTTTCTGGTCGAGTATCTTCTTTATTGCCAGGAGAACCTGTTTCGGCTTAACAGGTTTTATCAGATAATCCGCTATCTCAGAGCCGATGGCAGCTTCCATAAGATCTTCCTCATCGCTTTTGGTGATCATTACAACAGGGATATCTGTGCGCACCTCTTTTATGAGTTTTAATGTTTCAATCCCGCTTAATCCCGGCATATTTTCATCAAGAAAAATAAGATCGTAACGGTTCTGCCTTACAAGGTCAATTGTATCATTACCGTTTGAGCAGGTATCGATCTCATATCCTTTCTCCTCAAGAAAGAAGATGTGAGGTTTCAATGCCTCAACTTCATCATCGGTCCAAAGAATTCTTATTTTTCTCATATGAGTCTTATGATCAACACCTTTTTAACAGCCTGTTTTCCGGATTTTAAGTTTTGCTCAACCTGGCAGAAAATGATTGGGATATCTTAATAATTTCAGAACCGGCACCTGGCTGTACGGAGGCTTCATTTAACGTAATTCTCCATAAAGAAAAGCTGATAGCGTTCAGGCCTGCCGTCCTTTTCAAGTATTTTAAGATTTTCATCATTTATAATAAAAGTCATCATCTTTGCAGCTCCGCCATTTCTTATATTCTTATCAACACTGAAACTATAGTAATAGTTCATTGCCTGTGCATAATTCGCAAAACCTGAGACAGTTATCAATATGTATTTATTATTTACAAGAGAGCCTTCCGTACGGTAATTTTTATTTGTAAAATTATCAATATTAAAGCTTATTACATCAAAAGTTGCCTGGTTCAGGTTGAATTTAGGATCTGTAATCACCAGAGCGAATTTGTGTACCGATGTTGTATCTGCCTTGTATAGCTCCTCAGCAACTGCTTTATCCTCTTCAATCTTCAGTTCAGGCACTTTCTGGTTCAGGTATGCTATTATTTCTTCCGCTTTTTTGCGTTCAACTGATTCTGGCCAGGTTTTGATAATAATATTCAGATCAGCTTTGAGTGCCCTTTCATCGCTCACCTTTGCAACCGAATAGGCATGGAGGAGCTGAAATTTAGGTGCGAGGATATCCTTTGGATACTTTGTTAGTCCTTCGCTGCAAAGGGTGATCGCGTCATTGAACCTTTCCTCATCATAAGCCTGGTATGCCTGATTGTAAGTATTTTCGGCCATTTTCATCTCTGCAAGCTTCTTTTCGTAATAAGCCGGATCGGAGAGGATCCTGGCATATTCACTGTTGGGGTATTGTTGCAGAAGACGTTGCCTGTATATTTCAGCCCTTGCAAAATTTGTCGCTTTATTCACTTTGTAGAGATTGTACAGCGCTTCGGGTACCAGGTCGCTTGCCGGGTAGCGGTTTATGAGTGATTCAAAAGCTTCGGTGGCTCTGGCAGGATCAGCAATTTTTTCGGCATAGGCTTTTCCTGAGTTTAGCATGGCATTGGCTATCCTCTCATTAGAGACCTTCATCAGGGAGTCGGTCAGAGGAAGATTTTTCAGGTAGAATTCAGGTTTTTTATAGTCGTTCAGGGCAGCAGAAGTATCTTTGACGGCCTGTACATTCTCTTCCCCACCGGCAAGCTGGGCTGTGCTTACCCTTGCTTTATTTGTTCTTCTCCAATTGTCTTCAAGTTTCCTGTCGCCCCATCTTCTGCGGAATTCAGTTCGACCAAATGTAAGAGCGGCCTGGTTATAAAAATACCATTTGCCCTCCTGTTCTATGTTACCCTGGAAACGTCTTTCATTTTCATAGAACTGGCCAAGGTTGTACCTGTCTGCATATTCCGAGCTCTTTCTCTCATTTTCAGCGCTGGTTGCCCTGGTTATAATTGATGCGATAAGCGCATTCCTTGCGGGTTCGTTCATGACAGCCACCTTCTGAAGACTGTCTTCAAGCTGTATGATGGATAATTGTGAAACAAGAGTATTAAGGCTCTGTGATTTATTTTTAATTGCCGCATAATCAGGATATGATGCGTCCAGAAAGTAGACTGTGCTGTCGTAGTACATGCCTGCTCTCATAAAATCAGGCTTATTATAGAAATAATTTGCCAGGGCCAGGTATGATCTGCCTCGCTGATTCTGATTCTGTGAAGGAGCAGCAGCCGATTTACGGAAGTAATCCACCGCTTCTGCCTCATTCCCCCCTTTCATCGACATATTTCCCAGTGCAAAATAGATCTGATCGAGGAAATCCTTATTCTTTGAATCCTTAAGCATCCTTACCAGTTCCCTTTTCATTTTGGTAGGATCCATTGAGTTAATGTCAAATACGCCAGCTATGTTTATCCTGGCATAAAACTCAACTTCATAGGGGGGATGCATCCTGATTACTTTCTGGAAATTTGCGGTCGCAAGTCCTGCATTGCCTGTCAGTTCGTAGAGCTGGGCCAGGAGGTATGTCAGCCTGTATCTTGCGCGTTTGCCGGGGACAAGCCCTATTGCTTTCGACAGCGGATCAATTGACTCAGGATATCTTTTTTGCCTGATATACAGATCTGCCAGCGTTGTATAGTACATTGACTTCAATGTATTATTGAAACCGGTGGTAAGGTCCAGATCTGAAAGTATTCTTAATGATTCGGTATAATTTCCATTCTCATTATTCACCCTGGCAAGCCAGATTGTGGCTTCCAGCTTTATTTCGGCATCATTGGCATTCAGATGCAGTAATCGAACAATGTTGCTGCTTCCCTGAATTCATGCTTGTAGAAACGGGCTTTCGCGATCAGAAGATAACTGTCATCCACCCATTCATTATATTCTTTCATTTCCAGAAGTGACTTTTCTTTCTGGGTAGGCTCACGGTTATCCTTGATTTCGGGCCTTGCCGTGATCGATTTCAGCGATATCAGCTTTGATGCCTTCTGAATAGCCTTTTCCATATCACCCGAGCAGAGCGATGCTGTAGCCGGGTCGCTGAACTCAAATACCTTTAATAGCTCAGCATAGTCGTCCCTGTAGCCGTTCGAAATTTTAGAAAGGCCCAGCTTAAAGTTCTCATAACCATTGAAATAGATATTGTATCTGGCGGTCATGCTATGATAAAACCTCGAGGCATCCGTGTTTTTTTCAACCGAACACTCATCAGGATCAAAAGAGATCCCAGCAACACCAGGTATTTCGCTAATTTTTTGATTGAGGCAAAAGATGACCAACAATACTATAACTGACTAAAGCTGTGTGTAGTATTTCAAAGGTAAAGAAAATTGAGGAAAATTGCTTTTCAGGCCGAAATTACTCTCTTTATTTCGGGTACCTCTTTCATGATTGCCTGTTCAACACCTGCTTTCAAAGTCTGCATGCTGAAGGGGCAGCCATGACAGGCCCCTGTAAGCTTTACCTTTACAGTCATGTCCTCGGTAACATCCATAAGATCTATATCACCTCCGTCCGACTGAAGATAGGGTCTGACTCTTTCCAGGGCCTTTACTACCCTCTCCCTGATGCTTTTTAAATCTGCCATATATTAAAGTATTTATTTAGTTATCTGAAGTTTAACAGTAGGTCTCTGCTCTTTATTCCTTTTTTCGACACTCCTGGTCAGTTGCTCAGCCAGTTCCATAAATGCGTTTCCTGTAACAGAATCACCCAGGGCTGCAGGATCTCCCTGGTCACTCCCTTCGCAGATACTCTGAACAAGAGGGATCTGGCCAAGGAAAGGAACATTCATTTTGTCGGCAAGTTTTTTCCCGCCATCCCTTCCAAAAATATAGTATTTATTATCTGGAAGTTCTGCAGGAGTAAACCACGACATGTTTTCCACCAGTCCCAGGACCGGTACATCGATCTTTTCGCTGCGGAACATTGAAATAGCCTTTATGGCATCAGCAAGCGCCACTTCCTGAGGGGTGCTGATAACAATTGCTCCTGTAACCGGAACCTCCTGCACAAGTGTAAGATGAATATCGCTGGTTCCGGGAGGAAGGTCAACAAGGAGATAATCAAGGGATTCCCATGCTCCCTGGGTTATAAGCTGCTTAAGAAAATTTGACGCCATAGGACCTCTCCAGATCACTGCTTCGGAAGGATCGACAAAAAAGCCGGTTGAGAGCACCTTCACTCCGAATTTATTTAATGGTATTATATGATCACCATCCTTTTCACTCATCACCTCCGGTCTGTACTTTTCCGCATCGAACATCTTGGGAACGGAGGGTCCGAAGACATCAGCATCAAGAAGTCCGACTTTATAGCCTTTCCTTGCAAGGGCTATTGCCAGGTTAACCGAAATTGTCGTCTTTCCCACTCCCCCCTTGCCAGAAGAGACGGCAACAATATTCGTTACCCCGGGCAGGATTTCTCTGGGCTTTTCATGTTGTTTTCCAACAATCACCCTGGGCTGTACAATGATCTCATTTATAACAGCTTCGGGTCCGAGCTCCTCCTTTAATGTCTTTACTATAGTACTCCTTATTGATGAAATAAACGGATCATTGGATTTTTCGGGGGTTAATGTGATTGATATACCTTTCTCACCTGATACAATCTCCGATATCATCCCAAGAGTCACTATGTCCTTTTTCTTTTCCGGGTGTTTGATCTTGCTGAGGCATTTCAATATCTGTTCTTCTGAAAACATTGGGAATGAGTATTAAGGAATATTTATTAATTTTTTCTTTTGCGACTGATTCCTGGCAGGCACTTAAACTTATCAGGATTCAGGGCGAAGTACAAATCTGACTTTTTGAAGCTATTTTTATTTAAATTAATTATAAACAACCTGCAATTTTACCATTTTTTTAGCAGAACGCAAAATATTTATTCAAGTTCTGCAGAGGGATCCCAGAATTTTTCCCTGAAGTTTATTATCCTGTCGTCTTCGATTATCAGCCCTTCATTTGAAAGAAGCTGTTCCATGGTGGTTGAGTTTCCGAAATGGTGTTTCCCGGTAAGTAATCCGTTCCTGTTGACTACCCTGTGAGCAGGGATAAAATCCTTGTCATTATGGGAAACATTCAGGGCCCAGCCAACCATACGGGCTGATCCGGCGGAGCCTAAATAGCGGGCAATCGCTCCGTATGATGTTACCCTTCCAAAGGGTATCATGCGGGTTACTTCATAGACCCTGGAAAAAAAGTCACTGTTTTCCTTATGTTCTGAACGGGGCATCTTCCATTGTCCTATCTTTGGCAAGTCTGAATGAGAGGTAGCTGATCTTCAGTCCTTCACGGAGGAAAATCTTTTCATAGTGCGTCTTCAGGGCAAGGATCTCATCCTGATTGTTACCGGAATAGAGATCAGTTGTAGCGTTGGCGAGTTCCAGTCCGTTATGCAGGACAATTTTTTTCGAATAGTTATACAACTCGTTATTATCGGTCTTCAGATGTATCAGACCCCTGTCTTTAAGAAAAAGGCGGTAAATGTTAAGGAAGGATGGTGAGGTAAGCCGCTTGTTTGAATTTCTTCCTCCCGGGTGAGGATCAGGAAATGTTATCCAGATCTCATCCACCTCATCTGCGGAGAAAAAGGAATTGATGAACTCTATTCTGGTCCTGAGGAATGCGACATTCAGAAGTTTTTCTTCATTTGATATTTTAGCTCCGCGCCACATCCTCGCACCTTTGATATCAACCCCTATATAGTTGTTCCCGGGAAACCGTGTTGCAAGTCCGACAGTATACTCTCCCTTGCCGCACCCAAGTTCAAGTATAACAGGATTCAGGTTTCCAAAGACCAGTTGTTTCCAACTTCCTTTCACAGGATGGTCTTTTGCAATGACATCGCCGATATCAGGCTGGATCACATTGCTGAAAGTTTCCAGCTCGTTCCATCTGGCAAGCTTATTTTTTCCCACTTCCGATGATTTATTTGGTGGTCTTTTCTATCCTTAGTCCGAAATCATAAACGCCTTTCAGATCCCCGGTCCTCATACCATGCTGAATACTGAAATGGTATGTACCCTTAAGGGGAAAATAGACATTTGATTTATATGGCAGATTCATTTCATGGATATCTCCGAAGCCTCTGCCATACCATTTTCCCCTTTCATCTGCAAGAAAGTACTCGAGAGTATCGGTAATGGACTTTCCGTCAGGAGAGGTAGTTTTGACAAAGAGGTAGATATTACGGAAGGGGTAAGAGGAGCCGGTTCTGATTGTAAAAATTACATTATTGCTGTTAACTGTATCTTTTACAGGGACTTTGAATTTAGCGATATTCATCAGTTCCCATGTTCTGCCTGGCATTGCGACAGAATCGGTATAGACAACATTATTATTGCATGATGAGAGCAGTATGAAAGAGGTCAGCGCAAGGAAGGAGAGCCAGTTATTTATTCCTTTTGTCATTGAATCTCCTGTTTTTTCTTTTGTTGGACTGTTTGTTCTGGTTTCCTTTCTTCTCCGGAGGGTCGAATCTGGTCAGACTGTTATTCTTCAGCAGGTCCTGTGAGACCGGAGCTGTTTCGGCGATATCACTGAACGATTGCAGGTGATCAACTTTTTTCCCTTTCCTGTTCAGAGACTGGATCTCTCTTACCCGCTGAACCGTCAGTGCTATGAGATTGGCTGTTGAGTTGAGATCAGTGGAATACCAGTAAATTCCTTTGTGGACTTCAATTTTCTGGAAATATGCGGTACAATCGAGAGCCTCAAGGGGGACATCTTTTGGAGGAAATGACCGTTGGGCGTCAACATAGCAATCGAGTTCGAAATTAAGGCAACATTTCAGTTTGCTGCACTGACCGGCCAGTTTCTGGGGGTTAAGCGACAGCTCCTGGTATTTTGCATGGGTTGTAGTGACCGAAATAAAGTTTGTTATATGAGTTGAACAGCAGAGCTCTCTTCCGCAGGAGCCTATTCCTCCTATTCTTCCTGCTTCCTGGCGGGCTCCTATCTGCCGCATTTCAATCCTGACGCGGAACTCCTCTGCCAGCACTTTAATCAGCTGACGGAAGTCCACCCGTTCATCTGCTATGTAATAAAAGATAGCCTTGGTCTTGTCTCCCTGGTATTCGACATCACCGATTTTCATATTGAGTTTGAGATCCTCCGAGATCTGTCTCGAGCGAAGCATCGTTGTTGTCTCAAGCTTTTTGGCTTCTTCCCATTTCTGAATATCAACAGGCTTTGCCTTCCTGTAGACCTTTTTCATATCATCGGGAGAGGGATGCACCTTGATCTTTTTCAGCTGTTCGGCAACAAGGAATCCTATCATCGATACCCTGCCGATATCATGGCCGGGAGAAGCTTCAACTGCTACTATATCACCGATATCGAGCCTGAGCCCGTTCACATTCCTGTAAAATCCTTTCCTTGTGTTTTTAAAGCGGATCTCTACTATGTCATTCCCATCCGGAACCTCCGGGAGATCATTCAGCCAGTTGTATGAATCAAGTTTATTATATCCCGGTTTATATGTTATGTCGGGCAAATGGATCTCTTCTCCGGTTTGACCCTGAATATCATCGTAATCTGTCATTGAACTTCTTTACTAACGAATTTACTCCGCAAAAATAGTGAATAAAAAGATTATTTCAATAATTGATTCACCTTAGCGGATGAGGCGGGTAACTTTCAGGGCAAGATCGAGAAAGATAATTTTTGCATTTCCGTTAGCCTCAATATGAGAAAAGACGAGGTTAAATTCGTCAGTCAGCGGATAGATGTTATTCTGATTGATGAAGGGGTGGAAGTTTCCTGAAAAGGCCGCCTCCTGCCCGGCCAGGAAAACCAGATTGTTGCGGCCCTGATCGAGAGAGAGCATTAGGTTTTCCCGGAGCAGCCTCATGGAGAAGGATATAAAGTTCTTCTGGTATTCCCTGCCTGTTGCTGCCATCTCCTCCGACCATGCTATTATCGAAAGGACATCTCTTTTCCACGCAAACCGCATCAGGCTTTTGAAGTATTCTAGGTTTGCCAGAGAGGATTCCTCATCTTCACAAAGCTCAATGGCTCTGATGATGTTACCGTTTGAAACGCGTGAAATATCTCCGGCTTTTTCCTGCGGAAGATCGAACCGGCCTTTAATATATTTTTCGATATCGGAGTTGCTGAAAGTGGGGATCCTTACCAGCTGACATCTTGAGAGAATGGTTGGAATAACCTTATCAGGCTCTTCCGATACAAGCAGGAACAGGGTTTTATCCGGTGGTTCCTCGATCATCTTAAGCAGCTTATTTGAAGTGGCCTGATGCATTTTTTCAGGAAGCCAGATGATCATTATCTTAAACTCCGATTCGAATGTTTTGAGGCTCAGTTTTTTTATTATTTCAGAAGCCTCAGAGGCGAATATCATCCCCTGTGCATTTCCGACCTCGATTGAATCCAGCCAGTCATTGAGTGTAAAAAAAGGAGATTTCCTGACAAACTCCCTCCATTCCACCATGTAATTATCGCTGACAGGATCTGGTCCCTTTTTCCCTTTTATGACCGGGAATACAAAATGAAGATCGGGATGTATCAGTTTCTCATATTTGACACACGATTTGCATACGCCGCATGAATCATCACCTTTCCGGTCCTCACAACTGATAAATCTGGCAAATGCAAGAGCGAGAGCCATGCCGCCGCATCCTTCCGGACCGGCAAACAGCTGGGCATGGCTTACCCTCTCTTCCCGGACCGAGCGGAGGAGCCTTGCTTTGATCTCATCCTGGCCGGGTATCTGTTTGAAATTCATCTGAACAATTTTCTTTCCGGGGATTACCGGGATCTTTTTTAATGTTTTTATAATGCTGCCAGGGCAGAATCGTAGTCAGGTTCCTCGGCGGTTTCAGGGACAAGCTGGTTATATGTTACGATACCTTTCTCATCAACAATGACAACACTGCGTGCATACAGGCCGGCAAAGGGTCCATCAAGTGTATCAACACCATATGCTTTTCCAAAAGCCGAGTCGCGGTAACCTGAAAGGGTAACCAGGTTATTGATCCCTTCAGTGGAACAGAAACGGGCATGAGCCATAGGAAGATCCTTTGAGATGGCCAGTACGGTTGCATTTGGTTTTTCGGCTGCGATCTTGTTGAATTTACGTAAAGCTGCCGAGCAAACAGAGGTCTCAAGACTCGGGAAGATATTCAGCAAAAGCTTTTTCCCCTTAAGTTCTGATAAAGACAGATCGCTGAGATCAGATTTGACAAGTTTGAAATCAGGAGCTTTGGTCCCTTTTGCCGGTAGATTTCCCGAAGTGTTTACCGGGTTTCCTTTAAATGTGATTTTTGCCATGACTTTTTTTCAAATTTAATTAATATTTCAAGAAGGTGTAACAAACCGGGCAGAAGTTAAGTTCACCGGATTAATAAGATGATTTTTGTCAAACATTTATATCTAAAAAAAATGTAGGTTTGTAAAAGGAAAAATATTTATTAAAATAAAAATACTTGATCTATGAAAATGATTCAGGACTTTAATTTCAAAGGTAAAAAAGCGATTGTCAGGGTTGATTTTAATGTACCTCTGGATAAAAAAACCTTTGTGGTGACTGATGATACCCGTATACGGGGAGCATTGCTTACAATTAAAAAGATTCTTAATGATGGCGGCTGCCTTATACTGATGTCTCACCTGGGAAGGCCGGAAGGGCGTATGGAAAAGTATTCCCTGAAGCCTGTGCTGCCTGTTCTCGAGAAGCATCTGGGCAAAAAGGTACTTTTTGCAGATGATTGTCTGGGCGAGTCTGCTGTAAGAATGTCGGCGGCCCTCAAACCGGGCGAGATCCTGCTTCTCGAGAATGTACGTTTCTACCCTGAGGAGGAAGGAAAGCCAATTTTACCGGAAACAGTATCGGATGAGGAAAAGAAAGCCGCCAAGGCAGAGATGAAAATAAGGCAGAAAGAGATGGCAAAAAAACTTGCCGGATATGCTGAGGTATATGTCAATGACGCTTTCGGTACTGCCCATCGTGCACATGCCACAACAGCTGTGATGGCAGATTATTTTCCACCGGAGCTGAGGATGTTCGGATTTCTGATCAATAGCGAGCTCGCAGCAATGGATAAGGTTCTGAACAATTCACAACGTCCCTTTACAGCCGTAATGGGCGGAGCGAAAGTCTCTGATAAAATCATGCTGATTGAAAACCTTCTTAACAGGGTAGATAATCTGATTATTGGAGGAGGCATGACCTACACGTTTGTTAAAGCCATGGGTGGAAAGATTGGCAAGTCACTTTGTGAGGAGGATAAGCTTGATCTGGCTCTGAAACTTATTGAAAAGGCAAAGGAAAAGAAGGTAAAGCTCTATCTGCCGGTCGATAGTCTTAATGGGAATAAGTTTGATAATGAGGCCGATACAGTAGTCACTCCGGTTGATGGCATTGAGGACGGATGGCTTGGCATGGACATCGGAAAGAAATCAATTGATCTGTTTTCTTCGGTTATCGAAAACTCAAAAACCATTCTATGGAACGGCCCGATGGGAGTATTCGAAATGGAGAAATTTTCTAAAGGCACCACAGCCATGGCGAAAGCAATCGCCTCTGCTACTGCAAAGGGCGCATTCAGCCTTATCGGGGGAGGCGACTCCGTAGCTGCAATAAATAAAAACGGTCTTGCCGACAAGGTAAGTTATGTCTCCACCGGTGGCGGAGCCATGCTGGAATATATGGAAGGGAAGAAGCTGCCGGGAATAACAGCAATCCGGGGAGAATAGACCCCTAAAGGGGAAACATAGCACAGGGCACGGGGTACAGAGCATAGAGAGATGAGATTAGGAATGATGAAAAGGTTATTTATTATCATATTTATATCAGCGGGGGTTTTGTCCGGCTGCAAAAAAAGCAGCAACCCCGCACCTCCCGGGTCAGGCACTGTTACGATTGACAATACTACATATCAGACCACAACCTATTTCGTCTACGGATTCTCTTTCTCACAGGCTAAAAAGGTCTCAACAATCGAATCTCCCGGTCCTGATATTACTATCTATGACAGCCCCACAAACGTATTATCATTACAGGCTGATAACCTGAATCCTTCATTTTACAAGATCGGTGACTACCCGGATTCCCAGACAGCTGCTGAGGCCTTCAATAATCTGAAGAGTGTCGGAACTTATCAATGGACAGAGATGGCAGATCTCATAAGTGATAACCAGGTCTGGGTTTACAGATCCGGCACCAACTGCTATGCAAAACTCAGGATTATCAGCACTGTTAATGAAACCAGGAATAGCCTGCCTTACGGGGAATGCACCTTCGAATGGGTATACCAGCCAGATGGATCGACAACTTTCCCGGTCAAATGACCGCAGCATTAAAAGATAGTATTTTCGAAATTAAGAGCCGGGAAGATTTTTGGGAAGCAGCCCTCGGGGTATTCAATTATCAATCCGGCCAGAATGAAATCTATAGTCAGTTTTTAAATGCCCTGGGGAAAACCGGGGGTTCTCCGGAATCAATTGCTGATGTTCCTTTCCTTCCCGTGGAATTTTTCAGGAGTCATAAAGTGTTGACCGGCAGCAGGCCTGTGGAGAAGGTGTTTGAGAGCAGCGGAACCACAGGGGTTTTACCCTCAAAACATTTTGTCAGCGACCTGAGTCTGTATGAGAAGAGCTTTTCAAAAACCTTCAGGCTTTTCTACGGTGATCCCGGCAATTACTGTATTATTGCACTGCTTCCGTCATATACCGAACGTGAGGGATCGTCACTGGTCTATATGGCAGACAGCCTTATTAGGGATAGCAGGCATCCGCTGAGCGGATTCTATAAAGGGAATGATAAAGCCTTACTGAACGCCCTGAAAAGATCAGATGACAGGGATAAAAAGATCCTTCTGATCGGGGTAAGCTTCGCCCTTCTCGATCTTGCCGAGCGCTGGTCTCCTGATCTGTCGGGAGTCATAGTAATGGAAACCGGCGGTATGAAAGGCAGGAGGAAAGAGATAATCCGGCAGGAGCTCCATGAGATTCTGAAGGAAAGGTGCAATATAAGTTCAGTACATTCAGAATATGGCATGACAGAACTGCTGAGCCAGGCATATTCGTCAGGAGACGGAATATTTTACTGTCCACCATGGATGAAGGTTTATATCAGGGACCCGCAGGATCCTTTTTCACTCTATTCGCAACCGGGAAAGACGGGAGGCATCAACATTGCTGACCTGGCTAATATCAATTCTTGTTCATTCATTGCTACGGGTGACCTGGGAAGTCTGCATGAAGACGGGGGCTTTGAAGTCCTGGGAAGATTCGACAACAGTGATATAAGAGGGTGCAATCTGATGGCAGAATAGATCCTGTTAAAAGAGAAAACTGAATATCAGTTGTCACCAACAATTTAAAGAGCCAGGAATATTTTGAATGAGCGTGGAAAACATTTAATTTTAGTAAAAATATCAGATCAAAGTTTTAGAGATAGCAAAATAAAGCACATATGAACCAAACTTTACCTCTGGTGAGCATTGTTATGGCTACTTATAACAGGGCTCTTACTATTATCAGGGCGGTTGACAGTGTTTTAAAACAGACCTACAGGAATTTTGAATTAATAATTGTCGACGACGGATCAACTGATAATACTCTCGAAGTTCTGAAGAGATACACTGATCCCAGGATAAGAATATTTGTATGCAAATTAAATAAAGGAGCCACTGCTGCCAAAAACTGCGGATTAAAAGTGATCAGGGGGGAGTGGTTCGGAACATTTGATTCGGACGATGAATTGCTCCCTGAGGCAATAGAGACATTAATGAACGTTCCCCTGAACTTTGACAGTAATATAACCTCTGTTATTGGTAACGGTGCCGACGCTATCACAGGGATATTAACCGGAGAAGGATTAACAAAGGATGGTTATATAAATGGTAATGAGATTATTCCCTTTGTCAAAGGCGATTACTGGGGACTGATGAAGACAACTCTTCTGCAAAATGACTTATTCAATGAAAATGCCTATGGGTTAGAAAATATACTATGGTACAAAATTAATTCAAGAGCAAATAAGTATTATATCCACAAAGTTTTAGATATAATCCATACTGAAGGTGAGGACAGGGTTTCGGTAGCAAAATTCAATTTTCCGAAAGTGAAGTGCAAATATGAAAGCCTGATTGAAGAAGAATTTTATCTGGACATAACCTGCCGGTACAGGCCCAGGCAATTCTATAAAATCTGCAGAAACGGGATTCTCATAATGATTGCCGCCGGCAGGAGAGATCTTGCCTCAAAATATTATCAGCTTTTTACCAGATATTCAAAAAAAGATGTTTTAATAGAATTGCTATACAGATTCCCGGTCTTTTCTTTGATTCTCTGGATTTATTCAAAATTGGAAATTTGAGTTGTTCTGTCCGTAGGGGCGTAATAAAGTGATGTCATCGGGAGCGTTTTATACTCAAATTCTGTAAGAAATTACTGGTGGGCAATTTTAGGGAGGAGCCAGCCTGCGGGGAAGACTAATATTCGGGACGACTGATTATCATATATATACAAAATTTTATGCCCGACCGGGGTGGTTGATTCCTTGATTTCTTCTTACCTATTTTTCTATATTCAACATCCTAAGTTTTAAGTGTTTTTAAACAAACAATATAATAAATATTGTCATTGGCAGTTTTTATCCAAAGTTTTGTACTTCTGGTATTATGACAACCAGAATCAATTAATTTTGTAAGGGTTACACAAGCATGACCTTCGCTTGATCAGTGCATTTTGCGTAATTTTATTGCGCCCCTACGGGGCTTTGGGACATGGGGGGCTTATCCGCACAGGGCGTTGCCCTGCGTTATGTTATTATGCCCCTACGGGGCGAAAACCATCTTTCATACATGCTAACGGAAACCGGAGGCACGGGATATCAAGCCCTGAAAGGGAGCGCATTTAAGAGTAGCCGTTACGGGAGTTTGGGATTCCTCGCTGGCGCTCGGAATGACAGGCTAATATATTGGGAGAGAGGGAAAAGCGGCGATTCGCAGAAGCGATGTGGTATCAAAAGCAAATGTACCTGCGAATCGCCGCTTTTCCCTCTGTTGACCCCATAACACGCTGTCATCCTGAGCGAAGCGAAGGATCCCACACTCCCGTTACATGTACACTTCCAGCGAACTTGCCTTTATAGCCAGAAAGATTAAGCCTATTAAAATGCAAGTAGTTAATAATGTGTAGTTTACAAATGTTGTCATTAATAGGGTTTTTCCAAAGTTTTGTACTTCTGGTATTATGACAACAAGAATCAATTAATTTTGTACGGGTTACACAAGCATGACCTTCGCTTGATCAGTGCATTTTGCGTAATTTTATTGCGCCCCTACGGGGCTTTGGGACATGGGGGGCTTATCCGCACAGGGCGTTGCCCTGCGTTATGTTATTATGCCCCTACGGGGCGAAAACCATCTTTCATACATGCTAACGGAGACCGGAGGCACGGGATATCAAGCCCTGAAAGGGAGCGCATTTAAGAGTAGCTGTTACGGGAGTTTGGGATTCCTCGCTGGCGCTCGGAATGACGGGCTAATATATTGGGAGAGAGGGAAAAGCGGCGATTCGCAGAAGCGATGTGGTATCAAAAGCAAATGTACCTGCGAATCGCCGCTTTTCCCTCTGTTGACCCCATAACACGCTGTCATCCTGAGCGAAGCGAAGGATCCCACACTCCCGTTACATGTTCACTTCCAGCGAACTTGCCTTTATAACCAGAAAGATTAAGCCTATTAAAATGCAAGTAGTTAATAATGTGCAGCTTGCAAAAGTTGTCATTTTTGCAGTAAAGACTACACAATTTTTCTTAACAAATTTCACTTTTTACCGGCAATCAGGTCATAAGAATGATCTATCCAGGAAAACACCTCTTTGTCAGGAACTGTCCCATCAAGATTTACCGTGTTCCAGTGTTTTTTATTCATATGGTACCCGGGGGTAACGGCAGCATACCTTTCCCGGAGCTCGATGGCGAATTCCGGATCGCATTTAAGGTTTATACTCAGATCGCCGTAAAGGTTTACGAGGGCAAAAATTTTACCTGATACCTTAAAGACGAGGGTTTCTTCGCCAAAGGGGAAGCTCTCTGTGGCCCCCTTTTTCGAGATGCAATATTCTCTCAGGGATTCGATGTCCATTATGTAATACTATCTCAAGGTTGGATAAAAAGCATCTTCAATATGATCTATTTCGAAAGACTCCTCTTTTTTTATGATGGTCAAAACATCAAACCGGCTTTCCTTGTCGATATTAAATCTCTGAATATAGCCTTCCGCTGCAAAGATTATTGATCTTTGCTTCTCGCGGGTGATTGCTGTTCTGGGGTCCATCAGGTAATCATCAGTGCGGGTCTTTACCTCAACGAAGACCACCACGTTATTCTTTTCGGCTATGATATCAATTTCATGCTTTCCCCATTTCCAGTTCCTGTAAAGTATTTTGAAGCCTGATTTCCTGAGGTGATCAGTTGCGACATCTTCTCCTGTCTTACCCAGATTATATGATTCAGACATCTCTGTTTGGTTTAAATTGTTTTAACAGGCAAAGGTTTTGGAAAGATCAAAAGTCACCTCTCCGGATGCAGCAAAATAACCTGTTATACAAATGTCGGAATTTTATTTTTTCCGCGTCAGATTTCAATCAGTTTATTTCTGATCGCAAAAAGGATAAGGCTGGCCGTATTTTTTGAATTTGTTTTTCCCAGCAGATTTGCCCTGTGCTTATCAACTGTCCTTTTGCTTATGAAAAGTGTTTCGGCTATCTCCTGGTTGGAGAGTCCCTCGCAGATCTTTAGAAGTATCTCCTTTTCTCTTTTGGAAAGGTTTGCCGTTTTGCTTTCGTTTTCACGGTGCTTGATTTTCTGAATGACATGATAAAGCAGTTCCTGTGAAAAATAGCTGCCACCTTTTCTTACTGTCATGATGGCTTCCTTTACTTCCGAGATATCTGAATCTTTAAGAAGAAATCCTTTGGCGCCGGCATCAACCATCTTGTAATAATATTCTTCCTCCCCATACATCGACAGGGCAATGATGTCGATTCCCGGATTGAGTTTAAGTCCTTTCCTGGTTGCTTCAATGCCATCCATTTCAGGCATATTTATATCCATCAGCACAACATCTGCCGGTGTATCCTTCAGTATTTTAAGGAATTCTGCCCCGTTTGAAGCTTCGGCAATGACCTCGAATTCCGGGAAGGCATTCAGGAGAATTTTCAGTCCGTTACGGAAGAGCTGATGATCATCAGTGATTATTATGCGGATTTTTTCCATTTATTACAGGTCTGATATGACAGTATCAATCAATCATTTTGATCAGAGCGCTGGTCCCTTTTCCCGGCATGCTCTCGAGTATGAAAACCCCTTCAACGGTTTTAACGCGTGTTTCAATATTAGATAAACCCATTCCCTTGATATCTTCCTTGCTGAGAGTGGAGGTATCGAACCCCCGACCGTTATCGTAAAACTGCAAAGTAACAAATTTTTCGTGTTTGTTCAATTCTATTTCAATCCTTGAGGCTCCGGAGTGGAGGATCGAATTGTTGATCAGTTCGCATACAGCCCTGTAGACAACCACCTCTTTATCATTTTCAAGCCGTTGTGTTTCCATATTGGATTTGAAATCAATTTCAACGGTTTTCGTCTGATTTATTTTGGTTGTAAATGCGCTTATGGCGCTTACAAGTCCGAAATTAGAGAGGATATGCGGACTCAGGTTATTTGAAATGTCCTTTATTGTACTTATTGCTTCATTGACAAGATGGTTTGTGTTGGTAAGTATGATGGTTCCGGAGGGATCTTTAATTCTGTCGTTAAGCGCAGAAAGAGACATTTTTACTGTCGACAGGATCGGCCCCAGCCCGTCGTGCAGATCCTTGGCAAAACGTTTCCTCTCATTCTCCTCCGTGTTGATTATTGCATTTAAGACCCGCTTTTCGGTTTTGACCCTGTCGGTCTCAGCACGTTTGAGCGATGAGAATAATTCGCGGATAAGTACAACCCCTACAATTATCATAAATGAAATAAGTACCCCAATCCATTCGTCGATCATCTGCCAGCTATATGAGGGAGTTCCCCTGAAATATTCAAACAGCTGTATGAATTTCTGGACAGCCATGAATACGAAAGATATGGAGAGAAGAATCCAGGAAAGCCTGTACTTGGTCAGCTTCATAAATCTCAGAGCTATAGATGCAGCTATGATCTGCAGTACGATTGAGATAATAAGTGCAATAAGTCTGACCATTGGAACCGGGATATGAGGTACAAAAATAGAAGTAATTTCATCCAAAACGTAAATGGAGGAATAAATTAACGGCATAACAGCGCAACGGTGTAACAGTGCTGGGGTAAAACTGGCCTTTGAGCCGTTGGGTCGTTACCCCTTTTTTTCTACCTTTGTCACTTCCAAAACTGCCCTTATGATACTGTTATATAACCTCGGGATATTTATTTACACGACTCTTATTCACATATTATCTCCTTTTAATTCAAAAGCCTCTCTCTGGACACAGGGCCGGAAAAACTGGAGGGTCAGGTACAGGGAGGTGATAAATCCCCGGGAGAGGAACATATGGGTTCATTGTGCTTCACTGGGTGAATTTGAGCAGGGAAGGCCGGTAATAGAGAAAATAAAAAGTAAGCACCCGGAGTACAAACTAATTCTTACCTTCTTTTCGCCTTCCGGCTATGAGATTATAAAAGGAACAGCGGCAGCCGACAGTATCATTTATCTGCCTTCTGATTCTCCGGCAAATGCCGCGAGGTTTATTGAGCTTGTCAACCCCGAGTTTGTGATCTTCGTAAAATATGAATTCTGGTATAACTATATTTCAGTGCTTTACAGGAATCATATTCCCCTGTACCTGGTTTCAGCCATTTTCAGGCCCGGGCAGCATTTTTTCAGGTGGTACGGTTCTTTTTTCAGGGTTATGCTGGGCCGGTTTGCAAAGATATTTGTACAGGATCAGACGTCGAAGGACCTGCTTAACGCGATAGGACTGGAGAATATATATATTACAGGTGATACAAGGTTTGACCGGGTAGCACGTATTACTGCAAATGCGAAAGAGATTACTCAGATCGGGCAATTCCGGGGAGGAGAGAAACTATTCCTGGCAGGCAGCAGTTGGAAGAGGGATGAGGAGATAATCACCAGGTATATAAACAGCTTTCCGGGGAAAATGAAATGGGTTTTTGCACCGCACGAGATCGATAATCCAAATATCGAAAGGCTTGAAAAGCTTCTGAATGTAAAGCATGTCAGATATTCCCGGTTTAATTCAGACTCGGCCGATGCCAGGGTAATGATAATAGATAATATAGGCATGCTCTCATCGGCGTACAGGTATGCTTACATAGCTGAGGTAGGAGGGGGATTCGGCAGCGGGATCCATAATATTCTTGAACCGGCATGCTGGGGAGTACCCGTTTTGTTCGGTCCGAACTATGAAAAATACCGGGAGGCTGTGGAATTGATCAATGAAAATGGTGCAATAACTTTCGATTCATATGCAAAATTCTCAGATATACTTGAAAAGTTACTGGATGATGAGATGTTTTACTTAAAGTATTCTAAAACGGCAGGTATTTATATTACAAAAAATACCGGTGCAACGGGCAGAATTATGCAGGAACTTTTCAGATAAAATATTAACAGATTATGCTCATAATTTGTTAAAAACAATTTATTTCAAAGCTGGGAAGGGTCATTCAAAGATAGGTAAATTGGCGCACCGGAATTAATAATTTCTTAACTCCGTTGTAACAAGAGAATCAATTATTTGGAATAATATTGCCAGAAATTTTTAAACCTAAAACCCTATTTTATGAAGAAAACAAAGCATCTGCAACTTTCTCTGCTATTCCTTTTGATATCCCTCATTACCTTCGGGCAGGGGGTTACTACATCCGGACTCAGCGGCAGGGTGGTTGACGAAGCCGGGGAACCGATGCCCGGCGCCACAATAGTTGCCATACACACACCTTCCGGGACACAGTATGCAACAACTGCTGACAATGCCGGCAACTACAGCATTCAGAATATGCGTGTAGGGGGACCTTATACTATAAAAGTCTCATTTATCGGATACAACCCCAGCAGTTATACCGACATTACTCTCAAGCTTGGTGAAAACTATGTACAGAATGCCACGCTCGCTACTGCCACGACCACTTTAAATGAGGTAGTAGTCACAGCAGTTATGCGCAATTCAATTCTAAGTTCCCAGCGTTCAGGACCCCAGACTAACATAAGCCGTGCTCAGCTGGCCGACCTTCCGTCAATATCGCGCAGTATTACGGACTTCACAAAATATTCTCCTCAGGCACAGGGTAACTCTTTTGTTGGCCGCGACGGCCGGTTTAACACTATCACTGTTGATGGCGCTGCCTTTAACAATAATTTCGGCCTCAGCAGCAACCCCCTGCCGGGTGGAAGTGCACAGCCGATCTCCCTCGATGCAATAGAGGAAATTTCTGTAAACGTTGCTCCCTATGATATCCGCCAGTCACAGTTTACAGGTGCCAGTATCAATGCGGTTACCCGCAGTGGTGACAATACTTTTAAAGCATCAGTCTACACTTACATAAGGCCGAAATCATTTACGGGGAATAGAGTTGATACGTTTGAAGTAAAAGACGCCAACACAAGAAGCTCTCAGAATTTCGGCTTCAGGGTAGGCGGGCCGATAATTAAAAATAAACTGTTTTTCTTTTTGAGCGGAGAGAAAGAAAAGGAAACCAGTCCGGGTGTAAGCTGGAAGCCCAGCACGGATGGTGTTGCCAATTCTGATCTGTTGATTTCCCGTACTCTGGAGTCAGATATGATAAGGGTGAAGGATTTTCTTTCAACGAATTATAATTATGATGCGGGAAAATACAAGGATTTTGATCCGTTTGAGAACAAAAATACCAAATTTCTCGCTCGTGTGGACTGGAACATCTCCCGGAATCACAAACTGACCGTCCGTTATAATGACGTTGTAGGAACATCCGACCAGCAGACTAATCCAAACAGCGGACCACCCAATAATGCGCGCAACTCAGAACGCATAAGCAGCCAGTCACTTGCATTCTCAAATTCCTTCTACGGATTCAAGAATACCGTCCGTTCCATTACCGGTGAACTGAACAGCACATTCGGAGCCAGGTTTTCAAACAAATTGCTTTCTAGCTACACATATATCCAGGATACCCGTACAAGCAATTCATCCCTCTTCCCGTTCGTTGACATCTGGGAGGGCGGTGACCAGTATATGTCATTTGGCTATGAGCTTTTCAGCTTCAACAACGACGTGACTAACAAAACATTAAGCTTTACCGATAATCTGACTGTTAACCTTAACCGTCATACGCTTACTATCGGTGCAGCTTTCGACAGGCTTTTCTTCCGTAATTCCTACATCCGTGAGGGTACCTCATATTACAGGTATGGATCCGTTGATGACTTTATTAACGGAGCTGATCCGATTGGATTTGGAGTTACCTACGGATACAACGGTGTGGATGCTCCCGGAGCGGTTGCCACATTTGGCATGGGTGCAGCTTACGCACAGGACGAATGGCAGGTGGTTCCGAGGCTGAAAGTGACTTACGGAGTCAGACTGGAGCTGCCGATGTATTTTGATAAGATGAAGGATAATCCTGCCATATCTGCTCTTACATTTGCCAATGGAGAGAAGATGAATGTCGGCACCTGGCCAAAAAGACAGCTGCTTGTATCGCCGCGCTTCGGATTCAACTATGACGTCAGGGGCGACAGGTCGCTTCAGATACGGGGCGGATCAGGTGTTTTTACCGGACTGCTGCCCTTTGTATGGTTTACCAACCAGCCCACAAACTCCGGGCTGATACAGGTTCCGGAAATCGGTTGGGGCCCGGGGAATGCAAATCTTGCAGGTCTGGCATTCCATCCCGACTATAAGCAGTTTATTATGGCAAATCCATCATTGTTCCCGCAGAGCCCCAGTACATTACCCATCGGATCTTCACTGGCTCAGGTAGCTAAGAATTTCAAGTTCCCGCAGGTATGGCGTTCCAACCTGGCAGTGGATGTTGAATTGCCCTGGGATATGATATTCACGGGGGAAGCTATTTTCTCAAAGGATTTGAACGCTGTAAAACAGGTTAATATCAACGAATCTGCTCCAACCGGAAAAATGATAGGTCCCGATAACCGGACCTACTGGACAAACTCCACTGCAGCAAAAGTAGTAGCTGATGTAAGTAATGCAATGGAGCTTTCCAATACAAGGGAAGGGTACCAGTACTCTCTTACAGCCATGCTGTCAAAGAATTTCAGCAACGGCCTGTCAGGAATGTTTGCATATACCTATACAATGGCTAAAGACGTCACCGCAAACCCGGGATCATCTGCTTCATCAGCATGGAGCTCCAATGCCGCGGTTGGCAGTCTGAACAACCCCGGACTTAGCTATTCAGGGTTTGCAACTCCGCATAAACTTATCGGAAGTGTTTCATACAGGATCGAGTATGCCGAACATCTTGCCACAACTATCACCCTGGTTTACTCAGGATATCAGACAGGCCGTTGGTCATATACTTATTCCAACGATCAAAACGGTGATGGCAACGCTTCAGACCTTATGTACATTCCCAAAAACGCAACCGAGCTGACATTTGCCGATTACAAAGGAATGACTGCAGCTGAACAGCAGGATGCCTTCTGGACTTATGTCACGGGCAATAAATATCTGAGCTCCCGTGAAGGGTTATATGCAGAACGGTTCGGGGAATTAAAGCCATGGCTACACCGTTTCGACGCAAAACTGCTTCAGGATGTATTCACAAATTTTGGAAGCGAACATAAATATACATTGCAGTTCAGCGTCGACTTCCTGAATATAGGAAACCTTATTAACAATAAATGGGGCACCTATCCCAACAATCCGCTTGCAAGCTATGATAATGTTCGCCCGCTCAGGGTTGATACCAGGGGAAGCGCTACAGCTGCACCGGTCTACACACTTAATGCCAATTCTCTTGGTGATTTCAAAAGCAAGGCTACCGTCAGTAAGTATGTTAACACTATCAGTACATGGGGCTGCCTTCTCGGCGTTCGTTTGATCTTCTAGCGAAATAGTTTTACGTTTCTTCTGAATGGGGCTGTCTGTTTAAGGCAGCCCTGTTTTTTTTCAATCATTTGGTTGCTTGCCATACAAAGAATCCGGCTTTTTCTCCTCCCTGATTCAGACTATTTTTAATTACGGGGACGTTCGAACATTTATCGGTAATAATTGTTTGAATATTAGACAAATAATTTCTAACTAATTTATAATTAAGTAGATATATGATAGTTAATAACTATGCCATTAAATGTTAATAAACTTAAATTTTAAACCTTGCATTGAGAAGTCTGCTTGTTTAATTTAGCAATTACCCGCTTAAAAAATCAGTGGACGTTTAATCTCATTAAAATCAGCGAATAAGGAAAATTATGGAAGAATTATTTGTCCAGGAATCAGCTATTGTAACTGAAAAGAAGGCAAAAGAGCAGTCAACTGTCTCGATGCAGGATAAGAGTGAGGGAAAAGAGATGAAGAAAGTAGGTGAAACAGGAAAGGAGAAGACAGTTTATACGCACGATGAAGCTGTTGAAGCCAGTATTCAGTACTTTAAGGGAGATGAACTTGCTGCCAGGGTATGGGCAAACAAATATGCTCTGAAGGATTCATTCGGGAATCTCTTTGAGAAAACTCCCGATGATATGCATCGCAGGCTGGCCCGCGAGATTCACCGTATAGAGATGAAATATAAAAATCCTCTTTCGGAAGAACTGATTTACAGTGTTCTGAAGGATTTCAGGTATATTGTTCCGCAGGGTGGCCCGATGACGGGAATAGGCAATGATTACCAGATAGCCTCTCTGTCCAACTGTTTCGTAATAGGTAATGACGGAACTTCCGACTCATACGGAGGCATAATGAAGATCGATCAGGAACAGGTGCAGCTGATGAAGCGGCGTGGGGGCGTAGGGCACGATCTCTCGCATATCAGGCCAAAAGGGACTCCTGTGCTTAACAGCGCCCTAACTTCGACCGGCGTCGTTCCTTTCATGGAGAGATATTCAAATTCAACCCGGGAAGTGGCCCAGGACGGCAGAAGGGGAGCTCTTATGCTTTCAATTTCAATTAAACATCCCGATTCCGGAAAGTTTATTGATGCAAAACTTGAAAGCGGAAAAGTGACCGGGGCAAATGTTTCGGTTAAGCTGACGGATGATTTTATGCAGGCTGTTGAGAAAAAAGCAATCTTCAGGCAGCAGTATCCTATAAATTCCGATAAACCGAAATTTGCAAAAGATATAGATGCATTGACCCTCTGGACCAAAATAATACATAATGCCTGGAAATCAGCTGAGCCCGGCGTATTATTCTGGGATACGATCATAAGAGAAAGTGTTCCTGACTGTTATGCCGACCTGGGATATGCTACGGTATCGACAAACCCATGTGGCGAGATCCCGTTATGCCCGTACGACAGTTGCCGTCTGCTGGCGATTAACCTTTACAGTTATGTAAACAATCCCTTTACAAGTGAGGCAGAATTTGATTTTGAGCTGTATAAGGAACACATAGGCCTGGCACAGAGAATGATGGATGATATTATTGATCTTGAACTTGAAAAGATCGATGCAATTCTTGCAAAAATTGATGCCGATCCTGAAAATGAGGAACTGAAGCATGTTGAAAGGAACCTCTGGATCAATATCAGGAAAAAATCAGAGGAGGGAAGAAGGACAGGAATCGGCATAACGGCAGAAGGGGACATGCTTGCGGGCCTGGGATTAAGATACGGGAGCGATAAGGCAACTGAATTTTCTGTGGAAGTTCATAAAACACTTGCCCTTGAAGCTTATAAGTCATCGACCTACCTGGCAAAGGAGAGGGGACCGTTTGCTATATATGATGCAGAACGGGAGAAAAATAATCCCTTCATTCTACGTATGAAGGAGGCCGATCCCGTTATGTACAATAACATGGTAAAATTCGGGCGCAGGAATATTGCACTTCTTACCATAGCTCCTACCGGCACTACAAGCCTAATGACCCAGACCACCTCGGGAATCGAGCCAATATTCTCCACCTTCTATAAAAGGAGAAGAAAGGTAAATCCAAATGATAAAGATGTTAAGGTCACCTTCCAGGATGAAGTCGGTGATTCCTGGGAAGAATTCAATGTTTTTCACCATAAATTTGTTGACTGGCTGAAGCTTAACGGTTACGACTCCGATGAGGTTACCCGGATGAGAGATGATGAGATAGAATCAATTATTGCAAAATCTCCCTATTATAAAGCTACTGCAAACGATGTCGACTGGATTGCCAAGGTAAGGATGCAGGGAGCAATTCAGAAATGGGTCGACCATTCGATAAGTGTTACAATAAACCTTCCCGCCGATGCAAAAGAGGAGCTTGTAAGCGAACTCTATCTTACCGCCTGGAAGTCAGGATGTAAAGGAGCAACTGTTTACCGCGACGGTTCAAGGAACGGAGTTCTTATCGCAGGGAAAAATGAGATCCGGCCGGAACGGCCAAAAAGACCGAAAGTGCTTGATGCTGATGTGATCAGGTTTAATATAAATGAAGAAAAATGGGTTGCCTTTGTCGGATTGAAAGAGAGCAGTCCCTATGAGATCTTCACCGGGCTTGCCGATGAAGAGATCTTCCCGATTCCGAAAAGCATCGTTAAGGGAAAGATCATAAAGATTAAGGATGATGACGGAAAGACAAGGTATGACTTTCAGTATACCGATAAATACGGGTACAAGAAAACCATTGAGGGACTCTCCCATATGTTCAAACCCGAATTCTGGAATTATGCAAAGCTTATCTCAGGTGTTCTCAGGCATGAGATGCCGATAGCCGATGTGGTTAACCTGATATCAGTCACTCAGGCTTGACAGCGAGTCGATAAATAACTGGAAGAATGGTGTTGAGAGAGCTCTGAAAAAATATATTCCAAACGGAACAAAAGCAAAAGGGAAATGCGGTGAATGCGGTTCCGAAAACCTGGTTTATGAGGAAGGTTGCCTGATCTGCAAAGACTGCGGATCTTCAAAATGCGGATAGGGGACCCTTTTATGGGGAGTTTTTATAAATCAAAAGGGTGCTTTTCGGAGCACCCTTTTCCTTTAAACTATTTTATAACCCCCAGCTCTTTTCCGTTTTTTCGAATGCCTTTATTGCCTTGTCAAGATGCTCAGTTCGAATGCGCTGCAGAGAGCTGAACTCTTATCCTCGCCTGACCTTTCGGAACAACAGGGAAATAGAACCCTATTACATAAATTCCCTCATCAAGAAGTTTTGCGGCAAACTCCTGGGAAAGTTTTGCATCATAAAGCATTACGGCACAAATTGCAGATTTGGTAGGCTTTATATCGAATCCCAGCTTTTTCATTTCTGAAATAAAATATTCAGCATTGCCGTGAAGCTTATCCTGAAGCACGTTTGTTTCAGTCATCATATCAACCATCCTGATCCCTGCTGCTGCAACCAAAGGTGGGATGGAATTCGAAAAAAGATATGGTCTGGACCTCTGCCTGAGAATTTCAATTATCTCTTTCCTGCCTGTGGTAAAGCCACCGATTGCTCCTCCAAAGGCTTTACCAAGTGTCCCGGTAATAATCTCAACTTTTCCGCTGATGTTAAATAGTTCTGTTACTCCCCGTCCGGTTTTTCCCACGACACCCGCTGAATGAGATTCATCTACCATTACCATTGCATCGTATTTGTCTGCAAGAGCAACGATTTTGTCGAGAGGAGCCACATTTCCGTCCATCGAAAAAACTCCGTCAGTTACAATAAGTCTGAACCGCTTTGACTGTGCAGCTTCAGTTGTTTTTCAAGATCTTCCATATCGGCATTCTCATACCTGTAACGTTGCAGCCTTGCAAAGCCGGACGCCGTCAATTATAGAGGCATGGTTAAGCGAGTCGGAAATGATTGCATCCTCTTCACCAAGCAGAGGTTCAAAAACCCCTCCGTTTGCATCAAAACATGCCGCATACAGAATTGTATCTTCAGTACCGAAGAACTCAGCAATTTTTTTCTCCAGTTCTTTATGAAGGTCAGTTGTCCCGCAGATAAACCTTACCGACGACATTCCGTAGCCATGATCGTCAAGCGCTGCCTTTGCGGCTTCGATAAGCGATGAATTATCAGAAAGGCCGAGGTAATTGT
The DNA here is from genome assembly GCA_963816345.1 of uncultured Bacteroidales bacterium. Lineage (GTDB taxonomy): Bacteria > Bacteroidota > Bacteroidia > Bacteroidales > VadinHA17 > LD21. Next base: position 124,164 of record CAWFKI010000003.1, read on the forward strand.
TGGCACAGAAATTCAGTACTTTCTGACCGGTATTCAGTTCAATTTCAGCACCCTGTGGTGATACGATAACGCGTTCGTTCTTATACAAACCGGCTTCCTTGATCTCACTTATAATCTTCGTAAGATGATTCTGATAATTCTTATACATCATCTTTATATTTTTCTTTGTGATTCCTTTGATTCCTATGTGTTTAAATTTTTTACTAAAAAGGGATATAATATACACACTTCGGATTAAAATCCGTTAATCCCAGTTAAGGATCACTTTTCCGCAATTACCCTGTTCCATGATCATCGAAGCCCTTCTGAAAATCATCAATAGGAAAATGGTGGGTAATGACAGGATTCAGGTCTATTCCACCTATTATCATCTGTTCCATTTTATACCATGTTTCCCACATCTCCCTGCCGTAGATCCCCTTCAGGGTGATTGCCTTGAAAATAATGTCACTCCAGGGAACCTCAAAATCAGAAGGCAGAATGCCCAGCAGCGAGACAGATGAACCGTTATACATATTGCTTATCATCTCTACGAAAGCCTTCGGTGAACCTGACATTTCGAGACCAATATCAAATCCTCTCATTCCAAGCTTCTTAACGGCATCGGAGATCTTTTCTCCCTTCGACGGATTGACAGTAAGTGTTGCTCCCATTTTCCTGGCGATATCAAGCCGGTAATCACTCAGATCGCTTGCAACAATAAACCTGGCTCCTGCAAACTTTGCAATGGCAACGGCCATACTTCCGATCAGACCCGATCCTGTAATAAGAACATCTTCTCCAAGCAGAGGAAACGATAATGCCGTATGAGTGGCATTTCCAAAGGGATCCATAATTGCTGCCCAGTCATCAGGGATCCTGTGATCCAGAGGTATCACATTCTGTGCAGGGATCTTTACATATTCTGCAAATGATCCGTCGATATGTACTCCTATCCCGACGGAATTCTCACAGACATGCTCCTTTCCCCTCCGGCAGTTCCGGCAATGACCACATGCAAGATGCCCCTCTCCGGTTACTCTCTCTCCAACCTTTAAATTTGTGACTCCTGCTCCCATTTTTTCAATATACCCCATATACTCATGCCCGATTATCATCGGCATTTTTATGGTGCGCTGCGACCATTGATCCCATTCATAGATATGAAGGTCGGTACCGCAAATTGCAGATTTTTTTACTTTGATTATGACATCATTGAGTCCGGGCTCGGGAACAGGGGCTTCCTCCATCCAGAGGCCCTTCTCGGCTCTTGACTTTAAAGTGCTTTCATCTTATTCATCGGCACAAGATTAAAATAAATTCAAAATCACTGATTCTCTTCGTTTACCTAGCTCTGGTATGAGTGAGAAATATTGCTATATCAAAGCTGCAAAATTAATACAAATCTGCAGCGCAAAGGATGATTTTTGTTATAGTATTAATTATAAAAGGGTTTGTCTATCTTTGAGCATAAATTAAACTGTTTTTTCACTTTATGACAAAGGTAAGAGTACGTTTTGCACCAAGTCCTACCGGTCCCCTGCATATCGGGGGTGTAAGGACAGCTCTTTATAACTATCTGTTTGCGAAGAAGAATGGCGGGACTATGATTTTAAGGATAGAGGATACCGATCAGACCAGATATGTCGACGGGGCAGAGGAGTATATTATGGATTCCCTCCAGTGGTGCGGAATTTTAATTGACGAAGGCATAAGGGAAGGAGGCGACTATGGTCCGTACCGTCAGACAGACCGGAAAGCGATATACAGGCAGTATGCTGATATCCTTCTGGAAAAGGGCCATGCCTATTATGCTTTTGATACTCCTGAAGAACTGGATGCGCAGAGAAGTGAATCGATGAAAAATGGCGGGACATTCATTTATAATTCTGCAGTAAGGGGGAGGCTTAGCAATTCTCTTTCCCTTAGTGAAAATGAGTGGAAAGCAAAACTGAATAACGGCGAGCCTTATGTTATCCGCTACAGAATGCCGCAGGATGAAGATATCCATTTTGAGGACCTGATACGCGGGCATATTGTTGTGAACACCGGTACCCTTGATGATAAGGTTTTATTTAAATCCGACGGGATGCCTACCTATCATCTTGCACATCTTGTCGACGACAATCTGATGGAAATAAGCCATGTTATTCGTGGAGAGGAGTGGCTTCCTTCACTGCCCCTGCATATTTTGCTTTACCGTTCTTTTGACTGGGATCCTCCTCTTTTTGCCCATCTCCCGTTATTGCTGAAACCTGATGGAAAAGGAAAATTAAGCAAGCGTGACGGGGATAAGATGGGATTTCCTGTCTTTCCCCTTTACTGGCCTTACGGGGAGACAGCAAAAGGTTACAGGGAAGAGGGTTATTACCCTGAAGCATTTGTCAATATGCTGGCCCTGCTTGGCTGGAATCCGGGAACGGAACAGGAGTTGTTTTCAATGGATGAGCTTATCGAAGCTTTCTCAATAGACAGAGTGGGCAAATCGGGCTCACGCTTTGACCCGGATAAGGCAAAATGGTTTAACCATCAGTACCTGATTAAACGGAGTAATAAAGAGCTGGCAATTGAATTCAGGGAGTTCCTCAGAGCCCGTGGGTACCAGTACGATATTGTTGAGCTTGAGATTCTTGTGGGTCTGGTTAAGGAGAGGGTGAGCTTTGTGAAGGATATCTGGGAACAGACAGATTTCTTCTTTAAGGCGCCGGATTCATATGATCCGGAAGCCATAAAAAAGCGGTGGAAGCCTGACTCTTCAATGCATCTGAACGGGTTAAGGTCTCTCCTGGAAAATATCAGCGATTTTTCAGCCCTCTCAACCGAAACTGCTGTAAAAGAATGGCTCGAAAAAATGGGATATAATACCGGAGAGGTAATGAATGCTTTCAGACTTGTAATTGTAGGTTCTTTAAGGGGACCTCATATGTATGATATTATCAGCTGGATAGGGAAGGAGGAGACTATTAAAAGAATTGACAGGGGAGTCTCTCTGATCGGTAAATAATAAATATGAACTTTCCTCAGGCCGGAGATTATATTGATATTCATGTTCATGGCGGCAGATCTGCCAGAGGGATCTTTATTCTCGAAAGTCTGATGGCCCATGAAGGGAAAGTAGCTGAAGATATCCCGGGTGTTGCCTACACATATGGCATTCATCCCTGGTTCCTGAATGAAAACAATTTTAAAAAGCAATTAATTTCTGTTGAAAAGGAGACTGTCAGCCCGGCTGTTATTGCTATTGGTGAAGCTGGTTTTGATAAACTGCGGGGCCTTCTCCGGAGCTCCAGCGGAAAGTTTTTGAAGAACAGGTTATGATTTCGGAATCCCTTTCGAAACCATTGATCATTCACTGTGTGAGAGCGTGGGACGAATTATTATCAGTACATAAGATACTCAAACCTGCCATGCCATGGATGATCCATGGCTTCAGAGGAAGCGTGAAGCTGGCAGAACAGCTCCTGTCGAAAGGAATGTATTTGTCTGTATGGTTTGATTTTGTTCTCAGACAGGAGTCATCAGATTTATTGAGAACACTTCCTTATAACAAAGTTTTTCTTGAAACAGATGGAGCGGATGTTGATATCAGGGATATATATAAAAAGGTATCAGATGACAGGAAGATTTCCGTTGAGGAATTAAAGGAGATTATACGTTCGAATTTTAATGAGTTCTTTGCCCCCATGCCCCATGACCGATTGGCTTAAACGTACTGAATTGATCCTTGGTACCGAAGGATTACTGAAACTGAAGTCATCAAATGTCCTTGTCGTCGGTTTGGGTGGAGTCGGGGCTTATGCTGCGGAAATGATATGCAGTTCAGGTGTCGGTGCGATGACAATAGTCGATGGGGATCATATTCATCCTTCCAACAGGAACAGGCAACTGCCGGCCCTGAAAAGTACTGAAGGTTTGCTCAAGGCAGAGGTAATGGGGGTGAGGATTAAAGAGATCAATCCCGATATACGGTTGACTGTTATTCATGAGTACCTTAAGGATGAAAGGATGGTTGAGGTTCTGGATATTGGCTATGATTATGTTGTTGATGCAATCGATACGCTGTCACCTAAAATATTTCTGATCCACCATAGTCTTCAGAGAAATTTCCCCGTAGTAAGTTCGATGGGTGCGGGTGGGAAATTTGACCCCACAATGATAAGGATCTCCGATATTTCAGAAACCTCCGGTTGTCCTCTTGCACGGATTCTGAGAAAACGTCTTCATCGCCTGGATATCAGGAGTGGATTCACAGCTGTATATTCCAGTGAAGAGGTGGATAAAAGTAAAATAATCCCGGTGTCAGGTGAGAGGAACAAGGCTTCGGTGGTGGGGACTATCTCATATATGCCTGCAGCCTTCGGAATTGCCTGTGCATCTGTAGTGATCAGGGATCTTGCCGGTATATAATAACAGCATTTTATTAACTTTTAATTTAAACACTTATCGTAATGAAATCTTCAGGAGGGAAGGCATGGTTAAGGCCGGAGATAATTAGTATGGCTCTTTTCAGCGTGGTAATTCACCTCATTTTTATGAATAACCTTGAGTACCACAGGGATGAGCTCCTTTATTTTTCACTGGGCATGCATCCTTCGGCGGGTTATGCTTCTGTTCCTCCGCTTATCGGCTGGATAGCCTGGCTTATGGAGCATATTTTTGGTTACTCGGTATTTGCCGTAAGGTTATTTCCCGCACTTCTGAGCGGGGCGATGATTTTGCTGGCTGCGGAAGCAGCAAAGGAACTGGGTGGATCACGGTATGCCTCATTTCTTTCAGCTCTCGGTCTTCTCGTCTCAATATTTTTCATGCGTGCATTTGCGCTTTTTCAGCCTGTTTCCGTGGAGATCTTCCTGTGTACCCTCTCGATATTTATGTTAATTAAATATGTAAATACAAAAAACGACAGGTATCTTATTTTATTTGGAATAGTTGCAGGAGTTACCCTGTTGAATAAATACCTGGCAGGCCTGCTTTTCCTTGGTTTGCTGCTTGTTATCCCTTTTACAGGGTACAGGGAGGTACTGAAGAAAAGGGCATTCTGGTTGGGTCTGGCTGCAGGATTCCTGATATTTCTGCCCAATATAATATGGCAGGCAGCAAAAGGATTCCCTGTTTTTCACCACATGAACGAACTCTATAATACGCAGCTGGTTCACATGGGCTATTTACTTTTCCTGACGGAACAGCTGCTGATGCCGTTTGCTGCTTCCCTTCTTACGATCGCAGGTCTTATATTCCTGCTATTCAGTGGAAAGATGAAAAAATTCAGATTCCTGGGATTCGTTGCAATATTCTTCATCTCTGCGCTGATGTTACTGAAAGGCAAGAGCTATTATACTCTTGCAATATTTCCGCTGCTGATTATTTCAGGTGCAGTAGCATATGAGACCTGGTTAAAGGGAAGCCGGACCAGGGTAATATTGCCGGTGCTTCTCCTGGCATTAACCTTGCCGATAGTCCCTATGGGTCTGCCGGTATTTAAGACTAAAGGATTAATAGCATATTTTCAGACACTTGAAAAGAAGTTTGGGATCGATGTCGGGAGGCGGTTTGAAGACGGATCCATCCATTCATTGCCACAGGATTATGCCGATATGCTGGGTTGGGAGGAGCTGACATCACTGGCAGACAAGGCATATCAGATGGTACCGGAGAGGAAGGCAGCATTTATCTATGGTGAAAATTATGGAGAGGCAGGAGCAATAACAGTAATTGGAAAAAAATACGGACTCCCTGAGGCTCTCAGCTTTAATGAGAGCTTCCGGTACTGGTTGCCCCGGCAGTTTAATCCTGATATAAAATCGATTATTTACATAAATAGTGAACCCGGAAAAGATATAAAAGCATTTTTCAGAAAAATTACCTTTGTTGGCAGCATAAGTAATCCGGATGCCAGGGAATATGGAACAGGTGTATATCTGTGTGAAGATCCTGTCAGCAGTTTTAATGAGTTCTGGAAAGAGAGGACAGGCAGGAATTAAACAGGTCTGATCCTGAAATTATGCTGAAGGCGGGTACCTGACAATCAGGCGGTTTTGCTTTCGAATTGCAGTTATAAAGTCTTTGGTTTTCATAGGTTTAAATCCGCGGGCCCGGTTGAGGTCTCCGACTCTGAACAAAAGTCTCTGAGCCTTAAAAAATTCCCGGTAAAGCTTTATCACCGACACATCAGGGTCCCATGCCTGGATAGCTTCTGCTCCGGCGCCGTTTATCTCTATTATACTAAATCCCTTACCTTCTTTCAGCAGGTCTGTCGACTCAAAACGCACATCAAACCGACCGTAGTAAAATTCGGGCATGCTCCGGGCAATGGCGTCAAACCTTTCCGTGAGCTCCTTTGTGATGAGATGCCGTGCATCACGGTAGAGGCCTCCCACTCTAAGGCTTCCTATGAATGCCAATCTTATCAGCTCTCCTTCAGGCGGGACACTCTCAAGATACTCTTTGCCGAATCCGAGAAAATTATCCTTTTCCCCGAGATAAAAACCTGCCCTCATTTTTGTCCTTGGATCAGTCCGGATAAGTTCACGCAGAGTCAGTTTTCCGTCTCCGATTACATAAGGGAAATATCTGAGGGTTATTGAATAGATCATGCCTTTTTCTTCACCGGGTATCCTCACATAAAAAACACCGGCTTCCCCATCATGATTTACAGGACGCTGCAGCATGATTTTTTCGCCTTCGGGGAATGCGGTGATATACTTCAGCAAATGGTCCCTGCCGTCAACAAAGTTTACCCCGTACCCGTTCCATCCGATATCAGGTTTTGCAATTATGGGAAAGCCAAGTCCGTTTTTCTCCATCAACGATATTGCCTCGCTTACATAATGTTCAGGATCCTGGCCATCGCGATGCAGAATTACAAAATCAGCCAGCCACGATTTCAGTTCGTCCCCAACCTGGTCCATTACCGAGCTTTTCGATTCACCCATAAATCCTCCTGTTTCTATCATGGGATTTGCAGCCGAAGGAAGAGTAAGGCTCCTGTATCTCAATGAAAGTAAAAGCCAGTTAATACCCACCGGGATATAAAGGATATTGTTCGGTATTCTCTCAGCGGTAGAGACCATTTTCCTGAGATCCTTTAGAGATGGCATCCCGCTAAAACTTCTCTTAAGAGAGGGCATATATTTCTTTATCACCCCAAAAAGTGAAACAGGCATATCCTGTATTGTGTTGGTTCCGGATTTGCCGGATCGCGATTTAAATATATTCCGGATTGCAATTGCTATCAACAGGGCCGCCATCGCACCCCATGCCCAGTAACCGAAATGGGTAAATACCAGATCTCCGAATATTATTACCAGGGTAAGAACAACGGATGAATATACTGCTCCGGCTATAATTGATACAGTTGCAAATCGCCAGAACGGTATCCTGAACCAGCCGCAGGCAACAAATGTCGGGAAAAGAATTCCCGGAGTGAGGCGGCACATTATAAGCACTCTTACGAGATGCTTTTCAAGCCAGATGTTAAGTCGTTCCACCCTGGGTCCTATGATCCTGGATTTTAGCCATTTGCTTTTCTGAGCCAGCCTGCCAAGGCCATAGATGAGAATATCGCCGGCCACTATACCAATATAAACAGGGGCAAATGCAAGTAAAAGGGGAAGGCCATGTTCAACCTTCGCAAACCCCGCTGCAAGAATAGCGGCATCCTCATGAATAAATGTAAGCGAGAAGATGACTATGCTCTCTTTCAGCCAGAGCAATGTATTGGGTCCCGATATTATCAATGACAGTGCAGTCAATCTGTTTTTTTAAGATTCCAAATATAATAGTTTTATTAACCGAACAGAGAATTAAACTATTTTATCTGGCATATAACGAAGAAATGATCTACTTATTTCTGATGGCATATCCCATGTAACTTACTTTGATGAACCTGCTCTCAACCAGGTGAAATTTCTTCCCGAATTCCACGTAATTTAGTCTGCCTTTCACTCTCATATGCAGATACTTTAAAATCTTCAAAACGGATATATCCGGCATGATACCCTGATGCTGCTCCCAGGAAAGATCGTTTTTCCCGAGTAAATATTTTATCTCTTCAGGTCTGATGAACATTTTCCATTCATGCAGGTGCGGAGGCATTATTGCCCAGTACCTTACTTCCTGTAATATCTTTATTACAACTAGCTTACTAAGGAGTGTCCTGTTGAAAGTATCATAAAAGAAAATGCCTCCGGGTTTCAAAACGCGGGAAATTTCCGAGATCACCCGGGGCAGATCACGGACATGTTCCAGCACATCGCAACAAAAAACTGCATCGAAGGAATTATCCGGAAACGGCAACGCTTCACCCGTCCCCGTGATATATTTTATTTCCAATCCGTTTTCAGCGGCATGTTCAGAGGCCGCTGTGAGGGATTGTCCCGACGGATCGAGTCCAAAGGTATCGAATCCGAGCCAGGCAATTTCTTCGCACAAAAGACCTCCTCCGCAGCCAACTTCAAGAGCAGTTTTTTTATCAGGATTGATTTTAAGTCTGTCCAATATTTTCTTTGAATAACCTACCCTGACCGGATTAAAAAAAGTCTTTATCAGATTGAGTGAAAAATCAGATTGCCACCACCTGTCTCCTTCCTGATTATAGATCTCATTATTTATCTGCTTATAGACTTCTTCTGAAATTCTCTCCATTTTGATGCGTTTTACAAAGAAAATCAGCTCAATAAGAGGTTTTAGGTATTATTGAGACGAGGGTAAATCCCTTTTCCCTCACGCTTTTAAATCCCGGCAAAGCCGCTTTCAGATCATATAAAAGCCTTTTTGCCAGGCTTATTCCCAGAACCAGTTCTGACTTTTTTATAAGGATGAGCAGGCGCCAGACCGGCTGCCGTGACCGGAAGATCTTTAGCAGGAAATTGCCAAAAATGAGCTGCCACGCCGGAGTAAGATGTTCCCTGTCATAAAAATAGAAATTCGGATGGCAGAAAGAGAAGCGTCTTGTGATTTTGTGAATATCGTCCAGGCTTATACCCGGGGGTTCAATTTTCACAGGATGCATAAAGTTGTCATCTGAACGATCTTTAGTCTGCTTTACAATCTCTTTCGCGAAAGAAGAGCCATTGTAGATGCGGATACCTGTGGAGACAAAGACCAGATCCCATTTTGAAATGATCTTACTGACAGAATTTAAAGTCATGGATACGGTTTCCCGTGTTTCCTCAGGTGCTCCGAGCATAATGAACCAGGTAGCGGGCATCTTTTTTTCCTTTAGCAGACTTGCAGTATTTAAAACATCGGCAACTTTAAAATCCTTGGAGAGACTCTTAAGGACAGGATCACAAACCGATTCAACGCCTATATCAACTTCATTAAAGCCTGCGCTCTTCATCAGCTCCAGTAGCTCTTCGTCAACTGCAGCAGGAGTGAGGCCCATAGTATGAAGCTTTAAATTCATATTTTTTCTGATAATTGCTCTTAAAACCTCTTTTGCATGTGCGAGGGGCACATTAAAGATGCTGTCGGCGAATTCCACATGGCTGATCCGGGTTTCTCTGACAAGAAGCTCAAGTTCATCGGCAATAAGCCCGGGATCTCTAAGCCGGTAATAGTTCCCTTCAATGTGATTATATGTACAATAAGCGCACCTGAAAGTACATCCTCTCTTGGTCTGGATCAAAACAGGAGACCCGAACCGGCGGTAATCATCAAGATTCAGATAACGTTTGAGCTTTGGAAAAGGGAGGGAATCCAGATCTTCAACACGGGATGGCCCGTTATCCTGAATAACAGTATTTTCCCTGCGGATTATCAAACCCTTCAGTCCTTCCAGAGGCAGCTTGTTTTCAATACGTCTTACAAATTCCTGCATCACAAGTTCTCCGTCACCGGAGATAGCATATTCAAGGTCAAAGTACTCAAGCATCTCTTTACCGCTGATCCCAGCTGCAGGACCTCCAATAACCACGGGTCCCCGGAATTCCTCCCTGCAACAGTCAACGACATCATTTTTAACATCTTCCAATAAAAAATGAACATTATAACCTCCTGTATCGTCGATATTTCTTATAGAAATACCAATCACATCGGGGAGAAAATTATGTATGGCGTCCTGTATATCTTTCCGGCAATTCCGGGAAAAGCAAAGATCAAGAAAGCGTACATCATGATTTCCACTAGATTCAAGAACTGTGGCTATATAACATAACCCAAACGGAATAACCGGCCATGGGTGTTTGAACCTGTTGGAGTTTATCAATAGAACCTTAGCCATCAGTAAATTTTAAAAAAAATTTAAAATTTGCCCTTTTTATATGATTAACTAAAAGTCGAAGCTCCCCATTTTACTCCTATGGCATAATCCATGCAGATCTTAAATATCTCCCAGGTAAATTCCGGCGGATGCATGTTATCCGTTACAAGGTCACAGTTTGTCCTGTCGAAAACCCTGTTATCGGACAGATAGGGGCGGTAGGGTTCTATAAAGCGATCGAACAATTCCTCTGCCGGATTACGAAGAGCATTCTTCTCAGATTTACCATAAATGATCTCCACACCCCTGACTTTCATAAATTGCCTGGTATAATTTGCCAGGGTCTCAAATGGTGTCGGATTATTTGTCGTAAGATTGAAAATTCCACCAGGTAAGCCGCTCCGGATAATCTTAAGGGTGGTGCTTACGAAATATTCGACAGGGATTAAATTGATGCTTCCCCTCTCAGGCAGGTATATTTTAAGAGGAATAAAAAGATAACCCTCACTGTCTATGTGAATTCCGTTTTTTGATGATCTCCTGCCTCCATTGTTAAGCAGGTCATTCATGTAGATATCTTTTATGCTTTGCATCGATCTTATAGGGAAGTACAGGGCATTAAACTTAAGTGACCGTCCGCTGCGCGAATCTCCGTAAACCACCGATGGCCGGATAATTGAAAGAGGGATGGCATTTTTTTCACAATAAAGTGAAATAATATTTTCAGCTCCGGCTTTACTCTCTTCATAAACATTTGTAAACTTCTTTGCCTCAGGCAGAATTTCCCTGCAATTTTTTTCACCCGAACCTGCTACATAAGCCGTGCTTATATAATAAAAGAAATTAACCCGGGCAGCCCTGGAGAATTCAAGGATCCCTTTCAGGTTATCAATATTCGCGGCAATTACCTTTTCCCGCCTGCTTTCGGAAAAGCTGGTATCCGAGGCGCAATGAATTACCGAATCCGTAAGTGAAGAAAGCCTGTCATATTCCTTTTTCTCTATTCCCAGATTGTCTTTTGCCAGGTCTGCTTCAACACATATTACCCGGTTCATAAGTGATTCAATCCCAAACCAGCGTAAAAGTCTTGATATCCTGTTGTTTAATGTCTCTTCCTTTGTAGAACGGCCAAGTACAATGACCTGGTATCCGTCCGAAAGCAGTGAAGCCATGAGGTGGCTTCCCAGAAACCCTGTAGCACCTGTGACCGCAATAACCGGCATTCTTTTTTCATCCATAGTTCAAAAGTCGGATTCAGGAATACAATAAATTCTCCATTCTGCAAAACCCCTGGAACAGTACGTAGGGATGTCCTTTTACCGTCCCGGTTTTAACTGAATAATCATCAATTACCATGTTGACTTCAGTTGCCAGCTCCCGGATCCTTTTTATCTCCTCCGGGTCATTATAATCAAAGAAGTAATCATATTCAAAAATGCATCTTTTCCCGTTATCTATCGGAGTGATAAAACCAAAATCATTCTCTATATTGTATTTTTCACCGGTCAGTCTGAATTTTTCGCAGAGTTCATTTATCAGGGCGTTATCAACGGGCAGGTAAATAAGCGCCGGCAAAAAAGGCTTTTTACGACCCAGCCGTGTACTCATAATTCTGAAGGTATGCAACCATACCAGATCTGTCATATCTTTTCCCGAAAACAGCTTTTTAAAAAACGGCCTGAATTCCTCCTCAACTTCCTCTGAATACAATTCAGGGGAGGGGGAGAGTGCAGTTTCGAAAAGCTCCGCGAAGCCTTTGATCTTTAAATAGGAATAGGGCCCGTCATCTGAAAGCTCTTTTACAAGCTCAAGCCATTCCGCATTTTTCAGTGATGGCAATCCAAGATAGAGTGATGTGAAAAGCTGCTGGTCAAAAAACGGATAACCCATTTCGGTTACATTGCGTATTGCATATTTATCACCAATAAATACCACAAGCCACGGGATATTTAATTTGTCCCTGAAGATTGTTTTTATTTCAGAGGCCATTTTTTTTGTCGGAGACAGAAATACGGATATATATTCTGTTCCCACAATTCCCAGTGCCAGACCGATATGCCTTACCGAGCAGTCCCTGATAAAATTGAGAGCCCCGTCAAGAGTCTCAAACGGAACAAGTATTCCGCTTTCATCATTTGTGACAGGATGAAGACGGATGCTGGCTGATATGCAAATGCCGGGGGATTCCTTATGCTCCAGGTTTTTATAAGAATAAAGATTTGGTGAGGAAATATCATTTAAATTAAAAACTGAGCCCTCCTTATCCACAAATTCGGCATTTATATAATTGTCGGCATTTATTCCGTAAGTTGTTGAAAAAGTGGACATAACACCTGAACACATTATGTTGGCACACAGAAGTGCAGCCGGTTCAGCGGCATTTATCCTGTAACCTCGTTTCCGGGCCTGCTGCTGAAGATCAAATGCTGTAACGCCCGGCCCTGCTTTAACCAGCCAGTTCTTCTCATCAAATTCAATTGTTTTCATCCTGTTCAGGTCAATGATTGCTCCTTCACTGATTGCGAACCCCAGAAGGTTCTGTCCGTTGCCACGGATAGTATACCGGATATTATTCTTCCTGAAGAATTTTACAAGTAAGATAATTTCATCTTTTGTATCCGGCATTACCACATAATCAGGTAATTGCGGATCTGATACCGGACTTGAGTCGTGGGAATATGTTACCCTGATTGCCTCATCATTTGTTGCCCAGTCTGTCCCTACAATTTTTTGCATTCCGGCTAGTAAGGTGTCATAGTTTGCTGTCGTGATTTTTCCGCCTTTTTCAATAAACGCTTCCACATGATTTTTCAGCGCTTCCATCACTTTAACCGGGCGCATCTCGTTGAGAAAATAGCACTGATAATCGCATTTGCCGCACAGGTTACAGCTATTGGCGATCTCAACGCATTTTTCAGTTACAGGGATCTTATTTTCTGCGAGCGCCTCATAAAGTATCATTCTTCCCTGAGGGTAATAGCTGACAAAATGTTTCTCAAGTCCGGATGCGCACACTCCGCTTCCAAGAAAATCGATTTTACACATGGCGTAATGGCGGCAGCTTTTTGCAGTTTTCAGTATCTCATTCATGTCTCTTTAATTTACATGTCGGTAAGAACCCTGATATTTCATATAAATATACTCTTAAAATAAAAGAGTTGATCATTTTCCTGATTTTGCTTTGTGCGTCTGGAAAAATAGTCTGTTTTCTTATTCCCTGTTTTATAATTATTTCCTAACTTGTATGGACTATTACCTGATCTGTAACCAAATAATTAAGAAAATGAGAATCCTTATCACCGGGTTTATTGTCTTTGTGATCTGGTGCTTCATCTCTGCATGGCTTTACAACGATAAGGCTCTGCCCGCCCTGAAGAAACCGGTAACCGTTCAGACAATACCTGAGACACAATCACATGAGGCAGATTCTTTAATGAAACTTAAAGCATCAATGCCAAAGAACCTACTGATCTACTTTGAATTTGATAAAAGCAAATTCAAACCTGATCCGCAAACCGGCAACAACCTTACCCCGATAAAGGGATGGCTTGAGAAATATCCCCAGTCAATGCTCCTGGTGACAGGGCATACCGATCTTGTCGGGACAGCTGAGTATAATTTAAAGCTTGGACTTGAGAGAGCCCGGACGGTGGGAAAATACCTTGAAGATCAGGGCATAAGTGCCGAAAGGATGATTACAGAAACAAAAGGTTCCATGGAACCTGCTGCAGATTATCTGACTGCGGAGGGCAGGGCAATGAACAGAAGAACTGAAATATCAATAAAAATGAAATAATATGATACAATTATTTACACAACTTGCACAGTCTGTTACCGGAGCTGTAATAACAATAATAGCTTTGCTCCTTGTTGCAGCTATCATCGGATATTTTACAGCATGGTATTATGCAAAATCGGTTTATACCCCGGTAATAAAGGGTCTTGAAGCTGATAAGCAAAATCTGATCAGGCAGGTAGCCGCATTGAATGAAGATGTAGGCAGGCTCAATGATAAAGTTGATAAGCTGAATGAGGATATAAAGAAGCTTCAGGAGGAGATTGCAGGAAAAGATAATGTGATTGCCGAAAAAGAAAAGGAGATCACAGCCCTTAAAAAGCAGAAAATTACCTCCTGATCCGGTTCCGGTCCATTCCTTTTTCTCTCACGGGAAAAGTATATTCATTTCCTTTTTGCCGGGGAAATTGTTACTTTCGTCATGTGGTAACAGTCTCCGGAGGATTCTCTTTTGTATCTGCACCGGATCATGAACTGTTAAGACCTGAACCGGATGAAATTTTTTATTGAAAATATTATCCTGGCTATTTAACTGACTAAATTCAATATTATAACCAAAAATTATTTGAAGGAATGAAACCATATATTTTAGCCGAGACCAACTGGAAGACACTCAGGGATCAGAAGATTGAACTTGCTGTGCTGCCCTGGGGTGCCACTGAAGCTCATAACTATCATCTGCCCTTCGCAACCGACAACATAATGGTAGAGAGTATTGCCTCAAAGGCTGCTGAGGCTGCCTGGGATAGCGGGGCCAGACTTGTTGTTTTGCCTGCAATACCCTTTGGAGTCAATACGGGGCAGATGGATATTAAGCTGAACATAAACATGAACCCCAGCACACAATTTGCTATTCTTAATGATGTGACCGATGTACTGAGGAGACATAAGATTTACAAATTTCTTATTCTGAACGGACATGGTGGTAACGACTTCAGGCAGATGATAAGGGAACTGGGACTTAAATATCCTGAAATGTTCATATGTACCTGTAACTGGTACAAGTCTTTTGACAATTCTGAATTTTTTGAAAAGGGAGGCGGCCATGCTGATGAGATGGAAACAAGTTTAATGCAATTTATCGCTCCCGGGCTTTTGCTTCCTCTCAGTGAAGCCGGCAAAGGGGTCGGTAAAAAATTCAGGATTAAGGCCCTTAATGAGAACTGGGCCTGGGCAGAGCGCAGGTGGACGCAGGTAACAAGCGATACAGGCATTGGCGACCCTTCGGCGGCTACTGCTTCAAAGGGTGAAAAATGCTTCAGTGAAGTGGTCAGGAAGATCAGCAATATGATTGTTGAATTATCAAAAGCAGATATCAATAATATGTATATCTAGAAGCAGAAAATCCTATATCTTTATAACTCATTGCAACGGATTATCATAATCAATAAATAAAACTCAGATAGATGAAGACTTCAAGGAGAACATTTGTTAAAGCCGGTACCATGGCCGCCCTCGGAACAGCTTTCCTTCCCCGGTCAGTTTTTGCTTCGGCAAAAGCAGGGGGAATAGTGGGCCTGCAGTTATATTCAGTGAGGGAGGAGATGTCAAAGGATCCTGTAGGAACGCTTACACAGCTTTCAAAAATGGGCTATGTCTATGTTGAACATGCCAATTACATCGACAGGAAATTCTATGGTTATAAGGCACCCGAGTTCCGGAAAATCCTCGACGGACTGGGACTAAAGATGATCAGCGGTCATACTGTGATGGGCAGTCAGCATTGGGATCAGGCAAGGAATGATTTCTCGGATAGCTGGAAACTCACAATTGATGATGCAGCGGTTCTGGGACAGAAGTATGTGATTACTCCTTCCATGGATGAGACAATGAGAAAAAACTATGACGATTTCAAGCGTTATATGGGCGTATTTAACAAATGCGGGGAGCTCTGCAACAGGAAAGGAATGAAATTCGGCTATCATAATCACGATTTTGAGTTCAGCGAAAAGCTGAATGGCGAAAAGCTGTTTGATATTATGATGAAGAGCCTCGACCCTAAGCTGGTTGTTATACAGCTGGATATCGGGAACCTCTATAATGGTGGTGCAATTGCAATTGATGTTGTTAACCAGTACCCCGGGCGGTTCGAAAATATACATGTAAAAGATGAAATAGAGGCTACCGGAGGGAACGAGAAATATGTAAGTACTATCCTTGGGGAGGGCATCGTTGATACAAAAAAGGTGCTTGAGGCCGCCACAAAAATAGGAGGTACCAAATGTTATATTATCGAACAGGAGTCATATCAGGGAAAAACCCCGGTTGAGTGCGTTAAAGAGGATCTTGCCATAATGAAGAAATGGGGATATTAAGAAAAATGTCAGTTAGCTCATTGTCAACGGGGGAGTTAAAAAAGCCTTATGAGCCTTTTCTTTCTCCCTCTCTGGCATGCTTCTTGAGGCGATTCAATGTAGCCAAAAAACTGAAGCAATGAAAAAATCAGGTTCCGGTCTTGTAGTTGGATTGACGGTATTGACTTTTTTTCTCTCTTTTTCAGGTTGTGAGAACAATATGACAACCGGTGAGGGAGGGTTACTTACCGGTACGATTTCAATTGGCCCTATATGCCCTGTAGAGACTGTACCACCCTCGCCCGCCTGCCGGCCGACGGCAGAGACCTATAAGGCTTATCCCGTTGGCGTATATTCCGCAGACGGGGTTCATAAAATAACAGGTATCTCTCCTGCTCTTGATGGTTCGTATAACGTTTCTCTGGCTCCCGGGCGATATCTGATCGTCCTTGAGAGTGCGAATAATATCGGAAAAAGCAACCTGCCGGTCACGGTCTTTATCAGCTCAATGCAACG
This sequence comes from uncultured Bacteroidales bacterium, assembly GCA_963816345.1. GTDB lineage: Bacteria > Bacteroidota > Bacteroidia > Bacteroidales > VadinHA17 > LD21. Next base: position 140,950 of record CAWFKI010000003.1, read on the forward strand.
GACACTTCTCAACATCAATATTGATACCGGTATAAGGTAGAACGTAATACCCCTTATACACGGGCAAAAGAAATTTTCATTAATAATTATATCTCTGACATAGGGTTTCGTCATGCGGAAGGGTCTTACATTAAACTGCTTATACCCATGAAAAAATTTAAATTTCTTCCGTTTCTTATCCTGCCTCTGTTGTTAATTTCAGCATCCTCCTTTCATTCGGGACTGAGAACCAGTGAGAATACCAGGCTATCACAGGATATTTCAAACAGTTACAAAGACGGATCATATGAAGGAATGTCCAGGGCTTCCTATAAAAGTGAACCATTCTGGGGCAAAGTCCGCATCGTGATCCGCAACGGTTCTATTTCCAAAGTCAGCTTCATGATCAGGGACTCAAGCATTCATGAAACTTTCAATAAAAAATATAAGAAGCACTTTGCAGGGAATCCGATCTATATTGAACAATGCAGAAAAGACTGGGGAGGGGTAAAGAAATATCCGAAAAAGTTAATGAAGACGGGTGATCCCGATAAAGTTGACGCCATGTCGGGAGCTACCTGGTCGTATAAAATCTTCAAAGCATCGCTTAAGGAAGCTTTGACAAAAGCCAGAATGTGAAATTATAATCCGAAGTGTTATCTAAGGAAGAAGACCTTTGTGTCTCGTTGTAAAAGGTATCGTCTGACAAATTTCTGTTTTGAACTATTTAATTATTTAAATTATTTAAACCCTGGAATATGAAAAAGAGACTTCTTCTGGCTGTTTTGCTTTTAGTCTGGATTACAGGAGCATATAGCAATGATGGAATCATCACTACCTATAAGAAGAAGACTTATATGATACCTATGCGGGATGGCATCAGGCTTTTCACAGTTGTGCTTTTCCCGGTAAATGCTGCGGGCAAATACCCTCTTCTGATGCAAAGGACACCATATAGTGCAGATATACCGGCAAGTGATGATTCAACACTGAATGTGGAAAGGCTTGGTTGGTTAAGATCAATGGCTGAGGCAGGTTATATATTTGTTTTTCAGGATGTGAGAGGGAAATTTAAGAGTGAGGGCAAGATGCAGATCCATCTTCCTCTTATTCACCTCACTCAGAAAGGCGCCACAGATGAGAGTACCGACACCTGGGATACTGTCGACTGGCTTATCCGGAACATACCCGGCAATAATGGAAAGGCCGGGATATTAGGTATTTCTTACCCCGGATGGCTGGCTCTTGTCGGATCGGTGGATCCTCATCCTGCTATGAAAGCCTCTTCTGAACAGGCATGCATGGGTGATCTCTTCCTGGGAGACGATTTTCATCACAACGGGGCATTCAGGTTAAGTTATGGATTGGAGTACACCTACTCGGTGGAATCTGAAAAAAGCAATACCCGTTTTCCATTTCCCCAGTATGATCTGTTCAACTGGTACCTGGGACTTGGTTCCCTGAAGAATGTAAATGGAAAATATTTTCATAATAAAATCCCGACATGGAACAATTTTGTTAAGCATCCTGATTATGACTCCTTCTGGCAAAAGGATTCTCCCCTGAGTTATGTCGTCTACCCCCAGATACCTATATTACATGTGGGAGGTTATTATGATCAGGAGGATATCAACGGACCGCAGCTGATGTATGTTCATATGGAAAAAAAAGATTCTTCCAACAGGAATTTTATTGTCCTTGGACCATGGAATCATGGACAATGGGGTAGTTCCAACGCTGAGAGCCTCGGTAAAATTTCATTTGGAAGCAATACAGCTGAATGGTTTCATATACTTCAGAAAAAATGGTTCGACTACTGGCTTAAAGGGGAGGGTGACGGGAAATTTTATGAAGCCAACTGCTTCCAGACCGGGACTAATCAGTGGAAGACATATGATACATGGCCGCCAAAGGATGCTGTTGTGGAAAAATTGTACGCCCTGGAGGACCATACTGTCAGCTTTACAAAACCGGGTACACCGGAAGGTTCCGTAAGCTATGTCAGTGATCCGGCAAAGCCTGTTCCCTACCGTACCCTTCCGATTGAAGCAACTTACGGATTTGGCAGCCGCTGGTATACCTGGCTTGTCGAAGACCAGAGGTTTGTAACCACAAGGCCGGATGTGGTAAGCTTTACCGGTGATAGTCTGAAAGAGAACCTGACTGTAACAGGGGATATCACGGCTCATGTCTTTACCTCGACAACAGCTTCCGACCTTGATCTTGTTGTTAAACTGATTGATGTATATCCCGGTCTGGACCAGGCGAACATACTGATGAGCGGCTATGAACTGGCCGTTGCAATGGAGGTTTTCCGCGGCCGTTTCAGGAAGAGCTTTGTAAATCCCGAACCCTTTACGCCCGGGAAACCCGAGGAGATCGTGATCGACCTGCATCAGATCAACCATACATTTTTAAAGGGCCACCATATGATGATACAGGTACAAAGCACCTGGTTTCCAATTATTGACAGGAATCCCCAGAAATATATTCCCAGCATTTACGAAGCAAAGGAGTCCGATTTCGTGAAAGCCACACATTCAATATACTGCAACAGCCAATATCCCACTTATATAGAGTTGCCGGTAATGAAGGAATAGTATGAAGGTAATTTAAGTGATCTTCCTGAGTGATCCCACATTATCTTTTATTATTACTCCCTCTCCGTGTCCGCCCAGATCTGCAACGAGCTGTTTCAGAGCCCCGTTCTGCTGGACATTGTCTTAAATCTCTCGGCCCTGTACACTCTGCCTTATCCCGATGTAATGGCACACAGATGACACAGATTGAACTGATTTGCACTGATTTTAAATTAATGGAATGCGGATGACAGATTGAACAGAATTGAGCCGGTGCCCTGAGCCCTGAGCACAGTTGACATCTTGTTTATAACAAAATCCAATTAAATTGCTTTACAACATGTTAAGCTTTACCTTTGTAACAGGCCTGTAATTAATGGTTTCCCTTTTCAAAAACAGCCTGGTAACCTGCTTCTCATTTACAATACATAGTTTTAATATGCCGGCAAAAGTAAAAAAAGTAATATTTAGCTTTCTGCTGCTGTTCTCTGTTGTTTTCCATGCAGGCGCACCGGATATGAAATCAATTTTAATTTTTGATGCTCCTGTGGTGGAGCCGTACAATCAGCTCATGTTTGCCATAGGGTTTGTAGAGACCATGAACAACGCCCTGGCATATAATCCAAAGGAGGAGGCTACAGGATATTTTCAGATCAGACCTGTCAGACTTTTGGAATATAACAGACGTACAGGTGGCAGCTATAAGATGAAGGATCTTTTCGACTATGAAGTCTCTAAAAAAATATTTTTATATTTTGCTGACCTGATAGGTCCCTACGATTTCGAACAGATAGCAAGGAAATGGAATGGTTCGGGACATATGACCACCTTCTACTGGAACCGGATCAGGCAATATATCTAAAGATTGCTCTGCCGGACTCGCATTAGCTTCCGGTATTAAAACAACGATTCGGAAGATACCTTCCTGTCGTACTGAAAATCACTGAGCCTGTAATAAAGGGATGAATCATTTTCTATCTGGTAAATCCAGTAGCCGGATACGTCTCCCGGGGAGTAGTATATCCTTCTTATATATAAATTGTCCCCGACGGCAAAATCACATGTTTTTCCATATGCCGAGAATTTACCAAATGTCTTGTCCATTGTTGTCTTGATCCATATTATATTGGGCCCGTCAAAAGTCTCAGGGCCTGTATGCCGGAAATCAACGAACTGACCTACATATTTCCTTGTTTTTACAAATTCATCTTCCTTAAGCAGCCCGGCAGGTTTTTTTGAAGGTTTTTTGTTTAATTCATAAGGCACGTTCAGCAGCTGCGTAACACTCATCTCAGAATAGGAATTTCCACCCGCAGGATCTGTTTCAACTTTTAAGAAGTAAATATCAGCATTCCACTGAATAGCTGAGAAGTTTCCTTCTTTACCGGTCCCATTGCCGATAGAAACCGAAACCACTCCCTCCCTGTCAGTTTCAGCAGACTGTCTTTCACTGTAAACTGCCACACCTGAGGTGCTCCCTTTAAGAATAGTGAATATCAGTGATACCTGATTATTTTCAACCACTTTACCTGTCGTATCCCTCACCACAGTCTCATAGGTAAGGGATTCAGGTATCTGACCTGTTACCGAAGCACAAAAAACAACTGCAATAAAAAAGGGTAAAACTCCTTTCATACCGGTTTATTTTTTTTAAAGTTATGAAAGATAGTATTATAATACAAATGATTATCTTACTGTTCGGAAAAGTAATTATGTGGTTGGTTTAATATTGCCTGTACCGGGGCTGTAAATACATTGCACATGAGGAAGATAGCTTTATTTATTTTAATCATTTGTCTGCACAATACTGCATTCGGCCAGGATGGCAGGATGATCGATCAGATAAGAGGCCAGAAGGGCGGAACATCCGTTTGGTGGGCAGGTCAGGATAGCTGGATCATAAAATCGGGAGATCTTGTGATAGCAACGGATCTGTTTCTTGAAAACAGCGGTCGCATCGCTCCGGCGCCGATAACTCCCGAAGAGGTTGCCAGCGTCATTGATATTGAATTCATAACACATTCCCACGGAGATCATTTTGAAGAATACACATCAAAAATTCTGAATGAAAAATCTTCATGTCTCTTTGTCATGCCGGAGAGTTGCCTGGAAGAAGCAAAAAGAATTAATATTGCGGAGAACAGGATCATCGTTGCCAGGCCCAGAGTACCTTTTGAAGTTAAAGGGATAAAGGTTTCGCCTCTCAGAGCCATACACGGGAATGCCAATTTTGCTATTTATTATGATGCCAATATTCTCGACTGCGGGTATCTTTTAACAATCGGAGGGAAGACCTTTCTTCAACCTGGTGATACATATCTGCTTGAAGATCATCTTTTTATTAAAAAAGTAGATGTGCTGTTCTTTTCTCCTACGGAACACAACATGTACATCGACCCGTCGGTGATACTGATAAATGCCCTCGACCCGGAATTTATTTTCCCTCAGCATCACAGCACAGTAGCCGTCAATGATGAAAACCGGTTCTGGGCAAAAGGTTATCCGGATGAGGTTAAGATACGGCTATCCCAATCATTGAAGAACAGGTATCATATATTAAAGCCCGGTGACAAAATGGTCATAATCCCTGATACCAGATACACTTTTTTGGGAGCGTCAGCATGCGCATTGAAATGTCACAATAATAACGAAAATGGTTTTCAATACAGTAAATGGAAGAAGAGTCTCCATTCAGAATCATATAACGATCTGGGTACAAAAAAGGCGTTGAGATATTGTAAGGAAGCCGGGATAAACGAAAACCCACAGCAAAGCGCTATCTGTCTGCAATGTCATACTACAGCCCGGGGAGTTGATCCTGCCTCTTTGAGCAATACCTATAGAATGGAAGATGGTGTAACTTGTGAAGCATGTCACAAAGGAGAATTCATTACAAAAACTTTCCTGCCAGATGAGGCGGATTGTCTGAAATGTCATAATAATTCTGTGCACAAAGTTTCATCTTTTAACTTCAAAGAGAAATGTGCAAAAATATCTCATCCGAGACTCAAAACTAAACCTGATTCAGATTCCCTGTTACAGGGAAGACAGGCTAAATTTTGATTTTCCACATTCATTATCAGGAATATGACTATCAGTATGATAAAAAAATGATACTGGTTGCTTATTTTTCAACATTAATATTTTACCTTCCGCCCGGAAAAAATCGGAAGAACGGTCTTCTGGCATGCCCTTTGCGGAGGGAAAAGGCCTGTGAAAAATAATGAAATGAAAATTTAAGTGAATAATTATCCGATTTTTTTCGAATTACCGTTATTATATTAAACAGGTTGAACATTATTTAATATTTACCTACCTCATGAATAAACATTTCATTTTCCGGCTGATAAGCATACTGTTTTTATCAGGTATGGGAATCGGATTAATTACGTGCACGAAAAACGAACCTCTTTCACCCAATTCCAATGCTCCATCGGCCATTACCAATTCTGCAGTCTGGATTGGTCGAAAATGGGCCACCCTGAAAGGTGTTGTAAATGCAAAGAACCTGGCCACCTCGGTTGTTTTCGAGTGGGGTAACACAACAGCGTATGGTAACGTTATATCTCCCGAACCCGATACTATGAGCGGAAATAGCAGTATCTCAGTTACAGCAACCCTGACCGGTCTGTTACCAGATACAAAATACTACTACCGTGTAAAGGCAGTAAGCGAAGGAGGAACAGGGACCGGGAGTGATCTATCTTTTACGACAACGGATACTGCCGGAATTGTGATAGTTTTTAATAAGGATCTTGAATATGACTCAATAACGGATGGAGAAGGCAATAAATACCGTACGATACAAATCGGGACACAGACCTGGATGGCGGAAAATCTTAAGGCTACAAAGCTGAATGACGGAACGGATATTCCCTTTATAGCTGATGTATCCCAATGGGCTAAACTGACTACACCCGGTTACTGCTGGTTCAACAATGACTCGGTAGCATATGGTGCATTGTATAACTGGTATGCTGTAAGCACAGGTAAGCTGTGCCCTGCCGGGTGGCACGTGCCGGGTGATGCAGAATGGACTACCCTGACGGATTACCTGGGTGGCGCCGATGTTGCAGGGGGAAAGCTTAAAGAAGCAGGTACATCCCATTGGCTTACTCCGAATACGGATGCCACGAACGAAAGCGGATTTACAGCCCTGCCTTCAGGATACCGTAATTATTCGGGCGGGTTCTACGGGTTCGGGACATATGGCTTCTGGTGGACTACCACAGAGGGGTCTATAGGTTTTTACTATCGTGATGTTTTCTATGGCTACGCTACTGTGGACAGAAGCACCAGCAGTCAAAATAGCGGCGCATCGGTCCGTTGCATAAAGGATTGACAGCCATCTGCCTGTCAGCTGTTCTGTGATCTGGAAACGACCGGTCATAGACAATTACTTGCTTTGATCCCGGTTTATTCGCGCCGAGCAGATGTACCCGCCGGGATAATAAGATGGATATCCTGACATAGGAATTGTATAATCACTACAAAGTGGTTATTACTGTACTTGATTCTGACCAGCGCCATGGCATGCATATTGTTTAAAAGATAAATATTTCTGATACGGTTTCTGAAATCATGCCTTTTAAACCCTAAAAACCTTCAAAAATGATAAAAAGTATATCTCTTATTATTATTCTGATTTTTTGCGGCGGGGCTTATTCGCAACATGACGGAATGAACTCATCACTCCCTGATTTATCGGGGTCAGTAAGCGGGGTTGACAGACAAACAGCAAAGAGGCAAAGGCCTCCCTACAGGGTTTTAAGAACCCAGTATGTCGGACGTTCTACTGTAATCAAAGCAATAAATCCCAACAACGGTGTAAGGATCAGGCTCATGCAAAACGGAAGGGACAATACGGATATTGAGGATTTTTCTATGGCATATGACAGCGGGACAGAATATCACTATGGTAATATTTATGGAATTGAAAATTCAGTCATGCCATTATATGTAAAGGTGACATACCGTTCATGGAACACATTTCATGCGGTTCAGTCAGATGTGAGCTTTGAACTGGTAGTATATCATCCGGGTACCTGGGATGTGACCATATTCAATTAAAAGGAGATAAGCCCTCTTTTTAATACAGAAACTAAAAAATCACGGAAGTCAGAAGCCCCTGGCTTCAACGGTAATATAAAGAATCTCCGGACCGCACTCCGGGAAGGCCTGCTTTCCGGGGTGCTGATGTTTTATATTACTGCGTCAGTTTTTTATTCCCTGCAATAAAATGTTAAAAAGCTTGAACATGTTCTTTTTAAACGCTTATTTAAGAGTTTGAAACGGAAGTTAGTAATCATAAATACCAAACCTATGATCATCCGGAATAAACCTGATTTTTTAAAGCCCGGGAGAAAATTAAGCAGGATAGCAGAGTGGATGAAAGAGCATCATTTCCCTGCAGGGTTACTATTTTTTCTGATGGGAATCATATCCACGGTATGGTTCCTGGTAAGGGTGATTCCCAAACCTTCCAGGGCATCATATCCCTGCATGCAGGTAGCAGCTCCCTTAATGTCGGGTTTTGTGGTCTATCTTCTGACCCTTGGCGGAATAACCCTGGTTCTGAGACGGATAAGGCAGAATATTCTGCGTGCGAAGTACATTGCCGCAGGAGCCTTCTTCCTTGTTGCTATAGCCGGGTTTATAATAATCATAACAAATGGCAGTCAGGATTCATCTGCCCTGCCACTGGCAGTAAGAGGACCTGATGACGGGCCAAATCAGCCAATAGGGAAGGCAGGAGGAAATAATCCGGGAAGGGTTGTCTGGGTCTGGAACCCTGCTGCAACGAATGAGAAATGCCTGAGCACATTTGATTCTCAGGACTGGTATTTCAAGCCTGAAAACACCAATGGTGCAGTAGTGAGGGATATGGTAAGAAGCAGCCTTATTAAACTTACCGGAAAGGCGACTGTGCCGGAATCGTGGGATCTTCTGTTCCGTTATCATAATATCAGAAAATATAATAAGGACACAGGATATAAAAAAGGTGAAAAGGTCTTTATTAAGATAAATCAGGGCACATCAAGGCTGGGGCTGACGGATGAAGATAAGAGAAAAGGCTTTTATTATCCTTCAAAGCTCAGACCCGGAGAAGAAAAGCGGAAAAATACATTTGGGGCAACCGAAACAGGACCATACATTGTCCTTGAATTGTTAAGGGAGCTTGTAAATGAATCGGGTCTTGATCAGGCCGATATTACAGTAGGTGATCCCATGACAGATATATGCGGACACAATTATGATGTATGGTTTGCAGAATTTCCCGGAGTGGTATATACCGGTAAGTTCTCTGCCAATCATGGCAGGTCTTTAGTGATTCCCACTGAAAAGGATCTTCTCTTCTATTCCGACAAGACCAAAAGCGATAAACTGTACGATGTTATTGAGAATGCCGATTACCTTATAAATGTTGCAAACCTTAAACCTCATATGTCTGCCGGCATTTCACTTACGGCTAAAAATCATTTTGGGTCCCAGGCAAGGGAAAATGCCAGTCATCTGCACTATTCGCTGATGATCCCCCTCGGACATAACACCTCGAATTTCGGGTACCACAAGTACCGGGTCCTGGTCGATCTTATGGGCAGCAGGTACCTGGGTCAAAATACAGTACTGTATATGGTTGACGGGTTGTTTGGCGGGGGAGCATGGGAGACAAGAGGTCCGGTCAGGTATTTTATGTCTCCTTTCAATAATGACTGGAGCAGTTCTATTTTCGTATCGCAGGATCAGGTAGCACTTGAGTCAGTATGCTTTGATTTTCTCCGGACAGAATGGAACGGAATAAATAAACATGATCCGTCAAATAACGGATCAGAGACCGGGCCAAATATGAATGGTGTGGATGACTACCTTCATCAGGCTGCGGATTCGTCCAACTGGCCCACAGGGATCTTATATGATCCGGACAACAGCGGTAAGCCAATACAGAGTCTAGGCGTTCACGAGCACTGGAACAATGCAGTAAAAAAGCAATACTCACGCAACCTGGGATCCGGTAATGGAATTGAACTGGTATCTGTTCCTGATACCCTTGTAACCAATGAAGGTTCCGCTCCGAAAGATGTCGCCGGTAAGCATAAGATAAAGAAAACCAAAAGCAGGGGCTGAACCGGCAAATAGCAGAAAATAAATGTTTAGATCCAAAAAAACTCTGATATATGAAAGACAACCGTAGAGAATTCATTAAGAAGGGAGGCGCACTTGCAGCTTTATCTCTTGCTGGCATAAATCCCGGGAAGGCTGATATTTATGGAATATCGGGCAGTGACAGAACCCAGGCAGGGCGGTCAGAGAATCAGTCAGGCAAACCGGTTATGAAAGTTGCCTTGCAGGCTCCGTCTGAACCGGGTGAAGATGATTTGAGGTTTGTGCAGCAGATGGGTATAAGTCACGTTGTATTAAATACTGATGGGACAAAGGCCGGCTATGCCTACTATTCCAGCCGGCGAAAACTTTATGAGGATGCTGGATTGAAAGTTTATGGATTCGGGAACTCTTCCGTGCATAATGTGGATGCAATCGTTCTGAACCTTCCTGAGCGTGATGCCAAGATCGAAGAGTACAAAAATCATATCCGCAATCTTGGCAAGGCAGGTATACCATATACCACTTACGCTCATATGGGTAACGGGATCTGGAGTACAGACCGTGAGATGACACGGGGCGGTGCTTCAACACGCGCCTTCGATCTTTCAAAAGCAACGGCAGGCGACTGGGCGGGAAAAAGATATGCGGGCCCACTGACTCACGGACGTGAATACACAAAAGATGAAATCTGGGCCAATTATGAATATTTTATTAAACAGGCTGCTGCAGTTGCTGAGGAGCAGAACGTGAAAATAGGGATTCATCCTGACGATCCTCCTGTACCTGAACTGGGCGGTGTTCCCCGTTGTATCTTCAGCAGTTTTGACGGCTACAGGAGAGCTTTTGAAATAGCTGACAGTCCGAATGTGGGTATGTGCCTCTGCGTAGGCTGCTGGCTTGAGGGTGGCTCCCTGATGGGGAAGGATGTCATAGAAACAATCAGATACTTCGGGAAACAAAACAAAATATTCAAAGTGCATTTGCGAAATGTGAACCAGCCGCTGCCACATTTCACAGAAACCTTTATCAATGACGGGTATGCCGACATGTACAAAATTTTAAAAGCTTTAAAAGAGGTGGATTTTGATGGTGTGATAATTGCTGATCATATTCCTGCCATGGCTTTTGGCCGTTATACAGGCACAGCATTTTCTGTGGGATATATAAAAGGTCTGGTTGAACGTGTGATAGCCGAAGGTTAGGTCATTTAAAGTTTTTTTATTATATTTGATTTAATCTATCTGGTTGTTCAGACGGATATAATTGGGATCTGCTATTATCATTAATCATGAACCCAATCCGGACTTTAATAATAGATGATGAAAAGCCCGCCTGTGAGCGGTTGAAGAAACTGCTATCATCCTTTGAAGAGATCCACCTTATTGATGCCTTTACAAATTCACAGCAGGGATTAAAAAGTATTCTTAAACAAAAACCCGACCTTGTTTTTCTGGATGTTGAACTGGAGAACAATCTCTCTGCCTTTGATCTCATGAGGCAAATTAACGACAATTACCTGCATCCCCACATAATCCTTGTGACTGCCTATCCGCACTACTCAATAAAAGCAATAAAGAGCGAAGTATTTGATTACCTTCTGAAGCCTGTTGATATTGATGAACTGAAAGCAACAATTGAAAGGTTCATTAATCATATCTCCCTGAATCCTGATCACATAGTTGAAGATTTGAATATGCTCAGCAACCGGGAGTCAGAAGTTCTGAGATTGGTTCTGGACGGGAAGAGCAGCAGCGAAATAGCTGAACAATTATATTTAAGTATCAATACTGTGAATACCCACCGGAGAAACATACTTAAGAAGACCGGCGCAAGGTTCATAGTTGATCTGCTGAGGAAAAAAGGGAATTTTCATGCTTAAACGCAGGTTACAGGAACTCTTCAGCCATCCTGGCTTTATTAGCCTGGTAATATGGGCAGTGCTGATTTTATCTATCCCTTTGCACTTTCAGAAATACAGGATTACAAAAATCTCCGAAGAGTATCTGCCCGGAAGAACTACTACTTATTATTACGATCTCGACTCTGACGGGAACAGTGAAAGGATATCAGTAGATCTTAATGATCTGAAACAAACCAAGATAATTGTAAGTAAAGACAATACAATTTTTGATCAGTACGATCTGAGGTTTCAGATCTACGGGGAATACAAACTTTATGCCGGAGATTATAATAATGACGGATTCAGTGAATGTTATTTGTTTACAATAAGTAAAGATTCGATCTTCCTTAATATAATAGATCCTCTAAAGCAGCGCAAACTTATAGTTAACAGCAGGTTCATTGATTTGTGGAGGGAAGCCCCCAACAGTCTGGATATTCCCATAGTAGTAGTTACAGGTATGATTGAAGGTAATAATAAAAGATTCAATGATCTGATTTTCTATATAACTACAGGCTATTGCAAACAGCCCAGGAATGTTTACCGTTATTCAATTAACGAAGATCTTCTCTTAAAATCGCCTGAAAGCGGGGAAACGATAAGAGACATCTCTGTTTCAGATATAAACGGGGATTCACTGCCGGAGTTCCTCCTTGATGTCAGCGCAACAGGGAATTTTGATTTAAGATTTCCCTATTCTGATCGTTTTGCCTGGCTGATGGTACTGGATCACAATCTGAAATTTCTGTTTCCTCCTGTAAAGATTGGTAAGAATCCCTCCAATTTGCAGGTTTTATCCCTTACAGGAAAGAACAGGGACTACCTTACCCTTTTTTATGATTATTGCGGAACAGAAAACACTCCTTCATCCTTTTATCTGTACGATATAAGCGGAAATAAACTGAAAGAGATGCCGGCAGGGGATAATGTGATTATTTATTCCCGGCTCTTCCCCGCGCAGACTGATGGAAAGACCTCATTTTTCTTCCTCAAAAACAGGAAATCCGAGGTGGTGGAATTAGATTCCGGCTTTAAGAGAAGGGGTAACGTAGTGATTCCCTCAGTTTATTCTGGCAATCCTTTGAGAGAGCTTGATGCGGACCTCGATGGAAGCAGGGAGATAATATTTCAGAGCTTCGATCAGAGATCCCTGATCATAGTACGAAATGATTTTACCTTTCCTGTAATCTGGCAGTACTCCTCTGAGGCCGGCAGTCCGGAGATTACACAGTTTCTGATAGCGGGGAGAAAGCCTGACCTCTACCTGCACCTTCATGACAGAGGTATCTACCTCAGGTACGGAAGGAATCCTTTCTATTATTTGAGATACCCCTTTTTCGTGACCTTATACCTTATTGTATTTTCCCTGGTTGCCCTTATTGCCCGGATTCAGCTTTATCGTTTTAAAATGAAGCAGGAAACTGAACGGGGGATGGCAGCCCTGCAGATGAAAGCCATTAAAAACCAGGTAGATCCGCATTTTACTCTGAATGTATTAAATGCAATAGGCAGCCTTTATGCAAGTGAAAATGACAGGCAAAAGGCTGACTATATTTTCGGTAAATATGCCAGGCTGATCAGGGAAACCGTTATTACCTCCGACCAGATAACAGTATCTCTTGCTGAAGAACTTGATTTTGTGAAAAACTATGTTGAAATAGAAAGGTTCAGGTACAATAACTCATTCGGTTATTCGGTCAGAATTGATAAGGAAGCTGATATGAAAATTAAAATACCCAGGATGCTTGTCCACACATTTGTTGAGAATGGAATTAAATATGGTATCAGGAGCCGACATAATGGAGGATTACTAAAGGTTGATGTTCAAACAAATGGCAATTATCAGATTGTTATAGTAGAAGATAACGGCCCGGGAATTGATCCGGCCCGGGAAGCAACCCGGGGCACCGGAAGGGGTTTGGTCATCCTTAATGAATTGCTCGGATTATATTTCAAGCTGGAAAAAATTAAGATTACATACACACTTGAAAATGTTCAGGAAGAGGGAAGAGGTATAACCGGGACAAGAGCTACTATCAGTATCCCCGGCAGAAATCCAAAAATCTCTCAGTAAACACACACAGAGCCCGTCTAAATTATACTCATTACTAATTACTTATTATACTCACTACTAATGAGAGGGAATTTTTCCATAATTAGGATCTTTGATTAATATGATATTGGATAGTGATCCGGATGTTTGATTGGTATTGTGAACAGGATATTATTACAATTACTTGTTGGATGATATTGAAGCGGCTCTGATATTCCCCTTTTTTGAACAGACGTGTCCCCATATCCAGATAAACAATTTGGCTATTGCATGTCTGAAGCTGTAATCCCCTTGGGTCTTCCCTAACCTGCAGCAATTCCCCTGTATCCTGAGCCGCTTATTCTTTTTCTTTCATTACTATTTACCGGGCTTATGCAGGGTGATAAATATTTCATAATTTTAGGTGATAAGAATCACACCGATCTATTTATCTAATTATTAATAAACCCGGATATGAATGACAATCGCAGAGATTTTATAAAAAAAAGCGCATCGATGGCGGCAGCCATTACGGTTACAGGACTGACTGCCTGTACCGGATCAGGTAAAAAGGGAGTTAAGCAGGAGAGTGCTCCGACAGGTGAACTGAGCCGGAAAGTTGTGGAATGGCCGGTTACTTTTGGTGCAGATAAACCTAAGATGTGTGTAGGTATTTCAGCTGGTGATACAAAACAGATGAGGGAATTCAAGCAGATCGGAGTTGATTATGTTCTGCTTGGAGGGCCTGAGATCCCGTGGACGGAGAAAAGCCTTCGGGAGATAATGGATCCTTTCAGGGCAGAAGGACTTACTGTAATCAATATGATGATAGGAGGTCATCCCAACACAATCTACGGACGTGAAGGGCGTGATGAAGAGATCAGAAAAATTAAGGAATCAATTGTAGCAGCCGGAGCTACAGGACTTCCGGTGGTGGAATATAATTTTTATGCCCACCGTCTGATGGAGGGTTATTACGAGGTTAAGGGTCGCGGAGGCTCTGGTATAACTGCCTTCGATTACGAACGGGGGAAAAATCTTCCAACTGACCTGAAACTCGGAACCCCACAGACTGCAGAAATGCTTTGGAACAATCTCACTTACTTCCTTAAAGCAGTCATTCCGGTTGCCGAGAAAGCAGGGGTACGTATGGCCCTTCATCCCAATGATCCTCCGGTACCTGTTTCTCATGGAAATGCCCAGATCATGGCAACATTTAATGATTGGAAAAGATTGATCGAAATTGTTGACAGCCCGTCAAATGGTATGACATACGATTGTGGAGTATCAAGGGAGATTGGGGAGGACCCTGTTGAGGTCCTGCGTTATCTTGGTTCCCGCGACCGTATTAATCACATGCATTACAGGAATGTAACTGTGCAACAACCATCTGTTAAGTACGAGGAGGTATTCTTTGACGAGGGTCAGGTAAATATGTTTGAGGTAATGAAAGAGGTGTTCCGGGTAGGATACAGGCATGGTATTTATCCTGAGCATCCAAGGGCACTTGATTATGATAAGGAATGCCCCGGAGGTATTGCAAACGGATATCCTGGGGGCGGGGGTTATGCTGCCCAGACGTTTAATGTTGCATATACGAAGGCTATGATGCAGGCGGTGGCTTCACTTTAGAGGAGGCAACCGGTTATCGTTTTATAAATTTTTTGGTGATAAGTATCTCCTTATCCATGATCATCATTATATAGATCCCGGACTGAACGTAGGAGAGATCGAATTGTTTTGAGGTCTCCTCAATTAACAGAGGTTCAAGCAATATCTTTTTACCTGCCAGGTCAGTTATAATAATCTGGTACTTCTCACTCTGGAGTGGTGCTACCAGATCAATTGAAAAATGTCCGTCGTTAGGATTTGGATAGAGATTGACTATCTCCGAGTTCACATCATAAATTGCAGTTTTTTCAACTGTAAATGCGACAGGTGCTGATCTGGTGACTGCTTTTGAATTATCGGTAGCTACTGCAGTTATTGTGTAAGTTCCGGCAAGCACATCTTTCCATAAGAAGGTAAATGGCTCAGCAGTCAATACGGAAAGCAACTCCGTTCCGCTGTACAGTTCAACTTTATTAACGGACCCGTCAGGATCTGTTGCCGCCACTTCAATCTCGAAGGTAGCAGGACTTGCATACTTATTGCCTTTCCTTGGATTGGAGATTGTAACTACCGGAGGCTTGTTTGCAACAGGCGTGCCATTATTTACTGTAACAGATACAACCGCTGATCTTGTTTTTGAATTAAAGTTGTCTGTGGCAACTGTGGTAAGGGAATAGTTGCCGGCTTCAACATTGTTCCATGTAAAAACATAAGGTGCGACAGATATGGAGCCAAGTAAAGTTCCACCGCTATAGTATTCAACCAGGGTTATTTTGCCATCTGCATCAGATGCGGTTGCAGTAATTGAAATAGCGGATAAAGCTGTAAAGCTGGTGTTACTTTTCGGAGATGTTATTTCCGTTTCAGGCGGGATATTAATAATATTGTTTGTAACTGTCTGAGAGGCAAAGGTGGCAGCTACTCCTCCCGTTGATGATGTTACCGGATTAGATGAAGGTTTGGTATAGGCCACCGTTAAAGTATTACCATAGATAACGGGACTTGAAAGAGTAAGGAGGATAGTTGAACCTGATATGGCAACAGAGCTGACAGTACGAGCCACTGAATTTACCTTCACCAAGAAGGCGGAAGCAGGAGGTATTATATTGGCGAGAGCCATATTATACGTTATCGCCACAACAGAAGGCGTGGCGTTGGCCACTGCAGAACTGACATATGCAGGTGCTGCAGCTTTAACGTTATTCGTTACGGCGCTGGCGCTTAAAGTTGCTGCCTGTGCTCCCAGGGTTGACTGCAACTGACCGGACGTGGGTTTGGTGTACGCGACGGTCACATTAACTCCAAAGATTACCGGGCTTGACAATGTCAGTGATACCTTGGTCCCCGAGATGGCAACCTTTGTTACGGTTCTGGCTGAGGAATTAACCTTGACCAGGAAAGCAGATGCAGCAGGGATTATGTTGGCAAGCGCCATGTTGTATGTCATTTCCAGAACAGCCGGAGTCGCATCCCCAACAACCGAGCTGACATAAACAGGAAGGATCGACTTAACATTATTCGTGACATTTTGTGCACTCAAAGTGGCAGCCTGTCCTGCTGAAGTTGCCTGTAATGGATTTGTTGAGGGTTTTGTATAGGCTACCGTTACGGTATTGCCATACACGATTGGACTGGAAAGCGTCAAAAGGACTTTTGTTCCTGATATGGCAACTGCAGTTATGCTGCGGGCTGTTGAATTGACCTTTACAGAAAAAGCTGAGGCAGCCGGCACCACGTTGGCCAGGGTCATGTTATATGTCATTTCCACAATTGCAGGCGTTGCATCAGTAACCGCGGAGCTAACATAGACCGGAGTAACTGATTTAACGTTATTGGTGACATTCTGGGCGCTCAGGGTTGCAGCCTGTCCACCTGAAGCTGCCTGTAATGGATTTGAGGAGGGTTTTGTATAAGCTACCGTTATGGTATTTCCATAGACGATTGGACTGGAAAGCGTCAAAAGGACTTTTGTTCCTGATATGGCAACTGCAGTTATGCTGCGGGCTGTTGAATTGACCTTTACAGAAAAAGCTGAGGCAGCCGGCACCACGTTGGCCAGGGTCATGTTATATGTCATTTCCACAATTGCAGGCGTTGCATCAGTAACCGCGGAGCTAACATAGACCGGAGTAACTGATTTAACGTTATTGGTGACATTCTGGGCGCTCAGGGTTGCAGCCTGTCCACCTGAAGCTGCCTGTAATGGATTTGAGGAGGGTTTTGTATAAGCTACTGTTACGGTATTGCCATAGAGGATTGGACTGGAAAGCGTCAAAAGGACTTTTGTTCCTGATATGGCAACTGCAGTTATGCTGCGGGCGGTTGAATTGACCTTTACAGAAAAAGCCGAGGCAGCCGGCACAACGTTGGCCAGGGTCATATTGTAAGTCATTTCAACAACATCATCTGTTGCATCATTAACCACAGAGCTGACATATACCGGTACAACAGCTTTAACGTTGTTTGTAACAGCACGGTTACTTATGTCATCAGCTTCTCCTCCTGAAAGAGTTTGCAGGGGGCTTGATCCGGGTTTTGTATAGTAGACTGATATAATATCGCCATATTTTACTCCGGCTGATAAGGTCAGCCTGACTTTGCTGCCTGAAATTGAAACTGAACTGACAGGTCTGCTTACAGAGTTGACAAGAACATTAAATGAGGAGGCTGCAGGAACAGATGAACTGTTGAGTGTAAGATCATATGTCATTTCAAGAAGTGCAGGATTAGCATCTTCAATGGCAGAAGAGACATAAACCGGTGTAAGTGTGGCTGTTGAGCCACTTCCGGACTCAAAGGCTCCAAGATCAGGAGCATCTCCAC
Source organism: uncultured Bacteroidales bacterium (assembly GCA_963816345.1). Lineage (GTDB taxonomy): Bacteria > Bacteroidota > Bacteroidia > Bacteroidales > VadinHA17 > LD21. Next base: position 158,978 of record CAWFKI010000003.1, read on the forward strand.
TGTAGGAAATACCAACATTTACTCCGGCATCAATCAAATCGGAACCGGAGACAAGATGCGCAAAATTTACATCAGGAAGACTTCCGTCTGATTGCCGCGATCTGGCTAATTCTGTATAATCAATACTTGTAAAATCAGAATTGGTGACAGCAGGCGCTCCTGAGTTCCATGTGTTATGATCTGTGACGTTTCTTGAACGTCCTTCATAATTTACCCTGTTTAGGTATGATATATTATTCCTTAAAGTGGTAATTCCGGAACCGGCAGATTGCGAAAATCTGAATCCGTAATCCCTGCTGTTATTATAAGCTATGCAATTAAACAGGGTCATATCCATTGATGTGGAAATATCCATAGATTCGTCAAAGCCCATGAGATAATTATTTGTGGATATGCAGCTTATGAGAGTTCTCTGAACTCCGGATTCATCACCCTTGTCCGTGAACCCCAGTTTGAACCCGTCACCATCTCCCTGTGTCGGGGTATCATAACCGTTTCTGAAGGCCCAGCAGTTAGTATAGGTTATATAGCCTCCCCCGGCCATATTATCATATCCGTCATCACTATTCGACCAGGCCCTGCACCCTTCATAAAAAACATGACTTCCAACATTGATATTACCGTTATATCCGTTGCAAAGACCGCCGCCATCGTAGTTGTCGTAGTTTTTGTAACTGTCACAGTTTATATAATAGATATAGTTTACAAATCCGTTCAGTGAAAATCCGTTCATGCAATCAGTAACTGAACACTGGTCAAGTGTCATGTAGGTACAGGATGACAGCTCCCATCCCGAACCGGTATAGGGATAGCGGCCTCCGGTTGTATACTCATGTACGCTTTTTAAGGTCAGTCCTGTAATATTCCAGTAACTACATTCCTCAATATTCATTCCGTAATGCGCCCCGGAATACTGGGTTAATTTTGAACAGTCAAGTACAGGTACTTCACCCTCATAAGCTGAAACTGTGATAGGATTTGAAGATGTGCCCTTAACACCTGCGATTCTTACTCCGAAGTAGGTACCGCTATAAGCCCCCAGTACACCTGTGTATGTTCCACCCCTGATATATAATACGTCGCCTGCCTTGAGTGAGCTGAATCCTTTCTGCCATGTCAGCCACGGGCTGGAAATTGTTCCCGCATTGCTGTCATTGCCATTCGTAGCGACATAGTAAGTTGCGCCGGAAAGGTACAATGAAGAGCATAAAAAAAGAATAATGATGCCGATCCTCATTACTTGGGACAATTTTGAAGAGTAAGTTTTTTCATAGGTTGACACAACAATTCATCCGATCAAACACCCCACCAGGTATCTCCTTAAGATAATTGCTATTGCCATTCAAATGATGTGCCTAAATTAAGAATTATTATAACATGATTACTATGAGTATATTACTTCTTTTGCAAAAATCAGGGAAATTTTCATTTTAAGAAAAAAATTCTCTTTTTGAGAAATAAGGGGCTTTTGAAAAAGTCCTGTGTAAAGATTATCCTTAAACTAACTCAGAAGCAAGCTTTTTCAACACCCCTTATATCATTCTCATTATCTTTCTGTTCAGTGTTAATCCTTATTTTAAGCCGAACAAATAGGCCACTGAGATACCAATCACCTTATTTTTCATTTCAAGGTCGACTGTACTTGAAGGCGACAGATTTGTAAGCCCAAGCCCATATTGGGCGGAAATCAGAAAACTATTGATATTTAAGCCGGCTCCGAGATTTAAACCTATATCAAGAGGTTTCATATCGTTATTGTCTCCGGATCCGAATTTAATGTTCTCTTCTATACCCCCGCTCTTGTACTTCCCACTTATACCGTAAGCCAGGTAGGGGCCGGCAAAGACAAAAAATTTCACAGCTCCTGTCTCAAAACTGTATGCTACATTAACAGGAACCTCGATGAATCCGGGAGCAATGCTCATATCCTCTCCGGCCAGGCTGAACTTTGAACCTTTGCTGGAAAATAAAATGGCAGGCTGCAAAGAAAGACTACCTTTTAACGGGATATCAAAAACACCGCCGACATGAAAACCTACCAGTGTTTTGGGATCAATACTGAGGCCCATGGTTTTCAATGTCATTGTTGACAGGTTAACCCCGACTTCGGGTCCGAATTTAATCTGCGCTTGAACGTTTGTAATTGAGAGCATCAGAATAACTCCTAATGCGATTTTCAGATGGTTTTTCATATTCAGGATTGTTTTAGAAGTCTACTCGTAAAGCTTTTCGACATCCGCTTCCTACTCTTTTATGGATTTTCAGAACACTCCGGGTAATCCTTATTAATTGATAATTAAGCCGTTTTAATATCGGTCTGACAAATTAATACAAATCAAAGTAAATGACAAATATATTTGACCAACTATCGGAGCCCCACGGACAAGCTGGCTGATTGAATGCAATTGAAAAAAAACAGCTTCCCCGGATGAACAATAAGTCCGTCAAAATGGTTATGAATCATGAGGATGCCTAAAACCGAATGGAAATTTTTATTAATCCAAACATCTTGATCATGAAAAAGAATCACCTTCTTCTAATTTCACTATCTGCTTTATTATTTATTGCAGGATGCACATCATCGTCCAGCCCCAGGGGGAACCCGGCTCCGTTAATAGACATGAAACTTTTTTTCAGGAACGGGGATAAGGCAAATTTCCAGATCTCCCCTGATGGTAACTATTACTCATATCTTGCGAATTATAAAGATATGTATAATGTGTACATCCAGAAAGTCGGTGACAGGGATTCCATCCGTGTCACAAACGATACTCTTCGAAGTATAGTGAATTATTTATGGAAGGCTGACCGTATTATTTATCTGCAGGATATCGGAGGAGATGAAAATTTCCAGCTGTTTTCGGTAACTGCAAAAGGCGGGGACCTTAAATCTCTCACACCATTTCCGGGTTACCGCACACTGATTTTAGATGATCTGCACTTTATTCCGGGAAAAGAAAAAGAACTTCTGGTAGCAATAAATAAAAGAGATAAGCAGTATTTCGACCCTTATCTGTTAAATATTGAAACCGGCCTGTTAACCCTGCAATATGAAAACAAACAAAATTTTGACAGCTGGTTCACTGATAACAAAGGCGTAATACGAATGGCGACAAAAACCGACGGAGTCAACGTCTCCTACCTGTACCGTAATTCTGATAAAGATACCTTTCATGTGCTTCTGACAACTTCATTTAAGGAACAGTTTTCTCCTCAGTCATTTGATGCAGATAATAAATCAGTTTATGTCCTTTCAAATATCGGAAGGGATAAAGTAGCCCTGATCGAATATGATCCTGTAGCCAATAAGGAGACAGCAGAAAAATATCACAATCCTGATTACGATATTACAGGTACTTTCTATGATAAAAAGAAGAAAGTCCTGGTAAGTGTCTCCTGGACAGGCGATAAGGATGAAGAATATTTTTTTGACAAGGAATGGGGGAGTATACATGATGGATTGAAGCAGCGATTCAACGGATATGAAGTTGGATTTGTGGGTTGGGACGATCAGATGAAGAAGGGAATAGTTGTGATATACAGTGACAGGCTCCGTGCTGAATATTTTGTTTATGATTTCGGGACCAAAGAAACCACTGAGGTTGCAAATCCGTATCCATGGCTTAATGAAAAGGATATGGCGTACATGAAACCTATTGTTTATACCTCCAGGGATGGATTAACCATTCATGGATATCTTACTTTGCCGCTTGGCATAACTCCCGTAAAAATCCCTGTAGTAGTCAATCCGCACGGTGGTCCCTGGGCGAGGGATGGCTGGTATTTTAATCCGGAGGTACAGTTTTTAGCAAACAGGGGTTATGGAGTACTGCAGATGAATTACAGGGGAAGTACAGGATATGGTAAAAAGTTTTGGGAAGCATCTTTTAAGGAATGGGGTAAGACAATGCAAAACGATATTACCGATGGGGTGGAATATCTGATCAGGGAAGGCATTGCCGACCCAAAGCGTATTGCTATCTATGGAGGAAGCTACGGAGGGTACGCCACCCTGGCAGGAGTGACTTTTACCCCGGATTTATATGCATGCGGTGTAGATTATGTAGGTGTAGCTAACCTGTTTACATTCCTGAATACGATCCCCCCTTACTGGAAGCCCTATTTAGACCAGTTTCATGAAATGGTAGGAGATCCGAAAAAAGACAGCCTCTTACTCGCGGCAGCCTCACCGGTTCTTCATGCAGACAGGATAAAAGTTCCGTTGCTTATCGCCCAGGGGGCAAATGACCCACGGGTGAATAAAGATGAAAGTGACCAGATGGTTGCAGCTCTGAAAAAGCGCGGGATTTACGTGGAATATATGGTAAAAGAAAACGAAGGTCACGGGTTCAGGAACCAGAATAACAGGTTCGATTTTTATGGAGCCATGGAAATATTCCTTAAAAAGTATCTGAAAGGAAGATGATGCTTTTACGGAGCTGACTCAATTTTTAACTATTTTGCCGGTAATTAAGGATATTTTATCCCGAAGTGTTATTGCCTGCCTGTCTTTACGGATATAATTGTTCCAGATTAATAATGATGCCGTAAAAATAGCAATCGTGAAAATTGCGACTCTGACAAGATAAGGTACGATACTGACAAAGTTCCTGAAGCTGCAGTTCAGTTTAAAAAGGAATATATCAAGGTGGCTGTCAGGAGGACGATAAACGCTGAATTTATCCTTGTTTTCCCGGATGAACTTCTCAAGAGTATTTTCGTTAAGCTTAACCATGTCATATTTTTAATAAAGACCGTTTAATTTAAAAAGTGATGCGTGCAATTCTACTTAATGATTACTATATTGGCACCCTCCTCACTGGAGACATATTCATAAACTTAAAGAACTATGATTAAGCATGTAATCAAAAGGATTGTTTCAACACTTTCAATAATGCTTTCCCTGCTCATAGTTGTGGGATCAGCCGGTTGCAGCAACAGATTCTACAGGACTATTGAAAAAGGGAATGAATCACAGGCCAGGCAGTTGCTTCAGCAGGGCTCTGATATAAACAGTAATAGTTATTGCATGAATTGTTATCCCGGTGGTGAAACCCCACTGGAACATGCAGCAAGATACGGACAGGCGGGGATTGCAAAGATGCTGATTGAAAAAGGTGCGAGGTTGGATGGGGATGAATTAATCTTCGCTGCAGGAGAAGGGCATACGGATATATTAAAACTTCTTATAGCTGCCGGAGACAGCATCAACAACAGAATGGGCATAAGTTTTGCTTTATTGAATGCCTTACGTAATAAGCAACCAGACGCCGCGGAACTTCTGGAAGTGAGTGGTGCAAAATTTCCTCCGGATGTTGCCACGGTTCTTATCAGGAAAAATGTATCAGTATCGTCTGTTGATGGGAATAAAGAGATCTGGAACTCTAAATATAATGATCCCTCAGCTAAACATTTTGAAAAAGGATCTTTCTTGTTCTTAACACCGGGTAATCATAAGCTATATATTACCCTTTTCCAGACAGGAAGCAACTCGGTGGAAAATGTTGTTGCTGTTGAAGGAGGTTCTGTTTATATTCTTGACAGTGAAATTGTTAACTCTCAGCGGGGAGCAAAATGGAGGCCTGTGTTCGGTAAGGCCAGGTAAGGGTAATGATCTCCGGGGTTTCGCGCTGATGACCAAAATGATCTGGAAGGTTTTGTACCAGCAGGCTGAAGCTCAATTTTTAACTGACATAAGAATCAAAAAAATGAAAGAAATTGTTTTGATCGGAGCGAGCGGTTTTATTGGCTCGGCCATTCTTAAGGAAGCCCTGGCAAGGGGTCACAGGGTAAAGGCTGTTGTCAGGCATCCTGAAAAAATTGTCCTGAAAGATCCAAAGCTTACTGTCATTAAGGGAGATGTTTCATCTTCTGAACTGGTAAAGGATTTGTGCACTGGTGCAGACGTTGTTATCAGCGCATATAATCCGGGATGGAAGAATCCTGATATTGCCAGCGATACTTTGAGGATTTATCCGGCTATCCTGGAGGGGGTAAGGAATTCCGGTGTTAAAAGGTTTCTTGTAGCCGGGGGTGCCGGTTCGCTTTTTGTATCACCCGGTTTAAGAATGATGGATGCAGGAATTATGCCGGAACAATTCCTTCCTGCGGTGAGAGCGCTGGCCGGATTTTATCTTGAGAATCTTGCGGCAGAAACGGCCCTGGACTGGGTCTTCTTTTCCCCTGCCGGTAATATAGCCCCAGGTAAGCGGACTGGCAAATTCAGGCTGGGGAAGGACGACCTGATAACTGACCAGGAGGGGAAAAGCAGTATCTCGGTTGAGGACTATGCAGTTGCAATGCTTGATGAGGCTGAGAATCCATCTCATCACAGGGAGAGATTCACCATAGGTTATTAGAGATCTTTAATTGATCTGTATCCTTTTTGTCATGCTTCTATGACAAAAAAAATGTTTTATCGGCTCTGAACATAATTTAACCAAAATGGTTAAGTAGGGTGGAGGAAACATTTTGTTATTCCTGAAAGATTATAGTTAAAAGTACTTAAAATGAACTAAAGTTTGGAGTTTCCACTTTAGGCACTCCAAACTCCAGGCACTGGTTACTTAATATTAATTAAGGATACAATAAAATTCAAAGTGAAATCTTTTAAATTTTTTTATATGAATACTAACTCATTCCTTTCAAAATATGAGCCTTACATTTACTCTGTTCTCCGGATCGTTGCAGGGTTTCTTTATTTGTGGCATGGCTCACAAAAGCTTTTCGATTTTCCCCACCTGGGGCATCCGATGCCCCCTTACATTATTTATATAGCAGGTCCAATTGAGTTTTTCGGCGGCCTTCTGATAATGACAGGGCTCTGGACCCGCTGGGTAGCATTTATTTGCAGCGGTGAAATGGCATACGCCTACTGGACGGTTCACGCCTGGCATGCAGCGCTCCCTCTTGTTAACGGTGGTGAACTGGCAATAATATATTGCTTCCTGTTTTTGTATTTCATTACAAGAGGCTCGGGAGTTGTAAGTATTGACCATTTGTTCAAAAAGAAAGGCTGAAAGACAGAGTGCAAAAACAAAATCCCCGGCTTAAGGATCTCGCCGGGGATTTAAAAGATATACTTGTTATAAAAGCCTTAGGAAAAAGGAAGTCTCTATTTGGTGAATGTTACATCGGCAACTACTGATATTGTTTCCGGCGTTCCATCGTTGTTAAGGTCCTCACTTATGGTCTCTGACATACTTATTTCAAGTTTGGATGCCGTTAGTTGAACTACATCAACCGTCATGGGAACATCAGTATTTGAGGTTATCGTCAGCTTTGTCCTGTCAGCGCTCAGACTCCATGTTCCCGTATCAGTTGTTCCTCCCAGGTTGGAGACGTAGGTATTATCAGATTTTACCTGAATAGTGCCTGTGAATGATTGTTTGAGCGACTGGTCAGCAATAGCTGTATAAGTCTGCGCCTCCACATCAGTGAGACCCATTACATCCACAAAGTACTGGTTAAGAGTCAGGGTTCCAACCATTGCTGTCAGCGTGGTTGTACCTGCGGTCCAGGTGCCAATTATATCATCAGTCGCTGTTTTGCTCTTGCTGCACGATGAGAGTATAACTCCCGTAATGATTACAGGAATTAAGAACCTGAAATTTGATAGTTTAATTTTCATAATAGCTAAGTTTTAATGAATAAAAATATATATACAACTCTTTATATGTTTAACAATTTGTTTTAAGTTTTTGAGAATGAACGGGTTTTTAATTCTGATTAAAACAGTGCTGATATTCTATTAATTGTATATCAATTTTTTAATAAACATCGGTAAGGCGGCAAAGTTCATTTACCCGGAGTGAATCATTTAATTGACCCAACGTCAGATTGAGAGGACCAGGAACTGAAGCGTCCATATATATTAGAAAACCTTTCATCTGTTAAGCAATATGTTTTTGGCAGACATCAGCTGAAATTCCATTACGATTCAGTAAATTTAACTTTTTATCGCTTAATAAAAAAAATATGATCGGCAGAAAGTCAGAAATCCGGCAGAATTTATAAATATCATAAAAATAATATTCAATATGATCAGCAAAAGAGAAGTTATTACCAGAAGTGCGGGAGTAAGGATTCTGTTAATTCTTTTGATAATTCTTCCTGTTTCCCTGAAAGTTTTTCCTCAGAGATCAGAATTAAGATGGTCTGAAGATGGCAGCTCCTATTACAGGATTGAGCATAACCAGCTTGTCAGGTACACATTACCTGAGAAGAAAGCCACAATAGTAATATCTGAAAACAATCTTGTGCCGCAAGGAAGTACAACACCTCTGAAGCTTGTTTTTTATTCCTTAAGTGATAATCAGGAGAAAGCCCTGATATTTACAAATACAAAAAAAGTCTGGCGGTTAAATACAAAAGGTGATTACTGGATTCTGGATCTTAAGACAGGCATGCTTAAGCAACTTGGAAAAACATTTCCTCCCTCTTCACTGATGTTTGCCAAATTTTCTCCCGATTGTAAGTACGCTGCCTATGTGAGTGGCAATAACATTTATGCGGAGGATCTGTCCACAGCCCAAATCACTCCCCTGACAAAAGACGGTTCGGTAACTTTAATTAACGGGACCTTTGACTGGGCCTATGAAGAGGAATTCTTCTGCCGCGATGGATTCCGGTGGAGCAGCGACAGCAAGTCTGTGGCCTACTGGCAGATTGACGCGAGCAAGATCAAAAAATTCTATATGATCAACAATACAGATTCAATTTATCCCAGGATAATTCCCCTGGAGTACCCGGTGGCAGGGGAAGACCCCTCATCATGCAGGATCGGGGTGGTAAAAATCACCGGGGATGCCACAAAATGGATGAAGATCCCGGGGGTTGAGAATCAGAACTATATTGTCAGGATGGAGTTTATACCAAATACAAACAACCTGCTTATTCAGCAGCTTAACCGGAAGCAGAATACAAGCAGACTCTACATTTCCGATACTGAAACGGGCAATTCGAAATTGATCCAGGAGGAGACTGATCCAGCATGGGTTGATATTTACCGGGAAGGGAATACCTATGCACTGGACTATACCAATAACTTTTTGTGGATGAACGGGAACAAAAGCATTCTCTGGACCTCTGAAAAGGATGGCTGGAAGCATTTGTATGAGGTTTCCCTCGCGGGCAAGCCTGAAAGGCTGATAACCGAAGGTGATTTTGATGTCATAGAATTTAAGTTAATTGACCAGAAGGGAGGATATGTTTATTTTATTGCTTCCCCCGATAATGCCACACAGCAGTACCTTTACCGCACAAAGGTAAGTGGGGCCGGAAAATCCGAATTGGTGAGTCCTTCATCCTTAAAGGGAACTCACGACTATTCAATCTCACCCGGGGGCAGGTATGCCTTTCATACCTTTTCAAACTATTTTACCAGGCAATCAGGTGAATTTATAACACTTCCCGATAATAAACCTTTAAATGCAAAAGATGGAATAATTTCGAAATTGGATTCGCTGAGGGTAAAAACCAGTATTGAGTTCTTCAGGGTTAAAACAGTTGACAACGTGGAGATGGATGGCTGGATGTCAAAGCCGGATAATTTCGATCCGTCAAAGAAATACCCGGTTGTTTTTCTTGTATATACGGAACCCTGGGGAGCTACAGTGAAAGATATATACGGAGTCGCTGATAACACACTATATATGGGTGATATGCAGGAAGATGGCTATATCTATATGTCGTTGGATAACAGGGGAACCCCCGCACCTAAGGGCCGGGCATGGAGAAAAGCAATTTACAGGAATATCGGGCGGATCAACATCCTTGATCAGGCTATGGGAGCAAAGGAGATACTGAAATGGAGCTTTGTTGATACCTCGAGAATTGCTGTTTGGGGATGGAGTGGCGGAGGCTCCGCAACATTGAACCTGATGTTCCAGCATCCGGAGATATACAAGACGGGCATTGGAATAGCTGCCGTGGCTAACCTGCTTACCTATGACAATATATACGAGGAACGGTATATGGGGCTGCCACAGGAGAATATGGAAGATTATGTGAAAGGATCACCAATTTACTATGCCCGAAATCTGAGGGGAAACCTGTTATATATTCACGGTACCGGAGATGATAATGTTCATTATCAGAATGCCGAGATGCTGATCAATGAGCTGGTCAAATACAACAAACAGTTCCAGTTTATGTCCTATCCAAACCGGACCCACAGTATATCAGAGGGAGAGGGTACTTCGGAACATCTGTCCACACTTTATACCAACTATTTAAGAAAGTACTGCCCGCCGGGAGGAAGATAAGTACAACACTACCGGTAAAATTCAGGGGTCCTTTTTACTAAAATATTAAAGAGAAGACAGTACCGGTTCCCTGCCCTGAGGATACCGAAATTGTTCCGCCATGCAGTTTCATGATCTGGCGCGACAGGCTTAATCCTATTCCCGACCAAATGATACATTTGTGGATAATAATTAAACACTTAAATTTGAAATATATTTAAGTCCTGTTTAGCAAACAGCATAAAATCAGCTAGATAAATAAACCGGCATACGACTTGGGAGGAAACAGGAGGGATCATTTATTTATCTAACAAATAACAGAGAATATTATGTTTTCATTTTTAAAGGTTTTTATCAGGAATACATTCCGGGACAAGGCATTTACGACTCTTAACGTACTGGGTCTGGCAGTTGGAATGGCAAGTTTTATAATAATAATGCTTTGGGTCAAAGATGAATTATCTTATGACAGGTACAATGTGAATGCTGACAGGATTTACAGGATGAATTTTTACATGCGGCTCAATGGGCATGAAGGCACATCTTCTTTTTGTGCCGCTCCCCTTGCTGCAACATTAATGAAAGAGTACCCCGAAGTTGAGAAGGCGGTACGATTCCGGAGATATGATGAGTCACTTGTAAAGTATAATAATACAAGTTACACGGAATCCGGGATAATATTTGCTGATTCGACAGTATTCGGGATTTTTACAATTCCTGTCATAAGAGGGAATGCTGAAACTGCATTGACAGCTCCTTTTTCAATTGCGATAAGTGAATCGACTGCAAAAAAATATTTTGGTGATGAGGATCCGCTTAATAAGATTTTAAAATTCGACAATAATACAGATTACCGGGTGACAGCAGTATATAAGGATATCCCAAAGGCTTCTCATTTTCACTTTGATTTTATTGCTTCGATGTACAGTACTAATGAATATATGCAGGAGATCTGGCTCAGCAATAATTTTCATACATACGTTCTTCTTAAGAAAAATGCCGATCCCGCTGCATTCGAAAAAAAATTACCACAATTAGTTGAAAGATACGTCGGTCCTCAGGCAGCACAGGCATTTGGAACAACCTGGGAAAAGCTTCAGGAAAAAGGCATCCTGAGCAGATTCAGCATTGAGAATGTAAGGGATATTCATCTGAGAACTGACGTCACAGGAGGGTTTGAAACAGGGGGTGATATAAAGTATATCTACATTTTTATTTTGATAGCAGTTTTTATTATTCTTCTTGCCTGCATCAATTTTACAAATCTCTCCACGGCCAGATCGGCCACAAGATTAAAAGAGGTCGGGATCAGAAAGGTTTTTGGCGTTCAGAGGTCAAAACTTTCGCTGCAGTTCATGCTCGAATCATTCTTAATTGTTTTTGCGGCATATATAGTTGCAATGGTGTTTACAGAGGTTTCACTTCCATTCTTTAACAGGCTTACTGAAAAAAATCTTTCAATAAATTATTTTGATATAAATTTTATTGGTCAGGTATTCGGTCTTATTTGTGTCATAAGTCTTCTTGCAGGAAGTTATCCTGCCCTGTACCTGTCATCATTCAGGCCGATAGCTGTCCTTAAGGGCGAGATGGTCACAGGCAGGAAGAAAACAAGATTCAGAAGTACTCTGGTAGTAGGTCAGTTTGTAATATCCCTGATTCTTCTTTCGTCAGTTCTGATACTTGGTAAGCAGATGAGGTTCATCCAGTCAAAAAATCTTGGATATAACAAGGAACATCTGATAGTAATCAGCAATGCAAATCTTCTTGACAAGAATATTGATAATTTCAGGGATCAGATAGTTGTCAATCCGCAAATCATGTCGGTCTCCAGGAGTGGATTTTTACCATCTCCTTCAAACAGGACCCATGGTTCAGTATGGCGCGACGGGACAATTTCGAATGATCCTGTGCTCTTTACCCACTTTTTTGTGGATTATGAGTATCTGAAAACATTTGATATGAAAATAGTGAGCGGAAGAGCTTTTTCCAGAGAATTCTCAACGGACTCCTCTGCCATACTGATAAACAGGGCGGCGGTAAAATTACTTGGATGGAAGGATCCCATAGGGAGAAAAATAGGGACAGTCCTGACACCTGATTTTGATGTAAATCATCCGGTACTGGATGTTTACACAATAATAGGAGTTGTTGAGGATTTTAATTATAATTCACTTCATAGTCCGGTTGAGGCTCTGGCTATGTATCTTAAGAAAAGCGACCAGATGGTAACATGCAGGATAAGGCCCGATGCAGATATCCCGGCAATTATTGCTTTTCTGAAATCAAAGTGGAAGGAAAATGCTCCTGATGAGCCTTTTGAATATAATTTTGTTTCCGACACTCTTCAATGGCAGTATGGTGGAGAGCTGCGCCTCGGCAAAATATTGGGGATCTTTACCGGACTGGCGTTTTTTGTAAGCTGCCTTGGCCTGTTTGGTCTGGCCCTTTTCGCATCCGGGCAACGTAAAAAGGAGATAGGACTAAGGAAAGTAAACGGATCAGGTACAGGGCAGATAATATGGTTACTATCTGCCGATTTCACAAAGCTGATATTGATCGCATTTGTGATTGCATGTCCCGCTTCATATTTCCTGATGAGTAAATGGCTGGAAAGCTATGCCTACCGTACGGGAATATCCTGGTGGATATTTTTCATCACCATTTCATTGAGTTTTATTGTTGCACTTTCTACAATAGGATACCAGACTTACCGGGCTGCCACAGCCAACCCTGCAGATACTTTGCGGACTGAATAAAAAAGCACAGCGCATTACATTGAGCATGTGTGAATAATGTAATTTTTTACTAAAATTATGTAACACCTGAATGAGTTAAATGGCTTAACATTGTAGCTCGAATATTTCAATCATATTAAAATTACATAAGATGAATAAAACTGAATTAAAAGGTAACTGGAATGAAAAGAAAGCCAGGCTCAAACAGAAATTCGCAGTCTTAACGGACAACGACCTGATGTTTGAAGAAGGCAGGAAAGAGGAGATGATTGCAAAACTTCAAATCAAACTTGGTAAAACGAAAGAAGAATTGCATAAGATTCTTGATTCTATTTAATCATATGCTTTACCAAAAAAAGCGAGCGTAGAGTATTTTGTAGTTTTTAAACCAAACAAATTATTATTTATGAAAAAAGCAGCGTTAGTTCTTGTATTAATTATGGCAGTTCTGGCAGCCAATGCGCAAGCTGCCAAAACTCCCGCCACTAAAGAAAAGGCCGTACGTACTGCCGTCATGGTAGGTGATCTTCAAAAAGCTATAACTGACAATATTGCTAAAGATTATGCCGGTTATACAATTAAAGAAGCAACAAGCGTTACAGTAAATAACGTTGTTACATATGAAGTGGTTATTGAAAAAGGCAACACCACTGAAACACTTGTTTATGACAAAGAAGGGAAATTTGTTAAGAAACTTCCACCGCCTCCAATGAAAAAATAACTCCTGGAAGTTGTTTTTAAATTATTTATTTCATATTACATCCATCTGACTGAGTCTCAGTTAGATGGTTTTTTTAGCTTGTATCACAGAGTTTAATAAATGAGATTAATCTGAGTCTCTGCAACTATTTCATCCTCAACATCCCATACCCCATCCGCTGCTCCGGTTGACGACAATTGTTCAGGGATGCTCATAATGGAACCTGCATTGACTGCACCTGCATAATGAAAGCTTCGGCAAGTTTACAGCCACTTTCAAGTCCGCGGAACCTTGATACCTGTTCCTGAAGAGGATAAAATTTATCAGGCGATTGTGAAGTATGTGCTAAACATGCCTTCTGTTTAATCGATTCCAGCGAAGTTATATCAACATAACAAGTTGGGGTAAACATCAATGTATCTTCACCATTTGAGACCTCATAATAACAGAGACCCGGGTGGCGGTCAGGGTTTGATTCCTTTAACCGCTGCCATGCATTATAAACAAGAGTTGTTAAAGCTCTGTGGTCTGGATGATTGTCAATGGGCCACTGGGTAAAGATAATATCAGGTTGTTCCTTCGCCAGGAGATCATAGAACTCTTTGTACCGGGCTGCATCTACAATTGTCTGCCCGTCAATCTGGGAAGCGAAAACTGCACGCGCTCCCAATATCTCACAGGCATGTAATGCTTCGGAAGTGCGGATTTTTGATGCTTCTTCGAATGACTTTCCATTAATGCCTGCCTCCCCCCGGTTCAGATATAACAGTACAACTTCATGTCCCAGATCTGTATATCTGGCTATGGTTCCCCCGCATCCATATTCAGGGTCACCGGGATGCCCTCCTGTGACCACAATTTTAAGTTTTCCTGAGGCTGATTTCCCTTTGAGATCCTGATGTACATCCCTTGTAAACATTGCTGTACCTGGAGTACCCAATAATGCAATTCCTCCTGCTGTCTTGCTCAGGAATTCCCGTCTTGACCGCATCCTGCCCGCGCCGGATTTGTCAGAAGAGGGCTTAATATTGATCGACATATGCCAGTTATTTTCTGACAAATATATATTATTTCCCACTCTCCCTGGTTGCTTATTTAGTCGCCGGTGTAATTGTAACCGGTTTTCTTCCGAAAAGAATATCAAACTTCTGGCCTGACTGAAACAGCGTACCTTTTATCTCAGTATACTTCTGGTCGACTTTTCCGGTATATGTAATTCCTGCTTCGTCGTATGTAAACGAAAAATCGGGATAGGTGAATTTTGTGGTTGTTGCAATCAGACCGAATCCACCCTGATCAGGACTGTCCCAGGTGCAGGTGTACACGCTCCCTGCAGGTTTGAGATGAAGATTGATACGCAGCTCTGTTCCCTGCACATTGGCTTTGCCATACCAGTCGCCCTCAATGGATTGTGCGATTGTTAATGTTGTGAATGCTGTCATCATAAATGTTACGATGAAAAGGCGGGTGGTAATTCTGGTTGATTTCATAGCTTAATTTTTAGTGTAGCTGGTTAAACAATAAGAAGTAACTAATGTTATAATGCTTGTCAGGCAAGAGAAAGACGATAATCTTATCAATATGCTGCAAACGATTTCTGAGCTATTCTCTTACAATTTATTTATCAGAAATTGAATTTGAATAAGGATTTAAAAACAAGGAAAAATGGATCAAAAAATTGTAACCCTGGTAGGAGGAACAGGCTACCTGGGAGG
Organism: uncultured Bacteroidales bacterium; assembly: GCA_963816345.1. GTDB lineage: Bacteria > Bacteroidota > Bacteroidia > Bacteroidales > VadinHA17 > LD21. The sequence goes on from CAWFKI010000003.1 coordinate 174,375, forward strand.
AAAGATTGCAAAAGAACTGATTTCTCAGGGCGCCCATGTGAGGGCCATGGTTAGGGCCACAAGTAACAAATCAGGCCTTAAAGATGCAGGTGTTACTGACTTTGTAACAGGAGACATGATGGACCCCGGATCACTGAAAAATGTTTTTGAGCAGATCCCCATGGCGGATTCTGTAATAGCCAGTTCAGCCGGATATACCGGACATACAAAAGGTGACAACGATAAAACGGATACCGAAGGATACAGGAATCTGGCGGATGCTGTCAAAGCAGCAGGGATTCCGCGATTTGTTCTGATATCAATACTGGAATGTGACAAGGCTACCTCAGTTCCTCATTTTTATAACAAGTATCTTACAGAAAAGTATTTAAGTGAAATAGGGCAACCCTTTATTGCGCTGCGTGCAGGGGCTTTTCTTGATCAGTCCAGGGATTTTGTTCAGACTGGTGTTAAGAAGGGAATATATCCGGCTCTGGTACCGGGGGTTTTGTTCGGGATGATCTATACAGCCGACCTTGCCCGTTATGTGCAATGGCTGCTCTGAGTATCCCTGAAAGTGCACTGGGAAGTGCTGTGGATGTGGGATGGGACAGACCGGTTTCAGGCGAAGATATGGCTGAAGCATTTTCCGGGGTCCTTGGCAGAACGGTGGTCTGCAGGCCTGCTATTCCGGCTTTTGCACTCAATTTCATGATGCCTTTATCAGGCATTTTCAACCCCAGGGTAAAGGATATGCATTCCATGATAAAATGGATAAAAACAGGAGTCTACAAAAGCAAAGATACCAAAAGGCAAAAGGAGTTATTCTCGGAATTACCAGCTGTTGATGAGGTTGTAAAAAGGTACTGCCGGGATAACAAATTAATTCAGTAGGGGAGCTAAAATATAAGCATGTAATTCAATGGAGATAACATTTCTTAGTCCTGTCGATCACATTCATCAGGCCATCTGACGGGGAATCATTTGCGAGTTGCCAGAACATGATCCCGCCCAATTTATTATCTATTGCGTATTTTGTCTTTAGTTCAACCGATCTCTTATCATCATAGGTAACAAAGATCTTTTTTGCCGGGAATCAAGATCCAGCCCATCCGTGCCAAAATATAAATTGCATAATAAAGTCGTGCCTGCCACGTTTAATATCTGATGTTCAGCAAATACAGAAGCCGGAGTTTTTTCACAAGAGTAAAATGAACTGATATGTGATTCGCATTTATCATATTTTCAGGATAGATGGAACAGGTGAATAGCAACATTTAACTGAAATTAAAGATGAAAAAAGCAAAAACATTAATCACTCTGGGCAGTGTCCTTGTTCTGTTGTACTCTTTTGGGAATATATCAGGATACACCGGTCATAAGGCGGGATTGGAATTTGACGGGCCCGGGTCACAATCTGTTCAGACAAAACCAAAGTCAGCTCAGACAAAACCCAAAACCAGCCAGACTAAGCCCAAAACCACCCAGACAAAGCCCAAATCCACACAGGCTAAACCAAAAACACCTCAGAAAGTTGTAAAAGCCGAACCGGAAAAAAAGGTTAATGAGGTCGGTACTATCCTTATTGGTACACAAACCTGGTCGGTAGCGAACCTGAATGTGACCAGGTTCCGGAATGGCGATTCAATTCCCCAGGCAAGAAGCAACAAGGAATGGGAAGTGGCGGGACAAACAGGGAAGCCTGCCTGGTGCTATTACAATAACGACCCTGCAAATGGTGTAAAATATGGTAAGCTGTACAACTGGTACGCGGTGAGTGATCCCAGGGGGCTGGCTCCTGAAGGGTGGGCATTGCCGGCTGATTCTGACTGGGCCACTCTGACTTATTTTTTAGGAGGTCCCGCGAGTGCCGGCAATAAGATGAAAAGCATCAGTGGGTGGAGTGAAGGCAACAACGGGACAAATGAATCAGGCTTTACGGGTCTCCCGGGCGGTTACCGTGTTGAGAATGGGACCTTTCTGAACCAGTTCAGTATCGGGATATGGTGGAGTTCAACGGAGGACAGGTCTCAGAGCGCCATTGACCATTACCTTGTTCTTGCCGGCAGTCTGGGCAGGAGCAGCACCCCGAAACAGCGGGGGGAATCGGTCCGTTGCCTCAGATCAAAATAAGACATAAAAGCGACATTCAGGTCTCCAGCCGGTAAGGCATTGGGCTGTGAGGTTGTTGTGCTCATCCCTTGCCCGGCGTTGAGATATTACGAAGTATTTCTTCTTCAGAAAGTTCAAAAGCGGATTTTTTATAAAATGAAAATCCCTGGTATTATAAAGAATTCGGGAAATTTTTTATATTTGCAGCCTTAAAATTGTCCCGTGGTGTAATTGGCAACACGTCTGATTCTGGATCAGAAGAGTTCAGGTTCGAGACCTGACGGGACAACAAAAATCCGCACCAGCGGATTTTTTTGTTCCGGCAGGTCGAGAAGTTTATCCACCGGAGCCGTCAGGCGCAGGTGGAAGACCTGACGGGACAACATATATGTAGGGACACAAGATCTTGTGTCCCTACATTGTACCTGCCAGGTTCTTGCCAGGTTTTGGGGGATTTCAGCGATAATTTCGCTCTATCAATGATGCAATATTTGATTTAAGCTTTGGCAAATGAATAGTCAATATTCCCCAAATGTTTTCATCGGATATTGAGTCATATCCATGAATGATTTGATTTCTAAGACCGATTATCCTTTTGGCATTTTCTATAGGGAAATCAGGATCTTCTCTGAGAATCCTGTTCAAAGCTTCCCCAATTATCTCAAGATTTCTTTCAATTGCCCGCTTGAGTAAAGAGTTCCGTTTATAATTATCAAAATTACGAGGTTCATTTTCGAAGTAAGAATCTATCTCCTCGATTGCAAGTTTGATATCAAAGAGATATTTAAGCAGTTTCTCGTTCATAAACAAGTCGTTTCTCTCTGTCCAGAACTTTTCTGAAAATGGGATTTCGGATTGCCTGGTTTTCCAGCAAATCCACAGGTCTGCCAAAGAGGCCTTCGAGCTTTTCTTTGAAGTCCATGTAATTGTCAAAGTAATCAAGAATTCCAATATTTTCAAATTGAACCAGGAAATCGACATCACTTGTCTCATTAAAATTCTGATTGAGTATTGAACCAAAAATAAATAGCTCATCTACCTTATGCTGTTTACAAAGGGCAAAGATGGTATGGATATTTTTCTCAATCAGATTCATATGACAAAGATAGAGATTCTTTCTTTATCAGTATCTGTACCTAACGATAAATGGGATCTTGTGCAAATCATCTGCCAGGGTTGGTAGGGTTTTGTTCAAAATAAAATAAGAAAGATGGCCGTTGCCACCATACTTGTCTATTAACGCTCTTTTAAAGGGGATTTCGGTAACACGGCTTCATGTTGGGTCGAGAGAACGACCAAACGGAGGCTTATTTATTAGCTTGTGTTTTATTTATTACTGAAATACAAAAGTCCTCCTGAAATCAGGAGTAGGATTAGAGTCCTTAATAGAACTAATTTGTTAAATTTCTCAATTTCAGGGGTTTTTACTTTTTGATACACTAATACAACAAGGCACATCCCGAGCGTAAGCAGCCCTATAGTGATCATTGTATCGCCCATTGGCCACTTTTGAATCATGAATAATATACCAATTATTGCCACTGAACTCCCTAAGGAAATTAACTTGTGAAGAAAATTATCTATAGCGTTGAATTCTGATCCTTCAGGCACTGAAAATGCAGAGAAAAAATAAATGCAAGCTGTAGACATAAGTGTCAAAGTTAGAAGTAGTCCTGAATGCGGGATTTTGAGTGCTGAAAAACATATAACCAGCATTATCAAAGCAAGTATAAAGAGCTCATATTTCAAAACTTTTGTTTGAAAGAAGCTGCCGATTTTCGTTTTGGGATCAAAGTATTCCATAGTTTAAATGTGAAATGGTATTATTTCTTCGAGAAATTCACTTATTTCATTCATGTCTTTAGAAGCTCTCGCCCCGTCAGTCCCATAAGTAAAATCCATCAACACATTGATTCAGAAAACCATACTTTACTTATGCCCAACTTTTAACCTCCACAATCCTATGTAAGGTAAATAAATTCCGAGATATATGGAATTCGATTCATCATATTATTGATAAAGATGCTGAAACCATCCATGAATGAAATTGATTATTCGATATCCCTCACCTGAACGGTCAGGCAAACAAGCTTGTTTCTGTTGAATTTCTCGAATTGCTATCTGACAGCTTTTCATGATGCTATATTGCTAGGGGGAAGTATGCCGCTAGATGTATTTGAAACATATATGGATGAATGGGCAAAAAGAAAATAGCCAGGAATAATTGTCAATATGCAGGTCTTTGCTCAAAAGGTGAATAAAATCCCTGAGAGTCATTGAATGGCAATGGGCTTAGCGTATTATTCCATTTTGAAATCTGCACAGAAACTCCTATTGAAGAATTTCCGATCTTATAAGTGGAACCAATGGCGTAACTGCTTTTCGGGAGAAAATTAAATGGAGAAGTGCCAGTAAGTTGTTTTATCGCGATACCATAAAGAGTCAAATGAGAATTAATATGATAGCTAGCTGACCCGAATAAAGATAATTCGTTAAATGCTCCATTTATTGCATTTTCACGATTATAATTCGATAATGTGGAATAAAAACGTCCGGCAATGATTCCACCATCAACTGACCACTTTGGTGATATGGGAATGGATAAAGAGGAGGATAGTGTAATACCACTGAGAGATCCTAGTCTGGGAACAAATAAAAAGGTGTTTCCTATCGAATAATGGAGTTCAGGCTTAAAATTTGCTTTTGGGGTATAACCGGGGATACTATCGCGGTAACTGACTTGCTGCGAAAAAGCCTGATTGGAAAATAGTGAAGTCAGGACAATAAATAAGAATATTTTACATTTAGATCCGGACATAATTAATTGATAATCGCTGTTGATAATCCGGTGAAATTAACAAGAATATTAATAGGGTAGTATCCGTGATAAGGAATTAATTCAAACTGTAAGTTACCAGGAAACTGTGTGGACTCATTTTTACCTATTCACGTATGGATACTTTATACTCATTAACATGTTAAAAATGGTTGCACTCGTCCGATAAAGTTGATTATCATAGATAGTAGGATTATTTGCTATTTTTAACAGGGAGTAATAAATCCTTGATGTGTCAATAAGTGATTTCAACTTTCATCAAATTCAAATGTCGGCCTGATTTCATCAATAGTCCTGTTAAGGTTGTATCCAAATGTATTTTTCACATAGCTCTTTATATCCGATTTTGAACTTCCTTTACAAGCAAGAAAAACAGAAGATGCGACATCGAATTTTTGCTGCTGGCCCATGATCTGAAACGTCCGCCATAACCCCTGTTTGGAAACCTTCTGCAATAACTCTGATATGTTTTCGAATAATCAGAATTTCATATCTCTCCATTTTTAGAGCCTGTAGTGAAGGATTCTTGAGGTTACTAACAAAATTTATAAACAAATTATTAAATTTGATCAGACCAATAACATTCAATCAGATGTATTCAGCTGATTACGAACTATATATTTTGAAAAGCCCTGATTTATCATAAAATACCGATATGAAAAAAATCTTTGTTCTGCTTCTTGGAATTATGACAGCATGCACTTCTGAACAGACAAAAAAAGAAGACATGGTAACGGTGTCCGGCTTCATCAGTGAAGCTGCCATTACGGCAGCAGCCGATAGTATCGTTAAAAAACATCCGGATGTGAATAAAACATTGCTGGATAAAGGCTTGCGACACGCCGCTTCTCTCTGGAGGGCAGAAGATGGCTCACCTGGCGGCTTTCAGAAATTTGCTCAGGAAAATTATATTTCAGATCCTGTAAAGAAAAGAGAGATTTTCAAAAAACTCAGCGATTACTTTGAATCGCTGGCAGGCAATTACAATGAGATAGTGCTCGACCTCAAGAAAAACCTCGACGAAGCGACAGGAGATATAGATGAGATCGACCGCATGTTTGGCAATTATTCTCCTGCGGCACATATGTCGGATGATTTCTACGGGAACAAAATTGCTTTTGTAATAGCTATGAACTTCCCCTATTACACTCTTGCGGAGAAGGAGAAGCTTGGTCCCGGCTGGAGCAGGGAAGACTGGTCTATGGCAAGGATGGGTGACATGTTTGTCTCTCGCGTACCTGCACAACTTACCCAGGCTCTCAGCACGGCAACGGGTAACGCTGAGATGTATATAGCCGAATACAATATTGAAATGGGGCAGCTGAGAACCAGCGAGGGGAAACAGCTTTTTCCTTCCGGAATGGTACTGCTTTCACACTGGAATTTGAGGGACGAGCTGAAGGCCGGTTATGCCGATAAGCAGAATGGGCCTGAGAAGCAGGAGATGATCTATAAGGTGATGGAACATATCATAGACCAGGATATTCCAAAGGATGTAATAAATAATCCTTCATTTGAATGGGATCCCTATGCAAATAAAGTCACAAAAGCCGGTTCGCCTGTCCAATCAATCCCGGAACCGGACACCAGATATCAGCGCATCCTCGATATTTTTAAAGCAATGAGGGATATCGATGAATACAATCCGGAGATGAATACAGCCATACTCAGGAAATTCTCATCAGAGATGGAGATATCCCAGGATGAGGTCGAATCGCTTTTCGATTCGTATCTGCGGTCACCGCAGCTTGCAAAAATCGGGCAACTGATAAAACAAAGGCTCGGCCGCGATCTGAAACCTTATGATATATGGTATAACGGATTCATGGCAAAAAGCAGTATCCCTGAAGAACAGCTCACGGAACAGACATCGAAGCTCTATCCTGATGAAAACGCTTTCCGCAAAGGCATGCCTGCTATACTTGAAAAGCTGGGATGGAGCAGGGAAAGGGCCGAGTATATAGCAGACAAAATAGTGGTCGATCCGGCAAGAGGATCAGGTCACGCGTGGGGTACGGCGATGAAGGGTGCTGTTTCGCACCTCCGTACACGCATTTCGGATAAAGGCATGGATTACAAGGGATATAATATTGCCGTTCATGAGTTCGGGCATACTGTGGAACAGACTATATCAATGAATGATGTAGATAATTACATGATGGCGGGTGTTCCGAATACCGCTATAACCGAGGCGCTTGCATTTATCTTCCAGAGTCGCGATCTGTTGCTGCTTGGCATTAAAGACCAGAATCCTGAAAAGGAAAAAATGGAAACCATCGCCTCGGCATGGTCGCTCATGGAAATTATGGGTGTGGGCATGGTGGACATGAAGACCTGGAAATGGCTGTATGCCAATCCTGATGCAACACCTGCCAGTCTGAAAGAAAGTGTGATAAACATTGCAAAGGACACATGGAACACATATTTTGCTCCGGTAACCGGGGTAAAGGATTCGCCGATACTCGCCATTTATTCGCACATGGTGAATTCGCCCCTATACCTTGCAAACTATTCTTACGGGCAGATTGTCGAGTTCCAGATCGAAGAATTCCTCAAGGGCAAAAATTTCCCTTCTGAAACAGACAGGATGTTCAGCCAGGGAAGACTTACACCCCAGCAATGGATGAAGGGGGCAACCGGATCAAAGATCTCCGTGCAGCCGCTTCTTAATGACCTGGATAAGGCGCTGAAAGATCTTTAAACTGTCTTTAGCGCATCGGCCCGAGGCCCACGTTCATTTCAGACATATAATGATTCCTGGTCACTCAGATTAATTGCTGTAATATCAATGATTTCTCTAATAGATTTTTTCGAAAACTCAGGAACCATTCTACCAATATAAGGATTCTCAATAATTGGTTGAACTCTCTGATATATTTTGTTTGCAGTTATTGAGGCATACCGGATTGAATCTTCTGCTATATAATCAAAAATCTCCTTTAAATCTGAAATTGATAATTCAGTCCAGACTATTTTGACCATTTATCAATAATTATTTTTAAGTCCTCATTAGAAACAACTTTCCCTTCCTCAGACTGCTGCAACCCCTCCTCAATTTTCTCCATAAATATCAACTTATCAATTAACTCGTCGATTGTAAATTTATCTGGCAGGTTATTGATCGTTTTATTCACTTTCTCTTTTGTCAGCATGGCTTTCTTTTTTGTAAAGATAATGCTTTTGGAATTTTTATCCATAAGTGGCGATTTTTATCCAATTATGCCCAACAATTCAATAAACTCATTCGGTTGTGTTTATATCCGTGGGAAAGCCAGTGCCCCTGACCACCCCACGCCTGAGAAAATTGACCATCCCTGGCCGGAATTAAATGCTTGATATTAAAACATCTATGATAACTTCACTTTGACCGGCCAGATGTGGTCAATACGGCCGGTTTTTCCAACTATACAACAGAATTAATCTCTTTACCAATACGGTGCAGGCCTTCTACAATCTTTTTGCGTTGTTCCGGACGCGGTTTACGGTGCCCGGTAATATAATGTCCCAATTGACGCTCATTTATGCCTGTGACGCGAGATAGAGCTGAACGGGTAAGTACCCCTTCAAAGTAATGAAGTAAAGCCCTGACATTAAGAACATAATCAAGCCTATATTTACCTTGCATTGCTGCAGGAATTTCATTACCGTCTGCACGCAATCCCTGCAAATGTAATCGGAGGGCTTCAAAATAGGCTTTTTTTACGCCTTCCAAAGTTTTATTAGTTGCTACGCAACCAGATACTTCTTCACTATATGCTCCGTAATTGTTTTCCCAATCAATATTTACTGTAATTATCCGCATAACTTTAAATTTTATCCAAGTATCATTTCCCCCCGGCTTGTTTAAAAATTTTATTCAATAAAAACTGTGACAACGTATCGCCTGCTTACCATTTATTGTGACCCTGCCAAGCTTAGTAGCATGCTTAAACTGTCGATGACTTCCTTTTTGAGCTGCCAGATACCAATTGTCATCTTTAAGCATCTTTATAACCTCACTTACCTTGTAGCTTTTCAAATCGATTAGTGTAATTGTCTGACATTTCAAAGATAGTAAAAATACTATCATTATAAATACATTAATTTAAAATTTGAGAGAAGTAACCACCACTTTTTACAATCCGGTACTTTACACCAGAAGAAGTCAAGTTAAAGTAAAACAACTTTGATCTTGTTTAAAAAACTTGCCAGGTTTCTTGCCAGGTTTTGGGTATAACAGGTATTAAATAATTGAAATATAACGATTTAGTCTTTATAACTCTCCATTGATAATCAATGTGTTAAGATAAGAATATTATATTCTCGTCTTCTTCTGGATCAGAAGGCCACCCCTGTAGCCTGGCTCCTCCCTAAAATTGCCCAACGGGCAATTTCTTAACGGTCGGCCCGGTTCGAAACCTGACGGGACAACAAAAATGTAGGGACTCAAGATCTTGTGTCCCTACATCATTCTTGCCAGGTTCTTGCCAGGTTTCTGGGGATTTTATGATTATTGGTTTAGAATGGTACATGGATTGGCGGTAATTGACAGCGATCTAAATGAGCTGGAAAAACAGAAGTATAGTTGAACAATTATCTTTTCAAGTCAAATTTTCCATCGGCTATTTGAATGTATTGAGAATAATTCTTTAACGTGCCGGCTATGAGGCAGGTTATTGTTCCCTTACCTGCTCCTGAAGTGGTTGTTGTGGCTCCTGAATTACCACCTGTTATTGTCCCAGATGAATTATTACAGGAATGATTTATCAGCAATGTAAGATGAGGGGAAGAATTATTTTTTTTATTTTTCAGATTTATTAATTGATGAAATAAAATTGGATAACATTTTTCAGGTAAAAACTTAACCTTTATTAGCCTGTATAGGAATATCAAATTTTCCATCCGTTATGGTAACCTCAGCTTTGCCCGCGCCTTCAAATAATTTCAGCTTTCCTGAAAATGTACCCGAAACACGTGTTGCTGAAATGTTTGTAACTGTAACACTGAAACCTTCATTGGCATACATAACATATTTTCCCTCCTCTCCTGAAGCTAAAAATAATTGTACGTTGAAGTTATCTTCATCAGCAGTAAGCTCTACTGTACCTGTTTTACCGGGTATTGTGAAGCGCAGTGAATGAGAGACTGTTTCTGTATTATCCTTATAAGCATCGTTGAGAAAAAACGATACCTTGTTTCCATTATCAGATTTCGTTACAGCAGCTACATTGCTCATCATCATTGCATCTACATCCCCGCCGGAAATTTTTGTGCCATCTAAGGTGTAGGAAAAAACTACATCGCCTGATGATGAAGATTCACTTGCAGATTGCGATGCGTTTTCTTTACCTGCGTTTACTGTACTATTGCCAGAACTTGCAAATAGTAAGCTGGCTAAAAGAATGATTGGGGAGAATAATTTTAATTGTTGCATACAGATATATTTAGTTAAAAACAAAAATCTGGCTTAAAAGTTCAGGCGTTACCGGTTGCCCAACAACTTGACAAAGGTTTATATTCAAACATCTTACAGTCGATGGCCCTTGCTTATAAAGGCAAAGGGGATTTAAAAACTGCTTTACAATATTATGAGATGTATTCTCAGGTGGATAAACCGGATCATCAGACCACTTGCCACCGTTTTTGACTGACCACCTTATACTATTATCAATCAATTAAATGAGAAAGTCTGCCTGTGCCGGAGACGGCTGGACAATGCCAGCGTTTTTTCCATGAATATCAATAAATTGCAAATGTTACCGCAGCTGCAAAGTCTAAATACTAAAATTGCCCACCGGGCAATTTTTTAACGCTCGGTCCGGTTCGAGACCTGACGGGACAACAAAAATCCGCACCAGCGGATTTTTTTGTTCCGGCAGGTCGAGAAGTTTATCCACCGGAGCCGTCAGGCGCAGGTGGAAGACCTGACGGGACAACATATATGTAGAGACACAAGATCTTGTGTCCCTACATTGTACCTGCCAGGTACTTGCCAGGTTTTGGGGGATTTTCCGGCAAATCTGAAAACAAACTTAACTTTGACTAAATACTGCCCTGGAAATGGGGTACATTATACATATACAGAATAATTCCAATGCTTTCTTCAATCGATAAATAAACTACCTACTGCTCAATATATAACAGTTACTTTTAGATTAAACTTGGATGCAGCTAAATATGCTGGTTCTCTGTATATTGAAATTTGACATTATAAGAGTAATATAATAAAATAGATATCATAATTCTAATCTAGTTGCTAAGAATGTATTTTGCATTATTTTTAGTGAAATCCCCTATAGAAATATTACTAGCTTTTATAATGTCTTTTGAATCAGAAGATAATAAAATTGAGGTTGTTTTATATTTAGCCATTTTTTGAAGGTCTTCCAAACTAATCTGGTATAAACAATTATGAATAGAGTAATGTAAGTTTATATTAGCACTATTTGTAATAGGAATATTAGGATTTTCTAAAGCATTTGTATTAACTGAATAAAAAGTGGCTGAACTGTTTGAATATTTACTAATTAATTTGGTGTACGGATTTAGCTGAATTTTATCTCCATTTTCCAATATAATAGACAGGGTGTGTTTATCAATAAAATTACTCTTACCTGAAGCATAACTGATAGCTAGGTAATAATTTCCACTTCCTTTTGCAAATCTGCAATGTCCATCGTATTTTGATGATGATGGGAAAAGCAGATTACTTTCTGATAAATTTTCAACCCTTATATTATTAGCTTCAAACAAAAATATTTGTTCATCAATTACACTATAGTGGCAATTTGGACAGTATTTTAGAGAATCCAGATAATTTTTATCTTGAATATTTCTCATAAAATTGAATTTGTCTTGAATAGACTTGAAAAGTTTGATTGTATAAGTTACGTCGGAACGATCAAGCACAATATAATCCAAATATTTATTTTCTGAAAGCTCTTTGTCCATCTCCAATTTCAATTTCTCTTCAATGAGTACATCATTAACTTTAGCAAATAAATTACTGTAAATTTTAATCTTTATCTCATCATTCTCTAATCTCTCAGGGCTTTTACCATAAGTTGTCACCATACAATTTGATAAGGCTGCAATTGAAAATATTAACATTAGAAAAAGAGCAATTTTAACTACTACTTTATTCTTTATAGTTGTTTTAGTTTTATTATAAACTGAAAAAATATATCTCTTAAAAATCCTTGATAAATTTCGAGTTCCATACTTTGTCAAAATCAAAAAATCGTTGAAACCACTTATAGGATTTAACCAAATTGTGTTTTTCTGTTTCATAATATAAAGGTTTTGAGAGGTATACTTATATTGTTGGCATATTTGAATCTGTCTTTTACTTGATTATTTTATGTACTTGTCATTTCTGGAAATACTTTAACTTCGGTTTGTTAGATAATCAAAAATCGTATTCTAGAATTGCCATTTATTATTTTCCAACAAAATTGTGATTTATCTTTTGAAAATAAAGTAACTAAATTAAATCCACTTGTGCAATTTTTCTCAAACAATTGAGATGGTCTAATGTGGAAAAGCAAGTGCGCTTGACCACCCCACGCCTGAGAAAATTGACCATCCCTGGCCGGAATTAAATGCTTGTTATTAAAACATCCATGATAATTGCACTTTAACCGGCCAAATGTGGTCAACACGGCCGGCTTTTCCAACATAGTCTGGAAATAAGAAACTTCAGAGGAAAATGAGAATTTAGTCATACCAGACTTTTTATGTCAGGTTGACAGAGGAGATTCATTCAAGACAACGATTTTGGAAGGAATTTCTATACTGTTTTCTCCAGGTTGGAATAATATATTATATGACACTGATTTTAATTAGTGTTCTGAAGCTCAAGAATCTGATTTGCTATTCTGAACCTGTGCTGGTCAAATTTGTCAGGCTCCCACATATCAACATCCTTGTACTTTGGAAGGACCTTGATATCATTCCAGATAGAGGTCAATTCTTTTTCAGCAATCTCAGCTTTCTTCTGAGCTTCGGCATTACCGCTCTTCTTAGCTGCTTCGATAAGCTGTTCCAGGGTATAGATATACCTGTAATCATCATAACCTTCCCTGTAAGCTTCCCACATTACAACTGGCAATGGGGTTCCGTCAGGTTCGTAATGATTGAAAAACTCAGGGTAGTATCCATCAAGGTTATTGAAAGGATCTCCTTCCCTGTATGAGTATATCCATGGAATGAGAGTTCTGAATCCTGATCTCCAGAATCCAAATCCATAGGTCATCCTGGAACCAACGACTACGGTGTGATCATTCTCCCCTGCAACGTGGTTGGGATAACACCAGTATTCAACACCTCTTTCTTTGTTTTCTTTAATCACGGTTTCCCTGTCCGGAAGAAATGGCTGAGTGCACCAGACATCAACATAAGGTTTCAATGCCTGGAATTCTTTTCTCATCGGATCAGCAGTAAGATAAGTACGTACACCGGCATCCTTGCAAGCCTTAAGCAATTTTGACATAAATACGATCGATGTACTGTCTCTTCCCGGTTCATCCATCGGATATAGCAGAAACTCCGGCCAACCGCGTCTTTTTCGTTCAGCTTCAAGCGCTTTAACCATTGCAGTAACTTCATTGAACATTTCAACCGGCGGTATCTTTATGTTCAACATGTGATTACCATAACGTTCTCCCATGTACTTTTCATAAATACCACTGGTGTTTATGCTTAAAGCAACTGGTCCTTTGAAATTATATTTTTTCCAGAGATCCATTTTTTGAGCAAATAAATCAAAGTCGAAATTGAAATTACCCTTTTCATCAGCAGGTTGAATTGAAAATGAAAGCGTAACATTCCGGGTACCATGTTCTACCATATCAGCATGTTCCATTTCTGCCTTATGCCTGAAGTAGTCCTCAGAGACCTTATCTGCTGCGGGAGTTTGGTCAATCGGATTACGATAGTATATTCCATAAATTTTTGAAGGATCCTCCTTTAACTTGATCGGCATGATACGGAGACTGACTGGTATAATAGTCCTGCCACCTGAACATTCGAAAGTGATTTTCCCCTTATAAGATCCTGCAGGAGCATTCTCAGGAACTTTGATTGTGATCCAGAACCTTGAATTCTCACCTTTTTTCAGATCAATTGTAGTAAAATGATCCAATATGTCAGGAATAATACGGTATTTATTGAAAACCACATAATTTACCCTCCCATAATAGAAACGTACGTGTCTGACATCAATGTTTTGAACAGGAACCGGACCAATTGAACTTACAGTTACCTTTGCAACGGAAAGATCTTTCAGTGGATATACTATGAAATTAGTGGGTTCATATTCGCCCTGACTGGCAAACAATGAAAGAGATGGATTATATTCTTCAGGTTTTGGTTGTGTGTGTTGATAAACAGGATCAAGGTAATTATGTGACCATACAATATATCCTCTTTTCTGATCAGCTTTACCGGCAACAGGTTCCCCATTGGGAACAATCTGGTCGAGCTTCCATTTTGCCCATTGGTCAGGTGGCATCCTGTAAGTAAATTCTTCAAAAGGTGTAATTAAATTCTTTTGCATTGTGGCATCTTCAGAATCAGACCAGGCCATGATTGCATTTACGACGAACTTGTTAAGAGGAGAGAACTGAACTGTTACCGGTTCGCTACCTTTTTTAATATGAAACTTTAATGAATAAAATTGTTGTCCACCCTCGAACTGTACCCTTTTTTGTTCTGATCCGACTTTTACCGTAAAATCATAATATTGATTACGGACTATTTGACTTGTCCCACAAACTATATAGATATGATAACTGCCTGCAGGAGCTCCGAATATAAAAGAATTCTCGCTACTGCCAATTATTGCATCTTCGGTTATGGGATTGGTCCATATATTTGGAGGAACGTTAAAACCACGTCCGGCATTAAAGACCATCTGAGTAAATGCCTTTTCCTGCTCTGTGAGGTTGTCTGAAGATTTCCAGCCAAATCCGGCCACTTCAGAATATATATCATGGATTGTAACACGTTTGAAACCATCGTAAACAGATGATTGTCCGGTACCCATGTCAAAAAGGAGGGGAGAGGAAAATAGACTGGAAGGGATTATTAAAAATAAAATTGATTGAAAAAGTATTTTCAATCTTAGAGGATCCTTTTTCATAGGTGTGAATTTAGTTCGGTTTGATAAATATAATAATATAATTGATATGAAAATAATTCTAACCTTAGCGGCCGGTATTACGGAAGCGTTGAGGAGCTTTTCAAATCGATTGGTGTAATTGTCTGACATTTAAAAGATAGTATAAATACTACCATTTTAAATACTAAAATTAAAAACTCACGGGAATTAACCGACACTTTTTAAAATCAAGGACATGTCGCGCTGGATCAGAAGGCTACCGCGGCAGCCTGTCCCCTTCGCTAAAATTGCCCACCGGGCAATTTTTTAACGCTAGGTCCGGTTCGAGACCTGACGGGACAACAAAAATCCGCACCAGCGGATTTTTTTGTTCCGGCAGGTCGAGAAGTTTATCCACCGGAGCCGTCAGGCGCAGGTGGAAGACCTGA
The DNA here is from genome assembly GCA_963816345.1 of uncultured Bacteroidales bacterium. Classification (GTDB taxonomy): domain Bacteria; phylum Bacteroidota; class Bacteroidia; order Bacteroidales; family VadinHA17; genus LD21. The sequence continues at coordinate 189,829 of CAWFKI010000003.1, forward strand.
CGGGACAACATATATGTAGGGACACAAGATCTTGTGTCCCTACATTGTACCTGCAAGGTTCTTGCCAGGTTTTTGGGGGATTTTAGATAAAATTAAAATGAGAAAGGTGGCTGTGGCCACCATTCCTGTTAAATTAAATATACCAAACTTGTGCTTCAAATTACTACCTGCAATTTGGGACGACAAGACATTCTACCTATCACTTATTTTAAAGGGTTGACTCCAAATAATGTCCTTACGTCTTTCAATCTTGCTTTATGACCCTCACAATGCGGTAATAAAATACATAAACACACCAACGGAATAATAATTTTCATGTTTTGATTGAGCATAACAGGGTCTAACCACTATTTCTGATGTCTTACTGAATTTCATTCTTCAAATGTACGCTAACGGGTATAATTGACAGGGAATTTCGGTAACACGGCTTCATGTTGGGTCGAATGGACGCCAGATGAAGGCTTATTTATTGGAGGTAGTTTTTATTTTTTAATTGATCAATTTCAGATTGATTTAAGTCCATATGCAATTCTAATTTTTCTATTGATGGGAAATAATAATAGATGATCAGTAGGATTGTCGTAGTAATCCCAAGATAGATTAAATTATTTGACAAGAGAAACCCAACAATTGAAGACAACCCAACTCCTTCACAAGTTGCCATTCTTATTAAAAACCCAACCTGGTATTTCAATAATTTGTCCTTTACTGGCAAGTCTTTTTCGATTCTCTTCCAGATTGCCTGAGAAACATAGAACCCGATAGGTACAGCAATTATAAGTAAGAATAGGTTTGCATATATTATTGGATCACTTTTGTCGATGGCAAATTTGAAATCCTGAGAGATTAGGAAAGCCACTGCCAAAAATGATAATAATCCTAGAATCAAGGAAAAATATACCACCTTGATTGAACGCAAAATTGATCTTGCATCTACGTGTTCAGTTTTATTCAAAACGTCAAAGATTGTTTTTGTATACATAATATAATTTTTAGGGTTTAAATTATGGTTGTTTGCTTGGGGATAAGTTCAAAATTACATCAAACGGGATTTATGCAAAACCTCTCTTCCCGATACAATGAATACAGGTAGATGTCACGGGTTAAACTCTGTCTAAATTTAAATAAATCCCTCCACCAGATATTCAGATTCAACCAGAACCTTGAAAAAATTAAATCGAATATCCATTCTCTTTTGAAGTGGATTTCGGAAACACGGCTTCATGTTTGGTCACAGGAATTGATTACACGAAGTCTTACTTATCAGGTAGCGTATTATAAATTTTTTGTTATTCAATCTTTTCTCCAATAAAAAAGTTAATTTCAATTTTTTCGTTAGGCATTAATACAATATCCTTTATAATTTCAGTAAAGTCCTCGCTACCAATTAACCCAAGGCATTTGAGAGTATATATCCCACTTGGCATCTTTAATGTGTAATAGCCTGTTGTGTCTGTAGATGTTTCATATTGAAGTTTATCTTCCCACACTCTTGCATACTGTTCTGGAGTTGTATTGTCAACAGCTGAGAAAACATGGCCTAAAATTAAAACTGAATCATTTAATGATAAGTCAGTAACTCTGCTAATTATTTTGTGACTGCTTTCAAAAATATGAACTTGTCTGCAAGTAATTAAAACCATATATGAAAGTGAACCTGCAAAAATTATTATTGAAATTTTTTTTAATTTAGAAATATTAGTTCTCATAGTAAATTTTACATTTTTTTGTTTTATAATACCACCTAAAGGGAGTCTGTGCAAAAATCTGATTTTTCCGTTGTTTTTAATTTAATTTTTAAACCTACCTGACAGAGGATTTCGTTCAACACGGCTATGTTGGGTCGAAAGAACGACCAGAGGAAGGCTTATTTATTATGGCTCGTTTGTAATTTTTAAATTATGATATCCAGTCAAAAATCGTCTCTTTGACTACCCATTGTCCATTCACTTTTTCAAGTAAAATATAAAATCCTGATCCAGCTAATCCATCACTGACACTAACTAAATAAATTAATGCTTTATCCTTACATTCATTAATTCCTGGTCTTGAACAACTTATTTCGACTTTTCGATTTAGTATGGTGTCTGTAGGTTTTTCTTTAAAGAAACTTTTAATGGCAGTAGAAATAATTTCATGCTCTGATGCTGTTTCCGATTGTGCATGAATGACTCCAGAAATTAAGAAGAGCAGTAATCAGACACTAACGCTCTTTTGCAGGGGATTTCGTTCAACACGGCTTCATGTTGGGTCGAAAGTACGACAACGAGAAGGCTTATTTATTAGTCTAAGTAATTATTTTTCCAAATCATTTACTCTTTTTAAATAATCAAGTAAAACATTTTCATTCTTTTTATCTGTCTCATTTTCAAAATCAGTTATTAAATCAGGATGGTCTTTAAGTATCAATAAAATATTTGGCTCAGCAAGTAACATCTTTTCACCAGTCTCAATGTTATAAATCAATGGTATCCGTTTTACTGCCATGTGTGCTCCTTGTATCGCTCCCCCAATTGCTCCAAACATATACCCAAATTGAGGGTCATTAAGTCCTAATTCTTTTTGAATCTTTTGATTAACAGGAAAGGAAGGCTTCAGGAAGCAATATTTTCCAAAAATCTCAACTTTAGCATACCATATTAATCCAGTTATGGGAATCCCATTAAGATATAAAGAATCATTCTTTATTATCCCCCAAATCTCTTTTTTAATCTCCTTTTTGGTAATTGTTGAGTCTTTACTTTCTATTTTGTAATCATTTCCTCCCCATGCCTTTATATCTGCCATTGAACGTTTTAAAATTTCAAAGACCTCATTATAACTCGGAGTGTTATTCTTAAATTCATTAAAACTTTTATATCCACCACTTTGAAGTTTCTGACTCCACGTGAAATTTGAAATAAATATCATCGTGTTTACTATAGTTACTACTCTCATTTTAATCAATTTTTCATGTTATCTTTTTATCTGCTTGCTTCATTTTATTAGGGCTGACTTGTTTATGCCCCTTAATTTTTCAGGCTTCACACATCATTATGCCACTGTGACCCTGATTGGGATCAGGCATCATTTTCATTGTGGAATTTTAACTATTTCATTCCTGCTTAAGAAAGTCTCGTCGCGTCAGTCACATAAGTAAAATCAATCAACACATTGATTCAGAAAACCATACTTTACTTATGCCCAACTTTTAACCTCCACAATTGTATGTAAGGTAAATAAATTCCGGGATTTATGGAATTCGATTCATCATATTATTGATAAAGCTTGTGTTCCTGTCCATGAATGACTGCAATAGATTGACCTTCACATATGATCTGTCAACTTCGGCGTTCTATATCCGTTCTGCGGTTGCCAAACGTCTTGCGGAATAAGGGCGATGAAATGTTTGATTCGAGGCAATGAATAGTCTAAGATGTAAATGAGCGTCGGTAAAATTTATTTATTGAGTCCTGACCACGAGCCAAACCAGTTTTTCTCTTTTGCACCTAACCAACCGTGTTCGATTGAAACTATTGCTTTATGAATCTCGTACTGACAAAGAACTGAGTTATGGAAACCTTTACACGTCCTGCCTTCAGGATCATTTTTATAAAGATCTTTCAGAATTGGCAATCCCTTTTCTGATCGGATCTGGCCCAATGTCCAGATAGCTACATCTGAACGATCCTGCGGAGAATGAGATGTGTCAGCCAAAAACCCTGTCATTTTTACACATGATCTCACTGGAAAATTCGACAAACATTAGCTGGCTGCAAACTATTAATTATTCTTAAAATTATACAAAGCAGTGACCGAGAATACAAAAAGCACTACAAAACAATAAAACGGCAATACCAATACTGTAATTACTCCTGGAATGTCAATTTTATCAAATACATCCGGAATTTTATGAAAATAGAAGATAGCCAGCCCCAGAGTCAATCCAACCGAGACCAACATAAAGAATGAGAATAGAACCATTTGTGTTGTCCAGGCAAATTTTAATGAGTAATCAGTTCATTTTGATCCAATCTAAAATAAACTGATACACCTCACGCTTATTGGTCTCATTTAGCATTTCGTGTCTGCCATTATCAAATAGCTTTAACGTGAGGTTCCTGACACCTGCCCTTTTAAATTTGTGATATACCTCTCTGACACCTTTCCCATTATTTCCGACTGGATCCTTTTCTCCTGAAAAAATCAATACAGGCAAATCTTGTGGAATTTTATTTATGTTTTTTTGTTTGTTCACAAATAAAACCGCCTTGGCCAGGTCGTTAAAATACCCGATGCTGAATACAGATCCACAATATGGATCAGCTGCATATTTATCAACTTGTTCGTTATCATGGCTCAACCAATCAAATTTTGTACGGTTGGGTTTAAATGGTTTATTGAATGATCCAAAAGTCAACTTGTTCATGAAAGGAGAAGGACTTTTAGCCGGATAAAATATCATCATAACCCGTGTTATTAAAACTCCAACAACTCCTAAAATACCCGGATCCCCACCTGTACCCGAAATAATTACACCCTGCAATTTGTTTCCTGGATCAAGAATGAATTTTCTGACAATAAATGAGCCCCCGCTGTGACCAAAAACATAAAGCGGCTTATCTTTGTTCTTTTCCTTTATGTACAAGCTAAGCTGTCTGAAATCTGAGACCACCTTATCCCAACCTTTTTTAGGTGCCAGAAAACCAACATTATCCAAACTCCCGGCCGTTTTCCCATGCCCCCGATGATCGTTTGCATAAACAGCGTAATTATTAAATGTCAAAAATCTTGCGAAATCCTCGAATCGTCCTGCATGCTCTGCCATTCCATGGGCTAGTTGCACCAACCCAATAATCTCTCCCGAATCATCTGGCAACCATTCATATACATGGATTTTCGCACCATCAATAGTCTCCAATTTGAATTCATTTGAATTCATATCAATCTATATTTTAAATTTGTGAGAATCCAGGCAAACAATTAATCTCTATCATTTAATCTTTATCTTAATTATGACTGGATTGTGATCTGAGTTTGTAAAACCAGGATGATGGCATTTTACAGATATGGATTCTATATCAGGTGAAACCAGGAAGATATCACAAACACTTGTGGGTGTTATGCCGATAAATCCATTTACATTCCTCTGGCAAGTAAACTATTTTGACCATTTATCAATAATTACTTTTAAGTCCTCATTAGTAACAACTTTCCCTTCCTCAGACTGCTGCAACCCCTCCTCAATTTTCTCCATAAATATCAACTTATCAATTAACTCGTCGATTGTAAAATTATCTGGCAGTTTACTGATCGTTTTATTCACTATCTCTTTTGTCAGCAAGGCTTTCTTTTTTGTAAAGATAATTCTTTTGGAATTTTTATCCATAAATGGCAATTTTATCCAATTATGCCCAACAATTTAATAAACTCAATCGGTTGTGTTTATATCAGCCCTGGACATAACTCGAAGATATTATTGGAAGTAACTCAAATGATTATTTTTCTACCTGATGTTTTTAGTTTTTCCAGATTCATTTCTGCAGATCAAATTTTCCACCCGTTATCTGAATGTACTGAGGATAATTCTTTGCAGTGTTTGCTGTTGAACCACCTAAGCCACCATCATAATTTATGTTTACTAACTTACCCGAAAAAGTTCCGGTCAAATGTTTTTGATTGTATGAAGTAACAACTACAGTAACATCCTCGCCCGTGTAGGTAATACCCTGGGGATTGTAATAATTTATAATACAGTTCATGTCACCGGAGGCATCACTCTTAATTTTTGTGGTACCGCTTTTTTTAAATTCAAATTGAAATCCTTCTTTTTTTGCATCGCCATCCAGTATTTCGAGACCGTCCTTTGAGCCATTGGGATCTACACCAAGAGGAATTTCAAAAAAACTTTGGCTTACATGAAATGTTTTTTGCTTGCCATCCATAATACAGGTTATCGTTCCTTTGTCACCGCCGGACGACGCTGGTGCAGCGCTTGAAGCACTGCCAGCACTGCCGGAACTGCTCCCTGAGCCGGATGAAATATTAAATGACGCAACCGGCAGGAAGAACAGAAATGGGAGAAAGATTATCTTTTTCATTTTTTTTATTAATTAATTATTTTAATGTTGCAATAGCTACTAAGAGGCCAGGAATCAATTGTTTCATATCCTGTTAGCTTTGTTGTCCAGTAAAACATACTTGAAAACATTAAGTTCGATATACAGACTGATAAAGATTTATCAGATACCCTTCCTCAAAAAGAGCCAAAATTCAAAAGGCGCAGGAATAAAATTAAAGAAACTTTATCGGTCACCAAACGATTGGCATGACACTAGTTCACGTTGAGCATTGGGTTTGAATAGGTAATTTTAGTGTTGGTTACAAAATCAAACAATGTAAGAATCCTGATAAAATAGTATGATTCCCAATATTTCTCAATTGAAGATATATAATCTCTTTTGCCAGTTTCCCGTTCCGAGAGTGAAATATTTAAATCGGTAATGCTTATTTCTCCATTTTGAAATCTCTTAAGAGCTATTCTATAGCCGTTTTCCGCAACTTTATCTGCCTCTTTCGCCGTAATAATCTGATCTTTAAGCAGGTTAAACTGTTCTACTTCCACAACTATTTGTCTTTCGAAATTTTCTCTGTTCTTTTTCACATCAAATAAGGTCAGTTCGCGTTTTGATTCTGCCAGTTTAACTTTTGAAAAGGATCTTCCCCAGTCCATTATAGGTATACTCAAGGTCAGCAGCAATGATCTTGACTGGTCAGGAGTTTGGTAAATCCCGTCAAATTCCGGTGAACTTTTGGAAAGTCCGAAACTTCCCTGCAAAGTTATAGCATATCCATTGCTGCGCTTTGCCTGCGAAAGATCCCGGTCTGCTTCAATTAACCTTCGTTCCATGTAAGGAGTCTCTTTACGGTTAGCTTTAGCTTCATCCAAAGCTTTATTTACGTCTATATTGAAGATGACCATATCAAGGGGAATCTGCAATGCAATATTCATATTCTGATCAAAACCGATATATGATTTCAGCTCAAAATCTGCATTCTTCAGATCAAAACGCGCTTTATCAAGAGCTTTTTGAGCATTTAGTACCGACAAGGTTATACGGGAAAAATCGTTTTCAGAAATATCTCCTATTTTTTGCTTTACTTCTGCAATTTTTAAGTTGTCCTGGCTGTTTTTAAGGTTGCTTTCAGCCAGGGAATAGTTGGTTTGAATCTGCAGGTAATGGAAGAATCGGTTAGTAGCCTCTTGCGAGATTTCCTCAATCGACTGTATAAAGGCTTTTTGAGCTTCATCATAAATCAGGGGTTCGGTTATTTTGTACCATTTCATCCAGTTAAATGCAAAAATTGGTTGTGTAAAGCCGATGTAAAAGGGATTACCTGAATAACTTGTGGATTTATTCATAAAATCCTGGTTCCTGTACAGAGAGCTTGCTGCATAAATAGAAGTTCCAAGCAAAGGAATAGACTGGGATAGAGCCAGATTGGCAGAAGCATTTAACTGAGAAATTTGTTGAAACTTGACGCTGCCATCTGGTTGGGTAACAGCCTGGAACAAATTCTGGTAGTTTGGCAGGTTACCAGATAAGGTAAGTTGCGGACGGAAAGTAGATTGGAAATTTTTCCAGCGCCAATAATAATTAACATTATTGTTCTGAGTATATTTTACAGACGAACTTTGTTTTATTGCCAGATCAACTACATTATTGAGACTCAATATAACCTTTACATCCTTATCCTGTGCCCTGCAGAATATACCAGTGAAAAATAGCAGAATTGAAAGTATATAATTCTTATGCATAGGTTACCATCAATTATTTGATATTAATTTCTTTCATGTGCCTGAAGGGAACTGAAGCAGATATTATTACCCTTTCTCCTTCCTGAAGTCCTGAAAGTACTTCTATGTACTCCATATCAGACAAACCTGTTTCAATTCTTCTCCTTACTGCTTTATCCTTGCCCAGTACATAAACGTATTGTTTTTTATTTTTATTAATTAAGTTTCCCCTTTTCAGCCTTAATACATTCGGTGCCTGTTGGGTTACAATACGAATTTCCACTTTCTGATTAGGAATTAGCCTGGGATTCTTATTTTCATCAAGGAAAACATCGAAATCGATTTTTTCATCGTTTGCGATTGGTTTTATGTCACCTATAGTACCTAAAACTTTTTCATTTTCAACTATTGCGTATACTATACCTCCGGTTTTTATAATACCGACCTTCTTTATTCCTATTGATGCTCTTATTTTAAGTACTGACAGGTCCGACATTCTTACTAATAAAACATCCGTATTGACTTTTTCGCCTTCACTTCCCTGCATTGTAAGTATAATACCCGAGGATGGAGCTCTTACTATCATTTTTTTCAGTAGTTCATGGTTCCTTTCAAGCTCCTTCTTCTGGATATCGATTTTAAGCAAGATTCCAGCTTCCTCAATTTCCAGCTGTTTTAAACGTATAGAATTTTTTTCTGTGGTTGTTTTAAGGTCTTGCTCGGCAAGCGTTAATTCCTGTTTTGTTTTGTCAACTTTTGAAGGAGAAATTCCACCTACTTTAAGTAGTTCTTCCTCGTTTTCAAGATCAGATTTTAATGACACTATCCGAAGTTTCTTAACCTGCAGGTCATAATCAAGGTCCACTTGTATTCCTCTGGCATTTAAGCGATTTTTGTCAAGATCATTTTGCATTATATTCAATTGATCGCTTAGTTTCTCTATCTGACTTTCCACGGGCTCCGGATCAAGGGTAAGGATGGTTTCACCGGTAAATACATAACTGCCGGGCTTTTTACTGATTTTCTTTATCACACTCGATACAGGGCATAAAATTATAACTTCATTTGCAGGTTCCACTATACCAGTGGTTTCCTCAGTTGTATAAACCATCCCCCTGTCAACTGTTGAAGTCTCATATTCCCCGGTTATTAATGTGGAGTTGCCTACCAGTCGAAAAAGATATAAAAAGACAAATACAACAATCAGAGCAATCAATGTAATGAAGAAGTACTTTTTTTTAGACATTTGGGTTCATTTTTCTTAATGTTAAAAATAGTAATAGTTCTGTATGCTTTTTTCAAACGTAAGAAAAATTGATTGCCAAACAGCAATTAATATCTGTTTTTAGGAAAGAATTACCAATCTGTCAGGGCCTGTCGAAGACAATTACATATACCGTCTGTTTGGGCATAGAAATCCGGACTATCAGATACCAACTTATACTGATGAACAAATTTTTGCATTTAGCCTGACTTTGGGTTAAATTTGAATATGAAATAAGCAGACATCCGATTTCACGCATTATCGATATATATAATTATTACATCTTCACCGGCTATGACACTTTAGACAGTAAATAAGACAGTTTGTTTAATGAGTTTATTGATAATCTTAAGAAGGGAACAAGAAAACCGGATTAACAATAAATGGGATCATTAAAAATTAAAAAGTCAGGATGGCAATTTTGGTGAGCAAAAAGGTACCTGAGAATATAAAATACCTGCAGGAGACTCAAATGATCGGGGCCTTTTTAGCTTTAGCAATTCATATTGTATATATTATACTGTTTGCAATATATAAATGTAATATATTGCTATGGTTTAATATATTAATAAGTTTACCAGTATTTATCATAGCTTTCTTTTTAAGCTATTCCGGCAATTTAAAGATTCCCCCACTTATTGGAACAATTGAAGTTGCTTTACATCAAACATTAGCAGTGGTATTGATTGGACAGGAAACAGGATTTCATATTTTGCTCTTTTGTCTGGTGCCAGTAGGAATTTTGTTTATAAAATGGAGAGTTACTTTTTTTATTAATTCAATTATAGCTTTAATACTTTATTTGCTTATTATTTGGTTTGACACGGGACACTTTATAATATACAAAGTACCAGCAACTTCTTTGAAATTAATAAAGTTAGTAAACAGCCTTGGGCTATATACAATTGTTGGATTAATAATATATTATTATATAGCTCTCTATAATAAGCTGTTTAGCAAACAACAAGCTACAAATGAAAGGTTGCTTGAGTTTAATGAAAAACTGAATACGGCAGTTGAAATTTTAAATGTTCAAAAGGATAAAATTGAAAGCCAGCACCATACTTTAATGGAACAAAATGAAAATATAACTAAAAGTATAAACTATGCCAGCCGGATTCAATCTGCAATTATGCCTCAGAAAGAAATACTTGAAAAAACGCTGCCTGATCATTTTATCCTTTTTATGCCCAAGGAAGTAGTTAGCGGCGATTTTTACTGGATCACCAAGGTGGATCAAAAGGTTGTATTTTGTGTAGCTGATTGCACAGGACACGGAGTACCAGGTGCATTTATGAGTTTGCTGGGGATCACTTTTCTGGATGAGATTGTGAATAAGCACAAAATATTAGATCCAAATGAAATACTTAATAATTTAAAAAGTGAAGTAATCAATTCCCTCAAACAAACGGGAAAAAGAGATGAGCAGAAAGATGGGATGGAAATCGCCCTCTGTATTTATGATAAGCGATCGCATAAGCTATCATTTGCCGGAGCATACCTTCCGCTTTATCTTATACACAATCATGAATTGGTGGAATTAAAGGGAGACAATATACCAATATGTTACCTCGAAGACAACCTTGAATCTTTTCAGACGAAAACTGTTGATATTAGTAAAGAAGATATTGTCTATATTTTTTCAGATGGATACACTGACCAGTTTGGTGGAGAGGATTGTGTAAAATATAAATATGAAAAGTTAAAATTGTATCTTCAAAAGATTCACAAAATGCCGATGAGCAGACAAAGAATTCTTCTTGAAGAAAATTTCAATTTATGGAAAGCCAACAGGGAACAAACAGATGATGTCATTATTATGGGTGCAAAGTTTTGAATATTAAATTATCGCTCTTTAAACCAATGAAATAGTGACTCAAATTCAAAGGTTTATAAAAGATAAACTCATCCGGATGATTTGAGGTATGCATTAGGATCGTGTTCCAAAGCTCCTTCCGGTAACCATGACCATAATACTGGACCCAGATCTCTTTTTACCAATTCTTTAAAAAAGTCAGGTATTTTTGTGGTTTCCTTTTCAAAGAAATCCCGAAACTGTTTATCGGTTATTAATCGATTAAGAATCATTGAATGAAATGATATCTTGCCGTATCCGCCACTCGACACAGACTGTGCCAGTATAAACCACTTTAATATTCTGCTTTCCACCTTCCAGAATCTTCTGTATAATGCCCTTGTTGAAAAACTATAACTTAAAAGATCAATAACATGATCATAAAACTCAATCCATGAATAATGCCTGGGTTTGATATTTGTAAAATGCGTTGAACGATGAACATGAAATGGGATTGGGATTATCCTGTTGTCTTCCTGATATTTAATATTTGCATTAGAAGCACGACCAAATGCATTAAACAATAAGAAAGATGGATAAACACCTGGTGTCATATCTATAAATCTCTTGGTTAGTTCAAAAGGTTCAAGTCCATGGTCAGTATCCAAACCACAAATAAAGTTTGCATTTACATAGGGTATGCTTTTCTGGATCATGTTTAACTGGTCTGATATCTGTTTGACCTTTTCAAATCCTTCAATACCAGCAGTACCAGCTTTTTTACCATAATCATACCATGATTCAATGCCAGGAATAATGCAAATAAATCCATTTTTCCTCATCCTTCTTACATTTCCTTCCGTCAGGATTGAGAGGTTGCACTCAGCAATAAAATCAACGCTATTCTGCGGTATTGACTCTTCAATTGCATTCATAATTGAATTGAAACTAATCCCAAAATTCGGATCATACCAGCCAATATGAGGCCGTTTAAATTTATCACGGATAAACTTAAAGTCGTTTTTTAAGGATCCGGTATCCAACTGTTGATAAGGAATGGAAGAATCGATACAAAAATCACAAGTATAAGGACAACCAAAACTGGAAATCATTGGAATAAGTTTGATTCCGGAAGAATGATTATATCCTTTTTCAATGAATTCCCAGCGCTCTTCCACTGAGGGAATTGACTGAGGTTGCTTTTTACTGGATAAGTATAAGCCAGAAGAATGGTTTTGTGTGCAATCTTCTAATATATCGATCAGCAGATCTTTGTCGATTAATCCGATAACATAATCAAAATATTTGCAGCTATCCTCCGGATAACACCTGGAATGTGGACCTCCCAGTACTGACACCACACCTTTTGACCGAAGCATATTACTAATTGAATATGCAAGATGAGCCGTAAATGTGAACGATGAAATAAAGACTAAATCCAGATTATCAGGGATTTGTTTTGTAATATTTGTCCTGCCCCCATATAGAACATAATGAACCTCATGCCCCAACTGCTTACACCATACACCAATCACCTGGGGCATGATGCTCATTATTCCCGAATTTATCAAAATTTGATACAATTCAATCGTTTGGGCGTTGTGAATCAGATCAATAACGCAGATACGCAGCCTTTTCAATATCCTGGGTTATGGATTAACTAAATTAGATAAAACCTTTTTATAAATGATTTTGATTAATCGCTCCCAACCTGTTATGATGAATGATCATACCAAATATACTTATAATTTTTCCCATAAAAAAATTTAAGATTATTTACTTCTTAGGCTAGAAAAGCCGGGCAATTTTTTGTTCAATGATCCTGCACTGACTTCCATGCAGGCCATGAGACTATCGGACCATAATTAGATTCATTATACAACGGCGGCCGTTTCGGAGCGTAGATCCGCGCCCCTTTGTATGGACTATCCTGTGTGTAGATCCAGATCGACTCTGTATCCCATACTATAAGTTCGTCCCTCGGGTCTCCCGTCATGTCATGGGCCATCCATGCAAGATCCGGGTGGCCATCATTGGGGAACATGACAACCCTTCTTCCCCATCCGTCCAACAGTCCTCCTTCCACTGTGTTGGGTGACAGGAAGATAAACTCAGTGCCGTCACCTCTCCAGTTCACGGGCATGACCGGTGACCCGGCATGGATCAGCTCAAAGCTGGTAATCTTTTCTCCCGAACAGTTGTAAAGTGTTATTAGTCCCGGCTCTCCCCAGAAGTTGATGTTGCAGAATTCCAGGCCTGGAATGTCAGGCCGGAAATTTCCGGCGCTTGGTGTCTGGGCATGACCAACCAGGTCATGCTTCAGGATGCGGCCTGAACCGTCGAGAAACAACACACCATCGTCGCTTCCTCCTATGAACACCCGTTCAGGGCCGCCGGTCAGTGTGAAATCCCCTGCACATATCCCGTCGGCATGCTCGCCCATAAGACTATCCAGAGACCAGATCAGCTTACCTGAAGGATCAAATTTGGAATACCCTATATATACCTCCTCTTTACCATCCTTATTGCTATCGTAGAATGTGGGGAAGTGACCGAGATTAGCTGAGGCTGTCCACAGAGGCTCAAATTTACCGGTATATGCCCACAGGCGGGTATGACGATCTTTAATTATCACATCCTGAGCTTTCCCTGTTCCCCTGAAGATCGGCAAAAGATATGCAATCTACGTTCAGGTAAGGCAGAAGGTCTCTCCGGTAGTAGTGCCTGTACTCGAGCCACGACTTCTCTCCCGGCAAAATCTCAGATGAAGGAACAGGATAGCGTGCTTTCTCCCTGCCTGTTTGCCCATCAAGCACTTTGATCCATTTGCCCTGGGCTATAACTACTTCATTCTTCCCGTCTCCGTCAATGTCGTGTATCTGAGCAGCAACGTCGTATGAGACCCAGGCGTGCTCAGGGTCGGGGCTGCCTGACTGCCAGAGCATCTTTCCGTCATTATCAATTGCTGTAAGGCACGTTATCTGATTATAGTTGTCGCCAAAGAAAGGCATGTTCTGCACCAGCAGAAAGTCGGGTCTTCCATCGCCATCCAGATCCCCAAGCCGCATTGCACGGGCAACTCCGAAACCTTTGGTACTTATCCTTTTCCAGAGCAAAGGTTTGGGATTATTGTGGCGGAGCTCTTCGGCCTCTTTCTCTTTTGCAGTTCTGAGTGAAAGGAATGCCTCTTTTTCTTTAGATGGAGTCATTACCTTCACCTCATGAAATGCTACCGGAGAAGTAGCAAACAGCCCGATCTTCCCCGAAGAATACTTGTTATCTGAAACATTAAAAATCTCTTTGCCGTCTATTAAGCAACGTATCTGGTTTCCTTTTAGCTCGACACGCATATTGATTGAGCCTGATGAGTCTGTAGCCATTTTCCCGGAGGCAATCTCATGCCATCCGTCAAGCCGGAATCCCTTTTCTCCGTCACGGTAGCGCAAAGTGACCCTGTCCCCTTTATCCAATCCGAAAAGATAGTAATGTCTTCCATCCTGGTACCGGAAAATAACGCCGTTAAGATCTTTCCTGCTGAGAGGAGTCAGGCTGACCTCAAGATTATAGTTACTCCACAATGGATCGCCGTAGCATAGAATTGGGTAGGTAAACTCATTGGTCCAGACAGAGGCATTAAAACCCAGATATGCCAGGGAGTGCTTCCCGTCTGAGTCAAGCACCTTCCACTCCTCAGGCCCCCTGTTATTGACTATTTCCCAGCCATCAGTAAATTGACGTGCTATATAATGGTATTCCGGAAAACCTTTTGTGGCAAAGTCGCCGAACCTTCCCGGTTTCAGATGTGAAAAATCACAATATGCCAGCTCTGAATCGGTCTGACCCGATGCAGGGTGTTGCAAAAAAAAGCTCAGAAGGCATAGAAGCAGGATAGGTTTAGACATGATGATTTCTTTTTTATATACCAAAAACCCATGAGGGAACCTCCATGCGGGCACCCTTATTCGGGTCAACGATCTGGTTTATTTTCAATTGCCCGGTCAATCCGACCAGAAGACGTGCCTCCTGCTCCGTTCTGCCGGTCTTATGGCGGAGAAGGGTTATCATATCATCAGTTGCCTGCCATGCAGCATCTTCGAGGTTTTTGTGAGCTCCGATCGTCGAAATCGAATCAGTCCTCATTATTACCGGCCTGTCAGAAAGAGTTCCGGCCAGTTTACGAAAACGTACAAGGGCAGTGGCATCCGTTTCGATTCCCTGTCCCGTTATCTCGCCATCACCCTGAAGTGCATGTGAGTCACCCATGCCCACGAGTGCACCATTCACCCTTGCATTGAAGACAATTGTGCTGCCGGCACGTACCTCTCTGCAGTCCATATTTCCTCCGGTGTCTGTGGGAGCACTGGTGTCAGCAGAGCCTTCAGAAGGAGCAACTCCTATTCCCCCTATCATGGGCTGAAGGGGAAGCCTGAGAGTTGGTGAAAATATAGCATATCCGTCGCGCAGTTCAAAGATCCTGCCGCTACAGTAGCCCCAGTCACCCGTTTTTATATCAAGGATATCTATGGCAAGAGCATCCCCGGCCATTATTCCATCAACAAATACGGGTCCTGTCTGTGGATTCACCTTGTCGCCGGGACCAGGCTCACGAAATTGGCCCTCTCTTGTGACCAGCCCGGGAAGACCATGGGACATTTCGATCAGAACAACCTCGCCGATATTAACATGGTAGGCCGGATCCATTACAGGCAGCCATGATGTAAAGTTCTTTTTCCATGAAAGACGTCGTACGCCGCTATCTTGTGTTTCCTGAAACGATCCTTTAACCAGACCTTGTACAATGGCAGGCGCAAAGACAAAGGATCTGATAAACTCACTTCTATCCATAAAGAATTAAGAATTTAACTTCTTTGCAATATCTAAATTCCCAGATTTTGCAGATAGTTATAACATTCTACAAGATCCTGCAAAGGATCGCCGGGAGACTTTGTTTCCATTTCAACAATCAGTCCGTAATCTGATATACCACTTTTCTTTGCAGTTTCAAGCAATTTCTTCCAGTCGATCACCCCTTTGCCTGTTGGAACCACCTTTTTCTGCACCGGGTCCCAGTCATGAATATGCAGCGAAATGTATCGGCCGGGATACTTTGAAATGTAACTTACCACATCAGCGCCTTCAGAAGCAACAGCCAGCTGGAACTGCATTTTTATAAGGTCAGGATCAAAAAGACGCATCAGAATATCGTAGAGTTTTTCACCGTTATATTCAGGACCAACAGAATGATTATGATATACCATCTGCATACCTGCATTTTTCGCCTGTTCAGCTGACTTATTCATTTCGTCTGCAACTATTTTCCAGTCATCAAGTGTGGCATCCTCTTTAACCCATGCCGCTGATATTACAAGATCCTTTAGTCCAAGCTTTTTACCCCAACCTATTGTTTCCTTTATTCTGTCAGGCTTCAGTTCAGGGTATTGGAAATGACAGCTTTTGCAGAACAGGCCGGCACCTTCAATCTTCCTGCGGAGTTCCTCAGCACTGAATACAGTCAGAGGGCCGAAACCGCTTTTTTCATATCCTTTTGGAGAACACATCTCGATTCCTTTATAACCAATTGCCCTTAGTTTTTTAAGGGTACCATCGAAATCTGTTGCAAGCATATCCTTAACGCCATATGATTGAAAACTCAAAGGCCAGTTGAAAGGTGTTGCGCCGGATAACAGGATATCTGATTTAAAATACATTGCTGCCAGTGTACTTATGGCACCGGTACTGATAAAATCTCTCCTTGAATATGTTTTCATTTGATTGCTGGTTTATTTGAATTAAAAATAATCAATTTTCATTCTGTTTTATCATATCGACCTAAAATTACTGCCAGGCAATTTTTGCTAAACAGAGCTTGAACGCGACAATACGTATGGCCGGAATTGTCGAATGCAACAATGTGAGTACTGAGATAATCTCAATTACTTTCTGTTACCCCGGATTTTTAAACTTTCTATGAAGATTGTTGTTAATTTTGATTGCCAATAGTTCAGGCATTTAAGGAAGTTTAAGCTCTCTCTCAATAAATCGGACAAATGAAAAAAACTTCAAACATACTTATTCGTTTCTGGAAAATACTGGGCCCTGGTCTGGTTACAGGTGCAAGCGATGATGATCCTTCAGGTATCGCAACCTACTCTCAGGCAGGTGCTGCGTACGGATTTTCAACTCTCTGGACTGCGATTATCACGTTTCCTCTTATGGCTTCAATTCAGGAAATGTGCGCCAGAATTGGGCTGGTTACTTCACATGGTCTGGCAGGAACGCTTAAATCATATTATTCCAAACCTGTTTTATATTTAATGTTGTTGTTTAGTTTTCCCGCTATAGTGATGAACATTGGTGCCGACATTGCCGGAATGGGTGCAGTTGGTCACCTGCTGTTTCCTTCAGTAAAGGCAACCTACCTCTCCATAGGATTCACTATAGTGCTGCTGGTATTAATCGTCTATCTGCCGTATCAAAAAATTGCCCAGGTTTTGAAATATCTCTGTCTGGTTCTCTTAGTTTATATGATTGTTCCGTTTTTACATAAACAGGATTGGGCCGCAGTTTTGAAATCCACTTTTGTCCCAACAATAAAGTTTGATAAAAACTTTATAAGCATTCTTGTTGCAATTCTTGGAACTACTATTTCACCATATCTATTCTTTTGGCAGGCTACCATGGAGGTGGAGGGTAAAAAGAACAAGGAGAGGAAAAAACTATTAATGGTAAACAAAAGAATTATACACGAAATGCGCCTGGATGTTGATTTTGGCATGTTATTTTCAAATCTTGTTATGTTCTTTATAATTCTTACTGCCGGTTCGGTTTTATTCAATGGCAATATTCATCAGATTGACACCGTTGAACAGGCAGCCCAGGCTTTGAAACCGTTGGCAGGGAATGCCGCATATTTACTTTTTGCAGCAGGTATAATCGGTACCGGACTCCTGGCAATTCCCGTTTTGAGTGGGTCCCTTTCTTATATCGTCACTGAATCATTTGGATGGAAAGAGGGATTGGATAAAAAGTTTTATCAGGCTAAAGCATTTTATATCATCATTGCGATTTCATTGATCCTGGGATTATCATTGAATTACATTGGCATTTCGCCAATAAAAGCATTAATCTATTCAGCCGTTCTTTATGGGTTAACAGCACCTGTATTAATCGCCATCATCCTCCATATTTCAAACAACAAAAAAATAATGGGCAAAAATACAAATGGAAAAACATCCAATATTCTTGGGTTTCTCGCATTAATTCTTATGAGTATGGCTGCTGTCATTTTAATTTACATGTTAATTAAAGCAAGGCAGTGTTAATTTAAATCTATTATGTCCTGAACCTTAAGAAGGCAATGGGGAATGTGCAATAATTGTAATATTATATTTTAATTCAGGTAATTATTCAGAAAACAACTTAGTATAGCAAGTCTGAACAGATCCCGTCTATCCTGTCCGGGAATATTATTATTGATCAGAAGATATGGCATTATACGATATTTTTTACTTAAGCCAGGGTAGTCCAGGTCTGACTGAAATTTGCATCTGAGTATATTATCCATGGAGATCCATGCTTTGCGATCAGTCCCATTGCGAATAATGAAGAAATCCTTATTACGGAATTTTCCAACTATTCCATAGTCATTGCCAGGAACCGGCTTCCATGAGACTACAACTTTAATTTTTGATTTGGCATTATCGTCAGCCACCTTTTCAGGAAGAAAATAATCCGACCATGTTTTCATTAAAGTATCTTCCCTCGGATTCATTACAATCAAAAAATAGCCTATTGTATCCTGACTTTCCATTATTAATCCACTTGCGTTCTTTTCCCAGTAATATACATTTGTTTCGTTGGTTTCTACTGTCCATGAACCATCATTGTCCCTGACCCGCTCCCTGTTTTTCTGCAAATACCCTTCGCAAAACATGTTAATTGCCCAGTTACTCAGAGTATCGTTACATTGAATTGTTCCGGAAATTTTCCAGTTTCCGTCTGTTGTTGAACCAAAACCGAATCCAGTAAGAGCAGTTAAAGCGCCGTTCCCTATATCGCGAATAAAAGCATTTGGCTTATACCGGACTAATTCTATATGATTATCCAGGATTTGAATCTCTTTGACTCCATTCTCTTCAAACCTGTACAGACTCCTGTTGGTCCTGGGTTTAAACATTGGAATAGAATCGAGCCCTTCCATTTGGATCTGTCCACAAACCGGAGATGCAAATAATATTCCGGTCAGAAAAATAAAAATCAAATTAAAATGATTTTTCATTTGAGCAAAATAAATAAATGATCTTATGTAATTAACAAAGATAAATCTTTAATACTCTGAAGTCAATTTTTTTAATATTCTGTAATTCAGATTAATTCAAAGGTAAGCTTTGGAATAATTCAAGTCAATTATTTTTTCCGGAAGAAAATTGCATCCGGATAAGGTACTTTTTGAACTTAATTACAATATTTCTTGTTTAAATGCTTTCGAGGCAGCCTGTTCGGGTAGTATATAAACTAAAGTGAAAAGCGAGCAATGAAAATGAAAATTCAAATCGGAATTAAACCGGAAGATTCAGTTAAAGTGGCAGATTCTCTAAACAAACTTTTAGCTGACGAGCATCTTCTTTATATCAAAACAAGAAATGCTCATTGGAATGTGGAAGGCCAGGATTTTATCGCAATGCATAAATTCTTTGAAGGGCAATATGATCAACTGGAGGAAATCATAGACCTGATAGCGGAACGTATCCGCTCTATAGGGCATTATCCCGAAGCCAGTCTTCGTGGGTTTCTGAAGCTTACTCATCTGTCAGAGAAAACCAGGGAGAAAAATGACAGTGCTGGTTTTATAAAAGATTTACTTGAAGACCATGAGTCAATCATTATTTACCTGCGGGAAAATGTCAACCGTTTTGCCGGTGAATGGAACGATCTGGGCAGCAGTGAGTTTATCACCGGCCTCCTGGTAACTCACGAAAAGATGGCATGGATTTTAAGGTCGCATTTAGGCTGACTCCTGAACCATCGCTTTACCCTTCTTAATTTTGATGTGTACATGCATATTGCATCTGTGCATTTGCACATCAAAAACTTTGTCATATTGCGACGTTTTGAGGATATCACGTATCTGAATCTCTATTCAATCTCATTTTTATTTCCCTCCTCCATTTCCCTTTTCCTGATTTCATCATTCAATTTATCCAGATAAGTTATTGAAATATATCCTTTCCTTACCTCCACTGCTATATCACCTGAATTTGTGGTATATCTGGTAAGATCTCCCGTACTTACGTGCCTGGTACGTTTTGGTTCATTAAACAGAAACCTTTCAGCATTTTGAAATTGTATGTATTTGTTTGTTCCGGTTCCATATTTTGATGAGTACAGTTTTTGTATCTCCCCAAAACTATATTCAAGTGAATCATGTACTTCTCCCGGCAGATTGACTCTGACTTTATATGCTGTGTGACTCTTCCCTGTCCCATACACATAAATCTCACAGCCCTTTTCTAAAAATTCTCCATTAAGTCTGATTTGATTTTCTGTTATTAATTGTGGTTCAGTAAATCCCTTTTTAATCAACTCATTTACAAATTTGTCAAGGTTGCCATTAATCGGAACATTCTTAAATTCCAGGTGTTTTTCTGACCTGCAGCCATTTAATAAAATAATTAATAGTAAAAGGATAATATTTTGTGGTTTCATCATAATATAATTTTAATTTAAAGCAATGATGAATCATTGAATGGCAATTCTCTTAAATCGTCAGGTTTCATTTAAATGTGAATAATATAACTTTTTCCTGATTTTATATAACACCAACCCGGGTTGTGGTATATACCTTTGTGAGGCAATATATCAACGAACAAATCAATTAATCAAATGTTAATCCCTTCACTGTATAAGGGAGAAATAATAGAATAAAATTAAAAAAAATGATAAAAAAAATGATAAAAAAAATAAAACTGTTGCTGCTACTTATAATCTTGTCCTTAGCCGTTATTTCATGCTACCCGCTTAATGAAAACAGGTATGGAAATGAAGGGCATAGTGAACACAGGGACAGGGAACATAGGCATCAACAGGATTCCAGGGATCACGGAGACAGGGATCGCGGAGACAGGGATCAATATTCTCCACAATATTAGGAGGTCTGCACGGGGTATGCTTTTTTTATTAAACCTGCAGGCTCTGCGGAGCTTTGACTTTAGTCCTGTTGAGATTCATTAATTCAGATACTGTTATCTGTTGAGGTATTGTATTGTCTGAATAACAGGAAATGTAATCAGCCCGGCCCGGAGGGGTCGGATGGTAAGCAAATATCAAATCTTTTCTTCCTGGCTGTTAATCAACTAACGGAGCGTTCATTTCCCTTTCCTTTTCTCTGAGAGGTCTGGCATTCTTTCTTGCCCGCAATATTATTGAAATGCCACGCTCGTCTTCATTCCGGACTATTCTGATAAATTTTTGTTTCTTTAGAACTACACTATCGTTGTCAAATCCTTGCTGATAATTACTGCTGTAGTATGGATCCCTTGAAATACTGATGGCATCGCCCCTGGAAATGAAAAAAACAAGAATTATCAATTTCACAATAATCAGTGGTATAATGGCTTTCTTCAGTTTTTTCCAGTTCATAATAACATATTTTAAAAATAAAGGCAAAGATACCTAAAATCTGTGACTTCAGGCGGTATTCACCGGTATTTAAAATCAAATAAATTTTTATAATCCTTCTCACCTGACATATAAACCTCGTTCGGAGAAGTGGCCAGGAAATGGTACGATCGCTATACTCCCGGGCTGTTGGACCTTTGAGTTGTTGCGCCCTGAATCGTATAATAGATAATAAGTTTCGGCCTCATTGACGGCTCCGTGTAATCACTTGAAGCAAAACGGAAGCCGGGGAACTTATCCTCCGGCCATAACCGGAACATCAGCCCGTAAAATGGAAGTGCTGAAGCAACAGGATTTACAAACAGCTTCGTTACATCGACTTGAATAACATTTGAATTACGGATGAAAGGGGAAATAAATGCCTGGTTCATCTCTATGGTCTTTGGCTGGTTATTCCATGTTACCTTATGTTCGTCCCAGGGCTCAATGATCTGCTGCAATACGGCGCCATACACAATGGTCCCTGTGGATGGATCTGTACCCGTTGCAAAGGTGGTGTCAAATGGTACGGGGATATCATATGACAGCACAAGAGTTACCTTTTGTATTACAGCCGATTGAGGCAGGGAATCAGGACTGAAGGAGATCAGACTCCTGTTGGAACGCATTACGGTAAGTATAGGCTCTGGCAGAAATGTCGTCTCAAAATATTTATAGTCGCCAAAATTCTTGTCAGGCTGCAGGTTGGATATCATGGCATCCTTGCCCTGCTCCGGTCCGGGTTGAAGCTCCAGCACCCCCGACTGTGTTCCCCACGGGATCTTCAAAGCCAGGGGATTTTCTTTTGTAGCAGCCATAAGTTCTCCGGCAGAGAATTGAAATGTCCGGGATGCATAGCCCTCTTTCTCAAGGACAAATATATAGGATTCAGATCCTCCCCTTATAATGAGATGATTAACCTCAGGTTTCAGATAAAATGTGTAAGACCAGCCATCCTTTGAGCTGATTGTAAGCTTTGCATCAGTCATAATAGAGGGTGCCATCAGAAGGGGATTGTCAAGATAACAAATTGCATAGAATTCAAGTGGTGTTATTATCTGTACTCCGAAACTGGCATATCCGAAATCCCCGGGTGTATAATTTCCTGTTGCAATTACCTCAGGCGTTACATTGGTAACCTGGTCAGGTGTTACAGTAAAAGAAAGAGGAAGAGGATCATTTGTGATATACGCAAGAGGAGATCCTTCAACAGGAGCAGCGAATACAACCCGGCCGGCAGGATCGATTACCAGAAATTTGGTAAGCTCATATTGGCCGGCCCGGATCTCCACCTTTTCACTGATAAATCCGGAACCAAAAGCATATAATGGGATCATTTGATCTGTCATAACAGGATTACCATACTGATCTGCAACCGATATCATTAACTGAAATGCCATCATTACACTGTCAGTGCTGCCTGACCTGGCAGTGGCTGACTGATTCTTGAGGCTGATCGAGAATTCAGCCATTCCTTTTGCATTTCTGTCAGAATCGTTTTTCTTATCGCATGAACTTGTAAAAATTGAGGATGAAACGGCCAGCATGAGGTATAAAAGCCTGATGGAGTTTTTCATTTCCGGGGATATTAGTTGGACAATCGGGTTTTCAACTATTCATAAAAACCTACAAAAAATATGCCGGAAAAAAGGAAGGGGAGAAGAGATCACGGGGCACAGAGCACGGGCTTTGCCAGCCGTAGCTTTAGCGGAGGCTGGGCACAGATCACGGGGCACGGGGCACACTGCCGGCGCATATTCTTTCACTTATTAACCTTAGCCCATGTATCCTTAAGCTGGACTGTCCGGTTAAAGATAAGGCCGGAAGCGGATGAATCTTTATCGATGCAGAAGTAGCCAAGCCGCTGGAACTGGAATCTTTCAGCAGGCCGCGCATTCCTCAGGGAAGGTTCGACCTTGCATCCTTTCAGTACTTTAAGTGAATCAGGATTCAGGAACTTCCTGTAATCATCATCTTTTTGCCCGGCGGGATCTTCATGGCTGAACAGTCTGTCGTAAAGCCTCACTTCGGCATCTGCAGCATGGGCGGATGAGACCCAGTGAAGAGTGCCTTTAACCTTTTTTTCAGAGGAACTGCTGCCGCTTCTTGTTTCAGGATCATATGTGCAGTATACCTCTTCGATAGCACCTGTTTTTTCATTTTTCTTAAAGCTCTCGCATCTGATTATATACGCACCTTTAAGCCGGACCTCCTTACCCGGTGCCAGGCGGAAAAACTTGCCGGGCGGGGCCTCCATAAAATCTTCCTGTTCAATATAGACCTCACGGCTGAAAGGAACAACCCTGCTTCCCATACTTTCATCCTCCGGATTATTTATGAGCTCTACCTCTTCAACCTTACCTTCGGGATAGTTCGTAATAACCACCCTCAGGGGATTAAGCACCCCGAATACCCTGGGAACTCTCAGATTCAGGTCTTCCCTGACGGCATGTTCAAGAAGCGAGACATCATTGATTGCCTCAACCTTGGTATATCCGATCAGGTCGATGAATCTTTTTATTGATTCAGGGGTGTAACCCCGCCTTCGCAGTCCGCACAGGGTAGGCATCCTCGGATCATCCCATCCTGAGACATGCCCTTCCTCCACCAGTTGGAGCAGTTTTCTCTTGCTCATCATGGTATAAGTGAGGTTGAGCCTGTTAAATTCAATTTGCCTTGGCCTGTAATCTCCTGTCTTTAGCTGGTCGATAAACCAGTCGTAAAGGGGACGGTGGACCTCGAATTCAAGAGTGCACAACGAATGAGTGACCCCCTCAAAATAGTCGCATTGTCCGTGTGCGAAATCGTACATCGGGTAAACCATCCATTTGCTTCCCGTACGGTGATGGGGCGTTTTAATAATCCTGTAGATTATCGGGTCCCTCATGTGCATATTCGGAGAGGTCATATCAACTCTTAGCCCTCAGAACACGGCTTCCCTCTTCAAATTCCCCCTTGTTCATACGTGAGAAGAGATCGAGGTTTTCATCAACTGATCTGTTCCTGAAAGGACTCTCCTGACCTGGTTGTTCGGGTTTCCCCTTCTGGGAGGAGATCAGATCAGCCGGCTGATCATCTATGTATGCAAGATTCTTCTTAATAAGATCAACTGCGAAATCATATAACTTTCCAAAATAATCGGAAGCATAATATTCTCTTTCTTTCCAGTCAAAGCCAAGCCAGTGAATATCCTCCTTTATTGAGTCAACATATTCAACGTCTTCTTTAATAGGGTTAGTATCATCAAAACGAAGATTACATTTTCCACCGTATTTTTGTGCCATCCCAAAATCGAGACAGATAGCCTTTGCATGGCCGATATGTAGATATCCGTTGGGTTCCGGGGGGAAGCGGGTTATAACATTCCCATTGTTCTTACCCTCTTTCAGATCCTCTGCAATAAACTGTTCTATAAAACTGATTGAGGGTTTTTGTTCTTCTTTTTCCTTAATTAATTCATCACTCATCCCGGGAATAATTTAGAAAGTAAAAATAGGATGAATTTGAGTGAATAACAAGTTTACAGTTTTGATAAGATTAAAATGAAATCCAGTGTCTACGAAGATCACCAGGTTTGAGTGGTTTGTGGATAGTGAATTTCGTTTTTCTATTAAATCTTACTTAAAATCATCTCGAAAGTTTTAACCCATGTAGTTCCATCTCTGGAAAACTCTCCGGTTTCATTCCACTTTCCATCAGGAGTGAGCTTTAAGGTATAATGCATTTTGCCATTCCCTGCATCAAATCCCCACGAAAAACTACCATCGGGGTTTGAGGTAAGATCACTATCTATAAAATTACCACCCTGGTAGGCTCTCAATACAAATTTTGAATTGTTCTGGTCGTATGTGAGTATTCCGAACGCCCGGAAGACAATTTTACCTTCCCGGGGACCTTCAGGGATATTATAACCGGTTCCTTCCATTGTAATGATTGCTCCATCGAGACGTGTAATAATGTGTTCTTTTTGAACTAGCTGTGTTTTCTGCTGATCACGATCAAGATACCAGGCTCCGCCTTTCCAATCACCAACCATCCAATTGAATTTTTGCATTTGTTCAATTACTTTCCCGGGGTCTGGTTGGGCAGTTGCTCTTGTAGAGAACATTCCCGGAAGAGCGAATACAATAAATAGTATTATTGTTTTCATTTTAATTTGTTTTTAAGTTAATAAGCAAATGATCTTTTTCAGGATCCTGATTCACCTTTAAAATAAGTTTTTAAGGCATTTACATAATTATTAAAAGCTTCCCGGCCTTTCGGCGTTATGGTACAGCTTGTCAGAGGATAGTTTTTCCTGAAGCTTTTGTTCACTTCAATATATCCGGCCTCCTTCAGTTTTGAAAGCTGTATACTCAGGTTTCCGTTTGTCGCTCCGGACTTTTCCAGGAGCCAGTTAAATTCAGCTGATTCCACATCAATAAGCAATGAAACAACTGCAAGACGTAACTGAGAGTGAAGAATTGGGTCGAGTTCCTTAAACCTTGTCATGATCAACTCTGTTTTTTAACAAATATCCCGGAATCAGGTAGCCTAGAAGCATTGCTAACGCCGTACCTAATGAATAGAATGACTGACCCGCAAAATAAATAACAATCGCTAAGATCCAGAAACAAATAGCTCCAAGAATCAGTGGCTTGAATCTGATCAGAAATCCTGAAATAAAAGTTGGAAACCCTACCATCAGCAAAATATATGGAGCAACCAGGTCCATCCTTTTTGATTGTACTATAAACAGGACTGTCGCCGTAAAAAGAAATCCGATCCAGATCCACATGTATAGAGTTCCTGTATAGGTTCGGACCGTGGCTTTTCGGCCTTTCAGGATTCCATACAACATTGATACAAAGACACCGGGTATCACAAGAAACCAAACGTAGTAATGGTGCGCAATAGTGGTAAATTTCTGAAGCAGAAAATCTGAAAGAGCACAGGCAAAAATCAACCATCCCCAGAAAAGCAGGTAAAAACTTCCCTGACGAATGTCAAACTTTGTTTTGTTGATCATTTCTGTTATGATCTTCAGGCTTTCTTCGCCCGTCATCATTTTTTCCTCGTTTTCCATAATAATGTCTAATTTTAGATTCATATTGATAATAAATGTAAATATGTTACAAATATAAAGTAGTTTATATTATAAACCAAATAATTATTGGTATATTTTAAATTATTCCTCATTCATGATATTTTTGGAAGAGAGGTTCTTAAGACTAATATGAAGAAAGAATTGTGTTTTTATAACAGTATTGATGGCAAACGCATTGATGTTTCATGTCAATACATCTGTTTCATTTTAAATCTTTTATTATGGCATACAAGGGCGTAATCGATGATTTCCTGAAAATCAGGGAGAACAAAACCCCTCGCAGGGTACCTGTTGTCGCCTGCAGTGAGGAATTTGATGTTAAATGGTACGGCAAGTATACCTATGAGGAATTCTGTCAGGATGGTGATAAAATGTTTGAGGTGTACAAAGCTGCCATTGAGAGGTTTAATTATGACTGGGCCTGGGTACAGATTGACGACTGCTTCGAATTTGAACCGGCTGGTGTTAAGGTGAAGGGTGAAGGAAATATTCTTCGTGCCACATGCGGTTATCTGCCGGTGACTCCTGAAACCCTTAAAAACCTTCCAGCCATCGATCCATTGAAGGATGGGCGGATGCCGGAGAAGCTTAAAGCAATAAGGAAACTAAAGGATTATTTTAAAGATACGGTTCTGATTACAGGTTCATGTGCCGGTCCGTTCTCAGCGATCGGTCTGACATTCAGTATTCAGGAGTCAATGATGCTGATGTATACCGATCCGGAGTTTCTGTTTGCCGCAATGGATTACTGGAAGGAGTTTTATAAGCGGTATATCAAAGCTCAGCAGGATGCCGGAGCCGATGCTATATGGCTCGGTGATTGTAATGCCTATAGTTCTATGGTTTCAGTAAAACAGTATAACGAGTTTATCTTACCGGTTACAAGGGACCTGGTGCAATATTGTGAGAAGGATCTTAATATTATGATATGGATGCATAACAGCGAAACAAAACTCGATCATCTTCTTTCTCACCTTCCGCTTGGAGTAAGCTTTGAGAGTATAGGACCCGATGCCGATATAAGAAAAATGCGGGAGGCTACGCGCGGCCTGCAGCCAATCAGTGGCAACTTTGATCCGATCAGGGATCTCTGGCAGGGCACCCCTGAATCGATCTCAGCTGAGGTTGAACGGATAATGAGTATCTGCAAGGATGGAGGCGGATTCATCTTTAACACAGGAGAAATGAACCCTCAGCAAACTCCCGAAGAAAATATGGATGCTTATATCTCAACAGCCAGGAAACTTGCTGAGTATTAATAAGCCTGTGAATTAAATAAATATAAAATATGGAATCAGATACTCCTTCAGCCAATGGTGACCAGCGGCTTGTATGTGTTGATGCTCTCAGAGGCTTTGATATGCTATGGATTATAGGAGGGGCTGAAGTACTGGTTAGTTTTTCAAAGGCTTCAGGTATAGGATTTCTGAGCAACATAGCTGTCAGTTTTGATCATACATGGGGACAGTTTCATTTTTATGACATCATTATGCCCCTTTTCCTGTTTATAGTTGGCGTGGTAATGCCGGTCTCTTTCACAAAAAGACTCAAACGGGGTGACAGCAGGAAGACGCTCTATCGCCATATCATAAGAAGAGTGATTATTTTGTATATACTTGGATTGATTGCATCGGGTCACCTTCTGACTTTTGATTCCTCAAAAATTCATCTCTGGACCGATACACTTCATGCAATTGCCATTGGTTATCTGGTCAGTTCAATCCTGATCCTTGAGGTCAGCCGGAAATGGCAGATCACAATTACTGTATTTCTGTTATTTCTTTATTGGGGTATTATGGCTCTCATCCCGATTCCAGGCAAAGGGGCAGGTATTTATGAGCCTGACACGAACCTGGCCTTATATGTCGACAACCTGGTTCTTGGACACTGGCAGGAAGCTTCAGGCTGGACATATATAATTACCAATCTGACATTTATCTGTTCTGTTATGCTGGGAGTTTTTGCAGGACAAATTCTTCTCTCAAAGCAAAAGGAAAAGAATAAAGCCGGTTTATTAGCCCTGATTGGAATATGTTGTGTTCTGGCCGGTAAATTCTGGGGTATCTGGTTCCCGATCATTCATCATCTATGGACCAGTTCTCTGGTACTTTTTGCCGGTGGTTTAAGCTTTTTGCTACTCTCAGCATTCTACCTGGTAATCGATGTCTGGGGTTACAGGAAATGGTCATTTTTCTTTGTGGTGATTGGAATGAATGCTATTGCAGTATATGTTGCCACGCATCTCTTTGATTTCACCCTTATTGGTAATGTTTTTGTTGGCGGATTATCAAAATGGGCGGGACCATGGAATGAATTTCTTCAGGCTTCAGCCGCTTTATGTGTAATCTGGCTTATTCTGTACCGGATGTACCGGACGAAAACCTTTATTAAAATTTAAACGGAGGACATGGAGTTTTTTTCTCCTTCGGATCAATTGAAATCAAATTTTTAAGCCTTACTTGTTATCTGCAACGACTGACTATGACCAGGAGATTGATATTTGTTTTAACCATCTGTTTATTAAGCCTTTTATTCACTACCGGATATGGCGGAGGGAATATGGGAACCACTAAAGATGTTTCCTTACCCGGAATACAGAAAAATATTAAGTGTAAAACCTTTCCGTGTACTGGTAGTTATTGACTACCAATGGACCGATCCGCAAAGTTATAGCATCGATTTCCGGCGGGTCCAGGGTGAGGAATTTATCGATGTTGTTACAATGCTGAAGATATGGGGTATCCCATTTGATGTTCTAAGGCTCGATGAACAAAGACTTCAGATAAACCGGTTTCTTGATGGGCAGGCAAAAGCATATTATGGTTGTATAATCTGGATGGCTGACCCCGGAAAGCTGAGCGGGGCTTCTGCAAATTTTCAGACACTGAAGAGAGCTGTCGAGGAGTACGGCATAAGTATGATTGCCCTTTTCGATAACATAAAAACCAGGCAGGTGGCTGATCTGGTGGGTGTTTCATACCAGGGTGTCAAAAATATGAAGCTTGGTGAAAAAGGTTCAAAATTTTCCATAAAGGGGAAACATTTTATTACCGCAGATGCTGCCGGACTCAGCCTTCCCGAAAGAAAGCTTGTTGTTTCAGCAAGTGTTCCGCAGGCGAACGGGATCACTGCTTAAAACAAACGAATCGGATGAGGATCAGACAACAAGTGTTATTGTCTGCCAGGTTACAGATTCGGCAAAAGTTTTAGCCTCTATTGATAATATTCCACAACTTGTTGTAAGGGATATAAAAGGTAATACAAAGACAGTCTGGATAGGAGGAGGTAAGGATTGGTTCCGGAAATATCCGGTGATGAGAGGAATCTTCAGGAAATCATTGGTTTATGCAATCGGTTATGGCATTTTCAACGATAATTTCGAAAACGGTTTCATTTTCATTATGGATGATGTAGGGTGCAGCGAACATGCCTGGAGCCTAAGATGGCATTATCCGACTCCCGCCAAAGATACTCTTGTCAAATATCTTATCGAACCTCTGGAGAAGTACGGGTTTATGATGGTTCAGAATATTACCCCGGGATTTGCAAATCCTGAAAAACAAATAATCGAATCTCCCTGGACTGTCAAGCCATTCAAAGATATATTCGGAAACTGGCAGGATTACGGTTCAACAAAACAGGGGCTCGATGAAGGTCTCCGGCGTGGTGTTTTTGAAATCCAGCCACACAGGGCGTGGTCGCATATGAACTGGGACCTTGATTCACCTCCCGGACCATGGTGGGGAAGTCCTGTCGGAGGGGAAATGGCAGTTACAGACTGGTATAATGAGATTGTCGATGTACGACGCGGAGGGAAGCCGGTACCATCAAATGATCTGCTTTTTATTTACAGGAACGGAATAGATGCCGTGAAAAAAGCCTTTGGTGTTGTTCCTCTGGGCGCTGAAGTGCGAACCGGGGCTGAGGTAACAAGGGACAATAACGGTGGTGACGATATAGGCAGGGTGGCAGCAATTGCGGGATTGGGAGTAAGCAGGGAATGTTACGTAGGAATTGACCATACAATTGAGTTCAGCATGATGATGCCTGAACAATTCACCTGCCACGATCTTGACCTGACTGCCCGTACCAATTCTCCTGCAGATCAGACTGAGGCAGGCTGGGATACTCTGCTGAAAATGACTACTGAACAACTTACCGCATCAAAGATTGCAGGCGGACGAAGGATCAATCTCCACGATAACCTGAACTGGATCGAATCGAGGAAAGACAAGTACTGGATGGGCTTTAACGAAACATGCGCCTATCTTCATTCCGTCATCTCTCTGGAAGGAACCAGCGGACCGGTATTTGAGTTTAATTACGATGATCATTATTGTAAATACTTTGAAAAGAAACCTTCCAGATGGACCCTGGAACTATCGGATGATCTCAGAGGTCTTTTAGGGAAAGGCTCAGATATTGTTGTCGATGGAAAACAAACCAATATTGCCGCAGGAGCCAGACAGGTCATTGAAATTCCGGCCGGACTCGGGAAACACAGCATTGAACTGATAAGCAGATAGTCATTTTCAGATATCCCTGGTTAAACTAAAAATAACAAGTTAATTTTAATATTATGGGAGGAAAAAACATGTCGCAATTAAATAAACTGTTTCTTAACCTGTTTTTATGCCTGGTATTTCCGTTATTAGTTACCGGATGCACTGATAGTAAATCAGATAAAAAGCCTGCAGCGCAATCTGGTATGCCATCCAGGGTTCAGAATCTTGCGTTGACTCCGCCGATGGGTTGGAACAGCTGGAATCCGTTCGGAGCTGATGTGAGTGAAAAGGTGATTATGGAAACGGCTGATGCAATGGTCAGTTCAGGCTTAAAGGCCCTGGGATTTTCGTACATAGTTATAGATGATATCTGGCAGGGAGGCCGTGATTCCGTGACAGGGTTGCTTTATCCCGATCCCGGGAGATTTCCGTCGGGAATCAAGGCATTGGCCGACTATGTTCATGGCAAAGGTTTAAAATTCGGGATTTATTCTGATGCCGGTACGCTCACCTGTGGTGACCGCCCTGGCAGCTTTGGATATGAGGAAAAAGATGCCAGGCTGTTTGCTGAGTGGGGCATAGACTACCTCAAGTATGATTATTGTTACTGCACCGATAATGTGTCGGCAAATAACGATTATAAGATGGCTATTGCCAGGTATAAGGCAATGGGTGACGCGCTGCAGGCTACCGGCCGTCCGATAGTTTTCAGCATCTGTGAATGGGGGCCCCGGTCACCATGGCTGTGGGGGAGAGAGGTCGGGGGCAATCTCTGGCGTACATCGTATGATGTAGCTGACATCTGGGATAAGCCCCGTAATGAAACAAGCCCTATTGGAATTCTTACCTCCATAGATGTCATGACAAATCTGGGGCGTTTCTCCGGTCCTGGCGGATGGAATGATCCGGATATGCTTGTAGTTGGACTGAATAATAAGGGATTTATAAAAGGCGGAGGATGCACAGATATTGAGTACCGTACCCAGATGAGCATGTGGTGCATGTTCTCAGCACCCCTGATGCTCGGATGTGATCTGCGTAATATGAGCGAATCTACGAAAGCTATAATTCTTAATAAGGATATTATTGATATCGATCAGGATGTTTTAGGGAAACAAGCCTTCAGGGTAATTAGTAAAGATGGCATTGACGCATGGCAGAAGCCGCTCTCGGGGAACCGTGTCGCAATTGCTTTTCTGAACAGGAACTCTTCGGAGAAGAATGTATCTGCTTCCCTTAAGGAGCTGGAGCTGAATGAAAATGCAAAATATAATGTATATGATGTATGGAAACATGCACTTGTGAAACAAAATGAAGGTACTGTCTCGGCAAGTCTGAAATCTCATGAATGCCAGGTATTTATTCTTCAGGTTAAATGAGAAAAATAATCATCTCATGGGTTTTGCTTTTTGCATGTAACCTGATGTGGTCGCTTCAGTTTACATGCATTAAGTTGACTCAGGATCAGGTGGGACCCTACTTTACAGTCTGGGCTCCGATGCTTTTTGCTGTACTGTTTCTGGCTCCCTTTGTTATAAGGGATTTTAGAAAAGAGGGGAAAAAGTTTAAGGATATACTTGTATTTGGACAACTTGCGTTGCTTGGAGCCTTCCCGGCCCAGGTACTTATGACGTGGGGTACGCAATATTCCCTGGCCAGTAATTCAGCAATTCTTACTCTATGCCTGCCGGTAATAACAGCATTGTTCGCTTTCCTGATATTAAAGGAAAAGATGAATAAAGTAAGATGGCTCAGCTTTATCATCGCAATTGCCGGCGTTGTACTCATCTCCACCGGTGATATCAAACAACTTAATTTCGGCTCAAGGTATGCCATCGGCAATCTGCTGGTTTTCCTTGCTATCGTTGGCAATTCATATTATAATGTCGGATGCAAAAGAGTATCTGCTACTTACACCGAAATTGAGATGGTGTTCTATACCTATGTTGTTATAGTCGTTCTGCTCACTCCGCTTGTGTTTTACTTTGAGCCGGAAATGTTTTCCAGGATCCCTTCTTTCACTTTACAGACATGGACCGGTATGGCTCTTCTTACTGTTTTTCATAATTTTCTTTCTATGGTTTTGTTTTTCAAAGCCCTGAAAACTCTCGATGCCATGCAGGTAGCATTATCCAATTACCTGATCACATTCTTTGGGCTTCCCATTGCTGCGATCTGGCTGGGAGAAACATTGAACAGCCAGGCAATTACGGGAGGTATCCTGGTACTCTCTTCGACCCTGATTATAACGATTGCCGATTATAAGCTAAATCACCCTGCCACTGTAAGAATTAAGGAGAAGTAAAAAATTCCATACTTATAAATCCCTGATCTGACCTCTTTACTGTGATAATTGCTTAATTTTCAGGAATAGTTTTGTCATGTCAAATGATTTAAATAAATTGTTATACGAGAAATATTAATGTCCTGATTTTTCTCAGGGTAAAAAAATGATTTTCAAATAATTCAAAGTATATTCCACCTTTGTAAAAATTGCCTGGCAACTTAAATTTATGGGACTGATTAAGATTGAGAACATGGAGTTTTACTCTTTTCATGGCCATTTCAAAGAAGAAAGGATAGTCGGGAACAGATTCCTGGTAGACCTTACAATTGAAACCGACATGAAGATTCCGGCAGAGACCGACAATCTCAGGGATGCTGTTAACTACCAGCGTGTTTATGAGATAGTAAAACTTCAGATGGAAAAGAAATCGCATCTCCTTGAGCATATTGCGGGCCGGATTCTTGATGCGATTTCTAATGAACTGACCGGGATAACCAGTATTACAGTAAAGGTATCAAAAATGAATCCGCCGATGGGGGGGAAGATAGGATCTGTGAGTGTGGTGATGAGCAGGTAAAGTAATTGAACACTGGTTAATTTGTTCAATTAATATTTTGATATTGTTTCAATTAGATATTTACCGGAAAATGAAAAATACTGATAATGAAGAATCGGCCGGAATTCGAAGTTCACGGCGCGATTTTTTCAAAACCACGGGTAAAGTCGTTGCCGCTTCGGCATTAAGTGCAGGATCTATTCCGTTTATCCCCTCAGGGCAAGATGACAAGAGTAATGATATCAGGGATGTCCGGTCAGATGCAGCCATGATCGGCCCAAAAGACAATATAAAGGTTACGAAGATAGAGTCATTCGTTCTCAGAAACTCGTGGGTTTTTGTGAAGATCTCAACTGATGCCGGCATTACAGGTTGGGGAGAAATGCTTAAGGACGATGCGAAGGCCTGTGCGGCTGGCGCCCTGGAGGTTGGGAACTATCTCATTGGCAAGGATCCCCTGCGGGTAGCATTTCACTGGCAGGCAATTCACAGGGGATCTTTTTACCGGGGAGGTCCGATAAAGACGGCTATTCTCAGTGGTATCGACCAGGCACTGTGGGATATTACCGGGAAAGCGTTCGGAGTGCCTGTCTACAGGCTCTTCGGCGGTCCTACGAGAGACAGGATAAGGGTTTATGGCACTCCCGATCCGAAAACAGGAGTGAACGCCATTAAAGTCGGGCCGGAAGGAGGTGAAAGACAGGCGATCAAATATGTTGAAGGTAAGAAGTTTGTGGATGAAGTTGCTGAGAGGTTCAGGGCTCTTCGTGACAAACTTGGATCCGGAGTAGATATTGCGGTTGACTTTCATGGTGCAGTGGAGCCTCCGACTGCGCTGCTTCTGATGAAGGCACTTGAGCCATACGATCCCTGGTTTTATGAGGAGATAGTTCAGCCGCTCAACATCGATGTTATGGCGGAACTGGCAAAGAAGACACACATTCCGATTGCAACCGGCGAACGTATCTTTACCAAATGGGGGTTCAGGGAGATCCTTGAGAAGCGTGCAGCAACAATCATTCAGCCCGATGTATGCTATGCCGGAGGCATCTCGGAACTGCGGATAATAGCCGGTATGGCGGAGGCTTATTATACTCCGGTAGCCCCTCATAATCCACAGGGACCGTGCTCCCTTGCAGCCAGTTATCAGGTTGCCGCATGCATCCCGAATTTTCTTATACAGGAAAGGGGTGACAATGAATATTCAGATCTGCTGGCGAAGCCTCTTCCCCCGGTAAAGGATGGATACCGGCCATTGCTTACTGACCCCGGTCTGGGCATTACGATAGATGAAGAGAAGCTCCTCTCACAGGTAGGCGAGCCAAAACCCTACGACACAAGGTATGATCCGGATGACGGATCTGTGGTCGATTGGTAGTATTCAGACGTTAAATATTTTACTGATGCCGGATGCGAAGATTAAAAATTATCGCTGGATAATTATAACACTTATTTTCCTTGCCACTACAATAAACTATGTTGACCGGCAGATAATCGGATTGCTTAAGCCTGTACTTGAGGTTGAATTCAACTGGTCGGAAACCGACTTTGCACATATTGTCATGGCTTTTACAGCAGCCTATGCAATCGGACTTCTTTTAATCGGAAGGCTCATAGACAGGATTGGCACAAGGCTCGGGTATGCTTTCATAATATGCCTGTGGAGCCTGGCCGGCATGTTTCATGCACTGGCGAGAAGTGCTGTACAATTCATGATAGCAAGGTTCGGCCTTGGAATAGGTGAAGCCGGAAATTTTCCTGCAGGCATAAAAGTCATTTCAGAGTGGTTTCCGAAGAAGGAGAGGGCTCTGGCTACCGGTATTTTTAACTCCGGAACAAGCATAGGGGTAGTACTTGCCCTTGTCATAGTTCCATGGATACTTAGAAACTATGGCTGGCACCAGGTATTCTGGATTACAGGCGGAATCGGATTCGTGTGGCTGATCTTCTGGCTGATCTTTTATCAGACTCCGGAAAGGCAGAAACGGCTGACTTCCGGTGAATATGATTTTATCAAAAACGGGTCAGGAGATGTAATCAAGTCAGGAAAAATCAAGTCAGCAAATAGAAATCAAATGGTACAAGCTTTTTACCTTTCCGCAGACATGGGCCTTGATAGCCGGCAAAGGGTTTATTGACCCTATTTTCTGGTTCTTTCTCTTCTGGCTTCCATCTTATTTCTCTTCGGCATATGAACTCGATCTTAAAAAGGTCAGTCCGGAACTGATCATAATCTATGCGGCTACAACAGTTGGAAGCATTCTTGGTGGTTATTTTTCTTCTTTTCTGATCAAAAAAGGATGGGCTGTGATGAAAGCCCGGAAAACAGCTCTGTTTATTTTTGCGGTTCTGGAGCTCTCTATCCTTCTTGCCAGATACGCAACAGCAGCATGGATGGCTGTGGGTATCATCAGCCTGGCAGTTGCAGTCCACCAGGCATGGTCGACAAATGTATTTACAATGGCTTCCGATATGTTTCCTTCCGGGGCGGTCAGTTCCGTAGTCGGAATAGCCGGTATGGCGGGAGCAGTCGGGGGAATATTATTCCCTGTTGTTGTGGGTTATCTGCTTGACAGTTACAAGGCGGCGGGTAACCTGACGGGCGGGTATAACCTGCTCTTCACGATCTGTGGCCTGACCTATATATCGGTATGGACGATCATCCATCTTTTTACCAGGAAACATGCGGTTGTGAATCCGGATGAGCTCCGATAGGTATTCAGCTTTCAAAAGCCAGCGACATTCCAGCCTTCCCTGTAAGTACGGCGCAGGTATTTTTCGGCTTCCGGGTAATTTGGGAATTTCATGTTCACGGAATCCCATTCCAGCAACTGATCAGGAACGCGGTTCGCCACGGTACCCAGTATAATTGCTTCTGCCATGGGTCCGGTCCTGGCAAAATGAGATTCGGATTCAGGCCCGCCCAGACATGCAACGACAAAATTGTGGTAATGATTTCCTGCTTCAAATTGTGGCATCTTATAGTTCGCAAATTTGTCGTCAGGAAGAAGCACAGGCATCTCCTGGTGTGGAATAAGCATTGCTCCTTCAGTTCCGATAAGCATCGCAGATTCCGCAGGATACTCTTTGCCTTTGAACAGGTCGCGGATCTCCTGTGGAGGGTAGAATTCGCCATCGAACCATTCCAGTGGCAGGATATTCTGATCGGTTTTTTCATTGCCCGGGAACATCCATTTGATATGGTTGCCCTGAGGCCAGGTATCGGCTCTTCTTTCGGGGGAGTCCTTCCATGACTGCTGTACTTCCGAGATAACTGAGACAGGGGGTTTCATATCCAGGCCTTTCCACACGGCATCAAAGATATGGCATCCGATATCTCCCGACCAACCTGTACCGAAGTCGAGCCAGGCTCTCCACTTCATCGGATGATATATTTCAGGAGCATACGGACGTACAGGAGCAGTTCCGGTCCAGAGGTCCCAGTTGAGGGTTGAAGGCGGTTGTTCGCCCTGTGCCGGACGCGGTCCCATGAGCCTGTAATTCTCAACGGCTCCCGGACGGTTTGAACAAAGGTAAGCATGCTTTATCTTTCCGATTGCCCCGTCTTTTAACAGCTGAACAGCAGTCTGGTCTCCTGGCCTGGCAGCGAACTGGGTACCCAGCTGGGTTACCACGCCCTCTTTTACGGCCGCCCCGGTAAGCAATCTGATCTCAGTGACATCATGGCACAAGGGTTTCTGGCAATAGACATGCTTTTTCTTTTTTATGGCTGAATATGCTATTATGAAGTGGTTATGATCAGGTACAGTAACATTGACTGAATCTATCCTGTCACCTTCCTTTTGCAGCAGTTCACGCCAGTCAGTGTAGGTTCTTGCTCCGGGAATGACTTCCGAAGCCTTTTTCAGATTATTGGCATCAACATCGCAAATGGCGACAATCTGAACGTTTGGATCCTCCCTGAATTTCTGGAGGTCTCCCCATCCCATTCCCCCAACGCCAATGCAGGCGTGATTCAGTATATTGGCCTTATGCCGGCTCTTTGTCGAGCAACTTATAATAAATGGAGAAGCTATGGCTGCGGTTGCGGCAGTCTTTATGAACTTCCTGCGTGAAACGGAACGGATTTGGTCTTTCATGGCTGTCGGTTTAATGGATAGCTGGGAATCGGATAAGGTAAATGTAAGAATTTCATTTATTATCGTGAACTGTTATTACAATTATCAGCAGTAATTTTATTTTTTAGTAAACGGCTTATTTGGTAATCTGATGAAAATGCCATTTATTTAAGGTATGGTTTCTAAACAGCTAAATCATCCTGTATGCTTAAACTATCAAATATGCGTTATTATCTGGCTCTGGCTTCAATCATTCTTATTGCCCTTCCTGCCGTTTCACAACCGGTCAACTGGACCCAGTTTCGCGGAAACAGGGGGACTGGTCTTGCGGAGACCGATAATATCCCGCTTAAATGGGATGAGTCAGCAATAAAATGGAAAAGGGCAATTCATGATAAGGGGCATTCCTCGCCAGTTGTTTTTGATAACCAGATCTGGCTGACGACAGCTAAGGATGATGGTAAGGAGCTGTATGCCGTTTGTCTCGATTTTAAAACAGGCGACATAATTTATGATATTAAGGTTTTCACCCCTGACGAAACCGAGGAGAAGCACCAGCTGAATACTTATGCCACGCCAACACCCTGTATTGAAAAAGGCTTTGTTTATGTTCATTACGGCAATTCGGGAACCGCATGTATAAACACGGCAAATGGCAGTATTGTATGGAAAAATTCAAATTTTAAATGCAAGTTTGTACAGGGGGCGGCTTCCTCCCCCGTGCTGTACAAAAACCTTGTCATTCTCCATTACGAAGGCGTTGATGTAAGATTTCTTGTTGCCCTCGATAAATCGAACGGAAAGCTTGTATGGAAGACTGACAGACCTGCTGAGCCTTACAAGCCTTTACCTGAAATCGGCAGAAAGGCATATATAACTCCCATCATTATTAATGTTAAGGGACACGATTTGCTGATCTCGGACGGTTCTGCTGTATGTATCGCATATGATCCTGAATCAGGGAAGGAGATTTGGAGAGTTGTTGATGGAGCAGAGTCAACCATTGCAATGCCAATCACTGAAAACGGAGTCGTTTACTGGTACGCAGGATTCATGGTTGCAGAAAATGGTTCCAATTATACAGATTTTCTGGCAGTAAATCCGGATGGGAAAGGTGATATTACGGCTACTAATATAATCTGGAAAAAGCATGAAGTACTGGCTCATAACCAGATGCTGACTCCTGTAATAAAAGATGGCCTCATTTACACGGTCAATACGAGGAATACAATGATGTGTATTGATGCGAAAACAGGAACTGAGGTGTGGTCAAAGCATGTCACTTCCGATTATGATGCTTCTCCGTTATATATTAACGGTAACATATGGTTCTTCTCTGCGAGAGGAGAAATCCTGGTCCTTAAAGCAGGCAGGAAATATGAAATAGTGGCGCAGAACAGGACTGACTCAGGGATCTTTGCCACCCCCGCAGTATTAAGGAACTCCATGATTTTAAGAACACAAAAATTCCTTTACCGGATAGGTGGGGAATAGGTTTATAAACTATCCATAAAATTCCCTCTGAAGAGAGGGAGCGGATATTTTACCGCTGGGGCCATCACCTCTGGAGACGCTTACGGTTACTTTCCCTTTCAGAGCTTCGAATATCCCGGCTATCTGGCAGGGTACCCCACAGTCTGTCCGAAAAGCACCCGCTGATCATGACGCAGGTTCAGTACTGCAGATAGTTCAGTCTTGTTGCAGTTATGAAACCAGGCTGCCAGTCCGGTTGAAGCCGCAAAAAGGTAGACATTCCCGGCCATCATACCGGTATCGGCGTAATAGTATGACTTTTGAACTTCCTGGTCGAGCAGACCCGGTTCCCTGTAACCACGCGTATAGATTAACCTGTCAAGATCTGCGATATAGATCAGCCGTACTGGAGCATTATCTCCAAAGCCGTCCTGTCCTTTTCCTATTGCCAGGGTACGGAAGTCACCTTTCACAACAGGGTTCAATACATGGTGCAGGGGGTCATAAATATAGACGCCTTCCCTGAGCGCAACATAAATGTCGACCTCCTGGGAGTTACTTGCAGATGCAGCGGTACGGCCCGGGATATCAAAGGGGCCTTTTTTCCTGTTAACCCCTCCTGCTGCCCAGAGAAGGTTTGAAAGTATCTGAAGGGATAGCATTTTATCACTTATCTCCCGGGTTGTTCTGCGCTGCTTTAATGCCTGCAGTACCGGTTTCCCGCCATCACCCTTTGGTTTCAGAAGTACTATTTGCTTTAGGCCCTTCGTTGAATCAAGAGCTTCAGTTAAGGATTCGTCAGTTGATCTCTTTCCGGGGTATTTTTCAGGCATAATATCCTCCTTTTTTTAAAGGTTCCTCTCAATATATTGCAAAGGTAAGCTAACGAATTTTCATAAACGCTATCCGATGCAACTACAATATTTTTTTTCACAAAGCAGATAATAACTGGTCCTGTTTAGCAGCTCCGGGTAGTCTGGCTCATACAACTTCCTCCGGCATCAGTCCCATCCTGGCATATACCGGCTTAATGACTTTTCTTATCTCAGGGATCTTCCGTGAATAGAGCAAAGCACCTATAATACATGTTGCCCCACCTATCAGAATAGTATAAGGAGTGCCCAGAATCTTTGCAAGCGATCCTGCCAGAAAGCTGCCGAAAGGAGCAGTGCCCATGAAGGCCATGGCGTAGAAGCTCATCACCCGGCCGCGTTTGTCATCATCAACAACGGTTTGCAGTATAGTATTGCTTGATGCCATCATTACCATCATGCCAAGTCCTGCAATCACCATCAGCCCCATGGAAAGGAACTGAAACCTTGAGAAGGAAAAGGCGATGAGCCCCAGCCCGAACAAACCTGATGCCAGAGGTATAATTTCTACCAGCCCGATAACACTTTTTCTGGAAGCAAGATAGAGAGCGCCTGCAAGGGCGCCAAGACCGGAGGCCCCCATCAGGAAGCCGAATGTATGTGAATCGCCGTGTAATACCTCCTTTGCAAAAACCGGCATCAGAACCGAGTATGACATTCCCATAAGGCTCACCAGAGCCAGCAAATAGATTATATACCTGATAGGGGCAAAATTGAAGGCGTATGAAATTCCCTCCTTCATCTCTCTTATGACATGCTTCTCTTTTATTATTACTTTCCTTGGTTTGATCCTCATCATAACCAACGATGCGATAACAAAAAGATAACTGATGCCGTTTAGAAGAAAACAGATTCCTTCACCTGTCAGAGCAATAAGTACTCCTGCGATTGAGGGTCCGAGTAATCTTGCTCCATTGACCATTGAAGAGTTTAACGCTATTGCATTTCCCAGGTCCTCCCTTTTTTCGACCATTTCAATTAAAAATGATTGCCTTGCCGGAGTATCGAATGCATTTACGCAACCAAGAAAAATGTTCAGAACCACTATCTGCCAGACATGAATATTTCCTCCAAAATAGAGTAATGTCAGTATCAGAGCCTGGATCATGGCAGCGATCTGGGTCGCTATCAGCAGATGGTATTTGTTCCAGCGGTCGGTAAGTACCCCGGCAAAGGGAGCCAGCAAAAATGTGGGGATCTGTCCGGCAAAGCCGACCAGGCCCAGCATGAAGGCCGAATCAGTAAGGTGGTACACAAGCCAGGGGGTGGCAATACGCTGTATCCAGGTTCCAATTAGCGATAAACTCTGACCGCTGAAGAAAAGGCGGTAGTTCCTGTATCGCAAGGAGCGGAATATTCCTTTAAATCCTGAAAGCTTCTTTTTCTTTGGTAACTGTTTTGACATAATTATATTGAAGGCGTCAGAGCTTCCCTTTTATTTCTTTAAATTTACCAGATATGCGTTTCTGAAGGTCAGCCGGATGTGTATTATCTCATTCATTTTAACTTTGTACAGGTTGCCACGGATAATATTCAGAATTTCTTTTTGCAAAATTCGCTATAAGTGATATAAATAAATAATTATAAGACATATTTTATAATTTAGTGGCCGCACCTCTCTTTAATAATTTCTTTGTCCGTTACATGTATAACTACTTATTATGAATACAAGGGAAAGATTTCTGGAGATAATGGATTTTAATCCGAATGTACATTCTCTTAAGTATGAATTTGGTTACTGGGGAGAAACAATTGAAAACTGGTACAGGAACGGACTGCCAGAAAAAAATTATCCTGTTCTCAGCAGAACCATTACAACGCCGGCATCGTCTTTGTACAGCACTGCCTGGACGTGTAAGGGAGATGACCTGTTGCCAAAGGGCATTGCTGTTACCGGTGGAGGTCTTTACTGGCCTACTCAGGCATTTCCGCTGGATAGCGATGTCAGGGAGCATTTCAAAATGGATCATACGCAGCGTCTTGTAGATGTAAACATGCTTTTCTCACCAATGTTCGATGTTAAAGTTGTGAAAGAAGATGATAAAAAATTTGAGTATGTTGATATCGATGGTGTGAGGAGGGTATTTCTTAAGGATGAGGCGACTATACCGACATCTCTTGAATGGCCTATAAAAAACAGGTCCGGATGGGAAGCTCTGAAAGATGAAAGGCTGAATCTGAAGAACATAAAGGAGAGGTTTCCTGCAAACTGGGAGGAGCTGCTTAAGGATTACAGGAACAGGGATTATCCGCTGGCGCTGGGAGGTTATCCTCAGGGCTTTTTTGGCACCCTGGCCCATCTTATAGGTTATGAAAATCTCTTTATCTGGTATTGCATGGAGCCTAAGCTAATCCATGAGATACTGAATACATTTACTAATATCTGGCTTGCTGTTTTTGAGGAGATCCTGCCTCAGGTTGAGATAGATATGTGGCATATCTGGGAGGATATCTCTTTCGGAAAGGGCAGCATGATCTCGGTTGATATGGTAAGGGAGTTCATGTGTCCGTACATAAAAAGGATTGCGGATTTTCTGAAATCAAGAGGAGTAAAGGTAATTCTGCTGGATACAGACGGTGACTGCAATGAACTTATCCCTGCCTTTATGGAATCAGGAGTTACGGGGATGTATCCCTTTGAGACACATTCCGGTATGGATATTGTGAAAGTGCGGAAGCAATATCCGAAGCTTCAGATGATGGGTGGTATTCCGAAATCTGAAATTGCAAAAGGGAAGAAGAGAATTGATGAGATACTCCTTCCCGTTGAGGAGGTTCTGAAGACAAGGGGCTATATACCTTTCTGTGATCATCTTGTTCCGCCTGATGTGGATTTTGAGAATTTCTCCTATTACAGGAACAAGCTTAACGGGATGATTGATAAATACGGGAGATAGGAAGTGAGGATCTAGAAGCTGCCTGGCCCCTTTTATAATCGAGCTAAACCCCACCCCGGCCCTTTATGTTATTAAGCTAAATCCCACCCCGGCCCTTTTCGTTATCGGGCTAAACCCTACCCGACCTTTTTCGTTATTGACCTAAACCCCACCCCGGCCCTCCCCTTAAAAAATAAGGGGAGGGGGGAGTTTCGCATAAATGACAGGAATAATATTCGACTTTAAGTTTTGGCGGGATAGATATTTTATGCTGTTTTCTTTATGGATCATTTGCAAAATAGCTCTAACTTTATATCTAAATCATCTAAATTTTTATTATGCCTCGCCCTCAGTATAAGAATTTTAAGGGGATATCATTATTAGGCAGAGATCTAAGGAAAAATCAAACTCCTGCAGAAAAGATCTTATGGGAGCTTTTAAGAAGAAGACAGGTTTCAGGTTTTAAATTTCTCAGGCAACACCCTGTGTTTTACCGGGTTGAGAGAGATTGGGCAGAGTTTTATATTGCAGATTTTTATTGTGCTGAACTTAAGCTTATACTGGAGGTGGACGGAGCAATTCATGAAAGGAATAAGGGATATGATTCTGAGAGAGATAAAAAGTTGTTGAATAAAGGGATACACGTTGTCAGAATTAAGAATGAAGAGACATCAAGTAAAAATACATTACTGTCTAAGTTGGATATAACGATAAAAAGCATTTTATTACAAAGAGCAGATAATAAGTCACATATCACCCCTTCACTTAATGTTTAAGGGAAGGGGAAGGGGGAAGGGTTAAGAACCTTGGAGAGGATGATAGATTTAAAATAGATTAATTATTCCAAATTTTATTATTTTTGCACTCCAAACTTATGGTACGCATTGGCTGAAGTGTGGGTACATATGGTCGGTTAACCGAGTGGCTAGGTAGCGGTCTGCAAAACCGTTTACGGCGGTTCGAATCCGCCACCGACCTCAACCAATCCCTGAGCACGAAGTGCCGGGGATTTTTTGTTTTCAGCCGAACCCGGCTTGCTGAGGTTCGGATTAAAACAAAAAAGACCCGTAAGGCGCGAAGCGCCGCAGGGATTGGTTGAAGGGTCCCCCTGACCGGATCATGCAATAATCCGCTGATTATTAAGAATAAATGAATCGCAAATTAAAACTTGATTAGCGTATCGTACTTTACTCCTAAATCAGAAACCTCTCTGATAAGCCGGTTCAGACTTTCTGGAAGTTCAGATTCATCCG
The DNA here is from genome assembly GCA_963816345.1 of uncultured Bacteroidales bacterium. GTDB lineage: Bacteria > Bacteroidota > Bacteroidia > Bacteroidales > VadinHA17 > LD21. The sequence continues at coordinate 234,308 of CAWFKI010000003.1, forward strand.
GTTGGTAAATATATGTATCGATCTGTTTTTTATTTGATTTAAAACTTAGAGTTGTTCCTGGCAAATCAGTAGCTTTATCGGGTCCAACTCCATAATTATTCTTAATATCACTATTTAATAAATCAACCAGGTATGGCTTAATTTCTAATAAGTCTCGATATTCAATTGAATAGACGGAATGTCTTATAGAATCAGAAAAGGGACGTCTCGATTGAATATCCAACTCACCAGTTTCGTTCAATCGTAATCTATAAAAGTAACCTGTCCAACCACTCCCCGTATTATACTTAAGTTCAAAACTCGTAATATCATCATTATCATATTTCTTCTCGCATGATGAAAAAAGGGATATTAATATTAGTGAAATCGAAATAGAGGTTTTCATGGCACTGATCATTTTTCAGGTAATAACTTTACAAAAATTATACCAAAGACAAACCCCATTATATGACGAGAATCTATTGTTAAAGAGATTCTTATCAAGCCTTGGGTATATAGATGTCTTGTAAGCTATACAATATATGTAAAAGTTGATAATCCGGATAGACGGGCAGTATGTAACGCGTCACAGAGAATTTGTCGAAGCGGCCCGGGCGAAGTTTAAATTAATTGACGCGTCATTCCTGATGTTTTGAAAAGATTCCGCTTTAAGCAGATATTCATTATCTTTCGTATCAAAATAACGCCTGACAAAAAAATGGAATACTCTGAACTGATTCTAAACCGTGAAAGTGTTCGCAATTATGATCCCGACCGGATTGTTCCAGCAGAGATCCTGGAAAGAATCCTGAATGCAGGAAGGCTGGCACCCTCAGCTAACAATATGCAGCCATGGAAATTTCTTGTAATCTCTTCACCTGCTTTACTTGAAAAAGTAAAGGCCTGCTACAACCGCGACTGGTTTAAGGATGCACCACATATCCTTGTAATATTAGGATTTAAAGACCAGGCATGGGTTCGCAGGTATGATGGATATAACTCTATAGAGACAGATATTGCCATTGCCATGACCCATATAATTCTCGCTGCAGAAAATGAGGGCGTCGGAACATGCTGGATTGCGGCGTACAATCCGGCTTTACTTAAAGAAGTTCTTAATCCTTCTGCAAACCAGATTATATTCGGAATTACTCCCCTGGGATATACAAAGCCTGACTTTAAAAAGACTTCAGTAAAAAACAGGAAACCACTTGAAGAAATAACCGAATACCTGTAAAGGCACTGGTCGCCCCTGTGATTTATGGGCAGGCACGCATGTTTTCCAGCTGGCGATCTGTTTTAAATTATCTGTGGGACGTACTGGAATCGAACCAGTGACCTCTTACATGTGAAGCAAGCGCTCTAAACCGACTGAGCTAACGTCCCGTGAAAAGCAAAGATAAATAAAAGCTGCAAAAGATGAAACCGGTTTTGCCGGTCCGCCCTTTTAAACCTGCATTAAGCATATCCATAATCTGCTTCCGGTCCTTTACACCGCATTTTGTTTCTATTTCACTTAAGTGATTAACTGAATGTTCATTTGTGCAGAACAATTGTTGATAAGTCATTAAATAGCCTGATCCTTATGAGATTGGATTAGACTACCTTTACTGAATTAAAATAAATTGAAATGAGCAGCAGGGATACGGGATACTGGGGGCTTAAGAAGGAAAAGCTGAAGCGGAAATTTAAAACCTTGTCCGATAAGGATTTATGTTTTAAAGAGGGCAATGAAAAGGAGATGATAGAAATACTTGGTAAAAAACTTGGAAAGACAAAGCAGGAATTGCTAAATATAATTATCACCCTCTGATCCTCACTGAGACACACTTCTCCACCATCTCACCATCATTCCCTTATGAGAACCAGACAACGCATGATTCCACGACCGGAGTTATAGAACCTTTATTGGCATAAATACCATTCATCACTTTCAAGCTCATGTTTAATGATGAATTGCTGACCAATTGTTGTCTCCACCTTAAAATAATTGGAAGCTGGAATTTCAGGATTATGCACCCCATGGTACCAGCGGTCCGTTATTTCACATATTTCAAATCTGTTATTTTCCAGCTGGAAGTACTTGGGATATTCATCGGCTTTGAAGCCTGAATAACATTCTACTTTGATATTGACTTGTTTTATCATCTTTCATTTTTTTATGAATGATTTAAAACCGACAACAGATAAAGTATGCAATTACAATTGCAAAGTTAGTAAAGACAAGGGCTTAAATCAAATAAATATCAGGAAGCTGTATGTTTTTTGTATTACCGTCTGATTACTATATACCCTTTTTTAGTCAGCCCTGATGGAGATTTCAGAATAAAGAAATAGGTATCATCCGGAAGCGGATTCTTATTATTATCCACACCATTCCATTTATTGTCATAATTACTGTTTTTGTAAACCAGCCTTCCTGCCCTGTCAAAAATAATAAGAGAGGTTTTGCCAAGTGATTCAATTCCCAGTATTTCAAGATATTCATTTGAGTTATCTCCATTTGGAGTAATTAATGTTGGTATCAGCAGGTCGTTTAGCTTAATGGATACTGTGTCGGTAACGGCAGGACAGACACCATTTGTAACACTCCATATTAGAAGATTGTCTCCAAAAGCAATTTTACTTATAACGGTTTTTGGATCTGTGATATCCTGAAATGTACATGAACCTGTATCCAGCGACCATATACCGGTTTCGTTCCCGTTAAGTTCTGCATCCAGTGTTGTACTGTACTGAAGATACAGAACCTGGTCGGGACCTGCATTGGCTACAGGTCTCTGATCGATTGTAACTATTACCGGTTTGATGTCAAAAAATCCTGATACTGTTGTCCCCTTGATGTAATATCTGCCCGAAACAGCCGATTCGGGAGTGTTATATGCCACTTTAGCTTCAGCATCAGTCCAGTATGTATATGTCAGGCCGGTAGTTGAACCTGTTTTGATCGCCGGGTCGGTGAGATCTACCGTAGCGGGAGAACATACCGCCGGTGGATCCGTAATAATTATATCCGGACGGCCGGGAGTTGAGATTATCACTTCAGCTGATGAGTCGGAGGTACATCCGTAGGAGTTTGTTACCGTGAAAAAGTATGCCCCGCCGGAAAGACCTGCTGCAGTAAAACCGGTCCCGGTGCCTGCTGTTGTAACTTTCTCAGGCAGACGTGTGAGCTTCCATGCTCCGGTTGATGGCAATCCGCTCAAAACTACACTTCCGGTTGGCACGGTATATGTCGGCTGAGTGATAATCCCGACCACAGGAGCAAGAGGCGTGGGAGGCCGTAGAGGAATTACCACGTTGATTGATGGTATGGAAATACATCCCGAACTGTTTGTTACAGTATAGTTATACGTCCCTGAAGCCAGAGCCGGTATAGTTGTAGTTGTTCCAGTCCCTGTCGTTGTTTCAATTCCGGGGTAACGGGTTAATGTCCAGGTGCCTGATGAAGGTAACCCTGATAAAATAACACTCCCGGTAGCTGTAGTGCAGGCCGGCGGTGTTATTGTACCTACAGTAGGAGAGGTTGGTGTTGGTGGCTGAGCATTTATAACTACATTCCCCGTTGGCCGTGATACACAACCTGCTGAATTGGTTACCGTAAAAGTATATGTCCCTCCGGGTAATGTTGAAATAACCGTAGTCGTTCCTGTACCTGTCGTGCTTACGCCACCAGGAGACCTGGTAATCGTCCAGGTACCTGGCACCGGCAGGCCGCTTAAAGCTACACTGCCAACCGACAGCTCGCATGTCGGCTGGGTGATTGCTCCTGCAACCGGCGCTGCAGGTGGCGGTGGTTGAGGATTGATAACTGCATTGGCTGATGAGGGTGATGTACATCCGGCCTCAGTTGTTACAGTGAAGGTATATGTTCCGGCAACCAGGCCTGAGATAGTTGTGCTTGTCCCGGTTCCGTTTATGGCTGTTCCGCCGGGACTTCCTGTCACCGTCCAGGATCCGGCTGAGGGTAAGTTCGTAAGGACAACACTTCCGGTTCCTTCTGTGCAGGTCAGATGTGTTATTGTGCCTGTGGATGGACCCGGAGGCACCGGATTTACAGTCAGGGTATAAGTTGCCACAGCTGTATTGCATGGTGGACCTGCCGGGTTATCGGAGGTTACTGTTATAACGACTGTTCTGCCAATATCACCGGCCACAGGTGTATATGTAAATGAGAATGGAGAAGAGGATGCCGAAGAAGGATTTACTGCTCCGGATCCATTTTCCGTTATTGCAACATTTGTGGCGCTGCCTCCAAAAGTGTTTCCGGAGACCGTTACCGGTGCAGTGCCGCAAATGCTACCGCTGGTGGAGCTAAGTACAATAGAAGGAGGGTTAATGCATCCGCATGAAATATTAAAAATGCCACCGACAGTCGTGCACCCTTCAATATTTCTTACAGACAGAAAGTGGCTCCCATTCGCAACTTCCGTAAAAACGGGACTTGCCTGATATGGGCCGGCATTGAGACTATATGACAAACCTGCTCCAATCGGAGTTATCACTGTGATTGTTGCATGACCAAAACCCAGAGAGCAGTCGTAGCTGTAAACAGGAGTCCCGGGCAAAGCAGGCTGAGAATTGATAACTGCATTCTCTGATGATGCCGATATGCAACCGGTACCAATGGCTACAGAGAAAGTATATGTTCCGGGGTTAAGTCCGGAAATAGTTATACTTGTGCCGCTTCCTGCAGTTATAACGCTTCCCGGATTACGTGTCAATGTCCAGGAACCTGCGGGAAGGGAATTCAGGACAATGGTTCCGGTTGCTACTGCACAGGTAGGCTGTGTAATGACCCCGATAACCGGGGCAGCAGGCCTGAAAGGTTGAATGTTAACAACTACGCTGGCAGATGGCACCGATGTACAGCCATTCGGGCTTGTAACAGTGAAAGTATAAGTCCCCGGAGGAACGGCTGAAACTGTAGTAGTGGTTCCGCTTCCGGTTGTCGTTGTACCGCCGGGGCTCATAGTTACTGTCCAGTTACCTGCTGAGGGCAGACCACTTAAAACCACGCTTCCGGTAGCAACAAGACAGGAAGGCTGGGTAATAAGTCCTGGTACCGGTGCAGAAGGGGTCACCGGCTGTGCCGGAATGACGACGTCGTTTGATAATGATCCTGAAACACAACCTGCAGCATTTGCAACTGAAAAGTTATATGTACCCGCGGGCAGAGCGGATATAGTTGTGCTTGTCCCGGTACCTGATATTGCAACACTTCCTGGATATCTCATGAGAGTCCATGTGCCTGATGCCGGAAGACCGCTGAGAACAACGCTTCCGGTAGCCAGAATGCAGGTAGGAGCAGTAATTGTACCGACGAGGGGTGCAGCCGGAATAAGTGGCTGTGACTGAATTATAGCACCGGAGGAGGAGGGTGATATGCAGCCGGCAGAATTTGTAACTTTGAAGGTATAGGTTGCTCCGGCCAGAAGACCGCTCACAGTTGCACTCCTTCCACTACCTGCGACAGTAGCCTCCCCCGGAGTAATTGTTATTGTCCAGCTTCCTGTTGAAGGCAACCCGGTTAATAATACACTGCCTGTAGAGAGGGTACATGTTGGTTGTGTGATTGTTCCTACTATAGGTGCTGAAGGTGCAGCTGGTACTGCATTTATTACAATATTAGCTGAGGATGATGAGATACACCCTGATGCATTGGTAACAGTATAGGTATAGGTTCCCGGTGACAGTCCTGTTATGGTCCTGCTTGTTCCTGTCCCGGTTGTAGTTGTGCCTCCCGGAGTTCTTGTTAATGTCCATGTACCCGTTGCAGGAAGATTATTTAATACCACGCTGCCTGTTGACAGGGTACATGTTGGTTGTGTAATTGTGCCTGGTGTTGGTGCTGAAGGTGCAGCTGGTACTGCATTAATTACAATATTAGCTGAGGATGATGAGATACACCCTGACGCATCGGTTACTGTGTAGGTATATGTTCCCGGTGACAGTCCTGTTATGGTCTTGCTTGTTCCGGTCCCGGTTGTAGTTATTCCTCCGGGAGTCCTTGTTAATGTCCATGTACCTGTTGCCGGGAGATTATTTAATACAACGCTGCCTGTTGAGAGGGTACATGTTGGTTGTGTGATTGTTCCTACTGTTGGTGCTGAAGGTGCAGCTGGTACTGCATTAATTACAATATCAGCTGAGGATGATGAGATACACCCTGACGCATTGGTTACTGTGTAGTTATATGTTCCTGAAGCCAGTCCTGTTATGGTCTTGCTTGTTCCTGTCCCGGTTGTAGTTGTGCCTCCCGGAGTTCTTGTTAATGTCCATGTACCCGTTGCCGGGAGATTATTTAATACCACGCTGCCTGTTGAGAGGGTACATGTTGGTTGTGTGATTGTGCCTGGTGTAGGTGCTGAAGGTGCAGCTGGCACTGCATTTATTACAATATCAGCTGAGGATGATGAGATACACCCTGACGCATTGGTTACTGTGTAGTTATATGTTCCTGAAGCCAGTCCTGTTATGGTCTTGCTTGTTCCTGTCCCGGTTGTAGTTGTGCCTCCCGGAGTTCTTGTTAATGTCCATGTACCCGTTGCCGGGAGATTATTTAATACCACGCTGCCTGTTGACAGGGTACATGTTGGTTGTGTAATTGTGCCTGGTGTTGGTGATGAAGGTGCAGCTGGTACTGCATTTATTACAATATCAGCTGAGGATGATGAGATACACCCTGACGCATTGGTTACTGTGTAGTTATATGTTCCTGAAGCCAGTCCTGTTATGGTCTTGCTTGTTCCTGTCCCGGTTGTAGTTGTTCCTCCCGGGGTCCTTGTTAATGTCCATGTACCTGTTGCCGGGAGATTATTTAATACCACGCTGCCTGTTGAGAGGGTACATGTTGGTTGTGTGATTGTTCCTGGTGTTGGTGCTGAAGGTGCAGCTGGTACTGCATTAATTACAATATCAGCTGAGGATGATGAGATACACCCTGACGCATCGGTTACAGTGTAGTTATATGTTCCTGAAGCCAGTCCTGTTATGGTCTTGCTTGTTCCTGTCCCGGTTGTAGTTATTCCTCCGGGAGTTCTTGTTAATGTCCATGTACCTGTTGCCGGGAGATTATTTAATACCACGCTGCCTGTTGAGAGGGTACATGTTGGTTGTGTGATTGTTCCTGCTGTTGGTGATGAAGGTGCAGCTGGTACAGTATTTATCACAACAGCAGATGATGATCCTGAGGTGCACCCTGACTCATTTGTCAAAGTCCAGGTATATGTACCAGGAGTGAGGCCTGTAATTGTAGTATTTGTTCCTGTCCCGGTGGTGGTCGTCCCTCCCGGATCTATTGTCAATGTCCACGTACCCGTTGCCGGCAGACTGTTTAATACTACGGTTCCTGTTGTTACATCGCATGTCGGTTGTGTAACTGTTCCAACGGTGGGAGGTGAGGGTATTTCGTTCACTGTTGCTGTGACAGGTGATCTGGTACCACTTGTACAACCATTTGCAGTTGCATCAACATAATATGTCGTAGTTAAAGTGATAACCGGTGTAATGAAACTCATTCCCGTTCCTGATATTAATCCCCCGGTTTGTTCCGAATACCAATTAATGATACCTGCTGATGAAGTAGCGCCTAAGGTTACTGTTCCGCTTCCACAAACAAAACCAGGCGTTGTATTTGTTATGACTGGTATTGGATTTACAGTAACTGTTACAGCTGTTCTTGCAGGACTTGAACAGCCTGCTGCGCTTATTGCTTCAGCATAGTATATTGTCGTTGCTGCAGGATTAACTGTAAAGTTTGCTCCGCTTGCACTTGTACCCAGAGGTAAGCCGCCGGTATCTGTATCATACCAGTTTATGGAATTACCTTCTGAGGTTGCGTTCAGATCTGAGGCCGCTGATGCACAAATTGTATCAGGCGTTGCTGTTACTGAAGCTGGAGCAGAAGGAGAAAGGTTTATCCTGAGATCGGTATCATTTGGATTACTTGTAATAGGCGGACTATCCGATACAACTATGATTCTGTAATGTATACCATTTGGTGTACCAGGAGGAATTGTTGCATTAATATCACCGGATTTATCGGAATTTAAGGTACCTATAATAACCGGGGTTGAGAAACTACCTGAAGTATCGCTAAGTTGTGCCGTGAATATATTTTTCGCATCAAATGATCCTCCGGTGTCTGATATAGTATAACTGACAATTACAGGCTGTCCGTCACAGAACGAAGAGCCATTAACTGTTACATTTGTTATAGTCTGCCCCGTGACTATGGTAATAAGTCCCGCTAAAAACTGGAGAAAGAATACAGATATGAATTTTTGTTTCTTCATCAGCGTTGAAGGGTATAAAATTCAATCCCGACAGATTTTATGTTTTTGAAAGTTTAGATTACACTACGGCAGGCCATCTTTCTCACTTATTTCTGATGGGTGCTGCTGAAAATATGGTCCGTTATCAGCTGATATGAATTGCCATTATATTTTATTAATTGTATAAAGTTATAAAAGACATTGACAAAAGTCAAATAAAAAATCCATACGGCCCGGGTTAAACTCAGACAGACGATCATGAGTAAAATCTTCAATTTGGTCACCTTAAAGATCAAGCCGCCGGACGCCCTTAAAAAAATTTACTTTGTTATAAGGAAAGAAAAATTCTGGCAGACAGGAAACAAAAGAATAATCCAAAGAGGCAAAGCACCACACCCAGACTTTTGACGAATACAGATAAATACTTAATATTGATTCTTTGCCGGTACCGGACAATTACGAATGCCAGGAGATAAAGCCAGATTATGCTTCCCAGGGAGAGAAAAAATGCATAGCAGATACTGATTATCAAATGAAAATATGCGGGGTATCTGGTCTGGTCCTGCCCATGATCTTTACCCTTGAGTTTTTGAATATTGTTAAATTTTTTTATTGATAATACTTTTGCGCTATCAATTCTTTTGCCTTCTATATTGCTTATTTCTTTTACATTCTGGTCAATTCTGCCTGCCAGCCCTCCAGTAGGCAACCCCAGTGATGCTATCAGTGAAATCACGAAAAAGGATGATGTAAGCATTCCGATAAATAATGTTGGATTAAGGAAGTTGATCAAAAATCCGGTTAAAAAGGCTCCCTTCCCTTTTTTCTTGATCTTTTGAGTGAGAGGGCTATTATCTTCAAGATTTTCAATATCTATCTTAGTCCTTATAATCCTGTATCCCAGGTAGGAAAAAAAGACAGAACCAACAGCAAATATATACGGAATAGCCGGTTTGTAAAATGAATATAGTTTTGTCAGTCCAAATACCGCAATAAAGACATAAACAAAATCAGCAATAAAAGAGCCGAGGCTCACTAAAATACAGTAACGAAGTCTTCCTTTGAGTGCATTGGAAGTAATAAGGATGCTTATCGGGCCTGCAATTGGCATTGAGAAAATGAAACCTGCCAGAAAACCTGCAACCGATATGGTAATTAAGCTCTCTATCATGAATCTCTTCTACTACTAAAGCAAAAATAGAAAGTATATTTAATATTATAATATTAAAGTTAATATATCTTATTCCGATAATAAATCTAAAAAATTTTTTCCGGCATCGTTCAGATTACCTGGGATGATCGATACCTTCCTTGTCTATTTTGAAAGCGTACTATCGGATCTCTGACGTTCGTATTCAGATGATAGTAAGTTCTGCGTTATCCCAATCCACATTAAGCTCCCCTGACGGAAAAATACTATATCCTACGGCATAGTAGGTATAGTTGTTGTGTTTTTCCAGTTCATAAGTAAATTTTGTTGGAAAGACCTTAACAATGTTAGGATTAAGATCGGGAAACTGACTGAACAGTTCAACTTTAATTTTATTCCAGAGAATTAGTTCTTCCTGAGTCATTACTGAAGATATTAGTTGAATACAGATTTGTCACAATATAATTCAATAGCTTCTGCAGCTTTCTCAAAACCTGACCTTTCTGCTTTTTTCAGATCAAGGCATCCGGCTTCTTTTCTGCCCCGACTGATTTCGATCATCCCCCGCCAGTAATATGCTTTGCTTTTCTGACCTTTTCCACCCGTCAATGAACCGATCACCGCATTAAAGTCAGCTATTGCCCCGTCGAAGTCTTTCAGCCTGAATTTTGCCTCACCCCTGAAGTTAAAGTATCTGTATTTATCCTTACCTCCCTGAACGGCTTTATCAAGGTCGCTTACTGCGCCGGTATAGTCATGAAGGTAGAATCTGGCCCATCCTCTCCGTCCATAGGTGTCATAATCTATTGGATCAATCCGGAGGGCTTTGGTGTAGTCATCAATTGCTCCCTTGTAATCAAGAAGATAGAATCTTGCCACACCTCTGTTCTCATAAGCCTGCTTAAAGGTTGAGTCCAGCTTTATCGCGACTGTGAACTCCCCGGCGGCTCCTGTGTAGTCTTTCTCCGAGACCTTTTCATTCCCTTTGTTAAAGTGATCACGGGCATTTTTGCTGAATGTCTGGCTGAATCCTGCAGAAGAGATCAGCAACACAGCCATCACATTTAAAATCCTTTTCATGACATTCCTGTTTTTTAATCAAGGCTTCTCACAGGTCATGATTTTAATGCAAGTTATGAAATCATTTATTGAAAACATATCTCTCCCTGTCTATCTCCACAAGGAACCTGGAGGGCAGGTGAAATACAGCATCATACGAATAGATGGAACGCGGGAAGGTTATATACAATTCTTCTTTTGCCCTGCTGCATGCGACATAGAATAATCTCCGTTCTTCCTCCATCTCTTCAATATTTGTTGCCCTGTTTGATGGGAACAGACCTTCAAGGGCATGCGGGATGAAAACAGCATACCACTCGAGTCCCTTGGCCGAATGGACGGTCGAAACAGTTACCTTGCCATCTTCCTCACCTTCATCAATCAAAGGTTTACTCTGATCAGCGACTCTTTTGGATGGCGGGTCAAGGGCAAAATCCGAAAGGAATTTGTCAAGGTCCCTGTATCTTTTTGAGAGATCGGTCAATACTGCGATATCCTGCATCCTGACATAATAATCATCTGCCCTCTCTTTCAGGATTGGAGCATAGTACTCAATAATAATTTCAACTTTCTGATTCAGATTATACTCCGGCTGACTGGCCCGGGCAAGCATTTTACCAAGCATAACCAGTTCATTATAGAACTTACGCTGCTTAAAAGACTCAAACGAAAACGGATCCCTGCTGTTGTGAAAATCGCTTATGATGCTCCCGGCAGTCACCTGTCCAACTCCTCCGATATATTTAAGCACCCTGTGCCAGGCTACGGCATCGGATGGATTATAGGTGATCCTGAGATAGGAAATGATATCCTTGATATGCATCCTTTCATTAAACCGGAAGCCCCCGACAACCACATATGGAATTCCTCTCTTGCTCATCTCAACCTGTATGTACCTGTTATGCCAGTCGGCCCTGTTAAGCACGGCTATCTCATTCAGCGGGATATTCTGTTCAGAGAGTTCCATTATCCTGTCAACAATGAACTCTGCCTCTTCCTGCTGATCATAGGTACGCATTATAACAGGGACGGATTGCCTTTGATTCTTTGTAAAGAGCCTCTTCTTATAGCCGATCTTCGCATTATCTATTATTGAATTCGTGAAATCAAGTATCTTCTGATTGCTTCTGTAGTTTTCCTCAATTTTAACAACAACACATTCGGGATAAGTCTCGGGGAAACGAAGGATATTTTCATAGTTTGCTCCCCTGAAAGCATATATACTCTGTGAGTCATCCCCCACAACCATTATCCTCCTGTGTTTTTCCGCTATGAAATCCACAATTTCCTTTTGCACAATATTGGTGTCCTGGAATTCATCAACCATCACATACTGATATTGTCTCTGAAGAGACTCACGGAACCTGGTATTGTCTCTCAGGCTATTTCTCAGGATCTCCATAAGATCATCAAAATCAACTATTTTGCTGAGTTTTTTATATTGAGAGTAGCCGTTATAGATCAATTCGATATCGGGTATATAATCTATAAGTCCTGTATATTGTTCGTGTATTATGGCACTTATTGTTGTATTCTTATTCCTGGAATAGGAGATGATATCGTTGATTCTTTCTTTCCTTGGAAATTTTTTGTCTTTAGTGTTGAACTTCAGTTCGGTCCGTATCAGGTCAATAATATCCTCGGAATCGCTTGCATCAATAATGGTGAAGTTAGGAGGGAGGTTAAGCAGATTTGAATACCTCCTGAGTATGAATGCCGCAAAGGAGTGAAATGTTCCTCCTGTTATATTGCCGACCCTCTTATCCTGAAGCAGCGTTTCGACCCTGTCGAGCATCTCCCTTGATGCCTTCCGCGTAAAGGTGAGTAAAAGGATCGACCCGGCATCCACGCCTCTTTCGATCAGATAGGATACCCGGTGAACTATCACCCTTGTTTTTCCGCTCCCGGCCCCGGCTATTACAAGGACCGGCTTTTCAGTTATCAGTACTGCTGCCAGCTGAGCCGGGTTAAGCGCATTCAGATAATTAACCCTGAACCTGCTCAGATCCTGCTGGCCGATACTTTCTTTATCAAAATCTTTCTTTTCTATGGAGACTGCGATCTTCTGAAGCTCTGCTATTTTCTTATCAAGTTCCTCCGATGATTCAATGTCAGGATATTCTGTCCACTGCACTGAACTGATATCATTAAAGTGTTCAACTCCTGTTTTGTGCTGAATTGATACCGCTCCGGTTATCTGTTTCAGAAAATTGTCAAGAAGATCCATCCTGGATGCAGGCTTATCTGATCCTGCATCTTCAAACCTTCTTATCACCCCTCCTTCTTTCTCCTCCGGTGGAATCTTTTTCTTCTTCCCTTCTTTTTCCTGGTCTGACATTTCTGATTAAAATCTAATCATTATTCAACCTGAAATATAAGATAAAATCTTCACCTTTACCTCCCTTAGAAAATCTTTTGCACCCCTTCGTGTTTAATTGATTTAATTTTACTTTTATTGATCCTGCTTTATATCTCACACGTCATGAACAAACTATTTCTCTTAATTTCTTTATCAATACTGATTTCATCATGTACAAAAAAGCCTCCGGTTGATTATAAATTATTCGGACCGCTTCTTCAAAATTCATTTATCCGGGGAAATGAAGAGGAGGCCATCCGTAATACGACTCACCCGGTCGGCTTCAGGAAGGAGATAGAGATAAGAAGCATCCCCCGGGAGGCAAAGCTTATGATCTTTGCAGACAGCCGTTATCTGCTCTGGATCAATGGAAAGTATATCGAACGGGGTCCCTGCAGGTTCGATCCGAAAGGCCCTCAGTATGACCTTATTGATATAAAGGACCGGATCAGAAAAGGGAAAAACACAATCGCTGTGCTTGTGCAGGGAAAGTTCCTCCAACAGTGCAGGCCGTACTTGCGGCCCTCAATAGAGGCATTGTATCGGATGATCACAGGGATGAAGCAAATAGATACCTCCTTAAACATTGGAGTGAGCTCAGGAATCCATATACGCATCTTATGCTGTTTGATGAATTCTATAAATATGACAGTGATTCACTGGATGCTTTAGTGCTTGATATTATTCGTACACGGTGGAAAAGTATGGTTTCAAGGATAAGTCCCGGAACATCCACTGAAGGTTTTGAGACCCAGGGTTATCTGTGTCATCCTTTTGGTCTTATCCCCGCATACTCACTTCCGGGTTATGTTCTGGGAGTCAGGAAGCCTGAACCCATCGGGAATAGGACTATCCTGATTGAACCTCGTCCGGGCGACTTGCTTTGGGCAAAAGGAGTTGGTCTGACAGAATTTGGTCCGGTGCCTGTTGAATGGAATAGGGAAGTGGTGGGCTCCTTTCGGTTCAGCTTTAAGATCCCTGAAAAAAGTGAAGCAGTTGTCCGCCTTCCAAAACAGGGAGATAAAAATCAGATCATTCTGAATGGAGAGGCCATCCCTTTTATCACTGATGGCAGATTTCTTGAATTCAGGGTCAAAGCCGGAGAGTATAAGGGGGCCGTCAGTAAGATCTAGTATCTTATAATTTTGCAGGATGTATAATAGCCGGAAGCACTAAGGGTACAGATATACATACCCCGGGGAGAGGAGCGCCGTTACTGCCTCTTACATCCCAACGTGATAGTCAAATCCGAGGGAAAAATAGATCACCGGATATGGGCCCGGTTAAAATTATAAGTGTATTTTTATGCACGAAGATGTTAGTCATTAAAAATTTTATCGCCATGAAGAAAATATTTATAAGCCTGTTATTCAGTGCTTTTTTTGGATGCACTGCCATAAATGCAAACCAGGGTACAGCCCTGGAGAAGATTGACACAATAATGCCTGTAAGAGGGTTTTGCATATCTGCACCCAGGCCCCCTGAAGTCGATGAGTTTGTGAAATTTATTGAGGAAGAGCTGGCTCCGCGTCACGTGAACACCCTCATCCTCAGGGTTGATTATAACTATCAGTACGAAAGTCACCCGGAGCTCAGAGATTCGGTAGCTCTTTCAAAGAGGGAGGTCAGGAAAATTGTTTCAGCCTGTAAAAAGAATAACATCCGGATCATTCCCCAGGTCAACCTTCTCGGTCACCAGTCATGGGCCGGAAGAACTGAGAACCTGTTGAAGGTCTATCCGGAATTTGATGAGACTCCGCTGGTAAAAATGCCTGAAAAATATGAATGGCCTAATGCCGACGGATTGTACTGTAAGAGCTATTGCCCGCTTCATCCGGGAGTTCATAAAGTTGTATTTGACCTTATTGATGAAATATGCAACGTTTTTGAGACGGATGCATTTCATGCCGGGATGGATGAGGTTTTTTATATCGGAGAGGCGCAGTGCCCTCGTTGTTCAGGTATGGATAAAGCTGTCCTTTTTGCTGGGGAGGTTCGTACGATCCGGGATCATCTTGCACAAAGCGGAAGGAAGCTCTGGATATGGGGCGACCGCCTGATAGACGGGAAAACAACGGGAATAGGAGAATGGGAGGCCAGCTATAATAATACCTACAGGGCAGTTGACCTTATTCCAAAAGATGTGATGATATGTGACTGGCATTACGAACGGCCGGATCAGACACCGGTTTATTTTGCAATGAAAGGACTTGACGTTGTTACCTGTCCTTACAGGATGGAGGGAAATGCTGTTTCACAGGCGCAGGATATGGTGAAATTCAGGAATAATTCGACCCCTGAGATGAAAGAGCATTTCATGGGGATGGTACAGACTGTCTGGTCAGGCGCCGGTCAGTTTCTCGACCTTTACTATGGCAGAAAATCTGACAAATCGGAGAATAGTCCGGTGAAGTGTTTTAAGGCGCTTTTTACAGAAGTTCAAAAACTTTCTGAGTAAAGCCGGGGCACTTAATGGCGTGCCCCTGCCTTACAAGCAGACTGCAGGTCAGTTGGTCTCAAGTCGGAACCGGACCGGAAGTGTAAACCACACCGGGACGGGGACCCCATCCTGCCTGCCCGGTTTAAACCGTGGCAGCTTACCGACTACACGTATCGCTTCATTATCAAGCGACGGATCAATGCCGGAAATTATTATTATCCTGTTGACAGTTCCATCGCTGTTTACAACGAATTTGAGAACCACTCTTCCCTGGATATTATTATTCCGTGCTATATCGGGATAGACGATGCTTTCATTGATGAATTTCATAAGTGCCGGTATACCTCCCGGGAATTGAGGCATCTCCTGTACACTGACAAAAGGTAAATCAGGTACCGGCAAACCAGGGTCAGTAATATCGATAAATACTTGTGTGTCCGAAGGATTTCCGTTGGTAGTATTGTCTATTATTTCCGCTGTAATGGGGACAAAGGATGTGACCAGGCTGGTATCTGTAACAACTTCAGGCCTCAGATTTTTTACAGAAGCGGCGAGTGCTTCAGGTGGCTTTGGGTCAGGTTTGGACACATTCGGGATCAATGGATCCGAGATAACCAGAGTGACAAATTTTTGTTCCGGGGGGGTCTTTCCATCCTTTGTTGTAAAGGAGAATGCAACTGTAATCAGAACAATCAGTACAGCCCCTCCAATGATCGAAATACTTAATGTCGGGAAGTAGCATCTCCGGAGATCGTAAGCTCCGTAATCTTTATTCCTGTTCTCAAAAATGATCTCATCAAATCCGGGAACCTGTTCATTTTTCCTCTTCATGCTTAATAGTTTTAGTTGTAAAATAATTACCAGTCAATCGTATCACAACCTTAACAAAAAGAGGCTTTTACCTGATTAATGAAAGACAAAAATCAGGCCATTTAAGTCCGGTTGGAGTAAATAAAACCTTTCCGAACCAATAATAAATTAACAAAAATTATTAGCGCAATAATTAAAGAGGTAACTACCTCAAAATGAACAAAATAATAGAGAAGCAGATTCCCGTTGCCCCCGGAATGATAGGGGCCGGCCCCTTCTCCAGGAGCTAATCTTTCATCACATTTTCAATATAATAATGTGTAATTAAGCTCTGAGTATAGTAAGATTTTCATTTATTCCTCTTGATAGACTGATTTTTCATTTACCAATTCATTCTGCCACGAATGTGGCGGTATGTTAATAACCCCCAGCGCACAGCTGGGGGTGAAGAGCTACACTCCTGTCGCAAACCCCGAAGGGGTGGCATATTTCTGGGTGTGATGCTTCCTGTTAACCAATTGTTACGCTCCTGCGGAGCTAACATCAGTGTGTGTGACCCTACCCCCAGCTGCGCTGGGGGTTATTAACCTTATGCTCTTTCAGAGCAGACCGTATCGGATATCAAAATGGGAATCTGAAATGCTCCAAAATAGGTTTAACAAAATGCCGATGCAAAAGTCTTAAATCCTTTTTAAAAGATGTGTATAAAGAGAAGCTCCAGGAGGGAATCTTAAAAAATTACTAATACGTCCTGGTCATTGAAGAGGGTACGACAATGACAAAATCGGCCATTCCCTTGCTCTCATCACTCATTTTATCAATATCGTCCTGTAGGGCGCTCGTGATTGTAATGATTTTCAGGGATGGTTTATATTTATTAAGATACCATAATATCCCCATATGTCTGTCGGAATGGTAACTGCCGTTATAATGAATTAATGACTGACCGCTTTTAAGGTATTTGCCGATTGACCAGGCCATTGTTGCATCTTTCATGGCCTGAGCCCTAGGGAGATTCTCATTGACCTTATTTTCCATACCGCCTCCGATTGAAGCATCCATCGATAGCATATCCTTATAGCACGGGAGTTCAGGATCATATTCGACAGGCAGGGGAGCGATATAGCCCAGGGCTTCGGGAGAGAGCTTCTTAAGGGCATCAAAGCCTCCGGATGAAACAACGGCAGCATATCGCCGCGGTATATTTGAAGCTACAAATTTCAGATCGTTCTTTTTTGCAAAGTCCACAAGAGGTTTATAATCTGTTTTGTAGTTTTTCCACAGGCGGGCCTCACTCTCAAAGGATGATTCCTTTATTATGCCGGAAAAATATTCATCCATGATCAGCTGGTTATCAGTTTCAAACATCTCAGCCGCAAGGATAAGGTTCTTTCCTTTTTCCGCATAGATATCTCTGGTGACCTCAAGTTCAAGCCAGTGAACCACAGGATTATCGTGAAGCTCACCGAAAAAGACAACATCGGCTTTCATCAGTTCCCTTAGCATGTCGTGGTAATCAGTCTTTTTCCCTGTTTCCGTATATAGTTTATAGGCAGGCAGATCCTGTGCTGATAAAGAAAATGATAAGAGAGTGAAAAGTGCTAAAACAGATAATTTCATAATTGGAGTTTGTGAAAATTAAAGATCAGTTGCCAAAGGAAAGCAAAATCAGTCAGATTGCAAAGTCCGTTTATCCTGCCGCATTGCAGTACTCTGTTCAGGTCTCTTATTTTAAGCCGAACCGGTAGCTGAACTTAATCAGAAATACATTGTGAGGCGTATTAATACCTTTATTAAAAAGATCGCCGAGATTATTAAAATAGTCAAGATTACCTGAATTATCTGAATTGCTTCTTGTCTGACTCCAGACCAGGTAAACTGTTGATCCGGGATTATACTCCCATCTTATCACCAGGTTTGAGAGGAATTCCTGAACATTAAAATCTTTATTATCAAAGCTGTAATCAATATTCCCGTCATTGTTCTCATCTATGTTGTAAACTTTATCCCCGGGGCTTATCTCCTGAGGGGAAAAGATATGAAACCGGTCATCATAACCATTTGCCATCGGATACTGAATAAATTTATGGTCGGTGTATTTTCCTGAAGCGACGAACGGTTGTCCCCAGTACTGGAAAGTAAGATCAGGGCTGAGATTAAGGTTTATTCTAAAGGATGTACTGATTGTTTTTCTGTTGATTGTTGCAAAGATATATTTGTCTTCACCCGATACATTTTCAGTCGTTACATACTGGAGTTCAGTCATTGATTTATTGAAGCCGGGCTCAACAGATAATACAAGGAAATCAGTAGGTTTAAAAGAGAGTTCAACACCTGTAGTCAGATCATTTGAATTGTGTTCAACTCCCTTCAGGGCGCTTACGCGGAATTCAAGCATAACTTTTTTGCGGCTATCGGTAGAAAATCCAAACCGTCCGGCCACAGATCCGGGAACCTTCATCATTGGCCCGCCCCGAAGGATGTCCTGATCATTTCCGCTGAAAGTATAAGTTCCGGCCGACCATATGTTCCAGAAGTTCTTCAATCCCATATTAGCGTTAAATTCAATTCCGTTTCCGAGATTATATCCACCGAAATTCCAGACTGAATACTCATGGAAATTTAAATTATAATTTCTGTATATCCCTTTAGGCTCCCATTCATTATAGCCGCCCCAAAGAACAGATACTATCTGATCTGCAACCTTGAGGTAACCGAGGTCGTTGGTTTCAAATCCGGGCGATCTCCATGTTGCCGAACCCAGAAAATTCCAGTGTCCGTTAAGCTTCATGATCTGGGCCCGTCCGCCTGACCCGGATAGAGATGTTCTGTCTGAGTCAACATCTGCATAGTAATTATCTGGTCTCTGAAAGTACCGTGCTGAGGAGGTCTGTGTTTTCAACAAAGCTGATGTTGTGCCTTCCACAAGGCTTAGTGCGGTCTTGATGCTGAATCTCCAGCTTTTATCCTTAAAATACTGAGTGAAATCGAATCCTCCCGTATAAGCAGCTTTATGCAATACATTGCTTGTACAGCTATCAAGTTCCCTGTTTGTACTTGTGAATATCCCACCTATAATCGTTCTGCCATTATTAAAGTCCTTTTGTACCCTGCTCACAAGATAATTTGTGAGCGGCTCTGCAGTCCGGTAATATCTTCCTCCTGCAGTATCTATTTCAGCTCTCTCTTCCGCTGTCAGAGCCTCGACGAAGCCCACGGAAAGGCCGTTACTTGATTTCCCGGTAAGCTTGGCTGCCCCAAGTATAGTTGTGGTACCCGGAATATCTGCGCTCCAGTTATCCGAAAAGAAAACCCGTCCGCAGGTCGTGATAGCTGTCAATAATTATACCGACCAGGTCGCCGTCGGCCTGATCGCGCCTGGTAAGCCGGTTGACGATACTGTCGGGACTTGAATCATATGCCTTTATTGCTACGTAAAGATTATTGTCATCAAACAAAATTTTAAATTCGGTTCTTTGTGTTGACTTGCTTCCGTTATATGGCTCATTTTGTATAAAATCCCCGGCCCAGGTCCCCCTCTGCCAGACCTCTTCATCCGTTTTCCCGTCTATGACAGGGGCGGTAGTGATACGCGTAGCCGTATATTGCTTCTTTTCAGGGACCTGACCTGAAGCCGATGCAGCAAGGTAAAATATGCAGGAGAGGATGATCAGGAATTTTCTCACCGGGAGAGGTATTATAGTCAGGTTTAAAAATATGGAGGTAAAATTAAGGATTTTGACGGAAGCAGCGTAGTTTCAAAAACTGGAATAAAAGCAGCATGTTTTGTCACCTAAATATTTCCGTTTTCCTGGTCATAGAGCCTGATAAATTCAAATGAATTTCCGGTATAAGTAAGGAATTTAATGAAATCGGCTTTTGAGATAGTAAGTGATGCGGTATTCACATTAGGATGGAACGTGAGCCTGTCGTACTCTTTAAGCTTCCCGTCGATAAAGAGATGTACATGTTTCTCTTTATCGTTGATCAGACCAAAAGGAGAAACGGATCCAGGCTCAACACCCAGGTATTTCATAAGCCGCTTATCGGAGGCAAATGTGAGCTTCCCCTGTCTGAGTTTTTTCTCCAGTTCCCTGATATCAAGTTGTCGGAGATGTTCCAGTATGATAAGATAGTGTCTGTCTCCTTTATGATTGCGGACAAAAATATTTTTACATCGTCCCGAGTTGTAATTTTTCCAGTGGATCTTCGCATCTTCAATGGTTGCCAGAGGCGGATGTTCATGATATTCAAAACTTATGCCCAGCTTTTCCAACAGATCATAAAGTTCTCTCGGGCCTCTCATTCCGGTCTATCCGACTTTAGGGACATAAGAAAATTCCATCTCGACGAGAAAAGCTATATCCGCTCCTGCCTCTTTAAGATCAACATCCTCCTCGTCATATATCCATTCAACAACAATAGGGATATGAGAGGTGATGAGCCGTTTCAGCTGGAGGAAAATGTCGAACAGGAATTTGGAAGAGGATGAATTGAAATATTCAAGATCCACCTGCATCTTCAGAGGGCTGCCGGTGGAGTATTTAGCAGTTTTATTTTCCAGGAGGCTGTCAATATATCTTGTTAACCAATCAATTACGGGATAATAAATGACACGGACATCTTCCGGGGTAGAGATGCCCCGTATCAGGAATATATTTTCGTCCGGAGAAAGGTTTACTTCCGGGGATGTAGATGTCGGACTGAGATATAACTTTTGCATATTCAGGCATTTTTACAAAATTGCACCTTTATTTTAATACTAGCAAATGAATTTACAAACAGCGAAGTGATCAGGGAAGAATATACTGATCGTCATGAGGGTTATACCCTTCATCCTCAGCCAGGAGAGGGCCTGAGGAAGCCTCTACAGCCAGGCGGTCACAGATTTCATTTTCAGGGTTGTTCGAGTGACCCTTTATCCAGACAAATCTGACCTTATGCCTGCGGTACACCTTAAGGAACCTTATCCAGAGATCAGGGTTTTTTTTCTTTTTGAAACCCTTCGACTCCCATTGAAATACCCATCCTTTTTCAACTGAATCTGCGACATATTTTGAGTCGGTATAGATCACAACCTTGCTGCCTGGTATCCTGAGGGCTTCCAGCCCGGTTATCACGGCCAGAAGCTCCATCCGGTTATTTGTTGTAAGCCTGAAGCCAGCAGATTTTTCAAGACGGTGCCTGCCTGATATGAGAACTACCCCGTAACCACCCGGACCCGGATTTCCGCTGGATGCTCCATCTGTATAAATTGTTATTTCACCTGGCATGAGAAAGGACAATACCAGTGTTTGAAAGGAATAGTTTTATTGCAATCGACAGGAGAATGACTCCGAAGACCTTTTTCAGGATCTGCAATCCCCCGGCTCCCAGTATCTTCTCAAAAGATGCGGTGAGCCGTAATACCAGGTAAATGACTACCATGTTGAGGACAAGAGCAATAAATATATTAATAGTCTGATATTCAGCTTTAAGTGACAGAATTGTGGTGATCGATCCTGCCCCGGCAATTAATGGGAATGCGATCGGAAATATTGAACTTCCGCCCTGGGAGTCATGTTTAAAGAGTTCAATTCCAAGGATCATTTCCATTGCGATAAGAAATATAATAAATGACCCTGCAATGGCGAAAGAAGATACATCTATTCCGAAGATACCAAGCAGAGGACTTCCTATGAGTAAAAATGCAAGCAGTATTAAAAAAGAAACAAGTGTGACTTTTGCGGAATTAATAACACCCGATTTGGATTTTATATCAATTATGATTGGAATGGATCCGGGGATGTCAATAATGGCAAATAGTACCATGAAAGCTGCCAGGATCTCAATAAGACTTAAATGCATAGTGCAGGTTTTTCTGCAAATTTAGTCACAAAATTGTTAATAACTCCGGGGGATACCATCAAAACCCACCCCTGTCCGCGGGGGAACAATTCCGTATGCAAAACCCCTCCCTCACCTTATTGTTTAAGGGGAGGGCCGGGGTGGGGTTTAGCTGTCGTCTTTACTGTACTATAGTCATCTCGTCGACAAGGTTTCCTGCTCCGGCGTAAATATCCATAATCCAGAGGACGTAACGGATATCAACCGCTATAGTCCTTTGAAGCTCGGGTTCATAGGCTATATCGCCGCTCATGGATTCCCAGTTGCCATCAAAGGCAAGACCAATCAGTTCGCCGTTTCCATTCATCACGGGGCTTCCCGAGTTGCCGCCTGTTATATCATTTGTTGTAAGGAAACAGACCGGCATATAGCCTTTTGGCGATCCGTACCTTCCATATTCTTTCTTATTGTTCAGTTCAATAAGACGTTTGGGAAGGTCAAATTCATAATCGCCGGGCTTATATTTGTCGACCACACCCTGCAGAGTAGTGTAATACTTATAGATAACACCATCTCTTGGTTCATATCCCTTGATGCTGCCATAGGTGAGACGCATCGTAAAGTTTGCATCAGGATAAAGAGTCTTATCCGGCGTCATCTCCATCAAAGCTGCCATCCATAATCTTCTTCCTTCTGCAAGATCTTCGTCAAAGCGGCTCGATTCCATTGACAGTTCAGCTCCCAGACGTGATATTGAACTTGCCGTGATGTACACGGGATCTCTTTCAATTATCTTAAGCGAGGGGCTCTTAAGGAAGGCATATAGTTTTGAGCTGTCTGCAAACAATGACCTGTTGAACATATCATCTACAAACTTATCAATGCTGCCCTTGAATTTTTTATCGACAACATCAGCGTAATAGTCAGGCTGGAATTTTGCAGGAATATCTGTCCTGTAAAGTTTCATCATGGCTTTCATTGATTCTTTATCGGTGGAAGGGCTGTAATCCTTATAAAACCTGGCAGCATTGTTTTTAATCTCCCAGACAGCGGAATTAATCTTTTGCTCATCGTTGGATTTAAGTGCAGCAATCAGTTGGCTGACACCGCGATTCATGGAAAGGAGCTCACAGCCCTGAAGGCATTCGTAACGATACTGCTGTGCATTGTAGTATGGAGCCCTGCCTTCAATGGCAGTTTTGATAAGGTTGAGGGCATCACCATATTTGGCCTTACGTTCGGGATTTTCAACAACCCATTTATCGAACTGATTTTCAATCGCTTCCTTTTTAGCCTTTACATTAAGCTTCTTAAGCCCGGCTTCCTGACCAATTGAATACTTCCAGTAGTTTGAAGAACCGAAATATTTTGCCGAATACTGTATATTGACCTTCTGGTCGGCCTGCATATCCTTCATCCAGATCTCCTGCTTTATTCCCCTGATTTTTATCCTGTCGGGATGTGTGATATTCAGAAGTTCATCCACTTCATATGATGTCATATATCTGTTCGTTCTTCCAGGGTAACCAAGTATCATTGCGAAGTCTCCCTCGTTCTTATCTTTTATTGATACCTTCAGAAATGTCCTTGGTTTCAGGGGGATATTATCTTTTGAATAATCAGCGGGTTTTCCATCCGGACCTGAGTAGACACGAAACACGCTGAAATCTCCTGTCTGACGGGGCCATTCCCAGTTGTCGGTATCGGAACCGAACTTGCCTATTGATGATGGAGGGGCTCCTACAAGGCGGACATCATTATATCTCTCGTATATCAGAAGATAGAAATAATTGCCACTGTAAAAGCTGGCTACGGATGCCCTGTACAGATAATCGGTAGTAGCATCTTTTTCAATCTGAAGCCTTGCCTGGTCCACTGCAGCCGTACGATCAGCTTCATTCATACCCGGTTTTACACCTGCAAGCACCTGGTCGGTAACATCTTTGATACTTATCAGGAAAGTAACCGAAAGATTTGGGTTAGGCAATTCTTCATCTTTGGTTCTGGCCCAGAAACCGTCTTTAAGATAGTCGTGCGCTACAGTACTGTGTGACTGGATTGACCCATATCCGCAATGATGGTTTGTAAGAACAAGACCCTGGGGAGAGACAATCTCACCTGTACAGCCACCGCCAAAAATTACAACTGCATCTTTAAGACAGGCTTTATTCAGGCTGTATATATCATCAGCTGATAGTTTAAGCCCCATCTCAGTCATTTTGCCCATATTTAATTTTTCAATGAGCGGAAGAAGCCACATACCCTCATCAGCTTTTGCCCTGAAGCCAAAACTGAGTACAAGTATCATTAATACTGAAAACAATTTTTTCATAGAATAAACTTTTTGGAGATATAAAAATTTTGGAATCAAAGATAATTTTAATAATTAATTACGATAATCTGATTTGTCATTTTAAGTTACTATTAACTTACAGATCATAACAACCCGCAATATGCATTGTTATATATATAACAGCCATTTGGAAAATTTGTTTCCGTTTGTGGAAATTTAGGGAATCGGATCTACAAGCCGGGGAGCCAGACAGAATTGTTTCAAAATTCAAGCTTCAGCTGGGTGTCAATGAGATTGAAAGTACGTCTATGATAAGGAGTGATGCCGAGTTTTAAAATAGCCGCCCTGTGAAATGATGTAGGATAACCTTTATTCCTGTTCCATCCATATCCGGGAAATTCTTCATGAATTTTATCCATATAATCATCCCGGAATGTTTTTGCCAGTACTGAGGCAGCAGCAATCGAGAAATAAATTCCGTCTCCCCTGATGATTGTTTCATGTCTGATTGAGCTGTAAGGATAGAATCTATTGCCGTCCACGAGAAGTAACTGAGGTTTGATTTCAAGGCCTTCAATTGCGATGTGCATGGCTTTAATTGATGCTCTCAGAATATTAATTTCATCAATTTCGGTATTGTTCACAAATGCTACTTTCCAGGCAACGGCAGAATTAATTATTTCCTCCCTCAGTTCCGCTCTCTGTTTTGGGGTAAGCTTTTTGGAATCATTCAGTACAGGATGCTTAAAGTTTTTTGGAAGGATAACAGCTGCAGCTACTACAGGACCGGCAAGACAACCCCTGCCGGCTTCATCGCAGCCGGCTTCCGAAAGGTTATGATACTTATATGATTTTAGCATCCTGTTGTTTATTTGGATTAGTCCGGCTGACCCTTACTTTAAAATATACCACGACTGACTGTTTGCTTCGACAATAACCGGTAAAATAAGATTAGAGTTGCTGTCAATTGAAAATCTGCGTGATTTGCCACTGGTGTCTGTGACAGCTACGGACTTTGAAAGCCCGGTATAGTATACATTTATTTTAAGATTCCGGCTAACCGGATGACCGAGCGGATTATAAACCATCAGTAAACCCTTTTCATCGTTTGAAGGGTTTACATGAAGAATAGCATCGATATCCCTGCCATCGGCACGTTTCACATGAATAATATCGGAATCAAGAATTGTCCTGTGCTTCTTATAAAAGCTGACCCATTTTTTTACCAGTTCGAGTGTCTCGGGAGCATCATATAATCTTGGACCTCTGTAGGCAGCCTGTACCCCGGCGCCAAAGAGATCGGCGAGTCGCTGACCGTAATGGGGGAGATGTTCACGCAGTGGTTCGATAGTGGCTTCAGAGCCTCCGCCCTGATATTCAACCAGAGGGACAAACATCCATCCCATGGAAGGAGTCTTTTCCCAGGTTCCGTCATAGATGTTCTGTCGCTCAATTATTTCCTGCTGGCGACGGGGGAGCGACCAGTTAGTCTCACGGTATCCCATCGCAGTTTTGCTGCTCCCATTCAGGAAATACCAGTCAGGTACCGTAAGGTAAACACCTCGGCTGCGGCACCATTTGTAAAAATCAGTGATCGTTTTGAATTGTTTCCACTGAGAATCTTCCAGTCCCTCATGCCCCGGATGATTTACCGACATACAAACATCGCCGGGATAAGATCCGTCATGCTCGAAATTATCAAACCCTGTATATTCAATGAACCTGTATAGCTTTTTAAAATAACTCCCGCCCCAGACACTTCCAATGCAGGGAGAATTACCAAACGCAGGATGTTTCCCCGCGGGCATCACAACATCATTTCCTCCCCCGATGGTGCGGCTTGCAAGGAGGCTGTACCCGCCAAGAGCGATTCCTTTGCCATGGGCATAATCTGCGAGTTCCTTATACCTGTCAAGGTTCGACTGGCTGGTGTCTTCAATGTTAAATCCACTCCCGAACGATAATATGATCTCTTCGAACCCAGCCTCAACGCACTGGTCTACAGCTCTTTTAACAGATTCATTATCAGAATACCTGAGATGCATGAATATAGGATTCTCAGTTACCCAGGGAGAAATAGTCCTGTACATTTTTCTTTGAGCCAGCCCGTTTCTCTCCCGGTCCCAGCCATCATTGACCAGTATCCAGGTATGGAATGATTCAAACGATTTCCCGGGTCCGATTTTTTCAGCAGGTCCGAGCATCGGTTTACACTCCAGCATTGAAGGCTGCTGACGCGAGTAATTTACTATTGTCTGATATTCCGGATCGGGTACCCACCAGACTGACTTTTCGTAACATGATTCCGATGACATACTTCCCCCGAAAGCATAATCAGTCTCAACATAAATATTGGGCAGAAGCCAGTTTTTTTTGTCGCCAACAACACTCTCCTCTTCGGTCAGAGCAAGGATTTCCGATTTAAAGCTGTCAATTTTTATTTCATTGCCTGACTCGTTTGTTACTGTGAGCCACTTGCTTATCAAGGGTATTCCGTCGTAGATTTCATAATGGACAATTATTTTAAACCGGATCCCTGGTACTATCCTTTGGAAGATAGGTGAAATCAATTCTCTTTCCCGGAGGAGGCCATTGTAAATCGTTTGTCATCCACTCCGTTCTTTTCTTCCAGGGGAATCTTGCGGCGATATCACCTGTTTTATAACCGGCCAGCTTCAAAGGGGAAAGTGAATCAGCCTTCAGACCTGCAATCCATTCGCTGGAAAGGTAATTTTTTACCGGCTGTCCGGTCAGCCCTCCAGTTATTACGCTCTTACCGTTAATAGTCACAATTGCTTCAGGTTTGACTGCCCTGATGAGCTCTTTGCCTGTCATAAGGTTTAAGAATCCGGTCGTTGCGCCATCGGGAGTGAGGCTGATCGTTCTGGAAATAAGGCCATTGGAGATAATAACAGATCCGTCCTTTTCTGTAACAGCCGATTTGTAGCCGGAACTGTCGATAAGCCAGTCGGTCTTGCGGGAACCTGTATCACTGCAACAGGTTGCCATAAAAAGTATAAGAAACGATATTGATTTTACCATTTTTGCATACTTGTTTTCTTTCTCTAAAAATAGGATAAATCCATTATTGTTTACACTGAACAGCGACTTTTATAACGGATAAATTCCTGTCATATTGAATCACCTGTGGAAAGTCCGGGATTAAAGATTAAATTTGCAGAAATAATTTCAGAAAAAATGATAACCAGTGAACAGATAAAGGATTTATCGGGACGCCGCGATGCGTTAAGGAGGTATCTTTGACATCGATGGAAAGCTTGAACTTATTGCTGAAAAGGAGAGTTTATCAAGGAAGCCCGATTTATGGAATGATCCGAAGGCTGCCGAAGATCTCCTGAAGAGCATAGCCCGGCTGAAAAGCTGGACATCAGGTTTTGACAGGATAAACACTCGTTGGATGATCTTGGTGTAATCTATGATTTTTTTAAGGAAGGCGAGTCAACGGAAGAGGAAGTTGATAGTCAGTATGAGGCATGTCTTACCCTGATTGAAGACCTTGAGGTCAGGAATATGCTTCAGAAGGAGGAAGACCAGCTTGGAGCGATCCTGAAGATCAATTCGGGAGCAGGAGGAACAGAGAGTAATGACTGGGCCGCAATGCTTATGAGGATGTACCTTCGCTGGGCAGAAAGAAACAACTATAAGGTAAAAGAGCTTGATTATCAGCCGGGAGATGAAGTTGGTATCAAATCAGTGACGATTGAAATAGACGGAGAAAGGGCATACGGGTATCTGAAAAGTGAAAACGGTGTTCACAGGTTGGTGAGGATCTCGCCTTTCAATGCCCAGGGAAAGCGGCAGACGACATTTGCATCGGTCTTCATTTCCCCGCTTGTTGATAATAACATTGAAATTGAAATCAATCCTGCTGATATAACATGGGAGACCTACCGATCCAGCGGGGCAGGCGGACAGAATGTAAATAAGGTTGAGACGGCAGTCAGGCTGCGTCATCATCCTTCCGGCCTTGTAATAGAAAACCAGGAGACCAGGTCGCAGCTTAATAATAAGGAGAATGCCATGAGGATCCTTAAATCCCAGCTTTACGAGCTGGAACTGAGGAAGCAGATGGAAGAAAAGGCAAAGATTGAGGGTGAAAAGAAAAAGATAGAATGGGGATCACAGATCAGGTCTTATGTGCTTCATCCTTATAAAATGGTCAAAGACCTGCGGACCAATCATGAGACCGGTAATGTTCAGGCCGTGCTTGACGGAGACCTGAATCCCTTTATAAAATCATTTCTTATGGAATTTGCAGGGAAATAACCTGCCTGTTCCAAATTCAGGAACATGATAAAATTCATAAATCCCTGACCGGGAATGGGGTAACTTTGCCCCGGTTTCTGTGAGAGATGGGCATATTATGAATGATAATAAACTTTTCAGTCAGTTTCCTCCTGTAACTACAGATGAGTGGATGGATAAGATCCGCTCTGACCTTAAAGGAGCTGACTTCAGTAAAAAAATGGTCTGGAGAACCCGTGAAGGTTTTGAAGTGAAGCCATTCTACAGGATGGAAGATACTGAAAACCTGATGTATATGAACACCCTGCCCGGGGAATATCCTTATATAAGAGGTACAAAAGTTAAAAACAACGACTGGAGCGTAAGGCAGGATACAGAGGTGACTGATTATGCCGGGGCAAACCTGAAAGCTCTTTCACTGCTCAGTAAAGGTGTTGATACACTGGGGTTTATAATTACGGATCCTGACTCGGTCAGTGAAAGGAATTTAAAAATACTGCTCTCATCCATCGACCCCGAAACCACAGGCATAAATTTTCTTTGTAACGGAAAGGCCCGGGAGATCCTCGATATCCTGATCAGGATCGTAAAGGAGCGCGGTATTGGATTATTCCTCCTTTCATGGTGCAATTGAGGCTGACCCACTGAATCGCCTGCTTCTGAACGGCACACTCTGCATTCCCGAAGAGGAAGCCTTTGATTATCTGGCCTCACTGACACGATCCGCTTCGCTGTTTCCCGGTTTCCGGACTATCCATCTGAACGCAGCCTCCTTCAAAAATGCCGGAGCTGATATTGTTCAGGAACTTGCATTTGCCCTCGCAGCCGGAAGCGAATACCTTGCACAGCTCACTGCAAAAGGATTGAGTGCTGATATGGCAGCTACAGCAATAAGATTCAGCTTCGGGGCCGGAGGTGACTATTTCCCTGAAATAGCCAAGCTGAGGGCGGCACGGCTTTTATGGTCTGTTGTTCTTAATGGCTTCCTCCCCGGGAAGGGTGAAAGTATTAAGATGGATATACATAGTGTGACAACAAGGTGGAATAAAACTTTGTACGATCCGTATGTGAACTTATTGAGGACCCAGACGGAAGCAATGGCTGCCATTACTGGCGGAACCGATTCCCTTACCGTTGAACCCTTCGACATAACATTCAGGCAACCTGACGAATTCTCTGAAAGGCTTGCGCGCAACCAGCAGCTCATTCTCAGGGAGGAATCCTATTTCGACAGGGTGATTGATCCCTCTGCAGGATCATATTATATTGAAAACCTCACAAGACTTATTGCAGAAAAAGCATGGAATTTATTTATTGAGATAGAGGAAAAGGGAGGTTTCCTTCAGGCAGTAAAATCAGGATATATCCGGGAGAAGCTGTCTGACGCAGCCGCCGGGAAGAGATCTGATATTGCGACAGGAAAAACAATTCTTCTGGGTACAAATCAGTATCCTGACAGGAGAGAGTCAGTTTCCCC
Organism: uncultured Bacteroidales bacterium; assembly: GCA_963816345.1. Taxonomy (GTDB): domain Bacteria; phylum Bacteroidota; class Bacteroidia; order Bacteroidales; family VadinHA17; genus LD21. The sequence continues at coordinate 264,243 of CAWFKI010000003.1, forward strand.
ATCCGTTGACCACGCCAGAATCTTCCCGGAAAGAGATGAAAAGAGCATTCAGGATAACGGATTGATTGAGCTGTTCAGGGGATCGGAGGAATATGACAGATTAAGAGTGGCAGTTGACAGGGCTCCGTCACGGCCTCTTGTCTTCCTGCTATCAATAGGTGACAGGGCAAAGAGAATGGCAAGGGCACAATTCTCATCCGGTTTCTTTGGTTGTGCAGGGTATTGTGTTCTTGAAAATGATGGTTTTGACAACCTGGAAGAGGGGATTGGATCAGCTATAGCATCAAAAGCCGGAATTGTGGTTATATGCAGTTCCGATGAGGAATACCCTGTTTTCGCACCTTATATTTATTCACAGCTGAAGGATAAGGCAATTGTGGTTATTGCGGGTAATCCGCCATTAACTGATGAATTAAAAGAAAAAGGACTTTCCTGGTTTATTCATAAAAGATCTGATTTGCCGGCCATGATCAGACAGTTCAATAAGTTGCTGGGAATAGATCTGTGAAGAGGAAAAAGAAAATAATGAGACCAAAATTCAGATATAGTGACCTTAATTCACTCCGCGCCAGGAACAGTGATTCACGGCAAGAGCCGGATACGCCGGGAGAGGTATCGGAATCCCCTGAAGGGATCAGGATTAAGAGTTTTTATACAAGTAACGATATTAAAGGGATAGAGCACCTTAATTATGCAGCCGGGTTGCCTCCTTTTTTACGGGGACCCTATTCCGGAATGTATGCAATGATGCCATGGACAATCCGTCAGTATGCAGGTTTCTCCACAGCAGAGGAATCCAATGCATTTTACAGGCGTAATCTTGCAGCCGGGCAGAAAGGATTATCCGTTGCATTCGACCTGGCAACCCACCGGGGTTATGATTCAGATCACGAGCGGGTTGCAGGAGATGTCGGAAAAGCGGGAGTAGCTATTGACTCTGTGCTGGATATGAAATTGCTGTTTGATGAAATCCCCCTTGGTGAGATGTCGGTCTCGATGACCATGAACGGAGCTGTTCTGCCGGTAATGGCGTTTTATATTGTCACTGCGCTCGAGCAGGGAGCCAGGCTTGATGAACTTTCCGGAACGATTCAGAATGACATTCTCAAGGAGTTTATGGTCAGGAATACATATATCTATCCACCGGAATTCTCCATGAGGATCATTGCTGACATTTTCAGGTACACCTCGGCCAGGATGCCGAAATTCAATTCTATAAGTATTTCCGGCTATCATATGCAGGAAGCGGGGGCTACAAGTGATATTGAGCTTGCATATACCCTTGCCGACGGACTTGAATACCTCAGGACAGGAGTAAATGCCGGGCTTGATATAGATGCTTTTGCTCCGCGGCTCTCTTTTTTCTGGGCCATAGGCATGAATCATTTCATGGAGATTGCCAAGATGAGGGCAGCCCGTATGCTCTGGGCAAAAATTGTAAGCGGATTCAATCCCAAAAATCCTAAATCTCTTACTCTCAGGACCCACAGTCAGACATCAGGATGGAGTCTTACCGGACAGGATCCATTCAACAATATCGGGAGGACCTGTATTGAGGCAATGGCGGCCGTACTTGGCCACACACAAAGTCTTCACACAAATGCGCTTGATGAAGCCATAGCCCTGCCGACAGAGTTTTCAGCAAGAATAGCCAGGAATACCCAGCTTTATATCCGGGAGGAGACCAATATATGCAGGGCAATTGATCCCTGGGCAGGATCTTATTATGTTGAGACTCTCACTCACGAATTGGCGCAGCGCGCCTGGGAACATATTATGGAGGTAGAGAGCCTCGGAGGGATGGCAAAGGCAGTTGAATCGGGCATTCCCAAAATGAGGATAGAGGAGGCCGCCGCAAGAACCCAGGCGAGGATCGACTCAGGAGTTCAGTCAATTGTAGGAAACAATAAGTACAGGCTTGAAAAGGAAGATCCGCTTGAGATTCTTGAAGTGGATAATTCAGCAGTAAGGGAGTCTCAGATAAGAAGACTTGCACAGCTCAGGGCGGGCAGAAATGAAGAAGAATGCCGGAAGTCACTTGACGCAATAACAAATTGTGTCAGGACCGGTGAAGGAAACCTGCTTGAGCTAGCCGTTGTGGCTGCGTCAAAACGGGCAAGTATTGGTGAAATTTCGTATGCATGTGAAAAAATAACAGGGAGGTACAAGGCAGTGATACGCACAATATCAGGTGTTTATTCATCTGAGTACAGATCGGATGAAAATTTCATTAAGGCACGGGCCCTTACGGCCCGGTTTGCAGAATCTGAGGGCCGTCAGCCCAGGATCATGATAGCCAAGGTAGGCCAGGATGGCCATGACCGGGGTGCCAAAGTCGTTGCATCGGGATATGCCGATATCGGATTTGATGTCGATATCGGACCTCTTTTCCAGACACCGGCAGAAGCTGCAAAGCAGGCAGTTGAAAATGATGTCCACGTGCTTGGAGTATCGAGCCTTGCTGCCGGGCATAAAACTCTTATACCTCAGGTTATAAATGAATTGAAGAAGCTTGGCAGGGAAGATATCCTTGTGATTGCGGGAGGCATTATTCCTCCACAGGATTACCAGTTCCTTTATGACGCCGGAGTTGCCGCAATATTTGGTCCGGGGACATCTGTTCCCGTTGCTGCAAAACAGATACTTGAGATATTAATGTCAGTTGCCTGACCATAATTGTCTTCCGGTTGACTGAAAGCTTCTGAAGCTTTGATTTGCTGCATTGAGACCTCTTATGAAGTTAACGGCAATGGCTCTGAAAGAGCCCGGTCGTTTCGGCTATTGGCCACAACCCCTTATTGGTAAGTAAATTTCATATATTTGTCAGAGCAATCTGACACAATTGTTATTTAGAATCTGTATAAATATCATAAAGTCAGGTTCATATATATCATATTTTGGAGAAAGCATTTTCCGGAATAATAAATTGGCAGTTCCTAAGTAGGTTTCCAGAAACAATAATTAATACCTGTGATGAAGTTTTATATCCCTCCTCAGCTGAAACGACTCGCACTTGCCTTTGCAATCTTTATCTCCCTTTTTCTTCTGGCAAGGCATCTTCTTGTTCCTGATACTTTCGGAGAATATGGTCATTACCGGGGAGCTTCCCTGATTGATAATGCTCAGGTTGAAATTCATTATGCCGGGCAGCAGGCATGTTTTGATTGTCACCAGGATATTGAAGATCAGAAGGCACAGGATGTCCATAGCGGAATACATTGTGAGACATGTCACGGACCGGGGCAGAAGCATGTTGTCAGCGGTGATGCGGCAGATATATTCAAGCCCTCAGGCAGGGAATTTTGCGGTAACTGTCATGAGAAAAATGCAGCCAGGCGTACAAATACAGTTTTTCAGATTGACCTTGCAAAACATAATACGGGAAAGAATTGCATAGAATGTCATAATCCTCATCAACCATGGGCAAATGCTAAAATGAGTTCATCAAGAAGGAAATTTTTAAAATCGGCGGCAGCAATAGCCGGCGCCACCCTAGGATATACCTGGTTAAAATCATCACAGTTTCTGGTTTACGGAGCTGAACCCGAAGATAAGAAGTCTGCCCTGGTACGGGATAGTAATAGATATAGAGAAATGTATCGGTTGCGGAAACTGTGCAAAATCCTGTAAAAAGGAAAATGATGTTCCGCCCGAACCATTTTTCTTCCGCAACTGGGTTGAGCAGTACACGGTAAAAAACGATGGCAGTGTAGAGATTGAATCACCTAACGGTGGGATAGATGGTTTTAAACAGAGAGTGCCCGATGAGGATATATTCAAATCATTTTTTGTTCCCAAGATGTGTAATCATTGTGCAAAATCGCCATGCGATACAGGTATGTCCTGTAGGAGCAACATATGAGAGTCCTGAGGGAGTGGTGCTGATCGATGAAAAATACTGCATAGGATGCAGGTATTGTGTACAGGCCTGCCCCTATGGCTGCAGGTTTATCCACCCGGTCAAAAAAGTCGCAAACAAATGTACCCTGTGCTATCACAGGCTCAAGAAGAATCTTGCCCCGGCCTGCATGGAGGTGTGCCCCACGGGAGCCAGGATGTATGGCAATCTCAGGGACAGGGAGAGTGAGCTCGTTAAATTCCTGAAAGAACATACTACACAGGTGCTCAGACCAAACCTTAATACCGGAGCAAAACTCTATTATAATGCATTAAGTTCGGAGGTAAGATAATATGGAACCAAGCTACCAACATTTGTACGAGGCCTTAGCCAATGTTCAGGGATATATCTTCCCCAACGAGATAGATCTACAGTGGGGGATACTCATTGTTGTCTATCCCTTTATAACCGGACTTGTTGCAGGAGCTTTTATCCTGGCATCACTTGAAAGGGTTTTCAAGGTCAAAATCCTCAAATCAACCTACCAGCTTGCCCTTCTTACAGCTCTTTCGTTTCTGCTGGTTGCAACAATGCCTCTGATCAGCCATCTGTCGCAACCTCAGCGGGCTTATGAAATAATGATAACTCCACATTCCTCCTCTGCAATGGCGATCTTTGGATTTGTCTACCTGTGGTACCTTATGGTCGTCCTTTTGCTTGAGATCTGGTTTGACTACAGGGCGAGCATGGTTATCTGGTCGAATGAGAAAAAGGGGATCATGAAATGGGTTTACAGGGTGCTTACACTGGGAGTGTCGGATATCTCTCCAAGAACACTTAAGTGGGACAGGAAGCTTGGATATATAGTAACTGTGATAGGTATCCCTTCTGCATTTATATTACATGGGTATGTTGGATTTATTTTCGGATCTATCAAGGCCAATCCCTGGTGGTCAACACCGCTGATGCCGATCATCTTCCTCTTTTCAGCAATGGTGTCGGGAATTGCGCTTGTATTGCTTGTTTACATGGTAATATCATATATCAGGAAACAGGTAGTGGAACTTGAGGTACTTGACACAATAGGGAAATATCTCTTTTTTGTTCTGATACTTGACTTTACACTTGAAGGCCTTGATCAGATCCAAAGGATCTATGAAGCAGAAGAATCATTCGAAATTATTAAATTGCTTGTCTCGGGGAAGCTGTACCTTACTCTTTTTGTCTCACAGGGTCTTGTGGGTACAATCATTCCGCTGATTACACTTGCCTTTCTTCAGTTCTATAAGGGAAAGATCCGTTTGCGCAAAACACTTTATTTCATTGTCGGAACCCTGGTTCTTATCGGAGTATATTCAATGAGATGGAATGTTGTTATCGGGGGCCAGTTATTCTCAAAAAGCTTTTCGGGCTTCACGAGCTTTAAGGTCGGACTGATAGGTCTCGACGGAACCCTTATGGCAGCATTCTGGCTTTTGCTTCCTTTCGGGATACTGGCGTTCCTGTTATGGTTATTGCCACCATGGAAAATGGTGGAAGCCAAAGAATAAGGAGGTACTGAGGATTCTGCTTCAGAATCACTCAATACTGTTCAAAGTCTTATCCGGGTAAAATTTATATGTCATGACAGATCAGGAAAATGATATTGAAATTATCAGGAGGCGACTAAATTCCCTGGAGCATCGGCTGAACAGGCTGGAGTCAGTTCTTGTATACCGGAAGCAGAAAACCCTGAAAGGAATGAAGAACAGGTAACTGCAGCAGAGGCTGTTCCGGCCGGGGATCCCGGGGACCAGGAAGAGAAGGGGCTGGAGTCGCAGATAGGACGGTTCGGTCTTGCATGGATGGGTAATATAGTACTCCTTTTCGGCATTATATTCCTTACACAATACCTGGTGATTCTCGGGCATCAGCTCTCAGCAGTGGCCCTTGGTTATTTTTCCGCTGCTTCAATCTATTTTCTTGCAGAATATTTAAAGAAAACTAACAGCCACCTTTCATTCATGTTTAAGATGAATGCTCAGGTACTTCTCTATTATGTGACAGTAAGGCTTCATTTCTTTTCAACTGCACCTCTTATCGGAAATAAATCAGTTACAATTATTCTGCTTGTTATTCTTGCCGGATTTCAGGCATTTATTTCGGTCCGTAACAAATCACAGGCTTTTGCACTACTGGCTGTCTTGTTTGGTCTTACCACAGCAATACTTGCGGATTCAACTATAATCATGCTTCCTTTGATTATACTGACGGCTGCCGGAGGGATAATTTATTTCTACAGATTTGACTGGCGGCCCCTGCTTATAGCTACTATTATTCTAACCTACACAAGCTTCATACTGTGGGTCATAGGCAACCCTTATATGGGTCACACACTGCAATTTATCACCGACAGGAATTCTGCCATGCTCTGTCTTTTCGGGCTGGGGGCAATATATTCCTCTGTAATGGTTTTAAGAAGGCAGGACTCCCGGTCTGACGATTTTTGTATCGGTGTGACATTTACCAACGGGGTTCTTTTTACACATGCTGGTGGCACTTGTTGTATTAAGGTTCTTTACTGCTGATTATGTGTTGCTTTTCTCTGTTATTACAATAAGCTGTCTTGCTTACTCCGTGGTGTTGCATTCAAAATCCAGCTGGAATTTCGGATCTGCATTCTATGCCCTCTATGGTTTTATGGCAATGAGCATTGCTCTCTACGGGCTTTTTGGATTACCGCGGGTTTACCTTCTTCTTTCAGTTCAGAGCCTGTTAGTCGTATCTATGGCCCTCTGGTTCAGAAACAGACTTATAGTGATCATGAACAGCCTGCTTTTTCTGCTGATACTTTCAATCTATCTGTTCACTTCAAAAACTGTTGACGGGGTAAATTTCTCTTTTGCTGCTGTCGCACTTGTTTCGGCAAGGGTAATTAACTGGAAAAGGTCGAGGTTACAGATACAGACTGATCTTATAAGAAACCTGTATATGATAGAGGGCTTTTTTATGGTCCTGTTTGCATTGGGCCATGCCATACCGGTGCATTTTGTTACACTCTCATGGACACTGGCTGCCCTTCTCTATTTCCTGTTAAGCATAATTCTGCAGAATGTAAAATACAGGTACATGGCACTCGGAACCGTAATCTGTGCAGCTTTTTATCTTTTTATTGTCGACCTGGCCAGGATTGAAATAGTCTACAGGGTTCTGGCTTTATTGTTCCTGGCGGCAATTTCAATCGGGATCTCTATATACTATACGAACCATATAAAAAAATCAGAAAAACAATAGGAATACTCATCATCTGCAGATTCCGTGTTATTTGTTTTATGCATTTGAAAAAATCACTTTAATTTGCAGTTTCTTAATTTCACAAGATGAGACCCGCATGATTGACTAAAATCACAAACACGGATAAATATAATTTACAATCATGTGTGGTTACATATTACATTTAAAATCAAAATTATATTATGAAACGATTTACTTTTTATATAATATTTTTCCTGATCATTTTTACAGCCTGCAAAACAACCAGGAGTGTTGCACAGAAAAATTCAGATAGTGCAAAGAGCACTGCAGCCACTACACCTGCAGTTCAGCCGGCTGTTAATTTTTCAGATCCTGTCACCTGGCTTCTGGGCTATTTTAATCCCGATCAGCTTAGACGGGAGCCGTATGCGGTTTGGTTTCTTAAAGGCTTTGATGAATATCAGCCGAATAGTGCAGCCATGGATAAATTGACCGGGATCAGCAAGGATGATCTTTCCATAAAGATAGTAATGGGAACATGGTGTCCCGACAGCAGGAGGGAGGTTCCCAGGTTCATGAGGCTCCTTGACAGCTGGAAGTTTCCTGCAGGGAAAGTGACATTCATTGGTGTTGATAATTCAAAGCTTGCCCCGGTTGGGGAATATGAGAAGCTGGACATACAGCGTGTGCCGACATTTATTGTTTATAAAAATAATATTGAGACCGGACGCATCATTGAAAATCCTGTGACGTCTTTAGAGCAGGATATGGTAAACATCCTTACAGGAATAAACAGAAACAAATAAAATTACTATAATGGAAGATGTTAAAATTGAAGATGTTAAAAGCAACAAAGGACAAAATCTTGGAATTGCTGCTCTCATCACAGGTATTATAACTTTTGTTCTTGCAGTTATCCCCTGTGTGGGGCTGATAGCAATCATCCCCGGGATAATAGCTATTGTGCTGGCGTCTGTAGGGATGTCTCAGGCCAGGAGAAATAGCTCCCCGAGAGGTGTTTTGATCGCAGGACTTATCATTGCCATAGTCGCCTCACTCATATCTGTTTCGCAGTTCTTTGTAGCCGGCAAGATTGCAAAAAGTGCCGATAACTGGCCTGGCAATATCCAGAATATAATTAATGATGTACAGGAAAATGTTACAAAAGATCTGGAGGATCAGAATATCTCAATTAAGGTGGAGAGCAATGGCCAGAAGGTGGAGATAAACACTAATTCCGGTAAGGCGGAAAAGGAAAAACAGCTTGAGGCTCTTGAGGGTGGTAAAGCGGTAAAGAATGATACCTTGCGTAAGAATGACACTTTACAAAAGAAAAAGTAATATCAGACGTTTCTCCGAAATGAGGCTCAGAGATGAACCTTACCTTATTCTAAATATAATTTTCGCCGGGATAATAATTCTGATTATAGCATACTCCGCTATTTTTTCTCCTGATCAAAATAATTACCCTGTTGTCTGTTTGCATGAGAAGCTTACGGGAGAACCCTGCTTCTCATGCGGCCTTTCTCATAGCTTCTCACTTATTGTAAGAGGCAGGATCAGTGAGGCCTACGAATGGAATATTTACGGGATTAGAGTTTTTCTTTTCTTTATCTCCCAGCTGATCTTAAGGGTTGACTTTTCAGTTTACTACATGAAATTCCCGGATACACGCAAACAGCTGGTAATCATCGACAGTGTTGGCTCCGCACTGATCTTTCTGATCACTTTCTGGCCATTCATGGCAAATATCATCACAGGATTTTACCGTAGTGCCCTGGGTGTTTAAAACTGACCCGCATTTCCCAAGGAGCTAATGTTTCTGGGAATTGGAGATCCCTCACTGCGTTCGGGATGACAGGGCATTTTTTATAAATGAGGGGGAAGAAGCTCATTAACAGTGCTTTTCTTCCCTCCCCTTATTTTTTAAGGGGAGGGCCAGGGAGGGGTTAAAAAGATAAAAGCAGGGGATGGCCAGGGAGGGGTTAAAAAAATAAAAGAAGGGGAGGGCCAGGGAGGGGTTAAAAATGTAAAAGCAGGGGAGGGCCAGGGTTGGGTTAAGAATGGGGTAAGGTTACTCCTCCAGCTCATTAAGCAGATCATACAGAAGGCTGCTTTCAAATCCTTTTGAGAGGCCATAGCGCAGCAATTTTGCTTTCAGCTCATAGCTGTTTCTGGCTTTTACACTCCTCCGGTGAACTGCAATCAGGTCACTTAACATCTTTTTATAATTATCATTTCCGATAGTATCCAATGCTTTTTGTATAAGTTCTTCAGGAATCTTCCTGGCCCTGAGATGAGAGCTGATCTTTATTTTGCCCCACCTGTTATAGTTGAATTTATCCTTAACAAACCCCGTGGCATACCGTTCTTCATTAATAAACTTTTCGCGCAGCAACACTTCAATAACCTTATCGCTTTCATTATCTCCAACACCCCATGTGGCCAGGCGGGTGCGGATGTCACTGATACAATATTCCCTGCGGGCGCAAAGGGCCATAGCCTTATTAAGTGCTGTCCTGTACAGAAGATTTTCAGACATATCCTTTTGCTTTTATGATTCTGTCTTTTCCATTGAGATCCCTTACAACCTCTATATCCCTGCAATTATAAGATTCAAGCAGTGTTACCATAGCTTTTCCCATAGCTTCATTGATTTCAAAATAGATTTTTCCTCCAGGGAGCAGGAACTTTTCTGCCTTGTCAAGTATTGCCCTGTAAAAGACAAGCGGGTCAGCGTCAGTAACAAACAGGGCAATCTGAGGTTCAAATTCAAGAACATTCCTGTGCATAAGCTGTTTTTCAGAGTCCCTTACATAAGGGGGATTGCTGACTATGATCCCGGCTTTATCAGTGATCTTTGTTTCAGGGGCAAGGATATCTTCGGTTATGAATGAGACATCGACATTATTGATTCCGGCATTTTCAGCAGCTGCCTGCAGGGCTTCCCCTGAGATATCCGTTCCTGTTACCTTTGATCCGGCCAGGTTAGCTGCAAGCGCAATTGCAATACATCCTGATCCTGTCCCAAAATCAATAATATTTCCGGTGTATCCCCTGTTTTCACGTATTATGAGATCAACAAGCTCCTCGGTCTCCGGACGGGGAATAAGTGTTGAACTGTTCAGCATTATTTTACAGTCGAAGAAGGTGGTCTCTCCAAGGATGTACTGAACCGGCCTGCCTGTTTTAAGCTCGCGGCAGATCTTTATGATTTCAACTGCCTGCAGGTTGCTTATTTCCTGATCAGCCATATAAATGCCGTGCAGATCCGGGATGCCCGTAACAAATTTTGTAATGATACCGCTGATGGCCAGGATCTCCCTTTCCGGATAGATTCCCTCAAGTCCGGCTTTCAGATAAAGGCGTATATCCTTAATTGTTTGTATCTTCACACGCATGAGTCAAATTTAGTATTTTCAGCGAAAATGGATGAGAAAGAAGATATTAAATTCATGCGAAGGTGTCTTGACCTTGCCTCCGGGGCAGAAGGACTGACCTATCCAAATCCCCTCGTAGGAGCGGTTATAGTTTGCGAAAATAAAATCATCGGGGAAGGATATCATCTCAAAGCTGGAGGTCCGCATGCGGAAGTTATTGCAATCAGCTCTGTTGCTGACAGGTCAAAGCTGAAATCCTCCACTCTTTATGTAAACCTTGAGCCATGTTCTCATTTTGGCAGGACCCCTCCGTGTGCCGATCTTATAATTGCTCAGGCAATTCCCCGCGTAGTAATCGGAACCCTGGATCCGAGTGATAAAGTATCGGGAAAGGGGGAGCAAAGACTCAGGAGTGCCGGAGTCCAAGTCAGGACGGGCTTGCTGGAGGAGGAGTGCAGACGGCTCAACAGGAGGTTCTTTACATTTCATGAAAAAAAAAGGCCATATATAACTCTTAAATGGGCTCAGAGCGCTGATGGTTATCTGGATATTCTGAGATCTGAAAACGACACGATTCAACCGAACTGGATTACAGGCAAACCCGAGAGATCGCTGGTTCACCGGTGGAGGGCAGCCGAGCAGGCAATACTTGTAGGTGCAGGCACTGTCAGAGCTGATGATCCGAAGCTTAATGTCAGGGATTGGACGGGGCATGATCCGCTGAAAATAATACTGAGCAGTTCGGGGACTATTAACAGTAAATCTGCAATATTCGGAGGAGCAGCCGGGCTGCTGGTGTTTACCGGTAACAGAGATGCCGTCATTCCCGGGGCAAAGGTTATAAACCTTGATAGCGGGCTCCCTGCCTGTATCCAGATTACAAGGTACCTGTTCAATTCAGATATAGAGTCATTGATGATTGAAGGGGGATCAAAAGTCCTTGATCACTTTATTTCAAACGGCCTCTGGGACGAAGCAAGGATATTTACCGGGTCAGGATATTTTAAAGATGGCGTTAAGGCGCCTGAGAAAAAAGGGGAACTGCTTTCAAGGAAAGCGTATGCCAGCAGTACACTCGAAATATATCTGAACAGAGAGAAAATGAAGGAATAGGGATACTAAACCCCGGGATCATTCAGAGGTTACCGGAGACGGATTACTCATCAATCAGATCTTTGCTATCTTCCGTGGATCCGGATCCAGGTATCGTTTTTCATCAGAAACATTATTACTTCCTCAGGATCTTTTGCGACCTCCCACATTCCTTTATGTTCGCATCGAAGGAAATTACCTGATATCATATTTTCAAAAAAATCAATCAGCGGCTTATAAAAGTCCAGCGTATTCAGTATTATAATCGGTCCCCTGAAGAGTCCAAGCTGTTTGAGAGTTATAGCTTCTGATAGTTCCTCAAGGGTTCCTACACCTCCGGGCAGAGCAACAATTGCATCTGACATGGCGAACATCTGTTTTTTTCTTTCACCCATATCGGGTGTTACTATCATCTCATTTACATCCGAGTGATCCCATCCTTCATCCTTCATAAAGGAGGGTATAACTCCAGTTATGGTGCCTTTGTTTTTAATGACGGCATCAGCAAGTTTGCCCATGAGGCCAATTCCTCCGCCTCCAAAAACAATTTCCATATTCGCCTTCGTGAGAAGGTAGCCCAGCTCTGAAGCAGCATCCGCGTATCTGCTGTCGATACGGCTGCTTGAAGATGCAAATATGCAGACTCTCATAGATGGGTAATAAAAAAGCCGTTACAGTCAGACCGAACGGCAATATTATGTCATAGAATTAATTAAATAAGGGCATTAAGCTTTACGAGAAAATTGTTTTTTGGGACAGCCCCGACCTGCTTGTCGGCTATTTTGCCATCTTTAAAGAACAGTACTGTGGGAATATTCCTGATTCCATATTTGGAGGAAACTCCGGGACTGCTGTCAACATCACATTTTACCACCAGGACCTTCCCTGTATACTTCAGCGGATATCTCTTCGATTATAGGGGAAATCATTCTGCATGGGCCACACCACTCCGCCCAGAAATCAACGACAACCGGTTTGTCTGATTTTATAACAACATCTTCGAAGTTACTATCATTTACCTCTAACGCCATTTCTATTATTTTTAAGTTTAAATTTTAATCCGGTACAAAGATAGCTAATTTACTTTATAATTCGATTCCGGGATGGTCTTCAAGAAATGATATTAATTCGTTATTAAGCCTGACACGGAAGGTTCTTGAAAACATTGGAAGCGATATCTTATCTTCAGAATCGATAAAGAGAAATTTAAGCTCCGTCTCACCTTTATTTTCAAGCACCAGCTCCTTTAGCTCGTTTATCATCTCAGTGCTTATATTCTCCTGGATTTATTTTCAGTGTAACCGATTTGATGAGTTCATCTTTTACACTTGACAAAAGGTTTATTGTCTTTACCCTGAATTCAAGTTCATCTTCCCTGTATGTTCGTTTCTGTACCCTTCCCTTTATAAGAAGATAATAGCCTATAGTAAAGAACTTGCTGTTTTCGATATAATCCTTGTCAAACATCATTATTCTGAACGAATCGGTATAATCCTGAATTGTAAATGATCCGTAAGGTTTGCCGTTCTTGCTGATCCCGTTCTTGGTGTCAGTCACCATGCCTGCCACAGTAACGTCCCTGCTCGAGGTAATCCCTGAAGATTTTGAAGGTCGGCCAGTGTTGCTGTTGCAAAAGTTTCGATCTCAAGTCTGAAATCATCCAGAGGATGAGATGAGAGATAGATCCCTATCACCTCCTTTTCCCTGTTAAGTTTCTCAAGTTTAGGCCAGTCGGGGCAGACGGAGCGGTTCAGGCCTTACCATATCGAATCCACCCGCCTCTCCAAACAGGGACTGCTGGCTTGAATTTTTTATTGTTTTTGCAGTGTTTCCATACCTTATCAGACTCTCAATGAAGCTTGATCCACTGCGTATCAAGCGAAAAATACTGTGCCCGGGATATTGTCGGGAAACAGTCAAATGCACCGGCAACAGCCATTGCCTCCAGGTTCTTTTTATTAAGGGAGTTAAGATTGACTCTTTCAACCAGATCATACATATCCCTGTAGAGTCCGTTTTTTTCCCTCTCCTCTATCAGCTGAAGGACTGCACTCTCTCCGACTCCTTTTATTGCGCCAAGGCCAAACCTTATATTTCCATCCTTATTGACAGTGAACATCACATTACTCTCATTCACATCAGGACCGAGAACTTCCATTCCCATTCTGCGGGTCTCGTCCATAAAGGTTGTGATCTTCTTTATATCGCTGATGTTGCGGCTGAGGACTGCAGCCATATATTCTGCAGGATAATTGGCTTTAAGGTATCCGGTCTGGAATGCAACCAGGGCATAGCAGGTGGAGTGGGATTTATTAAAAGCATACTGGGCGAAAGCCTCCCAGTCGGACCAGATCTTATTTACTATTGGCTCCTCATAACCATTTCTGGCGCATCCCTCCTGGAATTTAATCTTCAGTCTCATCCATCATGGAACGTTTCTTTTTCCCCATAGCTTTTCTCAGGGAATCGGCCTCCCCTTTGGTAAATCCCGCCAGCTCCTGGGAAAGAAGCATTACCTGTTCCTGGTAAACAGTGATACCATAGGTGTCGTTAAGATATTTCTCCATTACCGGTATGGGATATTCTATCTTCTCAACTCCAAGCTTCCTTCTTATGAACAATGGGATATATTCCATCGGTCCGGGCCTGTAGAGAGCATTCATGGCTATGAGATCCTCAAAGCGGTTTGGTTTCAGGTCTTTCAGGTATCTCTTCATCCCGGTGGATTCAAACTGGAATATCGCAGTTGTCTCACCGTTGCTGAAGAGTTCAAACGTCTTTTTGTCGTCAAGAGGGAGATTCTCAATGTCAACGTCAATGCCTCTCGATTTTTTGATATTGATTACTGCATCCCTGATTATTGAAAGGGTTTTCAGGCCAAGGAAATCCATTTTAAGAAGTCCGACAGACTCCACGTGGCTTCCGTCGTACTGTGTTGCATAAAGATCGGTATCTTTTGCAGTGCAGAGCGGGATATAATTGTCGAGTGAATCTTTACCTATTATTATACCGCAGGCATGAACCCCTGTTTGCCTGACGGATCCTTCAAGCACCTCAGCATATTTCAGGGTTTGTGCGATCAGTTTATTTGAAGAATCTCTTTCTCTTGCCAGTTCCGGCACTTCGGAATAGGCCTGGGCCAGAGTTACTCCCGGTCTTTCGGGAATAAGCTTTGCCAGCCTGTCGGCATCGGGCAGGGGCAGCTTCTGTACCCGTGCAACATCCCTGATCGCCATTTTGGCAGCCATTGAGCCGAAAGTTATAATATGGGCGACCTTATCATGGCCGTATTTGTTGACCACATATTTCAATACGGAATCTCTTCCGTCTTCATCGAAATCAATGTCAATATCCGGCATTGAGATCCGGTCAAGGTTAAGAAACCGCTCGAACAGCAGGCCGTATTTGATAGGGTCAATATCGGTGATCCTCAGGCAATAAGCCACCGCCGAGCCTGCAGCAGAACCTCTGCCCGGCCCTACAGATACTCCCATAGCCCGTGCTGCATGAAGAAAATCCTGCACGATGAGGAAGTATCCGGGGAATCCCATCCTGGCTATCATCTCAAGCTCAAAGTCTATCCTTTCGGTCTGTTCCGCTGTAAGTGTTCCCCATCGCTCCTCTGCTCCTTTATATGTCATATGCCTTAGATACACGTCTTTATCCGTAAAACCTTCAGGCAATTCAAATTCGGGCATTATAGGATCGTGGTTCAGCTCATACCTTTCAACCTTTGCCACAAGTGCGGCTACATTATCGATTGCTTCGGGAACATCACTGAAGATTTTCCTCATCTCCTCCTCGCTCTTCAGGTATTCCTGTTTTGAATACCTCAGTCTGTTGGGATCATCAATATCCTTTGCAGTATTTATACAGATAAGCCTGTCGTGCGCTTCAGCATCCTCCTCATTAATGAAGTGAACATCATTTGAGGCAATCATTTTTACGTTATGCCTGACTGACAATTTCTTAAAAGCCTCAATGACTTTCTGCTGAAGAGGAAATGCTGATCTGTCAGCTTCGGGGTCATATGTTTCATGCCTCTGTATCTCCAGGTAAAAATCTTCCCCGAAAATGTCTGTGTAGCTCTTCAGGGCGGCCTCGGCACCGGCAACTGTACCATTCAGGATCTCATCCTGGATCTCTCCGGCTATGCATGCCGAAGAGGCTATCAGCCCCTCACTGTACTTTACAAGGAGCGCTTTATCTATCCTTGGTTTATAGTAAAAGCCTTTTATCCATGCAGTTGAAATGAGTTTAATAAGATTTTTGTAACCCTTAAGATTTTTTGCCAGCAGAATAAGATGATCCCCTGAGCGGTCCTCTTTACCACTGACATCTTCTATCGATCTTTTAGCAACATAAATTTCGCATCCTATAATCGGTTTTATCCCCTTTTTGGTGGCATAATTATGAAACTCCTTAACGCCAAACATATTACCATGATCTGTTATGGCAATGGCCTCCATGCCCAGGGATTTCACCTTGTCAATAAGCAATGGGATGTTGGACGCTCCGTCAAGGATAGAGTATTGGGTATGAACATGAAGATGTGAAAATAGTGCCATGGATGGAATAAAAAGTTCTAAATAACAGGCAACAAAAATACGCAAAATTGCCTTATTATCCGACTCAATATTTTTTGCGGGGAAATTAAGCGCCGTTGATTCAAAGCTGAATTCTGTAAACCCAGATCTGCATTCTGTTGAACAGTTGAAAATTTGTCAGGGTAAATAGATTATTTTGTTAACCGTGACTGGTTCACATTATGTTAAAACTGCAGGAATTTGAGTATTCCTCAGTATTTTATTAATGACCTAAAACTATGATTATGAGAAAATTTCTCTTGATGTTTTTAATCTTTTGCGGGGCTCTGCTATCAGCCTGGGCTCAGCAGAAAACTATTACCGGAACAGTCATCTCCTCCGTTGAGGGAGAAGGTCCTTTACCGGGTGTGACCATATCTGTAAAAGGGACGACCGTGGGGGTCATTACCGGCGCAAATGGAAAGTATTCCCTGTCGGTGCCTGCCGATGCTACTACTCTCATTTTCTCCTATATAGGGATGAAGAAACAGGAGATCCAGATCGGAACCCGTGCAGTAGTAGACGTTATCATGGAGCCTGATGTACAGGGCCTTGATGAAGTTGTAGTTACAGCGCTGGGTATATCACGGGAGAAAAAGGCCCTGGGTTATTCAGTTCAGGACGTCAAGAAGGATGTGATTGAACGGACAGGTAATCCTGACCTTGCCGGTGCAATGCAGGGAAAGCTTGCCGGGATTGACATTAAACCCTCCAGTGGTATGCCGGGAGCCTCATCACAGATTACTATCCGCGGAGCCCGTTCTTTTACCGGGAACAATTCACCTCTTTATGTTGTTGATGGAATGCCAATTGCCTCAACAGCTGATATTCAGTCAGGAGCAGGAGGCGATTTCTCCCTAGACAGGAGATGGCGTTAGCGGGTCAGACCTTTCCGACCGTGCGGTAGATATTAACCCTTCTGATATTGAAAGCATCAATATCCTTAAAGGGCAGGCCGCTGCTGCTCTCTATGGCATCAGGGCATCAAACGGTGTTGTCATTATTACGACAAAGAGCGGAAGGGGCAATGCGCTTGGGAAGCCTGTTGTATCGATCTCTCACATAAGTAGTTTTTCAAAGGTTTCACGGAATCCTGATCTCCAGACTACCTACGCTCAGGGTAGCTATGGCAGTTATGTGCCGAATTCTCCAATGTCGTGGGGTCCTAAAATCTCCGATCTTCCCAATGATCCGACTTATGGAGGGAATGCCAACGGCCATCCCGGCCAGTTTTTTGTTCCCCAGCTCGAGAGAGCCCAGGTGGCTGAGGACTGGGTTACCCCGCAGGCCTTTAATAACTGGAAAGACTATTTTAAAACAGGTTATTCAATTACCAACAATGTAAATGTAAGTCAGGCCAAAGAAGCATCCAATTTTGCGGTGGGGTTAAGTCAGACATCCCAGAGCGGGATAGCCTCCCCTGCAGGTATGAGCCGGTGGAATGCCAAAGCTTCTGCCGAGATGAAGTTTAATAAAAATTTCAACGTCGGCTTCAATTCCAATTTTTCTAAAACGGATATTGATAAGCTATCTTCAGGTAATGATGCATCCCTTGCAGGGGTACTCTCTGCTCCTGCAAGTTATAACCTGAAAGGATATCCCTTTTCCGTTCCCGGAGATCCTTATACACAGATCTATTACCGCGGCGTAAATCCATTTGATAATCCGCTATGGGCTGCCGCACATAATGTCTTTAATGAAAAGACTGACAGGTTTTTCGGGAACGGGTACATTAATTATACCGCCAGGCTGAGCCCTGCAATGAATCTGAAAGTCCGTTATCAGTTAGGCATCGATTCATATACCACACACTTTCAGGACATTTTTGAGTATGGGCATCAGGGTAATGCAGGTTATATGGATAACTACGGGATTTCATCCTCAACTGTCAACTCCCTGCTGACAGCAAATTATGACTGGAAGATTAACAGCAACCTGAATTTAACTGCAATGGTGGGAAATGAGTTTAACCAGGGCAGTTTTAAGACTTATTCAGAACATGGGGAGGTCTTTAATTTTGGTGGCTGGGCTCATATCAGAAATGCAAATATCGTTACCGGGAATGAATCTAAAAGCCAGGATCGCACCGTGGGCTTTTTCGGAAGTTTATCCCTTGACTGGAAATCAATACTGTTCCTTAATGCCACAGGCAGGAATGATATAGTTTCTACAATGCCTACCAACAACCGGACTTTCTTCTATCCATCTGTTTCATTGAGCTTTGTAGCTTCAGAACTGGAAGCTATGAAAAATCTCAACGCCATCTCATTTGCCAAATTGCGTCTTTCATATGCAGAGGTTGGACAGGCAGGTCAGTACTATAAAAATTTCTTTGCTATCCCGAACTATTCAGGCAGCTGGTGGTCAGGCTCTCCGATCCTTTATCCTATCGGAGGGATAAGTTCATATATTCCCAATAACATACAATATGATCCAAACCTGAAACCGCAAAACACAAAATCATACGAAATCGGTGCTGACCTTAAATTCTTCAATAATCGTATCGGCATTGATTATACCTTCTCACGGCAGAATGTAATTGATCAGATATTTACGGTACCGCTGGCAGGTTCCACAGGCGCGTATCAGTTGCTGATGAATGGAGGGAAGGTGCATACAGTAAGTCATGAAGCTGTGTTGTACTTAACTCCTGTTGCAATGACAAATTTCCACTGGGACATCAATATTAATTACTCGAAGATTGATAATGTCGTGGATGAGTTGGCACCGGGTGTCGAAAGCATCTTTCTGGGAGGTTTTGACATTCCGCAGGTCAGGGCAGGAATCGGATCCACCTATCCTGTCATTTACGGAGTTTCCTTTGTTCGTGATGCGAACGGTAAGATTGTTGTTGAAGACAATCCGGGTGCGCCGAATCATGGCATGCCAAAGATTGGTGAACCAGCTGTGATCGGCTCAGTATCACCTGATTTTATACTGGGAGTCAATAATTCCTTTACCTACCGGAACTGGTCACTGAATGCACTGTTTGAATGGAAAAGCGGTGGGCATATGTACTCCGGTAGTAACGGGTTACTGGATAATTATGGAATGTCGGCAATAACCGAAGATCGTGATGCAACTTTTGTATTCGACGGAGTAAAGCCTGATGGCACTCCCAACGATATTGTCCGTGGCGGCCCCAATGACCCCCGGGCTCTGCAGGATCTCTATACAAATGTGCTTTATAATATAGATGAGTATTATATCCATGATAATTCGTTTGTGAAGCTTCGTGAGCTCTCCCTGAGGTATAAAGCAGGTACGAAAATATTTAACTCTGTTGATCTGGGAGTTTCTGTCTTCACGCGCAATGTGCTTATCTGGACGGCCCTTCCAAACTTTGACCCGGAATCAAGTCAGGGAAATACAAATATGGGAGGAGCGTTTGAAAGATTCTCGATGCCCCAGACAACCAGCTTTGGTTTTAGCCTGGATTTAACTTTTTAATATCTGATATCATGAAAAAAATAATTATCATATTCTTCACTGCAATGCTGGCTGTCACATTGCACTCCTGCTCTGAAAAGACCATGGACAATATCAACAAGGATGTGAACGATCCCACTGAAATGGAATCAAGGCTGATTATAACGGATGCAATGACAAGTACCTCCTTCAGTGTAACAGGTACTGATTTTGCATTCTATGCATCGGTGTACATTGAACATAATGTGGGGACCTGGAACCAGTTCTATAACGCTGAGATCAGAGCAGCAGAACCTACAAATTCGACGACCTATAATAATACCTGGGATGCTGTTTATCAGACTCTTTATAATCTGAAGGTAATCATCGGGAAATGTTCCCAGGGCGGTTCTGAAGAAGGCAATTACCATACGCTTGGCATTGCTCAGGTACTTACCGCATATAATCTGGCCATGCTCACTGACTTGATGGGCGATGTGCCGTGGAGTGAGGCGCTCAGGCCGGGTGAAATATTTACTCCTGTGCTTGATAAGCAGGCAGATATTTATACTGCAATTTTTAACCTGCTTGACGAAGCAATCGTTAATCTTGACAAAGAATCAGTATTTCCTTCTTTAGGAGCTCAGGATCTGATCTACGGAGGAGATATTTCGCTTTGGAAAAAGTTTGCTTATGGGTTGAAAGCCCGTTATACAATGCGTTTATCGCTAAGAACCCCTTCTTACAGCGATGTAATAAGCTTTGCGGATCAATCTTTCAGTTCGGCTGAAGAACAGGCTCAGTTCAATTATAACGGAACAACTACGAACAGCCCATTTTACCGCCTGTTTCTGGATAGGGATTATTATGGTGCGAGTCAGAGTCTGCATGATAAATTGGCGGAGAGAAACGATCCGAGGGATAATGTATTCTTTATGCCTTACCCCGGAACAGAGAGCAGTGGAATTGTGTTTGCTCCCAATGGCATAACAAACCAGATACAAGGTTTTTATTCGGTCTCTGCAATCAGTTCGAGCACTGCACCTACGTACCTCTTAAGTTATCACGAGATTGAGTTCCTGAAAGCTGAAGCTTATGCCAGGTTGAATGATTTGCCAAATGCTGAAGCTTCTTTGCGGAACGCTATAACGGCCGCATTTGAAAAAATCAATATTGGCCTGTCGGCTGCACAAGCCCTGGCTTATTTTGATGGTAACGTAAAAGTCAAATTTCTGGCAAACCCGTTATCTGAAATAATGAACCAGAAATATATAGCATTTTACGAGGAGGAAGCTGTTGAGGCTTACAACGATTTCAGACGCCTGAAGGCAATGGGTGATAATGTTATCAATCTTAAAAATCCACTTAATGCGACTCAGTTCCCACTTCGTTATACTTACGGATCTGAGGATGTAACTACAAACCAGAATATTCGTACTGCTTACGGGAATGGTACCTACATATATACGGAAAACGTCTGGTGGGCTGGAGGAACACGATGATAACCAATAATTTCACAGTAAAACTAAATAATAAATTGAGATGAAAAAATTAAACAGCATAGGATTGATCCTCACACTGATTTTGATATTTTTTGGTTGTGAGGAGGTCAAAGATCCTGCAGGTAAACGGAATATCGGAGTTGTACCGGTGATTTCGGATGTTACCGGGATATTTATAAACGGTGAGCCCACTTCATTTATCAGTTTCAATATTACACTTGGAACCGGAGTCACGGTGGATAATGCAGAAATTCAGGTTTCGCTCCAGGATAATTTTGAGAGGTTGAAGCTGGCGGACCTGACCTCATTCCCAGCTACAGTCACCTTTACCCTGGGAGATGTTGCCGGAAAACTTGGAACAATAAATAAGGGAGAAGTAATTTTCCTGGAGGTTGTGACCACTAAAAATGGAGTTACCACACGTTCGAATGCTTCCCTTGCCCTTATTGTTTATTGTGAGTACAATGTTGCTCTTGCGGCTGGTAGCTACCATTCAGTTTCTGCAGATTGGAATTCGGAAGGGGATATATCAATTAAAGCTGATGCGGTAGATCCATATAAGGTTTACGTTACAGGCCTGGAAACGATTGAAGGGCTTAATGAAGACCAGGGACCTCTTGTGATGCACATTGACCCGGTATCTTTTGCGGTTACTGCTGACAAAACAGTTCTTGCTTCAGATGCATGGGGGGAAACCAATATCGCTTATGAAGGAACAGGATTGTATAATTCCTGTACCGGATCATATTCGATGAACTTCCATATATCCACCGATCAGTATGACTATGGATCCTTTTCATTTACTTTTACGAGAAATTAGATGTAAGGTTCACGGATAAATAATTATCAGGATGTACCGGGCGGCGTGGTAAAAGCAACTTTTGCCACGCTCTCCTTTTTTATAGTAAGATTCATTTGTTCAATAAATTATTTACTCTATCTTTGCAGCCACATTTTTTAAACAGGTTAAATAATAAAAGCGTAGGAATTAATGGCAGTTAAAATCAGATTAGCTAGAAAAGGCCGTAAGAAACTGGCCTACTACCACATTGTGGTTGCAGATAGCAGATCGCCACGGGATGGCAGATATATTGAAAAGATCGGATCATATAATCCGGTTACTAATCCGGCTACTATCGAACTCGATTTCGATAAGGCGCTGGGTTGGCTGCAAAATGGCGCATTACCTACAGATACATGTAGGGCTATCCTGTCTTATAAAGGTGTCATGCTGAAGAAACATCTTCTTGAAGGTGTGAAAAAAGGAGCATTTGATGATGCTGAAGCTGAAAAGCGTTTTGAGGAGTGGATGAAGCTTAACGAAGCAAAAATTGAAGCCAAGAAATCAGGCCTTGAGAAATCAAAGGATGAGGATCTGGGAAACAGGCTTGCTGTAGAAAAGAAGGTAAACGAAGCAAGACTGGCAAAAATTGCAAAAAGGAATGCAGACCTTGCGGCAAAAGCCGCAGCAGCCAGCCAGCCGGAAGCTCCTGCCGAAACTGCTCCGACTGATGAACAGGCTCCGTCTGCTGTTGAGGAAGATAAGCCTCAGGAATAGTCAGATAAGCAGAGGGTCAGAGATCCCGTGGCTTACATAAGTGACATATTACTTGGGCGAATCATAAAGATCAGCGGCTTCGAGGGTGCCGTTACAGTTAAATTAGAGAAATTTTTTTCCGGAAAATCAGACCATATTGAATCGGTCTTCCTTGAAATTGAAGGAAGACCGGTTCCTTTTTTTATATCAGAATATGAATTTTCCGGAGCCGATATCCTGAAAATTAAATTTGAGGGTTATAATTCATCAGAAAGAGTCAGTGAATTTGTTGGTTGCAGGGTGTTTCTTACCTCCCCACCCCACACCAGTGACAAAGAAGAAGATCCGGAAAGCCTGGTTGGTTACAGGATTTTAACAGAGGATAACTCTCTTCTCGGAACAGTCAAAGAGGTAATTTCCAATCCCGGACAGTTGCTGCTGAATGTAAGCTCCCCTGAAGATAAAGAGATTCTGATACCCTTCCATGAAGACTTCATAGTTGATATCGACAGCGAAAAGAAGGTATTGATAATGAACATACCCGAGGGACTTACCGAAATAAACTGAAAGAATGCATCTGCCTGTGCAGCTATTCTGAAAGAATCCTGTCTTTTCATTGTATTAACTGAAATAACTTAAATCGATGTATTATGAAAAGTGGATTGTTTATATCAGCATTTATCATTGCCTTTTACCTGGCAACAGGCGTTTCAAACGGTCAGACTGAAGATAAGGAAACAAGGAACCTGTCGGACTTTACGAGAGTGAATTTCGGAGTATCAGGTGAATTGTATATAAATATCGGGTCGGAATACAAGGTAGTTCTTGAAGGCAGTAAATCTCTGCTGGAAGAAATTAAGACAGAAGTTTCGGATAACAAGCTTGTCATTAAAAGAAATAACTGGCACACCCATATGAATGAAAAGGTCACGATTTACATTACAATGCCTGAACTGACAGGTCTGAACGTATCAGGATCAGGGAAAGCGGAGATCAGGGATGCAGTTAAGGCTGATAATCTTGATCTTGGAGTAAGCGGAAGCGGGAAGCTGGTGACAGCAGATCTGACAGTAGGTGAGCTTAATGCGGGGATTTCAGGATCAGGTGATATTATTATAGGTGGAAGCGGCGATGCAAAGAGGGCTGATGTCAGTATAAGCGGATCAGGAAATTACTCCGGTGAGTCTCTGAAAATAGGAACGGCAGAATTCAGCATATCAGGAAGCGGAAACTGCAAATGCAATGTAACCGATAATCTCTCCGCCAGTGTATCGGGCAGTGGCAATGTGACTTATATAGGGAGTCCGAAAATTGATGCAAGGGTTTCCGGTTCAGGACATATAAGATCAAAGTAATCTATTTTCTTATAATTTCAATTGTACCGTCAGGATTAAGCTTAATGACAGGGGATGAAGAACAGATCCTTCTGTCGTCCTGCCGGTACTTTACCGTATAATCGACGGCATCAATCAGAGACTTATCTACCTCACCGAAATGTCGGGGGGAGGGCTTCCCGCTGAAATTGGCAGATGTTGAGACAACCGGTTTACGGAAACGGCTGATGAGCTCGTTGCAGAATTCATCATGGCAGATTCTTATACCTGCTGACCCGTCTTCACTGCAGACACCGGGGGCCAGATTTTTTGCACCCGGATAGATTATTGTAAGGGGATCCTCAGATATACCGGTAAGTTCCCAGGCTATCTCAGGAACATCGGCTACGTACCTTTCCAGCATATTTCCCCCGTCGACCAGTATCAGCAGGCTCCTGCCAGGTTCCCTCGACTTGATCCTGAAGATCTTTTCCACAGCTGCAGGATTGGTAGGATCACAGCCAAGTCCCCATATTGTATCTGTCGGATAAAGGATAATACCGCCATTTCTGAGGACAGCAAGTGATTCTTTTATATCTTCATCAAAAAGCATAGTTATAAACTGCAGTTGGTTATATCAGTCACTACCATTTCAGGTTTCCAAGCCGTTCCATTGCTTTAAGCACATTCTCATGGGTGGCGAAAGAAGAAAATCTGAAGTACCCCTCTCCGGATGGGCCAAAGCCTGATCCGGGAGTACCAACTACGTTTACTTCATTAAGCAGTTTATCAAAAAGCTCCCACGATTTTATCTGCCGTCCCGAATTTACCCACACATACGGGGCATTGATCCCGCCATAGACCTGAAAGCCAAGGCTGGCAAGGCTTTCACGCAGGATCCGGGCATTATTCATATAGTAACTGATGGTTTCCCTGACCTCTTTTTTCCCTTCAGGAGTATAGATTGCTGCAGCGGCTCTCTGAACGGGGTATGATACACCATTGAATTTTGTTGTATGCCTTCTGAGCCAGAGAGGATTGAGCTTTTTTTCCGAGCCATCGGAAGATGAAGCAACAAGATTATGAGGGATAACAGTATAGGCACAACGGGTTCCTGTAAATCCAGCTGTCTTTGAAAAGCTGCGGAATTCGATTGCTACCTCCCTGGCTCCTTCAATTTCATATATTGAATGGGGAATAACCGGATCAGAAATATAAGCCTCATAGGCTGAATCATAAAGTATAATTGCCTTATTTTTAATAGCATAATCAACCCATTTCTTTAACTCCTGCTTTCCGGCTGTTGTCCCGGTAGGGTTATTGGGATAGCAGAGAAATATTATATCTGCTTTCTTTTCCGGAATTTCGGGTATAAAACCGTTTTCCGCATTACAGGGCAGGTACACAAGCCCTTCGTAGTAGCCGTTTGCCAGATATTTACCGGTACGGCCTGCCATCACACTTGTATCGACATAAACGGGATAAACGGGGTCCTGCATGGCAATGACATTATTCAGACCAAAAATTTCCAGTATATTTCCGGTGTCGCATTTTGAACCATCCGACACAAAGATCTCATCAGGCTTTATATCAGCGCCACGATCATGGTAGTCATTTTTTGCAATTGCTTCACGCAGGAAATCATACCCCTGCTCGGGCCCGTATCCTCTGAATGTTTCAGCTTTCGACATTTCTTCAACACCTTCATGGAAAGCGCGGATCACAGATGGCGTCAGCGGCCGGGTCACATCACCGATCCCCATCCTGATGATGTCAGCATGCGGATGTTTCTTCTGAAATTCGAGGACCCGTCGTCCGATTTCCGGAAATAAATAACCGGCCTGAAGTTTAAAATAATTGTCGTTAATGTGCGCCATTTTATATATTTTAGCCGCAAATATATTAAAGTTCTCACTCTCACTAAAACAATGAATTATATTTATTCCACCGTAAGCAGTGAAAAACAGTTTTTTGGCAATACCGATCCGTTTCAGCTATCCGGAATGTACGGTACTCCGCTTTATGTATATAATGAAAATATTCTTCGCAACCGGTGCCGGGAACTGAAAGGACTCATTTCCTATTCAAATTTCACCGTGAACTATTCCCTGAAGGCAAACAGTAACCTCGAACTTATTAAGATTGTCAGGAGTGAAGGACTGAAGGCAGATGCAATGTCGCCCGGCGAGATCTATATAAACAGGCTGGCCGGGTACAGGCCCGATGAAATTTTCTACATCAGCAATAATGTTGATGCAGATGAATTCAGATATGCAATTCAGGCAGGGGTAAATATTTCAGTCGATTCTGTTTCGCAGCTGGAGATGTTTGGCCGGATCAACCCCGGCGGAAAGGTGGCATTCCGGGTAAATCCGGGTGTAGGCGCAGGGCATCACGAAAAGGTTACGACTGCAGGGCAGAAGACCAAGTTTGGGATTGAAATGAGCAGTATCCCTGAGGTAAAAAGGATCTTCCGGGAATATAACCTTAAACTCACAGGGATTAACCAGCATATCGGTTCACTCTTTATGGACAGTGAGGCTTATATGCAGAGCACCTCCAACATGCTTTCCATTGCCAGCCAGTTCGACGGACTGGAGTTTATCGACCTGGGTGGTGGTTTCGGGATTCCGTACTATAAGCAGTCTGGTCAGCCGCGGCTCGATCTGAAGGAACTGGGCGGTAAACTCTCGGAGCTTATCACCTCCTGGGTGAAAGAGTATGGAAAAGAAATCGAATTCAAAATCGAACCCGGAAGATATATAGTGGCCGAATCAAGTATCCTTCTGGGGGAAGTAAATGCAGTTAAAACCAATTATAACGTTAAATATATCGGTACCGATCTGGGTTTTAATGTGCTTATTCGTCCTGCTATGTACGATTCTCATCACGATATTGAAATATACCGCGATAATGGCACGCCTTCGGTTAAGGAGGAAACCGTGAACATCGTCGGTAATATCTGTGAGACAGGCGATATAATTGCCAGGGACAGGAAGCTTCCTGAAATTCTGGAGAACGATATTCTCGGCGTACTTGACAGCGGAGCATACGGATATTCAATGAGCTCGAATTACAACAGCAGGCTCCGGCCGGCAGAGGTTTTGATAGAGTCCGGAGGTAATCCGCGCCTTATCCGGAGACGCGACACTCTTGATGACCTTGTAAGAAATTTTGTTCTTTAAAAGCCCGACTATATTTTTTAACAATGGAAAGAAACAGTTTTGTCAAGATGCACGGACTGGGCAATGAGTATATTGTCCTGGAGAGTGCAAATATAGATTTCCGGCTCACCAGGCAGGCTATTAAACGTTTATGCAATATCCATTTCGGGATTGGTTCCGATGGCATTGTAATGCTGGTATCTTCTTCAAAAGCTGATTTTGGTTTCAGGGTTTATAATCCGGATGGTTCAGAGGCGGAAAAAAGCGGGAACGGGCTTCGTATTTTCAGCAAGTATCTTTATGATTATGGCCATGCGAAGGCCAGGCAGTTTTCAATTGAGACAATGACCGATATCGTATATGCCGGTATTGTTGAAGAAGAACAGGGAAAAGCAAGGCTGATCCGGGTGGATATGGGCAGGGCAATATTTTCATCGCGCGATATTCCGGTAAATTCCGATCAGCCGGAGTTCATCGGTCAGAAAATAATGGCAGGTGATAAAGAATATGAAGTGAATTGTGTCTCGGTAGGCAATCCCCATTGTGTTGTTATCAAGCAGGAGCTGGATGAGAATGAAATCCGTACCTACGGTCCATTGCTTGAGAATCACCCCTTGTTTCCCAACCGCATCAATGTTCAGTTTGCAAAGGTTCTTTCCCCGACTGATGCGCAGATTCTGATCTGGGAGCGCGGAGCCGGTTACACGCTGGCTTCCGGAAGTTCCTCATGTGCAGCATCATCCGTTCTTGTCAAACGGGGTCTCATCAAAGGTGATCTTACAATGCACATGCAGGGAGGAACCCTGAAAATTGAGATTGATAATGACTGGAATATCCACATGACAGGCGCAGTACGTGAAATCGCCAGGGGTGTCCTGGGTGCTGAACTGCTGGAAGATCTGGACGAGCCCTTTGCCGGTTGAAACGGCGGAAGCCAGTCTCAGTTAACAGGGTTAAAAAGCGGAGTATGCAGGGGAAAAATCCCCCTGGAAATTCATTTTATAAATAGCAAAAGTTTTTTTAAATTTGATATAAGGCATTATTATATCTTCATTTCTCATTTTCCGGAATCTGATCGTCGTTCTTTTACTTAATAATAAAGCCATGAGCAAGTACATTTACTTAACCTGCAATCCTGAAGCACTCGTAGCTTCAATGCTTCCTCCCGAAGGTTTTGGACTCTACCTGTCAACAGGTACCAAGAAGCGGAACAAGGGACAGTCAATATTTTTCGAAGTTGACCTGTCAAAGATTGAGAGCTTAATTGACATGAAGAGCCTGGATAAGAGATGTGTCGCCAAACCTGACGGAAGTCCCAAGAGCTCCGTTTATCTCTCCGTCTACAGGGTACTTGAGACTATACCACTGCCGGCCTTGAAAAGCCTCTATCTTACAACAGACCATGGGATAGCGCTGGAACTGAAAAGAGCACCCTACGATAAGTCCGTGGAAACTGAGAATGCCCTTCATCTCTACCAGGAGCTGTGCCCTGTAAGTCCTCTTGTTGCCAGCAGCTTTCCACCTTCATTATTTCTTAAAAAGCTTACCGACGGTTCAATATCGATCGTACTGCCAAAGCTTTTATTTGTGGAAGTAAAGCTTGGTGAACTGGCGACCAATCCTCTTTATGGTTCAGCTGAGAATCTCCCGTATCCGAATATTGGTCATCTGCGTGACTGCCTGGAAATAATAAGAGGCGAATATGAAAAGCATATGAAGACTGTCCACCGGATCTTCACGGGGGAGCTTCTCTACCGGACAGTTGATACGGGCTTTTATGTCGGGGCGGGAGATGAGATGGCCTTCTATCCTTACCCCAGGATGCAGGAACTTGAGAAAATGAATTATAATTTCTTCCGTGGCATTTGACAGGTATAATTTTTATATTAATCTTCCATAAAAAGTTACTGAATGAAACGGAAATGTAATTTGGATGCATTTCCGTTAAGATTTTTAAAGTATTTGAAAGCATCTGCTTAGATTCTTTTTAAACAGCAATTTATTTTTCGTTTCCCTTTTTTTTCATTTGTATTATTGGAAAACTAATATAGTTTTGTAGCGGTGAATTTTTTTTCATTTCAAAACCTTTAATTAATTTAATAACTTATAAGATGATTAGTAGTATTTTTTGGATTGTGCCGGTTTCAGCACTCCTGGCTCTGTTGTTTGCCTGGATCTTTTACAAGAACATGAAAGATCAGGATGAAGGGACAGATAGAATGAAAGAGATTGCTGAATATGTCAGAGAGGGAGCCATGGCTTACCTCAAGCGTCAGTATACAGTTGTAGGCAAAGTATTTTTAATACTTGTTGCTCTCCTGGCAATACTGGCATACATGGGTGTTCAAAACCCGTTTGTACCCATTGCCTTTCTTACAGGAGGGTTCTTTTCAGGTCTGTGCGGATATCTCGGAATGAAGACTGCAACCTTTGCTTCAAACCGGACTGCATGGGCAGCATCAAAATCACTCAACAAGGGACTTCAGGTAGCTTTACGAAGCGGAGCCGTAATGGGTCTGGTAGTTGTTGGATTCGGTTTGCTCGACATAGCTTTATGGTTCCTGTTTCTTAATGCCGCTGTTTTTACCCCTGAACATATGGTTACAGGTTTGAAATTCCTGGGACTTACATTTGTTCAGCCTGGTACTACTGATCATCAGAAACTCATTGAAATTACTGCAGTAATGCTTACTTTCGGTATGGGAGCATCAACACAGGCTCTTTTTGCACGCGTTGGGGGAGGGATCTTCACCAAAGCTGCCGACGTAGGAGCTGACCTTGTTGGAAAGGTTGAAGCAGGTATTCCTGAGGACGATCCGCGTAACCCTGCCACAATAGCTGATAACGTTGGAGATAATGTAGGTGATGTTGCAGGTATGGGTGCAGACCTTTATGAGTCTTACGCCGGTTCAATACTGGCAACTGCCGCTCTCGGAGCAGCATTGCCCTCTATTGTTGGACAAGCTGACCTCCAGATGAAAGCAGTAATTGCCCCAATGATCGTTTCCGCAATCGGAATCGTGCTTTCAATTGCGGGCGTCTATCTGGTAAGGGCAAAAGAATCAGCAACCCCGAAAAACCTTCTTAATGCCTTATTACTCGGAACAGGTGGAAGCTCTGCCTTTATTCTTGTCGCTCTGGCTATTATGGCGTTCACAGGCTGGATAACCTGGGGTGTTTTTGGATCAGTGGTTGCCGGTTTACTGGCAGGAGTAATAATCGGACAGTCGACAGAATATTTTACCTCAGACGGATACAAGCCAACCCAGGGAATTGCCAGGCAATCACAGCAGGGACCAGCTACCGTTATTATTGAAGGTATGGCTGTCGGAATGTTCTCAACATATGTCCCGGTAATAACCATAGTTGCAGGTATTATTGCTGCATTTGGTTTTGCGGGAGGTTTCCACGATTTTGCCCTGGGAGTTTATGGTATCGGATTTGCCGCAGTCGGAATGCTTTCGACCCTGGGCATTACACTTGCCACAGATGCTTTCGGACCAATTGCTGATAACGCGGGAGGAAATGCTGAAATGGCTGACCTTCCTGCAGAGGTAAGAGAAAGGACCGATGCACTTGACGGACTTGGAAATACAACAGCTGCAACAGGGAAAGGTTTTGCAATCGGCTCTGCTGCACTTACTGCTCTTGCACTTATGGCTGCATATATGGAAGAGGTAAAATTATGGCTTGGCAGACTTGCCGACAAAGCACCGGAAGGCTTCAAGCAGATCGGCGATACGCTTTTCTATCATAAAATCGTTCCTGCAGTCCATGAGGGGCAGGTAGCTGTAAATATATCAACTGCCACAATAAAGGATTTTGTTGCAGCCTACGATCTGTCTTTATTTAATCCGATCCTTCTGGGAGGTATTTTTATCGGGGCAATGATGGCATTTGTATTCAGTGCAATGAGTATGAAAGCTGTCGGAAGAGCAGCCGGTAAAATGGTTGATGAAGTAAGACGGCAGTTCCGTGAGATTCCGGGCATTATGGATGGATCAGGAAAGCCTGAATATGCAAAATGCGTTGAGATATCAACTGCCGGGGCACAAAAAGAAATGATGGTTCCTTCCTTAATGGCTATTGCCGTACCTTTTTTGGTTGGTATATTATTCGGAGTACCCGGAATCGTCGGGCTGCTTGCCGGAGGAATGACTGCCGGCTTTACCCTTGCCAGCATGCTTAATAATGCGGGAGGTGCATGGGATAACGCAAAAAAATACATTGAGAGAGGCAACTATGGCGGGAAGAAGAGCGAATGCCATAAAGCAAGTGTTGTGGGAGATACCGTCGGAGATCCTTTTAAAGATACATCCGGCCCGGCCCTTAATATCCTCATAAAACTGATGTCAATGGTTTCAGTTGTTCTTGCAGGTATTACTGTTGCATACAGTCTCTTTTAATCGGAAATAAACCATTCTGCCTTTTGAGCTTCTTCCTGGTAAGGATTAAGCATATTGAAAGGAGATAAATTATTCAGGGACATACTAAGGTGTGTCCCTTTTTTTTGGATTTTTTACGGCAATAGTTTCTCATTGTGCAGCCGTCAGGCGGCCGGGATGAGGTAAAATTTGGTATTTTTGAAAAAACATATGACATGAAACTACCCCTGCTTACCGATATTCAGACTGCCCATGCCAGGATAAAACCGTTTATCCACCGGACTCCTGTAATGAGCTCAAAATTGCTGAATGAACTTTTCGGATGCGAATTGTTTTTTAAATGTGAGAATTTTCAGAAGGTCGGAGCTTTCAAATTCAGGGGTGCTACCAATGCCGTTCTGATGTTATCTGAAGGAGAGAAGAGCAGAGGGGTTGTTACCCATTCTTCAGGTAATCACGCCGCGGCACTTGCACTGGCCGCCAGAATGAATGGTGTAAAGGCAAATATAGTTATGCCTGAGAATGCGCCTGTTGTCAAAAAGAATGCCGTTAAGGGATATGGGGCTGAGATCACTTTTTGCAAACCTACTTTGAAGGCACGGGAAGAAGCAACCAGGATCATTATGGAAAAATCAGGGGCAACACTTGTACATCCTTACGATAATTTTAATGTTATATGCGGGCAGGGTACTGCAACCCTGGAATTACTTGATGAAACAGATGATCTTGAGGTTGTAATTGCCCCGGTTGGAGGAGGTGGCCTGCTGAGCGGCACCTCAGCATGCGTAAAAGGACGTGATCAGAAAATTCAGGTGATCGGGGCCGAACCTCTGAATGCAAATGATGCGTATATTTCATTCACTACAGGTATACTGACGCCTTCAGTTAATCCTGTGACAGTAGCAGACGGATTGCTTACATCACTCAGTGAGCTGACTTTTTCAGTCATCAGGAAGAACGTGGATAAGATCCTTACGGCAAAGGAAGAGTCAATAATCGAATGTATGCTTCTGATCTGGGAAAGGATGAAAATAATAGTTGAACCTTCATCGGCTACGGTACTTGCAGTAATAAAAGATAACCCCGGTTTTTTCAGGGGGAAAAAAACCGGCCTCATAATTTCCGGAGGGAATGTCGATTTCAGGAATCTGCCCTTCTAACTTTTCTTTCTGAAATACGCAACTATCGGATAATGATCCGAGTATCTGACTTTTATTATTTCAAAATAATTGTTAACGAGATTTTTACCATACAGAATATAGTCTATTCTGTTGGGAGGATAGTTTCCATTATAGGTAAAACCAGCTCCGTAGCCTGAATTTACAAATGAATCATTAAGTCCTTTTCTTATTTTCCTGTATGCATAAGAAACGGGAGTATCGTTAAAATCGCCGGCAACAATAACAGGATAAGGTGACTTGTTGATATATTCCTTCACGAGCTGTGCCTGGAGAGATCTTCTTTCAAATCCCTTCTTCAGGCTTTTGGAGAGTCCCATCACCTTGGTAACGGGCTCCTTCTCTTCCGTGGAGGCTATCTCTTCAATGAATGACTTATCCATCCTTTTAAGCATGAAGGACTGAAGGTAATTATTGAAGATCCTGAATGTGTCTTTTTGAATGATAACATCACTATATATCGAAAGGCTTGTAGAACCTTTGTGCTTTATCTCCCCTTTATTTATTACCGGGTACCTGCTGAAGGTGGCAATCCCGTAATACCTGTTATTTTTCATCTTTAACAATTTGACATGGGGAAAGTAATTTCCCCCAAGCGCTTTTATTAAGGATTCAACTCCCCGGTCCGGGTCTCCCAGGATAAAGAACTCCTGTAGGCAGATAATATCAGGCGATTGTGATCTGAGGAACTCTGCAACCTTCTTTTCTGAAAATACTCCGTTCCTGCTCTCAAAAAAATTAAACTCGCGGACATTATAGCTGATAACTTTAAATGTGTTGGATTTATCAGCCGGGGGTTTCATGAACCTGATATAGTTTGATAAATGGTTGAAACCGATAGCTATTACAGCTACCGATATCAGCGCCTCGAATCGCAACAATGCTATCCAGATAATTACAATTACAATATTGATCAGCAGGAGATAGGGGTATGCAAGACCAAAAAACGCAGGCAGCACGAAATCTCCCGGATTGACATGTACAGCCAGGTAAGATATAAGCAGTGCAACGGCAAAAATCAGATTTATTCCTAATAAAAACCTATAAAGGATTTTTCTCAAGGTGATAAATTTATTATACGAAATTATCAGTATTCATGAGAAATCAGAGGATTTATATTCTGCATTTTGATGAGCCATCGTTATATGTATGTTAATAAATGGATTACAGTGATTAATTTTTCTTCTGGCTCTCTTTGAAGAGTAATTCCTTTTCTTCTTTTGTCAGGCTGTCATATCCTCCTTTTGAAATTTTTTCCAGTATGCTGTTTATTCTTGCCTGATGTTCAACTTTTATTTTGTTGTACTCATATTCTGTTGCAGGTTTTCTATGCGTGACCTTGAGTTTCTTCCTCGGTTTTAAAAGAGTGACAAAAAAGTCAAATATCCTGTTTAAGCTTTTCCCGATATCGTGTCCGCGCCTGATGTTTAAAGTGTAGATATAGCCAAACAGTGCCCCTCCGATATGGGCAAGTTTTCCTCCTGAATTTACAGAGAAATCCATTACCGAAGCAAGTACAAAAATTGCCAGAGCCATGTATTTAATCTTAATTCTTCCCAAAAGCAACAGGCTTACTGTATAATCAGGAACATATGCCGCAATAGCTACTACAATTGCCATCACTGAGGCTGAGGCGCCAATGGCTATTGATTCGCCGACTATACCTGAAAAGGCAGGGAAAATATTAAATGCCAGAATATATACAAAGGCACCGCTGATCCCTCCAAGCAGATAGACAGCAACGAGCTTTCTCTGATCAAGGTATTCAAGGAATATGCTGCCAAACCAGTATAGCCAGAGCATATTGAAAAGGATATGCCAGATGCCCTGATGAACAAACATATAGGTGATGATTGTCCAGGGTTTTACGATAAGAGCGTTAATTGATGACGGGACAGCTATCATCCTTAGAACTTTATCGGCCAGATCGGGATAATTGAACAGATAGCCGGCAACCGCCGAAAGAGTTATAAGTATGAATACGGCAACATTTATATAGATAAGCCTTGTAAGACTACTGCCATTCCTGAAGGTACTCTTTATGTCATCCCAGATGCCCATCAATATAATGTATTTGTTGTTTTTCTCCAGTACCTTATCAGGAAATAGCCGAAGATCATTCCGCCAATGTGAGCAGCATGGGCTATATTGCTTCCCGGAGCTGTTACGGCAAGATAGAGTTCAAGAGCGCCATATCCAAAAACAAGATATTTGGCCTTTATAGGTATCGGAGGGAAAAGAAGCATCAGCTGTGTATTGGGGAACAAAACGCCAAAAGCGAGAAGAACACCGAATATTGCACCCGACGCGCCAACCATGGGCGTATTCAGCAACAGCTGAAGTCTTTGCATATCAGGTTCGGTAAATACCTTTCCCTGGTGAAAATATGCTGTTCCTTCAGAGAGAACCGTCTGAAGATTTTCAGGACTCAGAATCTGGACCAGATGGTTGTACTGGAAGTATATCACTGTTTCATAAGTAAATGCAGCTCCCAGTCCGCAAACCATATAAAATATGAAAAAGCGTTTCGGACCCCATACCTGTTCCAGAATAGGCCCGAAGATAAAAAGAGCATACATGTTGAAGAAGATATGCCAGAAGCCGCCGTGCATAAACATATGGGTGACGATCTGCAGAGGCCTGAACAGTTCTGATTTTGGGAAATAGAGTCCGAGGATGGCGTCGAGATCAACTCCAAAAACACTTCTGGCAGCATAATAAGCCAGCATCATTAATACATTGAGCATTATTATATTCTTTACTACCGGAGGTAGTCCCAGGATGCCTCTTCCGAATCCGTTCATCTATTGTTTTTTATAAGTGTTTTATACATCAATTGTCGGGCCATAATTCTTGTAGCTTTTTTTTCCGACAAATTGTCATTTCTAATTTATTTAAATCTTTTGTCAATATCCTCAATTGTCAGGATGCTTATCACAGGTTTTCCACCAGGGGAATAATTTGGTGAACTGCAGGCAAAAAGCGAGTCAAACAGAAGTTCCATTTCATCCTGTGACAGTATTTTCCCATACGGGATTGCTGATGCAGCTGCCATTGAAGCTGCAACTTTTTCCCTTGCGCCCGCTGATGGATCAGTCATACTGTTCTTATAATCTTCAAGAAGGATCTCCATCATCCCGACAGGGTCAGAAGAAACGCTTTCTGATGGCCTGCCCGTAATTGTAATTGTACTCTTTCCGCTGTGCCGGAACCGGAAACCCAGTATCTCAAGGCTGTCTTCTATCTCCTTAAGGATAAAGTAGTCGGCAGGATTCAGTTCCATGTTCACCGGGAACATATCTGACTGGCTTGCAGTGCGCTCATTGCTGAGACACTCCATATACCTTTCATACAGAACTCTTTCATGGGCTCTCTTCTGGTCAATAAGCATCAGCCCCGATTTGACCGGGCAAACTAAAAATTTGTTTTTTATCTGGAAAAATTTTCTCTGGCTCTCTCTGATCTCAAGGTTCTCAGTCTGTTCCTGATTATTGCCACTCCTTTCAAGGGAAGAATATAACTTTTGCCAATTGTTAACGTTCTCTTTCTCAAAACGCTCAACATATCCCGGCCGGTTCGTGCGCTCCTCATTTTCGAACGGGTTATACTCACTGTTAATCTCAATCCGGGGAGGATCAGGAATAATTCGGGAAGAATTTCTTACAGGGATATCTATAAGAACCTCATTATCAAAATCAAGTGATGGGGAAATGTTAAAACGCCCGAGGGCCTCCCTTACTGATGCCATAAGAATCTGCCAGATCGCTCTTTCCTCTTCAAACTTGATTTCGGTTTTGGTCGGATGAATGTTTATATCAATTGAGGCAGGATCAGCCTCCATGAAGATGAAATATGAGGGAATTGCTTCAACAGGGAGAATATTCTGGTATGCTTCCTGAACAGCCTTGTTGAAATAGGGGTGTTTCATGAAACGGTTATTCACAAAAAAGAATTGTTCCCCGTATGTTCGTTTGGCATTCTCCGGTTTTCCGATGAATCCCTTTATGGCAACAAGAGTTGTCTCGGTTTCAAGTGAGATCAGGTCCTGGTTGATCTGCTTTCCAAATACAGCTATTATACGCTGTCTTAAATTTCCCGGGGCAAGGTTATATATTTCGCTGTCATTATTGTAAAGGGAAAACTTTACATCCGGATGTGCCAGTACGATCTTTTGAAATTCGGTCACAATATGCCTTAGCTCCGTATTGTCAGACTTCAGAAATTTACGCCGTGCCGGGATGTTATAGAAGAGGTTCTTTACCGAAAAGCTTGATCCTTCCGGACAACTGCAGGGTTCCTGTGCTTCTACCTTTGAACCATTGATTACTATCCTTGTTCCTGTGTCGCTCTCTTTCCTCCGGGTTTTCAGTTCCACCATAGCCACAGCGGCAATTGATGCCAGGGCCTCACCCCGGAACCCCTTGGTAGTTATGGCAAAGAGATCCTGTGCCTTTGTTATTTTGGAAGTGGCATGCCTTTCAAATGATAATCTTGCATCGGTTTCAGACATCCCATCCCCATCATCGATCACCTGGATCATTGTTTTTCCCGAATCTTTTATAATAACCTTCAGGTTTTTAGCCCCGGCATCTACCGAATTTTCCATCAGCTCTTTTACAACTGAAGCCGGCCGTTGAATAACTTCTCCGGCGGCAATCTGATTGGCAACCGAATCGGGCAAAAGCTTTATCACATCAGCCATTAAACTGGATATTTTTGTAAATTGCCATTGACATACTGATTTGATACCGGTCTTGAAATATGGAGTAAATGCAATTTTTAATCAACACTACAAATATATAAATAATTGGTACACCCTCCCATTAAGGGTTCAGAGTTGTAATAGCCCGGCCCCGCAGGTATTTTGATGCAGAATGTTATCTTTGATGAAAAATCAGGTAGAATGAAAATAACTCACCTTCGCTTAATTATCCTCCTTTCTCTTCTTGGTGCCTGCTGTTCCCGTATCCCGGAAAAGGGTGCCGTAAAGGTCATGACAATGAACGTAAGATATGATAATCCGGCAGACAGCATAAATGCCTGGTCGAACAGGGTTCCACTGTTTTGCAGTTTTGTCCTGAATGAAAAGCCGGATATAATCGGTATGCAGGAGGTGTTATTAACTCAATATGAACTAATTGATTCTGTGCTTAAAGGATATGGCTCGGTAGGTGTAGGTCGTGATGACGGGGCAAGGGCAGGGGAGATGAATCCTGTGTTTTACAGTAAAGAGAGGTTTGACCTTGTGAGGTCAAAGACCTTCTGGCTTTCTGAGACTCCCGAACTTCCGGGTTCAAGAGGATGGGGAGCTTCTCTTCCCAGGATTGTCACATGGCTTGAGCTTGTTGACAAGAAAAGCCATGAACATTTTTTATTCTTTAATACCCATTTTGCTCATGATTCTGATTCTGCCAGGATTATGAGTTCCAATATCCTTCTTGAGGAGGTCGGAAAGATAGCTGAGAAGTTCCCTTTCATTATTACAGGAGACTTTAATATGGAACCTGCAAGCACAGGGTATGCCATTTTGACGGGACCAGCCGAGAGCGTGCCCCTTTTAAAGGACACATATCTCATTTCCGAAAAGAGGCCGGCGGGGCCTTCCGGCACTTTCAACGGTTTCAGGGATAATACGGTAAACCAGAGAATAGACTACATTTTTGTTAAAAACGGGATGAAAGTACTGAACCATTCCACCTGTATCGAAAAGGAGAGGGATATTTATATTTCAGACCACTGGCCTGTTATTGCATTGATCTCAATCAAATAAATTTTCATCTTCCGGGGAGCGCCGGGAAGTGGATGGCTGAAGCCGGGTTTCCTCAGGCTGTGATTCTTTTTTCATGCTGTTTTACGGTATCTTCTTACTGCAAGTGAAGAGAAGCTTATTGCTATTACTGCAAGGGAGTACAGCTCTGTTCTTATATCGTGAATTGTGGATCCTTTAAGCATCACCATCCTGTTGATCCTCATAAGGTAAGCTACCGGATTTACGAGGTTGAATTTTTGCGCCCAGTCAGGCATGCTTTCATACGGAGTAAAGATTCCGCTCATGAGAATGAATATGATCATACAAAAAAACGCAACGAACATATATTGCTGCTGTGTTCCTGAAAAAGTTGAAATGAACAGCGCCAGACCCAGTACGGCAATCAGAAAGAGTGATGCTCCAAAAAACATAAGAAGGATACTTCCTGCGAAAGGGATGTGGAAAGCCAGCCTGCCAATAATCAATCCGAGGGCCAGATCTGTCAGCCCGATAAACAGGAACGGGATCATCTTTGCGATGATGAACTGGTGTTTCCTTACCGGGGTCACATTAATCTGTTCAATAGTTCCGATCTCCTTTTCCCTTACCATATTCAGCCCCGACAGGAGGAAGCCTATGGCGGTCACCAGGATTACAAGGATGCCGGGAAGCATGTAATATTTGTAGTTTAACTCCTCATTGTACCAGTACCTGTTTGTGATCATTATCCGCGGTACAGATGCCACCGATTGGCTGTTGATATTCGTTTTTACAAGTTCAGTGGTGTAATCCCGGATAACTCCGTTTAGATATGCCCATGAAAGTTGTGCGGAAGAGGCATTTATTGCATCAATTATTGCCATTAATTTGCCTGGCCTGCCGTTCACTATATCTTTTCCGAAACCGGATGGGATCTGCAGGATCATACTGCATTTGTTCCTGTACAAAAGATCCCTGGCCTCCTCATCTGAAAAGGTGGCATATGCTACTTTGAAGAAGGTCGAACCTTCCAGCTTGCTTATAAGTGCGCGTGATTCGGGCGTAAGGTCTCTGTCAACTATTGTCAGGCTGATATTCTTGATCTCAAATGTTATGGCAGGGACCAGTATCAGCATCTGGACAATAGGAACAGCAAATATCGCTTTTGAAATAAATTTATTCCTGAAGATCTGCAGAAACTCTTTCCTGATAAGATATAATATCGTCCTCATTTTATGGTTATTGTCTATTGTCTCTACTCCAGTCTTATCTTGAATTTCCTTACGCTTAAGGCTATAAAAACAGTTGTCATGGCCATCAGCACAAGGGTTTCCTTCCATATATACAGAAATCCGGTTCCCTTTATCATAATGCTTTTGATAATAATGATGAAGTATCTTGGAGGCATCAGCATGCTAACGTAATCATAGATCTTAGGCATATTCTCAATAGGAAAGATAAATCCCGACAGGAGGATAGTCGGCAGCATTAGTCCGATAAGTGAGATAAATATTGCCTGTTGCATAGTATCTGACACGGTTGAAATAAGTATTCCGAGGCTCAGGCTCATCAGTATATAAAGCATGCTCTCTGAAAGAAGAAGGAGCAGGCTGCCTTTCACAGGCAGATTGAATACGAACCATGATAATGCGAGTATCATAAGTACGTTGATAAATGAAAGAATGAAATAAGGCATTACCTTCCCCAGAATAATCTGAATGGGGCGAAGGGGAGAGACCAGCAGGACCTCCATGGTGCCAAACTCTTTTTCACGTGTGATTGTTACAGAGGTCATAAGAGCGCTGATCAGGATAAGGATGAGAGTTATTACACCCGGAACGAACATAAAATGGCTTTTAAGGTTCGGGTTATAAAACATCTTGATCTCCGGTTGTATCTTTACAGTACCGGAAAATGACGGGCCCGCAAATTCAGCATTGAAATCATTCACAATAGCTGAAGTATAATTTGTAATAAGTGTTGCAGTGTTTGGTTCCGATCCGTCTGCTATTATGCTCAGAGAGGCTTTGCCTTCACTGACCAGTCTCCTGCCGAAGTTCTCCTCAAAGATTATGACTGCCTTTGTCCTTCCCTGTTTGAATACCCTGTCGACATCCTGGTAATTAAGGAGGTCTCCCGTCTTTTTAAAAAATCCTGATGATATGATCTTATCGGATAATTTACGTGTTACTTCATCGTGAGACAGATCAAGAAAAGCCACACCGGCATTCTTAATATCGGTGCTTACAGCAAATCCGAATATCAGGATCTGTGCAGCAGGGATGCCAAACAGGATAAAAAGTGTCCGGTAGTCCCTGAAAATATGGAGGAACTCTTTTTTTACAAATCCAAGGAACCTGTTCATATAGGTCTAATAATCAGTTAATAACCGGTCTTGCTATTTTAATGAAGACCTCTTCAACAGTGGCAGCGTTATATTGCTCTTTTAGCTTTGAAGGAGTATCAAGAGCGACTATCTTACCTTCATTCATTATTGAAATACGGTCGCAGTATTCAGCTTCATCCATATAGTGAGTAGTTACAAATACAGTTATGCCTCTTGTAGCCACTTCATAGATCATCTCCCAGAACTGCCTTCTGGTAATCGGATCAACACCCCCTGTGGGTTCATCGAGAAATACGATCTTAGGTTCATGGAGCACCGCAACAGAGAATGCAAGCTTCTGCCGCAACCCCAGCGGAAGATCGGCTATTAGCCTTCCTTCATAATCGCGGAACTTCAATTTATCAAGAAGCTCATTGGTTCTTTCTTTTATAAGCGACCTGCTCATGCCATATATCCCTCCATAAAGTGTAATGTTTTCTTTAACCGTAAGATCTTCGTAGAGTGAAAATTTCTGGCACATATAACCAATATTCTTTTTTATATTTTCAGACTGGGTGAGAGCATCAAAACCAGCCACCAAAACTTCCCCGGAGGTTGGTTCCGATAAACCTGAAAGAATTCTTAATGCAGTTGTTTTCCCTGCTCCGTTTGCCCCGAGGAAACCGAATATTTCACCCTCGTATACATCAAAGCTCAGATTATCGTTGGCAATAAAACTGCCGAATCTTTTGACCAGATTTCTCACTTTTATGACCTGGTTTGCCATCATTCACTCTTATTCATTAATTCAAGGAATCTGTCCTCAATGCCTGCCTCTGTCCCGGAGATCACCGCGTCGCTTACGCCACTGGATTTCAAAAAATCGTATAAAGTCTGATCGTACCTGTCATCTTCAAAGGTGACATGTACCGAATCGCCGAAAGGATAAGCGGTGAGTGTCGAATGGTATAGCCTCAGTGCATTTATAAGCTTATATTTATCCCTGGAACTTACCCGGAACAATTTTCTGGTGAAGCTGTCCCGTATTTTATCAGGAGTATCGACTGTAAGTATTTTTCCCTTCTGGATCAGGGCAACCCTGTCGCACCTCATTGCTTCATCCATATAAGGTGTTGAAACAATAATTGTAATATTATGATTACGCAATTTGGACAGCATACTCCAGAACTCTGACCGCGATACAGCATCAACGCCTGTTGTGGGTTCATCAAGAACAAGAAGTTTTGGCTTATGGATCAGGGCACATGAAAGAGCCAGTTTCTGCTTCATCCCTCCTGACAGTTTACCTGCCAGCCTTTTTTTAAATGGTTCAATATGGGAATAGATATCAGAAATCAAGTCATAATTTTCGTTCACAGTAGTTCCGAAAACTGTTGCATAGAATGCGAGGTTCTCTTCAACCGACAGATCCTGGTAGAGGCTGAACCGGCCCGGCATATAGCCAATATTCCTTCTCAGCACTTTATAATCATTGACAGAATCCATTCCAAGAACTTTTATATTGCCCTTATCCGGCAGGAGGAGGGTGGTTATGATCCTGAAGAGCGTAGTCTTTCCAGCACCATCAGGACCAATAAAACCAAAGATCTCCGACTCATTTACTGAAAAGGTGATGTCTTCAAGAGCCTTTGCAGGTCCGAAGCTTTTAAATATTCCCGATGATTCTATCACATTCTGCATCCGGCAGGATTTTAGAAAATTGCCTCTCCCGGCATCCCCGATTTGAGCGTGCCATCGTTATCAACATAAATATCAACAGCATACACAAGAATAACCCGTTCCTCTTTTGTCTGTATGATTTTTGGCGTAAACTCTGCCTTATCAGAGACATAGCCGATAGTGCCCCTGAATGTACGGTAACCATCTTTCCCGTTATCTATCCTGACTGTACATTGCTGACCGGTTTTTATTTTTCCCACCTGTGCTCCGCTTACATACACCTTGAGCTTTATAACCGAGAGATCAGCAATTTTCACAAGTGGCTTGCCGGGAGCAGTCATCTCACCTGCTTCAGAGAATTTTTCAATAATTGTACCTTTCAGCGGACTCTTTACGCAGCTCCTTATTATCTGTTCATTGAGGGTGGCTCTTTTGGATTCATAAACATTTATATCTGAAGCCACTGATACCTTCTGGGTATTATTTGCAGCTATCTGTTTCTGAAGAACAGCCACCTGTCCTGTCAGATCATCATACTGTTTTTGTGTTGCAGCGCTATCCTTCAGCATATTTTCTATCCTTGATAGATTGATATTTATATTTGCTATCTGCTGGTTAAAGATGGCGTCCTGGGAAACTATGGAGGTGAGTCTGGTTCTGACTCCGTTCATCCCTGCATCTATCTCTTTTTTCTGAAGATGAAGAATAGTTGTATCGACAAGGGCAATTATGTCTCCCTTTTCAACTCCTGACCCTTCCAGCCTGTCAAACTGAAGGATCCGTCCTCCTGTTTCAGCAGAGACAATGACCTCCGTTGCTTCAAAATTCCCGTAGGCATCCGCCTCTCCTGTTCTGCTTTTGCAGCCGGACAGGATCAGAAGGGATATGGTTATCAGTAAAGTGGTTTTCATATGTTCGTTGTGTGTGGTTTATAATTTATGAGCCTGAGGGATTTATTCTATATCGTTCCCGCTTATATTGAGATACTCGATCTTTGCAAGAGCAAGGTTTATTTTATGAATTTCATAGTTAATAGCCGCCTGTTTTTCGGAGTTTAATTCGTTAAGGTACTCTGTAATTGTTATTGTGCCATTCACATATTGCGATTCTGCGGTAGCCGTTATTTTTTTCCTGAGACTGATAAGTTCAGTATCTGTTTCGATAAGCGATTTAAGACTTGATATCTCTGCATTTTTGGAATCCAGGAGCCTGTTAAGATTATCAGAAAGGTCTTTTTTCCTGTTTTCGAGAATTCCCTGCTGAAGGGTGATCACTCTCTTTTCGTTTTTTACTTTGTTCCAGTCGAAGATGTTCCATTTTATTCCTCCTCCTACAACAAAATATGTATCAAAGTTATCCTTGAAGAAATCATTTCCGGGAGGTTTTCCGTAACCGAGGGTTGCGAAGCCGAATGCCTTTGGCATCCTCCTGCTCTGTGTAAGCTGAAGTCCTGCAGAAAGCTGGTCTTTCTTCAGATCAAAAAGCTGCAGTTCGGGTCTCATCAGTTCATTGGTGAGTTCCCGGGTCTGGGCAGGCAGTACAAATTCGACGGAGTTGTCAATGAGGCTTCCCGTCAGATCGGATAAGATCTTAAGGAGGGATCCTTTACGGAGATCATTTTCAGTAATTTCCTGTTCAAGTTTAATCTTTTCCGAGGTTAGCACATCCAGGTCTGATTTCAGCAGGACACCATTTGAAACAGCAGATTGCACGGAGGATATTCGTTTTTGTATAAGGTTCAGGTAAATCTTCAGAAGCTCGAGCTGACGGTTAAGAAGCAATACATTAAAATAGTAAGTATTAATTTGTCCGCGCAGTTTGTAGAGATCCGTTTCGGTCTGTTTTTCGTTGATATTGAGATCCGCTTTCTCGATGGCCCTGCCGCTTCTTGTTGCCCCGCCATCGTATATTACCTGGTTGATGTCAAGTGTGAGTTTATACTGGTCATGAGGCATGGGAGTAAGAAACGTTCCCAGACCGGGGGCACCGGATAATGCCTTACTGAAATCAACGACATCAGAGTTATAGTTTGCCACAGCATTGGCATCAAGTGAAGGCAGCCAGTTTTTTCGGAGGTTCTCATCCTTTATTTTAGAAATAGCCGTGTATGCCTCTTTTTCCCCTGAAAGAGCCGTGGCTGCCATTGACATATCGTAACACTCCTTCAGGGTAAGGACTTTCTGGGCATAGAATTGTCCGGGCCATGATATTATCAGTATTGACAGGATCAGGACTTTACGTTTCATCATAGTATAATTTTGATTTTTAAGGTATGAGGTAACCACACATGATAACCGGGCCATCACATTGTTTTAACACTTATTATCTGGTTATTGCTTTAATGACAAAATCTGCCGCAAATTGTTTTCTCTCTTCCATAAAATTATTAAAGTCGATTCCGAGTTTGCCGAGAATTCCCTCCAGGATACCTTTGGCAGCGAAGGGGAAGACGCTTATTGCAGCCATTGATATCATGAT
Organism: uncultured Bacteroidales bacterium; assembly: GCA_963816345.1. GTDB lineage: Bacteria > Bacteroidota > Bacteroidia > Bacteroidales > VadinHA17 > LD21. The sequence continues at coordinate 309,072 of CAWFKI010000003.1, forward strand.
CTGAGGTAATGAATCGCGTGTTATATTGAATTTTTTGAGTTCCTCCCCGTGAAGGTCATAGAGCCTTGTCCAGAAATTGTCGATATCGATGTTGCTGAGTAATTTTTTTATTCTCCCGGGATGGCGGTTTACCTCATTCAGTATGAAACCGGGAAGTGAGGGATTTTCCTGGAGAAAAGCTATATGTTCCTTAAAGAAGAAGGTGATTTTCTCCTCAAGGGTAAGATTCTCGCTGAAGACGGGAGAAAATTTTTTGAATAATTTTCTGGCTATCATTTCGAAGACTGCTGTGAAGAGCTTTTCTTTTGTCCGGAAATAGTAATGCAGCAGAGCTTTGTTTATTCCTGCCCTGTTGGCGATCTCCTGCATTCGTGCGCCATCCATACCTTTTTCGACGAAGACAACCGTGGCTGCTTCAAATATTCTCTCCTCTGTCAGCTTTTCATTTTCGCTCATGTTTATCAACTATTTGATTTAACTATACAGATTAATCATTAAGTTTAACCATCAGGTCAAAGATATGAAAGTTTTTTTATATGACATATCGATCCGCTTTATTTATTTTTCGATAATCGGGTCAGCCATTTTTCAGGACTTAAAAAAAAACAGTAAATAATTTGTATTTGAATTATTAATATTGGATATTTGTAATATATAAGGAACTTATATATACTGGAAAATTAATATAATTAATTATGATATCAAATGAACTGATAAAAGGGTCTTTTAAAACAATAGTCCTGAAGCTGTTGAAAGAAGAAGGACCAATGCATGGATATGCAATAACCCAGAAAGTGGAAGAGATTACAGGCGGCAGACTAAAGCTGACCTATGGAGCACTCTATCCAATACTTCATAAGCTGGAGAGCGAAGGTACACTGGTTAACGCTCTGGCAATCTATAATAACAGGACGAGAATATATTATAGCCTTACTCCCAAAGGGCATAGAGTTGTAAGTGAAAAAATCAAAGAGATGACAGAATTTATTGAATCTCTTCAGAGTATAGTCAACGCAAAACCCGGAATGAGCCATGCCTGAACTCAACACCCGGAATCTGGAAGATATCAGTCGGGACATCATGAGGCAGGAAATCATTTTTCCTCACCTCGCGGACGAGCTGATCGACCATATTTGTTGCGATGTGGAGGATGAAATGAAACAAGGTATGAGCTTTACTGAAGCCTACGAAAGGGTCAGGCAAAGAATCGGACCGGGACGAATCAAAGAAATTCAGGAAGAGACACTTTATGCAGTTGATACAAAATACAGGATTATGAAAAATTTAATGAAAATTTCAGGTGTGGCAGGAACGGTCATGCTTGGCTTCGGTGTGGTACTTAAGATCCAACATTTTCCGGGTGCCGGTATCCTTCTGACTCTGGGAGCTCTGCTTCTTGCCTTTCTCTTTTTGCCATCTTCTCTCGGGGTGCTCTGGAAAGAGACTCATAACAGAAAGAGTCTGTTTCTTTTCATATCAGCCTTCATTGCCGGTGTGTCATTTATCTTCGGGACGCTCTTCAAGATACAGCACTGGCCCGGAGCCGGATGGGTTCTCTCCCTTGCCACCTTTTCCTTTATAGTGCTTTTTATGCCGGCACTGCTGGCCAGTAAGCTGGCTGACCCCGGGAAGAGAGCAAAAAGACCGGTTTACATCCTTGGTGCGGCGGGAATAATCTGTTATGTTACCGGGATGCTGTTCAAGATCCAGCACTGGCCGCTGGCAGCGACATTGCAGGTTAGCGGTGTATTACTGTTGTCCCTCATCGTACTTCCATGGTACACCAGGCTTTCATGGAAGGAGGAGAGACATGTCGATCCAAAATTCATCCTTCTGGTTATAGGCTCAATCCTGATAATAATACCCGGGGTACTGATCAATCTTAATCTGCAGGGAAGATATGAAACGGGGTATTATACCAATGCAGAAAGGCAACAGGTTTTATTTGACTGGGAGTACGGTAATAACCTCTCTCTGCTGGATCAAAACCGCAACTCCGAAAGCTATCCTGTCCTGGATTCCATACACAAAAAAACAAACGGGCTTCTGATACTTATTGGTAATATCCAGGCTAATATGATTTCTGAATCAGAGGGAAAACCGGGGATGCCATCAATTATTCCGGATCAGGTTAGCGTACCGGATAAACCTTATGAGATTCAATATGCCAGTCTCTCAAATCCATTTCTTCCCCGGCCGGCAAAAGATTTTCTTCTGACGGGCTCTGCCACAAGAGAGGAGCTGGATAAAGCACTCTCAGAGTATCTCAGCTTTTTGTCCGGTCAGGTACCGGCAGAAATTGTTCAGAGATACCGTAATATGCTGGATCCCTCTTTATTACTGGCATCGTATGCCCCGGGGGGGTCTGAGATTTCCATGATGGCGGGACTTCATTCCCTCGAGCTTCTCAGGAACAGCATACTCGCTGTCGAATCCAATATACTCTATGCAGTTGTAAACAAAGACAGATAAATTAATTCAGGCAGGCATCATACCTTTAAAATCAAAATTATACAATGATGAAACAGAAGATTTATATACTCGGCTTGTTCACATGCCTTATCACCTTTGCCGGTGCGATAGTTAAAGTGAACCACTGGCCCGGAGCGGCCATATTATTGGGTACAGGAACAGGTTGCCTGCTACTTCTCTTTATCCCTTCAGCTTTACGTGATCATTATAAGGCCCAGGATCCCGGACGGAATTTATCTCTTTACATTGTGACATGGCTGACATGTTTTGTCGTATTCACAGGCATGCTTTTTAAAATCAATCACTGGCCGCATGCAGGACTTTTTCTGTTGATCGCACTGCCCTTCCCTTATGTTGTTTTTCTTCCGGTCTTTCTCAGGGTAACATCGAAAACCAAAAATTTCAATATTTATAATCTGGTTATTGTCCTTTCGCTGCTGGCCTTCAATTCCGTATTCAGTGGCCTGCTTTCACTGAATGTTTCAAAGGCAAGGATTGAAGACAGTTATAATTTGTCTTTAGACTATAATAATTTGCAGAAAGCCTGTAAGAACCTGCCTGATTTGAGGCCTGAGTCAGCAGTCGGGATGAAAATTAATGAGGTAATTGCAACAATTGATGAATATAAGGCAATTATTCTGAAATCAGAAGGGATTTCATTGGAGCAATGGAGCACAAAACCCGGAAATTTAAGCAGTCCTGATATTGGTGCAGGGGCTGGAATAATTTTAAATAAAAGGAGCGGTCCGGCTTTTGGAGAGAGACTTGAAAATGAACTGAAGGATCTTATCAGAGAAATCGATAATACAAGAGGATACGAGAGCCTTTCCAAAAATGTCGCTTTAATATGCGGCTACACTTATCCGGAAAACAATGAGTCCACCTGGGTAAGTGGCGTTTTCATCGACAAAACGCTTCCATGGTCACTTATCTACCTTGATGGGCTTCAGACAAATCTTTACTTAATAAAAGCATCTCTTCCCCCTGCAAAAAGAGCGATTTAAAAATCATCGCAATCGACTCAATAGCACACAGATGACACAGATTGAACTGACTAGCGTTCCACCAGGCTCAATGAACAGGGCTATTCATCATAAACATTATTTTTGTACCTTGCCAAAAAAGATTTCATGATAGAGAATTCGAAGATAGACGAGATAGTTTTTAAGATTGCATCGAATTTCAATCCTGAAAAGATTTTTCTGTTTGGATCATATGCATCAGGAAATCCGGACCATGATAGCGATTTGGATTTATTGATAATTCAGAACTCAAAACTACCACGTCACAGACGGGTTTTTGAGATAAGAAAATCGTTGATTGGGATCAGGATACCTTTAGATATTATTGTTTATACTCCTGAAGAATTTGAGATCGAAAAAGAGATCAAATTTTCATTTATTAATAATGCTATAAAGGACTCAAAGTTGCTTTATGAGCGAATCTGATTCAACAATAGTTAATTCATGGATTGAGAAGGCAGACCATGATCTGGGTTCTGCTAAACTTATATATCTTCACATTCCTGATTATTTTGACACAATTGCATTTCATTGTCAGCAAGCTGTTGAGAAGTATATAAAAGCATCCCTTATACATATTGGGATTGAATTCCAAAGGTCACATGATCTACCTTATCTTTTAGAAATGTTATCAGGTAAAGTTGAAATCAGACCTGAACTATTTGATAAAGCAATCCTTCTGAATGGATTTAGCGTCGAAATCAGATATCCCGATCAAATAATTCATTTGACAAAGTATGAGGTCGAATCTGCAATTTCAATCGCAGATGAATTCAGGCAACTTGCTCTGTTAATCATTGGATCTGATAATATAACGCTTTAGTTGGTCTTTTCCGAACTCTTTTCTTTAATACTGAAGTCCGAAGCCCGAAGCCTGAAGCAATAGCACACAGATGCCACAGATTGAACAGATTTTCACAGATTTTAAATTAATGACACATAGATGAAACAAACGGAACAGGAGTAATCCTGATCTGTGAAAATCAGCTGCATCAGTGTCATCTGCGTTCTATTACAACAGGTTCTAGGATCATTCGTTTATTACAGGATTAAGTAACCGGTATCTTCGGTTACAGAAGTATTCCTATATCTCAGCAGTCACACACTTTGCTTATCAAACAGCCTCCTGAATCGATCCGGAATATTTTGTTATTTCAATACATACCCCCCCTAAAAAGTATCAAATAAATCAAAAAAAGAGTAATATATTCAATATGCCCCCTTAAAAAATGGTGCAAAATCAAAATAAGTATTAAAAATATTTGCTATACCCCCCTAAAACTTATAAATTTGCCTGAAATAGTTAAAATTGATTGTCGGTTCAGGCCATACTTTAATTAAAACAGAAATATTATGAGTAAAGCAATATGGAAAAGATCTCTGTTGATGCTTGCGTTTATTTTTTCAGGCATAACGGGATTGTATGCTTCGGACGGAGCAGTTATTGATACGGGAGCCACGGCATGGATGCTGACATCGACGGCTCTTGTTCTGCTTATGGTACCGGGACTTGCAATGTTTTACGGAGGACTGGTGCGCTCAAAGAATGTTCTCGGGACAATAATGCACAGCTTTGTTGCCATGGGAATAATCAGTGTTTTATGGGTGATCCTGGGTTACAGCATGTGTTTCGGAAGCAATATTCTGGGAGGATGGTTCGGATGGAATCCCGACTACTTTTTTCTGAAGGGTATAGACACAAATATTATGAAAGCAGGGATTCCGGAGTATGTGTTTACTATGTTCCAGGGAAAATTTGCAATAATTACTCCGGCTCTGATTGCAGGAGCTTTTGCCGAAAGGGTCTCATTCAAGGCATATTGTTTCTTCATTGCCATATGGAGTCTTCTTGTTTATAATCCGTTGTGTCACTGGGTATGGGCATCCGACGGGTTTTTATATAAGCTTGGTGCAAAAGGGGCTATCGATTTTGCAGGGGGCACGGTTGTTCATATATCAGCAGGTGTAAGCGGTCTTGTTGCTGCTCTTTTCCTCCGTGCACGGAGGGGCTATCCCTACCAGGTTATCCGTCCGAATAACATGGTAATTACTATGCTGGGAGCCGGACTTCTGTGGGTGGGATGGTTTGGTTTTAATGCCGGTAGCAGTATATCAAGCGGATTAAGTACAGCCCAGGCATTAACGGCCACCCAGGTCGCAGCTGCAGCAGGTGCCCTGTCATGGATGTTAATTGAAAGCAGGCACCAGGGTAAGGCAACAGCCCTGGGTTTTGCCAGCGGTATTCTTGCAGGGCTGGTGGCAGTCACTCCTGCCGCAGGGGTGGTCCAGCCTTACGGAGCAATGGCACTCGGAGTTATTGCATCATTCGTGTGTTATATGGCAATTATGTTGAAGAACAGGCTTGGATATGACGATAGCCTTGATGCATTTGGTATTCATGGTGTAGGAGGTATAACCGGCGCTTTACTTCTTGTCTTTTTTATCAGGCCCTCCTGGATGACTGATGCCGCAGCCGCAGCGGGAGGCTCCTGGACAGTCTGGAATCAGCTAGGAATTCAGGCAACAGCCGTACTGATTGCAATAGCTTATGCTGCCGGAATGACATTTGTAATAATTTTTGTCCTTAACAAGGTTATAAAGTTCAAATCATCAGAAGATGATGAAATGGCCGGACTTGACAGATCTTACCATGGTGAAAGAGGCTATGGGATGTTAAACCCAAGTTAACTGTTAATAAGTAATTATCAGAAAATGAAATTAATAACTGCTATAATCAGGGAAGTCAAACTTGATAAAGTGCGCGAAGCACTGATCGAAGCCGAGATTAAAAGAATTACTGTCAGCCGTGTTTCAGGACACGGTCAGCAGAGAATAGAGGAGATGTACAGGGGACAGATTATTATACCTGATCTGATCCCTAAAGTTAAAATTGAAATCGGGGTCAATGATGAATTTGTCGATATTACGGTAAAGACGATTCTGAAAGCAGCGCGCACAAATGGAGAAGGCGCTGTCGGCGACGGTAAGATCTTTATCACTCCGCTGGAAGAATGCATCCGCATCAGGACCGGGGAAACGGGAGGGACAGCTATATAATATCTGACAAGTACTTAAAGTGAGCTAAAGTTTGAAGTTACACTTTAGGCACTTCAGTCACTTTTGTATATATTAGTAACTTTTTAACCATGACTCTGCTCCGAATAGTTAATTTACCTCTGAATCCCCTAAGAGGACTTTTTTATTATGCTGAAATTCAGTGTTTCCCCTTTAGGGGTCAGGGGTAAAAAACACTGAAATTCAGCATAATTGACCTTTCGGAGTGGACTCAACCTTGTATATACAAATGCTTAATTACTTTAAAATGAGAAGAAAATTCCTGACTGTCTGCTGCTTCTTTATATTATTTATGATCAGTGCTTCGGCCCTGAGCCCGCTTCAGATTGCGTTGATACCTAAGCCTGTGTCTGTTCAGAGCCTGGAGGGCACATTAAAAATGAACCGTGTTTTCAGTATCTCAGATAATTCAGCACAGGGGCATAATTATGCTCAATTCCTGAATTCAGCAAATCTGAATGGGGTTGATTTTAAATGCATTAACTCCTCAGCCGGGAACAGCGATATAAAAATCACGGAAATAAAAGGAAAATACAAAGATGAAAGTTACTCTCTGGCAATCCGGCCCGGAGGCATAGAGATCAATGCTTCAGGTTATGCAGGGGTTTTGTACGCCATTGAAACACTTAAGCAGATACTGGTTCAGTCATGGAGCGGAAATGATTTCTCCGTTCCCTGTATGGAGGTGCAGGATGGACCCGCATTCCCGGTCAGGGGATTCATGCTTGATGCGAGCCGTCATTTCCAGCCTGTTGCCACGGTAAAGCATGTTCTTGATTATATGTTGAGCATGAAGCTGAACGTATTTCACTGGCATTTGTCAGATGATGAAGGATGGCGTGTCCAGAGCTTAAAGCATCCGGAACTGAATCTTACAGGCTCCTTTATAAACAGCTCTGACCAGCCGGAAACAAATGGGTTTTATACGCTTGAAGAAATACGTGACATAATCGGCTATGCGAATGAGCGCAATATTGAAATTATTCCCGAATGCGATATACCGGGTCATTCGTTTGCCATTCTTCAGACATTTCCTCAATTAAGATGCCCTTATGCGCCGGATTCCCATGCATATTGTGCCGGAAATCCCGCAAGTTATGAAATGATAAAAGATATTTTCGGTGAATTGATTGATGTCTTTAAGCCGAAGTATATTCATATCGGCGGTGATGAAAGACAGAAAGATCTCTGGAACAAATGCGATTTATGCCTGGCAAAAATGAAAGAAGTTGGTGTCTCCAACGAAAATGATCTTCAGAACAGGATGCTTATTGAAATATCTGAATTTATTCACAGCAAAGGTGTCAGAACAATATCCTGGGCTGAAAATCTTAAGGGAGGTATAGCGGACGGACAAATAATCCAGTCGTGGCGGCTGAGGGATGAAGCACTTACTGCAATAAAAATGGGGCATCAGGTGATAAATTCGGATAATGGGGAGTGCTATCTCGATTATCCGGAGAATATAGTCGATGCAAAAAGCAAGCCAGCCTGGATGCTGATTTTATCTGTTGAAAAGGTATATGATTTTGATCCTGTTCCAAAAGGTCTTTCAGCAGAAGAAGAAAAAATGGTTCTCGGAAGTGAATGTGCTTTGTGGACCGAATCAATTACAATTGATAAGATTTATCCTCAGGTGAGAGACAGGCTGGAGGCACATGCTGAAAAATGCTGGACAAAAAGGGAGCTGAAAAGCTACCCTGACTTTATCAGGCGGATGAATGAGCTCAGAGGATATTTTAAATTTCAATATTACGGCAGGGCTACTGATATATTATGAAGTAATACCCCTGGGACTGCATTAAGGAGGAAGGCAGGTTTAAATGATTTAAAATTAAACACGAGGGTCACAAAGTGCTTCACTAAGGCTCTCAAAGGGATTATTCAAAAACTCCGCTTGTCTGTAAGCAATACCCGGGTGACTTTGAATTTAATCAGGGAGTTTATGCTATTTTTTTGCCGGCTGAAGGTCCGGGTTTAAGGGAATGGATTTCTGCAATATGAATTACTACGACAGCCAGAGGCTGGGGCATTCCCATTTTTTCGGACATTTCAGCTGCCTGGTCATAAAGCTCCCCGCTATCATGTATTGTAGCATCTCCTATAAATCTGTATCCGTTCAACGCTTCACGGTTCACAACCGCTATTGAGACTTTTGAACCTCTCATAATATTTGAATAGGTAGCACCACCAGTGCCTTCTGTAAAAATAAGAGAGCTGTCATTTAATACACGGGTTGACCTTTTAGGTGCAACATTCGGTGTTCCGTCTTCATTGACTGTTCCGATAAAACATTGCTGAGTCGCAATCATATCTTTCATTTCCTGTGTCAGTGTTGCCATTTCATTTTGTAATTAGTATTAATTGTTTGAGCATTTTCTTCAATAATTGTCTGTTGACATAAACATAATAGAGCTTTAACTGGATGTTCCGGGCAGTATCATAAAATATTTGCTGCAAAAGATTTTCCCTACGGGGAAACAATGTTATATCATATTTTGTTTTCTTATTCCCGGAGTTTAAGTTACTTTGCAGCAATATCCGGCCCGTAGCTCAGCTGGTAGAGCACGTGACTCTTAATCATGGGGTCGAGGGTTCGATCCCCTCCGGGCCGACCAGATCCATTAACAATTTTTACCCGGGCCGGATCCGGCATCCGGGATATTCCATTTTCGCAATCGGGTACCTCAAAAATTCTCACCTATATTTTGAAAACTTGACAGAATACATTATATTGGCACTAATCTTGGCACCTAAGTCCTAACTTAAACTTTTTGTATTATGAAAACATTTGATAGAACTGATGCATCAAAATCTCTCGTGGCTAAAAAAGTATCTCTGAGCAGTCTCTTTTTTCTTTCTCTTGTATTATTACTGATCACAGGGTGCAAAAAGGAAGAACCGGGCGTTCGCCTTGTTTTCCCGGTATTATCAACTTCCCCGGTCATAAGCGTCACAGCAACCGCAGCTACTACCGGCGGTGATATTACCTCTGATGGAGGATTCCCGGTAACCGTTCGGGGAATATGCTGGGCCACCACAGCCAATCCCAGTCTGGCAGCTTCAGCTACCTCTGATGGGACCGGGACCGGCGTATTTGTTAGCTCCCTTAGCGGTTTAACCCCCGGAACACTATATCATGTGCGTGCATATGCTACCAATTCCCAGGGGACCGTTTATGGCGCTGACATAAGCTTTACAACAGCTTCAATTGGAAAATAGGCAGGAGGGAAATACCTTTACTGCAACAAACAGGTACCGGCAGATATTTTTAAGGATCAGAAAGCTTTAATCTCTGCTTTTGATCTTTATTCTTTTGCCTTCTTTTTTGTGCTCGTGGGTGTAATGAATTAATTTGTATGGATGATTTTACAAATTAAAAGAATTAACTGTTTGTTCTGGTTATTCTGCCTTGCGGGCCAGCCTTTATTTTCACAGAATCATTCAAGCAATAATAATTATACCGGCGACTGGGAATCGCCTTCAAGCTGGAATCCAATCTGGACTTCACCTCAGTCTTACATCAGCGGGGGAATTATTACTATAAACGGATATATTACCGCTTATGATTCCCTCTCATTTGCAGGAAGTTCAACTAATCTGATTATTAATGATACACTTGTTATTAAGGGAGATTTGCTACTTGAAAATAATAATAATTTAATCATTAACAACCAGGGAATCCTTATCATCGTTGGAAACCTCACATTTGGCAACCAGTCTGATTTAACGTCAAACGGGTATCTGATTATAACAGGCGATCTTATTAAAAGTGGTTCAGTTAATCATGGCTCTTTTACCGGAGATGACAATCCCGTAAAAGTATTTATTGGCGGAACAATTTCTTTAACCGGATTAGTGACAAATCCTGATTACCCTGTACTCAATTGTGTTACTCCGGCAACAGTTATATATCCTGGTTCAAAATGTAGTTATGGGGATATGACTGATATTGTTAATGATCCTATTTATCCTTTCTTTCAAACTGTCAATTGTATCCTGCCAACTCCGGTTATCACTGCTTCCGGGCCTGTGACTTTATGTACGGGTGGTAATGTGACTTTAACAACCGGCCCGGCTGCAGGCTATTTATGGTCTACAGGAGAAACAACCTCAAAAATAAATGTCACTGCCGCAGGCAGTTACACTGTAAAAGTAAAAAATGCAAATGGATGCCAGGGTGCAAAATCATTGGCAACTGTAGTTACAGTTAATGAAAAGCCGGTTGCGGTTGCCGGGCCGGACCAGGAACTTAATTATACATTTGAAACGAGGATGGATGCAGTATTACAGGCATCTGAATCAGGTGAATGGTCTTTAATTTCAGGTTCAGGTCATATTAAGGATATTCATTCTCCTGCAACCCCTGTTGCTGAATTATCAATCGGGGAGAACGTATTTTTATGGAAAGTATCGAATGGCAATTGTGAGGACAGCACAGAAGTTAAGATTACCGTTCATGATCTGTTTGTGCCTTCAGTAATCACACCGGATGGTGATGGCAAAAATGATTATTTCAAAATAGTCGAAGAGGCCGGCAAGGTTGAGCTGATCATCATTAACCGGTGGGGCAATGAAGAATTTTCAAACAACAATTATTTAAATAACTGGGACGGAAGAAATATTAAAGGGGAGGAACTTCCTGAGGACACTTATTTCTATATCCTGAGATTTGAAAATGGTAGAATAAAAAAAGGATCTGTTTTAATTAAAAGGTAAATGAACAGGTTTATTCTGAGTATATTGATAATATCATTTCCCTTGCAACTGTCAGGACAGCTGTTCCCTTTATCAGATCATTATCTCTTTAATGGCCTCGCTGTTAATCCTGCTTTTGCAGGTTGCCACGATGCCTTGAGCACAACTCTTATGTACCGGAATCAGTGGGTTGGATTTAAAGATTCTCCAAAAAGTTATATTATTTCGGTTCACGCTCCGGTTAATAATGACAGGGTTGGCCTGGGCTTACTGATTGAGAATAATAGTATTGGCATATTTAAAGAGACAAGTATACTGGGTAATTATGCGTACCGGATGGACGTACACAATGGCAAATTGGCGTTAGGCCTGGGTTTTGGTGTTAAGATTTACAATGTTGCCTGGAATGAGCTGGATGTTGCTGATGCGAATGATGCTCAGTTAATCAATAATCCGGCATCTGCAGTTTTGCCAACATTTAGTCTGGGCGCATATTATTATACAAAAAAGTACTATATCGGAATTTCAATTCCAATGTTCCTGAGTTATGAGATAAATAAAAGCACCGGTAACTATAAAGCCGGTAAAATTTTCTCAGGGTGTAATTATTTCTTATCCGGCGGTTACGAGGTAATTATTAATCCCAGTGTCAGACTCCTCCCTTCCGTGTTAATAAAATACCATCCGGATAATGCTGTCCAGGTTGATTTTAATACCCAGGTCAGTTTAAAAGACAGATTTTGGATAGGCTTGGGTTACCGGAACAAAGATATGCTGATCGGACTGCTTCAGTGTCAGATCAATTATCAACTCAGAATGGCATATTCCTATGATTTTAATTTTGGGAGCATCGGGAAATATTTAAATGGTTCTCATGAGATAGGTTTAAACTATGTATTGAAATATTCACGCAAAGTAATTGGACCGCGACAGTTTTAGAGGACTGATTCTATGAACAAATACTTATGTTATATATTATTTTTGTCAATTTTTCTTAAAACCGAAACGTTTGGTCAGCCTGCTATTTATATGGTAAAGCCTGCAACCTTCAGTTCCAGACTATACGATGAATTTTCTCCTGTATTCTATAAAGGAGGAATTGTATTTTGTTCAGATCAGAATGGCAACTCTCTGGTAAGTTATAAGGATGATCAGAACAGGCTGTTCAAAATATTTTATGTTACCAGAAGGGGAACCGGCGGATGGAGCAACTCTAAATTGCTTGCAAAGGAATTAACCACAGGGTTTAATGACGGGCCGGTCACATTCAATGAAGAGGGTAATATTATTTACTATTCCCGGAATAACTCTGTGGAAAATTCTTTAAGAAATATTTCTGATACTACAAATAAACTGGGTATCTATACTGCAGAATTAATTGATGGAATATGGACTGATATCAGGCCTTTTACACACAATAATCCGCTTTATTCTTTTTGTACACCCGCGCTTACTCCTGATGGAAAAAGACTTTATTTTTCTTCAGATATGCCTGGTGGCATGGGTAGGATGGACCTTTATTATTGTGACAGGCGGAATAATGACTGGGATAAGCCTGTTAACCTGGGCCCGGTCATAAATACGCCGGAAAATGAATCCTTTCCCTTTGCAGCAAGAAATGGAAAGCTCTATTTTGCATCAGAGGGACATAATGGATTTGGAGGGAAGGACATTTTTTTTACCCAGGAAATAAATGGAGAATGGATAACCCCGGTGCATCTTGATTCAGCCATAAATTCAGTAGCTGATGATTTTGGCATCGTTACTGATTCCACATCTGAGAACGGCTTTTTTTCAACAAACAGGCGGAATACGGATGATATTTACAGTTTTAGTTCCGCTCCTGTACTATTTACAAACTGCGATAGTATTAAGGAGAATAATTATTGCTTTACCTTCTATGATGAAAAGCAACGACTCATTGATACAATACCGGTAATTTATCACTGGGATTTCGGTGAGGGGATAATACTCACTGGCAAAGAGGTAAAACATTGTTTCCCGGGTCCGGGAAAATACTCGGTAAAGCTCACCATAACTGATGAACTCACACAGGATACCTTAGCAAAACAGGTTGACTACAAGGTGGAGCTAAAAAATATTGAGCAGGCCTGTATAAATTCATATGATGTCGGCCTTGTTGATAAATCAGTATCTTTCGAAGGAATAAAAAACGACTTAACAGGGTTCAGTAAAGCAGATTACTTATGGGATACCGGAAACGGTTTTGCACAGGGAGGACCTTTAATGAATGCAATATTTAAAAAGGAGGGAGAGTATACAATTAAGCTGGGCTTACTCGGTAAGGAAGATAGTCTGGAAGTGATTCCACGGATTTGCGTCATGAAAAAAATCAGAATTTATAATACCTTTCAGGAGTTTCTGTTAAAAGGTGAGACCGGGAAAGATGAATATGAATTTCAAACTGATTCAGTTGCAGAAAAAAGCAAAACAATGCAAAGCAGGATCTATTTTATGGATGACTTATCTGAAAAGCAAAAATTGAAAATCAGAAATGCATTAAAGGGATCAGGTAAATTTGCTGTCAGATTTGATAAGTACGGGATTAACTCTTTGTCTTATCCGTTTCTTGATATTGTCGCCGGGCTTATAAAGGGAAATCCTGATATCAGGCTTGAGTTGTATTTAAGTGCAATTGAAGATAATACTGATGGCGGTGCATTGAAAATATCTGAACAATGGTCCAGGGCATTGTCCTTTTATTTTAAGAATAAAGAAATTGACACGAATGCTTTACATTCTAAATGGTCTGATTTATCCGATCCGTTCTTTGAGCCTTTTGTCCCTGAAAGCAAAACAATTGCGGGAGTAATAGAATTTGTATTTATGAAATATTAATAGTTGCCTGTATTGCCTAAATATACATTGATCATATTATTTCTTCTCAAAGCTTTCAATCAGGTCTTTTCACAATCTGCTCCGGCGATTGATGAAAATATTCCTTACCTGGTGACGTTTGGAGGAGACGCTCAGTACCTCCTGGGGGGATGATGATTTTTGCCAGATATTTTTCGCCATCATTCCTTCATCACAAACTGATCCTGTATATATCCGTGTTTATGATCCTGATACCGGAGGAGACATTGATGAACTCAAGGGAGAATTTAATACAGTTGTAAACTTTTCAATTTATGCAGGTAAAGGTTGCTGGTCGGATACAATTGCACAGATCAGCAATATGGCCGGAAATTACAAAAGCGGATATTTATTAACGTCAAAGTCGTTTGGATCTGATCCTGAATATGATAAAAAGTGGTATACTTTCGGACCTTTTAATCCTTCTGAAGGTGAGTATGTTGAGAAACTTGGAGGCCGTGTATTTAAAATAATTGCGAAGGGGGTATCAGGGGATGATGGGAATTTATATAAATACTTTTTAAGTACGAGCCGGGATGAAAATATAGCAGTTGAGGGGGGTAATTTTTTTACTTATAAATATCATTTAAGGTTATCGGATGACCAGAAACATGTGTCTCAAATATATCCATATGTGGATGACAGGACTATTTCAGTCGAAATTTCAAATTTTGACTGGGACAATGATGGATTAATCCGCTTATTTTCAGTTGCCAGAAATGGGATATTATGCGACGTTTCGGGAGAAGACAATTGGATAATAAGGAAATTTCCAATTGAGGAGGAAGAAAAAAATTCGACAATTGAGATACAATTCATTAAGAGTCAATCTGAACAAATACGAAACAATAATGTGGTGGTCGCTGTCAGGAATCAATACGGGATTTCATTGCCATTTTATGTTGTTCCGATAGGAGGCGTTCCGGTATATTCTCCGAAAATACGAATGAAATGATTTATACTGGATTGTTATGTTTCTTTCTGTAAGAAACTATATAAAGGCACATTTGAAAAGGGAAGTAATATTAATTATTTTCCTCTGGGTTCTGACAGGTAATGCATTTCCCCAGATCTGTAATTTCCGTAATTTCAATACAGAGGATGGCATGGCCCAATCCTATATTTATTCTATAGAGCAGGATATCCGGGGCTATCTGTGGGTTGGCACAGGAAACGGATTATCGAGATATAACGGATTCGTATTTGATAACTATACAACCAGTGACTCACTGGGTGACAATTTTATTAACTGCGGCATCAGAGATGGGAAATCAATGTGGTTTGGCCATATGAATGGCTTGTTATCTTATTTTGACGGAAGAAAGTTTCATACTGTTACAGTTTCACACCCGGGTTTAAGCCCTGTAACGCATCTGGCAAAAAGTCCTGATAACCAGGTCTGGGCAGGAACATATTCTGATGGGCTGCTGAAATTAAACAAAGATTCAGCTGCAGTGAAACATTACAGGTTTAAGGATCAGACAGTTATAATTTCATTTGAATTTCTTGATAACAATGCATTGCTTGTTGGTACAAATGCAGGCTTATTATATTGCAGATTGAAAGATCCGGAAGGAATTGAGATAATCAGGCCTGTTTCAGAAATTCCGGAATCAAAAATAATGTGTATTCAGAAAATGAGAAACGGGTCAGGATTTTATATTGCGACGGAAAATGATGGAATATTTCAACTTCTTAATGAAAATAATCAGTTTAAGACTTCAAAAATAACTACAGATCCCTTCTCCGGTTTCACGGGCGTCCAGTACATCTATGAAGACAGCCGGTCAGATTTATGGTTAGCTACTTTTGGAAAAGGACTCATCAGAATAACCAATCCTGCATCAGGGGAGAAAATGAAGATCAATTATTTTAATAAGGCTAATGGCTTTATTACGGACAATGTAAAAACTGTTTATGAGGACCGCGAAGGGAATATCTGGAGTGGCAATTATGGTAAAGGTCTGACACAAATCACACCTGAAACATTTTTTGTGTATACATTTGATAAACAGGAATATGGGAATAACATATTTTCTTTATGTTTTAACGGGGGATACAGGTGGATAGGAACTGATAACGGCCTTGTAAAAACGGATACCCTGACCGGGAAAGTTATTCACTTTTACGGCAAAGGCAGCGGATTACCCAAAGATACGGTTACTACGGTTTATTCCCTCAATGGGAAAGAACTTTGGATTGGTACTGAAAAAAACGGTGTATTCCGGATGGAGACAGGAACCGGGAAAATTCTGAAATATCCAATTGGAAATGGAGCACTTGAAAACTCTGTAAATATTATTACAGGGAGAGAGGACCAGGTATGGATCGGTACAAAAAGAGGGTTATGCAGTGTTAATACACGATCAAATAAAATAACCTGGTATACAATCAGCCAGGGTGGTTTGCCTCATAATTTTATTAATTGTCTGTTAATCGACAGAAGCGGAAGATTATGGGTAAGCACCAGCAGTAATGTACTCTCATACATTCAGGGCGACAAGGTCTTTAAAGTTCCGTTGAATATCAGCGGGATACTGACATTGGGTCCGGTTACCGAAGATTCAGACTCACGGATCTGGGTGGGATCAAACGGGAATGGTGTTTTTATGTTAGAGTCAGATTCTATTGCCAATATTACGGTAAAAGAAGGACTTTTATCCAATTATTGCTATTCTCTGATTTGTGATGATCGAAATAACATTTGGGTTGGACATAAAGGTGGATTAAGCAGGATCAGAATAAGTGACTTATCGGTCAAACCTGTTCAACATATCAAAGGCATCTCAGACAGTTACCAGTTTAATCCGAATGCAATAATTAAAGATCAGCAGGATAAAATATGGTTCGGATCTGATAAAGGTCTGGTCTTATATAACCCATCGCTGGAGGATCCCCGCTCTCTGCCACCTGTATTAGGGATCACTTCAATCAGGATTAATGACGACATAATAGATTTTACTGACAGAATAATTCTGGCTCCGGGCAATTACAAAATCAGAATTGATTTTTTGGGTATCAGTCTGAAAGAACCCGAACTGGTTACATACCAGTACAAAATGGATGGTTATGATCAATTATCTGAGGTTACTAAAAGCACAAGTATCACCTATCCCCGCTTAACTGAAGGTAATTATACATTTATCCTCAAAGCTTCCAGCGGAGATGGAGTTGTGTCGGAAAAACCGCTTACTTTAAATATTATCATAAAAGCACCGCTCTGGGAGAAATGGTGGTTTTACCCGGTAACGTTTCTTCTGCTGATGCTCCTGGCTTTCATTTATATAAAAAGACGTGAATACAGATTTCTGGCAGAAAAAAGGATCCTTGAAGAAAAAGTCGCGGAACGAACCAGCGAGATTCAAAGTCAGAAAAATGAGATTGAGCTGCAACGTGATGTGATCAATGAAAAGAATGCAAATATCACATCAAGTATACAGTATGCCAGCCATATTCAAAATGCGGTACTGCCGCCTATCGGTTTGATCGATAATTTATTAACGGACTATTTTATCCTGAGTAAACCAAAAGATATTGTAAGCGGTGACTTTTACTGGCTGACAGAAAAAGAAAATAAAATTGTGGTTACTGTTGCTGATTGTACGGGCCATGGGGTGCCGGGAGCATTTATGACCATGCTTGGCATTACATTTTTAAATGAAATAGTAAATATTGAGGGAATTACAAGATCAGTTGACATCGTCACGAATCTGCGGGAAAGAATTATTAATTCTCTTCATCAGGACAGGAAAGTTGCTCCTATCACGGATGGAATGGACATGGCCTTATGCGTGCTGGATAAGCAGCAGAAAAGTATTCAGTATACCGGAGCAATGAATGATCTGATTTACTTTCATAACGGTAACCTTCAGGTATTTAAAGCAGATAGCTCTTCTGTCTGTGCATTTTATAACAAAACAAGTGCCTTCACAATGAAAGAATTTGAGTATGAAAAAGGAGACGTGTTTTACCTGTTTTCCGACGGGTATCAGGATCAGTTTGGAGGGGAGAGGCTCAAAAAATTTTTAATCCCTCATTTTCGTCTGACCTTGCAGGAAATACATAAATTGCCGATGCCGGAACAAAAAGAGATCCTGGAAAGAAAGCTTTCTGAATGGATGAAAGGGGAAATTCAGACCGATGATATTACAGTAATGGGAATCCGTTTATAGGACCAGGAATATTAATTATCCACCGGGCAGAACCCGGAGTCCGGCTAATCATAAAGTACTTATAACAATTATTGCGGAATTCGGCCAGGAGTCAGAGGCTGAAGCGTCGCCGCAGACTCCGCCGCAGCTCAAAACGAGAGGAAAATAATCAGATTTGATTTTGGGTTTTTAAAAATGTATATTTGATTGGGCGAAATGGATTTTTTATAATAATTAACAATAACAATATGATAACAGTGCACGGTTCTTTACGGGCAATTAAGATTTCTCTGTTGCTTATTCTGTTCTCATTTGATTTATCGGGTCAGGACAACAAAGGGAATCCGTTGCCTCATTTTCTGTTCCCATCATTTAAAGAGGGACGTGTAATAATGAAAGACGGGAAAAATTTCTCCACCCTGTTAAATTACAATATGGTGGACGAAAAGATGATCACCGAGCTGAATGGCGTCTACAGGTACTCAAAAGATCCATTGATAAGAACGGTATTGACATCAGGTCACGTGAGGATGTGATCAAACTTGGCAATTATTGCAACAAAATAATTAAGTAACACAAAGGTAAGAAAACCTGTTTGTGATTTTTTCTACAGCTCCGGCTCCTTAATGTCATAAACCCTGCTCCAGCAGAGATAGCTTTAACATCCCGCTGCCCTTATCTAAGATGGAATAAGGAAACTTTTGTCTTTTGCTATTAATTTCCTATATTTGATATAGTGTTTCGTTTCGTGCTAAAAACTTATCACTATGTTAATCAGGACATTTGCAAGCGCTGTAACCGGTATTGATGCCGTGACGGTAACAATAGAAGTAAATGTGTCGAGGGGTGTCCGTTTTTTTCTTGTCGGGCTTCCTGATTCTGCAGTAAAGGAGAGTCAGCAGCGGATAGAGTCTGCCCTCAGGTCAATGGGACTTCACTGGCCGGGGAAACAGGTAGTTATCAATATGGCCCCGGCTGATATACGAAAAGAGGGTTCATCCTACGATCTGCCTCTGGCAATGGGGATCCTTACGGCTGATGAAAAGGTGACAAAGAATGGGATAGACACTTATGTACTGATCGGTGAGCTCTCTCTTGATGGTACCCTTCAGCCTGTTAAGGGAGCCCTTCCGATAGCTTTGAGAGCCAGGGAGGAGGGATTCAAAGGGTTGATACTGCCATTGAAGAACGCCAGGGAAGCTGCAGTGGTTGGAGGCCTGGATGTATACGGAATGGAGAAGATCGGTGATGTTGTTGATTTTTTCAACGGTTTGAGGAAATTCGAACCTGTCAAAGTGGATCTTGTTGAGATTTTCAAAAACGAAGCCAATAAATATGATGTTGACTTTTCTGATGTCCGCGGACAGGAGAATGTAAAACGTGCCCTGGAAGTTGCTGCAGCCGGAGGACATAATATTATTATGATCGGTCCTCCGGGAGCGGGTAAAACCATGCTTGCGAAAAGAATACCCACAATAATTCCCCCTCTCACCCTTGAAGAGGCGCTGGAAACAACGAAAATTCATTCAGTAGCCGGTAAAATAGATGATCACACAGCTCTTATGACAAAGCGACCATTCAGAAGCCCGCATCATACTATTTCGGATGTTGCACTTGTTGGAGGAGGTACGTTTCCCCAGCCAGGTGAAATTTCACTTGGACATAACGGGGTGCTGTTCCTCGATGAACTGCCTGAATTCAAAAGAACAGTTCTCGAAGTGATGCGGCAGCCTCTGGAAGACAGGGTTATTACAATTTCAAGGGCAAAATCGACCGTGGATTATCCGGCAAGTTTCATGCTGGTGGCATCTATGAATCCCTGCCCCTGCGGATTCCATAACCATCCCGAAAAAGAGTGCCTGTGCTCCGCAGGGATGGTACAGAAATACCTGAACAGGATCTCCGGTCCGCTTCTCGACCGTATAGACATTCATATCGAGGTTGTCCCGGTGAATTATGATAAATTGTCAGATACCGGCAAAACTGAACCATCATCCGTTGTACGGGAAAGAGTTGTAAAGGCGAGAGCTATCCAGGCAAGGAGATTTGCAAATGTCAGGGGGATCTACTCAAACGCGCAGATGTCATCGTCGATGCAACGCAGGTACTGCCAGCTGGATGAGGCAGGCGGCAGACTGCTGAAGACGGCAATGGATATCAGGGGCCTCTCGGCCAGGGCTTATGACAGGATCCTGAAAGTTGCAAGAACAATTGCCGATCTTGCTGATTCAGAAAACATTACAGCAGAACACATCTCGGAAGCAATAAACTATCGCAACCTTGACAGGGAAGGATGGGCAGGATGATGCGGTCTATGTGCAGAAAAAAGAGATCTAATTTTATAAATGAGCAAACAATAGAAGAAATAAAATTGTTATAGATAAAGAGACTAATCTGCGTTGGATTTCTGATAAGAATATTGATTACATGTATAATAATCCACATATCACAAGAAATTTAAATATTTGGATTTCCTGGTTATGTGGCTATCCTGGTTTGATCGTCAGGTCCCCACAGCTTGCTCCGGGTAAAAAGTAAATTCTGATGATACTCCATGGCTTACTGAGGAATAGTTCATTTTTACCTGAGACAATTCCTGAAGATAAAATCTCTGTAAGGATAAATTGAATTTATTAATTTAATAAAAAACAATATCATGTTAGAAAAGATCAGCCATTTTAACGACAATGTGTTGGCCATTGAAGTTATCGATGGTTTTACAGAAACAGATGAATTAATCTGTCAGAAATTCTTCAATGAAAAGCTGGAAAAGGGATTTGATAAGGTAAATGTCCTGGTAAAGCTTGATGAGATGAAAGTGTCACACAGTGAGACAAAAGCATTTTTTGAAGATACTTTATGGGCAATCAGAAACTATAAGAAATTAGGTCACCTTGCTATTGTAGCTCATTCAAACATTATTAAAGCGTTTGTTCCGATTGATAATCTTTTCTTTGCCAGGGCAAAAGAAGGTAGAGAGGAGCGCTATTTTGATGTTTCACAAATGGATGAAGCCCTGGCGTTTGTGAATGCTAAGAAAAAGGATAGTTGATATAGAGTAAATTGCACTCGTTTTTAAGTGTGAAAATGGTCATTTAATAGTCTCCTTTAATCTTACTAAAATAATAGCAATGAATAAATATAAAAGAGCAATTATTCTGATAGTCATTGTAATACTGTTTTTTTATCTTTTTGGCTTGTTTGTAAATTACTATGGTGACTGGCTCTGGTTTAAAAACATGGGATTCAGTTCGGTATTCGACACCATGATTCTGTCCAGAACTTTTTCCTTTCTCGTGTTTTTTGTCATATTTGCTCTGTATTCAGGTATTCATATTCTTTTAGCCCATAAAATAGGCAGGCAAAGCAGGAACAATGAGGTTATTGCGGAAGATGACTTCAGAAAACTTTTTTTACCCCTGTATAAGGGAAAAGCAGCCAGCTGGTTTTGGGGCGTAATCATCATATTCTTTAGCATCGTTACGGGATCTTCCGCATCCGGTCACTGGAATGATTTTTTGCAATATATTCATTCCTCATCTTTTGACTTAAAAGAACCGGTTTTTGGAAAAGATGTCGGATTTTATATTTTCAAACTTCCCGTTTACCGGTTCGCTTCCAGCTGGTATCTTTTTATGACGGCCCTGACTTTCGTTGGTGTTTTGTTCTCATATTATCTTGATAATGCTTTTATTGTCATCGGGAATCGTGTTTCAGTTTCAGGAAAGGTAAAAGGTCACTTAATCCTGTTAGCTGCCTTTTTTGGACTGGGAATTTCATCTCTTTATATTATCAAGCTGTTTAATATTCTATATTCCTCACATGGAGCCACTTACGGTCCTTCGTTTATGGACATTCATGCGCAGATTCCAGCGTACTGGACCATCCTTATCATAACTTTGATAATTACCCTTCTTCTGTTTTTCTATCCTGCTTATAAAAAAGGAAAGATTGTATTTTATGCTGTTGGAACATGGTTTATAGTATGGGTGGGGTTTGTGCGGATATTTCCTTATATTATTGAACAATATAGAGTTAAGCCCAATGAACTGAAAATGGAAACGCCATATATATTGAACAACATTAAATTTACAAGGGCAGCTTACGGGTTGAATAAGATTAAGGCAGAAACTTTTCCGGTAGATCAGGACTTAACATATAAAGATATCCAGGAGAACCATCATACCATTGAAAACATTCGTTTATGGGACCGCAGGCCCTTAATACAAACCTATAAACAGTTGCAGGAAATAAGGTTATATTATGATTTTAACAGTGTACAGGTAGACAGGTACCTGTTTGATAAATATACTGAGGTTGTTCTCGGAGCCAGGGAATTACCGGTTACGGAAATACCTGAACGTGCTCAAACCTGGGTAAACAAGCATTTGATATATACCCATGGATATGGAATTGTAATGAATCCGGTAAATGAGGTTACACCAAACGGAATGCCCAACCTGATTGTAAAGGATATTCCTCCAGTTGCTTCTGTGCCTTTGAATCTCAAGCAAATGGCTATTTATTACGGAGAAGAAACGGATCAATATTTGCTGGTTAACACAAAAACCAAAGAATTTGATTATCCCAAAGGAGAAGATAATGTTTATACCAGCTATAACGGAAAAGGAGGCGTACAAATATCCTCTCTGTTCAGACGACTGGTATATGCCTGGAAATTTTCCGACATAAAAATTCTTCTTACAGGTTACCTTACCGATCAAAGCCGTATCATGTTCTACAGGAATATTTCCCAGCGCGACAAAATACTTACCCCTTTTCTCTCTTTTGACAGTCAGCCTTATCCGGTAGTCGGGAAGGACGGAAACCTTTACTGGATACATGATGCCTACACTGAGAGCAGTATGTATCCTTATTCCGAGCCAGCCAGGACGAATGCGACAGGAGCAGGAATCAATTACATTAATAATTCGGTGAAAACAGTAATAAATGCCTATGATGGAGCTGTTACCTATTATGTAATTAACCCAAACGATCCATTGATCCGGACATATCAGAAAATCTATCCGAAACTTTTCAGACCTTTTGATGAAATGCCTGACTTTCTGAAGGAACATATCAGGTATCCCACCGATTTATTTAATATACAGATTGAAATGTACAATACGTATCACATGACAGATCCCCAGGTGTTCTATAACCAGGAAGATTACTGGCAGGTTCCTAACGAATTGTACGACACTGGTCAGCAACCATTATTCCCTTATTATATTATTATGCGATTGCCTGAGTCACAGAAAGAAGAATTCGTTCTGATGCTGCCGCTCACTCCTTCAGGCAAAGACAATATGATTGCCTGGATATGTGCCCGCTCTGATGCTCCAAATTACGGAGATCTGATTGTTTATACCCTTCCAAAGGAAAAACTTGTATACGGCCCCATGCAAATTGAAGCCAGAATTAACCAGAAACCTGATATCTCGGCTGAACTTACCCTTTGGAACCAGAAAGGTTCTCAGGTTATCAAAGGCAATCAACTGGTGATCCCGATAAAAAATTCGTTTATTTATGTGGAGCCGGTTTACCTGCAGTCGGAACAAGGCCAGATTCCGGAATTGAAAAGGGTTATCGTGGCTTTTAAAGAAAAAATTGAAATGAAAGAAACGCTGGAAGAAGCACTTCAGGCAGTCTTTAACATCTTAGGTGAACAAGCCGTAACTCCCCAACAATTTGTACCCGGTCAGACAGGTTTGCCGGTCCTTTCCACGCAGGCCCGGGAAGCTCTTGATCATTATAATAAGGCCCTGGACTACCTGAAACAAGGCGATTGGTCAGATTTCGGAAGCGAATTGCAACAAATGAAATCGGTTTTATTACAGATGACCGGGACAAAATCGACCGATATGCCAAATGTTAAATAGAGAAGGCGGAAGCCGAAAATAATATCTCTGCGGAACAAATAAGTGAAGCTATAAGCTACCGGAATCCCGACTGGGAGGGCCGGGCAGGATGAAATCATTTTTTACCTACCTTTAAGATCAAAATCTGTAAAAAATGAAAAAGATTGCATTACTGGGAACGGGACTCATCGGCAGCTTCTACGCAATGTCGTTACATGGCCAGCGGCGGCGTGATACTATAAATATTGTCTGTTCAATACCTGAAGAATCCGCAAGGGAATTTGCAAAGAAATGGAATATCCCCCGGTATACCGCAAATATGAAAGAGGCTATAGAAGATCCTGAAACCGAAATTGTTATTGTTGGTCTGCCGAATTATCTTCATAAGGAAGCCATACTCATGGCCTGTGAGGCAAAAAAGCATATTTTATGTACAAAGCCACTCGCACTGAATGCATCGGATGCCAGGGAGATACTTGATGCTGTTGAAAAGGCAGGACTATTTAACGGATACCTGGAAGATCTTGTATATACTCCCAAAACCTTAAAGGCTATTGAAATGGTCAGAAACGGAGCGTGCGGCAGAATACTCTGGACCCGATCGCGTGAGGCTCACCCGGGCCCGCACAGCGCATGGTTCTGGGACAAAAAACTTTCGGGAGGAGGAGCCCTCGTGGATATGGGTTGCCATTGCATTGAGATCGGACGAAGCTTTATCGGAAAAGATATTAAACCTGTTGAGGTTATGTGCTGGGCCGATACACAGGTCAAACCGATTGAGGCGGAAGATCATGCAATTGCGCTTATAAAATACGAAAGCGGCGCTATATCACAGGTCGAGGTGAGCTGGAACTTCAGGGGAGGAATGGACCTGAGAGATGAGGTTTCTGGTACGGAGGGTACGGTAAGGCTGGACCACTGGCTCAGGACAGGCTTCGAGGTCTTCTCATCAGGAAAAACAGACAAATACGTTTCGGAAAAAGCTGAAAGCGATACCGGCTGGCTATTCCCCGTAGGCGATGAGGTCCACGCCCTTGGTTACCCTGATATGTTTACCGATATGCTGGATTCCCTCGAAATGAATAAAATGCCCAGGGAAACCTTTTACGATGGCTATGTTGTTAATGCCATAATGGATGCCTGTTATAAATCAGTCGCGACAAAGCGATGGGAACCCGTGGAGCTGCCGGAGTGGAGAGGCAGGGAAGGCGTATCTGCCGGTGTGGATCTTGTTGAATTTGATAAGGATCATTTCCTTGTAAAGAAAGAAATTATGCCCGATGGTAAAACCAAACTGATGCTTAAGGAAAAAACTACAGGGAATATTATTCAGAAAACAATAGACGGTCATAATTCTTAAAATCGTCAGTACTGCACGAGAATCCCGGGAAAATAAAATATTTTGCCTCTTTATGAACATTTTTTGGTCTTGTTTTCCTGCATGAGGCCAATTTTATTACGAAAATGATGTATTATTCAACAGGTGTTGAATAAATATACACTGATATAAATATAGTTCTGTTTCAGGACATTACGGGTGGAATAATTCTACACTGTAAGTAAATTCAACACTTTTGTTCCTGTTGTTATGCTGTCTGCATTTCAATAACAATCAGATATTCAGAATGATATAGTGCCAATTAT
Source organism: uncultured Bacteroidales bacterium (assembly GCA_963816345.1). GTDB lineage: Bacteria > Bacteroidota > Bacteroidia > Bacteroidales > VadinHA17 > LD21. Next base: position 334,872 of record CAWFKI010000003.1, read on the forward strand.
TATATTGGCACACTAGTTGGTAGACCTGATTTACCAGATGAAACCAAATGATTGAGTCAATCACAAACACAAATAAATATAACTTACAATCATGTGAAGATTCCAATACCTGTAAAATCAAAATTATATCATAATGAAAAAGACAATCTGTTTATTGATCAACTTGTTGCTGATAAGTTCAGGCAGCCTCTACAGCACATTGAGGGGAAACAACCTTTCCCCGGGCGATTCGGTGAAGGTGCTTGTCACCCCTGATCTGTACAATATATCGGTCAGATGGGCAGACGAGTATAACAGGTTAATCCCGGGAGAGGGTATCAAAGTAGCTGAGATCCCTGATCCGGCAACATTTGGCAATGTGATAAAGAAAGGAGATATCGGATTCACTTCAGGCGAAAACTTCCCGTTATTGAATAGCGAATCGCTCTGGAAAATGGTTATCGGCAGGGATATATTTGTTGCTGTAATAAATGCAGGTAATCCTTTAATGGAGGAAATTTACCGGAAAGGGGTTTCTCCTGAGGCTCTCGCAAGGTTCCTTGGTGATGAAAAATTAAGGAACTGGGGGACGCTTCTGAAAGGCGGGCAAACCGAACATGCCGGGTACTTATGTATAAATGATGAGTCTGCCATAAAGGGCCTTTCAGAATATCTGAAGACCGACAGGGCCAGGGTCAGGGGAGATAAACCTCTGGATGGCGGAGAGCTGGTAGCCTTATTGCAAAAAGATCTCAGTTCTATCGGTTTCTGTAAGCTGATCAATGTTATTGATCCGGAGAACCACGCATTGAAGGCCAATATCAGATTATTGCCGATAGACAGGAACGGGAACGGAGTAATTGACTTCAATGAAAAGATCTACGATAATTTAAGCGATTTTTCCCGCGGCGTATGGATTGGAAAATATCCAAGGGAGCTGTTCAGCAATATTTACTTTCTGAGTACAATTCAGCCGGGAACCGGAGCTGAGGCTTCATTTTTGAAATGGGTTCTGACTGACGGGCAGAAGTATCTTGTTGCCGGTGGTTATTCAGATCTTCTTGTAAGTGAAAGGCAATCAGCTGTGGATAAAATCAATACGGCCGGACTGAGTACCGGTACCGCTGCCGGTAATAACCCTATTCTTTTAAAGATAATTATGATCCTTACGGGTGGGGTAATTCTCTTTCTGATCATTGATATCCTTTTCAGGCGTGTGAGACGCAGGAGTGTGCAGGTTCAGAATGAAGGATCAGCCCTTCATCCGGCGCTCGATGAGAACGCCTTGCTTATACCAGGCGGTCTTTATTTCGATAAAACACATACCTGGGCTTTCCTGGAACAGGATGGTAACGTGAAGGTTGGCATAGATGATTTTCTTCAGCATATCACAGGAACGATTACTAGGATAAAAATGAAAAGCCCGGGAAAGAAAGTGAAAAAAGGCGAGCAGATCCTTACTATTATTCAGAACGGTAAACAGCTGAATCTCTATTCCCCGGTCTCAGGAACCATCATCGAGCAGAACATTACCCTCGAAAGCAATTCGTCAGCATTGAATTACTTCACCTTATAAAGAGGGATGGATTTATAAGATCGAACCGGCAAACTGGAGCAGGGAAAACCAGTTATTGTTCATGGGAGAGAAGCAGAGAGAGTTCATAAAAAGTGAATTTTCAGGTTAAAGGATTTTCTTGCTGATGCCATAAATGGATACAGAGAAATATGCCAGGGTCATTCTCCAGGATGGGGGTGAGATCAGAGATGGTGTTCTTTCAGAAATGGGTCCGGAGGTATGGGAGGATTTCCAGACAAAATTCATAGATCCTTCAAGACAGGTATGGTTTTATGAAATTTTTTAAAAATTCTAAAAAAACGAAATTATGACTGTCAATAGAAGAAATTTTTTTAAAGTTCTTGGTGTAACAGGAGTTGCACTTGCAGTCGGGAAAGAATTTAGAAGCACTCCGCAAAATCAGAAAATAATATCGAATTTTCAGGTATTTTATACGATTCAACCAAATGTGCCGGATGCCAGACATGTGAATCTGCCTGTGCAGAGGCAAACGGGCTTACCGGCACCGGTCGGAACGATAGAGGCAGGAGTGGTAAGAAAAACGGATGAGTCGCACCGGACAGTAGTAAATGCATTCAACTCCTCAAAGGGAGAGGTGTATCTTAAAAAAGCAGTGCATGCATTGCAATGAACCTGCCTGTACTGCAGCCTGTCTTACCCAGGCAATGTATAAAACAAAGGAAGGAGCCGTGATCTGGAGAGGCGATAAATGCATGGGATGCCGTTATTGCATGGTCTCATGTCCTTTTGATATTCCGAAATTTGAATATCACAGCGCAAATCCGAAGATTGAGAAATGCAATATGTGCTTATACCAGGCTTACAGGAAGGAAAAATTCCGGCCTGTGTTGAAAATTGCCCTGCAGAGGCCCTGATTTTCGGAAAACGAAGGGATCTGATAAAAGAGGCCCGAAAAAGGATAAATGAAAATCCTGAACAGTATGTGGATCATATATATGGAGAGCATGAAGCGGGAGGAACCGGATTCCTATATCTCTCAGGCAGTGCCGTTTGAAGAACTGGGTTTTAATACATCCCTTCAGACAGAATCATACCCTGCCTTGTCAAAAGGATTTCTGTACAGTGTGCCCACAATATTTGTTCTGTGGCCCGCAATATTGCTGGGTATCCGTGAAGCAACTAAAAATAATCAACTCAAAAGAAGAAAATCATGAATAATACTGGTTACATCATTGCAAGGGATAATGATGGAAAATCAATCTGGCGGTTTCTGGCAGGTGAATTGAAACCAAGAGGTAAATTTCTTACTCCCTTTAATATTATTTCCATTCCTGTAATGATCTTGGGCTGTATCCTGATCATAATCCGTTTCTGGAAAGGACTTGGATCAGTAACAAATCTTACCCAGGAAGTTCCATGGGGATTGTGGATCGGATTTGATGTTGTCACAGGGGTTGCTTTTGCGGGAGGCGCATATGTACTGACATTTATGGTTTATATACTGAATATGCAGAAATACCATTCAATAGTCAGAATTACTGTCCTGAACGGATTCCTTGCCTATGTGTTTTATGCCGGAGCTCTGCTGCTTGATCTGGGCCGTCCATGGAATGTGATCAATCCTATAATCGGGAACAGTTTTGGGACAAGTTCGGTATTGTTCCTGGTTGCCTGGCATTTTCTTCTCTATATGATCGCCCAGCTTATCGAATTTTCACCGGCTATTGCAGAATGGCTGGGGGCAAAACGTGCAAGGAAAATTCTTTCAGGGATGACAATTGCTGCAGTAATTTTCGGGATAACATTGTCAACTCTTCACCAGTCAGGGCTGGGTGCTCTTTACCTTATGGCAAAGGATAAGATCCATCCACTGTGGTATTCGGAATTTATCCCGGTATTGTTTTTCGTGTCAAGTATTTTTGCAGGGCTTTCAATGGTTATTTTTGAAGGCTCCATAAGTCACAAAGTATTTTTCAACCAGATAAGTGAACAGAACCACAAAGCACATAACGGAATACTGACCGGATTATCAAAGATTTGTGCGGTGGCAATGTTTGCCTACTTTCTTCTTGCAGGTACTTGTCTTTGTGCATGGGAAGACGCTGGGACCTGCTCAATACTCCTATGGGTTACTGGTACCTGCTTGAGATGTTTGGATTTGTGCTTTTGCCAATGATGCTGTTCTTTTACAGTTACCGCAGAGGCAATATAATTATTGATAAAAGTTGCCGCAATACTGACAATGCTCGGAGTAATCATGAACAGGCTGAATGTAACTGTAATAGGTTTCAGATGGGATGCATGCAATCAGGTATGTTCCAACCTGGATGGAATTTGCTGTTACCCTTGCAGTAATATTTACGGAGATATGGATATTCAGATGGGTGATTAACAGAATGCCTGTTTTAAGGGAATCTCCTTCATGGGTAAATGAAAACAATAAGTTAACCAGCTGACCTTATCATAGGTCGGTAAAAACTTAAAAAAATGGACGGATTCAGCTACAATAATATTTTTGAAACAAAAGGAATTGAATATCTGATAATCATTGCATTTCTGATAATGATAATTCCATTCTGGATCTATAATCAACAGGCAGGTTTCAATATCAGGAAAGATCAAAAATGCCATCGGAATTCTTTCGGCGAAGTATCTTAAGGATACCGCAGGGGATATCTTATTCAGTAAAAACCATACCTGGGCACATCTTGAAAAATCAGGGCTGGCGGAAGTGGGACTGGATGATTTTCTGATGCATATAACAGGAGAAGTGAATTTCAGGAACCTTAAAAAGCCCGGCAGCTTTATAAAAAAGGGGGAGTTGCTTGCCGATATTGATCAGGATGGAAAACTTCTGCAAGATATATTCACCTATTTCAGGAAGGGTCATGGATACAAACAGGCTACTGTATGAAACTCCGGGAATTGTTAATGAAGATCCTTATGAAAAAGGATGGATTTACAAAATCAAGCCTGCCGAATGGATAAGCGGAAACAACCTCCTGTTATTATGGCAGATGAAGCAGTGACTGGTCAAGGATGGAGCTGGAAAGGTTTAGGGATTTCCTGGCAGCCTCAATGAAGAAATATTCTCCGGAATCTTCACATGGTGATATTGCAGGACGGAGGAGAATTTATGCGATAGTCCCTGTCCGAACTGCCGGATGAAGTATGGCAGGATTTTCAGAAATCATTTCTGAATTCTCCGGACTGAAAGAATGAATCAGGAACCTGTGCCGTAAAATCGATAATTTATGGTAATTTTATCAGTGAAAAATTAATCATAGTATAATCTGGCAATGGGTCTTTCGGATAATGCAATTCCCGGCAAAAACCGGGTTAAAACATTCTTTAAAAAGTATGTTAAATTCCGATCCTCGATCTATAGCAGGGTAGTATATATTATTACACTTTCCTCTGTAATACTGTTTCTGTGTTTTCGGAGTAATTTTCAGATCTGTATACGAACAGAATCTGAATACAGTTATCCGTCAGAATGGTAATAATATCGGATCAATAGTTGAGGGGTCATTATATCATTCCATGCTCGAGAACGATAAAAGTACACTTCAGAGCACTCTTGATATAATAAATACGATGTCGGGAATTGATGATGTCAACATGTATGATGACACGACAGTCTTGTTTATTCATCTTTTTCATCCGATACTACAACTCACAGCAATCCCGACTGTCTGAGCTGCCATGAGAATATTCAGTCGATGTTCCCGAGAAAGGAGAAATCTTACAGGATCATTGATGTCAAAAGTGAATGTAGCATGAATCAAAATGATAACATCCACCGTCATCTGTTGATCAGCTCGCCGATTCTTAATGAAAAATCATGTTATACAAGTGCCTGTCATTCTCATCAGGAAAGTGATGAGGTTCTGGGTTCACTTATAATAAAAATGCCGCTTAATGATCTGGATAATGCTGTTGAAAAATCTTCAGCAAAGTTTTACCTTCTTGCAACGGTTACAACTCTTTTGCTGGTCATAGTTTTAATATCTTTTTACCAGGAAAAAGATTAAAGAATCCCTTAAATGATATTATAAAAGCAAGTATTGCTGTTGCCAATGGCAATAAAAATACGAGGCTTGAAATAAAGCCCAATCAGCTTGATGATATGAGAATGGTTTCCCAGGCATTTAATGATATGCTCGATAATCTGCAGTCGGCAACTGAAGAATTGCAAAACTGGTCGCAGCAGCTTGAATACAAGGTTCAGAAAAAGTCTGAAGAATTGGGGGCAGCCCAGAATGAGCTTATACATATTGAGAGGATAGCTTCCCTGGGGAAATTGTCATCTTCAGTTGCACATGAAATAAATAATCCGCTTTCAGGAATTCTGGTATATACAAAGCTTATATACAAACAGTTGAGTAATCCTGAGATTGATCCTCCAAAGAAAGAGACCATACTCAGGCATCTGAAGCTGATTGAAAATGAGACGAAACGATGCGGAGAGATAGTAAAGGGGTTGCTTGATTTTTCAAGAAAAGACCAGGAGGATTTTGAATCAAAACATCTTCATAAGATATTGCAGGAAACATATGAGCTGATGACACATCCGATTAAAATTGCCAATATCAGCTTTCATGACAGATTTTACAGCCAAATCGGATCTGATATTCTGCAGTCCGAACCAGATCAAGCAGGCATGTGTTGCGATACTTGTAAATGCTACGGAAGCAGTGCATGGAAAACGGAGAAATAGTCATATCCACAAGAAATCCTGACGATAGATACAATAAGAATTGATATATCAGATAACGGGATAGGGATACCGGAGGATGATATACCGCAGATCTTCGAGCCATTCTTTTCCACAAAGCATGATACAAGCGGCATCGGTCTGGGTCTGGCAATTGTTCATGGTATTATAAAAAGCCATAATGGCAAAATCGAAGTAAAATCAGAGCTTGGGAAGGGAACCACAATATCAATAACTTTACCTTTAATCAGGATTTAAGGAGATCAGACAATGGCAAAAAAGATATCAATATTGATTGTTGACGATGAAGAATCGGTAAGAGATTCTTTGTACAACTGGTTCATAGAAGACGGATATCAGTGTCGAATGTGCGGAAAATGCCAAAAAAGCATTATCAATGCTTGAAAATGAGAGTTTTGACATTATCCTTGCTGATATAAAGATGCCGGGAATGGATGGATTGGAAATGCTGAGAAGAATTAAACTTCTGAAAACCGATTCAATTGTAATTGTCATGACAGCTTTTGCCACTGTTGATACGGCTGTTCAGGCATTGAAGGATGGTGCATTTGATTATGTGACAAAGCCTTTTGATCCTGATGATCTGTCGCATCTGATCAGGAATGCTTCAAAGCAGATTTCTCTGGCAGAGGAAAATGAAAACCTTAAAAAAAAGGTTGTTTCACTTGAAAATGTGGAAGATCTGATCGGGAACAGTGAAGCAATGAAGAAGGTTCTGAAGGATATTGAGAGTGTTGCCCAGTCGAATTCATCGGTTGTCATAACAGGTGAAAGCGGAACAGGTAAAGAGCTGGTTGCCAGGGCAATTCATTCCAATTCCCCACGGAAATTTTTTCCTCTGGTAAGTGTTCATTGCGGAGCTCTGACGGAAAGTTTACTTGAAAGTGAATTATTCGGACATGAGAAAGGGGCATTTACCGGGGCAATGTATAACCGGAAGGGACGTTTTGAAATGGCTGATAACGGGACAATTTTCCTTGATGAAATTGCCACTATCTCAACCAAAATGCAGATAGATCTGCTCCGTGTACTGGAATCAAAAAAATTTGTAAGAGTAGGAGGGAACAAGGAAATTTCATCAGATTTCAGGGTAATATGTGCAACAAACAGGGATTTGAAAAGCATGGTGGAGAAAGGAACATTCCGTGAAGATCTTTATTACCGGCTGAATGTTGTAAATATTTATGTTCCGCCGCTTACGGGAACGGAATGAGGATATTCCCCTGCTTGTGGATTATTTTATTAAAAAGTATTGTACCTCAATGAACAGGCAGCCTGTTACAATAGATCAGGCTGCATTAAAGACGGCTGGAAGAATTCAGTTTCCCGGGTAATGTCAGGGAACTTGAAAATATGATTGAGCGGGCAATTGTAGTCGGAAACGGAAAGAAAATCGCGCTGAAGGACCTTCCTCTTGAAAAATCATTATAAGCAATTCCGTTGAAAGCCTTGATGACCTTGAAAAGATTCATATTCTTCAGATCCTTAATAAATATAGCTGGAATATTTCCCGTGCAGCAAAAGCTTTAAAGGTCGACAGGGTAACACTTTACAATAAAATTTCAAAATACGGTTTAAAACCTGCAGAGTGATATTTCACTGATGAATTTCAGCTTTGAATCAGATTATCTATCATGCTGATTATCATTAATCTGATATTTATTCTTAAATGGATCTGCAAAATATCACATTGATCTCTTTCGGTTATTTTGAGGACGATTTTCTAAGAAATATCGCTGAGCTGTGAGACATGAATTCTCTTTTCAGTGAATATTAAAGAAGGTCATCTGGATCTAAGTGAATTTTACGATCCTGATCAGGAGGCAATACAATGGAATCAACTGATGAATGAAGTTGAAAATAATTTCTCTTCCGATTCGTCAAAGACAATAGGATTATTCAATGTCGATCTTTTTATTCCGATTCTGACATATATTTTCGGACAGGCATTTCTGAACGGAAGGGCAGGAATTGCCTCCAGTTACCGTTTAAGCAATGAACGATATGGGATGATGACTGATGACAAATTTGTACTTGAACGTTTTAAAAAAGAGGTAATACATGAACTTGGTCATACTTTTGGATTGATACATTGTCATATCCCGACCTGTGTAATGAGGTCCAGCACCTATGTTGAGGATATAGACCAGAAAAGCACGCACCTCTGTGCCGGTTGCAGGAAAATAATTGAGACAACTCTGCAGCCCATTGCAAAATAAGTGAACTCCTTTTACGTTTTTTTTGGAGAGTAATCAAATTTTTCTATTTTTAGCCCTTAATTACCTACCGATATTCTTTGCATGGATCTTACCCGACGTATTCGTGATAAAATGATGAAGGGGCGCCTTATGTTTGCATACAGGGGCGTTGTAACAAATGAAAATTCCATTCCCCTCCTGATGCTTCTCGAAAAAGAGATGCAGAATTCTGAATTTGGCTTTGTCGGCAGAAAAAGACTTTTTATGTTTGTACTTGAAAGTCTGCAGAATGTATCAAGGCATTCTTCGCATGAACAGTATGCCGATATGTCACTTGTAGTATATTCCAAAACTGACAACGGTTATACAGTTACCACCGGAAATGTTATATCCACCGGTGGAAGTCATTTTCTTAAAGTCGAGACTGGAACAGATAAATATCCTCGATGCAAAAGGACTGAGAGATTTTACAGGCAAATGCTAAGTGTGTCAGAATTCAGCGATAAGGGAGGAGCCGGTCTTGGTCTTATAGAGATGGCAAAAACCACAGGTAATAAGCTTGATTATGATTTTGTTACTCTGAATGATAATTATTCATATTTTATCCTTAGTAAAACAGTGGATTAGCGGAATCGGGATGCATGAGGGAGGAAGGGAGAAGGTTTTCAGTGGTAAGCCGATGTCCCAGCTAGAGAGGCTGATGGCAGAAAATAATGTCAATATGATCTGGTGCGGACATATCTCACCAGATGTCGGCAAAGAAGTTTTATCCATAGCTGAGACAAAGCTTACGGAAGAGGATATTGAATCAAATTTAAGAAAGAGGGTATTTAGCATTCTGGTTGAACTGCTTGAGAATGTGGCAAGATACAGCCCGGGGAAGGAGGCTGAAATCAAATTCGGAATGCCTGTCGCAATTGTAAAATTGGTGGATCAGACATTTTCCATCACTACGGGTAATCTAATTCTCAATACGCAGGTTGACCATCTTAAGGAAAAGATCGACATAATTAATAAATATGACAAGAAGGGTTTGAGGGAGTTTTTCATAAAATCACTCTCAGGGCAGACAATAAATTCAGACAGCACCGGTAATATGGGATTGATAGATATGGCAAGAAAATCAGGAAGCAAGCTTGATTACCAGTTTGAAATAATAAATGATCTCTATTCCTATTATATCCTTACGGTTAATATCAGTGAAAAGGTTTATTAAGTCAATCTGAGAAAATTCAGGGTATTACTGTCCCATACTGCATAGCTTCCATTTCTGATCCAGTCACCCAGGAATATAATTTCAGCGCCATTCTCAATCTGTATTTCATTTCCAGATGTCTGTGACCAAATATGAAATAATCAATATTTTCCTTTTCAAGCATGCCAGCTGCATATCTGATCAGATCCTCCTTTTCCTCTCCGAGAAATTCTTTTGTTGATTCCTTTCCCCAGCCTTGAGTTCAATGACCACCGGTGTCCAATACCTATTCCTATTGAAGGATGAAGGGCAGAATACATTGCTCTTAAGGGCTTGTTCCTGAATATGGACAAGAGAATCTTATATCCGAAATCTGTTGTTCCAAGCCCCTCCCCATGGGCAAGATGGAATTTTTTCCCGTCAAATATCATTGTAACCGGTGCAGTATGGGCAATAATCCCGCATTCATTTGACAGATAATCTCCTATCCACATATCGTGGTTTCCGGTAAAAAAATGAACAGGTATTCCCGAATCGGTAATTTCTGCCAATGTTCCCAGAAATCTCGTGAATCCGCGGGGAACCACAAGCTTATATTCCCACCAGAAATCAAAAACATCACCCAGCAGGTAGATCTCTTTTGCATCGGGAGCAACGGATTTCAGCCAGCTTACCACCTTTTTTTCCCTGTCAAGCGGAGGAGAGCCTGCTGGCAATCCAAGATGAAAATCAGAAGCAAAATATATATTGGGCCTGTCTGCCAAAATGATAATCTATTTTGATGAACAACTGTTCAAGTTTAAGCTGCAGAGACCTGTCATGGAGATTTGAGCGATGATTTTTCCTTCCCTGTCAAAAAGATAGTTGGCGGGCAGGCTGGTTACATTGAAGAGCCTGGCGTTTAGCGGGATTGACGCGGATCATCTTCCCTTGTGCTTATCCATGGCAATTCATCAAACCTGACAGCATTTTTCCAGGCAGTTTCGTTGTCATCAAGATTGATCTGATAAATCTCAAATCCTTTTTTATTATACAATTTGTAGAACTCCTTCAGCTGAAGATTCTCCTGAATACACTCCTTTGACCTGTACCGACCAGAAAGTAAGAAGAACATATTTCCCCTTCAGTGACGAGAGAGCAATTCTTTTTCCTTCAAGATTCAGCAATTTCGGATCGAGATTGGCCTGTGGCAGCTTATTTGCCATTGTTTCAAGCTTTTGAGCATACAAATTGTTCATCTCCTTCTTCAGATCCCTTGCAAGAGCCTGAACATGCTTTGAGTTTGGATAATGCCGGGTAAGGGAATCGGTTACAATTTTAAGATACTGAAGATCATTTGGTTCATAAAGAACATAAGCATCCGTGGTTATAGTCTGATATAAGGCTTTGATAGCGGCAAGCGAGTTTATATTGTTAATTATAAATTCAATATTCTTTTTCCTCTGCGCCTTGATCAGATTATTGTAATTGGTTTCCAGGGAAGGACCTTTTATATCAAACCCGGGTTCTTTTGAGGCATTGGTGTAAAGTGTCGTAAGAGAATCAAGCTTTCTTTTTGTCATCGCCAGCGTATAATCCAGGTCCCTGAGTTTTGATGATCCTTCAGATCCTGTAACAGTATAGCTTTCATAAAGATTCTTGCTGTTGAAGGTGAGAGCGATTTTTTCTCCGGGATCAGCAAGAAGTGTGACAAAATTGCCGGTGGAAAATCCAAGCTGGTAGAAATCAGGTTCTGAGGCCTTTACTTTGAAACTGAATGCCCCTCTTTTGCTGATTTTTGCAGAGTCGATAAAAACAGGTGTATTTACATCAACCCTGTTGATATAGATATATTTTTTGGTGTTGCCTTTAATAACTCCATTTACACGGAATGAATTTTTGTTATTGCATGCGGCTGCCAGGCAGGCAAGTGCCAGCAGAAAAAAAATACGTTTCATTGGAAGTCGGATTACCGTGTTTCATATTCCTTGAATCCTTATTCCTATCTGAAGATTTCGGCCAGTTTTGTTTCAAGAGCCTCTCCCCTCAGGTTTGTTGCGATTATCCTTCCCTGTTTATCCAGAAGGAAGTTCGAGGGTATTGATTCAATCTTATAAAGCTGAACAACTTTCGAATTCCAGTACTGGATGTCACTTACATGTATCCATCTGCCAAGCTGGTCATCCTGAATCCCTTTTACCCAGGCCTCTTTTGTTTTATCGAGAGATACCTGGAAGATCTGGAATCCCTTCTTATGATAAAGGTTATAAGCTTTTACAAGATTGGGATTCTCCTGCCTGCATGGTGCGCACCACGATGCCCAGAAATCAAGCAAAACAACAGATCCCCTTGTTGAAGAAAGTCTTATCGTATCACCTTCGGGTGTTGGCAGGACTATTTCCGGAGCCTCTGCGCCCTGGCCGGCTAGCGGGTTCTTATCTGTTGTCCCTTCCAGTACCGGCAACCAGTTCCTGGACCTGTTCGTGTAATGACGTGACAGGCTCATAATCGGGATACAATCGGGACATGGATGAATCTACCTTCATATAATATTTATAAGTCCTTTGTAGGATTCAGCACATACACATTCGGAGCTACCTGCTGATAGAGGGCAATGAGGCTTACAAGGGATGTAAGATTCTGATCAATATAATTCTTTGTATATAAGTTAATTTCATTAAGATAAGTCTGGGCGATACTGTCCAGGACTTCTATAATTACTGACAACTGGGGATTATTCATGTTTTCCCGGTAAGTATTGCTCAGTCCCGATAATTTGGTTATGGTCTTTCTTAAGGTCCTGTTATATTCAGTCATTAATTCTGTTCCTTTTGATCCCCTTACGGATCCGGGGTAATTCAGAGAATCGAATGAAGCGGTGATGTTTATCTTTTCCCCTGGCCCGAGCAGCATCGTCAGGAAATTCCTCTGGTTAATTTTCAGGAGATAAAAGGCCGGTTGCTTCACCTCAATTTTAAATCGGAATGTACCATCGTCTGATATTTTGGAAGAATCAACAGTTGTAATATCCTTTGACCTGAGCTCATCAAGGTAAATATATTTCCCCTTAAGAGGATTGGTAAGTGTTCCGGAAACCTGGACGGAATTGCTCTTACAACCCACAATCATCATCGAAGCAAACAGATACAGGAAAAGCTTTTTATTCATCATATAAAATATTAAAGTAATTATTTTGAAATATTGACTTGCAAAGTTATTCTTTTTTTTATCGGTCACTAATTTTAACAAATTTTATTAGTTTACTTTGCAATGGTCATCTTAGTTTGGAGGGATTGTTTTTTTTTTTATCTTACAGTGGCTTTTAAATTCCATCTAATCAATACCTATATGAGTTATATAAAGTTTGAAAAGAATCAGGTGGTAAATCTTGAGTACTCCCTTGCCAGGGAGGTAATACGGACAAACAGGGCAGGATCCTATTCTTCTACAACAATTGTCGGATGCAATACCCGTAAATATCACGGTTTGCTTATATGTCCGGTGGATGAGTTAGGTGGTGACAGGTATGTACTTCTTTCCGCCCTCGATGTAACGGTTGTCTATGATGATAAAAGCTTTAACACGGGTCTGCGGAAGTATAAAGGAGATTATTTCAATCCTAAAGGGCATAAGTATATTGAGGATTTTAATACTGATACAATACCCTCAAGGGTTTACAGGGTTGGTGGCGTTATCCTCAAGCAGGAGAGGCTTCTGGTACATTATGAGGAGCAATTTCTTCTCCGGATCACAATCATGGAAGCACCTGAGCCAATGAAGCTGCAGCTCAGGCCATTCCTGGCTTTCAGAAATGTTCACCAGCTTACCCATGCAAACCTTGCCGCCAATACCAAAGTCGACTTTATTGAAAATGGAATAAAATCAAAACTGTATGAAGGGTTTCCGTCACTGAACATGCAGTTTTCCAAAAAGGTGGAGTTTGTACATGTTCCCGACTGGTACCTTGGAGTAGAGTATATTGAAGAGCAGAAAAGAGGTTATGATTATTCAGAAGATCTTTTTACCCCGGGTTTTTTTGAGTTAACAGCCAAAAAGGGAGATGTAATAGTATTTTCAGCCTCCACGAAGGAGGAAAAAACTGCAGGTTTCCTGCAAAAGTTCACAAAGACGGTTTCCGGCAAAATTCCAAGAGATAGTTTTATCAATTGTTTAAGAAATGCTGCACAGCAGTTTGCAGAAAAAAGAGGGGAGAAGACATTCATTATTGCCGGTTATCCATGGTTTGGTTCATGGGGAAGGGACACTTTTATTTCGCTTCCGGGGCTGGCTCTGGCCAGGCACAAGCTGTTGCTTTACAGGTCGTGCTGGATACCCAGGTTGAAAGGATGAATAACGGGTTATTTCCAAATATGGGCAATTTGAACAATCCCGCCTTTAATTCTGTTGATGCTCCATTATGGTTCTTCTGGGCGGTTCAGCATTATGTTGAGAGACGGGGGAAAAGATGGATGGGAAAGATATGGGGAGGCCTCAAAGTCGGTGCTTGAATGCTTTTAAAAACGGTACGGTTTTTAACATCCATATGAGAGATAATGGTCTTATTTATGCTGATGCTCCGGGCAAGGCTCTTACCTGGATGGATGCGGTTGTAAACGGCATCCTGTCACCCCCAGGAGAGGATATGCAGTTGAGATCAATGCACTCTGGTATAATGCAGTTTGTTTTTCACTGGAAATGGCAAGGATCTGTAAAAGACAAAAAATTTATAAAGGAGTATGAATACCTGCCGGAGCTGATAAAGAAATCATTCATTGAGTTATTCTGGGATGAAAAACTGGATTACCTTGCCGATTATGTAAATGATGAGGAAGGGACGAAATACTTTTGTCAGGCCGAACATGGTCATTGCTGTATCAATGCCCTATTCCATGCTGGACAAGGAACAGATGAAGAAAGTTCTGGATGTCGCGGACAAAGAGCTTGTTACCACCCAGAGGACTCAGAACTCTTTCACCTGGTAATTATATATTACAGGGGTGCCTGCAAAGGCAATCAGGAGGAGAGGGATAAAGCATATCACCAGGGAACAGTCTGGCCATGGCTTTACGGACCCTTCTGTGAAGGATGGCTAAGGGTATATGGCAACAGGGAGTTAAAGAAAGTAAGAAATCTGATTTTCGGTCTTGAAGATGTGATGAGTGAACACGGGGTAAGCACCCTTTCGGAGATACATGACGGAGATCCTCCCCATTCACCCCAGGGAGCTATTTCACAGGCCTGGAGCGTGGGAGAGGTGCTGAGAATTATAGATTTACTGGAAACAAAATATGCAAACTATTAACGGGAACGTCAATGCGAGTGTTAATGTTTGGATGGGAATTTCCGCCTCATATCTCCGGAGGTTTAGGCACGGCCAGTTATGGTCTTACAAAAGGTATGGCCACACTTGACGACCTGGAGGTGATCTTTGTTGTTCCTAAAGTCTGGGGAGATGAGGATAAGACTGTGGTCAGGCTTGTCGGTGCAAACAAGGTGCCAATGGTCTCCAGGCAGGTATACCATAAAGGACACAGACAGGCTTTTGAGAAAATAGAGGTATCTTCTAAAATCGTTCCATATACTGATCCTGAAGATTTCTGGAAAATGACCAGGTCGGAGGTCTCAGGTTACAGTCTTTTTGTGCAGACTGATGCACAGGGGATGGTCGACTTTTCGGGCAGATATGACTGCAATCTGATGGATGAGATTAAAAAATATGCCATTATTGCTTCGGTTATTGCTGAGGAAAACGAGTTCGATATAATTCATGCCCACGACTGGCTGGCATATCCTGCAGGGATCGCTGCGATGCAGGTATCGGGGAAACCACTTGTAATTCATGTGCATGCAACTGATTTTGACCGCAGCGGAGGCAGTGTAAATCCGGATGTTTATCAGATCGAGAAAAGCGGAATGGACGCTGCATCCAAGATAATCACGGTAAGTAATCTGACCAGGGATATTGTTATTAATAAATACCATATAAGCCCCGACAAAGTTGAGACTGTCTATAATGCCGTCGAACCGGTTAAGATCTCGGAGAGGCTTATGCTTAAGAAGGGATTTGACGAAAAGGTTGTGACATTTCTTGGAAGGATCACTCTGCAGAAAGGCCCGGAATATTTCATTGAAGCTGCATACAAGGTGCTGCAGGTTATGGACAATGTAAGATTTGTTATGGCCGGATCAGGCGATATGATGGAAAGAATGATGCGTAGGGCAGCTGCTTTGAAAATAACAGACAGGTTCCACTTTACAGGATTTCTTAAAGGGGCAGATGTCTTCGCTTTGCTGGATATGAGCGATGTCTATATAATGCCCTCAGTCTCAGAACCGTTTGGGATCTCTCCCCTGGAGGCAATGCAGTCAAATGTTCCCGTTATAATCAGCAAGCAGTCGGGTGTGGCAGAGATTCTGACCCATGCAGTAAAAACCGATTTCTGGGATATTGATGCAATGGCTGATTCAATCTATGGGATTCTGAATTACCCCGCCCTGGCAAATATGTTTATAAAAAAGGGCAAAGAAGAGGTTATCAGGCTTAAATGGGATAATTCTGCCAGGCATGTTAAGGATATTTATCCCAGGGTTATTGCGAATAAAAATAAGAATTAAGATATGAGCGCAGCAGGCAAAAAAGCAATTTGCTTCTATTTTCAGGTTCATCAGCCATTCCGGCTTAAGAGATACAGGTTTTTTGACCTGGGCCAGGATCATTATTATTATGATGATTATCCAATGAGTCAATAATGCGGAAAGTTGCGGACAAATGCTACCTCCCTGCAAATAGGGTGATCCTGGATCTTTTACAGAAGCATAAGGGGAAATTCAGGGTGACATATTCAATCTCGGGGCTGGCCATTAACCAGTTCAGCCTTTATGCACCTGAGGTACTTGACTCGTTCCGGGCCCTGGCTGATACCGGTATGGTTGAATTCCTCGCTGAAACCAATTCTCATTCCCTGGCCTCTCTAAAAAGCAGGAGCGAATTTGAACGGCAGGTCGGGAGTCATAAGAAGATGATGAAAGATTTCCTGGGAGTTGAACCGACCTCTTTCAGAAATACAGAACTTATATATTCAGATGAAATAGGATCGTGGATTGCCGAGATGGGATTTAAATCCGTTCTGACGGAGGGTGCCAAGCATATACTTGGCTGGAAGAGTCCGAATTTTCTCTACTGTAATTCAATAAACCCCCGGCTCAAGGTACTTTTAAGGAACTTTGTACTGAGCGATGATATTGCTTTCCGTTTTTCGAACCGAAACTGGAACGAATGGCCGCTGACTGCTGATAAGTATGCTTCATGGATAAATAAACTTGCCCATTCCAGTGAGCTCCTGAATATATTTCTTGACTATGAGACCTTCGGTGAGCATAACTGGAAGGAATCCGGAATATTTGATTTTCTTTCCAGCCTTCCCTCTGCAATATTAAAGAAAACACCCTTCAGGTTTATGACCCCTACCGAAATAGCTGACACCTTGCAGCCTGTATCGGCCATAAACATACACTCACCAATATCATGGGCAGACGAAGAACGTGATATAACCGCATGGCATGGCAATGAACTGCAGGTGGCAGCTCTCGATAAACTATACAGTCTTGCCAGAAAGGTGAATAAGTGTGAGGATGAACAGATAAATAAAGACTGGGAATACCTTCAGGCAAGCGACCATTTCTATTATATGGCAACCAAATTCTTCTCCGATGGAGCTGTACACGCCTATTTCAATCCCTATGAAACACCTTATGATGCATTTATGAATTACATGAATGTTCTGAGCGATTTTGAGATCAGACTTAAACAATGGTTCCCTGATACTGTTGAACAGGAACAGATATTCAAGCTTGAATCACAAATCATTGAGAAAGATATGGTTATTGAAAAACAGACCAGTGAAATCGCGAAGCTTACAAAAAAAGTTGCAAAGATCAGACCCCCCGTAAAGAAGGTGCCGGAACCATCTTCCCGGGTTTCCTTAAAGAATATTGCTTCTCCTGAAAAGGGGAAGACTCAGTCACGAAAAACAAGCGGATCAAAAGCAGAAGAAACTGTCTCTAAACGCCGGGGCAGACCCCCAAAGAAATAAACCGGGTAAATAAATATTAATGCTCCTTTTCAACATCTGATCACCCGCAAATACGGCGTAAAGCCATTAAATAATAAGTGTTCTAAACAGAAACAAACATAAGTTAATATGAAGGTTGAATTTATTTTTGAGACCAGTTGGGAAGTTTGTAACAAGGTTGGAGGAATTCATACTGTTATTTCAACAAAATCACTCAATATTGTCAATGAACTGGGGGATGATTATATACTGATCGGACCCGATGTATGGAGGGAAGAGGTAACAAATCCGGAGTTTATTCCTGACGAAATGCTATATGCCGAATGGAAGGCAAAGGCTGCTTCGGAGGGACTCAGGGTAAAAACAGGAAGATGGAACATTGCAGGCAGGCCAATAGTAATTCTGATAGATTTCACCCCTTATTTCGGACAGCAGAATGAGATTTTCGCAAGCTTCTGGGAAATATATAAGCTTGACAGTATTTCAGGACAGTGGGATTATGTCGAGCCGGCTCTGTTCGGATATGCTGCAGGAAAACTGATTGAAAGTTTTTCAAAATATTATCTTGAACATCATACAATCATCGCCCAGTTCCACGAGTGGATGACCGGAACGGGGATATTATACCTGAAAAAATTTGCTCCCTGGATTGCAACATCGTTTACCACACATGCAACTGTGCTTGGAAGGAGTATTGCAGGAAACAACCGTCCCCTGTATGGCAGGATGGAAGAGTATATTCCTGCACAGGTTGCGCGCGAATTCAGCGTGACTGCAAAACAGTCGCTCGAAAAGATCTCAGCCGCGGAGGCAGATGTTTTTACTACGGTAAGTGAAATAACTTCAAGGGAATGCAGCCATTTTCTTGGCAAGGATGTGGATATTGTAACCCCGAACGGTTTCGAGGATTCGTTTGTTCCGGCAGATGGGATATTTGAAGAACGGCGTCAGGCCGCGCGCAAAAAGCTTAAAAGCGTCGCTGAGGCTGTTCTGGGATATCAGCTTCCGGAGGATTGCGTTCTTCTGGTGAATAGCGGAAGATATGAATTCAGAAACAAGGGAGTGGATATTTTAATTGACTCCCTGGGCCAGCTTCAAAAGAAAGGGGGTATTGACAAAGAATGTGTTGCATTTATCCTTATGCCTGCTTATCACAAAGGACCGCGACAGGATATTATTGATATCCTGAATAAAGATGGATCCGGAAATACTGGTGACAGATACCTCACCCATAGTCTGCACTATCCGACAACCGATCCTATACTTAAACGGATTCTCGAGAATCAGCTTGATAATGACCAGAGTTCAAAGGTAAAGATCATCTTTGTGCCCTCATATCTGAATGGAAATGACGGCATCTTTAATATGCCATATTTTGACCTGCTGATAGGCTTTGACTTATCAGTTTTCCCTTCATACTACGAGCCCTGGGGCTATACACCTCTTGAAAGCCTGATGTTTTCAATTCCGACAGTTACAACATCTCTTTCAGGATTCGGCCTCTGGGTCAGGACTTATTTTGAAAATCCCGGCAACGGCATTTCGGTTATTGAAAGAACTGATGATAATGAGAGTACGGTAATCTCTGAGATCAGCAGCTTCATAACAATGTTTATTGGTCTGGATGACGCCGGCATCGTGGAAGCCAGGCAGAAGGCGCATGATATTTCTAGGATAGCAATGTGGGACAGCCTTGTGAAATATTATTTTACCGCCTATGAACATGCCCTTGTAAACAGCAGCGAAAGGAGGGGTGAGCCAAGGGAATTTGCTCGCTTTGTTGAAGCTCCCGGATTACTTGTACGCAAACCCCATCAGGTACCTGTATGGAAAGGTATTTATGTACAGAGTGATGTTCCTGCAAAACTGACCTTCCTCAAAGAGTTGTCAAACAATCTCTGGTGGTCATGGAACATGGATGCAGAATCATTATTCCGGAGGATGGATCCTTCCTTATGGGAGTATGTCAGGTATAATCCGAAGCTGCTTCTTGAAAAAATAGATTATAAGAGGCTCCTGGTTCTTGAGGATGATGAAGAATTTGTGAATGATGTCAAAAAGGTTCATGAAAGCTTCCGGGCCTATATGGATCGCCCGACTGACCTGAGTAACCCTTCTGTGGGTTACTTCAGCATGGAATTTGGAATTCATTCCTGCCTTAAAATATACTCTGGTGGCCTGGGGATTCTTGCAGGTGACTATCTTAAGGAGGCAAGTGATTCGAATCTTAACATTACCGGTATCGGGATCCTCTACAGATACGGCTATTTTAACCAGAAGCTGGGAACAAGGGGAGAACAGCTTTCCCTATATGAGGCGGAGGAATTTTCACGCCTTCCGATAAACCGCATCAAGGACCGGGAAGGGAATAATCTCAGCGTATACATTGCATGGCCGGGCAGAAATGTCAGGATCCGCGTCTGGGAAGCTATGGTCGGTAAGGTCAGGCTGATCCTGCTTGACACTGATACCGAAGAGAATACTCCGGAAGACTGCAGTATTTCACACCACCTCTATGGCGGAGACATTGAAAACAGGCTGAAACAGGAACTGGTACTGGGAATTGGAGGGATACGGGCTCTTGAAGCAATCGGTATAAGACCCGACATTTATCACAGCAATGAAGGTCACTCTGCATTTATCAGCCTTGAACGGATGAGGAATCTTATAGATACCTATCATCTGTCATTCAGGGAGGCAATTGAAGCGGTCAGATCATCAACCCTCTTTACTACCCATACCCCGGTACCGGCAGGGCATGATGCCTTTGATGAGGATCTGCTGCGTAAGTATATTTCCCATTATCACAACAGGCTGAATATTACCTGGGCGGAACTTATGGCTCTGGGCCAGTGCGAAGGTGATGCCGACAAGAAATTCAATATGAGTTATCTTGCTGCCAGGATGTCGCAGGAGGTCAACGGGGTAAGCAAGTTACACGGCGAGGTTAGCCAGGCTATGTTTAATAAATTATGGCCGGGTTATCTGAAGGAAGAGCTTTTCATCGGATATGTGACAAACGGGGTCCATCACCCCACATGGACTGCACCGGAATGGAAAGAGCTTTACAAAGAGCTGACCGGCGATGCCAGCTTTGACCAGACTGACCGTGTGTTGTGGGAAAAACTTTATAGCGTTGATGATAAAAGGATCTACGATATAAAAACCGGTCTTAAGAAGAAACTTTTCTCAAATATCAGAAAACGGCTTCATAGTGAAATGATGAATGTGCACGTGAGTCCGCGTATACTTCTGAATATAAGTAACCATCTTAATGATAAAACCCTTACGATAGGTTTTGCCAGACGTTTTGCAACTTACAAAAGAGCAGGACTGCTCTTTACCGATCTGGACAGGCTGGAACGGATTGTCAACAATCCGGTTAAGCCCGTACAGTTTATTTTTGCAGGTAAAGCCCATCCGAATGACGGAGGAGGTCAGGACCTTGTTAAACGGATCTTTGAGGTATCACAGATGCCAAAATTTGCAGGTAAGGTGATATTCCTTGAGAATTATGAAATTGAAATGGCCAAGTACCTTGTCAGGGGAGTCGATATCTGGCTTAATACGCCGAAAAGGCCACTTGAAGCCTCAGGAACAAGCGGTGAGAAAGCGGTGATGAACGGTACGCTCCACTTCAGTGTTCTGGATGGCTGGTGGGTTGAGGGATACCGGGCATATGCGGGATGGGCCCTGCCAAAGAAAAATACCTTTAACAATGATGAACTGCAGGATGACATAGATGCCGAGACTATCTATAATATGCTTGAATATGAGATCATTCCCGCATATTACTCCTACAATGAGGAGGGGATACCGGTGGAATGGGTAAGCCTTATAAAAAACACGATGGTGAAGATTGCCCCGGAATTTACTATGAAAAGAATGATAGATGATTATTATGAAAAGTACTATTCAAAGCTTCATTCCCGCAATAAACACCTGGTTGCAAACGACTTTGAAATTGCAAAAGAGCTGGCAGAATGGAAAAAAACAATGCTTGAGGAGTGGGATAATATAGAGGTGCTAAATTACAGCTTTGAAAAGACAAGGGATAATGTTTACAGGTCGGGACAGGATTACACAGCAGAAATTGCTCTGAATGTCAAGAAGATACCAAAGGAAAATGTTGGCGTTGAATTTATTATTACTCACATTAACAAGCAGGGAGAACATCAGTATGTTGCCACGGAGGAATTCAAGCTGATAAGCTGTAAGAGCGGCAAATGCCTCTACCGTGCTAATCTTGTTCCTGAAAAAGCCGGTTCCTTCTTTTATGGTATCCGTATTTATCCCAAGCATAAAGATCTCCCGCACAGGCAGGATTTCTATCTGCTTCGCTGGATAGATTAAAGATCGGTAGCTTTCCTGATAGCTTCTCTTTTAAAAACCAGGCCAGTCCTGGAAGGCAGGTACAGATAAAGGTACAAAGGGGCATTGATACTGCCTCTTTCTGCTTTTCTGATAGAGAGGTAAACAGAGCTTCTGTCAAATCTGTTGAACCCGCCGAAAAGCGGGTCGTCTGTGTCGAGGATTACCCGGAATTTGCCTTTTACCGGAATCCCGTAGTCGGTAAATGAGTTTACCGGGTGAAAGTTGAATACAAATAGCAGCTCGCCCCTTATAAATGCAATCACCTTATCGGCATTATTATCCAGGATTCTGTCAATGTACGGATGATCGAGAATTTTGAAGTCGTGGTGAAGCATCACCATCTTCCTGTCAAATTTTGCCAGGTCGTAATATTTTAGATCTTTATTCCCGGCAAGTGACCATTGGCGCCTGGCATATTTAAAGCTCCAGTTATTGCCCTCACGGGGAAAATCAATCCATTCCGGGTGGCCGAACTCATTTCCCATAAAGTTAAGGTATCCTCCGGCCGATGTACTGAAAGTGATGAGCCTGATCATTTTATGCAGGGCAATACCCCGGTCAATGGTGAAACTATGGTAGTTCTTCGCCATTCCGGTGTACATTTCTGCATCAATCATCCTGAAAATTAATGTTTTGTCTCCAACGAGAGCCTGGTCATGCGATTCGCAGTACGATATGATCTTCTCCTCCGGGCGGTGCTGTGTAAGTTCATACATAAGCTTGCCCGTATCCCAGTTCTCGTCAGAGGTATCTTTTACCAGTTTGATCCAGAAATCAGGTACTCCCATTGACAGTCTGTAATCAAAGCCATAGCCTTTTTTTGCTGTACCGGCCGCTATGCCCGGCATACCACTCATCTCCTCTGCAACTGTGAGGGCACCCGGACTGAACTGATGTATCAGCTTGTTAGCCAGGTAAAGGTATATAAGTGCATCTTCATCCTGGTTCCCGTCAAAATATTCATGATATGATGTAAAATTCTTTTCCAGGCCATGGTCATAATAGATCATGCTTGTCACTCCGTCAAACCTGAATCCGTCAAACCTGTACTCCTCAAGCCAGTACCGGCAATTGGAAAGAAGAAAGTGTATCACGTTATCCTTTCCATAGTCGAAGCAGAGAGAATCCCATGCCTTGTGGATCCTTCTTTCATTTGAATGGAAGTACTGTCCGGGAGAGCCGTCAAAAAGTCCCAGTCCTTCATTGACATTCTTAACCGAGTGTGAGTGGACGAGATCCATAATAACTCTTAATCCGGCCTCATGTGCCTTGTCAACAAGATGCTTCAGGTCATCCGGCGTTCCGTATCTGGAGGAGGCAGCGAAAAAACTTGAAACATGGTATCCGAAAGAGCCGTAAAAAGGATGCTCCTGGATGGCCATCAGCTGGATGGTATTATACCCTGCACGGATGATAACAGGAAGTACGTTTTCAGTAAACTCCCGGTATGATCCCACCTTTTCTGACGAAGTTGCCATACCTACATGGGCTTCATATATAACAGGGGCAGATGCTGATCTTATAATATCTTTTGTCAGCCATCTGTACTCCTCTGCAGGCTGCCATACCTGGGCGCTGAAAATTTTTGTATTATCATCCTGAACCACCCGGTTGGCATAGGCTGGTATCCGTTCCCCATTTCCCCCACTCCAGTGAACAGAAAGCTTATAGAGATCTTCATGCTTCAGAGCTCCTGCGGGGAGCTTTAGTTCCCAGTCTCCGTTTTCATTTATTCTTTCAAACAGAAATTCTTTCTTTTCACCCCAGCCCGAAAACGGACCTTTTATAAAAATGGCCGTGGCATTGGGAGCCCATTCCCTGAAAACCCATCCGTCATCTGTTCTGTGAAGGCCATAATAATAATGACCAAGGGCAAAATCACTTAATGACCCCTTGCCCTTCAGTTGCTTTTCCTTTAAAAGACATTTACCTATCCGTTTTTCAATGATGCCTGTAAAAGGCTCAAGCCAGGGATCGGCAGTATAAAAACTGGTAGTAATCATATAGTCCGGCTTAAGGCTTAACGTACTATAAAAGTACAAAAACTAAATCATTTTATTGTTTCACTTTCAAAGGCTTTACTAATTTTGCAGGCAGATTCTTCAGATATGATTATTCATAAAGGATTTGAGAGGCTTGATCTGGTAAACCCCGTGGTAACAATGGGAATTTTTGATGGTGTGCACAGGGGTCATATGATGCTCATTAATCACCTGGTTTCTTCTGCAAAAGCGGAAAAAGGTGAGTCAGTTGTCATGACATTTTCTCCTCACCCCCGGCTTGTCCTTGAAAAAGACAGCAGCAGTCTTACTTTTCTTACAACGATGGAAGAAAAAATAGAATTGCTTGATAAAGCTAAAGTGGAGCATCTGATCATTATTGAATTCACAAGAAAATTCAGCCAGATCCGGGCATGTGATTTCGTCAGGGACGTGCTGGTTGAGAAGTTAAAAACGAGGCATCTGATTATAGGGTATAATCATCATTTTGGGAGAAAAGGCGAAGGCGATTTTGAAACTATCAGACAATGCACTGAGTCACTTGACTTCAGGGTGGAGCGGGTGCAGGGTTTCTTTGCTGATGGTGAAGCGGTCAGCTCATCGGTAATTCGTGAAGCTTTGCTGACGGGAAGGCTTGAGACGGCCAACAGGCTTCTTGGGTATTTCTATCAGGTCAGCGGAACCGTTGTTGAGGGAAGAAAGATCGGACGCTCCCTTGGCTTTCCTACAGCAAATATAAAACCATATTATGAGCATAAGCTGATCCCGGGTCGCGGTGTGTATGCCGTCGGGGTTCTTATCGAAGGGAAGACTTATCCGGGCATGCTGAGCATTGGGTCAAATCCTACGGTCAATGACGATGCCACAATCACAAGCATAGAGGTTCATATAATAAATTTCGACAGGAATATCTATGGCATGCCGATCCTGATAAGTTTCAGGAACAGGCTGAGGGATGAGATCAGATTTGAAAATACAAAACAACTCGCAGAACAGATGGAGATTGACAAACAAAACACCCTTCGGCTTTTATCCTGAAAAATGAGGATAGTTTTTTTTAACTTTGCAACTCAAAAACATTTACGTTATGAATCTATCAGTTGATACAATGCAATACAAGGTAAAAGACATATCTCTTGCGGAATTCGGCAGGAAGGAAATAGAAATTGCAGAGAAGGAGATGCCGGGTTTACTGGCAATCAGGAAAAAATATTCTGCTGAAAAACCTTTAAAGGGAGCCAGGATCACAGGATCTCTTCACATGACAATACAGACGGCTGTGCTTATCGAAACCCTTGTAGAGCTGGGGGCTGATGTCAGGTGGGCAAGCTGTAATATATTTTCCACACAGGATCACGCAGCTGCAGCGATAGCCGCAGCAGGAATACCCGTGTTTGCATGGAAGGGTGAGACACTTGAGGAATACTGGTGGTGTACTGCACAGGCTCTCTCATTTCCGGGTGGTGAAGGGCCCAATCTTATAGTGGACGATGGCGGTGATGCATCTCTGATGGTGCATCTGGGTTACAAGGCAGAAAAATCTCCCGCGTTGCTGGACAAAGAACCTGCCAACAGGGAAGAGGCAATTATCTTTGCCACCCTGAAAGATATACTTAAAAGAGAGCCGCAAAAATGGCATCATACCGTAAGCAGGCTGAAGGGGATCTCCGAGGAGACAACCACCGGGGTGCACAGGCTTTACCAGATGATGGAAAATGGAGAATTGCTGGTTCCCGCAATTAATGTAAATGATTCAGTCACAAAATCTAAATTCGATAACCTGTATGGATGCCGCGAATCACTGGCAGACGGAATAAAACGGGCTACAGATGTAATGATAGCCGGGAAGGTAGTTGTGGTATGCGGATACGGAGACGTGGGAAAAGGTTGCGCCCGTTCAATGAAATCATATGGTGCCAGGGTGATAGTTACGGAAATTGATCCGATATGTGCCCTTCAGGCATCAATGGAAGGCTATGAAGTTAAAACTGTCGAAGAGACTCTTCAGGAAGGGAATATATTTGTAACGGCTACAGGCAATATGGATATCATCACCGTCGGGCACATGATGAAGATGAAAGACCAGGCGATAGTTTGTAATATTGGACATTTTGATAATGAGATCCAGGTTGACGGACTTAATAAACTTACCGGGGTCAGAAAAACTAATATCAAACCGCAGGTTGATAAGTATCTGTTTCCTGACGGACATGCAATTTTCCTGTTAGCTGAAGGAAGGCTTGTAAATCTTGGCTGTGCCACTGGGCATCCTTCCTTTGTCATGAGTAATTCTTTCAGCAACCAGACCCTTGCCCAGATTGATCTCTGGAAAAACAGGTATGAAATAGGTGTATACAGGCTGCCAAAAAACCTTGATGAGGAGGTTGCAAGGCTTCATCTCGAACAGCTGGGAGTCAAACTTACAAAACTCACAAAAGCTCAGTCAGATTATATCGGTGTCCCTGAGGCAGGCCCTTATAAGCCTGATCATTACAGGTACTAATTAACGAGGTATTCAAAGAAGGCCGGGGTGAAAGGATCCGGGAGATCCTTATTAATTCCATACTCTTACAAACCTGCCATCGAAGCTGGTCCTGTAGTTTTTCAAAGGATACCGGCCAATACCTGATGCAGGAGTACCGAAAGAGGAGAGAGAATAAACGGTACCGCATAAAGGGCAGGTTGCTATAGTAAAATCAGCTATTACCTTCACATTAGTGCCGTTAAGCATATAATCATGCGGACAGGTACGGTCATAGGCGTAAAATTCATCTCCTCCATTGTAGATTATTATACCGTTTCCATTAAACCCGGCAGCTGACGAACCCCAGTTATTGGTTCGGGCATCAACAGTATCAGCTCCGATTGCAATCAGGTTAACAAACTGAGGATCATTGATATCGAGAGTAAAATTTACATAAACGTCAGGGATAACATCATTCTTGTTTTTATTGCACGAACTTAAAGTAACGGCAAGCGTCATTGCAAATAAAAAAAAACCTATTTTTGAATATGATGTCAACAGCTTTGATTTAGTGTGTAAATTTAATAATACCTCACTGAATTTAACGTTATCGTCAAATAAATATTGCAATTACTGAAGATGAATTATTTATATATCAGGAAGCCTCTGTTGCTGGTTTTATTTACGCTGTTTATTCTTGGAACAGGCAACGCCCAGAGTTCAGATAACAGGCGGCCTAAAAGTCTTGAAAAGGGATTCTTCGGCAAATCTTCAGGCAAAAATAAAAAGATAAAGGCAAGAGAACCACGAAAGGTGCTCGATGCCAAAAAGAAACAGGAGACCAACGAGAAGAAGCTTAAAAAGGAATATGCAGAGGTGGTGAAAAAATCACAACAAAGGGCATTTGATATTCAAACGCCTGAAGTACAGGCACGTATGAAGCAGAACAAAAAAGATACCGAGGTCAGGCATAAAGAAAGGCTCAGGAGGACAAAATCAGGTTCCAGGGAAGCAGCCCGGAAATACAAATAGGGTAGTAGTATTATTAAAAGTAAATCGATATTAAGCGCTTGTTCGCTGTGTTAATTTTTGTAAATAATTAAAATATTTTATATATTTGTTGGTGAAGAGTTCCGGCAAAACCGGAATTCTTCTTATTTTTTAATAATAAGAGAGAACATGTCAGAGACTATTTATGTGACAGAGGAAGGTCTTCAGAAACTTAAAGATGAACTTGATCTTTTGAGAAACGTTGAGAGACCTTTGATATCCAGGCAGATAGCAGATGCCAGGGATAAGGGTGATCTTTCTGAAAATGCTGAGTATTCTGCTGCCAAAGAGGCTCAGGGCATGCTTGAGATGAAAATATCTAAACTCCAGGATATAGTTGCCAGGTCAAGAGTAATAGATGAGACAAAAATTGATATCTCATCTGTCAGAATTCTACATAAGGTAAAGATACACAACAAAACCAACGACTCTGTAATGGAATATCAGATTGTTCCGGAGAGTGAAGCAAATTTCAAACTGGGCAAAATTGCAGTCAGTTCTCCCATTGCCCAGGGTCTGATCGGTAAAAAGATAGGGGATGTGGTTGAGATCAAAGTGCCGTCGGGCGTCATCCATTTTGAGATTATCTCTATTTCAGTTTAACATTCATTATTTTTGTCATAATGGCAACAGTATTCACTAAGATCATTAATGGCGAGATACCCTGTTACCGGATAGCAGAAGACGAGAGGTACTTTGCCTTTCTCGATATAAATCCTCTCAGGCCCGGGCATACCCTTGTCGTACCCAAACAGGAGACGGATTATATGTTTGACCTTGATAATGAACAGCTCTCCGGGCTTATCATTTTCTCCAAAAAAGTAGCTGCAGCCATTATGAGTGCCATCCCATGCAGGCGTATCGGCATAGCTGTCCTGGGACTTGAGGTCCCTCATGCACATATCCACCTGGTGCCGATGAACAGCATGGATGATGTGAACTTCAGAAATCCCAAGCTGAAGCTGTCGCCGGAGGAATTCAAAGAGATCGCAGAGAAAATTAGCAGTAAGGTTATACTTTGAGAAACAGTTCATTATTCATACCTTTAGGGGTATGATTCTGCCCGCTGCATGAACTGGCTTTATGATGTCTGGGACGATTTTATCAGTCTCCTCTTTCCACGGATCTGTTACGCCTGTGGGGATCATCTTCTCAGGAATGAAAATCTCATATGTACCGGGTGTTATGTTTCCATTCCAAGAACCAATTATCATCTGGAAGCTGAAAATCCCGTAGCCAGGCTATTCTGGGGAAGATGTATGGTGGAAAAAGCTGCTGCATTCTCCTTTTACACAAAAGGAAGCCGGATAAGAAATCTGATTCATAATCTGAAGTATAAGGGGATAAGCGAATTAGGAGATGAACTGGGGAGGATTTATGGTCTCTCTCTGAAATCTTCAGGATTTACTGACGGAATAGACCTTATTATTCCTGTTCCCCTGCATAAGGATAAAGAACGGTTGAGAGGCTTCAATCAGAGTGAATCTGTATCAAAAGGCATTGCCGGGGTGACGGGTCTGCCAGTCGATACAGGATCCCTGGAGAGGATAGTCCTGTCTCCGACCCAGACAAATCGCTCGCGTTATGAACGGTGGGAAAATGTTAACGGGATATTCCGCGTGAAAGATCGCGAAAGAATCAAGGGGAGACATGTATTGCTTGTTGATGATGTAATCACTACCGGATCAACAATAGAAGCGTGCGTAAATGAGCTTCTGAGAGTGGAGGGCGTCAGGGTAAGCGTGGTAGCGCTTGCATTCGCCAGGGTCTGAATGAGAGAACCTATTTCACTCTGCCGGGGTGCTTATTCATAAAATCTTTCCAGCTGTTATAGGCCTTTTCCTGGGCAGGATTATTTGTCTGGTAAAAGTGACAGAGGGCTGCTGCAAGCCCGTCGGTGGCGTCCAGCTTAATATCTGTCATTTTAAATTTCAATATGTTCATAAGCATTGCGGCCACCTGTTCCTTAGATGCGGCACCCTGCCCGGTAATAGACATTTTGATCTTCCTGGGAGCATATTCGAATATCGGCAACGAACGCGTCAGGGCAGCGGCAATAGCTGCACCCTGGGCCCTTCCGAGCTTTAACATCGACTGTACGTTCTTGCCAAAAAAAGGAGCCTCTATTGCAAGCTCATCAGGATGGTATTCGTCAATTATCCCAATGGTCCTTTCAAAGATATGTTTCAGGATAAGGTAATGATCATCAAATTTTGAGAGATCCACAAAACCAATAGCCAGAAGTTCAGGAACCGTGCCTGACGCTTTTATTACGCCATATCCGGTAATATTAGTACCGGGATCGATTCCGAGAATGATCCTCTCTTTTGCTTTAACCTTCAAGCTCCCTGGTTA
Organism: uncultured Bacteroidales bacterium; assembly: GCA_963816345.1. GTDB lineage: Bacteria > Bacteroidota > Bacteroidia > Bacteroidales > VadinHA17 > LD21. The sequence goes on from CAWFKI010000003.1 coordinate 364,813, forward strand.
TTTGTAATAATAATTACTTATTATGTAAAAATACATTATTCATCCAGGCAGGTTTTTCAGAAAACTGTGGATGCCGTTTAAACGACGATACGCTTTTTCTTAACACAGCTCCGTTCTCAAGGTAACTTATGGCTGCTTTCAGGCACAATTCCTGCCTCTGATTGAAATCATGGGTGATATCATCTGAAACCAGAGCTTCCGGGGCGATACCTGCAAAATAATCGCCTTCATTATTCTTATTTACAATTTTAAAGGTTACAGGAGCAATAAAATATTTTTTACCGATATCTCCTCCATCCATTCCGGCAGGTTTCCCGTTTGTCGTATCCCCGATACTTATAATATTCATAAATGGTTTTAGCCCGTTCATCACGCATTCGCTTGCAGATGCGGTTTCACGCGATGTGATCACAACCATTCGCGGAAGAGTGATGGAATATGGAGGTGTCAGAAGTGGAAATGTAGTGTTTTTTTCAGGATGTTTATTATTATAGGATAACCTGACAAATTCGGATCCATGGTTTGCATACCCCGCTATATAGCTTGCAAGCTCCTGGGCTATATAAAGGTATCCTCCTGAATTATATCTCAGGTCAAGAATCAGATCCTTGATCCCGTATGCATTAAAGAATGAGAATGCAGTGGCAAGTTCAGATTCGGAGGGAGCTATAAATGAATCAAAGACCAGGTGACCTGTTACTCCCGATGAAAGGTTAAGTGTATCATACAGGATTACTGAATTCAGGGTAAATGATGATTTTGTCGATGTGATCGTGACCTCTGTACTATCCGGTTTCCGGAACAGGAAGACATTGGTGATGCCGGCCTGACCGGGACCAATCAGATTGGAATATGCTGCAGGATCAGTTGACAGTAATGCGGGTGCAACATCAGTGCCGTTTATCTTTTCTACTATCCAGCCCCTGCGGACACCTTGTGCATACAGCGGAGAGCCGGAATAGATCATTACAATGCGTGCATTCAGGGAGTCGTCAATCCCTATCCTGAAGCCGTGTCCCACGAATGATCCCTGCATCTGTGCCATAAACTCATTATAGTCAGCCACAAAGCTCCACCTGTCAAGCGGTTTGTACCGCATTGCATCCATAAGCGCATAAGGGTCGGCATAATTACTCTTATTTACTGTTGGCATAACATCGTACCAGTAATACCACTCATTCATTATGTCGTACAGACTGTCTCTGGCCATGGCAGGAGTCAGTTCTGACGTTGGTGTAACAACTGTAACAACTTTATCCTTCTTGCAAGAGGCAAAAGCAGAAAGAACCAGGACCGTAACGAAAAGCAGCTTGGATAGCTTCATTTTTCAAATTTTAATATTGATTTCAAAGTTAATTATTTAATCTTCCGGTTTTACTGTTTTGAATTAAAACTCCACAGATGATCAGCACCAGTCCGGCCGGAGTAGTATAATAAACGGGTTCTTTAATAATAAAGTGTACAAAGACAAGCGAAAAAAACGGAGCGAAATATACAAGATTACTTATTTTATCTGTTGTAGGTGCCAGGCTGAGAGCCTTCAGCCAGAAGAAAAATGTTATGCCCATTTCAAAAATACCAATATATACCGCTCCAAGCGCTCCCTTTAATCCGATTCCTGCAGGCCATTTTCCTGTAATGACCATTGCAGTTATCAGGTAGACGGAACCAAACATGAAATTGAGAAACAGTTTAACAGCCTCATCCCTTTTATCCTTTACGTTAAGAATAAAATAGAATGCCCAGAAAATTGAACTGCCCGTGGCCAGGAGCACACCTGTGAGCGTTGGCGCCACTGCTTCCGAAAAGATGGCCCTGTGAAGAGATTATATACACGCCGGCAAAGCTTATAAAAAGTGCGATAAAGCTTTTTCTCCCGATTTTCTGGCCAAGTACCGGTACTGAAAGAAAGACCAGGATTACGGGCCATATCATGTTAAGGGGTTGTGCAACCTGCGCAGGGAGAAGCTGATAGGCTTTTAAAAGTATCAGATAGTACAGAAAGGGATTTATAAAACCCAGAATAGCTGAATTCAGAAGATCCCGTCCGGAGCTCTTTCTGATATGGTCAGTTTTGTTAGTAGAGAGGATTATTATAAACAGTACAACCGTTGAGGTAACGGAAGCTATTGTAAGCATGGGAAGGATTTCCAGCTCTCCAAGCCCGATTTTAAATGCAGCAGGTATAGTAGACCAGAACAGTATGGCCAGTCCGGCGAAAATGTATGACTTTCTGCTCTTTTCCATTTATTATTTTCTGCAGGGAAATTCCATAGACCAATACCCGCTCTCTGGCGGCATTGCCCGTGACTATTATTAAAATATAATATCAGCTGATAGTATCAAATCCGGTGTAAGGGATCAGAACAGGCGGGATCATTATTCCTGATTCGCTCTGGTTGTTCTCCAGTATTGCAGCAACTATTCTCGGCAATGCCAGTGCGCTTCCGTTGAGAGTATGGGCAAGGCGGTTCTGTTTGTCACCTTTCTCCCTGAACCTGCATTTCAACCTGTTTGCCTGGAATGATTCAAAATTTGACACTGAACTCACTTCAAGCCATCTTTTCTGAGCAGCTGACCACACCTCAAAATCGTAAGTGAGCGCCGAGGTAAAAGACATATCTCCTCCGCAAAGTCTCAGAATCCGGTATGGTAATCCCAGTTTTGAGATCAAACCTTCGACATGGCTGACCATTTCATCGAGTGATTCATATGAATGATCAGGATGTGCAATCTGAACTATTTCAACCTTGTCAAACTGATGAAGGCGGTTCAGCCCTCTTACGTGAGCCCCCCATGACCCTGCCTCCCTCCTGAAGCAGGGAGTATATGCAATATTTTTGACAGGCAGCAGATCTCCATTCAGAATAACATCCCTGTATAAATTTGTGACAGGCACTTCAGCGGTTGGAATAAGATAAAAATTATCAAGTGTGGAATGATACATCTGACCCTCCTTATCAGGCAGCTGCCCGGTACCGAACCCTGAGTCCTCGTTTACCATTATCGGGGGCATAACCTCCCTGTAGCCTGCCTTTCCACCCTCATCAAGAAAGAAATTTATGAGAGCCCTTTCGAGCTTTGCTCCTTTACCAAGGTAAACCGGAAATCCTGCACCGGTCAGTTTGATGCCCAGATCAAAATCTATGATATCGTATTTTTTTATCAGGTCCCAGTGAGGCAGCGCCTTTTCAGAAAGGTCAGGCATCACACCACCCTCCCTTACAGTTACATTATCATCTGCACCATGACCGGGTGCAACCGAAGCGTGGGGAATATTTGGCAGGCTGACGATCTCATTCTTCAGGGAGTCATCAATGGGTATCAGCTTGTCATAGAGTGTCCTGATCTCCTCCTTTAGAGAATAGGTCTTTACTTTTGCTGCCTCGGCCTCATCTCTTTTTCCATCCTTCATAAGCGCCCCGATCTCTTTGGAGATTCGGTTCATTTCGCTCTGGAGCAGATCTGACCTGGATTGTAATTCACGGCGTGAGGAATCGAGTGCAATGATCCTGTCTATAATATCCTTCGCATCAAAGTTTTTAACCTTGAGACGTTCAATAATAAAATCCTTATTTTCGCGGATCAGATTTAGTGTCAGCATAATCAGTCAGGTATTAAAAAAAAAGGCAGATGAAGCCTGCCGTAAAATTATTAAAAACTCCCGAAGTTTCTTTCCTTATGCAGAAAAGAATTTCGGGAGCCGGTTTTTCATTATGACAAATTATCTCTTTATCCCCTGCGAATAAGACAAACTTTTTTCAAATTGTGTAATAACTGTAAGGAGAGACTATTTCAGTTCCTTTACGGATACATAGGTCTTATTATCTTTTTTCCTTTTGAATTCAATTTCTCCATCAATGAGTGCGAACAGAGTATGATCCTTACCAAGTCCTACATTGAGGCCCGGGTTGTGCCTGGTTCCTCTCTGGCGGACAATGATGTTTCCTGCCTTGGCCGTCTGGCCGCCGAACAGCTTCACGCCCAGTCTTTTACTATGCGAATCACGACCGTTACGAGAACTGCCTGCCCCTTTCTTGTGTGCCATAATATTCTGTTTTTATTTGCTTAAATATTTTCCGGTTATTTCTTTGCTTTGGGAGTTTTTTTTGCTGCCGGTTTTTTCACCGGTGTTTTTTTCTCAGTAGCTTTTTTTGGTGCTGCTTTCTTAGCCGGAGCTTTTTCAACTTTTTTAGCAGGTTTCTTTGCTGAGCTTTTTTTCTCCTTTACAGGTTCGTCAGTAACGCTTAATTCAGCAACAGCGGCTTTTTCTTTCCGGGCAACTGCTTTTTTCTCAGATCCTTTTCCATTTATACTCAGGATCTCAACCTGCGTAAAGTTCTGGCGGTGACCATTTTTGACCCTGTATCCTTTCTTTCTCTTCTTTTTGAATACTATAACCTTGTCACCTCTCATATGGTCAAGTACCTGGCCCTCAACTACAGCATCTTTGATAGTAGGCTCCCCGACAACTATGTTACCCTCCTCTTCAATTAAAAGCACCTGATCGAATTCCAGCTTTTTACCCTCTTCAGCTTCCAGACGGTGAACAAATATCTTTTTTCCTGCCTCTACCTTAAACTGCTGACCGGCAATTTCTACGATTGCGTACATCTTTTTTCTCTTTTATGTTTTTCCGTGAGGCGTATATGATTTATTAATCACATATCTTCAGTTGCCCCTGCGGATTTATCTGATTTTGGACTGCAAAGATATACAAAATAGATAATTTACAAATCAATCCGGTGAATATTTTGTTTGTTATATAAAACACGTCAGGTTCCGTCAGCCGGGTAATTATCATAAGTGAAAGATCTGAAGGCATGTATTTGTTTGGATCATGTTAAAAAAAAAGAAAATTGTAACGGCAACTGTTACTTTGATTATCTTTATATTTGTTAAAGGCAATTGTGTTTCTTGAGTCGCATGGGTACATAAACATTTGAGATGAAGAGAGTAAAGCTAAAAGTAATGGGGATATCCTATAGTCAGACTCAGTCGGGAGCCTATGCGTTAATACTGGTCGAAGAGAATGGCGAGAGAAGGATTCCGATAATAATAGGAGGATTTGAAGCTCAGGCAATCGTAATAAAACTTGAAAACCTGGATCCTCCGCGCCCGTTGACTCACGATCTGTTCAAAAAATTTGCGGATGAATTTAATATTTCCATTACCGAAGTAATGATTTACAAACTTGAGGAGGGAGTCTTTTTTTCAAAGCTTATCTGCACCAACGGAGGCAAGTCCTTTTCCATCGACAGCAGGACTTCCGATGCTGTAGCTATTGCACTCAGATTCGGCAGCCCCATATATATCACCGAGGAGATTCTCGACAAAGCAGGGATTACAATCAGTCCTTCCGATAGTGAAGCGACACCTTCCGGTGAGACAGACACAATTTTTGAAGCAGAGAGTACAAAATATGACTCATATTCCGATGAAGAGCTTTTCAAGCTTATTGACGAGGCTGTTAAGACAGAAGATTATGAAAGAGCTGCCTCCATCAGGGATGAGATTGAGAAAAGAAAGAAAAAGAAGGGTTAATGTCTTCACGGGGATACAGGAATCAAACACTCATAAAAAATTAGCTATGACAAGAAATTTTCTTCTGGTTATTTTGTTTGCATTAATGGCAGGGTCAGCCTCTGCAAAAGATTACAGCGTCTCATCGCCTGATGGCAGGACGGTGCTTTCAGTAAATGTAGGAAGTGATATAAAATGGACCGCTACGTATGACGGGAAAGAGATACTGACCAATTCTAAAATCGCCATGGTTCTGGCAAATGGCCGGACCCTGGGTGAAAATGAAGAGGTTAAGAAGACATCACTCAGCACGGTTAATGAGGTCATCACTCCCGTTGTGGCATATAAGCGATCGGTGGTTACCGATAACTGCAACCTTCTGGTAATTACATTCAAATCTGGATTCTCTGTTCATTTCAGAGCCTATAACGATGGTGTGGCTTACCGTTTTGAGACAGCTCTCAAAAACGATATCACTGTGAAAGACGAGATTTCTGAATTTGAGTTTCCGGCAGGCTCTCATTCCTGGTATCCGCTTGAAGTCAGCTTTATGTCGCACAATGAACGGACATTTATCTACTCCTCCCTCGATACAATAGGTGAAAATCATCTTGCCAGCCTGCCAACCCTTTTTAAGTCAGACGGTGTAAATATCCTTGTAACAGAATCGGATATAGAGGACTACCCCGGCATGTGGATCCGGGGAGCCGGATCAGGCAGGATCACGGGCACATGGCCTCATTATCCGGCAACGGAAAAACTCGAGGGAGACCGCAATCTTTATGTGACCGGTACAAAGGATTATATTGCAGAGACCAAAGGTACAAGGACGTTCCCCTGGAGGGTATTCATCATATCTGAGAACGATGGAGGATTGATTGAAAGTGACCTGGTATTCAAACTTGCCGCACCTAACAGGATTGCGGATACAAAATGGATAAAACCCGGGCAGGTTGCCTGGGACTGGTGGAACGCCAATAACATTTACGGAGTAGATTTCAGGGCGGGGATCAATAATGAGACCTATAAGTATTACATAGATTTTGCCGCAAAGAACGGGATTAAATACATAATCCTGGATGAGGGGTGGTATAAGCTGGGCAATGTTCTGGAACAGGTACCGGAGATAGATGTCCCGGAGCTGTGCAGGTATGCGGGAGCCAAAGATGTAGGTGTGATCCTGTGGGTGGTCTGGAAATCCTTTTGGGACAATATGGATGAAGCTCTGGATCTTTATGAACAATGGGGCGTAAAGGGAGTCAAGGTGGATTTTATGCAGAGAGATGATCAGAAGATGGTCAATTTTTATCTTGAAGCCATAAAAAAAACAGCGGAACATCATCTGCTGATCGACTTCCATGGAGCATACAAGCCTGACGGAATAGGCCGTACCTGGCCAAATGCACTTACACGGGAAGGAGTTAAGGGAATGGAGAATGACAAGTGGAGCAGAGACATTAATCCCGACCATGACGTTACAATCCCGTTTACCCGGATGGTTGCCGGTCCGATGGATTATACCCCGGGAGCTTTGGTAAATATGGACAGTGTTAATTTTACACCGCATTTTACCCGCCCGGAGAGCCAGGGAACCAGGGCACATCAGGTTGCGCTGTATGTTATTTATGAAAGCCCCCTGCAGATGCTCTCGGATAGTCCTTCAAATTACATGAAGGAGCAGGAAACAACAAATTTTATTGTAAATATTCCTGTAGTATGGGATGATATAAAAGTACTTGATGCGAAAGTAGGGGATTATCTTCTACTTGCAAGAAGGTCAGGGAAGGAATGGTTTGCAGGGGCCTTAACTGACTGGACCAGCCGCGACATGGATCTGGATCTCTCATTTCTCCCCGGAGGCAATTATAGCATGGAGATATTTCAGGATGGCATAAATGCTGACAGGTATGCCGGCGACTATAAGCATTACAGGGTTAATGTAAAATCGGGCGACAGGATGAAAATTCATCTTGCTCCCGGAGGAGGCTGGGCTGCCAGAATTTCACCTTTATAGTATACATTTAACAGGATGAAGCAATATCTGAATCTTCTTGATCATGTGCTGAAGAACGGTACCGAAAAATCCGACAGGACAGGAACAGGTACAATAAGCGTTTTTGGTTATCAGATGAGATTTGACCTGGGTGACGGATTCCCGCTCCTTACTACAAAAAAACTTCACCTGAAATCAATCATTCACGAATTGCTCTGGTTCATTTCGGGCGACACGAATATAAGCTATCTTAAGGCCAATGGAGTTAAGATATGGGACGACTGGGCTGATGAGAACGGAAACCTGGGCCCTGTTTACGGGTACCAGTGGAGGTCATGGCCTGCAGAGGGAGGAAGGAAGATTGACCAGCTTCTGAATGTCATTGACTCAATAAAGAAACATCCTGACTCGCGCAGACATATCGTCAGTGCCTGGAATGTGGGTGAGCTTGAAAAAATGGCTCTGCCGCCATGCCATATTTTGTTCCAGTTTTATGTTGCAGGAGGAAAATTGTCATGCCAGCTTTATCAGAGAAGTGCTGATATCTTCATCGGTGTGCCCTTCAATATTGCCTCATACGCACTTCTGACACACATGGTGGCGCAGGTTACCGGTCTGAAGCCGGGGGAGTTCGTTCATACCCTTGGAGATGCTCATATCTATCTGAATCATATTGAGCAGGTTAAACTGCAGCTTACCAGGGAACCCTATAAGCTTCCGGTAATAAATTTAAATCCTTCAGTAACAGATATCCTTAAATTCAGGTATGAAGATTTTACTCTCACCGGCTATGTGGCTCATCCCCATATTAAGGGAGATATATCTGTCTGAAGTCAGGGAGAGTTGACGGATGAGAATTGAAGATTTGGAAAAAGGAAAAAAGTTAAAGTATGATTTCAATTATTGTTGCAGTTTCCGAAGACCTGGGTATAGGAAAGGATAATGAACTACTGTGGCATATTCCTGAGGATCTGAAACGGTTTAAAAAGATGACAACCGGGAATGTTGTTGTCATGGGGAAAAAAACCTGGGAATCATTGCCGCGAAAGCCTCTGCCCGGGCGAATGAATGTTGTTCTTACCGACGATCAGAGTGATGTCTTTGAAAATTCGGTTACTGCATATTCCCTGGAGGATGCGCTTACCAAATGTGGCACAGGGAGGGAGATATTCGTTATTGGAGGAGGAAGCGTCTACCGACAGTTTATGTCTATTGCTGACCGGCTCTATATAACTCATGTGCACAAAACCGCCCCGGCAGATATATATTTCCCGGAGATAGATCCGGCGTTATGGGAAGCCATTGATAAGAAGGATTATATATCAGGCGGGGATGAAAGAATTCCTTATACTTTTACAGTATATGAACGAAAGGACTGCGATTTAATACCGGATGACTCCCTTACAGGTTCCGCTGATTCCTGAGCACAAACTGCGAAAAATGTTAAGATAATTTACAGAAGAGATGAAAATCGAGGGTGGTTGAAAAAGTCAGCCGCCCTTTTATTTTATGAGGCTTTCAGTACCTTCAGGTTTATTCTTTCAAGCTTGTGGCTTGCATAATCGATTGTGATTTCGAGCTCGCTGGTTTCAATTGAAGGCATTTCGAACATGGCGTCAAGCATTATAGCTTCGCAAATTGATCTTAATCCACGGGCGCCCAGCTTAAATTCAATGGCTTTGTCGACAATATAATCAAGCACTCCATCGGCAAATGTAAGATCAATATCATCCATTTTAAAAAGCTTGATATACTGTTTGATCAGGGCATTTTTAGGTTCAGTAAGTATGGCTCTGAGAGCATCCCTGTCAAGTGGATTAAGATGAGTGAGGACAGGCAGCCTTCCGATTATTTCAGGAATCAGCCCGTAAGACCTGAGGTCCTGGGGTGCAATGTACTGCAGAAGGTTGTCTTTATCAACCTTTTCCCTGATTTTTGAAGCGCCAAAACCAACTATCTGGGTGTTGAGTCTTTGTGCAATTTTCTTATCAATACCCTCGAATGCCCCGCCGCAGATGAACAGGATATTTTTTGTATCTACCGGGATCATTTTTTGTTCAGGATGTTTTCTTCCTCCCTGGGGCGGTACGTTCACGATAGAACCTTCCAGCAGTTTGAGAAGTCCCTGCTGTACACCCTCTCCTGATACATCACGGGTTATCGAGGGGTTGTCGCCCTTTCGTGCGATCTTGTCGATCTCATCAATGAAGACTATTCCTTTCTCAGCAGCCTTTACATCATAATCAGCATTCTGAAGGAGTCTTGTCAGAAGACTTTCAATATCTTCCCCTACATAACCGGCTTCAGTAAGTACAGTTGCGTCTACAATTGTGAATGGGACATGCAGCATTTTTGCCACAGTTCTGGCCAGCAGAGTTTTCCCTGTGCCAGTCTCTCCGACAAGGATAATGTTTGATTTTTCTATTTCAATATCTTCCGCATCAGGTTTTTGCATTAACCTTTTGTAATGGTTATATACGGCGACGGATATTATCTTTTTTGCCATATCCTGGCCGATTACATACTGATCGAGAAAATTTTTAATTTCTGCAGGTTTAAGAAGGTTAATCGTATCAAATTTGATATTCTTCTTGTTCCCCAGCTCTTCGTTCATTATGCTATACGCCTGTTCGATACAGTGATCGCAGATAAACCCTTCAAGACCGGCAATCAGCATATTTGCCTCTTTTTTTGTTCTGCCGCAAAATGAACATTTATCCATTGCTGACTATTTTTGTGTTTTTTGCAGAATCTCGTCAATCATACCATACTCTTTGGCTTCCTCGGAAGTCATCCAGTAATCCCTGTCAGAATCTTTTTCAACCTTTTCGATCGAATTGCCGGAATGAAGAGCTATGATCTCATAAAGTTCCCGCTTGAGTTTCACAATTTCACGTACGGTAATTTCGATATCGGATGCAACTCCTTCCGCACCACCCATAGGCTGGTGGATCATTATCCTGGAGTGCTTGAGAGCGGATCTTTTGCCTTTCTTGCCGGCTGTCAGCAGCACTGCACCCATTGAGGCTGCCATACCTGTACATATAGTCGCAATATCGGCGGATATATACTGCATTGTATCATAAATTCCAAGGCCTGCATTCACTGATCCGCCAGGGGTATTGAAGTAGATCTGGATATCTTTTCCGGGATCGGATGAGTCAAGATAAAGAAGCTGGGCCTGGATAATATTTGCCACATAATCATCAATGGGCAGACCGAGAAAAATAATCCTGTCCATCATAAGACGTGAAAAAACGTCCATTGATGCAACGTTTAATTGTCTCTCTTCAATAATTGTGGGGGATATATAGCTTCCGTATATAGAGGAGTATTTATGCAGGCTCAGGCTGCTTACTCCGCGTTTGCTTTTCGCATATTTTCCAAAATCGTCAAGAATGCTCATATTTTCCGGATTAAAAATTTAACTTACAAAGATAATAAAATAAAAATTAATCATTCCAAAGCATTGATTACTATTCAAAAAGCTTATTGAATTCCTCCACGGTAACACTCTTGCTCTCAAGCTTCACAAGATCTTTTAAGATAAGGGTTACCCTTTCTTCAAGTATCTTTTCTGCAATTCGTTTGGCGTCCTCTTCTCTTTTAAGAGTCTCTTTTGCATAATTGTTGATCTGTTCGTCGGTGGCATAAAACAATCCATATTGCCTGAACTGGTACCTTGTAACGTTGGCAGCCTCTGCAAGCAACTCCTCCTCGGTTATCTTTATATCGTTGTCGCGTGCTATTTTATTTCTCAGTAGCTGCCATCTGAGATCCTTCCTGAAGCTGTCAAATTCTTTTTCTATCTGTTCGGCGGTAGTATTTTCGTTCACCCTCAGAAGCCATTTTTTCAGGAACTCTTCAGGAAGCTGAAAATCATTTTTCTCAAGGGTGAGGGTTTTAATATCCAGCATCAGTTTGTATTCGCTTTCGCGTTTAAGATTTCCTGCAATCTCCTCTTCGATCTTCTTCATGAATTCTTCTTCCGAGTTAACAACTCCCTCTCCATAGATCCTGTTAAATAGCTCTGTTCCCGGTTCTGCCGGATAGAAGCGGCTTATTTCATTGATTGTAAACCTGAAATTGCTGCCGATTTCAGCAACTTCTTCCTTCTTCTTATGCAGCAGGCCGGCTATTTCAGTCTCATTAGGGAAGGCCTTTTTAATGTCAAAATCGATGGAATCGTCCTTGCTTTTTGCCAGAAACTGCTTTTTAATTTTTTTGTCGCGGATAATATCGATACTTAGCGATGTTTCGGGTGCAGAAGGACCCTCAGGTATTACATTTCCCTCCTCGTCAATTGCTTCTATTTTCCCTTTAAGGACATCCTTTTCCCCGGATTCGTCAGCATTTCTTAATTCACCGTAACGTCGCGTATAGCTCTCGATATATTCGTTTCTCATCTTTTCATCGATGATTATATCGTATTGTGCGACTTTATTCTTTTTTGTCAGGTTAAGCTCAAAAGCCGGAGCGAGTCCGAGTTCGAAAGAAAAGGTAAAGTCTTCCTGGGTGTCGAAATCAATTGCCTCCTGCTCATCCGGCTTCGGAAGAGGATCACCCAGGATCTCAAGTTTTTCATCTGCAATATATTTTTGTATATTTTCAGTTACTATTTTATTGATCTCATCAATCTGCACGGCTTTACCGTACATTTTTTTTATCAGGCCAATGGGTACCATTCCCGGACGGAATCCCTTTATATTTGCTTTTTTTCTGTAGTCTTTCAATACATTTTCAACCCTCTCTTCATAATCGGGCTTCCTGATCTCAACCTTTAATACGGCATTCAGATCGTCGATGTTTTCTCTGGTAATATTCATTTTATCAGGTGTTTGTTGCATAGTTAAAAAAACCGCCAAAACGCTTTAATGAAGGTCGTTACAGGCGGCTTGTCACATTTGTGCGGATGAAGGGACTCGAACCCCCACGTCACGAGGACACAAGATCCTAAGTCTTGCTCGGCTACCAATTACGACACATCCGCGGTAAAAATTTCCCGCAAAAGTATAATAAATTATCGTGAAAACAAATTGATTGTGTTACCTTCTCAGTTCAAAGTTCTTTCCAAGGTAGACTTTTCTTACATGCTCATCATCTGCCAGTTGCATTGATGTCCCCGACTTAAGGATCCGTCCTTCGAAAAGGAGGTAGGCACGGTCGGTTATAGAAAGTGTTTCATGGACGTTATGGTCGGTTATCAGGATGCCGATTTGTTTTTCTCTCAGCTTTGATACAATTTCCTGAATATCTTCCACGGCGATAGGGTCTACTCCTGCGAAAGGTTCGTCAAGCAGGATGAACTTCGGCTTAAGCGACAGGGCTCTGGCGATCTCAGTACGTCTTCTCTCACCTCCCGAGAGCTGGATCCCTTTGCTTTTCCTGATCTTCTGCAGCCCGAATTCGTTCAGCAGAATCTCAAGTCTTTCCCTTTGCTCTTCAACCGGAAAACCTGACATCTCAAGAACTGCCCTTATATTATCTTCGACTGACATGTTTCTGAATACTGAGGCCTCCTGGGCAAGATATCCGATCCCTTTCCTTGCTCGTTTGTATACAGGAAGGGTTGTAATTTCCTCATCATCAAGGAATATTTTTCCCTCCCGCGGTCTTATAAGTCCGACAATCATGTAAAAAGTAGTTGTCTTGCCGGCGCCGTTGGGTCCGAGCAGACCCACGATCTCCCCCTGTTCAACCTCAACCGAGACATGATCAACTACCGTTCTGTTATGGTATTTTTTTACAAGATTCTCCGTATGCAGTTTCATCGCAGATGCTATGAAGTAACAGTTTGAGCCGCACTGTCATCGTCCTTCAGGAAGTCCTCTCGCTCTTTATCCTTCTGCTTCATTACCCGGGCAGAGATAAGGATGCTGACCTCATACAGGATCAAAAGAGGAATAGCCACGAGTGTCTGGGAAAAAACATCCGGAGGTGTAATTATAGCGGCAATTATAAATATGACCACAATCGCATGCTTCCTGTATTTTCTCATGAAAGTGGGAGTAATAAGACCAATTTTCGTAAGGAAGAAAGCAATAATCGGGAGTTCGAACACAAGTCCCGTGGCAAGACATATTGATGTCAGAGTGCCTATATAGGATCTTATATTAATCTGATTTACAATATCCTCACTTATAATATATGAACTCAGGAAATGAATTGAAAGAGGAGCCAGCATAAAATATCCGAAGAGCACACCTGTGAAAAACAGAAGCGATGCAGCCATGACGGCACCTTTGGCATACCTGGCTTCATTTGGGCGGAGCGCAGGTTTAAAGAACTGCCAGAATTCCCAGAGGATAACAGGGAATGCAAGTATAAGTCCAGCTACCATAGATACCGTAATATGGGTTGTAAGCTGGCCCGACATTTTTATATTAATGAGATTCAGAGGTTTGGTATTGATACATAATGAAGTTGTGTTGAGATATTCTCCCAGCTTGCAAAGCAGACGGTTTGTTATAAATTCAGGGCTTTTCGGGCCAAGTATAACGCGGTCGAAAATAAAATTTTTAAAGATAAATGCAAGTATCATAAAGATCACAACTGCTAAAATTGAGCGGATAATGTGCCATCTTAACTCTTCAAGGTGTTCAAGAAATGACATTTCCTTCTCACCCTTTTTCCCTTTTTTCCAAAACGTTGCCATGAGCACGGATATAAATTAGTTTGAAATCAGCCTGCAAAGATGATAAATCTTCTTTTGCAAAGCAACATAAAATCTTTGGTCTATGAAAATTGTGTCATTCATAAATTAATTTGAGTTTATGTTAATAATAATATAAAACGATTATTTGATTTAGAATTTTATTAACTTTATGTAAACTGTAAAATCATTTTTTTTGCAGTTTCCCGTTTATTATCATTTAGGGAAGGATATGCTTAACAATTCTACTATACATGATTACCTGAAAAAATATTTTGGGTTTGACACTTTTAAGGGTAATCAGGAGCCTATTATCAGAAATGTCCTTGAAGGGAAGGATACTTTTGTACTCATGCCCACAGGGGGAGGCAAATCACTTTGCTATCAGTTGCCCGCTGTGATGAAGGAGGGCACGGCAATAGTCATCTCACCGCTTATTGCGCTGATGAAAAACCAGGTTGATGCTATGAGGAACTTCAGCACCGACGATGATGTTGCACACTTTCTGAACTCCTCACTTACCAAGACCGAGATAAACAGGGTAAAGAAAGATGTCCTGTCGGGCAGTGCAAAACTTCTTTATGTTGCACCTGAATCATTGACAAAAGAGGAGAATATTGAATTTCTTAAAAATATCAGAATCTCCTTTTATGCAGTTGATGAGGCACACTGTATCTCAGAGTGGGGACATGACTTCAGGCCGGAGTACAGGCGTATAAGGCCGATTATAGATACTATCGGAAGGTCACCTATAATAGCCCTGACTGCTACTGCAACTCCGAAAGTCCAGCATGATATACAGAAAAACCTTGGTATCCTGGATGCAGGTATCTATAAATCTTCCTTTAACAGGCCAAACCTTTACTATGAGGTAAAATCTAAACAGGATGTTACTAAGGAGATCATTAAATATATAAAGAACAACGCCGGGAAATCAGGTATAATATATTGCCTCAGCAGAAAGAAGGTTGAAGAGATTGCCGAGGTACTTAAGGTAAACGGAATAAAGGCTCTTCCCTACCATGCGGGAATGGATTCAGCTACCCGCACTATGAACCAGGATAAATTCCTGATGGAGGAGGCCGATATAATTGTGGCAACAATTGCTTTCGGGATGGGCATAGATAAGCCCGATGTCCGGTTTGTTATTCATTACGATATTCCGAAAAGCCTCGAGGGCTATTACCAGGAGACCGGGCGTGCCGGCAGGGACGGCGGTGAAGGAAACTGCATTGCATACTACAGCTACAATGATATCCTGAAGCTGGAGAAATTCATGCAGGGGAAACCTATTGCCGAACAGGAGATAGGAAAACAGCTTCTTCTTGAAACAGTATCATATGCTGAATCATCGGTGTGCCGGAGAAAGCTGCTGCTCCACTACTTTGGTGAAGAGTATCCCAGGGATAACTGTGAAGCCTGCGATAATTGCCTTCATCCAAAGGCGCAATTTGAAGGTAATGAGGCTGTTGTAAGTGTGCTCGAGACTATACTTGCAGTGAAGGAAAAATTTAAAGCTGATCATATTTCAAATATCCTGTCGGGCAAGGTTACCTCCGCCATCAAGTCATATAAACACCATAAGCTTGAATTTTTCGGTATCGGCGAGGACAAGGATGAGAAATTCTGGAATATGGTTATAAGGCAGGCGCTTATTGCCAAATTCCTTACAAAGGATATTGAGAACTATGGCCTTCTGAAAGTTACGGAAAAAGGTCTCGAATTTCTTGAGCATCCTACCTCCTTCATGCTTGCAGAGGATCACGACTATGCTGATACTACCGATGAGGAGAATGCTTTTGGCGCAAGAACTGCTGCAGTGGATGAGGAGCTTTTCAGCATTCTTAAGGATCTGCGCAAGAAACTCTCGAAGATAAAGGAGGTGCCGCCATTTGTTATTTTCCAGGATCCCTCCCTTGAAGACATGGCGATCCAGTACCCTATTACAATTGACGAACTGCAGAATATTTCAGGCGTGGGAGCAGGCAAGGCACAAAGATACGGTCAGGAGTTTGTGGAGATCATAAAGAAATATGTTGAGGAAAAGGAGATAATAAGGCCCCTTGATATGGTCGTTAAATCGGTTGTAAACAAATCGGGTATCAAGGTCTATATTATACAGAGCATCGACATGAAAAGGTCTCTTGAGGATATTGCTGAGGCAAAAGGGATGGAGATGCCGGAACTGATCTCCGAAATAGAGGCGATAGTCAACTCAGGTACAAGGATAAATCTCGATTATTATATAAATTCTGTAATAGACGAGGAACGTCAGCACGACATATATTCATATTTCAGGGAAGAAGCCGAATCGGATTCACTTGAGGATGCCATCAAAGAGCTTGGAAATGAGTTCGAGGAGGAAGAGATCAGGCTGATGAGAATAAAGTTCCTTTCGGAAATGGGAAATTAATTTTTCCATTCTTTCTGCGGGATCAGGCCGCGTAAGACAACACAAAGAACATAAACAGGATAGATGAGCTGGGCAGGAATGAACCAGGGCATAAGGAATTCTTTTCCGTATCTGGCTGATGTATTCTTCAGTATAAGATAATCGGGAATGGATTTCAGAAGGAATACGACGGCAAACAGGGCTATGAAGTCAGAATTGAAAAATAATGAAACAAGAACTGCAAGCTGAAGCATGGCGGCGACAAATACTATTATCCCTGTCATAATCGTAAGGCTATCATCATAAACTCCCGCTTTTGAGATCCATCTTTTTCTCTGGCTCAGATAGGACCATAACGTGGAAGAAGAAGCCGTGGTAACAACAGCATCAGAGGATTCCAGCCACAGGATATTTGACTGATGATCCTTTTTAAGGTTATGCAGAAGAAAAATATCATCCCCGGAGACAAGACCGGGATGAAGGTTATCCATATATTTCAGGTATGTCTCCTTTGTAAAGGCAAGGTTTGCACCGTTGCACATCACCGCATTGCCACGGAGAGCCGTTCCGGCCGTTACCCCCTGCAGACCAAGAAATTCCAGGGACTGGAACTTTCCGAAAAAACCAGGGCGCTCCTCAAGTATGACGGGGCAGATTATCATATCAGGATTATATTTCTCCCTGAAAGCAGCTATTGTCTTTATCCATCCGGTTCCCATGCTGCAATCGGCGTCGGTAGTTATTATAAGCGTGCCGGTTGATACCTCAATGCCGCTTCTGATAGCCTCCTTCTTCCCTTTTCCCTGGTTATGTATAACTGTAAGGTTGCCGGATCGGGTGTAACCGCCGGCAATATTAAATGTCCTGTCATCTGAATTATCATCAACAATGATGACTTCATACAGATCCCGGGGATAATCCTGTAATGAAATGCTGTCAAGCAGCGACGACAGGTTTTCTTCTTCATTACGGCATGCCACAATAACCGATACCCGGACCGAAGGTGCTGAAGAAAATGAGAAAGCCTTTATTTTACGAAGACCGAGGCTGATCCTGATAAAGAGGATAAAATAAGGTACGATAAGTATAGCGGGAAGCCAGTACATTTTCTATTCCTTCATCCATTCGTACATTGTATAATGTTCATGCTTCATTCCAAGGGCCTCATAGGTTTTTTGCGCCCTTGAATTATTTGCTTCGACATAGAGGCGGAGTCCGGCTGCCCCATGGGCTTCGGCTTCATTTTTGACATGCTGGTACATCGATCTGAAAATACCTTTTCTTCTGAATGACGGAAGAACATAGACTGACTGGAACCACCAGACACTGGTATTCCTCCAGTCGCTCCACTCAAATGTTATCAATAATGAAGCAATTACCAGGCCACTCTCCTCGGCCACCCAGTATTGTCCGAGAACGGGATTCGAGAAGACAGCCTTTACGCCCCTTGTTACTATATCAGTCCCGAGGGTCATCTGTTCTGTCTCCCATGCCATTTTTTGCTGGAACTCAATAATACTTGCAGCATCTTCACTACTGGCTTTGCGGATTATAATCATATGTTTATTGTTTTTCGATTTTTTGGATATGCAGTCTTTCAGTCACTCAGTCTCAATAATTTCGGGCTTGCCGGGATCTGCTCCTTCCCACCTGGCGGAAGGCTGGGAAGGGGGTAAATCCCATAAGGGGAAGGCCGGTATGGGGGTAAAAACCCTCAGCAACCTTGCCCTGAGCCCAGCCTTCGCTAAAGCTACGGCTGGCAATGCCTGTGCCCTGAGCCCTGAGCCCCTTGCCCCTTACTTATACTCATCCCAGCTCTTTATAGCCAGGTCGTCGATATCCAATTTGCAGAAGGCAAGGATAAAAGCGCTGGCCAGACGTGCATTTGTGATCAGAGGAACATTAAAGTCAACGGCGCTCCTTCTGATCGTATAATCGTTATTAAGTTCGGTGGGGCTGAGATCTTTCGGGATATTTATAACGAGATCAACTTCGCGTGACTTAATGAGATCAATTGTGTTTGGTGATTTGTTTTCATCCGGCCAGTAAGCCACATGAGCCTCAACCCCTGCGTTTTCAAGGAACTGCTGTGTCCCGCGTGTGGCGAAGAGCTTATGCCCTTTTTCACGAAGCGCCTTTGCGCTGTTAAGCAGCTCTACCTTTGAGCGTGCAGGCCCTGTCGAGAGAAGGATACTCTTTTTAGGGACCCTGTACCCGACTGAAAACATAGCCTTGAGAATGGCTTCATAAAAACCTTCACCTATACATCCTACCTCACCTGTGGAGGACATGTCAACCCCGAGAACAGGATCTGCCTTGGCAAGCCTGGAGAAACTGAACTGAGGGGCTTTTACACCGACATATTCGAGTTCGAAAACTGTCTTGGAAGGTTTTTCTGCCGGAAGGCCAAGCATAACCTTTGTTGCCAGCTCGATAAGATTTGATTTAAGAACTTTTGAGACAAATGGCATGCTCCGGCTTGCCCGGAGGTTGCATTCGATTACTTTGATATCGTTGTCTTTTGCAAGGAATTGAATGTTGAAAGGTCCTGTAATATTAAGTTCAAGGGCAATCTGGCGTGAGATCCTTTTAATGCGCCTTGCTGTCTCAAAATAGATCTTCTGGGCCGGAAATACCATCGTGGCATCCCCCGAGTGAACCCCTGCAAATTCCACGTGCTCGCTGATGGCATAGGCAACCATTTCACCATTGCGGGCAACTGCATCAATTTCAATCTCCTTGGCATTTTCAATAAATTCTGAGACGACCACGGGGTATTGTTTTGATACCTGGGAAGCAAGCTCAAGGTAGTGAGTAAGCTCATTTTTATTTGACACAACGTTCATTGCAGCCCCTGACAGGACATATGAGGGTCTGATAAGGACCGGGAACCCTATCCGGTCTACAAATTCATATATATCATCAATTGATGAAAGTTCTTTCCAGCGTGGCTGATCAACCGAAAGGTTGTCGAGCATAGCTGAGAATTTATGCCTGTTTTCTGCCCTGTCAATCGATACCGGAGATGTGCCAAGAACAGGAACCTTCTCATTGTAAAGCCTCATTGCGAGGTTATTAGGGATCTGTCCGCCAACAGATACAATGACTCCGCCCGGGTTCTCAAGATCGATGATATCCATTACCCTCTCAAAGGTGAGTTCATCGAAATAGAGCCTGTCGCAGATGTCATAATCGGTACTGACCGTTTCAGGATTATAATTAATCATTACGGATCTGAAATTCTCCTTATTAATGGTATCGATGGCATTGACGGAACACCAGTCAAATTCAACACTCGATCCTATCCTGTAGGCTCCTGATCCCAGGACTATAATTGACTTTTTGTCGGTTTCGCATATGATATCATGTTCGGAACCGCTGTAAGTCAGATAGAGGTAATTGGTTACAGCCGGATATTCAGCCGCGAGAGTATCAATCTGTTTTATATATGGTACGATCCCCAGAGATTTCCGATAGTTCCTCACTTTCATCAGATCATCGTTGATAACGGCAGGAGCTGACCTGAGAACATGCCTTGCAATCTGAAAATCGCTGAACCCATAGATCTTTGATGAAGCAAGCAGTTCCACCGGTATTGATTCAAGAGTATTGTATTTGCTCAGATTGTTTTTGACCGATATTATATTCTTCAGCTTGTACAGGAACCATTTGTCGATTTTGGTAAGTTCATAGATCCTGTCAACTGAAATTTCTGCTTCCAGGGCTTCGGCTATTGAGAAAATTCTCATATCCGTGGGTTCTGCCAGCTCTTTCTCAATATCTTCAAACCCGAGATCACGGTTGCCCGTAAAGCCGTGCATTCCCTGTCCGATCATTCTGAGGCCTTTCTGGATCACCTCTTCAAAAGTCCGCCCGATGGCCATGACCTCACCCACGCTTTTCATGCTGCTGCCGATAAGGTGCGAAACTCCCTCGAATTTATTCAGATCCCAGCGTGGTATTTTACAGACGATGTAATCGAGAGCGGGTTCAAAGAAGGCTGTTGTATTTTTGGTCACTGAATTCTTCAGTTCATGAAGTCCGTAGCCCATGCCAAGTTTTGCCGCAATAAAGGCCAGGGGATACCCCGTGGCTTTTGAAGCAAGTGCGCTGGAGCGGGAGAGGCGGGCATTCACTTCTATTACCCTGTAATCTTCAGAATCAGAAGCAAGTGCATACTGGACATTGCACTCGCCAACGATGCCAATATGCCTGATTATCTTTATTGAGAGCTCCCTGAGTTTGTGGTATTCACTGTTTGTAAGGGTCTGGGAAGGAGCAACCACAATGCTTTCTCCCGTATGAATTCCGAGAGGATCAAAGTTTTCCATATTGCAAACAGTTATGCAATTGTCATACCTGTCCCTTACAACTTCATATTCAACCTCTTTCCAGCCTTTCAGTGATTCCTCTACAAGTATCTGATTTGTATATGAGAAGGCTTTTGAAGCCAGAGTCCTCAGTTCTTCCGGGCCGGAGGCGAACCCGCTTCCCTGCCCTCCAAGGGTATATGCTGCCCTGATTATCACCGGGAATCCCAGTTTAGCTGCGGCTTCAACAGCTTCATTAACGCCCCTGACTGCAATACTGCGCGGCGTTTTAACATTTATCTCATCCAGCTTTTTTACGAAAAGCTCCCGGTCCTCAGTCTCAATAATTGCAGAAACAGGAGTTCCAAGAACCCTTACATTATATTTTTCAAAAACGCCGGCTTTAAAAAGTTCGGTACCACAATTCAGGGCAGTCTGGCCTCCGAAAGACAAAAGTATGCCGTCAGGTTTTTCCCGTTTTATCACCTTTTCCACAAAATAAGGGGTAACAGGAAGAAAATAGATCCTGTCAGCCAGGTCCTCCGAGGTCTGTACAGTTGCAATATTGGGATTGATTAGCACGGTTTTGACATCTTCCTCTTTCAGCGCCTTGAGGGCCTGGGAGCCTGAATAGTCAAATTCACCGGCTTCTCCTATCTTAAGTGCTCCTGAGCCAAGGATGATCACCTTTTTAACGACATCTTTCATCATACATATTTGAAGAGCAAAAATAACACAATTTTTTAATTGGGATTTGAAATTGTAAAAAAATGAATATATTTGCAAAATATATGAATAATTATGCAAAAGGCAAAAAGGCTCCTGGCAATTGAAAAAATTATTACTGAGGTTACAATCTCAACCCAGGAGGAGTTGCTGAAAAGATTGAAAGGGAAAGGGATAAGCTGTACTCAGGCTACGCTGTCCCGCAATTTAAGGCAGCTCGGGGTAGTCAGGGTGCCTGACGGAAGCGGCAATTACAAATACTCCCTGACGGAAATTACCCGGAATGCAGTAAGTTCCCCGGTCGGATTGAATATAGTTCCGGTAATTAAGGAAATAGTTGAGGCAAAAGGTCTTATGGTAATAAAGACAATACCGGGAAATGCAAGCAACACGGCATTTTTTATTGACGGGGCCGGCAGATACGAAATAGCCGGTACAATAGCAGGAGATGATACAATTCTTCTCATACCAAGGGATGGAATAACATTACATCAGGTACATACCTGCCTTGAAATAATACTCCCTGGGATACATGAACGGATAAGAAATAAATAGTTATGTTGCTAATAATCAATTAGTAAACAGAAAAACAAAATCTTAAATTTAATATTAAAACAATGAAAGAAAAAGTTGTTCTTGCTTACAGCGGCGGTCTTGACACATCGGTAATACTTAAATGGCTTATAGAAAAAAATTATGATGTAATTGCCTTTGTGGCAGATGTCGGGCAGGCCGACAATTTTGAGGAGTGCAGAAAGAAAGCCCTGCTGCTTGGTGCTTCAAAAGTTGTTATTGCCGACCTGAAGAGGGAGTTTATTGATGAATATGTGCTTAAGGCTATAATGGCTAATGCCATATATGAGGACAGGTATCTGCTGGGAACGGCGCTTGCCAGGCCATTGATTGCAAAAAAGCAGATAGAGGTGGCAAAGGAGGAGGGAGCAGTTGCCGTGGCACATGGAGCAACAGGTAAAGGTAACGATCAGGTGAGGTTCGAACTCTGTTATTATGCCCTGATGCCGGGCGTTAAGGTTATCTCGCCATGGAAAGACAAGGAGTTTCTTGCCACATTTAAAGGAAGGACCGATCTCCTGAAATATGCCTCCGAGAAAAAGATACCTGTAAAGGCGAGCATTGATAAACCCTACAGTGAAGATGATAACCTTATGCATATAAGTCATGAGGCAGGTGTACTTGAAGATCCGATGTACACTTTACATAAAAGCATGCTGGAAAAAATGGTTATGCCTCAGGATGCTCCTGATAAGGAGACAAGAATAGTTATTCACTTTAAAAATGGCAAACCAGTTAAGCTTGTAAATAAGGAAGATGGAACGGTGAAAGAAGATTCCTATGAGATGTATATTTACCTCAATGAACTCGCAGGGAAGAACGGGATCGGACTGCTTGATATGGTTGAAAACAGGTTTGTAGGGATAAAATCAAGGGGAGTATATGAAACCCCTGCCGCTACTGTTTTGCATATTGCACACAAGGATATTGAAGGTATTGCAATGGACAGGGAGGTTATGAGGCTTGTAAACATGCTCACTCCGAAATTTGCCGAGCTGATCTATAATGGTTTCTGGTTCAGTCCGGAAATGGATTTTCTCATGGCAGCCATTGAAAAGAGCCAGGAGCTTATTGACGGGAGTGTGCACCTCTGTCTTTATAAGGGGAACGTACTTATTGAAGGCAGGGAATCACCCTCATCATTATATGACAAGAAGCTCTCGAGCATGGACATAGAAGGTGGCTTTGACCAGACTGACAGTAAAGGTTTTATACGGATAAATGCAATAAGGCTTATGGCTCACCGGGCAATAATCGAGGCAAGCCAGAAAAAATGACCTATCTTCCGGTCAGAATCCGGGATCATCCGGAATTAGATAAATAGTATTAATATATAGTATATGAAACTCTGGGAAAAAGGGATTAATCCCGAACCTGCCATCATTGAATTCACTGCAGGAAAAGACAGAAAGACCGATCTTGCACTTACCAAATGGGACATAATAGGATCGATGGCGCACGTTATAATGCTTCAGGATGTTGGATTGATCTCCGAAAATGAGAAGAATGACCTGTTGAAAGCCCTTCATTCTCTGTTTGTTTTGGATCATGAAGGGAGTCTTCTTATCGAAGATGATATGGAGGACATTCATTCTCAGATTGAAAAGGAGATGTCGTCAATACTTGGTACAACAGGTAAGAAGATCCATACCGGGCGCTCAAGAAATGATCAGGTTCTTGTTGATATAAGGCTTTATACAAGAGAGGAGCTTGACAAGCTGTCAGTTTTAATACAACGGCTTTTTACAAAGCTTCAGGCGTTAAGTGAGCAATATAAGGAAGTTTTGCTGCCCGGGTATACTCATATGCAGCCTGCCATGGTTTCCTCATTTGGTCTATGGTTCGGCGCTTATGCCGAGTGTCTTGCCGACGACGTTCTGTTGCTTGAAGGGGCCAGGGCCATGAATAACCAGAATCCTCTTGGTACCGCGGCAGGATACGGGACAACACTGCCCGTTAACAGGAAGCTTACTTCAGAGCTTCTTGAATTTGATAACCTGCTTTATAACTCGGCCTATGCCAGTCTGAGCCGCGGAAAGATCGAGATGGCAGTAGCTTCCTCGCTTGCATCCGTTGCCCAGACACTCTCGCGTTTTTCAATGGATATCTGCATCTTTATGAGTTCGGAATACAGGTTCATAGATTTTCCCGATGAATATGTAACCGGCTCAAGTATTATGCCTCAGAAAAGAAATCCGGATGTCTTTGAGCTCATCAGGGCCCGGTCGAATGTTATCCAGACTCTGCCAAACCAGGTAGCTATTCTTTCCAGTAATCTCCAGTCAGGCTACAACAGGGACCTTCAGCTGCTTAAACAAATGATCTTCGGAGGGTTTGATGAGGTGAGGGAATGTATCGTGATCATGTTACTGATGCTGAACAACATTAAGATAAGGAGGAACATTACTGAGAATCCGTTATACAACAATATTTTCAGCACTGAGGAGGTCAACAGGCTGGTAAAGCAGGGCATTCCTTTCAGGGACGCCTATAAGGCTGTATCGGAGATGGTCAGGAATTCATCGTTTTCCAGGACCTCCCTATCTGACTATGTGCATGAAGGAAGCATTGGAAATCTGTGCAATACGGAGATCGCTGAGCTTTTCGGCAACAGGATAACCAGATTCAGGAGCACGCCGGCTCCGGAACTGGAAAATAAGCTGATGCAGCATGTAACTGAAAGCAAATAGACAACCTGGTTTTGCAGTCTGCTTCAGGAGAAGGGGTGAAGCTATTTTGATTTGCGGATATTCTCAATAAATACATCGAACAGGTAATCTGTATCGGTAGGTCCGCCGGATGCCTCGGGATGGAACTGGGTTGAGAAAAAGGGCAATGATTTATGCTTCATTCCCTCATTTGTATTATCGTTTATATTAATAAAAAGAGGTTCCCAATCGTTGCCCAGGGTATTGTTATCTACGGCGAATCCATGATTCTGGGATGTTATATAAGCCTTATCAGTGCCAACCTGAAGGACAGGCTGATTATGGCTCCGGTGGCCGTATTTGAGCTTGTAGGTATTTGCACCTGAGGCAAGAGCCATAAGCTGGTTCCCGAGGCAGATGCCGAAAACCGGTTTGTTTCCTGAGAATGATCTTCTTATGTTTTCTATTGTGATATCGCACATCTTGGGATCACCGGGCCCGTTGGTGAGGAACAGCCCGTCATATTCTTCGTTATGAATATCATGGTCCCATGGCACCCTTATTATTGTCGTATCTCTTTTAAGCAGGTTTCTTATAATATTATATTTTACGCCGCAATCGACAAGCAGGATCCTGTATTTTCCCGAGCCATATATTTTTTTCTCATGAGTGCTTACCTCGGCAACCAGGTTAACTTTATTCGGATCATAAAATTCGGTTTTCATGCCATCAGGTTCTATTTTCCCGAGCATGGCACCTTTTTCACGGATCCTTTTTGTCAGTGCCCGCGTATCTATGCCGTAAATGCCTGGAACATTTTTCTCTTTAAGCCACTCATCAAGGCTTTCTGATGCATTCCAGTGACTGTATTCAAAAGAATAGTCAGAAACAATTAATCCTGATATATGAATTGATGATGATTCATAGAAACGGTAAAGATCATTTTCTTCACTTTTTGCCGGTGCCCCGTAGTTGCCGACAAGCGGATAGGTGAGGCAGAGGATCTGTCCCCGGTAGGAGGGATCTGTCAGACTCTCAGGATATCCGGTCATTGAAGTATTGAAGACAACCTCCCCTGCTGCGACGATGGGTGCTCCGAATGAACGTCCGTGATAGATGGTCCCGTCTTCAAGCGTAAGGCTGACCTGTTCTCTGTTTTTCATCATTATATATTTAATTATGCTTATCTGAGTGATGATACAGCTTTTTCAATTTGTTCCATCGCCTGAATTACGGTGCGGTGAGTAGCGGCAAGGTTCATTCTCATGAATCCTTCACCTCCCGGACCAAATGTTGAACCTTCATTCATTCCCACTCCTGCCTTTGTCACGAAAAAGTTCTGAAGCTCCTTACCGCTCAGGCCGAATTTGCGGCAATCAAGCCATATCATATAGGTTGCTTCCGGCTGAACAGTGATGATCTCGGGAATCATTTTACTGCAATAATCCCTGACATACTCGACATTATTATCAATATATGCAAGCAATGCATCAAGCCAGTCATGACCATGGGTATATGCGGCAACTGAGGCCGCAGTTCCGAAGATATTGCCACTACCGACATGCAGCTTATCAACAACGCGGTTAAAGGATTTTCTCAGTGACGGATTTGAGATGATGACCGATGAGGTGGAAAGACCGGCCAGGTTAAATGTCTTGCTGGGAGCTATGCAGGTAATTGTGCATCCGGCTACCTCTTCTGAAAGGGATGCAACAGGAGTATGTCTGAATCCCGGCAAGACAAGATCACAGTGGATCTCATCGGAAAGGATAAGTATGTTGTTTTTAAGACATATATCCGCCAGATCGTTCAGCTCTTCTCTGGTCCATACCCGTCCGACAGGATTATGAGGATTTGATATTATTATCATCCTTGTTTTGGAATCAATTGAACCGGCCAGCGATTCATAATCCATAACCCATTTGCCATCAGCCTCTTTCAGGTTGTTGTAAACAAGATTACGGCCATGGGATTCCACTGCGGAAAAGAAAGGGAAATATACCGGAGGCTGAACAATAATGCTGTCTCCGGGCTGGGTAAATGCAAGGGTGCAGAAATTAACAGCAGGGACAATACCCGGAGAAAAGCTTATCCATTCCTCATCAATTTTCCAGTTATGACGTTTGTTTAGCCAATCAATGATGGATAAATAATATTCCGGCGGACGGAAAGAATAACCGAAAATCTTATTCTCAAGCTGAACCCTTAGAGCATCTATAATAAAGTCAGGCGTATTAAAGTCCATATCAGCCACCCACATCGGTATAACCTCCTTCGTACCGAAGATCTCTTCCCTGCGGTCATATTTAATACAGCTGGTACCCTCTCTTTTTGCAGGATCATCGAAATTCCACGCCATCAAAAAATGATATAGATTCAGGGGTTCAAAGATAAATAAAAAACAGAGATCATAATAATTCCATCAGGAGATACCATTTGTGCCCGGAGCGCTCAAGACTGAACATGGAAGATGAAGCCTGACAAACTTTACAGAATAATTTTTATGGCCTAAAACGATAAAGGGTTGGAATTTGACTTTTAAAAGCAATAAATTTAGATACTCAAAGCTCTCAGGACTGTATAGTTTCAATATTATTTATTACTTTTATGTCCTGTTTTGAATGATAATTTTAAATTAAAAAAGACTTAACATGAAAAAGATTTTTGCAGGTGCTATACTGCCAATCCTGATAATAGGTTCTATTTTTCTGACTTCCTGCAAAAACAGGGAAGCAAAGAAACAGCAGAAAAAAACTGAGATGGAGCAAGTCAAGACAATTGAGAACCAGATTGAAGAGAATGTTTATCCGTTGCCGACATCTGCACAGGTGATCAAGATGCTTACCGAACTGGAAGTGGGTTATATAATTGGAATCTCAAATCCTGTAGCAAACACAAAAAAATATTTCAGCAGTACCAAACGGGCGATAAATATGGGCGTTTACGGGGCGGATCTCAGCTATGCCACTCTTTATAATATGTCACAGGATGTAATTAACTATCTGAGTGCGATAAGATCCCTTGCGAACGAACTCAATATGTCAAAGATCTATAATGAATCATTGTATGATAGTATAAAAAAGAATTTTGACAACAGGGATGAGCTTGTGAATATACTGACCAAGGCATTTAATGACACGTATGCTTACCTGAGTGATAACGATCAGCAGGCATTGGCTCTGCTGGTTGTCGGAGGCGCATGGGTGGAGGGTATGTATCTCACAACACACGTTTCGGAAGCTGCCTATCAGGTTGCGGGTATTTCACGTGTTCTGCTTGAACAGAAGAAATCATTTGATCTTTATCTCGAATTAACCCAGCCCTATGCAAATGATCCGAGCATAAGCGATTTCGTAAAAAAACTCGACCCTATCAAAAAAGTTTATGAAGGTCTCGGGACTAGTCTGACCGAACAGAATATCAAAGACATTACAAAAGCAATTACTGAAGTAAGGGAGCAAATTGTACAATAATTTATATGTGATTGATAGGCCGCAAAGCACCTGTCTTTGCGGTCTTTTTTTTACTTGATGGAGATATGAGGGAATCCGTACTTCTTGCATTAATTCACATTTTCGCAATCGTTTCCACCATTAATCCCGGCGGAATCTCCTCCCGGGGTAAAAAGATCCTGCGCAGCTACCTCCGAAGATATGTCAACAGGGAACTGGAGGAAGAGTACTATACACTTTTCGAAAATAATCTTGAGTTCTATTCCAATGAGCTAAAGAGTGTCGACAAAGAAGAATTGTCGGATGATGATTCTCTTATCTCATTTCAGATCACCAATATCTGCAGGCAGATTAAGAAGGGACTTTTTCTCGAAGAGAGGATGGTAGTTTTCCTGCAGCTCATAGAGTTCGCATTTGAAGACGGAATGATTTCGGACCAGGAAAAGACAATTATTGACATCGTCAGCCGGACGTTCAATATCTCGAAAAAGGAGTATGACAATGCCTCTGCCTTTATGATTGGAAGGATATACGATAATGTATCTCCCGACTGTATCCTTATTATAGAGAGTGATAATCCGGAATTCTCTGGTGCTTCTCTGTATAAGAATTATAATGAATGGAGGCACATCAGGATAAAGGGATTTAAAGGCTACCTGGTGGTAATGCATATAGAAAGTACGGGAACTCTTTTATTTACCTATGATGGTCCGCAGATTCTTTATTTTAAAGGAAGGGATATTATAGCCTGCAGGCCATATCTTCTTGAACGTGGGGTGAATATTAAGGGTCAGGGAATTGATCCGATCTACTATTCAAAGATCTTTAAGAAATTCGTATCCAGGAATTTTCCTGAAAAAATCTTTTTTGAAGGTCATGGTATTGAGTACCTGTTCAAGAACTCCGGGAATGGCCTTCAGAAAATGAATTTCAGGGTAGAATCGGGAAACCTCATAGGAATAATGGGCGGCAGCGGTGTGGGGAAAACGACCTTGCTCAATCTACTGCATGGCAAGACCAGGCCTTCCTCGGGGAATATCTATATGAATGGCTATGATATTCATTCAGATGCCGAAGAGCTTAAAGGGCTTATCGGATTTGTTCCCCAGGATGATATGCTTATTGAGGAACTTACTGTTTATCAGAATCTTTATTTTAATGCCAGGTTATGTTTTGGTGATTATAACGAAGAACAGTTAAATGCTACTGTTGAAAAAGTCCTTTATGATCTGGAACTCTATGATATAAAAGATCTGCAGGTAGGGGATGTTCTGAACAAAAAGGTCAGCGGCGGACAGCGAAAGCGTCTGAATATTGGACTGGAGCTCATGCGCGAACCCATTGTTCTGTTCATAGATGAACCGACATCGGGGTTATCATCCTTTGATTCCGAAAAAGTGATGAATCTGCTCAGGAACCAGTCGCTGCAGGGCAAACTGGTTTTTGCAATTATTCATCAGCCATCCTCTGATATAATTAAGATGTTTGACAGGCTGTGGCTGATCGACAAGGGTGGCTATATGATCTATGACGGAGATCCCGTTGAAGCTCTTGTCTACTTCAAGACGGAGACTTCACAGGCAAATGCTGCGGAGAGCGAGTGTCCGAACTGTGGGAATGTTGAAACCGATAATATACTTCATATTGTTGAGGTAAAGGTAATTGATAATTCAGGTTATCCGGGAAAGGAGAGGCAGATCAGCCCTAAGGAGTGGTATGAAAAATATAAAAAGAAGATGATGCCTGTTCTGGAGAGCAAGCCTTCAAAAACAGTTATCCCTCCAAGCAACTTCAGGGTACCCAGAAAGGCCGATCAGATCAGGACTTTCATCAGG
Organism: uncultured Bacteroidales bacterium; assembly: GCA_963816345.1. GTDB lineage: Bacteria > Bacteroidota > Bacteroidia > Bacteroidales > VadinHA17 > LD21. The sequence continues at coordinate 394,917 of CAWFKI010000003.1, forward strand.
CGTAACATTACAAGGAAGCTGGCCGACCGGCAGTATATGATAATTAATCTTCTTGAAGCCCCGCTGCTGGCTTTTATTCTCGGGTATATATCAAAATACACCGAGGATTCGGTATATACTTTTGCGGATAATAAGAACTATCCGGTTTTCCTCTTTATGTCTGTAATAGTTGCACTTTTTATCGGGCTCACAGTGAGCGCTGAAGAGATCTTCCGTGACAGGAAGATCCTGGAAAGGGAGAAGTTCCTGAACTTAAGCAGACTCAGTTACCTGCTCTCAAAGATCAACTTCCTTTTTACCCTGTCAGCGATACAGTCACTGACTTTTATCGTGGTGGCAAGCATGATCCTTGAGGTTAAGGGAATGCTTCTGCAGCAATGGATAATTCTATTCTCGACCGCCTGTTTCGGTAACCTGCTGGGATTGAATATTTCAGCAGGCATGCGATCTGCTGTAAGCATATATATCCTTATCCCTCTTATTCTTGTACCCCAGTTGCTGCTTGGAGGAGCAATGATTAAATTTGATGATCTTCACAGGGCTATAAGCAGAAAGGTATATGTACCCCTTGCAGGGGATATTATGGTAACAAGGTGGGCATATGAAGCGCTGGCCGTTGAACAGTTCAGGAGTAATAAATTTGAAAAGCCCTTTTTCAGGTATGATATGGAAATAAGTCAGAGCGACTGGAATGCTTCATTTCTCCTGCCCACTCTTAAAGCCACTATCAATGAATGCCTTGCCCAGGGTAAAAATCCGGAATTCCATGACAATTCCGTTTTGGACCTGAAAAAGATCAGCTATCACATAAATGATCTTTCAGAGCAGACAGGGATCAGGCCCGGGGATTGGGTAAAGAGTCTGAACTATAAGGATTTCAATGAATTTGTCGCCGGAGAGGCCAGGTCATTCCTTGACAGTTTAACTACGATATTCAGGGAAGAGAGCAAATCAGTTTCTGCTGAGAGAAACGCCCTGTACAGGAAAATTGTCGGAAAAATAGGAGAGAATGCATTCGTAAAGATGAGGGAGGAAAATTATAACGTAAATCTTGCTGATATCCTGCTGAACAGGATGGCGATAAATAAAATATATGATGCCGGTGACAGGTATATACAGAAGGCAGATCCTGTATTTATGCGACCCGGATCCAAATGCGGAAGGTCTCAGTTTTTTGCTCCTTACAAACAGATCGGCAAGCTGAAGATCGGAACACTCTATTTTAACCTGATTGTGATATGGATAATGGTAATCAGCCTGTTTGTCACTCTCTACTATAACCTTCTTAAGAGGTTTATTGAATATCTTGAATCACTGAAAATACCTATCCTGAGGAAGTTTGGCAGGGAATTACTCCAAATGCAGAATTAATTATCCGCTTCAGGAAAACCATGAGCAGAGTACAACCGAAAAGAAATCTTGGCCAGCATTTTCTCAAGGATACCGGCATTGCAAAAAGGATAGCAGACTCACTTACAGGCAATGGCTATAACACTGTTCTTGAAGTAGGTCCGGGAATGGGAATCCTTACCGGTTGGCTCATTGAGAGAGGATTTCAGGATCTGAGAGTCATTGAGATAGATAATGAGTCCGTGCATTATCTTAAGGCTCATTTTCCCGGGTTGACCAACATTATCAGAGGCGACTTTCTGTCTATGGATATTGAAGCCGGTTTTCCGGGGAAATTCGCGGTTATCGGGAATTTTCCCTATAATATTTCAACTCAGATATTTTTTAAAGCATTAAAACACCGCGATAAGGTTGTTGAGATAGCCGGAATGCTCCAGAAGGAGGTAGCGGAAAGAATATGTGCCGGACCCGGCTCCAGGACCTACGGTATTCTCAGTGTGCTGTTGCAGGCTTTCTATAGCGCAGAATATCTTTTTACAGTAAATGAGAATGTGTTTTCACCTCCTCCTAAGGTAAAATCAGGGGTAATAAGACTTGTAAGAAATAATGTAACGAACCTTGACTGTGACGAAGCACTTTTTTTCAGAGTGGTGAAAGCCTCTTTTAACCAGAGAAGAAAAACATTAAGAAACTCGGTTAAGTCGGCCTTTGATCTTGTGCGGGAAGATTATCCGGAATTCGGATTGAGGCCTGAACAGTTATCTGTCACCCAGTTTGTCAATCTTACAAAGTGGGTTGCGGAGAACATGAGAAAATCAGAATGAAAAACCTATTGCCTCCACCGGATTCATTTTAGCTGCGGCATAGGCAGGTGCATAACCTGCCACAACTCCTATTATCCCCGAAATGAATATTGCAAGGAAAACATTGGCAACGGTGAGATAGATATTCAGATCGTAGAGATAGTTTATTACCAGGGTGGAGATAAATATCATCAAAACTCCGAGCAGGCCACCGATAACTGAAAGCAGCACCGATTCCACAAGGAACTGTTGAAGGATAAAGAACCTTTTTGCCCCCAGGGCTTTTTGAATTCCGATTATATTTGTCCGTTCCCTGACCGAAACAAACATTATATTGGCTATTCCGAAACCTCCCACAAGTATTGCAAAACCTCCGATTACCCATCCGCCGATATTAATTCCTGCGAAAACCGCATCAAAGCCCTGTGAAAGAAGGCTTGCCCTGTTTATTGAAAAGTTGGAGATCTCATCAGGCTTAAGCCTCCTGGATGCCCTTAAGAGCATCTGTGTCTCATCACTCAGCTCCTCTACGGGGACCTGGTCCTTTGCCTTGATCATAAGAACTGCATCAAGGAATTTATTTCTCATATTTATGAAGGTCTTGCCAAAATTAAGGGGTACAAGGGTAATATCATCCATCCCGCTGTCGCTGATCCCCCCTTTGCCCTCCTTTTTGAAGACTCCTATTACAGTTGCCCTTTTCCCTGCAATTGTGATCTGTTTGCCGACAGGATCAGCTTTCTCAAATAACCTGTCGGCAACAACTGCACCTAATATTGCTACATTTTTCCCCGTTGAAGATTCTTCAGGAGAAAAATAACGGCCCTTCTCGATCTCAAATGACCTTACATTCTCAAATTCATGTGAGGCTGCCCATACAGGCGCGTCACTATCGAGATTTTTATTATACCTGATCTGTTTTGTCTGGGATACCATTAAACTGGCAAATGCAGCTTTAGTCGACCTGTTCACTATTGCATCGTAATCATCTGTTGAGATTGCAGGCCATTTTATAATATCCCACCATGCCAGGTTCCTGTCGAATGACCATGGGAATTTCTCTACATAAATTACGTTGTCACCCAGAGTGGATATACTGTCGCGTATAGATTTTTCCATCCAGTCGAGGACTGTAAAAACCGAGATAATGGAGAAGATCCCTATAGTAATGCCAAACAGCGAAAGAAAAGTTCTTAACTTATTAACAAATATTGAGTTAACAGCAAAAAGAAATCCCTCTTTAAAAAGCCTGAAAAACATACTATTAATTTATAATATTTGTTTTGAGGTCCAAAGATACGAAAATGATTTCATACATGATATTTAGGAAATTGGTATTGCAATTCAGCCTCTCTGATGACGGGCAGGGAAGCGAAGATATCAGTTTACCTCCAGGGAAATGTAGTAAATAAATTGATTTTCAAGCGGATTTGAAATTTATGCCGGAGATCCCCGATATTTAATTATTATTATAATGTATTCAGAGTATTAAAAAAATATCTATTTTTAGGCACGATATTCAATATCCTAAATGAATAGTAACTATCAGATTATGAGTGATAAGAGAATACAAAGCGCACTTATTTCAGTCTTTTATAAGGATGGATTGAGTGATTTGGTTAAAAAGCTTCACTCTCTGAATATTAAAATATACTCAACCGGAGGCACATTCACCTTTATAAACGAGCTGGGAATTCCTGCTGAAAAGGTTGAGAACCTTACCACCTATCCTTCAATTCTGGGAGGCAGGGTCAAGACGCTCCATCCCTCCGTCTTTGGAGGCATACTTGCCAGACGGGAAATACCTGAAGACCTGGAGCAGCTTGCAAAATACGGAATACCGGAGATTGATCTGGTTATTGTTGATCTTTATCCCTTTGAAGAGACCCTGAAATCGGGTGGTGATGAAAAAGAGATTATTGAGAAAATTGATATCGGAGGAATTTCACTTATCAGGGCTGCAGCAAAAAACTATAATGATGTGCTTGTAATTTCCTCACGGGAGCAATATCAGGGATTACTTGAGATCCTGGGAGAACGGGAGGGTCATACAACTCTTGCTGAACGAAGGCTCTATGCAGCAATGGCATTTCAGACATCTTCCAATTATGATACTGCTATATTCCGCTATTTCAACAGGGAGGCGGGTATAACAGCGTTCCGGGAGAGTATTGATTCATCCTATCCACTGCGTTACGGCGAAAATCCTCATCAGAAGGGTATATTTTATGGGGATCCCGGGCTGATCTTCGAAAAGCTTCACGGGAAAGAAATATCGTACAATAACCTTCTTGATCTGGATGCCGCTTTCAACTTAATTGACGAATTTGACACTACAACATTTGCAGTAATCAAGCATAATAATGCATGTGGTGTTGCATGTCGCAGCGACCGGGTAGAAGCCTGGAAAGCTGCACTGGCATGCGATCCGGTCTCTGCCTACGGAGGGGTTATAGTTACAAATGAACCTGTAGATGAGCAGACGGCTGCTGAAATAGACAAGATATTTTTTGAAATAATTATTTCTCCCGGCTTTTCGGCAACTTCGCTGGAAATCCTCAAACAAAAAAAGAACAGGATAATTCTTCTCAGAAAGGAAACAGCACGACATGAATATAATTTCAGGTCACTACTGAACGGTGTGCTCTGGCAGCAAAGGGATAGCAGTACTGAAAAGGCCGGTGACATGAAACCGGTTACTTTAAGGGTTCCCTCCAGTGAGGAGCTGGATGACCTGGTGTTTGCCAATATAATTGTAAAGCACAGTAAATCCAACGCAATTGTAATTGCCAGAAACAGGCAGCTCTGTGCCAGCGGTATAGGACAGACATCGAGAGTTGACGCACTGAAGCAGGCAATTGAAAAAGCACGTTCATTCGGATTCGATCTGAATGGTTCAGTTATGGCATCAGATGCCTATTTCCCGTTTGCCGACAGTGTTGAAATTGCACATAAAGCCGGAATAACTGCTATTGTCCAGCCGGGGGGGTCGGTCAGGGATAAGGATTCAATTGACTACTGTTCCTCAAATGGGGTTTCAATGGTATTTACGGGCATTAGACATTTCAGGCATTAATTTATAAATTAATTATCTCACTTAATGGGACTATTTTCATTTTTAACACAGGAAATTGCAATTGATCTGGGCACAGCAAACACCATTATCATCCACAATGATAAAATTGTGGTTGATGAACCTTCTATTGTGGCAATTGATAAAATTACAGGAAAGCTGGTGGCAATCGGAGAAACTGCCAGGCAGATGCACGGAAAGACGCATGAGAACATTAAGACAATCAGGCCTTTGCGGGATGGCGTAATAGCTGATTTCAATGCCGCCGAGCTTATGATCAGGGGAATGATCAAGATGATAAATAAAGGACCGCGTTTGTTCTCTCCATCCTTAAAAATGGTGGTTTGCATACCTTCAGGTAGTACTGAGGTTGAAATCCGTGCTGTACGCGACTCTTCGGAACATGCCGGAGGCCGCGACGTATATATGATATACGAACCAATGGCTGCTGCAATAGGGATCGGACTGGACGTTGAAGCTCCGGAGGGTTGCATGGTAGTTGATATAGGTGGCGGGACGACGGAAATAGCAGTGATCGCCCTCGGTGGTATTGTATGCAATAAATCGATAAGGATCGCCGGTGACGGATTTACCTCTGATATACAGGCATATATGCGTCATCAGCATAATATTAAAATTGGGGAGCGTACGGCGGAAGACATTAAGATAGGTGTTGGTGCAGCTCTGCCGGACATTGACAATCCTCCTCCTGATTTTGTAGTAAGGGGGCCTAATATAATGACTGCACTGCCCATAGAGATTCCTGTTTCCTACCAGGAAATAGCCTACTGTCTCGATAAATCATTGTCAAAGGTAGAGGCGGCCTTGCTGAGTGTCCTTGAACAGACACCTCCGGAGCTATATGCCGATATTGTGAACCATGGTATTTATCTTGCCGGAGGTGGTGCACTTCTCAGAGGCCTCGACAGGAGACTTGCAGATAAAATCAATATTCACTTTAATGTTGTGGAAGATCCGTTACATGCAGTTGCCCGTGGTACAGGCGTTGCATTGAAAAACGTGGACAGATTTCAGTTCCTAATGAGATAATCGTTGAGGATGAATGAGGAATCTTCTGAATTTTTTTATACGATTCAATAACCTGATCATATTTCTGATTCTTGAAGGAATTGCATTTTATTTGCTTGCAACGGGAAATAATTACCATAATACACGCGTTGTCAATGCAATCAGAGGTCTGACCTACGGAATGGAAGAGAAAATTGACAATGCACGGACCTATCTGAATCTCCGTGATATAAACAAGAATCTTGCTGCGGAGAATATTGCCCGGAGAAATACAATTGAAAGGATGTTAAAAAAGGAGCAATCACCTTTCTTATCAGTTACAGACTCCGTGCACAATCAGCAATATACTCACACCTCTGCCGAGGTAATCGAGAATTCGGTTAACAGGCAGAAGAATTTTTTCACAATTAATAAAGGAAAGCTTCAGGGGATAACAGTAGATATGGCAGTTATTTCAAATAATAGTGTGGCAGGGATAATAGTTGGTTGTTCCGATAACTATGCTGTTGCAATGTCACTCCTGAATCTCGATTTCAGGCTGAGCGTAAGGATTAAGTCAAATGGCTATTTCGGATCGCTTACCTGGGATGGAAGGGATTACCACCATGCCATATTAAATGAAATACCACAGCATATCCCGGTTCAGGTGGGTGATACGCTGGAAACTACAGGTTATTCTGCTATATTTCCTGAAGGTATACTGGTAGGGACTATAAATGATTTTGAAAGGAAAGGCGGAGATTTCTACAGGATCAATGTTGAACTCATGACCGATTTCAAAAAAATTCATTTTGTTGACGTAATTGGCAATTTGAAAAGAAACGAGCAACTTGAACTCGAAAAGCAATTCAGATGATCAATTCAATACTAAGGTTTAGTCTGATTTTTATCCTGTTGATCCTGCTGCAGCTGCTGGTGTTTAACAATATACAATTCAGCGGGTATGTAAATCCTTATGTCTATATAATGTTCATTCTCCTGCTGCCGGTTGAGATCCCGGCCTGGCTGTTGCTTATACTGGCATTTGGTATGGGTATAATCATTGATTTTTACTCGGGTTCTCCTGGCATCCATGCTTCAGCAACAGTGCTCTCCGGATTCGTACGTCCTTATGTTCTCAGGGTCCTCTCTCCGAGGGATGGTTATGAATCGGGATCAGAACCCTCAATGATTTCATATGGTTTCAGGTGGTTCCTCGCCTATACTGCACTGATAGTACTCGTGCATCACACGGCACTGTTCTACCTCGAAGTATTCCGATTCACTGATTTTTTCGGAACACTGCTGAGAGTCCTCCTGAGTTCACTGTTTACAATCATTTTTATTCTTATTATTGAATTTTACAGAAGAGGCAGGTAAATGATCCGGTTATGAAAGATGCGTTTATTAACAGGAAATATGTAATAATAGCACTGATTGTTCTGGCATCTGTGGGCTTGCTTACAAGGTTGTTCATTATACAGGTAGTAAAGGACACATACAGGCTCTCTGCCGATAATAACGTTTTAAGATATGTTACCCAGTATCCTGCACGGGGTCTCATTTATGACCGTAACGGGAAGTTAATAGTTTATAACCAGGCAGCCTATGATCTGATGGTTGTACCGGCTCAGACCTCACGACTTGACACTGCTGAATTTTGCGGCCTGCTGGGTATTACAGGAGAAACTTTCAGGGAACGCATGACAGCAGCCATTAACTATTCAAGGAGGGCTCCCTCTGTATTCCTGAAACAGATATCTGATGAGACCTATGCCAGGTTTCAGGAAAAGATGTTCATGTTCCCCGGGTTTTATGTTCAGCCAAGAACTCTCAGAAAGTATTCAAAACCTGTGGCTTCACACCTTCTCGGCTATGTAAGTGAGGTAGATGACGGCATAATCAGAAAAGATCCTTATTACAGGCAGGGCGATTATATCGGCAAGAGCGGAGTAGAGGAGGCATATGAGAAGGAGCTTCGCGGGAAGCGGGGGGTAAAGATCTTTCTTGTTGATGTATACAGCCGTATTAAAGGGTCGTATTCCGGAGGAGCCTTCGATACCACGGCTGTTCAGGGAACGGATATTATTTCAGGCATAGATATTGACCTTCAGGAGTATGGTGAGCTTCTCATGAAGAACAAAAGAGGCAGCATTGTGGCCCTTGAACCAAAGACAGGGGAGGTGCTTGCCCTTGTTTCCTCACCCAATTATGACCCGGGTCTGCTCGTTGGCAGGATAAGGTCTGATAATTTCGCTAAGCTCTCAGCAGATACTTTAAAGCCGCTCTTCAACAGGGCTCTTATGGCCTCATATCCACCGGGTTCCACCTTTAAGCCGATAAACGGGCTTATTGCCTTGCAGGAGAAGGTGATCACTCCTTCTACACTGTTTGGCTGTCAGAACGGTTACCTGTTTGTAGGATGTCATTCACATGAATCTCCACTTAACCTTGAAGGAGCTATCAGCCATTCGTGCAACTCATATTTCTGCCAGGCATTCAGAAAGATCCTTGAAAACCCGGGCTATCTCTCAGTTGCTCAATCCTATGAAAAGTGGAAAGGATATCTCAATGAGTTCGGGTTCGGAAGTAAGCTTGGTACCGATTTTGTAAATGAGCTGCCGGGTTTTATCCCGGAAGCGACATATTTCGACAAGTACTATGGGAAAAACAGGTGGAAAGCGCTTACGGTAATCTCCCTGGCTATAGGACAGGGTGAAATAGGCACAACCCCGTTGCAGATGGCAAATATGACTGCTGCCATCGCTAACCGCGGTTATTACTATTCCCCTCATGTGGTAAAATCGATTGGTCACGACGGCAATATTGATCCCCGTTTCACAAAGAAGCATATCATAAGCATCGACTCGCTTAATTTTGAAGAGATAATTCTTGGAATGGAGGCTGCTGTTAACGGAGGCGCCGGAAAAACTGCAGGAATTGCAGCACTGAAAGATATTATCGTATGCGGTAAGACCGGAACTGCTCAAAATCCTCATGGTAAGGAACACTCCGTATTTATCGCTTTTGCTCCCAAAGATGATCCGAAGATCGCTATTATGGTATTTGTTGAAAATGCAGGTTTTGGAGCAACCTATGCCGCTCCGATAGCCAGTCTTATGATCGAAAAATACCTCAGGGGTGAAGTATCCAATAAGGAACGGGAACAGATCATGCTGAATCTTAATCTGATGCAGACACAATGAAGCGTGACATTAACATATGGAACAGGATAGATAAGGTAACAATACTGCTCTACCTTTTAATGGTTATCATAGGGTGGTTCAATATCTATGCAGCTGTATTCAATGAGGAGCGGTCGGCTATCTTCGATGTTACACAGCGTTACGGCAAACAGTTTATCTGGATAGTTGCAGCCCTTATTCTTGCGGTTTTTGTGGTAATCATAGACACCAGGTTTTATTTCTTTTTCGCATGGTTTATTTATGGAGCAGTTATGTTGCTTCTTGCACTTGTACTTGTATTAGGGACCGAGATAAATGGGGCAAGATCATGGTTTGAATTTTTCGGTATAAGCCTTCAGCCTTCCGAGTTTGCCAAGTTCGGAACTGCACTGGCCCTGGCTGTCTATCTCAGTGCGAAAAGACATGACCTGACAAAGCTGAGAGTAATAATTCCTGCCGTTGCCATTATACTGTTACCCGCATTACTTACAGCCCTTCAGCCGGATATGGGTTCCACAGTTGTCTATTTTGCATTGTTCATCGTTCTTTTCAGGGAAGGGATGAGCCCGTATATCTTTGTTTCAGGATTGCTTATGCTGATGCTTTTCTTCCTGACATTACTTGTAAATAATCTATATATTACAATAGCCCTGATTGTGATCGCATTTCTTATTCTGGGGCTTTCCACGAGGAAATGGAAATTAAGCATTGCGGGAGCAGGCATCTTTCTCTTTATGGCAGGTATCGTGTTCGCACTTGATCATTATCTGTTCAAATCCCTGGGGAATGAACTGGTCCTCTTCATCGCACTGATTCTATCGGGACTGGTTTATGCGTTTTATATCTATAATAAAAGAGCAGTGCAGGCAATGATAATATATCTTTTCCTGGCGGGGAGTATCATGTATGTCAATTCAGTGGACTATACATTCAATAATCTGCTTCCTCTTCATCAGAAAGACAGGGTGAATATTCTGCTTGGTTTAAAATCCGATCCGCATGGAACAGGATATAATGTCAACCAGTCAATAATCTCAATTGGTTCCGGAGGATTTACCGGCAAAGGTTACCTGAAAGGAACCCAGACAAAATTCAAGTTCGTTCCCAAGCAAAGCTCGGATTTTATTTTCTGTACTGTAGGAGAGGAGTGGGGATTCTTCGGATCTTTTGTTGTGATCGGGCTCTATCTGACCCTTCTGTTACGACTCCTTTTCCTTGCCGAACGGCAACGATCAGCTTTTTCAAGGATATACGGATACGGCGTTGTTTCAATTATTTTTATCCATTTTTTCATTAATATAGGTATGGCAATTGGTATTGTACCGGTAATAGGGATTCCCCTTCCGTACTTCAGCTATGGAGGAAGCTCCCTGTGGGGGTTTACAATCCTTTTGTTTATTTTTCTCAGGCTTGATGCCAGCCGGTCGGAGTACCTGGTATGATCAGAAAGGTATTGTGATCCTGTGAGATATCTCTATCCCAAAGTCATTTTCAACATAATCGATCAGCTGTGGGAAAAACTCCATAAAATCGTCCTGGAGGGAATAATAGTTCTTTTTGAGGGCATGCATTGCAAATCTGGTCTCTTTCGGAAGAGTGGATCTCTTGCTCAGAGTGTTGAGAACATGGCGGATACCATTCAGAGTCTGGTACGATTCTATCCAGTTGTTTATTATAAAAAACGGCATCATCTCCTTAACGTTCACTGGCATTATTTCATAATTATTTACAAGTGCCCTGTAAAAATTATAAGTTACACTCTCAAGCGGCCTTCTTGAAAAGAAATCCCATTCCTTTGTCAGAAAATGGTCGTAGATTATGTCTGTAATTACTCCTGAATATTTATGATATTTCCTGGTGAAAAATATTTTGCTTCGGTGAACAACAGGATGACGATCGGTAAAACCATCAATATGACGATGCAGAATAATGCCCTTTCTTATAAGATCGGGATAATTAAGGTAATCACGTCCTTTTACATAATCACCTATATAATTACCAATGATAATCTTATCGGAATCACCTGAAAGATATATGTGGGCCAACACATTCATAAGATGACATAATAGTACAAAGAATTTGCCATATTGCTTACCTGACAGAAAACATTTTCTTTAAGATGTTTTCACAACGCCGGTTTAATAGTATTAACAGACTGGAATTAAATAACTTAAAGCATAGAACCGGCATTTTAAAAAATACCTTAAAATGCTCGGAATTTCAGTATGCAAATTATAAATTTGTTGCTTCATTTTAAAATGGTTTTTACATATAATCAAATTTAATTTCTAAAACTAAAGGAGGATTTATGGCAAGAAAAAATATCATCATAATTGGTGCCGCAGGTCGTGATTTTCATAATTTCAATACATATTACAGAGATGATGAAAATTATAATGTGGTAGCTTTCACCGCGGCTCAGATACCCGATATTGACGGGAGAAAATATCCCGGAGAACTTGCCGGCAAACTATATCCTGACGGAATTCCCATATATAATGAAGCAAATCTGCCCGATCTTATTAAAAAATTCAGTGTAAGTGACTGTATATTTTCATATAGTGATATCCCTTACCAGAGGGTAATGTCAGTGAGTGCCATAGTAAATTCAGCAGGATCGAATTTCATTCTGCTGGGGCCCTCGGCAACTATGATAAAAAGTACCAAACCTGTCATTGCAATCGGGGCTGTCAGAACAGGTTGCGGTAAGAGCCAGACATCGAGAAAGATAGTTGAGCTTCTGCTGGAACGGGATTTAAAGGTGGTTGTAATCAGGCACCCGATGCCGTACGGAAACCTCATAGCACAGAAAGTTCAGCGTTTTGCGGAATTAAAGGACCTGAAAGAGCAGAACTGCACGGTAGAGGAGATGGAAGAATATGAACCTCATGTTGTTAGGGGTAATGTGATTTATGCGGGGGTTGATTATGAAGCGATCCTGCGTGCCGCTGAAAACGATCCCGATGGTTGTGATGTGATCCTGTGGGACGGTGGGAACAATGACTTCCCGTTCTATAAACCTGACCTGATGATTACAGTTGCCGATCCTCACCGTGCCGGACATGAACTGAGATACTATCCAGGCGAGGTTACCCTTCGCATTGCAGACGTAGTAGTGATCAATAAGATAGATAGCGCCGGCCCTGAAGCTATCCAGATTGTCCGCGAGAGTATTGAAAAAATAAATCCCGGTGCAATTGTTATTGATGGCGCCTCTCCTATAAAAGTTGATGATTCTTCGTTAATCAGGGGTAAGAGGGTACTTGTTGTGGAAGACGGTCCTACTCTGACACACGGGGAAATGAAAATTGGAGCGGGAGTGGTTGCTGCGCGTAAATTTGGTGCTGCAGCACTTGTTGATCCTCGTCCGTTTACTGTCGGGAGGCTGAGCGAGACTTTCAGGCTCTATCCTGAAATTGGTACCCTGCTGCCGGCTATGGGGTATGGCGAAATTCAGTTAAAGGACCTGGAAACAACGATAAATAATACAGATTGCGATACCGTAATTATAGCCACACCTATTGACCTTAACAGGATAATAAAGATCAGGAAACCAACGACGAGGGTTTATTATGATCTTCAGGAGATCGGGAAGCCTGACCTTTCTGAGGTGATCGATGAGTTCATTAAAAAGCATGACCTTAAATAAGCCAGGCTCTATTTCAGCCTTGCCCTTATCTTTTTTGCAGCCTCTTCATAGCCGGGTTTGTCAAGCAGTGCGAACATGTTTCTCTTGTAGGCTTCGACACCCGGCTGATCGAATGGATTTACATCAAGGATATAACCGCTGACAGCACAGGCAAGCTCAAAGAAATAGATCATCTGCCCGGCATAATAGGCATCCAGCTCAGGAATTGTGATATTAATTATCGGAACATTGCCGTCGTTGTGTGCCATAGTGGTGCCAAGTTCGGCATTATGGTTTACCTCCGATAATCTTTTCCCTGCTATATAGTTCAGCTGATCGGAGTCATCCTTTTCAAGTGGAATGACAAGCTTCTTCCCGGGGTTTCTTACGGAGATCATTGTTTCAAAAAGTATTCTCTGGCCATCCTGGATATACTGGCCCAAAGAATGCAGATCCGTCGTCATATCAGCAGAAGCAGGGAAAATCCCCTTGCCATCCTTCCCCTCACTTTCTCCGAAGAGCTGTTTCCACCATTCGGAAAAATAGTGCAGTCTTGGGGTGAAGCTTACCATAATCTCCACAGATCTGCCATGCTGGAGTAAAAGGTTTCTTGCAGCTGCATACAGAAGCGACGGATTGGAAGAGGCGTTTTTGTTCTCTCTTGTAAGCTTCTCCATCTCCCCGGCTCCCCTGACTAAGGTTCTGATATCAATTCCGCTTATAGCAACAGGAAGAAGCCCAACCGGGGTAAGCACGGAATAACGTCCGCCGATATTATCGGGTATTACAAACGACTCATAGCCATTGGTTTCAGCCATTGATCTGAGAGCACCCCTCTTTTCATCAGTGATGACGACAATCCTGTCGGCAGCTACCGGTTTTCCCACTTTCTTTTCAAGGTGATCTTTAAGGATCCTGAAGGCTATCGCAGGTTCTGTGGTTGTCCCTGATTTTGAGATAACAACAATAGAGTAATCCCTCCTGTCAAGAATTTCAATCATTTCTGCCAGGTAATCCTCATCTATATTCTGGCCGGCATAAATTATATCATGATGTTTTTCACTGATTCGGGAGGAGAAATTATGGGATAATGCCTCTATCACAGCCCTTGCCCCCAAATATGATCCTCCGATTCCGATTACAACTGTGATATCGGACACTGATCTAAGATGTCTGGCCAGTTTTTCAATCTTGTCAAGCTGAGGAAGGATATCGCCGGGAAGGTTCAGCCATCCGAGAAAGTCGCTGCCCTGACCGGTTCCGGCGTTAAGGGAATCGAGATGCCTTGCTGACTGTTGTGCAAGCGCCATCACCTCTTCGCCTGAGATAAAGCTGCCTGTATTCTTAAGATTGATAGTTAGATTGTCCTTCATTTTTTAAGGCATATGATTTATAATAAAAATTATTCCTCTTTTCTGTGAGTCATCACAAAATTAAAAAAAAAGCCGTCGGAAGTTAAACCGGCGGCAATGAATAATTGATATACTTATATATATTGAAAAGTGGCTATCTTTTGTGTATCCCTCCTGCACTTGAGGTATGAGCATCCACATATTTCGGATCTCCCGTATAATTTATATCTCCGGCGCTGGAGGCCCTGGCGGTGATCTTTTCGGTGATATTGACATCTGCATTGCCGGCGCTGGATACCGAGATATCTGCTTCCCTTGTCTTGAGATCGTAGGCATTCATATCGCCTGCACTGTTCAGGTCAGCTTCAAGCTTATCAGTCTCACCCTTCAGAGTAATATCGCCCGAGCTGCTGATATCCACAGTAAGCTCCTTCACATATATCTCTAGTTTAATATCACCGGCGCTGCTTGCAGACAATTCGAGCCTGTCACTTTTAATGGGAGATTCTCCGGTTATATCGCCTGCGCTTGAAGTCTTAACCGAGCTCACCTCTTTCATAGTCACATATACCTTTTTCTTCTCTGCATCCCTGATATTTACCTCGGTATAAACATTAAGCACACCACCCCTGACTTCCGTGAGGATATACTCCTGGAGATTCTGGTCTGCCTCTACTTTTACAGCATTTTCATTGCCCTGTTTAAGGTAGACATCAACTCCCGAACTTGCCTCTACCCCGGTGAAGGATCCGGTTTCTCTGTCGACGGTGACTACATTGTGGTTTCCGTGAACAGTTTTCCTTGTCTGACCTGTAATTGTACAGGCACTGACTGCAACGGCAAAGGCAATCGCTAATACTCTCAGATTTTTCATATCTCTTCTAAATTTGGGTTTTTAGTCATAAACAGAATAAAGACATGAAGCAAAATGATTTGTTGCATGGATTTAAATTAAAATGAAGTAATACCTTCAATGCCACTTGAATATTTTAAGTCCTGCAGTAAAGAAGAGTATTCCTGTTGCCATCAGCATCAGGATTGGAATGGTAACTTCGTGAAAACCGGCGCCTTCATTAAAAATACTCCTTATGCCGTCAGTCATTATGGTAAGGGGAAGATTTCTAATCACGGGCAGGCTCCAGTCAGGGAAATTCTGATAGCTGAAGAAAATGCCGGAAAGGATCATAAGGGGGAACACTACAAAATTTATCAGCCCGTTGCCTACTTCGGTGTTTGACGTATGTGAAGAGACGAAAACGGCAATGCCGGCGAAGGCAATATTTCCTGCCAGGAACATTAAAAGAAGTGCAGCTATATCGCCCTGAATTGTCATTTTAAAAGCAATAAGCGAAAACAGAAAGAGAACTGACGATTCAATGAAATTCATTGTGATCCTGACTGTAATTAGAGCGATCAGGAAATGGGATTTTTTCATCGGGGTAGCTACAAGCCTGCGCAGCAGTTTTTTTGATCTTTTTTCAATTATCCCGTAGCTGATACCCCACATACTTGACATCATTACTCCCATTGTAATAAGACCCGGGACCAGAAAATCGATATAACGGGTTCCTTTAACCGTAAGAGGTTTAATTTCCGAATCTGTTTTTGCAGTAATCCGGGCTCCTCCCCCTACAATATTATCAAGCTTAAGGAATGTCAGCTGTGCATCGGGGTTCAGAGGATCGAAGTGATACTCCACTGATCCGTTCTTTTCAAGAAGTATAACATTTATTGTGCCTCTTTTAAGAAGCTGCATGGCCTCCTTCCACGGCATCCTGTAAAACAGGAAAATGGAGTTGCCGAGTTTTGCATCCTTAATGATATATTTCCAGTTCCAGGTTCCTTTTTCTTCTGAAGTATTTTTTTCACATCTGTTCTGAAGAAAATCAGTAATTACTCTTCCTTCCGTTCCGGTGGCAGGCATTCCGGAGTCAGCAATTATGGCTACCTTCCTGATAATATCGCTCTTTTTTGTGAATGCCAGTCCCAGACCGAGCGACATCAGGATAGGGAAGAGGATTCCCCAGAAAAGCACCCCCGGTTCCCTTATAATTTCCCGGAAGAGTGATGTGGTCAGCAGCCAGAGCTGATTTATCCTGAACCAGTTATTCATTGATCTTCCTCCCGGTTAGTGCGACAAACAGATCATCAAGCGTTTTCCTGCGGCATTCCAGATTCTTAAGAATTATATTTTTTGATTTCAGCAGTGCCATAAATGCAGGAAGGTCTGTCTCGAAGTCTCTTATTGTGACAAAGCCTTTTTCTGCGGTTTCTCCCCGGTGAATAATGAAGGGAAACGTCTCTTCCTTTGTGAAATCCTGAAAAGATCCGCTCTCAGCAGTAAATTCAACTACTTTTTCATTTGTGTCTTCCTCAAGAAGTTCGACTAAAGTACCTTCCTTCAGGATTACACCATTATCCATTATAACAATATAATCGCACAGATTTTCTGCCTCTTCCATATAATGTGTTGTCAGAATCATTGAAGTCTGGGATTTCTCCTTCAGGTTCCTCAGGATTTCCCATATCTCACGCCTGGCATTCGGATCGAGGCCTGTGGTTGGTTCATCCAGAAGAAGAATAGCCGGATTATTTATTAATGCGATTCCGATTGCCAGCCTTTGCCTCTGACCTCCGGAGAGATTCACCACATAGGATCTTCTTTTTTCACCCAGACCTGTTACATCAATTATTTCATTTACCCTTTCCATTCCCAGGTTGAAGAAACCGGCAAAGAGCTGCAGGGTCTCCGACACTCTCAGTTTATCTATAAACCTGGTTTCCTGGAGAGAAAGTCCTATGATATTGTGAAGGTCATCCTCATTTCCCTTCCACCTTCTTCCCATAATTGTAATTTCCCCCTTATCCGGTTTCTGTATCCCTTCAATCATTTCTACAAGGGTCGTCTTACCTGCCCCGTTCGGGCCCAGTACAGCAACAAACTGCCCTTTGGGTATTCTGAGATCAATACCTTTAACTGCCTGAACTGTCTTGAATGATTTCCAGACATTTTTTACCTCAATGACAGGATCCTGATTCATGAAAAAATTAATGATGTAATTTAAATTTTTTTTTAAATAGGAATACATACAGAACATTTATCTGCAAAAATTGTTTGATTTTCTGGAGGATCGGGAGCGGGAGCTGCAGTTTTTTTATGGCAATATATCAAAAAGTTATTCGCTTTAACTGTTTAAATTGACATCCGGATATGGATTCAGATAGAATTTTGGATTAAATTTGATGTACGATATATAATAAATTCATTCGGAAAACATTGGAAAAGATGGCAAAAGGAAAAGTAAAAACACAGGTTTCCGGCAAATCCCGGAAATCTGGCCCGGAAGTGAAAACCAGGAAGGTAACCAGGGCAACAGGCAAAGAAACCTCTCCCAGTGAAGAAGAGATTCGGATGAAAGCCGAGGAGATCTATTATGAACGGATTGCCAGGGGAGAACACGGAACTCCCGAGAGCGACTGGCTTGAGGCAGAAAAGCTTTTAAGATAATAAGCCGGTATTCGGATATAGAAAGGTAGATTTTTGGACAGAAGAGTTATTCCGTTCCGAACAATCTGTCCCCGGCATCGCCGAGACCAGGAATGATATAACCATATTCATTAAGTTTATCGTCGAGTCCTGCAAGATATATAATGACATCCGGATGATCATTTTTTAATCTTTCAACTCCTTCAGGAGCGCCAATAACAGAGATCAGTTTTATATTTTTTGCCCCGCGGCTTTTAAGCATACCTATTGCGGCGGAGGAACTGCCTCCTGTTGCAAGCATGGGATCAAGAATCATTATTACAGCTTCGTGAAGATTATCCGGGAATTTTGAATAATATGTCATTGGCTGAAGAGTATCGTCGTTACGGTATATCCCGATATGGCCTATCCTGGCGGAAGGTATCAGCCGGGTGATCCCTTCCACCATTCCTAATCCGGCCCTTAGAACAGGTATAAGTACCACATCTGTTGCAAGTTCCATCGATTTACAAAGGCCAAGCGGCGTTTCGGCAATGACCTGTCTGACAGGCAGGTCCTTTGTTATTTCGTACACCATCAATCCTGCTATCTCTGCAAGGGTTTCACGAAAAAGACTCGTCCCGGTTTCTTTCCGGCGCAGGCAGGTCAGTTTATGCGCAAGAAGAGGATGGTTAATCAGATTCAGCATATCGGAGAAATAAATTGAGTTAAAATAGCCAAAGATAGCAGAATTTACCTTCCTCTTTGTTTGCTCCGGGAGGTATTTGCCCGGGTTTTGAATCGTATGAAAGAGCCGTCAGGGATAATACGATTTCTTCCTTGCAGTGTCTGATAAATTTGTTATATTTACTGATAAAATGAAGAAAATCAGTAATTAACAGATACATTCGATATGCTTTAATTCTTTAGATAACTCAAAGCCGGATTAACCATTTAAAACTTAAAAGATGTTCGACAATTTATTTAATTTGAATAACCCGAACTTTCTGTCAATACTTGTAAAGTTTGTGTTAAACCTGGTATTTCTTTTTCTCCTGATAAAGGTTGTCTATTACAGATACTCAAAGAAGGAGATGTTTCTGTTTGCTTTTTTCCTGATGGGGATCATGATCTTCTTTATTGGCGCTATGCTGAATGCCGTATTCCTGGAAATTGGCATGGCGGTGGGTTTGTTTGCCATCTTTACTATTCTGAGGTTAAGGACAACCAATGTTAATATTAAGGATATGGCTTATATGTTTACCACCATCGGGTTATCAGTCATTAATTCACTTAAGATGGTGGGATTCCCTTTACTTGGAGTGGTAATCATAAACATCCTGGTCATTCTTTCTGTCTTTATCCTTGAGGAGTTCCTTATCAGAAATTCATCTGAGTCATATTCAATTGTTTACAGAAATCTTGAGATGCTGAAGGCAAATAAAAAGCAGAAACTGCTCAGGGATATTTCTGAACTGACAGGCAAAGATGTAATAAAGGTAAAGATCAGGAGAGTAGACTACAGATCGCAGGTGGCATTGCTCGATATATTTTACAGGGAATAAGCAGTTTTAAGATTAGAGTGATCAACCCGGAGTTATGTATCCGTGGTATAATGGAGTTGAATTATTATTCCGGCTAAATAAACCTGAAAAATATTGACTTTTGAATTTTGCTGGCATATCTTTGTTAAGAATTTCTCTGATTTGATTTAACGATCCGCTCTTTGTTTGCCTGTTATTAAACATTAGTTGCCAAATAAATCTGTCAGGAGGAAACATCTCATGAGGACTAAAAGAAGCTTAATACTTTTCTTTGTATTGGCATTATCTTGTTTTAATAGTTCCTCAGCCCAGCCATCCTCAAATTGTCTCGCTGTTATCACTGAAATTAACGGGAAAGCGCTTCTGAAAGAGGCCGGAAAGAGTCAGTTTTCAAAAGCCACCTGGGGATCACGGTTATTTGTTGATGACCAGGTTGCAACGGATGATAAATCTGAAGTTAAGGTGCTCTTCTCAAACAACAACCTGATCATTCTGGGTCCGAACAGTATGATAACAATTTCAGGAAAAGATACTCCTGTGACCGAACCAAAAGGCGATATCAGAACCATTACATCTTCAGCTATGGTGAATCTTTCTTCACTGACAATCAAAAGAGATGAAAAGAAAGATGAAGGAGCCCTTGCAGGTGTACGGTCCATAACCACTAATAAGGCAATTGAACCGGAATCACCTTACAACACTCTTATTAAAACGGACCGCCCCTCCTTTTCATGGCTTACAAAATCACAATTCGATAATTTTACAGTTAATCTTTACAATAGCAGGGGCCTGGTATGGTCAAGGAAAGTATCTGATCTGAATTTGACATATCCTGAAAATGAAAAGGGACTTGAATTCGGAGAGTCCTATTTCTGGAATGTTGAGGGTGAATATCTTATAGATTCAGAGAAATCAGCCAATCATAAATTTACTGTCCTTTCACTGGAAAAATCCAAAGATATTGAGGCTAATGAAGTAGCTATCAGGAATGCCTTCAAAGATAATCCTGAAAGCAGCAGTTTACATTCAGTACTTGGGGCATATTATATTGATAAGGGTTTACTCCAGGATGCTGTTATGGAATTCATGATAATATCAAAAATAAATTCTGATGCAGCCATACCGCATCAAATATTGGGATCACTTTACTCCGAAATGGGAGAGAAGGATAAAGCAATTGAAGAACTTCAAAAAGCATTGATTCTGGCCACCGGTAAAGAATAGATACTTTCTGAAAATCCGGGTTCCGGTTTGTTCATAAGACTGTCCATTATTTAAGATAACAGTCATGACACGACGAGTTAAATCAAAAAAATCTAATGGAATTATTTTCATTCTGTCAGGGCTACTTTATCTTATTTTCTTAAATCCCGGATTCGCAAATCAACAATCAGAACAGTTGACTCAGTCTGAGTTCACAAAAGAGCTTTGCAGAGCTTATACTGATAATGATGAACAGCTGGCAATTTCTCTTATCAGGAATCACAGGCTGTTTGTAAAACCTGCTGTTAATGAGCTTATTAAAGAATGTATATTACTGGAGCTGAAGGGCAAGGAGAGAGAGTCGCAGAGAGCTTTCCGGATAGCTGAAAGGGCAGCAACAAGCTTTGAAAATATTTTTCGGGAAAAAAGCCTTTCAATCGGGGTCAGTTATTTAAAAGCATGGTCGGGGGCGCAAAAAGAAAAGAAACTGGTCGCTGATAGTTTGTATGCCCTGGGGACAGGCATACGCAGCAACGAAAAGAAGAGGGATCAGGCTGTACAATGTTATAACGAGGCTTTTGATATATATAAAGATATTGGAGATAAGAGAGGAGAAGCTGAAATACTGGGGGGATTAGGGCTTATCTATTCGGCCATTGATTCTCAGAAATCAATGTCATTTTACAGACAGGCACTGAAAATAAGGGAGGAGGTTGACGATAAGCAGCTTATAGGTAACAGCCTTAATAGTATTGGGGTAGTATTTAATAATTCAGGTGAATTTACTAATGCGATTCCCTATTTCGACCGGGCTGAAGAATTAAGGTTGGAAACAGGCGATATGCCGAACCTTCGCCGGACACAATCACTGAAAGCCGGGGCATATCTTTCTCTTGGAGAAGAACTGAACAATACCGGAAGATACCGGGAAGCCCTGGAAAATCTTGAGAGAGCGCTGGGGATTAATAATAATCTGAACTCAGGACCCGGCATTGGTGAGGTACTGAACCAGATGGGATTTGTCTATTCAAATCTCGGGGACTATACAACTGCTGCTGAAAAGATAAACAATGCAATAAAAATAATGGAGGAAGAGAATGATTCTTCAGGTCTGGCAGGTGCCTGCAATCATTTAGGTATTGTCCTGCAGATGTCAGGCAGGCTGGAAAAAGCATCGGAATATTTTCATCATTCACTTAAGATCTTTGAAGAGCTTGATGATAAGGTAAATATAATTGCTCTGCTGAGCAATCTGGGGACACTCTTTTTTGATGATAAGGATTATGTTCGGGCTGAAGAATATCTGAAAAGGGCACTTCAGATCAGCAGGGAAATCGAAGACAAGAGACTTGAAGCCAGCTGTCTGTTGAACCTGGCCAACACCCTGAGCCTTCTTGGAAAGACTGATGATGGCAGGGCATGCTATGAATCCGGACTTGAGATCGCCGGATCATTAAACGCTCCTGATCTGATATGGAGGTTTTTAGTGGGGCTAGCCGATGGATACCAGAGACAGGGAGAATTTGACAGGGCAGTTGAATTGAATGATTCTGCATTGAAAATCATTGATGCGATACGGAGTACATTGGAGGACACGGAGTTGAAGACAAGTTATCTTGCAAAGGAGCGTTTTGTCTTTGAAGGTGTAATAAGTATGCTTGGGATCCTTCATGAAAAAGATGGATCAAAAGGATATGACCTGCTTGCATATAAATATGCAGAACTGGGCAAATCGAGGGCTTTCCTTGAGCTGTTGTCAGAATCTTTATCAAAGGTCAATGAAGGCGCAGAGACTAACCCAAAATATGCAGATCTGCAATATCCTCAACCTGTCACCCTTGAAGAGGTGCAGTCATTGATCCCTGACAAAAATACTGTCATTCTGGAATATTCGTTAGGAGACACCAGCTCTTTTCTCTGGGTAATAACAAGGAGAGAGCATCAGCTTTTCAGACTGCCTGACCGGAAGATTCTTCAGGAACAGGTTGAATCTATGAGATTCGCCTTGCTCGACACTTCTGAAACAAATGATGGATTTTTAATAGAGGCAGGACATTCCCTTTACATGCAACTTATAAAGCCGGCCGAATCCTTCCTTTCGAAAAAGAGCAACCTTGTAATTATCCCGGACGGGATCCTGAACTACCTCCCGTTTGAAGCATTGTTAACTGAAAATAAGGATAATAACCTTAAAACATTTTATACCGGCCTTCCATTTCTGGTGAAAAAATATCCTGTAAGCTATAGCCAGTCTGCCAGTGTCTTAAAGAGTCTCCTTTCAGAACACCCGGAAATGACGAAATCAGCTTCAGGCAATAAAACGCTTCTTGCTTTCGGAGATCCTGTATATTATGGGGAAAATGTGACATCAGGATCATCGTCAACAGGTTATAAAAGGCTTGAATTCAGTGGTAAAGAGGTTGAGGATATAGCATCATTTTTCAGAATGGAGAATAGGGAGCTTTGCCTGAGAAATGATGCAACAGAGGACAATGTGAAGAAGAATGAAGATTTGAAGAAATTCAATTATATACATTTTGCGACTCACGGATTCGTTGATGAAGAAAAAGCCCGATTTCAGTTCTCTGGTGCTTTCAAAAGATACCAACTCCGGTGAGGATGGATTTCTTCAGGCAACTGAGATATTTAACCTGAACCTGAATGCCGACCTGGTTGTTTTATCCGCATGCCAGACCGGACTCGGAAAATTAGTCCGGGGGGAAGGCATGATAGGTCTGACCAGGGCCTTCATGTACGCCGGTACACCTGCCGTTATGGTAAGTTTATGGAGTGTATCTGATATTTCGACAGCCACTCTTATGGGAGAGTTTTACAGGAATCTTGTAAAACACAATCTTAATAAAACCGATGCCTTGCGAAAAGCTCAGCTGGCACTGCTGAAAGATGGAAAATTTGCCCATCCTTTTTACTGGGCTCCGTTTGTGCTTGTTGGAGACTGGAGGTAAAATCCTGCTCAGTTTTTAAACTTAAATTATTCTCATCCTGCTATTCAGGTTTCTTAACAGCTATTTACCGCAAGAGAGGTTTTAGCTAAAATTCAGACAATTTGAGCCCTGTTTGGATCAACCGTATTAGCTGTTGACTTTCAGGCAGTCTGATATTACTGACTGAATTGACAAATATTAATACTGAGACTAACGTCAGCAACAAGGATATTCTTAAACATAATAACAAAAAAATGAAAGACTCTGAAAAATCTTTTAGCGTGACCTGCCGGCTGTTAATAAGCTTACTGTTATTCCCGATTCCAGTAAGTCAGGCCCAGGTGATTGAGATGTCAGCCAGGGAGCTGACAAAGGAATCCACTGCAGTGCTTTATGGACGATGCTCAAAAGTAAAGAGCGAATGGAATGAAAAAAAAGGTATAATAATTACCTGTGTAACAGTTGTCCCCGAGGAATACATAAAAGGGAATCTGGGTTCCGAGGTAATTTTAACCATTCCCGGCGGACAGGTAGACGACATTATTTACGAGGTATCTGATATGCCTTTTTTTACTGAAGGGGAGGAGGTTATCGCATTCATATGGAAGAATCCGGCAGGAAAGAACCTGATTACCGGAGGTTCACAGGGCAAACTGAAAATTGAAAAAGACAGGAAGACAGGGAAGAGGATGGTGGAGGGTGTCGGCAAAATGATTGACATGAGATAAAGACCCAGGTGCCGGGGCAGGTAAAAAAGGCTGAAAAAATGCTGCTGGAAGATTATGTCATAAAACTGAAAGGATATATGAAACAGAAACTGACAATCAGACTATTTATCCAGAGATAAACCTGTTAAATGAAAGATGTTATGAAAAAAATTATACTACATATAATCGCAGCAACTGCTCTTCTATTTGCCTTTTCAGGAGCATTGTTTTCACAAAGTACAATAAGAGGGATCGTTAAATCCGGACCCGGGGGTACTCCGGTACAATCAGCAGCCATAACTATTGGTGTTGATTTAGTGGGTATTACGGATACCAATGGTAATTATTCTTTTGGAGTAGCATCCGGCACAAATACATTGGAGGCAGCTTACAATGGAGACAAAATATCGAAAATTATAACATTTGATGATGGAGATAACTGGATGAATTTCTGGTTTGATCCACCTGCTCTACCTTCAGATTTTGATGGCAATTACTATAATACTGTAACAATTGGAACGCAAACCTGGATGGTTGAAAACCTGAAAGTTACTCATTTTACCGACGGCTCAAATATTCCTGTTGTTACAGGTAATACTGCCTGGTCTGCACTGATAACTCCTGGATATTGTTGGTATGATAATGATTTTAGCGCCAATAAGGATATATACGGAGCTTTATATAACTTTTATGCTGCAAATACCGGCGATTTATGTCCGGTAGGATGGCATGTGCCTTCGGATTCGGAATGGAGTGTGCTGACTGATTATCTGGGTGGGGAAAGTGTGGCAGGTGACAAGTTGAGAGAGACCGGTTCAATCCATTGGTCTTCAGCAAATACCGGTGCCACAAATGAAAGTGGTTTTACCGGACTGCCGGGTGGAAACCGTCCGGGAGACGGGACATTTAACGATATAGGAGCTTCCGGAGCCTGGTGGTCGCCTGCCTCAGGAGTTGGATGGTATCGTTATTTGGGCGCTGGTATCAGCTATGTGGGGAGGGTCACCATCCCGCCAAATACTGGTATATCTGTCCGTTGTCTGATGGATTTAACTATCCCGGCAATCGTAACAAACACCGGGAATAATGGCCCAGGCAGTTTACGAAATGCTATTCTGTTTGCCAATTCCACTATTGGCATTAAGGATACTATCACATTTAATATCCCTGGTACCGGACCATTTACGATCAAGCCTCTGACCCAGCTTCCTGCCATCACGGATCCGGTTATTATCGACGGATACTCCCAGCCCGGGGCTTCTGTGGCAACAGCTTCCGATCCTGCTACGATCATGATAGAAATTCTCGGGGAGATGTCAGGAGCACCGGATTCAGGACTGGTTGTAAGGGCAGGAAACTGCAATATATCCGGACTTTCTATAAGGAACTTTCAAAGGAACCTGATCCTGTACCGGGGATGGAAATAATACAATCCAGGGCAATTTCATTACCTCAGGCTATGCCGGGATCCTGGTCTATAGTCCTGACAATCAAATCGGAGGAGTATCGCCTGCAGAAAGAAATGTCATATCGCAGGTTGATGGAGACGGGATCAGAATTGAAAATACCGCAGGGGGGCAAGCTGCGAGAAACAGGATAACAGGTAATTATATAGGTGTCGACAAAACAGGCGAATTGGATCAGGGGAATGATTTCTCAGGGATTGCAATTATTGATTCTCCTGATAATATAATCGGCGGCACGACCGGACAGGAGCGTAATTTAATTTCCGGAAATGTTGTCGGCATTTCAATCAGAAACAACAATGCCACCGGTAATAAAATTTTAGGGAACTTTATCGGGACAAATGCAGGCGGAATAAAAGGAGTAGGGAATGATAATGGAATTACAATTAACGCTCCTTCCAATTTCATTGGCGGTTCAGCTGAAGGATCAGGAAATGTAATTTCAGGTAATCATATTATTGGGATCACTTTGAATGAAAACGCTGTAGGAAATATAATTCAGGGGAATCTCATCGGAACAGATCGGACCGGTTCTGTCAGTCTGAAAAATTCAATCTCCGGCATTTATATCACAGGCGGTAAAAATAATCAGATCGGGGGAGTTGGAGCCCGGATCAGCAAATATCATCTCGGGGAATGCTGAAAACGGGATCTCTTTCAGCGGGAAGAACGTTGGACCGGTGACCGTGACTGCTGAAGGAAACAGAATTCTTGGAAATTATATAGGTACTGATATCACCGGAAAGGAAGCTCTTGGTAATGGGACTGACGGGATCTGGTTTTACAATAATGCGTATAATAATATAATCGGAGGCAATGAACCGGGTTCAGGTAACATAATTGCATTTAACAAAAGGGCAGGAGTTCATGTTGGAGGTAATACCGGCCCGGGAACCGGAAACGCAATACTATCGAATTCAATTCATTCAAACGGGAGTATTGGAATTGATCTGGGAGGCAACGGAGTAACTCCCAATGATGCAGGCGACCCTGATACCGGCCCGGATAACCTGCAAAACTTCCCTGTTCCGGAAACAATCAGTTTCAGTACCGGGAGTGTTACAATTGCGGGCTCCTTAAACAGTGAAGCCTCCAAAACCTGCACTATTCAATTTTTTGTAAGCAAAGCAGCAAATTCTACAGACTACGGCGAAGGGCAGAATTATCTTGGTTCTCAATCTGTTACAACGGGGGCTGATGGAAATGCCTTATTCACTGCCACCTTCCCGGTCAAAAGTTCCTGGGGCACCGTAATCACTTTAACGGCAACCGACCAGGCCGGAAACAGCTCTCGAGTTTTCAAAAGCGATGGGTGGATTGCAGGACCAGGTTGTAGCACCGGGTAGCTGGCCGCTTCGGTTTACAATAAGTCAGAACGGAGTACCCAACATTACAGATGGAAGCGATCTGGATGCTGTACGTGCGTCATTCCAGACATGGGCCGCAATTCCGGCAGCTGATATCACCTTTGCCGATAACGGAACTACCTCATCAAGATATGCGAACGCTACTGACGGAATAAACCTGGTTTCTTTCGAGGATGATCAGTTCCCGTTCAGCTATGGCGTACTTGCAGTGGCTGCCAAAACCCTGAAGATTGATCAGACAACCCTGGAGGCTCAAATCATTGATGCTGATATTGTGGTTAATCCTGACTTTGTTAATGATATAGAATACAATCTTGGAGCAGGTTATGATAACATAAATGCAGGATATTTCGATATTCAGAGTGTGGTGACTCATGAGATAGGACATATCCTGGGATTGCTGCATACGGGGGTTGTCAGCTCGACAATGTTCTTTACTCTTGGTCAGGGAATTCAAGTCCGGTCACTTGAACAGGATGATAAATCATGGGCAGGTTACCGTTATCCCAGACAGCCGGAATATAATGCTGCCTACGGATCGGTATCCGGTAACATTACCTATGGTTATGGCGGGCAACCTGTTGCAGGTGCGCTTGTATATGCCATAAATTCAACTGCAAATGATTCCGTGCATGCTTACAGCGATGCAAAGGGTGATTATCTGGTGCCCGGACTGATTCCGGGGTCGTATAATATTTATATTGAACCCCTTGATGGCGATGTAAATGGTTATGCGTTAAGACCCGGAAATATAAGCTCATACATATACTGTAATACGGTCTATACGGATTATCCGGGCGAATTCTATAGCGGCAGCGCTGAGTCATCCGATGAAACGAATGATACCAGAACAGCAGTGAATGTATCGGCAGGAGTAACAGCTCAGGGTATTAACCTGATCACCAATAAGGATATTACCCCGCCATCTGTTGTAAAAGTAAGGCCAACTAATCTGTCAGAAAATCTGATCAGTATTTTATCAAACTTCAGTATCAGGTTTTCGGAACCTGTCGATGAGGCTTCTCTTACTGACGCCTCATGTTACCTGACAACAGGTACAAAATCTTTTGGTGGCAGTTACACAACTCTTGGGGACAGTGCTAATGTTGTAATCTTTGATCCTGAATCTGTTCTGCAGCATGGTACTGAATATACACTCCACATTAAAGGCGGGGTCAAAGATCTTAAGGGTAATCCTTTACAGCCGGAATTCACGGCCACCTTCACAACTATCGCCGAAGATAATGTTTCTCCGGAGGTGACCGAGGTGATCCCTGCAAATGGAACCAGCAGCGTTTTTGTTACTGATAAGATCAGGGTATTCTTTTCAGAGCCGATGAACCGGTCCTCAGTAGAGGAGGGTTTCTCTCTTGGTTATACTGACCCGGATGTGCAAAAAACCGTGGCAGGTTCATTCAGCTGGGATAATGAAAACGTATCAGTAACCTATTCTCCACTGGGAGGCCTTCAGGAGGGAACAGGTTATACCCTGAGACTGGCAGGCAGTATAGCCGATCTCTCGGGGAATAATCTTACAGCCAGTGAGTTATCCTTCACGACCGTACTTAAGGCCCCTCCGGAAATCATTTACTACGGACCCGGCAATGGCAGTACAGAGATCCCTGTAACTACACCTGTTGCAGTAGATTTCTCGGAACCGATTAATAAATACACTGTTAATTCTGCCACTTTCAGGTTGCTCCCGGGTAATAACCCCACTTCAGGCACCACTCCTGTTCAGGGTACCTTCGAATTTTTAAATGATAATTCGAGGGTAATATTCAGGCCGGATGCAGATCTTGCATTCAACCAGACCTATACAATTGAACTCACAGACGGGATCGGGGATGTTTCAACAACTGCCATGACCTTTGCAGGGTTGACAGCCACATTCACAACTGCCGCTAAACCATCCGTTCCGCATATTGTATATCTGGCACCGGCAAGTGGAATTCCAGGTTCTGTGGTTACGATAGCTGGAACCGGTTTTGATCCGGATCCTGCCAGGAATGCAATAGCTTTTAACGGCCTTGCGGCTCCTGTTAAAGAGGCTACACTTACTTCTCTTACAACAGAGGTTCCTCTGGCAGCATTGTCAGGTATGGTATCAGTAACGGTTAACGGGATTGCATCAGATAACATGATGTATTTTTATATTATTCCCAGGTCACTGGATCCATGCAGTGATGTGATTGCCAATACATCAACCGGCACAAAATCCACGCATGGCGTGGATGTTACACCTGATGGTGCATTTGCCTATATTACAAATCCCGACGAAGGGACTGTCACGGCTCTCAGTCTGACAAACCTTCAGTCTGCCTCCATAACGGTTGGGAACACACCTGTTAAAATAGATATCAATCCCCGGGGAACCCGGGCGTATGTTACAAATTTCAATTCACACTCTGTCTCCGTAATAGACCTTGCAGTTAACAGTCCTACCCGTAATCAGGTTATTGAAACCATTGCAGTGGGTATTGAGCCTTATGGTTTAGCAGTTACTCCTGACGGGAAAAGGGTATATGTTGCCAACTCCTATTCCGGGACATTGTCTCTTATCGATGTCGATCCAAACAGCGGCGGATTCGATCATGTGGTAGCCAATGTAAGTACCGGTACCAAATCAGGCGGAGTAGCAGTTACTCCGGATGCCGGGATGGTTCTGGTCACCGGCGATTTCGGCCTTAAAATAATAAATTCCAATCCGGCAGATAAGGATTACAACAGTGTTATTGCCAATGTCAGCTCAGGTACTAAAACAAAGGAAGTTGCAGTTACTCCTGATGCCGGACTTGCCATAGTCTCAACTGCGGAAGGCCACCTGCTGGTGATCAATCTGCATCCTGAAAATGGAGATTATTCCGATGCTGTTATTGCCAATGTCAGTACCGGCACGAAAGTATCGGATGTGAAGGTAAGTGGCGATGGCCTGTTTGTTTATGTAACCGACACCGACAATGATCAGATTCTGGTGTATAAGATTGGCATTGGAGGAACCGGAACAACCAGTGGTTCTGCTGTTTCAGGTCTGACACTTATCCCGCATGAGACAATCCCGGTCGGGTCTTCTCCGGAGGGTCTGGTCATTAACGATGATGCGACCAGGCTGTATGTAATCGACACTGAGACATCAACAGGGAACAGGGAAGTTACGACTGTTGCTATCTGTTGCGGGCCGATCTCTCCGGCGAAAGCTATCGGGGATTTGATAATCACGCTTCAGAATCTGATTAATAACGGAACTATTTCAGAAGCAAAAGGTAATGAGCTTATAAAGAAATTGAATGACGCATTAAGTAATCTTTACAGAGACAAAACAAAAACTGCAGTCAACAATCTTGGTGCTATTGCTAACCAGATAAGCGGGTTAATTAAATCAGGTAAATTACCCTCAGTTCAGGGTAAAGCTTTGATTAATTCAATAAATGCAGTTATTATTCAGCTTAACGGGGCCAAGTCGGCTTCTGATGGAACTTTCCTTACCGGTAATGAAAAATCAATCCAGGATTTTATATCAGCTTCCGGGCTTGGAGTTATCTATCCGAATCCCTTCAGCGAATCAATCACAATAAATTTTGAGATTGCTGATAATGATGAAGGCCTCAATAAGGTACTTCTGAAGGTTTATGACATGGAAGGCCGCCTGGTAAGCACTCTCATTGACCAGCTGATGCAAATGGGCCGTTATACAATAATCTGGGATGGTAAGAACGGTCAGGGAGGTCGTGTACCTTATGGTACCTATTTTGTACTGTTCAGAACCGGCAGTGTGGAAGAGACAGGTAAGATCATGCTTATCAGACCATATTAACAGAATATAGATTATTAAAGGGGGTGTCTCAAAGGACACCCTTTTTTATGGGTCTCCGTGCTCCGTGCCCAGCCTCCGCTACAACCTTCGCTAAAGCTACGGTTGTCGAAGAAAGCTACGGCTGGCAATGCCTTTGCCCCGTGCTCTGTGCCCCGTGCCCTGTGCTTATTTTATGATCTCCTGCAGGTGTTTAATTGTAATCTCCTTAAGGTGTATTTTTGCTTCGTTTGCTCTTGCACTATCCGGTTCCAATTCAATATATTTTTGCCACACCTCAATACTCCTGGGTATCTTTCCGGCAGCTTCACAGGCTTTTGCGAGATACAGGTTAGTCTCAGCTTCGGCAGGTTTAAGTTCCAGGGAGCGCTCAAGATATTTTATGGCTTCATCAGGCTGGTTCATCAGAAGATGTGAATTACCAAGGTTTTTGTAAATCAGGTACATGTATTCAGATCCCGGGAATTTATCTTTTACCTGGCCCAGAATCAGAATTGCATCCACAGGCTGGTTTAACCTGTTGTACAGGTTTCCAAGAGCACTGTAAGCCGGAACCAATGCCGGATCAAGTTCAATAGCTCTTTTATACCAGATTACAGCCTGATTGTAGTCTTTCCTGTCATCGAGGGCAAAAGCCAGGTTATAGGCTGCTGAGTCGTTTCCGGGATCAAGTTTTACTGCTTCAATAGTCTGAAAGATTGCATCATCCAGATTACCAAGCCTCACGTTCACTGCAGCCAGAGTACTCCAGGCATTTGAATACGATGGATCTATTGCCAGGGCCTGTTCAAGTTCAGCTTTGGCCGGTGCATAAAAACTTTCATTGATATATTTTACGGCATTCCTGACATGAGATCTTGCCTGCTCTCTTTTGGTATTGCCAAAAGCCGGAAATTTAAGCTCTCCCTTCCAGGTTAGCGCCAGTACAATCATTATAATTATGAAGAGTATCGAATAAATGTACTTCTTAAAGTTTTTATTCAGGTTTCCCCTGAAATTGATAATTCTGTCACGGATTTCTTTCTGAACAGTTCCTTCAGGCTTAAACTGAACCCTTGTATCTGGAGATTCACTGCTGTTTTTGACATGGAATGCGATTTTGTCTTGATACTCAGGTACTTTGAAGGACCAGTTTTCTTTCGAAGAGTTCTGCAAACGTTTCAGACTGCCAATAATTTCATCAATGGCATTTGCTACTTTGTTGATCTGGTCGCGATAGTAGATTTTGTTCAGGTTATCCCGGGGGTGGTCTTCATTGGTTCTGAGGGGTCTGTTAACTCCGGGGGATTTGTAGATAAAATCAACTGACCGCAGAGCTCCTTCCAGGATTCCTTCACATAACTTAACATCAGTATATTTCAGGTCATGAATACGGACCGGAAGTACCCTGCTTGCTACATTTCCATTCGGTAGTACTATTTTTAAGCCGAAATTATCATGAGAAGCTAGTTCTACAAATCGTTTTAGCTCATTTTCCCACGCGAAAGAATTAGGATCACAGTAAGTCCGTGAAATGACAGGAATAAAAACCAGGCACTTTAGTTTTTCCTTCAGGGAGGCATCAACATCGTTTGTTTCCAAAAGGCCGTCTTGAGGATTAATGTCAAAATAGATGCTTATCTCCTCCTTAAAGGTTGCCTCAAGTTCTTTATTCAGATTATCGGCAAATTCCGTTACCCAGCCATCGTATTTATTGTCTTTTTGCCGGTAGCTGATAAAGATATCATACGAGTAGCCTTCGATAATGCTTGGCATTGTTTAAAGATGTTTGGGTACCAGTTTTATTACTTTTTACAGCTTCTCAGAAAAACAGTCACCAGATTATTTAGATTATTTTGTTTTTCGATCTGGTCAAAGAACTCATCAAGGAAATTTATGATATCTTTTTTTGATCTCTGATTAAGATGAGGGAATGCATTTACTACGGAATAGAGGTTATCCCTGCTCCCGTAGAATTTTCTGAGATCTTCCGTAAAAATCTCCCTGCTGCGGCAAATCCCGGAAAACTTCCGTTCTCTCACATTATTTATCCCGATTTCCGGCGGAGGGATAGCATAGTCTGCATTTACGATTCCCGTAAGGTCAAAATCATAAGGGATGGCAATCCCCAGGGAGCCAATGGAATTCATCGGTTTAATCACTGCAACATTATGCTGTCCCGGAATCGACCAGTCCCAGTTAGAGATCATATAATTGAAAATTGACACCCTGTCCATCATATCAGGGATAATATGGCTTTGATCAAGAGTTGTTACCTTCACTACGGTCGAATTTGTCCTTTCAGACACCAGTTCAATTGGTTCAATAAAAAATCCGTATTTTGTAACAGTTCTTTTGTTCTTCTTTGTATCAACATAATTGATCCTTAACAGGCGCACCCGGAAACTGGTATCAGTAAGAGTGTTAAACAGTTTATAAACCAGGTATTCTCTGAGGACATACTCATCAGACAGGGAGCCAGACCGGCAGTGAGTGACAAGTTTCAGTTTCCTGATTTTTGCAGAATCGCAGAGGAGCGGTTTTTTAAAATTTAGTTGCATCGGAGGAAAGTTGCATAATTCATAACGGGATATGCCACGATATTTTATTGTCACTTTTCTGTTAAGAGTATCGGTTTCATTAAAATGAATAGCTATATCGGCTTCATAAGAATTTGTTTTTGATGGTTTTTTTGAAAAGGCTGTAAGGTCAAGGTATAAAGTAACGTTAAGAATATCATCACTATTGAACAGTGAAATAGTTCTTTCCGCAGCTCCTGATTTTTTATCTATAATGCCGGCAGTGTCATTTTGTCCGGATAGGGCGAACTGTGAAGTAAAACAGAGAATAAACAGATTTACAGGCAGATATTTTAGCAGATGCCTTTTAGCGAACTTTCTCATCTTATCTGGCTTATGTTAATTTTTCCCAAGTATGAGGTTAAGTATCAACTGTTTTGAGATGTAAAATTAACCTATCCTGAATCCAAAGTCAAGCAACCGGGGAAGAAAAGTTACCAGGCGGCAATATCAGGATATTCAGAATTATATTATGTTGCCCCAGTTCAGGGCTTCAGAATTTCATCCTCCCCTGTTTTTCCTGTCAATGCGTTTACTGTTGACAATACATATTCATTTTTTTCAGGATAGATCTTTAATACCCGAAGCATTCCTTTCCCTGTTTTCTCATTCTCTCCTTTTATTTTTTCATCCTGAAAATCAGAAAGTATCTCGAATACTTTTCTTGTTTTTTCCGAATCCTGTGAGAGTTTGATTTTTACTGTTTTCCGGAATGTACCTTCCTTGTGTCCGCATAACACCATAACTACATTGGAATTCTTTTTGACTAGTTTTTTAAATACCTCCTCCGCATTATTGCCTTTAGGTTTCCCATAAACATCCTTACCATTCATTCCAAAACTTTTAAGGTCATCAAGGCGTTTTCCTTTACTGTCAATATAATCATGTGTAACAATAATTACTTTGTCCGGACTATTCCGCGAAATAGTTTTGTCTGCCCATTTCAAAACCTCGCTACGGGGCGCTATCTCCAGGTTCATGATCATAAATTTATATTCACCGTAACTGAAGGTGCAGTAATAATTATCAATTTTCCCCGGTTCAAAGAATCCGCCTTTCCACCAGGATCCGGGCTTATCAAATCGTGATACCGGGAAATACCTGTTTAATGATCCGGTATGTCGTATACCGTCGTAGCTGTTCTTTTCAGGGTTTTTAATATCATTATCTCCGCATACCAGGGAATAGGGAATTCCGGCATTTTCCAGGATGCTGAATGATTTGCTGGCAACCTTCCACGCGTAATCCTTATTGTTGTCGGTGATATCGCCCATATGAACCACATATTGAATATTAAGACGATCTTTATTCTGTACTATCCAGTCCATTTGCTGATAAATAATATCAGGGAATCCGGAAGTTGAATATTGGGTATCGGGAAGTATAATGACAGAGAAATAATCCTCTTTATCTGAAAACGAAGAATTTATAAATGATTGAATCAAAAACAGAATTATTATGAATCCATTTTTTTTTGATATCATGAAATCTGTTCCTTAATAAAAATTGCTGAATTATTAAAACTGTCTGCATCTGAAAGCCTTGGTTACTCTCAGAGTCTGATGCCAATCACAAGTATATCATCAGTCTGCTCTTCATTGTTTTCTTCCCTCCATTGCTCCAGCTCCTCATAAAGCATGTCATTTTGTTCCGGCATCGGATAGTCGCTTATACCCTGAAGGAAGATTTTAAACCTGCCAATGCGGTATTTTTTATGATGTCTTCCACCAAACTGATCCGCATAACCATCGGAGAATAAGTATATTGTATCGCCCGCCTTTAGTTTTATCTTATCCGATGTGAACAAACATTCATCATCATGATTAAATTCCTCAGCAGTGTTTTGTGCCCGGTACTCTGTCAGCTCCCCTTTTGTAATATGATATAAGGAGTTCTTTACACCGGAATATGTCAGGATATTTGTCCTGGTATCGAGTGAACCAAGAACAATATCCATATCGTCCGACATCCCGGCATCTTCGGTATTATTCCGTAAAAAACGATGTAACCTGGAGTATAAATGATATAGAATATATTTTGGATCTGTAAGTTTGATTTCATTAACAGCCTGGTCCAGAATACCATAACCTACCGTACTCAGAAGTGCCCCCGGTATTCCGTGTCCGGTACAATCAGCTGCAGCGAATATTACCAGGTTGTCATTCCTGCTGAAAAAATAGAAATCACCGCTCACCAGGTCTTTAGGTTTAAACAGTATAAAGCTTTCCGGGAAACATTCCCTCACGTACAGGTCATCAGGCAGAAATGTCTCCTGGATATGCCTTGCATATGTATAGCTTCCCTCGACTTCCCTGATAGCCTCCTCGATCTTTTTATTTCTGTCAATTACAATTTCCTCAATTTCCGGCGGGAGGGTGACCATGTTTCTGATATGCTCATTCAGTTCCCTGGTTTCATCAAGGATCTTCTGGATTGCCCCCTGTGGCTTAATGGCGTAAGATAATTTTCTTATCCTGTTGGGAGATACAGGGAAAGCTTCATAGTTGATATCGAGCAATAAAGCAGGTATCAGCTTTACAAGATTCCGGTCTTTTTCCTTTTCAGATTCGCTCAGTTCATCGTACGGTATCAGGCTTGGATGTGTTTTTTTCTTATCATCTTTGACATTATCGAATACCCAACCCGCCAGCCTTTTTTCCCAGCTCCACCTGATATGTTCCACGCGCGCCATAGTTTCAATCTCATCATCATTAAGATGAAGAGCTACAGGTTTAAAGCCTTTCTTCACCTGTCTTATCTTATAGCCAATTGATAATAGCTTGGCAGGAATCTGTGCTGCATTATCTGTATTGGAGTATTTAATTTCATCAGGTAGTTCATCAAAATCTGTCAGATATTTATTTTCTGTTTCAGCCGGGGTATAAAATATGAAGTTACTCAGATCATCTTCTTTCCCGCGGATCTGGTTTCGCATCCCGGCAAGATATTTTGAATGGATTGCCCTGGCGAGTTTTTTGATCATCGAAATGTTAATCTCCTCAGCTTCCTCATGCCGGATTATCTCATAGCCCCTCTTTTTTAGCTCTACAGGGATCAGCCAGTTCAATTCATGGCAGAAATGATCCCAGTCAGTTATCAGACTCTGAAGGTGTTTCTGCTTCTGATTTCGCTGGTTTCTGATGCTCTTTTTATTTTTATCCGGTATACGCTGCGATGAGAATTCCCTGCAGTAACCATCAAGATCCAGCTGAACAAGTGAGTTGATCTCTTTATCGGTTATAAGGCAGGTTCTGCAAAAATCTTCGTAAGGTCTGATGAAAAGATTCAGCATCCGGAATTTCCCGGGGATTTCTGACGAATATTTATACCAGAATGATTTTTCGTATTCGGGAAGAACTTCAAAATTCTCCAAAAGACCATCAGAAAGTCCGGATATAATCCTTGAGTGACGGAAATCATTATAAAGCCCTTCAGCGATGGTATCTGTAAAAAATTTCCGGTATTCTTCAGGATCAGATGTTTCCTTCCCGATTAGCTGATCATTGGTGTTATATATTATTTTCGACCACATGATTGTATTAAGTTGAAACTATCAATAAGAGAGCAGCCTTCAGATCCCGGAAAAACAATAATTATTTTTCGGGTCGTGTTTCAGTGAATTCAAAGGGGAATTTAACGATCCTTGAGATTTCATGTCCAACTTCCATCATATCCACGTCATCTTTCTCATAATGCCAGTTTATTGATATATTCATCCCTCTAGCATGCATTCTTGCAAGGATTTTACATATGTCAAGGATCATCTTTCCGGATGAGGAGTTGAAATATCCGAAGTTGAAAGCGAATCTGACAGGTTCTGTCTTATTGTCTGATTTGACCAGGTGCATTGAGAAATCATCCATCCATTCAATTATCTGATCATAAAATTCCCTTACATCAGGAGGCCTTGATTCCCCTGATATCTGATATATTTTGTTCTCAGGGTCAAGAATAACTGCGGGAGAATTTGAAGTTTGTACGATAATCAGCTTTCTCATGGATTAATTATTTAATGATAATTCAATTTCAAATAACAGATATCCGGTTATCAGGGGGTCAAACCTGTACTTAATCTTATTTCCTGATTTAATAGCCATACAAATGAACCCCAGACCGGCTCCGTTTTTCCCCTGTGAAGAATCACTGCAGAACCTGATCTCGCGCAGCTTTTTTAATTCTGAAATGTCTGATTCGTTTATCTTCCCAAGGCTTAGTGCCAGTTTTTCCCGTGAATCCTCAGCTACGGGATTCGCGGCGTTTATAATTATTTTACCGTCTGTTTTACCTATTGAAATATGAGGCTGCAGTTCACTGATACCGGATGATTTCAGAGCTGAATGCCTGTAAATATTTTCAAGACACTCGACAAAAAGTGAATACGTCCTCTTGCCTGTGGTTGTGCTCAGAACTTCAAATTCCCTGCTTTTCCTTAAACTGCCCAGTAATGATTCAATCACCTGCAGATTGACAGGGCCATGATAGTTGAGAAATAATTCCGATGATGTCATTTTAATAATTTGTAACTAATCAGTACTTAAAGTGAGCTAAAGTTTGGAATCTAAAGTTATAAAATCAGGTGTTTATTTTTAAAGATGCAATATTATTTTTAACTTGAATAAGTTTAAACAAAGATATATTTTTAACGGCCACAAGTTATACTATTAAAATAAAATGACATATGATAGATTTTTAGTATTAAAGACGTATGAGCGAACCCATCTTAAAGGCCCTGATCCAGCTTTTTGCATTAATAAGCGATGTTCAGGGGACAACCGGAATTTCAAAAAAAGGAAAGGATATTGTACGGTTGTTCCTGTCGCATCACTTAAATAATGAATTGATAATAAAGTACATGGAGCTGTTTGACGAATATGTCCTCCTGTACCATTCAGATGATATCGCCCGTGGGAGTATCCAGGACAGGAAAAGGACCTCTCTTACTTCAATAAGGATTCTGGCTATTTGCGAAAAGATAAATGAGGAACTCCGTCAGAAGCAGAAGCTCTATGTATTGATTCAGCTGATGGATTTCGTTCTGTTCAGCAAGGAGATCACCGAGAATGAGCTTGATTTTATGGAGACTGTCTCATCGGCGTTCAACATTCCATATCCCGAATACCTGAACATAAAAAGTTTTATTCTCTCTTCTGTAAAAGATGTTCCTGACAGATCAAGGTTAATGATAATTGATAATCTGAAGCATTGTAACATTGAAGGAGTAAAGCATTTGTCAAAGGAGAATCTGAAGGGAAGTATCTCATTCCTGTTTATTGACATCGGTAATACCTATATTCTTCGATATTCCGGAAGTGAAGATATATTCCTGAATGGTCTCAATATCTTTCCGGGGCAGACCTATATCTTTGATCACGGGGCTGCAGTCAGAAACCCGGTAATAAGTACTATCTATTATAATGATGTCAACAGCGTATTCACCGAGGGAGCTTTTAAAATAAAGATTTCGCTTGATGCCGACGATGTTACATTGAAATTCAGGAATAGTGATAATGGAATTTTTAATGTCAGTCATTATGAAGAATCAGGGACCCTGGTGGGGATACTGGGTGGGAGTGGGGTGGGAAAAACCACACTTCTGAATGTGCTGAGCGGAATGGAAAAGCCTGATAAGGGGGAGGTCCTGATTAACGGGTTCAATCTCTATTCGGAGAAAGACCGGATCAATCTCAGGGGAGTCATAGGATTTGTACCCCAGGATGACCTGCTGATAGAAGAGCTTACGGTATTCCAGAACCTCTATTATAATGCCAGGATGTGTCTGGATAAAATGGCCAACGTGGAGATTATTGCTGCCGTTGATAAGATCCTTACTGAAATGGACCTGTTTGAAATAAGGGATCTTAAAGTAGGAAGTACCCTGAATAAGGTCATTAGCGGAGGACAGAGGAAAAGACTGAATATTGCCCTCGAGCTGATCAGGGAACCAACAATTCTCTTTGTGGATGAACCTACCTCAGGCCTTTCTTCTGTTGATTCGGAAGTTGTAATGAATCTGCTGAAAGAACAGACTTACAGGGGAAAGCTGGTAATTATCAATATCCATCAGCCTGGCTCCGAAATATATAAGATGTTTGATAAAGTTATATTTATTGACAGGGGAGGGCATCAGATCTTTTACGGTAATCCTACTGAGGCAATAGTATATTTTAAGACGCAGGCAGGGTATTCCAATGCCGCAGAAGATCAATGCATTGAATGCGGCAATGTCAATACTGACCAGCTGCTCCAGATTGTGGAAGCCAAGGTAATGAATGAGGATGGAAAGCCGACGCGCATCCGGAAAGTTACCCCTGCTGAGTGGGCCGGGAAATTCCGTGAGTATACCGGGAATATAAAGCATAAAAAATGGGAGGGGGAAAGAATACTCCCGGAGAACTTTTACAGCATTCCGGGTATAATGAAACAGACCCGGATATTTTTTACACGTGACCTGCTGTCAAAGCTGGCTAACAGACAATATGTCCTGATAAGTATGCTGGGAGCGCCCCTTCTTGCCCTGTTACTTTCCTACTTTACTAAATATGTAACAGACGGAGGCTACAGTTTCCGGGAGAATGAAAACCTTCCCGCCTATCTCTTTATGTGTGTCATAACCTCACTGTTTCTGGGCCTGATAATAAGCGCCGAAGAGATTGTCAAAGACAGGAAAATACTGAGAAGGGAATCATTTCTTAATCTGAGCTGGTTCAGTTATCTGAATTCAAAGGTTATGATGATGTTCTTAATTTCCTCTATACAGACATTATCATTTATCCTGATCGGCAATTACATTCTTGAGATCAAAGGCATGACTTTATCTTACTGGATAGTACTTTTCACAACTTCCTGTTTTGCCAACCTGCTTGGATTAAATATCTCTTCCGGATTTAATTCGGTAATTACAATTTATATCCTCATCCCATTCGTGCTGATACCTCAGCTTCTCTTCAGCGGTGTACTTGTCAGATTCGACAGACTGCGCAGTCAAAGTGCTGCTTCCTATGAGTATGTTCCGGTGATCGGCGACATGATGGCAGCCCGGTGGTCCTTTGAGGCACTTGCTGTTCAGCAGTTCAGGAACAACAGGTATGAAAGGAATTTTTTCAGGAACAACTCGGTGATAAGTCAGAATGACTGGTATGCCAATTTCCTGACAGATATATTAAAAACCGACCTGTGGGAATGTAAGAAATATAATGACAGCGCACGGTACCTGGATGTGGTTCAGGATAATTATTATAAACTGAACCATTACATTGACAAGCTGACAAATCTTGCAGGATTCGGGGCTGTTCCCGGAGACTGGAAATCATCTCTTAACAGCAAGGGATTCAGCCCGGAGGTGGCCAGGGAGGCTGACCACTATCTTGACAGCCTGGCAGGACACTTCAGAGCTATCCGCAAGGCAAGAATGATTTTAAACGACAGTATAGAAAAGAGAATCGGAAGGACAAAACTTATGAATCTGCAGAAGAACTACGAGAATGAGGAGCTGGACAGGCTTGTTCTTAACTGGATGTCAAAGGAAAAATCCATCGAACTCCCTCATAAGATAATACAGAAATATGAGCCTGCCTACATGATGCCCTTATCAAAATATGGCCGGGCTCAGTTCTACTCTCCGTTCAAAAGGGTCGGGAATGTGTACATTGACACATTCTGGTTCAATATTATAATATTGTGGCTGGTGACCCTTATCCTGTATGTGGCTCTCTATTATAATCTTCTCAGGAAACTGATCAGTCTCATAGAAAAAATAAGGGTTCCTGTATCGGAGAAATGATTTTCAGATCCCGTTTTTAGAATCACTGCAGGCTTCTTACAGGGAGCCTAGCCAGGATTTTACCTCATCAGGTGTAGGATTCCTCAGTCCAAGCTTGTTCTTTTTGTTGTAACCGCAAAGATCCTGATGCAGCCTGGTATATTTATCGACCTCCCTCAGCTTTGAGAGAGTTGTGAATCCAAGTTTTTTCAAAGGCTCCACCCATTCTTCAGGAATGCCTTTTTCGGTATATCTCTCATCAGGATCAGATCCTGACTTCTTTTCAGGCTTCATCTGCGGAAACAGCAGCACATCCTGAATAGAAGGCTGATCGGTAAGCAGCATCGAAAGCCTGTCTATCCCTATCCCCATACCGGATGTGGGCGGCATCCCATATTCAAGAGCCCTGACAAAATCCATATCTATAAACATTGCCTCGTCATCGCCTTTTTCCGAAAGCCGTAACTGCTCCTGGAACCTTTCCATCTGATCAATCGGATCATTCAGCTCGGAATAGGCGTTGGCTATCTCTTTGCCATTTATCATAAGCTCAAACCTTTCCGTGAGGCCAGGCTTGCTCCTGTGCATCTTTGTAAGGGGAGAGGTTTCTGTAGGGTAATCAATTATAAAAGTCGGCTGGATATAAGTATGCTCACATTTCTCACCAAAAATCTGATCGATAAGCTTCCCTTTCCCCATTTCAGGAGAATGCGGGACTCCCAGTTTATCACAGACACGCCTCATTTCATCTTCATCCATGCCGGAGATATCAATGCCGGTATTCTCCTTTATTGCATCTGTCATGCTGATCCTCTTGTACGGGGGGGTCAGATCTATAAGTTTGTCGCCGTAACTGATTTCCGTCTTTCCATGCAGATTCATCACCGCCTTACTTATTATCTCTTCGGTAAAGCTCATCATCCAGTTATAATCCTTGTAGGCAATATAGATCTCCAGGACTGTGAATTCAGGATTATGGTTACGGTCCATTCCCTCATTGCGGAAATCCTTGGCAAATTCATAGACACCTTCAAAGCCTCCGACAATGAGGCGTTTAAGATATAGCTCATTGGCAACTCTCAGATAGAGAGGCATGTCGAGAGTATTATGATGCGTGATAAAGGGTCGTGCTGCTGCACCACCGGGTATAGGCTGGAGAATCGGAGTCTCAACCTCAAGATAGCCTCGAGAGTTGAAAAGTTCACGCATAGACTGGATTATCAGGGTTCTTTTCCTGAAGACATCCCTGACAGACGGGTTAACAATAAGATCAACATACCGCTGGCGATAACGCATCTCAGGATCAGTCACGGCATCGTACAGAATGCCGTCTTTCTCTTTCACAACGGGAAGAGGTCTGATCGATTTACTGAGCACAGTAAACTCATGGACGTGAACTGTTGTCTCGCCCATCTGTGTCTTAAAAACATGGCCTTTGACGCCGATAATATCTCCTATATCAAGAAGATGTTTAAATATGGTATTATAGATAGTTTTATCTTCACCGGGGCAGACATCATCACGGCGGACATATATCTGAATTCTGCCCGAAGAGTCCATCAGTTCGGCGAATGAGGCATTACCCATTATTCGCCGTCCCATAATTCTGCCGGCCAGGCATACATCCTGGTAATTGTTCTTCTCAGGTGAATAATTATCAAGGATATCCTGTGCGAATGCAGTTGTTTTGAACTCAGCCGCAGGATAGGGATTTATTCCAAGCTTTCTTAATTCGTCAAGGGAGGCCCTGCGGATCTGCTCCTGTTCACTTAGATTGATGGTGCTCAT
This sequence comes from uncultured Bacteroidales bacterium, assembly GCA_963816345.1. GTDB lineage: Bacteria > Bacteroidota > Bacteroidia > Bacteroidales > VadinHA17 > LD21. The sequence continues at coordinate 437,930 of CAWFKI010000003.1, forward strand.
GTGAGTTGAAAATTTGTCCAAAGATAGAAAAAATCAGGCTTCCCCGGTTCAACCTTTTAAGACCGCTGTCTCAGCATCGAATCGTTCAGAAAGCAATCTTGTGATGGGGCCGGGTGTCCCATCTCCAAGCGTGTTCCCTCCGAGTTCAATTACCGGGGTTACCTCAGATGAAGTATTTGTGATAAAGGCTTCCTGGATAAACCTGATCCTGTTTTCCTGAATGGCCTCTTCTCTTATTTTTATTCCGGCTCCGGCTGCTATCCTTAATATATTTTTCCTTGTAATGCCTGAGAGCACGTGGTTTGTTTCAGGATGAGTATAGAGTATGCCATCACCAACAAGGAAGATATTCGAATGTGATCCTTCCGTTATCAGCCCGTTACGGACAAAGATGCACTCCTTCTGACCGTTTTCATGAGCTTCCTGGAAGCTTATTGTATTCGGAAGCAGAGCGATGGATTTTATATCGCAACGGCTCCACCTTATATCTTCTTTCATCATTACCCTGATGCCGGTCTTTCGTGACTGGGTATCAGGGACAAATCCCCAGGCATACGCATAGACCGTGGGTGATACTTCAGGATGGGGGAATAAATGGGTACGTCTTGCTGCTCCCCTTGTTACCTGAATATATACCATCGCCGGCTGCTTCTCCAGGTTATTTTGTTTAATAAGTTCCAGGGCAATTTCCGGGAATTTATCACAGTCGCTCCAGTTGATCCTCAATTCCCTGAGACTTCTTTTCATTCTGCTGATATGGCTTGGGAGATCATAAAATCTTGCTTCATACCATCTTACAACTTCATAAATGCCATCAGCGAAGAGGAAGCCACGGTCATCGGGACTGATAAATATTTCGCTCTTTGGTAAAAACTTCCCGTTAAAATATGCTGTTTCCATAATCTGATTTTTAATATTAAATATTCTGGATCACTCTGTTTGTGTTACAAATCCGGTTCTATTATTTCAGGTCTGTAGTCTATTTCCGATCTGGCTTCTTCAGGTGAGGCTGCATTGCCGCATGCGGCCTGAACAAATAAGGAGGCTCCGAGAACGGTCGTTTCTTTCTGGCCGATCACCATCAGGGGTACACCGGTAAAGTCAGCTCTGAGCTTATTCCATAATCTGTTCCTGGATCCGCCTCCCACGCAAAGGATACTTTCTGTCTTAAATTCTCCCGCCTCCTCCAGTGCCCTCTTTCCTTCAGCAAGTCTTTCTGAAAGAGACTCAAGCATTGCCCTGTAAATTTCATCCCGTGTTGATTCCATTGTAAGACCAAGAATCTGACCTCCGGGTTTTCCACTGAGTTCCTCGTAGAATTTTGGGATTACTTTCACCCCGTTACACCCGCGAGGTACTCTTTCCGCACCGGAGATCATTGTCTCATAGACATCTTTTTTAATATCACCGTAAAGATTCCTGCGGCTCCATTCCAGGACTCCGGAAGCTATCCATTGATTGCCGATATTAAATAATCCGGGTCTGGGATCGAGTTCCGTAGTGATCCCCAGATCAAGCTGTTCCCTTCCCGATCTGAATTTTTCAGACCTTACCATGAGGATCTCCCAGGTTCCCGAACTGAGTACAGGCTGATTTTTTTCAGCTCCTGATCCGAAGACAGCAAATTGAGTATCATGGCCGGTTGCAACAACTGGTGTGCCTTCCGGTATGGCCGTTGCTGCTGATGCCTTTTTTCTGATTTTCCCGGTGATTGTCCCTGCCTCTACGGGCTTTCCAAACCTATCCGACGGAAAGAGTATCAGGTTCAGTATCTTTTCAGAGAATGACCGTGAGCCGGGATTCGTCACCATGGAGGTTCCGCACATTGTTATGTCGTTTACCATCTCTCCTGTAAGAAAAAATGAGAATATTGAAGGCATAAAGAGGAACCTGTGGCTTTTTTCAACAAGGTCAGGTCGCTGTTCATTGAACCATATAAGCTTATTGATTGTATTGAATGTAAATGGCTGAACGCCGCATTCAGCATACAGCTCATTAACAGGTATATACTTTCCGATGTTTGCCATAATAGCGTTGGTCCTTTCGCACTGCCATGAAATGACAGGGTAAAGAATTTTGCCTGATCTGTCAAACAGTGTCCCGTCAACACCGAAGGTTGTTACAGTAACTCCCGCGATCCTTTCCTTATTGATACGGCTTATAATTTTCCGGGATGCCCGGCACATTTTTTTCCAGATCTCATTTACATCCCAGATCCTGTAAGCCGGGTAAAGGGGATCAGGCCTGGTGCTATTGCCGTAGGATTCAGAGGCAAGTATCTCTCCCCTGCTGTCTATTGCTACGGCTCTTACGTTTGTCGCCCCGCAATCAAAAACAATTATAATATCACCTTTTGGCATAATTTAAAGGATGTGGATGATCTTCTCCCTGGAAGCCTGAAATTAACAATTTGCAGAATATGAAAATCACCTTGCCGGAAATGATTCCTGATAATCAGAGCCCCTTAAGAAATGCGATTATTGTTCCGGCTAATACAGCTCCGGCAATGTAAACAGAAATAATTAATATTAACAGAATGCCGATATAGGCAAAATACCGTTTAAGATACCTGACAGCCTTATATAATTCCTTAGCATCCAGATTAGTTACAGCGTTGGCGGCATGTTTTGAGAACCGGAAAAGGAAGAGCACCGGAAAGAAATAAATTATGGTCAGGCCGATAAATGCTGCAAGAAGTACGGAATCGGGAAGACCCTGTGCCTTACCGGTACTGTTAAAGGCTGTCAGGAAAGCCCCGGTCATAAGTCCGAGAACTATTATTAAACCGAGAAATATGAATCCTGTGATCGCAAGGAACATAGTCCATTTCCTTGTAGAATTCAGATTGTCAAGGGTTTCTTTCCCGATCTCTATTTTTGGATGTTCCGGGTTATTTTCCATTTGTAAAAATTAAAATTGCAGGCTTCAGATTCAGAAGCAAATCCTGCTTACCTGTAAAGAGCTCCGTATGTCTGGCAGGCCCTGTAATCCGAACTTTCCTTATCCATCCCGAATGAGCTCCATGAGCTGGGTCTGAAGACTTTTTCATCAGCGACATTATGCATGCAGACCGGTATTCTGAGTATGGATGCGAGGGTCAGCAGATCTGCGCCGATGTGTCCATAGCTTGAGGAGCTGTGGTTTGCACCCCAGTTGGCCATTACTGAATAGACATCCGTGAATGGTCCCTTACCGGTTAGTCTGGGGGTAAACCAGGTAGTCGGCCATGTCGGATTAGTCCTGTCGGTAAGTACCTTATGCATCTTACCCGGCAGATCAACAGTCCATCCTTCGGCCAGTTGAAGAACAGGTCCAAGTCCTTTCACCAGGTTGACCCTTGAAATAGTAACCGGCATTGTGCCTTCAGTGTCGAACTGGGATGAGAAGCCGCCGCCCCTGAAGTATCCCAGGTCGGCTGGTGCCCAGCTGGTAGCCTTAAGGCATGCTTCGGCATCTTTGCCTGATATCTCCCAGAATGGTTTTATCCCCGGCTCCCCGTTCTTTCTCTGCCGGCCTGAAAAATCGAGTGCCGAAGCTCCGGAATTTATCAGGTGAATTACCCCATTCGCAGCCAGCCCTTCTGGCTTTGTTCCTGTAACTCTTTTTATAGCTTCAGGGCTCCAGTATGTGCGGATATCTGAAAACATCTGGGCGGTATTTGTAAGAAGATATCCAAAGAGCATGGGTACCCCGTTCATAGCATCATTCTCTGTAGCAACAAGATAAGGAGGCCTGATGCCGTTCCAGTCGAATGATGAGCAGAGGATCGCCTCCAGAAAATCACCATTAGGCATATGATCTGTCCACTGACGTTGTCCCTGGAATCCGGCAAGTATGGCATTGTGTCCGAGAGCCTCTTCCCCGAAGCCGTGTTTATTCAGCCTGGGATTGCCAACCATCAGATCCCTTGCGATCAGGGTCATCTTAACAACAGTTTCCCATTCCTTATCCTTTTGTTTTCTTGAATGAGGAGCCGGGTTAAGATCCTTTCCCTCTTTACAATATTTTTTTGTCCATTCAAGTGCTTTGGTGAATTCCTTTGCGTCAAATATCTCTTCATTCAGGCGACGTGTAAATTCGCTCATATCAACATATTCGTTCCGCATGCCAAGATATTCCTGGAAGAAATCTTCCCTTACGATCGACCCGGCAATACCCATAGAAACCGAGCCCATTGAAAGGTAAGATTTCCCTTTCATAAATGATGCTGCAAGACCTGATCTTACGAACCTGAGGATCTTCTCACTTACATCATCAGGGATGGACTGGTCACCGGAATCCTGAACATCATGGCCATAGATACCGAAGGCAGGCAATCCCTTCATCGTATGGCCTGCAAGCGCTGCGGCCAGATATACTGCACCGGGCCGTTCTGTTCCGTTGAAGCCCCAGATAGCCTTGGGAATGCCCGGGTCCATATCAATTGTTTCACTTCCGTAGCACCAGCAGGGAGTAACTGTAAGGCTCACCCCTACGCCGTTTTTGCTGAATTTCTCCGCGCACATGGCTGCCTCCGCAACACCCCCGATACATCTGTCAGCAATGACACACTCAACCGGCTTGCCATCAGGGTACTTAAGATTAGTTGTTATAAGTCCTGCAGCATTTAGTGCCATATTCATTGTCTGCTCCTCAAGAGACTCACGTACACCTTTCATCCTGCCATCAATAACGGGACGGATACCTACTTTCGGGAAATCACCAATAACTGTCTGATAGTTATTATTTGCTTTCAACTCGCTGCCAGCCATTTCAGAAAATATTTAGTTATGAATAAGATTTAATTCAGGATAACAAATATAGGATTTTTTAAATATAAAATCCGTTCCATTCCAGAACCCGGGGGCATAGTCGGCAACCTGGGAGGAAAGAATCCTTTGAGTACCCTTTGTGTTGAACTTTATTATCCTTAGTGTTTAATTTTAAATCAGGTTTTAAAGAAAGATTCGGAGGTTGGCATTAAATTGGATCAGCAGTGAGAAACCTTTTTTGTACCTTTGACCCCTGATTCACAAATCATCATTTCAGATATGCAAACAGGGAGAAGGCTGCCAGGGTGGTTGAAAGTGCAGAGGGCCAGCGGTGAAAACTATTCGATGGTGAAACATGTGGTTGCGGAGAATAACCTGCATACAATCTGTACCAGCGGCAATTGTCCGAATATAGGTGAATGCTGGAATTCCGGAACTGCAACCTTCATGATTCTGGGTGATATTTGTACACGTGGCTGTAAATTCTGCGCCACAAAAACAGGAAAACCTCTTCCTCCCGATCCTCAGGAACCTTACAGGCTGGCTGCAGCCGTAAAAGTGATGAAGCTGAGGCATTGTGTCATAACCTCGGTAGACCGTGATGATCTGAGCGACGGAGGTGCATCGGTCTGGGCCGAGACTATCAGGTCAGTGAAAAATGAAAATCCGGGAATTACAATAGAGGCATTAATTCCTGACTTTGACGGGAGACCTGAGAACATCCAAAAAATTATCCGGGAAAGACCTGAGGTTATTTCGCATAATATCGAAACAGTCAGACGGCTCACACCTCTTATCCGTACAAAAGCAAAATATGAGCGGAGCCTTGATGTTCTGACTTATATAAGCAGGAGCGGGATTGCCGCCAAATCGGGTTTTATGCTGGGCCTCGGTGAAGAGGAGGCTGAGACAGCTGAGACCATGCGGGATCTTTTCTCTGCCGGTTGCAAAATACTTACTATCGGTCAATATCTTCGACCCGGACCAGGTTATATGGAAACCGTAAAATATGTTCCTCCTGAAAAGTTTGAGGAATACAGGCTGATGGCCCTTGAGACAGGATTTTCCTTTGTGGAAAGCAGCCCGCTTGTCCGGTCATCTTTCCATGCAGAAAAGCATGTGATGCCTCAATAAAATTGACTATATTAGCATAACTTAACACTATTGGCAGGATTGAGCTATAACGTTATATATAAGGATATTGGCCTTAAAGATTTTAATGAGACCTGGGATTATCAGAAAGATATCTTTTCAAAACTTGTTACCGGTAAAAAGGAGGACGGGGAAAAGGATTCCGGCTCTGAAATTCAACCGGGGACACTCATCTTTGTCGAACATCCTCATGTTTACACACTTGGGAAAAGCGGCTCAGAGAATAATCTGCTGCTTGATTATATTCAGCTCAGAGCCAGCGATGCGTCATTTTACAAAATTGACAGGGGAGGAGATATAACATATCATGGTCCCGGCCAGATTGTTGGTTATCCTATTTTTGATCTTGAAGAAATTAAAATTGGACTGAGGGATTATATTTACAGGCTGGAAGAGGTTATCATCAGGACAGTTGCTGAGTTCGGACTTGCAGCATCAAGGCTGGAAGGGGGAACCGGCGTCTGGCTGGAGCCTGAAATAAGGGGGAAGGCAAGGAAAATATGCGCCATTGGTGTTAAAGCCAGCAGATATGTGACTATGCATGGCTTCGCCTTCAATGTAAATACTGATCTGACCTATTTTAATAATATCAACCCCTGTGGATTTACGGATAAGGGAGTCACATCCCTGACAAAGGAGCTGGGTAAGATTCAGGATTTTTCTTACGTTAAAAGCATTGTAAAGAAGAACATGAAAGAGGTATTTGATCTGGAATGGATTAATCAATAAAAGGATGGAAAAGAGATGGGTTGTGAAGGATAAGGGAGACAGTGCGGTAGTGAAGCAACTGGCAGGTGCTCTTGGTGTGTCTGAAACTCTGGCGAACCTGATGGTCCAGCGTAATATAACAACAGCTGAAGAAGCCAGTTCTTTTTTTCGTCCCAGCCTCGATTACCTTCATGATCCCTTCCTGATGAAAGATATGAATATTGCCGTTGACAGAATATCATCGGCAGTAAAGAAAAACGAGAAAATTCTTGTTTACGGGGATTATGATGTCGACGGGACTACTGCTGTTGCACTTATGTATTCGTTCCTGAAGGACCAGTATTCAAATGTTGAATATTATATTCCCGACAGGTATAAGGAGGGGTACGGTGTATCATTGCAGGGGCTCGATTATGCCTATCAGAACAACTGCAAGGTTGTGATAACACTTGACTGCGGTATCAAAGCAGTGGAAAAGGTAAAGTACGCCCGGACAAAAGGGCTTGACGTAATTATATGTGATCATCATTATCCCGGTGATGAAATTCCCAGGGCACTTGCAGTGCTTGATCCGAAGCAGCCATCCTGTAATTATCCGTATAAGGAACTTTCAGGATGCGGAGTCGGCTTCAAGCTTATACATGCATATTCAAGAGTGCATGGGATCCCTTTCAGCAAGATTTCCCATTACCTCGATCTTGTTGCAGTAAGCATTGCTTCGGATATTGTTCCGCTTACAGGCGAGAACAGGGTGCTTGCATATTTCGGACTGAAACAGCTTAATGAGGCCCCCCGGACAGGACTGAAGGAGATCATCCGTGAATCAGAAGTTTCGAGGGCGCTGACAATTGAAGATGTGGTTTTCAAGATAGGTCCGAGGATCAATGCGGCCGGAAGAATGGAAACAGGAAGCAAAGCGGTTGATTTGCTTGTTTCCAGTGACACTAAGCTTGCAACAGGGATCAGCAAGGAGATAAATAATTTCAATATCGAACGAAGGAACATTGACCGGATCATTACAACTGAAGCCATGAGGATGATCTCGGAAGATCAGAGAACAGTGAATTCGAGGACTACCGTTCTGTATAATCCATGCTGGAAGAAGGGAGTGATAGGGATTGTTGCTTCGAGATTGATCGAGACCTATTACCGTCCCACAGTCATTCTGACGGAATCAAACGGTTTTGCCACTGGTTCTGCCAGGTCGGTGCAGGGTTACGATCTTTACCAGGCCATTGAGGCATGCAGTGATCTGCTTGAAAGTTTCGGCGGTCATATGTTTGCTGCCGGACTTACGCTGAAGAAGGAAAACATTCAGCCTTTTATGGACAGGTTTGAACGGTACGTTTACGATACAATAACTGAGGAGCAGCTCATACCCAGGGTTTTTGTTGATGCAGAGCTCTCCTTTTCAGAGATAAATGAGGATTTTTTCAGGACTATGAGCCTATTTCAGCCTTTCGGACCCGAAAATATGTCACCTGTATTCGTTTCAAGAAATGTTTTTGATACCGGATCAGGCAGAATGGTGGGATCGAACGGAGAGCATCTGAAGCTTGATCTCTGCCAGGAATCAACGGGTCAGAAAGGTTTTCCGGGGATTGCCTTCAACCAGGCTGATCATTTTGAATATATTAGGGGAGGTAATCCCTTCGATATTTGTTATTCACTGGAAATGAATGAATTCAGAGGGAACAGGAACCTCCAGCTTAATATCAGGGATATCAAAACTCCTCGTCTTATATAAATATCTTTAATTGCATCCTGAATTCCTGTGTATCTGTTATGACTTCAGGATCAGCTTGTTTGGAGGTTATACTGTATCTGAAGCGGAATTCTGCATTCCGGGTCACTTTCCATGCTGCCATAAAATAGATGCGGCTTCCTATGCCGGATAAGGCAGGAATACTGTAGCTGTACAAAAGATCATTTTCCCATGTGTAAAGACGTGCATCATAATCATCTGTGGAGAAGAGGCAATAACGTACCCACAATGAAACGGGGAGTGATCTTATCCTGAAGTTTACATCTTCAAGTAAAAGCATTCCTTTGCTTCCCTGGGGATCGACAATCTTGTAATCCATGCGGGTACCAAGGGTCAGATTCTCCGTAGCTGTATATCTTACAGCCAGCTTCAGGCTTCTGGCGGTTGTCTGTCTGAGTTCAGGTATTCTGTTTACAGCCTGACTGTCTGCCATGGAGAACCTGTAACTGTATAATGCGTCAAAGACTAATTTATCTGAATAAATATATTTAATTCTCACCTCCCTCCTTACTCCCCATGACGGAGAGCTGCACCTGTACTTAAGCCATGGGTAATGCTGGATATCGAAACCTCCGCTAATGAACAGATGCCTTGCTGCTTCAAACGTGAAATTTCCGAGGATCCCATTTCCATTACTGCCGGCTGAACCGCTTCCCTGCCCCTCTCCGTGAAAACTGACATAACCCGGCTTATAGCCCCTGTAGAGAAAATTCACTGTAAGGCGGTCCCCTGGCCTCATGGTAACTCCCTGGATTATTGCGAACTTATTAAGGTCATTGGCAGATATCTCACCGTAAAACAGGATCTTTTTAATAAGACTGTTGTAATAAACAGACCACACATCATTGCTCTCACCACTGAAACTAAATACTTTTTCAGGTTCACTGTCAGTGGAGATCAAAGGAAGTGAGAAGCGGTTTTCCGACCAGGCAATGCCCAGAGTTATATTCCTGAGATTATATTTCAGGTTTATTCCATAAACCGTTTCAGAAACTGCGTCTTTCCTCTGCAATGTTGACAATGTATTATGGATCCCTGATTTATACAGATTTTCAATATAATCTATTGAATCTCCCGATGATGAGCCAAGGGTTGCATCAATCTTTTTCCCTGAATAAAAGAGTGTTATCTCCATTTTATTTATCGATAATCCGGCTGCCACGCCTTTGAAAGAAATATTTTCATCAGTTGAAGTATAGGGCTTTATCTCATTAACTGCCGACATATAGCCCTGTGACGTAAGCGAAAGGTTTTTGCTTAATCCGGTATTTATGTTGGTGCCCTGTCCGAACCTTATTGAATAGTCGCCTGCAATTACCTTTCTGATAATTCCTTTTCCGCTGTAAGAGAGATTGGCTGAAAGAAAATCAGGGTATATGGTCCCGGGTGAAAAAAATTTCTCTCCGGGATCCTTTTCCATAATTACGCCTCCTGAAAATTTCCCTGCTGTAAACTTATACTTTGTAAGAATTTTCCAGGCCGATCCCAGGGAAGTTGCATCCGGTTGACCCGGTCTGACGGAAAGATTGGTTATTAACAGGTTACTCCATCGTGATGAATCGGCAGCCGTAATATCTTTTCCTGAAAGCGTGCAGAAGGGGATCATCAGCTCCATGGTTGCCTTATCAAATCCGGGAATGATTGCCAGTTCATTATAAGAATATATTCTTCCCGATGTATGGATATAGTCTGATAATGCTTTTACCTGGAAATCAGTAAGAAAAAAAAGTCTTGAGATCTCGTCCGCTGATGCTGAATTCAGGTTTACGGGGTTTTCGGCCAGTTCATAAAGCCTGTCGGTATAAACAGAAGCCGACTCAGGTTCTGATTCTGAATCTGCCAGCTCTTCGGCTATATCTTTAATTACTTCAGGTATTACATTTTCCTGACAGTATATCCTCGATGGAATAGCAAGTGACAGAATAAGAAGAAAGTTTTTTATCATTCAGGGCCTGCTTACGTTCAATTGTTTTTAAAATATGATGTCCGGAGATTAAAAATAATTGAAACAGAGGATGTTATGCCCAACCTCTCATGAGTTGTGAATCCTAAATCTATTATCATAAAATCATACATATATCCTGTTCCGAAACAGAATGAGTTGTTATTTGTATTGAAACCTGCTCTCAGTCTCAGATTTTTAACCGCCTCATATTCAAATCCGGTTCTGACTGTCAGTTTGCCTGACGAAGACATTTCAGTCTCAATTCCTGTGAAAAGGGCGTTGTTAAGTTCTATCCCGGCACCAACCCTCAGTGAGACCGGCTGACAGATCTTTCTTAATGTGTTGGGAACAGGATTGAACAGATGGATGCCAAGCATAATATTTTCAGAAGGAATGAAAATCAATCCTGTTTCAAAGGTAACTGACTGTATATTATTGTATTCTCCTGATGTTCTCTCAGAAAAATAATCGATCTGTACTCCTGCAGCAAGTTTTTCGGAAAGCTTTAATCCACAGGCCAGTCCGGCCATATCCCTTTTAAAATCTGAGTACCCGAAGCGGGACCAGGCTGCTCCCACTGAGGCTTTTCCGGCCGGTATTATCAGTCCTGCTGTCTTTGTTCCCAGCTCACTTATGCCAAACCGGTTTTCGTAGTTGACTCCAAATGAGGCAGAGCTGTTGAATGCAAGTAAAGCCTGGTTTTGGAAACAGGACCAGAATCCCTTCTTCATGATGCATGCATATCCCATTCCGGCCTCCCCGGCTCCTGCAGAAATGCCATAGGGAGTGGCAGCGGAGGCGGAAAGTGAGACGAAAAGCAGTGACAGGGAAACAGATATTTTCAGCAGCGAGCTCAACTGTTTCAAAAATGTAGCACTAATTTACGAAATAATTGAAAATAGCGGTAGCAGAACCGGTTATTTTATTTTACAGCGTAAGTAATTGGAAGGGAGATCAGTTTGTTTTGTACTGGAATTTTACATTTTTCAGTTCTTCGTTGGCCTGAACGATCTTCTTCTTAAGCGACTCCTTGTATTTAACAACCTCTTCCATGACTTCATCATTGCCCGTAGCAATTATCTGGGCAGCCAGTATGCCTGCATTCTGGGCGCCATTAAGGCTAACAGTAGCCACAGGTATCCCCGGAGGCATCTGCAGTATGGAAAAGATGGAATCAAGTCCTTCAAGTGATGCTTTGACAGGGACTCCAATAACAGGAAGCGGCGTCATGGCTGCAATGACACCGGGCAGATGGGCGGCCATGCCAGCTGCAGCAATGATCACCTTTATACCCCGGGACCTGGCATTTTTAGCAAATTTTTCGACCTCTTCAGGTGTTCTGTGTGCCGACAGCGCATTCATTTCAAATGGTATTCTGAAATTGTTCAGTATTTCTGCTGCCTTCTCCATTACAGGCAGGTCAGAGGTGCTACCCATTATTATGCTTACAACCGGTTCCATCTAAAATATTATTAATTTAACTTACTGACAGGGACAAAAATAGCTAATATTTTCATACTTTCGCACCGGCAAACAGTTCAAAAGAGGCTCATATGAATGAAATCCGCATCCACGATAAGACCTTCAGAGAGATAATAAGCGAGGAGGAAATAAAAAAAAGAATAGAAGTGCTTGCCCTTCAGATGAATAGCGATCTGGCAGATAAGGATGTGGTATTCCTTGGTATACTTAACGGCGCCTTTCTTTTTGCAGCTGACCTTTACAGGCTTATCAGGCTTCCTTCGAAGATATCATTTGTGAAGCTGGCATCATATAAGGGAACAACATCCTCAGGAACAATCAAGGAGCTGATCGGGTGGAATGAAGATATTAAGAATAAGACAATTGTCGTTATTGAAGATATAGTTGACTCCGGGACCACTATTGAACGTATTGTGGATGAGCTGATAATCCGGAAAGCACATGAGATCAGGATAGCAGCTTTATTATTTAAGACGGATGCCTATACAAGGGATATCCCGATTGATTATATTGGTTTTAAGATCCCGAATGATTTTGTGGTAGGTTTCGGTCTTGATTATGATGGATATGGCCGTAATCTCCCGTCTGTTTATTCATTAGTATGTTAAGGGTGTGTAATACTTAATGTGAGGAACAGGTAAAATATAACAGATATGTTACACGCCCCAAATAAAATTTATTCTATTCTATGGTTAATTTTCTGATTTTTGGCCCTCCCGGCTCAGGCAAGGGAACACAGTCTGTAAAACTGGCTGAGAAATTCAATCTCGTTCATCTTTCAACAGGCGATATGCTGCGCGCTGAAATAGCAGCTGGTACGGAGCTGGGGAAAAAGATGAGTCTTATAATGTCGAAAGGGGAGCTTGTTCCTGATGCGGTTGTAATAGAAATGATTGCCTTTAAGATCGATAACAGCAGGGACTCAGCCGGATTTTTGTTTGATGGCTTTCCACGAACTGTATCCCAGACAATAGCCCTCGAAAAGATGCTTAATGAGAGGGGAATGAAGATCGACAGCATGCTGGTCCTTGATGTGGATCATGATGAACTTTTCAAAAGACTTATAGCCAGGGCAGAGCTCTCCGGCAGGCCGGATGATAAAGATCCTGCAGTAATTGAAAACAGGATAGATGTCTATAAGGATAAGACTGAACCTATAATTGAATATTGCAGGGAAAGAGGGATATATCAGCCCGTCAACGGGATGGGAACTATCGAAGATATCTTCGGCAGGCTATCCGGCTTTATGAAACAGCTTATTTAGGGATCTCAAAGTGCCTCAAAATAAAACTATAAGGCAGGAAGAGACAATTTTGACATTTCTCAACCAGCTCGTTGGTGGTTGAGGATTAAAAGAAATATTAAATTATGAGCGGATCAAACTTCGTTGATTATGTGAAAATATACTGCCGGGCAGGGAAAGGGGGAGCCGGTTCAGCTCATTTCCGGCGGGAAAAATTTGAACCAAAAGGGGGGCCTGACGGAGGCGACGGTGGAAGGGGCGGACACATAATTCTTCAGGGGAATGATCAGATGTGGACTCTCCTTCATTTAAAATATCAGCGTCATATCTTTGCAGGGAACGGCGGGGCGGGTGGCAAGCAACAATCGACCGGAGCGGATGGAAAGGATATTACGGTTCAGGTTCCTCTGGGAACAATAGCCAGAAACAGCAAGACAGGCGACTTCATCTTTGAGATCACTGGTAATGGTGATGAAAAGATTCTCGCAAAAGGAGGCAGGGGAGGACAGGGAAACACTCATTTCAAATCACCAACCCATCAGGCGCCCCATTATGCACAGCCGGGCGAACCGGGTATTGAGGAAGAATTTATTCTGGAGCTTAAGATCCTGGCAGATGTCGGTCTGGTAGGGTTTCCCAATGCCGGAAAATCGACGCTTCTGTCCGTGGTCTCAGCTGCAAAACCCAAAATTGCCGATTATGCATTCACAACCCTGGTGCCTAACCTGGGGATCGTTTCCTATCGTGATGACAAATCGTTCGTGATGGCTGATATCCCTGGCATAATTGAAGGAGCACATGAAGGCAAGGGCTTGGGTATAAGATTCTTAAGACATATTGAAAGAAACTCCATGCTTCTTTTTATGGTACCGGCCGACAGTAAGAACATAAAAAATGAATATGAGATCCTGGTCAATGAACTGAAGATGTATAACCCCGAACTGCTTGATAAGAGCCGTATTCTGGCAATTTCAAAGTCGGATATGCTTGATGAGGAGCTGATGGATGAGATACGGGGAGATCTGCCTGAAATCCCGAGGGTATTCATCTCATCACTTACCGGCGTTGGAATAGTAAATCTGAAAGATATGATCTGGAAGATACTGAATAGTAAATGATGAAACCAACGGTCCGGGAGAGTTACGAGACTTTGTGATTCCTGGTGCCTCATTAGCAAAATATGAAATGTGCAGGGTAGCTTCAAAATTGATATTCTATGTTAGAACGACTTGATCAACAGCTTTTTCTGTTCCTGAATTCAATTAATTCACCTTTCTGGGATAAGATAATGCATGCCCTGAGCGGTGTGGCGATATGGGTGCCACTGTACCTGGCCATACTTATTTACCTTGGGATAACTTACAGGCGAAAATTCCTTATAATACTTCTCTTCATCATTGTGGCTGCAACTCTTTCAGACCAGGTATCTGTCCAGCTCTTTAAAAACATTTTCCACCGTTTGCGTCCATGCCATGAACCCGCCCTTCAGGGATTGGTTCATCTTGTCAACGGTGAATGCGGCGGCTTGTACGGATTCGTCTCATCCCATGCGACAAACTCCTTTAATGTGGCTCTTATAAGCCTGCTTCTTATCAGGAAAAGATGGTATACGATAAGCATAATTATATGGGCCCTTGTGGTGGGATACAGCAGGATCTACCTTGGAGTACATTATCCCGGAGATGTTATCTGCGGCTCCATTCTGGGGGCTTTCATCGGTTGGAGTATGTATAAACTTTATATTATTACTGATAAGAAAATACTTCAGCACAGGAAGTATTTTATTTCAGGCGGAGTTTGACCATCCTGCCCCGGAAGCCTGCCCACCCTAAGTCAGCAGGGGTACAGAGGAGAGATGAGTTTATTCTGATTAGCATATTATACGTATGTTCTTCATAGACCTTGATACACACGATCCTTTCTTTAATCTTGCAGTTGAGGAAGTGCTTCTGAAAAAAAGCAATGAAGATTATCTCCTCCTGGGGATTAACAGTCAATCGTTGATAATCGGTAAGCATCAGTCAGCCCACAGAGAGGTAAATACCAGATTTGTCACTGAGAACAATATTCCGGTGATAAGGAGGATCTCTGGCGGCGGAACTGTGTTTCATGATGAAGGCAACCTCAATTTTACTTTTATAAGAGGGGCCGAGAGCGGGAAACAGGTTGATTTCCTGAGGTATACCCTTCCGGTTATAGAATTTCTGGTATCACTGGGAGTGGAGGCCAGGTTTGAAGGGAAGAATGATATTAAAGTAGATGGTTTCAAAATCTCGGGAAATGCGGAACATGTACACAGAAACAGGGTCCTTCATCATGGAACATTGTTATTCAGCTCCTCTGTCAGCATGATTAAAAACTCAATCCGCTCCGATAAATCATGCTATTTTACAAGGGCAGTTGAATCCAATCCTTCTTCTGTTATGAACCTTAAAGAGAAGCTTGAAAGATTTCATAGTATCTCCGAATTCAGGGAAGAGCTGAAGCATTACCTGCTGAAGAAGATGCCCGGGACAGAAGTCAGTGACTTATCCAGGCAACAGGTGAAAGAGGCCGGGGAACTTGCCGAAACAAAATACCGGAGCTGGGAATGGGATTTTGCCTACGGACCGGAATATACATTTAAGAATAACTTCAGATTTGATGGGAAGATGCATTCCTGTAACCTTTTTATCAGGGACGGTATTGTGAAGACCTGTTCTATCCTGGGAAGCGACAGATTATTGACCCTTGCTGAAAAACTTGAGGGATGCCGGCATATGGTTCCTGATTTTCTGCATGTATTTAAAAATGAAAATATTGCTGCTCCCTCGGAAGAGATTTTTAATTTTTTTTAATTTGCAGCCCTGTTATGCGGCTACCGGCTAAGTTAAGACTGAGTCCTGAGGTATGAGAATAATTAAATCGGTAATAGTCTGGATTATAGGGATATGCTACATGGGTATCCTTTTCCCCGCGACCCTGATCATCTGGTTGCTGGTTTTACCTTTTGACAGGCAGCGTGTTACACTGCACTGGCTTCTGGTATATCAGTCATGCATTTTATCAGCTCTGCTTCCGGTATGGAAAATTAAAATAGAGGGCAGGGAAAGAGGGGCAGGGGAGAAGACCCTTGTTATTATTTCCAATCACCAGTCAATGGTCGATGTCTTATTGATAAACTGCCTGCGGTACAGGTTCAGATGGATATCAAAAATTGAGAACAGAAGAGTTCCTGTACTTGGCTGGTACTTAAAGATGGCAGGGTATATTACAGTCGACAGGGCCAATGACGAGAGCAAGGCAGAGATGCTGGAGAGATCATACAGGTGCCTAAAAGATGGTATTTCAATAATGATTTTTCCGGAAGGTACCCGTTCCATGGACAAGGAGATCGGATTTTTTAAAAGAGGAGCATTCCAGCTGGCGCTGGAGGCTAATGTTCCGATCCTTCCGGTAATAATTGACGGATCAGCAGGGATACTTCCCAGGCATGGCCTGGTATTGGGAAGCGGTTACCGCATCCGGATCAGAGTCCTCGATCCGGTTTATCCGCAGGCTTTTGGTACCGATAGTCCGGAAATTCTTGCTGGGAAATTTCAGGCACTAATGACAACAGAATTAAAGAGGTTAAGAGAACAGACTGTTTCAGAATGACACATCCTGTCCAATATAGAAGGATCCTGAATAAAATGGGTTATTATGACTATCAGAACGGGCTGATCCATAATCATCTGAGACAGGAAGGCAGATGGGACAGTCATCTCGGGCACTGCAGGAACTTTATAATCAGGGCTCTTGACTATTATAAGCCTCAAAAGGTTACTGTTCTCGGAAGCGGGTGGCTTATGGATCTTCCTCTTGCAGAAATGATTGAAAAGACTGAGGCCATTTACCTGATCGATATTGTTCATCCTCCGGAGGTAATTGAGCAGGTCAGAAGCCTGAAAAAGGTGTTTCTGATGGAGCAGGATATATCAGGTGGTTTGATTGAAACGGTCTGGAATGTTTACAGAAGGAGGAGTTTATTTAAAAAATTATTGTCGCCTGATGCTATTCAGATTCCGGCATATGATCCCGGATTTGATCCCGGGATGGTCATCTCCCTGAATATTCTGACACAGCTTGAATCACAGCTGATTGATTTTATTAAGAAGCGATCGCGAATAAGCGTGACCGATCTTAACCTTTTCAGGGCCGGCATCCAGAAGAACCATATTAATTTCCTTCTGAAGCATCAGTCGGTGCTTATAACGGATATTGCTGAGGTGATAACCAGGAAGAACGGGGATGTTGAAACAGTACCTTCTTTATTTTGTGAGCTTCCCTCAGGGCTCTTCAGCAAAGAATGGACCTGGGATTTTGACCTTACGGGTGTGGAATACTTCCGAAGCAGAAGTACAATGAAAATGATTTCTCTGGCATTGTGACGCACTGAATTTCTTAAAAAGCACCAGTTGTTATCAACAATTCTACGAAAATATCAGGAGTGATTTAATCTCCTGAATATTTAGTCATTTCACTTTTTGCAGCACATACTATTTTATAATTTGGGATGATTGTTGAAAAATTGCCGGAAATGGACGGCAGTAAATAGTTATATTTGCGCAAAATTCTGCAAGATGTCAGTTGGATATTCTGAAGAACATATTAAAACCCTGGAGTGGAAAGAACATATCAGGCTCAGACCCGGTATGTACATCGGTAAGCTTGGTGACGGTTCCTCGCAGGACGACGGTGTTTATGTGCTGCTGAAGGAGGTCATGGATAATGCCATTGACGAGTACATGATGGGGAACGGGAAAAAAATAGATGTATCTATAACCGGGAAAGAGGTGAGGGTGCGCGATTATGGAAGAGGCATCCCTCTCGGTAAGCTGCTCGATGCCGTTTCTAAAATGAACACGGGGGCAAAATATGATTCCAAAGCTTTTAAGAAATCCGTAGGACTAAATGGAGTAGGAGTAAAGGCAGTTAATGCCCTCTCCAGCAGCTTTATTATAAAATCTGTGCGCGAAGGGCAGATAAAGGTCGTCGAATTTGCTCGGGGGGTCACCCTGAAGGACCGCCCCCTTGCATCCACAACTGAAGAGAATGGGGTCGAGGTTATTTTCCAGCCTGATGAAGAGATGTTCGGGAACTACTATTTCATTTCGGAATATGTGGACTCCATGCTGAAAAATTATGTCTACCTCAATTCAGGCCTTGTTATCAATTTTAACGGGAATAAGTTCCTTTCCAGGAACGGCCTGGCCGACCTGCTGAATGAGAACATGAACAAGGAAGGACTTTACCCGGTCATTCATCTGAGAGGCGAAGATATTGAACTTGCATTTACCCATGGCTTACAGTATGGTGAGGATTATTACAGCTTTGTTAACGGCCAGAATACAACTCAGGGAGGAACCCATCTTGTGGCTTTCAGAGAGTCGATTGTTAAGACTATCAGGGATTTCTACAAAAAGGATTATGATCCGGCAGACATCAGGTCTTCAATTATTGCAGCAATAAGCATCAAGGTTGAAGAACCGATTTTTGAGTCGCAGACCAAGACAAAGCTGGGATCGAAAGATATAGGGCCGGAAGGGCCGTCAGTCAGGAATTTTATAAGTGAGTTCATTAAGAAGCAGTTAGACGACTACCTGCATAAAAATCCCGAAACCGCAAAGATTATACTCAAGAAGATACAGGATTCGGAGAAAGAGAGAAAAGCGATATCCTCAATACAAAAGCTGGCACGGGAACGGGCAAAGAAGGTAAGCCTTCATAATAAAAAGCTCAGGGATTGCAGGGTACATTATAACCTGAATGACACAAATAAGCTTGATTCGACGATTTTCATTACCGAAGGAGACTCTGCAAGCGGATCAATAACCAAATCGAGGAACGTTGAAACTCAGGCCGTATTCAGCCTGCGGGGCAAGCCTCTGAACTGTTTTGGGCTTACTAAAAAAATTGTCTATGAGAATGAGGAATTCAACCTGCTTCAGGCAGCTCTGAATATTGAAGACGGAATTGAAAACCTTCGCTATAATAATGTTGTGATTGCAACCGATGCCGATGTTGACGGCATGCATATCAGGCTTCTGCTTCTCACATTCTTCCTGCAGTTTTTCCCTGATCTGGTCAGAAAAGGTCATGTTTATATTCTGCAGACACCCCTCTTCCGGGTCAGGAATAAAAAGGAAACGAGGTACTGCTATTCCCCTGAGGAGAAGGCAAAAGCTATTTCGGCTCTTGGTCAGACGGCAGAGATAACACGTTTCAAGGGACTGGGAGAGATCTCCCCTGATGAGTTTGCCAATTTCATAGGAAAAGATATGAGGCTGGAGCCGGTGAGGATGAAGAAAAATGACTCTGTAAACGGATTCCTTGAGTTCTTCATGGGAAAAAACACACCCGACAGGCAGGATTTCATTATTGAAAACCTGAGGATAGAGGAGGATATCGTGGAAGAGGAGTTGATTAAGAATCTTTAAGAAGGTGCTGTACTGAAATATGGAAGAGCAGGAACTTGATATTACAAATACTGAACACAGGGAAGATATCCCGCAGGGACCTGTGGCCCTTCATTCGGTTACAGCCCTTTCCGGCATGTACCGCGACTGGTTCCTCGATTATGCATCATATGTCATTCTTGAAAGAGCCGTTCCTCATCTTCATGACGGATTGAAACCTGTTCAGCGCAGGATACTCCATTCAATGAAAAGGATGGATGACGGCAGATACAATAAGGTGGCAAATATTATCGGCCACACAATGCAGTTTCACCCTCATGGTGATGCATCCATCGGAGATGCGCTGGTTCAGCTGGGACAAAAAGATCTTCTTGTTGATGCCCAGGGTAACTGGGGAAACCTTCTGACGGGCGATGGTGCGGCAGCACCGAGGTACATTGAGGCCAGACTCTCTAAATTTGCTCTTGAAGTTGTTTTTAACCACAAAACAACTGAATGGAAGCTGTCGTACGACGGACGCAATAAAGAGCCTGTCACACTTCCTGTAAAATTTCCCCTTCTCCTGGCACTGGGAGTGGAAGGTATAGCGGTCGGACTGGCATCCAAGATCCTTCCCCATAACTTCAATGAGCTTATCGATGCTACAATTGACTACCTGCAGGGTAAGGATTTTGTTCTTTACCCGGATTTCCCGACAAGTGGCATGATAGATGTGTCCAGATACAATGACGGACAGCGTGGCGGGGTGGTAAAAGTCAGGGCAAAGATTGAAAAAATAGACAAAAAAGCTCTTGTTATAACCGAGATACCCTTCGGCAAGACTACAACTACACTGATTGACTCAATAATAAAGGCAAACGATAAGGGAAAGATCAAGATCAGAAAAATTGATGATAACACCTCTTCAAATGTTGAAATTGTGGTACATCTTGTTCCCGGGGTGTCACCTGACAAAACAATTGATGCCCTTTATGCACTTACCGATTGCGAATATTCCATATCACCCAATACCTGTGTAATTGTCGACGACAAGCCCTCGTTTATGGGGGTAAGCGCCATACTGAAACATTCAGCCGACAGGACCGTCGGATTGCTCAAGTCTGAACTTGAGATCAGGCTGGGTGAGCTCAGGGAGGAATGGCATATGTCGTCTCTTGAAAAGATATTCATTGAAGAGAGGATCTATCGCGATATTGAAGAGAGTGAAACCTGGGAGGCAGTAATAAAAGCTATCGATAAAGGTCTGGATCCTTTCAAAAAACTGCTGATCAGGGAAGTTACCCGCGAGGACATTATCCAGCTTACGGAAATAAAGATAAAGAGGATCTCAAAATATGATGTTAAGAAAGCGGATGAACATATCAAAGGGATTGAAACTGAACTGGAGGAGGTAAAAAACCATCTGCTTAACATAATTCCCTACACAATAAACTATTTCAGGCAGATAAAGAAAAAGTACGGGAAGGGAAAGGAGAGAAAGACTGAGATCAGGAGCTTTGATACGATTGAGGCTACCAAAGTTGTTGCCAATAACGCCAAACTGTACATAAATTACAAGGAAGGCTTTATAGGGACAGGTTTGAAAAAGGATGAATTCATATGCGACTGTTCGGATATTGACGACGTTATAGCGATAAGGAAAGATGGCGTTTATCTTATAACTAAAGTTGCTGAAAAAGTATTTGTGGGGAATGATATTCTTTATGCCCAGGTATTTCTGAAAAATGATGAGCGTACAATTTATAATATTGTGTACCAGGATGGCAGGGACGGCCCGCTCTATGTGAAGCGTTGTGCTATTTCCGGGCTGACAAGGGACAAGGAATACAACCTTACCCGCGGGACACCGGGTTCGAAAATCGTATATTTCAGTGCCAATCCCAATGGAGAAGCTGAGGTGATAAAGGTACACCATAAGCCAAAGGCCAGGCTCAAGAAGCTTGTGTTTGAATTTGACTTCGGGCAGATGAATATAAAGGGCAGATCATCTATGGGTAATATCCTCACAAAGAATGCCGTTCATAAAATTGCCCTGAAAGAAAAAGGACTCTCAACCCTCGGTGGAAGAAAGATCTGGTTTGATGATTCGGTCTTCAGGCTGAATGTTGATGGACGGGGACTTTTCCTTGGAGAGTTCAGCGGTGATGATAAGATCCTGGTGATCACCAAAAACGGCTATTTCAGAATAACGGGATTTGATCTTTCAAATCACTATGAAGACAATATCCTTACAATTGAAAAATTCAGGCAGGAAAAGGTTTATTCTGCAATATACTGGGATGCGGAACAGAAATTTTATTACGTCAAGAGGTTTGCAATTGAAGAGTCAGAGAAGCCACAATGTTTCATAAATGAAGATCCCGGATCAAAGCTGATCAGCATAACAGAGGTTGAATATCCCAGATTTGAAATTTCTTTCGGGGGTAAGCATAAAGGAAGGGAGAATGAGATAATTGAAGTAGCCGAATTCATTGGTGTAAAGAGCTTCAAGGCCAAAGGAAAGCGGATGACGAGTTTTATGGTGGAAAATATTCAGGAGCTTGAACCTGTAATTAAAAAAGAGGTCGTGCCTCCATCAGCTGATGATCCCGGAGAAGAACCACATCAGACGGTGGTTCATGATGATCCTGCACAGATGAAGCTTGAGTTGTGATGCTCAAAAAAAATCAGGTATATATAATTGGTTTTATGGGAAGCGGCAAGACAACCATAGGGTTGAAGCTTGCGTCTCTTCTGGGCTGGACCTTCACCGATCTGGACAAATCAGTTGAAGAGAGTACAGGTCTGACAATTCCTGAAATCTTTTCCCTTCACGGTGAAGCCTGGTTCAGGGAAGTGGAATCCGGGATCCTCAGAAGTTTTAAATCAGCTACCAACACTGTAGTCTCAACTGGCGGTGGCACTCCATGCTTCGGAGAGAACATGGATTTTATGCTGGAAACCGGCCTGACGTTGTACCTGAAACTGACACCGGGGCAACTTAAAAAAAGACTTTCAGTATCAAAAGGAGAAAGACCTTTGATAAAAGAACTGAGTGATGAAAATCTTCTTAAATTTATTGAAGAGAAGCTTGAATCAAGGGAAAAATGGTATGGCAGGGCTGAAATTACAGTTGACGGATTCAATGTCAACGTCAAACGGGTATATTCGATTGTCAGGGCAGAACTTGGGATCTGAATTTTACTAACACTTTTCAACATATTACAAGGGTATTATCACTGGCAGAAATTCCGGGGTGATAATGTGGTCTGTTGTGCTGTATATTAATGAATTATGTAAGAAAATAACCTCTTTGTCGCGTTTTATGATAAAGTCTTGCTTCCGGCATTAAATATTGTGATCCTGAACCCATTGTTCGTAACTCGTAATTTTGTTACAGGATTATATTACTAAATTGGTGTAATTTAATTTGTAACGAGGATTTTTATGAGGAATAGATTGTTTTCTCTCCCTTTGATTAAACCTGGAGAGAAATATCTGGTATCAATAATTCTGGTACAAGCCCTATTTCTTGGATTTTTCTTTGGTGCATTCGACATATGTGCCCACTCTCTGTTCCTTTCAGTTTTTGATGAAAAAATTCTGGCCAGAGGGTACCTCATATCCGGACTTGCAGGTATGATTGTATTACTTGTATTTTACATGTCCCATTCACGATTGCCTTTCAGGAACTTTGCGGTTATTAATCTTGTTTCGCTGGCTGCAATCACCTTTATACTGTGGATTTCCTATATAATCACACCAGCAGATTGGGTAATATTCACTGTATTTA
Organism: uncultured Bacteroidales bacterium; assembly: GCA_963816345.1. Lineage (GTDB taxonomy): Bacteria > Bacteroidota > Bacteroidia > Bacteroidales > VadinHA17 > LD21. The sequence continues at coordinate 461,185 of CAWFKI010000003.1, forward strand.
TTCTTCTGGGGCCCTTAAATATCCTTGCAGTTCTTGGATTTCGCAGTACCACCGGCACCCTGTTCCCTCCTGAAAATGGAAGGAACCTGGCTCCGGTTTTTGACTCCGCTCTGATTGTGGGAGTCATCCTGATTTGTTATGCAATCGCAATACTTATTCATTTTAATTTTACTTTGCCCCACTTATTGCTGGTAAGTGCACTCTCCCTTTCAGTTGCAGCAATCCTGCAGGCTATGGCAGCTGACGGGCTTCATGCTCTTAATGGTGATACTCCTGCATGGAGTGAGCTCTCTGAAAATAAACCTGCCGTTCCTGCTGGTTTTCGCAACGACCGGTATTTAAAGGTTCTTGGCATTTTTATGATACTATCGGTTGCATCAGCCTTCTTTATCCGGTACTCCTTCCTGGCAGTTATGCGGGAGGAATTTTCTACAGGCGAAAGAATTGCAGTATTCCTTGGAATTTTCACAGGATCTGCAATGATCGCGGCACTTTTGGCAGACAGGATATTGTTTCCGGAAATGTTACAAAAGTACGGGCTCAGACGGTGCCTTGTTATTTCTCCGGTTATTATTGCAGTACTTACCCTGCTTGCTGTATTATCCGGTACCATATTCGGATATACCCCGGAAAAGGCTGTCGGATTTATGATATTCTTCATCCTGCTGGCAGCAGCAAGGGTCTTTTCCGCATCACCTGACCTCACAAAAGAATCACCCTTTCTTAGACTGCTGCTTAAACCGGCAAAAGAAAAAATGATGTATGGATCAGTCTCATTCATGGAAGGGGCAGTGAAAGAGTTTGCTCTCTTTCTGACTGGTATTGTACTGACGGGACTGGGGTTGGTTTTCTTTATCAGGCTCATACACTTTTCCTGGATCCTGCTTCTGGTTGAGCTCGGATGGCTGACAGTGGCTTTTATGCTTTATACTGAATACAGAAATTCAGTTTTGAAGGGACTCAATACGGCAAAAATAACTGAGATTGATGGTTTTGAATTTAATGAAAAGGTCGTCTTTAACAGCAGGTATTACGGAGAAAGGGTGTTCAGGGCTGACTATTTCAACCTGATTTCAGGAGATTTTTCATTATTTGAAAAGACAAAAAACCGGTTTTATTTTAAAAAAATTATAGACCATACTGTCTCGAAACGGGATACCAATCTATTTCCTCTTATAAAAAAAATGGCCGGAGAGAGCATCGATGAAGAGATCTCCAGGGAAGCTGCCGGGCTCGTGAATAATATTGAAGAGCTTTCTTCAAGATGGAAAAAAGAGGATCAAAGGATAATTTCAGCTCAAAAAGTCCTTTCAGAAACAAGAATGCCCCAGACCACGGAAATACTACGGTTGCTAAGGGATAAATCACTTGAGTCCAAAAGGCTGGCTATCTATATGATAGGTAAATTCGGATTAACAGACATGTTACCTGAGGTTTGCCAGTGCCTGAATGTACCCGGTCTTGAAACTGACACTTCATCAGTTCTCACCGCATTTGGGAGCAGTGCCGAAGAGGAGTTGATGCAATTTTACCTTGTTTCCTCGGGAAATATCTATACCAGCAAGACTATACTGCGCCTTCTGGCTAAACTGGCTTCAAAGGAAAGCACCGGGTTTTTGTTTTCGAGACTCTGGTCAAATTCCCGGCAGCTTAAGGAAGAGGCCGTTAAATGTCTTATTGATCTTAAATTCAGGCCAACAGAAGAAGAGAAGGATCGGCTTCATCAGTTAATCACCGAAACCGGCGGAATAATTACATGGAACCTTTCGGCCAAAAGATGCCTGGAGCAATGCAATGATCACCTGCTTGCTGAAGAAATGAATAAAGAGATTGCCAGATGGAAAAAGTTTCTCATAAATATTTTATTGATCACATATGAGGCTGACATTATTACCAGGATAAGGGAAAATTTTGAAAATAAAACGGTTGAAAGTATCAACTTCGCGCTGGAGATTCTTGATATTATTGCCGATGATCAGTTTAAGGCAATAATAATCTCAGTCTATGATGGTGTTCCTGATGCCGAAAAACTTAAAAACCTCAATCAATTCTTCCCTGCGGAAATTCGCCAGGCTGACAAGCTTGCGGAAGATTTAATCAACCGGGACTATAATCTTCTCAGCCTGTGGACCAAGGCATGTGTCTTAAGGTATCTTCCCGGAATAGGTGATGATGAGCTGTCCGAGTCGGTTGTGGCGCTTCTCTTCAGCCCTGAGAACATTCTGCAGGAGGAGGCTGTCCGATTGATTGCCCGCATAAATCCTGAGCTTTACAGATCAGTCTCTCATCGCATACCTGTTCCGGTCAGGAAACATCTTGACAGGATAATTAACGCAGAGACTGAGACAGGGGAGTATTTGTCAGAAAAGATACAATTCCTTTCCGGCTGCTTTAAAGGGATAATTGAGGAGGAGTTATTATTTCTGGCCCGGAACTTAATCTATGTAAAAGATCTTAAGGCTATTACATACACATATTCTGATGGTTACCTTATCTGGTCACTGCCCGCGACGAACGGAATACCGCAGGCAGGTATATTTTACTCTGCCTCAATTGATAATCCGGGAGACAGAGTCAGCAAAGATGAGTCCGGTTCATATTATATCCTTTCATTAAGCGCCGTTGAAGCTTTTTTATATCATTTTCCGGGAAATGAGAGGATTATACTGGAATACGTGGATAGATACGAAAATTAAAACAGGTCGAACTTTTAAGATAAAAGATATTTACAATTATGGGCCCAAATGCTGACATTAGAAATTTTAACCCTTTTCCGGGGCTCAGACCATTTTCTGCAACCGGGAGTAACTTGTTCTTTGGGCGGGAAGTAGAGATCTCCGAAGTCTATGGAAAATTACTGAGCAACAGGTTCGTTACTTTGATCGGGCCATCAGGATGCGGAAAAACTTCGTTGATACAAGGTGGAGTACTGCCTCTGGTAAGGGATCAGTACATAAACGGGGATTCCGGGTGGAGAGTTATTTCCTTCAGGCCGGGGAATGACCCTATTGGTAATCTGGCGGCAGCAATTGTCGATGGGCTGTCGGTCGCCGGTCACCAGGAGATTGACGGAAAAGAGGTTCAGTCAGAACTTTTTGACAATCCCGAGGGTATTGGAGCGGCATTGAGAAAATTTATTGTCAATCCGGAAGAGAAAGTTCTTTTGGTAATTGATCAGTTCGAGGAACTTTTCAGACTGGCTGCCCGTGGCAGAAAGGAAATAGTTGCAGCATCGGTGGCAAAATTTGTCGGACTGCTTGTGGAGGTAATCGGCCACCCCGGTCATAATATCTTTACTATAATTTCACTACGTTCTGATTTCATTGGGGAGTGTTCCCGTTATCATGGTCTTACACAGCTTATTAATAACAGTAATTACCTGGTTCCTGAACTTGACGCTGAGAACTACAGGAAAGCTATTGAGGGACCTGTAAACAGTTCGGGCGCCATGATCGACCCGCAGCTTGTAGCAATAATACTCAGCGATCTCGGCGGTCTTCCCGGTCAGTTGCCTGTTTTGCAGCATGTCATGATGCGGACCTGGGCGCAGTGGAAAAAGTCCGAAGAGCCTGACAGACCCATCAGCTTGACGGATTATGTGGCAGCAGGTAAGCTGGATAATGCAATATCGCGTCATGCAAATGAGGTTTTTGAAGAGCTCAGCCCGCGAGGCAGGCAGATCTGCGAGATAATGTTCAAGACCATTACGGAAAGAGGTTCGGACAACAGAGGGTTGAGAAATCCCTCCACTTTCAATTCAATAAGGTATGTGGCAGATTGTTCACCTGAGGAGCTATCAGAGGTAATTGAGAAATTCAGGATGCCGGCAAGATCGTTTATTACACCTCTTCCCGGCATTCCTCTCAGGGATGATACAGTTATCGATCTGTCGCAGGAAATACTTATATCTTGTTGGGACCGTCTTAAGGACTGGGTTGAAGAAGAAGCTGCATCAGGAAGGATGTATCTCAGGTTATCCGATGCTTCAGCGATGTACCAGCAGGGGAAAGCCGGACTGTTGAAACCTCCTGATCTTCAGCTCATGATTGACTGGCGCGACCAGTTCAGGCCAACACTCCGGTGGGCAGAAAGATATAACCCCGCCTTTGAAAGGGCAATGGTCTACCTGAGAACAAGCGAGAAAAAGTATGTTGAAGATGAGGAAAATAAGATAAAGCTGCAGAAGAAAAGGATCAGGAGAATAAGGATAATAGCTTCGGCATTTGGTGTAGCAGCACTGGTCTCTCTGGGGTTCATGTTTATGAATATGATGCACAGGATTGAGGCTGACAGGATGACGAAATATGCTGAGCTCAGGATGGTGCTGGCTGTAAGGGAAAAGGATACTGCAGACTCTTCGGTTATGATAGCAAGGCTCCAGGCTGAAACAGCCGATTCAAATGCAAGGATGGCAATCAGGATAGCAGATGAGCAACGTCTTCAGAAAGAGATTGCTGAAAGGAAAAGAGTTCTTGCAGAGAGAAGCGCTGCTGAAGCCCTTCAGCTTCAAAAGTATACATATGAGCAATATGATTCTGCAAAACTCATGAATGTTCTGGCAGTTCAGAATGCAAAAAGCCTCACGGAACAGAAAGATGAAGCTCTGCGCCTTCGTATGCTGTCAGTTGGTAAGGCAATGGCAGTAAAATCGGTCCTTCTTCAGGGACAGAATGAACTGCAGACGCTGCTTGCATTTCAGGCGTATTTATTCAATAAAAAAGATCGTGGCTTTACAAATGATGCTGATATTTATTCAGGCCTGTATAATGTTGCTTTAAAAAACGGAAGCAACCAGATCAGATCATTTAAAGGACATAAAGGTGAGGTAAGGAGTATTGCCTTTATCCCCGGGAAAAACGAATTTTTTACCTCAGGCAATGATGGTCAGATTCTTAAATGGTCAACAGACAAAGGCGGAAAGAGTTATCAGGTAATTTATTCCGGCAGCGATATTATTGATGTGATGGCCGTAAGTCCTGATGCTTCCTGGCTGGCCTGCGGAGGCGAAAACTCATCTGTCAGGATGATCCCGCTGAAGGGAAGCGATGAGAGCTTTGAGATGAAAGGTCATAGCGGTAAAATAAAATCACTTATTTTTTCGTATGACAGTAAGCAGCTTTATTCAGCTGCCCTGGATGGTAAAGTTCTTAAGTGGCAGATTTCTGCGCGGACTTATACGGATGTTTCTACAGGCTCGACAATGATAACATCGATAGACATATCCTCCGGTGGCAATTATCTGGCAGGAATCGGCAGCGACGGAAAAGTACAGGTATGGGATCCGGAGAAAAAATCAGATAATTTCACCATAGAGACAACCGGGAAGGATATTAAAGTCATAAAATTCAATCCTGATAATAATCTTCTTGCTCTCGGCGATTCTGAGGGGAATGTGGAAATCTGGGATATCAGCCTTCGCAAAAAGGTTTCGCAGGTGAAGGCGCATAATACCGGGGTCAATGATATCAAATTCAACACAAAGCTGAACCAGATGGCAACAGCGGGTAATGATAATACGATCAGAATATTTAATATAACCGATCCGTATGACCTTACGGAACAACCTGTAACTTTTACTGATAATGAGGGAATTGTCCTGGTTATAGAATTCAGTCCCGATGGAAGGGATCTTATATCAGGTACATCGGAAGGTGAAAGGAATCTTGTAAGCCGTCCGTCACATGTTGATTATCTTGCACCTGAGGCATGTGACTATGTCTCAAGGAATATGACTCAGGATGAATGGTTCACATATGTAGGTAGGGATATTCCCTTTGAAAGGACCTGCGCGGGTAAGAGCTATAATATCAAGATTGACCAGATAAGGTAGCTTACAAGGCACAGAGCTAAGAGGTAATCGGTATTCGGTAATCAGTAATCGGTAAAAAGCAACTTGAGCAGTATCCTCTACAGGTTAGATTGGTATAATTTTTAACTTTGAATATAGAAGAATTTGTGCAAATGATTGTAAAGCACAGGAAATAAGCATTATACATTTCCCCTCATTTTGAAGGGGGCTGACCGTTAAGAAATTGCCCTGTGGGCAATTTTAGGGAGGAGCCAGGCTGCAGGGAGGGCCCCGTTAAGAAATTGCCCTGTGGGCAATTTTAGGGAGGAGCCAGCCTGCAGGGAGGGATAATATCTCGGGACGATTGATTATCTGATTTTTACAAGGTTCGCTTCCCGGCCGGGCTGGTTATGATCCGGTAATCGGTAAGTCAGTCCCATCGCTGGCGCCGATTTGCAATCGGTGCCAAGTGCGGCATGAAGTGCAGGTTAAATTCATTGCCACAAAGTCACAAGGACACAAAGGTTACACAAAGGAGAAGGATGGTCTTTAGCGGCGCGGGGGCAAATTAATAATAAATTGGTTTTGGAGTAAGTAAGCTTTAGATTTAAGGATAAAACGCCGAAAAGGATGAAAGTTTTAAGCTTAAAGGCGAAGTCTGGAGACTTCGCCTAGCGGCGTTGACCGTAGCTCTTAGCTTGTAGACTAAGTGACGATGACTTAGTAATCGGTAATTAATTATCGTAATAATCTTCAGACGCCGAACAAAGACACGTTTTACTGAATACTGAATACTGAATACTGAATACTGAATACTGAATACTGAATACCTTTTTCTTCCCCGACGCCTTTTCTTTCATACTTTCATTTTGCGTAAAAATAAAGTATTAAATTTGCCGCGCCTTTTGCATTCTGAACAAGAGCAGCTTATTTTATGTTTAAGTAATTATAAAATCTGTAACTCATCAGTACATAGAATCAATTGGAAAACTGAAATGTTACATTATCTTATCTCGAATTAAAATGAAGAACAAGAAAGCATTACTGATGATCCTGGACGGCTGGGGAATAGGAGATGGTTCAAAAGCAGATGTGATAAGCCAGGTACCTACTCCCAATATTACCTATTATAAGAATAACTATCCGAATAACATACTTCATGCATCGGGGGAAGATGTGGGCCTGCCCGACGGACAGATGGGAAACTCCGAAGTCGGACACCTTAATATAGGTGCAGGAAGGATCATCTATCAGGATCTGGTAAAAATTAACAAGGAATGCAAGACCGGCGAGATAAAGAAAAACAAAACACTGGTTGAGGCCTTTTCCTATGCCCGTGATAATGACAGGCAAGTTCATTTTATGGGGCTGATGTCAGACGGAGGGGTCCATTCACTTGATAAGCATCTCTACTCCCTCTGCGACATGACTATGGAATACGGACTTAAAAAGGTTTTCATCCATGGCTTTGGAGACGGACGCGATACTGATCCCAGGAGCGGAGCAGGCTATATGAAAAGTCTCCTGGATCACCTTAAAAAATCAAATGGTACGGTTGCATCCTTTATTGGCAGATATTATGCAATGGACCGCGACAAGAGGTGGGAGAGAATTAAAGAGGCGTATGACCTTATCGTAAACGGAAAAGGAACTCCTGCAACAGATATAGTTGCTGCGATGAACGAATCATATAAAGAAGGAATTACCGATGAATTCATGAAGCCGATAGTCATCACCGGAAAAGATGGCACTCCTGTCGGAAGAATAAAGGAAGGTGATGTTATAGTTTTCTTCAACTTCAGGAATGACAGGACCAAGGAACTTACAATTGCTCTTACCCAGAAGGATATGCCCGAATGCGGCATGAAAACAATACCTTTGTTCTATTGCACAATGACACCGTACGACTCTACATTCAAGGGGCTTCACATTATTTATCCCAAAGACAATGCTGATAATACGATAGGACAGGTACTCTCGGAAGCCGGCAGGCACCAGCTCCGGATTGCTGAAACGGAGAAATATGCACATGTGACATTCTTTTTCTCAGGCGGCAGGGAAGAAAAATTCAAATACGAGGATAGAATAATGATCCCTTCTCCCAAGGTTGCCACATATGACCTCAAGCCTGAGATGAGCGCCAATGGCGTAAGGGATGCGGTTATACATGAAATTGAATCAGGGGTATATGATTTTATCTGCCTTAACTTTGCAAACGGCGATATGGTTGGTCATACCGGTGTGTATGAAGCAATTAAAAAAGCTATAGCAACGGTGGATGAGTGTGCAGGTGCAGTTATCAAATCGGCGCATGATGCAGGTTATGATGTAATGATAATTGCTGACCATGGTAATGCCGATAAGGCGCTGAATGAGGATGGGTCACCCAACACGGCCCATTCCCTTAATCCGGTACCCTGTATCCTTGTGACCGATGATTATAAAAGCATTAAAGAAGGTATCCTGGCAGATGTTGCCCCTACGTTGCTTACAATTATGGGATTGAAAATACCAGCGGATATGACAGGAAAAGTGCTGGTTGAAACTGAAACCCGCTGAAAGGGAGTATTTCCCCTAAACCCATAAATTTATGCTCAGGATCGGAGATACTATATTCAGTTCGGATATTCTCGAAAAGAAATTCAGATGCAGCCTTTCTGCCTGTCATGGGAGTTGCTGCAGGGAGGGTGATTCAGGTGCCCCGCTGACAACAGATGAGGTAAAGATTCTTGATGACATATGGCCCGAGGTCAAACCCTTTCTGAGACCGGAGGGAATCAGCGCAATAGAAGAAAAGGGAAAAAGCGTCATTGATTTTGAAAATGAAAATGTAACACCTCTGATAGGAAATGAGGAGTGTGCATATACCGTTTTTCAGGATAATATATATATGTGTGGAATTGAAATGGCATGGAATGCCGGGAGGATATCCTTCAGGAAACCACTGTCATGTCATCTGTTTCCTGTAAGAATTAAATACTACAACGATTTCACTGCTGTAAACTACCAGGCTCTGGGTATCTGCGCTGCAGCCCGCATTAAAGGAGCAAAGGAGGGTGTATATGTTTATGAATTTCTTAAAGAACCTCTTATCCGGGCATTAGGTAAGGATATTTATAACGAATTGTGCATTGCCGCTTCCGAACTCAGGAAGAAAAAATAGAATAGACCCGATATTGTTTATAGTCATGTTAAACATTATATGGCTCTCTGGCTTATAATATAGATGAATTCTCAGTGGCATAAATCTTAAGTCTTACACAAGACGCGGAGAACTGAGTCTGCTCCGAAAAGTTAATTTACCCCTCAATCCACTTTAGGGAGCTGTTTTATTATGCTGAATCCAGTGTTTTCCCTTTAAGAGCCAGGGTAAAAAAACTCTGAGATTCAGCATAATTAACTTTTCGGAGTGAACTAAAAATTTATTGTAAATCCCTACAACTTCCGGATCCAATAAACGGCATAATCAGTTAAGTAAATTTCAGCCTGACATAAGGAATTATCATGAAACAGGTATTTAATATGATCGTAGATGCAAGATTCAGAGTTTTTTATATAAGCAATTGATTTATTAAAGAATTTTGTTTTGGAGATTAAATAAAGATCACATATATTTGGCAGGTTAACTTAAAACCTAAAACTAATTCGTATGAAGAAATCATTTCTACTGATTGTTTTGTTTGTGTTTGTAAGTGGTTACACTTTATTAGCACAGACAAGAGTCATTACAGGTACGGTTACCTCTGCCGTAACAGGGGAGGGACCGATTCCCGGTGTTACTGTACTTGCCAAAGGTACCACTATCGGTGCCCTGACAGATGCCAACGGGAAATATTCTATTACTGTGCCAACAAGTGTAACTACACTGGTTTTCTCCTATATCGGGATGAAAACTAAAGAAATTGCTATTGGCGGGCAGGCAGTTATTGATGCTGTACTGGAATCCGACCTGGTTGGTTTAAATGAAGTAGTAGTTACTGCTCTTGGGATTTCACGCGAGAAAAAGGCACTTGGCTATTCCGTACAGGACCTTGGCGGTGCAAGCATTGAAAAGGCAAAAGTTTCAAATATTGTCAACGCTTTCCAGGGAAAACTTTCCGGTGTACAGATCACAAACTCCGATGGTGGAGTAGCTTCCGGAGTAAGGGTCCTCATCAGGGGTGTGAACTCACTTTCCTCTTCCGGTAACAACCAGCCTCTTTTCGTTGTTGACGGAATTCCAATCGACAACACCACAACTGATGCCGGTGCTTACGGGGGACGCGACTATGGAAATGCTGCCAGTGATATTAACCCGGCCGATGTTGAGAACATCAGCGTTCTGAAGGGTGCAAGTGCAGCAGCTCTGTATGGTTCACGTGCAGTCAACGGTGTTATTCTTATCACTACCAAAACCGGGAAATCCCGTATGGGGAAACCAGGTCTTGGTGTAACTCTTGAAGAGAACGTCATGTTTGAAAATCCTCTTGTAATTCCAAAATATCAGAACCTGTACGGCCAGGGATCAAGTGACGGTCCCGGTCTCGGACAATATTCATTTTCATATGTCGATGGTATGGGCGGAGGTGTTAATGATAACGTAGACGAAAGCTGGGGCCCCCGTCTTGACGGAAGGTTGATCCCTCAGTTCGACAGCCCCTATGATGCTGCAACTGGTGTTCGTACGCCTACTCCATGGGTGGCTCATCCTGATAACGTAAAGAGCTTCTTTCAGACAGGTATGAAAACAACCACAAACGTGGCAATAACCGGTGCAAGGCAGGGAGCTGATTTTCGTCTTTCATTATCAAACCAGAAGATAAAGGGTATCCTTCCCAATACCGACCTTACCAAAAACAGCATATCATTGAACGGATCATTGGCTGTTAACGACAGAATTTCAATCGGAGGCTCGGTAAATTATATAAGCAACAATAGTGATAACATTGCAGAGAACGGCTACAACGGTGGTAACCCGATGCAGTCACTTTCACAGTGGTTCGGACGGCAGGTCAATATGCAGTCTCTTAAAGCACATGCGAATGAAATCGACCCGGTAACCGGTCTTCCATATAGCTGGAACCATGCCTATCATAATAATCCTTACTGGAACCTTTATAATAATACCAACTCAAGGAACAGGGACAGGATGATAGGTAACGTTAATATGAGCTGGAAATTCAACGAATGGTTGTCTTTCAAAGGTAATGTAGGATCTGACTGGTCAGTTGAGGATATAATTGAGAAGAGTTGCCCAGGGTGATGTCGGAATCGGATATCCTTTAGGTTATTTCAACAGTTATACAAACCGCAGGTACCAGATCAATGCCAATGCAAGACTAGAATTTAACAAGCGTATTGGTGATATCAGTTTCGACGGTAGTGTAGGAACTGAGTTTAACCATCGTAATTATCAGCTCCATGAGATCAATTGTTGATCAGCTTATAATACCTGATCTATATTCTGTCAGCAATGCTGCTGTTCCGGTAAGAGCTAATTAAATGAAAGTCATTCTGAAATACAGAGTGTTTTTGCGACTGCAAATTTTGGTTATAAGAATTATCTCTTCCTTGATTTTACAGGCAGAAATGACTGGTCATCGACTTTACCTTTGAATAATAACTCTTATTTTTACCCTTCTGCTGCTCTCTCTTTTGTAGTAACAGACGCTTTTGGAATCAAGTCAGATGTCCTCTCTTTCCTGAAATTAAGGGCAAGCTATGCTGAAGTAGGAGGACCTGCGGATCCATATGCGCTTGAGGGTGTATATAACGCAGCTCAGCCATTTAATGGTAACCCTGCGCTAAATTATGCATATGACCCCTCTGATTTAACAACTACTATACCCCCGATTGGACTCAAACCACAGAGAAAGAGATCCAAAGAAGTAGGTCTTGAATTAAAACTCCTAAAAAACAGAATAAGCTTCGATGCTGCCTTTTACAGGGAAAATACTGTTAACCAGATCATGAATATAGCAGTTTCAAATACTACAGGTTTCAGCAACAAATTGATCAATGCTGGTAATCTTCAGAACCAGGGTATTGAATTGCAGGCTACAGTTCACTCCTGTACAGACCGCTGACTTCACATGGGATCTCTCACTCAACTGGTCAAAAAACCAGAACAAAGTGGTTGAACTGTATGGCGACATGAAGTTCTACAACCTCTATGACCTTAGCTGGGGTGGATATGTTTACGCTTTCCCGGGTAAAGATTATGGCACTATATTTGGTTATGCGATAGTACGTGAGAATGCTACCCCTGTCTATTATGATGCTGCAAAAACACAGCTTGCATATTTTGAATATTCAGGAAGACCAATTGTAAGTACATCAGGACGTTACATACGTTCAGGTCAGAGAACACCTCTTGGAAATGTCTATCCAGATTGGTTCGGTGGAATCACCAACACCTTTCAATATAAAAATATCAACCTTGGTATACTCGTCGATTTCAGAAAAGGCGGAGATATTTTCTCCGAGACACATATGTTTGGAGTATACACCGGTGTTCTTGCAGAAACAGCAGCTACAAATGCCAATGGCAAAAACGTCAGAGAAGCTCTTGCTGATGGAGGTGGGGTGCTTATCCCGAATTCCGTTTACGGCATGGTGGATGCCACAACTGGCCTGGTGAGTTTTATTGATGCTTCAGGCAATGCGAGTGCAACTCCTGTAACAAATGCTACCTATTCTGATGCTAACCTCCTTTATTACGGTTACTATGGCAAGACTGAACTTTCAGTTTTTGACGGAAGCTTTGCCAAACTGCGTGAGGTTTCACTGGGTTATACATTTGATAAGATCGGATTCCTGAATAAGGTTGGGATTTCTGATATTAACCTCTCTGTTGTAGGACGGAACCTGTGGATTATTCATAAGAATATTCCTGACATCGATCCCGAAATCAGTCAGAGTGCTGGTAATACAAGTGTTGGTGCAGAATCCAATGCTATTCCGTCAACCAGATCTTATGGTTTCAATTTAAAATTATCCTTCTAACCTATAATGAATCTGATTATGAAATATTTAATAAAATCACAAAAAATAATACCGGGATTGTTCCTGATTGTAAGTCTGTTATCATCATGTACCAAGGGGTTTGAGAAGATGAATCAGAATCCAAATAGTCCGGTAAGTGTTCCTGCTATTAATATCTTCACTAACGCAGAGCAAACTTCAATAAGCCGCCAGATGGGCGGATGGATACAGCATACCTATCTCGGTGTCTGGTGCCAGCAGTGGTGCAAGATCCAGTATATTGACGAGGACAGGTATATGCCCCGTGACATGTCGTCCTATTTCCAGGATCCTTATGTATTTGAACTTAAGAATCTTTCCATTGTAATTAACAAAGCTGCTGAGGAGAAGAATGATGCTCTTGTTGCTGCAGCAAAGATAATGAGGGTATGGACTTTTATGTATCTTACAGATATTTGGGGAGATATTCCTTACTCTGAAGCTATACAAGGTTTCCTTGCGGATGGAACATTGACACCTAAGTATGATAGCCAGGAAAGTATCTATGCTGATATGGTTACTCAGTTGGAGGAGGCTAATACTACTCTTTCTCTTACACCAGCAAGTTTTAACCTGGGCTCGGGTGATCTCGTCTTTGGCGGAGCTCCTGAACTCTGGAGAAAGTTTGGAAACTCCTTGAGACTTAGGTTACTTAACCGGGCAGCAGGTACTCCCTGGTCGTTTACATATAATATGGCAGGCGGCACACAGGTGACCACCGCACCAGGAGCAGTCGCAATGGCTGAAGCTGATGCCCAGATTGCAACTATGCTCGGAGATCCGGGGACATATCCGGTTATGGAATCCAATGCAGATAATGCCAAGCTTGATTATCCCGGACTGCCTTACAGGAACCCTATCTTTGACGCCCTGTATACAAGAACAGACCAGGCAATTTCTCAAACCATGGTGAACTGGCTTGAAGCAAGAAATGATCAGAGAATTCATATATATGCCCAGCCTCCTGCCGATACGGTGGCTGCTGGTTATATTGTGTATGTCGGATGGCAGAATGGACGTGGTAAAACATCTGCTCCAATTACTAAGATTTCGCTTTTGGGGACGAAAATTGCCTATACGGAAACTTCCCCTCTTTACCTTCTTTGCTATGATGAAGTAGAGTTCATTAAAGCTGAATACTATCTCCGTGCAGCGAATGATGCCGGAGCACAGGCAGCATACGAAGCCGGAATTGCAGGCTCGATGGAGAGATGGGGACTGAGCAATGGTGGCACCGTAAGCCCAAGCTGGGGTGATGGTAAAGTTGGCATCACAGTAGGTTCTCAGAAATTTCCTGTTGACTATACCGCGTATCTTGCCGAACCACTCGTTGCATGGGGTGGTACGGACGCAGAGAAATTCCAGAAAATCTGCGAACAGAGATGGGCAGGTATGTTCGGCCAGGGAGTTGAGGCATATGCAGAGATCAGAAGGACAGGTTTTCCTGCAAGGATCTTTGAATACGAGCTTGAAGGAGACTTTTATCCCGGTCTTGGACTTCCTATCAGAGTTCAGTATGCATTGACCGAGGAATCTCTGAATACCGCTAATCTTGCCGCTGCAAGACTGTCTCAGCATATTGAGCTGACAAACGAAGGTATGTTCAGTACGAACGGTATCACAAGCCAGTTGTGGTGGAATACAAGGAAAAATCCTATTCCTCTGGTTACAGACGTTCCTGCGGAATAGTAAGTATCCTGTTTATAACAAAGGGTGTCTCAAAAGGACACCCTTTTTTAGCTTTTTATATGTTCAATTGCCAATGAAAACGGACGGAGGCAGGGTGTTTTGCCTTTTCGGCCTTCGTCTCCTTTTTCGATAATACTATGGAGGTCATCGAGGCTACGGCTGATGATTCCTGTGCCCTGTGCTCTGTGCTCTGTGCTCTGTGCCGGGCTTTAACCCCCATCCCAGCCTTCCCCCAGGGGTGAAGGAGCAGATCCCTGCAAGCCCGATATTATCAATAAAATTAAAAATTTGAAACAGATTTTGGATGGTGCGGTAAACCCTGAAGAATGTGCATATACCGTTTATCATTGCAGCTTCCGGACTCAGGAAGAAAGAATAGAGCAAATCCATTATTGTTTATATCAAGATAAACATAACATGATTCCCTGGCCTATTTTGCTGCATGAGGCAGTGAAAGCTTCAAAATAATGATGATAATATGGATAAAGATGCCCTGCAGATGGTTAAAGCACATCCCGCACCGATATGTTTGTTGTAAGGTATCTTTTCAAAAAAGCTATGGTAAATCACTGGAACATCCCGATACAATAAAAGGTATAATGTGCTAAGTAAATTTCATCCAGACATAAGGAATTAACATGAAACAGGTATTTAATATCAGCGTAGATGCCAGAGTCAGAGTTTATTATATAAGCAATTGATTTATAAAAGAATTTTGTTTTGGAGATTAAATATAGATCACATATATTTGGCGCGTTAACTTAAAACCTAAAACTAATTCGTATGAAGAAATCATTTCTGCTGATTGTTTTGTTTGTGTTTGTAACTGGTTACACTTTATTAGCACAGACAAGAGTCATTACAGGTTCGGTTACCTCTGCCGTAGCAGGGGAGGGACCGATTCCCGGTGTTACTGTTCTTGTAAAAGGTACTACTATCGGTGCCCTGACGGATGCCAACGGGAAATACTCTATTAATGTGCCAACAAATGCAACTACACTCGTTTTCTCCTATATAGGGATGAAAACGAAAGAGGTTGAAATTGATGGGAAAACAGTTATTGATGCTGTACTGGAATCGGACCTGGTTGGTTTAAATGAAGTAGTTGTAACGGCTATGGGTATTAAACGATCTGAAAAAACATTAGGCTATGCAGCTACAACTGTTGCCAGCACTGAATTTTTAAAAGCCCGTAACACAAACGTTACAAATGCGTTGTCTGGAAAAGTTGCCGGATTACAGATTCAATCCACATCTTCTGACCCGGGTTCTGCCTCATCCGTAACTATTCGTGGTTACAGTTCAATTAACAGCAGTAATCAACCACTTTATGTTGTGGATGGTGTCCCCCTGCAAAATAATACGATTAATACATCCGGACACTCAATCAATGCAGGAGGTATATCAAATATTTCTGGCAATGATATTGAATCAATGACCGTACTGAAAGGTGCCGCAGCTACAGCTTTATATGGTAGCCGTGCTTCCAACGGGGTTATTGTGATTACTACAAAACAAGGAAGTAAAGGGACCGGGAAAAATTTTTCTATTACGTATGATGGAAACATTCAGGCACGCGAGGTATCAGTGTTCCCCACAATGCAAAATAAATTTGGACAAGGATGGAACGGAAATCAGACTTATATTGAAAACGGATCATGGGGCCCACGTTTAGATGGATCTACTCAGGTTTATGGTCCTATATGGAACAATCAACAACTTATGCATAAATATTCTGCATTAAAGAATAATGTAAAAGACTTCTTTGATATTGGCTTGTCAAGCAACCACAACTTTTCTTTAAGCGGTGTTTCTACCGACAGCAAACTAAATTACTATGTTTCGTATTCAAATTCAGATGATAATGGCATTATGCCAACAAACGCTGATTCCTATAAAAGAAATACGATTGCTTTTCGTTCATCCTACGAAGGTGCTGACTGGTTTAAGATTTCATCTTCTTTAAATTTTGCAAGAACCAAGACCGATGTGGTAGGTTCATATCAGGGAACATCAGTAATTGATGGTTTGTATGAGATGCCCAGGGATATATCGATTGTTGATATGAAGGATCTCAACAGTCCGTTCAATACTCCTCAGGCTTATTTCACACCGTACGGTATCACAAATCCATACTGGTCTTTGGCAAACAACTATAACCATTTGGATTCAAAACAAATATACGGGAAGTTACAGGCGGATATAAAACCCTTAAAAGACCTTACTCTTACTTACCGTTTTGGTTTTGATTATACAGATTATAACTCAAAAGTCGGTTATCCTCAGATTCGGGTTGATGCTTCTTTGATCAATGAAGATTACGGTTATTCTCCAACAAATATGAATCAGGATGGCTATGTAAATGCACGTTATGCAGCTTCGTATGAACTTAATCATGACTTTCTTGCAAATTACCAAAATAATTTTGGAGAATTTTCGCTTGCAGTAAATGCCGGTATGAATATAAATGAAAGATATAATACAAATATGGAGGGCGAAACAGATGTTCTGACTTTCAATACCGGATTCTGGGATTTGAGTAACGGAGCCACAAAGGCAATATTAACAGAAAGTCAGACGAAACGTCGTTTGATTGGTTTGTTTGGTGATGCTACATTTGGTTTTAAGGACATGCTTTTCCTGGATTTAACAGCCCGCAACGACTGGTCTTCGACTTTACCGGTAGGGAAGAACAGTTATTTCTATCCTGGAGCTACTGTTAGCTGGATTTTTACTGAATTACTTCCTAAAAATAATGTTTTAACGTTTGGTAAACTGCGTGGAGCTTATGGTAAAACAGGTAACGATGCAAATCCGTATTATACCAGTACACGTTATATTCAGGGATATGCTAACGGATATTACGGAACCGACATCGCATCATTCCCGATGAACGGAGCAAATGCTTTTATTTCTTCCCTTACTGCCGGAAGTACAACATTAAGACCCGAAATGACATATGAGTCGGAAATCGGGTTTAATTTACAGTTCTATCAGGGTCGGATCGGAATTGATGCAGCTTTGTATCAGCGTAAAACCAATGATCAGATATTCACATTGCCAATAGATCCATCAACCGGGTTCAGTTCCCTTGTAACAAATTTCGGTTCTGTACAAAACAAGGGTATTGAGTTGTTGTTAAATACCACACCTGTAAATAATAAAAACTTACGCTGGGATTTTAATGTGAATTTTGCCATCAATCGCAATAAGGTGTTATCAATGCCGGAAAGTCTGGAAGGTGGTAAAGTTACAATCAATAGTTTTGCTGCCGGAAACGACGCTGTATATATGTATGCAGAACAAGGTAAACCAATGGGTACATACCATACCTACTTAACACAATACGTAACAGATAAGAACAGTCAATATTACGGTTATCAGATTGTTGATGAGGCTGGTCAGCCGGTGCTGGGAACCAAAGTGGAAGATACAGGACTTGATATGAACTACAAATGGACCGGAGGTATCTCTTCAACTCTGACTGTTTATGGCGTCTCTTTAAGTGCTACATTAGACGTACGTTACGGTGGTACAATGTTCTCACGTACCAGAAACCTGATGGAATTTACAGGAAACGGAATAGTGACCCTTTATAACGATCGGAAGCCATTCATTATACCTAATTCAGTACAAGTTATTGATGATGGCAGTGGCAATGTCCAATATGCTGAAAACGTCACAGACCTTAAATTGACAGACGGTAGTTATCAGACTTATTTCGATACTTATGGTTATGGCAGTGGTGGCAGGGCTTACCTTGTAGATCGTTCATTTACAAAGTTACGTAATATTACACTTTCGTATTCTTTGCCGAAGAAATGGATTAATACTCTATATCTGAGCAATGTTTCAGTCTCTGCTTTTGTGAACAACGCATTTGTGTGGACTGCAAAAGATAACTATTATATCGATCCCGAATCAAGTACTACCGGTACGGACCTGATAGGTAATTTCGGAGAGTTGTATGTAAACCCTGCCAACCGTATCTTTGGCTTTAACCTTAGTATAACTTATTAAAATTCAGAAATATATGAAAAAGATAATATTCTTATTTACAATTAGTATACTGGGTATGACCTCTTGTGTAGATTACCTGGATATTAATAAGGATCCGAATTCGCCGTCAGAGGCGAATATCACTCCCAGTATGGTCTTTCCTGCAACTGAAATGAATTTAGCCGCAAGCTATGGTGACTTTTTACGTATAGTGGGTGGTTATTATGCAGAACAATATGCTCAGACTTTCGGAACAAGTAACTATGTGGACTATTCTCAGTTTAAAATGTCTGCGACTCGTTCAAGCGGAACCTATACTCAATTATTTACCCGCACACTGAAGAATCTGGAAACCGTTCGTCAGGAAGCTGTAAAAACTGAAGAATGGGGGACATATCTGGCTGCCACAACGTTAAGAGCTTTTACCTATCAGGTTTTGGTAGATGCATATGGTGAAGTGCCATATACACAGGCTCTTGATTTAACAAATCTTTCACCGGTATATGATGATGGGCTGACCGTCTATCAGGGAATTCTTGTCGAACTTGATGATGCATTATCAAAAGCTACCTCCTCTAGCCTTGTTTGCACAAACTTTTTGTTTGGTACTTCTACTGCTGAAGAATGGATAAAATTTGCAAAAGCTTTGAAGTTGAAAATATTAATGCGAATGAGTAATGTTGAGAACGTGCAAGCGGAATTATCGGCACTCATTACAGAAAATGATTTTCCGACATCGGATGTATCGTGGAGTAACTGTTGGGCTGACGAAACCGGAAAAGCCAGTCCGTATTACCAGGAAGAGTATGCCACCTATTTTGGTTCGACCCAGGTTAACGTGGTTGCAAACATAGCCTACATGCAAACCATGCTTAACAGCAATGATGCCCGCGTACCAAAATTCTTTGAGAAAAATGGTAATGGTGATTATAAAGGAGGTGTTTCAGGCACCAATTTCAGTACATCCAAGCTTTATCAATCTCCATACTTTTGTCGCCCGGTATTTGCATACAATATGCCGGTTTACTTAATTGCTGTTTCTGAAATTGAATTCTTCAAGGCAGAGTATTTTGCCCGCTATGGTACATCTGCAGATGCAGAAACACACTACAAAGCTGCAATTACAGCATCTTTCACCTCTGCAGGCCTAAGCGCAAGTAGTGCAACAGATATTTATACGACGTTCTATCCATGGGACAACACCAATTATGCAAAAATGATTGGTATTCAGAAATGGATTGCATTGGGTGGAACAAATAATTTTGAAGCATGGTGTGAAATGCGCCGCCTTAAGTTTCCTGCATTCGGTACTGTAACCGGTAGTGATATCTACAATGTTGCAAATGATGTATTTTCTCCTGAATTATATGTTTCCGGAACACTATATACACCTATCCTGTATAACACAGATTTAGGTGCCGGAAAAATCCTGCAACGATTTAAATATGCTGAAAGTTCGACAAGCCGTAATAGCAATGCCCCTGCTAACAAAGGAGATGCTGCACCGGTATTCTGGGCTCAATAAAAATATAAATTCTTAAATTTCGAATAAGATGAAAAATAAAATATTATTTTTAATGGTATTAGTACTTGTTACAGCATTGTCAGGCTGTAAGAAGGTTACCACTGACGGTTTTACGCAAATCACATATTATCCTACGCTTGAAGTTTTGGGCGATCCTGTGGTAATTACACCTTTAGGGTTAGCTTATGTTGATGCCGGTGCTAAAGCGGTGCTTCAGGGCGAGGACGTAACATCTGAGATTGTAACCACTTCAAACGTAGATACAAGCGTAGGGGGAGTCTATACGGTTTCATATCAAATAACAAACAAGGATGGATACTCCAGAAATGCTTCAAGAACTGTTTATGTGGCAGACACAACTCCTTCTGCAATCACAACAGGGATGCATACTGTAGCAGCTGGAACCAATCGTGTAGTCATAGCAACAGGAGTAACTGTAAATTATAGTAGTTATCCTGTACTTCTTCTTCAAACAGCCCCTGGAGTATTCTATATTTCTGATTTTTTGGGTGGCTACTATGATCAACGTGCAGGGTATGGTGCCAGTTACGCGATGACTGGTTATTTTAAAGTGAATGCCGATAATACGCTTTCTCTGATCAGTAGCCATATTGCCGGATGGGGTGATTCATTGGATGAATTGAATAATGCTTCTGTTGATCCTGTCACCGGTAAAATAACCTTTTCTGCGGTTTATGCTGGATCCTATTCGTTTAATGTGATTATAAATTAATAAAAAGTTGATATGAAAAAAATATTTATATATGCAGCGGTGCTGTTTTCAGGCTTCCTTTTTATCACTTCTTGTGAAAAAGTGAAGATAGAAAATACTGCAACCGAAAAAATGGCCGGCGAATGGTATGTGACAGTTGTAGGTGTTGATGCAAATGGAACAGTAGTTTATGAAGATGCAGATCTCTACGGATTAGGAAAATTTCATCTCGATACGTATAATACGTCTTCCAACAGTACTACTGAGATGTGGATAAATGACAACGAAAATTTTTGGAATTTTAAAGCAAAAATGAGTGTTGATCTCAAAGAAATGACATTTCAGGCCACTGACGCTCAAAATGTAGCGTATGATTCCAAGTTGACAATAACCAATGGGAAAATACTATTCGGTGCAGCGACTACCCCAAGCGGAACGCCTGCTGATAGTATCGTGTTTAATGTGACATTCAGTGATGACACTACTCCTGCAGATTTAGGATTTGCAGCATATAGGGTTGCGGGATTCCGTTATACCGGATTCACTAAAGACAATTAGAGCTTTTTAAAAAGAATGAAACAAGGCCGTCTCAAGCAAATTGAGGCGGCCTTTCTTTTTGGTTTATGGCAATTAGTTTGTTTAAGTGCGCAAGATCACCCGGAGAGGCAAACTTAATTAAGCTTGGCATTAACAGATACAAGGTTTAAGAGCAGGCAAACACCTTATTCAATCTTCAGATTGACAAGCTCGAGCCTGGTTGTTGTAGCTCTCAGTACTTTAATAACCAGATTACCGACCCTGATTACATCATTATTCCCTGGAATACTTCCCTGAAAAAACATGATCATCCCGGCAAGGGTTTCATAATCATCTTTTTCTGGCAGATTCAAATTGTATTTTTCATTGAGGTAATCAATTTCAAGCCTTCCTGAAAAGATGTATTCCCCGGGTGCAACAAGCTTTTCAGTAAGCTCATTTATATCATGTTCATCCTCGATGTCGCCGACAATCTCCTCCAGTACGTCTTCCATGGTCACCATCCCAGAAGTTCCTCCGAATTCATCAACAACCAGGGCTATGTTCCTCTTCTCATCAACAAATTTTTTAAGCAGCCTGTTCGCTGGCATTGTTTCCGGCACAATCGCCAGCTTCCTTAAAGAAGATTTAATATCCGGAGGATCTTTAAATATATCCTTCAGCTCAAAATAGCCGATTATATTATCAATTGAGTCTTCATAAACCAGAATTCTTGAGAGTCTCGTTTCGACAAATTTTTCCTTCAGCAACTCAACAGAGCTCCCGGCGTCAACTGCCTCGATCTCTGTTCGCGGTATCATGCATTCCCTGAGCTTTACATTTGAAAAATCCAGCGCATTCTGAAAAATCCTGATATTATGGTGATCGGGTTCTGATTCTTCCCTGAGCTGATTGCTCCGGTTCACAAAATGATCGAGGTCAATCTTACTGAAAACTATATCCTCCTGATTTTTTTCACCTGTCCTGATTCCGAAAAATATCCTGATTAGAAAATTGGAAGCAGCAAGGGTGAATTTGCTGACAGGATAGAAAATAAAAAAGAAGAACAAGGTTGGGATACTCAAAAATTTGAGAAAGAAATTGGGTGATATTATAAAGATTGTTTTCGGAAGAAATTCCGCCACAAAAAGAATTATTGCAGTGGAAATGAGTGTATTGATTATGAGCACCAGCAGATCAGAATCGATAAAGGAGGATAAGGGAGGGCTTAGCAACCTGGAAAATACAAGCCCGTAAATAACAAGGGCAATATTATTCCCTATCAGCATTGTTGCAATATACTGTCCCGGATTATTAGTAAATAATTTCAGTATCTCTGATCCGAAGACTCCCTGTTTTCTGTCGAGCTCAATCCTCAGCTTATTGGAGGTAACGAAGGCTATCTCCATTCCTGAAAAGAAAGCGGAGAGAATAATTGCCAGAAGTATAACGATGATCCCGTTCATTCATCAAAGTTAGCTCTTTTTTCTTTGTTTATGCCTTAACCAGGCGAAGGTGAACGAGATAACTGCCATTATCACAAAAATAAAGATTTTACTTCCGCCATCAGTTATGAAATAACGGATACCTGCAGCAAGGCATATTATGCCTGTTACAATCCACAGGATCTCCATTGCCAGAAGAGAGCTATTCCTCATCCTTCAGATAGATTGTTGCACTTACCTTCTTGATTCGCCGTTTCTGAAGTCGCGGATCAGACTCAAATCCCGTTCCCATAACTATCTGGTCAGCGCTTGTAATCTTGACGAACCGGTCGGAATAGATAAGATCCTTTGTCTGATCCCAGAATAAAAGCTCGGTTTCAAGCTTTTCATTTCCTTCATTTATTACAACAACACTATCCTTTAACTCCCACAGATTCTCTGATTTGGTGTACTTTGCATACCTTGCTGTAACGGAAGCGACTGGTTCCTTATGACCTTCATAAAATAATACCTTGATTCCGAGCCGGAATTCCATATAAGGTGAAGCAGTATTGTCATACTGCTCCATAAGAGGCGAGGACAATATCAGTTTCAGACGACCAGAGTCTGTGTAAACAGTTTTAAAATCCCTGACAGAAAGTGACGGTAGCGTAAGCAGATCTGATTTCGGGATCGTACCAATTTTATTTTCACAGGATAAGACAATGAGAGATAATAAAGATATGATCAGAAAAAATGACAGAGTCCTTAATTTAAGCAGCTTAAGTTTCATTTTTGATATGTTGAATTTTCCACTCAGGAAATGTTCTGCCTGCAGGAATCTCCTTTATTCATATTTGCGTTTAATAAACCAGGCATCCCATAAGTTGAGACTGGCTCCCATGGAGAAATAATTTTCGAAATGCATCAGGCTGCCTCCCGGACCGGTTCTCCTGGTGTAGTCGAAAAACAGGTTGGTCCTGGTATAGGTTCGTCTCATCGGTAAGCCCAGACCTAAACTGAAGCCATACTCTTTTATCTGATCATTATTAATGATGAGGTAACTATCCCCGTAATGTGCTCCAAGCCTATACTCAAGTCTTTTCAGGAGACTGTAATTTGAATACTTCTCCGGAATATATTCCACTCCGAAATGGATAGAACTTGCGTCAGCCATATATCCAAGGTCTCCGGGTATCTTTGAATCCGACCATTTGGTAGTACGGTAATCAACTCCGATTGTAAACAGATTCTTTTTCCCGAAAGAGAGTCCTACTCCCAGGCTGCCGGGAATAAATGCTTTAGTTGAGTCGTCGGAAACAAATGAGGTGGTATCCCTCGTATTATAAGCAGTGTATTTATATGCCAGCAACTGGTGATCGGAATTATAGTCCCTGCCGAATTTGAAGGAAACGCCTGCGTTCAGAAAATAATCATTTTTCAAATCAGCACTGTATTGTATCCCGTATTCAAGGTTTAATCCCACCAGATACAGCGATTCCACAGAATTATCATGATAAACGTTATTAAAATCGTTAAATACTATCTGATAAGAACGTGTCAACTGACCATACAGGAGTGACATATTTACACCGGCTGAAAAATTCCTGTTGATCTTTAGTCCGGTTCCTATAAAGACATTTCTGAAACCTCCGGAGCCATTATGATATGAACTGTATTCCCCCACAAGCGGATCATATTCCGGGTCATTCTTGCCTACAACCTCCGCAAGCTGATAATATCCGCTGCTTACCGGAATGATACCCATCGCGATCCCCCAGCCTTTTTTCAGGGGAAAACCCATAATAAGATGACTGAAATTTATATCCTGAGATCTGAAGTCTGTTCCCTTATCGGATATGATGTTTATCCCGAGGTCTGCACCGATATCAAAAATGAATGTATTTGTATCAATGCTGCTGTATGAAGCAGGATTGACTGAATAAATTGAGCTGTTGCTTCTCATTGCAATTCCGGTGCCACCCATTCCAAGACTTCTGAACGAAGCTGCCGGTTCAAGTGTGCCTAAATTGAACCTGGCATAAGGAGAATTAATATTTTTCTGACCGGCAACAGGAAATGAAAGCAGAAGCAGGAATATAGAGATGAAAGTTATTGATTTTTTAACCATTGTATTCTAAAATATAGTTTAGACCATCAATCACAATATCAGGCATAAATGTGAACTGATAACTGATTCTGTCTTTAAGGTATCTGCTATCACCACCTGTAAGCAAGATTTTAACATTAATGTTATTTTTTTCAAACGTGCGAATATACTCATTTATTTCATATGTAACCCCGGTAATCACTCCGGACAGTATTGCATCAGTAGTGTTCCGACCGGGCAGAGTGAACTGATCAGCAGGTGAAATCAGTGGCAATTTACCTGTAAATTTGTTTAAAGCCATGAATCTCATGTTCAGACCAGGTGAGATATTGCCTCCCTTGAAAATGCCGCCTGAGAGGTAATCATATGTTATGGCAGTGCCGGCATCAATGATAAGGACCTCAGAGCGGGGGAAAAGGCTGAATGCTCCTGCTACCGCTGCTATCCTGTCGGTGCCAAGTGTTTCCGGGGTTTCATATTCAAGACTGAAAGGAAGCTTTGATTTATATGAAAGGATATGAACATGGGAAGCAACTGCAGAAAGAAGCGGGTCAAGAAATGCAGGAAGCTCCTTCACGGATGAGATTATAACATTTTCTATTTTATTCTCCGACAGCTCTCTTTCCAGTACTTCACTGGTCAGGTCATTTATCCCCGATAATGAAAGCTTTTTCCGGCCTTCAAAATAAGCTAACTTAGTGCTGGTATTTCCTATGTCAATTATAAGATTCATTATACAAATTTAATAAAAAAATTACCCGCATCCTGCCTGGTGGGGAGCTGATAAAGGTTAAACCTGCCGGTATGATTGCAATATCTCATTGAGAACATTTATTGCGGATTTTACAGACTTCACATTATTGACCGTGAGACTCAGCCTTGAGGCCTTTTGTTTCATATTCATCTGCTTCTGCTTCCTGTTTACATAATTCATTATGGAAACAAAAAGCTCACTGCGGTAAAAATCCGAGTTGTGATCCGAGACAAATATGGCAATCAGGAGGTCGTTTTTAAGAAGAATTTTTTCTATTCCCAGCCTGACCGCTATCCATTTTATCCTGACAATATCCATCAGGGCTTCGGCAGGAGGTGGAATTTTTCCGAACCTGTCAGTCAGCTTCTTTCCGAATGTTGTGAGGGCTTCATCTGTATCAATCTCATTCAGCTCCTTGTATAATCTGATTCTTTCTGAAATATTTGAGATATATTCATCGGGGAACATAATTTCCAGGTCTGTATCGATTTGGAAATCGGGGGCATATGATTTCCCGGAATCAGGTTTCTTCTGAATGGCGGGTTTTTCCTCATCCGGGCCTGTTTCTTTGAATTCACTTTCCTTCAATTCATTAAGGGCTTCGATCAGTATCCTCTGATAAGTCTCGAATCCGACATCAGCTATAAATCCGCTCTGTTCACCCCCCAGAAGGTTACCTGAACCCCTTATATCAAGATCCTGCATTGCAATATTAAATCCGCTGCCCAGTTCTGAAAATTCTTCAATGGCATTAAGCCTTCTTCTTGCTTCATGGGTGAGAGTGCTCAGAGGTGGAGCAAGCAGGTAGCAGAAGGCCTTCTTATTCGAACGCCCGACTCTTCCCCTAAGCTGATGAAGCTCAGAAAGGCCAAAGTGGTGGGCATCATTTATGAAGATAGTATTTGCATTGGGGATGTCAAGCCCTGATTCTATAATCGTTGTTCCGATAAGAACATCATAATCGCCCTGAATAAAGTCAAACATCACATTTTCCACATGGGTTCCATCCATCTGCCCGTGAACCACTGCACTCTTTACGTTGGGACATATCCGGTTGATCTGTGCCTGAATCTGTTTGATATTTTCAACCCTGTTATGAATAAAGAACACCTGTCCGCCCCTCGAAACCTCATATTCAATACCTTCTTTAACTATCTCCTCATTAAATCCATGAATCTCAGTTGCAATGGGCATCCTGTTTGGAGGGGGAGTGTTTATTATTGAAAGATCGCGGGCTCCCATCAGGGAAAACTGTAATGTCCGCGGTATCGGGGTGGCCGTAAGAGTAAGAGTATCGACATTTGTCCTGATTTTTTTAAGCTTTTCTTTTACTGAAACGCCGAATCTCTGTTCTTCATCAATTATAAGAAGCCCCAGATCCTTAAATTTCACATCCTGGCCAACTAGTTTATGCGTACCAATAATTATGTCAATCTGCCCTTCTGATAAACGAGAGAGAATCTTCTTCTGTTCGGCAGGCTTTTTATGCCGGCTTATATATTCAGTATTGCATGGAAATCCTTTAAGCCGGGCTGAGAATGTCTTATAATGCTGAAGGGCAAGTATTGTAGTGGGTACAAGTATTGCAGTCTGCTTACTGTCTGCTGCAGCTTTAAATGCAGCTCTGACTGCTATTTCTGTCTTGCCGAAGCCTACGTCGCCACAAACCAGGCGGTCCATCGGATGAGGAGCTTCCATATCCTTCTTGACGGCTTCTGAGGCCGTCAGCTGATCCGGGGTATCCTCATATATAAATGAAGCCTCAAGTTCCCGCTGAAGGTATGAGTCAGGCGAAAAGGCAAATCCTGGCGATCCCATCCTTTTTGCATAGAGATGGATCAGATCTTTTGCAATATCCTTTACTCTTGCCTTGGTGCTCTGTTTAAGCTTCTGCCAGGCACCCGATCCAAGCTTGTAAATTTTAGGTTCGGCGTTGTCTTTCCCTTTGTATTTTGAAATGCGGTAAAGGGAGTGAATGCCTACGTAAAGAATGTCATTATCCCTGTAAACTAGTTTTATCGCCTCCTGTATCTTTCCATTCACCTCAATCTTTTCAAGTCCGCCAAACTTACCGATGCCGTGATCAATGTGAACGACATAATCGCCGGGATTTAACCCGGTAAGCTCCCTGACCGAAATACTCTCCTTCCTGGTAAAATAGCCTCTTATCCTGAATTTGTGGTACCTGTCAAAGATTTGATGATCAGTATATACTGAGATCTTAAGATCGTGATCTGTGAATCCTCCGTGGAGGTTGAACAGAAGTGGTATAAAATGGACCTCCGGATTAATTTCAGAAAAGATCTCCCTGAGCCGGTCTATCTGTGACTGGCTCTCAGAGATTATATAAGTAGTGTACCCTTCAGTATTATTTTCAAGCAGCTTTCCAGTCAGCAACTCGAAATTTTTATTGAATACCGGTTGTGGTTCAGTCCTGAATTCAAAGCTTATCCCCGGGTTCTGTGAATTTTTCCTGCCAATATCGACTGATCTGAATTTTCTGCAATATTCGAGAAATTTATTGCCGGTCATCACACTTTCTTTCCTGCCGGATATCTGGCCTGCTTCTTCACGGCCGCTGGTCTGGGAATAAATGTTATTGATCTTTTCCCTGATATAGCTGGCATCTTCGATCCAGATCATGGATGAGGGCGGCAAAAAATCGGTAAAGGAATCGTTGATCTCTTCGATTGAGATATCCTGAATATTC
The DNA here is from genome assembly GCA_963816345.1 of uncultured Bacteroidales bacterium. GTDB lineage: Bacteria > Bacteroidota > Bacteroidia > Bacteroidales > VadinHA17 > LD21. The sequence continues at coordinate 489,414 of CAWFKI010000003.1, forward strand.
GGAATAATTGATATTTGTTTATGAAGCTCGACGGAAAGCTGATCATCGGTATTGAACGATCTGATCGTATCCACCTCCTCTCCGAAAAAGTCGATCCGGTATGGAAGATCGGCTGAATAGGAGAAAACGTCCGCGATGCTGCCTCTAATGGAATACTGTCCCGGTTCGTAGACAAAATCGGTTCTCACGAAATTGTATTCATGAAGCATCTCTTCCATGAACTCGAGGGAAATTTTGTCACCTTTGGCTATATGAAAAGTGTTCTTTTTCAAATTCCTTCTGCTCACCACCTTTTCCATTACCGACTCGGGATAGGTTATTATAATTGCCTTTCTCTTTCCGGAGGCCAGATGATTCAGGACAGCTGTGCGAAGTACAATATTTGCCGGTTCTGTCTGCTCATACAGCACTGAACGTTTGTAGGTTGAGGGGAAGAAGAAAACAGAATCTTCACCGACTGACGACACCAGGTCGTTATAGAAATATGCGGCATCCTCCTTCTCAGGAAGAATTATCAGGTGTGTTGTCTGTGTTTTCTGGAAAACGACAGAGAGAACCAGCGACTTTGCAGACCCTGAAAGTCCTCCGACATACATCCTCTCGTCATTGCCGCTGTTGATTGCATTAATGATCGATGGCACATGAGGATGGTTGTTATAGAGTCCAATAAGGTCGTTTGCTTTCATATTGCAGATTTCGCGCGGCAAATTTACTAAAATGAATCCTAATAGAGATGGATGGCCATAGAATTGCGTTATGAACTGGAATTACTAAATTTAAACCAAATTATAATATATGAAGGTCTATAAGTTTGGAGGCGCCTCGGTCAGGGATGCTATGAGCATCAGGAATCTCACAGGCATCGTATCAGGGACAGATGGTGATCTGGTGGTTGTAGTTTCCGCATTCGGGAAGACGACCAACGCCCTTGAGAATGTCCTTAAAGCCTGGCTCGCAGGGGATTCTGTTTATATTACCCGTCTTGAAGAAATTTACCAATACCACCGTTCAGTTCTGAATGAACTTTTTACCGGGGAGACCCATGTGTCAGCTGCCGTTGATAATTCTTTTGCAGGGCTGAAGGAATATCTGCAGAAAGGGAGGACCGGGAATTTCGATTATGAGTATGATCAGGTTGTTTCTTACGGTGAGATCTGGTCGACAATTATTGTTGCCGGATTTCTGAAAACAGTTGTGCCTGAAACTGTGTGGCTTGATATCAGGGAATATCTGCTCACAGACGACAGGTTCAGGGATGCAAATGTCCTTTGGAGTGAAAGTGCAGGCAGGCTGAAAAGTGCAATTGATTTTAAAAGAAGCAGGATTTTCATTACCCAGGGCTTTATAGGCGGTACGGTTGCAGGTCAGACAACAACACTCGGAAGGGAAGGATCCGACTATACGGCTGCGATTGTTGCAAGCATTCTTGACGCTGAAAGCGTAGTCGTCTGGAAAGATGTTCCCGGGATACTGAATGCCGATCCCAAATGGTTGCCGGATGCTCTGAAGCTGGATGAGATATCTTACAGGGAGGCCGTAGAGATGGCCTTTTCAGGAGCTAAAGTAATTCATCCTAAAACCATTAAACCTCTCCATAACAAGAATATTCCCCTTAATGTCAGATCATTTATCAGTCCGGGTGAGGCGGGGACAATCATAAAATCTGACCCTGCCATTGCAGAAAGAATTCCTGTTTTCATAAAAAAAGAGGATCAGATACTTATTTCAATACTTCCAAAGGATTTTTCCTTTGTAATGGGTGATAACCTGAGCCTGATATTCCATTCTTTCAAACTGCATGGTATAAAAGTCAACCTTGTTGAGGCAAGTGCAGTGAGCATTGATGTATGTATCGATGATGAGAGGCCCAGGGTTAATGCCCTTATTGAGGATCTCAGGTCAGATTTTACTGCCGTATATAACGAAAGGGTAGAGCTCCTTTCAGTCCGGCACCATAACCCGGAGGCAGTTGAAAGGATAATCAGGGGACGGGAGATCCTGATTGAACAACGTACAAGAAGCACGGTAAGGTTTGTGGTAAAAACAATGTAACGGTGTAAGTAAGTAATTTCCAGCCGTTGAGCCATTGTTCCGTTGCGCCCAGCCTCCGCTACCTCCTCCGCTACCTTCTTCGCTACCTCCTTCGCTAAAGCTTCGGAGGTCGAAGAAAGCTTCGGAGTTCGAAGAAAGCTACGGCTGGCAAAGCATTGCGCCGTTGCGCCGTTGCGCCGTTATGCCCTTCGTTATCTGTCGAAAAGCAGTCGCTGCCCGCGGTAATCCTCATTTATCACCCCGTTGTCATATACTATGGTTCCGTTTATTATGGTCCTGATCACTTTGGACCGGAATGTGGTTCCCTTAAAGGGTGACCATCCGCACTTATAGAGTATATTATCCTTTGATACGCTCCATGGGCTATCCGGATCTACCAGGCACAAATCAGCTTTATAGCCCTCCCTGATAAAGCCTCTTCCCCTGATATTGAACAGTATAGCAGGATTATGGCACATCATGTTTACAATTTTTTCAAGGCTGAATATCTTTCTGTGCCAGAGTTCCAGCATGGCAACAAGGGAGTGCTGAACAAGCGGACCGCCTGAAGGAGCTTTAAAATAGGTGTTTGTTTTTTCGGCCAGAGTATGAGGTGAATGGTCGGTGGCAATTACATCAATAAGATCATTGTTTACCCCTTTTATCAGAGCATCCCTGTCAAACCGCGTCTTGATTGCGGGATTCCATTTCATGAGATTCCCAAGCTGATCGTATGATGATTCATCGAACCAGAGGTGATGTACGCAGACTTCAGCGGTAATCCTTTTCCGGCTCAGGGGCAGTTCGTTGCTGAAAAGCTTCATCTCATCGGCAGTTGAAAGATGGAGAACATGCAGCCGGGTATTATACTTACGTGCCAGTTCAACTGCATGGGATGACGAGCTGAAGCACGCCTCCCTGCTGCGGATAAGAGGGTGAATGTTTGCAGGAATATCCTCTCCGTAGATTGCCCTGTACTTTTCTATGTTTTTCCTTATTTTAAATTCATCTTCACAATGTGCTGTCACGGGCAGGGAGGTTCTTGAAAACAGCTCCTTCAGGGTATTTTCATCATCTACCAGCATATTGCCTGTTGAAGATCCCATGAAAAGCTTTATCCCGCATACCTTCGCGGGATCGGCATTCATTACCTCATCTGTATTTGTGTTTGTGGCACCTAAATAGAATGAGTAATTTGTGACAGAGTTTTCAGATCCGATATGGTATTTTTCATTCAGGATATCAATTGTTACGGTCTGCGGGTTTGTATTTGGCATATCCATGAAAGATGTTACTCCTCCGGCTGCCGCAGCTCCCGATTCGCTGAAGATGTCTCCTTTATATGTAAGTCCCGGTTCCCTGAAATGCACATGATCATCAATTACTCCCGGTATCAGCAACAATCCCTTTGCATCAATTATAACAGTTTCGGCGGGGATATGCCACTCGTCTGAATTTCCTATTGCTGAAATAGATTCATCTTTAATGAGCAGATCATTTCTGAAGCTGTTCCCTTCATTAATTATAGTTGCATTTTTTATAAGGATACTGCTCATTATATTGCTGTCTCTTCGCTTATATCTCATATCTGTGCCCTGAGCCCTGAGCTCTTTGCCCTGTGCCCTGAGCCCTGAGCTCTATGCCCTGAGCCCTGAGCTCTATGCCCTGAGCCCTGAGCTCTGAGCCCTGCGCCCTGAGCCCTGAGCCCTGCGCCCTGTGCCCTGAGCTGAGTCATCACTTCGGATATCTGGTAAATATGCTTCTGAGTTTCATTCTTAACACTCCCCATAAAGCTTCATTGAATATACCTCCGGTCATTTTTGAGGCACCGAGTCTTCTGTCGGTAAAGATAATAGGGACCTCCACCATTTTATAGCCAAGTTTCCAGGCAGCGAATTTCATTTCAATCTGGAATCCATAGCCTATTGATTTGATTTGTGCGGGTCTGATATTTTCAAGCACTTCGCTTCTGTAGCATTTGAAGCCTGCAGTGGTATCCATTATGCTCATGCCTGTTATGACCCTTACATATATAGAGGCGATGTATGACATCAGGACCCGTGACAGCGGCCAGTTCACAACGTTAACGCCGCTTATATATCTGGAACCTATTGCCAGATCTGCACCATCCACATGGCATGCTGTGTAAAGTTTTACAAGATCCCTGGGATCATGTGAAAAGTCAGCATCCATTTCATAGATATAGTCGTAAGTTCTTTCAAGGGCCCATTTAAAGCCCGCTATATATGCTGTACCCAGTCCCATCTTTCCTGGTCTTTCCAGAAGGTGAGATTCGGGAATGAAAGCTGCATTGATTTTACAATATCTGCTGTTCCATCAGGGGAGTTGTCATCTATTATAAGTATGTCGAACGGGACGGAAAGAGTTGATATAGCTTTAATGATTGCTTCGATATTCTCCTTTTCCTTATAGGTAGGGATAATTACAATATTCGACATGCCGGATAAATAATTACGAAAATAGCATATTTCAACTGATGGCAACTTAAATCGGCATTAATATTTCTGCAATTCCCGGAAAAAAAATATCAAATTCTTTGCAGGAAATGTTTGAAGCGTTATCTTTGTCGTCCCAAAAGTAAAATAAAGAGTTCTTGAAAAAGATTAACAGAATAAATAAAAATACCCTCCTTCGGTAAAGCTACGGAGGGCGTTCACCCGGGCTGAAGCTATGGTGGACAAAGAAAGTTCTTTGAAATTATGAAGTATACAACCAGGCGAGATATGGAAATCTCGTCAAATAATTAACTTGTTAGTATTTTGAATTGAGTTCACGGATTGGTTTTTGTAAAGAGACTTAAGAATAAATTTTTACAATGAAGAGTTTGATCCTGGCTCAGGATGAACGCTAGCGGGAGGCTTAACACATGCAAGTCGAGGGGCAGCACGAGGTAGCAATACTTTGGTGGCGACCGGCGTACGGGTGAGTAACGCGTATGCAACCTACCCTGTACTGGGGGATAGCCCGGAGAAATTCGGATTAATACCCCATAAAGATATTGAGAGGCATCTTTTGATATTTAAAGTTTCGACGGTACGGGATGGGCATGCGTAACATTAGCTAGTTGGTAGGGTAACGGCCTACCAAGGCGACGATGTTTAGGGGTCCTGAGAGGGTGATCCCCCACACTGGTACTGAGACACGGACCAGACTCCTACGGGAGGCAGCAGTGAGGAATATTGGTCAATGGGCGCAAGCCTGAACCAGCCATCCCGCGTGCAGGAAGACGGCGCTATGCGTTGTAAACTGCTTTTCCAGGGAAAGAAAACCCCCGACGTGTCGGGGCTTGCCGGTACCCTGGGAATAAGCATCGGCTAACTCCGTGCCAGCAGCCGCGGTAATACGGAGGATGCGAGCGTTATCCGGATTTATTGGGTTTAAAGGGTGCGTAGGCGGATTAATAAGTCAGTGGTGAAAACCTTCAGCTTAACTGGAGACTTGCCATTGATACTGTTAGTCTTGAGTACGGTCAAGGTAGGCGGAATGTGTAATGTAGCGGTGAAATGCTTAGATATTACACAGAACACCGATTGCGAAGGCAGCTTACTGGGCCATTACTGACGCTGATGCACGAAAGCGTGGGGAGCGAACAGGATTAGATACCCTGGTAGTCCACGCCGTAAACGATGATCACTCGCTGTTGGCGATACACAGTCAGCGGCTAAGCAAAAGCATTAAGTGATCCACCTGGGGAGTACGGCCGCAAGGCTGAAACTCAAAGGAATTGACGGGGGCCCGCACAAGCGGAGGAACATGTGGTTTAATTCGATGATACGCGAGGAACCTTACCTGGGCTTAAATGTAGAGTGCATTTCGCCGAAAGGCGGATTTCCTTCGGGACTCTTTACAAGGTGCTGCATGGTTGTCGTCAGCTCGTGCCGTGAGGTGTCGGGTTAAGTCCCATAACGAGCGCAACCCTTATCGTTAGTTGCCAGCGGGTAATGCCGGGAACTCTAACGAAACTGCCGGTGTAAACCGAGAGGAAGGTGGGGATGACGTCAAATCAGCACGGCCCTTATGTCCAGGGCTACACACGTGTTACAATGGCCGGTACAGAGGGCAGCTACCTGGAGACAGGATGCGAATCTCCAAAGCCGGTCTCAGTTCGGATCGGAGTCTGCAACTCGACTCCGTGAAGCTGGATTCGCTAGTAATCGCGCATCAGCCATGGCGCGGTGAATACGTTCCCGGGCCTTGTACACACCGCCCGTCAAGCCATGGAAGTTGGGGGTACCTGAAGTCCGTAACCGTAAGGAGCGGCCTAGGGTAAAACTAGTGACTGGGGCTAAGTCGTAACAAGGTAGCCGTACCGGAAGGTGCGGCTGGAACACCTCCTTTCTGGAGAAGATCAATCAGTCAGCTGTATTCCGATGTAAAATGGAAGCAGTTGGATATCCGCCTGGTATACTTCATTATTATATATTCAATTTGAAAATTTGATAATTTGAAAATCTGAAAATGAATTTTCAAATTTTCAAATTGACACATTTTCAAATTGGAGAAAATCCCAGCCATGCCGGAGTATGGGAAAGTATTATTCAGTCCCGTAGCTCAGTTGGTTAGAGCACTACACTGATAATGTAGGGGTCCGCGGTTCAACTCCGCGCGGGACTACAGTGTCCTCCGTAGACTTGTCGCTTACGCTCCAAAGCTTTAGTGACGGAGCGGCGAAGGAGGACTGATCCAAAGAAGCAGAACAGCTTAGACAAACATCCGCCTTCGCTAAAGCTTCCGGAAAGGGGAATTAGCTCAGTTGGCCAGAGCACCTGCCTTGCACGCAGGGGGTCAAGGGTTCGACTCCCTTATTCTCCACAGGTTAATTTGAGAAATTAGCTGATTTGATTATTTGAAAATAGAATTCCATTTTCAAATTGTCACATTTTCAAATTCTCAAATTGATAAAGTTCTTTGACATATTGGAAATAAAGTTAGTAAAATTGAATACTCAAGAAAGTAAATAAGAGCGCATGGTGAATGCCTTGGCTCTCAGAGGCGACGAAGGACGTGACAAGCTGCGATAAGCTGCGGGGAGGAGCAAATATCCGATATATCCGCAGATTTCCGAATGGGGCAACCCACCACGATGAAGACGTGGTATTCCGAGCAATCGGAAGGCAAACCCGGAGAACTGAAACATCTTAGTACCCGGAGGAAAATAAAACAAAAGTGATTCCCTTAGTAGTGGCGATCGAACGGGGAATAGCCCAAACCGAAGACGTTTTGGCGTATGCGGGGTTGAAGGACCAGTGTTATTAGTGTAAACAGGAAATGGAAGATGTCTGGAAAGTCATACCATAGGAGGTGAAAGTCCTGTACATGTAACTATTTATATTATAACTGGTATCCTGAGTAGGTCGGGACACGAGAAATCCTGATTGAAACTGCCGGGACCATCCGGTAAGGCTAAATACTTCTGAGAGACCGATAGTGAACCAGTACCGTGAGGGAAAGGTGAAAAGCACCCCGAACAGGGGAGTGAAATAGTACCTGAAACCGTGCGCTTACAACCTGTCGGAGTCCTGCTTAGGCGGGATGACGGCGTGCCTTTTGCATAATGAGCCTACGAGTTACACCTCTCTAGCAAGGTTAAGACTTAAAGAGTTGGAGCCGAAGCGAAAGCGAGTCTGAAAAGGGCGTATAGTTAGAGGGGGTAGACGCGAAACTTTGTGATCTATCCTTGGTCAGGCTGAAGTTCCGGTAACACGGGATGGAGGGCCGAACTAGTTGACGTTGAAAAGTCTTTGGATGAACTGAGGATAGGGGTGAAAGGCTAATCAAACTGAGAAATAGCTCGTACTCCCCGAAATGCATTTAGGTGCAGCCTCGTGGTGAGTCTTGCAGAGGTAGAGCTACTGATAGGGCTAGAGGGCTTCACCGCCTATCAACCCCTGACAAACTCCGAATGCTGCAAGATATACACGGGAGTGAGCCTGCGGGTGCTAAGGTCCGTGGACGAAAGGGAAAGAACCCAGACCATCAGCTAAGGTCCCAAAATATATGCTAAGTTGAATTAACGAGGTGCGACTGCTTAGACAGCTAGGATGTTGGCTTGGAAGCAGCCATTCATTTAAAGAGTGCGTAACAGCTCACTAGTCGAGCGGTTGTGCGTGGATAATAATCGGGCATAAGCATATTACCGAAGCTATGGACTCATGACATAAGTCATGATTGGTAGGGGAGCATTCCAGTCAGCGCAGAAGATTTATCGTAAGGTGAATTGGAGCGGCTGGAAAAGAAGATGTAGGCATAAGTAACGATAAGGCCGGTGAGAAACCGGCCCACCGAAAGACTAAGGTTTCCTGATCAACGCTAATCGGATCAGGGTTAGTCGGGTCCTAAGGGTAAGCCGAACGGCGATCTCGATGGACAACTGGTTAATATTCCAGTACCACCGTGTACTGCGAAGGGGAGACGGAGTAGTGAAAGATCCGCGTACTGACGGAATAGTACGTTAAAGGGAGTAGTTAAATCCACCGGTTAATAGCCAGTGGGTGATGAACCTGACAGTACCGTGAGCCTTCGGGCAAGCGGATAGTGATCCTAATCAGACTTCCAAGAAAATCCTCTAAGCATCAGGTACATGGTGCCCGTACCACAAACCGACACAGGTAGTCGAGGAGAGAATCCTAAGGTGCTCGAGTGATCCGTGGCTAAGGAACTAGGCAAATTAGACCTGTAACTTCGGGAAAAAGGTCTCCGTCGCAAGACGGACGCAGATAAATGGCCCAGGCGACTGTTTAGCAAAAACACATGGCTTTGCGAAATCGAAAGATGAAGTATAAGGCCTGACACCTGCCCGGTGCTGGAAGGTTAAGAGGGGGGGTTATTGTCCTTCGGGATGAGAAGCTCTGAATTGAAGCCCCAGTAAACGGCGGCCGTAACTATAACGGTCCTAAGGTAGCGAAATTCCTTGTCGGGTAAGTTCCGACCTGCACGAATGGTGTAACGATCTGGGCACTGTCTCAGCCACGAGCTCGGTGAAATTGTAGTCCCGGTGAAGATGCCGGGTACCCGCAACGGGACGGAAAGACCCCGTGAACCTTTACTATAGCTTAACATTGATTTTGGGTAAATAATGTGTAGGATAGGTCGGAGACTACGAAGCGGTTTCGCCAGGAATCGTGGAGTCATCCTTGAAATACGACCCTTTATTTATCTGGAACCTAACTCCGCGCAAGCGGAAGACATTGTTTGGTGGGTAGTTTGACTGGGGTGGTCGCCTCCAAAAGAGTAACGGAGGCTTCTCAAGGTGCCCTCAGCACGATTGGTAACCGTGCGCAGAGTGCAATGGCATAAGGGCGCTTGACTGTGAGACCGACAAGTCGATCAGGTACGAAAGTAGAGCATAGTGATCCGGTGGTTCCGTATGGAAGGGCCATCGCTCAAAGGATAAAAGGTACTCCGGGGATAACAGGCTGATCGCCGCCAAGAGCTCATATCGACGCGGCGGTTTGGCACCTCGATGTCGGCTCGTCACATCCTGGGGCTGGAGAAGGTCCCAAGGGTTCGGCTGTTCGCCGATTAAAGTGGCACGCGAGCTGGGTTCAGAACGTCGTGAGACAGTTCGGTCCCTATCTGTTGTGGGCGTAGGAGATTTGAGAGAACCTGACACTAGTACGAGAGGACCGTGTTGGACAGACCTCTAGTGTACCTGTTGTGGCGCCAGCTGCATCGCAGGGTAGCTATGTTTGGAAGAGATAAGCACTGAAAGCATCTAAGTACGAAGCTCGTCTCAAGATGAGATCTCCTTTAAGGGTCGTTGAAGACTACGACGTTGATAGGTTGCAGGTGTAAAGGCGGTAACGTCAAAGCCGAGCAATACTAATTACCCGTAAACTTTCTGAGAGCAGTTTTATTAACTTTTTCCGATATGTCATAAGTTATTTATAAAGACAGAAGACGTAGAGACGTTGCATGCAACGTCTCTACAAAAGATCTTTAGGTGACTATAGCGACAGGGTTCCACCTCTTCCCATTCCGAACAGAGAAGTTAAGCCTGCCAGCGCCGATGGTACTGCGAAAGCGGGAGAGTAGGTCGTCGCCGACTTTAAATTAGGCCCTCGGAGTAATCCGGGAAGCGTTTTTTTTTGTCCGAAAAAATCCGAAACCACGGAGTTGCACGAATTCATGCACGGAGTAACACGGAGTTATAAGAGACAGAAGTCAGAAGACAGAAGTCAGAAGACGGAAGTCAGAAGTCAGGAAGATAGATTCTCAGCGCCAATGACCACTTAATGACCATTAATGACGCGCGGAGCGCTAATGACACTAATGACAGCGAAGCGAATGACGCGCGCAGCGCAAATGTGAAGTCCTTTGAGCCCTTTGCGTTTAATCGTTTTTTTTTAAAATTACCGGAAACAAATCGCCCTCTTTTACGAAACAAATCACCCTGGTTTCAATAAGTAAATACAGAGACTCCCGGTCAAAAAAACGGCTCGGTTTTATACCGGGTATATAAAGGAATAAAATAAAAGAAAATAGTCACTAAATGAGCCTGCAATTAAAGGTTTAAAAAACAGGTATATACAAAGCAATCACAAAAAAAATGAATATATTATTGAAAATACTTGTATATAAATTTGCACAGTAATAACCATTGCATATCTTTGCACCCGCTTTAAGGCGACAAGTTGATTGAAGGGAAGGAGAGATAGGGTTCCGGCTTTGAGAAGAAAGGGAAGCAGGGAGTGAAAAGGGCCGGAAAAAATATCTCCTTTTTTGTTTGGAAGAGTAGGTTAAAAAGATTATCTTTGTCGTCCCAAAAGTAAAATAAAGAGTTCTTGAAAAAGATTAACAGAATAAATAAAAATACCCTCCTTCGGTAAAGCTACGGAGGGCGTTCACCCGGGCTGAAGCTATGGTGGACAAAGAATGTTCTTTGAAATTTTGAAGTATACAACCAGGCGAGATATGGAAATCTCGTCAAATAATTAACTTGTTAGTATTTTGAATTGAGTTCACGGATTGGTTTTTGTAAAGAGACTTAAGAATAAATTTTTACAATGAAGAGTTTGATCCTGGCTCAGGATGAACGCTAGCGGGAGGCTTAACACATGCAAGTCGAGGGGCAGCACGAGGTAGCAATACTTTGGTGGCGACCGGCGTACGGGTGAGTAACGCGTATGCAACCTACCCTGTACTGGGGGATAGCCCGGAGAAATTCGGATTAATACCCCATAAAGATATTGAGAGGCATCTTTTGATATTTAAAGTTTCGACGGTACGGGATGGGCATGCGTAACATTAGCTAGTTGGTAGGGTAACGGCCTACCAAGGCGACGATGTTTAGGGGTCCTGAGAGGGTGATCCCCCACACTGGTACTGAGACACGGACCAGACTCCTACGGGAGGCAGCAGTGAGGAATATTGGTCAATGGGCGCAAGCCTGAACCAGCCATCCCGCGTGCAGGAAGACGGCGCTATGCGTTGTAAACTGCTTTTCCAGGGAAAGAAAACCCCCGACGTGTCGGGGCTTGCCGGTACCCTGGGAATAAGCATCGGCTAACTCCGTGCCAGCAGCCGCGGTAATACGGAGGATGCGAGCGTTATCCGGATTTATTGGGTTTAAAGGGTGCGTAGGCGGATTAATAAGTCAGTGGTGAAAACCTTCAGCTTAACTGGAGACTTGCCATTGATACTGTTAGTCTTGAGTACGGTCAAGGTAGGCGGAATGTGTAATGTAGCGGTGAAATGCTTAGATATTACACAGAACACCGATTGCGAAGGCAGCTTACTGGACCATTACTGACGCTGATGCACGAAAGCGTGGGGAGCGAACAGGATTAGATACCCTGGTAGTCCACGCCGTAAACGATGATCACTCGCTGTTGGCGATACACAGTCAGCGGCTAAGCAAAAGCATTAAGTGATCCACCTGGGGAGTACGGCCGCAAGGCTGAAACTCAAAGGAATTGACGGGGGCCCGCACAAGCGGAGGAACATGTGGTTTAATTCGATGATACGCGAGGAACCTTACCTGGGCTTAAATGTAGAGTGCATTTCGCCGAAAGGCGGATTTCCTTCGGGACTCTTTACAAGGTGCTGCATGGTTGTCGTCAGCTCGTGCCGTGAGGTGTCGGGTTAAGTCCCATAACGAGCGCAACCCTTATCGTTAGTTGCCAGCGGGTAATGCCGGGAACTCTAACGAAACTGCCGGTGTAAACCGAGAGGAAGGTGGGGATGACGTCAAATCAGCACGGCCCTTATGTCCAGGGCTACACACGTGTTACAATGGCCGGTACAGAGGGCAGCTACCTGGAGACAGGATGCGAATCTCCAAAGCCGGTCTCAGTTCGGATCGGAGTCTGCAACTCGACTCCGTGAAGCTGGATTCGCTAGTAATCGCGCATCAGCCATGGCGCGGTGAATACGTTCCCGGGCCTTGTACACACCGCCCGTCAAGCCATGGAAGTTGGGGGTACCTGAAGTCCGTAACCGTAAGGAGCGGCCTAGGGTAAAACTAGTGACTGGGGCTAAGTCGTAACAAGGTAGCCGTACCGGAAGGTGCGGCTGGAACACCTCCTTTCTGGAGAAGATCAATCAGTCAGCTGTATTCCGATGTAAAATGGAAGCAGTTGGATATCCGCCTGGTATACTTCATTATTATATATTCAATTTGAAAATTTGATAATTTGAAAATCTGAAAATGAATTTTTCAGATTTCGGATTGTCTTTCAGATTGAAAATGGAATTTGGTATTTAGACCAGAGTTCCGGTGAAAGCCGGAGGTCAGGGGTTTCAACACCCTTAATTTCACAAGTTAATTTGAAAATTAGCTGATTTGATTATTTGAAAATAGAATTCCATTTTCAAATTGTCACATTTTCAAATTCTCAAATTGATAAAGTTCTTTGACATATTGGAAATAAGAGTTAGTAAAATTGAATACTCAAGAAAGTAAATAAGAGCGCATGGTGAATGCCTTGGCTCTCAGAGGCGACGAAGGACGTGACAAGCTGCGATAAGCTGTGGGGAGGAGCAAATATCCGATATATCCGCAGATTTCCGAATGGGGCAACCCACCACGATGAAGACGTGGTATTCCGAGCAATCGGAAGGCAAACCCGGAGAACTGAAACATCTTAGTACCCGGAGGAAAATAAAACAAAAGTGATTCCCTTAGTAGTGGCGATCGAACGGGGAATAGCCCAAACCGCAGACGTTTTGGCGTATGCGGGGTTGAAGGACCAGTGTTATTAGTGTAAACAGGAAATGGAAGATGTCTGGAAAGTCATACCATAGGAGGTGAAAGTCCTGTACATGTAACTATTTATATTATAACTGGTATCCTGAGTAGGTCGGGACACGAGAAATCCTGATTGAAACTGCCGGGACCATCCGGTAAGGCTAAATACTTCTGAGAGACCGATAGTGAACCAGTACCGTGAGGGAAAGGTGAAAAGCACCCCGAACAGGGGAGTGAAATAGTACCTGAAACCGTGCGCTTACAACCTGTCGGAGTCCTGCTTAGGCGGGATGACGGCGTGCCTTTTGCATAATGAGCCTACGAGTTACACCTCTCTAGCAAGGTTAAGACTTAAAGAGTTGGAGCCGAAGCGAAAGCGAGTCTGAAAAGGGCGTATAGTTAGAGGGGGTAGACGCGAAACTTTGTGATCTATCCTTGGTCAGGCTGAAGTTCCGGTAACACGGGATGGAGGGCCGAACTAGTTGACGTTGAAAAGTCTTTGGATGAACTGAGGATAGGGGTGAAAGGCTAATCAAACTGAGAAATAGCTCGTACTCCCCGAAATGCATTTAGGTGCAGCCTCGTGGTGAGTCTTGCAGAGGTAGAGCTACTGATAGGGCTAGAGGGCTTCACCGCCTATCAACCCCTGACAAACTCCGAATGCTGCAAGATATACACGGGAGTGAGCCTGCGGGTGCTAAGGTCCGTGGACGAAAGGGAAAGAACCCAGACCATCAGCTAAGGTCCCAAAATATATGCTAAGTTGAATTAACGAGGTGCGACTGCTTAGACAGCTAGGATGTTGGCTTGGAAGCAGCCATTCATTTAAAGAGTGCGTAACAGCTCACTAGTCGAGCGGTTGTGCGTGGATAATAATCGGGCATAAGCATATTACCGAAGCTATGGACTCATGACATAAGTCATGATTGGTAGGGGAGCATTCCAGTCAGCGCAGAAGATTTATCGTAAGGTGAATTGGAGCGGCTGGAAAAGAAGATGTAGGCATAAGTAACGATAAGGCCGGTGAGAAACCGGCCCACCGAAAGACTAAGGTTTCCTGATCAACGCTAATCGGATCAGGGTTAGTCGGGTCCTAAGGGTAAGCCGAACGGCGATCTCGATGGACAACTGGTTAATATTCCAGTACCACCGTGTACTGCGAAGGGGAGACGGAGTAGTGAAAGATCCGCGTACTGACGGAATAGTACGTTAAAGGGAGTAGTTAAATCCACCGGTTAATAGCCAGTGGGTGATGAACCTGACAGTACCGTGAGCCTTCGGGCAAGCGGATAGTGATCCTAATCAGACTTCCAAGAAAATCCTCTAAGCATCAGGTACATGGTGCCCGTACCACAAACCGACACAGGTAGTCGAGGAGAGAATCCTAAGGTGCTCGAGTGATCCGTGGCTAAGGAACTAGGCAAATTAGACCTGTAACTTCGGGAAAAAGGTCTCCGTCGCAAGACGGACGCAGATAAATGGCCCAGGCGACTGTTTAGCAAAAACACATGGCTTTGCGAAATCGAAAGATGAAGTATAAGGCCTGACACCTGCCCGGTGCTGGAAGGTTAAGAGGGGGGGTTATTGTCCTTCGGGATGAGAAGCTCTGAATTGAAGCCCCAGTAAACGGCGGCCGTAACTATAACGGTCCTAAGGTAGCGAAATTCCTTGTCGGGTAAGTTCCGACCTGCACGAATGGTGTAACGATCTGGGCACTGTCTCAGCCACGAGCTCGGTGAAATTGTAGTCCCGGTGAAGATGCCGGGTACCCGCAACGGGACGGAAAGACCCCGTGAACCTTTACTATAGCTTAACATTGATTTTGGGTAAATAATGTGTAGGATAGGTCGGAGACTACGAAGCGGTTTCGCCAGGAATCGTGGAGTCATCCTTGAAATACGACCCTTTATTTATCTGGAACCTAACTCCGCGCAAGCGGAAGACATTGTTTGGTGGGTAGTTTGACTGGGGTGGTCGCCTCCAAAAGAGTAACGGAGGCTTCTCAAGGTGCCCTCAGCACGATTGGTAACCGTGCGCAGAGTGCAATGGCATAAGGGCGCTTGACTGTGAGACCGACAAGTCGATCAGGTACGAAAGTAGAGCATAGTGATCCGGTGGTTCCGTATGGAAGGGCCATCGCTCAAAGGATAAAAGGTACTCCGGGGATAACAGGCTGATCGCCGCCAAGAGCTCATATCGACGCGGCGGTTTGGCACCTCGATGTCGGCTCGTCACATCCTGGGGCTGGAGAAGGTCCCAAGGGTTCGGCTGTTCGCCGATTAAAGTGGCACGCGAGCTGGGTTCAGAACGTCGTGAGACAGTTCGGTCCCTATCTGTTGTGGGCGTAGGAGATTTGAGAGAACCTGACACTAGTACGAGAGGACCGTGTTGGACAGACCTCTAGTGTACCTGTTGTGGCGCCAGCTGCATCGCAGGGTAGCTATGTTTGGAAGAGATAAGCACTGAAAGCATCTAAGTACGAAGCTCGTCTCAAGATGAGATCTCCTTTAAGGGTCGTTGAAGACTACGACGTTGATAGGTTGCAGGTGTAAAGGCGGTAACGTCAAAGCCGAGCAATACTAATTACCCGTAAACTTTCTGAGAGCAGTTTTATTAACTTTTTCCGATATGTCATAAGGTATAAGAGAGACAGAAGTCGGAAGACAGAAGACGGAAGTCAGAAGATAGAATCTTCGGACTTCGGGCTTCAGACTTCAAAAGATCTTTAGGTGACTATAGCGACAGGGTTCCACCTCTTCCCATTCCGAACAGAGAAGTTAAGCCTGCCAGCGCCGATGGTACTGCGAAAGCGGGAGAGTAGGTCGTCGCCGACTTTAAATTAAGCCCTTTTCCGGGTAACCGGAAAGGGGTTTTTTTTGTCCGAATGTCGCACGCAGCGCAATTTCACCCCCGGAAGGCTTACCTGCTTTTACCTGAATAATTCTGACAATATGTAGTATATTTGCGAAATTAAAGACATTCAATATTCTTTAATAAAAATGGAAAATCCATATACATCTGAACTGAATATCCCCAAAGGAACTATTATAGCTGATACACTCCTGCATATCTTCAATTACAATATACTGAGCAGGGTATATTCGGAATTTCATGATAAAGATCCGATTCTGATAATTAATTTTCTCCTTGACCAGATCGCACTGAAATATGAAATACCTGAAGACGACCTCAAAAATATTCCCTCGGAAGGCGCTTTTATAACGGTTTCAAATCATCCTTACAGAGGCATCGATGCCATGCTGCTCTATAAGATACTTTATGGCAAAAGAAATGACCTTAAGATACTGGCAAGCTTTCTACTGCATCAGGTCGAGCCACTGAAGGATATAGTAATTTCTGTGAACAACCTTGAAACGTATGAAAGCTCAAATTCCTCCTTCCCGGGCTTTAAGGAAGCTATCAGCCATCTGAATAACGGCCACTGCCTGGGGATCTTCCCTGCCGGGGAAAGTTACCTTCCGATAGAAGCTTCAAAGGTCATACTTGATAATGTCTGGCAAACAGCAGCTTTAAAGCTTCTGAGAAACTCAGGAGTGCCGGTTGTTCCTGTCTATTTTCATGGAACTACTTCCCCTCTTGACCATTTAATCGCTAAAATTCATCCGCCTCTTCGCCAGATAAACCTCCCATCCGAGCTTCTTCAGCGAGATAACAGAATTGTCAGGGTAAGAATAGGGTACCCTGTTACTGTTAAGGAACAATCAGAATTTAAGGATTCAGTGCAATACGGAAGATATCTGAGAGCACGGGTCTATGCACTGGGCTCAGCTATTGAAGGCAATAAACTCACTGTTAAACTTGCCGGACGGAAAAAACGTAAAGCACAAACGCTGGTTTCCCAGGTTCCCTCACATATCCTGAAAGAGGAATTTGAACGCATCAGACCGGAATATGAGCTATTTTCTACAAAAAACTACTCAGTTGTCTGTGCCCCGTCAGAAAAGATCCCTGAGATTTTCAATGAAATAGGACGCCTGCGGGAATTTACCTTCAGAAAAGTAGGAGAGGGAACAAATAAAAGTACCGATATTGACGAATTTGATTTTTATTTTAATCACCTGTTTATCTGGGATACTGAGGCCGACAGGATCGTCGGCGCTTACAGGATAGGTAAAGGAAAAGATATCCTGGATGTTTATGGCATAAGTGGATTCTATATAAACTCCCTCTTCAGATTGAGACGCAGCTTTCAGCCGGTTCTTTCACAGTCGCTTGAACTTGGCCGGTCGTTTATATCAGAGGATTATCAGAAGAAAACAATCCCTCTCTTCCTTCTATGGAAGGGAATAATGGTCTTTCTGCTTAGAAATCCCGAATACCGGTTTCTGATCGGTCCGGTAAGCATCAGCAACGACTTCTCGAGATTCTCTAAAAGTCTTATAGTGGAATTTATCAGGAAATATTTCACAGATGAGAAGTACTCTGGCTATATTATGCCCCGGAAAGACTTTATAGTGGAGCCTGATACTGCCATCGACAGAAATATTTTTATTGATACTTCTGAAAGTGACATTAATAAAATTGAAAAAATAATTACAGATATAGAACCCGGATACAGACTCCCTGTTCTCCTTAAAAAATACCTTGAAATAAACGGGAAAATAATCGGATTCAATATTGATCCAAAATTCAATTTCTGTCTCGACGGACTCCTGATACTCGATATATATAATGTTCCCCGGGAGATGATAAAGGGATTATCGAAACAGCTCGATGATCCTGCAATTCTTAAGAGATTCGCAAAACACTAATGTCGTGGGGCAAGGGAAACTACCCGTCATCAGATCAAAAATATTTCTATTTCACCAACTTTGCCAACTCTTATGTAACTTCTTTTTTTAAATAGTTATTCTTATTTGGGGCCATATTAGCTTATACTGAGGGACTGATTACCGATTACCGGCTTATAACCACCCCGGCCGGAAATTGAACCTTGTAAAGATCAGATAATCAATCGTTCCGGCCACCCCTCCTTGAAAAAAGGAGGGGAAAGTTAAGAATTATGCCAATCTAACCTATTACCGTTTAAATAAAAGGAAAGGGGTATTCTTTTGATCCGAATACCCCTTTATAGTCAGTCAGAAAACTCTTCTTCTAGTAGAATTTATATCTTCTATCAACGATATTGGCTTTTTGCCGAAGGGCTTCGTAAGCTTCATAAGTGCCCCTCATCTGGAACGTCGCTGTCAACCTTTTCTGTAGAGCCTGGATATCTTCGCCCGGAGCAGTTGTTACATTATTGTCGACGAGAAGGTATACACCATTATTACCTTTCACAGGGCCGGTAACTTCTCCCTGTTTGGCAGCAGAAGCAGCGGAAATCAGTGCCGGTTCTGTACCTGCACCCGGTACCGTATATGATCTGAAGGTGATCTGGCTGGCCTCCTGTACTGTAAGTTCCATGGATCGTGCAATATCATCAATTGTTTTTCCGGGAGCAATGTTTTTATTGAATTCTGCTGCTATGACATCTGCTTTTTTGTCTTTTATAAGGGCGAACCGGATATCATTTTCCACGGACTTCAATGGTGCAATGCCAGCTTCCACCGCCTTGGTGCAATATGCAACAACATATTTATCTCCTATTTCAAAAACCGCCTGCTGACTGTTGTCAAGAATAATCTTTCCGGGTTCAGCCTGGAATAGTGATATTATAAGGGATCTCGGATTATCAAGTCCGGGAAGCGTTTTCTGCTGTGGAGTGACATCGTTTGCAACTCTCTTGTTCAATCCCCCGCTTGCCAATGCCTTGGTAAACTTATCAAAGGTGTTGTTAGTCCCGGCAAACTGGCTTGCTTCACTGTACACTTTTTGAATTGTCTGAGTGCTGGGCAGGATCTTCCTGTCAATAATCCCGATATTGTACTTTTTAACATCCTTTGATTGTGCGAGAATTTCAATGATATGTATCCCAAAGGTTGTCTCCACGATTTTTATATCACCCTTTTTCCCGGAGAAGCATGCATCATTGAATGGAAGAACCATCCTGCCTTCAGTAAACCAGCCAAGGTCACCTCCGATCTGAGCAGAACCCTTGTCGTCAGAATTGGCCTGGGCAAGAGCTTCGAAAGATGTTCCTGATTTTATCAGTTTTACAAGACTGTCAGCCTGATGCCTGGCCTCCTCCAGTGTTCTTGTCCGGGTGGGCGACAGCAGGATGTGACGGACATGTACCGAGTCAGGCCTTTCTGCCACTTTCAGAAGCCTGGCTATCTTATAGGAACCATTTTCAATATATGGACCGTAGATGGCTGATAAGTCCTCTTTTTTTACAAAGTCCCGCAGATTTTCAGGTACACTGCTCAGGGGCAGATACAAACCTACATAGCGTGTATCCGACGTGAGATTAATGAACTGCACCGGATCAGGAGCAGTAGCAAATTCTTCTTTTGTCTTGTTGATCCAGTCCAGTGTAACTTTTTTATCCTCTTCAGAAGGAACGACATCGAATGTTACATACTCAATATCCCTTGATGCAGTTCGCTTGTAGCTCTCCTTATGCTTTGAATAGTAAGCCTCTGTCTCGCTTGTTGAAACATTGACAGAGGAGTCGGGAATAGATGCATAATTTTTAAGGATATAACTGAAATCAACAGTATTGCCGTTCAGGATCTTATCAAATTCTGCCTGTTTGTCAGTCACATATAATCCCTTGGCGACAAGAGTATTATATTTGGAATTCATTCTGTCATTTACTATCTCATTTTCAAAGAACAGCCAGTATTTTTTTGCTGTTTCGTCAACTTCAGTCTGTTTAAGGAAGTTCACAAGCAGGGACTTGTTGAAGGCTCCCGTCTCCTGATCGGTAAATAATTGCCTGACGATGGGATGCGGATTGTTCCCAAGGACCAACTCATCAAGCTCTTCAGTGCTGACACCAATACCCAGCTTTTTGTACTGAGGATCAAGAATCTTTTCCCTGATTATCTGCTGCCATATCTGCTCGCGAAGGTTCTCGGTTGTAGCCTCGTCAATTTTGGTTCTCCCTGATAATTTATAGATTTCCAATAAATTCTGAAGCCTCATTTCAAAATCCTGGTATGAAACAGATTCCCCGCTGATCTGACCGATCTCGTAATATTTCTTCTGCTTCAGCCTCTGGCCTCTTCCTCTTCCAAAGAAATCGCTTACAACAAAAAGGAAAAGAGATAGACCAATAACTCCAGCAACTAAGACCCCGGCCTTCTCGCGTAAAAATTGAAGTGTTGACATGAAATAGGTTCTTTAATAATTAATAGACTTATACCTTTTTTAATACAGGCGACAAATATAACAAAATTTCATTAAAACTCTGACGGGGAATCAAATTGAAGTGTGAGCACGACATTTTCATTCACCGGAGCATTCAGCAGCCCTGCCGAAAGATTGCAGCATACTCTCTATTAGCTGAATACGGGTATCATAGCCTTGTTGAAATCATCTGATTACAAAACATTGCCCGGTGATCTGATCGGGAGTGCTGACAAATCAGCTACATTTCACAAAAAGTATATAAAATTCGAAACATAGTCGTAAAAAGAGGGGGTATGTTGAAAAATATATGTAAAAAAGTATAAATAAATCCTAAAAAACAGAGCTGTTATTAAAAAAACATTAATTTTGTAGAAAAATATTTACAAAAATGGCAGAGTTAAGATTTAGTGCGTTAAGAGAAGTATTCAACAGGGAGCCCGTTGAAGTTACTACTCCGTCAAAAGTTGTCTCCGAATATTTTGGGGAAAATGTTTTTGATCTTCCTAAAATGGAACATTACCTCTCAAAGGAGGCTTATAAAGTGATTAAAAGAGCTATCCATGAAGGGAAATCACTTTCCCGTCAGGAAGCTGATACAGTAGCTACCGGGCTCAAGGCCTGGGCCATAGAGCGAGGTGCCACACATTACACACACTGGTTTCATCCTCTTACTGACGGAACTGCAGAAAAACATGACGGTTTTATGGAGCCGGGGGATAACGGACATGCTGTCGAAAAATTTTCAGGTGAGGTTCTGGTACAGTCTGAACCGGATGCCTCCAGCTTTCCCAGCGGTGGCATCAGGAATACATTTGAAGCAAGAGGGTACACTGCCTGGGATGTTTCATCACCTGTATTTATAGTAGGAACAACACTCTGTATTCCAACGATATTCGTGTCATACACAGGAGAAGCTCTTGATTACAAGGCTCCGCTTCTTAAAGCATTGTCGGAGCTCGACAGGGCAGCTGTGGATGTCTGCCAGTATTTTGACAGGGATGTGAAGAAAGTAATAGCAACCCTGGGTTGCGAGCAGGAGTATTTTCTGATAGATGATGCATTATATTATGCCAGACCCGACATTGTTCTGGCAGAAAGGACTCTGATGGGTCATTCATCATCAAAGGATCAGCAACTTTCCGATCATTATTTCGGATCAATCCCGGAAAGAGTGATGGCATTTATGGAAGATTTTGAATGCGAGGCTTACAGGCTTGGCATACCTGTCAAAACACGTCATAACGAGGTGGCCCCGAATCAGTATGAATGTGCCCCGATCTTCGAGGAGGTAAACCTTGCGGTTGATCATAATCAGTTACTCATGGATATCATGAGAAGAGTCGGGCGGAAGCATAAATTCAGGGTATTATTTCATGAAAAGCCCTTTGCCGGTATTAATGGATCGGGAAAACATAACAACTGGTCGATGGCTACCAATACGGGTGTGAACCTGTTGTCACCCGGGAAAAATCCTAAGACAAACCTGCAGTTTCTTACATTCCTGGTGAATGTCATCAAAGCTGTAAACGACAGCAATGATGTTCTGCGGGCTTCGGTAATGAATGAGTCAAATTCCTTCAGACTTGGCGGGCATGAAGCGCCTCCGGCAATTATTTCGGTATTTGTGGGTACTTATCTGACAAATATGCTTGACAGCATAGCCAGGAAGGTAACAGACAAGAAGATGACCCCGGCACAGAAGACAGAGTTGAAACTCGGAATCGGTAAGATCCCGGAAATCCTCCTCGACAATACCGACAGAAACCGCACATCACCATTCGCTTTCACAGGCAACAGGTTTGAGTTCAGGGCAGTAGGTTCCTCCGCAAACTGCAGTGCCTCAATGATCGTTTTAAATGCTGCCGTAGCTTACCAGCTTACTCAGTTCAAGAAAGAGGTGGATCTTATAATTAAGAAGGGAAGAAACAAGGATGAAGCTATCTTCCAGGTACTGAAGAAATATATCCTCGAATCGGAACGTGTTTTATTTGAAGGTGATAACTATAGCAGTGAGTGGCACGCGGAAGCGAAAAAAAGAGGCCTGTGCAACATCTCAAGTGTTCCTGAATCGATAAGTCTCTATCTTACAAAACATTCAAGGGAAATGCTGATTGGTTCCGGGGTTTTTACTGAAAAGGAACTGGAAAGTCGTGTTGAAGTCGAATATGAGAAATTTACAAAGAAAGTTCAGATTGAAGCCCGTGTACTCGGAGACCTTGCAATAAATCATATTGTCCCGACTGCAATTATATACATGACCAGTCTTCTTGACAATGTAAAAGGTCTGAGAGACGTATTTGACAACAAGGAATTTGAAAGGCTTTCTGCAGCCCGCAAAGAGATGATCGTAACGATTTCAGACCATATTTCAAACATAAAGAGGCTGGTAAATGATATGATTGAGGAACGCAAGAAAGCAAATGTCATTGAAGATACATATAAAAAGGCTCAGGCCTATGAGAGCAAAGTTAAGCCTTATCTGGATGAGATCCGGACTCATATTGACAAGCTTGAACTGATTGTCGATAATGAGATCTGGCCTCTTCCCAAATACAGGGAATTGCTTTTCACAAAATAAATGGTTGGTTTTTTTTCAGACTTTGAAAAGGATCCCGCTCCGGGGGTCCTTTTTTTTTATGTAAAATAAATATGAACCGGCTGCGTTAATTATTATTACCAGAATTCTTTTTATTGTTTACTTTTATGGACAAATAGAAGGCTCGTCTATGAAACGATTATTATTTCTCATCATATTAATTATTATAGTAACTCTTCCTGAAGCAGTTGCCCAGAAAAGGAAATCAGAAAGAGCGTACTCCTCCTTTGCAGCAGGCGAGTATTACGATGCTATAGATCTGTTCAAGGATACCTATTCCAAGACAAGCAAATCGGATAAAAATGCCCGGACGGAGCTTGTATACATGATAGCAGAATGCTATCGTCTTACCAATGATCCTAAAAATGCCGAGACCTGGTATAAGCTGGCAGCCAAATCATCCTCTTCCAGGCCCGAAGCCCAGTTTTACCTTGCAGAATCAATAAAGAAAAACGGTAAGTACCAGCAGGCAGTTGAAGAATTTAAAAAATACAAACAGGCAGCACCGGCTGACGCCAGGGCAGACCAGGAGATCCGCTCCTGTGAGCTCTCACTGGAATGGCTCAGGAATCCTGAAGGGTATAAGGTGGAGGATCTTAAAGAACTAAATTCAAAAGAATCGGATTTCAGTCCGGCCTATGCACGCGACGATTTCGGAGTTGTTTACTTCACTTCAGCACGGGATGATGCTGCCGGAAATAAGACTCATGGCGCAACAGGACAAAGCTTTACAGATATTTTCGAAAGCAGGGTTGATAAAAAATCGAAATGGAGCACACCGGTACCGGTGGGTGTGATCAACAGCGATTTTGAAGATGGCACACCTTGTTTCTCAGCCGATTACAAAGAGCTGTTTTTTACAAGGTGCGAGGCAGGCAAGCGTGAAAAAAAAGGGTGCATCATAATGCGCTCAAAACGGACGGGTGATTCCTGGAGTGAGCCCAAAAATATTGGCCTTCTTCCCGATTCGGTAGTGGCTGCACATCCGGCACTCTCCCCTGATGGACTGACGTTATATTTTGTGTCTGATATCGAAGGAGGCTACGGGAAAAAAGATATATGGAAAACTACCCGGACCCGGGGAGGCGAAAACTGGACAAAACCTGTGAACCTGGGCCCTGATATCAATACCCCCGGGGATGAAGTCTTTCCATATTGCAGGGAGGACGGTACTCTCTATTATTCCTCAGATGGTCTTATCGGCATGGGTGGACTTGATATATTCAAGGCTAAACAACAGCCGGACGGAAGCTGGGTTGTACAAAACATGAAGCCTCCGATAAACAGTTTCGCTGATGATTTCGGGATCGCTTTTGAAGATGGCAGTGAAAAGGGCATCTTCAGTTCGACAAGGAAAGGAAAAGGTGATGATGATCTTTTCTCATTTGAATTGCCACCCTTGAGATTTAATGTCACCGGCCTTGTAAAAGATGAAAAGACCGGAGCAGCAATTACCGGATCTCTTGTCCAGCTTATAGCAAGCGACGGATCAAACCTTCAGGCCGAAACCGGCTCATCAGGAGACTTTAAATTCTCACTGAAGCCTGATGTTGATTATATTTTTCTTGCATCCAAAAGAGGTTATCTGAACGGTAAAGAAAAAGAGACAACAAAAGGACAGGAAAAGAGCCGCGAATTTATGGTTACTATTCTTCTTACGGCGATCGACAAACCAATAGAGCTTCCAAATATCCTTTATGACTTTGGTAAATGGGACCTGAGGCCGGAATCGATGGTATCACTGGATAAGCTTGTTGAGACACTTCTGGATAACCCCAATGTTACAATCGAGCTCATGTCACACACCGACTCAAGGGATACCGAAGAGTATAACCTCGAGCTTTCTCAGAAAAGAGCACAGGTCGTTGTACAGTATCTTATTGATAAAGGGATTGCTGCGGATCGTCTGATGGCAAAAGGGTACGGGGAATCTACTCCGAAAGTAGTGGACTCTGAAATTGCCAGGATAAATCCTTTCCTTAAAGCAGGGGAGACCCTTTCTGAGCAGTATATAAACAGTCTGGCCAATGATGAGCAGAGAGAAATTGCACATCAGATAAACCGCCGGACTGAGTTCAAGGTGCTCAGAACTGATTATCAGCCAACAGTGAAATAGGTTCTGGCAGGCACCATATAGTTAATTAACAGCCGCATAGAAATGAAAAATCTTTTTTTATCCCTGTTCCTGATCCTGTTCATTGCCCGGGAACTGCCTGCTTCTGATCATTCCCCCGCAACGATCCGTATCCTTGTCATTACAGGAGGTCATGACTATAATAAGGATCAGTTTAACCAGATGCTTGCCGGTCTTGGCGATAATATTTCTTACGAGATTGCTGAACTACCGGGAGCTTACGGGATGTTTTTACCTCAGAACAGGAACAGATATGATGTCATCGTTTTGTACCACATGTGGCAGGAAATTACTGACCAACAGGCAAATGCCTTCTCAGAATGTATCAGGGAAGGGAAACCTATGGTCGTTCTTCACCACAGTATATGTGCATATGACGACTGGCCGGAATACTTTAAAATAATCGGCGGTAAATATTTTCACAAACCAACGGTTGTTGACGGCAGGGAATATCCTGCCTGCACCTATATCCACGATTTGCATTTCCTGGTCAGGATCGCTCAAAAGGACCACCCTGTAACAAAAGGTTTGCATGATTTTGAGATCTTTGATGAGACATACAAGGGGTATTACGTTGAACCGGGGGTTACTCCTTTGCTGACAACCGATGAAGCAAGCAGCAATCGGATTATCGGCTGGACAAAAAAATATGGCAAGGCCAGAATAGTCACCCTTCAGAGTGGTCATGATGTTCCGACTTTTAATAATCCTGAATTCAGGAAGCTTCTCCTGCAATCAATTGAATGGGTTTATGACGGAGGTAAAAGGAAGGACTAGATGTCATTATTCCTGATCTTTTTCTAACTTCATCCTTTCTTTTATCATATATGACCAGAGAATCAAAATACAGTCAAAGAGGTGTCTCTTCCGGAAAGGAAGATGTGCATGCAGCTATTAAAAACATTGATAAAGGGATCTTTCCAAAGGCTTTCTGTAAAATAGTACCTGATATTCTCGGAGGAGATAAGGATTACTGCAATATTATGCATGCCGACGGAGCAGGAACCAAATCGTCGCTTGCATACGTCTACTGGAAAGAGACCGGAGATTTATCGGTCTGGAAGGGGATAGCACAGGATGCTATTGTGATGAACCTGGATGATCTCCTTTGTGTGGGGGCTTTCGAAAATATACTCCTTTCGTCGACAATTGCACGTAATAAGAATTTTATAAACGGAGAAGTAATCTCGGCCATTATCAATGGAACTGAGGAGGTGCTGGAGGAACTCCGCAACCTTGGAATCACTATATGGTCTACAGGAGGTGAGACAGCCGATCTGGGCGATCTCGTAAGAACAGTTTCGGTCGATTCCACTGTAATTGCCCGGATGAAGAGGTCCGATGTAATATCAAACAACAATATCAGGGAGGATGATGTGATAATTGGACTCTCATCTTCCGGCAAGACCAGCTATGAGAAGGAATATAACAGCGGGATGGGGAGTAATGGCCTCACTTCCGCCAGGCATGATGTGTTTGCACCATATCTTGCTACAAGGTATCCTGAGAGCCTGGATCCAAGTCTCTCATACGATCTCATCTACTCCGGAGGATTAAGGCTGACGGACCCTGTTGAAGGATTGAATATGGATACAGGAAAGCTGGTACTTTCTCCCACCCGCACCTATGCTCCTGTAATCAGGAAAGTGCTGGAGACAATGCGCTCTGAGATACACGGAATGGTACACTGCTCGGGTGGGGGTCAGACAAAAATCATGCATTTTGTTGACAAAATGCATATTGTAAAAGACAATATGTTCCCTCTTCCTCCTCTTTACAGGATAATACATGAACAGTCGGAGACATCATGGAAAGAGATGTATAAGGTTTTCAATATGGGTCACCGGTTTGAAATATATACCGGTGTAAAGAGTGCCGCGGAGATAATAGCCATTGCGGGAAGCTTCGGACTTGAGGCAGCAATTATAGGTCATTGTGAAACATCCCCCGCCAATAAGCTTACAATAATATCGGAGTACGGCAGGTTCGAATATTAATACCGAATACCTTTTAACCCCGTGCCCCGTGCCCTGTGCCCCGCGCCCTGAGCCCTGAGCCCCTTGCCTGTGCTCCCTTATCTCCTTTGACTTTTCAACCTTTTTTGTTAACTTTGCACGCGGAAATTTTAATATGTAATGGCAAATAATATCATACTTGATAAGCTTGAAGGTGTCAAAACGAGATTCGAGGAGGTTAGCGAGCAGCTGACCCGTCCGGATATTCTCTCAGATATGAAGAAGTATGTCAGGCTGAACAAGGAATATAAGGATCTTCTTCCAATTATTCAATCATATGACAGATACAGGCTGGCTCTTACAAATCTGGCCAGTGCAAAAGAGCTTCTGGCCACCGAGAAGGATGAGGAGATGCGTGAGATGGCAAAATCCGAGATAGAGGAGATTACAGCACATCTTCCTGAAATGGAGGAGGAGATCAAGATGCTTATAATACCTTCTGATCCGGAGGATGAAAAGAATGCAGTGATGGAGATAAGAGCAGGCACGGGAGGTGATGAAGCGAGTATATTTGCAGGCGATCTCTTCAGAATGTACAGCAAGTTCTTTGAATCAAAGGGTTGGAAGGTGGAGGTGAACAATACATCTGAAGGAACTGCCGGGGGATATAAGGAAATAGTTCTGAGTATTACAGGTGAAGGAGTTTACGGTATTATGAAATATGAATCGGGGGTTCACAGAGTTCAGAGAGTTCCCCAGACCGAAACGCAGGGACGGATTCACACCTCCGCTGCATCGGTTGTTGTGCTTCCTGAGGCGGATGAATTTGATATTGACCTCAGACCGGAAGATATACGTAAGGACACCTACTGTTCCTCAGGTCCCGGCGGACAGTCAGTCAATACCACCTATTCGGCCATCCGTCTTACCCATATTCCTACAAATATCGTGGTTACCTGCCAGGATGAAAAATCTCAGATCAAGAACTACGATAAAGCGCTGAAAGAACTGCGAACAAGGCTCTATAATCTTGAGTATCAGAAATATCTTGACGAATTGTCTCACCGCCGCAAGACTATGGTTTCTACCGGTGATCGTTCAGCAAAGATCCGCACCTACAATTATCCCCAGGGGAGGATGACTGATCACAGGATAAACCTTACAATATATAATCTTCCTTCTATTCTCGACGGAAATATCCAGGAAGTTCTCGATAAATTACAGATGGCGGAAAATGCAGAACTTCTGAAAGAAAATAATATCTGATCCGGTATGAACAGCGCAGGATTATTCGGGAATATAGTAAAAAAGCGATCTTTTCTCTGTGTCGGTCTGGATACCGAAGTTGAAAGGATACCCTCTTTTCTCTTTAAGACAAAGGATCCGGTCTTTGAGTTTAACAGGCGAATCATTGATGCAACTCACACATACGCAGTGGCATATAAGCCTAATGTTGCGTTTTATGAGTCCTCCGGGGCGAAGGGCTGGATATCTCTTGAAGCAACCGTAAGGTATATTAAGGAAAACTATCCTGAGATCTTTGTCATTGCCGATGCAAAGCGGGGTGATATTGGCAACACCTCAAGGCTGTACGCAAGGGCTTTTCTTGAAAATATGCCTTTTGATGCAATAACTGTCGCACCTTATATGGGTGAAGATTCTGTCACGCCATTCCTCTCATACAGCGAAAAATGGGTTGTTATTCTTGCGCTTACCTCCAATAAAGGTTCTGATGATTTTCAGTATCACACTGACAATGGGATAAAGCTTTTTGAAAGGGTATTGACGGTATCACAAAAATGGGGCACGACCGACAATATGATGTTTGTGGTCGGTGCCACGCGGGCAGCAATGCTGAAGGATATACGCAAAATCGTACCAGACCACTTTCTTCTCGTCCCGGGTATTGGCGCTCAGGGAGGAAGCCTGGAAGAGGTTGCAAGGTATGGCATTAACAGTAAATGTGGGCTGCTTGTAAATTCCTCCAGGGGGATAATCTTTGCCTCTGATTCACAGGATTTTGATAAGGTCGCAGCCCGGAAGGCAAATGAGGTGCGTCTCGAGATGGAAAAATACCTGCTTGCAGCAGGGATTATATAATTATCTCAAGGCTCAGTGCCCAGCCTCCGCTACCTCCTACGCTACCTCCTTCGCTAAAGCTTCGGAGGTCGAAGAAAGCTTCGGAGGTCAAAGAAAGCTACGGCTGGCAATGCCTGTGCCCTGTGTCCCGTGCTCCAGGCTCTACGCTCCCCGCTCTACGCTCTCAACTCCCTTTAATCACTTCTAAATCCCTTAAAGGGGACTTTTTATTGTACTTTCTTTTTACGCAAAAAGAAAGTACCAAAGAAAATGCGCCGGAAAAGACAACCCCACCCTGTTTGTCCGCCTGCTGCACAGGGCCTTAAAGGCGCCACCAAACAGGGTGCGGTTCGCACCTTTTGGCTTCGCCGAGCTCGCGGAAGTCAGATTGTAATTGTGATCATGTTTTGTAATCCGCTCGGTTCCGGTTTGCCCTCGCGCCGCTAAAGAACTTGCTCTATGCTCTGTGCTCCGTGCCCCCCCCATCCCCCCATCCCCCCCTCTCCCCCTCTCCCCATCTTTTTTCTCCCTCTTCCTTGCATCATAATTGCTTTTTTTCTAATTTTATACTCTTGCTGCTTTTCATTTAAATTGTGCTGGGATGAAAGAGGAATTTCTCCATTACCTCTGGAAGTACAGGCTTTATGATCCGGAGAAACTATCTGACGGCAACGGAAATAAGATCTCTGTGATTCTTCCCGGAGAGTATAACCGTGATTCAGGTCCCGATTTTTTTAATGCCCGCATCTCGGTTGAAGATACAATCTGGGCAGGCAACGTAGAAATCCATACCCGTTCATCCCATTTTGACAGTCACGGACACCAGAATGATCCGGTTTTCGACAATGTCATCCTTCATGTTGTGGCTGAGAATGACAGGAAGGTTTTCAACACCAGGGGGAAGAGGTGCTTACGGCTGAAATATCATTTGATCCGGCGCTTTATGAAAGGTATATTCTTCTTGTTAATAATCCCCGTACAATAGCCTGTCAGGATGAAATTGGCAAAGTCGATCCCGTACTTGTCCGTCACTGGCTTAATTCACTTGTGATTGAGAGGCTTCAGAATAAGTCGGATCTGATCTGCAGGATATTACGGGAGACGGGGAACGATTGGGAGGAGACATTTTACAGGCTGCTGACCCGGTATTTTGGCTTCAGGATAAACCGGGAGCCCTTTGAGATGCTTTCTGCCGCATTGCCTTTCAGGATCATCCGAAAACATACCGACAATCTTTTTCAGATGGAAGCTCTTCTTTTCGGAACGGCAGGCATGCTGGAGGAAGGTCTTTTCAAGGAGGCGTTAAATGATAAATATTACTCAGACCTGATAAAGGAGTATAAGATACTGTCGGCAAAATATTCGCTTCAGCCTGTTCATGGATGGCTCTGGAAGTTTTCGAGACTCAGGCCTGTCAATTTTCCTACAATAAGAATTTCTCAGCTGGCGGCAATGCTTGCAGTTACGGGCGGCCTGTTCTCCGTGGTTCTGGAAGCCGCGGAGGTCAGACAGCTGGAAGAGGTATTTGAAGTGAAGGCTTCACAATACTGGGATGACCACTTTGTTTTTGGCAAAAAGAGCAGGAAGGTTGTCAAGAACACAGGATCGCAGGCAACACTGATATTTCTTGTTAATGCTGTTATACCGGTTTTGTACGTTTATGGAAAGAGCAGGGATTCGAGGGATACTTGTGAAAAGGCTATTACATTTCTTGAAGATATGCCAGCTGAGGAGAATATCATTGTCGATGAGTGGAAGGAGGCGGGCATAACAGCTGAATCAGCCTTTTATTCACAGGCGCTGATCCAGCTGAGAAACGAATACTGCAAAAAAAGGAGATGCCTTGAATGCCGTATCGGAAGCAAGCTTGTAAGCATGGGTAAAAAGTTCATCGACGAGGATAAGTTACTTCTTGAGCCTTAGGCCTGGAAAAATATGCTGATTATCATCAATTTCTCAGATTTTTGATGAAAGCCTGAAATTTTCCCGTGAAACTGATAATTTATTGATCAGACCACGCAACTTTTCCCATCCTTCCCACGTCATTATAATGTACAGGAACAATAAGAAACAAGGCAAATGCGTTCCTGCAGACGAGGCGGACTGGTTATCCCGGCACTTTACAAAAGTCAGGTCAGATACCGGAAATTAAGCGATTATTGCAGGGCAGTATCTGCAGATGAAATAAAAAATTCAGGAATACTATAAAAAAAAAGAGAATTGTTTGATTATTTACATAAAAAAGTCTTATTTTTGCGTTCCAAAATTGGAGACTCGATATATTTATGGATAAACAATATTTTAATTAGCGACATGTATTTAACCACAGAAAAAAAGCAGGAGTTTTTCAAAACATTTGGAACATCTGAAATCGATACCGGTACGGCGGAAGGGCAGATTGCCCTGTTTTCCTACAGGATTAACCATCTTACTGAGCATCTTAAGAAAAATAAAAAGGATTTCAGCACCCAGCAGGCGCTTATCAAACTGGTTGGGAAGAGACGAAGGCTTCTGGACTATCTCAAGTTAAAAGATATCGAGCGGTATCGCGAAATCATAAAAGCGTTGAAATTACGTAAATAGGATAAAAAAGGCAATCGAAAATTGCCTTTTTTCATATTATTTAAATTATTTTGTAGTTTCAACACACATAAATCAAATATATAATGTTTAAAGTAAAAGAGAAAGTTATTGATCTCGGGGACGGGAGAACGATTATCCTTGAGACTGGCAAAATGGCCAGGCAGGCCAATGGTTCTGTGTTATTGAAAATGGGAAAAACAATGTTGCTGGCTACTGTCGTATCGGCAACGGAAGCGAAGGAGGACACGGACTTCATGCCTCTGTCTGTAGAGTATAAAGAGAAATATGCTTCATCGGGACGTTTTCCCGGTGGATTTCTTAAAAGAGAAGCAAGACCATCAGATTATGAAATTCTTATATCACGGCTTGTCGACCGTGCGTTAAGGCCGCTCTTTCCTGATGATTATCATGCAGAAACATTTATCACCATAAATCTTATCTCAGCAGATATGGACATTATCCCGGATGCACTTGCAGGTCTGGCCGCTTCGGCCGCGCTGGCAGTATCCGATGTTCCATTTAACGGACCGATGTCTGAGGTTAGGGTTGCAAGGATAAATAATGAATTCATTGTCAATCCGACTGCCACCCAGCTTAAAGATTCGGATATCGATCTGATGGTGGGTGCCACATTCGACAATATCCTGATGGTTGAGGGTGAAATGAAGGAAGTCTCGGAAGAGGATATGCTGGAGGCCCTCAGAATTGCTCATGAAGCAATCAAGATCCACTGCAGAGCCCAGATGGAATTTGCTGAAGAGGTAGGATCGACCGTAAAGAGGGTATACAGCCACGAAGTGAACGATGAAGATCTCAGGAAGAAAGTATGGGACGAAACTTATGATAAGTGCTATCAGTCAGTTAAATTGTTAACGGCTGATAAACTTAAGCGTCTTGAGGGATTTGAGGCTATAGTTGTAGAGTTTCTCGGACAGTATACTGAAGAGAATCCTGTTGATGAGGCTCTTGTCAGAAGATATTACCATGATGTGCTGAAGGAAGCTTCAAGACGGCTTGTGCTTGACGAAAATGTCCGTCTTGACGGAAGGAAGCCTGAAGATATCAGGCAGATTATCTGCGAAATTGACCCTCTGCCGGCTACTCACGGATCTGCATTGTTTACAAGGGGGGAGACCCAGTCACTTACAACAGTGACCCTTGGAACAAAGCTTGATGAGAAGATCATTGACGATGTACTGAACAAGGGAACGGAAAAATTTACCCTTCATTATAATTTTCCTCCCTTTGCTACGGGTGAAGCCAAACCTGCACGTGGGATAAGCAGGCGGGAGATTGGTCATGGCAACCTTGCTCTCCGGGCCCTTAAGAGTATGATGCCCTCGGATGATGAAAACCCTTATGCTATAAGGGTTGTTTCTGACATACTTGAATCGAACGGTTCTTCATCCATGGCAACTGTATGTGCAGGCACCCTGGCTCTGATGGATGCCGGTATAAAACTTAAAAAGCCTGTGTCAGGTATAGCCATGGGGCTTATAACCGACACCGATTCAAAGAAATATGCAATCCTTTCAGATATCCTCGGGGACGAGGACCATCTTGGCGATATGGATTTCAAGGTGACAGGTACACGCGATGGGATCACGGCAACACAGATGGATATAAAAGTTGAGGGTCTGTCATTTGAGATCCTTACTAAGGCACTCAACCAGGCAAAAGCCGGAAGGCTTCATATACTGGAGATAATGAACCAGGTAATATCAGAACCCCGCCCGGAACTTAAGCCACATGCACCAAGGATCGAGATGCTGACAATTCCGAAAGAGATGATCGGCGCCTTGATAGGTCCCGGAGGAAAAGTAATTCAGGAAATTCAGCGTGTTACAGGAGCAACAATAATCGTGGAAGAGATCGAAGGACACGGAGATGTTAATATCTTCGGAGAGAATGCAGAAGTCATAACAGCAGCCCTCGACTGGGTGAAAAAAATTGTTACTGTTCCTGAAGTAGGGCAGGTATACAAAGGAAAGGTAAAGACTATCGTTCAGTTTGGAGCCTTTGTTGAGATCCTGCCAAATAAGGATGGTTTGCTGCATATATCAGAGATTGAATGGAGAAAGGTTCAGAAGGTTGAAGATGTTCTTAAGGAGGGTCAGGAAGTTGAAGTGAAAATAATTGAAATCGATTCCAGATCAGGAAAAATCAAACTGTCAAGGAAAGAACTCCTTCCCCGTCCTCCGCGTCAGGAATCCGAAAAGAGAAATCCGTCACAGGACCAGAATAATTAAATGAAGTCCCGCAACAGCGGGATTTTTTTTTGCCTGTTCATATTCAATATTTAAATTTGTTAAGAATTTGGTAACAGATTGGTGCAGGGATGAAGATCAGATACAACTATGTGGTTATTGAGGGAAATATCGGTGCAGGGAAGACAACCCTTGCAATGAAAATCGCAGAGCAGTTCAATGCTCATCTGATTCTGGAACATTTCGCCGACAACCCTTTCCTTCCCAGGTTTTACGGCAACCCTGAAAAATATGCCTTCCCACTTGAGCTTTCTTTTCTGGCAGCCAGATACAGGCAGCTTAATGAAGAACTGGCCCCGGGCAATCTGTTCAGGACCTTCACTGTCGCAGATTATTATTTCATGAAATCTCTTGTATTTGCTTCCTCTACCCTTGAAAGAGAGGAGTTCAATCTTTACAGGCAGATCTTCTATATCATGTACGGTTCTCTGCCTAAACCCGATATCTATGTCTACCTTCACCTTAACCCGGATAAGCTGCTTGAAAATATCCGGAAAAGAGGACGAGACTATGAGAAATCAATTACCGGAGAATATCTTCTGAAGATCCAGAACAACTATTTCAACTTTTTTAAGCAGAATCCTGATAACAGGTACCTTGTAATTGACTTGAATGAGATTGACTTTGTAAAAAATAAAGATCACTACCTGCGGCTTATTGATACCATTTTTTCAAAAGATTACCCTGCAGGGTTCAATAAGGTTATTTTGTGATTATCAGACCGGTATCAGTAAAATAAATCATAAACTACCTGATCTCTTCAGGACTAAAATGCGTGAATAATGTAACCTTTTTAATAAGTTTTGTAATAATCAATATTGAAAAGTTTTGAATCTTTGTGCGTTGGTTGAATCTCTGAACAGTGTGAACAGTATTAAGGTAATTGCCTGTTCCCACATCTGTTAACGGGCTGTTTGACTACGGGTTAAAAATTAAAGTAATCATTCATGGCAGTCATATTATTTTAATTAATTTGCTTAAACTATGACTATTTTGTTGTAGATTTGTATTCATGTTTATAAAATCGGGGAAATTGTAATAAAAGAAAATCAAGAATCATAACCAAGTAACATTTTTAATTATGAAAAAAATCAGAAGCTATTTTATCCTTATCCTGGCCGCAGTTGTTATGTCAAGTTGCAGCGGGTTAAATAAGATGAAGAAAAACTCAAGCCTTGTTAAGTATGAGGTGACACCAAAAGTTCTTCAGACAGACGCTGGTATTGTTGCAGTGACTATTAAGGGTACCTTCCCGGCCAAGTACTTTGATAAGAAAACCACTTTGACTGTGACTCCTGTTCTTACATACACAGGTGGGGAAACCGCTTTTGACAAAGTTGAGGTTGTTCAGGGAGAGAGCGTTCAGGCAAATAATAAAGTAATTGCCTCCACCGGCGGGGACTTTACATATTCCGGCTCAGTTCCGTATAAGGATGCAATGAAAATGTCTGAACTTGTTTTGAGAATTAAAGCTGTCAGAGGTAAGAAGACAGTTGAATTTGATCCGGTTAAGATCGCCGATGGAGTTATTGCTACTTCAACTCTTGTTGAGAAGCATGCGATGCCCATTATTATGAAAGATAATTTTGTAAGGATTACCCCGGAGATGCAGGAGGCTGCTATTCATTACCTGATAAATGAGGCAAATATTCCGAGCAAAGAGCTGAAGGCTGAAGATATAGCCCTTCTCAGGGAATTTATCAAGAGTGTAAATAGTGATCCCAACCGTAAGTTTAAAAATACTGATGTTAGTTCCTATGCTTCTCCTGACGGAACTATGAAAATTAATGAGCCTTTGTCAAAAAAGAGAGGTGTAACAGCGAATAAATTTATTAAAAAGGAATTTGGAACAGTTGAAGCTGCAAAAGGTGAAGGATTTTTCAATGAGAAAACTACTGCTGAAGACTGGGACGGTTTCAAGAGTCTGGTCGAAAAATCATCTATTCAGGATAAAGATCTGATTCTCCGTGTATTGTCTATGTATTCCGATCCGGACGTACGTGACAAGGAAATCAAGAATATGACAGCCGCTTTTGATGTACTGAAAACAGACATCCTTCCGAAACTAAGAAGGTCAAAAATGGTTATCAATGTTGATAAGATCGGAAGAACTGATGAGCAGATCCTTTCACAGATAAACTCGGATCCCAAGGAGTTGAATGTTGAAGAAATGCTTTATGCAGCCACTCTTACGAAAGATCTTAACGAAAAACTGAAATATTATAAGATAGCTGCCGAGAACTTCCCAAAATGTATACGTGCACACAACAATATCGGAGCTACCTATCTGTCTCTCGGAAAACCTGACGAGGCTCTTCCTGAATTTGAAGCAGCCAAGGCTTTACAGAATAACGATGTTGTTAAAAACAACCTGGGTTTTGTAGCACTGGTAAAAGGCGATATGGCAAAAGCTGAGGAATATTTTAACTCCATGACAGCGGCAACCCCCGAATCAAAATGGGGTCTTGGTACAATAGCAATTACAAAAGGTGAATATGATAAGGCTGTTAATTACTTCGGAACTGAGCCCTGCTTCAACCTTGCTCTTGCACTTGTATGCAAAGGTGACGTAACCAAAGCCAAAGCAACTCTTGATAGCATGAAGGACCTCTGCAAATGCGGAAAGCCATCATATCTTAAAGCAGTTGTCGGTGCACGTCTTGATGACAGAAATTATATGCTCAACGGACTTCATGAAGCTATCGGCTTTAATCCTGACTGGAAAGCATATGCAAAAACTGACATTGAGTTTGCCAAGTACTTCAATGATGATACATTTAAATCAACAGTACAGTAATAAAAGTCTGTAACATATAAAGAAAGCTGTCCGATCCGGGCAGCTTTTTTTATAGGTATCAACCCAGGCCGCCGGAGATCTCCTTTTTAAAAGCCTTATAAAGCTCCCACAGCACAATACCTGCGCTGATTGCTATATTGAAGGAGTGTTTGGTTCCGAACTGTGGTATTTCTATACAGGAATCACACATATTGAGTACCTCCTGATCCACCCCGTTTATTTCATGTCCGAATACAAGTGCGTACCGGCGGTCATGTTCGAAATTAAATTCATTAAGTGCAACGGAACCTTCCGTTTGTTCAACTCCGACTATCAGGTAGCCATCCTTTTTGAGCCTGATTACAGCATCAATGGTCTTTGAAAAGTACTCCCATTTCACTGTTTCAGTTGCTCCGAGGGCGGTCTTCTGAATATCCCTGTGGGGTGGCCTTGCCGTTATTCCGCATAAATAAATCGCCTCCGTAACAAAGGCATCGGCTGTCCGGAATATCGAACCTATATTGCTCTGGCTCCTCACATTATCAAGGACTATGACGAATGGTGACTTTATTGATTGGCGGAATTGCTCAACCGTTTTTCTATCAAGTTCTTTGTTAAGAAGCTTTCTCATTTTTTATGCGAAAATAAATAAATAATCTGGTATTTATTATTATTTTGTGAACCTCGTATTTTTCAGGAATTTTGTAAATCTAAACTAATTATCAGAAGATGAATGTTCATGAATTTCAGGGGAAGTCGTTACTTAAGGCATACGATGTTGATATCCAGGAAGGGTTTGTAGCAGAGACTCCTGAACAGGCAGTTACTGTCGCCAGGCAGCTGAAGGAAAAATTCGGATCTGATTATTTTGTGGTAAAAGCACAGATCCATGCCGGGGGAAGGGGAAAAGGCGGCGGGGTAAAACTTGCAAAATCAGTTGAAGAAGCAGGGAAAATAGCCGGACAGATACTTGGGATGCAACTGGTTACTCCCCAGACAGGTCCTGCAGGAAAAAAGGTGAACAGGGTATTGATTGCCCAGGATGTCTATTATAAGGGGGAAACTGAACCTAAGGAGTATTA
The DNA here is from genome assembly GCA_963816345.1 of uncultured Bacteroidales bacterium. Classification (GTDB taxonomy): domain Bacteria; phylum Bacteroidota; class Bacteroidia; order Bacteroidales; family VadinHA17; genus LD21. The sequence goes on from CAWFKI010000003.1 coordinate 527,380, forward strand.
TATCAGTATCCTGCTTAACCGCGACAGCGGGAAGTATATATTTCTCTATTCTCCCGAGGGCGGAATGTCAATTGAGGAGGTTGCCGAAAAATCACCTGATCGTATCTTTACCGAAGAGATAGATCCCGGAATAGGATTGCAGGCTTTTCAGATGCGTACAATCGGCTTTAACCTGGGTTTGAAGGGCGTAGCATTCAAAAATATGCTTAAATTTCTTTCAGGCATTTATGAGACTTTTAAAAGTTGTGACGCACAGCTTCTTGAAATTAATCCCGTGCTTAAAACCAGCGATAACAGGGTCCTTGCAGTCGATTGCAAGCTTGTCCTGGATGATAATGCATTGTTCAGACATGAGGATCTTGCAGGAATGAGAGACATTTCCGAAGAAGATCCGGTTGAAGTGGAAGCCGGGAAACATAATCTCAACTTTGTAAAACTGGATGGAAACGTTGGGTGCATGGTAAATGGCGCCGGGCTTGCAATGGCAACTATGGATATCATAAAACTTTCAGGCGGCTCACCTGCAAATTTCCTGGATGTGGGGGGAGGAGCCAATCCCAAAACAGTCGAAGCAGGCTTCAGGATCATTCTTAAGGATCCCGCGGTTAAGGCTATTCTGATAAATATTTTCGGAGGAATTGTCAGATGCGACAGAGTGGCTAACGGTGTTGTTGAAGCATATAAATCCATCGGGGAGATACATATACCTGTTATAGTAAGACTGCAGGGCACAAATGCTGAAGAGGCCAGGAAGATCATCGATAATTCCGGTCTGTCAGTATTCTCAGCAGGCTCCTTCAGCGATGCTGCCGCCCAGGTAACAAGAGCGCTCAACCTGTAGGACAATTAGCGTTATCGTGAGTTGCCGTGACATCTTTTAAACAGATGATATATAACGGGCTGAATCGTCAGCTTCTGATCAGAATATTTGTTGCTGTAATACTTATCGTAACCCTGGGGATCATTTTTCATTTCAGAAATGGCAGGTCTGGCTATTTCAGCACACGCTGCCTTGATTACCGGCAAAAGGATTTCAGCAGAAAGCTGAATGACAGGATAGTTGATTATTCATCAGCTGCAAAGCTGAAAGGAATAGGCCTCTGCAGTGATGAGAAGGAAGTCAGGAAGAGAATCTCCGAGGGAAGACTTGTAAGTGTCAGAAGTGGTGGTAAATATGTAGTTGACAGGATGACATACAGCTATCCCTGCATCACCCCGGACAGCAAAGTTCTTCTGGATGAAATTGCTGACAGGTTCAGGGAGAAAACCTCTCAGAAGGGTTTAAAGGGATCAAGGTTTTATATCACTTCAATGACACGGAAAGCAGACAATATGAAAAGTCTGCGCAGGCATAATATGAATTCCTCGGTCAACAGCCCTCATCTTTATGGAAATGCTTTCGACATCAGCTATAAAAGGTTCTCAGCCAGGAAAATGGTACTTACCAACTGCGATAAGAAATTTATGAAGGAGGCGCTTGCCGAGGTGATCTGGCAATTAAGGGATGAGCACAAATGCTGGGCAACATACGAACGGATGCAAAACTGCTATCATATTGTGGCCAGATAGGAGACCTGCCTGTTATTGTTTATGGGAGTCGTCACAATACGGCTGCCGCTTAGATTTTCCGCAACCGCATAAAAGTATCTCTGACGGAATATCCTCCTTATCTCTTTTCAGATCTTTCAGAATGATCCTTCCTGTGATCCTAATCGGTCCGCAATCAGTTACTTCGATAATCGCCTGAGACTTGTTTTCTTTCTTTTCTTCCATAATGAATAATTAACCTGTAAAGCCTGTCTTTCTGTGCCGCCCGTCACAAAACGGCAGGTGATCACTTGCCCCGCACCTGCAGAGAGAGATTATCCCCTCCTTGACTTCTTTCTTTGTATCACCGTAAGCAAGCGTGAAATTTCCTTTCAGAACTATGGGTCCGTCAATCATAATCTTAACCGTCACTGGCAAATCTTCATTTGCGGCATCTTTAATATCCATAAGCTCAGGCCTTCTGAACTTTATATGATTGGTCTGATCAGTGCCTACCGGTCCATTCTTTTCATCATCATTCCATTTCCAGGAAAGAGCCTCTGTAGGACACAGGTTTACTACCTCTATTATTTTTTCGGTTGTCGATCCGTTCATATCAACCCATGGCCTCCTGCTGGGGTCGAATACTTCTATGAGCTCCCTGTAGCAGTATGATGCATGAATGCAAGCCGATGGCTTCCAATATACGGTTATGTCATTGTTCCTGTATTTTTTACCTCCCGAATACTTGCTTTCATCCTTTTCCATCAGGTACTTTATTTTGGATCGTCAGAAGAACTCTATCAGAAATATTTATAAAATATTAATAGTCAATATATTAAATAACAAAGCCTCTCCATCCTAATTTTGCGGATTTCAGGCTGCAATTTAATATTTTTAAGTGTACCTGTGACCAGGGAGTTACATGAAAAATTAATTATGAAACAATTCATATGTTAAGTGCACAAAATTCATTTATTTAGCAGCCTGAACAGATGAATTTGTTATTTTTTTGATCCTGACCGGCCTTTTGCATATTTAAGTTGAGAATATTTGTTAATTTGCAGATAATACTTTGCCGGTGATGGTCAGGACCGTAATTAATTCAGATGAGTAACTTTATCATGAGAAGAGGTCGGAACAATGGGATTAGGGTAACTGGCAGAGATCTTCTGACTATCGGATGGATGATTATACTTCTTCTTGCAACCGGATCATCACAAGCGGCAACGGTCAGTGAAAAAGCCTTATCATTTGCATCGCGCGGACCGTCGGTAGTTCTCACAAGCTCCTTTGCGGACCTGGTCCTGATACTACTTGTTACTCTCATAATCATTTGCGTAGTCATAATTTTTTTCTCTTTAAGGCTGAAAAGGGTCAACAGGGAATTAAAGGAAAGAAACAAACAGGTTATTGATATCAACAATGATCTGCAGAAGTTAAATAATGAACTGGAAGTCCAGAAGGCGCTGATAGCTAAAGAGTACTATGAATCTGAGAAGTTCTATGCCATGCTGGTTGAGTCTGCCGATGATGGGATGTCATTTTTCGACAAAGACTGGAACCTTAAATTTGCAAATTCCGCATACTACTCCCTGATAGGACTTGACAGGGATGCGTATGATTCATTAGTACCACAAAGCCTTATCCATCCTGAGGATCAGGACTATCAGTCCAAACGGGTTCAAAATTTGCTGGAAACGGGTTTCTTTGAAAGCGAACTCAGGCTAAAACATAAGGAGGGACATTATATTAACCTTTCAACCCGCTCAGTTACAGTAAGGAATGATAATGGTGATATTCTTGGATCCCTTACCATATCCCGGGATATAACAAAGCTGAAGCAGGCCCATGAATCACTCATAAAGGCAAATATAGAATCAGAGGCCAGCAGCAGGCTAAAATCAAGCTTCCTGGCTAATATATCCCATGAGATACGTACCCCTTTGAACAGTGTTGTCGGTTTTGCCAATCTGCTGCTTGCTGATAATCTGACCCAGGATGTCAGGGAAGACTATATTGAACATATCAATTACAACAGCGAAAAGTTGCTGCAGATCATAGGTGATATCATTGACCTCTCCCGCCTTGAAAGTTCCCAGATAGAGATATCATACGAAGAGACCTCCCTCAGTTCAATTATAAATGAGATCATTGAAGATGCCAGGCAGGTTATCAAACGTAATGAAAAATCAATACTGCTGAGCGTTAACAGCAAGTTCGACGATAGCGGCGATCTGATCTTTACTGACAGGATCTGGCTTAAAAGGGTACTGAACCACCTGATGGACAATGCAGTTAAATTTACACTTGATGGCTCCATAGAGTTCTCCTATCTTCGTGAAAATGAAAGTATTGTATTTAAAATTAAGGATACGGGCATAGGGATAAACAAGGAAAACCTGGGCCGAATTTTTGAAGAATTCAGACAGGAAGTTGATGGGCATCACCGTCCTTTTGAAGGTCTGGGTATAGGTCTGACACTGGCAAAAGAGGTTGTTGAAAGGATGGGAGGAAAGATATATGTTCAATCAGAGAAAGGGATAGGATCCGAATTCAGCTTCTCTATACCCTACAGGCCGGCCGGCAGTCCGAAAACCAAAACCAAACCGGTTATAGCCGGTCTCTCAACGAATCCGGTCGACTGGAGCTATAAAAAGTGCCTGCTGGTTGACGATAATAAGGATGTCCTCATCTACCTTAACAGGATACTCATCGATACGGGACTATCTATAATTACTGCGAGATCGGGTTTCGAGGCAATTGAGCTTATTAAAGCCATTCCTGATATCGACGTGGTTCTGCTTGACATGCAGATGCCGGAAATGAACGGGATTGAAGCTACAAGGGAGATCAGGAAGATCCGCAAGAACCTGCCGATCATTGCCCAGACAGCTTTTATCTTTGAAGATGATAAAGATATAATACTTGAGGCCGGGTGCGATGCCTGTCTCATAAAACCAATCAGGAAGGAACACCTTCTTTCTGTAATGTCGGGATTCGTAAAATCAAATGAGCCTGTTTAGCTTGCAGATACAATAATCTGAATTGGTTTCAGGCACATATCGTACAGACCGGCACATAATTTACATTTCAACCCGGTAATTTTCTGTCAGCCCGGTTGCCCTGTGGAGCGGTTGGTAAAATTTATTCTTACTTTGCGTACTAATTTGACGAATGACTTATACAAGGTTTGCAGATATTATTTTGCCTATTGCAGTCAGGGGGCGGTTTACCTACGGAATACCTGAAACGCTCAGGGATAGGATAAAACCCGGGGTGAGGGTGACGGTACCTTTTGGGGTGAAAGGTCATCACTCCGGGATCGTATGCGGCATATATGAAGAGGCTCCCCCGATCAAAAATATACGGCCCGTAACCGATGTGGCCGGTCTGATGCCTGCCGTAAATGAGATACAGCTGAAGTTCTGGCTCTGGATATCGGAATATTATTTTTGCAGCGAAGGAGAGGTCATGAAGGCAGCCCTGCCCTCAGAAAAAAGTCTCAGGGAGTACAGGCCCAGGTTAGAGACATATATTGAACTGGCCAGGAAATTCTCCGACAGTGAGCTGAATGACCTGCTTGATTCGATGAGAAAAGCTCCGCGTCAGCAGGAGCTCCTCTTATCTTATTTAAGATTATCGGAATATAGCCCGGGATCGGAGATCAGACGGGTTGCTAAATCCCTGCTTTTATCTGATTCACATTCATCTCCGGCAATAATTGAAGTACTTGCCGGGAAAGGCTTATTGTCACAGGTAGCCCTGCCGGTTACAAGATTATCCGCGGAAGGTAGTTTTAACGAGCCTGTCAGAAAATTGAGTGATGCCCAGTCTGTAGCTCATGATTCCATAAAAAAGCAGTTCCTGGAAAAGGATGTAGTCCTTCTGCATGGCGTTACATCAAGCGGCAAGACAGAAATATATATCCATCTTATTGAGGAGCAATTAAAGAAGGGGAACCAGGTCCTTTATCTGCTTCCCGAAATAGCCCTGACAACGCAGATAATCCGAAGGCTTAAAGAGCATTTCGGAGCTGTAACGGGGATCTATCATTCACGGTTCAGTGATGCCGAAAAGGTTGAGATATGGAACAGAGTTTCAGATAACGATCCGCTGAACGGTTACAGGCTGATTCTGGGCGTCAGGTCATCCCTGTTTCTTCCATTCATCAATCTTGGGCTTATAATTGTGGATGAGGAGCACGACGGGTCTTATAAACAGCATGATCCGGCACCGAGGTATCATGCCCGTGATTCGGCAATAATGCTTGCAGCAATGCATTCGGCAAAAACCATTCTGGGTTCAGCATCTCCTTCAGTGGAGAGTTATAATAATGTAAAGAACGGTAAATACGGCCTGACAAATCTTAAGGAAAGATACGGGCTGATCAGGCTGCCTGCAATTGTGATTGCAAATACCAGGGAAGCCTACAGGAGAAAGCTTATGGTATCGCATTTCACCCCTGAACTGCTCCAGGCTATGGATGAGGCATTGGGCAAGGATGAACAGATAATTCTCTTTCAGAACAGAAGAGGCTTCTCGCCTTATATAGAATGTTCTGACTGTGGCTGGATTCCAGTTTGTGTACAGTGTGCCGTCAACCTTACTTATCATAAAGCTATGGGCAGGCTTGTCTGTCACTATTGCGGGTATACGGCAGAGTTGCCTTCTCATTGCGGGAACTGTCACTCCTCCGGAATGATAACAAGGGGTTTCGGTACTGAAAAGATTGAAGATGAAATAAAGATTGTGTTCCCGTCTGCGAAAGTTGCCAGGATGGATCAGGATACAACAAGGGGTAAAAACTCCTTCAGCAGGATAATAAAGGCATTTGAGGATCGAAGGATCGATATCCTTATCGGAACCCAGATGATATCAAAAGGCCTTGATTTTGAAAATCTTACCGTGGTCGGAATTTTAAATGCCGATAACCTTTTAAACTATCCCGATTTCCGGTCCCATGAAAGAAGTTACCAGCTGATGGAGCAGGTGAGCGGCAGAGCAGGGAGAAGGCAGAAACAGGGTAAAGTAGTCATCCAGACATCCGATCCGGCCAACAGGATAATAAGGCTGGTCCTGCAGCATAATTATGAAGGAATGTTCAGAATGCAGGCGGAAGAGAGGAAAGCTTTCAATTATCCGCCCTTCACCAGGCTGGTCAAAATAAATATCAGGCACAGGGACAGGGATCTTCTGAATCATTATTCGGAGATCCTTGGAGGTGATCTGAAAAAGTTTTTCGGCCATAGGGTTCTGGGTCCGGAGTTTCCCTTAATATCACGGGTACAGACATGGTATATTAAAACTATCATGATCAAGATTGAAAAGGAAAAACCGCCAGCAAAGGCAAAGCAATTTATCATGGCAGCGATTGAAAGGCTGGAAAGGGAGAAGGGAGCCTCATCGCTCAGGATCGCAGTCGATGTGGATCCTTATTAGAAGAACATAAAGTGAGACAGGGAGATCGGGGAATGGGGAATTGAGAAACCGTGGCTGCTTATTTGCAAAAAGTCACTATTTTTGCCCTGAAATTTAGCATAAAATGAAAATTGAAGTATCAAACGGTGAGATAATAGATAAGCTTACCATCATCCGGATCAAACTGGAACGCATAAGCGATAAAGGCAAGCTTGCTAACCTTAAAAAAGAATATGATGAACTTATCACCGCTTCATCTTCAATTATTTCTCAGAGTGATCCATTATATATTTCCCTGTATGAGGTTAATGCGGAGTTGTGGGATATAGAGGACCGGATACGCGACCTCGAAAGAAGAAAGGATTTCGGAGATGAGTTTATCTCAACTGCCCGCTCAGTATATTTTAAAAATGACAAGAGGTCGGAAATAAAACGGGAGATCAATTTAAAGACCTCTTCGGGGATGATCGAAGAAAAATCATACGAAAAATACTGAGATGCGTCTCCTCGTAATAAGAACATCTGCGATGGGCGATGTAGCCCTTACCCTCCCTGTCATCAGAGCCATGAGGGAGCAATATCCGGATGTTGAACTGGTGATGCTTACCAGACCTGCCTTCAGACCATTTTTCTTCTCTGTTGAGGGCCTCAGGCTGTTTTATCCCGACTTTAAAAAAAGGCACAGTGGATTTCCCGGACTCTTCCGGCTTTTCATGGAGATCAGATCTTCCGGCAGGATGGATGCAGTAATAGATCTTCACGATGTGCTGAGATCCAGGGTTTTACGACTTTTATTCAGACTCACTGGTGTACCGTTCCTATGTAATTGACAAGGGCAGACGGGAAAAGAAGGCCGTGATAAGGGGCAAAATAAGGTACAAATTAAGGCATTCTGCAGAGAGATACGCCGATACTTTTGCACGGGCAGGATTCCCGGTTATATTGAAAGAGGGCCCATGGATAATTCCTTCTCCTGAAGCGTTAACGAAAATCGCCTCGCTGACAGGTTCAAAAGGGGTATTGAATATCGGTGCAGCCCCTTTTGCGAAACACAAGCTGAAAATGTGGCCGGAAGAGTATATGATCAGGCTACTTGAGCTGATCCAGGCGAAATATCCGGCGAAAATCTTTCTCTTCGGGGGAATGGAGGAAACGGAACAGCTGGCATCACTTCAGAAAAGGATAAAGGGATCATTCAACACCCTGAACGTACTTGACCTTGATGAAGAGCTGGCTTTAATGAGCCGCCTTGATCTTATGATAGCAATGGATTCCTCAAATATGCATATGGCAGCTCTCTGCGGCACGAAGACTATTTCAATCTGGGGAGCGACCGATCCTGTAGCCGGCTTTGGCGCATGGAGGCAACCTGAAGAATTTTCACTCCGCATTCCCGTAGATGAGCTATCCTGCCGGCCATGCACTGTCTTTGGAAAAGGAGAATGCAGGAGAGGGGATTTTGCATGTATGAACTGGCTGACACCGGATTCAGTTTTTAAGAAAATTGATAAAATTGTTTTATCCGGATTGACAAAATGAGATCATAAATAATTCAAATATGGACACTGACAATCAGGCGAACAAGGGTTTGGTAAGATATACCTCAGGAACAGCATACAGAAGATTCATTTCATGGCTGGTAATTGTTTCAGTGATCCTCACCGGCGTTATTCTGCAGAACTGTAAGAGGTCTGAAGAAAAGAATTTTGCCGACCTGGTAAATCCTCTGATGGGTACTGATTCGGAATTCAAATTATCGAATGGTAATACCTATCCGGCCATTGCCCTGCCATGGGGGATGAATTTCTGGACACCCCAGACCCGTAAAATGGGTGATGGATGGGCATATACCTACAATGATTATAAAATAATGGGAATTAAGCAGACCCACCAGCCAAGTCCCTGGATAAATGACTATGCTGCTTTCTCGCTTATGCCAATAACAGGTAAGATAAAGATTAATGAAACTGAAAGGGCTTCCTGGTTTTCACATAAGCCCGAGGTGGTAAAACCATATTACTACAGCGTTTACCTTGCCGATTACGATGTTACTGCTGAAGTCACTCCGACTGAAAGGGCAGCAATTTTCCGCTTTACATTCCCTGCAAGCGACTCTTCATACGTTCTGCTCGATGGTTTTAATAAAGGATCAATGGTGAAAATTATCCCATCCGAAAGAAAAGTGATAGGATATTGCAGGAATAACAGCGGCGGTGTGCCTTCAAATTTTCACAACTATTTCGTAGCAGTATTTGACAGGGATTTCACATCATCCCATACCTGGCATGGCGATACTCTGGATCTCAATGTGCTTGAGTCTGAGGGCGATCATGCGGGAGCTGTTCTGGGTTTTAAGACCAGGAAGGGAGAAGTGGTAACCGTAAGGGTTGCGTCATCATTCATAAGTCCTGCTCAGGCAATGCTGAATCTTACCCGAGAAACAGGAGGAAAGGATTTTGAAACCGTAAAAAAAGAAGGCAGAGAATCATGGAACAGGCAGCTCGGCAGGGTTGATGCAGAGGGAGGAACCCCCGACCAGCAAAGGACATTCTACTCGTGTCTATACCGGATGCTCTTATTTCCGCGGCAGTTCTTTGAAATAAATGAAAAAAATGAAATAGTACATTACAGTCCCTATAACGGGGAGGTGCTTCCCGGGTATATGTTCACCGACGATGGATTCTGGGACACCTTCAGGGCTCTCTTCCCGTTTTTGACGCTGATGTATCCCGATACCGACAGCAGGATTATGGAGGGACTTGTCAATGCCTATAAGGAGAGCGGCTGGCTGCCGGAATGGGCCAGTCCGGGCCACCGTGACTGCATGATCGGTTCAAATTCTGCCTCCATAATAGCTGATTCATATCTGAAAGGGATCAGGGGATATGATATTGAGACTCTTTATCAGGCAATAATAAAGAATACTAAAGGACCGGGTCCTGTCTCGTCGGTAGGAAGGCTTGGAGCAGATTATTATAACAGGCTGGGATACGTTCCCTATAATGCCGGAATTAATGAGAATGCTGCGCGCACACTGGAATACGCGTATGACGATTTCTGTATCTGGCAGCTGGCTAAAGAGCTTGGAAAGCCGGCTGAGGAGATTGATCTTTATGCAACCAGGGCCATGAATTACAGGAATGTCTTTGATAAGGGCCGCAAACTGATGCGCGGACGCAATCTTGACGGCACCTTCCAGTCTCCTTTTAACCCTTATAAATGGGGCGATGCTTTTACTGAAGGAAACAGCTGGCATTATACCTGGAGCGTTTTCCAGGATATCGGAGGACTGGTCGATCTGATGGGAGGAAGGGAGAATTTTATTGCAAAGCTCGATTCGGTATTTGAAGTACCCCCCATATTTGACTGCTCCTACTATGGACAGGTCATTCACGAAATCAGAGAGATGCAGATAATGCATATGGGTAACTATGCTCACGGCAATCAGCCTGTACAGCATATGATCTATCTCTACAGCTACGCAGGACAGCCATGGAAGACACAGCTTCATGTAAGGGAAGTTCTGGACCGTCTTTACAATTATACGCCGGACGGATATTGCGGTGATGAAGATAACGGTCAGACCTCCGCATGGTATGTCTTTTCTGCAATTGGCTTTTATCCGGTTACTCCCGGTAGCGGAGAATATGTTTTTGGTTCGCCTCTGTTCGACAGGGTGACATTAAAGTTTGAAAACGGGAAGAATCTTGTTATAAGGGCTCAGAATAACTCAACAACAAATTTTTATGTCCGGAGCATAAAATTGAACGGAAAGCCCCTGACCGGGAATTTTGTCGGCCATAATGATCTGCTCAGGGGAGGAACCCTGATCTTCAATATGGGATCAGAGCCGGAAATGAAAAGAGGTACTGAAAAGCACTCCTATCCCTATTCAATGAGCAGTAAGTAAATCCTTATCACAATCTCAGTTTGATATTGAATCGCACCAGCAGAGCCGTTAACCCCACCATCAGCAGAGCCCATGCAACTGATCCCGCAACTACGACCAGTGGGATATCCGATTGTTTGTAAATAAGTATGGGGATTCCTGTACTCCAGATAAGATAGTAAACGATATCCGGTGCAAGGTATGTCGTAAGCGAATTTTCACCGGCAGGTTTCAGAAAGAATGTCCATTTCTTAATTTTCCGGATATCTATTATCCAGTACAGCAGGGCAAAAAGTATCATGCTGATGCCGTTACATATAAATCCCCAGCTCGGAGTGGCCTGTATCTTGGAGATGATAAACCATTTCCTGAGGAAGAAACCTGCAAGAATGTAGAAAATACCAATAATGGTTATGGTAATTATTATCTTCCTGTAATCGGCAGAAAGCTTTTTCAGTATCAGTGTGGCAAGTAATCCTGAAATAACAATAAAGGGGACATTTCCCTCTATAATTACTCCAAGTACCGGCTGAACGGGTTTGAGGAAATCCAGTAGCCCCAGCTTTGAAAGTATGTTAAGTGCGAGGAAGAATAGCAGAGCGATTGTTGTGCCACGTATATTATCGCGGACAAAAAGATAGATTAGTGCCGTTACAAGGTAACCCCATCCAATCAGTCCGAGAATCCCCCACCAGCCTGTAATAAGTGAACCGTTATTGACCATCTGACCTGACCGGAATTTGAATACAAGGAACACAAGCAAAGCTATGCCTGCAAGTTTCAGCCCTGCGATTGTAAAAAAATTACTTTCAGTTTCCTTGTATTTATTCCAGATCAGGAATACACCGAGGTACATAAGGATCGACCATAATGTCTCACTCATTCCCGTAAATTCCTGATTCACCCTTCCTGAATTCAGCATAAGCACGCCTATTATCAGCAGACTTACCGATCTGATAAAAATATGTCTGATTATGGTAAGTATATTTTCCCCTTTTGCAATCCTGTTTCCGATTGAATAGGGGATAGCCATACCAACCATAAAAAGGAATCCGGGAAATACCCAGTCGGCCAGTCCCATTCCGTCAAAGCTGGCAGCTCTGTGCCCGAGCCATGCAGGAACACCGGGCATATATAGGTCGTTTACGAAGAGCATAAGTACGAGAGTCAGACCTCTCATAATATCGATCGAATAAATGCGGTTGTTTTCAGCCATATTATTATCCTGATTTTTAAATATTTATAATCTCAATCTGAAGTTCAGCCGTTCAAGCAGGACAGGAAGAGCTGCTCCCATAACCAGGGCCCATGCCAGGGAGCCGGCGACTACGATAAGAGGGGGAAGATCCGAATTCTTGTAAAAAAGAAGCGGCAGGCTAAATTGCCAGATGATATAATAGAACATATCCGGAACAAGGTATACCGTAAGGGAGTTAGCACCGGCTGGTTTAAAAAATCGTCCCCAATTGATATGCTTTTTAATATCTATTATCCAGAACAGGAGCGCAAATAGCAGCATGCTTATGCCGTTACAAAGCAATCCCCAGCTGGGAGTAGACTGGATTTTTGAGATTATGAACCAGTTACGCAGTAGGAACCCGGCTAAAACACTCACTATTCCAATTGATCCGATTATAAGAACAGCTTTCCCGGCATCATCTTTTGAAAGCTTCCTCAGGATGAGTGTTATAAATAATCCTGACATTACGATAAATGGGGCATTACCATTTATCAGGACTCCAAAAACCGGCCTGACAACATTAAGAAAATCCAGCAGGTGCAGCTTTGAGAGCACATTCAGAGCAAGGAAGACAAGCATGGCAACAGCAGTTTTGAGAATATTATCCCGAACTGCAAGATAAACGAATGAGGCTGCAAGGTAACCCCAGCCGATTGTTCCAAGGATTCCCCAGGAATTAAATGATAAATGGTTCGTTCCCTGTTCACCGGATCTGAAGATATAGACCATCGCCACGATCATAATTATTCCGGCAATCCGCAGTCCTTTTATGAGCCATGAATTCTTCTCTGTAACTTCATAGCTGTTCCAGATCAGAAAGACTCCCGAATACATAATTATCGACCAGAGACTCTTACTCAGACCGGTAAATTCTCCGTTTACCCTCCTTGAATTAGCCATCAGCACACCAATTATAAGCAGGCTGGCTGTTCTGATCAGTATATGTTTTGACAACGAAAGAACGCTTTCGCCTTTTGCGATCCTGTTTCCAATGGCGAAAGGCACAGCCATGCCAACCATGAACAGGAATCCCGGGAATACCCAGTCTGCCAGTCCCATTCCGTCGAAGTCAGCAGTCCTGTGCCCAAGCCATGCCGGAACGCCGGGCATGAAGAGATCATTTACGAAGAGCATCAGAATGAGTGTAATGCCTCTCATGATGTCTATTGAATAGATTCGGTTCTTTTCTGCCATATCAGATTGAATAGATTAAAGTCCCCGGCCCCCTTATGCAAAGGATTCATAAATTTCAGTCGTCAAGTTAGAAAATTAATCGGAAAAAGAAAGTGCTGCCGGAGCTGAGACAGATTTAATTTTTAATTATTCCCCGGATTGAATTATTTTTTAATTATAAACAATTTGTCCGCGAAAGAATTACTTCCTTTATTGGGCAGTTACAGATCTGCACGGAAATGATTTAATAAAATTAACAGGTAAAATGAAAATAGCTACTCTGTTTTTCATGCTTGCAATTCCCGTACTAACCGGATGTACCTCTTCTTCAGAAGTAATTGAAGTAGCAGGATCAAAGTCTCCGGAGCAGATGCGCCAGGACCTTGCGGCTTTTATAGAAGGCTATCCCTGGCAGCGTTACGAAGCTGAAAGACATCCCGTTATCTCAGCCACTCCGAAGGAGCTTGCAAGGCTTAAAGCTGCCCTGTCGGGTTCGGGAGATGACCATAAGGTCGTTGCGGATCGTATTGCAGGGGTAGATAAAGCTCTGGAAACGGGATTAATCTTTCCACCCGAAGGCGGACAGCACAACCAGTGGTATCAGTGCAATGCGTGCCAGTTAGGTCTGGTGACAGTTGATGCCCATCATCACAAGTGTCCTAAATGCGGTAAGGTATATAGCGGTTTCCCGTATGATAATGTTCTATACAGTGACCGTCACAGGGAAAATTTCAGTCTGGCAGAGGATGCAGCATGGGCCTGGGCCGTGACAGGGAATAAAAAATATGCCGGGTTGGCAGCTGAGATACTGAAGGGGTATTCGGAGCGATATCTGAAATACCGGATGGTAGATGCTGGGGTGAACGACAGTACTATTGATGTGGCAGCAGAAAAAAATGGCAGATTCAGAAGCGCCGGCCATATCATGTCACAAACACTTGATGAGGCAATGCTGATGATACCTGCAGTTACTGCATATGATCTGATATATGACAGCAAGGTCCTGAAAAAAAATGATAAGAAACAGATCGAAGATGGATTGATACGGCCTATGGCAGAATGTATCAATGTAAACAAAACAGGCAAGTCCAACTGGCAGACATGGCATAATACGGCCCTTATGTATGCCGGTATAGTCCTGGGTGACAAACAGATGGTAAAACAGGCTGTCCTTGATGATGAAAATGGCTTTGTGACCCAGATGAAGATCAGTGTTCTGCCGGAAGGAATGTGGTACGAGAACTCCTGGGGTTATCACTATTATACTCTCTCTGCCCTGACAATAATGGCCGAAGGAGGCCGGAGGATAGGCATGGACTTCTACAGTGATGAGATGTTACGCAAAATGTACCTGCTGGCTTTCGACTACCGTATGGCTGACGGATCACTGCCGCGCTTCGGTGATGCGGTTGATGACTCTCCTGACAATCAATCCGTCAATGAGCAGGCCTACGCTGCATACAAAGACAGCCGTCTTCTTTCTGCACTGCCGGCCAGGCCAACCTGGGACATGATAATGGCCGGACGCAAACCAGGTATAAATGTGGAAAAGTTTAATTCGGTGAGCAAGGTTATTCCCGGCTCCGGACATGCCATTCTGGCTACCAACGGCCCCGGAAGGCTGACAGCCGCCATTACTTTCGGACCGTACGGAGGATTCCATGGACATTATGACAAGCTTTCCTTTGTTTTCTTTGGCTACGGACAGGAACTTGCAGTTGATCCGGGCCGTGCAGCAAGCCAGGCGTACAGGCTTCCGATTCACAGCGACTGGTATAAGGCAACAACCGGGCACAATGACATACTGGTTGACGGTAAGCCTCAGAAAGAAGCCGGAGGCAAGCTACTTGCTTTTGATGCCACCCCTTCCTATGCCGCAGTAACAGCTGATGCCGGTCCGGCATTCGGGAATGTTTCGCAGCGCCGGTTCCTCCTTCTGGCGCCAACTTATCTGCTTGTAATAGATGAACTTAAGACTCTTGATGGTCAAAATCATTCCTTCGACTGGTTGTATCACAACAAAGGAGCGAATGTCCTGAGTGATTTGCCTGGTTCCGGTGCCAGGCTGGGGGAGGTGCCTCCCGGTTATGCTTATCTTAAGGATGTTACCTCTTTTAAGGAGGTCAGTGAAGCCCCGTTTGTAGTGAAGTTTGAGAGCGGCAAGCTCACCACCCGGTTAACAATGCTGGGGCATAAGGGCGACGAGGTGTTTACCGCTACGGGGCCATTCTCAAGCATAATGGACAGGGTTCCGGTAGTGATAGTCAGACGCAAAGGCAAGCTGGTGTACTTCATTACGATTCTTGAACCGGTAGCTCCTCAGGATCAGCCGGACGTAAGAGGAATGAGTTTAGTCCCTGGAAGCAATATGTCTGTAGGGATAATTCGCGCAAATGGAGAAGATATTGTTACATTTGATGGGGAGGGCCTTGACAGGTTTACCGTTAAGGGAAAATCCGGCTCAGTCTGCCCTGTCGGCCATACTCTCTGCCGGCTCCGGTAAATGAGAAAGCTAAAAGACTGATCCTGCTGAAATAAGATTAACCCGGTGAACCGGCCGTGAAATGAAAAATCTCTGTCATTCGTCAAAATTTAAAACGTTATAAATATGTTTTTGCGATATTTGTATGTCGTGTCTGTTAATATAAATATGCGGAAACATGGTAAGATCTATCATATCCGTCATCGTATCATTAATGCTGGCTGCCGCATTGACCGGTTGCTCACCGGGCAAAAAGAGCTATACAGAGCTCAGGGGGCTGATGCTTCTGGAGAGTACCCAGATTGGAAGGAATAGGGCCTACTACTCCAAACATAAAGCGTATAAAATCAGCAAAGCCCACAGGAAAGTAGAGAAGAGAAAAGTGCATCAAAAATAAAGTGAATGCACCAGTATCTTTTCTGTCAGCCTCAGGACCTCCTGTATCTTCCCATTAGTTGCGCCTCGGCCAGAATATGTCCTTCCATGGCTTTCAGCAATTCCCTTTTGGTAATACCCGGTTGTGAATCAAGTTCTTTATCCAGGGCATAAATTTTAAAATAGTACCTGTGTGTCCCGCCAGGAGGGCATGGGCCGCCATACCCTGTCTTTCCAAAATCATTTTTCCCCTGCTTTGCCCCGTTATTCAAAACCTCCACCTTCGGGACATTCTCGGACAGAGCCCTGGTATTTTCCGGAAGATTAAAAAGTACCCAGTGCACATATGTTCCCATGGGTGCATCAGGATCATCACATATAAGCGCAAATGATTTCAGTCCTGAAGGAACCTGCGACCATTCAAGCGGTGGTGAAATGTCAATATTGTCACAGGTATACTTCCCTGGTATAAGCTCACCTTCTTTAAATGCCGTACTTTTGATTTCCATAAGCCTCCCTTCTTTTATTTGATTTCTCTGATATCTGATTTATGAGAGTCTGAACAGTTGTTTTTGCTTCTGAATACCTTCGTTCCTGATGGAGAATATTTCCGGATGCACTAAAGTATAAATTTACGAAATATTATGTCACAACCCCTTGAATGAACATCCCGGGCACAGCTGAATTTTGATGGGATGGTTACAAAAATTAGTCAGATCCTGCATAGATCAGGAGACCTTATGAAAGCTGACCGGGAGCCGGAATTCAAATTTTATCGATCTTATAGGCCATAATAAAATCATTCTCAGACAATCCCTTAATTGCATGCGTCCATAGCTCAACAACTACCCTGCCATAATAGACATGCATAACAGGATGATGCCCTTCCTGTTCGGCCAGGTCTGCCACCTTATCTACAAAGTCTATTGTGTGCTTGTAGTTTACAAACAGATATTCCTTGATCAGCTTTTTATTCTCTGATACTTCCCAGTCATTCTTTATATCAAGCTTATATTCTTTGATCTCCTCCGGTGTCAGGGGTGCAACACCACCTTCACAAGGCTTGCATTTCTTATTGCCTAAGTCCATAGCATTTCAGTTTAAAATTAAACTCCGCTCTTATTCCATTTTATATAAAAAGGAACGATATGAATTATTAAACAATCAAAAGCTGACAGAGTTTACATACACAAATATTAAAAAATAACTTAAATTTGAAAACCCGGTGTTGAATCAGTGAATCCAATGATCACTATTATTAATTATATCAATTTTGAGACATGAAAAAACTGCCAGCTATAGTCCTGCTCATTTGTTTAAATTGTGGTTTCCTGTTCTCTCAGACAGATGAGAAGCTGAAATCAGATATTCGTAATACCGGTTATGTCCATAGTCCGCTGCCACTTGATTATAGCAAATCTTTTGAAACAGCCGGGCTCAAAAAGAAAGTGCTCGCCTCAGAAATGCTATGCGACATGGAAAACATGGAGCAATGGTCTCATACGGGTATTGGAGTCATGCGACAGACAGCAGCGCGAAGTATTTCAGGAAAGCATAGCCTCAGGTTAACTGCACCTACAGTTGTGAATGAATTTCTGGGCTGGGGATTAGGCAGAGGGACATCTTTGGCCAGTTTTGATGTGGGTGGCCGGAACTGGGAGAAATTTAACAGGATCAGGGTATATATCTATCCTGACTGTGAAGGAGCGCGCAGCATATATCTCAATCTTTATGTTGAAAACGACGGTAAGATTAAAGTACCGGATCAGTACGGCCGCGAGGGATATCATGAAATGAACCTTATAAATGATCAGTGGAATGAGTGTTTTGTTGAGATGCCTGAACTGGGAAGGGATAAAGTCACAAAAATTTCCTTTGCCATTGAAGTCTTTGGCAGGGAACGTACAATGGGTGATTCCCTGAAATTCGATATCGATGCCGTAGAGCTTCAGAAAATTGAAGATCCTGAGGTGGTAAGCGGTTGGCAGCCCGGAGAGAACAGGATCATCTATTCTACAACAGGCTACCGCAGTGAGAGTGAAAAATCGGCCATTATCCGTGTACGGAATAATGACAGAAAGTTCCAATTGATTGATTATACCACCTCTCAGGTGGCATATGAAGGCAGGATCAATGCAGGGAAGACGTATATCGGTGATTTTGAGACGATTGATTTTACAGATTTCAGGAAGGAGGGTCAGTATATGATCCGGGTCGGAGAAGTTACTTCAAAGCCTTTCTACATTGACCGTAATATCTGGGACAATTCCGCCTGGAGAGTACTGAATTTCATGTTCTGCGAACGATGTGGCTACCCTGTCCCGGGGAAGCACGGTGCCTGTCATTCCGACCTTAATGGCGAATATAACGGACAGATCTACCCCGTTAATGGTGGCTGGCATGATGCCGCTGATATGTCACAACAATCACTTCAGACAGGTGAGATTGCTTTCTCCCTGCTTGAAATGGCTAACAGGGCAAGGGAAAAGAATAATACCGGCTTATCACAGAGACTGACTGAAGAGGCGCTCTGGGGACTCGATTTTATTATGAAAACAAGGCTGGGTGACGGTTTTCGGTTCCAGACATGGGGAACCAACCTCTGGACCGATGGTATTATAGGTACAATAGATGATGCGGGCAGACGTCAGGTGGTAGCGACTAACAGCGGGTTTGAAAATTTTCTGTTTTCCGGCATTGAGGCATATGCTTCGATGACGCTCGAAAAAGACCCGATGCTCAGGGAAAATCTCAGGAAGATTGCCGGGGAAGATTTTGGTTATGCCATGAAGCGCTTTGAGGAACTTGGATACAATGAGAGGATATCCAAAGGACACGGGCATGCCTATATGGCATCGCAAAGCCAGTACATGGCAACTATATCATGGGCCGCCAGCATGCTCTTCAAGCTGACAAAAGATACATATTATGCAGATAAGGCGGCTGAAGCAATAAAGTATACGATTCAATGTCAGAGAACAGAGCCGCTGAATGACAAATACAGGATCCGGGGCTTCTTCTACAGGGACCTTAATAAAAAATCAATAGTACATTATACACATCAGTCGCGCGACCAGGTTTATATGCAGGCCCTTACAGCCCTGTGCGAGACCCAGCCTGACAATCCCGATTATGCAACATGGGAGAATTCAATAAGGATATATGGCGAATACCTGAAGAATATCATGAAGTACGTACAGCCATATGGGATGGTGCCGAGCGGTGTTTATCAAAAAGACGAAGTGAAGGATTCTGCTAATTTTTATATTGTACAGGTGGGGATACGCAAGGATGTTTCCAAAGACTTTAAAGAACAGCTGGAGAACGGGTTCAGGCTGGATGAGGAACATTATCTGAGGGTCTTCCCTGTCTGGTTCTCCTTCAAAGGCAATAATGCCGTTATCCTGTCGACAGGAAAAGCGGCTGCCCTGTGCGGTAAATTCCTGAAAGACAAGGAGCTTATGAATATTGCCGAGCAACAGTTGTTCTGGGTAGTGGGTAAAAATCCGTTCGGACAATCGTTAATATGGGGTGAAGGCTCTAATTATCCGCAGCAGTATACTGCTTTGCCGGGTGAGATGGTTGGTGAGATCCCTGTAGGTATGCAGTCAAAATTCAACGAAGACACACCTTACTGGCCTCAGTTCAATACGGCGACCTATAAGGAAGTCTGGGGCTCACCAGCTGGTAAATGGTTCTCCCTCATCTCTGAGTTTTAATTTTCAGGAATATAGAAAAGGCTTGTCTGATCCTCTGAATCTTATGTCAATATTAACCCGCTTTAACAGGTTTTAAAAATTTCGGTACGGGATTTGTACCTGTTAAAGTGTTCACACGTGTTCACTAAAAATAAATGTCATGAAAAAGTTCTTAACCTCCGCAATTCTCCTGGCTCTCTTCACCGCCTGTGCCACATTATCGGCGCAGCCGCAGCAGGAGGAATACCTCGGTCTGCCCGGGGATAATCTTAATCTCTATGCGGTGATGAAGCTGTTCCAGGGATCACAGACGCTCGAAAGCTTCGAGAGGGGTCTGAATGATCAGAATAACAGGATTAATAACCTCGATCTGAATGGCGATAACATGATCGACTATATCAGGGTGGTGGATTATCCCGACGCGAATGTTCATAATATTGTGCTCCAGGATGTAATTAACGACAGGGAAACTCAGGATGTCGCAGTTTTTACGGTTCAGCGCCTCTCTGACGGAGAGGTTCAGATACAACTGATAGGTGATGAGGCACTTTACGGACAGAATTATATAATTGAACCGATTACCGATCAGTATGCAAGTCAGACACCCAACCCCGGATATTCAGGCTACACTGCATGGAACGGACCCGTTGTCAGAACCACATATTATGAGATAGCAGCATGGCCGTTAGTAAGGTTTATCTACATGCCAGGCTATATAGTATGGCGCTCTTCCTGGCACTGGGGATACTATCCTCAGTACTGGCATCCCTGGAGGCCCTTTTACTGGGACTACTACTACGGTTACCATTACCACTCATATGACAATTACTACAGTCATTACAGGCGCTGGAATACTCCACGCTATACTCACTGGAATGATTTTTATTACAGTCACAGACGTTCCTATTCTCCGACTGTACACAGCAGGATAATATCAGGGAATTATAAAACAACCTATTCACATCCTGAACAGAGGAGCCACGGTGAAGCTCTCTTTGTAAAGACACATCCTGATCAGGTCAACAGGAGGACAGTTAATTCCACGGCCAATGGTAATGCAGGAAGAACCGGGATAGGGGCAAATAAGATCAGGCAGCCTGCAGGGAACAACTCCGGTACAACAAGGCGTTCATCCTCTTCAGCTACAACCAGAGAGAATTACAGCGTTCCTGCAACTACGGGAAAAAGCCAGGGTGCAGCGTCTTCAAGAAGATCAGCCTCTCCGACCACTGTTAAGCCTGTCGCCACTCCTCCGGCCAATTCATATAATTCTCAATCCCAGAAAAGATCAGGCACAAATGCCAAAGCTGTTCAGGGTAACACAGTAAGCAAATCATCCGGCAAAAAATCAACAACTGCCACAGGTTCTTCCCGAAGGAGCAGCTCAGGCAGCAAGGATGTAAAAACTTCAGTAAAAACCGGGAATACAAAATCGACGGAATCCGATAAAAATAACCGCAGGAGATAATTGCTCAACTGATATAGCGGATCCTTATGGTGGTGGGGATCCGCTTTTTTTTTGTAGTTTACGGTGGTGAATGGTGAGTCAGTTTCATAGCCTCATCGTTCGATGTTTTTTCAGACGGAAGATTAATTATGATACCGGGAGGGACATATGATTTTATTATTACCGGAGCAATCTTCGGACTTACTGCCGGAATATCGCCGGGGCCATTGCTGACCCTGATAATATCCCAGACCCTCAGGCATAATAAAAGCGAAGGGATTAAAGTCGCGGTTACACCACTTGTCACTGATCTGCCTGTTATTACTGCAGCATTCTTTTTATTGTCAGGATTGTCTCATCTGAATATTGCAATGAGTCTGATATCTTTTCTTGGAGCAATTTTCCTGATTTATCTGGGGTACGGCTGTATTACAACCAGGGGAATAGGGATAGATCTTCAAAATGGCGCTCCCTCATCTTTTTTAAAAGGCATTGCAGTAAATATTCTTAATCCGCATCCATTTCTTTTTTGGATTACGGTTGGGGTTCCGGTTGCCTTAAGTGCATATCATTTGAGCCTGAGGGCGGCAATTCTGTTCTTTGTATCATTTTATTCCCTTCTTATAGGCTCAAAGATCACCGTTGCAATAATTGTGGAAAAGTCAAAAACCATTCTGACCGATAAGATATATATCTGGATAATGCGGGTACTCGGAACGGCACTTTTTATCTTCGCAGCATTATTCCTTATGAATAGCATTAAATTTTTAAGGGGTGTGGTCAGTCTATGACAAGCACTTTGGCTCCGCGGATCTTCCTGTTTTTGAGTTCAGTCAAAGCCACATTTGCCTCTTCAAGCTTATATTCCTGAACTTCAGGAATAATGGGTATCCTGGCCGCAAGCTGCAGAAATTCCCTCACATCTTTTCGTGTTACATTTGCAACGCTTTTGATCTCCTTTTCCATCCAGAGATGGTCCGGATATTTAAGACTTAGCAATGACTCCCTGTCAGTATCTTCCTTCCTGATCGCATTTATTACGAGCCTGCCGCCGGGCTTAAGATTTCCAAGGGCTTCGACAACAGGTTTCCAGACAGGTGTTGTATCTATGATGCAATCAAGCAGCTGAGGAGGTCTCTCTGAAGGATCGCCTGCCCAGGATGCTCCCAGTTCCATGGCAAATGCTCTTTCGCTTTCACTTCTGGCAAAAACAAAGATCTTTGCAACGGGATGCAGATACCTCACCATCTGAAGCACAAGATGGGCAGATGCCCCGAAACCTGACAATCCGATATTCTGACCCTTTCCGAGTTTTGTAAGTATCAGTGACCTGTAGCCGACAGCTCCGGCACATAAAAGAGGTGCCGCCTGCGGGCTTGTGAATAATTCGGGTATTGGGTGTGTATACGCCTCGTTAACAGTCATATATTCAGCATATCCTCCATTGGCATCCCTTCCGGTTGCTTTAAATTCAGCGCATAAATTTTCCTGTCCTGAGAGGCAGTAGCTGCATTTTCCACAAGAGGAAAAGATCCAGGCAACGCCGACCCTTTCTCCGGTTTTTAAATTTTTAACATTTTTCCCCATGCCGGTAATTTCTCCGATAACCTGGTGACCCAGGACCACCGGTAAATGGGAGGGAGGTGTTCTTCCTTCTATTTCATCAAGTTCGGTATGGCAGACACCACAGGCCAGGACTTTAATTAAAACTTCATTATCAGCTGGTTTTGGTTCGGGCAGCTGAACAAGCGAGAGCGGCTCACTGTTCAGAGAGAGATCGGTTATGGAATTCAGTATCATAGCTTTCATGGCAGAAGATTTAGAAATGTAACCAACAGAGCAGGTAAAAAGTTCAACCGATGCATACTGATAACTGCGCGGGAGACAAAGTAATATTTCGGGCCCCGGGTGATAAATATCACCGGGCACCCTCCCGGTTTCGGCGAACAAAACAAAAAAAATAATGTTTATAAGCCGTTAATTGAAATAGCAACTAAAACCGTTTTATTATGACAACACATAATTCTACAAAAATCGATGCTATTCCGGGCAGGCAGGAAATCCTTATTACCCGGGAGGTTAACGCACCACGTGAGCAGGTATTTAAAGCTTTTACAGATCCTGACCTGTACTCACAATGGATCGGTCCGCGTGATCTCAAAACAACACTTATTAAATTTGAACCAAAGACTGGCGGCCAGTTCCGCTATATTCAGAAAGATAAATCAGGACGGCAGTTCGCTTTCCATGGAGTATACCATGAAGTCAAGGCACCCGAGATGATAATAGAGACATTTGAATATGAGGGCCTTCCTGAAAAAGGACATGCGATACTTGAGAAAGTGAATTTTGAACCGTTGCCTGGCAACAGGACAAAAATAGTTGAAAAATCAGTGTTCCTTTCTGTGGAAGACCGGGACGGCATGATGCAGGCTGATATGACAAAAGGCATCAACGAATCTTATGAACAACTTGATAAGCTTCTTGAAGGTGGTGTCAAAGGTTCAGCTTAAAAATTATTTGTTTCTGATTTAAAATTTTTCGGTGCCTCATTCGGGGCACCAATCAGTGAGAACGCATGACTCATTATCAATTAGTTAAAGTGGAAGAAGTCATGCGTTTTTTATATTCTTAAACCACGAAGGATAAATTATCCAGGTGGTTTTGAGTAGCAAGGGATCAGGGAGCCCTGATGATTTATAAATTCTTAAATTGCCATCATATTGATAAAGCTTAAAAAATCAGCATGTCAGACAAAAGATCATACCCCGGCACAATGAAGGCCGTATTTCTTGAGAAAGCCGGGGAAAGGCTTCTGGTTAAGGAAACCAGGATTCCGGATCCGGGACCGGATGAGGTATTAGTCAGGATGAGTGCGTCACCTGTTAACCCGTCAGATCTTGCTCAAATCAGGATGGCTTATTCGGATCCGGATCTGGACACTTATATCCCCGGGCTCGAGGGTAGCGGAAAAGTGGTAGCGGCAGGTAAAGGAATATTGCCACGCCTGTGGCTGGGAAAGAGAGTGGCCTGTTCCTCAGAATATCACACCGGAGGTACCTGGGCTGAGTATATGGTTACGAAAGCAGGAAAATGTTTTCCCCTTGGGAGCAAGGTGTCAGATGAGCAGGGTTCAATGTCACTCGTGAATCCACTTACGGCCCTTGCCTTTTTTGAGATCGCAAAAAAGAATAAGCACAGGGCAATTATAAATAATGCTGCGGCCAGCGCCCTGGGAAGAATGGTTGAACTGCTCGGTAAAAAGCAAGGGATCCCGGTTGTAAATATTGTCAGAAATCAGAAACAGGCCGGGCTGCTGCGGCAGCAGGGTTCGCAGCATGTGCTTGACAGCTCGGATCCCGCATTTATCAAGGACCTTGGCGCTATTTCAAAGGAATTCGGTGCAACACTCCTCTTTGATTCTGTTTGCAGCAGGCAGCTTGAGGAGATCTGTGATGTACTGCCTGCCGGCAGCGCTGTCGTAATTTATGGCAATCTTTCAGGGGAAGAGCACATATCTGTCAAACCGCGTACGCTCATTGCAAATAATATAAATATCTCGGGATTTTACCTTGGTTCTCATGCAAAGAAGAACGGTCTGTTCAGAAATATACTTAGTCTGAGGAAGGTGACTTCGCTCATGAGCAATGATCTTAAAATAAGCATACAGGGCCGGTTTCCCCTTTCAGAAGCACAGAAGGCTGTGGATACCTATCTTGCCGGCATGTCGGCCGGGAAGGTGCTGCTTGTTATGGGACAGCAATAATGAAGGTCATTGGCGCTGCGCGCGTCATTTATGGTCATTAGTGGTCATTTGCGCTTCGCGAGTCATTCGCTTCGCTGTCATTAAGTGGTCATTTGCGCTTCGCGCGTCATTCGGCCTGCGGCCGTCATTCATTGTTATCGGCTTTACGACCACTTAATGACTACTTAATGACTACTTAATGACTACTTAATGACTTCTTAATGACCATTAATGACTACTTAATGACTACTTAATGACTACTTAATGACTACTTAATGACTACTTAATGACCATTAATGACTATTAATGACAATGAATGACCACTGAATGACAATGAATGACCACCGGTAATAAATTATGATTAATTTTATCGTCACGATAGACCAATCCCATGAGACTCCTTCACACTTCCGACTGGCACCTGGGCCGGTCGTTATATGACAGAAAGCGATATGATGAATTTGAAGCATTCCTGAACTGGCTGGCTGAATTCATCTCCGGGGAGAAAATTGATCTTCTTCTTGTTGCAGGTGATGTTTTTGATTCATCTGCTCCGGGCAACAAGGCACAGGAGCTTTATTACAGTTTTCTGTGGCAGATCTCCCGCACCTGTTGCCGTTATGTAGTAATAACAGGAGGCAATCATGACTCTCCCTCATTCCTCGATGCACCAAAAAATCTTCTCCAGGCGCTTAATATCAGTGTAATAGGGGCCATTACCGGAAATCTTGAAGATGAGATTTGCATATTAAAAAATAAAGATGGTGAAAATGAGGCAATTATCTGCGCAGTCCCATTCCTGCGCGACAGAGATATAAGGACGGTGGAAGCAGGCGAGAATCCTGACGATAAAACAAAAAAGTTAATTGAAAATATATCTCAGCACTACAGGGAGATTGTTGCAGCGGCCCGGAAGCATCAGGATAGATACAATAAGATTCCTATTATTGGCATGGGACATCTGTTTACAAGAAACGCCAGGACATCCGAGGGGGATGGAGTGAGGGAACTTTATATCGGCACAATTGCCCATATCGACGGGGAAGATATCTCGAAAGGATTCGATTATATGGCTCTCGGCCATTTACACCTGGCACAGGTTGCCGGCAATACCGAAACTGTCAGGTATTCGGGATCTCCCTTACCAATGGGATTCTCTGAAGCGGGACAGACCAAAAAAGTGATAGTGGTTGATTTTAAAGATCAAACTCCGGTAATAACGGAGCACGCGGTTCCCTGTTTTCAGCAGTTGCTGAGGATAGCCGGTGATGTGGATACAATCTCGGAAAAGATCAGCGGGCTTAAGGCAGCTGAAAGTAATGCCTGGCTGGAGATTGAGGTCACTTCCTTTACAGCTGCCACACTTATCACATCACATTTTGACGAGCTGCTTAAAGGTTCGGATATTGAGATTCTCAGGATTAAGAATAAGAACATCATTGACAGGGCTCTGACTCCCCTGGCAGATAATGAGACACTTGAATCACTTAACGACTCGGATGTATTCATGCGTTGCCTCAAATCGCATGAAATACCGGAAGAAGAACACATGTCTCTCAAAGATACCTATGACGAAGCCATAGCATCTTTGCTTAATGCAGATCCGGACTCAAACTAAGAAGGCGTTATGAAAATAAATCAGCTTCGGTTTAAAAATCTGAATTCCCTGGCAGGAGAGTGGTCTATTGATTTTACAACAAGTGAATATATAGCTGATGGGATCTTTGCAATATCAGGACCCACCGGTGCAGGCAAATCAACAATACTCGACGCGATCTGCCTGGCCTTATACGGTCGTACACCCAGACTTAAAAACATTTCAAAGTCGACTAATGAGATAATGTCAAGGCAGACAGGAATCTGTTTCGCTGAAGTAGTTTTCGAGACGCACGAAGGACACTTCATCGCATTCTGGAGCCAGCGACGTGCCAGGGAAAAGGCTGATGGCGCCCTTCAGAATCCTGAACATGAGATCTCGGATGCTGATACCACGCAGGTTATCTCTTCGCAGCTTAGCACTACGAGCCGGGAAATTGAAAAACGAACAGGGATGGATTACGACCGGTTTGTACAGTCCATGATGCTCGCCCAGGGGGGATTTGCAGCATTTCTGCAGGCAAAGGGGGATGAGCGTGCTCCGATACTTGAACAGATCACGGGTACAAAGATTTACAGTGACATCTCTATCTATGTTCATCAGCGGCATAATACTGAAAAGGCCGGCCTTGAGCAGCTGAAGGCAGAAAGCAGGGGAATCATTCTTCTCAGCCCTGAGGAGGAAGAGGAGATAACAAGTGCCCTTCTCGAAAAGAATACCGGCAAGATTTCTGTCTCCGGCAGGGTTGAGCAGCTGGATGCTTCCATTAAGTGGATCAAAACAATTCAGGATTACAGGAACGACCTGGCTGCTATATCACAGGATGAAGCTGCCCTGGCCAGAGATATCGGGGATTTTGAACCTGAACAGAAGGTCCTGGTAAATGCCCGGAAAGCGGCCAGCCTTGATGGTGAATTTGCCTCCTTAAAAGGTGTGAGGGATCAGCAAAAAGCTGATCTTGAACTTCTCGCTGCTCTTCTGATCCGGATGCCGGAGCTGGAAGGCGCTAAAACAGATGCCCAGGCAGCCTTTAATACCGCAGAGAGGGCTGGCGCTGAGGCAAAAGCTGAACAGGATCTGTTACTTAAGATAACCACACAGGCAAGACTGCTTGATCAGCAGATCGGCCAGAAGAAATCAGCATTGGAAAACATTAATTCGCAGATCAGGCTCCTTAAAGGCGAGCTGGAAGAAGAGATAAAAAGGAAAGCGGAGATTAAGAGATCAATAGATGAACTTATTTCCGAATCAGCTTTAATTGAGAGTTACCAGGCTGATAACAGGGCTGATGCCTCACTCATCAATGAATTGACAGGGATAAGAGCTATTGTTACACGACTGCTGGATTACTCGGCCCTTTTGTCGGAGGCGGATGAACGACTTAAGATCTCAAAGAAAGCTCTTGAGGAGAAAACAGGAGAAATAGGTCGTATCGACAGGGAACTGGCTGTGATCATAAATGCAAATAAATCAGATCTTAATAATCTGGAGCTGGCTAAAGCCACCATGACGGCGCTGCTGAACGGCAAATCACCCGAGGAAATGCAAAGACGGAAAGATGATCTGATATTGCACCTGGCAGACCTCCGGAAAATAGCGGATTATGGAACTGAGCGCACTCTTCTTGAGGACGGGAAACCATGTCCGTTATGCGGATCACTGCATCATCCCTACGCAGAAGGAAATGTGCCGTCAGTAAACGAACCTGAACAGGAGCTGGCGGGACTGATTGCTCTTTTAAAGGAATACGGAACAAAAAACCGGCAGATAGTCGGGCTTACAGAGGCTGAAAGAATTTCCGGAGCAAAAGTCATCAATGAAAACAACCGCAGGAATACCGCACAACAGCAGAAGCTCGCCCTTGAGAATGATATTACAAGACAGAGTGCGGAATTAAACAAGTCGAAGGCAGGTTATGATCAGATATCATTGAGTCTCAGGAACCTTCTGCTTCCTTTTGGAATAACTGAAATTCCCGCTGATGAAATGAAAATCGGAGACATGCTGACATCGCTCGAAATCCGGAAGGACAGATGGCAGAACCAGGGAAAGCGGATAACGGAGATTGGCGCTGATATCAGTAAAAAACAGACTGAGACAGGAAGGTGCGATGCCATTATTGAGACCAAAGAGAAGGATATTGCTTTCAGAGAGAAGGAAGCCGGAGAACTGGGAACTGCTTTAAAGACTTTGTCCGACAGCAGGACAGAATTGTTTGGTACAAAAAGAGCCGATGAAGAAGAGAAAAAGGCGGGGATAAGAGTCTCGGAAACTGAGGCTGCCAGGAACAAAACCTATGAGGTGCTTCAGCAGAAGGATCAATCGCTCGCGACGGCCAGGGTCAGGATTAATGATCTCAAAGTCAAGACAGAGGAAAAGAAAACAGTCCTTGATGAAAGCGAAAGGCAGTTCAGGGAGCTGCTGCTGAAAAAGGGATTTGCTGATGAAGCGGATTTTTTGTCATGCAGGCTTTCTCCTGCTGAAAAAGAGAGGCTTGAAGTGGTGGCCGGAGCTCTTGAAACAAGGAAGACCCAGCTGGAGACCAGGAAAAAAGAAAAGCAGGAGAGCCTTGCCAGGGAGGAGTTGAAAAAGCTTACAGAAGATTCGCCGGATAAGTTGTCGGCGGATTACGAGGAATCAAAAAAGGCGCTGGAGATTCTCCTGCAGGAGATTGGCGCCCTGACGCAGAAGCTGGATGCCAACACTAAAGCCAGGATTGTTGGTGAAGAGATCTCACGGAAGGTCGGGGCACAAAAAGGTGTTTATGACCGGTGGGCCAGGCTCAATGAACTTATAGGATCACACGATGGCAAGAAATACCGGAATTTTGCTCAGGGGCTTACCCTTGAGATAATGGTATCGTATGCAAACAGCCAGCTGGTAAAGCTGAGTGACCGTTACCTTCTCATACGCGACAAGGGTGAGCCGCTGGAACTCAATGTTATTGACAACTACCAGGCAGGAGAGATCCGCTCGACCAGGAACCTGTCGGGAGGCGAATCATTTATTGTCAGTCTGGCCCTGGCTCTGGGATTATCAAGGATGTCGAGCAGGAATGTAAGCGTGGACTCGCTGTTTCTGGATGAAGGATTTGGCACTCTTGATGAGGACACCCTCGAGACTGCCCTGGGCACCCTGGCAGGACTGAGACAGGATGGAAAGATGATCGGCGTCATCTCCCATGTGGGGGCCATGAAGGAGAGGATAAATACGAAAATTATTGTTCAGCCGATACGTGAAGGGAGAAGTGTTTTGAGCGGACCGGGATGCAAATCCATAAGTTAACTTAAGCCACTAAAGAATAATTGGTTAAACAGTTGACGAAATTTCTGTGACTGCCATTTCCCGGGTTTGTGTGACCAGGGAGATCTTCTATTTAATTTTAATTATAATGGCTTTATATCGGGCGTCATTCCTGATTTTCCCGAAGGCAGGATCGGACTCGATCGTTTTTCTTGAATTAAATCCATGGTTTATGGCTGCAGAAAGTGCATCAACCGACTCCTTTGATTTTCCAGATCCGGCCAGTGACCTGGCAAGATTATAATAATTATTCTGGTTTTCGCTGTCCGACAACGTGCAGATCTCAAAAAGGAAGGCTGCCTGTGGATAAAGCCTGTTCCTGTAATATGATGTCCCCTGTTCAGAGCAGAGGATAGAGATGAAATTCAGGACTCTTGATGCCATCTGGCTGTTTTCAGGATTGCCTTTATCACGAAGCCTGATAAGGGTCCTGGTCTCATTTCTCCACCAGGCTGCAGCACTGTCAGGCAATGAACCTGAATTAA
Source organism: uncultured Bacteroidales bacterium (assembly GCA_963816345.1). Taxonomy (GTDB): domain Bacteria; phylum Bacteroidota; class Bacteroidia; order Bacteroidales; family VadinHA17; genus LD21. The sequence goes on from CAWFKI010000003.1 coordinate 557,762, forward strand.
CGATCTCACCCAGGTAGGACAGATATCTTTCTTTTTTCTCCTGCTCGGTTGCAGCAATTTTATCCCATCTGCGGACTGCTTTCTGATATTCAGACGATTTTTCGGAATCGGTCAACAACTGTGTTATGCGTGAGGCAAAAGGAGTTCCCCGGAAGTCCCTGGCGGCAAACCTCATGTACATTACTGCATCAACCTGGTTTCCGGCTGATAACTGCGAACTGATAAGGTTTTGTGTTTTGCCTTCAATGTATGTAAGAAAAGACTGATCGGCAGGTATTATTTTTCTGTTCATTGTCTGAAGGAGAATCCATTCCACAGATTCGGTGATCAACCCGGGATCCGGCCATTGATGGCCTCCGGAGAATGTCCTGAGATATGAGATGACCCTGGTCTGGATTCTGAAGAAACCGGCCAGGTCGTGCATTTCAGGATAATTCATATCGCGTGTACCGGCCAGGCCATAATACAGGAAGTTGGAATTTCCTGACGGGAGATAATTCCTGTCATTGGGCAGGCCTGCCCCGCAACCGATAACACCGGAGATCCTCTTTTCTTTTACGGCAAAAGAAAGTGCAAAACGTGATCCTCCTGAAAAACCTGCGGTATAGATCCGTCTCTGATCTATAGTGAACCGTTCTTCAACATCCCGAAGCATAGCAGCAGCGGCAGCAAAATTGTCTGCTATTGGTCCGTTGCGCGAGTTGTTTGAACAGGCAAGGATGAATCCATATTTTCTGCCTGCCTCAATGAAGGTATTGACACCTGTTCTTCCTCTCGCCGAAGGGTCAAAAATAAGGATGACAGGCCAGCTCTTTTTTTCATCATATTGTGCTGGCAGGTAAAGGGCATAACTCTGGCCTTTATCATCACGGCACCGTACTGTATCAGTAATCTGCTCTCCGGCAGATACCTGTGATACCAGTAATGACTGGGAAGTGAAAGCCTGGAGTAAAAAGAACAGTATGAATGTTTTTTTAATGGTCATTTGTGGTCATTTGTTGTCATTAGCGCTGCGCGCGTCATTCGCTTCGCTGTCATTAGTTGTCATTTGCGTCATTTGCGCTCATTCGGCCTGCGGCCGTCATTCATTGTCATTTGCGCTGCGCGCGTCATTAGTGGGTCATTATTGTCATTTGCGCTTCGCGCGTCATTCGGCCTGCGGCCGTCATTCATTGTCATTGGCTTTACAACCACTTAATGACAATTAATGACTACTTAATGACAATTAATGACCACTTAATGACCACCTAATGACAATTAATGACAATTAATGACCACTTAATGACCACTTAATGACTATTAATGACCATTAATCACTTTACCATATCACCGGGCGATCCTCAACCGGTCTGTACAATTTATCGCCGGGTTTGATCTGAGGGAAAGCAGTATAGAACTCGGGCACATTATATACCACCCCGTTGATCCTCACTTTAGCGGGAGAGTGTTCATCCGTTTTCACCCTTCTCCTCAGCTCTTTGTCCCGCATATTCATCCTCCAGATCTGTGCATATGACATAAAGAAGCGTTGATAATTTGTAAAACCATCTATGGGTTTGGGAGGTTCCTTTCCTTCAAGCGAAATCTTGTAGGCATTTAAAGCCACCGTTATCCCACCCAGATCAGCAATATTCTCTCCGAGAGTGAGTTGTCCGTTTACGAAAGTTGAATCGAGGACTTCGTATTTATTATACTGGTCGACAAGCATCCTGGTATGTTCTTCGAAAGCTTTGGAATCCTCTTTGGTCCACCAGTCGCGCAGGTTCCCGTCTTTATCAAACTGTCTCCCCTGGTTATCAAACCCGTGAGTCATCTCATGACCTATAACCATGCCTATTGCTCCATAGTTGACTGCATCATCCGCATTCATGTTGAAGAAAGGCGGCTGAAGGATGCCTGCCGGAAAAACAATCTCATTCCTGTTAGGATTGTAATATGCATTTACCGTCTGCGGTGTCATACCCCATTCAGTCGGATCAACAGGTTTTCCTATTTTATCCATAGTATAGTGAAATTCGAAATTCTGTGCATTCAGCACGTTAAGGATATAGGGCTGGGAAGCTACTACCAGACCGCTATAATCCCTCCATTTATCCGGATAGCCTACCTTCACTCCCATCTTATCGAGCTTCGCGATGGCTTCCTGCTTGGTTTGAGAACCCATCCAGGAGAGGTTTTCGATTCTTTGTCCCAGCGATTTTTTAAGGTTTGTCACAAGATCAGTCATTCGCTGCTTGGCTTCGGGAGGGAAGTATTTCTTTACATACAGCTGGCCAATACATTCTCCAAGGTCGGCGCTGGTTTCGTCAAGCACACTCTTCCAGCGCGGCTTCATCTTTTCCTGCCCTGAAAGCTTCCTGCTGTAAAAGTCAAAATTCTCTGTGACAAAATTCTGATTCAGGTATGGTGCTACTGAATTAATAAGATGCCAGCGCATAAATATTTTCCAGTCATCAACCGGAACTGTTTTCATCATCATGCCCAGTTCTTTAAAGAAAGAAGGCTGGTATATGTTTACCTCCGAAAGATCAGGATATCCTGTGGTTTTAAAATAGTTTTTCCAGTCAATTTCCGGGGCAAGTTTGTCAAGACCTTCCAGGGTAAGTTTGTTATAGGTCTTCTGCGGATCCTGGTTTTCAACATTTGTAAATGAAGCTTTTGCCAGTTCGGTTTCAATTTTCATCACGGTCTGAGCATTCCTGGCAGCTGCATCAGGTTTTTCATTTAAAAGCCCGAACATATTAGTTATATGGGTAATATATTCTTCCCTTAATTTTTTGGTCGGTCCGTCATTGTTGAAATAATAATCCCTGTCAGGCAGACCTAATCCGGCCTGATAACAACAGGCAATCACGCTGGTACTGTTCTTTGAATCCTGGTTTGAGAACAGGTAGAATAAAGGAGCAGCCTGATATGTCTGGAAGTAAGCTGCAACATTTTGCAGATCTGTAATATCGCGGATAGAATCGATTTTCTCAAGGAACTTCTCAATGGGTTTTATTCCCTGCTGTTCAATGGAGAGGGTATCCATTCCGGAATTATAGAATGTGCCTATTTTCCTGGTTATACTACCTTCCGGTGCATTTTTATCAGATGCGGCCTCATCTATTATCTCTCTTATTTCACGCCTGTTTCGTTCAAGAAGTTCATCAAAGGCCGAAATTGAATTCTTGTCAGCCGGGATAGGATGATCTTTTATCCATGTGCCATTGACATAATCATAGAAGTCATTACCCGGATTTATTGTTGTGTCCATATTCTGAACAACAAATGCAGGGTAATTTAGATCTGAATTATCAGTTTTTTTTGGGCCGGAAGAGCATCCTGCCAGGATAGCCAGGACTATAAGTCCCGGGAAAAATTTATTCATTTTATCAATTTTTAATTTCACAAGATGCAAATATAAACATTTTGTCATTAGCGCTTCGCGCGTCATTCGGCCTGCGGCCGTCATTCGCTTCGCTGTCATTAGTGGTCAATTAATGACAATTAATCACTAGTGTCCGGTTAAGGACGATTAAAAATAATGTAAATTATTAATATTTAATATCTTAAATAGGGTCAAAAGTTTTTACGATTTGAATTTATATTTTCGCTCACACCATATTTTGAGCGATCATGCATACAGGAAAAACAGTTTTTGCACAATTGATGATGTTTATGCCAGATAACGAATTTCAAAAATGTGTTGATCATTACAAGGGAGACTACCGGGTAAGGAGCTTTACTTGTCGGGAGCACTTTCTTGTAATGAGTTTCGCTCAACTGACAGGTCGTGAGAGTCTGCGTGACATCGAAAATTGTCTAACTGCATTTTCCAACAAACTGTATCATTCAGGCATCAAACATCCTATCTCAAAATCCACTTTAGCCGATGCTAATGAAAAAAGAGATTGGCGTATTTATGCCGATTTTGCTCAGGTTCTTATCAAAAAAGCAAGACCATTATATTTTAACGACAAAGAGTTCAGACTTGATTTGGACAATATGGTCTATGCTTTTGATAGCACCACAATTGACTTATGTTTAAGTCTTTACCCTTGGGCTAAGTTTCGTCAACAGAAAGGTGCTGTCAAGATGCACACTTTGCTTGATCTTCGCGGTTCCATCCCTATATTTGTTGATATTACCGAGGGTGCAGTTCATGATGTTAACTCTCTGGATAAAATGCCTGTAGAGCCTGGTTCATATTATGTTATGGACAAAGGTTATGTCGATCTCCATCGCTTATTTACCCTAATTCATAAGTACCGGGCATTCTACGTTACAAGAGCAAAAGACAACATAAAATTTCATACCATTTCTTCTTCAGAAGTCGATAATACTGCTGGCATAATCAGTGATCAGTTAGTCAGATTAACCGGCTATAAGTCTTCAAAATTGTATCCCGAGGAATTCCGTTTAGTTGTATATGAAGACTATGCAACAAGTGTCGTTTACACTTTTATGACCAACGACTTCGATCTTCCAGCTTTGACAATCGCAGAACTTTACCGGGAAAGATGGAAGATTGAACTTTTCTTCAAATGGATCAAACAACATCTTCATATCAAATCATTTTACGGCACAAGTCCGAATGCAGTATATTGTCAGATATGGATCGCTATCGGCACCTTCCTGCTGATCGCAATTGCCAAGAAAAAATTAAATATGGCAATCAGCCTTTACACTTTCGCTCAAACAATGGGTCAAACTCTTTTTGAGAAGACTCCTATCAAAGAACTTTTTAATAGTAATTTTAACTTTAACAATTTGTCCGACGATAACCAGCTATTAATCTGGGATTCTTAACCGGACAGCAGTGACAATTAATGACTATTTAATGACAATTAATGACTACTTAATGACTACTTAATGACCACCTAATGACAATTAATGACTACTTAATGACCACCTAATGACAATCAATGACTACTTAATGACCACCTAATGACAATCAATGACAATTAATGACAATTAATGACAATTAATGACCACTTAATGACCACTTAATGACTATTAATGACAATTAATGGTGTGGCTAAGATTGACATATGCATATCATACTTTAGCTTATATTTACAATGATTTTAGCAAAAAAAAGACTGAATTTTAATTTATCCGGAGATGAAAACAGTAATTATTACAGGAGGAACAAGGGGCATTGGTGCAGGACTGGTGGAAAATTTCCTTCAATCCGGATGGAATGTCGGATACACAGGGACATCAGAGGAATCAATAGAAAAATCATTGATATTGCTTAAAAGCCAATTCAGTAAAGGAAAATTATATTGCATTAAGATGCGATGTGACTAATGAAGAAGACCTGAATAACTTATGGGAAAGTACGTTTAAAACTTTTGGGAGGATCGACATCTGGGTAAATAACGCCGGAATTTCATATGAACAGACTTCATTTTATCATATTCCTCCCAATGCATTTATGAAAATAATTGACACAAATGTCAAGGGGCTGATGCTCGCAACTCATATTGCTTATAACCGGATGCTGCTGCAGGGTTTCGGTGCCATCTACAATATGGAAGGTCTGGGAAGTGATGGAAGAACAATTTCCGGACTGACACCTTATGGAACATCAAAACGGGCTGTAAGATATTTTACAGATGCATTTGCAAAAGAGGTAAAAAATGGTCCTGTAATTGTGGGAACTATTAGTCCTGGTATGGTTTTAACCGATCTGACTCTTGAACCTTTAAGGAAAGATCCCCATAAACAACAGACAGCTCATCAGGATATATAATATTCTTGCAAATGATCCTGAGACGGTAACACCCTTCCTGGTAAGAAAAATGATAGAGAACAAAATTAATGGGGCAAAGATATCATGGCTTTCATCATGGAAAGTAATGAAGAGATTTCTGTTTGCTCCCTTTTCAAAAAGAGATATAGTCAGCAAATATCTTTAACCGGACATAATTGAAAAAAATATTGAAAAGGGTATTGAGCTTATTTTCAGCAATGTACATCTCATCCGGTTTGTCAGAAAAAAAGAAATATCTGAAGGGTAATGTAGTTCCCAACTTCTCCTGACTGGCTAGACTTATTGGCTAACGCTACAATAGAGTATCAATTAAGTTAATATTTGCAAAAGTTGACTTTTGCTTCCTATGGGTATTTTATACTGTTAAAGGAAATAACAATAAATCCAAATTCTTATATTTTCATTGCATCGAAGCATTTTGATGGACGTCTTTAAGTAAAAACGATACTTATCATAATAAATCGTTTCAGAATCTTACCTGTAATTAAAAATATTAATAACCTAATCTGTATCTAATATGCTTACTAATATCATTAAACACAGTCTGAGATCATTTAAAAGACAGCGGTCTTATATAATCATCAATATAACCGGTCTTTCCATCGGAATTGCATGCAGTCTTCTTATTGCATTTTATATAATGTACGAAGCAAGTTATGACCGGTTTAATGTCAGGAAAGACAGAATATTCAACATTGTTCTGAATATGAGGGTAGGTGGTCAGGAATTTACCGAAGCTACTTCCTCATTTCCGATAGGCGCTGAAATAGTCAGGGAATTTCCTGAAGTGGAGGATTTTCTGAGGATGAGGAGAATGTACGGTGCTACAACAGTAACCTATAATAATCAGACTTATGATGAAGAAAATATAATTGAAGCAGACTCATCTTTCTTTAATTTTTTCACTATTCCGGTAATAAAGGGTGACCCGGGAAATCTTCTTAATGCTCCCCGGAAAGTCGTTCTCTCAAGTTCTATGGCCAAAAAACTATTCGGGGATAATAACCCGATTGATAGGATCCTGAAAATAGGTAAAGATACTGCAACATATATCGTTACCGGAGTCATGGGAGATATTCCGGGCAACTCCCACTTCAAGGCTGCCATACTGGTATCTCTTCTTTCAGATTCTCAGGTAAAAAGCCAGGAATGGTCTGGCAGTTGCATAAATACATATTTGCTTCTTAAGCCAAATGCTGACTATAAAGATATAAATGAAAAATTTCCGGCACTGATAAGCAGGTTGGTCGGGCCGGAGATACAGAGTTTTCTGAATATCTCCTTCGAAGATTTTCTCTCCAGGGGAAACAAATACGGATATTCTCTTCAGAGACTTACAGATATTCACCTTGATACCTCCGTTAAGCCTGCCTTTCTTGCGGCGGGCGACCCGAAATTATTAAAGATCCTGGCCTGCATAGCCTTGCTTATCCTTCTTGTGGCTGTGGTTAATTTCACTAATCTTTCCACTGCACAGGCAGCTGCAAGAGCAAAAGAGGTAGGAATAAAAAAGCTCGGTGGGTCCACAAAAGGAATGCTCATTATCCAGTTCATTACAGAGTCCGTTATAATGTCATTTCTCTCAACCATTGTCGCACTTATTATTATTAAACTTATTCTTCCCTATTTCAATGATCTGCTCGGCACAAGCCTTACACTGAAACTTTCAGATATCTGGTTCATGACAACCTTTATGATCCTGTTTGCATTGATAACAGGGATCCTTGCAGGCAGCTATCCTGCTTTCATTCTCTCTGCTTACAGTCCTTACAGAGTGCTTAAGGGAAACATTAATAACAGCGGTCACAAAGGGAGTCTCAGGAAAGTCCTTGTTGTAATGCAGTTTACTATCTCTATTTTCCTGATTGTGGGTACCCTGATCATGTACCGGCAAATATTATTTATGATTGAAAAAGATCCCGGTTTTATTAAAGATCAGCTGCTTGTGCTTGAGAATGAGGAAGCACTGGGTTTTAATGCAAAGTCATTTAAAGAAACGATCAGTACGATCCCCGGAGTCATATCTGTGACAAGCTCCGCTACAGTTCCGGGAAACCCAAATAATAATGGTGGTTATATGGTGGAAGGGAAAAAAGATGAGACAATTCTTATGAGGACAAACTTTGTAGATTATAAATTTCTGGAAACCTATGGCATGAAGCTTAAGTCTGGCAGATTCTTTAATAAAGAGTTTCTTGCTGATGCCGATGCCTGCATTCTGAATGAATCTGCGATAAAAAAATTCAATATAGATCCCGGAAAATCAAGAATAATGGGATATCGTGACTCCGGCAAAGTGGTTTATTATCCAATTATAGGAGTGGTAAACGATTTTGTATTTGAATCACAGCGGAACCAGATAGCTCCTTTGATTTTCAGGTTAAAATCAGAAAAAGACAGGTATGGATATATGACTGTCAAAATATCACCTAAGAATTACAGGGAAACAATTAATAAAATTGAGATTAAATGGAAGGAGTTTGTAACTGATGATCCGTTAAGGTACTATTTCATTGAAGATATAATGAAGCAGCTCTATGCAAAAGATAGTCAGAACACCCTTATTGCTGTTATATCTTCCATCCTTGCAATTTTTATTGCAGTTCTCGGATTATACGGGCTCACTTCATATACTGTGGAACAACGTACCAAAGAGATCGGTGTGAGGAAAGCAATGGGTTCTTCCATCCCAGGTATCTATTTTGCAATATCACGCGAGATAATAATCCTGATATCTGTCTCAGCGCTTCTCTCTTTTCCTTTAATCTACTATGTATCGGGGAAATGGCTTGAGGACTTTTATTACAGGATAAACCCCGGTCTGCTTACCTTCCTTGGAGGATTGGTCATTGCATTGGGCATTGCAGTTCTGACTATCAGCTACCGCACACTCAGGGCCGCACAGGTGAACCCTGCGCAATCTTTAAGGTATGAATAGATCAGGACGTTTTTGATTGTGGTTACCAAAAAATTCTGAGGAGGTCCGTCAATCATTTGCGCTTCCAGATAATTTGTGGGGATGTTACCATATATAAGTGCCCACGGCTCCCGGTTTGAGACGTATGCCGGCAAACTGTCCATCGTACTGAATCGTGAATGAGCTGACAGACCAGGTGTTATTGGCTACAATCAATACTATCCTGCCTTCGGGAGTCTTGAATGCCACGTTGGGCAGTGCCTGCGTATCCGTGATCACAGTTGCGCGAAAAACTCCCGGCTGCTCCTCATCCTCAGTAAGGCTGATAGTATTGTCTCCGGGATATGTGGAAGCAATCCTTACTGACCCCGGTCGTATAAATTTTGAAGCATGAGCGACGGTGTAAAATGCGATGTTGCGGACAACTTTATCTCCATCAATGGTAACAGCTCCCTGGCACATGGAGCAACCTCCGTTACCGGTGTGCGGATCGTCCAGAGGATCTGCAGCCAGGTTCCAGAGTATAACATTTCTGCTCCAGTTCCTGGTGGCTCCGATAATGAGGCGTATGACCGGTTCGGTAATGTCAATAGCCGGGCTCCCCGGATCTTCAGTTACCATCTGCTCCGTAAAGTAAAGGTTCTTGTCGGGCCGTGCCATGTGAACAGTGGTCATAGCTCCAATATCTCCGCCATAAAGGTGAAATCCCGATCCATCAGCATACCGGGCCAGTTCCGGATCACTCAGAAGAGCCAGCGGATAATCAGGCCTGTCGCAATTGTGATCAAAGAGAATAATTCTGGTTGTCAGACCTGCCTTTGTGAAGGCTGGCCCAAGGTGGTCCCTGATAAAGGAAGCCTGTTCGGAAACAAACCACCTCATGCTTGGTGTGTTTTTGGAATTCAGCGGTTCATTCTGAATTGTAATAGCATCAATTGCAATGCCCTCCTTTTTCATTGCCTGAATATATTTCACAAAATATTGTGCATATACATCATAGCATTCTTTTTTAAGAGAGCCGCCTCTGACGTTATTGTTTGTTTTCATCCATTTGGGAGCCGACCAGGGTGAACCGAGTATTTTGATATCCTGTTTTATGGCCAGAATCTGCTTCAGAACCGGAATCACATCATTAAGATCCTGTGCAAGGCTGAATTTTTTAAGTTCAAAATCTGTCTCCCCGTCCGGTAGATCGTCGTATGAAAAAACGAATTCGTTAAGGTCCGAAGAGCCGATACTGATACGAAGATAGCTGACACCTGCACTCCTGCCATTTTCGGAAAAAAGTTCCTGCAGCAGCCTGTTACGTGCAGCGGGGCTCATTTTCATGATCAGCCCGGCACTTCCGCCGGTAAGAGCAAATCCAAAACCATCAATCCCCTGGAACTGTTGCCGGTCATCAATGACAATCGTGGTTCCTTCTCCTTCGTTGTTGTCACTGAAGAGGAGAGTGTCGGACTGTTTTTCGAACAAAGCGGAACGATCGGGATTTGTTATCCACGATTCGATTTGTCTGGCCTGTACTTTCTGACAGAAAACATATTGTGTTGTAACAGTCGGGAGAACAATTAAAAGTCCTGTACAGAAAGCAAAAATTCTCCTTTTCATAGCTGATTTGATTTTTTATAAATAAAATAAATATTTCAGGTGGAATTTGGTATTAAATGTTGAGCCTGCTGAGAAAAGTGGCATTTTCATTTTTTAGCTTTTACGGAGTGGGCTCAATGTTTAATCTTTTGAAGCACCCTTTATTTCAGGTGGAATATTATCGGGCTCATTGCTGTAATGAAAGCCAACTGCTACATTCTTACCATCAAACCTGCAGGTGATTGTTTCAGTATGAGGACTTTCGATATAACGCAGTACCAATTCGAGGGTATTTTCATCCTTCCAGCCCCAGCTCCCGGCTACTTTGGCAGGAGGAAGGCCCACAAAATGAGCTTTGGCGGCCAGTAAGAGGTCGGGCCCGGGAAGAGTTGTTTCTCCCGTTATCCAGTGTCCTGAGCCCAGGGAAAAACTGTACTCCTTTGAATCAATAACCATTGAGACCTTGCAGGTATTGTCTGTAAACCGGAAATTTATTGTTTCAAGGTGCTTATAATTCGGATCCAGGGCAAAGGTCTTGCCGTTAATTTGTGAAACTATGGATGATACATTTCCTGCGGCAGGCAGCGGAAGCGCCAGGGATGATAATTTTTGCTTCAGGGCTGTGGCGAGGGTACTGTTCTCAGGCAGTTTATCCGCCTTAATGGCAGGCAGTAGATATTGCCAGATAAGGTTTATTTCACTTTGCATATCAGGCGATTCGCAGGTAACTGCAATTACAGCATCCTGGTCAGGCAGAACGATTATGTACTGGCCATAAGCCCCGTCAGCCCGGTATCCATCGTGACGGCAACGCCACATCTGATAGCAATAGCCTTGCAGCCAGTCGCTTGAATCCCTGACAGCCTGAGGAGCATCGGGATTCTGGTCGATTTTTTTTGTTGTTGCTTCCTCAATCCATGCGGAAGAGAGTACCTGTTTCCCATTCCAGATGCCCTTTTGTAAAAATAGTTGTCCGAATTTCGCCATGTCTTCGGTTTTCAGCCTCAGGCCCCAGCCACCCGTATTAATTCCCCGGGGATCAACTTCCCAATCCATGCCCTCAATTGCCAGGGGTTCGAACAAACGCGGCTTAAGAAAGTCAATTACCTTTTCTCCCGTCGCTTTTTGCACAATGGCTGATAACATATAAGTGGCAAGAGTATTATAGAGAAATTTCGTGCCCGGTTCATGAATAACGGGTACTCTCAGGAATCCCTTTACCCAGTTACTGTCTTTTGTTACAACATTAAATGTCGGATCAGGGTCCTGGCCTGCCGACATACTGAGTAAATCCCTGACCTTCATCTCTGATAAAAAAGGACCAACCGTATCCGGCATATCGTCAGGGAAGAAGGAGATTACTTTATCATTGACTGTCAACCGTTTCTCACTGACGGCAAAGCCAACAGCAGTAGCCGTAAAGCTTTTGCTTGTTGAATAGAGTGTATGCCTGAGATCCGGTCCGTATGGACTCCACCATCCCTCGGCAATTACCCTGCCATGCCGCAGGAACATCAGGCTGTGGAATTCATGCCTGCTTTTTGCTGCTGCATCCAGGAAATCAATGATCCCCCGGGAAGAAACTCCTTCAGCTTCAGGAACTCCTCTTGGGAGTGAGGTTATTGGCTGTTCTTTTTTGCATCCGCTGAGCAGAAAGAGAAGCAGTAAAAATGATAAGCCGGATTTTCCAAGGGTCATTTTCATGGCAAGTTGAGGTTTAAGTTTCTAAGAGATACCAGTAATAAATGTACAATATTTATAATTATTTAAAGGATCTGCAGAAAAGGATTTTCCTGAGCTGATATTTTCAGCTCCTTCAGAGCCATTTGCCGGCTTGCTTCATGAGCAGCGTACAATTAGTATTCAGCTTTGAACAATCCAATAATCTCCTTGTTTAATTTTGTCGTGAACAAACAGAATTATCAAATCATGCATTCAGAAGGGAAAGCTTCAGGTCCTGCAGTTACTACAGACTTACATAAGATCAGCCAAATACGCTTTTTAACTGAAGAAACATTTGTTTTGAGGCTCGACCGTGGAAATATGGAGTTTAAGGCGGGGCAGCATATTATTGCAGGTCCTGAGGGTGAACTGGATCAACGCGAATACTCAGTCTATAGCGGCGAAAAGGATAATTACCTCGAGATCCTGGTCAGGGAAGTTCCTGATGGCCATGTTTCGGTAAAGCTAAAACAATGCAAACCAGGTCAGTTATTGCAGGTTAACGGACCCTTTGGATCTTTTGGACTTGAAAAATTCGATATGTTTTCCGGTAAACTGGTATTTATTGCGACGGGTACAGGTATTTCCCCGTTTCACAGTTTTGTAAAGTCTTATCCCGGAATTAATTATATCCTCATTCATGGCGTCCGTTATAAAAGTGAGGCATACGAAAGAGATGATTATGATCCCCGCAGGTATATCCTGTGTACTTCAAAGGAGTTTAATGAGGGTCGCAAAGGCAGAGTCACAAGGTTTTTACCGGGGTTCCCGGTTGACCGGAATATGTTGTTCTATCTCTGCGGTAATGGAAATATGATATATGAGGTCTCTCATATTTTAAAAGACAAGGGCATTCCGGATGAAAAAATATTCACGGAGGTATATTTTTGAAATTGGTGGCCTGGTTTAAATAATAAGTGCCACCTGTATCAGGGTGGCAGAATTCATCCCCTGACCTGATCACAACGTGAGAGGCAGGGTTATTGAAAAGATACTGCGCGATCCTTTGAGTCAATTAATACCGAGGTCATTGTAAGCGCGCCTGCAACAGGTTTGTCATTGAACAATGTAATCTTTTCATTGTCTTCTTTCAACGCAAGTGCATACAATAAGGGCAGGTAATGTTCGGGAGTCGGAATCGAAAGCTCAAACGATTTGCCCTGTGACCTGAAATTTATAAGTGACCGATGATCTCCTCTGAGAATGAAGCTTTTCATTTTTTCGCTTGCTTCCCGGGCCCAGTCAAAACCATACACGCTGTCTAATTTATCCCAGGCTACCAGTCCCAGATTATGGACCATGTTGCCGCTCCCAATGATCAATATTCCTTTCTCCCTGAGTGATTTTAATTCTTTCGCCAGCTCATAATGATTCTGCGGTGTCTGATAATAGTCCAGGCTCATTTCAATAACAGGTACATCGGCATCGGGATAAAGATGTTTTATCACACTCCATGCTCCGTGGTCGAGGCCCCATTTCTGATCCAATCCTGCTTCAGTTTTTTTGATGAGTCCTTTTGCTTCCTTTGCAAGCTCAGGACTTCCCGGAGCCGGGTATTGGACCTCAAATAATTCACATGGAAATCCACCGAAGTCATGAATGGTCTTTGGCTTTTCCATGGCAGTAATTAAAGTTCCTCTTGTTTCCCAGTGAGCTGATACGCATAAGACTGCCTTTGGTTTTGGAAGTGTTTTACCGATGATCCTGAATCCTGCTACAAATTCATTTTCTTCGATGGCATTCATAGGACTGCCATGGCCCAAAAACAGCACAGGCATTTTCTCTGTGCTGTTTAAGGGTTCTGTAATTTTATTCAGTTCATGCAGTTTCATTCCTGAAATTGTTTTGGTCAATTTTGACCCGGATTTTAAATTTTCTCCCGAACATACTTTTAAAAGGCAAAGCCTGTAAATTACTCTGCTGATTTTTTTACAAACTGTATATCGCCGCTTATGCGCACTTCATCACTCACCAGCACACCACCTGTTTCAAGCGCTGCGTTCCAGTTCAATCCCCAGTCTTTACGATTGATTACTCCGTTAAGAGAAAAGGCTGCTTTCTCATTTCCCCACGGGTCTTTGTTGGTGCCGCCAAATTCCACATCCAGTGTAACTTTTTTGCTGACTCCTTTCATCATAAGCTGTCCGGTGAGTTTGTAATTTTCATTATCGGTTTTTTTAAGTGATGTCGATTTAAAAGTGATCTCCTTGTGATTTTCAACGTCGAAGAAATCTGCACTTTTTAAATGCGCATCACGGGCATCATCATTAGTAAAAATGGATGATGCATCAATAGTAACAAGCACGGAGGATGTTACGAAATCTTCTCCGTCAGCTTCTGCCTCAAATTTCCTGAATTCACCCTTTACATTTGCTATCATAAGGTGTTTTACTTTGAAATTAAGTTCGCTGTGCGAAAGGTCAAGAACCCATTTTGTTTTTTTTGCTGTTAAAGTTTCCATTTTATGTATTGATTTATTACTATAATAATCATTTAAAATTGACGATGTAAAGATACTGCCGTCAAGCAGGTCAGGGGTAACAGTATTTGGTAAAAGTGTTGTGATATCAGGAAATGAGCTTTTTCATCTCATCGCGGAATTCGGAGGGTGTCTGGCCTGATCTTTTCCTGAATACGCTGGTAAAATAGGACTTCTCGTTAAAGCCGATTTCAAAGCTTATTTCAGAGATTGTTTTATCTGTACTGATCAAAAGATTTTTAGCTTCAATAAGCTTTCTGGTCTCTATGATTTCAGTGACGCTCTGCTGCAAAATATTATGGCATATTAGGTTCAGGTTTCTGGAAGTCATAAATAGTTTTTCAGCATAGAAATCAACTCCCAGAGGTCTGCGGAAATTTTCTTCCAGTATTATCAGGAAATTTTTAAATGTAATGTTCTGTGTTTTCTGAATGTTTGGATCCTGAGGGTTTAGCTTTTTCCTTTCCGATTCAATTATAGTAAACAATGCACCTAATAACTGACGTACAACTCCATAATCCGGGTAAGGCTGATCCGTTTCGCCTGACATCATTTCACATAATACAGGTATCCGGCGAAAGCCTTCACCCTCCTGCATTAAAATGTTAGCCTTGTCGTGATAATTTGAATAGAGCTGGAAGGTGGTCTCAGGTATAAACTCGCTCCTGAAGCGAATAACCCAGATCCTGCATTTATTATTTTTCAACCGGGGGATTACCCGGTGTATTTTGCCTTTGGTGACATAGCTGACATAAGGAGCATCGAATTCTTCCTCTCTGAAATCAATAAAATGTTCCAATGTACCTTCCATGCCAACAAGCAATTCCTCAAAATCGTGAAAATGAGGCTCCTCGGGTTTTGCTGCAATTTTTGCGGCCCCCTCCTCCGTCAGCATGAATATTTTAAAAAGGTCAGTCATCAGGTGCAAAGATAAATAAAGTGGTTTGAAAGCTCTCTATTAACTTTGCATTACCCTATCCCGCTTTCATGCTGCCTGATTTTTGAACTGATGTTTTGCCAGGGGTCGAAAAAACCTTATTTTTTTTTCCTGACCTTAGTAGAAAATGATATAATTGATCTTCAGACCTTATTACCTTATTTTGGGTTTTATTGTTTTTTTGGTAAAATTTAATAAATGAATCATATTCAGATCAGGAGGGGATAACTTAAATGGCGTATTATTTTTCTCATAAACAATTCTACAGGTGCATTGCTTTCCAAATGTAGAAAGTTAAATTGAAATTACAAAAGGGGAGGGGAGTGGTTGTATTCCTATTTCATTTCCTTAAGTATCCTCATAGCTTCATCCACATGTTTTCTGGCTTGTGTCTGTGAGTCAAAGATATATACCACCACGCCTGACTTGTTTACAATATAGGTCACCCTGCCGGGCAGCATGCCGAAAAAATTGACCGGTACGCCGAATAGCTTCCTTACCTTGTCACCTTTGTCACTCAGAAGTGTAAAGCCAAGTTTATATTTTTCATCAAATTTTTTATGACTCTCAACAGATTGCCCGCTGATCCCGATTATAATTGCATCTTCTTCGAGGAAAACATCCAGTTCATCGCGGAAATAACATGCTTCTTTGGTGCAGCCCGGACTGTCATCCTGCGGATAGAAATAAATTACCAGGTTTTTTTTGCCGATTACCGAATCAATTGAAAACAGGTTTCCGTTCTGATCAGGAAGAGTAAAACGGGGAACAGGGCTCCCGACTTCAATTTTTTTCATATTCTGACCTGAATTATAGAATGTGTAACCAATCAACAACAATACAGCGACGGGAAGATACATATGATAAAAATTTCCGGAGTTAAGTTAATCAATATTAGCGGAATAATAACTGAAGATCAATCACTCTTTCCATTAAACAGTTAATACAGTAACATAATCGGGAGGATTACCTGCCGAATAGTCTGCTAAAGAATCCTTTTCTTTTCTTTTTAATATTTTTACCGGTTGTATCCTGAGCGTTCTTCTTTTTCTGAAAGAGGTCGCGCACCCTGTCAAAGATGTTATTTTCTTTAAAATCAGGACAGTCAAGCGCTCCCTTCAGTTCAAGGGGCAGTTCAGGGAATGGGGCTTCGAATTGTCTGCTCAGGGTGTCATTCTCCTGCAGCTTTCTGAGAGTCAATGCAACAAGGGGCAGGGCGAGAGTGCTGCCGGAACCGTTTGAGCCGTTGTTGAAATGAATGGCCCCCGATGAGGCACCTACTCTGGCCACCATTACAAGCTTTGGATTAAAAGCCGCAAACCATGCATCGGAATAATCCTGTGAAGTTCCGGTTTTACCTGCCATCGGGAATTTTATACCGTAAATACTGCTCATGGAAGCGCCCGTTCCTTCCCTGACAGCTTTCTGCAAAATCGCACTGACCAGCAGAGAGGATCTTTCATTCAGCACCCTTTCATTTACAGCAACGGGTTCGTCCCTGTAGATAATTTCTCCATCAGGTGAAGCTATTGATAAAATAGTTCGGGGAGTGATCCTGAAACCTCCGTTTGCGAATGCCGAGTAAGCCACGGCAGTTTCAATGATACTTGCTTCCGCAGTGCCAAGCGCGAGTGACGGGTTGTCGGCCAGCGGGAAGGAAAAACCCATTTTCTTCCAGAGAGAATCGACGTTGTCATATCCGACAGCCATGAACAAATTATAGGTTGGGATATTCATTGACATGGCGAGTGCTCCGGCAAGTGAATATTTCCCCCCGGTCGTGTGATCATAATTTGCAGGACTCCAGTCCCCGGTCTCCGTGGAAACAACAATTGAATCATTATCAAGATACTCACATGGATCCATGCCTTTTTCAAAAGCCTCAGCATAAAGGACTGGTTTGAAAGCTGAAGCCATCTGCCTCCTGGCATATATCTGGTCAAACGGCTGGCTTTTAAAATCGATACCTCCGACCCATGTTTTGACATAACCGGTAAAAGGGTCCATCGCTATCAGACCGGCGTGCAATATCAGTAAAGCCTGTCTTATGCTGTCTGCGACTGAAATAGAACTGTTATGTGAACCGTTCCAGTCAAAGATCTGCCTTAAATTGATTTCGCCGGCACGCCTTTCAATTTTCATCTCCTTTATCATCTGTTCAGCAATCCTGCCAACTTCAGCCTTCCCTGACGGAGTCTGATACTGGTTCCATAATCTTTTCTGCATGACCGACAAATGTTCGCGGAATGATTTCAGTACATACTTTTGAAGAGTAAGATTGAGAGTGGTTATCAGCACCAATCCGTCTTCTTCAATATTCCACTTTTTGCCGGTTTCTGAATAAATATCCTGAAGAATCTGTTCAGCTTCATTTTTTACCCTCACAATAAAATAATCAGCCGGACCTTCGGTTATAATGTCTTTATAATTCAGCTTCAACGGTAGTCTGCAGAGTGAATCCGTAAGGGCTGCACCGATATATCTGTACTTCTCCATCTGCTTTAGTACCACATTCCTTCGTGCAAAAGCATTTTCAGGATGAAGACGGGGATTGTACAGGGTGTTTCCCTTGAGCATCCCGATCAAAACAGCTGACTCTTCAATGTTCAGAAATTCAACCTGTTTATTGAAATATAACAGGGATGCTGTTTCTATTCCATAGATATTTTCTCCGAAAGAGACGGTATTAAGGTAAAGAGTCAGTATTTCCTGCTTGCTGAATGTCATTTCAAGACGATGAGCCAGGATCGCCTCCTTTGTCTTGCTTATCAAAAGTGACGGGAATCCGGAGTTATTACGGCCAAACATGTTCTTTGCCAGTTGCTGTGAAATGGTACTGCCGCCGCCCGATTCACGGTTGCCCAGTAAAAGCGATTTGAAGAGAACCCTGATCAGACTCCTGACGTCAATGCCTTTATGTTCATAGAATCGTGCATCTTCCGTGGCAATCAAAGCATTGACAAGAGAGGGCGGTAACTGCGACCAGGAAATATTTGTTCTGTTTTTATAGTAGATCCTGCCAATAAGTTCATGCTCTGAAGAGAACACCTGGGTAGCTTCAGCATTTCTGAATTCAATGAGTTCCCCTTTACTCTGCAGATGACCGAATGCCCCGAAATAAACGCAGACAATAAAGATCAAGGGTAATGCAGCGATCCCCAGGGCAATACTGATAATAATTTTAATGTTTTTTTTGTTCATCCTGATAAATCCCCTCACTCAATAAGTTGCGACCACAAAAGTACATTATATGATTGAGATAATTATTTCAGGAACATCTCACAGATCGATTTTGTAAACGAGACAACCAGGTTATTCTCTATCCCACAGGTTATGTATTGGAAGTTGCTTCACGTGAAATTTCTTCCTCCTGAAGATTAGTTGAAAGTCATTTTTCATGCATCAAAAGAGTTTTGCCGGCGTCTGTTAATAAATGACTTTTTAAGTATAATCAGAGACCTTATAATAAATTATCTATATGCTGAAGAACTATATTCTTATTTCCCTGCGCAGATTATCCCGGAACAAATTGTCATCGGTCATACGATTAATAAGCCTCTTCATCGGATTAGTCTGCTTTTCCCTTATAGCAGTGTATGTATATTATGAACTGAGTTTTGACCGGTTCAACAAACAGGCAGATAATATTGCACGGATGGTAATGGAATATTCTGTAGGTGCAGACCGGAATCAGATAGCAATAACCGGTACCAAGGCAGGGCCGCAACTGCAGAAGATTTTTCCTTCTGTGAAATCTTATACCCGGATAATAAGAAATCCGAAGGTGGTAAAAAACAAGGATATTATTTTTAACGAGAAGGATTTTCTTTTTGTGGATTCAACCTTTCTGAGCATATTCACTTTTCCACCGGTAGAAGGTGACATATCAAATGCCCTGGATGGCCCCGATAAGATTGTACTTACAAGGGCTATGGCAAAAAAGTATTTCGGTGATGATGATCCGCTTGGGAAAGACCTGGTTATCGACGGGAATCAAAACTGCAAAGTAACTGCCGTGCTGGAGGATATCCCTGATAATTCACAGATAAAATTTGATTTTCTGGTATCATTTGTCAACCTGGAAGCTTCTAAAACCGAAGAGTGGTTTCCTGCAAATTACATTACATATTTATTACTGGAAAAAGGAACCGGTCTCACTGAGCTCAACAATTCGATTGAGACCTATATGCGGAATGTCACCAAAGAGGAGACAGGGTTACCGGGAATTGATTATTTCAGTTATCATCTTGAACCTTTGACAAGTGTTCACCTGCATTCCAATTTAGATGGTCTTGTTCCGAATACACCTTTTATCTATATCTATGTCCTCATAATAATTGCAGTGCTTATACTTCTTATAGCATGTATTAATTATGCCAATATAACAGTCGCCCGGGCATCGGAGCAGACAAAAGAGATAGGGGTTAGAAAAGTACTGGGAGCCCGTAAAGGGCAATTATTCATCCATTTTATTGGTGAATCCGTAATACTTACGATAATAGCAGCTATCTTTTCAATTACAGGAGCAATGGTACTTCTTCCTTACTTCAGCATGCTGACCGGAAGAATGTTCACGATCTCCTTACTTTTTCAGCCGGCAATAATCGCAACAATAATTATTCTAAGCGCTCTGGTAAGCATCCTGGCCGGGGCTTATCCTGCAATGATTGTTTCGGGGTATGATCTGCAGAATATCCTGAAATCGGGATCTCTTTTTTCAGCTTCAGGAGGAAAGTTCAGAAGATCACTTATTATTTTTCAATTCGCAATATCAATTGTTTTGATAATTACGACTCTTGTTATTCAGCAGCAAAGGTCATATATAATGAATAAAAATCTCGGGTATGATAAAACCAGAGTTGTTTACCTGCAAATGAGCGCCCGAAGCTGGCCCAATTATTATAAACTTAAAGCAGCATTAAAGCAGGATCCTTATATTGAGGAAGTAAGCGCTGGTAACACAACACCCGTTGAGATCAGGTGGACAAGTACCATGACAGCTGCCACAGAGACCGGCGAAAAACAATTTAGCACCAGAGCCATTCCCGTCGACCTTGACTTTTTAAAGACCCTTGGCATTAAAATAATTGCAGGTTCCGATTTTACAGAATCTGATCTTCAGCAGTTAAAGGCTCTGAAAAACAGTGACGGCTTCAGATACAGCTTAATTTTGAATGAGACCGCGGTAAAAGCAATTGGCTGGACGCCGGAAGAAAGTATAGGTCGTGAGTTAAAAATAGGGTTTCCGGGAAGAGTAAAAGCTGTTGTCAGTGATTTCCACATCGCCTCTTTGCATGAGCCGGTAATGCCGCTGGTCATTTTTCTTAACGATGAATTTCTGAGGGTAATTCTGGTCAAAATAAATGGTAAAGATACACCGGCTGCCCTCGCTTCCTTTAAAAAGATCTGGAGTGAAAGAATGCCGGACAGACCTTTTGAATACCATTTCCTTGACGAGGAATATGATGCATTATATAAGAACGAATACCGGACGGCCGGAATATTCGGTACGTTCTCAGCCATAGCCATTCTGTTGGCCTGCCTTGGATTATTTGGAATTGTAGCTATAATGACTGTTCAGCGAACCAAAGAGACCGGCATCAGGAAGATTATGGGTGCTGATGCCGCAGATATAATTCTGCACATGATGGTCGACTATCTCAAACCTGTATTAATTGCCTTTATAGTCGCGGTGCCTGTTGCCTTGTATGCTGCAAATGAATGGCTTCGGGGTTTTGTCTACCACATTTCCATTCCGGTATGGGTCTTCATTATAAGCGGCCTGTTCACTATTGTTATCTCAATGGCTACCATAAGCATCCAGTCAATCAGGGCAGCGCTCTCCAACCCGGCTGATTCACTCAGAAATGAGTAAGGTACCTGTTGAAATCATGTTCACGAACACTGATTGAAGCAGCAGTAATTGCGGGGGAGAACGTTGATTAAGGCTCTTCAGATTTACCTGTATCTTAGGACTTAAGACCAAATCTATGTTTTGACAATAGGTGCCTCCTCAATAAACCGGAGTGAAATATGGTTATCTCCTAAATAAATGTATCTTTGAAAATGTGAGTTCCCTTTTATGAAAGAATCCATTTCATTCGATGACGAAAGCCTGATGCAGGAGATCAAAGACGGCAATGTGTTGGCTTTTGATATCCTGTATAAGAAATATAGTAAAAGGATATTTAATTTTACGTATTCAATTCTTAAATCAACAGAAGATTCTGAAAACATTGTTCAGGATGTCTTTCTTAATTTATGGGGGAACCGGAATAAAGTTGAGAAAAACTCATCAATAAAATGTTATATATTCACAATAGCTTATAATTCAGCAATTTCAATAATAAGAAAGAAAATCAGGGAATCTCAGTTTATTGAATATCTGAGATCCTTGCAGGATTTGGAGCAGAACGCTGTCAATATTGAACTTGAATATAATGAATTGAAAGATACGTTTAATGATATTATAAACCACCTTCCTGCCCGTCAAAAAGAGGTTTACTTATTTCACAATGTTGAAGGCCTGAAATACCAGGAAATTGCCGAACGGTTAAATATTTCTGTAAATACTATAGAAAATCATATGTCACGTGCACTTAAAACTATTCGTAAAGGAATAAGCAATTACTCATTGATTGCCATGCTTTTCTGGTATCTTTTCGTCTAGTACTCATATTACATCCATAATTTTTTATTAAAATTTTCATTTTCCGGGTAGTGGTAATTATCTGTTGCTGCGTCTAATCATTAAAATGTATCAAAATATTGAATACAGACAGGGATTAATAGAATATGGTATTGGTTTAGTTAGGTTAATTATGAGGGGTGATAAAGCACTTCTGTCAAAATACCGGAAGTGCTTTTTACTCAAATTAATTTGAGACATGAATAAAGAGGTATTAGAAAAGTACTTTAAAAATAGTTGCACAGCTGAGGAATTGAGTTCTGTTTTGGAATGGTTTGAGGGATCTGCCAGAACAGCTGAAGGGAAAGCTCTTCTATTTCAAATATGGGAACAATTGTCTGATGAAGACAGTGACTATCTCGTGAATTTTGATCTGATTCTCGACAGGATACACCAAAAAGCTAATCTGGATCAATCGAAGGAGTTGTTAGAAAAGGCTGATCACAATCTTATAAGAAACAAAAGAAGAAAACATTACATCTCTTTTCTTACACGGGTGGCTGCAGTACTTTTTGTTCCTGTTTTTTGTTTTGCATTGTACACGTCTTTTAAGTATCAGTCGGTCCGGCATGGTCAGATTTTTGTAAATCAGGCCTTTAATGAAGTTTTTTCTTCTGTTGATGCTATAACCAAAGTTACATTACCTGATGGTTCAAAAGTCTGGTTAAATCACAGCAGTAGATTAAAGTATCCGGCTCTGTTTCAGGGAGATTCCCGGACAGTTGAGCTTACCGGTGAGGGATATTTTGAAGTAACTCCTAATCCAAAAATACCTTTTGTTGTCAGGGCAGGAGAAATACGGGTTGTGGCACACGGAACAACATTTAACATACTTGCTTATTCCGACGAAGATAGGATTGAGACTTCGCTTATAAATGGCGTTGTTGAGATTCAGAAGTCAGACGCGGGCAGTAATACTGTTTATAAATTGAGACCATCCGAATTGGCGATATATCAAAAGAGCGACAAACAGATCATAACCCATCCTATTGAAGATGAGAGATATTATTCGTGGAAAGATGGAAAGCTGATATTCAAAAAGGAACCGATGTCAGAAGTTGTTAAAAAACTCAGCAGATGGTTTAATGTTGAAATTCAAATAAAGGATCCTGAATTACTTGAACTTACATATACTGCGACTTTTGTACATGAAACACTTCCCCAGATTATGGAACTTATGACACTTGTGACACCAGTTAACTATACCATTTCAAACCGGAAAGAGATAGATGAAGGGGTATTTACAAAAAGGGAAATCATCTTAAGTTACAGGAAGAAATAGATTAAAAATATATCGTTAGTCACTAAAATGATAGCCTATGGAGAATAGCCGATTTTGAGAAAAAGCGGGACCGTGTTTGCCCACAATCCCGCCAGATTAAGTACTTGATTTCAGAAAAACTGTAGTAAACCTAATCCATTCAAATCTATGAAAAAAATTCGAGATTATTGTGAAAGGAATCTGTCTGGATTCATTTCAAGAAAAACATTCAGAGTCATGAAACTAACCCTCTTCTTATCAATCTTTACCATTTCTCAACTTTGGGCATCTGAATTATATTCACAAATGACAAAGCTTACCCTGAAGCTTGAAGATGTCAAAATCTCAGATGTGCTTAAAACAATTGAAGACCAAAGTGAGTTTTTCTTCCTGTATAGTCCAAAACTCATTGATGTGGAAAGAAAAGTTGACATCGATGTTAAGTCAGAAACTATTAAAGACATTCTGACAGATCTTTTTGATAAAAAAGTGAACTTTTCTGTTTATGACCGTCAGATAGTTCTCACCCCAAAAGAACAGCCTGGAACGCCTTCATTGTTGCAGCAACAAAATTTAATAACCGGAACGGTCTCCGACAAAAATGGTCCCATTGCAGGAGCAAATGTAGTTGTCACCGGAACCACTGTGGGTGCAATAACCGATTCCAATGGTAAATTCAGTATTACAGTACCTCAGGGATCAAAAACACTGACATTCTCATTTATTGGAATGGAATCTCAGACTATCGATATCGGAACATCAAACCAGATCAATGTAAATTTGATAGAGGCTGCAATTGGTCTGAATGAGGTTGTGGTAATTGGTTATGGCACAATGAAAAAAAGCGATCTGACAGGCTCTGTTGTCAGGGTTGATATGTCAGGAAAAGGAGAAGCAGCAAACGTTTCAATTCTTCAGGCTCTTCAGGGAAGCACAGCCGGAGTAAGTATTGGTGCAGGAGCTGTTGCAGGAGCGGAACCTTCGTTCGCTATAAGGGGACAAACGTCACTTTCGGCTTCAGATCAACCTTTGGTTGTAATTGACGGAATCATCTACAACGGTTCAATTTCAGACATCAACATTAATGATGTTGAATCAATTGACGTATTGAAAGATGCCAGCTCTGCAGCTGTTTATGGTTCAAAATCTGCCAACGGTGTTATGCTTATCACTACAAAAAGAGGGAAGACTGATAAGCCGCTTTTCAACTTTAACATGTACGCAGGTGCACAGTCAATGACAAATAATCCTATGCGTGTTATGAATGCTGAGGAATATGCAGTAAGGATGGTTGACTTTTATTATCAGCAGAGTCTTTATGGCTGGTATGCGACCAATCCTACAAGTGCGGTGGGAAAACCCGTAAGGCCCGATATTACAGACCGTAATGTTGTAGCATTACGTTTACGCACTCAGGAGGAAAGAGACAATTACCTCGCAGGAAAAGAAATAAACTGGGTTGATGAAGTGATGAAATCGGCTGCTCCCATTCAAAATTACGACCTGAGTGTATCCGGGAAAACTGCAAATACCAATTATTTCGTTTCCGGCTCATATACCAATCAGCAAGGTATTATGTTGAATGATAAGTTTAAGAGAACAACACTCCATTCCAGTTTTGAGAATAAAATTACCGATTGGCTGAAAATCGGATTAATCACTTCAGTGTCCATGCGTGATTATTCAGGGATATCGACCTCTCTGGATGACGCAAGAAATGCCAGCCCCCTGGCCAATATGTTTAATGCGAACGGAACCTCATACCCAATGTACCTCACAGGAGAAGCTTATATGCCTCACCCTTTTATGCCTCTGTTAGAAGATGATGTTGATATAACTACCAACATTATTAATACAATCAGTGCAAAAGTTAAT
Source organism: uncultured Bacteroidales bacterium (assembly GCA_963816345.1). Taxonomy (GTDB): domain Bacteria; phylum Bacteroidota; class Bacteroidia; order Bacteroidales; family VadinHA17; genus LD21. The sequence continues at coordinate 582,989 of CAWFKI010000003.1, forward strand.
GTTCCAAAAATTAAAGGGTTGACTTATGAATTCAATTATTCCAACACTTTTCTCACGGGAAAGAAGAATGATTATTACCCGTCTTTTACACCTACTGGTTCAAATTTAGGTGGTGCCGGTACTAAATCAACAACAGAAGAGAAGGATTGGATTTTTAATAATATTGTCTCATACAATTTAACTCTTGCAGCCAACCATAAATTAAATGCCACATTCCTTTACAGCCGCGAAAATCGTAAAGGAGAAAACTCTTTTATTAATGCAGAGGGATTTGACAATGAGATTTTGGGGTTCAACTCCGTGCAACTTGGAAAAGTAATAACTGCAAGTTCAGGTGCCTGGGAAGAAAATAGTCTTTCATATATGGCACGTGTATTTTATTCCTTCAAAAATAAATATTTGTTAACAGGAACAATAAGGAGAGATGGTTATTCAGGTTTCGGAGCGAATAAGAAATTCGCTGTGTTTCCTTCATTTTCTCTTGGTTGGGTCGCATCAGAAGAAAGTTTTGTTAAAAGCCTGACCTGGTTAAACTTTTTAAAGCTGAGAACATCAGTCGGTGTTAATGGAAACCAGGGCATAGGGCGGTATTCAAGCTTCTCAAAAATGGCTAATACTGCTTATGTATATGGTGCTACTTCAGTAATTGGTGTTTATCCAAGTAACCTGGGAAATGCTGATCTTGGTTGGGAGTCAACATTATCTTATAATATTGGACTCGATTATATTGTTCTGAATCACAGAGTTTCTGGTTCAATTGACGTTTATAAAAGCAAAACGAGCAATGTTCTGGTGAACAGATCAATCCCCGGAACTACGGGATATCTGAATGTATGGTCCAATATCGGAGGGATTGATAACAAGGGCATTGAACTGGAATTAACTACTGTCAATGTTGAAAGGGCTGTCCGTTGGGAAACCAAATTTATTTTTGCTCTTGACAGGGATAAGATCACAAAGTTGTATGGTGGGAAAAATGACGAAGATATTGGTAACGGCTGGTTTGTCGGACAACCTATTAGCGCCGTTTATGATTATAAAGCAGCAGGAGGAGTATGGACTGAAGAAGAACTTTATAATCATAATATTCCGGTAGCCGACTTTTTCCCCGGCCAGTTCAGATATGTGGATTTAAACAAGGATGGTCAGATTGATGCGAATAATGACAGAACTATTATCGGTTATGGAATTCCTAACTATCGGTTTGGTATTAACAGTTCGCTGAATTATAAAAATTTCACTTTCTCATTCTTTATTAACTCCATACAGGGCGGAAACAATTATTACATTATGAATAATTACACCAATGTAATTTCTGCCAATCTTGACGTTGATGATACATACAGGAGAAACACTACTGCAGTGCGCCCCTACTGGACACCTGATAACGGTGTAACTAACTCTCCCGGAATTTACTCCAATCCAATAATAACAAGCGGAGTTTATGAAAGCAGGAGTTTTGTGAGAATTCAGGATGTTTCCCTTAATTACCGGTTTAATCAGGATTTCCTGAATACTTTGGGAATAAGAGGTCTGACAGCTTATATAAGTGGTAAAAATTTATACACGTTTACAAAATGGTCGGGCTGGGATCCTGAAAATGTGGAAAATACTCCGATGATGAGAAGTATAATAGGAGGTATCTCACTAAGCTTCTGATTATACATGGCATTCAGTTTAATAAATCTCTGTGAACCAGTATTATCACAACTTATGAGTAACCAATAGATATAATTTTTTCTCTTTCTCAAAATCACTTTCCAAAATTCCGTAAAAGATTTTGAATAAGGACAAAGTTTAAAATGTTAAAACTTAAATTATAAAACAATGAAATACAAAATAAATAAATTACACTTCAGTAAGATTTTTTCATTGCTTACAGTAATTTTTCTATCAATCCTCGCTGGTTGTAACGAAAAAGAAATTCTGAAGGAGGTACCCCTGGATTTCCTGAGCCCGTCAAATGCCTTCTCAAACCCTGCCGGAGCAAAGCAGGGAATAGCTGCATTAAATGATGATATCCGTAGCCGTTTCTTCGTTGGTACTGATGGGGAATTACAGATACTGAAAGGTGTCGGAACTGACGTAGCCTTTTATGGGGAGGATCCGGGTGGTAATCCCTTCCTTACAAACTATAGCATTAACCTGAATCCCAATCAATATTGGGTCACCGATTTCTGGAACTGGTTTTATTCAATTATTCAAAAAACCGACGTTCTTATTGATGGAATTTCCAATTCAGATATTACCGCATGGACTGATGATGCTGAAAGAAACAGATACCTGGCAGAAGCAAAATTCTTCAGGGCGTTTACATATCGCTTCATTGTTACTTTATGGGGAGATGTCCCTCTGGTTGATGCGGCAGTAAATACCGGAAAAGCTGATTTTGTAAGGGCACCGAAAGCAGAAATCTATAAATTAATCGAAGATGATCTCATTTTCGGAACTGTTAATCTACCTGTACCGGGTACAGAATGGGCCCCTGGAGCAATTACCCAGGGAGCTGCCTGGCACCTTTTGAGCGAGATATATCTTGCACAGAGTAAATTTCAGGATGCTGTGGATGCTGCTTCAAACGTAATAGAAAATTATAATTATTCACTTATGCAAACCCGCTTCGGAACAAAACTGGGTAATGATGTATTCGGATCAGGAGATGTTTATTATGATCTCTTCGTTAACGAAAATCAAAACTTTCCGGGAAATACTGAGGATATCTGGGTGGTTCAGATTGAGCCCTTCATTACAGGAGGCGGCGAAAATTCCGGTGAAAGAGCTTTCGGACCGGCATATTTCCGTATGGGTAACACTCCCGATGGTCAAAAAGCATTCAGGGGTGAATTCTATCAGGGAAATTATACAGGTTACTCAGACACGTTAGGCCGTCCGGTTTCGTGGACCCGGCCCACCAATTATCTTGTATACGATATCTGGAGAAGTGATTGGAATAACGATATCCGTAATGCTGAACACAGCATCAAACGTAACTTCTATTTCGATAACCCGGCATCCATATTTGACAAACAAAAGATTGATTTTTCGCTGTATCCTGCAGGAACACGTGATCCAATTAAGGATACCTGCCAGTATATATTCCCTTACTGGATGAAGATAGCCTCACCTCTGGAACATGAAACAGACTTAGCCCGCTCAGGTGGAGGTTTTAGTCATAAGGATATTTATGCCTTCCGCCTTGCCGAAACATATCTGTTACGTGCTGAGGGGTATCTTGGCCTTGGCAACAAAGACCTTGCAGCCGAAGATATCAACGCTATCAGAAACCGGGCGAATGCAACTCCTGTTTTACCGGCAGAAGTGGACATCGATTATATACTTGATGAACGTGCACGGGAATTATATACAGAGGAGTTCAGAATGATTACTCTTATGCGGCTCGGAAAACTTGTCGAGAGAGTAAAAAAATATAATGATGATCCATTTTTGTTTGGTTTAAATATTCAGGACTTTAATAACTTGTGGCCTATACCACAGTCTGTTATTGACCTTAATATTGATGCAAAAATGGAGCAGAATCCTGGTTATTAATTAACTATTAGTGTTCAGTTAAATTTAAAGAGTATCTCTGGTAAATAATATTTCCAGAGATACCTTCTTTAATTTTTTATAATGCACTTTTTTAGAAATAAATGAGACTATCGTTTGGTTTAAGTTTGAAATAGAAAATCTTAATAATATTCAAATGACAAAGAGAAGAGATTTTATCAGGAAAAGCGTTCTGGGAACTGCCGGAATAGCCATTGGAGGAATGGGGTTCAGTTCCAGATCTTATGCTTCAATTATCGGAGCTAACGAGCGTATCAATGTAGCTGTTGTTGGTCTGCGTAGCCGGGGAGAGGCTCACATTAAAAGTTTTTGTGCACTGAAGGATACTAAGAATGTATGGGTTACTACTTTGTGTGATGCTGACGAACAGTTTTTTAATGAAAGGGCAAAGCCGGTGACGGACAAGTATGGAATAGCGCCAAAACAGGAATGGGATATGCGCAAAGTACTCGATGATAAAAATATTCATGTTGTTTCTTTTGCGACACCTGACCATTGGCATGCACTTGGATCTATATGGGCTTGCCAGGCAGGTAAACATGTGTATGTTGAAAAGCCTTGTTGTCATAATATTTTTGAAGGGCGGAAAATGATTGAGGCTTCACGTAAATATAATGTACGTCTGCAGGTCGGATTTCAAAACCGATCGGGTAGTAATATGATTGATGCCATGAAATTTCTTCATGACGGTGGCATTGGTGATGTATATATGGCAAGAGGTCTGTGTATTAATCCGCGTGATTCGTTTGGTATTGCCAAAGACAGCACACCCCCTGCCACTCTTCATTATGATCGCTGGTTAGGACCTGCACCCTGGCGCCAGTACAATGAAAAGAGGGTTCATTATAACTGGCACTGGTTTTGGGATACGGGTTGTGGTGACACAGGAAACCAGGGGCCTCACCAATTCGATGTAGCACGCTGGGGACTCAGTAAAAACGAACACCCTGTATCTGTCTATTCTAACGGTGGAATATATGGCATTGACCCAAAAGAGTGTGCCCAGGAAACTCCAAACACCCAAACTTCTGTATTTAAATACGCTGATGGTAAAATTCTTGAGTTTGAAACCAGGGGGCGATATTCAAATTCTGAAGCAAGTGTTGGTATTTCAGTCGGAAATATCTTTTACGGGACTGAAGGCTACATGGAACTTAAAGGAGAACCTGCAAGACCCTGGAAAGCTTTTCGCAAACGGGAAAAAACACCTTTTGCAGGCTCAAAAGAGGACAAGAATCAAAATGAATGGGATGATGACCTTGTAGGATCATCCGGGGCAGCTGTCGGATCACACTGGGGAAATCTGATCGATGCAATACGTTCCGGTAAAGATGAGGACCTGAATTGCGACATCATTGAAGGCCACTATTCATGTACACTTGTTCACCTGGCCAATATATCCCAACGCCTTGGCCGTGAATTGAGATTCATGGGCGATTATGAGAAATTTGCTAATGATACGGAAGCAGACACTATGCTGACGCGGCAATATCGCGAGCAATATATTGTGCCTGATGAAGTTTAAGAAAAAGGAAGTATTTTTACTTTTGATAATAATAAAATCATGAATAACAGAAGACAATTCATCAAAAATACTGGTGCGGGGTTATTGACATTAGGAGTATCATCCGCATTTCCAGCTAAAAACGCATTTGGACTGGAATCAGGTATTGCTAATAAAAATGAAAATATTCTTAAATTAGGAATAGCTGGTTTTACTTTTGTAAAATTCAAGTTGGAACCTTCCCTTGAAATGACCGCAAAAGTAGATGTACACTATCTGTGCATAAAAGATTTTCATTTGCCGTTCGACAGCACAGCAGAACAAATTGCAGCATTTCATGGCAAATTAAAAGAAAAGGGGATAACCGGGTATGCCGTAGGTCCCATTAGTATGAAATCAGAAGCAGATGCAGACCGCGCATTTGAATATGCGAAACGTGTGGGTGTCAAGCTGGTTGTGGGAGTCCCTGTTCCCGAATTGCTTCCTTACATAGATAAGAAAGTCAAAGAATATGATTTCCACTACGCAATACATAATCATGGTCCGGAAGATAAAATTTTCCCATCACCGGAAAGCGTTTATGCAAAGATTAAAAATTTAGATCAGCGTATTGGGATGTGCCATGATATCGGATATACTGTGCGCTGTGGCTTCGATCCGGCTGTAGAAACTATTAAATATGCCAATCGCATTCATGACATGCACATAAAGGATGTTCCCACAGCTGAAGCCACAGGAAAAGATTGCGAAGTAGGACGTGGAATAATTGATTTTCCCGCCCTGGTCAGAGCCCTCCGAAAGATTAAATACTCCGGAGTATGCAGTCTGGAATATGAAAAAGACAATACAGATCCTTTGGTGGGGATAGCCGAGTCTGTTGGATATTTTAAAGGAGTAATGAACGCAGTTTAAACATTGCTGAAATAACCTGATATGCGCAGATTTTAAAACAGTTAAGGTAATTTATTTAATAAGTTGGTAAAAATTTAAGAAATAAATGAAGAAAGTGATTTATGCTTTTTCAGGATTGTTAATCTTCCTGATCTCATGTACCGGAAGTGAACCATGGGAAAATCTTATTAAAAATGATCTGAATGAGTGGGTACAAATAAACGGCCCCGCAACTTATCAGTTAATAGATGGTGTTATAGTAGGAACTACGGTAACCAGTTCCCCATCTGACGATTCATTCCTCTGTACTAAAGCTGAATATGGAGATTTCATTCTTGAATTTGATAATTTGGACGATCCTGAGATTAATTCCGGGGTTAACATCAGAAGCGAGAGTCATCAGGATTATCTCAATGGACAGGTTTACGGTTATCAGATAGAGATTGATCCTTCTGAAAGAGCATGGACAGGAGGTATTTATGATGAGTCCCGCAGAGGTTGGCTCTATCCGCTTAATTCAAATCCTGCTGGCCAGCGGGCTTTTAAAAATGGAGAATGGAATCATTTTCGTGTAGAAGCAGTCGGTAATTCCATAAGGACCTGGGTTAACGGAGTTCCATGTGCTGACATTGTCGATGATTTAACTCCTTCAGGATTTATTGGCCTGCAAGTTCATGGAATAGGTAATGATTCAACTAAAATGGGGAAAATGGTCAAATGGAAGAATGTAAGGATCATAACCAAAAATGTTCAACAGTATCTTACCCCCTATGAACCTGTTATAATTCAGAAAAGTTTTCTTACAAACAAGCTTAGTGAACGTGAAGTTAAGGAAGGCTGGAAGCTTCTCTGGGATGGAAAAACAACAAACGGTTGGCGCGGTGCAAAGCTTACGACTTTTCCTTCAGAAGGGTGGGTGATAAAAGATGGAACACTCTCTACTCTTGAAACAGGCGGAGGTGAATCAGCCGCAGCAGGTGATATCGTTACAGTTGACAAGTACAGGAATTTCGAACTTATTGTCGACTTTAATTATTCACCAAACGCAAACAGTGGTATTAAATACCTGGTAAATACCGACTTAAATAAAGGAGCAGGATCATCAATCGGGTGTGAATACCAGATTCTCGATGACAAGCTGCATCCCGATGCTCATGAAGGAATCGGAGGTAACCGTACCCTGGCAGGTCTTTATGATCTTATTGCCCCATTACCCAAGCGCGATAACGGTCCAGGACAATGGAACAGAGCTACTATCATTGTTAACGGAAACCACGTTGAACACTGGCTCAATGGTCAAAAAACTGTCGAATACGAAAGAGGAAATGATGCCTGGAGAGCGCTTGTTGCAAAAAGCAAATATAAAGTCTGGCCAAACTTCGGAGAGGCAAGTGAAGGACATATACTTCTCCAGGAACATGGCAATGCAGTCTCTTTTAAAAATATTAAGATAAGAGTGATAAAAGACTGAAGATAATCCCATCATATTGTCATATAATAATTTATCTATTGAATTATAGATAGCTTATCGTTACGATCCTGACGATGTACCTGTAATTATTTCCAAAAATCAGAGCGTTGGTACTATATTGTTTAGAGACATGAATGAATCAGAGAAAAAAACAGGCAATTATCGTTACAGGATTCTGGCATTGGTATTTGCAGCTACCACGATCAATTATTTTGATCGCAGTATTGTTGGCGTAATGGCGCCAACCTTACAAAAGCTTTTCGATTGGTCAAATAAGGACTATGCAGCCATTATGGTTTCCTTCAAGATTGCTTATGGTCTGGGATTATTGTTTATGGGGGGTATTATCGACAGACTTGGCACTAAAATAGGATATACAATTTCAATTGCAATCTGGAGTATATTCGGGATGCTACATGCTGCAATCAGGCCAGCTTTTAGTTTAATCGGATTTATTGTAGCACGTTTCGGTCTGGGAATAGGGGAGTCGGGTAATTTTCCTGCCGCAATTAAAACAGTGGCTGAGTGGTTTCCAAAAAAGGACCGGGCTTTTGCTACCGGCATTTTTGACGCATCAACAAGCGTTGGGGCAATTTTAGCCCCGTTTATTGTTGGTGCTATTGTTTCTGTTAAAGGAGATAACTGGCAGATACCATTTCTTTTTACCGGAGTGCTAAGCGCTATATGGGTATTTTTATGGATAAGAACCTATAAAAAACCAGAGGTACATCCGAAAGTATCGAAAGAGGAATTAGCTTATATTAACAGCGATTCTGCTGATGAGACGATAGAAAAAATTCCCTGGTTAAAACTGTTACCTAAGAAAGAGACATGGGCATTTGCTTTAACAACAATAACTGATGGTGTCTGGTGGTTCTACCTTTTCTGGGGTGCAAAATTCCTGGCCGAACAATTTGACGTCGATATTAAAAACATCGGACTTCCTTTTCTTATTATTTTTATCATGGCCGATGCAGGAAGCCTGACCGGGGGATATGTCTCCGGTGCCTTAATAAAAAAAGGCTGGTCGATAAATAAGGCCAGGAAAATAACAATGCTGGTATGTGCAATCATTATTTTGCCTGTAAGCTTTGTTCCGGTTATTGCAAGTAAGTGGATTGCGGTCTTATTAATTGGTCTGGCTGCTGCAGGACATCAGTCATGGTCGATTAACAGCTATACTCTGGTTTCCGATGTTTTCCCAAAAAAAGCAACTGCTTCTGTAATAGGCATAGGAAAAATGATTGGAGTGGCAGTTGCAATAATTGCAGATATTGCCCTGGGAGCAGTACTGGATACTGCCAATAATTCCGGTTATTTCTGGGCATTTGTTATCGCAGGTTTATCTTATCTGGCAATTATTGGCTTTGTACACCTGCTAATGCCAAGAATGACACCATTGGATGATAATTTGAATTATATAAAGAAATAATATTTGTATTGATGCAGTAATAGAAAGCCTGATGTATGTGACAAGGCTGAAGTATTTCAGATTTACGATATGCTGATAAATATTTTAGTTGAACCAGTATGAAACTTTAACTACCAATGCCCTGTTTTTTTGTACCATATATTCGGGGAAATAGTTATCTGTGTAAACTATGAAGAAATCGGAAACAGGCTTGTACCGCCACTGGAATCGTGCATTAATATTTACATTGTCAGCCTGCTGGTTATATTGGACATAAGTGGTAAAGAATAACTTATCTGTAAAAGTTACATCCAGTTTGGTCCCGACAAGAAGTAATCCGGTACGTTCCCACGGTGCAGGTAACATCAAGTTATTGTAGCTGTAAACCAATGAGATATATCCGAATGGCTGAACCCGGTAATTTAAGTTGCCATCAATGAACCACCGTTTGCCATTATAATAACCTCCATAGCCCGATTGTATTATGTATTTGAAAAGCTTGCTGTTATCTGAAGTAAAACTGAGTGCAAATTCATACCCGTCGTATGAACTTCCGGCAGGCAGATAATACTCCCGGATATTTGTAGGATCATATTCTTTTTGAAGAATTATATATCTCGTGCTATTTAAAATTTCCAGATGTGCCCTGTTTTTAAATTGGAAAATATAATTGGCACTTATTTGCCTGTCAATTAACTCCATGTTTCCGGGAGAATAAAAATTGTTTACTTCCGCAACAAAACCATGGTATTCCAGCGGACCACTTTTGGGATAAAATTTTATTGTCACCCTTGGGTTTATTCTGAGAAAATCGGTACGTGGAACGTACCCTGCCTCTGCGTTAAAATTACTGCCAACGTAGTATTCTTTAAATTCAAGCAGATACGACTTTCGGGAATATACAAAATCGATACCCTGGGAGTACTCTTTTGATGCAATTTTTCCGGGTGTAAAAGATTTTAGTCCGAAAAACTTCGTATTAAAGAAGTTATTACGACTGGCCAGGTTATATTCTAATCCTGCAATACGGTTATTCCCGTTGCCCTGCCAATCCGACGGTATATTTATTTGTTGTTTGTTCACAAAAATAAATCCCACATTCGATCTTGCAAAAACTCTTTTCTGAGCCGATGCAACTAAAAAATTTCTGGCTAACAGATCCCCATCGGTACCTGTTTGCATATCCATGAGCCCTATCCGCCAGTCGCGCCCGACCTTGCCGCTCAATCTGGCGCCAGCAGTGACAGGTGCATCCAGACCTATCCGGCGTGAAAAAAATGGTCTGATATTATCCACACCGTAATTTCCAAAGAGATCGCTGTTTTCCAGGAAAAACTGCCTCTTTTCAGGAAGATAAAGCTCATAACGATCAAGATTGGTAACCTGATCATCAACTTCGGCCTGTGAGAAATCAGGATTGTAAGTCAAATCAAGATTTAATGAAGAAGAGAGACCTACCTTTGCATCAAAACCAAAATTATATTTATCTTTTATATCTTCTCCCAACTCAAAGTTTTGGGAAGCACTGGCTTTTAAATATGGGATTAGTGATAGTCTGAGCCCTGACCCGGGAGGTGGTGTTTCCCATAATAGTTGTCCGGCGTATGCCAGGGTTGCTGTTGCAAACTGACGTGGAACAGGAGCCCAGGCTGATTTTTCATTTAGCTTCATATCATTGCGGGAAATTTGAATTCCCCAGTGATCAACTCCTGATTTATATCGGATTGATTTAAACGGAATGCGTACCTCTCCGGTCCATCTGTCATTAAAGTTCTTTATGACAGATTCCCACTTACAGTCCCACATCAGATTATTAATATTTCCGTTACTGATAGATCCGTCACGTTGCGCGCCTGCAGCATTAATTCCTAAGGAATACCCTGTGGTCTGATCGTTGAAAGGATCAACATAAATCGAAAAATTGTCATTATTGGTAAAAACAAAATCGCGTCGTAAGGACTCAACCGGCCTTTTCCCTGGTATGGTATCATGAAAGATAAATGCAAGGTAAAATGCTCTTTCATCGTATGTCATCATAACCTCTGATCTTGCAGCGGCTTGTCCGGTATCATAAGGGAGAACCATGTGAGAAAGGTTGATGATTTCAGCTTTTCGCCAGTCATCTTCGTCGATTATTCCATCAAGTTTAATTTCACCTTTTCTCTTTTTGACCCGGATCTTATAATCTTTATTAATGGTTTTGATTATTGGAATGTTCTTTCTATGTGAACTGAAAAGATTCTTTTTAAGCGTATCAATTTCACTACTTGCTGAATACAGAGGTACCGGCATTAAGGTTAGAGCATATAAGACGAATACCGGTAAAGTCCTTGGCATGTTTTCTAACCTGATTGATTCATAAACTTAAAATTAGCATAAAAACTGACATTATCCTCCGATTTAAAATCAACCACTCCGGACGGGCAGTGAACCTTGTAAAAATCAATTTATGGTCTTCGCTTAATGCCGGCAGCTCTTATAAATCAGATTATCTCTTTCAGGCATCTTTTGGTTTTAAGCCAAAAGGGGCAGAGATCATCAACGCCGATACAAGAGCCAGTGAAAGGAAAGCGCCTTTGTAGCCGGTAGCGCCTCCACCAAGACTTGCAATTAATGCTCCTACAAGTGATGAACTGACAATAAGCCCTACACTTGTAAAAATTAATATTACACCCTGACCTGATGCCCTGTTATCATCAGTAGTTTCGTTATTCACCAGATATCTTAAAGGCGCTCCGGTTATAAAAGAGAAACCAAAACCCAGGATTGCCTCAGCTATATAAAAACTGGAAATATGTCCGTGAGCTTTCCAGATGCTTACCAATCCTATTGTAAGTACCACTGTCCCGATTAACAATACATACTTTGCCCCTGCGGCATCAATTAAACGGCCGGCAAGTGGTGCCCCTATCAATAAAGCTGTAAGCATCGGGATAAGAGCAAAACTGGCATTTGAATAGCTTATGTTAAATGTTTCTTTTATATACCCGGGAAGAAACATCATAGCTGTCTCCCCGAGTCCTGCTCCAAAGGCCAGGAGATAAGCAATGATAAGCTGTTTCGATCTGAACAACCCGGTATCGATTACCGGGTTATCGGTTTTTTTCTGATAATAGATGAAAAAAGGCAGAACAATAAAAGATGATATCAGCCAGGGAAGTATCTTCAAAGAAAGTAATGACCTGATAAAGTCTTTTGTATTTATATGGCTGACAGAATAAGCGAACAGTCCGAGGCAGATAATCAGCAATGACATTCCGATCCAGTCAAAAGAAGCTTTTTTTTCAATTTTCTTTGTTGGGAAAAGTTTCAATGAAGCAATGATCAGCGCTAATGACATTGGCAAATTTATTACAAAAACCCAGTGCCAGTTTATCAATAGGAAGAGTCCCCCGATTACAGGTCCCAGAATAAAAGCCAATCCATACACAGCGCCTAATATACCAAGGGCTGAGCCCTGTTTTTCTTTTGGGAAAGTATCTCCGATAACAGCTGTGGCAACGGGGAAAAAGCCTCCTGACCCGAATCCCTGGATGCCACGTCCTATAACAATTAAATTAAAGCTGTAAGAAAATATTACAACCAGTGATCCTAATGCAAAAATTACAACCGAGAGGATATAAATTATTTTCCTTCCGTAAAGATCCGAAAGGCTGGCCAGCAATGGTGTGCTTATTAAGTTGGAAAAAACATAGGCGTTAATAACCCAGATAATTTCCCTGGAGGTGACGTGAAAAGATTTTTGAATTGCATGAATAGCAGGGCTCAGTAGTGCAATGTCCATAGCGCCCATCATAACTCCAAAGAAGAGTAATCCCAGAAGTTTTTTATTCATCAGGATATGTTTATCCAAGTGTGTTAAAATAAGTTATATACTTTTCCATTAATAATTTATTTCGTGACTTTCGAAAGTGTCAGTGTAACAAAACAGGTATAAAAAAGTTCGGGTTTCCGGGGGCCGGAACCTCAGGATCTAGAAGCACCGATGGAAGTGTCAGTGGGAGTGTGGGTGTGAGTTTGAGTGAAAGCGGGAAATGGTTCGGGGTTGACACCCGTCAGGAACCACTTCCGGATCTTCTGAGGAACCTGAGATGGCTTGCTACAAACCGGATCTCGCTCCATGACACGTTTTCTCCGAGGGCAGCTTTTACAGGTCCTGTTTTAAGATCGTCGTTCCCTTCAAAATGGCCCGCGATCAGGTCTGTCATTTCCTGTGATACAAATTTATTGACTGGAATTTCGCCAGTGCCTACATAATACGCCAGATGATTCTCGATAGTAGTTATACTCAGTTTTCTCTCCTCTGCAATTTGTGAAATTGCTTTACCTTCCTTAAAAAGATTGTAACTTAATTTCTTTGTTTCTTCCTTAATCTTTTTTTGAATCCTGTTTTCGGTGAGCGTTCCTACAGGTGGTTCAATTTTTTCTTTTCTGCAATATGAAATAATAATATTTAAAAGCTCTTCACCGAATTTCTCTGATTTCTTCATTCCCATACCTTTTACCAGTTTAAGGGCAGGCAGGGAACGGGGCATAAAATTGGCCAGGGTGACCATAGTTTTCTGAGGCAGTATCATGTAATGCGGAAGCCTTATTTCCATGGCTTTCAGATTACGCCACTCTTTCAGCCGGCTTAATAATTCAGGATGTTGAACAGTTCCGGAAATATCTTCCACAGTCTTTGCCGGATGAGATTTGACTGCAGGAATCTCAACTGCCGATTTGGCTTTGGTATCGAGATATTTACTGATTTTAAAGCCAGATCTGACAGCATTAAGGCAGGCTAACTTTGTGACAGCCTCCTTTTTTATGTGCGACAAAGCCTCAGAAACTGATTTGCGGACTGTTTTATTATCTGTTTCAACTGAATAACCGGCCAGGATTTCTTTCAGGGCGGCTTCAAGTTTAACCGAAAAGTATTCTCCTGCCTTTGTAACCCGTTCCTGCAGCCTGATATTTGATTCAGCATCCATTTCCCCGTTTAAAAGTACCTTCAAATGAGGATGAAATTTTTCAGATACCTCAATAAGGTCGGCCCTGGTGCCTGAAATAGCATTTTCAATCATTTTCCGTGGATCGCCCAACAGGCTCGCATGGTGCTCGTCGACAATCTTAAGACAATAATTGAGGTTCCGCAAAAGGGGAGTAAAATCGAATAGCTCTGTCAGCAACATCTGCTGGTAAGCTTTTTTCGACTCTGACAGCTCTTTCTGCCCGGGTTGATTTCGTTCTGTCTGAATGACAAATTCAGAAATGGTGAGATCGTCGATAATGCTTTTCTGATTGATACGGGTGCTGAGCACCAGTCCCTCAAGAGTACGGCACCGGCTGAGAGCCACATACACCTGTCCATGGGCAAAAGCATCACGTGCATCAATAACAGCCCTGTCAAAGGTCAGTCCCTGACTTTTATGGATTGTTATAGCCCAGGCCAGCCTGAGAGGGTACTGGGTAAATGTTCCGATTACTGTTTCCTGAATCTCTTTGGTTTCGTCATCAAGGGTATACTTCATGTTTTGCCACTCCGCCTTTTCAACCCTTATGGGGAAATCGTCGCCAGGGCACTTAACGACAATGATGTCGTCCTCAAAAGTCTTTACTTTCCCTATTTTCCCGTTAAAGAAAAGTTTATCCCCCGATAAATCATTCTTTACAAACATAACCTGCGCACCCTCCTTCAGGATCAGCTCGCTGGCAGCAGGGTAGGAGAACTCCGGAAAGTCATCCTTAATGGTGGCCTTAAAGGAATGAGGTCTGCCGGGAAGTTTTTCCAGCTTTGAATCATTCAGCATCCCGGACTGATAATTATGAGTAGTAAGAGTAATGTATCCCTTGCCGGAATCAGGGTCAAAATCAGGAATAAATCTTTTGTTAAGTTCGCTCAGCACATCCGAATCCACATGATTGTCGCGGACTTTATTGAGCATGTCAATAAAAACCTGATCATTTTGCCTGTAAATATGTTTTAGCTCAATAGTTACATAATCGGTACTGCGGAGTGCCCGGCTTCCGAAAAAAAAATATGAATCGTAGTACTTATCAAGGATCTCCCGGTCCTCATCTTTGACAACCGGAGCAAGCTGACGGAGATCACCTATCATCAGCAGCTGAACACCGCCAAACGGAAGATAGCGGTTTTTGTATCTCCTCAGTGCTGAGTCGACAGCGTCAAGTGTATCTGCCCTTACCATACTTATCTCATCAATAACAAGCAGGTCAAGGCTTTTGATTATATTAATCTTTTCACGGCCCATCTTATAACCTGACGCTTCTTTTTGCGCGGCCGGATCTTCAGAAAAATTTTCTGAAAGGTAAAACGATGGAACATACGGGTGAAAAGGCAACTGAAAAAACGAATGTATGGTTACCCCTCCGGCATTTATTGCGGCCACTCCTGTGGGAGCCAGAACAACCATCCGCTTTGGGGATGATTTTTTCAGGTCATGCAGGAAGGTTGTTTTGCCGGTACCGGCTTTACCCGTAAGAAAAATGTTGCGATTTGTGTATTTAACAAAATCAAAAGCAAGCTGCAGATCCTGATTTGAGACACTTTCCATTTTGATTAGCACGATTTTTAATAAAGGATAAAAGTATTAAATTCAGTTCAGACAGAGGTTATTCCTTTACACATTTGCACCATTAAGCCGTTAAGCTTTTCAGAAGCCAATATCTGAAGCAGCAAAGCTGGAAAAAACTCATCCAATTACGCCAGGCAGAATCTTCAGTTCGTATTTAAGCTCAGGGGAATCAATTGGTTAGCTTCAGTTTCAAGAATATTACACCGGCAAACATTGCAATGCCAAAGCTCAAAAGTGTTCCGATGAGTACGTACTCCGTCAGTTTTCTGTCCTTGGATTCCTTGAGATCCCCGAAACGAAATATAGATTTTGCAGCAAGAAGAAAACCTACAGCTTCCCATTGGCCGGCGAGTACGAAAGCAAATACAAAAAGCCGTTCAAATATACCAATGTAATTACCAGCCTTCTCAAGAGAATTGGAGCCATTTTCTTCTGTCTCTGGAGTCCATTTTGAAATAAATTTTCTGATCAGTACAGAGGCGGGCTGAACGATAGCATAGAGGAATGTTAACAGTGCAATATAGTATTGTCCGGTTTGCCCCTCAAACCAAATCGGCTTATTCCTATATAAAATCCAGATAGCTAATATAAACAACAGATGTAACAGTTGATCAACAAAGAAATACAGGCGTTTTGTCTTTTTCTTTTGTATGAAGAGTTTTGCAGTATCTATGATCAGATGGAGTGCTGCAATCAGCAATGCCCATTTCCAGAAAGTAAGATCCCATACAAGAACCATTATCAGGGCAAAATGGATTAGAGCATGAATGTATAACTGCCAGGCAGATAATTTCCTTTCCTCTTTGGCTTTAACCCATGAATCGGGTTGAAGCAGGAAATCGCCCAGCAGATGGGCCAGTATAAGTTTTACAAGTATTATCATAACAGAGCACTTAACTTGTTTTTATATAATTCGTTGAGTTCCATTAATTCATCAAAATGAGCCCTGGCGAACCTTGTGCTTACAGCATTTTGTTTTATTTTGAAGGTTTTACCAAGCTCCGACTGTGAGGCCTGCGGATTTTTGAGAGCTTCCGCAACAATCTCGGCAGAATTGACGGACCACCTGTCCATTGCAATCATGCCAAGCCTAAGGCAAAGATTTATGGTTGAATCGAAATCGGGCCAGTCAGTTTTAACAGCCAGCTTTTGTTTCTCTTTTTTAAGAGTTTTAAATTTTTCGCCTGAGTGGATGAATGCGGGACCATTACATTCGGTTACTTTATCGCCTATATAGGTAATGTCGCCGATTCCAATTGCGATCCTTACATCGAGAGGTTTTTGCAGCTTTATTACTGCTTTCAGCCGGATGGCAGAAGTAAGAGCTTTAAGCGGATCATCCACAAGAAGTTGGAATGTATCTCCACCGTAGATTTCCCAAAAACGAGGACTTTTCCCAAATGTATTGAGCTCAGCTTTAAGGAATTTCAGCCATACCTCCGGACTGCTTTTACGTGAATTAATAATATCACCAGTAATAACACTTATCATATCTTTAGATTTATCATATCAAAGATATCATTTATTTACGTGATAAAATGCAATATCACTGAAAAGCGTGATAAATCAAAATATCACATTATTTAATTTACCATTATAACCTCATTAAAAGTATTGCCTGTATCAGTAATGCTTATTGCGGGAATTTCATAACTTTTAAGTTATCAGTTATTCTTTAACAAATCATTTAATTACATGATAAAATA
Source organism: uncultured Bacteroidales bacterium (assembly GCA_963816345.1). Lineage (GTDB taxonomy): Bacteria > Bacteroidota > Bacteroidia > Bacteroidales > VadinHA17 > LD21. The sequence goes on from CAWFKI010000003.1 coordinate 600,117, forward strand.
GAATATCACTTAAAAGTGTGATAAATCGAGTTATCACGGTTATATGATTTAGCATTATTAATCTCTTTAAAACAGTCCAATCTACTTTAATACTTATTATCGGGATTTTCATAACTTTAAGATATCTGAAACCTAAATCAGAATCAATCTATTATGGTACTCGAAAAGTATTACTTCAAGGAAAAATGAAATTTAGTCGTGTAATTCATTATCTTTCATATTCAATGTTTAAAGCGATACTTTACGTAGAGATATAATAATGGAATCAATAGCTTTTTTTGATCTCGAAACGAGAAGTGAAGGAAATAATATAGTAGACATTGGTTGTAAAAAATCTGATGATTCTTCTTTTCACATGAACTCTTTGGATGGCTTTCTCCAATTTATTAGTGATCAAAGATACCTATGCGGACATAATATTATTAACCATGATCTGAAAGTATTAGCACTTAAGGCCAGTCCTGACCGATTCAGGAAGTTTAAAATAATTGACACTCTGCTTTTTGCCCCCATTCTTTTCCCTCACAAACCTTATCACCGGCTCTTAAAAGATGAAAAGCTTCAGCCGGAGGAGATAAATAATCCACTAAACGACTCAATAAAAGCTCATGATTTGTTTTATGATGAGATTACCGCTTTCAGACAACTTGACGAAGTCCTGAAATCGATTTATTTCAAGTTGTTGAGAGACAATCCGGATTTCAGATCATTTTTTGAATACATATCTTTTGCTTCCCAGGATTCAAAATCCGTTACTGAACTTGTTCATTCTCGTTTCAAGGATAAGATCTGTGGAAATGCAAACATACCGAAACTGGTTAATGAACATCCTGTTGAACTTACTTATTGTCTGGCTTTAATAAATTGTGCAGATAAGTATTCTATTACTCCACCATGGGTATTAAAAAGTTTCCCACATGTTGAAAGAATCATTCACCTTCTGAGGAGCAATCCTTGTATTACCGGATGTGATTACTGCAATAGAATTCATGATCCACATGTTGCATTAAAACATTTTTTTAGATTATCTCAATTCCGGGAATTTGGGAAAAAACCCTTGCAATACGAAGCTGTCAGAGCAGCCATTTACAATAAATCTATTCTTGTCATCTTCCCGACCGGAGGAGGCAAATCATTGACCTTTCAGCTACCTGCCCTGATGAGCGGTGAAAGCAATAAAGGTCTTACAATAGTGATTTCGCCCCTTCAGTCATTAATGAAGGATCAAGTTGATAATTTGGAATCTAAAGGTATAACAGATGTTGTTACAATAAATGGATTGCTCGATCCTATAGAAAGATCAAAATCCATAGAAAGAGTAAGAAACGGATCTGCATCTTTGCTATATATATCCCCCGAATCATTAAGATCAAAAACAATCGAAAAGCTTCTTATGGATAGAAGGATCGAAAGGTTTGTCATCGACGAGGCCCATTGTTTTTCATCTTGGGGACAGGATTTCAGAGTTGATTATCTTTATATCGGGGATTTTATCAGGACTCTGCAGGAAATGAAAAATAGTGGTGAAAGAATTCCTGTTTCGTGTTTTACTGCTACTGCCAAACCAAAAGTAATTGAGGACATAAAATCATATTTCAAAGAAAAACTGACTATCGATCTCGAACTCTTTACGTCAAGGGTGGGAAGAACAAACCTGAACTATAAGGTATCACCTAATACGACTGAAGAAGATAAATACAATAAATTGCGTAACCTCATTGATTCGAAAGACTGCCCAACTATTGTATATGTTTCCAGAACTTCCAAAGCTAAAAACCTGGCTTTCAGGTTGAATAATGACGGTTTTGTTGCCAGGGCTTTTCATGGTAAAATGGATCCTAGAGAAAAGACTGAAAACCAGAACGCATTTATGCATGGTGATGTGAAAATAATGGTAGCCACTTCTGCATTCGGAATGGGAGTTGATAAACCTGACATTGGAATTGTAATACATTATGATATTTCAGATTCTTTAGAGAACTATGTCCAGGAAGCAGGCCGGGCCGGACGAGATGAAAATATCAATGCAGATTGCTTTATTCTTTATAATGAAGATGATCTTGGTAAACATTTTACATTACTTAATCAGACCAGAATAAATTTCAAGGAGATAAACCAGGTTTGGAAAGCAATTAAAAATATCACGAGGACAAAAGAAAAAATGTCCAATTCTGCTCTTGAAATTGCAAGGAAAGCAGGTTGGGATGATAATATTAAAGATATTGAGAACCGCATAACGACTGCCATCGCTGCACTCGAAGATGCAAAATATCTGAAGCGCGGGCACAATGAGCCGAGGATTTATGCTAATAGTATTCTTGTTAAAACTGCGCAGGATGCTATAGATAGAATAGATTCATCATCAAGGTTCGATGACAGACAGAAAGAAAAAGCCGTCAGGATCATTAAAAGCCTGATCTCTGCCAGGAGCCGTAAGAATGCGACTGATGAACTTGCTGAATCACGGGTTGATTATATTGCAGATAATCTCGGGATAGTTAAGGAAGACGTTTTTAAGATACTTACTCTTCTCAGAGAAGAAAAAATACTGGGTGATTCAAAGGATCTTTCAGCTTTTATTAAAGAAGGAGACTCGAAAGATAAATCAATCAGGATCACGGAATCATTTGCTGAGATAGAAAAAAGGCTTTTCAGCGAGATCGAAGACCATGAAAAAATCTATAACATTAAGGAGCTTAATGAAATATTAGCCTCTTCGGGCTGTTTATCCGTAAGTACAGATAAAATAAAAAGAATCCTGAACTTCTGGAGTATTAAAAACTGGATCAGGAAGCAAAATAAAGAGCTATCAAAAAATCATCTTTTAATCAGCCCGACACAACCGAAAAAGTTTTTAAATGACAAACTCGAAAAGAGGCAACATCTGGCAAAATTCATAATAGAATATCTCTATAACAAGGTTCGGAATGAACCTGTGTCCGGATCGGGTGAATTACCCGTGGAATTTTCCGTGCTCGAACTCAGGGATGCTTATGAAAAAAACAATGAACTATTCAAGTATAAGATCGACCCCGATGATGTGGAGGATACATTGTTTTATCTTTCAAGAATTGAAGCTCTCAAAATAGAAGGTGGATTCCTGGTCGTTTATAACAGGCTTACAATTGAAAGACTGGAAAAAGGCTCCAGGATTCAGTATAAAAAAGAGAATTACACTAAGTTGCAGGAATTCTATGAAAACAAGGTCGAACAGATCCATATCGTGGGAGAATATGCAAAAAAAATGGTCGAGGATTATCAGGATGCTCTTCATTTTGTAGACGATTATTTTAATCTTAATTACAATATATTCTTAAACAAGTACTTTAAAGGAGAAAGGCAATCAGAAATTAAAAACAGTCTGACTCCGGCCAAATTCAGGGAGCTGACCGGGACGCTCAGTCTTGAGCAATACAGTGTGATTAAAGATCATTATTCGAAGTACATAGTTGTCGCTGCGGGTCCGGGAAGCGGCAAAACCAAACTTCTTGTACATAAGCTTGCTTCCCTGCTGCTTATGGAAGATGTAAAACATGAGCAGCTTCTGATGCTTACTTTTTCAAGGGCTGCGGCTACAGAATTTAAAAAGAGGCTTATTCAGCTTTATGGGAATGCAGCAAATTTCATAGAAATTAAAACCTTTCATTCCTATTGTTTTGATCTCCTTGGCAAAGTCGGGACACTTGGAAAATCAGATGAAATAATATCTTCAGCAATTCAGAAGATCCGGGCCGGCGACATCGAACAATGTAAGATCACAAAAACTGTGCTTGTAATAGATGAAGCCCAGGATATGGATCAGGTGCAGTATGATCTGTTAAAGATTCTAATGGAAAGGAATGATGAAATGAAGATCATAGCTGTTGGGGACGATGATCAGAATATCTTCAGCTTCCGGGGTTCGGATTCAAAGTATATGATTAACATTATTAACGAACTGAATGCAAAAAAATATGAATTAATCCGGAACTACCGGAGCAGAAAAAATCTGGTTTCATTTACTAATCAGTTTGTAAAATCTTTTTCTGATCGTGTAAAGCAAACTGCAATAATACCTTTCTCGAATGACGATGGACGAATCAGGATCATTCAGTATCACAGCAATAATTTGATAATCCCTGTGGTCAATGATATACTCAATTCCGAATTTGCAGGCTCAACATGTGTGATGACATTTTCGAATTATGAGTCGCTACAGATTGCCGGACTCTTACATGGGAAAGGCATCAAAGCAAAGCTCATTCAGTCCAATGAAGGCTTCGATCTGTCTAACATGTTGGAAATCAGATTTCTCATTTCGTATCTTAAGGATGCCGAGGTTCCAACAATATCTGGTGAGAGATGGGACTCTGTTGTAAGAGAATTGACCCGCAAATTTTATAAAAGTTCAAATCTCGAGTTATGCATAAACCTGATGAGAGAGTTTGATGCTTCAAATACAAGGATTAAATATTATTCGGATTTTGAAACCTTTGTTCATGAATCGACTTATGAGGATCTTATTGATCATGATACTGAAACTGTTTATGTTTCCACAATGCATAAATCAAAAGGCCGGGAGTTCAGTAACGTTTTCCTGATGCTTTCAGATTTTGATATTTCTTCTGCTGAGAATAAGAGGCTCCTGTATGTTGCAATGACCAGGGCAAAAGACAATCTCACAATTCATTATAATGGTAACTATTTTGATGATTATAATGTAGAAAACCTTGATCATATTCAGGACATTACGCATTACGAGGCACCTGAATTAATATCACTCCAGCTTACTCATCATGATACTTATCTGGGTTATTTTAAATTTATCCATAAAAGGTTAGAACAGCTAATAGCCGGACAAAAAATTACACCCGGAAAAGATGGATGTAAAAATTTCAAAGGCGAACCAATCCTGAAATTTTCCAAACAATTCCTTGAAGAAATCGATAAACTTGAGGCCAGAGGTTATAAATTGAATGAAGCGAAAGTTAAATTTATCTTATATTGGTTTGATAAAGAATCGGCAGAAGAGAGATTAATTGCGTTGCCTGAAGTAAATTTTAAGAAAAGTAGTACTTAGATTTTGATTTAAACCCTATTTCAGGATAAAAGGAGATGTTTTGATTACCTGTTCTGAAATATTAACCTTTTTAGAGAAATATCAAAGCCCGCTCTGTTCAGGACCTGATGATAGCGTAACACTGTTTCAGAATTGACAATAAACATGTTTAAGTCCTTTGAGCGCCTTTGAGAGGTACTTTGTATCCTTCGCGTTTAATCCAAATTAATTGAAACAGTTTTAATTATTTATATGCAGATTCGAGTTTTCCGATCGCGGTAATACAATCTTTTAATGCCCTACCGCAAACTTCTTCGTTTTCAACTTTTGCAAATTCTTCCAGCAGCTCCTGCTGATCTTTTTCAGACAGTGCCGTGTCAGCCATACGGAATAATACATTGTTTTCTTTTGCTATATGGTTGCGTAACAGGATTATATAACCCTGCATATTTTCATATATTTTAGTAAGTGCAGTTTCGTTACCCCGTTTGTATCCTGCAATTCCTTCAACCATACCCTTGACATATTCCCGGCCCTGAGCGTGGTCATTAAGCATTACTGCTACCGGACCCTGCTTAGCGGAATAACCTCTTTTTACCATCAAGGGGAAAAGGAGATTTTCTTCCTTGGCATGGTGAAGTCCGTCTGCATAACCTTTAATTAAGCTGACAGTCTTTTCAAAGTGTTCTGTATTCGTGCTTTTTACCTGTATCATTTTCTCCATAACATCGGTTAACCTGAGAATATTTACATGGTCATTTTCTAAATTTTCTGTTGCTGTATTCATATTAAGAGAGTTTAATATTCTATTGAATTTATCATTTGTTAAAGCGCTGATGCTTTAGGATACAGTATGTTATTTTCAAGATGTACATGAACATGCAGATCATCCTCAAATTGTTTCAGGAGTTTAAATGCCACATTATAAGTATTGCAGCCATCTTCCGGTACAAGATAGCCTGAGGTAATTTCATTGATCCTGTCCATTGCTCCGCCTGCAGATTCATGTTCGCCGCTCATCCTGTTGATTTCAGATTGAATTGTAGCCCTGGCCACAGCTGAATTACTGTTTATAGCCTCTTTGATTGCAGGGAAAAGTACCTCTTCCTCTTTTTTGAGATGTTGCAGGAGCTCAGAGTTTATTTTTTCAAATAACCCGGCAACTTCAATAAGTTCAGGATGATGAGACCCATGTACGGAGGCAATTTTTTTTGTATAAAATACAAGCTCGGGTAAAGTTTTAAGTACATACCTGTGATGGGTATTTACAATATAATCCGCGAGGAAACTTAATCCCCAGTCGTTAAAGTTTTGATTTTGATTTACCGGTACATTTTCAAGATCCTTTAATTGCTTCACAACAACTGAGGGATCAATTGATTTCTCATTACAGGCAGAGTCGAGACTTTTTTTCCCGCCACAGCAAAAATCAATACCTGCATTTTTGAATATTTCAGCTGCCCTGAAATCGGAAGCAACGATTTCACCGATTGAAATTTCGTTGTATTTATTGTTTTCTGACATATCTTATTGTATTAATAATTACGATGCAAATATACAAAGTTTTATATAAAAGACAAAAAGGTCTTTTTGTTATTTATAAAATATTATTTAACTTTGTCAGAACAAATTGCTCTGAAAAAATTAAGATCTATGTTCAATAAAGAAACAGAATATGCGCTGAGGGGACTGGTTTACATTCAGATACAGAACCTGACCGGGAAAAAACCGGGCGTGGCGGAGATTGCAAAAGAAATAGACGCACCTCCTTTTTTTACTGCAAAGATCCTGCAGAGAATGGCAAGGCAGGGGTTTGTTCAGTCACAGAAAGGGAAGGGGGGAGGGTTTTATTTTGATAAAGACCGCCCCGATCTTCCTATAAAAGATTTGATTGTCGCAACCGAGGGTGGTACTCTCTTATCCGGATGTGTATTCGGACTCAGGCAATGTGATGTCAACAACCAGTGCCCCTTACACGAAAAGTATGCCCCAATAAGAGATGCCATCAACTCTCTTGTTTCTACTGAAACAATACAATCGTTAGCTAAAAAATACTCTCAGCAGGTAATTCTTGCTTAAGATATCATCCTGTGACTGTAATTCCCGGACAATCCGGGAAACAAATGAGAGGAGTGTAATTTTAAATTTATCTCATTAAAGAATCGTGTCTTTTTAAATGATAAAATTTTTCAGAAAGTACCACAAATGGCTGGGAGTAATATTTGCCATTATAATATTGAGTTACGTATTTTCAGGAATAATACTGAATCACCGCGATGCATTGTCGTTTATTGATGTCAAAAGAAAGTTTCTTCCGAAAGAATACCGGTATCATAACTGGAATAATGCAGCAGTTAAGGCGACCTTAAAAATCTCCGGTGATAGTATACTGGTTTATGGTAATATAGGTATCTGGCTTACGGACAGCAGTTATTCGTGTTTTACAAATTTCAATGCCGGGTTTCCGAAAGGGATTGACAACCGTAAAATTTTCCGGATGATAAAAACAACAGGAAACAGTCTCCTCGCCGGAACATTTTCCGGGCTTTATGCATTTAATTACCAGCAAAGTAGATGGGTTTCAGTTAATCTGCCGGTCAGAGAGAAAAGCATTGCGGATATAATTCAAAAACAGGATACAATTTTCGTTTTAACGCGTTCTTCTTTATTAAAAACAACTGATCTCAGTCATTTCAGTGTTTCCCTGCTTCCTCCTCCTGAGAATTATGATAACAAAACAGGACTGTTTAAGACCTTATGGGTTATTCACAGCGGTGAAATTTATGGAACAGCGGGAAAGGTTGTTGTCGATTTTGCAGGTCTTGTTTTTGCCTTTCTTACAATAACCGGTTTTATAGTATTTGTAAACAGGATCATCTTAAAGAAGAACAGGAAGCCTGTCGAAGTAAAAGTAAAATTAAGGAACTCCAACAGGTGGAATATTAGATGGCATAATAAAATTGGCTGGATTGCCCTGGCTATTCTGATATTGAATACCACAGCAGGTATTTTTTTAAGACCACCGCTTTTAGCTTTTATCTGGAATTCGAGAGTTGGTAAGATACCCCATACGGAGCTTGCAACTCCAAATCCCTGGTTTGACCAGTTGCGCAGGATTTATTATGATCAGGATATCAACAGGTTTATAGTGGTCACAATGGATGGCTTCTACTATTCCGACGACAATTTTAAGACTGATCTGAAACAATTTTCATTTCAGCCTCCTGCAAGTGTAATGGGGGTGACTGTCTTCGAAAAAATTGGTTCTTATAAATATCTTGTCGGTTCCTTTGAAGGCTTATTTACCTGGAACTCACAATCAGGGGAAGTCGTCGATTACATTAAGAAACAGTTGTACACAGCCCCTCAGAAGCAGGGAAGGCCCATTGGTGATTATCTTGTTTCAGGCTTCACCCGGGATTTTAAAAATCAGGAATATTATTTCGATTACGATCGCGGAGCCGTAAATATCAACGGGTTGCAAAGATTTGCAACATTACCGGAAAACGTAATCAGGGATTCCCCGATGTCGCTGTGGAATGTGGCATTAGAGATTCATACCGGGCGAATCTATCACCCGGTAATCGGTGATTTTTATGTGCTCATTGTTCCGCTTACGGGTCTCATTGTGCTGTTTATCCTGGTTTCAGGATTTATAGTCTGGCTTAAGATCAGGAAGAATGCGGATTATTGACACGGATGAAACAGCATGGTATTAAAGCAAAGCAAAAGCTTCCACCGGCAACCTGCCCGTCAGCTTCCACTTCTTTTTGCTAATTGCCAAATTTAGGTCTTCCGTCAGAATTAAATTAAAATGGCACTTTACGCGACCTGGAAATTTGAAGGTTTATTTTAAATGGGTAAGAATTTAGTAATTCATGTCGTAAAATAAGACAATTAGTTGTTTGAATTATAAACATTTTTTATATTTGCATAAAAATATGGTGTAATTATGACTGCAAGATTGTCACCAAAACAGATCGGCCAAAGAATCGTGGAAATACGAAAGCTAAAAGGATATTCCCAGGCAGATCTTGCAAAGTATCTGGAAATACCAAGGTCATCATTCGCTCAAATTGAATTAGGCAATCGGAATGTATCAGTTATTGAGCTGATAAGACTTTCTGAAGTTCTTGGGTTTTCACTTGACAAATTTTTATCCAGAGAGTTTAAATCTGAAAAAACTTCAAATCTCACGAAGGATACAACTAATCTGCTTAAACGTGATTTACGAGTGTCCCTTCCCTTGTTGGTTGTAGATAAGTTTAAGAATATTCTCCTTTATATTCTGGAGCGTTGCAGCGGCAAACCGAATGTAGGGGAAACTGTATTATACAAGCTCCTTTATTTTGCTGACTTCAATTTTTATGAAATTTACGAAGAGCATTTAACAGGCGCTCAATATCGTAAGCTGCCTTACGGGCCGGTGCCTCAGAAATTAGATAGTATCATCAGTCAGATGATTGAAAATGCTCAGATACAAAGAATAAAAACAGAATATCATGGATTGCCCCAGACCAGGTTTATTCCAATGACCAAAGCCGATCTGACAATGATGACGGCGGCTGAAAAGGATGTTATTGACAGGGTGATTGAACGGTTTTCAGATTGGTCTGCATCGGCAATCAGTGAATATTCACATAAGGATATGCCCTGGAAGGCGACTGATGATGGTGATATTATTGAATATGAACTGGCTTTTTACAGGGAATCTCCATTTTCGGTAAGAACTTATAATGATGAACCTGAACAGCCATGACTTTTGAGGAACTTGATGAATTTAATAAAGATTTAAAGAAACTGCTAAAAAAATTCAGGAGTCTGAATGATGATCTTGAAACAGTAAGAAAAGTTCTGAAGGTGGAACCTGGAGAGCGTCCTCCTTTCAGTTTCAGAATTGACAACCTGGGTATTGTTACTTGTGTAATTAAAGTTAAAAAGATAGCATGCAAAAGTCTTAAAGGAAAAGGAGTCAATTCGGGCTTCAGGCTTATTTATGCTCATTTTGAAAAAGAAGATAGAATTGTGTTTGTCGAAATATATCATAAAAGTGAAAAAGAGAATGAGGACAGACAAAGAATTTTAAAAAATTTTGAATAGGAATCCTGTTAAATATTTCTTGTCGGAAACGGATAGCAGTTCCTTGCTGAAAGCGGTCACCAATTCCTGATGAAAACGGACAGTGATTCCTGAGCAAAACGGACAGTTACATGCATATTGTCCGGTTCACAACTTCCGTCGTTTTGAGGTATTTCTATCGTTTACATTTAACAATATGGAAATCGTTAAAGCCGCTACAAATACCCATAATGTCACTTTATTCACAACCACCGGATTAAAATCCAATCCCGTCAGCCTGTCCGCCAGATACTTAATATACGAATCAGGCAGATCTGTCTTCCCAAGCTTTTCAAGAACCCTGAAATGCCATTCCGTTAACGGACAATAACCTAATGTCCCGACAATCAGTCCGAGAAACAGCCACGAGGCGCCGGTTAATGACAGCATTATCAGGTTCAGTTTCCTTGTCTTTTTCCAGATCCAGCCGAACACGTTGAAGAATATCAGGGAGGTATGGAAGATTACGAAGAAGATGTCGAGGATATGCCAGCCCATTGTCGGGAGAGTTTGTATAAAGATACAAAAAAGGGGTGAAAGGAAGGGGCTCGGAGCGCAGAGCGCAGAGCACAGAGCACAGAGATATGAGATATGAGATGTGAGATGTGAGCGTAGATCACGGAGCACACCACCGGCTGAATGAACCCAAATTGTGTCCATGTAATTGTGATTCTAATTACACAAATGGCATGGATTTTAAAATTCCCGGATTACGATAAAAAGGTCATGCCATGGCATGACCCTACATTATCATATGTTTGTGGACGTAGGGCCACGCCATGGCGTGGCCTGTCCGTGTCGCTGAATACCTTTTTCTTAAAGGTCGAAGTCTGACGTCTGAAACCTGTTGGGATTTGATTGATTCAGGTTCTTTAGCGGCGCGAGGGCAAATGTTACTTTCTTTGTCTTGAAACAAAGAAAGTAACCAAAGAAAATTCAAGGCTTGAGATAATTTTGGGACTCAAGTTTTTAAGCTTGCCCACGCAATACAACTCGGGGGCCTCCTCCCCTGCAATCATCCAACGTGCGGCCCCCTCAAACAGTATTGCTTACAGCAGGCCTGCGCAGCAAGCTTAAAAACTTTCGCTATTTCCCAAAATTATCTTAGGCCGATTGAAACCCAATGATATAAATAAAGGGATTGGATTGATGCAGGTTATTTAGCGGCGCGAGGGCAAATGTTACTTTCTTTGTCTTGAAACAAAGAAAGTAACCAAAGAAAATTCAAGGCTTGAGATAATTTTGGGGCTCAAGTTTTTAAGCTTGCCCACGCAATACAACTCGGGGGCCTCCACCCCTGCAATCATCCAACGTGCGGCCCCCTCAAACAGTATTGCTTACAGCAGGCCTGCGCAGCAAGCTTAAAAACTTTCGCTATTTCCCAAAATTATCTTAGGCCCACCGTTATGCCGTTATGCCGTTATGCCGTTGCGCCGTGCCTTTATGCATAGAGCCTAGAGCGCCGTTATGCCTTTAAGCCGTTGCGCCGTGCCTTTATGCATAGAGCCTAGAGCGCCGTTATGCCTTTAAGCCGTTGCGCCATTACGCCGTTACGCCGGTGCGCCGTACCTGTATGCACAGAGCATGGAGCCAGGAAACAGGATTATTTATAATTTCTCATATGTCCCACATTTGAATTCTTTCTCATTTCTCTGATCGTTCCTGTTCATATCACATAACAGATTTTCTTCCCAGTCATCGATGTAATTTTTTATACATGTTAAACAGAGGGGTTGCATTTTGATGGTGTCACGTCGGATCTCATATCCATCATCATCAAACATTCCACCTATTTTGCCGGGATCCATGAAATTAATATTTAATCGGCCATCCTTTTCCCGCTTATCGAGGGTACCTTCAATTTCATAGTCGCCTGCCGGATAGTCTCTTCCACTTATGCAGCTGAAACAGCCAAATGGAGAAGATGCTGAACCTGCAATCCAGATATCATTCCCGCATCGGCATTTTACGCCATTTTTATAGTCGTCAAGCGCAGCTTCAATCCTGACTCTCAGGACCTTTTCATTTTCATTTGGATTATTCTGCAAATGAAGCTTTACGAAGTCGTCAATTGTAATCGGAATCCACATAGTTTAATAAATTAGATTTATAACCAGCACAACCAGAATGAAATCACATAATATGATTCCCATTTTAAGATCCAAAATAAAAGATTCAAATAAACGCAGCGAGCGTTATTTCAAATTTACAACAGAAAAATGAAAAAACAAAAAAGAAAACAACTAACTCTGAATGAGATTGAGGAAAAGGTGTAAGGGACTAAGAGGCTGAGAAACTTAAATAAACCCAATCACGTCACCCCATGCAATCTCTTCCTGGTCTTTCCGGATCTTTAAATCTGGCATTTCATCTTTAATTCCGGCAGGAGATTGCGGTGCAGGTATATTGAGACTATAATCCTGTGAATCTTCAAACGTCTGCATCATAATTTCACTTTCCTGAATGGCCTCTGCTCTTCCCGTCAGCTCCATCAGCCTTCCCAGGATTATCTCGAGCTCGGGATGCTGAAATGTTGTCCTGACGTCAAGAAGCAGATTGATAATTTTCGATGCCAATCCCGAATCGGTTATGCTTATGCTCATGATCGAATAACCCGGATCAGAATAGAAGTACAGTCCTTTCTTCTGTGCAATCGGGGCATTGAATCCAAGAATATCACTTCTCATCACCCTTATATCATCCCTCAGAGTCCTCTCTGAAACAGCTTCATAACGCCCTCTCGACTCCGCAAGAGCTTGCGAACAAGCATCAATAAGCTCATTGATTGACCATTTTCTTCTCCCGCCATACAGACAGCCATTAATGGTTTTGTAACGTATCAGAGCATTCAGATTCGCAGGCATAATATTTTTTTCTATTGCAGAAAGACTGCAATGGGTTGGACTTTATTTGCATTAAAAGTAAGAAATAATAACAATTAAAAACCAAAGCATGAAAGTAAAACCGGAAGAACTAATGATCAAAAAACACCAGGTACATAATCTCATCATTCTTGATGAAAGCGGTTCGATGGAATCGATAAAAAATAGCATTATCCAGGGCTTTAATGAGATAGTCCAGACAGTAAAGGGGATCGAAAAGGAATTTCCCGAACAGGAACATTTCATTTCACTCATAACATTTAATGGTCTTGGACAGAAAATACTGCACTTTGCAGATCCCGTGAACAAGCTTGAGATGATAGATGATTCACGATATAAGCCCGATGCCACCACTCCTTTGTATGATGCTATCGGATTTTCGTGTGCAAAGCTGAGGCACCTTCTGGGGAACCGTAAAAACAACAACGTTCTTGTAACTATACTGACTGACGGAGAGGAAAATGCTTCAACGGAATATAACGGTCCTGCTGTTAAGAGACTGATTGAAGACTTGAAAAGTAATAGCTGGACATTTACTTACATTGGTACAGAACATGATGTTGAACAAGCTGCGATGTCGATTTCAATAAATAATACAGTTATGTTCTGCAAGGATAATGACAGCATGAAAGACATGTTCCTGAAGGAGAGCAAAGCCAGGAAAAAGTACAGCCTGAAAATAAGAGAGGGCAGGGAAACAAGTGATGACTTTTATGATGAGGGCACAGAGCTAACGGCACAGAGCACAGAGCACGGAGCTCAGGGCTAGGGGCACGGAAGTTGTGGCTCACCAGTAAAGAAGGTGGAGGGGGGGAAAGGGAGAAGGGGAGAAAGGGAGAAAGGGGGAAAGGTGTTAAGATGTGAGATATGAGATATGAGAGTTGAGCGTAGAGCATAGAGCGTAGAGCGCCGTTATGCCGTTGTGCCGTTAAGCCGTTGCGCCGTACCCGTATGCACAGAGCTTAGAGCACAGACTTTGCCAGCCGAAGCTTCAATGACCAACAGAGTATTATCGAAAAAGGAAGTGAAGGCTGGGCACAGAGCACAGGGCTCAGAGGCGTGGAGATATAAGATATGGTATACCATCGCTGGCGCCGATTTGTAATCGGGGCCATGTCGGTGTTGAGATTTGAGATATGAGATGTGAGCGTAGAGCACGGAGCAAACCACCGGCTGGAAGAACCCAAATTGTGTTCATGTAATTGTGATTCTAATTACACAAATGGAATGGATTTTAAAATTCCCGGATTACGATAAAAAGGTCATGCCATGGCATGACCCTACATTATCATATGTTTGTGGACGTAGGGCCACGCCATGGCGTGGCCTGTCCGTGTCGCTGAATACCTTTTTCTTAAAGGTCGAAGTCTGACGTCTGAAACCTGTTGGGATTTGATTGATTCAGGTTCTTTAGTGGCGCGAGGGCAAATGTTACTTTCTTTGTCTTGAAACAAAGAAAGTAACCAAAGAAAATTCAAGGCTTGAGATAATTTTGGGACTCAAGTTTTTAAGCTTGCCCACGCAATACAACTCGGGGGCCTCCACCCCTGCAATCATCCAACGTGCGGCCCCCTCAAACAGTATTGCTTGCAGCAGGCCTGCGCAGCAAGCTTAAAAACTTTCGCTATTTCCCAAAATTATCTTAGGCCGATTGAAACCCAATGATATAAATAAAGGGATTGGATTGATGCAGGTTCTTTAGCGGCGCGAGGGCAAATGTTACTTTCTTTGTCTTGAAACAAAGAAAGTAACCAAAGAAAATTCAAGGCTTGAGATAATTTTGGGACTCAAATTTTTAAGCTTGCCCACGCAATACAACTCGGGGGCTTCCTCCCCTGCAATCATCCAACGTGCGGCCCCCTCAAACAGTATTGCTTACAGCAGGCCTGCGCAGCAAGCTTAAAAACTTTCGCTATTTCCCAAAATTATCTTGATGCAGGTTCTTTAGCGGCGCGAGGGCAACCCGGAAATGGAGCGAAATTTTGCCAGGACGGTGGCGCCATTAAGGACTGTGTAGCAGGCGCCCGGCATGGCAAAATTTGTCATTTCCGGGCTCCTTTTCTCCACCGCTGCAGCCTGGCTCCTCGCTAAAATAGCCCACCGGGCTATTTTTTAATGCTCAGCCCCGTTTCTTTTGGAGAAGCAAAAGAAATGAACAATTAATTCATAAAAACACTAATTTGCTACGCGAGGGCAACCCGGAACCATTTTCTTTGGTACTTTCTTTTTACGTAAAAAGAAAGTACAATAAAAAAGACCTCTTCAGGGGATTTAGGGGTTATAAAAGGGAGATGAGAGCACAGAGCACAGAGCTCAGAGCACAGAGCAAAGAGATATGAGATGTGAGATGTGAGATATGAGATAAAAGCGTAGAGCGTAGAGCACAGGGCACAGGGCACAGGGCTCAGAGGCGTGGAGATATAAGATATGGTATACCATCGCTGGCGCCGATTTGTAATCGGTGCCATGTCCGGGAAGAGTGTTGAGATGTGAGATATGAGATGTGAGATGTGAGATGTGAGATGTGAGATATGAGAGTAGAGCGTAACGACTAAGTTACTAAGAATCAGTAATCGTTAATTATTTATTGTTAAAATTAACAGATGCCGAGCCAAAAACCGATTACTGATTACCGAATACCGAATACCTTTTTCTTTCCGGACCGGCGGGAGATTATTCCCCAGGATCCTCTTCAAAACCATGAAATGGTATGTCATCATCGGGATCCTTGTCGAAAGGACCGACTCCGGGAGGATTAAAGAGTCCCCATCTGTCAATTATATAATCCCATTTATCGAACCCGGCCACCCAGGCTATGAACAGGAGCCGGTATTCTTCTAAAAGGTCTCTCACAATCTGATAATACCCGACATATTCAAAGCCAAACGCATCGAGTGAATGTTGTTGGACCATAAGGTCGCGGGCTGCCTTACGTATAATGGCAGCACATTCCATTTTGATGTCATATAACCCACCTGCCTCAGCGCCGGCTACTTTTACGGTCAGCTGAGCCGCATCGGTTAACATCCAGGATTTGACTTCATTAAGGTACTCATCCTGCTCAGGGATGAGAGCGCAGATTTTACTGACAATATCAAAGATCTCTTTACCTTTCCGGTATATTGGCAGCTTTTCCGGCTGAACGATATCATCCTCTTCATCTGAATTCATTTCGACATAATTAAATTGGACATATTCAAGGCTAATTTAAGTTAAACCAGGGCCAGATTCAAATAAAAAAGCCGTTTCTGATATGAAATCATTTTTCGGATGAAAACGGAGATGTTCTGACGGCATGTCCGGGAATGTTAAAATATTGGAAATGTATTGTTGTTGTTAATGTTAATGTTCAAATTTTTATTTGTGAGGCTCTGCATTACAATCGACGCCCTGCCTTTTGGTATCATATCAGATGCCCAAAGTGCCTGTCTTTCAACATTCGGCTTTTAACTGTTTATAGGATACTCTCTTCAAAAAATTCTTCAAATCTGAGTATACGTTTATTATTTTCCTTATTGAACAGCAGATGCTCAAAATCTTTGCTTTTGGTTTTCAGGTCAGTATTCTTAAGGCGCTTTTTAACTTCAGCCTTTAACTCAACTGCATTCTTAATGCCGGTCCTTTTTGCAAGAAAGTCATAATCAGGCTGTCGTTTGACCCAGAAGAAACATCAGGTCGTAGAAATCACGGCCCTTACCTCTTTCTAAAAGGGCTGTAGCTTTCATTGCACATAGAACAGCGTCTGAAGGTACAGGAAATGGAAAGTAAAAACCACAACCCTTGATATTTTTTATTTCCGGAGTATAGGTTACTCCCTGATCATGAGCTTCTATTTTTATAAGGAACCTTTCATTCCATGTGTCCTGAAAGCCCTGTATCAAAAAGGAACTTAGGAAAGTAAATGTTTCTTCTGAATGCCGTCAACTTCGGACTCTTTTTGTCCTTAGATTCTATATTATATCCGTTTCTTTTAAGGAAATGCATGACATCATCACTCATTTGCAGGAACTCCTCTTTGTTCATCTCCTTACAGTCAAAGTCAAGATCTTCTGAGAATCTGTCAATTCCCTTTACCAGGCGAAGGTTGGAACCGCCAATGAAAATGAGCTTACGGATATATTGTGTCGTTGACAGGTAGTCGAGAACTGACAACTGAATATATTCCTTCATCATGCTTTTACCAAGAAGTGTATTGTTCCTGATCTGCTCAGGGAAATAGTTCTTTATTAAGTTCAGGTCTACCATATAATTATTACTTAAGGTTATATACTTTTCTCAGCATCTCAATACGATTACTGAGTGCTTTGCTGCCAATACGGTCAGAGAATTCCGTTAATCTTTTTGCATTAAAGTCATCCTCCATATAAGATTCATCGAGACGCAGCTCTTCAAGGTCACGTTCTGTATTATAAAATGGATAAAGATAGAGCAAGTCTGTTAATGCCTTTTCCGGTGTGGCGAACATTATCCGTCTGCCGCCTTCCATCTCCTTCAGATCATATCCGAACATCATGTCGGGCTTGATATTTTTATATGAATACTCACCGAAATCATTGCTGAATGTTATCGTCTTCAAAGTTGTAACACTTGTTATCTGAGGTACAGCCTCGGGGATAATCCCATAAAATGACAAAGCAGTATGTAATGATATGTAAGAGGGCTTATATATTTTGTTAGCAAAATAGAGTGCAAATTCTGTTGACTCCCTGTATTCAGGGAAGGCATAATAACCCTGCCGAAGCCGGATCGAGGTAACCCTGCCTTACCCAGCGTCCCAGATTGTTCCTGCTGAACTCAGGATACGATGCATACACCTGGTTTGTGGTAAAGCATGCCAGGGATAGGAACCTGTTTCTGAATTCAATGAAATTCATTTTATTTCTATTATGCATCAAATATAGTGCATTACAGAAACAAAAACAAAATCCATGCTCTTTTTCTCATGCCCATCTGCAAGTATGGTGGTTCGGAATCACTGACTGATTCAGGATCAAATCGTCTGACTACAAGCATTTGGCAGGTGTACTGCACCGTGGTTATATAAAAATGAACCTTAATTTCCGGGATGATAACCAGGTTCCATAGAAACAAATAATTGAGTAGATAGGAGATTACAAAAATTTGTTACTTTTGCTGACCGGAAATGATTTGAGTAATCAATCTTATCCGGATCCATGGTGGATAAAACACTCCTTAGCCAGGGTTTCGGAGTGCAAAGCGGGGTGTGGCGCAGTTGGTAGCGCGCTACGTTCGGGACGTAGAGGCCGGAAGTTCGAGTCTT
>CAWFKI010000004.1:0-267431 GCA_963816345.1 uncultured Bacteroidales bacterium
CCTTCGCCCGCCATAGCTTTAGCGACGGCGGGCTTCGCTTTTATAATTTCTCCTGCCGCTAATGCTCTGTCGGGCTTCGGCGGGCAAGGCCCACAATTCGCCCGCCATAGCTTTAGCGACGGCGGGTTTTTTTTATCTTTGTGCAATCTTTTTGTTTAACTAATACCAAATAAATGGCGGGCTACGGCGGGCAAAGCCCCCTTTCGCAACAATATTGGTATGTCTATATTTTAAGATGTACCGACGGAAGTATTTATACTGGATGTACTAATGACCTGCAAGACAGGATAAAACGACATAATCATGGACAGGTTCTCGCCACAAAAAATATTTTACCTGTAGAGGTTGTCACCTATATTGCGTTTACAAATAAATATAAAGCATATGCTTTTGAAAGATATCTCAAACTAGGGTCAGGTAGAGCCTTTTCTAAGAGACATCTGGTTTGAAAAATGTAATCAAACACAACTCCAATTTGTAGGTGTCTTTTTTTTTACGCCAGGTTTTGAAGAAAAAAGTGATTTTAAACCGAAAGATTATCCTGTTTAAGGATCAGAAAAAGGAAGTTATAGAATTTATAATAAGAGATTTAAATCTTTTCCCTAAACTTCTCCGAATCTCCTGAAAATGCTATTCCCATCATGGGACGTTTTAAATTGCTATTTTAAACATTAATAAAATATGAATTCAATTTTAAAGAAAGGCTCTGGCTTAAGTCAACTTATTATTATTTCGTTTGTTAGTTGGCTGATAAATGTATCATGTAATAATTCAAACGACTCAAAAAAAATCAAATTACCATCAGCATTAATAGCTATTAATATATAATTATGAAATACTTAAAATTATTGGCTCCAATCATTGCGTCATCCTGTTTATTGCTTGCATTTTCAGGTTATAGTTCACCTTCAAAAAGTGATGCAAGCTTTTCAGCTACCATTGACGCTACGACTGTTTCAGGAAATGAAATTGATGAATTGCAGACACAGAATACTGCATTTATTTATCCTCCGCAAAACAACAAACCTCAAACTGTATTATTTTTTCTTTATTCAACGAAAAAGGGTAATGACTATTATTCCTTCAGATTCTCATTACCAGACAAAGAAGGTGTTTACCACGCAACTAGAGGAACCTACAACAAAAGCTATACTTCCGTGCGCCTCGATTTCAATTTAAAAAGCGCAGATAATTATGCCAGGTATAATGAAGATTCAATGACCCTAACGATTGATAAGATCACTTCATCACGAATATCAGGAACATTCTCCGGCACACTGACATTAAGTGATGATACTCGTTCCAAACCATATAAGAGGCAGGTGACCGTAACACATGGAAAGTTTGATATACCCTTTTCAACGGGGAATGTGAGACCAGAATAAAAAAACAAGTGAAATTATTTTATTCTTAAAAATAACCGTATGCAATACTTAAATTTATTTTCTGGAATTATTATCTCAACAGTTTTTTTGTTTGGATGCTCAGGCACTACAACAGCAAAGACAGACAAAGACAGTGCTTCATATATTTCCGCACCTTCCGGTTCGGGCAAGGATATGTATTATGAATACAATTCTGCAACAGTTGGAAAAAGCATGAGTATAAAAACTGTTATGAAAATGTATGTTTCTTCAACCGGTGGTATGCGTGTGGAGATGGATATGGAAAATTCTGCGATGAAGGGAAAAAGTTCCAGGACAATGGTAATTATTGGACATTCAGATAAGCCCAATGAAAGCATCTCAATTGACGATGCTACTAAGACCTATACAATTAATCAATTTACTGACGATGATTTTAGTACCGGTGAGAAAATAAAGTCAACTGCAACAAAAATCGGGGAAGAAAAAATCTTAGGCTTTAACAGTATACATGCAAGAATTATTTCTAATAAAAGTATCAGCAGCTTTTATTCAGATGTAGATACCATAGATCTGTGGAGAAGTAACAATGTTCCGCTACCAGCTTCTGTAAAAGAGCTAATAGACAAGTTTAATTCCAAAGGGATATCGCTGTATTCTGCCGATGTAGCAAATCAACTTAAGCAAATGGGCTGTGAAGGATTTATGACAAAAATGGAAATACATTCGAAAAGATCTTCTACTACAGAAATACTTGTAAAAGCAGAGCATCTCGATTTGCCGGCAAGCATGTTTCAAATACCTTCAGGATATACAGAAGTTAAAAATTGAGCCAGTCGCAAGCGAAATAATCAGGGAACGCGTCCGGTTTGGTTATTTTTTATGACAAATGACCGAACAGTGCTGCCGTGATATTTTAACTTCAGCTTTTTCCATCTGTACCTTGCGCGAATTCATAACGCAGACACGCGCCAAGTTTAAAATCCCAGGTAGCCACAAAGTTCCTCCGGTCTTTTGTAGCTGCAAACAGCATGTTAGAAGTAAAGAAATTTTTAACGATAGTATTATTTTGTTGTGTCATTTTTCAATTCCATCAGTGCCACAGTAAGTCATATTTCACCTGAGAGCTGAAGAAATTTATTTTCTTTTTATTCCGATATCGGGCAGGAAAACAGTGAGTATACCTATAAGCGGCAAGAAAGCACAAACATGGTAAACATAATCGATACTGGTTTTATCAGCCAGCATTCCGAGCAAAGCCGATCCCAATCCTCCCATACCAAAGGCAAAACCAAAGAATAATCCTGAAATCATTCCTATCTTACCGGGAATAAGTTCCTGTGCATAAACCAGGATCGCTGAAAATGCAGAGGCAAGTATCACACCAATCATTATACTTAGTACAGTGGTCCAAAAAAGGTTGGCAGAAGGCAGCAACAGAGTAAAGGGCGCGACACCGAGAATAGAAAACCAGATTACATACTTTCGCCCCACCCGGTCACCAATGGGTCCGCCCAGGAGTGTTCCGGTGGCTACTGCAAAAAGAAACAGGAACAAATGCACCTGCGAAGTTTGTATCGATACATTGAACTTATGTATCAGATAAAAAGTAAAATAACTGGTGATGGATGCCAGATAGAAGTATTTTGAAAAAATAAGGACCAGCAGAATTAACACGGACCAGGCGACTTTTGCTTTCGACAAACCATGTCCTTTTGTTATTACAGTGACTTTCCCCCGCATCCTGTTCATATGATGAGTATACCAGCCTCCAACATTTAAAAGCACAAAAATCGCAAGCAGCGCAAGTATTAAAAACCAAAGGATAC
This sequence comes from uncultured Bacteroidales bacterium, assembly GCA_963816345.1. Taxonomy (GTDB): domain Bacteria; phylum Bacteroidota; class Bacteroidia; order Bacteroidales; family VadinHA17; genus LD21. The sequence continues at coordinate 3,194 of CAWFKI010000004.1, forward strand.
TCGACTGCCCAAAGGGAACTATGATTATAGCTGCAAGTATTGGCCCCAGCGATCCTCCCAGGTTGCCACCAACCTGGAAAATGGATTGGGCCAGTCCCCTGCGGCCGCCCGAAGCCATATAGGCAACCTTCGATGCTTCAGGATGAAAAACAGACGATCCTGTTCCGATTACAGCTACCGAAACCAAAAGCAAAGAATAATTTTTTGCCTGAGAAAGGAGGATTAACCCTAAGAGTGTAATAACCATACCAAAAGCAAGAGAATAAGGTTGCGGTTTACGATCGGTATACAACCCTATAAGCGGCTGAAACAAAGAAGCTGTTGACTGAAATACAAGGGTAATAATCCCAATTTGCGAGAAGTTAAGGTGAAAAGAATTCTTAATTACCGGATATATGGAAGGGATAATGGACTGAAGTGTATCGTTAAGAAGGTGAGAGAAGCTGATGGATAATAAAATGGAAAATATTGTTTTCCCTGCTATATCGCTGGCTAATGCTGCTGAAGTCTGATCGTCCTGATTTTGCATATTTCTGAAAATAAAATTTTACAAAAATAAACATCCATTGGTAACGCAGGTAAAAAAAAAATTAAATCGCCAGGTAGTCGGCAAGGTTTTATGTTAATCAGTGAAAAAGTATACATTCAAGAAAATCCAGGTGAATAATAATGAAGACCTGTACAAACCAGTATAATCTGAAAATCAGGGTTTTATCTCACGCGTAATCAGGGGGTCGATGGTTCGAGTTCAGCTGGGCTTACATAAAAAAAAGTGAGAGCCATTGTTGGAGCGAACACTCTTGCTCTTTTTTCTGGCTCTCATTCTCACCCTCAACATAATTCAACAACAATTTGTTATTGGAATTGATTAATTAATAGATTTCAGTACTTCTTGTTTAATGTTGGTTTTGAAAGTGACTCCGAGAACTCAGTTCTTCGGCATTTGGTTTACCGGATCATACTGTTGTGCTCCTTTATCAATTACAACATTTTCTCCTGCTGTCATTAGCCATTTTTCGTTTTGTTTTACATAAACAAGTGTTGCCAGAGCATCAGTAGGTCCCGGGTTTTTTCCGTCAGGTAAGGGAACAGGGTGCGGATCAGAAAAATGCCACAGAAGATGAGCTATAGCCACATCTTTTGTTACAAACCGTATGTCAACAGACTTTTTCTCACATACCGCTGTTTTAAAAATTGTATTATGATAGACCTGGTGAGCATATTGTGATTCGTTTCGTCCTTTCCACCACATACCTACCACATTCACCCAATCGGTATTTTCTGTGGTATAGTTTTTAATATCATCATAATTATGATTGTTCCAGCTATATATCATAGCATCAATCTGCTTATTGATGGCAGCTTCATCTTTGGTGCTATCCTGAGCCAAGACGATCCCGCTTATCAACAAGAAAACAGTTGTAGTAATTATATTTTTCATAGCTTTAATTTTTGGTAAAAGTAGCTCAAAGAGAAGGCGAAAGCATAGTACAAAAGCGACATATCAGGAACCCAGCGGATTAAAGAATTTTACGGGTGATTTTAAAAGCTCCGGTTCAATAAATGATGGATTAACCCCGGCAAATTCCTGAAAGTCGCGTATGAGGTGCATCTGGTCAAAATATCCGCATTCATAAGCAATTCTTATCCAGCTAATGTCCGGCTGTTGCTCTTTAATAATCCAGGCATATGAAAATCTTACCAAACGGGAGAAATATTTGGGAGTTAGTCCTATCCGTTGCTGAAATACTCTTTCGAACTGACGGGTGCTTAAGCAGGCATCAGATGCAAGTTGGTCAACCTTAATTAATCCACGCTCTTTAATAATCAGAGAAAGTACATGATCAACGGGTAAGGTTTGTTTTAATCCACCAGAATGTTTAAGCAGAAAACTTTCAACAATTACTTTCATTTTGTAAAAAGAATCCGCCTCTCCTAATTGGTCATTTACTTCGTTCACTTCTTTTCCCAACAGGTCCCTGCCATCAAATGCATCTTTGCATAAAAGCTCATTCATGGGTATGCCTAAAAAACGATATAACCCTCCCGGCTGAAAACCAACGTTAATCACTAAATGATCACGCCCTGGAGTTATTTGATGTCGATTGATGTTGGGGCCAACCACGATGGAAGGGGAAAGTGTTTCTTTTTTTTCCGTGGATATATCTCCTACCTTTACACGATCTCTTACATAAAATATAATGCTGTGTTCGGGAAGCGGCGGGATAGAGAAACTGCGTGAGTTTTCCTTTGACCCGAACTTCATCTCATTTATCATAATGTTGTTTACAAACCCTTTTAAGGCTGGATGCGGCTCGTAATATTGTTGAAACATATCTCTTTTATTATTAAGCAATTTTAAGACATTCGGATCTGAATATACTTAATAACAAAGTTCAATTACAATTTGTTGATGGAATTAACAATTAATTAACTTATCAAAGAATACCGGACAAATTGAACACCCTGTGCCGGTTTAAACTGATCACTTCTCGCCGCAGCAAACTGACTACCTGAAAAGAGCTTCTCCCTTGTTGTAAAGTATGGTCTAAAAGAAGATAGGTAAATTATGTAATCATTTATTAAAATAATGTAATAACCCTAAAGCAAGAATATTGAACTTTGTCTATTATAAATAATCTATTCATGAAACTAATAAAAATAAAGAAGGTTGATAATTCCAGGATCAATACTCTACCAGATAAGTTTTTAACCACAAATCATGACCTCCGAATAAATGATGATCCAAATTCTCTAAAGTCAGGTGAATGGGGTGCAACATTATTCCGGTCACTATTTTGTTTATGACTGTCTCATTCTAAATTAATTGCAATGAAAAATTCAAAACGTCTTAATCTGATTTTAGCTATATGCCTGGGTTTGTCAGTAAGTTCGTGTAGCGTTATAGGTGGAATCTTCAAAACGGGCATGGGCGTAGGCATTTTTATTACAGTTGCAGTGATAGTACTCATTATTGCACTGATTTTAAGGGTTTTTAAAAGGAGAAATTAACTCAGTATATTATTAACTGTCGGGATAACCTTTGATCTATGCTAATGGTCAGAGAAGGACGGATTTTGAAGAAAATCAAATAATTCTATTCCAGTTTTGAGCATTATCTAAAATATATTTTCTAATACGGAACAATTGCCCGGACGTACAGATGATAATATCATATATGCTATTTTGATTGACTATACACACCGGTGAAGGCTACACCAATATAGAAGATGATGGACGAATAATAAATCCAGGTAAGTATTACCATAAGCGTGCCAACAGCACCATATATGGAAGAACCCGCCAGATGGCCGAAGTAAGTACCAATGGTAAATTTGCCAATCATAAAAAGAACAGCCGTAAAAATTGCGCCTGTTAAACAATCCCGCAGTGCCGGGTTTCCACCATTCAGTAACTTAAAAACTGCAAGGAATAAAATAATCAGGAGGACGAACAGGATGATAAGGTTGACTATATAATAGAAATTAATATCAAACCCAGGTAAATAGAGGATTAAACGATTGTTGAGAACATTCATCAGTGAATTGATTAACAGCCCCACCAACACCAAAAGTCCGGTCAACCCTATCGCGGTAAATGCCGCAAGATAGCGGGTGATGATTTTCATTAAGCCGGGTTTGGATTTTGACTTGATGCCCCATATAATATTGATAGAAGCTTTTATTTCAAAAAGCAACCCTCTTATAGTAGTCAACGAAGGACGGATTTTGAAGAAAATCAAATAATTGTAAACTTTGATTGGAGGAGTTTATTCTCTAGATCCAGTTTTGAGCAAGGTTTTGGACAAAATGAGTTCCATAATAATCTGATCTGTAACCCAGGTGATTTTGGCTGAAAGAAGACATCAACTGAAAAAACAAACATCAATTTTACTCCAGTGCTTCATTGAGTTTGTCTATATCCTCATTGTTCGGAATAAAACCAGTGCTTGTAAAATCAATCAGCCAGGTATTATTATATTTCACGAGATGATAAACTGTCCGGACCGGGATCTTCTGACTGAAAGGTTTCATAAACATCTGTTCAAGGGCAATTGCTGAATTACAATCTCTGGCAATTCGTATTTCTCTTTTATCGACTGTGAAATCTATTTTTAATTCAGTATTGGTAAACATCTGTTTAACAGTATTGAACATATCTGTCTTATTCCAGAATTCTTTTGGATCAGTCCCGCAAGAAAGAAAATCATCTGCTACTAAAGCTATAACAGCATCAGCATCTTTTGCTTTTACTGCAGACCAATGTGCATCTAATACCCTGGTTACTGCTTCTTCTGATTCAGTCATATCAACAGGCATAATTTTGATTTTTGTCTGGCACGATACAAATACCATGGCAAATATGTACAAAACGAATATAATTTCTTTCATTTCTTCACAGAATTTAGTTATGAGTGACTAATTAACTGTAAACAAATAACTTCTATAAACTATACAAATTATAAAAATCAATGTCAAATTTATTTTACCCATATGATTACTTAACGCACGCCCGGTATAACGTAACGAATTGTACCGGTTCCTATTCTTGTACAACGAAGACATATATTTTAATGCAGCTTGTTCCTACAAGATATGAAATTTCCCTGAATTTCAAAAATCGGAATCAAATCCTTGTTGTTTATAATGTATGTCAAGTGTTATCAGACCATGTTATAGTGGTCAAGCCGGGGTCCTTGACCACATACCGCCGAAATAAACTGACCACCAAAAGGCGGAGTTAGAAATTTAATACTTAGATAAATATAATTAATGTTATATGACCGGCCAAATGTAGTCAGGCCGTCCGGTTTTTGTACTTCAATTTCCATGATTATCTGTATCGGAATGTCTTGCTAACAGACCGGACAAATATGATCTGGACATCAAACTTTTACAATTAAATAAATATATCTATTTTTGATTAAATCAATAATATACAATAAAAGCAAATCTGTAAACAAAACAAAATATGTAATAACACTGATCAAAGATCACCACAATAAGGACATGGCACATCATATTACTGTCAAACAGGACAGTTATTATAAACTAACTGAAAGAATTAACAGGTTTCCCCAGGGAGCCCCGCCTTCTGATCTGCTTTTTAAAATACTTGGGATCCTTTTTTCTGAGAAAGAAGCAGGTCTTGTTTCATTATTGCCAATCAAACCTTTTAATGCCAGGAAAGCTGCAAGAATCTGGAAAATGAAGGAGGTGGAAGCATATGCAATTCTTAATGATCTTGCAGATCGTGGTATACTGGTAGATGCTGAGGACAAAGATGATATCGTTTATTCCATGCCCCCGCCAATGGCAGGCTTCTTTGAGTTTTCCCTGATGAGGTACAGAAATGACATTGATCAGAAGACCTTGTCAGAACTCTTTTACCAGTATATGAATGTCGAAGAGGATTTCATCAAAGAACTTTTTACTAACGGAGAGACTCAGTTGGGAAGGGTCTTTGTTAATGAATCCGTTCTGCAGAAAGAAAACTCCCTTCATGTTCTTGATTATGAGAAGGCTTCGGAAGTAATTAAAACAGCAACTCACAGAGGAATCGGGATATGCTATTGCCGGCATAAAATGAAACATCTGGGTAAGAATTGTGATGCTGAGCTGGAGATATGCATGACCTTCAACGGCAGTGCAGATTCTTTAATACGCCACGGCATTGCCAGAAAAATAGATGCTTCAGAAGGGTTGGATCTTTTACAGAAAGCGGGGGATATGAACCTGGTCCAATTTGGCGAAAATGTAAAGGAGAATGTGAACTTCATCTGCAATTGTTGTGGTTGTTGCTGCGAAGCATTAATTGCTTCAAGGCGATTCGGGTTTTTGCATCCTGTTCATACAACCAGTTTTATACCCTTTATACACGTTGAAAATTGCAATGGGTGCGGCAAATGTGTCTCGCTATGTCCTGTTGAGGCCATGACAATGGTTTCTTTAAATGATCCTGACAGGCCGCACAAAAAGAAAGCAAAGCTGGAACAGGATATTTGTCTGGGCTGTGGTGTCTGTCTTAAGGGTTGTGAAAACAATGCCATTGAGCTTAAATCCAGAAATGAACGGATAATCACACCTGTGAATTCTGTTCATAGAGTAGTGATGATGGCAATTGAGAGAGGTAAACTGCACAACCTGATCTTTGATAATCAGGTTTTGTTTAGCCACCGGGCTCTTGCCGCTGTCCTTGGAGCTGTTCTAAAGCTTCCTCCTGCTAAACAGGTCATTGCAAGTCAGCAGTTCAAATCAAGATATCTTGAAGCCCTGATAAGAAGACAAAAAAGTACCAGTTAACCTGACAATTTAATTATTGTAAATTATCTGGCTCAGGTAATAACCTTGAAAATAGCATAATGTATGTCAAGTGTTATCAGACCATCTTATAGTGGTCAAAGAGGACGGATTTTGAAGAAAATCAAATAATTCTATTCCAGTTTTGAGCATTATCTAAAATATATTTTCTAATACGGAACAATTGCCCGGACGTACAGATGATAATATCATAATATCCTCGCTGCCAGGAAAAATCAGTGTCAAATTTGTGAGCATGTTTTGTCACCGCCGATTTATATGAACGTACAACGACCGATAATGAACCTGATTTTGGTGAAATAGATGACATGGCTTTGTCAACCTGGTATGTGGTATCATGTGGTGGCAGGGGTGTTGCATGCAACGCCCCTGCTGCAGGTGTTGCATGCAACACAATGTTAATAATAATCCATGTTAGGTGTTATCAGACCATCTTATAGTGGTCAAAGAAGGACGGATTTCACACTTCATTTCAGGTTACAAGAGGTTGACACTGAAAATCTCTTAGCCGGTGGAGATTGACCAAATTTTAACATGCCTGTCATAAATAAGAGTATACGCACCAAAAAACGGTATTGTTTTTGTATTTAATATTATTCTGTAAACAGACTTGGGAGGGAAAAAAATGAAAACAAAATATTTCTTCACAATAACATTACTGTTGATATTACTTACGAAAGGATTTTCCCAGGAGCTCTCAAAAAAGGAACAAAAAGAGTCTCAGAATGAAATAAGGATGCAACAGATCGAAATGATTCTGAATTCCGGTCAATTTATTTTTAAAGCCGGGTATGCTGTTCCAATGGGAGGAAGGCCGATTGACATGTCAACCAATCCTGGTTATGTAATATTCAATAAAGACAAAATGGATGGAAACCTGCCATTTTTCGGCAGTGCAACAGCAGGAATCGGGTTAAGTGGAGATCTGGCCATCAGATTCAATAATAAACCTCAGTCATTTACGACAAGGAAAATGAAAAAGAGCTATGAGGTGGGAGCAACAGTCAGAGGCAGGAATGGCGTTTACAACCTCTCTCTGAACATTCCTTTCGACGGACCATCGACTCTTACTGTTTCCAGCAATGACCGGGGCACTATTTCATATAATGGTCAGATCTACCGGATGGATAAACAGAAGTAAGCAGCAAGTGACTTGGTTTTAGGGCACAAACAGACGAATAGGACGGAGTCCCCCGCGCAAGTATAAAACCAACCTGTCACTCATATCTCAACGCATCAATCGGGTTCTTTGTTGCTACTTTCCAGCTCTGCAATATGACAGTTAATAATGCAATTCCTAATGCAATCATACCAGCCAGTGCAAAGATCCACCAGTTCAATTCTGTTCTGTAAGCAAAATTTTGCAGCCACTTCCCGATAATCAGTATTGCAGGAGGACAGGCAGCAATGAATGATATCACAACCCACCATATATAATTCCTGGACATCAAGGCCATTATCTCTGAAACACTGGCTCCGTTTATCTTTCGTAAACCAATCTCTTTAGAGCGACGTTTTGCAGAATAGGATACAATTCCGTAAATACCAAGACAACATAAAATTAATGATAGAAAACCGCCTATCCTCAACAATTTATTTATTTCGATTTCTGACCTGTACAATTTACTATAGTCTTCATTCATAAAATAATAACTGAAAGGAATATCGTGTGAGAAATGATCCCATGTTTTTTTGAAAGTCTTAAGCGTTGACCTGATATCTTCAGATATGAACCGGATAGAGATCTGACTGCCATAATCGCTAAGAATAATTGCAGCGGGTTCAATTTTATGATGCAATGACCGCAGGTGAAAATCCTCTATTTTACCAATGATCTTTGCCTGTTTATTAGACCATAAATCGAATACTTTTCCTACTACTACCTTACCAGTTACAAGTTTTGCAGCTGATTCATTCAGGATAAACGGAGTTTCCTGTGAAGTATAATTATTTATAAGTTCATCCCCTTCAATTATCCTGAGCTGCATTGTCTTAATAAAATCTTTGTCAGCCCTGATGATCCAAAGGCTGATATCATCCAGGGGATTTCCATTTTTTATTTCATTGAAATGAATTCCTCCCCAACGAGAGTTAAACTCGGAAGGTACGTAATCATTAACCGAGGCGGAGATGACCTCCGGATTTTTCAGCAACTCGTTTTTTAACTCTTTTGATTGCCTTGCAATGGATTCACTTTGTAAATTGATGGATATTACCTGCTCAAGGTTTATTCCAAGATTTTTATTGTTTATATAATTCATTTGACGGTTGAACATAAAGAGGCACGACAATAGTAGAATCGAAATGCTAAATTGAAAGATAACCAGGCTTTTACGAAGTGATTGTCTTCCACCAAGTTTAAATGAATTTCTGAATAAGTCGATTGGCCTGAATGAGGATAAAATAAATGCGGGATATATTCCGGAAAGGGCAGCTGTTCCTAAAATCATACCCAGGGCAGATATCAAAAATACCCTCTCTTTCCAGGCAAAGGGAATAGAGGTATAAAGAAGCTTATTGAGAAGTGGAAGAAGGCTTTCCAATAGCATAGCTGATAGAAAAAAGGCCAGTATAGAGATTGATAAGGCTTCAATAAACATGGATCTTTTTAATCTTGAACGAGACTCTCCAAGAATTTTACGAACTGCGATTTCTTTCGCTCTTTCCAGGGCTTGTAAGGTGGTTAAGTTGGCAAAGTTAATGCAAGCGATTATCAGGATCAGTAAAGCAACGGCAATTGCCATGCTGATATTCAGTTTATCGACTGAAGATTCAGAATTATACCTGTTATACTGAAAATGGATCTGGTTAAGCGGTTGATAGAACAAATCCCTGAAAATTTCCAGTCTATCCGGAAAATTTTTTTCGGCCCATTTTACAGTTTTATCCTTAAATTGTCCTGGCTGCGTGTTTGAAGAAAAAAGAAGATACGTATAATAGTTCCAGGCACCCCAATCCTCTTCAAGATGAAGGCTTTTAAACGGCACCAGTAAATCAAAATGAATATGTGAATTCACAGGGATATCTTTAAATATCCCTGTAATCTCATAAAGAATACTGTCATTGAAGATAATCGTTTTCCCTAAAGGATCTTTATCACCGAAATATTTATTTGCAGTAGTTTCAGACAATAACACTGAATTATATTTGGTTAATGCCTCATTTTTATCCCCTTTGATCAGTGGAAATGAAAATATATCGAAAAACCCGGAATCAGCTGCAGCTACTCTATTTTCATTATAAACGATATTTTCGACCTTAATCAGTTCATGATTAATGTAGAACCTGGCGTATGACCTGACTTCTGGAAAATTTTCTTTAAGAAATCTGCCTAAAGGAGAAGGCGTCCCGGCAAAGGACTCTTTATCAGATGGATTCCCACCCACCACACGTACTATCTCATTTTTGTTACTATGAAAATCATCGTAACTTAATTCATGTCTTACCCATAAGAAAATTGGCATTAATGATGACATCGCTACAGTCAGACCAATCAGGTTAATGACCGAATTCATCCTGTATTTTATTATGTTACGAAAGGCCAGTTTGATAATACATCGGATCATACATCCAGGATTTTAAGTAAGATTATTGTAGTAAATTACTTTTCATAATCACTTACATCTTAATTCCTTCATCTTGTCCCTCGTTGCTGCGGTTCAGGGATTCCTGAATACCATAACACCTTCCAATTTGCTTTTTTATTTCATTACTATAATTATGCCACACTTGTATGTATCAGATATAAAGCTATTTAAATATTATAGCAATCTTAAGTAGTTAAGATTTTATACAGTTAAATGTAAAAATATTTTACGACAGTTCCGATTGAAGAGCCACAGGGGTAAGCTCCTGATCGCAATGGAGAATATAACGGAACAATAACTGGTGATTCAACCATGGCAGGTACATGGTCGCAGAACGCCTCTGATTTTCCTCTGAATCTTAAGAAACTAAGTACAAACTTTATTAATGATATTCCAAAATAAAAATGCTTAAAGTGCTACAGGCATTGACATAATAATAGGTTCCAGTACTGTGTGCCTGGCTTTCGCTATGTCCTCCATTACTTTTGTATCTTTCATTATTGCTGCAAGTTTCTCCATATCGGTTACTTCTATGACCATAACCACCGATTTTGGATCGTCTGTATCCTGAAATGTTTTAAATCCGCTTATTGCAGGAGCAAAAATTTTAACTCTGTCATTATGGCCTTTGAGCCATGCATTTATGTCTCTTACTTTGTGACGAACTACGATTGTTGGCATGATGTTGTTTTTAAGGTTATTTTTCCTACTCATATGGCTTTTCGGTTCCGCCCCGTTTCTTTAAAGGTTTCTGGTCTCCTGATTGTCAACAATTTGAAATCGAATATGTTCGTAACCAATATTTTTTTCAGCGTTGCAACAGCCAATTTAAGATAGTGCATAAAATAGAAATGTATTGATGTCATCAATCGTATTTATATGCAGAGCCCTTCGAACTGCTTTTTTAAACCTTATTTGCATCTTCAGACCTTAGTAGAAAAAATCATATCTAATAGAGTACAACCTTATTAGCTTATTAATAATGCAATGAAAATTGTCATCTTCTGCATTTTCTGTTTCAAAAAAAGAAGTTGACCTTGTGAGGTTTTATGCAACAGAGTTACACACGATTTTGCCTACCAGTTTTTTAAGTTTTGACTTTTGAATGTGCTCCAATTATTGAAGCAATTATCGATAGTGCCAGTCCACTGCCAAAAAATCAGTGCCGCAACCCAACCCATCGGAGCCCTCGTTGAAAAGGTGCCATTCTCCGAAAGAGTAGCCGGCGAAGAACGAACCCCATTAATCACTATCTCATCTGTTACCTTAAATTTTTACAGCAACATCTTTTGGCGGAATTTTTCCGGTGAAATAATCGGCATAGGCACGGGTAAATTCAGCACCGTAAAAAAATATCATGGAAGAATAACTCACCCACAGAAGAATTAATACAATGGAGCCTGCTGCACCATATGCCGATCCGGGATTTGTTTTACTTAAATAAAATCCAATTGCGGTTTTTCCAAGTATAAAAAGAAAGGCTGTAAGAATTGAACCCCACCATAAATGTTTCCATTTAATTTTTACATCAGGTAATATTTTAAACAAAAGTGCAAATAAGAGAATGACGACTCCAAACGAAATAATAAAATTCAGCACATAAAATATTATGAGTATAATGTTTGTCCAGTGATTCATCACCCAATCGCCCATGACTGCTATGACAGTAGTGATTGTAAGCGAGATCAGCAGCAAAAAACCAACAGACAAAATCAGTCCGAATGAAAATAGCCTTGCACGAATTACTGTAAAAACGGCCCTGTGCGGCCTGGCTTTTACTTCCCAGATTAAGTTTAGCGCTTTCTGTAATTCGACAAACACGCCTGTGGCACCAAGAAGTACCGTGATTAGTCCGATGATGGTTGCAAGCACTGATTTATTTGTCTGGCTGGCGGAGATGATCATATCCTGAACCTGCCTCGCCGTTTCTACACCCATTATTGAAGATATCTGTGTATACAATTGTCCCGTAATGACATCCCTCTTAAAAAAAAGTGAGCCAACCGAAATTACTATTACCAGTAAACCAGGCATACTGAAAATAGCATAATATGCAATAACAGCACTTTGCATAAAAGGATCTTTTTCCCACCATCGCCTGGAAGCAGTTCCTGCAATTTTGAAAAACGCTTTTATTGTTTTTTTCATTAGCTGAAACTTTAAGAAGCAGCAATTATATTTAATGCTTTTGGCCTAATTTCAACTTTTACCGGGGCCATTCCTAAATCCTTGTTGTGTCTTTTGAAGTGGTCACAGAACAACGATATCAAAATTAAACTTTAGTTGTGTCATAAACAATTCTATCTTGCTCTCCCCAAATTCCCAGTCTCTATGGATGTATACTGACATCCTGGTGTATCCGGACTAAAAACAGGCGCTTCCCCGGTAATGCCCGTCAGGAAGAAGAGACTTTACCAACTTCAAATATTTATTATAAGATAAATTGCAGTCAGGATTTTAATTTTTGATATATCTGTCTTTGGAGTTGGCGATCCCGATATGCGGAATAAAGTACAGAACCATTATTATCAGGAGGTACATCGGGAAAATAAAGGAATGTATAAATATGATCTTTATATTTGGTTATTCGCTTTTGAAAGGGTTTCAAAACATTTATACCATTAATAATAGTAGCACATACCCAAATGAGAATATGGTCATTACATCCAAAATACCTTGATGCAAAAGGACTTGTAGCTCTCTGGAGAGAATCTCTTCTGGCAAAACACGTCCTGGAGGGTAAGACAGAAGGGTATAAGTATCATCCACAGCTGAACCGGTTTAAAAGTTCTGGTAATGCAGTTGGTTGCATTAACCAATACTTAACTGCGGTTTATGAGAATTCATTGGAAAGAGGATATAATTTCAATAAGGATAAAATTAATCCGTACTTTATTTCAACCAGATTAACTGTTACTGACAAACAATTGAAATTTGAGATGGATCATTTGCTTAAGAAACTGGAAAAGAGAGATCCGGAACGATTTCACAAGTTATCTCATTTAGAAAAAATAGATGCCCATCCTCTTTTCAATATAATAGACGGAGAAATAGAACAATGGGAAATAATCGCCAGAGAATGAAAGATTTTCAATCTGCCCGTTAATATAAAAAAAATAGGATGGCCTTAAAAATAAGTCCGTCCTAATTTCTCAAGCTTGCATGAAACCGAAAATTCTCAAACTATATTTTATTTAGAATCTTAACTTCAGGCATGCCTATTACTCCTCCTTTTTCCATAGCAACTTTCAGTTCAGGATTTGACATAAACCCATTTATTGCTTCTGCGCTTGGAGCTTCGCCAATAATTGTAAGCTTATTTGGATTATCCACAGAACGATAAAGTGCCGTACTTTTGAAACCTGCTTTTGACCGGTTCCCTTCATCAGCATCAAAAACCTTTCTCCAATCAGAATAGTTTTTGCATTCATGAGAAATAATTACTGTTACCATTTTTTCTGAATTAAGATTTTCCTACTCGTATGGCTTTTCGGTTTCGCCCCGTTTTTTTAATAGGTCTCTGGTCTCCGGAATTATAACAATTTGAAATCTAATATGTTTATGGTATATGAAAACCATTGCCCCTTATCAGATTCAGCTGGAATTAATTGACCACCAAAGCGGAGTTAAAGACTTAATTTTGATTTTAAAGTTATTATGCCTGCCTGCCGCCTGCCTGCCGGTAGGCAGGGCAGGCAGGGCAGACAGGGAACCACACATCTCTGATATCAGAAACGCAAAATAGTTCTTTAATAAACGGATGAAACAAACTTCTTAAGCCGGGCATTAAATTCAGCAGGATTTTCCAGGTTGCTCAAGTGACCTGCATGATCAATAATTTTCAGCAACGAACCTTTTATTTTTTCATTCATAAACCTGGCTGCAACAGGAGGTGTTATTTTGTCTTCATTCCCAACCAGTATCAGGACAGGAACTTTTATATCAGACAGTAAGTGACAGGTATCTTTACGATCAGATAAAGCAAGTAAGGTGCTGCAAAGCGACTGTTCGGAGGTTTTAACTATCAGCTCCCTTACGCTTTCAATTACGCTCACCTTAGTTTCAAACGATTCAGATGCGAAAAGATTTTTAATACTCTCAGCAGCATACTTTTCCACACCGTCTTTTCTGATGCTTTCAATTGCCTTCAGCCGTTTTTCTTTTGCTTCGGGTGTGTCCGCAAAGCATTGAGTATCACTTAATATAAGAGCATCAAAACGTTCGCTGTACTTTTCTGTTGCATTTAAGGCAATATATCCTCCCATTGATAAACCACACAATATTGCTTTGTCAATCTTAAGCGCATCCATTAAGCTAATGAGGTCGTTTACAAAAAGATCAATTGAAAAATCCTCTTTCCCCGCATCGGAGTTGCCATGCCCGCGTATATCATATGTAATCACCCGGTACTTATCCTTTAACGACTCCACCTGTAAATTCCATATTGACTTATTAAACGGAAAGCCGTGGATGAAAATGATTACAGAAGATCCCTTCTGTCCTTCATCGCTGTAACTAATAAAAAGATTATTTATGATCATTTCGAAAGTGTTTAGTATAAAGATTGAGACTTTTCCGAAAATTCAGATCGGAGCTTCATTTCCCCTTTCTCATAATTCATCCTTATCCTCATCCAGATCATTATGATCATCTCCTCCAATACTGTAATAGTTATTCTCCTCATCTTCAGTACCGATTTTTTCCTGCTCATCATCCAATTCTGAACCAGGAATATCAAGATCACTGCCAGGTGCGCCAGCATTGGTTTCTTTCTCAACCTCCGTCAGGGCTTTATCACTTTTACCTGATTTTTTTACTTTGGAAATATCCTCAGGATCAATGTTTTCCTCCTTCTTAAATTTATTGTAGATATCTTCACTGTCAGGATAGAGCGGGTAATCCCGGGGATTGTCATTCGCATCATCCGGCATCTTTTCAGGAGGAACCGTTTTCTGAACTTTTTTCATTTGCACTTATGTATTTTTCAGAACCAATTACAAGGGAACTTGTCCCAATTCCAGGTACTTTGTCAATTTCAAATAACTGTGATTCAAAGGTCCAATAATTTAATCTGACAACGTTACACAACTGAGTGAAAAAATTACATAATATACATATCAAACAAACCTTCGCGCACTTTGTTTTTAAGATTTTTAAAGTGAGTTGGGGTCCGGAATACGAAGAAACACTTCCTCTCCTTTTAATCACCCCGAAATCCGTTAAAGGGGACTTTTGGTTATCAGCTATTTAAAAGTTACCAGCGCTTTCCGAACAGTTTACGTGACTACTCCGGCGGAACTCTCCTGGTCCAGATAAGTGCGATGGACAGGAAATCGGTCCTTTAGGATGTTTTATTCTTTTTTTAAATAAGACTATATTTGGACGCTCTGTTTTTAAGCCGGTCAATTCCCCTGTTCATTTTGTGAAACCATGGGAGATCTGCCCGGGGAAAAAAAGTGCAGCCATATTTTTCCGGTTTATCCGGACAGATATGGTAAATTATAAATTCAATAAAAATAAATTATTAGCATGATTAACAAGATTTTGCCTGCATTGTTATTACTCCTGGTAAGCTGCTCTTCACCCAACCCACCGGCAAATACAGCTAAACCCAAATCCCATTCAAAAATTAAATCAGCTTCTCCCAAACCCCTGCAAAGTTCATGGACTGTTATGACCTATCCGGGCAGACAGGGCGATCTGACTGAAAGGAAATATATTAAGAGCGAAACCGACGGGAGCTTTTCAACGACAACTGCATCAAACAATTACCTGAATGCCGATATTATAGTGGACAAAGTGAATGCCGGAATACTTCTGCACAAATCTAAAAAATCCAATCCGGCAGAAAAATTCGCCGGTATGGTACATATAAAAATGAAAAACTCTGCCGGAAATGAATTAGACCTGACTTCGTCAAGAGGCTGGAATAAATCCGGAGGTATTATGATAGAAAGGAATAACAATGATTACAGCCAGTTCAGGATATTCATGCTGCAGAGCGACGGGGTTATCAATATAGAGATACGTGATGATTCTGCCTCGGTATATCAGTTCGATATAAATGCAGCCGGATTCTCTGATGCTTTCAGCCAGATCTGATCTATGATATTCGAACAGATCAGATTAACTATTTTTGACCACATTACATATCTGGCAAAACCGGATGTGTTTTTACTTTAATTTCTCCCTGAAAAAATCTATCGTACGCTGCCATGCAAGCTCTGCCGCTGCCTTATCAAACCGCGGAGTTGTATCGTTGTGGAATCCATGGTTTACTTCCGGGTATATGTAAGCTTTATATTCCTTTTTGTTCTTTTTCAATGCCGCTTCGTAAGCAGGCCATCCTTCATTGACTCTAGTATCAAGACCGGCATAGTGAATCAGCAAGGGAGCCTTTATCTTCGGAACATCGTCTGCAGGTGGCTGGCCTCCGTAAAAAGGAACTGCCGCTGCCAGATCCGGAATTCTTACAGCCATCATGTTTGCAATCCCTCCTCCGAAACAAAATCCAACAACTCCTACCTTACCGGTACAACCGGGATGGACCTTAAGATATCCGAATGCGGCAATAAAGTCTTCCAGCATTTCTGACTTGTCCCGCTTTGCCTGTAATTCCCTGCCATCGTCATCATTGCCAGGGTAACCGCCAAGAGGGGTAAGAGCATCAGGGGCAAGAGATATGAATCCTGCGAGGGCAACCCTCCGCCCAACATCCTCAATGTAGGGGTTAAGTCCGCGGTTTTCGTGAACAACTACCACTCCCGGCAATTTAGATGTAGTATTGGCCGGTTTTGATAATAATCCACGGATTTTTCCTCCTCCCTTAGGAGAATTATATTCTATGAAACCGGAATTTAACCTGGGATCATCAGGCTGAATCTGAAGTGTATCCGTATAGTTGGGAAGCATGAATTCCAGGAGAGATGAAAGCGTAAGCCCACCTACGGCATATGCCGATAATCTCTCAAGGAACTTCTTTCTGTCTATTCTGCTGTGTACGTATTCGTCATACAAATCATACATCTCCTGATTTATATCTCCTGCTGTAACTTTTCTCATCATAATAAGATTTTAATTGGGTGACCGGATCTTGCGTGCAAATATTTCTCTTTATCTCTTTTAATATGATTATGAGACTCTTATATGAATATTTGAATAACAACAGATCCTGACAAAAGTTCACAATTAAGGTCATTTTCCCTATCCCTGGCCAATGGGGCTTTCGTCTATAATAAGTTCAAAAAGTCCTTCCTTCAGCTGACAGGGGAATCAGATCAACAGGATCCCTGCCGGAGAGTTCCGGGGCCGGTATCCGGGATGTCCGGATTTTCCCTAAATTTAATCCCTGAATTTTTTCATTTCAATTTACTATAAACAATTACCAAGAGGTATGGATACAGGATCTCAAAAACTAAAAAGTACAGGACCGTTTCTTCCCGTGTCCGGAAATTCATGGTACATATTCTTTCTCTTAATTATCATGCCCTTTTCAACAATAACATCTCAGAAATCAGGAGAATGGCCCTGTTTCCATGGTTCGGACCGGACCAACCTTTCAGAGGAAACAGGCCTCCTGAAAGCATGGGATCAAAAAGGTCCTGCCCTGCTTTTCACAATCTCCGGGCTTGGTGAAGGATATAGCTCGACGGCAATAGCCGGAGGCATGATATATACAGCCGGCAGTACCGGGAATCAATCCTTTCTTTATGCCTTTGACCTTAACGGCAGGCTCGTCTGGAAGAAACCTAACGGCCCTGCCTGGTCAGTTAGTGTATCCTGGGCAAGTTCATACAATGGCCCGAGAAGTACCCCGACGGTTGATAAAGGTGTTGTTTACCATCTCAGTGAGGCTGGCAGACTCTCTGCTTTCCGGGCTAAAACAGGTGATGTCATCTGGTCGAGGGATCTGCCAAAGGATTTCAATGCAAAGATGCCAATGTACGGGTACGCCGAATCAGTCCTTATCGACGGTGATAAACTATATGTCAGAACCGGGAGTCTGAAAACTTACGAGGCCTGCCTCGACAAACGAACCGGAAAAACAATATGGACAAGTGGTGAAATACCCGGGGATTATGGATACAACTCAATGGTAATTACAGATTTCGGAGGTTTCCACCAGGTGATAGGAGCCACCAATTCCCTTTATTACAGCCTTGATGCCAGAACAGGAAAAATACTATGGAAAGCGGACTTCAGGAACCAGTATGAGATCAACTGTACTGATGCGATAGTTTTCAATGAGTATATCTTTCTTACAAGCGGCGAGGGAAAAGGCAGCATGTTAATCAGGCTTAAAAAAGCCGGTAGCGGGATAACCACAGAAAAGGTATGGGAGAATGAACTGATGGACAATTATCATGGTGGCGTCATCCTTTACAACGGATATCTTTACGGGTCAGGCAGTAAGGCCAGAGACTGGTACTGCCTCGACTTCCTCACCGGCAGGCTGATGTGGAGAACTAATGGCAGCGGATCGCTTACATATGCCGATGGCATGATCTATCTTTATGATGAAAAGGGGAACATGAAGCTGGTTAAAGCTTCACCTGAGAAATTTGAGAAAACGGGTGAGTTCAGGGTACCGGAAGGAGGCGCCGGGCCGTACTGGGCACATCCTGTTGTATGCGGAGGAAGGCTGTATCTTCGTCATGCGGGTAAGATATTTGTCTACGACATACAGAAGAAATAGAAGGCGCCTGAACCATTTTCAAATATTTCCTGCTGCATGGCTCATCCGGCCGGTTAATTTATTAATGACATCTTAATTGTCTCCCTGTAACTTTTTGTTCTTATTGAAAGAAAATATATTCCTCCTGCAAAATTGCGGGAATCCCATTTTATTTTATAATTACCTGACATCATATAACGACTGACAATAGTTTCAATTTTATCTCCTTTCGAATTGTAAACATCAATCGTTACGGGTCCGTCTTCAGGCAGATCGAATTCGATCCAGGTATATGAAGTAAACGGATTGGGATAATTCTGATGAATCATGAATGGATTCACTTTAAGGTTAATTTCAATATCAACAGGATAGAAATTATTATCAGGAGAACTTATCGTGACGCTCTTCCTGTAATTGCCGACCGGCAGGCCTCCGTTATCCACAGATATTACAACTGTATCGTTTAAAAGACCTGAAGCGGGGGACATTTTCAATCCCCAGTTCGTGCCGTCGCCGGAGACAGATGAACTCCATCTGACCGGAGAGGTTCCGCCAGCCAGAATATAAAGCGACTGATAAGGGGGATTCCTGTTAAAAAGAGTATTGAAATTCAGGGTATCAGAGCTCAGATTGATTATAACAGCAGGTTGATCGCTGTAAATAACTTCCACCTTTTTGAAAATATCAGGCTCCAGTCTTACATTGAAAAGCAGGACCCGCTTCCCGTTAAAAACCTCAGTCTGAAATGGATTTTTTACCCCATCGACCAGAACATTTTCAACCATCCTGTCCGCATCAATATCTGCTTTCAGAGTAGTAATATCATCAGGCTCAACAGACTCTTCAAAATTCCGTGAGGCAGTCACTGGTAACCCCAGACGTGAAACATTAAAAGTCATCTGATCTGAATTCTCACTGAAACCGCTCAGAATAAATCTGTCGCGCTGTAATATATATTTGATAACCGTACCTATCGGGGCAACCCAGATATCCTTTGAACCGGCATAATTGATTGCGCCGTCATCATCTGTCAGATTATGGAGAACAAGGTTGAACCATTTCTTAAGCAAAACAGCCGAATCAACAACTGTTTTCAGATCTGATGGAGGGTATGGGGGATGCTCGTGGGAATTATAACTTTTGAGGTTCATGAAATTCTCAGGAGAAGGATCTTCAAGCTTATTAATATTATAACCTCTTGCACTTAAAAAATATTCATAAGCAACATCCTGTTCCCTGTAGTTTGTATAACCACATGGCCAGACCAGGGTTATTATCTTATTAATTGTAACCGGTGTATAAGTGCACAGGCCCGACAGGTTAGGAAGAATTTCAACATTCGTCAGGTCCACATCAGAAACCGGAGCACATGGGTGATTTATCAGATGCGATCCCAGCTCCATCCCGGCCTGAGAGTAAGATGTATAAAATGAAGGAGGTATAGAGCCATTGGTCACGTATGTTCCCTTAAAGCTGTTATTGTTCAGTTCATAGAATGCCGATGGCTGGCCATCATCAACGGAAACACTCATTGCTCCGGCTTTCCCGTCTTTCCAGGTAACGGGTTCAACAGCCTCTGCAGGATTTATAATCAATGTCACTGCAATAGTTACAGGACCCGTAACTGATTGTGATGATTCTAAGGTAATATTCCCGTGATAGATGCCGGTTTGAAGCCCTGCAGTTAAGGCATTTACCTTTAAAATCTCATTCGATACTCCATTTTGCAGATCAGCGACCAGCCAGGGTACATCGGCCGACTGATTCCATCTGATAATGTTACCCTGAGATGTTGAAATAAAGACTGACCTGGTTTCCTGTGATTCTTCACCCTGCCTGGCTCTGAAGACCAGTGATCCCGGAAAGGCTTTGAGATTATCCTCAACAATTGGCAGAGGTTGTGCACTTACCTCAGCCCACTCAAAATCTGCATTAGGAAAACCTCCTGGCGATGCTCCCGTTTCTATCGCTAACCTCGAGTTATTAAGGGTTTGGGAAACATCTCCAACCTTGATCCAGACCTCACCATCAGTTGAATAATATGATGTTATAATACGTGCAATGGTATCCCTGTCAAGCCGAAGGCAGATATTTGTTGTACCGGTCTCAGGAACAGAGATAAGATTCACCGCTTTCCTCCCTGATTCACTTGTAAACATTATCTGGTTAATGACTTCAAAAGTCCGGGATATCTGGACATAATTATCATCATCCTGGTAGGCTACGAGAGTTGCCTGCTGATTATTCTGCGAAGGATTGAATGAAGCAATTTTAAGTCTGATGCTTGTCCATCCTCCGGGCAGACTCCTGAAAAGTGTATTTCGGGTACTGTTTATTCCCTCCCACAGATCTCCTTCATCTACGGGGATCCGTATAACGCCCGGGTGAACCTGCTGGTCATATGATATTACTGCGCCGGTCGTCTGTTCACTATTACGCTGAATACCTGTTGAAGTCAGAGCCATGAAATCCCATCCATCAGCAAGTAAACTGTCTCTGTCATTATAGACAAAATTATACCGCTTCTGAGCTGACAGAGAATTAAGAATGCCAAAAACCAGCAAAAGGAGAAATAATGCTGCTTTATATTTTGTTCTGAATGATGAAGAACCGTTTTTCAAATGATATAACAGGAAGCCTGCACTTTTCTTTTTCATAACAGAATAAAAGTATTTCTTTTTATCGTTTTCACTTCCACTGATTGGTACAAAGCAATTCCCATCTGAATCCTGAAACATTCTGTACAATCTTATAAAGTTATGCTTAAAAACGGACTATCCTTGGTCAGCTGAAAGAAAAGCCGGCAGCCCCGACTCTGACAGGCCAAAGGTGGCTAATGAGCCGGACTTTCCCAATTATTTACATAAAAGCTTATATACCTTTTTACTTCAGACTAAAAGTAATTGGCACCACATACCAGACAGGGACTGGTATTCCCGATTGCTTTCCGGGTATAAATTTAGGAAAGGATTTTACGACCCTGATTGCTTCATCATTCAGTTCAGGGCTGACTCCTCTCAGAATGCTCACCTGGGTCACACCCCCTTTGGCTGTAACACAGAATTTGACTATTACTTTTCCCTGTATATTGTTTTCCAGTGCAATGTTAGGATATATCGTATGATCTGAAATATACTTCATAAGTGCCTGATTGCCACCCGGGAATTGAGGCATCTCCTGCACCAGGGTGAAGGGTTCTTCCTTAGTTTCGGGCGCTACCTCGGTTATTGGAGGCGCCTGACTTACCACTTCTTTAGCGGGACCGGCGGTTTTTGCCTCCTCTGCGGTCAATAACTTTCTTGTTGTATCTTCAGGCATTATTGTATCAACGACCTGCGGTGCGACATATCTCTGCGGCTGAACAATCCTTTCATGAGGTTCCATAGGAGGAGGTGGTGGTGGAGGAGGAGCAATTTCATCCTTTGGAATATCCAGTTTCTGCATCCTGATCACTATAGATCTTTCCGGGGGGACTTTTATAATGCCATGTGATTTTTCTTTCAGGTAGGGGGTAACGGTTACCGTGCTTATTAAGACTAATCCTATAAGCAGACCTGTTATTAAATGAATATTGTATTTTTTACGAAGTTTATAAGCTCCATATTCCTTATTCCTGTTCTCGAAAATAATGTCGTTAAAATCAGGGATCTTATCCGAATTTTTTGACATAGTAACCAATATTGTAATTAAAAACTATTTCTTTCTGAGTATTTTTTCAATGGACCCTTAAGGCATTGGACGCAAAAACAACTGTTTCTATGAAACAGCTTAATATAACATAAACAAAAAAAAGAGTTAAAGGTTTTAATACCGGAAAGAAATGATGGAGGGCCTTCCAGAGCCATACGGCGGCCAAAATCCTGAGTTAATTACTTGTTGTATATGGTGTCTTCCAGGCGTTATCAGACTGGCTGAAGGTGGTCAAAGAGTCATGCCTTTATTCTTATAGTGTTCATTTTTAACTTTTAATGACAGGAAACCTTTTGGCATGGGGGAATTTACAGTTATCATTCCCCCGCTGACAGGATGAGGGAACGATAAAGAATATGCATGAAGCCTGATGCGCCGTATATAATCTTTTGAAGCGCCGTATTTCCTGTCTCCTACTATCGGGCATCCGATATCCGAAAGATGCACCCTTATCTGGTTTTTCCTGCCTGTTTCGGTCTTTACATCAAGGAGCGCGCAATTATTTATCAGTCTTATTGTTTTGTATTTTGTAATGGAAAATTTGGCAGTAGGGCTTTCATGAGTCGAATGAACCTTCTGGGACTTATCTTCAATAAGCCAGCTTTGAATTGTGTCTTCTGCCTTAGCCGGGATACCTTCTACAAGGGCATAGTAATGCTTTTCTGTTTCTTTCCACTTTTCTTTAATAGTATCCATATCATCACTTGATTTGGCGAACAGCAACACGCCGGATACCTCCTTATCAAGCCGGTGCACAACATGAGCCCTGATTTTCCCCTTACTCTGGTTTTTCAAAAATTCCGAAATAATCTCCTGAATACTTATACTTCCATCAGTGCTTGATGTTGACTTTCCTACAGGTTTATCTACCACAATTACATGTTGATCTTCATATAAAACAGGAAATGGCAGATGTCCTTTGGCTGATTTTCCGGTATGAGTATCGATCTCTATCAGATCGCCGGGCCTGAGCTGATATGAATGCAATGTGACAGATTTACCGTTTACCCGGATATTACCGCTTTGCAACAACTTTTTTATTCTGGATCGGGGTGAATCATTATAATGTTCAGAAAGAAATCCGATCAGAGTAAATGATTTATTTATAGTAATTTTCAAGTAGTTACATATTAATTTAATATTACATCGGATGGATATTTAACCGGACAAAAGTTACTAAAAATTGTTAATCAAGTCCGCTGAAGTTTATCAGGCAAACAATCTTACTTAATTCGTCATTCTTTCCATGAGGTCGTTCATTAAAATATGCTTAATGGGATGCCCCGACCTGCGTGAATAATTCCCCGGCGCGCCGATGAGAATTAATATGTTCAATGACAGACAGTCCGGCAGCCTGATAACCGGTTTCTTTGATATTAAAAATAATTACTTCTCTCAGATCCCATTTCTCTTTAACCTTATCTACATATATATCCCTGACTGTCATTAAAATATTATTCGCGGATTTTCCCAATATGTCATCAATACAACCTGCCCAGCCATTATTCTGAATCTCCAGCAGCCCTACCTCATCGATGATAACCAGCTTTTCTTTATTATTAATAAGCGATCTTAAAATCTTCCTGCCTTCCGCAAGCCCTTCCGGACATATCGAGAACCGCCCGATCTTCCCGGCTCCATATTCCCCATTCTGCCTGAGGAATTCTTGCTCCTTCCCCGTTTCGATGTTTACAAGATCATAACCGGTAGTTTCAGAACCCTCCACGACCCGCTTCGAGAGAAAGCCTCCGGCTTTTACATTATGGCTTTTTAGAAACTCAATTAACAATTCTGTAAAAGTCGTCTTCCCTCCCCTGATCGATCCGCTTATAATGAACACTTTTTGACCCGGAACACCTCGTCCCTTAATTTCAACCAATCGCCTGTCTGCATGAGAGATCACCTGGTAAAAGATTGATACAGGGTTTTTAACCAGACTTTTAAATTCCGGAATATTGGCTATGAATAATGGCAGGCTTTCAGCTGAAAGTTCAAGAGCCAGAGGAAGATTTTTAAAGGAGGTATTCAAAAAAAAGTTCCTGACAACCGGATTGTACAATTCAGTCCCCAGTACCGAAAACCCGACTATGATAATTACAGCTCTGAAATTCATCTGTACGCCGGTCAGTAAACCTCTTAGCAGTGAATTGTCACCTGCCCGGGACTCCGTGAAAACAAAGGAGGTAACCAGTGTGATTATAACAAAAACAATCCAGAATTTTGGCTTCGAGAGCTGGCGTAAAGCCCTCTTATATCTTACTGACCATATTGCCACAATTCCGGCTATAGCCAGACTCCAGACAATCCAGGTTGTTTTGTTTAATAATATGAAAGAACAGATAATCAGACCGGCATTAATTAAAAGCCACGTTATAGAATAATCAAATTCCTCTCCTTTATTCCGCGGGATCTCCCCTGATGGCTGGTTGACTGAAATGGACAAATCCTGAACCGGCTGTCGTAACATTTTTCTACCGACCCTGATGCCTGTTACTGCAGCGAGCAGACCGAACAAAGCATAAATAACTAAAAGGATAATGACCGGCATCCAGACTATCTCAGTCGTGATATTAAGCTGCTTCTGGGCAAACTTCAGAAGATCACTGTAAACCGCAATGATATCCGATCCGTAAAATATTATGTAATTGAGGATCTTCTGAACCAGATTCCACGACATAGCCAGCATAGAACCAATTGCATACCCGGCAATTGTTCTGCCTAAAAACCTTACTGATAACTCCAGCAGGAAGGCTTCCGCGAATATGGCTATCATGGGACCGAAAATCACAGCGCTGGGCGACATGGTTTTCATCACTGCACAAATCAGTCCGGCACGCCAGAATATTCCCTTCTCTGTCCAGATGTAACTTATAGATATCAATATTACAATCCCGATAGCTGTCAGTATATTCCCGCTGAAAGGTACCTTCAGATTATGCAGAAAGCTGCCAAGAACTATTTCCGATGCGGCCCAGATTGTGCCGGCAATTGATGCCTTTATCCATTTTTCACTTAGCCTGTGCTCCATCTCATTTTAAAATAGAGATTTTTTTTGCGCAATATTCAAATAAGTGAAAACCTGTGCCACCTTCACTGACTATATCAAAAAGAATATCTGGTTTTGTGATCCTGACGGCGCCGATAATGGTTACTTTATTATCGAATAATATGTCAGGAATTATGCTGCTTGAAGGACCGGTAACTATTACCTCCGTACCCGGGGTAATTGCCTCCAGAAGCTCATCAATTGTCCTGTTTGCAAGCGTCTGTCCTGTGATGATCACAACATCAGATGCAGGAAGCACTGTTCTAAAATCTTTTGCCGGTATAAAGAATCGCCTGTATTCCTGAGGAAGAGCATTCTCATTCATCTCAAGGACAAATAACTTATTCGGGGTTTCTGAAATTTTCCGTATGTATGAATGAAATGCCCCGACGACAGTGATTGTTTTTTGGGAATTCAGATCCAATAAATCAACCGGATCCTTATCCTCCAGAATTTTATAATTTCCTGATAACATAAATGTTGAAGAGAGGGCATTCAAAACTGCCATTTTCAGTGATAATACCTGGTTTGACTCCTTGCCTGATTCAAGGATATGCATCACTTTTTGCCCCCTTATTCTGAGAGGTGTAAAATCACCAAAATCCCTGTTGCTCTTTGCGCAAAATGGCTGATCATCCGTTAAGGTAGCAGATGCGCCTGTGCTTCCGTCAGATAGTCTTACCGCTGTGAGGTATATCCCAATGCGTACGTCAGAAACTGACAGCGCATCAAACTTGTCTTTATACCTGTTTTTCAACAGATTGTATGTCTTTACGGTTATCATTCGGATCTCTTTTGCAGATTGAAATATAATGCAAGATATAAATTCCTCCCTGCTTCCGGATACCCTTCCTCAATTGTATAATTTCTGTCAAAGATATTGTTCACCCCTGTTTCAGCAGTGAAGTACTGCGCAAAATGATACGATACCTGGCCATTAAGTACAAAATATCCCGGGGAAACCCTTGTGCCATCGCTGGCATTGTTGCGTCCGGAATTATATTCCCCGGAGAGGTTGATGCCCAGTTTTCCGGCAATGATATATTCTACGGAGGCAAAAAGTTTGTTATTGGGAACATCCGTAAAGAGGATTTCCGGGTTACTTATGTTTTTGCGTAGTATATAGGAATAAGCGGCATAGATATTTAAAGCTGCAACTGGCTTATAGACCAGGCTTAAATCAATTCCTTTAAATTCAGATTCGCCGGTATTTTGCATCTGGGAAAGATCCTCCTCTACATTGCTGACCATTTGTATTGTATTGTACAGGTGGCTGTAGAAAAATTCCGGACGGATATTTAATTTGCCGGCCAGTTCAATAGTTGAAGCAAGCTCAAGGTTAAGAGCCATTTCTGATTGCAGGTCAGGATTTGGAATTGCACTGCCATTTCTATAGGAATAGCGGTCTTTCATAGTGGCGAAACGGCTTTTATAGGCAATATTGAAACTGAAGTTCAGGGAATTGGAGATTTTATAGTAGGTTGCCAATTGTGCATTAAGTACATCATTCTGGTTTCCGGGATAATTACTGATTGTACTATCGGTTGAGTTATAATCTTCAGCTCTCAGGCTTCTTCTGAGATTATAACTCATACCGGGAATGAAGCTAAGCCTGTTGCCTGCTTTATAAATATTTTCAATCCCAAGGGAATAGGTATTGTCGGCAAAATGACGTACCGGTTCACCTTCATTATGTTCACTGTGATTATCGTTTTTTGCATGCAGTGATGCCTTCAGAATGTTTTTCTCATTCCAGTCGCTGGTAAATTCAAGATTGGCTCCTGCAGTATAGTCATTATATAAACTGTTGAAGGAAGATGCTTTGTTCTGGGTAGTACAGGTATTGTCATCAAAGCTGCTGAGCTCATTCCTGAACCGGTCAAAGTAGCCACGGGCTTTCAATTCCGATTTTTCCCCGATTGCTGTTTTTGAGATATAATAAAGACTCTGTTTATCCCAGTAGGGCCATTGCCAGTAGCGCACCCTGGTATTTTTATCAGTTCCCAGGTACACCGGATTCCCCTTGCTCCCGTGTGAGTATTGATAATTAAGACTGTATTCATCAGTGGCATTGGGTGTGTAGCCTATTTTAAAACTGCCTTTTATATCTTTCCGGTATGAGTTGTCTCTATTGTGATCCCTCTCCAGGGACAGGGTATCGAAATTGGCAGAAAGCGGTATAAACTGTTTCTGAAGAATAGAGAAACCGGTCTGAATATAGATTTTCCCAAGGTTTCCGCCCAGGTTGATTTTAGTTTCGTAACCCTGTCCGCTCATAACACCAAGCCGGGCGCGCAACTCAAGGTTCTGTGTCGGTTTCATCCCGATAAGATTAATTGCACCGCCGATTGTATTAGCCCCGTATGTCATTGATGAAAAACCTTTTGAGACATCTATTCTTGCAAGATCGGATGTTGTAAAACGGGCAAGATCAACATAACCGTCATACGGTACATAAACAGGTATTCCATCCATATATACCGGCACACTCCGGATATCGAATCCTCTCAGATAAACTGTGCTTTCATTACGTGAACCATTTTCACTTAATATGAGGGAAGGCAGAGTGCTCAGCGCAGCACCCACGTCTTTTGTATTATACTTTTGCATGTCGGCAGCATCCACAGTAGTCTTGTCGACAGCGACACTGATCCGTACTTCACCGAGGGTATATATTTTCTGTATAACTGCAGATGTATCTGCCGCTTGTGCAAAACATTCTATTCCGGATATTATAAAAAAAAGTGTCGGTAAGATTTTATTCATAAAGCCAGAATGTAACAGGTCGGAAATCAGGGGTTGCCGTTATCCACCCAGGGAATAACGATAGTAAATATAATAAATTTATCATGCAGATAAAACTAATCAGGCTTGAGGTTCATGATGGTGTGTTCAGGACGGAGGCAACATCGGTTTTAAATATAGAGTTAACGTTTCCTTTTCTTTAAACAGGGAATTAGTAATTTTGCAAAATTTTAATTATTTAAAATTGACTTTTATTTTTTATCAAACCAATATTATGTTTAGAAAACAACTATTTTTTTTAATGATTATATTTTCATGCAATGTACAGGCGCAA
This sequence comes from uncultured Bacteroidales bacterium, assembly GCA_963816345.1. Lineage (GTDB taxonomy): Bacteria > Bacteroidota > Bacteroidia > Bacteroidales > VadinHA17 > LD21. Next base: position 31,590 of record CAWFKI010000004.1, read on the forward strand.
TCAAATTATATAATACCTCCGGCATGCAGGGATACCGGTAATAAAGCCCTGGTAGTTTTTTTTACGGGTGATGGAGGCAGGAGCTATTTTGATAGAAAATTAGCCGACAGTTTATGTGCCGGTAATCTGCCTCTGATGAGTATTAACTCATTTAAATATTTCCACCGGCGTAAAACGCCGCAACAAACCTTAGACAGTATTTTGCCTTACATTGATTTGAATTTAAAAAAGTACAATTGTCAGAAATTTATACTTGCCGGCTATTCATTTGGATCTGAAGTAGTTCCCTTTCTTTACAATTTAATGAGTAATGAATGGAAAAACAAAGTGGAATTTATAGTACTGATCTCCCCATCCGATAACTCGGATTTCAAAATTCATTTTTTTGACCGGGTGGGTCTTAATTGGCACCATTGGCCCTATAATGTTCTTAGTGAAATAATGAAAATTGAAGATAAAAAAATAATCGTGTTTTGGGGAAAGGATGAAAAAAAGTTTACGAAAAAACAATTTACAAAACATAACATTACGGTATATCATTTAAAAGGTGGCCACCGTCATACAAATGTGGCGCCGGTTATTGAAAAAATAAATGATTTGATAAAGGCTCAAGCCATCAGGTGATTACACCATAAGACTTAGAATATTTTACTTTTCAATTTTTATATTGTAAGCCCCTTTTATTATAATTTTACTTATATCAGGTTGATTTAAGATCTCAACAAATCCGTTGTTTATACGGCCAATATCCACCATTACGCTTTTAAGGAAATAGTTATCGTTTTCTTTTTTTACAAAAGCCAGCAGATAATTATTTCCTCCCGATTTTATTAGGCATTCTTCAGGAACAGCAGTAACTGAATCAGTATTTGTAATTATGGCCGCTTCGACGTAAGCATTGTTAACAAAATTCGTGTTTTTAAGATCATCGATATCAGCATAGCATATTATGGTTTTTGAATCGTTATCAACATTCTTCCCGATAGATTTAAGTGTGGAGGAATAAGATTTTTGTGTGCTGCCCAGTAAATTGAATTTTATCTTCTGGCTTTCTGCCAGTTTTTCAATATCCTTTTCGAAGACCGCAATTCTCAACTGAAGCCGTGTAAGATCAATAATCTCCGCTATGGCAGTCTGCTGATCGGCATATTGGCCAATCGATACATTTATTCGTGAGATATAACCATCCAGCGGCGATTTCAGGGAAAAGGATTCATAGAAATTACCCTCCTCGATATTTGCATCATTCAGACCGATATATTTTAATTTCATCTTCAAAGCTGAGTATTTTGCGTTGGCTGCTTTAAATTCGCTTTCTGCTAAAATCATCTCTTTTTCTGTTCCGATCTTTTCTTCGTAGAGAGATTTGACTCTTTCGTATTCTGACTTAATCCGTTTTAGCTGGCTTGCTGTTTCAGCAAAATCTTTCTGAAGTTCAATAAACTGATTTCCCGTAATCTCAAACAGAATTTGACCTGTCTTAACCTTCAGGCCCGCCGTGCAATTTATTTTCTTCACCAGCCCCGGAACAGAGGTATTTATTATGGCCATCCCTGAGGGTTCTGCTAAAATTTTTCCATTGCAACTACAATGCTCTCAATATCGGATAATGATTTAACCTGTCCGTCACCCCTGATAAAATAACTCTGATTCGTTTTTTCAATATAGGCTCCTCCCGATATACTGTTATTGGAGGAAATTGCATTAAATACATCCATTAATGTCAGATTAACCCCTTTCAACCGGACAGGATTTATAGCAATTTCGTATTGTTTGAGGTACCCTCCCCAACTGTTTATTTCAACTACCCCGTTAATGCCCGAGAGCCTTCGCCTTACAATCCAATCCTGGATCGTTCTTAAATCCATTGGAGTGTATTTGTTTTCAAAACCGGGTCTGACATCAAGAGTATATTGATATATTTCACCAAGCCCCGTCGTAATGGGCCCCATTTCAGGTGTCCCAAAACCTTCCGGAATTTTTGCTGACGCGCTTTTAATCTTTTCAGCAATTAACTGACGCGGCAGATAAGTACCCATAATATCTTTAAAAACGATTGTGACTACAGAGAGTCCGAATTTGGATATCGATCTGATTTCTTTCACACCCGGAAGATTTGCCATCTCCATTTCCACGGGAGCAGTGATAAACTGTTCTATCTCCTGTGTTGAAAGGTTGCCCGATGTGGTAATAACCTGTACCTGGTTATTAGTAATGTCAGGCACTGCTCCTACCGGTATTTTATAAACAGCATAGAGTCCGAACAGCGCCACTGAGGATGTAAAAAGAATAACAATAAGCTTGTTTTTCAGGCTAAATTCCAGGATTTTATTCAGCATACAGTTTAAATTTAACTTTGTACCCAGCTGGCAAAGCTTCAACTATTTAAAACCTGCAAATAACAGAAGACAATAAAGTTAGCAAAGAATTCTGACATTGCAGATACATTCCAAAACCAATCTTTCGTATTCTCAGGAACCCGGACACCGGTTATTGAAAAAATAAATGAATGGATAAATGCGCAAACCGTCAGCTTCCGATCTCCGCGCCGGACCGATCCCCCAACCTCAAGGGGGGCTTTTGATTATCAGCTATTTACAAGTTTTCAGTATTACGCGAGGGACTGATTATTATATGTGCCTGATCTGCCATCTTCTTACAGAAAATGCCAGTATTATAAGGAACAATGTAGATGCAAAAAGGTAATGGGCGATCCCCATCTCACGCGATCCGCTGACAGCACCAGTGCAATCAAGGAATGGTATGCTGTTAAAGATGGAATAAATAATTACCGTGAAAAGCACCTCGAAGACTTTACGGCCACCGGTAACAATTCCCATGGAGATGGCAAATACCGGAATAAACATTGCCCCGACCAGGATGGCATATACCCCGTAAAGATCACCTGAAATCAGTAGTTTAATCATGACCGGGATGGCAAGGACAATCATTATAAGAGCAGCTGCCGACATTGTTGCAGTAAGCTGTCGCTTCAATGGTAAAGCAGCAGAAAAAATGTATTCATGACAGCGGTTATTAATTTCCCTGGAACCAAGGCCGGAGAGAATCAGGATCTGAAAAAACCAAAGCAATGGCAGAGCTATTTTATAGGCAAAATTCTGAGAAGTGAATATAGAGACTATGAAAGATACTGAAGTAATAATCAACCATAAGGTACTGTTTCCCTTGAGTATAAGTCTTAATTCTGCCACTATGAGACTAAAGTAACTGAATTTTGCCACAGCAACAGGCAGGTCGCGGTATCTTACCTTTGAAGGCTTTCTTAACTGATCGGAAATGGCCGGATCATTCTTTGAAAACCATGCGTTTCCCTGCTTCCTTTCAGTGATCCCGGACGAATCAAACCTGTTGAAGCCTGATGCAGATAAAAGAACCAGTCCAAAAGCAGCTGCCATCCAGTATATTCTGCTTAAAAGAATGGAGGATGTGAAGTTCATGCCTTCCCAGGTAAAGATCTTATGGCTTGCGTGAGGATACCACATGCCGATTCCCACACCAAAATCTCCATTCCAGTCAGTGTGTACTGCTGCGATTGAGTGCTTAAATTCATTCATGCCTGCATTTAAACCAAAAATGTCCATGTAAGGGATCAATATGCTCCCGGATACCAGTAAAACCCACAGAAAAAAATAAATAATGTTTGCGGAACCCCTGCTTAAAATGGTTATTGACTCAAAAAACAATGCAAGTGATGAAACAATGAACATTGTCGGAACCAAAAAGATCAACAGCGGAAGAAGCAGCTTTACAAATTCCGGATTTTTTGTCTCGCCACGAAATAAAAACATTACAATTGTCATTATTGCAATCAGCAATGTTATTAAAATGAGAACTGAGAAGTTGCTGATAAATTTCCCGGTTAGATATTGAAGCCTTGTAACAGGGGTTGTAGCTATGATCTGTCCTACTCCTGTATCTATATCCCTTTTAACCGAGTAGTTTACCACATAAAAGCAGACAAGAGCAAAAAAAGGTGTGCACATGGCTACCATACTGCCTATCCATGCTGAATTGTAAAATCCTCTGTAATTCCCCAGTGACACTATTCTGTATCCTGCATCAAGCGGAGGGACAAATGAGTAGATCATAAAGATGCATATCCCGAGTGCGATCAGGAAATTATAACTGCGCGACCTCTCAAGGAAATCGGCTTTTGCTATGTGATATAAAATACTGACAGAGTATTTAGATTTCATTACCTTCTCCTTTCTTTGCAGAAGTAATCACACGCAGGTACGCATCTTCAAGGGTTGCTTTTGCAGTTTTAACAGGAATATCAGGCAATTTTTCACCAGGATTAAGTACAAAACGGACCATTAATCCATCACCTGTTCTTATAGAATTGCTGACTGCATACTCCATTCTGAAACTCTCAAATTGCTCATTTGTAAGAGTAGTCTCATATACCTGTTTTTCCGCATTATTCATAATCCGGTCAGGAGAATTGTGCTCCAGCAATCTGCCCTGGTATACAATAGCAATATCCTTTGCAATTGTTTCTATATCTGATACAATATGAGATGAAAGAATTATAATCCGTTCGCCTGAAAGATCGGTGAGCAGGTTACGGAACCGGACACGTTCCTCAACATCCAGACCAACTGTCGGCTCATCAAGAATTATCAGTTTAGGATCCCCTATGAGCACCTGAGCTATACCAATCCTCTGTTTCATTCCGCCGGAATAGGTCCCGATAGGACGGTTACATACTGCTATCAGGTTAAGCTCATCGAGTATTGCCTTGATTCTGATCCTTATTGCTTTACCTGTATATCCTTTTATAGCTGCGATGTACTCAAGGAACTCAATAGCCGTAAGATTCGGATAGATACCAAAATCCTGGGGCAGGTAACCAAGTACTTTTCTTACAGAGTCGGGTAGCTTAACGATATCTTCACCATCCAGGCTTACATGTCCTTCCGAAGGAGTTGATATGGTTGCAAGAATGCGCATCAGTGTTGATTTTCCCGCACCATTTGGGCCTATAAGCCCCAAAATGCCGTTTCTCAGTTCCAGGTCAAAATTTTTCAATCCGAACTTGTTCCCCTGATACCTCTTTGAAAGACCTTTTATTGATAACTCCATCTGGCTTTATTTTATAAATAAATTATATGTGACGCAGGAAAATGTTTATCTTATTCTTTTTATAAAATATTCTCCTTTACCATATTCATCAGTTTCTTTGGAATGAAGGATTATCGATATTTTATCGAAATTATTACCTGTTTGCCTCCCGTTTTCCGGTTTTAGGATCTGAATTAAATAACCATAGATATAACCTCCTCTTGCATATTCTGCAATTTTATTAATATTCACTATATCAGCCGGAATATCATTTATACTGACTTTCAATTCCTCTTTAGTGATTGAAAAAGGAGCGGCATTTATTGTATCATGATTCAGACCAGCCTTTCTCTCTAAATCTTTTTTCTCTTTTTGTCCCTGCAATTTTAATATTTTCGTCAGACTCATTGGTCTGAAATAAACAATATATGATTCAAATGGGCTTACCTGCGGCTCGAATGCATTAACTCCATATATTTCCATCCGGTCGTATTGCGGATTTATTTCCAGATCCTTATCTGCAGGTATATTCCAGGCCCAATATTCAAGTTTAGTTTTCGCGTAATCTGCTGATTTTATGGCATATAAACAATAATAATTTCCTTTGGCTACATTAACAGTAAAATATCCTTCTTTATCAGTAAATACTTCATAAAGTTTTGTAAAGTTTTTATCTTTTAAATTTACCCAGACACTATCAAGCGGCCTGGAATTAAAATCGGTTACGTGTCCATATATTCTTACAGAATCCTGGGCGTTGCTATTCCATATTGCTGAAATACCAAACATAATAATTGAAATAATCTGTTTCATCATTATATAATTTTTATATTAAAGGTATGATACCTGCCTGCTGCCTGCTTGCGGGCAGGCAGGGCAGACAGGTAATCACACTGTCCGTATTTGTGATTGTGGTTCTTTTATATGCAAAATATAAAACTTGGCTCAATATTTGCGGTTTTTACTAAAGAATAAGTTTAGAGCTGCCTTATTTTAATTGATAATTTCATTTTTCCCCTTTAAACTATGGAATACAATCATAAACAAGCTGTCAGAACGGGTATATCAATAATCACAGTTTTCCTGATATTAATATGCCAGAATACAAATGCCCAACCGGGTTATAATCCCCGGATGCGTATGCCGCCACCTTCGCGTTATGTCGTTGTTCCGTATCAGGCCCGGCAAAGTAACCGGCAGGTTTATACCCCATATAACAATACGGGCGGCTTTCAGCCTTTCATAAACTTCAGCATTCATTTTGATCCTCTTATCAGCTGGTTTTCAACTGACAGTTATGATACCCGAAGTGATGGAGCGGTTCCCGGATTTAATTTTGGTCTGTCTTATAACAATTATTTTAGTCCGAATTATTCTTTTTCTTCAGGGATAAATATTATTAATGCCGGGGGAAGGCTTATAAACAGAGAGACTACCAATTTCGAGCTGGAAAATTACAATAGCGTAACTGTTCCTGCCGGAGAAGCAATTACATATAGAATAACTTATCTCTCCGTACCTCTTGGATTAAAACTCCAGACAAGCCAGCTCGGTTACGGCAGATTTTATACAGATCTCGGATTCGATCCAAAAATCGTAATCAGAGGCAGGGCTGATATACCGTCACTCGATATACAAGGTGGTAATGCACTGCCGGAACTGAACGTATTCAACCTTTCATTCCATATAATGGCAGGAATGGAATACCCTCTCGCAGGAAACAATAGCTTTATTGTCGGTATTGGATTTGAAAATAACTTATTTGACATTACCAGGGATAACGGAGGTCAGCCATCGGATTTGGTATTTCAGAAATTCTTATCATTCCGTTTTGGCATTACCTTTTGATCCTGAGCTGTTGAAAAGGTAAAAAACCCATTTACCGAACCGGAGATTTTTGTTTCAGTTACATCTTGTAGATTAATGCATTAATATTCATTCCCGCTCCAACGGATGCGAAAACAAGCGTGTCACTTTTGTTTATTTTGTGCGGTTTCAATTTATCTTTTAATATAAGATCCAATAATGTCGGTATGGTCGCCACAGATGAGTTACCCAGCCAGTCAATAGTCATTGGCATGATGTTTTCCGGAACATCAGCTATACCATAAAGATTAAAAAGCCTTTTTAATATTGCAGCATCCATTTTCCCGTTGGCCTGATGAATTAGTGTTTTGCTTATTTCACTAAGGTGAATTTTACTTTTCTCAAGGCATTCTTTTATTGCTTGAGGTACCTGCTCAATTGCATATTGATAAAGTTTCCTGCCAGCCATTTTTAAAAATATATCATCCTTGTTTTCAATGTCGGGCCTGTATGATTTGCCCATATATAACATTTTGGAATTTAATAAGGTATCCGAACGTGTTTTATGAGCAAGTATTCCAACCGGATATTCACTCTTTCTGGCTTCGAAAATAGCAGCTCCGGCACCATCGGCATACAACATACTGTCTCTGTCATGCGGATCGGATACCCTGGAAAGTATATCTGCCCCGATAACTAATACCTTTCCTGCATCACCTGATTTTATTAAATAATCAGCCTGAATAGCAGCCTGCAACCAGCCAGGACAGCCAAAAAGAATATCATATGCTACGGTACCCGGATTTTCTATTCCTAATTTATGTTTTACCCTGGCAGCTAAACAGGGTACAACATCTATTCGCTTATTGTTATTCTTTATATCGCCAAAATTATGCGCAACAAATATGTAATCTAACTCTTCCTTATCAATGTCTGCAGACTTGATAGCATCAATAGCAGCATAACAGGCAATATCGGAGGTTACTAAATTGTCGGTTACATATCTTCTCTCTGAAATTGTCGTAATTTCGAAAAACTTATGAATTATTTCCTGGTTTGCTTTTTCAAGCTTTTTCCCGTCCTGATCATAAAACTCATTTATAAGAAAATCCTCATTCCTGATATGTTTTGTCGGGATGTAACTTCCTGTTCCTGTAATCACACTATAAATTGTATTCATATTTACATTTTAGTATTGTATGCCTTCCCGTCAGCTTTACTGAAGATTGAGACAAATTAAATATTTGAATATAAAAATTTAAAGATATGATTATTTGTTTTATCGGAAAAACAAGAGCCCTGATGAAAATTGTCCGGAATAAACAGATTATCCCGGGATAGGCTTTCACTTAAATATGCGTGAATAATATAACTTATACAAGGAATTGTGTAATGATCGTCAGAATATGTCGATATATCTTTGTACTGTTCGGAAAAACAAAAGATCAACGTAACATTAAAGAAATTCTGTAATAAAATATAATGTCATAAAAGATATGGCGACACTTACTATCTCCTGCCCACCAGGATTCTATTGCCGACTTTGACTAACACATCAAAATCAAACAAGTGTCGCCTTCTTTTTTTCCCTGTTTAAATATAACGATAATTGGATAGGTTTTGGTACATGCTGAGATCATTAAATTCATTTAATCAGCAGTAACCAATTGGTCTTGCTCATTAACCCTTTTCAGATATTTATCCGGTACTTCCCTAATTTTCTTATCCTGCATCTGACTCTCATGGGCTGGGCTGTTTCATTTATAATCCTCCTGAAACAAAGCTTAATCGCTAATTTTATATAAGTTCGCAGGCAAAACTGACTCTTAAAGTTGATGCAGGAACTTTTTGATTACAACCTGTGGGGATTATTCCTGGCCAGTTTCCTGGCAGCAACGGTTGTTCCTTTCAGTTCCGAAGCGTTGCTCTCCATCCTCATAATCAACGGAACAGACGCCTATAGCGCCGTCCTGGTGGCCACAACAGGTAACTGGCTCGGTGGAATGAGCAGTTATGCAATTGGCTATCTTGGTAAATGGGAGTGGATTGAAAAGTACCTGCGGATTAAGCGGGAAACTATTGAGAAGTGGCACAACCGCCTTTACAGGAAAGGAGCAATTTTTGCTTTTCTGTGCTGGGTACCTGCAGTCGGAGATATTTTTGCTGTCGGGCTTGGCATTCTGCGATCCAATATACTGATCACGGCTATTGCTATGCTGGCAGGAAAATTTTTACGTTATGTGGTATGGGGATGGCTCACCGGACTTGTATTCTGAGAGGAAGGCTGGGCAAAGGGCACAGGGCACAGGGCACAGGGCACAGGGCACAGAGCACAGAGCACGGAGCGCAGAGCGAGCGCCGTTACGCCGTTGCATCGTTACGCCGTTGCGCCATTTCTGTAAGAGCTTTTACAAGCACGTCGAGCTCGGCAATCGTCGTAAAGACATTTGGCGTTATCCTGCATCCGTGCACGCCCGCACCATCGATCGGAGCAGTGTAGATCCTGTACTTACTAAACAATGTATCACCTAGTTCTGCCGGGCTTATTCCTTTAATTCCGACATTTGCTATCGCGCAGGAGCGTGCGGGATCTGCAGGAGTATTTAAAATGACGTTTGGAAGGTCCCTTACCTTTGAGGTCCAGTAATTCTGTAAAAATCTTAACCTGGCTTCTTTTCTCTCCACGCCGATAATGCTATAAAAATCGATGGCATCGGTAATTGCAAGATCTGTATGAACAGGATGCGTTCCGGTATGGTTAAGCCTGGAAATATCATCCGGTTTTCTTTCGGCTTCAGCAAACAGAGGCCATACCTTCTCTATATTCTCCCTCTTCACATATAATATTCCGGCTCCCAGGGGAACACTCAGCCATTTGTGAAGGCTGCTCCCGAAATAATCACAATCAAGGTCAGGTATACTAAATTTAAAGTGTGCAAATGAGTGGGCTCCGTCGACCATTACCCGGACTCCTCTCCCATGGGCCATATCACATATTTTTCGTATGGGCAATATCTGCCCTGTAATATTGATCATATGGCAGACCATAAGAAGCTTTGTTTTATCAGTAATGGCCGATGCATAGAGATTCACGATCTCATCATCTGTACCGGGATGATTAGGTACCGATACAATTTTATTTATAATACCATATCTTTTTGAAACCTGTTTGAACATCTCCAGCATTGCACCATAGTCCTGTTCAGCCATCACAGCTTCGTCACCCGGTTTCCAGTCGAGTCCTCCGATAATCATGTCGAGTGATTCAGTCGTATTCCTTGTGATTATGAGTTCATCAGGGGAACAGCCTGCAATTCCAGCAAGCTTATCTGCAACTGACTTCTTATTCTGAAACTGTACGGTACGCATGTAATATGAACCCTCGAAATTTATCTCCTTCACATGTTCAATAAACTTTTCGAGTACCTGTTCGGGGAGAATGTTATAATAACCGTTTTCAAAGTTGATATAATCGGGATTAAGCCGGTACCCTTTGCGTATGGCAGCCCAGAAATCTTCATCCACTGCCAGGTCAGCCGGCGGCACGGCTGATACTGTTTCGACAAGGTCAGCAATACTTTTTATGCCCAGCATTCCACTTAAGCCGACCAGGCCGGCATTCTTAAGAAAAGTTCTCTTGTCCATATGTTTTATGTGTATCTGTCTTTGGTACAGGGTTCAAACCTGTAGTGCTTCCGGACAATGAAATATCAAGGGCAAGGCCGACAGCAACTTTTTCAGATAAAAATTTCCCTGCAAACGGAGAAATTGAAATATTGTAGTCGGAGGAATTGGAAGTGGAATTTCCAAATTCGACTTTAGTTCCGGAAGTATTAATACCAAAATTTCCTCCGACAAAAAGCTGAGCTTTTAAACCGGGATAAAAGAAAGAAAACAAAACAATAAAAAAGATGCGGGACGATTTCATGCCAGTTAAGGTTTAAATGGTGCCTGCTCCTGGGTTTTTCGGCTAACACCTGTTTTGGTCAATTAAAAAATTAAGAGCTAAGTTATTTTATTTGAATCCTCTCTCCTAGAAATTCAGACTTCCTGTTTAAAATTAAATCAAGAACCATTTTGTCTCTGGCCAGGAGTTCTCTTACCATTGTTTTAAAACCATAGTAAAGATCAACATCTTTTGCATTGAAGCCTATTGCAATCAGCCCTTTTCTCCTGGCAATAAAAATTGCCCGTTCATTATGAAATCTTTGTGAAATAACTGTAATACTATCCTGTTCAAATATTTGTTTTGCCCTGATAATTGAATCCAGGGTTCTGAATCCTGCATAATCCAGGAAAATTTTTGATTCGGGGATACCCCGGGCAATCAAATCATTTTTAATTGTGACAGGTTCATTATAGCTCCTTCTGCGATTATCTCCACTGACAAGTATAAAATCAATCTTACCGGAATTAAATAGTTCAACTGCAGCATCGATACGATATTTATAGTAAAGGTTCAATTCTCCGCTGTGCAAAAGTTTTGTCGTTCCCAGTAAAAGGCCTACCCTGTTAAATGATATCAGATGAACTGAGTTGTATGTATATTTTTTAGTTGAGATATTCACCAACCAGTCAGGGATAAGAATTATAATCACTGACATGATTAATACAGGTAATCCGGCCTTAAAAAATTTCCTGTTATATTTTATTGGCTTTTGCTTTAAAATCATAACGTAACATAAATCCTCTAATGATTGCAATTTACATAATTGTAATCTATTTCATGTAACCGATGGATCCAGTTCAGATTTTCATAGTCCGGATTACTGTCATGTTCAGCTTTCAGTGGTCCTTTACTTTGTGAGGTACTTGTGATCCTTTGTGAGGTACTTTGTGATCCTTCGTTAGGTACTTTGTGAACCTTCGTGAGGTACTTTGTGCTCCTTTGTGTTTAATGCCTCCCCGTTGATGACCATATTCCAAATTTATATTAGATTAAGAATCAATTTTTCTCCGGCCCCCGCAGGCAATTAAACCTGCCATCCGTATTGTAGCAATATTATTTTTTCATCACGATGTATGCAAGGGGAAATCTGCCCTGAATTATGACTGTCCTGGTGATGATAAATCCGCTATTTATCAGCATGTCTTTAAATTCATTAATGCTCCATTTATTGACAACCTTAAACCCACTCAATGAACCAATTACAGATGAAATAATTTTACTTTTTGTATTTTCTCCTGCGCAAATTGTAGGTGCGATAAAAATTCCGTTATCCTTCATTACTCTTTTGACCTCATTAATTGGCTTTTCCGGTTCATAAAGGATGTGGAATAAATTAGAAGCTATCACGATATCGAAAGATTTATCAGGAAATGTCAGGTTATAAGAATCCTGAATTTGAAAATCAACATTTTTGATTTTTGATTTTATTAGTTTTTGATTTGCAACACGTACCATCTCAGGTGATATATCTGTTGCAACAATAGAGGATACTTTTGAATAAATTGAAAATGGAATAATTCCTGTTCCTGTACCAATCTCAAGAGCATTATGATTTAAGTTCAGATCTGATTCAATATTTTCAAGAATAGCCTTATATGTTTTTCTGAAGACTTTATTTATGAAAGAATCATAGTAGTCTGCAAACCTATCCCAAAATCTTCTCTCTTTATTTTGCCTGTTATCCATTTTGTTGATGCTGTTTGATATCGTAGCTTATTGTTTTTAGCGTTTTCGTCAGACTTAAAATAACCTGATATGTTTTTCACTTGCTACAATTAGTTTATTTAATCTGGAGATTTTCGTTGCCTCCTGTTTGGCACTCATAACCCAATGGGATCTTGTCTTCTGATATGAAGGTGCCTGTTTTACAAAAAAGTCCCATGCAATTTTATTGGTTTTAAATAATCTCTCAAAATTATCATTAAGTTTAGTGATTTCTTTCTCAAAGCTATAAATTCCTGATTTTGAGTCTTTGCGATTATTATAAACTTTAAGGCCTGGCTTTTTCATGAGTCCTTTTTCTTTGAGTTCCCCGACCTTTTTGATATTAACATTACTCCAGATGCTATTAAGTCTGCGAGGGGTGAAACGAATAGAATACCTTTCTTTATCAAGTGATCTGCGAATTCCATCAATCCATCCAAAACAGATAGCCTGATCAACAGATTGAGACCAGGTCATTGCAGGCTTTCCTGTCCCCACTTTATAATAACCTACAATGATTTCTGATTCTTTATTATGGTTCTTCTCAAGCCATTTTCTGAATTCATCTTGATTTTCAAAATATACCGGATTCATTTCGTACGATTATTTTAAGGTTATAGCTTTATTGTACTGCATCATCTACAAGTTTGATCAAAGCCACATCCCGATAGAATAGAATTGTTTTAAGAATTAATAAGCAATGGCTGTTTACCCACTTGTCCGGAGTTTATCGTAACCGCCAAATCTCGGAAGGTTTTACAAGTGGTCCTGCTGAGTGTTAATATGCAATTGGAGAGACGCAAAAATCATGATTTCAATGTTTTGAGATATTAAGTTTTGCAGTATAATTTAAAGGATTTGTTGAAGCAGCTGGTTCTGGATAAGGGTCAAGTCTGAGCAAACAAATTCTGAATCCCAGAGTATCTGCTTTATAATATAAATTGTCACTGCATTCATATTCATCAGTACAGCCAGGAATGGTTAATGAAATATCAAGATTAATTTCATTATTGGTCAATAGTACCTGTATACTTGCAGAACTTCCGTAGCAAAGATAACACTCAGATTTTGCGCATCTTGAATCACTAATGACTTTTTGGAACTTAACACTAAGACTGCTATCAGATACATTATTTGAGAGTATTGGTGAAAGAGATATATCCTCACCTACTTTAATTTGAAACGGCTCGCCTAAATGGTAATTTGTACCTAGAGGTGGCTCTTTCCTGCAACTGAGATCAGTAATTATGATCAGCAGACTCATAAATGTAATCGCCTTAAATAATGTTTTCATTTTGCTTATTGATTATAAGCCATCAAACTTATTTTGAATTTACAGAACTGTTTAAGTAGCATAAAGTCAACGCATAAACTGTGACAAACCTATTAATTTTATTGTCTGTTTTAACAGTTGGCCATTATTAAAATGCAAAATCAAATATTAATTAGTCCAGATTGTTTTTATGAATTTTGCGTGTCCTGTGAAAAGCTCACCATTAACAATATTTATGCCGGCAATACCGCCTAAAATTCCGATGATCTGGCAGCTTTCGTTATAGACTCCTGCAGCCATATCAGCACCACAATATCCGGGATCAAAGACATAAACTATCTTGTTTTGAAACGAATACTGACTGACGGATCCTCCTCCGTTTTCGCAGAACGAGTAAGTTTTGATCAAGGCATTAATGCAATCCGGGGTTTCTGATTGTTTCTTTTCACAGGATGAAATGAATATTAGAAACGTGATTAATATAAGTCCCAAACGTTTCATAGATTAGCGGTTAATATCATTTGATGCACAAAAAATGTACCATATTTAATTGGTGGTCTTTGCTCACGGAACAGAAATAATGCTGGCAAGTGCACAGAAAATGGTCAGGTGTCCGGATTCAGAGCAACGTGAGACTTCATGCCACCTGAAGTCCAGGTTAAGTCGGAATAATGTTAATCGATTAATCGTTTTTTTTGAAATGTTTTACAAGTAGCCGGTCCAGGTATTCTTTATTGAAAGGTTTTGGAAAGTAATCGTTAATTAAAGTACCTGAGAAATCTTCGACTAACTCGGAGAGTGGAGCAGCTGTAACTACAAAAATAATTACTTCCTGGTTTAATTGCCGGATTCTTCTTGTAGCTTCAAAACCATCCATATTATGCATATAGACATCCATTAATATCAAATCTATATCAGGGTTATTCTCAACTGCACTAACAGCTTCCTTCCCATTCTCAGCAAAAATTATTTTACTGCTATATGGTTTTAGCATCTCTCCTAAAATAACCCTTATGGAGGAGCTGTCATCAACTATCAATAACCTGAGATTAAATCTGTCTTTTTCCGGAACCGGGAGCATAAGTCCAAATGTTTGTTCAAAGATAAAGCATAATTTTCATTTATCGGAATGTACCGGATTAGTCAATTTGTAAGTAATCAGTCCCTCAGTATAAACTAATATGGCCGGAGCTGGGATGAAGAGAGCATACGAGCGGAGAGCGGAGAGTATAGAAGAAGGAGATCCCTCGCTAACGCTACTAATGACAACATTTGTAAACTACACATTATAAGCTAATTATATTTTAAGAAGCTTAATCTTCCGGAAACATAACCGGAAGCAGGCAACTATGCGCCATTTGAAGAATGCAATTAAACAAGGTTTATGATTCTGGTTTTCTACCCAAAAATACTCGCGTCTGCATTAAAGATAGTACCCGTTTCAATTTACAAGAAAGGCTCAGTGATTACTAAAATGGAAGTGGTGAGCAAAAGGCCGTAGGCCTTACATATTATAGGGCAGGGCGGAGCCCTGCCTGATGGTACCTCCCTCTCCTTCAGCCCCGTAGGGGCGTAATAAAGTGATACCATCAGCCATAGAGGATCAGAGGAAATGGATCTTCCGGTGTTTTGTTATTCCGCCCCTACGGGGCTTTGGGGTAAGAAGAGAGCGTTTTTACACAGGGCGTTGCCCTGTGTTATGTTATTATGCCCCTACGGGGCGAAAACCATCTTTAAACATACCTGACGACTGACAGGAGTTTGAGATTCCTCGTGGCACTGCTAAAGCGAAGGTCATGCTTGTGTAACCCGTACAAAATTAATTGATTCTGGTTGTCATTATACCAGAAGTACAAAACTTTGGATAAAAACTCGGGATGACAGAGCGTTGGGGGTAGCAAAGGGGGAAGAAGCGGTGATTCGCCTTATAAACGTTTTCTTCAGCCGGTGATTATTCTTAAGGCGAATCACCGCTTCTTCCCCCTTATTTATAAAAAATGACCTGTCATCCCGAACGCAGTGAGGGATCCCAAATCCCGGAAACGATAGCTCCCTGGAAATGCATATCTGATTGTTACAAGATTAATTCCCTGGCCGAAGGTTCTTCCAAACAAACAGCTTTATATTTCTCAATTATTCTTTTTCAAGTTGTTCTATCTCATCAATTTCCATGTTTATTTTTTTGAATCGCTCAAAAATCGAATACTTAAAAGTGACGTAAACCGAGATAATGAAAACAGAAATTATTAATGAAACAGGCAATAACGAATGCTTTGATAAAATTGGAATATTGGCAATCAGCAAAACACCGGTTAAGGCGAATGGAGCAAAGATGTAACCAAATTTTGTCATTTTAATCTTATATTTTTCAACCTCCTTAATATTCTTCTTTATCGTAGCAATAGAATTGTTAAAATCAATTTTGTTAATCAGGAGATAATATCTAATTGCCCAATAATATGTTAATAAGACAAATGGACCAAATAACAGGAATCCAACATAAAAACCAGGCTCGTTACGAAATTCAACTCTTGGAACCATCATAGTTAAAATAATCACTATTGGAAGGATCAGATTAAATGCAGCCTTTAATTTAATCCAGGTCACTCTTTTTTCGGGTTTTGATTTCAGCATCATTTTTAAAATCTCTTTGTTAAGACGCGTATTTTCCGATAACTTTTTATCGTATTGTTGCCATATGTT
Source organism: uncultured Bacteroidales bacterium (assembly GCA_963816345.1). Lineage (GTDB taxonomy): Bacteria > Bacteroidota > Bacteroidia > Bacteroidales > VadinHA17 > LD21. The sequence goes on from CAWFKI010000004.1 coordinate 48,110, forward strand.
TTGCAATTCTGTTAGTTCCATAGTTCTTAGATTTTTGTAGTTGCTAAATTCTTTATCTGTTCTTTTATCCGGCTGATCCGTGTTCCGACATTTGTCTTTGAAATTCCGGTTACTTCAGAAATTTCATCATGTGAATTGCCATCGAGGTAAAGCAGGATTATTGCTTTATTTAGTTGATTTAAATCATCAATACATTGGTATAAGATGTCAGAATGTGAGGAGTCCGGTTGTTCAATTAACCAGCTTAGCATTATCAATTCCCTTTAAATCGTCAAGGAAAAACAATCTGTCATTTTCTCTTTTCCGTTTATAATTCATGGAAGTGTTTAATGCAATGCGATAAATCCAGGTCGATATTTTTGAGTCACCCTTGAATCGTCCAAATGATTTCCAAAGTTCAAGAGTGATGTCATTAATCAAGTCCTCTTTATCATGCAGAGTCTTTGAATATGCTCTTGCAATCTTTATAATTATCCCAATATTTTTCTCTAAAATATCAAGGAATTGGTCCTTTTGTTTACTATCTGTCATCTGTCATGCTGTTACTTTTGGTAAATAAATCAGGCTGTGATCACATTTTATCCAATTAGTAACAGATCAGGCTTAAAAATCACAAACAAGTTGATTTATTTTCGCAGATACCTGCTCTTTTGAGTCAGCGTTCGTTTAATCCTGGTATAAAAGATGAATTTTTGTGTCAAGATAAATCGTCAAAAAGAGATATTGTCCGGAGGCACGAATTTGTCTCGCAAAGCCTGTAAAAAACGCTAACGTTCGTTAGTATAGTTGAGTTGCAGTCTGTGTCAGGGTTGGCGGATTTTATTACCAGTTCTTTTAATTAGTTCTGTCAAGTTTTAGTTTTAAAATCCCGAGTCCCTTCCCAGATTAAGACCGCACTCACAAATCTATAAGGACAAGCATCATTATTTTAAATGATCTCCTTTTACGATAGAAATGTCAATAAAATCAGAGCAAGCCATTAAATACATAAAAAACAATCTTTTGCTTTTTCATATGGAAAACTTTAAAATTATAGTTTGATTATATCTGATAATTTCTCTTATTTTGTTATGGTTAGTTGCATCTTGTTTTAATACATCCTCTTCAAATGCCCAAAGTGCGGTTGTTTCGATTGTCATTTTGCGTGTCGTTTTAAATGTTGCTGACGGTCGTCAAACAGGAATAACGCTGATAAGTGAATGGAAAATGGCCAGGTGCCTGGAGTCAGAGCTTCATGCCGTGCTCCGGATGCCACTTGAAGGTCTCTTTAACCAGCAATGGTACTTAATTACCGATTACCGATTACTGATTACCGATTAGCAATGCCTAAATGGCGCAATGGCGCAACGGTACTCCTTTGTGAACCCTTGTGTCTTAGTGACTTCGTGGCAAAAAAAAATAGCCACGAAGGCACTAAGACACTAAGTTACACCAGAAGAGTTTCGCCATAGTGGATACACAATCAGTTGGGATGGTGCTGGTAACTTGTAAATAGCTGATAATCAAAAGCCCCCGTTGGGGGGTTGGGGGGTCGGTCCGTCAAGGAGATTGAAAATAGAAGTGACATAAAGTAATCGGTAATCGGCAATCGATAACCGGTATTATTTATAGCTATGCTCTCAGAAAATGCACCGGAAAAGAAAAAGGTATTCGGTATCCGGTTTTCAGTATTCGTACAAAGTGAAATTCTGACAAAGGGATAAGTCTACCACCCCGGCCGGGAAGTGAACCTTGTAAAAAACAGATAATCAATCGTCCCGGCCACCCCTCCTTGAAAAAAGGAGGGGAAAGTTTAGAATTATACCAATCTTAATCGCCCTCCGTGAGGGATCCTGCTGAAGTTGCCTTTTACCGATTACTTACCGCTTACCGATTACTCCCTACTCCCCACTCCCCACTTCCTACCCCTCCTCACACGCTTCCGCCCCGTCAGTCACATATGCATAATAAAACAACAGGCTGATTCAGACAGTAATAGTATGCATATGCCTGACCTCTAACAATCACAATCGAATCCAAGTTAAACAAAATATGAGATATCCTAAAGCATATCGGTCAGATTATTGCAAAACCAAAGCCGGATATCTGCACCCTGCTTTGTATTGTCAGGAAACCTGATTTCTTATACATATTTATGCAGCAGAACATTTTAATTGACGTCTATTAGTAATAACGCCATTTAGCATGAAAATATGTTTTCTACACCATTCATTAATTAAAAATATTAATACCTAATCTGCCTCCCATATGTTTACCAACCTTATTAAACACAGCCTGAGATCATTCAAAAGACAAAGATCTTATATTATAATCAACATAACCGGACTCTCAATCGGAATCGCCTGCAGCCTTCTTATCGCCCTTTATGTGCTGTACGAAGCAAGCTACGACAGATATAATGTCAGGAAAGACAGAATATACGATATTGCGCTTAACTTCAGAATAAGCGATCAGGAATTTACAGATGCCTCGAGCGCATATCCTGTCGGTCCCACTCTGCTCAGGGAATTTCCCGAAGTGGAAAACTTTCTTAGAATGAGAAAAATGTGGGGAGCCACAACTGTAACTTTTAATAATCAGATTTATAATGAAGAAAATATCATTGAAGCAGATTCTTCTTTCTTCAATTTTTTTACTATCCCGGTATTGAAGGGCGACCCTGCAAGCCTTCTTAATGCTCCCCGGAAGGTAGTGTTATCCAGGTCACTGGCTTTGACAATATTCGGAAACGAGAATCCGGTCAATAAGTTCCTTAAGATAGGGAAAGATACTGCAACTTATACTGTTACCGGAGTAATGGGAGATATACCGGGCAACTCGCATTTCAAGGCAGGCATGCTGGTGTCAATGCTTTCAGATCAACAGGCAAACAGCCAGGAATGGGGAAGCAACAACCTGAACACCTACCTGCTTCTGAAGCCAAATGTAGATTACCGGAATGTCAATGAAAAATTCCCGGCACTCATTGCTAAATATCTCGGACCGGATATACAGCGTTATATGAATATTTCATTCGAAGATTTTCTCTCAAAGGGAAACAAATATGGCTATTATCTTCAGAAACTTACCGATATACACCTTGATACCTCCATAAAGCCTCACTTCCTTGCTCCTGGCGATCCGAAACTATTAAGGATTCTGGGCTGCATAGCCCTGCTTATCCTGCTTGTGGCCGTGGTCAATTTCACAAATCTTTCAACTGCACAGTCATCCGCAAGAGCAAAAGAGGTAGGTATAAAGAAACTCAGTGGCTCAACGCGAGGTATTCTCATCAGCCAGTTCCTGACGGAGTCGGTTATAATGTCATTTGCCTCAACCCTTATGGCATTTGTTATTATTAAACTGGTCCTTCCCTTTTTCAACGATCTGCTGGGCACAAAACTTACCCTGAATCTTTCAGAAATATGGTTCCTGCTGCCATTTATAATCCTGTTCGCAGTTATAACAGGGATCCTGGCAGGTGGCTATCCTGCTTTCTTTCTCTCTGCTTTCAGTCCGTACCGGGTTCTGAAAGGAGGTACGCACAACAGCAGCCACAAAGGGAGGCTCAGGAAAGTGCTTGTTGTACTGCAGTTTACTATCTCCATTTCACTTATTGTGGGCACTCTGATCATGTACCGGCAGATAATATATATGATCGAAAGGGATCCGGGTTTTATCAAAGATCAGTTGCTTGTGCTTGAAAATGAGGAAGCACTTGGCGCCAATGCAAAGTCATTTAAAGAGACCTTAAGCACAATCCCGGGTGTCATCTCCGTAACAAGCGCCTCTATGGTGCCCGGAAACAGCAATAATAACAATGGCTATATGCTGGAAGGTAAAAAAGATGAGACTATACTTATGTGGACAGACTATGTGGATTATAAATTTCTGGAGACCTATGGCATGCAGCTTAAGTCAGGGCGGTTCTTTAATAAAGAGTTTCCGGCTGACGGTCAGGCCTGCCTTCTGAATGAGGCTGCAATAAAAAAATTCAATATCGATCCTGCAAAATTAAGAATAATGGGTTACCGCGATTCGGGCAAAGTAGTTTATTACCCCATTATCGGAGTGGTAAGGGATTTTGTATTTGAATCACAGCGGAACCAGATAGCGCCTTTCATTTTCAGGCTTAAATCAGAGACTGATGCTTACGGATCCATAACGGTCAAAATCTCCCCGAAAAACTACCCTGAGACAATTAAAAAAATTGAGTCAGCCTGGAAAGAGTCTGCCCCAAATGATCCCCTGAAATACCGGTTCATCGATGATATTATGAAACAGCTCTATGTAAAAGAGCATCAGAATGCCCTGCTGGCAGTTATATCCTCAGTTCTCGCAATTTTTATTGCTGCCCTCGGTTTATATGGTCTCACTTCCTATACTTTTGAACAACGTACGAAAGAAATCGGCGTAAGGAAAGCAATGGGTTCTTCCGCTTCCGGTGTCTACCTGGCACTGTCAGCGGAGATTATAATCCTTATCTCAATCTCAGCGCTTCTCTCCTTCCCTTTAATTTATTATGTATCCGGTAAATGGCTTGAGAATTTTTATTACAGGATAAACCCCGGGCCCCTGACCTTCCTGACAGGACTGATCATCGCCCTTGGCATTGCAATTCTGACTATAAGCTACCGCGCCTTCAGGGCCGCCAGGATAAATCCTGCACAGTCATTAAGGTACGAATAACTGACCGCCTTCAAAGGTTGAGCGGAAAAGCCACTCTTCCTGCGACAATTGCTGAACCAGTTACATCACTGCTTTTTTCTGCGATTTCAGCATTTTGAGATAAGTCATGACCAGAGCTGCCAGAAGCGGTAACACTCCTGCAATTATAAATAATAAATCAGCAGGTAATCTTAACCATGCCAGGTTTACAATATGTTGCTGGCCAGAGAATTCAAGGCTTCGGGCATGCCAGTAGCCATTTTTGATCACGTCCAGCAATTGCAGTACGCCACTTGGAAATAATTGTAGTATAACCATCCCTGCCAGTCCGATGTTAAGCCCCCAGAATGAAATTTTTACATATTTTTCAATCCGTTTCCAATGTTCTGCAGAAGAAACCTGTCGCATTGCGAATACAAGAAATGATATTCCAAGCATACCAAAAACACCCATAAGGGCAGCATGACCATGGTTTGGAGTAAGATTTGTTCCTGTTTCATAGTAGCTTATAACCGGAAGATTAATCAAAAAACCAAAAATCCCGGCGCCCACAAAGTTCCATATACCCACTGCAATCAGGAAATAAAATGTCCATTTATGCGGAAAATCAATCCTGTTTCCCTTATCGTCGGTTTTTGAGTGCATCAGTTTTGCAAAGTCCGATGCTTCAAGTGTAAGCAGGATCAGCGGAACTACCTCCATAGCCGAAAATGATGCAGAAATAGCCATGGAAACGGATGTCTGGCCATTCCAGTACCAATGATGCCCTGTTCCCAGTATTCCGGCGCCCAGGAAAAGAACAGCATCGAGATAAATAATGCGGGTGGCCGTATGCTTTGCCACCAATCCGAGTTTATAAAACATAATCGCTACCATAACAGTTGCGAATACTTCAAAAAAGCCCTCAACCCAGAGATGAATTATCCAGAACCTCCAGGTATCAACAGTTGAAAAATTGGTGGAAGCTCCAAAGAAGAAAGCCGGAAGATAAAAGAACGGTATTGCAAACGCTGCCAGAAGGAAAATAGTTTTCAGTTCCCTCTCTTCAGGATTCTTAACTGAAGGCCTGACCGACCTCAATAGTATGAATGCCCATAATATAAGTCCGATAGCCATTAAGACCTGCCAGCCACGGCCAATTTCAAGGTATTCCCATCCCTGGTTCCCGAACCAGAACCACAATTTTTTCAGGACATCATTAACCCCGATATATTCCCCGGCCAGGCTGCCGAAAACCAGAACAGCCAGGGCGATAAAAAGAAAATTGATCAATCCTTTCTGCCCTCTGGGTTCCCTCCCGGATAAAAGCGCAGAAACGAAGATGCCGCCTCCGATATAAGCCGTGGCTATCCACAGAATAGCGGTCTGCAGGTGCCATGAACGAAGCACATTTGAAGAAAAAAATGATGACAGGTCAAAACCGAAAAATCCTTTCGAATCTGCAAAGTAATGAGCCAAAGCACCACCGGCAAATGTCTGTAGCAGGAGAATAAAAATTGCGACAACAAAGAATTTAATTGATGAACGTTCAATTGCGGTTGGTTTTCCCGGTATCATCTGCGGGGGCTGTATATCTTTCCCGGCACGCCAGCCCAGATAGTTGAACCGGCCAAAGAAAAACAGTATCAGGGCAATTCCTGCAAGGAGGGTGATAAGACTCAAAGCACTCCATAATATGGTAGCACTTGAAGGTCCATTGCCTATCAGAGGCTCATAAGGGAAGTTATTCGTATAGGAATAGTTTTTACCGGGAACATTTGCGGTAGTTGCCCAGGCAGCCCATGCGAAAAAGGATGTCAGTTGCCTGATTTGTTCATTATCTGTGATCAGACTTTTTGCTAACCCCCGGTTTGTCCCGGTTTTTTCAAAATATTCTTTCCAGTAAGGGATCTGTTTTTTAAAGGAATTTAATTCAGGCTCTGTAAATAAAAGATTATGACTTTCATAATTGTACCGATTCCTGGCCAGAAAATCACCTGCCAGGGCTATAAGGGATTCCTTCTGTTCAGGGGTAATTTCTGCAACCGGGGTTTTGTATTTATCTGCAGCAATAAAACCGTTAACTTCCAGAGCAAGGTTATGCAGATACTGTGCAGAAAAATCGGGACCCAAATACGCCCCATGTCCCCATATACTACCATTATCCATCAGTGCTTTTTTCAGAAAGAGCTGTTGCCCTTTCTCGATATCAGCCCTGGTGAAAACCACCAATCCTTCATTGTCCATAACTTTTTCGGGAACCGGTGGTTTTTGGGTCCTGTAGTACGATCCTGTAGTTACCCAGGTAAGAACTGCAAATTCAAGAATCAGAATGATGACGATTCCTCTTCTCCACCAGCGGGATAAATTCTGGTCTTTTGAACTGTCGGTAAGATTTTGCATAGGAAAAGGTTTAAGTTAAATAGTTTCGATCTATAAAACAGTGATGTTACCTCCGGCCCTGTCCCTGAAGTCAATATCATCAACAATATCCAGGATTTTCAGGGGAGTCGTGCAGTCCTTTGCTTTCAGCAATTCTATAATTTCAAAGGCAGAAACCTCCTGCTTAATGACTGTATCCGTAGCCTCGTCCTGAATTATATTGTCCATCGGATCTTCCTGCCCGTGCACTTCATTGACAAAAAATGAAAAAACAATGATAATGCCCGTAACTGTTGTTTTCATTCATCAGAGTTTAAATGATGTAAACTACCAGATCATTTAAGCATCAGGAATTATGACTTCAGAAAGATAAATAATTTTATTATGTTTTTAAACTTTTTGATGCAGCCCGTAACTGCATCTGACAACACAAATGTCAAACATCCTGTCACTGATTAATAAACAGACGGGGATTGAATTATGTTTAATTCTTATCACTCGTTTCTCAGGGTGTCGGCCGGATTCGTACCGGCAGCCCTGAGTGTAAGGAAACCTAATGTAAGTGCAGCAATCAGGACTATGATTAAAATTGAGATAAGAAAGTATGCCGGATTTATTCCGACATGATATGAATATGACTGTAACCACCTTCTGATTATGTAGTAGCCTGCAGGCAGTGCAATGAAAGAGGCTAACAGGATAAGCTTGCCAAAATCTTTCTGAAGCATAAATAATACGCCCGCAATAGTTGCCCCGTAGGCCTTCCTGATACCTATCTCCCTGCGCTTTTTCCGGATCGTAAAAGCAGTAAGACTGAACAAACCGATACAGGAGATAACAATGCTGAGGATGGTAGCTGCATTTATAAGGGTATTTAATCTCCTTTCATTATCAAAGTAGTGGTCGACCTCCTGATCAAGGAACATATAGCTGACCGGAAACCCGGGAGTGCTTCTTTTTACGGTTTCAACAATTTTGTCAACAGTCCTGAAATGATTGCCCGCCTCCAGGTTTACAAAAATCATTTTCATCCACCAATCCTTATGCTTATAAATAAAGACCGGACGAACCTCTTCCTTCAGATTGTGAAAATTGAAATCCCTGACGACTCCGGTAATAGTAAACTTTGTATCACCCACCCATATGGCTTTACCTACCGGTTCCTCCAGCTCCATTTTTTTTACCGCTGTCTCATTCAGGATAACTTCCGTTCCAACTGACGTTGTATTGAAGTATTTTCCCTCTTTCAGCTCAATACCCAGAAGATCAAGATACCTGTCATCGACCTGCATCATATAGAACATCAGAGGTTTTCCAGTTGCGTTGCCTTCCCATTTTGTAATTGTGTTGAAGTTGCCCATGTTAACCGGAACATTACCTCCCAGTGCGACCTTACTGACACCGGGTATCTTTTCGATCTGATCTGCGATTGCATCCACCTTTTCAGGTTTTGTCCGCGGAGTGATGACCATAACACCCTCCCTGTTAAAACCAAGGTCCCTTGACTGCATAAAACTTACCTGCCTGTTCATCACAATGACACAGAATATAAATATTATCGAAAGCGCAAACTGTGTGACAACAAGTATTTTCCTCAATCCCGAGCCTTGCAGGGTATCCTCAGGCAATGGTTTGATCACCTTAACCGGCTTAAAGGAAGAAAGCACAAGAGCAGGATATATCCCGGCTATAATGCCGGTTGCCAGGGTCATGATCAGATATATAACCAGGTTATTCCATGAAAACAACACTGACACACCCATTTCAATTCCGCTTACCCTTACAAAAACCGGCAGCATCACTATTACTATGATTATGGCGCCGATAGTCGCCATAAAAGTCTGTAAAAGCGATTCCCCGAACAGATGCAGAAGCAGATTTGCCCGGCCGGCGCCGTTCACCTTTCTGATGCCAATCTCTTTGGCCCTCTGGGAGGCAAAGGCAGTTGAAAGGTTTATAAAGTTGATGCAGGCAATCAACAGCAGTACAAATCCAATAACACCAAAGAGAAATACCCTGGATATTGGTCCTTTGTCGGAAGTGGGATATTTAAAGGATTTAAATCCGGGATCACGGTACAGGTAAAGTCTGGTAAGGGGATTAATAAAAAGTGTTGCTTTTACATCTTTGTCTTTTGTCTGCAGATAACCTGAGATCTTGCTGTTGAATTGCTCTGCATCAGTTCTTTCTTTAAGCAACACATATGTTAAAAAATCAAACCTGCCCCAGCTTGTTAAATCATTTCCCCTGTTCTGAAGTAACGAGAAGGATACCAGGTAATCAACTTTAAGATGAGTATTTGAAGGAGAGTTCTCAACTACGCCTGCAACAGTAAGCAAATCTGCATTGTTCAATAAAACTGTCTTCCCGACCGGATCTTCCTTACCAAAAAGTATCTCAGCAGCATGTCTTGATAAGACAACTTCGCCGGGTCCTGTCAGGAAATTCGCTGTATCGCCTGAAATCACCTTCACAGAGAATATACTGAAGAATGAATGCGTCGCATAATAAAGATTTCCGATGCTGAACAGTTTATCATCAACCTTCACTGAGTTCTGATAACCTGCGGCAAGCACTGCTGCATCTTCAACTTCAGGAAAGTCTTTAACAACTGCCTCAGCAAGCGGGGCAGGAGTGATCATCCACACCGAGGATTCTCCGGAATAGTTGAACATTGACTCTACACGATATATCCTCTCTGCGTTCTTATAAAAACTGTCATAGCTGAGCTCATGTGTGATCCAGAGAGCGATAAAGATCAGGCTGGCCAGTCCGAGAGCCAGGCCGGAAATATTCAATAATACCAATCCGTTGAGTTTTCGGAAAGACCTGATGATTTCAGAGATATTAAAATTCATGTCCGGAAAATATTTGTAGTGGATAATATTTCTATAATGACTATTCAGAATCAGTTTTGCTGCATAAATCCGTCAAAGAAATATCTGCGAAGGGTTGGCTATTGTTCTGTGATAGAAGTATTATTCGCATCTGAAGGAAGCAACAGAGGAGCAAAATTGGGTTTCAGGTGCGGATTTACTAACTTTGCAAATCCGCTATCCGCCCTGGAAAAGCCTCATGGAATTTTAAAGAAATTTATTTGATGCAGGATGAGCTATAAACTTATAAATATAAATAAGATAGATCCTATCGAGCCTCCGTGCAAGAAAAGGATCTATCACTCTCTTGAGGAGGCGCAGGATATGATCAATTATATAAAGGAGAACAGGGTCGTGCGGGATATTCACCCATACAAATGCACTTCCTGCGGTTTCTGGCACTTAACAAGCAAATCCGGGAAAAGCTGAAGAGAACATGGTCAGCACTCATCAGTCCGGTCATATACAATAACTTACGATAATACCACTCAATATTTCTATTCCGTACAGATCTCTCCGGTCATATATAATCTGCAGTTTCCGGTGATCTCCACCCGCCCTTCAAGTAACCGGCATTTCAGGAATCCCCTCCGCTCTGAAAGCTGAATTGCCGTAAGATCTTTCCTGCCCAGCTCACCCGCCCAGTAGGGGGTCAATGTGGTATGTGCGGACAGTCATCTCAATCTCCTCAGATTTGTCGGCAGGGAAATCCAGTGTTAAGGACTGCCCGTTTTTCCTCACATACAGGATACCGCTTTTGCGGGAAAGAAAGGTAATCGAAGGCTCCTGGTATCCTTCATAATTGTACAACACGTAAGCGGATGCCAGGGTCGCGTGACCACAAAGGTCAACTTCATTTTTTGGCGTAAACCATCTGATATGATAGCTGTTACCCTCCTTCAGGTAAAAGGCAGTTTCTGAAAGATTGTTTTCCATTGCAATTTTTTGCATTATGTCATCGCTTATCCAGGTGTCAAGAGGACATACTGCTGCCGGATTACCCTGAAAAACCTTATCGGTAAAGGCATCTACCTGATACATTTTCTGTTTCATCATAATATAATTTTGAATTTAAAGGTATGATGGAAAATTAAGATGTGAATATACAATTTAAAAAGTTCCGGCGGGACTCCTTTCAGTTGCATTTGCCGGAACCAATAAGGAAAGCATTATTCAGATTTAACTTAACTTTGCATGAATAATTTTCTTAAAATAATTCAAATTATGTCACGACTTTTTTCTCCTTTGTCCATAAGAAGTATAACCCTGAAAAACAGGATAGTAATGTCCCCGATGTGTCAGTATTCGTCAGTGGACGGATTTAGCAATGACTGGCATATTGTGCATCTTGGAAGCAGGGCAGCGGGAGGCACGGCACTTATCTTCACAGAGGCAACGGCTGTCTCCCCCGAAGGTCGTATCACTCCATCCGATCTTGGACTCTGGAAAGACGAACATATTGCAGGCCTGAGCCGTATTGTCAGCTTTGTTCATAAGCAAGGCGCCAAAGCCGGGATACAGCTTGCCCACGCGGGCAGAAAAGGTTCCTGCGCAGTTCCATGGGAAGGAGGAAAGCAACTTGCAGAAAACAATGGCGGATGGATAACAGAGGGCCCCGGGGATATTCCTTTCCTTGCCGGGGAAAGAGCCCCCGCATCTTTGAACAGGGAGGGCATCCAAAAGGTGATCTCCGGATTTAAAGCTGCCACAGGACGTGCCCGAATTGCAGGGTTTGAAGTTGTTGAAATTCATAGCGCACATGGATATCTGCTGCATGAATTCCTTTCTCCCATCAGCAATAAGCGTACTGATGAGTATGGCGGATCTTTTGAGAACCGCACCCTTCTGTTGCGGCAGGTTATTGAGGCTGTCAGGTCAGAGTGGCCGGCCGAATATCCGCTTTTTGTAAGGATCTCTGCAACAGAATGGACAGAAGGGGGATGGACACCCGAAGACAGTGTAAGGCTGGCGCGTACTCTTATAAGCAGCGGGGTTGATCTTATTGATTGTTCATCGGGAGGTAATGTCTATAATGCCAGAATACCTGTAAGCCCCGGGTACCAGGTTCCATTTGCCGAAGCTGTCAGAAAAGCCGGTATCATGACAGGGGCAGTAGGATTCATTACTACTGCTGAACAGGCGGAGTCAATTCTGGAGGAAGAGAAGGCCGATGTTATTCTTCTGGCCAGGGAACTGTTGAGAAACCCTTATTTTCCCCAAAGCGCAGCACGGGAACTTGGTGAGGACATCGAATGGCCGGTGCAGTATCTCAGAGCTAAAAATAAATGATTTAAGACTCAGGTTCCTGTCAGAAAGTCTCCTGCCCTTTATAAACATCTGATTTATAAAGATTCTGAAAGCGGCCATCCCAGATAAGCCGACCGCTGCTTAACCCTGTTATACTCGCTGTTGCATTTGTATTGGAACTGATATTCATCAAAACATCAAAGATACCTACATTTGTCATTACACTAAAAGTAACTGTGTAAGTAAAATGTTTAGTATCTTTTGAAACTTTATAGTTCTGAATATTCCCTTCTGCAGTAACTCCGCCGACACCATTATAACCAATCCGGTAATTAGACCCGGTCTGTAAAACAGCTTTTGCGGAATCAAGCATAATAAAATTCAAAACTGAAGTTACCGGAACCTGGTTCCCATATTGATTTTCCAGAAAATCCGCTTCAATTACAAATGTCCTTCTCTGAAGCAAAGTGTCAATTGCATTAAAATTTGCCTGCAATTCTGCCTGTTTCAAGTCTTTTTTTTCCTGCCTGGTGAGTTTGATATCCTGTGCATGAACATCAGAGAAAATCAAACCGCAACCAAAAATAAAAAGCAACCTTCCTAAAAATGCTGAATTTTTCATAATTTTAAATTGTTCTAATTAAGTAATTGATTGTAAAACATTTACGTTGTCCTGCATAATGGGGGAGTATTGATCTTATACCCTTCCCCGCATTAAAAGTCATAAATCTTACCACCTTTATAAGATTATTCCTTTCAAATTAATCAATTTCCCTGCCGCAAATTTATTAAGTAATAAAGCAGTCCGGATTAAGAATAGAATAAGAATAGATTAGGATTGGATTAAGATTTCTGCTGGTTGAAAATGAAAAAACATTACCATCCCTGTCATACCTTAAGTGCAGATCAGTTCAATCCCTGTCATCTGCGTGGCATTGCAGGGCTCAGGGCACGGAGCTCAGGGCACAGGGCAACAAAATCTGTTATTTTAGATTTTCGTTAAAATAATCTGTTATTTTTTTGAAAAGATGTACCCTGGCATTTCCAAACACATTATGTTCCGCGCCGGGATAAACAAAGTAATCGACCTGCTTGTCCTGTTTAATGCATTCATCAATAAAGGCGAGACTATTCTGCCAGAAAACCGTGACATCACTGGTTCCATGGATAATCAATAATTTTCCACTAAGGTTGCCGGCATAGTTTAATAATGAAGCCTTTTCGTATCCTGAGGGGTTTTGCATCGGAGTGTCCATATAGCGCTCGCCATACATTACCTCATACCATTTCCAGTCGATCACGGGGCCGCCGGCGCATGCAGCTTTAAAGACACCCGGCTGGCGAAGCATAAGGGAAATTGTCATAAAACCTCCGTAACTCCATCCATCCACGCCAATCCGGGTAGTATCGACATAGTCAAGCGATTTAAGATATTTTACACCTGCCATCTGGTCGGCCATCTCTGTCTCTCCCAACTGCCTGTGAATGATGCTTTCAAACTCAAAGCCACGATTGGATGAACCGCGGTTATCGAGTGTGAAGATCACATAACCCTGCTGGGCCATATAATTCAGCCAGAAACCCGCTCCGCCGGTCCATGAATTAGTAATCAGCTGGTCGTGGGGACCTCCGTAAACATAAATTAATACCGGGTATTTACCTGCAGGATTAAACCCGACAGGTTTAATCAACCTGCAATAGAGCTCGGTGAAGCCATCACCGGCTTTTATTGTAAATATTGACATCGATCCGATCTTGTAATCCTTGTATGGATCCGGGTCCTCCAGAAGGGTAAATAATTTCGATCCTTTCACGTCAAGCAAATAATATGCGCGTGCCATTTTTATGCTGCTTAACACATCAATAAAAAAATTCATGCTTTTCGCAGCCAGAATGCTATGCGTCCCTTCATCGCCGGTTAACTTCCATGTCCTGCCTGACTTAAGTTCAGTCTTATACAGATGCCTCTCCAACGGGCTTTCCATTGTTGATTCATAAAAAACCGAATTTCCCTGCGGGTCAGAATTATATAAGTCTGTAACTTCCCATTTTCCCCGGGTAATCTGTTTTAGCAGCTTTCCTTCCGTATCATAGAGGTAAAGATGGTTCCAGCCATCACGACGGCTTTGCCAGATAAACCTGGAAGTATCACCCTCAATGAAATACAAGCCATGCAGAGGCTCTACATATTTATCGTTTTTTTCCTCAAAAAGGGTTTTAACAAAATTCCCGGTACTTGTTTCATATTTATTCAGCATGAGGTGATTCTGGTCACGGTTTAATACAGCTGTATAGATAAATCTGCCGGAGGGGTCCCAGGTCACTGAAGTCAGATACTGGTTTTCAGGGCCTGAAGTCCTGAGATAAACGATTTCATTAAGATAGGGGTTAAATATACCCAGTTCAACCTTCTGGCTCTTCATACCTGCCATCGGATATTTTACGGGTGTTTCTTTCGCTATCCGGCTGAAGATATCTACCACCGGATAATCGGCTACCTCGCTCTGATCAATTCTGTAAAAGGCAAGCAATTTCCCATCCGGCGACCAGTATGAGCCGGCATCAATTCCAAATTCGTTTCTCGAGGGTATCTGCCCGTATACAATATCGTTGCTTTTTTCATCAGTGACCTGTATCTGCTTACCGTCAATAGCTGCAAACAAGTTGCTTTTGAGGGTGTAAGCTACATTCAGTCTCTTTTTATCAATTGTAATGTTTTCACCCTCTGCAGCAAATTCATTGGGTTGGGTTAGTGAGGAATCTGCAAAATCGTACAGGAAAATCACGGACTTTTCCCTGAAATAAAACCGGTTATTGTCTATCCAGGTAAAAGCCGGAAAACGGACGAGTTCATTCTGCTTCAGGTTCTTAAGCTTTATATTCAGCTCCGTCAAAGTGAGAATGGTATCCGCCACTGAGGGTCTGCCGGCCTCTTTCTGAATCAGATTATTTTTCCCAACATAAGTAAATGATTCAAGATCACCGCGCCATGAAAGGCTTGTAATGGTTTTGGGATAAAGTTCCCGGTTCAGGAAATCGCTGACGGAAAAAAGTTTATCCTGTGCGGTAAGAGCTAATGTACCGGTACAGAAAATCAAAACGGATAAAAGAACAGGGGTTTTTCTCATATGATTTCCATAATAAATGATATGTTCGGTCAATTGATATATTCCTGGCTTAAAGTTACATTTTTACTACATAATCTACGCTCTTTGCCATGTGCTCTTCAGCCTTTTTGCAATTGTGCCATCGCGCCGTCACGCCATTAATTGTTTAGCTCCTTTTGCGATTAATAGTGGCTCAACGGCTCAACGGCTCAACGGGAAAATAGAAATGATTTGAAGATATTTTATTAAATTTGATATTCGCCAACATGTGGAATTGTTTGGCAAATAAATAATTAAATAATCTAAAAAGCTGCATTATGGGAAATTTTCAAAAACATCGTGTCTGGCTTCTTGCCAAAGAATTAGCTGTTAATATCTACAAACAAACTTCAAAATCCACATTTTCAAAAGATTATGGTTTAAAAGACCAGATCCAGAGATCATCAGTCAGTATCCCTTCAAATATTGCTGAAGGTGACGAACTTGAGACAGATAAACAATCTGTAAAGCATTTCTATATTGCAAAAGGTTCAACAGCATAGTTGTTTACACAGCTGATCATTGCCCATGAAATTGGGTATCTTGACAAGGAAACCAAAGATGATTTGATTAATACCTGTTCACTTATTTCGGTAATGCTTACTAAATTAATCAAGGCAAGAAGTTAATTACAATTTGATCGTTCTTCCTCGCTTCTTTTTGCCGTTAAGCCATTACGCCGCTGAACCGTTACGCCTTTGCGCCGTTGAGCCATCACGCCGTTACGCCATTACCTCGTTGCGCCGTTACGCCGTTGAGCCGTTATGCCGTTATGCCGTTACCTGAAAATACTTCATGTAAGATATTTTTACCGATATTGTTTGAAAATGTATTAATCTTTGTGTAGAAACAATCTGAAATTAATTTATCCTGACTATGAAAAAAAATCCTGAAAAAAAGCCGGCATATATATTAGAAAGTCTGCCTGACCACTACAATAAGGGATATCCCATTGTTAAGATCGGAATGTGCCAGGTTTACACCAGGGAATGGGAGGTTCAAGCCAATATCAAAAGAACGCTTGAAGCCATTGATCTGGCTTCACGGCAGGGAGCGGAAATTGCAGTTACCCCCGAATGTGTTTTCCATGGATATCCCGAAGACGATTCGATGGGTAAATCAGAATCCTTCAGGAAGAGATTATATTCTGTCGCAGAGCCACCGGACGGAGAGAATTTACAATTATTCAAAGAGAAAGCGAAAGAAAAGAAAATCTACATTCTGGTGGGTTTTGTTGAAAAGGGAGAGGGTGAATCGATTTATAATACTGCTGCCTTGATATCGCCTGACGGCCAATTTGTTTACCTCTACAGGAAAGTACACTGCAGAGATTTTGAAAATATACACCACCAGGGATATTTTTCACCCGGGAGCAATTTCTATACATCGGATCTCCTGTTCAGGGGAAGAAAATTCAATGTGGGAACAATAATCTGCTTTGACAGGGAGATCCCTGAATCATTGAGGTGCATGAGATCATTAGGGGCAGAACTGGTGCTCTGCCCCCTGGCGACAGATACCAGTGATATGACAGTTTATAAAAACGAAGCTGATAATGAAATAATTACAAGAGCAGGATCAACATGCAATGAACTGTTCATGGTTGTTGTGAACCATGCTGGCAGATTTAACGGAGGAAGCTTCATAACAGGTCCAAAAGGAGAGCTGTTCTGCCAGATGAATGCTGATCCCGGAGTACTGACCTGTGAACTGCCCGTAGGTATCATCAAGAAAGAATTTCATAATAATCCGCTTGGCTGGATGGGATGGGGATACAGGAGACCTGAGATCTATAATAAATATATTTGATTCCCGAAGGTCCCGTTGACCGGCTAATAACTTCTTAAGGGGCCACCCTCTATTCATATTTGAGTGATCTGGCCGGATTTGTATGTGCTATAATCATAGCGTTATAGCTTATCGTAATGGCTGAGATTACTAAAATAATAACTCCGGCCAGTATGAAAAGCCACCAGCTGAATCCAACTCTGAAGGGATATTTTTCCAGCCAGTTAACCGAAAAGAGATATGCGACAGGCGCTGCGATGGCAATTCCTGTCAGTACAAGTTTGAAAAAATCTGTGCAAATGAGCAATAATATTTCAGATACAGATGCCCCGTTCACTTTCCGTATCCCGATCTCCTTTGTCCGTTGTACAATAATAAACCAGGAAAGGCCAAACAGGCCAAGACAGGCGATTATCACAGCCAGTATTGAGAACAATTCAAATATGGTCCTGAATTGTTTCTCTGCACGATATTGGTTATCGTACTGGTCCGAGAGGAAAAAATAATCAAAGGGATTCCCCGGAAAGAACCGGTCCCAGTTGATTTTTATTGTCTCAATTGTGGCCCTGCTCATTTTATAGCTGTCGGAACCGGATTCCCCCGCAAAATTTAACTTAACTGAAAAATAGTTGCGTGTTCCCGGCGTAAACCTGAATATAAGGGCATCGTACTTTTCCTTCAGGGATTCCTGGTGAAAATTCTTTAATATCCCGATTATTTTATAATTGCTGCCCCAGAAGAAGATCATCTCTCCAATGGCGCTTTCGGGGGTCTTGAAATCCATTAGCTTAACTGCCTCCTCATTAAACAACACGCACCCATCATTCGTGCCATACTCCTTTGAGAAATTTCTTCCGGTTACCAGGGCTAAATTATACGCGCTGACAAAATCATAATCGACACCAATTACCCTGTACTGATTCGATTTTGTATCGTCATCGCTTACCCGTCTTATACCTCCTGCATTCCATTGCACCTTGGTTCCCGGAATGGAGGTGGAAGCAGTAACAGCTTTTATAGCCGGATATTTTAACAGCTCAGCCTTAAATGCGGTGAGTTTTTCGTCATAGGTAGAATCTGCCACTCCGGGTCCCTTTATAACAAGCGTCTGATTTATATTTATACCCAGATCCTGATTTCGCATGTAAATAAGCTGCCTGTATACTGTAAAAGTAACAGCTATCAATGCAACAGATGCAGCGAACTGGAATACAACGAGGATCTTCCTTATGGATACACCTCCCGGGGCTCCGTTAAGTTTTCCCCTGAATATGGCCATCGGCCTGAATGAAGAAATTACAAGCGCGGGGTAGATTCCTGATACTATGGGTCCTGCAACTATCATTGCGGCAAAAAGAATCCAGATCTCCGGACTGTTCAGATTCATTTGCCTCCCGGTGAGCACTCTGAAAAATGGCATGGAAACAATTACAATGATCAGAGCAAATAATGATGCTATCAGGTTGATAGTGAAAGATTCCGTTAAAAACTGTCTTATCAGCTGGATCCTGAAAGCTCCTGAAATTTTGCGTATTGCAACTTCCCTGGAACGGAAAATCGCTTTAACTGTCGACAGGTTGATATAGTTCACCCAGGCAATTATGAGTATAATAAATGCGATTATCATTAAGAAATAGACTGTCCTGGCGTCGCCGTTCACCTCCGACTCAAACATCAGGTTTGAATTGAGATGGATGCTTTTGAGCGGCTGTAAGATGTATACCGCCCATTGATTGTACTGACGGGAAACTGACCCGGTCTCTTTGTCTGTAAATTCATTCATCTTTTTTTCGAAAGCCTTGATATCGGTTCCTTTCTGTAACAGGATGTATGTATAATAACCATCCCAGTTCCATGCAGTTTCCATTTCAGGGCCGCTCCATTTGATGTATGTAGGCCAGGATAAAAGAATATTGAATTTAAAATGTGTATTTTCAGGAACATCCTTAAAGACCCCGGTTATTTTAAAAACAACATTTTTATTAAACCTGAAAGTCTTACCGGTCACATCCTTTCCTCCGTAATATTTTTTCGCGATCGATTCAGAAATTACAGCTGTGTATGGCTCATTAAGGGCTGTCGAGTCAACCCCTTCAAGCATCCTTACGGGAAACATTGCAAGAAAGGCGCTGTTCGCTGCATACATCCTGTCTTCCCTGAAATTGCTTTCATTAATATTAATAATACCGCTGACATTTGTCAGCCTCCCGAAGGCAAGCACCTCGGGAAACTGATTTTTCAATGCAGGGCCTATAGCAGCACATCCCGCCGCCCATGTGGTGCTGAGCTTTCCCTTGTCATAACGGTCCTGCCTGACACGGTAGATCTGATCCGCATTTCTGTAAAAATTATCATAGCTCAGTTCATAAAATGAGTACCTGAGAATAAGTACAAAGGCTGCAATGCCCATTGAAAGCCCAAAAATATGGATCAGGGAAAAGATCTTGTTCTTCAAAATCTCCCTGAAGGCGGTGGTTAAATAGTTTTTAAGCATGTGTGAATTTAATCCCTGATAAGGTCTGTAAATAGCGCTTCAATTATATATGTCTGACGTAAAAAAATCTTCTGCATTTCAGCATGAGCTCAATTTAAATACTTTAAAACAGGCGTAAAGTTACATTCCTCCCTGATTTTGTATGTAAATTTAATTGAAGCGGCCGAAACCCTCTATCTTCCGGTAAGGTGTCCTGAAAAAATCATTCACAACCTGGTTGAAAAGATCCTTGTGAGTGACGGGTGTTGAATGTCCTGAATCCGGTATTATCCAAAGATAGGATCTGGGAATGGAACCGGCGATCAGTAATGTATGCTCCGGAAGCAATACATCATGATCACCGCCGATTATCAGGCTTGGACATACGATCTTCTTCAGCTCGCTGACTGCGATATGCGGCTCATAGGAGAGCAGATGTGAGAGTTTTCGCTGATGTCTGACCGCCTGCGTCTGAGGCATTTTGTCAAGGGTGTCGTTATAGGCCATTACCATATGATAAATGTAAGGATCAACTGCAGTAGTGTCCGGCCACAGGTTGGCCCCTGTCACTGCGAGCTTCCTTACCTTGTCGGGATGACGCATTGAAAGCAGTAATCCATTTATGCCCCCGTCGCTCCATCCTATGACATAGCATGAATCGATACGGAGAGTATCCAGCAGAGCGTTGAGGTCGTCGGCCATCATTTCATAGCTCAGTGAATCGCCCTGATCAGCTGATTTTCCCTGTGCCCTGCTATCGGCAAGGATTACCTTATATGATTTTGAAAAATATGGGATCTGGTAAAGAAAGTTATTTATCGACCCGCCATTCCCGTGTATGATAAGCAGGGGATCTCCCTTTCCGTAAGTTTCATAATACATTTTAAAGCCACGTGTTTCCACATACTTCCCCACCTTTTCATTTCTTCCGTAAATTGTCGTATCAAAAGGTGATATCCCGGATGATTGAGCCGAAGCTGACAGATACGTTGCTGAGGCAATCAGTAACATGAATATTGACTTGACGTTTTTCATAACGCTCCTAATTTAAGAATTAATGGAAGTTCAAATTTGCTATGAGGATGTGGTATATTTACACTAAATGTCCGCGGCCAGGCCTGAATTCCACCTTACCCGGTCAAAAAGATCCCAGTATACCGAATAACTCCTGTCATAGATTAAATAAAATGGTTTCAGCATTACATCGGCTGGCATGCCGGTGTTCACTGTCACGAAGGTATTCGGGTTACCTGCAACAGGTTTTATCCAGGCAGAGGGATCCCTCTTCTCCGTCTTCATTACTGGAACACGGAGCGTATCCACCGAGGCTGAATCCTTAAGAGGACCAAGGTCTCCGGCCAGTACAAGCGGGCCGTACATGACCGCCACCCTGTTGCTATCATCAGGCATCGATTCAAGCCTCAGATTAAATGGAATATTCACATCCACCTTATCACCCGTTTTCCAGGTTCTCTCAATTGCCACAAAGCTGCCCGGATGTTGATTTACTTTCTTCATTCTTCCGTTAACCCTGATCTCAATGCCTTTGGCCGCCCATGAAGGATAGCGTATCTGAAGAGCAATCCTGACCGGCTTTTCGCATCTGAATTCAAAGCTGCTGCCCTGTTCTTCAGGATATAATGTTTTCTGAGTGAGCGTTATCCCCTTCTCCCTCCATGAAAGCACTGAAGCTATATATTGAAATACATATAATTCACTGTTGTTGTGATAAAATATGTTTCTGCCGTATTTTGAATGGTTTTCCATTCCGGTTCCAATGCAGCAGGTGAAATCATTGGGATCCTGAAAGGCTTTGAATCCTCCCATGGCAAGCGACAGATTGTAAGTGACATGCCCGTTTACCGGGTTCTGGGAAGAAAGGATATGGTTAAAAAGAGCCCGTTCGTAAAAGTCTGCAGCCTGAGCAGATGCATCCCATTCAAAAATGTGTTCGGTAAGCTTAAGCATGTTATAAACATTGCACGATTCGGTGGTACCTTCTCCAAGGCGATCCCTGAGCCTGTCTGCGCGACCAAAATATTCTTCGTTGCCGTTACCACCGGTAACATATGAATGATGCATTACAACAGTCTTCCAGAAAAATTCAGCTGCTTTCCTGTCAGATGAATCACCCGTCAGCTCATAAAGTCGTGATAAAGCTATCAGTTTGGGAATGTTTGTGTTGCAGTGCTTACCTGCGAGAACATCTTTCATCATTTTGAGCGAATCGAGGATTGATCTCTGATAAAACAGTTGTGAGGTCCGAAGGTACTTTTCATCACTTGTGTCGTCAAAAAGATCAGCAAAGGTTTCACTTATTCCTCCATGTTCACACTGCAGCATTTTCTGCATCTGTTCACCGCTTAGGGGTGTAACCACACCTGCAATCCAGTCGGCAAAACGTTTTTCAACATCAAGTGCTCCGGCATTATTACAATAATGATATGCATCTCTCAAACCTGCCAATATCTTGTGCTGGGTATAGAATGGCGACCAAATACCGTTGAGGTCAAAACCTTTTGCACGGATATTTCCTTTTCCAACCTCATCCCCCAGTATCCTTTTCCCCCTGGGAAATGCGCCGATATAACCATTCCCATCAGTCTCCTGAAGGAATTTAAGCTCATTCACAATATAGTTTACCCTTTCAAGAAAGCGTTTATCGCCCGTTGTCGCGTACATCATTGAGCAGGCGCTGAGATAATGACCAAGACTGTGGCCTGCAAGCGATTCGCTCTCCCAACCCTTATACCGGGCAGCTTTTGGACGGAGGCCCGCTTCGGTATAAAACCCTGAGAGAAGCCTGTCGGGTTCATAACTGAGAAGAGTGCTGATGTCAAGCTCCGTTGCATGAAGAAATGGTCCGTTGAGCAACTTTACCTCAGTGAGGGTGAAAGGCAGCGCCCGGAACCCGATTACCTCCTGCCCGGCGGTTCTGACAGAGTTCTTCTCATGTGAAGAGCAACCCGGAAAAAAAATTACCGGCACCAATGACAGGATTAACAAACTGATATAATTTTTCACTGCTTATAATTTTGAATGAAACCTCTGAATCCGGCCACGCCATGGCGTGGTCCTACTGTGCCTTGTGCCTTATCTGACTAACATCGGCACTTCCATCAGAAGGAATTCAACTTCTGAATCAGCCCTTATGGTCAGCGATCCGGTATCCCAGATCCCCAGTCCATCACGTGGCCCCAGGCTCTTGTCATCAATCGTCAGCTCCCCGCTTAATACAAATGCATAAACACCGTTGCCTTTCTCATGTAAATTGTACACCGTGGTCAGACCTTTATCGAACTTCCCCATCTGGAACCATGCCTTCTGGTAAATCCAGACTCCCTCATCATCAGGATCCGGAGAAAGGATCTGCTGAAGCTTATTATGACGGTCATCGGGATTCAGGGTAATCTGTCCATAGCGGGGTGTTACGTTCTTTCTGTCAGGTATGATCCAGATCTGAAGAAACTTAACACGGCTGTCTTTATTCTTATTGAATTCGCTGTGATATATCCCGGTACCGGCACTCATCACCTGTATATCCCCATGCCTTATAACCGACACATTCCCCATACTGTCCTTATGTTCCAGGTCACCTTCAAGAGGAATGGAAATGATCTCCATATTATCGTGAGGATGGGTTTCAAATCCTCTCCCGGCCTCAACTGCATCATCATTCAGTACCCGCAGGGCGCCAAAATGCACCCGGTCAGGATTATAATAGTCTGCAAAACTGAAAGAGTGCCTGCTCTTAAGCCAGCCATGATCTGCAATTCCACGGCTGTCTGCTTTATGTAAGACTGTCTTTGCCATCTCTATTATTTAAGTTTGTGCTATTACTTTATTGCTTCCTCTGACAAAAGCTTATCAAAATACTCAATTGTCTGAACAAGACCTTCACGCAGCTCGACAACGGGCTCCCAACCGCCCAGTTTCTCCCTGGCAAGTGAAATATCAGGCAATCGCTGGACAGGATCATCAGCAGGTAAAGGCAAATAGACAATCCTGGATTTTGAACCGGTAAGCTCTATCACATTCCGGGCGAGAGAGAGAATAGTAAATTCACCCGGTTTCCCGAGATTCACCGGTCCGGTAAATTCTTCAGCAGTATCCATCATGCGGATCATTCCCTCAACAAGATCAGAAACATATTGAAAGCTGCGTGTCTGGGTTCCTTTGCCAAAAATAGTAATGTCCTTATTCTGCAGAGCCTGTACTATGAAATTGGAGACCACCCTGCCATCATCGGGTTCCATTTTTGGTCCGTAAGTGTTAAATATCCTGACAATCTTTATCCTGACGCTGTTCTGCCTGTGATAATTTACGAAAAGCGATTCAGCACAGCGCTTGCCTTCATCATAACAGGAACGGACACCGATGGGATTAACATGACCCCAGTAATCTTCTGTCTGAGGATGAATGATTGGATCACCATAGACCTCGCTGGTGGATGCCTGCAGGATCTTTGCCCTGATCCGCTTTGCAAGTCCCAGCATATTTATGGCACCCATCACTGACGTCTTTATCGTTTTTATCGGATTATACTGATAATGAACCGGCGACGCAGGACATGCAAGATTGTAAATTTCGTCAACCTCTATGAAAAACGGATTTGTAACATCATGCCTGATCAGCTCAAAGTACGGGCTGCTGAGCAGATGGACTATTTTTCCTTTCTTACCGGTAAAATAATTATCCATGCAAATAACCTCATTGCCATCATTCAGAAGCCGTTCACACAGGTGCGATCCTACAAAGCCAGCCCCTCCGGTAATCAGTATTCTCTTCATATCAACTTAATTAATATTCTTTTACAGCCTTAAATGTAAGAATTATTGATTAGCTGATTCAGAAAAAATCAGGAAAAAGATATCTGTCAACGGTTTATGAGATATAATTCAGAGGATCTATTTTAGTCATCGGGACCGGGATAAAAAAATCCCTCTGCAAACGATCAGGATGATCATTGTTTGCTGAACCCGCATTGACTTGATTTAAGCGTTACCAATTTAGAATATGAGAATAAGGTAAGCCATTATAAGCCGCTTATAAGCCTGGCTTTTATCGATTCATATTCGGAATCTGTAATTAGCTTATTATCAAGCATCTGTTTTGCCTGCTGAAGCTTTACCGTGGTATCGTCCTGGCCTGCTCCCGACTGCTGACTGCCCAGGTTGCTGCCGAGAGTCACTCCTCCCGATTTTGCCCTCAGCTCCTCAAGCTCCCTCACACGTCTTTTTTCACGCCATGCCTGATCCTGAGACTGGGCAAGGCGGTAGACCTGTTCAGCCTGATCTTTTCTGAACCCGGTCAAAATCAGATCACTGTTCGCACCTTCGGATATCGCCATATCGGCAGAACCAAATATTTTCATAATAATATTGGCGCCAAAGATCCCGACTTTGATTTTAGTCTCGCCCAGATCCTGCCACCTGAAATCTGCCATATTGAATCCGCCCAGAAGTCCCCTCTGAATTTTAATAAATCTTCCTGAAGTAGCACCAATAATAATCCGCCTGTGTGTAAGGGCAAATAGTCTCCTCTGAATTGCCCATGCATCAAGGGTCTCTCCTTTTACCAGAACAGAATTTAACTGATCAAGGGCGCTTGATATGCCCCTGTCTTCTGTTGTTTCATTATTCCCGGCCATAATAGTAAATTAATGATCTGAGATAAAATGTCTTAATTAACCCCTCTGCTGACGTACTTTGAAACCAGCCCGAGCTCGGCAGCCGACAGATTTGTCCTGGGTCCCATATTGTTGAGAATACTCTTCCACTGAGCCGGAGTATAACCATCAGGAGGGTAAAGAGAATGGCAGCTGTTACAATTATCAATATACAACGCACGTCCCTGCTGTAATTGCTGCAATGTGGCATTTGCGGTAACATCTGCACCCGTTGGGATATATAATGAGCTGGTATCGCTGCTTACCTTCGAACAGCTCATTGCGAAAAATAAAACAGTCGCAGATACTGCCTGCAATAAATAGATTTTTCTGATTTTCATTAATGAGAAAGATAAATTTTCACTTCTAATTAATTCTATATAAGAACAAAACTTCTATGAATTTGTTTTTCACAGGCAAAAATAATTACCTGACACTGCAGAACAGTGAGATCTGCATCTCTCAGAAAATGATAATGAAATTTAGTCTATTTCCTGTCGAACAGGGTTGAATTTATTGTATGTTTAGCCTGTTCAGCATATTCCACTGACTTCCCGGTCAATCCAATACACTAACCCGGACATAAGTCCGGAACATTTGAAATATAAACGACAACCGCCTGCATGATAAGCCTGAAAATGGCTGGAAAACCCGGATTGAGAGATCTCCGACCCGCAATCCGGAAAATTGATCACCGGATTTTTTTTATCTTTATAGCATGATGCAGAAGAACATGATCAGAAAATTCCTTTTTATTTGCCTGGCCCTTACGGCTTTCTTATCCTTCCCCCGGGGTATTGTTACAGGCCTTCTTCCTGCTTATGGAAGCTGCATATATAGATTTTAAGAAGTAAAATGAAATACTCAAGACGTTCATTCTTAAGGACTGCAGGTATGGGAAGTTTAGCACTTTCTTCAATACCTCACCTTGATCTCCCTTCTGAGGCAAAGCTGCAGATAAAGGTATTAAATCCTTATAACCGCTCTCCCGTGAGCCTGATAATTGATGATTCGACCTGTCTGGTCAATATGGCATATTATGGGATACCGCAGTTTGCAGAGGTTTTCCCGGATCAGTACAAACAGGATTGGCGCAGGCTGCCCAGGGAAATACCGGACAGCTTCATAAGGGAGTTCGGCGAATGGGCCCTGGATAACGGTGTAAAAGGAAAATTCAGCATTGTTCCCTATCCGGCATGTACCGGCTGGGTTGACCGCTTTATCCCCGGATGGACCAAACGTGAATTGCAGGAATGCCTCGATCTGATACGTAAAGTAATCATGCCCTCCTGGGATATACACCCTGAAATGGTCAGCCATACCCGTGTCATAGATATTAAAACCGGAAAACCTTACCCCTATCCCACCCCGGATTACATGGAAAACTGGGAATGGAGCCAGAACAAAAGTGCTGATGAGCTGGCAGCTTACCAGGCATATGCACTCAGGATTCTTAAAGATGCCGGACTGTATTGTGAAGGAATTACCACCCCGGGAGGCTATGGGAGCAAAAACCAGGGTAACCTGGCAATCGGTACATCAGAGGCAGTAAGGGATGTATTCGGGGCAGAGATTCCCCATTTCTTCCGTGACCTGTTTACTGAAAAAGATAAAAGTGTTGCGCCCCTGGTGCTTAATCCGTCAGGCCTGGATTCCCCGGACCCGAAGTGTGTCGTCTCAATTATCGGATGTACCGGGGATTGGTTTGGTGACTGGGATGGCCTGAACAGGGGAAGCGCCGATAAATTCATTACCGAAGATCTTCAGTCAGGACGAATGGTTGAGGTAATTGACAGCGGGGAGCCGGCTATAATGGTATGTCACTGGCCGGGAATTTACTTCAACGGTGAACATGTTGGCTTCAATATCCTTAAGGAGGTCCGGAAAAGGCTTGTTCAGAAATACGATGATCTGCACTGGATGAAGCTGAGCCAGATAGCAAGATACTGGGCCGCTAAGGAACTGACATCCTTTCATGTGGATGGCGGTAAAATTTCATTTAAAGCACCATTTTCCACTCCGGGCTTTACATTAAAGCTCAGTTCCGCGATCAGAAATCCCCGTATAAGGTCCGGCAGTGACGAACCCAGAAGCCTTGTCCGGGTAAAAGATAATAAGCAGCTCAAAGCTGATACCTGGTATGCTGACCAATCAGGGACAATAATCTGCTTTGACCTTGAAAAAGGATCCGGTGAACTTATGGTATGATTAATTTCCTTCAACCCATGGGACTTTGGGTGAGCGATAGAAATTGATATTCATATCTTTAAACCGCCCTGCGAAATTCCCAAGCCGTACCTTATAATCGTCCCAGTTTCTGATCGTGGCGGGGCTCCAGCCAATCTCAGCGATCCCGGGGAGCCTTGGAAATACCATATACTCAAGTTCATCCATATTGGATATTGTTTCTGTCCACAGCGGAGCTTCAACACCTGTTATACTCTCTTTTCCTATACCCGGTACATAAGTTGCAGGATCCCATATATAGGAACTGTCAACTTCAATATAGCCCGCCCACTTCTGGCCTAAAGTTGTTGTCGAATCATATTTCATATCAATATAGGTTTTTGATGCGGGTGACATAAGGATCTTTGCTCCCTGGCTTACTGCCCTCAGAGCATTTTCCCTGTTTGCCCAGAACTGTGCCGTGGTATTGGGATTTAATGCTGAAAGTGATATCTCATCCCAGCCAATCACCAGCTTGCCATGGTCTCTTACAATATCCTGTACTCTCTTTACAAAGGGAATGTAATCTTCTTTCTTCGTGGCATGTGATTCATCTCCCCCTATATGTATGTACGGCCCTGTTGTCAGCGCGGCCAGTTCCGTTACAACATCATTCACAAATTTATATGAGATCTCCTTTGATGTGCATATTGAGCTGAATCCTACCTCAATACCCGTATAGAGTTCGGTGGCCTTACCGTTGCAATTAAGCTCAGGATAGGATGCCAGCGCTGCATTGATGTGTCCGGGCATATCTATTTCAGGAACAATTGTTATATACTGATCATCTGCATATTTCACTAATTCAGCGTACTGTTCCTGGGTAAAATATCCGCCGGGGCCCCCTCCGACCTCGGTGCTTCCGCCATGGATCGCAAGGTTCGGCCACGATTTGATCTCTATCCTCCATCCCTGGTCGTCAGATAGATGCAGATGCAGGACGTTCATCTTAAAACAGGCTATCAGATCGATAAAATGCTTTACATCATCCACGCCGAAAAAATGACGTGCTACATCCAGCATGGCACCCCGGTAAGGATAATCAGGATAATCAACTATGGTTCCGGTGGCAATTTTCCAGTCCCCTTCCTGCCTGGTGCCTAGCTCGATTTTTGCAGGCAAAAGCTGGCGGATAGTCTGAATTCCCCTGAATAATCCTTCCGGACTATTTGCCGAAAGCTTAATCAGATTTTTGGTAATCGAAAGCTCGTATCCTTCAAAGCCCAGTTTTTGATCAGGATTGGAAACCGAGAGCCAGATATTTCCGGAGCCCGGTACTTTTTCAGCAGGTTTTACTGCAATATCAAAACCTGTCGCCGGTTTCAGCCTTTCAGCCAGGTAGTCTCCGACTTTCCTGAGCTTATCGGTTTCTCCTTCAATATAAATATTCGCGCCGGATTTCAGAAAGAAATAGTCGCCTGTGGAAATAACTGAGACAGGTCTGGGAATTAAACTTTCTTTTGCGAGATCCGAGCGGTTAGTCAACGTGCACGACATATTAAGTACCAGCACGCTTAGAAAAATAAGCAGATTAGCAGTCTTGTTTTGTTTTCTGATCATGGGTCCGGTTTTTTTTCGGAAGATAAATATTTTATTTTTATTTTAACTCTCTCAGAACTTTGACAGGTGAGTATTGTTTCCCACTGAAATATCCTGTAATAAATATATGACCAAAAATAAGGAGTTTTCGGAAAAAACCGTATCGGACAGCCCTTTAATCCAATTTAAAAACTGGTACAAAGAGCATCTTGATGTCTCTGATGATCTGCCTGATGCAGTAAGTCTGGGTACAGCCTCGGCTGAAGGACGGGTTTCCGTAAGGACAGTTCTGCTGAAGGATTGGGATGATGCCGGCTTTGTGTTCTACACAAATTATAACAGCAGGAAAGGCGTTCAGATAGCTTCGAATCACTGGGGTGCAATGCTGTTTTACTGGCCTGAATCTCATCGTCAGATCCGTATCGAGGGAACAATTGAGAAAATATCCGAAGAAGAATCAGCACGGTATTTCAGAACCAGGCCCCGTGAAAGTCAGCTATCGGCCTGGGCCAGCGAGCAAAGCACAGCCATTACTGATCGTTCGTATCTTGAAAAAAGATACGATCATATTAATAACCTGTACGCCAGCAGACCAGTTGAAAAGCCTCCCTTCTGGGGTGGATACAGGCTTATACCGGATTATTTCGAATTCTGGCAGGAAAGAGAGTTCAGATTACATGACAGGATAGCCTACTCAAAAGACAATGATGGCTGGATGATCAGACGTCTTGCACCTTAGGTCCGGCTTCAGATAAGATCGCAGGCCTCAGCCGGCATCCAGTGAGCATCCATGCCCTCCCATTTTATATTGCAGCCAATGGGGTTTGTCAGCGGAACAGTGATCTTCTTTCCGCTTGTAAGTTCGTCAAGAGCAATGTCAAGATTATTAATTGTTATCTTCGAAGTATCCCTGGGATTATCCACCCCGCGGCCGGTATATACAAGCACCCTTTTCTCATCAAAAACATAAAAATGCGGGGTCCTCAATGGCCCGTATGCTTTAGCCACATCCTGCATTTTATCATGAAGGTAGACCCAGGGAAACTTATGCTCTTTCATCCTTTTTACCATATTATCAAAACTATCCTCAGGATAAGTATTCACACTATTGGAATTTATCCCTGCAAACCCAACTCCCCTGCTCATGTATTTTTCCGCAGTGATTCTCGTAATCTCATCGGAGCCAATGACATATGGACAATGGTTACATGTAAAAAAGATTACAAGGTATTTGAATTTTTCAAAATCTTTCAAGCTGTACTCTTTTCCCTCCGTAGAGGTCAGCTTAAAATCCGGTGCCTTATCTCCAGGCTGTAATGTAAATGACATATCTTAAGTATATTATGTTCATAATCAGTTCTTTGAAAATTATCTTCCTTTTTATTACAAGGTCAGACTATATCAAGTCGCTGTATAAACAAAATATCAATAAAGAATGTTTGAACCTGACACCGGATTCAGGATTCCACTGTGAGTTATTTCATAATAGGATTTTTTGCCTTTATATAGAATTCTTCCTGAAGCTCCTGAATTCTATTGTCAAATTTTAAGTACTTTACGAGTTCGGCAAGCTGACCGGCATCACTGTTGATCAATAATTCCCCGAGTTTTGCATCTGGTGTTGCTATATCACTTGCAAAATGATTGGGATACCTGGCATACCACCATATCCCGGTATATCCATAAGGTAATTTGGACAACCTGTTCTGGTCCAGTCCGGATTCAGTTTTCAAAGCATCCAGATCCACAAGTGCCGGATCAATTACATACATCATTGATGTCTCGTTCTCTCCTGCATGGCTGTCGAGTTTTGCTTTTTTAAGTGACTCTATCTGTTTTGAGATCTGAGGATCGTCACCCGGGGTAAACAACACTACTATATAATCCCTCTGGCTTGCAAGCTGCGATTGGCAGAAATACTGAAGGAAACTGTTGTTTCCTCCATGTCCGTTCATCAGGACAATCTTTTTTAACCCGTTACGCGACAGCTCCTTACATGTTTCATCCAGCATCTTCCACATCAGCTCATTGCTGTAGGCAATTGCCCCGGGCTGATGCCTTGCTTCAAAGATCTGACCAACGAAATAGGGAGGATACACCACGGCATATTCTTTTTCTGCAGCTGTAACTGCCACCTTTCGTGCCTCATACAAATCCGTGCCCAGCGGAAGATGAGGACCGTGCTTTTCTATAATCCCCATCGGAATTATGCAGACCCCTCCGGCAAGTTCGACAGCTTTCACAAACTTTGGCGAGGTCAGATCTTCCATTTTACAGGGAAGTCCGTCTTTGGTTGATCCCTGACCGTAGAGACAGACTGAAATTAATAAAGTGGTCAGCAATAAAGTAGTTTTTTTCATAATCTCTGTTTTTTAAATTTAAATATGCTCAGTTCTTCTGCCCGTCAAAAGCAGGAAAAAGAATCTTAAATATCTTATTCCGGAAAGTATTAATGCCAGGCCTATTCCATTATACAGAACGGAAAGATAACGCTTTGGCAAAGCTGAGTGCCTTAAGAAGATTCCCATTGCGACCATGACGAGAACAATCAGATAACTTTTCCAGGTCATAAATGAGAAGAGGCATTTTTTTGAGGACAGGGGAAGCAACCTTCTCAGGTTTTTGTTGGCGATCCTCAGGAAGCCAAAATGATGAACAGGCATTGCTACAAGAAAACCTGCAGCATAATATATACCATTCAACCTGAGCCCTAAAGGCGATAACCATGATACGGCAAAGCTGATAAGCATAATTCCCACCCCGCACCACATCATTCCAGCGAGAAGCACAAGGATCCTCTTGTCGACAGATGGGGTAAATTTTTTTATATTCATGTTCTTTCAGTCTATCCTGGCATGCCGAAACGGCTTGATTTCAACTTTTTCCCATACCCCCCGGGTAAAATATGGTTCATCCTGCAGGCCGGTATCCAGGGCCTCACGGTCGGGGTAATCATACACAATCATTGATCCGATCATTTTCCCCTCCTCATCAAGTATGGCTCCGCCAAAAAGGAATTTGCCTGCTTTCCTGAGCTGGCTGATTTTGCCCAGATGTTCTTCGCGAACTTCGAGCCTTCGTTTCAGTGCGCCGGGGTCAGTCCCGTCATAAGCAATCAATAAATACTGCATATAAATTCTTAATAAGTAAGACACTTGATCAAGGATCAAAATTATAACAATTACAGAATATTCAGCACTCCGGATCCGGGCTAATAAATTTCATAATCATTGATTATATTTGTTATTACTATTTTGCAAAGTTATAAAGTTCCTGACTAAATAACCGATACGATCCGATATGCCGGGCATTAAGAAGATACTTGATTCCATACGGATCTTCACTGATCCGAAAAGAAAAAATCATAAACCTTCCTATGGTGCTCTTGATATCTTAAAATACATCGGTCCGGGTCTGCTTGTGACAGTCGGCTTTATAGATCCGGGAAACTGGGCTGCTAATATTGCCACGGGATCAGAATTTGGCTATACCCTTCTCTGGATTGTCACATTGTCGACAATAATGCTTATAGTGTTGCAGCACAACGTTGCGCACCTTGGAATAGCGACAGGACTCTGCCTTTCTGAAGCAGCAACACTGTATCTTCATCCCGGAGTTTCCAAGGGGATCCTTTCATTTGCCGTACTTGCTTCTGTCTCGACTTCTTTTGCCGAGATCCTGGGGGGATCTATTGCCTTAAACATGCTTTTCAGTGTTCCCCTGAAAACAGGTGCAATGCTTGTGACAGTATTTGTAGCAATAATGCTGTTCACCAATTCTTATCAGAAGATAGAGAAATGGATAATAGGATTTGTCTCAATCATCGGGCTCTCCTTTCTTTATGAGCTGTTCCTGGTTGATGTTGACTGGATTGAAGCAGGTGTGGCATGGGTAAAGCCTTCCATACCTGAAGGATCAATGTATCTTCTGATGAGTGTACTGGGAGCAGTCGTGATGCCCCACAACCTCTTCCTCCATTCGGAGATCATACAAAGCCGTCAATGGAACCTTCAGGATGATGTGGTCATCAAAAGACAGCTTAAATATGAATTTGCCGATACCCTGTTTTCCATGCTGGTAGGCTGGGCAATCAACAGTGCAATGATAATACTGGCTGCCACCACATTTTTCAGGAATAGCCTGAAGGTTGAGGAGCTGCAGCAGGCTGAGAAACTACTTGTGCCGTTACTTGGGACAAACGCTTCAGTTGTCTTTGCAGCAGCCCTTCTTCTTGCGGGTATTGCCTCCTCTATCACCTCCGGGATGGCCGGCGGATCAATAGTTTCAGGAATGTACAACGAACCTTATGATGTCAGGGATGCTCACTCGAGGATTGGTATAATAATTTCCCTGGTTGGTGCTTTAATTCTTATCTTTTTTGTTTCCAATCCGTTCAAGGGTCTGATCCTGTCCCAGGTATTTCTGAGTATTCAGCTGCCTTTTACTGTAGCAATACAGGTTTATCTGACCTCCTCAAAAAAAGTTATGGGTAAGTATGCCAACAGTCATTTTCTTGTGGGACTGCTGCTTGTTATTGCAGCAATAGTCACTTTACTTAATATTAAATTGTTTATAGATTTTATAACGGGAAAATAATACAACGGAAAGGTCAATATGCTTTCAGAAGAATATAAGGTCGGACTTGTACTCAGTGGCGGAGGAACCAGAGGATTTGCACACCTGGGATTGCTGCAGGCCCTGAATGATGCCGGGATATACCCTGATGTGATATCCGGAACCAGTGCCGGAGCTCTGGCAGGAGTGCTCTATGCTGATGGCTACACTCCAAGGGAGATCCTGAATATGCTCAATTCAGGCAGCAGGCTGGATTTTATGCGACCTGCAATGCCACGTGAAGGATTATTGCAGATCAGGGGGGTAATTAAAATATTAAAAGCCAATTTACGGGCAAAGAATTTTGAAGATCTTAAAATACCACTGTATGTAACTGCCACTGATCTTAATAACGGTAAGGCCGAATATTTTTCAAAAGGAGAGCTGCTTTGTGCGGTAATTGCATCCGCAAGCATACCGGTACTCTTTCAGCCGGTATTAATAAACGACATACAATATGTAGATGGCGGTGTTCTCGATAACCTGCCTGTAAGGCCAATTGAAGGCAGATGCAGTTATCTTATCGGCTCATTCGTAAATCCTGTCGGTTACACTGAAAAAATAAGCGGTCTGATCAGTATTGCGGAAAGAACCTTTATGCTCAGTATGTCAAAAGAGATTATTGAAAAGGCAAAGAGGTTTGACCTGTTTGTTGCACCCCCGGAGCTGAAGGATTACAAAATTCTTGATCCTGAAAAAGCTGATGAGCTTTTTTCTGTCGGTTATCAGGCTACAATTGAGAAACTGAAAGACGGAAAAATAAGAAAGCTCCTCGACAGGCAGATCATTTCCCGATAAGCGAATAAAGCCATTTAATCTCTTCTTCCCATAAGGATTCATCAGGGGTTTCAAGTATAAGAGGCATATTGTCAAATCTGCTGTCATTCATCACCATCCTGAAAACATCCTCTCCCAAAAATCCCTTTCCGAGATTGTCGTGACGGTCAACCCTCGAGGCAAGATCCTTTTTGGAATCATTAAGGTGCAATCCTTTAAGATATTTAAACCCGATAATTTCATTGAATTTATCAAAAGTTGATTTGAAGCCTGCAGCCGATTTGACATCATATCCGGCCGTAAAAGCGTGGCAGGTGTCAATGCAAACCCCAACCCTCGATTTGTCCTCGACATTATCAATTATTTCCCTGATCTGTTCAAAAGTATGTCCGAGATTTGTTCCCTGACCTGCAGTATTTTCGATTACTGCAGTAACTCCTTTTGTTTTGTCAAGAGCAATATTGACTGATTCAGCTATTCTCTTCAGACACTCTTCAATACTGATGCCATTTAAATGACTTCCCGGGTGAAAATTAAGCCTGTCAAGACCCAGGAGCTCACATCTCTGCATCTCATCAAGGAATGCGGCCCTGGATTTTTCCAGGGGAGCAGCTTCCGGATTACCTAGATTTATCAGGTAACTATCGTGAGGAAGGATCTGAAATGTCTTGTATTCAAACTTCTCGCAATTCTCTTTGAATGCCTTTATACTGGCTTTTGAAAGTGGACTGGAATTCCACTGCCTCTGATTCTTTGTAAAAAGAGCAAAAGCTTTTGCTCCGATCAGATTTGCATTCAGTGGAGCATTCTCAACTCCACCCGATGCACTCACATGGGCGCCTGCATATTTCATCTTTATCAACAAATTAATTAAACAAACCTGTTCTGCACAACCGGCCTTTAATTATGTCAGATTTTAAAACAACACCCAAAACCATCCATATTACTCAATATTAGACAATTAATAATGTCCGGTTTCACGGCAAAATTAATCATTGAATCGGACATAATAATAATTATCAGGAAATTATTATTTTTGAGAACAAAATCAGGTAAATACAAAATACTATATGGCAACTCCCGACAACACTAACTTTTCAGGTAATGTAAATCCCTCAGGTAAGGAAAGTAAAAGCAATCCTCCTGTAAGGCTGATCGCAACATCTCTCATCCTGGCAGCATTGCTGCTATTTCTCGTGTTAATGTATTTCATACAAAAACACAATATGGCGGAGATGGAAACTGTGCTCACCGAGGAAAAAGACTCTCTGGCAAACGAATTGAGACGGATATCATACTCCTTTGATACTTTAAAGACAAATAATGATACCCTTAAGGCTAACGTTGAAAGAGATAAAGAGAAAATTATAAAGATCCTGGCCATTAATGAATCAAATGTCAGGTTAATCAGACAGTATAAAAAAGAGATAAAGACAATGAGGGAAATAATGAAGAGCTATATTGTTCAGATTGATTCCCTCAACACAAGAAACAAGCTCCTTGTTGCAGAAAATTCAGAGATACGTCAGGAGATGAAACAGGTGAAGAGCACCAATACCGAACTTTCGAAAGTTAAGGAGGAGCTTAGCTCCAAGGTTGAAATTGCTTCAGTTATCCAGGCAAAGGATATCGTTGCCGCTTCCCTGAACAAGAAAAGGAAAGAGACAACCCGCATAAATCTTCTGGATAAACTGAGGATCTGCTTTACCCTGAGGGAAAACCCGCTTGCCAAAGCCGGTACCAAAGTGGTTTACATGAGAGTAATAAGGCCCGATTCCCTGGTGATTGCCACAAGCCCGGATAACCTGTTCGATTACAAGGGTAATAAAATAATATATTCTGCCAGCCGTGAGGTTGATTACATGAACCAGGATGTTGATATGTGTATTTTCCTTGACAACACAGGTGATTTCATTGTCGGGAACTACAGTGTGGAGCTTTATCTGGAAGGTAATGTCATAGGACATACCAATTTCATGCTGTCAAAAAGATAATCAGTCAGCATCAGGTATCATAAATTCGGAAATAATATTGTCGGATATTATCTTCCCCTGATTTGTAAGCACCAGGTTTTTCTGATCCTGCCTTATCAGTCCGTAGTCTTTGAATTTGCCTGCAAGGTTAACAATATAATCATAACCTTCTTTTTCAAACGTTTTTTCAACATATTCAAGATCAATTCCCCACATCGTTCTCAGTGAAGTCATTACATATTCGTTAAACCGTGATTTTAAATCAAGATCTTCATGTTCAAAAAATGATACGCCGGAATTAACGGATTTAATATACTCCTTGAGATCTCTTTTATTCCATTGGCGGGAATAGCCATTAAAAGAGTGGGCTGAAGGACCAAGTCCGATATAGTTGACCTGTTTCCAGTAATTTGAATTATGTATCGAAAAATATTCCGGCTTTCCGAAATTTGATATCTCATAGTGAATAAATCCTGCCGATTCGGCTTTTTCTATGAGCAGATTAAAAAGCATGACGCTCTCCTCTTCATCAATTTCTGCGATCAGCCTCTTCTCAAGCATTTTCCCGAATACCGTTCCGGGTTCAAAGGTAAGATGATACGCTGAGAGGTGCTTTATATCAAATGAAAATGAGAAATCAAGATTAGAGGCCCAGTCCTGCAGGGTCATTCCCGGAATGCCATAAATAAGGTCGATAGAGACATTCTGAAATCCGGCATCGAAAATCTGATTCAGGGCTATCTCAGCCCTGGCCGAATCATGCCTCCTGTTAAGCATCTTCAGATCAATATCACGCCACGACTGGATGCCAAGGCTGATCCTGTTGAAATCAAGCTCCCTGAGTCCGTCCAGATAATCGGGATTGACATCATCAGGATTCAGTTCAATTGTAATTTCGCATTTTTCCTCTACCCTGAACTTATCCCTGATATCGTTCATAATGGTCTGCAGCTCCTGAACAGACAGGGTTGAAGGCGTACCTCCACCGAAATAGATGGTTGAAACGATCTCCATCCCCAGGTAATCTTTTCTGATAGCTGTCTCCTTACGCAGAGCATCAATAAATGCGGTGTTGTCTCCTCTTGAAGTCAGGTGGTAGAAATCGCAATAAAAACAGAGCTTCCTGCAGAAAGGAATATGTATATATATGCCAGCCATTCTTTATATAACCAAATCTGAAAAGTATAAATAAAATACAATTGTCAGGATCAAATATACGACAAACATTTAAGAAGCCCGGATTTGGATAACAGAACGGTTTTTATGAAAAGATATTTATGCGGCTTACCTGAGAACCAAAACAGAGACTTTATCTTTTTTAACAATTATAATAAGAGGGATCTGTTAAACAGAAATCCGGCAGCTGTTCTGTTGTGTGCCTGTTGATTATAAAGGGTTGTGTCCGACAGCCTCCGGGCTGCATATTTAGAAATTAAGATTTTATAACTAAATTTGCGACAAATTTATAAAATGATAAAGAAGAATTTTTTCACAATACTGGTTGCTGTCGTTCTTTGTTACCTCAGCCTTACCAATTCTGAGACATTTGCAAAAGTGGCTCTTAAAAATATAACATACCTTGATAAAATTGTACATTTTATGATGTACTTTATTATGATGTCTGTAATTCTTATTGAACACAGGAAAAGATTAAAATATCTCAGGCAGATACTGCTTGCAGCACTTATACCCCTTTCATATGGTATACTTATGGAAATCTTTCAGGCCACACTTACCGTCACGCGTACAGGCAGTGTATATGATGCCCTGGCCAATGCCGCCGGAATTACAGCCTCTATCTTATTGTGGTTGCTGGTAAGACCTGCTGATAAGGAGATTATCAGATAGTTATAAGGTCGGACCTCCCGGCCCGCTTTACCAGATCATGGATTGTTTTATTGCGGAACAGCTTGATAAGAGCAACCCGTGTCTTTTCATAATCCTCATGGAGAGGACAAACCCTGTTCTCAGCATTTACCCCTTCACATGTGCCTTTATGCATAACACAATTGGTAAAAGTATCATATCCGTCAATTGAATTAACAATATCAAGTAATGTGATATCCTTCGGGTCTTTCAACAGTGAAAATCCTCCGTGAGGTCCTTTGGAGGAACTCAGTATTTTCTGTTTTGCAAGCTGTTGCAGAATCTTGGCAAGAAATGGTGTCGGAAGATCAAGATCTGTGCTAATCTTTTTAATGCCTGTCTTTTCCGTACCGGAGGAGCGGCTGGCTAAATAAATAACAGCTCTTATCCCGTATCTGCATGAATTTGAAAGCATAATCAGTACATTTTTAAAGATATTTTGTCAACCCTCCTCTTGTGCCGTTCACCCTCGAAAGCTGTGTTAAGAAATGTATTTACAATGAGATATGCCTCGGATTCAGATATGAACCTGCCGGGTAAAGCACAGATATTTGCATCGTTATGGGCTCTGGCCAGACGACTTATTTCCTCATTCCAGCAAAGAGCACTTCTGATACCGGGATGCTTGTTCACCGTCATATTAATACCGTTTCCTGTTCCGCAAATTGAAATCCCCAAATCAAATTCTCCTGACGAAACAGTGTTAGCCAGTGGATGACCATAGTCAGGATAATCAACGCTTTCCTCTGAGAAACAGCCAAAATCCTTTACCTCATACTTCTCCTTCATCAGAAATTTTAGTAACTTCTCTTTCAGGAAATAACCTGCATGATCAGACACAATTGCTATTTTTTGATTGTTCAAAGTGCTAAATTTTAGTCTGTTTTCATAAATACGGGTGCAAATTAATATAATTGCTTAATTAAAAGAAAAACACACTCCGTTATCTTCTTTTAAATACAACTCTTCAACAGGAATAACAAAACTGCAATATATTTGTTTTGAGGCAAAAAGATAAAGAGTTAACCGTATTAACAATGTTTGTTAATAAGATGTAGAGAACATTGAATTATTTTTTATAATTTTTTTTCCGGCGACCGATTTTCATGTTTTCACCCGGAATATGCACAGCTAAAGAAAGTTTTAAGAAAAATAGCTGTAAATATTAACCTTCTTTTAACCTTAAAAGCCCTGTTTTTTATCAGACTGATGTATCCGTAATCAAATCATAACAATTGTTAATTATTCCGCTAAACAGCTGATTTTCAAAAACGGTATATTTTTTGATCTGTTGAAAAGATGTTTGTACAATTATAATATCGTATAAAACAACAAAAATCTCTTTTTTCTATCAACCAATTAACATCATAACATAACAATCATAAATAGAAATTTAAATCTTTAATAATAAGAATTATGATGTTAATAAAACAGGAAAATCAGTGTTATGAAAATTGATTACGTCTTTATTGACTAATTTTGCCTGGTTTAAATTTTGAATAAATGGAAAGTAAAGGATCAGAAAACATTATTTCAGAGATTAAATATTTAAAGAGAGAGAAAAATGCAATAATACTTGCTCACTACTACCAGACAGGAGATATCCAGGATATTGCTGATTTTGTGGGCGACAGTCTTGCACTTTCCCAGAGAGCTGCTTCAAACAACAGCGATATAATACTTTTTGCCGGTGTGAAATTTATGGCTGAAACAGCCAAAATTCTTTCGCCAGGGAAAAAAGTACTGTTACCTGATTTAAATGCAGGATGCTCGCTGGCTGATTCATGCAAAGCAGAGGACTTTGAGAAGTTTATAAGGGATAATCCGGGCAGAACGGTCGTTTCATATGTTAATACAAGTGCAGAGATAAAAGCGCTTTCGGATATCATCTGTACCTCTTCAAATGCAGTTCAGATAGTGGAATCACTCCCTGCTGATGAAAAAATATTGTTTGCTCCCGACCGTAACCTGGGTAACTATGTGATCAATAAAACAGGACGCGATATTATTGTATGGAATGGTGCATGCCATGTTCATGAGGAATTCTCACTGGAGGCAATATTAAAACTGAAGGAAGAGAATCCCGGCGCCAGGGTTATAGTGCATCCGGAATGTGAATTACCGGTAAGGATGATAGCGGATTTTATCGGATCGACATCAGCATTGCTGCAATATACAAAGAAAGATACGGGAAATTGCTATATTGTGGCAACAGAACCGGGTATAATCCATCAGATGAAAAAGGAGAATCCGGGAAAGAACTATATTCCTGCGCCACCAAAAGATTCTACATGTGGCTGCAGTGAATGTAATTATATGAAGCTAATAACTTTAAGTAAAGTGCTGAATTGTCTCAGAAATGAAAGCCCTGAGATTCTGTTAAGCGAAGAAGTGCTTATTAAAGCACAGGTTCCAATAAGAAGAATGATGGAAATATCTGAAAAACTTGGTCTTTGAATATGAAAAAAATTAAAGTTTTAATTGTTTTTATTCTTATTTGTAAGATTGGTTACGGTCAGGAAAATAATACTTTACAGGATGGTTATCATGTATTTAAATATCCCAACGGAACTGTATCAAGTGAAGGGATGATTAAGGATGGCAGGCCGGAAGGATTCTGGAAAAGCTATTATGTCACGGGAGTAAAGAAATCCGAAGGGAAAAGGAGCAATTTCATGCTCGACAGTATCTGGACCTTTTTTGATCAGTCAGGTGATACGACGGAGAAGATAAACTATCTCATCGGGAAAAAGAACGGATGGTACTACAGGTATAAAAGAGATCCTTCTGCAGGAGTTTATATATGGTCGAAGGAGCTTTTTGCCGGAGACAGGAAGGAGGGCCTTTCATATATTTATTTTCCTGATGGTAAGGTACAGCAGACAATCGCATATAGTGAGGGGAAAAAGGAGGGACTGTCTAAAGAATATGATAAAGAGGGTGTTATAATTACCCTGCTTGAATATAACAATGATTTTCTCATAAGCCGTGAAAAAATAAACAGAACAGACAGCAAAGGTCTGAAGCAGGGAGCCTGGATGGAATTCTACCCCAACGGAGGGGTCAAATCTGAAAAATCATATAAGGATGACCTTCTGCATGGCTATTACAAGGAATATGATAACAGGGGAAAACTGGTACTTACAATGTTATACGAAAACGGTTCGATTGTAAAATCAGATGTTGAGGACGAGCCTGATATTGAGATAGTGACAAAGCATGATCAGGACGGAAAGCTTATTTACAGCGGACCATACAGGAACAAAGTCCCGGTTGGCATCCACAGGGAGTATGGAAAGGATGGAAAGGTTACTGATGCTTTTATTTATAATGATAACGGACTGCTGCTTTCTGAAGGTATTGTAGATGATGCAGGAAACAGGAACGGTAAATGGAAAGATCTTTATTCCAATGGAAAGGTTGAAGCGGAAGGACAGTTCACGGACAACAGGCGATCAGGTAACTGGAAATTCTATAACGCAGCCGGGAAAACCGAACAGACAGGCTCATACAATAACGGCAGACCTGATGGATTATGGACCTGGTACTATGACAACAACTCCGTTCTGAGGGAGGAGGAATATTTTCAGGGAAAAAGAGACGGAGCATTTGCTGAATATTTACCGGCAGGTGATGTTATTACAAAAGGTCAATATTCGGATGGAGAGAAAAACGGTGACTGGAGCTACAAATCCGGAAATTACTCGGAACAGGGGAAATATATACTCGGATTAAAGGATGGACTATGGAAAGCTTATTATCCCGATGGCAAGTTGAGATTCAAAGGAAGCTACATTCAGGGGAATCCTGACGGACAGCATTATTACTATTACGAGGACGGTAAACTTAAAGAGGAACAATATTACCAGTCGGGGATAAGGCAGAAAACATGGAAGAAATATGATGAGGATGGCAAAATGGTGCTTACAATTTCATATAAAAATGATGTCGAGGTAAGTATAAATGGGGTCAGGATAAAGCTTCCCGAAAGCGATGCGAAGCTGATTAAATAGTTAATTGTTCAATGGAGGAGAGTCAGGACATCAGAAAAGAGATCATTTCATTTACCGATAAGGAATTTGAAAAGCAGTTACGACCCTTAAATTTCAGTGATTTTAAGGGACAGAAACAGGTAATTGAAAATCTTATGGTTTTTGTCACTGCGGCAAAGCAACGGGGAGAAGCTCTGGATCATGTGCTGTTGCAGGGCCCTCCGGGATTAGGGAAGACAACCCTGGCCACGATAATTTCAAATGAGCTGCACGTCAATCTGAAGGTAACCAGCGGACCTGTTCTGGATAAACCGGGAGATCTTGCAGGACTGCTTACAAACCTGGGCGAAGGGGATGTGCTTTTTATTGATGAGATTCACAGGCTGAGTCCTGTGGTTGAGGAATACCTCTACTCTGCGATGGAAGATTTCCAGATCGATATAATGATAGATAAAGGGCCGAGTGCAAGATCGGTACAGTTAACACTTAACAATTTTACACTCATAGGGGCTACAACCCGTTCTGGCCTTCTTACAAGCCCGCTCAGGGCAAGATTTGGAATTAAGTTTCATCTCGAATATTACGATCACGAGATACTTACAGGCATCGTAAAAAGATCGGCCGGAATTCTCAAGGTGGTAATAGAGGATGATGCTGCGGTAGAGATTGCAATCAGGAGCAGGGGAACCCCACGAATAGCAAATGCCCTGCTGAGGAGAATTAGGGATTTTGCACAGGTTAAGGGTAGCGGTGAAATAGATCTTCCAATTACAAGGTACGGCCTGAAGGCGCTTAATATTGATCAGCACGGACTTGATGAAATGGATAACCGCATCCTCTCTGTAATAATAGATAAATTTAACGGAGGACCAGTAGGGCTGAATACAATCTCAACTGCTGTGGGTGAGGAAAGCGGTACTATAGAAGAAGTTTATGAGCCCTTTCTCATAAAGGAGGGATATCTGAAGAGAACTCCCAGGGGACGTGAGGCAACAGAACATGCCTACAGGCATCTCGGAAGACAGCTGAGACGTGATATGCCCGGCACCCTGTTCTGATTCGATGAGATATTGATTGAACCTTATTGTCAGCTGAAGACATTGCTTATCTTTTCAAGACCTCTTGTGTTTAAGATCTTTATTTTCCTGCCGTTCAGCTCAACAAGCTTGTCGGCCTTAAACTCAGACAATAAGCGGATTACAGACTCCGTGGCTGTTCCTAC
Organism: uncultured Bacteroidales bacterium; assembly: GCA_963816345.1. Classification (GTDB taxonomy): domain Bacteria; phylum Bacteroidota; class Bacteroidia; order Bacteroidales; family VadinHA17; genus LD21. The sequence continues at coordinate 91,525 of CAWFKI010000004.1, forward strand.
AATGTTCGCAAGCTCTTCACGCGTAAGGGAGATATTCAGAAATTGCTGACTGTCAAGCCCGAAATCGGTGACAAGTAATAGAAGTACTTCTGCAAGACGTTCCCTTACTGTTTTCTGAGCAATATCTGTTATGAATGAATTGGCCTCGCCAAGCTCATGACAGGCAAGCTTAATAAGCTCGAGCGCAAAGGTAGGATTGGTTTTAATGAATGAGATAAGGATCTCGGAAGGGATAAAGCAAACCTGGCAGTCCTCAATGACCTTGGCTGAAGTGCATGCCAGTTCATTGCTTAGAACGCTGCGGTAGGCAATAATTTCACCTTTTTTGGCAAAGCGGATGATCTGTTCCTTACCATCAAAGCCTGTTTTAAATACCTTTATAATGCCGCTGTTGATGCAGTAGAAACCACTTATGCGGTTGCCTTCCTGATAAAGAATATCACCACGGGTGTACTGACGGAAATCCTTTTCAAAGTTGAGTGTATTTACCTCATCAGTGTTCAGAAATCTGAAGATTGAACCCGAACCCAACGCACATTTATCGCAAAGAGGAAAAGAAATATCCTGATGTTTCATCATTATCTTAATTAAATTCAGGTGTTGATCAAATAAATGTTTTGAACTGATCCAGAAACCTGGTATCATTTTCAAAATATAAACGAAGGTCGTTGACCTGGTATTTCAGCATGGCAAGTCTTTCTATGCCCATACCAAAGGCAAAACCTGTATAGCGCCTGCTGTCAATATTGCAGGCGTCAAGTACATTCGGATGAACCATTCCGCAACCAAGGATTTCAAGCCAGCCGGTATACTTACAGACATTGCAGCCTTTCCCTCCGCAAATTCTACAGCTTACATCCATTTCAGCCGAAGGTTCGGTAAAAGGAAAATATGATGGACGCAACCTTATATCCGTCTCTTTGCCAAAGAGCTCCCTGGCAAAATAGAGCAGCGTCTGCTTCAGATCAGCAAATGATACGTTTTCATCGATATACAATCCCTCGATCTGATGAAAAATACAGTGGGCCCTTGCTGAGATGGCTTCGTTACGGAATACCCTGCCGGGGGAAATGGTACGGATCGGAGGTTTCTCTTTTTGCATTACCCTTACCTGAACAGATGATGTATGCGTACGGAGAAGTATATCACCGGGACTGGAATCTTCAGGAGAGATCCTTGAAATATAGAAGGTATCCTGCATGTCACGGGCAGGATGCTCAGGTGCAAAGTTGAGCTTTGTAAAAACGTGATCGTCATCCTCAATTTCAGGGCCTTCTGACACAGTGAAGCCGATCCGTTCAAAAATAGCAATTACTTCATTCCTTACTATGGATATAGGATGCCTTGACCCGAGCTGGAAAGGATATGAAGGACGGGTAAGATCAGTTGCTTCAGGTTTTTCATCTGATGTAAGCAGATCAGCCTTGGCTGAATTGTACTTTTCAAGAGCGGCGGCTTTTAACTGATTAAGCTTCAGCCCTACCTCTTTTTTATCCGACGCCGGTACATTCCTGAAATCCTCAAAAAGCTCTGAGATCAAACCTTTCTTACTCAGGTACTTTAACCGGAATTGTTCCAGCTGAGCAGTATTTTCAATAGTCAGTGAAGCAAGTTCATTGAAAAGGTCAGCAATTATTTGAAACATCTCTGATAAATTTTTATCAATAATTAATTACGGACTATTTTAGCTTTTATTATTCTTATTTCTGTCAAAGGTTTATCATTGCTACCGGTCTTTGCATCAGCAATCCTGTCAACTACATCAAGGCCTTCAACTACTTCTCCGAAAACAGTATATGTTCCGTCAAGACGTGGAACACCTCCGGTTGTTTTATAGACATTTCGTTGTTCCTCTGAATATTTGAATGGCTTGTTGCTTGTAAGGATATCAAACATTTTAACGGATGCGATTGCCTGAATTTCCGGATCAGTGACTGTTTTTCCGGACCTCCGGACACTATCTGCAGTCTGGCTCATGATCTTATCGAAAAGAGCCTGCTTGATATTGCTGTTTACCTGCAGCTCGACCTGGTTTAATTCATCATCAGTGTACCTGGTTCCCTGGACAATGTAAAACTGTGTACCTGAAGAGCGCATCTCAGGATTTTCCTCATTTCCCTTGCGGGCAGCTGCCAGCGCTCCCTTCTTGTGATAATAGGACGAATTGATTTCTGGAGGAATAGTATATGTATTCAGGGAATCGGGGAACATTTTTGAAATACCACTCCTGGTGGCAGGATCCCCTGTCTGTATCATAAAGCCTTTGATTATACGGTGAAAGGAAAGATCATCATAAAAGCCTGCATTTATAAGTTTCAGGAAATTATCGCGGTGTTGTGGAGTTCCGTCATAAAGCTTTATTTTAATGTCGCCAAGAGATGTTTTAATTAAAACAAGCGAACTGTCACTGACACCTGGGGAAGTGCAGGAGTAAAAGAGGAGGAGCAAAGGGATAAGTAATGACTTTCGTATAATGTTGTTCATGAATTTTTTAATTTGGTTAATAACGTCATGCAAAGTTGGGTGCAAAGATATTTAACTTTGACTGATACACGAAAATATTGCTTTTCAAATTCCGGAATTTTAATAAAAAGAGAAGCAAGTGTATGCACATGAAGGCATTTGAAGTAAATTTGAGACCAGTTTTTTAGAAAGTAAGGAAGCCGTTAAGAGTAAAATTATTGATGGCCTGTTCATAATGTGAAGACATTTCAATGATAGAAGTGTGCCATTTTTTATTAGCACTTTTTATGGTATTTTTGTGGCGCTGTAAACTTAACAAATACAGGGGACTTACGGAATATGTGAAATTGAGTTTGATGTTTAATCGCCGGATAACCGGCAGGGATGAGCAATTTGCAAATATTTATTAAATAGTTATGAAGATCAGGATAATAAATAAATCCAGACATGAGTTACCTGAATATGCCACTCTCTTATCTGCAGGAATGGATATCAGGGCAAATCTGGATGAGGATATTGTACTGGGGCCAATGAAGAGGACAATGGTAAGGACGGGATTATATCTGGAAATTCCTGAAGGTTATGAGGCACAGATCAGACCAAGGAGCGGACTTGCTATAAATAAAGGAATTACAGTTTTGAATTCTCCCGGGACGATTGATGCTGATTACAGGGGAGAGGTTTGTATTATCCTGGTAAACTTGTCAGATAAAGATTTTGTAATCTCAGACGGAGAAAGAATTTGCCAGATGATAATTTCAAAACATGAGAAGGCAGAATGGGAAAAGGTAGAAAATCTGATTGAAACCCATAGAGGGACAGGAGGTTTTGGTCATACAGGAAAAAAATAAAGATGAAGAAGAATAGATTATTAATTATAGTATCAGGGTTGATTATTCTGTCAATATTATCCTGCAACAGGAAACTGAATCCGGTTTCAGTTACAAAGATAAAGGATAGCAGTTATGATGATGCGGCTTTCAATTATGTATATGTTGAAGCAATCAAAAATAAGCTAATGGGAAACGAAGGAGAGGCACTGAAATATCTGGAGCAGGCTGTCAGAATTAACCCGGGAAGCGATGCCGCATATTATGAAATGGCTCAGATACTCAGCTCTAAAGGAGATGTAAAGAATGCCAGGCTATATCTGAAGAAAGCACTTGATATAGATGATCAGAATATCTGGTACCTGATGATGATGGCAGGATTTTATTATCAGGAAAAGAATCTCGACAGTGCGATATATTATTATCAGACTGCGGTTAAATTTTTTCCGGATAATGAAAATATTGAGCTGACATTGGGAAACCTTTATACGGAGAATAAAGATTATGAAAAGGCTCTTTCAATTTTCGATGCTTTTGATAAGAAATACGGAGTAAATTCGAATTCAACCGTTTCCGCAATAAAGACGCTTATGATGAGCGGCAATTACGATGAAGCTCTGAAAAAAGCTCTAGTGCTTACAAAAGAGTATCCTGATGAAGTGCTTTACAATGGAATGCTCGCTGAGATATACCGCAGCAAGGGTGAAAATGACAAGGCCAGGGAGGTATATAATGAGCTTCTTGAGAGAAATCCTGATGATCCGCAGGTACAGCTGGCGCTATGTGATTTTTTGATATCGGATAAGAATTACAGGGAGTTGTTTGCTTTATTGAATAACGTTATTCTTAATAATAATATTAAGAAGGATGATAAGATCTCCCTTTTTGCGAGATTGATTGATTTACCGGATCTGGTCAGGGATTATCAGGATGATCTCTTTATAGCACTGATGGTTTTTGAAGCAAATTATAAAAATGATGAGATAGTACCGCTACTCAGACCCGAACTGCTTGTTAAATTATCAAAACTCGATGATGCGGCTGCTCGTCTTGAAGAAATAATAAAGTTAAATCCCGACAATTATTACGCGTGGGAGAAACTACTTCTTGTTTATAATCAGAAAGGTGATTATAATAAATTGATGGTTCGTGGGGAGGAATGCGCTACCAGATTCAACAGATCATTTCTGGCAAAAGTTCTTTATGCAAACGCGGCAATGGAAAAGGGTAAATACGATATTGCACTTGAGGAGCTGCGAAAAGCTGAGATCCTGGCGGGCAGTGATAAGGAATTTATGACTCAGGTTCTTACAATGAGAGCAGATGTATATTACAGAATGAAAGACTATGTAAAGGCATTCGAAACATTTAAAGCTGCAATTAAAGCAAATGCCGATGATCTGACTGTAATTAACAACTATGCATATTACCTGGCAGAACAGGATCAGGATCTCAAAGAGGCGGAAAAGATGTCAAAAAAGGTAGTGGAAAAGGAAAAGGACAATACCACATACCTTGATACTTATGCCTGGGTTCTGTATAAAAGAGGGAAACTGAAAGAGGCAGCCAGAATTATGGAAGACATTATAAAATCAGGTGGAAAACCTGATGCTGTCTGGTATGAGCATTATGGCTTCATTCTTAAAAAGCAGGGTAACTGTACGAAAGCAGTTGAGAACTGGAAGGAGGCCTTGAAACTCGATGGAACTAAAACAAACCTTACAGAGGAAATAAAAAATTGCAGAAAATAGCGCTTATATTGTCTCTTGTTGCTCTGAGTTACGGATGTTCGGTAACCCGGATGGAGGTGACAAGGATCTTTCCGGGTGAATATGCTCTTAAAGGGGATATAACTGTAGAAAATCTGACTAAAAGCAATCTTACCAGGTCTGATTTTTTTATCGAAAAAGCTGAGGTTAAGATTATTAATGAAGGTGAGGAAATGTCAGGACTGGGAAGTATTAAATTTCAGACACCGGATAAATACCTGATCAGTTTAAGGAGTAAAACAGGAATTGAAGCTGCCAGAATATTTCTGACAAAGGATTCTGTATATATAAATGACAGGATAAATAAGAAATTGTATTTCGGTTCATCAGAAGATCTAAAGAAGAGATATGGCATTGCAAATTCGTTTATACCCTTGCTGTTGGGAGATTATATAAATGATATTCAGACAGTTAATAAAATAGGAAAATGTGTGGAAGATAAGCTGGAAACAGTAGGCGTTATAAAAGGAGTGAGAGTAAGGTATATATTTGATTGCTCAACAGGGAAGACTATTATGGCAATGCCTGATTATGGCAGGAAAGAGGATCAGGTTACAATTGAGTACAGTGAATTTTTTATGAAAAACAATAAAATTGTACCGGGAAAAGTGATAGTTACCGATAGTCTGGGCAGAGGTATTATTGAGATTCGTATACGAAAGATTGAATCGCCCTGGGAGGGTTCCATTGAATTTGTTCCGGGTAAGCAATATGAAAAAATTCATCTCTTATGAAATGTCTTCTGATTACTGTTTTTCTGCTTTGTACTGCCAGCATAGTTGTGGAAGGGCAGTCGAAAGCGGAACTTGAGGAAAAGAGGAAAAAGACACTGGAAGAGATAAATTATGTTGATAATCTTCTCAAAACAACAGCCAGGGAGAAGACAGAAAGCATGAGTGCGGTAAAAATAATAGGGAGAAAGCTGGATCTCAGGGAATCTGTCATAACGGGAATGAGAGAAGAGATAAATCTGATTTCAGAAAGAATTGATCTTAACAATACAGCCATAAGTATGATGGAAGACGATCTGGTTGTATTGAAAAAGGAATATGCAAGAGCTGTTGTCAATTCATATAAATCTCAGAAGGGAAATCCGGACGTCATTTATATTCTGTCAGCAAAGGACTTTAACCAGGGCTATAAAAGGCTGAAATATTTGCAGCAGATTACCAAATTCAGAAGAATGCAATCTGAAGTGATAATCGAACTCAAGAGCCAGATAGAGACATCCAGGAAGAAGCTGGAGAACGATCTGAGAAGAGTGTCGGATCTGAAGCAGAAGGAGGAACAGCAGAAAAAACTGCTGGAAACTGAACAGGACAAGAGAAAAGGGATGGTAATGTCGCTGACAAAAAAGGAACAGCAATTACAGAAGGAACTGGAGGATAAAAGACGAATTGCAAGGAAAATTGAAAGGGAGATCGACAGGATAGTAGAGGAAGAGAGAAAGAAGAGCGTGAAATCTGAAACCACTCCGGAGCAGAAAATGATTGGCGAAAATTTTGCGGAGAATATGGGTCGGTTACCCTGGCCGGTGGAGAGGGGGATAATAACAAGTCATTTCGGAATACAGAAACATCCGGTTTTTAAATATCTGACTGAAGATAATATTGGGATCGAGATTACCAGTTCCGGAAGAATGAATGCGAGAAGCGTATTCCAGGGAGAGGTCGTAAAGGTCTTTGCCATCTCAGGGGCAAATATGACTATAATTATCCGGCACGGGAAATATTTGTCCGTTTATGCTAATATCTCCAATGTAAAAGTAAGACCGGGAGATAAGGTTTTTGCCAAACAGGATTTAGGAGAGATATACTCAGATCCGGGAAATGGAAATAACTGTGTTTTGAAATTTATGATATTCGAAACCAATATGAAATATTTGGATCCTGAGGCCTGGATAGCTAAGAATTAGTATCGGTTTTGTAACAAAATATCTTTAATTAAGTATAAGTTGTAGCGTAAGGAAATTATGTATAGGAAGCTAAAGATAGAATCGAACATTAATAATCTCAGGATTGTTGAAAATGCAATTGATGAGGTTATGAATGAAATCGGCATTACTCAGGAGAATTACGGGAAAATTCTGGTTTCTACACTCGAGGCTGTTAATAATGCGATTCTTCATGGAAATAATTCCGATAACGAAAAGATGGTAATGGTCGAGATCTCATATAAAAATGATAAGCTGACAGTTAAAATTGAGGATGAAGGAAAAGGTTTTGTACCAGATGCAGTACCTGACCCTACTATTCCCCAGAACATTGAAGCACTTAATGGAAGGGGAATATATCTTATGTCAAGGCTTGCTGATGAGATCAGGTATAGCAAGAGAGGCAACCGGGTTACTATGATGTTTAAAAATGTAGTATCTTGAGCATAAGGATATTTTACGATAATGTGAAGTTCAGGCTGAAAGGATGGAGAAAGGTAAAGATACTCCTCGAAAAGGTCATCAGGGAAGAAGCTAAAACTACAGGTGACCTTAATTTTATTCTGACAGATGATAATTCTCTGAGAAAGCTAAATATAAAATTTCTTGAACATGATTACTTTACTGATGTTATAGCTTTTAATTATAATGAGAATAACATAATAAACGGCGAAATATTTATCAGCATTGATACTGTCAGAAGAAATTCTTTCAACTATAATGTTAGTTTAAGAAATGAGGTATTGCGTGTAATGATACATGGACTTTTGCATCTGGTAGGGTATAATGATAAAAGCATGTCCCAGAGAAAGAAGATGAGGAGGATGGAAGATAAGTGGCTGGAAGAAATGGAGGGATCAGATGGTAAGTTTCGAGTATGATATTATTGTAGTAGGAGGAGGGCATGCAGGATGTGAGGCTGCTCATGCTGCAGCCGTTATGGGAGCAAGAACTTTGCTCATTACGATGGATATGACAAAGCTGGCCCAGATGTCATGCAATCCTGCAATGGGTGGAATTGCAAAGGGTCAGATTGTGCGGGAAATCGATGCACTGGGGGGCATGAGCGGAATTGTAACAGACCGGAGTATGATACAGTTCCGTATGCTGAATAAAAGCAAAGGTCCGGCAATGTGGAGTCCGAGAGCACAGTGCGACAGGCAGAAGTTTACCTCAGAGTGGAGAAAGATCCTGGAGCGTACCGATAATCTACATATCTGGCAGGAGCAGGCGAGCTTGCTTCTTATCGACGGAGAAAATGTCGCAGGTGTGGAAACGGCATTCGGAACAAGATTTATCTCAAAAGCTGTTATACTTACAAACGGTACTTTTTTGAACGGGCTGATGCATGTCGGCCTGATAAACGTAAAGGGAGGCCGATCGGGTGATCAGGCCTCGAGCGGGTTAAGCGAGCAGCTTGAGAAAATGGGTTTTTCTGTTGAACGCATGAAGACCGGAACAAGTGCCAGGATTGATGGACGATCGGTCGATTTTTCCAGGATGACAGAGCAGAAGGGAGATGACGGGAACAAAGGCTTCTCTTATTTGCCTGACGGTAATAATATGAGGGAGCAGAGAAGCTGCTATATTACCCATACAAATGAAGAGGTGCACGATGAGTTGAGAAAGGGACTGGAGTTCAGCCCGCTTTTTACCGGACGTATCAAGGGAAGAGGTCCCAGATATTGCCCGAGTATCGAGGATAAAATCGTGACATTTAAGGAAAAAAGCGGTCATCAGATATTCATAGAACCTGAAGGACTGGATACGGAAGAATATTATCTGAATGGATTTTCAAGCAGTCTGCCGCTTGAGGTTCAGTTAAGAGCTTTGCGCAAAGTAAAGGGACTTGAAAAGGTTGAAATATTCAGACCCGGTTATGCAATAGAATACGATTTTTTTCAGCCTACCCAGTTAAAGAATTCCCTGGAGACTAAGAAAATCGGAGGTCTGTATTTCGCCGGACAGATAAACGGCACCACGGGTTATGAAGAGGCAGCAGCCCAGGGTCTGATGGCTGGAATTAATTCAGTAAGAAAGCTGAGAGGAGAGGAAGCTTTTGTACTTGGAAGGGAGGAATCTTATATAGGGGTGCTGATTGATGACCTTGTTACAAAAGGAGTCGATGAGCCATACCGGATGTTTACTGCAAGAGCTGAATACAGAATCCTTCTGAGGCAGGATAATGCCGATGAACGACTTACAAGGAAAGGATATGAACTGGGTACAGCAGATACCGACAGGGTTAAAAGACTGGAAGAGAAAGAGGAACTCGTGAAGGAAATGATCGGCTTCTTATCGGAATATAGTGTGGCGCCGGAGGAGATAAATTCTTACCTCAATGAGATTAATACAACTGAGATCAGTCAGAAGGTAAAAGCGATAACTTTGGCGCTACGACCTCAGGTGGAGATAAGGGAACTCTTAAAGTTAATCAAGGAGGCCGGAACGTTGATATCAGTCAGGTCTGAGAGATTTGATGAAATAGCAGAATCTGCTGAAATAAAGATTAAATATGAAGGTTATATTCAAAGAGAGAAAATAATCGCGGATAAGATTCAAAGACTGGAAGCTTTAAAAGTACCTGTGGATATTGAATACAAGGAGCTTTTATCAATTTCCACGGAAGCAAGACAGAAGCTTAGTAAAATACGTCCCGTCACTATTGGACAGGCCGGGCGAATTAGCGGCGTATCACCATCTGACATAAATATTCTGTTATTATATCTTGGAAGATAATGTTCCACGTGGAACAAAATTTTAAAAAATATAATATGAAAATTTCAGGACACCTTGTTGATATTCACAACAGGGATATTTATCCGGCAGCAATAGTCATTAAAAAGGGAATTATAGATAGGGTAGAAAGAAGGGCATCGGCGCCTGATGTTTTTATTTTGCCCGGACTGATTGATTCCCATATTCATATTGAAAGTTCGATGATTACCCCGGGTGCCTTTGGCCTCATGGCAGTAAGGCACGGAACCACAGGCGTGGTTTCAGATCCGCATGAGATAGCAAATGTGCTCGGATGGAAGGGTATCGCGTTCATGATAAGGGATGCTAAAAAATCGCCCGTCAGATTTTGGTTTGGGGCACCATCCTGTGTCCCGGCAACTGATTTCGAGACAAACGGAGCCACACTGAATAGCGCGGATATAAGTAAGATCCTTAAGCGACCTGATATTAAATATTTGTCGGAAATGATGAATTTTCCCGGTGTTATATCGGGCGATCAGGAAGTAATGAGCAAACTGGAGGCGGCAAAGAGTTTGAACAAGCCTGTTGACGGCCATGCTCCCGGACTGAGGGGTGAAGAGCTGATGAAATATATAAATGCAGGCATTTCTACTGATCATGAATGCAGTACAATTGAAGAAGCCCGGGAAAAAATCTCGCTTGGAATGAAAGTTCTTATCAGGGAGGGAAGTGCTGCAAAGAATCTGAATGAGCTGAAAGGGCTTTTTATTACAAGTCCTGATATGATCATGCTTTGCAGTGACGATTTACACCCGGAGACTTTGAAGGAGAGACATATTAATAAGTTAATCGCAGGGCTGATTACTGAAGGATTTAATCTCTTCGATGTTATAAGAAGCGCAACATTGAATCCCGTATTACATTACGGGCTGGAGGCAGGGTTACTGCAAACGGGTCAGAGCGCTGATTTTATTTTAGTTGACAGCCTGAGAAAAATGCAGGTAAAAGAGACATGGATAAAAGGTATAAAGGTGTTTGAAAATGGCAAACCTGCATTTGGTTATGAGCCGGGAAGAGCTGTAAATAATTTCAAAAGTAAACCGATAGGTGAGGATGAGATTAAAGTACCCTGGAAAGAAGGCAAATTGAGGGTCATAGAAGCACTCGACGGACAGCTGCTGACAAAGGAGATCAGAAAGTCAATTGATCATGCCGGCTTTGTTCAGGCGGATCCGGGGAAGGATATTTTAAAAATAGTGGTAAAAGACAGGTATAAAAATGCACCTCCCGCCACGGCATTTATTAAAGGCTTCGGATTAAAACGGGGAGCTTTTGCAGGTTCAATATCTCACGACAGCCATAATATTGTCTGCGTGGGAACAAACGATAAGGATATTACCGTAGCAATAAATGAGATAATCAGAATGAAGGGCGGATTGGCGGTAGCCTGCGGAGATGAAATGGACTCCCTGCAGCTTAATATTGCGGGTATAATGACAACCAGGTCATGCGAAGATGTAGCTCATGAGTATAAAATGCTGAATGATACTGTGATATCCCTTGGCTGCAATATGGCAGCTCCTTTCATGACATTATCCTTTATGGCTTTACTGGTCATCCCCGATCTCAAAATGAGCGACCGGGGACTATTCGATGTCAACAGATTTGAACCCGTGGATCTATTCGCTTAGATCACAGGGACGGAGCTTGCTGCTAACCCCGGGCTAGGACTGTAACCTGCTAACCACGGCCTCGGGCTGTGACCTGCTAACCCCGGGCTCGGGCTGTGACCCGCTAACCCGGGCTCGGGCTGTGACCCACCAACCCCGGGCTTCAGCCCGGGGCTTAGGGTCGCTGACCCCGGGCTGAAGCCCGGGGCTAGCAGGTATACGCAGGTAATTAGTATCTTTGCATGCAAATAATCGTATTATGTCTGTGGTGGAGAAATATAAATCAATACTATCATTGCTTCCTGATAAACCTGGTGTATATCAGTTTGTTGATAATTCTGATAGTGTTCTTTATGTCGGGAAAGCCAAAAACCTCAGGAAAAGGGTTACATCATATTTCTCCAGGAATCAGTCGGGAAAAACAGTTGCACTTTTAAGGAAAGCCCATGATATCAGACATATTGTTGTAGAAAATGAATCAGATGCCTTGCTGCTTGAAAATAACCTGATTAAAAAACATCAGCCCAGATATAATGTACTCTTAAAAGATGACAAGACTTTCCCCTGGATCTGCATAAAAAGGGAGCCCTACCCCAGGGTATTCAGTACCAGGCACATTATCAGGGATGGGTCTGTCTATTTCGGACCGTATACTTCTGCGCTTATGGTCAGGACCCTTATCGCACTTATAAGACAGCTTTACAAGCTGAGAACATGCACTCTCAATCTGACCCAGTCCAATATTGCTGCCGGGAAATTCAGGGTCTGCCTGGAATATCATATGGGAAACTGCAAAGGTCCCTGCGTAGGGTACCAGTCAGAGGAGGATTATGATGAGGGAGTGCAGCAGATTAAAGAGATTCTTAAAGGAAATATCTCAACTGTAATAGATCACCTTAAAGATCTTATGGAGAAGTATGCAAGTGAATTAAAGTTTGAAGATGCACAGCTTATAAAGGAAAAGATAGACATCTTATCAAAATTCAGGAGCAGATCAGCTGTGGTGAGCAACACTATAAAAAATGTTGATGTATTCGGCTTCACAATTGAATCAGATACAGCATATGTCAATTATTTAAAAGTCGTCCAGGGAGCTATAGTTCAGGCATTTACGATTGAGCTTAAGATGAGGCTTGAAGAAGAAAAGGAATCTATCCTGGCATTTGCCATGACAGAGCTGAGGCAGCGCTTTTCAAGCGATTCTCCTGAAGTAATATTACCCTTTATGCCTGATATACTGTATGACAGGCTAAAATATACCGTACCAAAAGCCGGAGATAAACACAAGCTTCTCGAACTTGCTGAACGTAATGCAATTTATTACAAACTGGAGCAGAAAAAAAAGCGGATGGAACATAAGCCTCAGCAGAGGACCGGAAAAAACCTGGAGAAGCTGAAGAACGATCTTCATATGGCTCAGATACCCGTTCATATTGAATGCTTTGATAATTCCAACATTATGGGCAAGATCCCGGTCGCTGCCTGTGTGGTTTTCCGTAACGGAAGACCCAGCAAAAAGGAGTATCGTCATTTTAATATTAAAACTGTGACGGGTCCGGATGACTTTTCATCAATGGAGGAAATTGTTTTCAGACGCTATAAGAGAGTGACAGAAGAGAAGCAGGATATTCCTCAGCTTGTAATAATAGACGGAGGAAAGGGACAGCTTTCTTCAGCGATGAAAAGCCTTTCAAAACTTGGTCTGAGAGAGAAGATAACAGTAATCGGAATTGCAAAAAAACTTGAGGAGATTTACTTCCCGGGCGATAGCGTTCCAATATATCTTGATAAGAATTCAATCAGCCTTAAAATAATCCAGCACCTGAGGAATGAAGCCCACAGATTTGGAATTGGCTTTCACCGTGGAAAACGTTCTTCAGAAATGGTCAGATCGGACCTTGATCAGATAAAGGGTATCGGGCCCAGGACAAAGGAGATTTTACTGAAACATTTTGGATCTGTCGATATGATAAGGAATGCTTCCCTTAATGAACTAAAAGAGTTAGTCGGACCTGCAAAAACTGCCGTTTTATCAGACTATTTCAAAAACTAGCTCCCGTTTCCACGTGGAACATTTCAATATAGATTCTGATTAAAGTGCAGATAATTAGCTACTTGATGAGGGTTAGTCCTGGTTTTAAGTCTGTAAGGATCGGATATTTTTGACTCTGTGGACAAAGATCCGTGAATTTTGAATGCAAAGTGAGCATAATTGAAGAATCACAGAGCACGGGTAAGGATAACCGAAATGATTTCCTGTTTAATTATAAAATCAGTGAATAGAATTCAGGACCCTTGTAAGTTCCGCGGAGATCTCTTCAGATCCATAGGTGACAAATCCATGCATTCCTAAATTTTCTGCAGTTTTTACATTAATTTCAATATCATCTATAAAAAGTGACTCACCCGGGATCAGAGAATACTTTTCAAGCAGCTTTTCATAAATGCGGATGTCAGGCTTTGAAAATTTTACTTCCGAAGAAATTATACCACCATCGAAATACTTGAAGAAATAGTAACCGGTTTTGATCTCTTCAAAAATATCTATCGGAAAGTTCGAAAGATAATATAGCCTGAAACCCTGTTTTTTTAGCTCCGGAAGCTTTCTGACATTATTGTCAATGGGAAACATCATTTCGGTGCGCAGATTGAAAATATGGGCTATTTCTTCCCTGTTAAGGGATGATTTCGCTGCAATGGCTTCTATTCCCTGCTGAGTATTTATATCGCCGTTATCAAGCATCCGCCATTCCTTACTTCCGAATATATCGGAAAGGATTGTTGCTTTGATAGTTTCCGGGTAGTTTTTCTTTTCGAAAAAATTCCCGGGCCTGAAGCTGATCAGGACATTTCCCAGATCAAAAACAATATTTTTAATCATATCAAGGATTCTTCATACTGATTGGCTGGCCCGTTGCCTCGAGTACATTCCACCACAATTCACCTGTAACATCAATCTTTTTACGGCTTGCCACTGCCATTGGAATGGGGATAAGGGTGAACTGATTGTTCCAGTAACCTACAACAAAATCAGTTTTTCCGGAGAGTGCGGCATGAACGGCATTTTGAGCAAGAAGATTACAGAATTTGCTGTCATTTGCATTTGCAGGGGAACTGCGGATAATATAACTGGGATCTATATATTTGATGACGTGCGGAAATTCCTTGTGTGTAAATTCTTCGGAAATCTTGTCTTTTAAATACACCCCGATGTCTTTGTGTTTTATATTTCCGGAAGCATCCTTGTTTTCATCATTGTCCTTAAAGAAATCCTGGCCGGCTCCCTCTGCAACAACGATCACGGCATGGTGCCTCTCCTCAAGTCTTTTTCTCAGAACCTTTAAAAATCCTCTTGGTCCGTAAAGATCAAAGCATATCTCAGGAATTAGCACAAAATTGACCTCCTGGATGGCAAGCGCTGCATGGGCCGCAATGAATCCTGAATCACGCCCCATTAGCTTTACAAGGGCTATCCCGTTATATGCACCGTCGGCTTCATTATGGGCATTTCTTATAATATCGTTGGCTATTGAAAAAGCTGTTTCAAATCCAAAGGATTTCTGTATAAGGTTAATATCATTGTCAATTGTTTTCGGTATCCCTGCAACACAGATCTTTAAATTCCTCTTTTCAATTTCTTCATGAATTGCATGAGCTCCCCTCAATGTACCGTCTCCTCCGATACAAAACAGTACATTGATATTCATAATCTCGAGAGTATCCACCATTCTCTCAACATCCTGGTATCCTCTCGAAGAGCCCAGGAAGGTACCGCCTGAAAGATGAATGTCTCTTACCATCTCTGATGTGAGTTCAATAACAGGATGATTGTATTTGGAAATTAATCCTTCATACCCATATTTTATTCCAAGGATGCGGTGTATTCCGTACCTGTAGGTGAGCTCATTTACAAGACTCCTGATGACATTATTCAATCCGGGGCACAAGCCGCCGCAGGTAACAATGGCAACTTTTGTCTTGGCAGGTTCAAAATAGATATTTTCCCTTGGACCTACTTTTTCAAAGGAGGCCGGGATCTCCCCGGTTTGATGACATTTCGTGAAATTATTGAGTGAATCATCATAGAGAATCCTCTCACTGTCACCTATAAACTGATATACAGGGCTTTCCTTTCTCTGCGAATGCTTTAGCGGAGATATAACCCCACCCTTTCCGAGGGAGGCTACTAAAAGATCCTCGTATTTCATCTTCCTGTCATTAAGAAAACAATAACAATTTTCAGGGTGAAAACGGCATTGTTTTCACTCCACTCAAAGTTATCTGAATTTTATGGATTGTCTATAATATGAATCAGATAATCTGCTTAATTCTTCCAACCATACCATTTTCCAGCATAACCTTGATCCCGTGAGGATGAATCGGGGAAGATGTAAGTACTTCCTTCACCTTTCCTCCTGTTAACCTGCCGGTACGCTTATGTTCCGATAACTCTACCATAACTTCAATACCTGGCTTAACATCTGCTCTTCTTGTACCTTCCATGGACAATTTATTTTTTATTTATTCAGGGTCAATCAAAATTAAAAGATAAAATCGCATAGGTAAATCAAGATGCAATGATATAAAAAAAAGCATAAGCTAATGCAACTAATTTCCTTAAATATTCTTAAGGAAATATGGGAAAATAAGTAATTATAATTATTAAATCCTTTTATTACCCTCTGTATGTTTCTGTTGCGGGAGTGAATTTTGAACTCAAAAATTTATGAAAATAGTGCGCTCAGGCCGGTAGCGAAAGATGCCTGAACCAATACAAAAAAAACAATAAGGTTTGTATTGGAATATATTGTTACGGGGCCTCTAATTTTTTGCCATTACCGTACTCCTGACTCTTACAAGGTAATCGTCAATTTGTTCAGGATATTCAAATCCGACAAGTACCGTGTCAACAGTCCCAAGGCCAAGAACATATTTCAATGACTCATCTATTTTGTCAGGATCATACCTGAATTTGCCTGCACCTGTGAGTTTCATTCCAATAATTCCTTTTCCTTCCCTGTGAAGGCTTTCAATAACCGGGGTTATAAGAGCCGGATCATTTTTATCCATCGACTCCCCGAATGGATTGATGCGGACATGAACTACATCTACCCAGGGATTTCCCACACAGGCTTCCAGTGCTTCAAGTGAATGAACTGATACTCCGTGGGCCCTGATTATCTTTTTTGACTTCAGATTTTCGAGTATATCCATCTGTCTCTTCTGCTGATCTGTCCAGTTGCCGTCAGTCATGCAATGGATCTGTATCATATCCAGGTAGGGGGTATTTAATTCCTTTCTGAAACGTTCTGCAACTACATCGGCATCAGGTCGTTCAGGTTCATGAATGTTACCCTGGCTTACCCATATTTTTGTACTGAGAGCATAGCTTTCCCTGGGAAAGCCTTTAAGTGCAGATGCAACATGTTTATGAGTGCCATAGCTGTCAGCACAATCAAAGAACCGGATTCCCTTTTCATATGCCTGTCTGATAAGCGGCTCTGCAGATCCGGCCCTTGTAACAGCGGAAGCGGGGTTGATGCTGCTGAAACCTGTTCCCATGCCAAGAAGGGTCGACTTTATGCCTGACCTGCCGAGCCTGACAACCTCCTGTGCGACAGAAGGCTGACCAGAAGGAACAGCAAGTGCTGCTCTCCCTATCAGTACCGTTCCTGCTCCTGCAGAAACCGTAGATATGAATTGCCTGCGTGTAAGTCTTTTTCTTCCCATATATAGTAGTTTAAAGATATATCATAAATGTGCTATTTCAGTCCCAGCTGCTCAACAAGTGGCCCGGGCGGAACCGGCCTCCCCTTCCTGGTTGATACTCCCGTCACCCTGGCATGAATAACATGCCTTTCATCGGGAAGCCGGAAGATATCCTGGATAAACAGAAGCCTGGCATTTCCTTCTCTTTCAATATTTAGCCTGACGGCAAACCTGTCACGGCTTCTGAGCGGATACTTGTAGTCGATCTCAACCCTTGTGACTATGAGATCAGTCCCTTCATCATGAAGCTTAACAAAGCTGATTCCCCTTGATACCATAAACTCGTGACGGGCATGCTCAAGATAATGCAGATAGACTGCATTATTGACAACTCCCTGAAGGTCGCACTCATAGTCCCTTACAACAAATTCGAGACTGAACATGTAACTGTTGTCTGCCGTTATATTACTGCCCCTGAGCATCCTTGAATTTCCGAGTTATTAATAGCAAATGATGAACTTTTCTCATTACGGCTTATCTGGGAAAACGTCTGAAAAATTTCAGCAGACTCCCATGAAACCGGTGAATTCCATTTGGTTTATAATGCATAAGTATACACTCCCCGGTAATGTAATTGATATCCGTATTTTTCAGTTCATCCAGAACCGCCTTGCTGTCAGCCATCTGCTGGATCCAGATCCCTTTTATCCCTTTAGCAAGCGCTTCCTTCACAACTGACATTGTCCTGTCCTTCCTTGTCATAACAATTATCCCCTTTATATCAGAGGGAAGAGAGGTAACATTACGGTATGATTTTTCACCCATTATCTCATCCGTTTCTGGATTGACCGGGACAACTTTCATACCTTTATCCTTAAGTTCCCTGAATGCAGCATATCCGAATTTTTTCGGATTACGTGAAACTCCCACTAATGCAATTGGTTGAGATTCAAGAAATTGATTAATTTGTTTCAATGTATTCATAATCTGCTTTTTTTAATGGAACAAAAATTGAAAATTAATAATTTGATCTCTGTTAACCGGGTAAGTATAAAGACTTAAAAATACAAAAAAAAAACCAACCGACATTAATTTTTATTTACTTGGTATAAAGGTTTCTTAAATATTAAAAAAGTTATGAAAAAGCCAGAGGACCGCACCGGTTACCTTTTTTCAAAAGGCTACTCAAATTATGTTTTCATTTTGCTGTTTCTCCTGTATATGTTTGATTATATCGACAGAATGGTAGTTACATCAATGTTCACATCAATTGAGAGAGACTGGGGTATTACACATACACAGAGTGGGCTGCTGGTTTCGGCTGTATACTGGGCGATTGTGCTGCTTACATTTCCCATTTCTATCCTTGTCGACAGATGGAGCAGGACAAAAACAATTGGAATAATGGCAATAATGTGGAGCCTGGCAACTGCAATCTGTGCTTTGACCGGTAACTTTGTCCAGCTCTTCATGGCGAGGCTTCTTATCGGTGTCGGTGAAGCCGGATATGCCCCCGGGGGGAGTGCCATGATCTCCGGATTATACCCTGTTGACAGGAGAGCCAGAATGATGGGCATATGGAATGCTTCAATCCCTCTGGGTTCTGCGATAGGCGTGCTTCTGGGGGGAATTATTGCAGTCAGACTGGGATGGAAGCATGCCTTCGGGATTGTAGCAATTCCGGGATTGATCATTTCTGTACTTTTTTTGTTCGTAAAGGATTATAAAACAGTTGATCTCTCCTTTATCGATAAAAACAGCAATAAGGTAAAGATGGAGAGCAGGGATATCGTAAGGGAGTTTATTACCAAACCATCGGTACTTTTTACCTATTTTGGCATAGCCTCGGTTGTGTTTGTTACAACATCAATGCTTACCTGGCTGCCCACATATTTTGAAAAAGTAAGGAACCTTCCACAGGAGAAGGCGGGACAACTGGCGAGCACCGTGATGCTGCTAGCCATCGTTGGAGCTCCCCTGGGAGGCTATCTTACTGACATGTGGAGAAAGACAAAAGTTAATGCGCGCCTGGTCTACCCGGCCCTCTCGACACTCCTGTCAGCAGTGATACTCTTCTATTGCCCTGACGGTGCTTAAAGGTACCGTGCAATACATTGCATTTCTTATTTTCGGAGTGCTTGTGCTGTCATTCATTTCAGGAGCAGCCGCCGTTACACAGGATGTCATTCATCCCGGCTTAAGAGCCAGCTCCTATGCAATAGCCGTGGTTGTACAAAACCTTCTGGGTGCATCTACTGCACCGGTAATAATGGGGAAGATCTATGACCTTACAAATATCCAGACTGCATTATCTGTTCTCCCTTTTGTACTTTTGATCGGATCAGTTCTGTTCTGGGCAGGTTCAAAATATTATACAACCGACCTGGGAAAGGTTGCCCCCATTGAGCTTACGGCAGGATGAAACAAAAGAGGTGGATGAACTCATATTTTCCTTGAGGTCGTAAAAAGGACAAATTCCTTCAATGATTCTTTAACATCTGAATCCTGATATGAGTCAAGTATGGCAAGGGCTTTATCCCTGTAATGGTTCATTTTGAGTTCTGAATAGTTCATGCCTCCATACTCAGATACAAAAGCGATCACTTCCCTGATCTCTGTTTTTGACTTTTTCCTGTTTTTCAGAATGCCGAGTATATGTCGCTTCTTTGATCCGGGCGATTTCTCAAGGGCATAGATCAGCGGCAGAGTGATTTTTTTCTCCTTTATATCATTTCCTGCTGTTTTTCCTGTAAGCCCGGTCCCCTCATAATCGAGGAGATCATCCTTTATCTGGAAGGCTATACCGATGTTTTCCCCGAAATCTTTCATTTGCCTGATAGTTTCGGCATTTTCAGTAACTGATCTTGCCCCGCATGCCGTGCAGGCAGAAATCAGTGCTGCAGTTTTACTTCCTATGATCCTGAAGTAATCCTCTTCTTTAATATTCAGTTTTCTTGCCTTCTGCAGCTGAAGCAACTCCCCTTCACTCATCGACCTTACAGCATCTGATACAATCTCGAGCATATCAAGACGATTCTTTTCAACGCTTATGAGCATCCCCTTTGAGAGTAAATAATCACCTACAAGCACGGCTATCTTGGAATTCCAGAGAGCATTGATAGAGAGGGCGCCGCGTCTTTCATTCGCATCGTCCACAACATCATCGTGAACCAGGGAGGCCGTATGAAGAAGTTCAATGAAGGTTGCCGCTACGAAGCTGGCTTCAGTGATTTCACCATTGAGCCTGGCGGTGAGAAAGACCAGCATGGGCCTCATCTGCTTCCCTTTCCGGCGAAGTATATAATTAATGATGATCTTTAACAGGGGGATCTCACTGCGAATGGTCTTATTGAAGTAGACCTCAAATTCAGCCATCTCCTTTTCAACTGGTTGTCTTATTCGGGTGAGGGTGGACATTATTAAATATTTCTTTCAAATATAGTAAAATCATTACATCAAGAGCATCTGACTGAGCTTGTGGTGAGTTTTTGATTGAAATTTCAATTGTTCCCTCCGATACCCGGAACATATTAACATAAATGTATATATTTGTGCAACAAAATGTTGATCGGATGGAATTTGTAGAACCGGATCCCGAAAATCTTGAAAAGGCAGCAATCATGCTTAAGGCTATTGCACATCCCATACGGATATCCATAGTAGGATACCTTGAAAACGGGGAAAAACGGACAGTTACTGAAATACATAAGCATCTTGGCATAGAACAATCCATTGCATCGCATCATCTGGGAATTCTCAGGGACCGTGGTGTCCTGGCTTCTAAGCGGGAAGGGAAGAACACATGGTACTATCTGAAACATAAGGATATCACGACAATACTAAACTGCGTCAGCACCTGCTGCCAGTAAACCACACATCATTTCAGGTCCCTGAACATTCTCTTCTGAAAAAGAACTATGGCAATTACGCCGCATGTAATTGCCGAATCGGCAATGTTGAAAACAGGCCTGAAAAATACAAATGATTCACCCGGTCTGAATGGCGACCAGGTGGGCCAGTGTGTATCGATTATGGGAAAATAGAACATATCAACAACCCGCCCGTGAAGAAAAGAGGAATAACCTCCGCCGGGAGGAAATAATACTGCAATGTGATTGAAGCTTTCACTGAAAATCATGCCATAGAATGCACTGTCAATTATATTTCCGATTGCACCGGCCATTATGGCGCTTACAGCAAGAACAAGTCCGGGGTTGGCCTTTTTGTCAATCAGTGATTTAAGAAACCAGCCAATACCGAAAATTGCGACTATCCTGAATATGCTCAGGATAAATTTGCCCGGTTTTCCTCCCATCTCCATCCCGAACGCCATTCCGTTATTTTCAATGAAATGGATAAGTCCCCAGTTATCGAACAGATGTATCTCCTGACCAATCACCATATGGGTTTTAACCCAGATTTTCAGGAACTGATCCGCAAAGAGTATAATGAGTATAAAAAGAACTGATTTATTTCTTACCGACATGTTTATAATGTTAAAATTAAGAGCCGCAAAATAGTAAAAAATATTGATATTGATAATCAACATTCAAGCATGTAGATCCTTAGCCCCGGTTGACAACAGCCGGGAAAAGAGCAAAGCTCATGTCTTGTGAATGTGGAAGATCGGGCTTATAAGCTGCCTGGAATTTATTATTGACAGATTGTATTAATTTTATTTGAATCCCAGCAATGCCAGTTTTCATCCTGCAGGTAATCAACGCTTTTAAGCCTGCCATTTCTCGTAGAACTATCCCACTCAATGTCGGAATCTGAGTATAACCCGTTTGCAAAATGAATATTAAAGCTGGAATCATATGTCCCGGATATTCCTGCAGATGTGATATAGCTATCCTTGTAAGTGTCATTTTTTATGTAAGTATATTTTACACTCGTAATCAGATCACCGGATTTTGTCCAGTCTGTCTGGAACATTGGCAATGGTGCGAGAGGGCTTTCATTGAAGATCCACTGTCCGGCGGAAGCATCAGGCAGCGATGTTCCCTCTACCCACAGAAAGTCAGAGTACCCCCCTGTACCTTCAAGAGTGATGTACATTTTCCATAAATTCAGGGTGGTAGTGATCTGTCCGGTCAGCCTTGCCTTGTATGTCACCCCGGTTATTGTGAAATCATAACTCCATTGCCAGAGATTTTCAGAGACGAATGCCGGATTATTCTCAACCGTATTTTGAAACGAGGAAACGGGAACTTCAAGATTTGTGGATATCAGCGAATTCCAGACACCTGAAACAGCTGCTGCAAATTCCCAGGTGCTGCTTTCGGTTCCCTTGATGAAAGGAGCCACAGGAGCCGATTTCTTCTGACTTGTAAAGTTGCTGAAATCGATTATCATGGATCCATAAGGCGGTAGAACGGGAGGCTCTCCCTTGCTCTTTTTGCAGTCCGTAAGAAAGCTGGCAGAGAACATAATAATTATGCCAAGCAGAATTGATTTTTTCATAGCGATAGTTAATTACTGACTGGGAATATTTATTTTATAAAACGGATTTTCATGAACAAAGATAAAAGCTAAATACTATAAATGATATTAAAAGAGGGAATTATTAATTAATCGCCTGATTTTAAAAATGGGGATAACAAATGAATTAATATTGAAAGAGATTAGATATCTTTATGTTAATAATATTATTGAAGTATTAAATATCAGGCCTGACATAAATAGTATTATTACTTTTTCATTATTTTTGAATGGGATGATTTAAGAAGGGAAGAGTGCAGGTTTCAAAGGATTCTGTGTACTTATTTAAAATTAGTTTGAATGTTTAATTCTTCTCCTCTGAAATATTTAAATTATTTTACCCTTGTCATATCCCTGTCATATGGTTTCACCCCTTTATTTTCAGCCAATATTCATTTACAGGATACTGTAACTGCCAGAATTCATTCAGGGGATACGATAACTGCCAGACATTCGGGGGATACGGTAACAGTCAGACATCCAGGGGATACGGCGACTGCCGGAATTCATTCACAGGATACGGCAACTGCTAAAATTCATTCAGGGGATTCTTTGGCAACCAATCTCCGGTCAGCGGATACGGTAATTACCAATCCGAAAGAATTCAGAGCTGAAGAGATCACCCTGGGAGAACGTCTTTTCTTCGGACTGGTCTATACCAAAGATAAATCTGTTGACTGTGCCGCCTGTCACAATACCCGTACTTCGGACACTCTGAACTGGAATCCGGATGCGGTGGAAATTTCCAAAAAATATGCTGGAAAAAGTGTCAGCGATCTGACCAGGGTCTTGCTCAATCCGTCAGGGCAGAGAATGGCTCAGGTGCATAAAAATTTCCAGCTTGCTCCGGGGGATATAAGGCTTATAAAAGCTTATATGGACAGGCTTCCGGCAATAGGTCTTATAAAAGATAAACCTGTTCTTACAAATCTTTTTCTATTCATAGCAGCATCGCTCCTTTTCCTTTTTTCAACAATTGACCTTATAATTACCAAATGGCTGAAAATGCAGTGGATAAATCTCC
This sequence comes from uncultured Bacteroidales bacterium, assembly GCA_963816345.1. Lineage (GTDB taxonomy): Bacteria > Bacteroidota > Bacteroidia > Bacteroidales > VadinHA17 > LD21. The sequence goes on from CAWFKI010000004.1 coordinate 115,104, forward strand.
TTATACTGCTGGTCACGGCGATTTATATCACCTGGTCTCTTGTTATTGATGCCATTAACATCGGCCGTTCTCCCGGTTACTCCCCCGATCAGCCTGTAAAGTTTTCGCATGCTATCCATGCTGGCCAGAATGGGACCGAATGCATTTATTGCCACAGCTATGCTCCTTACAGCAAAATGGCCGGAATCCCTCCTGAGAATGTATGTATGAATTGTCATCTGATTGTCCGCAGCGGGGCCAGAACAGGTGCATTCGAAATAGCCAAAATACTGAGCGCTTATGAGAATAAAAAGCCGATAAAATGGGTTAAGGTTTACAATCTTCCCGATCATGTATTCTTCAGCCATGCCCAGCATGTCGCAGCAGGAGGAGTAGCCTGCCCGGAATGCCATGGAGAGGTTGAGAAAATGGACAGAATAACGCAGGCAGGTGACCTGGCCATGGGATGGTGCATTAATTGTCACCGTACCAGGAACGTAAAATTTGAGGAAAATATTTTCTATACCCAGTACAGGGAACTCTCCGGAGCGATTCAAAGAGGAGCTTCGGACAGTATTACTGTGGAGAGAATAGGTGGAACACAATGCATGAAATGCCATTATTAACAGATGAGGTTCGAAAATAGAGGTTTATATTATGAAGAATAACAGGAAGAACCCGGGAGAATTTCAGAGCCTTGCTACTGCTAACTCTGCGAAAGAGGAGGAGGAAAACAACAACCGGATCATGGAATTGTTTGAGGAAGATTTCCTGAAATCAAGCAGCTCAAGAAGAGATTTTCTGAAGATTTTCGGATTCAGCTTTGCCTCGGCCTCACTTATCGCCGCATGTAAAAGACCTGTGCAGAATGCAATTCCCTATGTTATACAACCGCCGGAATTAACTCCGGGTAAAGCTTTGTATTATGCAACAACCTTCTACGATGGCCATGAATATTGCTCCGTACTGGTAAAGACACGTGATGGCCGTCCAATAAAGATCGAAGGCAATTCCCTCTCTGCCTTTAACGGTGAAGGTACGACAGCGAGGGTACAGGCATCCGTTTTAAGCCTTTACGATGATGCCCGCCTGAAATCACCGGAGTTTAATCAGAAACCTGTTTCCTGGGAAGCTATCGACGGGAAAATTATCAATGATCTCTCAGTCATCAATTCCGCCGGCGGCAAGATATTGCTCCTTACCTCATCAATAAACTCGCCGGCGACAATCAGGCTTATTAAGGAATTCGGGGCCGGTTTTAAGAATTTCAGATGGGTGCAATATGATGCAATATCTTATTCTGCAATTATTGAAGCCAACTCCTTATGTTTCGGAAAAGGTGTTATCCCCGATTATAATTTTCAGAATACACAGCTTGTAGTTGCAGTTAATGCTGACTTCCTGGGCACATGGCTTGCTCCGGTTCATTTTATACCAAAGTATGTGGCACGCAGACGGCTGAATAACGGGGAGAAGAGTATGCTCCGCCACATACATTATGAATCGGGAATGAGTCTTACCGGCAGCAATGCTGACGTGAGAAAACCAATCAGACCTTCCGAGGAAAAGATTCTGCTGACCGATCTTTATAACAGGATCGCAGGACTGACCGGCGCTGAAAGACTTCCTGCTGCAACATTCCGCGAGGACCTGTCATCGCTCGCTGCAAGCCTTATTGCCTCAAAAGGCAGATCGCTGGTGCTTTCAGGCACCAATAATGTTGAAATACAAATAATTGTAAATGGAATTAATACCCTGCTCGGTAATTATTCAGAGTGTATCGACCTGAACAACCATGTAAATATAAGCGCAGGAATTGACAGTGAGGCTGAGTCTCTTGCTGATGACCTGAACGACGGGAAGGTCAAAGTGCTGCTGATGTATAATATAAATCCTCTTTATGATTATCCCGCACCGGACAGATTTCTATCGGGTATAAAAAATATTGACATGACTGTCAATATGGCGGCCTCTCTGAATGAGACGGTTGGGATCGTGAAATATGAATGTCCTGTCCACCATTACCTGGAATCCTGGAATGATGCAGAAATAATCCCCGGGCAGCTGAGCCTGAGCCAGCCATGCATCAACCCTCTCTTTAATACCCGTTCTTTCCAGGACTCATTATTAAAATGGTCAGGAAACTCAATGTCGTGGCAAGACTACCTGGCCGGAAACTGGGAAAAGGAATATTTTCCAAAATCATCCCTTCCGTCATTCAGGAATTTCTGGAATAAAGTTCTTGGAGACGGTGTTTTCAATTATTCCGTTAATGAAAAGAAATCCTATCCGTTTAACAGGGAATCTCTTGCCCGGGTCATAAAATCTGAAGAAGCAACAGTTTCAGAGGGATATGAAATTATAATTTCTGAAAGTGTTTCTATGGGGACAGGTATGTATGCCAATAATCCATGGCTGATGGAGCTTCCTGATCCTGTTTCCCGGCAGTGCTGGGAGAATGTGGCTGCGATATCCCCGGTCGATGCCGTGAAGATGGGAGCGAAAACCGGTCATTTATTGAAAATTACGGAGGATCTGATCCTGCCGGCTTTTGTTCAGCCGGGACAGGCCGAAGGTACAATATCCGTAGCCGCAGGGTATGGACATATAAATTCGGGTCCTGTTGCCCTCGACGCAGGCGAAAATATCTTCCCGTTTGTGAAAATTTCAGGAGGCAACCGCAATTATGGATTTAAGGTCAGAAGTGTGGAGAACACCTTAAGGGAAAGACAGCTTGCCCTCATCCAGGTCTATTCATCCATGGAGGGAAGACCTATAGTAAGGGAAACAGTATTAAGCAGATACAGAAAGAATCCGGTATCAGGAAATGAGATGCATGAAGGATTTGAATCTCAACACAAGACTCTTTATCCCGAAATAAAGTATGATGGCTTTCATTGGGCGGTTGCAATTGACCTGAATGCCTGTGTCGGATGTAATTCCTGCGTAATTGCCTGTCAGGCAGAGAATAATATTCCTGTTGTCGGAAAAGACCAGGTGACAAGAAGGAGGATCATGCACTGGATCAAAATAGACCGTTATTACTCTGATTCAGAGATTAATCCTGAAGTGTATTTCCAGCCGGTAATGTGCCAGCACTGTGATAATGCACCCTGTGAAAATGTGTGCCCTGTGTCAGCTACCAACCACAGCAGCGAAGGGTTGAACCAGATGACTTATAACAGATGTGTGGGGACCAAGTATTGCATTAATAACTGTCCTTATAAGGTCAGAAGATTTAACTGGTACAGGTATACTAATAACAAAGCATTCGATTTTAATACTGCGTCGGATCTTGGCAGGATGGTTTTAAATCCCGATGTTACCGTAAGGGAACGAGGAGTGGTGGAGAAATGTTCTTTCTGTGTTCAGCGTATTCAGGAGAAAAAGCTGCAGGCGAAGCTTGAGAACCGTATACTGAAGGATGGCGAAATCAAAACCGCCTGCATGCAGGCATGCCCTGCGGGAGCTATAATATTCGGGAACCTGAATGACAGCGAGAGTAAAGTATCGGGTTTATTCCGTGATCCGAGACGCTACCATCTGCTGGAAGAACTTCATACTCTGCCATCGGTGGGATTCCTGACCAGAGTAAGAAATGACGAAGAGATAATATGACGGATAAACAACATATAACCGATGTATAACAGGAAGGTCAGAGGAGTTCTTGTACAGGGCAAAAAGAGCCTGGACAGGTTACGGATGATGTTCTGGCCCCTATGGATGCTGCTCCCGGATTATGGTGGTATATTGGTATGGGTATATCGACGGCTGCTTTGCTTTTTGGGGTGTACTGTATATATATTACTGTTTATAAGGGTATTGGAACCTGGGGTGTACAGAATACAGTAGCATGGGGATGGGCAATAGTGAACTTTGTATGGTGGATCGGAATTGGTCATGCCGGAACGGCATTCTCAATTTTCCTGCTGGTGCTCAGGCAGAGATGGAGAAGCTCAATAAACAGGTCTGCAGAAGCCATGACAGTTCTTGCGGTATCATGCGCTGCCCTTTTTCCTACCCTGCATATGGGACGCGTATGGCTTGCATTTTATATTTTTCCGTACCCTAATACCCGTGGCCCCCTTTGGGTCAACTACAACTCTCCTCTTTTCTGGGATTTTACTGCAATCACAGCATACCTGCTGATATCCGTATCATTCTGGTATATGGGAATGCTGCCTGATTTCGGAACAATTCGTGATAAAACAACCTCAAAAATAAAAAGGGCCGTTTACGGATTCTTCAGCCTTGGCTGGACAGGATCAAGCCGTCAGTGGATAAGGTATGATGCCCTTAGTTTTGTACTGGGCGGACTGGCTGCCGTGCTGGTGGTCTCGGTCCATTCAATAGTTTCGACTGACTTCGCAGCCGGAATAGTACCTGGCTGGCATTCAACTATCTTTCCCCCTTTCTTTGTGGTGGGTGCTATTTTCTCAGGGTTTGCGATGGTCATGACCCTGATGGTTATCATCAGGAGGATCTACAACCTGACTGATTACATAACTGATAACCACATGGATGCTATAGCCAGAATACTCATATTTGTTTCTCTGATTATGGGTACATCATATGTGACTGAGCTCTTTATTGCATGGTATTCAGGCAATGAGTATGAAATATTTGCAATATTCAGGAACCGGGTTACCGGATCTTATTCTGTTCAGTTCTGGATAATGATAGTATGCAATGCACTTATTCCCCAGCTTTTCTGGTTCAAAAAGATCAGACGGAACTGGCTGGCATTGTTGTTAATATCTCTGGCGATAAACGTAGGAATGTGGTTTGAACGGTTCAATATTGTAATCACCTCACTCAGCAAGGAGTTCCTGCCTTCAAACTGGGCAAGCTATACTCCGACATATATCGATATAGGAGTATTTCTGGGTACCATAGGATTATTTGCATCAGGCGTGCTGATGTTTATGCGGTACATTCCGATGATGGCAATAAGTGAGCTTAAGGGAGTTGTAAAAATAGGGAATAAGAAAGAGGATTAACCTGAACAACTATGGCGAGAACTTATAAAATAGGGGTATTCGAAGACGAGGACAAGTTTGTTTCCGCCATCAGGTCACTGCAGGAGCAGAAATTTTTAATCCATGAAGTCTTCACCCCATACCCTGTCCATGAAGTATTTCACCTGATGAAACGCAAGTCGCGGTTACCTACTGCAGCTTATTTCTTTGGCCTGGCCGGAATTTTTTCAACACTTGCATTTCTCTATTACACTTCTGTAATCAACTGGCCGCTTGTTTACGGAGGGAAGCCGTTCAACTCTTTCCCCTCCTTTATAGTTGTCACCCTGGTCCTGACAATACTCACCGCAACAATATTAAGCCTTGGCCTCTTTTCAGCCAGATCAAAGCTATATCCCGGCCGTGACAATACAATTTTTGATTACAGGGCTACCGATAATATGTTTGTTATTGTTCTCGATACAGGAATAATGGATAAATCAGCTTCAGCTTTAGCCGACGGCACGATGAGGGAAGAGGGGGCAATTCAGGTTATTGATAAAGATTTTGAAAGTGTAAATGAATGAAAAATAAGTATTTATCAGGAAATACGGGCAGGGCTTTTCTAATCCTTTTACTCTCAGCGTTACTGAATGGCTGCGACCGGGAGAGGAATAAGCCGGGATGGGATTACTTTCCGGATATGTTTTATTCGGCAGCTTATGAATCTTATTCACCAAACCCGAATTTCACTGACGGAATGACAATGAGAGTGCCGGTTCCGGGATCGGTTCCCCGTGGTTATACTCCATTTGATTATACTCCTGATCCGGAGTCAAGGAAAAAAGCCGGAATGGAACTTGTAAACCCGATTCTGCCTACAACTGAGGTACTGGCAAGGGCTAAGGTCATTTATACCACTTTCTGCATCGGATGCCATGGCACTACCGGAGCCGGTGATGGCCATCTCTTTACAAGCGGCCTTTATCCCATGAAACCCAGGAGCCTTATTGGCAGCGAAGCGGTTAAATTGAAGGATGGGGAGATCTTTCACACCATAACACTTGGACTGGGATCTATGGGAGCTCACGGATCACAGATCAGACCCGACGACAGATGGAAGCTGGTTCTGTATATCAGAAAGCTTCAGGAGGAGGAAGCGCAGAAAAATAAAGACATGAACGGAAAATAACAGGCAACAGATCAGACAAGCCTGGCTCAGAAGAGGAACGATATTGTAAAAATTAAAGTAATGAAGGAACAATTAAAAGTATCAGCAACCTTCAAAGCAGTCACCCTGATCTTAATAATAACGGGGGTAGTGACCTTCGTGGCCGGACTTCTGTCAAAGCCGGAGATCGCCTGGGCCGCTTACCTGATAAGTAATTATTACTTTCTTTCTCTGGCAATCGGCGGGGCCTTCTTTTTTGGAATACAGAGTATCTCCCAGGCAGGTTGGGCGGCTGCATTCCAGCGCGTCCCGGAAGCTATGATGGCTTACATTCCCTTTGCAGCTGTATCTTTTCTTGCCATTTATTTTGGATTGCACCACCTCTATCCCTGGTCTCTTCCTGAAGCTGCAATCAATGATCCGCTTATTCAGCATAAATCGGCTTACCTTAATGTTCCGTTCTTCATGACCAGGATAATAATCTGCTTTGGCTTATGGATAATATTAATGCGTATCATCAGAAAAATTTCACTTGAGCAGGATATTCTGGATCCTGCAAATCAAAGCGGTATTATGACATTGTTCGCCAGGAGTGAACTCTACTCGAAAATATTTATTTTCATTCTGGCTATCACCTTTTCCCTCTCGGCGATTGATCTGATTATGTCCATCGAAGTGCACTGGTACAGTACGATCTTTGCATTGAAAAATCTTGTGGGATCATTTTTACATGGGGTATCGGTTTTGGCCCTGATAGTATTTATTCTCTTTAAAAGAGGATATTTCCCGTTTCTTAATAAATATCATCTGCATGATTTCGCCAGGTATATTTTCATGTTCTGCATTATATGGGGATATTTCTGGTTTGCCCAGTTTATGTTAATATGGTATGGAAATATTCCTGCTGAAACCACATATTATTACATAAGATGGCATGAAGGCTGGAAAGTGATGTTTTTTCTTGAGATCATTCTGAACTGGGGAGTTCCTTTCATGATACTCCTTCCGGTAAAAACCAGCAGGAACCTGAATGTCATTACCGGCGTCATCATAGTCCTTATTATCGGTCAGTACATCGACATTTTTGATCAGATCATTCCCGGTACGACCAGGGCATTAAAATTCGGATGGATTGAAGCAGGCATCTTCCTTGGATATGCAGGTTTATTTTCGCTGGTAGTGGCGAACACTCTTGCCGGCGCAAAAATTATTCCTCAAAATCATCCTTACCTTGAAGAAAGCTTTAATCATAAATTTTGACAGGCCGCTGTAAACTTCTCCTTCTAAATCCGGATATTTTTCCTTTTATGACCTGATTTACAGGCTCTTTCCCCGGCCATCCAAACTGTTAAAGCAGAATTATTATCCTGTCGGAGATCAGAAGCAGAAGTATCAGTAAAAAGTAGGAATCAAGCAGAAGAGAGTACCGCCTGTAATTTTTATTTCCGGGATGGAGCTTCAGCAGGCCGGAAAATTGCCAGATTATGATTATTGATGCTGTAAGAAGTACTCCGGTAATGAATACGCTTTGAATTACCCCGAAATGGCACAGGAACAATGCTGCAACAACGGATGTGGCAACCCAGGTAAATGTCAGCCTGTTGATCTGAGGCTTGCTTAAAAGCGATGTAAGGCTTGGAATTCCGGCTTTTTCATACTCCCCTCCATATTTCAGGACAAGTAACCAGAAATGTGGAACCTGTCCTATGAAAAGGAGAAATTCAATAAATACTATCTCCCTGTCCCAGATCCCTCCGCCGGCTGCCACCCAGCCTATCAGCGGTGGCAATGCACCGGTAACAGCTCCCGGGACCACAGCAAAGGCAGTAATCCTCTTGGAATAGGTATAAATTCCATTGTACCATATTATCGTCATTAAACCGATAAGCATGGCAGTGACGTTACCTGCAGTCAGGATCAGAAGAGAGCCGGCAATAAAAGCTGAAAAGAATACTATAATTGCCTTGTTAACTGTTATATGTCCGGAAGGGATGGGCCGATTCCGGGTTCTTTCCATTTTGCCGTCTATTTCCGCTTCCTGGATCTGATTAAGCACTGAAGCGGATATTGCAAGCAGGAGAATGCCTAAGCTGACAATTAATGCCTTAACCGAAATATGAGGGTCGAAAATGAAATACCCGGTGAAGCCGGTCAGGCTGACCGGGATCATAATATTTAGTTTACTGAGTTTCAGGTAATACTTAAATCTTTTTCCTGAATTATTTTTCATTTAGAGATTTCAGGTATTCAATTATTTTTGAAATATCATCATTGCTGACTTTCCCTTTATAGCTTTGCATTATTCCTTTGGGATATCCTTTAACAACCGCAAAACCAGGATCCATTATTTTCTGCTTAATATAGGCGTCATCGACAGTTACGGTAACTTCAGCGCCATTCTTAATTACAACCTGTTTGGAGCCGAACAGGTTCAGATAGGTCGGACCGACAATTTTGGTTCCGTCGGAAGAATGGCATGCAATGCAGCCCTGTGTTTTCATGATTGCCATACCCTGAGCGCCAGGCGACGGGCCTGCGGCAGCACTGGATACCTCTTCTTTACTCCCGTACCATTCCTCAAATTTTTCCTTCGACAGAACCTTTACGGTGGAACTCATGTAAGAGTGCCTCAGGCCACAGTATTCAGCGCAGAAAAGGTCATAATTACCTTCACTTTCCGGAAGAAACCACATAACTTTTTCCCTTCCGGGGACCATATCAGATTTTATTCTGAATGCAGGAATAAAAAGGCTGTGAATAACGTCCAGTGAAACAAGGTTTATCTTAACCGGAGTATTTACGGGAACTACAAGATCTGGGCTCTGTTTGCCATTGTCGTAGGAAAAGGAAAAGTTCCACATCCTGGCTACGCTTGTTATTGTCATGGCATCCTTCGGAGGCCTGGCCATTGGCTTCCATCCTTCCCATCCAAAATAGAACATTGCAAGCGCAAGAAGCGTCGGAACAACAGTCCATAAGGTCTCGAGCACATTGCTACCCTCAATCTGAACAGCAGTTTTGTTCCTCTTCCTGTTATATTTATGGACAAAATAGAGCATCAGGAATGTAAGGCCTATCAGGAATATCAGGGAGATACCTGCTATAAAGTAGAAAGCGGCATCGAATGTCGATACATAATTTGAAGCATCTATTCCCGTGGTAGAGTACATACTGATTATCTGTATAGGTAGTCGAGAAAGGTTACAATTATTACTGAAGATATAAGAAGTGAAACAGCGATCACTCCGATTGTAAACATTCTGCTCTCAAACTTGAGGTGCATAAAATATCTTAAAACAAGCGATGATTTTATTACTGCGATTATGAGTGCAGCCGCTACGGTCAGGGTACCGAGATATATCCTGGTAAGAAATACGGAGGTCAGTGCGAGAATTATCAGGACTACGACAATCAGCATGTATGTCCGGTATGGGATTATGGTACTTTGTTCATTTTCAGCTGATTCCATGGCCTTCAGGTTATAAGGTAAAACAATGGGAACAGAAAGATCCAGATGAGGTCTACCAGGTGCCAGTACAATCCGCTGTTTTCCAGCAGAACATAGTTACCGGGATTGATTTTGTCCCTGACAATTTTCGATGTTATAACTCCGATAAAGATCAAACCGATTATGATATGCAGGGCATGCAAACCTGTCATGAAAAAATATAATCCGAAAAAAAGTACATCCCCGAATCCACGTAACGCCAGAACTGCTGATCCGGGATAAATATGATCCCTGATATGGCCGGCCCACTCAAAGTATTTATTTACCAGAAACGTCAATCCGAGCACTATTGTTATCCCGATGAGAATGAGACAGAGCCTTTTGTTTTTTTCCCTTAACGCTGTTATTGACATGGCAATTGTAGAACTGCTGATTAGCAGAATTATGGTATTGACGGTACCGATGAATACGCTCAGCTCCTTTGCTGCAAGATGAAAAGCTGTCGGATTTCTGAGCCTGTATACCGAGTAAACAATGAATAGTCCGCCGAACAGCAGCATCTCGGTAAAAAGGAAAAGCCACATTCCTGTCTTGGAGGCAAGGTCGTCGCGGTGTATTACAGTTTCCATACTCATTAATAGTTGTATGGTCCTTTTGTGATTACAGGGATCTCCTCAAAATTGCCTGCCGGCGGGGGTGAAGGCAGAGTCCATTCGAGGGTCTTTCCTCCCCAGGGATCTGAAGGCGCTTTTATACCTCTTTTCAGAGAAGAGAACAGGTTGACAATAATTATCAGAAGTCCGGCATAAAGCAGCATAGCTCCCATTGATGATACAACGTTCCCGGGATGAAAGACCTCGTCGTAGTCAAAGTACCTTCTGGGCATACCTAAATACCCGAGGTAAAACATAGGCCCGTAAAGAGTTAAAAATCCCATAAAGAAAAGGAGAAGACCTGTATTAGCCCATATCGTATCGTACATCTTGCCGGTGATTTTAGGGTACCAGTAATGCATTGCTCCGAAAAATGCAAATCCGGTGCCGCCGAAGACGATAAAGTGGAAATGTGCAACAACAAAATGGGTATTATGCAGATGGACATTGGTTGCCAGAGAACCCAGGATAAGTCCTGAGAAGCCACCTATCATAAAAACAAAGATGAAGGCCATAGCCCAGTAGAAAGGGGTCTGGAGATCAATTGAGCCTTTATGCATTGTAGCTATCCAGTTAAATACCTTTATCGCACTTGGTATTGCGACAAGGAAGGTCAGAAGAGAAAATGTATATAATGCAGTTCCGCTCATGCCAGATGTGAACATATGATGGCCCCACACAAAATAGCCTACAAAAGCAATTGCAAGGGAGGCGACAACCATGAATTTATACCCGAAAATCATTTTATGGGAATAGGTGGCTATGATCTCTGAGATTGCACCCATAGCCGGAAGGATCATAATGTAGACCGCAGGATGACTGTAGGTCCAGAATAAATGCTGATATAGCAGAGGGTCACCTCCCAGAGTGGGATCGAAGAAACCGATATGCAGTGTTCTTTCTGCGACAATCATAAGAAGAGTGATCCCGATGATGGGAGTTGCAAGGAGTTGTACCCAGCCCGTTGCATACAGAGTCCAGGGGAATAGTGGCATCTTTAACCAGGTCATTCCCGGGGCGCGCATCCGGTGAATCGTAACTAAAAAGTTCAGTCCTGTGAGTATGGAGGAGAACCCGAGAACAAATGCTCCGAATACAGCAGGCAGCATGTTCCCTGTTGTTCTGAAACTGTAAGGGGCATAGAATGTCCAGCCGGTATCCGGAGGTCCCTGCCCGGTAAACTGAGATATCAATACCAGCGAGACGCCTGTAACATACAGGTACCATGACATCAGATTAAGTCTGGGGAATGCGACGTCCTTTGCCCCGATCATTATGGGTAACATGAAATTACCAAACACCGCAGGTAACCCCGGAATGACAACGGCAAAAATCATAGTTATCCCGTGAAGGGTAAAAAATGCATTATATGTCTGGGGTCCCATAATGGTTCTCCCCGGGGCAATAAGCTCAAGCTTCATCAACAGCCCCAGTGTTGCAGCAATGGCAAAGAAGGTAAGCAGGGAAAAGAGATAGAGCAGGCCGATCCTTTTATGATCGGTGGAAAAGATCCAGGAAAAGATACCTTTATATTTTCCTTTATAATCGAGGTAGCCGGGCTCTATATCTTGCGTTGCATTCATTTTTTAGTCCTTTTAAAGAGTTTAACGCGCGAAAGAGCCAAAACCAGAAATACTACAACCACAATAAATAATATTACTATTGCGGAAACCCTTGTCACATTAAATACAAACTGATTCCCTTTACTGTCATATCCGTAACAAACAGCAAGCAGACGGTTTATACTCGGACCGATCTTGCCTTTTGCAGCTTCGACCAGAGTTATTTTTATATCAAATGGCAGAAAATCAATGCCTCGCAGGTAGCGTATGATTTTCCCATCGGCGGCAAGAGCTATAAGGCCGGTAGGATGTACATACTGATCGTTTACTTTTTGATACTCGAAGCCTACGGATTGAGTCAGCTTTGCTATATCGGCGCTGTCAGACACAAAAAATTGCCAGTTTTTTGCTTCCTCTTTTTTCTTCATCGCGCTTATGTAGCTGGCCTTCTTATTAATACCGAGATTAATATGTTCAGAAGGATCAAAACTGATCGTCAGGATCTGATAATCCTTCCCAAGCTGAAGATCCATGCCATCTATGAATTTGGAAATCCCCCACATCAGGGGACTGCACGTTCCGGCACATTGAAAATATACCAGATTCAGGATTGCAGGCTTTTTCAGAACATCCTTCAAAAGGACCGTATCGCCGGCCTCATTGACCAGCTTAACATTCAGATCCGCATACTGCCCCTGCTTTTCCTCAAAACCTACCTGCATCTGCTGGTTAAACAAGGAAGGCTGAGCGTATGATTCAGGAATTATTAACAGAGGAATTAACAGGAATAACAGTTTGATCCGGTTCATTTCAGGAGGTTTACGGTATCACAGGGATAAAGTTAAAAAATTTCTTGTACAAAATCAGGAATATATCTCACTTCCGGAAATCATACTTTAATTATCAAAATATTAATTAACAAATTTTAAAAATTACCCGATACATTGTATAACAAATTAATGTATTTAAAGTTTGAAAAAATATAAATTCTGCTTTGGCAAATTGGAGTTGATATAAAAAATGTCAATGTTGAATTAATGTAAATATCCTGCCAGTCGGTTCACTTTTTAACTTTATCATCCTCTTCGGAATATATTCCGGCAATCATAAGGGATCCTCCCAGCAGGGAGGTGTCTTTTAAAAGAGCAATTATCGTAGCTGTCCTGTCAGTATCCTGAAACAGGTGGGGGATATGTATTGTGACAATAAAAAGAAATAGAAGGATAGCAAGCATTATCGTCGAAAGTTTAACGAATTTCTTTGTTATTATGCTGATGCTCGCAGCAATCAGCATTATTCCGGTAAGAATTATCGTATAGGCTCCGAGAGGAATAAATGATGTCAACATTCCCACGTAATAGTCAGTCATTAGAAAATGGTTTATCCCGAATAGTGCAAAGGGTAATGCGTAGAGGATCCTTCCGATGGCAGTTATATTTTTCATATTAAAGACATTATAAAATGTGACGGGTGGCTAACTTTAAGTCTGTACATTTCCGGTAAAGTTAAAGTCAAAGAGTTACATACGGGATAACTGTTATAAAAATATGAATTTTTTCGGGATTCATAATTATGTATATGAAAACAAAATGGCAGGTGCACCTTAAAGACTCCAGATGAACAAATAAATATCTTAAATGTTAGATAATAAAACACTTAAACTATGGAACGTAGAAAATTTGTCAAATCAGTAGGGTTGGCTGCAGCTGTTGCTTATGTCAGCCCAAAAGTACTTGGGAATGACCAGGGTATTGTCAATTCTGCCGGACTTGAAAGCACACCCGCTCCCGAATTTCCGGCTCTTCCGTTTGCCTACGATGCTCTTGAGCCTTACATTGATGCAAGAACCATGGAAATTCACTACGATAAGCACCACAGGGCGTACTTTAATAACTACGTCAATGCAATCAAAGGAACCCCTCTTGAATCAATGGAAGTCAGGGATATGTTCAAATCTGTCTCCAAACAAAGCGATCTGATAAGAAATAACGGTGGTGGTTATTATAACCATATCTTTTTCTGGGATAGCCTTCGCAAAGGTACGTCAGGACCATCCCCGGAACTTTCAGCTGCCCTTGAGAAAGCATTCGGATCATTCGATAAATTCAGGGAAACCTTCAGCACTTCAGCAAAGACCCGCTTTGGCAGCGGCTGGGCATGGCTCTATATGAATGACAGCAAGACTCTGGCTGTAGGAAGCACTCCGAACCAGGATAATACACTTATGGATATTTCCCCGATAAAGGGAACTCCGCTGCTGACAATTGATGTCTGGGAGCACGCCTATTATCTGAAATATCAGAACAGGCGACCCGAATATGTAGATGCATTCTGGAATGTGGTGAACTGGGATGAGGTGAATAAGAGGTATCAGCAGGCTGTGAAAGGCTGAAATTAAGCTTTGTCAGAACATTCGTGAATATTCCGGAGCTTTTACGAAGCAGCCGGCAGGGAAAGCCTATGTGTACAGAAACCTCTTTATCTTAAGAGTGGCAGTTTTCTGAAATGGAACAGGCTGCAAAACTACCTTATTTATCTGACTGAACTTATTGACTTTAGAGTTGACATATTCCTGAAGTTCTGCAAGCAGTTCTTCTTTTTTGTCATCGAACTGCCTGGCCATATCATCCTTCAGGTTTTGATATCTCTTGTCAAGCTCCTCCATATTGAGGTGTACATATGCTACGAGCTTTCCTTTTTTCTGAATGACAAGGGATTCTACAACAAAGCGGAAGTTATTTATAACCGATTCAATCTCTTCGGGATAGATGTTTTCTCCGCTTGCTCCAACTATCATATTTTTCAGCCGGCCTTTGATAAACAGGTTACCCGATCTGTCAAGAGCTCCAAGGTCTCCTGTCTTAAACCAGCCGTCAGCTGTAAGTACCTCCCCGGTCATTTCAGGTTCCCGGTAATACCCCTTCATAATATTCGGACCTTTTGCCCAGATTTCTCCCTCACCTGTTTTCTGATCGGGATTATGAATGATAAGTTCGATACCCTCTATTGCGGGTCCTGTTGATTCAAAGACAGACGGCCGGATTAGCCCCTGCAAGCAGCGGAGCTGTCTCTGTCAGGCCATAGCCGACCGCATATGGGAATTTAGCCTCAATAAGAAATTTCTCAACTGATTTATTGAGCCTGGCGCCTCCGATACCAAAAAATTTCAGGTTTCCGCCAAATGTCTTCAGCAGCTTTTTCCCTGCTGCTTCATTAAGTTTCTTTCTCAGGAGAGGAATATTATAAAGCAGCTTAATGATCATTTTATCCCTGAATACCGGCAGGATCTTATTGAAATATATCTTTTCGATTATAAGCGGCACGGTCAGCATCATTGAAGGCTTTACTTCAGCCAGGGCCGGAAGAAGAACTGTGGGAGTGGGCGGTTTCCTGAGGTAATAAACGCATGATCCGGCAAGCATGGGTAACACCAGACCCAGTGTATTCTCGTAGGTATGAGATAAAGGAAGAACAGATAAGAACCTGTCAGTTTCATCAATTGGCTGAATGACCATACCTTTTAATGCATTGAAGGTTATATTTTTATGAGTCAGCATTACTCCCTTTGACCTCCCTGTGGTTCCTGAAGTATATATGATTGAGGCCAGATCTTCTTCAGCCACATGATAATTTTTTTCCGGAAAAGAATCCGGATCAAACGGAGGGGCCCCACTCTGTGAAAACAGATAGGAGTAATCTTCAATCAGAATTCCGGTCTTAAGATCAGCCGATACAAAACCCTCAATCCGCGATAATAATGAACCCGAAATGAATATTACCCTGGCGCCCGAATGTTCAAGAATATTTCCGACTTCCGTATTTGAAAAATCAGGCAATACCGGTACCGCAACGGCGCCCATGAATGTAACTGCAAAGTAGGTTATTCCCCAGTTCGGCATGTTGGAGCTCAGTATAGCAACCTTATCTCCCTGGCAGATGCCGTTCTTCTCAAGCAGCGCCATAAGGGCCAAAATCTCCTTATACGCTGTTTCATAGCTTTTTGGTTGTTCACCTGCAAAAGCATAAGCATTGCACTTGCCATACTTCCTGAGAGTCTCTCTGAACATCGAAGGAAAAGTCAACCTGATCCCCGTTTCTTCAATCACCATCTGTCCAAATACTAATTAATTAGTGCAAAGTTAAATATTATTTGCTTTTAATTGACAGCCAGCTACTGATATTACTGTCAGAAAAGCAGAAAAGCGGCAAAAACTATTCACCTTATCATCAGGAATGGTTAATTTTGTGACGGTTTTATAAATCAGGGTATATGGCTTCAGTAGTCAGGGTAACAAAGGAGTTCTCTTTTGAAATGGCACATGTCTTATTGAATTATGACGGGCCATGCAGAAATGTCCATGGTCATTCATATCGTCTTTTTGTTACACTTTCCGGCATTCCTCTCGACGACCAGGAAAATCCGAAGAACGGGATGGTTCTCGACTTTAAAGACCTGAAGAATATTATCAGGAAAGAGATTATCAATGTCTTCGACCATTCGGTTGTAGTCAGTAAGGGATTTGAAAAAGAGAAGCTGGAACTGTTATACAACTCTTTTCGGAAATACAGTTCTTGTGGATTATCAGCCAACCTGCGAGAATCTTGTCGTGGATTTTGCCTCCAGAATTGCAGGATTGCTTTCCCCGGGTATAAAGCTGCACAGTCTTAAACTCTATGAAACTGCCACTTCATTTGCCGAATGGTACGCTTCTGACAATGAATGAATTAAACATGACTGAAAATCAAACAAAGAAGCTATTTTTACTTGATGCCTATGCACTTATCTTCCGTGCATATTATGCATTCATCAGAAATCCGAGGATCACCTCAAAAGGTTTTAATACCTCTGCGATTTTCGGATTTCTCCTGGCCCTTGAGGAGGTTCTCCAGAAACGGAAACCTACGCATATTGCAGTTGTATTTGACACATCCGCCCCTACCTTCAGGCATGAGATGTTTAAAGATTATAAAGCACACCGTGATGAGACACCGGAGGATATTAGAAGAGCAATCCCCTACATAAAAAAGCTTATTGAGGCATATAAGATCCCTGTAATCGATTATCCGGGATTTGAAGCGGATGATGTGATAGGTACACTGGCCAGGAAAGCTTCCGGGAAAGGATTTATTACTTACATGGTTACTCCCGATAAGGATTATGCACAGCTGGTTTCAGGAAATGTCTTTATGTTAAAGCCATCAAGAAGCGGGAATGAATCTGTTGTATGGGGTGTTGAAGATATAAAAAGGGAGTTCTCCGTCACACGTCCTGAACAGGTCATTGATGTACTTGCACTAATGGGAGATACTGCCGACAATGTACCCGGAGCTCCGGGTGTCGGCCCTAAAACGGCTATGAAGCTTATCGCTGAATACGGGAGTGTTGAAGAGCTTTTCAAAAATACCGATAAATTAAAGGGAAAGCTTAAGGAGATAATTGAGAATTACAGGGATCAGATCGAACTCTCCAAAAGGCTTGTAACTATTGAACAGGATGTACCGGTCGAGCTCAACGAAGGCGCTCTCATTCTGGAGGTTCCCGATACAGTAAAACTGAAAGCTCTTTTTGATGAGCTGGAATTCAGACAGGTTGCCACCAGAATTTTTTCCGGGATAGAAAAATCCGAAAAACAGGAACAGCAACAGCAGCTTTTTGAAAATAAGGAAGAAAATATTCAGGGTACACTCTTTGGCGATAGCACTGGTTACCGCAGAGGGCAATAAAAAATCGATAGACAATGAGGATCATAATTATGTAATCATCGAAAACGGGCCGGCCCTCAGAAAGTTTGTTGATACAATAGGATCACTTAAGGAATTCTGTTTTGATTCTGAGACGACTGGCATTAATCCCCTTGATTCAGAGCTGGTTGCTCTTTCATTCTCATGGAAGAAGGGAATTGGTTATCTGATTTACTTCCCTGAATCACAAGCTGAAACAAAAGCAATTCTTGAAGTACTGAGGCCTGTCTTTGAGAATCCGGGCATAGTGAAGATCGGACAAAATCTGAAATTCGATATTCAGGTCCTGGGGAATTACGGAATTGATGTGCGCGGTGCTCTTTTTGATACGATGATTGCCCATTACCTGCTGGAACCTGATATGAGACACAACATGAACCTGCTCTCCGAGAGTTACCTTTCATACAGTCCGGTTCATATTGAATCACTCATCGGGGAAAAAGGGGTAAATCAGATAAATATGAGGGGCGTACCTCTCGAAAAGCTTAAGGAATATGCAGTCGAGGACGCCGATGTGACATATCAGCTGAAGAATATATTTGAACCCCGTATTAAAGCTGAAGGGCTGGAATATCTTTCCAGGAATATTGAAATGCCGCTTATAAGTGTCCTGGCAGCCATGGAGAGAAATGGAGTAAAGCTTGATCAGGAGGATCTGAAGCTGATTACAGTCAACCTGAGGGAGGATATCATTTCTCTTGAAAATGAGATTTACGCCCTCGCCGGAACTGAATTCAACATCTCCTCACCAAAACAACTGGGCGAGATCCTTTTTGTACGGCTGAAGCTTGACGATCATGCCAGGGTCACAAAAACAAAGCAGTTCATAACAAATGAAGAGATCTTGCAGAGGCTTGCCCACAAGCACCCGATAATTAATAAAGTACTGGAATACAGGGGACTTAAAAAGCTTCTTTCCACATATGTCGAAGCTCTGCCTCTTCTGGTGAATAAGAAAACCGGGAGGATCCACACCTCCTTTAATCAGGCTGTTGCCTCGACCGGACGACTCAGTTCAAACAATCCCAATCTTCAGAATATTCCGGTCAGAGATGAGAGAGGCCGGGAGATAAGAAAAGCATTTGTTCCGGATAAGGGTCATCTTTTCCTTTCGGCCGACTACTCGCAGATTGAACTGAGACTCATAGCGCACCTCAGCAGGGATAAAAGCATGATCGATGATTTTCTCTCCGGGAACGATATTCATTCAGCCACTGCTGCCAAAATATTCGGTGTTGCAATAGGAGAAGTGACAAGGGAGATGCGCAGCAGGGCCAAGACCGCAAATTTCGGGATCATTTACGGTATTTCGGCTTATGGACTGTCCGAGAGGCTGACAATAGGAAGGAAAGAGGCAAAAGATCTTATTGACGGCTATTTCACATCCTACCCCGGTGTAAAGGTATATATGGACGAAAGCATTAAGAAAGCCAGGGAGTCGGGATATGTTACAACCATGTTCGGACGCAGAAGACATCTGCCGGATATTCATTCCAGGAACCAGGTTGTAAGAGGCAATGCCGAAAGGAACGCTATAAATGCACCCATCCAGGGCAGTGCTGCCGATATAATAAAGATTGCCATGGTAAGGATACACGACAGGATGAAGTCAGAGAAATACAGATCAAGGATGATCCTGCAGGTGCATGACGAACTTATATTTGAAGCTGAGATAAATGAGCTGGAAAAGCTTAAAGATATGGTCATATACGAGATGTCCAATGCCGTCGAGCTGGATGTTCCGCTTAAAGTAGACTGTGGTACGGGAAAAAGCTGGTTTGAGGCGCATTGAAGTGAGATAGGTAGAAATGACATTACTATGACAATCAAGGTTATGTTTTTCGGAGTCCTTTCTGAGGTGGCGGGCATCGATATCAGGCATTACAATGGAGTAAGATCAATATCTGACCTGAAGCACAGACTGGAGGATGAATTTCCTGAAATCAGGCATTACAATTACAGGATCTCGCTGAATAATGAGATAATTAACGGGGACAGTGCCCTGAATGACAATGATGAGGTGGCCTTATTGCCTCCGTTTGCAGGAGGCTAGGAATTTTTCTTACGTAAAATCAGACAAACAGATGAGTTATCTTATCAGCGGACCGGTAACACAGCAGGTGATCGATAAGTTTTTAACTAAAGCAGGTGAAGATACCGGTTCAGGTGGTCACTCGGTTTTTCTGGGCCAGGTGAGGGCAGACAGGAGCGAAGGGAGGGAAGTAACGGCCATAGAATATTCGGCCTATGAAGGTATGGTGAACGCTGAGGCTGAAAAGATAAAGGGATCAATACTGGAAAAGTTCTCTGATGTAAAATCTGTCGGGATAATCCATTCGACAGGCATTGTTAAGGCGGGTGAGATCTCGCTTTTTGTTATTGTTTCTGCCGGGCACAGGAAACAGGCTATGGAAGCCTGCAGCCTGACAGTTGAGATGATCAAGGAAAGACTCCCTGTGTGGAAAAAGGAAATTTATGATGATGAGTCCCACACGTGGAAGTAACGGCCGCCTGTGTTAAAGAGGCTTCCGGAATTTGCCTGGTCGGGGATATACTTACTCTCTTGAATTATTATTTTTGGATTTGCTCATTACCTGTATCGATCCCTCTTTTCCTTCAAGGATTGAATCATAGTCCTTCTTACTGTTAAGGGTTTGTAAAGCCTTTAATACCTGTTCATCCTTCTTTATCGAATAAGAAATCGCCCCGCTTTCATAGAAATACCGGCTTACGATCTCATCCTCAAGCAGGTCGGTTATTTCACCCTTGAATTGTTTCAGATCCTGATTGAGATCATGTGCAATATCCTTCCCGAGTTCAGTAAAGAGCTCCTTGTGCATATCATAGTATTTTTCCTTCCTGGCATTGGCAATAAGCTCATTGAACGATTCCTCCGTAACAGTTTTATAATCGAAGTTACGCTTCACGAGGTAATCTCTGAAATCACTATAATCCTTATCGCTGAACTTAAAATTGTCAATTGAAGTAATATCAGGATGAGCCCAGTAATACTGTGTGGCAAAATCAAAAATATAGTTCCTGATATAAAGTTCACTGGTAATCTGGCTAAGAGATTCCGGTACTATCTCAATATCGGGGGTTATTCCTCCTCCATCCCTGACAATCCTTCCGTGTTTGGTTTTAAAATCGGAGATAAGCGAATCAGGAATTATGCCGACACTGCCGTCGGGATTCGGGTGAGAAAAATCGCGTGCCTGGATGCATCTTCCGCTCGGAATATAATATTTTGCCGTTGTGACCTTAAGCTGTGTATTATAGCTTAACGGGCGTGTGATCTGCACCAGTCCCTTACCGTACGACCGCTGACCCACTATTATTCCCCTGTCGAGATCCTGAATTGCTCCTGCAACTATTTCCGATGCTGAGGCAGAACCGCTGTTAATGATAAGAGCAAGTGGAATTTTCGGATCAACAGGCTCCTTATTTGTCTTGTACTCCTCATCAAACTGCTTGACTTTGCCCCTGGTAGCTACAACCTCGGTGCCCTGGGGCACGAAGAGGTTCACAATTTCCACGGCTTCAGTAAGCAATCCACCGGGGTTCCCTCTCAGGTCCAGAATTATCTGCCGGGCATTTTGTTCCTTTAATGCTATGAGTGCGCTTTTAACATCTGAAATGCAGTTCTGTGTGAAGTTGGTAAAACGGATATAACCGGTATTTGAATCAAGCATCCCGTAATAGGGAACCGGGGGCATTGTGATCTTTTCCCTTTTGAGCTGCAGATCCAGATCTTTACCATTCCTCCCTACAGTGATGTTGATATCTGTTCCGGGGTTTCCCTTAAGTTTTTCACTTACCTTATCTGTTGATAATCCTTTGAGTGAAGTGCCGTCAACTTTCTTCAGAAGATCACCGGGCTTGATCCCTGCCTTGTCGGCCGGAAATCCTTTATATACCTCAGTTATAACTGTATATTCACCGTTATTTCTTACGAGAGAGCCGATACCACCATATTTTCCTGTTGTCATAAATGTGAATTCATCGCTTTCCGATTCGGGATAATATACTGTATAGGGATCGAGCGTTTTAAGCATATTATCTATTCCGGTCTTTATCAGCTTGTCAGGATTGATTGTGTCCACATAAAAGGTGTTCAGTTCCCTGAAAAGTGAAAAGAAGATATCAAGATTTTTTGCTATCCTGAAATCTCTCGATTCCTGGTTGACCAGAAAACCTGTACTAATTCCGGCTATAAGCAGCAGGGTTAACGCCAGTACGATTTTCCCTGTACGAAACTTTTTCATATCTGAAGCGGCTTAATAATTGAACGGCGAAAATACTAAGAATTATTGGTAATGGCTTTGATTAAGAAACTATTAAGACAAATTTAACATTTTTTATTCTCCTCTTTTATCCTTGAGATCAGTTTTGTCAGCATCGCGGAGATTGATTTTTCGATATCCTGATAACCTGGGATTGAATCGGCTTTCAGAATGACAACGAAGACCAGTTGCAGCTCTTCGGATAAAAGGAATTCATAAAGCAGATGTTTGTTTTTCCGGTAGGCTTCCCTCATCCTGCGCTTTATAAGATTGCGGGTTACTGCCAGCCTGAAGTTTCTTTTTGAAACACTGAATGTGACCTGGGCCGGGTAGGTTAATCTGGCAGGGCTTATTCCCCACACTACCTTGAAAAGAGGTGTGTGGAATATTTTGCCATTTTCGAACAGTCCGGAAATGATTTTGGTACTGCATAATCTTTCCGCCTTGACAAAAGTCTCCCTTTTGATATTCATAATTAAAACCTGTCCTGAACTCATTAGCGGATATCTTCCGGAGACTGCAGCAGGTCAGTACTGATAATGCACTCTTACCGTATGTTCCTGTTATGCTCTTTTAAAAAATCATCCAGGGCCATAGTCATCGACGGAGCTTTTGGATTGGGAGCATTTATGTCGAGCCTGAGTCCTTCGTGTTCAACAGCACAGGCGGTTGTTGGTCCGAAAGCGGCAATTTTCATGTCACCCTGAACAAATCCCGGGAAATTCTCTTTGAGGGACTTTATTCCTGAAGGACTGTAAAATACGAGGATATCGTAATCGAAATCTTTTTCACTTGAGAAGTCAGTGCTTATCGTCTTATAAAGAGTACCTATTGTATACCGTATCTGACTCTTGTCAAGAAGTTCGGGAATTTCAGTATTATGAGGTTCCGACAGGGGCACAAAGAAATTATCCTCCCTGTGCTTGATGATCACATCAATGAGATCCTGAAATTTAGCTTTCCCGTGAAAGATCTTGCGCTTCCTGTATACAATATATTTCTGCAGATAAAATGCAACATTCTCCGTGATACAGAAATATTTCATTGTATCAGGAACGACAGTTCTGAGTTCGTTACAAATTCTGAAAAAGTGATCAATACCGGTCTTACTTGTGAAAATAACAGCAGAAAAATCAAGAAGGTTGATTTTTTGTTGTCTGAAATCTTTTGAAGGAATACCTTCAATCTGGACAAAAGGTTTGAAATCAATTTTCAGATTGTACTTTCTAGCCAGCTCGAAATATGGAGATTTCGGATTGGTAGGTTCTGGCTGCGATACTAAAATCTTCCTTATTTTCAACTCTTTACAGTTTAAGTTTCACTCTCAAAGTAACACTCGCCACATTAAACAAGGCCTGAAATATATTTCACAGATATCAATATAGGCAGAATTTCCAGCGCACAAAGGTATAAAATCAAATACAATATTGATATATTCCGGTTTATAAATATTACAAATAGTCTTAGTATCCTGATAAGATAAAGGATCCCAAGCACAATTATTCCCATTTTAAAATAAGCATCCACAGTAAATAATGTCGTATATGACAGAAGTATTATAATGATAAAAAGTGAAAGTGCACCGAACCAGTAAAACTGATATATGCCAAGAAGATATTTCCGGAACACTTCATTTTCACTGCTGACACTGCCGGTGACAATACAGACTAAATGCCTGGCCGTAACAGCTGAGATTATCACGGTAACTGCAATCAGCCAGAAAAGAAATCCTGAAATACGAGATGGTGTGTAGCCATAGTAGGTAGCTGCACAATATCCGAAAAGGCCGAAAATCAGAAACGAGATAAGGTTTTTTAGAGTTGATTCCCACTGAAAAAGTGCTCCGATATCCCTGACTGAAGTCTCATTTATCCCTTTTAGTACGAAAAACCTGGCTATCCCGGGCCCGATTTTTTTTGAGGAAGATCGCAGAAAGGAGAACAGGTATGCCACCAGGATGACAATCAAAATGATCCAGTCATCGTGAAGCAGGCGCACCGGAAGTTCTTTTCCGGGCCTGAGCTGTTTTACCAGTGACACCATTTCCTTATCCTGTATCCGGCGGTTCTTTTCAATGAATAAGAATGGAAATCTGTCGTAACCGGACTGTCCGGCCCTGGTAGCGATATTATTGGTATCGTAGAATGTTATGTCGGCTATGCTGTTACGGACACATAGGGAAGTTGTGTCCGATATAATTATTACGGGCTTTCTTTGTGAAAGAAAATGGCGTGGCAGAGAATCCTTTAATTGAAGCTTCCCTGAAACTGAGTCTTCAACAGGTTTCAACAGGGCAGTATCCTGAACTGCAATATTTTTTCGGGGAATGCTATCCTGCTGAAATTCTGGATAAGAGATTATCATCACTATTCTGGATTCAAAACACAAAAGTAATGATAAAGCAAGAGTACTTCATAAAAGTGATCAGTTCTTTTATCAGAAATGATCTGCACTGGAACCTGAAATTTCAGATAAAATATTGTTGGCCAGCCTGCTTGCACCAATTCTGAATAGAGTATTGTTCAGCCACCCTTCACCCAGACAGTGTCTGACAATATAGTAATAGGTTATTGCATCCGAGGGATTTGAAATTCCCCCTGCAGCTTTAAACCCCACCCTGATTCCGGTTTCCGAATAGAAATCGGAGATTGCCCTGCACATGACAAAAGCTGCTTCAGGCGTAGCTGAGACGGCTGTTTTTCCGGTGGATGTTTTAATAAAATCCGCACCGGCATCCATCGCAATCATTGAGGCTTTGAAGACCTGTTCATGGCTGCTCAGGAGTCCCGATTCCAAAATTACCTTTAGCTGTTTATCCCCGATGGCTGTTTTTATTTCCCTTATTTCGTCAATGACCACAACAAAATCGTTGCCAAGAAAGGCACCCACCGGAATTACTATATCAATTTCATCTGCTCCGGCCTCTATAGCCATCTTGCATTCTGTAACCTTTATGCTGCGGAAGGTCTGGCCGGAAGGAAAAGCTCCTGCAACTGCAGCAATCTTAACATTCTTTGCCGTTAGTTTTTCCTTTACAACCGAAACAAAATTGGGGTAGACACAGATCGCAGCAACATTGGGAATGTTAGAATAACGACCCGAGAAGCTGTTGACCCTGCCTGCAAAATGAATAATATTGCTTTTGTTGTCAGTAGTATTAAGGCTTGTTAGATCAATCAGGTTTAAGATACTCATCAGCAGATGTTTGTCCGGAACTGCCGGTGAGACGGAAAATACCTTTTTCAGCCCCTTGGTAACTTCTGTTTCAGTAGGACATGATTTGATCAGTTTCTGATATAGCTTTGTCATAAGTAAACAGTTATGTTAAATCAAGATAACGGTACTATGATAAAAAGAACGGGGTCAATATAATGCTTTTTGTTTTCATAATTAATTTTATTTAAAATTAAGTTGCAGGCGAAATATTAATAATAAGTTTTCAGGCGAATTATTGAAGGCAGACAAGGATTTTTTCGAAATGTTTGTAAGACAGGGTATGTTTAAGGCTTTTGAGGTCTATATATCAGATGATTGAGTAATTTTAAGAGAATTTAAAGCCTCACTCTTTTTCTATTTCCCTGCGTTTCATTTCGCGCAAGGGAAGCCAGGATACCAAATACGGACAGAACAGAAAAGATCATAAACCCTGACCTCATTGCTGCAATCAGCTCCGGATAAGTCTCGGGATTAATAGGCTTTTTACCTATATACAACGAAAGGAGCATCATTGCAATACCCATACTCATCATCTGTCCGATCATCCTCATTGTTCCGACAACCCCTGAGGCAATTCCAAGATGACGCTTTTCTACCGAACTCATAATTGCATTTGAGTTTGGGGAGGAGAACAGGCCAAATCCTGTTCCCATAAGGATCAAAAGTAATATTATCATGTAGTCCGGGGTGGATTTACTTATAAAGCACAGTAAAATGAGCCCTGCTAGCAGTTAGTCCCATACCAAAAGAAGCGATAACCCCGGGATTCCTTTTATCCGATAACCTTCCTGCGACCGGGGATAGAAGGGTCATGGCTAAGGGCTGGGAGATCATAATCAGACCGGCGGTTCGTGCATCCATTCCCTTAAGGTATTGCAGGTAGAGGCTCATAAAGAATCCAATTGCGCTTGTGGCTGAATAGTTGATAAGAGCTGCAAGGCCTGAGAACGCAAAAACCCTGTTAGGAGAATCAGGCTGATATCAAAAACGGGATTGCTGATTTTTCTCAGCAGAATAAGACACTGCCATTACAACCTGTGAAATAAAATCCACCCGATATGAAGGGAACGTGAAAATCCAAACATAAATGATGAAAGGGCATTCCATAAATGACAGATCCCTCCAGTCAAAATTTTCACCTGATGCATCTGCCCATTCGGTTTTAATTTTCCATGATAAGAAGAAGTGAAACAAACCAAAGGAACCAGAAACAAAATGCTTCTCCATCCCAGATACTGTGTCAGTAATCCTCCGATACGGTCCGCAGGAGCCAAGATAGTGGCAGTTATATTAATACCCATAGCTCTTCCTCGTTCCCCGGGCTGAAAAACCGAAGTAATGATGGCAAGGCTAGTACCATATATCATCGAGCTTGAAAGCCCCTGGAATACCCTTAAAATAATCAGCGAAGTTATACTGCGGGAGAAGATTATAAGCAGGGTGGAAATTGTGAAGAGTAATATTCCCAGTGAAAAGATCTTTTTTCTTCCTGTTATATCAGCCAACCTTCCGAAAGGTAAGAGAAATATAGCAGAGGAGAGAATAAAGCTGCTAATTACCCAGCCAAGCTGAATTGCATTCGCATGCAGATCTTTTCCAATTGCAGGGAGGGCAAGATTTACTGCAGAACCAAGAAACGGGGTTAGGAAAGCGGCAAAAGTTGCAACAAGCAGAACAGATTTTTTGGATGTGTTTTGTTCAGACATGCGAATAGGAGATTTCTTCTGATTTTACAGCAGATATTTCTACATTGTACTACTCCTTTGCCTTTGTGTCAATTATTATTGTTACCGGGCCATCATTTATAAGCATTACCTTCATCATTGCACCAAACTCTCCGGTGCCACCTCCTTTCCAAGCAACCCGGAGAGTCTGCTGACGAAGCTCTCGTAAAGCGGAACAGCAATTTCGGGATGTGCCGCACGGATATATGAAGGCCGGTTACCTTTTTTTGTCTTTGCATGCAGGGTGAACTGACTGATCGCCATTATGCTTCCTCCCGTTCCGATAACCGGGAGATTCATAACCCCATAGATTGTCATTAAAGATCCGGAGCTGTACAATCTTATTACAGAGCCATTCAACATCACTCTCATCGTCAGTTTCCTCAATGCCGGCAAAAACAAGCAATCCCTGACCGATTTCTGATTTTAACTTGTTTTTAATCGTCACGGAAGCTCCGGATTACGCGTTGGATGACAGCTCTCATCGTACTTTATATGATATTCAAATATATGCATTCGGGATCAAAATCCTTATAAGGATGAATTATATTATATTTGCCGGATTTAAGATCTGATGATGGATAACTTTACAATAATTGCCATAGCACTGAGCTTCTCCTTCGATACTTTTGCCGTTTCTCTTTCGTACGGGGTAGTCAGAACAAAATACTTTTCAGACAGGCTCTGATTGTTGCAACTGTTCTGGCGCTTTTTCAGGGAGGACTGACAATTATCGGGTATTTCATGGGATCGGTTATCACCTACGCGTTAAAATCAGCAGATCACTGGGTCGCACTGGTGCTTCTGACTTTTCTGGGGCTCAGGATGATCATAGAAGGCAAAAGGAAATCAGACAATAAGTCAGAATCAAAATATTCCGGAAGCAAGCTGGTTCTTCTGACAATAGCCCTCGGAACAAGCATAGACGCCTTTGCGGTAGGGATAAGCTTTGCAATTTTGTACGTACAGATATGGAAGGCCGGAATACTGATAGGGATTGTCACTTTCCTGTCATCAATGACGGCAATAAGAATAGGTAAATCAGCAGGCGCCAGGCTGGGTAACAAGGTTGAGATAATCGGAGGACTGATGCTTATTGCAATAGGAGTGAAGATTTTCCTGGATCATGTCCTTTCAAGCTGATCGTTAATATCGCAATGCTCCCTGAAGCCAGGGTTTAAAACGGAACCATATTTCTTACTCTCTTATCGAAAACGGCCATTTCGGTAAAGCCGGTATATCTTAAAAGCTCATAAGCTTCATCGAAATATTGTCCAACCCTTGCTGGCATATGTGCATCAGAATTGACGCATACAGGGACATTTTCTTCCCTGAAAATATTCAGAAACCGCCTGTCGGGATAAAAATCCGCAAGAGGCCTGTTCCTGCCATTGGTGTTTACTTCAAATACCACATCATGCTTTTTCATAGTCCTTGCCAGATTTCTGTACACAGGTTCCTGGTCAAATGAGGGCTTATAACCATAGATCCTTATCAGATCGCAGTGGCCGATAATATCAAAAATCCCCGAAGCCACCGCAGTACCAACAGATTCAAAATAGGATTTAAAGAGATTGTCGATATTCTTCCCTTCATAAAATTCAGGCCCGAAATCCACTGTTTTTTCACCGAGGTAATGAACAGAACCAATAACATAATCGAGAGGTAAAGGAGACAGAAAGTCACGGATTTCGTTTTCCCTGCCTGCAAAATAGTCAACTTCCAGGCCGGTTCTGATTTTGATCTTATTCGTACTGTTCCTGAGAGAATCCAGGTATTCGATATATGCGGAAACGTTTAGCAGGATTCATATTCCAGTCTTCCAGATCCCTGAAAAGGGTAAGATGCTCGGAAAATCCTATCTCGCTCAGTCCTGCAACCAGAGCAGGTTCAATATAATCCTCCGGGGCTGACCTTCCGTCACTGAAGGTTGAATGCATATGGTAATCAGTTTTGTATATCATTTTCTGCAGAAAGCGCAAAATTGTTAATTCAGACTTTCAAATTAGGCCCAAATTTGGCAATAAAACAAATTGGAATTTGATATAATGATCAGGAAAATGGTAAATTTGACGAAAAATTTATTAAAGTGAACGAAAAGAAAAGACCCTGCATATGTGAAAGTTGCGAATTCAGGGATGTTGTATTCTCTTACCTTGATGATGCATCAATTGATGAATTATGCGAAAATAAGGAGGAACAATCATTTCGTAAGGGAGAGGTAATAAATCATGAAGGAGAAAAAATTACCAACTTTAAATATCTGAAAAGCGGTCTTGTAAAGCTCTACAGAAGAACCTCCACAGGGGAGGAACAGGTAATAACAATCACAAGGCCGTTTGAATTTGTAAGCAATATGAGCATTTTTTCGGAGGAAAGGTATCAATATTCCGTATCTGCCCTTGAAGATTCCGTAGTCTGCCTTGTTAAGCTTGATTTTATAAAAGAGTTGTTTATGAGAAACGGAGGGTTTGCCATGGGACTTCTTTCAAAGATATCAATGATCAATGATAAAATTATAAGTCAGACCCTCGATATAAGGCAGAAAAACCTTATTGGCAGGGTGGCATTTGTTCTTCTTTATTTTACGCACGATATTTATAATTCAAGGGTCTTTGACCTGCCTGTCTCAAGAAAAGAGATTGCGGATTATATCGGGATGAGCACTGCAAATGTAATCAGAACCATGTCTGATTTTAAAAAAGAGGGGATAATCAGGGTATTCGGCAAGACAATTGAGATTGTCGACCTGAGCAAGCTTGAGATCATTTCAAAGAGAGGATGATATTTTTAAGCGCAGAGGATAGGTCCGGAAATTCAAATCTGTAACCTGCATCAATTATTTTTACGGAAGAGATACGGCTTCCTTCAAGGATCACGTCAGCCATCTCGCCAAATAATATCTTCATTATAAATGCCGGAAGAGGAGGCAGAAAAACAGGCCTGTTCATAACCGCTGCCATTGTTCTGACAAATTCATTATGGGTAATCTGTTCAGGCGCAACAGCATTATAAGCGCCCTGCATATTTTGATCCCTGATTGCCTTCAGGTAAATATTGCACAGGTCATCAATATGTATCCAGGGGAAATACTGGCGGCCGGTTCCGACCCTGACAACCGCTCCGTACCTTGCCGGTCCCATGAGCCGGGCAAGAGCCGGATCGCTTTTCTCAATGACTACCGCAGTCCTTATCTTTACCACACGACAACCCTCATCAGCAAAGAGGCTGGCAACCTCTTCCCATAACCTGCATGTAATACCCAGAAAATCCTCCGAAGGAGGGTCATCCTCCTTAAATATCCTATCCGAGGTCACCGACCCGTAAATCCCTACGGCTGAAGCAGAAATGAATGCCTTCAGCTTAATACCGCTGGCCTTAAATACCTCGCGAAGGAAAAGGGCTGTTTCTATACGGCTGTTCAGAATTTCCACCTTCCTCCTTTCTGACCATCTTTTTTCTCCTATTCCGGCTCCTGCCAGATGGATTACATAGTCCGTACCTTTTACGGCAGCCGGATCGATATACCTCTTTTCAGGATCCCATTTGAATATATTATTTCCCATGCCAGCTTTTCCGGCATTTCTGGAAAGCACTGAAACTCTGAATCCCTGCGATGTAAGGATAGAGCTAAGGTATCTCCCCACCAGGCCATTACCCCCGGTTATCAGAACAGTTTTACTGTTTTGAGAGTTCACTTCGGATTGATTATCAGTCACAGGCAGGTTTTTTGGAATAATATTAAAAAGTTTTACTTTAGAGGTCTTAAAATTAGTAATAATGGTACCAAATAAAAAGCAAAAGATCATGGCGAATCAAAAATCAACCAAAGGTATTATAGCTATACTCACAGGTGGAGGAGATGTCCCCGGACTGAATCCTGCTATACGTGCGGTCACTATCCGAGCAAACCGCGAAGGTTATAAGGTTATCGGACTGCGCAGGGGATGGGCCGGAGTAACTGAATTAATAAGAGACACAAAGGCAGATAACAGCAACAACTTTCAGGTTCTTACTGACGACATAGTCAATAAGGCAGGCCGTACAGGCGGAACTTTCCTTCATACATCCCGGACCAGGCCCAGCCACATGTCAAAAGGAAGTGTTCCGGAACATCTTCAGAGCACCTACAATGCCGAAGTTAACGATCTTACACCGGAAGTAATAAAGAACCTCGAATGGCTGGGTGTCGATTACCTTATTCCTATTGGCGGAGACGATACGCTTAGTTACGGGGTTCATCTTTACAAAAAGGGAGTAAACGTCGTGGCCATTCCAAAGACTATGGACAATGATGTTCCGGGAACCGATTACTGTATCGGTTTCAGCACCTGCGTAACAAGAACTATCCAGATGACCAACAGTCTCAGGACATCTGCGGGATCGCACGAAAGATTACTTGTTCTTGAGGTATTCGGCAGATATGCAGGATTTACAGCTATGCTTCCGACTATGGCAGGAGCTGCAAACAGATGTGTAATTCCTGAATTTGAATTTGATATTGATCTGCTTACCCAGCTGCTTGTTGAGGACAGGAACCATAATCCGAGCAAATATTCGGTTGTTCTCGTCTCAGAAGGTGCAATGTTCAAGGGTGGAGAAATGGTATTTTCTGACAGTGAGAAAGATGCTTACGGACATGCAAAGCTTGGCGGCATCGGAGATATGGTCTCTGCAAAGCTCAAAGATCTTTCAGGGAAATATAATAAAGGCAAGACAATTAATGTGATAAATCAGAAGCTTGGATATATGGTTCGCGGCGGTGACCCTGATGCTCTCGATTCAATAGTGCCAATGGCTTACGGAAACCTGGCTCTCGACCTTATTCTCAAGGGTGTTCATGGAAGAATTGTGGTGCTCAAGAACGGAAGGTACGATAATCTTCCGATTGACGTTGTAACGGCATCCAAAAAAATAGTCAAAGTATCTGACTACTATAACACCGAGAGATTAAGGCCCTATTATCATAGCTTTGAAATGAAGCCATTCCTCCTTATGGCTTCCGATAACTGATCACATAAGGCATCCAGAATATTAACCCTCTCCAACCGGTGAGGGTTTTTTATTCCGGCGCCGGGCCGACCTCCCCGCGCCCTGAGCCCCGTGCCCCGTGCCCTGAGCCCAGACACTTTAAGGTCCTTAGTGTCTATCTTTTCCTTACTTTTGTCCTAAAATATATCTTTTGGAAACGGGAATCGTACTAAAATCAACCGGCAGCAGGTACAGGGTACTAAGCAAAGGAACGACCCTTGAGTGTTCAATAAGGGGAAAACTGAGGATAAAAGAACTGCGTACAACCAATCCGGTAGCAGTCGGTGATAATGTGCTGTTCGAACCTGACAAAGACAATGAGACAGGTATTATAACAGAAATTCTCGATCGCAGGAATTACATTCTGCGCAAAGCCTCCAATCTCTCAAAAGAGTACCAGATAATCGCTGCAAATATTGACCAGGTCTTTTTGATGGCAACGATTATCCTTCCCGAAACACCGGTGGAATTCATTGACAGGTTTCTTATTACCGCCGAAGCTTACAGGATCCCGGCAACAATTATTATCAACAAAACGGATATCTATGGTGAAGCTGAAGTTGAAAAAATGGAATATCTCCGGTCGATGTATGAAAAGATCGGCTATGAATGTTTCGCGATATCTGTAAATGAGAATATTGGCCTTGACACACTGAAGTCGATGATGAAGGATAAAATCAGCCTGGTATCAGGAAATTCCGGTGTGGGAAAGACTACCCTGCTGAACACATTTAATCCTGCGCTGAAGCTTAAAACCGGCAGGATATCGGATTATCACAAACAGGGGAAGCACATTACGACATTTCCTGAAATGCACCGTATGCCTTTTGGAGGCTTTGTGATCGATACTCCCGGGATCAGGGGATTTGGAGTTGCAGATATGGAACGTAACGAAATTTACCATTTCTTCAGAGAGATATTCAGAATATCAAAAGATTGTAAATTCAGTAACTGCCTCCACCTGGACGAACCGGGATGTGCCGTAAGAAACGCTGTGGAAAATGGTGAGATAGATTTCCTGCGTTACAAAAGTTATCTGAACATTATGGAGGGCGATGACCGCAAGTACAGGTAAGAGAATAATTGTTTATTACATATATCTTTATATCCTTTGTTTTATCAACCATAATCTCAAATGAGAAGGATCCTGGTCATCGTTTATTCGGCATTTCTTATAATCATGCTTGCTAACTATTTTTACTATAAGAGCCTGTATAATAAACAGATAAATTATATAATTGAGTTACTGGACCGCCAGGTCCAGATTGTAGGCCTGTCGGTTGATGAAACCAACAACGGATTTCCAAGCGATTTGAACCGGATAAACTTTTCCGGGGATCTTGCACATTTTTTTACCGATCCCGAAAGCCGCCAGCGATCAATAGAAAAGATGAAACTCTTCTTCTCAAAATATGAGGAATTTGTTACCGGAATCAAGATCTACGACAAAAATAGAAATGAATTCACACTGAAAAAAGACACTGAAAGCGAAACAGGAGAGTGGCTTGAACAGCTTTTTGTACTTCATTCCCAGGCAAGCATCCTTGATACCGAAAAACTTGTCAGGGAAACCGGGAGATTTGACTATTACCTTCCCATAATTAATGATAATGAGACAATTGGTGACCTTGTTGTTACGGTTGACTACCAGAAATACTTTTCAGAGATATTCTCAGTGTTCAATCTTAAGGATTATCAATGGCAGTGGGTTGTAAGCGACTCAGGGCATATAATTTACGACAATAATTCAAATAAAATAGAATATACACAGCTTGCTGCTATAACCAGGGGAATGGCAAGCGGCTCAGTTGAAAATATTATCCACGATGCAACAATTAACGGAAAGAAGAAAGAGATAATCTCCTCGTACTATTCCACCCAGCTTCTCCAGAGAGATCTGGGCCTGGTCTTTTCGGCTCCAACAGATTTTTTCCAGAAATACATTATCAGGAATTCCCTGTTTATTGTTCTTGGTACGCTGCTCCTGATCCAGATCATAATTTTCATTTTCTGGAGGTATTTCAGATCACAGAAATCAGAGATGGAGCGATATATGATTTCTGAAAAAATGCTTATAAAACTGATTGAGGAGATGCCGGTAGGGGTAATCATTCACAATAAAAACAGGGAGATAATCAAGGCAAATAAGGTCGCAGCAAGTCTGTATTCTTATCCCAGTGAAGCAGACATGAAGGATAAAATCTTCCCGGAGACCTCTTTGCCCGAGGAGAGTGATTATTTCGCGAAAAATCTTGTGGGGAGCTTTAATCCTGACCAGTTTATAATAATCAAACAGGAGATCGGTGAGATAGTATTGTTCAGGAACAGCATACCGGTAATTTTTATGGGAGAAGAGGCTACCATGGAGATATTGATTGATGTGACAATGCTGGAATCGGCCAGGAAGCAGGAGGTAAAGGCCAATATTGCCAAATCCGAGTTCCTTACAAGAATGAGCTATGAGATCCGTACACCACTGAATGGCATTATAGGAATGACAGATGTCCTTAATAAATTTGAGCATCAGAAAGAGGTGGTGGATGTAATAAGACTGCTCAGGCGATCAACGGAAGTCCTGCTGAATATCATTAATGATATACTTGACTTTTCTAGAATTGAATCAGGGAAAATGATACTTGATGAAGTTCCGTTCAATTTAAGGGAGGAGATTAATTACTGCGCGGATCTCGCACTTACAAGCCAGCAGGAAAATGATCTGAAAATGACTTTCACGGTTGACGATAACGTGCCCGAAAGTATAATAGGAGATCCTTACAGGCTGAGGCAGGTGCTTACCAATCTGATTAACCACTCGCTAAGGAATACTGAGGCCGGAGAGATCCGCCTGAGATGCTCACTTCAAAGAAATAACAACGGCATTGTGACCCTGGGTTTCGAGCTGTGCGATACCGGCATTAGTTTCGACAAGGTGAGCCTTAAAAAGATGTTCGGTGAAATTGTAAATATAGAGTCGAAAGCTGTCAGAAAGAACGATGGATCGGCCTTCGGAACGGTTCTTTCAAGGCAGCTTGTAGAGATGATGGGTGGTGAGTTGCATGCAGAGTGTCCGTCTGGTCTCTCTGGTGACCGTGGCACAAAAATTAACTTTACAATAGTTACATACTCAAACGACAGGCAGATCAAGAATCTTTCTTTTGAGAACATCAGGAGATATGATAAAGTAAAAACCCTGGTCATAACAGGAAACCAGAACCGCGATGACGAGGTACTTGGGAAACTCCACAGACTTGGATTGTCCATTACGATTACAACTTTACAGAAGTCTACAGTCAATCAGATCAGGGCTAATATGAATTATCCTGATAGCAGATACAGGCTTGTTGTCATATTTGATGATGAGGAGTTTGACGGATTCGAAGCGGCAAAAACCATATGGGAAAACAAACTCTCTGATAACTTTATCATGCTCATGATAAGTTCAAATGACAAAAAAGGAAATTATAAGCAGTGCATTTCAATGGGTATTGATCATTATCTTATAAAGCCTTTCGCAATAAGTGATATGCTCAATATAATAAAGAACAGCTTTCCATATATTGAGGACGTCACGGAAACTGTTGATAACCAAAAAGTAAGAAACGATATCAGGATTCTTGTAGTTGAAGACAACATTATGAATCAGAAAGTTATCGGGACAATGCTGAAAAGCCTTGGGTATGAATTTGATCTGTCGAACGATGGTTATGCCGGATATTTACAGGCAAAATTAAAGAAATATGATCTGATATTCATGGACCTCATTATGCCTGAAATGGATGGTTTCGAATCGGCCAGGAAAATTCTTGATTATGACAGCTCAGTACTGATAGTCGCTTTTACCGCCGACAATATGCCTGAATCAAAAAGAAGGGCCGAACTCTCAGGCATAAAGGATTTCGTTTCCAAACCTGTAAGAATTGAAGAGCTTAAGAGACTTTTTGGAACATATTTTACGGAACAGTGACCCTCATAGCTGATAAACCTGCCTTAAATGTTCCGATCAATGCAATAATATGGGTATAAAGAAGATATCAGTTGAAAGATTCCTGAAACTGGCAGAGGATATTCCTGTTTGTGATGTCAGATCTCCTTCGGAATTTAATTCAGGTCATATACCCGGAGCAGTCAATATCCCGCTTTTTAATGACCTGGAGAGAGAATCTGTAGGAACGCTGTACAAAAAAAAGGGAAGAATTCCGGCAATTCTTGCAGGGTTGGAGCAGTCAGGCCCCTCTATGTCAGCTAAGCTTTCCCGGGCCCTGGAGACAGCAAAAAACGGGAAGCTTCTTGTCCATTGCTGGCGGGGAGGCATGAGGTCTGAGGCTATGGCCTGGTTATTCTCCCTGGGAGATATCGAAGCAGAGGTACTTGAAGGAGGATATAAATCATACAGGCATTATATTCTTGAAAGCCTGTCTGAAAATAGGAAAATGATAGTCCTGGGAGGACTGACAGGCAGCAGCAAGACTCACATTCTCAGGCATATTAGATCTATGGGCCATCAGGTTGTCGATCTTGAGGGACTTGCAAATCACAAGGGGTCTGCTTTCGGATCCCTTGGACAACCACCCCAGCCGACAACTGAGCAATTTGCCAACCTGCTCTTTGATGACCTGAGGACGAAAGATGAAAAGCAGCCGGTATGGATGGAGGATGAAAGCAGGAATATAGGATCGGTTTTTATTCCGGACAGATTCTATGAAAATATGCAGAATACCCCTTCGGTGATCCTTATGATGGAGATGCGGCTGAGGCTGCCAAGACTTATTGAGGAGTATGCAGCCTATCCTGCGGGATCTCTTATAAAATCTGTTGAAAGGATCAGAAGGCGTCTTGGGGGAGATAACACAACGGAGGCAATTAAAGCTATTGAATCAGGTGATCTTGCCAGGGCAATTGAAATAAGTCTTAACTATTACGATAAGGCGTACCGGTTCGGATTAAAGAAAAAGAACAGGGGAAACCTGATTATCGTTGAGACAGATTCCGATGATATTGAATTTAATGCCATGAAAATTCTTGATGCGGCAGGTAATATAACCTGGTGAACTGGCAGATTTATTGAAGGATAAGATCTTTGGCATCAACCCATTTATATACCTTATCGGATCGTCTGAGAATGTCGGGGGTTTTAATGGAGCAGAGCTCCCCCTTCAGGGCTTTCACAGTAACTTCAAGGTCTACACGTATCTCATCCACATCATAATAAACGGCACCGGTTGTAGGTCCGGTTACAAGAATTGTTTCTCCTTTATTAAGGTCACCGTTTTCGAGCTTTATCTCGGCTACATTCATACGGGTAAAATAATTGGTGATCCTGCCGAGATACACCTTTCTTTTAGTCGCACTGGAGCCATAGCCTGTATTCCATTCCCCCATCTTCTGACCAAGGTAATAACCATCCCAGAATCCCCTGTTGAAGACCGTGGATAATCTCTCCCTCCAGGCATCAGTCATGGCTTTGTCGTAGGTCCCTTCCTCAATTGCAAGCAAGGCTTCATTGTAACAGGAGGTCACTTCCCTGACATATTCTGCCGACCTGGCCCTGCCTTCAATTTTAAGAACTCTCACACCGGCATCAAGCAGCCTGTCGAGAAACCCGATAGTGCACAGGTCTTTCGGAGACATAATATATTCATTGTCAATCTCAAGCTCATAGCCTGTTTCTGTATTCACGGCATACGATTTACGGCAGGTCTGATAACATTCACCCCTGTTTGCGGATTTGTTGTTCTCATGCAGGCTTAAATAGCATTTGCCGGAAACGGCCATACATAGTGCGCCATGTGCAAACATCTCAATCCTGACGGGATCTCCCTTCGGCCCGGTAATGTTCTGCTCAATGATGCAGTTCCGGATATGCTTTACCTGATCGATATTTAATTCCCTGGCAAGAACCACTACATCAGCCCACCGGGAATAAAATTTCAATGATTCGATATTTGTGATGTTAAGCTGTGTTGACAGGTGGACCTCTATTCCACGGGAATAAGCATAATTTATTACAGACAGGTCGGAAGCAATAACAGCCGAAATGTTATTCTCCACTGCCGCATCAACAATCCGTTGCATCTGCTCAATTTCATGGTCATATACTACAACATTTAGAGTGATGTAGCTCCTTATTCCTTTCTCAGCGCATATAATGGCTATCTGTCTCAGATCTTCAAGAGTGAAATTGCCTGATGAGGCTGCTCTCATGTTGAGCTGCCCGACTCCGAAGTATACCGAATCCGCACCACCCATGATGGCAGCCCTCAGAGATTCATACGATCCTGCAGGGGCCATTATCTCAATATCTTTCCTGTTCATAACAGGCTGCAAATATAACTATTAGATTTTATCTTTATTCAAAATGATCCTGATGCACGACCCTTTGCCTACTTCGGAGTTTCTTACAAAGATCCTGCCCCTGTGGTATTCATCTATGATACGTTTGGCAAGTGAGAGGCCAAGCCCCCAGCCTCTCTGCTTGGTAGTAAAGCCCGGATTGAAGATCTTTTTGAAAGATCTCTTTGGTATCCCTTTCCCTGTATCAGTTATATCAATCAGAGCATGCTTATCGCTATCGACCAGCCTGACAGTTATCTCCCCGCTTCCTTCCATGGAGTCAATTGCATTTTTAAAAACGTTCTCGATCACCCATTCAAAAAGTGCTGAATTGACAGGAACATTTACCTCTCCCCCTGTTTTATAATCTGTTATGAACCTGACCTTTGATGATGTTCTTGATTTAAGGTAACCTATTGTCCGGGTAATGATAGGTATTATATTCTCATTCGTCAGCGAGGGTTTTGATCCTATGCGTGAAAACCGTTCAGTAACCTTTTCCAGCCTTTCCACATCAAGGGCAAGTTCCCTTGTAATTGAAATTTCAGGATACCTTTGCTGGAGGATCTCTATCCAGCCTGCAAGCGAGGATGTTGGCGTTCCAAGCTGATGTGCAGTCTCTTTCGACATTCCGACCCATACCTGGTTCTGCTCTGCTTTTTGTGAGGAGCTGAAGGCAAGATATGAAACCAGAATAAAGAGAACAATTATTCCCAGCTGGATATAAGGATAATAGATCAGCATTGTGAGTATTGTACTGTCCTCGTAATAGATCAGATTAAAGTGACCGTTTTCAAGCTTTATCACGATAGGATTGTTGCTCTCCTTGATCCTTTTGAGACTGTACTTCAGGTATGAGGGATCATTCATCTTCTCAGAGTTGAAATTTCTGGCTGAGATAATACTGTCTGATTCATCGGTCAGGATGACTGGCACCGTATTATTATTATCAATGACAGTAGAGAGAAATTCAACATTCTGAGTAGTATCAGACATGGCAAGAAGGGATGTGGCCTCAGCCCACATCTGTACATTTTCCCGCTCTTCGGTCTTAAGCCGGCTGACCAGATTCTGGGTATAAATCAGCGATCCCATGCCTGTGCATATGGCAAAAAGGAATAAAAGCAGCTTCCCTATAGTTTTATGATTGTAAATGATCAAGTTCTCCTGTTATTAATATATTGCTTTTCATAAATTTGCGGGCAGCTCCGGTGTTCTGATATTATTTCTTCCTTACTGCGCCGGACCCCGTGTCTGACTTACCTGCTTCAGTGGATGTGCTTGTCCCGGGTGCGCCATCATTCTCTTCCCACGTCACCCTGAATTTCGGCTTTTTTGCGGCTGGTTTCTCAACGACTGAAGTATCATTTTTATACCACCCGTATTCCTTGTTAAGTAATGTCTTTAGCGTCTTTTTTTCTTTTTTAATATCATCTTTTATCTCACTGGCTGCTGCTTTGATGTCGTAACTTACTTTTACCTCTTCACCCTTATTCTTGATTTTCAGCAGCATGGAGGTCCGTCCAAGCCCGTCATCCTCTACTGCACCAAATTCGGTGACACTTTTTTTATTCTTCTTCCTTTTCTTGCTGAGTATCTCCGACAAAAGCACTTTGACATGATATTCATAGTCATTATCCAGACTGTGCTTACCATTTACAGAGAGATCTACCGCAGATGAATTTACTTCCATCTGGGGAATATAGAGATAATTGTTTCTGATGAAAAAGTCATTCTGCATCTGGGCGAAGCTTATGTTCTCCAGCTCAGAGAGTTCAATGAAAGATGAGAGTTTTTTTACCGGTTCAAAATTTATCAGGCCTCCGTTGATGAGTGTATATTTACCTTCTGCGGTAAGGGAGGTTATCTTTGGATGGAGGAGAGAGTCAAGCGGGAGAAGCACTGAGAATGATCCTGAAAGAGAACCTGCAATATTTTCGGCTTTCAGGAAATTCTGTCCGAAATTGCGGAATGAAGTGAAGGCTTTGTTCACATCAATACGGGTTACATTAAAAATTCCCTTTGAGAGGACAGATTTATCGCTGTTCTGAAGAATGAACCCATTACCTGATATGCTCCCCTTCATAGATTTCATATTCAGAGATTTAAAAGTTAATAGTTTAGGTTTGTAATTGAGTGCACCTGAAATTTTTGATGAAGAAAATGTTTTATATGTAAGACTGTCAATTTTAAAATTAAGGTCAATGATCATGTTCCCGGGCAGGCTGAATGCCTTTCTTTTCGCAGGTGCCGGTTTAGCAGGAGAGGAATCCATGCTAAATGCTTCAGGGATAAACCTGCTGAAAGCGATATCAGCGATTGCGACCATCGTCACGGGTCTTCCATCCATCCACTGGAGAAGGTTCCTGAATTCACCATCCACGGTAATTCTCTGATCCCGGTAGGTCAGCTTCAGGTTTTTAGCCACGGATATGCCGGAGACCGACAGGTTCCCATTTACATCTTCAAACAGGTATTTTTCATTATTAAAACCTATCCGGAAGGAGTTAAAAACCATGTTTGCCTCTCCATTCATATCGGCCAGGGCAGGGAGCACATTCTTCCTGTTGAAATCAAGAGCACCTCCTGCTTTAATATCAATATCAACATATCCTCCGACAGAGGAGATTTCCTGAATTCCGAAAAACTCCCTGAGCTCTCCGGGAACAGCCCTGCCCCTGATTGTAATCTCAGCGAAAGGGTTATTAAGGCGCGATATTGTAAGAGATCCCTGGTATTCCGATGATCCCAGTCTGGCTTTGATATCCTTTAACGTAAAAGAGGCCGTTTCGGGACGGTTTTTCGATCCGTTGGAATAATTTCCGGCAAGCGACAGGTTATTGATAGTCAGATGACTATTGCCATAAGTTATACGGCCGTTGCTGAGGCGCCAGTTAATTTCAATATGAGGGTTGACAGTTCGTGTCAGAAGCCCCCTGATCCTGCTTTCACCCGTCAGAACCCCCGACGGGTTATATTCCGTTATCATCTTAAGGTATTTCTCCGGCAGCCAGTTCCTGATTTTTGAGACATCAATATTATTACCTGTTATATTCAGATCTAACATATTATCAACGGAGACAAATCCATCAAGGCCGAATTCCCAGTTTTCCATCCGGAAAATTCCCTTTTTAAATGTTATCCCTTTTGCGGTTTTTTGCAGACTGAGATCAATCGCTCCGATTATTGGCCTGGTGATGCTGATACCGTGCAGCTGAAGGCTGTCTATCTTCAGTTCACCATCGGCGATAAAACCTATATTCTTACCCTGTATCCTGCTTTTTAATGTACCCTTTTGGATAACGCCATTTATTATGAGTTTGGCAGCCAGGTTATTATAATATGACTTAATGTCGGTGAGGTAGATTTTTTCAAGATCAATTGTAAGGGCGTCCTTCCCTGGATTTGAACTTTTTACAGTAATATCATAGTTCACATTTCCGTCGAAGTCAGTAAAAAAATTCACCTTGCCTGCTCTTGCACGGATTCTCTCAATTGTATAACTGTTGCTAAGTATGTCAGTCAGCCTGAACTCTATTGACACATTGCGCGCAGTGAGCAGAGTATCAGTATTGATGCCGCCAAAGGCTGCCTGTTTAAAACCGGATGAGGAATGAACAAGTACATCTTTCAGTTCCAGTGATGCTTTCGGGAATTTCTTTAAGAATGAGAGTCTGACTGAACCCACCTTCAGTTTTGTCGAGATATTCTGATTCAGTGATCTTAGTATAATATCAGCGACCTTATCCTGCATCAGTACTGAAGCTGAAAAAAGAATGACTAAAATGGCGAGAACCAGTATCGCAGAAATCTTCAGTATTTTAAATGTGATCTTCATATTTTAAGAAAGTGAACCAGCTGATTGACCATCGTTTCAAAGGTAATTCATTTGAATAAAAAAATCATTGCCCCAGAAGGAAGGAGAGATCATCTGCAGTGCCAAATTCAGCAGGGATGGATCCCTTTTTGAAAATTCTGATCTTCCCTGTGCCGTGAAGTCTGATCCGCTGCTCCTCGCGAAGAAGCATTGAACCTTCGCGCAGGCCGGCAACAAAAATTCCCGGATTGACCTCAATAAATTCCTCAATTCTCTGCTCCCGCGTCTCCCCGCCATGACCCGGAGGATTTAAATCATGATAATGAGGATTAATCTGGAATGGGATCAGATTGAAAGAGCTGAAGGAACCGGGTTCAACAACAGGCATATCATTGGTTGTCATAATTGTTGGACAGGCTACATTTGCTCCTGCGCTCCAGCCTACATAGGGAGTTCCTTCCATAACCTTCCTGCGTACAGGATCAATAAGTTTATTGTCCCTCAGCATTTTAAGCAGTTTCCAGGAATTTCCTCCCCCCACAACTATAGCGTCAGCTTTATTTACGGCAGCCACAGGATCACTGAAGTGATGAATTGAAATTATATCATGGCCAATATCCTGAAACCTGAGAGAGACCTTTTTTTCATAATCATCAAATGAAAAAGTAACAGCAGCATATGGTATAAACAACGCCCTGATTGTGTCATTCCCAAGGAAAGCTTTTATCTGCCGTTTAGGATAGTCCAGATATTCTTCCCCGGCATTAGTTGAGTTGCTTATAAGTAGTAATCTCATATATAAAAAATAATACTTTACAAGGATGGGATTGTGTCTTTCAGATTCCTGATGTCATGATTCCCCGGAATTGCTTTAACAGTAAAAGTGCTGAAAGTATAGTTCAATATGTTAAAGAATAAAACCTTTCCGCTCAGAATCTCACCTGTCCCGGTTATAATTTTGATCACCTCATTGGCCATAATGGTTCCCGTTATCCCGGGCAGAACCCCGAACAAACCCACATCGGCAGGAAGCGGATTCCTGAAAGCTTCATCCACCCGGGCAGGATTATAACATCGGTATGTAGGCCCCCCATTATAATTAAAGACTGAGATCATCCCCTCATATTTATATATGGAACCATGAACCATCGGTTTGTTCAGTATAACGCACGAATCGCTGATAACATATCTGGCATCGAAATTATCTGTGGCATCAACGATTATATCATAGTTTTTCAGAATTTTCAACGAATTTGAGACATCGATCCTGAGATTGAATAATTCAAATTCAATAAGCGAATTCAGGTTTTCCAGCCTGTTTTTAGCAATAATTGATTTCAGCTTTCCCGTATCATCTGATCCATAGAGTACCTGTCTCTGCAGATTAGATTCCTCAACCATATCATATTCGGCAATACCAATAGTTCCCACGCCGGACGCTGCCAGGTATTGAAGTGCAGGGCATCCCAGGCCGCCCGCACCGATAACAAGGACCCTGGCCTTTTTCAATTTTTCCTGTCCGGCAATTCCGATCTCACTGATCATAATTTGTTTTCTGTACCGGCGTATCTCGCGCTGCGAGAGAAATTGGGATTCCATCTGGATAAATATTTCATGACTACAAATATACGTCTACAGCATGTAAGAAAAAAGAGGCTGGCACAGATGTGAGTTCTGTACCAACCTCAATGTTATCCGGTTGCAATGCTCTGATTTATTTAAACTCGTACACTCTAACCCAATCGATTTCCATCGATGTCATCCCGTTTATAGGTTTATCCAGACCGCCGCCAAGAAGAACATACATTGGTTCCTGAGGGACATTTGAAGTCTGGACAAAGACCTCTGTATTGTTGATCTTCCAGATAAGCCTGTCCGGCGTCCATTCCAGGGTATAAATATAAAAGTCATCTGTATATCTTTTACCGAGATGGGTTTTGGGATTATTTGATTCAGCCGGAAAATAGTCAAACCAAATCCTGCCCTTTGATGTACGGCAGATGTCGATATGGGGTGTGATCCTGTCAGCAAGCATCCAGAAAGCACTTTTAGCTTCAGGATTTCCCAGCTTTATCTTGGCAGTGAAAATTCCAAATTTCTGTCTGAAACTGTCGCCTGAATTGATAAGGCCAGAAGTATAGCCGAACTCCTTTGGAGTGAAACCCTTAGCTGGCGACCATGTCTTGCCGTTTACTCTCTGTGGTTTCGTATTTATCTTCAGGACGCTGTTACGGAGTTCAAAATTTTCTTTTTCCGTATAGGAATGCAGATCAGGTTCAACTGTGTACCTGTCTTTCAGCAGCTTTTCGCCCCAGTAATAATTGGTAAGCCATTTGCCGGTATCAAGCCTGTCTCCTTCAAACTCATCACTGAACGTCATCAGCCGCTGCTTTAAAATATCGAATTTGGAGGAATCCTTAACCTTATGGTACCAGATTATATCACGGTCCTTCTTAAGCCTGTCATATTCCTGGATATTTTTAAACATTTCGGTTTTTTCGAACCTTTTCT
Organism: uncultured Bacteroidales bacterium; assembly: GCA_963816345.1. Taxonomy (GTDB): domain Bacteria; phylum Bacteroidota; class Bacteroidia; order Bacteroidales; family VadinHA17; genus LD21. Next base: position 159,529 of record CAWFKI010000004.1, read on the forward strand.
TGTCCAGCAGGTAATTTTTTCTTACCCTGAACTCCTCAGAAGCCACGTACTCTTTGAGCTCATTAAACCTCGACAGGCGATGCGATTCATGAGTGTTCAGATAATTGGCATATTCACCCGACTCACCGAACTTATAAAATTGCTTAATTTCCGGACTTCCCTTTATCCTCTTGTATTCAAGGAGCTTCCTGTATTCTTCGGAATCCTTGAAGGTTACAGGCTTCATGTTCTTTTTTGAAAGAAAGGCCGGGGATTTGACGAAATTCTCAAGCTCCTCGTATCTGAGTATTGTCTTTGTTTTTGTTATTTCGCCTTTCTTTTTTGATTTGTTGTAGGCCTTTATCTCCGGGTCCGACCTCAGAGCCTTAAATTCAAGTAACCTCTGATATTCATCGGTATCCTTAAAAGTGAAAGGTCTCATCTTTTGTTTTTCACGGAATTCGGGAGATTTTATAAACTTTTCCAGTTTTTCAAATTCATTGATCCTGTCGGAGCCTTCAAGATCTTTATACCTCTTCAGCTCATGCCCTCCTATAGTCTTGAAATAAAGAGTAATATCTTTTGATTTCTTAAGTGATAAGAACTCTTTTTCCCTGTCATATTCCTCGGAGTCTTTATACCTGAGCGATTCAATTTCCTTTCGTTTCTGAATAAAATCGGAGGAATTAACCAATCCGTTCAACTCATTGTATTTTGCCAGCTGATCAGATCCCGCAAAAACACGGAGTTTCTCAAATTCATTTGCCAGGGCCTTTTCAGCTTGCTCAATTTTAGAAGTGGAAGGGATCATTCCCAGTAAAAGCTTGAGACTTGCCATTGTAAAATTGGTTTTTGTACAACTGATAAAGATAAAAATCTTTCGAGAATATTTAGTTACTATGCTTCAAATATTTGTTTTCCACAGCCGGGAGCAGAGGTATATACCTGTTCAACGTGAAAAACAACTGATTATTTTGAAATTCAGGTAACAACTTTTAAATTTGACTAAACGTTCAATCAAAGACACCTGCGTAAACTTTTTTTTATGCAGGATGTTTATTTTTAAAGCCCTGTTTCGCCAGGGTCACAAAAGCAATTTAAGGAGATCGTTTCAATGAATCGTTCAGCCCGCTATTTTCAGATCAGCCCCATTTAAGAAGATGATAATTGAAAAATTTATTTAGATCAGCTATGAAAAAAGTATGTTTTACAAGTCTGATATTATTTTTATTATCAGTCTCTTATGCAGCTGCTTACTCCCAGTCTCTTTCAGCAACCGAAATTGTGAGGAGAGCAGAGGAAAAATTCAACGGAGAGAAATCTTCCATTTGCACAATGAAGATGACAATAGTAAGGCCTGCCTGGCAGCGTACGGTCGAATTCAAAAGCTGGACAAAGGGACGGGATTACTCACTTACCCTTATCACTGCACCGGCCAGGGACAAGGATCAGACTTTTCTGAAAAGAGGCCAGGAGCTGTGGACATGGAATCCTGCAATCAGCAGGCTGATAAAACTGCCTCCGTCAATGATGTCGCAGGGGTGGATGGGATCGGATTTTACAAATGACGACATTCTTAAGGAATCTTCTGCTGTGAATGATTACACTCATGAAATTACAGGTGAAGAGATGATTGGAGACAGGTTATGCTACAGGATAAAGATGATTGCGAAGAAAAATGCAGAGGTTATATGGGGTTCACAGATAAAGTGGATTGACAAAAAAGATCTGCTGGAACTTAAGACAGAACTGTTTGATGAAGACGGATCACTGGTAAGAACCGAGCTGGGCCTGGAAATCAAGATGATGGATGACCGTTTAATACCTACAGTTCTGGAACTTATCCCCGCTGAAGAAAAGGGGAACAAAACAATAGTCACTATAACTGAGATAAAGTTTAATGTACCTCTCGATGACAGCTTCTTCTCACAGCAGAATATGAAAAGAATCAGGTGAGGTTACCGGGAATAATTATAAAGATGGTAATTTATATGTCATGAAAGAAGACCTGAAAATAGCATGGCGTAACCTCTGGAGGAACAAGCGGCGGACGATAATTACCTCCTCGTCCGTTTTCTTCGCCGTCTTTTTTGCGATCATCATGAGATCGTACCAGCTGGGGAGCTATGACAGGATGATAAAAAATTTCATCGAATCCTATTCAGGTTATCTTCAGGTGCAACATACCGGATTTCAGGATAATCCCTCAATCGATTATTCATTCAGATACAATGACTCTCTGGCAACGGCTATTTCAGGCATACAGAACGTAGTTTCAGTCGCTCCGCATATAGAGTCATTTGTCCTTGCCTCGGGCGGGACAGAGACAAAGGGAGTTATATTGCTTGCAATTGATCCTGAAAAGGAAAGGAGATTTTCAAATCCTGAGAATAAGCTGGTAAAATACAGGATCACACCCGAAGCAATCCGGCAGCTGAGGAGTTCCCCTCTGGTTCCTGCCAGAATAACCGACAGGATTGAAAAGAATATGGGAGCATCCTATTCCTCAGAGGCAAGGTATGAGCTTGAGATCGGGCTGCCAGCAGGTGAGGTAAAACCATATATGTCCCTGATCCTTAAATCGAGTGAAGTACCGAACGCGTATCTTTCAGAAAATGACAGGGGAGTTCTGATTTCAGACAGGCTGTCAGATTACCTTAAATTATCGATCGGCGATACAGTAGTTCTCATGGGTCAGGGTTATCACGGGAACTCCGCGGCCGGAATATTTCCTGTAAGAGGGATAATAAAAATGCCATCACCCGATATCGACAGCAAACTGATTATTATGACAATCCCCGAAGCCCAGAACTTTTTTGATGCCCCCGGGAGGATAACCTCCCTGTCAGTAAATCTCACTGGCAGGTCCCACCGGATCATGAGCGGCGCGCAGAAAAAGATCAACCTGCTTCTCAGGGGTACTGATACGGTCACCAAAACCTGGGAAGATCTGAACCCGGTTCTTGTCCAGCAGATCCAGGGCGATAATGAGACAGGCATTGCGACCCTGGCTATGCTTTATTTTATAATATTCTTCGGAATTTTCGGTACTGTTCTGATGATGATTGCCGAGCGGACCAGGGAGTTTGGAGTGCTGATCGCCATCGGACTGCAGAGGAGCAGGCTGAAAAGGATAATTATTTTTGAAATGATATTTCTTGGTATTCAGGGGCTTATCGCCGGCATGCTGGTCAGCGCCCCGGTAATTATGTATTTCTACTATTACCCGATATTATTAAAGGGAGATCTGGGCAGGATGATGGAGGATTACGGATGGGATGCCGTGATGCCTACTGCATGGTTTGGCTCCTATTTTTACTGGCAGGCAATAGTTGTTGGAATAATGATAATACTTGCTACTCTGTATCCTCTGAGAAAAATCGGCAAACTTAAAGAAATAGAAGCTCTCAGGAGCTGATAAACACAGGAAGCTATGATATGGTCACTCTCATGGAAAAATGTCTGGCGTAACAGAATCCGGAGCCTGGTAGTAATTGTTGCAGTTACACTTGGCATTGTATCGGGGGTGATGGTAGTTGGTATCATGGAGGGATGGGTCAGGCAGCGTCTGCATGATGCGATCTATAATGAGGTATCGCATATTCAGATCCATAACAGCGGATATCTGAAAAATGAAGAGATACTTCTGACAGTGCATGATACCGCGAAAATAGCAAAAGCACTGAACACACTTCCGGGGATAAAAGGGTGGACGGAAAGGACCAAAGTGGTTGCGATGATAAGCACTCCATGGGCAAATACGGGGGTATTTATTAACGGGATCGACCCTGAGAGGGAGAAAAAGGTAACGGAAATCTTTAAAAAAATTGTTCCCGGCGGGGGAGAATACCTCGATACAAATAAACCGGGGGAAATTCTTATAAGCGATAAAACCGCTGATATCCTGAAGCTCCGTCAATATTGTATTACCCGGAAGGTAACCGGTATACTGGAAAATGAAAACTTTCCCGCGACTGTTCTCGCGAAGCTGGCACATCTGAATGATGTAAGATACAGGTCAGAGAAAGATTTCAGGGATGCACTGAAATCGACCCTTTCAAAGAAAGAGCTTGACAGATATGGTCCCGGGATATTGGATTCTTCTCTCAATTACAGGCTAGGGCATAAGATCGAGGTCACAATTTCAGATGAAACGGGAGCTCCTGTTCAGGGAATTTTCAGGGTATGCGGCATATATAAAACGACAAACACCGGATTTGACCAGTCAAATGTTTATGTCGATGCACATGACCTGGCAGAACTGTATGACGGAAAGAATGTTCTTGTCCACGAGATTGCTGTTTTACTCTATAACACTGATGATGCAAATCCTATGAAAGAAAAGCTTTCAGGGATATCGTCAGGTAACACGGTCAGCACATGGGAGGAACTGGCTCCTGATGCCGCCATGATGAATGATTACATGATTTTGTACTACTTTATCTTTATCGGAATTGTGATGTTCGCCCTTGCATTTGGTATAATAAACACAATGATGATGGCCATCCTGGAGAGGACAAAGGAACTCGGCATGCTGATGGCCATCGGAATGAACCGGATAAAGATCTTCACAATGATAATGCTTGAGACGGTATTTCTTACTCTTGTAGGTGCGGTCGCCGGTATGCTTTCCGGCTGGTTGCTGATAGAGATCCTGGGCAATACCGGGATCCATTTTTCAACATGGGGTCAGGGATTTGAAGCAATAGGTTTTGCTGCAACTGTTTACCCGGTAATATCTCCGGCCTTCTTTCTGCTGATTACCGCCATGGTAATAGTAACTGCAATTATTTCATCGGTATGGCCGGCAAGGAAAGCCCTGAAGCTTGATCCTGCAGAGGCAATCAGAACTGAATAATATTTATCAACATAATCCCGAATGCAATGAAGGTGCTCGAATTGAAAAAAGTAAATAAGATATACGAGAGTTCGGAAGTTCCTGTTCACGCTGTCAATGATGTGACACTTGATTTCAATGAGGCTGAGTTTGCAGCAATTGTGGGGCCGTCTGGCTCAGGAAAAACGACACTGCTTAATCTGATCGGAGGTCTGGACATGCCCACATCCGGTGAGATCATTATTGACGGCACTATTCTGTCAAAGCTAAAATCATCCCAGCTTATTGACTTCAGGATGAGAAATATAGGTTTCGTTTTCCAGTCTTACAACCTTATTCCTGTTCTGACGGCGAAAGAGAATGTGGAATTTATAATGTCACTTCAAAAATGGCCCAGGGCTGAAAGGGATGAAAGAACCCTCGAACTGCTTAACGCCGTAGGGCTTGGCGACAGGGTGAACAGCAGACCCTCTAAGATGTCGGGGGGTCAGCAGCAAAGGGTTGCGGTGGCAAGAGCCCTGGCTTCCCGCCCAAAGTTCGTGCTTGCAGATGAGCCTACTGCTAACCTCGATTCCAGATCAGCAACCACTTTGCTTGAGATCATGGAAAAGCTTAATCATGAAGAGAAGATCACTTTTATATTTTCAACACATGATGCAAGAGTTGTCAGGATGGCACATCGCGTCATCACCCTCGAGGATGGCAAAGTGATATCGGACGAGGTAAGAGAGTAGCACTTCAGAAGCCGTACCAATGAGAAAAATTGTCTTCATCCTTTCCTGTGTTTTGATTTCCCGGGCATTTGCTTCCGGTCAGGAGAAGCCTAAATTCCTGACGCTGGACGGATATGTTTCATCATTGCAAAGCGTTATTTTTGACTCTTTATCCGGGCCTTTTCTAAATGATAATCTTATTCATAACAGATTTAACCTGAAGGGATATATTAATAAAAATATAACTTTCGCTGCAGAATTCAGGAACAGGCTCTTCACCGGGGATCTTATAAGAACGGGTCCATCATATGCAGAGATGATCGGAAGCGATCCGGGATGGGTTGATCTTTCATTCAATATCCTTAGTGAACAGTCGTTTTTATTCAACACAACAATTGACCGGCTGTGGGCTGATTTTAACTATGGAAAAATCGAGGTGAGGGCCGGCAGGCAGAGGATCAACTGGTCACAGGCGCTTGTATGGAATCCGAATGATGTTTTCAATGCATACTCCTTCTTTGATTTTGATTATGCCGAAAAACCCGGAAGCGATGCAATAAGGATCCAGTATTATCCCGGCTCTTCTTCTGCAGTTGAACTGGCAGTAAAGTCTGACAATAAGAATAACATAACTGCCGCTGCCCTGTACAGGTTCAACAAATGGAATTATGATATCCAGTTTCTTGCAGGATATGTGGGGTCAGAAGATCTGATGGCAGGCGCCGGATGGTCAGGTGCATTCGGATCACTGTCATTCAGGGGAGAATTTTCATGGTTCCAGCCGGTGAGGAATCTGAACGGTTCCGCGCCGACCGGCATTTTTACTGCAGGACTTGACAGGTCCTTTAAAAATAATGCAATGGCTCAGATGCAGTTAATGTACTGCAATAATCCTGTGAGTCCCGGAAGTTTCAATACCTTTTATTATGGCACATTATCTGCAAAAGAGCTGGCTTTTTCAAAATTTTCTGCCTTTGCACTCTTTACCTATCCCGTAACCCCTCTTTTTAATGCAACTCTGGCCGGGATGTGGTTTCCTGACCTGGATGGCTATTACGCAGGCCCTTCCCTCGATTATTCCATTGCGGAAAATGTGGATCTTTCACTGTTCTGGCAGCATTTCAAAAGTAAAACAGGTTTGGGAGGTGAAACTATTAACCTGGGATTCCTCAGAGTAAAGGTCAGTTTCTAGAATTTTGATATTTTTGCATCAATACTTATAATTTAAGATGGCACTGGTTCAGGAATTTGAAAGAAGCGGGAACTGGCTCTTCAGAAGAAGAAGCTGGCTGCCTGTTTTCATGGTCGGCGCAGGGATATTTGTTATGTACCTCGGCAACCGTCAGGCAATCCTTTTTGATATGAGAGATGAACTTATATTCCTGGGAATCAGTCTCTTTGGTCAGATAATCAGGATACTGACCGTGGGTTATGCTCCGATGAATACCTCAGGAAGGAATACAATTGACGGACAGGTTGCAGCTGATCTGAATGTAACCGGGATATATTCCCTGCTTCGCCATCCCCTTTACATTGCCAATTTCTTCATATGGCTGGGGCCCCTGTTATTCATACGCTCAATATGGTTCATACTGGTATCCGGGCTCGTATACTGGTTATATTATGAAAGGATAATGTTTGCCGAAGAACAATTCTTAAAAAGAAAATTCGGGGATGTCTATGACAAATGGTCAGAAAAAGTCAGCTCCGTGATCCCCTACTCTTTAAAAATTGTCAGGCCGGCCCTGCCATTTTCAGTCAGGAGTGTGCTTAAGAGTGAGTATAACAGTTTTTTTTATATTTTAATGGTATTCACAGTCCTCGATCTCTCCAGGAACTATTTCCTGTCAGAACATATTTATATTACTCCGATGTGGATGTACATTAGCTTGCCAGCTCTTTTAATATATATAGCATTACTGGCAATCCGCAAGGGTACAGGCTGGCTCAGTTTCTACGTCCGCCCATGAAGATCATTATATAATAGAGCAGCGTTGCCAGCGATCCGAGAGCAGCAATAACATAAGTATATGCAGCCCATTTGAGGGCATCTTTTGCCTTATCATGGTTGTAGTACGATGTGATACCTGCATTTGAAAGCCAGGCCAGGGCCCTGCGGCTTGCATCGATCTCCACCGGCAGGGTAATGAAGCTGAAAAGTGTCGTAATTGCAAAGAGTATAATGCCTGCAAACAAAACGGCCGGAAAGGTCTGAATAAGCAGAATACCTGCAAGCAGGATCCATTGTACATACCTGGAAGAAAAGCTTACAACCGGAACCAGCTTTGATCTGAATCCGAGCCATGCATATGCCTTTGCGTGCTGTACTGCATGTCCGCATTCATGAGCCGCTACCGCAGCTGACGAAATACTGCGTCCGTTATATACCTCCTGACTGAGATTGATTGTCATATCGGCCGGATTATAATGATCAGTAAGCTGACCCTGAACGCTTTCCACTTTAACATTTGTGATTCCGAAATCACTCAGCATCTTCTCTGCCACATCGCGACCCGACATCCCGTTGTCGAGAGGGATTTTAGAATATTTCTTAAACTTGGATTTTAACACCATGCTTACGATCCAGCTCAGGATCATAAAGCCTATAAAAAGAATCCAGATATTCATAATAATTTTCCTTTTTAGTATTTTTCATTCTACCTGCAAAATTTCTGCCAGATTATTCCGGGCATTACAAATAGTCAATTTGGCATGCATCTCTTATCCCGAACCCTGAAAACTCATTTAATTGCCTATTATTATCTTTGTATCATGATAAAGTTTATAAACAGCCTGCTTTCATTTCTGTTATCCCTGCCTGTACTTCTTTACAGGTATTCGATTTCCCCTTATCTGCGACCCTCCTGCCGTCATGTTCCGTCCTGTTCGCAGTTTATGCTCGATGCCCTGAAGATTCACGGGCCATTCACCGGCCTGTATTTGGGTATCGGAAGAATATTAAGGTGCAGGCCTGGTGGCACACATGGCTATGATCCGGTTCCGGTTTTCAGATTCCGCCGTTACCGTCCTCTTTATTCGCTCTTCTTCGGTGCAGAAAAAGAAAACAGGCTGAAGCACTGAACTGGTCAGAAAAGGCCAGCTGTCCCCGTGCGGCAATTAAAAATTAAGCTTCTCTTTCAGATGTCTGTAGCCTGTCCTGCTGACGGGAAGTCTGTCGCCTGAATTCAGAATTGCTATATAGTTTTCTTTACCATAGGGCTCAATACGATTGATCTCCGCAATCTTTACGATATATGACCTGTGAATTCTTAAAAAATCGGTTTTTGACAGATTATCTTCAAAGGACTTCATTGTCTGCTGTTTAAGGGCTTTGCCTGCCGAATGATATATCATAACATAATCATCCTGTGCCTCTACATATCTGACCTGCTCCACTGGTATAAGATTGATTGCATTTCCCTTGCGTACAACAATTCTGTTGACAGGGGGTGAGGCTTCAGGTTTTTTTGAAAGAAGCTGATTAGCCGGCTCCTTATTTCCTTTTCCTGAACGGATCCTTGTTATGGCTTTTTTTACGGCCTCCAGAAACCGCCGTTTTGGGAAAGGCTTCATAAGGTAATCGACGGCGTTGAGCTCAAAAGCCCTGATAGCAAACTGATCGTAGGCAGTTGTAAAGATTATCTCCGGTTTTTCGGTAAGGACCTCGACCATCTCAATACCCGTAAGTCTTGGCATCTGGATATCAAGAAAGACCAGATCAGGCTTCAGCGAGGATATTGCCTTCAGTCCGCTGAAGCCGTCGGAACATTCCTCAATTACTTCAACCGAATCGACCTCCTTTAGATAATGTTTAATAATATCCCTTGCCGGAGATTCATCGTCAATTATTATTATTCTGATATTTTCCATCGGTATTAACTCACACTCAGCTGCTGACAGATCATTTAAAAATCTTACGGCTAAAATTATAAATTTATTTTCAAATGATATCTTTTAATTTTCTGCAGGGATATAGAGAGTAACGGTATAGATCCCGTTTTCCTTCAGTGTCCTGATGGAGGCCCTGTTGCCATAGAACAGCTCAAGACGTCTTGTGACATTTGACACACCGGTACCTGTACCTCTCTTTAATGAAGGCGCCGGGTCATAATTATTGCTTATAATTATTTCAATATAACCATCATTGATCTTCGCCTCAGTCATTATCCGCACATTTTCGGTACTTTCATAAACTCCATGTTTTACAGCATTCTCATAGAGCGGTTGCAGCAGCAATACCGGGATTTTTAAACCAAGGCATCCGGGTTCTATAATCTCTTGTGTAGTAAGCTTATCGCCAAATCTTACCTTTTCAATGTCAAGATATAGCCGCAGGTTCTCAAGCTCATTTTGCAGGGTTACAGGTTGTTCATCTTTTCTGGAAAGGGCATATCTCATAAACTCCGAGAGTTTGACAATCATATCCCTGGCCTTCTCAGGATCAGTTATTGTGAGGGAGCTGATTGAATTAAGGCTGTTAAAAAGAAAATGGGGATTGATCTGTGACCGCAGCATTTTAAGTTCGGTCTCTTTCACAAGGCTTTCAAGACGTGCCTCCTTTGCATTTTTTTCCGAGAGGTTCGAAAGGCTGACAAAAAGAAAATATGAGAGGATGATAAGTCCGTAAATAAATGCTCCCGTTCCTATCCTGTAGGGAAATGTGGCATCCCAGTAAAGGGCATAATCATTCGGTTCGGGCAGCACCAGCTGCATGATAAACTTTGTAATTAAAACCCAGAGGGTGATAGATATTGCTCCGCTTAAAACAAGATTTGAGATCAGGGTTGCAGGCCGGGTCTCTCCGGTAGTGAAAAAGCTGAACGGATACCAGAGCGAAAGAGCAATCCCGGAATAAATAATAAATGATACAAGGCTGTCGATGATTCCTGATTTAGTAAAGCTTCCGAAGGCATAGTAGAAAAGAAGAGTACTGGCCCAGCTGCAAGAACGAGCCAGACCAGCCACCAGACTATCAGCCGTATTTTGTTAAGAAGTACCGGGTGTTTCATTCAGATCTCAGTAACTTTTTACCTCTCCGCCGCCAAAGACTACTGCACCTTTTATTACAAGCTGCTTTGTGGTGTCAACAATCCTTGTGGATTAAGCTTCCTTGAGTCGCCGAATCCCCCGAGGACCGGCACTACTTCAATTTTAACATTCCAGTCGCCGGGAACAATGATAGTGGTGCCTCCGAAAACACAGGCCAGTTCAAGCTCTGAAACGCCGGGTGCAAGTTTTGCCTTAGTCAGGTCAATTTCACTTCCTCCGAATATAGCGGTGATCTTTCCTCCCCTGAAATTATCTGAGACAATCTGACGTTCCCCGCCGCTGAATACATGCACATAATCAATATAATCATCTCCCACCTGCGGTGATGAAGAGACGGAATTCCAGCCTTTGCGCCTTGAAAATATAAAGATCAACACCAATGACTATGAAAATGGCAGGCCAGAACATATTTACATCGAATGTCTCCATGAAAATATGCGGAATGAGAAAAAATGCCCCGACGGCCATAACGATGATCCCGGAGGTTTTTCCTCCTGAGGAGCCGATTGTGATTACAAGTCCGATGCCTATCAGCAGCATAGGCCAGCTGAAGATGATATGTTCCATAAAATTCGGAAGGAATCCTGTGTTCCTCAGTACAAGAAATAATCCGACAATTACCAGTATCACCCCAACCATTGCCCGGTTGCTCAAATGGATGATTATGGTCATGCCTGGTAGTAGTCATTGTCGTTCCGATACTCATTATTTGTTTCCATGGCTGTAAAATTATTTGTTTCTGAATAAATTGCATTATCTTTTAAGTTTAAAGAAAGAAGAGAGAATAAATGACAGGCCTATCAGTACAATAACAGCCGGCCAGTAGAGTGTTTTCACGATCTCCGGTGTGACGATAAAGAAATCGTCCAGCAGGAACCATACTCCTCCGGCAGCATCATGATCAATCCTCCTGTTAACTGAGGTTCAGCAGCAACAACGCACCAATGAATATCAATGCCGGTCTGCCAGGTAAAATAATTGTTTATGCTTCCAAGATGAAAAAGGTCATTGGTAGCTATCAGAAGCGCTACTCCCAGCAGGATAAAAAACAATCCGATACCGGGAACGTGGATGATGGTCCATCTTCTCTGAATAATTATGATATTTGTGTCTCATGATTTAAGTTTTTTAATCCGGAATCAAAGATAATTCACCTTATCCGGAGAAGCTAAGAGAAAATCGGCGAATGCCGTTTTTTAACCGGTGATTTGTCATTTTAGAGCAATTAATGTTACTTTTTTGTTGATAATTTTTTTAATTGAATAAGGATTCATATTTTTGCAAACCAAAATTTAAAGAGATGTCCGGTTCATATGACCATAGGATTAAGCGGATTGAAAGAGGGACGCCACAAAATTGATTTTGAGATTGATAATAAGTTTTTTGAAAGTTTTGAAGAGTCGGAAATTAAGGAAGGAAGGCTGTTTGCACATGTTGAGCTTGACAAAGGGTCGTCTCATATCGATCTGTTAATAAGGATTTCAGGAAGTGTGAAGGTATGCTGTGACAGATGCCTGGAGATGTTTTATTATCCTGTGGATTGTGAGAACAGGCTTCTTATCAAAACGGGGAAGAAAATTGACGATGATGAAGATCCTGACATTATTTCCCTTGCTGCGGATGAACATGAGCTTGATCTGAGGCAGCATTTTTATGATTATATTCATCTGGCTCTTCCTATAAAAAAGGTTCATCCGGATGATATTGACGGGAAAAGCACCTGCGATCCTGAGATGCTGAAGAAACTCAATGAGCTTGTCATTGAAGATGAAATTGAAAGTGACCCGCGGTGGGACGAACTGAAGAAATTAATGAATGACAATTAAATATAACTGACAATGGCACATCCTAAACACAAACATTCTAAAACCAGAAGGGATAAGCGCAGAACACATTATAAAGCAACTGCGCCTACAGTGGCAAGCTGTTCAAATTGCGGATCTTCAGTTCTGTATCACAGGGTATGTCCTGAGTGCGGATATTACAGAGGTAAACTTGCTATAGAGAAGAAGGTTTCTGCCTGACTTCCCTTAACTTAATATTTGTAGTATGAGAATTGGCCTTGATGTCATGGGTGGCGATTATGCACCTGATGCAATCATTGAGGGCGCAGTTGATTCCCTCCGGCATTTATCAGGTAAGGAGAAGATAGTCCTTATTGGAGATGAAAGTTCTGTGAACAGGAAGCTCGGGGAAATGCAGGCTGACCCTTCAGTTGTTTCAGATTGTACATACAACGCAGGTTATTGAGATGGCAGATCATCCTGCAAAAGCCTTTTCACAGAAGAGAAATTCAAGTATTGCCGTTGGTTATATGATGCTGAAGGAAGGTACCTTGATGGTTTTTGCAGTGCAGGAAATACAGGTGCGATGCTTGTTGGAGCCAGCTATACTGTAAATGTCATCCCGGGAGTGCTCAGGCCGGCTCTTGCAACAATCCTGCCCTGTGTCGATAACAGGGATTCTGTAATACTCGATGTGGGATTGAATCCTGACTGCAAACCCGAAGTATTATTGCAGTACGGGATCCTTGGCAGCATTTATGCAAAGTATGTCCTGGGCACAAATAATCCGACTGTCGGATTGATAAATATTGGTGAAGAAGAAACAAAAGGAACTCCGGCTGTTAAGGCAGCATATGAACTGATGAAAGATTACCCCGGCCTGAATTTTGTCGGGAATATTGAAGGGAATGCCCTGTTCCGTGAGACAATGACCGACGTAATCGTCTGCGATGGCTTTGTCGGAAATGTAATACTCAAGCAGGGTGAAGCATTTCATTATATTTATAAAAGCAGAAATCTTAAAGACCAGTATTTTGACCGGCTTGATTTCGAAAACATAGGTGGCACACCTATTATCGGTATAAATGCAAACGTTGTAATTGGACATGGAATTTCCAGAAGGAAAGCCATAATGAACATGATCCTCCAGACCCGGGCTGTAGTACATGCAAATCTGGCCCAAATGATTAAAGAAGCAATTTAATAATGAAAAAAATAAGAGCTGCTATTACCGGGATCCATGCATGGGTACCCGAATACAGGCTGACAAATCATGAACTTTCGAAAATGGTGGATACTTCCGATGAGTGGATAATGCAGAGAGTCGGAATAAAGGAAAGACGGATTCTTAAGGGAGAGGGTCTTGGAACATCAGATATGGGCGAACAGGCCGTCAACGGACTGCTGTCAAAGACCGGCACCTCCCCGGATGAAATTGACCTGATGATCTGTTCTACTGTTACTCCCGATATGCTCTTCCCTGCAACGGCAAATATCATTTCAGATAAATGCGGAATAAAAAATGCCTTCAGCTTCGATCTGAATGCAGCCTGCTCCGGGTTCCTCTTCGCTCTGCAGACTGCTGCTGCTTATATTGAATCAGGCAGATTTAAAAAGGTTATTGTCGTGGGAGCCGACAAAATGTCCGCTATAACCGATTACTCCGACCGGACCACCTGCCCTCTTTTTGGAGATGCTGCAGGAGCCGTCCTGCTTGAACCAACAACTGAGGAAGAAGGTATTATGGATTATATATTTCATGTTGATGGTTCGGGACGGAAATACCTTCACCTTAAGGCCGGAGGTTCCGTCAGACCGGCATCTCATGAGACAGTTGATGCAAAAGAACATTATATCTACCAGGAGGGCCAGAGCGTCTTTAAATTTGCTGTCTCAAATATGGCAGATATTGCTGTGGAGATAATGGAAAAGAATAATCTTAAACCCGACGATATAGCATGGCTTGTACCTCATCAGGCTAACCTGCGTATAATCGATGCCACGGGAAGAAGAATGGGCCTTGCTGCTGAAAAAGTCATGATCAATATTGAAAATTACGGAAATACAACCTCTGCCACTATCCCGCTCTGCATCTGGGAATATGAGCAAAAACTGAAAAAAGGTGACATCCTGATACTTGCTGCATTCGGTGGAGGTTTTACATGGGGCTCTATCTACCTCAAATGGGCTTACGATCCGAAGTAGTCATCCGGAGGCAACATTTTTTTGGTTTCTCAGTTTTTTACACCGTACTTTTAATCTGGCGCTTTATAAGGTTTTTTTTAATTTCCCGGAAGGGTATTTAAAAGGAAACAAATTATTTTTATCTGCAATAGTTTTTATATTTGTGAGTTATTAAATTTGAATATCTAAACTTATAACCAAATGGCCAAGTATAACGAGACTGATAACAGCACAGTAAACCTTATAAGTACCGGAACCGATATAACCGGCGATATCAAATCAACAGGTGATATCCGCATCGACGGAACCCTTAAGGGAAACCTGAACACCAAAGGCAAAGTTGTAATTGGTCCGACAGGAAAGGTCAGCGGGGAAGTAATCTGTAAAAATTCCGAAGTTTCAGGTACAGTTGAAGGGAAAATTAATGTCGGACAATTACTTAACCTCAAGGCATCCTGCAAAATTTATGGCGATATTGTTACAGTGAAGCTCTCTATTGAGCCCGGAGCCATCTTCTCTGGTAATTGCAAAATGAGTGACAGCGAAAATAATGGAGGAACAGCCATCATTAAAGAAAAAGAATCCGAAAAGCCCGCGAAATAAAGGGATTCATGATTTTGCCAGATATTCCGGGATTGCCTTCCAGATGATTGCAATAATTCTTATAACAACCTGGGGTGGAAGGGAACTTGATAAAATCACACACTTTAAAACACCTGTCTTTACAATAATTCTTTCACTTCTCGGGGTATTTGCTGCCATATATACAGTGGTAAAAGATTTTATTAAGTGATCTCACATTTTGAAACCTCTTCATAAATACATTTCATCACTGCTGTTAATAAATATCCTTATCGCCGGCACGGGATATCTTCTGATCTTGTATGGTTTTTCCGGTTTTACATTAAAAGAAATAATCCTGCTCGCTTCACTGTTCACAGTGATCACCTTTATTGCCCTTGTTATATTTATAAGGGGACAGAATAAAGATCCCGGCAGCCAGACAATGCATACCATGGTTTCTGTAAGTCTCAAGTTTCTGCTTGAGTTGATATTAGCCCTGGTTTGGTTTTTTATTGCTAAAAAAACTTCCCCGCAGTCCGTAGTTATGTTTTTTGTTATATATTTAACACTCACTTTATTTTTGATATGGGTAATATTGAAGACGCTGAAAAACAAATCTTTATAAAACTTACAGTGATTTGAAAACAAGAAATCTGATTGCTTTATTCTTCATTCTTCTCTTAATGGGAAAAGGAGTTTCAGCCTTTAGTCAGGAAGTTAAGGGTAAAGAGGAGGGTAAGGGAAAATTCAATGCCAGTGCATATATACTTGAGCATATTGCTGATTCCCATGAGTGGCATATTCTTACAAGAAAAGACGGAACCAGCGTTGCAATTTATCTTCCGGTAATAGTCTACAGCAGTGAAAAGGGGTTAAATGTCTTCTCCTCAAAAAAACTTGCACATGGGAATGAGTACAGGGGTTTCAAACTTGAAGAAGAAGGGGCTCTCAAAGGGAAAATAGTAACGGTTGATAAAGAAGGCCATGTTGATGAGGAAAATCTGCCTCTCGATCTCTCCATAACAAAAACCGTTGTGGCAATGATGTCGGCAGCAATCATAGGCCTTATATTATTTCTTACCCTTGCCCGCTCATACAGGAAAACCGGAATAAGTTATCCGAAAGGTATCCAGAGCTTTCTTGAGCCGGTAGTCCTCTTTATACGGGACGATATCGCAGTCCCGAGCCTCGGGCATAAATCAGGAAAGTATATGCCATACCTTCTTACCGTTTTCTTTTTCATTCTGATAAACAACCTGATGGGGCTTATCCCATTTCCTCCTCCGTTTGGTGGCAACGTCACAGGCAATATTGCAATAACATTTTTGCTGGCTGCCTGTACCTTTCTGATAACTCAATTCAGCGGTAATAAATCACACTGGCGCCATGTCTTTGCAACCCCCGGGGTCCCTTTCTGGCTTCTTCCCATAATGATACCGGTTGAAATAATCGGTTTATTTTCAAAGCCCTTCGCACTTATGATAAGGTTATTTGCCAATATGCTTGCAGGACATATTGTGATTCTCAGCCTGATCTGCCTTATATTTATTTTTGATACACTTGCCCTGGCACCCGTATCGGCATTGTTTGTGATATTTATGGACTTTATGGAACTCCTGGTTGCATTTCTCCAGGCATATATATTCACCTTACTCTCAGCATTATTTATCAGTCTGGCGGTACAGGAAAATCATTAGAACTTTTGTTTAACTTAATTTATAGATTATGACAGGTACATTAGCAGCAGTAGGAGCAGGTCTCGCAGTTATAGGAGCAGGACTTGGTATCGGTAGAATTGGCGGATCAGCAATGGATGCAATTGCCAGACAACCGGAAGCTTATTCGAAGATACAGATTGCTATGATCATTTCAGCTGCCCTTATTGAGGGAGTTGCTCTGTTCGCAGTAGTAGTTGCTCTCTTGTAGAAATTTTAAAGCAATAAAGCCTGCAACGGTTGGTTGCAGCGCTTTATTTAACAAACAGTTAAAACGATTAATATGATATTATTGGCAAACAGTCTGACTACCCCGGCAGTGGGGACCCTTTTCTGGTCAGTAATAATTTTTGCGCTGTTTTTTATTATCCTTACAAAATTTGCCTGGAAACCGGTGCTTAACGCAGTCAGAGCCAGAGATGAAATGATCAAGGGTTCTCTTGAAGCTGCTGAAAAAGCCAGGGAGGATATGCTGAAGCTTCAGAGCGACAATGAAGCAATTCTCAGGAAAGCCAGGGAAGAGCGCGAAGGAATACTCAGGGAAGCAAGAGAGGTCCGCGATAAGCTGATTTCAGAAGCAAAGGGAAAGGCCTCCGAGGAGTCGGAAAAGCTTATTGATAAAGCAAGAACGGAAATAGAGGGTGAAAAGAGAAAAGCCCTTTCGGAAATACGGCAACAGGTGGCGACCTTATCTGTTGAGATAGCCTCAAAACTTCTCGGAGAAAAGCTCAACCGGACGGGCGAACAGGAAAAGCTGATTGACAACTACCTGAAAGATATCGATTTCACAAGGAATTAGAGTGTAAACAGTAATGAACGACAGCTTAATATCAGTCAGGTATTCAAGAGCAATATTCCAGTCCGCACTGGAGAGCAAAAAACTGGACAGTGTCAGCAAGGACATGATCTTAATTTCGGAGATCTGTAAGTTGGCTTATGCAAGGGAATTCCTGGACAGCCCCGTCATAATTCCTTCAAAAAAGTCAGATGTGTTCCACAAAATGTTTGAAGGGAATGTGGAACCCATAACCCTCTCTCTTCTTGATCTGCTTGTAAAAAACGGGCGGGAGACCTACCTTCCTGCTATTGCCAGGGTTTTCCTGGACGAAACAATGAAGCACAAAGGGATAACCAGATCATACCTCACATCTGCCTATAAAGTTGATGAAAAAATTAAAAGCCAGGTAAGTGAATTAATCTCGAGAGTATTCAATACAAAGGCAGAACTTGAAGAAATAATTGATAAAGATATAATCGGGGGTTTTATCCTTCGTGTTGATGATAATTATATTGATGCCAGCATAAGGAATAAGCTGAGCAAGATAAGGAAAGGTCTCAACAGAAGTTCCCTTCAATCGTGACATTATAATTTCAATAATAAAGTATTTTAAGCAAAGTAAAAATGACAAATATTAAACCAGCAGAGGTCTCAAAGATCCTCAGAGAGCAACTGGAAGGAATTCAGACCGGTGTCGAACTGGAAGAGGTAGGGACAGTGCTTCAGGTTGGAGACGGGATAGCGCGTATTTACGGACTTTCAAATGCAGAGTCAAACGAACTGATTGAATTTGAGAACGGGATAGAAGGAATCGTACTGAACCTCGAAGAGGATAACATCGGTGCAGTATTGCTCGGTCCGACAGAAGAGATAAATGAGGGTGACATCGTAAAGCGAACGGGTAAGATTGCTTCAATAAGTGTTGGCGAAGGGTTGTTGGGCAGGGTTATAACACCTACCGGACAACCATTGGACGGCAAGGGCCCAATACCGGGTGAACTGTTCACCCTTCCCTTTGAGAGAAAAGCTCCCGGTGTAATTTTCAGACAACCGGTAAAACAACCTCTTCAGACAGGTATCAAGGCAATAGATGCAATGATCCCGATCGGCCGCGGACAAAGGGAACTGATAATCGGCGACAGGCAGACCGGCAAAACAGCTATCGCTATCGATACAATTATCAATCAGCGCAGTAATTATGAAAAAGGGAAGCCTGTCTACTGCATCTATGTTGCAATAGGTCAGAAAGGATCGACAGTTGCAAATATTGCAGCAATACTTGAAGAACATGGTGCCCTCAAATATACTGTAATAGTTCTGGCCACTGCTTCGGACCCTGCAGCTTCGCAATTCTATGCTCCCTTCGCAGGTGCCGCAATCGGTGAATTTTTCCGGGATACGGGAAGGGACGCCCTTATTATATACGATGATCTGTCGAAACAGGCTGTTTCATACAGGGAAGTGTCTCTGCTGCTGAGACGCCCGCCCGGACGTGAAGCCTACCCCGGAGATGTCTTCTACCTGCACTCGAGACTCCTGGAGAGAGCTGCCAAAATAATTGAATCGGATGAGGTCGCAAAAAAAATGAACGATCTTCCCGAATCAATCAGACACCTGGTAAAAGGAGGCGGATCACTGACTGCCCTGCCGATAATTGAAACCCAGGCAGGTGACGTTTCGGCATATATCCCTACCAATGTGATCTCAATAACTGACGGACAGATATTTTTGGAATCAAGCCTTTTTAACTCCGGCGTAAGACCTGCCATAAACGTGGGGATATCAGTATCGAGAGTGGGAGGAAATGCCCAGATCAAGGCAATGAAAAAAATTGCAGGAACGCTGAAGGTCGACCAGGCACAATACCGCGAGCTCGAAGCCTTCTCAAAATTCGGATCCGACCTCGATGCCTCCACCCTGGCCATTCTTAATAAAGGGGCCAAAAACGTGGAAATACTCAAACAGGGTCAGTACGCCCCGGTACCTGTGGAAAAACAGGTTGCAATAATTTATTGCGGAACAACCGGACTCCTGAAAGATGTGCCGATAAATAAAGTACGAAGTTTCGAAACTGAATTTCTCGAATATCTTGAGTTGAGGCACAGGGATGTTCTTGACAAGCTTCGTGACGGGATCCTTAATAGTGAGATTACCGACGTTCTTGAGAAAGTCGCAGCGGAACTGGTGATCAAATACCGGCCCCAGTAACCGTATGGACCTGAATAAATAAATTCCAGATGGCTAACTTAAAAGCAATAAGAACCAGGATAGTATCTGTTAAATCTACCAGACAGATCACTTCAGCAATGAAGATGGTCTCTGCTGCCAAGCTGCGTAAAGCTCAGGATAAGATCGTAAGGCTCCGGCCCTATGCCAAGAAGCTGTATGAAATACTGGTAGGGCTGTCACAAAGCCTTTCTGATTCTGAAGTGGAGAACGTCTATGGACGCATTTCGCCACCGGGCAAGGTACTTATCGTCGTTGTTACATCCAACAGGGGACTGTGCGGAGCATTCAATTCCAACGTAATAAAAGAGACCCGCAGAATTATCTCGGAAAAGTATTCAGATCAAAACCTTCGTGGCGATCTGAAGCTCCTGACAATTGGGAAAAAAGGTTTTGACTATTTCAGAAAGCAATCAGTAAAAATGCTTCCGGATCAGAACAGCCTTCTCCTGGATATGTCCTTTGATAAAGTCTCACTTGTGGCTGAAGAAATTATGAAGATGTTTGTATCGGGTGAACTGGACAGAGTCGAAATAATATATAACCAGTTCAAGAATGCTGCAATACAGAATCTGACATGCGAACCTTTTTTACCCGTTGAGTCACTGCCTGAGGGAAAAACCAAACCCGTTCCCGTTGACTATATTTATGAGCCTGACAGGGAAGAGATTATAAAGGAGCTTATCCCGAAGTCACTTAAGATCCAGTTTTACAAAGCAGTACTCGATTCATTTGTCGCCGAGCACGGTGCAAGGATGACAGCCATGCATAAGGCAACAGACAATGCGACCGATATGATCAGGGAACTGACTCTTCTGTACAACAAGGCAAGACAGGCAGCAATTACAAACCAGATCCTTGAAGTTGTGAGCGGCGCTGAAGCCCTCAGAGGTTGATAGCTTTTAGATATTATCGAGAAAATGTACAATCAGTCCGGGTTAAAAAAGATAGTTGACGAGGCTATAATTAATCTTTCTTACAACACTGAAGCAGAGAAGCTTATTGATCCCGTAAAATATTTTCTTTCAATGGGTGGGAAGCGGCTCAGACCGGTTCTTTGTCTGTTGTCATGCAACCTGTTCAGTGAGAAGATAGATGAAGCGGTCATGCCGGCCACAGGACTTGAAGTGTTTCATAACTTTACACTTGTACATGATGATATAATCGATCAGGCTCCCGTAAGGAGAAATCTACCCACAGTTCATAACGCGTGGAACCTGAACCAGGCTGTACTTTCAGGGGATGTTATGGTATTTATTGCAAATGAATGTTTCCTTCAGGCACCCGCTAAGTATCTGGCCGAAGTTTTCACGATTTTCAATAAAGCTGCAATCGAAGTTTGTGTGGGACAACAGATGGATATCGATTTTGAGAAGAGCAAATCTGTCACACACGGGGAATATTTGCGGATGATTGAACTCAAAACAGCGGCCCTTCTGGCAGCTGCTGCAAAGATAGGAGCCGTTATCGGAGGAGCAGACAAAAAAGATTCGGAACTTCTTTACGGGTTTGGCAGGAACCTTGGTCTTGCATTTCAGATTCAGGACGATCTCCTGGATGTTTACGGTGATGAAAACCTGTTCGGCAAGATCAGGGGAGGAGATATAATTGCCAACAAAAAGACCTGGCTTCTGGTGAAGGCTCTTGAGATAGCATCAGGAGACCAGCTGAAGCAGCTTCAAAATTTGTTTTCCGGCACGGATACCCAACCTGAGAGGAAAGTTGAACAGGTTGTCAGACTGTACGATCAGCTGAATTTAAAAGCTCAGACGGAGAATCTGGCTAATGAACATATCAACCTTGCTCTGAGCCAGCTCGGTAAGGTCACAGGCTCAAAGGAACGAAAGGATGAGCTTGCTTTGCTGGCAACATCTCTGATAGGGAGGGATAAATGATTTTAATATCAAAGTATTAACGCATTATCAGGAACTTAATTTATAAAAACAAAGGAGAGCAGGCATACAAAAATTATTAAATTTGTACATTCATAATCAAATAAACAACTTAAATATATGTCACAGAATACCGGAAAAATCAGTCAGATCATTGGACCTGTAGTTGACGTTACTTTTGCAAAGCAGGGTATGGAAATGCCTGATATTTATGATGCACTTGAGATAAAAAGAGACGATGGAACCGTTCTTGTTGTGGAATGTCAGCAGCATATTGGTGAAAGAACCGTCAGGACAATTGCCATGGATTCCACTGATGGCCTTCGCAGGGGCATGGAGGTGGTGGCCACAGGGCTGCCGATCACAATGCCTGTCGGAGAACAGATTAAGGGGAGGCTGATGAACGTAACAGGCGAAGCAATTGACGGCATCGGGTATCTCGACAAGAAAGGCGGATATCCCATTCATCGTAAACCACCAGCCTACGAGGATCTCTCGACTGAAAAAGAGGTATTGTACACCGGCATAAAGGTGATAGATCTTATTGAACCATATTCCAAAGGCGGGAAGATTGGCCTTTTTGGCGGTGCAGGTGTAGGTAAAACAGTCGTTATACTTGAACTGATCAATAATATTGCCAAGGCTTATTCCGGACTTTCTGTTTTCGCAGGTGTCGGGGAAAGGACCAGGGAAGGAAATGATCTGCTGCGGGAAATGCTTGAGGCAGGCGTAATCACCTATGGCAGTGCTTTCCTTGAGAATATGAAATCGGGAGGATGGGATCTTTCGACAGTCGATATGGACGCCCTTAAAGAATCCAAGCTTGCCCTGGTTTTCGGGCAGATGAATGAACCTCCGGGAGCAAGGGCAAGGGTGGCTCTTTCCGGATTATCTGTTGCGGAACATTTCAGGGACGGAGACGGGAAAAGCGGAGGCAGGGATATCCTTTTCTTTATGGATAATGTCTTCAGATTTACCCAGGCAGGATCAGAAGTATCAGCTCTTCTTGGCAGGATGCCCTCTGCTGTGGGATATCAGCCAACACTGGCTACCGAGATGGGAATAATGCAGGAGAGGATAACCTCTACACGGCACGGATCAATTACTTCTGTCCAGGCTGTATATGTACCTGCTGATGACCTTACGGACCCGGCTCCGGCAACAACCTTCGCACACCTGGATGCCACAACCGTTTTAAGCAGAAAGATATCCGAACTCGGCATCTACCCGGCTGTTGACCCGCTTGATTCAACTTCAAGGATCCTCAGTGCAGATATCGTTGGTGACGCTCATTATAACTGCGCACAAAAAGTAAAAGAACTGCTTCAGAGATATAATGAACTCCAGGATATTATTGCCATTCTCGGGATGGATGAGCTTTCCGAAGAGGATAAGCTGGTCGTTCACCGCGCACGAAGGGTGCAGAGATTTCTCTCACAGCCATTTCACGTCGCAGAACAGTTCACAGGGATCAAAGGAGCACTGGTATCCATTGAAGATACAATTAAAGGATTCAATATGATCATGGATGGCAAGGTCGATCAGTATCCCGAATCAGCTTTTATGCTTGTAGGTACTATCGAAGATGCTATCGAAAAAGGAGAAAAAATACTGGCTCAGTCAAAATAGACCCGGATGAAAATAGAAATAGTCACTCCTGAAAAAAGAATCTTTGAGGGAGAAATAAAATCTGTAAGGGTCCCGGGAAAAAAGGGATCTTTCCAGGTCCTTAAAGATCATGCTCCGATAATTTCAACTCTTGAAGCCGGGCCGGTCTTTCTTGTGGACATGGCGGGCAAAGAGACAAAATTAAATATAACCGGAGGGGTGGTGGAAGTAAAGGCCAATATAATTATCCTTCTGGCTGATAGTGTTACTTAAAACAGATCGGATGACACCGGATGAATTTCGGAAACATGCCCATGAGCTTGTGGAGTGGATGGCACGCTATATGGAAAATGTTGAAGACTATCCTGTAAAATCACCTGTCACTCCGGGTAGTATATTCAGCAGGATACCCGATAAGCCGCCATTGAAGCCTGAACCATTCAGCTCGCTGATGAAGGATCTTGACGACATTATTTTACCGGGAATAACACACTGGCAGAACCCGAATTTCTTTGCCTATTTCCCTGCAAACACAAGTCCCCCCTCCGTACTGGCAGAAATGATAATTGCTACCCTCGGTTCACAGTGCATGATCTGGGAAACCTCCCCTGCAGCTGCGGAACTTGAGGAGAAAATGATGAACTGGCTGAGGGATATGACCGGATTACCCGCGGGATTTGAGGGCGTAATACAGGATTCTGCCTCTACATCAACTCTGGCCGCAATACTCACGGCAAGGGAAAAAATCACCGGGTTCCTTATCAATAACGATGGCGCAGGCGTTGCCGGAATCTGCAGGGTGTATTGTTCGGAACAGACGCATTCTTCAATCGAAAAAGCTGTTAAAATCAGCGGGATTGGCAGGAATAACCTGGTTAAGATCCCCGTTTTGGAGGATTTCTCCATGGATGCCGGGAAGCTGAAAGAGGCGATTGCCCGGGATAAGAAGCGAGGTTATATTCCGTGTTGTGTCGTTGCCACTATAGGGACCACAGGAACAGCTGCGGTCGATCCGGTAAGAGCAATAGGTGAGATCTGCTCTGAAAATGGCGTATGGCTTCATATTGATGCTGCAATGGCAGGATCAGCCCTGATACTCCCCGAGTACAGCTGGATGCTCGACGGGAAAGAATATATCGACAGTTTTGTCTTTAATCCACACAAGTGGTTATTTACCAACTTCGATTGTTCGGCTTATTTTGTACGGGATGCAGCTGCTCTGATCAGAACATTTGAAATTCTCCCGGAATACCTGAGGACAAGAACGAGAGGAACGGTGAACGACTACAGGGACTGGGGTGTTCCTCTTGGCAGAAGGTTCAGGGCTCTGAAGCTCTGGAGTGTTATCAGGTCATACGGGGTTGAGGAGCTCCGCAACAAACTGAGATATCATATCAGCCTTGCCGGCTGGCTCTCGGAACAGATTAAGGCAGAACCTGATTTTGAGATGCTTGCCCCGTTAAATATATGTGTTGTATGTTTCCGCTATAACCCCGGCGGATATGATGAGAACACGATCAGTATTTTAAATGAAAAGCTGAATCATACGCTTAATGATTCGGGAAAGCTCTACCTGAGCCATACGGTGCTGAACGGTAAATATACACTCAGAATGGTCACTGCCCAGACAAATGTAACACTTGCCCATGTTGAGAAGGCCTGGGCCGGTATAAAGGAGACTGCCCGGGGTTTAAAGCCCTGAGAAATTACAACCTCCCTCTGTTTATCGAGAGTCCGAAAAGATCGATGTTCAGGAGAAATTTAAATACGGGCCTGCTGTTTCCTGCCGGCCATGCACCCTGGACACCACCGGATATCATATACGGAATCCTGAAAAGATTGAAGTCTGTCATCAGCTCGATGCCGGCAGATGAGAAGTTTTCACTGTAATCGTGAAACGCAACGGGGTTTAATCCGGAAGAGCTGTTTTCATAGTATGTATTACCTGTACCCTGTGCATAGTCATAGAAAAGAGAAGCGCGGATCCTCTTGATATATAGGAGACTGGCAATATTGAAATCCGGATATGCAAGTGGCAGGGCATAATCCAGAGAAACAAAATTTATATCCTGTGAGATGATATTCATGTACCCGCGGGGAAGGGTGACCCAGTTTCCCAGAACATATTTTTCCGGATTCTGCTTTTCCTTTTCCAGGCTTAACTTTATTCCGTTATTCGGGAAGAACCCGGGAAAATAAAACGAAGTTCTCAGCGCGATATCAGTGCCGTAAATACTCCTGTCGAATGGGGTAAAAGTGTAATTCAGATCAAACGTCTGCGCCCACCTGGGATAGATATCCCTTAGCGCGGCAACGATGTAATTGGAAAAATATAGCCTGCCCGAAAGCAGTGTCTGTCCGTAATCATAACCGCCTGTCTCAGTGAGGTAAATATAATTGTTCATGTACTCTGAGGTAACGGATGGGTCAAAGTACTGATAGAATCTCCCGGAGGAATAACTGAGCGGAACTGAAACAGTGTTTGTAAATATCATCCCCGGTTTTACAACTGAAGGGTCAGCAACATTCTCATGGAATTTAGCTATTGTCGGGAAATTGCCATAGTCGAGCTGCGATTCGACTTCGGGATACAATCCTTTCCATGTGACCTTTGTGTGTAAGACATGTCTGTTTTCAGCGGAATATTCATACCCTATTGTCGATATAAGTGTGCTCAGGTTGTTCTGGGTCAGCAGGGTGAGCCCCGGTCTGACTGATGCCGGATCACTCTTAATCTGCTGAATGTCGGCATAGAAGGGCATCCAGCTGTGGAACCTGAAAAGATGCTGCCATTTCCGGTATGGTACAGGCGTATATATACCGGCATTATTTTCCGGGATCTTTGGCTTTATGTCAAAACGATTTATCAGAAATGAAGATGACTCCCGGAAGAGATCCGGCTTGCCTGAATCAGAGGGAAATGTATTGATGCATATGTTGTTCCCCAGGAATGTGTAATCACAGAATATTATCTTTCCTCCTTCAGCAGACAAATCGGAGGTCCCGAACCTGCTGTTTGTAAGGCTCCTTATTTTATCGCCTTCTGTACGGAGGTAAATATTGTCGGTACCTGATATGGAGCTGATAAAAAAAAGCGAATCATTTCTCAGAAATGAAGATTGCAGGTCATTGTTTCCAGGTTCAATCAGTGTCTCCCATTCCCCGGCCGGAATATTGTATGACATAATTCCTTCACCCTTTTCCGTCAGGGTAATGGCGGTTATTTTTCTGCCGCCCTCTGCCCACTGCGGATGCTGAAGGTATTCATTGCGGGGAGTGGGACGGGAACTAATTATCACTCCTGTTTCAGTATCAATAAATACAATACTGTTCTGGTTGTTTACCGTGTTTTCAGATGCTGCAATAATTTTTCCATCGGGAGAGACTGAAGCGGAAAGATATCGTGATCTTCCAGAGATCCGTCTTACCTTTTTGCTTTTCAGATCCATCACCTTAATTACGGAATATTCCCTGTTTGCCCATCTCGGATCATTCTGAGTTTCAACCCATACAAGCTTCCCTCCTCCGAATGAGATAAACCATGGATAGATCTGTCCCGGAGTATGTATCGTTATTTCCTTTTTCACCGAGGGAGTGACAAGAACAAAAACCGGGGGCTTTGCCAGTGAAGTTTTTACTGCAATTATACTATCGTTGCCTGCCGCAACCGGAGAGTAATAATTAATATAGTTACCATTTTTAGAAGGATTGATCTCCTTATATGTTATTGCCCTGGTTCTTGATTCATCCCTGGTCCACAGGCTTCTGAGGCTGTCGAGTGTTTCAGCATAGAGGTTTTTCTTGCTCAGGCCGGTATTCTTTGAAAGGCTGATATTGACCGGATTTATTGTAAAGGGATAATCTGCAGTATAATCAAGCACCTTATTCCATATAGAATGATCATATTTAGCCATGGCCCATGTTACCATCTGGAATCCGGACTGATAATAATCGGGTATAAAGTTCTTATACGATCCGCTTATACTCATATCATATGTGTAGATATTTCCCTTGTCAACCAGGATAGCCTTTAGCTGCTTCTGAAATGAAGGGTCATGGCCCCTGCCGCTTCCGGTAAGGGCTGATTCTGCAAATACCGCATCGCCCTCAAGGAACCACAGAGGCAGCAGAAATGCAACAACTCCGTAGAACTGCTGACCGAGCAATACTGACATCCCTTTGGAAAAGCCCTGATTCAGGGATTCCATCTGAAGGACATGAGTGAGTTCGTGTATTGTAAGCTGCTTAATGGGATCGAGCGGAATAGTGTTCTGTTCAGGTGTGGGATAGATCTCCATACGCTTTGGAGCCCAGGCGACATAACCGTTTGATCTGATTGTATAGTTATGAAGAATTACAGGGATCCTGAACTTCTTTTCAGGGAAGAGAGATTCAAGCCTGGAATATGCATCATCGAGAGATTTTGCATAAACAACTCCTTCTTCTCCGTATGATTCGGGATAAATTACCGTGAACCTGTCTGTTTTAATCTGTAACCATTTAAGGGAAGCCGGGTCCTGCCCGGTATCGTAATATTGCGAAAATACTGCCCGGGATTGGATCAGTAATACAAAAAATATAATTGATAACGGAGATCTCATAGAAGGGATTATGGTTCAAAAATAGCAAAATTCATCCGGAATAGTCCGGTATCTGAATTATGAAAAAAAGAACTACTTTCGTTATCTGATATTTTTAGGTTTTTGTTTAATATAAGTTGTCTGTGGATGAAGAATTATAAGCGTATTAACAACGTGACAGGATGGATTGTTTTCCTGATTGCTGCCTACACCTTCCTGATGACGATTGAACCTACGGCAAGTCTTTGGGACTGCGGTGAATTTATTGCTTCAGGATTTAAACTTGAAGTCGGTCATCCTCCGGGCAACCCTGTATTTATGGTAATGGCAAATTTCTTTACCCATTTTGCGGGAGGGAACCTCACCAGGGTGGCTGCAATGGTAAATTCAATGTCAGCCCTGGCAAGCGCCTTTACAATTCTCTTCCTTTTCTGGACCATTACCCATCTTGCCAGAAAAATTCTTCTGAAGGAAGAAAGTGATTATACAACAGCCAGGATTACTGCTGTTATGGCAGCAGGATTTGTAGGCGCCCTGGCTTATAATTTTTCCGATTCCTTCTGGTTTTCAGCTGTCGAGGGCGAAGTGTATGCAAGCTCTGCCATGTTCACCGCTCTTGTATTCTGGGCTATCCTGAAATGGGAGGATGTAGCTGACGAGAAATATGCCGACAGATGGATCATACTTATAGCCTTCCTGATGGGACTTTCAATTGGGGTGCACCTGCTTAATCTGCTTACCCTGCCTGCAATTGTACTTGTTTATTATTTCAGAAAATTCGAATTTTCATGGAAAGGCTTCATAATCTCATTGGCAATTTCATTGGTACTTCTTGCTTTGCTGATGTATGGAATAATGCCCGGGGTGGTTACAATATCCACGAAATTTGACTGGTTCTTTGTAAATACTCTTGGGCTCCCGCCCAACAGCGGGATGGTATTTCATGTAGTCCTTATGTTTGCTTTCCTTATTCTCGCTGTAAAGTACTCATTTTCATCTGAGAATGCATCGAAAAATGCATCGCTGGCAATAGCCGCGCTGCTTCTGACGGGGATCTGGGTAATTTCCGGATCAGCATTTCTGAATATTATACTGCTCGGTATCATATCGGGTTTTGCATGGTATATGTCAGGAAAAAGCAGGAGAACCATGAATACAGCTCTTACCGCAATACTGGTTATACTCATAGGGTATTCATCAAATGCAATTATTGTGATAAGGGCATCTGCAGGAACACCCCTGAATGAAAATAATCCTTCAAACCCGTTTAATCTCCTGTATTTTCTGAACAGGGAGCAATATGGTCAGAGACCTTTATTCCGGGGGCCTTACTACAACGCCCCGGTAATAGACTATAAGCAGGGAAAGCCAAAATATGCCCTTGCAAACGGGAAGTATATAATTACAGGTCATGACCTTGAACGTGTTTATGATCCGAGATTTATTACGCTTTTTCCCAGAATGTGGAGCGATCAGAGCGATCACGAGGCAGCATATGAGGAGTGGGGAAAGGTGAAAGGGACGCCTGTTCAGGTAGAGGATCAGAACGGGGAAAAGAAGATAATCAGAAGGCCCACATTCATTGAGAATATGAGATTTATGCTTTCTTACCAGTTCGGATACATGTATTTCAGATATTTCATGTGGAACTTCGCAGGTAAGCAGAATGATACCCAGGGAACCGGCGGAGCCATAAACGGAAACTGGATCTCCGGGATAAATTTTATAGATGTACCCCGGGTGGGAACACCCGATCTGCCGCCGGATCTGAAAAACGATCCGTCAAGGAACAAGTATTATCTCCTGCCATTTATCCTGGGGCTGGCGGGCATGTTCTATCAGCTTAACCGGGATTACAAAAACTGGTGGATAATACTACTGCTTTTTATCATGACAGGAATTGCAATTGTATTTTACCTTAACCAGTATCCGAACCAGCCAAGGGAAAGGGATTATGCTTACGCCGGATCGTTCTATTTTTATTCTGTATGGTTGGGGCTGGGTGTATTGGCTCTCTTTGAGGGTCTCTCAAAGATAGTGAAGGAAAAGATCGCTGCACCAGCGGCAGCCGTGATATGCACACTGGCTGTTCCTGTTATTATGGGATCTGAAAACTGGGACGACCATGACAGGTCGGGACGTTATCTTACAAGGGATATAGCCGTCAATTATCTGAACTCCTGCGCTCCCGATGCGATACTTTTTACAAACGGAGATAACGACACATTCCCCCTGTGGTATGCCCAGGAAGTAGAAAATCAAAGGACAGATGTAAGGGTTTGTAACCTTATGCTTCTGAATACTGACTGGTATATCGACCAGATGAAGGACAAAACATATGAATCCGAACCTCTTCCTGTTACCCTTCCTGATAAGAAATACTACGATGGTATTAACAACCAGCTGTTTATTGTTGAGAAAACCAAAGAGCCTGTCGATGCATCCACAGTGATTGACTGGGTAATGAGCGAAAACAAGGGCACAAAGGTGCAGGTCTCCAATTCGGAGATCCTTGATATAATCCCCACAAGGACAATCAGAATTCCCGTTGATGCTGCCAGTGTCATTGCTTCCGGTACTGTCAGGCCCGAGGACTCTGCGAAAATTGTTCCTTATATAGATATTAAGCTTAAAGGCAACTCAATTCTTAAAAGTCAGCTTATCGTACTCGATATTCTGGCACATAACAATTGGAAAAGGCCTATCTATTTTGTTTCAGGATATACAAGTGACGCAATGGGGCTGGAGGAGTTTTTTCAGCTTGAGGGACTTGCCTACAGGCTGGTGCCAATAAAGTCCGAGAATAAGAGCTGGCTCGATTACGGCAGGATTAACACAGATATCCTGTACAATAATATGATGAAGAAATTTGCCTGGGATGGAACCAATGTTAAAGGAGTAAATATCGATTATAATCTGAAGCGCACCCTTATTGTAGTAAAGGCAAGGATGAATTATGCAAGGCTTGCAAGGGCGCTTGCCACTGAGGGCAAAAACGAAAAGGCAATTGAGGTCCTCGATTATTGCATGGATGAATTCCCTCTCTGGAAATTATCCTACGATCCATATGTGCCGGAGGTGATCGAAGCTTACTTTTCGGCAGGAGCAAAAGAGAAGGCTCTTAAGATGGCTGAAGCATTATCTGCATATTACTACCAGAAGCTCGATTATTACCTCAAACAAAAACCATATATTGTCAATTCTGCAGAGTTCGAGATCCAGACTTCTATCCAGTATACTTCACGTGTTGCTTCAGCATGTAAGCTGAACGGCTATTCTGAAGTCGCTGAAAATATGAACAAGAAGCTTGAGGGTTACTATGCGGATTATGTGAAGATATTCCAGCCGGGTGTAAAATAATGCAGCCGGCTTATTTTCTCAGGGAAACAGGTACGTCCGACAGGAGATATTTCTGCAGGATGAATACAATTTTTTCAGGATAGATAGGCTTGAGGATATACTCATTGCATCCGGCAATATATGCTTCAGCTTTTGCCTGTTCCGACGAATAAGCCGTAATCATTATTACAGGCGTGCTCTTTCTCTCTTTCCGGAATATCCTGACGCATTCAATCCCATTGATGAGGGGAATCAGGAAATCCATGAGGATAATGTCAATGTTTGTATGCTCAGAGGTTATATAATCGACAAATTCTTTTCCTGTACGGAATATTCTGAGGTCGGCACCCGACTGTTTCAGTAGCGTCTCATAATATTTTATTGAAGGTCTGTCGTCCTCAACAATAACGATATATTTGCCTGTAAGATCTAAGTTGCTGATATTCAGATTCATTTCCAGATCCGGTTAAACTTTTATAAAATTAGTATAAGAATGGGATCAACAGGCTATTTGTTTCGGCAATTATTAACATTTTATCAACAAGGTAACCAATATAAAGATAAGAGATTTTTGAAATAATTAATAAAATTTTACGGATTTGTAATAAAAATCTGTCATTGAATTTTTATCAGTACAGGTTCCCGAAACTGATACTTTCATTCTTCCCCGGGATGAGACGATTTGAATGGGAATTTTTCGGGACAGTAAGGATTTGGGGGTAAGATATTAACGGCACTCGACCTTTGTTACCTGGGAACCGGTAGTCAGGGGTGGTGTGGCTTTCCTCTTTATGAGTTCAACGCCGCAAAATTCTGTTTCCGGACCCGAATTGACAACAACATTATTCTCATATATAACATCTTTACAATATCCGCAGTCGGAAAGGGATTCACAGGAGTTGACGGCCCACGCGATAAGAAGAAATGATGCACCGAATATAATCTTTCGCTTCATATCTCTGGTATTTGATTTCAAATATAATAAATCTCCTTGCTTTTGACAGGGAAACAGATCAAAAAGGATGAATGCATTAAAAAGTGACAGGATGGTGCATCAATCCGGAAATATAACAGTCCTTTGATCAGGAATGAAAATATTTTTAAATTGCACAAAAATTAAATGTCATGGAAGATTCAAAAATGAAAAAGCATGTTACCGTGGTTGGAGCTATCCATATTGGCTTCGGTATACTCGGTCTGATGTTGGCGGTTGCTGTTTTCTTTGCTCTTAATTTTGCCAGAGGGTTTGTTGAGAACGATGAGGTGCCAACTATGGTATTGAAATTCTTATCTATCAGTCTTCCTCTTTTATTTGGATTTTTGTCGACCCTCGGATTGGTTGGTGGAATAGGACTGCTTTCTCTCCGGCCGTGGGCCAGATATCTTGTAATCGTCGTTGCAGCCCTTGGTTGTCTTAATATCCCTATCGGAACGCTTAAAGGGGTTTATTCCCTCTGGGTATTACTGCAGGACGACACAATTAAGTTATTCGAAAATAAATAAGAATATTATTTATAAAAGACCGGACGCTCATTTCGGGCGTCTTTTATTTTTTCTTCCTGTTATCTTCAGGTAACCCGGGTAAAAGCAGGCAGATTTTTCTGATAAGTGAAAATGGAAATAATTTAAATTATTTTTGCTTCATGGATTAATTTGCATATTATGGCTGAAGACAATAAGATCATATTTTCAATGTTCAGGGTAGGAAAATCCTTCCCGCCTCACAGACAGGTGCTTAAAGATATATCCCTTTCGTTTTATCTTGGAGCCAAGATCGGGATAATAGGACTTAACGGATCAGGCAAATCTACACTTCTTAAGATTATTGCAGGTATTGAGAAGGAATACCAGGGTGAAATTACTTTTCTTCCGGGGTACACTGTCGGACATCTCTCCCAGGATCCTCTGCTTGACGATAGCCGTAGCGTAAGGGAGATAGTTGAGGAAGGTGCAAAGGATACACTCGGGATCATAAAGGAATTTGAAACAATAAATAACAGTTTCGGGCTGCCGGAGGTTTATGAAAATCCTGACAGGATGCAACAGCTTATGGACAGGCAGGCTCTACTTCAGGAGAAAATAGATTACCTCGACGGATGGAATATAGAATATAAGCTTGAGAGGGCTATGGATGCCCTCAGGTGTCCGGCCGGCGATGCAAGGGTGAATGTACTCTCAGGAGGTGAAAGGAGGCGTGTAGCCCTTTGCAGGCTCCTTCTGCAGCAACCCGATATACTTCTTCTGGATGAGCCTACAAACCATCTCGATGCCGAATCGGTTCAGTGGCTTGAAACAACCCTTAAACAGTATCATGGTACTGTTATCTGCATTACTCATGACAGGTACTTTCTTGATAATGTTGCCGGCTGGATACTTGAACTTGACAGGGGCGAGGGTATTCCATGGAAAGGGAACTATACATCATGGCTTGAACAGAAAACCAAACGACTGGAGGTGGAGGAGAAAGGAAATGTCAGGCGAAGGAAAATACTCGAAAGGGAGCTTGAATGGGTAAGGATGTCTCCCGGGGCACGCCGGGCAAAATCAAAGGCAAGGCTGGGGGCTTATGAGAAGCTGCTGAACCAGGATGTGAAACAGAAGGAGGAAAAGCTTGAAATATTTATCCCGGACGGACCGCGGCTGGGGGATAAGGTAATAGAAGCCAGTTCAGTAACCAAGTCATTTAATGATAAACTTCTTTTCGAGGATCTTGAATTCAGCCTTCCTCCAAACGGCATTGTGGGGGTAATAGGTCCAAACGGCGCCGGGAAAACCACTCTTTTCAGAATGATAATGGGACAGGAAGAGGCAACCAAAGGGACTTTTAAGATTGGTGATACTGTCGTTCTGGGTTATGTTGATCAGGCACATGCTGCCATCGATCCGGCTAAGACCGTATACGAAGTGATCTCAGGAGGTCAGCAGGATGTGATGGTAGGTAACCGTCTTGTAAATGCCAGAGCCTATGTGGCCCGTTTTAATTTCACAGGAGCCGACCAGGAAAAGAAATGCGGAGTCCTTTCAGGCGGAGAGAGGAACCGGCTTCACCTTGCTCTCACCCTTAAATCGGGGGCCAACGTCCTGCTTCTTGACGAACCTACCAATGATATCGATGTGAATACTCTCCGGGCGCTTGAGGAGGGACTGGAAAACTTTGCCGGATGTGCGGTTATCATTTCACATGACAGATGGTTTCTCGACAGGATTACCACTCATATACTTGCATTCGAGGGTGACTCGAAAGTGATATGGTTCGAAGGCAATTACTCCGACTATGAAGAGAATTTGAGAAAGAGAGTTGCCGACACCACGCCTAAAAGAATAAAATATAAAAAACTGGTGTAGTAATTGTCTGTGAATCAGGCATTTAAAGCTCCGGGTTACTCAGATCTTCAGCAAGACCTATAGCTGGTATTCAAGCGCTTTCCTGGTAGCTGCAGGCGTTGTAAGACCCCTGTCACCCAGGGTAAGCCATTTTCTCTGCTCAAACCTGGAGACAATTTTTTCAATAGTATCCTGCTTAACCCCGTAATCACTCAGGCGTGTTTTTATACCCAGCGATTCGAAGAATTCTTCAGTTCTTTTTATAGCCGCATCGGCACGCTCCTCCTCTGTGCCTGCTGTAATATTCCAGACCCTCTTACCATACTGAAGCAGCTTTTGCTTTTTCTCCTCCTTAAGCACTTTCCATAATCCGGGTAAAACTATTGCCAGTGTCCGTGCATGGTCAATACCATGAAGGGCTGTCAGTTCATGGCCTATCGAGTGAACTGACCAGTCACCCGGTACTCCGCACATTATAAGTCCGTTAAGAGCCATTGTAGCACTCCACATTAGATTGGCCATCGCTTCATAATCTGAAGGATTGGCTATTGCTTTCGGACCTTCTTCAATCAGGGTCAGAAGTATTGCCTCGGCAAAACGGTCCTGTATGGGGGCATTCACAGGATACGTAAGATATTGTTCAATTACATGCACGAAAGCATCTGCAACACCATTGGCAACCTGACGCCGGGGAAGTGTTGCCGCAGCCTCCGGAAGGAGAATTGAAAAGGCCGGGAACGAGTACGGCGATGAAAAGGCAAGTTTCTCGGTCGTGGATCTGCGGCTGATGACTGAATTCCCGTTCATCTCAGTACCCGTTGCAGGAAGGGTAAGAACCACCCCGAATGGAAGCGACGATCTTACGGGATCATTTTCAGATAGAATCTTCCAGGGATCCCCGTTTTCATACAGGGCCGCAGCAGCAATGAATTTTGTAGCGTCAATTACCGATCCGCCGCCTGCAGCAAGAAGATAATCGATTTTCTTCTCTTTTACTATCTCAACTGCCCGCATGGAGGTTTCATATAACGGATTAGCCTCAATTCCACCGAATTCGACTACGGTATATCCCTTTAATGCCTCTTTCACCCCGGAGTATACCCCATTCTTAAAAATACTGCCGCCTCCGTAGGTAAGCAGGACATTTGCGCCGGAAGGAATCTGCGAAGAGATCTTTGAAATCTGCTCTCTTCCAAAAAATACTTTTACTGGATTGTAAAATTCGAAATCTTTCATGATATGTTGATTTGATTTTTTTCAAAACAATGGCTTAAGCTGCCCCGAATGATAGGATAACAGCTCCGCTTCCGTGGAAATGACTGACCGGAACCTGAAAATGTAATTATCTTCTTCTAAAGAT
Organism: uncultured Bacteroidales bacterium; assembly: GCA_963816345.1. Lineage (GTDB taxonomy): Bacteria > Bacteroidota > Bacteroidia > Bacteroidales > VadinHA17 > LD21. Next base: position 195,461 of record CAWFKI010000004.1, read on the forward strand.
TAATCAGGTACCCGACCGTTACAGTACCGGCGCCGGTATTATTTGATCCATTGGCATTGTCTTTCTGAATAGGGATGAAACCATAATTTCCACCGCCTTCAATAAAAAATCTGCCGGAATCTGTACTGTATGAGAAGCCTGCTATTCCCTGACCACCAACATTAAACCGGTGTATATCAGAAGTAATATTTTCAGTGTGATCAAATGACTGGCTGCCTATTGTGGGATATCCTGCCTGTTGCAGAATGCCATCTACAGGTATTGTACCGGCCTTGTCAACAAAAATGCTGCTGGAGCCTTTTGTTACATTTTTGGCGTTAAGCAGTATACCCATATAGGGTCCGCCCTGCATATAAAAGTGGATCCTGGAACTTATTTCAAATGTAAATTTTGCCAGAACCGGTATTTCCAGGTAATTTATTATTGCTTCACTCTTTATATCGGCATACATATAATTGTCATGAGGAATACCTTCCGGAAGATTGTCCCACAGAAGCTGCAGTTCGGGAGTCAGAGGTAAAGCCTGCATTCCATTTCTTTTGCCTCCCTGGGAGGAATAATTTATTTCACCACGAAGGCTAAAAATTTTGCTGACCTGCATCTCCCCAATGAATCCTCCGTAAAAGCCATATCTTGAGGTATAATTCTCGCTTAAGGGAGTCGTCTTACTGCCGGCTGAAAGATTGGGAATACCAAATCCGGCCTTTAATCCTGCAGAATATTTCCCCGGCTGGGCATTTGCGGATAATATTCCACAAAAGAGAACAACCAGTATTAGCCATGTCATCCTTGTTTTCATATCATCTTAATTAGGTTAATCGATGTAACATCTGTTAAAGCTAATAAATCTTTGAATATGATCCGCTCAGAAAAATAGATTAATAGTTACATAACGGTTGATTTATCCTGTAATGGTACGGCATTTATGGGGAGTCGCCGCGTGTGAGGAGCATCCCGGTTGATATCTTTCAATGCCGGGAAATGTAAATAATCATGGGCAAATGACTAAATTTAACCTGACAAAAATAAAATCAGAATGAATATGAAAATGTGGCTTCTTCCCATGATCTTCTGGTTCTCCTTAGCTGCTCACTTTCAGGTGGTACCTCAGGGCAGTGGGCCGGATTGCCTGAGAAACAGGTTTGTTCAGGCGTCAATATTCATTTTACAACTGGTCATGAGCGGGATCTTGATATGATAGCGGCTGCAGGTTTTAAATTTATCCGCACCGATTTTGTATGGGCCGAAATAGAACGCGTCAGAGGAGTCTATGACTGGAAAGCATATGACGAGCTTACGGCCAATCTCAAAAAACGCGGACTTCGGGCACTCTATATTCTCGATTACTCCAATCCGCTTTATGAAGATATGGTTGAATCCAAAGATCCCATTACCGGTGAAAAGCAGAAAGATATAGCATCCCCACGAAGCCCTGAAAGCGTTGCTGCCTTTGCCCGATGGTCATCAGAGGCTGCCGTGCGGTTTAAGGACAGTAATGTTATCTGGGAGATCTGGAACGAACCGAATGTAAGTTTCTGGAGACCGGTTCCTGATGCAGCAAATTATAACACGCTTGCTCTTGCCACATGCAAGGCTGTCAAAGCTGCAGTGCCGGGTTGCGTCATTATCGGACCGGCAACATCACAGATACCGTTGCAGTTTATAGAATCTTTCCTGGCTTCCGGTGTGCTGACCTGGCTAGATGCAGTAAGTGTTCACCCCTACCGTGATTATTCCCTGCCACCTGAATCCGTGGCGGCAGATTATATTAAAGTGAATGAACTGATTGATCGCTATACATCTCCGGGAAAAAAGAGGATACCCATTATAAGCAGTGAATGGGGTTATGCCTCGTGCCCCAAAGGAGTTACAATTGAGAAGCAGGCAACACTGATAGTTAGGATGCAGCTGGCAAACCTTCTCAGCGGAATACCCCTTTCAATATGGTACGACTGGAAGAACGACGGAGACGAACCCTCCAATTTTGAACATAATTGCGGTACCGTAACCTCTGATCTAAGACCGAAACCGGCCTATACGGCAATACAGACCATGAACAGGGAGTTGAATGATTTCACATTTTCACACAGACTGGAAACCGTGAACAGCAATGATTATCTTCTCGTATTTATTAACGGCAAAGGTATTTTCAAGATCTGCGGCTGGACGCTGGACAGTCCCCATTCAGTAATGATTGATAATATCATTCCTCTTGCCGGTGAAATAACAGCCACTGATGGTTACGGCAATGCTCTGAAGCCCGGGCAGGAAAACGGTAAGCTGGTGGTTGAACTGAACGGAATGCCTCAATATGTGTCTCTTCCGGATGGCGTCAGGATTACTGCAAATGAGAAGAGCAACAGGGAGCAAACTGTGCAGAAACTTAATAATTAATTCATTTATAGAAATTTAGTATATAATGAGATTCACGAATAATTGTTTGTATGCCTAAACAGTTCCTAAAGCACCTGGCCAGACTATATCTGCCTGTTTTTCAGTATGAAACTGACACAATGAAGATCCTGTATGCCGGGTATTCTCACATAAAAAGAAATTATTTTGTCAGGTTCTTACTGGATTGTAATCCTGATCAGGTTTATATCGGCAGGCGATGGTTCTGGAAATTACCTGAGCTGGTTAATTCAGATATCGATATTGTTGTATCTGAGGTCAGCCGTATGTCTTTAAGCAGGTTTCAGAATTATAAAGGTTATATCCTTCCCGAATGGGTCCCGATGAGAATAAATATAAGCAGGCCGCTGGAGGAGATCTGCAGGGGGAGTGTATCTCATTTTTCAGATATCAAAAAGAGGATCAGGAAATATAATCTGACTTATGAAGTCCTCTCCGACAAGGAAAGCTTTGATTATTTTATTGAAAGGATTTACCATCCTTTCATCTCTAAAAGGCATGGCGAGGAAGCCCTGATCGAAGATCTGCAGCCAATAACGGAATCCTCCGCTTCATTTCTGATAGCTGTGAAGGAGAACGGAATCATTGTTGCCGGGGCACTCTTAAAACGTCTGGGAGACTCTCTCAGCGGACTCCGTCTGGGAATACTCGACGGGAATGAAGAATACAGGCGGCACGGGGTTATAGGCGCCATATATTATTTTAGCATCCTGGAAGGACAGAAGATGGGGTACCGTTTCCTGGATGTGGGAGGTACCCGGCCTTTCATCTCCGACCACCTGACCTGTTACAAATTGGGGCTTAGCGCCGAATTTAGCCTCGATCATACTCCCTGGAAAGAATATATGTGGCTCGGGGTTAATAAACACTCCGTTGGCGCCGGGGAGTTTATGAAGAATAATCCATTTGTGTACCTCAATAATGATAATACACTGGGGAAATATATGACATAAAGTACGCCGGAAACAGACAATCCCGGGTACTGTTTATACAAGTAACTTACTTTTATTTCTTAGAAACAAAGAGATGGCTTATTTATGGGTAAAGGATCTGGCCAGATTATATCTGCCTCTATATCAGTACGAATCCAATAAAATGAGGATTATTTATGCCGGGTATTCTTCAATAAAAAAGAATCACTTTGCCCGGTTACTTTTGGAGGGGGACTATGAGCAGAATTTTTTAGGAAGGCGTCCATACATGAAGATTCCGGAACTCATCAAAGACGGGAAAACGGATATAGTTGTTTCTGAGATAAGCCGGTTTGCGATGGAAGCTTTCCAGGGATATAATGGGTTCATACTCCCGGAACTTGTAATAATGAGAATAAATATTGACCGTCCCATGAGTGAGATCTGTGATAAAAACAGGTCGGACTTCCCGGATGTGACTAGAAGGATCCGCAAGTACAATCTGACTTACGAGATACTTTACGGGAAAGAGAATTTTGATTATTTTGTTGATAAGCTTTATATGCCATATATAACCAGGCGGCATGGAGATGAAGCTTTGATTGAGGATATGGACAGGCTCTGGGAATTATCCCCGGCTGCTTTTTTATTGGCTGTCAGGGAAAATGGCGTGATTGTAGCGGAGTCACTTATCAGGAAATCGGGAGAGCTACTCTACTTTATGAGGCTGGGATTACTGGATGGCGATGAAGAATATTTACGGCATGGTACAATAGGAGCATTATATTATTTTAGTATACTCGAGGGGCAGAAACTGGGATGCCGTTATTTAGATGTAGGAGGAACCCGGCCGTTCTTCACCGACGGACTCACTAAATACAAACTGAGATTAGGCGCTGAGTTTGTGGATGATTATTCTCCCTCAAAAGAACATCTGTGGCTGGGAATAAATGAGAACTCTTCCGAAGCAAATGGATTTGTGACAAGGAATCCCTTTATGAGCCTCGATAAAGAATTCAGACTGCAGAAAAATTTTATTTAGTTATCCCGGCTGCCTGGCTACCTGCCTATAAATCCGGCTTCTTACCGGTAACAGCCTTCTGAATTAACTGCACCATCTTTTTCCCTGTGTGGACCAGCTCAGGAACCGGGTCCAGGACAATGGAGCGAAGCTCTGATTTGGCAAGATTGATCGGATACTTTTTCTTAGAGAACATATTGCTGACAAAGGTCTTTATTGCAGTAGCTGCAAAGTAAAATGTTCCGGAAGAATAATCAGGGTAATCGAAGGGGATCCCCATTGAATATGCTGCTGACAGGACCGGGAAGTTAACTCCCATATTTTTGGAACCTTCAAGTGAGCTCCAGTATCTTGCATTGAAATCAATAAGGACATATGTCCCTTTTTTAGAATCAAACCTGAAATCGAGATGAGCAATTCCCGTATAATTCAGCTTGCTGACAATGGCTGAGGTAAGATCATAAAGCTCCTTGTTCTTTACGAATTCAATCCCCCTGGCATAGGAGAGCTGACCTGAAACAAGTCCCTTCTGAATTGTATAAAAAAGAATTTTTCCATCAATTGCAAAAAAGCTCATATCTATATCATAGCCATTTATATATTCCTGTATTAAATAAGTTTTGGCATAGACATCACTGCTTTCAAGCTCGGATTTCAGGAACTCCTTACTTCTGATCATCTTTATTCCCTTGCCCCCAATGCCTTTGAAAGGCTTTAACAGAACCGGATAGGATAACGAATCCAATAACTTCTCTGTTACGGTATCTTTATTTATGCGTAACGATCTTGAGGCAGGAAAGCCATTTTGTTCAAGCCAGCTGTTCAGATTCCATTTATCATTAATTGTATCTATAGTATTAGGATCTGATACCGGGTGAATCCTGGCTAGCTGTTCCAGTTCAGCCCTCTTCTGATATAAAAGTTTTGAAATCCACTCCCGTGTTGGGATAATAAGGTCGGCTGAGGTTTTTAATATATATTCCTTTACGAGCCCTTCAAAATTTTCTTCATTGAATGGTTCAACTTTATAATAGTTTCCAAGATACCTGGAATACCTGAAATGGTTTAACTTCTGCCTCGAGTTTACAAGCACATCCAGCTTGATGTTGGGGTGACCGGAAAAACTTCTCAGCAAAGGAAGCACAAAGGGAGAATTATCATCAAGTATCAGGATCTTTAAAGGCTCTGTCATCATAGCTATCATAATTATAAACATTTAAAGATATTAATTTAACTTATTTATCCTGAGTTCAGGGAAAAAATTAACGGGCTTCACCGGCTAAAGCTTAAAAGGTGTGTAATAAAAATCTTTGATTAAAACAGATATTTATTGAGATATTATAATCGAATATTTTCTCTTTTGTATCATAATATCCTTCAAATCCGGTAGTTAACAATATACTTTTCCCCAGGCGCTTTGAATATCCAAGCTTGCCAATGGCGAGACTGCGGTTGTTTTCAACATATCCCGGAGTTACTGTAGAAACACTCTGATAAATAGCTTCACCTTTTGGCCCGTAAAACTTATCAGCGTACCAGTAAGATAATTTTAACAGGAAGGGGCCTTCAAAAAACAAAATATTCGGGTAAACGGCCCAGCCATTATTTATTGTAGGATATTCGGCCCACCCCCCTGAAGTGCGCGGATCCGAAACCCATCTGCCATTATAGACTTTCAGCGGATCGGAGGTCAGCTTCCCGTAAAGGAAAAACTCGGGCCGGAACCTGAAACCCCTGAATAACCTGTCATCATTTTTATAATCAAGATAAATGCCTGAACCCAGGTTCATAATCGTTTCAATTGACTGTTTTGGCCGGTTAATCTGTCCCCCCCTGTGTGTAAAAATAGTATGCAGGGGCAGGGAAAGCCTGAATTCTGAATTTTTAAAAATCTCATAATCAGCTGATATGCCAAAAGTAAGCCGCTCCTGACCGGAATCACCATACCATATGAAATTATCCCAGCTTAGCCAGACATCCGAATTAAATCGTTTTGTCTTAAATAAGAACTGTACGCCGTCTTCGACCTGGTTAAAATAGAACCTTTCCGGATCAAGCAGAGGCTCAGGCATATTGTGATTGCCAGCCGACTTAAGTGTCCCAAGGACTATTTGAAAGCCCGGTGTGATCTGCTGAGAAAATGTAAAAACCGGTAAAACTTTGAAATAATTATCTCTGCCTGCGAATTTCAGCAAATGAATACCTCCTTCGACCGATGCCCGGGGTGATGGATGATATTCCAGCCGGGTTGTCAGCCAATAACCAATCAGGGTATAACCTTCAACAATATTGTTAAAATATTCATTGTCCTTTACAAAGTTTGAATTGGCAATTTTCAGGAAAAGCCTGTTGCTGTCAGACTCTGATATCTCTTCCCGTTTCAGCAGAAGGTTTTCTGCAAACTGAGCCTGCAGCTGAAAGATTTCTCCGCAACAAAACGCCAAAACAAACAGCAGCGATATCCTCCGAAACATAATTCCTGAATTTATCCGTTAAAATACGCAAAAAGTAAAACACACAACCCCCGGCAGGAGAGAATAGTTGCTTTTAGTGTATTTTTCGCCTGAAAGTTTAATATCTCAAGGTTCCAAAGGTGAAATCAGGTTCACAAACCGACTGCCGCTGTTGTCTTTAATTATCTTACAGCGCAACAGTTTCGGACTATTTTTTTTTATACTTTTACGCCATCATTTTAAATATTATCGATATGCCAGGTACTGAACTTTTCGGGAAAGAGGAAAAAAAAGAAATAATGGACGTCCTTGAAACAGGGATCCTGTTTCGTTATAATCATGATCAGCAAAGAAACGGACACTGGAAGGCCCGGACGTTTGAGAAGGAGCTTGCTGAATATCATGGAGTTCGTTTTGCCCATCTTACCTCGAGCGGAACCACTGCTGATAATCTTGCAATTGCCGCCTGTGGTATCGGCGCCGGAGATGAGGTTATCGTTCCGACTTTTACCTTCATTGCCCCGGTGGAAGCCGTTTTGAATGCCGGTGCAATTCCTGTGTTTGCCGATATAGATGAGACCTTATGCCTTTCGGCTGAAAGTATTGAAGCTGTCATAACCCCGCGTACAAAAGCCGTCATACTCGTACATATGTGCGGGGCAATGGCACAGATCGACAGGATATCGGATCTCTGCAAAAAGCATGGATTGATTCTTATCGAGGATACAGCCCAGGCACTCGGGGCATCATTTAAGGGAAAACCCCTTGGCACTTTTGGTAAAATTGCAATCTATTCCTTCGATTTCTTCAAGATCGTCACTGCTGCAGAAGGGGGTGCAATAATTACGGATGACCCTGTTCTTTATGAAATTGCCGCACAGCATTCCGACCATGGTCATACCCATACAGGAAATAACAGGGGTGCTGAACCACATAATATTATCGGAACAAATTACCGCATTAGCGAACTGCATGCTGCAATAGGACTGGCACAATTCAGAAAGCTGCCTTATATCCTGGAGCATCAGCGTTCAAGCAAGTTAAAGCTTGAAAAATTCCTCGCGGGATTTTCCCAGGTGAGTTTTAGAAAAATTCCTGACAAAAACGGAGACAGCGCAACATTCCTCGATTTCTTCCTGGAGAATGAAGCTATCGCAAGAAGTGTACTGAAAGAATTTGATAAGGAGGGTGTCAGCTATGCTTACTGGTATGATAACAACTACCACTATTTTAAAAACTGGGAACATGTCAGGCAGCTGAAAACTGCTGCGAAACTGGCTGTTTCATTGTTTGAGCCTCCACAGGAGTATAAAACCCTGAAAATACCTGCATCTGATAAAATCATGTCACGGTTAATCTCCCTGCAGATCAGGATCACCTGGTCTGAAAGTGAACTAAATGCCCTTACTGAAAAAATTGGCAGGGCATTTAAGGTTGTGTTTGACCGGACGAGGTGAGAATATTAATAATATTAACACGATTTACTTATGTACAGGATTATCAAAACAGTTCCCAAATGTATCTTCGGTAAAGGAAGTTTTAACCAGTTAAAAGATATCCTGGACGAACGAAGGAGCGGTACCGGTGCGAACATAGTTTTTCTGGCTGATGATTTTTTTAAAGATAAACCGCTTATGAAGCGGATCCCGGTTCAGGGATCAGACACACTTATCTGGATCAATGTTGACGATGAGCCTAAAACGGTTACGGTTGACAAAATACGCGATCAGATAATAAACAGCGTTAAGCCTTTGCCCTCAGCAGTGGCAGGTATAGGCGGAGGAAGTGTTATGGATTACGCCAAGGCCATTTCAGTTATGATTACAAATGAAGGTCCTGCATCGAGGTATCAGGGACTTAACCTCGCCTCCAACCCTGCTGTCTATCACATAGGTATCCCTACGTTATCAGGCACAGGTGCTGAGGTATCCATGACAGCAGTTCTCACCGGCCCCGAGAAGAAACTTGGAATCAAAGGGGAATTTACCCCGTTTGATCTCATAGTTCTTGATCCTGAACTTATCCGTGATGCTCCGGCAAACCAGCGTTTCTATACAGGAATGGATGCTTATATCCATAATGTGGAATCGTTAAACGGGCTTAGCAAAAACTCTATCAGCGATTCCTATGCAATACAATCTCAGTCGTTATGCCGGGAAGCTTTTCTGAATGATGAACTCAGCCGCGAACAGGCGGATGAAAAGCTGATGGTTGCATCTTATTTCGGAGGTTTGAGCATTGGTTTCAGCGAAGTGGGAGTGTGTCATGCCTTGTCTTACGGCCTTTCATATGTTCTCGGATTACACCATGGAATAGCTAACTGCATTGCATTTAACCAGCTGGAAGATGTTTACGGTGATGATGTCAGGGAATTCCACCGGATGGTCTCAAAAAATAATATCGATATTCCACAGGGCATTTCAAAAGGATTGACGGAAGAGCAGCTTATGAAAATGGCAGATATTTCCATCAGGCTTGAACATATGTGGCTACATGCCTACGGTACTGAATGGAAAAAAACGGTGGACAGGGAAAAGATCATAAAGTGGATTCTCAGGATGTAAAAAAAGAATCCGGACCAGCTGCCGGAATTATTATTGAAAATACATCTTTTACATTAATTACCCTGCAGGGCTGACATCAGTACACTTCAGTCTTTGTGACGATTTTATTCCTGGCTGCCAGATAATCCTCATAATCACCCGTGAATCTGATCCGTTTTTCGACGGTAAGTTCAAAATTGCCGTTCAGTCCGGTTAACAATTCACAGATTTCCCTTACTGCATGGGTCCCGCCCGATGAGGCCGAGATGTAACTGCAGATTTTATTTTGCTCGATATAATTGACCAGAAGAGGATTTGACCTCCTCCTTACAAAAAATGACAACCCGCACATACGGGCAGCATCGATATCGATAACATCATCAAAAAAAAAGAGTATGCTTTCAGGGGTTATTTTAGCCGTGTCACAGATCCTTTCAATGGCAACCCTCTTGTTTTTCAGGTTCATAAAGATGCCGTCAAAATGTTCCCTTCCGGAAAATTCGACGGCAGTCTGGTTATTCATACCTGTTATTATATAGAGATGGGCATTCCTGCCATATTTTAACCAGTAGCTGAACCTGAGAAGGTTGATCCCCATGGAATCGATTTCTGAGAAGGGGCTGCCGGCATCACCGCTTTTCATCCCGTTATTGAAGACCCCATCCCAGTCGAAAACAAATGCCCTGATATTATCAAGAGAGGCTCCGATCTTTTCTGCAGAAGTCAAAAAGGTTCCTCCCAGGCCGGAAAATACCTGTTCTATATCCATTTCAACACATCCTGAATATCAATAAGTCCCCTGGGCTTATCGTTTTCAACAATTACAAGATTATCGACTTCCTTTGTTTTAAACAAACTGACTATATCGGAAAGGGTTGTATTAATGTCTACTGATACGGGGGAATTGCTTTCCAGCTCCGAGAATTTCTTATGAAGCGCCGTGCTGTTCCCTGTTTTCAGCAATCTCCTGAGATCGCCGTCCGTAAAGATACGGTGCATATCTCCTTTGTCATTCAGGACTATTGCTGCTCCAAGCTTTGAATTCGTCATCAGCATAAGGCCATCAAGCACAGTTGAGTTGTAATTCAGAAAGACATTTTCCGAAATAACGAGATCCATGGCTTTGATCGTAAGCAGTTCTGTATGCTCAACAAATTGTTGTATCCCCAGTTCTGTGAAATGATTCTGGGAAAGCTGCTTCAGAATATTCCACGGGACAGTAACAGTATGAGCGCCGAGATTTATTGCATTTCTGACATGTTCAACATTCCTTACGGATGAGAACATGATCTTCGTTTTATAATTATATTTTTCAACGGCTTTGATGCATTGTTCAACGAGTGACAATGCATCATGTCCCTGATCCTGAAGTCTGCCGACAAGTATACAGACATAGGTGGCTCCGGCACAAAATGCAAGATATGCCTGCTGAAGTGTATAAACCAGATGAAGGTTTACTTTTATCCCGTTGTCTGTGAGCATTTTGCAGGCTTTTGTTCCTTCCAGAGAGATCGGTATTTTAAATACTACCTTTTCTTTATTCAATCCGAGGGATAACAGCCTTTCAGCCTCCTTTACGATTTCCTCCGCGGTATTTCCGAGCGCCTCTACCTGAAGTATGGGAACCAGCTTCGAAAGGTTCAGTATGGCAGCATCAACATCCTTAATCCCCTCCCTGTGCATGAATGTCGGAGTAGTTGTAAGTCCTGTCAGGTATCCAAGTTTATTGGCTTCGCGAACCTCTTCGATTTTTATTGAATCAAGATATAATTCCATGATAATTTTTGTTTATTTAGTACGATATTTCTTTTCGGTATAATGAAGTTCCATTAAAGGTTTAATAAATTCCTCCAGGTTATCAAGCTTCAGCTGGCTGGCAGCATCGCATTTGGCATTGGGAGGATCGGGGTGTACTTCTATGAATATCCCATCCACCCCTGCAGCAACACCGGCACGTGAGATAACAGGAAGATACTCTCTGTTTCCTCCTGCAGGATCCGAACTGGGGATTCCATATCTGCGGATGCTATGAGTAATATCAAATACGACCGGATAGTTGAATTTTCTCATCTCATAAAAGCTTCTCGGGTCAACAACAAGGTCGTTGTAACCGAACGTATAACCTCTTTCAGTGAGAATAATATTATTGTTACCCTGTGATTCAATCTTTTTAACAGGCTTTCCCATATTCTCAGGGGCAATGAACTGTCCGTGCTTAAGATTGACTGCTTTTCCTGCCCGTGCTGCTTCAACAACAAGAATTGTCTGCATGCATAGATAAGCCGGGATCTGAATAATATCAAGTACATCAGCGGCAGCTTTTATCTGATCGGGATAATGAATATCTGAAAGCAGGGGAAGATCAAAGCTGTTCCTGATCTTTTCAAGCATCCTCAATCCCTCCTCCAGACCCGGACCGGAATAAAAATCAACGGAGCTCCTGTTGTCTTTCATAAAGGAGGATTTGTAAATAACCGGGATATCCAGTTTTTCAGAAACTTTCTTAAGAGTTTCTCCGGCTTTCATCATTATTCCTTCTTCCTCGATGACACATGGACCTGAAATGAGAAAAAACTTCTCATCGCTCAAAACCAGGTCCCCGACCTTGACTCTGTTCATACTTTTTCGGTTTTAAGGTGTGGCAATGTCAGATTTGGCTAGGTATTCAGTTAATAATATTATTAAATAAATAAGGCCGTAAAGGTACATCCTTTTTGGTTTTATTTTAAATATAGACCTAAAGTTTTATTCCAGGTTGATTTCACATGGCTATTTTCCTGAAGGAAAGGCCGGAATTGAGTCCGAATCCAAGAAACAGCATCACATAAAAAAATATAAATCCGTACTGACCCATCAGGATTGATTCTATAATGCACCACAGAAAGAACAAAGCAATAATGCCTTCAAAGACGGATATATAGTTGATGCCCCTGGCAATGTATTTGTTCTGCTTCCAGGAATCCTGTCTGGAACGGATGTTGAACTTCGGAGTGCGCTGAAAAGAGCTGTTTTTCCCGAGAAAAGCCTCTGCAATTCCGATCGCGTTGTGCAGAGACATACCCAGTGTTATTACCAGGAAGAACCAGAAGTAGACAGGGAAAAGTAAAACTGACCAGGATGTATGATTTATTGTAAAATATGCTATCCCGTAATAGATCAGCAGAATTATTGTAGGAAGTATAAAAACAGAAGCAAATACTGAGATTCCATTATATTCCGGATGGGCTTTCAGAATAACAATTACCGGAAAACTTAGCAATGAGGTAAGAAATGAAAAGAAGAAAACTGTACTGTTAAGCATATGAAAGATTCCATTGGCTTTAGTCATTGCCGGGAACGATGAATGGATAACTTTCTTATAGTTCTTCAGGAAATTCTGGGTGCCTCCCTTCATCCATCTGAATTGCTGAACCCTGATAGCGCTCAGGGTAACCGGCAATTCAGCCGGAGTTACAACATCTTCAAGGTACTTGAATTTCCAGCCTTTCACCTGTGCCCGGTAACTAAGATCAAGATCTTCAATTAGTGTATCATCCTCCCAGTTCCCGGCATCAAGGATGGCAGTTTTTCGCCACACACCAGCTGTTCCGTTAAAATTTATGAAGTACCCCTTGCTGTTTCTTCCTGATTGCTCTATTGTAAAATGAACATCTATGGCAAACGCCTGGATCTGCGTCAGCAATGAATAGTTTCTGTTCAAATGGCCCCAGCGGGTCTGAACCGCGCCTATTTTTTCATCTGAAAAGCAGGGTATAGTCTTCTTCAGGAAATCGGGATAAGGAAGATAATCAGCATCAAATATTGCAATAAATTCACCTCTGGCAGATCTCAGACCTTCCTTCAGGGCGCCTGCTTTATAGCCTTCCCTGCCTGCCCGGTGAATATACTTTATGTCAAGCCCGGAATCAGAGAGTTCTTTTATTTTGTTTTTCAGAATGGCTGACGTTTCATCGGTCGAATCGTCAAGGATCTGTATTTCAAGTTTATCGGGCGGGTAATCCATTCCGGCTATATTACCGAGCAACCGGTCGGCCACATAGCGTTCGTTATAGACAGGAAGTTGTATGGTTACAACCGGATAGTTATCCGGTTGTTTCAGCTCTGAGTGATATAGCCTGTTTTTTCTCCTGCTTTTTAAATACAGGATTGCAAGCTGCAGTTGAAAGAGGCTGAACAGAAGAATGCTTAGAAGAGAGAATATATAAACTATTAATATTACAATGTGCAGGATTCCAATAAGCATATGAATCTTTATATTTAGTTGTCAATAATATTTCCATTCAGCTAAATAAAAACTATAAGCCCCATTTTATCCATTTGCCGCTCCACAGGATTTGCATGATTTCCGCTACTCCGTTCGCCTTATAAATGTAGTGAAGTTTGCTTTTAAATCAAAGATAACATGATTTAGATTTATCCCACAGGTCTTAATGGATTCTTAATCGATTATTAATTCAGACTTAAGCATCCCCTTTTTTTTTTGATATATTTTTGAAACGTGAGAGTTCTGGAAATTTAAAACTTACCTTCTATGAGAACGATGAATGTTACTACGGGCCGGGATTTTATCAATGATCAGAATTTAATGGGAAGTTATGTTGGCACCGTTCATGAAGTGAGTGATGCCATCGATAAGAGGTTTGTCGGAATGCCTGCTGAAGACGAGTATAAGGATTTTTTTGAATACCTTAAACTCATTGGTATGCCAAAAGATAAGGATTTAATAGTTCTTCAGCCGGTACACCATTACTATTACGAAGCAGAAGAATTAAAAAATATCCGCAGCGTGGTAAATCTGAAGCTGCTGAATCATATTAAGCAACTTATGGAATTCCTCTATACAATATTTCATATTCTTCCTCCCGGAAGCTATTTTATAGGATGCTTTTTTGACAACAAGAAGCAAAGCAGCTTTACATCAGGCTCTCCGGAGAATAATTTGCAGCTTCCCGGATGGGCATATCTTAATGAGGGCGGTAAAGCTTCAAGAAGCCCATTCTTAAATATGATCTATAATATGCTGGACTTCAGAAATAAAAGATATTTAACAAAAAGGAGTGTCACTATACTTCTTGAAGAATCATATCTGAAAGTGCTTGATATGACTGAACTCAACGGGCTTACCTATTTTTGTTCGCAAAAAGTTCAAAACCAGAGTACGTAGTAACAAAAAGGCGCAACGGCCTTAAAGGCGAAGTCTGGAGACTTCGCCTAGCGGCGTTGACCGTAGCTCATAGCTTGTAGACTAAGTGACGAAGACTAAGTAATCAGCAATCAATTATCGTAATAATCTTCAGACCCCGAACATAGACACTGAATACTGAATACCGATTACCGAATACCTTTTCTTTTCCGGTGGAGACCACCATTTGGCCGTTACGCCGTTACGCCATTACGCCGTTGCGCCTTTGCGCCGTATCAGAAAACCAGTCCCACTCCGGAAAATCCTTATCTATTCTTAATATAACTTTAATCCAAACTTAATCCTGGCCTTCTTTTTTGTAAATAAATTTGTTTGAATTATTTATTTACCTGATCCAGTTGGCATTATTAATTGTACGGCCTGAATAACCCGGATTGTTGACAAGTGACTGGATATAGTTATTCCGGGTAGCATTTTTGAGATAGCTTTATATACAATCTAATCTTGATAGCCATGAATACGATACTAACCTTACTCAGGTTCTGCCGGGGGATCCAGGGAAGACCGGAAAACAGGTTTTCATTCCCTTACAGCTTAAGAATATTATCTGAATTAAGCCTGCTGATAATGATTGCCCTCTTTTCCGGGACGCAGTATGTTTCCGCGGTTCCGAGTTATGCAAGACAGACAGGCATGTCATGCTCTGCATGTCATAATGCTTTTCCTGAGCTCAATGCATTCGGAAGACAGTTTAAGCTGAACGGTTATAATCTCACCACTGTTAATACAATTGATGAGACATACGCTAACAAGAACAAGCTGAAACTACTGACTATTTCGCCTCTGTCAGCAATGGCCCAGATATCCTTTACCAACCTGAACAAAAGTATACCCGGTACGCAAAATAACAATGCCGAATTTCCACAGCAGCTGAGCTTATTTTACGCGGGTTCTATAACGCCAAGGATCGGCACCTTCATTCAGATAACATATGATCCGCAGAGCGGGACCTTTGGGATGGACAATGCCGATATCAGGTATTCGAAGCAGACAAATCTGGCTTCGAAGGATTTTATCTACGGATTTACATTAAATAACAACCCGACTGTGCAGGATATATGGAACAGTACTCCTGCCTGGGGGTTTCCCTATGCTGCCTCAGCAGTGGCGCCTTCCCCTTCAGCTGCAACCATGCTGGAAGGTGGCCTTGCGCAACAGGTTGTCGGACTGGGAACTTACGGATTCTTTGATAATTTGATCTATGCAGAATTCAGTGTATACCGGTCAGCCCAACAGGGTGCACCTGATCCTCCCGGTGCAGATGCCCAGATGGTTATAAACGGAGTTACACCTTACTGGCGGTTGGCATTACAGCATCAGTTTTCAGATAATTACATTGAACTGGGAACATACGGTCTGGCTGCTAAAATTTATCCCACCGGCATATCCGGGCAGACAGATAATTATACTGATATCGGGCTTGATCTGCAGTTTGAACATTCCCTCTCAAACGCTACGTTCATTCTGCATTCTTCCTGGATCCATGAGGGACAAAAGCTGAATGCATCCTTCCCGGCCGGGAATGTGCAGAACAGCAAGTATATTCTTCAATCCTTTAAAGTAGATGGCAGTATTTATTTTAAAAAAGGCTATGGATTAACCCTCGGATATTATTTGGTGGCAGGTGATATGGATATGGTAGTATATACACCCGGAGAGGTCAACGGAAGCAGGGCAGGAAAACCAAACAGTGACGGGCTCATTGTAAAGGCCAGCTGGATGCCGTGGTATAATACCCAGTTTTCATTGCAATATACTTTGAATAATAAATTTAACGGGTCAGGAAGTAATTATGACGGCTTTAACAGGAATGCCTCTGATAATAACTCCCTGTACCTGCTGGTCTGGCTTAATTTCTAGATTTCATATGCCTGTTGTAGCTGAAAATTACTAAATTAGCATGGGTTGACCTAATTGAATAATATTAACCAATATAATCAGATCATGAAATTATTTTCCTTACAGTTTGTTACAATTTTAACTGTGGCATTTATTACAACAGATGGGATTCCGTTAAATTATGAGGGATCCGGCAATAGCGTATCCGGTTCAGGAAGAACTGTACTGGTACAGCAGGAGAAAAAAGACATGGGTATCGGACCCGTCAAGCATGTTACACTGGGAGCTATTGACTCCAAAATGGCTTCAAAGGGGAAAGATCTGTTCAATAACAAATGTCTTCTGTGTCATGATCTTGATCAGAAAAAAATCGGACCGCCTCTCAGGGATATAACTAAGAAAAGAACTCCTGAGTTTATCATGAACCTGTTGCTTAATACCGCACAAATGCAGCAGGAAGATCCCATTATTAAAGATCTGATCGTGACCTACAAGGTGCCCATGGTTCCGCCAAATCTGTCCAACGAAGACTGCAGATCTATTCTGGAGTACCTCCGTTCCGTAGCCAAATAAGGTCTGCAGATACAGTCTGTATCGTCAGAATATCAGGTGAAAGTAATCCGGAAGCTAACCACATCCAATAAGAATGACAGAATCATTATCCAATGATCAGTATAATATAAGTAACAGAAATTCTGATATGAACCGCCGTCTTTTCTTCAGTAAAGCTGCAGGTATTCTTTCGTTCTTTGGAGCTCTGTTAATAAGTATACCATTTATAGGTTCGTTATATAATTCGGGTCACGAAAAGAAAAAGAAGCAGTTTATTAAAATAGTTAACCTGGATCTTCTCCCTTTAAATGAACCACAAAAAATTACATTTTCCGAACCCATAAGTGATGCATATATTTTTGAAATTGAAAACAGGGACATCTGGGTCATAAAGCATTCGGCTTCATCGGTAACTGTTTTTTCTCCCGTTTGTCCTCATCTTGGGTGCAGCTATAACTGGAATTCAGAGGAAAAATTATTTGTGTGTCCGTGTCATTCAAGCATCTTTTCCCCTGATGGCAAAGTTGTTGCAGGTCCTTCACCCAGGGGTCTGGATCCACTGCCACAAAAAATAGTTGACAGGGAACTGTATATTGAGTGGGAGAGGTTTGAAATCGGGATTCCGGAAATTAAGAATCTTTAAAAAGATGGCCCGACAATTACGAATTCTGAATTGGACCAATGAAAGACTGCCGGTCAGGGAGACTCTTAAATTCGTTTTTGATGAAGAGATCCCCGGCGGATCAAATTATTTCTATGCTCTTGGCAGTGCGACACTCTTTGTATTTTTTTTGCAGATATTATCAGGCATATGGCAGCTGTTTTTCTATGTACCAACAATAGATCACGCATATGCAAGCGTCAGCTATATGAGAATCTCTGTACCCTTTGGCTGGCTTATTCACGGGATCCATTACTGGGGCTCCCAGGCAATGATAATTATCGTGGGGCTTCATCTGATAAGAGTTTTCATATGGGGCGCCTATAAAAGTCCACGGGAATTAATATGGCTGGCCGGTGTCATCCTTCTGATCCTGACTGCAGCCATGAGTTTTACAGGTGTTTTGCTGCCCTGGGATGAAGTCGGATATTTTGCAGCCAGGGTAGGATTAAACATAGCCGGCACTTTCCCATTAGTAGGAAAGGCAATCAAGAATTTTACGATGGGGGGAACGGAAATCGGGCAGCTTACCCTTTCCAGGTTTTTCATTATGCACGTTGCTATCCTGCCTGCAGTACTGCTTGGCTTTATCACAATCCACCTGGTTGCTTTCAGACAATTTGGAAGTGTCGGGCCCTGGAAGAAGGAGAAAAATCTCAGATCCGGACCCTTCTGGCCTGACCAGGTATTCAAAGATGTGCTGGTCAGCATACTGATCCTGATGATTCTGGTCTTTTTCTCAGCCTATATCAGGGCTCCGTTCTCAGGACCGGCTGATCCCCTTGATATATCTTACCACCCTAAACCCGAATGGAACTTCCTGTTCCTCTATCAGGCATTAAAAGGATTCAAGGGTGCATGGGAACCTGTGGGGACTGTAATCCTGCCGGTTGTCCTGGTATTATTTCTGCTATTAGTTCCTTTCATGGATTTTTATAAGGATAGAGACCCTTTAAAAAGGCCGGCAATTGTAATATCGGTTCTTGCTGTTTGCATCTCTATCATTGTTCTGACGATTGCCGGAAGCGGGAGCGTTCCTGATATTGGTAAGGTATCGCCGTCACAAACTAAGATAGAGCCTGCTGTAAATGCTCCTGAAGATATAAAGGCGGGCCGCGATCTGTTTGTTTCCAATAACTGCGCGATATGTCATAGCATAAATGGGGCAGGAGGCAAAATAGGGCCTGACCTTTCCCACGAAACAGCCAAAGGATTAACAGCAGTATGGATTGCAAACCAGATACGAAATCCCAAAATCAATGATCCTAAAAGCATAATGCCCCCATTCCCTAATCTGTCACAGGAACAGCTTAAATCAATAGCAGATTATCTCCTGAATGTGGATAAAGGCAGCAGTTTAGTGGTTACCGAAAAGAAGGAAGTGCCATCAGGCGAAATGAATCAGCCAAATGCTGCACCGGTCGAAAATTCACAGAATATGGCCGTAAATGATCTGAACAGGCGGTCGCTGAACGGACTCGCCGCTTCACTCATCGGTAACCCGGAGCATGGAGAGGTTTTATTCAGACAGCAATGCGAAGGATGTCACGGAGTTGATGGTAAAGGGACAATAGCAAATCCGGGTTCAACAGCAGGTATAATACCTGTCCTGAATCCCGTGAGCAAAAAGTATTTTAATCCTTCTCCGGGAAGTTTTGTCGCTGATATTGATACGATAATCCAGCATGGATCAGTCCCGGCTGGTCCGGGTCCTGCCTTCAGAATGCCCGCTTTCGGGGAGTCAAATACCTTATCCCAGCAGCAGATTGCACAAATTGAAGCATATATTCTGAGTATAAATGGCGTTGACCGGGCTGAAATACTGACACCTGGTATAAAACCTCAGTATTTCGTCTGGCTGTCAACGGGGATCTTTCTTATTCTGATCCTATACCTCATAACAGACTGGGTCATTCTGAATAAAAAAGTCCGCTCCGGACAATAACGGTATAGCGGTTTACGGAAGGTTTGATTCAAAGAAACAGATCTGAGGATCCCGGTGGTACAGCATAGTGTATGAAATCTTAATATTCAATCCGGAATTCCTTATAATTGACCGGAGGAAAAGAATCTCTGGTGACAGATTCCACAAAGCCCGGACCTTTTTTGCACCATCCGACAAATGAGTTAAGCTGTTCCGATGTGCCTTCCGCTTCAATATATACAGTGCCGTCCGATAAGTTTCTGACAAAGCCGTTGATGCCCCTTAGCCTGGCTTCCCTTGCTGCACTCCATCTGAATCCGACTCCCTGCACCCGGCCGGATATATTGATTTTATAAAGTACCTTTTCCTCCATATCAGTAAACAACTAAAACCGCAAGGGGTTGCCTGTCAGTATCAAATATATCCGGAATTTAGAACATAAATCCGGTTTAACCGTGCTTTCGTAACGGCGCCTGATATTATTCATTGATTAAGAAAGGCTGCCATTAACTATTTTTCTTAATTTAGTACAAGGGTATAAGTGAAAAACAATTAAGGTTTGATACCATGGAAAGAAGAAAATTTTTACAGACAGCGGGTTATACCGCACTGGCAACATATGTTCCTTCACAATTGGGAGGAAGAATGAGCAGCGGATTATTGCCTGATTTGCAGTCTGGTTCATCTGAAAAAAAGGCAAATGTTGAGGTTAAAGACGGTAAGGTATATGTTGATACACATACCCTGACTGCAGTTCTTGAAAAAGGAGTACTGACCTCATTCAAAAGCAAAATTACAGGGGAAGAATTTATTGATAAGCCCGATGTTGTAAATTTCCGTGCATTGCAGCTATTATACATCAGGAATGAAATAGTTGAGATAAATGAAGAAAAGTTTGGCACCGTTGAGGCTCGTCAGATCTCGGGGCAGAAGGCTGAAATTATCTTTCACGGATGGGACGGGGATGGTGTTATTACGGTCACTGCTGATGCCGGGACGGGTGAGATGCTTATCGAACCTTCGACTTATTCATCACGCCCGGGAGTGCTGGCATGCCGCTGGTCAGTTTCAGGTTTAAAAAAGCATCTGGAGCTGGTGGCGCCTTTCTTTCAGGGTGTGAAATTGAAACTTGATGATCCGTTGATAAGAAATAACAGATGGCGTTGGCCATTTTCATGGGAAGCAGGTTTGGCGATCCTTCAGTCCGGAGAAGGCGGATTCTGGATACATACTCAGGACACACGGTACAGATTCAAAGCACTGCAAACGGGCATAGAATCTGACCCTTATGTTATTGGTCTGGATAGTGAGGCATACGGCCCCATTGATGGTAATCTGAGCTCGGGAGGCATTTGCTGGAGGCTCAATACATACAAGGGAGGGTGGCAGGTTCCGGCTGAAATGTACCGCCAGTGGTACTGGCAGGCATACGGTCTTGAATCGGAGGAAAGAAACCGCCGGCCATGGATAAGGGATGTAAAACTGGCACTCTCATGGTGCCCGGGAAGAACGGAGATACTGGATGCTCTCTCTGAAAAGCTGTCGCCGGCAAAGGTCCTGATACATTTTCCGGACTGGAGGATTGACGGATATGATGAAAATTATCCGAATTATATTGCCAGTGAAAATGCAAAAACTTTCCTGAAAAAAGGGAAGGAGATGGGATTTCACATTATGCCTCATTTCAATTCCATTGATATGGACCCATCAAACCCTGTTTATGAACAAGTCAGGGATTTCGCCTACAGGGATGTTGAGACAAATCAGATTCAGGGATGGAGCTGGTACAAGGACAAGGTTATAGGCGTTCCCGAATCCAATATGAACCGTTTACATAACAGGGATAAGAAAGTGATGGTAAAAATACATCCGGGTTTAAGTATGTGGAGGTCCATTCTTGGAGAAAGAATATTAAAAGCCTCAGGGGAACTAAATCTTGATGCCATTTTTATTGATGTAACACTATGCATGTGGAATATCCGTAATTGCATTGTGGAATCGATGGCTCCGACAGAAGGTATGAACAGCCTGATCAGGCATGTGGCTTCCCTGGGAGAGGGCCTTGTGACGGGTGGCGAAGGGCTGAATGAAATAACTGCACAGGGGCAGTCCTTCGGGCAGGTTCATCTTTTCAAATCGTGGCAGACATCTCTGGAAGGCCTGGAACGGGCAGGGGGATGTAACCTCAATGAATTGCTGTTTGGAAGATTATGCCGTTCCTTTGGATACTCAGGACTGGGAGGCGAAGACAGTGATTCGGAGCTACGGATGCGGATTCATCTGGAACATGGTGCGATTCCAACAATTACAATCAATTCAGAGAAGGATATAATCAATCCTGATCCTGCTGTAAAAAGGATGATAGATATCGCAGCAGGTTGAAGAACCTTCCTTATTCAGATATGAACCCCGACCTCTTATTACCCATGCGGTTAAGTAAGATGAAGTATTTTTTATTTGACTTGGATTCAACTCTTTCATAACTTTAGACAACTATTGCACCTGCGGCGGGTGGTTAAATTTCCGCCCGCGAAGGATTACAGGAATCGTTCGGATAATATGAAAGAATTCAATGAAGCAAGTGGTAATGGCATTGGTAGTATTGTTTGTTGCTTTTGCAGTGTACGTGTTTACATTACCTCCCAGAAAGATTACATTAAAGGATATTCATCCGGTCATTCCTGTACATACGGACTCCACGGGATCAGCTGCCCCTGAAACTACCCGGCCTGAAAGCCCGGTAAAAGAGGTCGTTGATAAGTCAGAGGTCGAATACTATATAATTATTGAAAGCATTAAAAGTAAGTCAATGGCTCAGCAAAAAGCAGAGCAGCTAAGAAAGAAATTCAATAAAGATATTATCGTGCTTCCGACAACAAAAGAGGGTTTTTGCAGGATCAGCTTTGGAAAATATTCAACACCCGAAGATGCAAGAGCTGCAGTAAAAGTTGCCAGGGAAGGTATCAGACCAGATGCCTGGATTTTTTCAGTCAGAAAATAATGATACCCGCAATTTCATGATGCTACCTTCTGATTATGATAATGAGGTAAGCAGAGAAACCCTGACCTTCTTTACTACGGCATAGTGAACATGAACAATTCGCCTGTGTAAAATAACGGCTATTTTGATGAAATCTTCATTCGGAGCCTGGCACGGGATTATTATTGTATTATTTTGAATCAGTAAGGTGTACTAAAAAGCTACAATAGTACCACCATCATTCTGTTAAAATTCTGTAAATAGCTGTGATACATTAATATATGAAAACTGGCCTGATAATTGAATTTACAGTTATCCTGAAATATAGTTAAAATGGATTCTTGTAAATTTAAAGGAGACAGTTATGAAAACAAGATTAGTCCTTATTCTTTTGCTATCGGCAAGTTTAGTAACATATTCACAAATATACGTAACTGACACGGGTAGTAACACGGCCATTCCAGGCAAAGATGGATTCATATTCTCTGTATCACCCACTGTTCTGTTAAATACGCCTAACGGGCAACAAATTGCAGGAGGCTTCAAAGCCCAGTACTTTCTTGGTAAGAGATTCAGTATTGATGCCGACCTTGTTTTCAGCCGCGATTATATTCATTTCAGTCCCGGTCTGATAGGTATTCCTCTTGCAATGATTATATTAAATAATTCTGATGATTATACCTTCAATGAGGTGTTGGGCTCCATTGCAGCACTGGCTCTTTCACTTGAACATATATCGTATCATTTTCCTGTATCTCAAAATTCCGATATTTCTCCCTTTATCAGTCTGCTACGTTATAAGTCTGCTTACGAATTCGGTAATTATTCCGATATGAATCATATTGCTGAACAGTTCTCTTTTGCCGTGGGGGTACAGCTTAACAGATATACAGGCAGGTTCGTCTTCTCACCCTATGCAGAGTATTGTATAGGATATCAGGATCATATTCCCGGATTTAATGCAGGTGTTTATTTTGGCATGTTTTTCCCCGGCAAATAACTCCAATAGATCAAACATCACAGTTTAAGCTGCGAGGCCCGGTGGAAGGCCATTATGTCTTTATCTGCCATTTAAAATATTCATTGAATCAAAATCCTGGTTCCGATTATATATTTAACTTAGTAGCGTGAGTGAATGTTAAAAGTCGGGCATATGCAAGTTTTTACTTTTAGCCGGCGGTCGATGATTAAGATTTATTTTAGCTGTTACGATAGTTATGACGAGATTAAATATTTTAATTTTCATTTTGATTGCATCAGCATTTTTTAGTTGCAATAAAGAGGCTGCCAATCAGGAGATCATACCCGTTCCCAACGGCGATTTTGAGCTTTGGGATATGCAAACTTTGCTAATCTGGCAAACTAACAGCTGCCCTGCCTGTGATCCTCCGTTTGAAACATATATTGTACAAAAAGTGACAGACACCTATAGCGGGCAATTTGCTGCTAAATTTATTTATAACAATGTATACAGTAGCTTTGCAAACAACAAATTTTCAATCTCCCGGCATCCGACTTATCTGAAGGGATTTATAAAATCGACAATAACAGCTGGCGATACTGCAATTATTCATGTTGATCTGTTTTTGGGGAATAATTTAGTTGACAATGGAAGCTTTTATGAGATTTCATCGACTGCTCTTTATAAAAAAATAGAAATACAACTAACGCAAAATTCCTCAATTGCAGATTCAGCATTAATACGAATTGTTGGCGGGAAGAAGCAAAACACAGTGTTATATGCTGACAGTTTTGAATTTATCAGGGATAATGAATAAATCCGGGATCAACATCGTGCTGCTCATCTGTATCAATTAGTTGACTAACCGGTGATTTTATAAGAGGAACCGGATCCTGACCGTCAGGTCAATATATTCAAGTAACAATAAAACCCAAAATAATAGGACGCAGATGACACTGATGCAGCTGATTTTCACAGATCAGCATTACTCCTGTTCCTTTTATTTACCTGTGAGCCCTTAAGATATTATCAGCGCTAATCAGTTCAATCTGTGTCATCTGTGTGCCATTGCTTCGGGCTTCAGGCTTTGTCAGCCGTAGCTTTCTTTGACCTCCGAAGCTTTAGCGCAGGAGGTAGCGAAGGCTGGCTTCAGGCTCCGGGCATTGGCAAAGAGCTGTTGGTAAAATTGGCTTTAAGAAGATTTTTTTAAATGATAGATCTTCTTCTCCTCAACAGCTTTTTTACGGTATACCTCCTGAACATTGGCGGCAGGATCACTGCATAAATAAACAAGCAGTCCCTTTTCTCTTGACCAGGGATCGGTTATCCGTCCTGTTTCTGTTACAGTATTGAATAATTTCTTTATGTCTCCGGGCTCGTTGTTTATGTATATGAACGGACCAGCTGGAATAGTATCGGGAGCCCACATTATGTAGCTTTCCAGAAATGTAACAGCGTCTGGCAGATTATATTCTTTTCCGTAGAAATGGATTGCACCAGCTGCTCCGTAATCCCTTTCAACATAAACAGTGCATTTCTTCTTTTCTTCCGGTGTCAGCTGGTTATAAGCTTTTGCGACATAACCTGCCAGTTCATGCCATCCGGTCATATCAGCATATATCTGTGAAATATCATGGACTTTACCATCTTCCCACCGTTGAAACGGATAAGTGATCAGATGATTCGTTCTCTGTTCATATCTGTACAGCTTGTCAAAAGAGAATACAGGTAAGCCGAATGGTAAAGCAATAAGAGAAAATCCTGCAATTATAGAAATCATTAAGTAATTTAATATTACCAGTTTACCAGTTAAATATTTTTCCATCATCAGGCCGCCGTAAGCAAATAAAAATGGAATAAGACCAAGAATATAATACCCTTTGCCTTTAAGTATCAGAAAAGTCAGAATTATAAGTAATGATGCAATTCCCAGGTATTGATTTTTCTTTTCCTTCTTAAAGAACAAAAGAGAAAAAAGACCAGATAACCAGATAACTGTGGAGGCAGGATTCAGGCTATAGATATCGGTAAAAAAATTAATGTACTTAAGATTTACAATCTGGGTTCGTTTTAATTCACTCATATGGAATATCACCGGCCACCCATGAAAATACTGCCACAGGATATTGGGAAGAATGATTATCATTCCGGTAAGCAGAGCGAAGTAAAAATAACTGGATCTGAATAGTTTCCTGTAGCTTGAAAACAGGAGGGCAATAA
Source organism: uncultured Bacteroidales bacterium (assembly GCA_963816345.1). Lineage (GTDB taxonomy): Bacteria > Bacteroidota > Bacteroidia > Bacteroidales > VadinHA17 > LD21. The sequence continues at coordinate 221,141 of CAWFKI010000004.1, forward strand.
AAAATCCGAAGATGTAAAGTATCACCGAATACTTGGTCATGAATGACAGCCCCAGTAATATGCCAATCACTATCCAAAGTCTGGGATTGTCGTGGGTTGTCATTCTGAAGATGAAATAAGTTGTCAGCAGCCAGAGGAATTGTTCAACAATATTTGGAGTGAACAGTGTATCAAATAACAAAAAGCCGGGAGACAGAAGGAAGGCTGTAGATGCTATGACCAATGCCATAATGCCGCCTCCTGATTCCTTCACAATTTTTGAAATGATAAACAGAGAAGATGCTCCCATCAAAGCAGGAATAAGCCTGATGCCAAAAACCGAATAACCGGCTATTGTCCTGACAATAAATGCAAGGAAACCCATAACCGGGGGTACTGTTGCATACCCAAAACTCAGATGATCAGCCATGTTGAAGTAAAGCATTTCATCGCGGTGCAATTCGTAATTTGTATTTGTGAAGAAATGCAGGCAGAGTTTGGCGATTATAAAAAAGCCTGTAATTATCCAATAATTGCTAAGTCTTATTCCGGGATTTGGATATTTCATGAAATACAAGCATGAAAAATTATTCTCTAAAGATAGATTTTCATTTTAATAGTATAAGAAATTTTGATTCTTCTGGTGATTGAAATCTTCTCTCTTCGGTCTTCGGTCTTGTTTTTAATAGAACGCAGATGACACTGATGCAGCACCGGCTAAGAAGATTTTTTTAAACCTTATTTGTATTTAACCACGGAGTGACGCTGAGTTTTCACGGAGGTACACTGCCAAATTGTTATTCCGTGATACCCTGTGCAACTCAGTGTAACTATACTGGTTATCATCTTCTCTCTTCGGTATTCGGTCTTCAGTCTTGTTTTTAATAGAACGCAGATGACACTGATGCAGCTGATTTTCACAGATCAGCATTACTCCTGTTCCTTTTATTTACCTGTGTGCCCTTTATTTATTATCAGCGCTAATCAGTTCAATCTGTGTCATCTGTGTGCCATTAAAAATCATATCTAAAAGAGTACAACCTTATTAGCTTATTAATAATGCCAACCCGGACATCATAAGAAACATACATACGCGAGGGCTGAATATTTTGTTGACCCACCAGGTTTCGAACCGGACCGAGCGTTAAAAAATTGCCCGGTGGGCAATTTTAGCGAAGGGGCCAGCCTGCCGCGAGGGCTCGAAACCTGGCCAGCTCAAAAGCAGAACTACCGGAAAAAAGAAAGAGTACACGTGATAAGCATACTCTCTTGTTGACCCACCAGGTTTCGAACCTGGACTCTTCAGAACCAAAATCTGACGTGTTGCCAATTACACCATGGGTCATAATTGTTTAAACCGAGAGCAAAATTAGGATTTTTTTTCAAAAGAAGTGAATTGAGGGGATAATGAAAACTTAAATCCGGAAGAAAATCAGACCGGCTCCGATAAGATCTTTTCATAACCTGTCACATTCATCTCCTCCACCTCCACAAGGAAAAACGGACAGGCTATCAGCGACCGCAGAATGAATCCCAGTTCACACATGTCCTCATCACCCTGCTCATAGTACCAGTTGACCCTTGCATTTTCGGAGAGCTCCCTGAGCTCCGATAACTCCTTAAGTATATTGAAGATCCATTTGGTAGAACTGGTGTTTATATATTCAAATCCAAGGTCGATCCTGGATCTTTCACCATGTCCCTCAGTGTATTCAGATATCCATTTATGTACAGGCCGGTAAAAATCACCCGGATTCTCAGTAATGGATCTTCCCATTATGAATATCCTTCCGGGTTCCATGATTATCCATGGAGTTTTTTTCGAGGGCTCGGTTTTAAATTTATCAGGATACATCATTGCTTACAGCTGACTCAAAACTATTTTCTTACATGTTTTTTAGTTCAAAATGATCTGATCAAATATTTTCAGAATCATCAATTCCCCTTCAGGGGTCCAAAATAATAAAAAGAGAGGTATTATTCAAATGTTTGTGCTAAACATTCTGATTAAACAGAGACGGGTCATTATCCTCCCACAAAGAAGGATGCTCGTCTTCGAACTTTTTAAGAATGGCTTTCATGATAGTTTCCCTCAGGAAACCTGATTTATTTTTTACCCTGTAACGGTTACAATAAATTCCGAGTGCCCTCATTTCCCTGTTATTAAGCATAAGCGACAAACGGTTCGTCCGCCTGAGCCGCTCCTCTTTAAATGCCGTACGCCTGGTCTCCATCATTATTGATTCCCCGCTTTCCCTTTCCCTGTTGCCGGCTGCGGGATTAAAAGGCAACAATAATTTTATCCGGGCCTTTACATCAACCCTTCAGGCAACTAATTTAAAAAATCAGACTGTCAGGAGGTTAAAACTTAAAAATAGTTTTTAACAGAAGAAAAAAAGCCAGTCTGTATCTGACTGGCTCTCTGCATCTTGAATTATTCAAAACTTTTTTATGATTATTCTGACTTTCCCAACCGGTTAATGGCGTTAAGATCCTCAAATGCCTCCTTCAGCCTGGCTATAAAGGTTTCTTCACCTTTCCTGAGCCATACCCTGGGATCATAATACTTCTTATTCGGCTTATCTTCTCCTTCAGGATTACCGATCTGTCCCTGCAGATAATCATGCTTTTCATGGGAGTACCTGTTAATTCCTTCCCAGAAAGCCCATTGCATATCAGTATCGATATTCATTTTTATTGCACCATATCTGATAGCCTCTTTGATCAGATGTTTCTCTGATCCTGACCCTCCGTGAAATACAAAATTCACCGGATTCGGACCGGTCTTGAATTTTTTAACAATATAATCCTGGGAATTTTTCAGGATAATGGGTTTAAGTTCAACATTACCCGGCTTGTAAACACCATGTACATTGCCAAATGAAGCAGCAATTGTAAACCTGTTACTAACCCTGGAAAGTTCCTCATAAGCATAGGCCACGTCTTCAGGCTGGGTGTACAAACGGGAACTGTCAACCCCTGAATGATCTATTCCGTCTTCCTCTCCGCCTGTTACCCCGAGTTCGATCTCAAGAGTCATCCCTATCCTGCTCATCCTCTCAAGGTATTTTTTACATGTCTCAATATTAGTTTTGAGAGGTTCTTCTGAGAGATCAAGCATATGGGAACTGAATAATGGCTTTCCGTTCGCTTTATAGAACTTTTCACCTGCATCAAGCAATCCATCTACCCAGGGAAGAAGTTTACGTGCTGCATGATCTGTATGAATTATCACAGGAACACCATAATACTTTGCAACATTATGTATATGATTAGCTCCCGATATCCCACCGACAATTGCTCCGGTCTGGTTCTCTTTTGTTAACCCCATTCCTCCGAAGAAATGTGCTCCCCCGTTTGAAAATTGAATAATAACAGGAGAATTCACTGCTTTTGCTGTTTCCAGTACAGCGTTTACGGAGTTTGTACCGACTACATTAACGCCGGGAATGGCAAAGTCGTTCACATTTGCATAATCATAAAGTGACTTTACATCATCTCCGAAAATCACTCCAGGTTCCAGTTTTAATCCCTTACTTGTCATATTATTAATATTTTATGGATAAAGTTTGTTTGTTAACAGTGCAAATATAATTAAATTTAGTGCCCTGATGAAACATTCGGGAGAGTAAGAACCCTTATTAATCAACTCTTTTAAAGAATTTTTTTATACTGTTTGAGATATTATTTATCTTCGTGCTCTTATTTTGACTACATAATTCTTCTGAAAGCAATGATATGTATTTATCGCAAGATCACGGTTTTAATAAAATACCCTAAAAATTGAAATTCTACGCCATGAAAAAGTCAATATTTATTATATTCATTTTCCTGCTTCTAACAAGGGGATTTATCTATTCACAGACCAGGCAATGGACGCTTGAAGAATGTATAAAGTACGCCATTGACAATAATATCCAGATAAAACAGCAGGCAATAGTAACTGAGGTTCAGAAGAATTCGCTGGATCTCGCAAAGCTTAAACTACTTCCTACTCTTAACGGAAATGTCTCACAGGATTTTTCTTCCGGCCGTGCTCTTGACCAGACAAATTATAAATATTACGACCAGAATATAACTTCAAATTATTTCTATATCGGAGGAGGGCTTACACTATTTAATGGCTTGCAGAATTTAAATTCGATCCAGAAAAATAAATATGCGGTTCTTGCCAGTGAGGAAGATCTGAAGAATATCCGCGATAATGTGGCATTGAATGTAGCCCTTGCCTACCTGCAGATCCTTCTGAACAAGGAGCTGGTGGCAGCTAACGATAATCAGCTCAGTATTACAAGGCAGCAGATCGAAAAAACACAAAAGCTTGTGGATGCCGGCAGTGTGCCAAGAGGAAACCTGCTTCAGATTGAAGCACAGGCAGCTCAGGAGGAGCTTCAGCTGGTCACCGTGCAGAACCAGCTCGAAACATCCTATCTTAATATTACACAGCTTCTGGAATTAAAAACTCCTGCAGGATTTGAGATTCTCCTGCCTCAGATGACCGTCGATTCAAATGCGGTAATAACAGGGAATATTGATGATATATATGAAATTGCCCAGGGTGTAAGGCCGGAGGTAAAAAGTTCGGAATTTCAACTTGCTGTAAGCCGGTATGATCTGAAGATAGCCAGGGGAGGAAGAAGCCCCCAGCTTTCGTTTAATCCTTCTTATACTACAAGATATGCCTACATTTCAGGTATACCGAATTCATCCTTCAGCGACCAGTTTAACAATAACAGGAACCAGGTTCTCAGCTTTTCAATGTATATTCCCATCCTCAACGGATGGCAGGTAAATAAGAATATTTCAAATTCAAAATTAAGTGTCAATAATAGTCAATTTGCACTTGAAGGGGTAAAAAAGCAACTTTATAAAAATATCCAGCAGGCATATACTGACGCTGTTGCTGCATTAAAAAAATTCAATGTGAGCAGGAAAGCTGTTTTATCTACGGAAGAATCATTCAGATATACTGAGCAGAAGTTCAATGTGGGAATGGTCACTCCCGTCGACTATAACGCTGCAAAGACACAGCTTCTGAATGCCCAGTCTGATATGTCGCAGGCAAAATTTGAATATATTTTCAAAACAAAGGTGCTGGACTTTTATAAGGGATTACCTCTTACTCTTAATCAGTAAAATTGAATAAAAAATCATTTTAGTTAACAGATCATGAAAACCAATAAAATACTTAAAATATTGCTTCCTCTTGTCGCTCTCCTGCTGATTATTGCAATTGTCGGAAAGAAGCAGGGATGGTTCGGGAAAGCTCTTACAATAAAAGTTGCCGTTGAAAATGCCGAAAAACGTAATATTACAGAAACAATAACTGCCAATGGTAAGATACAGCCTGAAAAGGAGGTAAAGATCAGCCCGGATGTTTCCGGAGAGATTGTGGAACTTACTGTCAAGGAGGGAGACCCGGTAGTGAAAGGGGAGTTGCTTCTGCGGATAAAACCCGATACGTATATATCACAGAGAGACAGGTCCCTGGCAGCAATCAGTTCGGCAAGGGCACGTCTTGCCCAGGCAGAGGCACAGTACACCCAGGCAGAGCTGTCATACAAGCGAAACAAACAGCTCTATGGTGAGCAGACAATTTCGAAATCTGATTTCGAACAGGCTGATGCTTCGTATACTGTCGCCAAATCTGAAGTGGACGCAGCAAAATTTGCAATTGTGAGCGCCGAGGCTTCCCTTAAGGAGGCAAATGAGAATCTGACAAAAACATCTATCTATGCCCCGATGTCAGGGACCGTTTCAATGCTCCTGGTTGAACTGGGCGAAAGGGTGGCCGGAACCAACCTTATGGCAGGTACAGAGTTGCTTCGGGTTGCAGACCTTTCAAGAATGGAGGCACAGGTGGAGGTCAATGAAAACGATATTGTAAAGGTCAAGCTGGGAGATACTGCCCTGATAGAGGTGGATGCCTATCTCGACAGAAAATTCAAGGGAGTGGTGACTGAGATAGCAAACTCCGCAAAAACAACAGGTGTATCGGCCGATCAGGTGACCAACTTTGATGTCAAGATCCTTGTTCTGCCTGAATCGTACCAGAACCTTGTAGATGCAGGAGATAAAAATCCATTCAGACCGGGTATGTCAACATCGGTGGATATTCAGACAGCATCCAGGAACGATGTGCTGGCGGTGCCAATTCAATCTGTAACAACACGTACTGATACTACAAAAAATGTTACTACCGCATTCAATAAGGATGTCCGTACACTTGTCTTTATAACCGACGGGAAATATGCTCTGGCACGTGACGTCAAAACCGGGATCCAGGATAATAACTATATTGAGATCCTTTCCGGTGTTCAATTAAACGACAGGGTTATTTCAGCCCCGTTCAGTGCAATCAGTAAAAAACTGGCAGATAGTACATTGGTTGAGGTTGTAAAAAAGGAAGACCTCTATAAAGTGAAGTAGGTACAAGGCATCCCCTTCAAACGATGGTAATATGTATTGAAACTGCAACAAATCTGTGCTCAGTTGCGTTATGTGACAGGGCAGGTGTTATATCTGTCAGGGAAAGCATAGAACCAAAATCGCACGCCTCGTTGCTCACAGTGTTGATTGACGGGGTACTTAAAGAGAATGGTCTGAGAGCAGGAGATCTTGAAGCGGTAGCGACCGGAAAAGGACCGGGATCATATACCGGCCTGCGCATAGGGGTTTCTGTGGCAAAAGGTATTGCTTACGCTGCATCCATCCCGCTCATAGGGATCGAAACGACTCTTACAATGTTCCATGGCATGAAGGAGAAGCTGGAGGAAAACGGAACAGCAGCTGAGAAAATTCTTTTCTGTCCTATGCTTGATGCCCGCAGAATGGAGGTGTATTACGCAATTTATAATTCACACGGGGGAAAAATCAGGGAAATATCAGCTGAAATAATTGATGAAAAGTCATTTATTGATATTCCGGACACTGAGAAAATTCTCTTCTTCGGTGACGGGGCAGCAAAATGCCGGGGAGTTATAAAACGAGGCAACGTGAACTTTGAGGATGATTTCAGAATATCTGCATCTTATATGCAAAAACCAGTCTTTCAGGCTATTAAAGATGGTCACTTTGAAGATGTTGCCTATTTTGAACCTTTTTATCTTAAGGATTTCCTGACCTCAGTACCAAAAAAGAACATACTTGGAAAATAACTGGTATAGAAAGGTTGTTTTAAGTAAGAATGAAAGATGTGATTAATATAATAATTCTTACACTGGCAATCTCATCGGCTGCTTATGGTCAGACCTGGTCATATAAGCCGGGAGAAAAAATTTCATATGTCATTAAGTACGGACTCTTAACTGGTGGTGTGGCATCTCTCGAGATAAAATGCGATACTCTTAAAGGGAAAGAGGTGCTGCATTCAAAATTCGTTGCAAGAACAACAGGATTGGCGGATGCGCTATATAAAGTCCTCGATATATATGAAAGCTACATTGATCCTGAAACGGAACTGCCTGTTAAATCAATACGGAACGTCCGGGAAGGCAGGTACAAGAATTATAACGAAGTCCTCTTTGATCATAAGACCAGGTCTGATTCGACAATTCTTGACAGTGATCTCACGGGTATCCATATTGCTCCAAAGGGGATACATGATATTATTTCATGTTTCTATTTTTTCAGGAATCACATTCTGCCATCAGAGGAAAGCCTGAAAAAGGGGGATATTATTACGATAATGACCTGGTTTACTGATGAGCTCTATCCGATACGAATGAAATATATCGGAATGGATGACGTAAGAACCGGTGAGGGAAAGATAAGATGCTACAGGTTTAACCCGGTTACCGAAGTAGGGCGGCTGTTTAAAACTGAGGAGGATGTTTCATTCTGGTTTTCAGCCGATAAAAATTTTCTTCCTGTTAAGATACGATTTAATATATTTGTGGGCGCTTTTGTGGTAGAGCTTGGAGCATTGTGAAGGACTGGTTGCTCCGCTTGAGATAAAAAAGAAATAGGATAAATTAATAATAAGCATAACATGATAATTTATGGCGAGTACAGCAGATTTTAAGAATGGGTTGGTCATAGAATTCAACAATGACCTTTATACAATTGTACAGTTTCAGCATGTCAAACCAGGCAAAGGTCCGGCTTTTGTACGCACAAAGCTAAAGAATCTAAAGACCGGAAGGGTAATTGATAACACATTTTCCTCCGGCACAAAGGTAAATCTTGCAAGGGTTGAAAGGCGTCCTTACCAGTATCTATATAAGGATGATATGGGATATTACTTTATGCATCTTGAGACCTACGAACAGGTACATGTAAATGAATCTTTAATTGAAAATTTCCAGTTTCTTCTGGAAGGAGTGAGTGTGGAGATTGTTGTTCATGCTGATACTGAGACGATCCTGTCAGTTGATATTCCGCAATTTGTTACTATGGAGGTCGTATATTCGGAACCGGGATTAAGGGGTGACACTGCAACAAACACCCTGAAGCAGGCAAAGGTGCAGAACGGAGAAATTATAATGGTCCCGCTTTTTGTTAATACCGGCGATAAAATCAGGATCGATACGCGCAGCAAGTCGTATGTTGACAGAGTAAAAGGTTAAGTTGATCTATGGAAGGTAAAAAGATCCTGAAAGACAGGCTGAGTATCTCCAAATTCAAACTGGATGCTTTGCTCGATATTACCTTATCGATCAACGCCAACCTGCCTACAGAGGATCTGCTGTCAAAATATGAAGATATACTCAGGCATGATCTGGGCATCGGCAAGATTCTGATTATTAAACGTTCCGATACATGGGAATGTATTCTGAACGGCGGGTTTCCGTCAGACCTTGAAACAATTAATGTTGAAAACAGGTTGCTGGGCATTACCGAAATAGCCTATGTGACACCCGATCTCGGTTTCGACGGAGTTGATATTATAATACCTGTTTATAATAACAATGTCCATCTGGCATTTGTATTCATAGGCGATATAGAGGAAGAGGGAGAAGGCATGAGCCCGGTCCTTAAGCACCTGAATTTCATACAGACAATTTCAAGTATAATAATTGTTGCAATAGAGAACATCAGGCTTTTTAATGAAAGCCTGCGTCAGGAAGCCATTAAGAAAGAGCTGGAACTTGCAGCCAGGATGCAGAAATTGCTTATTCCTGATAATATTCACATGCCGGAAAATCCCCGGCTGGTAATTAATGGATATTATTATCCACATTATGAAGTGGGAGGGGATTATTATGATTGCATGAAGTTATCAGAAACAAAGACAGGATTTTGCATAGCTGACGTTTCAGGAAAAGGAATCTCGGCAGCATTGCTGATGTCGAATTTCCAGGCAAGTTTCAGGGCCCTTTTTACTCATGATATCGAACTTGAGGTACTCATAAAAAGACTGAACTCAATTGTAAACGGCAATACAGCCGGAGAGAAATTTATCACATTTTTTGTGGCCAGGTATGATCATGAGGCCGGCGTGCTTGAATATATAAATGCTGCTCATAACCCGCCTGTACTTTATAATACGGTAACCGGTGAAATTCTTCATCTCAGGGGTTCATGCGTCGGACTGGGAATGCTGGAGGAGATACCGGAGATTAAAAAATCGGAGATCATTATCCGGCAGTATTCAAAGATCGTATGTTATACTGATGGTCTGTCGGAGTTGAAGGGCAGAGACGGGAAGGATATCGGAACAAGAACGATTATACGTCATATCTCCAACGTCAGACCGGTTGAAGAGAATATACGGGAGATGGTAGCCGAACTGGGTTTGCCGGATGATAATCCATTTACGTTTGATGATGTTTCGTTAATATTCGCAGATCTTATCAGGTAGGATTCAGCTGACCCTGATAAGGTAGTAGTTCTTCTTTCCTTTCTGGATCAGGAGATACTTATTGTTCAACAGGAATTCTTTCCCGATAATTGTTTCGGCGTTATCGATCTTAAGCTTGTTAAGGCTCAGTCCTCCGCCCTGGATTAGTCTTCTGACTTCCCCCCTGGAGGCAAAGATCCCCGAATGATCTGCAAACAGATCGGCTGCTGAAACGCCGTTATCTATAATTTCCCTTTTGACATCAAATACCGGAACTCCTTCAAATACAGAGAGAAATGTATTCTCATTCATTTTTCTGAGAGACTCTGTTGTTCCTTTTCCAAATAGGATCTGCGATGCTTCAACTGCGCCCTCATAGTCGCTGCGTGAATGGACCAGGACAGTCACCTCCTCGGCAAGACGCTTCTGAAGGAGACGCTCATGAGGCGCTCTGGCATGCTGTGCAACGATATCTTCAATTTCCTGCTGACTCAGTACAGTAAAGATCTTTATGTATCTGGCTGCATCTTCATCAGACACATTAAGCCAGAACTGGTAAAACTGGTAAGGGGTGGTTTTTTCAGGGTCGAGCCACACATTTCCCGATTCGGTCTTGCCGAACTTCGACCCGTCTGATTTTGTTATTAGAGGACAGGTAAGGGCAAATGCTTCACCTCCCGTTTTGCGTCTGATAAGCTCAGTCCCGGTAACTATATTGCCCCACTGGTCGGAACCCCCCATCTGGAGTCTGCAGTTGTAATTGCTGTACAGGTGAAGGAAATCGGTCCCCTGGACAAGCTGGTAAGAAAATTCAGTAAATGACATTCCCTCTTTAGCTTCGGGGCTTATTCGTTTTTTGACAGAGTCTTTTGACATCATGTAGTTAACAGTGATGTGCTTTCCAATCTCCCTTATAAAACCGAGAAAGGAATACTGCTTCATCCAGTCGTAGTTATTTACCATCAGGGCTCTGTTCGCATTTCCCGAATTGAAATCGAGGAATTTTGAGAGTTGTTTTTTAATAGCTTCCTGGTTTCGGTTCAGGGTTGACTCATCGAGAAAGTTCCTCTCCTCTGATTTTCCCGAAGGATCGCCAATCATTCCCGTTGCACCCCCGACCAGGGCAATAGGTGTATGTCCCGCCCTCTGGAAATGCATCAGCATCATTATCTGGACCATATGGCCTATATGGAGTGAGTCGGCAGTCGGGTCAAATCCGATATATCCGCTTATTCCGGTATTTTTCACCAATTCTTCTGTTCCTGGCATAATATCATGTATCATGCCTCTCCATCTGAGTTCTTCAACAAAATTCATAAGATCATTTTTCGAAATGCAAATATAGCAAACAGGTTCAGATAGTCACATTTTCCGGTTTCTTTTTGAACCTGTCAAAGCTACGGTCGAACCCGCCTTCCCCGATTATGGGAAAGATAGCGGGAGCAATATCCGATATGGGATTATAGAATTTCGACTCTTCGATTGTCTTTTTGGGAAGGAAATGGTTCCGGGCATCGATGGCATTCAGGATCACAAAGAAAACGCTCATTATAAGAACTGTTTTACATAGTCCGAAGACTATACCAAGCAGCCTGTTCAGAAATCCCAGGGATATGGCATCTGCAAACTTGTTGGCCAGTAAACCGATGAAATGGATTATCACCACTATGATACCGAAAGTAATGAGGAAAGCGATAATCCCTACATAACGACCGGTCATATCAAAATAATCATATAGTTTTCCTGCAGTAAAGCTGGAAAACTTTATAGCGCCCCAGATGCCCAGGATCAGGGCGGCAAGGGAGGCAACCTCCTTTATCAGCCCATTAATAAATCCCGATATCACTGCAAGTATCAGGATGACGACTATCGCAAGATCTATCCAGTTCATAGTGTGAATATTTAAGAGTATGAAATTAGGAAAGAATGTTGGCATTTCAAAACGGAATACTGCTTCGCTCAGGGTTGACTCCGAACCAGGCACCGGCATTGTTTCGCAAAGAACTGTCGCCTGATTTGTTTTGACAAAAAAATGATATACTTTTGCCACTGAAATGAAGGCCCCATAGTTCAATGGATATCCACCTTCGCCAAGGCTTCGGTGGACAAGGGAATGAAGGTTTGAAAAAAATTAGAGTATGGCCTATGTAGTTTACGCCATAAAGAGTAGTTTTGACAACCGGATTTATGTTGGATTTACCGATAACCTTGAGAGAAGGGTTAAAGAGCATAATCAGGGTAAAACAAAGTCCACAAAAGGTTTCCGCCCATGGGTTTTGATTTATGAAGAAAGAGTAGAAACGAGGGAAGAGGCAAGGAATCGTGAGAAATATTTAAAAAGTGGCTGTGGTAAAGAATTTTTGAAAAAAAATTTATTGGCCCCATAGTTCAATGGATACCTGCCTGCCGGCAGGCAGGGAATGGAGGTATCCGGTTGAAATTAGTGAGAGACATAGCAAAACGGCCCCATAGTTCAATGGATAGAATGGAGGTTTCCTAAACCTTAGATTCAGGTTCGATTCCTGGTGGGGCTACAAAGATGCAAGTTAAGGCCTGTATATGACACGGGCAGGCAATATATGGAGGTTTCCTTTGAACATACATTTTGACGGCCCCATAGTTCAATGGATACCTGCCTGCCGGCAGGCAGGGAATGGAGGTTTCCTAAACCTTAGATTCAGGTTCGATTCCTGGTGGGGCTACAAAGATGCAAGTTAAGGCCTGTATATGACACGGGCAGGCAATATATGGAGGTTTCCTTTGAACATACATTTTGACGGCCCCATAGTTCAATGGATACCTGCCTGCCGGCAGGCAGGGAATGGAGGTTTCCTAAACCTTAGATTCAGGTTCGATTCCTGGTGGGGCTACAAACACACAAATTAAAAGCCTGTATATAAATAATATATGGGCTTTTTACTTTCAAATTGGAAGCATATAACATACCTGCCTTGCCACCATTCGACTCCAATCGTCGCAAGAAAAAACTGATTATTTACCTCATATACTGTCAGTTGCGTCCGCATCATTGTACCACCGTGACGTTGGATGTTATCAGAAACAGCTGAAACATTAAATAATTAGACACGCTTGAATCAAATATCTCATTATTTACTTAACTTTAATTCGATTGTGATTGTTAAATGTTGGGCATAAGTATTGTATTGCTGTCTGAATCAATGTGTTAATTGATTGTACTTATGTGACTGACGGGGCGGGAGCGTGAAATAGACTAAAGAAGATGCGTTTTACCGAAATTGGTTAACGCAGGATTCTGAGAGACAGGGTAAATCAAAATATTGTTTTTGTCTTGTGATTTTTATCTTTTATCTTTACAGAGTCTCGTGCTTCACATTATGAAAACTGTAATAGCTGAAAGGGTTATTCACAAGGGTGACAATCGTATAGCGCTCAAGTTTCCCTATGACAATGAATTGATCGCAATTGTAAAAGGGTTTCCGGATGCCCGATGGAGTGAACAGCAGAAGTTTTGGCATATAGCTGACAGGAAAGATGTTATTACTCTTTTGTTAAAAGCTTTTCATGGGAATGCTTATATTGATTATTCTGCTATGAGGGTAAGTCTGGCTGGTAAGATCGATATAAGTCAGAAAGCGAGTCAAAAAACTCAGGTTAAAAAGGTAAAAGCATTGTATGATTCCGGTTTACCGGCATTAAGTGAAAAGGGTAAAGAAGATATTGCACAATACAGGCGATGGATGGAATCGAACAGGTTTCCAGTTTCAACGGTGCAGACATATTCAGCCATGATGGTTAAATTCCTGAGGTTTTGCAGGCCAAAGGAAGCTGCTGAATGCTCTTCTGATGATCTTGTAAAGATAGTTGAAGAATACATTTTGCCGAATGGCTTAAGCTTTTCATTTCAGAATCAGATGATAAGTGCTGTGAAGAAGTTTTACAGCACGGTTTATAAGACGGTAATTGATCCGGGAGATATCAGCAGGCCAAGGCGACAGAGACGGTTGCCAAATGTTTTAAGCAAAGATGAGGTTAAGAGGATACTTACCTCTCTCACAAATGAAAAGCACAGGGTAATGTTAAGTCTGATATATGCCTGCGGGTTGCGCAGGAGTGAATTACTGAACTTAATCCCGGCGGATATTGAAAGAAGCCGTAACCTGTTAAGGATCAGGCAGGCTAAGGGTTATAAGGATCGGGTTGTACCGGTGTCAGACCGTACAATAGAGATGGTTGACACATACATGATGCATTATAAGCCTCAAAAATATGTATTTGAAGGGCAATGGCCCTGTGAGCCATATAGTGAGAGCAGTCTGGAGAAAGTACTGAAGATGGCATGTTCAAGAGCCGGGATAGGTACTAATGTTACTCTTCATTGGTTACGGCACAGTTATGCCACTCACTTGCTTGAATCGGGGACCAGTGTGCGGTATATCCAGGAATTACTTGGTCATTCCAGCAGCAGGACAACTGAGATCTATACTCATGTTACAACAACGAGCATACAAAAGATAAGGAGTCCGTTTGATGATCTTTGAATTAATATTACATTTGTATAAAGTGACTAAGAGGTGTGCAATACTTACCGGATAATGTTGATTATGATCACCTTTAGCAGACATATAAATAAGTTAGGGTGCATTGTCTGCCTAAATATTTGATAATTATTGTGGTCGATGCAATTCCGGATTTTATCGGGCTGACCGAAAAAAAGAAAAGGGTTCCCGCGGCCCTCGCTCATGGCACTTGCATATAGCATTTCGCGGTTTTGTATTTTGAAAATTTACAAAACCGGATGATGAGCGCAATCTGCAAGTGCCCGCCCGAGCTGCCAACGCACGCAACGCCGCCCTAACAAGCCGGTAAATGCCAGGCTTGCATTTGAGTAAAACCAAATTTACGGTCCTTAAGATAAATATCAGTAACACGAATCAAAATCGCCCTTATCCGCCCGGCACTTACCGGCCAACCGTTAGGGTGCATTGTCAGCTTAAAAATATAATAATTAATGTGGTCGAAATGCAATTTCAGGATTCTACCGGGCTGACCGAAAAAGAAAAAAGGGTTCCCGCGGCCCTCGCTCATGGCACTTGCATATAGCATTCGCGGTTTTGTATGAACAAAATTTACAAAACCGGCTGATGAATGCTATCTGCAAGTGCCTGCCCGAGCTGCCAACGCTCACAACGCCACCCTAACAAGCCGGTAAATGCCAGGCTTACATCTGAGCAAGACCGAAAGTTTTACGTCCTTAATGAAGAAAACCAGTAAAACGAAACTAAATCGTTCTTTAACCGCCCGGCACTTACCGGCCAACCGTTAGGGCGCATTGCCAGTTAAAAAAATAATAATTAATGTGGCAAAATAATGTTCAGGTTCTACCGGCTGACAAAAAGAAAAAAGGGCTCCCGCGGCCCTCGCTCATGGCACTTGCATATAGCATTTCGCGGTTTTGTATTTTGAAATTTACAAAACCGGACGATGAGCGCGATCTGCAAGTGCCCGCCCGAGCTGCCAACGCACGCAACGCCGCCCTAACAAGCCGGTAAATGCCAGGCTTGCATTTGAGTAAAACCAAATTTACGGTCCTTAAGATAAATATCAGTAACACGAATCAAAATCGCCCTTATCCGCCCGGCACTTACCGGCCAACCGTTAGGGCGCATTGCCAGCTTAAAAAAATAATAATTAATGTGGCAAAATAATGTTCAGGTTCTACCGGCTGACAAAAAGAAAAAAGGGCTCCCGCGGCCCTCGCTCATGGCACTTGCATATAGCATTTCGCGGTTTTGTATTTTGAAATTTACAAAACCGGATGATGAGCGCGATCTGCAAGTGCCCGCCCGAGCTGCCAACGCACGCAACGCCGCCCTAACAAGCCGGTAAATGCCAGGCTTGCATTTGAGTAAAACCAAATTTACGGTCCTTAAGATAAATATCAGTAACACGAATCAAAACCGCCCTTATCCGCCCGGCACTTACCGGCCAACCGTTAGGGTGCATTGTCTGCCTAAATATTTGATAATTATTGTGGTCGATGCAATTCCGGATTTTATCGGGCTGACCGAAAAAAAGAAAAGGGTTCCCGCGGCTCTCGCTCCCGGCACTTGCATATAGCATTCGCGGTTTTGTATGAACAAAATTTACAAAACCGGCTGATGAATGCTATCTGCAAGTGCCTGCCCGAGCTGCAAACGCTCACAACGCCACCCTAACAAGCCGGTAAATGCCAGGCTTACATCTGAGCAGACCGTAAGTTTTACCCTTAATGAAGAAAACCATAAAACGAAACTAATCTTCTTTAACCGCCCGGCACTTACCGGCTAACCGTTAGGGCGCATTGCAGATACTGCCTACTAGTTAGGGGTCATAGATCAAACACACTAAGTAATTCCATGTTTAAAAGAATGTTCCTGTCTCTCATCGCACTGGTACTCAGTATCCAAATTGGATATTCTCAGGAAGCAAATTTTTCAATGTCTTTAGTGCCAGAATCTTCTTGGACGAGTAAAGCTATTGCATTTTAAATGCATGATTCAGAACTCTAGCAATAATATTGTTAAAGTGATTCCATTATCACATGACTGTATAGCAAAATTTATTCTTTGTTTTGGAAAATTCATATAAAGAGAAATGACCATGAATATGATACTGATACATTAGTTAATTCTTGGCCAACCTGCCTTTAATGAACTCATCAGAATTCACTCTCGATCAAGATATGAATTTAGTTTTTGCATCGATTTTTCAACCCTCATTCCTGTTAATTGGACAAATAACAATCACCAAAAAAACAATATGAAAAACATATCTAAAAACGATAAGAATATAGATTTTGGAGTATACACAATTCAAATTGAATATCTCTCAAATTTGAGAATAAAAAATACAATTGGTGCATCTCACCAGTAACGAAGTATCAATAATATATAAATAAATACTTGGAGTCCCTAATTCGGGCAATATTAACGTGACAATTTTAAATTTACCCTACACATAACTCGGACGGTTTAGTTAATTGGCTGCCGCAGCCCGGACTACTCAGCAATCAGCCCTCAAAGTCTATGAAAAAACTCACACCCGCTTTTTAAGTTCTGCTACCGGGACTACTTATCACCTCACGGGACAGAGTCTACTGGGCTGCGGGCCGACGCACATGGTGTCATGGTTTTTGCTACGCCATCTAGACTATTTCATCGTGCGCCCGGACTCACAATCCTTTCCCGGGACTTGTACCGTGGGACAGTTTCATCGTGACCCGTGACTTTTCAGCCATCTGCCGGGACTGGCAAAAACCACGCCACCGCGACCGCTGACGCCAACTAACCAAACCGCCGGGCCGTTAGGGTGCATTGCCTGCCTAAATATTTGATAATTATTGTGGTCGATGCAATTCCGGATTTTATCGGGCTGACCAAAAAAAGAAAAGGGTTCCCGCGGCCCTCGCTCATGGCACTTGCATATAGCATTTCGCGGTTTTGTATTTTGAAATTTACAAAACCGGACGATGAGCGCAATCTGCAAGTGCCCGCCCGAGCTGCCAACGCACGCAACGCCGCCCTAACAAGCCGGTAAATGCCAGGCTTGCATTTGAGTAAAACCAAATTTACGGTCCTTAAGATAAATATCAGTAACACGAATCAAAACCGCCCTTATCCGCCCGGCACTTACCGGCCAACCGTTAGCTGTAAGGCTGAGTGCTACAACACCATGACTGCCAACGCACAAGCAAGCCTTTTGCAGCCCATCCCTGCAACCGTCCCTGCGCTTCAAAATACATGCTTCTTTGCCAGTTCATATCTTTTAAAATAGCTTTGACCAACACAAAAATATCACACTTTTTGTGTGGAGTTTGAGCCATTTATCAGGACCCGTACCGTGACAAACCAGCGTGACACTACCCTTAAACCTGCCTGACAATTAACTTGAAACTACCAGATAATTACTCCTTGGATTCTTTCATCTACTTCCTTCTTTGCGCAACTGGCTTATAACTCAAAGCCGAGTTCCTCTTTTCTTCATGAGAGATTCTCAACGCTTTGAACAAATGCATTATCCTTGGGTTATGTTGAAGTGACAATTAACTTATTATAAAAGGCATGGGACAGAATCTTTGCTATTTCGGTTCACTCTTTTTTCTGATGTTAATAACTGGAGTGTTTTGGGGAACATGGTTTACTATGACCCGTTCAATTGAGAGTTTCTCCGCTGATGAATTCATTCATATTGGAAAGGTTATAATATCAAATGTTGCCTGGCCGATGCGTTTTATTTTACTCTCTGGTATCGCACTTTTAATTCTATCACTTGTATTTTATAGCAAGACAAATAGTGCCAGTTTTTATTTCGGTTTACTCTCTCTCATCTTACTGATTGCAGTGCTCTTGACTACAGTTGCCATTCTTGTTCCAATTGACAACAAGATCAAAACATGGACAACTGACACAATTCCAAAAAACTGGGAAAGGATTCGTGCCAAATGGAAGCTTTTTCACGTCTTACGAACTTTTTTCTCCCTGATAGCTTTTGCATCCTATTCCTTATTTATATTATTATAGACAAGTATTTTACTGCGGTAGATGTGTCCAGCAAGCATTTTGCAAGCCATCCCTACAACAACCCACAACACCCTTCGCTGACGCTATGGGTAGGCTTTCGCCAACCAATCAAACCGCCGAACCGTTAGCAAAAAATTTCAGCACGTGTTTTCAAGGTTTTTGATACGACTCAAAATTCACGTCCTCGGAAGCGTCTAAGAGCTCATCGTACCCTGGAATGAAGAGTGAAAATAATAACACCAAAACTCAACAACATTTTGGTGAACAAATTGTTATTCTCTTCAGATTTATCTCATAAAATTACATCTTATGAAAAGAGAGACTTCAATAATTATTGAGTTTCTAACTTGGGCAGCCATTGCCAGCAACATTCTTTTTATGCTCTGGATTTCATATAATGCCATAAGCGAACATTTTAGAGGGACAATTTATCAGAAGCTTTCCTACATTGGACTAATGGGACTTTTAGCGATAAATAGTATTCTGGTACTTAGAAAAGGGGTTTTTTCTAAGAAATTATAGCGGAATTATAAAAAATGATGTTTCAAACATGAGAAATAAAACCATATTAATAACAGGCACATCATCCGGAATTGGAAGGGCAACTGCTGAATACTTTGCCAATCAAGGTTGTAATGTAGCTGCTACTGTCCGCAAAAAAGAGGATTTTTTTTTTCCTCCGGAAGAATTGCATATCAAAAATTTCTTGCTTGACGTTTCAGACGATGATCAATGTAAAGCGGTTGTAGAAGATGTTATAAAAATTTTCGGGAGTCTGGATGTTTTGGTTAATAATGCAGGAGTCGCAGTTATTGGAGCGTTCGAAGAAAGCAGTTCACAAAGTACGGGAGATCAGTTTGAAACAAATCTTTTTGGACCAATGCGACTTTCAAAATATGTATTGCCACATTTTAGAAAAGAGAGAAATGGTATAATTGTTACAGTTACTACCATGGGAGCCCGGACAGGAATTCCTTTTTACAGCGTACATGCTGCTTCAAAATTTGCCGTAGAAGGTTTTTTTGAATCTATTCGCTTTGAACTCTACCCTTTTAACATTAAAGTAAAACTTATAGAACCAGGTTCTTATAAAACCGCTTTACTCTCAAATGGAAGCAAGTATCCCAGGACTTCGATAGGAAATGACTATCAACCTTATCTCGAAAAACAAGATGCGATGGTTAAACAGTATGAACATCGTGGTGATCCGGTAGAAGTGGCTAAGGCTGTTTGGGAGGCTGTTGCCGATAATTCAAATCAACTACGCTATGTTGTAGGTAATGATGCCATTTACATGGAGAAAATGAGAAAGGAATTAAGCGATAATCAAATATTTGAAATGCTGGGTAAAAATTTTATAAATGAAAAGGTTTAAGATATAGTCAGCCAAATATGAGTCACATTATTTTATTAATAGCAATGACACTGAGTTGGATTGCCACAATTATTGGATTATATCAACGTATTTTTGTAATGCCAAAATGGTTTGCAAATCCACCATCATCATTTGAACTAATAAGGCAGCAGAGTAAGAGATCACGAAGTTTTTGGCTTCCATTCACAACATTATTTATGATTTCAGTTTTTACATCCCTGTTTTTAAACTGGCATCAATTACTTGTCCGGAATCATTTATTAATGGCAATCTTAAGTTTTGGTCTTTCGGGAGTTTTAAGCGGGACATTTTTCATTAAAGAAATTATTTCATTTACAAAGATTCCGGCTAATTCTCCTGCAACACCTGAACTACTCTTGAGGGTTAAATTTTGGCTGCGTTGGACAACGCTAAGAGATGTTTTACAATTTCTCACATCCATTCTTTTAACAATTGCATCTATTCATTCCATAGTTTAACATGGTTTCCTTAATATTAAAAATTTAGGATTTCAAAATAAGATTTGCAGTACCTTCGTTTTAAGACAAGAACCACATAAATAAGAATATAAACCAGACCTTCCCTGCGTATTCTAAGACAAAATCCTAGAATCAAAAGTTACATAAACCAAACCTTCCCTCGTATTCTAAGACAGAATCCTGATAAATAAGAATATAAACCAAACCTTCGCTTCGCTGTCAGGCACATTATACAAAATCATAGGTCTAGTATATAAGATAATTTAGAGTTTGCGTAAAGAGCCTTCCAGCCCGTCCCTGCCATTCAACGAGATAGAGTACTAAAGCAGAGAACTTCGTATCATCGAGACAAACATAAAATTTGCCCAGCAGCTAACTCGTCTGGTACATGTAATAAGCTCTCCACAGCATGACAATTTCGTAAAATACTCCCAAAACGCTTATTACATATACCAGCCATACTACATGTCAAAATTCCATGTTTTCCTGAAATGGTTTTTCACTGTTTGGAAAATTTGTGTAACATGACACATACGTTCCTTTTACCGGGACTTTTAAAATGCTGCTTTCTGTGACAATTTCTTCAAGCGTGACAACTTTAAAATAGCCCAACAGCTAACACGGATGGTATAGTTAAGTGCCTTCTGCAGCCCGGACACATTCGTAATCAGCTACATAAGTCTATGCTTGAAAGTTCAACACACTTATTAAACTTTTGTGTACCCTGACTCATCCTGCACGCGAGACAAAATCAGTAGGGCTGCAGGCCAACGCGCAGTTGGCAGCGTTTTTTGCTCTCCGCTTATTAAGTGTACCGTGACAAGTAAATGGCGTTTTCATTACCGGGACTAATACGTAAGCGGCTTTTATCGTGACCAGACAACTTCGCGCCACCTACCGGGACTGGCAAAAAACTCGCCAACCCTGACACAGACGGCACCTAACCATACCACCGAGCCGTTAGCGTTCATTTCCAACCACTTGCACCGAGACAACAACCTGAGAAAAAATTTCAACGTAAATAAACGAACGCTAACGCAGAATCAAATTTATTGGACATGAATAAAAAACTCATACTTATAATTATTTCAGTACTTGCAATCAGTCTAGTCTCCATTTTTGGAATAAAATGGGCCAAACGATTCTTTCAAATCGATAAATGCCTTGACTTAGGAGGTAAATGGAATTATGAACTAAAAAGATGCGAAGGTTTATATAATCTTGATTCGGTTATAATAACTGACTTTTATTGGCATGCCGATTTTGATACAGTCCTAAATAAGGAATTTATAACTAAAGGCAATATGCTAGATTCAACTTCCAAATCACCTGACGAGTTGATTAATATCTTAAATAAGAGAAAGCCAAAGAGCAAAATAGAATTTATTAAAAAGGTGGGTGATACAATTACTATAAAGATATTGGATGATGAGTACTTGACAGAACAAATGGGGACATCAGGAGCCAATTGCTACCTAGCTGAGACAATATTTACGTTGACAGAAAATGGTCTTATAAAATTTGTAAGAATCGAGATGGAGTACGGTTCTCATGCAAGTCCCGGACTCTATGCTAGAGACTATTTCAAAGACTTAAAAATAAAATAACGAAACGCTAACTCGGACGGTTTAATTAATTGCCTTCCGCCAACCCAGGACAGCTTTGTAACCGGCCCCAAATCTATTCGCGAAAACTCTGATCCATTTATAGAATACTGTGGCATCCGGACAGCTGCGTCTCCCGGGACAGCATCTTGGGTTGGCGGGCCGACGCACTGGCGCCTTGTTTTTTGCTCTTCACCGAGAATATTTCATCGTGACACGAAACTTCACTGCCGTTTATCTAGACTTGGTACAGTCTCGCAGCTTCACCGTGACCCGAAGTTCAATCCCATCTACCGGGACTGGCAAAAAACGCGGCACCGCGACGCAGACGGCACCTAATCAAACCGCCGGGCCGTTAGGCTGCAATTATAGTTTTGTTTTTCATCTGCCCGCTTGCCCTGGATAGGTTTGCGGTTCTACCCGGACAACTGGACTCATCCTTGACTAATTTGTAATGTGTGGCAAATCCGATTAACCTTGACAGGCCGCAAACTTGCCTGCACGTCGCAAGCTTAATTTGTGTGACACAAGAGTTTGTTCCACTAAGACAGTTCAAAATGAAGAACCCAGTTTACCCGGTTTACCGCGACACTCAACTGCCGAATTGAAATATTCGTTTTTTGAGATTTATTCTTCCTGCTAGTGAGTTCTATCATTTTACTAATCCGACGCTTCGGCAAACCTTATTTTCGTAAAACATGACAGATTACGTCCACTTAAAAATAACTGCAGCCAACAAAGGCGGTATAGTTTATTGCCTTCGGTAGCCGGACAGATCCGTAATGCATGCAAAAGTGTATTAGAGAAAGATTTTTCCAACTTATTAATTCTTGTGTCACCCGGACAGATCCTGCTGCCGAGACAAAGTCAATAGGCTACCGGCCGACGCTCAGTTGTCTTTGTTTTTGCAGAGCCATCTCGACAACTTTATCGTGACATGACAAATCCTACCAATCTATCGGGACTGTACCACCTTGACAACTTCGTCATGACGAGACAACTTATGTCCATCTATCTGGACTGTGCAAAAACAAATCCAACTGCGACGCAGACGGCAACAAACCATACCGCCGGCCGTTGGGCAAAATGTTGGAGCTCCGAATTAGAATAACCATAAAGTACTATCTTTGCACTATGAAAGCATACAATAAAATAATTAGGATAAGCTCAGACAAGCGATTCGGGAAACCATGTATCAGAAATACAAGAATAACTGTTTTTGATATTTTAGGCTGGCTTGGTTCAGATATGACCTTTGACGAAGTGATTTCTGATTATCCTGAACTAACCAGAGATGACATTAAAGCATGCTTGATGTTTGCAGCCGACCGCGAACGTAAACTTCAGACTCTCTGATGAAACTTCTTTTGGACCAAAACATTTCATTCCGAATTGTTAGCAAGATTCAAGACATCTATCCAGACTCAAAACAAGTAAGGGAACTGGGTCTTGAAAATTCTAAGGATGTTACTATATGGTCTTTTGCCAAAGATAATGGGTATTGCATTGTCACATTTGATGGTGACTTTTATGACCTTGGATTAATTAAGGGATCTTCCCCAAAGGTAATATGGCTAAGAATTGGCAATACAAGTACCATAAATATAGAAAAGGTACTCAGGGACAATTTAGAACTTATAAAAACATTTCTAACCGATCCTAATTACACAGAGATTGGTTGCCTAGAAATAAACTCTTAATTTAACACTTTGCCCAATAAATAGGACTCTGAGCGGTCTGCAAGACCCAGCGATGAGTCTGTGTTGAACTACATCAACCGGGCCAACGATTATGCACTTAATGAAGGTTTCCTGTAATTTCAGCGATGTTTTTTGATCAGAGTTCTTTGACATTTTGCAAGCTTTTTTTGCATTAGATTTACAGAAGAACACCGGAAATGCGGTAAAAAGCTCTCTTATCCTCTATTTTTGT
Organism: uncultured Bacteroidales bacterium; assembly: GCA_963816345.1. Classification (GTDB taxonomy): domain Bacteria; phylum Bacteroidota; class Bacteroidia; order Bacteroidales; family VadinHA17; genus LD21. The sequence continues at coordinate 244,831 of CAWFKI010000004.1, forward strand.
CCACAACAGGACATACCTCTCTCACTTGCGGCAGGAGCGCAAAATGTTATGATTATCAGCAATGAGCATTATGTAATGAAAGGAAAATAAAATCCGGTGATCTTATCCGTGGCAGTTCCCTGAAAGTTATCATCTTCCCGGTTTTACACGTCGGGCAAAGACAAGGATTTACACCCGTCAGCCGTTCAAAGCGTTGCTGTTTAGTCTCGGTTTGCTTACTTTCAGTTTTCAGTTTACTTGCTTTTTTCTCGGGGGTAAAGCATAAATTCAGGTTACGTTTAACCGTATGATTATAAATACCATAACGACGGATCTTAACAAACCGTTTTGGAAGGATATGAAGGGTGAACCTGCGCAGGAACTCAACTCCGTCGAGGATAACAGGCTTTTTGATGGCCCTGTCGCGGTAGTCCTTGGCAACGAAAGTTACTTTTCCATCAGCAATGTTTAAAATTCGCTGGTTTGTAATAGCCACCCGGTGTGTGTACTGCCCCAGATATTTTATCACGTGTTCAGCACTTGCCATCGAAGGTTCACAATGTACCACCCATGGGGTTTTATATGCTGCCTGCACGCTGTCGTCAAAAGGGCCGATTTCATTTTTCTTTCGCAGGGCACGTTTTAGACTGTCGAGGAACTTGCCCTTAAAGGTCTCGCTCAGCTGATGCACAGGATAAAGGTATTTGCCGGAATGACCTATTTCTTTCCACTCGCCTCCCAGGGTATAGCCGGCTGCCGGGACGATGCAGTGGATATGAGGATGAAGCGACAAATTCTGACCCCATGAATGAAGTACTGCTACAGCACCGGTTTCAGAGCCATAATGCGAGTATCCGAATGAATAGAGAGTATTCCATACGGCAGCAAACAGAATGTCGTAATACATCCTCTGGTTATGCAAACAAACTGTATTTAGCTGGTGGGGCACTGTAAAAATAATGTGATAATGCTTAACCGGAAGGGTGCTTTGCATCAGGTCATCGATCCAGAAGGCTTGTTTGACCGACTGACACTTAGGGCAATGCCGATCACCACAACTGTTATAGCTATAACGAACCATGCCACAGTTATCACATACCTCTTCATGTCCCCCAAGTGAGGCAGTCCGGCAGTCTGATATTTTGCCCAGAACCTTTAATTGCAGGGGTGTACACCTGATTCCGGCAAGCAGAGCAGCGCCGAACAGACTGACCACATCGGCCAGTTCAAACCTTGCCCTCATTTTCCGATGAACCGTGTTTATCCTTTTTCGGATAGTTGTAAAGCCTGTCCAGAGGACTGTGGGACTTTAGCAGCGGGCATTGTGCCACATGAAGATAAAGCATTGTCGTAGTGATGTCGGCATGACCAAGGAGTTCTTTAACGGTTACTATATTGAGTCCCTGTTCGAGCAGATGTGTTGCATATGAATGACGAAGTGAATGAAGGTTTACATCCTTTTTTATCGAAGTCTTTTTCAGGTTTTCACGCATCACCCAGGCTAATCCACGAACACTGTAGCGTCCATCGGGTTCCTTGCCATTAAACAACCACTTATGAGGGTTTTCAGCCCCTAGGTATTTTTTCAATCCAAGGGCCATACTTTCGGCCAGTGGCACAATGCGGTCCTTCTTATACTTGCTCTGACGGATATGGATTACTTTTCGGTCAAAGTCAATGTCGGAGATTTTCAAGTTGATAACCTCTTGTCCACGTAAACCAGCCGAGTAGATAAGTGTCAGCACAATACGTTGTTTAAGAAGGGCTGGTGCGGCAAAGAGCTCTCTTAGCTCCTGATAGTTAAGAATTACAGGAAGCTTAGTTTCTTTCTTCAATGAAGGCAGTGCTATGGCGTTCTTATTCAAACCCATCAGGCGGTAGTAGTAGCGAAGACCGTAGACCATGTGTTTAAAGCTGCTTCGTGACGGCGATTTTGGGTCACGTGCCAGGGCAACAAGGTATTCATTGATCTCTTCGGGGTCAATCTGTTCGGGAAGCTTTCCGAAGTGAATTACAAACAAGGCAATACGCCTGATGTAATTATTTAATGTACTTTTACTCTGTCCGCGCAAGGTAACCTGTTGTTCAAGTTTGCGGACCACAGTTGCAAATTCAGGAACAAGCACAATGGCTTGCTCAACCATAGTAAAACCCGATTTCTTTCTCATAATCAGAAATATTTAAGTGAATAATTTTTCAATTAAGGAAAGAATCGGGTACTTTTAAAGAGCTATCCCGCGCAGACGGGATTTAGTTCAACAGCGGGTATAAGCAAAAAGCTTGTCACAATTTTTGCGTCTTCACCTGGACAGTTTTATAATGACACAAAACTTATCTCCTTTCACAAATTTCGTTAAGCCGGGATTTACAAAAATTGCGCCATGGTGTCTTGCACGCCAGGACAGTTTATCGGCTAAAGAACCGGGACAGGTGGCTGGCGTGACTTCGCCACCAACGCTTTCTGCTCATACCCGCAACCGTTAGCGGCAACAATCTCGATACCTGATGATTGCGTTCACTTAGATCGATAATTTCAAATTTTAATCATATGACAAAACAAGTTTTTCTTCTTCTGAATTTGGTTCTGGCATTTTATAACATAGGAACTATCTGGGCAATGGAAGTAGATATTTTCAGATCTTGGAGGCACCTTGATCCAAAGACTTTTAAATTAGTGCAGACAATTCATTGGAAAAAACTACCCTATTGGATTTTTTTTCCAGTAATTCTTGCTTTCATTGGTTCAATAATTCTTTTTTGGCATCACCCAGACAATATCCCTATATGGGAAATTTGGACTGTTTTCTTAATTCAATTGATTTCACATATTCTTACAGCAATTTTTTGGGGACAATGGCAAGCAAAACTTTCAAAAGATGAATTGGGAGGTGCGAGTCCTTACCTAGACAAAATCTTAAGGACACATTGGATCAGGACCTTTTTAATAAATGCCTATGGCTTAATGCTACTTTTTATAACCATACAGTCTATTAGATAAATACCGATTTTACCCTGACAAAAATGCTGTCGCTAACTCGGACGGTTTAATTAAGTGCCTTCGCCAGCGCCAAGACAAATTTGTGATCAATCCTTAGTATCTATGCGAGAAAATCACACTTACTTATAAAATTTTGTGGCACCCGGACTGATCTTGCAACCGAGACAAACTATTGGCGCTGTCGGCCGACGCGCTGGTGCCTTGTTTTTTGCTCGTCACCTAGACTATTTCATCGTGACACAGAACTTCACTGCCATCTATCTGGACTCGGTACCTTTTAACAGTTTCACCGTGACTCAAAACTACTCAGCCGTCTACCGGGACTGGCAAAAAACAAGTCACCGCGACGCAGGCGGCACCTAATTAAACCGCCGGGCCGTTATAGCCAATTAATCAATACATTATGAAATTTCTGACGATCCTGACATTTTTAGTTTTTTTCATTTTAGATTGCTCTTCACAGTCGATAAGTAAAACCTACTTTGGTAGGGACTCATCAGAGTTTCTTGAGTTTATTGACAATAAAAATATTAGATTTTTAATCCATGAGGATGGTGGTTTTGGGGGATTGTATTATGCTGGGCATGGTCTTTATAAATTGCATAAGCAAAGATTAATTGTCCATGTTCTAAGCCATGATAAATCACTCGAATCTACTTATCGCATTATTAAAGATTCAACAATTAGTTCTGCATACATAATTAAAGGACAGGTTTTTGATCAGAATGGGAATCCATTACCAGGTCTGACTCTATCATATAAAATTTGTAGAAAATTCGATGGAGTTATGACTGATATGAAGGGATGTTTTTATAAAGAGATTACAAATCCGAAAATATCTGACATATTAGTGACATATATTGGATATACTCAATGCGTTATACCTCCTATTTTTTCAAAGTTTGTGGAGTATCAAATTTTTATGAAGGACCCCTATTATTATTTTCCAGATGAAAAGACTTTAAAAGTAGAATTGCTATTAGATGACAAATCCCAAAAATTCACAATTAAAAGCATTAGGATCAAAAGATAACTGGCTATAACTCGGACGGTTTAGTTAATGTGTGCCTTGAATGAGACTGGTCAATTGGCCGGAATCAATGCTGTAATTAAGATGGGGGAAGGCCCTCCGCTGGTATTGTACAGGCGAGACCAGCAAATCACCCTACGGTGCTTCCCGGGTGACCGGGAGGTATTGAACGGAATAGGGAAAAGGTCCTGTTGGAAGGATCAGATAAGAATAGAAAAGATGAACGAAAGTAAACCTTCGATGAGGTGCCGTGAAACCGAACTTTCAGTCAAAACCACCGGTTCATTAACGCTGGGGGAAGAGTGTGGCGGTTACCTGTTTACTGGCTACATGGCTGACGTCATAAAGGAGGCATGAGTTCTATTCAGGCTTAGTTATGGAACAAGGGAAGTCATACAAAGATGCAAAGGGAAAGGCACAAGCAGGGCAAACACCTGTGAGGCTGAATACCGATGATTTGTATGAAATCGGACTCAGTCATAGTAGTGAAGAAGCTCCTGTAATGGGAGTGGAGCGAAGGGCTGGGGTTACACAGTTGAGGTTACCGCTAACAACCCCAAAAGGGGGGAGGGATAGTGGAGCTGAGACGAAAAGTATACCAATTACCAAAAGAATGATTTGGGAAGCCTTCAAGAAAGTCAAGAGAAACAAAGGAGCAGCAGGAATAGATGAAGAGACCATTGAATGGTATGAAGAACGTCTTCAGGACAATCTCTACATGCTATGGAATCGGATGAGTTCCGGAAGCTACTTTCCACCTTCGGTACTGGAAGTGGAGATTCCCAAGGATGATGGAAGGAAACGAAAATTGGGCATTCCGACAGTTAATGACAGGGTAGCACAACAAGTAATAAAGAGCTACCTTGAACAGAGATTTGAAGCGGAGTTCTCACCGCAGTCTTACGGTTATCGTCCATTAAAGAGCGCTCATCAGGCAGTAGAACAGGTTCGTAAGAACGTGCGACGCTACCATTGGGTTATCGACATGGACATATCCGGTTTCTTTGACAAGATGTCGCATGAACACTTACAAAAAGCAATAGAGCGACACGTTGAGGAAAAATGGGCGAAGATGTACATAACAAGATGGCTCGAGGCACCCATTGAAGACAGGAAAGGGAACAAACGCACCAGAGAAGGAAAAGGAACACCACAGGGAGGGGTAATAAGCCCCCTGCTTGCTAATCTGTTTCTCCACTATGCTTTTGACAAGTGGCTTGAGATAACTTATCCAAGCTTATGCTTTGTACGTTATGCAGATGACATCATTGTTCATTGCAATAGCCAGGCAGAAGCAGAAGAAGTATTGATAGCCATAAAGCAGAGGCTAGGGGAGTGCAAACTAGAATTGAATGAGAAGAAGACCAAGATTGTTTACTGTAAGAAAGACCACCGAAAGGATAAGTTCAAGACAGTGCAATTTGATTTTCTGGGATTTAGTTTTCAACCAAGGTCGGCATCGAATCATGGCAAAGAGATGTTTTTAGGCTATGATTGTGCGATTAGCCGAAAGAGTGAAAATAAGATAGTGGAGTTCTTTAGTAAATTAAAGGTTCATCAATGGACTTCTTATGTCTATTTGTCCATTGGCAATATGGTTTTCAATTCACCTGATCTTTTGTGTAACAAGTGCCGTATGATGCGAGAGTATCACGTACGGTTCCGTGAGAGGCTGGAGGGGAAGTTCCTCCGGTCTACTCGACTGGCTTCCGCAGCCCGGACTACTCAGCAATCAGCCCTAAAAGTCGATGAGAGAAAACCCCCATCCGCTTTTTAAGTTGTGCTACCGGGACTACTTCTTACCTCACGGGACAGAGTCTATTGGGCTGCGGGCCGACCCGCATGGTGTCATGCCTGCCTGCCGGTAGGCAGGGTTTTTGCATCGCCATCTAGACTCTTTCATCGTGCACCCGGACTCATAATCCTTTCCCGGACTTGGTACCATCCAGACTACTTCATCGTGCACCCGGACTCTCCAGTCATCTGCCAGGACTTGCAAAAACCACGCCACCGCGACACAGACGCCAACTAACCAAACCGCCGGGCCGTTGGCATTAATTACTGGCCTCCATCACATGAATTTGCGCTTTAAATTATTCCAAACGAGACAATTTCTTAACAGCAAGGAAATGAAAAACAAATTAGCGTTCCTTATAATTGTTCTAACATTTATAACCTGTTCCGCGCCAAGGAAGGAATCCTATAATATTGAATTTATGGCCTATAATTGGAGCAGATTTAACGATTCTACTGGATTGGAAGTCCCAATATTTTTTAAGTGCAGGATGTACGCAAATTTGAATATGTCAGGAGTTGGTGATGTTTATATTTACCGAGGGTACCCCCAAAAGGTAATTTATTTATTTAAGGTGAGCGTTGGCAAGAGTATTATCGACAAAATATTGAATTCTGCTAATGTAGTTGATTCAACTAAGTTTAAAGTTTTTGATGGCGTACCGTTAATCTATGATGGTCCTTTACTGAAATTGAGAACAATTAACATCAAGAATGAGTACAAGTACTTTGACTTTATTGATCTAAACTATCATAATGAGGTTAATGACTTTCGAAAGTTATACCATGCACTTGATTCATTATTTATATTAAAAAAGTACAATAATATTAATGATACTACTGACTTTGAAAACAGCAGATCTGAATTCATTAAATATACTATCAACTATGATACAACTCATTATGCTAAAGCACCATCGCCGTCACCAATTGACTCAATTGAGGTAAGAAATGTTACCCCGGACAAAAAATAAAAAAACTAATGCCAACTCGGACGGTTTAATTAATGTGTGCCTTGAATGAGACCGACCAAAGATCGGGATCAATGCTGTAATTATGATGGGGGAAGGCCCCCCGCTGGTATTGTACAGGCGAGACCAGCAAATCGCCCTACGGTGCTTCCCGGGTGACCGGGCGGTATTGAACGGAATAGGGAAAAGGTCCTGTTGGAAGGATCAGATAAGAATAGAAAAGATGAACGAAAGTAAACCTTCGATGAGGTGTCGTGAAACCGTACTTTCAGTCAAAACCACCGGTTCATTAACGCTGGGGGAAGAGTGTGGCGGTTACCTGTTTACCGGCTACATGGCTGACGTCATAAAGGAGGCATGAGTTCTATTCAGGCATAGTTATGGAACAAGGGAAGTCTTGCTGAAATGAAGAAACACAAGGGAAAGGCGCAAGCAGGGTAAACACTTGTGAGGCCAAATACCGACGTTCTGCAAGATGGCAGACTACTTCGTAGTAGTGATGAAGCTCCTGTAATGGGGGTGGAGCGAAGGGGGTAGCAGCTTAGTATACTGTTAAATAGAACAACCGCAATAAGCGGGAGGATTCGACCTGATAGAGTACTAACTGAAGAGCCGTATGATGGGAGACTATCACGTACGGTTCTGTGAGAGGTTTAGGGGTGAAACTCCCCTTTACCTACTCGATTGGCTTCCGCAGCCCGGACTACTCAGCAATCAGCCCTAAAAGTCGATGAGAGAAAACTCCCATCCGCTTTTTAAGTTGTGCTACCGGGACTACTTCTTACCTCACGGGACAGAGTCTATTGGGCTTCGGGCCGACCCGCATGGTGTCATGCCTGCCTGCCGGTAGGCAGGGTTTTTGCACGCCACCTTGACAACTTTATCGTGACATGACAAATCCTGCCCACTTATCGGGACCACGCCATCTGGACAGTTTCATTTTGCCCCCAAATGCTCGTCCATTTATCGGGACTTTGCAAAAACACATGCCAACCCTGACACGGACGGCAACTCATTAAACCGCCGGGCCGTTAGCAATAATGCAAAGAAGTACACACAAATAGAAAATTAGCAGAAGATTTGGATATGGTTGTCTAATTAGGTAACTTTGTGACATGATTAATTATCGATTTTGGAAGAGTTTAAAAGAACGATAAGAGTTTATAAAAACCACTTTTGGGATTTTTATAATGCTCAACCAAAGAAAGTTCAGGATAAATTAGATTGGACAATAGGACTGGTTAGAGTGTTAAAAGTAGTTCCGAAGAATATATTTCGACCACATGACAGGGACTGATGGATTGTGGGAGATAAGAACTCAGGTCGGGAGTAATATTTTCAGGGTGTTTTGTTGTTTTGATGAAGGTAATCTTGTGATTCTACTTTGTGGATTTCATAAAAAGACACAAAAGACACCACAAAAAGAAATTGAAAAAGCTGAACGATTAAGAAAGGAGTATTTCGATGAAAAAGACAAATAACAATCTGACTTCATGGGATGACCATCTTGATAAAAAGTATGGCAAACCAGGGACTGCAACGCGTGAAAAATACGAGCAGGAATTTGAAGCTTTTAAAATTGGGGTACTAATTCAGGAGGCGAGGAAAAAGCAAAACCTGACTCAGGAGCAGCTGGCTGCAAAAGTTGGCACAACGAAAAACTATATTTCCAGGATTGAAAATAATGCCAGTGATATTCGGCTCTCAACCTTGATGAGGATTATTAACGAAGGACTTGGAGGGCATCTGAAATTAACCCTTGACCTGTAAAAATGCACTATTGCTAACAAGCCGGTAAATGCCAGGCTTGGTTCTGTTTTTAAAGAAAATTATAACGTTTAAAAACCACTTACATTATCCGGAAGAACCAGCACTTAAAGCGCCCGGCACTTACCGGCCAACCGTTAGGTACAATACTCGTGCTGTCGACCGGGACTTGGTGCCATCTGGACAACTTCATCATGACTCGAAAACTCCGCTCCGTCAAACGGGACGCATCGATGCTTCTCTGAAAAAATAAATTTCTGAAAAACCATGATAGCAAATTCAATAATCCTTCCGACTGAGATGCCGATTGATATTCAAGATATCAAACGAGCTTTAATTACTTATGATAAAGTGTATATACCATCTCCAGATGATAGAGAACTTATTCCACCTAATATTTATTCGAATGTGCTTATTGCTTCACTTGGATTTCCAATCATGCCTTTTGGAATGCCTGACAGTGCAGTCAAACCGTTGGGAAAAACTGAGAACTATGATAATATGTTCGATCGAGTATTAACTGAGTGCAAGGAAGCATTTGCTCAAGGCAGTTTAGAAATATTAGGTGCACCAAAATATGAAAATACAGTTACAATTGGAGCAATCCCAATACCGGATGATACTCCAAATCCCTATTTTACATACATGAATTATCGTATACTTTCTGAAAATCAAGAGTTTGTTGACTTAATCAGCGCAGGTCTTGATAGAATTCAACTTGATCAGATAAAAGACAAAGAAAAATTACTTCCTTCAGGTAGAGAGAATGAGGAACAATCTGTTAACGACCAAAAAAGACCAACTAAAGCAATACTCAATATTGTAAATCTTGACAATGAGTCAGTGCAAATCCTTAGTAAAATGTGTCATACAAGAATCGGCGCACTTGTAAAATACATTGGTTATTGTCATAACAAACAACTTCATCCTTTTACTACTGACGTTGGATATGCTAAAGTAATGTCAAAATTAGAATACAATTTTGTAGGTGCAATCGAAGCTATTAATGATGATAAAGATTTATTAAAGAGACAGAAGCAAATAGCCTCACTTCAGAACATAATCTTAAGTGAGTTTGTCGATCCTAAAAGACTCGACAAATTGAGTATAAAACAAGTATTGAAGGAAAGGACAATAGCTTGGGGTAAAACACAAGAAAACAGAAACTTACTCATAAACGAAATTTCTGAAATTGCAGAAAATTGCCAAACAGACAAACAGTTTGAAAAGGAGTGTAAAATCAAATTTAAAGAATTCCTTAAAGTTGCCCGAGATTACCAGCATCAAGTAGATAAATTAAGGTTGATGCTTCTTTTTTTGATGCAAATCTTTTTCTATTAGTTAAAGGAGAAACTTTTACATTATTGGAAAAAATTCTAAAAGCACCTTCGCTCGAAACGTTGCTAATGCTTGGCGGGATAGCAGGAGTTGCTGGGCTCCAATATTTACGATCACAAACTGGACTTATCCTAGACCTTATAAAAAAAGCTGAAGACAAAAAAGAAACAACTGGTTATGCCATTTATACAAACTATAAATACCTAATAAAGTAAAAAGTACTGTACCTAACTCGGACGGTTTAGTTAATGTGTGCCTTGAATGAGACCGACCAAAGATCGGGATCAATGCTGTAATTATGATGGGGGAAGGTCCCCCGCTGGTATTGTACAGGCGAGACCAGCAAATCGCCCTACGGTGCTTCCCGGGTGACCGGGCGGTATTGAACGGAATAGGGAAAAGGTCCTGTTGGAAGGATCAGATAAGAATAGAAAAGATGAACGAAAGTAAACCTTCGATGAGGTGTCGTGAAACCGTACTTTCAGTCAAAACCACCGGTTCATTAACGCTGGGGGAAGAGTGTGGCGGTTACCTGTTTACCGGCTACATGGCTGACGGCATAAAGGAGGCATGAGTTCTATTCAGGCATAGTTATGGAACAAGGGAAGTCTTGCTGAAATGAAGAAACACAAGGGAAAGGCGCAAGCAGGGTAAACACTTGTGAGGCCAAATACCGACGTTCTGCAAGATGGCAGACTACTTCGTAGTAGTGTTGAAGCTCCTGTAATGGGGGTGGAGCGAAGGGGGTAGCAGCTTAGTATACTGTTAAATAGAACAACCGCAATAAGCGGGAGGATTCGACCTGATAGAGTACTAACTGAAGAGCCGTATGATGGGAGACTATCACGTACGGTTCTGTGAGAGGTTTAGGGGTGAAACTCCCCTTTACCTACTCGATTGGCTTCCGCAGCCCGGACTACTCAGCAATCAGCCCTAAAAGTCGATGAGAGAAAACTCCCATCCGCTTTTTAAGTTGTGCTACCGGGACTACTTCTTACCTCACGGGACAGAGTCTATTGGGCTTCGGGCCGACCCGCATGGTGTCATGCCTGCCTGCCGGTAGGCAGGGTTTTTGCATCGCCATCTAGACTCTTTCATCGTGCACCCGGACTCATAATCCTTTCCCGGACTTGGTACCATCTAGACTACTTCATCGTGCACCCGGACTCTCCAGTCATCTGCCAGGACTTGCAAAAACCACGCCACCGCGACACAGACGCCAACTAACCAAACCGCCGGGCCGTTAGGCTGCAAGGCAAATTTGCCCCAATTGCTCACTAACCAGGACTTCCGACGCACAAGCAAGAGTTTTGCAGCCCTTCCCTGCAACCGTCCCTTCGCTGCAAAACACATACTTTTTTGCCTTCCCGGACTACACCATCTAGACAACTTTATCATGCCATGACAAATCCTGCCCGTTTATCGGGACTTTGCAATTTTGACAAGTTTATCAGAACACGACAGTTCGTATCAATCCAATCTAATATAATTTTACAAGAACACGTTATCTCAAGTCACATTCATGTTATATAAATAATTCCAAGATAAATATTCCCTATACCGAGATAGGTTAACTAGACAAATTTGAAAAAAAACACATTCAAAACAAGTCTGAAATCGTGTTGCAGAATTTTATAACCATAAAAGATTACTTCTATCTTTAAAGCATATAATTTCTGAAATTGTTTATCTAGAAGTAGATTTTAATATTTAAAAAAATCATATTATCAAACAATCCAAAAAAAGATGAATAGAAAAGAATTTATAAAAAGCACCGCTGCCCTTACTTCGAGTACATTTTTATTTCCTGGTCTTATCAAACATGATCGCAAAGTCTATAAAGGAAGCAATTACAGTTCAACAAATGATCTATGGCGAATGAGTGCAACGGAATTGGGAGAACTTATTCAGCTTAAAAAAGCTTCGGTTAGAGAAATTATTGAAGTTCATATTGAGAGAATCAAAGCTATAAATTCCTCAATTAATGCTGTTACATTATTGTTGGAAGAAGAGGCATTAAAAGAAGCCGATATCAAAGACCAGTCTCTTATGAGGAACTCGAAAGTGAATTCTCTATTTGGAGTGCCCTTTTCAGTTAAAGAAAATGTGGATTTAGCTGGTTATCCAACAAATGAAGGTGTCAAATTATTGATGGATAATATCGCATCAACAGATTCTCCACATGTAGGGTTTATGAGAAAGAATGGTTCTATTCCACTTGCAAGAACTAACATGCCGGATTTTGGTTTACGTTATCATACAGATAATGATCTTTTCGGAGCTACAATTAATCCATGGAATGCTCTAATAACACCTGGAGGTTCGAGTGGAGGTGATGCAGCAGCAGTTGCAACCGGAATGATTCCAATTGGATTAGGAAACGATTATGGAGGATCAATCCGATATCCGGCCCAGTGCTGTGGAGTATGCGGATTACGTCCTAGCCGAGGACGAATTGCCTTTTCTACCAAATCTCTATCTCAAGGATCAATATCTGAATCACTTAGAAGGTTTGCGGTACAAGGACCTATAGCTAGGAGAATACAAGATTTAAGAACTGCCCTTATTATAATGAGCGCATATGATTCAAGGGATCCAGGGTGGATTCCGGTTCCACTTGAAAGCAATTTTAAAAAATCCTTTAGAGTTGCACTTATTACAAATCCAGCTAGTGTTGGAGTAGACGATTCTGTAAAAGATGCTGTCAAAAAAGCCGGGACAATACTAGAAAAGAATGGTGGAATAATCGAAGAAATTGATTCAGCATCCCTTCGTGAATCTGCTCAATTATGGATTAATGTTATTGCAACCGACATACAACAATTACATCTTTCAGCTATTAACAAATATGCTTCTATTTCAGTAAGAAAGTTTACAGATAATCTTATAAACCTTCAGACAGATGCATCATTGTTGAATTATGTGGAATCTCTTGCCAGAATTAATGGTCTTGCCCAGGCATGGAACGAATACTTTCAGAAATACGATGTTATTATTGGGCCTGTTTCTTCAAGGAACCCATTCAAAGTTGGATATGATATTGAAAGTTTGGACACCACAAAATCTATGTTAGAATCCCAAGTCCTGACGGTGTCTGTAAATCTTTTGGGTCTTCCATCAGTGGCTTTACCTATTGAAATTACAAACGGTATTCCTCAAGCTATTCAGATAATTGGTCCGTTATACAAAGAAACCAGGTGCCTTGATTTAGCTCAGATAATTGAGAATGAAGTTGGTATTTTCACCCCCATAAATCCAAAGTAATTCGAATCGTGAATACAGATATTTAGGCAAACCCTGGATTAAAACAATTAATAGCAAAAACAAGTTGTGCGTAATGCTCATGAAATGAAGGCTGGATGATTAAAGATATATAAAGAGAAAGACAAAATAGAAGCAAAGCTTTCAAATTGTGCTGAAATATTATAATCTTTATTCCACAAATTATTATTGTTTTTAGCTTTTTTTGGGTTATAAATTCACATAAGACGGACAACAAATTATGGCTATAATTTCATTGATAGGTTCGGTGCAGGCTTTATTTTACCTTTTATTATTTCAATCGAAACCTAAAAAATCGTTAAATGATTTTATATTAATGTTATTTACTTTCTTGTTAGGTGCCATTTTTTTCGACCAGTATTTAAGAAACACAAACTTTTATCAACTTCATCCGCAATATTGGGGAATCACTTATTGTTTTCCCATTTTAACTGCACCATTATTATATTTTTATGTCGTTCTGATTACACAGCCAGAGCAAAAATTCAAACCCTGGTTCTGGCTATTGACACTTCCATTCTTTGTTTTTCTTACATATTATCTTGCTACCTACTATTTTCTACCGACTGATGGAAAAATTGAATATTTTCATTTAGCAACCACCAAACCATGGGCAATGATTTATGCAGGAGAATTTTTCCTGGTATTAAGTGGCCCGGTTTACTCTGTTTTGGGTCTTTTTAGATTAAAACGACATATTAAAAATATAGAAGGTAATTTTTCATATACGGCAGGGATTAATTTAAACTGGTTGAAAACGATACTCATTGTTATTGTTTTTGCGAATGTAATCGAAGTATTATTAAATATTTTCAGCGATATCTATCCGCTTTTTACTTATCAAACAGGTGATAATCTTATGCATTCATTAAATGTTTTTTTAATCTTTATTATTGGTTATTACGGATTTAAACAGACATTAATTTATCCTTCGGTTAAAGCAAAACCTGACCTTATGCATAAGGAACAATTTGCCGATATACATGTAAATTCTGAAACAAATCCAAAATATATAAAATCAGGACTTCATAAAAATGATGTTGATGTTTATTATTCTTCTCTCATTCAGCTTATGGATTCTGAGAAGCTCTTTCTAGACAGCAGGCTTTCGATTAAAACTGTTGCGGACAAATTGGGAATGAGTGTTAATCATCTCTCGCAGGTGATTAATCAACAATCAGGTAAAAACTTCTTTAAGTTTATCAATGAGTACAGAGTTGAGGAAGCAAAAATATTATTGCTTGACCAATCTAATAAAAAATATACCATTTTAGCGATTGCCTATGATTGCGGATTTAATTCCAAATCATCTTTCAATACAATTTTTAAACAATATATGGGGAAAACACCTTCAGATTTCATAGAAAATTCAAAGAAATAAATCGCTGTATTTTAAGTGTTTGAACGTCCGGTTTTATAGGCAGGTGTCCGGCCTTTCACGCTTGGGCGATGCATGATGTTGCCCGATGTAATTTTGAGCTAAAATTTAAAACTCAAAATTATGAAAGCACAAAATTCACGTTTATATTACATTGATTGGTTAAGAATCTTAGCCTTTGGACTTTTGTTTTTATTCCATTCCTGGCGTCCTTTCGACCATTACAGTTGGAATATTAAAAATGCCGACCAAAGTATGGTTTTTGATTTGCTTACCTTTTTTACTCATGGCTGGCGAATGGATCTGATATTTCTCATTTCAGGGGTAGGAACCTGGTTTGCTCTGAATTCGCGCAAATCTTCATTCTTTTTCGACAGAATAAAGCGATTGATTATCCCATTTATATTTGGGATAATTTTAATTATTCCACCACAAAAATTTTACGAAGCAATTTCCTTTTATGGATTTCAAGGTAATTATTTTCAATTTCTAAAAGCATGGCCGGTTTACGCATTTTCACAAAATTTTGGCGCAAGCGTCCTGTTTTGGTTCGGCCATTTAGGCGCCCATATTTATTATCTACCCTATCTGTTTACGATGACAGTATTAGTTGTGCCTTTATATAAAAGTATACGGAATAGAAAATTCAGTTTTGAAAAGTTTGAAAACCTGATTGTTACACCCAGGGGAGTTTTTCTATTAATATTACCACTGATAATTATTCGTTACGGGTTAAAGCCAATATTTCCTGGTTATACCGATTGGGCTGATTTTTTCTCATATATGTGCATTTTTATCTATGGATTTATTTTTATGAAAAATCCCAGATTCGTTGAAATTATCAAACAACGGATGTGGTTGTTTTTAAACATCGGTATTATCAGCAATGTATTGCTATTCTATTATATTAAACAGAACGATGCAAATATGCAATTGTATTTGAAACCGGAATATGGTTTTAATCATTTGTATTTAAGCGTTTTATCTGTACTTGTTTCGTTTTGTTGGGTGATGTTTTTTGTTGGATTGGCTGCAAAAAAACTCAATTTTAACCATAAATTCATTCAGCCTGCAAACACTGCCATATTACCTATTTACATTCTCCACCAAACTTTGATTGTAGTTTTTGGATATTATATTATTCAATTTAATACATCCATAGTTGTAAAATATCTGCTTATTGCCAGTACTGCAATTCCTTTATCTGTACTTCTTTATCTGGTAGTGAAAAGATTTAGTTTGTTGCGTTTTTTATTTGGGTTGAAACCAAAAACAAAGAATAACACGAATCGTATTGATGCGAAGCAAAAGTTGACACCTGTTTATATCAGAGTTATTAATAATTTGAATGTTAAGTCAATAAAAAAATTCATTTTAATTGTCGCTGTTATTTTAGCAATAATACCAGCATATTCACAGAATAAGAACGCCTATTCAAAAATTAACATTTTGGTAGCCGGTTTTGGAGTAGAGTATTCTTCTTCACCAACATCAGGACTTTCTTAATAAAGCATTTTCTTTTCAAGGAATTGAGGGAGGGATCATCATTAATAACAAACTTTTTTTTTAGGAGTATTCGGTTCTACTTTCGTTTCAAACTTAAAGACTGATATTGGGAATAACCCTATGTATATATTTATTTGGCAAACGGGATTGTCAATTGGAAGAATATATAATAACAAGAATATATTGCATTCAGGGTGGCAAATTAAGGCAGGTTATTTTTCGCTTTCAGGCGATGACAAAAATTTCAAGATTTTCAAACCAATTGATCCAATAATAACTATAGTTGGATTGAATTTATCACCAGAAATTTTTGCCGAATTAAATATTTCCAAATGGATGAAATTCAGAACTGGCCTCGCTTATTCATTTTATAGTTTTGAGAACCAATCAGTAATTAGGAAGAATGATTTGCAAAATATCTCAATTAATTTCGGATTCATGTTTTGCAAATTTGATTAAACAGATAAAAATTCACTAATCATAACAAATAGACATAAAAAAATAAATATGAAAACAATAAACAAAACAACATTATTTCTGATACTAACTTTTGTAATTAGTTTCTTTATATGAGTTAATCAAAAAGCATATTAGTGTCATGTCAACTTGATATTGTCTGATATATTTTGTATATTGCCAACAAAAACTATGGTACGATACAAAGTAACCTTAACGAAGGATGAGAGAAACCAGCTTATGGCTTTAATTGGAAAAGGGAAGCACACTTCCCAGGAATATCGAAACGCTTGTATTTTGATAAACTCTGATGAAAGTCCATTGGGGAAAAAGATTACAAGCGAGCAGATTGCACAAGTCTTGCAGATTAACACCAAAACGGTCGAACGGGTGAAACAACGCTTTGTTGAAGAGGGCTTTGAATCTTGTATAGAGAGAAAACCATACCCCAACAAAGGTCCAATCAAGACAGACGGTGATTTTGAGGCACATCTTGTAGCTCTGAGTTGCAGTAAAACTCCCAAGGGATATGCTCGATGGTCGTTGCGATTACTGGCTGACAAGATGGTAGAATTAAAATACACCGATAGTATTTCTCATGAAACTGTACGCAGGGTACTAAAAAAAACGAAATCAAACCGTGGAAAGTAAAAGGTTGGGTAATTCCTCCGCTTGATAGCAGTGATTTCGTTGCGCATATGGAATTGGTACTTGATGTTTATAAAACACCATATAACAAGCATTTTCCAGTTGTGTGTATGGATGAATCGCCGAAACAATTGATAAAGCAAACACGGATTCCAATTCCCGGAAAACCAGGTAGTGATGCAAAAGAAGATTATGAATATGCCAGAAGCGGGGTTGCTCAAATCTTCATGGCAAACGAACCATTAAAAGGGAAAAGATTTGTCAAAGTACTACAAACAAAAACAAAGAGACATTGGGCCCAGTTTATTAAAGAAATCTCTGAAAAATACCCTAAAGCTGAAAAGATCCGACTTGTAATGGATAACCTGAATACTCATAAACCCTCAGCATTATATGAAACATTCCCGCCAGAGGAGGCAAAAAGATTATGGGATAGATTTGAGTTCATATATACTCCAAAGCATGGCAGTTGGCTCAATATGGCAGAGATAGAACTGAATGTTTTGATGGGGCAATGTCTTAAACGCAGAATTGATAATATGTCAACTATCAGGGAAGAAGTAGATGCCTGGCAGCAAGACAGAAATAACAAAAAAGCTAAGATAAATTGGCAATTTAATACCAGCGACGCCAGAATCAAACTGAAAAGACTTTATCCGACATTATTGTATTGACATGACATTAGACACAATTGACAAAAGGATACTTTTTTCTTTTAACTCTAAACTAACTTTCTGTTCATCTAACTAATTTTCAAATAAAAAGTAACTCAAAACCTGATTTTGTACTAATGAACCCAACCATCCCTGCGTTGTCAGGCACATTACGCAAAATTAGGGATCCAAGTTATAAGATAATTTATAGTTTGCGTAAAGAGCCTTCCAACCCATCCCTGCCACTAGACGAGAAGGCGGCTAAAGTATAAAATGTTGCTTTAAACGAGACAAACACAAAATTTGCCCAGCAGCTAACAAGCGGGTATAAGTAATTTGCTTGTCACGGTATTTGCAGAACCCCGTCAAGACAGGTTATTGGATCACCAAACATTCCACTTATTAAATAACGTCTCTTACCGCGACCGCGCCTAATGCAGCCGCACACTACGGTGCAAATACCGCGCCACACCAGGAAGAACTGGTGCCGCAAACTACTTATACCCGCCGGGCCGTTAGCATTAAGTGTTGAGGAAAAACCCGATGTTCATTCACCCTTATTTTCTGTCTCGAACAAAAAATTAAGTGAATCGTTATCCCTTAAGAACTAATCGAATTGAGAAAGATGATAACAAACAACAAACCTTCTTTTGCACCACAGCTATTTATCCCAAGCGGTGTAATGGACATATCTTTTTACTCGAAAGCATTTGGGGCAACTGAAATCCTCAATTTGAAAAATGATGACGGATCTGTTCATGTTGCTGAACTTTCTATTAATGGAACAATCTTTCATCTACATGAGGAGGGACCTCAAAAAGGAAGGTTAGAACCAAATAAAGTAAAAGGAATTACAACTCTCATTGGACTTTTTGTTGAAGATGTTGATTTGTATATGGATAATGCTCTTAAAGCTGGCGCAACACTCCTAAGCCCTGCTCAGGACTATGATTATGGATATCGACAAGGGGATATCATTGACCCGTTTGGACATCAATGGATGTTTGAGAAGAAAATCTAATCTGTACTCACAGACAAAGAATAACACCTAAATGCTAACTCGGACGGTTTGCTGAATTGCCTTCGCCAACCCGGACTGCTTTGTAATGAACCTCCAAAGTCTGTGAGATTAAACTTTAAACCCGCTTTTCAAGTCTTCTGCCACCCGGACTGTTTCCGAGCTTCCGGGACAGAGTCAGTAGGGTTGGCGGCCAACGCACATGGTGTCATGCCTGCCTGCCGGTAGGCAGGGTTTTTGCAGCGCCACCTAGACAATTTTACCATGACATGGAAATCCTGCCCATTTAGCGGGACACTTACGCAAGACAATTTTACCTTGACGCGAAACACCTGCATCTCAATCGGGACTATGCAAAAACGCATGCCAACCCAGACACAGACGGCAACTCCCTATACCACCGGGCCGTTAGCTGCCACCGCAGACCTGCACAACGAGAAAAATCTTCGCCACTGAAAGTAGCTACTGTGAATATATTACGTATATTTGCATCTAATATCTTACGTGACATGGATAAAAAACTTACTTTAAATATAGATAAGGATGTTGCAAGTAAAGCAAAATCCTATGCAAAGAGCAAAGGAAGGAGTCTATCAGATCTCGTTGAGAATTATCTTAAGCTGCTTACGAAACATGCTTCAATAGACGAATCTGAATACACACCAAGAGTTAAATCATTGCTTGGATGCATCAGTCTGCCCGCGGACTTTGATTATAAAAAGGAAATTTCTGATTACCTGACCAAAAAATATCTTTGAAAATGACTGATTTGTTCATTGACACAGATGTAATAATAGATTTTCTCATTGACCGTAAACCTTATTCCAGGGAAGCTGCTGTAATTTTTACTTTAATAGAGCAAAAAAAGATTAAAGGATATGCTTCATCTCTTACATTCGGTAATTTATATTATGTATTACGAAAGATTGAATCTCATAATAAAGTAAAGTCCAAACTTGAAAGCTTATCACAAATCATTGGTATCCTCAAAGTAGAGGAACAGACAATTAAAGATGCTCTTGCTTCCGAGTTCCCGGACTTTGAGGATAGTATTCAATATTTCAGTGCACTTGAGAGCAAAAAAATTGATGTAATTATCACGCGGAATACAAAGGATTACAAAAAGTCTGATATCCCAGTTATGACTCCTGGTGATTATTTAAAAATGGCGAGCAGCTAACACGGACAATAAAATTAATAAACTCGTCACGGTTTTTGCATTGATTCTCTGCACGTTGGACAACAACTGGCTCGGTGATAAACCCGGACTCCCGCCTCTGCCCGTAGAAACGTCAGTAACCGGGGACAACAACCGGCGCCGATTTGGCCTTGTACCGCGACACTGCACCAGTGCTCTTAGCCACTTGCTGTAACCGGGGACAACAACTGGCGCGCATTCGACTTTGTACCGCGACACTCATAAAACTCAATAATATTTACTGCCTGACAGCAAAAACACGCGCCGTACCCTCCTTGCACCGGGACTATTTCTCAGGCCTACCGGGACAATTCCCTGCCCGGTGCTTTCGTCGGGTAACGTTTACTAATTTTATTGCCGGGCCGTTAGCATTCAGTGCCCGCTTCGCCCAGGTCCTTGACAAATTATCTAGGGTGATAAAATCGTTACAGAATAAATGGCACCGAAATGCTAACAGAAAATCCCTATATCAGTTTGTTAACCAGTGATTTGCCATTGCTCCGTTTTATGAATGTTTTGTATAAAATGACAACTTCATCTCTTGTTTCGGGATTTGCCATCGCTCGACAGTTTGCCCTCACGCCGTCATTAGAAAACTTCTGTTATTTAATTAACAATACTGCTTTCGGGATACTCCCAACGCACGACAGGACTTGGATAGGGGATGAGATACTATCCGAAAAGCCTATTATCTTTACACAGACAATCCTTAAAGAATAATATATGGCTCACCGATCTTTAATAAAAGTTCCCAATAAAATCATTGTCATAATATTAATCTTTATGATTTCTACTATTACTGTGATAATTCTTATAGGTAAAAAAGTAGTCACAAGGTATAAACAAGCCAACATCGAAACTGAAATTGATGCGAAAATAATCCTTGGAAATGAGAAATATGGATACTTGAGAGGTGCTGTGTTTTATTCAAAAGATAAGTATATAAGTGCCTCTGCAACACTTATTGGAGATAATCCAGCTTCAAATATCTGGAAATCTGCTGGTCCGATTATTGATTTTGATAATATACCATATAGACATACTCTTAATGATTTATCATTCCCATATAGTTTAAGAAAAAAAGAGAGAAATGATACTATTTTTGTTCAAAAGGATAAGTACAATCTGAAATTTCTGATGCAGACCGACGACATATAGACTAAACATGGCTAGCTGCATAAATGGGTAAAAAAGGAAATTTGTTTATAAAGGCTTTTTTCTACTCATGCTACCAGAAAAGCATAATATCAGTTTGACAACCCGGGATTTGCTCTCGCTCCGTTCTATGAATGTTTTGTATAACATGATAACTTCATTTCTTGTATCGGGATTTGCCATCAATCGACAGTTTGCCCTCACGCCGTCATTAGAAAACTTCTGTTATTAATTAACAATACTGCTTTCTATCGGGACAGGCCCAACGCACGAAAGGACTTTTGATAGGGGATATGCTGATAGAAAGACAAAGGACTTAGTGATCATTGCTAAATTGGCACCGAAATGCTAACACGGATGGTATGGGTAATTGCATTCAGCAGCCCGGACAGCCTCACTATGGGGACCTAAAGGCCACCTTACGTAGGTTCTCGGTAATTTATGGGCCCGAACGCTCTTTTTTCTTTTGATCAGTTCATCAACATGACAATATTCTACCCACTTATTACATTTCAGCGCCTTCCCTGCTCCTCTTCTACCGGGATTTGCAATAGGGCTGCTGGCCGACGCGCTGTTGTCATGCCTGCCTGCCGGCAGGCAGGGTTTTTGCAGCGCCACCTAGACAACTTTGCTGTGACATGCTAACTCTGCCCACTTACCGGGACTGTCCCGTCAAGACAATTTTGCCGTGACATGATAAAACCTGCCCGTCAACCGGGACTTAGCAAAAACCTATGCCAACCCCGACACAGACGTCAACTATTCAAACCGCCGGCCGTTATGCTTAAGCCAAGCAAAATGATTTTGAGATGATCAAATAAGTTAGCAAGATATAAAAGTTATGATTTTATAAAATTGAAAATATATGAAAAGGATTTTACAAACAGTTTTTGTTATCATTTTGTTTGGTTTAGAAAGTTGTCATTATGATGATACTCCTACGCATTTTAAGATTATTAATGCATCGAATATTTCGATTTATTATGCATTCTCTTATTCCTATCCAGATACGAGTATATCTAAAATTGAAAATATCCCATATTATAATGGCAATAAAACAGCTAAGATTAATTTTAAGGGTAATGTTTATGTTAGATTAATTGCTTTAGGTTCTAATAAAACAATACAACTGTTTATTTTCGATGCTGATGTGGTTGAAAATAATCCTTGGGATTCAATAAAAATACATAATAATGTACTGAAAAGGTATCAATTCTCAGAAAGTGATTTAAAAAACTGGGATTGGATTATTGAATATCCTTGAGATATCATATGGACACAGTTACTTCATGACAAAAATAAAAGCCTAAGCATAACACGGTCAATTGGGGTAATTTGCTTGTCACAATATTTGCAAAGTTACCTTGACAGGTTACCAAACGCTTTAACTAACTAATTATCTAATAACCATCTCCTTGTACCGCGATACG
>CAWFKI010000005.1:0-3183188 GCA_963816345.1 uncultured Bacteroidales bacterium
ATTCGAGAGCGAACACTCTCATTCTTTTTTTACACACTCGCACACACATACATATACATCCCAGTCATAGATTTGCATAAAAGCAAATACGAGGCTGAATTAACCATAAAGACAGAACACAAATAAAATTGACTAATTACAATTTATATATTGTGTTCTGTTTTTAAAAAGATTAATTAATTCGTCTCTTGTTATGCCTGGGGAATGCTTATTCTTAAGTTTTTTCACAACCAGATGACCAGTTTTTTTAGCCGAACATTTATATCTGAATGTGACCTTACCGGTGGTTCCGGGTACGTAAGGCTGATGAATAATGATTTTATTTTTATATAAAATGTCATATCCCCAGCCTTCTTTGTTTCTAATTGCCTTAACAATGTAATGATGGTTACTTTTCAGTACGACAATTATAATTACAGCTGATATTGACAAGAGAAAAATACTAATAATAAATTTCTTATTTGTCATCTTCATTATATTCGGAATCAGGAGCAAACGACCAGATGTCATCGAAATAGTAACCCCCGCTTCTACCTGCAGTAACATAGCCTAAATTGCCTATTGAAAAACCTACCGCATAAGATCTTGAGGCACCTTCAAAAGAAGTTCTCTCGTTCCACAAATCCGATACAGGATCATATTCCCAAACCTCAGTTCCGATAGTTTTACCTCCGGTAGCCAGATAACCTTTGCCATTGATACTAAACCCTGCTTTCCCAACACCTACAATAGTTTTATAATTATTGTCATAATCTTCGTCACTCACATTTGCAATTGGTCTTTTTTTAGACCATAATTCTGTGGCGGGATCATATTCCCAAAGGTCGTCTAAATATGTTCCATTATCTATTCCAGTAAGCAGATATCCCTTGCCATCAATAACAAACGTCGCAGCATCTCTACGTTTATTTCCTCCCATACTTATTTTCAGGGACCATGAATCAGTTTCAGGATCATATTCCCAGAAATCTTTTAAATAGTTACCGTCGTACCCGGTACTCACGTAACCTTTGTTGTTTATTGACATTGCGACAGCAGAATATCTTGGAGAGCCTGCAAAATCTGCTTTTCGGGTCCATATATTTGTTACAGGATCATATTCCCAAAAATCATTGAGTTTATTTTTACCATCAAAACCTGTCCCGATATACCCCTTTATATCGGTACTAAAACCTATTGCACTATTCCTTGGTACCCCGGGGAAATCTGCCTTTTGGGTCCAGTAGTTCAGAGTTGAATTATATTCCCATAAATCGTTCAACCTATCACCGTCCTCATCATACCCGGTGCCAATATATCCGCTTGTTCCAATCGTAAATCCAACTGCATCACCACGAGGTAATCCATCGAAACTTGAAAGTTCTACCCAGTTGCCAATGAGTTCATCATCTGATTTCTCACAGGAATTAAAAAATGGCAAGGTCATAATAATATTGAATATGACTACATAAACCTTTTTCGTTTTGAATGACATTATATAAAATTTTAGTTACTACTCATGAAGCAAAACTATCAGAACGATGGTTCAATAAAAAGCATAGTAGATATAACAGTGCATTACGTAGACCAGACGGTTCATATAATCGATAAAACATAATTTTAATCTTTCAGAATAAATTTCATGGGAAAGACATTGAAATTTTAATGAAATCTTCTCATTATACCCTTTAGTCGACTCCTTTTAATTGTTGGTATACTTCTCATTGTTTACATCACATTTTAGTCATTTATTTGCACAAACTGAAGTAAAAATGAAATCCCACTCTTTAAGTAAAATATGGAAACGAAAATCTGTCGTCTTACTCAAATATTCTTCTATTGTAAATATTTTCGTTATTACTTCTGTTATACTTAATGCCTGCTCTAACAGTAATGACTTTTCAATTGGTGAAGAATTCCTGGAGCCGCAGACTAATATAAAGATCGTTGATACATTTCGCGTTGCTTTGTCTACTGTTCTGTTGGATTCTTTGTCTACTTCAAAAACGGGCTTAGCTCTTGTTGGGAGTTATAAAGATGACACTTTTGGTGAGCTTGATTGTTCGAGTTATTTTGATTTTACACTTCCGACTTCGCAAAATATTGAAGTTGGAGCAATATTCGATTCATCTGCTCTTATAATGTCTTATACAGGATTTTATTACGGCGACACCACATCATTAATGTCAATAGGAATCCATCAACTTGCTGAAAGAATAACTCCCAATGACAATGGTTACTTATATAATACCTCCACATTTAAATATTCTCAGGAGACTTTGGGCACAAAAATTTTCTATCCAGGGCCAGGTTCTTCAGGTAGTCAGGTTAGTATCCGAGTCGATGCATTTGGTGAGGAACTTTTCAGGTTATTTGTTAATAAAGATAGTAGAATAACTAACAATGAATTATTTTTAGATTATGTGAAAGGATTTGTTGTTACATCACATGGTCAGACCAATAATGTTGTTTTAGGTTTCCAGGCTGATGCGGACCACATAATATTAAAAATATACTATCATATAGAAAATGAATTTCCTGAAAGTAACGAAATTTCAATTACCATGGGTAATGAAAGTGATCAGTTTAATAGTATTCATCATGATTTCGCCGGCACTTACCTGATTAAACTGAATGCCGATAACAAAGAATTATTAAGTGCTGAGACTGGAAATACGGCATTTATGCTGGCTTCCGTAGGTCTGATACCAAAAATTCAATTTCCTTCATTACAGGACATCTTTTTAGAAAATCGATGGAAAATAGTGACGGCAGAACTTATTTTTGAACCTGAGCAATCCAGTTATAATAGTTTTGCTTTACCTGATAAAATTTATCTCTATGAGACAGACAAACACAATTTATTAGGTAGTATTCTCACAGATGGTAATCAAAATGCAATAGTTGCAACTTTTTCACTCGACGAAGAATTTCTTGAAGGGACCAGCTATACCTTCAATTTAACAAGATTTATTAACAATGAACTTTCGGATGGATATTTTAATAGTGAACATAGTTTGCTAATTGGTCCAACACAGACAGAAATAAATTCAACGTTGGATAGAATGGTAATTGAGGGCAAAGATCCACCCGTAAAATTGAAATTGTATTATTTAACATATTAACATTATTCTATAATGTACAAGTCATTAAAAACGTACAATACAACAGCCCTCCTTTTAGTTATACTGATAAATAATGCCACTTCACAGATCACCACCTCACCATATTCAATTTTCGGCCTTGGCTGCCAGGAAGGTAACAGTATAGGAGTAAGTAAAGCCATGGGCGGAACAGGTATTGCTTTCTTATCCGGAAAATCTTTAAACTTGCTTAATCCGGCCTCGTATGATGGTATTGATAGCCTGGTAACCATTTTTGAACTTGGTTTTTTTGGAAAGTATTCTTCATTTAATACCACCAGTAGTAGTCAGCCATTGTTCAATGCCAACTTTAAATACATAGCAATGGGCTTTAGACTTTCTCCAAAATTGGCAACCAGCTTTGGTATTATACCCTATAGCTCAATAGGTTATAATATTAATACCTTAGCTGATATCGGAGGCAGTAACCTGGAATACAAAAAGATTTTCTCAGGAGAAGGAGGGGTGAATCAGTTTTACCTGGGAACTTCATATAAAGTTACAGATAATCTCATATTTGGGATGAATGCCAGTTACCTTTTTGGTACTGTTACCCATTCCGAATCGTCAGAAAGTTTTTCTTATTCACTTAAAGATGTAACCTATTTGTCAAATATCGATATTAACTACGGATTGAATTACCATTTTGTAAAGAACAGCTGGAAGTATAGTATTGGTCTCACTTATAATAACGGGAAGGCTCTGACAACAAAAAATGAATCGACTGTCATAACCTCAAGCGAAACGGAAGTTCTTAAAAGTCATAGTAATAAGTATAAGATTCCCCAGGCATTTGGAATCGGGTTGGCTATTGAAAAAAACTATTTCAGAGGAGGGATAGATTATGAATTTGATAGATGGAAAAACATAGATTTCACCAACCCTCTTCTTGAAACAAGAAACAGCAACAGGTACTCCATCGGTATTGAATTTCCTTCTTTAGGTACGAGGAATGGGGGAAGTAAAATGATATTTTACAGATTTGGTGCTGAATATAGCGGGTCGTACATGATTATAAATAGTATTCCGATTAATTATCGTTCTATATCATTTGGAACAGGTCTTCCTGTTAATGGTATTTTAAGTGTCATAAATTTGTCTTTGGAGCTGGGACAAAACGGGACTAAAAAGGAGGGACTTTTTAGGGAGAATTTTTGCATCTTACATGTTGATTTATCACTGAAGGACCTTTGGTTTGTGAAAAGAAGATTTATGTAATTTATCAGATAGAATTCTTACTGACCATTTTTAAAAAGGGGATTTTGTATGATTCCCCTATCGGAATTCGCTGTTTCCTTATCACTATCCGACTATTTTCAATCATCTCAATTTTATCAACAGACACAATATATGATTTATGAACCCTGAAGAAATGATCGCCGGGGAGTTTCTCCTCAGCATTCTTCATAGTTGTCTTGGTAAGAAAGGTCTTCTCCACTGTGGTAATCTTGACATAATCTTTCACACCTTCGATATAAAGGATATCATCAAGATTGATCTTAATAGTACTGTATTCAACTTTAACCATCAAAAATCCGTTTGAATTTTCCGGTCTGACTTCCTCAAAAGACTCTGATGGGATTTTTAGTTTCATGAGTTGATGTGCTTTGTTTACCGATTTTATAAACCGATCATAACTAAATGGTTTGATAAGATAATCAACAGCATCATATTCAAATCCCTGAAAGGCATGTTCTTTGTAGGCCGTGGTAAAGATTATCAATGGAGGCTTATAAAGTAATTTCAGAAATTCCAGCCCATTGATATGAGGCATATGTATATCCAGAAAAATCAAATCAATCTCATTATTGTTTAATAATTCAATAGCATCAAAAGGATTTGTGTAGGTGTCCTGTAGATCCAGGTAACTTATCTTTGAACAGAATTCACTTATTATATCGAGAGCAAGAGGTTCATCATCAATTGCGATACATTTCATCTTTTTCACTTTTTAGTGGTATTTCAAGGAAAACAGAAAAAATCTCATCTTCATCTAATATCTTTAATTTATGACAATCGGGGTAAACCAGGTCCAGACGCCTTTTAATATTTTTCAATCCAATACCGGTATATTCCCCTTCAAATTCTTTTACAAAGCTTTTCTTGTTACTTATAAAAAAAATAAACTTATCAGAATTAATTGTGATTTGAATATTGATAAATGAATTATTGATATCAGCCATTCCATATTTAAAGGCATTTTCAATAAGAGGAAGCAGGATGAAAGGTTCAATTTTATAATGGTTAACTGTACCTTTTACGTCATATTTAATAGGCAGGCTATTTTTAGATCTCATTTTTTGAAAATCAATATATGAATTGATTATCTCGATTTCATCCTTTAATAATGCTAATGAATTACCTGATTTATAAAGTGTATATCTGAGAATTGATGAAACCTTAAGAATCGCAGCCGGAGTTACTTCAGGATTTTTTATTGACAGCGCATAAATATTATTTAAAGTATTAAATAAAAAGTGTGGATTTATCTGTTGCTTGAGATGCAACAGCTCTGTTGAAATTCTTTCCTTCATTATATGGTCCCTCTTTTTTTCATCGTCTCTTAATCTCAATAAGACCTTGACTGAAATGCTTGCAAAGTATATCAGCAATAACCCATATAAAGGGAACAGTTTTCTGTCAAGTCCGGGGCCGCGACCAGTAGGTTTTGCATTATGAAGCATCATTTCAAGATCAGGTCTTTTTAACCGCTCTTTGTTAAATTCAGCGAAAGGAGGTTCTTTTGGATCAAGATGTTTAGGATTGAATCCGTCAGGTCCGAAAGAATTTTGTCCCTGATTTTCTCTCATCTGCTTGAATACAGTAATAAATTGATTTTTGGCTGTTGTCTGGTTGATAAAGTATGAAGCTGTTAGCATTATCAGAGAACCCGCTGTGAACAGAACTATTTTCCTCTTAAATAAAAATACCGGAATCAGAAATGAATAACATATATAGAATAATGAGATATAAACTATCCATATTAAAACATGGAATTTCAAATCAAAACCAATGACATAATTATTTAAGAAAAAAAAGTTTATCAATAATATGAGCAACCATGTTAAAACATGAATGCTTATAGTTTTAAAATTACTCTTTATTCTCTGGAAAAAATTTGATAAGAATTTAGATAGAGATCCTGACAAAGCTGTTGTATTTAATGATATTTCTTTAATTCATTGCCTCGAACTGCGGGTCTTTAATTGATTCCCGGGATGCTTCTAGTAAAAGTTGAATTCAAATCCAAAATTTACGTTTACTCTCTGGTAAATCCTGTCATTACTCTCTACAAAATTACGGAAAAAAAGTGTGTATTCTGGAGTTGCAGTTATTCCAATATTTTTAGTAATGTTATACTTGAAGATTGTTGATACTGCAACCCCAAGTATGTTTTTAGGATTTTCTTTAATAATTCCATTATAATTAGCCCAATTAAAGCTTCCATCATAACTTATATTTTTCTCGTCACTGTTCATGTTGAATTCCCACTTCAGGGCCGGGGAAATAAATAATTGTAATTTACTTTTATCAAGGAATAAATAATCCATTCGTAAGCTGGCACCTAGTCTGTATAAATAAACAACAGACTCTTTAAGGGAAGTTATGTTGGCATTGTCCCATCCGGCACTGTAGCTCATTTTGATATACTTAAGTTCAATACGAGGTCTTAGATTTTTGGAAATCATCCACCCATAATCCATCCCTATATTGAATTCTGGTTTTTTATTATAAAAATTATTACCAAAGTAATTGGAATTAAACCGGTAAGCATTAATATCAAAATCAATACCGCTGAAAAATCCTATTGTAAAAGCATACCCTATATTTCCCTTTTTCTTTGTCACTAAATCCTCCTGGGCATTTGTCGTCAGAGGTATCAATGCTATAACATACATAAATAAGAATATCTTCCTCATAATCCATGTTTTGATGAAATTTTAAATTCATCACCGTAAAGGTAGGATGATTAGGATTTAATATGTTAAGGAATCGACAATCAGGTTAATTTCATAGACCAAACTCAAAGTTTAAACTACTTTACGCCAGGAGTCAAGCTCGCATTCACACTCACTTTAAGCTATTCCAGAGGTGAAGCAAGAGACAATTCGTGAGCAGATAACAGAAAATACAATGATCGCTATCTGACAGAGCTCTTCTGAGGCAGAGGTAATATAAGGTTACTCTTTCCTCCGTATTTTTGCGGAGTTATCTCTCTTAATCCCGGGATTGCGACAGGCATCTTTTTGCCGGTCGCGGCAATCTGCCCGGTGGCCAGCTCTATGGCACGTGAAATCAGGGGATCGGAAATATCCCCCAGGGGCAGCGCTGCCGGGACAATATCATCCATCCTGAAAGAGGGTGACAGGCCATCAATAAAGTCAGTAAAGCCTGTTGAGTTTGAATATCTTGATACTATAGGCATTATGGCCCATTTATTATTGTCATCCGGAATAACCCACGAGCCGACATATTTCCCGTATGTCTGATCCCCTATCTGAACGACATTCATGTATGGCTGCAACCCGGTTATGACAAGTTCACTTGCAGAGGCTGTACGTGACGTGGTGAGAAAGAACACCCTGCTCATATCTATATTGAAGCTGCTGTTCTCGAATTTGATGCGAAGATCATCTTCATAATTCTGGGACTCCAGGAATGCCTGCAGTGAATCGTTGTAGTCGAGCGTGATCAGGGTATTGCCTGCTGATACCACCGCGGCGGGCGCTATATTGGAAGCGAGGTGCAGGGCAGCATTCAGGTCACCTCCCGGATTATACCTCAGATCCACAATCAGATCAGAGATCCCTGCATTCCTGAATCCGAGGAAGATTGTGTCGAGTGAATTCAGATATATTTCATTGTCGCCGCTTATGAACTCTTCATAGGCCAGGTAACCGATTTTATAACCGTTGACATCGATTATCGTATGATAAACAGATGGATCTGCGGGGATAGCTACGGCATGCATGCTCAGAGTTAACCCGGTTGGAAGGATTGAATAGCCTGACAATCGTCCGAGCTGGACAGAATAGTCTTTTCCTGAAAAGAGGCCGTAATAATTCGTGGTGTCGAGAATTATATTGTCAATAGAAACAATAATGTCGCCACGTTTCAGTCCGGCCAGAGCTGCCGGAGATTTGGGATAAACATACGCCACGCCCATGATCACCTGTGAAGGGCCGACAAGGTAAAACACTGGAGAATAGCCCATCGTCAGGGGAACTCCCGACAGCTCAGCCTCAAGTGCCGGATAATCGTCGGTAATATATGACCAGTTGTCAAGAGTATTGTAAAGGAGCTTGTTAAAAAAAACCTTTGAATCCGCGGCAGTAACCGGATCGGCAGAAGCCGGGATGTATTTGTTCCAGTAGTAGAAAGCCTTCATGTTCTCCAGGATCCAGTTGTTCGTTTCCTGAACGGATATCGGAACAGGATTGTAACCATTATTGTCATCCTTCTTCCTGCACCCGGTAAAGAGTATAAGAAATAAAAGGAGAACTCCCGAAATAATAAAAACTCTTTTCATATCCCTCGGTTTATTGATAAATGATCCACCGTGGATCTCGTCCCTTCTTACGAATCAGTATACTTCTTTCAACGCCGGATCAGACAACAGTTTGTTAAATTGAAGTCAGGTAAATTTAGAAATATTTTTCAACCATCCAAATAACTTTTATCAGTAATGCGAATTAAGGGTTAGTATCTTTACCGGCATACATCCCGACAATCCGGATAATAACATTAGTTGCAGCTATCATACTTTCCAGGGGAACATATTCAAATTTTCCATGGAAATTATGCCCGCCGGCAAAGATATTGGGACATGGCAGATCCATAAAAGAAAGCCGTGATCCGTCAGTTCCTCCCCTGACAGGAATGATCTTAGGCTGAATCCCCAATTCTTCGATAGCTCTCCTGGCGATTTCCAGAATATGAAATACGGGTTCAATTTTTTCACGCATATTGTAATACTGGTCCTCTATTTCGAGTTTTACCGTTCCGTCAGGGTACTTCCGGTTAAGCAGGCTGGCAATATCATGCATCAGCGCTTTTTTATTTTCAAACTTTGCCCGGTCGTGATCGCGGATAATGTATTCGCTGACCGAATTTTCAACGGTTCCCTCTACCTTTATGAGATGAAAAAAACCTTCATAATTACTCGTGAATTCGGGCCGTTGCCCTGCAGGAAGCATGTTGTTAAACTCGTTGGCTACAAGAAGGGAATTAATCATTTTGTCTTTAGCCGTACCGGGATGAACATTTCTCCCCTGAATCAATACCCTTGCCTTCGCGGCATTAAAATTTTCGTATTCAAGTTCTCCGATCTCACCGCCATCCATCGTGTATGCATAATCGGCACCGAATTTTTTTACATCAAAAAAGTCAACACCTCTTCCGACTTCTTCATCAGGCGTAAAGGCGACTTTTACAGTACCGTGTTTTATTTCAGGATGCAAAACAAGGTATTCCATCGCGGTTATTATTTCGGCAATTCCTGCTTTGTCATCGGCGCCAAGCAAAGTAGTTCCATCTGTTGTAATTATGGTTTGTCCCTTATACTGCTTTATTTCCGGGAAATCAGCCGTTTTCAGGGTCAACCCGGTACTTTTGTTCAACAAAATATCCTCTCCGTTATAATTATTCACTACCTGTGGGTTCACATTTGTTCCGGACATGTCAGGACTGGTATCCATATGCGCTAAAAAACCAATGACAGGTACTTTAAGCTCAACATTTGAGGGCAATGTGGCTATCACATATGCCTTTTCATCAAGGAAAACATCAGATAATCCGGCATTTTTTAATTCGTCGGTCAGCATTTTAGCAAATTGCAGCTGCTTTTCAGTGCTTGGAAACCGGTTTGAATCCGGCTTTGATTGAGTATCTGTTTTAACATATCTTAAAAAGCGCTCTAATATTTTTTCCTTCATGGTATATTTTTTCACTTCATTTTAAAAATTTGATCAAAAAAATTAATGGCAAGATTATTCACTTGAGCATGAATGGCAACACGGTCCACCCCTTCGGCATCCCGGCAAATCCACAATGAATTCTTACCTTTTAAAGTACATTCGCTGGTCTACTTTCTAAGATGTAATGTTAGCAAAAAAATGAAATTGTTTTATATCGGAAGTTTTTTCTGAATCACCATGTTCTTCTTAATCGCCAATTATAAGGGCCGCATACAGCAGTTAAATATGTTATTAAAACTTATTGAAAATCAATATATAATTCAGCTCTTTGTAATTGCTTTTAATTACAAACTTTAATAAATTTGATTAACTTTTCTGCAAATGTCTGATAACTACATTAATGTCAAATCAGAATTTCAGTGCAGCATTATTTAGTAATGGCCTATATTTCAAGGCATTCAGGTTTTATTGTCTGAGTTTTAAAGTAAAGGTTGGTCCTTGTGATGTTCATATTCTGGACATTATAAGAATTGCATATACTATCAGATCTGGACTTAAAGAGGGAAATGAGCGGATCGGTGTTGCCTCTGCGGTAAGTTTTGAAATTGAATAAAAGCTGAGCCACAAATATTTTTAATCATGCTTAAAAAAAACTTGGTCATTGCGATCAGAAACCTGCTTCGTAATAAAGTTTTCACATCGGTTAATATTCTTGGACTTGCCATTGGGATGGCAGCATGTTTTGCCATACTCCAGTATGTCCATTTTGAAATGAGTTATGATAAATTTCATAAAAATGCGGATAAGATTTATCGTGTTATCCTGGAGATAGATCACGTTCGTTATCGTGCTGCAAATCATTCGGCTGCAGGACCTGTCTTAAAGAAAGATTTTCCCGAAGTAGTTGAATATGCAAGGGCTGCTCATCAATCAATATTAATCACAAATCAAATTGCCTGGTCATATACAGATAAGAAAGGAGATAAGAAAGTATTCAATCTTGACAACGCATATTTTGTGGATACTTCTTTTCTGACCATGTTTTCTTTCCCTTTTATTTATGGTGACCCCGCGTCGGTTCTGAGAAATCCCAATGATGTGGCTATATCCAGATCAGTATCGCAGAAGTTCTTCGGAAGTGAGAATCCATTAGGTAAGGAATTAAAAATTAATAGCCAATGGCCTTTAATTGTAAGAGGAGTATTTGAAGATATACCTGAAAATTCTTCCATGCAGTTCGATGCTTTAGTCAGGCTGGAACTGGGGAGCTTTAATGAAAGCTGGGTCTGGCCGGGTTTCTACACATTTATAAAACTGGATCCACATGCAGATGCGCAAAAACTTCAGGATAAAATGCAGGACTTTTGCAATAAATATCTGGGTGACATTATGAAGAAATATAACTGGCACAACAATTTCATTCTGCAACCTCTGACTGATATTCATCTCAAATCCCCTGATTTAACTGAAGAGCGCGGAGTGCCTGGCAACATTAAAACTGTCTATTTTCTCGTATTGATTGCAATCTTTATCCTTGTAATTGCCCTTATTAATTATATAAATCTTTCCACAGCAAAATCCGTTGAAAGAGAGAAAGAGGTCGGATTAAAGAAAGTCGCAGGAGCTTCCAGGAAACAACTCATATTCCAGTTCTTATTTGAGTCTGCTTTTATGAACGCTCTTGCATTGTTATTGTCCATAATACTATTAGTTATTTTTCTTCCTTCTTTCAATCATCTTACTGGCAGAAATGAGGGGACTTCCGGTCTGATGGTTAAATTATTTCATGAGTCTTATTTCTGGATATCGCTGATTATAATCTATCTGACAGGCACATTTCTTGCAGGCATTTATCCGGCATTTGTCTTATCGGGGTTCGTCCGGTTACAATACTTAAAGGCAGTCACCAACTTACAAAGGGAGGAATAGTATACAGAAGGATACTCGTAGGGGTTTAGTTTTTTATATCCCTCGCTTTGATTGCCGGAACAATGATTGTATACAGGCAGGTATTGTTCATGAGAAACCAGAGTCTGGGTTTTAACAAGGATCAGATTATCATAATCAAGTCTCCGGCTGTTATAGATTCAACAATATTTACAAAATTGAATGTATTCAGAAATGAACTTGAAAGAAATCCACAGATTGAAAATTTTTCAACATCAACTCAGATTCCGGGTCAATGGATATCGAATCTGGATCTTATAAGAGCTGTGGATAAAGATCCGAAAGAAGGGTTTACATGCCATTTCTATTCAATAGACCAGGCATTTTTTAAAACATATGGAATTGAACTGGTTGCAGGGAGGAATTTCAGGGATAATGAATCTTCAAACATATTTGATGTGAAAAATATAAACCCGGTAATTGTGAATGAGGAGACTGTTAAGAAACTGGGATTTGCAAATCCCCGGGAAAGCATCAGTCAGCGAATAATTTACAAATATGGGAATACCGAAAATGTCAGGAGTGAAATAATAGGGGTGGTTAAAAACTTTCATCAACGTTCTTTAAAGGATAATTATGACCCCTTGCTTTTCCATTCACTTCCTGGTTATTCGGTAAAATATTTCTCAGTAAGAAGTAAGCCTGGTAATATTCATGAATCAGTTGAATATTTAAGAGACCAGTACAACAAAATATTTCCAGGAAATTATTTCGATTATTTCTTGCTGAGTGACTATTTTGATGATCAGTATATAGCTGATAAGCAATTTGGAAGGGTTTTTGTAACGTTCACCCTGATCGCTATTATAATTGCCTACCTGGGATTATTTGGATTAATTACCTACATTATTTCGACCAGAACTAAAGAGATTGCATCAGAAAGTTTTAGGATCTTCAATTAAGGAAATGTTGGTATTATTTGCCAGGGATTTGTTATACTTATTTTGATTGCCAGTGTTACAGCACTTCCATGCATGTACTTACTGGGAAGATTTTGGTTGAATAGGTTTGCTTTCAAAATAGATATTGGCTGGATGGTTTTTATTATTCCTGTACTGATTCTCCTGTTAATCACTCTCTTACAACAAGTATTCAGACTTTAAAGACTTCACTCATAAATCCATCTGATACAATAAAATATGAGTAGAATTAGACGTTGCAACTGCTTTTTGAATGAATTTAAAAAGTAGAATTAATTAACATAACATAACATAACATATCACTGGTATGGGACATTTAAACTGGAAAGGAGAATGGATTTCAGATGAATCTCCATTTGATAAAGCGGGTGAATATTCGTTGAAACAAGATTTAATAAAAGAATTTTTAGAAGTAGCTAAAAAATATCAGGGCAGAATTAAAGATAAAACGATTGCAGAAGCCGCAATTGAAGTTGTTAAAAAATATAATTTATTGAAACCTGCATAATTGACCAGGATCACAATTATCCTGAACTCTCTACGCTCTTTGAGAGCGCTGATAATAACGGGATTGCGCAGGTTGAGTGTTTATTTTTGCAATTTATTAGTCTGATATCAATTCATCTGATTTAATCCAATCTTAATTTAGTCTTAATTTCTATTTAATCTGTTCATCTTTTATTGAATATATCTTTGTATTAAAATTAGCTACAACTACAAGGAAAGATTTCCTGCTTTAATCTTTTAACCTTTTTCCAAAGACATTTTGCATTGTTATCTGTCTGATATTTAATATTCAAGATTGGTATAATCACAGCTGTACCAAGCGCAAACTATAATTTTCATAAAATTAAACGGAGGGGAAAACATGAAAAATTTATTAAATGGAAAGCCGGTGAAATCTTTGTTTTTATTGTGTAAGCATTGTGCTCCTTCAGAGTTGTTCAGTTTATTATCCGGGCAGATATCGGCCTGTAACGGTAGCTGATATAGTGAAAATGTCAAAGGATAAAGTTTCTCCTGAAAAAATTATAAATTCAATCAGGAAATCACAGACAGTTTACAAGCTTAAAGCTGACCAACTTGCAAAATTATCTAAGGAAGGGGTTTCTGATCAGGTCCTGAATTACATGCAAAAGACGCATTTAGATGCCATCAAAAATAATCAGAGACTTGAAAACTCATATTACTGGTGGCCCGGGGAGGATGGATACGATTACGGTGGTCCTGCTTTCGGCTGGCCATATAATTACGATCAGTACAACTGGGGTGGAGATGAAGGAGGAGATGAAGATCATTAGCCGACCCCTTCAGATTTAGCTATTCCATGCCTGACCCTTTCAGGAATAAACAGGTCCGCTTTAGATTATCAATTATCCCGTCTATCCGAACCCAGTATACATAAACATCGGAATAATCACGTCTGGTTCCGGTAGAATAAAACAGGTATTTGTTATCAGGAGTAACATAGGGGCCCCAGCTCCCAGTCCAAAGTCTATTTCACGACCAAAATTTTTCGGATCTGACCAGTTGCCATCATTATTTCTGAGAACTTATGGCTAATCCTGGGACGGTTAGTTGCAATCATAAATGATTCGTCCCGCGAGACAAAGAAATCGAGATCTTCCCCGCTGGTATTTAATGGCCTTCCTAAACTTGATACTGTAGCATCAGATCCTGTTAATTTTAACTCTGCCCCAGTCACTTAAACCTGCGCCGTTTCCTGATTTTGATGATATATAATAATTTCCATTCCCGAGTAACCTGAAAATAATGTGCCGAATCAAGCACTGCATAAAATCCTTTTCGGGTTTGGCCCAGGCAGAGACCATTTTTACAAAGAAATCCAGTGTTTCGAAATTTGCTTCAAGATACATTGTATCACCGGTAGCTGATAATGCCGGCGCAGCATAACCTGCGAAGAGGGTAGACGGGCCGACCCATTTTCCGCCTGTGTAGCTGTACTTTTTGATGCTTTCTCCTGTATTGGGATAGTAGCTTTTGATTTCTGAATAATAAATGTCCCTGCCATCACTGGAAATCGCAATCCGCTCCGCAGCAAAAAAGCCCTGTTCCACAGACAAAGGAAATATTTTTGGCGTACTTCCCGGAGGTGTCTCACCCAGGTATAGGTCTTCTACAGGTACTGACTGCGTAAAACCGGGATTTGAAAGAAATGAAAAAACATACGGATATGAGAAGTGATCTCAATCATGTTCCGATTTGAAGATTACTGTGTTCGCATGATTATCTGATGTATTTGTTGTAAAAAAAACAACCTCAAAGAAAATAGTGCAACAGAGGCCAGATCAAAGAAAAATATGATCAGCGGTCAGATAATGTGATAAGTGGTTTGGCGGGGTGTTGTGTTAATTCCCAGGAGATCATAAGGTTTTTCACTGAATCAGTGGGATTCCACAATTATCACAACTTTCCCCATCGAATGTCCTTCACTCAGATAGCTCATTGCATCTGCAGTCCTGTCAAGTGAGTAGCATCGGTCAATGACTGGTCTGATCCTGCCATCCTCCAGAAGCTTTGCCAGAAATTCCAAATCATTTCTATTTGCTTTAGCAGCTAAAGATCTCATCTTCTTTGAGCCAAATGACATCAGCCATCCAAATGCAAGTGATTTGAAAATTTGTAATAAAGAACCGCCAACCATTACATATATTCCATCCGGTGCCAGGACTTTTTTATAGGCAGAAAGCGGATAATTCCCATTGATTGCTAAAATGAGGTTATACCGGATATCGCTTTTTGTGAAGTCTTCTTTTGTGTAATCAATTACATGATCAGCACCGAGAGAACCTGTTTGCTGTACATTCTTTGAACTGCATACCCCTGTTACTTCCGCACCGAAATATCTGGCAAGCTGAACAGCAAATGTTCCGACACCACCAGAGCTGCCGACAATTAAAACTTTATCGCCTTTTTTAATGTTCCCTTTATCACGCAATGCCTGGAGAGCCGTTAATGCTGCCATAGGAAGGGTAGCTGCTTCCTGGAATGAAATCTTTTCAGGTTTTATTATCAGGGCCCTTTCAGGAGCTGCAACATATTCGGCAAAACCACCAAATCCAAAACTGGCAAGATCGCCCATTACAGCATCCCCGTGTTAAAACTGAGTGATATTTTTCCCGGCAACTTCGATAATACCTGCTATATCGGCTCCAAAAATCTTTCTCTTAGGGATGATTCCCATTTTCATCGAACGATAATCGGCAGCATTTGCTGCAACTGCATGTACTTTTATCAATACTTCATTGTCGTCAGGTGAAGGCTTGTCTACATCACAATAGAACAGCTTTTCAGATGGACTTTTTTTATTGAATACTACAGCTTTCATTTTTTCCATATTATTACAATTTATTATGACGCCAGCTATCAATGTGTTTAATTCGTGCCTCAATGCATCTACAGGGTTCTGGTAGATCAGGACCTGCTGTTATTACTACGTTCCCCTTT
The DNA here is from genome assembly GCA_963816345.1 of uncultured Bacteroidales bacterium. Taxonomy (GTDB): domain Bacteria; phylum Bacteroidota; class Bacteroidia; order Bacteroidales; family VadinHA17; genus LD21. Next base: position 16,375 of record CAWFKI010000005.1, read on the forward strand.
TTATGTTCCGGGTCCGCATACCTCTGCGCTTCCACACTGCTCAGTTTCCCTGTCGAACACAGTAATTATTCAATATTTCCCAGTATAAAGCTTTTCCATTCTGTTACTATCATAGGGAGTTCCGTATTATAAACAGTCTTAAAGCCTTCGGTAATATCAGGACATTGATAAAATCTCTTTAACTTATCAATACCATATTTATCAATTAAGAATTTTATAAAAAGGCCTGATATCGGGTATGATAAACATTGTCCGCTTTTATACGGCCCCTTCCAGAATTCTGTTTTTCCACTTATTAAATCTTGTATTTCTAAATTGTCCTGAATTAATTTACACTCATTCGTAATACGCTCAGGATGTTGAAATAATGCAAAAGATGAAGGGATACCTTCGTTAAAAAAAGCATTTTGACTTCCTGAACTGTAATTAAATATAAAATGAACCCCTTCATGTGTTAACAACTCTTTATCCATCCCTACTGTATGAATCAGACTGTCAATCACGAATCCTCCGGTAGTACCAGGTTTTGGGTCACCGCTGACTATATTTATCTCTGACTGATCCGAATGTATAAAGAATTTTAGTTTTTGAGACGGTTTCTTTACTTTATAGAGTCTGCAAAAATCATTGAACGAATCTATTAAAGCATCAATTGAATCTTGAAATTGACTAATAATATTGTATTTACATGAAAAACAAGCTTCTATAAATTCATTTTCAATTTTCCGGGAATAGTTTTCCTTACGTATGAGTGCTAAATCCACAAGACTATCGGGCATAAACTTATTTTCCTTCAGATTACCCAGGTAACTCATCATATTTTTTTTGAGAATATAATAATCATATAATCCAAGAAAACGTCCGGATGACATATTTCTTAAAGCCGGATATGAATTACCGATTACAGCCGAGCATTGTGCTTTTTCGTTAATTATTGTTATTGCATCATCATTATCTGTAAGATCCATAGGTCCAAAGGTACATTCGTTATTATTAATTTTTATGGGCAGATCAAAAACCGACAGATCATTCAGTTTACCGGTTAACCCAATGATCAGATAATGGCAACTATCATCCAACTCTTTAACATCGTTAATATTTACTGTACTGATCCTGGAGTTCTGATTTAAAAACCATTGCGAGAGCTGATTAATAATTTCTTTATTGTCTACAGTATCAAAATCCCCGGATAAAACAACTTTAAATAATCTGCTCTGCCCAAATTTATTTAATTGAATCATATTAAAATCTGGTTGTGCCAATGAGTGCAAATCAATTTTACATTCCTGAGCAGTAATCACTCCGGAAATAAGAATCAATACAGAAATAAATATATTTTTCATGAAATTTTGAATTTGTGATTTTTGTTGCTCCCGGTTTTTTCAACCCGGTACGAGTCATATACATTTCAATATTATCTGAAGAACATCCGGTGGCCCCTGTTTTTTGCACCCGACTGTTGTCATTTTGGTAGAGTTAATTTAAGATTTTTTTTTAAAAATATAACCGGTACATTAAGTTTGGGAAAAATCCAAACTGAGTAATATAGCCAACTTTACCCGGTTTAGCCGCATCATAATATTCAGCCATTCCAGCCTGGCTGTTTGTAAGGTTCATCAGATCGAGGAAAATTTCGTGTGTTGCCCCGGGTCTGTTGAACTTGTAGCTTGCCGAAAGATTCAACAGAAAGATATTGCCAAGTTTATCGTTATACGCTTTGCTATAGTCAAAATATCTGTTGTTTCCGGGTTCAACAGCTACATTTCCCTGCGCATCTCTTAATAACGGGATATAACGCTGGCCACCTTCAAAGAAAATTTTTGTATTCAGTGCCAGGGTCTGGTTATGTTTTTTACCAAGGTTCTTAAACTCTTTTCCACATAAAATATTCACGATATAGTTGTTGTTATACCGTGTATTTCGCCACACCCCTTCCAGGGTTTTGTATTTCGAATCGAATAACGAACTATTAAGTAAAAAATAGAAATTATTATCAAAAAACCGTTCGATTGAAATCTCAACACCATAGTTTTTACCGCTGCCTTTATTAACCAGTTCAACATATCTGTAATCGATACCTTCGTTTATGGTGGCATAATTGCTGGTGTCGCTGTTTTCGACCGGTAAATTGTAAAGATGCTGGTAGTATACCTCAATTTTGCCGATTAAATTTTCCGTAAAGCGTTTTTCATAGCCCAGTACAAAATGATGTGCTTTTAATAATCCCAGGTTTTTATTAGGTTCAGTGAAGCTGCCATCGTCCTGCGGAATTTTGGTATAATAGTTATGTACACGTTCAGTTGTGCTGTGCATACCATATCCTGCATGCACTGAACTGTTTTTATTAATTTTCCAGTTTATACTTAATCTTGGTTCAAGTGTGCTTTTATTATTGCTTAAAATATTCATATTATGTAATCCGGCCACAATAATAATTTTCTCATTCAGGCTGTGTTTCCAGTTTATAAAATTACTTACAGTACTTACATTTGTTTTAAAGTCATTTATATTTATCATGGAAGAATTTTCATTATTATAGATGTTCTGATTGTAATCGAAGCTGTACAGAGTGTATTTTGTGCCTGTCTGAATTTTATTTTTTGCATTGATTTTATTACTGTAAGTAATTGCTCCCCTGATTGCTGAATTCACAATCCTGCTTTGAATCATGTGCATCCTGGGAGAAACGTAATCACCTGTAAACTCATCTTCGTTGTTATACGTTTTTATTGTATCTCTCTCATATATATCATCGTTGGCTCCGGTTCCTGAATAATTAAGTGATGTTTTAACAAAGCTTTTTTCATTCAGCGACAAAATATGGTTCATTCCAAAATTAGCCAGGTAATTTGCCTTATAAAAATCTTTGCTGGCAAGAGCAGTGGTTGTTGTACTGCCTGGGGTGGCAAGACCCGTTGGCCCCATATTCTCCATTGAAAATCCGCTTAGTCCTCCCAACCCGTAAAAGGAAAAGGTACCCGTTCTTTTTGTGGGCAAAACCACTTTAAAAGTTGCATCCTGATAATTCACAACTCCCGATACATCCACCAGACCCAGATCTTTAATCAGCGAAATTGTAGAGTATCTGTAATTAAACAGGTATGAGCCTGCATATCCTTTTTTGAACGGACCTTCAAGTGTAAGTTCTGTACCCATTAAACCAATCCCTCCGGTTGCTTCAAACTTTTCGTTGTTACCAGATCTGAGTTTTACATCGTAAACGCACGAGATTACATCGCCATATTCTGACGAAAAGGCTCCGGTATAAAAATCGGAGGTGGCCAATAAATTATTGTTCAGAGCTGTAAGCGCTCCAAACGAAGAATTCTGATCGTCCATATGGTACGGACTTGATATTTCTGCTCCGTCCAGACGCCATTGCATGTATTTGGGTGAGTTTCCCCGTACAATAATATCGCTGCTTCCATCGGGAGTACTGGCCACTCCTGCAAAACAGGAAACCACACGCGCAGGGTCGTCCATCCCTCCTGTAAAACGTTTGGTTTCTTCAAGAGTAATTGAATGTAAACTAAGCTGCGACATGTCGTTTATTGCCTCTCCTTTGTTCCTGTATGCCTTAATAACAGCTTCATCTATTTTTATAACGGATTCCTGCATGGAGATGTCCAGGACCACCTCTTTACCAGAGTTTACCACAATATCTGAAATGGTTTTAGTTTCATAACCTATAAAAGATATTCTTACAGCCAGCCTGCCTAAAGGGATTTTTTCAAACCTGAAAATACCGTTCACGTCTGTTGATGTCCCAACCATCGGATCGGTACCAGGTATCACCAGTATGGCACCTGCCAACGGTAATTTACTGTCAACATCAACTATTGTCCCTCTGACTATTTGTGTGAAGTTCTGACTAAAAGCCAGCGTGGTGAACATTGCAATTAATAATGTTGTTGAGATTAACTTTTTCATTGTGTCAGTTATATTTATTTAGTGTAAAAACCTTTCCTGTTAATGAATAACCAACACAAAGAAAATAAGGCATTTTCCCTGATCAAAGAGAAAAATGATTAGTGGTCAGATAATATGATAAGTGGTATTTAAAGAGGATAAAGGAGCCGATATCCTAATTCAGGGATTTTAATTTTTTGGCATATCTGCGGCTGACTTCAAGAGGTTCCGGAATGTTTTTCAGGTAAGCTCTGTGCCGGGTATTTGATTTTTTTTCAATTCGTTCAACATGTTCGATATTGACAATACTTGACCTGTGTATTCTGACAAAATTATTATCAGGAAGTTCTTCCTGCCATTGCTTCAGTGTTTTTAACACCAGACAATGCTTGCCCTCGGTTGTAACGAGTTTGGAATAATTACCAACCGGTTCAATAAAAGTTATTGTGCTGATTTTTATGAACCTGGAAGCATAATTATTTAACCTTACATAAATACTGTCAGAATATTCATAGCTCTTTGCTTCACTTTTTTGCATTTTCCCCCCGTTTAGTACCCTCTCTATTGATACTTTTAGCCGTTCAGGGTTTACGGGTTTTAACAGGTAATCGATGGCATTCACCTCAAAAGCACGAATGGCATATTCATCGTATGCTGTTACAAAAACTATTTTTATTGAATTGTTTATTAATTCCAGCAGATCAAAACCCGTTTCTCCGCTCAACTGAATATCAAGAAAAATCAGCTGAGGCTTATGAAGGCGGATCAGTTCAAGCGCGCTTTCGCATGAACCGGCTTCTCCTGCTATTTCAATTTCGGGGTAGGGCGCTAACAGCGTCCTCATATTTACCCTTGCCAGCCTTTCATCATCTACTATGATAGCTTTAACCATTGTCATTGATTATTAATACTGTTAACATTATTAATTTCAATAGCAGCTATTACAATTCCATCTTCTTCTTTAAGCGAAAATGAATAACCGTCATTGTAATATAAGGCAAGCCTGGATTTTAAGTTTTCAATACCATTGCTGGTCCCGTCAATATTTTTTTCACTACCACGAGCTGCATTTAAAAGTTTTCCTGTATTTGAGACCCTGATTAAAAGCATTTTGTCAACAAGTTCAGCTGAAAGATGAACAATCAATTTTTGTTTCGCTGTCTTTGTTCCATATTTAACAGCGTTTTCAATCAACAGGTGAATCAGAAACGAGGGTATTAATATGGATTTTGCTTCCTCGTCGACTGATATTTCATATTGAAATTCCTCTTCGAATCTTGTTTTCTGAATTTCAAGATATTTCAATATGGACTCAACCTCTTTTTCGATTGAAGTTGTCAGTTGTTGTTTGTTAAGGGTATACCTGTAATATTCTGACATATCCAAAACAAGTTTCTTAGCTTTATCTGTATTTTCATCAATCAGTGTGTAGATTGAATTCAGCACATTAAATAAAAAATGAGGATTTATCTGGTAACGCAGCATTTTAAGCTGTACATCTTTAGCCAGTGTCTCTGCTTTGTGAGCTGTTTCTCTTTGTCTGGCAGCCTGAAGTATGAGGTGTGTAATGTAGTAAGTGGCGCTTAAGAAAAGGATAACCAGGCTTCCTCCTGGAGTGTATTTCTGGATGAGGTTAAATGTAACAGGCTGGACTTCCTTTCCCGATAAAAGAATTTCCAGCCAGCTGCTTAATAATAAAACCAGACACGGCATGCATACTGCAAATACAACTACAAGAGAACAAAGCAGAAGAGTCTGTTTTCTTCTTACCATCCATCTGTAACTAAATATTAGAATGAAAATGATTGGAACGAATGAAATAAATTCAAACAGGTAATTTAATACGATTATATTTGTTTTTTGAGGGGAGGGGGGCAGCCAGGCAAAGGAATCAAGCATTCTCGTTAATATGAGTAATACCAGCACTGCCAGCATGTTGAAAAAATATTGATGCCTGTTATAAAATACCTTTAACATCCGAAAGTTTTTGATCAGGATTATACCATTCTTTTTGAAGCTTTTACATAACGCTCTTCAAATCTGTTTCTCACATTTTTTGTCAAGTTTCTGATGTGTTTATGTAAAGATATTTCAAATAATTTCACGATCCAATAAACAGGTCAGATTATAATGTGGTTTTAATTTTAATTGAAGAGGAGGCATGCCTGTCTTTCACTGGTTATCAATAATATAAGTCTTAAGAAATTGCCAGGACAAACCGGAACCGCGGCGAACCGCACCCTGTCCGTTGTCGACGGTAAGTCCAGTGTGGCGGGCTGACAGACATTGAACAATAGGGTAGTACGATTGTTTTTTTTATAGATTTTTGTCCTGGGGTCTTTAAAATTACATTGATAATAACCACATGATTGACCACAATCACAAACACGAATAAATATAATTTAAAATCATGTGTTGTTACGTCCTACCTTTAAAATCAAAATTATATTATTATGAAAAGCCTGAAAATAAAGTACATGGGGATCGATTTAGATAACCCTGTAATTTTAGGTGCTTCCAATATGGTGACAAATCCGGATAAGCTGAAGAAGGCAGAGGAACTTGGAGCAGCGGCGATTGTTTATAAATCACTGTTTGAGGAACAGATACAACTCGAGCGGTTTCAACTGGATGAGAGGCTAAACGAGTTCAACGATCTCTATGCGGAAATGGTTACAATACATCCGCATATCGAACATGCAGGACCTGAAGAACATTTGTTGGATATAAGGAGGGCAAAGGAAAGCTTATCAATTCCGCTGATAGCCAGCCTTAATGCAGTCAACACAGATACATGGATCAAATATGCCAGGTTATTAAGTGAAACCGGAGTAAACGGTATTGAACTGAATTTTTACCAGATTCCTTCAGATTTTAACAGAGATCCAAACGATATAGAAAATGAACAGATCAATATTGTAAAAGAGATCAGGCAAAATATTACAATCCCGGTAAGTGTAAAATTAAGTTCTGACTACACAAATATTCTGAATTTCGTTAAGAAACTTGATGAAGCCGGGGTTGATGCAGTTGTCCTGTTTAATTCTTTTTTCCAGCCGGATATTGATATTCAAAATGAAAAACATATCAAATCTTTTAATTTCAGTAATAAAGGAGATTATAAGAAATCTCTGAGGTATGCCGGATTATTATTCGAAAATATTAAAGCTGACATATGCAGCAGTCGCGGTATTTTTACCGGATCAGACGCAATCAAGCTTATATTATCTGGGTCAACCTGCGTACAGGTGGTAAGTACATTATATAAAAATGGCCTGGAGGAGATTACTAAAATAAAGAATGAATTGGAGGAATGGATGGATGCTAAAAATTACAGGAGTGTCGGTGAATTCAGGGGCAAACTCTCTAAAAACAAGCTCACAAACAATCCTTTTATTTATAAAAGAGCACAATACGTTGACCTGCTCCTGAATTCAGAGGAGATTTTTGGAAGTCCGGAAATAAAACCGGACTAGTGTCAGGTTAACCTTATTATGCCGCAAACTTTAAGTTGGTTCTTATTTCTAATCTCCTCTATAATGGCAGTATTCAATGCCATACGGCAAAAACTACGTAAATGATGCAACTTTTATCGATAATTGTGCAATTCCTGAAATTAAATATAGCCTTACCTTTAGATTTATTGATATAATCATAAATCTAAAAAAATGACCTCTTCGGCTCCTTTAAAATTTGTTTGAATTGGTGGCCTGATAATCGGAATTTTGGGATTTACAGGTCATTTTATTACAATAGATATTCTTACTATCCACTATTTTTTTGCTTGTTGCAGGCGCTTAGTTTAAAGAATCTTAAAATGTTATATAGTCAATAATATCATAATTTAAACAGAAATTTTATAATTAAAACAAATTGAGGAGGAAAGAACATGGAAACAGATGAAAACATCGATCCCAGGGCTGTAAATGACAATGCAGAAGCCAGGAAAAAAGAAGCCCTTATCAGAGAAAATGAAAGCAGGATCAGGAGAGAAGGAGTAAAAAAAGCAGTTGTAACGACTGCGATTATTGGCTTCTTACTCCTTTTGCTTACAGGAATAATTGCTTATTCGCTTTATAACCGTGATCATAAAATGCTGCTCAGTCAGATGGAAGCACAGAAGAATTCTTTTACAGAGAAAATTACTTCCCGTGATTCAGCGATAGGAGAATGGATTACAACTTTTGGCGATATTGAAAAAAATATCGCAGTAATTAAGGAAAGAGAGCATGTAATCTCGATTAATTCTTCGAATAAGGAATTATCAAAAGACAGGAGACAACAAATTGTGGAAGATATTAAGTATATAAATACACTTCTTGAACAGAACAAACAGAAAATTGCTTCTTTAAATGCTAAATTGAGTAAGTCTGGCGGAACAATAAAGGTTCTGCAAAACAGAATCTCTGAATTGGAGGCGTCGGTTAAACAAAGTGAAGGTGAGATTTCGGACTTAAAGAGCACTCTGCTCAGCAAGAACTTCGAGATTGACCAGCTAAATACAAGGAACTCTGACTTGCAAAATACTATTGTTCAGAAGGATGAGAAAATCACCGCTCAGACTAATGAGATGAATAAAGCTTTTTATGCCTGTGGAACATATAAACAGCTGAAGGCGAAGGGTCTTTTAACGAAGGAAGGTGGATTCATCGGGTTAGGTAAAACAAAAACTTTGGCCGGAAGCTTTCCCGACAGCTCATTCCTTCAAATCGATATTACTACTACAAAATCGATTCCTGTAAATTCAAAAAGTGCCAAACTCATCTCTGAACATCCCGTAAATTCATACCAGTTTATTCATGATAAAAACAAGCAAATTGAATCCATAGAGATAACAGATCCTTCTCAGTTCTGGAAAATTTCAAAATATGCAGTTGTCCTGATAACTAAATAAAGTAATTAAATATTCAGGGAATAAAATAATTTCCTGGCAATTACCTCGTAAATCCCGCAAGATCAATGATCTGCGGGATTTGTTTTTTATCCGGCAATAATTCTAATTATGGTAACTATTTTTGACAAGCACGGAATTTATTCAAACTCCTTTGGCACACCACAGATCATTCTGAAAACACCATGGCCTGAATTGTTTCTGTACTGGTGTTTTTCATCCGGATAAACAAGCGCAAAATCGCCGGCTTTAAGAGGCTTTTCTTCCCCTGCTTCATTAATCAATACCCCCTGGCCTTCTATAATGAAATTCATATGTTCGTAAGGATGACTGTGATATGGAGTATTGCCTCCCGGTTCAATTGTGAATACCCTGAAAGAATAGCCGGGCACCCCATCCATCCTTCCCAGCGGAAGCTGTTTCCAGGCACCTGAAGCGCCTTCCATCCCGACTTTCATCTTTTCAACCTGATCGATAGCTATTATTTTCATACAGTAATTTTTAAAACACAAAATTATGAAGATTATCTTCAACTTCTTCAGCACCGGAATTAAATATTAATCCGGACAAAAATGATCCGGTTTGTTAAGAGGCCTCTGTTCTGCCAGCGGAAGAGCACTTTTGTATTATATTAAGCCTTCCGGATGAATTGGAGATAATTGAAGCAATCCCATCTGTATTTATTCTGTTGAACTGCAATGAACTGACATAACCATTATTTTGAGTTTCAAAGAGTATGGAGCCGTTCTCTCTTTCTTTTTGTGTTCTTCTTACTGATACATTTGAGATACTGAGCTGACCGATAGAGGCTCCATCTACCAGAATATGGGATAGGGTTGAATTTTCAGAGGTATCAATACTGTAATAGCCGTCAATTTCGAGCGTTCCGATAACGGTATTCCTGCCTCTTATAAGTATTGTCGGCTCCCCGGCAGAAAAATATTTCCGTTTTATATTCTTAAGAATGAATTGTTCCACATTGGTGCTCACGTTAATACAGCTTTCATTAGGCATATTTTCATTTCCGGGATGAATGGCAACATCAAAATCCTCCACGTTTATTGTCCCTATATTTCCAGGTCCTGCCCAGGTTACAATTTCAGGATTATGCTGGTAATTATCAACAACCATCGCGTACCCTTTGGTATAACCCTTAATATTCCTGATCGTAATATTGTCAACCCTGCTTTTCCCGCTTAAAATTCTTATACCAAAGAGAGAACTATTGAAAGTAATATCGTCTATCAGAATATCAGAAATCGGACCTGCAGCAGCCTCGGAATAAAACAGACCCTTGCCTGATCCCCCCTTTCGGTCATTTTTCCCGTTGTACCAGTACAGGTAGAGGTCATCTGCATTAAGTCCTATACCATCATCATGCGTATTGATTATGCAATGTCGTATGACACCATACCTGGAATTCCCGTCAATATGGAGCCCGTCATTATTAATCAGGGGGTCGGGTCCCACATCTACAATAATATTCTCATATAAGACGTGCGTCACATTGGCAGCTGCCAGGGCATATGTTGCCGGTTTGTATAGAATTGCATCCCTTACAATGAGATTATCGACCCCATAGAACCTGAAGCAACCCACAAGACCTGTTATGCTGTCACCCTTGCTCTGGGCACCACGGGGTATTTCAGGGTTGTAGTAGTTCCCGTTCCAGATTCCTCCGCTTATGACAATATTGGAATCTTTCGGGGTACCAAATGTCTGACCCGAGTTAATAAAGATCGACCTGTCGGAATGATTTCTCAGAATAGCACCACATCCTGCATTTGCAATTATTGTGGTGTTACTGTAAATTTTCAAACCGGTAACCGAATACTTACCATCCCAGTAGACGGTTATCGGGGAGTTTTTTGCTTTATCAAGTATGGATTGTATTACAGATGTATTATCGGTGCCAAATTTTACGCTGTTCATTCCTATCCCGGCATCAGATATAGCTCCATAGGAGGATAAATAATAAACATTTGCAGGTAATCCCTTCTGTTTCCCGGTTGCTGAGGAGAGATCATCTGACTTTTTAACGGATTGAGTAAAGGCGGTATTGAATACCATTAGAAGAATTACAACCACTGATGTTTGTCTCATATGAAGGTGCTTTTTATAATTATGAACTTCCTAATCATTTTAGCGCGATCATTCAGAAGGAGGGAGGGATACCTATTAATAACTTAATCAGGTATATCTGAAGCTATTATAACTAAAAACCTCTCTGTACAATAGTAAACAAAAAAAGTGAGATCTTCACAGATAAATTGAATCACCCCTGAATCCCCTGAAAGGGAGTTTTTTATTGTACTTTCTTTTTACGCAAAAAGAAAGTACCAAAGAAAATGCGCCGGAAAAGACAACCGCACCCTGTTTGTCCGCCTGCTGCACAAGGCCTTAAAGGCGCCACCAAACAGGGTTCGGTTCGCACCTTTTGGCTTCGCCGAGCTCGCGGAAGTCAGATTGTATTTGTGATCATGTTTTGTAATCCGCTCGGTTCCGGGTTGCCCTCGATGCTTTATAACTGAGCGAATAAAATTAATCTCAAAAATAATTTAATAATACATTGCATAGCTATGTATTATTTATTATCTTTGCTGCATGAATAAGGAATTTGTACATAAGTGGGAATCGCAGGTGAAAAAGGGGATCCTGTCACTTGTAGTACTTAATATACTTAGTAAAGGTGAATTCTACGGATATGAACTTGTTGAAGAGATCAGAAAATATACGAATATCGACGTTGCTGAAGGAACACTTTACCCGCTTCTTATCCGATTAAAAGAGGATAACCTGGTATCGTCGAAATGGGTAGAACAGGAATCCGGAATTCCCAGAAAATATTACATGCTTACAAATGATGGAATAGAAAACCTGGAGGAGATGCGAAAATATTGGGAAGATTTAAGTAGCTCAATCCTTAAAATAAGATGACAATGAATCAGATCATATTCAAAAATAACTCATCCCGTCGCATTTATACCGACTACATGACAAGAGTTGAAAAGAGTATCGGCACATTGTCTGAGGCCGACAGATCAGAGCTTCTGATGGAGTTGAACAGCCACATTTATGAAGGTACTGCAGGTTGCAATGAGAGCAACGAAATAGACGTACTACTTGATGTGATCGGAAAGCTAGGTGCTCCTGAAGAGTTTCTCAAACCACTTGTAGCCGGAAAAAAACTTGATCAGGCAGTCCATTCCTTCAATCCGAAGGATGTTTTTCAGGCAATAAGACTTAACCTGAGATACGGCTTCAGCTTTTTCATTTTCGGCCTGCTTTACCTTTTCCTCTTTTCATTTGTGATAATAAGAAATTTAATTAAATTCCTCTGATCAGAAAGAATTATAATTAACCTGTCTCACAATCAGTTATCCCGGGCAGGAAATGCCCGGGATCATAACATAACGATAAGCTTGAGCAACTCCTGGGTGGATTTTCCCAGCTTGGAGCTCACTTTTTTGATCATCTCCTGTTCCTTTCCCAATCTAAAACGCAAATCACTGTGGGTTAGATTTGTATATCTTTTAAGAAGCTTTTCTTTCTTGTCCTCCCAGTACCCTTCACTATTACTTCTCATGGCGGATCTTTTTAGAATATCAATAAATTTCAAACTTTTCTCACTTCACACTAATCAAAAGCAAATCTCAACTCTTCGCTAAGAGATCAGTTTGCTTACATTATGAAGTAAAACAAAAGGTATGCCAGACCTTGATTTAACCGGCCCGAAAGGAAGATCCGGATATTTAATTGTTTGAAATATAGAACTTCGGAAACTTAACGGTCTGTGAAAAAATGGATTATTAATTAAACAATTCTCAAAATGAGAAAAACTCATTCCCATTTTTGTACAACTTCAAAAGAATCAGGTTTTATGATTTTCAACCTCACCCATGTTCCCCATGCATAATTCCTTTAAGCTCCCGATCCGCTAACCGGAAGTCACACTCCATGCGGTCATTTCCTGCATAACCAGCTCGTAATCAATCTGAAGGTCCTCGTGAAGATGGGTAAGCTTTTCCGATATCGTGACGATTTGCCTGGAATAGAGACTCTGTAACGCTTTGTTCTTCTTAATGGAAGGGGTGAATTCCCTGAGTTTTGAACAATAATAGATAAGTAAATCTACTTCAGTCCTCTTGTTCTGTGAATATCTTATATATTTTTTAGTGTTCAGCAGTACCCTACGAAGGCCTTTTTTTATAAAGTAATAATTCTTCCTGTTAACCTGGGTTAGCTGCTGATCAATCACTTCTTTGACACTTTCAATATAGGATGCCTCATCCATCGATTCAAACAGAAGATATGTCAGCAACTCCTTGTTCTCCTTTTTAAATCGCGATAACCTGAGACAAAGATCTCTCAGCTCTTTTGGTGTCCGGTTAAGAAGTTCCTCACTGAGCTCTTTAAGCGTAACGGCTTTCATAAATCAATCAATATCCAATGGATGGTTCACAGGTAGCAAAGATATGATTTTTTACGGCCCTCTTTTAGTCATTTGAAGAAGGACATGGGAGTCCTGTGGAAAAACCGAATCATTTTTTTATTAGCTTGATTCCCGTGGATAAATTTTTGCGACATTTGGGTTTTCTTCCTTCAATATAAAATACAGATTTTTATATGTTAAATCAGTAAACAATCAGAATATGAACAATGAAGAACAGGTAAATGACAGGCCAGGGCAGAATGATCAGCAGATCACAAATGATATGGATCACAAAAACGATACCTCTCCGGTATCCAGCCCGATAAAAATATCAGACGATTCAAACTCAAAGGAGATCCTTATTTTCACATCACTGCATAATGTTTATAAGGTTCAGAAAAAGGAGATCATTGATAAATTTCAGGCATTGCGAAAAATAGAACTTGAGCCTGGAGAGAAGCCTGTATATATGACGGGTGAGAAGCGCTATTCAGGCTTTCTGATTGTGGCATTTGAAAACGGTAAAATAGGGAAGATATCCATGAGCAGCTTTCAGACTGATTACAACCGGAAAAAACTAAAGAATGCTTACAACAGTGAATCAAAGCTGATTTTTATTGAACTTATTGAACATGATATCGATCTGGTTACCGTAAGCAGCATTAAAAAAGTTGTCCTGTTCAACACCTCCCTCATAAATCCTGTTGAGACAAGGACAACAAAAGGAATCCAGGTCATGAAACCAAAGGATGGCAGTTATATGCTAAAGGTCAAACGGCTGGAAAACACAAAACTGACAGAGCCTGAATATTATCGGAAAAGTGAATCCCTTAATGTTGTGGGGTATTACCTGAAAGCCGGAGATGAGATTTAGTATTTAATTGCAATGCGCAACGATCGGACAAAAAAAGGTGCCCTTTCAGAGCACCCTCTCTTATTACCTGTATTTGATCAGACCAAAAGAATCACAATAATAATTACAAGCAGAATTCCTCCACCGTAATAGTATCCACGATGATGATGATGTTCAATTTCAATCTGACTGGCCGGAACGAGATTCTTATTTGAATCCTTGTTTTCTTTATCAGCCAGCTTAGCTATGGACAGATTATCCGTTTCAGCCCGTCTGGTTAAACGACTTAATTCTTCACCTGACAATTTATTTTCTCTAGGATTGGTAGTTGCCGCTTTATCAGATCCCTTTTTGGGATCAGTAATGCCTGCAAATGTAACAGAGCTTAATAAAAATAATATTAAAAAGACAAGTGACATAATTTTTTTCATGATAGCTATTATTAATTAATAATTAAAATTTATATAAGATGTTTCAACTAAGTGATCATTAGCTTTTTGCATAAACTATTTCAACATAATGAATTGTTGCCTGCCGTACGTTGGCCCTTATGTAATTCATGATGTCCATATTATCAGTGTTTGATTTTACAGAACAAAGTTAACCTCTCTTACTCTGGTAATTGTTACATAAAAAAAGTAATGAATTACATAGTTCACACATCTTACTGATGACAACAATCCCTTTTTGTATGTAAATAATGGGACTGTGAGGTGCCCCCCATCACCCTGTCTCCCTCATTCAGTCTTCCGGCTTTATTTTATTGGATTTACTTGCGGATATATTTATAAACTATATTTACAACCGCACTTAACCTGAATTATGATGAGCAATCTGTCCAAAATATTGAAAAAGTTGCCACGGGTGTTCTGGATTTCCAATCTCATGGAATTATTTGAACGATGGGCCTGGTATGGATTTTATAATGCTTTTGCGCTTTACCTGACTCTTTCAAAAGATACAGGGGCACTTGAATTCACGCAGGTTGAGAAGGGCGTGATAATCGGCACGGGCTCGATGCTCCTCTATTTCCTTCCTGTTATTACAGGAGCTATTGCGGACAGGATAGGGTTTAAGAAGGTACTTATAATGTCTTTTACGGCATACATTGCAGGCTATATTATGGTTGGGACCTTTGAATCATTTTCAATGGTTTTTCTCGCCTATATATTCCTCGCC
Source organism: uncultured Bacteroidales bacterium (assembly GCA_963816345.1). GTDB lineage: Bacteria > Bacteroidota > Bacteroidia > Bacteroidales > VadinHA17 > LD21. The sequence continues at coordinate 31,639 of CAWFKI010000005.1, forward strand.
ATGGCAGGCGCCCTGTTTAAGCCCATAATTTCGGGAATGATCGCAAAGATCACTGATAATGAGACCTCATCCGTAGGATTCGGCATCTTCTATATGATGGTAAACATCGGAGGGTTTATAGGTCCCTTTATTGCAGGTTTCATTTATAAAATCGACTGGAAGCTTGTCTTCCTGATGTCAGTCATTACTATAGCAATAAACTATATATTCGTCTTCTTCTTTTTCAGGGAACCAGACAGGGAAAAGACTGACAAGACTTTCGTTCAGAATATTGCCATAGCTTTCAGGAATATTATTGATACACTGGCAGACTGGAGATATGACCTTTTCCTGCTTATAATGGCAGTTTTCTGGACTGCCTTCAACCAGCTTTTTTACTCCTTTCCTGTTTTCCTTGATCAGTGGGTGGATATGGACAGGCTGTCAGCATTTTTCGGATTTGCACCCGGGACAATCACCGCTCCAACAGTAACAAGCATGGATGCATTTTTTATTATTGTTCTTCAGATTTACATCTCCTCACAGAGCATGAAATTAAAACCGATTCATTCCATGATCACCGGAATAGTAATACTCGGAGCCGGATTGTTTCTGATGTTCATTTCGCAGAATCCATGGATAGTGATAGCCGGTGTTTTGATATTTGCTATCGGTGAGATGGCATCATCGCCGAAATATACCGAGTATGTAGGAAGGATAGCCCCGCCGGACAAAAAGGCACTATATATGGGAACCTCTTTTCTTCCCATTGCATTGGGCCATTTTGCGGCCGGGTGGATTTCAGGAAAGCCTTTCGAGATAATTGCAGATAAATATTATCTTCTTACAAGAGCACTTACAGAGAGGGGAATCAGTCTGAGCCCGGAAGGACTGACACAAAATGAATTTTTTTCCAGGGCTCAGTCATTGATGAAGATGGACTCCGGCCAGCTTACAAAATTCCTATGGGATAACTATCATCCTTCAAATATCTGGTTTCTGTTTACAGGAATAGCTCTTTTAGGCAGTCTGTTACTGTTTATATATGACCGGGTCGTCATCCCCACAAAGTAACACTTTCGCCCCTTTTAATAAGGAATTACTAGACTTCGACACCGAATACCGATTACCGGTTACCGAATACCTTTTTCTTAAAACCTGTAACCTGACTTCCGTCACCTGCCGCTCCTGCGGAACTTATTTCCCAAAACATTGTTGTATGTTATGGATGTTCGATCAGAGCTTCTGATATATTGATAAATCTAATTATTAATTTAACAGGTTAATTAATACAATATGAATCCAAATTCAATCAGAGAGCTTGCTTCTTCTTTCCAGAGAAGCAGAATTTTTTTAAGCGGTTTCGAACTTGACATTTTTACCAGTATTGAAGAGGCCGGCACATCCAGCAGCCAGATTGCAAAAAAATTACAGCTGGATGAGCATGCCTGTGAACGCCTTATGAATGCACTGGTTTCTATGGATTTGCTTGCAAAACATGACGATATATTCTTCAACACTGAAGAAAGCTTTGCCTATTTATCAAAAAAGAGTCCTGATTATCTTGGAGGCCTGATGCATTCAAACCATCTCTGGAATACCTGGAGCAGGCTTACTGAAGTTGTCAGAACAGGCGTTTCGGCTCACCGGTCTGAGATCAATGAAAGAGGGGAAGAATGGCTTTTCCCTTTCATTAATGCCATGCATGACAGAGCGAAAAAACAGGCTCCTCAGCAACTGTCAAATATCGATTTGTCAGGGATAAAGACAGTCCTGGATATAGGAGGCGGTTCAGGGGCCTATTCGATGGAGTTTATTTCCGAAAAACCTGATATTGAGGCAACTGTTTTTGATTTACCCAACGTAGTGCCAATAACAAGGAAATTTCTGGAAAAGGAAGGATTTTCTGATAGAGTAAAAACCCAACCGGGTGATTATACCACTGATGAACTGCCGGCAGGTTTTGATCTGGTTTTTTTATCTGCGATTATCCACAGTAATTCGTATGAGGTAAATCAAAATTTAATAAAGAAATGTTTTAACTCTTTAAATAAAAATGGTAAAATTGTAATTCAGGACTGGATAATGAACAACGACAGGACCCATCCGTTATTCGGGGCTATCTTTGCAATAAATATGCTGGTAGGAACTGAAGCCGGAGATTGCTTTACAGAGCATGAGGTTAAGGAAATGCTGAATTCCGCCGGTTTTAAAAATATTTCAAGAAAAGAGTTTGAATCAGGTTTGAGTCAGATGAATGCACGGAAAATCTGAACATATTCTCCTGGTATTCATTTGATTACGTTACAAAAGCCTTGATGGTGGAATGATCCTGAACATCTGGCCGTTGCAGATAAATTTTTGCACCGGAATATAAAGGTTACAGGTAACACGAAAAAGATTAAACAGAATATGCCTTAATGGTTAATTCAAAAAAGCAAGCAAATGGATAATAAGCCATTTAATATTTCAGACTGCGCACTCATCGCCATTGCAACGGGTGAAAAGGCGCAAAATCTAAGGGAACTCAGGGACCTGCTGAAAAATGTACATCCGGGTTGCCTTTATTATCATTTCTGGGCCGGACTTCTGCACCCGCATTTTGATATTCCTGAATTTCAAAACGATTTCGCGGTATGGGCCTCCCAGTTTCTGCACGATTCAAAAATATCCGAACAGCTCTCAATTATTGATCCAAGCGTATTTAAGGGTATCGAGGATCTTCGGGCAGAGGTTCTCGAAATTGTAGAACAGCGCCTTTCCGAGTCGGAGCATGTTCCCTGGGTGAAAACAGGACAGGAGTTCCACTTTATCCGTTCCCAGATGGTGATCTTCGACACGGGTGTGAGTCATAAAGATCCGGCAGACCTTCTGGAAGTAATACCCAAAATGTCGCTTGGCAGTGTGTTTTTTCATTTCATTGATTCCCGCCGCAGATCGCCGGAAAGTAAGAATGACTTTTCTGTCTGGCTGAAAGGCTTTGGAGATGAATATAACGGGCTTATTGAAGGTCTCGATAAAATTGACCCGTATTTTACCACCTTAAATGACCTTCGTAAGGAAATATATATTGTATTTAAAAACTATTTTAAAGGAGGTGCCTGATGGAAAGTCTGCTTGATCAATACGCACGTGTTGTTGGAAATGAGGTAATTAATCACCTCAGACAATTAGCAAATCCATTGAAAGGGATCAAGATACTTCATGTTAATTCGACCAAGGAAGGGGGAGGAGTGGCCGAGATCCTGAACCGTCTCATCCCACTGAAAAGAGAATTGGGAATTGATGCCGAATGGGAAATCATCAAAGGTGAAAAAGATTTTTATCAGTGCACAAAGAAGATGCATAATTCACTTCAGGGTAACCGTGACGATATTTCAGCTTCACTTCTTGATATCTACCAGGCTACCAATCGTCAGAATTACGAAAGACTGAGTCAGAAACTAATAGAAGCAGATGTAGTATTTATTCATGATCCTCAGCCTGCAGCGCTGCTGCAGTTCTGCAAGGAAAGGAAAGGTAAATGGGTCTGGCGCTGTCATATTGACGTAAGCCATCCATATCGTCCCGTATGGAAGTATTTGCGCGAGTATATCAAAGATTACGATGCCAGCATCTGGTCTCTTTCAGCCTTTGCCCAGCCTCTTTCTCACCCCTTATACCTGATTCCGCCGAGTATTGATCCGTTAAGCGAAAAAAATATAAACCTCTCGGAAAAGGAAATAAAGGGATATCTTGACTCATGGGGTATCAAAAAGGATTCTCCCATCATAACCCAGGTATCGCGCTTCGATCGTTTTAAAGACCCTATTGGTGTGATACAGACTTATAAGCTTGTAAAACAGTATGTTCCGGTACAACTTGTTTTGGCCGGAGGAGGCGCCTCCGATGACCCCGAAGGAGAACAGGTGCTCAGGGAAGTTAAAGCTTATGCAGGCGACGATCCCGACGTTCATATCCTGGAACTGCCTCCTGATGCCCACAGGGCAATTAATGCACTGCAGCGGGGATCCGATATAATAGTCCAGAAATCGCTTAAGGAAGGATTCGGCCTTACTGTCACCGAAGGCCTGTGGAAAGGAAAGCCTGTAATCGGCGGAGATGCAGGTGGTATCAAACTTCAGATTATCAACCATTATAATGGATTCAGAGTAAATACTCCGGAAGGGGCTGCCCTGCGTATTCGTTATCTTCTGAAAAATCCGGAAGTCATAGAAACCATGGGCCGGAACGCCAGGCAGCTTGTCCTGGATAATTATCTTATTACCCGTCATCTGAGAGAATATCTGACCCTTGTCGTTGCATTACTGTTCGGATCCGGAGAAGAGTTTGAGCTAAAACTGCCGGGCAGTAAAAGTTGACAAATGAGTGGTTCTCTAAGAATACTCTATGTTTCAGCTGAATGCGCTCCATTCGCAAAAGTCGGAGGGTTGGGCGATGTGACAGGTTCTCTTCCCCGTTATCTGAAGAAAGCGGGGAACGAACTGATCGTTGTAATTCCAATGTACTCATTTATAGATGTTTGCAAATTCAATATGACTGTTGCAGTTGAGAACATGAGGGTTCAGCTGGGAAAGAGAATTCTGACTTGCAATGTCAACAAGTCTGCTCTGAATGATAATGTGCCGGTTTATTTCATTGATTACAAACCCTATTTTGGCAGGCCTGGTATATATAATGATAAGGAATTCAAGGATTATTCTGATAATCCTGAACGTTTCACCTTCTTGTCGGCTGCAGCGCTCAGTCTGTGCCGGGAATTAAATTTCAGTCCCGATATCGTGCATGCAAATGACTGGCATACTGCCGTATTACCCGCATATCTGAAAAGGTTATATGCCGGCGATCCATTATTCAGTAACACTGCCAGTCTCCTTACAATTCATAACCTGGCTTACCAGGGACGGTACAACCGTTATTATTACGAAGCTTCCGGTTTGGGCGAAGAAGATTTTACCCCTGAAAAGTTTGAATGCTTTGGTGACGTTAATTTCTTAAAGGGAGGAATTCATTTTGCAGATATCGTAAATACCGTGAGCAAAGGGTATGCATTGGAGACCCGGACGGAACACGGAGGATATGGTCTGGATCATTATTTAAGAATAAAAGGCGAAGATTATGTGGGAATTATCAACGGTGCCGATTATCAGGAGTGGGATCCGGCAACAGACAGGCTGATACCTGAAAATTATACGGAAGGCGACATGACAGGAAAATCACTCTGCAAAGTCAGGTTGCAGAGTGAACTGAACCTTATGAATTCCGGGAACACCCCGGTTATAGCGGTCATAAGCCGTCTGGTCTTTCAGAAAGGACTTTACCTGCTGACGGAATGTATCGAAGGAATACTGAATAATATGGATGTGCAATTTGCGATATTGGGTTCAGGCGATAACCAGCTTGAAGCATACTTCAGGAATTTACCGGAACAGTACCCGGGAAGGGTTGGATCTTTTATCGGTTACAGCAACGAGCTGGCACATTTAATTGAAGCCGGAAGCGATCTCTTCCTCATGCCTTCATTATATGAGCCCTGCGGTCTGAATCAGATCTATTCCCTTAAATACGGAACGGTTCCGGTTGTCCGCGCTACAGGCGGTTTAGACGACACTATAGAAAATTATGATCAGAACAGGGGAGAGGGAACCGGCTTTAAATTTGTGGAAGCCAGCAGTAAGGCAATATATGGCACTGTTGCCTGGGCTCTGGAAACTTATACCTTAAGGAAACTGCATTTTAAGAAGCTGATTAAAAATGGTATGGGAAAAAATTTTTCATGGGACAGGAGTGCAGAAGAATATTTTCATCTTTATGAGAGAGCCCTGGAGAATAAAAAAAAGAGCTGAAATTTTATATGAGGACATTATTGAATCAGGCCGAGCTTCTCCGACGCCAGAATAAACATAGTATGCGACCACAACAGGGGGGAAACAGATACCTGAAGCTTATTGTCAAAAATCTGCTCCGGTATATGCATGCTGTTATTCAGTCTTGTCAATACCCAGTAATAATATTTTTGTGCACTTTCCCGATCATGTTTCAGGGAGTAATAAACAGAGAGCCAGAAATTCAATACGGGCCAGGCACCGGCATTTTTATTCATCTGTCTGCCGTTTGAGATCCAGCCATCATATTCATCATGTTCATACCTGTGCACTCCTCCTTCAGGGGCAAGCCGTTTTTCGATTTCATTAATTGTCGCAACAATCCCGGGATTGTCTGCCTGATAGATGTCAAAAGGATATACAAGCCCTGTAACGGAGGCATCAATTCTTTTATCGGTAAGGGTCCCGAAAGATCTGACAAAATACCCGTCGAAATGCCTGTCCAGCCGGTTTTTCATCTCTTTTGCAGCTATTACCCATTTCTCTGATGGAATAATCTCATTCGCACATCTGAGTCCCTTTATGCATGCTGCCAGTGAATATGTGAAATTTTCTTCCAGCTCAGGATAGCAGAATCTTTCTTCCCACAGGTCATTTGCAATTTCCGTAAAGTGTCTGCCGTTCCAGGAACTGCAAATTCCATCAGCTGCAAGAGTAATCAGTTCAAGGATTTCAGGATCTTCTGACTCCGCATGGTAATGCTTAAGATAATCATAAGCTGCCAGCAGTACCGTTCCGGTCTGATCAGGCTGAAAATTAAAGAGGGCTTTCAGGCCATTGGGATAATACTTTTCATAAAAGAGGCCCTTTGTTTTAAATCCTTCGGCATGAGTAAGGCACCAGCTGAAGAAGTTTCGTGGGATATCCCTCATCCCAAGGATATTAGCTGCAATACAAGTATATGCAGCATCACGGGGCCAGATGTAAAAGTAATTCTTTGCAGTTGCCGGATAGTATTGTTTTGTAGAATTTGCTGCCACTATTCCACCGTTTTCAAGAGTACAATCCTGAATTATTTGCCTTGTCACCTCTATCAGTCTCCTGATATCTGCCGGGCTCTCCTCTTTTTTATCCATTTATGTCAGTTATATGTTCCGGAACTGATCTGGTTGCCCTGACTTTCCAGGGCAAAATGCACATTCAAAAACAGATGCCTCATCGGTCTGACTCAGACTCAGACTCAGACGGGTAACTTTATCCTACTCACTTAAATTAACAGGATCAACAGGGTTTAGTTCGTAAGTGAATCCTTTTTCGGATGAATTCATAATTAGAACCTTGAATATAATCAGGTTAGCTAGTATTACTTCAGCCCTGTGCGAAGGGATCCCGCTAATTTTTCTGAACCTTGATAATGTAATCGATCCATTTTTCCGCAGATAATCCAAAAGGGTATTTTCAGCTTTTCCGAATTTCATCAGTACTCCCGGTCCCTTTTCCATTTTTCTCCAAACCTGAAGCAAAACTTTGTTGGCGACAAGATTCTGATCATTATGGCGGAAGTAAGTCACCCACTTCCCATCTTCGTTTTTAGCCTGATATGGTCTTTCAGCTCCTTTTATCACTTCAACCTCCAGCACGGTTTTTTTCCCGGAGTGATGCTGAGTTATTGTATAACTAATTTCAGGACGGCAAAATAGCTGGGCCGCAGTATCGACCATATAATATTCCTCATCAGTTTTTATCCCGGTTATACTTCCGTTATCCCTGACACCAATAAGCAACCTTCCACCATCGGTGTTTGCAAATGCCGCCAGGGTCCTTGCGATCTTTCTGCTGTCAGAAACGCAGTATTTAAAGTCCAGAGTCTGGCTTTCCCCCTCCGCAATCAGCTTTCTCAGATAAATGTCCATAATATGGGTTTAAACTCTCCGTCTTCCTGATTCGCGATATATAAGTATCAGTTATACTGTGTTCCCATCAAATATGAGCGCCGGATTTTATTTCTTCCGAAGGTAATCAAAATCAGGGAATCTTAAAAAAGGAAGGGGAGAGGGGATGAGTAGAGCACGGGGCGCAGGGCGAAGGGCTTCTTCAGGTTCCCCTCCATGGAGGGGCCAGGGGTGGGTTTAAGGGGCACAGGGCACAGAGCACAGGGCACGGGCTTTGCCAGCCGAAGCTTCAATGACCAGCAGAGTATTATCGAAATAGGAAGCGAAGGCTGGGCTCAGGCATTGCCAGCCCTAACAGACCGCAAAATGGAGAGGACTAAGTTATAGATGATTTTTTTTATCCCCTGTTATTGTAAAAACAAAAAGGAAAAACTACATTTATCGCTGGTCTGTGCAATCACTGTTTTGAGAGCAAATGCCTGTTTAGTGTTACTTTAAACTCGTAAATAGTAAATGTCTGATTCTAATCTATCAACCGACAAAATATTCGGCAGGGAACAAAAGCTTTTTCTGGAATATCTGGTAAAAACGGGAGGCCCTGAACCTGAGGATTATGACAAATTCACTTCAATTGTCAATAATCTTGATCCTTCTGAGTATGATGCTTTCAGGGGGATTTTAATGCCGGTACTTAATATCAATACATTAATCGGTCATGGGTTTACCAAACCCTACGGGTACCCGGGTGATTTTACACTTATTAATAACATTTATTCTTTTTATGTCAACCAGGATGTACTTTACCGGAAATGGGATATTTTCTTTCAGAATCAACCGGGTGCAATGGCTGTCAGAAACCGGAAGGAATATTTCATGAACAGCTGTAAAAAGCTGGTTTCAGGCACCAGTCGTAATATTAAGGTTCTTGTTCTTGGCTCAGGTCCGGGTACTGACGTTCACGAATTTCTTTCAAAATTCCCGGGTAGCAATATAAGTTTTGATCTCATTGATTTCGATAAGAATGCCATCGATTTTTCAATGAAGCAGAACGCGCAATTCAATGGGGCAATTTCATACAACAGAATTAATGTATTACGCTTCAAACCATATAAGATATACGATCTGATGTGGAGTGCAGGCCTTTTTGATTATTTCAGGGGAAAGCACTTTATTTACCTAATACAGAAGTATATTAATTTTCTTTCGGAGGATGGTGAATTTGTGATCAGTAATTTCAGTACTGAAAACCCGACCAGAAAGCTTATGGAAGTTTTGTCAGACTGGTATCTTAATTACAGGAGCAGATCCGACCTGCTGAGTATAGCCCTGGAAGCGGGGATGGATGAGAAAATGGCAAAAATCGATACTGAACCCCTGGGGATAAATCTTTTTCTTAAGATAAATGCAAGTTGAAAATTGCATCCAATAAGAAGTAATTATAATGAAGATAAACATTTTTAAAGGTGCCGTGGTTAAATTACTGGGACTGCCTACAGTCTACCAGGAGTCATGGACATTTAACCGGCTTACACTTTCTTTTACGGGAAATCTGGAAGGCTATGAAAATGATTATCGCGAAAATTATTTCCTGAAGTCCCTGATTCCATTCAGATTCTCCATTATCCTTGCAATGATTTTTTACGGGGCCTTTGCGTTTCTTGATGCAAATACAGTGCCGACACTTAAGGAGGTCTTCTGGTTCATAAGATTTGGGATAGTCTACCCGATTCTGATAGGAGTGTTTGCATTTTCCTATTCCAAAGTATTTAAGAAATACATGCAATTTGTTATTTCATGTATAATGTTCATTACCGGATTCGGGATCATTATCATGATAATCCTGGCTGCAAAAGTTTCAAATTATTCATATTACGCAGGACTTATTCTGATCTTCATTTTTGGATACACTTTCATCAGGGCCAGGTTCATATATTCCCTGGTTGCCGGCTGGTTAATAGTCGGAGCCTATGAGATATCTGCAATCTGGATCTCTGAAACCCCCATTCAGATATTGATAAACAATAACTTTTTCTTTATCAGCGCAAATATTATCGGGATGTTTATCAGTTACTTTCTTGAATTAACCTCACGGAATGACTTCTATATGCGAAAACTGCTGGAACAGGAACAGGAAAAAGTCCAGGCAGCAAATAATGATCTGGAAAAGAGGGTTAAGGAGAGGACTGAACAACTTTCAAGTGTAAATCAAAATCTGAAAAATGAAATTGAGATGCGCAGGAAATATGAAAAAGAGAGAGCAGCACTGGAGACCCAGCTGTTTCAGCTGAAAAAAATGGAGACAATCGGAACCCTCGCAGGAGGTATAGCTCACGATTTTAATAACATACTGACGCCTATCCTGGGTTATACCGATATGGCCCTGGAAGAGCTTCCTGATGAGAGTACCCTGCGATTTGATATTGAACAGATAAACAACGCTGCCACCAGGGGAAAAGATCTTGTGCAGCAAATCCTGACCTTCAGCCGCGAGGTTAATTTCGATAAGAAGCCTGTTCAGCTGAACACGATAGTTGTTGAAGTTCTTAACCTCCTCAAAGCCTCTTTCCCGCCGGGCATTCAGATAAAGCAGAATCTTGATCCGAATATTGGAACAATCCTGGCAGATGCGACACATATGCATCAGATCATTATGAATCTGTGCACAAATGCCATTTATGCCATGCTGCAGACAGGAGGCACTCTTGAAGTAAGGCTTAATGTGGTCAATGTAAATCAGGAACTGATAAAACAGGTTCCCAATCTTAAGAAAGGAAAATACATCAGACTTATTCTGTCCGATACAGGCCATGGAATGGATAGTAAAACGAAAGAAAGGATCTTTGAGCCATTCTTTACCCGAAAAGAGGTTGGTTCGGGATCAGGACTCGGTCTTTCGGTTGTACATGGCATTGTTAACAATTATGACGGAGCCATTACGGTTGACAGTACGGTCGGGAAAGGCACTTCATTTACAATCTACCTGCCGCAGTACGGTACAAGCCCGTTAAACCAGGATGAACTGAACAAGACAATATCCAAAGGCAACGAGCATATTTTATTTGTAGATGATGAGCAGGAAATCACATTTATGGGTAAGAAAATGCTTGAAAACCTTGGGTATAAAGTAACTATCAAAAGTGACAGCCTGTCAGCCCTTGCAGAATTCAAATCTGACCCTGTGAAATATTCGTTGCTGGTAACCGATCAGACAATGCCCAAAATGTTTGGAACAGAACTGGCTTTAAAAATGAGAGAGATAAAGCCTGATCTCAAGGTTATAGTAATTACCGGATATATTGAGAAAATGTCGGAGGAACTCATAACAAGAAGCGGGATATCCGAAATTATTATGAAACCGATTATGTTAAGCGAATTCAGCAGAGTCGTGAGAAAAGTACTTGATGAAACCCACATGATTAATAAATAGTATATAATGCCCAGAATTCTTGTCATTGATGATGAGGCTCCTATTGCAATAATGATAAAAAGAATGCTTGAGAAGGCAGGACATGAGGTTGAAATTGCACTTAACGGGAACGAAGGATTAAAGCTTGTTGATAAGTTTAAGCCGGATCTTCTGATTACTGATATCGTGATGCCAGAAAAAGAAGGACTGGAATTGATAATTGACCTCAGGAAGAGATTTCCGAAATTAAAGATTATTGCGATCTCAGGCGGAGGAAGATTTCAGTATGAAGGATACCTTACGAGCGCCAGACACCTCGGAGCCAATAAAGTTTTTCAAAAACCGCTTGATCTTAAGAAATTCATGAACTGTATTTCGGATATGCTGAATGAAAGAACTTTACTGATCTGAGCGATCAGATTATACCGGCCATTGTTTTTTGCGCCGGTAAATAATATCTTTATGCCGCAAAATAACGAAGAAAAAACAGAGACTGATATGGAAAGTAAAAGTGGCAAAATAATAGTTACCCTGATCCTGATTATTTCACTTGTTAATACTGCTTACGGCCAGGAATATGGCTGGCGCGGACCCGGACGCACAGGCGTTTATAATGAAACAGGACTGTTGAAAAAATGGCCGGCTTCCGGTCCTTCCATGTTGTGGGAAGCAACAGGTATAGGGAAAGGTTACTCCAGTGCCACGGTAACTGATGATGCCATCTATATTACCGGTACTCAGGACGGTAAAGATGTGCTTACCGCTTTTACCCAGGATGGGAAGAAAAAGTGGAGTGTGGCTTATGGAAATATCACTGAAAACGTCAATTCCCCTGAAAGCCGTTGCACACCGACCTACTCAAACGGAAAGATCCTGGTTGTAAGCGGACAGGGTGATCTCGCCTGTGTCAGCAAAGATGGTAAAATTGTATGGACCGTAAATTATTATAAGAAGTACAATGCTTCGGTACAACGCTTTGGAATTTCCGAATCACCGCTGGTTGTAGGTAATAAGGTTATTGCCACCCCGGGAGGGAATATCGCCTCAATGGTCGCATTTGATGTGGAAAACGGTAAAGTAATATGGGAGACAACACCTTTAAATGAAGGAACCCAGTACACAAACCCGCTGCTGGTTGAGGATAAGGGGATGAAGATAATCGTTACTCATACTGCAACATATATAATTGGAGTAAATGCCCAGGACGGGAAAATGCTGTGGAAATTCAATTTTGGTTCTGTAAATGATGATAACCGGGGTAACAGAAACTATATACAGACTCCACTTTACCGCGATGGCTATATCTTCGCAGCGAATGGCTACGGACAGACCGCCGCTAAAATAAAAATTAGCTTTGACGGAAGCGACCCCACGCTTGTATGGAAGAATAAGGAAATCAATCCTCATGTTGGAGGAATGGTGCTTATAGGGAATTATATCTACAGTTCCACTCACGACAGCAATTCAAAAGGAAGATGGATATGTGTTGACTGGACTACAGGCAAGACGATGTGGATAACCGGATGGAATAACAAGGGATCGGTTATTTCGGCTGACGGATTGCTCTATATCTATGAAGAGAAGAATGGCAATATAGGTCTTGTCAAACCCGACAGCCAGAAGCTTGATGTTATAAGCTCCTTCAGGGTGACTAAAGGTGATGGTCCCTACTGGGCGCATCCCGTAATTAATAAAAAGAGATTGTTTGTCAGACACGGTGATTACCTGGCTGTATATTCAATTAAAGCCAGCTGAAAAAACCTGGTACTGGCAACGTGAACTCCCCCGGGGCAAACTAGAGATTCACCGGGATTGTTATCCTGAAGCTGATGTTTCTTCCCATATTGTAGATGCCTGATCTTCCGGAAGGATTTTTAGGATATTGCTCAAAGTACTTTAACCTGCTCAGGTGTGATTGATAGGCCACATCTGTGATATTGTTACCCGATATATTGATTGTAAAAAGAACTTTCCCGGCCCTGTTAATAATATCAGCACCCATGCCTGCATTTAAAAGAAGATATCCCGGTGTGGGAGTCTCCGTATTGTATGCTGAATATACCCTCTCCTGTTTTGCATAGTATTCAACACCTATTTTAAAGAAAATTGAGCTAAAATGCTTTGGCATACCTTTTATGTTTACCTGTAATTCGGTATTCGTATGCAGAGGTGGAATTGAGGGCAGATATCTCGTACTGTCTGTCACTACGATCCCGTTTCCTCCCTTATTCAGCGCATAGATTACAGATATCGAATTTTCAAAAGAAAGCCAGTCATACGGGTGAATATCAAGAAATGCCTCCCCTCCGTATAGTTGGGCTTCAGATTGCCGGAATTTAAATGTCTGGTTTCCCCTGACAATAATTGAATCTTTTCCCTGGCTGTTCAGCAGCTTCTGATTGAAGATAAAATTTGAAATATTATTATTGAAAAGGTCAAGGTAGCCACTGATATGATCAGACAGGTAGGATAGACCTAAATCTTCCTGAAGACTGAATTCAGGCTTAAAATTATCATTACCTACCTGGTAAATCAATGTTCCGGGATGAACGCCGTTAGCCGATATCTCAGCAACATTAGGGGCACGGTACCCCCTTGCAACATTCGCTTTAACCAGAAGTTTCTTATTTAAATTATAAGTCGCTCCAAAACTTCCTGAGACTCCTGAAAATGTATGACTAAAATTATAAAATGGCTGATAAGAGTGAACGGTATCCGGCAGAAAAACCTGCATTTCGAGGCCTGTCTGAGGATCTGAACGGGTAAACATCTGATCATTGCGGAAAAACCGTGAATCGTATCTGATTCCTGCGATCAGATCGAGTTTATCCACGCTCTTAGTGATAAGAACAAAAGGGCCGATATCAAGTGAGCGATAATCAGGGATTACAAATTCAGTGCCCCTGTTCGTGTTTCGCTGATACATGCCATTAAGCCCTATAGTTGTTTCCCAACCCCCTGATTCCGGCAAGTAGTATTTTATATCATAGGTAAATGTTTTCAGATCAAGGTAGAGACCAGGAATGTCTGGGTAGTCAGGATGACTGAATTCCCTTCGCATACTTTGCTGATAGCCCAGCTTCAGTTCCAGTTTACTCTTACCGATTATAAAATTGCTTGATGAATATACCATGAGGTGCTGAACATGCTGATGTATTACGCTGATTTTATAGGAGTTCAATTCAGCTTCAGAAACTATGGGTCTGAAGGTATCTGCATCTGTGATCTGTTTTGTGAATCTCCTTGTTGCAGAGTCGCGGCTGCCATCCGGTATTTCCTGCAGATCATTGAATAATGAAAAGTTAAGGTCGGTATATCCCCATTTCTTGTTCAACCCTATATAGCCGCCTGCGTCATCTTCTTTAAATGCTGTACCATAAACCCTGCCATCAAACCTGTTTCGATAATTGGTGGCCTGCTTATGGGATACCAGACCGCCCCAGACAAATCCGTTTTTATTTCCGGCAAGTGCAGCCGATACCCCTATCAGTCCGTTATTTGTCTGGTAATTGGATTCTATGTGACCTTTTATAGTGCTATCAGGGACAGGAGGGGCAGGAAGAAGATTGATTACTCCGGCAAGTGCATCCGAGCCATAGGTCAGGCTCGCGGGACCCTTCACAACTTCAACCCGGTCAACAGCATTATCATCCACCTCAATACCATGTTCATCGCCCCATTGCTGCCCCTCCTGCCTTATCCCATCAAACAGCGTCAGTACCCTGTTATATCCCAGACCATGGATGAAGGGTTTTGATACATTTGGTCCGGTAGTCACTGAGCTCACCCCCGGGAGTTTGGCAATTGCATCAATTATATTATTATTTAAATTTTGCTGCAATTGCCTGCTGCCAAGTGTAATCATAGGTACCGGACTCCGTGTTATTTCGGTTTTCCTTGATGTTCCGGTAACTACAACTTCATTCATTTCAGTTATGGCCTGTTCGAGGGCGAAGTTAAGTATTGTGGTTTTTGAGAGGTCCACATTCTCAACGATTGACCTGTAACCCAGAAAGCTTACCTGTACAACCGTTTTTATCGATGGGAGATTATCCAATCTGTAAACGCCATTTTTATCCGCAATATCACCTTTCTTAAGTTCCGGAAGGTAAACTGTTGCTCCGGGTATCGGTTCTCCGTTAAGCTTGTCGGTGATTTTTCCTGTCAGGATAATCTGCGCATTAATAATCAGACATATGTTGATCATAGCAGAGATGAGAATTATTTTTTTTGCTGCATATGGTCTTTTGGAAAGGATCCCGGGAAAACGAAGGAGTATTTCATTTATACGGTTCAGTGACTCTGACAGGGTTATCTGAACGGATCCTGCATGTAAAAATTGAAAAATTTGAGGTGGCTTTTTGTCATAAAGTTTTCTCAAAATCCCAGGCGCAATAAGTAAAATTACACTGGGGATTTTTGAATATTTGCTGGTTATATCAAATAAATAAGAGACCAGCACTATCACACAAAGAGCAATTATAATGTAATTGGTCATATAATAAGAGTAAAATCAATCCACATAATACATGCTCACCCGGATGGTATAAATGGCATTATAAAGATATAAAATCAAAACTTTACAGCGATGAATAAAACCGGAATCATCTGGTATTTGTTCAGGTGATTTTTGTAATTAACATGATCTAAGGGATTATAACTCTTTTGAAGATTGTATCGGGAATTGCCGGACAGAAATATTCCCGGTTACAGATATCTGAATTATCGGAAGCCAAAGGAGATAAAGAATTCAGCGGGGCTGCGTGTTCATTTTGTACTCTCTGATGAACCTGAGCCTGGCTCTTGAGAGTTGCGACCTCGAGGTACTGCTTGAGATTGAAAGTATCTGACCTATCTCCTCATGATCATATCCTTCCAGGAAATAAAGTGAAAAGATGTTCCTGCATTTTTCCGGAAGGCGTTTGATAATTGCCATCATCCTCGTAATACTAACTTCCGGCTCTTCAATCAGGCCCGGATTATCAAAGAGATTATTTTCCACTTCCCTGACTGAAGCAATATCCTCAAAGGTGATTTTACCTTTTTTCCTCAGATAATCGACAGACCTGTTTTGTACTATTCTTTTAAGCCAGGCGCCGAAACTGACCTTTCCGGAGTAGCCTGCTATCTCCTCGAATGCTGTCAGGAACGCTTCCTGCATAATGTCTTCAGCTTCCATGGCATCATTGACTATTCTCAGACTTACATTATACATAGCCTTGTAATAAAGTTTGTAGATCTGAAACTGGGCCCTCTGGTCGTTTTTTCTGCAGGCTTCTATCAGATTGTGATGTACGTTACATGAAGTTACTTTCGGATTTACCACATTTGTTGTCATGATTCACGGTTTTGATTTGCTGAGTCAAATCTACACCTGAACAACCCGTAACAGAGAACATCCTTATAAGGATGATGTACATCCCTATCGGCAAGTATGAATTTATTAATGTAATTAAATTATTATCAGATATTTGTCAATTTCCGGAATTCTGAGGGAGTTTTCCCGGATAGCTTCCTGAATGCATTGTTGAATGCGGTTTTTGAGTTGCAAAGGACGAGACCATCGAAGACTCCGATAAAGATAAACACTGAGAAAAAGCCAATATTTATAGTGGTATTCATTTATAATAACCGGTCGATTTTCATATTATCTGTTTTTATTTATGCCTGAAAAATCAGAAAGATTACATAAATATATACTGATTTAGAACTTTATCCAAGAGTCAGTTCAGTTATCTTTTTATTCATTGCAAAGATCAGGTTGGCTAATATTTAGTAATTTTGAATCTTTTCTGATCATTTTATACACCCCTCCTGCAAGGATGAATAGGTATCTCTTCCCGGTTTATCGCGTGCTCGTTCCCAAGCCTTTAAGGACAGTTATCCTTAAAAAAAGTCTGAGGAGAAAGATCCTTGATCATTTTGCCTCCTTACCTGAATCTGATATCGATGATGATCAGAGGGAGGTGCTGAGGTACCTTAAGGACCATGAGGTCAGAATATTTCCATACTCTTTTCATGACAACTACTCTCCCGGTAAGGTAGATGTATTTTATGATCATGAGAGGGGTATGCGTTACGTAATGCAGGAAGGGAAACGTTTGTACTTCAAGAAGCGGTGGAGCGTGAACCGCATAAAAAAGGCCTGGTCCGATCTTTTACGGGAGCAGGATATAAACAGCCCGCACCGTTACCTTACAGAGTCATTTAAGGCAGGTAAGGGTGATGTCATTGCTGATATCGGAGCCGCGGAGGGCAATTTTTCCCTTTCGGTAATTGATAATGTAAAAAAGGTTTACCTGTTCGAATACGACCCGGAGTGGATTGAAGCGCTCAGAGCTACATTTGCCGAATGGGCAGACAAAGTCGTAATTATCGATAAGTTTGTCTCTGATGTAAATGACAATTCACATGTCAGGTTCGATACTTTCTTTGAGAATAATAGTGACATAAATTTTCTTAAGATCGATGTAGACGGGGCCGAGTCGGTAGTCCTGAAAAGCTGTGATAATCTGTTCAGCGGCGGGGATCAGTTAAAAATTGCATTGTGCACCTATCATAAGAACAATGATGAAGAGGACTTTGCGCTCCTGCTCGGAAAGAATGGTTTCACCGTGGAACCATCGGGGGGTTATATGATAAATTATTACGATAAAAAAATAAAAGCCCCTTACCTGAGAAGAGGCCTCATCAGGGCAACCAGGTAAGCCGGCAGCATAAATAAATTCAGGGGTTCTCCGGCCTCAGCGTTTTATTATAATTTACCGATCGCGGACTTATCCATGTCAATCCTGATAAAGCTCCAATATAATATCCTGATAACTTAATGAATATAAGGGTCCTTGCAAATAATCCAGGAATGAAAAAGAGAAGCGCACCCGGCAGGGCCAGCAAAAGACCCGATATAAGATTGTTTAATATAAGAAAGAGCTGTATCACATACTTCTCAATGCCCGATTTGTTTTTACTTATGTAGACATGCCTGGAAATATTAACCTCTGTCTTTGTAAGAGAGGCTGTTTGTGTATTTATCCTTGAGCTGCCTCCATGATTATGCTCTATTGTAATATTCCTGAAGTATGCAACCTTACCTCCTGTGTTGCTGATCCTCCTGCAGATGTCCACATCCTCATAGTACATCCAGAAATCTTCGTCGAAGCCCCGGATCCTCTGAAAGATCTCCTTCCTCATCATTATTACTGATCCTGATACCCAGTCGGGGAACAGGATCTCTCTTATTACTTCATCCCTTCTCTTTCTCTTAAATAACCTGACAATTGATCTTTGAAAGCCTGTCAGATTCCATATTCCGGGGAACTCGCCCGTAACCCTGGTCTCTTTACCTTTTTCATTTACCTGCCTGCAGGAGAACAGGTAATAATCTGGATTTTGTCTGGCTGCCAGGAGCAGTTTTTCAGTTTCCTCTTCAGGTGCAACTGTGTCGGGATTTAAAAAGAGCAGGAATTCGCCCCTGGCATTCCGGGCCCCAAGATTGCACCCATTTGAGAATCCGCCATTTACCTTGTTGTGAACAAACCTGAAAGCAGGGAAGCCTCTTTCAATTTCATGAATTCTGTCCTCCGGGGAGTTATTATCGACGATAATAACCTCTGAACTGAAATGATCGCCGGTGTACTTTCTTAATGATTCCAGACATTTCAGCAATCTGTCCCACCCTTTATAGCTTACAATTATTACCGAAAGATCTGTCATTTACCCGTACTGTGTATGAACCTTTGTCAATATACAATCTTTGTCATTAAAATATATAATTATTCCTTAAGGATTGTTCCCCCGGCCGGAAATCAGCTCAATCAAAATCTATCTTTTTGAAATCAGCCCTTCTCAGAGCCTCTTTTCTGTATATTCTGCCGGCATGTTTGTCCCCACCGGCTTCACTTATCCGGCTCAGGCCAAAATAGGCATAGGCAGCATACTCATTGCCGTAATCCCCGAAATAAGCTAAGTCAGAGATCCCTTTATTATAATTTTGCCGGGCAAGTTCAGTATTATGATTTTTCTTTTCTGCCAGGATACCTTTAAAGACCGTGAGCTGCGACTGGAAATATTTATTCTCAGCATCAACGGGCAGCATTGATATAACCTTTTCAGCATCATCGTATTGTTTCATCAGCAACAGGTTCTTTATATACATGGCCAGGTATTCCACATTATCAGGATATTGATCGTAAAGCAACTTTGAATAATATAAAGCTTCAGGATATTTTTTCTCATAGTTTAAATAGATATATGCCAGCAGGGAATTTGCCTCAGCTCTCAGTACAACGGATGATTTTGCTGCGATTTTCAGCTGCTTTAACCCGGTTTCCATATTTCCCCTGGGAAAGAGCATCGCGAGAGGTTTATATACCGGATATATTCTGGGATATGCGTCACGGTAGTAATTGTAAAGTCCGGTAAAATAGTAAAAATCTGAGAATACAGAGGTATAGTCAAAAGAACGCATCAGATACCTGTAAGTGCCTGTTGTAAGAGGGATCACCTCCATCATCAGGTTATTATCAGAATAATACAAGAGAAGCATACCTCTGGCACAAAGGTCAGCCAGCAGGTATTCTGCCTGATTATCAGGATTAACATTCCTTTCTGATTGGGCTATGCACTCGCGCATGTCCTGTTCAAAGGATGTTCTCGCCGGCGTTGTACCCAGCATTGGATAGTTCTCCCAGTATGTAAGCATTCCTCTCATAAGTGATATGATCGGATGTTCGGGATATGTGGTCTGGATCCTGGCATAAACAAGCCGGGCGCTGTCAAACTGAAAATTATATGTGTAATCGATTTCTTTCCTGATCTGGTTTAAGGTAACCGTATCCCGCAGCAACTGCCCTTTCAGGGGTGTTGCAATCAAACAAACTGAAATTCCAATGAACGCGGCCAATATTTTAGATCTGTCTGACATGGGCAATCTGTTTTATGAAGTTAAAATTAGTAAATTTATGTCAATATATTGTTTGAACTTTTGGTGGTGGAGATTCCATAACTTTCCGGATTATCTGAAAAAAAGTTTAAAGCATTATTATTTCAATCTAATTTTATAACTTTAATGAGAATTGCTTATTAATCAGAACCCATAATACCTACAAAATGAAATCACTTCTTAAATTTTCGCTTGTAATTGCAATCTGCAGTATTTCACTCACTTCGTATTGTCAGATTAAAGTTGACTTTGCGAAGAAGGTCATAAGGCAAACTAACAGCAAAGCTAATCAGGCCACCGATAAAGCCATCGGGAACGGTCTGAATGCCGTTGAAAAAGGAATTAAAGACGCTGCAAAGGGAGACGATAAAAAGGATCAGGCCACAGAACCGGCTGATGGTTCTTCAGCCGACAAGACTAAAAATACTCAGGAAAATGCAGAGGCTGATAAAGTCCCTGCTCAGTCTGCACAGGAGCAACCCGCATTACAGTCTTATTCAAAATACGATTTTATCCCGGGCGAAAAGATAATTTTCTTTGATGATTTCAGTCAGGATAACGTTGGCGACTTTCCTGCTTTATGGAACACGAACGGGTCGGCAGAGGTTGTGACAAATAATTTATATCCCGGCAACTGGTTGAAATTTGATGGCAGAGAGGCAATCTGGACAGATGAATTATTAAAACTACCCGATAATTATACAATTGAATTAGATATTATTCCCATAAAGGGATCTGAAGGCAATATGAAAGGTTATGATCTCCGTCTTATCCAAAGCATTAACGCCAAAGCATTCGATCATGGGTCAGTACCGGGTAAAGCCGGCTTTTTGTTCACCTGTCAATATTACGGAAGACCTGATTACAGAACCTATATCAATGAAGATGCGGGACAGGGTCTGGGTTTGTCAGGGATGAAGGAAGATGAGCAATTCAAGCAAAAAGTGGATAAGAAATATCATATTGCAATCTGGTACCAGAAAGGAAGGGTCAGACTTTACCTCGATCAGAGTAAACTGATAGACCTCCCGAAGGCCTTTCCTCTTCCCACTGTAAAAATGGACAGGTTAAGATTTGAAGCTGGTGCTGCTATGGTCACCAATGTCCGTATAGCAGTCGGTAACCCCGATATGCGCAGTAAACTTATTACCGAAGGCAAGCTGGTGACCTACGGTATCTATTTTGACGTCAATAAAGATGTTGTTAAACCTGAATCATACAGTACATTAAAATCAATTGCGACTATCCTTACGGAAAATCCGGATGTAAAAGTGAAAATTGTCGGACATACCGACAGCGACGGCGCTGATGCTGCGAACCTTGATCTTTCAAAACGCAGGGGAGCCTCTGTAAAAAATGAACTTGCAAAGACATTTGGCATTGATGCCGCGCGTCTCGAATCTGACGGGCTTGGTGAAACGGTTCCGGTAGCCCCCAACGATACCCCTTCCAACAAGGCTCTGAACAGGAGGGTAGAGCTGATAAAACTGTAAAGGCAGCCGTGCTGCTCTCACATATTCAGGTCAGGGAGGCTATTTTTTAACTCCAGAAAGTGAAGGACATATAACCCCGGTTCTTAACATGAATGATTCTGATTATCAGCCGGATATTGGTAATATCAATCCTAGACTGAGGTTAATATGATTTTCAAAAGGATACTTGCGGGTTATATCCTGCTCCTGCCCTGGGCTTTTGGCTTTTCTCAGACAGACAGTATTTCAGACAGTTATAGGGTTTCGTCGAATATCAGAATTGCTTACGTCAGTTCTCTGATCTACCCGGGAGTCCTGGCAGGAATAGAGTTTCCGCTATATAGTGTTGAAATTATCCGGACCAAAAATGAATCAGAAACGGGCAAGGTTCTAAAAGAAAGGTTTGTCTCCTTAAATACAGGATGGTATCACCATAAGGATTTTCATGATAATCTCTATTTTACTGCCGGCTGGGTAATGCGCAGGACAAAATCTGGCGGATTTTTTACAGAGTTCAGGCCAGGGCTTGGTTACAGCAGGACATTCCTGGGTGGAACCACTTATAGGGCTGATAGTAACGGCGATGTAAAAATCGTAAAAGGGGCAGGTTATAATTATGCTTTATTAACAGCAGGAGGAGGAGTCGGATTCAACTTTTCCCGCTGCAAAGGAATACCGCTCTCGGCATTCTGGGACTTCGATATGCTTATCATGTTTCCCTACAACAGCACATTTTACTTCAGGCCTGCTATGGAGCTGGGAGTGATTTATAAACCGGAAAATTTTTTAAAGCTTCATGTAAAAAAGAGGAGTAAGCAGAAATGAAATCGATATTGATATTGATGACTTTTATAGCCCTGATACCTCTTTTGTCCTGCCAGAAAGAGATAATTACCCTTGGAACTGAGGTTTCGGAAACTTTCTATGTAGAGAACGCCGGCGCCTCGATGCGAGTTCAGGTAGAAGGAAATACCTCCGGCAAAGTATTTCTTGTATTCGTTCACGGAGGACCCGGCGCCGGCTCATTTATTTATGAAACTGACTATATCAGGGAGCATATTGAAAATCAGTATGCAATGGTTTACTGGGACCAGAGGAATGCCGGAGCATCGCAGGGCAGCTCAAACGCAAAGAACCTGACCCTTGAACAAATGACAGATGATCTGAAAAAAGTGTTGCAGGTAATAAAGGCCAGATATGGACAGGATTGCAGTCTGTTTCTTCTGGGGCACAGTTACGGGGGCCTGCTCACCTCTTCCTTTATGACAACAGGTAATAACCAGGCCATGGTCAAGGGCTGGATCTTTGCTGACGGAAGTCATAACTACCCTCTGAACGACACACTGACAAGGCAAATGCTGCTTACCTCTGGAGAACAGCAGATACTGTTAAACAGAAACAGGCCGGAGTGGGAGGAGATAGTCTCATACTGCAACGCACATACAGGTAATTTTTCGTATGAGGAATCAGAGCAACTGGGAGCATATGCCGGTGAGGCGGAAACCTATTTTGACCAGGTGCCTGAAGTCAATATCTTTAATATAATCAGGAAGAATGCTATCAGGTATGACTGGCCCCTGACTTCCATTCTGGTGAATTATTTCTATTCAAAAGAGTCATCATTGAACAGGGAGATCTCAGGAACAGAATTCTCTTCATCATTATATAAAGTCACGGTCCCGGTACTTGTCATGTATGGACAGTACGATTTTATCTGCCCAAAGGCGCTGGGAGATGATTTTTATAACAGGATAGGCTCTTCAGATAAACGGATGGTCATTTCGCCTGTCAGCGGGCATACCATAATGATTCAGGATCAGGTCCTGTTCTGTAATGAAGTCAATAATTTTCTTATTAATCACAGGTGAACAAGGGCAGATGGCATATTTCAGAAAAGTTTTGATTTGTCCGGTCTATCCAGTCACGATTGAAAAAATCATTAATAAAGCCCGGTAATGCCGGATAATTCTCATTTCTTCGAAGTAACGACATAATTACCTCCTTTTTAATAGTTATACAATAAGTACTTTAAAATTCAGTCCGTACCTGTTCAATAGCGCCTGCCTGACCGGTCAGCTTTTGTCAAATGGTCACAATAAACAGACTGCACCAGTTTGGGAAAATAATTATTAGATTTACTTCAATTAGAACAATCATATATGAACGAGGCAATTAAAGCTGAGATAGCAGATAAATTCATGAATGCCGGCCTCAGGCTTATTTTGCTTGATTACGACGGAACCCTGGTTAATTTCAAACCTGATCCTGCTCTGGCTGTACCGGGAAAGCAATTGATCTCAATACTTGAGAAGCTGGCAGCAATGCCCAATAGCGAGACTGTTATTATATCCGGCAGGGATTATCAGAGTATTGACAAATTACTGGGTGATCTGCCGGTAAAAATTATTGCCGGACATGGAGCCATGATTAAAGAGAATGGAGAATGGGAAAATCTGATAAGTGACAATGGCGAATGGAAGGATACTATTCTTCCGCTGCTGAACCAGATGACTCTGAAATGTTCAAAATCCTTCATCGAAAACAAAAAATATTCTTTGGCATGGCATTACAGAAACGCCGGATCTAAGGCAGGTTATTTGTATTCGAGGGAATTAATCAGTCAGGTCGGGAAATATGTCGGGCCATGTAATTTAAAGATCCTGGATGGCAACAAAGTTGTTGAAATAATGGACCGGGCTACAGGTAAAGGCAGCGCTTTAAGAAAGATACTGGAGAAGAAGAAGTACGATTTTATACTATCAATCGGAGATGATACTACGGATGAAGAGATTTTTGAATTACTTTTGTATAATACCAATGCTTTTACTATAAAGGTAGGAGAGGGAAGATCTTCTGCCCGATACAGATTCGGATCTGTAGGTGAAGTGGTTTCGTTTTTAAAATATTTATCTGAATGAGAATAACACTTGCTCTTATCCTGTCTATTATTGTAGCTGTCGGATTAGTTGCATTTGGTTTTACTTTTTATCAGATCTCCATAGAAAGAACCAGGATGCTCAAAGATCTTGGTATGGAGACAAGGCATGTTTCGGATCAGATCTATGAGGATGATCCCCTTTTCTTTGACAGGCTCGACAGTTCCAATATTGACCATATTGCTGACAGCCTGAGGATCCGGTATAACTTAACGGGCATCGCAGTCTATTATGGCAATGATAGTATTCTGACAAATAAACCAAACTCTGAACTGGGCAGTTATTCATTAAAGTATATTCCCAGGGCAACAACTGCAGATACTTCATTCAGTAATGTCATCAATATTTCCGGAAGGAAAATTTTCCAGCTGATCGAACCGGTAAATAAGAGGGAAAAATCAATCAATGCAGTCGTTTTCTATTCAGATACTACCTTTATTGAAAGTTCGATAAGGAGGATCTGGTTCAGGAATTTTATAAGATGGTTCATTCAGGCATTTTTAGTTTCAATTGTAACTATCCTTATCATCCGGTGGGGAATTTTCAACCAGATGACAAAGATTGTAATGTGGGCTAAAGCATTACGCACGGGAAATACAGATCAGCTTGCACAAAAATCACCCCTTAAATTCCTTGATCCGTTACATAAGGAGATTGAACATATTGCAAAAGCCATGCGGGAGGCTAAAGCCACGGCTGAGGAGGAGGCGCGGCTGAGGACGAGTGCAGAAGCAATCTGGACACCTGAACGCCTGAAAGTGGAAGTTGAAATACTTCTGGAGGATAAGAAGATGATAGTTGTTTCAAACCGTGAACCATATATGCATATTCATGATGGCAAAGAGATCAGCTGCATAGTTCCTGCAAGCGGAATGATAACTGCCATGGAGCCAATACTTAAAGCTTGCAGCGGATTATGGATCGCATCAGGTACAGGGGATGCCGACAGGGAGACAGTTGACAAAAATGACAAGGTACTGGTGCCTCCCGAAGAGCCAAGGTACACACTGAAAAGATTGTGGCTCACAAAGGAGGAAGAAGACCATTTTTATTATGGTTTTTCAAATGAAGGTCTCTGGCCCCTTTGTCACATAGCCCATACACGTCCGGTCTTCAGGATAGATGACTGGAACCATTATAAAAGGGTAAATGAGAAATTCGCCGCTGCTGTGCTGAAAGAGACAGCCGATGTGGAGCAACCATTCATACTTATCCAGGATTTTCATTTTGCACTCCTGCCTGAATTGATAAAAAAGGAAAAGCCCAATGCCAGGGTCGCTATCTTCTGGCATATCCCCTGGCCCAATCCGGAATCATTCGGAATCTGTCCATGGCAGAGGGAGATCCTGCAGGGAATGCTTGGCGCGGATCTTATCGGATTTCATACACAGTATCACTGTAACCATTTTCTTGAGACTGTAAGCGGTGCCCTTGAGTCGAGAGTCATCTGGGAGAATTTTTCGGTAAAGATGGGTGGACAGACTACACTTGTCAAGCCATTTCCAATCAGTATTGCATTCACATTAAAAGATTATGACATCAGGTCAAAGAAGATCAAACCAACAGAATTGTTGTCTGATTATGGGCTCAGGGCACAATATCTGGGAATAGGAGTTGACAGGATAGATTATACAAAAGGGATCCTGGAAAAATTTCTGTCGATAGAACGCTTTCTTGAAAAAAATCCCTCTTTTGTGGGGAAATTCACCTTCGTTCAGATAGGGGCTCCCAGCCGGACGCATCTGAAAACCTATTCTGATATGGTAACAGCAGTGGAGAATGAGGCTAACAGGATCAACCTCAGATTCAAAGCTAAAAACTGGAAGGCAATCCTGCTATTGAAAAGACATCACAGCCATAAAGAGATAAATCCCTTTTACTCTTCAGCCGATTTTTGTATGGTCACATCCCTGCATGATGGCATGAACCTGGTCGCAAAGGAATTTATTGCCTCCAGAAGCCGGAATGACGGAGTGCTTATTCTGAGCCGTTTTGCCGGTGCGTCAGGTGAACTTCAGGGAGCAATTATCATTAATCCTTACGACATTGAAAAATCAGCTGATGCAATTAAACTGGCCCTTGAAATGTCAGCTGAGGAGCAAAGTGACAGAATGAAACAGATGAGGCTGATTGTTGTCAGAAATAATATTTATTCATGGGCAGCTGACCTGCTAAGAACGATGGCAACGTTCAATCATTAATCCGGGAATCCTTTTTTATTACACCTAATCGGTAACCTTAAATATCAGGCTATGGGCATCTCTTTAAATTTATATTCCTGCTTATTCCGGCAGAGCTATATTGTTGATGGATGTAAAAGCAGCAATTCAGTGCTTATATTTCTTTCATACTTTCTCTTATTCAACCTTTTCGTACCGGAGGTTTCAGCCCAGAAACCGGGAGAATGGCCTGCCTTTCACGGTTTCGACCGCTCCAATAAATCTGCCGAAACCGGACTGATGAGGAGCTGGCCCGCCAATGGTCCCGCTCTCATCTGGTCAGCCTCAGGCATCGGGGAAGGCTTCAGTACTGTGTCGATAGGAGGAGGGCTATTGTATACATCAGGCACAATTGCAGGCCAGGCATTTGTATTTTGTTTCACTCCCGACGGAAAACTTCTCTGGAAAAAGCCTAACGGGGATGCCTGGTCAACAGAATTGTCGTATGCAAGTTCCTACACCGGTGCCCGAAGCACTCCCACCTATGATAACGGAGTAGTATATCAGCTCGGTGAAATGGGCCGGCTTGCCGCATTTGATGCAAATTCCGGAACTGAAATATGGCACAGGGACCTTCGGGAAGATTTTGACGCTGAGATGCCTGAGTATGGGTACTCCGAATCAGTTCTGATCGACGGCAGATATTTATATACCCATCCCTCGGGCAAGGGAGGTTTTCTTGTCTGTCTTAATAAGCACAATGGGGAATTGGTATGGTCAACAACCGGGATTCCGGGTACAGAGGGATATTCCTCACTTGTGATCGATGAAACAGGTGGTTACCGTCAGATAATAGGCTCCACCTCAACATGCTATTACGGGGTCGACTCAAAAATCGGAAGGATGCTCTGGAGAGTCGATTGTGTAAATCAGCGGGAGCTTAATCTGACTGATGCAATAGTTTATAAAGATTATGTTTTTATCTCCAGCGGATATGGAAAGGGATCAATGCTTATTAAACTCAGATCCGAAGGGAAAGAGATCAAACCCGAAACAGTGTGGAAGTCAGATCTTATGGATAATCACCACGGTGGGGTTATCCTGTATAATGGTTATCTGTACGGCTCAGGAAGCAATTCAAAAGGGTGGTTCTGCCTCGATTTCATGACCGGAAAGCAGATCTGGAGAACTGAAGGAAAAGGCTCTGTCACCTTTGCCGATGGAATGCTCTATATGCTGGATGAGACCGGGACAGTGAAACTGGTAAGAGCTTCTCCTGACAAATTTGAAGTAACCGGCGTATTCAGGGTACCACCTGGTGGAGAGGGTCTGTTCTGGGCTCATCCCGTTGTATGCGGCGGACGCCTTTATATACGCCACTCGGACAAGCTTTATGTATATAATATTGCAGGAAAATAGGGTTTCCGTGAAGAATGAAGGAACAGTCAGGTTCTGAATAATGCCGTGACTTTTGCAACATTGGTTAGAATTATAATTTGTATTCAATTATCTTTGCTGTCCCTTAGTCAGGTGGAAGCGCTGTATCAGGTTATTAAAAGTAAATGACAGCTTTCTTTTGCTTATGACCCCGGGAGGGGGATTTGAAAATTTTTTAAATAAAAAATTATGCCACTTAATATTTCGGATAATTTGCCGGCAGTGAAGATCCTTGAGAACGAGAATATATTCGTGATGAAAGAGACCAGGGCTGTTCATCAGGATATAAGACCTTTGAAGATTCTGCTGCTTAATCTGATGCCTGTAAAGTCCACTACTGAAACGCAGATACTCAGGCTTCTTTCAAATACTCCTCTTCAGATAATGATTACCCTGATTAACACCAGGATGCACTTATCGAAAAATACTCCGAAAGAGCACCTTGATTCATTCTACCAGACTTTTGATGATGTATCAGGACATAAATATGACGGTCTTATTATTACCGGAGCTCCTATTGAGCACCTTGAATTCGAGCAGGTTGATTACTGGGAGGAGATGGTTAGAATAATGGATTGGGCTGATTCTCACGTTACATCAACAATGTTCATATGCTGGGCTTCACAAGCCGGTTTATATCATCATTATAATATTCCGAAATTTATGATGAAGGAAAAAATGTTCGGGGTCTTTAACCATAAAGTATTCAATAAAAAAAATTATCTGACCAGAGGATTTGATGATGAATTTCTTGCCCCGCATTCAAGATATACCGAAGTAAGGAAGGAAGATATTGAAAAGGTGCCGGATCTTGAATTGCTTGCATATTCAGATGTTGCAGGTGTGTATCTTGTTGCTTCAAAGGACTATAGAAGGGTTTTCATTACTGGCCATTCTGAATACGATCCTCTTACGCTCAAATCGGAATATGATCGTGATGTCAATAAAGGCCTTGATATCAGGATCCCTGAAAACTATTACAGGGATAATGATCCCGGCCAGGCACCAGTCGTCAAATGGAGAAGTCATGCAAACCTGCTTTTCTCAAACTGGCTTAATTACTGTGTATACCAGGTAACTCCTTACATACTCGAAAACGGGAAGAAATAAACTGTCGGGAACAGAACGATCAGCCACGCCATGAGGTGGCCGGATGACAATATAAAGCAAATGTTATTCAGCATCACTGATCTCAAAAAGAGTTTCGCTGCCTGGCTTAGCCAGAGAGCTGAAGTGAAGGGTTCCTGTCGAATCACTCCTGGCATTTAAGTAAAATTCACCATTTTTTAATATCCTGTAAGCCGAGCTGACATTCAACATATTGATACCGTAGTCGTTAAACAGGGGCTCAGTTGTTGAAAGGACCATCCATTTCCTTACCCCTTTGCTCCCGATGTTCCAGTTTATTATTTTAACAAGCAGCTCTGATTCCTTGTCGCGCCAGACTATCAGGGAGGGAGAAGTATCACTTCCGTTGAAATAAAGGAGCTTGTTATTTTCAGTGTTCATGCCGAAATTATCCGGAGAATAAAGGGAGAATGAATTTGCATTCATTGAATAATTATTTTCTGAGAGCTGAATAATATAGTTCTGATTTCTCAACCAGTATTTTATCCTGGTCCCATTAAGCTCTTTTGTGAGATGAGGATCCAGGCAGAGCCTGTTATATTTTGGCTGTATACCATAGATGTCCCTGAACAATCCTACAACCGGGAGACAATTATTGGCAAGAATATCGTTACCCTGTCCCTCCTGTTTTTTGCGGTCGTACCTCTGAAAGGCCAGCCCATCCTTTTTATATTGATTAAGGACATTTTTAATATATTTTACAGGAATTGACGGATCATGGTTCTCATATGCCCTTATACCTGCCTCGCCCCATGCCAGAAAGATGTCGCCGTTCTCATAGTTCGGGAAGGGGTAGTTAACCTTGTAGCCTTCGTCAGGCCTGTAAGGGAAAAAATTTATCGGCCACATAAAAAGATCTTCTTTCTGCATAAGACTTTCAATCTTATCCAGGATTGCCTTCTGCCTTTCTTTTGAATCACATATGCCAGAGGCAATCGCCATAAAATTTACGGGAGTAACAAGGTTGTCTCCATGTACACTGCCATCTTTATCACGCCAGTACACATACCAGTTATTTTCAGGGCTCCAGAAGCCTCCTTTGCTGACAGGCTCATTGAAACTGTTTTTACATTTTTTCGCAAGATAACGGTAATACTCTGCCATAATGGGATCACCTGTTATTTCTTCAACATCAGACCATTGAATCAATGCTTCATATAGTTTTGCATTTATAAAGGCAGTTTCCCATGATGCCCAGATAACATCTATCCAGTCACTTCCCCGCTTTTCATTATGAGAGCTGGTTAAGACTTCTATGAGCCCGTTGTTATCAGAATCTCTTCTCAGCAGGAATCCAAGGGCTTTTTCACATTGCAGTTTATGGGTTCTGACCCATCCCAGGTCACCGTTCAGTGCGAACAGCCCGGTAACATTTATCACATAGTCAGTGTTTGCATCAAGCAGGTCACCCCATTGTGCTTCATAGAAACCATTGTCAAAAGTTCCGGGTTGAGAATCCCATATCCTGTAGGCCCAGCGATCTTTTACATCGCCCGACGCGGAAATGGCATTATCACGGTAATAATCAAGGGATTTCCTGTAATTATCCAGATAATCAGGGTCATTTATGGCAAGTCCCATCATGGCAATCCAGGGTTCATGCAGGCAGACAAAACCCATATCCAGATGCCAGTTATTTGAACCCATAAGCTTTTCATCAATAACCCCGACCCTTGCAATAGTATTAAGTACGGCTTTGATTGATTCTTTGTCAAATCCCGGGAAATCGCCCCTGTCATATGCCTCTTCATAGTTTAAGGCTCTGAGCCTGTAAGTTATCCGTACTGTTCCCCTGGCGTCAAAGAGATCCCAGATAT
This sequence comes from uncultured Bacteroidales bacterium, assembly GCA_963816345.1. GTDB lineage: Bacteria > Bacteroidota > Bacteroidia > Bacteroidales > VadinHA17 > LD21. Next base: position 62,631 of record CAWFKI010000005.1, read on the forward strand.
CCTGGCGGTCAATAATAAATCTCGACAGGAAATGTTTTGTACGAAGTTCCGCCTCACTGACAGAATAATTAAGAGTGAACATGTTATCAGGCTGGCGGCTGAACCTGACAGCTATGTGTTGTGAATCATTTTCTGACGGTTCAATTCTCAGGCATGTACTGTTTTTCTGGTTCCAGAAAGTAACTTCACCATTGTGGTTGCCCAGAGAAGCATTTACTTTATCAAAAAACCTGCACCAGGCTACACCTCCTGTTCCTAGTAATGCTCCTGACCATGTTTCCATACTGTCAAAAGACCATTCAGGAAAGCCGGTGTCTTCAAGAGAGATATTCTCTTTGTAACTCCTTTCTATAGTCCAGTCAATATAGTCGAAACCAGCCCGGAAAATCCATTTTTCTGAGATCCGGCTCTCATTCTCCCCGAATATTATTCCATCAATTATTGTCTGATCTCCACCTGTAGTGATTTTGGGAGAAGGGATATCAGAGTTTGTAGAATAGACAGTTCCATTGTATTTAACTGAGCTGAACACTCCCTGCCGGTTTGAGACGACTACCCGACCCATGATCCCGACCCGGTCTATGACACACTTGTTCCGGCAATTAACATTCAGAACAAGGTTCCCGTTACTGTCCGTGATTCTGACAGTATTGGAATCGGGATTATGGACTGAGCGAACCTGCCCGGAACAGGGAAAATGTACCTGAGAAAAAAAGATGAGCAGGCTCAGCAATACCAGATTACTTTTATTCATCATCGGGTTTCATCAGTTGATCACCTTAAAATTTCTTAGGTCTCCCTAATATACTTCAATTGTTGAATTTACCGAATTTAATTATTTTATTTTTGCGGTATCGTGAGACATACGAAGAAACTGAAATTATACGTTTACTATTGAATAATTGATAAATCAGTTCAGACAATAGTTTAATAGATACCGCTTATGAGAAGATTTGTTTTAACAATTTTACTGGCCGGAACCATAGTGATAATGTCGTCTGCACAGGATTACAAGACCGGGCTTGGCGTAAGGATAGGAACAGCTAATGGCTTGACAATAAAGCATTTTTTAAATAGCAGGTCGGCGGTTGAGGGAATGCTTACGACACGATGGCACGGATTTGATATAACCGGGCTATATGAAATACACAATCCGGCATTTGATGTTGTAAACCTGAAATGGTTTTACGGATTCGGAGGGCATATCGGCTTCTATGATGGACAGTATGTTGAGTGGGGAGAGCCCGGTTCAACATATAATGTTATTGGTATAGATGGAATAATCGGGTTGGAGTACACACTGGAGGATGCACCCGTGAGTTTCGGAGTCGATCTGAAGCCTACTCTTAATTTTATAGGATATTCGGGACTCTGGGCCGATTTTGGATTATCAGTAAGGTACAATTTCTGATTAAAAGTTTCCCCTCCTTTTGAAGCTAATCTTTCATCACATTTTCAATATAATAATGTGTAATTAAGCTCTGAGTATAGTAAGAGTTTCATTTATTCCTCCTGACAGACTGATTTTTCATTTACCAATTCATTCTGCCACGAATGTGGCGATATGTTAATAACCCCCAGCGCCCAGCTGGGGGTGAAGAGATACACTCCTGTCGTAAACCCCGAAGGGGTGGCATATTTCTGGTTGTGATGCTTCCTGTTATCCAATTGTTACGCTTCTGCGGAGCTAACATCAGTGTGTGTGACCCTACCCCAGCTGCGTGTATAGGTTACAGACATGGTGCTGGGGGTTATTAACTTTATGCTCTTTCAGAGCAGGCTGTATAGGATATCAAAATGGGAATCTGAAATGCTCCGAACAGGTTTAACAAGATGCCGGTGCAAAAGTCTTAAATCCTTTTTAAAAGATGTGTATACACTTGACATTTAATATCTTCACTATAACATGAAAATAGACCTACTCTTAAGTGCATTTCCCAGGGAGCTATTGTTGCCGGGATTTGTAGATCCCTCACTGCGTTCGGGATGACAGGTCATTTTTTATAAACAGGGTGGAAGAAGCGGCGATTCGCCTTAAGAAATTTCAGGCAAAATGAAATCGCTTATAAGGCGAATCGCCGCTTCTTCCACCTATACTACCCTAAAGCCCTGTCATCCCGAGCGTTAGCGAGGGATCTCCTTCTTTATTACCTGTACAGCTTTTAATGGGACCTTCGCCCTCCCTGCAGCCTGGCTCCTCCCTAAAATTGCCCACAGGGCAATTTCTTAACGGGGCCCTCCCTGCAGGCTGGCTCCTCCCTAAAATTGCCCACAGGGCAATTTCTTAACGGTCAGCCCCCTTCAAAAGGAGGGAAAATGTATAATGCTTATATTCCGTACTTTACAATCATTTGCACAAATTTTTCCATATTAAACACCCTAAGTTTTAAGTGTCTTTAAACAAACAACATAATAAATGTTGTCATGAGCAGCAGCGCCAGCGAGGAATCCCAAACTCCCGTAACAGCTACCCTTCAATGCGCTCCCTTTCAGGGATCCTCCCGGGGTAATGGGTAAATTTACATTGATTATCAAAACAAATAATGCTGCCTGGCTCTCTGTTTAAGGTAATTTTTTTAAGTTTATAGTTAAGAATTAAACTTAAAATCCAACCTTATGAAAAAAGTTGCATTAGCCTTAATTATTCTTTTTCTTCCGCTGTTATCTTATGCGCAGACCAAATTTAACGGGCTGGATATGAACATGGGTAACCTGTACAGGTTATCCGATGCAAAAACCAGGTCGATAAGTCCGGAAAACTTGACGGGCGAAAAAGGTAAAGCAGGGATGGCTGATCCTGCTGATAAAGAAAAACCTAACACGGCAAATGCCGCTTATGCTGCACGCGATCTCGGACAGGGCTGGAAGGTCAATCCGTATATAAGAATTAACCCGGGAGAGACTTTCACAATGGCTGTAATTGAAGGCCCGGGAGCCATTCAGCACATCTGGATGACCCCGACCGGGAACTGGCGATTTTCAATCATGAGAATATACTGGGATGACGAAACTGAACCATCTGTAGAATGTCCGGTAGGCGACTTCTTCGGAATGGGATGGAATAAGTATGCGCCGCTGGTCTCATCGGCTATCTGCGTAAATCCGGGAAGCGCTTTTAACTGCTACTGGGTGATGCCATTCCGCAAGAAATGCAGGATAACGATGGAAAATATAAACGGGTCAGATCCTATGACACTATATTACCAGGTTGATTACACATTGACCGAGGTCCCCTCTGATGCCGGTTATTTCCACGCCCAGTTCCGCAGTTCAAATCCGGATGAAACATCGGTTTATACAATTATAGATGGGATAAAAGGCAAAGGTCAGTATGTCGGAGTTTATCTTGCCCTGGGAGTAAATAATAATGGTTGGTGGGGCGAAGGAGAGATAAAGTTTTATATGGACGGAGACAACAAATTCCCCACTATCTGCGGGACAGGGACCGAAGATTATTTCTGTGGATCATATGATTTTGATACATATAAGAAAAATGCGGCAGGTGCAGATGAAAGCGCCTATACTGAATTCTGCACCCCCTATTCGGGTCTGCATCAGGTAATCCGAGGCGACGGACATTATAATGTAATGCAACGCTTTGGAATGTACAGATGGCATATAATGGATCCTGTCCGCTTTGATTCTGACCTGAAAATAACCATTCAGGATCTGGGCTGGCATCTGGCAGGAAGATATCTGAAACAGAAATCCGATATGTCGTCTACCTGTTTCTGGTACCAGGCTGAACCACATGCAAAGTTCCCAAAACTTCCTGACTGGCAGGCGCTGGAGATGAATTAATTATGCCAGTCATGAATTTTCCAGCCTCTCAGGTGTGCCTCTCGCCTGAGGCATTATCGGGATTAACACAAACCGGGTTTCCGACCGAACTGAGCACAGGAAGATCTGAAATTGAATCGCTATAATACCATGAATCCGAAGGGTTCATGGTATTATTTCTGCAATATGCCATCAGCCTTATTAATTTCTCTTCGCCGTAACAGAATCTCCCACAGGGCTTTCCGGTAAGATAACCATCTTCTGACTCAAGTGTTGAGCAGATTATATCATCCATACCCAGTCTAAGCGACATTTCGTTACAGATAAGATCAAGAGCAGAAGAGAGGATCACTACTTTTGACATTATGCTCCTTATGAAAATTTATCTCTGCAACTGCTTCATTATAAACAGATGGAAATAATATTTCACTGAAAGCAACTGAACAAAGATCTCTCATTATATCTTCTGACATACCCTTCACCCTGCTGACCATACTTTCAATAACTTTCAGAGGGTCCCTCCGGTTAAGCTTAAAGAGTATGTACTGAGGCATTAAGGCGGCCAGATCATACCATTTCATAAGACCTTTTCTCCAGGCCACCTTTACCAGGGCGTTACCGCTTATTTCACCAGTTATTGTACGGTCAAGATCAAAAAAAGCGATATATCTTTTTGCCTGTATTACCGTTTAAAGAAATGGTTTCCATCACGGTTATAGATAATGTTTAAGCCACCCGGAACGATGTTCACATCAAATTTCCCGGAAAAATATAGTTCCCCGTCAACATGATAGGGGACCTCTTCGGAAAATTCAAGACGGATCTCCGGAGTCTGATAATAATTGACCCTTCTGTCATAAATATGTTTTCCTTCCGGAACTTTAAGAAGCATGTTGAATCTCCCGGGAAGCGATAATTTTTTTATCATGCAGACATCAAGCAGGCCGTCATTCGCTATTGCTTTCGGAGTAAGGAAAAAACCTCCCGCGAATCTCCGTCCGATAGCTATAGTATTAATAAAACAATCAGTCTCCTGGTTTTCATTCCCGTTTATGACGGACATTCTTTTTTCCCTGAAGAAAAGAAGTGTTTTAATAATATGCCAGATATATTTCTTATTGCCTCCTTTTTTAACTTTGCCCGGGCCGGCATAATTTTCTGAGGCGACCTGTGCATCAAATCCGAGCCCCATTCCGTTAAGAAAAATCAACCCGTTAACTCTGCCGGCATCCATTAAGATTGTCTCTTTTTTAAAGAATATTCCCAGTCCTTTTCGCCAAACCGGTTTGGAAAGCCCAGGATCTGTATGAAATCGTTACCGGTACCGGCAGGAATTATCCCGGTTGTAACCTCCGCTTTGTTAATTAGTGGTCTGGCAATTTCATTAAGGGTGCCATCACCTCCCACACCAATAATATATCTGAATCCCTTCTCAAGGTAAGTTTCGGATAAATTCGATGCATGTCCGTGTTCTTTCGGTGAAAACGATTTCAGCATCAATATTATGTTCTTTTATCATTTCTCTCCAGTTCCGGAACGATGTGAAATTGCGAATCCGTTTCCTGCCACGGGATTTACAATAAAAACCCACCTGCTTTTCTCTATGTATCATATAATATTTCCCTTCTTCATGATATGCAGACTCAATAATTGTTTTCAGCGTTTCAATAATCTCCGAATCGTTTTTATTAATCATGGACTCTCTTTTTATCGGTTTATGAATGATGACTTCCAGCCTGGAATCGAAATTAATATATGTCCTGTTTTTTGGTTTAAGCTTATAGAATCCGTTTAATGTTACAGGTAGAATATCGATTTCCCTTGTTCTGTAAAGATAAATGAATCCCCTGTAAAAGGTATTGATTTTTCCGGTTAGTGTCCTTGTTCCTTCCGGAAATATTGCCACAGTCTGGTTTCTTGATTTACTGAACCAGCTGTTCGATCATCTTCCTGGTGTTCCTATAAGTTGGTTCTTTAAAAGGACATAATCTGTCATCTTAAGGATCTTATTAAACAGAGGAACCTTCAAAAGACGTTCATGACCGAACCATGAAATTCCGGGATAGAATGACTTATTGCCACTATATCAAAAAGACTGGCATGGTTGGCAACAAGGATATATTTTTCATCCTTTTTGATATTTTCTTTTCCGTATACCCTGAATTTCTTGCCCATTATCAGAAACACCGACTTTGCCCAGATTTGTGATCAGAAGCCTTACCGGACTGTTTCATATTCAGCCAGGCGAAAATCAAAATAATAAATACACCGATTGCAGTAAGCAATAGAGTATCGCAAAAAGTGGAACAGAAATGATGAGTATAAACTTGAACGCATTCACATGGCATATTTCCCAGATCTGAAAATTAACAATTTTTTCGATTCAAAAATCATTGCAGTAATAATCACAAGGCTTGAACAGGTGAAATATTGTTAAATAAGCCCTTAATCAAACTCTTTTTTATATTTTTATAGCATGATCATATATATTTTCAGATATACATCTTAATATAATAGACACTATGACAAACAAAACAGACCAGAGCCGTCGCCGATTTATCTCAAATTCAGCGCTGGCAGCAATAGGGACAATAGGTGCAGCACAACTTTTAGCCTCCTGCAGTGAGGGCAATTCCAAAAAAAAGGAAATCAAGCTTCCGGAATTGCTTAACCAGGCTCCGGATGGCAAGGTACTGAAAGCCGGGCTTATTGGTTGCGGCGGCAGGGGAACAGGAGCTGCGATCAATTTTCTCGATGCAGGCCCCAATCTTCAGATCATTGCCCTGGGAGATGTTTTCCAGGACCGTCTTGATAAATGCCGGGCAGAGCTAAAGACTCAGAAGAATGTAGAAATAGCTGATGAAAAATGTTTTCTTGGGTTTGACAGCTATGAAAAGGTAATTGATTCAGGTGTTGATATGGTTTTGCTGTGCACTCCTCCTCATTTCCGTCCTCAGCATGTTGAGGCAGCTGTAAAAGCCGGCAAGCATATTTTCATGGAAAAACCCATGTGCTGTCGATCCTGTTGGTGCCAGATCAGTTATGGTTTCCGCTGAAAGGGCAAAGCAGAGCGGACTTTGTATTGTGAGCGGAACTATCCGGAGGGATCAGAAAGATTTTATGGAAACCCAGCAGAAGGGTGGCAAACGGAGAAATAGGTGAGATAGTGAGCGCCCATATAATCCGTAACGGAGGTTCACTCTGGGTAATAAAGAGACAACCGGGATGTCGGATATGGAGTATATGCTGCGTAACTGGGCCAATTTCTGCTGGCTGTCAGGGGATCATATTGTTGAGCAGTTTATTCATGAGATAGATGTAATGAACTGGTATCATTGGCAAAAATCCTGTAAAGGCAATAGGCTGGGGAGGCACGGCAGCGAAGGATGACCGGCGATCAGTACGATTTTTTCAGCGTTGAATATGTTTATGACAATGGAATGCAGACTCACTGTGCAGCCCGTCAGATAACAGGATGCAGCAATCTGACAAAACAACTGATAACATGTACAAATGGTTTTGCGGATGCCAAAGGGACGCTTTATAATCTGAAAGGGGAAGAGATATGGAAGTATCCCTATCCTGAGGAGGGTGCCGCAGACCAGACATGGAAAGTAAAAGATCCGTATGTTCAGGAACATATCAATCTTGTAACAGGAATACGTACAGGCAATATTGTAAATGATGCGGAAGCACAGGTTAATTCAACGCTTATAACAATAATGGCCCGGATGTCAGCATATACCGGAAAAGATGTTACCTGGGAAGAGGTAATGAATTCGGATCTCTATCTTGGACCAAAGACATATGCATTCGGTCCTGTTCCCGGGAATACCGGAAACTATTCCGGTAATTGGCACAGCGCCTGAAATTTAATTAACTGAGTCATGGAAGTCAGTAAATATAAACTATATAAATATGAACAGAAGAGAATTTTCTAAAAATGCCCTGATGGCATCAGCAATGATTGCAACCGCTTCCTTGCCGGGTATCCCAAATATTTGTCAGCCCTGCAGCCAGAAGTCTGAAAAAGGGAATAATGTGGGGAAGCATAGGTGTGGGAAAGACAATAATGGAGAAATTTCAGGCTGCCAAAGAGGCAGGATTTGATGGAGTTGAGCCAATGAGCCATCTTGACAGAAAAGAGGTATGGCAGCCCGTGATGCAACAGGCCTGATAATTCCGAGCGTTTGCGGAGAGCTCCACTGGAAATTTCCGCTCTCAGATCCTGATCCGAAAATCCGGGAACACGGAATGGAGGCCTTAAGGTAACACTTGAAGATGCAGATGCATATGGAGCTGATACAATATTGCTTGTTCCGGGGAGTGTAAGTGAAACAGTAACATATGACCAATGCTGGAACAGGGTGGTCGAGGAGCTGAAGAAAGTTATTCCCATGGCGAGAAACTGAAAGTAAAAATTGCTCTGGAAAATGTCTGGAATAATTTTCTGATAAGCCCGATGGAGGCAGCCTCATTTGTTGACCAGTTTAAAACTCCTTATGTGGATGGTATTTTGACTGCGGCAATGTTCTTGTATATGGATGGCCTGAGCAGTGGATAAAGATTCTTGGAAAAGAGACTGGCAAAAGTTCATATAAAGGAGTTCAGCCGTAAAATAGCCGATAAACAGGGCAAAGGCGCAGGATTTGATGTTAAGCTGCTTGAAGGCGATGTCAACTGGACTGCAGTAATGAAATCACTTGATGATATCGGCTACCACGGATGGACAACTGTTGAACAGCCGGGAGGAGATACCAGGGAAGGATTAAAAGATCTGTGCGACAGGCTTATAAAAATACAGGAGTTAATTACTCAACAGCCTGAAGATCATTTGCCGGAATTACTTACAAAGGCAATATGCTTGCTGTCAGGCGACCATGAGGTACATTTATTGTTCCCTGGCCACCATAGAGATAAGCTATCACTTTCGGTTCACCGCCGGAAACAGGCATCATTCTCAGCATCACACGCTTATACGAAGGATGATCGTTGGCAGTGCACATCAAGGCTAAATGATATCAAAACGATCCATTTTCCATCGGGAGAGATGTGCGGGAACCAGTTATTATATTTATCAAATGTAAGCTGTTCCCTGCCTGTCCCATCGGGTTTCATACGCCAGATCTGCATAGTCCCTGTATGACTGCCATTGTAATAGATATATTTTCCGTCAGGCGAATATTCACAGCCGTCAACATGTTCGCCGCTTTTATTATCGGTCAATGCAACCTCCTTGTCTCCCTTGATGGAATTCCTGTAAATGTTATAGATCGGGATCCCGTTACGCTGGGCAACATATACAAGCTCTTTATTATTTGGTGCCCAGCCATGGAAATATGAGGGCGTATTTTTGGTAACCATCTCCGGTACACCTCCCGTAAGCGGCAGTACATATACAGTTGACCCTCCGCCCGGCATACCATCACGGTGATTGCTTATTGCAAGCAGTTTCCCGTCAAATGAGATTCCATGATCATTATTGTTTCTGTTGGCGAAACCGGTATTGAGCTTCTCAAGGCTTCCCCCTTCAACAGGAATTTTATATAATAAACCATCCATGTTGAAAAGCAAGTTTCCTCCCGTCAGGCATCCAGTTAGGCGCCTCAAATCTGTCAGGCTTTTCAAAGATCACCATGCTCTTCCCGTCAAATACATTCATTGTTTCAAGCCGGCAACCCAGATAACCTGATTTTTCAGGATTATAGTCATCACTGACCGGCTTGTCGATCCTTACATTCCAGACCCTGGCCTGTTCAATTATATCGGAATCGTGGGAGCATACAAATAATCCTGCCAGAACCTCATCAGGCAGATTCTCCATGACATGTGAGCCGATAGTATGGAATGGCTCTCCCGTATGGGCAGCTCTCATTGTAATGTTTTTCCTGATCTTTCAATCTGAATGATATTGTACCATGAGGTATCGGCAAATAATTCATCCTGGGGATCTCTCATTGCCGCTCCCCTTTCACCCCTCCACTGGAGAACAGTGAGTCCGTCGCCATGAAGTGTCGCCGTTATGTGAGGCGATTTGTCTTCTGTCGTTGCCCTGACCATCCATCCTGTTTTCCTGTGAGCATTTGCTCCCTTGCCAACAAACTCAAAATTGGCAGTAAGGATAAAATCACCTTTTATCTTATTATATACATAATGGAACTCATCCCTTTCAAACCAGATATTATAACCGCCTCCCTTGATAGCATAGCTCTGATCCAATGGATTATAAACTGCCGAACCCGCTTTTTTGGGATTGCCGATATCAGAATTGAACTGGAAAATACCCACCCGGGTGCTCTGGGCTGAAGCTATCTGAAAAAGGACGCTGAGAAGTAAAATAATTAAAGATTTCATAATTAAGAGTTATTTCTTTAAATTTGAAAATATCACAATGCGTGAGCTAAAGATAAGCAAAATTTATGATGTTTAAGAGAGGCTTTATAATTCCGTTTTTGAATCCGTCATGGCATAAAAAAATATGTTTGGAGGTTAGACCATGACTCAAATATTTATATAATTTTGACTTCAAACAAAATAAATTGATTTAATTTGAGTGCAGATAAGGCAATAGCCATCAATTCTTTATAAATTCTTCTTAAACAGATAAAATTATGAATGATATTCTTGAAAAAATTGCACAATGTGTCGAATTCGGGAAGATTAATAAAGTATCTCCTTACCCTCCGAACATGAAAGATCAGGATGGAGCTGATGAGCTTGCCAAAAGAGCTCTTGAAGAAGGAATAAGACCTGATGAAATTCTTGAAAATGCACTTGTACCTGCCATGGCAAGAGTCGGCGAGAAGTTCACAAGAAAAGAGATATATGTACCCCAGATGCTTATGGCTGCCAAGGCTATGAACAGTGCCATGTTACATCTTAAACCATTTTTTCAGTCGGGCGAAACCAAAAGAAAAGGGAAATTTATTGTGGGAACAGTATCGGGTGACCTGCATGATATAGGGAAGAACCTTGTTGCCATGATGATTGAAGGTGGCGGATGGGAAGTAATTGATCTCGGGGTTGATGTGAGTACTGAAAAATTTATGAATGCGCTGGATCAAAATCCCGGTGCTGTTGTCGGGCTTCTCAGCGTTGCTGACAACTACCATGGAGAATATGAAAAAAACAGTTTCAGCAATAAAGGAAAAACATTCGGATTCAAAGATACTGATCGGAGGAGCTCCTGTAACACGTGAATATTGTGAGAAGATCGGCGCTGATTTTTATTCGCCCGATCCTCAGGGAGCAGTCAATTATCTTAAGGCTCTTGTTTCTTAGTCTTATAACTGGTAAATAATGAAGACAATACTTCAGGGGGATCACCAGGGAAGTCATAATTGATACTGAGGGCCTGTAATTATTATAGGGGAGTGTATAAATCCTACCAGAAGAAAAAAACTTGTATCCACATTGCAGGCAGGCGATTTTGGATATGTCCTGGAACTGGCTGAAAGTCAAATCAGGGCATCAGCTGATGTACTGGACGTAAATGTCGGTTTCCCGGGTGTGGATGATGTAAAATTGCTTGCCGAAACAGTTATGGCAATAAGAGGCAGATTTGATATACCTCTGTGCCTTGATTCCCCTAATCCTAAAGCGATTGAAGCAGCCCTGAAGGTGGCAGGAGGCAAATGCCTTATTAATTCGGTGAACGGGGAAGAGAAATCGATGAATGCACTCCTTCCGATGGCAAAAGAATACGGAGCGGCCATTATAGGACTTGCAATGGATGATGAGGGCATCACTTACGATCCTGAGAAAAGACTTGCTATTGCAGGGAAAATTCTTGAAAGGGCTGTCAGGGCAGGGATCAGGGAAGAAGATGTTGTTATTGATCCGCTGGCGATGGCTGTCAGCGCCGATCCGCGAGCCTGCCTTATATCGCTCGAAACAATAAAGCTGGTCAGGAATAAGCTTGGATTAAATATAACGCAGGGGGCAAGCAATATATCCTTTGGATTGCCAAACAGGGAAATTCTAAACTCTGTATATATGGCTCTTTCAATTAAAAACGGTCTTACATGCCCCATAGCCAATCCGGAGAAAATTGCAGCAACGGTCAGAGCTGCAGATCTAATACTGGGCAGGGATGATTTTGCAATTCGATTTGTTGAAATATCCCAGGTGCCCGTTAATTAATTTTAATCTGTATCATACTAATATATAAATATGTCCGGTATCAAACCCGCCCGAAGATGGCAACCGGCCTTTTTCCCTTTTAAGCACGAGAAATTCAGCCGGAGGGTTTTGGCAAAAACGGAACTTCTCATAAAGGGACCTTTATTCGGTTGCAGAATGTGCGGTAACTGCCTTCTCCAGGAGACAGCTTTTATATGTCCAATGGAGTGCCCGAAAGGGATGAGAAACGGCCCCTGCGGGGGAGTGACCCCGGAGAAGAACTGCTATGTGGATGAAACACGTAAATGTGTGTGGTACGCCATCTACAGAAGGGCTCTGAAAACAGGAAGGACGGAAACTCTTCTTGAAGTGCTTCCCCCTCTTGACTGGGATAAGGTTGGGACTGAAACCTGGGGTGATGTGGTCAGACAGGTCAGAAAAACAGGTACAGGGAAATTTATCCGCGCTGTACTCTCAAAAGACACAGTGAAAAAGGCTGAGGTCTGGGACAGCGTTTTTAAAACCGTGCGCCAGCCTGACTGGTGGAGAGGCGATTCAGAATATCATCCCTCCTTAAACCAGGAACCAGCCTCGGAACTTGAAAGACGGCTGCGGAACGGTGAATTTGTAATAGCCACCGAGGTTACCCCACCTCTTGGTTCCGGCACAGGAAAGCTCAGCAGGGATATTGACCTGGTTAAACCTTTCGTAAACGCGATAAACTTCACTGACTCCTCTTCAGCCAGGCCCAGGATGTCGAGTATAGCGTGCTGCGAGGTCGCTCTCAGACATAATATGGAACCCATACTGCAGATCGCCTCACGGGATACCACAAGATGTGGTTTGCAGTCAGATGTCGTCGGACTCAATGACATGGGAATAAGAAATGTGCTGTGTATCTCGGGCGATAATCCCTGTGTAGGTCCTTCTCCATCAGGATCCATGAATCTCATTGATATAGACTCCGTGCAGATGTTATGGATACTCAGACGCATGAGAGACGAAGGGATCTATCTCGACGGGAGGAAGATGAAAGAGCCCCCCAGGCTCTTCCTGGGTGCCGCAACTTCTCCCTTTGCATCAGATCCTCAGCTTCAGTCAATAAAAGATCATAAGAAAGTGAACGCGGGCGCCCAGTTCTTCCAGACAAATCTTATTTTTGATTCTGAACGGCTCGACATGTGGCTTGAGCAACTTGATAAACGGAATATCCTGAATAAAGTTTTTATCCTTATTGGGTTGGCTCCACTTAAAAGCTTTAAGGCAGCTCAGTACCTGCATACAAAAGTACCCGGAGTAAATTTGCCCGAAGAGATCCTGAAAAGGATGGAGAGGGCAGGAGAATCAGCACCTGAGGAAGGAGTTCAGATTGCCCTGGAATTTATCGATAAAATAAAATCAAAACAGGGAGTAAACGGTATTCATATTATGACGATGGGCTGGGAATCAATAGTCGGAAGAATTGTTGAGGAGAGCGGACTGAATTCCGGAGGTCCCGCTTTGTAAAAATCCTGGAATACCTGCTCATCATTAAAAATGTAACTTGCATTTTATGACTTACCCTAAATTTGAATATGATTTCGGTGCTCTCAATATCAGTGGAGAGCTGATTGAAAATATCCTGGGATTTAAGGAAGAAGCGGATCATGAACTGATCACCGTACTCATCGATGAAATAATAAGAGAGTCAGGTGAATTCCGCAATATTAAGGGGGAGTACCGGATTTACAGTGCAATAAAATTTTTAAATACAGACAACTCCCTGGAGATAAACAACATAAAATTCCAGGTAAATAAAATTGTAACCGGGCAGCTAAAAAAATCAGACTCGGTTGCAGTATTCCTTTGCACTGCCGGCGGGGAACCAGGCTTAAGGAGCAGGCAGGCAATGAATGAGGGGGATCCGCTGAAAGCCTATATCTATGATATTTTTGGCAGTGTGATGGTGGATGCTGCAGCAGACCTGCTGCAGGCTGAACTTGAAAGATCGGTTCTGCCGGAAGGGAAGAAAATTACAAATCGTTACAGTCCCGGATACTGCGGCTGGGATGTTGCTGAACAGCATAAACTATTTCAGCTCATGCCTGATAATTCCTGTGGTATTAAGCTCACACCCTCAGCCCTCATGGATCCGGTAAAATCCATAAGCGGCATAATCGGTATTGGCACAGGTGTAAAATATAATCCCTACACGTGCGGATTATGTGAAATGAAAGACTGCACTTTCCGGGAAGTGCAGAGGAAAGATTAAGTTAAACCTAACGCATCTGCTATGCTTCTGCTTGGTATCGATCTTGGAAGCTCTTCCGTGAAGGCTTCAGTAATTGACGGAGACTCGGGAAAATGTCTGGCAACCGCATTCCACCCATCTGATGAAATGAAGATCATCGCACTCAGGCCCGGCTGGGCCGAGCAGGAAACCGCTATCTGGTGGAAAAACCTCATTTCTGCTGTTTCTGACTGTACAACGTCTCTGGGGAAAAAGAGAAAGGATATAGGAGCAATAGGGATTTCCTATCAGATGCACGGGCTTGTAGTGGTTGACGCCGGTTTCAATGTATTAAGGCCTTCAATTATATGGTGTGACAGCAGGGCTGTCAGGTACGGGGAAGCGGCGATGAGCTCACTTGGCTCGGAGTTCTGCCTCTCGCACCTGCTGAATTCACCTGGAAATTTCACGGCTTCAAAGCTTGCATGGGTAAAGGAAAATGAGCCTGAGCTTTATAGCAGGATACACAGGATAATGCTTCCGGGAGACTATATTGCACTGAAGCTGACCGGAGAGCTGAGCACTTCATATACAGGACTTTCCGAAGGGATATTCTGGGATTTTGCAAGAGACGGAATTTCAGATGAATTATTAAATTTTTACGGATTCGATCCTGCATTGCTTCCTCCGGCAACATCCTCATTTTCAATCCGGGGAAATCTTTTGAAGAAGGTAGCGGAAGAACTCGGGCTGACCTCCGGGATACCTGTCTCATACAGGGCAGGCGACCAGCCAAACAATGCCCTCTCACTCAATGTGCTTGAACCGGGTGAAGTGGCAGCAACAGCAGGAACATCAGGAGTCATTTATGGTGTTACCGATAAGAAAATGTCTGATCCTCTTTCAAGGGTGAACACGTTCCTTCACGTAAACCATAGCCATGAAAATCCAAGGCTGGGGGTGTTATTATGTATTAACGGAACCGGTATACTCAATTCATGGCTCAGAAAAAACAACGCGGCCGGACTGTCATACAATGAGATGAATTCCATGGCTGAGAAAATTCCACCCGGGTCAGAGGGCCTTACAATATTACCTTTTGGCAACGGAGCAGAAAGGGTGCTGGTAAACAAGGATACAGGAGCCAGTATAGAAGGATTAAATTTTAATACTCATACCAGTGCTCACCTGTTCAGGGCCGCCCAGGAGGGTATTGCATTTTCATTCAGGTTCGGTCTGGATATAATGAAGGGCACCGGTATCGATCCGAAGCTGATCAGGGCAGGGGAGGCAAATATGTTTCTCAGCAGGGTTTTCCGGCAGACACTTGCCGATATCACGGGGACTGTAACAGATCTTTATAACACTGACGGATCTGTCGGGGCAGCACGAGGAGCCGGAATAGGGTGCGGTTATTACAAGTCTTTCAGGGAAGCCTTCAGCGGATTGAAAACCGTTGGAACCACTGAACCCGATAAAAACAGATCACAATTACTTGAGGAATCCTACCAGAAATGGGTAGGGCTGTTGAAGGCTTTATAGCAAACTAAAATCATCTTTTAACTTCAGGTACTCCAGACTTTAGTTCACTTTAAATCGACATTTACAAATTAAGATTTGATCTGATTTTTCTGCTTTTTTACCCCTTACCCTAAAGGGAGAAAGCAGAATAATCAGCTGCAACCTTTAGAACCTCCCTGAACGAAGAGGAGGCCTGCTCTGAAAGAGCATAAGGTTAATAACCCCCAGCGCAGCTGGGGGTAGAGTCACACACACTGACAATAGCTCCGCAGGAGCGTAACAATTGGATAATAGGAAGCATCACAACCAGAAATATGCCACCCCTTCGGGGTTTGCGACAGGAGTGTAGCTATTCACCCCCAGCTGGGCTGGGGGTTATTAACATACTGCCACATTCGTGGCAGAATGCATTGGTAAATGAAAAATCAAACTGCAACCTTTAGAACCTGCCCTGAAAGAAGTGGAATCATCTTTTAACTTCAGGCACTCCAGACTTTAGTTCACTTTAAATACTAATTTTATTCGTAACTTAGCTGAAGTCATTAAACAAAAAAATATGATTTATAAAGGCATTAAAGAGGCATATCCGGGTATAGGAAAGATTGAATTCGAAGGTAAAAATTCGAAAAATCCCCTGGCTTTCAGATGGTATAATCCGGAAGAGATGGTAAATGGGAAAAAGATGAAGGATCATCTTCGTTTTGCGGTAGCTTACTGGCACTCCTTCTGTGGTGACGGATCAGACCCGTTTGGAAATGCTACGAGGATCTACCCCTGGAAAGATTCAGGCAACGATGACAGGATAAAGCAGAGACTGGATGCTGCATTTGAATTTTTTACGAAGTTAGGAGCCGGATATTATTGTTTCCATGATACTGATATTGTTGGTGACGGTAATGTTTTTGAGATCGGGGAGAGACTTGAGAAGATACTTCCGGTAATGAAAAATATACAGCAGCAAACAGGAGTCAAACTGTTGTGGGGTACTGCCAACCTCTTTTCAAATCCCCGCTATATGAACGGGGCCTCTACAAATCCCGATTTTGCTGTGGTGGCAAATGCTGCTGTTCAGCTGAAAAATGCCATCGCTGCCACAGTGGCTCTCGGCGGCGAGAACTATGTATTCTGGGGTGGAAGGGAAGGCTATATGAGCCTTCATAATACCGATATGAAAAGAGAGCTTGATCATATGGGCACCATGCTCTCCATGGCACGTGACTATGGACGGAAAATCGGCTTCCGGGGGACTTTCCTGGTAGAGCCGAAACCAATGGAACCTTCAAAACATCAGTACGATTATGATGTGGCAACTATAATAGGATTTCTCCGTCAGCATGGCCTCGAGAAAGACTTTAAACTGAATATTGAGGTGAATCATGCCACCCTTGCTGGCCATACTTTCCAGCACGAACTGCAGGTGGCTGCAGATGCAGGCCTTCTGGGCAGTATCGATGCAAATAAGGGAGACTATCAGAATGGATGG
The DNA here is from genome assembly GCA_963816345.1 of uncultured Bacteroidales bacterium. Classification (GTDB taxonomy): domain Bacteria; phylum Bacteroidota; class Bacteroidia; order Bacteroidales; family VadinHA17; genus LD21. Next base: position 79,745 of record CAWFKI010000005.1, read on the forward strand.
GATACCGATGAGTTTCCAACCAATATCTACGAGATTACTGAAGCTATGATGGTTATCCTGAGGGCGGGAGGCTTTACAAACGGAGGCATTAATTTTGATGCCAAAGTGCGTCGCAACTCCACCGATACTGAGGATATCTTTATTGCACATATCAGTGGAATGGATACATTTGCAAGATCACTTATTATTGCTGATAAAATATTGAGAGAGAGCGATTACCTTGCTTTCAGGAAGAGACGGTATGAGTCATTTGATAAGGGTTCCGGCAAAGATTTTGAAAATGGCGGGCTAACCCTGGAGAAACTGAGCGAAATTGCAGCAGGCATCGGAGAACCTGAAGTAAAGAGCGGGAAACAGGAACTTCTGGAACAACTTATAAATAATTATACGGTCTAAATCCTCTTGCAATGAAAACCAAACAACTTGTCATTGAACATCAAAGCCGCTACGACTTTGGAAAAACTGTGGAATTGCTGAGATCGGATGCGGAAAGAAGGGAGTGGAATATCCCTGCCGTTCACGATTTGCAGCAATCCCTGGCAAAATCCGGGAAGAAAGTGAGACCTGTCAAGGTGATCGAAATGTGTAAACCGGAATATTCGGGTCAGATGCTGGAGCGAAATAATGAACGGATCATATCTGTGATGATGCCGTGCCGTATTTCAGTTTACGAAAAGGATGACGGACTGACCTATGTAAGCGTTATTAATACCGGTGAACTATCAGCAGGGTTGCCTTCAAATATCAGCAGTGTAATGAAAGCCGCTTCCGACGAAACATTTGATATAGTCAGGACCGTTTCATTATTGTAATTTTTCAGCAGCCCTCCCGGGCCCTGAATAATTGTTTGAAGGTTCGCTCAGAGTGACAAAATGCAGTGGATTCCGGCAAATACAATTTATAACCGGATGACTGGTCAGGTCAGTATCTTTTGGATAGAATTTTTTTCCCTGTCAGTCAGGGTGTCAATCTGCTGAAGGGCATGCTGGATTTTTGTTTTGAAATTCCAGCAGGTCATCTGACGCAGCGATAAACGGCGGGCAAACTCGTATGTAGAAAGATCCTCTTTTCCCTTGCAGACATTGTAAGCAATGTAAAAAGCCTTGCTTATCGGGAATTTGCAGTTGTGAAATATAGTCCCGGCAGCAGAAGATTCCTCAGTTTTACACCTGGTACAACGTCTGGAGTGGGGTGTTTTCCCCGGACAGTAATTTGTGTTGCCGCATTTCCTGCAGATAAACCCTTCACTCCATTTCAGATCAGCCAGAAATTCCAGGCACTTCTCATCACTGCTGAAAAGTTCTTCAAGTTTTTTATCGTCAACATCTTCTTTGAAAATTTTACTCATTTTCAAGGGAATTATGGCGCAAAGATAAATAATATTAGTGATATTAAAAAGATTTAGGTGATATTATTGCGATTTAGAAAATTTGTCTTTATCTTTGTGCCGGAAAAAAGCAGAAATAATCTGACTTTTAAATAATGAGTGAGTACAAAGCATTTAATGCAATGAGTTATACAGAGATAAATAAAAGATATAGTGAACTGGCTGAATCGACATGCTGTCTTTCATGCGGAGGAGCTATGGATTATTCCGCAGTTTCAAAGGGTGAAGTATGTGTCGATCTTGGAAGCGGAAGGGGAACAGATGTTCTCAGACTGGCTGAATCGGTGGGAAATGACGGGTACGTTTACGGACTGGACATTTCGGAAGGAATGATTCAGAAAGCTGCAGGTACTGCAGAGCGTCTCGGTGTCATGAATGTAGAATTCATAATGAGTCCTCTTGAAAAAATGGAACTTCCTGATGAAGTGGCAGATCTGGTCATTTCGAACTGTACAATAAATCATTCCTCAGATAAACAGGGTGTCTGGAATGAGGTTTTCAGGATACTCAGGATGGGTGGACGATTTGTTGTCAGCGATATCTATTCAGTTGAACCAATACCGGAAGAGTACCGGAATGATCCCGTTGCTGTTTCAGAATGCTGGGCCGGAGCAGTTACACGAAATGAATATATTGACCATCTTAATAAGGCAGGATTCCACTCAGTACGCGTTTATGAAGAATCAGCGCCTTATGAGAAGGGAAAAGTAATGGTTTCAAGCTGGACAATTGAAGGAAGGAAACCATAGAACAATAATTGGATTATTAATTGTAAAGTAAAAGCATCAAAATGAAAAGGAAAGTATTTTTATCACTGATCATCTCTGCAATGTTCTTTGTGACCTGCAAATCGGAAAACACCGGTACCTCAGGTACTAAGAATGCAGAGCCAGCTGCCGTAGTTCAGCTTACGAATGATGGCTTCAAAAAAATGATATACAACTATGACCTGAGCAAAGAATGGAAGTATGAAGGTAATAAGCCGGCAATTATTGACTTCTATGCTGACTGGTGCGGACCATGCCGTCAGCTTTCACCAATCGTTGAAGAAATTGCCAAGGAATATTCAGGTAAAATTGTCGTCTACAGGGTGAATACAGATAAGGAGAAAGATCTTGCACAGAATATGGGTATCACCGGTTTACCGACTCTCCTGTTCATTCCGGTTGAAGGAACTCCCAGGATGTCAATGGGCCTTATTCCTAAAGAAAGCCTGGTCAAGGCAATTAATGAAGTTCTCAAAGTGAAATAAAATGGCGCAAGCCGGATATCTCTAATTTAAAAATTGTAAATGATGAAAAGTGTAGTCAGAAAAAAAGAAAAAAGAACTGAAGTAAAAGTAGCACAGTGCTGTGCAAAAACATCCAGAACAGTTGTTGGCTGTCATGATTAATGAGTAGACGGATCGTACCGAATATTTATTTATCAGGACGTTTTTAAAATTGAATTCCTTAAAGAGTTTATTTGAAATGAAGTATTCCAAATTCAATATTTTTTCCAGGATCAGGAATTCCGGGAACTATTTTATAGTTAACCCTCTTTCAGGGAATGCCGATATACTTACCGGTCCTGATGCGGAGAAGATTGAGATGCTAAGGAATGGTGGTGAACTGCATGATAAGGAAATGATAAGCGAGCTGGTCAGTAAGGGTTATCTTGCGGTTGAGGAAGAGGAGGACAAGCTGTACAGAAACAGGTATCTCGACTTCCTCGATTCGCGGGATAAAGAAGAAATCCAGCTCTTTTTTGTTACAAATTACAGCTGTAATTTTGCCTGTTCTTATTGTTATCAGGATCAATACAGCAATCCGGGTCAGGAACTGAGTACCGATATTATCGACTCTTTTTTCCGCTATATACAGAGGGAATTTGCAGGAAGGAAAAAGTATATAACAATTTTCGGTGGAGAGCCGCTTCTGGGAAGTCCTGCGCAGAAGGAGATCATAACCTATTTTCTGAACAAATCGGCGGAAGCCGGGCTGGAGTTGAGCTTCGTAACAAATGGTTACGCTCTTGAGGAGTATTCCTCACTTCTTGCCTCCGGTAACGTCCGTGAAATCCAGGTTACTCTTGACGGAACGGAATCTGTTCATAACGGGAGGCGCTTTCTGAAAGGGGGCGGAGGAACATTTGACCGGATAGTAAAAGGAATCGACGCATGTCTGGATAAAAAAATCGATATAAACCTCAGAATGGTCATCGACAGGGAGAATATCGACAACCTGCCTGATCTGGCCCGGTTCGCTATTGAAAAAGGCTGGACCCGGAACAGACATTTTAAGACGCAGATTGGCAGAAACTACGAATTGCATCATTGTCAGTCGACCCCGGGAAAACTATTCGACAGGGTTTCTCTTTTCGAGAGCATTTATGAGCTGACCAGAAAGCATCCTCACATAATTGAGTTTTATAAGCCTGCCTATTCCATTGCCAGGTTCATGTCCGAACAGGGAGATCTTCCGGATCCTCTCTTTGATGCATGCCCTGCCTGTAAAACCGAATGGGCCTTTGATTATCTGGGACAGATCTATTCCTGTACTGCAACTGTCGGTAAAACTGATGAGGCGCTTGGGACCTTTTATCCTGGTGTTACACGGCTTACTGAATCTATAAGGCAGTGGGAGAACCGCGATATAACAGCCATTCCCGAATGTAAAGATTGTGCAGTCAGTCTTGCCTGCGGCGGAGGATGCGGCGCTGTGGCAAAGAACAGAACTGGGAAAATATGCTCCTCAGACTGCAGACCCGTAAAAGAATTACTTGAAATGGGATTCTCATCCTATTTGGTGAATAATGAATTATAAACAGAATAAGATAGATCGGATTAAAATAAATGAAAGAAATTAGTTCAGCGGAATTTGAAACAGAGGTGCTGCAGTCGGGAAAGATTGTACTTGACTTCTTCTCGACAGAATGTCCTCCCTGTGAGGCACTGGCCTCTAAATTTGATGACCTGTCAAATCATTATGGCAAGGATGTGAAGTTTCTGAAGATATATCGTCAGCAGAACCGTGATCTGGCCGAAAAGCTGGGAGTGAAATCTTCTCCCACATTACTCTTCTTTGATAATGGCAGGGAGGTCGCCGATAGGCTTACAGGCGGTGTTAAGAGGAGTGATATAATACGGAATCTTGAGATCATGGTTCCTGACGAAAGGGTTGCTAAAATCAGATCCAATATACGGCCGGCGGTTTCGGAATTCGATGTCATTGTACTTGGCGCAGGACCGGGTGGATTAACGGCAGGCCTGTACCTCTGTCAGTCAAAGATAAATACGGTACTTGTCGATATTTCTTTACCCGGAGGACACGTATCCACAACACACGAAGTGTCAAATTATCCGGGTTTTATTGAACCTCAGGCCGGCTATATGCTTTCGCACAATATGAGCGAACAAACTAAACTCTGCGGTACAGTATACAAGGTGGCAGTAGACATAACCAGCGTCGATCTTGAGAAAAAGGAGGTGGTTATTGATGAATATGAAACTATCAGGGCAAAGAAAATTATAATCGCTACCGGTACAACACCTAATCTTACTGGCGCTCCGGGCGAGAGAGAGCTCAAGGGTAAGGGTATTTCATACTGTGCAACCTGCGATGCAAAATACTTCGACGGGAAAGAGGTTGTGGTGATAGGTGGTGGAAACTCAGCTGTAGAGGAATCAGAATATATTACACGATTTGCAGACAAACTTACAATTGTACATCAGTTCGATAAGTTTACTGCAAATAAGCAGGCCCAGGATAAGGTTTTAAATAATCCTAAGATATCTGTCATTTTTGATAATGAACCAAGGTCATTCGTCAGGTCAGGTGACAAGCTGATAACTGAAATTGAAAATGTGAAATCGAAAGAGAGACAAAAGCTTGTCACCGACGGAATTTTTATATTCATAGGAATGAAACCCAATATTGAACTCTTCAGGGATAAACTGGAGCTTGACAAATGGGGTTATATTAAAACTGATGAGGACATGCGTACAAACATTCCCGGCGTCTATGCTGTCGGAGATGTGATAAGCAAGAAATACCGTCAGATAACAACAGCTGTTGCCGACGGAACAATTGCAGCTATGGCAATTGCCAAAGAACTGGATTAGACATATTATAAACTTTTAGTTAAGATAAATATTATGGGAAAGAATGTAGGAACAATTGACAGAGTGATCAGGATACTGATCGCAGTCGTAGTAGGGATACTCTATTTTACCAATGTGATCTCCGGAACCCTGGGTATAATCCTGCTGGTTGTTGCAGGTATACTGGTTCTGACATCCCTGGTGAGCATTTGCCCGATATACCTTATGTTAGGACTGAGCTCCAAAAAGGGGGAAAAGAAGCCTGACAAATAATGGCATTTTATGAATGAATTCGATTTAAAGGCAGCAGAGTGGGACAATAATCCCATGCACTGGGACCGCTCACGCGCGATTGTTAAAGAGATAAAAAATCGCATCCCGCTGAATAAAAATATGTCTGCTCTCGAATTCGGAGCGGGAACCGGCATCGCCAGCTTTCTCCTGAAAGACAATCTGAAGGAGATTATGCTGATGGACAACTCCTCTGAAATGGTAAAAATTATAAAGGGGAAAATTGAGACAACCAGGGTTGATAATCTGAAAGTCCTTAATTTTGACCTGGAGCATAATGATTACACCAGAAAGAAATTTGATCTTATCTTTTCCCAGATGGTACTCCATCATGTTGATGATACGGATTCAATAATTGGTAAATTCAGTAAATTGCTAAAAAATGGCGGTTATCTGGCCATTGCAGATCTCTTTGAAGAAGACGGTTCTTTCCATGGTGAAGGATTCACAGGCCATAAAGGTTTTGATCCTGAAAAACTTTCTGCTATTCTGCGTGATCACCAGTTTAAAAATATAGTGTACAGGCCATGTTTCACGATTGAAAGGAAGATCCCGGAGGCGGAAACAAAACATTTTGAGGTATTTCTGCTGTCAGCAAACAGGGATTAAGACTTTTTTCTGTTACTTTTATGCAACAGATTACCGAATTTAACAGATACATATATGGAAATAACATTTGATGGAGGTAAGGTGGTCTCTGCACATACCAGGACCCACATAATCAGAACAGATCAGTCTTTGATAAGCGGAGGAGAAGATTCGGCGCCGGCTCCGTTTGAATTATACCTGGCATCAATAGGGACCTGTGCCGGAATCTATGTGAAAGCATTCTGTGATAACCGCAAGATTCCTACAGATAATATCCGGCTTATCCAGAATACTGAGTTTGACAAGGAAACAGGCCTGCCGGTAAATATTACAATAGATATTAAGCTGCCACCCGATTTTCCTGAGAAGTATGTGGCATCAGTGATCAACGTTGCCGAGTTATGTAAAGTTAAAAAGTCGATTGCACACCCCCCGGTCTTTAAAATTATTTCATCTCAGATCTGAATTATAAAATAGCAGCTCCTGTAAGAGATGGAATTTTTTCACTCCTCTTTTTAAATGAAATGTTGTATTTCCCGCCTGGAAGCTCAACAAAGGATTTCAGGTTTTTCAGGCTCTTTCCGTTAAGAATGTATTTGTCTGCAGCTGCAGGGATAACTAATTTCGCACCGGAGCCAAAGGGTATACTTACGTCCATTTTCATAACCCCTTCTTCAAGCTTCCACCTGACAGAAACAGTTCCATAAGGTGTTTCCTTGGAGATATTTACCCAGCTTATTCCCTCAGGCAGCTGCGGATCAATTGAGAAGTGTCTGTAGCCCGGGGAATTTTCATCAGGCTGTAACCCTCCAAGGGCCTGGTAAAACCAGGTACCTATGCCGTTGTAGCAGTTATGTATCCTGCTTCTCGCCCCGTTCCAGTGTTCCCATGTTGTGGTTGCGCCATTACTTATCATATAAAGATATCCGGGATAGTCATTCTTTTTCAGCATTGAATACATGAGTTCTGCTTCTCTCTCTTTTATAACCCATTCGGTGAACACCGGTATTCCTACAAGTCCGCATGCAAAATGTCCGTTGTGATTATTTTCAATTTCATTCAGCAGATTTTTTCTGACTTTGCCTGTCAGCGTGTCCGGAACAATATCTGCAAGAAGGGGATAGGTGAGATCAATCTGTGATCCGCTGCCATAAAGATCCGAAGAGGCATCAAACAGTTGATCGTTTATAAGTTTTCTGATCTGTTCTTTTTTATCTGAGTAGGCTTTACTGTCAGCCTCTTTGCCAAGGACACCTGCAATTTTCTGCATTGTTGCGTAGCAGACAGATATAAAGCAATTATTTACAAGGCTGATTGAGGTTTTGTTAGTCTGATCAGTCCCTTCCGGAACAGCCCAGTCGCCAAGATACCAGCCTCTGTAATCGGTTTCGGGCCAGGGTTGAAGCAATCCGGAAGGCGAGTACTTCTCCACATAACCAAGCCATTTCTGCATTACCGGATAATATTTTTCCAGAACGCGGATATCGCCGTAGTTTATATATGTTTTCCAGGAAGCTGTAATAATGAACCCGCACCAGTATGGTCCTCCACCGGCAGGATATGGATTCGGTGCAGTATGCGGCATCCCTCCGTCAGGCCGGATACAATCTGCCCAGGCCTGAAGCCAGTTTGCATACAAGGGTGCCAGATCGAACATAGTCTGGGCTGTGGCCGTGGATGCATTTCCATCACCTCCGTAGCCCAGGCGCTCAATCTGCGGGCAATCCACAAGATATCCGCCCAGACTCAGACACCGCAGGGTATAAAATATCATATCGTGGATTTTATTCAGGTCAGGATCAGAGCACTCAAAAGAGGATGCAATATTATAGCCTGTCTGAATAAGTGACGCTGAGACATCATCTTTTGCAGGTTCCGATTTTAGATTGGATATCTTTATATACCTGAAACCATGGTAGTTAAACCTGGAAGAGAATATTTCACTCTCTTTTCCGGCAGCAATGTAGATGTCTGATTGTCCCTGATCAGCAATATTACCTTTGTCATCAAGGTGATCGCAATATTCCATCAGTACCATTTGTCCCGGCTTTAATCCTGAAAATCTTACGGTTGCGAAACCTGTAAGTGTTTTTCCCATATCAGTCAGCCATGTATCACGTCCGGCCGGTATAATAGTATCGGCTTTTATTGTCTCAACGATGCTGTTCTGCTCTGACATCTGAGGTGTTACTTCATATCCCGGATCAACGGCCACCATCACGGGTTGCCATGCAACAGCATCAAGAGATCGTGATGACATATCAGGAAGAAGAAGAGAACCATCGACCTGCTCACCTCCGTAGTCACCTGATCTCCACGATCCGACAGATGAATATCCGCTTTTCCGGCAGCTCCACGAAGAATCGGTGCTTATTACATTTTTCCAGCTGCCGTTATCAAATTCTTCAATCTGTGCTCTCACAAGGGGGCCATCATGCTCGACACCGGGCAGCCCTTTGCTGTACCAGCCTCTTCCCAGCCAGATTACAATATCGTTACGTCCTTCCCCGACAAGTGTGGTTATATCATATGTTATTGCCTGCGACCGTTTGTTAAATTGTGAGACTGCAGGAGTAAGCACTTTGTCGCCGACCCTCTTCCCGTTAAGATATACCTCATGGTATCCCAGCGAATTTACATGAAGGAATATTTTTTCACCTTTTCCCTGAAGATTGAAGGTCTTTCTCATGATCGGACTTATGATACCTGATTCTTTTCCGGGATAACCAATATATGATGATTCCCAGTCAGCTTTTTCGACCAATCCGATACTGAAGAAAGCTGTTCCGCTCCATTCTGACGTCCTTCCGGATTCATCCCAGACCCTGACTTTCCAGTAACCTGTTGATCTTGATATTAATGGATTGCCATTATAAGGAACCGCAACCGATGAAGAGGAGAGGATCTTTCCTGAATTCCACAGGTCAGCATTTTCTTCATTCAACAGCCGGGGGCTGCTGGCTGTTATTATCTGGAAGGCTTTCTGGGATGTACCGTTCTTCAGGGATTTGATTTTCCAGCTCAATCCGGGTTTCACTGTTGCGATGCCGGTTGGTTCCGAAAGATTTTCACATCTCAGATCATAGATAGTTATAGATGACTGTGTTCTTTGACATCCGGAAGTTAATATTATGAAAGCTGAAAACAGGAGAGGGATCAGAAGCTTCATACAGGTAATAATTAATGTTTACCAAAGGTCAGTAAATTTTCGTTACAAACAAGCACAGGCAGGAGGGAGAAGGGGAGAGTGAGGGTGGGAGTGGGAGAAGGGGAGAGTGGGAGAAGGGGAGATGGGGAGATGGGATGGCTTTCTCAGATTCCCCTCCCGGGAGGGGCCAGGGGTGGGTTCAAGGGAAAGGCACAGGCCGCAGGGCACAGAGCCTGGTGCATGGAGCACAGAGCACAGAGCACAGAGCACAGGGCACAGGGCCCGGAGCATGGAGATTTGAGATATGAGATATGAGATGTGAGATATGAGCATACCCTCCCTGACCCTCCCCTTAAAAAATCCCACTTTTATTTTTAACCCCTCCCTGACCCTCCCCTTAAAAAATCCCACTTTTATTTTTAACCCCTCCCTGACCCTCCCCTTAAAAAATAAGGGGAGGGGAAAGCTAAGTCACTTACGATAAGGCTCTTACCCCTTCCCTTACTCTTAAGGGAAGGGGATGGGGATGGGTTTTAAAATTAGAGAGAAAGGGGAATAGTTTTAAAATTAGATGGGAAGGGGAAGGGTTTTAAAGTAAGATGGGAAGGGGAAGGGTTTTAAAATTAGATGGGAAGGGGAAGGGTTTTAAACTTAGAGAGAAGGGGATGGGGTTTAAACTAAAAGAACAGGGAAAGAGTTTTAAACCGAAAGAACAGGGGATAGTTTTAAGCAAACATGGAGAAAAAGAAATTAACTTTATAATCATTTAATATTATTACGGGAGGCAGTTAAAGATCTTAAAACTTAAACCAATGAAGAAAGATAAACACTCTGATCCGGAAGAAATTGACAGGAATTTTTCAGATCATTCAGCCGGACGTGAAACGGGCGGATTTACAAGAAGGCATTTCCTGTGTTCGGCAGGTATTGGAGCAGTGGCCCTCGGGCTGAATCAGATCGGCTGTTCGGTAACTAAAAAAAATGTGAGTCAGAAGGCTGAGGCACCTCCTGTCCAGGGTTTTGAGAGAGCAGCGTACGATCCTTCGATCTCTGCAGGCTGGAAATCCTTTTCTGACAGGAAGCTGAGAGTTGGAATTATAGGTTATGGCGTATGCAAATTCGGAGCTGATTTTGGCTTTCAGAATCACCCTAATGTTGAAATAACTGCTGTAAGTGACCTCATCCCTGACCGTTGTGCAGAACTGGCAAAGGTCTGTGGCTGCTCAAAAACCTATCCCTCACTGGAGGAACTCGTAAAAGATGATAAAATTGAGGCGGTATTTATAGCAACCGATGCTCCAAGTCATGCAAAACATGCAATTGAAGCGCTCAGGCATGGAAAGCATGTCGCTTCGGCAGTGCCTGCTGTATTCGGCTCTCTCGAAGATGCGGACCTGCTTTTTGAGACTGTTAAATCCAGCGGGCTTAAGTATATGATGTTTGAAACTTCCTGCTTTCGTCCCGACCTTTATGCAATGCGGAGGATATATGAATCAGGCGGCCTCGGAAAAATCATTTATTCCGAGGGAGAGTATTTTCATTATATGAGCGAACCAATCGATTCTTTCAGAGGATGGCGCATAGGTTTGCCTCCCCAGTGGTATCCGACTCATTCTAATGCATATTCTGTCGGTGTGAACGGAAAAAGCTTTTCAGAAGTATCATGTCTTGGTATACCCAGCATTATCAATCATCTGAAAGCGGAAAACAATGTTTACAAAAATTCCTTTGGAACTGAAATAGCCTTGTTCCGTAATGCTGAAGGAGGCACTGCCAGGATGGGTGTAAGCTGGGATACTCCCGGTGACGGGGGGGAGAGAGGAAGGGTAAGAGGGCAGAGAGGTTCATTCTATGAGAAGTATGAAGGTCTTGAGGCAAACCTGCCCGGGCTTGATCGTCCGGCATTACCTCCGGGGGTACCTCCGGGAGGTCACGGAGGTTCGCATGGATATTTAATGAATGAGTTTGTCAGTTCTGTTATTCAGGACCGCAAGCCACTTGTAAATATTGCAATGGCGTTGAACCTGACAGTTGCAGGAATTGTTGCCCACAATTCGGCAATTAAAAACGGGGAGCTGATGAAAATTCCTCAGTATCTTTTCTGACAGACCGGGTTAATGATATTCCTGTAAAAGGTTATTTCACTTTATAGTGGTCCTGAAGGATCTTTCTGAATAATTTTCCCGGGAGGATATATTTCAGGGCCACGGCCAGCTTCTGTTCAAATGATGCAATTATATATCTCTGCCGGGGATTGCTGCTTTCAATGATTTTCAAAATTTTCCCTGCAAGGATCACCGGATCCCATCCGCCGGCTTCATCTTTTTCAATGACTGACAGAGTCTTTTCAAATTGTTCATGATAAGGATCATTTGTAGCTGAAGGTGCCAGGAAATTCCTCCGGTTGGCAGAGTTACTTGTATGGAAGTCACCGGGATTGATCAGAATGACTTTTATATTAAACTGATTGACTTCCATCCTCAGAGCCTCGCTGAATCCTTCAACGGCAAATTTGGCTGCAGAGTAATATCCCTGAAACGGAAGGCCCATCAGCCCTCCGATAGAACTGAAATTAATAATTCTGCCCTCTCCCTGTTTTCTCATAACCGGTAAAACTTCCCTAATAAGATTGACCATCCCCAGAAAGTTTGTATCCATCTGAATTTTAATATTTTCTGATGGTGAAGTTTCAACAGGACCCCCTGTATGCATGCCTGCATTATTTATAAGAACATCAATCCTGCCTTCTTTCTCAATGATGGCTGAAACCGTCTCTTTGATTGAAACAATATCAGTCAGATCCATTTTCAGATTATGGACAAGTTCTACGGAATCAGCCTCTTTCCTTACTGTGCCATAAACCCTGTGGCCTTTTTCCGCCAGTAATTTCGCAGTTTGTTTTCCAAACCCGGAGGATATTCCTGTAATCAGAATTACTTTTCCCATAAAATTTGATTATTTACAGAGGTATGAAGAAGAATGAGGTAGGATCACCTTGCAACAATTTATAGCAGCCAGTCAGAATGAGTTTGCTGCAAACTGTCAGTCTGCTGTCTGCCTGAAATATTTTTTAATTTAATATACCCAGGGCTTTTGCAGCTTTTGTTATTTTTTCTATCGAGATCTCGACCTGCTCCTGAGTATGGGTAGCCATAAGAGAATATCTTATAAGACAATCCTCCTTTGGGACTGCAGGCGAAACGACAGGGTTTACAAAAACACCATCATTCAGGAGAATCTGGGTAAGCTTCAACGCTTTAATATCATCGCGGATAAAAAGTGGTATAATAGGTGTTTCTGATTTTCCTGTATCAAAACCGGCTGCTTTGAAAGCTTTGAGAGCATAAGCTGTTATGTCCCACAGATGCTGTATCCTCTCTGGTTCGTGTTCCATGATATCAATGGAAGCAAGAACTGCAGCTGCTGATGAGGGCGTCATGCTGGCGCTGAAAATAAGAGTTCTTGAATTATGTTTTATGAAGTTAATTACCTCCTTATCGGCTGCAATAAAGCCGCCCAGCGAGGCAAAAGATTTCGAGAAGGTACCCATGATCAGGTCAACCTTGTCAGTAAGACCGAAATGGGAGGCTGTTCCGGATCCGTTTTTCCCCAGAACGCCCAGTGAATGTGCATCATCCACCATTATTGAAGCGCCATATTTTTCAGAGAGCCTGACAACTTCAGGTAAATTTATTATATCACCCTCCATTGAAAAAATCCCGTCAACAACTATAAGCTTTACCCGTTCCTTATGACAGATCTTCAATTTACTTTCCAGCGCCTTCATGTCGTTATGGGCAAACTTCAGGACCTTGGAAAAGGAAAGCCTGCTGCCCTCAATAATTGAGGCATGGTCGAGCTCATCAAGCAGAAGATAGTCGTGGCGTCCGGCAAGCAATGATACTACTCCCAGGTTCACCTGGAAGCCTGTGCTGTAGCAAAGAGCTTCATCTTTATGAACCAGCTGGGCAAGTTTTTCTTCAAGCCTGATATGGATATCCAGCGTCCCGTTCAGAAATCTTGATCCGGCACACCCTGTACCGTATTTATCAATTGCGGCTTTTGCAGCTTCCTTAACTTTTGGATGATTTGTCAGACCGAGGTAACTGTTTGATCCAAACATCAATACTTTTTTGCCCGCGATAAGGACCTCAGTATCCTGATCAGATTGGATTTCCCTGAAATAGGGATAGATGCCGGCACTAATGGCTTTCTGAGGGGCATCATAGTTTGAAAGGTTATTTTTTAAGATTCCCACTATATATAAAATATGTTATAGTTAAACATCCAAAAATAAATAAAATTGGATACAAAAGTTGAAATCCTGTACTATTAAATCTATTTTAAATCAGGAATCGTACAGGAATACCTGTTTTAAAATATATTTTTGATCATGATTATCTGCCGTCAAATGGCTGAATATTAAAATATGACCACTTAAAACATGCAATTCAATGGATTCATTATATAATCTCTCAATTGTCATGATTCTGGCTTTTGCCGTCATCGTATTTCTGGTGTTATTCTATATTTCAGCCCCATATGGGAAGTTCCTCAGGAAAGGGTGGGGCCCATTTTGAGTTTTGTTTACCCATTCACCCAATCGGGAGCAAATAAGTCATATCCCATTATACTTGTCTGCATGGCTTTCATTTTTAATTGTTTCAATGGTTTTATAAATGGTTATGGTGTGTTTTATCTCAGATCCTATAATGACTCATGGATCTGGTCATGGCAATTTCTGACGGGTGGTCTTCTTTTTTTACTGGGATTTGCCATAAATAAAACTGCTGATGAAAAGTTCCGGAAGTTAAGGAAGATTAATGGCGATGAATATGCCTTACCTGAAGGATGGCTCTTTGAGTACATTTCATCTCCTCACTATTTCGGAGAAATTATTGAATGGCTTGGGTGGGGAATAATGACATGGTCGCTGCCCGGATTTGTCTTCTTCATCTTTACTTTTGCAAACCTCTTTCCAAGGGGAATGGCATCGCACAAATGGTATAAAAACAGATTTCCTGACTATCCCGGGAAGAGAAAAGCGGTCTTCCCTTTTATTGTATGAGGAAGCTTCCGGAGCAACTTCGTCAGAGCTGCTTCAGGGTCATCTCCTGGGTATCCCGGATTTTTCATGATTTTAGTTTTGGATTGGCTGGAAATTGCAATGATAATATTTGGAAAATATTAATATGAAATTTACTTTTACGCCCGAAATCAATTTTAAGATTTAAATGGACGAAGACCCTGCGCATACATTTATTTTTTGAACCTGGTATAGAAGGGTAACCGGTCGGACTGGTCACTTACTCCTGTATCAGTAAAAGAAGGAGGTGACTATGACATCACTCACAACATTTTATTTAGGCGGAATAATTGGCAAGGTGGCATTTGGCGCCGACGGGGATGACATTGGAGTAATCAGGGATCTGCTTGTCAATGCAGTGCCTTCGGGACAGAATGACCCGAATCAGCAACTGGTTACCGGAGTAAAGCTGAAGATCAAAAAAGATACAAGGATCTATTCATTTAAAACCTTCAGGGTTGTAAAGGCAAGAGAGATGCTGAGTGTCACCTGCACGGATCTTATAGAACTTAGCAATGAAGAGGTCAATAACGGTTTGTTGCTTGTTGAGAACATCCTCGATAAGCAGATAGTCGACCTGAACGGGCGCAAACTTGTCAGGGTTAACGACGTAAGACTGGCTACCCTGCCTGCCGGGACCTTTGCTGTTGCCGTCGATATAGGTATCGAAGGACTTTTGCGGAGAATAGGGATAGCCACTACCAATAAAGAGGTTTCTTTCTTTGTTTAAGATAAATATACCCGCCAAATTTCATCCTCTGGGATGATGTCCAGGCAATTGACCATTCCAACTTTAACATAAGGCTTTCAAAGAGTTATGCCAAGCTTCAGACTCTTCACCCGTCAGATATAGCCGATATACTCGAAGATCTGGGGAAAAAGTCAAGTATGACCGTATTCTCCTCCCTGGATGAAGAAAAGGCAGCAGATGTTCTTGAGGAACTTGAGACAAATACACAGATCCATATTGTAGAAAACCTTCCCGTAAATAAAGCTGCGGATGTCCTTGAGAAGATGCCGGCCGATGAAGTTGCGGACATACTTGATGAACTGGAGCATGATAAAGCTGAAATGCTTCTGAAAGAGATGGATAGCGTCTCTTCCCAGGAAGTAAGGGATCTTCTGGAATATGATGATGATCTTGTCGGAAGCATAATGACAACGGATTACCTGGCTTTCAGTGCCACAATGAGTGTTGCCGAAGTGCTTGTTGAACTGAGAGCAAGGAAACCTGAGTCAGCTGAACTGTACAATATGTTCGTGACAGAGTCGGATGACACACTTATCGGAACTTTTAATTTGCGGGACCTGGTTGTTTCAGAGCCATTTGTTACTGTATCCGGCATTATGAAATCGGAACCTGTTTCGCTCCTTGATAATCAGAAAGTCGGTGCAATTGCAGAGATCATATCAAAATATAATCTTCTCGCCATCCCGGTTGTCGATGAAGGAAACCAGCTGCAGGGAATGGTTGTGATAGATGACGTGATCGAAGACCTGACAAACAAACGTAGAACTAACAGAAGATAACTGGAAGTTATGGCTATGTCAAACTTGAGGTTTAAAAAATTCTTCAGGCAACTTGCAATCTTTTTTGCAATACTTGGTCCCGGGATAATAACCGGCAGTGTTGACAATGATGCAGGAGGAATAACCACCTATTCTGTTGCCGGCGCTGTGTATGGATACGGACTGATCTGGACTCTTATTCCTTCCTTTATACGTTCTGCAGGTTATCCAGGAAATGAATGCCAGAATGGGTATAGTAACCGGGAAAGGGTTGTCAGACCTTATACGGGAAAATGCCGGCATGAAAATAACCTTTTTCATCTTTGTAGGATTACTTATCTCAAATATCGGGAATACAACAACTGAATTTGCAGGTGTAGCAGGAAGTATGGAGATTTTTGGTGTCAGCAAGTATATTTCCGTACCTGTGACTGCCGTTATGGTATGGTTCCTGGTCGTAAAGGGTACCTACAAGATAGCTGAGCGCATATTCCTGATTTTCAGTATTTCGTTGCTGACATATGTGGTTTCCGCCTTAATGAGTAAACCCGACTGGGCTCAGATCGGATCTTCAATAATTCATCCTGGGTTTGAGAAGAACACTCAGAGCCTGGCTATGATAATAGCTCTTGTCGGAACCACCATTGCCCCATGGATGCAGTTCTATATGCAATCAACAGTGATCGAGAAGGGGTTGAAAATGAAAAATTTCAGATATACACTTATAGATATAACAGTAGGTTGCGTTGTAACTGTCGTTGTTGCCTTCTTTATTATGGTGGCCTGTGGTTCAACTCTTCACCCGAACGGCATTCAGATAAACGAGGCGAAAGATGCAGCACTTGCCCTCGAACCTCTTGCCGGAGGACTTGCCTCAAAGGTATTTGCATTCGGACTTTTTGTTGCATCAGTATTCTCCGCTACAATATTACCATTAGCCACTGCCTTTTATGTCTCCGAAGCTTTCGGATTCGAATCAGGCATTGATAAAAAATGGGATGAAGCAAAGGAATTTTATACTCTCTATACAGGAATTCTTGTCATTTCAGCTCTTATAATCTCTGATTCCGGGTGCACCCCTTATCCAGATTTCAATCTGGTCGCAGGTTCTGAATGGCATCCTGCTTCCTGTAGTGCTTGTTTGCATGATACTCCTTATTAATAACAAAAAAATAATGGGGAATTATATTAACAATAAGCTACAGAACATTATCGGCTGGACCGCTGTGACACTGCTTGTGGGTTTATCCGTTGCCCTGCTTATCCTTCCATTTCTGGATAAGTACTTTAAATGATGTTATTTCCCTGAAAAGAAGTAAATTAGAAGAAATTTAAATCAGAATGTGATGAACCCATGGCATGGTATTGATCCGGGAAATGAAGCCCCGGGTATCGTAAAAAGCATTATAGAGATCCCAAAGGGATCAAAAGGCAAATATGAGATGGACAAGGACTCGGGTCTATTGCGTCTCGACAGGGTCCTTTTTTCCTCGGTCCATTATCCGGCAAACTACGGATTTATTCCGCGGACTTACTGCGACGATCATGATCCGCTCGATATCCTTGTTATATGCTCCATTGACGTCTACCCGATGTGCATCATTGAGGCAAAAGTGATCGGAGCCATGGAAATGGTTGACGGAGACTGAGCGCGATGATAAGATAATTGCAGTTGCAAGTCACGATATGTCAGTCAATTATATTAATAACCTTTCTGAACTTCCTCCGCATACACTTGTGGAACTTAAACGGTTTTTTGAAGATTATAAAATGCTCGAGCACAGGAATGTCATCGTGGAACAATTCATGCCCCGTGAAAAAGCGTACGAGATAATACAGGAAGGTTTGAGACTCTATACGGAAAAGAAAGATCTCCTGATGAAAGCCCGCTGATGGTTTACCAAAACTCCGTTCCCTTCTCTGAAAATATTTATTCCGCATCTTTTATAAAGAAAATGTTCAGATTTAAATATTAGATTTGCTGACATGTAACACCTTACCTGAAAAAATTTATCTTGTGATGAGAACCTTCCGTACATACATAAACAGATTCCTTTTAACTGTATCAATATTAATGCCGGCAGTTGTACTCTACTCCCAGAACAGGGGCCACGGCAAATCCTCAGACAAAGCTGAGCTGTACAAAGCCAAGAATGATGTGTTTGCTTATCTGGGTGATACCCTTATAATCAAGAAGTTCGGAGCTATTTCCGATTCAATATGGAATTATGCTGAGCTGGGTATGCAGGAATTTAAATCCTCAGCTATACTGATAAAAGTTCTTGAAGAGAACGGATTCACTGTTGAAAAGGGAGTTTCAGGTATGCCAACATGTTTTATTGCCACATGGGGAAGCGGGAAACCTGTAATAGGAATTCTGGGGGAATATGATGCCCTGCCCGGATTATCCCAGAAGGCTCTGAGTCCGGTCAGGGACCCGATCATTGAGGGCGCTCCGGGGCATGGCTGCGGACATAATATGATGGGAACTGCGGGAGTTTCTGCTGCAATAGCAGTAAAGAAAAGTATGGATACAGAATGGCATACAGGGAACAATAAAATTTTTCGGATCACCGGCAGAAGAGACACTTATAAGCAGGCCCTATATGGTCAGGGATGGTGTATTCAGGGATGTTGACGCTGTTATTGATAATCATGCTTCGTCAGATCTGTCGACAAGCTGCGGAGTTAACGGCAACGCAGTTATGTCCGTAGTCTTTTCCTTCAAGGGAAAAACAGCACATGCTGCCGGTGCACCCTGGCTTGGAATAAGTGCCCTTGATGGTGTGGAATTAATGAATGTAGCTACAAATTATCTTCGTGAACATCTGTTTTATACTTACAGGCTTCATTATATTATTACTGAAGGAGGAGTGGCTCCGAATATAGTTCCGGATAAAGCTTCGGTATGGTATTATATCAGGAATACTGATGACAGGCTCGAGGAGATGTACAAACGTGTCCTTGATTGTGCCCATGGGGCAGCAATAGCCTCAGGATCAGCTCTGGATACAGTTACTGTTCTGACAGCCATACATCAAAGGCATTATAACAGGGGTATGGCTGAGGCAATCCAGAGGAATATTGAACTTACAGGCATGCCTGAATGGACAGAGAGTGAACAGCTTTTTGCAAAGGCACTTCAGAAAGAACTGGGAGTCAAGGAAACAGGCTATGCCACAAAGATACAACCACTGAAAGACCCATCAGGGTACGAAGGAGAGGGAGCTTCTTCAGACGTCGGAGAGGTAACTATGGTAGCACCCACAGCAACGGTAAATTTCCCGGCTGAAGTCCCCGGAGCTGTAGGCCATCACTGGTCAGTAGTAGCCTGCAACCGGGGCCCGGCAGCCTGGAAAGGGATGAACAGGGGAGCAAGAGTTATCGCGGCAACTGCAGTGGACCTTCTGACCAAACCTGAACTGCTTGACAGGATAAAAAAAGAATTTAACGAGCAATACAAGGATCATCCTTATAAATCGTTTCTCCCGCAAGGAGCGAAACCTCCTCTTTACCTGAACAGGGAACTGATGGATAAATACAGGAATGCCATGATAAACATTAACGTGGAAGATAAATAGACCCTGATTTATTAAGGATTGATTTTAAAATCTCTATTGATGCGAAAGGGATATTTTGATTCGGATACTTACCACACGCCAGAAAAGGAACACCTGACCTTCAGTGAAAAAATCCGTCTGAACAGCCGCCTCTACTTTACTTACAAATATGCTGCTATTGTTCTCCGGACCAGAAGGGAAGCTGTCAGGAAACTCTATGATACAAAAGCATGGACCGATTCCTCGTTTGAAATTTTCAGGTTTATAGAGAATACCGGAGGAAAATTTCATATCACGGGAATGGAAAACATCACTGCTTCCAAAGAGCCTGTGTTGTTTATCAGCAATCATATGAGCACTCTTGAAACAATGATCTTTCCGTGTATAATTCAGCCCCTGAGGGAGGTTACTTTCGTTGTCAAGGAGAGCCTGGTAAAACATCCCCTGTTCGGTGATGTCATGAGATCGCGAAATCCCATCATAGTAGGACGGACCGATCCCCGGAAAGATTTTGAGGCAGTTATGAACGGAGGTATGGACAAGTTAAAACAGGGAATATCGGTAATTATATTTCCACAGAGTACCAGAAGCCTTGAATTCAAACCTGAAGAGTTCAATTCCCTGGGAGTAAAGCTCGCCAAGAAAGGCAGGAGTGACAGGTCGTCCCCATTGCAATAAAAACTGATTTCTGGGGCAATGGCAAGTTTATAAAAGAACTGGGGCCGATTGATATACATAAGCCTGTGCATATTAAGTTCGGAGAGCCTTTCAGAATAACCGGAAACGGGAAGGAAGAAAATCAGCGGATAATTGATTTTATAAAATCTTCCCTTGAGGAGTGGAGGTAAAAACGTCATTTGCGCTTCGCGCGTCATTTGGCCTGCGGCCGTCATTAGGTAGTCATTAGCGCTTCGCGCGTCATTTGGCCTGCGGCCGTCATTAGGTAGTCATTAGCGCTTCGCGTCGTCATTTAGGCCTGCGCGTAATTCTGTCATTAAGTAGTCATTAGCGCTTCGCGCGTCATTTGACGCTTGTAGGACGCGTCATTGGAAGAATAATTTCTCTTTTTTAAGTGTAATCCATACATTTAAAATTTAATTTGTAGATTTGATTTTGTAGATTTGTTTAGTGCAAAAGGTCAGATTTCAACATTTTCAAAAAATATAATTATGGGAACACTGGACTGGATCGTACTGGGAATCTTTTGTCTCGGTCTTGTTGGTATAATTATCTGGGTAGTAAGACAAAAAGATGAGACATCAACTGACTATTTCCTGGCCGGACGAGATGCCACATGGCTGGCTATAGGGTCATCAATCTTTGCATCAAATATCGGATCGGAACACCTGGTGGGATTGGCCGGTGCCGGCGCCTCAAGCGGTATGGCAATGGCCCACTGGGAAATGCATGGCTGGCTCATACTTATCCTGGGGTGGTTCTTCGTACCATTTTATGAAAGGAGCGGAGTATTTACAATGCCGGAGTTCCTTGAAAAACGTTATAATAAAGGAGCAAGGAGTGTCCTGTCAATAATATCACTTGTAAGCTATGTATTCACAAAAGTTGCCGTAACGGTCTATGCCGGCGGGATCGTATTCAAGCAGGTCTTTGGGATTGAGTCAATGTTCGGGATAGATTTTTTCTGGATAAGTGCTGTGGGACTGGTTGTCCTTACCGGTATTTATACTACACTGGGAGGCATGAAGGCTGTCCTATGGACCTCTGTCTTGCAAACACCTGTCCTTCTTGTCGGTTCCCTGGCCGTATTGGTTATAGGCCTGATCAAACTCGGAGGATGGCATGAAATGATGACGATATGCCAGGCTGTGCCGGTTAATTCCGCCGGCGATACAATGACCAGCCTTATACGTTCTGCAAAAGATCCGGAATATCCCTGGACAGGGGTAATTCTTGGTTCGGCTATAATTGGCTTCTGGTACTGGTGCACCGACCAGTACATTGTTCAGAGGGTTCTGTCAGGCCGTAATCAGAAGGAATCCCGCCGCGGCGCCATTCTGGGAGCAGCATTCAAGCTTTCACCGGTATTCATATTCCTTATACCCGGAATGATAGCCTACTCCCTGAACGCGAAAGGTATGATCAACCTTACAAGCTCCGATGCTGCATTTTCAGTGCTTGTTAAGGAATTGCTCCCTCTTGGGTTTAAAGGGCTTGTCGTTGGGGGAATCCTGGCAGCACTGATGAGCTCCCTTGCTTCATTATTCAACTCCTCAGCTACTCTGTTTACAGTTGATTTCTATGTGAAGTACAGGCCGGATGCACCTGAAAAAGAACTTGTAAGGGTTGGCAGAATTGCAACAGTAGTTGTCGTAGTGCTTGGCATATTATGGATCCCGGTAATGAAAGGACTTGGTAAAGTCTTATATGCATATCTTCAGGATGTTCAATCCCTCCTCGCTCCGGGGATTGCTGCTGTGTTTCTGCTGGGAATAGCTTCCCGCAAGACAACACCTATGGCAGGCCTGATAGGACTTATTTCAGGCTTTACCCTGGGAATGCTGCGCCTTGGACTGAAGATCTTCTCAGGTGGCATGAACCATGAGAGCTTAATATATAAGGTGTTCCTTGCACCAAACTGGCTGCATTATGAGATTGCTCTCTTTTTTATTGTTATTACAATAATCATTGTGACAAGCTTCTTTACTCCTAAACCGGACCAGGTAGCAATAAAAGGATTGTATTTCGGATCTGCAACAGCAGAACAAAAAGCCCTGACACGAGCCAGCTGGAACAACTGGGATCTCGTCTTTTCAGGAATAATTATAGCTGTCATACTGGGGTTCTATATTTATTTCTGGTAGAAGAATAATATTTTTTAACCAAAACAACTCAAGGTTATGGATGAATTGACAAAACGCGAAGTCTGGTTTGTCACCGGCAGTCAGGACCTTTACGGGCCTGAACCCTGAAACAGGTAGCTGTTGATTCAGCTGAAATAGCCGGTTATCTTGACGGAGCACCCGGAATTTCACAGAGGATCATTTTTAAGCCGGTGCTCACTACACCTGAATCAATATTTGAGCTTTGCCTGGACGCAAACCAGTCCCGTAGCTGTATAGGGCTCATACTCTGGATGCATACATTCTCTCCGGCCAAAATGTGGATAAGGGGATTGTCGGCTCTTATAAAGCCATTTCTCCATCTTCACACCCAGATTAACAGGGATATCCCGTGGGAAACAATCGATATGAATTTCATGAATCTTAACCAGTCTGCCCATGGCGACAGGGAGTTCGGATTTATCGGCACAAGGATGAGGCTAAACAGAAAGGTGGTAGTTGGCCATTACCGTGATCCTGAGGTTCTTGCAAGAATGTCCGTATGGATCAGGGCTGCAGCTGCATATGATGATGCATTCAATATGAAGATTGCCAGGTTCGGAGACAATATGAGGGAGGTTGCCGTTACCGAGGGAGACAAGGTCAGCGCACAGATAAAATTGGGATATTCAGTCTCGGGATTCGGGATCGGGGATCTTGTCGGGTATGTAAATGAAACGACTGCTTCAGAAGTTAAATTACTTCTTGAGGAATATAGCACAGAATATAGAATATCAGCTGAGGTTGCATCCTCAGATACTCTGAAGGAGGCTGCCAGGATCGAGATCGGAATGGAAAGATTCCTCAAGGCAGGGAATTTCAAGGCATTTACAACCACTTTCCAGGATCTGCATGGACTGAAACAGTTGCCGGGCCTGGCTGTTCAGAGGCTGATGGCGAAAGGATACGGTTTCGGTGCAGAGGGTGACTGGAAAACAGCCGCCCTGGTTCGCTCCATGAAGGTTATGGCCTCCGGACTTAAAGGTGGTACCTCATTCATGGAAGATTATACTTATCATCTTGATCCCTCCATGGATGAGAGTGCTTGGAGCACACATGCTGGAAATATGCCCGACAATAGCTCTCGGCAAACCATCGGTTGAGGTGCATCAGCTTTCAATAGGAGGCAAGGAAGATCCGGCAAGGCTTGTGTTTAAAACTGCCACGGGAAATGCAATCAATGTTTCTGTGGTTGATCTGGGGAACAGGTTCAGAATGATTGTGAACAAGGTAGGGGTGGTTAAATGCCCGGATATGCCCAGACTTCCCGTTGCGAGCGTGCTCTGGAAGCCGATGCCCGATCTCAAGAGAGCAGCTGCTGCATGGATTCTTGCCGGTGGGGCTCATCATACGGGATTCAGTACTGCCATCGATTCAGAATACCTTGAGGATTTTGCCGGAATGACGGGGATTGAATATGTCCTGATTGATGAGAATTGTGATCTGACCTCCTTCAAAAAGGAGTTGAGATGGAACGAAGTCTGTTATCATATTACAGGCGGGGCATTTTAGTCTTAAGGGATGAATTTTACCCCCGGGAAAACCCTGAATTTGTCTGACAGCAGATGGAACTCTATACGGATCATACCAGGCACCTTGTGGCAGTTGACTGTATTGTATTCGGATACGATATTACTGAAAAGGAGCTTAAGCTGTTGCTGATCAGAAGAAGCTTCGATCCTCAGAAAGGCAACTGGTCATTGCCCGGTGGATTCGTAGCAGATAATGAGAGCCTTGATGAGGCAGCAACCAGGATACTCAGGATGTATACAGGTCTTGAGAAAATTTACCTTAAGCAGTCCTACTCATATGGAGAGACAGACAGAGATCCGGGCGACAGGGTAATATCCACGGCATATTTTGCCGTTATTGCAATACGGGATATAAATAATGAGATTGCGGAGAAAAATTCGGCACACTGGAGACCGATTGCAATGCTTCCTGATCTGATCTTTGATCATTCAGCAATGGTTACAAGAGCCCTTTACGATCTGAAGAATCAGGTGAAAATAAAACCTGTAGGATTCGAGTTGCTGACAGGGAAGTTTACGCTTGTTCAGCTTCAGGAGCTGTATGAAGCAATTTACCGAAGAAATATTGACAAAAGGAATTTCAGGAAAAAGATCCTATCAATGGGGATACTTGAGAGGCTTGATGAAAAGGAGAAGGAGACCTCAAAGAAAGGAGCATATTATTACAGGTTTAACAAAGAGAGATACGAAAAACTGGAAAAGAACGGATTCTATTTTAATCTTGAAGTAAGCTGAATTAATGTGCCCGGATGGGTACTTCGCGACAGTGGTGCCTGTGAGGCAAATTGAACCGTGGAATAACATGAATATGAAAGTAAGTAAGCTATGCTCGAAAAATTAAAAACAGAGGTTTATAATGCCAATCTTGAACTTGTCAGGAACGGATTGGTAATACATACCTGGGGAAATGTCAGTGCCAGGGATCATGACACCGGCATGATCGTGATTAAACCCTCGGGGGTTAGCTACAACTCGATGAAAGCCGCCGATATGGTAGTAATTGATAAGAAGGGAAATGTGGTTGAAGGAAAATTCAAACCTTCCACGGATGCTCCGACACATCTCATTCTTTATGAAAAATGGAGCTCTCTGGGAGGGATTGTTCATACACATTCTTCGTTTGCTACCGCATGGGCACAGGCAGGAAGGGCAATACCCCCTTTTGGGACAACCCATGCCGATCACTTCAGAGGTGAGATTCCCTGTACAAGATCTCTGACAGACAAGGAGATAATCAATGATTATGAGGTCAATACAGGCAGGATAATCATTGAGAGCCTGGGGAAGGCTGATCCGCTCACCGTGCCATCGGCTCTTGTAAATTGCCATGGCCCCTTCTGCTGGGGAAAAGATGCTGATGAAGCCGTTTACAATGCCATATCGCTGGAGGAGATAGCAAAAATTGCATTTTATACTGTTCTTCTCGGTAGAAGTGAACCGGCCGGTATATCACTTCTTGATAAGCATTTTAACAGAAAGCACGGAAGTGCGGCATATTATGGTCAGACTAAAAATAAATAAAACTAAAAATCCGGGAATATGGTCAGAAAGTATGTAATTGGTATTGACTATGGAACCGATTCCGTCCGGTCCATTGTTGCAGATACGTCAGATGGTAAGATTGTGGGATCATCGGTATTTGAATACCCAAGATGGAAAAAGGGTCTCTATTGCGATTCGTCAATTAACCAGTTCCGCCAGCATCCGCTCGATTATCTTGAGGGTCTGGAGCATTCGGTGAAGGGAGCTCTTAAAGGATTGGATCCGGATGTTGTAAAGAATATAGCCGGCATTTCAGTCGACACTACCGGATCGACACCTGTGGCTGTAGATAAAGAAGGGATTCCCCTTTCCCTGAAACCCGGATTTGAGAGCAATCCGGATGCAATGTTTGTTCTGTGGAAAGATCATACGGCCGTGAAGGAGGCCTCAGAGATAAATGAACTTGCGAGGTCATGGGGAGGAGTGGACTTTACCAGATTCGAAGGAGGAGTCTATTCATCTGAGTGGTTCTGGGCCAAGATCCTTCACGTTCTCCGTAACAGCAGTGAAGTAAGAAAAAATGCGTGGTCATGGGTTGAGCACTGTGACTGGATACCCGGGGTGCTTACCGGCAATACCATCCCTCTGGAACTTAAGCGGAGCCGTTGTGCTGCCGGGCATAAGGCAATGTGGAATGAAGCTTTCAACGGATTGCCTGACAGTAAATTTCTTTCGGAGCTGGACCCTGTTTTGAAAGGGCTCAGAGAGAGACTTTATAATAAAACTTATACATGTGATACCGAAGCAGGCAATCTATCTCCTGAATGGGCAAAGAGGCTCGGCCTCTCAACGGAAGTAAAGATCGGCACCGGCTCATTTGATGCACATGTGGGAGCCGTCGGAGGAGAGATAAAACCTAACTATCTGATTAAGGTGATGGGTACCTCAACATGTGATATGCTTATAGCACCGATGTCAGAGATGGGCGATAAACTGGTTGCAGGGATCTGCGGGCAGGTTGACGGTTCTATTGTGCCGGGGATGCTTGGGCTGGAGGCAGGACAATCGGCCTTCGGCGATATATATGCATGGTTCAGCCAGCTTTTGATGTGGCCGGTAAACAATATCATATCAAAAATGAGCTGGCTCGATGAGGAGAAACGCAACAGGATAAGAGAGGAGACTGCCGATAAAATAATTGCAGCAGCTGAGCCGGGAGGCAGAATCACTTCCCGTTGAAGAAACAGCGATCGTTGCACTTGACTGGATGAACGGCAGGCGGACTCCTGATGCCAACCAGGAGCTTAAAGGGGCTATAACCGGATTGTCACTTGGCTCGGATGCTCCGAAAATATTCAGATCACTTGTGGAGGCGACCGCTTTTGGTTCAAAAATGATAAATGAAAGGTTCATATCAGAAGGCATGCGAATTGATGGTGTTATTGCAATCGGAGGCGTAGCCCGAAAGAATCCTTTTGTCATGCAGATCGTGGCAGATGTGCTCAATATGCCAATCAGAGTCGTAAGATCCGATCAGACCTGTGCCCTGGGAGCCGCGATGGCAGCCTCTGTGGTCGCAGGAGTCCACAGGGATATTCCTTCCGCGCAGAAAGCCATGGGCAGCGGATTTGAAAAGGAGTATTATCCCGATAAGAAGAGGGCAGCAAAATATGAGACTCTTTTCAGGAAGTATAAGAAATTGGGCTTCCTGATAGAAAAGAAGCTGACTATAGACCCGGAAAACAAAGCTGAAACCAAACTGCACAATTATGAAGATCTCAATCACGTTTTTAATGCTTTTTCTGTTGCTGGCAGGTATGGATGCCGGCGCCCGGAAAACCAATATCCCGGGGGAAGACAAACTCGTTATTATTACTGATAACTCCGGTCCTGTCATAAACAAGGATATCTACGGCCATTTCTCTGAACATCTGGGAGCATGCATCTATGGTGGCATTTGGGTTGGCCCGGATTCAAAGATCCCGAATACCTACGGCATCAGAAACGATGTGCTTTTTGCGCTGAGAGAGCTAAAGGTTCCCAACCTTCGCTGGCCCGGCGGATGCTTTGCAGATACATATCACTGGAAAGAGGGCATAGGACCCCAGTCAAAAAGAGCTTCTATTGTTAATACCAACTGGGGAGGAGTTACTGAGGATAATTCTTTTGGAACTCATGAATTCATGAAACTCACAGAACTTATCGGTTGTGATGCATATATTAACGGTAACGTGGGATCGGGTACGGTACGGGAAATGGCAGAATGGGTTGAATATCTCACCTCCGGTTCAGATAGTCCGATGACAAGATTACGGAAGGAAAATGGCAGGCAGGATCCCTGGAAAGTCCGTTTGTTTGCAATCGGGAATGAGAACTGGGGATGCGGTGGTAATATGACCGCGGAGTTTTACGCAAACACTATGAGGCAATATTCCACATACCTGAATAACTATTCGGGTAACAAATTGTACAGGGTTGCCTGCGGACCGAATGGTTCAGATGTACAGTGGATGGAGTCGCTGATGAAAGATCCCGGAACACGTGCAATGTTCCAGGGTATTTCGTTACATTATTATTCAGTTGTCAACGGATGGGAAAATAAGGGATCTGCCACCGATTTTGACGAAGGAGAATGGTTTGAAACATTTCGCCTGAATCTTGAGATGGAGAATATAATCAGAGGGCATGAAAATATTATGGACAGATATGACCCGGAAAAAACAAAAGGACTGATCGTTGATGAATGGGGTAACTGGTTCAGAGTGGAACCGGGAACAAATCCGGGGTTCCTTTTTCAGCAGAATACAATGCGCGATGCCATCACAGCTGCAATTCACCTTAATATTTTCAACAGACATGCTGACAGAATTAAAGGTGCAAACATTGCCCAGATGGTAAATGTGCTTCAGTCTGTGATACTTACAGATAATGATAAAATGATCCTAACGCCTACTTACCATGTTTTCCGGATGTTCAGCGTTCACCAGGATGCCAGGCTGCTGAATATGGATCTGAAATGTGAGAATTATACATATGGCGGCAAGAGTATTCCTGCAATTTCAGCATCAGCATCAATTGACAAGTATGGAAAAGTACATATCTCACTTGCTAATCTCAACCCGGGAAAACAGATCACGGTTTCCTGTTCCTTAATAGGGGAGCCTTTTGGAAAAGTTACCGGAGAGATCCTGACGGCTGTTGCGATGAATTCTTATAACAGCTTTGAAAAGCCTGAGGTTGTAAAACCGGCTAAATTCAACGGGTTCACAATCAAAGATGATATACTCACCATTAATATGCCTTCAAAATCGGTTATAGTACTGGAATTGTCAAAATAGTTTCAGTTTTAGTTGAGATATTAATATACCTTTATTGGCTATTTACTAAAGAGGGTAATTAAAGTATTATGGATAAGCTAATTAAGTCTGTTTCTGTCTTTGTCCTGATTGCCCTGATAATAACCGGTTGTACAATGAACCATGCCACCGGAGGAGAATATCCGATCCGTCCGGTTCCATTTACATCTGTTAAGCTTACAGATAATTCTGGGCGCCAAGGATAAAAAAGAATGCAGATGTAACTATTCCTATTGCTTTTCATTATTGTGAAACCACAGGAAGAATCAGAAACTTCGAAATTGCCGGTGGCATAGATACCGGAAGATTTCAGACGATATACCCATTCGATGATTCCGATGTCTTCAAAATTATTGAAGGAGCCAGCTATTCCCTTCAGACTTTCCCGGACCCGAAGCTCGATGCCTATCTTGATTCGCTGATTTATAAAATAGGTCTTGCTCAGGAAGATGACGGATATCTCTACACTAACCGGACAATTGCGGAGATGCATGGAGGGGAGGGACTTCATGAGTGGGCAAACAGGAAGAGATGGCTGAATGATTCCATATCCAGTCATGAGCTTTATAACCTGGGCCATCTTTATGAAGCAGCAGCAGCTCATTACCAGGCAACCGGAAAGAGATCCCTGCTTGACATTGCCCTGAAATCGGCCGATCTGGTAAATAAAGATTTTGGTCCTGACAGGCTGAAGGTCTATCCGGGCCATCAGGTTATTGAAATGGGACTTGTAAAGCTGTACCGTGTTACGGGTGAAAAGAAGTATCTCGACCTGGCAAAATTTTTCCTTGATGTCCGAGGTCCGAAAGGGGAACAGTATAATCAGGCAGATCTGAAGCCGGTCGATCAGACCAAAGCTGTAGGCCATGCGGTAAGAGCAACTTATATGTATTCGGGTATGGCGGATATAGCAGCACTTGAGAATGACTCGTTGTATCTGAATGCAATTACCCGCATCTGGGAAGACATTGTTTACAGGAAGATCTACCTTACGGGAGGAATCGGAGCAACAGGTGGAAATGAAGGTTTTGCAGGACCATACACGCTTCCGAACATGTCAGCCTATTGCGAGACGTGTGCCTCAATTGGCGATATTTTTTTCAATCACAGGCTTTTCCTCCTGCACGGGGAGTCAAAGTATATTGACATACTTGAAAAGACACTCTATAATTCAATGCTTTCAGGGGTCTCTTTATCGGCCGACAGATTCTTCTACCCGAATCCTCTGGAATCGAACGGACAGCATGAGCGAAGCGCCTGGTTTGGCTGTGCGTGCTGCCCCTCCAATATTGCCAGGTTCGTCCCGGCAATTCCGGGTTACGTTTATGGCGTAACGGATAAAGAGCTTTATGTAAATCTTTATATTTCAAATGATGCAGACATCACTGTTGGCAAAAACAGGATAAAGATCTCACAGAAGACCAATTACCCATGGGATGGAAAGGTTGAAATATCAGTTGATCCGGTTAAGTCAGCTAAATTCAGTGTGAAACTCAGGATTCCCGGGTGGGCTCAAAATGAAGCAATACCTGGTGGGCTTTATAAATTTATGGATCAGGATAGTGCCAGGGTAAACATCAGGATAAATGGCAAACCGGAAGGGATTGAAAGATCAGGTGGTTATGCAGTTATCAAACGGAAATGGCTGGCTGGCGATAAAATTGAATTTGAAATTCCAATGCCGGTCCGTAAAGTCGTGGCAGATGACAGGATAACCGACGACAGGAACAGGATGGCAGTTCAGAGGGGTCCGGTAATCTACTGTGCCGAATGGCCTGACAACGATGCCGGGAATATTCTGAATATACTTGTCAGTAAAGAGGCTTCTTTATCGGCTGAGTTTGTACCTTCCCTGCTGAATGGTGTGGAAGTGATAAAAACAACCGGACACCAGACAAAAAGGAATCTTGAAGGCAAGGTGGAGCTACTTGGTGAAGAACCGGTCACTCTTATTCCATATGCTTTCTGGAATAACCGCGGACCGGGGCAGATGATGGTTTGGCTGCCAACTTCCCCCGGGTCGACACGACCTCTCCCTGCCCCAACAATAGCTTACAGAAGCAAGGTAAGATCAAGCAAGCCCTCAAAATCACTGTTTGCCGTAAATGACCAGATTGAGCCTGCATCCTCTAATGACCAGTCTGTATCATCCTACAACTGGTGGCCTGAGAAGAACAGGTGGGAGTGGGTTGAATATGATTTTGAGAAACCGCAAACCATCTCCGGGACAAAGGTATACTGGTTTGACGATGGTCCCGATGGAGGCTGCCGGATCCCTGATGAATGGGAAATATTATATCTCCACGGTAATATATGGGAACCAGTCAGGGCCAGGAACCGTTATAAAGTCGGAAAAGACGAATGGAACACATTATCATTTGATCCGGTTGTCACAAGTTCAGTTAAAATAAAGGTCAGACTGCAGAAAGATTTTTCAGCCGGGATCTACGAATGGAATATTGAATAACTAATGACTACAAACACAAACACGATTAATTCTGATTTACAATTATACAGGGATCGTACCTTGAGTCCACTCCGAAAAAGTCCTCTTCAGGGGATTCAGGAGTAAATTGACAATTCGGAGCAGGCTCAACTTTTAAATTCAAAATTATATAATGATGAAAAATGTAATTTTTTGCCTTCGGATGCACAGGAATTTTAAATTATTAATTTAGCGGAATAATAAAAAGTATTTTATGAAAAGAGTTCGGTTATTATCAATAATGCTGTTTGCAGTCATTTTTACCGGCTGTAACATTACATCAAAAAACAAGGAAATGGTAAGAAAGGAAGTTTTCGGCACACATCAGGGAAAAGAGGTGTATCTGTTTACGCTGACAAACAAAGCGGGCAATGTGATCAGACTCACAAATTACGGGGCTAAGATAACCTGGATTGAAGTCCCGGATAAAAACGGGAAAAAAGACAATATCACATTCGGTTATGATACGTTCGACGCTATGATAAAGGGTGATATGTCCTTCGGATCGGTTGTCGGACGCTACGCCAACAGGATTGCAAAAGGCAAATTTACGCTCGACGGGGTTGAGTATACTCTCCCTTTGAACAATGGTCCCAATACACTCCATGGCGGCCCTGCAGGATGGCACAGCGTGGTATGGAACGCCGAGGTACTCAAAGACAGTCAGTCCCCTTCGGTTAAATTTACATATGTAAGTCCCGATATGGAGGAAGGCTTCCCGGGTAAAGTGAATGCGGAAGTCAAATATACCTGGACAGATAATAACGAAATTGTGATGGATTATAAGTGCACAACTGATAAGAAAACAGTTGTCAATATGACAAACCATGCATATTTTAATCTTCATGGCGCAGGCAATGGAGATATTCTCGATCATGTGCTTGTTCTGAAAGCTTCTGCTTTTACTCCAGTTGATTCGGTTATGATACCTACAGGCGAAATAAGGCAGGTAGCAGGAACACCTTTCGATTTTACAACACCGCATACAATTGGTGAAAGAATTGGTGAAAACTATGATCAGCTTATTCTCGGCCGTGGATATGATCATAATTATGTACTGGATAAAAAGGATAAGCCTGATGTTACAGTCTATGAGCCTGTGAGCGGACGCGTGCTTGAGGTGATCACTGATCAGCCCGGGATGCAGCTGTATACCGGTAATTTCCTGGATGGCAGTAATATTGGCCATGGAGGGAAACCTCTCAGATTCAGATCAGGTTTATGCCTTGAGTCGGGTCACTATCCCGATAGTCCGAATCATCCTGATTTTCCTTCCACAGTGCTGAATCCGGGAGAAACCTATAAAACGACGACAATTTACCGCTTCTCAGTAAAATAAATTCAATTCAATTCAATGTTGTTTTCTTTCCGCCGGTATCAAAGGAGAATAGACCCTTTGATATCCGGCGGACTGGTTTCCGGGGTTCAGATGATAGATATCAGGTAAGAATTCATATAATTTAAAATTATTAACTTGGCCCCGGAATATGTTACATTGAGTGTTCAATAAATCAATTTAGTGAGCAATACTTTATTGGATGATGAGACCCGGCTGGTAAAGAGTTTGTCTGAAGGTGATTTGCTGGCATTTAATACTTTATTTAAAAAGTATAGCGGACATCTGTACCGTTTTGCCAATGGTTATCTAAAGTCGGAAGCTGAGTCGGAAGAGTTGGTTCAGGAGGTTTTTACGATAATCTGGGAGAAAAGGAGTGAACTGAAGCATGAACTTTCCTTTAAATCCTATCTCTTTACAATCGCATACAATATTATCAGGAAACATTTCAGGAACAGACGTTATTTATCGACATACCTGCAATCCGGAATGTATGATGATATGGATATGCAGACAACTCAAAACATAACTTATAATTCGTTGTATCAGTATCTGACAAAGCTTGTAGATATGCTTCCCGTAAAACGCAGGGAGATATTCATCAAAAGCAGGTTTGAAGGGTTTAGCATTAAAGAGATATCGGAAGAATTCAATCTAAGCCACAAAACAGTTGAGAATCAGCTTACAGATGCTTTGAAATTCATCAGGTCAAACATTAAAAATGAGAATATTCCGGTCATCTTATTCTTCTTTTTATTTCTCTCATAATCTGTCAATTATAATTTATATTTTTTTTCCACCTAAAGCATAGGTGTAATTGCCTTTGTACGGATATTACTATATAAAGATTATTACCTGCCTGATCGCAGTAAGTGATTTGAACTGTTTATTTTTTCTTTAAAGATGACGCGATATCTAACGATTAATTACGTATATCTGTATCCCGCGATATTAAATTGCAGGGATTCAGAATCTGCCGGATTAAATGTGTCAGGAGAAGAAAACATTAGTCAGAATATACTTAGGGTGGTATTTTTAGTTGATTAATTTTAAAAAACAGTTCTCTGTTCCGGAGAGCTGTTTTTTTGTTTTTTAAGGTTGGTTTTTAGTATTGGTTTGATTTATACAAATTCCCTCACAGAGAATAAAATATGGAGAATATTCAGTTTGAAAGTGAAAAATTGGAGCACTTTTTCAGGGAAGGGAATAATGAAAATGAAGCTGCTTATATTGAAACAATTTTTACCATACCGGAGAATGAAGTTCAGTTAAAGAGTTTTCTATCTAAACAGCTTGCCGGAATATTATCAGATGATACTGGGAGTGAACGGAATCTTGAACATATACTTTATAAAATTCATTACGAAATAAACACAAAAGGAGAGAGATCAGGATCGGGGAACCGGGGAAGATATATGAATCTGGCATTGAAGATTGCAGGTATAATCTTGCTTCCGCTTGCTGTTTTCCTGGGGACAAAGGGATATGTCGGCACCAGGCCGGGAGAAGAGACCTGGGTTGAGATTAAGGCTCCGGCATGGACCCGGGCTCAGTTTAAATTGCCGGATGGTACAACGGGCTGGCTGAACAGTAATTCAAGTTTAAGATATAGTGGTACTTTTTATAAAAACAGGAAAGTTACGCTTGACGGTGAAGCATTCTTTGATGTTCAGAAAGATGAAAAAAGACCATTTACCGTTAACACTGAAGAAGTTGTCCTGAAAGTTACAGGCACAAGATTTAATGTAGCCTCGTATGAAAACGAGAGAAACGTTGAAGTAGTTCTTGAGGAAGGCAGCATGGAATTTAATAACCTGAACCATAATAAAACCTATTCCATGAAGCCGAATGACCTGGTGACATATGATAAGACTCTTGATGATTTTACAACTGAAACAGTACAACCTCAGAAATATTTATCATGGACGGAAGGAAAGCTGGTCTTCAGAAATGATCCCCTTGACGTTATTTGCAGGAGGCTCGGGAGGTGGTATAATGTTGATGTGAAAGTCAACGTAAGCTCAGTTGAAAACCTCAGGCTGCGTGCTACTTTCATAGATGAGAATCTTGAAGAAGTTCTAGGTTTGCTGAAGCGGAGCCTTCCTATAGATTACAAGATTCAAAACGGAGATCTTGAAGCCGATAATACCTATAACAAAAAGCGCGTAACGATATTACCAAGGAACAGATAACCCTATTACCAACCTAAATTCAATTGCCTATGAAATGATCTTTTATCCTGAAAAAACAGGAAAGCGTTGGAGCCGCCTTCCTGTGAATGTTGCTAAGTTATAAGTCGAAACATTAACCTAACTAAAAACATTTCAAAGTTATGAAAAAAAAATTTGATCTCTGGGGATACCCATGCCCAGCAATAAAAAAACTAATTATGGAACTTAAAATTGCAATCCTCATCATTGTAGCCGGAGTTTCAAATGTCTTTGCAACTACTACCTATTCACAGGTAGCGAGAGTTTCCCTTGACATTGAAAACAGAAGTCTGGAACAGGTAATGGATGAAATAGAAAGTCAGAGTGAGTTCTATTTTATCTTTAACCAGAAACAGATCGATGTTAACAGAGTTGTTGAAATTCATTCTGAGAATCAGCTGATCACAGACATTCTTCCTGAACTGTTCAAGGGCACCAACGTCAATTATGTTGTCCTTGACAGGAAAATCCTGCTGACCACTGAAACTGTTGATAGTAAGACAACTTCTTCATTGACCGGGAGATCCTCAGCAAAAAGTGATTTCCGGAAGGATTACCGACTCAAAAGGAAATCCCGTCGCGGGTGCAAATGTCACTCTTAAAGGTACTACGACCGGCACAATTGCTGATCCAGAAGGGAAGTATTCCATTAGTGTGACCGACCCAAACAGTACTCTCGTATTCAGCTTTATAGGATTCACTTCCCAGGAGATTCCCCTTGCCGGAAGAAGCTACCGTCGATGTGGTGCTGGCTGAAGAAACAACAGTACTTAATGAAGTTGTCGTTACAGCTCTGGGTATAAAGAAGGAAGCCAAAAGGATTGGATACGCAACAAGTACTGTTAACAATGACGTACTTACGGAAAACAGGACGACCAACTTCGGTAACAGCCTTGTTGGTCAGATTGCAGGTTTAAACGTTTCAGCTCCTGCAGGCGGTCCCGGAGGATCTTCCAAGATCCGTATCAGGGGACAATCATCTTTTGGCGGTAATAACTCACCACTGATTGTTGTTAACGGAGTACCGATAAATAATACAGGTATCTCTGCTGGTGGTTCAGCCGGAAATGGCACAGGTAACCCTACAGGTGGTTCGTCAGACCAGGGTGATGGTTTGCAGAGCATAAACCAGGACGATATTGAATCCATGACTGTTCTTAAGGGTGCTGCTGCTGCTGCATTATATGGATATCGTGCCAAGGATGGCGCCATTATTATTACAACAAAAAGCGGAAGCAAAAACAAGGGTATCGGCGTTGAAATAAATTCCAATATCCAGATCGACGAGCCGCTTGATTATACAGATTTTCAATATGAATACGGCCAGGGTGAAAATGGTGTTCGTCCCGCCTCGGTGGCAGAAGCTCAAAGTTCAGGTGTATGGAGTTTTGGTGAAAAATTTGATGGTGTCCTGACTCCTCAGTTTGATGGAACAATGCAGCCATATCTGCCGAATAAAAACCGTATAAAGGATTTTTACCGTAAGGCTGTCAACATGACAAACTCCATAGCACTTACAGGAGCCAACGATAAGGGAAATTTCAGATTATCATTTGCAAATACCGACGCACAGGCTCTTATACCCAATTCCGATTACCATAAAAAGATTGTAAATCTGGGATTGAATTATAAATTTATTCCCAAGCTCTCCCTTCAGGTAAACATTAACTATTCAAACGAGGATAACCATAATCCTCCACAGATTGGTATTCAGGACATGAATGCCAACTCCACAATTTACACACTGGCGAACAGCATTGATGTGCGCTGGCTCGAAAATACATATATGGATGCCAACGGGAATGAGCAGCCACTGTCCCGTTTTACAAACCGTAATAACCCATACTGGGTTGCTCTGAAAAGATTTGAAAACGTAAAGCGAGACCGTCTGTTCGGTAACATGACTGTTCGTTACGAGTTGCTTGACTGGCTTTACATACAGGGCAGGGTCGGACAGGATTATTATACGCGTCCCTACAATTATGACCGTCCCACAGGTACCCGTTCAATAGGCGCTGTAGCTCCGGGTTTAACGGATATTATTACCAGGATGCATCAACTTTCCGGGAACTTAATATGGACTTTCTGATCGGAGCAACCAAATCGTTCGGTAGCTTCGGAGTCGATGCTACTTTCGGCGGTAACGCCATGAGACAGACCAATGATAATATAGGGTCTTCCGTTACCAACTTTTACGTAAGAGATCTGTATACAATCGGAAATGGCCAGATAAAGAATCCTTTCTACAATTACAGTAAGAAAGCTGTAAACTCATTATACGGGTCTATAGATTTCTCATTCAAGAGCTATTTGTACTTAAACCTGACCGCCCGTAACGACTGGTTCTCAACTTTAAATCCAAAGTCGAACAATTATCTGTATCCATCAGCAAGCTTGAGCTATATTTTTACCCAGTCATTCGGCAATATTCCTAAGTGGCTGAATTATGGTAAATTAAGAGCTTCATATGCAGAAGTAGGAGGAGATACTGATCCTTATTCGAATAACTTGTACTATTCGATGAATTCAAACCAGTTCAACGGGAGTGCACTGGGCTCTATTTCCAGCGCGGTCAGTCCCAATCCCAACCTTCGTCCTCTTAAAGGTAAAGGAGGCAGAATTAGGCCTTGAACTGAGAACTCTTGACAGCAGAGTAAACCTTGATGTTTCAGTCTATAAGAAGAATACGGTAGATGAAATACTTAAAGTTGACATTTCAAACACATCCGGTTACAGCCAGACCCTGGTGAACGTGGGTAAGCTGGAGAACAAGGGAATTGAGATGTTACTCACATTTGTTCCTGTACGTAAAGCAAACATTCACATGGGAGACAGGCTTCAATGCCAGTTACAATATCAGCAAGGTTATAGAACTGGCAAGCGGACAGCAAAGATTTGATGTGGGTACCGGCGAATTCTTCGGCTGGGTTTCACAGGAGGTGGGATTGCCACTTGCTTCATTGCGGGGCTTTGACTATAAACGTGATGCAAATGGGAATATAATAACAGTAGGTGGGTTATTTCAGCAGGGAAATATAGTTACTTTCGGAAGTGCAATTCCAAAATGGATCGGTGGCTGGCTTAATACTATTCAACTACAAGCATTTCAGGATCTTCGCACAGATCGACTTTAAAGCCGGTTACAAGATAATGTCAAACTCCAACTTGAACTTCTACCGTGAGGGATTATCAAAGGCCTCACTGGAAGGACGCGAAGAACGGTGTCATATTTGATGGTGTAAATACAGACGGAACTCCTAATACAACAGCTGTGCCGGCTGAACAGTTTTACACCCAGTACAGGAGTACAGCTCTGGCAACACCATTCATTTATGATGGAAGTTTTATAAGATGGCGTTCCTTATCCGTAAGCTATGACATTTCAAGATTTGTGACAAAAGTCTTTAAAGGAATGACCGTTTCAGCCGTTTGTAACAATGTCGCGTTATTTATGAAACATATCGATAACCTTGATCCGGAAGCATCAGGTATCAACATCTGATAATC
This sequence comes from uncultured Bacteroidales bacterium, assembly GCA_963816345.1. Lineage (GTDB taxonomy): Bacteria > Bacteroidota > Bacteroidia > Bacteroidales > VadinHA17 > LD21. The sequence goes on from CAWFKI010000005.1 coordinate 118,143, forward strand.
TTCAGGGTATTGAAACACACACTCTGCCAACAACACGCAGTTATGGTTTTAACGTAAATATTAAATTTTAACCCATCTATAATTAAATCTATGAAACGAATATATATATACCTGGCACTGGCTGTTTTGTTAACAGGTTTCACTGGGTGCGATAAAGATTTTGAGGAGATAAACACCAATCCAGTTCTTGCCACTACACTCGACCCTGTTTATCTCTTTACAAATGCCCAGTATGGAGTCGCTGTTAAATACACTTTCATATCAGAGCCCTATTGTTCAGCAGATCCTTACACCTTTTACAGGTGTTCTTGAGGGAGGGAATCATAATATTGTTTATGATCCTAATTCAAATGCTCTCTTCAATTCATGTACACAGCAACAGGTGGTCCGGTTGTCCTGCTCACTGACGTTATAAACAAGACAAGGACAATCCTGACCGCAGTAATCTTTATAATATGGCACGCATTTTGAAAGCCTATGTTTTCTCGGTACTGGTTGATACATATGGCTGATGTTCCCTATACAGAAGCAGGACAAGGTTACCTGCAGGGAAATTATCTGCCTAAATATGACAATAACGAGACTATTTATGCTGATTTGCTTAAGGAGCTCAGTGAAGCTACAGCTGCTCTGGATGCCTCAAAAACAATTGAAACAAACGACTTGTTTTACAAGGGCAATATAGATCAGTGGAAGAGACTCGGCAATTCACTGCTTTTACGTATAGCCATGCGTTATACAAAAGTGAATCTGCTAAAGCTCAGCAGTATGCAACTGCCGCATTTAACGGAGGAGTGATGGAATCCATAGATGATAACGTGATAATAAAATTCAACAGTACTTTCAATCATCCTTCTGCCAACACCTATCAGGGTACGGAACGGGCAAACTATTATCTTAGGTAAACCATTTGTGGATTATCTTTTGAGCACCGGTGACCCGCGCCTTGGAGTTATTGCAGTTAAATATGAATTTCCGGCTAATCCTCTTGCAACAGCCGGAGCAGAAGATGTGACTCCCGCTGACCAGCAGGGAATGCCTTTCGGCTACAGTGAAGCTACAATAGCGAGGATCCGAATTATCCCGGAAAATCAGGCGCTGCATGGAAATATTCACAGTTGAACAGGCGTACTGTAGCTAAAATTGATGTTCCTGAATTCTATATCACCTATGCCCAGACTCAGTTATTGCTTGCAGAAGCAGCACAAAGAGGCTGGATATCAGGGGATGTCGCCACTTATTATGAAGCAGGTGTAAGAGGCCATATGGACCAGATGGCTCAGTACGATGCCACTGCTGCAATCCCGGTTGCAAGCCAGGATGCCTATATGGCTGCAAACCCGTTTGATGCTGCTAATGCTCTCGAACAGATTAACACGCAATACTGGATTGCATCTTTCCAGAACGGATCAGAGGCATGGGCCAATTTCAGCCGGAGCGGATTTCCTGCATACTGACACCTAACCCATATCCAAGTGCCGATCCATCTGTTGCTGGTGGGTTCATCCACAGGTTAGTATACCCTGCCAGGGAAAAATCTGTAAATACCGATAACTACAACAATGCTGTTACCAGGATCGGAGGAGATAATCTTGGTGTTCGTGTATTCTGGGATAATTAGAGATCAGGTTTTGATTTTAACAATTCGGAATAATCCTGATATATAATTTTTAAATATGCACACCCGGTTTTAAAAACCGGGTGTGCATTAATTTGTGTTACCTGTAACATTGACATTCAATTTATTATAAACTATAAATTTCTAAATAATGAAAAGCATTTTACAACAGATTGCAGAGAAGACTAGGAAGAAGGAGAAGGCAGAGAATGATGCTGTCAGGGTTGAAATGGCGGATCCTTCAACTTCAAATGACCGGCGCAGCTTTCTCAAAAAAGCAGCCCTGGGTGGTATTGCCCTGGGAGGATTAATGAAATTATCTATTGAAGATACAATAGCACAAACCACCTCAAACGTTCAGCGCGCTTCCAGCCCGTCAGAGCTGAAGATCACCGATATGAGGGTTGCAGTTATGGGTAATGTTGGCCGTACTGCACTCATAAGGATAGATACCAACCAGGGCATTTATGGTCTGGGTGAGGTAAGAGACGGAGCTGATGAACGTTATGCCCTGTTTCTTAAAAGCCGCATTCTGGGACTGAATCCATGCAATGTGGAAATGATCTTTAAAATTATCAGGCAGTTCGGATATCACGGTCGTCAGGGAGGGGGAGTCTGTGGAGTTGAAATGGCTTTATGGGATCTTTGCGGTAAAGCTTACGGAGTGCCGGCCTGGCAATTGCTTGGCGGAAGATACCGGGATAAGATAAGATTGTACGCCGATACGCCGGGTGCCAATGACCCTGTAAAATTCGCTGAAACAATGAAAAGAAGGGTTGACGATCAGGGATTTACCTGGCTTAAAATGGATCTGGGCATTCATGTTGTTGCAAAACAGCCCGATACTCTTGTTAATACCAAAAACTGGGATGGAGCAACGGGTCAGTACGACTTGCGGGACTATATGGGATATGGAAATACATTGCATCCGTTTACACAGGTACAGATAACCGAAAAGGGACTTGCCGGACTTGCAGAGTATGTTGAAGATGTAAGGAATGCGGTTGGATATGAGATGCCCCTTTGTGCCGACCATTTCGGACATTTTGATGTGAATAATGCCATACGGTTCGGAAAGGCAATGGATAAATACAGACTGGCATGGCTGGAAGATATGGTGCCATGGTTCTATACGGATCAGAATAAAACATTATCAGACGCAATTGAAACGCCAATAGCTACGGGAGAAGATATCTACATGCTCAAAGGTGGATTTAAACCTTTACTTGATATACATGCCGTAGATGTTATTCAGCCTGACCTGGGTACCTCAGGCGGGTTACTTGAAACAAAAAGAATTGGCGATTATGCCGAGGATTGCGGAGTTGCAATGGCTATGCATATGGCAGGATCACCTGTATGCTTTATGGCAAATGTACACTGCGCCGCCGCCACGCAAAACTTCCTTGCACTGGAACATCATAGCGTTGATAATCCATGGTGGGGCAACCTCGTAAAAATGGTCGGTTCCCAGCCAATGATAACAAAGGGTTTTGCCAATGTTCCGCTCGATGCTCCCGGACTGGGAATTGAACTAAATGAGGAAGAGGTCAGAAAACATCTTAATCCCCGGGCCAAAGGTTATTTTGAACCAACTCCTGAATGGGATGAGAAACGTTCTCATGACAGACTCTGGAGTTAATTTTTTACTATTTTTTTCATGAAATGCTGCTGATAATTTAACATTGTCATAGCTCAGTTTGTTAATTAGTTATCGTAGTAGTTTACAAACCTCTGCCACGAAATCTCATTTTACCTGGTTGGCAGTAACTATTAATTGATTATGATGGCTTTATTATCCATTTGACAAATTAATAAGTAGCATTATGAAGACTATTTTAAAAAAGAACGCTGTTCCTTCTGACACCCGTCGTAATTTCCTGAAGAAAGCCGCCCTTGGTGGTATTGCATTAGGTGGTATGTTTAATCTTTCAATAGAAGATACCATTGCTCAGACCACCTCAAAGGTTCAGCGCAGCTCCGCTCCGTCTGATCTGAAGATAACGGATATGCGCTATGCTCTGACAGGCGCCATGGGCGGCACTGCCATTATCCGGATAGATACCAACCAGGGTATATACGGGCTGGGAGAGGTAAGGGATGCAGCTGATCCGCGTTATGCGCTTATGCTGAAAAGCCGCATCCTTGGATTGAATCCATGCAATGTGGAAATGATATTTAAAATTATCAGACAGTTTGGAGGTCAAAGCCGGCAGGCAGGAGGTGTGTGCGCCGTTGAAATGGCCCTCTGGGATTTGACAGGGAAGGCTTACGGCGTACCGGCCTGGCAGCTGCTGGGAGGAAGATACCGCGATAAAATAAGATTATATGCAGATACTCCTGAAGCTGACTCGCCGGAAGAACAGAAAAAACTGATCAAATACCGTATTGAAGACCAGGGGTATACCTGGTTGAAAATGGATCTGGGTATAAATGAAATCCAGAAAATACCAGGGGCCCTCGTGAACGATAAGTTCTGGCTGGAAAATGGTAACCTTAACCAGTGGGAAGGAGGTTATACCTCTTATCAGAATACAATGCATCCCTTCACCCAGGTCCAGATAACGGACAAGGGACTGGAGGAGATGGCCAAAATAGTTGAAAATGTGCGTAATATGGTAGGATACGATATCCCGCTGTCCTCAGATCACTTTGGACATTTCGATTTGAACAACGGCATACGTTTAGGCAGGGCTTTGGAAAAGTACAGGCTGGCATGGATGGAAGATGTTGTAGCATGGGAACTGACAGACCAGTGGAAATCCCTTTCTGATGCACTTGAGACCCCTATGCTTACCGGTGAGGATATTTATCTGCTTAAGAACTTCAAGCCTCTTATAGATATTCATGCAGTTGATATTATTCATCCTGATATAGCTACCTCGGGGGGTCTGCTGGAAACAAAAAGAATCGGAGATTATGCGGAAGAACATGGTGTAGCTATGGCTCTTCACCAGGCAGGTACACCGGTTTCATTTATGGCTGATGTCCATTGCGCAGCAGCCACGCAGAACTTTTTAGCATGTGAACATCATAATATTGACGTGCCATGGTGGGAAAGCCTCGTTAAAACAACCGACGGCAGGCAATTGATAACCAAAGGATTTGCCAATGTCCCTTCCAGTGCACCCGGACTTGGTATAGAACTGAATGAAGAAGTTGTAAAAGCTCATCTTAATCCGAAGGATAACAGTTATTTCAGACCGACACCGGAATGGGACGAAAAACGCTCCCATGACAGGCTCTGGAGCTAAAAATATTTCATCTGTTTTACTATACCTGAACCATAACCTTACTATCTTAGTTGATTATTATCTGAGGAGCAGATCCCGGTTTTTAACAAATGGAAAACTTCCGGTCTGACTTAATAAAAATTAATTGACTATACCTATGACAACACGACGTGAATTTGTAAAAAACACAGTAATTACATCCGCAGCCATCGGCCTTGCCCCCTCATTATCAGGTGCTCTTGCCGGGTTTGCTCCCTCAGACCGTATCAATGTCGGCCTTATAGGTTGCAACGGGATGGGTTTTGCTGATCTCAGTACATTTCTCGAACATCCTGAAGTTGAATGTGTCGGTTTATGCGATATTGACGAAAGCGTTCTGAATCGCAGGGCGGCAGATGTTGAGAAGCTGAGGGGAAAGAAACCTGCAAATCTTTATAAGGACTGGCGTAAACTGATCGATAATAAGGATATAAATGTTGTGATTGTCGGAACTCCCGATCACTGGCATTGTCTGCAAATGGTTGCCGCAAGTGAGGCTGGAAAGGATGTTTATTGTGAGAAACCGATCGGCAGGACCATTGAAGAATGCAACAGGATGGTCAGTGCAGCCAGGAAAAATAAAACTGTCGTGCAGGTCGGACAGTGGCAGAGAAGCGATCCGCACTGGCTCGATGCCGTAGATTTTATACGATCTGGCAAGCTTGGAAAGATTAGGCTGGTAAGGGTATTTTCTTACCAGGGATGGTGCCCCTCTATCCCGGTGCTGGCCGATGAACCTGTTCCTGCAGGTGTCGATTATGACATGTGGCTGGGTCCTGCTCCGGCCCGTCCTTTCAACCGGAACCGTTTCCACTTTACCTTCCGCTGGTTCTGGGATTATGCCGGGGGCCTGATGACCGACTGGGGTGTTCATCTTCTTGACTATGCGCTCTTTGGCATGAATGTAACAGCTCCTAAATCTGTAATGGCCATGGGTGGGAAGTACGGTTATCCTCTGGATGCCTGTGAAACTCCTGATAGTCTGCAGGCTATATACGAATTCGACGGATTCAACGTTCTTTGGGATCATGCAATTGGTATTGACGATGGCGCTTATGGCCGGAATCACGGATTAGGTTTCGTAGGGGAAAACGGCACACTCGTCGTGGACCGTGAAGGCTGGGAAGTGATACCTGAGATAGTAAACCGTCAGCAAAGAATGGAAGCAGTGCCCCTGAAGAAGGGAACCGGTCAGGGTTTGAAGAATCATGTCACAAATCATCTTCAATGTATTAAGAGCCGGAATCAGAATACCAATGCAAGCATCGAGATTGGAGCACATATAGCCAAATTCTCAAGTCTTGGAAATATAGCCTACCGTACAGGTAAAAAACTGGTTTGGGATGGTGTGAAATTTACCAACGACGAAGAATCAAACAAATATCTGGTACCCGATTACCGGGGGCCATGGAATCTGCCAAAAGTTTAAGTGCATTTTTTAAACTCATGCAGGCCTGCCTGCCCTGCCTACCGGCAGGCAGGAGGCAGGCAGGCCTGCCTACCGGCAGGCAGGCATCACCCCTTTAAAGTCAAAATTATAATACAATGAATAAAGTATTTCTGGTTACAGCTGTTCTGGCGATTTGTCTTTCAGCCCCTGTTGCAACAGCCCAGCAGAGACCATCTTCCTACCCGTTCAGGAACCCTTCCCTTTCAGTCGATGAGAGAGTCGATGACCTGATTTCCAGGATGACACTGCAGGAGAAGGCTGACCAGCTTCTCTATACCGCTCCTTCTATACCAAGACTTGGAATACCATCGTACAACTGGTGGAACGAAGCACTGCATGGCGTTGCAAGAGCCGGTTATGCAACAGTGTTCCCCCAATCGATTACAATTGCAAATTCCTGGGATGAAGGATTGATGTTCAATGTGGCAAATGCCATTTCCGATGAGGCGAGGGCCAAATACAATGAGTTTCAGAGGCGAGGGAAAACCGGTATTTACGAGGGGCTTACATTCTGGTCTCCGAATATCAATATCTTCCGGGATCCGAGGTGGGGAAGAGGACAGGAGACCTATGGAGAAGATCCGTTCCTTACCGGAAGGATGGGGTATGAATTTGTCAGGGGAATGCAGGGTGACGATCCGAAATATCTTAAAACAGTAGCCACTGCAAAACACTATGCGGTACATTCCGGTCCTGAACCTCTGAGGCACACCTTTAATGCTAAAGTAAGCGAATCAGATCTCAGGGAGACTTATCTGCCTGCCTTCAGAACCCTTGTCGTGGATGCGGGTGTCTATTCTGTTATGGGCGCCTATAACAGGTTCAGGGATTATCCCTGCTGTGCAAATCCGTTTTTGTATGGCATACTTCGCAATGAATGGGGCTTTAAAGGCTATATAGTATCCGATTGCTGGGCTATCTCGGACTTTTACCAGTTCAACGGTTTTGCAAAGGACGCTACGGAAGCAGCAGCTGATGCATTAAAAGCTGGCACCGATCTTGAATGTGGCGTCGATTATAAGAACCTTGTGGCGGCAGTGAACCGCGGACTATTGACAGAGGCTGATATTGACAGGGCAGCAAAGAGGATCTTCAGGGCGCGATTTAAACTTGGTATGTTTGATCCGGAGGAGATGGTGTCTTATGCACAGATCCCTTATTTTGTGAATTGCTCAGATTATAACAATTCCCTTTCACGAAAGGCTGCACAGGAATCAATTGTGCTGCTGAAAAATGAGAATAATACACTTCCTCTTTCCAAAGCTATAAAGACAATTGCAGTTATCGGGCCCAATGCTGATAATTTTGAAGCATTGATTGGAAATTATAACGGTATTCCGAAGGATCCGGTTACTGTTCTGAAGGGAATAAAGAGCAAGCTTTGCCCCGGTACGCGCGTTATCTATTCCGAGGGAAGCGATCTGGCAGAAGGAGTCCACAACCTGACTATTATTCCTTCATGCTACCTGCAAACGGAAGATGGAAGGCAGGGCGCCACGGGAGAGTATTACAATAACAGGGAGATGAAGGGTGAACCGCTCTTCTCAAGGGTCGATGATAACATAAATTTCTACTGGGATAACTTTTCACCCCGGTTTGACATGCCGGATGATGATTTTGGAATCAAATGGACAACATGGCTGATACCTCCGGAATCCGGGACCTTTTATCTGGGCGGATGGGGTTCATCAGGTTATGAGATATTCCTCGATGGGAAGAGTATTATAAAGTACAGGGGTGAACACAGCGCTTTTCATGAGGAAACACCTGTAGAACTAAAGGCAGGTGTCAGATACAAAATTGAATTATTATACAGGAATTATTCCGGTGATGCTGATATTAAGCTGCTTTGGGCGCGTCCGCGGCAGAATCTTGTTGAAAATGCCATGAAAGCTGCAGCAGAGGCTGACGCCGTGGTTCTTGTACTCGGGCTTTCACAACGACTCGAAGGAGAAGAGATGAAGATTAAGATAGATGGTTTTGAAGGCGGTGACAGAACAAATCTGAACCTGCCCGCTGTCCAGGAACAGCTTCTTGAATCACTCCTGTCGACAGGCAAAAAAGTGGTCGTTGTGCTGATGAATGGAGGAGCAATGGCCGTTAACCAGGCCCAGGCAAAAGCATCTGCAATCATTCTTGCCGGTTATCCGGGACAACAGGGAGGAAATGCTGTGGCTGACGTTCTGTTCGGTGATTATAATCCTGCCGGCAGGCTTCCGGTAACATATTACCGGTCAGTTGATCAGCTTCCTCCGTTCGAAGATTATGATATGAAGGGAAGGACCTACCGGTTCTTTACCGGGGAGCCCCTTTATCCATTCGGGTATGGATTAAGTTATACTACTTTCAAATACAGTGGCTTAGCCCTGCCTGCAAATGCCGGAGCCGGTGAAAAAATTAATGTCAGATGTATTGTTACAAATTCAGGAAAAGTATCCGGAGAGGAGGTAGTACAGCTCTACCTCACGGATGAAAAAGCTTCTACACCCAGGCCTGTTCGGCAGCTTGAAGGCTTCAGGAGGATATCCCTGATGCCGGGCGAAAGTAAAGAGGTTGAATTCACTCTGGAACCAAGGCAGTTCTCTGTTATAAACAATAAAGATAAAAGAGTCATAGAACCCGGCTATTTTACAATATCTGTGGGCGGTAAACAACCAGGTTTCAAAGGCTACCTCGATCCTCAGTGCACCCAGGTGCTTATGGGAAGAATAAGGCTTACAGGCAAAGAAATCCCTTTTGATAATTAAAAAGGAGAATCTTTTGATAAATTGATCACTGGCCTTGTAACTGTTTGATGAGCCATTTGTTAACTTCTTCAGTCTCTTCCGGGAAAGTCCAGTGACCTGTCTCCTGGAATATTAACAATTCTTTAGGTGCAGTGATCACATTATATGCAGAGTACATCGATGTAGGCGGACACGTGATATCGTTGTACCCCCAGGTGTATAATCCCGGGGCTGAAACCCTGCGGGCAAAATTCACAACATCATAATAACCGAGAGTCTCCACTTCTCCGGGCTTCGGCTCTGCATCCCTGAAATAGTGAGGCCAGCCTCCCGCTCTTTTGTAAAGATATCCTGTGTGGTCACACATTGCCGGAAATAATCCGGCCATATATTTTATCCTTTTATCCAATCCTGCAGTGACAATAGTGAGAGCTCCGCCCTGGCTTCCGCCGGTTACGGCAATATCTGAACCGTTGAACTCAGGCAGCGAAAAGATAAAATCAACCGCTCTGACACATCCCAGGTATACTCTTTTGTAATAAAATTTATCACGATCATTCATTTTTATGCTCCAGTAAGATGACAGAGCTCCATTCATCAGATTATCATAGACCTGAGGATCAAGATTCACCGGGATCCCGTGTATTCCTATCTCAAGTGTTATAAACCCAAGACCTGCAGTTTTTGAGTCACCGTTATATGGACGGATTCCTGCTCCCGGGACCCTCAAAATTGCAGGATATTTACCAGGTTTTTTTGGTATCGCAAGAATGCCGTAGATCCTCGAACCGGGGACCTCATTCTGAAAGCTTATCTGGTAAACATTCGCATCACTTGTACATCTCTCAGGCATCAGCGTGATCCTGGGATCAAGGTTTATTTTGCGGGCTTCAGTAATAGCGTTATTCCAGAAAGTCTCAAAATCAGAAGGATTCTTTACAGTCGGCTCAATCTTTCCAGGATCAAATGCAGCAGTTGCAATTCCTTCATACCTCCTGCCATCAACAACTGCCCATACCCGCAACCGGTAGAAACCGGGGGCTTTCATCGTTCCGGTAAACTCTGTTTTCCCATTCTTAAGAATAACACCCTCTTTTTTCCGGTCAGGAATCATTTCAGGCCCCGCTTCGTAATCGATTACCACATTATCCATCAGATTGCCATATTTAAGTACCTGGACAGAGAATCTGGCCTCTTCGTTTACCTTATATGTCCAGTCTTTATGATCACATGATACAATTACTTTAACAAGGCTTGTTGCCGGCTGAGATAAGGCATTAAGCGATAATGCCATAAGGATTACTGACTGTAAAATCAGTCTTCTGGTCTTTTTCATAGGATTATTTTTTTGTGCTGATAACTTTAATAGTAGAGAACCTTAACAAATTTAGTTATTTTTTGAACCTTTCGGAGCCTTGATATTGTAATATTTTCCGTTTGGTATTTGATTGATGATTTGTTCCATATTTCATCATTATATAATTTTTATTTTAATGGTATGATGCCTGCCTGCCGGTAGGCAGGGTAGGCAGGGCAGACAGGTAACCGCACATGATTTGAGATTATATTCGTATCGTGTTTGTGATTCTTGCAAATCATGTGGGTTTCATTATCTGATTCTCATGGTTCACAAAAACAAATATGGTAACCTGAAATCCGACAACAAAAAAGTTGAGGTATATCATTTTTATTACTGGGCTACTCACATCAGATCTTGTTGGAGGCGGCATCGCGTAATAATAAATTTGCACTGTTTAATTAAAACCGCCATATATTCCGGAAAGAGAATATAATACTTGACAATATTAGAATGAAAGATACTGTAACAATGACATCGCCTTTAAATAATGCCTTTGAAACTGAAGTTAAAGGTCACATATCAGCCATTGATACAGTTGTGCAGGGAAACAGTGGCATGGAAAATATTGATCATTCGGGATTGTACAGTGATATTGATAAACAGGTTCTGAAAATTGCTGAAGATTCCTTAAACCCTGGCATGGACAGGATTCAGGAGATAATCGAATATGCCGGAACAGCGGGTTTGAACAGAATCGGGATAGCCAATTGTATTACATTCAATAAAGAAGCTGATAAGCTGGAAGAAATTCTGTCAGCTGCCGGTTTCATAGTTGATAAAGTCAATTGCAGGTATGGGAAAATTCCTTTTACTGATCTGGTTCCGGGTTATAAAGGAATCTCATGTAATCCGGCCGGGCAGGCAAAGTTCCTGGAAGAAAAGGGCACTCAGCTCAATATAATGATGGGATTATGCCTTGGGCACGATATGATCTTCAATGCCAGATCCAAAGCGCCTGTTACCCCGCTGATAGTTAAAGACAGGAAATTACAGCATTTTACTTTAGGGAGATTAAGATGAATAAAAAATCAATCTCAATCCTGCGGGTTAATCCTGCCGGTCGATCGGTTAAAACATCCGGGCAATACATACATCTAATTGAATAAATAATGAAAAAAGTTAACTCGCATTCTGATTTTCTGTCGGAATCATCAGAAGACACCAGGTCGTATCTTCTTCTTTATAAGGAAGGAAGTGCAGAAAGTGTCTGTGCTTTCAGGAATTTTGAAAATGCAATCACTGGTAATAAGGATGCAGGGATATACGCAGCTGATGTAACACAGGTGAAAGATATTCATACTAATTATGGAATAACCACAGTTCCTGCTCTGCTTGTATTTGAGAATTGCAGACTCTCCGGTGTAATAAAAGGTTGCCAGGAGAGCGATTATTATAAGGCGATGACTGAGCACACTCTTTACCAGGCAAAAACGGCGACGGAAGATAAACCCGGGAGGAGGGTAACTGTATACTCAACCCCTTCATGTTCCTGGTGCAATACATTGAAGGCATGGCTTCTGAAGAACAAAATAGCATATACTGATGTGGATATTTCCAGAGATCAGCGTGCAGCAGATGATCTTGTACGACGGTCGGGTCAGCAGGGAGTTCCGCAGACGGACATTAACGGCCAGATAATCGTTGGGTTTAACCAGCAGAGACTGAAAGAATTACTTGGAATATAAAAATATAATAATCTAAATTTTATTAAATCACAATCATGAAAGAGCTACAACCAATAAACCAGCAGGTGATTCTAAACATCACCGAACCAAAAAATGAACAGCGTACTTCATCAGGCATTATCATTCCTGATATGGCAAAGGAAAAATCAAAGGCTGCTCCCATAGCCTGGATGGGTGTTATCGAAAATGCAGAAGTTAAACCGGGTGATGTGGTGCTTTATAAACCGTTTACCGGGACAGAAATGGAGTTCGAAGGAAGTACATATCTCATTTTGCCTTATGCAGATATATTTGCCAAAGTAGTAGAAACCGAACAGATTTAGAGTTAGAGTTTAAAACCAATCCCCATCCCCTTCTCTTTAAGTTTAAAACCCATCCCCTTCCCTCTAATTTCAAAACCCATCCCCTTCTCTCTAATTTTAAAACCAATCCCCTTCCCTCTAATTTTAAAACCCATCCCCTTCCCCTTCCCTTAAGAGTAAGGGAAGGGGTAAGATCCTTAACATCAATGCTTTTCTTCCCTCCCCTTATTTTTTAAGGGGAGGGTCAGGGAGGGGTTAAAAATAGAATAAAAGAGGGGAGGGTTAGGGAGGGGTTAAAACCCATCCACTTCCCTCTAATTTCAAAACCCATCCCCCCTTCTCTCTAATTTTAAAACCCATCCCCTTCCCCTTCCCTTAAGAGTAAGGGAAGGGGTAAGATCCTTAACATCAATGCTTTTCTTCCCTCCCCTTATTTTTTAAGGGGAGGGTTAGGGAGGGGTTAAAAATGGGAGAATAAAAAAGGGGAGGGTCAGGGAGGGGTTAGAAGTTAAATTGAGACAGGGGAGGGCCAGTGAGGGGTTTTTACAATTAGCACAACAAAACAGATTTAATCACAATTTTCATCCTTCCGGAACGTTTTCCATAAGTCCCGTTAAGCGATTCCTGAGCTGCCATTCAGGACGCTTTTAACTGTTGTTGTCCTCCACCTGAAATTTACTGCAGGTCTGAGGCATTTCATTTTTTTAAGGTCTGGAGAAACACTTGCAGGATCGGGCATTAGTCAGGATAGTGTTAAAATATTTTTAATCAGCTATCTGGTATTCTTAAAATTCACTTAAATGTAATAGCTAAAAGTGTTAATTTCTTTTATAGTAATTTTTAATTGGAATAAATGAATAAGTTTGCACTGTTACCTAAAGACCTGACCACATGAGAATGTTATTTATTGATTACAGCGATGTAAAGTCGGGCAGATATTTTACATATCTTTTCTTTTTCCTGTTGCTGGTTTCCGGATGCCGGTCAGGAAACAGCCCCTCTTCAGGTTCACCTAAACAATCAGCTTTAACACCGCCTCCTGCCACAAACGATTATTTCCAGGAAGTAGACAAGGAGATCGGTCTGGACTTTGTTCACTCCATCGGGGAAGAACACCTTAATAATATTATTGAATCTGTGGGTGGAGGAGCAGCATTTCTTGATTATGATCAGGATGGCCTGATGGATATTTATATGTGCAGCGGAACCTGGAAAGAGGGTTTCAGTAAGGATCCCAAACCTGTGAAATTGCCGGAAAATCATCTGTATCATAATATGGGTAACGGAACATATGAGGATGTGACCAAAAAAACAGGTGTAGGTGGTCCCTTTTATTCTATGGGGATCACAATCGGTGATTTTAACAATGACGGATATCCTGATATTTATCTGAGTAATTACGGGCCTAATGTTCTTTTTAAAAATAATGGCAACGGTACATTTACCGATGTGACAAAAAAGGCCGGAGTAGCAGGAGGTAAGGAATGCAGTATCGGGGCTGTCTGGCTTGACTACGATAACGATGGATTGCTTGATCTTTATGTTGGTAATTACCTCTATTTTGATCCGGAATACAAATACTTTTATGCCCCTGACGGCTTTCCGGGACCAATGGCTTATGATGCCCAGCCGGATATCCTTTATCACAACAAAGGGAATGGAGTTTTTGAGGACGTTACAAAGAGTATGGGTATAAACGATACTGACGGCAGAGCTATGGGTGTCGGTGCCGCTGACTACGATGACGATGGTTTTGTGGATATCTATGTTGCAAATGACCACACATTGAACTATCTGTGGCATAATGATGCAGGAAAAGGCTTCACCGACAGGGGAACCATGTCCGGCACAGCTTTCAGCCAGGGTGGAGAAGCCACTGTAAGTATGTCGGTTGACTTTGCCGATTTCAATGGAGACAGTCTCCTCGATATGTTTGTTTCTGACGATTCTTACTGTTCATTATATGAGAATATGGGCAATGGACTTTTCACAGAGAAAGGTGTTGCCTCAGGTATTTCAACGGCTTCCGCCCAGTTCGTGGGATGGTCTTCATCATTCTTTGATTATGATAATGATGGCGACCAAGATATTTACAAGACAAATGGTGCTTTAAAGCATCTTTACGGACAGGAAGATCAGATATTTGAAAATGAGGGCAACGGAAAATTCAGGGATGCATCACTGGAACTGGGTAAATATTTCCAGAAAGAAATGGTAGGCAGGGGAGTCGCTCTTGGAGATTATGATAATGACGGTGATATAGATGTTCTTATAGTTAATCTGAATGATCATTGCGTATTTCTTAGAAATAATAAAGGGAACCTGAATAACTGGATCACTCTCAACCTTATCGGTACGACGAGCAATCGCGACGCGGTAGGTGCAAGAGTAAAGCTGTTTTCCGGCGGGAAGATGCAATCCGCACAGAAAAAGAGTACAACTGGATACCTTTCACAGAATGACCAGCGTGTACATTTCGGCCTTGCTAAAAATGACATGGTTGACAAAATTGAGATCAGATGGCCTTCCGGGAAGTATCAGGTACTGGAGAATATAAAGGCTAACCAGATAATTACTATAACCGAACCTAAAAACTGATTATTGGATGAACAGATTGAGAGCGGGACTGATTCTTATTGCATTTGTGTTAATATGTTCTTCCGGTATTCTCTTAATATCCTGCAGGAAAGCTTCATTTGATGGTATGATCATCTTCACGGAGGTCAGCAGGAAACCGGAGAACAACAGGTATGTTAACGAAAATACAGGCAGGTATATACCCGGGTCACGTATCTCCGTTATTGACCCTTCAAACCCCGGTAAATCAGCAAAGGTTCTTACATCAGATTATTTTTCCGCACGCTCTCCTGAGATTTCATGTGATGGAAGGCATATGCTTTTTACGGGTCAGCTTAAAGAAAATGACCCCTGGCAGATATGGGAAATGAATCTGGCCAGTTTAAAGGTCAGACAGATTACATCTTCAAATGATAATTGTACCGATCCGGCATACCTGCCCCTGGGACAAATAGTCTTTAGCAAATTCCTGCCGGATGATTCATTGAAATCAGAACATTCATTATTTACAGGTAATCTGGATGGATCTGATTTTAAAAGAATAACATATAATCCTCATACATATCTCGCTTCTACGGTCCTGAATGACGGCCGTATCTTATCCGTCAGCAGGAGAGTGTATCCTGATGCAGGAAATACAGCACTTATGGTAATGCGACCTGATGGCACAAAGTATGAACTGTTCTATCAGGGAACCGCCGGAAGCACAGTAACAGGCAGATGCTGGGAAACAATGAATAAAAAGATATTTTTTATTGAAACAGACAGTACCACTCAGCGGGGCAGTCATATCATTGCCATAAATTACAACCGGCCTTTGCATTCAGGCGAAAATCTGACATCCGGAACAGAGGGTGAATTTCAATCAGTTTTTCCCGAACAGTCAGGGAAACTTTTAGTTTCATTCCGCAGGTCCGCTGCTGACTGTTTCTCCCTGGCCGAATTTGATCCTGAGAAGAAGGAGCCGGGTAAGACAATATATAATAACAGCGGCTATGATGTACTGGAGGCCGTTGAAGTCAGGGTACATCAGAGAACAAGAAAGCTTCCGAGTGAAGTGCATACGGACATCAAAACAGGATTAATAGTCTGCCAGAATGTCAATCTTCAGGATCCGCGGTTACCGGTCTGGTCACCATCAATACCTGAAACAACTAAAATTGAGATCATGGGTTTAGACTCCTCCCTTGGTATTGTTCAGACAGAGAAGGATGGTTCGTTCTATCTTAAAATTATTGCAGATAAACCATTTAAGATAAGGTCGCTGGATAATGAGGGACATGTCATTGAGGAGTGTGACTGGTTATGGTTACGTCCCAATGAACGTCGCGGATGTGTTGGCTGTCATGAGGATCATGAACTTGTGCCGGAGAACAGGATACCTCTGGCAGTAAAAAAATCTCCGACAAGTGTTCCTGTTCATATAAGCAGTATAAAAGAAAAACTTATAGATACAGAATAATTATTATGAGATATTCTAAATTAATTATCTTTTTTGGAATTATTCTTGCAGCGGGTTTGCTCGTTCGTTTTCCTTTACACAAACTGGCAAGGGCACATGTAGATTCAAAAACAGCTACAACTGACCATCCTCTTTTATGTACCTCATGCCATCTGTATATTCAAAAGACCGGTATTATTTCAAAACTGATAAATGCGCCTTACCTCTCACCTTTTAATCTGGCTGTTTCCCCGGATGGCAAAAGGTTGTACGTTGTTGCCCAGGAAGCAAATGCCCTGCTTGTTGTTGATGCTGAAAAACAAAATGTTCTGAATAAGATCGGGGTGGGAGTTCAGCCACACAGCGTTGTTTTAAGCAACGATGGACAGAAAGCTTATGTGAGTAATGAGTGGGCTGATAATGTCTCGGTAATTGACCTGGGTTCCCAGAAGGTCACAGATACTTTGAAAACAGGAAATGGACCTGCCGGGCTTTCACTGAGCGCTGACGGAAAGTCGCTTTACGTTGTTAATTCTTATTCTTCGGATATCTCTGTAATTGACCTTAATACCCGGGAAGAGGTAAAGAGGCTGGCAGCCGGCAATAATCCTACCGGAATAAAACTATCGCCTGACGGGAAGGTACTTTATGTGACCAGCCGGCGTGCGAATATCGTTCCTTACGGAGAACCGGTTGTTACCGAAATCACAGTCATAGATGACAGTACACAAAGGATAAGCGGTTATACAAATATGGAATCAGCATACATGATGGAAAATGTTGCATTTACTCCGTCAGGTGACCTCGGATTTGTAACATTGATCCGTCCGAAAAATCTGATTCCATCTATCCAGGTTGAACAGGGATGGATGATGACCCATGGCTTCGGTATAATTGACAGGAAGAATAACGGAAGGGTGATCCAGCTTCTGCTCGATGAACCCGATGCATATTATCCTGATCCCTTTGGTTTAGTCATTACCCCGGATGGCAAAAAAGCTTTCGAATCATCTTCGGGGGTCAATTGTATTTCAGTTATTGACATAGACTCGGTAAGGGCCCTGATCGCAAATTCCACGCCTGAAATGCTGAATAGATATTCCGACAATCTGGGAATCAGCAGCCGCTATATTAAAAAACGTATTGAAACAGGCTCTGATCCTAAGGGTTTGGCTCTTTCACCTGACGGTAAAAGGTTGTATGTGGCTGAGACACTGGATGATAAAATTGCTGTAATAAATACCGAAACTCTTGAGACTGTCTCCTCAATTGACCTGGGTGGCCCTCGACGAATTACCGTAGCCCGCCGGGGACGCAGGCTTTTCAATAATGCAGGGCATACTTTTCAGAATCAGTACTGTTGTTATACCTGCCACCCTGATATGCACGAGGATGGCCTGGTTTATAATATGTCAGGTAAGGACATGGGGAGAAATCTCACAAATACGGAGTCATTGCGCGATATAAGTGAGACAGCCCCGTTTAAATGGACAGGCACTAATCAGACTGTTTATAAACAGGATGGAATGCGGTTTTCGACTTTTCTTACAAGGACTGAATCATTCAGCTATAAAGACCTCGATGCACTGACTGCCTATATCCTTACAGGGATACATTATCCTCCGAATCTTGTATATAATCCTGATGGAGAACTGACAGAATCGCAGCTCAGGGGAAAAGCGATCTTTGATCGTACCCTGGATAATTCCGGTAACGTAATCCCGGAAAAAAACCGTTGCATAACCTGCCATCCGCCTCCATACTATACGAACAGAAAACTTGAGTATGTAAGCACGCTGTCGCGTTCAGACGACTCGGTTTTATTTGACACCCCTCACCTTAACAATATCTACGCTTCTGCACCATATCTGCATGACGGACGGGCTGCCACCCTGGAGGAGATATGGACGAAATACGGTAAGGATGATAAGCATGGTCTGGTCAGCGATATGACGAAAAATAACCTTAACGATCTGATTGATTATCTCAGATCCTTAAGATCGCCGGAGTATAATGTGAAGACTTCAAAGGCTCAGGAAGTTTCAGGTACTCAACATGCATCGTATACATCTCATTAAAATTGAAAATCATGAAAAAAAGATTTCAGGGAAATTACTTTAAATATGCGGCATTGGTTGTTGTTGTTTCAGGTTTCGGCTCTCTGGGTTTCATATGGAATAAGCAACAATCTGTTGGCATGAATTCCCTCTCCCCAAATGACCGGGAAAGTGCGGGTAATCCTCAGGTAATGACTGGAAGTCAGTCTGGTAATAAACCCGGGACAGAGGATACAAAACCAATGCCAGTATATGGGCATTGGCGAAATTTTACTACAAAGGACGGATTGCCTTCAAACAAAGCCTATACAGTTCGTATTGATGGAGAGCGGGTACTTGTGGGAACACATGAGGGTCTTGCAGTATATGAGAAAGGTAAGTGGCGCACATATACAACAAAAGATGGACTGCCTCATAATGGAATAGTTTCCATTGATGTAAGCAAATTAACGGGAGATGTCTGGATCGGTACTCTTGGCGGGTTAAGCAGATGGTCGGCAGGAAAGTTCGAAAACTTCACACAGCTTAACAGCGGCATGCCAAACGATCTGGTTTATTGTGTTATATGTGACGGGAAAGATGTATGGGTTGCCACAGGAGGAGGAGCAGGTCATTACGACACTTATACAAAGGAATGGGAGATATTTACTGAAAAAAATGCCCCGATGCATGAACCTTGGACTTATGGAGTTTCTGCCGGCGACGGGAAGATCTATATAGCAGCATGGGGAGGTGGCGTAATTGAGTACAATACAAAAACCAAACAATTCAGAGATTACACTGACCCTGACGGTTTTATGGAAATTGATCTGCAACCTGATGATGGGGTTGTCCATGATATTACTACAGCGACCTCCTGGGCTGACGGTATCTTATGGGTTTCGACATATTTTGGCATGAGCCGGTATGACGGCAAAAACTGGAAAGGCTATTTTGATCACGACAGTGGCCTGGCCAGTAACTTCATAAATTTTCTCAGGGCTGAAGGTCCGGTTGTATTCATCTGCAGTGATAACGGATTAAGCAGCACTGATGGCAAGAACTGGGTGACCTACAAGAAAAACGAAAATGACAGCAACGGGAAGGCTATCATTAAAAATTTCGGACGTAAAGATGATAGCACAAGTGTCAGCCATACAAGGGAAATACCATTGTCTCCTTCAATCGCGCATAATTTTATAATTGGAGTCGATGCTGATAAAGATGTGCTTTGGGTTGCCACCTCAGATGGCGTAAGTCGGGGAGAGCTTCTGAAATAATTCAGGTTAATCAAATTAAAGGAAATACAGTATACTTAAATAATAGAAATACAAGGAATAATGGGTGATAAGCAATTACTGATTGATCTGTCAAAACTTACGAACGGAGAACGGGTTGAGATGAAAAAGTTAGGGATTTTAACTGATGATGGTACAATACCGCAATCGGTCTATCCTTCAATTCATAAGGAGCGTCCTCCTGTGGAAAAACATGTAGTCCATGCCCCACATGTAATCAATGAAGCATATAACTATCAGAGGCCCTCTT
Organism: uncultured Bacteroidales bacterium; assembly: GCA_963816345.1. Lineage (GTDB taxonomy): Bacteria > Bacteroidota > Bacteroidia > Bacteroidales > VadinHA17 > LD21. The sequence goes on from CAWFKI010000005.1 coordinate 138,158, forward strand.
CTTTTTCAAGAGCTCTCCGTCTCGATCTGGGAGATTACAAAATCCTTTTAATATCGGGAACGGCCAGTGTTAATGAGGAAGGAAAAGCCGAACATATTGGTGATTTTAAAGCCCAGCTCTGGAGAACTTACCGTAATATCACCAACCTTCTTGCAGCTGAGGGAATGACCTGGTATGATATAGTAAGAACGACAAATTATCTCAGGGATATCGAACGGGATTATGCCGAATTTAACAAGATCCGGACAACTTTTTTCCAGTGGCTGAATCTTGATCCGCTGCCTGCCAGCACCGGCATCCAGGCCAGACTTTGCTGGGAAACACTGCTGGTCGAGATAGAAGCTTATGCTATATGTAAAAAATAATAAAATTGAAAATATGAAACCACATGTCAGAAGTTTATTGTTTTTTATTCTCATTGTACTGCTTCCATCTCTATTGGTGAACGGGCAGGAAAAGAAAAAGAACTATGGTAATATACCTGATGAACTGGTAGCATTTGATAAATATCAGAAAGCCTATAAATATCATTTTCTTGTACCAATTAAGTTCTATGGCGCCGGACGCGAGCTGAGGCCTCCAACAGGACTGACTGAGGTGAGAATAGGTTTTCTGGGGCCGCTGGAGGGTTCAATAATTTCAGACCTGGGCAAACAGATGCTTCAGGGATCACAGCTGGCAGTTGAAGAGGCTAACAGGAAGGGAGGCTACCATGGAATACCATTCAGGCTGATGGAGCACAATGATGTCGGCCTCTGGGGTGCTGCTGCCAATGAAGTAGTAAAAATGGATGACGAAAAGGTCTGGGCATGGCTGGGTACAATTGATGATATAAATTCACACGTTGCAATAAGGGCGACGCTTAAGCTTGAGATCGCCTGCGTGAATACAGGAGATCCCGATCCGACTTTTACCGAAACAGCTATTCCATGGGTGATACGTGTTATTCCTGATGACCGTCAGAGTAGCTATGCACTGGTTGACTATATCTTTAAAAAGAAGGGGTGTTCGAGGGTCGCAGTAATAAGAAATAACAACCGGTATGGCAGGACGGGAATTTTACATTTCACACGTTCTTCCACCCGTATCGGTTATCCATTGGTAATCGAGGAACGGTTCAACGACGGAGAAACAGATTTCAAAGACCAGCTGGAACATATTAAGAAAACCTCGCCGGACGCTATTACAATCTGGGGAAATGCAAAAGAATCAGCGCTTATTTTGAAGCAGATCAGGGCAATGGGTCTTAAACAGCCTGTTTTTTGCTCTGACAGAATAGTAAATCCGGAATTTCTTAAAATTGCCGGTCCCCTCGCTGAAGGTATTGTGACAACCTGTCAGTATAATCCCGATGCTGACAATCCCAAATTAAAGGCATTTAAAATCAATTATATTAAAAGATTCGGGCAGGAGCCGGATGTCTTTGCCGCTCATGCCTATGATGGTATGAATATTTTAATCCAGGCTATTCAGAAAGCCGGACTGAACCGGGTACTCATACGTGATCTCTTAACTGACCTGAAAACCTTTAACGGGTATGAGGGTGTCACTGGTAAAATAATTTTCGATGATTCTTGGAATAATGTGAGATCTATTTTTCTGGCTAAAGTCGTAAATGGTAAATTTGAATTTTCTCCTGCACCACGTTTTGAGAAGGATGATAAAATCTACAAGAAAGCTGATATTTCTTACTAATCTTTAATTGAAATTCCCAATGGAGGAAAATTCATGCAATAATCCGGCAAATGTTGGATTCAGGGTTCCTGCCCGTGTGAGCCGTGAGACCAGGACTGAATCTTCCGTTGTGAATGTTGCCGGTGTTGAAGTAGGTGGTATCGGGGTGGTTGTAATTGCCGGGCCCTGTGCCGTGGAGAGTCAGGAACAGTTGTTTGATACTGCCCGGGCAGTAAAAAAAGAGGGAGCCCGGATCCTGCGAGGCGGTGCATTCAAACCACGTTCTTCACCTTACAGCTTTCAGGGCCTTGGCGAGGAGGGTTTAAAGCTACTCAGTTCCATCAGGGAGGAAACAGGAATGCCGATAGTAACTGAGGTGATGGATACAAGGCAGGTAGCGATGGTCGGAGAGTACGCGGATATGCTTCAGGTCGGCTCCAGGAATATGCAGAATTATCCGCTTCTGAAAGAGGTGGGAATGACACGTAAACCCATTTTACTGAAAAGAGGTATGATGGCTACCATAGAAGAGTTCCTGCTTGCAGCTGAATATATTCTGAATCAGGGAAATGAAAATATCGTACTATGTGAACGGGGTATCCGTACATTTGAAACGTCCACCAGGAATACCCTTGACCTGAGCGCGGTGCCAATGCTGAAAAGACTCACTCATCTTCCTGTTATTGTCGATCCCAGCCATGGTACAGGTATCAGCTGGATGGTACCATCCATGGCAAAAGCAGCTGTTGCAGCCGGCGCTGACGGTTTGATAATGGAGGTACATTACAAACCTGATCAGGCTCTTTGCGACGGCTATCAGTCACTTGATCCCGGAAATTTCGCGGGATTAATGAATGAACTGAAGAAAATTGCCCTGGCTGTCGGCAGAAAAATATTATGATCAGTGGCTGCAGATCTAAATGAGAGTCCGTAATACAATTCTTATTGCCTGTCTGGCTTTCCTGCTGCCGGTTCATCTTAATGGCAGTCGGCCGGAACTCAAAAAATCCCGTGAGGAACTTATTAATGAAGATATTAAGATCCCGATGGCGGATTCTGGAGCGAAACAGACAATTAAAATTGGATTACTTATTCAGGACAATAAATCAGTTGAGGCGCGGCAGGCTTCAGAACTGGCTATTTTCAATGCGAACCAGCCTGGCGGGTATAAGGGGATAAAATTTGAATTGATCGTCCGTTCGATGGAAGGACCATGGGGAACCGGTTCCAAACAGGCTGTATCACTGGTATTTGATGAGGATGTTGTTGCTATGGCAGGTTCCCACGATGGAAGGAACGCCCACCTTGTTGAACAGGTTGCGGCCAAATCAAGGGTTGTTTTTGTATCGGCATGGTCCGCGGATCCTACACTCGCCCAGGCATTTGTGCCATGGTTTTTTAATGCAGTTTCAAACGGTTTTCAGCAGTCAGACGCTCTGATAAGCGCGATAGGCAATAATAAGAAGCACGATCGGATAGCTATAATCCATGATGATGGTTATGATTCAGGATCAACAATGAATTGTTTTCTTGAGAAATTAAAAAGCAGGAGTATCCCGGAACCTGTAAAACTTGCCTATAATTCTGACCCTGATAACTTTAAAGACATTGTAGATAAGCTAAAAGGCGGAAATATCGATTGTATCATTCTTTTTGTCGGACCACCTGCCTTATTTAAGCTGATAGAGAAGTTAAGAGCTGATAATTTATTCCAGCCTGTATATTGTCCTTTGATTCAGCTTGATGAGAATAATATCCCGGGCAATATGAAGAATTATGAAAATGTCACATTCGTTTATCCGGTTAATAGCTCCGGAGAACTATGGAACACATTCAGTGACCAGTACCGGAAAAAATTTGGCAGCTATCCCGGTACCATTGCTGCTTGTGCTTACGACGGGATGAATATCCTTTTAGAGGCCATAAAAAGCGCAGGTACTGAGCGGGAAAAGCTACAGAGTGCCCTGAGAAGAATTAAATATGAAGGTGTTACAGGACCAATACAGTTTGATGGGAAAGGCAATCGTATGGGTATACCGGGGTTGGCGCAAATAAAGAACGGGATTCCGGTTTCTGTGAGCAGATAATTCAGGATATACATTGAGACGCTCTTTAGCCTGTCTCTACCTTTAATTTTGTAAATTTGATGAATTGGCATAAGCGGTTAGCATCAATAATTTAATGATATTATTCGGATGAAAAATTTAATTATTGTTCTGGTTAGCCTGTTTTGTTCCCTTGCTCTTTTCAACTGCAGGAACAGTCCGGAAAAGGAAAAACAGAAATCAGTCGAATTAATGACGACCCAGACTCTGGGTCTCGCCTACCTTGAAGAATTTAAACTCGATGAGGCAGAGAAAGAGTTTCTTAAGTACATAAAACTGGCGCCGAAAGAAAAGCTGGGTTATGCAAATCTGGGCCTGACTTATCTGAGAATGGGCAAATATCCCCAGGCTGAGAAACAGCTTATGAAAGCTATTAAAATAGATCCCAAAGACCCTGATGTCAGGTTGATACTTGCAACGGTTTACCAGATGAACGATCAGAGGGAAAAGGCAATAACGGAGCTGAAGACCAGTCTGGAGTACTCTCCCGGGCATGTCAAGACTCTTTATGACCTTTCGGAACTTTACTCTGCTTCATCAGATAAGGAATCTCAGAAATTACGGGAGAATGTCATTCTTCAGCTTGTTGAAAAGGCTCCCGGGAATATAGTTCCCCATCTGAATCTTACTGAGATCTATATCCGTAACGGGGAGACTGACAAGGCACTGGAACAGATGGAAATAATTCATAAGCAATTTCCGGAGTTTCCGAAGGAAGCAGTTGAATATTATAATAACACAATAGAATTGCTTAGAAAAGGTGATAAGGAAAAAGCGCTCATACAGTTTACAATATTCCATAATTATCTGAAGGTCACCTCACCATACCAGGCGGGAATTATGGATCTGAAAGGTCCGGGTGGGTCGCTCATAGGTTTCCCGCTCATCTCTTTTGACCAGCAGCCTGCTTCACAGGTGAACGATAACAGGTCAGCCCTGGAAGTAATTAAATTCGTTAATGTTACAGAATCCGCAGGTTTGAATATCGTTCCTCATTTCAATGAAGGTGAGCATCCTGAATTCAGGAACTCCACACATGTGGAGGCAGCCGATTATGACGGCGATGGAGACATTGATCTTTATGTGGGCAGCTATGATCCGGCAACTTCATCCTATAAGCATTATCTTCTTAATAACGATATGGGGAGATACAAGGATGTTTCGGAAGAAGCAGGGATAAGACATGCCGGCAGGGAGTCATCAGCAGCTTTTGCAGATTATGACAATGATGGATTTATGGATCTGTTTGTCTTAAGGGCGGAAGGTGATCTGCTATACAGAAATGCAGGACCCGGAATTTTTGAGGATGTAACGGCGAAGGCCGGGCTGGGAAGCAAAACGGATGGAAATGTGGCTATGTTCTTTGATATGGATCACGATGGTGATCTTGATATGTTTGAGGGAAGGACAGGCACTGATCTGCTATTTCAGAATAACGGCGACGGCACATTCCAGGATCAGTCGTCAAAACTTGGTCTGGCAGGCAGGACGCTTGTAACCCGGGATGCCGGCCTGGGCGATTATGATGAAGACGGAGATGCAGACTTTATCGTAATAAATGAAAATGCTTCCAATATTTTGTATTCAAATCAGCGGCAGGGCGTTTTCAGGGATATTACTTCCACAAGTGGCCTGTCAGATGAACCAGGCTCTACCTCAGTCACCATCGGTGACTATAATAACGACGGATACCTTGATATGTTTATTGCCTCAGTCAATGCAGGCAATCATAAATTATACAGGAATTTAAGGGACGGCACTTTTGAAGAGGTTAAAAACAATAAGGAGATGTTTGCTTCTCTTAAGGATGTAAAAGCTTATGATGCCGCCTTCCTGGATTTTGATAACGACGGATATCTCGATCTCCTGGTTGCAGGGGAATCGACTGTTAAAGGAGGCAGGGGCCTGTTCCTGTTTCATAACGACGGGAAAGGGAATTTCACCGACGTTTCGAAGATATTGCCGGATGAGCCGGAGTCAGGCAGGCAGATAGCTGTATTTGACTATAACGATGACGGTGATCTTGATGTGGCTGTTGCCGGACTTAACGGAGGAGTCACTCTTTTACGGAATGATGGTGGAAACATTAACCATTTTATCAGGATGAAGCTTGTAGGTCTCAGAGCCGGCAGCGCAAAGAATAACCATTTCGGAATTGGTGCAAAGGTGGAGATGAGGGCAGGAGATCTTTACCAGACCCTGGTTGTCACTGATCCGGATATTCATTTTGGGATAGGAAAACGAACTACGGCTGATGTTATCAGGATTACCTGGACTAACGGAGTTCCGCAAAACATATTCTTCCCCGGAAGCGATCAATCGCTTGTTGAAGCCCAGACACTTAAAGGATCATGTCCTTTCCTCTATACCTGGAACGGCAGTCAGTATGAGTTTGTAAAAGATATATTATGGCGGAGTGCACTCGGAATGCCGCTGGGCATCATGGGAGGCAACAGAGCCTATGCTTTTGCGGACGCCTCCGATGATTATCTGAAAGTTCCGGGAGAAATGCTGAAGCCTGAAAAAGGGGAGTATTCAATTCAGCTGACATCGGAGCTATGGGAGACCATCTATTTCGATAAAATAGAACTGGTTGCTGTAGATCATCCTGATTCTGTGGACATTTTCGTACCTGAACAGTTCTCTCCGCCACCATTTCCCGGAAGAAAGATCTATGCGGTAAAGGAAAAGCACCTTCCTGTTTCTGCAATGGATTCCGGGGGGAACGATGTGCTGGCATCAGTATCAAAGAAAGATGACGTCTACCTCTCCGGTTTCAGGCCTGATAAATACCAGGGAGTAACTGAGATGAAGGATCTGGTTCTCGATCCGGGTGAAACAGGCAGGGACGGAAAACTCTATCTGTTCCTTAACGGCTGGATCTTTCCTACGGATGCCAGCATCAATGTCGCCCTGTCGCAGTCTTCAGATCTGAAGGTAACTCCTCCTCTGATTCAGGTCATAAACAGTAAAGGTGAATGGGAAACTATAATTGATAACCTCGGCTTTCCGATGGGAAAGGATAAAACTGTTATCGCCGACCTGTCAGGTAAATTTCTGTCAGCTGATCACCGTATAAGGATCAGGACCAATATGGAGATATACTGGGATTATATTTTCTTTGCAGATCGTCTTTCGGAAGCGCCCGTTGTTTCGACCGTTATGAACCCTGTCGCAGCTGACCTTCATTACAGGGGCTTCTCCCGCAGCTTCAGGAAGGGAGGCCGCTATGGTCCCCACTGGTTCGATTATTCAGTTGTTGATAAAGAGCCGAAATGGAGGGATCTTACCGGTAATTATACAAGATATGGCGATGTGTTCCCTTCTGACTGCGTCAGATAATAAGTACATTATTTCCAATGCCGGTGATGAGACTTCTGTAAAATTCAATGCAGGAACATTGTCACAATTGAAAAACGGATGGAAAAGAGATTTCCTGATTCATAGTGTGGGATGGGTTAAAGACGGAGATCTTAATACTGCCACAGGGAACAGTGTCTTACCACTTCCGTTCCATGGCATGAAAATCTTATCCCCCGGCTACAGGTGATAATTATCCCGATAATCCTGATTTACAAAAGTATAATAAGGAATATAATACAAGGGTTGTGACTCAGGAGAAATTTCTGAATGCTCTCAGAACAGGAAATAAATGAGCCATTTTTTACTACCACACTGAGAAGGATTACAAAGAAATGTCTGGAGATTTATCATTGCCACAAAGGCACAAAGGCACAAAGAATCACAAAGAAATGATTGGAGACTTATCACAGGAAGAGGACCTTCTTGTCTTCGTGTACTTGTGATAAAAAAAATTTACAAATTAAATTATTAAATAAACCAGATGTCGGGAAAAATAATGGAGAGGAGAGGGAAAATTGCGATTTTTTTAAGCGTGGCTTTTATGGTTGCTTCACCTTTTTTATCAGCACAGAAAAGCAAAGTAATATTTACCGACATAACTAAAGAAGCAGGCATTAATTTCAAATACTGCCTGGGCGACTATACATATAAGAACATAATTGAAAGCAGTGGCGGAGGTGTAACAGTTTTTGACTACAACAACGATGGCTTTATGGATCTTTACCTGTTGAATGGAAAATACCTTGAAGGGATTTCAGATCCTGTGGGAAAAGTATTCGCCAATTCACACAGCGAACTCTACAGAAACAACGGAAACGGGACATTTACCGAGGTTTCTCATCCTGCCGGGGTGGACGTTCATCAGTGGAGCATGGCTGCCGGGGCTGTCGATCTTGACAACGACGGTTATCAGGACCTGTATGTTTTGAACTATGGTCCGAATATCTTTCTTAAAAATAACGGGAACGGTACATTCACGGATATTACAAGCTCATTGGGACTTGCAGGTCCGGATACTCTCAACAGATTCACAAAGTGGAGTATTGGCGTCTCCTTCTGGGATTATAACAGGGACGGAAGGCTTGATGCCATGGTAGGGAATTTCCTGGCCTTCGATCCTGCATATTTTACTCCTGCAACACCTGACCTTATGCCTCACCCGTCCGAATATAAGGGACAGGCATCAATGTTGTATGAACAGCAACCCAACGGTAAATTTGTGGATGTGACCCGTACAAATAATCTCAGTTATCCCGATTCAAAATGTATGGGACTGACGGTATACGATTATGACGATGACGGGGATCTCGATATCTTCCAGGCCAATGATCATCAGCTGAATTTCATGTTTAGAAATGATAACGGAGAGTACAAAGAGGTCGGAGTGGAGATTGGAGTGGCTGCAAACAGCCAGGGGATAGGAACCGGTTCAATGCATGGGTGCCCAGGAGACATAAATGGTGACGGGCTTGTGGATCTGCTGGTCACAGACCTTAACTATGGCGCCCTTTACCTTAACAAGGGGAATGGCTTGTTTGCCGATGTAACTGAAACAAGTGGCGTAGCCGGTGCAATGGCTGGAAAAGGAAGCTGGGGCGCTATGCTTTTTGACTTCGACAACGATGGCGATTTGGATATTGTTGCCGCTGACGGAACTGCGGAGGAACTTATACTCCAGTATCCTTTGCTTCTTGAGAATGACGGATCGGGCCATTTTAAGAATAACGGGCAGGAGCATGGCAGATATTTTTCCACCAAACGGTCAGGAAGAGGCCTGGCAGTATGGGATTTTGATAATGACGGGGACCTTGACATAATTATTTCACATGTTGATAAAGAGGCCACCGTGGCATTGCTCAGAAATGACGGAGGCAATTCCAATAACTGGCTGGGTGTGACACTGAAAGGGAAGGATGGACCTGCAGCCGCAATTGGGGCACAAGTGAAAGTAACAGCAGGCGGAAAGAAACAGGTATTTGTAAACCAATGGGCAACAAGCTATCTTTCCAACAACGATCCGCGCATGCATATCGGACTGGGAAAGAATAAGTTAATTGAAATGATGGAGATCTCATGGTCAGACGGTACAAAGGAGGTATACAAAAACATCTCCTGCAACCGTTATATTACAATACTGCAGGGGAAAGGGATCATTCCCTAAAGGGGAAACACTGAAATTCGGAATAATCACAGTAAAGCTTTGAACCTTTTAATTGAACAGGATTGAAAATAATTAACAGTAATAAGAAATGAGATTATGAACAGTCATTATGTAGGAAATGTGGTGGATCTTACAAATCCGGAAAAGAACGTTATTTATAATATGACACACGAAGAAGCTGTAGCTGCCGTCAGATCAGGAGATGCCGAAGCCGTCCGTAAGATAGACGGGCAGTTTTGTCTTGTTTCCGTAGATGGCAAGACTGTAAGAATGGCCCGTTCCATTGGCCGTCCGGTACGTTATTTCATAGCAAAGAAAGCAGCCGGCCCTGTTCTTGTAATTGCCGAACGCATTGATGTGATCTTTGATTATCTTAAAAAGGAGGGACTTGATGATCAGTTCCATCCCTCATATTCGCGAATGGCGCCTGCTCATTATATTACTAAAATTGAGCTCCTGGGCTGTCCTGACCCGAATCCGGTCTACGACCGTTTTTTCACTCCTGAACGAAACAGGTTCTCCGGTGATGATACTGCACACATAGGTGAAAACTATATGGGAGCGTTATATAATGAAATTAAAAAGTGGCTCAGGTACCGTGCTGCCTCAGGACCTGTAGGAGTTACTTTTTCTGCCGGAATCGACAGCGGATCAGTATTCCTGCTGACCTATCATGCACTGAGGGAACTGGGGGAGAGTCCTTCTAGGTTAAAGGCATTTACACTATCAATCGATGGGACAGGGGAGGACCTTTTGCAGGCACGGAAATTTCTTGAAGCCCTCGGACTGGAACTATTTCTTGAACCGGTGGAGGTCGATTATAAATCGCTTGACTGGAAAAAGGCAGTAAAAGTGGTAGAAGACTATAAGGCCCTGGATATACAATCCGCAACAATGAATTTATCACTTCTGCAGGGGATACGTTCACGTTATCCTGACTGGAAATATATTATTGACGGAGATGGAGGCGATGAAAACCTGAAAGATTATCCTATCGAAGAGAATCCTGAACTTACTATCAGAAGTGTGCTCAATAACCTGATGCTGTACCACGAAGGATGGGGAGTGGATTCTATCAAGCACTCATTAACTTACTCGGGCGGATTGAGCAGGGGATACATGAGAACCTTCTCAACCTCCGACCTGATGGGTTTTGAGGGATTCAGTCCTTATACTTTACCTAATGTGATCGAAATATCAGAAGGTATCCCTTATATCGAAATGACCGGCTGGGATCACCAGAAACTCTATGATCTCAAGGGAAAGATTGTGTCACAGGGGGTAAAAGCCATAACAGGGCTGGATATGCCGGTCTTTACGAAAAGACGTTTCCAGCATGGCGCCGTCGACCGTACCGGGTTTGACAGTATTTTTCCTGAAAGGGAGATCGCCTACCGGAAGGAGTTTCTTTCAAACTATGAATGAGCCTGAGGATCTTTTTACCGATGACCACTGGATAAAGTCGCTGCGTGGTAAAAAGAATACTGTTGACCCGCAAAGGCCTTATGCCTGGCTTGTGGAGAAGGAACGTACTATTTCAGGGAAGACAGAGGATACTGCAATAATTTTCCTGACCAACAGGGAGTGTTCTTTTCACTGCCTTATGTGTGACCTCTGGAAGAATACCACTGACGGAACAGTTCCACCCGGATCAATTCCCGGTCAGATTGAATGGGCCCTGGGCCGGATGCCTGATGCCAGGCACCTGAAGCTATATAACAGCGGAAGCTTCTTTGATGGTAAGGCAGTTCCTGAAGAGGATTACCACAGAATTGCGTCTCTGGTGAGCCATTTCGAAACTGTTATTGTGGAAAGCCACCCGAAGCTGATCGGCGAAAAGTCTCTCCGGTTCAGGGATATGCTTAAGCCTGAGTTGCATATTGCTCTCGGCCTGGAGACTGCAAATGAAGATCTGCTCCTTAAGCTCAATAAGAAAATGACCCTCAGGGATTTCGAACATTCCGTGTGCTTTCTGACCGGGCATAATATCCCTGCCAGAGCATTTATTCTCCTGCGGCCTCCGTTTCTGACTGAAGAGGAAGGCGTGTACTGGGCTGAGAGATCGCTCGATTTTGCCTTCGCTGCAGGTATAGAGTGCTGCACTGTGATTCCTGTGAGAGAAGGTAACGGAGCCATGGATAAATTAATGGAACTGGGCTGTTTTTCAAGGCCGGGTATTAATTCGCTCGAATCAGTCCTGGAATATGGAATTGGGCTGAAAGCAGGGAGGGTGTTCGCCGATACCTGGGATCTGAAACTCTTTTCCGGCTGTGACAGATGCCTGGACCTCAGAACCTCCAGGCTGATTGAAATGAACCTGACCCAGAGGTCAGCACCTCCTGTGAAATGCGATTGTAACAGAATGATATAAGGTTAAATCAACATTAAAAGAAAAAGGGGTCCTCTGTAAGAAAACCCCTTTTAATTAATTCACTGAACTTTACTATTATTTAACAGGATTCCACCAAAGTCTGGTCTGAGACTTATCAGGACCTCCAAGCATCGTATTAACAGCTGCGGTAACTGCATCGTGATTGTTATTGTATTCATTTGGCCCGTAAATAATCCTGCGCATATAGGCGGCCGGTGGAACTTCCGGATCATCCGAATGAATCACAGGATAAAGGGTCGGGAATTCTGTTCTGCGTGTTTCGGCCCAGGCTTCCCAGCCGTCAGGGTACAGAGCAAGCCATTTCTGAGTCATGATCTGTTCAAGATGTCTTGATGGATCAGCAGCAGTCCATGAAACGATGATATCGCTTTGAGGAGGGGTAGTGAAATCAGGAAGTGCAACCGGGGTTGATGTGCCTGCCTGATATGCAGCTATGTCTGCGTCGCTGATTGCCCAGTATTTAAGTGATGTTTCAATTCCCTTATTATACGCATCTTCAGCGGTCATTCCCATGTTCCATCCATTCAAAGCGCCCTCAGCCCTTAAAAAATATGCTTCAGCAGCCTTCATAACTTCCCAGGGCGTTATACCCTGATTAGCGTTATCACTCCATCTGGGAGCCAGAGTGGAAAGATTATCATACTGGCGTTCTGCGGTTGAAATCTCGGGAACTGATAAACCATTTCTCATGCCGGTTATTAAACCTGTATTTTTGGCCGGGCTCCAATAGTTGAGTATTCTGGGATCCTGTAAACCCTTCATTATACTTTCCATTGTAGCGCTCATACGGAATTCATTCCAGGGGCACATCAAAGGAAGAGGATTATATGAATTGTTGTTTACTGACAGCAGTGCATTATCAGCATTTGATTCCATGACTCCGTCAGTAACTGCTTTTTCGGCCTGAGCTTGAGCGGTTGTTGGGTCAATATAGGACATCCTCAATGCTATCCTCAGCCTGAGAGTATTGGCAAAGGTTATCCATTTGTTGACATCACCACCGTAGATCTGATCATTACCCCCGTAAGGAGTTTCAGTTGTATGTTGAGCCAGAGTAGTGGTTGCTGAATCAAGCTGAACAATGAAATCCCTGTAAATAGCTTCCTGGGTGTCATATGGAACACTTTGAAGACCATTATTAACCTTGGAGTAAGGAATTGGACCCCAGTAATCAGTAATACGCTGATAAACCAGTACTTTATATATTTGTGCAATTGCATAGGCTGCATCCATTCCATTTGCTTTTGTCACTGAGAAAACAACAGCCAGGTCTTTCGCAGCACCTCCATAAAATATATCAAATGCAGCACCAGACCAGTCAGTGTTCTGATTATGCCGGTCTGTCTGGAATTTTGTTTGCCAGTTAGAGTAGTACTGAACGTAGAGGTCAGCAAACAGGTTCTCTGCGACCTGCCAGCTTCCCCCGCCAAATAACAGTCCATTATATTCCGAATAGGCAAATACATTACCGATAGTCGAGGCATCAACATTCGCCAAAACTCTTTGGTTGGTGTTTATCTCCTCGAAATCACTTGTACATCTGCTGTAAGAAAATACAATCAGCAGGCATGACAATACAATATTTATTAATTTGTTTGTTTTCATATCTGATTTTTTAAATGCTAGGACATTAATTAAAATGTTACTCTGAGGTTCATCCCAATTGTCCTTGTACCAGGAAGTCCAAAACCTTCAGTACCCTGATAATTGGAATTACCGACCATGAGATTCGGGTCCAGTCTCTTAGCTTTATTTAAAATAAAGAATATGTTCTGGCTATATATCGAAACTCTGATGCTTCTAATCGGAAAGTTTGAGAGACTCTTTGTATAGCCTAAAACTGCTTCTCTTAATCTGATATTGGTCCCGTCATATTTAAAAACCTCGCCTACTGGTGTATTCCTACCTCCTAAAATTTGCCAGTATGCTTCTGATGTAACAGATTTGGCGTTAGGAACTTCACTTAATACATTACCGGTGACAGGATCCGTAGTCTGGACAACACCTGGAACAATAAATCCTTCTCTTCCGTTAAGCGTATAATCTGAGAAACCATCACTGGCAAGGTTTGCTTCAGTAAATGAGAATATGTCACCGCCAAACCGACCATCGATAAGGAAGCTGAAATCAAAATCTTTCCAGGTGAAAGAGTTCCTCATACCAGCAAGCATTTTAGGGTTATAGTTCCCCATCAGGAGGGTTTCGCCAGGCGTAAGCAAAGGTAAGCCGGTTTCCCCGTTAACAATTACTTCTCCGTTAGCATTCCTCAAAAATCCCCTGGTATATATATCACCATACTCCCTGCCTTCAGCTACCTTCATAGTTGTCATCCAGGATCTTCCACGAATGGTATACTCTGTAAGCCCTTCACCCAACGAAACAACTAAATTTTTGTTATGGGAAAAGTTAAGATCGATATCCCACGTAAAATTACTTCCAACAACAGGTTTGAGGTTCAAAGTACCTTCATAACCGGTATTCTGAATATTACCAGCATTGATAAATTTGTCATTGAAACCGGATGCAATCGGAAGCGGAACGGTCAGCAACTGGTTCTTACTGTTAGACCTGTAAAATGTAAGATCAAGACCGACCCTGTTCTGGAAGAACCGTATATCCATTCCAATTTCTTTTGATGTTGTTATCTCTGGTTTTAAGTTTGTTGCAGGCAGGGTTCCATCTCTTGTAATAAAACCAACTGCTCCGCCGGGAGAGAAGGCATAAGTGGTAAGGAGCTGATAAGGATCAGTATCGTTACCCACCTGGGCAAAAGATGCTCTCAATTTTGCAAATGTGAGCCAGGTTGGAACTGATGCTTTAAACATATCGGATACAACCCATGTCAAGCCCACAGACGGATAGAAATATGACCAGCTTGTAGATGGTAATGTGGAAGACCAGTCATTTCTGGCTGTAAGGTCAACGAATAGGTAGTTCCGATAACCTAAGGTGGCAAAACCATAAAGGGAATTTAATTTCTTGGTAGACCCGCCTTCAGTTGCAATCAGGTTACTTGCATTTGTTACAGTAAAGAGGTTAGGTTTAAGCAATTTGGTATTGTCGGTGTTTATGTAATAAGACTTTTGTGTCAGCAAGTTGCCACCTGCTGAAACGTTCAGAGAAAAGTCAGTTGCAATGGTTTTGTTATAATTCAACAGGAAATCGTTATTAATTTCACTACTATTGCTGTTCCCTGTTCGAAATACGCCATTGTCAGCTATTGTATATGTGTCATTATACCACTTTGTATTCGAATTGTCGAAGATAAAGTCAGTAGTTGTCCTTATCTGCAAACTCAGCCCATCAATAATTTCATACCTGGCAGAGGCTACTGACAGAACCCTGTCACGTGTATCTTCATTTGGTATATTATGGATTATCCAAAAAGGATTTTCACCTCCGTTTGAGTGAGGGTTCCAGTAATTCTGGAGTAGGGCTCCTTCACTGTTATTGTAAAAATAATCTTTAGCCTGGGTCAGGGAAATATTGGTAGGCACACGCAAGATTGCACGCATAGGATTTGAAAAATCATCACCGGATGATACCCGGTTTTTGACATCCTGGTGGAAATAGGTAAGTTTTGTATCGAAACTCAGTTTTTTTGAAAGGTTGCCAGTAATTCTGACATTGAAGTTATCACGGTTCAGGTTGTTCCCTTGAACTATACCGTTTGAAGCTGTATTTGTATACGAAAAATAGCCCTGGATCTTGTCGTTGCCTGCATTCATTGAAATTGAATTGGTCACGTTCGTTGCCATTTGAAAATAATCCTTCAGGTTATTCGGATGTGCAACAAAAGGATATGTGCCACCGTAATTTGGTGAAAGCGGATTTAGTGTCCACTCTGGAACAAGTTGACCTGCCAGTTTCGGACCCCAGTCGAATTCACTGCCTTTAAAAAAGGTGCCAGCGCTTCCCTGTCCGTAAACCTGTTGCAGCTTGGTAAGAATAACGGGTGATTCAACGGAGAAATTAAGATTGTAGTCAACACCAAGGCCTTTTCTTGCAATCCCTTTCTTGGTTACAATTACAATAGCCCCGTTATTTGCCCGTGTGCCATACAATGCTGTTGCAGAAGGACCCTTCAGGACAGTTATGCTCTCAATATCTTCAGGGTTTATGTTCCCGATACCGTCACCGTAAGCAATACCGCCATATTCACTATCCGGTGTAGAAGCAGAGTTGGAAATAGGAGCACCATCAACAACGTACAAAGGTTGGTTATTTCCGGATATAGAACGGTCACCCCTTATTACTACCCTGGAGGGAGAACCTACACCTGAATTTGACTTGATCAGCTCCAGCCCTGCAACTTTTCCTGTCAGCTCGTTAGCTACGTTCAGGTCTCTGGCCTGAACAACTTCTGCGGCAGGAACACTCTGTGCAGCATATGTAATAGCTTTTTTCTCTCTCTTAATGCCAAGAGAAGTTACCACGATTTCTCCCAATTGAGTAGCTGCCGTAGTCATACTTACATTTATTACAGACTGACCGCCAACAGTAATCTCCTTGGGATTGAAGCCTATGAATGAAAAGACTAGAACGGCATCACTCCCAGATACGTTAATTGAGTAATTACCATTAATATCGGTAATAGTACCCGTAGTTTTGCCCTTCACCAGAACGTTTACTCCAGGCATAGGTGAGTTATCCTCGGCACTTGTTACAGTACCGGTTACTTTGTGTTCTTGTGCAAGTGAAGGAGCACAAGTAAATAAAGTAAGAAAAGCAACATAAAGCAGGAACTTTATCTGACTTTTCAAACAAGTTAGGAAAGGTTTCATTTTCATAAGAAAACTTTTAGGGTTAAAAAAATTGGATAATTTTAAAAAAATGTGTTTGAAAAAACGGATCAGTAATTTTGACAGGTTTAGTTAATTTATATTAAAATATTATTAAAGCTTTGTTAATTATTGTTAATTGATAACAAATGTATATTTTACCTTTTTAATAAACAAATGTTTATAACAATATCTTTGATCAGGGTCAATTGTAAATTATAAAAGAAAAATATTGCCGGGGAATTAATGGCAGAAATATCATTTCAGAGTTCAATATTTAACGGTCTATATTGTTAAGTAATTTTAACAAATCATTATAATTTCTTTTAACAGACCCAGAGGTTGATTTTACAATTATGTTCTGTATTTTGATTGAAATTTTATGTAATTCGGTAGGCTCAATCCATTTGAGATTTTGAGTTGCTGAGAGCGTCACTGCAGAACTTAATCTATACAGATCTTTGCTATGATAAACGCCGGATTTTAACTGCTCATCCAATAAAAATTTGATCAGGCTAACATAGCCAAGGACCACAACCTTCTGGCCTTGTTGCATACTTATATCTGTCTCTGAGTTTGAATTATTTATTTCTCCGGCTAGCTCAAACATTTTATCGCGTACAAGCAATCCATAGATATATAATTCTATCAATTCCTTATTATAGTATTGTTTTGAATTCAATTTGTCGGTATACAGTTGAATTTCACTGTTTTGTAAAGAAGAGAAGGATTGAATCTGCATAGCTTTATCACGCAAGGATATACTTGTATCATTCACAAATGACAGATTTTCTTTATTTATCAGGAGGTTAAAAACATCTCCGGATTTTTTACTGTTTTTTCTGGGAAAGGATAATGGATTTTTGGTTCTGACTTTATATAACGCCTTTATTACATCAATATAATCACTGACTGAGCTTAACTTATTACCAGACGGCATACCCATTCTCTGGTACTCTTTTGGTGTCAGAGAAAGATCTTTCTGGAATATTTTATTGCACGATAAGCTTACCGAGATGAAAAGTATTGAAATGATAATTATTTTTTTCATTATATGAATGGCTTTTTGATGATGTCATTAATAATTATTTTTATTTAATCCGCCATCCTGAACTTAATGCCTGAGTCCAGTAATCAGTGACATGTCTACGGAATTCTCGCCTCTGACTTTCGCCTTTTGATATTATTTGCCTCCTGCATACCCATAAATTCTTGCGGAATCATTATTGATTGCAAACACCAGGATATTATTACCCGTTGCAAGTCGGACATCTTTTATGTCCCTTACTTCTCCATTTATGTGAAAACCGCTCTCAAGGTCATTAAGAACCGTAAAACCTCCTTTACCGTCGCCTGTAAGAAGTAATCCTTTATTGCCATCATACTCTCCAAATTTTATTCTCGTTCCGAAGAAATTTCCGGCTAATATCATGTCAGTATTTCCATCTTTATTAAAGTCTCCGGTTAGTATACTATATATCGGAGAAAACTGTGCTTCACGAGGCAAAGGAATAAGTCTGAAATGGGCGTTTCCCAGGTTTTCCAGGTAGCAGCTTTCAAAGTATGTAGCTTTAAGCTGAAGTGCATCTTTTAGCTCCTCTGCACTGAAGATATCTGTTATCTTCAATTTTGAATATGATTCATAAGTAGGGAATTTTTTCGCAATAAAGGGTAATTGTTCCAGCAGATCATCTCTTGAATAAAAAGGATAGCTTATACCCTGTATATAATAGCACATAATTGCATCTATAGTTCCATTATTGTCAAAGTCTTTTGCATAAATTGTGGCAGGTTCGGCAGCTGATACTTTTATCTGGGAATTAAGCCCGATGTTACCAATGACGTAATCGGTATCGCCATCCCCGTCAAAGTCAGCCTGGGATATTGTATTCCACCACCCTTCCGAATCTTTAAGGCCGCTCTGGTCAGTTATCTCATCAAGTCCTTTTCCGTTATTCTGAAATAGTCTGACCTTCATCCATTCACCCACTATTATTAGATCGGGTTTACCATCGCTGTTGAAATCGGTCCAGAGTGCATCGGTAACCATTCCCGGATTCAAAAGTAACTTGTTATAGTGGGCAGTAACATCTCTGAAATGCCCTTTCCCGTCATTTTCAAGAATATAGCTTCTGGGTGCAAGAGGGTAGGCTCCGGGGATTAATCTCCCGCCGACAAAAAGATCCTGATCACCGTCATTGTCAATATCAGCAGCTCTGACGCAGGATCCGCTTGTAATCATAACCGGCAGCCGGTCAGTAGATTTTGTGAAGTGCCCTTTTCCGTCATTTATGTACAGACGATCCTGCAACTCAGGGGAATCTTTTGAGAACTCGTTGCCTCCGCTTACAACATACAGATCAGGATCCCTGTCTCCGTCAGCATCAAAAAAGAGCGCCCCGATATCTTCACATCCTTTGTCTGTTTCAAAACAGGCTTGTCTCTGCAGTTCAAAAAATCCCTCTTTATTCTGGATGTAAAGTTTGCCCGGATTGTCCTTAGCCCCGCCAAAATACAGGTCCTCAAGGCCATCATTATTCACATCACCTATTGCTATCCGTGGGCCCTGAGTAGAGAGCATATGAGGCAGTAGAAACTGTTTTCTGAAATCGGAGTACTCATTTTCAACATGCCTGTAGTCTACAATTTTCTTCTCATCCAGAGGCTCAAAAAGCGGATGGAATTCAGGGCGGACTTCGGGTGAAGGAGAGTTCGCTTCATTATTACTAAGTGTGATTGTTTGATCCGCTTTAAGACCGGTCAATATCTGTGTACGAAGGTCAGGCCAGATAATCCTCAGCGAGTCGATAAAGGTCGCTTTGCCGATACCAAAAATCAGTTCCTGACTTCCGGATGACATATATCCTCGGGAAGGCATAAATTCCTGGGTGTAGGTCTGGCCGGCACAATTTACCTGAACTTTTGCACCAATTCCACCCTTGTTCAAACCTGAACCGTTAAATTTTATTTTCAGGTAATTATTTAATTTCTGTTCACTGGCGTTGTTTCTGTATACGAACGGATAATTATTGATGTTGCTGACCACAAGATCCATATCACCATCATTATCAAGATCGGCATAGGCTGCTCCATTTGACAATGAAGGCACTTCATCCCCCCACGAATCGGTAACATTAGTAAAAGTCAGGTCACCATTATTCTTAAATATATAATTTTTAAGAATCGTAGCGGGAATTTTTTCAACAACACCCATCCTGGTCATGGTACTTTCCCCTTTTTGTTTCTTTATTATCTCATCCACCGTCAATTGAATAAAATCCATATGGGTATTATTTTTCCCGTACCCGTTGCTGATATAAAGATCTTTATTGCCATCATTGTCAAAATCACATATGAGCGGAGACCAACTCCAGTTCGTACTGAAGATTCCAGCGTATTGTCCGATCTCTGTAAAATAGCTTCCGTGATTATTCAACTGGAGCATATTTCTTGTAGACTGATGGTAAAATCCCGTATTTTTAAGTATGCTTACCTTATCATAATTGTCCGGACCTGCAACAAGTTTCTGTCCATAGTTGTCTTCAGGGAGCATGTCCAGGGTAATCAGATCAATATACCCGTCATTATTAATATCAGCTGCATCCATTCCCATTGTGGAGAGGGAGACATGGTCGAAATATTTATCAAGATGTTCAGAAAAAGTTCCATTCTTCTGATTAATGTATAATTTATCCTGTTCATAATAATCATTGCCAACATAAATATCAGGCCAACCGTCATTATTAAAATCAGCTACGGAAACACCCAGACCAAAATTCATAATATTTGAAAATATTCCTGACTCCCTGGATACGTCAACAAATTTACCATCTCTATTATTATATAGCCTGTTTTCATATCTCTTATTACGGACGTTTTTATACTCAGCCTTTGGAATTGCAAAATTGTCCAGTGAATGATTCAATACAAACAGATCAAGATCTCCGTCCTTATCGTAATCGAAAAAAACAGCGTGCGTGGAATATGAGGAATCGGCTATACCATACTTTGAAGCGCTTTCAGTAAAGGTAAGGTTCCCATTATTAATAAAGAGCAGGTTTTTCCTGTATTGCGACCTTCCATCGGTTGACGTGCAGACATAGATGTCCAGGAAGCCGTCCCCGTTGATGTCTGCCATTGTAACTCCATTGCTCCACGTACCGGGACCA
This sequence comes from uncultured Bacteroidales bacterium, assembly GCA_963816345.1. Classification (GTDB taxonomy): domain Bacteria; phylum Bacteroidota; class Bacteroidia; order Bacteroidales; family VadinHA17; genus LD21. The sequence continues at coordinate 158,803 of CAWFKI010000005.1, forward strand.
GCAACGCCTGCTCGCTCTGTAATATCTTCAAATTTGAAATTGCCTTTGTTGAGATAAAGCCTGTTTTTTGTAAGATTACTGGCAAAATAAATATCAGGTAATCCGTCATTATTAATATCTCCAATGGCTACTCCTGCTCCATTATACATATAGCTGTAATCAAGTACATTGAATTGTTCACTCTCCTTAACCCAGTTTCTGAAATTTATTCCTGTCCTCTTATGCGAGAGGGAGGTGAACATCTTTCCTGCTTTATTATGGCAGGATGCTGAAAAAAATGCTATTAATATAATAAGGTATAATGGTGAATTCCGGTTCATTTGTTTTGAGGTGGTGAAAGAAGCCAATTAAAAAAACTTCATATTTATGTTCTGCTCTTTTGGGCAAATATATTTATTAGTTTCATAAAAATCTAATTTTGTCATTTTACGTGAGAGCTTAATAATATAGGGTTTATCAGGATCTGCTCCTTCCCACCTGGGTGAAGGCTGGGATGGGGGTAAAAGCCTATAAAGAGCGGAAGGCCGGGATAGGGGTAATACCCCCGGAAGGCCGGACGCTATTTTGAATTCATCCGGTACGTGACAACCCCATAGTTGTTAATACCTGCGAACAGATATCGTTTTCCCTTTATTGTCAATACTTTAAGTGATTTTACATCTCCCGTAATTGAGATCCCTGATTCCTTCTGCGGAATATATTTGAAATTTCCCCTGCCATCACCTTCATACAGCTGACCGTAGTTGGCATCGATCACTCCAAGCTTTGCACAGTTTGTACTCTGATTTCCGGCAAGAATGAAGTCAGGATTGCCGTCCTTGTTATAATCAAGCACTTCGATAGCATACACCGGTGCAAACTGCGCTTCCCGGGGCAGCAGATGTTTTTCAAACTTCTTTCCTGTATTCCTGAAGAAGACTGTCCGTAATTCAGGGGCAGAAAGGGTTACCGAGGATTTCAAATCTCCGGGTGTAAAAATATCCGTCAATGTGGCAGTGGAATAGGATACATAGTCAGGGAACTTCCTGCGCAGAACACTGATCTGATTGATCATCTCGTCGCGGCCTGCAAAGGGGTACGATTTACCCTGAACATAGTAGGTAAGTATCGGATCGACAGTCCCATTATTATCAAAATCCTTGTAGGTTAATTCAACCGGTTCGGCAGGGGAGCTCTTTAGCTGGGAGTTTGTGCCGAAATTCCCTGCAATTATATCCATGTTGCCGTCTTTGTCGAAATCGGCCACTGCAATTTTATTCCAAAGTCCTCCTTCAGGAACGCTGAACCATGAACTAGTTTCCTCCCTGAATTTTTTTCCCTTCTCATTTATAAAAATTCGGATAGGCATAAATTCCCCGACAACTATCAGATCGGGCCAGGAGTCTTTATTCAGATCAACCCAGGCGGCATCTGTTACCATGCCTGCAGACGCCAGTTCAGGCAGCAAAGCGGGAGCTATATTTTGATAATGACCTGACTTATCCCTGTCAAGAATAAAGCTTTCCTGCGGCAAAGGATACTCTCCGGGCATTACGCGTCCTCCGACAAAAAGTTCAGGAACACCATCCTTGTCGATATCAGCAGCTCTCACACATGATTTTGAATCAAGCATCCGGGGAAGGGCTTCAGACTGCCTGGTGAACTTTCCTGATCCGTTATTCAGATATAAACGGTCCTGGAGGGCCTTGTCATTTTTAGCATAATCATGATAACCTCCGCTTACAATATAAAGATCCTGATCACCATCCCCGTCGGCATCAAAGAACAGAGCATCCGCGTCAGTACAGGCAACGTCTTCCTTGAAATTAAATCCGGCAGATGGGGCGAATGTTCCGTTTGCCGACTGCAGGTAAAGCTTTCCGGGATTTTCCTTTGTGCCTCCGACAAAAACGTCTGTCAGGTTATCCCCGTTTACATCAGCTGCCGCCATCACCGGTCCGCAGGGAGAAAGCATTGTTTTCATCAATGGCTGCCTCTGAAAGTCATTTGAACCATACTCGACATGCTCATAGCCGATAAGGGTTTCAACAGGAGAAAAGATCACCGGGCCGGGGGTGGCAGCGGCTTCTTTCCCTTTAGCGTTATTTTCATCTATAACGATGGTCTGGTTTGCCTTGATGTTTTTCAGAAGGCTGACCTTGCCAAGTGGCCAGACTATCTTTACGGAATCAGCTGCATTCAGATCAGCAAGCCCGAAATGGAGCTTCAGACTGACGCACGACTGGTAACCCCTGGTAGGCATCTGCTCCATATATTGTACACCCATCCGGGTATAGACATAAACTTTGCTTCCCAGTCCGTTTACATTTTTACCTTCTCCTTTCAGCAATACATTTAAATAGTTTGATGCCGGAGCGTTTGATTCCCGCAACATATTCCGGAATATGGAGGCAGTCTCATTCTGATTGCTTACCACAAGATCAAGGTCGCCGTCATTGTCCAGATCAACATATGCACAGCCGTTGGAAAAACCTTTTTGTTCAAATCCCCATTCCAGGCTTTTATCAGTGAATGACAGATCTTTACTGTTTTTAAAGACATAATTATGAACAGGAGTTGATTTCATAAAACCTGCAAGCTTGAACGTATCTGGTTTCTGACCCGCCCTTGCCTGCTGGCTGTAATAATCTCTTTTGAATTTCAGGAAATCCCTGTTTGTATAATCCCTGAAATATCCGTTTGTAATTGAGAAGTCCTTCCAGCCGTCGTTATCATAATCCGCAAAAAGCGGCGCCCAGCTCCAGTCAGTATTTGAGATGCCGGCAAGCTGACCGATCTCACTGAAGGTACCGTTACCATTGTTCAGCTGAAGCATATTCCTCTGGGTTGCATGATAAAAACCCTGCATAACCATAAGCGCGTATTCCATGTAGTTTTCCGGCACATACAGAAGCTTCTGCCTCAGGTTATCAGGAGGCAGCATATCGGCCGTAAATATATCGGGCCAGGTATCATTATTGAAGTCGTTGATTTCGCAACCCATTGCCGAGAGGGAGATATGCTGTACATGTTCTTCAAGCTTATTGGAGAAGGTTCCGTTCCCGTTGTTAATATAGAGGTAGTCGGGTTCGATATAATCGTTCGTGACATAGATATCGGGCCAGCCATCTTTATTCAGATCTGAAATTGCAACTCCCAGACCATACCCGAGGCCATTTGATATTATTCCTGACTTCTGAGTAACATCCGTAAAATGGTCTCCATCATTCCTGTAGAGCTTATCTCCTGCATAGGGATCGTTGCCGGAACGGGCTTTGTCCAGCTCCATTCCCCTGATCACTTTTACATTTGTAGCAAGTAAAAACAGATCCAGGTCACCATCCAGGTCATAATCGAAGAATGCGCCAACAGTCGAATAGGATGGATCGTCAATCCCGTAGGCTCTGGCTTTTTCCTCAAACTTCAGATTTCCTTTATTGATAAACAGTTCATTCCTTCTCTTTTCAGGGCTCTCTTTTCCCGAATAGCAAACATATATGTCAAGCAGTCCGTCACCGTTTATATCCACCATTGTCACACCCGATTTCCAGCCGCTCCTTCCTGCCACACCTGAACTTTCGGTGATATCTTTAAACTTAAAATCGCCCAGGTTCAGATATAATCTATTATACCCCATATTTGATATAAAAAAGATATCCTCCAGCCCGTCGTTGTTGATATCTCCTACCGCAACTCCTCCGCCATTATAAAGATTTTCGTAGGTCAGCGCGTTATGATCCTCATTCTCGGTTATCGTATTTTTGAAATCAATGCCCGATTTTTTTGACGGTACCTCTTCAAAAAGCTTTAATGACTGACCGCCGGTATAAACGGTTATCATTAAAAGCATGGCTGAAAAGCATGATCTTATAAATACCGGGTATATATAGCTGTTCCTTCTTACTTTCATGACCGCTGATTTAGTTTACAGGTTATCATGAGACAAAAATGCAAAAATTTACTTAAAAAATAAGACTCTCCCGATTATACTGACAGGATTTCTGTCATCATGCGGCGCCACAATTATCCGTTCACTATAATTATTTTAACTATATTTAACAATACTTAACAATGAATATATTGGCGGATATTTATATATTTATCGTTATAAACAGATCCCGTTCAACCGGTAATCCTCCCTTATTAATTTGATAAGTTTTTAGTTTTGAGAGTAATAATAAGACAGAACTCAGATATCACTGATTTTAATCCACTCCAAATCCACTGACTCATGAAACGTAAAGCCTGGCAGGACGGGTAATCGGTAATCAGCATAGAGTGTAAAGTTTGGTGATTAAGAGGCTGAAATACTGTAGATTAATGAAGCAAAGGAGTAACGGATTAACGGCCCCTGGGGGGTTACTAATATGAAGTTCAGAAAACCAATTTAATACCTTTATAATATGAAAAAGAAAATTACTATCCTGTCCGTCTTATTTTTACTTGTAGTATGGCAAACAGGTCTGTTTGCCCAGGAATCTGGCAGTAAATTATTTCAGGTAAGAGGATTTTGTATCGGCGCTCCTGCTCCGAAGGGAGTTGACCGCTTCGTTAAATTTATAAATGATGAATTAGCGCCGAGGGGGGTGAATACCCTGCTGCTTCTCGTCGATTATAATTATCAGTTTGAAAGCTATCCGCAGCTGCGCGACAGCGATGCTCTCTCAAAACCTGATGTGAAAAAAATTGTGGCAGCATGCCGGAAGAACAAAATAAGGATCATTCCACAGATTAACATGCTGGGTCATCAGTCATGGGCTAACCATACCGGCAAATTGCTTCAGCAATTTCCACAGTTTGATGAAACACCCTGGATAAAAATGCCGGAAAAATATGTATGGCCAAATCCCGAGAACCTCTACTGCAAAAGCTACTGCCCACTCTATCCGGGTCTGCATGATGTTACTTTTGCTGTAATTGATGAGTTATGTGATGCATTTGAAACAGATGCATTTCATGCCGGGATGGATGAGATATTCTACCTTGGCGAGGATAAATGCCCGAGATGCTCAGGCGTGGACAAAGCCGAATTATTTGCAGGCGAGGTTACCAGTCTCAGAAATCATCTGGCACTTAAAAACAGGGAGCTCTGGATCTGGGGAGACCGTCTTATTAATGGTAAAATGACCGGAATCGGTTTCTGGGAGGCAAGCTATAATTATACATGGCGCGCAATTAACATGATACCCAAGGATGTAGTGATATGTGACTGGCATTATGAAAGGCCTGACCAGACTCCGGTTTATTTTGCCATGTACGGTTTCAGGGTAATTACCTGTCCGTGGAGAACTCCCCCCACAGCTGTGTTACAGGCAGATGATATGGCAAAATTCCGCAAATATGCAACACCCGAGATGAAGCCAAGATACTATGGAATGATGCAGACCACCTGGATGGGGACGGATGGATTTATAGACGGATTTAGCGGACAGATGTCAGGGGAAGCCCTGGGAGCTGTTCATCCCGATAATTCAGCATATACCCCCTGGGATACTTTCAGGGCATTATTCAAGAGGATGGATGAACTTGAAAAGGCAAACAAATAATATGAAAAAGAACAGAATTATCCTTTTCGCTCTGTTCCTGCTTGCATTTCCTCTGGTTCAGTACGGGCAGCTATCCAAGGATGCAGTATTTCCCGTGAAGGGCTTCTGCATCAGGGCTCCCGGGACCGATGGCATCGATCGTTTTACAAAATTCATTGATGAAGAGCTAGCTCCGCGCGGGGTAAATACATTAATTCTTATTGTGGGTTATAACTATGAATATGAAAGTTATCCCCGGCTCAGGGACTCGGCAGCCCTCTCAAAGAAAGATGTGAAAAAAATCGTGGCGGTTTGCAGGAAAAATAATATAAGGATCATTCCCCAGATAAATCTGCTCGGACATCAATCCTCACGAAACCATCTGAACAAGCTTCTTGAGCAATTTCCTCAGTTTGATGAAACTCCGGATATCAAAATGCCTGAGAAGTATGAATGGCCAAATCCTGATAATTTATACTGCAAAAGTTATTGTCCGCTGCATCCTGATGTGCATAAGGTAGTATTTGCTGTTGTTGATGAGCTTTGCGATGCTTTTGAGACAGATGCCTTCCATGCAGGAATGGATGAGATATTTTACCTTGGTGACGATAAATGTCCCCGTTGCAGCGGAGTGGATAAAGCCGAACTTTTTGCCGGAGAGGTGACTCTTATCAGGAACCATCTTGCTTTGAAAAACAGGGAGTTATGGATCTGGGGTGATCGTCTGATAAACGGGAAATCAACCGGGTCAGGCTTCTGGGAGGCAAGTTACAATTATACCTGGCCGGCAATCAATATGATCCCAAAGGATGTAGTGATCTGCGACTGGCATTATGAAAGGCCCGATCAGACTGCGATATATTTTGCAATGAACGGCTTTCGCGTTATTACATGCCCCTGGAGAACTCCCCCGACTGCTGTAATTCAGGCTGAGGACATGGCAAAATTCAGGAAATACGCCACTCCGGAAATGAAACCACGCTATTTTGGTATGATGCAGACTACATGGATGGTATCAGACGGTTTTATCGATGGTTTCAATGGCATAAAGTCAGAAAATGCGATGAGATCCGTTCACCCCGGGAATCCTGACTACACTCCATGGGATACTTTCAGGGCGATGTACAAACGAATGGATGAATTGGAAAAAGAAGCAAAATGATTAATAGAAAAGCACAGGGCTCAGGCTTTGCCAGCCGAAGCTTTAGCGGAGGCTGGGCTCAGGGCTCAGAGCACAGGGCACAGGGCAGAAAGCGTTGAGCGTAGAGCGTAGATCGTAGAGCCGTTGCACCGTTACCCTGTTGCACCATTGCGCCGTTACGCCATTGCGCCATATAGTGGTTGGGTTTCCGGGACGACTAAATTTTAAATCAATAATTCAAATGATGAAAAATTTATATTTTATTTTTCTTGTATTGTTCTCATTAATTCAGATTAATGGGTACTCTTCTCCGGAGCCAGAGATTGTAAATATCAGGCAGAGACCCGATACGGTGGGGCTCTACGAAAAACTGGAGATCTCCCTGGAAGTAAATTGCAAGTTTGTCAATCCTTTTGACCCTGACGATATCGATATCCAGGCAGTTTTTACATCACCTTCCGGTAAAAAATGGCAGATTCCCGGCTTCTATAATCTTTCACGGTCCACATTATGGAAGATCAGATTCTCACCCTCGGAGGCCGGAGCATGGAATTATTCCATAACTGTCAAAGACAGAAATGGCGTGGCAACAAGCGAAGTCAGATCATTCGTCGCGGTTAAATCATCCGGAAAGGGACCTCTGCAGGTTGCAGCCAATAAACGTTATCTCAGATACAGTGACGGCTCCGATTTCTATGGAGTGGGGTTATGGTATAATGACAGCTATGAGGGCTTCGGCAGCGGCCGTGTGGAGGCAAAGGAGCTTGACAACCTGAAATCCCTCGGTGTGAATTTCATAAGTACATTTATTACCCCGCCTGAAACAATGGGCAGCGGTCTTGGACGTTACGATCAGAATATCTGCGGGCGGCTTGATGAGCTGTTAGAAATGTGTGAGGATCGTGATATGGTGCTGAGCCTGAACCTGTGGTTTCATTCCTATCTTTCGGAAACCGTATGGGGAGGAGGGAACGTAAGGTGGTATACCAATCCATATCAGCAGATAACGGCTGCAAAAGATTTTTACAGGAGTGAAGCGGCCTGGAAATACCAGGAAAAACTTTACCGTTATTTTATTGCCCGTTACAGCTATAGTAAAGCTCTGGCCATATGGTTTATTGTTGATGAGATCAACGGGACCGACGGCTGGGCATCGGGCGACAGCCTTGCTGCATCGGAATGGGGTCGGAAAGTTCATAACTATTTCAAGGCCAATGATCCTTACAACCATCCTACAACAGGGACCAGGAGCGGTGGTATCACTGAATTCTGGCGCCAGGGATATCAGACCTTTGACATGGCGGCAAGGGAGATCTACGAAGGTCAGGGATTTCAGATCAACAAAACCGGGACACTTGATTCTGCAACTGTTAATCCTCTGACCGCCAGTTATTCTAACTATGCAGGTGAGGTAAGAAAACTCTGGAACGGATTTGAAAAGCCTGCCATTATCGGAGAGACTGGCTGGGATCACACCTTCTATGAGCCTGCTATGCCCGGATATCTTGCCATGTATCACAATGCCCTCTGGGTCTCACTGGCAACAGGAACTGCAATGACGCCGTTCTGGTGGGCCTATTCCCGGCTGTTAAATGACAATGTTCTGACATCACAGATTACTAGCATCCGGAAATTTACAGGTCAGATACCATTTTCAAAACTCACAGATATTGCTCCAGCGGCTATTAAATGCACAAAGGGAGATGCGTTCGCTCTTAAAAGCGACAAAATGATATTCGGATGGATAGTTGATGCCGTTACAGATGTGGCAGATGATAATATCACTGTCTCCTCACTGAAGAACGTAAAATACAGGCTCAGGATCTATCATACCTGGCGGGGTGAGTTTATTGAAGATAAGGAGATTACCTGTACGGATGGATCCCTTACATTTGGAGTTCCCTATATGCGTAATACCGGATCACATGCCAGGTATATCGGACAGGATATTTCGTTTATACTTGAGCCGCTTTCTGAACCGGCGCCGGCGACACAGCCTCTAAGACCCAAAAAACAGATTTCAACAAAATAGTACCTGTGGAATTGATTGCATTTATTATTTCAGACGTTTCACCAAACCTGTAACAGATATTTATTTCCAATAATAAAAAATATATTATGAGATTAAAGGATAAACTAATGAGGTTAAATTTCATCTCCCTGCCGGTTCTTCTGCTGGCAACGTGTATGGTCATACCGGTGCAGACACTGTCAGGTCAGAAGAAAAAGGATAAGAAAACTGCAGCTGTAAGGATTTTACCCGATATAGTCCTCGCCCAAAACGGGGAAAGCGTTTACAGGATCATTATTCCTTCAGCCGCATCACAGCAGGAACAGAAGGCTGCGGCAGTGCTGCAGGATTACCTGCTTCAGATCTCGGGTGCAGCTATTCCGATCATTTCAGCCGGAAAGCAGCGAAGCCCGTATGAAATAATACTGGGGCAGAACGAACGACTTGATGAAGTTGGTGTTAGCGTCAGCTTTAATGAACTGGGGGCCGATGGATTTGTAATCACTACGGACAGCCTCCGGCTTATTATAGCCGGCGGAAATGATAAAGGAACACTTTTCGGTGTCTATACATTCCTCGAAAAGTACCTGGGATGCAGGATGTATGCTCCGAAGGTGAAGATCATTCCCAGGCAGGATACCATACTTCTTGGAAAAATAAATGACAGGGAGGTGCCGAAGATCAAATACAGGACAATTCATTACAAGGTAGCCTGGGATGCGGAATATGTTGACTGGCATAAGCTGAATCACGATGCCGAAGGAGAAAGGCCTGCCTGGGGTACATGGGTTCATACTTTCAACAGCCTGGTACCTCCCGAGGTCTATTTTAAAGATCATCCTGAATACTTTGCACTGCGCGACGGGCAACGGAATCCTACCCAGCTCTGTCTTACAAATCCTGCAGTTCTGAAGGTTGTTATCCAGAATCTGCGGAGGCAGATAGCACAGAACCCTGGTGCGAAATACTGGTCGGTCAGCCAGAATGACAACAGAAAATACTGTATGTGCGACAACTGCAGGGCCCTGGACGAAAAGGAGGGCTCTCACTCAGGTACCATGCTGAATTTTGTAAACCAGGTTGCAGACCAGTTTCCCGATTATACGATCTCTACCCTTGCTTATGAGTATACAAGAAAAGCTCCTGCTACAATCAAACCCAGGAAAAATGTAAACATCATGCTCTGCAGCATAGAGGTGACCCGCGACAGGCCCATTGAATCCGCTGAAGATTCAACAGGCATCAGCTTTGTTAAAGATGTCAGGGACTGGGGCAAAATAGCAAATGATATTATAGTCTGGGATTACGTCATTCAGTTTAATAACCTGGTGAGCCCGTTCCCGAACCTGCAGGTGCTGCAGCCCAACCTTCAGTTCTTTGTTAAGAACGGTGTTACTGCCATGTTTGAACAGGGCAACAGGGAGGTGGGAGGTGAATTTGCAGAATTGCGTACCTATCTCATCTCAAAGCTTTTATGGGACCCATATGCAAACTCGGATACTATAATGAATGATTTCCTCAGAGGATATTACGGGGCTGCCGGGAAACATATACGTAAATATATTGATGTAATGCGTGAGGCGTTGATCAGTTCCAAAGAGCCTCTTAAAATTTTTGGTTCACCGGTTGAAGCATCAGAAAGCTATCTTACACCTGAGCTCATACAAAGGTACAAACAGATTTTCGACACTGCAGAATCTGCAGTTTCAGAAGACCCGGTCCTTCTCGAGCGTGTCAGGATTGCACGTCAGCCGTTGAATTTTGCCATCATGGAACAATCCAAAAAGAATTTTACCGGTGAGAACGGAGTATTCATAAAGAACGGGAACAACTGGGTGGTCCGTCCGGAGATAAGGTCGATGATTGACCCGTTTACCGACCTGTGCCTCCGTCAGGGAGTAACACGTCTGAGGGAATGGAGCACTACCCCCGAAGCGTACCGGTCGGATATGTACCGTCTTTTTTACCAGGGCAGAAATGAACATCTTGCATTCGGTAAGAAAGTAAGGCTTATAAGCCCCGATCCGGCAGCTTTTAATGAGAATGATATACTTAAGCTTACAGATGGGATCAGGGCGAGCGATGACAGTAAAAATAACTGGTTCGACTTCCAGGGAAAGGATCTGGATGCCGTTATCGACCTGGGGAAAATACAAAAGGTACAGCACATAGAATGTGCCTTTTACCAGCTGGCTGCATGGCTCAGCATACTTCCCCGAAGGGTGGAGTTTTATGTATCCAAAGATGGAAATACATTTGATCCTGTTGGAGCGGTAGACAATACCCTGCCCATCGATCAGTATGATTCCTATCTGCGCGATTTTATAGCTGATTTCAAGCCTGCGGATGCCCGCTATATAAGGGTGGTGGCACTTACAATAGGCAATACTCCAAAGTCACACCCCGGTGCAGGTCAGGCAGCATGGATGCATATTGATGAGATCGTTGTTGAGTAGTTTTTAAGGTATTATCTAAAATTATATTCACGGACTTTTAGGGGTTTGGAATAAAAAAGATATCGAACCTGAAAGAGCAGATTCGGGGTTTTCGTTTACGTCGCTGATGTTAACGGACTTGAACTATTGCGACTGAGTGATCCTCTTTTGTTTAACCCGGATCACATATCCCGGATCATTAGTTAATAAGTAAATATTACGTTAATATAATTTAACTTTTTAAAATAAAAATTAGGATTTAATAAATCTAGTTTATATTTTTGGCTTAAACAATGGCTTCAGAGAAGAGAAATTTTTGAAGAGCCCTAAAACTAAACCATATGATTATAAGAAAAGTGTACAACAATTTGAAGCGAACCATGCTTCTGTTGCTGTGGCTGGCATGCTCTCATGCAGTGCTGGCCCAGGAACGGGTAGTATCAGGATCCGTTAAGGATTCAAACGGTGCAGGTTTGACCGGAGTTAGTGTCATCGTAAAGAACACTACAACCGGAACAAACACCAACATGGATGGCAAATACAGCATTTCGGTAGGGACTAATGCTGTACTTAGTCTTTTCATTTATCGGCTACACATACACAGGAGGTTACCGTTGGCAACCAGTCGGTAATTGATGTAGTGATTGCGGAAGAAACTGCAGCAACTGGGAGAAGTTGTGGTAACTGCCCTTGGTATTGAGAGAAGTCAGAAAGCTCTCCAGTCGGCTGTCACAAAAGTTCCCGGGGTAAGTTTGACATCAGCAAGGGAAAACAACTTTGGTGCATCAATCCAGGGAGTGTTGCCGGTGTAAACGTAACAAAATCGGGTACAGGTCCTGCCGGATCATCACGCGTAATTATCCGCGGTAACAAATCACTCGGCGGAGGACAACCAGCCTCTTTATGTTGTTGACGGTATCCCGATGGACAATACCCAGTTCGGTCAGGCTGGCGTATGGGGTGGCACTGACCGGGGTGATGGACTGAGCAGTATCAACCCTGATGACATCGAATCCATTACCGTTCTTAAGGGAGCTAACGCTGCTGCTCTTTACGGTTCAAGAGGTGGTTATGGTGTTATCAACATCACAACCAAAAGAGGATACTGCAAGAAAAGGCATTGGAATTGAGTTCAACTCAAACTATGTTTTTGAAAAGGTATTAACTAGATGGACTTGCAAAACGAATATGGCAACGGTGATCTGGCAGTCAATCCCGGTGATAATACGATCTCCAAGGGTCGGTACAAAACCAGCTACCCAGGACGAGGCATTTAACCGGGAATCTGCATGGGGATCAAAGCTTGATGGAGCCCTGTAATTAATGTGGGATGGAGTAACAAGACCATATTCACTGGTAGGCGACAAGAAAAATTTTGACAGCTTCTTCCAGACAGGAGGCGCATTTACCAATACACTTGCCATTAAGTGGTGGAAGTGATAAGCAGACATTCCGTTTCTCTTTCTCTGATATGAAGACAAGGTTGTTATTCCGAATTCAGGATTTAACAGAAAGAACGTTTCCTTATCCACAAACGGCAAATTTGGCAAGAAAGTTACATTTGGTGCCAAGGTCTTTACTCTAATGAGGACGCCAAAAACAGACCGATGGTATCTGACTCTCCCGGAAACGCTGTTCAGGCTGTAATGCTGATGGCTCCGAACTATAATGTTAATGATATGAAAGGCGACCCGAATAAACTCGGAGCTGTACCGGAGGGTGTCACAACAGTTGACAATAAGCTTACCGGTTATGAACTGCAGAAATCACCTAACCTCTGGGGCCAGAATCCCTGGTGGGCAGCATACCAGTTCATAAACAGCTGACAAACGTGACCGTTTAATCACTTCAGGACAGATTAGATATGATATTACCGAGCTTCCTTTACCTTCAGGGGAAGGTAGGAATGGACTGGTATTCAAGAAAAACAAAGAGCCTTGTACCCCAGGGCACAGGTTATCAGATCGGTGGTGCAGCAGTCGAAGGGTTAACGAAATGTCAGGGAGATAAACCAGGAATGGATGTTAGGCTTTGATAAAGGCTTTGGCAAAGTGAACGTCAATGCATTTGTCGGAGGTAACAAGATGACCAGAAATGATGAGAATACTTCAGCTAATGGTCATAATTTTAACGTTCCATTCTTTGCTTCAGTTAATAATACAAGCAGCCAGAACTTCGGATATGGTTATAGTGCATCAGGAATTAACTCACTTTACGGTTCAGCTGAGGTAAGCTATGGAGGATACCTGTTATTTAACTGGAACAGCCACGTAACGACTGGTTCTCAGTGCTGAATCCGAAAAGCAACAGTAAACTATATCCTTCTATCGGCGCCAGCTTTGTCTTCACAGATGCATTTAAAACATTGCCTAAGGTAATCAGCTTTGGTAAGGTAAGGGCATCATGGGGACAGGTTGCAACAGCCAACGTTGGTCCTTATGCAGGCAACCTGACATATGGACTTATATGGTCAGGGCCATCTTGGACAGCCAATGGCAGGATTTTCCTCTGGAGGAAATATTCCTAACCCGAATCTTGTACCTGCATTATCAACAGAGATTGAATTTGGTGCTGAGATGCGTTTCATTGAGAACAGACTTGGTTTTGATCTGACATATTATAATCAGAAAACAACTGATGACATTCTGAATGCAACAATCTCAATTGGTTCAGGATTTGGCATCGACTTCACTTAATATTGGTGAGTTGTCAAATAAAGGTATTGAGCTTTTAATTAAGCGACACCTGTAAGAGGAGCCTTCACATGGGATGTTTCTCTGAACCTGGCTAAAAACAAAAACAAGGTAATTGCCCTTAACCCGGGTATTAATGAGCTGATCATGGAAGAACCAAGAACAAGAACTGTGTATATTAAGAATATTGTCGGTGAGCCCTTTGGTGTAATAACCGGCAGGTACAGAAAAAAGATGCTGCCGGCAACGGATTTATCACTTCTGAAGGTCAGGTAGTTCAATAAGATACATATGAATTCCTTGGAAACGGTGTTGCCGATCTTACAGGAGGTTTAAACAACTCCTTTACCTATAAGAATTTCAATCTTACCTTCCTTATTGACTTCAAAGCCGGAGGCAAGATTTACTCAGGCACCAATGTGAGGTTACTGGAAGCAGGTCTCACGAAGGAGTCACTTCTTGGACGTGAAGGTGATCCTTGCAATTAACCGGAGTATTTGAAAATGGCGCGAATGCTGATGGTATCAACAGAATATACAGGGGTTGAAACCAGGACACTTACAGTTGAACAGGCAGAAAATTACTGGGGATCTGTTGGCGAAAGGGATGAAGCTCATTTCACATATGATGCCTCTTTCCTGAAACTCAGACAGATTACTTTCGGATATGACATACCCGCTTCGCTCCTGAGCAAAACACCGATCAAAACACTTAATCTTGTCTTTTGTTGCAAGGAACCTGGCAATACTGTACAAGAACACACCGAATATTGATCCTGAAAGCATCATATTCGAGCAGTTCCTCACAGGGTATTGGATTACTTTGGCGTGCCTTCGACCCGTACATACGGATTCAACTTAAGGGCAACGTTTTAACCAAAAAAACTGAAAAAAATGAAACATATATTTAAATTTAGTTCTAAGCGCACTGCTGGCGGTCATCCTAACAGCGGGTGTGATACAACAGCGTTGCATGATCTGAACATCAATCCCAATGCGGTTAATACTATTGATATGAATTACTTTTTTACCGCTGCTGAACTTGGCATCCGCAGTGGTGGAGCTAGTGGTGACAACCGTTATATTGACTGGAGAACCAACATCGGTATGTGTGCACATGCAATACAGCAGTTTGCCACAGCAGCTACCGGCCTTTTAGTTACAGGTGATAAATACATTGACAACGACCCGGAAGTGAACGCGCTCCTTTCGAATATGATATACAGGATGTTGGAAAGAATGTCGCTGAGATACTCAAACAAACCGCTGAAGGTGGTTTTGCAGCAGGCAAGAACATTAACATGCGCCAGGCTACCAGGATGATCCGTGGCTTCTAATTTTCCACAGACTGACAGATATGTATGGCAGTGTGCCTTATTCCGAAGCCAATAAGGGTATCGAAGGAATTTTCTTTCCTAAATATGATAAGCAGAAGTCATTTATACCGATCTGTTCTAAGGAACTTGAGGAAGCAACAGCAGCATTAAGCTGCATCAAATCCTGATGAGGGTTTTGCCAATGCTGATTTTGTTTACGATGGCGATATTACCAAATGGAAAAAATTCGGTTACTCATTAATGCTCAGACTGGCGATGCGTATTTCCAATGTTGATGCTGCACTGCAGCTACCTATGTTAATAAAGCAATTGCAGGCGGAGTTTTCACCAGCAATGATGACAATTTTATCGTTGACTATGGCAAACGGACCAAGTCGAATGGGTAAACCAGAACGGAATCTCACAGTGCAATGTATGCCAGGAGATGGCGGACAGGCATACCTTATCTTTCCTGGGTAAAACTCTGATTGACTGGCTTAAGGGAACGAATCCGGCAAGCACTGCTGATGACGATCCAAGACTCATGATATTCAGCGGAGGTATTGGTATTATGACGGCTTCATTCTGCTGGTATACCTTCTATAGCTCCGATCCCCGGAGGATGGATCCTCTTAACCAGAAAGGTATGCCAAACGGAAAAGACCAGGCTATGCTCGATGCTAATGGAGGACGTACGCTGTAGATGTTCAGCTGACCTATTCGAAAATGAATCCTCTTCTGATACATGATGATTCTCCATATATGCTTATGAACTTTGCTGAGGTTGAGTTCCTTCAGGCTGAAGCAATTGAAAGAGGTATCGGAACAGTACCTGGTACTGCAGATAGCTCACTACAATGCAGGTGTAAAAGCTGCAATGCAGATGTACACTATTTTTGATGCTTCCTTGGCAGTTTCTGATGCAGCAGTTGCAGCATACCTGGCAACACTATCCATATGGCGGCGCTACAGTTGATGACAGACTGGAAATGATCGGCACAGCAGAAGTGGGCCAGCCATTTCATGAACTGGTTTGAAGCATGGTCAGACTGGAGAAGATCAGGTCATCCTGTATTTAACTCCTGTTAATTATCCTGGTAATAATACAAATGGTCAGATACCAACCAGACTCCGTTATCCGGCAAGTGAAGTATCAGGAAACCCAAATTACTGACCGATGCTACCCAGCCAGACAAAATCAACGGTATAGTATGGTGGGCAGGTGGTCCTGAGTAAGATTGCTTAATGTGTCGACAACATGATTATAGGAGCCTCTGATTATTCAGAGGCTCTTTTTTTTTATTTCTTGATTTTTTGCTTAAACCTATCCTCTGCTCTTTTAGTATAAAACCCATCCCCCTGCCCCCTTCCCTTAAGACTAAGGGAAAGGGTAAGATCCTTATAATCTATGCTTTACTTCCCTCCCCTTATTTTTTAAGGGGAGGGTCAGGGAGGGGTTAAGAATGAAAGAGAAGACCACTCAAAGACAAATTCGCCCGAGAAAAAGTTTCCCCTCCTTTTGAAGCTAATCTTTCATCACATCTTCAATATAAGAATCATGTGAGATAAAGTCTGAGTTTAGTAAGATTTAAAATATAAAAATTGTCTTAAGACGAATTTTCATTTTCTAATGCAATCCAGCCACGAATGTGGCGGTATGTTAATAACCCCCAGCGCCAAGCTGGGGGAGAAGAGCTACACTCCTGTCGCAAACCCTGAAAGGGTGACACATTTCGGGTTGTGATACGTCCTTTTATCCTTTTGTTGCGCTCCTGCGGAGCTTACGTCATTGTGTGTGACCCTACCCCCAGCTGGCGCTGGGGGTTATTCATATTATGCTCTTTCAGAGCAAACCGTATCGGATATCAAAATGATATTCTGAAATGCTCCGGAACAGGTTTAACAAAATGCCGATGCAAAAGTCTTAAATCTTTTTTTTTAAAAGATGCGTATATACTTGACATTTAATATCTTCACTAAAACATGTAAAATAGACCTACTCTTAGGTGTATTTCCCAGGGAGCTATTGTTGCCGGGATTTGTACATCTCTACTGCTTCGGGATTGACACCGATTTTAAGATAGACAAGGAGGAAGAAGCGGCGATTCCTTATAAGCGTGATATCATTATGCCTGAAATTTCTTAAGGCGAATCGCCGCTTCTTCCCCCACATACAACCCCTAAAGCCCTGTCATCCCGAGCGTTAGCGAGGGATCACCCCGTGCCCCGTGCCCAGACTCAT
Source organism: uncultured Bacteroidales bacterium (assembly GCA_963816345.1). Taxonomy (GTDB): domain Bacteria; phylum Bacteroidota; class Bacteroidia; order Bacteroidales; family VadinHA17; genus LD21. The sequence continues at coordinate 176,144 of CAWFKI010000005.1, forward strand.
CCACCCTGAATGATGGCCACGCCAATGGCATGTCCCTTCTCTGCGCTCTGTTTACTTCCTCCTCTGATACATCAATACATTGTCATTATTCCTGGCAATAATAAGTATTTTAGAATTCTTGGAGTGGATTATTGCAGCATCCCTGACCTCTCCCTTCACATAAATACCGTCAAGGGGTTGGGGCTGATAAATAAATGACCTGTTTAGCCTCCTTTTAGTAGTACACCATGGCTTCCATCATTCCGGCCTACCTGTGGCTTAAGTGCATAAAAGTTACCGCCAAGCCAGATATCGATAATGCCGTCACCGTCAAAATCATCTGCAACAATTCCATATACCGGTGAGACCTGGGCTTCCTGCGGGAGAGCACTCAAAGCAAACTTATCGCCCTCATTCCATAGGACAGCGCTTTCCATAAAGTTTGCTTCATATGGTATTGATTTCCTCTTACAGCAGGGGAAAACAGAGATTCATATGTTTTATAGCATAATCTTTGTTGGTATAGTCTTTTGCAAATAGGGCATTTGAACAACAAGTTCATCTTTTTGGGCAAAGGGGTAAGCATACTGTCAAGAGGTGGGTACCAGTTAACAATAAACTCACTCTTGCCATTATTGTCAAAATCATTGACAAACATGGTTAAGGGCTTTGCAGGTGAAGCCTTAAACTTGGTATTAAGCCCCCAGTTTCCCAATATAAAATCAATTTTCCCGTCTTTATTTAAATCAACCGCTTCAATCCGGTTCCACCAGCCTTTACTGTCAGGAATAACGATTGGATTCGTCAATACTCCTTTCTCATTTTTGAATATGTTGATACCCATCCAGTCACCTGCAACAATAAGGTCATTATCTCCATCTGAATCAACATCAGCCCATACCGCGTCAGTTACCATACCAATGCTTCCAAGTGAGGCTGGCGTTATATCTGACCAGTTTCCGTTATCATATTTGAGAAGATAATTCTGGGGAGGCAAACCATAATTTCCGGGGACACATCTTGCTCCAAGAAATACTTCCTTTTTACCATCCTTGTCAAAATCCGCTGCTTTGATGGTTGAAAAGTTGCCAATCACTTTAGGAATATGTAACGGATCACCGTGAAATTTCCCTTACCGTCATTTTTATAGACACGTACAATATAATTAAGCTGATCGACAAGAACATCATTTCCTCCTGATCCTATCATAAGATCAGGATTCCCATCGCCATCCATATCAAATAATACTCCGCATGTGCTCTCAAACCCTTTATCCTTGATAAATGCAGGATTTTTTCCTTAAAATTGAAAGTTCCGTCTGGCTGCTGAAGGAACAGTTTATCAGGATCACCGGCAGCACCAAGTAAGATAAAATCATCGAGTTTGTCACCGTTAACATCCCCGATAACAAGCCGGGGGCCTTCTGTTGAAAGCATTTTCGGGAGAAGTATCTCCTGCTCGAAATCATTGTACCTGTTTTCCGTATGTCGTGCATCACCTTTGATCACCTTTTTGCTTATCTCTTCAAACTCAGATATCGGTTTCAACAACAGAAGGTTTCTTCTCTGATGCCTGAATATATTTAAGCGTAATTGTCCTGTCGGTTTAATATTGTTAAGTATCTGCTCTTTTCCATCGGGCCATGCACTACTTTAAGTTCATCAACATTTTGCGTTTTACCCAGGCCGAAAAGTAGTTGGGTTCAACACTGCTTTCAAAGCCTCGGGTATTGTAATTTTGTAATACCTGTTGATTCTCTTTGGTTTTAATTGTCACTTCGGAACCAATCCCAAACGGATTATGTTGTATCCCTCAAATCTGACTTTCAGAAAATGATTCCCTGATTTTGTATCAGACATCGTTGCGGTAGACAAAACTTTGTGAATTAACATTATTCACTACCAGATCCAGGTCCCCGTCATTATCAAGGTCTCCATAAGCGGCTCCGTTACTGAAAGAGGGTTGCCCCAAATCCAAATCTTCAGCCCGGTTTTTAAATATCAGATGTCCGTTATTTTGAAAGGCGTAGTTCTTCAGAGGAAATGAAGGCATTAAGCGATAAAATCCCTGTAATCAAATCTCCCTTTTTTTCGCAGCCATTTCTCTTCTTTTCTCTTTGTTAGTATAAAATCAAGGAAATCAATATCCATAATATCTCTTAAAATTCCATTGCTAATAAAAATATCCTTATTACCATCATTTTCAAAATCAAATATAAGTGCGCCCCAGCTCCAGTCAGTGGCGGCTACTCCCGACAGAAGTCCGATTTCCTGAAAATATCCTTAGCCATCATTGATATGAAGGCAGTTCTGGCTGATCTGATAATAGAAATTTTCCCTGTATCTGAGGTCCTCAAGATGATAAGGGTCAAATGCAATTGTTGTCTGTAGCCTGTAGTTATCGGCCGGCAGCATGTCGGTAGTAAAAATATCCGGGATTACCATCATTATTGATATCAGCTATATCACCTCCCATGCTGGAGGTTGAACAATAATTGAGGCGGCAATCAATTCTTCGGAGAATTTTCCGTTACCCTTGTTGATGTACAGGTAGTCTCTTTCCCAAAAGTCATTGCTATATAAATGTCCGGCAGGTTATCATGGTTTATATCTGCGATAGCCAGGCCGTTTCCAAACCCGATCTCGCTGCTGAATATTCCTGCTTCTGCGGTAACATCATGAAAGACATTGCCATCGTTTCTCATGAGCTTATCTCCCTCCACAGTAGATCTTCCCTGACCTTTTTGTAGAGTTCAATTCTGGAGGGATTTGTAAAGAAATTATTAACGATAAAGCAATCAAGATCTCCATCACTGTCATAGTCGAAAAACGCAGCATGACTGAGAGACCGTTGTTATTGAGATTATATTCCTTCGCTTTTTCAGTAAATGTAAGGTCACCATTATTAATGAACAATTCATTTTCGCGATCTCCAGAATCCCACATCCCCGGAGTTGCAGACATAGATATCCAGAAGCCCGTCGCCATTTACATCAGCCATGTCACTCCCGTACTCCAGGCTTTGGTTCCTCCTACTCCGGCTTTTTCGGTAATATCTTCGAATACAAAATTTCCTTTGTTCAGATAAAGTTTATTCTTGTGCTGATTGGATGTGAAGTAGATGTCAGGGAGTGAATCGTTGTTGATGTCGCCGATAGCCACACCGGCTCCGTTGTAATAATTCCTGTAGGTGAAAATATTAAATTTCTCACCATCAGTTACATTATTTGCGAAATCGATTCCGGTCTTATCGGATCCAGGCAGTGTGAAGAGCCGGTCAGTATTGCCGGTGCCAGTTCCGGGAGCCTCCTTTGATCACTTTCTGTCACAACCTGACAGGCAGATAATAATAGCAAGGAGGGAGAAAAATATTCTTTGTGCCTTTGAGCCTTCTTAGCAAAAAGAAATCTTCCGGAGTATACTCATATATGTTTAAATTACGGAATCGATTTTACAGTAAGTCTGTCAGGCAAATATATTTATTTAGCTAGAATTTCCAGTCATCTGTCCTGAAAGGAGCAACAGGCAATCCTTCCCTGCTGAACAGGTTTCCTATGCCATCATTTGACCAGCTGAATCTTACTGCAACAGGAGCCTTTACCTCTTTGGACCACACCACAACCCCGTTTCCTTCGATCTTTACCTTTGCTGGTCTGAATACCTGGTCGGAACCGGCTATTTCAAAGCTGGTTATCTCATTTCCGGTTGCTTTAAGTCCGTCAGTCACATTCTCAAAGGTAATCCGTACCCTGCTTTTTTCTACTTTCATCGATTGATAAAGAGGATGTTTATAGACAAGGCCTTTTACATTGTATGTCTCTCCGAGTGCCCAGCTGGCAAGTCTTTTTCCCACATTCTGCTTATCGCGCGGATGAATATTCTTTACATCATCAACAAGGTCAGATACTACCACCATCCCGGTATTGGGAACATCCATTGTCTGCATCTGCATTTCACGTATCAATGGCGCCCTGGTATCCTTCCCGTATGCGAAGGGTGCGATCTGTACATAATAGAAAGGAAACTCACTCCCAAAATCGGTTCGCCAGCTCTCAATCAGGGTCCGGAAAAGCTTCCGGTAACTCTCGGGATTTCCGGTATTGCTCTCGCCCTGGTACCATATTGCACCTGCAATCCTGAAAGGAAGGAGAGGGGCTATCATGGCATTATAGACTACTCCTGGTTTTGATGGCCACCAGTTATAAGTTTGTAATTCAGAGGCACAGGATTTTAGCAGGGGATCTGATTCGACGATCTCTTTTTTTACCCATACTTCAGCAGGTGTTCCTCCCCAGGCTACCTCTATAATTCCTACAGGTATCTTCAGGTTCTGCTGTAGGTCCCTAGCAAAAAAATAGCCAATTGCACTGAATGAATGCATAGTCTCAGGGGTACAGGGCTCCCATCTGGCAAAACAGTTGTCCTGGGGTGATTCGCTGCCCAGCTTCTTCACGTGAAATAATCTGATATCGGGATGGCTGGCATTTCTGACCTCCTCCTCTGAATTATTAAATTTATTGTCGGCGCTCCACTCCATATTTGACTGGCCGGAGCAGATCCATACTTCTCCTATCATCACATTTTTGAGGGTAACCACTTCACCTCCTTTGATTGATATTGTGTATGGCCCGCCGGCAGATGGTGTCTTCAGAGTGACTTTCCATGCGGCCTGATTTGAGATCAGTGCTTTGACGGTATCATTGTTCCAGCTTCCGGTTACTTTTATCTCTGATCCCGGTTCGCCCCATCCCCATACAGGAACTTCACTTTTTTGCTGTAAAACCATATCATCGCCGAAGAGAGCCGGCAGCCTGATCTGCCCGGAGACGGGGATTGTTAAAATTAAGACAATTAGCAAGCTGATACTTCTTAATCCTGGTTTCATGAGATTCAATTTTAGTAAGAATTTGAGATTCATTTTATTATTTTTCGCCTGATTATCACGGATTATGCTTTTATCGCTGAGGTGATTTTCTGATGCCATTTTTTATCTTTCCACATCCCTTTAAATTGCGGATGGGTAAAATTGGATGTGCAGATAAATTTATAGTTGTCATGTTTTCTGGCAAGGCCGACACAGATCTCACCACACTCCTTAACCCATTTCCAGTCAAGCTCCGGATGATTATACCAGAAGACAGGTCCCCATCCTTAAGTGTTTCCGCATACAATATTATGTTTTGATGCTGTGGCAGAGATAGCGTTCAGACGCCGCCATCCACTCCGTCAGCTCTTCTATTCCTCCAGTATCAGTCAATCCGGCAGAATGCTAAATCCAGGGTCTGGTCCAATGAACTGACTCAGTAGACCAGGGATTATTTGAATGTGCGAACCAGATATGATAATCCAGTGCATTGAAATGTGAAAGATCTATAAGGTCAAGATCCATACCCGAATAGAGTGACGCAAAAAAATCCAGCCCGGGATATTTGCTTTTCAGGCTTCCTGCCAGATTATTTATAAAATCGTTATAGAATTTCTGCTTCAGGGAATTTACATTCTGACCGGCACCGGACAGCGCCTTTAATTTATTAAGAAGCCAGTCATACCCGTGCCAGTTTGGATATTCATTCAGGAGATCAACATATATCACATTATCGAGTAGATCATTTGATTTCAGGAATGTGAGTGTCTCATCCCACGCTCTCATCAGCCTCCCTCCTCCGTGAAAATATCACTGCGAAGGGTACCATGCCTCATGAACCAGGTGGCAAGTCCCACTTTGATACCCTGTTTGCGGCATTCAGGAAGGAATTCAAGCAGGGCTTCCCGTGGACTGAAGGTCATTGTGTAGTCGTTTCCCCAGAGAGAGGGCTTCCATCCATCCTTAACACTTCTGAATTCCGTTTCTGTTTTACCGGAAGAATCAGCTGCCACAAACTGGGGCATTGCATCGATCCTGATGGCATTATATCCTCTTCTGCAAGTCCTTCGAGAACTTTATTCCAATTTTCGAATTCCCCGTATCTGTGATGACGCAGTATCCAGCTGTAATCCCACATTGCTATAGCCAGTGGTTTCCTGATTTTTGATACTCTCAGTCTGTCACTTTCCCCGACGGTAATCGGTGACCTGTCTGAATCCTTTGCCATACCGGGAACCGAAATCATCGCTGAGGCAAGTGAGATCGTCCTGATAAATTCCCGTCTGCTGCTTTCAATAATTCAGTTAAGTTGTGAGGCAGTCAGCACCATCTTTACTTTTTCTTGTCAGCAATCCTGGTGGCAGTAAAAACAACTTTACCGTTTGGAGTATTGGCTGACCCTGTAATTTTTGTTTCTTCAACTTTCCCGTCTGCCGTAACAGAGTTGCCTTCAACCATCATGGTAAGGACTAGCCTGCCATCATCAAATTTCAGGGTACTTATGACTACTTCAATTCCATTGTCAAATTTTATAATCCCGGACAATTTGCCCTCTTTTTCGGTAAACGTGATAATGCTGCTGGAGTATTCCTGGGGTACATCATTTACGACACACTTCCATGCACCGATAATAGCACTGTTCCCAGGTATACCGGCAGGCGTTGCTATTGTATAAACAAAACCAAGTGCAAGGATCATAAGGATTAGTCTTTTCATAAGAGAGAATTTTAAATTATTTAAAATTATATGGTGACAGTTTTATATGTTGGTTCTGAATTCTATTCTGCGGGTCAATGACCCTCCCGATACAGGAATGATAATGTATCCGGCTTTACTCTCCTTAATAGTCTGTATCTCAAATTTTCCACCTCCCGGGCTCAAAACTATGCTGTCGGCTGAAAGCTTGTCAAGATCGGGAATAAATATCATTGTGGGAGCTTTTACCTGTGGTGATTCATCCCAGGAACAGCTGAAAAGGGAAGTTTTATGATCGAAACCATAGCCTTCAAGGCTGCCTGCGATATAAGCCGGATAAGGTCTTACAAGGGCATTTTTAATATAAAAGTCTTTTCCTGTTGCACCATAACCCCAGTAGGTATTTCCAAAACCAAATTTATCGAATAATCCGGTAATGAACCGGGCTGAAGAGAGGATTGCTTCCGAACTGCCGGGAAAGGCACCCCACTCACCCACCAGCACGGGGCAGTTGAGGCGTTCCGAGGTCTGCCTTATCCTGCTGATCATAACATCCACCCTGGAATTGTCAGTTTTTTCGTACTCTTTTGTGTCGACCAGGAGATCATAAACATGCGGGGCATATGCCACCAGCGGATCTCTTTCACCGTCTTTTCTTTTTGTCGGTTCAATAGCGGTTGATACTCCCATATTCCCGAAATAGGAGTGCTCCAGAAATAGAATATGATTAGTATCAACTTCACGTATAGCGTCTCCGACCTGCTGATACATCGACTGAAGGTGGGTTTTCTCAAATTCCTGATTCAGCTCCTTCGCTGCATCGACAAACCTGGAGTATTTTTCCCTTGTATTCAATCCTGAAAGTGCTTCGAGCTTACGGTCATCATCAGAAAATATGGCACTGAGCTCTTTTTCGGAAAGTACTTTCCCGGTCTCTTCAGCATAAATCATTGCATAACCGGTAACCAGCCGTGGCAGAATATATGTTCCCGGAGTCCCGTTGAAAGGTTCGTTCATTATGTCATACCCAATGACTGCCTTGTTATTTGAAAAACGTTTTGCCACATGCTGCCACATTTTTGCATAATGATCGCGGATCCCAACTCCGTCGGATGCAGGCTTGTTGGCCCAGAAGTTATCAAATGCTTTCTGGACGGCGGGGCTGATCAGGTACGATTCGCTCCATACCTGGCCTTTTAAATGAGGCTGATTATCAGTGAGTGTGGCCCATTCCGGAGCGCCGTCTCCAAGGGTGGTCTTTCCTTCACCGAATGATACGCCGTAAAGATCCTGGTGCATATCAAGGAGTACATACAGACCATTCCGTGCAGCCCGGTTTACGCTTTCTTCTATCTTGTCAAGATACTTCTCATCAAATTTTCCGGGCTCAGGTTCAACACCATCCCAGATAACTCCGAGCCGGATGCAGTTTATACCCGATTGGTCAAGCATTTTATAGTATCCTGAAGAATCATTGTCAGTGTAATTCATTCCCGGATCTTTGTTGACCTTATTAATGCCGTTAAAAATGACCTGGCGCCCGTATGAATCAACAAACCTGGTTCCGGTTACAGATATCGGGTTTCTGTAAGGACTTTATAGATTCATCATCAAATACCTTTTTTGATTGTTTGCATCCCTGGGTCAAAATCAGTACGATTAACGGTAGTACAAAAATTCTTTTCATTTTTCCGGAAATGAGAGTAAAAGTGTGATAAAGATCAGATATTTTCTGGTAATTATGAAATATCCGTTGAGTTGAAAAAGTCCTTTGAATACCTTCAGGAGGTACTATGTGATTCTTCTATGTTAATTTTAAATTAATTAAACCTGCCTACCCTGCCTACCGGCAGGCAGGCGGCAGGCAGGCACAAAGGAACAAAGTACCTCACGAAGGAACAAAGTAAGAAAACTTGTTTAAATATCCTTAAAATCAAATTCTGCCGGTTTTACCTTAAATCCTCTTGTCTTGATAAACAAAAAAGCGACACCTGCAGTAAGCCATAAGGAGCCAACGATTTTGGCAGGTGAGGGGAGGCTTATCCAGATAGCAAGGCAGACAAGAAATCCGAGGAGAGGTATAACCACATCCTGCAAGATATTTCGTTTTTCACCCCTGGGACGCAGGAAATAAAATTGTCTTATTGCAGCGATATTCACCCCCATAAAGCCAAGAAAAGCGCCAAAGTTTAATAACTCCGCGGCGCCCTGATAGCTGATAATAAGTGAAATAACAAGCGTCAGTATTGCAATAAAAATTACATTATAATCGGGAGCTGAGCTCCTGCTGCCCAGATGTGAGAAAAATTTCCCGGGGAGCATTCCATCTCTTCCCATGGCATAAAGAAGCCTTGCTGCTCCTGCCTGCCCTGCCAGGCCGCTGCCTAAACAGGCTACGCTTAATATTATCGCTATTGCATTAAACATCAGACTTCCGCCCACTCTGGCCGAGACATCAAAAAAAGCTGTCTCAGGATTTGGGAATGTATTATAATCGGGCCAGACCTGCTGTGCCAGGTAGATCTGCAAACCGCTGAAAAGGCCCGTAAAGAGGCAGACCAGCGCAGGAGCAAGTAGCAGGTTACGGCGGGGATTTCTGACCTCTTCAGCCAGGGTTGTCACCCCGTCAAAACCGATGTATGTGAGGGCTGCAAAGGATGTTGCAGTCATTACTGCCGAAAGATTGAATGTGGCGGGGTTATAGAATGGTTTATATGAGAGAAGTCCGCTCCAGCCCTGGGCGTTGAAGATATAACGGATGGCAAGCACTATAAAAACCATAATAACTGCCGTCATAATAAAAAGTAATATTTCATTGGAACGTGCAGTTGATCTGATACCCCTGAGATTCAGAAATGTTATTGCCAGGATGAATAATACTACCCATGCGAAGAATGGGACACCGGGCATCAGCCGGTGCAACGAAAGGGCACCATAAACTGTATTAATAACCGGAATGATAAGATAATCAAGGAACATTACCCATCCGGCAAGAAATCCCGCATGGAGATTCAGTCCTTTCCCTACATAAGTATATGCTGAACCTGCCGAGGGAAATAATGATGCCATTCTGCCATAGCTTATGGCAGTCAGCATCATGCCCACCATGGCAATAAGTAATGTAGTGACCATATGGCCCCGTGAGCCCTGAGAGGCAATCCCGAACAGACCAATTGCTGCAATTGGCTGAATAAGAACAATCCCGTAAAAGATCAAATCCCATAAACCCAGAACGCGTTTAAGCTTCGGAACCGACTTTCCTTCTTTCTGAAGCAGGCTTTCAGGATCGCCAGTCATATTATTCCCTGATTATTGGAATATGAGTTTCCCGAAAAACTCAGGCTTGTGAAAGTCAGGCTTATCATTTTCAACTAAGGACCAGGTTATATAATGTGGATTTGAGCTGTTTTCAGCAATTTTATAGAAATTGGCTTTCCATACAACTCCTTTTTTGGGATGAGTTACCGGGGAATACTTTTCCAGCATTGCCAGAGGAATCCTGTATTCAAGGGTCCAGGTGACAGGATCTTTCATTTCGGGATCAATTATCTGGGGTAACGTATGGGCAATTTCAATTTTTTTTATGTCGTCGACAGTGAGTGCCTTTGATTCTTTGCGTGGTACCATGTTGAAGTGCATCAATGGTGTTCCGCCGCAATTCGTTTCGAGATTAAAATAGAGGAGGGGTTGCCCGGCATCCGGTGCAAAGAAGAATTCAACGGCGCCATCTTCCCATACAGGACCGTTAATATCTTTTGTCAGGCATCTGACATACCGGTCCTTTACATGAAAAATGAGATAAATATTTTCATCATCATACATCATTTTAGCCTGTGCCTCAGGTCTGAATCCCGGAATGGCTCCCATATAATTTGTTATTTCAACGGGGGTGATATTTTTCCATTGGGGCTTATCCCAAACGGCATCGATCTTCATGGGCTCTTTAAGCCTCGCTACATTGTAAACGGATTCTTTTTTCATCACTGTTTTGGTTGAAAATGAATAGATTATTACAAAAAATGTTATTAAACTGAATGTCTTGATTATGTTTTTCATCATTATATAGTTTTAATTCTAAAGATATGATGGGTGGCTGTAACAACAAATATTACTTCGAATAGGCCTGTATTACTTTTCTCAATGCATCCCCGATCTGTTCGCAATTTTCAACTGTATAGGTGGGGAAGGCAAAGCAGGTAAATGTATGTTCTTCATGCCATTTTGCATTAGGCACCTCAACATTTTGATAATCCGCGCTTTCCGGTGTTGTATATTCCCTGGAGGTGAACGGGAATCCGCTCTTCCCGAAGGAATTATGCTTCTGAAACGCCTGTTCCACATGGCACTGGGGCCAGAATACTTTCCAGACAACTGCTCCTTCAGCCACTGCCGCATCGGCAAATTGTTTTATATCGCACGTCATATTTTCAATATCGAGTGAAAATGCCATGACAAACCAGCCATTCTGCCTTTCCGCAGTATCAACCGGCATATTGATCACCTGCGGCAGATCTTTTATCTTATCCATTATGATATGGGCATTCCTTCTCCTGTTAGGCATATTCCAGTTATCCATCCTTTCAAGCTCCGCCAGTCCTATCACTGACTGCATTTCTGTCATACGGTAGTTCCATCCAACCATATTATGTATATATGGAAGCTTTTGCTCCAGCTCAAGCAGGCTCAGACGCTGCTTCACATCGTAACCGTGATCCCTGAAGCTCCTGTGCTATCCAGGCATATTCTTCATTATCAGTTGTGACCATTCCTCCTTCACCGCCGGTGGTAAAGGTCTTATTCTGGCAGAAACTGCAACCTGCAATATCGCCAAGGGTCCCGGTTTTTTTCCCTTTATATGAACCTCCGAATGCCTCTGCATTATCTTCAATTACAAGTAAATTATGCTTTCTGGCAAATGCATTTATTTTCCCCATATCGCAGACATTTCCATACAGATGAACCGGCATAATTGCCTTTGTCCTTGAATTAACAAGCTTTTCAGCAGACTCAACGCTTATGCAATGGTCATCGATATTAACATCAGCAAACCGTGGAATGGCCCCTGCCTGGACAATCGAAAAGCTGGAAGCTATGAACGTATAACTGGGTACAATAACCTCATCCCCCGGTCCGATGCCCATTGCTGTCAAACCTACATGCAATGCGGCTGTTCCGGTGGCAACAGAGATTGCATATTTGCTTCCTTGCCATTCAGCGAATTTTTTCTCAAATTCCATCCCTTTTGGTCCGGTCCAGTAATTTACTTTGCCCGAACGAAGTACATTTTCCACAGCCTTTATCGATTTTTCATCGAAATTAGGCCATCCGATTTTTTGACTGGTAACAGTTTTCGGACCACCATGAATTGCTAGTTTTTCTGACATATTTTCTTTATTATTTTTTAAATTTCAACAGCACATTGCTCCCGATATATATCGGGACCAAATTAAAGTTTGCGGTATAATAAAATTGGCCTGACATTAGTTGAATATCTTATTCAGCTGGTTAACAGCTGATTCTGCAAGCTTCTCACCCGAACCTATCTCGTAAAGGGTTGAGCCGGGGGTTGTTTCATAACCTGTAATATATGGAGTGAAGCCTTTAGGTCCCTGTGTAAAGGAGACAGCCGTCGGGAAATACGCTCTTTCATCATTTGTAAGTCCGGTTACGATAGTGTTCCTGCATGGAGATTTTTCCTTGACATATTTTCCGAACTCATTGAACATTTCACCCGGTAATCCTGCAAATGCAATATCCCCGATCCGGACCACCATTACTTCAACACTGTCGGTAATATCCTGGTTTTTCCGCATCTCTATCCACTCTTTTGCATAATATGCATCAGGCATTCCATCAGCCTGTATAGGAGGCATTCCCTCTTTTTCCACCTTAATCATCAGTTTTTTTGCCCATTCCAGCTGCTCATCTGATATGTCTATCCTGCTTAACGGGACCATCTCTTTTGACACAACGATTTTATCAGTTGAGACCGGTTTGGCATTTTTCATTGCTTCCAGCGCTGACACACCAAGCATATAGCCTATTCTCTGGCACTCCTGGTATGTATCAGGAAATCCGATCCTGTAGTCAACCTGTGTCACGTTTCCGCAGCAACCATTGCAGAAAATTGAAGTGAAATCTTTTCCCTTTACCCTTTTGAGGGCTTCAGCAAGGTATCCGGGATAGTCAGCTGTATAGAGCCAGTTGTTGCCGGTAAGTGTTGTGGCATGACAGCCAAAATTGACCAGAACACCGGTCTCCTTTCCATCCTGTTCAATGGAGAGGGTAATAACCTCGGGATCAATCGATCCCCATGGCTCAACAACATATCCGGGTTTGAATTTCTCCCAGCACATATGTGTGGTGCCATCAACGCATCTTAACCTCCGGTTATGGGATATTCTGCTTTCTTTGCTCCGTCCTGCTGAAATTACTGCAGGCTTAAGCCTCTCATTGGCCAGGATTACTGCTCCGGCAGCCTTTGCAAGATACTCTTTTGCATTTGGGGCAGTAAGATCAGATGGTGGTCCGCTGTGGGTATGAGTAGCCATTATCATCACATTTTCAGGTTTTATATCTGTCCTGGAAGCAATAATATTTCGCATATATTCAACCGGCTCTTTTGGCAGCAGACAAATATCAATAGTAAGGATCGCAACTTTCTTTCCATTGCCGTCAGAGGCTACAAGCGCCTTTGCATAAAGTGAATCATGAACACCCCGCGAGGCATAATCATTCCCGCGGTAATTGCCGACAAGGTCCATCCCGACTTCAGGTGTGTAATTCACCTCTGCTATCCCTATTTTTAGCGTTGAGCTGGTTCCGGTCCCCTTCCCGGTTTTGCCAGCGCTATTGCAGGCCGTTAGAAGCATTGCTGCGGTTAAAATTATCGAAAGAGAAACCGTGATAAGAATGCCAATGCGGACTGGTCTGTTGTAACTCTTTTTCATCATAATATTATTTTGATTTTAAAGGCATACGAATATATCTATTTAAGATTTATATCCGCCGAAAGGCTGATTTAAATATTCATCTGCAGGATAGTACAAATCATGTATGTTAATTATTAATGAATTACAATCATCTTCTGAAACCGGGAGGATCCGTCATAAGACATTCTGCAGAGATAAAATCCGGAGGGCCTGTTACTGCTGTCCCAGACGACGGTATGATCCCCGGTATACAGCTGCCGGTTTACAACGGTCTCAACCACCTCGCCGTTATTATTGAGTATCTCTATTGCCACATAGCCATTCCCGGGTATGTGGAAGAAAAAGGATGTTGTGCTTTTTACAGGATTAGGATAGTTCTGCCTGAAATAAAATCCATTCGTATTATCCGGTAATTTTTCCGTTCCCGTTATATTGTAGTAAAAAGGTTCATTTACAAGATGCCAGTAGGGTTCATTCTGTCCGTCATAATTCCGCTGAAGATAAAAAGTCTTAAGCGGATACCTCTGCAAGGCGCTAAGGTCGGCAAGGAGGGGACCTTTAGCAGTATCCCATTCATATACAGGGATATCCATTGGATTGATTGATGATATCATGCCTCGTTCCCTGGCCATGTGGAAAAGCCCGAAATTACCCGGCTCGTGGCCGGCGAGGTAGTGGCCTATAATATCAACGTAAAACTGGTTCCGTCCGAAAATTATATAATTTGTCATAAAATCCGTGGCCAGATTCTGAGCATTGGGACCATCCAGGAAATTGCCGTCCCTCCCGTATATTCCTTCAATGATATGAAGCCCTGCGAATGTAACTGAATTATTATCGAGACAGCGTGTAGCCCATGTTTCCTGCCACAGACCGCCTTCGCTGCCAGGTCTTTTCCATCTGGGAATTCCTTGTGACACATGACGTTCATAATTTGCAAGAATGTCAGCATTTGCTGATGGATTCAGATGATCGGGATTAACTCCCGCCATAGTGTTTCCATACGAAGTGCAATGCGCCTGGTAGTCCATTGCATTGGTCCCCTGAAGGTTTTTGGCACATAAGGTAAGTCCCATGCCATGTGCCTTGAACTTTGAAATATTCAGAAGAAGAGTGTCAGGTGCATTCACCGGCCACAGATAGGGTATCTTCCTGAACCATACTCCATTGGGCACCTCAATCCATTGGATTTTATCCGGAGTGAGCTCGCTTGCGGGAGTATCGATGCCCTTAAGATCAATGCCAGTGCGCAAAGCCATATCGGTATAGCCTCCGTCAGCAAAATCATCCGGACAATTTACTTCACGGATAAAAAATTGTCCTGACGGTATGCCCAGCTCCTTAAGACTTTCTATAACACCTTCAACAAAGAAGGCATCAGTTACAATACCCATTGAATTCCTGACCGTATAGATATCTCTTCCGCGCTGCCGGCATGTAAGGTTTGGCTTGATAACAATTTTATGCGTCAGGGGGATGCCCTCATTAATATTATCGGTCAGCCCGAATACGGAACGTCCGAATGCAAGTCCTGCTGATTTAATGGCACCCGAGTTTATCTTTTCATCCACATCGGTTTTCATTATAAAAACTGCATCGGTATTCTGAAGTATGAAAGGATGTATACCAAATAGCATCGAATCCGGTGCGCGGCTGCTGCTTAACAATGGGTTGATGGCCAGCCCTGCGCCGGCAATCATCGTGGAATGAACAAACTCCCTGCGGTTCATAGGTCGGAAAGAATTACTTCAATATCATTTATTACACTTTCTCCTGCTTCAAGGAATGGCAGAATATTTTCTTCTTTTAAGGCAACCCTGTTTTTGGCAGGTACATTGCATGGTTCAAGTCCCAGTACATATTCTCCCATTCCCATCATCTTCCATTCGGTCAGATAGGGTAACTGAGAAGTGTTAAATCTGATTGTGAGGGAGATGCCGGCCTTCCTGTTTTGAAGGCAAACCATCGTTTCCCCATTGGCGCCCGGTTTCATTTTATGAAAATAGACCTGTTCCTGAATATTTGCCTGTGGCTTTATAAAACGTCTGAATTCCTTTATCCCCTCCTCAGCGAACGGAGTGGCGGGTACTGAACCTGCAGGATCAATTATCAGTTCCGCATCTTCGCTCAGAAGAGGAAATCCCAGGTTCATGTGATAAAGTATAGTATAGGGGCTTCGCCTGTACCCGAAGTTGGTCACACGATCTATAATCCTGATGGAATTCGTCCCCCTGACAGTGGAGATTTCACGTTCCAGCCGGAGCTTGTCGCCGAAGATATGTCCCTCTTCGATTATTCCCCTGATTTTAATCTGATACTCATCATCTGTCCATTCAGAAATGTCAGCAAGCTGTCTGGCAGGTATTGTCGAATACCTGCCATGCAGACCCAGCTGTTCTTCCCCGTCTTTCACCGGAGCCCCGAGGTAAGTAAGACCGCAGGTTGTGAGCAATCCACCGGTAAATGTGTTGAGCCATCCGAAGTTCTCCGGTTCAAAGAAAGCAGGATGCGTCTCACCGTTGCATGACAGGTAAACCAGGTTTTGTCCCCTGTAGGAGGCCAGCGAGATATCCATCCCCCGGTCAGGGAGAATAGTGTATTGCAATCCGGCGCCTGAATTCACATCAATCCCTCTCATACCTCTTCCACGACCTTCATCCAGGACATAATGCCGGCTTCCGCCTGCCTGCGCGTTATTACCGATGTACCTGAATAATTCCTCTTTTTTCATTTTCTCACCTTATTGGCAGCATTTCTGACGCCTTCGATTATCATATCCAGATCCTGCCTGGTTAACCGGGGATGCATCGGAAGGCAGGTGTGCTCATCATAAAAGAATTTCTCAGCAAAATGACAGAGCTTATCAGGATATTTGTACATCTTCTTCAGACCTGAAAAATGATAATTCGGCTGATAATGCTGGATCCCCTGGATCCCTTCCTGCTGGTAGAGGACTCTCATAAAATCATCCCTTGATCCGCCAAGCTCGTCCTGCTTTACAAGCATGGCATAAAGATGAAAAGAATGAAAGCAATTCGGATCTTCATATACGCCCCTGATGCCTTTTATATTCTTTAAACCCTCATTAAGATAATGACTGTTTTCCCGTCTTTTGGTAATGAGCATATCGAGCTTTCTCAGCTGTGCTCTTCCAACTGCTGCCTGTGATTCATTCATCCTGTAGTTGCAGCCCCATTTCCCGTTGTCATCAATAACATCGAAATGCGATGGGAGCCAGTAATCTTTGACATCTTTCTTTTCCATTTTATAACCCGCAAATTCAAATCTGGTCTGGTAAGGATTCCAGTGCGTTATGCTCATCACTCTCATCCGCTGAAGTTTATCGGCCAGATCGTCGCTGTTTGTCGTTATCATTCCACCTTCTCCGAGGGTTGTAATGTTCTTAAGCGAATGAAAGCTGAAACAACCAACATCTCCTATGCTCCCGGCAGGCCGGCCTTTATATTTTGAACCCACTGCATGAGCACAATCCTCAAGTACGAATAGCTTATGCTTCCTTGCAATTTTCATTATAGGATCCATGTCGCACATCTGCCCTGCATAATGAACCACATAAATTGCTTTAGTTCTGGAAGTTATCTTATCCTCAATCTGCCCCGGATCAATATTAAAGGTTCTGGGATCAATATCGGCATAAACAGGTTTTGCCCCTTCCTTTAAAATTACAAGAGAGGTGGCGATGAATGTATTGGGCGTAACGATCACCTCATCACCCTTGCCTATGCCGAAAGCCTGTGTGGCTGCATGCATAGCGGTTGTGCAATTGCTTGCAGCCAGTGCATGCTTTACCTCAAAGAGTTTTGCAAATTCCCTCTGGAACAATGTCACCTGTGGTCCCATTGTCTGGGACTCCTGCGCCATTGCGACTTTCACTGCCCTTTCCTCATCCTCATCATATATTGAACCGAAGAAAGAGTAGGGGACCTTAAGCTTGACTCCATCATTCATGTTATATCCGGAGGTGATCCCACCTTCCGTATCGGAACCCGTAAAAAGTACTTCTTTAGTTTTTTCCATCTTATTGTGATTTTAAAGGTTTAGTCTGATATTTTACGTAAGGAATGTGATCAGTGCATTTCAGTCTGACATACGCCCAACCCACCTGTGAAATAATTAAATTGAACATTCGGATGATCAGCCAGCAGGGACATCGGCACCGAGCTATCCATTATTCTTTTGCCTACCATAAGCGCTGTAAGACGTTGTCCGAAAGGATTATCATGAGTTCCGGCGTGCCATATTGATACTTTTTCCGCCAGCCATGTCTGAACGGGACCTACAGTAAGAGCCTGAACAGGGATACCTGTGACCACGCCTCCAGCGCTTGTCCTTGCATTCTGCATCACTGTTATGGGATGAAGATCAACAACCCGGGTGGTCAGTTTTCTGAATTCTTCCGGCGAAGGAGGTGCATTCTTATATTTCCCTTCTCTTTTGAAAGGATCATTAAATGCCCAATGCTTGGTATCTCCCTGTCCTCCCTGCATTACCGCGCACCGGATACCACTCTCCCAGCTGCGTATATACTCTCTTGTATCGGCTTTTGGAAAATGAAGGTTCGAATCAGGGATCCGGAATTTCTTAGCGATCCTGTTAAAGCAGATATCCCTGTCTGCTTTCTCAAACGATAGCGGATGAGAGGCGTCAAGCTCCTTGCCATTGACATACCATTCATCCATACCCCAGAAATGGGCGTTTGACAGGCTGATCTGCAATTCATTTACCATACGCGCAACCAGAGGAAGTTGCTCGGTGGGGCCGATTGGCCCGCATATACCAACCGGCTGATCAGGGGTTGCCTGTTTCCAGGCAGTTATGTACTCCAATGCTTCTGCGAGATAAAAATCTTCAATCGTATCGTAAAAAACTACTTTGAAACCTTCCCTGGAAAGCTTAATCATCTCTTTTTGTGTGAGCCTGGCTGCTTCATTCAGCAGATCATCCGGCAAAGTTGTAAAATCCCACCAGTCGGGTGCAAGCATACTTAATTTCCGGTTCATTATCTTGAATATAAGTTTGTTATAAATAGATTAACTAAAGACACATTCACTCAGGAATGCAGGTTTGTAACTGTTATCAGCGGCCCATCTGACTGCAGTCATTACTTTCTGCCTGTAGTCGGGCTGATAATCTTTGTAAAAGGAATAAAAGTACTGTTCATGGATCATCAGGTCAATATAGGCCGGTTTATGGTTATTGCTTCTGAGAGCATCAAGCCAGGGCACGATCTCTTCAAGTCTGACCGTATTAATTACAAGGGCCAGCCGTGAAAAAATAATGCCTTCACTTTCATCTTTCCAGAGGAAACGGTTATTCACATGAAGTCTCTTTTCATCATTGAGATAATATGAAACGGTATCAGGACCTTCTGCGTTAAAATAGCCTGCCAGGGCGGTGTATCCTTCATCTCTCAGAGCTCTGCAGCCATCAACCGAAGCTGTTCCCCAGTGAAGCGTGGTAACAGAATCCATGAGCTCTTCCCCTGCAAACCTTCTGATCTGCTCCTTAACCTTTATGCAGTCATTCTTTACCTGGTCATAACCGGCATTTAAATACGGACGGTCCGGATCATTCTGAAGTGCATGAAAGCTCAACCGCAGCCAGGCAGCATTCTCCTTCCACTCATTCTTAAATTTCCCGGTCATTTGTGACAGATTGAAGCCATCAGTCTGGTAGTATAAATTGAGATGTATCCTGGTCCCGAATGTATCATGTACCTGTTTTAGAAAACCCAGGTATGGATTTTCAAATATTGATTTGTATACAGCTGAGTTTTCGTTTATATCCTTCAGAAAAAAGATATTATCGTCAAGCGACAGACGATACCTGTTTTCAGCATGTTTCAGCCAGTAGACAGTGATGATTTTTTTCTGTCCGGATACTGAGTCCTGTGCCTCAATTCTGTTTTTATATTCTTTCAGCGGGATATCAGCTGTTATGCTGCCCCCGGAGGAGATTGCAGTAATTCCATTGATTTTTAGTCGCATATCCGAAGGAGCAGAGATCTTCACACTGATCATCAAACTCCCGTCTGAGATCTTACCGTCATAACCGGTAAGCATATCGCCATCTGTCGGGCTCAAAAATTTTATTTCATTTTCCATAGGAGCAGGAGTTATTATTCCCTGTAATTTTTTCAGGATCGGTATTGTTGTTACAGCCAGGCCTGCCAGGCTTGATTGTTTAATGAATTCCCTCCGGTTATTTGTCATCTCTTTGTTTTTATCAGTACCTTCTTTCCAAGAATATCAGGAAGAATATTATCCTGGGGGAAGCCATGTCCCAGATGCTGTCTGAATCCCTCTGCATATTCCACTGATATTTCGAGTCCCCTTTTTCCTGCAAAGCGTTTCATTGCCAGAAGATATTCATCAATCTTATGATGAGTGAGAAGCCAGTTTCGCTGACTTTCATGCCTGGCAAGCATCCTCTCTTTAGCCTCTATTTCATTTGTGATGTCGACATACATAGAAGGAACAACTGCTTTCCCGAATATATCTTTTCCCTCCATGGGGTCGCAGTAATAGAGGTAGGGGACAGGTTCATACGGGGCAACGTCCACCTCCATGTTTTTTATTCCTGATGAAAAGCATGCTGTCTGAACGATCATACTTGTAAGTTCGTGGTCTACCATATAATCATTCGGACTTGCGGTAAAAACAAGTGAAGGCCGTATAGTACGGAGAAGAGCTGTAGTCCTGTTGATGGAATCGCGGTCGTACAGGATGTAAACATCTTCCAGTTCAAGGCAATGGTAAGATGCCCCGATGACATCGGCAGCCCTGGCAGCCTCTGCTCTCCTTATGCGGCTTATTACCTCCCTTGAATGCTCAGCGGTCCCTTTATCGCCGGGAGCCATTGTGGCGATATGTACTTCCCAGCCGGCCTTCCTTAATAATGAGAGGGTTCCGGCGCATACCATCTCGGCATCATCGGGATGGGAGAATATTCCGAGAGCAATCTTTTCCATTACCATTCTCAGTTAATATTTACGATCTTTCCTTTTCTGGCTGATTCATAGCAGGCGGCCAGGATTTTCTGACTTTCCAGGCCCAGCTGCACATTGTTCAAAGGTTCTCTCTTTTCAAGTATAGCAGAACTGAACTCTTCAATTTCAGAACGATATGTATTCACTGGAGATGGATTCACAGCCATCCCTTTACTCATATCCCTGGCCTGTTGTGCGTTATACCCTGAACTATCCTGTTCAAGATAGGCAATCATCTCCCCTGCATCACCCTGTCCGATAGTTCCTTTTGCCAGGATACTTCCCTTCGATCCATAGAGTTCCAGCATATTCTTGCTGCTGTTGTCGGGAATACAGAAGAAGGTATCAACGGTACCCATCGAGCCGTTCTCAAAATACAAAGAGACTATGGCACTGTCCTCTGATTTATATGGATGGACAGTATTGTTAATAAAACAGCTCACACTTTTAATTTTACCGAAAAACATACCGAGCAGATCAATACAATGGCTTCCCATATCCATAAGCGATCCGCCTCCTCCTGAGACAGGATCCTGTCTCCAGGCACCTTCCAGGGGAGGATACCAGCAGGAGAGCTGCGCCCGGCCATAGACAGGTTTCCCCAGTTTCCCATCCTTTATCATCTGAAGAGCCGCCTGATGCTGGGACAGGAACCTCATCATAAAAGAAGTACCCAGTTTTACACCTGCTTCATTGCATGATGAAATCATTTTCTCAGTTTCAGCAATTGTCATTCCAAGAGGCTTTTCACATAATACATGCTTCTTTCCCTTTGCACAGGCAACGACATGATCAAAATGCATATTTACAGGGGAGGCAACATATATTGCATCGATTCCCGAATCAATAAGCTCATTGACACTGCCTGCAGCCCTGGCATTAAATTCGTCAGCAACAGCTCTGTTCACTTCACCATTTATGTCATAAACTGAAGCGAGTACTGCATTATCTGCATGCACTATGCCTTCCGGGATAGTCCTTCTTCTTGCAATTCCTCCGGATCCGATAACACCCCATCTGATTTTATTTTCCACGATGATTCCTCCTGATCTTAAACTATTATATTTTATAAAGTTAATTCATTTTACCCGACTGTTTTTTACTTTTTATTCTTATACGTTTCTTCTGCCTTATTCCGGGCAGTCTGAATTATCTGATCCATCTCATAGCCTAAAGGCTGGCCGGCGTTTACTTTCCTTTTTGCACTCAGCAATGCTTCTTTGAAGCCGTCAGGGACTTTTTCACCTGTCCACCAGTTCATATCTTCTGTGTAAAGCCAGGCATATCTGTCTGATGTTTGCAGTGCGTAATAGGAGTTATGCTCAAACCATTTTGCCCTGTCAGTGGGAGTCATCATCAGCCCCTGCCCGGTAAGACGGTACGGAAACGGAGACATCCCCAGCCAGTTCCCTGCTATATAGTCTGCGGATATTGCATGGCCAATCCTGCTAAAACATGAGTGTTTGGCCCAGAGCTCAGGTGGTATAAGCGCTTTGGCATCATCAATGAGAGTATTGCGGATCTTGTAGAACTCAAGGGCCGAGGTATAATAATAGGCTTCCTCATTTGCATCAATCAATTCTGTTCCCGGTTGAATGGCATCCAGCATCCCCGCATAGAATGCGGGGTGTAATCCCCACCAGGCATCTTCCAGCTCTTTCATGGTGTTCTCCCTGTTTGTAACGGGAAGTAATCCGCCTGAGAAAGGTGATCCTTTCTGCCAGTCGGATAATTCACGCAATGAGAAAATAATAATCCCCGGAAATTCTTCCTGCAGGATATTCATAAACTGGGCTCCCCTTTTCCGGATCTGATCATAGTACTGTCCGAAAGTATACTGTGAGGCTTTTGCCTGTTCTTTGTATTTCCAGGGATTCTTTCCCGGTTTATATGGTTCCGGATCCCACAAAATACCCTTACACTTTGCTACTTTTGCCATTCTGACAGCATATCTCAACTGAGAATCAACCTTTTCCCAGTCAGCGTCAGAAAACCAGTCCATCTGTGAAGCTCCGTACAGTACCAGGAAATTGTCGGTAAGCACCATGCTTTTCTTAATTGATGAAATAACTCTTTTCTCGGCTGCTTTAGCTTCATCTCCCGTTTTGGACCAGTCATCAGTCATGAAAACTTTTCCGCCGCCGGCCTGCCCGGATATTTTAAGGCTTAACCCGTCAAAGGGTCCGTTCTCATAACCGGCCATGTGTTCCTTATACATACTGATTGTCGGAGAGTTCCATCCAAAATCGATGAGCTTCTTCCCTGGAGCTTCATAAACAATCTGGGCGCGGGTGAGAGTCATCCCTGCCAGACAGATCAGCAGAAATGATAAATTAATTTTTCTTGTCATCGTTATTAATTATTTCGGAACAAACGGCATTCGTTTTACCACCTTACTTATACCTGCAAGAAGTATTGCATTGCTGGCCATCGGCTCTGAAACCACTTTCCCGTAGTCCTGCTGCTGAGCCTGATAGTTTACTGATCCGCAGAGGTTAACTTCCTTAATAACTTTCCCGAACCTTTTGTTTACCCATTCAAAGGCAAAGAACGTAACAGGGCTGTTTTTCATATCAGCAGAGCATTCGACAGGATCACCCTCATAACAATATGCGCTCTGTGGCGATCCGGTATCTCCTTCTCTCTTATCGAGGCTATTTTCACCTCCGGGGTTCCATTCAAGAATGTTTACACCATACTGGATCGGAACATTCTCCCTGAATCCGTCTTCATAGACAATTTCATACCATCCAAGAAGGTCTGCAGAATCGAAGAAATCTGGTATGTTGAAATAAGCCTTCTGATTGGCTGAAGGTCTTGCACATGCCTGCAGAAAGATGAGGCTGCTGACATCATCATTTATTTTTATGCCCTTAACAGTATTCGGGAGAGGATTCTTATCCTTTCCGGCAGAGCCTGCGCAGACAAGACGATTCCCCGTTTGCTGAGCCTTGCCTGGAAGGGTGAATACTTTTGATCCGGAGCGAACTTCTCCTGATTTTAAACTGCCAAGCTGAATGCCAAAAACTTTGGAATCTGCAGGCAGATTCATGTACTTTGATATATCCACTGCAACGACAGGATCACCATCTTCACTCGGAATCCTTTCGCCATGCAATCCTGCTCTTACAGCCGGCATCATACCCCTGACAATTTCACCCAGATCAGTCTGGCTTAATGTGTGAGTTGACCAGAGCAGGTTTGCACAGCCGAGACAATCAAGAATAAGGTCTTTCCCGAAATTATATTCATTTGTTGAAGCCCAGGACGACGGTGCGCCACCTGTCATATTGGCTTTCTTTATTCTTTCATCCCAGTTGGTGATAGCGGTGGTGAAATTACCGTATATCTGGGTAAAGCCAAACTTGTCAAGCTCCATCTCCTTTCCCGGATCATCCCAGAACCAGTTGAAAATGAGTATATCCTTGGGGATGGATTCCCTTACAATCTCCGGACGGACAGCTCCCGGGGTCTGATATTTCATTCCGGTGGAGGAGACCCTGTTTTGTACAAGTGTATCTCTGACACTTTCAAGCAGATAATCTCCCCACATTGCGATTTTAATACCTTTTCTTGCAAAATAGCTGTGTATCTTGTTTACGTCCTGTGCAAAAAGAACAGAATGATCCTTATCCTTGCAGCGAGGGCATACACCCATTGGGCGCCCCCCACCATTCATCATGTCCGATATGGACCATCTTAGGATGTATAACATCAATATATTCATCGTAAACATCAAACATCAGGTCGTACGATGCCGGATTTGAGGGGCAGTAGGTATCCGGCCATTTATCTCCCGGATATTCGGCAAGTTCAGGATGTCTTGTGAGAAGGTAGTATCCGTGTGTAAGGGAGGGTATTTCAGGAATGACCTCAAGGAAGTTCTGATTGGCATAATCGACGATTTCCCTTACCTCATTTTTTTCAATTATATATCCGTCGCCCGCATCATAATGACTTGAATTTTTCTCCTCGCCGTGAAGACCAAGCGTTGAATTTGAACGGCTGTATTTAAGCTCCTTTGAAAATTCTATCCAGCCTGCATTAACCTCAGGATGTCTGTCCAGCCTCATACAGTTGAGCTCAATGATGACCTTGTTGTATTTATAGAGCGCCATAAAATCACTGAGGAACCTTTTGAAGAAGGCAAGGTTTTCAGGGCCCGGGACATACAACCTGATTCCCCTGAAAGGCATCTCCGGCCAGTCAGTTACATCCATTCCCTGTATCTGTTTCCCGTTGCCGGCCATCATTAACTGGCGTAACGACTGAAATCCGAAAAATGCTCCCGGATCATCCCACCCGGTAATGACAACATTGTTGTTACCTACATGCAATAAGTAACCCTCAGGACCAGGTTTTTTATCGTTTAAATCGACCTTGTTGTTACTGCTGTATTTCCTGATAAGCTGATTATTCAATGTTCCCATTATTATATATCTTCCATTCTCCGGAATGTCACTGACGGCTTTAATCTTTAATGCGACCCCGTATTTATCGCTCAGTTCCCGTACAAGTCCCCTGGCCAGTGATATATCCTGTGCACTGACATTCTCAGGTACAAGAATGGATACTGATTCGTCAATTCTGAATATATCCTGAGTTACTTTGAGCTGCTGCGGGATGGGAAAGATAAGAGGCTTATCTTTTGCCATGCCGGCAGTTGAAAATGAAAAGATGACTCCGCAAAGGAAGATCTTAATCAATGACTGACAAAAACGCTTTTTCTTAATCATACTGAAAGATTTTTATTATGTGGGTGGAAACAAATTTAACCACTTTCCTGACTGTAACAAATAAATTATCACAACCGGACGATTGATTTTATAAAATAGCATCAGAATTAAAATTCTGATAGGTAGTCTCATTTGAATAATTATTTTTGTTGGATATAATCTGATACAATGCAGAAAGAAAACCACCTTCTTCAGAAACGGGTCAACCTGTTTGATGGTATGTCCATTGTTGCAGGAGCAATGATCGGTTCAGGCATTTTCATTGTGAGTGCCGACATTGCCAGAACCGTCGGATCCCCCGGCTGGCTGATGGTGGTATGGCTGATAACAGGGATCATAACCGTTATCGGGGCTTTGAGCTATGGTGAGCTTGCATCAATGATGCCTCATGTCGGTGGACAGTATGTCTACCTCAGGGAAGCTTATCATCCTTTGATCGGATTTCTTTTTGGCTGGACAACTTTTCTGGTTATTCAGTGCGGTTCGATAGCGGCAGTTGCAGTTGCCTTTGCAAAATTCTCGGGCGTGTTGTTTCCCTGGATCTCCGAAAGGAACATACTGCTTCAGCTCGGACCTGTCAGGCTCAACACCACAATGGTGATAGCCATCATCATGATCTCGTTTCTTACATGGCTCAACACCAGGGGAATTGTAATAGGAAAAACCGTGCAGAACATCTTCTCATCCACTAAGGTCATTGCCCTTTTTGGATTTATAGCTATAGGATTCCTTGCTACCAAAAACATTAATTCCCTGGAGATAAATAAGGAGGTTTTCTGGCAGGCAGGAAAGATAGGAGCCGGTAACCAGGTCATCCCTCTTGCAGGTTTCGCTCTTGTGGCAGCTATCGGGACAGCGCTTGTCGGTTCCCTGTTTTCAGCTGATGCCTGGTATAACGTCACTTATCTTTCCGGAGAGGTGATAAACCCGAAACGGAATGTGCCGCTGAGCCTTTTCTTCGGCACCTTGCTGGTGTCTGTAATTTATCTTCTCACCAACTTTGTCTATATCAAGATACTCCCTTTGTCAGGTTCGCCAACCGGAACTGACGTGCTGAGCAGGGGTATTCAGTTCGCTACTGATGACAGGGTTGCCACATCTGCCATGAGCGTGGTATTCGGGGAATATGCGGCAATTATAATGGCAATATTCATTATGATAAGTACATTCGGTTGCAACCATGGTCTTATTATGGCAGGTCCAAGAGTTTATTATGCCATGGCAAAGGATGGCCTGTTTTTCAGAAAGGTGGGCGAAATAAATGAAAAAGGTGTTCCCGGATTTGCTATTGCCCTTCAGGGTGTATGGTCAGTGTTGCTATGTTTATCAGGAACATACAGTGACCTGCTTGATTATGTTATCTTCGCTGTACTGATATTCTTTACCCTTACAATACTGGCCATATTTATCCTGAGAGTAAAGAAACCGGATATAGAGAGGCCGTATAAAGCATTTGGATACCCCGTAATCCCTGCAATTTATATTCTTACAACAACGGCAATCTCTGTGATTCTGCTGATCTATAAGCCAAATTATACTTTTCCGGGATCTGGGAATCGTGCTCCTTGGGATACCTGTATTTTATTTCTGGAGAAAGAGCAGGAAACATACCGTTCAGGTCTGACGAAGCTGCCGGGAAATATTACCACGGGGAAAAAGCCGCCCGGATTAAAATTATAATTGCCCATTGCTTATTTTTAAAATATAAACTAAAGAGTTATCATACAGATGCTTCCCGAAGAATTTAAACAAAGAATTGCGGGACAGAAGTACATAGATTCGCAGGCTCTGATAAATGCATTGGAGGAACCCTCTCCTGTAAGTATTAGGATCAATCCATCAAAATGGAGAAGAAGGCCACTGGGTGCAGAAAATGTGCCATGGTGCAAAAATGGGTATTATCTTTCTGCCAGGCCATCCTATACTTCTGATCCACTGTTTCATTCAGGCTGCTACTACCCTCAGGAAGCGTCAGGTATGTTCATTGAAGAGACTTTCAGGCAGACTGTAATTCCTGCCGGGGATATCCGGGTACTTGATCTTTGCGGAGCCCCCGGGGGCAAAAGCACCCATTTGTCACAATTAATAGGGCCATCAGGGTTGCTTGTTGCAAACGAAGTAATCAGGTCCAGGGCATCAATACTGGCTGAGACAATCACCAAATGGGGCAACGGGAATACCCTGGTTACCCAGAATGATCCTTCGGTGATCGGAAAACTGACCGGTTACTTCGACGTAATTCTTGTGGATGCCCCCTGTTCCGGTGAAGGGATGTTCAGAACCAGGGTTGCTGTTAAGGAATGGTCGGTGGAAAACGCAGCTCATTGTTCGGAGAGACAGAAAAGGATCCTTATGGATGTCTGGCCTGCTTTAAAGGAGAATGGCATTCTGATATACAGCACCTGTACTTTCAATCCTGATGAGAATGAGGAAAATATCAGGTGGCTTACCGGTAAACATAAAGCTGAATGCCTGAGGATGAACATAAAAGCTTTTCCGGGTATTACTGAAATCGATTATAATGGAATTTTTGGTTACGGCTTTTATCCGGATAAATTAAAGGGCGAGGGCTTATTTATTACAGCCATAATGAAAACCGAGAGTGCGCCATCGAGGCCTCCCAGGAGCCCCCGGATGGATGAGATCAGACCCGGGAAAAAAGAGACTGAAGTAATATCGGGATGGACAGACTTCCCTGAAGATCGCCTGATTAAAACAGGAGATGAGATAACAGCCATTCCGTGCCCCGTCGATGATTTCCGGTACCTGTATCAGAATCTGAGAATAGTGAAGGCAGGTACTAAGATTGCCGTCCGGAAAAACGATGACAATCTTCCTTCTCACGAGCTGGCTTTATCATGCCATCTCAACAGGGAGGCTTTCCCCCATGAGGAGCTCGATCTTACAAATGCAATATCCTACCTCAGAAGAGACGTGATTTCTTCTCAGTTTAAGTCAAGGTCCTGGAATATAGTTACATACAATGGAGTCAGCCTTGGATTTGCAAATAATATCGGCAGCAGGATAAACAACTATTTTCCTGTCGGCTGGAGGATAAGGCTTGACGTTTCAGGTTCATTCAGGCCTTTCCCGGTTACATGGGAAGAGGAAACTCCCGGGCCCTGAAGCCTGCAGGGTGAAAGGAAAAAAATCTGCCGGTTCCCAACAGCGATTCAGGGTAAAGACAAGCAGATTTTTCAAATATGTCAAAGCAGAATTAAATTAACAGGAATATCTGTCAAACATGATCTATAATTATTAGATTCGCAATTCATTTTTTAATATATCAGCCGGATGAATCATGACATTGAGATTGCCCAGCATGCAAAGATCAGGCCAATAGGTGAAATCGCAGAGATACTTGGAATTCCAAGAGATGAACTGGAACTTTACGGTAAGTACAAAGCAAAAATCCCTCTTTCATTTATTAATGAGGAACGGATCAGACATGCCAGGCTGGTCCTTGTCACAGCAATAACTCCGACTCCTGCGGGGGAAGGGAAAACAACAACGTCAATAGGACTTTCCCAGGCTCTTAATCTTGCCGGGAAAAAGACTACTGTTGTTTTGCGTGAGCCATCGCTCGGTCCGGTGTTTGGGATTAAAGGCGGTGCCGCCGGGGGTGGTTACTCACAGGTGATTCCCATGGAAGATATAAACCTTCATTTCACGGGAGATATATCGGCAGTTGAAAAAGCTCATAATCTTCTTGCAGCACTTATTGACAACAATATTCAGCTTAAAGAGGGAAACCTTGGCATAGATCCCAGAACTGTGGCATGGAAGAGGGTCATGGATATGAATGACAGATCTCTCCGCGATATCGTTATAGGTCTTGGAGGAACTTCCGAGGGAGTACCGAGACAGTCGGGATTCAACATAACTGCAGCTTCTGAAGTCATGGCAACATTATGTGTTGCGCAGGATCTGACGGATCTGAAGAAGAGGCTGGGTAATATCTTTGTTGGATACACCTATGCCGACAAACCGGTTTTTGCCAGGGATCTGAAAGCCCAGGGCGCCATGGCTGTACTATTAAAGGAGGCTATAAAACCCAACCTGGTTCAGACACTTGAGGGTACTCCGGCCATAATTCATGGTGGTCCGTTTGCAAATATTGCGCAGGGGACTAATTCCATAATTGCCACAAAAATGGGGCTTTCATTAAGTGATATAGTTGTCACGGAGGCAGGTTTTGCAAGCGAGCTTGGTGCTGAAAAATTCTTTGATATAAAATCTCAGTTTGGAAATCTTAAAACTCATGCTGTTGTAATAGTAGCTACCATCAGAGCTTTAAAATTTCATGGGGGAGCCAGACTTTCCGGCATTACAAATGAAGATCTCAGCGCTCTTGAAAAAGGCTTCGATAATCTCGATAAACATATTGAGAATATGCAGCTATTTGGCTTTAACCCGATAGTTGCCGTAAATAAATTTGCCTCCGATACCGACAGCGAAATAGATCTGCTTATACGGCACTGCGGCAGACTGAAAATCAAAGTTGCCATCAACAATTCATGGGAGAAGGGAGGCGAAGGAGCCCTTGATCTTGCCCAGATGGTTCTTGAAGCTGTGGAAGACAACACCAATTGCTTTAAGCCGATTTACGAGCTCTCCTGGTCATTCGAGAGGAAGATCGAGACTATATGCAGGCTTATGTACGGAGCAGGGAATGTTGAATATGCCCTGAAAGCAAAATCCCAGCTTGACAGGATTGATCAGCTCGGACTGGGAGATCTTGCCGTATGTATTGCGAAAACGCAGAAATCACTTTCCGATGACCCGGCCAAAAGAGGTCGCCCGGTCGGATTTACAGTCAAGATAAGGGAAGTGGAACTTTCCTCCGGCGCCGGATTTATTGTTCCGATTGCAGGTACAATAATGAGAATGCCGGGGCTTCCTGCAGTTCCTTCAGCTGAAAATATCGATATCGATCCCGACGGAAACATTACAGGTCTGTTCTGATGGGAAGCAGGATCTCAGGAATAATTCTGGCAGGAGGTGCGGGCAGACGCTTTCACGGTATGACCAAACCGAAAATTCTGATAGAAGGGAGGACGATCATTTCCAGGATAACGGATGTAATAAATGATATTTTCGATGAGATAATTATTGTGACAAATTCTCCCGGAGAGTTTTACGAACATACCGGTTACAGAATTATTAATGACCGGATACTTAATATCGGGCCACTGGGAGGAATAGATGCAGCATTAAATGCCACTTCCGGTGAGGCAATATTTATCTTTGCAGGAGATATGCCTCTGCTCGACAAAAAAATTATTATAAGTCAGATTGATTTTTATAACAGCATTAAATGTGATGTTTTAATTCCAAGGATCGGAGAATACATCGAACCGCTTCATGCAATATATAATATTTCCGTAATGAAGCCTCTTAAAGCTTACCTTGCAAAAAACAATGATTACGCCGTAAGGGATTTTATTAAGTTGCTCGACGTAAAATATATGCAATTGGAGGAATCGGATGAGAACAAAAACGCCTTTACAAATATAAATTCTCCTGAAGATATCAGGAAGATCGAAAGAATTCCCGGGAAAACAGGGAAATGACTGTTTTTTCAGACTCTGTTTTAAGTAGCCCCGCGGGCGGACCGGATTAAAACTTTTTATATAACTTTATCTCTGTTATTAAATCGAAATAGTATGAAGAGAATCTCAATCTATACCCTGATGATCGTTCTTCTGATTTCTGCATGCGTAAAGAAGAGCAAGTATGAAGGAGTTCCCTTCACAGAAAAAGAACCCCGTGACTGGGAAAATCCTGAAATGTTCAGGCTGAACAGGGAGGACCCGCATTCAACCCTTGTAAGCTTTCCTGACGAGCAAAGCGCCCTGGAGGGCATTTACTCAAAATCACCTGATTATATTACCCTTGACGGGACCTGGAGATTCAATTATGCTAATTCGCCGGGAGAGAGGCCATTCTGGTTTTTTAAGGATGATTACGATATCAGTGACTGGAAAGATATAAAGGTGCCTTCCAACTGGCAGATGCTGGGATATGATGTCCCGATCTATGTCAATATCACTTATCCCTTTAAGATGGATCCGCCAAAGATTCCGCATGACTGGAATCCTGTAGGATCTTACAAAAGAAGCTTCAATATTCCATCAGGATGGGAGGATAAAGAGGTATTCCTGCAGTTTGGCGCTGTGAGCTCGGCATTCTATGTCTGGGTAAATGAGAAACTTGTTGGCTATAGTGAAGACAGCAAAGTTCCTGCAGAATTTAATATTTCCGGATATATAAGGAAGGGTAAGAATACGGTTGCAGTGGAGGTATACCGCTGGAGTGACGGAAGCTATCTTGAAGATCAGGATTTCTGGAGACTGAGCGGAATACAGAGGAGTGTTTTTCTTCATGCACGGCCGAAGACATTTATAAGGGACTTTTTTGCAAAAGGAGACCTTGATAATGGCTATAAGGACGGGGTACTGGGGGTTGATGTAAACCTGAAAAGTGCTTCAGCCGGGAGAAAGGATTATAAGGTGGAAGCTTCTTTATTCAATGGAAATCAGAAGCTTTTTACCGAATCAAAAGAGGCTGGCATGTCAGATTCCGCCTTAACGGTAAAGTTTAACAAAACAATTCCTGATGTAAATAAATGGTCTGCAGAAAAACCAAACCTTTACACTCTGGTACTCTGCCTGAAGGATGGGGAAGGAAAGCCGCTTGAGTATATAAGTTCAAAGATCGGTTTCAGGAAGGTTGAGATAATCAACTCACAATTGCTTGTCAACGGAGTAGCAATCATACCTAAAGGGTACCAACCTTCATGAACATGACGATGTTAACGGTCATGTCATTGATGAAGGAACTATATTAAAGGATATCAGGCTGATGAAGAGTAACAACATCAATGCCGTGAGGACATCTCATTATCCTCAGCAGGAGTTGTGGTATTCGATGTGCGATAAATTCGGATTATATCTTATTGATGAGGCAGATATAGAATCGCATGGTATCGGGTACGATAAGGATGTGACTCTTGCTGACAAACCGGAATGGGCCGCTGCTCACCTTGACAGGATGCAGCGTATGGTGGAAAGAGACAAAAACCATCCCTCGGTGATAATATGGTCGATGGGCAACGAAGCAGGAGATGGCCATAACTTTCTGAATGGTTATAAGTGGATAAAGGGCAGAGATGCCACACGTCCTGTACAGTATGAACGTGCGGAACATAGCACAAATGCGCCTGAGAGACATACTGACATCTGGTGTCCCATGTATGCAAAAATTGAAGAGATTGAATCATATGCCGGGAATAGTAAAAACGACCGTCCGCTTATTATGTGCGAGTATGCTCATGCAATGGGTAATTCTACCGGAAACCTTCAGGATTACTGGGATGTCATAGAGAAATATCCAAAACTGCAGGGAGGGTTTATTTGGGATTGGGTTGATCAGGGTCTGCTCAGGACAGATGAAATCGGGGAAAAATACTGGACCTATGGCGGCGATTATGGCGGGGAGGGCGTTCCGAGCGATGGTAACTTCTGTATCAACGGGCTTGTATGGCCCGACAGGACACCTCATCCGGGTCTGGCTGAGGTCAATAAGGTTTATCAGTATATTGGATTTGAGGCTGCCGATCCGGGAAAGGGAATTGTTAATATCAGGAATAAGTATGCATTTACAAATCTTTCTGAATTTAATTTTGAATGGGAGGTCGTTTCCGGCGGAGCAACAATACAGTCAGGAAAGGTTTCAGTCCCTGATCTGAAACCAGGCGGTAACAAGCTGGTAAGCCTGCCAATCGCGAAGATTTCGGCAGATCCCGGCGCAGAGTACTTTCTTAATATCAGAGCTTTAAGAAGTGATGAATGGAATTCGGTGCCTGAAGATCATGTATATGCTTCTGCCCAGTTTAAGCTCCCTTCTGAATCCAATGCTACCTCAATAAAACGCGACGAACTCTCACTTCTTCAGACAAAGACTTCCGGATCTGAGCTTGAGGTGAGCGGTAGTAATATGAAGGTAGTGTTCAATCTCGAAAAGGGCAGATTGAAATCATTTAATTACAAAGGACAGGAACTGATAACAAAAGGTCCTGAGCCGGATTTCTGGAGACCTCCTACAGATAATGACTATGGATGGGATATGGATAAAAAGCTGGGTGTCTGGAAAAAGGCAGGTGAGAGGACAACGGTGACAAAGGCAAATATCAGTCAGCCTGATCCGGGTAAGGTTGTCGTAAGCTTTACATACGACATTCCCGCGACCGATGGCAAAAAGATTGCAGGTTATGCCACATCCTATACAATTCTGGGTTCGGGCGATATAATTGTGAAGAATCAGTTCTCCAGGATAGCTGATAACGTCCCTGAGATTCCGAGAATGGGGATGCAGATGCAGCTCCCGGAGGAATTTACCAATCTGAAATGGCTTGGCCGGGGTCCCCAGGAAAACTATTCTGACAGAAAAACATCTGCCTATGTGGGAGTATATGAAAGCACCGTTGCCGATCAGTACACTCCATATATCAGGCCCCAGGAAAACGGATATAAGACTGATACAAGATGGCTTACCCTGACCGATGATGATGGAAGCGGGATCCTGATTGCAGGTGATCCGTTGATTTGTTTCGCTGCCCTGAATAATATCCATGATGATTTCGAATCTCCCGGTAAGTTGTCGGTATACAGAAAAGATGCCAGGATTGCCAATACCCATACCATAGATGTTAAGCCACGGGAACTTATCAACCTGAACATTGACCTTGGCCAGATGGGAGTGGGAGGAGACGATTCCTGGGGTGCAACGATACATACCAGGTACCGGCTTCTTGAAAGGAAATATGAATACTCCTTCCGCATCAGACCGGTGTCGAAGGATGATGACGTTTTGAAACTTGGAGCGGAAAAATTTGAGTAGCTGAGAATGCAGAAACCAGAACCCGTCGCCGGGAAAAAGAGGTATTCGGTATTCGGTAATCAGTATTCGGTTTCGTACCAGATGGAGTCCTGATAACCCGCTGGCGCCGATTTGTAATCGGTGCCATGTACGGGAGGGCTAGTGAGTATTCGGTATTCGGTAATCAGTATGCGGTTTCGTACAAAATGAAATTCTGACAAAGGTATAAATCAACCACCCCGGCCGGGAAGTGAACCTTGTAAAAATCAGATAATCAGTTGTCCCGGCCACCCCTTGCCTACCCTGCCTACCGGCAGGCAGGCGGCAGGCAGGCTCCTTGAAAAAAGGAGGGGAAAGTTAAGAATTCCTCTGTGCTCTGCGCTCTGTGCCCAGCCTTCGCTTCCTTTTAGGATAATACTCTGCTGGTCATTGAAGCTTCGGCTGGCAAAGCCTGTGCCCCTATGGGACCTGGTTC
This sequence comes from uncultured Bacteroidales bacterium, assembly GCA_963816345.1. Lineage (GTDB taxonomy): Bacteria > Bacteroidota > Bacteroidia > Bacteroidales > VadinHA17 > LD21. The sequence continues at coordinate 210,713 of CAWFKI010000005.1, forward strand.
GGGCTTATTTCCACCCTTAGTACATCTTTCTCTCCTGTCAGAATATTCCTGACATCATAAACAAGCGGGGATTTTACCTTTTTACTTAATACAATTCCTGTAACTGAATTGGCAGCAAGGGTTATAGTGGCGGGGGCATCCTTCGTTCCATTTATAAGGTAAAACGGAATATCAGATCTGTTGGTCACTTCGAAAAAAATATTCTTATCATCAGAAAAATAGGGTTTGCCGACGGAGATACACCGGTAAAAAAATGGTTTTGCATATTCCTCCCTTCCGGCCAGCATATCACGGAACCATACCATTGTACGTCCTGCGAACATTGCCTCCTTAAGCGCTTCAGCACTTCTCTCCTTCGCAAATACCAGTGTCATGGGCCTGTTTATATATTCCGGCTTGTTGTATAACTCACTTATTATGCCATGAGCATCGCTGTTTCCCATCAAGGCAAGGTTATACTGTTTGCACATATTAAAGACCAGGGGATAATACTCGGAATCATTATAGAATTCTATACCATTCAGCCATCCGTTTTTGATAAGTTTCAGATGTATATCATAAAGCCTTGGGATCCCGTCAGGCTGCTGAGCTTTCCATCCCGGATGGTTCCACTGCAGGAAGGCTCCCTGCTTCACGGCTGCTTCGATAGCATCCCAGACTGAGTCTTTTGCAATAAGAGCTGCATCCGTAATGAAAAGTGCATTAATATGCCCCGGAGGCATCTTTCTTGTAATCTCAGCTCCGTGTACAAGTATCAGGTTCCGTGCCTTTGCATATCCTTCCCCAATCTTCCAGGCAGCATTAAAATCCGGGGGAACGAAATCCTTTTTAGGGGTGTATTCAAGATGGTCAGTAATAGCGATGGCGTCAAGGCCGTCTCTGAGAGCTTCATCTATTCTTACTGTCGGCCATACATCACCGTCAGAAAATACCGTGTGCATATGAAAATCACACTTAAGTGTCACATACCCCGGCAAATCCGGAAGATTTACAATCTTTCTCTGGCCGAAAGATGCCGAAAAGGCGAAAACCAATACTAAAATGCTGAATGTCAGTTTTTTCATATATCTGATTTTATTGTTTTTAACTACAGTGTTGCAAGGAGTACTACAGTTTCGGCGCAACGGCGCAACGGCGTAACGGCATAACGGCATAACGGCATAACAGCGGTCTACATTTTACGCTTTACGCTCTGTGCTATTTCACACCTTTTTGGGGTTTGCCATCGTGCCGCATATTAGTGTATTTATATATAAATTGTTCATTTCTTTTGCTTCTCCAAAAGAAACGAACCAAAGAAAAGGAGCCCGGAAAAGACAACCCCACCCTGTTTGTCCGCCTGCTGCACAAGGCCTTAAAGGCGCCACCAAACAGGGTGCGGTTCGCACCTTTTCCGGTTTGCCCTCGCGCCGCTAAAGAACTTGTATCAATCCAAACACAAACTAATTCATCTATGTGATGCAAGATATTCAACCCCCGGGGTAGATAGCCGCATCATCAATCAGAGGATGCTCTACGTTCTCTTCTCCCCATCTGCCCATCTCCCCATCTCCCTACCGGATGCTCTACGCTCTACGTTCATATCTCACATCTCACATCTCATATCTCATATCTCATATCTCTGTGCCCTGTGCCCTGTGCTCTGTGCTCTGTGCCCCTCATATCTCCTCATAAAAATATGCTATTTTCTTATCAGCGTCATCCCAGGTAAAAATCTTTCTGCCTTTTTTAAGGGAGTAGAAGTTAAGTAGCGCAAAATCGCCGGCGCACATTGTTGTATGCACAAAAAGAAAAAGAGACAGGCTCCATTTCCACAATCCGGGTAAGAATATTATAAGTAGTATGAGTGAAATATTTATAATCAAAAATGGAATAAAGGCAACGATCCTGAACTGAAGCGGCGTGGCAACGTACCTGTGAGCGGTAACATAAAAAATATATTGCCTGAGGTCCATTCCAACTCTTATATGCCTCGCTCCTGAAATAAAATAGGGAATTATATGCAAAAGTTCATGCAACGGGACGCAGAGGAGAGGAAGTATTATCAGTCCGATAATGGAATGCCAGAGAATCGCGGAGGAAGGGTAATATCCTGAAATATTGATCCTTATACGTATCGCTGTGACCAGAAACAGGATGCAGGCCGACCAGAAGAAAATTGTAAGTCCTGACTTCCGTTTTAAATAATCAAAAATAAAAGGGATAAGATCGTCATACGAAATTGACAGTATCTGCCGGTATTTCGACTGATTTTCAAGATCTTCCACCAGTATTGCCATAAGAAAGCTTTCAACAAATGTACCGATTTGAAACACCACTTCAAAGAGTTCTCAGGTTAAAAGAAAGTGATTTTTATCGGCTTTTAATGTATCATCAACACTCCGCTGGCTTTATCAAATGGCCCGTAATTTGATACCTTTGCATAAAAAATAATTAGTGAGATCCGGATTTTTAATATTGCTACTCATGTTTGCGGCTGCCGGAGCATCAGGCCAGATTGATACGGTAAGAAACCTGAGTGACTCATTGTCTGACAAATTTTACGTTTTACCTGAAGTGGAAAGGAACGGGGTAAAATTGCCGGAGGTCGAAATAAAAGAGGTGACTGTATATGGCCGGTCAAAAAGCACAAGGAAAAAAGATTTCAGGAGATACGAACGGCTGGTGTACAACATTAAAAAAGTATATCCATATGCTTTGATCGTAAGGGTAAAGCTGGGGCAGGTAAATGAGGAGCTGAAAAATATTCCCGGTGACAAGGAAAGAAAGAAGTTTATGAAGAATGTTGAAAAAGAGGTATTTGCAGAATATGAAGATGATATCCAGAATATGACAATGTCTCAGGGGAAGCTGCTTATTAAGCTGATTGACAGAGAGACAGAAAATACATCGTATACTCTTATCCGTGAGTACAGGGGAAAGTTCTCCGCAGCTTTCTGGCAGGGCGTAGCCCGTATATTCGGAACAAATCTTAAGGATGAATATGATGCAAACGGGGACGATGCCCTGATAGAATCGATAATTATTGAAATTGATGCAGGCAGGTTGTAGAATTTAATCCGGCCAGAGTATGAAACGGATTTTTATCGCTTTGAAAATTGAGGCAGGGGAAAACCTGCTGAAAATGATCTCGGACCTGAAAGCCGGACTGAAGGAAGAAAACATAAAATGGACCGGCATTGAAAATCTTCATATCACACTGGCATTCCTTGGAGATACAGCGGAAGAAAAAATTGAGATTATCAGTCAAATGCTAAAGGGTATCTGTGAGAAATCCGGGGAATTTGAAATGGAGATCAGAGGAGCCGGCGTATTTAAAGGCTTCAGCAATCCGAGGGTCATGTGGACCGGAGTTGAAGCATCGGAGAAACTTACCAGGTTAAGCTTATACGTTAAGGATGGATTAAATGAGAGAGGCATTGTGATTGAAGATCGTCCGTTTAATCCTCATCTTACCCTGGGGCGTATAAAGAATGTCAGGGATAAGGAAGCCCTCAGAATGTTGATTTCCAGGTACAATAATGCATTTATCCAGCTACAGGAGATCAGCGAGGTTATTCTGTATGAGAGCATACTGCTGCAAAAAGGACCTGTATATAAGCCTCTTGGTGTATTTAAACTGGAACAAAAAGCCGGATAAGCGACTGTTTTTATAATCATGTTTATAAATGAATGGATAGCCATGCCTGCTGTCTGACATTTTTTATATTTTTGCTGCGATTAATTTCATGCCCTCAAACATTAAATGACAGATACATTTGAAGCAAAAGGCAAGCGGAAAAAGCTCGTTGCCGGGCTTAGACATAAAGGGATTACTGATGAAGAGGTGTTGAAAGCTATCGACACTGTCCCCAGGCACCTGTTTATGGATCCAGCCTTTCTCAATCATGCATATACCGACAAAGCTTTCCCTATCACATCGGGTCAGACGATATCACAACCCTATACGGTTGCGGTGCAGACCTCTCTTCTCAGGGTAAAGCGGAGGGATAAAATTCTTGAAATTGGTACAGGTTCGGGATATCAGGCAGCTGTACTTGCGGCGATGGGAGCGAGGGTATATACTATTGAACGGTTCAGGGAGCTTTTTATAAAATCACAGAGAATAATTTCCACACTTGGATACACAGTAGATTTCTTTTATGGCGACGGATATGAAGGGAAGCCCCAGTACGGACCGTACGACGGTATTATTATTACAGCAGCAACGTCTGTGATTCCGGATGCATTGCTTCAGCAGCTTAAAACAGGAGGACGGCTGGTTGTCCCGCTCGGTAGTTCTGATTCTCAGATAATGACTTTGGTGGAAAGAACGGGTCCTGATAGTTTTGAATATTCTGAACATGGTCATTTTAGCTTTGTTCCTATGCTTAAAGGAACTGCAAATGGAAAATAGTGTAATATGGAAATATATAAACTTGTTTTCTCGCCGATTGAGGTCAATACATATATTCTGGCTGACAGCTCAAACGATTGTGCAATAATCGATTGCGGTTGTTATGACAGATCTGAGTCTGAGAAGCTTGAGAAGTTCATTGGAAGCAAAAATCTTAATCCCGTTCTGTTGCTGAATACCCATTGTCACCTCGATCATATTTTTGGCAACGGCTTCATGCTGGAGAGGTACAACTTACATACTCTGTCCTCCATCGATGAGGAGATGAACAGGAAAAAAGCCCGGGTTCATGCCGGACTGTTTGGGCTTACAATGGATGATCCACCTGAGCCGGGAGGCTTTATTGCTGACAATCAGAAAATAAAATTCGGATCAGTTGAGCTTACTGCTCTGAATGTACCCGGACATACGTCAGGCAGCCTGGCATTTTATTGCGAAAAAGAGGGATGCGTTTTTACAGGAGACGCCCTTTTTGCAGGAAGCATAGGAAGAACCGATCTGCCAGGCGGGGATTATGATACTCTTATAAAAAGCATAATGACCAGGTTATTTGTCCTTCCGCCTTCAACCGTTGTGTATCCCGGCCATGGAGGTGAAACGACAATTGAAAAGGAAAGAATGACAAATCCCTTTTTATCGTAAACATAATCATGCTAATTTTGCGTCCGGTTTCATTTGGAGATACCGCAAAATTTATTTCCGGATAAAAAAAATTGTTGCTTAGAGATAATAATTATAAAATGACTAAAGATAAATTTGTTAACCGCCAGATTGGGCCACGGGAAGATGAGTTGCCAAAGATGCTGAAGACAATTGGCGTGAAATCACTTGATCAGTTGATTGAAAAAACAATTCCCGCATCAATACTGACAGATAAACCCCTCAGCATTCCTCAGGAAATGAGTGAATTTGAATATCTTAATTACATAAGATCCCTTGGCAGGAAAAATAAAATGTACCGGTCATTTATTGGACAGGGATATTACGGCGTTGCTGCATTGCCTGTAATAACGAGGAACGTACTGGAGAATCCCTCATGGTATACCTCGTACACACCATACCAGGCAGAAATTTCCCAGGGAAGGCTGGAGGCAATGCTTAACTTTCAGACCATGATTATCGAACTCACCGGGATGGAGATAGCGAATGCTTCCCTGCTTGATGAGGCTACTGCTTCTGCCGAGGCAATGATAATGATGTTAAATGCCCGGTCAAGGGAGGCAGTCAGGGCAGGAAAAAACAAATTTTTCGTCGACAATGATATCTTTCCCCAGACGATGGATGTGATCAGGACAAGATCCAAACCTCTTGGTATTGAACTGGTTACGGGAAAATACACCAAAGCATATTTTGATGATACCTTCTTCGGCGCTTTTATTCAGTACCCTGCAGCTTCCGGACAGATCAGGGATTATAAGTCATTCACCGACATGGCACATGCTTCGGGGATGCTTGTCGCGGTAGCGGCCGATCTGATGAGCCTTACCCTGATAACGCCTCCGGGGGAATGGGGCGCTGATATTGTTACCGGATCGAGCCAGCGATTCGGGCTTCCTATGAGTTTCGGGGGTCCGCATGCAGGTTATTTTGCAACAAGGAATGAGCTCAGAAGAAATATGCCCGGACGTATAATAGGAGTTTCTGTTGACGCACAGGGTAACAGCGCCCTGAGAATGGCGCTTCAGACAAGGGAACAGCATATTAAACGGGAGAGGGCTACATCCAATATTTGTACTGCCCAGGCTCTTCTGGCCATTATTTCCGGGATGTATGCACAATATCATGGTCCGGATGGATTGAAAAACATTGCACTTCATATTCAGGATTCGGCATGTGCAATAAGTAAAAGTCTTAAGGATCTTGGATACCGGCAGGTTAATTCATTATTTTTTGATACTGTCCTGATAGACCTCCCGGAGGATATCCAGGTTGAGACAATCAGAAAGCTGGCTCTTGAGGCCGGAATAAATTTTTATTATCCGGGCAGAAAGTCAGTATCAATAAGCACGGATGAGATCATAACCCTTGATGAAGTAAACCAGATCATAGAAATATTCTCCAGAGCTGCCGGTAAAGATTTTAACAGATTAGGCAGGATCTCCAGGTGCCAGTGCGGAGGTGAAAAACTCCTCAGAAAATCAGGCTACCTGAAAGAAGGAACATTTAACAATTATCATAGTGAAACCTCTATGATGAGGTATGTCAAGATGCTGGAAAGAAAAGATTTCACTCTCACTCACAGCATGATATCTCTTGGTTCCTGTACAATGAAGCTTAATCCTGCCAGTTCACTCTTTGCCATGAGCTGGCCTGAATTCGGGAATATACATCCATTCGTACCAAGGGATCAGGCAGAAGGTTATTACACGATTATGGAGGAACTGGGTGAGATCCTCAAAGAGATTACAGGTTTTTCCTCAATCTCCTTTCAGCCTAATTCAGGCGCTGCCGGTGAGTACACAGGGTTGATGGTAATAAGGGAGTACTATATAAACAAAGGTGAAGATCACAGGAATATCGCGCTTATTCCATCCTCGGCACACGGCACCAACCCGGCCAGCGCTGTTATGGCAGGTATGAAGGTAATAGTGGTAGAATGCGATGATGAAGGCAATATTGATGTTAACGACCTGAAAACCAAAGTCGCAGAGCATAGTTCTGATCTTGCCTGCTTCATGATAACCTACCCTTCGACCCATGGTGTCTTTGAGGAGGCAGTAATTGAGATGGTAGATATTATTCATGAAAACGGAGGTCTTGTCTATATGGACGGTGCAAACATGAATGCACAGGTAGGGCTTACCAGTCCGGGTCAGATAGGTGCAGATGTCTGTCATCTTAACCTTCACAAAACCTTTGCAATACCTCACGGTGGTGGAGGTCCTGGAATGGGTCCCATCCTTGTAAATGAAAAACTGGCTGAATACCTTCCATCGCATCCTGTCGTCGCTACAGGTGGCAGTCATGGCATCACCGCAGTTGCCGGTGCTCCATTCGGGAGCGGCCACATACTTACAATCTCTCATGCCTATGTAAGGATGATGGGCCCTTCAGGCCTGAAGGATGCCACGAAGTATGCCATTCTCAATGCCAATTATATTTCCGCAGCGCTGAAGGGATTATTTAATACACTTTACACCGGTAAAAATGGCTTTGTGGCTCATGAACTGATACTTGATTGCCGGAATTTCAAGAATGAGGCAGGCATTACTGAGTCTGATATAGCCAAAAGACTGATGGATTATGGGTTTCATGCACCTACACTCTCTTTTCCTGTGCATGGCACACTGATGGTGGAACCTACAGAATCTGAGTCTCTCCGGGAACTGGATAAATTTATCAGCGCAATGAAATCCATATGGGATGAGATACAGGAAGTTGTAAGTGGCAGGGCTGGCAGGGAAGATAATGTATTAAAAAATGCTCCGCACACAGCAATGGTAGCGACAGCCAATGAATGGACACACAGCTATGACCGTCAGAAAGCCGTATTCCCCGCTAAATGGATTATGGAAAATAAATTGTGGCCATCCGTAGGGCGCGTGGATGATGGCTACGGCGACCGTAACCTTGTTTGTACCTGCGAATCGATCGATTCGTACAGGTCGTCAGAAATGTGAGGATCAGAATAACATTGACAAACCGATATATTATGATTATGAAAAGACTACTGTTATTAATTGTTCCTGTTGCTATTGTATTATCATCCTGTGGATCAGGAAGTTCAAAACAAGCAGCAGGTGAAAAAAATAGAAAATCAATGGAAAAAAACTACCAGGTCCGGCTCATCACTGTTGATCCGGGTCATTTTCATGCAGCCCTTGTACAGAAACGGATGTACGATCAGATTTCGCCTGACGTGCATGTCTATGCCCCCGAAGGACCGGATTGTCAGCAGCATCTTGCCAGGATCAATTCATATAACACACGCAGCGTCAATCCCACTTCATGGAATGAAATAGTCTATACCGGAGCCGATTTCTTTGAGAAGATGCTGGCTGACAAAGCCGGAAATGTTGTCGTACTATCCGGAAATAACAAGAAAAAATCCGAGTATATTACAAAATCGATAAACTCAGGATTTAATGTCCTTGCCGACAAGCCAATGATAATTGAACCGGCAGAATTTCCTTCACTTGAGTCGGCTTTTAAGGCTGCAAAGGAAAAGAACCTTCTGCTTTATGATATTATGACAGAGAGGTTTGAAGTGACAACAATATTGCAGAAACTCCTTTCTCATAATCCGGATATTTTTGGTAATATGACAACCGGTACAGATAAGGAACCTGCCGTGACAAAAATAAGCGTCCATCATTTCACAAAGATTGTTTCGGGAACGCCACTGATCCGTCCTGCATGGTTTTTCGATGTAAGTCAGCAGGGTGAAGGGATCGTTGATGTTACGACGCATCTTGTGGACCTTATTCAATGGGAATGCTTTCCTGAACAGATCCTGACCACAGGTGATGTTAAGATGGTTTCCGCAAAGAGATGGCCAACAGTTATTTCAAAGGAAGAGTTCGCGGGAGTGACAGGTCTTGATAATTTCCCTGACTATCTGCAGAAAGATATTAAAGAGGGCAGGCTAAATGTTTTTTCCAATGGTGAAATGGTATATCAGCTGAAAGGGATCTATGCGAAAGTCTCTGTTGAGTGGAAATATGCAGCTCCTCCCGGCGGTGGCGATACCCACTATTCAGATATGCGCGGAACAAAGTGTGATCTGGTAATTAAACAGGGAGCTGATGAGAATTTCGTGCCCACTCTTTATGTCGAAAATGTAAAAGGGATTTCATTGAAAGATTTCAGGACAAAACTGAATAATGCATTAAGCACAATGCCATACGATAGTCTGACAATAGCTGATGCAGGAAAGAATTCATTTAAGGTCAATATTCCTGCAAAATACAGGGTCGGTCATGAAGAGCATTTCGGCCAGGTTACGGCAAAATTCCTTGATTATATGAAAGAGGGCAAGCTTCCTGAGTGGGAAGTGGCCGGGATGATCACAAAATACTACACCACCACCAGCGCACTAAAAATGGCAAGGGAAACAAAATAATGGCATAGCAGCTCAACAGCTTGATAACCAGACTTTATCTCGCTTAACGCCCTATAGCCACTAAGCCGTTACGCCGTTGCGCCGTTGCGCCGTTGCGCCTTTATTCAAGTATATCATCCAGCACCATCGAATATAATTCTGTCAGAGGGATACCGGCAGATTCTGACTGTTTTGGAATTATGCTCTCTTCTGTCATTCCGGGAATTGTATTGATCTCCAGGAAATATGGGGTATCTCCCTTAATGATGAAATCAACCCTTACAATTCCCCGGCAGCCAAGAAGATCGTATATGGATGAACTTAGCATCCTGACCTTTTCTGATAAATCAGGAGCCATATTCGCGGGAGTTACTTCATCGGACCTTCCGGGGGTATATTTTGCCTCATAATCGAAAAATTCATTTTTGCTTATAATTTCAGTCACCGGAAGAACGATCGACTTCTTCTTCGTTTTGACCACTCCGCAGGCTACCTCCCTGCCGTCCATAAAAGCTTCCACAAGCACTTCATCGCTTTCCCTGAAAGCTGTCCCGATGGCCGGCAGCAATTCCTCCCTGTTTTTAACTTTTGTGACGCCAAAGCTGGATCCGCTGTCATTTGGTTTGACAAAACAGGGTAATCCGGTCTGTTTTATGATGCTGGCCGGATCGGGCTTTTCTCCTTTCCTGATCATGACAGATTCTGCCATGGGGATATTGTAATTCTTAAGAAAAAGCTTGCATGCCAGTTTGTTGAACGCAAGAGCAGAACAGAACGCCCCGCAACCGGTATAGGGAATACCCATCATTTCGAAATATCCCTGAAGAAGGCCATTTTCCCCGGGGCTGCCATGGATGGCAATGAATACCCCGTCGAATCTCACTTTGTAATCGCCGGCAGTGAGGCTGAAATCATTCTTGTCTATATTATGATACCTTCCCTTTCTGATCTTCCCAGTACCAGTTGTCCCCCTTTATCATAATTATGTAGGTTATATATCTGGAATTCAGAGCTCTGGCAACTTCATTGGCACTCTTTACCGAGATCCCGGATTCAGGGGAATCACCTCCGGCAACTATTGCGATTGTTTTCATTAAAGTTAAGTTTATGAGCTCTAAAATTAGTTAAAATAAAATAATTTTTAGATTCTATTGAACGACAGATGTATTACCTTTGTTAAAATTTTTTAAAAAATGTTAATATGAAAAGAGGTTGCCTTATCTCAGTTATCGTTGGCGGATTCATCGCCCTTGTGATTCTCGGTTTTGTCATGTGGGGCACAAAAGCTTACAATGGAATGGTCAAAATGCAGGAGTCTGTTACCAGCCAGTGGGGAAATGTCGAAACTGCATATCAGCGCAGGTCGGATCTTATACCCAATTTCGTCAATACCGTAAAAGGCGCTGCGAATTTTGAGCAGACTACTCTTACACAGGTTATTGAAGCCAGGGCAAAGGCCACTTCAGTCAATATTGATCCTACAAAAATGACTTCAGAAAACTTACAGCAGTTCCAGCAGGCCCAGGGTCAGCTCTCATCTGCACTGTCAAGACTGATGGTAGTTGTTGAGCAATATCCCCAGCTAAAGGCAACTCAGAATTTCCGTGATCTTCAGGTGGAACTGGAAGGGACCGAGAACAGGATCTCGGTTGAAAGAAGAAAGTTTAATGAGGTAGCCAGGGAGTATAATACATATATAAGGAGATTTCCGCAGAACATGCTGGCCGGCATGTTCGGATTTCAGTCCAAACCATATTTTGAGGCAACTCCGGGGGCTGAGAAGGCTCCTGAAGTCAAGTTCTAATATAAACATAGATTAAATGAAAGCTTCATCATTCTTTACAAAGGAAGAGCAGGCTAAGATTCTTGATGCAGTCAGGGAGGCAGAAAAGGAGACATCGGGTGAGATAAGAGTGCATATAGAGACCTCCTGTTCCGAAGATGTTCTCGACAGAGCTGCCTGGGTATTCAAAAAGATCGGAATGCACAAAACTGCTGACCGGAATGGCGTTCTCTTTTACCTTGCAGTCAATGACAGGAAATTCGCTGTTATAGGAGATTCAGGAATTAATTCAAAAGTGCCGGACGGGTTCTGGGATGATGTAAAGGAATTGCTTCAGAGGAATTTCAAAGAGGGGAAATTCACTGAAGGACTTTCGGAAGGAATACTTCTTGCAGGATCGCATCTGAAAAGCCATTTTCCATACCGGCAGGATGACGTAAATGAGCTTCCGGATGAGATATCATTTGATAAAATAAAAGAGGAATAGTAGTAATGAAAATAAAGATCTTGTATCTACTTGTTTTTGGAGTTCTTTTCAGCCGGGCAGGATTAACAATGGCTTTTTCACAGGAAATACCTGCAAGGCCGGTTCCTCCGAGACTTGTAAATGATTTTGCCGGCATACTCAATGCAGACCAGGCCGGTTCACTGGAAAGAAAACTGGATGCATTTAATGACTCTACATCAACACAGATAGCAATAGTTATTGTCCCCACCCTTGGCGGATATGCTAAATCTGACTATGCCCAGCGGCTGGCAGAGAAGTGGGGCATTGGACAGAAGGGCCTTAATAACGGTGTTCTTATCCTGGTCAAGCCAAAGCAGCCCGATTCAGGAGGTGAAGTTTTTATTGCCCAGGGATATGGACTCGAAGGGGTGATACCTGATATAACCTGTGCAGAGATAATTGATAACGATATTCTTCCCGCTTTCAAAGCCGGCGATTATTACGGGGGACTGAATAAAGCAACCACTACCTTAATGGCACTCGCCAACGGCGAGTACACGGCACAGCAATACGGGCAGAAGGTAAAGAAGAGTGCCGGCAAAGGTGTACCCCTGGGGCTGATTATCTTTATAATATTTATTGTAATAGCAATGATCTCGGGCAGATCAGGAGGATCGAACAACAAGCATATCGGCACCGGAGGCTTGCCATTCTGGATGCTTCTTGGCATGATGAACTCAGGAGGCGGATCCCATAGCGGCAGCTGGGGAGGTTTTTCCGGCGGAGGCGGCGGAGGAGGCGGCTTCGGAGGTTTCGGCGGAGGAAGCTTTGGTGGCGGCGGAGCCGGCGGCAGCTGGTAAAGCAGGCAGATTAAGGATTAACTATCGCTGTCTCTCCCTGATGTATATCTTCTCCATTTTTCAATAACCTGCTGCATATCGTCCGGCAGTTCAGAATCAAATGAGAGCCTTTTCCCGGTTACAGGATGATCGAATGCAAGCGATTTTGCATGAAGGGCCTGTCTGGGAAGTATACTGAAACAGTTCCTAATGAATTGCTGGTATCTTGTAAATGTAGTTCCTTTGAGGATCTTGTTTCCGCCATACTCCTCATCATTGAAAAGCGGATGTTTTATATAACTGAAATGGACCCTTATCTGATGCGTGCGCCCGGTTTCAAGCTTACATTCTACAAGTGAAATATATCCAAGATCTTCAAGGACCTTATAATGCGTTATTGCATTCTTCCCTTCACTACCATCCCTGAAGACCTGCATTACCTTCCTGTCCTTAAGACTCCTGCCCACATTGCCGGTGATTGTACCTTCCGGCGGATCGGGAGTGCCCCATACAAGTGCGTTATATCTTCGGTCAGTTGTCCTGTCATAAAACTGCTTTGAGAGTCTGTTCAGGGCATATTCATTTTTTGCAATAACAAGGATGCCCGAGGTATTTTTATCCAGACGGTGAACCAGGCCTGGCCTGGCCTCCCCCGAGCTGAACAGTGGCAGGTCCCTGAAATGCCACATCAGTGCATTCACAAGAGTTCCCGTATAATTGCCGTAGGCAGGATGGACAACCATTCCCGGCTCCTTATTGACTACAAGTACATCATCATCCTCATACACAATGTTTAAAGGAATATTTTCCGCGATAAGCTCGATCTCCCTGGGCGGAGTGGGCAGCACTACCTGTACAATGTCACCGGGCTTGATTTTGTAGTTTGGTTTGACGGTAAAATTATTTACCAGGATATTACCTGCAATGGCTGCATTCTGAATTCGCGTCCTTGATGTATTCTCTATCCTGTCAGAGAGAAATTTATCTATTCTCAGTAGTGTCTGACCAGGATCTGCCTTAAATCTGAAATGTTCGAACAGCTCCTGCTGATCAACCGGTTCTTCTTCAGCCATGAGATCGGATTATCTTGTTTTCACCAGCCGGTTATAACCTACAGTTTTACCGTTCAGGCTTGTAATTATAATATAAACACCTGCAGGAAAGGAGGAGATATCTATCCGTCCAGTCAGGAGCAGTTTTTTGAGTTCACGTCCGTTGATATCCAGTATGGTAACCCGGGGCGTTCCTGAGATAATCATATCGCCCGGATCGACTGTGATAAAATCGGAGGCAGGATTGGGCAAGATCTTTACCGGGGTTTTTTCTTCATTGACAATATCATCAACAGAAGTAATCCTCAGAGCTTCACCTACTACCGGTCTGATCATAACCGTCCCGCCAACCTGCGATTCCTGCCACTCTCCGTTCAGCCAGTAGAACTGTCTTCCCAGATGCGGAGTGTTTACGTCAAGTCCCGCATTAAGGAAAGTTTCTGAACGTTGCCTCCATCCGACATAAAACAGGTCACTCACAGGCACCTTATCGGGAATCCTGTATGTATAGAATCCGTTGATCATAGTGCCCTGCTCAACCATCACCTCCTCCAGTGTGTACAGCATATTTCCGGGGACGCCATTATTGTCATCCCATACTGCCAGATCAAAGGCTCTTTTGTTGGCATCAAGGTAACTTTCGTTGAAGCAGATCTGTATTGCCCTGAGAGTGTCGGGAATATACGACTGAAACCTGTAAGCGAACATCGCATTTCTTGATCCGAGTCCGTTTATCCCGTAGCCGGCTTCAGCAGAACCGTCATCAAAGGCAAAATAGTTCCTGAATAGCTGATAATAGATCATCGTATCGTTTTCCTTCGGATCGAACTGGTCGGTCTTCAGCGCAGCGGTGACCCTGAATAATGCAGAATCATTATTGGAAGTATTGTATGTATAAACCAGATTGGCATTATAATCGACACTGGCAAGCGGGCCTATATTTGATGCTCCGGCGGAAAATATATAGGAGAGTGAATTCCTGTAGACATCCCAGATTTCAAAATTACGGGTCACATTCCTGGTTATAGTATCATTATTACGGTAGTGAATAAGAATTGATGAACCCATCTCCTGCAGTTGCACTACCCTGAACTGAGTCCAGGGCATTGCTTCATATGTTTTTAGCAAAGAGCGCAGGGGAAGTGTCATTGCGACATCAGCGAAAATCGTATCACCGGCATTCCTGTTTTTACCAAGAAGAACATAATCAAGATTCCATTGATCGCCGTTGCCTACCATTGATGGGTCATTCATATTCTGACTCAGTGAAGCATAGTTGATGAAACGGAACTGGAAACCTTTCTTAAGAAAACGGGGGTCAGTGATCCTGAGAATTGCAGCTTTGAAACTTCTGTCAGTTGTGCCGGATGATCTCCATATGGAGTACCACTGGTTCTCAAGGGGAGCAAAAAACTGAAGGGTAAGACTATCATCGGGTTCGGGTGAATCTCCCAGACCACCTGCCTGATAAAAGAAGCTGAGCCAGATATTGTCGCCGGGAGCAAACCCCAGATTTATCGGAACTGATGTGAGCTGGTCGGCCTGGAAACCTGAGGGAGAAGCTGTCTCATAAATTCTGCCTGTATTGTCAAGTTCATCGAAAGTGGCTATCCCTTTTGTTGGCTGCTTATCAGAAAATGTATTATTTATAAATACGAAGTCATCGAGCCACTTGCTCTTATCGGGGAAATATGATCGTCCTGAAAAATCATCGAAAAAGGGAAGTTGCAGGGTATCTGAAGCTGCTGACCTGGTCGACATTACCTGTTTATTCCGGGCATTTATAATAATATTATTTGACCTGAGGCCTGTTACAACCTCCTGAGCCGATAGAGTACCGGTAAGAAAAACAGCAAGGGTCAGATATAGAAACAGGCGTCTGATCATAGCATCAGTTTGACAGACCGTTTACAAGGTCAGCATCAGGTATTGAGTCCGTACCGTTTACAATACTCCTCTCTGACCGGAATTTGGCAGAATCGACAGTAAGCCAGAGATAAATGGCAGAGCCAAGCTGAAGGGTTGCATCTTCCTTATATTCAGGATTTTGTTTAAAGACAAAAGCATTCAGTGAGTCCTTGCCGCTGATAATTGTATTATCGTAAATATATGTTCCAAGGTTAAGGGATGAAGCAAGAATTTTATCTGTTGCGGATTTGAGTTGCATGCCAATCAGATCGGGGACAGGGGAGCGCTGGTTGCTTAATCCCTTGCCCAGGATCAGATCAATTACTGATCCCTTTTGCAGGGAATCTCCTTCAGTCACATTTTTCCCCTTGTACAGCTGTTCTATCACAACATTTATTGAAAGGTCGGGTTTGTATCTCAGCTGTCCTGTCTCAAGACCTGAACTTTCGATCAACGCCAGCGCCTGCCTGATAGGAAGGTCAACAAGATTGGGCATTGCCACCATTTCAGGGTTATTGGCATTTATTGTGAGTACAATATTTCTCCATTTCTTAACCTTAAAGCCTGGTTTGGGATTCTGTTCCGCCACACATCCGCGTGGCACAAGGGTAGTATAGATTGAATCGATTACCTCATACCTGAGTTTGCTTTTCCTGGCAAGCTTTACAGTCTGTGCCATTGTAAGTCCGTAAAAATCGGGTACCGGCCGTGCCTGCCCGTGCCTGGTATAAAAATTAAGCCAGATCAGGGTTATCATAATCCCGCCAACGACGATTATGACAGCAAGCCCCAGGTTTTTTAAAAATATTTTACTTAGGATGAAGTTTTTCAGGCTCATACTGACAGATTGAACATTAAATATAACGCAAATGTACTTATAAAAATTATTATCGGATCACCATTCTTTAATGCTGTTATAGAGAGAATCCCTCTCAACCGGAATAAATCCGGCATCATGTATCAGCTTGCATATTTCTTCCGTGGTCATTGCGGGGTTTTCTTCCCGTGAACCTGCCATGGAATATATCCTGGTAGTATCTTCAATGGTCCCGTCCATATCATCCGCACCGAAAGAGAGTGAAAGCTGGGCGTTTTCTTTTCCAATCATCGGCCAGTATGCCTTTATGTGCCTGAAATTGTCAAGAAAGATCCTGGAAACTGCATAGTTCCTGAGATCTTCCGTGATACTCACTTCTCCAAGGTATGACATCGAGTTGTTCGACTTTTTATATTTGAGAGGGATGAATGCATTGAATCCGCCCGTTCTGTCCTGCAGAACCCGCAGCCGTTCCATATGATCGATCCGGTGTGCATAAGTTTCCATGTGACCATAAAGCATTGTAGCATTTGACGAAATTCCCATATTATGGGCAGTCTCATGGATCTCCAGCCACAATGCGGAAGAGGTCTTTTCGTCGCAGATGATCCTGCTCAGTTCCTCATCAAAAATTTCAGCTCCGCCTCCAGGTATTGAATCAAGTCCGTATTCCTTTAAAATGGAGAGCCCCTCTTTTACCGGCAGCCCTGCTGATGAGATCATATAGTCAAGCTCAATAGCCGAAAAGGCTTTGACATGGAGTGAAGGCCTGTGGTCCTTGATCTTTTTCACAAGCGATCCCCAGTAATGCAGATCGTGGGCAGGATGCACCCCACCAACAATATGAACTTCCGTGACATCCTTATTATCAAAGCGTTTCACTATCTCAAGCATCTCATCATGGCTGTATTCCCAGCTCTCGGGATCACCTTCATGCCTGTGATAAGAGCAGAATCTGCAATTATAAATACATTTATTTGTGGGTTCAATATGGAAATTATGGTTGAAATAGGCGAAATTGCCGTTAAGCCTTCTTCTTACAGTACCGGCAAGGAGCCCAAGCAGGGCAAGGTCGGCTTTTTTGTACAGATCAGACACTCTTCAGCAGTGATGCTTATGCCTCCGGCAACCTTGGTTGCGATCCTTCGGATCTCTTTATCGTTTATATGATTTAAAAGGTTATCCATATCTCATTTTTGATCAGCAAAAACAAATTTTGCCGGCAGGTTTAAAATTATAAAAAAAGGTGCCTTTCAAAGGCACCTTCCTGTATATATTATTTACTGACTATTATCCTTTAAGTTTGAGCTCAGGGGATACCGAAAGTTTTTTCCTTCCTTTTGCCCGGCGGGCTGCAAGTACTCTTCTACCGTTGGGAGTAGACATCCTCTCCCTGAATCCATGCTTATTTACTCTCTTCTTTCTTGACGGCTGATATGTCCTTTTCATCTTTTCAAATATAATTGTTGACTACGATCCTGAATTAAGACTGCAAATGTAGTACATTTTTGAAATATAAAAACCGCGAAGCTGTTTTTTTTCAAAATAATCAGACGGAAAGATACAGGATCAGCTTGGTTTCAAAAAAAGGTTCATTGAAAAAGTCTTTAATATTCCATAAAATCAGTTTGTCTTTAAACTGTCTGATCTCTGATGTCAGATCTCCTCCCTTAAGGTATATAATTCCGTTCCGGAGTTCGTTGATATCTGATCTTTCAATATTCTTTATTGTCATTTTAACAAATTCCGGGAACTGTGTAACTGCCCTGCTTACAATAAAGTGATATTTTCCCTTCTCATCTTCCACCCGCTTCCTGAGCGGTATCACGTTCTTTAACCCAAGCTCACCGGCAACAGCCGAAACAACCCTGATCTTCTTTTCTATTGAATCGAGAAGGGTGAATTCAGCCCCCGGAAACATAATAGCCAGCGGAATACCGGGAAATCCGCCTCCGGTTCCGACATCAAGGATCCGTGTACCGGGCGCAAAACTGATGATTTTTGCTATTGACAGGGAATGGAGTACATGATGAACCATAAAGTTATCCATATCCTTGCGCGAAATAACATTTATCCTGCTGTTCCAACTGGTGTATAGAGCTCTCAGCTGCAATAGTTTATCCAGCTGATCGCCTGATAAGGAGGGGAAATACCTGAAAATATTGTCTGACACTACCTGTTCCCGGTTTTTACCAATATATTATAAAGCAGAAGCTTGGCCCTGTATAGCTGGGCCTTTACCGTACCTATGGGAAGCTTTAATTCCGAAGATATCTCCTCATAGGAATATTCCTTGAAATACCGCAGTTCAATAAGAGACTTATATCTGGGCTTCAGCTGATTTACAATATCTTTCAGAGCTGCAATCTTCTGATGGTTTATCATTGATTCCTCCGGATCAGGCAGGTCCGACTGTATGTTTATTGTAAAATTCTCGATACTGTCCTGGAGATGGTCCAGGGGAGCAGGGGAGGATTGTTTTTTCCTGATAAAATCAACACAATTGTTTGTTGCAATTTTGAAAAGCCAGGTGCTGAATGCAAACCGGGGGGTATAAAGGTCGATGTTGTAAAATGCTTTTCCGAATGCTTCAATTGTAAGATCCTCGGCATCGGAAGGATTATTTACCATTTTAAGGAGCATATAATAAATCGAATCCCTGTACCGGTTCATCAGGGTTGCAAAGGCTTTTTCATTCCCGAGCTTTGCCTTTTCAACAAGCTGTAAATCACTTTTTGCTTTATCCGATAGTCCCTGAATTATCTCCATCTGTTCCTGCCGGAATTGCTTCCGGTGTTACTTAAAAAGAGTATACTATTTATCAGAGGTGAAAAGATATCAAATATAATCAGCAAAGGCAATAATCCTTTCTCATTCAACCTCTTCGCACCAAGATTGCAGACGGTAAACTGCACCGCGACCCTTATGCAAAAAACTGCTGATACCCATGGCCACATAAACCCGAAGGAAAGAAGAACCACAGCAGAGGAGTAGAAAAGCAACCTTGTGAGGGGTTCAATGATTAAAAGCAATTTGTCTCCCTGCTTATAATATGGGGCTGTTGTAAGATGTCTCTTTTTCTGATTTATCCATTCCTTTAATCCTGATGACGGGATCGATCTTGTATGCGCCTCCTGTCTGTACTCAACGCATGTATTATCCTTTGTTGCGTTGGAATTTACAAAAAGGTCATCATCCCCCGAAACAAGGTGGTTGTGCATCCCGAATCCACCACCGGAGAAAAAAAGCGATCGTCTGTATGCAAGATTACGCCCAACTCCCATATAGGGTATTCCCCGGATTGCCATTCCAAGATACTGCAGTGCGATGGCAAAGCTTTCATACCTTATATAACTGCCAAGCAATCCCTTCTGCCTTATATACCCGCCATATCCAAGAACGAAGCTTGTCTTTTCATCGAAATGGGAAGTCATCATCTCTATCCATTTGTCAGATTCCGGCTGGCAATCTGCATCAGTGAACAGCAGGATTTCATTCTTTGCCGCCTTAATACCTATAAACTGGGCAAATTTCTTGTTATGCGTAAATTTGGGATCTTTATTGACCGTAGAAACCTTAAGATGAGGATACCGGGAAAGATAGTCACCCAGGATCAGGTAGGTATTGTCTTCAGAACAGTCGTTAACAACAATAACTTCATAATCAGGATAATCCTGTTCCAGTACTGAAGGCAGGAATTTCTTCAGGTTCTCCGCCTCATTCCTGGCACAGATAATAACCGACACAGGTTTCTTTTCCAAGTTGTCGACAGGAGGTATATACTGGTGGACAGACAGATAATAGAAAAGGTAATAAAACAGCTGTATTACCGACGATAACAGAAAGATGGTTAAAATTATAAAATTTATTGTATTGGTGTGATCAGCCATTTGAGGTGGATATAAGCAGCAATATTAATAAGATAATCGGAATGACCAAGATAATTAATAACAAGAATTATAATTTTCAGGGAAGAGTTGAACGTGTTTCAGGTTCTTAATCTGAATATCAATATATTCCGGCGGTGCAGGTGTTAGCAGCCGGTTAAATAAAAATATTCTGAGATAATTTTAATAGCAGGTATGGATAAGTTACCTTTGTGCTTCGAAAAACAATACTCTTTGTATGTTTAAAATTGTGAGCAGGGATAAGGATTCTATGGCGCGGTCAGGCATTCTGAGAACGCCTCATGGTGACATTCCTACTCCTGTGTTCATGCCTGTCGGTACTGCTGGTACTGTAAAGGGCATCCTTCAGAGGGATCTTACTGACGACATAAATGCAAAAATAATCCTGGGGAATACATACCATCTGTACCTGAGGCCGGGTACCGCGATACTTAAAGCAGCCGGGGGCCTTCACAATTTTATGTCATGGAACCGACCTATCCTGACCGACAGCGGAGGATATCAGGTATTTTCTTTGAACGGTAACCGGAAGCTTACTGATGAGGGAGCCTTCTTCAAATCACATATCGACGGATCGCGGCATCTTTTCACACCTGAAAATGTCATTGATACACAGCGGATAATAGGCGCAGATATAATAATGGCATTCGATGAGTGTGCACACTGGCCATGCGAATACGCCTATGCAAAAAAGTCAGTGGAGCTCACCCATCACTGGCTTGACAGGACCATAGTCAGGTTCAGAGAGACCGGTCCGCTCTGGGGCAATGAGCAATTCCTTTTCCCCATAGTACAGGGTGGCACCTTTGAAGATCTGAGAAGGCTGTCTGCCGAAAAAATAGCTTCAGCAGAAATGGAAGGAAATGCAATAGGCGGATTATCGGTTGGAGAACCGGCTGAGGAGATGTACAGGATTATAGAGATAGTAAACACGATCCTGCCGGAAAATAAACCCCGTTACCTGATGGGCGTCGGAACTCCTGTCAACCTGCTCGAGGCAATAGAAAGGGGGATTGATATGTTTGATTGTGTCATGCCGACCCGCAACGGGAGAAACGGGATGTTGTTCACCGGTGAAGGAACCATAAATATCAGGAACCGAAAATGGATTGATGATTTCAGTCCTATTGACAAGGACAATCCATCACTTGTAAGCCAATTCTATTCAAAGGCATACCTGAGGCACCTGATCATGTCGGGGGAACACCTGGGAGCCCAGATCGCAAGCATTCATAATCTGGCATATTATCTCAGGCTGGTTGAAGAAGCAAGAATTAAAATTGAGGAAGGTAATTTCAGTAAATGGAAAAGTTCAATGATAAAAAAACTTTCAGAACGTTTATAAATTCTCTGAAATTTAAACTTATTGACGCTTATATTATCCGGAAGTTCCTGGGTACTTTCTTCTTTTCCCTTGCCCTGATACTTACAATTGCCGTAGTATTCGATTTTGCAGAGAAGATTGATAATTTCATGGAGAAAAATGCACCTCTGAAGGCAATAGTATTCGATTATTACATGAATTTTATTCCCTACTTTGCAATGCTCTTTGCACCTCTTTTTGTCTTTATATCGGTTATCTTCTTTACCTCAAAGATGGCCGTAAACACTGAGATTATCGCCATTCTGAACAGCGGGATGAGCTTCAGGAGAATGATGTGGCCCTATTTTTTCTCATCGTTTGTTATAGCTCTCTTTACTTTTATCCTTACAAACTTTGTCATCCCCAAAGCCAACCTTACGAGGATGAATTTCGAGGATAAGTATTACAGGTCATCAAGCAGGCGGGTTACAATCGAAAATATTCACCGGCAGGTATTCAAAAATATATATGTTTATATGGGAACCTTTAATCCCGGGACCGACAGAGGCCAGAATTTCTCAATTGAGAAGTTCAATGACAGCGGCAGGCTTGTATCAAAACTGTCATCATCATCAGTAATGTACGATTCTACTAAGAAGAAGTGGACGGCAAACAATTATTTTGTCAGGAATATCAACGGTAATGAGGAGACAATTACAAGGGGCAAAACGATTGATACAACCCTTACGATCAACCCCGGTGATTTTGCCAGGGACCCGGGATATGTGAGCACAATGACATACCGCGAGCTTAATGACTACATTAAGCTTTTACAGCTTCAGGGGTCTGATGAACTTAAGCTTTTTCTGATCGAGAAAAACAGGAGGTTTGCCAGCCCTTTCGCTGTATTTATTCTTACTCTTATCGGAGTAACACTCTCATCCAGAAAGGTGAGGGGAGGAATAGGTGTGAATATAGGTACCGGTCTGATTCTCAGCTTTTCCTTTATTTTGTTTCTCCAGTTTGCCTCCCAGTTCTCGCTCAAAGGAAATCTCAGTCCCTTGCTGGCTATGTGGATCCCGAATATTGTTTATACTATTATTGGCCTGATACTCTACAGGCTTGCCCCTAAATAACGATTTGTCAGTTTTCAGAATATACTTAAAAGATTAAAAAATGGCGCTTAATAAAAAAATTCTCGAATTACAGGAAAAGAGGGAAAAGGTGCTTCTTGGAGGAGGAGAGCAGGCTATTGAAAAACAAAAAGCCATGGGCAAACGTACTGCACGTGAACGTATTATGTCACTTCTCGATGAAAATTCCTTCAATGAATACGACCTGTTTGTTGAACATGATGCACGTGATTTTGATATGGATAAGAAATCCCTTCCGAGCGATGGAGTGATCATTGGTTCAGGGACAATTTACGGAGCTCCGGTTGCAATCTTTGCGCAGGATTTTACCGTGGCCGGCGGATCTCTCGGGCTGATGCACTCGCGCAAGATCACCAAGATCATGGATCATGCCCTTAAGATGAGAATGCCACTTATCGGCATCAATGATTCAGGAGGTGCCAGGATACAGGAGGGAGTAAACTCCCTGGCCGGATATGGCGAGATTTTCTTCCGGAACACAATATCAAGCGGGGTAATACCCCAGCTGTCCGTTATCCTGGGCCCCTGTGCAGGCGGAGCTGTTTATTCCCCGGCCCTGACTGACTTTGTTTTTGTCGTTGACAATATCTCCAAGATGTTCATTACAGGTCCGGAAGTGATAAAAACGGTTCTGGGAGAGGAGATCTCAATGGAGGATCTGGGCGGCGCACGGGTTCACAGCGAAGTTACGGGAAATGCTCACTTCTTTGCACATAGCGAGGAGGAGTGTTTTGATCAGATCAAAAAGCTCATTACCTTTATTCCCTGGAATAATAGCCAGAAAGCCAGAGCCTTTGAACCCGGCGATCCTGACCCGGCTTATAATATCAGCAAAATCGTTCCTGAGGATCCTACAATGCCCTATGATGTAAAAGATGTGATCAGGGCAATTGTCGATCATTCGGATTTCTTTGAAATAATGGAGCTCTATGCAAAAAATATAGTTATTGGCTTCGGACGTATGGGTGGACGGACGACCGGTTTTGTTGCCAACCAGCCAATGGAAATGGCCGGTGTTCTGGATGTTGATTCATCCGACAAAGCTGCCAGGTTCATCCGTTACTGTGATGCCTTTAATATTCCTATAATAACGCTTGTCGACCTTCCCGGTTACCTGCCTGGGGTTGATCAGGAACATGCCGGAGTTATTCGTCACGGTGCAAAGCTTCTCTATGCCTACAGTGAGGCTACTGTCCCTAAGATCACCGTTATTCTCAGAAAAGCTTACGGAGGAGGATATATTGCAATGAGCTCCCGCCATCTGCGTGCTGATTTTGTATTTGCCTGGCCCGCTGCAGAGATAGCTGTTATGGGTCCCGAAGGTGCTGCAAATATCATATTCAAAAAGGAGATCACATCTTCAGATAATCCTGAAAAGATGAGAAAACAGAAGGTTGAAGAGTATAAAACCAAGTTCGCAAATCCATATGTTGCTGCCTCACGGGGATATATCGATGCCGTTATTGAACCTTCCGAGACCAGAAAATTTCTGATGCATTCAATTGAGGTATCAGAAAACAAGGATGTCTCCATGCCTCACAAAAAGCACGGTCTTCCTCCGTTTTAGATAACTGCACCTTAACAACTTAACAGAAATATCATGAGTACAAAAGAGAACCCGGAATTCCTGAATATCAACAATACATTTTACAGGACAAGGCTAAGCAGTAAATTTAAAAACCGGAAAAAATATAAACCAGCCGATCCCGGGATAATTTTAAGTTTTATACCTGGGACCATTCTCGAGATATTTGTTCGGGCCGGGCAGCCTGTTAAAAAGGGGGATCTGCTGATGATCCTTGATGCCATGAAAATGCAAAACCGGCTGAAATGCCATATGGATGGGATAGTAAAATCAATTGCAGTGAAAACCGGGGATAAAGTATCTAAAGGTACGATCCTGCTCGAGCTTGAATAAGAATTCACATCAAGGCTTCACAGATCACAAGTCTTTGTAATATGTCAGGCAGTACTGCGGGTTTTTCCGGAAAGATCCCGTACACGCTCGATCCGCTTCCCGACATAGAGCTGAAAAGGGCGCCGGCATTGTAGAACTCCGTTTTAATCTTTCCTATGATGGGATATTTCGTGAAGGCATATGATTCAAAATCATTAAATATCAGTTCTTTCCATTCGGGAATATCATGTCCGATCAGCTTTAAAAGAGTAGAGGCCGGTTTCTCAGGCACGCAACTCAGGTAGGCTTCTCCCGTATTTATGGCAACTCCGGGATTAATTAAAATCAGGTAGTACCCGCATAAGACAGGATTGATGAACTCCAGCTTTTCACCCCTGCCAGATGCAAAGGCAGGATCGCCATCAATAAAGAAGGGGCAATCACTTCCAAGCTCAAGAGCCATCGACCTCAGATCGCTTTCGTCAATTGAAAGGGAGAAGTGCCTGTTGACTGCCTTTAGCAGGTAAGCCGCATCCGAAGATCCTCCACCCAGTCCCGCTCCAAGGGGAATCGCCTTGTGCAGGTGGATCCTTAAAACAGGGAATGAATAGCCCCTGCGAAGCAGTTTTACGGCTTTCATTACAATGTTCTCCTCAGGAGCGCCGGCAACAGAGATCCCGGTAACAGTCAGAACATCTTTGCCTGCCTGCTCTCCGGATAGCACAAACTCGAGGGCATCTCTCAGACATACAGGATAAAAAACAGTCTCAATGTCATGATAACCATCTTTACGTTTACGCGTTATCCGCAATCCAAGGTTTATTTTAGCTTTTGGAAAAACGATCATTCAACTCCATTTTACGTAAAAATACCATATGCAATTGAATTAGTTACTATTGAAGCCTTTTTTTAAGATTTTCAACAAGTTGTTAACAGTGTCTGTTTGTAACAATAATTTAACCTTTTTCCTTGAGAACTAGGGTAATTTATACCTTTGGAACTGCCCGGTATGATTATTAAATGACTCTATAAATAATTAAAAATCAGCAATATAATATTAATGGCAAAACAAAGAAACAACACAAGGCCAATCATTTCCGCTTTGCCTGATTTTGGCAGGGTTCCGCCACAGGCAAATGACATGGAGGAAGCTGTTCTTGGTGCAATAATGCTGGAGAAGGAAGCTGTAATAGCAATTCTGGATATTTTAAAGCCAGAGAGCTTTTACAAAGAGGCACATCAGAAGATCTTCAAGACAATATCTGACCTTTCTGCAAGGGAATTCCCGGTGGATCTATATACTGTCACAGAGGAGCTCAGGGCTCATAATGAGCTGGATAGTGCAGGGGGCCCGGTTTATCTGACACAGCTCACTTCAAAAGTCGTATCGGCAGCTAATGTCGACTATCATGCGCGAATTGTAGCACAGAAATACATACAGCGTGAACTTATCAGGGTATCAACGGAGATTCAGACCAGGTCTTTTGATGATACATATGATGTGACAGAGCTCCTTGATTATTCCGAGAATGCTCTTTTTCAGATTGCCGAGGGAAACATCAAAAGAGAGGTTGCCCCAATAAACGTTGTTATTAAGGAGGCAATCCGCGAAATCGAAGAGGCCGGAAAGAGAGAGGATGCACTGGTAGGTACTCCATCGGGATTCACAAAGCTGGACAGGCTTACATCAGGATGGCAGAGGTCAGAACTAATTATCATAGCTGCCCGTCCGTCAATGGGAAAGACTGCTTTTGCACTTTCAATGGCCAGGAACATGTCAGTTGATCATGGAAAGAGCGTTGCCATATTCTCGTGTGAGATGTCTTCTGTTCAGCTGGTTAACAGACTTATAATCGCTGAGACTGACATACCGGGCGATAAGATCAAAAACGGAAGGCTTAACGAAGAAGAGTGGAAACAACTTGATACAAGGATAAAGAAACTTGTACAGGCTCCTATCTTTATAGACGACACTCCTGCAATTTCAATTTTTGAACTAAGGGCAAAATGCAGACGTTTAAAGGCACAGCATAAACTCGATATTGTGATAGTTGACTACCTTCAGTTGATGTCCGGCCCTGAAAATGCAGGAAGCCGTGAGCAGGAGGTAAGCAATATCTCAAGGTCGCTCAAAAGTATTGCGAAGGAGCTGGATGTGCCAATTCTTGCACTATCCCAGCTTAACAGGTCGGTTGAAATGAGAGGAGGATCAAAACGGCCCCTGCTATCCGACCTGAGAGAATCAGGAGCCATCGAGCAGGATGCTGATATGGTTGTTTTTATTCACCGGCAGGAAAAGTTTGGCATACCCTCCTTTGAAGACGGCTCTTCCACAAAAGGGATAGCTGAGATCATTCTTGCAAAGAACAGGAACGGCCCTGTTGATGATGTGAAGCTACGATTCCGCGAGGAAAAAGCTCAGTTTGTTGATATTGATGATTTTGACATTGAGCTTAATCCTGACAGCAGGGAGTTGTCCCAGAGTATTACACTGGGGTCAAAGATGAATCACGATAAGTTCCGGAAGCTGGGAGGCGAATTTGATAAGGAGTCGGATATAAATGACGAACCGCCATTTGCATAGAAAAACCGGCCTGTCTTAGTTAAAACTGAGAATAAGCTTGACTCCCAGGCTTTTGTAACTGAGATTCGAGAAGCCTGCGTAGATTCCGAGCTCACCTAAGAAGAAGATCTGACTCAGACTGTATCCGATTTCAGTATAGCTTGTGTTAAATCTGGAACCCAGATACGACAGGCTTATATTCTCCCGGATCAGAGTATTGCTCAGTCCGGGCAGAAGTTTCAGAATCAGGTACGGGGTTGTATATTTAATATGGACTTCTCCGAAAAGTTCAGGTGTGCTTAGTGAATAGTAGCCAGGGATCATAAAGGCATCCTCATAATTATTAATAAGCACCGGCACGGGCTGGGAATTGAAATGGAAAAAATCATAGAAGGTCAGGTTCCTGTTATCAGGAAAGACGCCAGCCCTTACCCTCCACCTGAATTCACTGAGAGCACCTATTTCATGGGATCTGAACACTTCTGCCCTTAACATATCGTAATGACTGATAGTCATCCCCGGTTCCCCGAAGTCATTAACACCATGTTCCCATGTTAAACTGAAAGTCGGCCAGTCAGATCCCATCGGGATCTTATTCCCATTGTCAATCCTGTACTTCCGGTAAGGAATATATGTGATTTTCACAGCAACGGCTGCATGATTCTGGTCGCGCAGTGCATATACAGGATCCGCTCCGGCTGCAAGATACCTGTTATCAGGAATATTATCAGAATATACATTTGATGATTTTATAATTGAGAAGTCAGTTGTATTTTTCAAAACTATTCTTGATTCCCAGGTTGAGCTGAGCTGGAGTGTCAGCCCGTTAATGATCTCACTCCTGTAACCCAGGGTGAGATACCTCGATTCATATAGCTTCAGGTAATTAAGCTCAAACATCAGGGAGGTGACCGTGTTCAGTAATGTATTTATTCCTCCTCCGTTATTTATATCCTTACTCGTAATTCCTGTCTTAAGGAATATCTCACTGTGCTTCATTCCGTTGAAGCTGTAACTGGCATTTATACGCCACATGATCTGTTTCCTGCTGAAGGCCAACCTGGCATCCGGATATACACTGAGGGATCTGTTATGCTTCCATGATTTTGAAAAGCCAAAATCAAATCCGTAAATAAAACCGTCGACCGTATTAAAACTAAGATTTTTAAGGTCAATCAACCCGCCGTTTCTAAAGCTGAAACCCGATGTATCGGACCAGGTGTGTCCTAATCCGATATCTTTGACCATGCCAAAGAACTTACTCTTTCCCTTTTTTTTATCCGGGCCGGTAGTGTCTGGCTTTGATTCTTTAAGGATTGCCGATTTGATGCTGTCACTGACTCTCAGACTTCTTATCTCTATCTCTGACAGGGGTATAGGACGGATCTCGGCCCAGTAGGCGCTGTCTTTTTTCCCTGCATCTTTTTCAATTATGTGGGTAGTTTTTTCTTTTATCTCCAGGGTTTTTTTGCTGCTGTCGTCAATGCTGTTTTTTGATTCTTTTTCCATTAACCTGGCGAGCTTCATCATATCACGGTTCGACAGCTCGTCTTTTCCGAGGATCTTATCAATCTGTTTTTTTGTCCTGGTCCGGGAAGTGTCCGGCAGATTGGCATTTATATCTTTTCTGGCCATATATCCTTCTGACAGGATTTCAGGCTTCTGAAGGGCCAGATTAGGCTTCACATCAATATATTTTACTGATCCGGCATAAGCTGCTTCAGCTTTGAATCCCAATATTGAGATTGAAACTTCAAGTTTATGACTTACAGGCATCCAGATATCATCCTGAACAGGTATGTATACTTGCCGGAGCTTTATCTTTCCAGCTATGTTTTCATTTGTAAGATCGACACTCTGGATGCACCAGAGATCTTCAATAATATAGATAGTACCTTCAAAAAGCTGCTGGCTCTTTCTTTTTGGGATCACCTGTATCTTATCGATCATAAATTTGCCCTGCAGGGAGGCTCCCAGGTATTTATAATTATAATGTGAGAATGCATTTGGAGCAAGTGGTGAAATTGCCATTTCAGCCATTACAGGCTGGTAAAAGCTTGCTGAAATGTATTCCATGGGTGAAATCCCGTTTCCCTCCTCCGGGAAAGTGCTGTTTGATGAAATTACCTTCTGGATATATTTATCGGGAGCAGTATACTCTATCTCGTTATACGACTCCATCATATAGAGGTCACCTTCCTTTATTTTCGGGCTGCCGCCTGAGGAGCCCTGTTCCTTCTTTGCCTCTATTTTCATCGATCTCTGCAATAACCTGGGAATCTTTTTGATTATCAGATCCCCTTTAAGATATACGTCTGCCTTATAGGAACTTATGTTATTGAGGTAGTAAGGGGCCAGGCCGATGGCTTTTCGCATTATGCCATACGCAGGATCTTCGCCGGATGCGCTGATTCTTACCTCAGGAATCTCGTAGTATTGTACAGGCAGTATGACATCCTTTGTTACAGTTTTGCCGGATATTGTAATTGTTGCATATACAGGCTGAAAGCCCAGGCTCTGGTAAATCACGGTGTACTTCCCTGCCGGCAGCCTGATCTCATAATCACCTTTAGTATTTGAAGTTGTTCCCTGCTTCAGTTCATTTATATATACTGTTGAGTATTGTATCGGTTCACCTGACTGGCTGGTAATCTTTCCCTTCAGTATCTGGCCCTGCATTACAGGTAACGGGACAAGGTTAAAGAGCAGGATCAGGAGGAGAGGCTTCATCAGGGAATACTGTTTATAAGCTAAAATGAGAACAGGCAGCTATTTATTTTTTACCGGCAACGACAATGACGATCTCTCCTTTGGGAGGTTTCTCAGTATAATATTCCGAAAGGAAAGCAAGGGTACCTCTGATATTTTCTTCATAGATCTTACTGAGCTCGCGGGATACACAGGCTTCCCGGTCGGGACCGAACTGCAATGCAATCTCTTTGAGGGTTTTTACAAGGCGATAGGGTGATTCATAAAATACAATGGTCCTTGTCTCGTTAACCAGCCCCGCGATACGTTTATTCCGGCCCTTTTTTGCAGGCAGAAATCCTTCAAAACAAAAACGGTCACATGGCAATCCGGAATTGACAAGCGCCGGGATTAATGCAGTGGGTCCCGGGAGAGTCTCTACCTCGATATCTTTTTCCACGCATGCCCTGACAAGTAAAAATCCAGGATCTGATATGCCCGGGGTGCCTGCATCTGAGATAAGTGCAACAGTCTGTCCTTCCAGAATTTTTGCACATACCGACTCAACACTTCTGTGTTCATTATGCATGTGGTGCGACTGCAACGGCGTTGATATATTATAGTGTTTCAGTAATTTCATTGCCTGGCGGGTATCTTCAGCAAGGATAATATCGACACTGCCGAGCACCTCCAGTGCCCTGAATGTAATATCCCTGAGGTTCCCAATCGGTGTTGGCACCAGGTAAAGTTTACTCATGTGCCGGGAATTTACGTTTTACAAGTGCAATTAACTGCCTTACTGCTTCATTCTCGTTATTATCTCCTGTATAGCTCATAATTACAGCTCTTGCATCAGCAATGCTTTTCGCATTTTCAAGTCTCGTAATTGCCTGATTATAATCAGTCTGATTATCATTGAAGATCTCCCTGATAAAGAGGAATTTATCATTAAGCCCAATTGCCTCCGAAAGATTCGTAAGGGGCTTGGTGTTTATAATATCTGAAATATCCTCCTCGTTTTTCAGGCTTCCAAGCTGCTCATTGAATCTGTCGGCCAGATGGCTGAATCTGTCTGCAATAATTAATGAACCGGATTCCTTTTTCTGAATCTTTTGGGGCTCAATATCTGATAATTCAGGTGTGGGAACAGCTTCGGCCTGCTCAACTTCTTTTTTCGTCACCTCCTCGGGAACCTTACTCTTTGTGTCCGGAACTACTATCCTGATTTCCTCTTCCGGTGGTTTTATTACAGGCTTTGTCCGGACGATATGCATATCTTCAGAATAGGGTGAATTATCTTTCAGCATTTTGAGCATGGCTATCACTTCTCCGGCGCTTTTGCACTTTAGCCTGGCCATTTCAACCTGGAGGATTGGCACTCCGGGATACTTCTTCAGATCATCAATTATCTCACCTGCTTCTTCGAGCTCTTTTATTATTAAATCGATGGTTGAATTGAAATCCATACCTTTTGATGTTAATTTAACAAACCATTTTCCTTATTTTGCAAAAGTAACTATAATTCGACAAGTCGTTACGGAATAAAATTACAAATTGTGTTCAGATCACAGACTTTGATAACATGGACTTTCTTGAGAATGCACTACGGCCGGACGGAAAAAGAGGATCTATTGAGGTCATAACCGGATCTATGTTTTCAGGAAAGACCGAAGAGCTTATCAGAAGGCTGCGCCGTGCCCAGTTCGCAGGACTAAGGGTGGAGATATTCAAGCCCTCCCTTGACCGGCGCTATTCAGAAACCAGGGTTGTCTCACACGATGACAGATCAATTGTCTCGACTCCTGTAGATAACCCCTCGGCAATACTTCTTCTTGCCGGGGAGGTGAATGTGGTGGGGATTGATGAGGCACAGTTTTTTGACAATTCAATCGTTGAGGTATGCAATAAACTGGCTGACGACGGCCTCAGAGTAATCGTTACAGGTCTGGATATTGATTTCATGGGAAAACCATTTGGCCCTATGCCGGAACTTCTCGCTGTTGCAGAGTATGTAACCAAATTGCATGCGATATGTGTACGCTGTGGTAACCTGGCGCACTTTTCTTTCAGAAAATCCGGAGAGGCACAGGTGGTGCTTCTCGGAGAAAAGAAACTCTATGAACCTCTCTGCAGGCACTGCTTTAATGAGGCTTTAAAGAAATAGGAATTGAATTTCACTTCATCGGATATTGCCCGTATTGTTAATGGAAGTCTGACAGGCCCTCCTGACCTGACTGTGACTGATATCGTTACTGACAGCCGTCAGATGAGATATACTACCGGACTTGTATTTTTTGCCATAAAAGGTAAAAATCATGATGGTCATCAGTTTATCAGCTCACTTTATCAGAAAGGGGTCAGGATCTTTATTGTTGAGAAAACTGATGAGACCCTGGTTAATTATTCCGATGCATCCCTTATTACTGTAACCTCTGCAGTAAAAGCACTGCAGCTGCTGGCTGCTTATAAAAGGAAAGCTTTCAGATCTCCGGTTATAGCCGTTACCGGAAGTGCAGGCAAAACAGTTGTGAAGGAATGGCTTGCCGATTTAATCGGTCAGACTGCTTCGGTGGTAAGGAGTCCAAGGAGCTATAATTCCCAGATAGGGGTTCCCCTTTCGGTCTGGAAGCTGGAGGAGAAATACAGCTTTGGCATTTTTGAGGCAGGGATATCGCAACCCGGAGAAATGGATAATCTCAGGGAAGTAATCAATCCCGACATTGGAGTAATTACTAATATCGGAGATGCTCACAGTGAGAATTTCACCGATAATACTGCAAAGGCAAGGGAAAAACTGAGGCTTTTTATCAATTCAGAAACAATTGTCTACTGCAGGGATCAGCAGGTAATCCATAGCCTTATCCTTGGAGACGACAATCTGAAATCCAAAAGACTTATCGACTGGTCGTTTGAGGATCCTGAGGCAAGGGTTTTTGTCAGCAAGACTCCTCTCCCGGGGGGGCATACAGGAATTCATGTAACCTTTAACGGCGCATCAAATCATTTTGAAATACCTTTCAGCGACAGGGCCTCTGTAGAAAATGCAGTCACTGTGACAGCGGTCTGTCTGGCACTGGGAACCGATATTCATACAATATCCCACGGACTCAGGAACCTTGTTTCCGTTGCTATGAGGATGGAGATGAAAAGCGGCATAAACGGGTGTCAGCTTATTGAAGACTTTTACAACTCTGATCCAGGATCCCTTGATATGGCCCTTGAGTACATGAAGGCGCAGAAGGGAAGGAAATCTGTTCTGATACTTTCGGATTTTGTACAGAGTGGCAGGGATGAGTCGGAACTCTATGGCGGGGTCGCCGAACTTTTAAAGAGAACAGAGATAGAAAAATTCATCGGGATAGGAGAGGCTCTTTTAAGAAATATGAAATTTTTTAGCGGGGATGCCAGGTTCTTCCGTTCAACGGACGAGTTTGTCAGCAATTTTAATACCCTGGATTTCAGTAATGAGATTATCCTCCTGAAGGGAGCAAGGATATATGAGTTTGAAAAGATTGCTATCTTGCTTGAACAGCAGATACATCAGACAGTGCTTGAGATCAGTCTGGATGCTATTTCCCACAATCTGAACGAATTCCGGCGACTTCTGAATCCCGGAACAGGAATTATGGTAATGGTCAAGGCATTTGCCTATGGTGCAGGGCCTGCAGAGATAGCAGCGCTTCTTGAATACCACCGGGTGAGCTATCTGGCAGTAGCATATGCAGATGAAGGCATTGAGCTGAGGAAGGGAGGAGTAACACTCCCGATAATGGTAATGAACCCAGATCCGTCGGCTTTGGATCTGATAATACGATATAATCTTGAACCTGAGATATTCAGCTTTTCATCTCTGGATATCTTTACTGAACTGGCCTCCCGGCATGGAATAATTAATTATCCGGTTCATATAAAAATCGATACCGGGATGCACAGACTGGGATTTCTGCCCGAAGATATTGAAGCTTTGTCAGAGAGAATTAAAAAGACGGAGTGTATAAAAATTGTATCGGTGTTATCCCATCTTGCCGCAAGTGAAGATCCTGCGCTTGATCAGTTCAGCCGGAAACAGGCAGAGTTGTTCCTTGAGGCTGCCGGCAGGATTCATGAAGCAACCGGATACCCCTTTATCCGTCATATTCTCAATTCGGCCGG
The DNA here is from genome assembly GCA_963816345.1 of uncultured Bacteroidales bacterium. GTDB lineage: Bacteria > Bacteroidota > Bacteroidia > Bacteroidales > VadinHA17 > LD21. The sequence goes on from CAWFKI010000005.1 coordinate 244,662, forward strand.
GATAGCACGGATGCCTCAATATCAGTTCGAGATGGTCAGGCCGGGTATTGGTATTTATGGAACAGGCCATTTTGAAGGTCTCTCTCTCAGACCTGCTGGAAGGTTTAAGACAAGGATTTCCCAGATCAAAAAGGTAAGGGGGGGAGAACCGGTCGGCTACAACTGCGCTGATGTATCGGAAAATGACAGGACTATCGCTATTCTTCCCGTTGGATATGCAGATGGACTGAACAGAAAGCTGGGAAACAGGAGGGGAGCCTTTTATATTTGTGGTACAAGAGTCCCCATTCTAGGGAATATTTGTATGGACATGTGCATGGCAGATGTCACAGGGCTGAATGTGAAAACCGGTGATGAGGCCGAAATATTCGGGGATAATATCACGATTGAGGAGATCGCCGTAAAATGCCAGACAATTCCCTATGAGATACTTACCTCTATTCCCATGAGGGTAAAAAGAGTCTTTTTCAGTGAGTAGTGATCCGGTTTGCTGAACCGGGCTTCAATATCTTGCAGCCAGTGGCATTCTTCTTCCTGCTCCGAATGCCTTTGAAGAAATCCTCAGGACAGGTGGCGCCTGGTACCTTTTATATTCATTGAAATCAATCAGTCTGATCACCTTATTTACTGTATCGCGGTCCGATCCGTCGCTTATAATGCGTTCCACAGGTTTCTGTAGTTCAATGTACTGATGCAGAATTGTGTCAAGGATGCTGTAATCAGGAAGTGAGTCAGTATCAAGCTGTCCGGGTCTCAGTTCTGCGGAGGGCAGTTTGGTAATAATGTTTTGGGGGATTATCTCTTTATCCCTGTTTATATAATCCGCAAGCCTGTAAATATCTGTTTTATAAACATCTCCGATCACTGATAATGCTCCTGCCATATCTCCGTACAGGGTACCGTAGCCAACAGCCGCCTCGCTCTTGTTGGATGTGTTCAGTACAATACAGCCGGATTTGTTGGAAACTGCCATCAGAAGTGTAGCCCTCACGCGCGCCTGTATGTTTTCTTCGGTTACATCTTTCTCCATGCCCCGGAAGAGGGGTTCAAGTACCTCCTCATAAGCTGCGAAAGGTTTTTCAATGCTTATTACATCATAATGTACGCCGAGATTATTTGCCAGCTCAATGGCGTCCTTTACGGAGTGTTCTGAGGAGTAACGCGAAGGCATCAGAAGAGCTCTGACATTTTCTTTTCCGAGCGCTGAAACGGCAAGGGTGAGGCTGATTGCTGAATCTATCCCGCCTGATAGTCCGATTATCGCATTTTTCAGTCCGGTTTTTAAAAAATAATCTCTGATACCGGTCAGGAGAGCCTTGTGTATAAGCTGGATAGCTTCGGGTCTTACATATTTTCTTAATATTTTGTCTGAACTGATCTCCCCGAATGAGAATGTTTCGACAGCCTCCTCAAAATATGGCAGCTGGAAGGATATTTCACCCCAGGGATTCACTATCATTGATGCGCCATCAAATATAAGTTCGGTGTTTGCACCGGTCTGGTTGACGGTTATTACCGGCAGTTTGTATCTGATCGCCTTGGATCTGAAAATATTCAGCTTGGCTTCTGTTTTGGTATAGGAGAAAGGGGACGCTGAGATATTAATAATGAGATCCGGATTTTGTTTCGCAAGCTCTTCCATGGGGGAAAGGGAGTAGAGTCTCGATTTCTCAAACTCATTGTCAAATGGTTGTTCGTCCCAAAGATCTTCACAAATTGTGAGAGCAATTTTCAAGCCCATAAAGGAAAATACGGAAAAGTGATTCTCCGGCTCAAAGTATCTGTATTCGTCGAAGATATCATATGTGGGAAGGAGAGCTTTATTGACCGAAAAAATTATTTTTCCTTCTGACAAAACGAGGGCAGAATTAAAGAGTTTCTTTCCTACCGGCCTTTTGTTCAGGGTAGGAGAGCCTACTATTGCTGAAATTCCTGTGCATCTTTCTGCGATCTCCATTACCGAAAGGTTACACTTTTCAATGAATTCCTGCCGGTCAAGCAAATCAAGCGGAGGGTAACCGGAGATGCATAATTCTGAAAATATTATCAGATCGGATCCGGCAGCTTTTGCCTTATCTATTGCATTAAGTATTAGCTCTTTATTCCTTATAAAGTTACCTATATGATAATTAAGCTGTGCAATAGTGATTTTCATCTGCAAATGTTAAAAGTTAACACCTCTCCTCGACCTGTTTTGTGCGGAATATGGTCAGCAGGCTCATTTCTGAGTATGTAAAAATAACAAATAAAGGGAGAAGTTATTACCACGTTTTTAATTCTTGCCTTAGATAAGAAAAGTGCTTATTTTTGAACCGGTTAAAATGCATTGATTATGCGTCTGAAAATCATTATATATTTTTTTGTTCTGATCATAATTCCTGCGATGAGTTCATGCAAACGGAATCATTACAGGATAAATACCTCATCCATACATGTCAGAATCAAGATAAAAAGACTTGAAAAGGATCTTTTCTCATTAAGTCCTGACCAGGTAATACCTTCGATCCCTGCTCTTAAGAATAAATACGGGGATTTCCTTCAGCTGTTCAGCTATGTAATAAACGCCGGTAACATAAATGATCCTTCCTTCGGAGATCTGCTTGTAAAGTTCTGCACGGATAAGCTGAATAATGAGGTTTATGCCGCTACGATGAAGCTTTACCCGGATGTAACCATGATTGAGGAGAATCTGCAGGATGCCTTCAGCCACTATCTCTATTATTTTCCGGGAAAAAAGGTCCCGGCAGTGTATACCTGTATAACAGGCTTTAATAACAGCATTATCACCGCAGATTCAGTTCTTGGAATAGGCCTTGACAGGTATCTTGGTGCTGACAACGAGTATTACAAAAGGCTTGAGATCTATAGATATCTTGAAGTAAAGATGACCCCGGAAAATATCGTACCCGATTGTATTTATGCCTGGGGTGTTTCGGAATGGGATTTGTCATCTCTTAAATATCCTGTCGACAATGTGCTTTCGGAGATAATCCATGACGGGAAGCTAAAGTATTTTGAAAAATGCATGCTGCCGGAACTCACTGATGAACTGATATTTGGCTTCAGTCAGGATCAGATGAAATTCTGCAGGAACAATGAAAGCCAGATGTGGCAGTATCTGGTGGAGCATGATCTTTTATTCAGCACCGAGCAGCTGACTATCCGCAAGCTTACCGGTGAGGCTCCTTTTACAAGCTATTTCACAAATGAGTCACCGGGTCAGGCTGCCGTATGGCTGGGCTTCAGGATAGTTGAATCGTATATGATTAAAAATTCGGGGATTGCCCTTGATGCTTTAATGAAAGATACGGATGTTCAAAAGATCATGGAGAAATCAAGATATAACCCTCAATAAAAAAGGCTGCATTAAAAGATGCAGCCTGTATTTTTAAAATTGCAATCCTATTCAGGATGTATTGCCTCAACAGGGCAGACATCTGCGCACGCACCACAGTCAGTGCATACATCAGGATCGATTTTATAAATATCGCCTTCTGATATTGCTTCAACAGGGCACTCATCAATACATGTCCCGCAAGCTGTACAATCATCATTAATTTTGTAAGCCATTTCTATTGTTTTTTGAATTATTAATTACAATTTGACCACAAAATTACTTAATTTTTCCAAATGGAAAAGAAACATGATAAATATATACTGGGGCAACGCATTTTAATTTTAATGGGATCTCCGGATATTTTTAAAAATCGAGGCTGAATGAAAGGTAGAAGATCCTGGGCAGGACATAATTGTTCTCAATACCCCATGCCCAGTCAGCCCTGACGAAATATCCGAGGATCTGAGCCCTGGCTCCCGCGCCGAATCCTGAAACAATTGGTTGCCGGTTCGAGTCCAGATTAACAGTTACAGGGCCGTTTGTCAATTTGTCAGTGGAGTAGCCATTGGTGTCGGACCATGGTGATCTTCCTGACCATGCCGTGCCAATATCGCCAAAGCCGACAATCTGCAGGCTGTTGAGGAAATTAGAGCGCAAAGGGTGTCCGAGAATATATCTTACAAAGGGCCACCGTATTTCGCTGTTGATAAGGGCAAAATTGTTTCCATTCCTGATATTTTGCGTAAATCCGCGCATGTTGGTAGCAAGAGCCTGAAAGCCGTAGTTTACATTCGGAGTGACAGGAATTGCACTATTGAACATATCAACATTATTGAAGAGATAGCCCATCCAGTTATCAACACCCCCCAGGTAATAAAGCAGCTTGGTCGGACCAAACGATGTACTGGCAGCAAACCTGTTTGCCCATATCAGTTCCCTGTGTATCCTGACATATTTCCGGAAATCGATACCCAGGACCACCATATCAGATTTTGCATGTGTCAGCTCCCTGTAATATTCGCCGAAGATCTTGAACCTGGTCCCGAACAGAATGTTGATACTTCTCTTACGCGTATTGTCATATATTATCTCCCCTTTAAGACTTACCCAGTGCTTTGAAATATTTTTGTAGTTCAGTGTGGCAATATCGGTTGAGCATAAATACCTGATTGTCGTATCTGTATGAGATGGTGCCTTTTAAAGACAAAACCTCTGAAACAGGCTTCGCATAAGAGAGATAGATATTATTGGAATGTGTTTTAAAGTTGCCTGAATCGTTTGCGCTTAAAAATGTCTGCCTGTGGAAAATCAGCTGCTTATCAAACCTGCCTTTCAGATTTTCGACGCTTAAGAGGTACTCATTGCTGTCAAAATTCCCGGAAAATCTGAAACCTCCGGTGACCCGGTAGTCTTCAAAAAGATCGAGAGTCCCGAACCTTGTAAGGATATTGACCCCGGGATTAAAGTAGGGCGCTCCTCCACTGTAGACCTGATATGTATTATTGAGAAAGCTGAAGTCGATCTGGGTAACAACATAATTATTATAGAATGATTTTTCATAGATCCGGATCTGGGGAAGGGCTATTCCACCTGTATCCAGATCTATATCCATATATTTCTTTCTCCAGAGTTGCTCATAATAGTTCTGTTTCTCTTTTTCGAAAATATAATGGTTGATGTCAATAGGTTCCTTCTTCATATAATATTCATAGAGAGGCTTGGTGAGGGTATCCCTTCTTTTCCTGTCTTCAGCAATCAGCCACTCTCTTAATTGTTCCACACTGTCAGCTTTATGAAGAAAACGGGTTCTCTCTTTCCTGTATACAGTTGTAGTGATCTCTGAAGGCGGTATTGGCTCGGAACTGCTCAGATCACCTTTTCTTAAATTATATTTTCTATTCCTGAATAATACTTCAGCAAAAGCATCAGCCCCTGTCACAACCGACTGGTTCAGGATGTCCCTGTCATAATTGGTTACCGGATATGATTTGATGAAATAACGGTAATGAGTTGTTGTGTCAATATAGCTTATGGTGCTGTCAGATTTTGCCAGGTACCTGTTGAATATGCCATTCTGGTCCCCAAGGTAAACCAGTTTATTTTTCCCAAGCGTTGCAGCCTGAAACCTGTCGGTGTACTTATCTTCCGGGAGTCTGACCAGTACATTATTGGCCTTAGCCAGGTCGTAAGTAAAAAGATCGTATGTAAGAGCCGCCCTTTCATATGGATTTGCAGTATTTGTCAGAGTATCAGATACTCTGTTTGAAGAGAAGATTATCTCGTCGGGAGAGTCCTTAACAAAGGAGGGGTACAGATCATCGGGAATATCGCGGGTAATCTGTTCGTTTGTCCCTGACGAGATTGTATGGATAAAAATATCGGTGATACCGTCTTTTACGGCTGAAAAAATAAGTCTTGATCCTTCGGGAGAATATGAAAAATCAAGGACTTTATCAAAATAGAGAAGGTTCCTTTTTTCCGTTTTCTTTTCATCTGTCCGGTAAAAGTACATTACAAGAGCACCTTTTTCTTCGTTTATGTAGGTAAGGATCTTACCGTTGGGATGCCATGCCATAACAGGATAGGTATTGTCGGTCACCTGCTCGAACTTTGGCTCCTTTCTGAAGATTATTTTTTGTTTCCCCGTGGTCTTGTTGTAAAGCCAGATCCTCTTTCTTCCCCAGTCGTTGGTTACATATGCAATATATTCACCGCCCGGGCTGACCTTGACCTGCTGGTATATCTGTTCTTTTTTCGATTTTTTTATAAGATTGGCATCATCTGCAGGCAGATCTTTGTCACCCGCATATTGATCAGAATAATACGTATGCCATTCTTTCAGTAATTCCTTTAGATTTTTCCCTATAACATACAGAAAGCCATCATCGACATTTTTATAGATCTTTGTCAGATAGATTATATTTGGTATCAGCACATCCCCGTATTGCTTGCCGATAAATCTCCAGAAAGACTGACCTGCGTCTATGGCATCCTGGTACTCAAGATGATTAATATTTTTATATTTTCCTGACCGGAGACCATCCTTTACCCTGTTCTCAGCTTCATAATTCCAGCCGAAAGCGGTATACTGCACAAGCCCTTTGATATACCAGTCGGGCATATGAATTACCGACGAACTTGCGATCCTGTCCTTGATATCGGCATTATAAAGCATCTCATTGATTATCACCTCAGAAATTGCAGCTGAGATTTGCTTTTCAAATGTAAGGTGATCACCCTCATAATAAAGCATCACCTTGTTTTTGATAATTCTGCTGTACCCTCCTGTATTATAGCTATCGTCTTCAGAGGTGATCAGCCCGATATTGGATTGACGGAAATCAGCTTTTTTATTATATATGATGAAAATCAATCTCTTCTCAAGGGTATGATCGAAATAATCCTCTATCTCGGCAAGCTTTTTCGTGGCATACTCTGCTGTGAACTGGGCAAGATCGCGTCCGTACTCATTAAAATAGCAGTCAAAATTGTCGAAACGGTAAAACTGCCAGTAAAAGTCATAATACTGAACTTTATTTTTCCCGAAGGTCATCTGATGTCCATTATAAAACTGGCTATAGGCATCCAGATAAAATGCAAATGCTATAATGATTATAATCAGTCTTTTACTACTTCCCATTTGCCAAACCTTCATGAGACCAGCCAGGTTTATAAATTTACAAATTCTGTTCCAAAGAATCAGGTTTACATCGCAAAACTAATGATATTTGGGTTTAAACTACCGAAAAAATTTAAACTTTATTATTTTTGCATGTCTTTATTGAAAATTATATTCGGTCTGATATTTGCTGAAGACAAAACGACTTGAATCTGATTGTTATTGTTATGGCGACGCAGTTAATCATGAACAACGAAAAGAAATTAAACTTCAATTAGTTCATTCATCTTATATAATTACAACTGATATGAAAAGTAATCTGTTAATTATCGCTCTGATTTTTTTCGGAGTAACCGTGAAAGCACAGTATGCTCAGACAAAGATGCAGGTATCTGCAACTGAGCACGATTTCGGGAAGTTCAAGGAGGAGGCAGGGAGGCAAACCTTTGATTTTGTTGTAACGAATCAGGGCACTGATCCTCTTGTCATTCAAAACGTTGTTGCATCGTGCGGCTGTACCACACCTGAATGGACAAGACAACCTATTCCGGCAGGTGGGACAGGCAAGGTTACTGCAATCTATGATCCAAAAGACAGGCCGGGGCCATTCAACAAGACTCTCTCCGTTTATACAAATTCAAAACCGGAGGTGGTGGTACTTGTTATAAAGGGAGAGGTAATACCCCATGAAAAGACCGTGGAAGAGTTGTTTACATTTCCAGTGGGAGCTGTAAGGTTTGAGAGCAATCATATGGCATTTACCAATGTAAGGAAGACAGAGAAAAAAATCAGGGTGATGCAGATCATTAACACCTCTGACGCCCCCGTTAAGGTTGAATTTGCGGCTTTGCCTGCACATCTTCAGCTTAAAGTCAGCCCTGAAACCCTGAAACCCGGTGAGAAAGGCCTGGTTGAAGGAACTTACGATGCTACAAAAAATGCAGCATGGGGAATTGCAAGTGACATGGTCAAGGTAGTACTTAACGGAGTGACCCAGGAAAATGTTTATTATTATGTGTCAGCAAACCTTGTTGAAGATTTTTCATCTCTTTCAAAATCAGATCTTGAAAATGCACCGGTATTTAAAGTTGCCACAACAACCGTTGATCTTGGCAAAATAAAGGGAGCCACTCAGAATCAGGTAGAATTTAAATTTACAAATGCAGGAAAAAATGACCTGATAATCAGGAATATCAGATCCACCTGCGGCTGTACAGCAGTTCAGCAGGGAAACCAGGGTATAGGTATAAAATCGGGTGAATCAAGCTCAATAAAGGCTACTTTCAACTCGGGCAGCTATAAAGGAAAAGTTACAAAAGCAATTTATGTATATACAAATGATCCGAAGAATTCAGAAGTTGTCCTCATGCTCAATGCTGAGGTGGAACAGCCTGAAGCTGCCAAATAGGATTATTTGAAAGAAAATAAGATCCGGAAGGGTGTCTGAGGAGGTCCGACACCCTTTCCCGTTTTATGCATGAACAGGTTAAGTATGATGAGAACAAATAAGGATTATAAGAGCAGCCTCAAAATAAATACCGGTATTGCAAAACCACCGGGCGTAAATCCTGAAGTTCTTTCAAAAACAGGCAGGAAAAGACGCAAGAAATATACTGTAAGGGAATATGTTGATGGGATCATATCGGGCAACAGGACCATATTAAGCCAGGCAATTACTCTTGTAGAAAGTTCTCTGCCTGAACATTATGAAATGGCACAGGAAATTATCGAAAAATGCCTGCCTTACAGTTCACGGTCAATAAGAATAGGAGTGACCGGGGTCCCGGGAGCCGGGAAAAGCACCTTTATTGAAACCTTTGGCATGCATATAACCGGTACCGGCAGAAAACTTGCCGTTCTTACGATCGATCCCAGTAGTGAGCAGTCAGGTGGCAGCATCCTGGGCGACAAGACCAGGATGGAGAAGCTGAGCATACATCCTTCAGCATTTATCAGGCCATCGCCTACGGCCGGTTCCCCCGGTGGTGTTGCACGAAAAACACGGGAAACAATTATTTTATGTGAAGCGGCCGGCTTCGATACGATACTTGTTGAGACAGTGGGAGTAGGGCAATCCGAGACAGCTGTCAGTTCAATGGTTGATTTTTTTCTTCTGCTTATGCTTGCAGGAGCAGGCGATGAGCTTCAGGGAATCAAAAGAGGAATTATGGAGATGGCGGATATGATCGTCATTACAAAAGCTGATGGTCTGAACAGAATACCTGCTGAACAGGCGCTGTTATCATATAAGTGCGCGCTTCGTCTTTTACCACCGAAGACATCAGGATGGAAGCCGGAGGTGCTCACCTGTTCAGCCCGGGAAAACAGGGGCATCGTGGAACTATGGGATATTATAATGAACTATAAAGATATTACATCGAGATCAGGATATTTTGAGGAATTCCGGAAACAGCAGGCTGTGATAAGGATGCACAGCACTATTCTGGAGAATTTAAACAGTTCATTTTATAATATGGAAGCTATTAAACAGGTGATGCCCGATATCGAGAGCCAGCTCTACAGCGGACAGATAACCTCTTACAAGGCAGCTGTCGGTTTACTTGATAAATACTTTAAAAAATAGTCCGGTCTGACAATAATTAATATCTTTGCCAGCAAATAATACACAGACATTTACAAATTCAATATATAGGAAATGAAAAAGAACTTATACCTGTTAGCTGGTCTTTTACTGATGATTGCATGCTCCACTGAACCCCATTTTACAATAAATGGAAAAATTAAAGGTTCTGACAGCATTACATTCTATCTGCAGAAAAGGGTGGATGGTAAAACAGTCACAATTGATTCGGCCCTTTCGAAAAAAGGATCATTTAAAATGAAAGGCGGCGCCATTGATTACCCTCAATTGGTTCAGCTGGTTGCCGGGAATACGAGGAAGAGGGTCCCATTCTACCTTGAGAACTCTGATATAACGATAACAGGAGATATGGATTCCTTATTCAAGGCAGTTGTAAAAGGTTCCAAAACACAGGATGAATATGATGCATTCATCAATTCAAACAAACCACTGAGCGACAGATATTCCAAACTCTATATTGAATACCAGGCCGCAACAAAATCCGGAAACCAGGCACGTGTTGCAGAAATTGAAAAGGAGGCGGATTCAATACAATCTGAAATGACGGCGTTGCAAAAAAAGTACGTAAAAGATCATCCGGCTTCATATCTTACACCTTCTATCCTTGGTAATCTGAGCGTTCAACTGAACGCTGAGGAGCTGGATTCTGCAATAAGCGGTCTGGATACAGCTATTGCTGCATTACCTCAGATCAAAAGCCTTAAGCTAAGGCTTGATGCCATGAAAAGGGTTGCTATAGGTCAGAAAGCCCCCGATTTTACAATGAACGATGTAAACGGCAATCCGGTTTCACTTTACTCAAAGATAGGATCAAAGTTGCTGCTGATCGATTTCTGGGCAGCATGGTGCAGCCCTTGCCGTCAGGAAAATCCGAATGTTGTAAAGGTATATAACGAGTTTCACAAGAAAGGACTGGATATAATCGGTGTTTCACTTGACAGGAGTAAAGAAGACTGGGTTAAAGCAATCGCCGATGACAAACTTACCTGGACACAGGTTTCTGATCTCAGCTACTGGGATAATGCTGCTGCGAAATTGTACGCAGTATCTTCAATACCTTCCAACTTTCTGCTCGATGATAAAGGAATAATAATCGGCAGGAATCTCAGGGGAGAAGATCTTTATAACAAGGTGAAAGAGGTGCTTGATAAAAAATAAGATTATAAAGAGGTCTTCGAATTGATTTTTTTAAACCTTATTTACATCTTTGGACCTTAGTAGAAAAAATCATATCTAAAAGAGTACAACCTTATTAGCTTATTAACAAGGCAATGATTCATTTTTTAAATTTTACCAAAAAACAATAAAACTCAAAATAAGGTAATAAGGTTTGAAGATATATTTTATCATTTTCTACTAAGGTCAGGAAAGAAAATAAGGTTTTTCCAACCCCTGGTGGCAGCCCCGGCCGGTGGGGAGATGGGGCACAGTTACCGGTCATTCCCTTGCTGCGCTAATTTCTTCAAGTATAAATCCGGTACCCCTTACCGTTCTTATATCTATATTTTCATCTTCTGTTACATACTTTCTTAATCTGCTTATAAAAACATCCATGCTTCTCCCAAGGAAGTAATCATCTTCTCCCCATATCTCAGTCAGAATATCCTCCCTGGCAAGAATTTTATTCCTGTTCATCATCAGATATTTCAAAAGCTGAGCCTCCTTGAGGGTAAGCTTTACCCTGAATCTCCGCTGATCAGCTCAAGAGTGTTGTACTTCAGAATTGTCTTGGAGACTTTATACTCTTCATTTGCCGAGGAGTAGGCACGCCTCAGTATATTATTTATTCTAAGCAGCAGTACATCAGGGTCGAAGGGTTTTGTAATATAGTCATCAGCCCCGATCTTCAATCCTTTTATGATGTCCTCCTTCAGACTTTTTGCAGTCAGAAAGATGAGTGGCATCTCAGGTATCATATCCTTTATTTTTTCAGCAAGGGTAAAGCCATCCATCTCAGGCATCATGACATCCAGGACGCAGATATCGGGTTTTGCCTCTCTGAACAATTCCCAGGCTTCATTGCCATGGCGGCCCAGAGCAACCTCAAAACCATTTATTGTTATATATTGTGCAAGTATATTTCCAAAATCCCTGTCATCTTCAGCTATTAATACTTTCATGGTCTGTTGAATTTATTTATACGGTAATGATATTGTAAAAGTGCTGCCTTTCCCCTGGCGACTTGATACAGATACATCCCCTCCGTGCGCCAGGGCAATATTTTTAACATAGTAGAGGCCCAGTCCCAACCCTTTGAATTTATGTATGTTACCTGTAGGGGCCCTGTAGAACTTGTCGAAGATACGTTTCTGATCGGCTTTGCTGATACCAATCCCGTTATCAGCGATTTTTATGATTATATTACCTCCGGAGGAGAAGCCTTCAACCTTTATTTCAGGCTCCCTGTCTGAATATTTCACAGCATTTGACAGAAGATTATTGATCATTGTAGTGAAATATACTATATCAAGATCAACTTTGCTGCCCTCGAATTTGTACTTCTGATTTATTTCAGCGCAGTTTTTGCAGCCCGACCGGAAGCTTTCTATAATATCATTCATGACTTCCTCAATATCAACAGTTTTCTTTTCGAGCTGGAACTGCGTTCTCTCCCACATGCTGATCTCGAGGATCATGTTGATAAGCTGGTTCAGATGAATGCTCTGCTTCCCGATCATCCTGGCAGTTTCAAGGATCTTCTCATCATCAGACCTGATCTGCTGCATTTCGAGTGTCTTGCCTGCAACAGTTATTGTTGACAGAGGTGTTTTCAACTCATGGGTCATATTATTTATAAAGTCGGTTTTAAGATCGGAAAGCCGCTTCTCTTCCCTTAGATTCCTGTATGTAATAACCCAGATCATAACTACGATAATAATGCTTAAAATGCTCATAGAGAAGAAAATGGCTGTTTCTTTCAGGAGTACTTTCAGCTTATCGGAGAAGTCAATAAAGTATTCAAAGAACAATCTGTAATTATTATCCTCCAGCCGGAACCAGTTTACCAGGATCTTCGATTTGGAAATATCCGATACGGGATACCTCACTCCCCCTTCCTGTACAGGACGCCTTACAAATCCTTCATTGCGGTATATGACAGTGGTATCATTATTTATTAATTCAAGGCTAATAATTACTATGTGTAATATTGAAGTTTTTTTCATATCCCCGCCTTTCAAAATATGAAGAAAGCATTGTCGAAAGATCTTGTTCTTTATTTAGCACTTCACTGTAAAAATCGAAAATCTCCTTTTTCTTCTCCTGAAGAACCTTCGGGTCTTTTATGGCATTGATCTCCTTGCTGGCTTTATCAGAATACCTTCGCAGAATATAACGGACCGTATCGAAACCATCATCGGGAAGTCTCCTGTTGATAAAATTGAGAGCCTCCTGGGACCTGACTGCATACTTGAGGGAGAACACCTCATCCTTCTGTTTCCAGATACCTCTTATAATAAATATCTGGGCAGATATCAGGATAAGAATGGATAAGATGCCCAGAATCAGTACCGTATTTTTCTTTTTCATTTAAGGTATTTTGCCCAATCAAATTTATTCATTTTATTTTTATATCTGATCAACCACCGGAACATTAACGCTGCATTAACCCGGTGTTAACAAACCAGTTAAAAAATGGTGTGTAATTTTACACTATAAAACTTAATAAAATCACTCATGAAAAAAGCTGGATTATTTTTGACAATCGCTCTCCTCATAGCAGGTTTTTCTTCCTTTCAGCAGGTAACTGCCCAGGACAAGACAACTGAGGACCAGGAAAAAGAACGTAAGATACAACAGGCCATTGATCAGCAGAAGAAGGCGATGGTGGAGCAAAAAAGGCTCAGGAAGATATCATTGTGAATCTAAAGAAGAGCCAGGATGAACTGGACAGGACTCTGAATGATATTAATATTGAATACGAGATTAATACGCCTGACAGCGGCAACGTCCGATCACCCGGCAGAAAAATAAGGAGGTCGTTTCATTTTGATGATCCATACATGAGTCCCAAAAACTTTGAGACGTTTCCTGATGTAAATTTTTACGGTGACAATGAAAGCTCAACCTGGGAATTTTCCAGATCCGTAAAGGATAAGACATTTTCAAATGACTACACCTTTGATGTTGAAAAATCAACAACCTCGGTAGTAATGTCAGTCATGGGTGATTGCAAGGCCGGAGAGATAAAGATCAGGATAATAATGCCGGGAGGCAAAACCTATTCGGATATTGTTATCGATGCCTCAGGAAATCTTAACTGGAGAAAATCTTTTACGATTTCAGATAGCGAGAATCAGGATAAAGCCGGCCAGTGGAAATTTCAGATAAACTCCAGCAAAGCAACAGGATTTTTTAAAATTTCTCTTCGGACTTATTAGTTTAGGTTTTCTTTAAAGGGGGGTAGATTGCCCCCCCTTTTTTTATCCGGCGCTTGCAGATGTCCTGCCTCCTTTAACGCTTTCTGCCCTGATATTAAATTTCTTCCCGCCCTTAACGATCCATTTCAGGTCAACATGCCCGTAACCCGGAATATTCCGGACCTCCATGCGGGCCGGATTTTTTTTCTGCTCATTGCAGATATTGTTGTCCCTGTCAAGAACGATCATACCGGCAACCACTTTTCCTCCATCAAGATAAATATAATCCGGCGGATCGATACGGTACTTCAGATTTTCAGAAGAGTGGGTGGGAAGCATCCTGGTATTCTCAACCGTTGCAGTCACTTCCGTGAGGTCTCCTCCAAGCTTCTTTACTTTTACATCACTGATCTCAAGCCTGGGTGACTGATATGCATTATAGATACAAAAGGCAGCATTACGGTGGGCATCGGTCTCAAGAAGAAATCCGGGGTGCAGCCTCCCGAAATTTTTACCAAATCCTCCGATCTCTATCTCTCCGTATACAGGGTGATCATACTTTTGCCATGGTATAAAGGCATCTTCGAACAGCAAAAGCTTTTCAAATTCATATTCATCTGTTTTGGTGGTATCATAGAACATAAGATAACTGTTCCAGAGTTCGTTTGAGTAGACGAAGCATCCCATGGCGCCATACCACCAGTCAAGTTCCCCGCCATAAACAGGATAGAGATCTTTCCAGAGGGTAAGAAGCTTGTATCCGGGAAGGATCAGTTCCCCCGTTTTGCCGATTGAATTTATTACATCATCATCTTCGGCACTGTATAGTCTCAGACCCTCCTTCCTTTACTGAGGGACCCCTGAGGATCATTCCCCCTGAGTTATGGAAGGACTGCGCACCTGTTATGTTCCTGTGCTCCATGACAAAATCCCTCACAGCCCTGGTCTCGGGAAATGAAAAGGGATATTTATCTGCCCCGCCCTGTATGTAGTTCGGTTGCCAGTTGAAACCCCAGTCGCGGTTGCCGTCATACCCACCGGGTCCATCCTCATTGACAAGCCCGTCGCCGTCATTGTCAATGCCTTCCCTGCCCAGCAGCTCGTAATCACCCTTTTCCCCCGGTGCAACCTCGATCATTCTGCGCGGATCCTTTGGATCTTCCCTATATCGTCCGTAAGGACTTCTTCTTCGCATCTGACTGATATCCTTATCATTATTAAGGTCGTCATAGCCATCTTCGTCCGTAAAGGCCGTCGCGGTCATTATCCCTCGGCACCAGCCCTGACCTTGGAGGAACGCCAACCGAGGTAAAATATTCCCGTGCATCAGGATTGATCGTGGGGGCGATATAGAAAACCTTATCCTTCAGGAGCTGGCTTATAAATGCATTGTCTCCGGACATTTCACAAAGATACCAGGCAGTGTACAGGGCCATTTCCGTCCCCTGAAGCTCGATTGAATGAATATTGCCGTCGATCCAGAATCCGGGCTTATAATCCGGATTTCCGGCCCGCTTGTCTGAGATTGTCAGAACAATGATGTCACGGCCCTGAAATGATTTTCCTGCAGATTCCATTGTAACCAGATCAGGCCAGGCTTTTGCAAGCTTTGTACAGAGGTCGGTTATTCCCTCATCAGTGTAGTACCTGTTCCATGAAGCCTGGACCCTTGGATTGGCGGGAGATCCTGCTGCCCTGAAAAACATCTCTGCATTCTGCGATGAAGCAGTTATGGAAAATAGAAGGAGAATTGAGGTGATAGTATTTCTTAAATATAAATTTTTCATGCCTGAAAATTTTGAGCAGTTTATGTTTTACCTGAGTTCAATTATTGAGGATACTGTACCTGTGTTCAAAGCGCCTGCGGTGACTTTTACACTGCCCGTCCCGTTTATCAGCCAGCTGAACTCCGCCGACTGATCTCCTTCGAGCCTGTCCACTTTCTGAATCTTCCGGCCGCTCAGGATAGTCTGGCCCTTCACAGGCTCAAGAGATATCCGCATTATCCGTGTCCACATATTATCCTCGCCGATCTTTGCGCAGGTTGCAAAAATTCCTTTGTTGTGAACTTTAAGGGAGATCCTGTATATACCCTCGCCCGCACTTTCAGTTTTAATGTCAAGTAACTCAAGTTCCGGGTGCATCGAAGCTATCGCTGAAATAAATCTGAAATTTTTATCCGTCAGATTGTCAAGAGAATCGGCAGGCGGATTGGTCATTACAAAGGGTTTGATACCTCCCACCTCGGTTTTTCTTCCCGGAAAATCAGGATGACTGACTTCTGTCCATGGAACAAAAATATTACCCATATGATTGCTTTCAGCATATTTCATAAATGCGATCTCAGGATTCTGCCCCTTTTCAGCACTGATCCACCATGCAGGAGTGCTGAAACTGTACCTGCCATAATGAAAATATGCCCAATCCATAAAATCACCGCGGGCAGCTTTTTCGGGTGGCGTCCCCTTCACTCCTGTTATTTCATGATATCTGTCTGAAACAAGCTTATTTATTGTTTCATCATCTTTCATAATGGATGTGACTACACCATCACTTTCGACCACTCCGGAAGACCTCATGGGTTGTCCGAGGTTATCCTGCGGCCCGAACATAAAGACGGCATATATGTTGAATCTGTCAAAGAGAAAATCTGCCACGGCTATAGCTTCAGGTTCGGATACCGGATGCATTCCTGCTTTCTGACCAAATGCTTCGTAATTGAATGAAAAATTATGGTTGAAATCAACTCCCCCCGGACCATCTTCATTGAAGCTGCCATCTTTGTCATTATCAATGCCTTCAGAGTATACAAGGTAGTTGCCTGTTTCTCCTTTCCCGGGATCGGCTTCTACCATAATACGATCATCTTCCTTGCTCTTAATATATTTCCCTGACGGATCCGCCACCCTGAAGAGAGTTATCAGGCCGTCATTATTCAGATCCTCATACCCATCCTCATCAGATACAAAATCTCTGTCATCATCAGTTGACCTGGCATTGCCATTCCTTTCATATTTTAAACCTGAAAAATACTGTTCCGTAGCATCCGGGCTGACATCAGGAAAAACATAAAATGTGATCTTGTCAAGCAGCTCCCTGATCTCTTTAGAGGAAGATTCCTTTAGCAGTGAACTGGCGAAACCAAGAGCCAGTTCTTTACCCAGGATATGATCTCCTTCCACCCCTCCGAATACAGCAATCCCCGGCTTATCGTCCTTTTTACCGGAACCTATTGTCAGTACCCAGATATCCTTACCTCCTGCAGTCTTTGTAAGAGATCTCAGGTAACAGGCCGATGGGTACTCTGTAGACAGTAATTTGAGCTTCCCTGACATGGTTGCGAAATCATTGTATTGACTCTGAGCCTCCAGCTGAAGTGAGGCTGTGGCGATAATAAGCAGGAAAACAATAGCTCCTTTGACTGATTTCTTCATTTTACCAGGATTCTGCATGCTTCTTTAAATATGGTTATGATTGATGATTTAAAAACTGATCCAATTTTTTATTCTGATATAAACAGATTTTCAGATAAACCCTGTTCAAAAATAGCTTATATTATTTTATTTACAACAGGAAGCCCATTTGTTCTGTTATATGTTAAATTTGTATTCAATTTTGAATTGCTGTTCAGTGATAAGGATATATTGTTTACTGTTAATTGTGCTTTTTACTTCCTGCGGGAGGAAAGGCAGTGATGAAGGAGGGAAATTCATTACTGTGAGCATTGCACCTTTTAAATATTTTGTGGAGGCAATCGGAGGCAATGATTTCAAGGTTAATGTCATGGTTCCTCCGGGGGCAAATCCCCATGAATATGAACCGTTCCCGAAACAGATATCAACGCTCAGTAAATCTGTTGGTTATATCAGCGATGGGTATCTTGATTTTGAAATCACCTGGCTTGACCGGTTCTATGAAACAAACCGGAGCATGAAGAAGCTGTCGCTCAGTCAGAATATTGACCTGCTTCGGCCGGATAGCCATGGTGACAGTGAACATGTTACCACAGCTGATCCTCATTACTGGGTTTCTCCGAAGTGCGCACTGATAATGGCCGCCTCAGTCAGGGATTTCTTATCCGGGCTTAATCCGGTGCATAAGAATCTTTACCAGGAGAATTATAATAAGCTGGTTTTGAAAATTGAAGAACTGGATAAAAAGGCCACCGGCCTGTTTTCAGGGTTGACACACAGGTCGTTTATGATCTACCATCCCAACCTGGGTTACCTTGCAAGGGATTACGGCCTTGAGGAAATAACAGTTGAATATGAAGGGAAGGAGCCTCCTCCTTCAGCCATGAAGGCGCTTATTGACAGGGCCAGAATAGACGGGATTAAAACAATCTTTATACAAAAGGAATTTGATACGAAAAATGCACGGGAAATTGCACATGAAATAGGTGGAAAGGTAGTAATAATTGATCCTTTGTCGGAAGACTGGTTTAATTCAACTCTGAATATTATTAATGCATTGCATGATAGTTTAACTGAAAGTTCCAAATAGTTGCGGGATATGGCATATTTAGTTGAAATGGATTCTTTGTCAGCCTCTTATAACTCTCATATCGTTTTGCAGGATGTTACCTTCAGGGTAATGGAAAATGATTTCATTGGTGTTATAGGACCGAACGGCGGCGGCAAGACCACACTGTTAAAAGTTATACTGGGATTGCTTAAGCCTGCAGGGGGTACCATTATTTTCAATAATGAGCTTCTTGATAATAAGAGCATAGGTTATCTTCCCCAGATTTCAACCGGGGATATTAACTACCCTGTGAATGTGACGGATATTGTTTTGTCGGGACTTATGATAAGGAAAGGAATTGTCTCAAGGATGACCCCGGCCGACAGGGAAAAAGCCGGATCAGTGCTTGAGGAACTGGGACTGGCCGGTCAGAGGGAAGCAACACTGAACGAGCTTTCCGGGGGGCAGATCCAGAGGGTTTTTCTGGGGAGGGCAATTATCGGTGATCCCAGGCTGCTTCTGCTTGATGAACCGGGAAATTTTGTGGATTCGACATTTGAAAATGATTTTTATGAAAAGCTGAAGGAGCTCAATCACCGGATGGCAATCCTTATGGTGTCTCATGATGTAGGAACAATCTCTGCACACATTAAATCCTTTGCCTGCGTAAACCGGACATTTCATTACCACCCCTCACATGAGATTACAAATGATGATCTCCTTGCCTATGGTTGTCCCATTCAACTTATTGCTCATGGCGTTGTTCCTCATACAGTACTGAAAAACCATTAAGGTGGAAGAGAGTATTTTTCAATATCAATTTGTAATAAAAGGGCTTCTGGGAGCTGTCTTCGCAAGCATTACTGCCGGATTGGCAGGGACCTATATAGTTTCAAGGAGAATGGTTTTCCTGAGCGGAGGGATAACACATGCTTCTTTCGGTGGAATCGGGATCGGTTATTTTGCAGGTATCAATCCCGTTGTCGGGGCCGCCATTTTTGGAATACTTTCCGCCCTTGGCGTTGAATATCTTTCAGTCAGGCATAAGATCAGGGAGGATTCGGCAATAGGGATATTATGGGCATTCGGGATGGCAATAGGAGTAATATTCATATACATTACACCGGGATACACTCCAAACCTTATGGGTTACCTCTTCGGAAGCATTCTGACTGTCTCCTACACAGATATTGCCGCACTTGGTATTATGTCATTAGTGCTTATACTTTACTTCGGAATTTTCTACCGTACAATCCTCTACATCTCCTTTGATGAAGCTTTTGCCAGAACATATTCTTCTTATGTTGATATTATCAAATATGTTACCACATCCCTGATAGCTCTTACGATCGTATTAAATATCAGGATGGCCGGAGTGATACTGGTTCTGTCGCTTCTTACAATTCCACCCAATATTGCCATGATATTCACGAAGGTCTATCCTAAAATTGTAATCTGGTCAGTTCTGGCAGGATTCGTTGGTACGGCGGCCGGGTTTGCAATTTCATTTTTTGCAGGTATCCCCGTTGGTGCAACAATTATCTTTACTCTTGTACTGATCTGGATAATTATGAAAGGAATATATCAGCTGATAAATAAACTCACAGGTCCCGGCCTCAGAGACCATGCAGAACTGGGACAGAAGATGCCAGGTCAGCCGGAAGACACTTAATTGGTTATTAAATTTAAAGGACGGAAAAATGGATTATGATCTTATCATTATAGGGAGTGGCCCGGGTGGCTATGTAGCTGCAATAAGGGCGGCTCAACTGAAAATGAAAGTTGCCGTAGTTGAGAGGGCAGAGCTGGGCGGCATCTGCCTCAACTGGGGTTGCATCCCAACAAAAGCCCTCTTAAAGAGTGCACAGGTTTTCGAATACCTGACCCATTCTGCCGATTTTGGCATTGCAATTTCAGGTGAGGCAAAACCTGATTTTCCTGCAATCATATCAAGAAGCAGAAAAGTTGCCGATCAAATGAGCAGGGGGATTCAGTTCCTTTTTAAAAAGAATAATATTACTCATCTTAAGGGATCCGGCAGGCTGGCCGGCAACAACAATGTGGAGGTTGAGGACCAGGACGGCAATAAAAAGAGCTATTCCGCCGGGAATATTATTATCGCCACAGGCGCCAGGTCGAGGGAACTGCCCAATCTTAAGCAGGACGGAAAGAGGATAATAGGATATCGTGAGGCCATGACCCTTAAGCAACTGCCGGCCTCAATGGTCGTTGTCGGATCAGGAGCCATTGGCAGTGAATTTGCATGTTTTTACCAGACTCTTGGTACCGAAGTTACGCTGGTTGAGTTTCTTCCAAGGCTTGTTCCCCTGGAAGATGAAGAAGTCTCAAAGCAGCTTGAAAGATCCTTTAAAAAGATGAAGATGAAGATAATGGTCGATTCATCCGTTGAGTCGGCTGATATCACAGGGGAAAAGTGCAGGGTAACCATAAAAACACCTAAGGGACAGGAGATTATTGAAACAGACATTGTTTTATCGGCTGTTGGCATTACGGCCAATCTCGAAAACACGGGAATTGAGCAGGCAGGAGTAAAGACGGAAAAAGGAAAGGTTATCGTCGATGATTACTACAGAACATCGGTTCCGGGTATTTTTGCAATCGGTGATATAGTTCATGGCCCCGCACTTGCCCATGTGGCTTCTGCAGAGGGAATTATCTGTGTCGAAAAGATTGCGGGAGTGGAGCCGGCTCCGCTTGACTATAATAATCTGCCTTCATGCACCTTCACGACACCCGAAATTGCATCGTGCGGATTGACAGAGGCTGCGGCCAGGGAGGCGGGATACGAAATCAAGGTCGGGAAATTTCCGTACAGCGCCTCAGGAAAAGCAAGCGCCTCAGGTGCTAAAGATGGATTTGTAAAACTTATTTTTGACGCAAAATATGGTGAATTGCTTGGCGCTCACATGATCGGAGCCAATGTTACTGAACTTATAGCAGAGATAGTGGTGGCGAGAAAACTTGAGACCACAGGTCATGAGCTTATTAAATCTGTTCATCCTCATCCTACTATGTCAGAAGCAATTATGGAGGCTGCTGCTGCCGCTTACGGAGAGGTAATAGATTTATAATCATCACAGACGCAACCTTTTTACCAGTCTTAGCATCATTCTTCTGAAGAAATGTTGCTGTTAGGACAATTATTTCATATTTTTATATTCTCAATCAGCCTAAAACTTGACCGGGATAAAGAAAATAATAAATGGTTGTCTAGCAGGAAACAGGAGAGATCAGGAGCTTCTGTACCGGAGGTATGCTGCCAGGCTTTATGCAGTATGTCTTCAGTACTCGGGGAACAACGAGGAGGCCCGTGATATTTTACAGGAGGGGTTTATTAAGATCTTTGAAAATCTCGCCAGTTACAAGCATGAAGGTTCTTTTGAGGGATGGATGCACAGGATAACCGTCAATACGGCCCTTGAGAAATTCCGCAGCCGGAACGGCCTTTACCGGGTTGAGGATATTGACCTGCTGCCTGAGCTTGACGCGGAACCTGACAGTCAGGATTATGCAGGACTGGAAGCTGCTGACCTGCTTGAGATTATAAGGGAACTGCCTCCAAAGTACAGGATGGTATTTAATCTTTATGCGATTGAAGGATATTCCCATAAAGAAATAAGTGAAATGATCAGTATTTCAGAGGGTACTTCAAAATCAAATCTTTCGCGGGCGAGAGTTATCCTTCAGAGACGCGTAGGATCATTTACAGGTATTAAGAAGAGAGTTGCAAATGGATGATAGAAGGGCAAATATAGATATTGCCTTCAGGAACGGACTGAAAGATTATGAGGTGCTTCCTCCTCCGGAAGCCTGGTCAAATATCCAGGCCAGAGTGAAAAGAAGGAGAGTGCCTTTATATTTTTCAAGGGTCGCTGCTTTTGCAGCATTGGCTCTTTCGGTCAGCGTGCTAGCCTACAGGTGGAACAACAGGTCCCCTGTTGTCTCAGATAACCTGACTATAGCTCCTGTTGAGCGCACTTCATCACCGGTTACGCGTCAGAACCTTGCCGTTCCTGTCCCTGTCTCCACCACAGGAAGGGCTGACAAAACCAAGGTTTCTCAGAATATAATTATTGAAAATAATACAATTCCCCGGGAAATAATAGTTGCTGACAGTGTTGTTCCTGATGTTATCAGGATGCCTGAATCAGTCATCAGTATGCCCAAAAGCTCCATTTCATTTAATATTATCCGAAGTACTCCTGATTTGAAAGAGTTTAAAAAGACTCCGCTTACCATTAATGATCTGGGTACGAAATACCAGGAATATGTTTCCTCTGCCGGGCAGTTAAATTCTACTAACAGGTGGTCGGTTGCAGCGCTGGCATCTCCTACCTATTACGGAAAGATAAGTATCGGGTCCGATCAGCTCTCCAGACAGATTACCTCGTCTGAACAACCTACGGTTTCATACACAGGGGGAGTAGCCCTGGCTTATAAGGTAAATAAAAGATTCAGTGTTCAGTCAGGCTTATTCTATTCGTCTCTGGGGCAGGATCTTGAACAGATAAATTCCTTCAGCGGATTTCATAAATATGGTTATACCAAGGGAGAACACAACTTTGCTGTGAGAACATCAAACGGAACAGTCACAACAAATAATCCGGATGTCTTCTTACGTGCCGATGTTAACAGCGTGAGGATAATGACGAATTACACAGATGATGTTTTCGATCTCCAGAAGGAGAACCTGCAATATCTGAACAATAACATACACCAGAGCCTCAGTTATCTTGAACTGCCGGTTATTTTAAGATATAAGGTAATTGACAGGATCATCGATATCAATCTGATAGGGGGATTATCCTATAACCTATTGGTTAACAATTCTGTGTATACATTTGTTGAAGGTGGCAAATACATCATAGGCACCACCGAGGGTTTGAATATGTTCTCAATAAGCAGCTCCGTCGGCATGGGCATGGAATATAATTTCTCCGGAAATTTTTCTCTTAATCTGGAACCTACCTTCAGGTATTATATAAACCCGTTCACCAATACGGGCTCCGGTTTCCATCCCTACTCTTTCGGGATCTTCTCGGGTATATCCTATAAATTCTGAATCAGTCTGATTTCATTTTTTAGCCTTACTTCTGTCAGTATCAGTTGATTGTCTAGTCTTCTGACTGTTGTCGCCGGTATTAAACTCTTTCCTTTCTGATTTTTCAGACCGAAAAGTATTACCTTTGCACTTAATTTTTAAAAAGCTCAGATAATATGATAACTCCAAACAGGAAAACGGTTCTGGCGGCTATTATCCTGACGATTGCCCTCGTTATAATTTTTTCAGTTGGACAGGGTTTTAAAGGATTCGGTAAAAACAGTTCAAATGTACTAAGGTCACCTGATTCACTTTACGCCATCAGGCCATTTAAATTACCTGAGAATGTAACATTCGCCAATGAGAATATGCCTCTCGATAATTTTGACACAAAAGAAAGCCTTGAACGTGAGATCCTGATAAGCGCCTACAGACATTCCTCAACAATACTGATTATCAAACGAGCTAACCGGTATCTTCCCTTAATTGAAAAAATCCTGAAAAAGAACAATATTCCGGATGATTTCAAATACCTGGCAGCAGCCGAGAGTGAGTATACCAATATGGTCTCTCCGGCAGGCGCTACGGGCTTCTGGCAGATAATGCCGGAAACAGGCAGGGAGGAAGGAATGGAGATTAATAATGTTATAGATGAGAGATATGATGTTGAGAAGTCAACACAGTTTGCATGTGAATACTTTTTAAAATCATATGAGAAATATGGTAACTGGACTCTTGCAGCCGCCTCATATAACGGAGGCAGGGCAGGAATCGATGAGCAGGTTGGGATACAAAAGCAGAAAAACTACTATGATCTCCTGCTGACTGAAGAGACTGCACGGTTCATTTTCAGAGTTGTAGCCTATAAGCTGATTATAACAGATCCGGAAAGATATGGCTTTAATATTGGTAGCGATGACTTATATCCGGAGCTAAAATATTTTGATGTAAAAGTTGATACGGCAATAAAGGATATTTCAGGTTTCGCTGAGCATTTTGGTACAAATTATAAATTGCTGAAATTTCTTAACCCATGGCTCAGGAAACCCTTTCTGACTCCAAAACCCGGGAAAGAATATATGATTAAAATTCCTGCCGAGGGAATGAGGAGTATTGAAAAATCTGATGCCGAGAACAGATCTTTAGATATTGAAGCCGGTAAATGAATGAATATATAAAAGTCCTGGGAGCCAGGGTCCACAATTTACAGAACATAGATGTAACAATACCACGAAATAAGCTCGTGGTATTGACAGGACTGAGTGGCAGTGGAAAATCATCTCTTGCCTTCGATACAATTTATGCCGAAGGACAGAGACGCTATATGGAGACCCTGTCTGCATATGCACGTCAGTTCCTTGGTGGCATGGAACGTCCTGATGTAGACAAAATAACCGGTTTGAGCCCGGTGATTTCCATTGAACAGAAGAGCTCAAATAAGAATCCCCGTTCCACTGTCGGAACCATAACCGAGATATATGACTTTCTGCGCCTCTTATATGCCAGGGCTTCCGAAGCCTTCTCCTATGCATCGGGAGAGAAAATGGTCAAATATTCCGATGAACAGATACTTGACCTTGTGAAGAGTCGTTTTGACGGGAAAAAGGTCTATTTCCTGGCACCGGTTGTAAAGGGAAGGAAGGGTCATTACAAGGAGTTGTTTGAACAGCTCAGACGAAAAGGATTCCTGAATGTCAGGATCAATAATGAGATCAGGGAACTCGTACCGGGAATGAAACTCGATCGCTACAAAACGCATAATATTGAGCTTGTAATAGATAAGTTCAGAGTGGGTGAGATAACCGATAAGAGACTCTATGATTCCGTTATAATGTCTCTGGATCAGGGTGACGGAGTGATGCTTGTTCTTGATGCTGAGACTAATGAACCCCGCTTTTTCAGCCGCCATCTCATGTGTCCTGTTACCGGCTTATCTTATGATGAGCCTGCACCCCATACTTTTTCATTCAACTCCCCGCAGGGTGCCTGCCCGCATTGTAACGGGCTCGGAGAGATCTCAAGCATTGACGAGAAAAAGCTTATTCCCGACAGGGATCTGAGCATCAGAAAAGGAGGTATTGAACCCCTGGGCAAATACAGAAATATCTGGATTTTCTGGCAGATTGAGGCTATTGCGGAGAAGAACGGTTTTACACTTGATACTCCTATCAGAGAGATCCCTGAAGATGCGCTTAATAAAGTACTGTACGGTTCCGATGAGGTTCTGAAGTTGTCCAATACACCTCTTGGAATGACCTCTAATTATTTTCTGACATTTGAGGGAGTCGTAAACTTTGTAGGTAATCTTGAAAACGGTAATGGCAAAAAAAACGGCAACAGGATTAAAGAGCAGTATGTCCAATATGAAGTTTGTCCCGAATGCAATGGAACGCGCCTCAGGAAGGAGTCGCTTTATTTCAGGATTGACAACAGGAACATAGGTGAGCTGTCAGCAATGGATATAAGGGAACTCTCACTTTTCCTTACCGGTCTTGAAGAGAGAATGGGATCTAAACAACGGCAGATAGCTACCGAGATCCTTAAGGAGATAAGGCCCAGGCTGGGCTTCCTGCTTGAGGTGGGGCTTGAATATCTTTCCCTGTCAAGAGGTGCAAAAACTCTCTCAGGAGGGGAGAGCCAGAGGATCAGGCTTGCAACCCAGATAGGTTCCAGACTTGTGAACGTATTGTACATACTGGATGAACCCAGTATCGGGCTTCATCAGAGGGATAACCGCAGGCTGATAGCCGCTTTAAAGCAGCTGAGGGATGCCGGTAATTCCGTTATTGTGGTCGAACATGATAAAGAAATGATATTATCTGCTGATTATGTTGTAGATATGGGACCCGGTGCGGGGCGCCTCGGAGGAAAGGTCATTGCAAGCGGAGATCCTGCCCAAATGATGAAGCAAAATACCCTTACCTCTTCCTATCTCAATAACAGCAGGAAATTCAAAATACCTGCAAAGCGCCGGAAAGGAAACGGAAAGTATCTCATCCTTGCCGGGGCATCGGGTCATAATCTGAATAATGTGGATGTTGTTCTTCCTCTTGGAACGATGATATGTGTAACAGGTGTATCAGGAAGCGGCAAATCATCGCTTATTAACCAGACACTTCATCCTGCCCTTGCACGGAAGTTGCACCATTCCGGAAAGGTTCCCCTGCCATTCAGGGAGTTGACAGGGCTTGAACACATTGATAAGGTAATTGAAGTAAGCCAGGCTCCCATTGGCAAGACGCCCAGATCAAATCCTGCCACCTATACCGGTGTATTCACTGATATCAGAAAACTGTTCGAGCAGACAACAGAAGCAAAGATCAGGGGATTCGGGGCAGGAAGGTTTTCATTCAATGTTAAGGGAGGACGGTGCGAGGGATGCCAGGGTGCAGGAATGAAAACAATTGAGATGAATTTTTTGCCTGATGTTTATGTTCACTGCAATGAATGCAATGGTAAGCGCTATAACCGTGAGACCCTTGAGGTGAAATATAAGGGAAAATCGATAAGCGATGTACTTGAGATGACAGTAGACAAGGCAGTAGAATATTTTGCGAATGTTCCTTCAATATATCATAAGATAAAGACTCTTCAGGATGTCGGACTTGGCTACATAGGGCTGGGACAGCAATCAACAACACTCTCGGGGGGAGAAGCTCAGCGTGTAAAGCTTGCCACGGAACTTGCACGACGCGACACGGGTAAAACTCTCTACATTCTCGATGAACCGACAACAGGGCTTCACTTTGAAGATGTCAGAGTATTGCTCGATGTGCTGAACAAGCTTGTGGACAGGGGAAATACGGTTATTGTAATCGAGCATAACCTCGACGTTGTCAAAATGGCTGATTATGTCATCGATCTTGGCAGGGAAGGGGGAAAAGCAGGAGGTAATATTCTCTTCTCAGGATCTCCTGAAAAACTTACTGAGTGTGAAGATAGCTATACCGGGATTTATCTGAAGACAGAGCTTAAGGCATAAGAAATTAGTTATATTTGGGAGAATTTTTTATTACAGATTAAAATGGAGAAACCAGCTGATCTTATTAAAGATGCTTTTGAGCAGAAAACATGGAATGAGATCCATACTACCGATTCATGGCGGGTATTTAAGATTATTTCCGAATTAGTTGAAGGATTTGAAAAGCTTGCCCGTATTGGTCCGTGTGTATCGGTTTTTGGATCAGCCAGGACACATTATAATGATAAATATTATAAGCTTGCGGAAGAAATTGCCTACAAGCTTACCCAGAAAGGCTACGGAGTCATAACCGGCGGCGGACCAGGTATCATGGAAGCGGCCAACAAAGGAGCCGGACGTGGAAATGGAAAATCAGTAGGTATAAATATCGACCTGCCGTTCGAGCAAAAGCCAAACCCCTACATAGATCCGGATAAACTGATCACTTTTGATCATTTTTTTGTAAGGAAACTTATGTTTATGAAATATGCACAGGGATTTATCGTACTGCCGGGGGGATTTGGCACCTTTGATGAACTGTTTGAAGCGATTACCCTTATTCAGACAAGAAAGATCGGAAAATTCCCGATCATACTCGTGGGAAAAAAATACTGGGGCGGTCTGATTGCATGGATTAATGAGGAAATGCTGTCAGAGGAGCATAATATCTCTTCAGATGATATGAATATCTTTACTCTTGTTGACAGTTCGGATGAGGCTGTGGAGAATATTGTAAAATTCTACTCAAGATACCTTCTGAGTCCCAACTTCTGATCAGACCTTTCTCATCCTGTCCATTTCCCGGGTTGCATCCTTGCGCCTGAGTGTTTCACGTTTGTCGTACTCCTTTTTACCCTTTGAGATGGCAATTTCTGCCTTAGCCAGTCCGCGATCATTTACGAAGACCTTCAAAACAATGATAGTCAGTCCGGTTTCTTTGATTTTTCTTTCAATCTTCCTTAGCTCACGTTTGGTAAGAAGAAGCTTTCTTTCCCTTAACGGATCATGGTTGTTAAGGTTTCCCCACCAGTACTCTGCAATGTGCATGCCTTTTATAAAAAGCTCCCCTTTAATTAAAAAACAATAGGAATCGGCAATGGTAGCTTTTCCAAGCCTGATTGATTTTATTTCTGTTCCTGACAGCTGAATGCCTGCAATAAATTTTTCAAGGAACTCATAATCATGAGATGCCTTTTTATTTTTAATTATAATATTTCCTTTTCCCCCCTTCATTACGCAGGATTAAGCGAAAATCATGTGATATATTCTGTCAGAAATCATAGTAAGTATCAAGTTTGATGCTATATATATTCCGGTAAAGGTAATAAAGGTTGAGATCAGGTTTGAATGCCGCGCAAAATTAAGTAAATTTATGGTAAATTGCTTTTACTTAAGACATCATTAATTGTAAAGATTTGGGATTTGTATCAAAATATGATCTGCTCATAATTACAGGACCCACAGCTTCAGGTAAGACGTCGCTTGCCGTAGCTATTGCCGGTAAGGTAGGCGGTGAGATTATCAGTGCTGATTCACGCCAGGTTTACAGGGGAATGGATCTGGGAACCGGCAAGGATTATAATGATTACCTCATCGGGGGTACCAGGTTACCCTGTCATCTTATTGATATTGCAGACCCGGGATATAAGTACAATGTCTTTGAATACCAGCGTGATTTCGTCAGAGTATACAAAGAGATGAAAGAGCGTAATGTTTTTCCGGTTGTCTGCGGAGGCTCGGGTATGTATGCCGACAGCATTATTTCAGGTTATAAGATGGTTGAGGTTCCTCCTGACAGCGGCCTCAGAAATATACTTGAGAAGAAATCCCTGCAGGAACTTACTGAGATACTTGCAACCTACAAAAAGCTGCACAACATAACCGATATCGACAACAAAAAGAGGGTTATAAGGGCAATTGAGATAGAACATTTTAATCAGAATAAGGCAAGACCGGTAAGCAGATTTCCAAAAATAAAGTCTCTTGTTGTAGGTTTGCTCCCCGACAGGGAAACAAGGCGCAGAAGGATCTCAGAAAGACTTAAGCAGCGTCTTGATGCAGGTATGGTTGACGAAGTAAAACAGTTAATAGACCAGGGGGTCAAAACAGAGACCCTCATCTATTATGGTCTGGAATACAAGTATATAACTCTCTACCTTCTCGGGAAACTGACATATGATGAAATGGTAAAGGATCTGGAAACTGCCATACATCAGTTCGCGAAAAGGCAGATGACCTGGTTCCGGGGAATGGAGAGGCGAGGGATAAAGATAAACTGGCTGGATGACGGTATTCCGTTTGTGGAGAAGGCGGAAAAGGTCATTGACCTGTTACAGGCAAAACAGGCAGCTTTATAAATGCCATTGTCACTGATTGTTGCAGAGACGGAAGGAAGAAGCCTCCGGTCAGCTACTTCAGGTAGGTGTCAAGCCAGTTAAAAAATTCATTCTGCCATATAACCGAATTCTGCGGTTTGGTAACAAAGTGGTATTCATCCTCGAAGAAGAGAAGCCTGCTTGGTATCCCGTGCAGCTGCGCCGCCTGGAATGCTTCAAGGCTTTGAGTATAGGGTATCCTGAAGTCGTTGGCACCTGTTATTATAAGGATCGGGGTATCCCAGTTATTAACTCTGAGATGTGGAGAGAATGAATAGCTCTTTGGATTGTTCCAGTAGGGACCTTCAATATCCTTGTCAGGAAACCACAATTCATCGGTAGATCCGTACCAGCTGGTGAAGTCAAACATGCCACAGTGTGCAATGAAAGCTTTAAACCTTCCGCCATGTATGCCTTCGAGATAAAAGACTGAGAATCCGCCATAACTTGCTCCGACAGCCCCGAGCCTGTTTGCATCAACGAATGGTTCTTTTGCCATAGCATCAGTTGCATCCAGATAATCCTGCATGTTGGCTCCGCCGTAGTCACCTGAGATCTCTTCCTTCCAGGCCTGTCTGAAACCTGAATCACCCCGGCGGTTGGGAGCAATTACTATATAGCCTCTGGCTGCCATCATCTGGTAGTTCCAGCGGTACGACCAGCTCTGACCGAGAGGGCCCTGCGGTCCTCCCTTGCAGTAGAGAAGTGCAGGATATTTTCGTGACGGATCAAAATCCGGAGGATAGATGATCCACATCTGCAACTGTTTGTTATCCTTTGTCTTTGTATAGCGTTCCTCCACTTTGCCCATCTTTAAGGACTCATAGATCTCTTTATTGACAGAGCTTACAGGGGTGATTTTCCCTGAAGTCACATCAATAACAGAGAGTTCGGGAGCCATAGACATTGACTGGATTTCAGCCAGGAGAATGCCGGATCTTAAATTAAGAGGCCCCAGATCGTGCACTCCTTCAGTGACTTTTTCAAAACCTTTTCCCGTGAGAGTGGTCCTGAAAACCTGCCCGGTTCCCAGGTATGCACAGGTAAAATAGATAGTCTCATTATCGGCCCAGGTAATGTTCTCCACATCAAAATCCCAGCCTTTGGTGACCCAGGAACGATCCCCTGTCTTTATATCATAAACAAACATCCGGTCAAGGTCAGATTCATAGCCATCTCTTTCCATGCTCTGCCAGGCAATCTTTGAACCATCCGGTGAAAAAACGGGATACCGGTCATATCCTTTGTTCCCCTCGCTGATATTTATCTCTTTTCCTGATTCCAGATCGTAAAGATAGATGTCGGTATTGGTACTTTTTGAATAAGCCAGACCTGTGAGCTTTTTCGAAGTGTAGGCGACATATCTCCCGTCGGGACTCCAGGAGATCTCGCTTTCTTCAAAATAGGGGGCATCAGGTGATTCGAACTTCTCATCCTTCATTATATCCTTTTCCTGAGAAGCGGAGTTGCCGTCAAAGGTGGCGATGAAGATATGGCTGTAAGAAAAATCGCTCCAGTAATTCCAGTGGCGGTACATCAGATCATTGATGATCCTGACCCTGGCTTTCGGGAGATTATATTTTTCGTTTGCAGTCTGATCAAGTTTTACCCTCCTTGTGAAATAGATTTTATTCCCCTCGGGCGATATGCTGTAAATCTCGAAATTGCCCAGCCCGGCAATGCTTTTTTGTCCTGTGCCATCTTCATTCATGGTACAGAGTTTCCCGTCAGCAATATAGGCTATGGACTTTCCTTTATTATACCACTGCGGGGAAGTTCCTCCTTCACTGGTAAGCTGAACGGGAGCTCCGCCGGAGGTGGAAAGCCTGTAAATATTGGTTCTTCTGGCTTCACTGCTGAGATCAATATCCGTTAAGGTAAATAATACACTGCTGCCATCAGGGGAGAGGGTAAAGGTTCCCAGACGCCTGAATTTCCACATTATTTCGGGCGTCATCAAACCTGTACTTTTCTCCGCGGCGGTAAGCTGGTTATTGAACTGAAGCGAAGGAACAGGAGTGACCGGCTTTTTTGGCTTGCATGATCCGGGCAACAGAATTGCCACAAGAATTACCGGCAGCAGATATCTTTTCATTAAGGGATGAATTATTTGAAGTACTATTTTCTGAGAGCTTCAGAGACCTTATTCTTTAGTTCATCATATAGTTCAGGGTTATCCTTAAGGATCTGTTTTACTGCATCACGTCCCTGTCCCAGCTTTGTATCACCATAGCTGAACCATGAACCGCTTTTCTTTACTATTTCGAAGTCGACGCCCAGGTCAACTATTTCACCCAGCTGGGAAATACCCTCTCCGTAAAGAATATCAAAATCAGCTTTTTTGAAAGGGGGTGCAAGTTTGTTCTTGACAATTTTGACCCTTGTCCTGCTGCCGATAATCTCTTCTCCTTCCTTAAGCTGACTGGTCCTTCTGATATCAAGCCTGACTGAAGCATAAAATTTTAATGCATTTCCTCCGGTGGTGGTTTCGGGATTTCCGAACATTACACCTATTTTATCCCTCAGCTGGTTAATAAAAACACAGGAAGTGTTTGTTTTACTGATGTTTGCTGTAAGTTTTCTTAAAGCCTGCGACATCAATCTTGCCTGCAGACCCATTTTTGAGTCGCCCATTTCCCCTTCAATTTCAGCCTTGGGAGTGAGGGCTGCAACAGAGTCGATCACTATAATATCGAGAGCTCCTGAACGGATAAGGTTATCGGTTATTTCAAGCGCCTGTTCCCCGTTATCGGGCTGGGAAATGAGAAGGTTCTCCACATCGACGCCAAGTTTCTCGGCATAATTACGGTCAAATGTATGTTCAGCATCAATTATCGCTGCGATCCCTCCGTTTTTT
Source organism: uncultured Bacteroidales bacterium (assembly GCA_963816345.1). Classification (GTDB taxonomy): domain Bacteria; phylum Bacteroidota; class Bacteroidia; order Bacteroidales; family VadinHA17; genus LD21. The sequence goes on from CAWFKI010000005.1 coordinate 277,297, forward strand.
TGTGCTTCGGCAATGGCGTGGATTGCAAGGGTAGTCTTCCCTGAAGCTTCCGGACCGTAGATCTCAATAACACGTCCTCTGGGCAAGCCTCCTATTCCAAGCGCTGCATCAAGTCCTATTGATCCTGACGAGATAACCTGGATATTGTCAATTGGGTGATCGCCCAGCTTCATTATTGTCCCCTTACCAAAATCCTTTTCGATCTTCCCCAGCGTGATCTCAAGGGCCTTAAGCTTCTCTTTGTTTATTTCTTTCCGTTCGTTGCTCATACTATATATTTTATTAGGTATACAAATTGAATATCTGTTCCGTATGTCCTGCGGTGTCGACCTTTGTAATAATTTTTTCAATTATTCCTTTTTCGTCAATAACAAAGGTGGTTCTAAGTACACCCATGTAACTTTTTCCGTACAGCTTTTTCTCACCCCAGACTCCATAATCGTTCATTATCTTTTTCGAAGTATCTGCAATCAATGGAAATGGAAGGGAATACTTTCCTGAAAATCCTTTATGGGATTTTTCACTGTCGGGACTGACCCCGATAACAGAGAATCCTTTTTTCAAAATGGCATCGTGATTATCACGAAGATTGCAGGCTTCAGCCGTGCATCCGGGAGTGTTATCTTTAGGATAGAAGTAAAGGATTATCTTTTTACCTGTAAAATCAGACAGTTTTACCAGATTGCCATTCTGATCGATACCTTCAAACACCGGGGCTTTCATTCCCTCTTTTAATTGTCCCATGGCTTAAATATTTTGTTATTATGGGTAAATTTACGAAGTTTGAACTGTTTTAGGAAAAAAAGTATCCATTTGTTATTAACACTGATCCTCAGGCCAGTAAACTGAACTTCTGAATAAAGGATTGAAAACAAGTTAGTTGTGAAAGAGAATATTAAGTTATATGCCGGGTTGGGACATCTGAAAACCTTAATTTTACTGGTATGTATTACAGGTGCCTCATTTATTTGTGCCTATTCCCAGGAAAACCAGGCAGCTCCGACGCGGCAGTCATCCCTCGATGCCTTCTCGAAAGGGGATTTCGAGCTGGCTTACAGTAGTTTCAGCCAGTTATTGCTGAAATATCCAAAAGATCCTTTGTATAAATATTATTCGGGAGTATGCCTTGTCAAACTGAAAAGAGATAGTGAAAAGGCGGCAACTCTTTTGCAGCAATCACTCAACAGTGCCTCTGTTGTCAGATCTCTGCCTCCGGATGCCCTGTTCTACCTTGGAAGGGCACAGCAGATGTCGGGGAAATTCTCTGAAGCAAGGGAATCGTATACCCTGTACAGCGATCAGGTGGGGAAAAAGAAGGCCCGGGAAGATGGTGTGCCTGAATTCATCCAGGAGTGCAATCAGAACAAGGGGGTGATTACTGAAGCCGGGATTACGCCTGCCACGGATGACAAGAGCAGCAGGAATGTGAAAGAACAGCCGGCAGATGAACCTTCAGTTAAGGAGGCGGGCGCTTTACATGCCGGGAAAGCTGATTCTTCAGTGAAGGAGCTTCCGGCGGTATATGAAAAAGTACTTGATGAGGCTCTTGAATTGCAATATAAAGCTGATTCTCTTAACCTGATCATCGGGGAGCAAAAGTCGGAGCTTGATAAGCTGCCGGAGGAAAAGAGATCTTCTTTGAGATTAATGATTTCCAAAAATGGAATACTTGCTGCATCATATCAGAAATCGGCCGATCAGAAGTATAATGAAGCACAATCTCAGATGGACCCGAATAACCGGAACACAGTACGGAAACCTGATACGGCCATGACCTTCGGAAAAAATGTTGCAGCTCAACCGGAAAAGAGAGAAGAAAAGGCAGTTGTTATAAGCCAGGGAGAATCAGATTCACTTAAGAATTTTATTCCTGTAGTAATTAACCCGACTGAAGTATATTCGGTTTTTGAAGTTCTTCCAGCTGAGGCAGCTTATCCGGAAGGTAAAATCCCGATTGACCCAAAAGTGCCTCAGGGTTTGACCTATCGCATCCAGCTTGGTGTCTTTCGTAATCCGGTGGCGGTATCATATTTCAAGGGGATAACCCCTGTTTTCGGATTTAAGGTGACAGGGAGTGATAAAACCGGCTATTATGCCGGCATGTTCCGCCGGTCTGCAGATGCTAAAAAAGCTCTTCTTGAAGTAAAGGAAACCGGCTTCAGGGACGCCTTTATTGTTGCTTTTTCAGATAATAAGAGTGTCTCAGCCGACAGGGCCGCGGTACTTGAAAAGGAGTGGGGCACGAAACCATTCGCAGGTTTAAAAGCCGTTCCGGGTATTCCTCTCGACACTATACCTCCCACACTCTCTTTCAGGGTAGAGGTGGAAAGATCATCAAAGCACCTGAAACCGGATGTGGTTGAGACAATTAAGACAATGGCCGGAAGCCGGGGACTTGACATTGAATATCTCGCCGATGGGAATATTGCATATTTGATCGGGAAATTTATTACTTTTGAAAGCGCTGCGGAGTATGCTGACCTCCTGGTAAGAAATAACTACAGGAAAGCAAGAGTGGTTGCCTGGCTCGGCAACAGGGAGGTACCGGTAGAGACCGCGAGGCAACTTTTTAATAATGTGAAATGAAGGAGAGGGCATTACATAAAGATGATAAGCTTAAAAGCGGCGGCCAGACAGGTACCCTGATCTTATACAATGACGATATAAACACTTTTGATCATGTGATAAAATCGTTGGTAGAGGTGTGCGGACACGATCCCGTTCAGGCTGAGCAATGCGCCCTCATTGTTCACTTTAAGGGAAGCTGTGAGGTAAAAATCGGCATGACCGAAGTGATGAATGCAATGTGCAAATCACTGAACGCCAAAGGACTTAAATCGAAAGTCGAAATCCTTCAAAGACTGTAAATCAACTGCAGGTTCCTGCAAAAAATCTTAATCATTTGTGAGGGAGTCTTGTCTCCCTGCTGCCGGCAGGCCATAATCCACAATTACGGGAAGTTTATTTTTGCCTGTGAAACAATCCGTTAAGGCTCCTGTCAAAAAATGTCAGCAGAAGGATGCAAATAAATAAATAGGGAAGGTAACCCGGCAATTTTAAGCCTGAAAGTGCATCGAAGCTGACCTTAAAAGAAGGGAGACTGATATTCTGTAAGAATTTCATCCATGGCAGGCCTGAAAAATCAGACTGTGCGGCAGGCTGTAATAAGGCAGCGCCAATAAGTACTATAGTTATGAATACCGAAATTAACGGTACATAGCTCTTTGCCTTTTTGATTTTAACAAACTCCCCGGGTACAGGTTCCAGCCGGAGCCTGTTCATCACATTATCCGTAAAGCCTTCCGGCGCTTTTTCAGCCAGATTGCGATTCAGAAACGGTCTCAGTAAGTCTTCCTTATCATCATGCTGTATATCCATCGGGTATTTTCTTTTTTAATTCGTATTTTATAATAGTCTGGTACATCTTCTGTCTGGCCCTGAAAAGCCTGACCTTAATATTGGCTTTGCTTATTCCGGTAACTTCAGATATCTCGTCAGTGCTCATCTCCTCATAATAATGGAGGGTTATCAGACTTCTGTCTTCTTCATTTATTTTCTGAAAGGCAAAATTGATAAGCGTTTTCCTGTATTCATCATCAGCATCTTCTTCACTTTTATCATATCCTATAAAATCAGTTGCGTCTACCGGAAAATCTTCAAGTGAAAGAACACCCTTTTTCCTGATCCTGACCTGAGAAATTGCAGTGTTATAAACAATCCTGTAGAACCATGTTGAAAAACTGCTTTTCCTCTTAAAGCTCCCCAGGGCCCTGTAGGCTTTTAAGAATGAATCCTGGGCTATCTCCTCAGCCTCTTCACGGTTGCAGCATATCCTGAATGCAAGGTTATAAGCCTTGTCTTTATGACTCTCAACGATATAAGTAAAAGCATTAATGTTTCCGGCCAGTACTTTATCTATGCAATCCGATATGTCTGTTTTTGAAGCCACTTTTACGCTTTGACGAGTAAAATTACCAAATGGTTTCATCGGAATGCATATTTCCTGAAAAAAAATTCACGTCAAATGCACCTGAGGCTGTCAGCCATGGGCTGTCGGCCGGGAATTCCTTAAATGGTAATCAAAATTTCTGCAGTGATTCTAATACTCTTCAGGCAGTGCCATTATCTGTTCGTAGGTGAATACCGGGCCATCCTTGCACACAAAAACCTTTCCGACATTGCAACGGCCGCATTTGCCAAATCCGCATTTCATCCTGTTTTCAAGAGTTGTGAAGATATCCTTATCCTGAAAACCAAGCTTTTTCAGAACAGGCATAGTGAATTTGATCATGACGGGAGGCCCGCACAGAACAGCAATTGTATTTTCCGATGACGGAGCTAATTTCTCCAGGACCAGGGGTACAAATCCTACCTCTCCCTTCCAGTCAGGTGTCTGACCTCCGGGATCAACAGTGGTGACAAGCCTGATATCGGGCCTCTCTTCCCACTCCTTTAATTCCTGTTTATATACCAGGTCGGCTACGGAACGGGCACCGTACACTATAGTTATATCTTTGTATCTCTCCCTTAGGTCAATAGTATTCCAGATCACGCATCGCATTGGTGGCAGGGCAATGCCTCCCGCAATATAGAGGAGACTTTTCCCTTCCCATTCCTCAACAGGGAATACATTCCCGTACGGACCCCTGAAACCTACAGTATCACCAACCTCGAGGCCGGCAAGTGCATTCGTCACGCGCCCCGCTTTGCGGAAAGTACATTCAATATAACCTTTCCTTGTAGGTGATGAGGCAACGCAGAATGTCGACTCACCTTCGCCAAGCACCGAATATTCACCAAACTGACCTGCCTTAAATGCGAATGTTTCTGCATCTTCCTGCCTCTTGAATTTTAACCGGAATGTCCTTACATCAGGAGTCTCCTCGACTATAGTATCGATCTCCATCAGGTAGGGCTTATAGATATTTTCGTTCATGTTATAATTGTTTATATATTTTGGAGGGCTTCCAGCTGTTCTGCTATGTTCATGTCCACCGGACAGCCGCTTGAACACCTCCCACAACCGACGCAACCAAGCGTCCCGTTTCGTTCGGGCATGTATGAAAATTTATGCATGATCCTCTGTCTCCATCTCTGACTCTGAACATTACGCGGATTATGACCGGAAGTATGAAGAGTGAAGAGACTGAAGCCGCATGAATCCCAGCTGCGGTACCGTTTGCCGTTTTTACCCCTTGTTTCATCCTGAATATCAAAACAGGCGCAGGTCGGACAAACATAAGCACAGGCTCCGCACCCGATACATCTGAGAGAGTTCTCCACCCAGAACGGATGTTCGAAGAGTGTGGAAAGCTTCGACGTAACCATTTCGTGACTGAATCTCTTTCCAACTTCTGCAATAACAGGCTTAGCTTCCCCGGCCGGTTCAAACAGGTCTGCAAATGATAAGAGAATCTCATTTCCCTTATCGGTAAGTATATCGGCATAATAGTCACCACCTTCCAGCCGTGACAGCAAAATATCACTTCCCTTTACGGAATCAGGAGCAAGACCAACTGAAGTGCAGAAGCAGTACTCATCACTCCTGTGACAGCTCATTCCGATTACCGTCAGCCTGGCCAGCCGCTGTGAAAAAAATTCATCACTGGTGTCCTGGCAGAATATTGAACGGAGCGCGTCAAAGGCAGCATTATCACATGGGTGCGATCCCCAGAGTATAACCTCAGGAAAACTGTTCATGTCTATTTCAGCTATCGTGCTTCCGCTCTTTTCATTCGTAAAATAAAAAAGGTTCTCGACTTTTGGGAATACGATGTTTTTGACCGAAAGGGTCGACCTGATATGATCAGAAGTAACAGCTGCAAATTCCGGATTATATTTATATTCTGTCTTATTATCCGGAGCGCTGACAGGAGCATAGACCTTCCTGTTTTCAGACAGCCTGCCGTAGAGCTTTTCCAGCGATTGCTTCCGGATTAATTTTCTGGTAGTTTCCATATTAAATTATAAAGCTTTCTTTATCATCAGGTTCATAAGTTGATAACACCGAACTCATTTTTTCGGAGGTGCCTGCATAGACCTTAAAATTTTTATAGACCTGGTCTGTCAGATACATTGTAAGCAGATGACACGGAATGCCGACAGGGCAGGCCCTTCCACACTCACCGCAGCTGATGCAGCGGCCGGCCAGATGCATTGCCCTCAGAATGTGCCACTCCATGTTCCCCTGGGTATTTGCCTGTACTGGTATCCATTGTGGCTGATTTACCTCAACGGTACAACGTGTGCAGTAGCACAACGGACATGCCTGTCTGCAGGCATAGCATTTAATGCACTTTGTGAGCTCATTCTGCCAGTAATCGAATTTTTCGGCAGGACTTAACTTACTTAATTTTTCTATTAATACCTTATACTTTTCCGGATTGGTGAGATCTGATTTTTCAATATACGCCTGCATTATCTTCAGGTCAGGCATATCCAGCAGGCTGCCATCGGAGGAGATGCCCAGTACCACCAGATCACCGGCAGATACCTGTTGCTCTGATATGAGCATCATTATACTACGCATTACAGGCAGGGTGGCAACAATAGCTATTTTACCGGTTTTCCTTACTTCAGGTTTTGTAAGATAGACTGCCAGATTCCTTTCACACTTTTCGTTATAAATGAGCCTGGAAGTCTTTTCAGGGTCAGTAATAAATGCAGGTCTTATTACACCTGTAGGCCCTGCCTCATAACCAATAACAACCTGTACGGTTTTATTTTCCAGCAGCTCTCTTGCCTTCTTTCTGAGATTATCCATTTTTCACCTCCTCTTCAATGGCTCTGTTCACCATATCCTTATATGAAACGTACGGACCCAGTTCGCGAAGATGTCCAACAGTAGTATTAACCACATCCGCCCATTTTGCACCTTCTGCGGCAGATACCCATGAAAATGTGATCCGGTCAATCTCAATGCCCATAAAATCCATTAGTTCCCGGAACATTATCCATCGCCGTTTTGCATGGAAATTACCAGAGGTGTAATGGCAGTCATTAGGATGACAGCCAGAGACGATGATGCCGTCAGCGCCATTGGCGAACGCTTTTAGAAGTAACATAAAATCGATGCGCCCCGTACAGGGAAACCGTATGATTTTTACGTTTGACGCATATCTGATCCGGCTTGTTCCAGTCAAATCGGCACCGGCATATGTACACCAGTTACATACAAAGGCGACAACTTTTGGTTCAAAATCTGACATATATATAATTATTATAAATCTCTTCCGATCAAGTTAATATTCATTAAGCAAAGCCACAACTTCGGCATAGACCTGTTTATTCGTATAACCCTGCAGATCAATTGACTTGGACCGGCAGAGCGCAACGCATGTGCCGCATCCCTGGCACAATCCTTCATTTATCCTGGCTACGGTTTTTACTATCCTGCCGTCACGCGATTTAAATTCTTCACGTTCAATAGCCTGGTACGGACAAACGGACTGACAGAGAAAGCACCCGACACATGTAGAATACAATGGTGGCGCAAAGCGGTTGACCACGGCAACCAGAGGTTCACGTGTCAGTTCGTCGCGCGAGAATAGTGCAGCTACTTTTACTGCAGCTCCGGAAGCCTGTGAAACGGAATCAGGAATATCCTTTGGATTCTGACATGCCCCGGCCAGAAATATTCCTGCCGTATTGGTTTCCACCGGTTTCAGCTTCGGGTGTGCTTCAGCAAAAAATTTATGGGAGTCGTACGATACATGGAGTTTCTGCGCCAGTTCCTCAGCCCCGCTATTTGCAACTCCGGCAGTTGCCAGTACCACCATATCGGCTACGATTTCAACCGGCTGTGCTCCAAGCAATGTATCTACACCTTTGACTATCAGCTTGCCATCCCTTTCATAAACTGTTGAGACCCTTCCCCTGATATAGTTTACATAATCTTCTTCAATGGCCCGGCGTACGAACTCATCATAATTTTTCCCGCCGGCTCTGATATCCATATAAAAAACATAGGCATTTCCTTCATGCACTTTATGCTTGTAGAGCATCGCATGTTTGGCTGTGTACATGCAGCATATTTTGGAACAATATGCTATTCCCTTGGCAGGATCGCGCGAGCCTGCGCATGCAATAAAAACTATATTCTTTGGCACCTGTCCGTCGGAAGGCCTTAATATTGCACCGGATGTAGGGCCTGAGGCGGATGCAAGCCTTTCAAACTGAAGGCCGTCAATGACATCTTTATATCTGCCGTAACCATATTCCGGAAAGAAATCAGCATGTTTTATGTCAAACCCGGTAGTAACCACTATGGCACCGATTTCCAGATCAAGTATCTCATCCAGCTGATCGAACCTGATAGCTTTTGTCGGACAGACGATCTCGCAGATTTTACACTTGCCCTTTATATAATAGGTGCAATGTTCCCTGTCAATAACCGGTCTGTTGGGGACCGCCTGGGGAAATGGAATATAAATTGCTGGCCTCATTCCCATTCCCTGTTCGAACTCATTTGGTATCTTCTTCTGGGGGCATTTCGTTGTGCATAAACCACATCCGGTGCAGGTCTTCTCGTCCAGACTCTTTGCCTTTTTACGTACCTTGACTTTAAAATTCCCTATGAACCCCTCGACACTCTCAACTTCAGCATAAGTGTAAAGAGTGATATTCGGATGTTGTGCCACCTCAACCATTCTGGGTGTCAGAATACATTGCGAACAATCAAGTGTGGGGAATGTTTCAGATAACTGGGACATATGTCCTCCGATAGATGGAGAGCGTTCAATCATTACCACTTTATGGCCGGTATTTGCGATATCGAGCGCTGCCTGTATACCGGCAATACCTCCTCCAATGACCATCGCAGTTTTCGTAACCGGCACTTTTATAGGCTGAAGAGCGGCATTCAGCTTTACCTTTTCCACCTGTGTTCTTACAATATCAATTGCCTTTTCAGTGGTCAGATCATTTTTTTCATGTACCCATGAACAATGTTCACGGAGATTGGCCATTTCACACAGGAAGGGATTTAATCCTCCTTCGGCGCAGGCTTTCCTGAAAGTAGGTTCATGCATACGCGGCGAGCATGCAGAAACCACAACACCGGTGAGGTTATGTTCCCTGATAGCATCTTTTATAAGGGTCTGCCCCGGGTCGGAGCACATATATTTATATTCAGTGCTGTACGCAACATGCTTTAATTTTCCTATTGTTTCGGCAACTTTTCCGCAATCGACAGTGGCACTGATATTCTCACCACAATGACAAACAAATACTCCAATTCTTGCCATCTTAATTTATGTTTTCCTCTTTAACTGATTTTAACCTCAACAAAATGCCTTTTCAATCCGATGACGGCTGCAGGCAATCCAATAGCCAGGCCAATTGCCTGAGTCACAAAAATAACCGGTATATCATATTCTTTTTTCCAGTACTTATTTATATCAGGCCGCCGCATGTCAAGGTTTGAGTGACACATCGGACACGCGACAATAATTGCTTCAGCGCCGCGATGTTCAGCGTCTTCTATTATCCTGCCCGATAATTTTGATACAGTATCGGTACGGGATACAGACAAACCTGCTCCGCAACACTCTGTCTTAAAAGGATAATCGACAGGGGAAGCGCCCAGTTTGGTCATAACTATATCCATTGTAAGGGGATCCTCGGCACGATCGTATTTCAGTATCTTGTCGGGCCTGACAAGCAGGCATCCATAGTAACAGGCGACAGGGTGACTGAATGGCTTTACAACCCGTCCCTCAAGCTTTGGCACAATATATTTGTCAATCCATTCAATAACATTAATGATATTTGTAGTTCCCCTGTAATCCATTTCGATGACTTCGCTGATACGGTTTTTCAGCTCAGGATCTTTCTTAAGCTCGTGCTGGGTAACAACCAGACGGCTGTAACATGCAGCGCATGGCACAACGACCTCATCCAGTCCGTTCTTTTCTGCAAGAGCCAGGATACGGGCCGGAAGCGCCAGTGACAGCTCTTTATTAAGGTTATGTGCAGCAGTTGCCCCGCAGCAGTTCCAGTCAGGGACCTGAGTAAACTCCAGATCAAATGCCTCTGCAAGGGCAAAAACCGATTCGTTGTAATCGCGCGCGGATCCTGTAAGGGAACAACCGGGATAAATGCCAAATTTCATATATGCCTCCTTAATTGCTTGTTTTTCTGAATATCCTTGCTATTTGTGCTTTACCTTTGATCAGATCCGGTAATATATGCAGCTTGCCCCTTGATATCATCTTTGGGGCAAGCGTTATATCCTGTGTAAGATCAAGTGATTGACGCTTATAATCAAGTATAAGGCCCAGTTCATATAACCTTCCTGTAAATCTTATTGAATTCAGGAATGATTTATGAAAGGCGACTATGTTCTTTGCTTTTCTGTTCACTTTTTTCTGGCGAACTGAACTCTGTCTTAAATAATCCATAACCGATGGGATATCAATCTCCATGGGGCACCGGCTCAGACACATTTCGCAAGTGACACAGAGCCAGATGGAATGCGATCGGAGAATCTTATCATCGTTGGCAGCAGATTCTGTCTGCAGCAACCTTAAAACCATACTCGGGGGCAGGTCCATCTCATCGGCCACCGGACAACCGGCAGAACATTTTCCACACTGATAGCATTTCTGAGCCTTTACTTCAACATGCTTTTCGATGCTGTATGCCAATGAGTTTCTTTCACTATGATGTTCGGATTGAGACATTTCTTTATATTAGATTTTCATTATTCAACACCTGAGAAAAGACGTATGAACTGAACACGCTCATAAGTTGCCGGATTCAGCACATTTTTTCTGCTCAGTAATCCTTTGAAATCCGAAATGTTATTGAACCCGTGCTTTGTCATCCATGATTCAATATCACCTATTATCTGAGGCAGAACATCAAAATGGTGTTTGTAGAACACCGACACCATGTGGACTGCATCTGCTCCGGCAAGAAGCTGCTTTATTACCGTCTGTGAATTATGTATACCTGTGGAAGCTGCAATGTCGCATTTGAGTTTCCTGGCCAGAAGCGCCACCCATCTCAGAGTGTGGGTGTATTCTGACTCATTGCTGAACATATTTGAAGCATTTATCTGAAGCTGCTCAATATCTATGTCGGGATTATATGGCCTGTTAAACAGCGTCAACCCGGCTATGCCTGTTTCGGATAAACGGAGGGCTGTGCCTGAGAGGCTGGAAAAATAATAGCCTATTTTCAATGATACAGGGATCGTAACATATTTTTTGACCTCTTCTATTATATCAAAATAAACCTTTTCATTTTCACTTCCGCTTTTTTCGAAGTCGGATGGTAACAGGTAAACATTGAGCTCAAGTGCATCCGCACCTGCATCCTGGATCCGTCTGCCGAAATATTGCCAGTCATAGGGAGTGCTGCAGTTTATACTCGCAATAACAGGGATATCAATAGCTTTTTTCGCTTCGGTTATTAAAGAGAGGTATTGCTTTAAGGTATGTTCCCTGGCATAATTGGTTAGGTAATCATAAGCTTCATCAAAGTAGAACTCGGTTTTGCTGACAATGCCCTGGAAAGCCTTCTGCCATGATTGCATATCCCTGTCCCCGGAATCAAGAAATTTGTCAGTTTCAAACCTGATTTGTTCTTCAAAAATGGATTTCAGAACAACGGCTCCGGCTCCCAGACGGGAAATTACTTTAAGGTTTTCTATTGAAGATGTCAGTCCTGAGCTTCCGACAATAATGGGATTCTTTAGTTGCAATCCCAGATATTTGCATGAAAGATCGGCCATGATGTTAATTTTTTAACAGCGTAAAAATAATAACATATTGGATTATCGCAGATGATAATTAGCATCTTTTGTTACTCTGGAATCGTTCCGGATAAGAAATTATTATCGTTTCCGGGATTGGAGATCCATCACTGCATCCGGGATTACAGGTCACCCGAAATATTTTAATTTATTTTTTTGTAACCGGCAGGGATAACCTGTAGTCTAATGTTAAAAAGATTCATTAACCAATAAATATCAAAATGGGAGCAACAGCAATTACTTTTATCGCTTTATTCGCCGCAGTATTCGGCGTACTCTATGTTTACTACACTACACGTCACAAAGAAAGGCTTGCACTTATTGAAAAAGGGGCTGATGCCTCACTGTTCAATACCGGAAAAGAGGCAACACGTTCAGGCATCAACTGGGCAAAGTTTACTTTAAAGACCGGAATGTTGTTCATGGGCATTGCCCTCGGAATAATTGCAGGGGCAATAATGTCAAATGCCGGAGTTCTTTATGATGGCGCAAACTATCCGTCAATGATCTTCTTCTTTGGAGGACTGAGCCTTGTTTTATTCTATGTTATCGACAGAAAGAGCAGGTAAACATCCTGTTTGGCAATGCAAATGGTTGGGCCATGCCACGGTATGGTCCAACCATTAATTTATGTAAAATCCGATCATTTTCCTGATAGCGTTTCTGCAGACAGAGCAGAATCCTTTTGACCCGTTGCTTTTCATGCGGCAGTCCATTTCAGGCCGGTAGATCCCTTTTGCTGCGTAGCCGCCACCCTCAAAAAGCCCGGTAACGTTACTGTACTTTTCCTCCTCGGGGGTAGGGACTGGCACTCCTTTGGGAATATCTTTTTTCCATTTGGAATCAAAATTGACCAGGGTGGTAATATTAGGTTCCCATGGTTCCACATCCAGGGGGTAAAATTCATTATATGCCACTGAGGATGAGTAGTACTCATCTGCCAGTCCGGCAAACCCGTGTCCGAATTCATGCATAAAAACCTTTGGAGAGAGCGGATGCCCCGTTGTTGTACCACTGTAATAGTTGTATACTCCACCTCCTCCGTACCTTGTGCTGTTGATGAGAACGATTATATTATCGTGCGGTACAGCAGCAGCATAATCGTTTACCGCCTTGATGTCCCGGGTTGTGAGATAGCGGTCAAGGTTGAATGTGTAAAAACCTGAATTCAGCGCCGTATTGGCATATATTCTTTCACCGGGTACATCGGTTCCCGAATCCTGTGATACAACTTCAACAGCCCAGATATTGAACCTCTCTTTGTATTCGGAGAAAGGGGGTTCGGAAAAAAGAACATCAGCCATCTTTTTTACATCTTCACGGAATTTTCCCATTTCATCCGCCCTGTAACCTTCTGCGATAAATGCAAGGTCGACAGAGGTATTCGGATCTCCTTTTCCATATATCCTTGTCACAGGAGTATTGACAGGTTTCTCATTTATAATGAAATAGTCGGACGGATCGATTTTTGTCTCATATAAAACGGAAAATAAACCATTGCGTTGCCTCATGCTCAGGACAAACCTGATTTTGTTTTTTGGGAAAGGCATTGTAGCTACCTCATAAAAGCACCTCTGTGTTTGCCTGGCTTCATCTGTTGTCTGCCATTCCTGAAAAAGAGAGCAGAATCCTCTTGAGTATATCAGATTATTTCCCTCTGCATCGAAAACTTCATATTTGAAGTTCCCATAATTGAAAGGATCTGTCAGATTTTTATTGGAACCTGCCCAGTACGGCTCTTCCTTCATCCCTACCGGATATACTTCAGTCTTCTGGCTATTTCCGGCGAGCATGAAATCGAACCTTAGAACCTTCCCTGTAAAATATTTGTCAAAGCTGATCTGGCCGTTCAATGTGGCTGAAAAAGCAAATAATATCAGGAAAATCAATTTTTTCATGTTACACATAATTAAATTTGAAGAATGTAAAGCTAAAAAAATCAATAATACGGATCGATAATTTATATACTTTTGCCACAATATAATTGACTGATCCATTATGCCCTTAATTAATGATCCATCAATATTGATTAAGGAGTTGAACATTAATAAATTTAATAAATAAGAATATGGCTGACCTGAATACAAGAATTAGCGATTATGTCTGGAAGAATATCAACGAAAAACATTTCATCGGGAAAAATGATCCCTTTTGGGAGTCGCTTCGGAATACAGGAACTGAGCTCTGGCTCGATACGGGAGATATGGATGAGGCTGAAGCCAACTGGTCTGCTGAAATGAGTGCACTAACCACAAACAACACGCTCCTTAGCAAAGAGATACAGAAAGGTATATATGACATTTTCATTTCAGAAGCCAAAAGCATCGTCAGGGATCTGTCACCTGAGGAGCGGGTAAAGGAGATAGCCTTTATATTAAATGTGAGGCACGGGCTGAGGCTTGCCTTAAAATTCGGCGGGAATGTCAGTGTTGAATTGCATACCGATACTGCTCATGATATAAAAGCAATTCAGTATTATGGCAGGAGAATTCATGAGATATGCCCCGACCAGTTTATTGTTAAAGTGCCATATACTGCTGAAGGTCTGATAGGGGCAAGGCTCCTGAAGGATGCCGGAATCAGGGTGAATGTAACCCTTGAGTTCAGCGCCCGCGAAAATGTTCTGGTAACAAGGGTTTCACGTCCTGATTATCAGAACGTATTCCTTGGAAGAATAGGTGCGTACATGATTAATAATAAACTTGGCGATGGCACAGGTGTGGGGGAGAAGGCAGTTATATCATCTCAGAACTGGGTTACCGGGCTCTCTGCGGAAAATCCATGGCAGTCGAAACTTATTGCAGCAAGTTTAAGGAACTACGGTCAGCTTGAGCAGCTTGCAGGCACTGATGTTTTTACTATGCCGCCAAAGGTTGCAGCAGAGGGGAAAAAAGAGCTTAGCGGTAAATTTTCGTCACAGATCCATGAAAATTATGAGGCAAGCATTTATGACTCTGCCCGCGGAGCCGGTATTGAGAAATTCTGGGAGGTAAACAATAATGTTCTCAAGCTTGCCGAAAGGTTGGCAACCAAATTGCCTTCAACAGGTTCCGAGCTTGTTCACATTGCTCATGAGGAGGGCTGCGGTGATATGTTCCCTTCACTTGGTAAAGAGGAAAAAGCTTTCCTGTTGTCTGATGGCAAGATCCCTGTGCACTCAAGATGGGAAAATAAAATAAGTGAGGGAAAAATAGCGCCCGACACCTTGCTTTCCCTGGCAGGACTGGCTTCATTTTCTGCCGATCAGGCTATCCTTGATCAACGTATAAGGAGCATAATTGAATAATCCGGTTTCCCGGGGAGTATCAGAGTGACCGCTGCCTTACAATTTCATAAAGCAGGATACCGGCAGCAACTGATACGTTCAATGAATCGATGGTTCCGGTCATGGGCACCTTAATCTGATAGTCCGAAAGGGTTATCAGTTCACGGCTGATGCCTTTGTCTTCTGAACCCAGAATCAGAACTGCCGGTCCGGTAAGAGGCACTTCGGATGCCACCTTTCCCGATCTTTCTGCAGCACATATTACCTTGAGACCTGATTCTTTAAGATACTCTATGGCACGTACAATGCTCTTTTCCCTGCAGACCGGCAGCGAGTGCAGGGCGCCGGCTGATGTTTTTACCGCATCTGCCGTTATCCTTGCCGACCCTTTTTCAGGAATAATTATTGCATGGGCTCCCAGGCATTCTGCCGTGCGAACTATAGCCCCGAAGTTTCTTACATCTGATACCCCATCAAGGGCAATAATAAGAGGATCCTCACCTTTTTCGAAAATCATCGGGAGAAGATTGGCAATATACTGGTATTCAATAACTGACAACCATGCCAGTACACCCTGGTGGTTTTTCCTTGTCACAAGTTCAATCCGCTCAACAGGGACAATCTGGTAAACCAGATTATGCGTCTTGACAAGGGTCATAAGTTCATGATACAGAGCTCCCTGTAAACCCTGCTTTACCAGCAGCCTGTCAATCTGTTTTCCGGCTTTTATAGCTTCAATGACAGGTCTTAATCCAAAAATACAATCTGATTCTTTCTGCATGAGTTTCTTTAAGCATACATTTAAATTCCCTCAGGATTATCCAGACGGAATACCACACCTTTTCTCCAGCTCGCAATAGCTCTGTCCCAGTAGGTAACAAGGGTCTCACTGCGGCTGAGATAAAAGTCATTATCAGAGAAGCGGTTCTCTCTTTTTTTGAAATTGAAGAAGAGATACTCATTACTGACTTTATACCTGCCTCCCCACCTGGATTGTATCACAGGTTTCCTGTAGCCCCAGCTCTCTCCGTCCATCGTTTTATATACTTTGTCAGGCGGCCCATAGATTATATATATCATTCCCCTTTCACTTCTCCATCCCTGTTTGTAGGATGTGAAATAGTAGTTCGAATAGAGTACCCGGGTATAATATATCCTTATGAGCTCACGCGCTTTATCAACATTCCCTCCGCATTTTATCCAGAAATCATCGAGCGCCAGCTTGGGCTTTACGGCAGACCTTAAAGAATCAAGCTCACCGGATGATGCCAGGTAGGCCAGAGGTTCAATCATTACTTCAGGCGAATTCATTGTGGGAAAAGCAGGGCCGAGGTTGAAAAATGTATAACCCTCCTTAATATCCCTTCCTACGGAACAGTGATATATCCCTTCACGTGGAAACATCATTGGCAGAGTATCGGAATAGGCCAGACCAATAACCCTGTCAGGCTCATAATCGAGTGTCTTCTCGGGGAGGATCATGGACGGAGGATCGGGCACTTCCCTGAATGGTTTAAAATAAGATATGAACAGACTGTCGATGTGCTCCCTCGAATATATCAGATTTACATATTCATCAATTTTTAAGACCGGGTTAAACAGCTCATTTCTTGAAAAATGACTCAGCACCCTGAAATTGTATCTGTTATAATACGAAAGTGTATTGAAGGGGACAAAAGCCTGTATGACTTTCAGCCTTAGCCTGTCCATTATTCTTACCTCCGCATTATATTCATTACCGGTCTCAACCTTAAGAGGGACCTGGTAAATATATTCAGGCCTTCCTTTTTCTTTTACAATACTTATATTATAAGTATGCGGTATCAGCAAGCTGCCTTCCCTGGGATATGTTGTACAGCTTGACGGCGATCAGCATCTGAGATGTAGGGAGACCGGTAGGATTGGCCTCAGAGAAAAAAAGATCGCTTGCAAAGAATTTGATTGAAAGCACCGACAGCTCATCCGACTTGTTCAAAACATTATATCGCGGATTGATCGGATTTTTGGTCGGGTTATAAATATATGACAGATCTTTGGAGTCAACTGCCGGCTGAGTTGTTTTACAGGAGATGAATGCTGTAAAAAAAAGAATAAATGAAAAAACAGAACAGATGATCCTTGTGATATTTTTTTTCATTACCCGGAATAATTTACTTAACTTTTTTTAACCTCTTTCCACTCAATTCTTATCCTGCAAAGCTCTTTGTTGTCACTGGTCCTGCAGATGGAATGCCGGTAAACGGGTCCGTTCATCTTTTCTTCTGAAGTCTTAATTATGATCTCCTCGTCAAAGTGGGATTCTGCAAGATAGTTTATTTCAGCCGAGATGGGAACATTTTTCATTATGAAATCAAGATTATACCAATCGGATACCCATGTCAGATATTTAACATTGTTCGTATGCAGGTTTAAATCAAGATCGCTCACTTTTATCCTGTAGGCCTCAGAGATCAGGCTCTCCTCCCCGGCAGGCTCAAGTTTTGAAGCATACCTTACAGGAGTATCGCCTGCATGCAGATGCGGATTGTAGGTAGCAAGAATTGAGTCAGGTCTCTGAACTTTCTTTGTTGTCATGTCGAGAATAAGCCACGATGACGTAGCTGAAGCAATATGCCTGCCATCAGGATATCTTGCCACGTAGTTTCTGAGGGCAAATAACTTGTCGGTACCGTTTGGCCAGGTATTTAAAGTAATAAGATCTTCCCATTCCGGCCAGTCGGTTATAACCGCATAGATCCTTGAGAGAACCCAGAAGCGGTTATCCCTCATCAGGTCATCCCTGCCAAAGCCAAGCCGGATTGCATGATCGGAAGCAATATCCTGCATGTAATTGAACAGTGAACTGAGGTTAAGTCTGCCATCGGGACCAGTTTCATAAACATGGATCCTGTACTCTTTTTCAAACTGCAGTAAATCCATTCTTTTCGTTTATCTGTAAAAAATCTTCCACCTCCTGGCTCAGAACTGTCCACCTGTTCATCTCTTCATTCAACTGCTCCTTCAGCTCCCTGTACCTGGTATAATCTGCCTCATGGGTCGGGGAATAGCTTTCGGGCTCCATAAAGGCTTTGTCAACAGCCAGTATCTCCGCCTCTATAATTTCAATCCTTTTTTCCGATTCCTCAAGATTCTTCCTCAATCTTCTCAAGCTGCGCTCATACTCTTTTCTCTCAAGATACTTTTGCTTGTTGGCAGAGACATTTGCAGAAGCCGTGTCGTTCTTTACCTTATCCCGCTTCTCAATATCCTTAAGATTCTCAATCTTTTTCTTCCTGAGGAAATCGTAAATCCCACCTATATTTTCCTTAATCCTGTTATTCCTGAATTCAAACACTTTTCCGACTATCCCATCCAGGAAATCCCTGTCGTGAGATACCACAATTAGTGTGCCATCAAATTTTATCAGCGCCTGCTTAAGGATATCCTTCGAACGCATGTCAAGATGATTGGTGGGCTCATCAAGAACAAGCAGGTTAACAGGTTCCAGCAGGAGCTTGACAAGTGCAAGCCGCGACCTCTCTCCGCCGGACAGTACCCTGACTTTTTTTTCCACATCATCTCCCCGGAAAAGAAAAGCTCCCAGCATATCCCTGATCTTTGTCCTTACGTCACCCTTGGCGGCATCATCAATTGTCTGAAGAACCGTATCATTTTCCTGAAGAAGCTCATCCTGGTTCTGTGCAAAATATCCGATTCTGACGTTATGACCTAATTTCAGGATGCCTGAATGGTCAAGTTCCCCGATTATTATTTTTGAGAAAGTGGTTTTTCCCTCCCCGTTGCGTCCGACGAATGCGACTTTTTCCCCCCTGGATATTTTAAAGTGTACCTTGTTCAGGACATTCAGTTCCCCGTAGCTTTTAGAAAGCTCCTCGGCTTCGACTACCACCGTTCCGGAACGCGGCGCGGGAGGAAACCTGAGACTTATGCTGCCGGTATCTTCATCATCAACTTCAAGCCTTTCAACCTTATCGAGTTGCTTTATCTTCGACTGGACCTGAATGGCTTTTGTCGCCTTCGAACGGAACCGTTCTATAAACTTTTCCGTGTCATCAATCATCTTCTGCTGATTCCTGTATGCGGCAATCTGCTGCTCCCGTCTCTCAGCCCTGAGTACCAGATATTTTGACCATGAGGCCTTGTAGTCATATATCTTCCCGAGGGAGATCTCAATTGTCCTTTTTGTCACATTATCAAGAAAAGCCCTGTCATGAGAAACCATTAAAACAGCGCCGGAGTATGAGGCAAGAAACGATTCCAGCCACTGGATCGATTCTATATCGAGGTGGTTTGTAGGTTCATCGAGCAACAGGAGCGAGGGTCGCTTCAACAGGATCTTTGCTATCTCTATCCGCATTCTCCAGCCGCCGCTGAGCTCGCTGGTAGCCCTGTCAAAATCTTTTCTCTCAAAGCCGAGCCCAAGAAGTGTCTGCTCAGCTTCTGCAATGTAACTGGCGCCTCCAAGCATTCTGTATCTTTCTTCCGCAACTGTCAGATGGTCACAAAGGCTGAGATACTCCTGCGATTCATAATCTTCCCTTCTGGCAATTTCCGAACCGCAGTATTCGATCTCCTCCGACAGGGCGATAAGTTCCGAGAAAGCAGTGATTGTCTCATTCCGTACGGTAGTCGTATCATTCACCTTCATCTGCTGAGGCAGGTATCCTATTGTCACCTCTTTCGACATGTCGATCACTCCGGAGGAGGGACTCTGAAGTCCCGAAATAATTTTAAGGAGGGTTGATTTTCCTGCGCCGTTTTTTCCTGCCAGGCCAATCCTGTCCTGATCATTTATCAGAAATGAGATATTTGTCAATAAGTCGAAACTTCCGAATGAAACTGAAATATCCTGAACCGAGACCATAGAGCAAAATAAATGATTGCAATCAGAACAATAAAAACGACTGCAAATATAGAAAAAGAAAGTCATTCAAGGGTGTTGATAAATTGAAATTAACCTTACCGTCGTGATACTCCTGACCTTAACCACGGCCCTGATTATATACTTCTGGTACGAAAATTTCAGTGTTTTTTACCCCTGACCCCTAAAGGGGAAACACTGAAATTCAGTGTTTTTTACCCCTGGCCCCTAAAGGGGAAACACTGAAAATCAGCATAATAAAAAAGTCCTCTAAGGGTACAGGCTGATTTTTCTGCTTACTCCCTTTAGGGTAAGGGGTAAATAAGCAGAAAAATCAGATCAAATATTGGGCCCACTCCGAAAAGTTAATAAGCAGAAAAATCTTCGAAAGCAGTCAAATAAGCAGTTACGGGGATAAGGAATAATTTAGATTCTTTCAGAAAGTTTATATTTGCAACACGATTCCATTTCAGTATTTTGTAAACTCATAATCCGGGGAGTATGAAAACCATAAAATCAATATTGAAACCTTCAGCAATACTTTTGATCATTATCCTGGCCGTTTCCTGCACCAAAGAGACTCCGGCTCCCATATATAAAAATTTTGTATCAAAAGAGCTGTCTCTGCAGTTCACAAAAGAATATTTACAGAGCCTGGTAGATATAGTTTCCGGAACAAATCCTGAAGTTAGTCAGATTAAGCCTCTGATATTAAATGATATAGAAATTTATAAGCTCGTCTATAAAACTAATGTGAACGGAGAAGATATCAAAGCTTCCGGATTGGTATGTGTACCGGCTGTAGCTGGCAATTATCCCGTCCTTTCATTCCAGAATGGAACAAATACCGTAAATGCGTTTGCGCCGAGTGAAAACCCTTCGGATTTTTCCTATGAGATGGTTGAACTGATTGCCTCGCTCGGGTATATTGTTGTAATTGCCGACTATCCGGGGTTCGGTGAATCTGTTTCAGTGCCTCATCCTTACCTTGTTAAGGAACCTACAGTCAGATCACTGGTCGACATCCTCTCTGCCGTAAAGGAACTTACCTCCTCGGAATTGCCGGGAATAACACTCATTAATGAATATTACCTGCTCGGATATTCCCAGGGCGGATGGGCAACCCTTGCACTGCATAAGGCCCTTGAACTTGAAAACAGTCAGGAATTTGATCTTAAGGGAAGTGCATGTGGCGCCGGCCCCTATAATATTTATCTTCTGATGGAAGAAATGATAAATGAACCCGCCTATTACATGCCTGTCTACCTTGGTTATATAGCGAACGCCTATATTGATTACGGACAGTTTACAAATCCTGTAACTGATATCTTTAACCAGCCATATGCTTCAAGGATCAGCACATTATATACCGGTTTACTGACATCGGAACAGATTAACAGTCAGCTTACAACATCAATGCCGGAACTTCTGACACCCTCTTTTCTTTCAGGATTTGCTTCAGCGCCGGAATATGCATCAGTCAGGGATGCCCTGAATAATAACAGCATTGCTGCATGGCACAGTTATAAGCCTCTTATGCTTCTGCACGGGGACAAAGATACCGATGTCAATCCTGTTTCGACCGAAAATATGTATAATGGCATGATCCAGGCGGGAACATCTGCAGATATCTGCAAAAAGGTGATTATTCCCGGAGCTGACCATAAAGGTGGAGTAATACCCGCAATGATCCAGGGAATCCTGTTTCTGAATGATCTTAAAAATCAGATATAGAAAATATGACTATACATGAGAAATCAATAATTCGTTTAAGTTGAGAAGAAGAAAAGATCTGCCATTGCTTGAAAAAGTCAGGATCTCTGACATTGGCGCTGAAGGAAATGCCCTGGCTCGCGTTGAAAATATGGTTGTGTTTGTACCTATGCTTATTCCCGGAGATGTTGTCGATATACAGGTTATACGAAAGAGGAAAAAATACCTTGAGGGTAAGGTAGTCAGGTTTCATGAATATTCTTCAGACAGGATCGTGCCCCGTTGCAGCCATTTCGGGATCTGCGGAGGCTGCAAATGGCAACATCTTCCTTATCTGCTTCAGCTTCAGTACAAGGAGAAGCAGGTAAGAGATAATCTTACAAGGATCGGGAAGATCGATCTGCCTGCTATCAGTCCGATAATAGGTTCTTCAGATGAATATCTTTACAGAAATAAACTTGAGTACACCTTCTCCAACAGACGCTGGCTTACCAGGGAGGAGGTGGAATCGGACAGGGAATTTGAAGCTGAGGGTGCTCTGGGATTTCATATCCCGGGTCTTTTTGATAAAGTCCTTAATATAGAATATTGTCATCTTCAGCCGGAGCCTTCAAATGCTATCCGGAACGCTGTCAGGAAATATGCCGTGAGCAACAATCTTGAATTTTTTGATCTCAGGGAACAGAAGGGATTCCTGCGTAATCTGGTAATCCGCAACACTTTATCAGGAAATGTAATGATTATTGCAGTCTTCTTTCATGAGGATAAGAAAAAAAGGGAAGCATTGCTTGATTTTCTCTCCTCTGAATTTCCTCAGATAACATCCCTGATGTATGTTATTAATTCAAAGAGGAATGATTCTCTGAATGACCAGGATCCTGTGCTTTACAAGGGCGATGACCATATAGTTGAAGAGATGGACGGACTGAAATTCAGGATAGGTCCAAAATCATTTTATCAGACCAACACAAAACAGGCCAGGGTACTCTATGAGGTGGTGAGACAATTTGCAGCATTAACCGGGAAGGAAATTGTGTATGACCTCTATACCGGCACCGGGACCATTGCCAATTTTATTGCACGGCTGGCTGAAAAAGTTACCGGTATTGAATATGTGGCTGACGCTGTAAGCGACGCCAGGATCAATTCAGAGATAAATGATATCCGCAATACCAGTTTCTTTTCCGGAGACATAAAGGATATCCTGTCAGAAGAATTTGTGAAAGAAAACGGTCATCCTGACGTAATTATCACAGATCCTCCGAGAGCCGGAATGCATGAGGATGTTGTGGCTTCAGTTCTGAATACTGCACCTGAACGGATAGTCTATGTCAGTTGTAATGTGTCAACACAGGCACGCGATCTGGCGTTGCTTTCTGGCAGGTACTATGTTGCAGCTGTTCAGCCTGTGGACATGTTCCCTCATACTCATCACGTTGAAAATGTAGTCCTGCTGAAGAGAAAACAGGGCTGAAACTCTTCAGGTGTCAGAGTCTATTTAAAATTAATGTATATTTAGGTCTGTATTCGGGAGATTCAGCCATGTCTGTAAAAAAAATATCTGAACACGATTATGTTTCGTATAACCCTGAACAGGGAATAAATGATCATCTTGCCAGTCTGCGGTATGCCGGTATGATTCAGAATGCGCTGATGCCTGATCCTGCCGTATTAAAAGGATACCTTAAAGACTTTTTTGTGCTTTTTCTGCCCCGTGACATTGTCAGCGGAGATTTTTATTATACTTACTGCAACAGGCAGAAAATGTGCCTTGCGGCTGGTGATTGCACCGGTCACGGAGTTCCGGGTGCACTTATGAGTATCCTCGGGATAAGCTTTCTGAATGAGATCATGCAGTCGGGATTGAATCTTAAAGCAAACAGGATACTTAACCTTATGCGGGAGAAAGTGATGAAAGCCCTTCATCAGACAGGAGTGGGTTCAAAGACAAAAGACAGTATTGATATAGGCCTGTGCATCGTGGACTGCTTCTCAGGGAAGATGCAGTATTCGGGGGCAAACAGGCCATTAATTATGGTCAGGAAAGGTGAACTGACCGAGTTTAAGCCTGATAAAATGACTATTGGGGAAGCGCCGCTGAAGGAAGCTCCGTTTGCCAATATTATGATTGACACTCTGCCGGGTGATTCGTTTTATCTCTTTTCGGATGGGTTCTCCGATCAGTTCGGTGAAGTGACAAATAAAAAATTCAAGCATAATCAATTCAAGAAGCTTATTGAGTCGGCAGGGAACCTGCCTATGAAGGAGCAAAAAGGCCTGTTTGAAAAAGTATTCAGGGAGTGGAAAGGAAAAATCCAGCAGGTAGATGATGTACTTGTTTTCGGGTTTCAATTATAATATTTATTATCATGATGAAGCTTACAGCTTTCAGGATCAGAAATTTCAGATCAATTGTTGACACTGGTTGGCAGAATCTTTCGCCTGATAATATTACCTGTCTGATCGGCCAGAATGAATCAGGAAAGACATCTGTTCTGGAGGGATTGAAAGTCTTCCACTCGGGAATCATCTCAGAGGATGTCCTGAGAAGTGATCTTTCCTATCCGGAAGTGAGCTGCAGGTTCAGCATTCCTGAAGGCTGGCTGCTTAAGATCACTGATAATCCGGGTGTTGAGCTCACCGAACTGTTATCCCGGCTTACGGAACTTGAACTGACAAGGAAATGGATCGAGGATTTTTCATCAGTTATAACTGTCAGCGGTGAGATAAGTAAATATCTTGATTCTCTCGAGGAAGCATGGAGAAGATATCTCAGTGAAGTAACTGCCAGGCTGGAACATGAACTGCATGAAATAGGAGAGCTGGAGGCAAAACTGGATAACCTGTCTCAGGAGGAGTCGGTTGTACGTTCAAAGCTTGCCCTGGCAGATGGCAATGGCCGTGGCTTCAGATTGTTCAGAAAAAAAACTACTGACCAGCCTCCCGCACCCGGGGAGGGGGCTTCATCCCTTGGAAGCCGGTTGAGTAATTTAAAGAAAGAGAAGGAAGAGATTGTTCATGGACTGTCGCTCAGGCAGCCGGTTAAGCGTACAGGCGATAAATGGAAGAAGATCCGTGAGAAATTTACTTTACTTGATTATCATCTGCAGGAGCTTTCCGTCAAGCTTGAAGAGAGGCATCAGAAGATGACTCTTCTTCTCAGACCGGTTGAGGAGGATCCTGATTATGAATGGAAAGGGATTATTAATGACTACAGGAAAACAAGGAGCGAAAGGGATCTTAAAAAAACTGAACTCGAAAGAAATGCAGCCGAATCGGGTTATATAATTGACGGTTTGTCGGAAGAAGAAGCAGTGCTGAAGGTCGATGGTATAATCCAGTCCTATAAATCTCAGTATAACAGCGAAATACTGGGACGAAGATATTTTGAGAGATGTCCGGCTTTTGAGCTGTTTGAGGACTTTGGCAGTCTCCTGCCAAACAGGATTGATATGGAAGATATAATTACAGGGAATGAGCAGGTGGAGGGGTATAAGGCCGCAAGAAACTTTTTGTCAATAGCGCAGCTTGATTACACTTTTTTTCAGCAGCCTTCCAGCCGTATACTTAAACAGAAGATTGAGAATCTTAACTATAATCTGACCCGGAATTTCCATGATTTCTGGCAGCAATCGATAGGTAGCAATAACAAGATCCATATCCAGTTTGAGCTTGAGCATTATAATTCCTCATACGGAGCTAAGGCTGGCAAACCTTACCTCGAGTTCTGGATCAAGGATGAGGGCGAAAGGCTCTATCCAAAGCAGCGAAGCAGAGGCGTCAGGTGGTTTTTATCATTCTACATGGAGCTTAAAGCATCGGCCGGCAGAACCGACAGGCGTCTGATACTACTCGTCGATGAGCCGGGAGTGAGTCTGCATGCCAGAGCGCAGGAGGATGTGCTTAAGGTATTTGACGATATTAAAGACAGGATCCAGATTATCTATACGACTCATTCCCCGCACCTTGTCGAAATCAATAAGCTTCACCGAGTGCTTGCCGTTCAGCGTGATGATATGGACAGTATGAAAAGCAATACCCGGATCCTTGATCCCCTGCGGCTTTCAGCTGCTTCGCCCGACACTCTGACCCCGCTTCAGGGTATTTTAGGTAATCCCATGGCCGGGGAAGGGTTCTCGGCTAAAAGAATTAATCTTATTGTAAATGACACCGGATCATTTTACATGCTGAATGCCATTATTCTCTTAACGGGGTTCAAGGGAAAATTATGCGTAATACCCTCTACGAATGTATCGTCGATCCCGCTGTTATGTAATATTCTGATGGGGTGGGGGATGGAATTTGCGGTGCTGATCTTTGAAAATGACGAAGAGGTAAAAATTGCGGAACACTTGGCCAACACTGTATTTAAGACTGAGACAGGTGCAAGGGAATTCATTTTAAGGGTACCTGATCTATTCCTGAATTCGGAGGATCTGTTATCCACTCTTGATTTCAAAACATGGGTATTGAATTCGAGGGAAGGAATAACTGTTGCCAACTCTGATTATATAAAGGATAAAGAGCTTCCCAGGAATTTTCTTCTGAGCAGGTTCCTGAATAATGTGAAAGAGGGAAAAATAAAAGCCGGCGATCTTGATGAGGAGACAAATGAGAATTTCAGGTTAATTACCGATCTTCTGAGGGGGTTGAAATAAATTGCGGTTAAATTTTGCACTTTATCCATGTTTTTCTACTTTTGTCGCGCTCCCGGGCATTGAGAGAGCAAGGAAGTTAAGTTCAAATTTTTACTGGAGAGATGGGTGATCCTCCTTCGCCGCGAGGGCTACGGAGGACGAAGGTGGCTTAAACCAGTCCCGATGGATCGGGACTAAACTGCCGTATCACAATTAAGTTCATATTTTTACTGGAGAGATGGGTGAGTGGCTTAAACCAGCAGTTTGCTAAACTGCCGTATGGGAAACTGTACCGGGGGTTCGAATCCCCCTCTCTCCGCAAAGCCTCCATTAATCCCGCCATTTGCGGGATTTTTATTTGACCGAAGCACCGTTGAAAGCTTGCTTTCATAAGGTGTTGAAGGGAAAATAAAATAAACCCGAAGGGTTAATGGAGGCTTTGCAGGGTGCCCCCCAAAGGGATCACCGCAGGTAATCCCCCTCCCCGCAGAAATGAGTAAGGGAGTAATTTGGATCTGCAGGGTGCCCCCCAAAGGGATCACCGCAGGTAATCCCCCTCTCTCACAGATCCAAAAGAGAAATGCTACCGGAATTCATTTTTTCAGAAGGATTTTAATTTGATAATAGATTCCTCACTTCGCCAGGCTCAAATTCTATCTCGGTCTTTTTTACTGCGAGGTCGTAATTGAGCAGGAGATTCCTCGCTTCGCTACTAATGACAACTTTCATAACTCATACATTATAAATAACTTGTACTTTTAGTGCACTATTCGAAGGACGGCCACACTGTGTATGTTGTCATAACGTCAGGAGTGCAAAAATTGTTTTTGAATTAACCCTCGGAATGACAGGCTAATATATTGGGAGAGAGGGAAAAGCGGCGATTCGCAGTAGAGAAGTGGTAATAAACGCAAATGTACCTGCGAATCGCCGCTTTTCCCTCTGTTGACCCCGTAACCAGCTGTCATCCTGAGCGAAGCGAAGGATCCCACACTCCCGTTGCATGTAAAATTCCAGCGATCTTGGCTTTATAGCCAGAAATATTAAGCCTCTTAAAATGCATGTAGTTAATAATGTGCAGTTTACAAATGTTGTCATTAGCAGTTTTTATCCAAAGTATTGTACTTCTGGCATTATGACAACAAGAATCAATTAATTTTGTAAGGGTTACATAAGCATGACCTTCGCTTTAGCAGTGCCACGAGGAATCTCAAACTCCTGTCAGTCGTCAGGTATGTTTAAAAGATGGTTTTCGCCCCGTAGGGGCATAATAACATAACACAGGGCAACGTCCTGTGTAAAAACGCACTCTTCTTACCCCAAAGCCCCGTAGGGGCGGAATAACAAAATTCCGGAAGATCCATTTCCCCTGATCCTCTATGGCTGATGGTATCACTTTATTACGCCCCTACGGGGCTGAAGGAGAGGGAGGTACCATCAGGCAGGGCTCCGCCCTGCCCTATAATATGTAAGGCCTACGGCCTTTTGCTCACCACTTCCATTTTAGTAATCACTGAGCCTTTCTTGTAAATTGAAACGGGTACTATCTTTAATGCAGACGCGAGTATATTTGGGTAGAAAACCAGAATCATAAACCTTGTTTAATTGCATTCTTCAAATGGCGCATAGTTGCCTGCTTCCGGTTATGGTTCCGGAAGATTAAGCTTCTTAAAATATAATTAGCTTATAATGTGTAGTATACAAAAGTTGTCATTAGCAGCGAAGGAAGAATCCTTAACTTCCGTCAGAGTTTCAATTTGAAGCTATTAATACCTTTTCTGGTACAATTAAGCCTGCCGGAAGGAAGGTTATTTTATGTCTGGGCAAATAACTGATTTGAAGATCTCATTTTTTTTCAAAATACAGAATAGTGGTACCATCATGAGCCTTAAATTGAAAGGGCAATCCCTGAGTTGGGGACTGCAAACCGTCCTGGTAAATATAAAATGTACCATCAGGTATGTAAAATATTACACTCCCATGTTTATCCATCAAATCAAATCTCTTAATCACGTAATACTGTCCCGATAAAAGAGTTAAGGAAAACGGTTTCCCGGTAGTAATACTTTTACTGAATATTTCCGGGTTATATAATTCTGAACTGTCTTTAATATCCGACAGGGATGAATAGTTAATTACTGCTGTCGATATGGAATCATAGTAAATATTATATTCTTCCCTCGTAAATTGAGGTCCAAATACAAGTTTTACTTCATTGTCTTTTTTGCATGTTATTAAACTAAGACAAACCAGGATTAAAAAACCGGCACACTTTTTCATATTAAAATAGCATTTATTGTTTTGATTATGAGCAATATATAATAGTTATCGATCCTCTATGTATTTGACTTTTTTTTGTGAGATGCATATTTTATTTCATTTAATTCTGAATATCAGTGAATCAACAACATATGATGCAAATATACCTATACCATCTTTAACATTGGAATACAGAAATGAAGGTTCTGTAAATGGTGCGTCACCTAATGAATAATTTAACAGGGATTTGTGAAAATCATAATAAGCTTTATCTGTGCTGAGGAGATAAATTCTTAAAAAAGAGGAATCAGGGTTGTCAAGCTCCTTATAATAGTAGGGAAATTCAACTGTCCTTATAATGAAATTGCTGCCATCCCTTCCAATATCATCAAAAGGAATATCTCCTTCATCGAGGGGATATCGATTTTTAACGATTCCGTCAGATTCCAATGTTTTATTGAAGTTGTTGCTCTTTGGACTTTGCAGGAGCTTACTGATTGTTTCGTAATAACAAAGTACTCTGTAATAGTTAAATTCTCCGGGGTAATCGGCTATGCTGATTTTGGCATATAGATTCGATCTGATATTGCCATAATCATCGGTTGAAATCTTTGAAATCGTGTCAATGTGAATTTTGAAATCTCTTCTGAACGGAACGGTACATGAGGCTACAGCAGTCAGTCCCCTGTCACTTGTAACTTTCAGGGTATATGTCCTGCCTTCAGCAATTGACATCTCTTCAGGGAAATAAGTATATGTCCAGAGTACTGTATCGATTTTTGCAGCGGTCAGAATTACCTCTCTGGTCCCGTCGGATAAATAAACTTCCAGGTTGCCCAACGGCTCACCAAGGACAAGCTCTCCAAACCTGTTTCTTGTTGAAGACACAAGTATTTTATTTGAATCCTGATCGGGCGAGAGATAGGCTTCTATTACGATTTTTTGCCTGTATTCAGGAAGGATCACATCATTTACATCTTTTTTGCATGATGTGGAAACCAGTGATGTAAACATTATTATCGTCAAAAACAGATATTTCGCTTTCATATATCTAAAACTTAATACTGTAAGAAACGGAAGGAATCACAGGGAAGAGGCTTACCTGCTTCAGAACGCCATACGGTTTCCCATCTGTATATTTGGTGCCGACATAATAAAAGAAAGGATTCATCCTGTTGTATACGTTATATACAGAAATATCCAATGTTC
This sequence comes from uncultured Bacteroidales bacterium, assembly GCA_963816345.1. Lineage (GTDB taxonomy): Bacteria > Bacteroidota > Bacteroidia > Bacteroidales > VadinHA17 > LD21. Next base: position 306,999 of record CAWFKI010000005.1, read on the forward strand.
TTTCACCCCATTTTTTTGTCTTATGAAATTGTATCCCAAGATCAAGCCTGTGATAAGGACTCATTCTGAAATTGTTCTTCCGGCCGTAATCAAAACCTAAATACCCATTTCCCCTATTGTTAAAGGAAAATATCCCTTGCTCTGGTCCAAGATCCGGCATATTTGCTCCAATCTGATATGTCGATGTTGGCAGGGTCACAGCATTTCCAGTACCATAAACCCATGTTCCTGAGGCGGTAATATGATCCGTAATTTTATATATCCCTACCACTGAGATATCATGCCTGCGATCATATCTTGAATAGAATTTTTTGCCGAAATTTAACGAGTCGAACTGCATAAGTGTCCATGACAGAGTATATCCCACCCATCCTGTGAACCTTCCTGTATTTTTCTTAATAATAAACTCCATACCATATGACCATGAGCGTCCTGCAGTGACGTTTTCCTGCCAGTCTCTTTTGTATGCTGTTGTTGGATCATCAACAATTATAAAAGTTGACCCTTCCTTATATCCGAGGACATTACTCATTGTTTTATAATACCCCTCAAATGAAAATGTCAGATTGGGAGCAGATACATCTTTAACCAGACCCAGGGCTACCTGTTGGGATCTTTGCGGCTTTACTTTATCCGTAACCGGTACCCAGAGGTCGGTCGGCAGGCTGATACCTGTATTGGATAACAGATGAATATATTGATTCATGGTAGCATATGAGGCTTTAACAGCAAAATCGTTCTTTAAGCTTAACGATGTACTTATTCTGGGTTCGAGAGAACTGTAGGTATTCCTTTTTGCATTGAATTGGCTGAATCTCAATCCCCCATTTATTCTGAGTGGTTTCACAGGATGCCAGGTATCCTCAACATAAATGCCTGATTCAATACCTTTTAGATTGGTTGCATCGTTGACGTAACTTCTGTTTTCCTCATCATTCAATACGAAGGCATTGGGATTGAACCGGTGATAAATTGCAATCACACCTGCTTTGATCCAATGTTTCGGATCCGGTATATAATCCACATCGTATTTAACACTAATATCTCTTATGCCTGAATTGAATGTGGCAAAGTAATTTGAGCTATCCCTGCGATCAATAATCTTGTCATTTATCCTGAATTTATATGTGCTGAAGATGACAGAGGCATTTGAAAAGAGTTTGTTTGAAAAAAGATGATTCCACCTTAAGGTAGCTGTTGCATTTCCCCAATCAAAGCCGGCGGTTTCATTGTAGTTACCTGAATTGTCTTTTATTGAATATTTGTCCTGTCCGAAATAGCCGCTCAGGTAGAGTTTGTTATTTCTTCCAAAATCATAATTTACCTTGGCATTAAAATCATAGAAGTAATAACCCGTTTTTTGATTTCTTAAAAATGGGTACATAAGCAGGTCAGCAAATGTCCGGCGTCCGGAAAGAATTATTGAGGATCTGTCCTTTTTAAGCGGCCCTTCAATTGTAAAATGGGTCGAGATTAATCCTATACCTCCCTCTCCATGCCATTCTTCCTTATTTCCCTCTTTCATGTTCATATCCAGGACAGATGACAGACGTCCACCGTACCTGGCCGGGAAACCTCCCTTTATCAGCTCAACACTTTTTAGGGCATCTCCGTTAAATAATGAAAAGAAGCCAAAGAGATGGCTGGCATTATAAACAATTGCATCGTCAAGAATAATAAGATTCTGATCAGGCCCCCCACCACGTACATATAGTCCGCTGCTTCCTTCAGATCCTTTCTGGACTCCAGGCATTAACTGAAGTACTTTAAGCACATCTTTTTCACCAAGCAGTGATGGAACGTTTTTTATCTGTGCAACCGGCAGCTTTATTGTACTCATTTTTACAGACTCACTCTGTTTTTCCTGACGTTCAGCTGTTATAGTAACCTCATCAAGCTGCGGACCTCGTTGTAAACTTATGTTTATGTCAGTATCTTTGTAGAATGGAACTCTGACAGTATCAGCTTTGAATCCAACATAAGTGTAAACGATTTCAATTGTATCTGAAGCAGGAAGCGTTAACGAATAGAAACCGTATGTATTTGTTACTGTGCCCGTTTTATGATCCCTGGTGTATATATTAACCCCGATCAGCGATTCCCCCGTTACAGCTTCCCTTACATAACCGCTTATGGTATAATGTTTAAAAGTCTGACCATATAAATATGAAGTACAAAATATCAGAACTATAGATAGACTATATGATTTCATTGCCTTCACAATTGGATCGCATTGAGGAGTAGTAAAAATAAGCGAAAATATAATTAAAAACTACTCCCCCTTCTTAAGACCACTTTTTGAATTTGCCATTGCAGACTGAAAAAGAAAGATTATCTACGATGGAGTGACAGACAGGCAGGAAAATAAACTTTTCATACCCTTACGTTGTTTAACTTTTTTAAATATTGCTTAAGTTTATTCGGATATTCTATTGTTATGTTCCATATTTTTAATATCTTCGTACCCTAATTTTAAACTAGAACGATTAATAAAGATCGGAAGTTTATAAATAAACTAAGTATTAAAACGGTTAGAATCATGAAGAACAAGTTTTTATTGGGATTAGCTGCTATCGCAATGGTTGCTGTCCTGTCTAGTTGTGGAAAGGTTCCACAAGCTCAAATCGACGCTACAAATGCAGCTATTGCTGCTGCTCAGACTGCTGAGGCACCAGTTTACGTACCTGCTGAATTTACGGCTGTACAGGATTCAATGAAGGCTGTTACAGCTGATATTGAAGCTCAGAAATCAAAATTATTCAAGAAATTCGGACCCGCTAAAATTAAGCTTGATGCAACACTCGCTCTTGCTAATAAAGTGGCTTCCGATGCTGCAGCTAAAAAAGCTGAAGTTAAAACAGAGGCTGAAAACTTATTGACAAGTATCAAAACTGTCATTGAAGAGAATGGAACTCTGATGAAAAAAGCCCCCAGAGGAAAAGAAGGAGCTGCTGTTCTTGAACAGATGAAAACAGAAATGACTGGTATTGAGGCTTCAGTAGCCGAAGCTCAGGGTTTGTATGATAAAGGTTCTTATATGGATGCTCTCAACAAAATTAAAGCTGCCAATGAAAGAGCAACCGGAATTAATACTGAACTTAAAGATGCAATTGCAAAAGTTAAGGGCAAAAAGTAATCTGTAAGTAATTTCTTAGTAATATTGAACCCCCGGGATTACCCGGGGGTTTTTTTAAAAACCGTTAAAGGATTTAATGAGAATACCCGGGAGATATGTGTTGATTTCTGCTGCCATCGCGGTTTTGATACCTTCAGTTATCCTCCTTTTAATAAAGATTACTCCAAAGCCGCCTCTTGCTGAAATGGGAATTGCCAGGGCAAAACTTTCCCTCGCCGGGTCAAGTAAAGCAGATACCTATTCTAAAAAACTCTTTAAAGAGGCAAAAATCCTCTATGATTCAGCCATGGTAAACTGGCAGAAGGAGAACAGGAGATTTCTCTACCGGAGAGATTATACAAGAGTTGGTATGTTTGCTGAACTGTCTGCCAGGAAATCAGGACTGGCTGCAGAAAATTCGTTAAACAGTACATCAAACCTTAAGATAAACCTGGTTCGGAATATTGAGGCGCTTGATAATGTTGTCGGAGATTTAAATAAATATTTCAAAACCTACCCTCTCTCTGATGAGACACGTAACAGGATCTCCAGGGGAAAGATGCTTCTGGAAGAGGCGCGGGTTTTTTATGCAAAGGGAGAATTTCAACAGGCCAACCGGAAGCTTACAGATTCTGAATATCTTCTGACTTCATCATATGAAGAAGCAACAAAGAACCTGAAAGAATATTTTACTGCGTACCCGGTTTGGAAAAAATGGGTGTCGCAGGCAATTAAAGAATCGGAAAAAAATCGTGATTATTCAATTATTATTGATAAATTTTCACATAAATGTTTTGTCTATCTTAATGGTATCAAAAAATTCGAATTTGAAGCAGAGCTTGGAACAAACTGGGTCGGGGATAAAAGATTAAAAGGTGATAAAGCTACTCCTGAAGGGAAGTATAGGGTCACAAAAAAATTTGACGGAGGCAGAACAAAATATTATAAGGCTCTTTTGCTTGATTATCCAAATGATGAAGATGTAAGGAAATTCAAATCAGAGATCGAAAACGGTTCTCTGCCCTCATCTGCAAAAATCGGAGGCCTGATTGAGATCCATGGCAACGGAGGTAAGGGAGGGGACTGGACCGAAGGGTGCATTGCTCTGACTGACAAAGAAATTGAACTCGTATACAGGAGCGTGAGAGTCGGCACTCCCGTTACAATAGTAGGATCAATAATTGATCTTCAAAACATTATGAACCGTTAAATACTCTTAAATGGGAAACGAAAATAAACCGGATGACGGGCTGGAACCTGAAAAGTTAAAAACCGGGGATCCGATTGTGCCAGAAGATTCAATAGATCTTCTCAAAGGAATAAACTCTTTTCTGAAAAAGCTGTTTTCAAACAGGAAGCTTATCCGCGTATTCCGGTTCATCCTGGTCACCTTAGTAACAATCCTGGTTGCTTTTGGGACATTTTTCTTTGTACTGTACGGAGTACCGGCTCTGGTAGAACTGGCTCCGGTGAATAAGACAAGGTTTATTGATGACCAGAAGCTTAGAAAAACCCCTGAATATCTGAAGCAAACAGGTCTGCTTACAAAAGATATTCAGCGACTTTCAAGAAAATTCAATGCCTACACTTCGGGACAATCGTACATTGTTATAAATACTACCGATAACAGGTTCTACCTTTACCAAAATAAAAAACTTATAAGGGACGGATTTTGCAGTTCCGGAAGTTATACGATGCTGCAGACTGAAGGAAACAAGAGATGGATTTTCAAAACTCCAAAAGGTAAATATAAGATCCTGGGCAAGACAACAAATCCTGTCTGGAAAAAACCTGACTGGGCGTTTGTTGAAGAGGGCCTGCCCGTGCCTCCGATAAACGATAATTCACGATTTGAATATGGCGTTCTCGGCGATTATGCATTGTCAATCGGAGATGGATACATGATTCACGGAACAATTTACAAGCGGTTTCTCGGAATGCCCGTTACTCATGGCTGTGTCCGCCTTAATGACGATGACCTCAAGGTAATTTACAATACTCTGAGCGTTGGTTCTAAAGTATATATTTTCTGAACAGATAGAAAAAAGTAAGATGAGGAATGAAAATATTAAAAGACCTTCTGTCATGAAAGTGACTGCATGGATTCTGATAATCATCTGCGCATCATTCGTTGCCTATTACTCGGTAATGTCTATGATGGGACCTTCCCGGAAGCTGGAGGCACTCAAAAAAGAATATGTCAGGGGCAACAGCGGTAAGAAATCGGATGATAAGGCGCTGCTTGCCGATTCAGCCTATCTCAGACTGCTTAAGGAAAGAGCCTGGCTCCAGTCAAAGACATTAATGGCTGAAACAGATTCAATATATCTTACAATTAACCTGGCTGACAGTACAATAAATGTTGAAATCAGCGGAGTAGCTGTTCACGATTCCAGGATGAGCAATGTCAGTGTCAGCAGGATGATAATGAAAGGGAACGAGAATGTAGTATATTCGATGCTTTCAACTCCAATGACAATAGCCTCCTCACTTGCCACAATTAAGAAAGAACCGGTAATGATTAAAATGGCACCCAAAGATACAGCCGATTATAAACCTGATATTATACCGGACACCTCCATAACAAAACCTGTAAATTATATTCTTGAGATGACCAATGGGATAAGGATTTATGTTTATCAGGAAGAAGATGCAAAATTCAGCGACAGGATGAGCCGTTTTACCTTCGATATTAATGACCGTCTGCATGAGACATGGAGCGCAATAAAGAGTGTATTTGCTTTTAAAGTGCCCGTCTATCATCCGTTCATAAAGATATATCTTCCCAGATCCGATGCCAAAATAATCTACAGGGCTGTCCCGGTACATGGTCAGTTATCTGTTTATTTATAGCATATTACCCCGTCCTGCTGCTTCATGTTTTCCGGAATATTCGTATCTTTATAAAGAATATGAATGAAACCTGCATGATTGACCAAAATCACAAACATAAATAACTGTAATTTACAATCATGTGTGGTTCCCTGCCTTCCGACAGGCAGGCATCATACGTTTAAAATTAAAATTCTATTACTATGAAAAACAGATCCGCCTCTCCAATCGTGCTTCATTTGTTTTTGCCTTTTGCTTTCTCCGTCCTGAGCATTACAGTTGCAGGTCAGCAGACACCCAAAATATCTGCCGCACTTCCTGACAGCATTGCTAAAATAGTTTCAAATAAGTGTATGCCCTGTCATTCATCCGAGGGAGGATTTAAGTCAAGGGTAAAATTGAATTTTAGCAATTGGGGGGATTATTCGGAAAGAGAGAAAACTATAAAGGCACAACTGATGTATAAAAAACTCAGTAAGAATGAGATGCCTCCTAAAAATGCAAGAGAGAAAAATCCGAAGATAATTCCTACAAGTGGGGAGATAAATATCATAAAAAACTGGTCTGACACTTTCACTTCAGCCAGATAGGAACCCGATTCCGCTCTGTTTATTCAGTAACCGGTTAAAGAACTATTCTCCCGGGAATGCCGGCATTTCGTGCCGGCTTTTTTTGTCCCGTCAGCTATAACTTTAGTCACTTCAAACTTTAGTTCCCTTCAAACTTTTTAGCTCACTTCAAGCTGATTTGTAACAAAAAAAGATGTAGGTTTGGCAGAGACTCTTTTATTAAACTAAGAATATATGGGAAGATTTACCGGTGTAATAGGTATTGTTATAATACTCGGCCTGGCATTTTTATGGTCAAACAACAGGAAAAGGATCAATTACAGACTGGTTATAACCGGACTTCTTCTGCAGGTCGCACTGGCAATTTTTATTCTTAAAGTGCCGATAGGGAAGGATATTTTTTACTGGCTTGGCAAGGCAATAAACAAGCTTCTCGACTTTTCGAAGGAGGGCGGATTGTTCGTATTCGGTGACCTTACGAAAATCACCGAGATCCTTCCTGCGGGTATTGTGCGGAGCGGAGTATTCCTTTTCATCCTGCTTCCGACAATAATATTTGTCTGTGTGCTGGTGGCTATGGCATATCATGTAGGTCTGATGCAAAGGATCATTGCCGTGATTGCCCGTTTCGTTCACTGGGCAATGAGAGTGAGCGGAAGCGAGGCTTTGTCAAATGTCGCGAGCGCATTTGTGGGACAGGTAGAGGCACAGATAATGATCAGACCTTATCTCTCAGGGATGACTATGTCAGAACTGCTTGCATCCATGACGGGCAGCATGGCCTGCATTGCAGGCGGCGTAATGGCTGTTTATATATCAATGGGTGTGCCTGCTTCTTACCTTTTGGCGGCAAGCCTGATGGCAGCGCCAGGCGCCCTGGTCATATCAAAAATAGTCTTTCCCGAGACCGAGGAATCCGAGACGCAGGGAAAGGTAACGCTTGAAGTGAAAAAGGAATATTCGAATATAATGGATGCAATTTCCCACGGGGCAAGTGACGGTATGAAGATCTCACTTAATGTAATAGCAATGCTTATAGGAGTTATTGCATTAATCGCACTGATTGATGCTCTCCTGGGTTACCTGGGTCATTTTTTATCATGGCTTGGTTTAACTCTTGGCTCTTTGGGTCTGGACCTTGACAATCTGAGACTTAAGGATGTTGTAGGTGCCTTTTTCAGTCTTTTTGCAATAATTATGGGAGTGCCTCCTTCTGAATCCCTCAATGTAGGTTCATTAATGGGGACAAAGATGGTAATAAACGAATTTGTGGCTTATTCCGATCTTTCTCCAATGATACAACAGGGAGCTCTCAGCGCAAAATCTGTCGTGATTGCCAGCTTTGCCCTTTGCGGATTTGCCAATTTCAGTTCAATTGCCATTCAGCTTGGAGGCATCGGCACACTTGTTCCGGCCAGAAAGGCTGATCTCGCAAAACTTGGTTTTAAAGCTATGCTCTGTGGAACAATGGCTTCCTATATCTCTGCTTCGCTGGCCGGAATATTGCTGTAACTGATTAATAATCTGCTTATTTAATATACAAAAACGGAATAGGCGTAGGCAAAATTCTCTCCGGCAGAAAGATTAGTAGCCGATCCGTTTTTCCAGACTTTGGCGACCATATTAATGCTTGTTTCGTCGTATTCTTCCCCAGCCACATATACGTCGCCGTCGTATACATACACAGAGCGGGCAAAGGCCATTTGCCTGCCGTCGGTAAGGTCAGATACCGATCCGTTTTTCCAGACTTTGGCTACAAAGGCATCTCCGTTGTATTCCTGCCCTGACACATATACATCGCCACCGGATACATACACAGATTTTGCATAGGCATCTTTCGCACCGTCGGTAAGGTTAGTAGCCAGTCCGTTTTGCCAAACTGTTGCAACATTGTTTGTTCCGTTACCTTCATACCCCGCCACATAAACATCTCCTCCTGATACGAATACTGAGGAGGCCTCAGCTTGTTTCGTGCCGTCGGTAAGGTTTGTAGCCGATCCGTTTTTCCAAACTGTAGCTGCAGGTACACCGTTTGTTCCGTTATATTCAATCCCTGCAACATATACATCACCGTTAGATACACACATAGAGTTGACATAGGCATTATTTGCTCCGTCAGTAAGGTTTGTCGCTGATCCGTTTTTCCAGACTGTTGCTATATTGTTTATTCCGTTGTTTACATGCCCCGCAACGTATACATTGCCGCCCGATACACAGACAGATTTTGCTTCTGCATTATATGCACCGTCAGTAAGGTTAGTAGCTGATCCGTTCTTCCAGACTGTTGCTGCCTTTCCTGTTCCGATTCTTACATATCCGGCAACGTATACATCGCCGCCGGATACATAGACAGAGTATACCTCGGCATTTTTCGTGCCATCTGTGAGGACAGTTGCCAGGCCGTCTTTCCAGACAACAGGCAGGCTTATTACTCCGTTAAGTGAAACTCCCGCTACATAGATGGAGGGTGCTGACGGCGGCGGTGTTTTATTATCCTTTTTGCAGCTGACAAATACTATTGAAAGTATAAGAAATAACGATAGTTTTGCCGGAAATTGTTTCTTCATTTTATTAAAATTAATGGGTAAATAAATAGAGCTTTAAAAACTCTTTTTATTATATTTTAAAGCAAAGTAAATAAGCTGAAAATTCAAAAGAAATTCTGCCAAATTTTCTTTAATAATTCAAAGTATATTTAGCCCCTTCATGGCTTCAGACCAGAGGGTCGGTTATGCCCTGTGATCCTGGAGGGAAGAAAAAAGTAAGCCTCGAATGAACACTTTGAGTGGGATTACCTGCGGTGATCCCTTTGGGGGGGCACCCTGCAGATCCAAATTACTCCCTTACTCATTTCATTCGTAAGGGTTTTTATTTTACCTCTGACCTCGCTCATGCGGAGCATGGCTCGGTCACAGGTAAAATAAAAATCCCGCAGCAAGCTGCGGGAGTAATTTGGATCTGCGGAGAGAGGGGGATTCGAACCCCCGGTTCGCCGGAAGGCGAACAACGGTTTTCGAGACCGCCGCATTCGACCACTCTGCCATCTCTCCAATATCAATTAATAATATATGTTCAGAACAAATTCAGAATCTTCAATGAAACCAGAAGCCCAACTGCTGCGGCTGGCAAAAATAATAAAATTTTGACTACTGACGGACTTATAGATGGAATAAAGGAAACCTTTTTAAAATCCCTTCCACCTTCGAAACATTAAAAATTTACTGACATCTGTTTGATTCGGAATTTTATTAAGCTTAATTTGTAAAGAGTATAAAATAAAATATATATAAAATTTGAACAGAGTTATGAAATTATCTTATAATGCATTAATAATAAGCGGATTGATCATATCGGTAAGCCCGGGATGCACAACAGTGCCTGAAGCCGCTGCCACAAACCCTTTCTTTACTGAATTCAAAACTCCCTATAATGTTCCTCCGTTCGAAAAAATAATGGCCCGGGATTATATGCCGGCATTTGAAAAGGGAATGGCTGAAGGAAGAAAATCCCTGGAGAAAATACTGGCCGGGAATGAAGAACCTACATTCCTGAATACAATAGAACCTCTTGACACAATGGGCTCACTGCTGACAAGAGTCTCATCAGTATTCTTTTCGCAGTCGCAGGCAAATACAAATGATTCGCTTCAGAAAATTGAGGTTGAAATTTCACCGGTTCTTTCAGGATACTCAGACGAAATTGGATTGAATCCAAAACTATTCAGGAGGATCAAATCCGTTTATGATAATCAGTCAAAGTTCAGTCTGAACGATGAACAGAAATACCTTCTTGAAAATCTCTATAAAAGCTTTATAAGAAACGGAGCCAATCTTAACCCTCAGGATCAGGATTCTCTCATGGCTTTAAACAAGGAACTCTCCATACTGACCGTAAAATTCAGTCAGGATGTTCTCTCCGAGACAAATAATTACAGGTTATATGTGACAAAAGATGATCTTAAAGGCCTGCCTGAGTCTGTAGTCGCATCTGCTGCCCAGGCTGCCAGGGAATCAGGGCAGGAGGGCAAATGGGCCTTTTCAACCCAGAGACCAAGCATGTTTCCGTTTCTTCAGTACTCTGAGAACAGGGAGCTACGGAAGAAACTGTACGATGCTTACTGTAACCGCGGAAATAACGGGAATGAATTTGATAATAATAAGATCCTGGCCTCTATAGTCCGGTTACGGGCAGAAAGAGCCAGGTTGCTTGGTTACAAAACACATGCACATTTTGTTCTCGAACCAAGGATGGCCAGAGTCCCTGAAAATGTATTCAACCTTCTTAACAGCCTGTGGGGAAAAGCTATCCCCGTGGCTGAAAGTGAAGTTAAGGAGATGCAAAACATTATCAATTCTGAAAAAGGAAAATTTAAACTCGGGCCTTCTGACTGGTGGTACTATGCAGAAAAGCTCAGGAAGGAGAAATATGATCTCAACGACAGCGAGCTTAGACCTTATTTCAAGCTTGAGAATGTACGTGATGGCGCCTTTAAATGTGCAAACAACCTGTTCGGAATAACATTCACCCCTTTAAAAGAAATTCCGCTTCCTCATCCTGAGGCACAGGCTTTCGAGGTAAAAGAGGCCGATGGTTCCCATCTGGGAGTGCTTTATATGGATTTTCATCCCAGGGAAAGCAAACAGCAGGGAGCCTGGTGCGGAACATATCAAAGCCATCATGTTCTTAATGGCGTTGAGATATCTCCTGTTGTCACCATGGTAGGTAACTTTACCCGCCCTTCTAATGGCCAGCCTTCCCTTTTAAGCCTGGAAGAGGTGAGTACGCTGTTTCATGAATTCGGTCACGCCCTGGATGACCTGTTTCACCGTAACCGGTATAATCAGACCTATATAGCCTGGGACTTTGTGGAACTTCCGTCACAGCTTATGGAGCACTGGGCTACACAACCGGAGGTACTTAAATCATATGCCAGGCACTACATGACCAACGATCCAATTCCTGATAAACTTGTAAAAAAGATTAAGAACAGCAGCTATTTCAACCAGGGCTTTGAGACTGTTGAATACCTTGCCGCTGCTCTGCTTGACATGAATTATCATACGATGGAGGCGCCTGCAAATGTCGATGTGCAAACCTTTGAGAAGGAATTGTTCAGGAAGACAGGGCTGATCCCGGAAATTGTTTCACGCTACAGGAGCACATATTTCCTGCATATGGCAGGTGGATATGACGCAGGCTACTATAGCTATATATGGGCTGCAGTTCTTGATAATGATGCCTTTGAGGCATTCAGGGAAAAAGGGCTTTTCGATAAGAGTACGGCAACTTCATACCGTAAGAATATACTTGAAAAGAACGGCACCATGGATCCCATGCAGATGTATGTAAACTTCAGGGGCCGTGAACCTGTTATAGAGCCATTGCTCAGGAACAGGGGACTTATGCAGTGATTATTGCATGAAATTTCATTATGATTAAGAAAAATCTTTCCGGACTTACTGCTGATGAGATATTTCACTTTATCGGGGGAAAGGATTTTAAATTTACCCACGCCGTATCAATCTCAACCGCTATCTATCGGAAAAGAGTTAAAGATTTTTCAGAGATAAAGCGAATACCAGGGAAACTCCGCAACTTTCTTAATGATAATGCCCGGACAGGCATTTTTCTGCCGCTCCTTTCTGAGACCTCTTCGGACAAGACTGTGAAATATTTATTCAGGGCTCAGGATGGCAAAATGTTTGAGACAGTTTACATTCCGGATGATAGAAGGAATACGGTGTGTGTCTCTTCCCAGTCAGGCTGCAGGATGGGGTGTTCATTCTGCGCAACTGGCAGGTACGGCTTCCATGGGAACCTGTCTGCCGGAGAGATCGTTAGCCAGGTCCTCTCAATCCCTGATTCAGAAAAGGTCAGCCATGTGGTGGTTATGGGAATGGGGGAGCCCCTTGATAATCTGGATAATGTTTTAAAAGCATGCAAAATCCTGACATCCGAATGGGGTCTTGCAATAAGTGTGAGGAATGTGACAGTTTCGACGGTAGGATTAAGTCCGGCCCTTGAAGAATTCCTCAGGGGGAGTGACTGTAACCTTACACTCAGTCTGTTATCTCCCTTTACCCGTGAGAGAGCGGAGCTGGTGCCTGCGGAGAGGATATATCCTGTAAAAGACTTGTTGGAAATTATGAAAGGTTTCCCTGTTAAAAAGAAGAGAAGACTGAGTATTGCATATGTAATGATAAAAGATCTGAATGATACCGAAGGTCACCTTGAAGAGCTGAAAGCGTTGCTGAAAGGATCCGGGATACGGGTCAACCTCCTTCCTTTTCACCCGGCAGGCAATGACAGGTATTCTTCCTCCACCGGGGAGAAAATGAACGATTTTAAGCACAGGCTGGTAATATCCGGTGTTCCGGCATCAATCAGAAGATCAAGGGGTATTGATATATCGGCGGCTTGCGGCTTACTGGTTCCTCCGGAGTTAACCTGATAGCGTCACTCCGTGTTTATCAGCTGGAAAATGTACTCATCAAGATACCCTTCGGTTGTTTTTATCCATTCTTTTTTAATGCCGGCCTGCACAAAACCCAGCTTTTTAAACAGCTCCATGCTTTCTATATTGGAGGAAAGAATGTTGCAGTAAAGCTGATGCAGCTGAAGAGTATTGAAACAATAGCTTATAAGACTCGTGAGAGCCATTGAGGCATATCCTTTTCTCCTGTAGGCTTCATTTACAATGAGTATGCCCAGTCCTGCTCTTTTATGGAAAGGATCGAAATCAAAGATATCGATCGTTCCTATAGTCACCTTGTCATTTAAATGTTCAATCATCAGCCTTAGCTGACCAGCTTCATAAATATTCTTATGCGAGTTTTCAAGATATCTCTTAAGGGTATATTTGGAAAACGGAGAAATTGTGTTGCTGATGGCCCAGTAGGATTCGTTATTTTCCCAGTCATAAAGCAGCTCCAGATCTTCCGGTTCCAGTGCCCTGAGTCTTATTTCCTTGTACTTCATCAGATAAATTTCATTTTCGAAACAAAATCATTAATAGGGGAGGGTTTAGAGCTGACAGGCAGACATTACAGATTATATGCCGGTCATATTACCTTGAGACTTTCTTGATAAAGATGTCTTCAGGGTACCCTTTTCTTATAAGATCTAGCCGTAAAGCAAAAGCTTCTTCCTTGGTCTTAAAGATACCTGCAGTATACCGGTAGAATTTATCCTTATCATTGAACATGACCTTAATTTCGGGTATATATTTGAAATAGCTCATGTCAATCGGCTTATACAAAGCCATAACCTGCACTGTATAATACAGTATGTCAGAATCATTTATATTCTGGTCGTTCAGATCGTTAACATTAAGGTTCTTGATAAGCTGACTGCTGTCAACATTGGTAACGGAAGGTATATCGCTCAGATTTATCTTTGCATAGCTGCTCTTCAGCGATCCGTCACTGACAAGCTTTACATCGAAACTCAATCTCTTGTTCCGGTCAGCACTGTACACTGCAGTATCAATCGTATGAGTGTAGTATCCTGGTCCTGTATAAACTAATTGCAGGGCACCCGGGATTACAAAAAAGTTATAGATTCCGGTGAATTTGTTCGGGTAACCTACATCGATTGTATCCCCTGATTGCTTTTCGATGAGAAAGATCTTGTACCCATGATCAAAGGCCAGAGAAGTATCTGACAGACTTACTTTTCCCGTGATCTCTATCAGTTTGTTAACGTCGGGCCCGGCAAGCCCCAGATAGAAAATGTCTCTTTTCTTGTAACCCGTGGTCATTGTATAATAAGCATTCTGCCCATTATTTAGAGGTTGAAAGAATTTGTCGTCATCGCTGGAATTTATCGGATATCCAAGGTTTACCGGAGTTTCCCACGAAGTTCCGTTCCTCCTGCTTTTGAAAATATCATATCCGCCCATTGAATTGTGGCCTTCTGAACTAAAATAGAGCAGGGAATCGTTCAGCGTTATAAACGGGGTATCTTCATTAAAAGGAGTGTTTATTTCAGGCCCAAGATTTTTGGCGGGACCCCAGTCGCCGGTCACATCGGTTTCGGAGACATAAATATCCAGATTGCCTTCTCCTCCTTCCCTGTTGCTTGTGAAGTAAAGTCTTTTTCCGTCGGAGGAGATTGAGGCATGGGATTCATAAAATTTTGTGTTGATATTCCTGTTGAGTTTTTTTATTGGCGTCCATGAGCCATTAACAAAATTGGAGGAGTATATTGCTCCATCATAATTGTCAGTTTTATAGAGAAATAACAGGGTGCCATCACTGTTAAGGGAACAGGTGGAGCAATCTTCTCCTGCATTGAGTTGTGAAGTAATATCGACAGGCCGCTGCCATATCCCTTTCTCTTTTCTGGCGCTGAAGATAACGTTTACAATGCCCCTGCGTTCGGTATAGGCGATCGTATTTCCGTCAAAACTGACGGCAGGGTTATCATTAATTGCGCCTTCATTGAAATCTCCGCTCATTGGCTTTTTACTGAAACTCACAGGATTTTCTTTCAGCATTATTGCGGTTCTGCAGGCCATGATCTGCTGATCGATATAATCAAGATTCTTCATGCTCCCCTTGCTTTCAAGTATAAGCTTTTTGAAAGTCTGCAGGGTATTAAGTCCTTTTTCAAGTTCATTATTTACCATATAAGCCCTGGCAAGAGAGAAATATGCATCAAGCGGTGCTCTTTTTTCCTTGAATGACTGGGTCTTGGAATCATAGCTTGCATTCTTCACAGCTTCCTCGAGGTATGGTATTGCCTTCTCCTTTTCGCCCGGGATATTCAGGTAGCAGTTCCCGATTTTATATTTAATATTCAGGTTATCGGGGGTTTCCAGCAGGAGATATAACTGGTTGGCCAGCTCATATTCTTCATAGAGATAATAGCTCTCCGCCTTAGCGAAAATGTTTTTATTTTCAGAGGATGATTGAGCAGAGCCGGGAATGGAGAATAGAGCCAGAGTCAATACCTGCACAAGGATGCTTATAATTTTTACTCTGAAGTTTCCCATTAAAACTAATAGTATTTTACTGATTGTTTTGTCTAAGGCAAATATAGCTTATTTGAATGTGATTTTGTAAATATCTTCTTTACCGTATCCTCCGGACTCTTTAAAGGTTGAATAATATCCTGAATTACCATCTCCTACAGGCATATAGAAAACATTATCATCGGGAGTGTTAAATGGATATCCCAGATTTTTTGGCTTGCTCCATAATCCGTTGGATTGAAGGTCTGACCGGAAAATATCATACCCACCCATATTATTGTGACCCTGGGAGCAGAAGAAGATCGTTTTTCCATTATTGACTAAAAACGGCCTGTCCTCATTAAACTGTGTGTTCAATTCCGGTCCGAGGTTTACTGCCGGGCCCCAGTCACCCTTTACTTTATGGCATACATAAAGATCAAGACCCCCGAAACCGCCCGGCCTGTCTGAGGCAAATACAATTTGTTCTCCATCCTGTGAAATGAAGCCATGCGATTCCCAGTACTTTGTATTTATATTTTTATTGAGTTTAACGATCTTTGACCAGTTTGTCCCATCATAAGAACTTACATAGATATCGCTGTTGTTATTGTCATGCCTTGATAGAAAAAGCAATTTGCCATCGGCGGAAAGGCATGAAATATAAAAGCTGCCGTCTGTCTGCAGCTCCGGGGTAATGTTTATCGGGCCAGACCATTTCCCGTTTACAAGCTTTGAGAACATAATTGCATCGTAGAACTTGAGTGAGGACATGAAGGCAAACGATTTTCCATCGGCTGATATGACCGGATTGAAATTTGATTTATCATCATTTATAGGTTCACCCATGTTCTCCTCGGTGAAGGAAACAGGTTTGGCAATAAGTTCTTTTGCCATGTCACAAACTTCAATCTCATGCTTGATGAATTCAATATTTTCCAGATCACCGGGCAGGAGGGTTGCAGAATACCGTGTAAATGCATCTTTTGCCTTATCGAACATATAATTGACCCTGTAAGCTGTGGCAAGATCAAATAATGCCTCGTAAGGGGATGCAACCTGGTTTATAGTACCTTCTTTATGTTTTGCCGACATATTTCTTGTTGCATTCTCCAGGTAATTGATTGAAAGATTCTTTTTGCCAGGGATATTCAGATAGCATACTCCAATACAATAAGCGAGATTGGCATTATCAGGTAACTTTTCATAAAGTGTAAGATAATAGCTTAGTGCATCTGAATAATCTTCATTCATCAGGAAATACTCAGCCTCAAGAAAAGGTTCCTGAAGATTATTACTCACCTGTGCTGAAAGCGACAGGCTTAAAGCTACTGTAATAAACAAAAAGACAATTCTTTTGCTCATATCGGAATATTTTTATGAACAAATTTATTAAAAATTATGGCACAAAGAATTATTAATGTCCCGGTTATTTAAAAAAGTGATTAATTCTCTGATTTTTTAAGTCTGATCTTTATTCTTTTTCTTTTTTCTTCTGAAAATTATAAAGATGAAAATAATGAATGCCCCGGCAACTACCCACAGAATCCATAAACTTCCGGGTTTCTTTGGTGCTATCCCTGTTCTTATAGTCTCAGGTGTGATGTTGTTTGCTACAATAAGATTAGCTATCGTTTTAAAAACAAGATCTTCGGGATATTTCTGCCGTTCACGTGAAGTCAGCAGGAACAAAACCAGATCTTCAGGTGATTTTATCTTTTCCTTCTTCAGGTCCATCGCCTTCAGGGAGGTGATAAGCGGTTCTTCGGAATTATTGATCAGACCGGCAAGGTATTTGTCAGCGCCCGTTTCAGGCCTGGTGCTGATTATAACGAACATATCAGATAACTGACCGGCTGTAAGACCCTGTTTTATTGATTCATTAAAGAAAGCGCCAAGCCAGCCACCCCTCAACAGGATATTTTCTTTATCCGCCTTTTCAACTGCCTGTCGCAGGATTGCCGCTTTTTCATATTTTTCACTGAAGATCAGTATCTTGTCTTTTATAACAGCTATTCCGGGGTCAGCTTCGGAAAGGATGGATGAGGCCAGATCATTAAGGTCCTTCGCAGTAAACCTTCCGGCCGATTTTTCAAGAATATAATCCTGAAGTGCACTCCATGTCCTGATTCCCGATTTATATATATCAAGCCCCGAGAGTATATCTTTAAGCCCGCCGGTTGAATGCCTGGCCAGAAGATCAACTGCTGCCTGGGCCAGAACATTGTCCGTCACTGCCACTTTTAAGGCAAGTTTATCGAACTCTTCAGGGTTTAAATTTTCCGCAGAAGCTTTTGATTTAAGAAAAACCAGAAGATCATCAATATTTGCAAACTGCTGCTTTTCTGCCCCGGATCCGGATATTACCTTTAATTCTCTTTCGCCGGCACGGTTCTTCAGTAGGGCAAGGTATGCCTCAATCTGTTTTTTCGCAATGACCCTGCTGTATTCAGGCCGGATCAATGGAGCTGAGGTTACCCTCTTTTGCCGCGTTATTAATACCTCTTCTGATGCCTGATTGTTAAATCTGTCCGTAAGCTTAAAAATGATCCTGTTATCGCCTGGCTTTGGTGAGATCATATAGGTAAACTCAGGATTGCTTATCGGGTATTTATTAAAAGATACCATTGAATCGCCAATCCAGCTCTCTGTAGTAAGAACCGATTCCGGCTCAACCTTCAGGTGAACAGAGATTGTGTCCCCGTTTTCTGCGGAGATGTTCCTGCTTCCTTCAACAATAAGATCTGCAGTATAGTCAGTCCTTGGAAGCACCGTCTCAGGGATCAGAAAGCTGTCAGACGGAAATGTAATAGGGATATTCAGGTCCCTTGTGACATTCTTTCCTCCGTAGCCTTCATAATTTAACTGATACTCACCCTGCGGCAGATTGAATTCATACTCCCTTGTTTGCGGATTTGTATAGGCAACTTCTGTCTTTGCGGGATTTTTGATATTCATTATAGTGATCCTCACACTGTCATTAAAAATGGTCATGAGGTCAGCAACACCTGATATTCCTCTGACAACAAATTTTCTCGGATGTTTTGCGGAAAATATCTCTATCCGGTAGATGTCCTGTTTTCCGAAGCCTTCATGGCTGTCGATTGAATAGTATCCTTCATAACCCTCTTTTACGGGTTTGAAGAAAATATCGTCATCGGTTGTGTTCAGAGGGTATCCGGCATTTTGAGGAGCAGACCATTCCCCGTTATCCTGCAGGGTGGAATAAAAAATGTCATAACCTCCCATATTGAAATGTCCGCGCGAGCTGAAAAACAGTGTCCTGTCATCCATACTGAGAAAAGGAGACTCCTCATTGTAGGGGGTATTTATTACGGGCCCCAGGTTTTCTGCAATACCCCAGTCACCGGTACTGTCTCTGCGGGAGACAAATATATCAAGACCCCCGATAGTGCCTTTCCTGTTGCTTGTAAAGTAGAGTTTTTTGTCGTCATGCGAGACCGTGGCATGAGATTCCCAGTATTTTGTATTTATATTTTCGTTGAGTTTCACAATAGGCGACCAGCTGTTGTTCTCAAGGCGGGTAGTATAGATGTTCCCATCGTAATCGGCAGAGTTGTAAAGATATAATGTCTTCCCGTCGCCTGAGAGAGATGTAGGGTAGAGATCCCCGTCAACTTTCAGGATTTCGTTCATGTTCCGTGGTTCTGTCCATTGTCCGTTAATCTTTAAGGAATAGAGCAGAGCATCATAGAATGCCTCACTTCTGGCAAATACAAGAAGGCTTTCATCATCAGATACGACAGGATTAAATTCCGAAGTACTCTCATTAATGACCGATCCAAGATTCTGCTTCCTGATAAAATCAGGTTTTGCCATCAGTACTTTGGCATTCAGGCAGGATTGTATCTGCAGATCCACGATAGTTGTATCATATACCTCCGTATCCATATTTTTTTTGAAAAGCGCATAGGTTTCCAGCGCCTTATCGAGCTGATTATTTATTCTGTATGCATTGGCCAGATAATAAAGGGCATCATATGGTGCACCGGTTTCCCTGAATTTACCCTGTCTGTATTTTGGATCTATGTTTCTGACTGCCTCTTCAAGATATGTAATGGCTTTATCCTTTTCACCAGGGGTGTTTATGTAACACTGGCCTATCCTGTATTTAAAATTCGCATTGTCAGGATATTTACTCAGCAGCTGAAGGTATAATGGCAACGCATCATTATATGCTTCAAACAGGATCCAGCTTTCGGCGTCATAAAAACTGTTCCTGATCTCAAACCTGGACTGGGAAAACAGATCTGTATTTATAAATGCAGCCAGCAGCCACGGGAACAGAATTAACCTTTTCATCATATTCAACATCGATCTGGTTAGAATGAGGGCATAAACCAATATTGATATTATTGAGAGCCTGATTTAATATTTCTGAAAGCATGAGGTTACCATTCCAGGTCCTGTCACAAAGCTACTAATATAACTGAAAAATGGGAATAAATGACAAATACACAAATCCTTTTCCGGAAAATATCATATAATTTTCCGGGACCTGATCAATGAGATGGAACATTGGGGCTGTTCCCGGGGGTCCGGTGCACTAAAGCACCTCAGGGGCATAATTTTCAAGTATCTCCTTAATCCTGTGTAAGAATTTTCCGGCGAGTGCTCCGTCAATCACCCTGTGATCATAACTCAGAGAAAGTATCATAATATGACGTATAGCTATCGTATCTCCGTCAGGGGTTTCAATAACTACAGGCATCTTTCTGGCTACACCTGTACCCAGGATGGCTGCCTGAGGCTGATTGATGATCGGAGTTCCTGCAAGATTATTATAGCTGCCGAAATTTGTAATTGTGAATGTACCTCCCGTTATTTCATCCGGCTTTAATTTATTGCTTCTTGCCCTTTCAGCAAGGTCATTCACTGCTCTTGCCAGGCCTGTAAGATTCTTCTCATTGGCATTTTTGATGACAGGAACAATCAGATTACCGTCAGGCAGAGCTGTTGCCATGCCAATGTTTATATTCTTCTTCCTGATAATATTATCGCCACTAACAGAGATATTTACCATCGGGAAATCGTAAAGAGCCCTTGCTGCAGCATCGACGAAGATTGGCATGAGAGTAAGTTTCAGCCCTTCTGTGGCAAGAAATTTTTCTTTATTTGCATTTCTCCAGTTGACAATGCGGGTGACATCGGCATCAATGAATGAAGTTACATGCGGCGATGTTCTTTTTGACATCACCATATGCTCTGCAATAAGCTTTCTGATCCTGTCCATAGGGATTATCTCATCATCCTGACCGGGTCCGGCAGACGATGCCGGCCTGGATTCACGGACAGGCGCTGCAGTTGTCTTCGCGGTTTCCTCAGCTTCTTCAGCTTCCTCAGGTTTCTCAGCTTCCTCAGGTTTCTCAGGTTTCTCAGGTTTGGTTTTTCAGGTTTTTCAGGTTTTTCAGGCTCTGCAACTTTCTTACGATCCCCGATTATTTTATTGAGATCTTCTTTTGTAATCCTGCCATCCATACCGGTGCCGGTTATACCGTCGAGCTCAGAGTAGCTTATCCCCTCCCTGGCAGCAATGCTTCTTACAAGGGGTGATATAAATTTGCCTGACGGAGTCCTGCTTTTCAGATCATGAGACAGAGTTTCCACCTCCTTTTTTTCAAGTTTTACCTCATCAATAGTCTCACGGATTCTTTCTACCTCTTTGTTAACTTTTGCAGAAACCTCCTCTGTCTGCACAACTTCATTTTCAATAACGGCAATAACATCGCCGACCCTGGGTACGGATCCCTCTTTCGCAATTATGGATACAATGATTCCCTTCATGGGCGCGGGGACTTCGGAGTCGACCTTATCTGTCGCGATCTCAACTATCGGGTCATCTTCATTGACCTGTGAGCCTTCAGAGACAAGCCACTTATTAATTGTAGCTTCAATAACACCCTCACCCATTGCAGGTAAAACAATATTCATCCTGGCCATAATTCTTCTTTTTCTTATTATATATGAAAAGTTTACATTCCTGTTAAGCTCTTCGTTGGAGGGTCAGGAACAGCTTTAAGATTATCATCTGCAAACAATTATTAAATAACAGATAAACAATCAGCAGGAACAATTGTTTTAGTGACCTCCGGTAGTTCCTGCTGATTTATTGCTGATAGGGATTCCTGTTGTTGATTGCCCTTCCCAGAGTGATCTCGTCGGTATATTCAAGTTCATCCCCGACTGCCACTCCCCGGGCAAGAGTTGTTATTGTTACATCAAATTTGCTTATTCTTTTATAGAGGTAGTAGTTTGTAGTGTCTCCCTCCATCGTAGTGCTCAATGCAAAGATTATCTCCCTGATTCCTCCGGTCCTGACTTTTTCTTCAAGGCTGTCAATTTTAAGATCAGCAGGTCCTATCCCGTCTATAGGAGAAATTATTCCTCCCAGAACATGATATACACCCGTGAACTGCCTGGTATTCTCAATTGCCATTACATCCTGAATGTTTTCAACCACGCAGATAATCCTCCTGTCTCTTTTTTCATCGCTGCAGATATTGCAGATTTCGGTATCTGAAATATTGTTGCATATCTTACAGTAATGAATATCCTCATGAAGCTTTATTATACTCTCTCCGAATCTTCTTACATCTTCAGAATCTCTTCTCAACAGGTTCATTACCAGTCTGAAGGCCGTCTTTCTCCCTACCCCCGGTAAAGAAGCAAACTCGTTTACGGCATTCTCAAGAAGCTTTGATGGAAATTCTGTGAAACTCATAGCTTAAAATTTTATGCAAAATTACTGCAATTTTTCCGGGGTTATTTAACAGGTCAGGTATTTTCTCTCTTCCATTCTTTTTGCTATTCTTGTGAACTAAATTAATATAAGATGCCCCCGTTACTTATTCTTGGAATATTCTTAATATATACGGCCATCCTTTTCCTTGTTACCTGGCTCACTGCAAGGAAAGCAGATAGTCAGTCTTTTTTCATCGGAAACAAAATTTCTCCCTGGTTTGTAGTGGCTTATGGAATGATAGGCGCCTCTCTTTCAGGAGTTACATTCATGTCGCTTCCGGGATGGGTAAAAGATACGCAGTTCAGTTATATGGTCGTGGTCTTTGGATACCTCTTCGGATATTTTGTTATAGCAACTGTCTTACTACCATTATATTACAGGTTAAAACTGACTTCTATTTACTCCTATCTGGGGCAACGCTTTGGTTTCTGGTCATATAAAACCGGCGCAGGTTTCTTTATAATATCAAGGACACTGGGTGCATCATTACGCATGTATCTGGTGATTAATGTTCTGCAAATTTTCGTTTTTGATGCATGGCATATTCCGTTCTGGGTAAATGTTCTTGTGTTTATCATCCTGATAATACTTTATACATTAAAAGGTGGTATACGGACAATAATATGGACAGATACCCTTCAGACTACTTTTATGCTGCTTGCAGTGGTTTTATCGGTGATCTACATCAGCAGGGATCTTAATGTTTCGCTGCACGGGCTGTTCACTGAGGTGAAAAACAGCGCTGTTTCAAGGATGTTCATTACAGACTGGCATCACGAAAGGTTCTTTATAAAGCAGTTCTTCAGCGGGATGTTTATAACAATTGTTATGACAGGGCTTGACCAGGAGATGATGCAAAAAAACCTGAGCTGCAGGAATATAAAAGATGCGCAGAAGAACATGTTCACTTTCAGCGGAATTCTGGTATTCGTAAACCTGTTGTTCCTGTTTCTCGGCGCTATTCTGCTGATCTATGTCAGGGACAGGGGTGTGGAGGTCAGGATAAGTGATGATATTTTCCCTACTGTGGCAATCAGCTACCTCGGACCGGTAGCAGGAGTGGTATTTCTCATAGGTCTCATTTCCGCAGCTTTTCCGAGCGCTGACGGAGCTCTGACATCTCTCACAACTTCAGTGAGCATTGATTTTCTTGGTCTCGATCAGCGAAAGGGAATCACTGAAAAGGTGAGGACAAGGATCAGGTATGCCGTTCATCTCTCAATAGCTTTTGTGTTTTTTATCAGCGTGATCATATTCAGTATGCTGAGCGACAAGGCAGTTATTGACAAACTGTTCACAATTGCAGGTTATACCTATGGTCCGTTATTGGGGCTCTATTCCTTCGGATTATTTACCAGGAGAAATGTGAAGGACCGGTTAACCCCCTTCATTGCTATAATATCGCCCCTGGTGTGCTTTGTTCTTAGCAGATATTCCGTGGTTTTATTCAACGGATATAAATTTGGTTTTGAGTTGCTTCTGCTCAACGGGTTACTGACATTTGCCGGTTTGCTGGCCTTCAGTACAAAACCGAAACCGGTAAATGTTTGATTAATTTTTTTCTTGAAGGGAGTTAGTCGGGATTTTGCCGCTCCCCGGAAAAGGTTGGCAATACTACCTGAAATTTGTTCCCTGAGACTGTTGCCGGTTACCTGGCGGAGTTGTACCTCCCTGATTGGGGTTCTCTTCGTTTTCTTCGTTTTCCGGGGGGACTTCTTTTTTTATTATTACCCTGATCTTTTTATAAGGGATATTCCAGATAATAAAATAGTTTAATCCCGTGCTGATTGTCTTTGCTGCGTTTCCAAAGCCGGGGAAATATATCGGACGAAGATCCTTCCCGGCCCCGCTGTAGAGGAGTATCCTGAGACTGAACGACCATCCCATGCTGAAATTCCGGAACATCTCAGCCCTCATGCCCGGTGATACTTCCAGAAAATGACCCCAGTTGACTGCAGAAGGTATTGACGAAGAGGACTTGCCCCAGTAATTTGTCTGGCTGTATGTCGGGACCTCCCAGGTGAAACGGCTGAGGCCATACCGCAGACCTAAACCTCCCCAATATTTTCCGATGGATTTTTTTGGCTTCAGAATATTGATATCGGTGCCAATTTTCAGGAACATGCCCTTATTCTTGTAATCATAGTTGTACTGGGAGTACTCATAATTAAGATATCCTCCCCCAAGGAATGCAGCAAATTTCTCATTGAGATCAGCAGAAATATAACCCTCAGCGCTGAAGGTTTTCTTTTCCACAAGATAAGTAACAGGGCCGGTGACCTCCAATCCGACGTTGATCTTAAGCGGAATGAAGAGAGTATCCTGACCTTTTACCTGCAAAACAGTAACGAGGATAACAGCCACCAAACTAATAATATATCCGCATGTTCTCCTCATTCAGGGTTGTAATAATGCTTTTCGTAATTTGTATCGAGTCGATCGCATGGATTGTATAAACAACTTTTTCCAGGGTAAAATAAAAAGTATACCCGCATTCCTTTGACAGAAGATGAGGATAACTGCCGTAAATGAACTCCAGCGTATCATTTATTGAGTTGATGCGCAATATAAAAGTGACGCTCGTATCGGCCGCAAAGAGTGGGAGCTCAGGTTTCAGTAATTTTAATGTGTTATTATATAATTTATTTGTGTCCCGGCCTATCCCGTAGAGTGTCACAGTGTCAGGTGCGATGGGTTTATTTGTATCCGATTTATAAAATGTTGCCTGTACAAAGGATTCAGTCTCTTCCAGGCAGGATGATGCAGCGCAGGAATGCAGGTAAAGGATAAATCCGGTAAAAATGATTATTGCGAAGCCTGTATAAAATCTTTTCATTCTCCTGGGAAAGCCTCAAAATTACAAAAATTACCGGCTCTAAAGCAAAAATCCGGAACTTAACTGTCAGAACATGGCATTTCGTTCAGACACAGATAATTACCTGCTTTGTCACCGGTTCTGTATTATGTAATACAGGATGATCAGA
The DNA here is from genome assembly GCA_963816345.1 of uncultured Bacteroidales bacterium. Classification (GTDB taxonomy): domain Bacteria; phylum Bacteroidota; class Bacteroidia; order Bacteroidales; family VadinHA17; genus LD21. Next base: position 332,215 of record CAWFKI010000005.1, read on the forward strand.
ATTTCGGGAGGTTCTTCATGATTCCGTTGATGCCGTTCTTTATCCTGTCCAGCATATTATAGTCCCTGTCCCCGTTATAATAGATTTCTGAAATTATCTCCCTGTATTCTTTCGCCAGGTAATTTCTCTTCAGCTTAAGGGTAGGGGAGAGCTCGCCTGTCTGAGGCGTCCATTCCTCGGTGACAAGCCGGAATCGTTTGATCTGCTCAAACTCACCCAGTGATTTATTTACTTCCTTTACTTCCCTTGAAAATCTCTCGCCTATCTCCGGCAGATCAATAAGTTCCCTGTTGTCCCTGAACTGGATCCTGTGCAGGGAACACCAGTCATGCAGAAAGGTAAAGTTAGGTGAAAGGATTGCGCTTGCAAATTTCTGATTTTCACCTATAACCATCGCCTGTTCAATAAAAAATGATTCTTTAAGCTTATTCTCGATAACCTGGGGTGCAATATATTTTCCGGCCGAAAGCTTGAACATCTCCTTCTTTCTGTCGGTTATCCTTAGGAACTTTCCCTCTTCGATTACGCCTATATCGCCCGTATGAAGCCAGCCCTCCTTATCAATCATCTCCGCAGTCAGTTCAGGTGCCTTGTAATAACCCATCATCACATTTTCACCCCTGCACAATATCTCGCCATCTTTAGCTATTTTCACCTCTACACCTTCTATAACGGGTCCGACAGTTCCAAATCCGATCTCATCCACTCTGAACGGGTTAACTGCTATTACCGGTGAAGTCTCCGTAAGACCGTAGCCCTGAATTACAGGCATTCCGGCAGCCCAGAATATCTTTTCGAGCCTCGATTGAAGGGCAGCGCCGCCTGAGACCATAACCTGCAATTCACCGCCAAGAGCTTCTTTCCACTTGCTGAATATGAGCTTCCTGGCTATCCCAAGCCGGAACCTGTAAAATTTTGAGTTTCCCTTCAGTTTGAATTTAAGTCCAAGATCCACAGCCCAGAAAAATATCTTCTTCTTTATCCACGGCAGATTTCTTCCCTTTCCGATAATATTGTCATATATCTTCTCCAGCAGACGCGGAACAGTATTGAAAATATGAGGTTTGATCTCTTTCACCGCCTCGGATACTGTGCCCATATTTTCAACATAATAAATGCTGATGCCCTTGTACTGAAAATGATAGTTTACCATTCTCTCATATACGTGGCATAACGGAAGGAAGCTGACCGCCCTGTGTCCATAGCCAAGATGGTGGGCCTTTGATGTGGTAATGGCATTTTTAACCAGGTTATTGTGCGACAGCATTACACCTTTGGAATTACCTGTAGTACCCGAGGTATAGATGATCGTTACAAGATCTTCAGGCTTAATGCTTTCCTTTATACTCTCCAGTTCAGCGCCCAGCCTGTCAGCATTCCTTCGTCCTGCCTCAAGAATCTCATCGAACGATCTTACACCTTCAACCGGGTCAATGGAGAAAATATCCTTCAGATGCTCTATTTTCCCGGCGATGGGACTAACCTTGTTGTATATCGCCTTATTGCCAACTATTATTAAACTGACATCGGAATGTTCAAGAATATATTCGTATTCGTCTGTTCCGATTGTAGGGTAGATTGGAACATGGATCAGTCCGGCCTGGGCAAGTCCCATATCCACAAAATTCCATTCAGGTTTGTTGGCGCTGATAGTGGCAACTTTTTCGCCCCTCCTGTAACCCATTGAAAGCAATCCGTAACTTACGAGGTTTACATAATCTCTCACTTCTTCGGTTGAATAGGTAATCCATTGATTATCCTTCTTCCCTCCGTACATGTCTTTGCGCGGATATTTCTCCAGGTTCCACTGAATTATATCAAATGTTCTCTTGACTTCCATTATTCCCTTAAATAATTTTGCCGGCAATTCTAATAATTTTTTTCGAACAAATTGACCTCCCGGCTTAAGGAAATAGAAATAGTATTATAGTTATCTCATATTCATTGTGTTATGAAATTAAAAAGGGTTGCTGTTTTCGAACAGGATATTCTCTCGGCTAATCAGGCAGGTCAGACTATCGTTTTGATATGGGCCTCTGCCTTTGACAATGCTCTCTCTATGCCTGCAGGATTCTTTCCTCCGGCTGTAGCCAGGAATGGCTGACCGCCTCCGCTTCCATTGATCTCTGCAGCAATTTCCTTGATTATCGCCACAGCGTTTACATTCTTATCCTTTACCAGGTTATCGCTTACCAATACAAGAAGATGAGCCTTTCCACCATTTTCAGATCCTATAATAAGTATAGTATTATCTGATGAATTTCTTACAAGGAAAGCAATTTTCTTAAGGAATTCGGGAGAATCGGCTTCGACCTTTCCCGAAAGGATCCTGATATTGCCGGCTGATACTGCCTTTTCTTCAAGTTCCTTAAGTATAATTGCAGCAGATTGAGCCTGATATTTCTCAACATATTTCTTCAGGGATGAATTTTCGGAAATAAGCTGCCCTACACTATCCTTAATATTTCCGGTGCTTTTTAACAGGGAAGCTATCTCCTCAATTGTATTTAACCTTTCATTAATATAATCTTCAGCTTTTGATGCAGTCACTGCCTCAATCCTTCTTACTCCCGCTGCTATGGCACCCTCCGAAATTATCTTTATAATACCTATGGAACCGGTGGCAGCGACATGAGTGCCTCCGCAGAGTTCGACTGAATTCCCGAATTCCACTACCCGGACGGTCTCTCCGTATTTCTCACCAAAAAGCGCCATGGCTCCCATAGACATTGCCTTCTCCAGGGGAACTCCTCCGGTAATCCTCGATGGAATGTTTTCCCTTACCATTTTGTTAGCCAGCTCTTCAATCTTCGACAGCTCTTCCCGGCTCAGTTTACTGAAATGGCTGAAATCAAAACGAAGCCGTTCAGGAGTAACCAGTGAGCCTTTTTGTTCAACATGCTGCCCGAGTACCGACCTTAATGCATAATGAATAAGGTGCGTCGCCGTATGGTTGTTTGCAGTCATCTGCCTCTTTTCAATATCCACAACAGCCCTGAAGGAAGCATATGGATCTGCCGGTAAACTTTTTGTCAGGTGAATTATAAGGTTGTTTTCCTTAAGAGTATTTGTTATGGCAATTTTATCACCGGCGGAGATTATGTACCCTGTATCGCCTACCTGCCCCCCGGACTCGGCATAAAACGGTGTTTTGTCAAATACCAGCTGATGACTCTCCTTACCCTTTATCCTGACTGTGCGGTATTTCGTTATAATAACATCATCCTTATAATTGTCATAACCCGTAAATTCAGTGCCTTCAATATCTTTTAGAATGGTCCAGTCAGCTGTTGATACTGAGGCATCTTCCCTTGAGCGATCCTTCTGGCGTTTCATCTCCTCCTCAAATCCCTTGTAATCGAGATGCATATCATTTTCCTTCAGAATAAGCTGGGTAAGATCAACAGGGAAACCAAAGGTATCATACATCTCAAACGCTGCTTTGCCAGGCATTATATTCTTTTGTTCCTGCCTAAGTTCTGCAATGACCGATTCTATCATTTTCAATCCCTTGCCTAACGTTTTCAGGAATGCTGTCTCTTCTTCAAAAATAATCTTTGCAATATGTTCCTTACCGGAAATGAGCTCAGGATACTGGTTGCCCATTGTACCCGCAAGTACAGGAACAAGTTTATAAATGAAAGGCTCCTCAGTCCCAAGACTGTTATACCCGTATCTTACCGCACGGCGGAGAATTCTTCTTATCACATAACCTGCCTTATTATTTGACGGCAGCTGACCGTCGGCGATTGAGAATGAAACTGCCCTGAGGTGATCAGCGACGACCCTGAGTGCAATATCCCATTTCTCATTTACTCCGTATGATTTGCCTGTTATTGATGAGATCTCTTTGATTACCGACTGGAATATATCAGTCTCGTAGTTTGATTTTTTCCCCTGAACGACCATGCAGAGCCTCTCGAATCCCATGCCGGTATCGACATGCCTTGAGGGCAGTTGTTCAAGTTTACCATCTGATTTGCGGTTATATTGAATGAAAACAAGGTTCCAGATCTCTATTACCTGGGGATGGCCTTTATTTACCAGCTCTCTCCCGGGAATTCTGCTCCTCTCACTGTCATCCCTGATATCAACGTGTATCTCAGAGCATGGACCACACGGACCGGTTTCCCCCATCTCCCAGAAATTATCTTTTTTTGATCCCGGTATAATTCTTCCATCAGGGTCCGAAAAGCATCTTTTCCAGTATTCGTACGATTCATCATCACGAGGTACATTATCTTCCTTACTACCTTCAAATATTGTTGCATAAAGTCTGTCTTCCGGAATCCCCAGCCTCTTCACTAACAGTTCCCACGCCCATTCAATTGCCTCTTTTTTAAAATAATCGCCAAATGACCAGTTCCCAAGCATTTCAAACATTGTATGATGGTAAGTGTCATGACCGACCTCTTCAAGGTCATTGTGCTTTCCCGATACCCTTAGGCATTTCTGGGAGTTTGCGACTCTTTTCTGCAGTGGCTGCTGGTTACCGAGAAAGATATCCTTGAACTGATTCATGCCGGCATTTGTAAACATCAGGGTAGGGTCATTTTTGACAACCATAGGCGCAGAAGGGACTATGTTATGACCTTTTGATTCAAAAAATTCAAAAAACAATTGCCTCAGTTCCTGTGCCTTCATTTTAATAATCATTATGTTATGTAAATTTATTTTTAATTTGGCTTGTAAAATTAGTTTATTTGATTAGATTTGTTGACTGGAACTCTAAAAATTCATAACCAATAGCCTTTTGCAAAGAGACCATAAATACGTTCTTGATCCATCAGATCTGCAATACAAGCAGGTAAGATTACCTCTGAAAATTAAGCTTCTGCGCTTTTTTTTGTGGTTTGGCATGTCTGTACTCCTTTCAGTCCTTTACGGAGCCGCCTTTAAAAGCATATTCGGATCACCAAAGGAGAAACTGCTGACAAGAGAGATCGAGGATCTTAAGCTTCAGTATTCACTTGTGGGCAGGGAGCTTGATAATTCAGTTGCCTCACTTAACGGATTCAGGCTGTCGGATGACAGGCGTTACCGTCCGATACTCGATATGGACAGCATCCCGGAATCCTACAGGAAAGCCGGTTATGGTGGAGTGGACAGATTCAGGGACCTTACCGGATACCTTAATTCAAACCTGCTGGTATCGTACAGGTCAAAAATTGAAGGGATTAAAAACCAGGCCAATGTTCAGAACGAGTCATATAAAGCAATAGCACAGAGAGCAGTAGAATGGAAAAGAGAAATGGATCATCAGCCTCTCATAAGCCCGGTTGATGTAAAATACCGTCTTGGTGATGGCTACCGTTTCCGCGAGGTTCATCCGGTTCTGGGTACGCCAAGAATGCATTACGGACAGGATTTTTCTGTTCCGTATGGAACTGAGGTATATGCCACGGGTGACGGTACTGTAATTGAATCAGGATGGAATTCCGGCGGATTCGGAAACTATGTTGTGATAGATCACGGATATGGTCTTCAGTCGACATACGGGCACCTCAGCCAGATAAAAATATCCAGGGGAATGAAAGTTAAAAGAGGCGATCTGATAGGATTAAGCGGCAGTACCGGTACCTCTTCCGGTCCGCATCTTCATTATCAGATCGATCAGTTTGGCCAGCATAAAAATCCTGTGAACTTCTTCAACAATGATATAAGTGTGGAGGAATACAATGAGATGATCCAGGCACTCGGATCCAAATCCCACTTCAGGTAATAACTGCCGGTGTTAAAACTCTTTTCTGGCAAATAGCCATTATCACGTCAACGATTTTCGTTTTTTTCGAAATTGATTTATCTTTGTCTTCTCATGCCAAGAACAAAATATAAATTTAATCCTGATTCCCTGAGTTTTGACAAGGTGAGACTCGGCATCTGGTCTTTGCTTCTGAGGCTCCTGGCTTATTTTGTTGGATCAGCATTAATAGCAGTCATCTACTGGATCATTTTTGCCAACTTCTTCGACTCCCCGAAGGAGAAGGCTCTTCAGCGTGAAGTGCAGCAGCTGACAATTCAATATGAACTGATCAACAGGGAGATGGGCAATGTTGAAAATGTTCTTGATGATCTTCAGAAAACCGATGACAATCTGTACAGGACCATCTTCGAAGCTGAGCCAATTCCTTCAACATTAAGAGATGGCGGGGTAGGTGGAGTGAACAGGTATAAATCCCTTGAGGGCTATCAGAACTCGAACCTGGTAATCGAGACTGCCACCAGGCTCGATAAGATCCGGAAGAAGATCTATGTGCAATCCAAATCATTTGACGACCTTATATCACTTGCAAAAAACAAAGGCGATATGCTCAGATCGGTGCCCGCCATAATACCAATCTCAGGGAAGGATCTGACACGTGTTGCCTCAGGTTTCGGATTACGGATCCATCCTATTTATAAGATAATCAAATTTCATAGCGGTATGGATTTCACCGCCCCTGCCGGGACAGATGTATATTCAACCGGAAATGGAATTGTCGTTTCAGTTCAGTCATCACAGCGGGGTCTGGGTAAAAATATTGTTATAGATCACGGATTCGGCTATACAAGTATATATGCACATCTGAGCAATTTTAATGTAAGGGTTGGCCAGAAAGTCCAGAGGGGAGATATTATAGGATATGTTGGCAGTACCGGAACATCTATAGCAAATCACCTGCACTATGAGATTAAACTGAATGGGGTGAATGTGGATCCCGTTAACTACTATTTTGAAGACCTTTCTCCCTACGAATATAACAGAATGATTGAGATCGCCTCCAAAACAGGTCAGTCTTTTGATTAGGTTTTATTTACCGGATGTTATGACCAGATTGATTAAGCTGATCCTGCCAGCGTTAATTTTACTGTACTTTTCTGAAGCTGCCTACCCTTCCGTACCCCTGACACCAAAAACCTCCGGACAGCAGGATTCCTCTGTATCCGCGCGACAAATTGTAATTATGGGTGTGGGTGATATAATGCTTGGTTCGCTATTCCCTTCACCGCCATTGCTTCCTCCTTCTGATAACACCTCTCTTCTGATGGGAAGCCTTGCAGATACCTTATCTTCCGCGGATATTACGTTCGGCAACCTGGAAGGATCATTCCTTAACAGGGGAGAACCATTCAAGAAATGTCGCGATACTACAATATGCTATCTCTTCAGGATGCCGGAAGGATATGTTTCTGCCCTTACCTCAGCAGGATTTGACATTCTTAATCTTGCCAATAACCATACCGGCGATTTTGGTCCGGCCGGGAAAATAAGGACAATGGAACTCCTCGACTCGGCCGGAATTATTTATGGCGGGCTGGCGGAACATCCCTGGTCCGTATTCAGAAAAGATTCCGTGTTATATGGATTCTGTGCCTTTGCGCCAAATGCCGGAACTGTTAATATAAATGAAGTTACTGCCGCTGCAGCAATAGTAAGAAAGCTGGCCGATACTTGTGATATCGTCATAGTTTCCTTTCACGGGGGAGCTGAAGGAGCAGAATTCCAGCATGTCCCGAAAACAGATGAAATCTTTCACGGAGAGGACCGGGGTGATGTATATAATTTTGCACATATAATGATAGATAACGGAGCTGACGTTGTTTTTGGCCATGGCCCCCATGTGACACGTACAATTGAGGTTTATAAGAACCGTTTTATAAGCTACAGCCTCGGCAATTTCTGTACATACGGAAGGATTAATCTTGCCGGTCCCAACGGACTGGCACCCATTGTCAGGATAAATGTCGGGAAAGACGGCAGATTCCTGTCAGGAAGGATAATTCCTGCTTTTCAATCCTGGCCGGGAGGGGTTCATTATGACAGTGAGGGAAGGGTTATAAAGAAGATAAAGGAATTAATGGCCGTGGATTTTCCTGATGCTGTAATAAACGTTTCGGACAATGGTGAAATTACATATAAATAGCTGCTATGCCATACAAGGAAAAAAAAATTGAAAAACTCTATTATTCAATAGGGGAGGTGGCTGAGATGCTTGAAGTGCCGGTCTCCACAGTCCGGTTCTGGGAAAATGAGTTTGTTGTGCTGAAGCCTTTGAAAAATAAAAAAGGAAACAGACTTTTTACTCCGGCCGACATCAAAAATCTAAGGATCATTCACCACCTTCTTAAGGAAGAGGGGATGACCCTGGCGGGTGTAAAGAAGAAGCTTTCCGAAAAATGGGATGAGACAGATCATAAGTTCGAGATCAGCGAATCTCTTGAGAAAATCAAAACTATGCTCCTCGATATAAGAGATAATATATAGTGATATGTTAAATTATTTTTGAGTTGGCAGTTGGCAAAAAGCAGTTGGCAAAAGGCAGGGAGATAAAATTGCCAAATGTACATTGCTCCCGATAAAAATCGGGACCAACTTAAAGATCAGGACGTAATAGATTTAACCTGCCGCTGGATAAAATAAGTGATTGTAATTATGAAGCTCGCAGAAATTTGTAGCTACCTCGATTCAGCTGTTCCATTGTCATTCCAGGAAAGCTATGACAATTCGGGCCTGCAGGTCGGATCTGCCGATATGGAGATCGTTTCGGCATTAATTGCAATTGATGTTACCGATGAGGTTTTGGATGAGGCTCTGAACCTGGGCTGCAACCTGATAATTTCCCATCACCCCGTAATCTTTAAGCCGGTTAAGAAAATCACCGGCAGTACGCTGACCGGGAGGATCCTGTCCAGGTCAATTAAAAAAGATATAGCAATCTATTCTTCTCATACCAATCTCGATGTCCTGAGCTCCGGAGTGAGCAGGAAAATGGCAGAAAAGCTTAATCTTCAGGATGTTAAAGTTCTGGAGCCCCTGAAGAACAGATTATTGAAACTGGTGACGTTCATTCCTGAATCTCACACTGAGAGGGTCAGGGATGCCCTTTTTGAAGCCGGTGCGGGTGTGATCGGAAATTATGATCGTTGCGGCTTTACTGCAGGCGGAACAGGAAGCTTCAGGGCAGGTGAGAAGACGCATCCATTCGCCGGTGAACAGGGCAAGATGCATTTTGAAAAAGAGGTAAGATTTGAAACTGTCCTGTTTTCTTACCTTAAAGATAAGGTAATCAGAGCCCTTCTTTCGGTACATCCTTATGAAGAGGTAGCATATGATCTTTATCCGCTTGAGAATGAAAATACTGAAGAGGGGCTGGGTTGTACCGGGAGATTACCGGAACAGATGACCGAGGCAGATTTCCTGAGACTTCTGTCAGGTGTTTTTGATGCCAGAGGTGTAAGATACTCAAAGCCGACAGGTAAGACGGTAAGCAAAATTGCATTATGCGGTGGTTCGGGTTCGTCATTACTGGGCAGGGCAATGAGTTCCGGAGCGGATTCCTTTGTTACAGCAGATATTAAATACCATAGTTTCTTTGATACCGGCAACAGGATTATGCTTGTGGATATAGGCCATTTTGAGAGTGAAAAATTTACATCAGAGATTTTATACAGCCTTATTATTAAAAAATTCCCTAAATTTGCAGTCCGGTTTTCAGAAACAAATACGAATCCGATAAATTACTTGTAAAAATGGAAAAAGTTAAAACACATGAACCTGAAATTTCCGTAGAGGAGAGATTAAGAGCGTTATATAGCCTGCAACTGGTTGATTCAGAGATTGATAAAATCAAGACTCTCAGAGGTGAGCTCCCGCTTGAAGTGCAGGATCTTGAAGATGAGATTGCAGGGCTGGAGACACGGCTGGGACATCTGAAGGATGAAGTGGTTAACCTTGAGAAATCGGTTACAAAGAAGCATAACGAGATTTCCGATGCCGAGGCGCTTATAAAGAAATATGAAGAGCAGCAGAAAAATGTAAGGAACAACAGGGAATTTGATTCTCTCTCAAAGGAGATCGAATATCAGAATCTGGAGATAGAATTATTCAACAAAAAGATAAAGGAATTCAATTTCCTGATAGAGGAGAAAAACGTAGTCATTGCCGATTCTGAAGTAACACTTTCAGAGCGCAAATCGGATCTTGACAATAAGAAGGCAGAGCTGGATGAGATAATTTCAGATACCCAGAAGGAAGAAGAGGGGCTTTACAATAAGCTGGCTAAAATTGAAGAGGTAATTGAGGACAGATTACTTACAGCCTACAAGAGGATAAGGACAAATGCGCGCAACGGTCTGGCTGTTGTGCCGGTACAGAGGGATGCATGCGGTGGTTGCTTCAACCAGATCCCTCCCCAGAGGCAGCTGGATATCAGATCAAGGAAAAAAATCATTGTATGTGAATATTGCGGAAGGATTCTTGTAGATGATGAAATAATAAAGGAAGGCCATATTTAGCCTTTACCTTCGGAATTGCGGGAAAGCTGATCCAATTAGGGTCAGCTTTCCCGTTTTTTATAACTTTGTATCTATAACCGGAATTAGTTATGACACAATCTGAATTCAAGAGACAGATTTCAGAGGGGATCCCTGATCAGCTGCCTGAACTTAAACCGTATGATAACAATCTGAATCATGCGCCAAAAAGGAAGGATTTACTCAATACACAGGAAAAAAAGCTTGCCATAAAAAATGCACTCAGATATTTTCCTGAAAAATTTCACCCGGTTCTTGCAAGGGAGTTTGCAGGAGAACTTTCCGCATACGGAAGGATCTATATGTACAGGTTCAGACCCGATTACGAGATAAGAGCCAGGAATATTGACGATTATCCTCACCGTACAACCGCCGCAGCGGCAATAATGCTTATGATCTCCAATAATCTTGACCAGGCTGTTGCCCAACATCCCCACGAGTTAATTACCTATGGCGGTAACGGGGCCGTTTTCCAGAACTGGGCCCAGTACCGGCTTACGATGAAATACCTTTCGGAGATGACCGATGAACAGACACTTGTTGTCTATTCGGGTCATCCCCTTGGACTGTTCCCCTCACACAGAGATGCCCCCAGGCTGGTTGTCACAAACGGAATGGTGATTCCAAATTATTCATCTCAGGATCACTGGGAAAAATTCAATGCTCTTGGCGTATCACAGTATGGTCAGATGACTGCTGGTTCCTACATGTACATCGGACCTCAGGGTATCGTTCATGGCACCACAATAACAATACTTAATGCCGCCAGGCTGATTACCGGATCGGGAGAACTGAAGACCAGGCTGTTCGTCTCATCAGGCCTGGGAGGCATGTCGGGAGCACAGCCTAAGGCAGCAACGATTGCCGGTGTTCTTTCGGTTGTTGCGGAGGTCAATCCCAAGGCTATCAGCACCAGATTCCGGCAGGGTTGGGTAGCTGAGGTTTTTACTGATATCGGGAAGCTCATTCACAGGGTCCGCCGTGCAATCGATTCGGGCGAGGTAACCTCAATAGCCTATGAAGGCAATATAGTAGATGTCTGGGAAAGATTTGCAGAAGAAAATATCAGGGTTGACATCGGATCCGATCAGACCTCGCTTCATAATCCCTGGGCAGGAGGATATTACCCGGCAGGATATAGCCTGGAGGAATCAAACATTATGATGACTGAAGATCCCGACAGGTTTAAGGAGGCAGTCCGGCAATCGCTCAGGCGGCAGGTTGATGCCATAAATCGTCACACGGAACGTGGAACATATTTTTTTGATTACGGAAATGCCTTCCTGCTGGAGGCCTCCAGGGCAGGAGCAGATGTGATGAAGGAAAACGGTGAATTCAGATATCCCTCTTATGTCCAGGATATAATGGGCCCGCTGTGTTTTGATTACGGTTTCGGTCCTTTCAGATGGGTGTGCTGCTCGGGCGATCCTGCAGATCTCAAAGTGACCGACAGAATTGCAGCTGAGGTACTTGAAGGTTTAATTAAAAGTTCACCCGGTGAGATACTTAACCAGCTTGAAGACAATCTTCACTGGATAAGGGAGGCCGAAGAAAACAGGCTTGTTGTGGGATCACAGGCAAGGATCCTTTATGCCGACAGTACCGGCAGAATTACTATAGCTGAGGCATTCAATAATGCAATAGCAAATGGTGAAATATCCGCTCCCGTCGTTATTGGCAGGGATCATCACGATGTGTCAGGGACCGATTCCCCGTTCCGCGAGACTTCAAACATTTATGACGGTTCCAGGTTCACAAGTGACATGTCTGTTCAGAATGTGATTGGAGATTCATTCCGCGGAGCTACCTGGGTATCGTTACATAACGGAGGAGGAGTGGGATGGGGAGAGGTGATAAACGGAGGATTCGGGATGGTTCTTGACGGCAAACCAGGGACAGGTCAGAAACTGAAGATGATGCTTCACTGGGACGTAAGCAACGGGATTGCACGCAGAAGCTGGGCACGGAATAAGGAGGCAATGGTTACCCTGAAAAGGGAGATGGAAAGAACGCCGGAACTCATTGTAACGGTGCCATATATTGCTGATGATAAGCTGATTGATGAAGCTTTATTTCATTAAGAGTACCACGGCAATTGCCATTATACCCTCTTCCCTTCCTGTAAATCCAAGCTTTTCAGTTGTGGTGGCTTTAATTGCTACATTTTCAGGCTCTGTTTCAAGTATGCCAGAAATGATTTTCCTCATCTCAGGTATGAAAGAAGATATTTTTGGTTTCTCCAGGCATACCGTAGTGTCAATATTTATTACCTGAAAACCCTTCTCTTTTATAATACTGCAGGTTTTCCCCAGCAGGATCCTGCTTTCGATATCCTTATATTCCTGACTTGTATCGGGGAAGTAATGACCGATGTCTTCGAGGCCAGCAGCTCCCAGCAGGGCATCGCAAAGGGCATGAAGAAGAACATCTCCGTCAGAGTGTGCCACACATCCCTTTTCTGAAGGGATCCTTACACCTCCGAGCCATAAGTCGCGGTCTTTCTCAAGTCTGTGGAAATCAATACCCTGACCTATTCTGATATTCATCCCTTTGTCTTGGCTTCGGCTTTCGGGGTATTAAAATTAAATGCAAGGGAGAATCTTAAGGTCCTTGCAAGAGGATTGTTCTGCGCTGTCGGGATCAGATAGGAAAAATCAAGGGCAAAAATATTGATTTTGAATCCTGCACCGAGAGTGAAGTATTTGCGGTTCCCTTTATTCTGATTCTCAAAGAAATATCCACCCCTGATTGAGAACTGTTCATTATACCAGTACTCAACTCCTGAAGCATAGGAAATCTCCTGAAGCTCCTCCTTAAAGCCACCCGGGGCATCGTAGAAGGAGTGAAATATTGCAACAGGGACAGACACGTTCGGGTCCATTCCCTTGATTATCTGACCGTTTGTGTCATATATCGGAGGTGTGGGGACAAGCAGCTTATTAAGATCGAGAGTAACTGTGAGCTTATTCCTTGGATCAAGATAAATTGAAGCAGCCGAACCCAGACGCATATTCATAGGAATAAAATCGGCTGTTTTTATGTCAGAATAGGTCATCTTTGATCCTATGTTGGAAAAATTAAGTCCGAAGGCAAGTAACCCGTTCTTGCTGAAAAGGGAGATATCTTTCTGATAGTATCCTGATATATCTGCAGCAAAGGAGATCCCGGCTTTTGTTGCAACACCGCCGGAATAAGATCCTCCGGTCAGGTTTGAGTAGATGAATCTGAAGGCGACCCCGCCTGAGAGATGATCTGTAAAAAGCCTTGAATAGCCTGCATCGAGTGCAAATTCATTTGGTTTAAAAATACGTTCCAGGTTGCCGAAATCATCAGTGAAGGGCACATCCCCGAGAGAAGAATATATGAGGCTTCCACTTATGACCTGTTTGCTGTCAAGTCTTTTAAATCCGGAGAGATATGCAATATTAATATCGGGTACAAGATTCCTTAACCATGGGGTATATGATAACCCAACTCCGCCATTATCTTTTATAAAGGCATATTTGGCAGGATTCCAGTGCATACTGTAAACATCAGGTGATGTCGCCACGCCTGCGTCACCCATTCCGCCTGCTCTTGAATCAGGGGCGATTGTCAGGAACGGCACAACTGTCTGAATCGGATTAAGTTCTTGAGATTGCAATTTTGTATTTCCTGATAATAAAATCAGAAATATTATAATCAGGCCAGTTTTCTTCATATCGGTTTATTTTAGCATTACACAAATTTACACCAAAATACCACATTTGTACCAATGACGGCTAAATTAAAGTAGTGATTTTGATTACATTCAATATATCTTTGATGAATGGATAGATTTCTTTTATAAACTATTATTTACTTAATATATTGTATGGTTTTCACAAAATGATCATCCTGCCCGAGGCTTTTGCAGTCTCCCCTTTTCCTGTAGTAACTATGACAGAATAGGGATAGATACCTCTGCCTGCACGTTTCCCTCCTTCACCGGTGCCATCCCAGATAAGAGGAGGAATCACATAACCTGATGCCGCAACTCTTGTTTTAATTATTTTAATTATCCTGCCATCGAGACTAAAGATATTAACAGTTATATCTAGTTCCTCGTCGGGCCTGTTATGTCCGGCACTTATCCTGGTATCGCCCGTAAATGGATTGGGATAGTTTATCAGGTTTCTGAGAATGAATTTACCATCTGTTTCGACAATAAAGACAATTGTTTTTTCCGATGAATTATTGTAATTATCCCATGCCCTGAGGGTCAGGGAATGTCTGCCGCTGCTTATTGCCTGCAGGTCATAGGAAATCCTTCCCTTCTTATAGTTGTCAAAATCATTTTCGAAATACCTGTTTAATATTACAGGATCTGTACGGTCATTATCAAGGTAAGCTGTCAGATCATGTCCGATACCGGAGCCGGTGGTATTGATCCCGCCCTTATCCTCAATAATTGCAAGCAGCCTGGGATCGTTTCCTGTTATTCCGCCGCTCCTGAAAAGGGTGTCATTAAAATAAAGCCTTATATCAGGTCCCACACTGTCTGTTATCCCGGGGTCTGAGAATCCACCTGTTACTATTCCGCTGAAATAGCCTGACATATCCGCACTGTCATTGCTTGTATAATAGCTGATTCTTCCTTTTCCGAAGGCATAATCAATATCCCTGGGTACAATAAATGTGAAGCGGAAGTATCCGTTTTCTGCCATTGTTTTACCACTGAACAGGATATTGTTCCAGAGTCCGAACTCAATTATACTGCCACCATCATTTGCCAGGGTTTTTATTTTACCTGCCTTATCAAATATAACGGGTGATACAACTCCATTAAAATTGTCCATCAGCCTCCCCCATGGGTCTTCAATGTGACCTGCTATTGTAATTACTGACAGAGCTTTAAGACTGTCGAAATTCTCATTGACAGACACTCCGTTTATGGAGTCCGTGATCACATTACCGTGCCAGGGAAACGCGAGTTTTAACGCCGGATCTCCGAGAAGTGTGAAATTTCTTTTATTGTTCCCGATGCCGGATCTGTTCTTGGCAGTTCTCATTATCTCACCAAGAGTCAGAGTATTTCCCTGCCCGTCACGGTCGAAGGCACAATCGAGAATGTTTCTGTTCAGCTCATAGTTTGGCTCAGAGTAGACAAGCCTGGTGGTTGACATCAGGGCTATTCCTCCCCCTTCGTTATTCAGCAGAACCATTTCCCCGGCAGAGGTTTTTGCGGTCATTTTGTGGGATATTATATTGATATCCATATCATCAAACCGGCTGAACTCACAGGTAGCAGTGATAAAAAGCGGAAGTTTTCCATAGTTTTTCCAGGAGTTGATGTCTTCTGTGGTAACCACTCTCTCATGGGCCAGGCCATTCTCATTGCCATGCCCCGTATAATTAAAAATAAGACAACCCGAATTGATGCGGTCATTGATTGCTTTATTGACATCAGGGTATGACTGCCCGTTAGCATTTGTTACCTGCCTGAAAGCATCCAGGTAAATCTTTTCAACATTGATCGAAGGGACACTGTCTTTAAGTAATGTTGCAAGACCCTCAGCCTCTGTCATGTGGGAATTGCCATCCTCGTCATCTGCAGCCAGGCTGATCACATTTTTCCAGTCTCCCATGTTATGCGGATCGAGGTATCTTCTTATTTTTGAGATCATTATTCCTGCCTGCACGGTATCCGATACAGGCAAACGGCCTATACCTGCATCCTCAGTTCCTTCAGCTTCACCCTCTCCCTCATCAAGCAACACGTAAAAATCATCGGATGTAAAGGAGGATACAGTCACGTTTGAGTTCTGCGACTGATATGTAGGTATGAAATTTGGATTTAACGGAGGAGGGGTCTTATTCTCATATGAACCATCCCCGAAGAGGAGAACATACTTCAGGGGATGCTGTGTTTCTTTCTGTTTAAGATATTTCATCCTGATATAATTCCTTATGGCACAGATGTCAGGTATGCCTCCTGAAAATTCGTTGTAGATCTGTTCAGGTGTTACTACCTGGGAAATGAGGCCATTATCAGTGAAATGAATTCCTGCAAGTTTTTCTGCATAGGTTTGGAAAAGCGGATGTGTAATTATGATCATGTCACAGGATTGGGATGAGCGGAGATCCTGATTGGGTACAGCAACAGATGAAATGGAAGGACTAAGGGCTTTGTCAGGAGTAAAAACAATAAATGTCAGTAATGAATCGCTCCTGGCTTTGAATTTATTCAGTTCGCCTGACCTTACATACGGGATATTAGTAACATTATAAGGATCAGAGACATCCCAAATGACCGGATCTCTTATTGAGCTGCTGACGGAAAACTCGGTTATCCGGCCTCCGGCAACTGCCCGTGAATCAAGTAACCGGGTGGTCTTTCCTGTGAAGATGTTGGATCTTCTTGCTTTAAGAATTAAATAGTCAAGCCATCCGTAGGCACCGGGTTCCCCGGAGTTGATGAATCTTAAATTATAAACAGGAGATGTTGATGCGACCTGCATTGAACCAGTGGAATCGGTAATTTCAGCATATGTTCCGTTAACATCATACAGGTTGACCGGAGGTACCTGAATGGTCTTTACCGGAAGAGTGCCTTCGTCAAGTCTGAAAAGAGTCGGCCCGGAGGCACGTGCTGCTACCCTCATATCATATTTTACCTTTTCAGAGACGATTATATCCGAAAAACCGGGATCAATTGTTATCTCCGATATTCTCTGAAACCAGTCCCTTCCCGATTTAATCAGATTATCCTCATCTTTTTCATGAATGAACAGGGCATCTGATTCCGATGAAAAATAGGCGGCAGGCGACGAAGGTGTCTGTGCTGTCAGGATTTTTTTCCCCGGAGCAGGCCCTGAGGTTATGAAATAAAATGCAGTATCGGAATAATCATGGTGAAGATGACTGTACTCTCCGGTGGCATAGTTGTAGACCCATTTTCCCGTCCCCTTTGCATAAAACAGTATGTACTCCCCGTCGCTTAATTCAGAATCATCACCCGAGATATATATTGACAGCTCTTTCAGATCCTCCTGCCCGGAACCGTTATTATAATATGGTAACTGTCCGGCATTGTTGCCATAAATCTTCGGGCATGAAGGATTTTCAAGTCCGAGCTGCCTCAGTTTCGAGTAATCGATCCGGTAAATCCCGTCTGCTGTTACTGCGATCCTGAACCATTTACCCGCAGAAAGAACCGATCTCTCTCCGGAAACCTGGCCAAAAAGATTTATCTGCTGCAGGAACAAAAAAGCTGCAAGTATTTTAAAAATTCTTATCATTGATGCTGACAAAGATAGAAATGTGCTTTTTGTTTACCAGCTAAATTTGTTTTTTTGTAGCTTCAGTCAATTTATAATAATAACGCTGCCATTACGTTGATATTGCAGTATTTCCAGTATGTTAAGACAACCAGCCATAATTCTGATATTCTCATTGAGCTTTGTCTCTGCCACTACCGGACAAGGTATTGACGGAGGTCCCGGTTACCAGGTTGTTCTTTTAAATAATCCGGCAATATCCGGCAGTGAAGGGAATGGTGTGCTGAGGCTGTCATATATTAACTATTATCCCGGTAACAATTATAACCTTAATTCGGCCATCCTGAGTTATGATTCATATTTTTCAGGACTGCATGGAGGCGCATCATTTTGGCTCTCTGATGATTATCTCGGAGGAATAATAAATGATGTGCGCGGCGGATTTTCATATGCCTATTTTTTAAAGGCAGGAAAGGATCTCTACATAAATGCGGGCCTCTCTGCTTCTGTATTTCACAGGGGATTTAACTTCAGCAATGCTGTATTACCCGACCAGATCGATCCTCTCGGAGGAGTTTCATTTCCAACATCGGAAGTTCTTTCCGGACAGGGGAAGACAGTATTTGATGTAGGAGCAGGATTTCTTTTAATATCCGGAAGAATGTCGGCAGGGATTTCCGTAAGCCATCTTGCCGAACCTGAACTCTCATCAAATACCGGTTCAACGGATAAAATCAGGCGGAAGTATTTTGCGCACTTCTCTACAGATCTCGACCTTAACGGCAAAAAATCCCTTATGCTCCAGCCACTTCTGTTTTTAGGAGAACAGGATGGATATTTTTCAGGAGGGGCAGGAACAGCAGTGGAAAGCAGTCATTTAGCTGTAAATGCATTGTTTCTGGCCGATAACGGCAGGAACATCAATATACAGACTGGATTCTCATTTAGATTCACACTGGTAAGTGTCTACTATAACTATCAGTTCAATCTGATTTCAGGAAACTCCATGCTGCCATTATCACTTCTTCATGAGGTGGGGCTGGCTTTCAATTTGAAGAGTACTGAAAAAAGAAATATAATCAAAACAATAAATTTCCCTAAATTGTAGTTATATTTGATGAGTGAAAAAATAGTTTTAGTTAAAATTATTATATTTGGGTGTTCTAAAAAGCCATAAAACTAAAGGAGTTATGTATAAATTCAGAGCCTTTTCAATTATTATTATTGTTGCTTCCCTTCTTCTTTCTTCCTGTATTTTCAAGAAAAAAGGGGGCAGTTCGAATGTTTCCTCCGCTACGGGCTGGGAGTATAACAATCCTGATAATGGAGGATTTGAAGTAACTCTTAATGCCGAGCAAAAAACAGGCCCCGGGCTGGTCCTTATAGAAGGAGGCCGTTTTACTATGGGTCAGGTACAGCAGGACGTTATGTTTGACTGGAACAACAGACCAAGAACAGTGACGGTGTCATCATTTTACATGGATGAAACAGAGGTGACGAATGTCAATTACCGTGAATACCTGTTCTGGCTGAGAAGGGTTTACAAAGATTATCCGGAGGTATTCAGAAAGGCACTTCCTGATACCCTTGTATGGAGAAGCCCGATGGGATTTAATGATCCGTATGTACAATATTATTTCAGACACCCCTCTTATAACAATTATCCGGTTGTAGGAGTAAGCTGGGTCAAAGCCAACGATTTCTGTCTCTGGAGAACCGACAGGGTAAACGAGCAGATCCTTATCGATGAAGGTGAACTTAATCCGGATCCCAACCAGGTAAACGAGAAAAACTTTAATACAGATGCATACCTTGCAGGACAATATGAAGGCGTTGTAAACCAGCTGAGGGAAAGTCTTAATCCTAATCAGACTGAGCGCCGGACAACCTTTGAGGACGGTGTCCTTCTTCCCAATTACAGGCTTCCTACCGAAGCAGAATGGGAATTTGCAGCCTATGCCCTTAAAGGAAATACCTACGAGGAAAGGATATATGAAAGAAGAATTTTTCCCTGGGATGGCCATAACGTAAGAAATTCAGCACCAAAATACCGCGGTGAAATGATGGCCAACTTTGTCCGTGGCAGGGGCGACCTTATGGGAGTTGCCGGGAGCCTTAATGATAACGGAAGCATAACAACAGATGTTAAATCATACTGGCCCAACGATTACGGTCTTTACTGCATGGCAGGCAATGTGAATGAGTGGGTCCAGGATGTTTACCGTCCTCTTACTTCTGAAGATGTTGACGGGTTCAACCCGTTCAGGGGTAACGTTTTCACTGATCTCAAACGAGATGCCAACGGGGCAGTTGTGGCAAAAGATAACCTTGGCCGTCTGATCATTGATACTGTGAAGGATATTGACGTGGCTAACCGGTATAACTATCAGAAGGGTGATTACAGGAATTACAGGGACGGAGACCTTCAGTCTTCAATAGCCGGAGGCGATGGCTGGACAACAGAGGACAACAAGAAAGGTTCCACCCGTATGTATGCACAGGATCTTACAAAAGATAATAATGATTTCGTCACTCTTATTAATGATAATGCCAGAGTTTACAAAGGCGGATCATGGAAAGACAGGGCATATTGGCTTAACCCTTCAACAAGAAGATTCCTCGATCAGGAAAGCTCACGTGATGATCTGGGTTTCAGGTGTGCAATGATAAGAGTAGGAAGTCCGTCAGGATTCTGATAAGATATTATTTAAAAGGATAAGCCTCATTATGCTTCAGACATAATGAGGCCTTTTTTTACACTATGAAGACAGAACAACTATACAGACTATTCAGGGAATCCAAAGGAGTGACTACTGACTCCAGGACAGTGAAAAAAGGAGAGCTCTTCTTTGCTCTCTGGGGAGAAAATTACAACGGGAACAAATTTGCTTCGGAAGCTCTTGAAAAAGGTGCAGCTTATGCAATAATAGATGACCCGCTGTTTGAATCAGAGAGGACCCTGCTTGTCGACGACACACTCCTGGAATTGCAGGCGCTCGCTTCCCATTACAGGAAGGAGCTAAATGTACCTGTCCTTGCTATTACCGGAACTAATGGAAAAACTACAACTAAAGAGCTGCTCGCAGCCATATTATCAAAAAAGTACAGGTTACACTACACGAGGGGAAATCTGAATAACCATATCGGGGTGCCGCTTACAATACTCTCTGCACCTCCCGATACGGAGATGATGATAATTGAGATGGGCGCCAGTCATATCGGCGAGATAAGGTCACTGTGCCTTATAGCAAAACCTGATCACGGTATCGTGACCAACATTGGTACCGCACATATTGAAGGTTTTGGTTCATTTGACGGAGTGGTTAAGACTAAAACCGAGCTCTACGAATATCTGCGTAAGGTGAACGGGATCGCTATTTATAATGACATGAACAGGCTGATTTCTGAGAAGATATTCAGGATCATAAACAGGGCAGTACCCTATTCGGATCCGACAGGCATCGAACTTCTCATTGAACAGGTGCCTTCAGAACTGAATCTGAAAGTGTCAGTTTCTTATAGTCATCATACCTATAATATAAATACCAATCTTTTCGGAAACTATAACCTCGAGAATGTTAAAGCCGCAATAGCAACCGGGTTGTTCTTCGGGGTGGAGATGAGTGATATTGCAGCTTCGATCGAAAGTTATCAGCCTGCAAATAACAGGTCACAGGTTAAAACCACAAGTCACAATACCCTGATTTGCGATTCCTATAATGCAAATCCTGAAAGCATGCGGCTGGCGCTTGAATCATTTTCCTCGTTTAAGTCAGATTCCAGGACAGTGATCCTTGGAGATATGCTCGAGCTGGGAGGGAAGAGCGAAGAGGAGCATACCAGGATAGTGAATCTGATCAGGTCTCTCAAAATTGAAAATGTAATTCTCGTGGGTAGTTACTTTAAGAAAGCCTCTGAAAAATCGGGATTCAGGTCATTTCCTGATGCAGCTAAACTTGTTGAATTTCTTAAAAGTGAACCTATTAAGGGAAACAATATCCTTATAAAGGGGTCAAGGGGAATGGGTCTTGAAAAAATTTATGATCTGCTTTAACGGTTATCTGGCGTCTGAACCCTCCCCGTTAAATTTAATGTCGATCAGCAGGACTTCAGGCCTGCTGCCCGACCTTACCCTTGGACCCCAGAGTCCGTATCCGGAGGAGACAATAAACTGGGATTTACCCTTTTTTAAATAACCATAGCTTAATTCGTAGATCATGCGGGTGATATAGTTTAAGGGCCATATCTGCCCGTTATGCGTATGCCCCGAAAGCTCCAGGTCTATACCATTTGCGGCAGACTCATCGAGGTGGAAAGGCTGATGATCAAGCAGAATGACAGTTCTTGAAGTATCAACCTTTTCCATAAGCTTGCTTAACGGAAGCCTCTGCTTACCATAAAAACGATAGGAGTCCCTGTCAATCCTTCCAATGAGCTGAACACCACCATCCAGTGTAACAACTTCGTCCATAAGCAGTCTGATGCCTTTGCTTTCAATATATGGGATGGTGCGCCTGGCTCCTCCTATAAATTCATGATTGCCGGTTATGGCATAGAGGCCATCCTTGCATTCCGGGCATGTAAAATATTGAAGTAGATCACCTCTCAGGACAGGTCCAAGCTCGCCATCAACAATGTCTCCCAGAAGGAGTACGAGGTCGGGATTCATCTCCGTCAGCATAACTGAGAGCTTCTTAAGGCTTCTTTTCCTGATAATACTCCCCAGATGAATATCTGATACCGCAGCAATACGGAGTGTTTTCAACTCCCCGGCAGGTTTGTTGATAGTAATATTGTACCTTGTTACTACAGGGATAAGTGCATTGATGAAGCCGCCGATTATCAATAAGGATGATACTGACACAGTTATAATGAATGTCCATTTACGGAAATTCAGAATATTCTCACCGGTTATGATACCCGCGATTCTTAACAGAAGCAGAGCTATATCGGAGATGAGGAAAAAAAGGAAACCGTACAGCATGAATGCCAGCCAGAATCCCCCTATAATATTCAGAATATCAGTTATTACAGAGGAATGCTTCGATTCGAGTATCTTGGCAGCAATAAATATTACCGATACCAGGAAGAAAACGAGAGAATACAGCAGCCTGTAATTCTTAAGGGCAGGGATTGAGCCGTAACCTTTAAAAAAGATATAAATATTTACAAGTGAATATATTGCGAGTACTATGGAGAAAAAAACTACCATCTGGTATCGTTTCATTTTTAATTAATTTTGAGTTTTCAGGCGGTCATAAGTTTTGATCCCTTTTATATAAAACTCAAAAATAATGCTCTTGTTCAAAATAAGTTCATCAGTATTGTCTTTTCCCAGCTTTTTTACAACCGCTCTTTTTATTTTCAGTTCTTTGATGCTTTTGTAATAGCTGATATGTGCGTTCCAGACTGATCTGAAATATGCCGCGTTGCCTTTCAACAGAAAGCTTAGCGCTGCAAGTCCGTCAAGGAGCATTCTTTTGAACATAACCGGATGGAGCCTGTTATCGGGAAGGTTCTTATAAAGCATGAAAAGGCTGTTCCTGAAATTCAGGTAGATCTTAAATGGAGAATCATATGACAATGATCCTCCTCCCATATGATAGACTGCGGTACCCGGAACAAAGAATACCCTGTAGCCGGCCCTGTTAAATCTCCAGCACAGGTCAATCTCTTCCATATGGGCAAAGAATGCGGAATCAAACCCACCGCAATTATTCCAGGCTTCGGCACGGACTATCATACAGGCTCCGCTGCTCCAGAAAATATTGAGAAGGGAATCATACTGTCCGGAGTCTTTCTCTTTAATATTTAAGATCCGTCCCCTGCAAAAAGGGTACCCGTACTTATCTATAAAACAGCCGGCAGCACCCGCATGCTCAAAGTGATCACGAAGGTTATAGTCGAGGATCTTTGGCTGACAGGAGGCAGCATCAGGGTTCTTTTCCATGAAGGCTACCAGGGGATCGAGCCAGCCTTCGGTTACTTCTATGTCTGAATTCAGCAGAACAAAATATCTTGCATCGATTTGTGAAAGTGCCTTATTATATCCTTCGGCAAATCCATAGTTTTTATCCAGCCGGATCACTCTTACATCCCTGAAATTTGCGGCAACCCAGTCAGCTGAACCATCCGTGGATCCATTGTCTGCAACACAGATCTCAGTTTCAGGACCAGCAGTAAACCTGACGACTGTTCCGAGGAACATCCTAAGGTATCCGATACCATTCCAGTTCAGGATTACGACGGAGGTTTTATTCATTTTACAGGCGGCTTTTTATGCTTCCATCGACGGTGACTCCAAATCCAGTATTCAGGGTTTTCCTTTATCACCTCCTCAAGCCTCCTGACATGCCTCTCAGTGATTACATGCTCGGGTAAACCCGCGGTATGCTCAAACAATAACTCGACGGTATAGTTATAGTAACCTCTTTTGATTTTTTGTACATTGAAAAATACAACTGCCATATCATACTTTGATGCGATCTTTTCAACTCCCAGAAAGACGGGTGTATCCTGATTTAAAAAAGTTGTCCAGTATTTTAGTTCGGTTATTGGAGGAGTCTGGTCAGTTATAAATGAATAGATAGAGAGCCTTTTCTGTTGTCTGGATTCAATTATTTCCCTGACTATGTGTGACATGGGTGTAAGGATCATTCCTCCCTTCCTTCTTAAATCCAGCATAAACCTGTCGAATCTTTTGTTTTGAAGAGGTTTGTAAATAGTAACAGTCTGGAAATCGGTATGATATATAAGACTCTTCAGCCATTCCCAGTTGTTGTAATGACCAATGACAGCAACTACATCACGATTTTCCCTGTACAGCCTGTCAAGAAGTTCCTGATTTGTAATCTTCATATGGTCCATAGACTTAGCCCGATCCATATGAGTAAGCTTCAAAATTTCAACAAAAAGGTCTGCAAGGTGGCGATAGAATTTTTTCTCAATAACAGCCAGCTCTTTATCACTTTTTTCAGGAAATGAATTTCTGAGGTTCTGAGCTACGATTTTCCTGCGGTATGACGGGAAATAATAAAGAATCAGAAAGAGGAAATCTGAAACAAGATAAAGCACACGCAAAGGCAGCAGGGTAATAAGCCAGTTTGTTATATAAAAGATATAAAACCCGATAGCGCTCATCAGGCAACAGGGATTTAATGGTGTATAAATTTACCTATATTCTCAAGAAATTCAGAATATACCTGGCCTGCCGATGCAACAATTTCATCACCCTGAAGGTTATTGCCGTTGCCAGAGAAATCGCTGACCATTCCTCCTGCTTCACGAACCAGAATAATCCCGGCAGCGATATCCCACGGGTGGAGGCCATACTCATAGAATGCTTCAAATCTGCCGCAGGCAACGTAGGCAAGATCGGTTGCAGCCGAGCCAAGTCTTCTTATTCCCTGGGCATGCCGGCAAAAGTGCGTGAGACTATCCATATAGGGGTCGAGCCTTTTGAAATCGCTGTAAGGCAGGCCGGTGGCAATCAGGCTGTCAGCCAGTCTGGCAACTCCGGAAACGTGGATTGGACTGCCATTAAGCCATGCTCCTCCCTCTTTCCAGGCTGTGAATGTTTCATCTTTACCGATCTCATGAACCACTCCTGCAACCACTTCATTATACTCCATCAGTCCGATACTTACAGCATAGGGATAGAATCCGTGCAGGAAATTTGTGGTCCCGTCGAGCGGATCAATTACCCAGCAATATTTTACACCTGCTTTTGAAGAGGTCCCTTCTTCGGTGATAAATCCGGCTTCAGGAAGGATTACGGACAACCTTTCAACAAGCAGCTGTTCGGATCCTTTGTCCACATAGCTGACAAAGTCATTTAACCCTTTTCTTTCCGCACGGTTTATGTCGAATCCTTCTGATTCTTTCCGGATAAAAGCTCCTGCCTCACCAGCGGCAGATTCTATCTCCCTGCAAATATTTTTATAATTCATCGCCTGTTATTAAATTAGTTCGGCTATCATTCTTCCCGATGATGATATTCCGTTTAATCTTACTTTTTTTATCTGACCGGGGAATTTTGATTGCCACGGGTATTCAACTCTGATATAGTTGGATGAGAATCCTGTTACTGATCCTTCGACCCGTGTACTTTCGAACAGGACATCGGTAGTCTGACCTGTATTGAGCCTGTTGAATTCCAGGGCTTTCCTTTCAGAAAGAGCAATGAGCCGTTTACTTCTTTCCACCTTTTCCCATGAAGGAACTTTTTCAGGCAGCTCTTTTGCAGCAGTACCCGGTCGTTCTGAAAAGGTAAAAACATGAAGATAGGAGAGAGGCGCTTCGGCCAGGAAAGCAAAAGTTTCTTCGAAATCGGAAGATGATTCTCCAGGGAACCCTGCTATTACATCCGCCCCGATGCCGGCATATGGCAGTACTTTCCTTATCATTCCGATCCTTTCGGAAAAGACCTCTCTGCTGTATCTTCTCCTCATAAGCCGGAGAATCTTATCGCTTCCGCTCTGCAGGGGAATATGAAAATGGGGAAGGATCTTTTGATCCATCGCCGCCATCTGAATTATTTCATCTGTCAGCAGGTTGGGCTCAATTGAAGATATTCTCACTCTTTCGATGCCGTCTACCTTTATCAGTTCACGCAGAAGAGCCGGAAACGATTCGCCGGTCGATTTTCCGAAATCCCCGATATTGACACCGGTAATAACAATTTCTTTAACTCCTTTTTCGGCTATTCTGACAGCTTCCCCGATGACCTTTGCAATTTCGGGATTCCTGCTTCTTCCGCGTGCCAGGGGGACCGTACAATATGAGCATCCATAATCGCAGCCATCCTGTACTTTCAGAAAAGAGCGGGTCCTGTCGCCCAGAGAGTAGGAGGCGTTGAATCTGTCTGATGAGGAGATATCGCATGAGTGTATCTCTGCAAGCGATCTTTTGCCGGTATTGGCCAGGTAATCCGCAATATCGAATTTTTCATTTGTTCCCAGCACAAGATCTACTCCGGGTATCGATGAGATCTCCCCCGGACTGAGCTGGGCATAACATCCGACAACAGCTATAAATGCTTCAGGAGAAAGGGAGATGAATTTTTTTATCGCCTGCCTGCATTTCCTGTCGGCAGCCCCGGTAACGGAACATGTATTGATCACATATATGTCGGCCTTTGAATCAGAGGATACCTTTTCAAAGCTCTCCTCAGGAAAAGATCTTGAGATTGCAGAGGTCTCGGCAAAGTTAAGCTTGCAGCCCAGGGTATAAAATGCTACTTTTTTCCTGTTTCTATTCATGCCTGAATGCAATTCGGATACAAATGAGCTGATTATCAAATATAATTGCAGTGAATACTGATCTTCCTTTCAATTTTTTTTCAGACTTGTCAGGTAAACATTTCTGAATTCAATATCCTTGCCTTCACTCTGTAAACATATACTGCCCTGGCTTACAGATACATTTGTTCCCCTGTTCTGAAGCACCCCGTTTACATAGACCTCTATTGAATTTCCATTGCAAACAACTTCCATTGTATTCCATTCACCTGTTGGTTTTTCTGAAGAGGGAGCAAGCTTATTGACTATTACCTGGGATTTATCTTTACGCTGATCCATATCAGCTCCGTTCATGCATACGAAATCTCCGGCATTGCCTGCTTTCAGCTGACATTCAATACATTTCAGCCATATCGCATCCGGTCCCGTGGCATTGACAAAGACCCCGCTGTTGGTTGCTTCAGCCGGCCAGCGCCATTCCACGTGAAGCTTATAGTCCGAGTATGAAGCTTTTGTACGCATATAGCCGAATGGATTTCCCGAAATATGGATCAACCCGTCATGAACCGTAAAAACAGAGGAAGGGTCAACGGCGGGATCTTTCAGACAGAATATCCAGTTGCTCAGATCTTTCCCATTGAAAAGCTGCACCTTTTCCGGATTCTTACCAGTTGAAAATCCGTTAAATGAAATTGACGTTATAGCCATTACCAATATAAGAGATCTGACTGCTACTTTTTTCATATTAATATTATTAGGTTTCCAATTTTATCTTATTCTTTTCAGGTCTGTTACAATAGTTTACTTGCAAGTTCTGCAAGGAAGCTCCTTTCTCCCTTCACGAGGTTGACATGGGCAAATATCTCCTGATCTTTCATCTTATCAGAAAGATAGCTTAATCCATTTGAAGCAATATCTAGATAGGGAGAATCAATCTGCTCGATATCTCCCGTGAAGACCATCTTCGTTCCTTCACCTGCTCTTGTAATGATTGTTTTTATCTCGTGCGGTGTGAGATTCTGTGCCTCATCCACTATAAAGAAGATGCTTGAAAGGCTTCGTCCGCGGATATAGGCAAGCGGAGTGATAACAAGCTTTTCTTCCTTCATCATATCGTTGATCCTCAGAAACTCAGGACTCTGATGGCTGAACTTATGCTTTATTACTGTAAGGTTGTCATATAATGGCTGCATATAAGGATCCATCTTTTCCTTCACATCTCCGGGCAGAAATCCAAGATCCCTGTTAGCAAGAGGCACTATCGGGCGGGCGAGAAAGATCTGTTTATATCTCTTATGCTGTTGCAGGGCCGCTGCCAGGGCAAGAAGTGTTTTTCCGGTTCCGGCCTTGCCCGTAAGCGAAACAAGCTGGATATCAGGATTCGAGAGAGCTTCAATTGCAAATGTCTGTTCAGCATTCCTCGGATCAATGCCATAGGTTGTCTGTTTAATAACCCTGTTGAGTGTTTTATTTGCAGGATTATAATGGGCAAGGGCACTTGAACCGTTATTTTTCATAATAAAAAACTGATGACCCAGAAGGTTTGCATCGATATTGAATTCTGATACATTAACACCTTCAGGAACTTCATAAAGTTTGCTTATAGATTCCTGGCGGACTCCTTCAAGTATCCTGATACCTTTATAAAGATCGTCAATATTGGCCACTTTGTCATTTTCATAATCCTGTGCTATAATTCCCAGTGATTTGGCCTTCATCCTCAGATTAATATCCTTGGTTATGAGAACAACTGTCTTATCCTTGTTATTGCTGCATACCCATTCGGCTATTGCAAGTATCCTGTGATCAGCCGTCCTTTCGGGAAATGACTGGTTGACCTTCTCGGAAAAATCCTTACCTGTTTCAATATGCATGTTCCCAAGATTCTCACCAAGTGGAATATTTGCCGTGAGAAGCATATCGCCCGAAAGTTTGTCGAGCTCCCTTGTAAATTCCCTCGCGTGAAAATTTATGAGATCATTCCCCCTTTTGAATTTGTCCAGTTCCTCAAGAACAACAATAGGTATTATAATATCATTTTCTTCAAAATTGTATATGCATTTATAATCGTGAAGCAAAACATTTGTGTCAATAATAAAAAGTTTCTTATTGTGTTTTCTTTTCATCTTAATATCTTAATAATCAATAATGTATATTAAATGCGCCCGGCGCATTACGAGTTGCAAAAGTAACAAATTTAAGGTACAAATTGTTATCTGATTATTTAGTTTGTTAATATTGTGCAGGGAAT
The DNA here is from genome assembly GCA_963816345.1 of uncultured Bacteroidales bacterium. GTDB lineage: Bacteria > Bacteroidota > Bacteroidia > Bacteroidales > VadinHA17 > LD21. The sequence continues at coordinate 361,236 of CAWFKI010000005.1, forward strand.
ATGTAACGGAAAGGGCCTATGTAATGCATTAAATACACTGGCAAGGACCGGATTCAGACAAAGAGAGAGAATGTGTCATGACATACGAACAGACCCTGGAATATTTATTCAATAAGCTTCCTGCATATCACAGGATAGGCAAAGCGGCGTACAAAGGCGATCTTGCAAATACTGTCAGTCTTGACAATTATTTTGGAAATCCTCACCGTAAGTTTCCTTCGATTCATGTTGCCGGTACAAACGGCAAGGGGTCTGTTTCGCATATGACAGCATCTGTTTTACAGGAAGCAGGCTATAAAACCGGATTGTATACCTCACCTCATCTTAAGGATTTCAGGGAAAGGATAAAGATAAACGGCGAGATGATCCCTGAAAAAAATGTAATTGAATTCGTTGAAAACCATAAGGGCTTTTTTGAGATCCTTAATCCCTCATTCTTTGAGATCACTGTGGCGATGGCTTTTGATTATTTTGCAGCGTGCAGGGTAGATGTGGCAGTAATAGAGGTCGGACTTGGAGGACGGCTTGATTCCACTAATATAATTAATCCTGTTTTATCAGTCATAACAAACATAGGTCACGATCATATGGACCTTCTCGGAAATACCCCGGAGGCTGTGGCCCGTGAAAAGGCAGGAATAATAAAGCAATCTGTACCGGTTGTCATAAGTGAGACACAATCAACTGTAAAAGAGGTTTTTATTACAAAGGCAGCTGAAAGTGGTTCTCCTGTTACATTTTCCGATGAGAGGTATTCATGTGTTTTTGAGGAAAATACCGACCAGGAAAGTTTCAGAAAATATACTGTCAGGGATCTTCTGACTAATAAAGAATTAGAAGGATATACTCCCTTATGTGGTGATTACCAGACAAGGAACCTGAAGGCCGTATTCACTATCTTTTCAAATCTTCCCGCTTCTCTGCGCGTTTCGGACAGGAATATCTCTGATGGACTCAGGAATGTTGTGAAAAACACAGGTCTGGCAGGCAGATGGCAGATTCTTGGCCGCGATCCTCTGACGATATGTGACACCGGGCATAATAAAGAAGGACTGGAATATGTAATGGAACAGATCCGTAAGCTCCCCAAATCGGGCCTTCACATAGTAATTGGATTCGTGAATGACAAGGATCTGAACTCAGTATTGCCTCTGTTCCCGAAAGACGCAACATACTATTTTACCAGGGCATCGATTCCCAGAGCTCTTGATGAAGGTAAGCTTCAGGCTGAAGCCGCCGGTTTCGGGCTTTCCGGTAATAGTTATCCCGATGTAAGCTCCGCTCTTTCACACGCAAGGAGAAATGCTTCAGAATCTGATATGATCTTCATTGGAGGAAGTACTTTTGTAGTAGCAGAAGTAATATGACATAAAGCCGGAGACTCACTATTATGTTTAACAATTAAAGATCCATTATAAGCAGCTCATCGCATTTTTATGAGGAATTTTTATAAGTTTGCAGCCTTATTATAAGCTATATGGGTATAAGCATCTATTTCTGGATAGGATTCCACCTCTTTGTATTCCTGATGCTTGCGCTCGATCTGGGCGTTTTTCATAAAAAAATTCATAAGGTGCCGGTTAAGGAAGCCTTAATCTGGAGTGCAGTATGGATAACCCTCGCATTATTATTCAGCCTGTTCATATTGTTTATTGTTTACCCTGATTATCACCAGGGTAAGACAAAGGCTCTGGAATTCCTTACAGGATATGTCATCGAATACTCTCTCAGCGTAGATAATATTTTCGTGTTTATTCTTCTGTTTTCCTATTTCAAGGTTGATGAACGGTACCAGCATAAGGTACTGTTCTGGGGCATCCTGGGAGCATTGATAATGCGGGCCTCTTTTATATTTGCCGGAGTAGCACTTATAAAACAATTTCACTGGATCGTGATTATTTTCGGAGGATTTCTGGTTTTTACCGGCATAAAAATGATGTTCCAACAGGAGACCTCTGTCGATCCGGAGAAGAATGGTGTACTGAAATTTTTAAGAAGATTTCTTCCGGTGACTGATAACTTTCATGAGGACAGGCTATTTATTAAACAAAACAGAAAGCTCCATGCGACTCCGTTGTTCCTGGTTCTACTGATCATAGAATCTTCAGATCTCATTTTTGCAGTGGATAGCATTCCGGCAATTCTTGCAATAAGTAAGGATACCTTCATCGTTTATACCTCAAACATTTTAGCCATCCTTGGATTACGTTCACTTTACTTTGCCGTTGCCGGGATCATGGGCTATTTCCGCTATCTGAAAACAGGACTTGCATTTGTCCTGACCTTTGTAGGATCAAAAATGCTTCTTGATTTCTTTTACATTGAGATTCCGATACTTATATCACTTGGTATAATAATTTCAATCCTTCTTATATCAATATTATCATCACTTCTTGTAAGAAAGAAAGAATAGAAGCGGATGTTTTCCTCTGGTTACCACCTTATATCCCCGCAGATTATAATGAATCAGCCTTTATTAATTTAAAGGAGTATGAGTGAAACTGGAATCATTCATCATTAAATGTTATTTTTGTCTGGAATTGGGAAAGATCAGCCATAAATGAGAAATTAATCCGGGGAATGACTTCACAGATTAAAAAGCCACCGACATCCTGGCCATTGATTATTCTTTTCATAATAATAATAATCAGCGTTATCATTTTTGGCGCCATTTATTATAATTACGAGAAAGATACCCTTCTGCTGGAAAAGCAGCAGGAGCTTTCATCCATATCTGACCTGAAAATCAGACAGATAACTCAATGGCGATTTGAAAGGCTGGCTGACGGGACATTTCTTGGTAGCAATACATTGATTGTGAATAAAATGCTGGAATATCTGAATAATACAAAAGATATTCCTACAAGGGATGCTATTCTGCAGAGCCTGATCCTGTTGATTGAAAATTTTGATTACAATAATATTATCCTTACAGACCGTAACGGGGATGCAAAACTCTCATTTCCCTTTCAGGACACTTTAATAGGCGATCACCTGAGACCATTACTGCCTGAGATTGCAAGGAACCGTCAGGAAGTTCTCACCGATCTTCATTTGAGCAACTATGTCAGCTTTGTCCATATGGATCTGATAATTCCCCTCATCGACCGCAGTAATAATGATTTGGTGGTCCGGGGATTTCTTGTTCTCAGGATAGATCCGCAGAAAGTCCTCTATCCTCTGATCCAGTCCTGGCCTGCCCCGAGCAGAAGTGCCGAAACGCTTATAGTGCGAAAAGAAGGTGACGCAGTGGTCTATCTGAACAAGCTCAGGCATATTAAAAATAACGATATGATCCTGAAAAAGCCGATTTCCATGGAAAAACTTCCGGCGGCCATGGCTTTCAAAGGTATCAGGGGGACGATTGACGGAAGGGATTACCGCAATGTGCCGGTTGTCGCTTCCATGAAAAAAATTCCAGGAACACAATGGTACATGGTGGCAAAGATGGACCGTGATGAGGTGTTTTCTGTACTTGAAAGCCAGATGAAACTTGTAATAACCATTCTTGTACTTTTCATCTCAACAATTGGCTTGTTCCTCGGATTTCTGATGTGGAATCAAAGGGTGAGGTTTTACCGTGGCAGGTATGAAGATGAACTTAACCAGCTGGCCCTGTTCAAGCATTTCGATTATATCCTGAAATTTGCGAATGATATTATATTGCTGTTTGACAAGGATCTGAATATTGTTGAGGCAAATGACCGGGCGCTGGAGGTATATATGTACAAAAGAGATGAGCTGATTGGGATGAACCTGTCAAAGATTCAGGCTCCGGCGACAGTTACTGAATTACCCGGGCAGATTGAACTGGTGGATGAAGTCGGATCTTCAACATATGAGACACTTCATATGCGTAAGGATAAGAGCGTATTTCCGCTTGAGATAAGTTCGAGAGCTGTAAATATTGAGGGCTCAAAATATTATCAGAATATCGGCAGGGATATTACCGAACGTAAACATGCCGAAGCAACTTTAAGGGAGAGCGAGCTCCGGTTCCGCAAGATATTTGAGGAGAGCCCCTTTCCTATGTTTATTGCCGGTAAGGATCTCGGCATAATCAGGACGAATGCTGCCTTCTGCAGGATGACAGGATATGACGAAGAAGAACTTAAGTTTCATACATTCAATGATTTAACCTATTCTGAAAACGGCGAAGATGATCAGGTCTCACTTATGAGGCTGATTGCTGAAGATATACCTGTATTTTATACCGAGAAACGCTATATACGGAAAGATGGTTCAGTAATCCTTGGGTCTGTGACAATCAGCATTATCAGGAATAATAAAGATGAGGCACAGTTCTTCCTGGGAATGGTGGAGGACATTACCCTGCGAAGGGAGGCTGAGGCAGCACTTGAAAAGTCATTTTCACTTATTAAAGCAACCCTGGAATCGACCGAGGATGGATTCCTCGTGGTGGATCTGTCCGGAAACATTGTTCAGTTCAACCAGCGATATACCGAGATGTGGCGGATCCCGAGGGAAATACTGGAGACAGGCAAGGATGAGAAGTCACTGCATTATGTGAAGGATCAGCTAATAAATCCCGTTGGATTCATTGACAGCGTCATGCGACTCTACTCCGAACCTGAGGCAATAACTTCGGATCTGCTTGAATTTAAGGATGGCCGTTATTTTGAACGATATTCCCAGCCGCAGAAGATAAACGATCTCAGTGTAGGACGCGTCTGGAGTTTCAGGGATATTACCGAAAAGAAGAAAGCAGAATCCGAGCTTATTGCAGCAAAGGTCAAAGCTGAAGAGAGCGACAGGTTAAAGACGGCATTTCTTCACAACGTCTCGCATGAGATCAGAACTCCGATGAATGCCATAATAGGATTCTCTTCACTGCTTAATGAGCCTGATCTCAAGGAAGCTGACCGGCAGCTGTTCACAGAAATTATTTCACAGAGCAGTAATCAGCTTCTTTCCATTATAAATGATATAGTGGATATTGCGAATATTGAAAGTGAACAGGTAAAGGTAAATATGTTAACTACCGACCTTAATTCCTCCCTGAAAAGTCTCAGGGAACAGTTCATCTATAAAGAGAGACAAAATAAGATACCCGTCAATCTCTCTCTGGGTTTACCTGATGCTCAGGCAATAATTATTACCGATAACACAAAGCTTATACAGATACTTTCCAATCTGATCAACAATTCCCTTAAATTTACCAGGGAGGGACATATCGATTTCGGGTATATTCTGAACGGTAATTTCCTGGAGTTTTTTGTCAGAGACACCGGGATAGGAATCCCTGAGGAGAGCATCGGGAAGGTCTTTGAGAGATTCTACCAGGTTGACAGGACAATATCAAGACAATTCGGGGGAACAGGTCTTGGCTTGTCAATATGCAGGGCATATGTCCGGCTTCTGGGAGGTAGCATAAGTGTGACATCCGAACCCGGGAAAGGGACTACTTTTGTTTTTACAATACAGTATCTTCCTGCCTCATAAACTAAGGTATTCGGTATTCTGCCTTCGCTAAAGCTACGGCTGGCACAGTCGGTATTCAGTATTCGGCAGGTTCAAGGTTCAAGGTTCAAGCTTTGCCCCCCGAAACTTTCTTCGACAACCGTAGCTTTAGCGAAGGTTGTAGCGGAGTAGGGGATTACCGATTACCGCTCGGCGAAGTCTCCAGACTTCGCCGCTTACTGATTACCGATTACCGGTTACAGGATTATAACCACTCCAGCCGGGAAGTGAACCTTGTAAAAATCAGATAATCAATTGTCCCGGCCACCCCTGCCTACCCTGCCTACCCTGCCTACCGGCAGGCAGGCGGCAGGCAGGCTCCTTGAAAAAAGCTAACCTTTATACACAACTTTGTATCTATTTGATTGTTAATAGCTTCATTGTAGTAAAATGCAAATATAGACCTACTCTTAAATGCATTTTCCAGGGAGCTATCGTTTCCGGGATTTGGGATCCCTCACTGCGTTCGGGATGACAGGTCATTTTTTATAAATGAGGGGGAAGAAGCGGTGATTCGCCTTAAGAATAATCATCGGCTGAAGGAAACGCTTATAAGGCGAATCACCGCTTCTTCCCCCTTTGCTACCCCCAACGCTCTGTCATCCCGAGCGTTAGCGAGGGATCTCCTTTTTTAATGCCTGTAAAGCTTTTAAAGGTACCAGGTACGGCGCAACGGCTTAACGGCATAACGGCGCTCTACGCTCTACGCTCTACGCTCTCCGCTCTACGCTCTACGCTCACATCTCATATCTCATATCTCAAAACCCCGTGCTCTCTAGCAATAAAAATCTTTTGTTTCCCGAACAATATTCTTTCTGTTGTGTTTAATTAGTCTAAATAAAATTTACACTTTAATCAAATTAAATCAACAGGCAAATGAAAAAGAGTTTATTGTTACTTGTGCTTGCATTTTCTGTGACACAGCTATGGTCACAGGAAATGACAAAGTCTTCTTCTGCTGAAAAGAAAGAAGACAGAAACTTCAGGATCCCTCTGATAGGGGAGAAAGCGCCATCATTTACGGCTGAATCTACTAACGGAACAATTAACTTTCCCACTGACTACGGGAGAAAATGGAAAATGTTATTCAGTCATCCCCAGGATTTTACTCCTGTATGTTCAACTGAAATCCTTGAGCTTGCTCACTTACAGAAAGAATTTGACAATCTTAATTGTAAAATTGTGGTTGTCTCCACTGATCCTGTGGAAACACATCTGCAGTGGAAGAAATCGCTTGAAAGTCTTAATCTCGATAACCGCGGATCCGTTAAGATTAATTTCCCGCTTGTTGGTGATAAAAACATTGTAATCGCCAAGGAGTACGGAATGATACATGCTGAGACCAATTCTACAAGAAGTGTGAGGGGCGTTTTTATTATTGATCCAAACGACGTTATTCAGGCAATCATTTTCTATCCGACAAATGTCGGAAGAAATACTGATGAACTGTTGAGAACCCTTGCCGCTCTGGAAGTATCTGCAAAGGAATCGACTCCTACTTCAAAGGTTCTCACCCCTGTTAACTGGGCTCCGGGAAAAGATCTTCTGGTATCAATACCACCAAAGACTGACGCTACAAAATCTGCCGATGTTCCTGCAGGTTATTACAGTCCAATATGGTATTTGTGGTATAAAAAAGCAAATCAGTAAAACTCTGTTCATTTAACGTGTAAGTAGTAAGTAGTTAGTAGTTAGTAGTAAGCCTGAAGCAGGGCGGAAATTAAACGGTCCGCACGCTTCGGGCTTTTTTATTTGATTAACATAGTGTTAAATATCATAATGACAGCCCTGCAGGTAAGTATGGCACATAATTTGAAATGCATACTTAATTAAAATCAGAGGTAATGAAAACGATGAAAATAATAATGATGAGCCTCTTGTTTTTTTCAGGATCCTTCGGTGTTTCGCTTTATGCAAATCCGCTGGATCTCAGACCGTATATTAAGCAACGGAAAGAGGCTGAAAAAGCCCGCACGGAAGCCAGCTTTAATTATCTGGATTCTCTTGTAACCGGCAGAAAATTTGTGCTGGAAGCAGATTATCTTCAGAATAAAGCCGGTTATTTGAGACGGGTTTCGCCTTCACTTAATTTTGTTAAAGTAGACGAATCAAAAGGAGTTCTGCAAACCGGATCCAATAACAGGGTCAGGTATAACAATGCAGGTGGAATAACAACAGAAGGAAAAATTGAAAACTGGAAGTTATATAAGGATAACAGATCACTTAATCTCACATTAAGCTTCAATATGTTTACCAATCTGGGTACTTTTGATGTTTTGATGACTGTCACACCCGATAACTATGCTACTGCCAACATTACAGGAATCGGAGCAGGCAGGCTTTCCTGGAATGGCCATCTGTACGAAATTGATAATTCGACCTATTTCAAAGGATCGGATACAATTCAATTCGATGAGCCTGCTAAGAGTGCATTAAAGGGCCTGATTCTTTCGCCATTTAATTCGTATTCACTAAATAACTCTTCAGTTTCGAAGAGGGAGAATAACCGGGCTATATTTGAGCGGGAGGGTGCTGGAGATGTCAATCAGTAATCCTTCTGAGGCCCGCCGGATCTGATCCGGAGAGCCCATTAATCTGAATTTCAGTGTTTTTAACCCTGATTATTATCGGGGAGACACTGAATTTCAGAATTATTATAATCCTACCTGTAGTATTTATGGCTAAAAGTATTCAATGATGAACGGGAAGGAAGGGATATTTAATTGGGGATTGTAGCATATCCGAGGTTGACGGAATATGCGCTGAAATAGCCAAGCGCATTATTTGAGATATTTGAAATAGGGTTTGAAGGTGAGGCAGATAAAAAGCTCATGCCTGAAATACCGTCGCGCAGCGTACGAAAGAAATTATAAGCGCCCGCATCGATATTCTGAAGTTCGATTACAAGGGCGGCACCCGGTTCAAAATTTATTGTATCGTACAATCCGAACTCATCGGAAATAATCTTTCCATTGTGATACTGATCGTCAATTACTCTTCGCGATGACATTTGCAGATTTTTATAATAAACAATAAAGCGATAATAATTTGTGTACTCTGCAGGGTCTTTAATTTCAAAATTTACACGGTACCCTGGCTGCTGGTCCGCTCCACTACCTCCGAAAGAGGAACCATCTGCCGCTTCACGCAGAACCTGCACACTGAAACTATCCACAGGGTAAGGCATGCGTGCCGTAGACTCATATAGCTGCCCTTCAGCATTAATTGTCAGCTTATATAACTGTCCGGGAATTCCCTGCAAATTTTCAGTCTTGTAGATTCCGTCAGTTAATTCAGTCAAAATTTCGCCATTTCCCGATGAATCGGTAATTTCAACTGTCGCGCCCGATACTGCCGGAATTGAATTGATATTATTAAAATTTACGGTTTTTGATAATTTAACATAATATGGTCCCGGCATGTCAGAGATATTCGCTTCAACAACAAGCTGAGGGGCAGCACTGTTCAAATCCAGATTAATTACTTTCTGACAGGAGCTCAGAAAGGCGCCGGTTGTCAGAATAATTATAATGGCGAAGGATACTGCCGGATAATTTAATCTTTTTATCATAATCTAATCTTGATTTTAAAGGTATGATGCTTCATCTGCCTCTCCATCCCGGGGCCCGTAATTAAAAGTTAAAATTATAAGTAACCGAGGGTACGATCCTGAACAAGGTCGTCTGTACCGCCTCAATCTGTTTTGTTTTTTCATTCTGTCTGAAGGTAATGGTATAAGCATTGTCGCGCATATAGGCATTGTAAATTGAAAAATTAAGATTTGATTCCCATTTTCCCTTCTTTTTAAACTGTTTTGTAATACCCAGATCAAGTCTGTGATATGCAGGCATGCGGTTCCCGTTGCGTTCGGTGTACAGGAACATAACCCTGTCGGCTATAATATAGGCACCTTTGGGAAATGTGACGGCATTACCAGTATTGTAGACCCAGGTGGCTGACAGTGTCCAACCTCCTGACAGGCCATAATTTGCAGCTATTGCGATATCATGCGTCCGGTCCTGTTTCGCAGGATACCAGCTTCCATCGTTTATCCCGTCAAATCTTCGTTCGGACCGCGCCAGGGTATAACTGACCCAGCCGTTCAGCCTGCCATATTTTTTTCTTATAAACAGTTCGATACCGTATGCCCGTCCTTTTCCGTAAATCAACTGTGATTCTACGTTTGCGTTAAGGATCAGCTGTGCACCTTTTATATAATCAACCTGGTGAAATAGATCCTTGTAGTAAACCTCGGCCGAGAATTCATAGTTATTGTTGCCAAAATTATGGAAATAGCCTAAAGAATACTGATCGGAGGTTTCAGGTATCGTATTATAGCTGCTGGGGATCCACATGTCGGTAGGACTTCCGGTTGTGGAATTGGAAAGGAGATGAAGGTATTGAACATTCCTTGCGTAGGCTGCCTTTAATGAATTTCTCTCATTGATTACATAACTTAAAGATAACCTGGGTTCAGGCTCAAAAAAGCTCTTTACCTTATTTGTCGAATCAATAATACTTTTGGCTGAATCGATGTAATTATAGCTGTTGTATATATAGAATGGGGCAGGCCCCAGCATACTGAATTCCGACAACCTTAATCCGCAGTTCAGTGTCAGTTTGGGCGATAACTTATATTCATATGAAAAATAGACCGCGTTTTCAATTGAATTTTTTACCGGAAGACTTTGCCTGATCGTATTGGTATCGGTGCCCGTTATGGTACCCGGTACCATCTTATGAAAAGTTGAGTTAAAACCGAACCTGATCTGACTTTTTTCACCGGGGAAGTACTGATAATCCTGCTTAACTGTATAATCACGGATTTTTGAAATCACATTTATCGGACTCGTTGCGGAACCATTATTCAAAGTGTAGTTAAAATCGTTGTAGATAAGCGAAGTGTTAGAAAACAGTTTATCATTGAACAAATGGTTCCAGCGAAGGGTGGCAGTCGCATTTCCCCAGTTAAAACCGAAATCTGTGATCCCTAGTATGTCTTTTCCAAAATAGCCCGACAGAAAGATCCTGTCTTTGTCAGACAGACGGTAGTTGCCCTTTACGTTAAGATCATAAAAGTATAGCTTTGCTTTTTTTAATGTAGAGTCCCTGATAACATTTATTCCTGCCAGCGAGTGCATGATGACGTCAGCGTAGGTACGCCGTGCCGATATGATAAACGACCCCTTTTCTTTCTTTATCGGCCCTTCGATTGTAAGCCTTGAAGAGATCAGTCCGATACCTCCGTTTACCTTAAATTCCCTGTCGTTGCCCTCCTTCATGCTTATATCGAGTACCGAGGAAAGACGGCCGCCGAATTCGGCTGGTATTGATCCCTTGTATATTGTGACATCTTTGATCGCATCAGGATTGAAAACGGAAAAGAAGCCCATCAGGTGTGAGGCATTGTATACAGTAGCACCATCAAGCAGAATCAGGTTCTGGTCTGTTGTACCACCCCTGACATAAAAACCACTGTTGCCTTCACCTGCTGATTTGATTCCGGGTAATAGTTGAAGAGTCTTTAAGACATCACGTTCGCCAAAGAACGCAGGCATTGTTTTAATCTCCTGTATACTCAGTTTTTCAACGCCCATCTGGTTTTTTGTGATATTGTCATTTCTTTTTTCCGAGGCTACGACAACCTCTCCAAGTTCCTGTACGGTTTCAGCAAGGCTGAAATTCTGGTTAAGGCTTTTTGTAAGATTTACCGGGAATGACAATGTCTGATAGCCAATGAAATGGACAATCAGGGTGTATTCTCCCCGGGGGATTGTAAGTGAGTAAAATCCAAAGGAATTTGTTGTTATCCCAACCGATGGCAATTCCTTTACCGATATGACTGCACCCGGGAGCTCCTCTCCCGACCTGGCATCGCGGACGTACCCGCTTATTGTATATTTGCCCTGTCCCCAGGAGTTAAATCCCCATAATAAGAATAAAACAAGTATATTTAATCTCTTCATAAAGCAATTTTCCCTTCCATTCTGTAACAGAACTGTTCACTACAGGATGTTACTCTGATCAGGAGATCCTGATTCCGCCGGATTATTCAATTTCAACCTGTGATTAATAAATTGCAAAGCTAGTTAACAAGGATAATAATGGAACAAGATTGCTGATTAAATATTGAGCCTGCTTAAAAAAGTCCCTTTTTTTCCCCTCCTTTTGAAGGGGGCCGACCGTTAAAAAATTGCCCGGTGGGCAATTTTAGGGAGGAGCCGGCCTGCAGGGAAGGCTAATATCCGGGACAACTGATTATCATATATATACAAAATTTTATGCCCGACCGGGGTGGTTGATTCATTGATTTCTTCTTACCTTTATTTCTGCTGAGGTGGAGTAATAGAACATTAGCTCCGGCAACCCTGGCAACGGACAATGTTTTCCTTTCTTATCTTTGGCTGCGGAGTTATTTTATTCTATCTTTAAAGAGCAGGTACTGACTTTACGGGAAGCTGATAATAAAAGTTTGAGTATTTTGTATAATCTTTACGGAATATTAAATCTTTTGATGATTGACCACAATCACAAACACGAATTAATATAAATTACAATCATGCGTGGTTCCCTGTCTGGCGACAGGCAGGCATCATAGCTTTGAAATCAAAATTATATTATGATGAAAAACTATTCTCTTGACAAAAGCAAGATCAAAGTTCTCCTGATGGAAGGAGTTCATGAGAATGCCATCAGGTATTTTAAGGAAAACGGTTACAGCAATATTGAAAGCTACAATGAGGCGCTGTCTGGCAATGAGCTGGAAAAAAGATTAAAGAATGCACATATAGCAGGTATAAGAAGCAGGACGGAGCTTCGGGGGAATATTCTTGGTAAAGCTTCGAAACTGATCACCATCGGGTGTTTCAGTATTGGTACAAATCAGGTAGATATCATGGATGCTAAAATGATGGGAATCCCTGTTTTCAATGCTCCCTTTTCTAATACCCGCTCTGTAGCGGAACTGGTTATAGCCGAATGTATTATGCTTATGAGGGGTATACCTGAGAAAAATGCGCTGGCTCACAATAAAATATGGATGAAATCACCTGTGGGAGCTGTAGAAGTAAGAGGCAAGACACTGGGTGTTATTGGTTACGGGCATATCGGTTCTCAGGTTTCAATACTTGCAGAGAGTCTAGGTATGGATATCTATTATTATGATATTGAAAGGAAGCTTAGCCTTGGCAATGCCAGGCCTACAAGAAATCTGACCGAGCTTCTGAAAATCTCCGATACCGTTACAATACATGTTCCTTCTACAGAACTGACCCGCAATATGATCTCGGCAGAGCAGATCGCCATTATGAAAAAAGGAGCATGCCTGATCAATACTTCGCGCGGAGATGTTCTGGATTATAAGGCAGTTGCCAACGGATTACGGTCGAAACATCTGGCCGGAGTTGCCGCTGATGTATTTCCGAAGGAGCCTGCTTCCAACCATGAACCATTTGTGAGTGAACTACAGGAATTTCCAAATGTAATTCTCACTCCTCATATTGGTGGCAATACAATTGAGGCCCAGGCTAATATAGGACTGGAGGTAGCAGAAAAGCTTGTAAAATTCAGTGATACGGGATCAACTATCGGTGCTGTGAACTTCGTGGAGATCTCGCTTCAGCCCAACTCTTCCAAGCAAAGGTTCCTCCATATCCACCGGAATGTTCCCGGAGTACTGCGTGAAGTGAATAACTTTTTCAGCTCCAAAGGGATTAATATTTCGGCTGAATACCTGCAGACTGATCCGGATATCGGTTACGTGATCATAGAGACAGAAAGCGAACTCGAACCTTCGGTACTCAACGACCTCAGAAAAATCCCCCATACTATACGGGCCAGGATTTTGTATTGATATGAGCAAGGGCTGTTTAATTTTTCATCCTGATTAAAGAAACCTGCTGTCATAAATAAAAAGCAGGGTGCATTAAAAGTTACTTTTATCACCCCGCTACGATTTTCAGACGGTATCTGTCAGTTGACTTTCATGACACCCTTTAACCATTCTCCGAAAATGATAATCCGGAAAATGTAAAATATTCCGGTCTGTTACTTCTCTTTTTTGTACCACATGTACCAGGCCATCTCGTAGTAACCATCCGGAGCAAGTTCCGGCTTATCAATATTGGTAACCGGGGAATAAGGAATGAGCACATCATTTCCCTCCTGCCAGTTGACAGGCGTTAATACCTTTTCGGAAGCAGTAGTCTGCAGTGCCTCTACAGTTCTTATGAGTTCATCAGTGCTCCGTCCAACCCTGGTGGGATAGAAATATATTGCCTGAATTACATTATCCGGATCAATAATGAATACACCTCTTACGCTTCTTGTTGAATTTGATTCCGCGTGTATCATCCCGTATTCTTTGGCGATAGCGATATTCTGGTCATCAATTATCGGAAAATTTATCTTGACGGCTCCCCTTTTATCGGTGTTCAGAGATTCGAGAGCCTTTTTCCACTGAATATGCATTGATACCGGGTCAGTTGAAACCACAGCAATCTTAACCCCTAGCTTGTCGAACTGGTCCTGAAGGTACCCCAGTTCAAGGATCTCTGATGAGCAGACGGGGGTAAAATCCTGTGGATGGCTGAAGAGTATTTTCCAGTTCTTTCCGAAATCACGGGGAAAATGCACAACGCCATTTGTTGATTCAGCCGTAAACGAAGGAGCTTTCTCCCCTATAAGAGGGATGCGGAAGTTTCTGTCTTCAGGCATCTGACGCAGGTCGTCATCCTGTGACCACAGCTGTGCAGCTGAAAATGCTAAAGCAATGACAAATAAAGCCTTTTTCATAACATTCCAGATTTAGTTATTACTATTAATAAAATTAATTTAGACTAAATAAACATAATTAGTGATGAATAGTTCAAAATGATTGATAAAAAGTTTTAAATTATTAGCATTAAGGGGCTTTTTCCTTAATAAATGATATCGGCCCGGGGAGGCAAAATTCTGCTTGAACGGCATGCAGGAGCCACATTCAGGAGGACGTGACTGCCTCCTGGTGACCTGAAATTTATAAATACGTAAAACCGGAGTTTTATTTCTTACCCGATACCGTTAACATTGTCAGTAAGGATAAATTCAATGGGAATATCGAGATAGGTGGATATGTACTTTCCCCGTTCCAGAATATCCTCATCGTCATCTTCATAATACCATTTGACAACGATTGTTTTGGACTGACTTGTAATAAGTGACAGCTGCTTAAGTATAGAGACTAAAATAATTGTGGTCATGCTGTTCAGATATTCAAATGCAACAGTGACATAGGTCGTCCTTGCGGGATTATCAAGGTAAGCATTGATCCAGTCTGTTATCTGACCTGATACTTCAGGCTTATCGCTGTACAATCCCCGTCCCGTAATCTTAATAATTCCGGAAGGGTTAAATATGTACTCGGGAGTCTGGTTAGTCGGTATAATATGAATTTTATCCATTACAATATTCTCAGACAAAATATTAATCGATTCTGTGTAATAAATGTAAGAATATTTAATTTCATGTATATCAAATTTCGGAAATGTTTTGATAACGGGCAAATAATTAATAAAACCTTTTATGACCCTGAACAAATTGTCTTCAAGTAATTACAACCACCTCCCTCCGTTTAGCGGCAAAATTATAATTTGAAACAAATTTAAATTGACTTCTGCCTTCTCTTTTGTAACTTGCATCAGCAAACTGTATTCTGTTATTTTGTTCCGAATATTCACTAAAACCTGATCATATGAAAACAAGAAAACTTCAATTATCGTCCGGAATAGTAAGAATATGTTCATTTTTACTCTTTATGACATTACTTGTACAGTGCACCGGACCTGAAGGTCCCGTGGGACCGCGGGGAAACGATGGACAGAATGGCCTGGATGGGATTAACTATACCCGGTCAGTCATCTATGATGTTAATGCTTCGGAATGGACTGGTAATGCTGATGGCTATAATGCATCACTTGCCGTACCTGAAATAACTGACGACATATACAATAATGGAGCGGTACTGGTTTACAGGTTAATTGAAATTGATCCGAAGAGCTTCAATCTTCTGCCTTACACGTATGTGGATAATGACCTGACAATTTATTTTGACTTTGATGCCTATGTCGGAAACATCAGTCTTATCTATAAGGAAATCACCGGCGGTGTAAACAGCACTGTCGCACCTGCTGATCTTATGTCATTTAAAGTAGTGATCATAGAGGGGATTCCACTGGCTGCATTAAAAAACATGGTGGATGTCAATGATTATGCCGCCGTTTCAAAAATGCTTAATATTGATAATGAACAAAGCAATACGAATTGATTTATTATAAAACCTGACTTTCACTCTTTGTCCGAGCGCTACACGGGCATAAGCAAAGCAGACATTAATATTTCTCCCGGCCTATCAGAGGCCGGGTTTTTTGCTAAAATAGATTTGACTTCGGCTTTTTATTAACATAACTTTGTTTAAGAATTTGTTTGACAAACTTCAATGTGAATTGATATTCTGGAAAATCATATTGTCTGTTACGTATGGAAAGAAATTTATTCTTCAATAAAGCAAAGTATATTTTTATTCTTCTGCTTTTTTCTGGATTGTTAGTTTCTTGTAGCAAAAGCAGTGAATCTCCTGAAATAAGTCTATTTATGGAACAACTCCCTGCACAAATAATTGGAATGACATTTGACAGTAATAGCGATATGTATGTGGGGACTATAGAGAACGGTGCTCAAAAACGCATATTGAAAATAACCCATGATGGTAAAATTTCGACTTTTAAATCAATTGAATGCTTAGCTATTGAGTTTCTTAAAACAGGCAGAAATGATACTGTTTGTGCTTCAGTAATTACCTCAGATACAGAGGGTGGGGCACAAATAGTCAAAATTGCCCAGGACGGAAAAATATACATATTTTCAGAAGGTTTCACTCAACCTGTTGGTATTACATTTGACCTTGATGATAACATGTATGTTATTGATGCCATGACAAAGAAAGTGTATAGGATAAATCCATCAAAAGAAAAAACAGTGTTTATTGATCTGGGAATGGACCATAATATACCAGACAACTTTTATCATGGTATTGATTTTGACGAGGAATGTAAACACTTATACATTGCGGGACTAAATACCGGTAGTACAGGTAATTTGCTGAAATACACGATTAATTCAAATGGTGACCCCGATGAACCAGAAATAATCAATAACCACTATTCCAAACATGTTGTGGTTCATAACAATGTGGTTTATTCAACTATTGAAAGCAGTTCATTATTGATTATTGACGAAAATGGTTCACAGAAAGTGATAAATGATCCCTTACTTAATGATGGAATGAACCTGAGCTTCGGACAAAAGGAATTCGGTGAAAATACGCTCTATATAAATACATTTAATAAGATTGTCAAAGTGAAATTGTAGGAGCACAGGTGTTCGGGTTGCTCTCTTTATGTTGTATGCAAAAAGACTCAGCTCCGCTGCGCGGAGTCCGGGTTTTTATTTTTAATGTCCTTATCCAGGCAAGCCTGGAACGTCCACTAAAAATAAAAACCGGCCACTTTCGTGTCCGGTTTTTGGGTTGTGGGGGATGACGGGTTGACTTCGTCGAGCCGGTTTTGGGGTCCCTTACAACCAAAAAGCCTCAGCTCCGCTTTGCGGAGCATGGTTTTTATTTTTGATGTCCCTTCCTTGACAAGTCAGTCAGGTCCATCAAAAATAAAAACCAGACACTTGCGTGTCTGGCTTTTTGGTTGTGGGGGATGACGGGTTCGAACCGCCGACCCTCTGCTTGTAAGGCAGATGCTCTGAACCAGCTGAGCTAATCCCCCAAAAACGAGTGCAAATATAGATTACATTTTCATTTCTGCAAAAAAAATCATAATTAATTCGTTGCCCCAAACATGAACAAATATGAAATGAAAGCTTCCTTAAATTACCATTTTCAGATCCTCTCCCGGTAAAACCCTCCGATATTAACTTATAGTCAATATTTTATAATTAGTTGGCATATCGAGCCTGCAATATGAACCCCGGATTACTCATATAACATTTTCATATTTCAGAAGCAACAAAATGATATGATTATAAGTCTTGTTAATATGTTGATAATAAGTGAAAATTGTTACGTAAGAGCTTAATAAAAATTTATTACATTCGCTTAACCTAAGTTGTTGAGATCGGAAACCTGTGACTTGGCTCAAAATATATTTTATCCGGTATATCCTAAATATTTGGTATATTGAAGATTACATCTGACTAAGGAATATTTGAACCTGACCTATATGAAGCATAAAAAACCCGCGACCAAGGAAATACTGAATTTACTTAAAGAGGCCTTCATCTTTAGTAAGAATTCTGCTTGTGTTAAATATCTTATTTCTGAAACGAACTTTAAAATATCAAGACGCCTGAAAATCATTTTATTTTTTGCGCCTCTCGTAATAAATTTGTATTCACAATCATACCAGATCAATAATTTTAACGGACAAACCGTTACTACCTGTAACGGGATCTTTTATGACAGCGGTGGACCGCTAGGTTTTTACAAAGACAATGAGAACTATACAGTTACATTCTGCTCCGGAAATGGCAATGCCATAAAATTTGATTTTTCGAGCTTTCTCGTCAGATCAGGTGATACTTTATATGTCTACGACGGACCTGACAAAACATCGCCCCTTATCGGGAAGTATTCGGGAACTGTCGTTCCAGTTTCCGTGATCTCTACAGGGACCTGCATGACATTCAACTTTATTTCGGATAACGTTTTCAACAGGGAGGGCTGGGCTGCAAATATCACCTGTTGCCCGCCGCCTGTCACTTCAGCAATAGTTCCTTCAGATGCATTCCAGTGCGCAGGTGCAACAATAAACTATTCTGTGGACCTTCACGCCGGCGCAACATATAACTGGACAGTCTTTAACGGATCACCCGCCTCTGTTACCGGCGGTACAAACAATCTGGATATAACCTGGGACCCCGACGGGGATGTCACCGGATATATCCAGGTAGTTGAAGTAAACAGTTGCGGATCAAAAGATTCCAGCGAACTGGTTGTCGACATCTACAGCCTGCCGGTTGTTAACTTCAGCGGACTGAACGCATTTTATTGTATTTATTCAGCTCCTGTTACTCTTACAGGATCTCCTGCAGGAGGAACATTTTTGGGTCCGGGTGTGACCGGAAATACATTTACCCCTTCGGTTGCCGGAGCAGGAATTCATGATATAACATATACTTATACAGAACCTTCGACAGGTTGTACAAATCAAAAAGTCATCCAGACAACTGTTACAGTACCACTTGTATTTATTGTCGGGGCATCGGCAAATTCATATTGTGCCGGTTCCGGAGTTGATATTACTCTGAGCGGATCCGAAGTGAATGTCAGCTATCAGCTGAAGAAAAATGGTGTAAATGACGGATCTCCTCTTCCCGGAACGGGGTCTCCGCTTATCTGGACTAACAAAAAAAATGGTGTATATACCGTTGTGGCCCTCTATAATGTTACGCTTTGTGCGAATAATATGTCAGGTTCACAAACAATCACTGAAAATCCGTTGCCTGTTCCGACATTTATTTCACAACCGGGAGCTGCAACATGCAGCACGTCAAGCGTTACTTATACCACACAACCCGGCCAGTTAAACTACCTGTGGGGTTTCACAGGGGTAGCAGGTACTGACTATCTTATAACTTCAGGCGGAACTGCTTCGGATAACAGCGTGACACTAAGGTGGCTGACTGCAGGAAGCAGGACGGTTACCGTTAATTATACCGATCCGAAAGGATGCACAGCTACTGCTTCCGTTTCATCACTTGCAACTGTTGTCACAGTAACACCCTCAGCACCTGTTGGTCCTGCTGTACAGACATTCTGCTCAGAGTCCTCACCGACAATTGCCGTCCTGGACATTACCGGAACAGGCATCAGATGGTACAGCACCCCAACTGGCGGAATCGCTTTATCCTCTGCGACACCTCTTGTCAATAACACACACTATTTTGCCAGCCAGTCATTAAATGGCTGCGAAAGTCTGACAAGGTTTGATGTGACGGCAATTATTCTTTCAATACCACCGGCGCCGGTTGCATCCGCAGGTACAGGAGCAACCTGCTCCCAGATCACAGCCAACTGGGCTGCATCAGCGGGTGCAAAATCATACAGGCTGGATGTTTCCTCTGTAAATACATTCATCAGCTATATAGCCGGGTACCAGGACCGGAATGTCGGAAATGTTATAACCTATAATGTTACCGGTCTGTTCGCCGGAAATACTTATTACTACAGGGTGAGAGCAGTCGACAGCTGTGGCACCTCAGGAAATTCATCAGTAATCTCATATGCCACTTTGCCTGCAACTCCTGCAGTCCCCGGAGCAATTTCAGGTACAACGACACAGTGTTCAGGATTAGCCGGACAAAATTACAGTATAAGTCCGGTTGCAAATGCTACGGTTTACACCTGGACAGTACCTGCAGGCTGGACAATTACCGGAGGTCAGGGAACCACTTCTTTAACTGTACAGACAGGTGCCCCCGGTCAGAATGGAAATATTACGGTTACGGCGGGTAATACCTGCGGAACAAGTGCACCCAATAGTCTTGCAGTTACGGTAATTCCCAACGCAAGTATCACCTCAGTCACAGGAGCTTCCCCGATATGCATGACAGGGACCACGACCTATACTGCTAACGGAGTGGTCCTCAGTGGAGGAACAGGAGCATGGAGCAGCAGTAATCCTGCTATAGCAACTGTAACCGCTGCAGGACTTGTAACCGGGATATCAGCCGGTACCTGTAACATAATCTTTACAATTACCGGGGGATGCGGAGGAACGGTTTCAGCCCAGAGGTCACTGACTGTTAGTCCAAATGCAAACATCGCTTCCATTACAGGAGCTTCTCCTCTCTGCATTGGCGGGACTACCACCTATACGGTTAACGGTGCAATACTCAGCGGAGGTACCGGAGCCTGGAGCAGCAGTAATCCTGCTATTGCAACGGTAACCGCTGCAGGTCTGGTTACAGGCATATCGGCAGGTACATGCAATATTATCTACACAATTACCGGTGGATGCGGTGGTACGGTCTCAGCTCCGAAGCCTGTTACAATAAGCCCGAATTCAGCTATTACCTCAGTTACAGGGACTACTCCCATATGTATTGGAGGAACAGCGACTTATACCGCTAACGGAGTAGTTTTGAGCGGGGGCACCGGAGCCTGGAGCAGCAGCAACACTGCAGTGGCCACAGTCAGTGCGGCCGGACTCGTAACAGGCATCTCAGCAGGTACCTGTAACATAATCTACACTATTACAAGCGGCTGCGGAGGTACGAAATCAGCTCAGCAGGCAGTCACAATAAACCCGAATGCCAGCATAGCCTCAGTCACCGGAGCTTCTCCTCTGTGCATAGGGGCAACAGCAACATATACGGCAAACGGAGCTGTTCTCAGCGGAGGTACCGGAGCCTGGAGCAGCAGCAACGCAGCAATTGCGACCGTAAGCGCCACAGGACTGGTAACCGGAGTAACTGCTGGAACATGTAACATAATATTTACTATTACAGGCGGCTGCGGAGGAACAGTTTCGGCTCAGCAGGCAGTGACAGTAAGTCCGAATGCGAGTATAACTTCAGTTACGGGAGCGACTCCTCTGTGTATAGGAGGGACTTCTGCATATACGGCAAACGGAGCAATACTCAGCGGAGGTGCGGGGTCATGGAGCAGCAGCAATCCGGTAATAGCCACCGTTAGTGCTGCGGGCCTGGTAACCGGAGTCTCTGTAGGGACCTGTAACATAATATTTACTATTACCGGGGGATGCGGAGGAACAGCATCAGCCCAGCAGGCGGTTACAATAAGACCTAATACCAGCATCGCTTCAGTGACAGGGACGTCTCCTCTTTGTATTGGAGGAACAGCGACCTATACCGCTAACGGAGTAGTTTTGAGCGGGGGAACCGGAGCCTGGAGCAGCAGCAACACTGCAGTGGCCACAGTCAGTGCGGCCGGGCTCGTAACAGGCATCTCAGCAGGTACCTGTAACATAATCTACACTATTACAAGCGGCTGTGGAGGTACGAAATCAGCTCAGCAGGCAGTCACAATAAACCCGAATGCCAGCATAGCCTCAGTCACCGGAGCTTCTCCTCTGTGCATAGGGGCAACAGCAACATATACGGCAAACGGAGCTGTTCTCAGCGGAGGCACCGGAGTCTGGAGCAGCAGCAACGCGGCAATTGCGACCGTAAGCGCCACAGGACTGGTAACCGGAGTAACTGCTGGAACATGTAACATAATATTTACTATTACAGGCGGCTGCGGAGGAACAGTATCGGCCCAGCAGGCTGTGACAATAAACCCGAATGCCAGCATAGCCTCAGTCACCGGAGCTTCTCCTCTGTGCATAGGGGCAACAGCAACATATACCGCAAACGGGGCTGTTCTCAGCGGAGGTACCGGAACATGGAGCAGCAGCAACCCGGCAGTAGCGACCGTAAGAGCCACAGGACTGGTAACCGGAGTATCTGCAGGAACCTGTAACATAATCTTCACAATTACGGGAGGATGCGGGGTAACAGTATCGGCCCAGCAGGCGGTTACAATAAGACCTAATGCCAGCATCGCTTCAGTGACAGGGACGTCTCCTCTTTGTATTGGAGGAACAGCGACCTATACAGCCAACGGAGTTGTACTCAGCGGAGGTACGGGTGCATGGAGCAGCAGCACCCCTGCAGTGGCAACAGTAAGTGCAGCAGGCCTGGTAACAGGAATATCTTCAGGAACAGTTAATATAATATACACTATAACAGGTGGTTGCGGTGGTACGGTTACAGCTCAGCAGGCAGTGACTATCAGCCCCAATTCCGGAATTACCTCTGTCACAGGAGCTTCTCCTCTATGTGCCGGAGGAACAGCAACTTATACTGCAAACGGTGCAGTACTCAGCGGAGGCACCGGAGCCTGGAGCAGCAGTAACGCGGCAATAGCGACCGTAAGTGCCACAGGACTGGTAACCGGAGTATCTGCAGGTTCCTGTAATATTATATTTACTATCACGGGCGGCTGCGGAGGTACAAAATCAGCTCAAAAGGCAGTGACTATCAGCCCCAATGCCAGCATTACCTCAGTCACGGGAGCTTCTCCTCTGTGCATAGGGGCAACGGCAACTTATACAGCAAACGGAGCTGTTCTCAGCGGAGGCACAGGAGCCTGGAGCAGCAGCAACCCGGCAGTAGCAACCGTAAGTGTGGCAGGTCTGGTAACAGGAATATCAGGTGGGACATGTAATATAGTATTTACAATTACGGGAGGTTGCGGAGGCAATATCTCAGTTCAGCAGGCAGTCACAATAAACCCGAATGCAAGCATCACATCAGTAACGGGCACTTCTCCCTTGTGCATAGGAAGTACAGCGACCTATGCACCTAACGGAGTAATCCTCAGCGGAGGCACAGGAGCCTGGAGCAGCAGTAATCCTGCTGTAGCCACCGTGAGTGCCGCCGGTTTGGTTAAGGGTATTACTGCAGGCACATGCAATATAATCTTCACCATTACGGGTGGCTGCGGAGGCATAGTATCAGCCCAGCAGTCGCTGACAATTAATTCTAATGCAGCAATTACCTCAGTCACAGGAGCTTCTCCTCTGTGTATCGGGGGAACAGCAACCTTTACTGCGAACGGGGTGGTACTAAGCGGAGGCACAGGAATATGGAACACCAGCAACCCGGCAGTAGCGACCGTAAGTGCCACAGGACTGGTAACCGGAATATCTGCAGGTTCCTGTAATATTATATATACTATTACAAGCGGCTGCGGAGGTACGAAATCAGCTCAGCAGGCAGTCACAATTAACCCGAATGCCAGCATTACCTCAGTCACGGGAGCTTCTCCTCTGTGCACAGGGGCAACGGCAACTTATACAGCAAACGGAGCAATAATCAGCGGAGGTACCGGAGCCTGGAGCAGCAGCAATCCGGCAGTAGCCACAGTTAGTGCTGCAGGCCTGGTTACAGGGATTGCAGCAGGAAGCTGTAACATAATCTTTACAATTACCGGAGGTTGCGGAGGTACAGTCTCAGCTCAGAAACCGGTGACAATAAATCCGGATGCAGATATAACCTCTGTAACAGGTGCGACACCGTTATGCATAGGAGGGAGCTCCTTATATACAGCCAATGGAGTAATTCTAAGCGGTGGTACCGGCGCATGGAGCAGCAGCAATATTGCTGTGGCAACAGTCAGCCCTGCAGGATTGGTAACGGGCATATCGGCCGGGAGCTGCAATATTATTTTTACGATTACCGGAGGCTGCGGAGGAACAGCAACAGCATCAACAGCTGTTTTGGTTACAGGGCCTCCGGCAGCGACGATATCGTATACGGGTTCACCATGGTGCAGCGATGCCGGGCTTAAGAGTGTAACGATGACTGGAACTGCGGGTGGCACATATAGCTCATTACCTGCAGGTCTGAGTATAAATTCGGCTACCGGGGAGATAGATCCCGGGACAAGTTCAGCCGGGACATATACGGTTACATATACAATGATCTCGGTGGGATGCGGTACAGCAACCACAACAACCACAGTTACCATAAATCCGGTTCCGTCACTTGTTATCACTGACCCGGCTCCGGTTTGTTCGCCCTCGATGGTTAATTTAACTGCCTCAGGAGTTACTGCAGGAAGCAGCTCCGGATTGACCTTTACCTATTGGACTGATCCTGCAGCAACAGTTGTTTACCCCACACCAGGAACAGCTTCAGCAGGAATATACTATATCAAAGGTACAACTGCAGCGGGTTGCTTTGATATAAAGCAGGTTACCGCGGTTATTAATCCGTTGCCGACAGTGACAGGTAACAAGACAAATGTGTTATGCTCAGGGGCTTCCAATGGCACAATCGATATTACGGCTGCAGGTGGTACAGGGCCATATACATATTTGTGGACTGGCCCGGGTGTGGTTGCAACAAATGAAGACCAGACCGGCTTAGGTGCCGGCATTTATACGGTGGTTGTAAAAGATTCTCCCGGTTGCTCATCTTTACCATTGCAGTTTACAATAACTGGGCCTTCGCCGTTAACAGGAGATACTACATCCCAGACAAATGTTAGCATAAACGGAGGAAACGATGGCAGTGTTACCGTAAGCGGGACAGGTGGCACTCCTCCTTACCTGTATAGCCTTGATGGCGGACCATACCAGCCTTCTGGAACCTTTGGAACCCTGTCTGCCGGATCATATATTGTTACGGTACAGGATAATAACCTGTGTACTTTTGATGTCAATATATTGATTACCCAACCTGTGCCTCCTCTTACCGCAACCATCACATTACTAACAGATATAATTTGCTATGGAACCTCTACCGGAGCTGTAACAGTTGAGGCTTCCCAGGGTGTGGCTCCATATGAATATAGCCTTGACGGAGGATCGTACCAGGGTTCGGGGACCTTCACAGCGCTGGCTGCCGGTGCGCATACTGTTACGGTAAGGGATGCAGCATTATCTTCCATAATAGTTTCTGTAATAATAAACCAGCCTGCAATTGCTTTTGCAGCCACAACTGTTGTCACAAATGTGGCATGCTTCGGAGAAGCCACAGGCTCGGTTGTCCTTACAGTTACAGGTGGAACTGCACCATTCACATTCCTGTGGAATAATGGCGCCATAACCGGAGATCTTTCGGGTTTGAGTGCAGGGAATTACTCAGTAGTGATTACAGACGCAAATGGCTGTACTACAAATACATCTTTGGATGTTACTGAACCCGCCTCGGCTCTTGGCGGTACTGCAGTTGTCACAAGTACACCATGCTCGGGAGGAGCTACCGGGGCTGTTGACCTGACTGTTTCAGGTGGTACTGCCCCTTATTCATTCAGCTGGAGTAATGGGGATACAAGTGAAGACCTCATAAACGTGGCAGCCGGGAGCTATACTGTTACAATTACGGATGCTAACGGTTGTACTACAACAACGGATGTTCTGGTAGCGGGTCTTATAGGCACAATATCAGTAAAGAATATTAGCTGCAACGGATTAACCGATGGATCAATTGATGTGACTGTGACCGGAGGAGCCACACCTTATAGTTTCCTCTGGGATAATGGTGCCGTTTCAGAAGATCTTTCCGGCCTTACCGCAGGAGATTACAGCGTTACAATCACAGATGCTGGCGGCTGCAATATCAGCCTGTCAGGCACCATAACAGAACCTCCTGTTTTGAATGTGACTGTAACCGTTGATGATATTATCTGCTCCGGTACGGCTACAGGTTCGGCTCATCTGACAGTAACAGGAGGCACAGGACCATATACTTATCTGTGGACTAATGGCCAGACCTCCAGGGATCTGACTGATGTGGTTGCAGGAGATTACTCGGTTACAATAACTGATGCCAGCGGCTGCACCTCTGTAGCTATGGCAACAATAACACAGCCTGCCGTGGCGCTTACAGCGAGTGTGTCATCGCAGAGTGAAATATCATGTTACGGCGCGGCTGACGGACTGGTCACTTTCACTGCATCAGGAGGGGCGGCACCATATGAGTACAGCCTGAACGGTGGCGCTTTCCAGACTTCGGCTTCCTTCAGCGGCCTGGATGCAAACACATATACAGTAACGGTGCGGGACATTAATTTTTGTACAGATGAAGTAAGTGTTACTTTGTCAAACCCGGCAGTGCTTACTCTTGATTTTTCCAAAACAGATGCTTCCTGTCCTGCTGTTGCTGACGGGAGTATAACGCTTTCAATTGCAGGAGGGACACAACCATATAATGTATACTGGGCCGATGGTACCATTACCCTGAAAAGAGAAGATCTCCTGGCCGGTCCATACAGGGTCGGGGTAACAGATCATAATGGCTGCATGGCCGCAGCGGATATTGTCGTGGATGTAATTGGTTCTGAGGGATGCCTTGAGATCCCGACGATTATAACTCCGAACGATGATGGTTATAATGATACCTGGGTGATTAAAAATATCGACCTGTTCCCGGATGCAGAAATCTTTGTATTCAACAGGTGGGGAGAGCTTGTGTTCCACACCAGAAATCTGCTTGCAGATCCGTGGGATGGGACTATGGGAGGAAAACTATTGCCAACAGATTCATATCATTATATTCTTCATCTTAATAATGGAAGTAAGCCGAGATCGGGCGTAATAAGTATAATCAGATAATTATTGTTTTATTATCAATATTATTTTTATGAGTTATATCAGAAGCATATTATCCGGAATTGTTCTCAGCTTCATATGTGGGATTGCAGTTGCCCAGCAGGTTCCGATGTACAGTCAATATATAATGAACGGGTTTCTGATCAATCCTTCAATAGCAGGTCGTGACGGTTATACTACTCTTAACCTTACAGTCAGAGAACAATGGGTTGGGATGGAAGATGCTCCCAGTACTTACGCAGCAAGTTTTCAGACACGGTTATTACGGAACAGTTATATATCCAAGTCAACAGCTGTCAGAAAAAAACTTGTAAAACCAACAAAGGGGAGCAGAGTCGGTCTCGGAGGATACCTCTTCAGCGACATTAACGGTATAATGAGGCGGACCGGCGGTCAGGCTGTTTATGCATACCATATTCCCCTTGGAAAATCACTGGAGGCGCCGAACACTCTTTCCTTCGGACTTGCCTTTACGGCATACCAGTATGCAACAAATATCGATGGTGCAATTTATAACAGGAATGATCCTTTCCTGATGACATATGACAGATCAGTATTCATTCCGGATTTTAATTTCGGCGCAAGCTATACCACTTCAAAATATTATGTCGGTTTCTCCATGACCAATCTTCTGCGCGGATCTCTTGCATTTGCTGACAGCAGTGATTCGAGAAGACACGAACTTGGTCATTATTTTCTTTCCGGCGGCATTAAGATCCCTCTGGCTGATAACTGGAAGCTTGAACCATCGGCGCTGATAAAATCATCTGACATGTTTTTCAAGGTGATCCAGGCTGATATCACTACCCGTGTCTATTTTAAAAATGATTACTGGGCCGGAGTCTCCTACAGGACAAGTGACGCTATCGTGTTTATGCTTGGATTAAAATATGACAGGTTCTACTTCGCCTATGCATTCGATTACCCTATGAGCGACATCAGGAGCAAAACCCTTGGAAGTCATGAGCTTACCTTAGCGGTAAAATTCGGGGAAAGCGCCAGGCGCTACCGTTGGATAAATGCATTATAAGTTACCGGAACCTGATTAATTATTTTCTTACTTCTGCCTTCTGCCTTCTGCCTTCTGCTTACACAGGTAAATAATAGCTGCTGAGGTATGAGTATTTATTAAGTGTAGCGATTTATGTCCCCGGCGGACATTAATTTTAATGGCTTAATATAAACTTTATCACTGGAGGGATGCTATCATGAAGTGTGTCGTTTTAGTCATCACATGCTCTCTCATACTCCTGACATTTCCAATTAGGTTATATCCGCAGGTTCCCGTAGCCCGGACGCTGAGGATAATGTTCTATAATGTTGAAAACCTGTTTGATACATTTGATGACACTCTTAAAAATGATAATGACTTCCTGCCGGAAGGAGTGATGAAATGGAATTATTCCAGGTATAAAAGGAAGATAAACTCATTATACAAGACCATAGTTGCGGCCGGAAACTGGGATCCCCCCCAGATTGTGGCAATGTGTGAGGTTGAAAACAGGGAAATCCTCGAAGATCTTATTTATGGCACATATTTATCAAAATTTAAATACAGAATAATCCATGAGGAATCACCTGACCCGAGAGGAATTGATGTCTGTTTAATCTGCAATTCCGATGCTGCAGATATCATAAAATATGAGTACTGGATCCCGCCAGGTATGCAAAGAGGGGAATTCATTTCAAGAAGTGTGCTCTATGCGAAAATTGCAGCAGGAAGCGACACATTGCACCTTATTGTAAATCACTGGCCTTCAAGAAGGGGAGGAGTTCTCGCAGGAGAAGGGCTGAGAAAAAGAATTTCGAAAATGATAAAAGAGAAGGCGGATTCACTTATCAGAGGTACACCCGAAGGAGCAAGGATTATAGTTGCCGGTGATTTTAACTGCACTCCCGATGATCCGGAAATTGCCACCCTCACGGCCCCTTCGGACTCAGGCAGAATTCTTGTAAATCTTTCCGAAACCATGGCAGGGGAGGGCCTGGGAACCTACCGTTACAGAGGTACCTGGGAAATGATTGACCAGGTAATAGTTTCTGATTTCCTGTTGACCTGCAGCAGTGGACTGTGTACAGGCAGGGAAAAGCTAAAGATCTTCAGGCCTGATTTTCTTCTCATGAAGGATCCTTCTTACCCGGGATCTACTCCACTTTCTACTTACAGGGGATATCATTACCAGGGAGGATTCAGCGATCACCTTCCTGTATTGCTTGATCTTGAAATAAGATAGGATCGGCAGGGGCCAGGCCAATCTCTTTACCCTTCTCAAGCATCAGCTTTATTGCAGCATCATGTTCATTGGGGATAATTCCTTCAATTATCGCTTCCCTTATCGCGTTTTTTATAATTCCGACCTGCTTTCCGGGTTTAATTCCAAAGACGCGGATTATTTCACTGCCATCCACCGGTGGCTGAAAATTCCGCAGGGCATCCTTTTCTTCAATTTCCTTAAGTTTATTTCTGACAATTTTGAAGTTTTCAAGATGCCTGGTTTTCTTGGCCTCATTCCCCGAAGTTATGTCGGCTTCGCAAAGTACCATCAGGTCGTCGATATCATCACCGGCTTCAAATAAAAGCCTCCTGACTGCAGAATCGGTAACAACTTCCTGTGAAAGTGCAATAGGGCGGAGGTGAAGGTCTACGATTTTCTGCACATATTTCATCTTCTCATTCAGTGGGAGCCTGAGCTTACGGAATATGTCGGGCACCATTTTTGATCCTATATATTCATGGCCATGAAAGGACCATCCTGCATCCGGAGAATATTTTTTTGTGACTGGTTTTGCAATATCGTGAAGCAGGGCAGCCCATCTCAGCCAAAGGTTATCAGTGTTCCTGCTGATATTATCCAGTACCTTTACTGAATGCAGAAAGTTGTCCTTGTGTGCCTTCCCTCCCTTTGTCTCAACCCCTTTCAGATTATCCAGCTCAGGGAAAATGATTTTAAGCAGACCCGTGCTCTCCAGCAGAATAAATCCGCGCGAGGGATGTTCACACATCAGGATTTTATTAAGCTCGGTAACTATCCTTTCAGGAGAAACTATTTTTATCCTTTCAGCATTCTCCTTAATTGATTTAAGAGTATTTTCCTCTATCGAGAAATTCAGCTGTGTTGAAAACCTTATTGCTCTCATCATCCTCAAAGGGTCATCTGAAAAAGTCCTGTCAGGATCAAGCGGAGTACGGATTATCTTTTTCCGAATATCGTTCCTTCCGTCAAAAGGATCGAGAAGTTCACCGAATGTATCCTTGTTAAGGCTTATTGCAAGAGCATTAATTGTGAAATCCCTTCTTTTCTGATCATCTTCAAGGGTCCCGTTTTCAACAACAGGCTTTCTGGATCCCCGTTCATAAGATTCCTTCCTGGCCCCTACAAATTCGATCTCATATTCATTATGCCTGAACATGGCCGTGCCGAAATTTCTGAAGACACTTACCTTAATGCCGGGGCCAAGCATCCTGGCTGCCTTACGGGCGATTGCAATGCCGTTTCCTATTACAACTATATCGATATCCTTATCAGGATGATCTCTTTTCAGGATGCAATCCCTTACCCATCCTCCAATCACATATCCCTCCACTCCTTCGTTGGTGAAAACAGTACTGAGAGTCCCGAATATTTTGTCAATTAGACATATGTTCATATGTAGATATGACAACTTGTTAATTTATCCTGACAAAGTTACAATTATTACTCAATTTTATGTAAATAGTGGAGTTAAAGGGATAATGGTATAATGCTTGTTACAGTTATAAACAAATTGAGATTTCGTATGTTTTAATAAATAAAAAAATGGTAGAACACTTAACAAAAGAGACGTTTTTGAAAAAAGTATTCAATTACGAAATTAACAAGGAGTGGAAATTTGAAGGTGAAAAGCCTTGCATAATCGATTTCTACGCCGATTGGTGCGGACCATGCAAGATGGTTGCGCCGGTTCTTGAAGAGCTCGCGAAGGATTTTGACGGGAAATTAAATGTCTATAAGGTCGACACTGAAGAAGAGCAGGAGCTTGCGTCAGCCTTTGGGATAAGAAGCATCCCTTCATTTTTATTCGTTCCTGCAACAGGTCAACCGCAAATGGCAATGGGAGCATTGCCCAGGGAAACGTTTGTTAAGGCCTTTAAAGATGTGCTTGGTGTAGAGAAATAATCATTTCGTCAAATAATTGCCTTTTTTAACCATTTAATCCGGAATATTTGAAACATTTCAGGTCCTTAAAACGTTTAAGATTTAAAATTAGTTGAATCAGTTTACGAGAGTTTTTTCATGGATTTAGGTTTAGGGTATTAACACAGTAAATCAGGACTTCGGTCCTGATTTATTTTTAAGAAAGTTCCTTAAATATACTGTTGATCTCCTCCTCAGTTGTCCTTAGTTTTTTCTGGCATTGCCTTATCAGTTCGGAGGCACGTTTGACCTCCACCGACAGTTTATCTACATCAAGATCGCCGCTTTCAATCTGCTTAAGGATCTCCTCGATCTCAATTACAGCCTCGCTGAATGAAAATTCTTTCTTTGCCATAATAATGCGAATTTATGATTTAATAACATCTTCCTCTTCCACCTGAATATCAATCTGTCACTTTACTGCTCACAGATCCGTCAGCGAACCGTGTTTTTATACAATCATCCTTTTTTACCTGGTCCCGTTTTTTCAATATTTTTCCATTTAGTGAAGTTATTGTATAACCCCGTTTAAGTACATTGTCAGGGTTAAGGATAGTCAGTGTGTTTTCCAGAGCTCCCAGCCGGGATTTCCTGCTTATAAGGGAATTAATTGTATATGCAACAAGGTTCTTTCCTGATCTTTCGATTTCACCGGCCTTGCCGGAGGAAAAAGATCTGACGGAGGAGATAATCCTCGATAACTGTCCGGCAGAAAGTACACCGGCTTTAAAAGTTTTTTCCCTGCCTGTCCTCACGAGTTGCATGGCTACAGCTGAAAGTTTTTCCCTGTTTTCCGAAATCATCAACCTGGCCACAGGCAACAGCTTTATCCTGAATGATTCGGTAAGACTCATACCTTCAGCAACTATGATCCCGGAAAGATCTCTTATCTCAGTACTCAGCTCAATGAGCCTGTTTTCAGCCGATGCCATACAATCTATAAGAAAGTCTGCCACTGCGGTCGGAGTTTTAAGCGATCTGTTAGCCACCATATCGGTAACAGACAGGTTTTTCTCATGGCCTATTCCAGTAACCACAGGTAAAGGAAACTGTGTTACATGGTATGCGATATTGTAATTATCAAACCAGCTCAGGTCAGTTTGTGATCCGCCGCCTCTTATAATGACAACCAGGTCGAACAGGTGAGAATTCATAGCGACCCTGTCGAGGGCGCCAGTCACGCCTTCTTCTGTCTCCGCTCCCTGCATAGGTGTTTCAATCAGGGCTGTATAGAATACGTATCCGAAACTATTTTCCCTGAGATGATTTATAAAATCCGTATAGCCGGCAGCAGCTTTAGATGAAATTACTGCAATTCTCTGTGGACAAACAGGAAAATCAATTTCCCTGTTCATTGAAAAGACTCCTTCCTGCTCAAGCTTTTTAATAATGAGCTGACGTTTTATTGCCAGTTCTCCCAGGGTGAATGCAGGATCTATATCGTTAATCACAATGCTTAAGCCGTACAATTCATGATACTCCACTTTTGCCCTCACCAGGATCTTCAACCCTCCCGTGAGGGATTCTCCGGTTATATTCTCGAAAAAAGATTTTATAAAGCCATAGCGGCTGCTCCATATGATTCCTCTTATCCGGGCCCTTATATTTTTTTCATCAGGATTTTTCTCAATAAGTTCAAGATAGCAGTGACCGGAAGTGTTGACACTGATTTCGGAAATTTCAGCCGTGACCCAGAACGTGTGCGGGAAGGAGAGATAGAGGGAGTCCCTTATTATCAGCTGTAATTCAGATAGTGAGAGTTTTTCGTTCATTCTCAGTTATTTATCCTGATTATCTTATGAACACTGCTTCCGGTTCCTGTCCGCAATCTTATATAATAGATTCCCTGCGCCATATTCTGCAGTTGAGTAATGTGAAGGGTTCTTCCGGCAAAATCATTATAATCCTTTCTGTACATGAGCCTGCCGCCCATATTAATAATTTCAAGGAAAACGTACCCGGGTTGTTGCCGGAAGGTGATAAGAATATCTCCCGTGGTGGGATTCGGACCGGCTACACTCTCCCTGACCGGTATCTGAACGTACCTGTTCTGCAGTTCTGTAAGTGATGCTGCCAAATCAGGAATCCCATAGCCATAGAGCGAATCAGGCGAATTATAGCGATCACCCTTCGAATGCAGGGTTGCAATAATATCGCTGTTCCGGGCCCCGGGAACGGCCTGCATCAGGCATGCTGCCATTCCGCTCAGGACAGGACAGGAAAATGATGTTCCGTCTGCCCTGGCTATCTCACCGGAAGTTACCTGTACAGGAACGTTTACCCCCATTGCTACATTATCAGGTTTTATCCTCCCGTCTGCTGTAGGGCCTGACGATGAGAAGGAGGCTATGACGTTTTCTCCGTCAACAGCTCCTGCCGCCAGAACGCTGTCACCGTCTGACGGAAATATTATATACTGCCAGGGTGTACCTCTTTCATTACCCGCACTGTTTACAACAAGTATTCCCTTTGATGCAGCCACGCCTGCCGCTCTTGTAATGAAGGCAGTCTTTCCGTCAAGATCGGAGTATTTATAATTTAACGCAGGGTCATCAAAATTAAAGTACCCCAGGGAGGAGGAGATGACGTCAGCACCTGCGCTGTCGGCATATTCTGCTCCTGCTGCCCAGAAATCTTCTTCACAGGGGAATTCGGTCGCAACATCTTCAGTAAGAAGAAGTAAATAATCTGCGCCAGGTGCCGTACCCTCAATCATCCCGTCAATTTTCCCTGCGAGTACTGACAGGACAGCCGTTCCGTGCATGCTTGAATTATAAACCGATTTGTTATTCTGTACGAAATTGTAAACTGATTTTATCCCATGTCTGCCACGAAGATTATCCAGGGAAGATATAATATCGGCATTAATAAAACCGCCATCGAGGATACAAATCAGGATGCCAGTACCATCATAGCCGGTGTCATGCAGGGGCTGTCCGTCAACCATTGTCACCGGACGGTCAAAAGGTGGCAGGGCCTCATTATCGTATAATATATCTGATTTATTACGGTACAGGCTCTTGACGCCCGGGGTTTTTACAATCCTGACATCTCTCACAAATGGAAATTCAAGCAGAATATTAATATCGGCCGGCGATTGGGTTCTGAAAAGTGCAGTGTTCATCCATTTTGAGGTACAATGAATCGTGAAACCGGCTGCAGAGATCTGATCGAGGTATTCTCCGGATACAGGAATGTCCTTTATATCAGGTGCAATAATTCCTGCTTTGTGTCTTCGCTGTATGGCCCGTTGAGAGAGTAGCTGTTCCGGAGTAAAATTACTTACACTGTTTTCCCCTTTATCCCTGAAATAGACTCTGTAAAAATATGACTCCTGCCCGTAGAGCCAATCCGTCATAATCAGCAGCAGCAGGGCATAAATAATTTTCACCTCTATTCTATGTTAAAGTTGATAATCCCTGTTACCACATATTCCCTGTCTTCTCAGGATCGGGAGTATTATCCTTGTTTTTTTCAAGGGCATCCAGGAGGTCAGATTGTTCAATGTCCATCTGCCGGTCATTTGCGATCCCGTCATGGTAATCTATTCTGTATCTGACTGCTCCGGTTGTATCATAAATGGTCCACTGACCGTCTCTTGCATCATTTTTGTACTGACCCGAGAACTCAATCTGACCATTTTCAAACCAGACTTCAAATTTACCATCAATACTGCCATTCAGATATTGAGATCTCAGGCAGACAGAACCGCCGGGATAGTAGCGGATCCATTCTCCCTGCCTGATATCATTTTTGTATGAGACTTTTTCAGCCACCGTACTGTCGGGGTAGAATCTGACTGACAAACCGTTTCTGAGATTACCGGAATAGTTCTCTTCGGAAATGAGATAATCTTTTTTAGTTGCAGAAAAGAACTGCCACTTGCCTTCTTTCTTCTGATTGACATATTTCCCTTTTGCCGATATAAAGCCGTTAGGGCTGTACAATATGGCTGAGGCTTCATTGCCCGTGCTGTTAAACCGGAGGAGTGACTTAAGGTTCTTGTCTCCGTAATATCTTTTGAACTCGCCTACGGGATGATTATCCTTGAATGTTCCCTCGTACATTATTGATTCATCAGGGTATCTTTTTATCCAGTGTCCCTGCTTCCTGCCCTGCGCGTCGGTCTGATTGAGCTTTGCTTCGGTCTGGCAAGTTCCTGTGAGTGTTAAGGTTAAGAAAAAGGCTGCAATAATAATTTTTAGATCCATACACGCCAAAAGTGAAATATTCCCCAAAATTACACAAATTTCTGCCGAAGAGGTTATTTAACCGGGTGATTATAGCGTTCTATTGATAACAAAATGTGAATCAGATTGAAGACCGAAGTCCGAAGACCGAAGACCGAAGACCGAAGTGAGAAGATGATAACCACGGAGTTTCACTGAGTTGCAACGGAGTAGCACGGAGTGCAAAATTAACAGCATTTTCATTTTTTAGCTTATTCGGAGGGGGCTCAACCTTGAACCTTGAACCTTAAACTGTGCCCTGTGCCCTGTGCCCCGTGCCCCGTGCCTTCTGCCCCGTGCTCCGTGCAAATAAAAAAAGACCGTCTCATTTAAGTTCTGAGACGGCCTTCTACGACTATTAATAAGATTTGTATTATTTAACCTCTTCAAAATCAACGTCAGTCACTTCATCATTGCCCGACTTGTTACTTTTATCTTCCGGTTGTTCCGGACCGGGCTGTGAACCAGGCTGACCGGTATTCTGAGCGGTTTTGTACATCTCTTCCGATGCTACCTGCCAAACGGAATTCAATTCTGCAAGGGCTTTGTCAATTGCATCAACATCCTGTGATTTATGTGCTTCTTTCAGTTTTGCAAGCGCACTTTCGATTGCCGGCCTTTTATCTGCCGGCAGCTTATCACCGAATTCTTTAAGCTGTTTTTCGGTGGTAAAGATCATACTATCAGCAGTATTGATTTTATCAACTTTTTCCTTTGCCCTGGTATCGGCTTCTGCATTCGCTTTAGCTTCCTCTCTCATTCTTTTTATCTCTTCATCACTAAGCCCCGAGGATGCTTCAATCCTTATCCTTTGCTCCTTACCAGTGCCCCTGTCTTTTGCGGTAACATGCAATATACCATTGGCATCGATATCAAAAGTAACCTCAATCTGCGGGACTCCTCTCGGAGCAGGCGGAATACCATCAAGATGGAAACGTCCTATGGTTTTGTTTCCCGGCGCCATTGGCCTTTCCCCCTGTAATACATGTATTTCAACAGATGGCTGGCTGTCGGCAGCTGTCGTAAACACTTCAGTTTTCTTGGTAGGTATCGTGGTGTTCGATTCAATGAGCCTTGTCATTACTCCGCCCATTGTTTCTATACCCAGCGACAGAGGGGTAACATCGAGAAGAAGAACATCCTTTACCTCTCCCGTAAGTACTCCACCCTGGATTGCTGCTCCGATTGCCACAACTTCGTCGGGATTGACACCCTTTGAAGGCACCCTGCCGAAAAATTTCTCAACAAGCTGCTGAATGGCTGGTATACGGGTTGAACCACCGACAAGAAGGACCTCATTTATATCAGAAATTGCAAGACCAGAATCCTTCAGAGCCAGTTTGCACGGCTCAATACATGCCTGTATCAGCTTATCACATATCTTTTCAAAGTTCGCCCGTGTAAGTGTTTTTACCAGGTGTTTCGGAATACCGTCAACAGGCATAATATAGGGCAGATTGATCTCCGTGGTGGTTGCGCTTGAAAGTTCGATTTTGGCTTTCTCGGCGGCCTCTTTAAGACGCTGCAGAGCCATAGGATCTTTTCTCAGGTCGACTCCCTCTTCCTTCAGGAACTCTTCTGCCATCCAGTCAATAATGAGGTGGTCAAAATCGTCACCACCAAGATGGGTATCGCCATTTGTCGATTTAACTTCAAATACACCGTCGCCCAGCTCAAGTATGGAAATATCAAATGTACCTCCACCGAGATCGAAAACAGCTATTTTAAGATCCTGAGACTTTTTATCAAGGCCATAGGCAAGCGAAGCAGCCGTAGGCTCATTTATTATCCTCTTTACATTTAATCCCGCAATCTCACCGGCCTCTTTAGTAGCCTGCCTTTGTGAATCGCTGAAGTATGCAGGAACAGTTATTACCGCATCTGTTACCTCCTGTCCAAGGTAATCTTCCGCTGTCTTTTTCATCTTCTGGAGAATCATCGCAGAGATCTCCTGCGGAGAATAATTGCGATCATCAATTTTTACCCTGGGTGTATTGTTATCACCCTTGATAACAGTATATGATACCCTTTTGATCTCTTTGGTAACTTTATCGTATGGTTCACCCATAAACCTCTTTATAGAGAAAACAGTCTTCTTCGAATTGGTGATAGCCTGTCTCTTGGCAGGGTCTCCTACTTTCCGTTCTCCATTTTCAACAAATGCCACTATGGACGGGGTCGTTCTCTTACCCTCACTGTTAGGTATCACAACAGGTTCGTTGCCTTCCATAACCGCAACGCATGAATTCGTTGTCCCCAGATCTATACCAATTATTTTTCCCATTTTACCTTATTTTTAAAATTCATTTTTATTTCTTTAACCGGCCTCCCGGAACACATCATCTTTTATTTTTATAAGTGTCATGAGGGATATGCAATGATTATGCCATAAGGACAATTGTCTCTTTTTATGTAATTATGACATCGGTAATATCCTGTCCTGTTATTGACTACTGACACTGGGAAACTAAATGACAAGTCACTGATGATCTTTCTGAAATTCAGGATAACAGTCATATTATTAATGAGTTATTGCTATTTTCATGCATTGTTCACAACTCCCGGCCCGCCTTTCTGGTGTGAAGTGAAAGCCGGGAAGCTCATGTGACAAAACGACATGATGTACAATAATGTCTGACAAATTAAAAAGATATAAATGCCGGGGGGATCATCCGGTACAAATCAGTAACTTTGTCGCATCTAATTTAATTTCAGTAATTATGCCGATACATAAAACTGTAAAAAGAGTTACAACTCACGTTCTTAATGAGATGAAGCTCGAAGGTGAGAAGATCGCTATGCTGACTGCTTATGACTATTCGATGGCAAGGATCCTTGATGAAGCAGAAATTGATGTGATACTGGTAGGTGATTCCGCCTCGAATGTGATGGCTGGATTTGACACAACCCTTCCGATAACGCTCGATAATATGATTTATCATGCAGCCTCCGTAGTCAGGGCCGTAAAGCGGGCCCTGGTTGTTGTAGATCTTCCCTTTGGCACCTATCAGGGCAACTCAAAGGAAGCTCTTGTCTCTTCCATAAGGATAATGAAAGAGACCGGCGCTCATGCCGTTAAGCTTGAAGGAGGACAGCAGGTTATTGAATCGGTCGAAAGGATACTGTCTGCAGGGATTCCGGTCATGGGCCATCTGGGGCTTACTCCACAGGCTATTCATAAGTTCGGGACATACGTAGTAAGGGCAAAAGAGGAAGAGGAAGCCAGAAAGCTTATGGAGGATGCCAGATTGCTTGAGCAAACCGGTTGTTTTGCAATAGTGCTCGAAAAGATCCCTGCCAAATTAGCTGAGGAGGTAACAAATAGCCTCAGGATCCCACTGATCGGCATAGGGGCAGGAGGGAAAACTGACGGACAGGTCCTTGTTCTGCATGATATGCTTGGGATAACACAGGAATTTTCTCCGCGCTTTCTCCGGAGGTACCATAATCTTTCAGCGGAAATAAAGAATGCAGTGAAGAACTATATAGCTGATGTGAGATCAATGGATTTTCCAAATGAGAAGGAACAATATTAGTTTTTAAAAGAAATGGCTGAAATACTATACGAGGACAATCATTTGATAGCTGTTTATAAAAGATCTTCAGACCTGGCTCAGGGTGACAAGACGGGAGATGCCTCAATCGACAGCGAGGTAAAGAGATATATTGAGGAAAAATACAAGAAGCCGGGCGAAGCATTTCTGGGTGTTGTTCACAGACTCGATCGCCCGGTGAGCGGGGTAATCCTTTTCGCCAGAACATCAAAAGCCCTTGAAAGGCTTAATGAGATGTTCAGAGCCAGGCAGGTTAAAAAGATATACCTGGCTATTGTAAAGGAGAGGCCTCCCGAAGATGAAGCGACTATCAGCCATTTTCTCAAGAAAAATGAAAAACAGAATAAAACTTACGTCTATGATACTGAGGTTAAAGGATCAAAAGAAGCCAGCCTCACCTACAGAATAAAAGCCAGATCGGACAGATATTATCTTCTTGAAATTGAGCTTCATTCAGGCAGGCATCATCAGATAAGAGCACAGCTGGCAAGGATAGGATGCCCTGTCAAAGGAGACCTCAAATATGGCTATCCCAGATCAAACGAAGATGGCAGCATCAGTTTGTTTGCAAGGAGCCTTGAGTTTATTCATCCGGTCAAAAAGGAATCCATTACTATTACTGCCCACTTTCCTGAAGGGGATATATGGCCGGTTTTTATGGAATCTTTAGGATAGGAGGAGACCGGGTTATTACAGTAAATTTTGTGTTTTCTGATCTTCAGATGATACCGTTCAGCAGCCACGGTGTCGTGTCTCCTTATTTTCCTGTTCGCAGGCACTGCACGCCTATATTCACTTGCTAAGATGATAAAATACCACAAAAGGAATCCTAAGTAACTAATAAATGCATAATTAGAGTTAATGAAAAGTTAAATATTATTTAAATAACGACTTAATAATTTATTTTTGTTTCATGAACAGGACAAAATTTGCCGGGCTGATCATAATGATGCTTCTGTCGATTCTTGGAATAATATGGGTTCAGATAGTATGGATAAGGAATGCAATAAATATCAGGAACGAATCATTCAATAATACAGTATTTGTAAGCCTGTCAAATGCTGCAAAATCAATTGAGGCTGCCAGACGGCTAAATCTTTTCAACAATCTTGTTCAGACAAACCAGAATGTTTTTAATAAATCTGATCCGGGCGGCTCAAACTATCTGAGCATCAACAGCTATTCAACTGACTCGGGGAATAATCTGAGCGTCAGGATAACAAACCACACATCTCCCGGGAGGCAGGATACCGTAACTATCGGGGACAAATCCTATCCCCTTGACAGGGATACAACGATTGTATCAAATTCGGATACTCTTGTCTTTTCAGCTGTTCATGAACCGGGGGAAATGAAACTTGTCAAACCAAGGGGCGAGTTGAACCAGGGTTCAAACGGAATGTATATTCGCCAGAATGAATTTCTTGACTGGGTCAGGAAAAGGTCGGACGAATTTCAGAACATGAGCGACCAGATAATCTCTGAGATATATCAATGGGAGAAGACTCTGGAACTTAACAACAGCGAGATCGAGTATTCCCTTAAGCAGCAGTTCTCCTTTGCAGGTATACAGACACCGTTCGAGTATGCAATAATTAAAGACGGAGTTGTGCAGGATGGAACCTTTAAAAAGACAGAGAAGAGGGATTTTCTCAAAAGCAACTATATGGTCAGGCTTTTTCCAGGTAATATTATAAGACAGGACTTAATTCTTTCAGTAATTTTTCCGCAGCGGACCAATTATGTCCTGGGCTCCATTTCATGGTTACTGGGTGGTTCCCTTGTCTTTTCACTTTTTATACTCGCAACATTCGGGCTAAGTCTTTATTTCATTATAAGACAGAAGAAGATCTCCGAAATCAAATCGGATTTCATCAACAATATGACTCATGAGTTCAAGACTCCGATAGCAACTATCTCCCTGGCCGCAGACACAATAACAAATCCGAAGGTGATCAATAACGAGGCCAGCATAAAGCATTTTATCGGAATGATAAAGAAGGAGAACAGCAGGATGAACAAAAAGGTTGAAACAATTCTCCAGATAGCCTCTCTTGATAAGAAAGAGATTGAATTCAGATTTGAACCAATATCAGTTCACACAATCATTGAACACGCAGTTGAAACCGTTGAAATACAG
This sequence comes from uncultured Bacteroidales bacterium, assembly GCA_963816345.1. Classification (GTDB taxonomy): domain Bacteria; phylum Bacteroidota; class Bacteroidia; order Bacteroidales; family VadinHA17; genus LD21. The sequence goes on from CAWFKI010000005.1 coordinate 401,985, forward strand.
GTCCAGCAGAGAAACGGCAGGATAAATCTTAATTTCGTAGCAGAAGAGCCTCTTATTTATGGTGACAGCGAGCACCTGGCAAACCTTGTGAATAACCTGCTCGACAATGCCATTAAGTATTCCGATGATTCTCCGGAGATAACAATCTCCACCAGGAACACTGATGGCGGGATCATACTCTCGGTGGAAGATAAGGGAATCGGCATGAATAAATCGGTACAAAGCAAAATATTTGAAAGATTTTACAGGCAGAATTCTGGAAATGTTCACGACGTCAAGGGATTCGGTCTTGGATTAAATTATGCCAGGGCTATCATAGAGGCCCATAAAGGCAACATAACAGTTTTTAGCGAACCGGGAAAGGGAAGCAGGTTTGAAGTATTTTTACCTATAAATATGGGGGATAATAAAGATGAGTAATAAAGTCATTAAGATTTTTCTTGTTGAAGACGATTTAAGCTTCGGATCTGTTCTCAAGTCATATCTTGAAATCAATGATTATTCCGTTGAGTGGGTCGACGACGGAAAATACGCACTTGATCATTTCAGGAAAGGACTTTTTAATATCTGTATTCTGGATATTATGCTTCCGCATGTTGACGGATTTACGATTGCCAACGAGATTAGGCAGATAAATAACGAAGTACCGATAATTTTCCTCACTGCAAAAAAACTTAAGGAGGATGTATTGAAAGGATATGGAGTTGGCGGCGATGATTATATAACCAAACCATTTGATACTGATATACTCCTGGCAAAAATCAGGGCTATTCTCTCAAGGCGCGATTTCCAGTCAGGTTCAAGAGATATTTTCGAAATCGGGAAATTTATTTTTAACGCCAAACTCAGAACCCTCACATTCGGCGATTCCGAGAATAAATTATCACCTAAGGAGGCGCAACTTCTTGAATTACTTGCTATTAACCCTAATACTCTGATCAGCAGAGAGATGGCACTTAAGAAAATATGGGGATCCGATGACTATTTTACTGCCAGAAGCATGGATGTATATATTACAAAATTAAGAAAGTTTTTATCAGAGGATCCGGCCCTTAATATTAAGAACATCCATGGTGCAGGTTTCCAGCTTGTTATCAGGGAAGAATAACACCAAGATCCCTGCTGTTGAACATTATCGGAAGCAGTGAGCCTGCACTCCCGATTACAAGGGTTCTCCTCTTCCCCCGGAGTATCAACTTTATTTTATTTCCATTTCTTGATTCCTCTTCAGCAATTACCTGCCGGCAATTGCCACAGGGAGCTACGGGTTCATCCGTTATAGAGCCATTTACAATGGCTGAAATAGCCATTGCTACAGATTTGTCGCCCGGATGATTCGATATGGCATTTGAGAGTGCGTTTCGTTCGGCACATATCCCTGAGGGAAATGCAGCATTCTCAACGTTTGTCCCACAGACAATTGCGCCACTCTCCAGCCTGACGGCAGCGCCAACCCGGAAACCGGAATAGGGGGCATACGCGTTCAGCGCTGCCTCTGCTGCGGCCAGTGAAAGTTCATGGTCATCCGGTTCGAGCTCTTCAGCTCTTTCAGATTCTTTATATGACAATGAAATAATTTTTGTTCTCATCCGTAATAGTATTGATATGCTGTAACGGTTATAAAAGTAATAATTATTGAAGCTACTCTGATATGTTATTTTGCATCAACAAACATTTATGGCCATCATCAAGGGTCAGCAGCTCCTTTAATTATTTCCGGCATACCGGGCTCTTCAAGTTTATCTCACACTTTTTTCTATTTTTGTCGAAAACCTGATCGAAATGCGCATCCGCTTCCTGATAATCCTTCAAATGGCTGTAATTTCAGTTCTCTTCTCATGCAGAGCCTCCAGACACCTCACCTCATCATCAGTCAGGTCAGTGCCACAGGTTACCGACGGGGAATATATTGCAAGTTATAAGGATATAGCTATCAGCGAGATGAAGAGGACTGGGGTCCCTGCCAGTATAACCCTGGCGCAGGGGATGATAGAATCGGATAACGGGCGGAGCCGGCTGGCAATTGAGGCGAATAATCATTTCGGCATTAAGTGTCACAACGACTGGTCAGGGCCGGTCATTTATCATCACGATGACAAGCGAAATGATTGTTTCAGGAAGTACAAAAGGGCAGAAGACTCATTTTATGACCACTCGGATTTTCTGAGGTCGGGATCGAGATATGGGTTTCTGTTCGATATCAATCCTTCGGATTACAAAAGCTGGGCCAGGGGTCTGAAGAAAGCCGGCTATGCCACAAATCCCGATTATGCCAACATGCTGATAAGGAAAATTGAAGAGGAAAATCTCACAATTTACGACAGGGTAAATAACCAGCCCTCCATGCAACAGCAGAAGAAACTCGTTGCCAGGGATACGATTGCTGCTAAGGATACCATAGCTGTTAAGTATGCAGTTGCGGTTCAGGATCCCGGAAGGAAGTCAGTGCCTGTGACAACTGTGAATGAAAATCTCAGAGTTGCTGCGCGTGTTCCAAGGATATTGGAAAATAACGGGATCCGGTATATTGTTGTAAAGGACGGAGATACCAGGGAAAAACTTGAAGATGAGTTTCAGCTGCTGAGATGGGAGCTTTCCAGATATAATGAATTAAAGGGCGATTTCAGCATTGTTCCCGGACAGATACTTTATCTTCAGCCTAAAAGGGAAAAGGCTGAGCCGGGGAAAGAATATTACAATACTGTGGAAGGAGATACCATGTACGGGCTATCGCAGCGGTATGGCATAAAACTTAAGAGTCTTTATAAGATGAACAGAATGCAGGAGGGTACAGAGCCTCCGCCGGGAAGTAAGATCTGGCTCAGGAATGCAAAGCCTGTGGGTCAGCAGCAATAGTATAATCCTTAATTTTGAAGCCTCTGAGGAACTCCTCACAGTTCATCCTTTTCTTTCCCTCCAGCTGCAGATTCATTATATTGATATATCCGTTCCTGCAAGCCACACGCATAAAATGCCTGCCATCGGAGATAATCTCACCGGGATTATGGTCATGACCGGCAATTTCGGGCTGGCTTTCAAAAATTTTGAAGGATTGAAGTGATGTCCCGTTTCTGAGAAATGACCTTGCACTGGGGTAAGGAGAAAGTCCCCGGATGAGATTATGTATCCTGACAGGGTCATTGTTCCAGTTTATGATACAATCCTGCGGGTATATTTTCGGCGCTGTTTTCAGAATCTCCCCCGGTTTAATAAACATCGATTGCGGCTGTGGTTTTAATTTGTTTTCAGTCAGTCCTTCAACAGTCCTGATAACCAGCCTGGCACCCTGCCTCATAAGCTTGTCGTGTACATCCCCGGCGTTTTCAGAAGGGGAGATATGCACCTCCTGCCTGAGAAGGATGTTTCCGGTATCGATCCTGTCATCGATAAGGAATGTAGTAACACCTGTGATTGTCTCTCCGTTGATAATAGCGTGGTTTATAGGAGCGGCGCCACGGTAGTTGGGGAGAAGGGAGGCGTGAAGGTTGAAGGTGCCAATGGAAGGTATTTTCCACACCGATTCAGGAAGCATACGGAATGCCACGACAATTATAAGATCAATCTGAAGCTTTTCGAGGGTTTTTGTAAATTCAGGATCTTTAAGGTTCAGGGGCTGCATTAAAAACAGGTGGTTTGATTCGGCATAAACCTTAACCGGTGATTTTATAATTTTCCTTCCCCTTCCGGCAGGCTTGTCAGGTGATGTCACTACACCCGCGACATTATAACCATTCATTAGCAGTGAGCCGAGAGTTGCTACCGCAAATTCAGGTGTTCCCATAAAGACTATCCTGAGATTTTTCATAAATGGTTTAATAACTCCGGGGCAGAATATGAATTTTATTCATTCCCGGTATGCTTATACCATGTCAGGTTATGACCCATTTTATTAGCTTTTGTCTCGAGGTAAAACTTATTGTGCGGATTTGATTCGATTATAAGGGGGATTGTTTCCACGATCTGAATGCCATAGCCTTCAAGTCCTGCCCTTTTTACAGGGTTATTTGATATAAGCCGCACCTTTCCAAGGCCCAGTTCCCTCATGATGCTTGCACCTACACCATAATCCCTTTCATCCTCTGCAAATCCAAGTTTAAGGTTTGCCTGAACGGTGTCCATTCCTTCATCCTGCAGTCGGTAGGCTTTTATCTTGTTCAGCAGTCCTATTCCTCTTCCTTCCTGGCTCAGATAGATGACAACTCCCTTTCCCGGCTTCCTCTACCATCTCCATAGCCCTGTGAAGCTGTGATCCGCAATCACACCGGAGTGATCCGAAAATATCACCGGTGAAGCATGAAGAATGCAGCCGTACCATTACAGGCTCATCTTTTGTCCAGGAGCCTTTTACCAGGGCTGCATGTTCCAAACCGTTGCTTGTCTGGCGGAAGGGAATAAACTCGAAATCACCCCTTTCTGTAGGCAGTTTAACCCTGTCGCCCTTTTCAATTATTGAATCTCTCTCGAGAGTATATATAATAAGATCCTTAATTGCAATTATCTTGATATCAAATTTTTCGCTGATCTTCTGAAGATCGCGAAGCCGGGCCATTGATCCGTCGTCGTTCATTATCTCGACAAGAGCGCCGCCCGGTCTGAGACCTGCCAGACGTGTCAGATCGACAACGGCTTCTGTATGTCCTGCTCTGCGGAGAACCCCTTTAGCTTTTGCCTTAAGCGGGAAAATATGGCCCGGCCTTCCGAGATCCTTTGGCAATGTTGCAGGATCGACGAGAGCTTTAATTGTCAGTGCACGGTCCCTGGCTGATACGCCTGTTGTTGTTCCCTCGTTTATTAAATCCACGGAAACAGTAAACTGAGTCTCATGAAGGGAGGTGTTTATCCCAACCATAAGGTCCAGATCCAGCTCTTCGCATCTCTCTTCCGGAAGGGCAGCACAGATAAGCCCGCGGCCATGCTTGGCCATAAAATTGACTATTTCGGGAGTCACAAGTTCTGCAGAACAGATGAAATCACCTTCATTCTCCCGGTCTTCATCATCAACTACTATCAGGATCTTTCCGTTTCTGATATCTTCAATCGCCTCTTCAATAGTATTAAGCTTAAAATTATTCATCTTACTTTATTAAATTATTCAGGTACTGTATTTTTGTGATTACCATTTATACTCATCCTGTATAAGTAATCCTTGATTTTTTTAAGAAACACAAGATATGTGTCAATGTTCATGATAACCGAATCGGTAGTGGCTTTATACGTAAGAAAGATACCGATCGGCAATAATATATATGATGCTGCCCACATTCCTGCAAATGTACCCACAACATCTTCTTCAACCAGTTTCTGTCCCGAGATTGATAATACATAATATATAACAAAGAAAAATATTGAGATCACTGAGGGTGTTCCCAGACCTCCTTTCCTTATTATGGCTCCAAGGGGAGCGCCAATGAAGAAGAACACAAGGCATGCCAGCGACATTGTCAGCTTCCTGTTCCATTCCGCTTCATACCGTTTGATTACCTTGATCTCCCAGTGCATTGTCTCATTTTTCTCTGCAAGATAAGCTGCGCCGTCTTTTATATTGGCAATGGCCCTTGCCAGTACTATATTTTTGTCGGAAACGGAGAGTGTATCGAAGATAGCCCTTGCGTCAAAATTCCGGTGTTTTGCTGTTGAATCGGAACTGGCTTTCTGCTCCCGGAATTTTTTAATAGAATTTAATTGCGTGTATATTTTGGTGTTATTGAATTCCTTAACCTGATTATTGATCCGTTCATTGTGCCGCATATTGAGCGAGTCGATATAAAATGTCAGCTGTGAGATATTCAGCATTGCCGAGTTTGACTTGAAAAGGCCGTTCTCGCTGCGTTCCAGATCAAATCCGGTAAGTGGTATTACAATTGTCTCCTCTTTAAAATAATCTTTTCTGGAGGGATATCGTCTGGAAGCCGGACTCATGTTTTTATCCTCCATCTCATTGAAGGAATAGCCGTTATAAAGAATCATTATCAGGCCAGTTCCGTCAGGTGTGGCTTTCATATATCCTGAGTCGGCCAGGGTAACGGAGGTGTTGCCCCTTTTTTCACGATGGTCATATATGATAAGGTTATTCAACCGGTTAGTGACCGGGTCTTTGGTGGTTATTTTTATGCTGAAATCAGGCACTCCGTTGTAGAATGTACCGGACTGGATATTGATATCAGGTTTTTTCCTGCGTATATCATAAAGAAGGGTTCTCGCTTTGGCTGTTGAATATGGAAGGACATTATTGGAAAAAAAGAAAGAGATTACAGCGATGAAGCTTATCAGAATTATCAGGGGCAGCATAATCCTCTGAAGTGAGATCCCTGACGATTTAAGGGCAGATAGCTCACTGAATTCCCCCATATTTCCGAATGTCATAAGTGATGCCAGCAGTATGGCAAGAGGAAGGGCTGTGGGCACAAAAGTCATTGAAAAATGGTACAGCAATTCACTGACTACCTTAAAATCAAGGCCTTTACCGGCAAGCTCATCGACATACATCCATAGGAACTGTAAAATAAGAATGATGAGTACGATAAAGAACGTGAAGATTAAGGGACCAATAAATGATTTCAGAACAAAACTGTCAACCTTCTTCAGCATGCTTTTGTATTTGAAGTGCAAAATTACTTGATTTTTGTCAAAAAACGTGTTTAAGCTATGTTGATTTTCCTTTGGCAGCCATTTTGGGAGTGGGAGAGGGAGATTGGGAGAGTGGGGAAGGGGAGAGTGGGAGAAGGGGAGAGTGGGAGAAGGGGAGAGGGTGCTCTGTGCCCTGTGCCCTGTGCCCTGTGCCCCGTCCCCCCGCCGGACCGACCCCCCAACCCCCCAGGGGGGGCTTTTGATTTTCAGCTATTTACAACTTTTCATCATTACGCGAAGTATCGTATCACGACACTGACAGCGTCAGCCGAAGCTTCTGCGAAGGCTGAAGACTGATTACCGAATACCGAATACCTTTTAACCCCGTGCCCCGTGCCCTGAGCCCAGCCTTCGCTACAACCTTTGCTAAAGCTACGGTTGTCGAAGAAAGCTACGGCTGGCAAAGCCTGAGCCGTTGGTTATGTCCCCAGCAGTCTTTTCAGGTCGGTTATCTGGGAATCCCAGAGAGAGATTATATCCTTTTGTTCGTCCTCTTCGGCAAAATCAGAGATTATAAGGGCGAGTGCGCCGGTAAGTTCTTCGATATTGATTCTGAATTCAAAATAATTTGATCCTTCATTTTCCATTCCTACCCACTCAAATCTGACGAGTTTATTTTCCTTCAGTGCAGAAAGTCTGGCTTTCGATTCGGAGTTATTCCAGGAAAAGGTAAACAGATCGCCATCAGCATCAACCTTCTCAGCGAACCATTCACCTAATCCCTCGGGAGTATTGAGCCGTGAGAAAAGCACCCTGGGTGAACAGTTCAGCTGATATTCCAATTCGAACTTCGATCTCATGATAAATAATTATCCATTAATGCACTACTATTTCTGCAATATAGAAAAAATATTGAAACTAAAAAATCTTATTGCTAGTTTGTATCAAACTGATTATATTTGCACCCGCAAAAAGCAGGGAGGAGTGAGAATTTACTGCAGAGCAGAACCTCCTGGCAGTTATCCTGGGCTCATAGCTCAGGAGATAGTTTGAAATCATAATTCTGGCGAGATAGCTCAGTTGGTTAGAGCGCATGATTCATAATCATGAGGTCCGGGAGATCATTCCTCCCTCTCGCTACCAGACAATCAGACACTTACACATGAATCGTGTAGGTGTTTTTTGTTTGGTGCCAGGTTTGTGCTAGGTTCGAATGGAATGGTTGAAAATAAATCATAATCGGAAACTGTCAAGTTCTGACTGTTAATCAGAGGATCGCTGGTTCGAGTCCAGCCTGGGGAGCCCAGAAGATAAACCACTTACAGACATCAGACTTAACTTCAAGTGAAGTGGTCGAAGAATGACGAATTTTAAAAGTGAACGTTTTGACCGAAAAATAAGTTGGAAATAATCACCTACATAAAAGAGCATCATCTCAAGTATATTGATGTGGTAGACTAAATAAAATCTATCTCTTTATTATTTCATTTATTAGCCAAAAACCGTCGAATTCGATTTCGATGTTTAACGAGACTACTTTATTTAATGAACTTTATGACTTTACGATTGTATATCAATTTGATAAGTCAGACCTCCCACTAAAATATTTATTACTCATTAAAAAAGTTATTATGAAAATGTACGAATCTTTCAATCAATCTGGATTCTCGATCTTCCTCAATAGCATGTCGGGCAGAATCCTACGTATTGTCGTTGGCATAGTTTTCCTCGTTGTTGGCTTTATATACCGTGAACATACGGGCGGTGTGATATCTATTTTGTGGGGCATTCTCCCATTAAGTGCTGGAGCATTTGACATTTGCTACGTAAGTGCTGCACTGGGAGGTCCTCTATCCGGCAAAAGGATACGAAGTAAGGAATAGTAAGGATTTTTCTCATATAAAGTGAAGTCAATTTTACTTAATAATACATAATTATTAAACACTATATCTGAAATTGTTTGATGAAATTTTCTGATATGTTATGTCTTTTCAAACCTCTTTCTGAAGTGGTCATAGAAACCGATTTTCATACAATTTTAAATAATTATCCCTACTTCTCTCCATAAATTACAAAAGCATTGGAATCTAATGCTAGTGCTCCGTCAGGGTATTTGTGTTTAATCGAATTATAAACTTCGCTCCTTATTTTTACCTTCATCTCACAATCAGCTTTACTAAGAGCTGCTACAACTGGTGCGACAACCTCAGTCATAAAATTCCAATAATTTTTCCTGTTTCCCGGGATTAGTTTCCCCGTGACTTCTGTTTCTATAATATTCTTTAATCCGGCTTGTTCAAATAAATCCGGGATCAGGCCGCTATTAGCACAACGAAATAATCCGGGTGCTCCCTGAGGGGAAGGTGCAATTTCCATGTTTTTATTAACGATACTCAGAACAGAGGTAGCCCAGAAATTCTTTCCAGGTTCATTCCATACGGCCACAGCAATCCTCCCTCCGGGTTTTAAAACCCGAACCATCTCTTTTGTAGCAAGTAACAAATCTGGGAAAAACATAAAACCAAACCGGCAACTTATTGCATCAAAACTATTATCAATGAATGGAAGATCGGAAACATCACAGGTAATTGTTTCATAATTTTTTATTCCTCGTTCGTTTGCATTTTCAAGGGCTATTTCAAGCATTCCTTCGGCAAGATCAATTGCAATCACCTTTCCACCTCTTACCATCGTTGCAATTGTAAGTCCAGGTTCTCCTGTTCCTGATGCAACATCCAACACAAACTCATTTTCCTTAGGTTTTATGCGGTGAATTATAGCATCAGCCATTGGTTTCAAAAAGTCCATTGTAAGATCGTCCCATTTCTTCCAGCCAGAAGAAAACCTGTTCCAGACTTCCTTCTGCTGATCCCTGATTTGTATAAGTTGTGCATCCATTTTTCCTTTGTAAGTGTGTAAAGTGTTGAACCTATCATTGCATATGTAGGTTATTAAACATTGTGGTTTTTATTAAGTTCAAATCTTCTGTTTCTGAGTTTTATCTGGAACATGAAGCAAGGCGCTGAAATCTACGAACAGAAAATTTTATCATCTGTTTTTATTATTAATATTGACTATCGGCCTCGTCTTATATTGAACTACAACAAAATATGTTGCATTCACTAAGAGCCTTATTAGTTTCTCTGTAGTCATTGCAACTTTAATAACAATTATATCTGCTTATCTGCAGAAAAATAACAGGACTGCATTACTTTCTCTGTTTTTTGCAAAGGATCTATTTAAAGATTACTATACTACAAATGAGAACATTAAACACTCATCAAAAGGTAGGTATAGATCATCGATGAACATCTTTGAAACCTTTATGAATGGAGCAACTGTTTATGATGTGACTCCTGATTACTTGTTACCTGTGAGCAGAATAACACAACTCAGGAATATCAATTCGAAGCAAAAGTACTCGGACGAAACACTGATTGTGGATTATATGCAATTCAGTTTACAAAAAACATGCAACTTGCAAATGAAATCGCTGGTACACTGGTAACTGAATATACTTTCATTGCTAAAAATCTTCCTGCCGATCTTCAAACTGATGGGTTTTCAATAATCCTGAATATAAGAAGGATTAAAGAATCTGAATTGGGTATCTGCACAGCAATGGGACAAAGTTATCCATGGGTTTATGTACGCATCATGCTGCAGAATAATAAGATCTTTGTAGACTAAAGGGGACGATGCAGCTCCATGTGGTATATTTTCAGGGCTCACATCAGTTCTTTTCCAGATTATCCTGCCTGATCCGGCCTCAATACAAACTGTTCCGTAAGATCCGAACTCTGAATAGATATATCCACCAGCGGCTACAGGACAGGGTGTGGCATAAGTATTAGTTTCGTTTTTCCATTCGACCTTCTCATTTTCCAGTACCAGGATATCATGAAGAATCTTTCCGGATTCTTTACTGACACAGACTGCATACATTTTTTTCCCATCCTCAGAGGCTGTGGTAAGCCAGATCTGATCTCCCAGTAATATGGGAGTTGACCATCCCTTTCCGTGAATCTCAGTTTTCCATTTTACGTTTTTTGATTCACCCCATGTTGTTGCAATAATTCCCGGAGAAGAGGAGACAGATGCATCAGTATCAGTGTATGTATTCTGTGTATTACCTGCAATTAATAATCCTGATTGAATTAATATGTATAAAAAAACTGAATATCTGATTGAATGATTCATACCCGCGATCTGATTTTATTTGTCAACTATTCATTATTATAAAAATATTATCTTCATGATGATCCATAGTTGTGCTAAAGTAAAGAATAGTTTGATCTGACAATACAAATTTGATTTTAGTATTCCGGAAATATTTTTTTTTGGGTCAAATAAATCAAAAACGTAGAATTAGTCCGGCGGTATGTCCAGGGGCACTGGCTTTGCAGCTGTGTCACAAGCTTTTTCAGGAATATGATAAATCTGATTCCATATATCTCATAATTTATTTACCTTGGTTTCGATTGTGGAGGTTAAAAGTTGGGCATAAGTATAGTGTTGCTGTCTGAATCAATGTGTTGATTGATTTTACTTATGGGACTGACGGGACGGGAGTTTATTAAGCCTGGAATGAAATAATTGATATTCACCAAGAAATTATGCCTGATGCTATTCAGGGTCACTCAACTAAAATGGTGAGGAAAGCCTGATGCCGTGTTGAACGAAATTCACTTTCCAACGAGTCTTAATTATATGAGAATCCTGACAAATCCGGGGCAAAAACAATTTATAGTAAATATGTAACATTCTGGAACAGAATTTGTGGTATTCTTCCTGACCTTTAACCAGCCTAAAACTTCTCAAAATGAAACAAATAACATTTGGGGCACTTGTTCTTTCAATATTTTTACTATCAAATTGTGAAAGGGCCAGAGATTTAGAGAACATAACTACTGACGCGAAAATTACTGGATTCGTAACTGAAAAATGCACCTGTTGCTGGGGTTGGATTATAAGTGTTAATTCAAAAGTCATCAAGACCGATTCGCTTCCTGGTTTAAGTCCTTCGGAAAATATGGTATTCCCCTTTAATGCCAGAATAACGATTGGTACAAAGATTAGGGATTGCTCTGAATACAGGCTTGATCTGCCGACTTTGCCTGATTATTACGAGATCAAAACATTTACCTTGATTAAATAAAAGAGAGTGTCACGATAAGATACATCAAATCATCATGAAAAATACATCCTTTCTTTTCATTGTTCTTATATTTCTGACTTCAGGCTGTAAGAAATCTGCCAATGATACTTCCTCCTTTCCTGTACATTGGAATGTGACAAAAGTAGAGGGACCCAACACTGGATTAGTGAATCAAGATTTATCCTTAACAATTTATTATCCAACATCAAGTGGTTGTGATATCTTTGACAAATTTGAACAGAGTACCCACGGCAATGTAGTTTCAGTAAAAGCATTTGGTCATACAGAAATCAATAGTTTTTGTACTCAGGTTGCATTAGAAAGAACTGTAATATTCAATTTTCAACCAAATTCTCCAGGAAATTTTGAAATAAGGTTTATTAACAGAGACAATTCATATCTTACTCATAATTTGATAATCAAATAGAATCGATGAAAGCAATAAAACTATTAGGACTCATCTTTATCATTTCCATTTTGGGCAGTTGTGAAAAAAAATCTGCTGAAAAAGAGAACAATTATGTATTTATAAAATCCTTTTGTGCTACCGTAACAGTTGGGGGTGTTGTTGGTATTTCAGAAAAATGTTTCAATCCAGGTGACACTGTATCTGGAAAAGAAGCAATAGAAGGTAAATACGGCTTGATGTGGTCGTTCATTCAACCCGACATGAAGCCGTGTTGAACGATATCCCTTTCCAGATGGTGTCAATTAAAAATTCATCCTTTTCATATACGTTACCATTCAACTTACCTGGGCACTTGCACCTTAATCCGTGCAGGCGTTTTTTGTTCAAAGAGATAACACAAAAGTAGTTATTGCCTTAAGATAGACGAGGTCGGTAAACTTGGTCATGACGAAAATGGTATTCCTATTTACAATCCTGAAAAACCCTGAAAATCGCCAATAAGCCTTGTTTCACGAGGCATAAACAAGTTAGACCCATGCAAGAAATCAAGTATCCAATAAATTAGCCAATGAAATGAAACTTATGAAATCAATTGTAATCTTAATCCTTCTTTCTTTATTAGTATCATGTGAACCCGATAATAATGAAGTAGTTATTATAGGAAACAAGAATGATAATCTTGAAATAATCAAGCTGAATCCTGTAATTTCTCTTCCGTCATATCCACCCAACGCTACTGATTCCCTCGACTTAAATGGGGATAATCTGTATGAAGCTAAATTCATTAAATCGCCTAAACCTGCCTTAACTGGATTTGCAATTGAAACATTAATTATAACGAAGAACAAAACCCAGATCTTGCTATCAGGAATTGATAATTTGCCAGATTCATTATCATTTAATACTCGTTTGGAAAGTGATGCGAATTGGTCATCTAGTGAATCAAGTACTTTTATTCTGCAGAGTTTTAGTTGCAATTCAGATAACTGTCCTGGCTTTGGTCATTTCGTCAATGTAGCAGATAAGTATATAGGGTATAAAATTGAAAAAGCAATGGGTTGGATAAGGATTGATAATTCAGTGTATGGTGATCTAATAATCAAAGAATATACCATTATTAAATAATTACCAGGGTCTAATAGATGGTTACAGCCGTCAATAGAGTTTCGATTTGTTCTTTATATTTCAAGACATGTATCCTTCAACGTTTTATCGACCTCTTTACTTACTACCACTCTCCGATATTTGGCCGGACATACAAAATGATACAACAATACCTAAACATTATGCGATTTATATATGTATTCGTTTTCATTCATACAAATAATAATATTACTTTTAAGCCGCAAGTGGTGGGTAATTAACCCCGAAAGAGATTAGATCAAACGGTAATACACTGGTATTTGAAGCGGTGAATAATGGAATGATGAGAAGGTTCAACGTAAATGATGATATCAGATGGAGCTAAAAAGAAACTGTTTAAAGATAAGCATAGTGCTTGCAGTAATCTATGTCGGTCATCTGACAGGGTGCTACGATCAAAAAACAGTAAAAGAAGTAAGCCACGAGCAGAAGTTATTTTCATTATTAACTCCGGATCATACAGGTATATATTTTGAAAATACTATTACCAGGAGTAATGAATTGAATATTTTTATTTATCAGGACTTCTATTCAGGTGCTGGTGTCGGAATAGGTGATATCAATAATGACGGGTTGCCTGATATTTATTTTTGTGGTAACCAGGTTAGGGACAGGCTCTATCTAAATCTTGGAAATCTTCAATTTAAAGATATTACCGAATCGGCAGGAATTCTCAATAAAGGCGGGTGGTCTACCGGAGTAAACTTCGTTGACATAAACGGGGATGGTTACAAAGATATTTTTGTTTGCAAGAGTTTGTACGATGACAAGCCAGACTTACGACAAAACGAATTGTACATCAATAATGGTGATTTAACATTCACGGAATCTGTCCGTAAATATCATCTCGCTGATACCTTAAGGACCATGCAGACCAATTTCTTTGATTATGACAAGGATGGCGATTTTGATCTGTTTATAATTAATCAACCACCCAATCCGGGGTGGTTTTCTCCCATGCAGGGAAAAATCTATCTCAGCCCGGAAATTACATACCGGTTTTATAAAAATACAGGTTCAGTATTTGAGGACGTAACATCCGCTGCAGGTATGGAAAATGTAGGCTATGGATTAAGCTCGGTTATGGGTGATTTCAACAACGATAACTGGCCAGACCTGTATGTGGCCAACGACTATGAAGCTCCCGACTTTTTTTATATTAACAATGGGAATGGTACATTTACGAATAAGGCTAACGATTATCTGAAGCACATGTCATTTTCAAGTATGGGTTCAGATGTAGGGGACATCAATAATGACGGCTTGTTGGATTTGGTTGTGCCGGATATGGTAGCAGAAGACAACTATCGGATCAAAACCAATATGGGAGGGATGCTCCCTCAAAAATTCTGGGAAATTGTCAGGCTTGGGGGAAATTATCAATACCAGTTTAATGTTTTGCAAATGAACAATGGCCCGGATTCAGACGGGAACATTCTTTTTAGTGAGATTGGCCAATTGGCAGGTATTTCCAATACGGACTGGAGTTGGTCGCCACTTTTTGCAGATTTTGATAATAATGGTTATCAGGATTTGTTCATAGCCAACGGCATTGGAATTGATATGAGAAATATTGATGGGTTGAAAAAAGCTGATAAATATATACGGAAAATTATTGATAAATATAACATAAAAAGGTCCGGCTCAATGTTGGAAGAGATTCGGCGTGTGATTTCATATGATAGTTTATATTCATATTTTCCTGTTGTAAAAACAGCAAATTATGTATTTAAAAATGAAGGCGGGTTGAAGTTTGAGAACGCTACGAAAGAGTGGGGTCTTGATCTGCCTTCTTTTTCTTCCGGTGCAGCCTATGGTGATTTAGACAATGATGGAGACTTGGATTTGGTGGTGAATAATTCAAACGGAAATTCTTTTGTGTATGAAAATAATTCAAACAAACTTTCCAAAAACAATTATCTGAATATTAAATTTAAAACAGGTAACAAGTATAACAGTTTTTTTGGTACAAGGGCGACCATCTATTATGGTGACAAGCTTCAAGTTAGCGAGTTGACAAGTGCACGCGGTTATTTTTCCTGTAGTGAAGAGTTGATCCATTTTGGACTTGGATCGGTTCAGGAAATCGATAGCATGGTAATTTCCTGGTATGATAAAGGGCAGTCTGTTTTACGTAAAATCAAATCCGGTCAAACATTGATTCTGGATAGGGAAAAATTGAAGATTGAAAAAGTCAGCCGGCGCAAAACAAATGAATCGTTACTTTTTAATGATGTCACAAAAAAAGTAGGAATAACGTACGAGCATAGACAAAACATATTTAATGACTTTGAAAGGGAGGTTTTACTTCCTCATAAAATGTCTTCATTGGGTCCGGGGCTGGCAGTAGGGGATGTCGATGGAAACGGACGGGAAGACTTTTTTATAGGTGGATCAGTTGGTCAAAGCGGAAGTATCTTCTTGCAAAGTGAAAACGGGAAATTCGTACAGGAAGGTAAGCAAGCATATTCGGAAAATCCCAGCCATGAAGACATGGGGGCTGTTTTTTTTGATGCGGATATGGACGGTGATTTGGATCTTTTTGTGGTAAGTGGCGGTAATGAATATGTTAAAGATGATAGCCATTATCAGGATAGGTTTTATATTAATGACGGAAAAGGCAACTTTTCATACATGGAATCTGCATTACCTGAAATGAGGGCCAGTGGTTCAAGGGTAATCGCCGCTGATTATGATAAAGATGGTGACACAGACCTGTTTGTATGTGGCAGGCAAGTGCCAGGCAGATATCCCGAACCGGCAGAAAGTTATTTACTGAAAAACCTCTGGAAAGAGACCGGAAAGCTAAGATTTGAAAAGGTCAACAACAAAGACCTTGTAAGCCTTGGTATGGTAACAGATGCCAGCTGGTCCGATTATGATGGGGACGGTGACCTGGACCTGATTATTGTTGGAGAGTGGATGCCAGTGACTATACTGGAAAACCGGGATGGTAATTTTGTAAAGAGAAATCTTTCCAAAACCCTGGAACATACCACGGGCTGGTGGTTTAGCATAAAAGCAGCAGATTTGGATGGTGATGGTGATGAAGATTACATCCTGGGAAATCTGGGGCTGAACTATAAATACAAAGCCAGCCCGGCTGAACCATTTACAATTAACTATGCTGATTTCGATTTGAATGGCAAAAATGACATTGTGATGAGTTATTACAACTTTGGTGTACAATATCCTGTAAAGGACCTGGCATACTCTTCGCAGCAAATTCCTGAACTGGCCAGAAAATTTCCATCCTTTCAGAAATTTGCTTCACATAGCCTTAAAGAAATATACGGTGCAGACCTATTGAACCAATCCCTGGAATATAAGGCTGAAATGTTCCAAAGCGTATGTCTTGAAAATTTGGGCAATGGAGAATTTGTTATCCATGTATTACCGATGCAGGCTCAAGTGTCGAGCATCAACGGTATCATTGTAAAAGATGTAGATAAGGATGGAATAAAGGATTTAATTATAGCTGGAAATATGTATGAATCAGAAACAGAAACGCCCCGTAATGACGCTGGAGTGGGTTTATTCCTCAAAGGGAAAGGAGATTGCAATTTTCAGGCTATTCCCATGTATAAAAGCGGATTGAGTTTACCTTATGATGTCAAAGAGCTGAAAGAGATTAAGCTGAAAGTAGGAACTGGCATTCTTGTAGGGGTGAATAATGGTCCCGTCAGGATCGTGAAGTTTTGATCCGGCAAAGCCCTGTGGGGTGGGATGTGCAAAGATCATTATTGTTTAAAGAGTATAGAACAGCACCAATTTAAGAAATATAAAATAAGGACTCCTTTACCCGGCGAAACTGTTTTGCATAAAAGTAATCTGCTATTCAGACAACGGTTTATAGCAATTCATCTATAAACAGGTCCAAAAAAGACTTTTCTGTATTGGAACTGCAAAGACAACCTGGGTACAAATTTTACGTGCCAATCTGGTATATGATGCAAAAGCTCAGGATGACAATGAGATCTGGAGACAATAAATATCAACCTGATAAGATTGTTTAATTAGATGAGGGATTTTCTGGACGTTTTGATACAAAAAAATTCTGTTAAAAAATTCACAATTAAAGAGTGAATAAAGGAAATTTTTGTGTAAAACTGCCTGGCCAATTGTTAATGGTCTGAATAACTGTCAATTATAGAAGATAAATTACTGCCACATAGTCGCAATATTTTTCCCATTTTATGTTATGGATCTAATGGATTTTGTAAATTTAATAATCTATTATTAATCTAAAACAATACCTATGAAAAAAAGAATCGGGATTTTTATCATCCTCATTTTCGCAACTGTTGGTAGTTCATTTGCGCAGGAGCGTATCGTTAAAGGTACGGTTACCTCTGCCGATGATGGATTATTATTGCCAGGGGTGAACGTGTTAGTAAAAGGAACCAGCAATGGTACAATTACTGATGCTAAAGGACAGTATTCAATTACTGTTCCATCTGGTACTCAAACTCTTGTTTTTTCCTTTATTGGAATGTTAACTCAGGAAGTTGCCGTTGGCAATTCTAGTGTCATTGACGTTCCTTTAAAAGTGTCTGCTGAAGCCCTGAATGAGGTCATAGTGACCGCTTTGGGTATAAAAAAGAATGAAAAAGCTATTGGCTATTCTGTCAGTAGGGTACCTGGAGTTGATTTTGTCCAGGCTCGTGAAACTAACGTTGGGAACGGCCTTGTTGGTCTGGTAGCTGGCGTAAGTGTTGCAAAGCCATCTACCGGAGCAGCCGGATCAACGAGGATTGTGATTCGGGGAAACTCTTCTATTAGCGGGAACAACCAACCTGTAATTGTAATAGATGGGATACCAATGGATAACCAAAACCTGGGTAATGCAGGTATGTGGGGCGGTGCTGATGGTGGCGATGGTATCTCAAGTATTAACCCTGATGATATTGAAACGATGACTGTTTTAAAAGGAGGTAGTGCAGCGGCATTATATGGCGCTCTCGCCTCAAACGGGGCCATTCTGATCACTACAAAATCGGGTAAGAACGCAAAAGGTATTAGCGTTGAATTCAATAGCAATTATACCATGGAAAAAGCCGTCTCATATTTGGATTGGCAACAAGAATATGGTCAGGGAAATAAAGGTCACGCGCCTACAACTTTATCTGAAGCCAGACAAGATGGTCCGGGCGGTGGTAATCTCCATATGCAGTCTTTTGGCGGAAAATTGGATGGTTCTCCGGTGATTAACTGGGATGGAGTAACGAGGCCTTATTCTTATGTAGGGAATGCACAGGACGCATACTATATAACAGGTCAAACTGCTACCAATACATTGGCTGTGCAAGGTGGTAATGAAAATGCTAATTTCCGTATTTCTGCTTCTAACTTGCAAAACAAAGGTGTTATACCGAATACACCCATGAGTAAAACTACAATTTCAGTAAATAACAACTTAAAAAGAGGAAAATTCAGTGGGAGTATTATAGGCAACTATAGTCTGGAAGATGTAGGAAACATTCCTTATGTAGCTGATGTCCCTCATAATCCTAACACGCAAGCAATGTGGTGGACAACATCAGTTCCAATTACTACCATGATGGGTGATCCAAATAAACCGGGAGCTGATCCTGTTACCGGAATGGAGCTTTTGCCTACTAATGACGTATGGGGAGGTAACCCTTGGTGGGCAGCCTATCAGAGTACAAACAGCAGAAAAAAGGATAGATTGATTGGAAGCGCAATGGCAAGATATGATCCTACAGACTGGTTGTACGTTCAAGCCAGGCTAGGTATGGATAAATATAACAGATCAACTATTACTATAACACCAACAGGCCAGGGTTATCAGCCAAAGGGAGATTATACCCAGCAAGGACAACAATTTACCGAAACCAATGATGAACTAATTATCGGTTTTAATAAGAAACTGGACATGGGACTTGGAGTTAACGGTTTTGTCGGTGGCAATATGATGAAACAGACAAATCAAACCCAGTACTTATATGGAAGTGAATTTGCCATACCTTTTTTCCATTCGCTGTCGAATACTGTAAATCCGACCCGAAGCATAGGTTACACCGATCTCGGTATAAATTCAATTTATTATTCTGCTGAATTATCTTACAAGGCATTTTACCTTTTAACTACAGGCCGTCAGGATTGGTTTTCGGTTCTTGACGGAAAATCTATATTTTATCCTTCAGTGAGTTTGAGTGCTGTCTTATCCGATTTAGTTAAATTGCCGGTATTTGACTTCCTGAAATTAAGAACTGCATGGAGTCAGGTTGGTGGAGCAAACGTCGGCCCTTATTCGACTACTTTCAGTTATGGATTGGGCACTCCGCATAACGGATTTGCCCAGGGAAATATAAACGGTAGTAGTGTGCCAAATAAAGGATTAAGGCCGTTACTTTCTACTGAATATGAAGTTGGTGCTGATATGAGATTTTTCGGTAATAGGTTAGGAATCGATTTTACTTACTATAACAGAAAATCGAAGGATGATATCCTTAGTGTTGTTTTGCCTGACGTAACTGGCTATACCAGCACCCAAATGAACATAGGCTCAGTAAGCAATAAGGGTATCGAACTTCTTATTACCGGCTCTATTATTCAACAAAGTAATTTTGAGTGGAAAACATCTTTCAATATTGCAAGCAACAAAAGCAAAGTAGAGAACTTATTGGATCCGGAGGTAAATGATGAATTCCTATATGTTGACGGTAGCAGGACAATGGTCCACTTTATTTATCAGTATGAAGGCCTGCCTTATGGACAGCTTACGGTTTATGATTTTCTGAAGGATTCATTTGGGAATATCATTCCGGATGCTAACGGAATGCCCCAAAAAGGAAAATTGGTTCCTTTGGGACCGGGGGCTGCACCTACGTTTGGTGGATGGTCAAACAATTTCCGGTATAAAGAGTTCAGCGTGAATTTCTTAATTGATTATCAATTTGGAGGCTGGATTGGTTCGGGGACAGAATTTGGAGGAATTGCCACAGGATTGAGCCCATACACGCTTACTGGAAGAGGGGTGGGAATTGGAACAGTCAGTGCAGAAGATATAAATACATACTATGAATACATTTCCGATAATATTGGTATAGCTAGCGCTTTTAAATCCGATTTTATAAAGTTAAGAGAAGTGAGTGTGGGTTATAACTTCCCTGTCGCCTGGCTTGCTAAAACTAAAGTAATCAAAGGATTGACCTTCTCTTTGGTAGGAAGAAATCTTTGGATAATAATGAAGAAAACACCTTGTATAGATCCTGAATCTAACTACCAAAATGGTAATAATCAGGGATTAGAGTTCGGAGGCTACCCATCGATACGCTCTATGGGGTTCAATCTGAATGCTAAATTTTAAATCTGGTTGGATATAAATAATTTAAATCTTAAAAAGATGAATAAAAATAATAAATTAATGATATGGTTGATACTCATCGTTCCGCTGATATTTACATCATGTAAGAAAGATTTAGCTGAGATGAATATCAATCCGAACACATCCCAGATTATGAATTACGATGCGCAATTTTTGTATTGTCAGGGTAATGCACACCAAGTTATGGGTCAGATTGGGATGAGTTTTTATGCTTGTGCAATGCAGCAGCTTGCTGCAATAACACTATATCAGGCTCCGGGGGATAAGTATGTGAATGCTAATGATGACCTCGGCTCTGTGTACAAAGCTCAATATACTACTTCAGTTAAAAACCTTGTGGATCTTATTAACAGAACAAAAGATGATCCTGAGCTTTCAAATTACACTAATATTGCAAGAATTATGAAGGTTTATACTTTCACTATTCTTACAGATAGTTGGGGTGATACACCCTATTTTGAAGCCGGCAGGGGGTACATAGATCTAAATTTTAAACCTGTGTATGATACTCAGGAGTCCATATATATGGATTTCTTTAAAGAGTTAAATGAAGCTATCCCTGCACTGGATGCCTCCAAGGCAACTTATGATGGAAGTGATAGTTATTATTCCGGAGACATTCAAAAGTGGAAAAAACTAGGATATTCATTGATGTTGAGGTTGGCTATGAGGATACAAAAAGTGAAACCTGATTTGGCAGAACAGTGGGTTAATACCGCAATATCCGGAGGTGTATTTACAAGCAATGATGATAATCAGGTATTCCATCATTCGTCTTCCGCGATCCCAAATAACATTAATTCAGCTATGAGGAGTAACTTTGCCAGGTTTAGAGCGGCTAAAACCCTTGTTGATATGTTGAGAAATACCGGAGATCCCCGTTTGAATATATTTGTCGAACCCTACTCAGGTACTGTTCTGGAAGGGCTCCCTAATGGTTTGGATGCAACGACAATCAGCGATCCCGCACAGAATCCTTTAGGTCTCTTATTTGACGAATTTGCATATTTCAATCGAACAATTTTGACCGACCTGAGTGCCCCGGATATTGGGGTGAATTATGCAGAAGTGTGCTTCCTGAAATGTGAAGCGGTTTTGAGAGGATGGATTTCCGGAGATGCAACAGCCCTGTATAATGCAGGTGTTGCTGCCAGCATGACGCAATGGGGAATTTATACGGGCATTGTTGTTCCTACTGATGCTGAAATTCAGGCATATTTGACCGCCCATCCTTTTGATGAAAGTTTTAAGATGATTGGAGATCAGGTGTATCTGACATTCTGGAGGAATTATAGCGAGGTATATAATAGCTGGCGCAGGACCGGATATCCGGTTTTAGTCCCGGTAAATTACCCGAATAATGAAACGGGCGGTGTCATACCAAGAAGAATTCCATATTATGGTTATGGAACGACAAATACCGGAGTGCTGGAGAACTGGGAGAATTATCAGGCTGCAGTAGCTCGTCAGGGGCCTGATAATTATCTAACCAGAGTATGGTGGGATAAAGAATAGCATATTAAATTTTTTGTAGTTAAAATTTGAAGAAAAAATGAAGGCCGGATTTTCTGGTCTTCATTTTTTTACCGAACAGGTTCATTGCTTCAGGTGAGCCGTACATATCTGTGGAGTAATTTTTACCTTGACAGATATGGATTCTGACTTTTATCGATATTCAAATATTGACAGATCATCCCCACCAGGGTTCATCCTTGGGAAGATGACGTTTAAGAAAAGACTCATCTATTGTGAGACCGAGACCTGGTTTATCCTGCATGTAGAGGATGCTATTTCTGACTGTAGGAGGGCCTCCAGCTGCCATTTGTTCAAGTATGCGACCCTGACGCCCCAATCTGCTTTCCGATCTGTAAAAATTTTGTATTGCCATTGACAGATGGGCAGAGGCATAAGTCCTTACAAGAGATCCTACATTATGCAGAGAAACAGGAGTACGAGTCAGGGCAGCATAATCGGCAATCTTCATACAACCTGTAAATCCTCCGGCAAAGGAGATATCCGGATGTACAAAATCTACTGCCCCTGCATCGAGGAACGCTTTGAACTGACGGACCGTTTCTAGTTTTTCCCCTGTCTGTATAGGTAACCTTGTCCCACGCTTTAATTCCACCCAGCCGTCGGAGAAAGGCACATTCAAAGGATCTTCAATAAAAAGAATATTTAAAGGGATTACGGTATTTGCCATTGCTATAGCGCTTGGAGTATCGAATTCGTTATGACAATGAACGGCAATATCAAGGGTATCACCGGCAGCCTCGCGAACGTTTGCAAATCCCTGATAAAGTTTCCTCAGTTCTGCCGGTGTAACTGTAGGGTTGAAGGGCGCCTGAACAGGAAAACACTGACTGGCATTGATCTTGAAGGTTGTGAAGCCCTCCGGTTGTTGCTTTACATACTCTACCCATTTACGGCAGGAAGCAGGATCCAGTATATTTTCAATTGCATCTCCATGTGAATACATTGGACATCCGTCACGGAACGGTCCACCTAAGAGTTTATAAACCGGTTGGTCAAGAATTTTCCCTGCGAGGTCCCATAGAGCAATATCAATCCCTGAAATCAGGCCCATAGGCCCCATTATCGGATGTTGAGCTGATGTCATCTGAAAGAAATGGCGTCCTATCTCCAGGGGATCTTCACCAACAAAGAACCCTTTCTCGAAAAGGTAGGCTCTGGCTACTTTTGCACTGACACCTGCTTCACCATAACCCACAAGGCCTGCATCTGTTTCTATCTTAATAAGACAGCCATCGCCCTGAAAATCCAATTGCATTGCTTTTGTAGCAGTAATTTTGACTTGATTCTTGAGCGGTGCAGAGAGTGTATAATAATTGCTCAGCCAGAGACCGGCAGGGATAGCAATAAGCTTACCCAAAAAGTCTCTCCTTGAATAATTGTTCATTTTATCAGATATTTAGTTTGTATTAAATCAATAAAATAGGTAAAACATTTAAGTTGTCATCCAGGAATTGACCCTGATGGATGGGATTGGCATAATTGAATTACAATTATTCCTGAGATTTTAGAGGATAGCTCAGCCGTACAATTCTACCATCCTGGTAGATGGTCCAAAAGAGGTTCCTGTTTGAAGCAGGAATATAACTTTCAAAGGTCGTACGAGTTGAATGTATCACAGGAACAGGCATATTTTTCGGGAAATCCGTCTGGATTAATCCAATATCCTTCAAACTGGAAGAATAGGTATTATTCCTTGTGAAATACTCTATTTCTGCATAATGGATTTTTCTTAAAGCCCACTTTAAAGTGAGGCTTGAATCGGCCACATATGCTTGTGTACCGTCTCCTGCCCGTATGTTCGAAAACTGCACGACCTCCCACATTTCAGGCATATGAATATCATTACGATTCTGAGGCGACCATACCCACTGATCCGGAAGAAAGGTTTTCCCGGTATTTGGATCGATCTCCTTTTTGTATTTCCCATTCTCATTTACGGTACGCCATTCAATTCTGTAAAAATTCATCCTCCACTGATCACCGTCTTTTGGTATGCTTGCTGCCCATGCATATTCCGTTAATGATGATAACGGAATAACTATCTCAACTGTCCAATTCTTATCCTTATCGCCAGGTTTATTTATTGTTCCATCAACATGCGTTCCCACCTTTAATCCAGCAATATCCCAGCCGACTACCGCAGGTCCCCCGTCGCGGTAAGGTTTAACCATTGATAAATCCCAGGCGGTGCCGAAAGGATTAACCTCAAGCTCGTAATAATTATGCGTATCTCCATCGGGGTCAATAAATGCCTCAAAGTCATTGTCAAAGAAAATAACTGTATCTCTTTGCTTCAAAGTTGCCCAAACATCAGTTTCTTCAAGTTCCGCAGCAATATAAAAGCTTGTATCATCCCAGAGCATTTTTGCACGGGTTTTAAACCTGGCCGCAGGTTTTTTTGATCCTTCGATGTCCAAAAAATAATCAGTCCATGGCGCTGCGCCCCACGCCTGTTCATTAAGTATTCCATCTGGAGTAACAGGAGTGGATGTCCTGTAACAAACATAACCTTTTGGTTGCGGTTCGGGTGGGAAGTTCAATGAAATACTCTTAATGGCTTTGGGAGATCCGGTACAAGAGACCAGAAAGAATAACAAACCTAACAAGAGAGAGAATCCAACACTTCCGTTAGTCTCAGACTTCACATTACCTGTTTTAATCATCGCCGGCCATACATCTTTTTTATTTTCCATTATGTTTAGTTTTAGAGATCAATTTTATGTTTTATGAGTGTCGGGAATCATGGATAAACAAATAAATTTGATATAAGTGATTGAAGCTCTTCATCTGAAATCAAAAGTACAACTATATGAACAGAAGACAATAATAGTTCAATCAATTATTTTAAAATGTGACAATACAAACCCAAAATGGTACTGTCTCATTTGGCTAACAATTATTTCCCAAATTCTATAAATCAAATTTAGTCGAGCTTGAACCTTTTTTAAAGTGTCCTGCTTTGCTTCTATTGAAACACCAGCAGTCCTATGAAACTTTTGCGAGCATCTCAGCTATTTTGCGGTCTTTCTGTTTATCGAAACCAATAGCCGAAGTTTTTGTTTATCTTCAGAAGAAATTGCTCAACTTTACGAGACTTTCAGTATAATTCAGAAAAGATGAAAATGAACCGGGAAACCTTAATAAACATGCCGTATTTCTTTTTAGTGGTACTGTTGCTAGTTGCTGTTCAAGGATGCGCTACGCAAGGTCAGAAAAGTATTAGCCTTTGTTGTAAAGAGGACAATGACCTCTATCTGACATTAAAAGAAAATAAAATAGCTTGTATTCGGTATAATACTTCCGCAGAGGCGATAAACAGTGCCGGGAAAGGGTCAGGGGTATTAATACTGGCAGATGGTTATCCTGAGAAAACTACTGTGATGGATGATTTCCTTTTTGAAAAGGCACGTAATAAAAAACTGAGACTTTATGTCGAATACCCGTCGTATTTACCCGAAGTGGAACTTAGCACCCCGAGAGGAACGCATTGGGAACGTGCTGTAATATCCTCTGATGCATTTGCTCCCTCTTTGCATAAACTTCATATTCTAGCCATTAATGATTGTCGTTTTGTGACTATGAAGGCTGAAAATGCGGATATTGTAATCGCCCGGATAGCCGGCTTTGACAGTGCTGTTTACGGATTGCCGAAAGAGACTTTTCCTGTGTTGAGCGAAATCCCTCAGCCTGAAGATAACGGAGGCTTGTTGGTTGCTACCACAAAGCTGAGTCAATTCTTAACTGCCCGCTATGCTCCTGCTGATGCCTGGCGAGCAATATGGGAACACATTTTTGAATGGCTTCAGCCCGACAAAAAAATTCCTGATTTGAAATGGACATCATCTGTGCGCCCCAGCTACACCGCTGAGGAAACCCTTCCATCCGATATTGAGCGCTCAGCGCTAAAACGGGGGATCGATTGGTTCTTCAATTCTCACCTGCTTCTTCATCCTGATATGCTGAGGCAGTACAATAAACCAGCTAACCCTGAAACCGATCGTACGCAGGATTGGCCTTATGGTCATCGTACCGCAGCGATGCTTAAAGATGCACCGATTGGAGATGGATCGCTTGGTATAATGGAAGGCTTTGATGCAAAAATATTTTCAGATGGCTCACAGGCAGTGCATTGGTGGAATCGTGGTGATTGCAACGGGGAAGTAGCCGGTGCAATGTCACTCGCCGGACTGGAGCTGCAAAATCCGGAATATATGAAGACTGCCGGAAATATTGGAGATTGGCTCTTCTTCCGGTCTATGATGTCGTTGGGTGACCGGGCTGACCCACAAAATCCGGCTTACGGATTATTTGGATGGAACGACTCGCCACAGTACGCAGGATCAGGCTCAATGAACGGCTATGCTGTTTACTATGGCGATGATAATGCAAGAACTATGTTAGGGATGATGATTGCTGCAACAGCGCAGAAAACCGACCGGTATGATGAGAGAATACTGAGGGGCTTGCTGGGCAATTTACGGGTTAGCGGAGAATCCGGCTTTCAACCCGACCGTATTGACCAGGGTCCGTTGGAGCAAGCCGGATGGAAACACTTCTTTAATGATAAAAATGATTCAAATACCCGCCACTCGGAAAAAAGCTCTTCCTATTCGCCTCATTTTCAGGCTAACATGTGGGCCTGCTATCTTTGGGCCTACCGGCAAACGGGCTTTGATCTGTTTTTAAAGCGGGCAAAAACAGCTATCGGGATGACTATAGCCGCTTACCCCGATAACTGGATCTGGACAAATGGGATACAGCAGGAGAGAGCAAAAATGTTGTTGCCTTTAGCCTGGCTGGTGAGGGTAGAAGATACACCTGAACACCGCGGGTGGCTGCGCAAAATGGCAAATGATCTGTTAGCCGGTCAGGATAAGTGTGGTGCCATCAGGGAAGAGCTTGGCAAAGAAGGAAAGGGAAGCTTTCCGCCACCCTCCTCCAACGAAGCCTATGGAGTGTTTGAAACTCCATTGATACAGGAGAATGGTGATGCCGTGTGCGACCTTCTTTACACGTCAGATTTTGCCTTCTTTGGCCTGCATGAGGCCGCCGCCGCTACAGGCGAACAACTCTACCTCGATGCGGAGGACAAGCTGGCAAAATTCCTGTGCAGGATACAGATCCGCAGCGAAAAACATCCTGAACTGGATGGTGGCTGGTTCCGCGCCTTCGATTTTAATCGCTGGGAGTACTGGGCCTCCAGTGGCGATAAGGGCTGGGGCGCCTGGTGTATCGAAACCGGATGGACGCAGAGCTGGATAACTGCAGTCCTGGGTCTCAGACAGATAAAATCTTCAGTCTGGGACTTTACAAAGGATAGCAGGATTGAGAAATATTTTGATGTTTTGCAGAAGCAAATGCTACCTGATGAAGTACTAAAAACTGTGAATTAAAATCAATAACATAGGTGAATTGTGGCCCGGGCTTGATTGGCCCCGAAATGTACGAACGTTTTACTTTCCCTTTTCAAAAAAAGCTGTTGAATCCATTGAAAAGGATATAGAGATAGAAGCTGGCAGAGAATTTATGTAAAATATCCTGATATTTCCCGCTTACCAGAAGCCATTGGGTATATTGTTGTGCTTTGTCAAAGAACTTTTTTGTATTGTTTTTGAAAACAGACTGATAATTTGTTAGATGCCCTCTAACCTCTAATTGGCCGAGGATAGTTTTTTTCCATATTTTTTTATATTTTTGACTTCCGTTTTGCATACACTTGGTGCGTCACATTTTAATTCGTCAGGTTTCTCTAATGTTAGAATATCGGTCTATGCTAAGGATTTTTTAGATTTCGAACATGTAATACGATAAAATTTTCATAAAATGATTCATCACAAGCTCGAACCCAAAGTCGCAGGCATTTATAAAGTATTTAATAATCACAGGTTTCTGAAGAGAATACTTCCTCTTGTTTTAGGTCTGGTCGCGCTATCCTGGTTCCTGATCCGTGTCATACCTAAACCTCAGAGGACAACCTATCCTTGTATGAAGATAGCTTATCCACTGATGTCAGGTCTTGTGATTTGGCTATTAGGAATAACAGGAGTATCAGCATCTGCAAAGATCCTGATAAAGAACCTCAGGAGTAAGAAATATCTTCTCGCTTTTGGTTCATTGTTAATCTTTTCTGTGGTTTATATTGTATTCCTCCTGTACCATTCAGGCGTACTCTATGCCTTTGCTGACCAGAAGCCTCCGGTACATATACCGAATGCACCCTTTGGTGTCGCACAGGGAATTGTGCCCGGTCGTGTTGTATGGGCATGGGATCCAAACGCTACAAATGAAAACTGTACAAACAATGTGGCTAAGGATGACGGATATTTTCTGGCAAAAAATAATAACCAGCAGGTTATCGATAAAATGATTGCAGAAGGTATCCGTAGAGTAGCTGATAATAAAGATCAAAAGAAGGCATGGGATGCCATCTTCAGGTATTTTAACAAACAAAAGGGGAGAGGTGACCGGGGTTATAAAAACGGTGAAACTATTTTTATTAAAATCAACCAGGGATGTGCAAGCTGGAACACCAACAGCGACTTGTCAAGAAGGAAAGGGTCACTTGGCTATTCGGAAACTTCCCCGGAGATCATTTTATCGGTGATTAAACAACTGGTAAATGAAGCCGGAATACCCCAGAATAAAATTATTGTTGCAGATCCTTTGGCTCATATCTATGCCTATAATTACACATTACTTCACAACGAGTTTCCGGATGTAATCTACGGAGATAAGTTAAAGGCCAATACATCATACGGAAGAACTTTTCTTACTCCCGAAACAATACCGGTAATTTTTTATTCAGATAAAGGAACTGTCCTGAGAACCGCAACTGACTGTCTTTATACGGCGATGCAGAATTGCGACTATATGATTAACATCGCCGCCCTTAAAGCTCATGGTGCTGCAGGAATAACTCTCATGGCCAAGAACCATTTCGGATCGATTACAACTGAATCGGCAAGTCATTTGCACCCCGGTCTGATTGGTGAAAGAAACGATCAGCCATACCGTCTTGACTATTCTATGTACCGCGTTCAGGTAGACCTGATGGGAAGCAAGTACCTGGGCAGAAATACAATGCTCAATATTGTGGATGGTTTATGGGGCGGTGTTGAAGCCATCGAAACTCCGGTTAAGTGGAAAATGGAACCATTCAATAACGATTGGCCCAATTCAATATTTATGTCGCAGGACCAGGTAGCGCTCGAGTCAGTTTGTTTCGATTTTCTGAGAAATGAGGCAAGTGTAGGCGTTCCAGAGTGGAAAAACCGGCCAAACATGGCACAGGGAGTTGATGATTACCTTCACCAGGCTGCCACTTCGAAATACTGGCCTAAAGGAATAATTTATGATCCGGATAATATTGGAGTTCCTATTCCTAGCCTGGGGGTACACGAACACTGGGACAATCCCGTGAATAAAAACTATTCCCGAAATCTTGGCAAAAAGGAAGGAATAGAGCTGGTAAAGATTTTGGCTAAATAGAAAATAAAAGTATTGGTCCTGGCTTTCAGTTGATACGTATGCCTTCGGTTCAACTGGATGCTGGTGGAACATTATTAATAACTATTTCAGATTCAACTGAAGTAATAAACCCGTTAATTCAATAATCTGCAGTTGACAATACATCAGGATTCGCACACTGGTTCCTGAGATCCGGAATGAGATCAAACAGTAAGGGAGGTGTTTAATTTTATATGAAGTTTATTGCGTCAGATTACCTAAAGTAAAATACTATTACACTAAATAATTAATGTGATGAAAAAAGTAACAATTATAGGAATTCTATTAGCTATAATTCCGATCTGCAACGCACAGACGATTGACAAAACTTTAGAGCCAGGATATCGTCAGCACAAGGGATTTTTTCTCTCCATGAGTATTGGTCCGAATTTCCCGGGTATCACAGATGAAGTGGTGGGGAATTATGATTTAAAGTTTAAAGGAGTTGGCGCACAATTTGACCTTAAAATTGGTGGTGCAGTTAAAGAAAATTTAATATTGCACGCAACATTGACATCCAACACCTTGTCTGGTCCTGATGTAATTTCATCTGGTTCGGTTCAGAATACCTCCAATAATATAACAATAGGAGAAACAATGATTGGCGGAGGTGTAACTTATTATTTAATGCCTTCAAATTTTTTTCTTTCAGGTTCTTTAGGTATTGGAAATTTCACATTGATAGATACCGATAATGATATCTCAATTTCTACAAACAGAGGTTTTTCAATGCAGTTGAAAGCAGGAAAAGAATGGTGGATTTCAAAAAGATGGGGATTAGGAATCGCATTGACATATGGCAAAACCAAATTAACTAACAGCCCCGGGGATGGAGTAGAAGAACTAATGAATAGTAATAACTTTGGAATATTATTTAACGCTACTTTGAATTAAAATTTGAGCAGCTAACTCAAAAAAGCGTAATAATATAAAGTACAAAGATTATCAACCACTTAGACATTCAATTGTCTGGGTGGTTTTTGTTTTGAGCCAGGGTGTTGGTTGTCTCAGCTTCGGTTGCTATAATTTAGGAAATATGGGAATTATATAAATCTATCCGGGTTAAATGTAACACTTTCCTGACCCGGATGCCTGATCTTTGTTAATTGAAATTTTATGCACAATCAAAAAATCAGGATCATGAAAACATTACAAAAAATCTTATTGATAATTATTTGTATATCTCCTGCTCTGTTTGCGTCAGGTCAATCCAATACAGATATAGACCAGATTCTTTCAAAGCCGGATTCGAGACAGAAAATCATGGACAAAATTGCCAATGATAGCATTTTGTCGAAAGAAATGAAAAAGGCGATGATGAACAGTAAAAACTGCAAAATGATGAATCAGGGAGATGGAAGGATGTCAATGATGAAATCAATGAGTGATAATCCCGTAATGATGGAAAGCATGATGTCAGATATGATGGAAAAATGTAAAACCGACACTCTTATGATGAAAAGTATGATGTCCAATATGATGAAAGCTTGTAAAAGTGATACAGGTATGATGTCCTGCGTCTGTAAAACCATGATGGAAAACCAGCAAATGAAGGCAATGATGCAAAAAAAGATGGATGCGAATAAAGATATGAAAAGGATGGGGGAGATGGATAAGATGAAATGATAGTCTTTCGGCAAAAAATTAAATTCTGAATATTATGATGGACGGATTAAATCACGGTTGGGGAATGGGGGGATATGGCTGGATCATCGGCTTTGTCCTTCTTGTTGTTGTTATCTGGGTTATAGTTAAAGTTGTTAATATGAGCAACAGGCCTAAGTAATCTATACCTTCAAAACAGGGGGTTTCATTGTATTATGTTAATCCAGCCCCGCATGGTGCGATATTGGATCACAGATTCAGTTTACCCAGTTTCTCCATTTCAATCACTTGTGTCCTAATGGAATCTTTCTGATCCTCGATTCGCTTAAGAATATCACACTTTTGTTCACAGGCAGTGATACTGCATATTGAATCCATAAAATGAATTGCTTCAGCATATTTGAGCCTGCATCGGAAAGTCCTTTTTTGCCATTAAGTCCTCTGAACCCCGAAGAGGACTTTTTTATTATGCTGAATTTCAGTGTTTCCCCTTTAGGGGTCAGGGGTAAAAAACACTGAAATTCAGCATAATTAACTTTTCGGAGCGGACTCAACCTTGAACCTTGAACCTTTATCTATTTGACCGGCCAGGGCGGATGTGGCGGGATTTTCTTACCTTTTGTCTTCAGATCTTCCAGTATGACTTCAATAGCTTTATTCAACTGCTGATCGGTTCCGGTAAACTCAAGATAAGGATCATTGTCCACCACAATATCAGGCTCCACGCCAACCCCTTCAATAATCCAGTGTTTACCCTCCAGGTCGTACCTTGCAAATTCCGGTTTGGTTAATGTTCCCCCATCGACAAACGGCAGGGAACCACGTATCCCGGTTACTCCTCCCCAGGTCCTTTTCCCGACAACTTTTCCCAGCTTATAAAATTTGAAACGATAGGTTACAATATCTCCGTCGGAAGCCGAAAATTCGTCACACAGCAATACCATCGGGCCATATAATGTTCCGTCAGGATCGATGCCTGGCTTGGTATTACGGGCAATCGTGATCTGACAGGCAACCCTCCGTAAGTTTTCAATAACAATTTGAGAGACAAATCCTCCGGCATTACCTCTCACATCGATCACCAGGGCCTCCTTTTCAAGCTGCGGGTAGTAATTTTTAATAAAGTCATTAAGCCCTTCAATTCCCATATCGGGTATATGAACATAACCTACTCTGCCGCCGGTGGCTTTATTTACCTTTTCAATGTTATCTTTAACCCATTGCAGGTAATATAAATCAGCTTCCCCGGAAAGAGGAAGAACAGTGACCTCACGCTTTCCCTGCACGACCGGGCTGGAGTTGATCACAAGCTTCACCTGTTTTCCTGCCTTATTTACGAGCGCTTCATAAATATTATTCATGTTTTTGACAGACTTCCCGTCAACTTCAAGAATATAATCACCCTCTTTTGCATTTACCCCGATTTCAGTCAATGGTGACCTTACCTGGTTGTCCCAGTTTTGTCCTTTTAATATCTTATCTATTTTAAAATATCCGCTTTGGCTGTCCTTAGAGATCACCGCACCAAGTAACCCGGTATTGATACGTTCGGGCTGCGGCCTTTCACCCCCGCCGACGTAGGTATGGCCAATATTCAGCTCACCAATCAGTTCACCTATGATATAGGTCAGATCGTTTCGCTGGTTTACATACTTCACCAGTTCTCCGTATTTATCGCCCTGTGCTTTCCAGTCAACACCGTTCATTATAGGGGAGTAGAAATAATCTCTCATCTGGCGCCATGATTCCTTATAGATCTGTTCCCACTCCTGATGCTGGTTTATCTCTATCTGAAGCCCCGTCAGATTCAGCTTATCACTTATCTTTACTTCAGAAGAAGGCAGGCTGATAATAGCATAGGAGCCACCCTGTGAGACCAGCATTTTCTTCCTGTCTGCGGATATTTCATAACCATCAATACTGCCCAGATTCTTTTCTTCTCTTGAATCAAAATCGTACAAAAGCAATGCTGTATTATCATCAGAGCTGCTCCTGCGCAGATAATAAAGCTTATTATCAACCGGGTTAAGGCTGAAATAGTTGGAAGCATCGACCGGCAGTTTTTCCGTTCTGGCGATAATTCCGTCAACGTCAATTTTCTGTTCAGTAACCTTTACAGGTGCTTTAGTCTCTTTCTTCTTAACGGAATCCTGAGCTTTCACTTCAGGTTTTGCCGGGACGACCTCATCACTTTTGAGCCGGAACAGCGACGGTGTCTCCTTGTTCAGAGTGACATAATATATTTTACTCATGTCGGAATAGCTTATCGTAGGTCCTACTTCACTGAAATCAGGATTAAAATCACGTGAAGAGACGAAGAACAAATATTTCTGATCGGCGCTGAAAGTGCCATATACAGAATTATACCAGTTATCCGTTACGGGCCAGGATCTTTTTTGTTCAAGTGAATAAAGAAATATCTGCTGGTAGCGATTATCACTGTTTTTGGAGTAGGCAATCCATTTACTGTCAGGAGACCAGGAGTAATCCCTTATTTCAAATATTGAATCGGTATCTACCGTTATAATAGCTTTTGTATCAATATCGACGTAAAGCAGCTTCTGGTCGCGATCGGACCAGAGCAATTTCCTGCTGTCAGGCGACCAGTAAGGCTGATACTTGTAGGTCTTTGCCCCTGTTGTAATCTGAACGGCAGGCTCATTTCCGTCCTGTGCCTGGATAAATATCTCATCTTCATTGGTTTTATCTGAGATGTAGGATACCCATTTCCCGTCAGGAGACCATTTCGAATTTCTCTCATGTATACCTGATGAATTTGTAATATTTCTTGTTGTACCATATTTTTCAGGCACGGTAAAAACATCTCCGTGAGCTCCAAACAAGGCTCTTTTCCCATCGGAGGAAATTTCATAATTTGCTATGTTTTTACTCACATCCTTCAGATAAGTCCTTCCTGAGACAAAATCTTCAGCGATAATAATATTCACTTTCTCCGGCTTTTCGGTTCCCAGGTCGACCTTATATATGAATCCGCCGTTCTCATAAACAATAGCCTTATTTCCAAGAGAGGGAAATTTAATATCAAAATCTTCATAATCAGTAAGTTTCCTGGTCTCTTTTGATGTCAGATCATAGACATACAGGTTCATCCGTTTCTTTTCATCCCGGTCAGACAGAAAATAGATCTTATTTCCATACCACATCGGAATGATATCCTGGGCGGGATTATTTGTAATATCTTCAATTTTATTGGTTTTAAAATCAAAAATCCAGATATCGTCAGCCATACCTCCGCGATATCGTTTCCAGGTCCTGAATTCCCTGAATATCCTGTTATAAGCCATTTTCTGGTCATCAGGTGAAAATGAGCAAAATCCACCGCGGGGAACAGGGAGTTCCTCCGGCAATGATCCGTCAATTTTCACAGTATAGAGAGATCCGTTAAAATCATTGAAGGAGGTTTTCCTGGAGCGGAATACTATGTTTTTGTTATCATGCTTCCAGCCAAAAACAATATTGTTAGGGCCCATCCTGTCGGCGACATCATCACGGCTCAGTGTTGCAGTGAATGTTATTCTTTTAGGCACACCCCCCTGTGAATCCATTGTAAACACTTCTGTATTACCGTCATACTGTCCGGTAAATGCAATGGTTTTACCATCAGGTGAAAATCTGGCAAACATCTCATATCCATCATGATTCGTAAGTTTTCTGGCTATACCGCCTTCGGAAGATACGGTGTAAAGATCTCCTGCGTACGTAAATACAAGCTGATTGTCATAAATGGCCGGAAATCTCAGCAGTCGTGCTTCGTCCTGTGCCATTAATGCATAGTGCCCTGCAAAGGCTAAAACCATGACGGAGAGTAGTACTTTTTTCATAGCTTCTGAATTAATATTTAGGATTACCCATAACCGTGAATAATATCTGCCGGCCTCCAGGAGAACACTCCTGACTGCCATGGAATGCAATGCTGATTTTAGTGTAAGAATTATTAAACATTCCAAAACAGATTATTCCGGGAACTGAAACATGCTTCCGTACCGGAATGCCAGCGAAGCGGGTACTAAATTATAAAAAACGCTCCACGAAATTATGAGTTATCTCATATTAGTGTTATTTTTTTATTGAATTTGGGATATTCAATTATCAGTTTATAGAATAATTCATAAATTTGAAACTTATCCTGCGGACAATGTCAGAAAATTCATCAGAAAATAATTCAGGACGGGACTGGTTTTCAACAGGCATACATGATAAATTACGGATATTTGTATGGCTATTCATTGGCACAGTGCTGGCTATAGCAGTTCTCGATCTGGCCGGGTGGTTATTTGGCATAACCTTCCTGAAGAGCCTGGGCCATGATTGGATCCCAATGACAATAACGACCTCATTGTGCTTTATTCTGTCAGGTTCAGCCCTTGCAGTTATTAAAACAGACCTTGAGCCGGCTTCCTTGAAGGTTCTGCCCCGTGCATTTGCATTCCTTATTATACTGCTTTCACTGGCAACTCTGTATATATATCTTTATCAATTTATTACCGGGCGTTCTTACCCTATAGCCGGATACTCATTTATTTCTTATTTTTTTACGCCTGAATCAAGAATGGCATTTCTGACTTCATTTAACTTCCTTCTGATTGGTTGTATCCTGATATTCCTTGATTCGGACAAAAAGCGTAATGCCGGTATGGCACATCTTCTGGTAATACCTGTGGTAATTGTAAGCTACTTTGTTATTGTTAGTTATATATTTGGTGTATACCCTGTAGCCAGATTATTCGGTAAGCCGGTAGCTCTCAACACCGGTATTGCTTTTTTCGCATTATGTGCTGCAATTTTGCTGATAAGAACAAATTCATGGCTTTTAGAAGTATTTGTTGCAAAGGATACGGGGGGCGTTTTTGCAAGAAAGCTTTTACCTCCTCTGTTGTTTATACCTCTTATCATTGGATGGTTCAGGATTAAAGGTGAAAAGGTGGGCTTATTTCATTCTGATGAAGGGGTCATACTGGTAGCTTTGTTATATACTTTTTGCTTTCTGGCACTCATCTGGATTACCACAAGGTCTGTTAACAAAATTGACAGAAGAAGGCGGATTTCAGATGAGGCGCTGAAAAAATCGCATGACAGGCTGAAGATATTGTCTGAAATCTCAAGCAGGTTACTTGTAAGTGACAATCCTCAGGTGCTTGTAAATGAGTTGTGTTTAACTGTAATGAATTTTCTCGGTTGCCAGGTTTTTTTTAATTTCCTGGTAGATGATAATTCAGGCAAATTGCATCTGAATGCCTATGCAGGAATACCATCCGAAGATGCGCTTAAAATCGAATGGCTCGATCCCGGAGCCGCGGTATGCGGTTGTGTCGCACGTGACGGCGAAAGAATTGTTGCTGAGAATATTCAGGAGACGCCCGATTTCAGGACTGACCTCGTCAGGTCATTCGGTATTACAGCTTATGCCAGTTATCCGCTTCTGTCACCTGAGAAAGTAATCGGGACCCTTTCATTTGGGACCACCGGAAGGACTGCTTTTTATGACGATGAATTATCCCTGATCAAGACAGTCGCCGACCAGGTAGCAATTGCCATGTTCCGTATAAAAAATGAAAAGGATCTTCGGGAAAGCGAAGACCGGTTCAGGACAATAGCTGAATCGCTTCCTGTTCAGATATCTATATCGCGAATAAGCGATGGAGCTTTAAAATTTGCAAATGAAATGTATCAGAATACTTTCAGTTCCGCTGAAGACAAGTTGACCGGACAGAAAGTTCAGGATATTTACATTAATCCTGAAGATGGCCGGAAAGTGATGAAAAAATTGAAGGAACAGGGTTATCTGAATAATCTTGAATTACAGGTTAAAAAGGCTGATGGCTCCCCTTTATGGATTATGAATTTTATAAAGACTATCAGATACGGAGGTGAACCTTCATATTTAAATGCTTTTATTGATATAAGTGAAAGTAAAAAAGCACAGTACGAGCTCTTACGGCTCAACCGCACCCTGAATGCACATAGCAAAAGCAGTCAGGCAATGATGCATTCGGTTAACGAGTTGGAGTATCTTGCTGAAGTCTGCAAAATAATTATTAAAGATTGTGGCCATGCAATGGTTTGGATAGGATATGCGGAAAATGATATTAAGAAGAGTGTAAAACCTGTTGCCTCCTACGGTTTTGATAGCGGATATATTGAACATATGGACATTACATGGGACGACAGTGAAAGAGGCAGGGGACCAACAGGAACTGCGATCAAAACAGGCAAGCCTTCATTATGTCTGAATATGCAAACTGATCCGGCCTTTGCCCCATGGAAGGAAGAAGCAATAAAAAGAGGATATGCCTCATCTCTGGTATTGCCTCTGATAACAGACGGGAAGACTTATGGGGCTATGTCCATATATTCGAGACAACCTGACGGGTTTTCTGAAAACGACGTAATCCTTTTATCTGACCTGGCCAATGATCTTGCTCACGGAGTATCACATCTCCGGTTAGCAGAATCTGAAAAAGCTGCTGTAAATGCGATTAAGGAAAGTGAAGAGAGGTTCAAACTTATCACCACTAATACTCCCGACCACATTTTTGTACAGGGTGCTGACCTGCGCTACAACTTTGTTCTGAATCCCCAGCTGGGACTAACTGTGGAAGAGATGATCGGAAAGACAGACTTTGAGATTCTTTCAGAAAATGATGCCAGAATTATTACAAAGATCAAAAAGAAGGTTCTGAAGAGTGGAAAACCTGAATATATTGATCTTCTTCCTATTCTTTCATTAAATGGGAAATACCAGTACTTTGAGGGTGTGTATGTGGCAAAACATAATAAACAGGAGGAGGTTGACGGGATCATAGGTTATTTCAGAGATATTACAGAGCGCAAAAAGATTGAAGAGGCTCTGCGTGAAAGTGAAGAAAACCTGTGGTCTGTACTTAATTCAACAAAGGAATCAGTTTATATGTTTGACAGGGAGGGTAAATTTACAATCACAAATAAAACCGGATTGAAAAGACTGAATAAAAGTGATGAAAAAGAGATTGTGGGACATCAATTTTCTGAATTTGTACCCGATGCACTGGCAAGAGAAAGACAGGTAAAGATTGATAAAGTATTTCTCAGCGGCAAACCTTTAGAATTTGAAGATGAACGCGAAGGGATGGTTTTTCACCACAATTTTTACCCTGTCTTTAAAGATAAAAAGGTTTCAAAGGTTGTTACTTACAGTACGGATATCACGGAACGCAAAAAGGCAGAAAAAGAGTTGGTAAGTACAAAAAGTTATCTTGAGAGCCTAATTAATTATGCAAATGCACCAATAATAGTATGGAACCCTGAAAATAAAATACAGCTTTTCAATCATGCATTCGAGCGTCTTACAGGCTATTCATCACCGGAGGTTATTGGGAAAAAAATTGATCTCCTTTTCCCCGCTGATTCATTGAAGGAGTCAAATATAAAAATCAAACGTGCCCTGACAGAGCATCTGAAGACTATAGAAATTCCTATTCTTGGCAGAAACCATGAGATAAGGACAGTATTATGGAATTCGGCAAATATCTATGATAATGATGATAAAAGACTGGTATCGACAATTGCACAGGGGAATGATATTACTGAAAGAATTAAGGTGGAAATGGAGGTCAGTAAATCGAAGTCAAAGCTTGATCTTGCACTCGAGAGCGGGAATATAGGTATCTGGGAGTGGAATATAGCGGAAGACAAGTTTGAATGGGATAAGAGAATGGGGAAAATATTAGGTTCGGATTCCGGCTCTACAAACAGTACATTTAAAGAATTTGAAAAACATATTCATGAAGATGATGTACCTCATTTTAATAGTACTTTACAACGCTCAATAAAAGAAAATATTCCCCTTGAGCTTATATACAGGATCAGGCATGAGAAGGGAGGCATAAATTACATAAATACCAAAGCCTCTGTTGAGAAAAGTGATGAAGGAGTACCCGTCAGAATGACAGGGGTTTGTTTCGATATTACTGAAATGAAGAAAGGGACGGAAGAGGCTCTCTTCAATCTTAATGAAGATTTGCAGCGTTCAAATAAAGAACTGGAACAATTTGCTTATGTTGCCTCTCATGACCTTCAGGAGCCGTTACGGATGATATCGAGTTTTACCCAGTTGCTTTCGATGCGATACAGTAATAAACTGGATACTGAAGCACAGGAGTTCATAAAATTTGCCGTGGATGGTGCTTTACGGATGCAGACTCTTATAAATGACCTGCTTCAGTATTCAAGGATCGGAACGAGAGGTAAAAACTTATCTTCTATCGATTTGAATGATATTTTAAGGCAGACATTGAGCAATCTGAGAATCACAATAAATGAGAGAGCTGCCCTGGTTACCGGTGATAAGCTGCCCATTGTTTTCGCTGATGGAGGACAAATGGTCCAGCTTTTTCAAAACCTTATCGGAAATGCCCTGAAATTCTGCAATACTTCGCCACGGATCCATATTTCGGCAAAAGAAGAATCTGATAACTATCTGCTTATGGTAAAAGATAACGGAATAGGCATTGAACCTCAATACTATGAAAGAATATTCCAGATATTTCAGAGATTACATCCAAAGGATGAATATGGCGGAACAGGAATAGGACTGGCAATATGCAGGCGTATTATTGAGCGTCACGGCGGAAAAATATGGGTTGAATCGGAACATGGTGAAGGAACAATCTTTAAATTTACTCTCAGAAAAAATAAAAATTAATATTATGGGAAAAAGCCATTTGAATTTAATAGATATACTTGTTGTCGAGGATAATCCCGGAGATGCACGTCTTATCAAGGAGGTGCTGAACGATAACAAGATCTTTAATTCCCTTTTCATAGTAAAGGATGGTGTCGAAGCTATGGATTTCCTTCACCTTAAAGGAAAGTACAGCCAATCGCCAAGACCTGACCTGATAATTCTTGATCTGAATCTTCCCAGGAAAGATGGTCGTGAGGTCCTTGCAGAGATAAAAGCCGATGAAGAGCTCAAGAGGATCCCCGTGGTAATCATGACTATTTCACAGGCAGAGGAAGATATCTTTAAATCGTACAACCTCCATGCCAACTGTTATGTAACAAAACCGATTGACCTGAATCAGTTTATTAAAGTCATTAAATCAATTGAGAATTTCTGGTTCTCCGTTGTTAAACTGCCTCCGAAGGAGTGAGGTCCGGTAGAATAGCTGTTTATTGATTTCTAATAATTGATAAAATGGAACCAAAGCAGGAGTTACTCGAATCGCCAAAGGACCCATCCCTGACAGAACCCTTATTAGAGGTGCTCATTGTTGAGGATAATCCAGGCGACGTTGTCATCCTGAGAGAATTATTGAAGTTTTCAGGCGTTAAATTCGCTCTGACAAACGTATCAAGCCTGAAGGAGACTTTATTTCTTTGCTTTGATCATGATTTCGATATTATTTTTTTAGATCTTGGTCTTCCTGATAGCGTCGGACTGGAGACTCTTAAAAAGATCCAGCTGTTCAGAGTAAAATCACCTGTAGTGGTAATGACGGGCCTGGATGATGAAGATATCGCACTTGCATCATTAAGAGAAGGAGCCCAGGATTATCTTGTAAAGAACAGGTTAAGCTCTGATATTATATTACGAAGTATTAAATATAGTATCGAAAGGAAAAAAATTCATGATCTTCAGAAAAAGCATATTCTCCAGTTCTCTGTTCTATCCTCTTCTTCAGCGAAACTGAACGAAAGTGAGGATATATCGTCAAGCCTTACAGTGATTTGTGAGAACCTCAGGATGCTACTTGAAAAGGCAGGTGTGATAGCTGTTGAATTCCTTGATCCGACAACTATCCGTATCTCAGGTATAGAATGGCTCAATCCCTGGGTCGATCAAATCAGGGAGCATACAGGATGGGATATGAACAGATCTGTTTTCCATAACATTGGTCTGAATAAAGCGATGATGAATTCATTCCGGGATGGAAAACTCCACCAGATTGATGGCGGTATTTATGAGATATTTGCAGGGATCATCGACCAGAAGAATTGTTCAGAGCTCGAAGAGATTCTGAATGTAAATTATGTTTATGCAGTCGGGTTTCAACGATTTAAATATTTTTACGGCGGATTTTTAATATTCTCTGCTAATATAATTGAAGATGACGATATTAAGATTATTGAAGCAATAAGTAATCAGACATCACTGAGTATCCACAGAAAATCAATCGAGAAAGATCTCAAGTTAAGTGAGTCAAGGTATAAGGCGTTAAGTGCAGAGCTTGAACAAAAAGTTGCAGAGCGGACAAGTGACCTTGAATCTGCAAATAAACAGCTTCAACTGGAGCTTACCGTCCGCACGCTGGCAGAGCAGGCACTTAAAAAGAACGAACTGAAACTAAAAGAGTTAAATGAGACCAAGGATAAATTTTTCAATATAATTGCTCATGATCTGAAAAACCCCTTTACAAGTCTGCTTGGATCTACAGAACTGTTATTCAGGAACATCGATAAGATGGAGAATGAAAAAATCAGGGAGCTCGCACTAATATTAAATGATTCGGCTAAAGGCGGATACGCTATACTTCAAAATTTACTTGACTGGTCAAGGTCGCAGACCGGTTCTCTGAAATTCAATCCGGATTGGATCAATTTAAGGCATATTATAAAGGAAAATATCTCAAATCTGCAATTCCTTGCGGATAACAAAGCCATCAGCCTCAATTATGATCAGGAAACGGATATTTTCATCTTTATTGATGAAAATATGATGAATACAGTAATCCGGAATCTTCTCAGCAATTCGATAAAATTTACCCAAAAAGGTGGTGAGGTCAGGGTGGAAACAACAATTATGCCTGAGGAGGTAATTGTATCAGTAAAAGATGATGGAACAGGAATTTCAGAAGAAAATATTGAAAAACTCTTCAGAATTGAAGCCAAGTATTCTGTCCCCGGTACCGATAATGAACAGGGAACAGGTCTTGGTTTGAAACTATGCAAGGAATTTGTTGAAAAGCACGGGGGGAAGATATGGGTTGAAAGTATTGAAAATAAAGGAAGTGACTTTAAATTTTCAATCCCCGTTAAACATCCTGATGGCACCGGCCAACATGTAATAGCCTGAGCATATGAATCGAAGGATGACAGAATATCTTCCCAAAAATTAACGGAAGCACTTTTCATTGGGCGGACAATGCAAATGGATCAAAAAAGCCAGATTCTCATTGCCAGGGATTACCGGGTTACTTGACAAATATGACATAGTGATCGAATAATGAATAAAAGGGTGTTCATCCGAAACAGGGATCAAAGTGCATTCTGATAGGCCAGAAACAATGCCCTGTAATATTTAAGAAATCTTACAGGATCGGGATTTCCATCTATTTCAGCATTACAGTATCCTTTATAGCCATTGGCAGAAAGTAAATTAAACAACTGACGGTATGGATAATCAGACATCCATAATTCGTGCATATGAACCCCGTGGATACGATCTTTCAGAAGATTAAAATTGGCTTCAAATCCATTCTCAAGCGTGTCTTCGGGATTGCAGTTCCAGTTTACCCACACGTGTGGACTTTGCGAATGATCAATAATTTTTTTAATAACTGACGGTCTGTTGGTACCGGTCCCATGTACACAGATCCTTACCTCAACACCGTTATTGAAACCAAACTCACCTACCTCGGCAAGTGCTTTCCCAATCTGTTGCTCAGTTTTTTGTTCAGGTACTCCATTGGGAAGAGCATTGCCGAAAACCCTTATTCCTACAGCCCCGACATCACTGGCCAGCTTTATATATTCTTTTGTGCCGTCAATATTTTTTTTCAGTATCTCTTTATCAGGAGAGTGGTATTCAAATCCGCTTGCAAGGCTTATTACCTCGAGAGGAGAATCTTTGAAACGTCTCTTAATATCTGCTCTCTGTGAAGGAGTTAGATCAACTTCCACTCCGTGAGCATGGGTTGTCCTGAGTTCAACGGTTTGATACTGCGCCTCTGTCAGATTTTTGATTATTGTTTCGATATCCCAGTCCTGTGCAATTGTGTATGTCATAATGCCAATCTTCAGCGGATTGGGATTCAGCGCCAATTGTTTCTGCTGAAGGGATTCTGCGAGGCTGCCGGCACCAACCGGGACTACTGTTGCGGCAGTTGTAATGGCTGCCGTTTTAATAAAATTTCTTCTTATCATATTCGCTTTTTTATAATTCTACTTAAATATTGAACTTTCCCTGTCAAGTCTTTCCATATCATCAGAGGATAGTCTGAGTGATAAAGCTCCGGTGTTTTCCCTGACATGAATCTCCTTTGTTGCACCGGGAATGGCCACCACAGTACTGCCATGATAATTTATCACCCAGCTCAGGGCCACCTGTGATGGTGTCACATTGTATTTCAGGGCAAGTTCCTTCACAAGCCTGACTACCGGCAGGCTCTTTGACAGTCCCGCATTGCTGAAACGTGAGGTGTATTTTCTGAATCCTATGTTTTTGATCAGGTGAGGATTATCGTGATATTTGCCGGTTACAACTCCCTGAGCCAGGGGCGAATAAGCTATTAAGGATATGCCGAGCTCCTTTGCAGCATCCATTACGCCATTAGATTCAATCCTGCGGTCAAGAAGATTATATAATACCTGGTTTGAGGCCAGTGGT
The DNA here is from genome assembly GCA_963816345.1 of uncultured Bacteroidales bacterium. Lineage (GTDB taxonomy): Bacteria > Bacteroidota > Bacteroidia > Bacteroidales > VadinHA17 > LD21. Next base: position 445,867 of record CAWFKI010000005.1, read on the forward strand.
ATCCCTTTCCTGTTCAGAATCTCCCAGGCATTTTTCATTTTCCGGGCATTAAAATTGCTGACGCCAATGCTTTTAATCAGCTTTCTTTCAATGAGTTCAGCCATTGCCGTCATTTCACTCTTTTCACCCGAGAAACCCCATGGCTGGTGTACCTGATAGAGGTCGATAGGGTATGGTGAAAGAGCATCTGTCCTGTCATGTATTGTACTGGTGATATTTGAAGCGAAGCGGAAGGCCGGCCACCATTTTGTGGCTATTACGACCTCACCCGGTTTCTTCCCTGAAGCCTGCAGAGCCTTTGACAGGGCTCTCTCCGAAGTACCTTTCCCGTATAATTCAGCTGTATCGAACCAGTTTATCCCTCCCTCCAGGGAACCTGACACTATTTTGTCTATCAGGTCATCTTCAAGTGTGGGCCAGAATTTTCCGGCCAGATTTCTTGGTTTACTGAACTGCCAGCATCCAAGCCCGATGGGAGTTATCATTATTCCACTGTGTCCCAGTGTACGAAGTAAATTAATATTTTCCATCTTCCTGTGTTAATATCTCGATGCATTACTCTGCCTTAAGCTGCACATTTATTACCAGGTTACCCAGTATATCCCTCAGCTGATTAAATCCCGCAGGAGTGTAAAAGTCAGTAAAATCACGGCAAAAGCCAAATACAGGGGTATCCTTGAAAAGGTCTCTTCTGACTTCAGCATATCCCCGGGCTTTTATAACTAAGGCTGACGTGGCCGGAGCTTCAAATATAGCGGTACCGTCTGCACCGGATATCTCACCTGATACTTCCCTGCCAGAATCTGTCACTGAGACAGCTGCCTTCAGAGGATGGCTTTTTTCATCTGTAATATGGAGGGTTACTTTGGCCTTCACAGGTGCCGGTCTGTGGTATCCTTCAGGTATAAAATAAACCGGACTTGCTACAGCCACTTCGTATATATCTGAGGGCTGCCAGAGGGCAAGCAATTCCGGATCCTTACATGTTGAGGTCACCCTGATGGCATACCATGCAAATGAGCTGTCGCTGAGGTCGAACTGACCTGACCATTGACGGGTCTTCATATTCCTGAGATCCCAGGCGCGGATTATCTCCCCGTTTCGGATTACCTGAACGGAAACGAGTGTTTCATCCGGTAGTGGCCCTGACCATACCTGCAATTTCCCTGAATGGGTATTCCCGTCAGCCGGAAATTCGCTGCCCGGATCTTTGCCGTCAACCCCGAAGAGTACCATAGGGCCTGAGCTGGCAACACAGGCTCCGTTTCGGATTCCCCGGGCGATCTTATCCCAGGAAAACTCACCTTCAATCCTGGTAAAGGTTCTGAAGCGCCCTGCCTCACCGTTAATTATTGATCCATCGGTATTTGCAGTCCCCGATACCTTGTAACCCATATTCAGAAGGTTCCACCAGACCCTTTCATGCTGGAAGAACAGAGGCTCTCCGTCATTAAATATATCTACCCCGTCATATCCCTGACCGGCCAGGTAGTCAAAAGCTATCTCACTTGCCATATTGGAAACAAAATTCCCGTTATTGAACCAGAACCTGACAGGGTGAGCAAGCGTGACAACAGCATTCTGCCTGTGGATCTCCCTTATGATATTGAAATTCGGCCCGGTAAACCAGAATGACTGGCCATAAGGACGATCTTTCAGATCCAGGGTACAGCCGTGACCATAACAATGCAGGTTTCCGCTTTTGCCTCCGTCGTCAGGTTCCATGTAACACTTTGGACTTTCCAGGTTCCAGTTGACGGCCACCAGGGGAGTGGTGGCATCTTTTGCCATTCGTCTGAGGGTATCAAGGTCTGTCCATTTGAAGTCCGGAGTCCACCATTGTGCAATCTGTATGTAATTCAATCCGTTAGCTTCGGCCAGACGGGCAGCGTCACTGAAGGTCTGAGGAAGGTCAGCTTTTCCGTGTTGCCCATGCATGTGGCTTTCACCACAATACCATCCTGACGTGGTGAGGTCATACCGTCTCCTCAGCACCACCTGCTTTTCAGTGACGCCTGCCGGCAGGAAAAGGGTATCCATACGTACCGCATCATAATCGAAACCGTGACTTACAATTATAGTATGTCTTCCGGCAGGAAGCGTAAGGCTGCCATTCCCTCTCTCCCAGAGCTGACCTATCTGTTTCCCCCTGTCGTAGACCCGTAGCCTGAAAGCTATCGGCCTGCCGGTATCATCTCTGACAGATACTTTAAGTGTGGCCGGCAGGGTTCCCTGTCCCGAAATCTGAGTACATATTGCAGAAGCCAGGATCCAGATCATCAATCTGCCGGTTGTGATAAATTTGTGAAGGTATCTGTAAGGCATATTTCCTGAAACTTAATATTCCGTGTGACCTGATTTATATGATCAGGCAGACAAACTTAGTAAATCTTATTTGCAATAGGAAAATCATATCAGTTTAAAGACCTTCCTATCCGGAAAGTATTTGCGGGAATTTATATTGAGATCTCCATATAGCATCCGCCTGCTTTTTTCTTAATTTTAATTATAAGCCTTCTGATGGATGAATTTGGTCAATTAGTCAAATAATAAATTATATATTTTACAAAATCCTTAACTTAGTTGCCTCCGATCTTTAAGGGCTGAGCTTACTATTCAATTCAATCTTCATTCTCATATAAAGTATGAGAAAAGGGTAACCTTAACAGATTGCATTAAGAATATATAGCTCTGAATATACCCTTATAAGGGAATGGAGACTGAAAATGTTGGTCTGCTCCGGTGTGACTGACGGGGCGGAAGCATGCCTGAAGCTAAAAATATTCACCGGTTTTCCTTAAGCGGAATTCAATGCTGATGAGAACGTTAATTAAAAAATATTCCTTAAATTGTAAACTTAAAAATAAGTATATTATTACCTCAGATAACCCTGAACAATCAGTACTTAAATAGCTGCCTGCATACCTGATAATGAATATTATATTGATTTATAACCCTAAAGTATAACCCGCAAACCCGGAATCAGGTTCACAGGATAACCGGGAATAACAATAGTAATATAATGAAAATGAAGAGAAATGCCTTTATAGTGATATTTACAATGACATTATTTGCAGGCAGATTGGCGGCCCAGTGTAACCTGGTAATCAATAATCCCGCACCGGTCTGTTCTCCTTCGACCGTAAATATCACAGCTGCAGCTATTACACTCGGCAGTACTCCCGGTCTGACACTTACTTACTGGACCGATGCAGCTGCAACAATAACCTACCCTACGCCAACCACTGCCACAGCCGGCACTTATTATATCAAAGGCGATGACGGACTGGGCTGCACGCAGGTTAAACCGGTCGTTGTGACTGTTACAACCCCGCCGACAGCCACAATAAGCTATGCCGGTACTCCATTCTGTAAAGCGATAAGTACGGCTCAACCGGTTTCTTTGACAGGGACGGGAGCGTACACCGGAGGTGTGTATACTTCAGCGGCAGGATTATCAATCAACTCTGCTACCGGGGCGATCACTCCGAGCCTGAGTACAGCCGGATCATATACAGTGACATATACAATCCCGGCCTCGGGAGGTTGCTCAACAGTTCCTGTCACTACTTCAGTTTCGATCGGTGATATACCAACGGCCCCACTGATAGGTACAACTACCCAGCCTACATGTACCCTGTCAACGGGAAGTGTGGTATTGAACGGATTACCTGCAGTCGGAGACTGGAGTATAACAGTAACCCCCGGGGGATCAACTATCGCCGGTAATGGTAACACCACGACAGTGACAGGCTTAGTGGGCGGAACAACATATACTTTTAAGGTCACAACTTTCGCAAATTGCGTATCCCCTTCCTCCCTTAGTGCGGTCATTCAGCCGCAACCACCTACCCCGGCAGCTCCACTGGTTGGTACTATCACTCCTCCATCCTGTGCCCTGGCTACAGGAAGTGTTGTTCTGAACGGTCTTCCATCCACGGGCACATGGACATTAAAAAGATATCCGGGAAGTATAACAACTACGGGTACCGGAACAAGTACGACTATTTCAGGTCTTCCGACGGGAACTTATAACTATTCAGTAACAAGTGATGCAGGCTGCGTCTCAACGTCATTATCAAATGATATTGTAATACCGGTTCAACTTGCCACACCGTCGGCTCCAGTCATCGGAATAGTTACACAACCTACGTGTCTTGTAGCAACCGGAAGCGTTCCTCTTAGCGGTCTTCCTTCATCGGGTAGCTGGACTGTGACTATTAGTCCGGGTGGCGCTACTATAACCGGAAGCGGGACAACTGCAACATTCCCATCCATTTTTGCAGGAACATATACTTTCACTGTCACCAGTTCGACCGGATGCACGTCATTACCATCGGGCGGTGCGACAATCAATGCCCAGCCGGCCACTCCTGCTGCCCCTGTGATAGGGACCCCCACTCAGCCCACCTGTGCTGTAGCAACAGGTAGTGTCGTTTTAAATTCCCTTCCGGCAGGCTCCTGGACACTGACACGTAACCCGGGAGCAATAACAACTGCAGGAACCGGTACAAGTACAAATATTTTGGGTCTTCTCCCGGGTACATACACTTTTACAGTGACCAATGCTGCCGGATGTACATCAGCAGTATCAGGAACTGCGACAATCAATTCCCAGCCTCCTTCTCCCGGTACACCTGTATACGGACTCGATTGCTCACTTGGCTTCAATCATGCAGTTATTACAGTAACAACTCCTCTTGGCGCAGATCTGACATATAGTCTTGACGCCGGACCATACCAGGCAAGCCCTGTTTTTAGCAATGTGGTTAACGGAACTCATTTTCTGGCAGTCCGTAATGCGGAAGGATGTACCACACTCGCTGGCATCTTTACTGTTTCATGCGGATGTACCAACCCTCCCACAGTAGTGTTAAGCGCTACCAGCGGTAACACCTGCGGTATTGCCCCGGTAACAGTATCCGGAAATACTTTCGGAGGAAGCGCTACAAGTGTCTCAATAACCGAGAATGGTTCAGGGACTGTGAATCCGGTTTCCTCGACAACTTCTCCTTTCTCCTTTACCTATACCCCGGTTGCTGCCGACAGGGGTAAAACCGTGATCATAACCGTAACATCTAATAATCCTCTGGGGTCCCCCTGCAATGCTTCCGTGGTAACTTATACTTTAGCTGTAAATGCAATACCCTCAGCCCCTTCGGTTGGTACCGTAACGGATCTGACCTGCACGTCCGCTACAGGAAGTGCCGTACTGAACGGATTACCCTCCTCCGGTACATGGACTCTGACCAGGTTACCTGACAGTGTAATTGTCAGCGGAACCGGGACCAGTACAACAGTCTCTGGTCTGCCAGCCGGTACCTATAACTTCACAGTAGCCACTGATGCGGGTTGTACTTCGGTGGAATCGACCGATGTCGTAATCCATACCCAGCCGGCAGCGCCAACGGCCCCGGTTATCGGAACAATAACACAGCCCACATGTGCAAATTCCACAGGCAGTGTGGTTCTGAGCGGATTGCCTGCGACAGGTACATGGACGCTGACCAGGCTGCCCGGAGGAAGTTCCAGGACCGGTACTGGAACAACAACTACTGTGACTACAATACCAGGAGGGACATATACCTACACGGTGACAAATTCAACAGGGTGCATATCACCACAATCTGATAATTTTACTATAAATGCCCAGCCTCCCACACCAGGCCCTCCATTAAAGGGGACTGTCGTTCCACCATCATGCATATTGTCTACAGGAAGTGTTACTCTGTTTGGTCTTCCCTCAACCGGGGGATGGGTACTTACACGGTATCCCGGAACCATCAGAACCAAGGGTACCGGAATCAGCGTCACCATTTCAGGTCTTGCCACCGGAACATATAACTATACAGTAACAAACCAGGACTCATGCGTATCCGTACCTTCTGAGAATGTGATAATACCTGTGCAGCCGGCAACTCCCTCAGCTCCTAAAGTGGGTACAATAACCCAGCCTACTTCTGCGGTACCTACCGGAAGCGTCGTACTGAGCGGATTACCATCACCGGGATCATGGATACTCACCAGGTTACCTGATGTGGTGACTACATCCGGAACAGGAACCAGTTTTACTGTTACCGGCCTGGCAGGCGGTGTGCATACATTCACCGTTTCTAATGCGTCAGGATGTGTATCAGATACTTCAGCTGATGTGATAATCTCAACACCCGGCAAACCGGTTTTGAAAATTACCGATCCGCCATTTGTTTGTAAACCATCGAAAGTTGATCTCACTGCACCATCAGTTACTGAAGGTTCCACTGCAGGCCTCATTTTTACATACTGGACCGATCCTGGAGCAAAGATCGAATATCCTACACCCGCGGCAGCTGATTCAGGCACATATTATATAAAAGGAACTACAGTATCGGGATTTTCTGATGTAAAACCTGTGGAAGCAATAATTGGAGACAGACCGGTTGCCAATGCAGGTCCCGATCAGATACTGAATCTGCAATACAGTACCACTCTTGACGCTCAGCTCGGTGCAGGAGAAACAGGTGCCTGGGAGGTACAATCAGGAAATGGTGTGGTAAGCGATACGACAAATCCGAAAAGCTATGTAAGTAGCCTTACCACAGGAAATAATATCCTGTTATGGATTGTAACAAAAGGGGCATGCCCCTCCGATACCGGCCAGGTCGACATAATTGTCGGAGATATAACAGTACCTACACTGATAACCCCCAACGGGGATTCATATAATGAATATTTTGTAATCAGGGGGCTTGAAGCGCTAGGTAAGACGGAGCTTGTAATATTTGACCGGAGGGGAGCCCTGGTTTTCAGAAACAGTGATTATGACAATAAATGGAACGGGGTGGATTATAATGAAAAACCCCTTCCCGATGATACCTACTTTTACAGGCTGAAATCTGTTAAAAACAGAGTATTCAGCGGTTATATAGTTATAAGACGATAAAATTAAGTTGACAAATACTCAGGACTGTCCTGACAAAACATGTTTACGATTGTTATTATAATATGGTTTACCTGCTGCCCGGCTGCCAGTTATCAGGCTGAAGATATGCAAAAGTAACTCGTTCAGAAAAAATAATTTTTAGAAATGAAACCCACATTTTTGACCACAATCACGAATAAATATAATTTAAATTTATATGTGGTTCCCTGTTTGCCCTGCCTGCAGGCAGGCATCATACCTTTAAAATCAATATTATATTATGATGAAAAGGATTGTTAAAACCATTATTTTGATACTGATACCCTTAAGTGTATCGGGACAATTGTCCCCGGTCACAAATCAGTATGTGCTGAATCCTGTCACAATTAATCCGGCTTATGCGGGAAACAGGGGTAGTCTTAATATCGCCGCATTTTACCGCAAGCAATGGGTCGGGATTTCCGGAGCCCCGGAAACAATGACCCTTACTGCCGATGCACCGGTATTGAATGACAGGGTCGGCCTGGGGCTTACAATTATTAACGATAAAATAGGTGTAACAAAGGAAACCTATTTTCTGACGAACTATGCTTACCGTGTAAACCTTGGGGAAGGAATCCTCTCGTTTGGACTGGGCGCAGGAATAATTACAACAAACACTGCCTGGTCTGATCTGGTGGTACTGGATCCGGGCGATGAGTTATATCTTGTCGACTCACGACGGTTTGTGGTGCCAACATTTAGTTTTGGGACTCTGTTGTCGATACGAAATTACTACCTTGGGATATCCGTACCTAAGTTACTTGAATACAAGTTTAATTACGACAAGAATAAATATGGGGTTTCATTTGATCCCGGACACTATAATTATCTGCTTACAACCGGTTTTGTAATCCCTCTTTCGGCAAAGGTGAATTTCCTGCCTTCGACATTACTGAATTACATTCCTTCAGAAAAGTTTCTGTTTGACCTTAATGCAAATTTCATATTTAACAACCGTTTCTGGGCAGGTGCTTCTTACAGGAATGCAAGGTCATTCGGAGCTTTGTTCCAGTTCCAGATCAATAATCAGTTTAAGGTAGCCTATACCTACGATTTTGATACGGGCGAGCTGGGTGGATACAGCAATGGTTCACATGAGATCATGCTCAGATATGAATTCCGCTATAAGGTTAATGTCGTTAATCCGTTAATCTTTTAAGGAACCGGATATGACTCTGTCAAAATACTTACCTGGAGCAGATACTTTGGGAAAAGCTAATTTTTTAGTAATTTGGTCAGATAATGTGAAAATGACTTTTATAAAGCTTTTGTTGACTAATAATATATTATGAATTTTAAATCGGTCGTGGCAGTTCTTTTGGCCGCTCTCTTTCACCTGGCAGCTTCGGGGCAATCTGAAACATATATAGTTAATAAAACCCCGTTCAGCACTGATAAATACGATGAATTCTCCCCGGTTTGCTTTAAAAACGGTATTGTCTATTGTACAAACCGGGCAAACACTAAGGTCTTTAACTATTCCAATGAACAGAACAAAGGCTTTATCAAGATCTACTTTACTGACTCTACCGGTAACGGATCATGGCAGAACGGGAGGCTCTTCTCCAAAACGCTTACTACCAGGTTTAATGACGGACCTGTTACCTTCAACAGCAAAGGTGATACAATCTATTATTCCAGGAACATTTTAACAGACGGTAAACTATCTGAGCTTTCAAGCGTCAGAAATAAGCTGGGCATTTTCTATGCGATATTTGATGGAAAAGAGTGGACAAAAATAAGAGAAACAAGAATTAACAGTGAATGGTATAATGTTACCACTCCCTGTCTTTCTCCCGATGAGAAAAGGCTCTACTTCGCATCCGACAAACCCGGTGGATACGGCGGCTCAGATCTCTATTACTGCGAATGGAAGAAAGATTACTGGGATGACCCTGTGAATATGGGTCCGGTCATCAATACCAAAGGAAATGAATCATACCCGTTCATGAATTCTGCCGGTGAATTCTATTTCTCATCAGACGGCCATCCCGGACTCGGAGGAAAGGACATCTTCTTTACAAGGTTAGCTGATACTGCATGGATTAAACCCATATGTCTCGATTCCCCTGTAAATTCGCAGTATGATGATTTCGGTATTTATACCGATACACTGATGGATGAGGGATATTTTTCATCCAACAGGGATAAATCGTTAGATATATTTCATTTCAGAACTAATTTTCCACAGATCTTCTACAGTACCCCTCAAAAAGAAAATAGTTATTGCTTTAAATTTAACGATAACGGCTCAATCATTGTTGATACGGTCAATCTTCAATACAGGTGGTCGTTTGGGGATGGAAAGTCAACAACCGGATCTGTTGTTACGCATTGTTTTCCCGGACCGGGGAACTTCAAAGTAAAACTGGATGTTGTTGACGAAGAAACCGGAAAGCTGTTCTTTACCAAGCTGATCAATGATATCAGACTCCGCGACTATGAACAGGCATATATCTCTTCGCCCGATTTTGCCGTCAAAGGAGATGTTGTGTCATTTGACGGAATGAAATCTTATCTTCCCGGGTTCAGGATATTGAATTACTCCTGGGACTTTGGTGATGGCAGCCGCCTGAGGGGTGTAAAAGTAACCCATACTTTTAAGGTGAAAGGAGTATATAATGTGAATCTTGAAATGTCTTTAAAATCGGATTCAACAGGTGGCATCAAAAAGACCGGGGTAACGAAGAAAATTGTTATTTTTAATGATGCTCAGGAGGGTACCGCATCACTTGGAAGAGGCGATACAACAAAAAAAGTAATGCCTGACATAATGAAGAGTGAGAACGCAACAGTAAATACAGAGTACTCTGCAGAGAAGGAATTCCTGAATAATGCTGTCTTCTGTATTGAACTGTTGACATCAAAGAGCAAAATCGACCTGAACAGTTCTGCTTTCAGGAATGTTCCTTCGATCTACACAGTAAGGGAAAGGTATGATCCTCATGATGCAATGTATAGCTATACTGTTGAACAACAGATGAATCTGATGTCGACTTATCCGGGATACAGAAAAATGATCTCACTCGGATTTCCGAATGCCAGAATTAAAATGTTTGTTCTTACCGAACCTTCCGAGAGGGAGCTTCATAATCTTATACGCATTAACGGTGCTTATGCCGATACTTATTTTGACAGTTCGGACAGGCTTACTTCAAATGCATTCATAATGCTTGACCAGATAGTAAAACTGATGAACAAGTATCCTGCCCTAAGACTGGAGGTTGCCGTTCATTCTGACAATCTTGGTCCGGCTCCTGTCAGTCTTGCATTATCTCAAAAACGCGCAAAATTACTGGTAGACTATCTAATTACCAGGGGAATAAGTGCAAGAAGGCTCGTAGCAACAGGGTTTGGGGGATCTAAGCCAATTGCTTCGAATATTCTTGAAAAAGACAGAAAACTGAACAGAAGGATTGATTTTATTATTATCAGCAAATAGAGCTGCTATAAAGCTTAAACTGTAACAGACCAGCCAGGTTATCCCGATATGGATTACCTGGCTTGTTATTTAGCTTTCTATCCATAAGATGACACAGGTTAAGAAGGAGGGGGTAGGAATAATCAGCAGAAAAAGCCTTATATTTGAAAACCCGTGAACCATACGGAGGAAGAGCATTAGTTGAACCGTCTGACATAAAATTATGTTATAAAACATGATAGAATTAATTAATCTTCCAAAAATACTTGATGACAGAGGTAACCTTTCAATAATAGAAGAGGAGACTCATATCCCCTTTAAGATCCTGAGGTCGTACTGGATCTATGATGTTCCCGGAGGAGAGTTCCGTGGAAGTCACGCATTTAAGGAATCAGAGGAATTCATAGTTGCTATATCAGGCAGTTTCGACGTTGTCCTTCATGATGGAACAGTGGAAAGAAAATTTTCTCTTAACCGTTCCTATTACGGATTGTACGTTCCTAAGCTGGTTTTCCGGCGTCTTGAAAATTTCTCCACAAATTCGCTTGCTTTGATCCTTTCCTCCACTGTTTATAGCGAAAAAGATTATATCAGGAGCTTTGATGAATTTTTAACTTTTATAAAATGAAAGGCAAATCAACTATTTATGATTGCTCTGTAATTGAATTGAATAAGATTCATAACCGGTCGGGCAATATTACGGTGATTGAAGGAAAAACAGATATTCCTTTTGATATAAAGCGCGTTTATTACCTTTATGATGTTCCCGGCGGAGCGGAAAGAGGAGGTCATGCACATAAAGACCTGCAGCAGATCATTGTTGCTGCAAGCGGATGTTTTGACGTCGTGCTTGATGACGGAAAAAACAGAAAGGTGATTGAGTTAAACCGGCCATACTTTGGATTGCACGTTGTCCCGGGTATATGGCGCGAGATTATAAATTTTTCATCCGGAGCTATCTGCCTGGTGCTGGCTTCTCACAAATATGATAAGGAAGACTATATAAGGGATCATAATAGTTTTACAAAGTTCAAAGATGAAAATTCATCCATCAGCTGAGGTTCAGACTAAATACATCGGGGATGAAACGTCTGTATGGCAGCATACCATCATACTGCCCGGAGCCAGAATAGGAAATCACTGCAACATAAATGCTTTTTGTTTTATTGAGAATGACGTCATAATAGGGGATTATGTTACTGTAAAGTGCGGGGTGTTCCTGTGGGATGGAATTACTATAGGTGATAATGTACATCTCGGGCCCAATGTGACTTTTACAAATGACCTTTATCCCAGATCCAAACATAAATTTGACATTGCAAAAACTGTTGTAAAGCAGGGCGCCTCGCTCGGGGCAAATGCAACTATCATAGCAGGGATAACCATAGGTGAATTTGCCCTGATAGGAGCCGGAAGTGTGGTCACAAAAAATATACCCAATAATACACTCTGGACAGGTAATCCTGCAAGGCAAAAAGGTTATGTCTGCAATTGCGGTCATAAGCTTGATGAAGATCTCCGCTGCTCAGACTGTGGTTCGGAATATAAGTTGGTTAATGGTATTATAGTTAAGTTATGATAAAGTTCCTTGATCTTAAAAGAATAAACGACAGTTTCGAACCCCACCTGTCTGATGCTATCAGACGGGTTCTTAATTCAGGCTGGTACCTGCTTGGTAAGGAAGCAGAGGAGTTTGAAAAGGAATATTCAGGTTTCCTCAATACAAGGCACTGCATAGGTGTTGCAAACGGACTGGACGCTCTGAGGCTTATACTGAAAGCTTATATGGAGCTCGGAATCATGAAAGAGGAAGATGAAATAATTGTACCGGCAAATACCTATATTGCATCCCTTCTGGCCATTACCGATAACAGACTCAAACCTGTACTGGTTGAACCTGATATAAACACCTATAATATCGATCCCTTTAAGATTGAAGAGAAAATTACCTCAAGAACCAGGGGAATCATGATTGTCCATTTATATGGGCGGAACGCCATGCATCCCGAGATACAGAGACTTGTAACCAAATATAACCTGAAACTTATCGAAGACAACGCCCAGGCCCAGGGCTGCTATTTTGGAGATAAACGGACCGGCTCACTTGGAGATGCGGCCGGCCATAGTTTCTACCCGGGAAAGAATCTGGGGGCTCTTGGCGACGCGGGTGCCGTAACTACGGATGATGACGTGCTTGCAGATGTCATACGCACAATTGCCAACTACGGATCGAGGGTGAAATATCAGAATCTTTATAAGGGTTTGAATTCCCGGCTTGATGAGATCCAGGCTGCCATACTCAGGGTAAAACTCCGGCGCCTCGATGCTGACAACCGGAAAAGGAATAACCTGGCCCTCTATTATCTTGAACATATCAGCCATCCTGAGATAATACTGCCTCTGCCAAAGAGAGGATTTAAAGATGACGGTGCAAATAAGCCTTTTCATCCGGATCATATCTGGCATGTATTTGTTATCAGATGCAAGCACAGGGATGATCTCCAGAAGTTCCTCAATAAAAATGAGATACAGACTTTAATTCACTATCCGGTACCGCCTCATCAGCAACCTGCCTATATTGAGTGGAGTCAGATGAGCCTGCCGCTTACGGAAAGGATCCATAATGAAGTATTAAGTCTTCCTATGAGTCCACTGATGAGCGAAGCAGAGCTAAAAACGGTTGTCGGTGTCATAAATAGTTATGGTCAGGAAACAGCCTAGATCGCAATGTTTCACTGCCAGAAATCCATGCTAAATTGTAAATATGTCTGAAGAGCAATCCTCATACCGGCAGATTATGAAAGCTACCTCTATATTCGGAGGTGTGCAGGTATATAATATTATTATTTCAATAGTACGTTCAAAGTTCATTGCTGTTTTACTCGGTCCTGCCGGTATGGGAATAGCCGGTCTTCTGACCTCTACTACGAATCTGATAGGAAACATTACAAACCTGGGGTTAAGCACAAGCGCTGTCAAGAACGTCGCCGCGGCAAATGCTTCGGGAGATTCAAAGAGAGTCGGGATAGTTGTTTCCGTATTAAGGCGCCTGGTCTGGATAACCGGGATCGTAGGTACCTTATTTACACTTGTATGTGCACCCTGGCTGAGTGAACTTACCTTCGGAAACAGGGATTATACATATGCATTCATGTTTATCTCGGTTACATTACTGCTCACACAGATCAATGCCGGACAACTGGTGGTATTGCAGGGAATGCGCAGAATCCAGTTTCTGGCAAAAGCCGACCTGGCAGGTGTCACATCAGCCTTGCTGACTTCGGTCCCTATCTATTATTTCTGGGGCGTCAGGGGTATTGTCCCTGCTATAATCATAAGTTCTGCCATTACGTTATTGTTCTCCTGGTACTTCAGTTCAAAGATTGAGATTGAAAAGATGAAAGTGGAGAAGAGAACCCTGTTCTCTGAAGGGGGCGATATGGTAAGGATGGGTTTTTTCCTCAGCTTAAGCTCCCTCATTTCAATGGGCACATCCTATATTGTCCGTATATATATAAGCCATAAGGGAGGTGTGGAACAGGTCGGGTTATACAATGCAGGATTTGCGATTATAAATACTTATGTAGGAATGGTTTTCACTGCCATGGCAACTGATTATTTTCCCCGTTTGTCAGGGAATGTCAATGATGCAGGAAAATCAAGGAATACTATAAACCAGCAGGCAGAGGTGGCTCTTCTTATTCTGGCTCCCATCCTTACTGTATTTCTTATCTTTATAAACTGGATAGTAATTTTATTTTATTCGACAAGATTTTTACCTGTCGATAAAATGATCCACTGGGCAGCTTTAGGGATCTTTATGAAAGCTACAAGCTGGCCCATAGCATATCTTTTTGTTGCAAAGGGAAACACACGGCTTTTCTTCTACAATGAATTCTCTGCCAATATATATATGCTGTGCTTCAATGTCCTGGGTTACCTCATAGGCGGACTGGAAGGCCTGGGTATCTCTTTTTTCGCAGGTTATCTTGTATATTTAATCCAGGTTTTTTTTCTTGCTAAAAGGAAATATACATTTGCCTTCGACAAAGAATTTTATAAAATTTTCGGCATTCAGTTTTTGCTTGGAATCTCATGTTTTATGATAAGCAGAATATTAGCTTCTCCTTATATTTATATTGCAGGATCACTTCTGATAATAATTTCATCATACTATTCCATACGGCAATTGAACAAGCGATTAAACCTTATACCTCTTATCCTGGAGAAATTTAGAAAAAACAACTGAACTGAATGAAAATACTCTTATTCAATCTGGGCCCTATTCAGCATCGGATAATCGGCTGGGATATTGAAGGATTTAAATCTCTTTTCGATCAGGATATTATTCTCTGGGGACCTATCCCCGATGAGAAATTCATTTACAATAATAAAGAAATTCCGATTTTAAGAATTTTTGAACCGGTCAGTATAAAAGAACTGTTCGGGAGATTGCCCGGGAATTGGCTTCCTGATGTCGTAACCTGCGAGACCTCTGTATTAAATTATATTCCCGACATATATCTTTGTCCTGTCAAGACAATCCTTTTCACCCGTGATGCATGGTCAGATACTATTTTTAACAGAAAGCTGGTAGAGCTGTTCGATTTCTTAAATCATGCAGTAATTGACAGGTCATCATATATGAATTTAAATGTCAGGCTGCTGCCTTTATCAAACTGTGCGGTTTCGCTCCCGGGCAAAGATGTAAACTTCACTGATTTCGGGAAAAGGGAAATAGATGTTGTGGCAATTGCAAATTATGAAGGAGGCTTTTATCATGACAGGTTCAAGTCTTTTTATAAACTGGCCTGTTCAAATGAGTCAGATTTAAAAATAAAATATTTCAGGGGAATTAAAAGGGCAGACATTTATGCCTATTATCAGAGAAGCAAAATTGTAATCGACTGGGCACACACTCTGTCGAACCGTTCATATGAAGCAGCATTGAATGGTTGTTTGCTGTTCAGCCATAAGGATAACACCCTGATAAAAGAATTCTGGGTCCCGTGGGAAGAATATATTCCCTACGATGAGGAAAACGTAATGGAATTAATAACCTATTACGTTGACAATCCGGAGCAATCGAGAAAAGTGATATTGAAGGCAAAGGAGAAGAGTATGTCAATACCTTCCAGCTGGGGCGACTATGTGTGGGAAAATATAAATATTGCCCATAAAACCGATGTAAATATCAGGGAAAGAATTGAGCGGACAGAGTCACTTCCGGTGTCATCATTACATTACAGGACAGCTACTCCGCTGTTATACAATTTTGATTATAAAACTGATTTTCCTTCCGGTTGGAGGAATATTTACTTCCAAAGAATTGACGCTGCACTATCCTCTGCCGGGAGCCGTGATTTAAAGATAGCTCCCCTTATAGAAGCAGCGCGATTATCATTACTATTAAAGGATAACGAACTGTCTCTCAGGTACCTGTATGAGCTGGAAAAGATATTTCCGGATTATGGCTGGATCTACCAGATGAGGGGCAGGATCCATTTCCGCATGGGAGAATATGATAAAGCTCAATTATCACTTCATAAGGCAGTTGAATGTTGCCTCAAATCTCCGGAACTGGTTCAGGAATTTGTATTACCGGTCCTTGAGAAGGGAAATGCCAGCGATGGCCGCAGGATAACAGATTATATGTGGCAGTCGGTAACTGATCACAGGAATGAATATCAGGTTGATGCTTTATGTTATCAGGCTCTTGAACTGTCGGGTGTAATATATGCCGCCGGCGGGGACGACCAGAAGGCAATAGATTCCTATATCAGGGCTATAAACCATCTGCCTCTTCCGGGTTGCATTTACAAAGCAAATGACCTGTATGTTAAGAAGATGGACTATAGTGGAATATTGCAGATAACCGAACGGGGAATAGAAAATTCTCCTTATGACACTATTCTTATTTTATATAAAGCCTATGCATTAATTAACCTCAGGAGACGCCGCGAGGCATTTGATATTTTAAATGCCCACAGAAAGGCCTTAAAGAGTTTTTTGGGCGTCCGGAAGATTGTAATAATAAGATATGTAATCAGTATCATGATTATTTTATTGTTTTCCGGCAAGCAGCCCGATTCTAAAATAATCATTGAAATGATAAACAGATTGAAAAAGAAATCAGGGATTCCGTTTATTCATGCATGAATGAATTATTTTTGCATGCAGATTTATTTTTTAACCTGAATTCATAAAAATCAGGAAATGTCAGACCAGGATATAGTATATAACAGATCAGCAGAAGTATCGGCCCCGGTAATTTCATTTTATGAATACCTGTATATATTTGTTTTAATTATATATGCAGGGAGGGCAAATGCATTTGTTGAGGCTTCATCGATAAAGGATAATCCTGCAGGAGTTATGTTCCCGATTATATTAAGCGGAATTCTGGCTTTAAGATGGAAGATCAGATTTGATGCACGGTTTTTTTCCATATTGTTTGGTTTTACCCTATACTTCCTGGCAATTTCAATTAAGTTCAAAGTCATTCAGCCTACTTTTATTATAAACTATTTTAGTCTTTTCTTTATTGTATATGTAGCCATAAAGGCCCTGAGATTCAATCTGTTTCTTATTTACGAACGGCTTTTGTACTATCTTGCTATAATCGGTTTGTTTTTCTGGGTGGTCCAGATCGGATTGGGGGGGGATAGTCTGTTCTATCTGATAAGCAGAATTCCGGGAATCGACTTATTCTCCTACGTGTCAGGCGGAGGAATAAATGCTGTTTTATACTCTGTACAACCGACGTTTACCTCATTACTTTACAATTTTTCAATTCCCAGAAACTGCGGTTACGCCTGGGAGCCCGGTGCTTTTGCCGTCTATCTCTGCCTGGCTGTCCTTATAAATCTCTTCTTCACTAAAAACGATGCCGGACGTAATAAACGGTTATGGGTATTGCTGATAGCCTTATTGTCAACCCAGTCTACTACAGGTTACCTGATATTTGTAGTTATAGTCCTGTACTATCTTTTGAATAAGAAGCTGAATATTATTATATTACTTTTGCCTGTTGCAGTGATTGCCCTTGCTTATGTCTCCTCATTGCCATTCATGAGCAAAAAAGTGATAGAATTAATTGATGAGACCAAGCAGGTGGATCAATTGCTGGAAGATACCTATGGAAGGGAGACCTCATCGACACCGCAGCGATTTACCTCATTTATACTTACATTTAAAGATTTCCGCAGCAATCCGATACTCGGTGTGGGGGGACACAAGGAAGCAACATACCTTTACAAGATCGGCTCAAATATCTCCCCGATTTCAGGTATCGGGAATCTCCTTGCACAATTCGGACTGGTTGGTTTTATCTTTTTTACCTTCTGGACAATCAAATCCTCATTTTTCTTTGCCAGGCATTTTGGTTATGCCGGGAGGTGGCTTCTGGCACTGGTTGTCCTTTTTATCTCGGTAAGTTATTCAATGATATTACTTGCACTTGTAATGTGCTTCTGGTCATTTGATTTATTTGCAGATCCCGATATAAACAGGAAAGAGGAAGCAGAGGTGGCTGTTGTTTCCGGAAATGGTGCGGTTGATCCATGAATAGTAGAAATGGTCGACGAGCTTAAGAGGGGTAATCGGTAATCGGTAATCGGTAAGTTTTTGCCAACTGCCATTTGCCAACTGCCAACTGAATGTTGAATTAAAAGACCGAAGTCCGAAGACCGAAGTCCGAAGACCGAAGACCGAAGACCGAATTTACAAACGATGAACAAAAGCTAAATTTTTATTTGAAATTTTTATGAGTATTGTGATTTTTGGCGATTCATTTTCTTATCCGGAAGGAGATGCTCCAACAAACAGGGTGAATACCTATGCAAAAGGCTTTTATGAAAACGGGATAAATGTACATGTGATCTGTTTTGCCAATCTTTATAACTCAGCAGGTGATGGTTGTCTTAATGGTGTTTACTATTATAATCCTTTTGGCCAGAAAGCAAGAAGTAACTATTTCGTGATCAGGACCTGGCAGAAAGTAAAAAAAATTTACAGAACTCTGGTATTAATCAGAAACATTAACAGGAAAGATAAAATATCTATGATAACTGTTTATACCATGCAGTTTTTTATTCATTATTATGCATGGTTCCTGTCAGGTATCACAGGTTCGAAACTGATCAGGGAATGTGGCGAACATCCGTTAAGAATGTATCAGAATGGGCGCTTCAGGAAGCTGGAGGGATTAATTAAAATGCGACTGGAAGCAAGGTTGTCAGACGGTATATTTTGCATCTCCAGGTTCCTTGTTCAGCTGTACCGGGACCACGGCATACCTGAACGGAAATTATTCGTTGTGCCAAGCACTGTCGATCCGGAAAGGTTTGTCATGACGGGAGAGAAACCGCTTCCCTATACTTACATTGGCTATTTTGGCGGACTTACCTTTAAAAGGGATGCTATTGATATCCTGATAAGGGCCTACGCCCTGATAAGCAATAACTATCCGGATGTTTATCTTGTACTGGGTGGCTTTTGTTCACCAATGGAAAGGAAAAAAATTGAGAATCTGATACTTGAACTAAATATAAACGATAAAGTCGTTTTGCTGAAATATCTTTCAAGGCAGGAAATACTGACCTATATTACGCATTCGGAGATACTGGTTATGACACGTGCAAAAGATATAGAGTCACAGGCATCCTTTCCGTCAAAACTGACTGAGTACCTGGCGACATCAAAACCTGTTGTAACAGTGAATGTAGGGGAGATACCTGATTACCTGACCGACGGAGTGAACTCCTTCCTGGTGGAACCGGGAAACAGCAAAATGATGGCAGAAAAGATATCATACGTTCTTAAAAATTACGACCTGGCGCTTGAAGTTGCCGGAAAAGGGAAACTTCTGACGATGACGGATTTTAATTATAATTATCAGGCTAAAAGAATTATTCAGTATATCCTGACTTTATGATATCCAAATTTGTTTCTGAATTGTTAAGAGAATAATATGGAGTTTATAATTTCGATAGATACAGAAGGTGACAACCAGTGGGATCATGGCAGAGAGCTCACCACTAAGAATATAAGATATGTTCCGAGGTTCCAGGATTTGTGTGAGAAATACCTTATAAAGCCCGTTTATCTTGTTACTTCAGAGGTTTGTGAAGATGCTTTTGCCCGGGAGATCTTTAGAGATTACATTTCATGCGGCAATGCCGAGGTAGGGGCTCACTTACATTCCTGGACCACACCTCCTTTCATTGACAGGCCTGGTTACAGGTTCAATGATCCCGACCATGGATTTGCCACAGAATTTCCCGGTGATATTCAGGCTGAAAAAGTCCGTAATCTGACAGATCAGATTGAATCGTCATTTGGGAAACGTCCGTTGTCATTTCGTTCAGGACGATTTGGATTTGATGAACGCCTGGCACGTATCCTGTCTGAAAATTCATATCTGATTGATTCTTCGGTTACTCCCTGCGCGAGTTGGGCAGCATATAAAGGACTCCCGGACGGAAAAGGCGGCCCTGATTTCACCGATAAGGAAGCGTATCCATACCTGTACAGCTTTGAAGACAAGGCTCTGCTTGAGATTCCCGTCACAATATTACCGACCCGGTTTCCCCTTAATAGTCACAAGTCGCTTGCCAGCTACTATTTTAGTCATGTGGATCATAGTATTCCTTTAAGGGTATTCAGGAAATTATTATTTAAAGATCAGCCATTATGGTTAAGACCTCATATGTGGATGAATATGCCGTTGTTGGAGGAGCTTGTCAAAGAAGCAGAAAAACTGGAATTACCCTATCTGGTTATGATGTTCCATTCAAGCGAATTAATGCCCGGATGTTCAATATACAGGAAAGATGAGGAGGCTGTTGAGAAATTATATGATCTGTTAGAGGGCTTTTTTGTATTATTGCAGGACAGGAGGATTGATTCAGTTACTCTGACTGAAGCTGCTTTAAGTAGTAAAATATGAAAATTTGTTTCTGGGGAAGTATCGCAGGAGCCCTGACGGGGAAAACTGACGGCGGGAGTGAGCTGCAAATGGCCTTGATGGCAAAAGCGCTTGCAAGAGGTGGTCACGAAGTTATATGCATTGATCCCCAGGCTGAAAATGATTTTGTAACAGCAGAGGGCATCAAAATTCTGATGGTGAAAGGGTGGAACAATGGGATCCGGAATATCAGGCTCTTCACTCATCGCATGCCGGCACTATATATGATGCTGAAGAAACAGCGAGCTGATATTTACTACTGCCGTATGCGTGATTTCACTCATATTCTTGCTTATTGGGCATCACGCAAAGCAAAATCCAAATTCATTCTGGCCATGGCTTCGGATCTGGATGCGATGGGTTTTAAGATGAGATTTAAATATTACTATCTGCCTAACAGGGGAGGCCTGTGGTGGTTTTTCAGCGGTTTACTGATCGAGCTTGTACATCCCTGGCTGCTTCGAAAAGCTGATTCAGTTTTCGTACAGCATGAAGGGCAGAAACAAATCTTAATGAATAAGGGTATCAAATCAGTGTCAGTACCGAATCTGATTGACCTGACACAGCTCCCGGATTTACGGACGGAACATCATAATGATTTTGTTTATGTAGGCTGGCTTGACAGGCGCAAGGGAATCACGGAATTCTTTGAAATAATTGAAAAATCTCCGTCTGTTACATTTAAAATCATAGGGCCTCCGAGGGATAAGACAGGTCATCTCTATTATGAAAAGTTGAAATCATTTCATAACGTACGGTTGCTGGGAGAACAGACACATTCCGAAACTTTACTTCATATTGCATCATCAAAAGCACTGATCAGCACTTCCCCGATGGAAGGCTTTCCCAACATTTTCATTGAGGCCTGGGCTTGCGGAATACCGGTTATATCTCTGTACTTTGATCCGGGTGGGGTCATCAGGAATGAAGGGCTTGGTTCGGTTGCCGACGGAAATATTGAAAAGCTGCTTGCATCACTCGACTCGGTAACTCCATGTAAGGAATTTTCAGGAAAAGCAATGGCATATCTTGAACATCATCATGCCCTGAATGAGTACAGGGTAAAAGCAATAAGCGAATTATTCAATAATATTTATAATGATACACTTGACTGAGATCAGAAAAGTGAGATCCAAAATATATGATTGTATGATTTCAGGTGGATACATAAAATAATAAGCAATTTGTGAAATGCACAATTTCTTTAGAACCTTAATAGATAAGTTATACGTCAAGCAATGGCAGATCGGCTTGTGCCGCGGCGATATAAAAGAGATTATAAGAAGCAGGACCTTTAATCCGGATATTAAATGGCTGCCACTGGATTCCATGGATTTCTTTCGGGCTGATCCGTTCCTGTTAAAATCAAAAGACGGGGGTATGGTTATGCTCTTTGAGAACTTTACCTTCGATGATTTTTACGGCCAGATCTGGTTAATGAAATTTGACGAGAACTTCAATAAGCTGAATGAAAAAATCCTTCTTGACACGAAGTCACATCTTTCATACCCGTTTGTCTATGAGGAAAATGAAAAGATGTACCTCTTTCCTGAGTCTGCCCACAGTGGCAGGCTTAACTGCTATGAATATGACCCGGTCAGCCATTCGGTAAGTTTCCTTAAAGAGATAATGGATCTGCCTCTTCTGGATTCCACCATTCTCAGATACAATAATAAATACTGGCTTTTCGGAACTTTGAACGGAAAATACCGTCATACGAAATTATATATTTATTTTTCCGACAATCTGCTGGGACCGTATGTCCCTCACCCTCAGAACCCGGTCAAAAGTTCATTGAACGGGTCCAGACCTGCAGGTCATTTTATTGAAGTTGACGGGGTCCTTTACAGACCTTCACAAAACTGTGAAAGTCAGTATGGTGAGTCGATGACAATTAACAGGATTGAGGTTCTGAATGAACTGGAGTTTCATGAAGAGCCTCATATGACCATAAGTATCAATAAAACCAATCCTAATAATGATAAGGTCCTTACTATTCATACAATAAATGTGATTGGTGATATTATGGCCGTTGACGGGATAAAATGGACCTTTTCACCTAAGAACCAGTGGAAGAATTTTTTAAGAAACATGGCAAGCTCAGGTAATAACAGAGAAGCCTGACCGGGCTGAAGTTCAGCTTGTCAGGCAAAGTATAATTAAATCGTATTAAAAAGCTTTGAATTACTCTTCACAAAATTAAACCGGGGTTGATAATTATTAAAACGAAATAATGAGAATACTTTTTTTCACGGAATCTCTGACGTGTGGTGGTAAAGAACGACGGATACTGGAATTGATACAGTATCTGAAAGAACATACTGACCATACGATAACTTTGGTCCTTACCGAAAATCTGATCCATTATGACTATGTATATGATATGGATATATCCATTAAAGTCATAAAACGCAGAGGGGTCAAATATGATCCTATGCCCTTCATTAAGTTCTATAAGTACTGCCGTCAGTTCAAACCCGATATTATTCATACATGGGGAAGAATGACTACGTTTTACGCCATTCCCGCGAAGCTTTTACAGGGTGTGCCTTTAATCTCAAGCACAATCGCCAATGCGATAGGTGAAGATCGGTTATCAGCGATTGACAGGTTTTTCTTTCACGCCGGGATGGCTGTCTCTGACATCATTCTGTCCAACTCAAGAGCAGGACTCAATGCCTATAAAATAACCAGCCCCAAGGCAAAAGTTGTATGGAACGGGGTCCATCTGGAAAGGTTCACGAAAACATATGACACCCGAAAAGTGAGGGAAGAGTTCAATATACACTACGAAATTTATGGTTGTTATGGTGGCTGCGTTCTCAGAACTGAAAGATTATGATCTCTTTATTGATGTAGCCAGGGATACGGGCAAAAAAAGGGAAGATGTCACTTTTGTGGGTGTGGGAGACGGTGATGAGTGGCCCCGGATTAAAAAAAGGACTCTGGACGAGAAGATCGGTAATGTAGTTCTGACCGGAAAACAAAAAGATGTTGAACGCATAATTTCAGCTTCGGATATCGGAATATTGTGTACCTATTCCGAAGGTATCTCCAACTCAATTATCGAATGCATGGCCCTTGGAAAACCTGTGATCTCAACGGATATTGACGGAGGCAGCAGGGAAATTATTCTTGATGGAGAGACAGGATATTGTATTGAAAGGAACAGTGAAAAAATTGTTGCGTCAATTGAACACCTTCTGAATAATCCTGAACTCTGCTCCATGATGGGTATTAAGGGAAAGGAAAGGATAGAATCTCAGTTCTCGATCGATAAAATGGGAAGAGAATTCGAAGATGTCTATAATGGTTTTCTGCCGGTGAATAAGAACAAAAAGTAAAAGAATCCATCCTCTTTTCCCGTCCGGGCTCAATACCTGACTAATCCGGTCTCATATTGCGGATAGAAAATATTTTTAATTATCAGAAATTAAATCTGTTGGAAAAACCTGTAACAATATCAGAGAATATTGCCTCCGGGGTACTCAGTGTGGGCCCTGACTACCTGAACCATCGAGGCGGGGTGGGAGCCGTTATAAGCGTGTACAGCAGATATTTTGCTGTTTTTAAATTTATTGTGACACATAAAAACGGTTCAGTCATTTTTAAAAGCTATCTCTTCCTGCTCAGCCTGATAAAACTGGTTTTTACACTCATTTCCGACCGAAAAATAAAGATTGTACATATACACGGAGCATCCTATGGAAGTTTCTACCGCAAATTTGCCGTTTTCATCCTGGCCAAATACATATTCAGAAAAAAAATAATCTATCATATCCACGGCGGAGGGTTTAAGAATTTTTACAATTCACGGAAAAACTTCTCAAAACGTCTCATTAAGTCAATGATAGCTCATGTTGACATAGTTATAACCCTTTCTGAATCATGGAGGGATTATTACAGTCAGAATTTTAATGCCATGAGATTGATAATAATTCCGAATGTGATTGATTATCCGGCTATCTCAGATAAGGGAGAAAAACACGAAACTGTCAATTTCCTTTACCTTGGATTGATAAGTGATGCCAAAGGTATTTTCGATCTTATTGAGGTTATTGCTGCAAAACAGGCTGTGTACAGGTCAAAAATAAGACTGTCAGTAGGAGGTAATGGTGAAGTGGAAAGGTTGAAGGGACTGATTGAAAAGTATAAAATTAAGGATATTGTTGAATTTCTGGGATGGGTATCAGGCAGGGAGAAGGAGTTTGCACTTAATAACTCAGATATATATATTCTTCCCTCGTATCATGAGGGCATGCCCGTTTCTATCCTGGAATCAATGTCGTACGGTAAAGCCGTTATCTCCACAAAGGTCGGTGGGATTCCTGAAATTGTCAGAAACAGGGAAAATGGATTATTGATAGATCCTGGTGAATTAAAACAGCTGGAGGATGCAGTGGATTTTTTTATTGAGAATCCGGAGCTGATCAGGCAGTATGGTAATGCATGTGAACTTATGGTTCAGAAATATCTGCCACATTCGGTTATAAATGAGTTACTTGAAATTTATCAATCATTACTGAAATGAATAAGCACTATCTGAAGAGTATCAGGGACAGTCTCCCGGAATATTTGAAATATATAATGGCTCCTGTATTCAGGAATAAGCTTATAAATAACCCGGAATTCAGACATTATTACGCTCTTCTTGAGAAAAGGGAACAGCAGACACCAGGGGAAATTCTGGAATATCAGTTCAGGTGCCTGAAGAATATCCTTATCTATTCCTATGAAAACGTTCCCTACTATAACGAATCATTTAAGAAACATTCCTTTGATCCCTATCTGTTATCCGATTTTGAACAGATTCAAAAGATCCCGTTTCTTACACGCGATATTGTCAATAAGAATTTTGAAAGACTGATATCAAAAGAAAAGGTCAAAAACGGATATTATATTGGTTCTACCGGTGGAAGCTCCACTGTTCCGTTGAGATTTTTGCTCGACTACGATTCCATATACAGGGAGAATGCTTTTATATACTACTACAGAAAAAAGCTGGGATATGGATTCAATGATAAAATAATAGCATTCAGGCAGGTAGAGCATACAAACAAGCTATGGAAGTTCAATCCGATGTACAATGAGCTTATCTTCTTTCCCATTATGTTATCAAAAAATTCCATTAAAAAATATGCAGAGAAGATAAACAGTTACCGGCCCGGTTACCTGAACGGGTATCTTTCGGCAATCTGGTACTTTGCAAAACTTTTAAAGGAGTATAAGATAGATCTTGATTTCCAGCTTAAGGGTATCTTTCTCACATCGGAAAACATTAATGACAGGCAGCGCCGGTTCATAGAACAATTTTTTAAGACAGAATCGATGACCTTCTACGGGCATAGTGAGCGAAGTGTGATTGCAGAGGAAGTAACTCATAAAAACTACAGATTCGATCCTTATTATGGTTACACCGAGAAGATCCCCGGCTCAGGCGGTCACTTTTCAATAGTGGGGACAAGTTTCTTAAATCAGAAAATGCCTTTTATAAGATATAAAACAGATGATATTTGCATTCCGGAGGGTGAGTACTACAGAATTGACGGAAAGAGAAGCAGTTGTGTCGGATTATATGGAAAAAATGATGAATTTATCGCCAGTACCGCTTTTGAGCTTGAGGACCCGATCTTTAACAAGATTACCTCTTTTCAGTTTATTCAGGATGAAAAAGGGAAAGCTGATCTAATGATAATTGTGCATAAAGATTTTAAAATTCCCGAGCTCGAGATAATCAGAAAAGAGATAGACAGGCAAACCAAAGGGATTATCGATATAAATATTAAAATAGTTGATAAACTTAAATTATCTCCCCGTGGGAAATTCCTGAGGTACATTTCAACAATTAAAGAGAATTAGCTGATGCGATCTGAAACGATCTGATAATAAGTAATATACTTCCCGGTGCAAACATTGGGCTTAATACTCTTTTATAAATTGAAAGGATTTCACCCGGGAATTTAATCTGAATTTCATCTACCTTTAATCTAAAATTAATCCTGCATACAATCAGTATATCAAATGATTTACTAATTTAGAGTTTGAATTTTATTGTCAAAATTTTTGTCAGCATTGGGAAGGAGGCGAAAGGGGAAACCAGATGTTGGCTAACAAAAACAAATGCGATCTGGAAAGTAACGGTAAACTGCCGGCTTTCAGAAATGGATACAGGAATATTAACCAGGATAAGAATATTGGCTCCGGAAGGATCTGCTTAAACGATTATCTAAGGTAAGTAATAATATTAAATCCTTAATTTCTAATGAATAAGCACTTTCTTAAAACAATAAGGGATAATATACCGGAACCCCTGAAATTGTTGACAGCTTCTGTCTTCAGGAATAAACTGATAAAAAATGAAGAGTTCCTGAATTATTACAATCTGCTGGTAAACAGGGAACTATTGAGTCCGGAGAAAAAAAAGGAATACCAGTTCCTTCAGCTTAAGGAGATCCTTATTCATTCGTACAGGAATGTTCCATATTATCACGACCTGTTTGATAAAGTATCATTTGATCCGTTGAAATTTTCTGATTTTGATCAGGTGAAGAAAATCCCATTTCTTACCAGGGAAATCGTGACCGCCAATTTTGACAGGCTTATATCAAGGGAAGAGGTAAAAAACGGGTATTACTCAGCTTCTACCGGGGGAAGCTCCGGATTAAAACTGAATTTTTTACTTGATTATGACTCCATCTATAAAGAAAATGCATTCATTTATTATTTCAGAAGGAGACTGGGATATGATTTTAAGAACAGGATGGTTACATTCAGGCAGGTTGGTCTGGGTGAGAAACCCTGGAAATTCAATCCCATGCACAATGAAGTGATATTTACGCCTACCAAATTATCCAAACACTCCATAAACGATTTTGTAAAAAAGATTAACAAATTTAAACCTGAATATTTAAACGGTTATCTCTCTGCCATCTGGTATTTCGCCAAGCTTCTTGAGGACTACCATATTAACATTGATTTAAACCTTAAAGGTATTATACTTATATCTGAAATTCCTGACAAGGTCCAGAGGAAATTTATTGAAGAGTTCTTCAATACACGCTCAATGACTTTTTATGGTCATAGTGAAAGGTGCGTTATAGCTGAAGAAGTTGTACGTGACGGATATAAATTTGATCCCTATTACGGCTTTACGGAGAAAATCCATGTTGAAGACAATAAGTATGAAATTATAGGAACAGGCTTTTTGAACCGGACAATGCCCTTCATAAGATATAAAACTGATGACCTCTGTTTTTCCGGAGATGAATATTGTTCAATAGAAGGGAAAAGAAGCAGTACTTCAGGTTTATACGGAATTAACAACAGGTTTCTTCCTCACACATCTTTATTACTCCGGGATCCTGTTTACAGGAATATTACAACTTATCAGTATATCCAGAAGGAAAAGGGGAGAGCTGATCTTCTTATAATTGTCAACAAGGACCATAAGCCGGAAGATATGGGGCTTATTAGAAAAGAGCTTGATAGTCAGATGAAAGGGGCAATTGATCTGCAGATAAAGATTGTTGAGAATCTAATTTTATCACCCCGTGGAAAATATCAGATGTTTATTTCAAATGTCGCAAAGGGATAAGGATTCAATAACCGGAAACTCAACACCGGCATGCTGAAAAATAACTGGTATTTCAACAGACTGACAACAATGTCGGCCGGTGAAATTTTTTACAGGATAAAAAATCTGCTTTCACTCTATTTTGAGGAAAGATCTTTAAACAGATCAACGGTGGTCAGCTCCCATGATATTAAATCAGAAAGAGATATCCTGGGTATCCGGTTGCCGGATCTGAAACCTGTTCCTTATTCACTGAAAATATTCGGTAAGGATTTTGATTACGGCTCTGCCCAGGGAATCAACTGGCATAAGGACATATTATCGGGTGAGTCTTTCAGCCTTGCTTTTTACGGAAAGATCAACATAAGGGAAAATCCGGTACTCTCTGCGAAATGTGTATGGGAAATAAACCGGCTGCAGTTTCTTACGGCAATCTCAATGAACTATGCCGTTTCCGGGAACAGGAAAGATCTGGATCTCTTTATGCAGATAAACAGATCCTGGGATTTACAGAATCCCTACCTGAGAGGAGTAAACTGGTACAGCAATATAGAAATCAACCTGAGACTGATTACCTGGTTTCTGTGCTGGGAAATTTTAGACGCAGAGACCCTGAAGGCGGATTATCCTGACTTCAGGGATTTTGCCGAGAATACCTGGCTGCCGCTGATTGAGAAGCATTGTATATATTCCTATAAAAATCCTTCGAAGTATTCCTCTGCGAATAATCACCTTATTTCAGAGTATACGGGCCTTTTTCTTGCTTCTTCAAGGTGGACATTCAGAGACTCTGAAAAATGGATAGATTATTCTCAAAAAGGACTCGAAGAAGAGATTATTAAGCAACATTCAGTGGAAGGCATCAATAAAGAGGAGGCAGCAGAGTATATTCAATTCATTACTGATTTTTTCCTGTTATCATTCATTACGGGAGAGAGGACAAACAGACCATTTTCAGACAGGTTCAGAAAGCAGCTTTATAAAATTTTCTGCTATATAAATGATTTTCTTGACTCTGAGGGTAATTTTCCCAGGTATGGGGACGAGGATGATGGAAAATGCTTCATACTTGATTTTGATGAGAGATTTAACAATTTCAAATCGTTACTTACCTCAGGAGCCATCATCTTCAACGATGAACTGCTCAAAAGAGGAAGTAACGGATTTGATCTGAAAAATAGTATCCTTTTTGGTGATAAGGGGAGATCTGTCTATGATTCAATACCCGTTACCGGAATAATACGGAGTTCGAAATTCTTCAGAGACGAGGGTCACTTTATCTTCCGGAAGGAGGAAGGGCAGAGGGAGATCTACCTGCATTTCGATGCCGCTCCGCTCGGATATCTTTCAATTGCTGCTCATGGCCATTCAGATGCACTTTCCTTTCTCTTAAATGTTGACGGGCAGCCCGTATTCATTGATCCGGGCACATATACCTATCATACTGAACCTGAATGGCGGCAGTATTTCATAGGTACACTTGCTCATAATACAGTGCGTATCGAAAATAAGAACCAGGCAATGAACGGGGGGCCGACATTATGGATTAAACACTATGATATTGATATTCAGGATGTCGAATCTGACGGAAACAGAGACAGGGTAAAAGCTTCACATAACGGGTATCTTCCGGATGGTGCCATACATCAGCGTGAGATCATTTTCAACAGGCTCCTGAATGAATTCCTGATAAATGATACTATCATTGTAAAGGGAAAACGGACACTCAGTGTTGAATTTCCTTTTCATATCCATCCGGCCATTACCCTGGAAAAGAAAGCAAAAAATTTATTTCTTCTCTCGAAAGGCCAGTTACCCGGAACAGAATTTCAGATTGATGAAAAGCTTGATCCTGTAGTTGTAAGAGGAGCGACAGGACCTCCACTGCTCGGATGGTATTCCGGTTCATTTCTTAAAAAGGAACCCACCTCCGTTATTTATTGTAAAACTACTGTTGATTCAACAACAACATTTAAATTTATAATCAAAATCATTTAGTATGAATATTAGCATTTTCGGTCTCGGCTATGTAGGCTGCGTAAGTCTGGGCTGCCTGGCAAAAAACGGTCATAAGGTAATTGGCGTGGATACCAATACGACAAAGGTGGAGCAGATCAATGCAGGTAAAGCTACAATAATTGAAAGAGATGTTGACATCATAATAGCCGAGCAGAGAGCAGCCGGCCTTATCAGTGCAACTTCAGACACCTTCCTGGCTGTTGCAGGTTCTGATATTTCAATTGTGGCTGTCGGAACCCCGAGTACCGATAAGGGACATCTTAACCTGCAGTATATATTTAAAGTGGCTGAAAACATTGGAGAAGCACTGCAGCATAAAGATACTTTCCATATTATAGCCATCAGGTCGACAATTATGCCGGGTACATGCGATAAGTTTGCTGATATCGTGGAGCGGGTTTCGGGAAAGAAGAGAAATGAAAATTTTGCTATTGTTGATAACCCTGAATTTTTAAGAGAGGGAACGGCTGTTCATGATTATTATAATCCTCCGCTGACTCTTATAGGATCCGACAACAGGGATGCTGCTGAAAAAGTAGCCGGCCTGTATCGTCAGTTACCCGGAGAGATCATTATTGCCGATCTGAAGGTTGCAGAAATAATGAAATACATAAATAATACTTATCATGCCCTCAAGATATCCTTCGGCAATGAGATCGGGAATATCTGCAGCGAACTTGGGATAGATTCCCACAAAGTGATGGATATCTTCTGCAAAGACAGGCAGCTCAATATCTCTCCTTATTATTTCAAGCCGGGCTTCGCATACGGCGGGTCGTGCCTTCCGAAAGATCTTAAAGGACTCCAGACCCTCGCCCATGATCTCTATATTGATGTTCCTCTTATCGACAGTATTCATAAAACCAATGATATCCAGATACAGAGAGCTGTCAAAATGATCTACAGGTACTGGAACAAGAAACTGGGATTCCTGGGGCTTAGTTTTAAAGCCGGAACGGATGATCTCCGGAACAGCCCTGCCGTAAATGTCATTGAAGCGCTCCTTGGAAAAGGTTGTGAAATGAGTATCTATGATAAGAATATCAATCTTGCAATGCTTACAGGTACCAACAAGGAATATATAGATTCACGTATACCTCACCTGGCATCATTACTTACGGATGATCCCCATAGTCTGATAGAAAATTGCGATGTCATAATAATAAATACAAGAGAGCCTGAATTCCTCAGTCTTGTTGCAGATATCGATAATAAGGTGATAATAGACTTTGTAAGGCTGGATGAGACCCTTGTCCCGAAAAGCAATTATGTTGGAATAAACTGGTAAAGATGTCTTCATTAAAAAACAAACATGTTCTTATAATTGTCGAGAATCTGCCTGTGCCCTTCGACAGAAGAGTCTGGCAGGAAGCCAATTCATTGAAGGATGAGGGAGCAAGCGTGAGTATTATCTGTCCTAAGATGAAAAACTATTCAGCTTCCCATGAGGTAATTAATGGAATAGAAATTTACAGGCACTATCTGCCGTTTGAAGCTAAAGGAGCTGCCGGTTACCTGATGGAATACAGCACGGCATTGTTCTGGGAGTTTTTTTTAAGCTGGAAAATATACTTTAAAAAGAGGTTCCAGGTTATTCACGGATGCAATCCCCCTGATCTTATCTTTCTGGTGGCCTTGTGGTTTAAGATATTTGGGGTGAAATATATTTTTGATCACCATGACATAAATCCCGAATTATATTATGCAAAATTCAGCAAAAAAGGATTTTTTTATAAAATGATGGTCTTATTCGAGAGACTGACATTTG
This sequence comes from uncultured Bacteroidales bacterium, assembly GCA_963816345.1. Lineage (GTDB taxonomy): Bacteria > Bacteroidota > Bacteroidia > Bacteroidales > VadinHA17 > LD21. The sequence continues at coordinate 477,558 of CAWFKI010000005.1, forward strand.
CCACAGCCGACTTCTCCATCGCCACAAATGAATCCTACAAGGAAATTGCTATCCGAAGAGGGAAAAAACATGAAAATAAGGTCAGGGTAGTCAGGAGCGGACCGAAACTTGACAGACTAAAATTACTTTCGCCTGACAGTCAGTTCTTAAGGGGCAGGAAGTACCTTGTGGGTTATGTAGGAGTCATCGGAGAACAGGAAGGTATTGATCTCCTACTCGAGAGTGCCAGGCATATCATTGCAGTCAGGCAGGATATTCAGTTTGCCATAATAGGAGGGGGCACCAGCCTTGAGTCGCTGAAAAAATTATCACGGAGAGATGGGACTGAACGGATATATCGATTTCTATGGGAGGGTTCCTGATGAGCTGATGATAGCAATTTTAAACACTGCAGATATCTGTGTAAACCCTGATAAACCCACGGAAATGAATAACCTCTCCACTATGAATAAGATTATGGAGTATATGGCTCTGAAAAAGCCTATAGTACAATATGATCTGAAAGAGGGCAGGTTTTCAGCCCGTGAGGCATCACTGTACGCAAAAAATGGCGATACTGCCGATTTTGCAGATAAAATCATGCAGCTTATTGATGACCCCGCGCTCAGGACAAAAATGGGTGATTTCGGTTATCAGAGGGTAATCAATGAATTGTCGTGGGAATTTCGAGAAGGAGAAACTGATAAAGTTGTACAAGCTGGTTCTTAATAAGGAGTCCGTGGCCGCGGATTAAAAAAGAGGCATAATGCCTTTAAAATCAAAATTATATTATGATGAAAATAGATCATATTTGTTTTGCAGTAAAGAATATAGCGGACGGGATTGGTTACTGGGAAAATGTATTTGGCTACAGGCAGATGACGAAAATAGTGGAAAATTCCCGCCAGAAGGTTAAAGTGACATTCTTAACAAAGGAGGAGAGCATTACTGTCAAGCTTATTGAACCCGTGGAAAGCAACCAGTCTCTTATGAATTTTGTCAGCAGGGGTGGGGGGTTTCATCATCTCTGCTTTAAGTGTTCCGATATTGATGAGACAATAGTTGAGCTCACGGGTAAAGGTCTTTTAAAGCTTGTCCCTCCGCAGCCGGGGGAAGCTTTCAACAACCACAATATTGCCTTTCTGATGGCCAGATATGGCCTGAATATTGAACTTATTGATACCGAGGAAAAAGCAGGGTTGCTAATATAAATAATGATTGAATCACCGGTTGTTGCAGGTTGAAGCATGCTTAAAGTTTAAACCGGGAAGTTTTGATATCAAAGAAAATCTCTTTTATGTCTGACGCTGGCTCATATGAAGAAAGAATCGGGAGTTTCAACTGGTCAGTTGCTGAACACGAGCTCGGATACCGTCATGGTGATATAATAAATATAGGCTGGTACTGTTCTGACAGGGTCTGTCAGAAAGGGAAAGCGGATAAAGTTGCTCTTTTTTATGAAGGATATGAAGGAATTGAAAAGAAATTTACCTTCAATGATATCCGCCTTGCAAGTAATACTATCGGGAAATTTCTCCGGGATCTCGGCATTGGGGAAAACGACAGAGTTTGCCTGTTTATGGACAGGATACCTGAATTATATTTTTCTTTCCTGGGAATACTAAAGATAGGGGCAATTGTACAACCTCTTTTCTCTGCTTTTGGAGATGAATCGCTATATGTCAGGCTTGCAGATGCAAAGACACGGGCGATCATCACCCAAAAAAAACACCTGCCAAAAATCAGAAAGATCATCAAACGGCTTCCGTATCTTGAGTTTATAATTATTACCGATCAGAATAATACGAACTGCCCTGGTTTCAGGGAGGTTTCCTTAGACCTTCAGAATACAGAACCTGTTGAAAAACTGGAGCTATTTCCCACTTTTGCCGAATCACCGTCCGTCCTTCATTATACTTCAGGAACCACCGGACAACCAAAAGGAGTTAAAAATGTCCATTATTCACTTATCTCCCAATATCAGACGACAAAATGGGTGCTTGATCTGAAGGATGAAGATATTTACTGGTGTACGGCTGATCCGGGATGGGTAACGGGCACCTCGTATGGAATTATAGGTCCATGGAGCCTTGGTGTCACTCAGTGCGTTCTGGATTCAGGATTTTCGGCATCGGTATGGTACAGGTTTATCGCCAAATATAAGATCACCGTATGGTACTCAGCCCCGACTGCCATAAGATCCTTGATGAGAGCAGGCGAAGATGTTACAGGGAACTTTGATTTGTCCTCCCTTCGCCATCTTGCCAGCGTCGGTGAGCCATTAAACCCGGAAGCTCTATTGTGGTCTGAAAGGGTTTTTGGCATGCCATTCCATGATACTTACTGGCAGACTGAGACCGGATCAATTATGATAGCCAATTTCGCTGGAATGAAAGTAAAGCCGGGTTCCATGGGTAAGCCTTTCCCCGGGATCACTGCGGCAGTACTTGATCCGGAAACTTTCGGGCCTGTCAGAGAATATGGAAAGGCCGGCCTGATTGCATTCAGGCCCGGATGGCCCGCAATGATGCGCACTTATTGGGAGAACGGTGAAAAGTATAAAGAGAAATTTATAAATGGATGGTATATTACAGGAGATAAGGCATTTACTGATAAAGATGGATACTTCTGGTTTATTGGAAGAGATGATGATGTAATCAACACCGGAGGACACCTGGTAGGACCCTTTGAGGTTGAATCTGCACTACTTGAACATCCTGCCGTCGGAGAATCAGCTGTTGTGTCAAAACCTGATGACCTGAAAATGGAGGTTGTGAAAGCATTTATCACACTCAGAAAGGGATATACCCCATCTGCCTCGCTTGAGCTTGAAATTATGAACTTTATCAGGAAAAAATTATCTCCTCTTGCAATGCCGCAGGAAATTGAATATCTGGATCAGCTTCCGAAAACTAGGAGCGGAAAGATAATGAGAAGACTTCTGCATGCCAGAGAATGGGGCGAGGAGACAGGTGATACTTCCACTCTTGAAAATGATTGATAAATGAATATTTTTTATATTAATCACCCTTATTAAATCAGGTCCTATGGGAACATTAAATAAAGAAGAGATGAAAACTCTGGTTCTCGATTATGTTATTAAGGAATATATTGAAGACGAGGAGACAGTTATTACCTGCGACACACCTCTGATCTCAGGAGGTTTTATCGATTCTTTTTCCATGGTCTCATTGCTGGTTTTCCTTGAGAATAAATTCGGTGTGAGGATCCCCTCTTCAAAAGCAACGCCCGAAGCCTTCGACAGCGTGAACAGGATAGTAGATCTTACGAATGAATTTATCGGGTAGCATCCCGGCACAACGAATTGTGTTATTACAGGAAAATATTCAGGGAAGAAGAGATACCTTTTCAGGTATCTGCCAGTAATCCTGTTGGAAACTACGGTCCTGATTTTTATTAAGATCTTTTATAATTCCCGGAGATGTTATTTAATTCACTGGAATTTGCAATCTTTCTGATTGTAGTATTTACACTTTACTGGTTTGTATTTGACAGGAATGTTGCTCTGCAGAATCTGTTTCTCCTGATTGCAGGCTATTTTTTTTATGCGTGGTGGGACTGGAGATTCCTGTCGCTACTTATATCACTCTCCCTTGCCAATTATATTATAGGTTTGGGGATCGAAGTAAATGAAATAAAAAGGAGAAGAAGGATCTGGCTGATAGCGGGGCTCATAATCAATATAGGAGTTCTCGGAGTATTTAAATACTTCAATTTCTTCATCGATAGCTTTGGCCATCTTGTCGCTCTTACGGGCTACAAACTGCATTCATCTGCAATAAAGATCATATTACCTCTCGGGATCAGTTTTTATGTCTTTTTATCATTAAGCTATATAATAGATATCTTTAAAAATAGTATTAAAGCTGAGAGTGATATTATAAAGGTTTTACTGACTTTGAGTTTTTTCCCGATCATACTTGCCGGTCCTATTCAGCGCCCTTCTTCATTGCTTCCACAGATTGCAGTCAGCAGGAAATTAAATTACACTCAGGCAACAGACGGATTAAGGCAGATCCTCTGGGGCCTCTTCGTAAAGGTCGTAATTGCAGACAATCTTGGAGTCTATGTCGACGATTTTTTTAAAAATTATACAACCTATTCCGGCAGTACCCTTCTGATCGGATCAGCCTTTTATGCGATCCAGATTTATGCAGACTTTTCAGGGTACTCAAATATTGCAATCGGCACCGCCAGGCTTTTAGGATTCAATCTGATGCAGAATTTTGCCTATCCCTATTTTTCAGGTAATATTGTCGAATTCTGGAAAAGATGGCACATTTCCCTGACATCGTGGTTCAGGGATTATGTTTTTTTCCCTGTATCAGCGGCCTTCTCATGGGCGATAAAAAATGAGAAGATATTGGCTGTTAAGGCTGATATTTTTATCTATGTTGCCGTAAGCCTTGTGACATGGTTCCTGACAGGTCTCTGGCACGGATCAAATTATACATTCATTTTATGGGGCATGATCCACGGTATGTTTCTCGTATTGTATCAGTTGCAGAAGGCGCCAAGAAAAATCCTCTTTAAAAAACTGGGAATAAGAAGTGGAAACAAAGCCGTGGTAATGGCAGATACAGTATCAACCCTGAGTGTTGTGACAATAGCATGGGTATTTTTTCGTGCAAAGAATATTGATGAGGCATTTTCTTATCTGAGTGTGATATTTTCAAAATCGCTGTTTTCAGTACCTGATTTTCCCGGAATGAAGCAGGGACTTATCATATCAGGCATTGTCTTGCTTTTCCTTTTCATAGAATGGTCGGGGCGTGAACAAAAATATGCAATTGCAGATCTGGGTGCCGGATGGAGAAGACCTCTCAGATGGGCCATGTATTATGCTCTCGTAATAACCATTCTTGTTTTTGCAGGCAAGCAGCAACAGTTTATCTATTTTCAGTTTTAAGAATGAGAGCTTTTATCATAAAAACCCTCACTTTTTTTATACCTCTGCTTTTAATTGCAGCTACCTTTGAGATTCTGTTAAGGTTAATACCAAATGTCTATTCCTTAAAGAAAGATTATCTTGATAAGCACTCGGATGATATTGAGATTCTTGTTCTGGGAAGCTCGCATTCTTTCTTTGATATTAACCCCGAGTATTTTTCACTCAATTGCTTTAATGCAGGAAATGTAACACAGACATTAAATTATGATCTGGAAATACTAAAGAAATATGATAATAAATGGGTCAATCTGAAAACAGTAGTTTTGCCTGTATCTTATTTTTCTCTGAATGAAAAGCTCGAAGCCGGCTCTGAATCGTGGAGGATAAAAAATTATATAATATACTTTGACCTTCACACATCGGCTAATCTGAAATATCATTCTGAAGTTTTAAGTAACAAATTATTGATTAACCTGAAAAGGATTGTTTCATATTACATTCAAAGGGATGATCCTGTCTCCTCCACGGCCTTAGGCTGGGGGATTTCCTATAATTCGAAAAAGGCTCAGGATCTGCATGCAACAGGGATTTCTGCAGCTAAAAGACACACTATAATAAATTCTGGTCTGTTCCGGGAGAATGTAGCTACTCTTGAATCGATTGTGGCATTTTGCAGAATAAGAGATATACAGGTTATTCTTTTAACCCCTCCGGCATACGAGACTTACAGGGACAACCTTGAAAAAAATCAGTTAACCCAGACTCTGAAAAAGGCTGATGAAATTGCAGATCATAATGATAATTGTCTGTATCTCAATATGCTGAGCGACACGGCTTATAAAGCTGCTGACTTTTATGATGCCGACCACCTTAATGAAGCCGGGGCAAGAAAGCTCTCACTGACACTTAACAGGATAATAACCCGTAAGGCCGACTCGCTTACTGCAATTAAATCACATTAGATGATCCCGCATGGCTGGTGGCAGGCTTTTATTACGCCCCTGCGGGGCTTACCAGGGAGGGGGGGCCTAAGAGAAACGAGTCACCCTTCAAAAATTATGAAGGAAAGTGTTTCTTTAAAATTTTACTTTTTTCCTCGTCAGACAAATTCTGAGTCATTAACAACCCGGGGTTCTGCAGATAGAGAAATCTCTGGACACTCATTTTCATAACAGGTTTTGCAGGATTACCTATAATCACCTGGTTCTCAGGAAACTTGCCCCTGACAACACTTCCTGCTCCGACAATACAATTATCACCGATTATTGTATTTGGAAGAATGGTACAATTATCCCCTATAAACACATTATTTCCAATTTTAATCCTGCCGAATACATCGGCATTCCTGAGTTCATCCCGGAAACACCATATAGCTCCATCGTGAGTGATAATTTCTGTCCCGCCTGCAATAGCAACATGATTGCCAATTTCAATCAGATAGGGTTCCGTTGAAAACGACATAGTGTTAAAAAGGCAATTCTCACCGATCTTCATTCCCTGCTTGCGCAAATATTTTATCTTACTTTCATTGCTTGCTTTTTTCAGTAGCATCAACTGAATCCGCTTGAAGATGCTTATTAAAATTCATCATTTATTTCAGGCTGAAATTACAACAATTATTTTTCAATAGCAGATTCGATATTTCAATAATAATTTACCAAATAACGGAGCAACTCTTGCGGAAAAATTCCTGTTCGGATGAGCGTTATCCGGACCGACTGCATTATTGTCATCAAGATACAAACCTCCCTCCGTTTCATATTTATAGAAATCCCAGATAAAAATATTGTCTCCTTTTTCATCCCACTCTTCAATCATCCATTTATAAAACTGATATGTGCTTTTTGCCTGATCTTCCGTCATCTTATTTTTTGTACAGATGCAGGTGTCCATACAATAAATTTATTATTCGGGAAATTCATGCATCTTTTTCTTCAGGGCATTATATTGTAATTTGTAATTTTCAATTCTTTTCTCATCAGAGTCAATATCAGGTATACCTGTATCTTCCGATATTCTGCTTACCGGGAAACAATGTTTGAAAATAATCACGTCATATTCTTTGTCAGCATTTCAAGTGTCGGTTCCTCCAGATAAGGTTTCTCACCTGCATTCTTTACCCAGATATTATAATAATCATATGGATAATTATTCCAGCCATAAGGGTCTTCATTGGGGAATGTACTCTCGGTTATTTCATAATTGGTTTTATTCTCTTTGTTATAGCAGGAAAAATACTTTTGTACATCACCCTTCTTAGTCAGCTTATAAAGATACCTGTTGGTCTTGCCAAGCCAGATAGCATTCTCCGGTACTATGATGCAGAAACAGAATTTTCTTCATTTCTCGTTGATTTGATTCACAGCCGACTCCAAGAAGTAACAAAACCGTTAAAAAATAAATATACTTCATAAATAGTTTTATCAAAGATAGTAAACAGGTTCTTTTTCCATATAATATTTTGGATTTTTAAAATCAGTTCAGGATATTGATCCATCACCCCCTGATTTTCAGGAAAACCTGTAGCCAGGAAAACGAGAAAATTTCTGATTGATCAACTGTCAATTCTGACCCTTATTGTCTTTCGGGGACCTGAACAGGCGTATCCCCAGTGTGACCTGATGACTGCCATAGACACCAAATGGGACTATCCCGCTTAAGTTTGTACTCAGATTATAGGAATAGTTAAGCAGCATCCCCTTGTACACTTCTCCTCCCAATCCCACTCCGAAGATCCCTCCGGTCATAATAAGAGTTGTTCCCCAGAAACGATCATTCCAGGTTACTGTAGGAGAAATTTCAAACTGGGCAGGTATGTCCTGACCGCCTCTCAGGATAATGGTAGGTTTTAGAGTCCATTTTTCATCAAGACTGACCAGATATGAGGCATGCAGAATATAATTCTTCAAAGGTTTATATGTGAGGTCAGTATTATGGTACCTGGCGGCGCCAAACATTATATTTGAGAAGGTAAGCCCTGCTTCAGCCTGCTTATACCTGTACAAAACACTTATATCGGAAGCAAATTTGATCTTTGATTTCTGTAGCCCATACATCAGTACCATATCTTCTATATAGTCCGGATCGTTATAATATTTACTGAGGTCTATTGAATTTCTGTAACATCCCAGTGACAGACCAAAATTGATAGTATGTTCCTCCATAATTTTGACCTCATATGTATAGGTCAAAAGAATAAGTGTCTGCTTGAATATATCTGTTTTGTCATAAATAAATCTTCCTCCCAGTCCAACCCTGTTCCTGAACTTGTCGCTGTAACTTAGCTGGTATGTCCTCGGACCTCCCTCAATGCCCGTCCAGTCAGCACGGTAATCCAGGAAGAGGGTTTTTTTGTTAGTGATACCTGCGCAGGCAGGGGAGAGGCTGAACGGATTAAAATTGTACCCCTGGATAAAGGGAAACTGCTGCCCGAAGGTTAGTGCCGGCATCGAAATAAGAAAGATTATAATAATCTTTTTCATCTGTCTGATTTGTTTTTTCCCTGACCTCATCTTACAATATTCACAACACCTTTAATAAATCCCAGCTTCGAAGAATTGATTATATAATAGTATGCAGCTGAAGGAAGAGGATGTCCATTCCAGGTCCCGTCCCAGTCGTTTTTATAACCGTCTGATTTATATACTACCTGGCCAAACCTGTTATAAACAGTAACCTTAACCTGTCCATACTGATCAAGATCGGGAATATACCAGTAATCATTCATCCCGTCAGCGTTTGGAGTGAACAGAGAGCTGATGTTATCGAATGTGGGAAGGATATCGATTGTACGGGCAACTTCGGGTGCAGCATTCCAGTTAAGGTCACCTTCCTGAACAGCATCGACTGTCAGATTCCCATCTGCAACAAGCGTCATAATATTTCCGTTAAGGCTTGCTTTCTCCGGATCGGAGAATCTGAAGCTTACCGGTAATCCGCTGGAAGATGTTGCCCTGAGTTCCACTTCCCGTGACATCCTTAATTCTGATGGTAAATCATTGAATGAGATTACCTGGTCAGCTTTATTAATGGTCAGGGTACCTTTATTATAAATGAAACTGTAGTTATTATCACTTGCCCCGGATATATCTATTTCATAATCACCTGCATCAGAGGTCTCCGTTGCTTCAGTTTCAGCAACAGGAAGCAGGTCAAGCACTCCCTGATCCTGACCCGGTATGAAGCCCGAATAGCTGATTGTAAGGTCAGGATTGGTATTTCCATAGGTTCTGGTAATGTTATCTGATGTAACTTCCAGAGGAGCTTTTGATATTTCAAGTGTACCGCTGACAAGCTTTATACTGTATTTCGTATCAGATCCCCCGGAGAGAGTGATTGTATACCGGCCTGCATTGCTGGTCTTAAGGGCATTGGTTGATGCAACCGGGAGAACTTCAAGACCGGAGGCATTATCTCCTGCCAGGAATCCGGTGTATGTTATTGTAAGGACCGGATTATCAGATCCGTATATTTTAGTCTTATTGTCTGCCGTTGCGGTAATCTGGCGTTTACCGACTGTCAGCTCCCCGGTCACATAGGTGATGCTGTAATTAATTACAGAGCCTCCTGTAATATTTATTACATATAAACCGGGCATGGCAGATTCCGGTGTTCCGGGGCTTGTCAGTACAACAGCAGGAGGATTATCTCCCGGTATCAGCCCGGTTGCAGTGTACTCTGTTCCATTAAATGTTAATGTTGTTTTGTAATCTTTTATAAGATCGTTGGCGGTTAAGGTCAGAGTTCTGGCTGTTATGTCTGCAAATACAGCAGGTTGCACTAATGTATAATTGTAGGAGTCTGCTCCTGCTATTGAAAATCCGGGTATTGTGACCGGCTTATGTGTACCGGCATTCTTATCTGAAAATCTTCCGGTGTTTCCGTTTGAAGATATCGTAACTACGTCTGATCCAAACCGGCCAACAAGTGAGGCGCTTCCCGTGTTGAGAGTGGCTGCATCTGTTCCGTCATAGGTCTTATTATTTACACTGACTCCTGACACTGTCAAGGTGGCGGTAGTGATGCTGGCTGAAGCTGAAGGCTGTGTTAAGCTATAGTTACCTGCATCAGTTCCCCCCAGTGCATACCCTGTAACAGTAACGGTTTTTGAGGTTCCGGTATTCTTGTCAGAAAAGGCTCCTGACGCCCCTGCCGTGACAATTGTCACTGCATCGCCGCTGAAAACTCCGGCAAGACTTGCACCTGTGCTGTTAAGAGTCGCATCCGTTGTTCCATTGTAAACCTTGTTATTGGCTATAACCCCCGACAGGGTAAGAGGGGCTACTGTTATGCTGGCAGTAGTTACCGGTTGAGTTATTGAATAATTGGCTGCGTCAGCACCACCAAGGGTAAATCCGGAGGTCAGAACCGTTTTCCCGGTGCCTGCATTCTTGTTGTTAAATGTTCCTGTTGCACCTGTAGTTACGAGTGTTACAACATCACCTGACAACACACCTGCAAGTGTTGCACTCCCTGTATTCAGAGTTGCGGAGGTCGAACTATTATAAACCTTATTATTTGCTGTGACTCCCGTAATTGTTAGAGACAGTGTTGTAATATTTCCGGTCGCTGAAGGTTGGGTAAGTGTATAATTTCCTGAATCTGATCCTCCGATAGCAAACCCGGTTATTGTGACTGTCCTGGAATTTCCCACACTACTGCTTGAGAATGTGCCGGTAGCTCCGGTTGAGATCAGTGTAACATTATCACCTGCAATTACCCCACCCAGTACTGCGCTTCCGGTATTCAGCGTTGCTGATGTTGTTGCGTTATAGACCTTGTCATTAACGGTAACCCCTGAAATGGTCAGAGTTGCCTTCGCGATATCTGCTGAGGTTACGGGTTGTGTGAGGGAATATTTTCTTGCATCCGTGCCGGTAATTGTAAATCCTGATGTTGTTACGGGTTTTGAGGTTCCTGCGTTTTCGTTATTAAAGGCGCCAGTGGCTCCTGTTTTAACAAGGGATACGGCATCCCCGGCGAGGACTCCTGAAAGAACCGCGATGCCGGTATTCAGTGTAGCTGTTGCTGATCCGTTATAGACCTTATTATTTGCAGTTACTCCGGTTATTGTCAATGGCAATCCAATTATATCAGCTGTCGCAGTTGGCTGGCTGACGGTATAGTTCCCCGAATCTGTACCGCTTATCGTAAAACCTGAAGTAGTAACCGTTTTGCCTGTCCCGGAGAATTCATTATCGAATCTTCCGGTGGCGCCGGACGAATTCAGGGTAACGACATCTCCTGATATTATGCCATTCAGGGCTGCACTTCCGGTATTAATATCTGCTGTTGTAGTCCCGTCGTAAAGTTTATTGTTCGCGGTAACTCCCTTTATTGTAAGAGGAGCCCGGGTAATACTTGCAGACAATGGAGGAGGCAGGGCCAGGTCGTAATTTCCGCCATCGGTTCCCCCAAGTGTAATGCTGGTTACAGTCACCGTTTTACCTGTGCCAACGTATTTATTGTCAAATAACCCTATTGCTCCCGTTGTAACAAGTGTGACCACGTCCCCCGGTATGATGCCTGAAAGGGAAGCACTTCCCGTATTGAGTGCAGCTGATGTGGTCCCGTTGTAAACTTTGTTATTGGCTGTCATCCCTGATACAGAAAGATTAGCTTTGGTAATACTTGCTGTTGTTACCGGTTGCAGCAGCGCATATTTTTCAATATCTGCTCCCGTTATCGTAAATCCGGAAGTTATTACTGTTTTCCCGGTACCAATGTTCTTATTAGAGAAAGCACCGGTAGCTCCTGTTGTAACAAGGGTAATGTCATCGCCTGGCAAAACTCCGGACAGGACAGCTCCTGTGGTATTTATTACGGCTGCTGTGCTTCTGTTATAAACCTTGTCTTCTGCAGTAACTCCTGTAACAGTCAGTCCAATAGCCGTAAAAACATATTTTATCTCAACCTCTTTGGGTGTCGACGGATCCAGCCTGACATTAGCCAGCAAAAATTGATTTCCGTTGATATTCTTTATCTGAAAAGGTGTTGCAGCCCCATTAATGAGGACATTCTCTACAGTTTTGCTGTCATCAATGTCAACCTGCATTGTTACGACATCATTAGGGCCGAAAGCATTTTCAAAAGGTCGCACCGGTGAGGCAGGTATTGATGTTCTGGAAACTTTATAAGTAATCTTATTATAAGTCAGATTATAATCAGAAAGGATAAACCTGTCGCGCTGTAAAATATATTTTACAACTGTTCCTATTGCTGTGACCCAGATGCTTTTTGAGCTGGCGTATGTAGTTGCTCCGTCATCATTGGAATAGTCATGCAGGACCAAATTGAACCATTTTTTCTGTGCTACGGCCTGATCAACAACTGTTTTCAGATCTGACGGAGGATAAGGATAGTGCTCATGCGAATTAAAATTCTTTAAATTCATTATGTTTTCCGGGTATATATCCTCCAGCTGGTTAAAGTTGTATCCACGGGCACTCAGAAAATAATCGGTTGCCAGAGCCTCTTCCCTGTAATTTGTAAAACCGCAGGGCCAGACAAGCGTAATAACATCCTTGCAGGGTTCCGGAGTTTTTGTGCACAGGGCTGAAATATTAGGCAGGATTTCCAGGTATCTTAAAACGGAATCGGAAACAGCAAAACAGTTATGGCTTACGGTATGGCAACCCAGTTCCATACCTGCGTTATAGTAATCGGTATAGTAGGAAGGAGGGTAGATATTTTCAAGTACATATGTTCCCTTGAAGCCATTTGCCTGCAGGGCATCGAATCCCGATCCTTTAGAGTCGTCGACAGAGACGCTCATCGCTGCATCAAGGCCATCTTTCCATGGGGTAATCATAACAGGCACATCGGGATTTACTATCAGGGTAACTGCAATTATGACAGGACCAGTTGTCGATTCAGGTGAATCAATAATAATATTTCCATTGTATGTGCCCGGGGATAACCCGTAAGGGTTTACGCTTATCCTGGCTATTCCATCTGTCGATCCTTCTGATAAATCGGCTGACATCCAGGCATCACTGGTTGAAAGGGTCCACGTTAGGACGCCTCCGTTGGTAGTAGTCAGAAAGATTGATCTGGTGTAGCTTACGGAGTGACCTTCAGTGGCGTTGAAAACAATCGAAGAAGGGTGAGCGCGAAGCTCTTCGGCATTAACAAATGTGGTCTGGCTGTTTAAGATTCCGAATACTGCCAGAAGGATAAAAAGGTTAACAGACTTATTTGATTTCAGATTTGTTTTATGCATTTCCAGTTAGGCTGAAGAATATTTTATCTGTTTAGGCAATAGAAAATTCATTAAATTTAATGAGATAAAATTATTACATCTTAACTAACTGGCATTATTATTTATCAAAAAGAGAAGGCCGGTGGTCAAAAAAAATCAGCCGTTAACAGGATCCCCTTTGTATTAAGGGTTTTAGGCAGGGTTCCTGGTCAGGGAAAAGCACGGAGGTATATTTCTCATAAATTCATCATATTCCCCTATGGGAAGAAAAGGAGGGATCCTAAAAAGGGAATAAAAAAAAGCCGTCTCATTATTTGTTTTGAGACGGCCTCTTTTTACTTATTTGAATTTATCATTAATCCTTTATGCACCTGACGTATTTACCGGCTGTTTTTTCCGTTGCAGCTCTGTAAATATCAGCGTTGGTTCCGTCAAGAAGTCTGTACCATGCCCGTGGGGCATCAAGTTCAGTTCTTGTCCACATATAGATCAGGTTGCCAAGATCATTGAACGTACCGGTTGCGGCATAGCGATAACCTCCGGGAATTGCAGAAAATCCGCTTGTATTTGTACCGTTTTCGCCAGCCAGCCAGCCTGTGGTATTTTTCATCTGAGATCCCTGGTCTGTACCGCCCCATCCCCATCTGTCAACCTGAGCGGGAGGCATTCCAAGAAATAACTCCAGAGTTTTAAAATCTTCATCAATCGGTACATGGAAACCTGAAGGGCATAGGCTGCCTGTGTTCACAGCATACCAGTTATACAAAGCCCCGTATAACGGTTTATTTGTAGCTTCATCATTGTTATACCAGCTGTAGGCAGGTGTTGTAAGAGCTGCCCAGGCCGTGTTATCAGTCACATTGGGTATAGGGCTTGAATCCTCAAATTTTGTGGTTTTCAGGTCTTCAGCCATCCATACCTGGGTTCCGATAGTAACAGTTTTATAGGTATTCCCGTCAACATCGGTAATATTTGTACTGAATACAACCTGATTCCCGTATGCTGTTCCGAAGCTATTGGTCGCATATGCACGCACATAATAGGTTGTTCCGGCTGTCAGTCCGGTTATGCTGCTTGAGAAAACTCCCGTGCCGGAAGCATCCGAGCTAAATGAATTACTCAGTGTGGGGTTCTCCGTCAGAGCCCAGCAGACACCTCTTGCGGTGATAGTTCCGCCACCATCAGCAGTAACATTTCCACCAGATGCAGCTGTTGTCAATGTGACTGATGTTACAGTAGCAGTTGTAACAGTAGGAGCAACAATTTCGGTAGTTGTAAAGGAGATCTCATTGCCATAGGCAGTTCCGACAGAATTGGTAGCATATGCACGTACATAATATTTTGTCCCGGGAAGCAGTCCGGTCAGAGGACTCGTGAATGCACCTGTTCCGGCGCCATTTGTGGTAATTGAGCTGCTTGTTGTAGGATTGGTTGTAATAGCATAGCAAACCCCTCTTGCAGTAACGGCACCACCACCATCGGAAGAAATACTGCCTCCTGTTGTTGCTGTTGTCAGAGTAATTAATGTAGCTGCGTCGGTTGTGAGAACCGGTTCCGTAATTGCGGTGGTAGTAAATGAGATCTCACTTCCGTAAGCAGTACCTGCAGCGTTAATGGCGTAAGCACGAACATAATAGGTTGTTGCCGGCAACAGACCGGTAAGGTTGCTTACGAATGCACCTGTTCCGGTACCACCTGTTACAGTAGTATTGGTTGTTGTAGGACTGGTAGTTGTGGCATAGCAGACGCCTTTTGCGGTTACTGTTCCGCCGCCATCTGCAGTAACGTTACCACCGGTAACGGCTGATGTCTGGGTGAGTGTTGTGGCAGTAGCTGTAGTAACAGTTGCGAATGCAACGGCACTTGTTGTAAATTGTACATCTGCTCCATATGATGTACCCTGACCATTAGTGGCATATGCGCGGACATGATATAACGTGTTTGCTGTTAATCCCGTAATATTACTTACGAATGCCCCTGTACCCGAGCCTGTGGTTGTTTTATTGTTTGCTGTTGTCGGGTCGGCTGTAGTTGCCCAGCAAACACCTCTTGCGGTGACTAATCCGCCTCCGTCAGCTGTTACATTACCGCCGGCAACTGCAGTTGTCTGGGTGAAAGAAGTAATAGCTGCGGTTGTGACAGTTGGTGCCATAACAGCTGTAGTTGTGAATGAGAGCTCATCTCCATATCCTGTACCTATACTGTTGGTAGCGTAAGCACGAACATAGTATTTTGTCCCGGGAGCCAGGCTGGTGAGGTCGCTTGTGAAAGCGTCCGTTCCACTTCCGTTGGTTGTTTTACTGCCGGCGACCGTAGGAGCGGTTGTAAGTCCGTAACATACACCTTTAGCTGTTATTGCAGCACCGCCATCAGATGTGATAGTTCCTCCTGAGGTGGCAGATGTAAGAGTTATAGCGGTGATTACAGCTGTGGTAAGAACCGGGACAGCCAGTGCTGCCGTAGTGAATGATACTTCGTTTCCATATGCGGTACCTGCGCTGTTGATAGCATAGGCACGGACATAATATGTGGTGGCGGGAGTTAATCCGGTCAGACTGCTTGTAAAGAGACCGGTTCCGGTCATGTTTAATGTTGTATCATTACTGGTTGTCGGACCAGTATTTGTAGCCCAGCAGACACCTCTTGCGGTGACAGATGCACCACCATCAGATGAAATATTTCCACCCGATGAGGCAGTTGTCAGTTCGATTGATATGACAGCTGTTGTAGTAAGGGTAGGAACTACAATTGCAGTTGTTGTTACAGAGACTTCATTTCCATAAGCCGTACCTGCACTGTTTGTAGCGTAGGCCCTGATATAATACTTCGTATCAGGTGTGAGGCCGGTAATGTTGCTTGCAAACGTGCCGGAACCTATTCCATCGGTAGTATGATTACCGGAAATGGTTGGATTCGTGGTCGTCCCCCAGCATACTCCGCGGGCCGTAATATCCGCTCCGCCGCCATTGGTAATTACGCCACCGCTTGTAACTGAATTTATAGTGATATTCGTTACATTAGTGGTAGTCAGTACCGGCAGTGACACGCTCTTCTTGCAACTGTCAGTCAGCGTAACTCCTAATAGCAGGGAAATCAATAATAATACATTCGTAATCTTTTTCATACATTAATTAATTTTAGTGGAAATATAAAGTTAAAAAAAATCTTACATTTTAAGGTGATTAATTGTTAATTCTTAATGCACCGGACGTATTTTCCACCCCGTTCTTCCGTTCCTGCGTGGTATACAGATGTACTACTTCCGTCAATTCTCCTGTACCATGCCCTTGTTGCATCAATGGATGTGGCTGTCCACCAGTAAGTCAGGTTGCCCAGGTCATTGAACGTTCCTGTTCCGGCAAACCGGTAACCTCCCGGCAGAGCTGTAAATCCGCTTGTATTGGTGCCGTCTTGCCCTGCAGCCCATCCGGCAGTACTTTTCAGCTTAGTGCCTACTCCAAGACCGCGCCATCCCCAGAAACTGATGCTATCAGCGGGCACGCCCAGATAAATTTCAAGTGTACCATATTCGCTATCGGTTGGTACATGCCAACCTGAAGGGCACAGATTGCCGGTGTTTATTGTAAACCAGTTATATAAAGCCCCGTACAACGGTTTATTTGTAGCCTCATCATTGTTATACCAGCAATAGGCAGGAGTTGCCAGTGCTGCCCAGGCAGTATTGTCGGTAATGTTTTCAATTGGAGTACTGTTATTCAGAGTAGTTGTTTTCAGGTTTTCAGCCATCCAGACCTGGGTACCTATGTTGACAATACTATAGGTATTTCCCTCAACATCGGAAAGCCTGGTGTTGAAGACAAGCTGATTTCCGTAACCGGTTCCGGCACCGTTTGTTGCATAAGCCCGTACATAGTAGGTTGTTGCTTCTGACAAACCTGTCATTGTACTGCCAAAACTTCCTGATACTGTGCCATCTGTGGTCTTACTATCACTTACAGTCGGGTTAGCTGAGGTGCTCCAGCAAATTCCGCTTAAGGTAACAGTACCACCTCCGTCAGATGTGATATTTCCACCTGAAACTGCAGTTGTCAGATTGATCGATGAAACCGTAGTGGTGGTTAGTGTAGGAGAAACAGCCGAACCTGTTGTAAACGAGATCTCATTGCCATAGGCAGTTCCGGCAGAATTGGTAGCATATGCACGTACATAATATTTTGTCCCGGGAAGCAGACCTGTAAGAGGACTTGTGAATGCACCTGTTCCACTCCCGTTTGAGGTAATGAAGTTACTTGTTGTAGGATTTGTTGTAATAGCATAGCAAACCCCCCTGGCAGTAACGGTTCCTCCACCGGCAGAGGAGATATTTCCTCCGGTGGTTGCTGTTGTCAGAGTGATTAATGTAGCTGCGGCTGTGGTGAGAACCGGCTCCGTAATTGCGGTTGTAGTAAAGGAGATCTCATTTCCGTAAGCAGTACCTGCACTGTTAATGGCATAAGCACGAACATAATAGGTCGTTGCCGGCAGCAGGCCGGTAAGGTTGCTGACGAATACACCGGTTCCGGTACCGCCTGCAACAGTAGTATTGGTTGTGGTGGGATTGCTTGTTGTAGCAAAGCATACACCCCTTGCGGTTACTGTTCCGCCTCCATCTGCCGTGACGTTACCACCGGTAACGGCTGTTGTCTGGGTGAGTGATGTGGCAGTAGCCGTTGAAAGAGTCGGAGCCGCAACCTGGCTTGTTGTAAATTGGACATCTTCACCATATCCGGTACCTTTACTGTTGGTAGCATATGCACGAACATGATATACCGTGTTTGGAGTCAATCCTGTAATATTGCTTACGAAAGAACCTGTGCCTGTCCCGCCGGATGTTTTATTGTCGGCTGTTGTCGGTTCGGCTGTTGTTGACCAGCATACACCCCTTGCAGTGACGAATCCGCCTCCGTCAGCTGTTATTGTGCCACCGGAAACAGCAGTTGTCTGATGTAAAGAAGAAATAGCTGCTGTTGTAAGCGTTGGAACTCACAACAGCGGTGGTTGTGAAAGAGATCTCATTTCCATATCCTGTACCAATACTGTTTGTAGCGTAAGCACGAACATAGTATATTCGTTCCCGGAGCCAGACTGGTGAGGGCGCTTGTGAATGCGTCCGTTCCGCTTCCGTCAATTGTTTTATTGCCGGTGACCGTAGGGCTTGCCGTTGTTGCATAACAGACACCTTTTACGTTACCTCAGCTCCACCATCAGATGTGATAGTTCCTCCGGAAGAGGCAGTTGTAAGAGTACAGCAGTAATTTCAGCTGTGGTAAGGACCGGAACTGACAATGCTGCCGTGGTGAATGATACTTCGTTTCCATATGCGGTACCTGCGCTGTTGACAGCATAGGCACGTACATAATATGTGGTGGCAGGGAGTTAATCCTGTCAGATTGCTTGTAAAGAGACCGGTTCCGGTCATGTTTAATGTTGTATCATTACTGGTTGTCGGACCAGTATTTGTAGCCCAGCAGACACCTCTTGCGGTGACAGATGCACCACCATCAGATGAAATATTTCCACCCGATGAGGCAGTTGTCAGTCGATTGATATGACAGCAGTTGTAGTAAGGGTAGGAACTACAATTGCAGTTGTTGTTACAGAGACTTCATTTCCATAAGCCGTACCTGCACTGTTTGTAGCGTAAGCCCTGATATAATACTTCGTATCAGGTGTGAGGCCGGTAATGTTGCTTGCAAACGTGCCGGAACCTATTCCATCGGTAGTATGATTACGGAAATGGTTGGATTTGTGGTCGTTCCCCAGCATACTCCGCGGGCTGTAATATCCGCTCCGCCGCCATTTGTAATTACACCACCGCTTGTAACTGAATTTATAGTGATATTCGTTACGTTACTTGTTGTCAGCACCGCCAATGAAACACTTTCTTGCAACTGTTGATAAGAGCAAATCCGGATAGCAGACATACCAAAACAAGGAGATTTGTTTTTCTTTTCATTCTTAACTTTGTATTACTTATATTATAAACTTATTTCACATACTTAATTAATAGGCAATCCGACCGGGTCATCATGTAAAATATATCTTTTGTCAGCCTTAAAAAAGTAGTTGTATTCAACAAATAAAGAAATTTTTTTGGTTATTACAATTTTATTTTGACAAACTGCAAAAAACTGATGATAGACTACAGCTTTTAAATTATTTCGGATTATAGCGAAAGTTCGTTGAATTTACTTTTTAATCTTTTTACCGGTGGCGCTGATGGTCAGTTCTTCTTTCAGTTCATAAACCTGAGGAATCTTGTACAAGGCCAGGTATCTGGAGCAATGCTTAATGATGGACTCAGCCGTCAGGATCTTTTTAGCTTCTTTTCTTACAACGACTGTTGCTTTCAGCATTTCACCTTCTATCTCATCCTCTATGCCTTCAATTGAACAGTCAATAACTTCCGGTAGCTCCAGAATTACAGCTTCGATCTCTTTGGGGCTTATACGTTTTCCACGCACTTTTATTATCTCTTTTTTCCGGGCAGTCAGATATATATAGCCATCTTTATCAACAGTTCCCAGATCACCGGTATATAGCCATCCATCCCGGAGAGTATTTTGTGTACCCTCCTCATCAGCAAAGTAGCCTATCATAATATTATCACCCCGTGGCTATAACTTCACCGTTTTCACCGGGCTTTACGTTCTTGCCTTTCTCATTTATTACTTTAAGTTCAACCCCGGGAATTCCTTTACCCATCGATCCCTTTTTCTGTTCATATAATTCAGGAGGCAGATAGGAGAGTCTTGCCGTTGCTTCAGTCTGACCATACATAACAATAAATTTAACCTCGGGAAACTATGCCGGAATTCATCAATAAATATAGGTGCCAGTTTTCCACCGGCCTGGGTAACATATTTTAAATCAGGAAAATTTGTTTTTTTGAAAGAGTCAGATTTCCTGAGAAGGATCTGAAAATGACTTGGTACTCCTGCAAACCCGGTGCATTTATATTCCTTAAGATCTTTGATAATGCTTCCGAGAAAGATAAATGAATTATTAAAAACAATTGATCCGCCTACCCTCAGATGGGTGTGAAAAAGCGAAAGTCCATAACAGTAATAGAATGGCAACACCACAAGCATCCTGTCATCCTGTGATAATTTCAGATACTCAACGATTGATGCGGTATTTGCAATGAGGTTCTTATGAGATATCATTACCCCTTTGGGTTTTCCGGTGGAACCTGAAGTGAAAATTATCTCAGCGCAGCCTTCCTGATCAAAATGTATTCCTGATAACTCAGATATCTTTTTCATGTTCATCGGGCAACGTATCAGGAAAGATAATTTCCTGATTTGAAGAGTAAGTTTTTTTTCCATATCCCTGGTAAGAAATATCAGAGCAGGTTTCGTCAGATCATTTATATATTCGAAATTTTCCTTTTCAATATTCGGATCCAGAGGAATACATATATTCCCCGATTTAATAATTGCCAGGTAGGAGGTCATGAAAAAAAGATTATTTACCGAAATCAGGATTATATGTTTATTCTGGCCGACATCTCTCTGTAACCTGGCAGCCAGGGCAATGAAGAGTCATGCAGTTGTCTTGAATGATATTACTTCTTTTCCTGCAAGAAAGGATTTTTCAAGAGTGGAGGTCTTTTCAAAAAAGTAATCAAATGCGTTCATAGGGTTATAGTTTATTAGTTTCTCAACATCAGCTATGGCAAGCAAAATACATAACCTAAGTGCCATAATAATCTCTTATCGGCGCCATCCTCAAATATTCGGTTGTTCTTTTTTTCCTTTCAAAATTACTGTACAGATGATTTCACCATTTCTTCGGATCTTCTCCCATCACTTCTGCCAACTTCTTTCGGCGGATAGCCATTCTCAAATCCATACCAGTACCTGTCCATCAATCCGAATGGCAGCTGAAAGAAAAACTCTTCCTGTGTCTGTTCTGCTGAATAGGTATCGGTTGTGGGAGTTCTTTCTATAATTGCTTTTGGGACACCGAGGCAATCTTGCCAAGCTGGTAAACCTGCGTTTTATAAAGATTCCCGATTGGCATAACATCTGCTCCGCCATCTCCATATTTTACAAAGAAACCCTGTTCCTGCTCATGTTTATTCGGTGTTCCGATCACAGCATAATGAAGTGTTTCTGCATGATAATATAATGTGGTCATTCTTGACCTCTGCTTGAAATTTGATGCAGCGACAATCTGAAGATACTCCTTGACGGGAAGCATCTGATCCTTCTCTTTCCATTATTATCGATAATTGTAAGAGTAAAAACAGGTGGCAGATTAGTTGCTAGTCCGCTTTGGTTTATGCCTATTTTCATTTTATAGGTTGACGGATCATACTCGGGAAAATACGTTTCTGACAGCTTCATCCCGTCTTTCATAGCATCTGAATCCTGCCAGAGCAGGCGTTATGTCTTCCTTTATTACATTCACCCCGAATTTGGCTGTAAGTTCCCTTGCAAGCTCTTCACTCTCGTGGGCTTGAGTCTTTTTCAGGCATCATAATTCCAAGAACTTTTCCGGTCCAAATGCTCTGGCCGAAAGGGCAAGGCACACTGAAGAGTCAATGCCTCCGCTTGTCCCTACAACAGCACCCAGCCGTTTTAAATTATGCAATACATCATCCTGCAGCTTTTTGATAATCTCATTAACAACAGCTTCTACATCATTGAGAAGAATAATATCTTTTGAAAATGGTTTTTTTGGGCTCATAATTTATTGTGTCTAAAGTTACATAATCTATTAATATCAGAGATCATTAACTATTTTAAGATTTTTTAGTTCCCCGTTTTTGAATTCTTCATTATTATTTTCAATAAATTGATAATAAAGCAGATGGGTCGATATTACAGAAGTCAGGACCATATTGTCAATCTCAGATGACTCCTGTCTTTTCCATTTTCGTGATCAGTCCTGAGACGGAGTTAAAATTAAAGATGCCTGCTTTCCTGAAATAAGAATCGGAAAGCATATCTTTACATATTCAGGTGAATCTTTTGATAAAAAGACACTTTTGATCGGAGCCCTGTAAGCTTGTTTCGGTCTTTTAAGAATCTTTCCGGGATTCTGTTTTTAAGAAGCTTTTTCAGTAAGTATTTTTCATTCAGCCCGTGAAGTTTAAAATCTGAAGGCAGTGACGAACAAAACTCTATTACCCGGTAATCCAGAAACGGATACCTGCCTTCAACCGAATTTGCCATTGCCATTCTGTCACCCTGGGAGGAAAGAAGATAGCCTGACATAAAGACAGTTGTTTCAAGCCATTGTGATTTTGCAAGCTGGTCCCAGGAATTAAAATTCTGAGGGAGCCTTTTTTCCAGCGTCATCAAGAGCTGAATAATCTTTGAGATTCCTGTTAAGTTATCTGAAAAATGCTTTTTAATATGGTTTGAATTATTCCATCTCAGCAGATGAGAATAAAACGGATTATCAATATCGTCAAGTTTATACCCGTAGAACATCCTGAGCATTTTTGGATTTACATCTTTCATCTGGGCCAGATAGGGATACAATTTTTTAAGAAGCAGAGGCCTGATAACAGAGTCTGGCTGTGATGCCCAGAACCTTTTTATTTTTGCCTCCTTGAATATATCATAACCGCCGAGGATTTCATCTGAACCCTCTCCGGTAACAACTACTTTGATCTTATTGTTTCTGACAAGTCGCGATAGCAGCATCATCGGCGCCGGAGCAGTGCGCAGTACGGGCGTTTCAGAATGCCAGACCACCGAGGGAAAGAATCTGCTATATCCCTTGAGGAACAGATCATTGATTTATGGGTTGTATCGAAATATTTTGCAGCTTCCTCCTGGTAAGAGCTCTCATCATAATCTTTTTCATCAAATCCGATTGAAAAGGTATTCAGGATTCCCGGTTCGATATCCTTGATATAAGCAACTGTTGCGCTTGAGTCTATGCCTCCGCTCAGATAGGCAGCAACTTCCACATCTGCCCTTAGCCGTATTCTCACGGCATCGGAGAACAACTCGTGAAAACGTTCTATTGCATCCTGCAGCGATAGTTTTGAAGCGGAATAGTCAAAGGTCAGTGCCCAGAACTGTTCTATAGCTAACCCTTTCCTGTTAAAGATGGCAAAATGGCCCGGAGGCAATTCATAAATACCCTTAAAAGGCGTATCCGGAGTGATTGTCGACCAGAAGGTATAGACCTGTGCTAAGTTTTCAGGTTTAAGTTCCCGCTTTACCCTGTTTAAACTGAATAGCGCTTTTATTTCCGAAGCCAGGGAGAGAACATTATTAGTGAGGTTATAAAAGAGGGGCCTGATTCCAACCCTGTCCCTGGCTAAGAAAAGCTCCTCTTTCTGCTTATCCCATATTGCCAGGGCAAACTGGCCATTAAGTAAGCTCAGACAATTCCTGCCGTATTCGGCATAGAGTTGAACCAACACTTCAGTGTCTGACATGGTCCTGAAAACATTTCCTTTTTTTTCAAGATCTGCCCGCAGTTCTTTATAATTGAAGATCTCGCCGTTAAATACTATCCAGAATCTGCCTGAACGGTCTGAGAGTGGCTGCTGTCCTCCTCCGATATCTATTATGCTAAGCCTTACATTTCCTAAAGTTGCATAGTGTGAATGATAAATACCGCTTTCATCGGGTCCCCGGTAACTGATGGAACGAAGCATTGATTCGACGCTGGTACGGCTGTTAACCTTGCTCCTGTAATCAATTATACCGCTTATTCCACACATGACCGGTTATTGCTTTTTCCTGATTATAAATTCAGTGATTGCATTAATTGATTCAAAATTTTCTTCCAGCAGGTCCGCATCACCTGTCTTTATCCCAAACTCCTCTTCGAGAAAGGAGATCAGAACCATAAATCCCATTGAATCAAAGTATCCCTCCTTGAAAATCAGTGTATCATCCTTAATTTTTTCTTTATCGACGTATACTGCCTGAAGAACGTATGTTCTTATTTTTTCCGTGATTACCAAATTGTTGTCAGTCATAAAAAAGGTTCATATTAAATTTATGTTATATTCCCGGTCTTTCAAGTTGATTACATCATTTCGGAACAAAAATTAAAGTCGTACCGTCTTCATTTCAGGTTTTTTTGAGGAGCATTACACTCCTGAAAACCTTTAACCTTTCTTATAATAATGGTTATAGCGGCCATAACGGCTTTTCTTAATGCTCAGGTCATTAAAAATGACATCGAAATTATTTATTTTGTTAATGCTTAAAATGTTGAGCAGATCTTTGAAAACATCTTTCCGGGTATGATTGTTTCTGCAGACCAGAAGATTTATGTTTGCATATTTCATCATAAGTGAAGCATCTGCGACAAGACCAGCCGGAGTTGTGTCAATAATTATATATTCATATCTGTTTTTGAGCACATCCATCAGATCATCGAGCGATCCGGACTCTATCAGCTCGGCAGAACCGGGAAGGATAGGCCCTGATGGAATGAATGAAAGATTCGGAATATCTGTTTTAAGGATAATATCATCAAGTGATGATTTATGGATCATATAAGTCGAGAGACCTGCTGTATTATTCACCTTAAATTTTTCATGCAGGGTCGGCCTGCGAAGGTCGCTGTCAAGAATAATTGTTTTGTAACCGACTGATGCAATTGAGGCAGCCAGGTTAAAGGAGATAAAACTTTTTCCGTCCTGAGGCTGGGAAGAGGTGATCATCAGCACTTTCAGCGGTTCCGATTTAAATCTCAGGAAAAGACTGCTTCTCAGGTTTCTGAATGACTCTGCAACCGAGGAGCCAGGCATATCACTTACAACAGCTTCAGTTTTGTAGGAATTGCTGTATATAACACTTAAAGCCGGCCTGTTTATTAAATGCTCCAGGTCATAAATACGGGTTATCTTTTCGTTAAAGAAACTTTTCAGGATTACGAAGGTCGTCGGGATCATCAGTGCAAGAAAGAATGCTATCATCCAGTTGAATAGTGTTTTTGGAGACACAACGACGCTTGAGATTTCACGTGCCGGTTCAAGAACCTCATAATCAGGATAATTTGAAGCCATTGTGATAGCTGCTTCAGACCTTTTCTGAAGGAGGAATGTGTAAAGGGCATCACTCAGGTTGAATTTTCTCTGCATGCTCACCATATTCAGCTCTGTCCTTGGAAGTTTCGAGATCTCTTTGGATAGTTTATCTGCCCTGTAATTCAGTTCATTCTGGGTGAGATTCAGAGTATTGAGGTTATTTGTGACATTCTCAATAATGGCCTGTTTCTGTAACTTGATCTTGTTTTCAATCTGCCCGATGAAGAGGTTCTTCTCCGCGTTGTTGCTTAATATGCTTGATTTTTGAGTGTTCAGGGCAAGCAGATCCATAACAAGCTGGTTCATTATAGGATCAACAACATTCGCGGCAGAAGGGGGAGCCAGACCGGCTATATCCTGATTCTTCTGGAAGTAGTCAAGTATATAGTTATAATAACGTTCCTGCACCTGAAGAGACGAACGCTCACCTTCAATTTTTGTCATCTGTTCCAGGGCCTGTCGTCCCTGGTAGCTCAGGTCCATTACCTGGTTGGCCGACCTGTAGTCCTTCAGTTTCGACTCCGACAGAAGGAGCGAATCAGATATTTCAGAGAGTTGAGATTCAATGAAATTGACTGTACTGAGAGCTATATTGTTCTTTTTTGCGAGGTTATCATCAAGATATGCCTGCAGGTATTTGTTCAGGAAATCCATGGTGAGTCTCAGGTTTTTACCCTGAAAAGAAACCTTGATCAGCGATGATTTAATATTTACCGGCTGCGCTATAAGTTTACCAAGGTATTGCTGGGACAGGAAGTCCAGATGATAAAATTCAAAAAACTGATTGTTCTCCTCTTTCGGATTCGGTACATATACATCTTTATTAAGCGAAACCGAAAATTTATAGCCCTTGTTGCTGACTGTCTCATTAAACTTGCAGATCGTATCTACCAGCAGTACATTATGTTCGCTGACAACCTGATTATCCACATAATTGTACATCGAGACTTCCTTCGCTGAAGATCTCAGCCTGTATGAATTCTCGTTAAGTATGTCAATAAAAAAACGCGTATTTATTGGCTGAATGTGAGATTTATCTATTGTGACCGAATAGGCAGCGACAGGATAGATCTGTTTTGTCTGTTTGAAGAAGTTCTTGTTCTCAGTGAAATATCCCACTTCCAGATTAAGCTTGCTCAGGGTTGAGGATACAAGTGAAAACGAGATAAGGCTGTTTATATCATTCTGAAGGTTCCTCGATTCAGCCAGTGATCCCAATCCGCGGAAAAGACCGTTGGATTCAAGCAGAGATGTACGTTTATCTTCAACCGGGCCGATTACTGAGGTTACCTCATTCACTGTAGGAGAAAACCTGTTAATTATAAATGCAACAGCAAAGCACACTATAAAACTTGCTATATATAAATATTTGTAAGAAAAAGCAGTCAATATAAATTCCTTAATATTAAAAGCCTCAGAAGTTGATTCGTTATAATTTGACATATATAAGTATTTTTCAGTATTGATCTTGATTCACAATTAATTAAAATTTATATCCCATAAAGAGCAGCACGGCGAGCAGAGTAGTAATTGAGGTAAGTACCGTCGTGTATGTGATGTTCTGGTAACTTGAAGAGATAGCCTTCAGCGGTTCAACCACAATAACATCATTGGGCTGAATATAATAGGTGTCTTTAAGGGCAATTTTTGAATCGGACAGATTCAGCCTGTGATGCAAAATCTTGTCACCTTCATTCCTTATAAGGATTACATTTTTACGGTTGCCGTAGCGGGTAATGCCCCCGCCAAGACCTATTGCATCGTATATATTTATCTTATCCTGCGAAAAGTTATAGACTCCCTGCCTCTGAACCTCGCCAAGTACTGTTACCTGGTTATCAACATATTTTACACTTATTGAGGTATTTGATACATAATCGTTCAGGGCTTTCTGGATCTTCTCAGAAGCCTTGGACGTGGTGAGGCCACCGACATTAATGTTTCCCACGAATGGGAAATCAATATTGCCCCCTTCATCAACAAGATACCCTATGACACTGCTTCCTGTACTGCTATACCTTATTTCTTCTGAAGTGTTAAAGATCAGACTGGTCTGAGGATCAATGCTAAGCACCTTTACATATAGTTTGTCAAACGGCATAATGACTTTCTGAGTCCTGGGGTTGACACCAGGTTCTTCGAGGTCATTAATATCGTTGAAATAACTTAATTTATCAACAGGTACACACGATACCGAGAAAATGAGTATTAAAAAAAATATCGGTTTAAGAAGATTATGTTTCATTCTGTTAAGTATAAATAGTATTAATTAAATGCTACAATCCGGTTCTCTGGAAAACGGTTAAAATAGTTTTGAGTAAAATTATAAAATCTAATCGAAGCGACCAATTGTCGATATAGGCTAAATCCATCTCCATCCATTTTTCAAATTTTATGCTGTTCCTGTCCGGTTTTATCTGCCAGAAACAGGAGAGCCCTGGTTTAACGGAGAGTCTTCTCAACTGCCAGCGCTTATAAGATTTGGTTTCCTCCGGAAGGGGAGGACGGGGCCCGATCAGTGACATTTCACCTTTAAGTATATTGAATAGCTGAGGTAATTCATCCAGCCCTGATCTTCTGAGGAATTTGCCGATCTTTGTTACACGCGGATCATCCTTAATTTTAAATACCGGACCGTCAGCCTCATTATCAGCTTCAAGCTGCTTTTTCAGCTTTTCGGCATCCACAATCATTGTCCTGAATTTGTAAAGGCTGAACTGACGGCCTCTTAATCCGACCCGCGTCTGTTTGAATACTACAGGTCCCCGTGAGGTAAGTTTTATCATAAGAGATATTACCAGAAAGGCAGGAGACAGGACAATTATTACAAACAGAGAGACGCTGATGTCCATTATCTTCTTTATCGTAAGGGCATAGATGTTATGAGGTATATTGATAAAGGTCATGAACTTTTCATTTCCAATTCTTGTCCTGATGGCATTTGTCAATTTAACATTGCTGTCCTTATACCTCAGACTGAATACCACACCAAGCTCCTCGCACGATCTTACTGTTTCCCTGACCTCGGAAGGTATGACTTTGGCTTTCAGGTAAAGCACCTCATCCAAAATATCAACTTCCATAAGGTCATTGAGTACAAGCAGATACTGCTCGGGAAGCAATATTATGCTCTTTTCATATTTTTCCTTGATTAATGAAGATGCTGTGAAAATTGCTATTATCCTGTAGCCCCACTCTTTATTTGCCAGAAGGCTCTCAATAAACGGAAGAGATGATTCGTCCGCAATCACCACGATATTTACCTGATTGTAACCTTTGGCCCTGTAAATTTTAAATACACGGTACTCTATCAGCCTTGCAAGGAATAAAAACAGGAAGCCGAACATTGCAAAGACTATAAGAAATATCCTGGATATCAGATAAAGCTTGAATACGAAATAGAATATCAGCAACAGTACAACTACGAGTAATGTCGATTGGAGATATTCAAGGAAAAGTATCTTTGTCTGCTTTGTTCTTGGAATTTCAGTTACCTGGATGAGGTAAAGGATTATAAGCCAGAATGGCATTATCAGGATAAAGAGCTTGAGTAATCTTGATTCGAAGAAAAATAATCCTCCCTGTTCAAAATAATTTATAAAGTAGGAACACTGGAATGCCAGGGTGATCGCAAGTATGTCGATAGCTCCCAATATAAACTTCTCCCACCTCTTCAGAAAGGGAATTATTTTGGAACGGAACGTGGATATATCAAAATCCATAGGCTAAAAACCTAAATATACGTAAATACTTTATAACGACAATTTCTGATGAAAATTGAATACTGTTTTATAATTGTTTATCTGTTGATACAGACCACTGAGAATAATTCTCTCCTTCCGGGCGGGGAGAGTCTTTCCCGGACCGGAAAAAGTGGGCCATTTACAATGGTCAGCCGTCAGATTTTCAAAAACCTGACTGTAATTACCTGGATCCGATGATTTCGGATGTAAGTTAATTGGACTGTTAATTCTTTTATTTTCAGGTATATAAAGGATATTATCCACAATCATGTTTCTTATTTTTAAAGCTATGAACCAAAAAATAAAAGTAATCTATAGGGACGTCCCGACCAATAGCCTGAACTTTCATTTTTCAAAACGTGCTTCTTTATATTTTCTGGTTTAGCCTTTAAATATGCAAGTTTACCAAAGATTAATAACGATTGGTACATTAAATAGTTCGATTTATCAATAAGGATCTATATTTATAAACTTTTTTCGGACCTGTTGGGGATCAATACCGGGTTTAATCCATAAAGTTCATGTTATCAATAATATATGAACAGGTGGTATTTGAATTGTGCAGCAAAAGTGCGTTATTTTTATTTTGACCAAAACCTCATTTACTTTGATAAATTTCAGTTTTAATCCATCTCTGAATTATCTGAAGAATCAAGCTGTTATGTGAGGACTGTACGCCCGGGCTTGAATGTCACCTTTAGGAGAAGGTTATTAAAGAATTAGCTGTAATACCGGAATCTTAAGTGGAAAGTCTGAAATAAGGATCTGTTAAAGGGATCAGTTATCTTCACTTCTCAGACTCTGGGCGCAGAAATAGGTCAGTCCTTCAAGATCAGTCATATCCATCACCTTAAACCCTGAACTCTCGAGAAGGGCAGTCACATTTTTTGCTGACATGTACCTGTAGGTTTTAAGATCCATTATGCTGTAAATCATATTCAGTATGGGGATCTTTGAAATGATTCCGTTGCTTACCGCTTCTGATTTCTTTTGTGAAAGCGCTTTTGAGGAGCTTCTCTTTGAGAAAAAACTATTTTGTTTCCTGTTATCTATGAAACATCCTATAAAGAAAGATTTCGGAGGGAGTATCTGAGCAATCAACCGCAGAAAATCATTTATCTCTCTTATATGATTTAATTCTTTCAGGTTGACAAGTGTTTTTACATTCTTCATTTCCTCCATATCATAATAATAATGGTGGATGGATGACAGAATAACTAATCCCGGATCGCGGGCAAGACCAAGCCATTCAATATAGTGCCTGAAACTTTCATCCCCTTCTGAAGTCAGAATTTCAGAAATACGATTGATTTTGTTTAAATCAGATGAAGCATCTTCCAGCAACGCGGAAGAGCTAATATTCTGATTATTAATGATATTGTGTTCGCGTATTTCTACACTGCTTTTCATTAAATATGCATTAGACATTAAGGATGAAATTAGGCAATTTACTGACCAAAGTCAATACCCGGGGGGTCAGAAACACAAAACGGAACAAGACGAATTATTCATTTATCTATCATATTTGTTTATTCGTCAAAGAAATTTGTTCTTTTATAAACTATTTTCTATATTTCGTCAAAATAGAGATAATTTTATTAACGATTTGGAAAGATTTTAACAAAACTGGTTGCAGTATCGGTTATTGTATCTGAGATTCAGCTAAATGTACTTGTTTTAAGGAACCATTTCTTTTCAAAGCGATTTTGACTAACGGATGATTTCCTTGGGTAAACAAAAAGAAGGATAGTGAGGTTGTAGAAATAATGCTGACGTAACATTATTGGACAGAAAAATCTATTTAAGCTGACCGGCTCAATTTCAATTTTCCGGGTTCTGACAGGGCTGTCCCGGGAAATTATTCAAAAGAAAAAATAGAATATGCAGGTTATGATGAAACTTTTATATAAATGATCCAAAATATTTGATGACCGTAGGTAAGTTTTTGATAAAAATCTTGTGACTGTAAAAATAAATATTAAAATTTATATAAATTTTGCCTGGGAACAAATAGTCCTTGCAGACACCAATTATGAGAGAATTTACGAACCTGTTTATTGAACAATCTCCAAAGACTCCTCAAGTTGATCTTAATCAGTTAAATGGAGAACTTATTCTGTTCGGGAAGTCAATACCTGAAAATGCTGCAAAAGTATATGAGCCTATCCTGAACTGGGTTACCGATTATGTACGCAATGCAAAGCCGACAACAAACCTTCGGCTCAACCTTGAGTATTTTAATACCTCCACCTCTATATGGCTGGTAAAAATCCTTAAGGTGCTTATTCAGATAAAAGAGCCGGATTATGTTCTGATAATTCATATCTACCTTCCTCTGGAAGACTTTGATGACATGGAGGAGTCAGGCGATCTGAAAGAGACCTTTGCTCCGATCTCGGATATTCTCCATGATGCTGTTGTGAGTATCGGGATAAAGGTTTATGGTACAGACGACAGTGGTAAAGTAATCAAGGATAAGCTGATATTTATTGAATAGCTTATAAGTCTGAAATCATCCGTCCGCTATCCCGGGTACTTATTTGAATAGCTTCAGATCCAGTGATCTCGTATCGTTTTTAAATGCTGCCACAAAGGCCTGCGGGTAACCGTATTTTTTGCAGGTATTCCGTAATTCCGCAGCAGGGGCGATCTCGGTAAACTCGCCGATCGAATAACGGTAAGCGCCGAGATAAAAATATTCGTAAGTGGAATAAGTTACTCCATTCATGGTGATCCGGTCCTCTTTCATTGGTTTGGATGATGAAAGAAACTGGACCCTGTAAATTACCTTATCCTTTAATTCCTCCGGAAGGCTTTTGCTGGATTTGATCGTCACAACCCTGGCGTTGGTTGTTACAGCCTCCTTTCCGGATACGGCAGGAGGTTTATTGGAGACTATTTTCGGCTCCTCTTTTTTTACCTCCGCAGCAACTATCTTTTCAGGCTCAGCCACTGCTTCTTTTTCCGGTTCAATGGTTTTGGCTGCCAAAACACCTCCGGCAGGAACCGGTTTCCCGTTAAAGATATATGAAATAGTAAGCAGAGTATCTTCATATGATTCTTTCTTCAGTGTAACCCTGAAAAGCTGCATTTTACGCATGTCGGCTTTTTGTCTGACAGTGTAGAAAGCGCTTTTCCCATCCGTCATATTGATGGAGAAGGCGATATCGTCATCAGCCGTATTTATCCGGCCTGAAAGATTCTCAGGCTTATCCCACGACATACCGTTGAATTTGCATGAAAAAATATCGTACCCACCTTGTCCTGGCAGTACATTGGATGAGAAATAGAGATTGTTGTCAGAATCAAGGAATGGGAAAAATTCGTTTCCTGATGTATTAATTGTTCTGCCAAGGTTTTCAGGCGCCGACCATTTTTCTCCCTCCCGACTTACCATGAACAGGTCCATTCCCCCTAAACTGCCAGTCTTATCAGAGGCAAAGACCATGACTTTTCCATCGCGTGACAGGGCCGGATGCGTATATGTATAATTGTCCATACAGAAATCCAGCGGGTTTAAGTCTGAAACCCAGCCCTGTTCATTTTTACTATCAGATTTAAATTCTGCCCGGTATATTTTTTCAATTTTCCCTTTTTTGGGAATCTTTGTATAATACATTGTATCGAAACCGGCGCTGAACGTTATAGCGTCGCATGGATACGGAAAAGAGGATGTGGGAGAGAAAATTATATGTCTTCCGAGGGAGGTGTCCTTTACAATGGCTATATATGCCTCAATTGATCCAAAAGAGACATGTTTTGACAACATTTTACCTTCATCTTTTGAATTGGACAGAAATACTATTCCATTTCTGAAAAACCGTACACCTGATGATGGCGGAATTACCTGAAGCCTGAAAGAGTCCACCTCAAGAAGGCTTATAAACCGCGAGGTGTCGTTTTCAATTCTTAAAAAATGATCCGCAGAAGGGGAATCAGCAGGTCGCTTTTCGATTGTTCCTGAAGTGAGTAGTCCCAGAGACATACAGGTAATAAATAGTATTGCAGGCAGTCTGTTCATAGTTATGTTCTTAAAATAAAATCACCAGTGACTACGCTTTGAAAATCTTGATTTATCAATTGGAATATTTAAACCGAAAGTAAGTTCGACAGTAGGAGAACTTTTGTAATAAGCTGTCTTTTTGGGTAACTCATAAAAAGCTCCCAGATAGAAACTGGGATACCTGTACTGGAAGAAAAAGGAGGTGTTTCCATCATTCAGGAAATAGGATCCAAGACAGAAATTATCAATATAGAGCTTTATAACCGGACTGATATTCTCTGCTATTTTGCTTAATGATGAGTCATTTACATTGATAAACAAGGACGGCTCAAGCACTATGTCAAACCGTTTGCTGAGAAGGAACTTATATCCTGCGGTAAAGTAATACTCCCGGGAGACAGGGATCTGATAAATGCCAAAACTGTCAGGTTTTTCAGGGTTTCCCAGCAGGTTGACAACTGAAAGTCCTGTAAAAAAATTAGTGCCGAAATAGTAAACGCCCAGGTCGAGGTTGGGATAAAAAGTTTTTTTGTTATGAGATCCTGACTCGGAGATGGCCGTATCAAGAATATTATAAACACCTTTTACTGATGCGCCAAAAGAGAGAAAGGAGAGCTCTTTTGTATTAAGGGGTATCTGGTAAGAACCGGCTGCACTAATACCAACATTGTGAGAATTACCGTTAATATCATTAAATACAGCGCCACCGATTCCAAAGCTGTTGAATTCCTTGATTTCAGGGGAGGAGAAATAGCCGGGCCTTGTCTTTGAAAGTCTCGAATTTCCGCTCAGAATCTGTGTACTGGACTTTCCACGGAATGATGCATTAAAGTCAATGGCTAAAAAATCCTTGCTGCCCACCATGGCCGGATTGTAAATATAGGGAACAAAAACCCAGTAAGAGAGAGGATTTAGTGGAGTCTGCTGCGCCTGGGATATTGTATAAGAACCGGCTGCTATTAATAGAAGCAGAATCCTCCGAAGCATGCTAAAATTGAATTTTAGGCCCATAAAGTCATGGTAATTAAGAGTATAATTCTAAATTTCAGTACGTTCCTTAAATTAAAACCTGATATTAAATAATAAAACGAATTTCAATTTAAGAAATTATTTCAGAAATATCAAAAAAGTATTTCTGACGAAGTTGGTGAAAGAACTCACAAATATAGTCATTATGTAATGAAGCCCGAAACATCACTTTTTGTGATCTGAATAACGGTCCCGCATGTGCGGTTATAAATAATCTGTTGATTTATTCAGGCTCTTAAAGTATATTTACAGGCCATAGTGCCAATTATCTGATAACTAATGAAAAGTAGAATTATTATTATTTTTGTCCTTTTTATTTCAGTACATGGAATAATTACCGGATGCAGAAAGATAAACAGCAAGAGTACGATAAAGGAACTTAAAATAGCTGAAAATGAAAAGTGGTGGGGCGGAGCTGTCACTGACGGGCGAAATTCACCCCTGGGTGGAAGTAATTTTACCTATGACCAGTATGCCAACTGCAAAGGTAATCAGGCATCACCCTTTTACCTCTCTGACAAGGGGCGTATCATATGGAGCGAAAAACCGCTGAAGATCGAAATTTCAGGCAAAAGCATTTTTGTTGATGCCAGGGGTGGCGAAGTTTTTACAGGAAAGGCAGGAGAGACTCTCCGGGAGGCTTATCTGTATGCAAACGGTAAATATTTCCCGCCTTCAGGTAAAATACCTGATCCTTTGCTTTTTACCTCTCCCCAGTACAACACATGGATTGAGCTGCAATATGACCAGAATGAGAAAGACATTCTGAAGTATGCAGAGAATATAATTAAGAATGGATTCCCTGCAGGAGTGATCATGATAGATGATAACTGGCAGGAGCGTTACGGAACATGGAGCTTTGACTGTAAAAAGTTTTCCGATCCTGCAGGTATGATCGAAAAACTTCATGGGATGGGTTTCAAGGTAATGCTCTGGATTGTTCCGTTTATTAGTGCTGACTCGCCCGTTTTCAGGGAGCTTGAAGAGAAAAAGCTGCTTGTTTTTTCGGACAGTACAAAAAGTGAGCCTGCAATAATCAGATGGTGGAACGGAGCAAGCGCCCTGGTCGACCTCTCCAATCCGGCCGGAGAGGGATGGTTTAAGGGGCAGCTGAACAATCTCGTAAAGGAATATGGAGTTGACGGGTTTAAGTTCGATGCGGGTGACCCTGAGAGTTATATTGGCACTTATTCATACAATAATCTTAGTCCCAATGAGCAGTGCGAAGCATACGCCAGGCTGGGTCTTGACTATCCCCTGAATGAATTCCGTGCCTGCTGGAAGATGGCAGGGCAGCCACTCGTACAGCGTCTGAGGGATAAAAGCCATACCTGGGATGATGCCCGGGTACTGATCCCCGACATGATCGCTCTTGGATTAACGGGCCACCAGTTTGGTTGCCCTGATATGATCGGAGGCGGTGAGTGGACATCCTTTCAGGATAATTCCGTAATGGATGAGGAGCTGGTGGTCCGTTCGGCACAGGTAAGCACACTTATGCCAATGATGCAGTTCTCCGTAGCCCCATGGAGGATACTCAACAGGGAAAACCTTGCGA
Organism: uncultured Bacteroidales bacterium; assembly: GCA_963816345.1. GTDB lineage: Bacteria > Bacteroidota > Bacteroidia > Bacteroidales > VadinHA17 > LD21. The sequence goes on from CAWFKI010000005.1 coordinate 512,995, forward strand.
TCTGCAAAAAAATGGCCGGCCTTCATTATCAGATGGGCAATGAAATACTGGAACTGGCAAAAGAATGCGCCCGATCGGGAGAACCTATGGTGCGTAACCTGGAATATGAATTTCCCGGTAAAGGATACGAAGAAATCAAAGATCAGTTCATGCTGGGCAATAATATAATGGTTGCACCCGTGGTCATAAAAGGTCAGCGCTCGCGTAAGGTAATCTTCCCGGAAGGCAAATGGAAGGGAGAGGACGGAAGCCTCGTGACCGGACCTGTCACATTGAATATAGAGGTTCCGCTGGAAAGGTTGCCATGGTACCGGAAAATCCTGGAGTGATCTTTTTTTTATTGAATTATCAGATTACAACTCTCATTACTAACCCCAGAACACTTATTTATGAAAGTAAAACATGCGATCGCGGGTATTATTTTTCTTGCCCTGGCAGGAGTGATTGACGGTCAGCAATTTGCCTCATGGTCAGGTAACCGGCTTACTCTCGACAACGGTGTAGTCAGGCGTATTATCCTGACAGATACACTGAATAACGGCCTTATAAGTAAAAGCTATTCCCTGAAGCAATCAGCCAATGAGTTTCTCTCAGCAGGTTCGGCCGATTTCTATTTTGAAGCTGACGGAAAACCTTTCACGGGTCTGGACAAGTGGGAAGTGGAATCTGTGAAAATGGTCGCTGACGGGGATGAGGGAAACGGCGCCATGGTCACCCTTGAGAATCGTGAATCAAAAATCAGGATCAGCATTACCTATATGCTCTATCCAAAGCTGCCTGTAATAAGGAAAAAGATCTCTTTCCTGAACAGAGGGGTAAAGGACATCAAGCTGGAAGCGCTTGATATTGAAGACCTAAACTTTGGCAACACGGCCGTAGGCATCGATTGCTGGGTTATGCATGACTATGCACGTCAGAAGTCACTGGGTCAGTTTGTCGGAAATTGTTACGATCCTGTGGTTGTCGTGCACGAAGTGAGCATGCACAGGGGTTTTGTTCTGGGAAACGAGTCCCCGGGAGTAATGAAACGTACAACTGCATTTCTAAAGCCAAACCAGGTGACGGCAGGATTGACACACCCTGACCAGAACTTTGGTTTCAGAAAATGGCTCAGACCGGGTGAACCATGGGAGAGCCCCTGGGTTTTTACTGCAATTTATGAAAATTGTGACGATCCTTATGCAGTGCTAAACAGCGCAGTTAATGACTTTGTGAGACGCCACATGGGAATCAGGCTGAGTAAAATTCCCGAGAAACCTGTATTTGTCTATAACACATGGGAGCCTTTTCTTCACAATATCAATGATAAGATGATCCGTGAGCTGGCGGATGCTGCTGCTGAGTGTGGTATTGAGGAATTCATCATCGACGACGGATGGCAGGATTCCTATGGCGATTGGGGGATCAACAGGCAAAAGTTCCCGGATGGGCTGAAGCCGGTCTTCGATTATATCAAATCAAAGGGGATGAAGCCGGGGGTATGGATCAGTCTCGGAGCAGCAGAGTCTAAAAGCAAGGTATACAAAAACCATCCCGAATGGCTGGTTCGAAAGGCTGACGGTACTCCGATAAGCCTTCATTCGGATTTTGATAAAATGTATGACTGGGAAACTTACTCAATGTGCATGACAACAGGCTGGTATGATTATATCAAAGGGGTTATCCTCAAGATGGTGAAGGAGTACGGACTTGAATATATAAAAGGAGATTTTGCAGTCGTTACGGGAGCGTATACATCCGATAAGACCCGGTCGGGTTGCTATGCAACGGATCACCCCATGCACAAAGACAGGAATGAGTCGATGCTGGAAATGTACCAGCGGACATGGCAGCTTTTTGATGATCTTCATAAGGAAGCTCCCGGGTTATTCATCGATTGTACTTTTGAGACCATGGGTGCCCAGCAGCTTATCGATCTTGATATGTGCAAACATGCAGAAGGCAACTGGCTCTCAAATTTCGGAGAGAAGGCTCCGCTGGGCTCCATGCGCGTACGCCAGATGTCATGGTGGAGATCACCTGTAATCCCCGCCACGTCAATGGTTATAGGCAACCAGCGGTTCGATGATCCTGAGTTCGAACTTTCTTTGATGTCGCTGGCCGGGTCATTGCCGATTGTTCTTGGCGATCCGCGACTGTTATCGAAGGCAGAGAGGGCCAGAATGAAAAGCTGGGCAGATTGGTTAAGGGAGATGCAGTCAAAACATGATTATACAATGTACCGGCAGGATCTGAAAGGTTACGGGGAGCCCGCAGAGGGTAACTGGGATGGTTACCAGAGGATCAATTCAGATACCAGGTCGGGAGGTATTGCAGGGATCTTCAGACAGGGCTCGCCGGAAAGTCAGAGAACCGTTACAATCCGGTTTCTCGACCCTTCTGCAATGTATGAAGTGAGGAAAGCTCCGACAGGAGAGCTCATAATGAGATCTTCCGGGAAAGACCTTGCCGAAAAGGGATTTCAGGTGACTTTTAGTAAAAAATATGATGGCGCCGTTTTTGAGATTACCAGATAATATTTAACAAATACCAGGTTCTGATTCACTTTCTGATTTGAACTTAGATCCATATGGTTTAATTTTGTATAAAATTTTAAGCCATGATAGTGACCTGTGTATATGTTCATGTCAGACCCGATGCAGTTGACAGTTTCATCAACGAGACTATAATCAACCATCGTGAATCGGTTAAAGAACCCGGAAATCTCCGGTTTGACTTTATTCAACAGGCTGATGATCCAAGCCGGTTCATGCTTTATGAGGTTTTCGAATCAGAAGAGGCTGCTGCAGCTCATAAGAATACCTCCCATTATAATTTATGGCGCGATAATGTGGCAGATTTTATGGCCGAACCAAGAAAGGGGATAAGATATAATATTGTAGAGCCAAGCGACAGAACAAGATGGTGAACTCGTTTCAGTTTGCAAGGGTGCCGGGGATCCTTTTCAGAAATGGCGCAATAGCCGGATTGCCGGTGCAGGTAAAATCCTTTGGAACCAGAATAGCCCTGGTCACAGGGAAAGGCTCATTTATACATTCCCCGGCAGGTGAAAAACTACTTGCGGATTTTGAAAGGGGAAAAATAAGCTTTCAGATCATAACGGTTCCTTCGGAGCCTTCGCCGGAGTTCGTCGATCAGGCAGTAAGCTCACTTAATAATAAGGATATTGATCTGATTGTCGGAATAGGAGGAGGCAGCGCCCTGGATGCAGGTAAAGCTATTTCGGCAATGATATATAAATCTGAACCGGTAATAAAATTTCTTGAGGGTGTCGGTGATGCTGAACATCCCGGTACCAAACTCCCATATATTGCGATTCCAACTACTTCCGGTACCGGAAGCGAGGCTACGAAAAATGCTGTTCTCTCCCGTACGGGGATTAACGGATTCAAGAAATCGTTACGGCATGATAATTTTGTACCTGACCTGGCTCTGGTTGATCCCCGTCTTACTCTGAGCTGTTCATCTGAAATAACTGCAGCAGGCGGAATGGATTGCTTTACCCAGCTCACAGAAGCCTACCTTTCTGCGAAGGCGGGCAACTATACTGATGCCCTTGCCCTTGAAGGGTTGAAAGCTATAATGCTGTCATTGGTCAGAGCTTATGCCGATGGTCAGGATCTTGAAGCCAGGACAGGAATGTCTTTTGCAGCACTTACCTCAGGTATATGCCTTGCAAATGCAGGACTGGGTGTTGTTCATGGCTTTGCCTCGTCGGCAGGGGGCATGTTCACTATTCCTCACGGAGTTCTTTGCGGTACCCTGATGGCAAAAGCCAATGAGATAAATGTGAGGGAATTAAGAAAGAAGACGGGTGATCAGACTGCTTTGAATAAGTATGCCACACTTGGCAGGCTTTTTCTTGATGAACAGCGAAAATCTTCTGATTATTATATAGACGGATTTATAGCGTATCTTCACAGGCAGACTGATGATCTGGGTCTGCCGTTGCTGAAAAAATACGGCATCAGTGAGAAGGATATTGAGCCGATATGCACCGGTACTGAAAATAAAAACAACCCCGTAAAACTCAACAGGGATGAGCTGGCAGAGATAATCAGCGCCCGGCTTTAAACTTCTGGATATTGAATTATCAGTGAACCCTTTCTATCATGGAAACAGCTCCTGTCAATTTAAAGTTTATTCTTGATGCCCACCTGGGAAAACTGACAAAGTTTCTGAGATTATGTGGTTTTGATTCATTTTACGATTCAGATTTTGATGATACTGAGATTATCAGTTTAGCGCTGTCTGCTAACAGGATAATACTTACACGTGATAAAGAGCTGCTAAGAAATAAAAGGGTTAAGCAGGGTTACCGGGTTCTTTCCCAGCATCCCGAGGAACAGTTGAAAGAGGTGTTTGAAAAGTTTGAATTGAAAAACATGATACAGCCATTCACAAGATGTCTGGAATGTAACGGATTATTGAAGGATGTTCCGAAAGAGGAAGTGCTCGACGACCTGTTGCCCGGAACCAGGGAGAACTTTCATAATTTCAAAAAGTGTACCGCCTGCAGCAGGGTATATTGGGAAGGATCCCATTATGAAAGGATGCGTAAATTTATTGTTTCACTGACCCTGCCACCCGACTGATTGTGTTACGTTTTATTTTCCGTATTAAGCTGTTATCCTGCAAAATGAAGTGAAGTTCACACTTTTCCTATTTTCATTTATTGACTCTTAAGTAAGATTTTAGAAATTTAAAATGTAAATTAGAAGTCTTATTTTAAATTCACGGTTAAAAAGTAATTGATAATTAAATGTAATACCTATGAAAACCAAAGCCCTCATAACAATTCTTTTAATGGCCTCTCTGTTAGCTGTCACACAGACGGCTGCACCTCAGCTTCCAAAAGAGACAGAGGCTCAGAAAACCCAGAGACTGAAATGGTGGACCGATGCCCGTTTCGGAATGTTTATCCACTGGGGATTATATGCACTTCCTGCCCGCCATGAGTGGGTTAAGAACATGGAAAGAATGACAAATGATCAGTATCAGAAATATTTTGAGTTGTTCGATCCGGATCTCTATGATCCTCATGAATGGGCTAAAATGGCAAAGGCGGCCGGAATGAAATATGTTGTCCTTACAGCCAAGCACCATGAAGGTTTCTGTCTGTTCGATTCTAAATTTACCGATTACAAGTCCACAAATACTCCTTATGGCAAGGACCTGGTCAAAGAGTATGTTGAGGCATTCCGTGCAGAAGGGCTGAAGGTGGGATTTTATTATTCACTTATCGACTGGCATCATCCCGATTATACTATAGACAGGAACCATCCCCAAAGACAGGAATCTGATACCGCGTATGCACGGTTGAACAAGGGAAGGGATATGAATAAGTACCGCGAATATATTAAAAACCAGGTCAGGGAGCTGCTTACAAACTATGGTGAGATCAGTATTATCTGGTTCGATTTCTCATTTCCCGGCAAGAATGGCAAAGGTCATGCTGACTGGGATTCGGAAAATCTGTTAAAACTTGCTCGTTCCCTTCAACCGGGAATAATTGTCGATGACCGTCTCGATCTGGGCGATGTCGAAGGAGGTTGGGATTTTATATCCCCGGAACAGGTGAAGGTGGCTAAATGGCCTGAGATAAACGGTAAAAGAGTGCCATGGGAGACCTGCCAGACCTTCAGCGGATCATGGGGTTATTACCGTGATGAAACTTCCTGGAAGAGCCCGGCACAGCTGCTCGACCTGTTAATTGAATCTGTAAGCAAGGGAGGTAATCTTTTGCTGAATGTCGGACCAACTGCAAGAGGCGTGTTCGACTACAGGGCCCAGGACAGACTGAAATCTATGGGAGATTGGATGAAATATAACAGCCGTTCAATATATGGCTGTACGGAAGCACCTCCAGAATATAATGCGCCGGCCAATACGCTTCTGACTTACAATCCGGTCACCAACAGGTTGTATATCCATCTGCTTGTCTATCCTATGGGAAGCCTTACCCTTAACGGGATGGCAGGTAAAATAAAATATATCCAGTTCCTGCATGACGCTTCCGAGATCAGATTCAGCCCTGCCAGTGATAATAAAAATGATCTGGTGCTTCAGCTCCCGATTCTCAAACCCAGATCAGAGATCCCGGTGCTGGAGGTATATCTGAAGTAGTATCTTCAGATTGTGACTGAATCATAAACCACCACATGCTCCCACAGATCTGAACATTCATCGATGAACTTCAGATGTGTGGGGTGGTTCTGGTAGATGTCATTTCATTGAACAGAGAGAGCTGCTCTTTCATTGCAACAATTTTATCTGCAGGATCAGTACGTCCTTCAAGTAATATCCAGCCGTTATAACTGATTCCGGCAAACAGCCGGAAGAGCTGCCGGTATGGATAACTGGTATCGTTCAGCTCCCGTACATGTACAGTATCGCCAAACCACTTCCTGACCATATTAAAGTTCCCTTCCAGTCCGGGCGGAAGTAAATCCTGATCATTGCAGTTCCAGCATATCTTCACATCAGGTACAGTCACCTGGTCAAATATTGCCTTCATATTGGGAATTTCCTGGGTTTTTGTCCCATGAACCTCTACTCTTACAAGCTGACCGTAATCCCTGGCAAACCTCCCCACTTCATTCAGCGAGGTCGCGATCTGTGCAATAGTCTTTTCCTTCGGAATCCCTGCAGGCAGGTCGTTTGGCTTTACTTTTATTCCGGTGGCACCTATATCCCTGCAGAGCTTAATATACTCCTTGGTCTGATCAATATTCTTCCGGAGCTCCGCAGGATCAGGACTGTGATATTCAAAGTTCGATCCATATCCGATGCACGTAACTGAACTGTCGGTGAATCTCTTTTTCACCTCCTCACGTTCTGAAGCGTTAAGATTGATCTCAACTTTATGTGCATGCCCGGTTCGGAGTTCCACCCCATGCAGGCCTGATTTTTCACAATTGGCTATAAGGGTCGGCAGGTCCCAGTCCTGTCCCCAGAGATATGTGACAAGACCAAACCTCATTCCCTGCTCTGTAACATTTGCAGGCAGCGGGAAATGTTTCAATACTGACATGGTGATACCGGCAGTTAAGCCTGTTTGAATAAAACGACGTCGTGACTGGGTATTTTTCATTTTATTGTTTTTATTCATTAAGGGATTTTTTGCAAGTCCAAGATAATAAAAAGACCCGTATGACGAATCAGGTTCTTAAGCCAATTTCATTCAAATAGCATCCTTTATTAAATTTTTATATATTTAAAGACTGTTTTGAACCAATAACTACCAATCATGATAAAATACTTTGCAGCATTATTTTCCGCGGTGACATTACTTTCCTGCAAGACAGACCAGCTTTATCTTACTGTTACAGAACCCGCACCCGTTACGATCCCAGCCTATATTAAAAGTGTGGGGGTAATTGACAGGAGCATGCCTACTGATGAAACAAAGGTCGTGGATAATATAGACAAGGCGCTCTCCCTGGAAGGCGCCAACCTGGACAAGGATGGAGCAGTTGGATCCGTAAAGGGACTTTCCGATGAATTGTCTTCCAATAACAGGTTTGCGGAGATTAAGACCCTCTCCGATATCGATTTCAGAACATCAAGCCTTGAACTCTTTCCGGTTCCACTCTCCTGGGAAATAGTCAGTCAGATCTGTAGTGAATCAGGAACGGATGCACTGTTCTCCCTGGAGAAATTTGATACGGATACCCGTGTCAGTTATTCTGCCGGTAAAACAGAGTTAAAAACACCTTTTGGCTCTATCCCCGGGATAGAACATCAGGCAGATATGCAGACAATTGTAAAAACAGGCTGGAGGATTTACGATCCTGAATCAAGGAGTATCCTCGATGAATATATTTACCAGGAATCAATCTCAAAATCCGGCAGGGGGATCAATCCACTTGCTGCCCTGCAGGCTTTCACGGGAAGAAAAGAAGCTGTTCTGGAGGTAGGGAATATGGCAGGACATGGATATGCCATGAGGATACTGCCATTCAGGTTAAGAGTAATGCGTGATTATTTTGTTAAGGGATCAGACAATTTTAAGATCGCCAAACGAAAAGCCCAGGTTGGCCAGTGGGATGAGGCAGGTAAACTATGGAAGAAGGAAACCGATAATCCCAAAATGAAGGTAGCAGGTCGCGCGGTATACAACATGGCAATAATCAGTGAGATAAACGGGGATGTTGACGGCGCGTTGCAATGGGCCCAAAAGGCCTGGGGCGATTATAATATCAGAGAGGCGCTAGAATATGTAAGGATTCTTGAAAACAGAAAATACAAGAATGATGTCCTTAAGGAGCAGGGGGAGGTCGGTAATCAGTAACCAGTAATCGGTAACCGGTAATCGGTAAATCGGTAATCGACGCGTTCTATTAAATACAAGCCCGAAGCCCGAAGCCTGACGCCCGACGCCTGATCTTTAATTAAAATTTTTACTTAACTTTAAAAGAAATTCATCAGTATTAAATAATTAACAACAAAACTTATGAAAACATTTTTACCCCTTTTTGCAGCAGTTCTTGTTTCATTGTCGGTTGTCTCATGCAAGAGTGAAACGCAGACTGCGCCTGTTCAAAAATCAACTATTCCGGAATTCCTCGGCCAATGGACAATAGATATCCAGGGTGGCTCAGTGGGCTGGCTTGAGGTCCGGCAGGAACCTGATTATCTGGATGGCGATATCCTCTGGGTTGGCGGAAGCGTTTTACCTGTTTCGGATATATTCCTTGCAAAGGACCATATTCTTGTTGTTCAGAGGTCAAATAATGTTGTCAGAAAAGTTGATGAGAATAAGAATCCCATTAAAACTCAGACAATTACTGACTGGCTTGAAATTACAGTGAAGGGTGATAAAATTGAAGGCATTCTGCTGTCTCCCAGGATTAATGGAACAGGAGTGGATACCACTAAATTTTCAGGTACAAAATTACCACCTCCTCCTCCGGCACCAGATCTGACCAAATTAAAGTTCGGAACGCCTGTTACCCTGTTTAACGGTAAAGATCTTACAGGCTGGAGACTGGTTAATGAGAAGCAAAAAAACGGATTTTCAGTTGTTAACGGGATACTGACAAATAATCCGGTTCAGACTGAAGGCGCACCGCATATTAGTTATGGCAACCTCCGGACTGACCAGGTATTTAATGACTTTAACCTGAAAATCGATGTCAATGTGCCGGCAGGAAGTAACAGCGGCATCTACCTGAGGGGCATGTACGAAATTCAGGTTCTTGATTCTTATAAGCAGCCATTGGATTCACATAATATGGGAGCGGTCTATAGCAGGATCACGCCTACCGTCAGCGCTGAGAAACCTGCCGGAACATGGCAATCCCTTGACATAACCCTCTGTGACCGCCATATTACCGTTATACTTAACGGAACCAAAATTATAGATAATCAGCCTGTGTACGGACCAACAGGAGGAGCCATCATTTCCGATGTATTTGCGCCCGGTCCGATCTACCTCCAGGGTGATCACGGATCTGTTGAGTACAGGAATATTATTCTTACTCCTATAATTAAATAACTCCCCGTAAGGAAGGGTTATTTTCTGAAATCATTAAGCCGGAGGATAATTACATCTTCATTTCGAATTTGTAATTCCCTGCCGGCTTTTTCAATTATTATTGTTAAATTTCCCCGGCCTCAGTATTGTTTTAAGAGGGGATTTTTGTTGTGTTTCAGGAATAATCATGTAAGTTGATAGGCTTCATACAGATTACGCCTGATTGATATATTTGAATTTAAAATCATCATGATTTGGCCGTAAATATCAATGAATGAAGAAGTCAGGAATTTGTGTGTGGGTGTTGATATTGATAGCAGGATCTATCCTTGCAGGCGGCTGCAAGCACGGGATGGCAGATTCTGCTTCCCCGGCGGGTCGCTTACCGGTTATTGAACCTGATTATTCCGGTGTGACAATCCCTCCCAATATAGCACCGTTGAATTTTATGATCTCCGAGAACGGTAAGCATTTCAGTATAAGGGCCACATCTGCCGGCGGAACAGGTCTTACAATAAATACCTCCGACGGGATAGTACGTTTTCCTGTTAAGCAATGGAAAAAGTTACTCGGGGGTAGCCAGGGGGATAGCATTAAGTTTGAGATAGTTTCCGCTGAAAAGGGGAAACCTGCCATCAAATATGATCCGGTGTACATGATCGTTGCCCGCGACCCTGTTGATCCATATCTGTGCTACAGGCTGCTTTACCCCGGATACAGGTCGTGGTCGGATATGAAGATAGTGCAGAGGTCACTCGAGGATTTCAGTGAGAATTCGTTGTTTGAGAACCAGTTGCTTGATGATAATTGCGTGAATTGCCACTCCTTTAACAAAAATAATCCTGACAGGTTTTTGCTTCATGTACGGGGTTCAAGGGGCGGCACCTATTTTTTTGACGGAAAACAACTGACCAGGACTCAGTTAAAAACTCCTGAAATGCCAGCAAACGCAGTTTATCCAGCATGGCATCCTTCAGGAAGATATGTCGCATTTTCCTCAAATAAGACTGTTCAGTCGTTTCATATGCGACCTGAAAAAAACATAGAAGTATATGATCTCTACTCCTCACTTTTCGTCTATGATGTGGAAAAAAATGAAATGTTCGCATCTCCGGAAAGAGACACTGTAAAATATATGGAAACCTTTCCCTGCTGGTCTCCGGATGGCAATTACCTATATTTCTGCAGGACCCGGCAGGTTAAGGAAGGCTTTGACTATATGAAGGTTAAATATGATCTTGTCAGGAGATCATTTGACCGGTCAGAAGGGACATTCGGAAATGATGAAGTTGTTTTTGATGCCTTATCCGTTAATAAATCTGTTTCATTTCCCACAATTTCTCCTGATGGCAGATACCTTGTATTTACCCTTCATGACTATGGAACCTTTTCAATCTGGCACAGGGAGGCAGACCTTTATCTGATTGATCTTCAAAGCGGCAAGGTCAGTAAGATGCCGGTTAACAGCAATGAAACGGAGAGCTATCATTCCTGGTCTTCAAATGGAAGATGGCTTGTATTCAGCAGCAAGAGGGGAGACGGTCTGACTGCCAGACCATATTTTGCCTATTTTGTCTCTTTCGACAGTATAGGTAAACCATTTGTTCTGCCTCAGAAGGATCCATCACTTTATGGGAGGATGGAAAAAACCTTTAACAGGCCTGAATTTATTACCGGCAGAATAAAGGTCGGACCACGCGATTTTGCCGCAGCATCCGGAAAGGAACCGGTGAAGGCCAGATGGAAAGAAAGGATGAATAGTCAGGTGAAATGAACATAGGTCAGGAATGAAAAAGAGAGATGATCTTTTGACTCCTTCCAAAAGAGTTTTCCCGGCTGTTGATGCCGGAGGAAGATTTGCAGTATACATTTCTGTGGCTCTTCTGATTGTCTTATCAGTAACGTACCTCTGTTTCTTTGGGGGTAGCATTTTCTTTTTCCAGGAGAATAATTCATTATTCATATTTTCGACTGATTATTTTCAAAAATTTTACTCTGAACCGGGTGGTTTACTTGTTTACGCCGGAAACTTTCTGACGCAGTTTTATTTCAATCCCTTTTATGGATCTTTAATCGTTTCTGCACTTATCCTTTTGGTTTGCCTGGTATATATGAGGATTAACAAACGCCTTAAGGCGGAAAGCTCAGTATCATTATTCCTTGTCCTGTTGCCTTCCGGCCTGTTGCTATTGCTTCAGACGAGATATGATTTTTATCCGTATTATATCTTCGGATTTCTTCTTGCTGCGCTCTGGTTCCTTATATCAACTGCTCCGGGGAAACCTGTCAAACGTTTTATCCTCACCGGATTATTTCCTTTATTCTATTACCTGACCGGGTCATTTGCTCTGATATACATCACATTATATTTAATATATTGCCTGATTTATGAGAGAGGAAGTCTCAGGTATCTGCTGCCATCCTTTCTGATTATATTATCATTTTTGACATTCTTCCTGTTTAAAAATATAATATTTCTGCAACCCGTTTATCACCTGCTGTTTTATCCGCTATTCCTTTATGAATACTCCAGTATGACAAGATATTTGTCACTATTCAGCGGGGTGCTGATTTTGTACCCTTTATTGATTAAAGCAGCTGATCGTGCCTCAGAAAAAATCAAATTTCAACCCGCTTTTTCACTGGTAATCATATTGGCTGTTTTTTCGTTTACTATTTTCCTGCTCTACAGGAACCGTGATCCTGAAGCATCTGGCATAATCCGGCTTGAGAGGTCGGTTTACAATCAGGAGTGGGATGAAGTGATCAGGCAGTATGAAAAATCCCCGTCGTCGAATGTTGTCGGACAATATTATTATAATCTGGCATTGTCCGAGAAAGGAGAGTTATGCAGCAGGATGTTCTACGGCCAACAGAACTTCGGTTCATCTCTTACATTGGCCCGTGACAATGAGCAGACATACAGGGCTATTTACTTTTATTATGCTGTCGGACTGACCGGAGAAGCTCACCACCTGGCTTATGAGCTTATGGTTCAGCATGGATTCCGGCCTGAAAATATCAAGATGCTGATAAAAACGGAACTCATTAACGGAAATTTCAGGATTGCAGAAAGATATATCAATGTGTTGAAAAAGACCTTACATTACAGAAAATGGGCTGTTAAATATGAAAAGATGCTTTTTAAGCCTGATCTTGTAAAATCTGATCCCGAACTGTGGGAAGAAATCAGATTGCTTCCGGCAAAGGACTTTTTCGTGGTTACCGATGATTCCAGGAATGTGGATTTATTATTGAAGGAAAATCCGGGAAATAAAAGGGCATTTGAGTACAGGATGGCCAGGTTGCTTCTTGACAAGGACCTTGTTGAAATTGGAAAGGAGGTCAGGAAATTCAAATCGCTTGGTTATTCGAATTTTCCGAGACACATAGAGGAGGCAATTGTATCACTTGTAAATGTTACGGGGGAGTTTCCTGACCTTGGCGGGCTCCTGATAAGCAAGGACACAGATCAGCGATTCCTAAGGTATTTCTCAGACCTTAAATCGCTCAAGGGCAGTAAGTCTCAGATTGAAAATGGAATGAATAAAGCTGATAAGAACACCTTCTGGTATTATCTTCAGTTCGGAACCATGAAAAACAGTAGACTGAAGACCAACCAGGTTGACAATAGTATTTATTGATAAACCAGGGGTTTAAATGACGGATCTCAATATTTTTTAACAAAAAGTTTTTACGTATGAAAAATCTATTTCTTTTTATGTTTTTTGTTTTTTTGCTCAATATTTCTCTTTCAGCACAAAAATATGAGCCGGTCACTGTAAGAGCAGGAATGAGGGTGCTGGACTGCTTCCCTTTTAAGGATAGATATCGTTTCCCTGAATTTATTTCCGGCAGGATACAATTTAAAACCGGGATATATTCGGAGGCAAAGCTTAATTATAACCTGCTGAACAGTGAAATGGAGTACATTAAAAACAGGGATACCCTGGCAATAGCAAACAGTAAAAATATCAGCTATATAGCTGTCGCGCAGGATACATTTTATTATGACAGGGGTTATCTGGAACAGGTCTCCGGAGGAGCTGTAAAGGTGGCCCTGAAGCAGTATATCAGGCTTAAGGAGACTGTACATAAGGACTCGTATGGCTCGTCGAGTTCCGGTTCGGCAACTACTACTTATGGCTCGCTGCCATCCCAGGGGAACTTTTATAAGCTTGTAGCCAATGAAGACCTGGTTTTTCAGAGAACTCTTGAATATTATCTTTCTGATGCCTCCGGCGGATTTGTCCCCTTCAACAAAAAAAATGTTCTGCAACTCTATCCTCAGAAGCGGGATCAGATAAAAGCCTACCTTAAATCACATAAAGTAGATTTTGATTCACGGGATGATCTGATCAGGTTTGCAGGTTTTTTGAAAGACATGTGAGACGATCAGCAATCAGCAAATGGCACGCTGATGACGAAGACCGGAGACCGGAGACCGAAGTCCGAAGACCGAAGATCGAGGACCGAGGAGAAAAGATGATAACCACAGAGTTTCACTGAGTTGCACAGGGTATCACGGAGTACCAATTTAGCAGTGTACCTCTGTGAAAACTCAGCGTCACTCCGTGGTTAAATACAAATAAGGTTTAATAAGATCTTTTTAAAGGCAATTTTGCCAACTGCTCTTTGCCAACTGCCAATTGCTCTTTGCCAACTGCAACTGAATATTGAATATAAAGAGGGATGAGGCTATCACTCTCAGGAATTTTATTTCTTGCTGAATGATTCAATACTCCTGGCAATATTTTCCCTGATTGTAATGACCTCATCAGGGGATTTTAACAGCCAGGTCGAATACCTGCCCATGGCACATGGAATATCTATAAGGTCCAGGGCCTTCTGCAACGCCGCTTTGGCCGTTTTTACTGAAGGATTTCCCAGATCAGCATTTTCAATCAGATGCTGCAGCAATGAGAGATACTCATAATCTTCAGCCCCATCCCTTACCTGCTTGATCCTTATCGAACCTATAAGTTCCTCCTTTCCGATCGGCTTGCCGGGATAGATAACAAATCCGTCTCCATTAGGGTATCTTTTCCATGATTCTTCACCGGGGGCCTGACTTTCAAAGATATAGCTGTGCCAGCCATATTTAAAAGGGTTATATGTCAGCCAGTTGACTCCCCAGAACTCATAAGCATCGGCTCCAAATTTAAATCCGAAATATGGGAGTAGCCTTTCCAGGGCCAGATAAGGTGTTTCGGTACAAAAGTTACCATCTGTAGTGAACCAAATCCTCTTGCCCGAGCTGATAATATGTTTCAGATCATCTTTTGTAACCGCGTGACCATAATCTCCTTCTCCGTTAAAACCTAATCCCCAGATATCTATATAGCCTTCCCACTCAGGCCGGTACCACCAGGTACTTACATATACAGGTATTTTTGGGTCCACTTCATGTATCATGTCACAAAGAGCCTTCATCTGTGCTACTATATCCGCCTTGCCGTTTTCGGCCATATGGGGTTCGTCAGACAGGTACAGAACATATCGGTCTGACCAGCCTTTTTCGCTTATATGTTGCCAGAACGTCCTGAGCACTGTCTGATAAGCTTTTTTGTACCCTGGCCGGAGCTTCCCCCTGTCAGCATTATCAAAAGGATAATCGCCGGGGTAGGGTTTCTCTCCGAATTTCTCCGATGGAGGAAAAGCCCAGCCAAAGAGATAAAAGAGTCCTGTCGGGAGATATGCGTAGGGGTTTTTCAATTCATCAAAGTAATATGAGGCTGCTTTATCATATTCTTTAAAATCTATATCTGCCTTTCCGTTCCTGTAGATAACCTTTGGAGAGGGACTGATCTCTCCGGAGCTTATCCTGTGTTTTCCCATGAATGTCAGATACATACCGCGCAGGCTATCTTCAGTAATATCAGTCCTGAACTGTTCGGGGCCAGGTTCAGGCATGTCATCCAGAGATCTGTAATCATAGATGGCCCCGAAACTGTTTTTCTTCGGAAGGGCAAAATCCCAGACATGTACAAGCCATGGGAGTACGCTAATCAGAGAATCATTCCGGTACAGTCTTATCTGACCTGTGTAGTCTCCCTTCCGGGTTCCCTGAGGTACATTTACTTCGATCCAGACAGGCTGGGTCTTGTTTGCAGCCAGATCAAAAGTATTGCCGGGTATAAGAGGGTCAGGCCAGAATCCTGCCCATCCATCGCTCCCCGGAGGCTCCGTAGGAAATTTTAAATACCAGTATGGGACCTTCCTTTCATAGTAATTTGAAGGATAATCGACAGGTACATAGCCGACTAAATATACACTTACCTTGTCAAGACGTGTCCCTGAGGAGTTTGTGGGAGCGGTAACTTCCACGCGCATATTTCCTGATTCCCAGGGACTCCTCACCGCTATCTGCAGTGGTTCAGTCTCATTCTGAGCGGCAGAAATCCTGGCTGGCTGGATATTCACCGGCGGAAGATCTTCGCGGAAAACCTTTACAATTGGATTTGCAGGCCAGATCGTGATATGATCAGGTTTCGCCGGCTCCCTCTGATCAAAATACAGGCTGCTGGCATATCCCTCAATAACCTTCATCATCATCATTCCCCTGAACGATGCTGTTCCGGCTTCATCAACTGACAGATTCATCCTTGCAGAAACGGCATCATCAGGTGCCTTAAAGAAGCCTGAGAGTAATTTCCACTCTTCAGAACTGCTGATTTTATTACTTTCAGCATTCTGATTCAACAATATCCCGTTCTCTCCCAAAAACTGTATACTTATAGAAATCTCTCTCCTGAAGCCGGAGCATCTTGCCATGGCTCCGAACATATAACTTTTCCCCGGTTCGACAGGAATGTCCTGTTTCCAACCCGCTTTATTCCCTTCGCCTTCTTTATTAATATTGATCTTTAAACAATAGCCTGTGCTATCCATTTCCTTTGAGACATTGTTCAGGGATCCCTTCAGACCTGCTGATCGGACCAGAGGGTCCCAATTCTTCGTATCATGTCCAGGGGAAGGATCTTTAACAAGATTCCGTTTATCATAGTACCAGGGAAAATTTTCTTGCAGATGATTACTATCATTTGATTTCCGGTTAGCCGCAAAATAGGCGTATATTGTTTCGTCTGACAGGGGCGATATCTCTTTTTCAAATACAATGGCATCCGCGAACCGGGATACCTGAACAGTGTTCCTGTTGCCCAACTGTATAAGGGCAGATCTGCAATCCTGCTTATAAAGACGTTGATATACCTGATCCATCTTTACATAAACAGGAGCTCCTTCAAGTTTGCTATTCGTAAAGTTCAGTATTCTGACCGGAACTCTGATGTCCCATTTTTGATCATGCGGCCAATCTTTGTCCTCAGGTGGATTGTTCAGGGTAATTGTTTCTGTGGGTCTGATATCTGTCTTAAGCACTTCCGGTGTTGATCTGTTGACGCTTTGAAATGTTGTTTCCCTTATGGAAGGATCTTTTTCAAGGACCGCACCTTCAGGCCATGCCCCGGGATTATCGAAATAGATGTAATAGATCCCTGTTTCATTTGCCTTAACAGTTGCCGGAAGCAGAAATTCACTATGTTCAGGAACAGGTCCGTCTGATATGACCCGTTCACCCGGGGCGATAATCTTCCAGAGCAGTTCATTCTCCTCCGAATCTATCACTCTTATGGCTCCGGCTTCCGTACCTTGCAGTTTTAATTGTCCTTCAAGACTTCCGATCTTTATGCTCAACGGTTCGCCGGAAACATCCTGTGATGAACTGTTTTTAATAATGACGGGTATTCGGCTGTGCCAATAGTCCAGATTTGACAAATAGAGCGGATAATGCCACCCGGCTTCTTCCTGTCCGTAACAGGCCGCAATAGCTCTAAATAGAATTAAAATTAGGGGTAATGACCTGAATATTTTCTTCATAGGGTATTATCTTTTTTAAAGGATATTCAGAAAATAATCCTGCAATCAGATATTATTATGAATTAAATGTCAAATAGTTACAACAAAAGAAGTCAAATTATGGGAAGGGATTTAAATACATTATTTCTTATTCCCGAACATCTCTTCATAATGCTGTGAAGGCAGGAAAATACCTCCGCTTTTTGCATAGTAGTCATCATCGAGCTCAAATACTCCTTTATTTGTGTATGCCCATGGAGAATCTTTACAGGGATCGTACCCTCTCATAATTTCCCAGTTTTTGTAGTTCTGGTGTCCGTTGGTTTCGAGCAACCCGATCCCGATTCCCGGGAACGGGGAGAGCCTGGCCGCTACGTTTTTGTTCCATTCCACAAGGATCGGATTGACAGTCAGGTCGGCGCAGAAACATGGAACCTTGTGATCATAGGCCACCCGTGCAATTTTCATTGTCATGCTGAGAGTTTTAGCTATAGCCTTCAGGGCCACTGCCTTATAGCCCATCTGTATACGCTTTAATGTGTCTTTTTCGGTGTGAGCGCTTTCATCTGCCGCAATGCGCACGGGAATATCTGTAATGTCAATCTCAAGATTCTCTGCAAAAGGTTCTTCAATTATTGCAATCTGGCCGAAAGCTCCTATCTTTTTTGTATGATCGAGCAATTTCATAAGCGCCTCCTTGCTCTCGTATCTGCCGTTAGCATCAAAGTAGTAAGGGAGCTTCCCGTTCTCTGAATACATTGTTCTGGCATCTCCGATTGCCTTGTGCACCTCGCTTATGCGAGCCTTATCCTTTTCCAGCATCTCTTCCTGGGTGCCGGGTTGCCCTATTTTGATCTTCATGAAAAAATAGCCCTGGTCGACAGCAGATTTTATTTCGCTCACAGGGATATTATATGCCATAAGCGGAATGCTTGCAATCCTGTCGTGATGATGAGATAGGGGAGGTTTATAAGGTTCCGGAACCATATCATCGAAGCTTGTGATATTATTCTCAGCAGCGTACAGGAGCCAGATGGCATTATCTACAGCCACAAGGGAATTCAGGGCGAATGTTTGCCGGAGATCATTTTTTGCACAGATCTTCTTCCCATAATCGTAAACCAGTGGCCAGATTTCTTCTAGAAGTGTTATGGGATCAGTAAATTCGCGGCCTTTTAATAATCTCAGGCCATATTCGGTCATTGCATACATCAGGGCATTGCCACCGCTTTCGGAATGAGAGGAGAAGACCTGCGCATCCGACCAGAGGATACTCTGTGAGCAGGTTCCGATCTTATGGATCCCTGAGTCACTCTTTATCATGACCGCTGTCTGCCAGATCTCTTTCATGTAACCCCCTTTAAATCCAAATGGCCTTATCAGAGGTTCCCTCTCAAAATTTGAATCCACATCAGTTATTTTGATCAGTTTCCCATGGAAATTTTTCCGGCTTTGTTCCTGCATTGGCAGCTTCCCAAGCATACTTCCTCCCGTGATAACTGCAGATGTTTTGATAAAATCCCTTCTTGTAATTGTCATGGCTCTGATTTATTATTCCAGTTTCCAGGGCTTCCTGTATTCATAATGAAGAAGCTTATTTGCTTCGCTGCTGTTGGTAAATATCTCTTTATCAGCATCCCATAGCAGTCTTGTCCTGGTTGCAAGTGCAATATTTGCTAGATGGGCGAAACTCGTAGAACGGTGTCCTTCTTCCAGTGAACAAAGAGGGGTTTGCCTCGACCTGATACAATCCAGAAAGTTTCTGATCAGAGCGGTTGTACTTTCCGCACTGCTACCGTCATCAAGGACCCGGTTCACATTTTCATATTCTTCAGGTTCAATGAGTCTGTCCCAGCTCTGAAACTGGCCGTGCTTTGCAGGAACTATCCTGTATGCGCTTTCATTTGCAAGTAATGTGCCTTTGGTACCACGGATCTCAATTTCGCCGAAAGGCACCATCCCTCCGCTGTTTGCTTCATAATCGCTGAAGAGAATAAGTGAACCTGATGCGAACTCAAAAGTTACCTGCAATGTATCGGGAATGGTACTGTCATCATCAAGTACATATTTTCCACCATGTGCACTTACAGCAACAGGCGCCTTTTCTCCCATCATCCATCGTATAACATCCATATAATGTACCCCCCAGTTCCCCATCTGTGAGGAGTAGTCACTCCACCAGCGAAAGGTGTAGGGAGCAATATTGTACTTGTATGGTATGAAAGCTCTCGGGCCAAGCCACATATCCCAGTTAAAATCCCTGGGTGGAGCTTCAGGATTCATTTTCCCGATACCGTTGGGATACATGTCATTCACGTGTGCAGCCCTGCCAACAGTAACTTTGCCAAGCCTTTTCTCACGCATAATTCCCGATAATTTCTGATATACAGGATTTCCCCGCCGGTTTAATCCCACAGCCACAATGCGGTTATGGGCAACCTGGGTATTAACCATACTACGGCCTTCATGTATTGTAGCAGTAAGTGGTTTCTCCACATAAACATCCTTGCCTGCTTTAATAGCATCGATTGTCATAAGTGCATGCCAGTGGTCGGGGGTAGCTATGCAAACAGCATCAATCGATTTATCTTCAAGTAACTTACGATAATCGTCATAGCGTGTTACTTTTCCTGAGAATATTTCTCCCATCTTTGGTATCTGGCCTCCCTTCCCCAGGAACCCATCGGTATATCGTTTGTCAACTTTTGAATAATCCCTTAACAAATAGGGTTCATAAATATCGCATAACGCAGCCACTTCACAGTCTGGCTGAGTCATGAACAATTTTAGCAGTTGGGAGCCGCGATTGCCGATTCCTATAAATCCCATTCTTATTTTATCATTTGCTCCGGGTATTCTTAACCCATTTGCTGAAACGGAATTTAATCCGAGAGACAGGCCGGTTGCAGCCAGTGTCGTTTTTGCTATGAAATCTCTTCTGTTTGTTCTTTTACTATACATAAGGCATATGTTATTAATAATTCGTGTATACATTCCGCGATGCTCACATACTTTAAATCAGGGTGAAGGCAGTCCCTTTTGCAACTGCTCTATTGCATGAGCTATTTTCTGTCTGGTATTTAAAATAAGCTCCGGCTGGTCGGGATATCGTAAAGTATTTTCAAGTGTTACTTTAATTTTCCTGGGATATTTATAAAGAAGGTAATTCTCAGGTAACAGAAGTTGCCTGTATTCGTTCAAAACAGGATTCGTTGTGTCATCATTATATTTAGCCAGAAGTTCCCTGAGCCTGAAAAGATATTCATAATCTTCCATTCCGTCACGAAAATTCTCAAGCCTTATCGAAGAATAAGGAACTCCACCGGCGCCGGGATAAACGAGCTGGCCTTCCCCGTCATAATAATAATAGGTACGGGAGTCCCATGGCACATTGGGCCATTTCTGATCCATCGGCATACCCTTTCTGACATTTCTCCAGAAGTAGTTAGTGCTCCAGTGTTCAAATCCGTCAACTCCGTACATCCAGCAATACCAGGCAATGCTTCGCTGGTATATTGCCGGGCTCTCAATATAGAAATTCGGAGCGCTTTCCCTCGCAAGAGTGCAGAAATAAGTCCATATTTCTACCCCACGGGCCTGTGATTCAGGTGATTCTATAATATTTACGGGAGCCCATATATTCACAAGTTTATTCAGTCCGAACTGGTCAGTGGATTTATCCCAGAAATCGTATGGCCCACCTTCGGCAAATAATTGCAGACGTAAATCGGGATCTATCTTTTTTAATCTTTCCGCCCGTTCTTTTATGTAGGGCCATTCAAGGTCGGTAGGTTCATCC
This sequence comes from uncultured Bacteroidales bacterium, assembly GCA_963816345.1. Taxonomy (GTDB): domain Bacteria; phylum Bacteroidota; class Bacteroidia; order Bacteroidales; family VadinHA17; genus LD21. The sequence continues at coordinate 534,129 of CAWFKI010000005.1, forward strand.
CACAGCTCGACAAGTGCTTTGTCAAGCCATCCTTTTTTCTTCAGAAACTTTGCATAAGCTTCCACAAACCTGTAAGCCTGTTCTTCTTCCTCAGGCTTATAGAGTCCCTTTTTCATCTGCATGACTGAAAAGCGTGTCAATCCACGGTCAATGCAGTAACCGAGAACCTTCTCAACTTTACTGAAATCATAATTGCCTGAACTATCCGGAGCCTGGCTGAGATAATTTACTCCGGCTGATCCCGGATTCATCCGGTTCTTCAACAGCAATTCACAAAATTTCTGATACCATTCAACAGGATATTCTTTCAGGTTATAGAAATCTGCCAGATACTCTATCTCATCCCATGAATGAGTCTTTAAATGACTCACCTCAGGAATATCAAAGTCCCATATTCTGCACTTAACCGATGCGGTAACCTTTTTCATTCCGTCAGCACTCAGGGTAATAGTACCGTTGTATTCGCCTGCCCTGGTACCACCGGGCGCATAAACTGTAATCCAGAGGGGCCGGCAAATATCCTCCCCGCTTATAAGGGTTCCGTTTTTGAATGGAATTAAAGGATCGGGGTACCAACCCTTATAACCCGTGATGTATTCAGCCTGCCAGTCAATTTTATTGTAATCAACCAGTGTAACTTCAATATTATTTTTTTTGATGATGCTCCCCTCTTTCCCTTCAAGGTCACTTACGTCAATATTAAGATTGGCGATGTCTCCGTTAAAAGGCAAAACAGCCAGCTGAAATGATTCGTATTCATTACCTGCCAGTGAAATTTCAATTTTATCGGAAAGAGGCAGGGGAAACTCTTCATCCTTCCTGAGCTTCAGAACAGAATGTGCAACTGCAATTCCAAAATCAGAATTTTCATCCCAGTCGTGAAGTGCATGCCATCTCATCTTCTGCAGATGTCTGGAAATTTCATTGCCGGTCTTACCGACCTTGAGGGTCAGGTCATCCCACTTGCCTGATTTCCAGTTGTTTCCAGCTGAGCTCTCAAGATTCAGTACCTCCTTATATAATCTGTCAGCCTCAGCTTTCAGATTATCGACTGCAGGCCCCGAAAGACGTGTCATTGCTGCTATTGATTCGCCGATCTTTTCCTTCAGTTCTTTTATTTTCTTTTTGTCAGGTTCAATTGTAAACCAGTAATCCACGCTTCTGCGAATTATGGATCCATCTTTTGATTTTATTGATACCGAGGCAAAATAACTCCCTTCTGAAGGCAGGTCAAAAGGAAGCTTTTTGTTAATTGTCCCGCCGGCAGGGATTGAATAGTCGTATCTGAAAAGAAGAGGTTCTGAGCTTATCCTGACCTGGAGATCAGATGATGGGCCCTGTCCCGACTGATTAATAAATTCAGGTTTGCCATTCAAAGGGTAGAGTTGAAGCTCACACTGAAGATCATAATTCTCTTTTTCAAAATTCCGGGCAGTGAAGGAGAGGTTATTCTTTCCCGGAACCGGATCAGGCCAGCGGCCGAACCCGCATTTAACTGTTGATTGCCCGGCAAGGATGCATTTCCCGCTCCAGCCGGAAGACTCCCCCAGGGGAAAGCTTCTCGACAGGGTAAGCTCCAGCGGTTCCCCCCGGGTTAATCCATCCGGGGCAAAATCGCTGATGGGTATAATAAACTCGCCTGTCCAGTCAGACTGGTTAATCGACGCTGCATATTGCCAGTTGCCATTCCACTTGATATCGTCGTTCTTCCAATCGGTCATGGTTCCTTTTGGATCAGCCATCAGCCTGATGCTGACATTTTTGTATGCTATTCCTACCAGGGCATGATTTCTTCCCCAGAGGAATGTATCCCTGGGGCCTTTCGGGCTTACGGATTTTTCCAGATTGCGGGCTTCCGGGTCACTGTTCCGGAAGGCTATATATACGTTCTTTTCATCATAGCACAGATATATCGTGACGCTATCCCTGATATAACTGTCGAGCGACCAGTTTACAAACTCGGTGAGTTCCGTACTTCTTTTCCAGGTCGCATCTCTGAGCTTCCCATCAATAAAAGGAGCTTCCTTTACCAGAGGAATCTGAATCTGAGGCTTGTGAATTTCAGCACTGAGTGTCGCAGGCAGTACTGCAAAAATCACACTTAGAATAAACAGTCTTGTATAGAATGCACTTTTCATCATACCCGGGCATTTAGTCTGTTATTAACAATCAGAACCGTTAGTGCGATAATTCTTCCAGTCGACGGGCCATTGCTTTCCTGGCCAGGTACAGTTCTTCGATATTCCTCGAGAAGGCGCTTACATCAACAACCATGTTCTTAACGGTTTTTTCTGCAAAGTCATTGTCACCCAGATTTTTAAGCATCCAGAGGTATTCATAGTCCTCTATACCTTCACGAAGCAGCTCGAACCGTATAGATGATACCGGGCCCGTAATATTTGGCTGTCCTGTATAAGCGTTGGTGTGGTTGCCGGGATAGATCAGTGATCCTTCTCCGTTAAGCACATAGCCATTGCTGCATGCAAATCCCGAGATGTAAGTAACAGGGTCGAGCCATGGGTCAGGAGTCTGATTCCAGAAGTTGGTTGCCCAGTATAAAATGCCGTTCATGTGATAGCGGGCCGTTATCCAGGGAACCATCACCGGATCAAGCGCAGGGGCATCAATGAAGTAATTGGGTTGGGGATAAGCCTGGTCACAGGAGATATACCAGGTGGCCTCACCTCCCTTTGCCTGCTCCTCAAGCAGAGCCTGTTTGACTTTCGGATCATTAAGGCTGTTACCATGTACACAAAAGTTATTGACATACCCTCTCAGGGTACCCCAGTCAGGATTATCACTGATCGGTGATTCCGTTGCCAGGAATGGTACTCCCGGAGCCGCTTCATGTACCAGGGTGGCCCACAGACGTGTATCTTCATAATCTTTTATTGTGTTGGGCTCGTCGATGGGACTGTTAAATACCAGGCGATCCAGCCATCCGTTCTTTTTGAAATAGGATGCAACCGCCGAGAGATATTCTTTTGCTAACTTATTGAATTCCGGAGAGAAAGGATCTGCTTTTATCTTTCTAACCAGATCGTATGGTCCGGCATCCAGAATGACCCTTTTTGATTTTAAATGATTCATGTAATAATCATATCTGGAATCATTGAATTTGACCTCCACCTTATCGCCGTTTATTGTTACATCGGGCACCAGCGGGTCATTTCCCCATGTTTCCATACGGTGGGAATAGAGGAAGTCGAAATAGCTTTTGGTGAGCTGCTCCATTTCAGGGGAGGAGGAGGGCTCTTTATAAAATCTTGCCAGTTCCCCTTTTGAAACGTTCATGTAAGTGATCAGGTGAGTCTCTTCCGGAAGTGAAAAGTTATAAACTTCAAGTTCCAGGGCAAGGGTAGCCAGCGTAGCATCGTGCCTTGTCACAGTTACAGTTCCGGTATATTTTCCGGCAGGGGTGCCTGTTGGTATCATAATATCGACCCATATTGGCCTGTTTCCTACAACAGCATACTGGGCGGCCATGCTGAACGGCTCTTTTATAGGTGCGAGTGCATCGGGCCAGTACCCGGTGGCTCCCATAGGGCTTGAAATTGCGTAAACCTGGATGTAATGTTCCAGGTAGAGACTGATCTGATTCCCGGGTATTATTTTCCCAGCGGAAGATTTAAGATCAGATGCAACTATAAAAAAACCATCGGGAGCCTTTGGTTTCCATCCTGCAGGCACAGGTGCAGTTATTACGACCTGAAATGGCACATGTTCATTGCCGGCTCCTGAAACGGTTATCATGTTTTTTTCACCTGACCATACCAGGTTGCTGGTTTCGATCTTGTCTGCAGGACGCACCTTCTGTTCAGCAGGAACAACCCAGACCTTTACATCGTCATTCGAAGCTGTACCAAATGGATAAGCATATAATCCTTGCGGGCCAAATGCCAGAAAAGCGAACAGGTAGAGTCCGATCCTTCCGGCGTTTATCAGGCAGGGGAGGATCTCCGGAAAAGAGTTTAATTTTTTCATGTCAGCAATTATTTTGGTTATTTCAAATTATAAGCCGGTTAATACCTCGATATTAAAATCCATTAATGAAATTCTTGCCTTTTGTAACCATATCACCAGCAGGAATTGTCTCAAGATTTTTTGTGGTGAATATTGTAAGCATTTCATTTAATTTTTTCAGATTCTCATTATCTCCTTCTTTTATAAATTTTTCTTTCAGTATCCTGATCTTTTCAAAGTCCTGAATACCTTCAATAAGTTTTTCAAAGCGAATTGAGCTTCTGGGGCCAGGATAGATCTGATAGCAGTCACCGGCAGGCCAGGTACGAAACCGGGTATCTGTAAGGGGTGCTTCCGTCCAGTTATTATAGGCCCATCTGAGGTATCCGGTAAACCCGGCAGCAGCTGCATACCAGCTTATCCAGGTATTCTCAGCCGGAGGGGAGAATGTGAAGCCGTTCGGCCGGTTTTCTCCGCAGGCCGTATAATATGTGCTTGGTTTCCCCGCTGCTTTTCTGGCCGTCAGAACATCCGGATCAAATTTCTGATGTATAATTATGCAGTAATCAAAAATCTCCGTGGCAATTTCAGGGTGATAACCTCCTGCAAGGGCAGTTTTCCATTCAGGATCAACCTTTTTAAGCAAGGCAATAACTGCCTTCATACTTTCCATATCCCTTTCATCCATTGCTATCGATGCCTTTCCAAACCAGCCTTTTTCCTTAAGATGCCGCGTAAAATCCTTCAGCATAGGTTCCCAGAAATCATTATAGGCCGTTGACCCGGGCCTGGCTGATACTGAAGCCGTATCACCTCTGGCTTCATCATAATAGATGAATGAAAGGTTCCAGGTTACCATCGAATAGCAATTGATCCGCTGGTCAATGCCGCAGCTCATCAGAAGAGAGATATACCGGTCGAACAATTTATAGTCATATGACCAGCTTCCATCCCTTTTCTTTGTCCAGGTTATCAGGCTCGGATCCTTGTAGTAAACGTGTCCCGATCCCCAGGGCTGGTCAATTATTATGGCGGTGATGCTTTTCTGGCCGGCCCCTGCGAGCATTGTAAAATAGGGTCTCATGAGGCTGAAATGCTCTTCACTCCATAATTTTACATCGTGTACCCTTGCAATGGGATCAGGGCTTTGCCAGAGATCGAGATCAAATTTCCACTCTGACGGCGGAGGTAAAATATGATTCAGTACATTAATTGAAATTTCAAGTTCAATTTTTTTTCCTGCATTGATTGTGACTTTTCCGGAATACTCTCCGGCAGGTATATTTGCAGGAACCCCGACAGACAGCCATACAGGCTGAACTGTATTTGCATCAACGGGCAGCCTGTCTGTAATATCGATAGGATCTTCCACAAGAGATGAATCATAATCTGATTTTTTCCTCTCATCGCAGCCTTTTCCGAACTCATCGGTCATAACATACCTTACAAAGGCTGCCTTTATAAATTTATTGCTTATCCGGTTGTTTTTTTTGTCAACCAGGTCACTTGTCACAAAACTGACTTCAGGAATACTTTTTTTGGACCATATTAAGATCTGGGTATGGACCTTTTCTCCTTTCCAGGCTTTTATCTGCCAGACAGCGGAGGAGGCCTGAGGTACTTTTTCTTTCGGATATCTTTGATTATCACTGGCAAAACTGATATGAACAGCATCACCTGCTTTTGCCCATTGTCCGGAAGGTATTTTTGCAGGATCTGCGAGCTCATGATATATAGTTTTTCCGGGTTGACTGAAGCTTAGATCCTGGGCTGAAAGCAAGCTGCCTGCCAGGGATAATATAAAAAGTAATAGATTTTTCATAATTAAAATGATGTACAGGTGTTAATTGCTTTTGACTGTTATTCTTCTGGAATCTCCCTTGTAGGAGGTGAATACGATGGATACAACTCCCGGGGGAACCTTACATACCCTTGAGGACTCTGACAGGTAACCACTTCCGTAATAAAATTCCCTGTACTCTTTTGTCCCGTTCTTAAAGGTCAGCTCTGCAGTTGCATCGTCATTTTCCAGTCTTATTATGTTCGGCCGGGAGGCCAGTGACTTCACAGCTCTCAGGCTGTCGGCATTCTGTGCAATAAGCAGAAGTGAACTTCCATCCTTCATTGTCAGTTCAGCCATTCCTTTTGCATCGCCGTTTACAAAAAATCCGCTTTCTCTTCCCGCAACCGGAGTAAAATCACCTTTGCCGTTTCCTGCCAGGAATAATCCGATAGAGGCATCGTACTGCCCGGTATAAATATTGGAGGAATACGAGTTACCTGACAGAACCACGTCGGTATTACCATCGTCATTATAATCCCCTGAAAGTATTCCGAATACCGGAGATATCTGTGCTTCCACCGGCAGCGGATGCATTTTGAATGTGCCATTGCCCAGGTTTTCGATATATGCAGATTCAAAGAACCGGCAATCTCTTATATAGGCATCCTTGAGGGAGCCCGCCGGAAAAATTTCATCAATTGTGGCCCTTGCATAGCTCTCATAAGTTTTAAATCTGTTCTTCAGCGAGGGGATCTGTTCGAGCAGCAGATTCCGGTGGTATATCGGATAGCTTTTCCCCTGGACATAATATGTGCATACCGGATCCAGTGAGCCGTTCATGTCGAAATCTTTAGCTATGATCCTCATGGGCTCATTCTGAGACACTTTATATTGAGTATTCAATCCAAGATTTCCGGCAACATAGTCCATATCGCCATCCTTGTCAAAATCAGCTGCGACGATGCTGTTCCACCAACCTGTATAGTTCTCCAGCCCTGTAGATGATGTGACATTTTGAAGCTTGCCTTTGACATTCTTAAAAAAGGTCAGGGGCATCCATTCGCCGGCCAGGATCAGGTCTACCCAGCCATCCCTGTCAAAATCACTCCATAATGCGGCTGCAATAAGTCCCGGCTTTTCCAGCCCCGGACAGACCTGACTTGTAATATCAGTAAATCGTACTGTTTTACCTTTGCTGTCGTTGCGCAGAAGAAAGCTCCGTGGCGGAATAGGGTAATTCTCAAGGTTAACGCGTCCGCAGATAAACAGGTCAAGGTCGCCATCCTTATCAAAATCGCAGGCAGTGACCTGGGACCCGCAGACCCGTTCGTCGGGCAGAGCATCTTTATCCATTACAAATTGTCCGTTGCCGTTATTTATGTATAGTCTGTCTGCATAAAACGGATTTCCCGGAGGAAGCCCCGATCCTCCGCTTACAACATAAAGGTCCTGGTCTCCGTCGCCATCGGCATCAAACAACAAAGCCCCCATATCCTCATAATTGTTATTCCCCGGTAGAGGAGAAGAACTGAATTTACCGTTCTTTCCCTGGGTAAATAATTCCCCTGAAAAGCCTGTGGAACCGCCAACAAAGAAATCATCAAGCCCGTCTGAATTAATATCTCCCACTGCGATACCAGGGCCCTCCTGGGAATATTGATGGGGGACAAGTGGCTGAATATCGAAATCGATGAATTTTCGTTCCTCATGTTTGTATTTTATCCCCATATTTCCCGGCAGAGTGGCAAATAGTTTTTTGACTTCCGGAGTTGTACGGGGGTTTTTATTAACTGAAGCATCTTTCCAGTTGATTGTAATGAGCTGATCACAGGCAAGATCATATAGTGTTTGTTCCTTTCCGTCAGGCCACCAGATGTACAATGAGTCGATCACTGACACACTGCCCAGCCCGAAATGGATTTTAGGATCAACCATTGACTGGAATCCCCTGACCGGGAAATGCTCATAGTACTGCAGATTTTTGCCGTTGTAAACCGTGATCTTTGTGCCGATTCCCCCTCCGTTCAGTGAATCGCCCTTCAGATTGATTGAAATAAAATGGTTTTTCAGGTTTACGGAATCCTTTGTAATAAGCCTGTTCTCATAGACCGAAGCCAGGTCCTCAACATTATTTAGGACCAGGTCGAGGTCGCCATCGTTATCGAGATCGGCAAAGGCAGCTCCCGTTGAATATAGCGGTTTGTCAAGACCCCAGGGAACGGCTTTGTTCTCAAAAACCAGTCCGCCTGTATTATGGAAGATGACATTTGGTTTTTTGATATTTCCCTTTTTGTTCATCTCCGTCTTTAATATCTTATAAAGTACGCTGAACTTGATTGAGGGATTATCCCTAACTGTTTTCATCCACAACTCCGAGATATCCATGTGGGTGACATCCAGTGGTATGCCATTACCGATGAAGAGATCCTTATTCCCGTCATTATCAAAGTCAGCAAAGAGAGGCGCCCAGCTCCAGTCAGTCTCAAAGATCCCTGCGAGCTGTCCTATTTCGCTGAATGTTGTCTGTCCTTCAATTTCACCATTATTGAGCTGAAGCATATTACGGATGTACTGGGGAGAATAGCCTGCGTCAAGTTCTTTCATGTACCTGTGGTAGTCGCGCATGCTTCCGGCCATGATCCTTTTCCTGTAATAATCTTCTGGCTCCATGTCGAGTGAAAAGATATCCACGAGGCCGTCATTATTGAAATCGGCTATATCGACTCCCATAGTGCTGTTGCTGATATGTTTTGTGTAGGTTTTGATCGTTTCCTTAAAGGTGCCGTTCCTCTGGTTTACATACAGCAGATCATTTGAGATATAATCGTTTCCAACGTAGATATCAGGCCAGCCGTCGCGGTTTATATCACAAACGCTTACCCCCAGGCCAAATCCGTCCCAGGTAATTCCTGCTTCCTTTGATACATTATGGAATACAGGCAATTTTGTCCGGGGGTCTATCCCGTCATTACGGTACAGCCTGTCGGTGTTGATCATGGATCCGTCATTTTTACGTACGCGGATTGCATTTTTATTGGGGATTATCATAGCGGCGGTTACAAGATACATGTCGAGGTCGCCATCCCGGTCATAATCAAAAAATTCCGCCTGGGTGGAGTAGCCATTATCATTAAGTCCCATGGTGGCAGCCTGTTCCGTGAAAGCCAGGTTATTCTTTGTCGCCATTGCTGATATAGAACATGTTATGATAATCATTTTTGATATTACCGGCACAGCACAGATAAATATCCAGCCAGCCATCATTGTTTATATCGACAAAACTTACTCCCGTGACCCATTTTCCGGAGGTGTTTATTCCGCTGGATTTTGTAATATCGGTAAAGGTCAGATTTCCCTTATTCAGGTAAAGTCTGCTCTGTGTCATATTGGCGCCGAAGAAGATATCTGTCAGGCCATCATTGTTAAGGTCTCCGACGGCAACCCCTGACCCGTTATAATAATATTCGTAGAATACTGCATTTGAGCTGTCACTCTCCCTTAGCCTGTTTGCGAACCTTATACCGCTTTTTTCAGGAGGGACGAGGCTGAATAAAGTATTTGCGGGAGATCTGCTTTTACCCTCCCTGCGCTGACAGGCTGATGAAACAGTTACCCCGAGGATGATCAGGATGAGAAGCCTTAAGCCTGATAATTTTTTCATTAATAAACCTTTTGGCAGCTGTTTGGTTTCAGTACTTCAATTATCCCTTAATTTTAATATAAATATCTATAAAAAACAGCTACCGGACCTAAAAATCCGGTAGCTGAAAAATGATTATTTAAGAAACGCCAACATTACTGAGCCGGAGTTGTATAGCCGGGATTCTGTGTCAGGTTTTTATTAAGCCGCAGATCTTTCTGCGGGATAGGCAGAAGGTAGTCATCAACTGAGTAGTTAGCAAGGTAGAGCGGATCGCAAACCTTATCAAGGATCCTCTTGCGCTGAATATCAAACCACCTGTCATATTCAAAGCACAGTTCCCAGTTTCTCTGCTGAATAACAAAGGCATCAAATTCATCTTTTGAAAGGCGGTAGTTGCCAGAGGGTCGGTAGCATTTGGCACACCGCCGGTGGCCCTGTTAATGATCTGGTTCACTGCATCTACTGCCGCCTGGTCAGGCCCGCCGTTTACCTGGTTCTCGGCCTCGGCGAAGAGCAGTAAGGCGTCAGCATATCTGATTATTGGCATACATTCATAAGATACGTTCTTTTCAATATTTTCGGGGGAATCATAGAGGTATTTTCTGACATATGGGCGTTGAGCCATCCCATTCAGGATAACTCGTACCTGTTCCAAAAATCGGATCGCTGAACATAAGATAAGCATCTTTGCGTGGTTCTACGGGATAAGCTTCACCCCATCTCTTTTCAGTTTTTACATCGCCCCAGCCACCGGCCATTACACCCGGTAAGCCAGATCTGAGGTTCAATTACATATTCTTCCTGTGAATTATGAAAGCTCCACATGAATTCAGGTCCGAATTCGCTCGACAGTTTAAAGACATCCGCAACATCAGGAACAAGGGAATAATTACCCGCATCAATTACCTCTTTTGCCATATCCCTTGCCTTAGGGTAATTGGAGACATCATTCAAAGGAGCAGTTGCCATGGTAATGTAAACTTTTGCGAGAAGTGTTTTTGCAGCATCCGCAGCGGGACGGGCCCTGTCTGCAGCTCCCCATGCAACGGGAAGATGCTGGGTTGCAAAAAGCAAATCGCTTACAATAAAGTTATAAACATCAGCAATGGGAGCTCTTACAATATCAGGACTGATAGGATCGGTTAATTCAGTGATAAGCGGTACATCACCATAGTAGCGCACCAGCATGAAATAATTCCAGCCTCTCAGGAATCTTGCCTGTGCCATCAGAATGTCCTGGTCTTCCTGTGTTGTTGTAGATCAGTTTACCATCATTGATGGCCTTTATGGCAGGGTTAAGGTCAGCAATAGCCTGGTAATGCTTTGTCCAGCAACCATTGCCGAAATCGTCCCCGATCACAAGATCTCCGCCATACACCTGGTCATCCATATCGAAGATCTCCGGAGACTCTGTACCAGTCATAAAATGTCCAGCCGCCAAATAATACATCCATTGAAGCTGTAAATGCAGATTCAATTTGAGAAGGAGTGTTATAAAAGTTATCCGGACCGACAAAATCGGTTGGTTTCTCTGTCAGCTTGGAACATCTGGCAGTAAGAAGGAGAAGGACTCCTGACAGCATTACCAGATAAATTATATTCGATTTTTTTCTATTCATGATCTTTGGATTAAATGTTGTTAGAAAGTAAATTCAGCACCAAATGTATACATCCTTGCTGTCGGATAAACGCTCAGATCTACACCGATGGTGGCATCATTGCCCGGGAACTGGGCAATTTCAGGATCATAACCGGTATATTTGGTGAGAGTAACCAGGTTCGTTCCGCTGAAATATAACCTTGCTTTTGCAAATCCGATCTTCTTAAGCAGATTTTGTTCAAAATTGTATGCCAGGGTGATTGTTTTAAGTCTGCACAAATGAAGCATCTTCAACCCATCTTGAAGTTGTACCTCCCGAATTTCCGAAAATATACTTATTTTCAAGATTCTGATCATCCACCCACTGTCCGTCATACAGGGCAGGCACATCAGTATTCTGGTTGGTAGGTGTCCAGTAATTCCATACTTTAGGATCGTTTGCCTCATAGGTTTCCCTGCGGATCCTCAGTGTATTGAAGAGCTCATTCCCATATGAACCGGTAATGAGGAATGAGAGTTCAAAATTATTATAGGTGAACAGGTTCGTCAATCCAAAGGTGAATTTCGGATAGCCATGTCCGATCGTTGTCTTGTCATTTCAAGTCAACTTTCTTGTCATTATTAAGATCGGCATAGTGAGGAGTCCCGGGAAGCTGGCCATAGCTGCGTGCTTCTGCATCCTGATCAGCACTGCCACAAGCCAAGGTATTTCCATCCCTGCATAAGGCCAAAAGGCTGGCCAACTTCCAGGAACATATACTCTGATACCTAGATTGTAGCCTCCGCCGAGAAGGAGTGTATCCGATTTTGTCAACCCGGGACCCAGATCAAGAACTTTATTACGGTTTATTGAAATGTTAAATGAGGTATTCCATCTGAATTTACCGACAATCGGATCACCACCGACCAATATTTCAATCCCTTTGTTTTCAACTGATCCTATATTATCAATTACACTTGATACACCCACATAATCCGGTAACTGACTTGGCATAAGAAGATTATCAGTTACTTTCCTGTAAACGTCAATTGTCGAGGTCAGTCTTCCCTTGAACAGTGAAACATCAACTCCCAGGTCGGACTGTGCAGTGCTTTCCCATTTCAGATTAGGATTGGCGATATCAGATAAGCCAAAGCCGATATTCAGGTTTGATCCGTTGGTGTACGGATACCTGTAGCCAGGAACCAAGAGTTGCCAGGGTGCCATAAGGTGAGATAGCCCTGGTTACCTGTGATCCCATAGCTTACCCTTAATTTCAGATCGGTCACAACCGGCGAATCTTTAAGGAAATCTTCCTGGGATATTCTCCAGGCCAGAGAGCCTGACGGGAAATAACCCCATTTATTATTTTCACCAAAGACAGAGGAACCGTCTGCCCTGTAGCTTAAGGTAAGAAGATATTTATCCATCAGTCCGTAATTGATACGGCCCATAAATGAGATCAGAGCCCTTTTGCTGCGCCATGAATCAACAGACACTGATTTAGCGCCATCCATATTATCGGTACCGAGCTGGTCAACCAGGAAATCCTGGCCTCTCATTGAATTGCCAACACGTCTGGCTGAAGATATCCTCAACAACACCGGTGAAAGTGATATGATGTACACCAACGGTATTATCGTATGTAAGAATATTTGTATTCTGATAATTGTTGTAGAATGTATTGCTGATAGTTCCGACGCCATTCATTGCAAATCCGTTCCTTGTTTTTGTATTCTCGTATCTGCTGTTATAGGAATTTGGAATGTTCCTCCCCCCATGATCTTTAAACTGAGTCCCTTCATCGGTTTAAAATTCAGGAAGAGGTTAATGTTATTCTGGTAAATCGGATTTTCAATTTTCGTCTCCAGAGCTGTGGCAACCGGGTTCCATGTATCGTGGTGAACCATACCCTGTCCTGTGCTTTCCAGTAGTTGCCGTTTTCATCATAAACAGGTTCTGTCGGTGCCCATCTTGGGGCATCGTTCACGGCAGTAAAAAGATTCGCATCAAACGGAGGAGACTTGTATTTCTCACTTGTATATGAATAGTTCAATCCGAAATCAACCCATTTGGTTATATCTGCTGCCAGGTTTGCTCGCAGGGAAAGCCTGTTGTATTGCGAATTAACAAAATACCCTGGTGATCGAGATAAGCATGTTGAAACCATATATTTAAGCCTGTCGGTTGCCCCGCTTATTGCCAGATTGGCATTCTGCATCACACCCGTATTATAGATCTCATCCTGCCAGTCGGTTGAAGGTAACTTCCAGTTTTATAATATTCAAGTATCCGCATCACTAAAATAATAGTGAGGAATGGCACCTTTACTTGTCTGGAAACTCTGATAAAAGTTGTTATACCTGGCAAAATCGTAGGCATTCATAACAGGCAGCTTTGCGGGCCAGGGTCTGTAAACCGATATTATAACCGGCATCAATAACAGGTTTGCCGACTTTTCCCAGTTTGGTTGTGATGAGGATAACCCCGTTTGCACCACGCGAACCGTAAATAGCAGTGGCAGATGCGTCTTTAAGGATCTCCATTGAGGATATGTCATTAGGGTTCAGCTGGTTTATATTTGCACCCTGAAGTCCGTCAACAATGATCAGAGGATCATTACCCCCGTTTATGGAGTTATTACCCCTGATCCTGATCAGAGTATTACCTCCCGGGGAACCATCCGTATTCATAATAAATACACCAGTAGCACGGCCCTGGATAGCCTGGTCGACCCTTTGTGTCGGCAGCTGCAGCAGCTGTTCTGTTTTAATTGAACTCACAGATCCTGTCAGATCACTTTTTCTGACAGTTCCATAACCGGTAACTACCACTTCCTCAAGAGCCTGAACATCTGAGGTAAGTGAAACATCTACAACTGTCATTCCGTTTATTGGAATTTTCTGGGCAACATATCCGATATAAGAGATCTGAAGTGAACCGCTCAGGTTCGGTACAGAAAGAGTAAATTTACCATTGATGTCGGTCATTACCCCGATTGTAGTCCCTTCAAGGACAACGTTAACACCAACAAGAGGCTCCTTGGTTGAAGCATCTGTAATTGTTCCGGATACTCTTACCTGCTGCGGAGCTGATTCATCATTGCCACTTGTTCCGGCAGCGTACGATACCGCAGTTGCCAGAAATAGTATCAAGGACAAGAGCCCCGATAGAAAAACAAATCTCATCTCCCGACAGTTTCTGGTCAACAGATGAGATAAAATCAATAATCTCGGTTTCTTTTTCATGCATTTAGGGGTTTTAAATTATAGATTTGGGTGATAGTGTTATCAATATAAATATGCACAATTTTAATGCTGACAGCATTAAAACGGGAGAGGTCAGACAGATGTTTCTCACTTTAATTATGAATAGAGGTCAGGTTAGTTCGAAAAATGAGATATTAAAAACAAATATAAAATATGCTGAGGCTAATTGCAAGTAAAAATAATATAAAAAATCAATAAAAAAAGTAAATGCAATATAAAAATGGTTTTTTCAGATGTAAATTTTATTTTAGCTTATAAATTTTCTTTCCAAGGTTATAATACAAAATATTTTATTCAGGTTACTGATAATAACTGATGATTGGAAAGCTAAATATTGAGACTGCACATTTTCTTAACCCCAGTCCCCGGCCCTTCCCTTAAACAATAAGGGAAGGGTGACTATTTTCTGACATTTCAGCAAATGAAGACATTTTTACCTTCCCTTCTAATTTTCTTAACCCATCCCGGCTCTTGCAAAGACGAATTTTCATTTACCAATGCAATTCAGCCACGAATGTGGCGGTATGTTAATAACCCCCGGCACCAAGCCGGGGGTGAAGCGCTACACTCCTGTCGCGAACCCCGAAGGGGTGGCATATTTCCGGTCGTGATGTGGGTTGGGATTCGTCGCTTCTGCGGCTTATTCTCTCCGCCCGGTATTATGGAGTGTGATCGACAGAGTACAATTCATGTTGTAATCTTTCACTTATTTTTTATAACTTTAATCCTTCCTGATTTGCAAATGGTTGCGCAAACGGATATAAAAAACAAATAACATTTAAGGAGGACAATGAAATGAAATTAAAAAAAATTATTCCTTTTGTATCTGTAATGGGACTGTCCCTGATGATCTGCCTCAGTAGTTCCAAAGAGATTAAGAGTCCTGATGTAAAACTTACCGTGCTGAACAGCATGGAGCGCATTTCTCAGGCCCAGCCTTTATTTGGCATGGATCAGGCTTCAGTAAAAGCTGCTAAAAATGAGGTGGAATCTTTCCAGGTTGTCGTTGGCGCAATTGAGAAAAATGTGAGGGTGACATCAGCTGTGATTTCCGACCTTAAAGGTAAAGCCGGGATCATAGGCAGGGAGAATGTATTGCTTTACCGGGAAGAGTATACAAGGGTAAGACGATCTTCCCCCCGGGCACAATTGCCTCCCGGGCTCTATCCCGATCCTCTTGTGCCGTTTATAAACCCGGAGACAGGAAAGCCTGTGGAACCATTTAACCAGTACAGGAAAAAATGGGGCGAGCCTTTTGTATCAAGCGGTTTTGATATGTATGCTATCCCTTTTGATGTGTGGAAAGGAGAGAATCAGCCGATATGGGTAGATATTTATATACCGGGAAACACCGCTGCAGGGGAATACAATGGCACTTTTACGGTTACATTGGGGAACGTCCCGGAGCAATACGGACCCAATACTGACAGCGTGACTGTAAAAACGGTATCGATACCCGTCTCGGTTACAGTGTGGGATTTCAAACTGCCGGATGGTCCGACGCAAAGAAATCATTTCGGAACCGTCGAGAGGATAATTCCCGGACTTTATGGTACCGGGCGGAATAGTGAAAAATCACTTGAGATTGAACTGCGTTATTGCAGGATGATGGCTGATAACAGGATTAATCCGCCGATTCCGGCAAGTTTCATGCCTGAGGTGAACCCTGATGGCTCCCTGAAGATAATACCCGAACGTCACCAGAAGCTTAAGAAATTCCTTGAAGAGCTTAATGTGACGGATTTCCAGATACCAAACGCCCCATTTAAGGAGATTACCACAACAAACAGGGCAAAAGCAATCAGGTATTACAGGGAATTTTATAAGTATCTGACAGACAACGGCTGGAACAAGAGGGCCTATCTCTATATGCTGGATGAACCAAACCTGAGGGAGAATTATGAAGAGGTACTGGCACTGGGTGCAGTTGCCCATGAAGCAGCTCCTGAGATCCGTTGTCTGGTAGTGGAACAGACTTACAAACAGGATCCCTCCTGGCCCGATATTGACCCGGCAGTAGATATCTGGTGCCCGCTCTGGGCCTTCATCGATTCAAGTTCCATAATTTCTAAAATAAAACATGGCGACGAAGTGTGGTCATATACTGCACTCTCCCAGAGAGCGCCCCAATATTCCCCTGACTATAACAAAGTCAAGGATTTCGATTCTCCTTACTGGCATATAGATGCCAGGCTTACTTCTTACCGGGTACCTTCCTGGATCAACTGGCATTACAATATAACCGGTCTCCTTTACTGGTCATCCGTACAAATTACAAAGACAGTATCGGGAGTAATGGATCCATGGTTCCTGCCTGCCTTCTCGGAATCCGACTCTCAGTTCAACGGAGGCGGGTACCTGATGTATCCCGGAGTACCCTGCGGAATTAACGGACCTTTACCATGTATCAGGTTGAAAACTCTCCGGGATTCTATGGAAGACTGGGAATATTTTGCAATACTTGAGCAGCTTGCCGGAAGAGATGCTGTCAATAAAATTGTGTCAGTTATAGCTCCCAACTGGTGGGCATCATCAGAGGATCCGGAAGCAATAGAGGCTGCACGAGAGAAGATTGCGGCTGAAATCGTTAAATTGAAGAAAAATACCAAATAAAGATAATTTCATAAAATAATCCACCTATGCATTCAAACAGGAGAGAATTTATTAAACAATCGGCCATGGCCGGAGCGGCGCTCGGCCTGGAGCCACTTGCTTCAGGTCTCTTCAGAGATATGGAAGAAAAGATAATCAGGATTGGCATTATAGGACTCGATACCTCACACTCCCCTGCTTTTACAGAGCTCTTCAATGCTGTAAATCCTGATCCGGGACTGGCAGGGTTTAAGGTTGTGGCAGCCTATCCGGATGGAAGTACAGATATCGCTTCCAGTGTGGAGACAATTCCCGGATATACAAAGCAGATTCAGCAGATGGGAGTGGAGATTACAGGTTCAATAAAATCACTCCTTAAAAAGGT
Source organism: uncultured Bacteroidales bacterium (assembly GCA_963816345.1). Classification (GTDB taxonomy): domain Bacteria; phylum Bacteroidota; class Bacteroidia; order Bacteroidales; family VadinHA17; genus LD21. Next base: position 551,344 of record CAWFKI010000005.1, read on the forward strand.
GGATGTTGTCTTGCTTGAGACCAATGATGGTCGCCCTCACCTGGAACAGGCACGTGAGGTATTCAAATCCGGGAAACCGGTATTTATCGATAAGCCTGTTTCAGCATCACTGTCAGATGCCATCGAGATTTACAGGGAAGCTGAAGAAAAAAAAGTTCCCGTCTTTTCAGCATCGGCACTGCGTTATCTGAAAAATGCGCAGCTGGTGAGATATGAAAACAAGATAGGTAAAGTACTGGGAGCTGATACATTCAGCCCTGCAAGCCTCGAACCTCATCATCCGGATTTTTTCTGGTATGGCATTCATGGAGTTGAAATCCTTTATACTGTAATGGGAACCGGTTGTGACACTGTAACAAGGTTTCATACGGATGATACGGATATTGTTGTCGGGAAATGGAAGGACGGGAGGATGGGGACATTCCGTGGCACAAGGAGCGGGACACATGATTACGGAGGTATCGCCTTTGGCAGCGAAGGGAACCTCGACCTGGGATCTTTCGACGGATACCTTGGTCTGCTCCTGAAAATCGCAGAATTCTTCAGAACCGGAGTCTCGCCGGTAAAACCTGATGAAACACTTGAGATCTACGGTTTTATGGAAGCGGCAGATGAGAGTATGAGAAGAGGGGGACAGGCGGTGTCGGTTGACGAAGTAATGAAGAAAGCCGGATATATTATAACAAAATAACCTTATGAAAATGAAAGAATTTATCAAAGTCAGTTTTGCTGAAACACATTCTGCAGACTCAGGGACCCCTGTGCATGCCTCAGGCAGGCAGCTCTGGATTTCTTATTTTTTAAGTTTGTTCTTACTTATCGGCGTATATGGAAGTCATGATGCTCTCGCAGGTGAATTATATGTATCAGCCCGCAGTGGCGCATCAGACACTAATCCGGGTACCCGTGAACATCCCCTGAAAAGTGTCAGGAAAGCTCTGTCTCTTGCCAAACCGGGAGATATAATCATTTTTTCCGCCGGAACTTATCCGTGTGCCGGTGAAAAGGGGCCTGAAGGGAGGCCCGGATTGCCAGTTACCCTTCGTTCAGAAGGAGATGGGAAGGTAATTTTTTCAGGCGACGGATCAGAGAATTTATTTGTCCCTGGTTCATATACTACAATTACCGGGATAGAATTCAATATGACAGGCGATCATCCCCAGGGAAGCGGAATATATATCGACCGTAAGGAGCAGTTGGATATCAGTAACTGCAGGTTCTTTGCCTGTGAGGTTGGTGTGAAAGCTGTCAGTTCGCGTCATCTGTCAGTACGTAACTGTGAGATGGCCTATTGCGGGACCTATGGCGTTCATCTTAACGGATCAGGCGGTGGCGAGAAAGGACACTGGGAACCATCCGACGAATGTGCCTGGGTCGAGATACGAAACTGCTGGCTGCACGATGCAGGATGGAATGTCAGTGGTACTGAAGGTTACGGGATCACAAGCAACGGGGCTGTTGAAAATCTGGTCATTGAAAACTGTCAGATCGACAATAACTCAGGCGACGGGATACTGTACGAGGACTGGGGTATCAATACCACAGCCAGGTATAATGTGATCCGTGGCTCAGGAATTGCCGGCATCTGGATTGACAATTCATCAATGAGCATATTCGACAACAACTTTCTTTATGCCAACAATGTCGCAATATGGCTCTCGGGTGAAGAGAGCAGCAACCGCTACCTGAGTGATATGATCGCTATCCGCAATAATATAATAGTGCATAACAACTGGGCTGCAATCGATACTTCAGTCTACGGGAGAGTAATATTGCTCTTCACATCCAATACCCGCGACCTCTATTTCGACAACAACACGGTTGCTTACAATAACTGTTCCAGGGTCATCGGAATTGAAAACAGACCGCCTCTCACCAAATTCCGCGACCTCTGGTTCAGAAATAACATCTTCTGGGATAATACTGGCGGGGTTGGCATCGATGCCGGTCTTGACACGTCCTGTATCCGTTTCCAGAATAACCTGTGGAACACTCCATATAAACTGGATTCACATGTCCATTACAGGTAATCCTGACTTCGTTGATCCCAAATCCTCCAGTCCCGAAGGATACCGTCTTAAAATCGGTTCTGCTGCCATAGATTCAGGTATGCTGCTTTACGAGAATCCCCGCGACTTCTGGAATGGAAAGCGTCCGCACCTTTTTGGCAGCGGCGTTTATGACATCGGAGCTTCGGAGTATGGTACGAATGGTACCGCTCATATAGGACTCGATCTCTCTGCATTTCCATTTGAGGTACTTCCTTATAAATTGCAGTTCAAAGCAAAACCAAAACGATGACCAGAACAGAAACTGTTACGGCATTTTTTTAAAAGTTTCTTTGTGAACCGGGTTAAATGATAAGAGTTATGATGATAAAAATTTTACTGGGGTATCTTATTTTAGTACTTACCCCGTATTCAGTTCCCGGAACAAAGGAACCAAAATGGCCGGCCAGGATCCAGACGATTATTGATAATACAAAGGAGCTGAAGTATGGCAGAGGTGACAGGCTTCCTCTATATCTCTGGCCGGCCATTGATCCGGGTTTATTAAGCGATGCTGAGGCAGAGCAGCTTGTGACTGCCCTTGATAAACGTGGCATCGGACTTGTTTGTTCCTGGAGCATTGATGATACATCGAAAGTTTTCGCTCATTGCCTGCCTGTTGCCCGGGCCCAGAAAAAGCTTGGACAAAGAATAAATATCAATGCTACCGACCTCTTAAATTCGTTTTTCAACGGTGACGAAGCTACAGCGCATATTGATTTCTCAGGAAAACCATTTTTTGATACCAGTTTCGGAAAAAAGAAGATGGGATGCCCTTTCACCCTTGATCGAGAAAAGGCGAAATAAGAAAAGCGGGTTGAATTATTTGTCAACAGGTACAAAAAGGAGGGATTGGATGTCGGATTTTATCTTTACCGACTGGGAGATTGACGGTCCGCTGGAAGTGAACAATGCCTTTGAGGCATCAAAAAGATGTGAGAGATGCTGTAAATATATGGGGAAAGATTTCACTTTTGAGAAGTTTCAGAAAACAATGAGGGAAATGAGGGCTTACCTTCAAAGTTACTCCTACAGTGAACCGGTATTATCGCAATTTCCTGACGCTCTTGTCGGAAATTACGCAGTATACCCCAATGATGGTTACAGGTACTGGTACGATTATTTTGAATATTATGCAGATGGTCAGCCATTTAAGGCTGACCAGCACGCTAAATACAGAAAGTGGTATAACGATTTCCCGTTGACAGGTTTCACTTATGCAATGCCGGTTGTTTATCCCTGGGCCGGCATATTCAAATGGTATGATTTTGATAACAGCGACTACAGGTGGTTCTATAACATGTTGCTTGTCGCCGGCAATGCAGGTAAGAGTACCCCCAGGTCAATACCCATAATAAGTTTTGTTCACTGGCATACGATATTTGAGGGTAGCGGTGCCGACAGCACTGTAAAACAGCTGAGCAAAGAGTGTTATCAGGAATTCTCTGGCATATGCTTCTCAGGGGTACTGATGACTTCTTTCTCTGGTGCATGGAAGATGAAAATCCTGAAGAAGTAAAACTCCTTCATGAGGTATATGCTGAAGCACAGAGATATGGCAGGTTCCTTGATAATGGCATCCCAATCACATTCGATCTTCCCGACAAGCCGGGAACTGTAGTTTCCGGTCTTGCCCTGGGCGACAGCGTCCTGATCCGGCGCACCGATTTCAGTGATGATCACGGCCCGGTACAGGTAATGGCAGGTACAAAACAGATAACTGTAACCTATTCAAAGGGAAAGTGCAATGTTATTGCATTGGAATAAATTGTTTGATTATATTATGATGAAATTACACAAGTATATACCATTTATTATTCTGCTCGTCATTCTTATTCTGAGCTGTTCGCGGATAGACAACAAAAATGTTGATATTCTTCAGGAAGATAAAGGATTCCTTCAGATTCCGGGAGTAGGATGGCAGACTTTCTTCAGAACCGCAAGTGAAGATCCTTCAATGACAGGGCTCAGGTTTAAATCGGGGTGTGCATATGCCAGATGGACATGGGGTGACCTTGAACCGCAGGAAGGGCAGTATGCCTTTGCGATGATCGATGACTGGCTAATGAGGTGCCGTCAGAACAATCAGGCTCTTGCATTCCGTGTAATGCTTTCATATCCGGGGCATGAGGGCACTATTCCTAAATGGCTTCTTGACAAAGGGATAAAATATACATATTCTGCCTGTCCTGAGGAAGGAGCTCACTATGAAGTTGATATGGAAGAACCATTGGTAAAACAGTACCATGAAAAACTGATCCGGGCACTGGGGGCAAGATACGACGGGCATCCTGATCTTGCTCTTGTCGATATCGGGTCTGTCGGACTCTGGGGAGAATGGCATAATTACTGCGATCCCTCGCTGATGCCAGGGGATGCTGCGCGAAAGGCAATAATAGACCTTTATTATGAAGCTTTTCCCAATACGCCACTTACTGCCCTTGTTGATGACAGGCCCAATGTTTTATATGCAAATTCTATAGGCCGGTCAGCCTGGCGTGGTGATTGCTGGGGTAATGGCGAAGGTCCGGGCGTTGGATGGAACCATCATAAAGATTCTTACTGGCCGATGGTTAACATGATGCCCGATGGTTGGAAGAAAGGAACAGTTGCGCTTGAACCGTGCGGAACGCTGGGAGGTTATCCTACTCCACCAAAAGAAGTTGTTGATGATGCAATATTATGGCATGCAACATTTGCTCAGAATAAATCAAATTATATCCCGGCCGGCTGGATACCTGAAATTGAACGTCTGGTAATGAAGCTTGGATTCAGGCTTGTTCTCAGAGATGTATCGTATGATGAGACTGTTGCTGCCGGATCGGAGCTCTCCGTTTCAATGAAATGGGAGAATCTTGGCATTGCTCCACCATATCGGGATCATCGCATTGCTTTCCGGCTAAAGGATAAAAACGGATCAATATATGCTGCAACTATAACGGGAATATCTGTTTTGGGCTGGCTTCCGGGTAAGAAAAACATTGACATCACATATCTGGTACCAACTGATTTAATTCAGGGAGCCTATGATCTTGAAATGGGAATTGTGTTTCATAGTTCAATCGATCATACAATTCCGATTGCAAACAAAGGTAAGACCAGTGATGGTTGGTACAAAATCGGCAGAATAAATATTGGATCTTGACATTATTTCACCATTTCCTGCTTTAAAAGTATCGTTCCCTTTGGGGTACTGCAGTCTCTTACAACTGCATCTTCGCCGTAACTGAGCCTGATTGCAGGAAGTCCATTTGACCCGGGGGCCGGACCGGCTTCGATACCTTCCATCAGCAAACCGCTGAAATGATTTATATCAAATGCCTCCGTAAAGAATGGAAATATGAATAGGTTCGCCTTTGCCCCACCAATGCCCTGAATGAATTCTGTTGTTGATTATTATATTGGAAAAAAGTACGTTTTCGATCCTGCTGTCATCCCTGGCAAAAACACCTATTCCACGGTTTGATTCAAACATGACAAGGTTGGAAAATGTGACATTCCGTACCGGATGATTGCCATACCCGACCCTGATACAGGCCGAGCGCGAGGAGAGGACACAATTTGTTACAGTTACATTCTCGGCATATCCTCCTTTATTTCCGATCGTCAATGGCTTAGCCCCCTCTGACAGAGAGACGGGTGTAGGGCTGGTTCCGAATCCGGTTACGATAATTGCATCATCACCGGCGATAATATTGCAATCCGAGATGCGTATATTTCTTGATGTTGTAATATGGATCCCGTCATTGTTGGGAATGAGGGGATTATTCAGAATTGAGATACCCCTTACATCAGCATCGTCACAGTCACCTATGCGGATAGTCCATTCGGGAGAATCTCTGAGAACAACATCGCTGATCAGAATATGCTCACACCTTTCAAGCGTAATAAGTAATCCGGGTCTGAAAGGATAGGTTACAGGACCATCCGGAATTTCAGTGCCCTCTTTCATGAATTCTTCACCCTGCCGGGTGAATTTCCGTTCAAAGTCACTTTCACCGTATTTAGGTTTGTCAGGTCCGTTCATAAAGAAAGTGCCGTTACCATTGATTTCACCGGTTCCGGTTATTGATACATTCCTTGCATCGATGGCACATATCATTCCGAAACGATCATATCCCTCATTGAAGAGGGTTGATGACATCTCCACGTAATCAGCGGTGTCACGGCTGCCAGTAAGAACAGCTCCGGGATCGAGATGAAGATTGACATTTGATTTAAGCACAACTGTCCCGCTTACAAAGGTACCCGCCGGGATGAGCACGATGCCGCCCCCTTTTCTGTTGCATATTTCCACAGCCTTATTGATAGCAATTGTATTTATTGTTTTTCCGTCACCTCTTGCCCCAAAATCCAGAATATTATAGGACCCTTGTTGAGTGCTGCAGGATAATACTGAAATTCCCAGCTGGGAGAAAAATATAAATTTAAGGATAGTTATTCTCATTTATTTGTATTTAAGGGGGTAAGCGGTTTTGGTACCTGGCCATTGCCGATCATCTGTATCATGCCAGGCAAAGCGCCCCAGTGATAGTAGGCATTGCTGCTCTGTACATCATCACCATCACCGGTTTCGGCATTATAGTTCTCATGAACATGGTGCTTTGTAAGCCATTCGTTCATCAGCAGATTCACGCTTTTTTCTGAAAGGTCTTTTCTTGCTGCAGGCAGGTCATAATTGCACAGGCCGAGATAAACAAGAAAGTTCATCGGTGCCCAGATGCGGCCCCTCCAGTAGTCGTTATCTTTGTACCCGGTATCGCGGCGGGCAATAGATGGCATTATCCATTCTCCCCAGAATTTGTCAGGATTATAGAAATTCTTTTCCATCATTACTCCTGCCTGAGCCTGGGTTGCAGCATGAGCGATGAGAGGATAAAAATTGGTTGGGGAGATGCGGTGGCTGAGTTCTCCTGTTGCTGTATATCTGTTGAGAAATATTCCTTCATCACTGTTCCAGAGTTTCTGAAGAGACCCGGAGTACTTTTCTGCCCGTCCGGTCAGCTCCCCGGCTATATCTTTTTTCCCCAGTTCCAGCGCAATGTCAGCCAGCGCCCTGCAATCGGCAATATATAAAGAGGTAAGCCCCACATCGGCAAGCTCCATCCTGTGCGAAACAGTATCAAATTTAACTCCATCGTACATTGGAGAATTATCAAGTCCGGATTCAAATTTTGCAGCCTGGATATTGTTCATCTCATAGTTGGTTTTCTGATTCGGGACCATTTTATAAGGGTCGCTACCCCAGCAAAGCAGACCCTTATCATCCCTGTGTTCCGGCCACCATCGGTTCCACGCAAGCAATTTGTCAAAGACTTCGGTGAGAAACCATTTTTCAGGATACGCCCTGTAGATCTCTTTAACCATCATTGATCCGACAGGAGGCTGGGAACGATCGCGGCTCTTTATGTCACCGGCTGCTGCAAAATTAGGAATGAAACCATTTTCGGTTATTTCATCAGTAATCTCAATAGCGTTTGCCAGGGCGTGAGGCCTGCTTATGACTGAGTACATATAGGATGCAAAATAATTATCCCAGCAGAAGAGCACATATCCGTTCCATCCGGTATTCCACATCCGCGAAACGGGGGTGATCATCCTGTCTTTTTCAGGATCATAAATTACATTCCATGCCAGGATAGTCTGCATTGCATCATAGGCATCCTTTGAAGCTCCGAACTTCTCCTTTTCCTTTTCCATCGCCTGATATTTATCGAGAAGGATATTGCTGATCTCCTTCTGCGAGAGCTTCCCTCCGGTTGAAAGATATACAGGTTTTTTAAGGCTTATATTGCAATAACCTGTATCATTTACTTCAATATTACCGGCTTCCGTTGTGACATATATCGGGATGACCTTTCCGGCAAGCTTCGCCGAGAGAAGATTTCCGTTGCGTACGATCTCCCCCGGCCTGTTCCATAGCATGGCGGGATGAATTATCAGTTTTCCGGTGTTTTTCGCCGTATCCGCAGGAATGATTGCTGCTACAAGATCATTTCCTTCTGAAGCTGTTTTTACCACTATGGCATTTCCCTTCCACCAGAGAACCAATTCGGTGTAAGAACCGTCGATGGCATGAGGGCCCGGCCAGATGATTTCCTTATCCTTTGCACCGGACCAGACAAAAGTGTTTTTGAGTACCTCCTTGCTCTTACTATCCTGCAGATAAAAATTTACAGCCAGCCCGTCAGGAAGATAAACCTGTGAAAGGAAACTATATGTATTCCAGGTGTTCCACCCGTGAAGCAATTCTTTTTTCAGACGGAGATACTCAGCACCGTGTTTTGTCGTAAATTGCTCCTGCGGCTGACGATTGCCGCATCCGGGAGTTAATAAAGTAAAAATTGACAGCAGTATAAGAAGCACATTATTTTTCATCAGGCAACAATTTTAAACTGAAGTAAGGTTAAAAATAGATATTATTTCGTTTTCTTCGTAATATAATGGGCATTCTTACAATTACATTAAAATTAAAGATTATGTATACTCTCCACTCCAAAGGCAGGAAGCTCCTTGCCGGTTTAATTCTGGCATGCCTGTGCACGACAGGCAGAGCGCAGGCTCAAACTGCTACTGTTAAAGAATACCAGAAGGTTTTCACTACCTATCCTTATTCTGACCCGAGCCCGATTCCCCTTATGACATCGCTTTATCCGTATTTCCGCTATGAGGGTTACACAGACAAGCCTGTTCAGAAATCATGGAAGGTTGTTGAACTGGAAAATGAGTATATTAAAGTCATGATCCTTCCCGAGATAGGCGGAAAAATATGGACTGCAATTGAAAAATCAACAAATGAGCCATTTATTTATTACAATCATGCCGTGAAATTCCGAGACATTGCCATGCGGGGTCCGTACACCAGCGGTGGTCTGGAACTTAATTATGGCATAATAGGTCATACGCCGAATTGTGCAACCCCGGTGGATTATATTATTCAGAATAATCCCGACGGAAGTGTAAGCTGTATTGTGGGCGTGCTTGATCTGCTTACAAGAAGCAACTGGCGGCTTGAGATCAGGCTTCCGAAAGACAAGGCATATTTTATTACAAGGTCATTCTGGTATAATTCCACACCTATAGCCCAGCCCTACTATCACTGGCTGAACGGTGGTTATAAAGCAGACGGCAATCTTGAATTTATCTTTCCCGGCAACCGTTATATAGGACATGAAGGAGAATATGCCGACTGGCCGGTAAACAAAAGCAACGGGAAAAACATTTCGTTTTATGAATCGAATGATTTCGGAGGATACAAATCATACCATGTTTTCGGTAAGTACACTGATTTTTCGGGAGGCTACTGGCATGATGATGATTTCGGAGTGGTCCGCTACGGTACTCATGATGATAAGGCCGGCAAGAAAATATGGATCTGGGGCCTCTCGGGACAGGGAATGATATGGGAGAAATTCCTTACCGATACCGACGGGCAGTATGTTGAGATGCAATCGGGAAGGTTCTTTAACCAGAACGGCTTTACTGCCACATTTACACCCTTCAAACATCTGAACTTTGCACCTTATGAAACCGATATCTGGACTGAATACTTTTATCCCGTGCTCCGTACAAAAGGATATGTCGAAGCCAATGAATACGGAGCTCTTAATGTGAAAAATGAAGGAGGAATGCTTAAAATTTATTTTTCTCCGGTACAGGCTATAGACGATCAGCTCGAGGTTACAGAGGGAGACAGGGTTGTTTACTCAAAGAAGACTGATGTTGCAACCCCTGAAAACCTTTGGCGATTCTGTAAAATTCAGTGGTAACAGCCAGAACCTGACTGTTACCCTGGGAGGTAATAAACTTATCTACAATTCAGATCCTGAAGCAGATGTTCTGAGCAGACCGGTTGATGCACCTGCGGACTTTGACTGGAACAGCGCTTATGGCCTTTACATTCAGGGAAAGGAAGCAATGGACCAGAAAATGTATCCGCTGGCAGAAGAAAAACTGACTGCTTCCCTGCAAAAGGATCACAATTATCTGCCTGCCATAATTAAAATGACTGAACTCTGTTACAGAAATATGCTTTACACGAAGGCTCTGGAACTGGCCACCAAAGGCCCTGAGTATTGACACGCACGACGGGGCTGCCAATTATTACTATGGACTTGTAAATGCAGTTGTTGGAAATATAACCGATGCAAGGGACGGATTTGACCTGGCCACACTTTCAGCCGAATACCGCAGCGCTGCTTATACTGAATTATCAAGGATTTATCTGAAGGAAAGAAACTTTGATAAAGCCCTTGGATATGCAGAAAGGGCAGTTGATTATAACCGTTACAATATTGAAGCTCTTCAGCTGGAGGCAGTAGTTTACCGGAACATGAAGAATTCCCCGAATGAACTTGAGGTTTTAAAGACTATTTTATCATTTGACCCGCTTAACCATTTCGCAGGATTTGAAAAATACCTCCTAAATCCGATGGATGAGACAAAGGGTCAGTTTGTCTCTCTTATCCGGAATGAATTGCCACAGGAGACATTCGCTGAACTGGCGGTCTGGTATTATAGTTCAGGATGCCCTGCAGAAGCTGAAAAGGTATTTTTATTATCGCCGCAAACGGCTGAAACAATATACTGGCTTGATTTTCTGCAAGATAAAAAAGTTAATGTTTCAGAGATCAAACCTGATTATGCATTTCCCTTCCGGTCGGAAACAGGATCTGTTCTGGAAAAGTTGCTCTCCAGGCAGGACGACTGGTTGTTAAAATATCATCTGGCACTTATTTATAAGGACCGGAACCGGATAGATGAATCAATAAGCCTTCTGATGGCATGTGGGGACCAGCCAGGTTATGCTCCGTTCTATGCAGGCAGGGCTGAGATAATAAAAGGTAAAAATGATGCACAATGTGAATCGGATCTGAAAAAGGCTTTGTCGCTCGACAGCCAGTGGCGTTATAATCTGCTCCTGGCAAACTTCTACATAAATCACCAGCAGTATGATAAATCTCTGGCAATCACGGAGGCCTTTTACCGGCAGCACCCTGATAACTTCATTATGGGATCGTTATATGCAAAAACACTTTTGCTTAACCGGAAATACAAGGAGACAGATGCCCTGCTGACAAAAATAAATATCATTCCCTTTGAAGGAGCTACAGAGGGGCACGAGCTTTACCGTGAGGCAAAGCTGATGCAGGCGGTACAAATGATGCAGAAGAAAAACTATAAGGGAGCCCTGAAATTTATTGGTGAAGCAAGGCTATGGCCTGAGAACCTTGGTGTAGGGAAGCCATATGATGAAGATATTGACACCCGTCTTGAAGACTGGATGAACTACCTGTGTTACCAGAAAATGAAGAATGCCGGGGAAGCTGAATCGATGCTCAGTCGCATTATTAAGTTTGAACCTAAGATCGACAACACGGTGAGGAATTTTCTTCCTGCAAACACACTTGTCACTGCCTGGGCTTATGAAAGACTGAACAGGAGGAGCGAGGCTATCCAGTTCATAGACAGACAAGTAAAGGACTTCCCTCAGTATAAGCCTGTATTGTGGAGCAAGGCTACGTTTAATAAAGACAATTCCTTTGTATTAAATGAAAACGAAAAAGATGCAAATACCCGAATAATTGAGCAGTTGATCAGTCATGGGTTGTAAATAGAGCAAAGAGTACATGATTTTTCTCAACCGGAGCCATTTTCTCAATATCATTGAATCTCCTGAGTAGTTCTTTATGATTTTGTTGGTTCCTTAAAAATCTGGCACATTCAGATAATCGGGAAATTATTATATCTTTGCTTATATGACTGATAAAGAGCTTAACACAACTCAAATAATAGACCACTGGATAGAATCTTCACAGCAAGATTATAAGACAATGCTTAATTTATTCAAATCCGGTGATTACAATTGGGCATTGTTTTTAGGACATCTTGTTATCGAGAAACTTTTGAAAGCTTTATATGTTAAACATAGAAAAACTCATGCAGTATTAGTTCATGATCTATTAAGACTGGCGAGAGCTATTGGATTAGAATTAACGGAAGAGCAGGAGGATTGGTTTGACAGGCTGACGACATTTAATATAAATGCCCGATATGATAATTATAAACAAGAGTTTTACAAACTTTGCACTAAAGATTTTGCAGAAGAATGGAAGGTAAAAATTGAAATACTGAGAGAATGGTTACTGAAACAGCTATAAATATTGCAATGAAATTCTTAAGTGCACTTCCAGATGAAATGGCAGTCAGGAAGGCCTATTTATTTGGATCCTCTGCAAAAGGTAACTTTTCAAAAAATAGCGATATTGATATAGCAGTAATTGTTGGAAGTACCTCTGACATATTTGATATTCAAATGCGCCTACTACGTTTTCGAAGAAATATAGATCTTCGCATTGAGCCACATCCAATAAGAGAGAAAGATTTCTCCGGCACAAATCCATTCGCTGCCGAAATAATTAGATCAGGCATTAAATTGGTCTGAATTGCTTACCTGAATTGCATCAACAATAAAGCGTTCCAGAATTTGACCTGGATGAGGCAAAAAATTCTTTGAACCCGCCAGATCCCGTACACCTTAGCCCGTAGGGCTTAAGGTATTGTAGAACAGTGACCATATAAAGACTTATTTACCTCGTAGAGGTTAGAGGGAACCATCCAATAAATCAAATAAGAATTGAACGATTATAGCTTAACTAAACGACATTGGTTCAGATATTATTATTTTTGATACAGTAAGTTCATTCTATTATATTGATATAAAATCAAATCAAATATTTAATCTTAATCAACATTTTGTTATGAAAATTTATCTTCCTGTTTTAATTCTTTCATTGATACTTACCTCCTGCAATCAATCCCGGAAAGGATTTTTTACTGCAGACAATAAGAACATCGCCCTCATCGGCAGGTTTGACCTTACGGATAAAAAAAGTCCTGTATTCATGTATTCAGGAAGTGCCATCCGGACAGTATTTGAAGGACCCTCAGTTGAAGTGACACTGAAAGACGACAGCCTGAGAAACATGTTCAATGTTTTAATTGATGACAGCATGTTCGTTCTTACAACAAATAGACCGGATGGAGTTTACCCGCTTGCCGGCAAGCTTGATGAGGGGAAACACACCCTTGAGATTTACCGGAGGACTGAATGGCATGGTGGTAATACAACTTTCAAAGGGCTTCAGCTGGCAAAAGGCAAAGAATTATACCCTCCTTCCGTAAAAACAAGGGTTATTGAATTTATCGGTGATTCCTATACATGCGGCTATGGCGATGAAGGTAAAAGCAGGGATGAACATTTCCGGTATGAAACGGAAAACAACTACCTGACCTATGGCGCTGTGACAGCCAGGGCGCTGGATGCCGAATATACAACCGTTTGCAGGTCAGGTATCGGAATGTGCCAGGGCTACGGAGGCGACACAACCTTCACAATGCCTATATTGTACAACCAGGTAGTTGCTAATAGTGACAAGTCATGGAACTTCGAAAAGTTCCGGCCCCGGGTAGTTGTCATAGATCTTGGAGGAAATGACCTTTCCGCTCCGCTTGATTCTGCAACATTTGTAAACAGTTATGTAAAATTCTTAAAGCGGATAAGGAGCAACTATAAGGCTACCAGTATTATATGTATAGCCGGTCCCTCCAACACCGGGGCGGAATGGGAAAAATGGAAGTCATATCTGCATTCAGTTGTAAACACATACGGAAAAACTGATCCCGCTGTAAGCTATTTTGAGTTTTCCCCTTTTGAACCCAACGGAAGCGACTGGCATCCGAATGTTGAAGAACATCAGAAGATGGCCGGTGAGCTTATTCCGTTTATCAGGGATCTGATGAAATGGTGATTACAGGGCCAACGCAATGAATCTTCTTAATACCTTAGTGCAAACCTAAGGGGATTATCCCGGATGAGTCTGAAGTTCAATATTCAATTCTTACATCCGCTTTACCTCCAAATGGTTTTATCGTTACCGATTCAGTCGTTTTGTCATACTCACCCCCGGTAACCTTCGACGGACTCTTACCGGCAGGATGGGGTATTCTGATGTTTACCTCCGCCGGCCTGCGGTCAGAGTTACATTCAACCGTTGCAGTAATATAATTTTTAGCAACATTTGAAAGCACTGAAAATGAGACCGGTCCGAAATAACTTGCAGCATTCTTCACCTCAATCCTACTGCCATCTTCAAACCATTTCCGGGGTGCTCCGGATAATAGTTTAAGTGTCTGTCCTTCTTCCATATATAACATCCACCGGGTCTCCATCAGGAACCATGCTTCCTCATGTGTTTTATGAACGCTTACCTTGTAGAGATGTTCCCAGAAAGTATATGTACTTCTATCGGCCAGGGCTGAGAAGGTGTTATAATATGTTTTCAGGAATGGTTTTACCATCCCCAGCTTCAGCTGCAGCCAGTTGTGCCGGCTGTAATAAGGCTGACTGAATGCCGCATTTCTCTGAAAAAACAACTCGCTGTGATAGTTTAATAACATTTCAGACGCCTTTTCCCCCGGAGCCAGAACTTCGCAGAAAACAAGGTAAAGAGGCCCAAGCATGGCATCTGAAACTGTGAATGTGCCATGTGACATGAAAGTTTCAGGGTTATAATAAAGAAGCCTCAGAGTCTTTGCTTCTGTCCAGGGAGGTACTGTCGGACACCATGTTCCGTCTCCAAGAGGTACTACGGGAGATCCTGCCATTGAGTTAAAGAAAGATATTCTTATATCCTCTCTCCACGATTCTGCTTCCTTTTTAAGACGCGCGGAATTTATTTTGTCGACTGTTCCCAGCATTTCAGCAACCCGGCTTATCCCCAGGTATGCATATCCGTTAAGCATGAACTGGTGGAACTGATCCTCAGGATCAGCAACCTTTCCGTCAATCATCCCAAACCCTTTGCCCTTCAGATCTTCCCTTTTATTTTTCTCCCTCCATTGAAGAAGGAAATCGCAGGCCTTAACAAGTTTTGGCTCAACCTGTCTTACCCAGGCCGTATCACGGGTATAGCGGAAATATTCACCCATGCTCCATAAAGCTGCTCCGGTTTCAACCATGTAGCCTCCGAAATTCTGTATCATGCCGTCATCATGCTGCTTGTCAAGGAAATACATCAGAGATCGTTTTGCCTCGTCCTGCAGGCCCATAGAATTGTAAAACTGAATGATAGGGGAGCTTTCAGTACCTATCGGAGAATAGACACCCACCGACGGTGCAAGTGTCCCCCCGGGCTCTTTGCCATATGTTATCAGATCCAGATGAAGCAGTCCGGCCCTGATCATCTCCTCAACCCGTTTCTCAGGCAACGTAATTGAAGCTGCATCCGCCAGCTTTGTCTTCCAGAAGTTTATGCACTCTTTATGCCTTTGATCAAATGACTCCCCGGCCAGTCTTGTTGCCCGCTCCTCCGAAACCGGATTATGCGGAATCATGAATTCAAATACTGCTTCTTCATCTGGTTTCAGAAGCACCGCAATCTCCTCATCATGCAAAGGTTTGCCATTAAGCCTGGAAATGCCGAATACTCTTCCTGAAGAATAGCGTGAGAATCCCTTTTCCCTGTCATAGCTATAGGCAAGCTTTTGCCACCAGCCCGATCCGGGCCTTACAGTTCTGAACCAGGCATAGCGCGGGACCGGGGACCTGTTAACAGCAACAGCCCTGAAATATAATACTGTCTCTTCTGTTTTCTTTGATTCATCAGCCAGCTGTAATTTCAGCATTCCTTCCTGTTCCGGGGTGAACATGTGACCATAGCTGCTGCTGTCGGCGACCAGGTAGGAAGTGCCGATCGATGTCTCTCTTTCCAGTTTGCTGTGCTCCAGCGTAATAAACATTGTTGTATTATATTCGATATCTCCATCCACTTTTGCAGATGTGAGTACCGGCAATACCCCCTCTTCAAGTCTCCTTACTGCATTGGGTTCAACACTCTGACCCCGTCCGACCATGTAACCATATGTTATGCCGGTATTGTTCGCTTCCGGAAGTATTACCGGTGAGGATGCCATCCTGGGAATAATAAGATCCATATCCTGCGGCGTCGCTATTTCAAATATCCTGATGTCGCGGCTTATTCCCAGCCATGTGGGACAGATCTGATCGCGGGTATGAACCGATGCTGAATCAAACGACTCTTCCGGTTCATTTTCAATCTTCTGCAGGTTTGAGACAAGCCTGCGTCCCATGATGCTACTTTCAATCTCACTGTAAGAGCGCCTGTCGTCAGATGAACAAACAACAACTTTATAATCAGGAATATAGATTGGAAATCCTACTGATACGTCTCTCAGAAAAAAAGAGAAGGAATTTGCTCCGGAATGGACAGTCACAACCGTAGGGCCGCTGCCATAATTCACCTTTACATTTTCAAGTGAGATTTCAAGCCGGTTCCTCCCCCGGGATCTGAATTCAAAATGGTCGCCCCGTATTCCGCCCTTTCCGGAGGAAATAGCAAGATTTTCAAGATCACCGTTAAATACTTCAATGTACCCCTTCGGTGTCTCATTCATCCACTCAACTGCTACATGCATATTCCCGGGCATCACCTGGGCGGAGGATATGAAGCATGCTGACCGGAGCAGCAGGAAGGCAGAGAGGAGAATTCTTGTTGTTTTCATAGAAGATGGGAATAATTAATTATGTAAATTTATCTGATAATTTGAAAACGCCGGGATCATTTCCTGAATTTATCAAATAATAGCCACAAACATGAAAATACTTACAGGACTGCTGATTATGCTGACCTTTTCAGGTTACGATCCTGCTTATGCACAGAAGATCTACCTGTCACCGGATGGTAACGACAACAATACCGGGACTTCTGAGAAACCTCTTGCCACTTTGACGGCAGCCAGGGATGCTGCACGGGAATACAGAAAGAAGGGTAATAGCTCACAACCGGTTGAGATAATCGCCCTGGCCGGGGAATATTTCATGTTTCAGCCATTGTCCCTTACCTGCGATGACAGTGGCACCTCAGATTCACCGCTTATCATAAGATCAGAAGAGGGAAAGAAGGCTGTATTCAGGGGAGGTGTCAGATTATATGGAGCCGAAAAAGTGAATGAAAGTCTGTGGAGGATATTTGTTCCCCAGGTTGCATGGTATGACTCCTATTTTGAGCAGCTCTATGTAAACGGAAGGAGGGCAGTAAGGGCCAGGACTCCCAATGAGGGCTTTTATACTGTAAAGAAGGCAACCGAAGCCGTGCTGATCAAAGGAAATGGACAAATCCCGCAGCTGGCTGTACAGGAGATTGAACTCAACCCGGCCGATGCATCCTGTTTCAAGAATTTTTCGGCAGAAGATTGGAGGGACGCAGAGATAACATTTTATCACAAGTGGGATAACACAATGAAGCATATTGCCGGCTATGACCCGGGCAATTTTTCCATTCGTACCGTTGGAACCGGGATGCAACCGTGGAATTTAATTGACGGTCAATCACGCTATTATATTGATAATTTCAAAGCTGCCCTGGATGTCCCCGGTGAATGGTACCTCGACCGCTCCGGGTATCTTTATTATATTCCCATGAATGGCGAGACTATTGAAACAACCACTTTTTTTGCACCAGTCATTAAAGAATTCCTCTCGGTCAGAGGAGATTCGGTTTCAGGGAACAGGGTTAAAAATATTGTACTTGATAGCCTGACTTTCGAAGTGGCAGGTTACCAGATGCCTTCAGGGGGCAATGAAGCAGCACAGGCTGCTTCTCCCATCGGCGCTGTTGTGACACTGGATTTTGCAGACAGCATTACCTTTACAAACTGTGAGATTGCCCATACCGGAACTTATGCATTCTGGTTTCGAAGGGCATGCAGCAATTGTACCCTGAGCCATTCATACCTGCACGACCTTGGTGCCGGAGGAGTTAAAATCGGGGAGACCATAATTCGTCCTCAGAGCGGGGAGATCACAAATAACATAACCGTCGATAATAATATTATCAGGGGTGGAGGTAAGGTTTTCCCCTCTGCCGTAGGTTTGATCATATTCAATGCAAGTGATAACAAACTTACGCATAATGAGATAGCAGATTTTTACTATACCGGGATATCAGCGGGATGGGTATGGGGCTATGCACCCAGCCCTTCCAAAAGGAATAAAATAGAGTTCAACCATATACATCACCTTGGATGGGGTGAGCTCTCTGATATGGGAGGGGTATATACTCTGGGCGCTTCGGAAGGAACAACCGTCTCCAATAATGCCATCCATCATGTCTACTCTTTCGATTACGGAGGATGGGGACTTTATACAGATGAAGGATCATTCGGTATAAGGGAGGAGAATAACCTGGTTTATGCCTGCAAAAGTTCAGGCTTTCATCAGCATTATGGTAAAGAAAATATAATAAGGAATAACATTTTCGCACTTAATATAAAAGCCCAGCTGCAGGCAACGAGAGTCGAGGAGCACAGATCAATCACCTTCACAAACAACATAATCTATTTTGATAAAGGAACTCTTCTGAGCAGTAACTGGAATAAATTCAATCTGTTAACTGATTATAACTGCTACTGGGATACCAGGACAAAAGATATCCGTTTTGGTGATATGTCTTTCAGGGAATGGCAGGAATCAGCGAAGGATCAACATTCGGTAATTGCAGATCCGCTTTTTGTCAATCCTGCCGGGTTTGATTTTCATTTCAAATCGCTTTCGGTTGCAAGGAAGATCCGATTTATCCCGTTTGACTATTCCCGGGCCGGAGTCTATGGTACTGACGACTGGAAGAAGCTTGCAGCGTTTGATCCTCAAAAAGCTGCAGCATTTGACGATATGGTTATGAAGCGTGAAGCTCTCTGGTGAATTATAACTTGCAGTTCGTAAAAAATGGAAAATAATGGATAAAATAAGCAGGAGAATTGCCTTTGTATTGTTTGCCTGCAGTATGCCCCTTCAGGTTTACTGCCAGGTAAGGTGGGAACATATATCAACCACTGACGGATCATTAGAGGTGCCGAACGGCGGCAGGGAGCAGACATCAGCTGCCGTTGCCGACTTTGATAATGATGGCATTAATGATTTCTGTATATCAGAAAGAACAGAGGCTCCCGCATTGGTCTGGTACAGACGGCTGAAAGAGGGCTGGAAGAAGTATATTGTGGAAGAGGGCATGCTTCCGGTCGAAGCAGGCACCATAGCATGTGATATTGATAATGATGGAGATATGGATATTGTTGCCGGCGGCGACTACCGGTCAAATCAGGTCTGGTGGTGGGAAAATCCATTCCCTGATTTTGTAAAAGACAGGCCCTGGAAAAGATACCTTATAAAAAACACAGGAGGGGCAAAGATCCATGACCAGATAGCAGGGGATTTTGACGGTGATGGCAGGACTGACCTGGTTTTCTGGGCCCAGGGCGACCAGACTCTTTATTTTACCCGGATACCTTCAGATCCGAAGATTTTATCCGCGTGGGCCCTGATCCCTGTTTATAAATACTTTACAGACGGCCAGATGGAACAACACGGGACTTATCCCCCTTTCAAAGGTACGAATGAACACGAGGGTCTGGCGAAGGCCGATATTGACGGAGACGGCATACAGGATATTGTCGGCGGAGGTATGTGGTTTAAATATACCAGTGAGAACAGATTTTCCTGCAATATCATTGACGGGGCATATGCATTCAGCCGGTGTGCTGCGGGCCAGCTGATAAAAGGGGGCAGGCCTGAAGTGGTACTTGTGGTGGGAGACGGATGGGCGCCAATGTACCTTTATGAGTATCAGAAGGATACATGGGTAAGAAAAGAAATTTTGCCAAAAGTGAGCAATGGTCATTCACTTAGTATTATTGATTTCAACGGCGATGGGAACCCCGATATCTGGAATGCTGAAATGACTCTCTTCAATAATGTCAACGCCATAAATCATCTGCTTCTGGGTGATGGAAACGGCAATTTCCCGAAAGAGTTGATCATATCAAAAGGCATCGACCTGCATGAATCAGAAATTGCCGACCTGGATGGGGACGGAGATCTGGATATACTCGGCAAACCGTATGATGGCGATACTCCGCGTCTGGACATATGGCTTCAGAATGGAACAGGCCAAAAACAGGAAACAGGTCCGAAATAATTTTTGAAAATTCGGCTTTATTAAAATTACTTTTTGATGAGAATTTATTTTTGTTTATTGTTCCTGTTCATTTTCAGCCTGAGCTTTTCAAGGGAGAGAACAGACAGCACCGGGTCAAAATTGAAAATTAACGGAAGCTTCAGTATCAATAGCAACGGGATTGCCCCTATACCTGCCTTTTCGCTGGGGAAGCCTGCCATGATAGCATCATTTACACTTGCTAAAGGAAGGTTCAGCTATGACCCGCAGATTGCTTATGGTTTTAATTTCAGGCCATGGATAATAGATAACTGGGTACATTACAGATTAATATATAAGCCATCGTTTGAGCTCCGGACCGGGATGGATTTCAGCATGTTCTTCAGCGAATATGAAGCGGCTGAGGATTACAGAAAGCTTCAGGCACAACAATATTTAACCTATGAACTGGCAGTAATTTATAAGTTCTCTCCCGTAAGTATATTATCTTTAATGTACTGGAGCGACAACGGTCAGGATCCGGGCACTATAAAGGGAAGCTTTTATAATGCTGTTTATGACAGGGCTGATATGAGGATCGGAAAAGCGCTTATTTTGTCGGCCAGCCTTCAGCTATTTTATATAGATTATACCGGAAGTAATGATGGCCTGTTTATATCACCAAAGGTTGCAGGATCGGCCGGAAAAATTCCGTTGTCGCTATTCCTGCAGGCGACACAGGCCCTTACAAGCAATATTGAACCATTTCCTGGGTTCAGGTGGAATGCCGGGCTGGCTTATATGTTTTGATTGGAAAAATGCTGTTTGGACCTTTATGGCTGCCTATAATGAGTATAACGGTATACCATGCACGGTTCATCCGGTATTGAGGGAAGTAACAATGAAAGATTGGGGCCTCAGGGGCATCATTTCTACTGACGGAGGGGCATTTAAACAACTGGTGACAACACATGCCTATTATAAATCACTGACTGTAGCTGCCGCGGAATGTATTAAGGCGGGAATTACAATGTTCCTTGATGACTACAGGCCATCGGTAAAGGAGGCATTGGCCGGAGGGTTGATATCTGAGAAAGATATAAATGAAGCTATTTACGGAAACTTCAGAGTTCTGTTAAAACTGGGATTGCTTGATAATTCACCCGACAATCCTTATACATCAATAGCTATCACTGATACGGTAGCCCCCTGGACAAAACCGGAGGCACATAATCTGGCAAGAGAGGCTACTGCAAAATCTATAGTCCTTCTTAAGAACGGGAAAATGATTCTTCCCCTTGACAGGAAGAAGATCAAATCAATAGCAGTAATCGGGCCATCTGCAAACAGTGTTATTTCGGACTGGTATTCAGGCACTCCTCCCTACAGGGTAAGTATACTGGCCGGAATGAAGAATGCCCTGGGGAGTGATTGTATTATCCGGTATGCGGCCAGCAATAAGGCAGATTCAGCAGTTACTGCAGCCAGGGAATCCGATGTTGCTATTGTGTGCATCGGAAACCATCCTCTCAGCTATGGTTTGGGATGGGAACAGAATTATGTTGCAAGTGATGGAAGGGAGGGTATCGACCGACAGGCGATATCAATTGAACAGGAAGACCTTGTCAGGCTTGTACTGGCCGCCAATCCCCGGACTATCCTGGTAATGGTATGCAGCTTTCCCTATGCCATAAACTGGTCAAAGGAGCATGTCCCTGCAATTTTGCATGTAAGCCAGTCGAGCCAGGAAATGGGTAATGCCATGGCAAACGTTATACTTGGGAAAATAAGTCCCGCCGGCCGGCTGGTCCAGACCTGGATAACCTCAATTGACCAGCTCCCTCCAATACTGAACTATGATATTACTCAGGGCCGGACCTCCATGTATGACAAAAATGAACCACTCTTCCCATTTGGTCATGGATTGACATATACAAGCTTTGAATACTCGGATTTAAAGCCGGATAAAAATGTTATAAGTAAAGAGGGAGAGATAATCTTTGCTTTTAAACTTAAGAATACAGGAAATTTTGACAGCGATGAAGTGACACAGCTTTATGTAAGTTTCCCCGGATCAAAGGTTACAAGGCCGGCTATAGCTTTAAAGGGCTTTAAACGGGTTTTTGTGCCGAAAGGAGAAACGGTAAATGTTATAATTCCTCTCAGGGCTGCTGATCTGGCCTTCTGGGATATTGACAAAAAATCATTTATTCTGGAAAGCGGCAGGATAAATGTTATGATAGGTTCATCATCTGCCGATATAAAGCTCAGAGGTGAAATAACTGCCGACTGAGGCACCAGGTTTTCAAAATCAATGGTAATGAGGAATCATCTTACTCTGATTCCTCATTGATCTCTTCAGCTTAAGGATGCATAAATAAAATGCTCCCGCCGGTGGCAGATCATTCTTTATCTGTCTTGACAACAGGTGGTTTTACCAAACAATGATAAATGTCAGTTTTTTATTTTCTCTTCCGCCGGCTTGATAACTTGTGGCGGATTATTTATACAGGTATTTCATTATTGATCCTCTGAATTAATGATGGTTAGCTGTACGTATACATAGCTAATGAAAATATCATTTTTACAATATTCCATTCGTTATTTATATTAAATTTGCAACAAATTGTAGGCTGTAAAGCGAAAACTGTAATAAATTGAAAAACATTATACCAAAATTCGGAAGAATAACGGTCAAGTTAGGGAGCAACGTTATTACTCAGGGTGACGGATCGCTCAATGAAGGCAGGATATTACGGCTTGTTGAGGATGTTGCAATTCTGTTTAAGCAGGGTGTCGAGGTTATTTTGGTTACATCCGGGGCAGTTGCCGCAGGTCGTGGAGAGATTTCTCCTTCAAAAAAAACAAATATAATTGCCGCCAGGCAGATCTGGGCTGCAATAGGTCAGGTAAAACTGATGTCGAGTTATCAGTTTCTCTTTGGTAAATACGGGATTCAGGCCGGTCAGCTCCTCGCTACAAAGGAGAGTTTCAGGGACCGCAGACATTATCTGAATATGAAACAATGTATCTCAGCTATGCTTGAGAACAAGGTTCTGCCTATTGTCAATGAAAATGATGCCGTCTCTATTAATGAGCTGATGTTCACGGATAATGATGAGCTTTCAGGGCTCATCTCATCAATGATGGATTGTAATTCCCTCTTTCTTCTTTCAAATGTTGACGGAGTCTACACAGGGTTACCCGGACAAAAAGGCACGGAGCTTATTATAAGAATAGATGAGGATTCCGAAAATATGGATAAGTATATTTCAACATTTAAATCGGGATTTGGGCGTGGCGGGATGATTACTAAATATTCGATATCGAGAAAGATTGCCTCCCAGGGTATTGATGTCTTTATTGCAAATGGAACGCGTGATTCCATACTGACCGATATTGTGAGAGGGAAAGATGTTCCTTATACACATTTCATTGCAAGCAGAAAAAAAGAGACAGGTGTGAAAAAGTGGCTTTCTCATTCCGATACTTTTGTCAAGGGGGCAGTTGTAATCAACAAAGGTGCCAGAGAGGCGCTTCTTGGTGAAAAGGCTACAAGCCTTCTTATGATTGGAATAACAAAAGTTGAGGGATTTTTCAAGAAAGGCGATATAGTAAGAATTACCGACGAAAATGGGGACATTATCGGATTGGGGAAATCACAGTACGACTCGAAAAAGGCTGAACAGAACATTGGTGAAAAGCGGGGCAAGCCATTTATCCATTATGACTATCTGGTGATCAATGAGAAGATCAAGGGTAGTGACAAGGGTAAAAAACTTTATGCAATTAGTTAATCAGAAGATGGATTGTACAGATATATTTAAGGAAGCAGTAAAGGGAGGACGCTCTTTAAGAGTTATGGATACCGGTACTGTAAACAGTATTCTCCTCAGGTTGGCAGATGCAGCTGTTTCAAACTCCGGTTACATAATTGCCGAAAACAAAAAGGACCTGTCACTGATGGAAGAATCTGACCCCAGGTACGACAGGCTGATGCTTACTGCCGGAAGACTTGACAGAATAGCTTCCGACATCCGGGATGTGGCCGCAATGCCAAGTCCTGTAAACAGGGTGATTTCAACTGTTACAAGACCCAACGGGCTGGTAATTTCCAGGGTAACGGTTCCATTTGGTGTTATAGGTATAATCTATGAGGCAAGGCCAAATGTTACATTTGATGTCTTTTCCCTCTGCCTTAAGTCGGGTAATGCCTGCATTCTGAAGGGAGGTAGTGATGCCATTAATTCGAACAGGGCTATCGCAGGGATAATATGGTCAGTACTTGAAGAAAGTGGCGCCGACAAAAATATCCTTAGTCTTTTACCTGCCGGTCGTGAGGAGACAACTCAGTTACTGAATGCAAGGGAGTATGTCGATCTGATAATACCCCGCGGCAGCAGGAACCTGATAGATTTTGTAAGAGAAAATGCATCTATCCCGGTGATTGAAACAGGAGCAGGCATCTGCCATACCTATTTTGATGAGTATGGCGACAGGGAAATAGGCCGTACCATAATTAATAATGCAAAAACAAGAAGGGTAAGTGTCTGTAATGCTCTAGACTGCCTGATAATCCATGAACAACGCCTTGGCGATCTTGATTACCTGGTCAGCCTGTGTTCAGAGGCAAATGTTATTATCTATGCAGATGAGAAGGCATTCAGGGCCCTGGAAGGGAAGTACCCGGCAGCACTGCTTAAAAAAGCCACCAGAGACTCCTTTGGCACAGAATTCCTTTCCTATAAAATGGCTGTTAAAACCGTTGATTCTTTTGATGAAGCCTTGTTACACATTGCTGAATTCGGATCAAGGCACAGTGAGGCCATAATTTCCGGGAACAATAACCGGATAGAGTTGTTCTATAAGATGGTAGATGCCTCTTCTGTCTACGCAAATGCCTCAACTGCTTTTACAGATGGATCTGAATTCGGACTCGGAGGTGAAATTGGAATTTCAACCCAAAAATTACATGCAAGAGGGCCGATGGCTCTCGAAGCTCTGACAACCTATAAGTGGATTATTGAAGGCAGTGGGCAGGTTAGAAACTAACTCAATATAATTATCTCGATATGATATTAAATTTTGAAGTGATAAGGGAGTTTTACAGAACACTGCCCTTACGGATTACAGAGGCAAGGAATAATCTGAAACGCCCCCTGACCTTAAGTGAGAAAATTCTATACAGCCATCTTTACAACAGAACAGCAGGATCATATAAACGGGGTACAGATTATGTTGAGTTTTTGCCTGACAGGGTTGCCATGCAGGACGCAACGGCCCAGATGGCGCTTTTGCAGTTCATGATGGCCGGGAAGGACAAAACATCCGTTCCTGCATCTGTTCATTGTGATCATCTTATAATGGCTAAGTCAGGGGCTGAAACAGACCTGAAAACAGCTGTTGCCACAAATAAGGAGGTATATGATTTTCTAAGCTCAGTATGCAATAAGTATGATATCGGATTCTGGAGACCGGGATCAGGAATTATCCATCAGATAATCCTGGAGAATTATGCATTCCCCGGCGGGATGATGATTGGAACAGACTCTCATACACCAAATGCAGGTGGACTCGGGATGGTCGCCATTGGAGTAGGCGGAGCTGATGCTGTTGATGTTATGACCGGGATGGGCTGGGAACTGAAGCTCCCGAAGCTTATAGGAATAAAATTAACCGGACGGCTCAACGGATGGACCTCCCCGAAAGACATAATATTGAAACTGGCCGGACTTCTTACAGTAAATGGAGGAACCGGTTGTATAATTGAATATTTCGGTGAAGGAGCTGATTCGCTCTCATGCACCGGGAAAGCCACAATATGCAACATGGGTGCGGAAGTCGGAGCCACCTGCTCAATTTTCGGGTATGACGGCTCAATGGAGAAATATCTGATTGCAACAGGCAGGCAGGATGTTGCAGATCTGGCCGGAGCGAACAGGGAAAATCTCAGATCAGATCCGGAAATTTTTTCAGAACCTTCGAAATATTATGACCAGTATCTTGAATTAAACCTTGCAGAACTGGAACCATATATTAACGGACCCTTCTCCCCGGATGTAGCAACACCTATATCAATGATGAAGGAAGCTGCAGAAAAAAACAGATGGCCTGTAAAGGTAGCGGTTGGTCTTATCGGATCCTGTACCAATTCTTCCTATGAGGATATTTCAAAGTCAGCTTCTGTTGCAAAAAATGCCCTTGAGCTTAAACTTTCTGCAAGATCTGAATTCAAGATCACCCCGGGATCGGAGCAGATCAGATTTATTGTCGAAAGGGACGGATATCTCGATTTATTAAAAAAAATAGGAGGGGAGGTATACGCCAATGCCTGCGGCCCCTGTATTGGCCAGTGGGACCGTAAGGGAGCCGAAAATAGCCCTGTCAATACTGTTATTCACTCCTTCAACCGTAATTTTGCCAAACGAACTGATGGCAACCCCAATACATATGCATTTGTTGCCTCTCCTGAGATAGTGACCGCTATTGCTATTTCCGGCAGGCTCACTTTTAACCCGATTACCGATTCTCTGCAAAATGCAGATGGTAAAGAGGTAAAACTTGCGGAACCTGTCGGACTTGAGCTTCCTGAGAATGGATTCGGAAGCCAGGGAAGCGGCTATCAGGAACCTTCAAAAACCACAGACAAAAGCAAAATTATAATTGCTGAAGATTCTGAAAGACTGCAACCTCTGACCCCTTTCAGAGAATGGGACGGATCAGATCTTTCCAGCCTTCCCCTGCTGATCAAAGTAAAGGGGAAATGTACTACAGACCACATATCAATGGCAGGTTACTGGTTAAAATACAGGGGACATCTTGAGAATATATCAAATAATTATATGATCGGTGCCGTTAACTTTTTTAATGACAAAACGAATCTCACCCTTAATCAGTTAACTCATCAGTACGATGCCGTTCCGTCAGTAGCCAGGGCATATAAAACAGCAGGAATCGGAACAGTGGTAGCAGGAGAGGAGAACTTTGGGGAGGGATCATCACGTGAACATGCAGCCATGGAACCAAGATTTCTGAATGTAAGGGCCGTGATCGTAAAATCCTTTGCAAGGATCCATGAGACCAACCTGAAAAAACAGGGAATTCTTACCCTGACATTTTCCGACAAGGCAGATTATAATAAGATAAAGGAGGATGATAAATTTGATATTACAGGATTAAAAGGATTCTCTCCCGGGAAACCGCTGTCTGTTATTTTAAGACATTCCGACGGAACCAGGGAAACAATTGCAGCAAAACATTCCTATAATGAAGCCCAGATTGCCTGGTTTAAAGCTGGAAGTGCTTTGAATCTCATCAGAAAGTCAAATTTGAAAAGCCTCTGAAGTACATCATCGTTATGATGGACTTAGTGAAGTGGGATATGTAGACAGGATAAAAGAGATCAGATCCGGATAGGATCATACGTAATTTAACAGTCATACAGGACAGCAAATCAATTAATTAAAAAATAATATGAAACCCGAAAAAATCAAACTTAAAGAAGGCAGATTAAGTGTTCCCGAGAACCCCGTAATTCCCTTTATCGAGGGTGACGGTACCGGACCTGATATATGGAAAGCATCGGTAAGGGTTTTTGATGCAGCTGTTGCAAAAGTTTATAATGGGAAAAGAAAGGTAGAGTGGAAAGAGGTACTGGCCGGTGAGAAAGCTTTTAAGCTGACCGGAAGCTGGCTGCCTGAAGAGACCCTTTCAGTTTTCAGAGATTACCTGGTTGGTATAAAAGGTCCGTTAACAACACCGGTCGGCGAAGGGATGCGTTCATTGAATGTGGCCTTACGTCAGGTCCTTGATCTGTATACCTGTTACCGGCCCGTGCGATATTTCCAGGGTGTTCCAAGCCCCGTGAAGCACCCGGAAAGGGTTAATATGCATATCTTCAGGGAGAATACTGAAGATATCTATGCCGGAATTGAATTCATGAATGGCAAGCCTGAAACCGATAAACTGAAAAGATTTCTGATTGAGGAAATGGGTGTTAAGTCGATCCGGTTTCCGGCTACCTCATCTATCGGCATTAAACCTGTGTCTCTTGAGGGAACGGAACGCCTGGTAAGACAGGCTATAAAGTTTGCTATCGAAAAAAAATTGCCATCAGTCACACTTGTTCATAAAGGTAACATAATGAAGTTCACCGAAGGTTCCTTTATGAAGTGGGGATATGCTCTGGCTGAAAGGGAATTCGGGGATAAGGTATTTACCTGGACCCGGCATAAGAAAATCTCTGAAACACAGGGCTCTGAAGTGGCAGACAAGATGCTTGACAAGGCGCAGGCTGACGGAATGGTAATAATTAAAGATGTTATTGCTGATGCCTTCCTGCAGCAGATACTTACCCGACCGGCAGAATATTCTGTAATTGCAACATTAAATCTCAACGGCGACTATATCTCAGATGCACTGGCTGCCATAGTGGGAGGAATTGGCATTGCCCCGGGGGCAAACATCAATTTTGAGGCCGGGCACGCCATTTTTGAAGCTACCCATGGTACCGCTCCCAGATATGCAGATCAGGATAAGGTTAATCCGGGTTCGGTAATATTGTCGGGAGCTCTGATGTTCGACTACCTGGGATGGAGAGAAGTCACCGAAGCCATTTATTCAGGATTGGAAAGAACCATACTGAGTAAAAAAGTTACTTATGATTTCCACAGGCTTATGGAAAATGCGACACTTGTAAAAACCTCAGAATTCGCAGATGCCATTATCTCAAATATTAAACTATAAATCAGTATAATAATAATTGTTATGAGTGAACAGAGTTTATTTTCAAACCTTGAGAAACAAGTAAAAGCTTCCTGCCAGATCGATACTGAATTATTTGAGCAGTTTGACGTGAAGCGTGGCCTGAGAAACAAGGATGGAACAGGAGTACTGGTCGGTTTGACAAATATCGGGGACGTGATCGGATACAGGAAAGAGGATGGATAAGGTGGTGGCAATCCCGGGAAGGTTACTGTACCGTGGCATCGATATCGATGAAATTACCCAGGGTTTTCAGAAAGAGGACCGGCATGGTTTTGATGAGACAGTCTTTCTTTTATTGACAGGTAATCTGCCAGACAAAGAGGAACTCAGGGAATTTTCAGAATATATGGCCTCGCTGCGCCCCCTGCCCGACGATTTCGTAAAGGATATGATATTGTCAATGAAAGGGAAGGATGTGCTTAATATACTTGCCAGGTCAGTACTTGGATTATATATTCTCGATGAAAAACCGGATGATATTTCCCTCGACAATATGATCAGGCAGTCATTGAATATAATGGCCAAATTCCCTACGATAGTTGCCTATTCCTACCAGGCCTTACGCCATCTTTATCAGTGGAAAACCCTTTCAATCCGCCATCCTCAGGCAAATCTGACCACGGCTGAAAATTTCCTGTTTCTGATAAAGGGAGATTGCACAGGTTTTACAAAACTCGAAGCCGATCTGCTCGATCTGTTGCTCGTCCTCCACGCTGAACATGGTGGAGGAAACAATTCAACATTTACAATGAGGGTCACAAGTTCCTCAGAAACAGATATCTATTCTTCAGTGACCTCGGCAATCGGATCATTGAAAGGACCACTCCACGGAGGAGCTAACGTAAGGGTGCTTGAAATGATGGAAAATATGAAGACCCATGTAAAAGACTGGACAAGTGAAAAAGAGGTTACGGATTACCTGCTCAGGATACTTAATAAAAAAGCAAATGACCTTTCAGGGAAAATTTACGGAATAGGACATGCCGTTTACACTATTTCTGATCCAAGGGCTGCTATCCTGAAGGTAAAGGCAAGGGAGCTTGCCATAGAAAAGGGACGTCTTGATGAATTTGAGCTATATTCCATGGTGGAGAGGCTTACTCCTGAAGTTTTCAGGGTATTCAAAGGAGAAAAGTCGACAAAGGTAGTATGTATAAATGTCGATTTTTATTCAGGTTTTGTATATGCCTGCCTCGATATTCCTAAGGAGCTTTATACGCCGTTGTTTGCAGTTGCAAGGGTAGCAGGATGGTGCACCCACAGGATCGAAGAACTGACATTCAGTGCAAAAAGACTTATACGTCCTGCTTTTAAAAATGTGTATGGGGCACATGAATACATTCCTATAAGTGAGAGATAATTTAAAAATATTGAAATGAACCAGACAGATAACAAATATGATGTTCTGATCGTCGGGGGAGGTGTTGTGGGAACAGCTCTCCTCTATACCTTAAGCAAATATACCAACATTAAAAATATCGGACTTATAGAAAAATATTCCGATTTTGGCCTTGTCAATTCTGCATCATATAATAACAGTCAGACCCTCCACTTCGGCGATATAGAAACCAACTACTCCATTGAAAAGGCAAAAAGCGTAAAGCGGATGGCGGATATGGTAATGAAATACCTTGAAAGCGAAAAGAATTCACCGGACGGCCTGAAATTATTCAGTAAATATTCAAAGATGGTCCTCGCTGTCGGCAGTGATCAGGTTAAGCAACTCAGGGAAAGATATCCTGCCTTCAGTAAACTTTTTCCGAATCTCAGGATGATAGAAAGGGAGGAAATAGGTAAGATGGAACCCAGGATTCTCGAAGGCAGGAGCCCCGATCAGGAAGTGCTTGCCCTTGTTACCGGGGATGGTTATACGGTCGACTTTAAAAATCTGTGTCATTCATTTGTCAATAATGCTCTCAGGAAGAATCCTGCTCTGGATATACAGCTCGATACCCGGCTTACCAGCATCACGAGGAATGATGATCATTTTGTTGTTAACACGAATAAGGGTGAGTTGAGGGCTTCTGTTGTTGTGATCGCTGCCGGAGGACATAGCCTGTATGATTGCCAAATCACTCGGATACGGTAAGAATCTCTCTGTCCTGTCAATGGCCGGAAGTTTCTATACAGCTCCCAAAGTGCTTAACGGCAAGGTCTATACAATTCAGGCGCCAAAGCTTCCTTTTGCTGCAATACATGGCGATCCCGAGGTGCACAATCCGGAAATTACCAGGTTCGGGCCCACTGCAAAACCTATATTTCAGCTAGAGAGACATAACTGGTCAACATTTTCGGAATACTGGAAAACATTTGGACTGGGAATAAATCCTGTAATAAGTCTGTTCAAAATTATATTTGACCGGGTTCTTTTCAACTATATAGTTGTTAATTTACTTTATGATCTGCCCTTGATCGGTAGGCGTCTGTTTATCAGGCAGATAAGAAAGATTGTGCCGTCTGTTAAGCTGAGTGAGCTTAAATATGCCAGGGGTATCGGAGGAACCAGGCCGCAGATAGTGAATAATACAACAAGAAAGCTTGAAATGGGTGAGGCGAAACTTATGGGAGATAAAATCATCTTCAATATCACTCCGTCTCCAGGTGCCTCAACATGTCTCGGGAATGCCTATTCCGACACATCTGAGATTATTGGCTTCCTTGGAGAGAAATACAAATTCGATAAGGAGTCATTTGAAAAGGACCTCGGCTGATCAGGCTCCGGCATATACAAGCAAAGCCAGTCCGGCAAGATAGGCCAGAAACATAAGGAGTATCAGTGAATTGACTGATTTTGAAGCTCCTTTGAATTCCTTCCAGATAAATACGCCCCACAGTGCGGCAATAAGCGTTGCCCCCTGGCCCAGTCCGTAGGAGATGGCAAATCCTGCTTTTCCTGATGCTATTATGCTCATTGACATGCCTAAATTCCAGATCACACCTCCAAGAACACCAGTAAGATGGACGCCAAAACTTCCCTTTGTATAATCCTTTATTGACAGAGGCTCTCCATCGATAGGCCTTTTCATTATTAAATAGTTGAACAGGAAATTGCTTACAAGCACGCCGACCGCAAAAATGAAAACTGCTGAATAGGGTGTCAGCTTGCCGGCTTCCGGAACCTCAAAACTTGTAACCATGGAACTCGCTACAAAGCGATAGAAAAGCGACATCAGTACCCCTGCTGCCACCGACAATAATATACCCTTACCCGAGACCTTCTTCAGCTGGCTGCTATGTTTTTTATATGCTATTGCATCAGTTACTATTGCAGCAACGATCAGGGCAACTCCTGAGAAGAGCCAGACCGGATTGCCCTGGGGAGCAAATACATAATTAATCAGGACCCCCAGAACCAAAGCTATTCCGACGCCTACGGGAAATGCTACTGCCATTCCTGCAATCGCCATTGCAGCTACAAGCAAAATATTGGAGGCATTAAATACCACTCCTCCTATAAAAGCGTTCAGCATATTTCCGGGATTTGCCTGCATCAGGTCCTTCACAAATCCCCTGCCGCTTTCACCTCTGCTTCCAAGCGTGAAGCCCAGAAGTAATGAGAACAGGAAAATACCAAGGACATAATCCCAGTAATACAACTCAAACCGCCAGGATCGGCCTGCGAGCTTCTGTGTATTTCCCCATGAGCCCCAGCATAACATTGTTACCACGCAGAGGATAATGGCCAGCGAATAACTTTGAGGTATGAACATGGTTGGTAAGATAAAAGATAAAAGATAAAAATTGAAGGTCAGTTAACTGTTATTATTCAAATGAGAATTTGACAGTCTCGTTTTTTTTAGGAGCAGTTTTATATATGATGGCTGAAGTAATATATACTCTGGTTCCTTCAGACTCAGGCCGTTTTTCTCCCTTTACAACTACCCTGATTTTATGATCTCCCGGCTGCAGATTAAGAACATGCCAGATGCTTTCCGTATGTTGCTGGTTCGCAAAATTATAATAGGTATCGATTGTCCGGTTAAGTTTCCCGTCGACATAAATGTCAGCCTTACCTCCGTCTTTGAACCAGTTCCCATTGATTGAAATGCCGGTTCCCGTAAAGTTCAGTTCCAGTTCATCCCCTGCATTTTCAGCATACATCGACTGCATTACAGGTTTTTTATTCACTTCGGATGATACTTCCAGAGGTTTCCATTTCCCCCTGTATTCCCAGCCGTTGTTTTCAGAGACCGACATCCTTTTATCAAAGACCACCTCCGGAAATGATACCTCAAGCTGCGGGGCGACGGGTAACTGGGTTTTAACCATTATGTTCCTGGCCGTAACCTTTCCTCCATCCTTCATGATAAGGTCAAGTGCGTAGCGGTTGGTGGCGCTGACAGCCGAATTGAAAGAATAAGTAGTATTTATAAATATGGAATCCCCGATCGCTTTTACGCCTTCCTGCATATTTTCAGGCAGCCCGCTGAACCCTCTGATGACGCCCAGCACTGCCATGGCATTTGAAGGATTACAGTCGGAATCCTGGCCGCACCGCGTGGTTATCTCAAGTGTTTTAACCGGATCACCTTCCCCGTAGAGCAAACCTATTACGATATATGCTCCGTTTAATTTTGCATCAATATTGAAGGGCGTGCCGGCACCATCGCCGCAAATATCAACATCACCCCATTTATTTTCAAGCTCTTTCCACGATGCCTGCCAGTCAGTGGGATATTGCCGGTGCAGCCTGATAACATCACTGATGATCTTGTAATAGTCGCTTTCAGGAGGAATTGATTTCATCGCCTTCTCTATGATCTTCATAATATCAGATTCAAAATATGCTTCGGAGTAGAGAGCTGCAACAAAGATCCCGCCATAAACTCCGTCGCCGTAATTCATGATGTGTCCTATCTTGCCGGCAATTGACACAATAGTCTGCGGCATACCGGGCGACATGAATCCTATATAGTCCGCTTCAATCTGAAAATCAATATCGTCGGCATGTAAATTATATTTCGGACTGCCGGATTCAGGGGCAAATATACTGTCGTAATAGTTCTTTCGTCCCTGCATGTTTGCATGCCATAGCGGATAACCTGCCCTGGCAAACATCTCCTGGTATTTCTTTGCGGGTGCATCAATTCCGTATTTATCCATCGACATCAGGAATGTCAGCTGAACGTAGATGTCATCCTGCCAGAGACTTCCTTTAATATCGGAAGGCTTCCAGTTGATGGGATCTTCATTTATCCTGCCTTTGGCCTGAAATTCAGTGGGAGCCCCATATGTAACACCGATCATTTTACCTGCCCATCCGCCGGCAATCTTATCTTTCAGAACTTCAGGGGTGATACTCCTGAATTCATCAGATTTACCGGTACAGGAAGATACCAGTAAGATCATAGCGCTAATTGAAATCAGAAGAGTTGCTTTTTTCATGCTGATAGAATTATTTTTTGAATCTGAGTATCTAAGTTTCAGTCAGGATTTACAGCGTAATACCTGCTATCTTTACTAATGCAATCTGACATGAGGCTTATCGCCATATTCAATGTCTACCGTTTTGCCGTCATTTAAAATTGAAATACGTGCAGCCTCAACAACAAGCTCATTGATATAGCTGTTGGCCGGGGTCGCAATTATACCTTTTTTGTCTACTTCCTTCAGTATCTTCCTCCTTTTAACAAGTGAATCACCGGCAGTCATTTTATCAACCTCATCTTCAATACGGCAGGCCGTTGTGATTGAAGCTGCGACGGAATCAAAACCATATCCGACTGGTTTATATCCATCCTCTTCCCATGGTACAAGTTTGTAGAAGTCGGGGCTCACATAATTAAAATGTGATCCGCCGCATCCGATCCCTTCAAGGTAGGAGTGTTCAACACCGCGGAACTGATCGTTATGCTTTATCATTCCTGTCTTTCCTTCCCCTTCAAAGAACATCTGAAGGCTCTGGTCATTACTTCCTGCTGCCTGGTCGGGATATCCCAGTCCGTCAATAACTGAAAGGAGTGCATTATTTTCAAATCTTACCCTCCCGTTTGCCCACATATATCCTTCATTGCCATTTGGGAATCTTCCCTTAATCCCTGAAACAGATACTGAAACAGGTCTCAGACCCGTGATGAAATAGACAAGGTCGACATAGTGGCACCCGATATAGACAAAGGGATCCGTGTTATCGCAGGTAAACCAGTTCTGAAAATTTGAGGACCTGTAATAATATGGTTCAATCAGTTTTGCCTCACCCATCACAAACTCTCCGAACTGATTCAGTTCGCAACCTCTTTTGGCCATAAGTGATCTGCGGTCAAAGCGTTTATGATATTCCACTCCTACAAACAGCCCTTTTTCATAGGCGATCCTCTCGATCTCAGCTGCCTGTTCGTACTTGAGCACCAATGGCTTAACGCAGAGAACATGCTGATTATATTTCAGGGCCTCCATAACCACCGGATAATGAAGCTGATCCGGCATTGCGACTATAACCATCTGCCTCGGTTTCATTTCTGACAGGAGCTGCTTATAGAGATCAGGGAATTTCTTATCCTCCGGCTCTGTAACAGGGGGATATGCCTCAAAATCCTGTCCCGGGAATGCATCTGATATCTCTTTTCCTGACTTCAGGGCTTTCAGAGGGGCCGAATCCAGAGCACAAACTTTGATGCTCTTGACAAATCCGGTCCGCTGGAGATGATATACGGAAGGTAATAAGAGATCATAGGTGATCATGCCTCCACCGATAATAATCACATCAAGAGCCATCGTAAATCTGAGTTTATTTGTTTGATTATTGTCCTAAAATTTCATCGCAGGCCTCTTCGAAGACCTTAATGCCCTCAAGAAGCGCATCTTCTGATGTGATAAGTGGGGGAGCTATCTTCAGACACTCACCTGCTATTCCTACCGGTGCAAACATCAGCAGCCCCTTGTGAAAACATTTCTCGTTAATTCTAAGTGCAGTTTCGGGATCAGGGACTTTTGTCCCTTTCTTAACAACCTGGATACCTGCAACAAGCCCTTTCCCCTGCAGACAACCTAAAAC
This sequence comes from uncultured Bacteroidales bacterium, assembly GCA_963816345.1. Lineage (GTDB taxonomy): Bacteria > Bacteroidota > Bacteroidia > Bacteroidales > VadinHA17 > LD21. The sequence continues at coordinate 587,163 of CAWFKI010000005.1, forward strand.
ATCCGGGTATTTGTTGCGGATCCTGGCAAGCTCCGGGATCAATATTTCCCCTGACTTAGCAGCTTTTTCGACAAGCTTTTCATTCTGAATGATTTTCAGGCTTTCTACTGCGGCCACAACGGGCAGGGGACTTCCGGAGTGTGTTGATGTCATTGATCCCGGCGCATAGAGGCTCATTATATCTTTTCTTCCTATGACCGCAGAAATCGGCAAAGATGAAGATATTCCCTTTCCGCAGGCTATCAGGTCGGGCCTCACCCCATAATGTTCATAACAGAACATCTTGCCTGTCCTTCCAAATCCTGACTGAACTTCATCGAAAATTGTAATTATATCATTCTTATGGCAAAAATCCTCAAGTCTTTTTGCATATTCCACGGGTAAAAAATCGGGTCCAACTCCCTGGTATGATTCGGTCATCACTCCGGCTATCTCCGCGGGTTTGATACCCTTATCCCTTATAGTATCCAAAAAGAGATCAAATGAAATATTTTCATTTTTATATCCGTCAGGGAAAGGTACCTGGATAAATGTCTTTCCTTCATCGATGATCCATGCCTTCTGTTTGGCCATTCCTCCTGCAAGTTGAGCGCCCAGTGTTCTGCCATGGAATGCATTATTAAAGGTGACAAAATATTTTCTGGCGGGGCCATGCTTTTCAACAGCGTACGTCTTTGCCAGCTTTATACAGTTTTCAGTAGCCTCGCTACCGGTGCTGAGAAGGAATACCTGGTAACTTGCGGGATCAGGAGATATTTCCTGAAGCATCCTTGTCAGTTCGGCACGCTTTTCATGAACAAAGACATAGGTAGCCAGAAGTTTCCTGTCAAGAAGATCTCTCAGAGCCTTAATAATCTCACTTCGGCCGTGACCTGCATTTGTTATAAGAACTCCCGAGGACCAGTCGATCCATTTATTTCCCCATTTGTCGTATACCTGGAATCCTTCAGCTCTGTCCCAGATGACCGGTGGCTGGCCCATCATGGATACCGGTTCTGACTCGGAAAGGATCTCAAAGATCTTCAGTGATTCGGGAACCGGAAGCTTTGTTTTGATTTTTCGGAACCTTGTGCTAACCTTTGGCACATCAACGGGATTCAAATTATATTTCGCCATATTAGAAATGTTTTGAAAGAAAGTTATGTTTCAATTACTCATGTAATAATAATAAATAAATATACACCCTGAAATAATTCAGCAGGTTATGTATGCCGTCATTTTGATGTTAATACAGGCTGATGCATCATTCTGTCTTCAATAAAGGTGCTCATCTGACTGACCGGCATTTTTTGCTTTACATACATCTGTGTACCTGCCGGGTCATCCTGCCAGCTGTTGCTGCCATCGGGATTCACTATGATCTTACCCCTGACGGTATCGAAAAAACCTTCCGTGCCATATACACCTATAAGTACTGCCGTTTCATCCCAGCTCATTCTTCCGGCTTTATCCTCTTCGGATTGTGGAATGCTTATTTTGAATACATCTTTTACCGGACTATTTCTTATATCTGAATTTATCAGTCTTAACCCTGTGCGGATCTCCCATCCAATCTCAAAACCTGTAAATATTACCTCTCCGGGCCAGTTCATGAAGACCTCCTGTGAGGCAACGGAATCCATAAAGATATTGAATTCCCTGCCCTGAGGAAACTTCCCTGCCATCGACACCAGCCTTCTAACCTTTTTCGAGACAAGCTCTTTACCGGTCAGCGGGGAATTATTATCAGGTCCCGATTTGAGCAGGTTGGCAAGATTTGTTAAAAATCCAACAGTTACAATCGTTACACTTTTATCCGGCTGTCCGTTAAAGACCTTCCTGTAAATATCAACAGCATCCGGTACATCTGCCGTGGATTTTATTGCATGCGGATATCTGGCAACAATTGAATCGGCCCAGTGGTAGGGTGATCCCATATTTACTCCGCTCGTTTTCGGAGCACCTATGGGTATTTCCAGCCGGCCGAAATATGTGTTTATCACATCAATTGAGGGAGCCACCAGTTCATTCTTGTTTGACGATACAGTGGCAAGGATAACAGCCTTTCCGCTGTCGGCCATGGCATGCAGAAATGCAAGGGCCCCCACATCGTCATAATCCGGTCCGAGGTCGGTGTCAAAAATTATCTTCACCGGGTTAACAGTTTCAGCCTTTTGCCTGCAGGAAAAACTACAGACAGATACCAGCATGACAGTTAATAGAAAGGAGAGCTGTTTCATTGTATTTCGGAGATTTTATGATCAGAAATTTTATTCGTAAGCATTTTATCCGTTTTCAATTTTCCGCGGGATTGGGATCTTAATGAAGAATCCTTCCGGCATGCTTCAGGGGAGGTTAATCTCTCTTCTGTACGGTGCAGAAGACTGGGCTCCCATTCGTGTTACCGAAATACCAGCTGCCCTGCCGGCAAAAGTGACTGCCTGTTCAATATTCATCCCTTCTGAAATGGCAACTGCAAGGGCTCCATTGAAGACATCTCCTGCTGCAGTGGTATCAATAGCTTTTACAGGTGTCACAGAAATCATCAGTGAAGTGTTGCCGGTTAACAGATATGCCCCTGAAGGGCCCATAGTGATAATTACATTCCTGACTCCCTTTCCATAAAGCTTTTTGGCAGCCTTTTCAGCGCTCTTCTCATCTGTTACCTTTATACCTGTAAGGATCTCTGCTTCGGTTTCATTTGGAGTTATCAGAAACAGACTTCCAAGAAGATCATCGGAGAGGGGCTGCGCAGGAGCCGGATTCAGGATGACCCTGTTACCCCTGGCTTGTGCCCTGAGCGCAACAAATTCAACAGTACTGACAGGTATCTCAAGCTGCATCAGGAACAGGTCGGCGGGATCGGTGTCGAATAGTTCAGCATTGATATCATTTGCAGACAGTGTACCATTTGAGCCTGAAGCAACGACTATGCAGTTCTCTCCTTTCTCATCAACATTTATAAGGGCAACCCCGGAAGGATTTTCATGGTCCTTCACCAGGTACCTCGTGTCTATATTTTCTTTATCAAAGAGCTCTGCTGCCTCAGCACCGAATATATCGTTCCCCGTCTTGGCAACAAATGTTACATTCCCGGCCAGTCGCGCAGCAGCAACCGCCTGGTTGGCTCCCTTTCCTCCCGGATTCATAAGGAATATGCCTCCGAGTATTGTTTCTCCCGGGGCCGGCAACTTCCGTGATTTTATTACCATATCGGTATTTGAGCTGCCAATAACAATTACTCTTCCCATAGGAATATCAGGTTCAGTTTTGAGATTATAAATTTAAAAATGTATTACCGTTTTACTGCTATCGGGATAAGTTTATTTTTGGTTTCCTGAAGTGTCAATAACGATAACCTGGTCTGTTGCATCTTGTTTTAATTCAGTAATTTGTAAGTCAATTCCGCTTGTCACATTATTGACAGTGAATTTTACCGGCTTGCCTGATTCAAACCAGCTGGCATTATTTATTTTATAGGGGAAGTTATTAAGAGTCAGCTTATCTTTCAGCTTTTCAGGATAAATGATATGCAGATAAACAGTATTTCCTTTTTCGACTGCAACGCCCCACTCTGCAGGTTTCATGCGGCTTTTACGGGTTCCATAGATGGTTCTGCCATAGCTATTCAGCCAGTTACCGATTTCAAGCAGTCGTTTGCGATGTGCAGGACGGACCTCACCCTGGGGAGTAGGTCCGATGTTGAGCAAAAAATTTGAGCCAAGTCCCGCGGATTTTATCAGCAAATGAATGAGCTCCCTTGAAGAGCGGTCAATTGTATCGTTTGTTACATAACCCCAGCTGTGTCCTATGATATCGCTCATCTCCAGAGGCAGCGCCTCTGAAATTCCGGCATCGGCAGAAAAGCCTCCGCCGGTATTCTCTCCGGGCAGATCACGTTCAAATGTCTGGTAATCTTCACCCGGGAAGGGTGAGAGGTGGTGGTTGTTCACTATCATGCAACCAGGTTGAAGGTCGTGGATCAGTTTGTAAATCTCATTGTACTTCCATGCCCGTTTCTGGGTTCCTGTCCTGTTGCCGGGAAGCATGTTCACCTGGTCCCAGTGCCCGTCGAACCAGATTCCGTAAATCGGACCGTAGTTGGTGAGGATTTCAGTCAACTGATTTTTAATGAACTGAATATATTCGTCCCAGTTGCATTCACCCTTGATGCCGGTTCCTTTTTTTACATTGCCCTGACAGTAATCGGCCCGGTAGAAATCGGCAAGAGAATAGTAACAGAATAGTCTGATACCCTGTTTCTGACATTCGCCGGCAAGCATTTTTAAAACATCTTTTCCGTAAGGTGTATTCATGATGCTCCAGTCGGAATAACTGGTGTTGAACATACTGAAGCTGTCATGGTGCCGGGTGGTGAAGGTAATGTATTTCATTCCTGCATCTTTGGCCAGCTTTACAACTGAAGCTGCATCAAACTTTTCCGGATCGAAAAGGTGAATGTATTGTCTGTACTCATTAACATCTTTCCCGGAAAGAGCCCACCCGATTTCCTCACCCGGAACAGAGGAGACCCCGAAGTGGATAAACATGCCAAAATGCGCATCCCGGAACCATTGCCGGTTTTCAAGATTTTCTTTTGAGGGAGTATAATTTACCTGACCTTTGTCAAGGTCGTTGCCCTGGCCAAAGCAAACCCCTGCAGCAAGAAAAATCACTGAGATCAGAATATTTTTTTTCATAGTTCCATGAGGTGGTCATTAATTGTCATTAAGTGGTCATTAATGGTCATTAATGGTCATTAAGTGGTCATTAAGTGGTCATTAAGTGGTCATTAAGTGAAGCGAATGACGCGCGCAGCGCCAAAGACCTTTCAGACCTTAATTTTAACAACAACTTTTTTTACCCTTGAGGGGATATTGTTTACTGCAATCTTAGGCTGATGAGCATCATCCGGAAAGAATATTCCGTAGGATCCTTTTGAAAAGGTTATGTAATCACCATCACCAGACAGAAAGGCAATATCCTTTTCCGGATTATACTCTGTGGAGATCTTCATCTTTTCCGTACTGTTGCATCCAATTTGTTCGACTCCTTCAGCAATGTATTGAATATCAATATATTTATTATGACATTCCCATTTACCCTGCTGTTTTGGTATTGATTCGTAAGCCTGAACCAATACAAAAAGATTTGAACCGTCGAGTTCATATCTTCCGGGTTCCATTGCAGAAAAATCGGTACCTGCAATATAATCCAGAGCAGTTTTTATTCTGGGGATATCACTTCGTACAGTTGTCTGTTTTTTAAAATGTCAGCTATCATATCTCTCTCATTTTAATTTGTTAAAGTTACCGTGACCTGAATTTCAGGAAATCAGATCTTCACGGGATAAAGTTTCCTGAGCCTCTGAACAAGGACAACGGCTTCCCTGACATCCTGTTCGATCTTCTTGAAATCCCCGGCTTTAACCAGATCTGACTTAATGAGCTGCGATCCCATTCCGCACACAAACGGCACCTGCCTTGAACCATTCTGTAAGATTGGCTTCTGTAGGCTCAACACCGCCTGTAGGCATTATCTGTGTCCATGGCATAGGACCTTTTACTGCTGCAACAAATTTAGGTCCGCCAACCTGTGAACCCGGGAATATTTTAACGATCTCAGCGCCGAGTGATTCTGCCCTTGAAATTTCGGAGGCGGAGCCGCAACCCGGTGACCAGAGAATCTTTCTCCTGTTCAGGACATCGGCCATATCTTCATTAAGTATAGGGGATACAATAAAATTTGAACCAAGCTGAACATAAAGAACAGCTGTAGGAGCATCGACGACTGATCCTGTTCCCAGGATCATATCAGGAAATTCTGCAGCTGCAAACTTGTTTATCTGCTCAAATACAACATGAGCATAATCACCCCTGTTTGTAAATTCGAACAGTCTTATTCCGCCTTTATAACATGCTTCCATAACTTTTTTGCAAATTTCAACATCATTATGGTAAAAAACAGGGATCATTCCCGCTTCTGCCATTTTTAAAGCAACCTGTATTCTGGTAAATCTTGCCATATTTATTTATTTTTTAATTGTTTTATATGATTGTCATTTTTGACTGTCTGATCTGAATTCTTTATCTTGATACCCTACCGGAACCATCTCCGCCCATAAGTGTTTCCACTTCCTTGACAGTCACAAGGTTAAAATCGCCGATTATCGTATGTTTAAGGCATGATGCGGCCACAGCAAAATCAAGAGCTTTCTGATCATCACCGGGGTAGGTGATCAGTCCATATATCAGTCCTCCCATGAAGCTGTCCCCGCCGCCGACCCTGTCAACAATATGAGTAATATCGTAAACAGGAGCCTCATAAAGCTTTTTCCCATCAAAGAGTACTCCTGACCAGGTATTATGATTTGCATTAACAGATCCGCGCAGAGTGACAATCACTTTTTTTGCCCGCGGAAATTTTTTCATCATCTGCCGGCATACAGATTCATAGGCTGCAGCTTCAACATGACCGCTCTGTCACATCAACTCCTGCAGGATGAATTCCGAATACCATGGCTGCATCTTCTTCATTTCCAAGAATAATATCACAACCTGAAACCAGGTCAGGCATTACTTCCGATGCTTTCTTACCCCATTTCCAGAGGTTTTTCCTGAAATTAAGGTCAGTTGAAACTGTTATTCCTTTTTTGTTGGCAGCATCAATAGCTTCCTTGCAGACCAGGGCTGCACCTTCTGAAATTGCAGGTGTAATTCCTGTCCAGTGAAACCAGGTTACGCCATCAAATACTGAATCCCAGTTGATCATGCCCGGCTTGATTTCTGCAATTGCTGAATTTGCGCGGTCGTAAATGACCTTGCTTGGACGGGCAACTGCTCCGTTTTCAAGAAAATATATTCCCAGTCTGTCCCCGCCATATACAATTTTATCAGTTCCGACATTATATCTGCGCAGATCCATCAGACAGGCTTCGGCAATATCATTTTTCGGAAGACGGGTTACATAATCGACCTTTAAGTCCGAAATTGGCAAGTGAGACAGCCACATTGGCCTCGCCTCCGCCAAATGATGCATTAAACTGCCTGGCCTGACTGAAACGTTCAAACCCTGGTGGTACCAGCCTGAGCATTATTTCTCCAAATGTCACAATTCTGTTATTCATACATAAATGTTTATAAATATATGAAGATGAAAGGTGTCCATTATTTAACTACTTGTACCATTTCACTTTTCAGTTTTTATTCCGGGTTTTCCGTTTCGCATGTAGGTTTGGTCCTCCACCAGCTTGCAAGGGTTGAGCCTGTTACATTCATTAACGGACCATATATAGCCGGGGCCAGTCCGATAGTAGCAATATTTCCCATGGCAAGAGCCAGTCCTGATGCCAGCCCGGCGTTTGGCATTCCTACTTCAAAAGCAATGGTACGGCGATCCTGTTCAGGCATTTTAAACATCCAGGCGGCACTATATCCAAGGGCATATCCTGCTATATTATGGAAAATCAGTCATTATAAGCAGCAATGCACCAACCTGTAAGCAGACTGTCGCGTCCCGCAGCTGTAATTACTGTTACAATTATGGCAATTCCAACCATCGAAAGAAGTGAAAGGATTTTTTTCATCAGTACCTTGTCTCCTTTAAGAAAATAACGGAACAACATTGCAACCGCTGACAGGCAGAATATAAAACAAGCCAAGCGAATTTGCACATGGCAATAAGATAACCTGTAAAATCCGGTCTGGTTAACTTTCATATAAATGAGATTTGCAAGAAGTAATGATAATAAAATAGGATGCCAGCTCTATGGCTTTTGACCTTTGAGTTTTCTTTTCCGCCATTGATAAGATTGAAAATAAATCCTGCGATAATCGGAAAGATCATCATATGAATAATATCCAGCATCATCTTCCAGATATCAACTGAAACATATTGCCCACCAATAACTTTCATAAGAAAAGGAGTGACAAAAGGAGAGATAATTGTTGTTATTGCACCGATTGTCACAGCCAGGGCAAGATTTGCATTGGCCAGAAGCGACATTACATTTGAAGCCAATCCGCTTGGAACACAGCCGACAAGAATTATACCTGCAGATATTTCAGGAGGGAAATTGAAAACCCGGGTAATGACATAATGCCATCAGCGGCATAACGAGATAGTGGGCACTGACTCCTATAACAACTCCTTTAGGCATTTTTATAACTCCGGTAAAATCGTTCAGGCTCATCTGTGAACCCATGCCAAACATTATTATCTGTAAAAGACGGTACGATAAGTGATTTCAATGGAAATCCACCCATCGAAACAAAATATTGCGGATAGAACATAGCTGCAGTTACCGCAGTGAACATCCACATTGTGAATGATAAGCCTTTCACCGGCTGAAATCCTTTTACTGCAAAAGAGAGAGTAATAAAGAATGCTATCACAAGAGGTCCGGTTTTGGATCCGTTTCCTGTAAGCAGCATTATAACCGTTATAATCAGCAGCAGAAGTGCAAATCCAAGAGCAATAGTGTATTTGTTGTTATTTCTTCATATTGAGGGTGTTTTAGGAAACAATTGTATTAATCAGAAATTCAGGGTTTTAGCAAATAACAATCTTATGCAGAATAGCGCCAGAACTAATCAGAGGGCCATCCTTCAGACAAATATAATATATGGTTTTTAAAAAGCCTAAACCGGCGGATTATCCATTTTCTTTTGTTATATGGCTTGAATATTTAATGTATTACGACATAATGGCTGCTTTGAGTTGCTTCTTTTGACAGGATAAATTAACAGTTTTTAACTAAATTAGCTCACTGCTAAACGAAAATTTACTGAAGTATAGCTGTGACTTTAGCGTGGTATACTTCGCTTCGCTACCTAAAATTGCCCACAGGGCAATCTTTTAACGGTCAGCCCCCTTCAAAAGGAGGGGAAACCTCTTCTCCCATAATTTGTCCTGAAGACTTCCTGCCGGCAGGCAGGGGAGAAAACAGATAAAAATCCGGAAAACCGGTTAAATTATTATTCCTATATTTAAATTTATGACTAATAAATATTACTTATACCAGATGAACCATGTTGAAAAATGATTTGTTTTCAGCTTAGCTATTGGTATTCTGATGTTTCTGAAACCAGCCTCAATCTCTTCACAGGAGTGATAAAGGAAACAATCCTTGATGAAAAGCTTTTTCATTACCATAATATTCATCTTAATATTGCTGACAATACTATTCTGCCATGGTATTCAACTGATCCGGGACAAGTCATTTGATTTTGTGATAAACAAAGTGTGGGATTTCTGGAATAATATGCGCACCGATAAAAATGGTCTTGCCATATTATATGAATCATCAGGTATGGAGGACCGATTTCAACGACAGGCGAGGAATAGGAGGTGACCAGTTCTCGATGGCGCTCTCTTCGTGGAACCTCTATTATGCTACTCAGGGAATGAAGCTGTGAAAGAGGAGATGAAATTTATTGCCGATTATTATCTCACTCATTCCATGTCTCCCTGCCAATGCAGCCTGGCCGGATATCCCTTATCCCTACAACACGCTGATCTATTCCGGAATATATGATGGTGATATGGTAATTGGCAAAGGATTTACACAGCCTGATAAAGCCGGGTCATTCGGACTGGAGCTGGTGAAGCTTTATAAAATGACGACCACGACACATATCCGAACATCACCGATAAGAGTATATCTCGATGCTGCAGTCAAGATTGCCAATACCCTCGCCAGGCATATTAAAGAGGGAGATGAGAAACAATTCTCCCTTGCCATTCAAGGTAAATGCCCTTACAGGTGAGACAGGGAAATTGCTAAACAATTCAGGAGACGGGAAAGGAGATCAGTTAAGCAGTTACACAGCCAACTGGTCGGGTACAATGGAATTATTCCTGAACCTTATTGAATTAAAAACCGGAGATACTGAACTGTACAGAAGATCTTTCTCCACACTTCTCAACTGGATGAAAAGCTATCCTCTTAAAAACAACAAGTGGGGTCCGTTCTTTGAAGATGTTCCGGGTTGGAGCGATACCCAGATAAATGCAGTAACCTTTGCGCAGTTCATGATGAACCATCCGGAATATTTCCCGGAATGGAAACAGGAGGTGAAAGGGATCTTTAAATGGGTCTATGTAACACTTGGGAACAGGGAATGGGAAAAATATGGGGTAGTTGTCATAAATGAACAGACGGCATACCAGGCACCCGGTAACAGCCACAGTTCACGGCAGGGATCAGCCGAACTTCAGTATGCTGCCCTGACAGGTGATAATAATGATGTAGCAAATGCAATACGCCAACTTTTCTGGGCAACATATATGGTCGATGATGATGGCAAAAACTGTTATCCCCGCGATGAGATATGGATGACTGACGGATATGGAGATTATGTGCGTCATTATCTTCGCGCAATGGCTTTCCGGCCTGAGCTGGCCCCTTCGGACCAGAATCACCTTCTGAGCTCAACCTCAGTGATCCAGCTTATGGAATACCCTCAGAACTTTAATAAGTTTGAGCCGGCCAGATGTTACCAGACGGATGCTGTATTACATTACCGTACTTTTGACATGAAATCCACTGAAATAGTACGTCTGACGAGAAACCGGGAAAGGTGACTGTAAATCAGATGCCTGTAGCGGAGAGTGACCTCAAAGGAGCGGAAGGCTGGAACTGGAAACCCTTGAGCAGTGGAGGCATTCTGACAATCAGGCACATTAACGGGAATGATATTTCAGTAATCAGGTAATCCTGCCATAGCGAAGACCTGCGATCGTAAATATATGTATGAAAATGTAGGATCATGCCTGACATGACCATTATATCTAGGCCATATTAAGTTTTCCTTTCCCCCATACTGAAATGGCAAATACATATAAAAATGCCATCAGGTTGACAATCATAGCTGTTCTCATACCGAAGGTGCCGCCTACCGAGCCGACAAGAAATCCGATGACCGCTCCGCCTGACGACGGCCGTGCAAAGGATGCCGGATATTGCACCGTGATATCTATCAAAGCTCTGTATCGTTGCACTGAAGATCGAGGTAAAAGAGGCACAGGTAAAATAACCTGTCATCACAAAAGCAATGAGGGCAATCTTCGGAGAAGCGACAATCGCAACAAGAATACTATGCATGTGGCAGCGCTGTGGAAGATGAAAATAGTACGCGGCCGGATAAACCTGATCATCTGACCAATGATAAGCCTGCCTGTAGCCTGGGAAAGCCAGAACAACCCGACTACAAGTGCCGAAGCTGAAGGAAAAACGAGATTCATAAATGTTCCTTTATCCCAAAGCGAAATATCCGTGCCATAACCATGCACTTTTTCCATAAAAACAACAATATATGATGAGGTTCCGACTTCGGCACCTACATAGAAAAAGATTGCCAGGGTATATGTAATTATGACAGGTTCCCTGAGCAAAGTTGACATCGACTCTGAGGTTGATTTTTTCCTCCTCCAGCAATCTTATTTCAGGGACTTTTGCAGTCAGCAGCATAAACAGGAGGATCACACCCAATATTCCGAAGAAGAGGTAGACCGTATTCCAGGGCAGCCCTTTCGACTGAAGCACAGGAACCAGCATTGGACTCAGAGCACAGCCCAAGTCCATTTATCCCGATTATGGTAGTGAGGTTTGCCGTATATTTCTCAGGCCGGTCCAGTTCCCTTATAAAAGGATTGCCTGCTGTCTGCATCGCCGTTACTCCAATCCCGGCAATGAAGATCATTGATAATGACCAGAATGTAATTGTTGCTGAGGTATAATAGAAGGCATCCAAGTGTCATAAGTACCATACCTGTTATAAGTACGGTTTTAGCTCCTGAGCTGTCCATCCGGATACCAAAGGGGACAGAAAACAAACCGTAAGACAGATAAAAAGCAAAAGGGAGTAATGCCGCCACATGGAGAGGTACATCGTATTCCACCTGGAACTTATCAATAATGACGCCTATTACAGAGGTAACCAGACCAAATGCTATGTAGATAAGTATGATTATGGCAAAAAGATAATGGCGGCCGGCAGACTTTTCCATCTTTAACATTGTCAGGTTGTTGTAACTTTATCACCAACAGCAAATGTTGTGGTGATATTAAGCATTTGTGCCAGATATGCCGCCATATAGTTGAATGGAATAATATTGTGAAGGACGGAAAGGTTCTCTTCAGCACCCGGTTCTTCAACTGTAAGGACTGTAGCCCCCGCTTTCAGAATCGTATCGGTGAGCCTGCCTGCACGTTCAAATGATTTTCCTTTTGAAATAATTTGAATTACAATACTTTCGGGAGACGTCTCCTTGGGTCCGTGATCGTATTGCGCCATTGGCAGGCCGGTGAAACACAGCTTTGTGGTCTCGCTGAGGATCAGTGATGCTTCATAAGCCGTCGAAATATTTGGTCCGCTTCCAATAATATATATGCCATGTATCTTTCTCCGGGTGATATGACTGAAGATCTCAGCAGCCATCTTTCTTCCGAGCTGTTCATATTCTGTGATCTTTTCCTTCAGTTGAGCTACCGGGTAGTCTGAATTAAACCCAAAGCCTTTGAAAAGCGCCAGCAAAGTATTTATATACGTTTTAGATGATGAATATTCCTCTTTTCCGGCGAAAAGGTAAACAGCCCGGGCTACCTTCGGATTCCTGCTCAGTGCGCTGCTGCTGTCATTTGAAATTGATACATATTCCTTAAACAGCTCTGTGCACCAGAGCGCCTCGCTACTCTGTCCTGATTGGGAAATGATGACAGCCATATTCATCTTTTCTGCCGGCCGGGTATAATTATAGTATTCCGATGCCAGTTCGGGAAAGATATTGATCCCCATAAATTTAAAAGCTAATGGAGCAAAATATGATGACCCCATTCCGAGATAGGGAACTCCCACTGGCAAAGTAAAAGGAGGGGAGAGTCTCAGAAAATCTTCTGCCCTCTGGGGAATTTCATTTATTTCTGACAGGATTGTGTTCATCTGTTTTCTTATTTTTTAATTACTAAAGGAATAATGCTGCACTGCCAAGAATACCTGAGTGTTCATCAAGTTGTGAGAGAGCTATTTCAAATTTATAACCGGTAAATGGCTTTATATAGCTGAGCTGGCATAATTGCCCGAGATACCTGCCCAGGCCTTTTGAAATACCACCACCAAGGATAATAATATCAGGTGCGAAAAGCGCAATAAAATTAGAAATGCCGGTCTTAAGATGAAACAGAAAATCCGAAATAACGGCAGTAGCAAGATCATTCCCATTTTCTGCAGCCCCGAACACAGACTCAACATCCAGTGGGATATCCTGATTCCTGGTATTCCACCCTGCTCTTGATGCTGCATCAAGGATTCCTGTTGCCGATACAAGGGCCTCCATACACCCCGGTCTGCCACAGTAGCATACGATATCGCTTGTAGCAATTGTAATATGCCCGGCCAGATGCGCATAGGGCAGGCCGGTTTCAAATTTCCCGTTTACAACAAGCCCAATGCCGAGACCGGTACCCAGAGTGAGGACCAATACTCTGCCTGATCCTTTGCCTCTGCCAAACAATGCTTCACCCAATGCTACAATCCTGGCATCATTATCTGCCCTGCAAGGCAGGTTAAATTTCAACTCCAACTGCTCTTTAAGTGGATAATGTGCGTCCATGAAGGGCAGAAAGCCATAGGTGCTGTCGACCGATCCGTCTTCATAAACAAAACCGGGAATACCTATCCCCAGGCCCGCAATCGACTTTTGTGCGATCCCCGATTTTCCTGTCAGGTAACAATATTGCCTGTGCAGGTTCGCAATAAACAGGTCGGGATCATTTTTTTCGGTTGGCGTAAGAACCATATCGAGCACCCTGCCTTTTTCAAGATCAGCCAGACCAATTTTTGTACGGGTGCCTCCGATATCTATTCCAACGGCATATTTCTGCATGACTTAAATATGATAAATGAAGCGGAAAAATTAGTACTTTAAAGCAGAAAATTATAAAAAATACCCGGATTTTAAAAAACATCCTAACGTTATGATTAAGAGAATGTTGTTAGTTTGTTCCATGGTTCAGGTGATGTTACCGGCTTCATTTGTTTCATTTGCCGGTGATATAAACCGGAAGGCTTAATGGATTATCTTATCCGGAAATGCTATCTCATAATTAAATAATATCGTTATGACAACAATCAGACAAATCACCCTGCTTTTCTTTTTTACGATCTCATCTTTATGTATCTATTCCCAGGACACAGATGGGATCAGGTTACTGATCAGGGGAGATGATATCGGATCATCGCATAGCTCCAACGTGGCATGTATTGAATCATATAAGAACGGGATCATGCGATCGGTGGAATTAATGGTTCCCGGACCCTGGTTTCCGGAAGCAGTAAGATTACTAAGTGAGAATCCCGGGCTTGATGTGGGTGTCCATCTTGTTATTACAAGTGAATGGAACGACATAAAGTGGCGGCCGCTGACCTGCTGCCCGAGCCTTGTCGATAAAGATGGGTATTTCTACCCGATGATCTGGCAGCGGCCCGATTTTCCAAAAGGAACTGCACTCAAAGATGCAGGGAAGCGGCTACGACTGCTCTATAAGGGCGGCAAGAGCTGCCCCGATAAGACTTGAATGGGGCACTTCAGTAAACCCGACATAACGCTTACGTTCGCCGTTGAGGTATCCGGAAAAGTATCTTTCAAAGTTCTTCCTGAGATTAAAAAGCTTATAAAATGTTGTACCATCTATTGTGACAAGGATAGGATGATCGGCTGATTTTCCTTTACCTGTATGAAGTACAACGGCAGCCAGATTTGAAGCTACCAGTTTTGCTGCCCGGTCAATAAGGGTATTTATGATCTGTTTGCAGTTTTCAGAATCCTCTTTTCCCGGAAAACATTTGTTAAGGGTATTCTCTTCCGGATTAATTCCTGCAACAAAATTATCTGCTTCCCATGATGTCAGTCCGTTGACTCTGAATACCCTCTCTGAAGCTCCATCAGTGAACACTCCCTCCCGGGCTGCAGTTTTTATTATAAATAGCGCCAGGTTTCCAAAATAGCCTCCTGAAAACATCTTTTCGAACATATAGCTGCCGGGGTTGTCAGTTGTGCTGTCAAACAGAATGTCCAGCCCACTGCGCGGAGGCCTGCTGAAATCACCTGACTCCATGTTTATTATCTGACTCCCTGCCGGATCAATATTCCTGTTCTTAATAATATTGATGTTCTTCTCGATGTAGCAGGTATTGGTCCCCGTTCCGAGTATATAACCGATGAATGAGTCATAGGTTCTTTCGATAGAAGCTGATTTGCCTGCGAGCAATGTGGCAACCGTATCGTTAAGAATTACGATCTTTTTGTCGGGAGTACCAAGAGCTGCCAAAAGGTTTTTTCCGATCAGCTGGCCGACTACTTCACTGGCCTGTACCTCCTTACAGAACTGAAGAAGACGGCCATCTCTGTCCGGTAATATTTCGGTCGGATAGGAGAAACAGAAGCCAATCCTTCCGGTCTTTCCGGAAAGTGGCCTGATGTAGTCAGCTATAGTGCCAAAGAACTCCCTGCTGCTTATTTCTCCTTCAAGTCCGGGCATTCTGTAGTTGACTATATCGCCGGTTTCTATCTCTCCATTACGGGTAATAGAAATAACTGAAGCCCTGAAGTTTGTGCCGCCGGCATCAATTGCAAGTACGGGAGTATCTTTAATAAAATCATTGTCTGCTTCGATATAGGTAGGAATCATACGCAGGGCTCCGGCCTTTCCCTCCAGACCGGATTTCATCTCTTCCTTAAAAATATTTACCAGGTCGTGCATATCGGTATCCAATGCCCGCAGCCGGTGTTCTTTCAGAAAGTTCTCAGTTCTTGTCATAATGTTCCGAATCTCACCTTCGCCTCTTCCAGCATTGCTTCAGTTGCCGTAGCTCCGGAACGTGTTGCCCCGGCAGCTTTCATTTTCAGAAGATCATCGAGAGTTCGTACGCCGCCGGCACATTTCACCTGTACTTTAGGACCTGAATGTTTCCTCATCAGCTCAATATCGGCAACAGTGGCACCTTTATAATTGAAATCTCCGTTTGGTTGCTTTACAAAACCATAGCCGGTGGATGTCTTGACAAAATCAGCGCCTGCACGTGTACAAATCTCACAGAGCCTTATCTTGTCTTCTGTCCGGGTTACATAATCGGTCTCGAATATCACCTTGACAATAGCATTATTACTATGACAGGTCCTGGTAACCTCTTTTATCTCATGCTCCACATATTCCCAGTCCCCTCCCAGGGCCTTGCCGATATTTATGACCATATCGATCTCTGCGGCACCATCGTTGCAAGCCTGTTCTGCCTCAAACACTTTTACTGCCGTTGAGCTGTTGCCATGCGGGAATCCGATAACACAACCGGTCCTGACTGAACTTCCCGAAAGAAATTTTACAGCCTGACGCACTGCATATGGTTTTACGCATACGGATGCTACATTGTACTTTTTAGCCACGGCACACTGCTTCTCAAGATCAGCATCGGTGTGTACTGGTTGAAGGATCGAATGGTCGATCATCTTTGCCACCTCTTCTACTTTATTCATTTTAAGTTGTCTTTTTAGATATTGTTCGGATCAATTATTAAAATTCAGCCGGTTCAACTGTACTGTTTTCTATTCACATTTTGTCTCTCCTCAATATTAATAAAATTTACTTTGAGGAACCTGTTTCAATATGAAATTAAAAACTATTTTTATTACTTAGTATCGATTTATTTAACCTGAACCTGAAACACACATACAAATGCAAATACTTTAAAATCTGATATGATTACTGATTATTAATTTAAAATAAAATCAAATGGCAGAAAATAAGCAAGTTAAACAGAATAAAAAGCTCGTTGTTGTAATAGCTACAATTGCGGCAACCGGCGGATTGTTATTTGGCTTTGATACGGGTGTAATTTCAGGAGCTATTCCTTTCTTCCAGAAAGCCTTTGGCATATCTGACAGCTGGATTGAGATAATAACAACGGCCGGACTGGTTGGCGCAGTTATAGGCGCTATGTTCAGCGGGAGGATAGCTGATATCGTCGGACGGAAAAAAGTCATTCTGACAGCGGCAATAATTTTTATGATCGGAGCAGTATGGTCGGGTGCATCACCTGGCCCTGTTATGCTTGTATTTGCCAGATTCTTTCTTGGCATTGCCATTGGCGTTTCATCATTTTCAGTGCCGCTTTACATTGCCGAGATCTCTCCGACAAAGACCAGGGGTACAATGGTCTCAATGTTTCAGCTGCTTATCACAATCGGAATAATGGTATCCTACCTTAGCGACTCAGCCTTTGCTGTTCCTGATGGTAATCCTGCTTTTGATTCATGCTGGAGGCCCATGTTTTATATGGGTGTAATTCCTGCCCTCATTATGTTTGTCGGCATGATCTTCCTTCCGGAAACCCCGCGGTGGCTGATAAGCAAGGGATATGAGGATAAATGCCGTGATGTGCTTCAAAAGGTGGAGGATCCTCAACTGGTAGAGGAGGTAATATCAAGAATGAAGTCGGATATTGAAGCTGATAAGGCAAATAAGGTTAAATGGAGCGAGGTCTTTAAGAAATGGCTCAGGGTACCGCTCATTATTGCTGTCGGAATTATGTTTGTTCAACAGTTTACAGGTATAAATACAATTATATATTACAGCCCGAAGATATTTTTAATGTCGGGTTTTGCAGATGCGCAGGCAGCTGTATGGGCTTCGGTTAGCGTCGGTGTTGTGAACGTGGTTTTTACGATACTGTCTCTCTTTATGATCGATAAGCTGGGCAGGAGAAAACTCTATTTCATCGGTGTGAGCGGACTTGTTGTAGCTCTTTTAGCTATGGGAACCTGTTTTGCCCTTCAGTCAACTCTCGGCGACTCAATTAAATGGGTGACAATTGGTCTGATCTGGGTATATATTGCATTCTTCGCTATCAGCCTCGGACCTCTCGGGTGGCTCATAATATCTGAGGTTTTCCCGTTAAGTGTAAGGGGTATCGGTTCAAGTATAGGAGCACTCTCAAACTGGCTCTTCAACGGAGTCGTGGCCTTTACTTTCTTCAAGCTTGTGAAGGGACTAACACTGCCCGGGTCAGCGATCATGCTTAAAGGTGAAGATCTGGGTAATCCGGCAGGAGCATTTTTCCTTTACGCCCTGGTTGGAATTATAAGTATTATCTGGGGCTACTTTTATATTCCGGAAACAAAGAATGTTACCCTTGAGAAAATAGAGGAGCAGTGGAGAAAGGGAACCCGTCCGAAGGATATTCACAGAAAGTGACAGAATATATTCAGGGACATGTCACGGCATGTCCCTTTTTTTATTCCATTTATCTTTCAATCACCTCCATAAACATCCATGCTTGCCGACCAGCAGAGGGAAAATATTGTAAGCATTTAAGAAGAAAGAATTTCGATACGGTACAAGATAAAAATCTTTTACCCTCTTGAAATGCCGGTATATTTTTTGAATTTTTCACTTTGAAATGCTTAATATTACCATAAAACCTGTTCTTGCGAAATGACCTCTTTTTCCGATTTATATTCTGGCCCTGAACCGGCTTTCATCCTCCATGGCAATCATACTCAGAATGATCACCGGATCAACCTGAGAGCTGGTGTTCTTTCAATGATATATGAAAACGGAAGCCTAAGGTACATTTCAGCCGGAGGAATTGAGCTGATAAGGATGATCTGCTCATCCGTCCGTGACAGAGACTGGCTCACCCTTGAACCTGTTATAACAGGGGAAAAATTCGACATTAAACCTGATTCTTTCAGAATTGAGTATAACTGCCTTTACAGATCTTCGGAGATAGAATTCTCAGCCTTATATACTATCATTGGTGATCCTGACAGCACCTTAATATTTCGCTTCGAAGGGGAAGCCCTTAATACTTTTGAAAAGAGCCGGATAGGCTTCTGTATACTGCACCCTCTGGAAGGGAATAAAGGGAACCCTTGTCTTATTACTCATAGTGATGGTAGTACAGAAACTCTTGAATTTTCAGTGTTTATCAGCCCTGACCAGCTCTTTACCGACATAAAAGCCATGCGATGGAATATAAAAGGTTCAGAATGTATTCTTAATTTCTCAGGAGAGGTGTTTGAGACTGAAGATCAGAGAAACTGGACTGATGCTTCATACAAAACATATTGCACGCCGCTGAGTGTGCCTTATCCTGTAAAGGTTATGAAAGGAGAAAAAATAAGTCAGCGTATCGGATTCAGGGCAGAAGCTGCAGGTGCTGAGAAAAAAGCTGACAGTGAGGAGATTATTCTCACCATCGATCCTCTTCTTTCATTTGATATTCCTCTGATCGGAATAGGCCATTCGACCCGTCAGTCGCCCCTGACAATAAATGAGACAGAGATTCTGAGGAACCTGGCCTTTAATCACTACCGTGCCGACATTTACCTTTTCAGTGCCGGCTGGACAAGAGAGGCTGATCTGGCCGCCAGGGAGGCGGTCGCTCTTAATTATTCCCTGGAACTGGCTCTGTTCTTTGACAATAATTTCCCCCGTCAGATTGAGGAATTCACCGGCTGGCTGGCAACCCGTAAACCGGCAATTTCTGTTATCAGCATTCTTCACAAATCCCAGGCGGTGACTCCTCATGAGCTTCTGAATAATGCATCTCCAAAGCTGAAGCAAATTCTTCCTGATGTCATGATAGCCTGCGGGACAAATGCAAATTTTGCCCAGCTTAACAGGAATGTACCGGAGGCAGCTTTTGCTGATATGCTTTGCTATTCCATTCATCCGCAGGAACATGCCTCCGATAATACTACCCTTGTCGAGAATTTACAGGCACAGGCCTGTTCGGTTGAAAGTGCAAGGCAGTTTACCCATGGAAAAGCGATATGGATTTCCCCGGTAAATCTTCAGCGCAGGTTCAATGCAAATATTGAAAATTATGAGACCCCGGTATCCGGTGACCGGTACCCCCCTCAGGCTGACAGCCGGATTATGTCTTTGTTCGGAGCATGCTGGACTGCCGGCTCTCTGAAATATCTGGGAGAGTCAGGGGTGAAAGGGATCACTTATTTTGAGACTGCCGGAGAAAGAGGCATAATACAGGGAGATTATGACTCCAGATGGCCGGATCATTTCAAGACAAAGAGGGGCATGATATTTCCTGTTTACCACCTTTTCAGCTGGCTGCTGAATGACAGATCCTTCAGACTGATCAGTTGCATATCAACCCGGCCGCTGGAAGTGGATTGCCTGGCTCTTTCAAACGGAGAGCAGATCAAACTGAGTCTGGTAAATTTCAGCTCTCAGGAGAAAAAAGTCGACCTTAGAGGAGTTTCAGGAGAGATCAGGTTTAAAAGGCTGAATGCGGAGTCGTTTTTTGAGGCAGCGGCTGATCCCGGCTGGATTGAAAAGGATTGGGATAGCGGATTTAATCCGGTAGAACCGATCGGACTCGAGCCATATAGTCTGAATTTCATTGAAGGATACATTATAAACCACAGAAGTTGCACGGAGTAACACCGGGTAGTTAACGGAGAAATAGCATTACCCCTCTTTTTCTTTTTTTATATTATTGTTTTATTATCTTTATTTTCTGAATCTAATACCCTGATTATGTCAATTAAAAAAGTCACACTATCAGAGAGCATTAAGCTCTATGCACTTACATTATTGAGGATTGTGATTGGCTGGCATTTCCTTTACGAAGGAATTTCCAAGGCATTTACTCCCGGCTGGTCCTCTGCCGACTTCCTCTCAATTTCCAACTGGATCTTTGCCGGCCTTTTCCACTGGATTGCCGGCAATCCGGCGGTTCTCGGGGTTGTTGACTTCATGGTTACCTGGGGACTGGTATTGATTGGATTGACCCTGTTCACAGGATTGTTTGACAGGATTTCAGCCATTGCAGGAATGGCTCTGATTGCAATGTTCTGGATAGCAAATCCGCCTCTGACAAGACTTGATTTTGGGGTGCCCCATGAAGGGAACTACCTTGTGGTTGACAAAAATATTGTTGAGTTCTTTGCATTGCTTGTCCTGTCACTGTTCCCTACAGGGAAGTATCTCGGTCTTGGTGTGTTCCTGAAGGGGAAGAGTCATATGATAAATCCAGTCAGAGTGAATCCTGAACCTGCCGTGCAGGTTGAACAGGCAAACGGGAACGAAAACGTAAAGCTTGACCGCCGGAGTGTCATACGTGGCTTATCAGCGCTTCCTTTCCTGGGAGTATTTGGCTATGCCGTTCTCAAACAAAAGCAATGGGAAAGCTATGAGGAGAAAAACCTGGTTGACTCTGTCACAGGGGCGAGTGCAAAAGTATTTAACAATGCGAGTCTCAAAGAGCTGAAAGGCAGGATTCCTATGTCAAAAATAAAGGAGGTGCCATTAAGCCGGGTAATACTTGGCGGTAACCTGCTATCAGGGTATGCACATTCGCGTGATCTGATTTATGTTTCTCAGCTTGTAAAGGCATACCATCAGAAGGAAAAGATCTTTGCCACTCTTTTACTGGCGGAGGAATGTGGAATAAATACGTTGCTTACAAACCCTATATTGTGTTCACTGATAGATGAATACTGGAAAAGAGGGATCGGGAAAATTCAGTTTATATCTGATTGTGCAGGTCTGCTCTATGATGATAAGGGATCATCGCCAATGCCTTTTGACCAGTACATCTCAAAGGTAAAAAGAGCCATCGACGGAGGCGCCGTCGCCTGTTATATACAGGGAGAGACTGCAGATTATTATATGGGGAACGGAAAACCGGATGCTATTGCAAAAGTTCTTGATCTTATTAAGCAGAATGGGATCCTTACCGGGATTGGTGCGCATAAAATTGAAACTATAAAAGCCTGTGTGGATGCAGGATTTCAACCTGATTTCTGGATGAAAACACTTCATCATCTCAACTATTGGTCTGCAAAAAGCCCTGAATGGCATGATAATATTTTCTGCGACAATCCCGCGGAGACTATTTCATACATGAAGTCCCTTCCTCAGCCATTCATTGCATTCAAGACGATGGCGGCCGGTTCAATTCTTCCTAAAGATGGCTTCCGGTATGCCTTCGAAAACGGAGCCGATTTTGTTTGCGCAGGAATGTATGATTTTCAAATGGTTGAAGATGTCAATATAGCCTGTGATATTCTGAAAAGTGACATAAAACGTGAAAGGCCCTGGTATGCTTAGGATTATTAGGTTTCGGATTCTTCCTGCTTTACTGATCATATATTTCCTTTCTTCCCCTGATATGACTGGCCAGTCCAGCCGGGTAAAATTAGTAAGATCAGATAAATCCTGGATTCTTCAGGTTAACGGACATCCGTTTTATATAAAAGGAGTCGTGGGGAATGAGTATCTCTCTAAAGTGAAGGAATATGGAGGAAATTCAATACGGATCGGATGGCACAGGAAAGAGCTCGATGAAGCCCGTAATCTTGGGCTTAATGCTCTCGTAAATCTGCCGGCAAATGCTGAACGGTATGGTATGGATTATAATGACACTGCGGCAGTCAGAAAGCAGACTGACGGAGATAATTTCAATCGTAAAAAAAACAAAAGATCATCCTGCAGTTCTTATGTGGGCAATCGGAAATGAACTTGATTTTATACCGCCGCTTAAACCGTTCAATCCAAAGGTCTGGGATGCAGTAAACGAGGCAGCCAGAGCAATCCATGCTATAGACCCTGACCATCCTGTAATGACCGTTATCGGAACCAGCATGATGGATAAAGTTGCGGATATAGTGAAGAGATGTCCCGACCTTGACCTTCTGGGAATTAACACGTATGGTGATATTTATACTCTCCCTGAAACCCTTGCAAAATATGGCTGGACAAAACCTTATCTTATTTCAGAGTGGGGACCCGATGGCTACTGGGAGGTCAGGAAAACTTCATGGGGAGCTCCTTATGAACAGACAGGGCTGGAGAAATACCTTTGCTACGAAAAGAAATACAAAACAGCTATAAGCTCTCAGAAAGAACAGTGTCTTGGATCCTATGTTTTTTACTGGTCGGGATTTAAGCAGGAAACCACCCATACCTGGTTTTGCATGTTTGATTCAACGGGACTGGAATCCCCGCTGATTGGTCTGATGCATTATATGTGGACAGGTAAAAAAACCTCCAATTCGGCTCCAATTGTCGATTCCCTGAATATCACGGGTTTTGTAAGGTATCAGGATATAGTCCTGGAAAAGGGAAAAGGTCAGAGTGCACAGGGTAACAGCTCAGGATATTGATAATGATAAGCTTGTCATATAAATGGGAGATCAGGCCGGAGGCAAAATATGCTTCCTATGCCGGACAGGGCGAGGTGGTGCCAAAACCAATACCTGGTCTGATTTCGGGAAAATCAGCTGTTATAAGTTTCATGCCTCCTGCTGAAACCGGAGCTTACAGACTCTTTGTCTATGTATATGACGGTAATGGCCATTTTTCGACCGGCAATCTTCCATTTTATGTCAGATAGATGAGAAAGTACTTCAAACAAATCAGTCAGGATTTAGTTTATCGTTTATTATTAGTCAGTATGGCAGTAATATGCCCTGTATTGGTATTTGCCCAATCCCATCCCATGCCAGTGCTCCCCGATACATCACTGTTGGGGCAATACACTTCGAGAACCATGAACCTGCTGCATCATAGTACACCCGGGGAAAAAAACAAGGTAAAGATCTTAGTCTACGGTCAGTCAATAAGTGAGCAGGAATGGTGGCTGGAGGTGAAGCGGAGTGTAGAAACACGATTCCCTGATGCCGATATCATCATGCAGAATAAGGCTATAGGAGGATTCTCAACCCAATACCTGTATAAAACCGTTGAGATGGATGTCAGTTCTTTTTATCCGGATCTGGTACTGCTCCATATATACGGAAATATTAACGATTATGAGAAGGTTCTGAAAACAATCCGGAGAAGAACCGCAGCTGAAGTTGCAATAACAACTGACCACTATACCGGAGAGAACAGGTGGAGCGATACAATGTCATACTATTTACTTCCTGCACTGGCCGAAAAATATAAATGTGACCTGATAAATATACGTGATCCCTGGAAAGCATATCTTAAGGACAATAATCTTGAACCCTCCGCCCTTTTAAAGGATGGCATACATCTCAATGATTATGGAAATTTTCTGATGGCAGAACTGATTAAACCTCTTTTTTGTTTCAAAGCCCGCTTTGCCTGCGATCCCTTCAACCTGATGACTATATATAAAAACGGGAAAGATTTTAACTTTAATGGCGATACCCTCGCCCTTTCATTTCATGGAAACAAAGTTGATGTAGTTATTGAAACTACCGGGATAATCTCCCGGCGATTCCGCAAAAATCCTGCTGGACGGACAGGCTCCATCTGGTTTCCAGGGATGTTATTATATGTCACGTCCCTATTCCGGTAATGGAAAGGAATGGCCATGGAATCTGCCTGCAATGATAAGGGTAAGACATACTGAACCATGGGTTTCGGAGGAGTGGTCATGCATTTTCACTGAAGCAATTGCACCCTATAATGATTTCAGTTTTAAAATTGCAGGATCCGTTACAGGCAGTGATGGCAGCGGGAGAGGCTCCCGTGATTTTGTCTCAAAGTCGGGAAGGGTGATTATTGATAAGGGTGATGCTGAAAATGGGGGTGACTGGCATCTGAACAGGTCATACAAGGTATTGAAAACCATTGTCAGCAAAGGTGATACGGTAAAGTGGAAAACCTATTCGATAAGTACCGATACCTTTGTTCCTGCTTCTGAAAATGACTCAGAAAGGGAAAATATTACAATCCTCTTCCAGGGAGTTCCCAACACAAACCATATTTTAAAGATTATTAAAACGGGGCAGAACTTTCCCAAAATTTCTGAAATAAGAGTTTACAAACCTTTTATACTGTAAGAGACCGGTGGATATGCCGGACACTATTGGCGAGCTTTGTAAAGAAAAGGGTTATTTTTATATTACGATCGATATAAATATTATTTGATATGGTACTTGTAGAAAATTATGCACTGGCTGTCACGCTGTGTGCTGTTGCGATGGTATGCTGGGGCTCCTGGCAGAACACCCAAAACCTTATAGGAAAAACATGGCGTTTCGAACTTTATTACTGGGATTTTTCTGCAGGGATCCTGGTCTTTGCGCTGCTTATGGCTTTCACATTCGGAAGCATGGGTAATCAGGGCAGAAGCTTTCTGGCTGATCTCAGACAGGCTGATCCGGGCAATTTGCTTTCTGCGGCGCTCGGGGGTGTTATCTGGAACATAGGTACTCTGTTGCTCGTAGCTGCAATTTCCATTGCAGGTATGTCGGTTGCTTTCCCTATTGGCGGTGGGATCGGATGGACTCTGGGGATCCTTATAAATTATATCGGCAAGCCGGAAGGAAGTCCGCTCTTCCTGTTCAGCGGCACGGCATTCATTGTCGTAGCTATATTACTGAGCATGCAGTCGTACAGGAAACTTGCCATATACCAGAAGAAACCTACACTGAAAGGCATCCTTCTCTCATTAATGGCTGGTCTCTGTATTGCATTCTTTTACAGGTTTGTCGCATCGGCTCTTGCGACCGATTTTTCACCGGCTGAGGCTGGCAAGATAAGTTCATATACCGCAGTTGTCTTTTTTTCAATTGGGGCACTGATCTGCACAGCAGTTTTAAATCCGTTTTTCATGGCGCGACCTGTACAGGGCGAACCGGTAAAAATGTCTGAATGGTTCAGGGGAAACTCATCAACCCATCTTCTTGGAATGCTCGGGGGAGCCATATGGTGCCTTGGAAACTCTGTAAGCTTCATGGCAGTGGGCTCAGCCAGTCCCGCAATTTCTTATGGTTTAAGCAATTCGGCGCCTGTTGTTGCAGCGTTGTGGGGCATTTTCGTATGGAAAGAGTTCAGGGGGGCTCCTGAAGGGACCAACCTCCTTCTCAGTCTGATGTTTGCATGTTATCTTGCGGGCCTGGTCTTTATAGTATATTCAAGGTTTGCATGATGCCAGGATATATTCACCAGCCTGAGGTCTTTCCGGGAAAGATGTGGAGTGATTGATTAAAAAAAGATTATTAATTACGAAAAAATATTTTTATGATAAAACTGTTTACCTCCGTAATCACATTTATTGTATTGGCATTTACCTGCTATTCCCAGGAAAATAAATGGGTAGGACCTTCAGCGGATTTCTCTCACGGGAAACTGAAAATATCAGAAAACAGGAGATTCCTTGTTTTTGAAGACGGAACTCCTTTCTTCTATCTTGGCGATACCGGCTGGGAATTATTCCACCGTCTGAACAAGGATGAGACGGAAAGATATCTTGAAAACCGCCGGGCGAAAGGATTCACCGTTATACAGGCGGTGGCGCTTGCAGAACTTGACGGATTGAATACTCCGAATGCTGAAGGGAATAAACCGCTGATCGGTAATGATCCGCTGAAACCGGACGAAGCATATTTCTCGCATGTGGACTGGGTCATACGAAAGGCTGTTGAGAAGGGAATCTTCATCGGGCTCCTTCCGACATGGGGTGATAAGGTTGACCCTATGAAGTGGGGAAAAGGTCCGAAGATCTTCAACAAAGATAACGCATACAAATACGGACAGTGGATAGGTAACAGGTATAAAGACTTTCCCAACATTATCTGGATTATAGGCGGAGACCGTGACGGTGGAGGTGACAATAAACCTGTCTGGGATGCAATGGGAGAAGGAATAAAATCGGTTGACAGGAATCACCTGATGACATTCCACCCATCAGGGGAACACAGCTCTTCCGATTGGTTTCAGAACAGTTCATGGCTTGATTTCAATATGTCTCAGACTGGTCATGGCCAGCGCAGTTACGCAATCTATAAGAGGATTATAGTGCGCGATTACAATTTAAAACCTGTGAGACCCTGTTTTGACGGCGAGCCAAGGTACGAAGATCATCCGGTCAACTGGAACCCGGAGGTGCTGGGCTGGTTTGATGATGCCGATGTACGGCAGGCTATGTACTGGGATCTCTTCAGTGGCGGATTCGGACATACCTACGGATGTCATCCCGTCTGGCAGATGCTGGCCCCGGGAAGGGAGGCTGTAGGTCTTGCACGTCATAACTGGTATGACGTACTTGATCTTCCGGGTGCCTCTGATCTGATCCACGCGAGAAGGTTGATGGAATCCCATCCTTTTATTTCAGGAATACCTGATCAGGAGTTGATCGTTCCTGCATATTACCCTGAAACAGATTATGTTGTGGCCACAAGGGGAGACGGGTATGCTTTTGTGTATTTTCCTGCCGGATCGGCGGCTGAGATAAAACTGGACAGGATAGGAGCAAAGACAATTAATGCATATTGGTTTGATCCACGGACAGGAGAGACAAAAGCAACGGAGAATATTCCCGGAACAGGAATAAGGAAGTTTTCACCACCCACAGCAGGACGGGGAAATGACTGGATACTTGTTCTGGACGATGCATCAAAAAAATTCAAATCACCGGATAAGTAGTCATGAGGCTGGGAATAAGTTCATACACTTATACATGGGCAGTGGGAGTCCCGGGATGGGTTCCCCCGCAACCTTTATCGGCTTATGATCTCGTTGACAGGGCCATGGCTTACGGAATAAAACTGGTGCAGATTGCTGATAACCTGCCTCTGGAGGAGATGACCAGGGAAGGCCTGGAGGATCTGTACAATTATTCCAGCCGCCGTGGTGTCGCAATTGAGATGGGAAGCAGGGGATTGACCCCTGAACATACCCTCAAATGTCTTGACACAGCTGAAAGGATTCATTCCCCGATTCTGAGAATGGTTATCGACAAACAGGGTTTTGAGCCTGATATTCAAAGTATTATTAAAATAATTTCTGATCTGATCCCTGAATTGAGCTCCAGGAAAATAAGGCTTGCAATTGAAAACCATGATCGTTTAAAGGCCCACCAGTTTGCAGAAATTATCAGCTCTGTCAACACTGAATGGGTAGGTATTTGCCTTGATTCAGTTAACTCAATGGGTGCAGGTGAAGGTTTTGATGAGGTCGCAAATATTCTTATCCCCTTTACAATCAACCTTCATATTAAAGATTTCACAGTCCGGCGGGTTTCTCACAAAATGGGAATAATTATCGAAGGCGCTCCGGCGGGAAGCGGGATGTTGAACATACCGGGCCTGGTTTCATCACTTTCGGAAAGAGGAAACTGCAAAAGTGCAATTCTGGAGCTATGGACACCACCGGAGACCCTTCTTGCAGAAACGCTCCTGAAGGAAGAAAACTGGGCTTCGGAAAGTATCGGATATCTGAAAATTTTATTTTCTATCTGAAAAACTGAATGGCATAAACTTCAATATCGTTTAAACCTCAAAATATGGCTGATTTAAAATTCGCAGTACTTGGCTGCGGTTTCTGGTCAAAATTCCAGATTGGAGCATGGAGTGAACTGGAAGGAGTTCAACTCGTTGCAGTATATAACCGGACTGTGGCAAAGGCCAGGCAAATAGCAGATTACTTTAATATTCCACGGGTTTACGATAATCCTGAGGAGCTGCTCACAAAAGAAAAGCCTGATTTCGTTGATATCATAACCGATGTTGATACTCATGCCCGTTTTGTTGAGATGGCTGTGGATCACGGGATTAAATATGTTATCTGTCAGAAGCCCATGGCTCCTGATTTTGAGACTGCCAAAAGAATGGTAAAATTATGCAGTGATTCGGGCACCAGGCTTTACATACACGAGAATTACCGGTGGCAGGCTCCTGTCCGGAGATTCAGGCAGATCCTTGATTCCAGTGTAATCGGAAAGCCATTTAAGGCCAGGGTCTCATTCCTGTCGGGTTATCCTGTTTTTGACAACCAGCCTTTTCTTAAGGACCTGGATCATTTTATTCTTACAGATATGGGATCGCATATACTGGATGTGGTACGTTTCTTTTTTGGTGAGTGCGAATCACTCTGGTGCCAGACAAGAGCGGTCAGTCAGGGAATAAAAGGAGAGGACCTTGCCGTAATGCTGATGGAAATGAAAAACGGCATGGCGGTCTATACTGAGATGTCGTATGCTTCAATTGTTGAACATGATACGTTTTCCACTCTCAATGTACTTGTAGAGGGTGAAAAGGGATCTGTTTTTCTGGGACCTGATTTTGAGATCCGGACTACAACCAGGGAGGGAACTATATCTGAGACTGTCAGGTTTCCCTCATATTCCTGGGCTGACCCTGATTATATTGTCAACCATGAAAGCGGAATTCATGTAAACCGTAACATTCTTGATGATATCAGAGGTATTGGGAAAGCGGAGAACAGCGGCGAAGATAACCTTGAGACTGTAAGACTGGTCTGGGCCGGCTACCGGTCTTCTGAAACAGATTCGAAGATTCAGTTAAAGGATTTTAAATAAAGTAACGGGAAAGTATAGCGTCTTTAATTACCGATAAGCAAATATCTATAAACCTTTATAAATATCTTATTATGCAAAAAGTCGTTCTGGCTGGCGCCGGTGGCAAAATGGGGCTTCGGCTGACAAATAATCTGATGCATTCTGAATATCAGATGTCCTACCTTGAAATCAGTCCCTCAGGGATTGATAAGTTAATGGAGAAAGGTGTTGCAGTCTCGGAAGCCGGAGGTTGCATTCCTGAGGCTGACATTGTTATACTTGCCGTACCGGATGTTGCACTTGCCTCAGTATCAGCGGAGATAATTCCAAAAATGAAAAGCGGCGCTCTCGTGGTAACCCTTGATCCTGCCGCAGCACTTGCAGGGAAACTGCATAAAAGGTCAGACGTTGCATATTTCATAACCCATCCTGCCCATCCCTCAATCTTCAACTGGGAGAAGGATGAGGAGAAAATGCATGACCATTTCGGAGGTGCATCAGCCAAACAATCCATAGTTTGCGCGTTGCTGGATGGGTCTGAAACGGATTATCTGAAGGGTGAAAAGCTTGCCCGCACATTTTACGGACCGATCTACCGTTCGCACCGGATCACTGCTGAACAGATGGGCCTTCTTGAGCCAGCTCTGGTTGAGACGCTTGCCTCTACCTGCATATATGTGATACGCCAGGGGCTGGATGAGGTAATTAAACGGGGTGTTCCGCCTGAAGCTGCCAGGGACTTTCTGCTGGGTCACCTCAGAATACAGTTAGCGGTTCTGTTCAACGAATTGCCGGGTGCAGTATTCTCGGATGCTGCCAATAAAGCGCTTCAACGCGGACTGAAAGAATTTATTAAGGAAGACTGGAGGAAGGTATTCGACCCCGAAAATGTAAAAGATCAGATAGAATCCATAACCTGAATCTGATATGAAACGTCTTGCTAACCTGTTCATTACTTTTCTGATCTTTTCAGTCATCTCTGTTTCTGCTGACTGTCAGGGAATTATTCTGAAACAATCTGTTGCCTGCGGGATATATAAAAAAGGGAAGAAAATATCTGTGACAGCTTATCTGCAGGAACCTCATGGTGATTCACTGCATATCAGGGTATTAAAAAATAATCTTATTGAGCTTCAAAATAAAACAATAAGTATTGAAGGCGACAGTCTGCGGGTCTTTGAAGGTTCATTCAGGGAACCCTGTTCCATTATTGTTGAAGCGGTATCCGGGGAAGACAAATCAAGTATCGGTCTTGTAGTTGAACCCCGGAAGATAAAACCCGGCGGTAAGAGGCCGTCTGATTTTAAGTCCTACTGGGAGGATCAGAGGAAAATTCTGGAAGTGCTGCCTATGGATGTCAAAACCGCAAAGGTAGGTGAGGAGTATGTCGCTTCC
This sequence comes from uncultured Bacteroidales bacterium, assembly GCA_963816345.1. Lineage (GTDB taxonomy): Bacteria > Bacteroidota > Bacteroidia > Bacteroidales > VadinHA17 > LD21. Next base: position 617,834 of record CAWFKI010000005.1, read on the forward strand.
GGTTACTCATGCGTTGATGCGGAGATCAGCTGTCCTGGTCCCAGACCGGCCAGGGGATATTTTGCCAAACCTGCAATAGCCTCACCGAAATCTTTACCTATAGTAATCCTTGTACATGCTGCGGGAGTAAAGGGATCATGGTGCAGGTCTGAACCGGGCAATGCAATGAAATATGCGCTGATGGGGGCTCTCTGTTTTGATCTGAACGCCCATGGAATGCTGGACGGACAGCCGGACAGCTATTATGATGAACTGGAAAAAGGCGAGCTGAAGGATTATTTCTATCAGGGGTTGACAAGCAGGGACGATTTTTACTTCAGGGGCATGTATCTGAGACTCATGAGGACAATAGATTTTCTCACAAGGCAACCGGAGTGGGACAGGAAGAGAATCCTTGTGATCGGGGAAAGCCAGGGAGGAGGTCAGGCGCTTGTTGCTGCAGGACTGGATAAGAGAGTAAGTGCTGCCGTAGCTATTGTTCCTGCAATGTGCGACTGGCTGGGGCCACTCGCAGGACGAGAAGCAGGCTGGCCACAGCCGCTTAATGCAGATGTCCCACGCGACGAGGTAATAAAAACCGTACCATACTTTGATGCTGCTAATATATTGAAATGCTCACGGAGTATACTATTTGTTGAGATCGGCCTGATTGATATGACATGTCCTTCAACCTCGGTCTATGCTGCAATAAATCAGTCAAGAGGCAGGAAGATCGTTTACCCGGTACCATACAGGGAACATCACCAACCACAAAATTCTATGAGCGAAATATGGCAGGAATCTGTGTATCTTCCACGTGAGAATTTTATTAAAGAATATTTAAAATAAAGAACTGCATCAGATAAATTATGAAAAGAAGAGACTTTTTCCGGATCTCAGCCTCAGGGTCACTGGGATTACTTGGAATGGGATTGCCGGATTTCCGGCCGGCAGGGACTATGACAATTCCATCAGATCTTAAGATCACAAAGATCGAAACAGTAAGGTTTAAAAATGATCTCTGGATGTGGATAAGACTTCATACCAATGCCGGAATTATCGGTACGGGGGAAACATATCCCTTTAATGAAGCCAACTCATCAGTGATAAAAGATCTTGAATGGCACAGCTGGGCAGGGAAGCTGTTGGGTGCCAATCCGCTGGAGATTGAGCAGATATGGGAAAGAATTTACCGTCAGGATGCGTTTAATGTATCCGGAGGTGCCGAGATGCGGGCATTATCGGCCATAAATATCGCACAGTGGGATATTATGGGTCAGGTGTGCAAGATGCCATTGTATCAGCTGCTGGGAGGATCATATGAAAAGAAAATAAGAGTATATAATACTTATACGAACAGCAGGGCGATAAATGGATGGACCCTTGAGAATGATATTGAAAAGATTGCAAAGTTTCTTGCAGATCAGGGGATTAAAGCAATAAAGTTTTGTCCTTTTGATAAAGTTGCAGCACGCAATAACGGGGAATATATCTCAAGAGATGATATGAATGAAAGCCTTGAATGGATAAAAAGGGTCAGAGACACTACAGGAAATGATCTTGAAATAGGCTGCGAATTTCATAGTATGTGGAATTTACCCAGCGCCATCCGCATAGCCAGGGAGCTGGAATCCTACGATATTCTTTTTCTTGAAGACATTCTGCTGCAGGATAATATGCAGGCATATGTTTCACTTAACCAGGAGACAAATATCCCTCTGGTAATCAGTGAACGGCTGGCTTCAAGATATGGCTTCAGGGAGATGTTCGAATCAAAAGCAGGTTCAATAGCAATGTATGATCTTACATGGTGCGGGGGCATTTCTGAAGGCAAAAAGATCTCAGATATGGCAAATACTTATTATATCCCCACAATGATGCATACGGCAGGTGGTCCGGTTTTGTGGTATGCATCGGTGCATCTGGCTGCCGCAATCACCAATCTGTTTTTTGTTGAAAGTGTTTATCCGTCATGGCATGACAGGGATCCCCGTTTCTTTGATAATTCTCCGCAGGTAATAAAAGGTATGGTACTTCCGCCTGATTTGCCTGGGCTGGGACTGAAATTTAAAGATGGACTCTTCGCACAAAATGACATTATTACAGAAACAATTGCAGAACTAAAATAGTCAGAACCTTCTTCTTATGAAAAGAAAATTACTGATCGAAACTCTTATTCTTTTTATTATCACCTGCTACGGTTGCAGGCAGGAAAACAGAGCGATCCTTGCCGGTAAAACAGGGTCTGAAGAAAAGGAGATTCCCCACCTTGAAAGACAGGGTAGAGCTATTCGGCTTGTAGTTGAAGGTAAACCTTTTCTTATGTTATCCGGAGAGCTCCACAATTCGACCTCCGGAGGATTAAAATATATCAGGCCTGTATGGCGGAAACTGGCTGATAAAAACCTCAATTCGGTCATTGCTTCTGTTTCATGGGAGCTTGTTGAACCGGAAGAGGGTAAATTTGATTTCACACTTGTTGACAGTATAATAGGAGGGGCAAGGCAAGCCAATCTGAAGCTTGTTCTGATCTGGTTTGCCAGCTGGAAGAATGCCGGCTCTGTATATATTCCATCATGGATCAAGAGAGACTACATAAGATACCCCAGGGTAAAGGATGAGCAGGGAAGGCCACTGGAAATCCTTTCCACCTTTGGCGGTGCCTCCATGGAAAAAGATGCCGCTGCTTTTGCAGCGCTTATGCGCCACATAGGGGAAGTGGACAGCTTAAATAATACCGTAGTAATGATGCAGGTTGAAAATGAGGTTGGAGTACTTGATATTACAGGTAAATTACCGGGAAGTGCAAGAAGGGATTTCAGTGAACAGGCAAATGCAGCTTATAACGGAGAGGTACCGGCCGAACTGATAAGCTACCTCACTGCCCACAGGGATAGTCTGTTCCCTGAGCTATATAAAGTCTGGTCTGAAAACGGTTTCAGAACTACGGGAACATGGGAGGATGTATTTGGCAAAAGCAAATTCAGACCCGATCAGCAAGAGTGGAAATTTTACTCCTATTATACTGAGGAGTTGTTTATGGCCTGGAATTATGCCAGGTATATCGGGAAAGTTGCAGCAGCAGGGAAAAAAGAATACCCTTTACCTATGTATGTTAACGCCTGGCTTAAACAACCGTTTACATACTGGCCGGGAAGATACCCGTCAGGAGGGCCTCTCCCGGAGGTTCTTGATGTCTGGCGCGCCGCGGCTCCCTCAATAGATTTTATTGCCCCCGATATATATACTGATGAATTTACCTGGACGTGCATGGAGTATAAACGAGGCGGCAATCCGCTGTTCATTCCTGAAACAATCGGAGGCAAAACAGGCGCTGCAAGAGCATTTTATGTGATCGGTGAGTACGATGCAGGATGTTTTGCTCCTTTCGGCATTGATAATCCTGTAAATGCAGTTAATGATCCTCTTGACGAGAGTTATGCTGTTCTCGGAAAAATGGCTCCGGTAATACTTGAATATCAGGGAAAGGGTGCCATGAGGGGAATCCTCACAGATGTAAGGAGCCCTGTTCAGCATTTTGAGCTTGGAGATTACAGCATGGAGGTTAAACTTGATGTGGGCAACGGGAATGAGATTGCCGGGGGTCTTATAATACAGACCGGACGGGATGAGTTTTTCTGCGCCGGAAGAGGATTTGATATTTTCTTTAGTCCAAAAAACGATTCAATGCGAATCGCTTTGGACAAAGTTGATGAAGGAACTTTTAAAGCCGGCAGCTGGATGGCTGAGAGAAGGCTGAATGGGGATGAAACACACGCCAGCACTTATGACGGTACTGGTCTCAGGTTCCCGCAAGGGAAGGTATCTGTTCAGAAGGTCTCTCTGTACAAGTACAGATAATCCGGTATTTTTCTGTGCACCCTGATGCTGGCGCCGGTTTTTAACCGGTGCCAGCGGTGCATTATGTCTGAACGGGAAGTATGGTAATATCTGTCACTATTACATCCAGACCGCCATACCGGCAGCGCCACCGTTCAATTAACTCCAGAGCCGGTCGTGTGATTGTTTTTCATCCCATTGAGGGGTTGGTTCAAAGAATCCCTTATCCCTGGGACTCAGGTGTTTCTTCACCTCTTCCTCATTGAGCTCAATGCCGAGTCCGGGCGCATCAGTCGGTACATTGGCAAATCCTTTGGAAATTAATGGCTGACTGCCTGTAGGTCTGACAAGGCTTTCCCACCATGGGAGGTCAACACTGTGATGCTCAAGGGCCAGGAAGTTCTGAGTTGCAGCTGCACAATGAACATTTGCCATAAATGAAACCGGTGTCCCGGCCTGGTGCATTGCCATTGCGACTCCATGCTCTTCAGCGTAATCTCCGATCTTCTTGGTCTCCAGCAGCCCGCCGGCAGTAGCCAGGTCAGGGTGGACAATATCAACGGCATGTATATCTATCAGCGGCCGGAACCCTTTTAGAAGATAGATATCTTCACCTGTTATTACCGGTGTTTCCAGAGCATCAGAGATGGTTTTCCATTGGTCAGTCAGTTCCCATGCAACAATATCTTCCATCCAGGCCAATCTGTATTTTTCCAGGGCTTTGCCCAGGCGGATACCGTTGTTCAGGTCAAAATGGCCGAAATGATCTGTCGATAGCGGTATCTCATAACCTATCATGCTTCTGACATGGTCCACTATCTTGGCCAGTTCGTCAAGCCCTTTATCAGTTATCTGAACCTGCGGTGAAGGGATGTTTGGTATTTCCATATGACATGTAGGATTTCAGATCATACTGACCCTGTGCTCCATCCCAGAATTTGGTGTTTACCAGAGTTCCGGGTATATTCCTGAGCTCTTCGATTGATACATCCATTTTCAGCCAGGTGTATCCCTGCTCCTCCGTACGGTACTTTATGAGTTTCATCTGTTCAGCAGGGTCATCGTGTGTAGGAGTATCAGCATATAACCTTACTTTATCCCGGTATTTTCCGCCAAGAAGCTGCCAGGCAGGGACACCATAAGCTTTCCCGCAAAGATCCCAGAGAGCCATTTCAACCCCGCAGACTCCGCCTCCCTGGCGTCCGTCACTGCCAAATTGCCTGATAACTTTGAATATCATTTCAACGTTGCATGGGTTGAGGCCAAGTATCCGGCTTTTCAGCATGAGTGCATAGCGGGGATCGGCCCCGTCTCTCACCTCACCAAGACCATAAATTCCCTGGTTCGTATCAATTCTTATAATTGCAGTCCCTCCAAGAACCGTTGTCAACGCGTAGCGAAGGTCAGTTATCTTCAGATCAGACGGGCTTGAGGCCCTCTTAACCTTTGATGTCGTCTGTGCAATGGTATCCTCCAGTGACATATGCATCATTCCTCCCAATGCTATTCCTCCTACTGCTGCTTTCCTGAGAAAGCTGCGGCGGTTATTGCCCGTCGAAGGGTTAACGGTTTCTTCCCTGGCGGCCCTCTCTTCTACTACCTCCTTTTTCCGGATCTTCTCACTTATCTTGTTTATGATACTTTTCATTTTACCTGGATATATACATTTATTTATGAATTTTTTTGTCGGACTGATTAGTAGTTCCTCTCTTTCAGGTAATTATCTAATTCCTGCTTTGTCATTGGCAATTTGCCGGGATACTTGTTTAACCAGTCAAGGAAATCCTTTTTGATCTCCTCGGTCCATTCGCTGTCAATCTGACCGGCCAGGTATTTCTTCTCCTGCAGGCGCTGATGACCAAATTCATCACGTAATGCTGTTACTTCAGATGTAAGAACCAGATCTTCAACGAGGTAAGCAGGAATAAAGATCACTCCGTATTTTTTCGCCAGGACTACGTCTCCGGGGAGGACTATAGCGCGTCCCACACGGATCGGTGCATTGATTGATGTAAGCATCATCTGACTGATATATGAAGGATCAGCTCCTTTGATCCAGCCATTGAATCCCTTGATCTCTGTCAATCCTTCCTGATCCCTGACGCCGCCGTAAAAGATAACACCTCTCTGGGATCTGCTGTAGATTGAGTTGCCAAGGTTATCGCCTATTAAAGTGCCATCAGCTATTTTATCATATCCGTCTGCTACATAGACATCACCGGTTGTAAGCATATCGATCGGCCATGAATTAGTCCCACCTTTCTGAGCCCTGTTTTCTTTTTTACCCTGTTCTTTCACATATGTTTCAAGATCCGGCCTCAGAGGCATGTACTGTGCAGTTATAACACGTCCGGTCATAGCTTCATCAGGATGGATTATCGTCCAGTTTCCTTCGAACTGGTTCATAAATCCTTTATTGCGCAAAACACCCCAGGCCTCCTCGAGAGATATGTTCTTTAATCTTTCAAGAATGGCATCAGGATACCTTTGGCCTTCCGTCAGCAAAGCGCTCACCTTTCCATTCAGGAGTCAGTGCCTTGATATACTCAGGTGATGAACCTACGTTCTGGGCATAGGTCAGAAGCCAACCCATTAAAAATGTAGCAAGGAAAAATAGTCTCTTATTCATAGTTTCAGTTTTAAATGATGGTAAATATATTTGTTATAGTTGGATTAGGGGTTCTCAAGTTGTTAAATATTATTAAAAAAATGCACCTGCGAATCGCCGCTTTTCCCTCTGTTGACCCCATAACACACTGTCATCCTGAGTTTTTATCCAAAGTTTTGTACTTCTGGTATAATGACAACCAGAATCAATTAATTTTGTACGGGTTACACAAGCATGACCTTCGCTTTAGCAGTGCCACGAGGAATCTCAAACTCCTGTCAGTCGTCAGGTATGTTTAAAGATGGTTCTCGCCCCGTAGGGGCATAATAACATAACACAGGGCAACGCCCTGTGTAAAAACGCTCTCTTCTTACCCCAAAGCCCCGTAGGGGCGGAATAACAAAACACCGGAAGATCCATTTCGTCTGATCCTCTATGGCTGATGGTATCACTTTATTACGCCCCTACGGGGCTGAAGGAGAGGGAGGTACCATCAGGCAGGGCTCCGCCCTGCCCTATAATATGTAAGGCCTACGGCCTTTTGCTCACCACTTCCATTTTAGTAATCACTGAGCCTTTCTTGTAAATTGAAACGGGTACTATCTTTAATGCAGACGCGAGTATATTTGGGTAGAAAACCAGAATCATAAACCTTGTTTAATTGCATTCTTCAAATGGCGCATAGTTGCCTGCTTCCGGTTATGTTTCCGGAAGATTAAGCTTCTTAAAATATAATTAGCTTATAATGTGTAGTTTACAAATGTTGTCATTAGTAGCGAAGCGAAGGATCTCACACTCCCGTTACATGTACACTTCCAGCGATCTTGCCATATTCATTTCTGCCATCCTGCAGGGCTGCTAATTGCGGGTGATATTTGTTGGCCAGCTCCCGGTCACACTTTATTATAAGTTGGTGAAATTTTAATAAATTTATATAATCAGAATTAAATCCAGTCAGAATTTAACAGTGAATTTTGCAGCATCCGGTCATTGTTGACCGTCATTACTCAAAAAAGATAATGTTTTCCTGGTTTGAGATTCCCGGCCGGAGCTGACAAATCATACTCTGAAACATAAGTTATAATCATGAATGCATCAATTTTCAAAACCTCGCTAAGAAATATAGGAAGGAACAAATTATTGTCATTTCTTAATATTGCAGGCTTAACAGCAGGGCTTGCGGTGGCTATCCTGATATTCAACTATTCATATCAGGAATTCCAGGCAGATAATAAGCAGAACAAAGAGGGAAATGTCTATGTCGTTATTAACAATAAATCTGCGCATGTTCACTATGAAATGGCGTCCCTGCTAAGGGATCAGGTGGCAGGCATCAGATATGTTACCATGGTTGAGTCACATGCCAGGAATGAATTCATTTTGAAGTACAGGAATAACCAGTCCGTGAGAAGCGATATAATTTTCGCGGATAGCAATTTCACCAGAATTTTCAACTTCAGACCGGTATCAGGAAATATTGAAGAGGCCCTAGCTGCGCCCCGGTCGATTATTCTTACTGAAAGCGAATCGAAGAGATTATTTAATAATGAAGATCCGATAGGAAAAATCCTTTCGCTCAGGGGAACATATGAATTTTTTGGCAAAAGCGATGTGGAGGTGAAAGCCGTTATTAAAGACCTTCCTGAAAACTCAAATCTTCAGTTTAAGGCAGTAGTATCGCATCTGACTGCTTCGGCTATGATGCCATGGATCAAAGAATGCGTCTGGTCCTGTTCAAATGTTCAGAATTATGTGCTCCTGCAAAAGGGTGTGGATCCGGGAAATCTTGCATCAGAAATGGACAGGGAACTCAGACCGCTGATTCCTCAGGAAATTAAATGTGATTTTTCTCTTCTTCCTTATAAAGAGGTTTATTTCTCCTCCATCAGGGATGATTTTAAGCACGGGAACATAAAACTTATTTATACCCTTGGCGCAATAGCATTTCTGATTGTGCTGATAGCAGTTATAAACTACATTAATCTGTCAGTAGCCGGGTCGGCAAAACGTCATATAGAAGTTGCTGTACGAAAGATAGTCGGAGTCAGACCCATTATGCTTGTCGCCCAATTTTTGGGAGAATCTGTTCTGATAAGTTTTATTGCGATGGTCCTCGGGGTATTTGCAGCATACCTCCTGACACCATCAATAAATAATCTCTCCGCAATTCATTTGCCCGAAATTCCCATCGGCTCCTCCGGTTTCTGGCTCATACTGACAGGAATTTCCATTTGTATCGGAATATTTGCAGGGCTTCTGCCGGCAATCAGCTTTAACAAATTCAGACCAATATCTCTGATAACAGGAAGATCAAACAGCAATAGTGCCGGTATAAATATTAAGAGAGGTCTGATCGTCTTCCAGTTTATTATCTCCATAATATTAATTATTTGTACGATAACTGTTACAAGGCAGCTTTCTTACCTGAGAAATACCAGCATGGGTTTCAATTCAGAAAACGTTGTAAACATTAAATTATCTCCTGAAGTTAAAACTGAAGTTTTTAAGGACAAATTACAGCATATTCCGGGTGTTGCATCCATATCTTTTTCGAGATGGTTCCCGGGTAATATCCAGGAAAACTGGAGTATGGACTTGATTTCAAACGGAGTTGAAAAGGTGGTGGAATTTGCTACAGAAAATGCAGATGCCTTTTATATTGACATGATGGGGCTGCAGATAGTTCAGGGCAGAAACTTTTCAGACAGTCTGAAAAGTGATGCCGGTTCTGCTATTTTGAACGAAGCGGCAGTAAAAGCATTCGGACTTGAAAATCCTCTTGATGCAAGCTTTCAGGATCATGGTAAAGTAAAAAAAATAGTCGGAGTAGTGAAGGACTTTAATTTCGAATCGTTGCATCACAGGATCAGGCCTCTGGTAATTTTTTGTGCAGATAAAGACTTTTTCAGCGCCAATGTCAAAATGGCAGCCGGGAACTTTAGTGAGGTTTCGGGAATATTAAGCAATATCGGAGAATCCTGGAATGAGGTCTCTCCAAACTATCCTTTTGAATTTAAGTTCATTGATCAGACAGTCGAAAATCTTTACAGATCTGAGGTCATATTTGAAAAGATCTTCAGGGCCGGATCCTTTTTTGCAATTTTTATTTCCTGTCTGGGCTTATTCGGGCTGGTACTCAGTTCAACCGAACAACGCAGAAAAGAGATCGGGATCAGGAAAGTATATGGGGCCAGGATCAATGAAGTACTCCTGATGCTGAACAGAGACTTTATAAAATGGATATTTATTGCCTTCCTGATTGCAAGTCCTGTGGCCTGGTATTTAATGAATCAATGGCTGAAGAATTTTGCGTATAAAAGTGCTTTAAGCTGGTGGATCTTTGCTCTGGCCGGCCTGATGGCTTTGTCCATAGGTTTACTGACAGTCAGCTGGCAAAGCTGGAAAGTGGCCAGACGAAACCCGGTCAGAGCGCTCAGGCATGAGTAAATATTTGCACTAATTAACCATGGAAAATATGATACAACTTACCAATATTGATAAATATTATGATTCAAAGTTCCAGCGGACATATGTATTGAAATCAGTTGACCTGGAAATAGAGGAGGGCGGGTTTTACAGCATTATGGGGCCCAGTGGTTCAGGAAAATCGACCTTACTGAATATTATAGGCCTGCTGGATAAACCGTCTGCAGGAGGGTATTCACTTTACGGTAAATCAGTTCTGGAACTGAAGGAATCAGCACTGGTCGACTACCACCGTAATTTCATGAGCTTTATTTTTCAGGCCTATCATCTGATCGAAGAGATGACAATTTATGAGAACGTTGAAACTCCGCTGGTATACAAGGGTGTTAAAAAAAGTGACCGTCAGTCAATCGTGGCTGAACTGCTCGACAGATTTAATATTGTAGCTAAAAAGGATCTGTTCCCGCAACAGTTATCAGGCGGTCAGCAGCAGCTGGTGGGTATTGCACGCGCTATTGCAGGGAAACCGAAACTGCTGCTTGCCGATGAACCAACGGGGAACCTCCACAAAAGTCAGGGTGAAATGATAATGGGTGTACTCAGGGAACTGAACAATGAGGGTATGACAATCATCCAGGTGACCCATAACGAAAAATTTGCCCGTTATGGAAAACGGATCATCAGGCTTGAAGACGGAATGATCAGGGTCTGAATTGAATATTCCTTGCAAACGAATTTATCCTGATATCAGCATCATTGATACTTTTAAGGACTTTATCACCAACCCTGCAATTCTCGAATTCAATATCCTCTGCAAGGTTATCAGGCGAATAGCCTCTGATAATAAAAGGTTTGGTTTTATTTTCCCATTGTACGTTCTTCAGGAACACCCCTTTTATATGACCGGGAGGATCTGTACCGTACAATGAGCCATCGGTAACTATAAGCTCCAGGTTCTTAAACTCAACCTGATTCTCCACCCTGATATCCTCAAAGTGTATATTACGAACCATGGCAGGCCCGTCGCAAACAATGCTGAAGGCCGAGTGTCCCTGAGTGCGGCCGTCACCCCGTGCATAAAGAATATCGCAGTTTTTTACAAAAATATTTTCCACGGGACCTCCGTTAAGCTCATATCCGATTGTTACACCATCGCTGCACGCCCAGCCGACCATGACGCAATTGGAAACAAAAATGGAATCTACCCTCAGTTTGTTGTTCCCCGATTTTATAGCGACACAATCATCACGGCACCGCATAAAGCAATCATCAATTGTAAAGTTGGTACATGAAACAGGATTTATACCGTCAACGGAGTATATTGCCTCGTAACTGAATACTTTAACATTACGGTAACTGCTGTTGTGACAGTCTGTCAATGTATTGGTCCATCCCTTCGTATTCCGGATAAAGATGCCGCTGACATTAAAGCCGTAGGAGCCGGATACCTCAATCTTTCCCTGTATTATCCCTCGTCCGGTAATAGTAACATTCTTAAGATCCTTCCCATAGATATCACTATTCACAACCGCCCCGCCTGCAATATACATGGTCATATTGCTAACAAGATATATTTTTCCCGGGTTATGAACCCCCGGGCCGTAATATATAACTCCGGGATCGCCTTTTTTCGGAGGATTTATTTCAAGAGGATTGGCAAAGATTGCAAGATGCGTGAGATTGTTTATCTCAACGTAAAGCTTCTGGGGACCCTTTATTGTAAAGGATATTTCAGATCCGTTGACGGTCGCTCTGATATCGCGGCTTTTCGGCCGGATTACAAATGAATCTATATTCACATTTGCCTTAATTACTATTTTTACCTCGCCTGAACAGGAAAAGTTTGCCACGTTCAGGTCTTCCATCTCCCTGCTTCCGTAAAGGCTGTAATCAAAGCTTTTCAGGTTGCTTCCGATCCTTTCAACCCATACCTGACTGTCATCAGCAATGAGTGTAAAATCAGGACTGGTAATAAGTCCGGGCGGTGCCGGATATGTAACGATTTCCGCTGAAGCATAACGAATATTTATAAATGGCATAATCAGAAGAAATACAATTGAAAAAACATACCGGGTTCCAATTTTCATATTTTATCCTCCCTGGTTTTTAAAAATTCTTTTCTCAGCGGGCAAAAGCTGTCAACCAATCGTACATGATTACTCATAATCTGAATGCAATGGGGGATCCCTGAAGGAACTGTTATCAGATCTCCTTTCATAAGATGGTATTCCTCTTTGCCCTTAATAAACAGCAATTCTCCCTCGGCTACAAATGTGATCTGTTCATGATCATGTGAGTGGGGGATTTCCGGATGTTCCATCGGCCCGGCTGTAAATTCATAAACGGCTACCATCAGGTTTTCAAGGTGAGCTACCGTTCTCTCACGACCGGGAGATAGCTTCTCGCGAATAATATTGTTTTCTTTTTTTTGCGTCATGTCCTGAAGGAGTTACTGATTTGCAGAAATATTTATCTGGCTGAGTGACTGAATGTGAGAGTCTGGCCGCCCTTAAGACCGGGATTGATAAACTCAAGCTTTACACGGGTCACACCCTTAGGCCAGTAGCTCTTTAAAACCCTGTCAGTAATATCTATATACTCAATCTGGGGTTTCACGGTTTTCGGGTCGTAACTCATATCAAGAGAGAAACCCTCCCCGGCAAAGTTCAAAAGACCTGGCTTCAGCTCCGTTACTTTACAGTATGTAATTAAGTTTGAACTTGTAACAGACTTTTTAATTCCGGCTAATTCGTACTTATCACTTATTGTAAAGCTCTTACCCCGGTTCAGGGTATAGCTCCGTATCCAGCTTTTTACAAGTGCCTCCCCGGGATATGCTCCTGCTATATCAGTGGAAAACCTTGCAGTTTTTGAGTTTGCAGTGAATGAAGTATTCCCTGCCTTGTAGTTCGCTCCGTCTTTCTGTTCCGTACCGTTGATTACAGGAAGGTTATGAAATGCCGACTGCATCGTCCATATTTCGTAACGCGCCGGACTGAATGTCTTTGCTGTATATTCTTCCCGGCCAAGGTCAATAATGCATGGTTTCCCGTCGTAATACATTACACAGGAGCCGACATCATTGTGGTTATGGCTCTCATCATTAAAGCCCCCTTTTGCCCCAAAAAAGAATCCCAGGTAACTTCCTTCCCTGTCGCGTGCACCAGCCACCTCTGTCTCCGGGAGCCAGAAATCAGCCACAAGCGCTTCTTTTGGAGCTGCAGTTCCGACCTCTTTCAGTAACCCGAGATTTCTGATCTGATCGCAAATTTTACCTTCAAAGCTGTGATCACCGAATTTATTAAGCCTGGCAAGATATGCGCCAAATTGCTGCATTGTCAGATCATTAATTGCTTTGCCATATCTGTAAACAGTGGAGGCGTCGCCTGTTGTCGTTGCATCTGCATCTGCGAAATTTATAAAATAAGGTGCGTGAATGTTGACTTTATAGAAGTAGGAACCTATGTTCTTTATCAGTGAGTTATCAAACACATCAAACTTCCCGCCGGTTGCATCTTTAAGCATTTCCAGGCTCTCATACAGAAGTGCACCTGCTGCTCCCCAGTAGGAAGGACCCTCATCGCAACCGCCATCATCCGAATACCCGTTAAGGAATTTATCGAGTGAATTTATTATCTTTTCCACTGCAGCCACTTTTTTTGCAGGATCGTTTTCAATAAGAAGAAAGCAGTTCAGCATATTATAATTGATCCACGGATTCCAGTTATTCGGCCGACCTCCTTTAAACCCCATATACCAGAAGTCATCCCGCGTAAAATAGGGGGTGAGCGCCTTATTCATTATTTCCTGCTTCAATCTTGCCGTGATCAGGGGATGGATTTTATCAAACTCATCCTTAAAAAGATATAAGGTCCATGAGAGATCACATGCTATCTCTCCGACCCCCAGATCGACAAACGGATCGTTTATATCAGGCAGGCCGGCGCCAGCTTTCTGGGAGCCAAGATGGGCTGACCATCCCCACCAGGTCTGTTCGCTAAAGTACCAGACGGCATTAACTATCTGATCCATAAACCGGCCGTTCCCCTCAATAAGTTCCCCCATGACCAGGGCATTAAGTGCATCGCTGCAGGCAGCATAGGCCTCCTGGCGCCGGTCCCCGGAACGGATAAATTCCAGGTAATCAGTGGCCTTTACTACTGGCCAGTTATAGTTAAGATAACGTTCTGCCTTGTTAATATATTCCTGCCGGATACCGGAGGGCAGATTTTGCCAGAAGTTTCTATCCTTATATCCGGGAAGGGTGATCCAGGAGTTGTCAGTAACAAGCACCTTTGCCAGATCAATTGTTTTTGCCTCGCCTGCCAGGATGTTCCTTTCCTTTGGATTCAATTCTGCAGATACTGCAATGGATGCAAAAATGAAAACCAGAGCAAAGCAGGTTGTAAATATGGGTTTCATCCCCGGGATAAATCTTTTCATAACGCTGGGAATAAAATAATTGTAAAAAAAAAGCATCAGAAATCCGTTGCGTAAATATATTGATTTTCTTCGTTCGCCGTTAAAAAAGTCTTTTGCACCTCCGGGTTCTACGCTCTTTGCCCTGTGCCCCGTGCCCTGTGCTCCGTGCTCTGTGCCCTGTGCCCTGTGCTCCGTGCTCTGTGCCCTGTGCCCTGTGCTCTGTGCCCCGTGCCCTGTGCTCTGTGCCCCGTGCCCTGTGCCATCCGCTCCCCGTTCTTCCGTCTTCTGTCTTCTGTCTTCAAAAAGTCAATCTTTTCTCATATATTTGATTACCTCAGTTTTTAAATGGGATACCGGATTATTGGATAGAAGTTTATAATAAAATTTAACTGCGGAGTATGAAACTTAAGATTTTTTTACCGGCAACACTGTTTTTCATTATGATTCAGGCTGTTAAAGCGGAACCACTTCATCAGTGGGAGGTGTTCACTGTCTCATTTACATCAGGGAAGATTTATTCAAATCCCTACAGCGATATCCCTGTCGCGGGTGGGGATGATCTGCTGAAGGTGACCTTTCTGGGGACGGGAGGTGAGGCAATGAATAAGAAAATTACAGTAGTCGGATTCTGGGATGGCGGTTCTGTATGGCGGGTCAATTTTACAGCTCCCTTCACCGGCAGCTGGAAATACAGCAGTCAGTCGGCCGACAGGAAGATGAACGGCAAAAAGGGAAGCTTTGATGTAGTGGCATGGACTGAGGAAGAGAAGAATGCCGTTCCTGTAAGGCACGGTTTCATAACTGTGAAAAATGATGGCAAACAGAGTGGCCATTATTTTGAATATTCCGACGGTCACCCTTTTCTCTGGATTGGTGACACCTGGTGGAACTGGACTGACGGGAGGATCCATTTTGATTCATTCAAAAAGCTTGTCGATAACAGGGCGGAGAAGGGTTTTAACATTGGTCAGCTCTTTGTCCCGGGGAACGGCTGGGGCATTGAGAGCTCCATGCTGGATACGACCTACAATATTCTGGATACCGAACATGTGAAGAGGGTGGAGGAGATGATCAGGTACGCAAATTCAAAAGGCATTACGGTATGGATACACGGATGGTGGAGCAGGCCTGATCTGAAGAGCAGCGTAGGGGCGGAAAAGATCGAACGCTGGTGGCGCTACCTGATACATCGTTTCGGAGCATACAATGTGATATGGGTTCTTGCCGGTGAATATAATATGAATAATTATGGTGGCTTCAGTCTTGACTTCTGGAAGAAACTGGGGAGCATGATAAAGAAAGAGGATCCTTATAACAGGATTGTGGGTGTCCACAGTACGCCTCCTTTCTGGGAAGGTGGTGCGGAAGCTCCTCAATGGGCAACCGGGAGTGTTTTGAATCAGGAGCCGTGGCTGGATTATAACCAGAGCCAGGTTGGCCACGGCAGGTATGCGAATGAGATGATCCCGTTGGTTGTGGCGGAAGAGTACAGTCTCAGTCCTGCCAAACCTATTGTTGTGACTGAACCATGGTACGAATTTATTGAGGGTAATCCGACCGGGAAAGATATCAGGTTTGGGGCATGGTCGGCAATTCTCTCAGGTGCAGCAGGGCACTCTTACGGGGGAGGGCATGTATGGCTGGCAAGTGTTCCGGAATCGCCTGCAGGTGAAGGAGACTGGCCTATGGAGAAAGGATTTGACCGGACCACATATGATTATGAAGGAGCGGTATCGATGAAGAACCTGGCAGGGTTCTTCAGGGATGTAAAGTGGTGGAACATGGCGCCGCATCCGGAGCTGGTAAAGGAATATCCGCAGCCTTTCTGCCTTGCGGATCCCGGGAAGGAATATGTTTTATATCTGAGGTATGCGGGGATGGTGAAGGTTAAAATGGATCAGCCGGCCACTTCGGGAAAATATCTGTACAGGTGGTTTGATCCGGCTTCGGGTAAATTCTCAGAAGAGAAGAGCTTTCAGGGATCGGATATGCTTGAATTTCATTGTCCCGAATCATTCCCTGCTGTTCCCGGCTATAAGGATTGGGTTCTTTATATCAGAAGGCTTTAAGGCATGAAGTATCTGATGATCTGAATTATGGTCAATACATACTGTTTATCTTCTGTTGATAGTCAACTCATTAATTGACTTTACGAATTCATAATGCAATTCAATAAAAATATTTAACTTGTGGTACAATGTGAGAGTCAGGCAAAAGCATAATAAAGAGTATGTTGTGGGGATAATATTTGCAGGTGCTTCTGTGACTGACGGGGCGGGAGCGTCGGCGGAGGGGAGAGCGTAGAGCGTAGACATTGCCAGCCGTAGCTTCTATTACCTGCAGAGTATTATCAAGTGAGAAAGCGAAGGCTGGGCGTAGAGTAAAGAGATTAGTAATCGGTATTCAGTATTCGGTAATCGGTAAGTTCAGAGAATCTCCTCCCGGGAGGGGCAGGGGTGGGTTTAAGCTAAGGAGAAGTAGTTAGTAAGCAGTACTTGGTAATAGTATCAACTTTTCTTGACCTTAACAGGAGAAGATTCTAACCTGTAACAGTTGCTTTCTCGAACAGTTTGGTTAAAGTGTGCGTTAACAGGCATCAGACCTTTAAAATCAAATTTGTATTTTAAAAAACAGGCCATTTATGAAAACAGTCAAATTACTCGCATTAATTTTATTCTTTACAGAAATGGCTTACTCGCAAAACACAGATGATGTGGTCATTGCAAAAAGAATCAGGATAACTTCGGCCATACTGAGTGAGGAACGGACAATTTCCGTTTCTACTCCAAACGGTTATAATGAATCGAAGGATTCTTATCCGGTGCTGTATGTCCTGGATGGAGAGACCGCAGTCATAGGACTCCTGAATTATTTATCTGACTATGGTGTGTGTCCCAAACTGATTATTGTCTCTGTTGAAGGAGTCAACCCTTCAAGGGATATGTTTCCATCCAGGCCAAAATATAGCAGAGGTACACAACCGGCAAAACCCTGGTATAACAAAGAAGAGGATAATAATTTAAGAGCCTCCTTGCCCGGTGAAAAATTGGGAGAGGCAGATAATTACCTCTCATTTATTGAAACAGAGCTTTTCCCTTTTATCGAAAAAAACTACCGTACGGTCCCTTACAGAATTTGTTGTGGTCATTCAAAAGGCGGTCTCTGCGTAACCCATGCTTTCCTTTCCCACACTGATATGTTTAATGCCTTTATTGCTCTAAATCCTTCTCTTTATTGGGACGACGGATTAGTGCTGAAGACTGCAGAACAAAAACTCACAAGCCTGAACCTTAAGCACAAGCTGTTTTATTTCGATATAGGAGGTAATGAAGTTCCTTCTACTATTGGAGATGCATTTGCTTTTGCCCGGATAATAAAAGAAAATGCCTCTGCAGACCTGAGATGGAAACTTGACTATCTGGCTAATGAAAGCCATAGCAGCGGGACAGCTGTCGGGATTATTAATGCACTGAAATTTATTTATGATGGCTGGGATTTTGATATTAACAAAATAAAGCGGGAAGGGGTAGCAGCTATTGATAGTTTTTATAAGAATCTTTCAGAAAGGTATGGATACAGGATTTCATACGATGCAGCTCTGTTGAATAATTATGGGTGGGGTTATGTACGTGATGGCAGGCATGAAGAGGCTATAAAAATATTCCGGGAAAATGTCCGTAGATTCCCTGATTCACCTGATGCGTACAACTACCTTGGGGAAGGATATCTGGCAGCCAATCATATTGAAATGGCAATTAAGAGTTATGAAAAGGCAATAGAACTGGCAACATCTTCAGAGGATGATCAAAAAGTGGCTTTTTTAAAGAGCCGGATCGAAAGTATCAAAGCAGGTAAAAAGTAAAATTCCCCTTTTTTACCTGCCCGGCCATCATGTGACAACTATTCTGTAACTTTATGATTTTAATAAAGATAAATGAGCCCTGCTTATATCATAAATAGCTATACTTACAGACCTGAGGCGAATGCAGGGAAAAGACAAAAATGAATTTATTAACAGGACACAATTATGAAGAATACGCATAAAACCAGGAAAGAGCTATTAAAAGAGTTGCGGGAATTGCAACAAGAGAATGATTCATTAAAAGCATTAAATACTGATGTTCCCAAATTTAATAACTCGGAGTCGGATCTGGTTGTTTCCGAAATGCGCTACCGGAGGCTTTTTGAATCCGCAAAAGATGGCATTCTCATTTTGGAGGCAGAAACGGGTAAAATTGTTGACGTGAATCCATATTTAATAGATTTATTAGGTTTCTCTTATGAAGAATTTATCGAAAAAGCAATTTGGGAAATAGGTGTTTTTAAAGATATATTTTCCAATTATGATAAATTTTTAGAATTGCAGAAAGAGAAATATGTACGTTATCATAATTTACCACTTGTAACCAAATCCGGACGTAAAATTCATGTGGAGTTCGTCAGTAATGTGTATCTGTCTAATAATAAAAATGTTATTCAATGTAACATTCGCGATATTTCCCAACGGATTGCAATTGAATCAGAGTTAATAGCAGCTAAAGAAAAGGCAGAAGAAAGTGACCGGCTTAAAACCGCTTTTCTTACCAATATGAGCCATGAGATACGCACTCCCATGAACGGGATTCTTGGATTTACCGAGCTTTTAAGAGAACCAAACTTAACCAGTGATGACCAACGGGATTACATTCAAATCATCCAGATCAGTGGGGCACGCATGCTTAATACTATCAATAATATTGTTGATGTTTCGAAGATTGAATCGGGACTCATCAAAGTTGTTATTTCCGAGACTAATATTAATGAGAAAACGAAATTCATTTATAAATTCTTTAAGCCGGAAGCTGATTTTAAAGGTCTGCAGTTCTCAGTTAAAAACAGTCTGACAACAGATGAGTCCTTTATTAAAACAGACAATGAAAAAGTCTATGGGATACTGACTAACCTTGTTAAAAATGCCATAAAGTTTACTTATGATGGCTTTATTGAATTCGGCTATGTGAAAAAGGGCAGGTATCTTGAATTCTTTGTTAAAGATACGGGTGTAGGCATTCCGGAGAATCAGAAGGAACTGATTTTTGAGAGATTCAGACAGGGTAGTGAAAATCATAACCGTGGTTACGAAGGCAGCGGACTGGGATTATCCATAGCGAAATCTTATGTAGAGATGCTTGGTGGAGAAATATGGTTGGAAAGCGAAGAAACCAAAGGCTCAACATTTTATTTTACTATTCCTTACATTGATGCATCGAATGAAAAAACAGAAATAATAAATGCTGATACTACAGAATATAAAGGAGTTGAGTTAAAAAACCTGAAAATTTTAATTGTCGAGGATGATGAAATATCTTATTCGCTTCTCTCCAGAATGCTTAAAAAAATAAGTAAAGAAGTTTTACATGCAATGACAGGGGTTGAAGCCATAGAGGCTTGCCGGAATAATCCTGATCTCGATCTGGTTTTAATGGACATCAGAATGCCGGTTATGGATGGAAATGAAGCAACCCGAAAAATCCGGGAGTTTAACAAAGATGTAATCATTATAGCTCAGACTGCATATGCATTCCCGGGCGATAAAGAAAATGCTGTTGAAGCCGGAAGCAATGATTATATTTCAAAACCAATTAATATGAGCCTGCTTTACGAGTTAATCAAAAAACACTGTAAAAAAATCAGTAATGAATAAGAACAGAGAGGAATCATTACAGTCAAACGAAGAAAAATTCCGGATAATAACGGAAAATTCGGCAGATGCCATTTTTATAACTGATCAACAGGGAAAGTATACATATATCAATAAGGCAGCAGCAGAAATGCTTGGTTATTCATCAGAAGAGATAAAAAGCAAGACAATCGCAGATCTGGCACCACCAGACAAAAGAAAGGAATATCTTGAGTTTTTTAAGCAGATATTAAGTGTCGGTAAGGGTTTTACTGAAATTGAACTTTTGAAAAAAGACGGCAATTACATATCTGTCGACTTAAACATTGTTTTATTACCTGATGGTTTTGTATATGGAAGTTGCAGGGACATTTCCAAACGTAAGAAAGCATTGACAGATTTAGCGGAATCATTTCAGTTCAATTCACAAATCATTAATAGTATAGATCAGGGTGTTGTTGTTTATGACAGTAATCTGCGTTATTCCCTGTGGAATGCCTTTATGGAAAAATTAACAGGAATTCCCGCTTTGCAGGTTTTAGGTAAAAAAGCCATTGAAATATTCCCTTTCCTGGAAGAGGCTGGCGTAATTAAAGACATTCAAAGGACATTAAATGGCGAGATCATCGATGCCATTGATTTTTCCTTTAATTTGCCCGATTCCAAAAAATCAGGTTGGGCATCACATAAAAATGTGCCTTTACGAAATGTAAATGGAGAAATTACCGGGGTTATCGGGACCGTTTATGATATTACTGAGCGAAAGATGCTGGAAGAAAGCCTGAAGAGTACAAATGAACGGTTCGTCCTTGCAACTACTGCTGCTTCCATAAGTGTTTGGGAGCATGATTTTATTACAGACATTATTCAGATAGATGATAATTTTAATAAGATATATGGCATTACTCAAAACAATTATCAAATCGGAATTAACCAGTTTAATGAATTAATTCACCCCGATGATTTTGATATTATTAAATTTAATATTGAAGAGGCAATAAAATCGGATAAAAATATGTACTTTGAATTCCGGATTATCAGAACTGATGGTAATATCAGAAATATCAGCGCTTATGGCAGAATAGTAAAGGATAAAACTAATAAACCTGTAAAGTTCATTGGTGTAAATACGGATATAACTGATATTAAGAACGCCGGACTGGCAATTAAAGAAAATGAGAGACTGTTGCTTCAGCTTAATGCCGATAAAGATCGCTTTATATCAATTCTTTCACACGATTTAAGAAGTCCGTTTAATAACCTGCTTGGTTTATCTGACGTTTTGAATGAAAATATCCGTCAACTTGGAATTGACGAAATTGAAAAACTCGCAGAACAAATTAAAAAAACAACGCGAAGCGCTTTTAATTTACTTGAAGACTTATTGATGTGGGCAAAAACCCAGCAGGGCAGGATCCCTTTCAATCCGCAATTAATAAGTTTCAGGGATGTTTGTATGAATATTCTTGAACCACTTAATCCACTTGCTGATGCAAAGGTCCTCACAATTAATTTTTCAGCGCCGGATGAAACAAATATATTTGCGGATATTGATATGATAAAAACCGTACTGAGAAATCTTGTGTCAAATGCAATAAAATTTACCAACACCGGTGGTGCAATTAATATTATTGCTGAGGAAAATTCTGAAAATATTACTATATCAGTCTCAGATAATGGTATCGGAATAGCTCCTGGTGATTTGACGAAACTTTTCAATATATCTGAAGTTCTTTCAACAAAAGGGACAGCAAATGAGAAAGGAACAGGTTTAGGATTATTGCTTTGTAAAGAATTCATAGAGAAACATAAAGGTAAAATATGGGTTAAGAGTGAAGTTGGAAAAGGCAGTGATTTTATATTTACATTGCCAGTATTTACCCCGTAGACAAACTTTGATCCGTTACGAAACCGGGAAACTCAATCAATAAGGTACAACCACCACAATAACCTAAGACATTAAGAATATGAAAACAAAGCCTGATAAAGCGTTTCTTGATTCAATGAGTAAAAACCCCGCCAATTGGAAAGGAATCTTCTATGTCAATCGCAAAGACCCACGGTTAATAGTTCCTAAATTAAATCCGTCACTTGGCTGGACCTTCAACTTTGCCAGTCCATATCCTTATATAACAATCGTTTGTGTTATCCTGATTATAATTGCAGCCAATTACTTTTTTTAACTTATTGGCCGGTTTTACCTGTCCATAGTCCCGGTTTTACCTGGCGATGGGGTCAGGTTATTCAAAGATGGCCTGCCGGAACAGAATTTGAAATTAATAAACTCAAAACAATTTGATTCAGGACTGATTCAGCTTCAGTACGATCTTGATGACAATAAAATTCAGCCCGGCCCGGATAAGGGCGGCAACTGACGTTACTGCCTTCAGCTGGTATTCAAAACACTGCCAGTCTGAAATAGAAAAGATTTTGATAATTCTAAATTAGTATATACTTTTGTGGTATACTAAATAAATATACAATGAAGACTCTTTCTCTCAAACTCGATGACAATATCTTTGACGAAACCGAAGTTATCCTGACTAAGGTTAAAAAGTCAAGAAACAGATATATAAATGAGGCTGTTGATTACTATAACAAAATCAATAAACGAACCCTGATTGCCAGAAAATTAGCCCTCGAATCAAGGTTAGTCAAAAATGAATCCTTAGCAGTCCTTTCCGAATTTGAAGAATTAGGGGATGAAAATTAGACAATTCGACATCTGGATTGCTGACCTTGAACCTCAGCGTGGAACAGAAACTGGCAAAGTCAGACCTGTCCTGATAGTTCAAACCAACCTTCTCAAAGATCATCCTTCTGCTATTATTTGTCCGATCACAACAAATGTTGCCCCTGACAGCGATATTTTAAGAGTCCACATTAAAAGAGAGACTGCAAATCTGAAGCGTGACTCTGATGTGATGATTGACCAGATCAGAGCCATCGACAAAAGACGACTTACTTCAAAGGTCGGAGAGTTGCCCCGTAACCTGCAACAAACAGTAAAAGAGAATATTAGAATAGTTCTTGACCTGGACTTCTAAATAATACATCATCAGCGTATGGCAAACTTTTCGTAATGAAGCCTTTGTTTTGTTACTCCCAGCTTCCTTAAAGTCGTCACTGTTTTTAACATCATCGGCGGGGCGCCACAGATAAAGAACTGACCCTTCTGAAAATTATCAACATACTTTCTGATCCTTTCAGCATCAACATGTCCTTTTTCACCCTGCCAGTCATCCTGTTGTGACAAGATATGTACTATTTTCAATGATGTCAGTTCCGTAGCCATCCTGTTCAGCTCATCCTCAAATACGATATCCTTTTCCGTTTTATTCCCCCAGAGCAGGACAATATTCATTTTTAATTTTTTATCAAAGATGTACCTGATCATACTGATAAACGGGGTTATTCCTATGCCAGTGGCTATAAGTATAAGATCATCAGTATCGTAATTAAGGAAGCTGAATATCCCATATGGTTCTTCTATATAAGCATAATCTGTAATCCGGGTATTGCTGATTGTGGATGTGAAATCACCTGCTGATTTAATACTGACAGACAGCCTGCTACGCGTGGGACTCGATGATATTGTAAATGGGTGCGATTCAGATATAATTCCAGCTCTGACAAGTCTTATGATCATGAACTGACCGGGCTTAAAATCCGGAAAATTTCCATTGAAAAAAAGAGTACATATATCGTGATTTTCCTGAAGCACTTCCGCTACAGGATAAGGATGATTCCTGGTATGAATTCTCATGCGGACTTTATATACCAGTACTATCACAAAAATGCAAAATAAGAACGACCAGAAAATTTTTAAAACAACTATAGCCCTGACGTCGCTGTCTATCAGGAAGCTATGAACAAACGCCAATGGAAACACTATATAAGCTATTTTATGAACATTTTTCCAGGTTTCATATTTCAGGTTAAAATGTTTGTATATCAGGGCAGCTCCGGCAGCCAGGCATAAAAGAAGTAACGTTGTTTCCCCGATTATTCTTAATGGAGTGAAAAAATGAAAATCCTTATCCTGCAGCCTGGAACCCGTAAAAAGCAATAAAGGATGAATTAAAATCAGTATAAGACCAATCTTTCCGCACATCCTGTGAATAATAAAAAGCCTGTCCAGTCCGATACCTCTTTCGATCAGTATTATCTTTGAGCTCAGTACATACTGTAACAATATAAAAACAAACCCGGAAAGAGCGAAAAGCCTTCCTACGCTATGAATATATTTACCAGGCAGATTAACTACCGGTGATACTCCGGGTCCCAGTGTATGCAACCATAAAATGGCCGGAATGCTGATGAATATCGCTATGCTAACAAGTAAAGCCTCTCTTTTTATATTTTTCATCCTGGGAATGAGATGATCTGATACGATTGGACAGTTACTTATTCAAAGTTAGTTAAAATTGTTACGGCTGCAGGGGCACAGGCCAGAAATACTTTATAATTTTAATCCGCAAAAATTTTAAATTAAATTGAGCTTATTATTTAACCATTATACCCTGCAATGACTCTTACAGACCTTGGACTTACCGACGGGATAACTGACTTCATAAAAGACAACAACCTTTCCGGTTTTGCACTCGGACGGGTGACTCAGGAACACAAGGAGAGATATGTCGTCTCGACCGGTGAAAATGAGTATGATGCGGAAATAACAGGTAATCTCAGATTTTCTGCCAGTTCGAGAGCCGATTTCCCATCTGTCGGTGACTGGGTAACAATGACTATTTATGAACCGGACCTTGCGATCATTCATAAAATATTACCACGTAAATCAGTGCTTGAACGTCAAACCGTCGGAAAATTTGGAGAGAAACAGATAATCTCCACAAATATTGATGTCGCTTTTATTATTCAATCCATTGACCACAACTTCAGTATCAACAGGCTCGAAAGATACCTGACTATCTGCTATTCGGCTGATATTGAGCCCGTACTTGTAATCAGCAAAATAGACCTATCTACAGAAAGCGACATCGTGAATGTCAGAAAGATGCTTGAAATAAGGGATAAAAAAGTGAATTATATTCTGCTCAGCAACCTTACCCGGCTGGGACTTGACCAGATACTCGGGTTCTTACAGAAAGGAAAGACATACTGTGTTGTAGGATCATCAGGCGTCGGAAAATCCACCCTGATTAATAACTTATTAAACAAGAATATTTTAAAAACCGGGCATATCAGTCAGAGTACAAATAAAGGACGGCACGTCACTGACCACCGTGAACTATTTGTTCTGGAGAACGGGGGGATCATTATTGATACCCCCGGAATGCGGGAACTGGGCATGACTGATAATATCGAAGGGATTAAAACAACATTCCAGGAGATTTTTGATCTGTCGCTTAAATGCAAATTTCCTGACTGCAAACACGTTGACGAAACAGGGTGCAAGGTGATCCAGGCTCTTGATGAAGGCACGATTGACAGAGATTCTCTCGACAATTTCATCAAAATACAAAACGAGCAACAGAGATTTCAGGCTACAATTGTTGAGAAGCATAAAAAAGACAAAGCATTTGGGAAGATGCTCAAAAACTATAAAAAAGACATTAAGAAAAATAATTTCTGAATGCTGAATTTTGAAACCGGAATCTCACAATGGTTTTGAGGCAGGCATTCTTGAGGTACATTTGAAGACTGGCCACGATTGTCCTGTTGAAACTGGTTCTTAAGCTTCAAAATCAATCATTGCTTTCATTACCCCATCCTTGTATCCTGCCACCAGGTCAAATCCTTCTTTTGTCTTTTCAAAGGGGAACCGGTGTGTCACCATATTGGCAACGCTGATCCTGCCGTCCTTCATCATTTCCAGGGCCGAATCCACGCAATCGACCTGCCTGCGGATAAACTGAAGCGAGATCTCTTTCCTTCGTGTCAGTTCAACGTTCACCGACCAGTGGCTGAACTCCGGGATTCCGACAACTATCAGCCTGCCGCCCGGCTTAAGTACTTCGACTGCCTGGTCGAAAGCCTCCTGCTGGCCGCAACATTCGAAAACCAGATCCAGTCCGGTACCTGTCTTTTGAATTATCTCTCCCGTAACATCTTCAACCAGCGGATTTATTACGCCAGCGGCACCTTCCTTAAATGCTATTGCAAGCCTCTGATTGATCTTGTCGGTAACAAAAATTGAATCTGCCCCGGCTGCCCTGGCTGCCAGCATGACACTCATCCCGATAGGTCCGAATCCGAATATTCCCGCTTTCATGCCTTTGACATCACCTGATTTTTTCACGGAATAGACTCCGATTGCCAGGGGTTCCGAGATAGATCCATGATCGGGTGTAAGAGTCCCGCCAAGAGGAAAGCAGCTCTCCTCAGGCATCACAATATATTCCATCAGGCAACCCTCAGCCTGTCCGGGACAACCAAGAAATCTAAGCTTGCGGCAGGTGTGATGTCTGCCGGAAAGACACTGGTCGCATTCCCAGCAGGGCATTGCAGGGTCAATGGCAATAATATCACCCGCCTTAACCCTTTTCACAGCCTTGCCTGTTTCAACAACGATCCCGGCCCCTTCATGACCGACCGTAAAAGGATATTTAACAACCTGTGAGCCGATCTGGCCTTCGGTATAGTAATGAATATCCGAACCGCAGATTCCGACGACAGTAATTTTTATTTTTACATCAGTGGGATTTACCAGGTGGGGTTCAGGAATCTCCTTCATCTCCATCTCCCTGATCCCTGTAAGCATCATTGCTCTCATATCATTTCAGTTATTTAATTTAATATAAACAGACTTAATCAAACCCGTGGCCGGAAAGCTGCATCCATGACTGCCCAGCCAACCACCGGCCCCCTGACCTTAACGCCGCAGGTCAGGTATTCAACGGTTCCGTCAATCAATGACATTACTTTATTTTGTATCATAAAAGTAGTGAAACAAATGTGATTTTTGGAAAGGCCGGATAATATCTTATTTCAGTTCACGGATAAAAATAATTAAATTCACCCTCTGTTTGAATATTGCATAACATTAAGATATATTTTGAAATCATGAGAATATTGCATGAAGCTACAGTAGCCGTTGTAGTTGATATTCAGGAAAAGTTGCTGCCACACATTTATGATGGAGAGAGTCTTCTCAGGAACTGTCTGAAGCTGATTGAGGGTCTAAAGATTCTGTCAGTACCGTTGATCTTTACCCAGCAATATACAAAGGGGCTGGGACCAACAGTGGCGCCTGTCGTGAAGTTAATCCCGGAATTTGAGCATATTGAAAAGAACTCCTTCAGTTGCTGCGAAGAACCTGCATTTAAAGAAAGGCTGGCCCTCACATCCCGGAAAAATGTAATTTTGTGCGGGATAGAATCGCATGTTTGCGTACTCCAGACATGCCTTGATCTTATTGATACGGGATATACACCGGTTGTTGTTGAGGATTGCGTATCGTCGCGGAAACCTGATGATAAAGCAGTCGCAATAGAGCGGATGAGGCAGGAGGGGGCAAGGATCACCACCCTGGAGAGCGTTCTTTTTGAGCTTACACGAAGAGCCGGGACAGATACTTTCCGGAGCATCTCAAAACTGGTAAAATGAAATGCGGATTAAAAGATTTAAACGATGAGGAAAATATTTGGCATAGGGGAAACAGTTCTTGATATCATTTTCAAGGATGGACAGCCTCAGGCTGCAAAGGCCGGAGGATCGGTTCTCAACAGTGTGGTATCGATGGGACGCATGTCATTGCCTGTCTCGTTTATAAGTGAATATGGCGTTGATGAGGTAGGCAAGCTTATTGACAGATTCCTCAGGGACAATGGTGTCAATACAGCTTTTGTACATCGTTTCACTCAGGGCAGCACTGCCCTGGCCCTTGCTTTCCTGGATGAGAAAAATGATGCACATTACACGTTTTATAAGGATTTTCCGGGGAAAAGGCTTGATCTGGATTTCCCCGTCATTGCGAAAGATGATATAATACAGTGCGGTTCATTTTATGCAATCTGGCCGGAGATCAGGGATAAGTTCAAAAAATTCATCAGCAACGCCAGGGAAAAAGGAGCGCTTATTCTCTATGATCCTAATTTCCGCAAGTCTCACCTCTCAGAACTTGAGCTTCTCAAACCTCTGATAGTTGAGAACATGAAGATGTCGGGACTGGTCAGGGGCTCGGATGAAGATTTTAAGAACATTTTTGGTGTAAATGGTCCTGATGAGGCATGGGATGTAGTAAAAGAGTACTGTAAGTGTTTGGTTTATACCGCGAATGAAAAGGGTGTTTTTGTGAGGACCCCTTCTTTTTCAGGAAGATTCCCGGTACAGAGAATATCACCAGTCAGCACGATTGGAGCCGGCGATAACTTCAATGCCGGGATGATCACCTCAATTTACCGGAGAGATATAAAAAGAGAGGATATTGAAAAGCTGAAGCAGAATGAATGGTCTGAAGTTATTGCCACTGCCGTTGCATTCGCCACTCATGTCTGTATGAGCTATGAGAACTATATCTCACCTGAGTTTGCCAGTGAGCTGACGAACAGATAAGGGCCGGCTCTGTAATCCGGATTCAAAGATCAGATAGGCCTGGCATTTGCCAGAAGATATTTCTCTGCCTCCAGTGACCATATGAAATGGTTTTTCGACACAATTTCATGAAGCCCCGCATAGAATTTATCCTTCAGGCCCGGCTCCCCAAGCTTATTAAGAGCAACAAGCGGCATTGATATATTTGTGTAAATGAGTTTTTTACCCCCGGGAATACCCGGTAGGTTAAGGGTTGTATCCACGACGGCATCCAGACCGCCCACATGGGTGATCATGATTGCAGGATTTATTTTTCCTTCACCCATAAGCCTTAACGATTCCCGCATGTCATCGGTATTTCCCCCTGATGTCCCCACAATATGGGTAAATGCATAATGCACGTTATAAAAATTGAATTCAGCCCTGAATTCAGGATTTGTCGGTCCTGCGAAAAAGTTGAGACAGCCGTCAAAACCAAGTATCGCATCGGCCTGCTCAATCACTGGTTTAACAGGCGCAAATACGAAGACATCGTCAAATCCTGTCCCTCCCGTAATTTCACGCAGATGTCTGACAGGATCATTCATTCTTCCGGTATTGACATAGATCAATCTTATTCCATCCTTTTCAGCCTGTTCAGGGGTGAAAAGCGATGACGCTCTCATAAGCCGGTTCTCATCAATATCTGTCACCACAAGCATTGAAGGCTTATGATCCTGATGCAGGGCGTAATCGATGGCGCCCAGTCCCATGGGCCCCACACCGGCAAGAATAGCCATTTTCCCTCCCTTTTTTATTCCCATTTCATGCACATAGGTGCCAGGCGGAACATGGTAACTTGCATGAAATGCTCCTACTATGCAAGACATTGGTTCCGAGAGAGATGCAGGAAAAAATGCATCACCATCATAGGGAAGAAGGCAATCAGCCTCCATCACGATTCTTGGTATGATAACATAGGTTGCATCTCCGCCGATGTAACGGAAGGAATACCCGGGAGCATTCAGACTCCCTGTCTGATTCATTGCCGGTTGGATTGAAAATTTCTGGCCTGCCGTGAATTTATTCTTCCATTTCTCTCCGACCTCCAGGATCATGCCGGCAAATTCATGACCTATTATTGTCGGATTTATGTGGATATCATCCGGAACGCGCTTATGATCAGCACCCTGTATAGCAGCCTTGTGGGATGACATGCAGATGCTGTCGGAGATTACATGTGCCAGGATCTCATCATCCTTAAGTTCAGGAAGTTCAAATTCGTCAAGTCGAAGATCCTTCTTCCCGTAAATTCTGACTGCTTTCGTTTTCATTATTATATCTTTTAATTTAAACCACGACCCACAAACTGGCTCTACGCTCTACGCTCGTCCCTGTGCCCTGTGCCCAGCCTCCGCTACAACCTTTGCTAAAGCTACGGTTGTCGAAGAAAGCTACGGCTGGCAATGCCTGTGCTCTGTGCTCTGAGCCCTGCGCCCTGCGCTTTATCACCCCAGCATCACCTGTCCCCCGGTGACGGGAACAGCCTGCCCTGTTTCATATTCCTGGTCGATAATATATAAAAGGGCCTTCATGACATCCTCCAGTTTACAGCCCCTCTTAATAGGGACCTGGTCTTCATAAAATTTCCTTACATCCTCAATATTCTTTGCTCCGGGCACCTTACCTGTCTTAAGATACTGGACAAACAATCCGTTATGGGGATCTGACCATAGGGGACCTTCATAAAAATTACCCGGGCAAATGGAATTTACTTTGATCCTGTAGGGAGCCAGTTCCATTGCAAATGACTGGGTGAGGCCAATTCCTCCGAATTTAGCACCGGCATACGCGAAGTTCCGGTTCGATCCTCTCAGCCCTGATTTGGAGTTGATCTGGATAATATCCGTAAAAGCCGGAGGATTTTCCTTGTTCTGAAGTTTCATAACTTCTGAAGCATATTTTACACAATGGAAGTACCCGTTATAGTTTACCTCAGTTGATTTTAAGAATACATCAGGATCCATTTCATCAAGCCCGCCGGCCTTTAATATCCCGGCATTTGCTACCATAAGATCAAGACCTCCGAATTCCTTTACAGTTGAGATTATCATCTCCTTCACCGACTCAGGATCTGCCACATCAGTTTTAATAAATACCGCATTATTGAATCTCTTATTCTTTATAAGCCCAGATACAAATGTTTTACCCGCTTTCTTCATTAAGATCGGCCACTACTACATTAAGGTTCATCGAATAGAGAGCCTCTGCAATTCCGGCACCAAATCCCTGGGCTCCGCCGGTAACAATGGCGATTTTATTATTAAGTCTGCTTCCCTGGCTGGCTGAAGCGTGAGACTTTTCTTCTGTAATTCTCAACCTCCCACTGATCAATAAATGCAACCTGGTCAGGGGTAAGGAATTTGATACCTCCGCAGAGGCTTGCATAGTAGCTTATCCTTATGAAATCTTCATATACATCAAGAGCTGCCTCAGCCGAAGCATAGTTCTCAGCGAAGGCAAAGATCCCCATATCCTTTATTACAACTATCCTGGGTGAGTAACCATATTCGCTGATGAAATGCGGAAGCTGGTACCTGAAGGAATCCAGTATTTTTTCCGCCGTTGATGAATGTTCTATGTAGAGATATCTTGTCTTGCAATAAACGATAATATCCGGTGTAAGAGGCAGTGAGATCTTATGAAACTCGATTTGGTTCTGATAAAACCTGGCAATAACTGAATTATTTCTGAACCTCATAATCCCCTGGGCTTCGCCTGAGAGCAGGGCCCTTAAGCCGGGAAGAACTTTGTGAAGCAAAGGGTTATAGGGCAGGGGATCAATTTCCGTCAGGGGAGTATCTGTTCTCCGATCTTTTGTATTATACCATTGTATATTTCCCTGATCTCCTGAGTTGTATCAGCGCCCACAAATACCCCGTGGTTTTCAAGGAATATGATCCCCGGATCATTGGAGAGCTTCTGCCGGTAGTTTATGATCTCCGCCTCAAGTTTCTTAAAAAGAATATAACCCGGATCGGTATAGGGTACGAAGAGTACAGTATCGCCGAATAGTTTGGCGGTCAGGTTCTTTGCATTCCTGCTGCAGAGTAGTCCGTTAATGATAGTAGGATGGAGGTGAACTACAAATCTGTACCGGATGATTTCATGGAGGGAAGTCTCAACGGATGGGCGTTTGTTTTTACCGGGATCAAGAATACTCAGAAACATATCACCCTTAACCTGCTCCTCCCTTATGGAGGGCTCATCAGAATAGGTTTTTGAGGATATGACATGAAGCTTTTCCCTGTCAAGTGCTACAAGGCTCTCCTCGGTCATTTCAGCCAGTGACTGACCGCTTGCCTTTATCCAGATGGTCCCATTATCCTTGAATGAGGTGTTTCCTCCTCCTGCTATGACATATTCCTTATTATTTCCGTAGTGCCTCGATATTTCAATCAGTTCTTTTATTTCCGGCTTCATTTTACAGCTTATTTAAGTAATATTCAATAACCAATTGTCCAAGATTTACCAGCTCGCGCCTCTGTTTCTTACTGTTCGTTCCATCGGGCAAAACATAACCCTGTCTTCCGTCAGCTCTGAGATACTGATGTGCAGCGATGACACATGCCCCTTCCCACGATATTCTCTTTAATGATTCATCGAGCTGCACAGCACCTCTGGCTGTAACTGTCAGAGGAATCATTTCAGGGGTATTATGTTCGGTGCCAAATGTGATTATAAATCCTTTATTATGGAAGAATTCAGCAAAATCTTTCAGAATTGAGAGATCATTCCTGCCGGGAATCAATTCAATGCACTCAACGCCAAACTTATTTAGCGACATGTATAGTTTCTCAGGGTCTGCTTCAAACTCCGTATACCTGCCCGAAGGATCATCCAGCAGCACAGGGTAGCAGGGTATTCCTCCTGCCCCGGTTATTATCCTGATGATCCGTGAGAGCTCGAGAAATGATTTTTCATCCTCCTCAACAAAAGCTGCCCCGCCGCTTTTAAGAAGATTTGACCTTATTTCATTCTCAAGGGCAGATGGATCTGATAACCCGGTTTTAGATTTTTTATTGCCATAAAGGGTCTCCAGGAATAGAAGCTGATCCTCCGGGGATGAAAAATTTTCGAGGGCCAGATTCTTCACAGCTTTGGCCAGATGCCGCTCGCGGACAAGATCCTTTGCATATTTTTTCTTTATAGTATCATATGAAAGCGAAAGAGAAGGATAGTGAGCGCTGATGAGGATGTTAAGCCTGGATATCATTGCCTGCATCTGAAGCTGGCTCTCCCTGATGACTTTTTTAAGCTGCCTTTTATGGATCCATCGCGAATGGAATGGATAATCCAGACCTTTGCCGGAGAAATATATTCTTCCGGGGTTATTGGGATCATTTATCCTTATCCCTTTTTGCTGTTCATTTTTCATGAGTCCGATAAACTCAACATTAAAAAGAGGGAAAATTTTGTTGGCCACACATCCGTTGTGAAATGATTGATAGCCATCCGTCACATAAAAATCGTTAATTCCGAGCAGAGCAATATTTTCATTCTCAGCCATCCTGAAAATCGTCTCAAGATCAGGAAAAGCGCTGAATGAATAAGGAGTATGTATATGACCGTTTACCTCCCGGTACTCCGGTACCGGGACTCCCTTCATCTCTTTTATTATCTTGTCAAAAACCGGGAATCCAGAAAGAAAATTATTCATATTTGTTTTATTTTATTACCAACCAGTTGCTTCTGCAGGTACATCAAGAAGTGATGAACATATCCAGTCAGCTTCAGCCAGCGCTCCGGCCTCAAATGATGAGGTTACTGCGAGACATCTGCATCCTGCTGATCTGGCTGCTTTTATACCACTTACAGCGTCTTCAACCACCAGGCATTCGACGGGTTTCAACCCTATATCAGTGGCGGCTTTTATATAAATATCAGGGAAGGGTTTTTTATTCTCAACATCAAGCCCGTTTATAACAGCATCAAAAGTCTCCGGAGGCAATCCGATCTCCCTGAGGTTCACCAGCATCTTGACCCTGTCGGCACTTGTTGCAAGTGCAAGTCTGAGACCCTTTTTCCTGCATTCAGAGATAAACTCATGAGCTCCCGGAAGAGGAGATAATTTACCCCTTACTATTATCTCATAAATTTCGTAGGTTCGTGCCTTGATCTTCTCAATATCAACCTTTATTCCATACTTTCCGGCAACCCCGCCCAGGTACCTGTTCTCCCCCATACCGACAAAAGGATGAAAGTCTTCCGGGGTTACCATAACACCAAGTTCACTGAACATCATAATTGCCGCCTTACTGATAAAAGGTTCAGAATCGACAAGCACACCATCCATATCAAAAAGAACGCCTTTTATCATCGGAAACTTTTATCAATCTGAATTATTCTTGATTTGCTGAGAGCTTTTTTCTTCTTTGTCAGTTCGACTATGAGTGTCATTTTTGCAGCATTTTCGAGCACCTCAATTTTATCGAAGGCCTGCAGCAGGCTGGATCCGGTGGTAAGGATGCCGTGGTTCTCAAGAAGAAGGATATCGGATTTCAACACATATTCGGCAGCAATAGTTGCCAGTTCTGCCGTACCCATCAGGGCATAGGGAACAAAAACCGGGTCACCCAGTATTGCGCGTGCCTCCGCCGTAAGGGTGGTACATATCCTGGCCTTTGTTGCAGTAAAGGCGGATGCATTCACAGGATGGGCATGTACGATAGCTTTTATCTCTTTCTTTTTTCTGTAGATGGAGAGATGCATTTCAGATTCAATTGAAGGCCTGAGATCAGGTGTCAGATTTTCGCCCGTTACGCTCATTACACCAACCTCTCTCCATCTCATTCTGCCCTTATCCGTAGCCGACGGAGTGATAATGATGATTTCATCACCGATCAGGATACTTATATTTCCTCCTGATGTGGAAGTCAGCCCATGATTATAGAGGCGCCTCATAAACCTGGCTACCTCTTTCCGTTCAGCTTTATATTTTTTTGTCAGCTTCATACAACGGGCAAACTGACAAGGTCGATGATTCCATTGAGTATATAGTGAGGCCTGTACGGGAACTGGTCAATGCCTTTCCTGTCAGTAATACCGCTCAGTACCAGCAGAGTATCAATCTCTGATTCAAGTCCTGACCTGACATCGGTATCCATCCTGTCGCCGATAACAATAGCTTCCTCCCTTTTGACCCCAAGCCTCTTAAGGGCTATCCGCATCATGAGGGGATTCGGTTTTCCGACATAGTATGCCTTTTTCCCGGCCGCAATTTCAATGGGTGCGATGAGAGCCTTTGTGGAGGGAGTAATCCCGTCTTCCACAGGCCCGCTGATATCGGGATTTGTACCGATCAGCTTTGCTCCCCTTATCACAAGGTTTACGGCAAGTTCAATCTTTTCAAAATTATAGCCATGTGTGTCTCCTACAACGACATAGTCGGGATTCACATTATTCACAGTATAACCAACACTATACATGGCATGTATCAGGCCGGCATCGCCTATAATAAATGCACTGCCATTTGGTTTCTGGTTAGCAAGGAAGCTTGCTGTTGCAAGTGCGCTTGTGTAAAAGTGATCCTCTCCGACATCAATACCAAGTCTTTTCAGTTTTTCATGCAGCTCCCTGGGTGTACGCTCAGGTGAATTGGTGAGAAAGAGATATTTCTTTCCCGACTGCTCAAGCCATGTAACAAACTCAGTAACACCCGGAAGTAGCCTGTTCCCATGGTAAATTACCCCATCCATATCGATGATAAATCCTGATTTGGCTTTTATGTTTTCGACAATATTTTCCATATCATTTAAAAATTTCAGCGCAAAGATACCAATGATTTAGTTCATTTTATAAATCCTTTAATAATTGCCTTCTCTCTTCTTTAGCATACATAAGATGCAGTAATGTCGGGAAAACGATCAGCAGCAGAGGTAATGCAATCACAAAACCACCAATAACGGAAACTGCCAGCGGCTGATTCATCTGTGCTCCCGTACCGATGCCGGCAGCCAGAGGCATAAGTGCAATTATGGCTCCGAGAGCTGTCATTAGCTTCGGCCTTAACCGTGTGGAAATTGCAAAAACTATTGATTCATCAACAGTACCTTTTTTACGGTTAGTGGTGAATTGCTGGAATGTGAATATCGCATTCTCACCGATTATTCCCACTATCATTATCAATCCCGTGTAGCTGCCTACATTTAAGGGGGTATTTGTTATGAAAAGTGCAATAAGGCTTCCCGATAACCCAAGAACTGCAATAAAAAGAATGGCAAAGGCTGCCCTGAAATCCCTGAAAAGGAACAACATAAGTGTAAAAACAAGCAGACTCGCCAGAATAAGGATCAGAAGCAGCTCGCTGAAGGATTTTTGCTGATCAGCATAGGCACCCCCATATTCTATATTATAGCCCGGAGGCAGGAATACCCTTGAATCAATAACTTTCTGAATCTCTTTCATCGCACTTCCAAGATCCCTGTTATTAAGCCTGGCAGTTACTATTGATACCGATTTAAGATTATCCCTGTTGATCTCCGCCACTCCTTCTTTAAGCCTGACAGATGCCAGGTTCTCCATGGGTGTAAGCTTTCCTCCCGGAAGGAAGACGAACTGGCTTTTTAAATTTTCAAGACTGCTCCGGGAGCTTTTCGGATAGATCATCCGGATGCCGGTCATCTGTTCCTTCTCGGGGATACTGCCAATTATGTTTCCTTCGACCATTGTCTGAAGCTGGAACTGGAAAGAGGAGGGGATCAGGCCATATTGTGCCAGCTTTTGCTGATCCGGAATTACTTCAATTGAGGGTCCGGCTATTATTATTCCATCAAATACATCTTCAACTCCCTCAATCTTTTCAACTTCCCCGGTAACCTGTTTTGCAAGGTCATTCAGCTTATCCCTGTCGCTGCCAAAGATCTTAATCTCTATCGGCTGCACAGATGCCATCAGATCACCTAGCATATCACCTATAACCTGTCCGAAATCAATCTCAAGAGCAGGCTGTGTTGCCCTGATTTTTTGCCGGATATCATCTATTACCTCTTCGGTACTTCTTTTCCTGTTGTCTTTGAGCTGTATCAGGTAATCACCGTCATTGGGTTCAGTTATAAAAAATCCCATCTGCGCACCTGTCCTCCTGGAATATTTTGCTACTTCAGGAATCTTTACAATTATTTTCTCAACTTCAGTCAGTATCCTGTCAGTCTCATCAAGCGATGTCCCGGCGGGAGCTTTATAATCGAGGACAATAGAGCCCTCATCCATTTCGGGAAGGAAGCCTGTTTCCATCCCCGGAAGAATGAAAAGGATCGATCCAAGGAGAACAAGTATGAACAGGATGCTCAGATATGATCTTTTCAGGAAAAACCCTACCCAGTTTCTGGTTTTGGTCAGCTTTACCCTGGCGGATTTCCTCTCTGTTGAAAAGGAAATTATCTGGGAGAGCCATATATAGATAACCGGCAAACCGAGCCAGGTAACAAAAAATGAGCAAACCAGTGTAATGACCATTGTATTTGTAAGAACATTGAAGTAGGCTCCTGCCACTCCTCCAAGCAGCATGAAGGGAATAAATATCACTATTGTGCTGATCGAAGATCCTACCATCGATGGGAACAGGTATTTTATAGCCTGAAAGACGAGCTGATCAGAAGGTTGTTCCGGAAATTCCTCGTGTGTCCTGTGGATTTGTTCCACTACCACCACAGCATCGTCAATTATTAATCCGATGGCAGCGGCAATGGCCCCGAATGTCATAATATTAAGTGTATATCCGGCACTGTAAAGAACAATAATTGTAAGAAGCAGGGTGACCGGGATTGTGATGAGGATCGTCAGGCTTGCCTTGAGAGACCTCAGGAACATCGTTGCCACAATTATGGCAAGTAAAAGCCCCAGCCACAAGCTGTCATTTACACTTTTGATTGCTTTTTTGACAAAATCTGCCTGATCATAATAATAGGAAATACGGACATCTCCGGGAAGCAGTTTTTCGAGCTCACTTTTTTTTGAGGCTACGCTCTCTGAGAGTTTTATAAGATTGGCACCAGGCTGTTTAAGGATGGCAACAAGAAGGCCCTGCCTGCCATTTGCATTGATCCTTGTATATTCCACCTTTTCCTGTACGCTCACCGAGGCCACATCCTTAATTCTGATTAATCTCCTGTCATCATTGCGCAGCACAACGTTTTCGATATCGCTTAAGCTGTAAAGTCCTGCATCGGTAATACTGAGATATAACCTGCGGTAATCATTGATAAATCCGTTTGATGTAATAAAATGGCCCTGGCTGAGTACATCTTTTATATATTCCGGAGTAATAGATAATGTGCTCATTTTAAATTTATTAAGCTCAATCCAGTACTCCTTGGTCTTTCCCCCGATAATACCGACGGATGATACGCCTTCGATCTGTGACAAAAAGGGCTTTACAGTATATGTGGCAATAAGATTAAGTTCAATCGGTGACCGTGTGTCACTTTCAATCGTAAATCCGATGACGGGAAGTATTGAGGGATTCATCTTCTCAACCTGAATAAGGAGATCGGGGGGAAGGCTGTTTCTTATCTGTGCCACCCGCGACTCAAGCATCTGCTGATTGACATTGATATCGGATCCCCAGTTCAGAAATGCTGAAATCTCACATGTTCCCCTGCTGGTGGCACTCCTTAATATTTTAAGGTCGGGGATCTGCTTTATCGCATCTTCAAGAGGCCTGGTGACGGTTATCATCATTTTGTCAACCGGCTGTTCACCGTTATCGGCAATAACCTTTAACTTCGGGAAGGTGATCTCCGGGAACAGGGAGACCTGCATCTGACCGTAAAGAAATAATCCCCCCACAATAATGATAGCCAGAATGACAGAAACAGGATTCTTATGTGATATGAAAATATTCTTCATAACATCACTCCTTTGTTATCGAAATCCGGGCAGTATCAGAGAGCCCGTAATTACCCGTAAGGATAAAACGGTCTGAAGAACGAAATACAGGAGCAGTTATCTCCACCTCTTCACTGTTCTCAAATCCTTTGTTTACAGGAATTTTTATTGCAGTGGTATCATTGATAACCTTCATAACCCAGAATTCAGTCTGGGTTTCATTGCCCAGTACCGCGTCCCTCGGGAATACCTGTGCACTGTCATTTATAGATTTGATAAGGGTCATAGTGGATATCAGATTAGCGGGAATCCTTTCTGCCCCGGCCGGTTTTATCACATATTTAACTGTCTGCGAGAGAATATCCATTTCCGGGAGTTTTCCCGTTATGGTTCCTTTAATCTTTCTTTTGTCGGGCAGCAGAATTGTACAATTTTTGTTTTTATCGATATACCTGTTCAGCTCGAACGGGACTTCAAGTATGAAAACCAGACTGCTCTGGTCTGATACGCTGGCCAGTTCATCGCCTTCAGCAACAAAATCCCCCTTCTGATACGAAACGCTGCTTACTACCCCGGGCCGGGATGCAAATATATTGATCAGCCCTTTAAAGGACAGGCTGCTGTCGGCACCTGTATTATTGACAAGAGCCATTGCCTCCCTGGTCCTTATTGTAAAAAGAAGCTGGCCGGCTCTGACCAGATCACCCTGGCGGGCAAGACTATTTTCTATAGTGCCGGTAGTAGAAGCTCTGATAATGTTTTTGTTCAGATAGGAGCTGACTGCAGGCAGATCAACCGAGGAAAGAATGGGTTTTATATAATACCGGGTCAGAGTAACAGGTGTAATTGTCTCCTGATCTCCACCGGAAGAAACACTGGCATGATTACATGATAAGGATATCAGAATCATCATTGCAAGTAAAAACGGAAGGAAAATTATTCTGTATAAAGTAAACATCGGATTGTTGATTACTGGGTCAAAAGAAAATTCATTTCATTGATAACCTCTGATTTACGAATATTGGTAAGGTTCAGATTCCTGCTTATTGCCTTGAAATTTTTAATGGCATTTATATATTCTGTCATCATTATATTACCTGCTTCAAGTTGTTCCTTCAACGATCTTACAAGCTGATCAGAGATTTTCAACTGGTCCTCCATCCTGGCAGATATTGCATTCAATGAAACCAGTTCATCGTTAAGTAGCCTGATCTGCTGATAGTACTGGTTTTTATAAGCATTTTCATACCCCATTCTGCTGTTTTCATTAAAACCTAGCTTATGTTTTTGAATATCTTTCTGGTTTCCGTCAAAAACGGGGATGTTAAGACTTACCCCCGCACTATATCCGAAGTGCTGATAGAAGTTCCAGGGAGTACTTGTCAGAAAGCCGGCATCGGCGAACCAGCTTATTTTTGGTTTATAGCTTATATCGACTGCCATTTTTGCATTTTCGATCCTCATACTGTCAATCTGAAACTGAATATATGAAGGATTTTTAGAAATTTCAGGACTGCCTCTGAGAGTCAGCAGAGGCTCTTCAAGATCATACAATAACGAATCATCCATCCCGCATAGCTGGTTCAGCATCAGCAGATCTGTCCGGTACTGGCTTTTAAGCTGATCGACAAGGATTTCCTGCGATTGGGTTTCCACAATAAGCGCCAGATAATCTGTCTGCTTTGCAAGTCCGCTTTTTACAAACAGACTGACAATCTCATTTTCTTTCAGGAAAAGCCCGAGAAATGATTTGTTGAACTGAAGATCCTTAAAATCGGAGAAGGCATTCAGGTACCCGCCGGTTATGATCCTTACAAGTTCGGTTGTCGAGATTCTTGATGTGTTGCGTACATATTTCTTATTAAGTGCAACTGCCTCATACCTGTTTTTAAGTTCACTCCCGTTGAATATTCTCTGGGTAACGCCCATTACGGCAGTATAATTACCGCCATCGGTTATTACTTCATCGTATCCGAAATTATTATAATGGGGTGCATACAACAGTTGTGATCTTGCCTCCAGTGCCGGTTTTTTTGCTGCTTTAATCAGAAGGCTGTCATCAGTTGCTGAGCTGAGCTGGTTCCTGTAATCTTTAAGCAGCGGGCTGTTCTTCAGCCCTTCATTGAGGTAGTAATCAAGATTCCGTAACTGATTTTGAGCAGAGATAATAAGTGATGAGATCAGAAGATTAAAACAGACCAGCAATAATTTTCCTGCCATACCGGGTAATAATCAGGGAGAAAAGAGGTGCAATTTAAAAAAAAACGCTGATTACTGAAAAATAACCAAAATGAAATTTTCTCTTCACTCAACTCCCTTAAGGCAAACTTAAACTCCCTCCTTATTCAGGGAGATAGATTTTCCGGTTGAAAAATCGTGTCTGACCTTATGTCCTTTCAGCGGAACGATCCTTTCATGTATTGCATCAAGTATCCAGTCAGGCTGCGGAAAGAAATATTCTTCCATTTCGTATGCCGGGGTGATCCAGTTTCGCGAACCGACGACCGTTGGGGGCGCATCAAGATAATCAAATGAGAGTTCAGTAATCGTCTGGGCCAGCTCCTTCAGAAAGGAGCCTCTTGCTGAGGCATCGCTTGCAAGAACTATTCTTCCGGTTTTTTTAACGGATTGAATAACCGGTTCGTAGTTGAAGGGGACGAGGGATCTGGCATCTATCACCTCTGCACTCATATTATATTTTTCCTTCAGGATCTCTGCTGCTTTGATTGCCGGGTAGAGTGTTGCTCCGATTGTAAGGATTGTTATGTCATCTCCGGCCAGTTTGATGTCAGGCTCCCCGAGAGGGATCTCATAGTACCCTTCAGGTACACCTCCGGCATGGAACATCTCACCGATATCATAAATCCTCTGACTTTCAAAGAATATGACCGGATCAGTTCCCTGCAGGGCGGTGTTCATTAAACCTTTGGCATCATACGGTGTAGCAGGGAAAACAACTTTTAGTCCCGGAATATGGGCTGTAAGGGATGACCAGTCCTGGGAATGCTGTGCGCCATATTTGGAGCCTACAGAGACCCTGAGAACAACAGGCATCCTGATAATATTCCCGCTCATCGCCTGCCATTTAGGCAACTGGTTGAACACCTCATCGCCGGAGCGTCCCAGAAAATCGCAATACATTATTTCCGCAATGACTCTGCCTCCGCACATGCCATAACCAATGGCCGTACCGACAATTGCACCTTCTGAGATTGGTGAATTAAAGAGACGGTTGTAAGGGAGTGCTTCGGTGAGCCCACGGTAGACGGCAAACGCACCACCCCAGTCGCGGTTTTCCTCACCCCAGGCAGCAAGGGTAGGATCTTTATAAAACCTGTCGATAATGGCTTCGAAAATACCATCACGGAACTGGTAAAGTTTCGCTTTGGACACAGGTTTCCCATCCCTGTCTTTGTAAAACCTCTCTTTATTTGCAAGGGACTTAACTCTTGGATTCTCCTCAAGGGGTAACAACACTTCAGGGATACCATCTTCCATCCTGTCGACAGACCCGTTGGAAAACATCATCTTTCCGATACGGTCAGGATCATTTGCAAGGTTGATCCTGGGAGATATCTCATCATCTACGGCAAGTTTCAGAATATGCATCAGCAGCTCCCTGGTACCGACTATGGTTTCATCAAGCTGATCCTGTGTTGCAAGACCTGCCTGAAGCAGCGATTTGCCGAATGAGATTATTGAGTCTTCCCTTGCCCATGCGTCTATCTCCTCCTTTGACCTGTAGGAAGATGCATCAGAGGGAGAGTGACCACTTATCCTGTAGGTCAGGGTATCGAGCAATACAGGTCCTTTTTTTTCTGCAAGGAGCTTCTTCTTACGCCTGAAAGCATCTATTACTGCAAGAGGATTATATCCATCAACCCTTTCGGCGTGCATAGCCTCAGGATTTACTCCGGCTCCCACCCGTGCAAGAGTATCAAAGCCCATTGTCTCGCCCATGGTCTGACCTCCCATACCATAGAGGTTGTTCATAAAGTTGAATATCAATGGTAAACCACCTTTGTACTCCCCTTCCCACAATGTTTTATACTGATCCATTGTAGCAAAGCAGATCCCTTCCCACACCGGACCGCAACCCATGGAAGCATCGCCTATGTTGCAAACCACTATCCCGGATTTCCTGTTGATCTTTTTATAAAGGGCTGCACCGACAGATATATCACCTGAACCCCCGACAATGGCGTTATTAGGGTAGATCCCAAATGGTGTGAAGAAAGCGTGCATCGAACCTCCCAGTCCCTTGTTAAAGCCGTTCTCACGGGCAAAGATTTCGGCCAGTGCACCATATAACAGAAAATTTCCGGCCAAACCTTTTATGTCACCATGGAACCCCTTTTCCACAACCTTAAGGGCAGAACCTCCGAAATAATTCTTCATCACCCGGTAGAGGTTGTCTTCATCAAGATGGTGGATCGCCGACAGCCCCTTGGCAAGAATTTCCCCGTGGCTGCGGTGTGAGCCAAATATATAATCATCTGTTCCCAGAGTGTAGGCCATCCCGACGGCAGAAGCTTCCTGGCCGATTGAAAGGTGGGCCGGACCCGGGTGATTATAGGGGATCCCGTTGTACTCATTTGTAGTCTTTATCAGGTTGAGCATATTCTCAAATTCTCGTATAACTACCATGTCATGATAAATCCTGAGGAAGTCTTCCCTGGTGAAGTTATTCTTTTCTTCTTCAATAGTTTTATTATACTGGTTTACAGGAATCTTAGCGAACTCAATAAACTTCGGCCTGCGTACAACAGCCGGATTTATGTTTTGACTCTTTGGCATATATTTCTTGTTTAATCCTTTGTTTTATTCTTTTCGATTGTTGTGGTCTT
This sequence comes from uncultured Bacteroidales bacterium, assembly GCA_963816345.1. Classification (GTDB taxonomy): domain Bacteria; phylum Bacteroidota; class Bacteroidia; order Bacteroidales; family VadinHA17; genus LD21. The sequence goes on from CAWFKI010000005.1 coordinate 660,978, forward strand.
TCACGGAGTCTCTTCGTTCCTCCCTGGTCATCCCTTCAGAGTGAAACTCTCGATCTGTTCTTTGATCTCCTTCAGAAACAATGTAGCCGGGCCTCCGTCGATTGCCCTGTGGTCGTAGGTAAGGGAGAGCCCCATGTACGGAACGAATCCGAAAATATTGTTCCCCATGTCTGCCGGGCGGTTTATAATTGTGCAAACTCCAAGGATGCCGACCTGGGGAAGATTTATGACAGGAGTGAACATCTCAACTCCATAGTTCCCCAGGTTGGAAACAGTGAAGGTGGCTGAGGTGCTCCGGATAAGTTCAGGGCTTATACTGCCTTTCCTGCTTGACTCCACGATGGTCTTAAGAGCTGCGGAAAGTTCTTCAGGGTTCATCTCATCTGCATTTTTTACTACCGGCACCATCAGCCCCCGCGGGGTATCAACAGCAATGCCCAGGTGAACCTTTCTGAAGGTTCTGATGCGGTCATCAAGGAAATGGCTGTTGGCTTCAGGGAATTTTTCCAGCGCCCTGACCACGCACCAGCAGACCATGTCATTCAGAGTGATATCATGTTTTGATTTACCCGAGGAGAGCAGCTCTTTGACCTTTTGCCGGGCTTCAAGAAGCCGGCGGACATCAGCGCTCATATGATGGGTGAGCTGGGCTGAGTTCTGCAATGAAGAGTGCATGGCCCTGGCAATAAGGTTTCTGACATTACTTAGAGGCTGTTCAGAGTATTCATCTGCAACTGCGCCCGAAGGCTTGATTTTTATTGCATTACCCGACAGGGCATTTTCAATATCTGTTGAAATGATTCTTCCGTTAGGTCCTGATCCATATCCTGAAAGACTTATGTAATCGATACCTTTATCGCTGGCAAGTCTTTTTGCCCTGGGTGAAATTCTGATCCTCTTGTCAGTCGCGGTAGTGCTCTGAACCTGCGGGGGCGTATCTTTAACCGGAGTTTCCGGAGATTCCTTTTCCACAGGAGCGGCCGCAGCAGAGTGCTGAGGATTAAATGAATCCGCAGCTTCACCTGCCCTGCCTATCACGGCAACATTTGTAAGGACAGGGACCTCGGCACCTTCTCCAAAAAAAAGGTCCAGCAGGATCCCATCTGCAGGTGACTCAAGATCAAAAGCTGCCTTGTCAGTCTCATACGAGAAAAGAATATCACCGGCAGAAACACTTTCACCTTTCGATTTAAACCATTTCGTTATTATACATGTCTCAACAGACTGTCCCTGCTTCGGCATTATTACAGCTATTGCCATTTTTTCCTGAGTTTTTATGTTTAAAGCACGTTTTAATTGATCTCCTGCTTTTGCCGCTGAATTTCAACTTGTTATAATAAGTAAATAAAAATAAGATGTTATGATGCCGATATTGTTAATTATCAGCGTTTACAAAAATAATTTAATTAACTTGTATTAACAAGTAAAAAATAATATATTTACATAAGCATTCTTTAATAAGTGATTTCAGCGGGTATAAATATAAATTATCTTTTTATTATAGAATAATATTATGGTCGTCCTTAAAACCATTCCTCAGTACAGGAGGCTTTATGAGGTTCTCAGAAAGCACATCCTTGATTCGGTCTATAAGGAAGGTGACCTGCTGCCTTCTGAAAATGAACTGTGCCGCTTATATGGCATGACACGTCCGACAGTCAGGCAGGCTCTCGGTACACTTGCAAATGATGGCTATATCACTAAACACCAGGGGAAAGGAAGTATTGTGCATCACCTTACCAGGGAGATCGGAATCCTCTCGGTATCGGGTACTACTTCAGCTGTTGGTGACCGGAATCTGCAGACTAAGATTATTATAAAACCTATCCTGATGCAGTGGCCTCAGGATTTTATGTTTTCCCTTTCCGGTCTGGAAAAGGAATCCGGTTGCATTTATATGGAGAGGTTAAGGCTGCTTGATGGTCTTCCTATATTCTATGACATAAGCTACATAGCAAATATTAATCTTCCCCGGATAACAGCACGGCAGTTTGAGAACAGATCTCTCTTTCAGATACTCAGGGATCATTACGGCGTTGAGATAAAGGGCGGAGAGCAAAGGATCAAGGCAATCCCCGCCTCCGGTAGAATAAGCAGGTTCCTCAACCTGAAAAAAGCTCAGCCTGTTCTTCATCTTGAACGAAAGATGGAGACCAGCAAGTCGGAGCTTTTTCTTTATTCCTCTATTTTCTGCAATACCGGGAAGTATTCAATTTTCGGCAGGTTTTGAGATTTTTCAGGGCTGTCTTAAGGTGAAGATGATCTCATTTATCCTGGGACAGGCTATTCATTTGTTAAAAAATATCGGGATTAAACAGAAAAAGTTTTATTTTTAGGATTCCTAAAAATAGTATTTAATGATTCTATAATCAATAAGAAAACTACGACATGAAAGATCAGAAAAGTAAATGGTCAAGGCGCCGTTTCATTGGTTCCTCCGTTGCGGGAATAGCCGGAGCAATGTTCATCCCGGGTGTTATCGGCTCCGGATTATCCAAAGGTGGTGATATCCGGCTGGGATTTATAGGGATGGGACGTCAGTCAATGTTTCTGCTTGACGGCTTCATCAGGATTCCGGGAGTGAAAGTTGTTGCAGGAAGTGATGTCTACGGCATAAAAAGGAAGCGTTTTGAGAAACGGGTAAATGCCTTTTATGCTGAGGCAGGGAAAGAGTCAAAGGCTGAAACATATGAGAGGTTTGAGGATCTGCTTGCAAGGAAGGATATTGATGCAGTGGTGATAGCAGTACCCGACCATTCACATGCCAGGATCGCCATAGCAGCATGCCGGGCAGGCAAGGATGTCTATCTGGAGAAGCCGATGACATTTACAATAAGGGAGGGTCAGGAACTGAAAAAAGTAGTAAGGCAGACAGGAAGGATCCTGGGCATAGGAAGCCAGCAGCGTTCTGATCCAAACTTTCAGCATGCCGTAAAACTGGTGCAGACCGGAGTACTTGGAAAAATAAGCCTGGTAAATGCATATGTCGGGGCGCCTCCGACTCCCTATAACCTTCCGGCAGAACCTATCCCTGCCGATCTGAACTGGGATGTCTGGCTGGGTTCACTACCTGTTGCGATTCACTTTAATAATCAGCTTGATCCTCCCATATCGCTTGATCCTGAGGAGGATGAGAAGCTATGGGGAGCCTGGCGCTGGTATAAGGAGATGGGTGGTGGTTTCACAACCGACTGGGGTGCTCATATGTTCGACATTGCACAGTGGGGACTGGGAATGGACAGGAATGGTCCTGTCGAAATATCACCCATAGGCGACGGCACGGAATATATGAAGTTTAAATATGCAGGTGGAACTGTCATGACTTCTGAACCATTTAATGCGGAACTGACCAAGGGCGTTAAATTCCGGGGTGAGAAAGGATGGATTGAAGTTGCACGGGGATTTTTCAATGCTTCCGACAAGTCATTTTATCCTCCTGAAGCTGAAAAGACGGAGGGACCTTACGAAACCAAAATACCACACCAGATAAATTTTATAGAATCGGTGAAGTCGAGGAAAGACCCTGTTGTCCCTGTTGAGATAGGCCACAGCAGCTGTACTGTCTGCAACCTTGGAAACATAGCCTGTGAACTCAAAAGAACAATTAAATGGAATCCGCAAACCGAAAAGTTCGTTGACGATACCGACGGTGCCGCCACAAAACTGATGCATTACGAGTACAGAAAAGGCTGGAAACTGCTTTAAGGCACATAATATTCACCGGTAAATTTCAGCTTCACCCGGTAAAGTCAATGTGTCGCTCAGGCATTCATAAAGAATAGGGGCGGAGTCGTGTACTTCGCCAGGGGGTAATTTATTTTAAGATCCGAAGATGATCCGATATTCAGGATTTATTGTCATGCTTATAACTGTTGCCGTTTTATTATCCGGCTGCAAAAGCAAAAGCAAAGACATCTATATTATCTCTGCTCCCGCAGGGAGTTTATATACGGGAATAAATAAAGATGGCATAACTGTCATTCCTAACGGCCGGTTACTTACACCCGCAGGAAAGAGCCTTGAAATTGCACCGCATCCTTTCGGTCTGATTCTAAGCAGAGACGGGAAGACCGCGGTTACAGCTAATTCAGGGATAAATCCTCTTTCAATTTCAATTATCCGCAATATAACCTCCTCCCCGGAGATTATTCAGGTTCCACCCGGCTACTCTACAAACAAAGGAGTTATTGAATCCGTATTTATGGGTCTGGCAATCTCACCCGCAAACGATAAGGTTTATGTCTCTGCAGGACAGGATAACAAAATCCTTGTTTTTGACCTGGCAACAGGCCGTAAGACAGATTCCCTTGACTGCTCCGTATCGGAAGATGGGACCTCTTACCCCGATGGATATATAGGTGATATGGTTATCTCAGGAGACGGGAGTCACATCTTTGCTGTTGATCAGACAAATTTCCGTCTGATAATAGCAGACACCCGCCGGATGAAGGTGATTAATTCCGTACCTGTCGGAAGGTATCCATTCGGTGTTGCACTTACCCGTGATGAGAAAAAGGTCTATGTGGCAAATGTCGGCATGTTCCGCTATAGCAAGATTGGAAATATCGAACAGGCCTCTGATTACAGTAAAGCCCTTAATTTTCCTGCTTTTGCGTACAATACCGTTGAGATGAGGAACGGAATTTTCAATGATTCGGTGAAAATTCCGGGACTGGGAGATCCGAATAGCGATCTTGCCTTCTCAGTCTGGGCGGTCTCGGTTGAAGACCTGTTGCACCCCCGGGTGGTTGCAAGGATCAAGACAGGAAACCTTGTGGGGCAAATGGTGGAAGGTATTCCGGCTGTAGGCGGATCTAGTCCGAATTCACTTGTAGCTACAGCTGATTATCTTTTTGCAAGCAACGGGAATAATGATAATATAACAGTAATTGATATTAAAAAGGATTCGGTAGTAAAAGAGATCTTTTTAAAGCCTCATGAGGCTGTAAAGCATTTTCGCGGGATAATTCCGTTCGGACTTGCAGTCTCACCGGATGAGAGAAAACTCTTTGCAGCTGAGGCCGGTATTAATGCCGTTGCGGTAATAGATCTTCCATCCTTTGTGGTAAAGGGTCACATTCCCGTTGGCTGGTTTCCTTCAAAGATTCAGGTAACGCCTGATGGCAAAACGCTTATTGTTGCCAATGCCAAGGGCTTTGGGAGCGGTCCTAACGGAGGCAGGAATTTTATAGAGAAAGAGGAGGGTACCTATATAGGAAATCTGATGAAGGGTACAGTTTCCATTGTTGATATCCCCTCTGAAAGAGAGCTGAAAAAGATGACTGACCTGGTGATCAGCAATAATTTTCTGATAGAAAAAGCAGGAGAGAAAAAAGCGGGCAGGGTGAATAATCCTGTTCCTCTGTACGGAGGTGAAAAGGAGTCTCCCCTTAAATATATTGTCTTCATTTCCAAGGAGAACAGGACTTATGATGAAATATTCGGGCAGAATGTCAACGGGGACGGAGATTCTTCAATTGCTAGATACGGAAACCATGTTTCCTTTTCAAACAGGGCAGGAACCAGAGTCGTAGAGGATGCAAGCGTGATGACCAACCATCTCGTGCTTGCTTCGCGCTTTGCCATGGCTGATAATTTTTATGTCGACTCCGATGTTTCGGCAGACGGCCACCGGTGGCTGGTAAATACTTACCCGAATGAATGGGTTGAGACATGTACGCCCGCAGCCTATGGAGGGAACAGGGATTACCGTCCCTCATCCAAAGCTCCCGGGAGCCTGGCCATGAATGGGTCTGCAGGTGCAATATTCCCGGAGGATTATAATGAGTCGGGCTCAATGTGGGACCATCTTGAAAGGAATAAAATAGACTTTTTTAATTTTGGTTTCAGTGTGATGTTCGAACCAGCATTTTACGATGCTTCCTATAAAAAGACAGGCATAAAGCAATTTGCGAACTTTCCTGTACCAACACCTCTGTTCAACAGGACATCAAGAAATTATGCAACGTATAACATGGGTATTCCTGATCAGCACAGAGTGAACCAGTTTATAGGGGAGTTCAGGGAAAAGTGGATGGGAGAGGGGAAAAAAATGCCTCAGATGCTTACCGTAATAATTCCGAATGATCATGGTGCCGATGAACGCCCTGAGGCGGGGTATCCCTTCAGGGAGAGCTATATGGCAGATAATGATTTTGCTGTAGGCAGGATAGTGGAATTCCTATCCCATACCCCTTACTGGAAGCAGATGGCAATTATTATCACCGAAGATGATGCCCAGAATGGAGTCGACCATATCGATGCTCACAGGAGCATTCTCATGGTCGTCTCCCCATATGCCAGAAAAAATTATGTCAGTAAAGTGCATTACAGCTTCGGAAGTATATTCAAGACATTCTGGGATATTCTGGGTCTTCCATACCTGAATCAATATGATGCCGGGGCAACGGACCTGTCGGATATGTTTACGGTAGATCCCGATTTTACTCCATATACAGCCATGCCGCCAGACAAGAGGATCTTTGATCCGGAGAAGGCGCTTACTCCCCTGGATGAAAAATTCGACTGGAACGCCCTGAAGGAATCACCTGTTCTTGATGATCCGGAGGAGATGCCAATTGATCAGAAGGAAAGAGCTGTTTACAGGACTGAGGATCAGAAGAAAAAATAAAAATGGGTCAAAGAGCTCAGGGCGAAGGGCGCCGGGCTCAGGGCGCAGGGCTCAGGGCTCAGAGCACAGGGCTCAGGGCAAGGGGCACAGAGCGGAGAGATATAAAAAAGGGTGCCTTTTTGAGACACCCTCCACTGGTATAATTCTGAGTAAGTTTATTCTACTCTTCTTACTTTAATAGCTACAGGTCCTTTTTCTCTCTGCTCTACCTCAAACTCTACTGTCTGACCCGCCTCAAGTTCGGTATGTGAAACCTCTAAACCAGAACGGTGGATAAAGATATCCTTTTCATCTTCTGTTTGAAGGAATCCATAACCTTTTACCCTGTCATACCACTTAACAGTGCCTTTCATAGTTTTAGATTTATTATTACCTACCTGTAGTTATCTCTTCTGTTACCTCCGCCACCTCCTCTGCGGTCGTTATCTCCGCCTCTGAAATTACTTCTTCTGTCAGTTCTTTCGATAGATTCATTAACAATGATATTCCTACCGCTTACTTCAGCACCATTTAATTCTTCGATGGCTTTCTTTGCTTCTGCATCATTCGGCATCTCAACGAAACCAAATCCTTTACTTTTACCAGAGTATTTGTCAATAATGATTTTTGCGGATGTCACTTCGCCATACTCTTCAAAGATTTCCTTTAATTCTGCTTCACTCATTTTAAAATGAAGGCTTCCTACGTAAATGTTCATAGTTCAAATATTAATGTATTTATAAAACAGTGACAAAGGTCAGATTTATTTTTGAAAACTAAAAATAAATCATCATAATATATTGTATTTAAATAACTTTTTGACATCAGCCATTTTTTTTGGTCTGAGAATAAGCGGTCCCTTTCAATGTTAATATTGATAAAAAAACAAAGAATTTAGACTTTTGTTCAGGGGGTGACTATTTATTTATATAAACAGGATTTTTTACTCACCTCTTCCCGCAAACTACAGGCCGGCCGGAGAACCGGCCTCTTTTTTCCTACTTCCAGTTCCTGATATAGATATGCTTAATATGGTTCTGACCTGATTCTCTTTCATCTATTTCAAAATCAAGTGATCTGATCAATGGGGTAAGCTTGGGAAAACCGAAGTTCCTGGGATCAAAATCAGGTTGTTTCTTGAGGATAAGGTTACCTACATCCCCGAGGTAAGCCCACCCGTTCTCATCAGCCAGGTCGGATATAGAAGTTGCAATAAGCCGTTTTACAATACCGGTTGCTGCAAGCGGACCTGTTTCCTCGCTCTTCCTCTTTTTCACAACAGGCCTGCCTCTCTTCTGAACTGCGGGAACCTGTTCAGTTACAGCAGCCGGGGCTGTCAGAATTTCAAGATAGATGAACTTGTCACATGCCACAATAAAGGGGTGTGGTGTCTTTCTTTCCCCGATGCCGATCACTTTCATGCCGGCTTCCCTTAATCTGGTGGCAAGCCGTGTAAAATCGCTGTCGCTTGAAACGATACAGAAGCCATCTACCTTACCCGAATAGAGAATATCCATAGCGTCTATTATCATAGCGGAATCGGTGGAATTTTTGCCTCTTGTGTAACTGTATTGCTGAACCGGAGTAATAGCATTCTCCAGCAAAACGGATTTCCAGCCGGCCACGGTTGGTTTTGTCCAGTCTCCGTAAATCCTTTTAAATGTAGGGGTTCCGTATTTTGCGATTTCTTCCAGCATACCTTTGACATTGCTGAAGGGGATATTGTCAGCATCAATCAGAACAGCCAGACGTAAATCATTTAATGTATCCATGATTTTAACTTAATAATTTTCTGCAAGTTACTCTTTTTGGCCGCAATAATCATAATATCAGACGGAAGAACGGCATTTTATGCTATAAATAGCAGGCATATCATATCCCGGTCTCCCGGGACATTCTTAGCATCACCACTCCGTGCCTTCCAACTTCAGAGGTGAATTCATACGAAAAGCTGCCAAGATCTGTCTGTCTCCAGAGATCCCTTAATTTCTGTTTTCCTGATACTCCCAGCTGTGACCACGATGCAGTGACCTTTGCTGCCTTTTCTCCCCGGTTAAAGAGACCTACTGCAATTGATCCATCCTCAAGCGGTCTTTTCCATACCTCCAGGTCACCAACTTTTGATACCCTGTAACCAGGCTTACCCAATGGGTCCTGATCAACCTCAATAATTTCATCATTTGTAAGAAGTCTCAGGGTAAAATCATCCATCCTCGTTATATCGCCGCTGAAGATCAGAGGGGCTGCAACAATACTCCAGAGCGATACCTGGGTGTATTGTTCGTTCGGGGTGAGAGGGGTGGGTACTGTCTGTCCCTTCCAGTTACTCAGATAGCCAAGAAGCAGGTAGTCAGGGTCATTCCATCCACCCGGTCCGGCATAAAGGTGAAGGCTGTCCCTGCTGTAAACGTCAAATCCATCCCTGAAAAGGGCAGTCCCTATTCCTTCGAAAGATCCGCCAAGATCACCTGCTGTCCGCCAGCTCTGACCCCCTGCCTGCCTGCCCCATTTCCAGACATCTCCCATTCCATACTGGCAGAGATTCAGGACAATGTCGCGATTCTGCTTTTTAAGGATACTGCTTATCAGAATATAAGGCTTCTGAAGATCCGGAAGTGTGTCTGTCCGTGCAATATCCGAATATGAACACCAGTCATATTTCAGGAAGTCATAACCCCACTCAACATACCTGGCCACATCCAGTTCCTCATGACCATAAGCCGCAACATGCCCTGCGCATGTCAATCTGCCCGGTGAGGTATAGATCCCGGCTTTTAACCCCTTCGTATGGATATAATCAGTGAGTGCTGTCATATCGGGGAATCTCCTGTTGGAATTGATCATTCCCCTTTTATCGCGCGGCTCTCCCAAAAGGGTTGAGTCTGTTGAACCTGGTTTCACTGACCAGCAATCATCAATATTCACATACATATATCCATGATCCATCATTCCTGAATTTACCATAGCATCGGCGGCATCGCGCATGATCCTGTCCGTCACATGATTCTCCCAGACATACCAGCTGTTCCAGCCCATGTGGGGAGTCAATGCCAGAGTGTCGCCACAGACGATCCTGAACTCCCGTTCAGCTGTTCCGAGTTCATTGGTGACCCTGAATGTGGTATGATAGGTCCCCGGTGTCACAAGCGATCCTGTTATAATACCGGTCTGCCCGTTGCATGACAATCCGGAGGGTATATTTAATACCTCGAATGTCATCGGTCTTTTCCCTGTTGCAGGAATTTTAAACAGGAACGGTGATCCTGGCCTGACTCCGAATATCCTTGTTCCGTTTATTCTCGGTTTAGGCGATGGTTCCGGGGTGAGGATTACTTTAGCTTCGGTGAGGGAACCTCCTGTTTTGTTAACGCAGGAAAAAGTTAAACAGGCCATAAGCCCGGAGGCAACAATTTTCGTAAACACTATTTTCTTCATTTTATGAGGTCATTATAATTATTGAAACTAAGTGACTAAAGTGACTGGAGATTACCCTTTCCGCTTTCCGGTCATTTCATCAATCTCCAGCCTGAGAATTACAGTCCTGTCAAGAACTTTTTCATCGTATGAAAAATCACTCCTGCCGGAATAATGTCCCATTATGAAGCCAAGACCCGTCAACCGGGATTCCCTGTCTGCTATTACGGATATTCTGCCAAAGCCAACAACACTGCTGAATTTCATACCCCAGTCACAACCGTTACCCCCTTCATATAATTCGTGATCCGTATCGAATTCAAAGCAGACAAGATTATTTTTCTTCATGATATCAAGCTTTCTTCCCTCTTTTGCACAATGAAAAAAAAGGCATGGCTGGTCGCCACCTTTATAACCGAAATTCATTGTTACAATATATGGCGTGTTATTGTCTGCAAAAGCAACTCTGCATACATCTGACCGTGAGATTATTGATTCCATGTCACGGATTTCATTGAGCTCTCTGTCACTTCTCCTCATTTTTACAGCTTAATTATTCTTATCTGTTCATAATCCGGGAAATCAGGGCCGGGAGTACAGGTAAGAGATCCTGTTACACGGATAATTATTTTAATAAAAGTAAAGAATTTTGTTAACTTTGCCTATACCCTTACATTAGGATAACTTAATAATCAAAATTGACTGTTATGGGAAAAGGTGACAAAAAAACAAGGAGAGGCAAAATCATACTTGGGACTTATGGCGTCAGGCGGCCAAAGAAGAAAGCTGATAAAGCAGAAATTAAACCATCAAATCCTTCCGCAAAGAAAGAGGTTAAGGAGAAAAAACCCGTAAAAGAGAAGAGCGAAGCAAAAGAGGCTAAGGCTGTTGCAGAGGTCAAAGAACCCAGGGTTACGAAAGAGAAAGCTGCTGTAAAGGCACCTAAGGTCCCGAAGGAGAAAAAGGAAGCGACAGAAGTTGCTGATGAGGCCAAAGCCAAAAAGGTGAAGAAGAGTTAAAAAATATAATGGAAATTCTTTTTGAGGGGATTATTCTAAGACCCTGGTCCTTCTCCGATGCGGAAAAGCTTGCTGAAATAGCTAACAATAAAAATATTGCCGACAACCTCCGTGATCTTTTTCCGTTCCCCTATTCATTGAATGACGCAAGAAAATGGTTAAGGATGATTCTGCCGGCGAATATTCCACCGCGGTATTTTGCAATTACTGAGGAAGGAGTTCTGGTTGGCAGTATAGGGATAGTGACAAAGGACGATATTTACAGAAAAAACATTGAAGCAGGCTATTTCATTGCAGAAAAGCACTGGGGAAGAGGAATTGCTGCAAAGGCAATTAAAGCGATAACATCATACGCATTCAATGATTTTGATGTTGTAAGGGTCTATGCCGAACCTTTTGCAGATAACCTTCAGTCGCGCAGGGCTCTTGAGAAGGCCGGCTTTGCTCTGGAAGCCACTCTCCACAGGAATGTGATTAAAAACGAAGTCATTAAGGATAGCTGCATCTACTCAGTCCTGAAAGAGGATTTTAAATACTTTGTGACCGGCTGAAAGTTCCTTTTTTATTGGACTTTCTTTTTACCCAAAAAGAAAATACAAAAGAAAAGGCGCCGGAAAAAAGAGGTATTCAGTATTCGGTAATCAGTATTCGGTTACGTACAAAATGGAATCCTTATAATCTGTGAAAATCTGCTAAATCAGCGTCATCTGCGTTCTATTAAAAGCCTATACATTCGCTTCCCTTCTCCTTGCCCTGTGCCCTGTGCCCTGTCCTCTGTGCTCTGTGGTCTGTGCTCTGTGCCCTGTGCTCCCCATCCTTTCTTCAGCTATCTTTTCACAATAAGCCACCTGTAGTCCTCAGGATCGATAATTGCATTTATTATGACCGGTCCGTTAAGTGCCAGGGCCTCATTGACCGCTTTTCTCAATCCATCGTGAGTATCAGCTCTTAATACCTTAATACCCAGAAAATTGTCGCTATTAAAAAGATCACCCTGATAGAGCATTGTACCATATGGGGAGAGGTTTTTCCATGATTGCTTTACCTTGATAAGGTTAAGTTCCCCGTCTGAAAAGACGATTACGAGCAAAGGCAGATCATATCTCCTGGCTGTGACCATTTCACCGCAGTTCATAAGAAATCCACCGTCACCTGTAATGCATACAACGGTTGATCCTCTGTCGTTGATCTGCGCTGCCAGGGCAGCAGGGATCCCAAAACCCATTCCCGACCAGCCGTTTGTCATTATTACTTTTCCCTTGCCCATCAGGTGCCAGAATTGCCCGATGAGGTGGAGATGTGAGCCCACATCGCATGTAAGGGTTATTTCTGCCGGTAACTCTTCCCGTATTATCTTCATTGCGGCAGCCGGGCCGAAATGGCTTGTAAATCCGTCAAATACCGACATCATCTCATCGCGGATAGCTTTAATCAATGATTGTTCTTCGACCAGCTTGTCGCGATTCAGATTCTTCAGCATAATGAACCACTCATCAGGAGGACCGGTATATTGAATAGTGTTCTTTCCGGAAGGCATATCGGATTCCCTGACATCAAAATGGAGGAGCGGTACATCCGGCATCCATGATTCATAGTTAAACTCAACCGGATCATACCCGATACCGATCACCAGGTCTGTCTTATCATAGATATCCTCAAGGTAGTCGCTCAACGAATGGAATAATACCCCGGCGTAGCATGGATGATCTTCAGGGATCAGCCCTTTAGCCATAGGTGTTAATACCACAGGCATCGGGTAGCTTACCAGAAAGGAGAGAAGATCAGCCCCGGTTCCAAGTCTGAAAGCAGTTAGTCCTACTGCCAGAAGAGGATGTCTTGATTTGTCCAGCAGGGAAATTATCTTCTGAATGTCATTTGTGACCATTCTCTTTTCAGGTATAAACAGCGGAGGAGGTATTGCAGGAGCCTCCTTTTCACAGAGATCGGATGGCAGTCCGATATGTACCGGTCCGGGATATAAATCTGTGCTGATCCCAAAAGCGGATTCCATTACCTCGGCATAGTTTTCGAGGGTCATCCTGAATGTTGCTTTTGTTATAGGTTCAAATAGCTTCTGGTGGTTTATGTTCATCTGCGTGGTACGGTCAATCATGCTATCGCTCATCTCACTGGTGAAAACGATAACAGGAGATCTGTCAAGAAGGGCACCTCCGACACCTGTGGAGATATTTGTCGCACCAGGACCAAATGTAGCATGACAGACACCCGGAATGCCTGTAAGCCTCGCTGTCACATCAGCCATAATCGCTGCAGAAGCTTCATTTGAAGTAAGTATGAACTCGATGCCGGCAGATCTGAGAGCCTCAATAAAAGGTATGGAGGGACCGCCTGGCACGCCGAATACATACCTTATTCCTTTTTCAAAAAGCTGAGCGGCAATATATTCTGCGATTGTCATTAATAACATCCTGAAAAACAGACAAAACTATCAAATAATATGGTTACATCATAATAAAATTTAATTCAAATTTTACTCACCTTGATGAGCGTTTTTTTCTGATATTTGCCCTCTGATATTTTTCCGGTGAAAAGTAAAGGAAACACTATCTTCCGGGCAGTAGTCGCTTGCCTTTTGTGGTCAATAAGATCGATATGGAAAAGAAAAGAAATATTCGCATTCCACAGGCAGTAATAATGCTGGGTCTTGTCAGCCTTTTCACGGATATTGCAACGGAAATGATCTATCCGCTTGTACCTGTCTTTGTTGCTGCTCTTGGTTCGGGAGCTATCATACTCGGGTTGATTGAAGGGGTTGCTGAAACGACAGCTTCGATGCTGAAGCTCGTAAGCGGAATACTTTCAGACAAGATCGGGAAGAGAAGATTCCTTGTACTGATCGGTTATGCCATCTCATCTGTTTTCAGACCACTGACAGGCATTGTGTCACATGCATGGCAGATAATAATAATACGGATGGTCGACAGGGTGGGAAAGGGGATCCGCACAGCTCCAAGGGATGCACTGATCGCCTCTGCCGCCGGAGAAGAGATAAGGGGAAAGTCGTACGGTTTTGACCGGGCTATGGATCACACCGGGGCTGTCATCGGACCAATTCTTGCAATAATAACTCTCCTGATTCTTTTCCTGGGATTCGGATTAAAAGACACACTTACTGCTTTAAGGTGGACATTCATTCTGGCAATTATTCCTGGGATATTAGCCGTTCTGACAATTATCCTGTTTGTAAAGGAATCTGCTCCTCAAAAAGGGGATGGCAAGCCATTTACCTTTTCTCTCAAAGGCATTGATAAAAATTTCAGGAATTATCTTCTTGTTATGATTCTTTTTACTCTTGGCAATTCATCTGATGCATTTCTTCTTTTCAGAGTTCAGGAAGCTGTTCAGAAAAGCGGCGCCGTTATTGACGTGGTTAACAATATTGCCCCTCTACGGAAGATGGTGTCGGCATTCGGCAATGAGGCTGCTCAGACCAGGGTGATCAATATCCTGTTTTTACCTCTTATCTGGGCCTTCTTTCATGTGATTAAAGTTATCTTTTCCACGCCGCTTGGATCCCTGTCCGACCGCATCGGTCGGAAGATCTTAATAAATATCGGCTGGGCCATCTATGCTTTTGTCTATCTTTCTTTCGCTTTGCTGGTTTTTCTATCACCTGAAATGCAGGTAATTGCAACATTTGTCCTGTTTGCCGTTTATGCTCTGTTCTATGCTTTTTCCGAAGGAGCTGAAAAGGCCTTTGTTGCTGATCTGGTGGATGATGACAAGCGGGGCACAGCCTTTGGCCTTTTTAACTTTTCAATCGGACTCGGAGCACTGCCTGCAAGCATCATCTTTGGATTGCTTTACAGCTATTTTGATAAAATATTCCCGGGTTTCGGAGGAACTGTTGCTTTTGGGTTTGGAGGTGTCATTGCGGTAATCTCGATGATCCTTCTTGCCATAAAAATAAAGGAGCCTTCAAAAAGGCTCCCGGTGAAAGGTGATTGATTCCCGATGGCATTGAAAAAAAAGAGAAATGCCGGAGTTATTTAATATAATTCTTCTTATCCTTTTTGCGGAACTTACTCTCCCTTTTACGATCGCCTGATCCCCTGGCGCCGTGTTTACCCTCAGGTCTCCTGTCCGCCCATTTAGCAGGTCTTTTCCCGGAGTACTCGTCCCTGGGCTTATCGCTCTTTTCCTGTGCGATCTCAACCGCTACCCTTCTATCCATGAAAGTAACATTATTCAGTGCTTTAATAAGATCATCAGAATAACCGGCCTCAACTTCAAAGAATGAGAAAGTCTTCAGAAGGTCAATTTTGCCAATAGGTACTTTTTTCCCTTTTGTGTAGGTATTGACAAGTTCTATAAGCTGTTCGGGGAAGAAGCCGTCAGTTTTACCAAGATTAATGAACAGCCTGGTATAATTGCCGGAGTGTTTTTCATAAGAGTTTCGTTTTCCGGAATGCCCAAGGGAAGCCTCCTTTTCTGTTACCGGATCGATGAGATCCTCCCCATGACGGTAATCATCAAGGAATCTGTCAAATTCCAGGGAAACCACTTTTTTGAGAAGCTCATCCCTGTCAAGGCCGGCAAGTTTTTCTTTTATCTCCGGCAGGAACTTTTCGATCTCCTGGTGATCAGTTACGACGGCATCAAGTTTTTTGACCCAGTTGAAAAGCTGCTTTCCGCAAATCTCACTTCCGGTAGGTATGGGCAGTGCTTTAAACGGTTTCCTGACTTTTCTTTCTATTTGCTGAAGGTTATGCTTTTCCCTGAGATGGACAAGTGAAATTGATATCCCGGTCTTGCCGGCCCTTCCTGTCCTTCCGCTCCTGTGGGTATAGACCTCGGTATCATCCGGAAGACTGAAATTGATGACATGCGTCAGATCATCCACATCCAGTCCTCTTGCAGCGACATCCGTTGCTACGAGCATCTGCAGATTTTTGACCCTGAATTTTTGCATTACTGCATCACGCTGTGCCTGAGAGAGATCGCCGTGAAGAGCATCGGCATTATATCCGTCATTTATAAGTTTGGACGCCACCTCCTGTGTCTCTTTCCGTGTACGGCAGAAGACAATTCCGTAAATATCAGGCTCAAAATCAGCTATGCGTTTGAGGACCTTATATTTATCTTTCGCATGAACAAGGTAATAGGCATGGCTTACATTATCTGCTGAAGAGTTTTTAGTGCCAATTGTAATCTCAACGGGATGATCCATGTATTTTCTGGCAATCGTTGATATCTCTGATGACATTGTTGCTGAAAACAGAAGTGTCCTTCTGCCATCCGGAACCTCTTCAAGGATCTCATTAATGCTGTCGAGGAACCCCATATTAAGCATCTCGTCAGCTTCATCGAGAATTACCGTATGAACCGATGATAATCTTGCGGCACCACGGCCTATGAGATCAATCAGTCGGCCGGGGGTGGCAACAATAATATGCACACCTTTCTTCAGTCCTCTGATCTGGTTGTCAATGCTGGCTCCGCCGTATACAGCCAGAATTTTAAGCTTCCCGGTAAATTTTGCATAATCGGTCAGATCTCCTGTGATCTGCATGCACAGTTCACGTGTCGGGCAAAGTATAAGGGCCTGAGTATTATTTATTTCTGTGTCGGTTGCCTGAACCAGTGGCAGACCGAATGCTGCAGTTTTCCCTGTGCCGGTCTGGGCAAGGGCAATGATGTCGCCGGCATCTCCCAGCATCAGCGGAATAACTTTTTCCTGCACCGGCATGGGTTGTTCAAATCCCAGTTCCTGAATAGCCTTCAGAATCCCGGGAGTGAATCCCATTTCTTCAAAATTTGTCATTATTATTTTTTATGATGTGCTTCCGGGAGCGATGGATTTTCTTAATCCCGGCTGAAATGAACTCAAATGCAGACTGGGCAAAATGCCTGACAACGCTTCGTGGAAATCACTTTGTTAACTGGGCGCAAAGATAAACAAATTTTCCGGATTGTGTCATATCTATAAGTTTATGCTGCAGGATGGTATTGAAAGGATAACAGCCCGGAAATACAGCCTTAAAATCATGCAAAATATCATTATAATTTTCATACTTTATACCTTTAAATAACAAGTAATTACATAAATTTGTAAATATGAATCCAGGTACTCTTAGAATTTATTCGTCGAGCGATACCCCCCGACTGAGGTATATTGCAGCCATCCTGCTCGGCGAGATACTTGGATTGCACTGGGAAATTATAACCGATAAGCGCAGACTGGGAAAACATCCTGTAATAAATTACTCCTCTGAAGAGATTTCAGATTGCTTCAATATTAGTCCGGAACCACTTCTGTTTGAAAAAGGTGTGCATGCAATGGAGATTACAGTCAGGGAATGGAAAGGATTGCCGGTATTTTTTCAGACCTCCCCTGGTTCCGACATGCCATTTGATATTTTTGCAGCGTCATTTTTCCTGATAAGCCGGTATGAGGAATATCTTGATTTTCATCCTGATGAGACAGGAAGATTTAAAGCTTCTTCCTCAATTGCATTTAAGAACGGATTTCTGAGAATTCCCGTGGTGGATCTCTGGGCAAAGGAGATGGCAAAAGCCCTTTTGAAGAAGTTCCGGACCCTGACATTCAAAAGGAATGATTACAAAGCTCTTATAAATATTGACCTTGACCTGAACAATCCAGGGTATCATAGCAACGGCATCTTCAAATCAATCGGGAACCTGTTCCATGACCTGTCAGCCAGCTATTTTCAGGGGAGCTCATCAAAAGCCGCTATCAAGAAAGAGAAAGATCCTTTGGCGATATTCGATTACATAGACAGGAGCATCATGGAGAGAAATGCCGATGCGAGGTTCTTTATCCCGGTCGGAGACCGTTCGAAATATGATCATAATCCTTCCTGGAAAAATGATGAATACCGGAGCCTGATCAACAAAATTGCAGAAAGATTTAAGACCGGGCTGCACCCTTCATTTCATGCAACAGGAAACCCCGGAATGCTCGGCGATGAAAAGGTAAGGCTTAAGAGCATAATCAGCCGGGATATTACAATGACTCATTTTCATTTTATCAGGTTGTCTGCTGCCGGATCTTATCATGAGATACATAAAGAGGGTATAACTGAAGATTACTCTATGGGCTATCCTGAGGAGCCGGGGTTCAGGGCCGGCATCGCCAGACCTTTTTACTTCTATAATGTCCATGAAGAGAAGCAGACAAACGTCAGGATCTTTCCTTTCCAGCTGATGGATTCCACATTTTACTGGTTTAAGAAAGAAGATCAGGTGAGATCAGCTGAAGTAATGATAAATTTAATAAATGAGACCAGAAAAGCAGGTGGTACTTTTGTAAGTGTATGGCATCATACAACTCTTCAGAATAATCCGGAATGGCAGGGTGGAAGGGAAGCATTTGAATTTATGCTTAATAACCAGATACCATGATCATATTTAATACTTACCGGAGATATTGAAAAGGGCCGGCAGCGCATAAGATTGGCGCCGCCCGTAATCCTAAAGCAGTTCTATCTCTTCCTCTGCATCCACTTCGAGCAGCCTGCCATCTTCACATTTGATTATCCTGGCCGTGAACTTTTTCAAAAGGGTATAATTATGTGTTGCTACAATAACAGCTCTTCCTGTTTTACTTATATCTGTCAGCAGCTTTAAAATTCCTTCGGATGTTTCCGGATCCAGATTCCCTGTCGGTTCGTCGGCAAGTATTATATCAGGATCGTTCAGAAGAGCTCTCCCGATTACTACACGCTGTTGCTCTCCTCCCGAAAGCTGATGGGGCATTTTGTAACCCTTCAGTCCGAGTCCCACTTTCTCAAGAACCTCCCCGATGCGCTGGTCAATCTCATGTTTGTTCTTCCATCCTGTTGCTTTTAAAACAAATTCAAGGTTAGCATTTACAGACCTGTCAATCAGCAACTGAAAATCCTGGAATACGATCCCGATTTTCCTCCTCAGATAAGGGATATCTCTCTTTTTTAACTTTGAAAGATTGTAGCCGGCAACCAGACCGGTACCCTCTTTCAGGGGGATCTGGGCATTCAGCGTTTTTATCAGACTTGATTTTCCGCTTCCGACCCTGCCCACAAGGTACAGAAATTCACCCTTTCTGACACAGAGGTTAACTTCTGAAAGTACAAGATGATCCTGCTGCCAGATAGTACAGTCCGACAATTCAATAATAACGTCAAGTGGAAGAATTTCCTGCATAAATTTATTTTCGTGCTTCAACCAGTATAATCAGAATTACAGATGAACAGACTATCATAGTCGTATGCTTCAGCCTGTCCTTTCTGATTCTCCGGAATCCCTTCTTTCAAACGAATCCGGTTTTGATCCTGAACAAATTTAATGACAAAATAATGAAAGAATTGATAATTAACATTTATATGTTGATAAAATCAGTAATAAAGGCTGATTGCCGCCGTTTTATAGTTGTAATTTTACATTTAACCGGAATTCAGGGGAAAAACGATATAAGTGACTTACAGCTAGCATATTATATAGTAATTTTTGAGTTCCGGGGGGAAACGGGGCCGCAACGTGCAGAGCCAAAAAAAATAAGTTATGAACAGAAACAGACTCATCCTGATAATTGGTTTTCTATTAATTTTCATGATCCGGATCTCCTCGCAGGTTCCATTTATGGGCAAGGAGATTGGCTCTGAATTTAACAGGGGAATGGAACTTTTTAATAAAGAGAAGTATCCGGCCGCCATCCGGCTTTTTGATTCTTATGTCAAAAAAGGTGATAATGATAATCTTATTAATATAGCTGATGCCGAGTATTTCAGTGCTGTGGCAGCTTCGAAGCTTTTCAATTCGGATGCCGAATACAGGATGGTTATGTTTATAGCTGCACATCCTGAAAGCCCTAAGATAAATGAGGGGAGGCTGTTATTGGGTGACTACTTTTACCAGAATAAAAATTACAGGAAGGCAGTCACCTATTATGAAAAGGTAAACAGACAGGAGCTTGAGGGTGACAAACTTACAGAATATTTTTTCAGACTTGGCTATTCCCTTTACAATACCGGCGATCACGACAGGGCATTGCTGATGTTTTCCGAAATTAAAGACATCGATACGGAATATACCCCTCCGGCTCTTTATTATTTCTCCCAGATTGCCTATGAAAGAAAAATGTATCAGACTGCCATGGAGGGATTTATGCGTCTTAAGGATGACGAGACCTTCGGTAATATAGTGCCTTTCTATATTGTTCAGATGCTTTATCTCCAGAAAGATTATGATGGCATACTGAAGATGGCTCCGGACCTGCTGAAGTCGGCCGGCAAGGAGAGGGCAATTGAACTCTACAGGTTCATCGGGGATGCACATTATAACAAGGGGAACTATAGTGAAGCTCTGCCATACCTGGAGAAATATTCTGAAGGCGCAAAAGCCAGCGGCAGGGAAGATAAATATCAGCTGGCTTATTGTTATTACAAAACAGGTGATCTTGATAAAGCTACTAAATTATTCCTTGAAATCGGAGCCAGGAATGACATCCTGAGTCAGAATATATGGAATCTTCTGGGCGATTGTTATCTTCAGAAAGGCGACAAGAAGCGTTCACATTTCGCTTTTGGTGAAGCTTCAAAAATGAGCTTCGACAAAAAGATACAGGAAGAGGCATTGTTCAACTATGCCAAACTGACGTATGAAACTGGTTATTCTCCTTTTGGAGAGGCTATAGCTGCCTTTGAGGAGTATATCGATAAATACCCCGGTTCGGAAAGGATACAGGAGGTATATGACTACCTTGTTGCAACATATATGCAGATCAGGAATTATAAAGCTGCATTTGCCTCCCTTGAAAAGATCACAAATAAGGATCAGAGACTTGAGGAGGCTTACCAGAGAGTTGCCTTTTTCAGAGGTCTGGAATTGTTCAAGAATATGGAAATTGAGGCCTCAATAGATATGTTTGACAAGTCGCTTAAGTATCAGAAATACAATACTTCCCTGAGAGCAAGAGCCTTATACTGGAGAGGGGAAGCATCGTACAGGCTTGGCAGGTTTGACAGCGCGAGGGATGATTATGAGTCGTTCATGGGGATCCCCGGTTCAATGATGCTTGGTGAGTCAAAGCTTATAAGGTATAATCTTGGTTCAACATTCTTTAACCTGAAGGACTACTCAACTGCGCTGATTCACCTGAAAAATTATGAAGCATCAGCGACAAATGCAAGACCTGAAGTCCTGTCAGATGCAAAGGACAGGATAGCAGATTGCTACTATATTACAACAGATTATCCCATGGCGATAAGCTATTACGACAAGGTGATCGACTACGGGATACTGGATGCTGATTATGCAATGTTCCAGAAGGGATTTTCCCTCGGACTGATGAATGAGAACAGGAAAAAGATAGATGTTCTTACTTCACTTACTGTAAAATTTCCTGCATCATCCTATGTGCCCAATGCAATATTCGAAAGGGGCAGAGCCTATATTGTACTTGAGGATTATAAAAACGGCGAATCAGATTTCAATACCGTAATCTCTGGTTATCCTTCGAGCCCGTTCGTGCCACGGGCTATCGTACAGCTCGGCCTTCTTTACTATAACCAGGGTGACAACGACAAGGCAGTTTCACAGTTTAAGAAAGTCATTGCAGATTATAAATCGACTCCCGAAGCCAGATATGCAATGACAGGCTTAAAAAACACCTATGTGGATATGAATGATGTCAATTCCTACTTTGCATATCTTAAAACAGTTGATGGTTACGGAGATGTTGATATGGCAGAGAAGGATTCCCTTTTGTATGCTTCCGGTGAAAATCTTTATATCACTGCAAAGTATGATAAGGCCAAAGATGTATTTACTGAATATCTCTCAGAATTTCCAAATGGCAGTTTCAGACTGAATGTCCAGTACTATCTGGCCGAATGTTTAAAATCGACAGGGAATAAGGATGAAGCTCTTAAACTGTTCATAGAGGCTTCATCGGGAACGAACAGTCAGTTCCTCGAACAGGCTTTGATGGAAGCTGCTTCAATTCTTTATGAGAAAGAAGATTACAGCCGGTCCCTGGAATACTATGAACGTCTGGAGAATGTTTCAACCGACCCGGCGAACAAGCTGACAGCCCTGAAGGGCGAGCTCATGTCGGCGTACCAGTCCGGGGATGCTGGCAAGACAATTATTGCGGCAGGAAAAATAAACAACACTCCGAATATTCCGGAGGAGCTGATGCGTGAGGCAACCTTCATGAATGCCAAGGCAAATTACAGCCTTAACAATTTTGATGAGGCCCTGAAAGATTTCAGGAAAACAGCCAGGGAGGTAACCAGCGCAGAAGGAGCTGAATCAAAATACAGGGTGGCAGAATTACTCTATAAGAAGGATAACTTGCCGGAAGCAGAAAAGGTAATAACAGAGTTCATCAATCAGAATACTCCCCATCAGTACTGGATGGCCAGGATGTTCCTTCTCCTGGCTGATATAAGCATCAAAAAGGGCGATACACTGCAGGCAAGGGCTACGCTGCAGAGTCTTAAGGATTACTACACAATTGAAAATGACGGGATCATGGATGAGGTGAAGGCGAAAATGGCATCAATGGATACGGTCCCCCTTACTAATAATTAATAAAGGTCACATAATAACAGGAAAATCACTGGAAGAACAAATGATAAGAAAATATATTAAAATGATAAAATCAAACCTCATTATTGCATCTCTCCTGGTTCTGATTGCATTTCCGGCGGAGGCTCAGGTAAAAAAACAGGAACCCGGACTGAAGAGGGAGATTACATTATATAATCCTTACAAGCCATCTCTATCAGTTGTAAATAAGAGGAGTTTCCTGCCCGATATGACTGATACTGTAAAGGTTAAGCCTGAGTTTCATTATGTAATAAGCGCAAAGCCTTTTCAACCTGAATATACTATAAGCCAGATAAAACCTGCAGCCCTGCTTCCTGATCCGTTGCCAAAACTCTACAAAAGCTATGTCAGTATTGGCCTTGGAAATTATCTTACTCCTCTTGCCGAAATAAGCATATCAAATGAAAGGTCAAAGAAAGGTGCAATAGGATTTTATGGACGGCATCTCTCAAGCAGCGGGAATGTCGGGCTTGAGAATGCAAAACAGGCTTTTGCAGGGTATATGGATAATGATGCATCTGTTTATGGAAAAAGAATCTTCAGGAAAGCCACTTTCGAAAGTTCGGTGGATTTTACACAGAAAGTAAGGTATGCTTATGGTTATGATCCGCTGATACTTGACTATTCCCCTGATAAGAAGAGTATAAAGTTGCCCTACAGTAATATTGGGGCTAAAGCTTCATTATATTCATTATCAATGGATTCCACTGATTTATACTATAATTTTGACCTTTATTACAACTACTTCCATCTTTCCCAAAACATGTTCCAGCATAATGCAGGGTTTAAAGGGATCATGGCCGGATCAATCAATGGACTGTATGTCGGTTCGGGACTGGGTGTCGAATATTATAAAAATGCAGATTCCATCAGGCTGAATCCGGAATATATCGTTTCCGTCAGCCCTTTTATCCAGAAAGGCTCCGCCGCGTGGAATTTTAAACTGGGCTTCGAAGCTCTCGTTGACAGAAGCTCCATTTTGCATTTTTATCCTGATATTAATTTTGGATTTACCATTGTACCTGCTTATCTCGGGTTCTTTGCCAGTCTGACAGGAAAGCTTGAAAGGAATGACCCCCTTAAGATAGTTTCTGAAAACCCCTATCTTGTAACTGATCAGTATCCCGGATTTGTAAGCCCGGGAGTTCTTTTCAGATTGCCTGATACCGATCATAAATTCGTTGTTACCACGGGACTTAAGGGGAATAACGGGATCGGAGGAAATTACCTTGTTTCCGTTAACTATTCAATTATAGACGATATGCTTTTCTATACAAACATTGTCTTCCCCGACAGTGTCAGTCCCAGGGCGATGGGCAACTATTTCTTACCCATAAGGGACGCAGTAGAGCTTCTTAACATTCATGCGGAGATGAACGGCCGGATAAATGATAAGTTGTCATTTGACTGGAAAGCCAATATTTATCAGTACCATACCGGTATCGAATTTCCATGGAACAAGCCGGGGTGGGATGGTTTGCTTGGTTTAAAATATGATCTCAGGGAAAAAATAATCGCAGGTCTGGAATTGACAGCTATCGGCAAGAGGAAAGAGGTGGTAAACGGTGATCTTCTCAGCCGGCAGGCAGGGTATTCATCTTTCATTGTGGATATGCCTGCCCATTTTAATCTGAATCTTACGGCAGAATACCGTTACTCAAAGATACTTTCATTCTGGACCAGGTTAAATAATATATCCGTCGACCGGTACTATGAATGGGCATATTATCCCTCACAGCGGTTTATCTTTATGCTGGGATTTACCTACAGTCTTTAAACAGCGCCGGATTTAACGTTTGACAGCCTGCCAGGTCAGAAAAAACAGAGAAATATACCGGCTGACAGCCATTAAGAAGGAGTGCTTTCATGCATGTCTGACAATTGACGTTTTATCTGATCTTAGTTGTTAATTTCTTCATAAGAATTGTGCATTATTTTTAACAAATATTTACGAAAAAACCGTTTAAAATCACTATATTTGCGGTGATGATTAATAATCATAATATCAATATTTTATAATAGGAAGGTGAAGTTGGAACCGATGGCCGGAAGTGCAGAAAAAAATATCCTGATTTTTCCCTTGAAAAACAAGTTTTTTATCAATTAACGGAGCAAAACCAGGAGTAGCTTCCGGATTTGTTTTTTGATTGATTTTTGTTTTTAATAATGTTAAATAACTAAACTGAAATAAATGAGCTGAAAATGAAAAAAGATTGCAGGACAGTATAGATTATTCTGCCGATAATATTCAGGTGCTGGAAGGTCTTGAGGCTGTAAGGAAAAGGCCTGCAATGTACATAGGTGATATCGGAATAAAAGGTCTGCATCATCTTGTCTACGAAGTCGTCGACAATTCAATTGATGAGGCCCTTGCAGGGTATTGCACAAAAATTGAAGTGATAATACACGAAGATGGCTCGCTTACAGTCACTGATGACGGACGGGGGATTCCCACGGGAATTATGGAGAAGGAAAAGAAATCTGCTCTTGAGGTCGTAATGACTGTTTTACATGCAGGAGGAAAATTTGATAAGGATTCTTACAAGGTTTCGGGAGGACTGCATGGCGTTGGGGTTTCCTGCGTAAATGCCCTTTCACAGAATCTTACGGTGACTATCATGAGGGAAGGCAAGGTATTCCGGCAGAAATATGAAAAGGGAAAACCTGTCACTCCTGTGGAGGAGATAGGCGATTCAGACAAAACAGGAACTACGGTTACCTTTAAGCCTGACGGTACCATATTCCAGACTACCGAATTCAATTTTGAGATCCTTACAGCCAGGCTGCGTGAACTCGCATTCCTTAACCGGGGTATACTTCTTACAATAAAGGACATGAGGGAGCTGGTGGATGACGGGAACGGAGGGAGCGCACGTTACGAGGAGTTCCGTTCTGAGGAAGGGCTTAAGGAGTTTGTTGAATATCTTGATTCCAACAGGGAGAGACTTATTGAGAAGATAATTCATATTTCCTATGATAAGGCGGAAATACCGGTTGAAATTGCCCTGCAATACAACAATTCGTTTTCTGAGAATGTACATTCATATGTGAATAATATCAATACAATAGAAGGCGGAACACACCTGGCAGGCTTCCGAAGGGGTCTTACGCGGACACTTAAAAAATATGCAGAGGACTCAGGTGCAACTTCCAAACTGAAATTTGATATCAACGGAGATGATTTCCGTGAAGGTCTTACAGCTATTATCTCCGTAAAAGTTGCGGAACCACAGTTCGAAGGCCAGACAAAAACAAAACTGGGAAACTCAGAGGTTATGGGAGCTGTTGATCAGGCAGTAAGTACAATGCTTACCAATTACCTTGAAGAGAATCCAAAGGATGCAAGGATAATTGTTCAGAAAGTTATTCTTGCAGCAACAGCAAGGCATGCTGCCCGTAAAGCCCGTGAGCTTGTACAGCGCAAAAATGTCCTTTCAGGTTCCGGTCTGCCGGGAAAACTTGCCGATTGCGCTGACAGGGATCCGGCAAAATGCGAGATCTACCTCGTCGAGGGTGATTCTGCAGGCGGTACGGCTAAACAGGGTCGTGACCGCAGTTTTCAGGCAATTTTGCCGCTGAGAGGCAAGATCCTGAATGTAGAAAAGGCAATGCAGCACAGAATATATGAAAGTGAAGAGATTAAAAATATTTTCACTGCACTGGGAGTCAATATAGGTACGGATGAGGATAGTAAAGCTCTTAATCTTACAGGTTTACGTTATCATAAAATAATAATAATGACTGATGCCGATGTTGACGGTTCCCATATTACAACACTTATAATGACCTTCTTCTTCAGATATATGCAGGACCTTATCAAGGGTGGTAATATTTTCATAGCCACACCACCGCTTTATCTTGTCAAAAAGGGGAAAGCTGAACGCTACTGCTGGTCCGAAGAGGAACGTGAAGCTGCCGTAGCCGAAATGGGTCAGGGAAAAGAATCCTCGGTTGGCATTCAGAGATACAAGGGTCTGGGAGAGATGAACGCAGAACAACTCTGGTCAACAACCATGAATCCTGAAACGAGAACACTGAGACAGGTTACAATTGAAAGCGCTGCCGAGGCTGACCATATTTTCTCGATGCTTATGGGTGACGAAGTGCCGCCTCGCAGGGAGTTCATCGAATCACATGCAAAATATGCAAAGATCGATGTTTAAACTCCAAAGATTTTAACTCTTATATCGACAGCATCATCAGTACATGCTTCTGCACAACAGAAGCATCTGATGCACTTGCTGTCGGTAAGCACGATATGGGTCTTCGCGGAAGGAAGGGTATGGAGTGCATCAGAGGGACAGATGTTGATGCATTTCCTGCATCCGGTGCAGTTCTCATGAATAAATACCGGCCGTCTTTCCAGCTTTCTTAAAAATCCCGTCCTTGCAAGTATAAAGCGAAGTCCGCTGTTGCCATTACGCGAAAGAGGGATCCTTTTGAAATCTGCTTTCTGAATATCACTGAAGAGCGGTCCGTCATAAATAATATCCTCTTCGGATTTAAGCCACTTTTTTCTCGACAGTGCTATCCTTGTTGTTGGTATGTCATGAGGGTCATACCCGGCAATTCTTCCTGCAATGATATCCAGGGCAAGGGGATTGGTAGATCCCAGAAGAACTCCCGTTGCAACAGGCAGGCCTTTTGGTCCGGGCCCCGGACCTTCCATTCCCATAATACCGTCCATCAGAAAATAGCCGGGAGTAATAGCTTCACAAAGATCCACAAGAAATTCACCGAATGAGTTCCTGTCCCTGAAGGCTCCGTGTTGTTTTGCCTTGCTAAAACCAGGTAGAAGGCCCAGCGTATTCTTTATTGCCCCCGTGAAGTACATAAGCTCGTGATTCTTTAACTTGGGAAGCGAAATGATAAGATCGACACGCTCCGTAACAGATGCAACCCTTACTTTGCGGTTATTGATTATCTTGTCGGTGGGATCAACTATAAAGTCCACCCAGGTGACTCCCGTTGATTCACAGACCTTTGATATGCCTGATTTTTCTGCTCTGAACCTGTGGGTATGAATTGCAGGTGAATCGCCGACAAGTACATTCGCTCCTTTGGACTGCATAAGCCTGATCATGGCTTCCACAACCACAGGATGGGTGCTTACACACTTTGATGGATCATTATCACTTAAAATATTGGGCTTTATGAGCACATTTTTGCCTTTAACATCAGGACCCCCTGTTTCTTTATAGATCTCAGATATAACGTTATAGACCTCATAAAGATCATACTCTTTACATCTCCTTACCGAGATTTTGTTATTCATACACCAAAAATATGATTAAGTGATTATCTTTTAACTGCCTGAATCAGGCACTTATTATTTTTTCAATATAGTTTCCTTTATAATGGCCTCAATACCTTTAATAACATTATCAGCAGAGCCCGAATAGTTGTTTACAAGTATGCTGAAGGCCATATTTCTTCCCGATTCCGTTGTGAAATATCCGGCATAGCATCTGACTCTTGTCATAGAGCCACTCTTCGCGTTAAGCCTGGAATCGAAGACCGGATCCCTGAAACAGTTGATCAGGGTTCCCTCTTTACCCGCATCCGGTAAAGATAGAAGATACTCTTTAAAGTACTTTCCCTGATTCTTCATATATACCAGAAAATTAACCAGTTCATAACTATTAATGGCATCAGCCGGTGATAATCCGCTGCCATCTTCAATATACATGCCATCAGTATTGATGCTTGCCCTGAGTAGGAACTCATTTACAACCTTTATTCCTTCGGATGTCGATCCGCTTTTTCCGAAGACCTTTCCAAGCTCTTTCAGCAGATGCTCGGCATAAAGGTTCACGCTTTCATGATTCAATACAATAATTATATCAGAAAGAGGAGGGGAGATAATCTCTGAAACGGGAATAAGTTCCCCGGGCATCGCTTTTTGTTCAGATCTGACAGTTGCAGGCTTTTCACTGAGTTTTATTCCCGAGGCCGCCAGTTTCTCATTCAACAGTTCAGCAATAAAGAGAGGAGGATCGGCTATCGAAGCCTTCAATACAAAATCATCGCAGTTTATGGGTACCGTTCCTGTTATCCATCCTGTTGCACTGTATGGTGCTGAGAAAATACAACCCTTATCTGAGCTGCCTGAAGCAAACAGATAGCTTTTAAAATCGAACCTGTATTCCTTTGGAGATACAGAGGATATTATCACAGGTGTGCTGTCCGACCCTGTTTTCATGTGAATCTCAACAGAGTTGTCAAATACGGATAAGCCATAAGCTCCGGCACCATAATAATTACCCAGGTCTTCCCACAGCCATTTGGACGGAGCAGGCAAAAAATCATAATAGGAATCGTCTGCTATGACCCTTCCGTCAATCTTTCTTATCCCCGTGTGTTTAATATCGGATACCCACTTTCCCGGAAGATCTCCGTAATGTTCAGGAAAATATTCAGAACCCAGAGCCGGGTCACCGCCGCCCCTGATGATTATATCACCTGATAATCTGCCGGAACGTCTGTTAAGCCTCCCTGTATAACCGAATGTTGTTGTGAATTTATACTGCGGTCCCAGAAGTTCCAGAGCAACACCGGATGTTATGAGCTTCATTACCGAAGCGGGGATGAGGCTTTTCCCCATATTGTACCCCTCAATCAGTTCGCCGTTATCTGCATCCCTGATACAAATTGAAGCCTGCGCATGGATCATGGAGGAGTCAGAAAGAAATGGCTGAACAGAGCTCAGCTGGGAATATGAAACAGGAGTTAAAAGAGCAAATAAAATAAAGAGTGTTCTGGGCATTACTCTCCTGATTTGTTTTGTTCGAGCGTTGAAAGCAATCCGCATGCAGCCTGAATATCCACACCCCTGCTTGCCCTGATTGTCGTGAGAATCCCTTTCCTGTTGAGCGCCTCTTTAAATTTTATTGTGGCATCTTCATCGGGGCTTTGAAATTGTGATCCCGGAACAGGATGAAAACGGATAATATTGATGCGGCATTTGATCCCGTTAAGTATTCTGGCAAGTTCTTTGACATGGCGGGGTGTATCGTTCAGTCCTTTGAACAGGATATATTCAAAAGAGACTCTTCTCTGTCCGCTGATATCGGATTTTCTTATTATATCAAGCACCTCTTCCACGTTGTTTGTTTTCTGAACAGGCATCAGCGCCCTTCTCTCGTCATTAAACGGAGAGTGCAGACTTACAGCAAGATGGCACCGGCTTTTATTAAGATACTCTGTTATCCCGGCTACAAGCCCAACAGTGCTTACTGTTATCCTGGTAGGACTCCAGCCGTATCCCCAGTCACCTGTAAGAATATCAAGGCTCCTGATAACCTCCGTCAAATTGTCAAGAGGCTCTCCCATACCCATATATACCATATTAGTCAGGTTATGGAACTCCGGCAGGCTCCTGAACTGGTTAAGGATCTCATTTGAGGTGAGATTTCCCTGGAAACCCTGCCTGCCTGTCATACAGAACAGACATCCCATCTTGCAACCCGACTGGGTGGAGACACAGATAGTTGCACGGTCGTCATCAGGTATGTAGGCGGTTTCTATATATTTGTTTTTAAGTACTTTGTAGAGATATTTCTTTGTTCCGTCAGAGCTTTCGGATGCTCTTTCCGGAGGATAAAGCCCGATCTCATAATCAGCGGAAAGCAGTTCCCTTGTTCTCAGCGACAGGTTGGTCATCTGATCGACAGATGAGATCTCTTTTTTATACAACCAGTCGGCAATCTGCCTGGCAGCAAATCCAGGAAGGCCTATCCTTCTGGTGACAGCTATCAGTTCATTTAAAGTCTTGCCGAAAAGTCTTTCTTTTTGCATTTTTCTTCTTCCTGTTTAAAAGTTGCCTGTTTTCAGATCTTTAACCCTACTGACCACTCCCTGGTCAATTTTAATGATTATATGCCTGCCTGCCGTTATCAGTTTTTATGAAGTCATCCTCTTCTTCACTGATATTGTTAAACGGAATTACAGTCAGTGTTAAAGTGTTGTTAAATTCTTGAATATCATCATAAAAATGTGTAATCTTTGTATAACAGGCATTTCCTGAAATCGGGTACAAAGATATTAATCTTTTAATTAGATTTAATATTGAAATGATTCAACCAAAGCGATGTCAATTAATTTAAAAAAAGAGAAGTTATGAGAGTAAAGTTTTTTCTGGGAGGTTTATTTATGGCTGTTCTGGGAGCATTTATCGCTCTTTTTACTTATACAAAAATTATCGAAAAACCTCCTTTACCCCGTTCAAATGACAGTTCTGGTGTAGAAGCCAGTAATGCAGGCACATTTCTGACATCAATGCAGACACCGGAGGGGCTTGTAGATCTGACATATGCCGCAGAGCAGACCGTACATGCTGTCGTTCATGTTCATACCAGATCGATGATGGGAGCGAAGTCGGATAATCCTATCCTTGAGTATTTTTATGGCGACCACTATTCAAAGCCCAGGGAGGTAAGCGGATATGGATCGGGAGTTATTATTTCAGCCGACGGTTATATAATTACAAATAATCATGTAATTGAAGGTGCTGAATCTGTAGATGTCACCCTTAATGATAAAAGAACCTTCACCGCCAGGGTAACAGGCAGGGATCCCAGTACAGATATTGCACTTCTTAAAATCAAGGCTGATGATCTTCCGTTTATCAGGTATGGAGATTCCGATCAGCTTAAGCTTGGCGAGTGGGTACTTGCTATTGGCAATCCTTTCAATCTAACCTCAACAGTTACTGCCGGTATAGTCAGTGCAAAGGGAAGAAACCTGAATCTGCTTGAAGGAGCTTACCGGATAGAATCCTTTATTCAGACTGATGCAGCACTGAATATGGGTAACAGCGGGGGAGCCCTGGTAAATACAAGGGGATTGCTGGTTGGCATCACCTCTGCAATTATTTCACCAAGCGGCGCTTACGCCGGGAACTCTTTTGCAATTCCTGTTACAATAGTTAAGAAGGTTATTGACGATCTCAAGGTGTACGGGGAAGTACAGCGGGCAATAATTGGTGTGAATATCAGGGATCTTAATTCAGAAGATGCTGAAAAACAGGATCTTGCCCAGGTCACAGGTATTCTTGTTACAGGCATTATAAAAGAGGGGTCGGCTGAAGAGGCGGGACTCAGGGAGAATGATGTAATTATAAAGTTCGATGGAATTACTGTCAGGTCGACTTCCGAGCTTCAGGAGCAGGTAGGGAAGCACCGGCCCGGCGATAAAGCTACAGTGACCTTTCTGAGGAACGGTAAGGAAAAAACTGTTCCGATCGTTCTGAAGAATGTGGCAGGAAATACGAATATTGTCAAAACGGAGCCTGAAAGCGGATTGATATTCGGTGCCAGGCTGGAAACTCTCGGGGAAGCAGAAAAGAAAGACCTGAATATTGACAGCGGGGTTAAGGTGGCTGAACTCAATGAGGGAAAGTTTAAGGAACTTGGAATTAAGAAAGGCTATATCATACTGAGCGTAAATGGTAAAAAAGTCAGGAACGCCTCTGAAGTGAGACAGTTTACCGATAATGAAAGCAGCCTGAAATCCATCGGAGGTGTTCAGACTAACGGCACTCTCTTCAGCTACCAGTTCGGGAATTAGCCGGTTAATCAGATAAATATTTGTTTTTCAGGGGATTTATAAAAATAAATCCCCTTTCCACAACATTAGCAGATTATTTTTGTTATTACATAATAAAGCAATATCTTTGCGGAAATTTTTTCGGAGGCATAATGAGACAATTAAAGATTACCAAATCTATAACTAACAGAGAGAGTGCATCACTCGACAAATATTTGCAGGAGATTGGTAAAGAGGAGTTGATATCGGTAGAGGAAGAAGTTGAATTGGCTCAAAGGATAAAGAAAGGCGACAGAGCTGCTCTTGAAAAACTTACAAAGGCGAACCTTCGGTTTGTAGTATCTGTGGCAAAACAGTATCAGAACCAGGGACTTAGTCTCCCCGATTTAATCAATGAAGGAAATCTGGGCCTTATTAAGGCTGCAGAGAAATTTGACGAGACACGTGGATTCAAGTTTATATCCTATGCTGTATGGTGGATCAGACAATCGATCCTTCAGGCTCTTGCAGAACAATCAAGAATTGTGAGATTACCGCTTAACCAGGTTGGTTCTCTTAACAAGATAAACAAAGCATTCTCGAAGTTTGAACAGGAGAATGAGCGCACTCCATCACCTGAGGAACTGGCTGATGTACTTGAATTGCCAAAGGAGAAGGTTACGGACACTCTGAAAGTATCGGGGCGGCACGTATCGGTGGATGCACCTTTTATCGAGGGTGAGGATAACAGTCTGCTGGATGTTCTGACAAATTCAGATTCTCCTGTTGCGGATAAGCTTCTGATGGACGAATCCCTTTCGAGGGAGATCTACAGGGCCCTTGCAACACTGACTGAAAGGGAGCGCGATATAATCAGATTTTTCTTCGGAATAGGTTGCCAGGAGATGACCCTCGAGGAGATCGGCGAGAAATTCGGACTGACACGTGAGAGAGTCAGGCAGATTAAGGAAAAGGCTATCAGGAGGCTGAGACATGCTTCCAGAAGCAGACTTCTAAAAGGCTATCTTGGATAGATAATATAAAAGTAATGAATGATGGCGCCTTGTTGAAGGCGCCTTTTTTTTATCAGTTTAATTTATCATTAATGAATTCGGGGTGACGAAGTATCATCGGCGTAGTCTGGAGACTACGCCGATCGAAGAACTACGCCGATCGTAGACTACGCCGATCGGAACTACGCCGATCGGAGATATGCGAAGTTGCTAAGCGAAGTCTCCAGACTTCGCTTTCAATAAAATGAAGTCTCCTGACTTCAGTCTATTTATAAGTATACCAAGGCAATACCAGAACAGGTATATCAATCGGAGCACTTAAATAGGCGTAATTTCTGGCACTGGAATACAGATAATCCTCAGGCTTTTCAACAATTCCAGCTTTTACAGGATTATTGTGAATATACTCAATCTTTTCTCTTATAAAATCATTGCTATAGAGTATTATAGCATGATTCTCATGCGTCCATAACTGATAATGTATATTTGCTTTATGATGCGATGCATTGAAACTGAATCTGTTCAGGATCCAGATTTTCCTGCTTTCGCGGATTTCTCCAATTGTATCAATAATTTTCCGGCTGGTGAATTTTTTTTAAGGTCACGGATCGTATCGCTTAAACGACCAATGCTGCTGTTTGCTATCAGATGAACATGATTCGACATAATTACATATGCAAAAATCTGGAATCCTTTATTTTCCATTGTATATCTGAAACTATCAATGATGATATCTTTATACACTTTCCTTGTAAATATATCAACCCAATCAACAACCTGAAAAGTCAGAAAATAAAGGGCATCCTGATCTTTGACCTGGTAACCTGTTGACATTAAACTTTAAATTAGCACCTGGAAAAGACATATTGTTACTAACAAATTTACAAATTGTTGACGAGATGTAATACAAAAAAAAGCAAAAGCGGAATGCCAAGTATGGATAAATTGCCTGCGGCGTAGTCTGGAGACTATGCCGATCGGAGCGTGGTGATGAAGTATCAGCGGCGTAGTCTGGAGACTACGCCGATCGACCTACGCCGATCGACCTACATTGATCGACCTGCATCGATCGACCTGCATCGATCGACCTGCATCGATCGACCTGCATCGATCGACCTCCACCGATTGAACTATGCTGATCGGCTTGGCGATCGGTTGACTATATTCACCGATCTATTGAAGAATATTTCTTAGGTTTGTAAGATTTTTTAAAGGACATGAAATGGACTTTAAACTTATATCTGATTTTGTACCGACAGGCGATCAGCCGCAAGCAATTGAACAGCTGGTGAATGGTCTTGAAAAAGGTGTTCCTTTTCAGACTCTTCTTGGTGTGACTGGGTCAGGAAAGACATTTACAATAGCTAACGTCATAGAGAGAGTAAACAGGCCGGTACTGGTACTGAGCCATAATAAAACACTTGCAGCACAGCTTTATGGTGAATTTAAACAGTTCTTTCCTGAAAACAGGGTTGAATATTTCGTATCATATTATGATTATTACCAGCCTGAAGCCTATCTGCCAGTATCCGATACTTATATTGAAAAGGATCTCTCGATAAATGAGGAGATAGAAAAGCTAAGGCTGAGCGCCACCTCTTCTCTTCTTTCCGGCCGTAGGGATGTTATTGTAGTCTCTTCTGTTTCATGTATTTACGGTATCGGAAATCCTGATGATTTTCATTCGAACACAGTGCATGTCAAAAATGGTCAGACTATCGGCAGGAACCAGTTCCTAAGGAAACTTGTAGACAGCCTTTACTCAAGAAATGAACTTGAATTCAAACACGGAACCTTCAGGGTCAGGGGAGATACTGTAGATGTTTTTCCTGCTTATGCAGACATAGCCGTAAGGATAGAATTCTTTGGCGACCAGATCGAGAACATAAATACCTTCGATCCTGTTGACGGACACAGACTGGATCAGCTTTCTGAATACATAATCTATCCGGCAAATATCTTCGTTACGACAAGGGCGAGGATAAATATGGCTGTAAGTGAGATTCAGGATGACATGATGAGACAGATCACACATTTTAACGAGATAGGTAAAAAGGAAGAGGCAAAAAGACTGGAACAGAGAGTTTTATATGATCTTGAGATGATTAAGGAGCTAGGTTACTGCAGCGGGATCGAAAACTATTCAAGGTATTTTGACGGAAGGAAACCCGGAACCAGACCCTTCTGCCTGCTTGACTATTTTCCGGATAATTTTATCACAGTCATCGATGAAAGCCATGTCAGCGTTCCACAGATAAGAGCTATGTTCGGCGGAGATCATTCAAGAAAGCAGACTCTTGTGGAATATGGCTTCCGGCTGCCGGCAGCCCTTGATAACAGGCCAATGAGGATTGAAGAATTCGAATCGCTTACCGGTCAGACTATCTTTGTGAGTGCAACACCGGCCGATTATGAGCTGGAAAAAAGCGAAGGGGTATTTGTTGACCAGGTGATAAGACCTACCGGACTGCTCGATCCTCCGATCGAGGTCAGACCAAGCCTCAACCAGATAGATGACCTGATGGCTGAGATCCGCAGACGGGCAGCAACAGGCGAGCGGACCCTTGTGACAACAATTACAAAAAGGATGGCGGAGGAGCTCTCAACATACCTTACAAGGTTTAATATAAGATGCAGCTATATTCATTCGGATATAGATACCCTGGACCGGATTGATATTATGGAAAGCCTTCGTACCGGCGTAATTGACGTACTTGTTGGCGTCAACCTTCTGAGGGAAGGACTTGGACCTGCCGGAGGTATCACTTGTTGCCATCCTTGATGCAGATAAGGAGGGATTTCTGCGATCATCAAGATCTCTTACA
This sequence comes from uncultured Bacteroidales bacterium, assembly GCA_963816345.1. GTDB lineage: Bacteria > Bacteroidota > Bacteroidia > Bacteroidales > VadinHA17 > LD21. The sequence goes on from CAWFKI010000005.1 coordinate 696,958, forward strand.
CAAACGGCAGGAAGAGCTGCCCGAAATCTTAACGGAAAGGTAATAATGTACGCAGATGTCATCACCGGAAGCATGCAGCAAACTATTGATGAGACCAACAGGAGGAGAAGCAAACAGCTTAAATATAATGAATTAATGGGTATAACACCTGCCCAGATTATCAGAAAAACCGGTTCCGTTCTCAGCGGATTAGGTAAAAAGGGAACTGCAGCAAGAGCATATATTGAACCTGAGAAATTTGATATCGCCGCTGATCCGGTTGTAAAATTTATGAACAGGGAAGCTCTCGAAAAAGCTGTTGAGAAATCAAGAAAGAGCATGGAGAAGGCTGCCGCAGAACTTGATTTTGTAGAGGCAGCCAGGTTCCGCGACGAAATGGCGGAACTTCAGAAACTTCTCAGAGGGAAAGCGTAGGATTTTCTTACAACATTTCGGAATTAATTCCTTAATTTGAGACCGGATATGAATTCTTTATCCGGTATTTTTTTTTACCCGGAGAGGAGATCATCAGTGATTACCAGATTTTAAAATATAGGAAAATGAGCAAAAAAGTTCTGTATCTTATCCTTGGCATCGCTATCCTTACCTGTGCAAATACAGATATAATGGGCCAGGTCAGGATCGCTGTGAGCAAAACGTCAGGTCATTATGAGACATTTCTAAAAACTGCAGATCCGGATGTTGTGATAATTAATATGTATGGAATGCCGGTTGATTCAGCCTTGCGAATGCTCTCTACATGCCATGGTCTGTTATTAACAGGCGGGGAAGATGTCAATCCTGCCCGGTATGGCAAGCAGAATGAATTATCAAAATGTGAGGAAATCAACGATTACCGTGATTCCCTGGAGCTGGCCCTAATCAGCCGTGCAGTATTTCTGGAGATGCCGGTTTTTGGAATCTGCCGTGGAGAGCAGATCCTCAATGTAGCCCTGGGAGGTACTTTACTCACAGATATCCCGACTGATGCCGGTACAAGTGTAATGCACAGATGCCCCCCCGGATCAAAAGATTGTTTACACAGCGTAAGGATAGCCCCGCAGTCGGAATTGTTTAAAATTACGGGTGTCGAAAAAGGTATTGTAAACAGCTACCATCATCAGGCAGTTGATACTCCTGCTCCCGGAATGAAAATAACGGCTTTAAGTGATAACGGGGTGGCTGAGGCCATTGAGAGAGAGAACCCATCGGGAAAATCATTCTTAATGGGTGTTCAATGGCATCCCGAACAACTGAGCCAGAATCCGGGATTGTCAAAACCCCTTGCGGTCAATTTTCTGGGAATGGCAAATAAATTCCGGAAATCCGCCAGTGAAGCTACTGCCCGGAAGATCATTACAGTCAGGTTTAAGGATTCCGGTGAAGTGCTTACAAATCCAGGAATGGGATTTACCACATTTCAGCGCTTCAACGGTGACAAAACGAATGAAGGAGTAGGATGGACTGAAGGTAAACCCATTGAATACCAGAAGTTTGACGGCAACCTTGTAATTAAGGATCAGCCTTTGTCTTCAATTGCCTACTTCAGGGTATACTGGAAATTCCTTGAACCTGAAATGGGGAAATATAACTGGGAGATGATCGATAAGGCTCTTATCACAGCTCATCAGAGGCATCAGGCATTGATGCTGCGGATAGCGCCTTATGGCTCGGGAAAAACAATAAATGATGAGACCGATGTGCCTCAATGGTACCGTGCCATGATTGGGAACAAAAATGAATGGCTTCCTGACGGGGAAGGATGGAGGGCAGATGCGGAAGATCCCCGATACACCCGCTATTTCTGCAAGCTTATAACTGAACTCGGAAAACGTTATGACGGCCATCCTGATTTTGAATCCATTGATCTCTCAATTGTCGGGTTCTGGGGAGAAGGAAGAGGCTCTGATATCCTTTCTGACAAGACAAGGGAATTACTTGTAAGAGCCTATACTGATAATTTTAAAAAAACGCCCCTTGTAATGCTTCTGACTGACAGGAAGACAAATGAATACGGCCTTTCACAACAAGCAGTAGGCTGGAGAGTCGACTGTATAGGTGATCTGGGATTCTGGGCCGCAGACAAAAAGAAACCGGGCTGGACACATATGTATGATTTTTATCCACAGGCCATAATCAATTTTGGAATGAAAGATGCCTGGAAAAAAGCACCCGTGAGCCTCGAAGTATGCGGAACAATTAAAAGCTGGAAAGGTGCCCCTGGCAGCTGTGAATATTGCCAGGGATATACCGTCGATGATGTAAACTACATTATAAATGAGACCTTAAAATGGCACATTTCATCCTTCAATGCCAAATCTTCAGGAGTTCCGGAAGAGTGGAGGCCGCTTATCGACAACTGGCTGAAAAAGATGGGTTACCGTTTTGTACTCAGAAGTTTCTCATATCCTGAGTATGCATCACGGGGGGAAAAGATCAGCTTTTTATCCTGGTGGGAAAATAAGGGTGTGGCTCCCATTTATAAAAAATTCAATCTTGCCTTCCGGCTTAAGAATGAAAAGCGGTCAGAAATACTGGTAACTGATGCTGACATTAATTCCTGGTTTCCGGGGGATAATCTTTACGACGATGCAATATTTGTTCCGCGGGATATGCCGGCAGGTGTCTATCAGCTGCAAACAGCTATTGTTGATTGCCAGTCACATGAACCAAAGGTGAGCCTGGCAATTCCCGGAAGGGATCCTGATGGGTGGTATCCACTGGGATCAATTGAAATCAGGTGAGTCTTTATTAATTTCTTCAGTGCACCTTACATCTCAGTTAATTGCGCAACAGCATAAATTTTAATCCTGTCCAGACTTAATTTTATAGTTGAATATCCGTTTTTTATTCTGCTGATCTCCACATTTCTCTTTTCCTGGCCAAGTTCAGGACTAAGGACAGACAAACGGGATAAAGGGACTTTTTTACAGTTTATTGAATAGGAAAGGTTATTATTCTCAATATCCGATTCTATATCCTTAAGTACAGGTACCCCTGGAATGTCTTTCAACGAAGGGTGCGGAACTGCAATAAGTGCTGTATTCATGAAATGGATTGCGGGCTCGTCATTATAAATTCTTATCCTGGCAACCCATCTGGTGTCACCTGTCAACTGTTTTAAAACAGGATGAAATATATTTTGACCAATAAGCTTTTCCAGAAAATCAGATGAAGATTCGGCATGCTTTAAGATTAGATTTTTAAAACCTGATTTTAATAGTTCTACAGACAATGGGATTGTCCTTTTATTTCCTCTTTCATCATGAGTGCCGAATGGCAGGGACAGCCATGCAATGCCATCCCCTGAAAGGTGTGCTTTTATAGCTTTAAACTGATTATCAGATACACATCCCAATCCGTCCAGAATCAACGGAGTATCCTCATTACGCAGGGAAACTGGATCTGATAACTCTGCTGCCCGAATGATGCGATAGTTTACATTATGCCTTAGAAGACTGACAGACCAATCTTTAACCCTGTCCCATTGTTCCGATCCATCTGTCCCATGCCAACCGTTATCCCTGCATAAACTACTGCTTGCCAATCTTACTTCCGAAAGATCTTTGCTTCCGTGATAGCACAAATTACTGTTTGCTAATTCCCAATTGTATAAAGGTCCAATTATAGCTTCTGTTTCCATGGCATCAACAGGATCATCTTCAAGCCTTTGATTAAGAGTGCTTCCCCAGTTTGCAACACCCCAGAAACGGCTCAGTCCCCATCCCAGATAACCTCCTTTTTCATATATGGTATAGCTCAATGCAAGGGCCGGAGAATTACCGCTTTTCAGGGCAATATCTTTTTGCTGTAAAGCCTCTGCATCCATTCCTGCCCAATCAACACAATTAATGTTGGTACCTACATTTTCCAGCATGAAAAAGTCCAGGTGAGGGGCGAGCCTTTCAAGATTCAGTGCAATTGAGTTTAATGCTACAGGACCAGTACTTGAACAGCAGGTCATAAGAGGTTTATTACCAATTGTATTTTTTATTATTTTAATATGATCGGCAACAGAATCGATCTTCATCCTTATCCAATCCCTGAAGACCGGATTATCGTAGTTACCCCATAAAAGCATATTTTTTGTGGTATCTCCCCAAAACCCGGTATTACCAAAAGGAGGGATCTCATGACCATAGTCCCGCCGGAACCTCTCTCTGCAAAAATTGCAGCCGCATGTTGTCAGGCCTCCGTAATCACACATGTCATCCACTTCAATGCCATCAAACGGGACCTCTCTCATCAGTCTCAATAAATATTTTTTATGCATGTCAAGGAACCCGGGATTATTGTGGCAAAAGATTTCCATCTGATACTGCCTGGCATATCCCCTGCTTCCGTCCCGTAAATCTATTTCGGATAAATCCCGGAAGTAATGTCCCTCATATTGAGCATGTTCCGCCGCTACAGAGTCATGAAACAACAAAATATGATGGCGCTGGCCTTTATGAAGTTTCCTGAATTCATCCTCTCCCCGTGGACGTTCAACATGATTACAGGAGTAGTGATCCATAAATTTAATATCATACTTGTGTAATTCCTCGAATACATTGGCATAATATCCATGCAACTGACCAAAATAATTTGAAAAGTCAAACCGAATGTGAAAACCAAAATTTATTGCTGTGTCAATTTTCGCCTTTGCAAAAGATTCTGCCCTTTGTTTTATTTTATCCACTATTTTCTTCTGGGGCCATAGAATATCCTCCAGAGTACACCACCAGCTGGCAGCCCGAAGGGGTACAAATTCTAATTTGCTTTTCACATCATCACTGATCTTTTCAGAAGGTTCATGTGACAGCAAATTCTGTTCAAAGAATGTGATATTTCCCGCTATCCCCAAACCTAATGCGTTTAGTCCTGAGGTTCTGACGAAATGCCGACGAGAATACTTTGGTTTCATAATATATTGCAAATTAACAAATTGATTTACCCGGGTTATTCTTCTTTATAGTACTATGGTTTGTTACGACTGTCAACCTTCCCGGATGAGGATTAAAGTTACTATATTAAGCGCCATTGACAAATCAGAACACAATTATGAAAATAATTTGAGTTATTTAAGAGTACAATTTTAACTTTTAGCACTTTTAAATAATCGATAAACCCCGGGATTAAATTTCTGGTTTATATTCAGACGGTCCCGGCTTATATCAGGTACCGGACGAATCATCCCGTATATTTCACAGCTTCACAAAGGTACGGGTGCGGTACATCCAGTAAAGGATGAACCATACTATTGTAAATGCAGCTGCTGCTGAGACAAAATCATCCCATAGCCCTATCCGTGGCAGCAGGCTGCCAATGAAGATGTTTCCTATCTGACTGAAGCTTATAAGCATAACACCAGCGTAGACGACTATTGAGTTCATGCCAATAACTGCAAAGAATCCTGCCCAGTTGCGGTAACCTTTTACTTCAATGATCCAGTAGAACAAAGAAAGCATAAGGAAGCCGAATCCTCCTCCAACCATCACGAATGAGCTGGTCCATAATAATTTGATAATGGGTAAGAGAAAGCTCCAGAGCAATCCGAGAATAGTACATCCAATACCGGCAATAGCAAGAAATAATGCTTTTCTCTTTTCTGAAAGTGGAAGCATCAGCAACCGGCCGGCAAATACGCCCAGGAGCACCGAGGAGGCAAATCCCATATAACTCAGGAACCATGTATTCTCCCCGTAGTGAAACCGTCCGAGTATCAACTGGTCAACCCAGGTAGCTATATTGCCGTCAGGAGTCAGTACTCCGGCCGGGGCCCCGGGGACCGGAACCAGCTTCAGTACTGCCCAGTATGCCAGAAGAAAAAAAGCAAGGACAGCACCCTGGTATTTTGGTTTCAGTTCTATGGCAACTATTACCGCAATCAGGTAGCCTGCAGCTATCCCGTGCAGCACACTGTAACAGGGATGGAGCTTTGAAAGGTCCCAGTTAAGCAGTCCGCCCTGCAGGATCATTCCAAGGATAAATAATATGACGGCACGGCGCAGCGCATGGAGATAAAGACTCCGTTTTGTCGAGCCTTCAGCTTTCCTTCTGGTTACAGATAAAGGAATCGATACACCGACAATGAACATAAAAAGCGGCCATATCAGATCGAAGAAATGAAGCCCTTCCCATCGTACATGTTCAAACTGGGGAACCAACATATCCAACGGACCTCCGACAGCTTTGGCAAGACCGGTGAAAAGTGCACTGCCACCTATGATCCAGAACATATCGAATCCTCTCAGTGCATCTACTGACAAAAGCCGTTCGGAATGTTTATTTGTAACAGCCGGGTTTTCCATAATGATCTCAATTTAAAATCAGGGCAATCCGTAACAGTCAGGATTTTAAATAAAACCTTCCATAAAAGGTTCTGCCTGTCCTGATTGATACAAATATATTTAATTGTTTCTGATTTACGGATCTTCAGAATTTCACCCTTCTGTAGAAGATCCTTTTTACAAATTCGGCAGTTAAAATGTAGAATAAAACTATGCCACAAATTGACAGGAGGAAGGTCAGGGGAAGGGGACTGAAACCGAATATTCCGGCAAGTGGTGTATAAGGCAGGATAAATGTGGCGGATCCGATAATAAGAGTTGCAATTAAGAGGTATCTTCCCGGCCGGCTTCTGAAAAATGGCTTCCTGCTTCGTATTACCAGTACTATTATGGATGCAGAAACGACTGATTCAATAAACCATCCTGTACGAAACTGGATCTCACCTGCGTGAAGGACCAGTAAAAGCATTCCGAATGTCAGATAATCAAAAAGTGAACTTACGAGTCCGAAGGTGATCATAAATTTTCTTATTATTTTAATATCCCAGCGCCGTGGATAGCTTACCATTTCTTTGTCTACATTATCGGTAGCGATTGTCATCTCCGGGAAGTCAGTCATAAGGTTTGTCAGAAGTATCTGCTTTGGCAGCAACGGGAGAAATGGCAGGAACAGTGATACCCCGGCCATACTGAACATATTTCCAAAATTAGCGCTTGTAGCCATGAACACATATTTAAGGGTATTCGCAAATGTAGTCCTTCCTTCATTAACGCCCTGTACCAGTACATCAAGACCTTTCTCCAGCAGCACAATATCTGCTGCATCCTTGGCTACATCCACTGCACTGTCAACCGAAATTCCCACATCAGCCGCATAAAGAGCTGAGGCGTCGTTAATTCCATCGCCCATATAGCCAACAACATTTCCGGCTTTTTTAAGTGCAATAATTATTCGTTCTTTCTGATTTGGTTCAATCTCTGCAAAGATATCCACCCCACCTGCAATCCTGACAAGGGCGGAGTCGCTTAAAGCCCGGAGTGCTGACCCTGTCAGTATCTTTGAGTCTTCCAGTGCCATCTGCCGGCTGACGCTTGAAGCTACGAGATGATTGTCGCCGGTGATTATTTTAAGTGCAACGCCCAGGTTCTTAAGTCCGTTAATAGTCTCAAGGATATTTGGCTTAGGGGGATCAAAAAGAATGAGGAATCCGGAAAAGGTCATTTCAGATTCATGTTCTTTTTCAATTGTTGGATCTGAAGCCAGGTTCCTGTAAGCAACACCAAGGGTCCTTAATCCTTTGTTGCTGAACTCTTCAAAGTTCTTTTGTATAAGATCAGATACGGTGGAGATGTCTGCAACCACTCCATCGCCTGTTTCAACTTTTGAGCAGACTTCCAGAACATTCATTAATGCTCCTTTGGTTACCATCAGATGTTCATTACCATTGGTAACTACAATGCTTAACCGTTTGCGGATAAAATCATAGGGAATCTCATCCTTCTTTACCCAACCTGACAGATCAAATTGTTTATGTTTCCGGATAGCCTCGTCTATCGGATTCATAAAGCCTGTTTCGTAAAAAGCATTTAAGTATGCCTGGAAAAGGACTTTTTCACTTACCATGCCATGTACATCCAGGGCAGATTGAAGCTGGACTATTCCCTCAGTCAGAGTGCCTGTCTTGTCGGAGCAGATGATATTCATGCTGCCGAAGTTCTCAATTGAGGAGAGACGTTTTACAATTACCTTTTTACCCGCCATTCTTTTTGCACCATGGGAGAGGTTAATACTTATAATTGCAGGTAATAACTGCGGCGTCAGTCCAACGGCAAGAGCCAGTGAAAAAAGGAATGAATCCAGAATGGGACGTTTCAGGTATACATTGATTGCAAATATGCTGATCACCAGCACAAGGGTAACCTCCATCAGGAAATATCCGAATCTGCGTATCCCGCGTTCAAATTCAGTTTCAGGTGGTCTGAGATTCAGCCGGCCGGATACCTTTCCGAATTCTGTTTCAATACCTGTGCGGATAATTAACATCCGCGCAGAACCGCTAACTACATGAGTCCCCATCCACAGGGAATTTGTCCGTTCGCCAAGCGGAGTAGCCGCAGCCAGGACTGCAGACATTTTTTCAACAGGAAAAGTCTCTCCCGTGAGCATGGCTTCATCCACAAACAGATCTGTTGATTCCACAATCAAACCATCTCCGGGAACTATATCGCCTGCTTTTAGCAGGATAATATCTCCCGGAACAATAAATTCCACAGGTATCTCATCAGCAGAACCGTTACGCAACACAGATGCTTTTATCCGGACGATGGAGAGCAGTTTTTCTACGGCGTTTGATGCGCCGTACTCCTGCCAGAAGCCGAGCAATCCGCTAACCAACACGATCAGTAAAATTATGAACGCATCTGCACGGTCATGCAGAAAATATGATAACCCTGTGGCAATGAAAAGTATAATGATGATCGGACTCCTGAACTGAGCTGCAAGTAATGTCAATACACCCGATCTCTTTTTTGGCTTCAGGAGATTTGAACCATAAAGATCCAGTCTTTTTTTCGCATCAGCTCCGCTTATCCCATCCTTTCCTGATCCGAGATTTTGAAGCATCTCATTTACGGGTATGCTCCAGAAGGCTGAGGGGAATTGACTGGTCATTTTAATAAATTTGTGAAATTAAAACTATTCAGGGCAACCCTAGCGGGAGATTCTTGAACGATTATAAGCCTTGAACAGTTCTTCCTCGTCCTCACCGGTTTTAACACCCTTGATCAGCAAATCCAGTAAAGCAGGTATTTCTTCCTTGCTGAATCCGTAGATCATTGCCAGTCCTGTTGCCAGATGCATCTCTTTGTCATCTGTTTCACCATCGGATAAAATCATCTTTACAACATCGTACAGCTGTTCAAAACGTTTTGATAACTCGTACGGGATTTCAAATTCAGGTTTTTTACCTGAAACAATCAGATCTTCAATTTCGGGCTCCGTAAATCCCATTTTTCTTCCAATTCTGTGCAGCATCCCCAGCTCGGATTGTTTAATAATACCATCTGCCATGGATACCTTTACAAGATGATTAAAATGCTCCTTTTTCTGACGTTTTTCAGGTGAGTCAAACAGATTAGAAATGCTCATAGTCAATTTTTAATTAGGGTTTTATGTTACCAAAAATCGTCATTTATTTGAACAATAACGGAATGCTAAAAGTTAAATTATTGTTAATAAATCACTGCTTTGCGGAAAGGGACGGGAGATTATCCGGAAAGTTTAATGCGTTATTGTCAGACTGACCTTTTTTAACTATTTTTCCCCTGCATAAGATCCCTGACAGATATGATATTTTACCGACTGATTATTATTACGGCAACACTATTTTGTATTGCCCCGGGTCCGCTGAAAGCACAGATAAAACCCGAGCGTCAGTGGCCGCAATATCGCGGATACCTGTCATCGGGAGTCCTTGACAATGCAGCTCTTCCTGAGACGTTTGATGTTGAAAAATCCTTAAATATAAAATGGAAAGTCGCGGTGCCGGGACTGGGTCTTTCGAGCCCGGTGATCTGGGGAGATAAACTTTTTATTACAACGGCTGTGAGTAGTGCCGACAATAATGGCATCAAGACCGGTATTTATGGTGAGGGACTTCCGGTGCCTGATAGTTCGGTACATGAATGGAAGGTGATCTGCATTGATAAAAATTCCGGGAAAGCTTTTTGGGAAAGAACCGCGTATAAAGGAATACCCCGGATCAGACGCCATCCAAAATCAACACATGCCAACAGCTCAGTTGCGACGGATGGAAGTTACGTAGTTGCTTTTTTTGGATCAGAAGGTTTATATTGTTATGATTTTGAAGGGAATCTGGTGTGGAAAAAGAATTTCGGGCTATTGAAATCCGTTGCTTTTGACTACCCGGCAGCTGAATGGGAATTTGCAAGCTCCCCGGTAATCTATCATGGGGTACTTGTAATCCAGTGCGATGTTCTGGAGAATTCATTTCTTGCGGCATATGATCTGAAAACAGGCAGGGAATTATGGAAGAGAAAAAGAGATGAATATCCGGGCTGGTGTACACCGAACATATATACAAACGGTGACAAGACTATAATTGCCGTGAATGGCTATAAACATCGCGGGGGGTACGAATTTGAGACCGGTAAAGAGATCTGGAGAATGTCAGGAGGAGGTGATGTGCCAATACCGACTCCGGTAAACGGGAATGGTCTTATATATTTCAATAGTGCACACGGACCATCTTCACCTATCCTGGCAGTAAAAACAGATGCAACCGGAGACATTACTCTTAAACAGGGTAGTACGGTGAATGATTATATAAAATGGAGTATCCCGAGGGGAGGATCGTATATTCACTCCCTGCTTTTTTACCGCAACAGGCTCTATAATTTTAACTGGAACGGAACATTACAATGCTATGATGCTGAGACAGGTAATGTAATATATAATGCAAAGATCGGCAGAACAAGAAGTTTTATTGCATCCCCCGTTGCCGCTGACGGTAAGATCTATATTGTGGATGAGCAGGGTATGGTTTATGTGCTGGAGGCGGGCGCTTCCTTCCGGCAGATATGCGAAATTCCGCTGAACGATATCTGTCTTACCGCACCTGCAATCACCGATGGAATAATATTTTTCAGAACCGGGAAGTATCTGATTGCTGTTGGCAGGAAAAGTTAAAACCATCCTGAAAGGAAAATTCCGGATCCGTTTATGGCATTTGATGGAATATAAAATTCAGATTATTCAGAAGACCCGGTAATTTTAACTTTCTTTGATTATATTTATTGCTAATGCACCTCACTGCATACACTTTTATGGACTTATTGCTAAGCATGGTACTTGCATTTATTATGCTGGGCGTAGGTTTGACATTGACCACCGGTAATTTCAAAAATCTCTTTCTTTCGCCCAAACCCTTAATAATCGGACTGGCTTCCCAGATCATAATCCTTCCGCTTCTTGCATTTATTGTATCTTATTTTTCCAATATGCCCCTTCCTGCAAAAGTAGGATTGATTATACTAGCCGCATGCCCCGGAGGAACCACATCAGGTCTTATTACATATTTCTTCAAAGGAAATGTTGCCCTTTCAATTTCCTTTACAGCAATAAACAGCATTCTGACCCTGTTTACTATTCCCTTCATAGTGAATCTGGGCTTACTTTTTTACTATGGAAAGTCCACAATAATACATTTATCCTATCTTGAAACAATAATACAGATCTTCGCAATAACCATTATACCGGCGCTTATTGGCGTTTCAATCAGAACATATAAACCGGAGTTTGCGCTGAAAGCCCAGCGTCCCCTGAAATTCCTGTTAATTATTGCTCTGGCAATAGTTTTTATAATACTTTTCTTTTCAGGGCAGAACAGGGGAGGTACCGGGATCACAAAAGCGGAGGTCTTAAATATTCTTCCTTATGCGTTATTATTAAATGTATTATGCACGGCATGGGGGTTTTTCATTGGTATAATTACCCGTATGGGTACAAGAAATGCCTTCACGATTTCTATTGAAGCTTCGGTACATAATACAACTCTGGCCTTTCTTATTGCCGGATCTCTCCTGAATAATGAGGATATGGTAAAACCCTCGCTGATATATGCCATGTTTTCATTCTGGACTGCAATCTTATACAGCTTCATTATTAAAAAAGCGTACGGAACAGGCATCTTTTCAGAGTTTAAGTCATGAAAGATGTCTTTGTCTACCAGTCCCTTCGCTGAAAGCCAGATGGCTGAATTTCCCTTTTATCACCCCTAAATCCACTGAAGGGGACTTTTTTATTGTACTTTCTTTTTACGCAAAAAGAAAGTACGAAAGAAAAGGCGCCCAAAAAGAAAAATTAATGGCTTTGTTGCCCACGGGCCCTCCCGAACCAGGGCCCAAAGCCATTAATTTCACACCTTTTTGGGGGTTGCCCTCGCGCCGCTAAAGAACTTGTATCAATCAAATCTAAAATCTCATATCTCAACGCGCCATGTTCCGTACCCCGTGTTCAACGCTCTACGCTCATATCTCATATCTCATATCTCATATATCATATCTCATATCTCATTTCTCCATACTCCCTTCTATGTGATCTTACCCCCTTTCTGATTTCCCCCAGGGGGGAAAGGGTTTGCCGCACCACCCAAATCCTGTTTTTTATATTCAATTTTATTGATAATATCGGGTCTGCCGGGATCTGCTCCTTCCCCCCTGGGAAGGCTGGGAAGGGGGTAAAATCCTTGGAGGTGGATCTGATACCTGAATTTCAATTCAGGTCAACTATCCTGTGGAAAGCTAATCTCTTTATCGGGGAATCCGGCCCTGCCATAATAAAATACCCCAACAATCCTGTAAAAGGCACAGCAATAGTAATTGTGAATGGAATATCATTTACGAATCAGGTTGGATCAGGCAGTTGCAGTTACAGGATTAAATAGCCCCCGGAAGAACTGTTTAACCTTCGCTGAAATCTTTGGCCTTTAAGAAAGAGTATTCAGTAATCGGTATTCAGTATTCAGTATTCAGTATTCGAAAGCTTGGCAATATTGCCATATCCTGCATTGCACAACGATAATTGATGCCGGGGATTTCAGATTTAATTATAAAAGGATAAGTTTACGCTATTATTGAGTCTCCTCCATGAAGTAAAGTAAACAGTGAAATTCATGGTAAAAAAAATTAAGGTGGAGAGTCATAATTTGAAACGAACATATGATCAACAGCTTATGAATGACATAATTACAAGGTTGCTAAAGCATTATCTTCCACTCCTGTCGCTGGTAATGATATCAATAATCATCTTTTATTTTTCCTGGACCGGAAGAGATTCAATAACGTTTATAGCCCAGGCAACGGGCTATATTTCAATTGTAATCCTCTCAGTTTCATTTATCATCGGTCCGTTAAATCTGGTTTTAAAAAAGAAAAATCCGGTTTCAACATATTTCAGACGTGACATTAGCATCACGGGTGGCGCTCTGGCTGTAGTTCATTCGGCAACAGGTCTGTTTGTTCATCTGAGAGGAAAAACATGGCAATACTTCCTTATTAAAACCGAACATGGATATTCCGTCAGGACAGATCATTTCGGACTGGCAAATTATACAGGATTGATTGCGGCAATAATAATAATTTTATTGCTGGTAACTTCAAATGATTATATGCTGAAAAAACTTGGGCAGGTCAGGTGGAAAAATATCCAGCGGTATGCGTATCTGATGTTTGTTCTTTCAATAGTCCACAGTTTATTTTACAGGGTGGGTAAAGCTGATATAAATCCTATTTTTTTCCTGTATATTCCACTATTTGTTATAGTATTGATTTTTCAGATTATTGGTCTGAAATTAAAATGGTCAGGATTGAGGAGAGAACCTTAAAAAACACTGAAGTTGCAGACTTCCGGGTAAATATTAAAGGTGTCCGGAGTTTAATCCGGTTATTTTTTCAGAATTTGAATACAATGGTTGTATATTTTGACATAAGATCATGAGAAAGATATTTTCAATCTGCATTTTAATAATTTATGCACTCTCAGTTAAAGCGCAATCAAAAAGCCCGTTAACTTATTCGGATGCCATGGCAAGGGATAAGAAGATGCAAATAAGCGGTGCAGTACTGACTGTAATCGGAGGAGTGACATTTTTTGCCGGTAATATTATGTACAGGAACGCATATAACGGGGATAGCAATCAGGATCCTAAGGAAGAGAATGCGGATAAATCCGTTCGTGTTATGCTGGGCGGTCTGGGAATAATGGCTGTAGGGATCCCTTTATTTGCGATCGGGAAGAAAAATGAACGGAGTATCAGAATACATGCCAGCCTGATCAATTTCAAGGGGTCAGCTTCGATAAATGGTATTGGCCTAAAAATTAGGTTTTAAGGCAAACAAATAACCGGACGGAAAGCAGATAATATTCAATCAGGGCCTGTGCCTTTGCGGTGTAAAAACTTTTGCCCCGGAGAGACCCCGCTCAAAGCCTAAGTGATCCCGTTCCTTAGAAAATATAAGTAATTCCGAATTTGCCACCCGAAAAGGCGCTGCTGCCACCTATTTCAAGATTCAATCCGAAATTTTTAGTGAAAAAATATCTGCCTCCGACCTGTGCACCCAGACCAAACCCTGAAGCGGATGTCCCGGGGTAATCGTGTGAGGTAGACCAGAAGAAGTACCCGAGGTTCAACCCTGCATAAAGATCCCAGTTATCCGGTATCTCCAGTACCCTGTTAAAGTGATAGTTTCCATTGAATAACAGGCCAAAGATTGAGCTATGATATGCGCTTCCCGTATAGTTTTGGTTATAAGATCTGAAAGAAGCTTCAATGCCTAAAGTAATGTCATTCTGAATCCCAAAATCCAGTCCTGCGTAAAGAGGAACACCCCAGCCTGAGAGACCAAAACCAGCATTAAACTGATGGCCCTTGTTTCTAAGCGGGCTTTGAGAATTAACTGCCAAAGCAGTAACTAATGATAAAAAGAGAATTATAAATGATTTTTTCATTTTTATTGGTTCAGGTTAAGTGATTGCAAGCAAATAATTATTTGCAAAGTTGGAGATTTTTACCGAAAAATCATATACGACATTGGAAATAAGTTATACCATTCTCTTTTACAGTGCGGATCGTGGTCTGCGCCTGAGCCTTATATAAATATGTTCAGGTCAGGAGTATTTCATGGCACTGTCAGAACTGCTGGCCCTGATGCAATACAAATTAAAATAATTTAGGATTAATCATCTGCAAATCATACCTTTGTAAATTAAAAATTGAGTCCACTACGAAAAATTTATTAATTTCAACTCGCGGACAGACCATAATGGTGTACTATTTTTCTTTGTTTATCAGTCAGATAATCTCTTTAAGATGAAATTAATCCGTTACAACTACACTCTTCTTGTTTTTGCCCTGTTCATTATATTTACTTCCTGTAATACAAATTCATATAATTCAAAACACCAGGTCCGGAAAATTGGTTTTTTGGCGTTTTATCTTGATATGGACTATTTAAAAGTTAAAAGTGTATTGGATTCATTGCTTAAGAACAATGAATTGTATTATTTGGAAACTACAGACATACTTGGGGATAAACAAAAGAACTTATACTATAATTTTTCAGGAATAAGTCCTGTTCTCTGTGCGAAGGTTAATCTCAGGGGATCTCTTATTATTGATCAGCGGTTAACCAGTATTCAGTTAACTCTATGCAGCAGGTCAAACACAGAAGAACAAAGCTTTTCATCCAATTGTGACATGAAAGGACTTCAAAAATTATTTGAAAGTTACAGGGAAAAATATGGAAAGCCTGACTTGCTTGGACCGGGAGAAGAATATGATTGGTTATCAGAAAGAATAACGAATATTTATTTCCCTGGTCCGAAAGGAAGATTGGCATTGGATAAGATTTATTTTTGGGATAAAGGCAACTATATAATATATTTTGATTTCGGGTATCCGGAAAGTAAGACCAACCCGGATAAAACGTTGCAAAATCTCATGTTTTTGAAATGCCTGATTCGACAAGTGCTCCTATTATATACTATGACTTTACACAAGATTATATAGATAAGCTCCTTGAGAAAGGAAGCAGATTAAAAGTAAAAGGAAAAGGAAAAGGGACAGAATAGACTATGGGAAAAAGTTTGTGTGATTGAGGCTGTTTTTCATTTTCCGGCACCTGCATATACATATGCCCCTGCCTGCCAGGACCCGTTTTGATCGGCAGTGGCAGGAGGGAGGGCAGGAGTCCATGTCGCTGAAACAGATAATCCTGTCTGCCAGTCAGCTCCGAGATTTTTGCCATAATCTAACCTTGTGGCAGGGACTAAATGAATAGTATCTTTAAAATCCGGATCAATAATTATTGAATGCGCATCATATCCACGTGCCTTCCATTGTGCCCAGGTAAGATTTACTCCATCAATATTAAACAGAGGCTCTCCGGCAGAACACCAATAAACATTATAATCACTTTCAAAATCTTTCAGACAGCCGGATTCTATTTCGATCATCGGTATCTGTGTTGTGGAATAGAATATATTATTAAAGATTTTCGTGCCAACCGATGGTGATGGAATGGTCCTGTCAGAGTTCCCGGTCACTAATAGAAGATACCATCCTTTTCCATCGCCACTATAGAATGTGTTATTATAAAATTTCACACCGTTTATGCCTTTAACTCTTCCGGCAAATTTTCCATTCCTGCAGATATTATAGGCGCAACCACCGGATGTAAAAGTCATATTTACGCCGGCGTCAGTTCCTGACTTAAATATTATTCCATATGGTACGTTCTGCAGGTAGTTATACCGGACTATTGAATTAATATTATATCCGACGAATATTCCGTGAGTAATAATTGCCTGATCAGGAATACCATTCCAGATAAATTTGTTACCGGTAATTAGTTCGTTATCAAGATTATTGTTTGAAGGAAGCGATCCTTCATCACCGGCCTGCAACAGATAACCCGAAGAATTCACAGAAGTAATTGAGTTGTTCTGATAGGTAAATTTTGTCGGTACTGCTCTCGGAATATTAACTCCGTTCCAAAATCCCGTTACATTGCTTGTGGTTATTTGTCCGGATATTGTTAACTCTTTTTTTGTGGAGTGATCAGGAGGTGGAGGGGAGATCTTCGTTGAGATCCTGGTGTTACTGCTGCATGAGTTTATTATTAAAATCAGGCAAAACCAAAATGTAATAAGGATAGTTTTCATTGTCTGTAAGATCAAAAACCTGGATTCACTCTCTTCAATTGTTTTCACCTTCTTCTGAATTCTCTTTAATGATATCTGCCAGAACTCTGTAATGAAGCTCCTGATTCCATCCGGATTTTTTCATAAAAACTTTAGAGAAACATCTTAAAGCAGGGTATTGTTCAATGCAAGAATTATTCCGTAAGTGAACTTCATTCCCCTCGTGATTTGCTGTTAGCTATCGCCGGGCCGGTCAGCTGATTTCCGGTTCCGTCTTTTGGGGAAATTATGACATCAGGAACAAAAGATTATCATTAACAACGCAATCAAAGCTGAATTTTATTTGTTTAAGTTACTGAACATTGAATTTTAAATAATAGTGAAATGGAAACATTTAAAAAAATCGAAATTGCAGCTGTTTTTGTGATTTTATCTCTGGTATTAAATAGTTGCGCCACTACCTACATGGCAGACCAGAATCTGCAAAATTTAAATCCTCCCTGGGCACCGGCTTATTATCCGGGAGTGAGATATTATTACATTCCCGATATCGAAACCTACTATGATCTGGAAAATCAGGATTTTATTTACCTTGATAACGGACAGTGGTTATTCTCCTATGGGTTACCGTCCATCTACAGCGGATTTGATCTGTACACTGCCTACGTTGTAGCTCTGAATGTGAATGTTTACCGGCCATGGATGCAGTATCAGTATTATGTATCCCATTATCCGAGATACTATTACCGCAGCAGGTACGGAGGTCATGAATATAAAAATATAAGAGGCTTTAATGAAAATGAAAGAAAGCCTTTTTACTCAACTCAGGAAAACATGAACAGAAGGAATGAAGTGCAGAATAATGTTAACACTGAAAGAAGGAGTGCAAGTCCGAGACCACCCCAGAATCCGCAATATTACGGAAGAAAAATTGGACGGCCTGTGAGGGTCCGGCCTCAAATGAGAATAAACAGACGGGGTAATCAGGGGCAACCTGTCGAAAACAGGCAGGGTAATCAGGGGCAGAAAGAAGAAAACAGGCGGGGTAATCAGGGGCCAATACGTTAATACAGAAGGGAAAACTACCTTCACGCAATGCGTGATGCTGTTTATGGCCATTTGGCGTGTCCGGCAGGTAGACCTGAACTGCTAAACAAATCCTGGTTCTCATCTCAGATTATGGTTCACTAATGGAGAGGTGAGAGTTTTTGATGTCAGGTTAAAATTCTATGTCCATGCCAGAGTTATTTTTATCGACTCTAACTTTAAGAACATTATTGTTATAATTTATTTCATTAATGTTTTTGGAATTGATCCTTAGCACTACAGGTTTCAATTTTGAATAAACACAGATAGTTCCTTGTTCTTTTACAGTCAGTTGAATCATTTTTTCGGATATATTTATTACAGAAACTGCTGCCATTGGAATTATCTTATTGATATCTCCGATCACAGCTTTATCGTTTATCAAAGGAATTACTGAGTAGAATTTATAGCCCATCCGGTTGATACTAACTGGAATTTCATCGTTCAGCCCTGTTTCAGTAGCTGTTTTTGCGAAATAATCATAGACAATAAATCTGTTTCCTTTGGTTCCAGGGATCTCAGAGGGAGAAAAAGATCCTGCAACGTTATCTCTGTCAGAGACATTCCATGCTGCGATCAAACCATTTTCTCTAAACGATGAAAAAACCTTAAAGGGCTTCTCCGATTGACTGAATTGTGCACGCTGGCGATAATGTGTGCTGCAGCATTTCCTCTGAATTCACACGAATATAACTTACTGTCGTTGTCAGGGTTATAGTCCTCTATGGTGCGTGCAACAGAGGATCCGGAATAATGGTAAAAATCTAAATTAGTCAGGTCCATGCAGTTTATTATATTGCCTGAGAAATACTTTTTTACTGCAGCATTGAGATTATTAAATATCTTTTCACTTGTTGCCCAGAATGGTGAATTATGATCAGCAAGTTTTTTAACTACCAGTTGGTTATCGACTTTTACAAAAGATATACCTTGTGATGTGAGATATTTATACCAGTCATCATAGAATCGGGAACTTTCATCAGAAAAAGGATTGATAAAATGAAATTGTTTAACGGTACTGCTTAACCAGACGATTCGATCATTGTAAGTCAAAATATCTTTGAAACTTTTTGCCAGTATTCCTGAATCACTCAGCCCTTCCCAATATCCATTTAATGTGTGCCATACTCCAATATCCCTGATACCATAATCTTTTTTTAGATCTGTAGTTAATTTTTTAAATCCATCCGGAAATTTTTTCTTATCAGGAATATAACTATTTAGCTTGTTATCAGTAATATCCAGCCAGCCATCATCGATCAGGAACCATTTAACCGGAATTTGAGCCGACTTAAAACTCTCTGCTGCTTTCATTATCTTTTCAGCACTGATGTCATGCTTAAATGCATTCCATGTGGCCCAGCCCAGATAATTATACATTTCAGGTTTAGTTTTCTTATCCCTCAGGTTATCAGGTATACCCATAGCCTTAAAAGAATAGAGAAATGATGAAGGTATTAATTTATAGAAATCAGATCCAACAGATAATGACAACATTGGAATATCACCCTTTATTTCAGTTTTAAAACCGGTAACACCGACTGCCCCGAAACCTTTATTTTCAGAAGCAAGGCAAAAAGCGAATCCTTCACCACCTAATGGCATGGCAAATGCATAAGACTTATTCCGGTTCTGCCAGTAGGCAAATTGAATTCCGTCTGTTTTTTGAATCTGTTTAAAATCTGTAAACTGCACCGGCCTGGTCCAGCAATAGACCATCGGATAAAGCACACTGTAAATTCCTGCTTTGATCGAATCTGTGTCATCGAAGAAGAGTTTCAATGTATCTGTTATCTGCCAGACTTTATTGTCCCCCAACCTGGCAAAAATCTGATACTGGGTGGCAGAATCAGACGAAACAGTTTTAAAAATCAGGTCTATTTTTCTGGAGCCATTCTTGTAATGAACGATCATGTCCTCGCCTTCCATATCTGATCCTGTCTGATTTAACTCAGACTGATTAATAGACGGTGTAATCGTTTTGAACGTAGCCATACTGCCCTGTATTGACACCTCATTGTTCTTAATAATAATTCCATTTTCAGTTTTTGTACAACCAGATAACAGAAGTGACAGGGATATAACAAGTATGTTTTTCATAGAATCATAAATTTTTGGATCAGATTATTAAAGAATGTTGGTTCGGACGACCCTCACGCCCTGCGTGATGCGCAATGAATTTAGCGTGACAAATCTTACAAAAAAATTGCGGAATCAAACACATTGTTTTTCCTGAAGAAATGGTATCCACCGAAATATTTTTTATTCTCATCAAAATATCCGCAATTTAAAAGATTGCCCACACTATCAAAGGTAATCTCGTCGAAATAACCCCATTCCAATGAGTCAGCTTCCCTTGAGGTTATTTGATTCCCTGTCTGACCCGCTAAACAGATTTTGGTTATATGCGATTATGTATAGTGTGTTTTGTTTTGTCTGCTTCTAATAATCCATTAATTGAGAGGTCCTCATCCAACTCTATCCAATGTATACCATAACCAGACGGTGAAATCTTATAATCCAATCTTTGTCTGTCAGTTGCCTTTGCCAATTTATCTGAAACGGCAGCTAATTGCAGTTTGATTAATAGCTCATCAACTTTTACTATTATACAATCATTTTCAAAACTTATGTCGGTTATATTGTATGCCTTTTCCATTATTTTACTTTATAAAATATTTATTCCATTCAAATACTATATAGTCGAAGTGCTCATAAATAATTTTCTTAATCTCGCTTTTTGATTGTGGCGTCAAATAATATTTTCATTTGACTAAAAATAGAGTCTCCATCCTGCTATTAGTAAAATCGTGGGCATTTTTTATTTCAAAGTTACAAAATATTAGAGCATCGTATTCCAATTAATTTATTACCAGTCAACGAGGCTTTTTTTAAAGCTCAGGTCACTGGAAGCTGAACCATCTCTGTTGCAAAGTTTTACCTGGAGTGGAATGCTTCAGATATCGGATATGCCATTGAATGTTCCAGCACGGACAAAATGGTTAAAGCATTTAATCCAAAAATGGAAGCAAAAAACATTAAGAATATGATGAAGGGTGTTGATGTTTGCATAGAACCAGTTACTCTGAAAACGTAAACTATGGTTAAGAGAACCATGTTACATTTATAAACTGAAAATAATAACTAAAAGTCAGCCCTCGGAATATCCGCGATCTTTTTTCCCAGAAGACATCAAACCCACCGATGAGCAGACATGTCGGGGGTTCCTTTTATTAAAATTTGACTTTGGGTCCTTTCTGTCATAAATTTGATTTACAAATTATTAAATTCGTACAACTATTAACTAAAACATGTTCATGTAAAAACTATTTTTTATATCAGCTTTTGTCTTGATGACAGGATTACTTTTTGGGCAAAATTTAAAGAAAGGCAATTTTGATGTGTTTTTAACTTGTACAAAGAGTAGTTTTAGCTGTCCGATAAGATTTTAAATATATTCATTAAGGCATTTAAGAAGGCTAGATGTTACTTGTATGCTTTTACGAACTTAAAATAAGGTCATATGAAAACCAAAAAAGCTTTCATTATCATTTCTATTTTTTTATCTCTAATTTCTGTTAAACTACCATGTTTGGCACAAGTGTATGAAGACACTCTTAATGTACTGTTTGTAGGCAATAGTTACACGGAAAGAGAAAATCTACCGCAAATAGTTTCAATTATATCAGATGGTTCAGAGACAAAATTGATTACCAGAAAGAGCGTGGGATGGGCAAACCTGAGAGAACACTGGCATGGTGCAAAAGGTCTAAAAACCATAGAGATAATAAGAAATGGCAAATTTGATATAGTGGTTCTTCAGGAGTCAAGTATGGGATCAATTAATGAACGTGATAGTCTTTACAAGTATGTAAAGTTATTCTGTGATTTTATTAAGGATTGTGGAGCTAAACCATATTTATATCTTACCTGGGCGAGGGAAAAAGTACCCCAGTATCAGAAAATTATTAACGAGGTTTATATGGAAGTGGCAACTGAAAATGATGCAACGATTGTTCCTGTGGGGAAGGCATGGGCTTTAGCTAGACAATTACGTCCTGACATTGAATTGTACGATTCAGATGGAAGCCATCCTTCAAAACTTGGTACTTTTTTAACTGCCTGTGTTTTTGTTGCAACAATTTTGGAGCAAATGCCACCTAATCTTAAAAATGAGTATTATACGTTAGATTCTGAAATGGAAGATGTTGTTTTGATGATTCTTGATCCTTTAGATGTGGTCTTTTGTCAAAAAATTGCAGAAGAGATAATTATTTCAAAATGAATATTTTCTGACCGAGGCTAATGGTTAGATAAAAAAATGTGTTTTGGCAACTTTATTAAATTAAATTTCCCCGATATTTTACACCAAATACTGGGGCTAATAATGAGTCAGGATTTACAGGAGTTCCTGGTGGAGTTAGAGGTGATTATGGAAACTTCGGTTCCTTAGGTACTAATGGCACATGGTGGGCAGCTACAAAATATAATGATGTAAATTATTGGTCCATAGATCTTTATAATTATACAGCAAGCAGTTTAATTTTACCCCACCAACCTGACATAGTGCTTTCTGTGCGTTGCCTAAAGGACAATTGACACATAATAACACTATTTAAAACCAGCCCTCGGAATCACCGGGGGCTTTTTTCGTTTATATAGGTCACCTTATATAAGTTCCTCCTTTTTTATTTGACTTGCGTTCAACTCTTTCATAACTTTATGCAAATAAACCACATCCATGGCAAGCCTCATACCCGGGTTTGAATATGATGTATTCATCAGCTACCTCCACAAATGCGGGGAAACAATAAACCCATCTATCAGATAATAAGATAAATGGGCTTATTTATTGTCGGGGTGATCTGACTCGAACAGACGACCCCTTGCACCCCATGCAAGTGCGCTAGCCAACTGCGCCACACCCCGAAAAATTTTTAGAACGTCTTTATTTCATCGTTTGCGAGTGTTCTGTGAAGAACTATAGCAACACTAAAACCTTGTGTAAAGAACGATTCCGTCAAAGACGATGGCAAAAGTAATATAAAAATTCGTCTTTCCCATAATGGAATACTAAACTGAAAACGGAATGTTAATTAAATATGATAAAAAAATTATAAATTTGATTTGATCAGATTATTTTGAAACCTGTCCAATAAGTAATGTCTGTTATGATGAAACATAAAAAAATCAATCGCAGGAGTTTTCTGAATAGTTCATTAACCATAGGTGCATTCTCTTTATTTGGAGGGAAAACGATAGGGCAAAATCTTAAATCCTTTTCGTCCAAAAACACCAGTGTTTACATGGAACCGGAAAAAGAACTAAATGTATATGGCAGATATGATGTTATCGTAGTGGGTGGGGGTCCGGCCGGATTTGCCGCAGCTCTTTCAAGCATGAGGAATGGCGCTAAAACAATGATTATCGAAAGATTTCCGTTTTTTGGAGGAACAGCAACAGCTTCGCTGATGACAAATATTAATGGTTTTCGTAATCAGGTTAAACCAGATGGATTACAGACAAGTAAGGGTATATCTGAAGAGGTAATCCTCCGTCTGAAAGAAATAAACGGACTTGGAAGATCTTCATATGCGCAGGAAGATTACCCCACAGAGAAAAGCAAATTGTCTTACAGTTATGCTATAGATAGTGAAAAAACGAAGTATTTGCTTACCAAAATGCTCTACGATGAGGGGGTGAGTATTTTGTTTCACACGCTTTTTGTTGATGCCATTATGGAAGGGAATAATATCGTAGGGATTATTATTGAAAACATTTCGGGCAGGCAGGTCTTATTCGGCAAGGTAATTATTGATGCAAGTGGAGATGCTGACGTAGCTTGCAAAGCTGGTGTTCCATATTGGCAAGCTGATGTTGAGAAAGATAAACATCTGGCTAATTGCCTGATGTACAGAGTCGGAGGATTTGATCCTTCAGCTATTGACAAAATCAGTGGTCCTAAAACTAAAAACTCTCTCCTCTTCTGGGGTCCGGGCTCTGACCTGGACGTTACAAATGCCGATAACTTAACCAGGAGTGAAATCGAAACAAGATTAGCAGTATTTGAACATTTTAAAGAGCAGCAGGAAAAATTATCTCCAATATTAGATGATGCATCTATTATCGAGACTGCTCCCTTATTGGGAATAAGACAAACACGCTTTATTAATGGACTTTATAAAACTACTGCAAAAGATGCTATAGAAGGCAGAAAATTTGATGATTCAATTTCCATGTCGGCATGTCCGATAATTAATTATTATGGATACAGGCGTTATCTTGAGCATGAGGGCTATGAGATACCATATCGTTGTTTATTACCTCAGAAAGTTGACGGATTACTTGTGGCTGGCAGATGCATATCATCCGACCAACAGTCCTATGAATCCTGGAGGGCTATGGCACCGACAATGTGCCTGGGGGAAGCAGCCGGTACAGCTGCTGCCCTTAGTGTGAAGTCACAAAAATCACCTAAAGAAATTGATGTTCAAATGCTGCGGGATCAACTTATAAAACAGGGAGCTGAAATTGGTCAGAATAAGAAAAGTTAACGTCTTAAAGTTTACCCTGTTCCTCAAACCATTTCCTTACCCTCCCATGCTCTGCCAGGTACTTTCTTGTTTCCCCTTAAACGCATAAATCGCAGCAAGATCATAATTGGCAATAACCTGTTCCAGGAATAATTACATCCGGAATTATCTGATAATTTCAAAAAGCTCTGTAACTTTTGTCACAGTCAGAAGATCAAAGTTACTTATATTTGCAGAAAATTAATTGTAAGGATTTTATGGAAATTTTCAAACCACTTGATTTGCAAAAAGATAACCAGATCAAGGATATTACTGATGTCGAAAAGGTAAGATGCCTGATAATCGGTTCAGGTCCTGCCGGATATACTGCAGCAATCTATGCCTCCAGAGCCAACCTGAAACCTGTTCTCTACACCGGTCTGGAGCTGGGCGGCCAGCTGACAACAACAACGGATGTCGATAACTATCCGGGATACCCCGATGGAGTTACCGGCCCGAAGATGATGGAGGAATTTAAAAAGCAGGCAGAAAGATTCGGCGCTGAAATCCGCTTTGGGATAGCAACCGCCGTTGATTTCTCGGTCAGACCGCTCAAAGTGGTCATAGATGACAATAAGGTAATTGAATCAGATGCAGTGATAATAGCAACCGGCGCCACGGCAAAATATCTTGGTCTCGAATCGGAAGTCAGATATGCAGGTATGGGCGTATCGGCCTGCGCCACATGTGACGGTTTCTTTTATAAGGGAAAAGATGTGGCCGTTGTCGGTGGCGGCGATACGGCTGCCGAAGAGGCTACCTATCTTGCCGGTATATGCAGGAAGGTCTACCTCATTGTTAGAAGAGACGTTCTGAGGGCTTCAAAAGTTATGCAGGAGAAGGTTTTTAAAACAAGACAATATCGAAGTTTTGTGGGAGCATCAGACTGTAGATCTGTTTGGTGAGAACGGGGTTGAAGGTGTTACTCTTGTTAAGAAAAAGGGTACGCCTTCTGAAGAGATAGTAAAACTCAGGATCGATGGTTTTTTCCTGGCAATAGGGCATAATCCCAATTCTGAGGTATTTAAAAAATTCCTGGAGACTGACCCTGTCGGATATATCAAGACAATCCCGGGAACATCCAAAACAAATATACCGGGAGTCTTTGCTGCCGGCGATATTCAGGATCCATACTACAGACAGGCTGTGACTGCTGCCGGGTCAGGCTGTATGGCTGCCATTGATGCCGAGCGTTATCTCTCTGACCTGAAATAAGTTGATCGGATTTTTAACTCTTCAGAAATATTCAGCAATGCCGGCATAGTATAAGGAGAATCATGACAAATCAGTAATTCCCGGACCGTATTGAGATTGCTGTTACAAATAAATAATGAATGAAGACTTTTAAAAAAACATTCAGGATAAATGCTGAGCCATCAGATATATATTCAGCAATAACAAATGCCCGCACAATTGAATTGTGGTCGGGATACCCTGCGCAGATGGAGGCTGAACCGGGGAGCGAGTTTTCACTCTGGGAAGGCGATATAACCGGGAAGAACCTTGAATTTGTCCAGGATAAAAAAGTTGTTCAGGAATGGTACTTTGGCGATCAGGCTGAAAAATCAATTGTCACAATAACAATTCTCCCCGACAGGGAAAATTCTGTTGTCACGGTAGAGCATACAAATATTCCTGATGAAGAGTTCGAGGCAATAGCAGAAGGCTGGAAGGAGTATTATATCGGTGCAATTATAAATCTATTCAATCCTAATTTTTAGGATATGATATATTTGAAGAAGATGGTGCAGGATTATCGAAAAGGCTGTATATATCTTCTATACAGGCATAGATCAGCGTAGCAATTCCCTTATAGCACATAGTATTGGAATTTTCCTGCATCTTGTCATTCCAGAAATGAATCCACGATAAGATATGCTGATCAATAAACCTACGTATTTCACCGGCCATTTCAATGCTGCAGACTTCATCATCGAGAACAAGGTACTTATCCACAAGCAGGGTAAGAAAGAGCAGTTCAATACCGAGATGATCGTCACTTATTCTACCCCTGAATTTTGATCTCCATCCATAAGAGTCATAAAACTCTGTGACAGTAGATCTGTGATTTCCGGAGCCATAGGTAATGTTAATCGTATAAAGAGATTCAAATGCCGGTGCAAGCGGAAGCAGGTTGGCTGAGAACAGCCTGTTATAATCTTCACGAAGAAGCCTTGAACAGGTAGATTTATCAATGCATGAATCTCTTAGCTGAGATGCTGCTTTTGCAAAATTCGGATTCGTACTGGATACGGGTAGCTTGTTAAGGATGCCATTCTGCCAGAAATCAACCACACATTCTTCAGTTGGTTCGTACATTATCATGCTTCCTGCAAAATAAAGAAGCATATTGTACCCTTTAAAAATATTATGATTTTCGTTCGTGGTATCCATTTTTATTAATATGACTATTCAGAAAATAGTAATAAAACAAACTGTCCGCTCATGAAACCTGTAAGGTACTTTCAAATATCAGGGAGTATAACCATTTTCTGATCCGTTTTGTTCAAATGTTTTCATGTACATTTTCAATTAGATTCCAGGGGCAAATCAATTATCCGGACCGGCACTTTCGAAAATTCCGGCACAGACATTTGTGTATAAAAAAAGAGGGAGTGCCAGCCATAGACAAACCCTCAATTATTAGAAACAAAATATTACAACCTTGTGAAATCTGCCATTTCATGAGGATATACGTCGTTGTCGATCTTCTTCTTTATAGCCGTGAATGCCCTGATCGTAAAAGCTACATCTTCAAGGCTGTGTGATGCTGTCGGAATAAGCCTGAGCATTACAACGTCCTTTGGTACAACAGGGTAAATGACAACTGAACAGAAAATACTGAAATTTTCCCTCAGATCATAGATCATCTGGGTGGTCTGGTCGAGGGGACATTTCATAAAGACAGGAGTAACCGGCGACTCTGTATTGCCAAGGTCAAGTCCTGCTTCCTTAAGTCCTTTCTGAAGCGCATTCACAATTTTCCACAAATGCTGCCTGTATTCAGGATGTGCCTTAATGATCTCCAGCCTTTTTATAGCCCCTAATGTCATCGCAACAGGGAGGGATTTTGCATATATCTGCGACCTGAGATTAAAGCGGAGATAATTAATTACTTCTTTTGTGCCTGCGACAAATGCACCTATGCCTGCCATTGATTTTGCAAAAGTTGCGAAATAGACATCTATCTGATCCTGAACGCCAAAATGTTCCCCGGTACCTGCGCCTGTCTTTCCCATTGTCCCGAAGCCATGTGCATCATCCACAAGAAAGCGGAATTTGTATTTCTTTTTAAGCGCTGCTATCTTATCCAGTTTTCCAAGGTCCCCTGCCATACCAAAGACACCCTCGGTTATAACAAGTATCCCTCCGCCGGTCTGTTCAACCAGTTTTTCTGCTCTCTGAAGCTGTTTCTCGCAACTCTCAATATCATTGTGATGATAAACAAACCTCTTCCCCATGTGCAGCCGGAGTCCGTCCATTATGCAGGCATGCGCTTCGGAATCATAAACAATCACATCGTGCCTGTCAACAAGTGAATCGATGATAGATACCATACCCTGGTACCCGAAGTTGAGAAGATAGGCCGATTCCTTGCTTACAAATTCAGCAGCCATCTTTTCAAATTTTTCATGAATTGTTGTCTGTCCCGACATCATCCTTGCACCCATAGGGTAAGCAAGACCATATTGGGCTGTCGCTTCCGCATCTGCTTTTCTTACCTCGGGAAGATTTGCCAGGCCAAGATAGTTGTTCAGACTCCATGTAAGAACCTCCCTGCCCCGGAACTTCATTCTCGGTTCGATTTCTCCCTCAAGCTTCGGGAACATGAAATAACCGTCAGCAAAGTAGGAGTACTGACCTAATGCTCCTTTGTTTGTTTTTATTTTTTCGAAAATATCCATAATAGTGTGTAACTCGTTAAATATTTCACAAAGCTATATATAATGAGGTAGATCATCATACCTATTTATACCTAATTTGGTTTTTTTAACTCTTTACCTGAAAATAGTATCTTCTTTTATCATGAATTCAGCAGGAGCCGGCATTACCGGCATGCCCTCTCCGCCGCGGGTAAATGAGGGGACGAAGGGTATAATAAATTGATAAATATTACGTTTTTATACCTGGAATGAAAAATATTCAGTAATTTTGCACAACAAATTTTTTTATGAAGTTTAGATTATTTACAGTCCTGATAATTTTGATGTTGGTCAGTTCGTGCGGAGAGTACGAGAAACTTCTGAAGAGCACGGATGTGGATCTGAAAAAGGAAAAAGCCAAAGAATATTATGCTGACAGGCAGTATGTAAAGTCTTCAGAACTTCTTGGTCAGATCCTTCCCCGATTCAGGGCTACTGAAGAGGCAGAAGAGCTGAACTGGATGAATGCACAGAGCTATTACGGGATGAAGGATTATTTCACCGCAGGTTCCTATTTCAAGGCTTTTGTAGACCAGTTCCCTTTTGGAAAGCATGCGGAAGAGGCACATTTTCTGTCTGCCATGTGCGATTACTATATTTCTCCCCGTTCCGAGCTGGATCAGGAAAATACCAGGAATGCCCTGGAAGAATTTAATATCTTTATAACAAGATATTCATTTAGTCCTAAGGTTGAAGAGTGCAAGAAACTGATAACTGAACTTCAGGACAAACTTGTTAAAAAGTCGCATGATAATGCAAAACTTTATTATGACATGAAAGAATATAAGTCTGCAGTAGTTGCAATTAACAACAGTCTTAAGCAATACGCAGTCTCACAGTACAGGGAGGAAATGATGTACCTGAAGCTGAGTTCGCTTTTCCTTTATGCCGAACGAAGCATGCCGGAAAAACAGAAATCGAGATATCAGGATACGATGGATGACTACTATTCCTTCATGGAAGAATTTCCGAAGAGTCAGTATGCAAAGGATGTGGATAACATCTACCAGAAAACAGACAGGTATCTGAAAAGGACGATGCCTCAGAGTGGAACAAACAATCAATAAATATATGGATTACAGAAAATCAGCAGCCCCGGTAACAACGGTTACACGAAATCTTGACCTGATGACTCAGGGTGATGGTAATATATATGAGACAGTAATTGTCGTCGCAAGAAGGGCAAATCAGATCTCAGTAGAAATGAAGCAGGAGCTTAATAAGAAGCTTGAAGAGTTTGCATCTTACAGTGATAATCTTGAGGAGGTATTTGAAAACAGGGAACAGATCGAAATTTCCAAATTCTATGAGAGGCTTCCTAAACCAACATTGATTGCGTTACAGGAGCTTGAAGAAGGCAAAATATTTTACAGGAACCCTGAAAATCCTGCCATCAAAAGTAAGTAAGTAAAAATATTATGCTGAAAGGCAAACACATACTGGTAGGAGTAACCGGAGGTATTGCCGCTTATAAAACTGCAACGTTAATCAGGCTGCTTGTAAAGGAGGGAGCCGAGATGAAGGTCATAATGACCAGCCATGCGAAAGATTTTATCACTCCTCTTACCCTGGCAACCCTGTCAAAAAATCCTGTGCTTTCAGACTTTTACGATACTGAAAACGGTGACTGGAACAGTCATGTCGAACTCGGACTGTGGGCCGATCTTTTCATAATAGCTCCTGCCACTGCAAATTCCATAGCCAGGATGGCAAACGGAATAGCCGACAATCTTCTTCTCACATCTTATTTTTCGGCCCGCTGCCCCGTATTCGTTGCCCCTTCGATGGACATGGATATGTTAAAGCATCCGGCAACTGTCATTAATATTGAGACCATAAAGGCTTTTGGAAATATTATCCTGGAGCCTGCAAGCGGTGAACTGGCAAGCGGACTTTCAGGGAAGGGGAGGATGGCTGAACCGGAAGCAATAATGGAGGAGGTCAAAAGCTTCTTTCTAAAAAAAAAAGAAATAAGCCTCTGACCGGTAAACATCTTCTTATTAACGCAGGCCCTACACGTGAACCTCTCGATCCGGTTCGTTTTATAAGCAATTACTCTTCCGGCAGGATGGGCATCGCACTGGCTGATGCCGCATCAGAATATGGCGCCTCTGTCGAGCTTGTACTGGGTCCTGTGAATATTGCCCCTTTAAACAGATCAGTCAGTGTAATAAACGTAACAACGGCCGAATCGATGGCGACTGAGTGCATAACAAGATTCCCGCAGTGTGACGTGGCAATATTATCGGCTGCAGTTGCCGATTTTACTCCTGTAGAAACCAGCAGCAGAAAGATCAAAAAAACCGGCAGCGCGTCGGTACTTAAGCTGAAGCCAACTACCGATATTGCTGAAACACTGGGTAGAATCAAGAAGCCTTCGCAGCTACTTGCAGGTTTTGCACTTGAAACTGATAATGAAATTGAAAATGCCAGGGAAAAACTGGTTCGTAAAAACCTGGATATAATTGTTCTGAACTCCCTGAATGAGGCTGGCTCCGGATTTGAGCACTCCACTAATAAGATAACGATAATTGACAGGTATAATAATATTGATAAATTTGAGCTTAAATCAAAAGAAAAAGTTGCAGAAGATATCCTGGATAAAGTTGTGTCAATGCTTCAATAATATATCTGAATGACTCAGTTACGAATTACCGGATACAGCCTGATAATCCTGCTGGTGAGCATACCTGGCCTTGTAAAAGCCCAGGAACTGAACTGTAACGTGCAGGTCTCCGCACAGATGATCCAGGGATCAAACCGTGAGATCTTTGTAAACATGCAGCGTGATATTTATGAATTTATGAATAACACCGTATGGACAAACCACGTATTCAGTTATGCTGAAAGGATCGATTGTAACATGCTTATTAACCTCACGGAACAGATCTCAGGTGATGAATTCAAGGGGACCATACAGATCCAGCTGCGACGCCCGGCATTTAATACAACATATAACTCCACAATGCTTAATTTTGTGGACAATAACTTTCAGTTCAGATACGTGGAATTTCAGACAATGGAATTTGACCCGACCACTTACAGGTCTAACCTTATTTCCGTACTGGCATATTATACTTATATTATACTGGGGATCGATTATGATTCCTATTCGCCTCTTGGAGGCACTGAATTTTTCCAGATGGCAGAGAAAATTGTAACAAATGCCCAGAATGCTCCCGAGTCGGGCTGGAAGCCCTATGACGGATCGAGAAACAGAAACCGTTACTGGCTGGTTAAAAATATCCTGAACAAAGAGTATGAAGGAGTCAGACAGTTCATATATGAGTACGATATAAATGGTCTTGACAGGATGGAATCAAGAATCACGGAGGCCCGGGCCAGCATGTCGGAGAGTCTCAGACTCGTGCAGGATGTATACAGGAAAAAACCTGATCCATATATGTATTTTCTTCAGATAATTATCGATTCAAAATCAGAAGAACTTATAAATATATTTTCCGAGGCATTTCCTGAAGAGAAAAGCCGTGTTGTGCAGATAATGACTGAAATTGATCCCGCAAACAAGGCTAAATATGAAAAGATCACCGCATCCAATGCACGTTAATTAACGGTTATGCTCGCAAAACTGTTCGTTCAAAACTATGCTCTCATAAAGGAACTTGAGCTTGAATTCGAAAACGGGCTGACAATCATTACGGGAGAGACGGGTGCCGGCAAATCAATACTGCTTGGAGCCCTGTCTCTTATATTGGGCTCACGTGCAGATACTTCCGTGCTGCTTGATAAAAATCAGAAATGTGTTGTCGAAGGGACTTTCAGAATTGAGGAGTATGAACTGAATGAATTCTTTATTTCCAATGAACTTGACTATGAACCGGCATCTATTATCAGAAGAGAGATAAATCCTGCCGGAAAGTCAAGGGCATTCCTGAATGATACTCCTGTTACACTGAACCTGCTCAAAGAATTTGGAGACCGGCTTATAGATATCCATTCCCAGCATCAGACCCTGATGCTGAACGATAATTCATTCCAGATGAATGTGATCGACTCATTTGCAGGAACAGTTAAGCTCAGAAATACTTTCCGTTTGGCCTATTCCAGGTTCCTGGCTCTGAAGAGGGAATATTCAGGTGCAAAAGAACTTGCTGATAAAAATAAGTCGGATCTCGAATATTACAGGTTCCAGTATAATCAGCTCGAGGAAGCCGGACTGAAAGCCGGCGAAGCGGAAGAGCTGGAGGCTGAGCAGGAATTACTGTCGCATGCCGGGGAGATAAAGCTGGCACTGTCGGGAGCTTCGCTGCTGTTTTCTGAAAACGAAACGTCAGTGCTCTCGATGCTCAGGGAGGCGAAAATAATGCTGGGCAGGATTAAAAGCTTCCTTCCTGAAATTGAGGAGCTTCTCACGAGAACAGAATCGTCACTGATCGAACTGGATGACCTGGCTGCAGAAATCGGGAAGTTGTCAATCTCCATAGAAGCCGATCCGCTGCGTCTGAGCCGGGTAAATGATCGCCTCGATATCATTTACTCACTGATCCAGAAACACAGGGTAAGTAATTTGGAAGAGCTGATTACCAGGAAAGATGAGATATTCAACTTCATAAAATCAGTTATAAGCAGCGACGAACGGCTTGCAGAACTTGAAACCATTGTGGGGAATGAGATCAGCAATCTTAAGGTCCTTTCAAGGGAGATCTCTGAAATGAGAGCTGCAGTTATTCCTGAGGTGGAGTCTAAAATAACAGAGTTGCTGAAGCAGCTTGGTATGCCCAATGCAAAGTTCAGGATATCGCTGAGTCAATCGGAAGAGTTTACTGCTTCAGGCATTGACCACGCCGACTTCCTGTTTTCTGCAAATAAACAGGTAGCTCCCGAGAACCTCGCCAAAGTTGCTTCCGGTGGTGAGTTGTCAAGAGTGATGCTGAGTCTTAAATCGTTGCTTACCAGGAATAACAGCCTGCCAACCATAATATTCGATGAGATTGACTCCGGGGTGTCAGGAGAGGTTGCCGATAAAGTCGGACAGATCCTGGCCGGAATGGGGAAATACATGCAGGTCGTCAATATAACTCATCTGCCTCAGGTTGCATCAAGAGGGACCCGGCATTATCATGTTTATAAAGATGACACAGACAGCTCAACATTTACACGTGTAAAATTGTTATCACCTGAAGAAAGAATTCTGGAAGTTGCCAGATTGCTCAGCGGCAGTGAAGTTACAGAGACAGCTATGAAAAACGCACGGGAACTACTGAAGGCTGCAATTAATTAAATCAGATACAATGAGAGAAGGTCTTTTACAAGGGAAAAAGGGAATCATTTTTGGTGCACTTAATGAAAAATCCATAGCATGGCAGGTTGCTCTGAAGGCATGGCAGAACGGGGCGGAACTGGTGCTCACAAACTCACCTGTGGCCCTCAGACTGGGAACTATAAGTGAACTGGCGAAAACAACGGGAAGCAAAGTTATTGCAGCCGATGCAACTAAAATGGATGATATTGAGGCGCTTCTGTCTGAAAGCATGAACATTTTCGGCGGGCAATTCGATTTTATCCTGCACTCCATCGGTATGTCACCAAATGTCAGGAAGGATATTCCATACGAACAGACAAACTATGAAAATATGCTGAAGACATTTGATATTTCAGCACTCAGCTTTCACAGGGTTCTGCAGACCGCATATAAGCTTGACTCTATCAGGGAGTGGGGTTCGGTAATAGCTTTATCTTACGTTGCTGCACAGAGAACACTCTCCGGTTATAACGATATGGGCGATGCCAAAGCCCTGCTTGAATCAATCGCCCGCAGCTTTGGTTATATATACGGCCGCGACAGAAAAGTCAGGGTTAATACCGTTTCACAATCTCCTACACCCACAACAGCCGGAATAGGGATCCATGGCTTTGATTCACTCGTAGATTTTTCCGAAAGGATGTCACCTCTGGGAAATGCCACAGCTGAAGAATGTGCTGATTACTGCATTGCTCTGTTTTCAGATCTTACCCGGAAAGTGACTATGCAAAACCTGTTCCATGATGGCGGGTTCTCAAGCATGGGAATGAGCCTTAAGGCTATCGAACAATACCAGAAGAGCTTTGAGGAGTGCGATTGCGATGAAAAAAAGTCCCTATGACAATTTCAGGAACTTACCTTCTGAAAAAGCAGATCATTTTTAATTTTTTTATAACCTTTTTAGCCTGCCACGCCACAGCTCAGCAGGGGAGCGATACAATATCAAAGGAACAGAGGTGGAATTTCCATTTTCAGAACACTGTCATTGACCAGTACCATCCCGCGTTTAAGGCTAAATACTCCGGTACAAATAGTCTCTCATCAACTGAAGAAAATGCCCTTTCAGTTACAACAACACTGTATTTTGGATTAAAGCTGTGGAGAGGCGCACAAATGTACTTTAATCCCGAATTGTCAGGAGGTTCCGGGTTTTCGGAGACAAGAGGTGTTGCTGCCTTTCCAAACGGGGAGGTTTACAGAGTTAGTGACGCTGCTCCTCATGTTTATATCGGCAGATTGTTTGCAGAACAGATCATTCCTCTTGCGGACGAATACGAATACATACCGGATGGAATGAACCAGCTGTCCATGAGGCGACCTGTATCATATATAGCCATTTCCGCAGGCAAGTTCAGCATGCTTGATTTTTTTGACAATAATAAATACAGCCATGACCCGCGTACACAGTTTTATAACTGGGCGCTGATGGGTAACGGAGCATGGGATTATCCTGCCAATACACGTGGCTATACCTTCGGGTTGACTTTTGAACTGGTAAATCCTGAATGGTCATTAAGACTTGCTGCGGTAATGGTTCCGGAAAGGGCTAACGGATCTGAAATGGATGGTAATCTCAGGCAGGCTCACTCTTCAGCCCTGGAATATGAACATAATTATTCATTGGGAAATCAGCATGGTAAAATTCGCCTGATGGCCTATCTGAACAAAGCCAGAATGGGTAATTATAAATCTGCAATTGAATGGGGGAAAGAAAATAATAGAGTTCCGGAGGTCGACAGCGTCAGCAGGGAGGGAAATTCAAAATTTGGATTTGGAATAAATGCAGAACAGGCTTTATCAGGAGACATAGGATTTTTTTTAAGAGCCGGATGGAATGACGGAACCAATCAGACCTGGATATTTACTGAAATAGACCGCCATCTCAGCGCAGGTGTGATACTCGACGGAGCCTTGTGGAACAGGGGTTCTGACATACTCGGGATCGCCCAGGTTGTGGACGGACTCTCAAAAGACCACAGGGATTACCTGAAGGCCGGAGGTTATGGTTTTATTATTGGTGACGGTAATCTGAATTATGAGCCGGAACTGGTTACCGAAATATATTATTCCTTTAAACTGCTGGCGTATCCCCTGTGGATCAGTCCTGATTACCAGTTCATAATAAATCCTGCCTATAATAAAGACAGGGGACCTGTCCATGCATTTGGGATCAGGACACACTGTGAATTCTAAAAACAGCTTAAAAAAGGTAATTCAATCCGATTGAGAAACCTATATTACCATCCTGTTTATTGAAAGCTTTCCCGGCATCTATTGCAACAACAAAATTCTGGTTCATAGCGAGCATAACACTCAAACCTGCACTCTGGTGTAACTTCTCGGCTCCCGGATTAAAATAATCAGCGAAATTCTCTGTGGGATAGATTTCATTAAATTTCGTTTGAAGATCAGAAGGGAATTTTATATTCTTTGTGATCTTTCCGAAATCATAAAAAAGATTCAATCCCAGATAGCAGTCCTGCTTAAACAGGCTGAAATATACAGGTTTCCATCGCAGTTCAACATTCCCCATAAAGAATGCTTCTCCCACTACCCTGTTTCTGAGAATACCCCTTAATGTCTTGGAGCCCCCCAATCCTTCAGAGGTGGCACCCGTCAGTCTGGATGTAATTACCTCCGAATCATAGAAAACCGGAACATCACCGGAGATCCCTGACTGATATCCAAGCCGGTAAACAAATGAAAGATCATTTTCAATTAAAGTAAAGTACTGACGATGGATGATATATAATCTTGAAAAATTCCAGTTATTTCCAAAGAACCCGGGTGCAACTTCAACTCCTATTTCTGTCCAGATGCCTTTCATAGGGTTAGGCTTATTATCGCGGCTGTCCCAGGTCAGTCCAAATTTAAGAGTATTTACCCATCCTCCCGAACCTTCACCGGAAGGTACGATTCCCAGAGCCGTATAACGTTCATACAGGCCGGGCATAGTTGAATTAAAAGGAAGATCCTCACTTTTTCCCTTGTTCAGCTTTGGAATATTCACAGTGTCAAGTGTGAAGTCCTGAAATGCAAATCCGGCGCTCCATTTCAGATGGTCTCCTGCCAGTTTCCCCTGGAAATCGTTTTTAAATCTGAAGAGATTTCTTTCCATGGAATAGAACATTCTTGTCCTGTAAGGCGGACTGGAGAGGTCATCATCTATCCAGTCCTTGTTATAAACGGATTCATAGCCGTTAAACCCATAAAAGCTGTAAGCCCTGTCAGGAAGATAGCTCAGGTCGGTTATCATCTGCACGCCGGGGATAAGGTGGTTGGATTCATACATAAATCTGTAGATGCCACTTCCTTTTGTATATCGCGATACCTCAGTATATGTATGATCCATGAATTCAGGATATTTGCTGCCATCACCATAATTAAAAAACTCGACGAGAGCTCCATACTGGAATCCAAGATCAGAATCATATGTTGTGGTAGGCAACGCACCTCCGAACTTCCATCCGGTTTTAATTTTCTTCTCCTGTGCGGAAACTGAAATTATAATTAGTAATAAGGAAAATACTAAGAAGGTCTTTTTCATCGGTCATGGGTTTGGTTCAGAGCGATAAAGATAAAGAAAATTGGAAATTCCGGTCTCTTTTTTTAATATTTGCTACCTTAGATGATTATAAAAATTAAATGGTTAAAGGATTACTAATAGTCAATATCAGGGAGCTCGTACAGACGGAGGATATTATCAGGCAGAAGGTGTCGGGAAGGGAAATGTCTGAACTGAATACTATAAAAGAGGCCTTTCTTTATATCAGGGACGGCATTATTATTGATTTTGGTCTCATGAAAGACCTTAAAGAGAGTAATATATCCTCTGAAGATCCTCAGATGGTTACAATTGAAGCCGGAAACAGGCTTGTCTTTCCATCTTTTTGTGATTCCCATACTCACCTGGTATTTGCAGGTAGCAGGGAGGAGGAATTTTCAGACAAAATCAGGGGATTGTCGTATGAAGAGATCGCCAGAAGAGGCGGAGGAATCCTTAATTCTGCAGAAAGGCTTCATGAAACATCTGAAAATGACCTGTTTGAACAGTCTATGCCAAGGGTAAATGAGATAATTGCCATGGGTACGGGAGCTGTTGAAATTAAGAGCGGGTATGGTCTGAACCTTGAGGATGAGCTTAAAATGCTCAGGGTTATACAAAGAATAAAGAACTCGAGTCCCATCGAAGTGAGATCGACATTCCTGGGGGCTCATGCACTACCGGCCGAATATATAGGGTCCAGGGAAAAGTATGTGGATCTTGTTATCAATGAGATGATCCCTGTCATCGCCTCCGGTGAACTTGCAGATTATATTGATGTGTTTTGCGACCGGGGCTTTTTTACTGCCGGGGATACGGAAAGAATACTTATGGCCGGAATGAAATACGGGCTTACTCCAAAATTGCATGCAAATGAACTTGGTTATTCCGGGGGTATCCAGGCAGGAGTTAAATACAATGCTCTTTCGGTAGATCACCTGGAGTGTACCGGCGACGAAGAAATTGAAATACTTCTTGGGTCGGAAACCATGCCAACGCTGCTGCCCGGGTCGGCATTTTTTCTTGGACTGAAGGATCCGCCTGTGAGAAAAATGATTGAGGCAGGTTTACCTGTTGCACTGGCTTCCGATTATAATCCGGGCTCTTCGCCCTCAGGTAATATGAAGCTTATTATGTCATTGGGCTGTATCAGGTTAGGCATGCTTCCGGAAGAGGTGATCAATGCCGTTACGATAAACTCGGCCTATGCAATGGGATTGTCGGCTACACACGGATCAGTGGCAAGAGGTAAAGTTGCCAATGTATTTATAACGAAAGAGATACCATCCTACAAGTTCATGCCATATGCTTATGGCAGCGACCTGGTTGATACGGTAATTCTTAAAGGCAGAATAATTAAAAAATAATATTCTTTATGCATATGATTCCGTACGCAGTGTACCGCAAAATGATAAATTATGATTTTATCCACAGTACTACACGGAGTCAGATGGAGGAGGTTATAAACATTCTTATTTGATGGGAAAAAGGATAATCGAATGCGTCCCGAATTTCAGTGAAGGCAGGGACATGGAAATTATAAAGCAGATCACTGATGTAATTGAATCGGTGGAGGGGGTAAAACTGCTGAATGTTGATCCGGGAAAAGCTACAAACAGAACTGTCGTGACATTTGTCGGAGACCCTGATGCTGTGGCTGAAGCTGCGTTCCTGTCGGCTAAGAAGGCTTCCGAAATAATTGATATGGCAAAGCATCATGGTGAGCATCCCCGCATGGGTGCAACGGATGTCTGCCCGTTTGTCCCCGTCTCAGGGATTACAATGGAAGAGACTGTGGTAATTGCACGTAGGGTGGCTGAGAAAATCGGAAATGAGCTGGGGATACCAGTCTATTGCTATGAATATGCAGCCTTTACCAAAGAAAGAAGGAATCTGGCCAGCTGCAGGTCAGGTGAATATGAAGGGCTCAGGCGAAAACTTGCCGATCCGCACTGGAAACCTGATTTCGGACCTGCTACATTCAATGAAAGATCGGGAGCCACTGCAGTGGGAGCAAGGGATTTCCTGGTGGCATTCAATGTAAATCTGAATACCACATCAACAAGGAGGGCAAATGCAATCGCTTATGACGTGAGGGAGAGGGGCCGGCCAAAAAGAGAGGGTGATCCGGTTTCAGGCAGGATCATTTATGATTCAGATGGAGAAATGGTTATGGTGCCGGGTTCGCTGAAATCAGTAAAAGCGATAGGCTGGTATATTGAAGAGTATGGCTTTGCACAGATTTCAATGAACCTTACCGATATTTCTGTCACCCCGGTCCATATAGCTTTTGATGAAGTATGCCGTAAGGCTGATGCCCGGGGAATCAGAGTGACCGGATCAGAGATAGTCGGACTGGTACCGCTGAAGACACTGGTTGATGCCGGCCGCTATTTTCTTCATAAACAAAATCGTTCTGCCGGTATATCCGACGATGAACTTATCAGGATTGCAGTAAGAAGCATGGGCCTGGATGAAATTCATCATTTCAGACCCGAAGAAAAAATAATCGAGTATCTTATGGAAGACAAAAGCAAACGGCGACTGGTTCAGATGAACCTGAAGGCATTCATGGATGAAACCGCTTCGGAATCACCTGCCCCCGGCGGAGGTTCCGTTGCGGCCTACCTGGGCGCTCTGGGCGCTGCACTTGGTACAATGGTGGCAAACCTCTCCAGTCATAAAAGAGGCTGGGATGAGAGATGGAAATCCTTCGCGGACTGGGCTGAGAAAGGGAAGATTATTCAGAATGAACTTCTTGATCTGGTTGATGAAGATACATCTGCCTTTAAAAGGCTGATGGAGGCATATGCATTGCCGAAAAAGACAGATGAGGAAAAAAAGACACGACAGTCTGCAGTGGAGGAAGCAAAGAAAAATGCTATTCTGATACCCCTGAGGGTAATGGAGGTGGCGAGCTCAGGTTTTGGTCTGATCAGGGAGATGGTCGAGGAGGGAAATCCGAATTCAGTTACAGACGCAGGCGTAGGTGCATTAGCTCTCAGATCATGTATAAAGGGCGCCTTTCTGAATGTAAGGATAAATTTATCGGGCCTTGGAGACAGGGAGTTTGTGAAAGAGATTATTGTGAAGGGATGTGATATTGATGCAAAATCGACTATGGAAGAGGAGGCGATCCTTAGAATGGTAGAGGGAAAAATTGGTAAAAGCCTGGAAGACAACTCAAACTGATTTTGAAAGTCTCAATCCTGAATATCCTGGCTTATCATTTTATCCTCCTTATGGTCCTCAGATGATGAGAGTACCTGTTGATCTCATTCCTGAATATCCCCTGATGGTCAATCCGGTCAATTCTTACCCTGCCCGAAGCGTGGATAATCAATCCCCGTGAAAAGATCATACCGGTATGCGAGATCTTCCCCCGTTCATCATCGAAAAAGGCAAGATCACCTGGTTGTGCCTCATCGATGAAATCAATAATTGTTCCGGCTTCAGCCTGGGAAAGGGTATCCCTGGGAATAGCAATTCTGCTGATCTTGCAGACAAGCTGTGTAAATCCCGAAGAGTCGATCCCTGAAGGAATCCGGCCTCCCCAGATGTATGGACTGTTAATGAATTTTATTGCTGTTTCGGTCAGGGAATCACTGGTTGAGAGATGTCCTTTGTTGAAGCCGGGGTCGGTACTGTAAATATTTTTTCCAATGGTAAATGTCTTCTCTTCAAAATCGGGATTAAAAACTTCACAGCCGGGTTCCAGAACCATTTTTGATTTGTCATTCTTATAGCAAAGCAATGGTTTGTTGAGTACGTGACCTGATGAAAGGCCTTCATCAACAGAATATTGCAGGTGATCCACATCTATCCATCCGGCGAAATTGTCAAAGGATGTCCTGATTTTCATCCAGCTCCCTGATTTATTTTCGACGGTATATTTCTCACCGAAGAGGATCTGACTCAGCATTTCAGATTTATGACTGGGAGCTGCCCTGAGCGGAACGAAAATATTTTCGCATATATATGTCTCCATGAAAAATGAATTTGATTCAAAAGTACTAAATATCCGTGATCATTGCTGCTTCAGGAAGAGCATCCTGATTTTGATCCAAAAACTCCCGGGGTGCCTGTACGCTGTTTATTCTTTAATATACCTCATGAGGGTTGTGTTAAACCGTGAAAAAAACTCTAATTTTGCTGCCTGTATATATTTTTAACAATAGCTCAACTGATGCCTGAAAATAATAGACCAGGGAGAAGTTCAGGAAAATATTATATCAATCTTCTCCTTTTTATTCTGAGCGTTATAGTCGTTCTGGGAATCTGGCCTTCCGGAAAGCGCGGTACCTGGGCTGAACTTTCAGGTAGCATCATTATTATCTCATCATGCTATCTGGTGCTTTATCTTTTCCTTTTTCAGTTCCGCCCGGAAATTCTGGAAGTGACGCGCAAAACTTTTTTTATAATTTTTACAATCCTATTCTTTGTTGTACTGACAAGGATAGTGGCATATTCAGGGGATGGAGAATTTTTATACCTTATACCCTTCGCAGTTATACCGGTGCTTATCCGTATATTTTTTGATTCCAGGCTGGCATTATTCATTCTGCTTGTCACACTGATGCTTGCAGGTTTTATAGTGCCGGAACCGTTTGAATTTGTATTCATCAGTTTTATTTCAGGTGTTATTGCGATATTTTCGCTTACAAATATCTACCGGCGGGCGAGGTTGCTTTTTTCGTCAATTGTCATTGTTTTAAGCTATTCTGTCATTCACTTCGGAGTAACAGTTATGAACGGCAATGGTATGGCAGGTATTAATCCGGTTGATTATATCCTGTTTCTTGGAAACGGAATACTTATTCTCCTGAGCTATCAACTGATATTTCTTTTTGAAAAGAATTTCTATTTTCTGTCGGAAAGCACCCTGCTTGAATTATCTGATATAAATCATCCGCTGTTAAGAAGATTTGCCGAAGAAGCGCCCGGTTCATTCCAGCATTCACTTCAGGTTGCAAACCTGGCGGAGGAAGCCGCAAGGGTTGCCGGGGCAAACCACCTGCTTGCAAGGGCAGGTTCGCTTTACCATGATATAGGAAAAATTATCAATCCCGGATATTTTATTGAGAACCAGCATGCCGGATTGAATCCGCATGATGATATTGATCCGGTCAGGAGCTCCAGGATTATTATAAATCATGTAAATGAAGGGGTAAAACTTGCCAGGATTTATAAACTGCCGGTTCAGATAATTGATTTTATCAGAACCCACCACGGAACAACAAGAGCTTATTTCTTTTATATGAAATATCTTGAGAAACGGCAGAAACCGGCAGAATCTGAAAATGAATTTGTCTATCCCGGTCCGAAGCCATTTTCCCGCGAGACGGCAATCGTTATGATGGCTGATTCAGTGGAGGCCGCATCAAGGAGCCTTGATAAATATACCGGGTACAACATAAATGAACTGGTAGAAAGGATCTTCATCATTCAGGAACATGATGAACAATATTCTGAGGCTCCGCTAACCTTCAAGGATTTATCAGATATAAAGAGCATCTTTAAGAAAAGGCTCATGAATATTTATCATTCAAGGATCGGGTATCCGGAAAGAGATCAGAGTCAGGACTAACGCATATCAATAACATCTACATCCCTGTACTTCTCCGGCTGATAGATAAATGTGTCGCGATCGGGTTTCACCTTCAGATCGTATCCTTCAACGTGTAATGTAACTACAAGCCCGTCTTTCCTTTTATACTCCAGACTGATCAGGTCAAGCGACGGCCTGCTGATAGAGAGTCTTACCCTTACAAGGTCGCTGCTGACATCTTCGGGATAGAGGTCGATCAGATAAGAATCCGGCAGCTCCTCCACCAGTCTGCACTTATAACCGGATTTGTACATAGAAAAAATCTCAGAAGGACGGTTCTCGAAAGAATGATCCTTTTTGTCAGGTTTGGTTATTGTTACCTCTTTTTCGGCCGGGAGATAGCTCCACGATGTTTCTCCGTCGAACCATACTATATTATCAGGAAGCGTGAGCCTGTATTTATTCCTGCTGAGGATGACGGATCCGTTCAGGGTATCGGATTTGTGCTCAGCCAGGTCGGTTGACACCATCTCGAATTTCATGGAAACAGACGGCGCATCAAGAGCATTTTTGGAAAAACCGTCAAGGATCTTTATGGCCTGAGGATCACTCTGACCGCTGATCACTGTTGATACAGTGAGAAATGCTGAAAACAGTATAACCGGGA
The DNA here is from genome assembly GCA_963816345.1 of uncultured Bacteroidales bacterium. Classification (GTDB taxonomy): domain Bacteria; phylum Bacteroidota; class Bacteroidia; order Bacteroidales; family VadinHA17; genus LD21. The sequence goes on from CAWFKI010000005.1 coordinate 740,532, forward strand.
TTTTCATTTCTGTCTTTTTACTCAAGACGACTCAAAATCTGTTCCAAAGCTATAAAATCTGATACAGAGAACATCTCTTGCCTTACTTCCTTCAAAGGGTCCGACGACTCCGGCAGCTTCGAGCTGATCGATAATTCTTCCGGCCCTGTTGTAACCTATTGAAAGTTTTCTCTGGATCAGAGATGTGGAACCCTGCTGATGCTGTACTACAAGCTTTGCAGCATCTTCAAACATGGGATCTCTTTTCCGCAGGTCGACATCTGCAACTCCCGACTCACTGTCATCGACATATTCGGGAAGGTGCATTGCATCGGCATAGCCTTTCTGGGATCCTATAAAATCGGTAAGCTCCTCAATTTCAGGGGTATCAATGAATGCACATTGCACCCTTACCGGTTCGTTGCCCGAGGAGACCAGCATATCCCCGCGTCCGACCAGCCTGTCTGCCCCTGTTGAATCCAGTATCGTCCGTGAATCAATAGATGAAAAAACACGGAATGCAATCCTTGTCGGGAAAGTTGGCTTTGATAAAACCTGTAATGATGTTTGCAGAAGGTCGCTGGGTTGAAATTATAAGATGTATGCCTATAGCCCTCGCAAGCTGTGCCAGACGGCCGATAGGTCCTTCAATTTCCCTGCCCGCAGTCATTATAAGATCTGCAAACTCATCAATTATCAGGACGATATAGGGTAAATACTTATGTCCTTTTTCAGGATTAAGCTTCCGTGACACAAATTTTTCATTGTACTCCTTGATATTTCTTGACTGTGCAGCTTTCAGAAGCTCCAGCCTGTTGTCCATCTCGATACATAAGGAGTTAAGCGTATTGATAACTTTCTGGGTGTCAGTGATAATAGCATCCTCTTCTCCCGGGAGCTTTGCAAGAAAATGCCTCTCTATCTTCATATACAGAGGCAGTTCAACTCTTTTTGGGTCGATAAGTACAAACTTAACCTCAGCAGGATGTTTTTTATACAGGATAGATGTGATAATTGCGTTTATCCCCACTGATTTTCCCTGCCCGGTAGCCCCGGCGACAAGAAGGTGGGGCATCTTGGTCAGATCAACAATATAGGGCTCATTGGTGATTGTCCTGCCAAGAGCAAGGGCAATGTCGAATTTGGTATCCTGGAATGCCTTGGAGATGATAAGGGATCGCATGGATACCATCTCAGGCTTTTTGTTCGGGACTTCAATCCCTACGGTGCCTCTTCCGGGAATAGGGGCAATGATCCTGATTCCGAGGGCTGACAGATTAAGAGCAATATCATCCTCAAGCGATTTAATCCTGGCAAGCCTTACACCCCGTTCAGGGACAATCTCATAAAGGGTTACAGTAGGTCCGATTGTTGCAGATATGCTTTTAATGCTTATCTTATGATCGCCAAGAGTCTTAATAATATTCTCCTTATTTTCAAAAACCTCTTTATTGTCAAAAGCGGTTTCTGATTTGTGTTCCTTCAGGATAGAGACAGGAGGAAATTTATAATGTGACAGATCGAGCCGGGGATCATAATTTTCCATTCTGTTGTCAACCTCCTGTTCTGAAAGAATATCATCCTCCTCAGGACGGCTTATTTTAATGGGAACATCCGGAGCCACAGCCACAGCAGCCCGGTCATTCTCAAAATCGCGGATTATAGATCCCCGCGGGACAACCTCAGGGATTCTATTTTCGTTATCATCGGAATGGGCGGTCTGGTTTGTATTTTTAACAGTGAATTCAATATGCTCGTTTTCAGGGTTTTGTTCAGCTGTCCCGGGTTCATCCTCCGGCAGGGAATCATTCTCGGCACCGGCAACATCTTCAGGAACATCGGCGCTATCCTTACCGGCCTTCCCGGTTTTCAGAAAGCCGGGCATCTTCATGCCAAAAGCCTGTGGTTTTACCTTCAGGGCAAAAACGAGATACGATACAGTGATGAATGTAAGAAAGACTCCGGTGCCGATCATGCCCATAAAGGCATTCAGCCACCTCGTGATATCGTATCCGTGAGCGCCGCCGGGTCCGCTTCCCAGATAAACATTGGATTTACCGAAGATGAAGGCGAGTATCAGTGAGAGGATAATTGCAGCTAACGAAAACTTGACGACCAGGCTGAGGGGCCGTATTTTAGGAAACCGCAGGAGATAGAGTCCGATTACCCCGAAAATCAGCGGTATGAAGAAAGCGCCAAGCCCGAATCCGTTTCTGATAATAAGATCGGCAAGGAAATAGCCGCTTTTCCCGGACCAGTTCTTTACTTCAATATCAGGACCGGAAACCACATCCGATGGGGTGAGGCTCTGGTCAGCCTTCCACCAGAACAGGTATGAAACGCAGGCCAGCAGAAGGTAAAAAGCAAAACCTGTTATCAGAATTCCAATAACAAACTTGATTCTCTCATCCGTGAAAAAAGATCCCGCTTTTCCAGAACCTTTGACAGTTTTTTGACTTTTTTTGCCAGCCTCTTCCTTCTCTTTAGCCATTTCTGCCTTAAATTTTGAAAATAGTATTCTCTGACTGAGTATTCCGCATTATTATTATTATCACTTCGAAATCAGTATTCAACTGACAGATTATCTGATCTTTAAAAAGCACGATAAAAGATCTGCCGCACTCTTTTCAAATAGTATTCCAAAGGTAATAATTCTGAGGCTTTAAAAAAACAGAAGTATGCACATCCCCCCTTTCACATACCCATCATCTTATTGATAAATTTTATTATATCTTCCTTTGAAACCCTGACAAATTTTTCTCTCCTGTCAAAAACCTCATCAGGGATATCCTTCTTGTAGACAGTTTCAGCATCGAACCGCAGTTCTGCATTCCCTATCAAAAAGAAAAAGCTCATAAGCACTCCGTCAATATCGTGATATGGTGAACTTGCATTGGAGTTCTTAACATTTATTTCGTCTGTATACCAGATATTATAGATCTTATCCCGGTCTTTCGCGAAGGTTACCTCCGCATTTTTACAGTTGTAGCCGCAGATAATACTGGTTTTTGAGGTCTTTTTTATCTCCATACCTTCCATGCTCTCAAGTCCGGGTAAAATCTCGCCGGGTTCAGCAGAATAGTAATATTTTAATGTGAAGAGGCTGAGGTAAGTATCGTAAATTCCCTTTTCCGGATTGGTCAGGTTCAGTATTCCTGAATTGCCGAATGGTGATATCATTTCAAACAGGATCTTGTCATGTTTGAAATATACTATAAGGTTTCTGGGCAGAATCTCCTTCGGCAATGAACCAATCGTCCCGATATAATCAATATTATAATGGATCTCCCCCTGGTCTATATATTTTTCTCCCCTACTTGAACAGGAGGTAAAAGTCATTGCCGGAATTATCGCAATGAGCAACACATTGCTGAATCTCACTTATTCTGTCATATTTTGAATTTGGTAAATGTAGCAATTTTTTTAATTGGAAGTCTTTGCGCTGTTAATTTAGTATTACTATAAGTAGCTATTAATATGTTATTTTACTTATTCCCTGACAATCATTTCAATATGCCATTGTGAGGTATTTTGCCCGGATTTGATAGCTTTGTGTTGTTTATTTCAGAGATATATATTAATGTTCGTAAGTTGAATATTCCCGATGGAAAGGAAGCTTGCAGTCGTTGCCCTGGGTGGCAATGCGATTCTCAGAGGCAATCAGGCCGGTACAATTGATGAGCAGGAAGAAAACACCGCTCAGACTCTTGAAAATCTGGTATTTCTGCTAAATGAAGGATATAACCTTGTAATATCACACGGCAACGGCCCCCAGGTGGGTAATATTCTTATGCGCAACGATGCCGGTGAGCAACTCTATGGTATTGCACAGATGCCCCTGGATATATGTGTTGCTGATTCGCAGGGAGGAATAGGATCCATGATCGAAAGGATCTTCAGAAATATCCTTCACAGGCATGGCATTGATAAAAATGTAATCTGCCTTGTAACACATGTGCTAGTGGACATAAACGATCCTGCATTCGGCGATCCCCAGAAAAGAGTAGGCAAGATATATACAAGGAAAGAGGCTGATGATCTGACAGCGAGAAAAGGCTGGCTCTTCAGGGAAGAAGTAAGGACACCCGACGGGTACCGAAGGGTAGTTCCTTCTCCGGTACCTGTAGAGGTCATGAATGTCAGGGAAATACGTGAACTTGCCCTGAAAGGCACAATAGTAATTGCGGCCGGTGGCGGAGGCGTTCCGGTATATCTGGACAATAAAAATGAGGTCAGGCCTGCTGAAGCTGTCATAGACAAAGACCTTGCCTCTGCACTTCTTGCGGCTCAGATCGGGGCAGATGAGTTCTATATTCTGACAGATGTACCATACATATATATTAACTATAAGAAACCTGATCAGGAAATAAAGGAGTTTCTGAATTACTCCGATGCTCTCGGATATCTCAATGAAGGCCAGTTTGCCAGGGGGTCAATGGCGCCCAAAGTAGAAGCCTGCCTTAATTTTATAAAGCAGGGAGGGAAGATGAGTGTGATCACTGAGGCATTTAAGCTTGCCGATAAAAAATTCGGTTCAAAGATAACGATGGAATATGAGGATGAGAGAAGGTAAGCTGTCGGTTCTGCACAAATATTTATTACCTTAGTGCTCTCATTTTTAAAATTCAAAACCATGTCGTATAATCTTCGTAACAGAAATTTTCTCAAGCTTCTTGATTTCAAGCCTGAGGAGATTAGATTTCTTTTAAACCTGGCTGCTGATCTTAAAAAAGCTAAATATTCAGGTACCGAACAACAGCGGTTAAAAGGCAAAAATATTGCACTGATTTTTGAAAAAACTTCAACCAGAACGCGATGCGCATTTGAAGTTGCAGCTCTCGATCAGGGAGCACACGTCACATATCTCGGGCCAGGCGGTTCCCAGATAGGACAGAAGGAGTCAATGAAAGATACGGCCAGGGTACTTGGACGGATGTACGATGGAATTGAATACAGGGGTTACGGACAGGAGATAGTTGAAGAGCTGGGAAAATATGCCGGCGTCCCGGTCTGGAACGGACTGACAAACGAATTTCATCCGACACAGATCCTTGCCGATTTTTTAACTATGGAGGAGCATTCTGAAAAGCCTTTAAACAGAATATCGTTCTGTTATCTCGGCGATGCCAGGAACAATATGGGAAATTCCCTGATGGTCGGGGCATCCAAGATGGGAATGGATTTCAGGGCTGCTGCCCCTGAAGCATGCCAGCCTGCCGCTGCACTTGTGGCAACCTGCAGGGCTGTCGCAGAGACAACAGGGGGAAAGATCACAATTACAGAAAACATCGATGAGGCTGTCAGGAATGCAGATTTTCTGTACACTGATGTGTGGGTCTCAATGGGTGAACCGGAGTCGGTATGGGAAGAGAGGATAGCGCTTTTAAGGCCTTATCAGGTAAATATGGATGTTATCAGAAAGACAGGCAATCCGAAAGTTAAATTTTTACACTGTCTTCCTGCATTCCATAACAGGGAGACCCGGGTGGGAGAGGAGATCTACCGGAAATTCGGACTTGACGGCATGGAGGTAACTGAAGATGTTTTTGAATCTGAATATTCAATTGTTTTTGATGAGGCTGAGAACAGGCTGCATACAATAAAGGCAATTATGGTTGCTACTCTGGGTTCATGATCCAAGGGTGAAAAACAGTAAATGTCCCCCATTCAGGAGATCAACTCTCTCACAAAGTAGAAAGTCATTATAAAGGAGGCAGCCAGCTTAAGCCCGATGCCGGTCAGAAAACCAAGCAGGCTGCCAAAACCTGCCCGGGCGGCATAATGTATGTCATCCTTGAATATCATCTCTCCCACAAAGGCGCCGAGCAGAGGGCCTATAACTATTCCCATGGGGCCAAGGAACAGACCAATTATAAGCCCGACGGTCGCTCCCCTGGTGCCGTATTTGGATCCACCGAATCTTTTAGTTCCCCAGACAGGCACAATATAGTCAAGCAGTGTGACTACCGCGGCTATTATACCAAGAGTGATAAGGGTGGAATTTGCAAAATGACCGAACCTGGAGAGATGGAGCAATATCAGTCCGAGAAAGCTGAAGGGAGGGCCTGGCAATACCGGAACAAGACAACCGATTATTCCCACAATCATGAGAATAATCCCTAATATAAGGAGTATGTAGTCTGACATTTAGAAATACCCTTCGAAAAATAAAAATAAAAAAAACACTTTACTGTTTGCCCAGATCTTCAAATTCAATGTTTGTAAATTCGGCAGCAACCAGAGTGCTTTTTTTGTCGACCGGCTCTGTAACCATTACTGATTCAGTAGCTTCCGGAGCAAATGTGCCATCATTAATAAAGGAAACGGCATCTTTCAATCCTTCCGAGAATTTATCGAAATCTTCCTTATAAAGGAAGATCTTGTGCTTCTCATAGAATACCTTTCCTTCTTTACCTAAACGTTTCTTGCTCTCGGTGATAGTCAGATAATAATCTTCCTTCCGTGTGGTTTTCACATCAAAAAAATAGGTCCTTTTTCCGGCACGTACAACCCTTGTGAAAATTTCATCTTTCACACTTTTATCCTCATGCCCGTTAATGACTTCTTGAGTTCCAGCTTCTTCTTCCATTTCCAAGTCAGTTAATGTTTGGGTTAGTTTAGTATTGTCAAATGTAACAATTATTTTATCAAATAAAAACGCACTACATAAAATGTGAGCCGGTATGCGTAATTTATAATATTTGTCAAGTTGTTTTGACAGTAAAGGAAAAAGAGTAATTTTGCAGCCGGAAAACCGATGTTCTTTATTAATGATAAGCAGAAGATTACTACGTATAAAAGCTTTAATGGCTGTTTATGCTTTTAACCGGAGGGAGGATGCAAATTTATCCCAGGCCGAGTCAGAACTTATGTTCAGTATTGGTAAGACGTACGATCTTTATCATTACCTCCTGCTACTTGTTCTTGAAATTGCCGACATTGCATGTGAAAAGATAGACCAGGCCCTGCAAAAAAGGATGCCATCTCCCGAGGATCTTAACCCACAAAGAAGGTTTGTTGATAATCAGACTATTGCACAGATAAGAAAGAACCTGCAGTTCAAAACTTATATATCTTCAAGCAAGCTTTCCTGGGTTAATAATATGCATATCCCAAGGGCACTTTACAATAAGATGATATCATGGGAAATTTACGGGGAATACATGTCAGATAAACGGAATGATTATTCTTCTGATAAGAAGTTTGTCATCAGTCTTGTTAAGGATCTGTTTTTAAACTCGGAAGATCTTCAGGCAAATCTCGAAGAACAGAGTATCTACTGGAATGATGATATGGAATATGTTTCAAGTATGATTGAAAAGACACTCAAAAAATTCAAAGCCGATTCAGGGGAGGGGATTCCACTGATGCCTCTGTTTAAAAATGTTGAAGATGAGGAATTTGTAAAGATACTTTTCAGGAAGACTATAATGCATACCAAAAAGTGTTCCGAACTTATCGATAAAAACACAACCAACTGGGAAGTCGACCGGATCGCTCTGATGGATATACTTGTAATGCAACTTGCAATAACGGAAATCCTTGAATTTCCTGAGATCCCGGTCAAGGTCACCCTGAATGAGTACATAGAAATTGCCAAATTCTATTGTACATCAAAAAGCAGTACCTTTGTAAATGGAATTCTTGATAACATCGTCAAGGAGATCCGTGAGGAGGGGCTACTGAAGAAAAGCGGCAGAGGGCTGGTGGGTGAAAAAATATCTGAAAAAAACTGATTACCTGATATAACGCAGATAATGAAAAAGATACTTTTCTTATTACCGGCAGTTTTATCTCTTCTTCTGACACATTGCGGAAATACAAATAATAAGAGTATCGCAGGGTCAGCCAGGGAATCACAGGAGAATGTCAAAATTGTTTTCAGGGAATACGAACATGATTTTGGCAAAGTAGCGGAAGGCGAAAAAGTGGGATTTATTTTTGTATTTGAGAACAAGGGGACAGCTGATCTTGTTATCAATTCTGCTACTTCAAGCTGCGGTTGTACTGTACCAAAATTTGATACTAAACCAATTCCCCCCGGAAAGACAGGAGACCTGGAGGTTGTCTTTGATACATCCGGCAGGAACGGTATCCAGACAAAAACAATTGCCGTTAGATCAAATGCCTCAAAACCGGTGGTATTGCTTAAGATTACCGCTGAAGTAGTAAATCATAATAAATAATCAATTTTTCTATCAATTCTTAAATTATTGTACAATGACCAATTTAGCTTATCTGTTTTTAATGGGACAACCTGCCGGAGCTGCCGGTCAGAGTAATCCGATGTTGACATTTCTTCCACTTATCCTTGTATTTGTCGTATTCTATTTCTTCATGATCAGACCTCAGATGAAAAAGCAGAAAGAGATGAACAATTACAGGAACTCTCTGAAAAAAGGTGATAAGGTTATTACTACCGGTGGCATCTATGGAAGGATTTCTGAAGTAAAGGACAATCAGGTTACCCTGGATGTAGGAGGCGATGTAAAACTTAAAGTTGATAAGAGCGCCTTGCTTAAAGATCCATCCGTGGATGAATAGGTTTCAACTTTTATTGTAATCTTTTGTGAAGGCAGAAGATCCGATACAATCCCGGTTACCGACGAAAATGGAGGTAAGCACCGTAAAGAGAGATGTTATAGTTTTCCTTTTCTTTCTTTTTCTCTCTTCCTGCTTCTGGTATATCAATTATCTTGGAAAAGAGATGGAAACCGATATAAAGTTTCCTTTTAAATATACAAATCTGCCTGAAAATAAGGTAATTACAATGGACCGGCCTGAAAAGCTCGACCTTTCAATCAAAGGCCCGGGCTATTATATACTGAGGCTTAAAATAACGGGGAACAGACAGCCGGTATTGATCAACCTCTCAAATATCACCTATAGAAGAATACCTGAAGCCAGCCATTCATATATGATATTGACCTCCGGACTATTAAAGAGTCTTAGCATGCAGATGAGGTCAGGATGTGAAGTTATATCGGTAAAACCCGATACTATTTTTTTTTCATTAAATAATGAGACCACAAAACCGGCCTCAGGAATACCGGGGGAAAGGGATGCTGCAGATAAAAAAAAATAATCGGCTTTTAAACGACCGGCAGTATGAAAAGAGAAATGCGGACCGGATTTAGTCTTGGTGTTACAGGAGGTATCGGAAGCGGCAAAACCTCAGTCTGTAAGGTTTTCAATGTGTGTGGAATTCCTTTCTTTTCAGCTGACCATGTAGCCAGCAAAATAATGGATACCGATGACCGCATAAAGCAGGGAATAAATTCAATTGCCGGTAAAGATCTGTATTTAAACGGATTCCTTGACAGAGTGACACTTGCATGCAATTATCTTTAATGATCACACGCTTCTTGAAAAGGTAAATTCGCTTGTCCATCCGGTAGTGTTTGAAAATTTTGACAAATGGAGGAAGGAACAAAGCGCACCCTATGTAATTATGGAGGCTGCAATACTCTTTGAAAGCGGAGCTTCAAGGCTTGTCGACAGAACGGCTGCTGTTGTTGCTCCGGCTGAAGAGAGGATGAACAGGGTAATCCGGAGGAGCAGGCTTTCAATGCAGCAGGTACAGGAGAGAATGAAGAACCAGCTCGATGACGAGTCAAGGATAAAACTTTCTGATTATGTAATCTATAATTCTGAAAATGATATGATAATTCCGGCTGTTCTCAGAATTCACGGGGAGATAATGTCAAATCTTAATACTTTTAACTGAATATGGGAATGTTTGGCAAATGGCTCGGAGGGGGGCTGGGCTTTGTGATGGGAGGTCCGATAGGAGGACTGCTTGGCTTTCTTGTCGGTACTGTAATAGATAGTACAGACTGCAGAATCAGCTGTTTATACGCGGAGACCTGCCAGGACCACCCAGGGAGACTTTGGCATGAGCCTGCTGGTTCTGGTTGCAGCGGTAATGAAAGTCGATGGAAAGGTTGTAAAATCTGAACTTGATTATGTTAAGCAGTTTTTCGTACAACAGTTCGGGAAGGAGTCTGCCAGGGAAGCTCTGCTTATGCTGAAGGACATACTCAGACAGGAGATCCCGGTACGCGATGTCTGCATACAGATCAGCCGCAATATGGATTATTCATCGCGACTGCAATTGCTGCACCTGTTATTTAATATATCACTTGCAGACAGGAAAATCCATCCTCTTGAAAATGAGTTACTGGGAAAAATTTCAGGAGCTCTTGGTGTAGCTTCAAACGATCTTCTCTCGATCAGGAATATGTTCATTCCGGAAACGGATTCCTCCTATAAGATTCTCGAAATTGAACCATCATCAACAGAATGAAGAGGTAAAGAAAGCCTACCGGCGGATGGCAATGAAATATCACCCCGATAAGGTGAGCCATCTGGGAGAAGAGATCAGGAAGACAGCTGATGAAAAGTTCAAAAAGGTCAATGAAGCTTATGAGAAGATAAAAAAGGAACGAAATATTGTATAAAACATATATCATGCTTAAAAAAAGGCAGCCGATAAACCGAACATAACATAACAAGAATTAAATTTGTAAACTAAATAGAAGAAAATGGTATTAAAAGATATTACTGTCGATATCAGGTGAACCAGGGCTGTTCAGATTTATTGCCCAGGGGAAAAATTCAATAATTGTCGAACACCTCGAGACAAAAAAGAGAAGCAGCGCCTACGGCTCAGCCAAAGTGAGTTCTCTTGAGGATATCGCGATATTTACCGAGAAGGAGGATATGCCTCTTGGAAAAGTATTTGATATGATATATGAAAAGGCAAACGGCGGAACTGCAGTGGACTCAAAAGCTGACAGTGAGCAGCTCAGAAGCTGGTTTGAAGAAATATTACCTGAATACTCCAGGGAAAAAGTATATTCAGCGATATTAAGAAAGTTGCCTTATGGTACAATATTCTTCATAAACTTGATCTGCTGGTAAAGGAAGAACCTGAGGCCGCAAAAGAACCATGAACCGGCAGCCGGCACGGAAAAGGAAGCAGCCCCTGCTAGTTGAGAAAAAGAAGAAAAGCACCAGGAAACCCAAAGCCGAATAATACACTATCAATAATTCCGGGTTCAATGAATTTTGGAGGAAATGAAGTAGTTTACAGTTATGCCGGATCGGAAATAATAATTCTTCCTGTTCCATATGATGAGACAAGCACCTGGATGAAAGGTGCCGATAAAGGACCTGATGCAATACTTGAAGCCTCCGTAAATCTTGAATTTTATGATGTCGAAACCTCCTCGGAAGCACATCTTAAGGGAATAAATACAGTTGAGCCTGTTCTTGAGAAGGAGACTCCGGGAAAACTTGTTGATGCCGTATATAACAGTACTTTAACCCTGTTGTCAGACAAGAAATTTCCGGTAATAATAGGGGGAAATCATACGGTATCAATCGGCGCAATTAAAGCATTTTCCGAATGTTTTGAGAATCTCTCTGTCCTTCAGCTTGATGCCCATAGTGATCTGAGACAGGAATATGAAGGCTCGGAATTTAATCATGCATGTGCCATGGCCAGGGCACGGGAATTTGCCCCTGTGGTACAGGTCGGAATAAGAAGTATGTCTGCCGGAAGAACTTCCCTATGCCGATCGCGACAGGATATTTTATTGCCCATGAGCTGTACTATGACAAGGATCTGTATAGAAAGGCAATTGATAAGCTCACTGAAAATGTCTATATAACAATTGACCTCGATGTATTCGATCCGTCACTTATGCCCTCAACCGGAACTCCGGAACCTGGCGGACCCGGATATTTTGAGATTATGCATTTTCTGAGGGATGTGATGCAGGAAGAAAAATGTGGTGGGTTTTGATGTTGTTGAGCTTTGTCCCTCTGACCAGCTAATAAAGCCCCTGATTTTATAGCTGCCAAAATAATCTATCAGCTGCTCAGCTACAAATATGCCTGACCCAGGGACAGCTCCCGGTCAGAGTGGCAGCATTTCCTGCTCAATCCTCTTTCTTTGCCTGCTCCCAGATCACATTCATCTCATCGAGGGTCATATCATGAAGCGAGATGCCTTTTGAGAGTGTCTCTTTTTCAAGGTAGTTGAAGCGCTTGATGAATTTCCTGTTTGTTTTTTCAAGAGCTGCCTCAGGATCAATACCATACAGACGCGACGCATTTATAATTGAAAAAAGGACATCGCCGAGTTCAGATTCAATTTTTTCCGTGTCATGTTTATTTATCTCTTCCTTCAGCTCGCCAATCTCCTCCATTACTTTATCCCAGATCTGTTCCCGTTTTTCCCAGTCAAATCCAACTCCCCGTACCTTTTCCTGGATCCTGTTGGCTTTTACTATGGCGGGCAAGTGAAGAGGGAACCCCCGAAAGAACAGGTTTATAACCATTATTTTCCCTGATCTTGAGATGTTCCCAGTTTTCCTCAACCTGTGAGGCACCTGTCACCTTAACATCACCAAATACATGCGGATGCCTGTAAATCAGCTTGTTATTGATTCCTTCCAGTACATCAGCCATCGTAAAGGCTCCTTTCTCAGAACCGATCTTGGCATAAAAAACAATATGAAGCATCAGATCACCCAGTTCATTTCTTATTCCTTCATCGTTTCCCGAGAATATCGAATCTGCCAGTTCATAGGTCTCCTCAATTGTCAGTTTACTGCAGACTTTCATTGGTCTGTTTCATATCCCAGGGGCATTTTACCCTGAGTTCATCTATAATGTCGAGAAGCCTGCTGAACTCTTCAAGACTTTTGGTTTTATCATTCATAGTTAACTGATTTTAAAATAACTTGTTAGGCGACGCCTCCTTATGGGCAAGGTCAATCCGGACAACAGATCCGACGTTCAAAGGCTGAGCAATTCAGACACATCCGCACCATTTATTGAAATTTCGAGAAGGTCCAGCTGGTTGAATTTTGCAAGCATATCACCAACCGGTACATCACTGTATCTTACTGAAATCTGATCAGTATAGTTTTTATTGCTTTGAATCTGAATCCTGAAGTTTTTGTTTTCAAAGACCCTGTAAAAAACTTCCCTTGTTATATTGGAAATAGCATTTCCATACGAGTCAATAAATATAATGCTTCCAATAATCACATCCTTGTCAATAGTTGCCCTGAGGGGGATCCTTTCACTGATTGACCTTACCGGAGTGCCCAGCTCGTGAGGCTTTTTACCCGAAATCAGATCAGAAGCAGCTTTTGCAAAAATCTCAAGTTCATCCGATATCTCCGCCATGGTCAATCCTGACAACCTCATCAGGCTCGGAATTAAGTATCAGATTAAAAATCCCGTTATCGGTTCCGATAAAGAAATGATCCCTGGCCTTTACGATCAGATAATCCTGATCTTTGCCGGCTTCAGAATGTACACAGATTATATGAACAGAACCCCTGGGATAATTATTGAAGGTATTCCTTATGATGAATGAGGCAATCGAAATATTGAACGGAGGGATACTTCCGGCATTATCAATAATGACTAACTCCCGGGCACATGCTGCTTAGCTTTCCTTTAATGATTCCATTATAGATATCATCGGGCTTCCATTCTGTTGTCAGGGTAACTACCGGCATATGAAAAAACTTGTAACAAAGATAATCTTCTAAGGAAAAAATAACCTTACTTTGTAGTGTTCAATGATTATTTTTTTTTGAACTATTTACCATGTTGTTAATAATATATCGCAAATGAGCAGGACAGATCATTAATTTCAGTGATGTTTAATGACAGAGATAATAATATTTCTTGAGGATATTGATCCGGTTGTCTTTTTTGGCACAAATAACTTCCTGCTTGATAAAATCCGAAGTTTCTTTCCAAAAATTAAGATCATGGCCAGAGGGCAATGAGATTAAATGTATGGGGGAAGAGGCTGAGATTACCCTTTTTGCAGAGAAATTCAATGAACTGATTGAGTATTACAGAAATATCACAGGCTTGATGAAGCAGGATATGGAAAAATATTTTTTCGATGCTGAGCATATGAAGTCAGCTTCCAAAGGAGCATTTGAAAATGTAATTGTATTCGGCACCAGCGGAAAGCCGGTAAGGGCAAGAACAGTAAATCAGGTTCAGCTGATAAATGATTACAGGACCAATGACCTTATAATTGCCGAAGGTCCTGCCGGGACGGGTAAGACGTATACTTCCATTGCTCTGGCCGTAAGGGCTCTGAAGGAGAGGGAGGTAAAAAAGATCGTTCTTACCAGGCCCGCCGTTGAAGCCGGTGAGAGACTCGGGTTCCTTCCCGGGGATATGAAGGAGAAACTTGATCCTTACCTTCAGCCACTCTACGATGCACTGCACGATATGCTGCCTTTTAAGAAACTTGAGACCTGGATTGAAGATGGAACGGTACAGATAGCCCCGCTCGCCTTTATGCGAGGCAGGACGCTGGAAAATGCATTCGTAATCCTGGATGAAGCACAAAATGCAACAATAAGCCAGCTCAAAATGTTTCTGACAAGGATGGGAGTTAATTCAAAGTTCATTATGACCGGTGATACAACACAGATAGATCTTCCGAGAAAAATGAATCGGGGCTGATGCAGGCTATCAGGATTCTTTCAGGTATCGAAGGGATCTCAATGATCAAATTTGATGAAGAGGGATATTGTGCGTCATAAGCTTGTGAAGAGAATTGTAAGGGCTTACGAGGAAGAGGAGAATGAAACAGATAAGATAAATGATAAATCCGGTAAGTAAACCGCTTAATGAATTTTGAAATTAAACTAGTTAAATTCTGAAATATAACGTTAATCAGAAAAAATATGGTAAGGACAATATTAAGCTCAAATTACAATTTCCCGGGACAGAAAAGTATTTATAAGGGAAAAGTCAGAGATGTCTATAATATTAATGATGATTATCTCCTGATGATCGTATCTGACAGGATCTCGGCATTTGATGTTGTACTTCCCAGGGGCATTCCATACAAAGGACAGGTCCTTAATCAGATAGCTGCAAAATTTCTGGATGCCACAAGCGATATCGTTCCGAACTGGAAAATAGCGACACCTGATCCCACTGTGACATTCGGGCACAAATGTGAGCCATATCCGGTAGAGATGATTGTAAGAGCTTATCTTACAGGTAGTTCATGGCGAACTTATAAAGGAGGCTCAAGAGAGATATGCGGAGTCAGGATACCTGAAGGAATGAAAGAGCACCAGCGGTTTGAAAAGCCGATCATCACACCTACAACAAAAGCTGAACAGGGCAGACACGATGAGGATATTTCGCGTGATGAAATAATAAAAAGCGGCCTTATTCCTGAGAAGGAGTACGAATCTAATCGAGAAATACACAATGGAGGTCTTTCTCAGGGGTTCCGCCATTGCAGCGGAGCACGGACTGATCCTGGTGGATACAAAATATGAATTTGGCAGGAAAAACGGAAAGATCTACCTGATCGATGAGATAAATACTCCTGATTCTTCAAGGTATTTTTATGCTGACGAATACCAGTCGCGGTTCGATAAAGGACTTCCACAGAAGCAGTTATCTAAAGAATTTGTGAGGGAATGGCTTATGGCGAATGGTTTTCAGGGCAAGCATGGACAGAGCGTTCCTGACATGAGCGATGAATTCGTCAATGAAGTTTCAGAAAGATATATCGAACTTTATGAAAGAATTACAGGTGAAAAATTTATCAGGGCAGACATATCGAATGTGCCTGAAAGGATTGAAAAAAATTGCAGAGCATTTCTAAAATCATTTTAAAGAGGGAACAGAATAATGTCAGGAATAAAAACCGGGAATTTGGTAAAGGTGCTGCCCTTGGCAATAATTTTATTATTATCTGGTCATAATGCGTTTTCACAGGTCGCGGTGGAAAGATCCAACGACAAAGTGATCATTTCAGGAGTTCCATATTATGTACATCTGGTAAAGAAGGGAGAAACAGTTTATTCAATATCGAAAGCATACGGGATTACGGTTGAGGAGCTTACAAAGGAAAATCCTCCTGCTGTTTATGGCATAAAGGAGGGCCAGACCCTGAGAATTCCTGTTAAACCGGTCACCGTAACGGTTCCGGTTGAGTCACAGGCTACCCAGGTACAGCATGACGACACGAAATTTATATATCATAACCTGAATCCCGGGGAGACGATATATTTTCTTTCAAAATCTTTTGGAGTCTCTGAAAATGAAATAATTCAAAGCAATCCCGGAATTGATATAAATAAGTTTCCGGTAGGTAGTGAAATAGCTATCCCCAAAAAGCAGTTCATGAGCAATCGTCAGAAATTTGATGATCAGGAAAAGCCTGTTTTCTTTCATAAAGTTGAGAGTGGCGAATCTCTCTCTTCAATTGCAGAGAAATACGGAGTTTCAGTACGGGAAATAAGAAAAGCGAACAGAGACCTGCGTTTTCCCCAGGTTGGAGACTCTCTAAGAATTCCGGGCATAAAGCTTCCTGAGAAACAGGAAGTTAAACCTGTTGCTGCAGATACTGTAAAGGTTGTTGTCCCTGAGCAATGGATACAGGCGGAACGGCCCGAAGGTTATACCCCTTTGACAAGACTTTCAGGATCACTGAATGTGGCAGTGTTGTTACCCTTCTACCTGAAGGAGAATTCGACAAGGGTAGAAATTGATTCATCCGGACCGGCAAGGGGAAGAAAAATGTAAAGGTGACGAGGAGAAATGAAGATTGGATCTATCCCAGAAGTCTCGATTTCATAGAAATGTACAACGGCATACTGATGGCAGCTGATACCCTTCGCGCCCTGGGGATGGATGTAAATATTTATGCCTGGGATATAAAAAGTGATACTGTCGAAATCACCCGGATTATAAACAGCGGAAAACTTAAAGGAATGGACCTTATAATAGGACCCGTATATTCCGGTAACCTTTCTCTGGTGGCTGAGTATGCAAAGGGTCTGGGTATTCCCGTTGTATCTCCCGTGCCTCTCTTCAATAATTCCGTGCTGAAGGATAATCCGGAGATCTTCCTGGCAAGCTCATCCCTGGGAACTGCCCAGCAGAAACTGGCAAAAAGGATAAGCGGGTACCCCGATCATAATATTGTATTTATCCATGCCGACACCACCGGCATGGATCCTGATGTACAGAACTTTAAAAGACTTATCCTTGAAGACCTGAGTAATAAGATACCTTTTGAGGATATCAGGTTTAAGGAATTTCTCTTCTACAGCAGGTCGATGTTTGACAATGATTCCATTAACAGGCTGGCACATGCACTGTCCGAGCAGACTAAAAACATAGTCGTTATAGCCTCTGAAGATGGTCCTGTAATAAGTGAAACAATTATTGATATTCACAGCCTTTCAAAAAGATATGATATAAAGGTTTTTGGTTACCCCGCTATGAGGGATATTGATAACCTCGATCCCAAATATTTCTTCGACCTTGACCTTATGATATATACACCTTACTGGATTGACTATTCCAGACCCGATGTCATACATTTCAATTCAGAGTACAGGAAAATATTCCTGACTGAACCTGCAGAGAAGAGCTACGCCTGGCAGGGATACGATATTGCCTACTATTTTATAAGCGGTCTCGCACTTCACGGTAAGGAATTTTTAATTCATCCGGAAATACACCATCCGGAACTTCTCCAGACTGATTTTGATTTTGAACGGAAATATCCTGCTGACGGATTTGAAAACCGGAATCTCTTCCTCATAAGATATACCAGGGACTATGTGGTAAAGCTTGTGGACGAAAATAATTTGTTACAGCAACAGTGAAATAATGGGAGTTAGAGTGTTCTGGAGAATCCCTTAGGGATCAAAAGAAATTTCCGGGAATAATAACGTGTCAGTAATTGTCTATTTATAACGGTATGATCAATGAATCGTACAGTAGTGACAGGGAAAAAGAACTGGTAAAAGCTTCCTTAAACGGGGATAAAAAAGCGTTTGGAGAAATAGTGACCAGTTACAGGAAGATGGTTGCAAGGACCGTTAAAGGTATGCTTGGTGATTCTGTCTATGCTGAAGACATTGGTCAGGAGGTATTTATAAAGCTTTATCATTCATTATCAGAGTTCAGGGGCGATTCAAAATTATCAACTTATATACAAAAAATCGCAGTTAACCTGACCCTTAATGAGATAAAGAGAAGAAAAAGGATATTTTCAATGTTTTCGCAAAAAAGTAATGATGAATTGTACGAGATGCAGGTGGCTGATACTGACAATGAATCACGAAGCGAAGCATCTGAAATAGTAAATAAAGCGCTGATGGCTCTTGATCCGGGTTTCCGTATCGTGGTGACTATGCGAATGCTTCAGGGATATTCGACAAAAGAGACTGCAGAAATACTTGATCTGCCTCTGGGAACAGTTCTTTCAAGGTTATCAAGAGCTCAGGAACAATTAAGGAATATATTAAAAAAACTCTAAATCAAATGAAATCCTCAGAGATCAAAAATCTGTTAATCAGCTCGCTGGATGCGGATACTGATGCAAATGAAGTTTCCATGAAACTGGAGCGGGAGGGAGTCTCATACGATTTTAAAAAAGGGTTTAGTGAGAAGGTGATCGATAAATTATTCAAAGCCGGAATAATTGTTACAAAGGAGGTTGAGTTTGTCAGATACATGGATTTTGCATTTTACAGAATTGCAATTACCGGCATTGCCGCAATTGTAGTCCTTCTTGTCTCAATCTTTCTTATGGAAGGATCTCTTTCATTTAATTCATTTCTGGGGCTAAGCAATAATTATGATGAAAGTATTGTATGTCTTTTAACGGGTAAATAATTCAAAATGAAATTAAAACCAATATTATTGATGGTTGCTACCCTGGTTATCGGGTTCGTACTGGGAATGCTCACCTCAGCGCAGATCAGGTATCACAGGCTTAATCCTGTCAGGGTCTATTTTTCTGAAAGCAGGTTCCGGGAAGGTTTTTACAAGGCTATACAGCCCGATGAACAGCAGAAAGCAAAAATTGACCTTGTACTTGATAAATATGCAAAGATAAACAGTGATATCCAGAATAAATTCCGGCAGGAGCTTGATGCAAGTATGAAGGAATTCCGCAAAGAGATCGATACCTATCTTACCAGTGATCAGATGGCCCGTCTGAAGGCGATGGATGAACGCCGGCAGCAGATGATACTCCATAACAGAAGAGGGCATCAGAACGACAGGTTCCATAACCGGGAAGAGAGATCCTTTTCTCATGAGGGTAGACCCATGCATGAAGGAGACTCCCTGGATGGCCCGCCACACGAAAGAGATTCTATAAGCTCAGGAAATACTAAATAACAGATAATCAAGAAGTATTGGCAGATCATCAGGATTTACCCCCAGCGATATGAGCAGAGGCGAGTCTTCTGAAAAGATTGCTATGAACTGCTCTTTTGACAGCTCCCCTGCAATTATGCTTTGGCGGTAGAGATTGACAGCCTCATGTTTTTTTCCTCTGCAGAGGGCAAGATGTCCGATATTAATCTGGTCGTGGGCAGTCAGTTTACCGGCAGATAAGCGATCATAGTATTTTTCGGAATCATCAAATCTCCCCAGTGCAAAGTAGCAATACGCAATAGGCCTGAGAATTTTCAGGTTACCCGGATCATTATATTCCACTTTGAAATAATATTTCAGCGCCATCTCATAATTTCTGAGATCAAGATAGCAATGGCCGGTCATAATTATACTATGTATGTTTTCGGGCTCCATCTCACAAGCCTGAAGATAATATTCCAGGGCTTCCTCATTTTTCCCGGTCCTCCTCAGGCAAAGTCCGATCTTTTTCAATGTCCAGGCTTTCTTCTCAATTAACTCCGACCTTTTGTAATATCTGAGCGCCTCATCATAATCGTATCTCTCCTGGTAACAATATCCGATCTTTTCATATAGCTGAATATCAGCAGGCCTTTCCCTGACCTGTTTGAGGAAGAGAAAGAGGGCATCATCATAAAAGTTTTTATTGAAGAAATAGTCTGCCAGTCCTGCCTCAACCTCTGATGCATTACAGGTTATTTTGAAGAACTCGGAATTGTACATATCCATCTTGCCTATGAAGAGGTCTTCAAATTCCTTTCTGTAGGGTGATAGTTTAAAGAACCTGTAGATATCCTGCAGGTATTGTGTCACATTAATCCTGAAACTCCTGTATGGATCGGTAGGGGTGGCTTCATCATTTAGCTGCTGCAGACCTTCCAGCTCCATACGGAAAACCTTAAGCATCATGGTCTTCTGAGAGGATGGAAGATATTTCAGATTTAAGAGCAGTGAATATTTATCAGAGTTGCAGATAAAGGGTGTTTTATAAAGAGCCTCTGCGAGCTCATTGGTTCCCGGACCCAGGATTTCATCCTTATATATTTCATTTACAGTTTCATGATCAGGATAGAACGGGACAAACCAGTTCTGAAAGTCCTTGAAGAAATCAAACTGTTTCATATTGGCAAATGCTGACATGTAAACATCAGCACCTTCCATCTGGAGCTGCGTAAGTTCTTCCATTGTCTTGTAAATCTCATCCGAATCACTGAATACATCCGACCAGTCAGGGTTCTTCTCTTCATTCTTCTCACTTGGAAGGATATTGTCAAGATCAAGCTTCTCTTCAATTCTGGGTTTAAGCTTTGCCATATGCGGAAGTATCTCCTCCTGAAGCTTTTTACTCAGTTTTTCTGTTTCCCTCGATCTGATTGTCTGTAAAACTATTATTCTGCAATGCTCCCTGAACCTGGCGTCGCTGCTCATTTCGGTGATCCTGGCACGCCAGCTCGGGGTACAGGAGAAACCTGACATTATAATAATGAAGGTTCAGGATCAGACCTGTGAGAGCTCTTTCCATAACCTGCTCCTGCCCGGCTTCATATATTCTTATCAGATGGAATAATTTTTCAGTCTGCCAGGTCCTTAGTGAGCTGAGTGTGATGGCAGTTGTGAATATGCTGGATTCATGCCACCTGAACTTATTTGATTTCAGTATAATATCTATCAGACTGTTCTCAGCTTCTCCGTAATAGTCAGTCAGCCAGAGATGGTTGAAAATATTTTTGATCAGGTGCCTGTGCCTTCTCGCTATTCCTGATTCAGGATCGGGATTGATCTCATTGCTGATCTTAAGCCATTCATCCAGCTCTGATTTGAAAAGAAGATCATCAACTGTATCCACTATTGTCTTTCCGCTGACCTTCATTCCTTTCTCTGCCTGTTGTTTTACCCAGTAAGTATGCCATCCCGAATAATGTGACAATATGTCCTGTCGTACCCTGTCTGCAAGACCGAGAATTGACTGTATCAGTTTCAGATAGATTTTATTTCGCTCAGGATCCTTAATCCCATCGATTGTATATGTTACCATGTTCCTGTAGGTCATGGCTATATTTTCATACTCATCCCGAAGATCTCCCGAGGAGACACTTGTAATCATATCTGTTAATAAATCAAGACTTTGCTTGATGCGCCTTTCTGATACCAGGGTGCAAAGCCTTTTATGTTGCTCTATCACTTTAACTACATCCATCAGAACTCAGCCTTTTAAAATAATTAATTACAAAAAAACCTGTAAAATCCAGTTGGACTATCTGCAACAATCAGACCAATTAATACAAACTGAAATCCTTTGAGATCAGTCAGACAGATGAAATCAGAAATTATATCCCAGACTAATATATCCCTTTATATTGTTGAAATATTCATCATGGTTTCCGTTACCGTACATAATCCCTATTTTCAGAGGACCCATTATGGACATGTACCCGGCCACTAATCCGTATCCTGAAAGAAAAGTATAACCGTCTGTCCTGTTAACTTCCTGTATGGCAGCGAAGTTAGCCATAAACTCCAGGTGGAAGTCCCTGAATAATTCCATATCAGCTCCGGCTCTTATCCCGGCCATTTTCTGTATGGGTATTTCATTTGCCTGATATCCCGCCATGGCAATGGATCTTTTACCAACCGGATCGATGCCACCGAGTAGATAAAAATTATTCCGGGAAGAAACCGAATCCGAAGCTGAGATATATAGCGCATCACCTCCAATGGTCCAGGTCATTTTCCCTCCGCTGCTAAAATATTGCTCAAGATGGGCATTGAGAGTGAAAAATCTTTGCGCGGAGAAGCCGATTATATCATTTACCCTGAATACAGTAGAGGATAAGTCACTTTTTTCAGATCCCGAAAGCAGTCTTGTTGTTTCAGCTGAAATGGACATTATGGCACCCCTGTTGGGGAAATATTTAGTATCGACTGAGTTTATCTTATAATCGTAACCATAAGTCATGTAATTGAATGAACGGCTCTTAAGATGGTCATCCGGGATATAGCGCAGGATCTGACTTGAGCTCTCCAACCGACCTGATAGATTCATCATCTGGTTCAACCCGATGCTATGGCTCAGGGAAATACCGGGAATGAAGTTTCTGATGATCACACCGCCCTTTTCGCCTTTAATATCAAGCATGGGCACTAAAGTGTTATCTGAGTAAAAATTTGCTGAAAGACCATATTTCTCATAGCGGTCAATGAACTGCAGGAAATGAAATTTAAACCTGTAATACTGTGCTATGAAGGAGTATATGTTTAAATCTGATCTCTGTGTTAACAGATTCTTGACAGATAAACGGACTATAATCCCGGAATTCAGTGTATTGTCATAATGCACGGCTCCGTAGAGCATTCCCTTTGGTTGCTCGGTACATTCAATGACAAGGATAAGTGAATCATTTCTCGTGACAAACCGGTACTTGACCTTTTCAAACCATGTCTTGCCATACAGCAGATTGATCCTGTCACTGAGCATATTTTTATCAACCTTTTCACCGGGATCAATATCCAGGACTCCCCGGATCTGATCTTCCGGATAATATTTGTTCCCTGTAATTTCCACTTTGTCAAAGGTATAGGTTTGTTTATCAAGAATATTTTTCAATGGTTCCTGTTTCCCGATAAGGTTAAGAGAATCAGCCAGTTTTCTGAAATATTCTTTATAAGGAAGTGCCGCTTCATAGCCTCTTTCAACAAGAGAGTCCACATTTTCAAAGTCTGTTGAGGATAATTTCCCCATTTCAGGAATTATAAGCACATTAATAAGCTTTTTTTCTTTATTGAAATCTTCCAGGCTTCTGAAGAAAGCGATCTGCCTGATTATTCCCGACAAAGACTGAAGATTTTTCTCCTTGTACGCCTTGAAGCCTGTATATGAACCTATCAGGATATCCGCCCCCATTTCTTTAGCCTCGGTAGCGGCGAAATTTCTTATTAAACCTCCATCCACGAGAAGAAGGGTATCGAGCTTCAGCGGGGTGAATATTGAAGGCACCGAAAAGCTTGCCCGTATTGCATCAGGAAGATAACCTGTCTTAAGATCAACTTTCCGGTACGTTATCAGATCCGTAGCCACACATGTGAAAGGAACCGGGAGTTGTGAAAAATCAGAAATATCCCCTGCCGGCCAGCTATAATAACTTAAAGTATTCTCAATAAGCTGACCGTTTATGAGGCCTGAGGGCAGAACGAACTTTTTGAAGGATACGGGTAATGAAATAATACTATTGTAATAGTTTTCCTTTTCAGAAAAGATCAGCTTGTTTTCAGGAAGCTTGTTGGACAGGATTAAATCCCATTTTATCTTTTTCAGGATATTATATACACTGTCTCCACTGTAGCCTAATGAATACATACCTCCGATAATGCTGCCCATACTTACTCCGGTTATATAATCAGGCCTTAAGCCGGCCTCCTCCATCACCCTGATCACGCCCAGGTGAGCAATGCCGTGTGCACCTCCTCCGCTCAGGACTAGTCCGACAGTTGGCCTTTTAATTGAGTCCTGAGCCATGGTATTTGCAGGCATCATAAGAAAGAACAGGAAACAGAGACCGTATAATTCAACCAGACGCGGGAAGCATGGGTTCACTGGTTTATATTGTGTTCTCTTATTAAGCATTACGGAATGCCTGTGATTATTATCATATACGTCGGCAAGATAGTAATTTTAAGTAACTTAGCGCAGTGAAAAATCAACCTGATTCAAATAAAGGATGGCTTCCCACGACCAGGAAAGAAGTTGACTCTCTGGGGTGGAAGGAACTGGATGTAATTATCTTCAGTGGAGATGCCTATGTGGATCATCCTTCATTCGGACCTGCGGTAATAGGCAGGGTACTGGAGGAGGAGGGGATGAGAGTCGCAATAGTACCACAGCCAAACTGGCAGGACGATTTAAGGGATTTTCGCAAACTGGGCAAACCAAGGTATTTCTTTGGGGTCACTGCAGGTAATATGGATTCGATGGTCAACCATTATACCGCGGCACGGCGCTTAAGATCCGATGATGCCTATACCCCGGGAGGTAAAGCGGGCTTCAGGCCTGATTATCCTACGGTTGTATATACAAGTATCCTTAAGAACTTATTTCCTGATGTGCCGGTTGTGATTGGCGGCATAGAAGCCTCGATGCGCAGACTTACCCATTACGATTACTGGAAAGATAAGCTGGAACCCTCTATCCTCATTGGCAGCAGAGCCGACCTGCTGATATATGGTATGGGTGAACAGCCTGTAAGAGAGCTTGCAGAAAAGCTTAAAGCAGGGGTGCCGTTTGCAGATATCAGGACTATTCCCCAGACAGCTTTGGTGATTGGAAAAGATGAACCTCTTCCTGTTAATAACGGTTGGAAGGATATCTCACTTTATTCATATGAAAGCTGCCTGAAAGACAAAAAGCATTTTGCCGGGAATTTTGTGAAGTTCGAAAAGGAGTCTAACAGGATTATATCTGCAAGACTGATTGAAGCTTCAGGAGACAAAAATGTACTGGTCAATCCTCCGTTTCCTCCAATGGACCGGGAGGAGGCTGATCGTTCTTTTGATCTCCCGTATATGTACCTGCCTCACCCCAGGTACTTTAAAAAGGGAGCTATTCCGGCTTACGAGATGATAAAATTCTCGGTAAATATCCATCGGGGATGCTTTGGAGGATGCAGTTTCTGTGCAATAGCAGCGCATCAGGGTAAGCAGATAATAAGCAGGTCGGAGGATTCAATTCTGAAAGAGATAAGAAAAATTTCAAAATTGCCTGATTTTAAAGGATATCTTTCAGATATTGGTGGACCTTCAGCAAATATGTATGCAATGAAGGGCAGGGATATGAAGCTGTGTCAGGCATGTTCACGGCCTTCATGTATATGGCCTGCCGTATGTAAAAATCTTGATACGGATCATAAGTCTCTGACCCGTCTGTATAAAAATATCGACCAGGTGGAAGGTATCAGAAAATCATTCGTGGGCAGCGGTGTGAGATATGATTTATTGTTTCCGGAATGGAATCAAAATGCCGGCAGGGATGAGGGTGAATACCTCGAAGAACTGATCCGGAATCATATATCGGGCAGGCTCAAGGTTGCCCCGGAGCATACTTCACCTGAAGTACTGTCACTTATGAGAAAAACGCCTTTTGAACTATTCCGGAAGCTGAAAAAGCGATTCGACAACATAATATCAAGGTACGAATTACGATATGAGATTGTGCCATATTTTATTTCAGCACACCCTGGTTGCACCGATTCCGATATGCGGGATCTGGTCTCCGAGGTAAAGAGCCTGCACATAAAACCCGAACAGGTCCAGGACTTTACGCCCACACCAATGACACTGTCCACTGTTATTTATTATACCGGTTCCGATCCCTATACCGGGAAAAAGGTTTATGTTGCCAGAACCATCGAAGAGAAGAGGAAGCAAAAAGAATATTTTTTCTGGTACAGGAAGAGCGGCGTAACGGCGCAAAGGCGCAACGGCATAAAAGGTACCAGGTAATAAGAAGGCAAGGGGCACGGGCAAGTGGCACAGGGCATGGGGCACAGGGAAAAGGGCACAGGGCACGGGCACAGAGCGCAGGGCAAGGAGCTTCTTCAGATTCCCCTCCCTGGAGGGGCCAGGGGTGGGTTTAAGGGGGCGAAGGGCACGGGGCACAGAGCGGAGAGATATGAGCGTAGAGAGTAGAGCGAGTGCCGTTACGCCGTTACGCCGTTGAGCCATTGAGCCGTTGCGCCGTATCAGAAGATGTTTCTTCGTGTCGCTGCCAAGTTGTAAATATGCGAGCCTGTGAACAATAATTTAAGTGAAAACTTTGTTGATTGTTCAGGAAAGTTAATTAATTTTAAAAAGGTAATCCATTATTTAGCATGTCTGAAACCGCCCATAAATTATACATAAGCGTTCTGGTAACAATTGTATTTCTGACATTCATATTTCTGGTATACAGAGGAATGTCATATTATACACTGAACATTGAGGAGAGAGTCTATTCCCCTGATCATGCAATATTGAAGCCCAGCGGCATTATCGGGCATGGCATAGGCATTGCAGGTTCATTATGTATGATTATAGGTATGGTCTCCTATATGGTCAGAAAGAGATACAGGGCTTTCTCCAGGATGGGGTCGTTAAAGAACTGGCTCGAATTTCATATATTCCTGTGCACGCTGGGTCCCATACTTGTTCTGTTTCACACATCCTATAAGTTCGGGGGCCTTGTGGCAATAAGCTTCTGGAGTATGGTCGCTGTGTTCCTTAGCGGCATTATCGGGAGATTCATTTATCTTCAGATCCCACGAACAATAGAGGGCCAGGAATTGTCTCTCAGTGAAGTAAAGGAATTAAAAACTGACGTTGTCGGTCTAGTGAGGAACAATTATAATCTTGATGAAGTAAGTTTTAACATTTTAGCTGACTCGGTAAAAAGAAAAGTTGCATTATATCATAAAAACCCGGTTACCAGTTATTTCAGGAAGTATTTCGAAGACCGTAAGACTATAAGATCGGTTAAAAATGTCCTGAAAAGCAATAATTTGCCTTACACCGAGTTTAAGAATATACTGTCAATTGTGAAAGACGACATAATGCTGAACCGTAAAATTGAAAGGCTCGATACCATGCAGAACCTGTTTAAGTACTGGCATGTTGCGCATTTGCCGTTTGCTCTAGTTATGCTGATCATAATGGCTATCCATGTTGCAGTGACAATTGTTTTCGGTTACAGATGGATCTTTTAGATATGGAACAACTGGTTGAAAATATTCTGATCTATTCGCTGGCCATAATCCTCTGTCTGGTTGTTGTTATTATTTATCTGCGCAAGAAAAGCAAGGAATCCAGAATAGTTGAAGAAAAGATAAGGCAGGCGAAGGAGGCGGGGATCCATGAGCCCATTTCACTGCATCCGTATATTGATGTCAATAGCTGTATACAGACCGGAGCATGCATCTCGGCATGTCCCGAGCGTGATATTTTAGGAATAAGGAACGGAAAAGCGACAATTATAAATGCTTCTCACTGTATCGGACACGGTGCCTGTTTTCATGCCTGTCCTACAGGAGCCATAAGTCTGAGAATAGGTACCGAGAAACGTGGCGTTGAACTGCCTCATGTTGACCAGAATTTCGAGACAAATGTTCACGGTATATTCATTGCAGGTGAGTTAGGCGGGATGGGTCTGATTAAAAATGCTGTTGAACAGGGCAGGCAGGCAGTGGAAAATATTTCCAGGAAGCTGAATAAAAACCACCAGGCCTCATATGATCTGATTATTATCGGTGCAGGCCCGGCAGGTATATCCGGATCTCTGGCAGCAAAAAAGCATGGTTTGAAATTTCTGCTTCTTGATCAGGATACACTGGGCGGAACAGTTTTTACCTTTCCCAGAAAAAAAATTGTGATGACATCGCCAATGGATCTGCCTCTCTACGGGAAAGATAAAGCTTTATGAGACCACCAAGGCAGAACTTCTTGATCTGTGGCGGGATGTACTGAATAAAAATAATATTGAGGTGACTGAAAACAGTAAAGTAGAGTCAATAGTTTCTGACAGCGGGATATTTAAAATTATTACGATAAAAGGAGAGGAGCTTACCTCTGCCAGCGTATTGCTTGCCATAGGCCGCAGAGGGACACCCAGAAAACTCAATGTCCCGGGTGAGAACAAGGAAAAAGTAGCCTACCGGCTTCTTGAGCCTGAGGAGATATCAGGAAAGCATGTAATTGTGGTGGGTGGTGGCGATTCCGCAGTGGAATCAGCCCTGCTGCTTGCAGATCATAACCATGTGATCCTTTCATACAGGAACGAGGTTTTCAACCGTATAAAACCACTCAACAGCATGGCGCTGAATAAAGCTGTAGCAGAAGGAAAACTTCAGGTCATGTTTAATTCAAACCTTTTAAAAATTGAAGATGATTCTGTATTACTCTCAGTCGGAAAAGAGGAGAAGAATATGCAGATAAAAAATGACCTGGTTTACATTTTCGCTGGTGGGGAACTGCCAACTCAGTTCCTCGAAAAAGCGGGAATAATGATTACAAAGAAATTTGGTGAGACAGTAATGAAACATTAGCCCGGGAAAACATATATTGATATGCGGTTTAAGAGAGGTAAAATAAGCGTAATTGTTGTAATGCTTGCTTTTCAGTTTTGCAGCCTGTCTGCACAGCTCTCCCCCGGCGACCTGGCCGGGCCTCATTCCCAGCTTGAAGGAATTTCAAATTGCACCCTTTGTCATATACTTGGCAATAAAGTCTCTAACGATAAGTGTCTGAGCTGCCATACCGAGGTAAAGGAGAGAATAACATTAAGTAAAGGGTACCATGCTTCCTCTGATGTTAGCGGCAAGCAATGCATTGTATGCCACAGCGATCATAATGGTAAGAATTTTCAGCTTGTCCGGCTCGATAGTGCCGCGTTTAACCACAATCTTACGGGGTATCCCTTGTCGGTGCCCCATGCTAAAAGGGAGTGCAAAGATTGCCATAATAACAAATACATTGTAAATCAGAAAATTAAATCGAAGAAGTTTACCTTCATCGGATTGGGAACGGAATGCTTAAACTGTCACGCGGATTATCATCAGAAGACGCTTTCTTCATCCTGTCTCGACTGTCACAATCCCGATTCATTCAAACCGGCAACAAAATTTAATCATTCTGATACCAGATACCCGCTGCTTGGCAAACATAAGAGCGTGGAATGTGTAAAATGTCATGCGGTTGAAATTACCGGAGGAACAAAATTCCAGAAATTCAAGGGGATTGTGTTCTCCAGTTGTACAGATTGCCATAAGGATCCTCATAATAATAAGTTTGGTCAGAACTGTACCCAGTGCCATAGCGAGGAATCTTTTAAGGCAGTTAAAGTCTCTAAAAATTTCGACCATAATAAAACTGATTTCAAACTTGTTGATAAACATCAGGCTGTCAGTTGCCAGGCGTGCCATAAAGGAAAGTTCACCGATGCTCTGAAGCATGACCGGTGTACTGATTGCCATGCCGATTACCATAAAAAGCAATTTGTAAAGGGGAAGGTGACTCCGGATTGTTCACAGTGTCATGATGTAAAAGGCTTTAAGCTTTTTTCATACACTATTGATCAGCACAAAGCAGCAGCATTTCCACTTTTAGGAGCACATACGGCAATACCCTGTACCGATTGCCACAGAAAGCAAAAAGACTGGAACTTCAGAGATATTGGCCTGAATTGTAATGACTGTCATCAGGATATCCACAAAACATTTATTGAGGCAAAATATTATCCGGATGCAAATTGTAAGAAATGCCATACTGAAAACAATTGGAATGAGGTCACATTTGATCATTCTGTAACTGCCTTTAAGCTTACCGGCGCTCACTCAAAGGCAGATTGCAGGGTTTGCCATTTTAAGCCTGACAGTGAAGGTAAAATTCTTCAGAAATTCTCAGGACTGGCAATGAATTGCTCTGATTGTCATGAAGATAAGCATTTTAAACAGTTTGCCAGAAACGGATCGACGAATTGCACCGAATGTCACGATACTGAAAACTGGAAGGCTTCCAGGTTTGATCACAATACTACTGCGTTCAGGCTTATTGGCAAGCATGTCAATGTACCCTGTGCGAAGTGCCACAAACTTCAGCAGGAGGGATCCGTGAGCTATGTTATTTATAAAATAAAAGAGTACAAATGCGAATCCTGTCACTTTTAGTATTCTGCTTTTTCCTGGTATTCTTTAACCGGAAGGGTGATTCACCCCATGGTCCTGATTTTAAGATCAGTTGCGGTACCTGCCATAGTTCGAAGGGATGGGAGCTCGACAGGACAATATATTCCTTTAATCATAATAAAACAAAATTTCCGCTTGCAGGCGAGCATATAATTGTGAATTGCCGGGAATGTCATCCGACCCTTGTTTTTTCAAAAGCAAAGACAGAATGTAATGAATGTCACACTGATATACACCAGTCAACTGTCGGACTTGATTGCTCCCGTTGTCATACCCCCGCATCATGGCTTGTAACAAATATTACGCAGATTCACCAGGCAGGCAGATTTCCTCTTCTGGGAGCTCACCGGACTGCTGATTGCATTCAGTGTCATAAATCGGAGTCTCATAACCGTTATGATGTTCAGGGAGTTAACTGTGTCGATTGTCATCTTTCCAATTATATGGCAACGACAAACCCAAATCATCCTCAGTCGGGAATTTCAGAAGATTGCTCCCTCTGTCATAAGGTAAACTCATTAGAGTGGACCGGCGCAGGTTTTAATCATAATGTGTTTCCCCTTGCCCAGGGTCATGCGAACATTGTCTGTTCCGAATGTCATAGAACACAGGGGAGCTTCTCAGGTCTGAATACCGATTGCTACTCCTGTCACCAGCAGGATTTCCTCTCGGCCAAAAATCCTGATCACTCTGCATCAGACTTTTCCACAGCATGTGGAAATTGTCATACCCTGAGCCCCGGATGGAAACCTGCTGCGTTCAATCACAGTAGCTTCCCACTTACCCTTGGCCATTCCACGGCGACCTGTACCGATTGCCATACAGGCGGAAATTACACTTCTGTATCTGCCGATTGCTACTCATGTCATAAGCAGAATTATACTGCTACAACAAATCCCAATCATACTACAGCCGGTTTTTCAACTGCCTGCCTCACATGCCATACCACAAATCCGGGATGGAAACCGACTACCTTCAATCATGCCGCTTTTCCTCTTACACTTGGTCATGCCTCACCGGCATGCGTTGACTGCCATAAAGGTGGTAATTATACTGCAACGCCGACAACCTGTTATTCATGTCATCAGCAGGATTACACCTCCACAACAAATCCGAATCACGCCACATCAGGATTTCCAACAGACTGTAAATCATGTCATACTACAAATCCGGGATGGCAGCCGGCAACATTTAACCATACCACCTTCCCTCTTACTCTTGGACATGCAACACCTGCATGTGCCGATTGCCATAAGAACGGAAATTATACAACAACACCCACCGATTGCTATTCCTGCCATCAGGCAGATTATACCAGTACGAACAATCCCGGGCATGTTACCTTGAATTTTTCTACGGTATGCACCCAGTGCCATACAACTAATCCGGGATGGAAGCCTGCTTCGTATACCCAGCATGACAGCCAGTTTTTTCCGATTTATTCGGGAAGACATAACGGCCAGTGGGATAAGTGTACCGATTGTCATGCCAACCCGGCAAATTATACGCAATTCAATTGCCTGTCATGCCATGCAAATGCTCACAGCGGCAAAAATTACTCAAGTGCACAGTGTTATTCCTGCCATCCGAAAGGTGTGGCTGATTAAAGATATCGCGATGAAACATTTGATAGCTTTTCAGTGTTTTACATGTTTATTGTTTTATAGTCGACTGATCGTAGTATTAATGATTAAATGCGGCAACAGATTGCTCTGGCAGCCGGTTTTTAAGCTTTAAGAAAAAAATCTGAAATGCGAATCCTCTCCTTTCTGGTGATATGCCTGCTGTTTTTATTTTTTAAGCATGAGGGTGATTCTCCTCACGGACCTGATTTTAAGGTAAACTGCAGCGTATGTCACAGCTCCAGGGGCTGGCAGATTGACACTGCTGTCTATTCCTTTGATCATAACACTACAAAATTCGGGCTTTCCGGACAGCATAAGGATGTGAGCTGCCGGGAGTGCCATCCTACACTGATTTTCTCTGAAGCAAAAACCGAATGCAATGAGTGTCATACAGATATTCATCAGAACACGGCAGGCCTTGACTGTGCCCGCTGTCATAACCCTGAATCCTGGCTGGTACATAATATTACCGAACTGCATCAGAGGAGCCGGTTTCCTCTTCTCGGCGCTCACAGGACAGCTGACTGCATAGCCTGCCATAAGTCGGAGACCTACGTCAGGTTTGATGTTCAGGGAGTCAACTGCATTGATTGTCATCGTCAGAATTATATGGCCACTACCAATCCAAACCATACAGCTGCAGGATTTTCAGAAGATTGTATTACATGTCACCCTATAAACTCATTTCAGTGGGCAGGTGCAGGCTTTAATCACAATTTTTTTCCTCTTGTTCAGGGTCATTCGGGTCTTAACTGCGCACTCTGCCACAATACAGGCAATTATGCCGACGCAAAGACAGATTGCTATTCCTGTCATCAGGCGGATTACCTTGCAACTACAAATCCAAATCATACGGCATCCAACTTTCCGACTAACTGTAAAAGCTGTCACACTCTTAATCCCGGATGGAAGCCTGCCAGTTTTGATCACAGCATTTTTCCCCTTACCCTCGGACATGCCATACCTTCCTGTACAGACTGTCACAAAAACGGGAACTATACAACAATTTCAGCTGACTGCTTTTCATGCCATCAGACTGATTATAATAATACTTCAAATCCGGGTCATCTGGCTCTGAATTTTTCGACTGCCTGCACGCTGTGCCATACCACCAATCCCGGCTGGAAACCTGCATCATATACCCAGCATGACAGCCAGTACTTCCCGATTTATTCCGGCAGACACAGAGGGGCCTGGACATTATGCTCAGATTGCCACACAGATCCGGCAAATTATGCGTTATTTAATTGTATAACCTGTCACGCCAATGCACACAGCGGTAAAAACTATACCAACGCCGAGTGTTACAGCTGTCATCCTACAGGAGTATCAGGAGATTAATACGTAGATATGAGAAAAGTAATTTTATACTTACTGTTATTTATTTTCACTTCTCAGGTAAAGGGACAGGCCGGCACTTCAGATGTAAGCGGAAAGGTCTCCTTTATCAGCCCGCAAAGTGTCTATGTGAAGTTCCCTTCTACGGGCGGTATATCAAAGGGTGATACCTTATTCCTCAGCTCAGACGGGAATCTCATACCGGTACTGACAGTACTGAACCTCTCTTCGTCATCCTGTGTTTGCAGGGCCATTTCTGCAAGGAACATGTCTGTTGGCGACAACATAATCGCCAGAGCTGTAAAATCAGCAGATGTTGAGGTCAGAGCAATTCCTGTAAAGGCGCAGAAGGAGATCACTGCCAGCGAGCCTCCTGCCGCTGCACCTGTAAAAAAGCCTGAAACAGATGGATCGACCCAGAGGATTAATGGAAGCATATCGGCCTATTCCTATACGAATTTTTCAAATACATCAGGACCCAATTCACAGAGCTTCCGTTATACGCTGAACATGAATGTAAGTAATATTTCGAATTCGAAATTTTCAATTGAAAGTTATATCTCATTCAGGCATAAACTGGGTGACTGGGAAACTGTGAAGAGTGATCTGTTCAATGCCCTGAAGATTTATGATCTTGCACTTGTCTACGATCCCAACAAGACGACAAGGATAAGCATCGGACGCAGGATAAATCCGAAACTGGCAAACATAGGTGCAAGTGACGGATTACAGTTTGAGAAATCATTTAAAGGATTTTCATTTGGAGCACTTGCGGGAACCAGACCCGATTATACGGATTACGGCTTCAACAGCAAGCTCCTTCAGTTCGGAGGCTACATGGCATTAAGCACAAGGAAGCAGGATGCATTCAGTGAAAGTTCGGTAGCATTCATGCAGCAGATGAATGGTTCGAATATTGACAGAAGATTTCTCTATTTCCAGCATTCAAACTCTTTCATTAAGAACCTTTACTTTATAGGTACCTTCGAAGTGGATCTTTACCAGTTGAAGGTTGATTCCCTTGGCAATGAGACACGGCAGAACAATTTTGACCCAACAGGTTTATATCTCTCATTGAGGTACAGATTCTCGAACAGGCTTTCAATCTCAGCCTCCTATGACGCAAGGAAAAACGTGGTTTACTTTGAGACCTACAAGACATTTATTGACAGGATACTTGAAACTGAGATGAGACAGGGCTTCAGATTCTATGCCAATTACAGGATAACAAACAACCTTACCTTCGGAGTACAGGGCGGGTATCGTTATCTGAAAGCGGATCCTCATCCCTCGAAGAATATTTATGGTTATCTGACATATAGCCAGATCCCGGGAGTGAATGTTTCGGTCACCCTTACCGGCACCTGGCTTGAATCAGGCTATATGAATGGTCCTATCTACGGCGCAACAGTCTCACGCGACCTGTTGAACGGGAAGCTTACCACAAGCATTGGCTACCAGTATGTAGATTACAGGCTCCCGGAAAGTTCACAGGATATCCGGCAGAATATAGGTGAAATAAACCTCTACTGGCAGTTTGCCAGGAAAGTGTCATTCGGCATCAACTATGAGGGCACATTTGAACAGCAGAACAAATATAGTATGCTTTATCTTCAGCTCAGGAAAAGATTTTAATTCCTGAAACTACTCCGGGGTCACCTATTATTCATATTCTTTGAGGATTCCCCTGACATCATCAGGGGCGACCCTGCCATATGTTTTTTCACCCACAAGGACCACCGGAGCAAGACCGCATGCTCCCACGCACCTGAGACTTGAAAGAGAAAACTTGTTATCCTTTGTCGTCTCCCCGACCTGGATTCCAAGTTCCTTCCTGAATTCATCAAGGACTTTCTCCGCGCCTCTTACATAACATGCAGTTCCAAGGCATATGCTTATAGGATTTTTGCCTTTCGGCGTCATTGTAAAGAAGGAATAAAAAGTGACTACCCCGTAAATCCTGGCGACAGGTATATTAAGGCATTCAGAAACCACCTCCTGCACCTCTGCCGGGAGATAACCGAAATGTTGCTGACAACCATGCAGGACATTAATAAGTTCCTGGGGATCTTTATTGAAGGAATCGCATATTCCTTTTATAAAATCAACATCCTCTTTTCTTAATTCAATTTTTATGCTGGACATGACAATGAAATTTATATTTGATCAATATATATGCTATTTTTTCACCAGTATCTTTTTCTTTTTGTCGAAATAATGAGTATGGAGAAGACGGTGAGCCCTTTCACTGCCTGGCTTGCCCAGGTACTCATTATAAAGCTGAATAATGAACGGATTCTCGTGTGACTTCCTGATCGGTTTATTTCTGTCTTCTTCATAGATAGCCGCAGCCCTTGCTTTCAGAATATCAGAATTGCCATGGTGCAGTGGCTGTCCTCCTCCGCCGATACATCCTCCCGGGCAGGCCATCACTTCAATTGCATGGAATTTTGATTTCCCCGATCTTACTTCGTCGAGAAGCTTGCGTGCATTTCCCAGACCATGCGCAATTCCGATATTAATAGGAGTCCCGTCAAAGTCAAGGACCGCCTCACGGACACCTTCCATTCCTCTTAGTTGGGAAAATTCCACCTTTTCAAGCTTTTTACCTGTGTATAATTCATAGGCAGTCCTGCATGCTGCCTCAATGACGCCGCCTGTTGCGCCAAATATTACGCTGGCGCCGGTTGATTCACCCAGGGGTGAGTCAAAATCTTCATCCTTCAGGTTCCGGATATCAATATTGGCCTGTTTTATGAATGAGGCCAGCTCCCTTGTAGATATTGAAAAATCAACGTCAGGATTATTATCAACGGAGAATTCATCTCTCTGGCATTCATATTTTTTGGCCAGGCAGGGCATAATCGATACAACAACCATATCCTTGCGGCTTATGCCAATTTTATCCGCAAAATATGATTTGGCTATTGAGCCGAACATTTGCTGGGGAGATTTTGCTGTTGAGGGCACAT
Source organism: uncultured Bacteroidales bacterium (assembly GCA_963816345.1). GTDB lineage: Bacteria > Bacteroidota > Bacteroidia > Bacteroidales > VadinHA17 > LD21. The sequence goes on from CAWFKI010000005.1 coordinate 776,385, forward strand.
CCTTGAGATCGGGAAAATAGTGTTCGAAAAAGTTGACCCATCCGGGGCAGCACGATGTCAGGATCGGGATGCGGGCAGTCGTATCACCTTTCAGATGTCTTGTTAATCTTTCAAGCAGTTCGGTCCCCTCTTCCATTATCGTAAGGTCAGCGGCAAAATCCGTATCAAAAACATAATCAAAGCCCAGGGCCCTCAGCGCTGCCACCAGTTTTCCCGTAACAAGCGTACCGGGTGCGAGTCCGAATTCTTCTCCAAGTGCTGCACGTACGGCAGGGGCAGTCTGAACCACAACGGTTTTTGAGGGATCTGCGAGAGCCCGTAATACCTGGGGCACATGATTTACTTCAGTAAGGGCGCCTGTGGGACATACTGCCACGCACTGACCGCAATATGTACAGGGTGAGTGCTCAAGATTCTGCTCGAAAGCAGGAGCAACAGTTGACATAAAACCTCTGTTTACAGCCGATAGAGCTCCAACTGTCTGGACCTCATTACACATTGTCTCACACCGCCTGCACATTATGCATTTATCAAGATCCCTGATGATAGAGGGGGAGGTATCCTTCCGGTAGGTGGACATCTCGGCATAAGCCGCACCCGGGATATCCCTGATCCCCAGGCGGTGTGACATATCCTGCAGGTCGCAGTTCCCTGATTTTGCGCAAATAAGGCAGTCCTTGGGATGGTCGGAAATTATGAATTCCATGACTGTCCGGCGGGCATTAAGCACCCTTGTAGTATGGGTTCTGACAACCATTCCCTCTTCACAATTTGTAGAGCAGGAGGGAGCAAGGTTCCTTCTTCCCTGCACCTCGGTTACACATATACGGCACCCGGCCGGCTTGTTCTCAATGTTCATGTCGTGCAGATCCATATAGCACAACGTGGGGATATCTATACCCAGCTTCCTGGCGGCTTTATAAATAGTAGTACCTACAGGTACCTCAATATCTTTGTTATCAATGGTCAGCTTTATTGTTTCCATTATCTTGTATCTTGCAGTTAATTGATAAAAATTGCATCAAACTTACATTTCTCCATGCATGCACCGCATTTTATGCAGATAGCCGGGTCGATGTGATGTACCTCTTTTCGCTGGCCGGATATAGCATTTACCGGGCAAACCCTTGCACAGGCAGTACAACCCACGCAGTTCTCCGGCTTTATGACATAATCCATCAGACTGCGGCACTGACCTGCCGGACATTTTTTCTGTGTGACATGCGCCACATACTCCTCCCTGAAGTTCTCGAGCATTGAGAGTACCGGATTTGGCGATGACTGTCCGAGACCGCAGAGCGCCGTATCCTTTATCACAAGACTCATGTTTTTAAGCCTGTCAAGGTCTTCCAGACTGCCTTTCCCTTCACATATCTGCCCAAGCAGTTCGTGCAGTCTCTTATTGCCGATCCGGCATGGAACACATTTTCCGCAGGATTCCTCAACAGTGAACTCGAGGAAGAATTTCGCCATGGATACCATGCAGTCATCTTCGTCAAGTATTATCATGGCTCCTGATCCCATCATGGATCCTGCTGCAATCAGGTTGTAAAAGTCAATGGGAGTGTCGAGATGCTTTTCGGTGAGACAACCGCCTGATGGTCCGCCTGTCTGAACACCCTTGAATTTTTTACCATTTCTGATGCCGCCTCCGATTTCAAATATGACCTCCCTCAGGGTGGTACCCATTGGTACTTCAACCAGCCCGACATTGTTTATCTTTCCGGCAAGCGCAAATACCTTTGTACCTTTTGCCTTTTCGGTGCCAATACTGCTGAACCATTCTGGTCCTTTGAGAATAATTGCAGGAATTGAGGCATAGGTCTCAACATTATTCACATTGGTAGGCTTGTTACGGTATCCGGATTCTGATGGAAAGGGAGGCTTGACAGTAGGCTCTCCCCGGAGCCCCTCCATCGAATGTATCAGGGCCGTCTCTTCCCCGCAGACAAAAGCACCTGCCCCGTACCGCAGATTAATATCAAAGTTAAAACCGGTTCCCAGTATGTTATTGCCTAGAAAGCCATTTTCCCTTGCCTGGTTTATTGCGATTTTTAATCTTTCAATGGCAAGCGGGTATTCGGCGCGAATATATATGAGTCCCTGTGAGGATCCGATACTGTATCCGCATATTGCCATAGCCTCCAGTACCGAATGAGGATCACCCTCAAGAACTGATCTGTCCATGAATGCTCCCGGATCACCTTCATCTGCATTGCAAACCACATATTTTTCATCTGAGATGCTCTTTCGCGATAATTCCCATTTGAGTCCTGTAAGGAAACCTCCACCTCCACGACCTCTCTGCCCCGAATCCTTTACAAGACGGATGACCTCCTCCGGGCTCATTTCAGTAAGTGACTTGCCAAGAGCCTGGTATCCATAACGGGCAATGTAGTCGTCTATATTCTCGGGATCGATAACCCCGCAGTTTCTGAGAGCAATTCTTAACTGTTTTTTAAAAACTCCAGCCTGCCCTGAGCCGGAAACAGCCTTACCGGTCACCGGATCTTTTAAGAGCAGCCTGCTTACCTGTTTTCCCTTTATTACATGCTCTTCAACAATCTCCTGGGCGTCCTCAGGCCTGACACCAATATAATATGTATCATCAGGAAGAAGTCTGACTACAGGCCCTTTCCCACAAAGACCAAAACAGCCCGTCATCATAACCTGAACAGAATCCACCAGACCTTTTGCTTCAAGTTCATCCCTTAAACTGCAGAGAACAGCCTCGCTTTCCGAAGAGTTGCAGCTTGTTCCGCCACACACAAGAAGATGTTTATTGTATTTCGACATAATTTTCCTCCCTACGCTTTTAAGTCAATAGTCTGATAATTCACAGGTATGATGCCATCTACAAATTCCCCTGTCTTAATATATTTTTCGATGATCTGGTCAGCACGCCTGATATCGACATAACCAAATACAACCTCTTCCCTGCCGGGAAGCTTAACTTCCACTGTCGGTTCTGCATAGCAATAGCCCATACAGCCTGTACGGGTTACGACTGCTGCAATATTTCTCCTCTCGAACTGCTCGATAAAGAAATCCATAATTGTTTTTGCACCGGAAGCAATACCGCATGTTGCAAGCGATACCTTTACCTGAATAACGTTCCCGGGACCGGCCTCTCCGAAGCCGCGGTCCGACCCTGTTCTTAATTCTTCGCATCTCCTTTTCAGATCAGCGGTTGAAGTGAATTTTGCCATATTTTTCTCTGTTAAATCTGACTTGTACCTGACCATTTTGCCCGATGAGCCTGGCTTAAAAGCCGGAGAGTCTCAGTTAATCATGGGTCAGGGTATTAAAGTGAAGATATAAATTCTATATTTTCTGCATCAAAGATAACTATTTATTGTGAATTAAATAACAATGTTAATAAAATAACAGTATTTAAAATTGTTCTAAATTGATGCCATTAAATTGCTATTACACTTAATTATAAACAGAGCTGCTATAAGATGCATTTTCCAAAGAGAATGCACCGGAAAAGAACCCTGTTCCGGAGCATTTCAGATGCCCATTTTGATATCCGATACGGCCTGCTCTGAAAGAGCATAAGGTTAATAACCCCCAGCGCAGCTGGGGGTAGGGTCACACACGCTGATGTTAGCTCTGCAGGAGCGTAACAATTGGATAACAGGAGCATCACAACCAGAAATATGTCACCCCTTCGGGGTTTGCGACAGGAGTGTAGCTCTTCACCCCCAGCTGGGCGCTGGGGGTTATTAACATACCGCCACATTCGTGGCAGAATGAATTGGTAAATGTAAATTATATTTATTCGTATATGAGATTGTGATCAATCATGTGAGTTTCATATTGATAACTCAGGGAGAAACAAAGGTATGTAATACAGGCCCCTTTAAAAGCTGTACAGGTATTAAAGAAGGAGATCCCTCGCTAACGCTCGGGATGACAGGGCTTTAGTGGCAGCATAGGGGGAAGAAGCGGCGATTCGCCTTAAGAAATAATTACCGGCAAAAGAAATAACGCTTATAAGGCGAATCGCCGCTTCTTCCCCCTTGTATATAAAAAATGACCTGTCATCCCGAACGCAGTGAGGGATCTACAAATCCCGGCATCAATAGCTCCCTGGGAAATGCACCTAAGAGCAGGTCTATTTTCATGTTTTAGTGAAGACATTAAAAGTCAAGTATATACACATCTTTTAAAAAGTATTTAAGACTTTTGCATCGGCATTTTGTTAACCCAATCTCTCAGTCTCAACACTCAACACTCTACACTCAACACTCAACACTCTACGCTCTACGCTCATATCTCATATCTCAAATCTCTATGCTCCGTGCCCAGCCTTCGCTTCCTTTTTCGATAATACGCTGTTGGTCATTGTAGCTACGGCTGGCAATGCCCGTGCCCGGTGCCCTGAATACTGAATACTGATGACAACAACTATGATGTTCGACATGATGGGTAAATTCAAATTAAAATTTCTTATTTTTGCTTCCCTGTTAAATTATACTCATATTTTAATAATACTGTTCATGAAAGGATTCAACTTTCTTAAGATCTTATTCTCCATTCTTTTATTTACATCCGCAAATTTACTGACAACAGAAGCCCAGATGCCCCGGCGCGGAGGTAACCAGATCGCTGTCACCGGCTGGACCGATGATACACATTACCTTTTCAGGTCTTTTGATTCAAATAAGAATCTGGTGACTCAGAGCATTAACGTTAAAACCGGAAAGGGGGTCGTGGTCCCGGAGGAGGTATCCGCACGCGACAGGATAGCCGCTGTACTTCCCAAAGGAACCACTCTTACAATGAGTGATGTGTTAAGCCCTGATTCGAAAAGTATTCTCCTTATCAGGGAAAATGATCTCTTTTATTTCACCTATGGCGACAAGGAGTTAAGAAAACTGACAAATGATAAGGCAACAGAGGTGAATCCACATTTTTCTCCCGATGGAACGAAGATAGCATATACGAAAAACAAAGACCTTTATGTTTATGATATTGTAAACAGAAAGGAGACCAGGCTTACAAATGATGCTACCGATAAAGTATATAACGGCTATGCATCATGGGTTTACTATGAGGAGATCCTGGGCAGACAAAGCAGATACACAGCATTCTGGTGGTCGCCCGACGGACAAAAAATAGCCTATCTGAGAACAGATGAAACCGATGTGCCGGTTTTTACACTTAACAGGCTCGACGAACCCGATGGATTACACGGACTCATCGAGGCTACTCCTTATCCGCTTGCAGGTGATCCAAACCCGAAGGTTAAGATGGGTATTGCTGATATCCGGACCGCTAAAACAACCTGGGTGAAAACCGATTATTCAATTGATCAGTATATTGCATGGCCCTTCTGGGAGCCTGACAGTAAAAAGCTTGCTATTCAGGTACTGAATCGTGATCAGAATTTCCTGCAGATAATCCTTGCCGATCCTGCGACAGGTGACTTTATCCCGGTATATACTGAAAAGAGAAAGACATGGATTGATTTCTTCGAAGATATTCATGTGATGAAAAATGGTTCCGGATTCATTGTGCGAACCTACAGGAATGACTGGGATAATCTTTATTATTATGGATGGGATGGTACCCTCATAAAACAGCTGACTGACCTGAACTTCAGGGTTACTGATATTGACAGGGTGGATGAAGATGCCAGGCTGGTCTATTTTTATGCCACAGGCACGGAATCGACAGAAAAACACCTGTACCGCGTTGGCCTCGACGGAAAAAATCTGCTTCAACTGACCTCCGGAAGCGGAACCCATAATGTCAGTATCTCCCCCGGAGGCAGCTATTTTGTGGATACGTGGAGCAGTGTTGAAAGTCCGGGATCAATTGTACTGCTTGATAAAAAGGCTAAGTCAATCAGGGAGATCTATAGCTTTTCTGCGGTGGCTCCCGACCCGTCAAAAAACGCAAAGACCGAAATGGTAAAGATCATGACATCGGATGGTCTTTTCAATATGCCCGCCATTATTACCTATCCGTTGAATTTTGATCCTTCGAAAAAATACCCGGTAGTGTTCACTATTTACGGGGGACCCGGCAGTAAAAATGTCAGTAATTCCTGGCAGGGTAACACACCGGGCTGGTACGCACAGAACGATATTATTACTTTTACAGTTGACCACCGCGGCTCAGGCCAGTTCGGAATGAAGGGAGAGGATTATCTCTACAGGTGCCTTGGAAAGTGGGAGATACTCGATTATGAGGATGCAGTGAGGTGGTTAAGATCCAAAACATTTATCGATAGCACTAAAGTCGGGATCACGGGAACCTCATACGGAGGATATATGACATGCCTGGCCCTGACAAAAGGTGCCGGTTACTGGACACACGGGGTTGCAGGTATGCCGGTTACTGATTACAGGCTTTATGATGATATTTATACTGAACGGTTTATGGACACTCCTAAGGATAATCCCGAGGGATATAAAGAGGGGTCTGCCATGACATTTGTAAAAAACTATACTGGGAAATTGTATATATATCATGCAGATATGGATGATAATGTCCATATGCAGAACTCAATATATCTGATCTCAAAACTGGAAGATGAAGGGAAATTCTTTGAGTTCATGCTCTATCCTGATGGCCGTCACGGCTGGGGCGGACCCAAGGCAACCCACGCAAGAAATCAGACTTACAATTTCTGGATGAAACATTTTTTTGGAAAATAATATGTAAATGGCTGATAATTACATTGTTTATAAAATTTTTTAATAATACCATCCAATCACCGTTTACCGTGATATTTTAAAGGTGCATATTGCTATTGAAATGAGAAGGAACATTATACTATTAATATTTTTATCTGCTACTCTTGTTGCCCGGGGGCAGCAGGATTCCGTTGTAAGCAGGATAATAGACCTGGGTACAACCGACAACAGGGTCATGGAGCATATGGATTTTCTATCCAACCGTTTTGGTGATCGTCTGACAGGTTCTGATAATTACTACAGCGCCTGTGTGTGGGCCGTCAACACAATGAAGTCGTGGGGGATGAGGGCTGAAATGCAGGAAGCAGGTGAAATGGCAGTCGGTTTTAACAGGGGACCGTGGTTTGGAAAGATGACGAGTCCGAAGGAGATGACTATTGATTTTGGTACGCCTGCCTATACTGCAGGCACCAGGGGACGCCAGAGGGGACATGTTGTAATTTTACCAAAGAGTGTTGAGGAATTTTGGGGTTTAAGAGACAGTATCAAAGGTGCCTGGGTATTAATTGAAGGAGAAAATTCAGGCTGGCCAAGGGACAGAGCCGGAGAAGCGGAGATCATCAGACTTATTCGTGAAGCAGGTGCGCTGGGAACTATACAACTCTCAAAATTTCCTGTAAGGGTGCTGTATCAAAAGATAGGTTCCTGGGAGGAGCTGCCCACATTACCCGATATTAAGTTAATAGATAATCAATATAATGAGATCAGGGATCTGGTGGCCGGTGGCAAAAGAGTTGAACTTGAATTTGACATCAGAAATTATTTCCGGCCGGGTCCTATAAAATACTATAACGTTATCGGGTGGATTCCCGGAAGAAAGTTCCCCGATGAATATGTCGTTCTTGGCGGCCATCTCGATGGACTGGCCGGAGGGACTGCTTCAATTGACAATGCGTCAGGCGCAGCTCCTGCCATGGAGGCAGCAAGGCTGATCCTGGCCGCAGGTGGAAAACCTGATCGTACCGTAATGGTACAGCTGTGGGCTGCAGAAGAATTTGGTCTTATTGGCTCAACTGCCTGGGTTAAACAGAATCCTGATAAACTTCCACGAATATCTGCAGTATTTAACCGCGACGGCGGGACCAACTGTATATCGGGTATAAGTGTTCCGGAGGCCATGATGGCTGATTTCAGACAGATTACCAAACCAGTTGCCGGATTGAATCCCAAATATCCGTTCGAGCTGACTCAAAAGACAAAACCCGTAAGAAAAGGAGGCAGGGGCAGAACTGATACCTTTTCATTTCTGCAGGAAGGTGTTCCTGCCTTTGGATTCAGTACAAAAGGGGAGCAGCAGTACGGGCGTACCTGGCATTCTACCCTGGATACCTACAATGAGGCAATTCCCGCTTACCAGGAATATTCCTCGATGGTTACAGCCGTGGTGGCCTATGGTATAGCAAATCTTAATCATCTCCTTTCCCGCGACGGATTTTTTAGGCCGGAAGGTATATATGCTGATTTTAATACGAATAAAGGCCTGATTTCAGTCATGCTCGATTATAAGGATGCTCCTGTGACGGTTGCTAACTTTATCGGACTTGCAGAAGGCACCCTGTCTAATGCTTCCTATCCTCCCGGAGTCCCATTCTATAACGGATCGATATGGCACAGGGTAGTCAGGGGACATGTGATACAGGGCGGTGAACCGTCAATTATTAAAGACCCTGCCAATTCTGAGGTAAACTCAACCGGCTATGTGATCCCGAATGAGATTTCCACCCTGAGCCATAACAAGGCCGGAATGCTGGGAATGGCCAATGACGGACCCCATACAAACACCTGTCAGTATTATATTACTCTTGGCGACAGATCGTACCTTGACGGAAACTACACTCTCTTTGGAGAGGTGGTTGATGGTATGGATGTTGTTAATAAAATTGTTGTTGGTGACACAACATATTCAGTTTCAATAGTAAGGGCAGGTCCCCTGGCTGAAAATTTCATTGTCAGCGACGAGACCTTCCGGAAACAGACTGAGAAGCTCTGGAAGAAGGTCCATTATGAGCAGGAGATGAGAAAAGCCAGGGAAGAAAAGTATATAAACGACACATATCCCGGCATGGTATCACTTCCTGACGGACTCAGATATAAAATACTCGTAGAAGGTAAAGGAGGCAAACCTCCCGAAGGATCAGTTCTGAGTATTTCTTATACCGGAATGCTGATCAGCGGTTTGCAGTTTGCCAGTTCAGGTGATGGCGGGAAACCGGTGCCCGGGAAAAAACCGGAAATGTTCACATGCAAAACAGGGGATGATCAATTGATAAAGGGAGTTCAGGAATCATTGAAGGAGATGAAAGCCGGCGAGAAACGCCTTATTATCATACCTCCGGAACTGGGATACGGTGTAAAAAGCGCATTTTACGGAAAGGAGGTCCCGGGCCGGAAAAGGTTTGTGATATCGCCGGGTGAAACACTGATTATTGAAGTTACACTGAATAAGATTAACTTACCTGTCAGGTAATTAGGTATTGTTTCTTATATTGTGCCCTGAAAATATTTTTAAGTAAATCACAGTTTAACTCTAAACTCAGTAAATATGGTCTTAGGTATCCTCAAGGAATCTGAAACTGAAAAGAGGGTAGCCATGCTTCCCGGTGAAGTTTCGGTGATTAAAAAGATGGGTATTGAAGTGCTTGTTGAAATTCATGCAGGGGAAAAGGCTTTTGCATCTGATGATGCTTACAGGGCATCAGGAGCTGTTGTGACCGATCACAAAAAAGTTGTCTCCGGAGCTGACATGCTGTTATCGGTCAACCCGCCTGTTGAAGAGGATATCAACTCTTTCAGGGAGTCCCAGATCCTTTGTACAGTTCTCAGCCCGGTTGAGAACCGGGAATGGCTTGAAAAGATGAGAAAGAAAGGAGTGACAATCCTTGCTCTTGATCTTGTACCCAGGACTTCCCGGGCCCAGTCCATGGATATACTCTCTTCCATGGCAACTGTTTCCGGCTACAAGGCCGTTCTTGATGCCGCATCTTTATTACCCAGGTTCTTCCCGATGTTCATGTCTGCAGCAGGGACAATAAAACCTGCAAGAGTATTGATTCTTGGTGCAGGTGTAGCCGGTTTGCAGGCCATTGCTGTTTCCAGGAAACTTGGTGCCGTTGTGGAAGTATTTGATGTAAGATCCGCTGTAAAGGAGGAGGTGAAAAGTCTTGGCGGAAAGTTTATTGAGGTCGAAGGGGCTAAGGAAGATGTTGCTGCAGGAGGATATGCAGTTGAACAGAGTGAAGAGTTCAAAAAGAAACAGCAGGAGCTGATCCAGAAAAGGGCTATTGCTGCGGATGTGGTCATTGCAACAGCACAGATTCCGGGCAAAAGAGCACCGGTGCTTATCCTGAAGGAGACAGTGGCTTCAATGAAACCGGGATCGGTAATTATTGACCTTGCAGCATCATCGGGAGGCAATTGTGAATTAACAAGGAACGGCAGCAAAATAGAAGTCAACGGGGTGACCATTGTGGGAAAATCTGACTACTTCTCCGATATGCCTTCGGATGCGAGCAAAATGTTTGGCAACAACGTTGTCAACCTTCTAAAGATTATGGTCGATAAGACAGGGAAGCTTGTACTGAATATGGATGACGATATTATTCACGGCACCATAGCGGTTCACAAGGAAGAATATGTTGGTCAGAGAATAAAGCAGATATTAAATATAAATTAGGGAAACTATGGAAAACATTCTGGAATTCTTCCTTTTGCACAGGGAAGCCATTTTCATTGTTATACTTTCAATATTTCTTGGTATTGAAGTGATCAGTAATGTCCCTGCCATACTGCATACTCCTCTTATGTCGGGCGCCAATGCCATCCATGGGGTGGTTTTAATAGGTGCTATTATTGTTCTCGGTCATGCTGACAGTACAGGAGCCATGATTTTGGGATTCCTGACTGTGATCCTTGGAACGCTTAATGTTGTCGGAGGCTTCGTAGTTACCGACAGGATGCTTGAAATGTTCAAAAAGAAAAAATAGCCATTTCTTATAATCTGTAAAAAAGGTCGACCTAATGAGTTATATGTCTGAAATCACAACCGGTGTCTCAATTCTTGAGATTACATATATAATTGCTTCAGTACTTTTCATTGTCGGATTGAAAATGTTAAGTCATCCTCTTACGGCACGCAGAGGGAATACCCTTGCTGCATTGGGGATGGGCTTAGCTGTTATTGTGACAATACTGTTTCACAGGAAGGATGGAGAACCAATCCGCAATATTCATCTCATTCTGGCTGCAATCATAATAGGTTCAGGCATCGGATGGATCATTGCAAAAAAGGTAAAGATGACGGCAATGCCCCAGCTTGTTTCATTCTTCAATGGTATGGGAGGCGCCGCTGCTGCATTGATCTCATTGATGGAGTTCCCTCATATCAGTCCGGAGCTCATTGCAGAGTCCGGTATGGCAAACGGGCAGGTACTTGCAATTCTGCTCGGGCTCATGATAGGAACAGTTTCCTGGGCGGGGAGTATGATCGCTTTTGGCAAGCTTGACGGCTGGATTGGCGATATGAGGATAAGAGCAATGAAGTATGTGAATCTTACCATACTTGCCGGAATGATTGGCCTGATCATCTTTATTATGACCCGCAATGTGCAGGCAAGCAGTGAACTGAATCCGTATATGTACCTTTTGTTTATAACAGCCATTGTATATGGAGTGCTGTTTGTAATGCCAATAGGTGGCGCCGACATGCCGGTTGTTATATCACTTCTTAACTCATTTACCGGAGTGGCTGCCGCCATGGGAGGTTTTCTATATAATAACCAGGCAATGCTTACGGGAGGTATCCTTGTCGGATCTGCCGGTACAATTCTTACTATCCTGATGTGCAAGGCAATGAACCGTTCCCTGTTAAATGTGATTGTCGGTGTTTTCGGAGGGGGAGGTCAGACATCAGTAACCTCCGGGGATGCCGTTAGAGAGATCTCTGTCTCCGACGCCGCGGTACTCCTGAGCTATTCCAAGAAAGTTGTTATTGTTCCGGGTTACGGACTGGCCGTCGCGCAGGCACAGCATATCTGCCATGAGCTGGATAAGCTTCTTGATGAAAAAGGTGTGGAGGTGAAATATGCCATTCACCCTGTGGCAGGACGTATGCCAGGTCATATGAATGTGTTGCTTGCCGAAGCTGATGTACCTTATGAACAGCTTATTGAAAGCGACGAGATCAATCCGGAACTGCCTAATACAGATGTTCTTGTGGTAATAGGTGCTAATGATGTCGTCAATCCTGCTGCGGAAGATGATCCCTCAAGTCCTATTTACGGGATGCCGATTATAAAAGCCCGTGATGCCAAAAACATCATAGTCATGAAACGCGGAATGGGCAAGGGATACGCATCTATTGAAAACATGCTGTTTTTCAACAGTAAAACAAGGATGCTTTTCGGCGATGCAAAAAGTACCCTGCAAAGCCTTGTAAATGAAGTGAAGAATTTATAGATTAATATAATACCCGGCAAATGGCTACCTCATACGATAAACTTGCTCTGCTCAGGGCTGCAATGAAGGAGAAAGCCATTGATGTTTATATAATCCTTTCAACTGATCCCCATCTGGGAGAGTATATCCCTGACCACTGGAGGATTATTTCCTGGCTGACAGGCTTTACGGGATCTGCCGCTACGGTGCTGGTGACTGAATCTTTTGCTGGATTATGGACAGACTCCAGATACTATATTCAGGCCAGGTCACAACTGCAGGGTTCGGGGTTTCATCTGGTGCTGCCTTTACCGAATGAAATAAAGGATTACACTGAATGGCTTGAGTCCAATGTTACGGACGGCAGTACTCTGGCTATCGACGGCCGTACAATCTCAATTGGTGGAATGCGCAGGATTGAGAGGTTGCTGGCAGGGAAAGATATTATTTATAATACCGATGCCGATCTGATCTCAGGGATCTGGGCAGATCGTCCTCCGATGCCTTTCTCTGTTGCATTTGATCTTCCGGTCATCTATTCAGGAAAAGAGAGAGAGTCAAAAATTGCCGAAGTACGTGATCTTATGAAAAAACGTAATGCCGGCTATCAGCTTCTTACCTCCACGGATGATATAATGTGGCTTCTTAATATCAGGGGAAATGATATAAAATACAGCCCGCTCTTAATCTGTTTTGCCATAGTTGGTGAGGAACAAATACTGTTATTTATCGATGAAGCTAAAATACCGTATAAGCTCGCAGCAGAATTTGACAGGACAGGAATAGTGATCCTTCCATATGAAGAAACGGCCGGTATTTTGTCCACTCTTCCTGCCGGTCATTCTATCCTTATAAATCCTTTAACCACATCGGCAGGTTTATACAATTCCATTCCCTCCGGTATGAGAATTATTGAAGAGTTGACTATTCCGGGATTTTTAAAAGCGATAAAGAATAAGGTAGAAATAGAGAATATCGGAAGGGCCATGATTAAAGACGGTATCGCCCTCACCAGGTTCTTTTTCTGGTTAGAAAATGAATCAGCGGCAGAATCGCTTACCGAGCTTTCCCTTGCTGAGAAGCTTCTGAGCTTCAGGGCCGGACAGGAGGATTTCCTTGGTCCCAGCTTTTCAAGCATCATTGCTTTTAATGAGCATGGGGCGTTGCCTCATTATTCTGCGACGCCTGATACCGACTCAAAGATCGGGCACGACGGGATCCTGCTGATAGACTCCGGAGGACAGTATCTTAACGGAACTACTGATATTACGAGGACTATTGCCCTGGGACGACCGACTGCAAAACAGGTAAAAGACTTTACCCTGGTGCTGAAAGGCAATATCGACCTTGCAATGGTAAAAATTCCTGCAGGTACAAGGGGTATACAACTTGATATACTTGCCCGGAGAGCTTTATGGGAAAACGGGCTTAACTATGGACACGGAACAGGGCATGGCGTTGGATTTTGCCTGAATGTTCACGAAGGTCCGCAGAGCATAAGCCCTGCCGAAACCGCAGGGTCAAAGACTATTATTGAGCCGGGCATGCTTATCTCTGATGAACCTGCCATCTACCGCGAGGGTGAGTATGGCATAAGGATTGAAAATCTTATACTCTGTTATGAAGATGAAGAGAGTGAGTTCGGCCAGTTCCTGAAATTTGACACATTATCTCTCTGTTATATCGACAAATCTCTCATTGATATATCCCTTCTCGAAAAGAAAGAGATAAACTGGCTGAATTCCTATCACTCCCTGGTCTATGAGAAACTCAGTCCATGGCTCACAGAAGCCGGGAAGCTGTGGCTGAAAGAAAAAACGGATCCGGTCTGAAAAACTGCCCTACTTCCCTGATTTCATAATGTCCTCCATAAGGTAAATATCCATTACGGGAAATTCAGTAATACGCAGTCTTGCGCACCCGTATGGAACAAGTGTTATTTTTACTGGATCTCCTTCAGGCTTAACAGGGCTTAAAGGAGGAACATCGGCGGAGTTATTTTTCATCTTCCACTCAGGAATTATTATACCTCTGGCCGAAATGACCACAGGGGCATCCTTGAGCCAGGGCAGATATTTTGCAGAATCACCCGACCATATCATATCCCCTTTATCTGAAAACGGATACTTTCCAACTTCATTCTCATCTATTTTGAGTCCCCTCATAATATTCTGCCTGTCAATAAGAAGTCCGTAATTCCAGTCGCTCTTCGGATAGATCTCCCAGTCGACACTGCCTTTGCAGGAGAAATTGTCATAATTGATCTTCACACTCTTGTACTCTTTGTCAATGCGTAAAGAAAAACATAACGGACCCCGAAGGACAGCTAAAGAATTATTGTACCTCTTCTCGACCCGGATATCCATAGGGATGTCGATTATGATCTGATCTCCGTTCTTCCATCTCTCGTTCAGCCTGTAATGAGACTCCCCCTTTACAACTGCGATCTTATTCTTAAACTTTATTGTTACTGAATCTGCCCAGGAAGGGATTCTCAGATCAATCGGAAATCTTACCGTTTTTGAAGAGCTCAGCGTAAGCTTTACTGTTCCTTTAAACGGATAATCCGTCTCCTCGGATATGACTACCTCGTTGCCGTTGCCTGTTTTAGCTTTTACAACACACGGACCATACGCTACAAGAGCAAGTCCGTTGTCATTTGTAGCCATCCACATGTTTGCTACAAACTTGGGCCAACCCTGGTGCATGTTCGCAAGGCAACAACCGAAATTCGGCATCAGACCGTAAATATTTGAATAATCGTCATTTGAACTCCAGTCTCTTTTCGCCGCTGATACAAGTACCTGGTTTGACTGCTGATCATACTGGTGCGACCATATGTCGGGAGTTGTCGCTCCGGGTAATGCATTATAGGAGAGAAGCTCAAGCCTGTCGGCAAACCTGCTGTCGCCGAAAATTGCATAGAGTTCCTCAAGTGAAAACATAGACTCCACCACCGTGCATAATTCCGTTCCCTGGCTGGGACTGTTTCCTGCAAGATGTTCGTCAGCTGAAAACTTGCCGGCTGCCTGACCATGGTTTTTATCATATTTTTCTAACCCCGAGTAAACGGCATTTTTATATCTCTCCTCCTTTGATTGCTGGTACCATAAGCCGGGATATTTAATTGCCATGGCATTATTAACACCATGTGCAGTCATCCCTTCCGGGGTGCCGTCATGAGGGATTTTTTTATCAGAGGCTGCTGCTGAATCCCAGGGGAATTTCTCATAGTAGGTGGTCCAGTCAGTTCCATTCTTCTGGATTGATTCTATAGTCTCGAGTATCCATTTTTCACCGGTTTGTCTGTAGAGCCAGTAGCCGGTGACAGCATTTTCCATAGCACGGACACCTCTCCAGTCCTTGTGGGGCCAGTCGGGCGGCGTGTCGTGCAGGTACCTGAAATATTTTATCAGGACGTCAAAAGCCCTTTTATCGCCAGTGGCTTCATAATACTGCATCAGGACCTTGTTGGCAACAGCAAGCGGCCAGCGATCCTTGTTTTTAACCGGTCCGTACCACCCTGAATCCCTGCTGCTTGCAAGAATAGGTTCAATCCACTTTTTTACCTTTTCTTTAAGGCGCTCATCATCCAGGAGATATGCCAGAGGAACAAGACCATCAAGATAATACGGACCACGTTCCCAGGAATCGCCATTACCTCCATGCCAGGCTGATTCAGACAGGTCGGGCCAGAAGTCGTCAATATTTCCGGTCAGACCGGATGCCTCTGCCACGAGCTCATTTTTAAGCCATCCTGCAGGTTTAACAGCGCCAAGAGGCAATTTGATATATGCATTGGGACGAAGAGGGGCCGGATTGTTCTTATAGTTTGTATTCTCACCGGAGGGTCCGCAGGATGTGAAACCTATGGAAAGTACGAGAGCTCCTGATAATATATATTTGTTCATAGATAAAATGAATTATTCAGTTTTGATTGCCTGGGCAGGATTCATCGCTGAAGCCGAGTAGGCCTTAAAACTAATTGTAATGAACGTTATTATGACTGTCAGAATGGCAGATATAATGAACAGGGTAACTCCGAGTTTACTCCGGTAAACATAATTTTCCAGCCATCTGCTCATAAAATAATACGCTAACGGAAAAGCAATAACTATTGAAATTGATACAAGTATAAGAAAATCTCCTGTAATTAACCTTAGGATCGTAATGCTATCGGCACCGAACACCTTTCTTATTCCCACTTCCCTGGTTCTTTGTTCAACTGTGTAGGATGCAAGTCCGAACAGGCCCAGACAGGCAATAAAGATTGCCAGGACGGTGAATAATGTGAAGATGAAGCCTCGCTTTTCGTCTGCCTGAAACTGCATATTAAACCGGTCTGAAAGAAATGTATATGTAAAGGGTTGATCAGGAAATACTTCCTTCCACTTTGTTTCAATGAAACCTATGGTTTGCTGAATATTTTTATCCGCGAGCTTTATGTAAACAATATTATTCCGGATCCTGTAAGCCAGTAAAAGAGATTCGACTCCATTATACATCCCGGTCTGATGATAGTCTTTCATAACCCCTATTACCCTCGCTCTGAGAGCGCTTGAATCACCTATCTCGACCTTCTTCCCTATAGGATCCTTCCAGTTCATACGCTTTACAAACGTCTCATTAACAATTACCGATTTAAGGGTGTCTGATGGCATGTCTCTTTGAAAATCACGTCCCTGCAACATGGTAATCCCAAGGGTCTTTATAAAGTCATGGTCAACAACAGCATAATTTACCCCCCGCTGAGCCATCCCCTGGTCAGTTTCCACATTGAATAACAATTTACCGGACCCTTCTCCGATGCGGGTGTCAGTAGCTGTAACACTTTTAATTTCAGGATTATCAAGAAGAAGCTGTTTGAGAACGGTATATTTATTACTCATGCCCCTGTTAAGCTCAAGCCCGATTACATTTTTCTGGTCGAAGCCCTGGTCCATTGTCTTCATGTAGTTCAGTTGTCTGAAGACCACCATGGTGCATATTATCATTACCACAGAGACTGTAAACTGAATCACTACCAGCATTTTGCGAAAAAACGAACCGGCCGAACCCTGTGTTATCTCACCTTTAAGTACTGTCTGGGGACTAAACCGTGAGAGAAAAAATGCCGGATAGCTGCCACCCAGCACGCCTACAATCAGAACGACTGCAAATAAACTGATTAATACAACGGGGCTATAGATCACATGAAGGTCAAATGATTTACCGGCAAGAAGATTGAACTTTGGAAGCAGGATCATTATCAATCCAACGCTCAGTACGAGAGAGACTAGGGTAAAGACAACGGATTCTGACAGGAACTGGAGAACCAGGGGCCCACGCTGTGATCCGGAGACTTTCCTCATACCCACTTCCCGCGCCCGGCTTGCGGAACGGGCTGTAGCCAGGTTCATATAGTTCATGGCAGCGATCAGGATCAGAAATATTGCTACAACCGCAAAAATGTATACATAAGTTATGCTTCCTGTCGGTTGAGGCTCCGAAGCATTTTTGGAGTAGAGATGAATGCGGGTAAGGGGCTCAAGTATGTATTCTATATTTATGTTAAGCGGGCCGAATATCGGCTTCATGTACAACCCGTACATCTGTTGCATCTTGACCTCGAATGCCTTAACATCAAGATGCTCAGGAAATAGCAGGTAGGTGAATACTCCGAAATTTCCCCACGAACCAATTTGCTTTGGTAAATTATTTCTTGCAGCGATGCCATCAAAACGAAAATGTGAGTTGAAGGGCACATCCTTTATTATCCCTGTCACTTCATATGTGTTCTCTCCGGCTGTAAGGGTCTTCCCGATCGGATCGCTCTTCCCGAAATATTTAGCAGCTGTCGTCTCGGTCAGGATAATTTTCTTCGGCTCAACAAGTGCCGCTTTTATATCTCCTTTGACAACTTTATATGAAAATATGTCGAAGAGAGTGGAATCAACATAGAAAAAATTGTCTTCATTGAATTCCTTGTCTTCATATTTATAAAGAGCCCTGGGCATGTTGATAAATCTGACAACGGATTCCACCTCGGGGTAGTCCTTTGCCACCTGAGGACCAAAAGGAATCTGGGCAACAATCCAGGTAAACTGGTCATCAGGTTCGGATATTCTGCTGGATACCCTGTAAATTCTGTCCGCCTTAACATTGTAACGGTCGTAGCTGACTTCGTCTGCAACATAGATTATCAGCAGTAAGGCGCTTGAAATGCCAAGTGTAAGACCGATAATATTCAGGATACTGTAACCGAAATGTTTAAGTATGTGCCTGACGGCTGTTTTTAAAAGATTTTTAAGCATGACTTTATAAAAAAGAGTAGGGTTAATAAATACTAAAATTACGCGTTGTTTATCAATGTACCAATTCTTTAGGGATCATTAACATGGGATTAACAATATTTGCAAGGAAGCTTTAATGTCGGTGTCAGGGCGAAGTCCGGGCGAAGTCTGGAGACTTCGCCCAGCGGATGACCGTGACCGAATACCGAATACCTTTTTCTTTAAACGTGTCGCCTCTATTTCTCCTCATAAACTTTCATCTCATCGAACCAGGCGATCCCCTGTCCCGGCATCCTGAGGATGAGATTTGTCCTGATATTTGGTACGGTATCTGCAGGAATCGTTACAAAAGTCATATACCGCCTCCATTCATCATCCGGGACAAACCTTGCTTTTCCAAAATCACCCAGTGATATCTCAACATATTGAAGTGTCTTATTTAAATTATCCTTACGGATCTCCTGCTCATTCCCGACAGTAATAAATCTCTGATCAGGATCTGATTTGGCCCAGACTGAGATTGCATAAGTGGCTCCAGCCTTTACTGAAAACGGAAATAACCTTAGCGCGACGCCTTTTCCTTCAACCGGTGTAATAAGCCTTACAGAATGGTTTCCATCATGATGTTCCCTTGTGTCCAGGAAATAGGTTGCACCCCTTTCACCCCCCGGACGCGCATAACAGGCAGAGGGTATACCAAAACTGGCAATATCTTCAAAGCCCGGATCTTTTATCAGGTTTGAATTAAGGGGAGTGGCAACCTGCTTAGGCGGTTTAATATCAATAAGATAGGCCTGTGATCCGAATGGAGCAATATTATCATTTATTTTTCCACCTGTCACAGGCAATGACCTGTTTTCAAACGGCAGAGTGGCTTTCCCGCTGTATATTCCTGTTATTGCAATTGTTACAGATACAGGTGCATTAATCTTATTGACAGCCATAACAAGAAGCTGGCCGTCATGAAGCCTGGAAGTGACGGTAATATCCTGCGAAGAGGACCTTACGGTTAAGGGCTCCTCATCAGAAAGCAGCCATGGTGTCAGCTCCGCAACTTCCAGCGCCATCCGGCCGCATTCGCTCCATGCTGCCAGTGATTTGGGAAAGTAATTGGGCCCCTGCCTGACAAAATATTGTATCCCGGTCGCCCCCTCAGTAACTGCCTGCCAGGTCATCGATCTTATCTCCTGATAGGTCGGTTCCCGGCCCCACCATTCTCCTCCACCGAAAGCCTGAAGTACTGTCCATACAGGTCTCTTTCCTTTAAACTCTGACTTTAGCTGAGCAGTGACTTTTCCGACAAGGGTAACAGGATAGTCTGGTACAGGGTAGGGATCAGCCATAACAATATCAAGTGCATCCGCATATTTCTTTGAGGAGAGGAACGGAGCCATGAATACTATGGAAACCGGGTGCCAGGGATCAGTCTCTTTGACAAGCCTGTAGATCTCCGTGAGATATTCCGGCGACACATTGCTTCCGTTTGGTTCATCGCTGATATACCATCCCAGCAATGCCGGATGATCCATGAAAATCTTTATCTCTGCTACCAGGAGCTTTTTTTTCTCTTCAGCCTTCATCACGCCGTTCCTGTACCCGGTACCCCCGCCACCCGACAATGACAACAGGTTATAATGGACCTTCATCCCCAGTTCTGCACACCTGTCCATGTATGCCTTTCTCCCGCTGAGAGTCTCAGGCAGGATATTCTGATAGGGAGAGATCATATTAAAACCATTCACTACTTCTTCTTCGGGAAGGGAAGGATAAACAGGTGAATAGCAATAAAATCCGAATGGATAGAACTGCCGGCGGTTAACAATCAATCCGCCGGTGAGCCGGTCTGTTTTTACTTCATTTGCTTTGGGCTGAAGAATTATCAGGTCAGTGGCGGCAAGGAAGGATAAACGGGAACCGGCTGAGATAGTGGCTATTGCCCTGTAAACTGCCGGTACCAGATCAACAGGTCCGGAGATCCTTACTATGCCACTGCCGGCTCTTCCTTTCCAGATTGCTATTGGATTGCCACTTACGGTTATCCTGACAGATAATTCACTATGGGATAAACGCGTAGGCACATGAAGGAGAAATTCCACGTTCTTTTCGAATGAGTAAAAGCTCAGCCTTGGGAATAAGGTGAATGATAAAGTATCTGCAGGCTGACAATGAGCATTCTGACATAATGCCATTGAGAGGATAAGCAGAAGGAGCCGGTTCTTAATTATATTCATGCAGAATATGAAAAAAGTAGTTGCTAAATGTAATAGAAAAACGGCTGGCATGTCAAAATTTCACATTATTTAAGTTTGGTTTGATATTTGGTCTTGTGATGTAATGGAAAATAATAATTTGCATATTAATCAGATTACTTCAAATGACAGGCAGATACTTGATGCATATTCATCCACGGTAACAAATGTGGTAAAAAGTACTGCCCAGGCAGTAGCACATATTGGTGTCATAAAGAAAGTACTCGACCCGCGTACAAGCAAGATGACAGAACAGGCTGGTGCGGGGTCAGGATTTGTGATTTCTTCAGATGGCTATATTATCACGAATAACCATGTAATTGAAGATTCTCTCTCTATAAGGGCAGCCTTTGCTGACGGGGTTGAATTCAACGCAACTCTGATAGGGGGCGATCCGTCAACTGATATAGCAGTAATAAAAGTATATGAAGGAGAACTTAAACCTCTGCAATTTGCTAACTCCGACCTTATTGAACCCGGTCAGATCGCAATTGCAATTGGGAACCCTCTGGGTCTGCAGCATACGGTTACGGCAGGCGTAGTCAGCGCTACCGGACGTTCTCTGAGGGCCACCAACGGAAGGCTCATAGATGATATCATTCAGACAGATGCTGCAATGAACCCTGGAAACAGCGGTGGACCGCTTGTCAACTCGGAGGCAAAGGTTATAGGCGTAAATACAGCTGTTATCTCAGCTGCACAGGGACTCTGTTTTGCCGTCTCTGCTAATCTGGCAGCATATGCCGGCGGCCAGCTGATAATGTACGGCAAGGTAAAGAGAGCCCAGCTGGGTGTTGCCGCACAAGCTGTAAACCTTTCGGCCCGGATGATCGGAGCAAACCAGCTGAAGACGAAAACAGGCGTTTATGTCTTTGAGATACTGAACGATACGGGAATCTCCAATAAACAGATCCATGAAGGGGACATTATTGTTGAATTCGAAGGCCGGCCTATAGCGTCAGTTGACAACCTTCATAAATTGCTGACAGAGGATGCGATAGGAAAAGAGATTACTCTCGGCGTCCTGAGAGGTGGAAGAAAGCAACTGATCTCTGTCATTCCCGGAGAGTTGAAGTAGGAGAGGGACAGGATGGGGATAAGTCTTTGATTCTTACCGGCTGTGGAATTATTAACTTAAATTAACCAATAGCATATGAAAGCTGAAAAACCATTTAACAGAACACTGAAAGGCACATTGCTTTCAGTAAGCTCGCCGCAGATTGCTGAAATAATTTCTGATTCCGGATTTGACTGGGTTTTAATCGATATGGAGCACTCTGCAATATCTCTCGAGAGCGTACAGAATGCTTTACAGGTGATGGGTGATAAAATACTTAAGATTGTAAGAGTCCCGGGAAATGATGAGATATGGATCAAACGGGTACTCGATACGGGTTGTGACGGGATACTGGTACCCATGGTCAATACGGCAGCCGGTGCAGTCAGGGCTGTTCAGGCCTCAAAGTACCCGGTTGAAGGCAGCCGTAGTGTCGGGTTGTCAAGGGCTCATAAATACGGCTCCGGGTTTAAAAAGTATGTGGCTGAGGCCAACAGGGAGCTTGTACTGATAATACAAATTGAGCATACCGAAGCTGTTGCTAATATTGATGAGATACTTGAGGTAAAGGGTATTGACTCGGTTTTTATCGGGCCATACGACCTTTCTGCAAGTATGGGTTTCATGGGCCAGCCATCACATCCTCAGGTAATTTCTGCTATTAAAACGATAAAGGAGAAGTGTGTGAAAGCAGGAGTTCCCTGGGGAATCTTCGGTATGAAACCCGCACCTCTGATCCCGGAAATAAATGATGGATGTACGTTTCTGCTTTGCGGTGTTGATTCTGCAATATTGGTGGATTCCTATAATGAGATGCTCAGTACGTTGAAGCAGGTGTGACCGGTGTTAAGTTAAACAACTGGTGCAGTCAACTGGTGAGATCTATCCGTTTATTTTTTTTTATGTTATGATGCGCGAGTGCAGCGAAAATGTTTTTCCCCTGTCTTTTTTATAGTTGTCTGAATATTTAACATAAGAAATAATGATAAGAAACTTTTTTGTAAATGCTCTCCGCAACATGCGCAAGCAGAGGGGATATGTCATTTTAAATGTAGGAGGGCTCGCGATAGGTCTTACCAGTTTCCTCTTCATAACGTTGTACGTGCTGCATGAACTCAGCTATGACAGGTTTCATAAAAACTATGAGAATATATACAGGGTGAAAATTGTAGGCCGTATGGCCGGAAGTGTGCTTGATCAGGCTGTCACATGTGCACCACTGGCATCAACCCTTGTTAAGGATTATCCTGAAGTATTAGTCTCGGCAAGAGCGATCAGGATGGGGGCCTGGCTCATGCAATTCGGTGAGAACAGGTTTAATGAGGATGGCGTCCTCTTCGCCGATTCGACCTTTTTTAATGTATTTGATTTCAAATTGTTAAAAGGAGATCCACGCTCAGCACTTGTCCGTCCCAGATCAATGGTTCTTACGGAAGAATATGCAAGAAAATATTTTGGCAACAGTGATCCTATGGGTCAGAAAATGATCGTGGAATCTGATACAAATCTATATACTGTAACAGGTGTGGTTCAGAATATCCCTGATAATTCCCATATCAAATTTGATATGCTCGCTTCACTGAGCTCTATTCCCGACCAGGCAAATGATCAGTTCTGGCTAAGCAATAACTTTTACACATATTTTGTAGCAAAAGACGGAACTGACTGGAAAGCTCTTCAGGCCAAACTGGGTGATATGGTGACAAAGTATGTCGGCCCGCAGGTGACTGCGGTTCTGGGAATTTCACTTGATGAATTCAGGGTATCCGGGAATGAATATGGCTTTATGCTTGAACCGCTGAAGGATATCCATCTTAAAGGGGCGCCCCAGTATAATCTTGAGCCTATGGGTTCAATTACAACCGTATACATCTTCGCTGTAATAGCAATACTGATTCTCGCTATAGCAATAATTAATTATGTCAATCTTGCCACAGCCAAATCGGTAAGCAGAGCCAAGGAGGTTGGGGTAAGGAAAGTGTCCGGTGCCAATAAGAGAGGACTGATAGCCCAGTTTCTCGGAGAATCGCTGCTCATTACCGCACTGGCAGCTCTTCTGGCAGTTTTACTCGTTTTTGCTCTTATTCATCCATTTAATCAAATGATAGGGAAGGATATTGCAGCAGGATCAGTAGATACGCTTAATGGCATTATTTCAGTTATCTCACTTGTCATAGCTGTCAGCCTTGCTGCCGGATTTTACCCTGCATTCGTACTGGCATCATTTAGTCCCGTTGAAGTGCTGAAGGGTACTCTGAATCCGGGCTCGACCTCTAAAAAGCTCAGAGGATTGCTTGTAGTGTTTCAGTTTACTGTTTCAATTGTAATAATTACAGGTTCGATAATAGTCTATAACCAGTTGAATTTTATGACAAAGAAGGATCTGGGATTTAAAAAGGAAAATCTTCTTATAATAAGGCGGCCCGATGCTTTTTATAATCAGCTCGGATCATTCCGGGAACAGCTTTTGCAGCTCCCCGGCGTCGAGAAGGTGGGCTTTTCCCGTGCCGTTCCCGGTACCAGTTATAACTACAATGCATTTTTTAAGGATGAAGATCCGGAAAAAAACACCTATCTGCTGAACCAGACCCAGGTAAGCTTCGATTTTCCGCAGGCGCTTGGTGTACAACTTACTGAAGGGCGATTCTTTTCACGTGAGTATGGCAATGATTCCTCATGTGTTCTGATTAATGAGAAAGCGGTTAAGCTGCTGGGTCTGAAAAATCCTGTCGGTCAGTATATTCTTCAGCCATCAGGGCACAAGCAGTTCTGGAAGTTGAAAATAATAGGAGTAATGAAGGATTTTAATATCGAATCGATGCATAAGGCCATTACCCCGGTAATATTTACGGCCCTTTACCCGGGCGGGGGCGATCAGTACGTTGCCGTCAGGCTGACCGGAAACAATGTTCAGGCAACAATCAGGTCAATAGGCCAGGTATGGCAAAACTATACGACAAAGCAGCCTTTCCAGTATGATTTCTTTTCCGACACATGGGATCACCTGTATACTTCGGAAATAAAGACCGGGAAAATATTCATTATATTTTCAGTTCTTGCAATATTCATAGCATGTCTGGGGTTGCTGGGACTTATAACCTATATCACAAACAAAAGGACCCGCGAGATCGGGATAAGAAAAACATACGGAGCTTCAATAAGCGTCGTACTCAGGCTTCTGTCAAGGGAAGTTGTATACCTGATACTAATCTCTTCGCTGATAGCCTACCCCGTGGCATATTTCGGTTCAAAATACTGGCTTGAAGGTTTTGCAGATAGGGTACATATCAGTCCCCTGATCTTTATTCTAGCTTCAATTTCAGCCCTGGTTATAGGCTGGGTATCAATAAGCTATCAGACCATTAAGGCGGCTAACTATAATCCTGCACGTGCTCTGAGGATCGAATAGCGAAGTGAACAGACCGGAACTTATTATATCAGGAATTTCTGAGAAACCTGTCAATATCCCTGGCTACTTTTCTTCCTGATGCAATTGCATTTACAACAAGACTTGCCCCGCTTACGGAGTCTCCGGCTGCAAAAACTTTCTGCCGGCTGCTCAGGTTGTTCTCATCGACTTTTATGTTCTGCCTGATATTGAGTTCCACTTCAAGCTCGGACAGCAGCCCCTCAAGAACCGGGTGAACGAATCCCAGCGCCAGCAGTACCAGGTCAGCTTCTATTATCCTTCTGGTACCCTGAACCGGTTGCATAATATGGCGACCGTTTTCTTTCTTCCATTCGACATCCTCCACTTCGGCGCCGGTAACATGACCATTATCACCAAGGAACCTGAGTGTTGAGAGGCTCCAGAATCTCTCGCATCCCTCTTCCTGGGATGTGGATGTCTTTAAAACTTTTCCGAAATAGGGCCACGGATTATCATCTGTCCTGACCGAGGGTGGTTTTGGAAGGATCTCTATCTGTATTACCCTTTCAGGTCTCTGTCGTATTGAAGTACCAACACAATCGGAGCCGGTATCGCCTCCTCCGATTATAAGTACCTTTTTGCCTTCGGCAGTTATTTTGTTTTCCCCGGCATTAAGATCACCTGAGTTTACTCTGTTCTGAAGGGTAAGAAATTCCATTGCATGATGTATGCCTGAAAAATCCCTTCCCTCTATTGACAGATCACGGGGATGAGCTGCCCCGATTGCTATACAGATTGCATCAAACTGTTCGGTGAGCTCCCTGGCAGAGATATCCCTGCCGATCATTATTCCCGTTCTAATGATAAGTCCCTCCTCGATCATCAGGTCTAACCGCCTGTCAATAGTTGCTTTAGAAAGTTTGAAGTCAGGTATTCCATACCTCAGGAGGCCTCCTGCCTTATCGTCTTTTTCAAACAGGGTAACCAGGTGTCCGGCCTGATTCAGCAGGTCGGCAGCAGCCATACCCGAAGGCCCGCTTCCTATGACCGCAACCTTTTTTCCTGTACGGAACTCCGGGATTACGGCTTTAATATAACCTTCAGAAAACGCTTTCTCCACGATAGCAACCTCATTTTCGCGGATCGTCACCGGCTCCTGGTTGATATTCAGGACACAGGCATGTTCGCAGCTTGCCGGACAGATCCGGCCTGTGAACTCCGGAAAGTTGTTCGTTGACTGGAGCCTGCTGTAAGCGCCTCTCCAGTCACCTTTATAAAGCAACTCATTCCACTCAGGTATCAGATTATCAACCGGGCAGCTCCAGTGGCAGTAAGGTATGCCACAATCCATACACCTTGAAGCCTGGAGCATCCTGTCTTCACTGTTCAGCACCTGCTCCACCTCACTGTGATCGCGTATCCTTTCATGCACGGGTCTGTTCCCGGCATCTTTTCTCTTTATCTTCAGAAAACCATATATATCAGCCATAATTATCTTTTTATAAAATTCTGCTATTTAAATTTACCGGTTGTCAGCTTGCGCTTATCTCCAGGTCTAGCTCCACATCGGCGATTTTTTTCCTTATCTCTTCCAGTTTCTGTTCCTGGAGAACTTTCTTATAGTCATACGGAACAACCTTTATGAACATCGGCAGGTACTTATTCAGATCATCAAGTATCATTTTTGCCTTTTTGCTGCCCGTAAACCGGTAATGCCTTGAGATCAGATCTGTCAGTTCATTTACATCACCATAGTCCTCCACGAGTGACAATTCAACCATTCCCATGTTACAGAAATAGTCAAAATTTCCGTTTTCGTTGTATACATATGCAATTCCTCCTGACATTCCGGCGGCAAAGTTGCTCCCGGTAGTGCCAAGCACAACTACCCGGCCCCCGGTCATATACTCACAGCAATGGTTTCCGACTCCCTCAACCACTGCACTGACTCCGCTGTTCCTTACACAGAACCGCTCCCCGGCGACACCCGAGATATATACTTCCCCTCTGGTTGCCCCGTAAAGTACTGTATTGCCTATTATAATATTCCTGTCAGGTTCAAACAGCGATCCTTCAGGTGGAACAACGATGATCCTCCCTCCGGAAAGTCCTTTTCCCAGGTAATCGTTGGAATCTCCCTCGAGGTAAAGTTCGACACCCGGGCAGAGAAATGCACCGAAACTCTGACCTGCTGATCCTGTGAACCTGCATTTGATGGTTCCGTCAGGGAGTCCTGCAGCACCGTAAAGCGATGTGATCATTCCGGATAGCATTGCCCCGGTTGTCCTGTCGGTATTATGTATTGGCTTACTGATCATTACCGGCTTCTTTTCTGATATTGCCTCTGCCGATATTGAAATCAACTCCCTGTCGAGGATATGATCAATTTTATGATCCTGTATGTCTACGCAATGCATGGCATTCTCCGATGATTCCTCAGGTACAGTAAGCAACCCGGAGAGATCCAGATTCCTGATCTTCCAATGGTCTACGCCCGGATCTCTTTCAAGCAGGTCAGCCCTTCCTATTATATCATCCATCTTTTTGAATCCAAGTTCAGCCAGATTCTCCCTTACCTCTTCTGCGAGAAAGGTGAAAAATGTTACAAGATTGTCGGCTTTTCCCCTGAAGCGCTTCCTCAGTTCTTCGTTCTGAGTTGCGACACCAACAGGACATGTATTAAGGTGACATTTTCTCATCATAACGCAGCCAAGTACTATAAGAGAGCTTGTTGCAAATCCGAACTCTTCTGCCCCGAGAAGTGCGGTAATTATAATATCTCTTCCGCTCTTGAGCTGACCGTCAGTCTGGATTATAACTTTCCTCCTCAGGTTATTCATGACAAGAGTCTGCTGTGTCTCGGCAAGTCCCAGCTCAAGAGGCAATCCTGCGTGCTTTATTGATGAAGAGGGGCTGGCCCCTGTTCCTCCCTCATAACCGCTTATTGTTATCAGGTCAGCACCTGCTTTTGTGACGCCTGCAGCAATCGTTCCCACCCCGCTCTCCGATACCAGCTTGACGCTTATCTTAGCTCTCGGATTGACATTCTTGAGATCGAAGATGAGCTGCGCGAGATCTTCTATTGAATAAATATCATGATGAGGGGGAGGAGATATCAGGGTGATTCCCGGGATTGCATATCTCGTCTTTGCAATTATCTTATCGACTTTATGTCCGGGAAGCTGACCACCTTCCCCGGGTTTTGCTCCCTGGGCAATTTTAATCTGCAGTTCATCAGCATTAACAAGGTATTCGGTTGTAACGCCAAACCGGCCGCTTGCAACCTGCTTTATTGAACTCCTTACACTATCGCCGTTTGGAAGCGGAATAAACCTGGCCGGATCCTCTCCGCCTTCTCCGGTATTGCTTCTGCCTCCAATCCTGT
Source organism: uncultured Bacteroidales bacterium (assembly GCA_963816345.1). Lineage (GTDB taxonomy): Bacteria > Bacteroidota > Bacteroidia > Bacteroidales > VadinHA17 > LD21. Next base: position 804,861 of record CAWFKI010000005.1, read on the forward strand.
TCATTGCAATGGCAAGAGATTCATGAGCCTCCCGGCTGATTGAACCGAATGACATGGCACCGGTAACGAACCTTTTCATGATCTGCTCGACTGGTTCAACCTCCTCAATAGGGATAGGATTCCTCTTCATTCTTAATAATCCCCTTATAAATCCGGGACTGCATGTATCAGCATCAACCCTGTTTGTGTATTCCTTGAATTTGCTGTAATCGGCAGTTCTGGTACTCCACTGCAGTAGAGAGACGGTCTCAGGGTTCCATGCATGATGTTCGCCATATTTGCGGTAAGAATATACACCCTCGGTAAGAACCTCCGGCTGATGTCCGTTATTAAGGAATGCTTTCCGGTGCGGGATGAGAACCTCCTCGGCTATCTCCTTCATCCCTATGCCCCCTATCCTGGAGGTTGTTCCGGCAAAATACCTGTTAATAACATCATTATGTATTCCAACGGCTTCGAAGATCTGGGATGACCTGTAGCTCCTAAGGGTGCTGATCCCCATTTTTGACATTATCTTTAGCAGTCCTTTATTTATTGAATTTATGTAATTCTCCTCGGCTTTCTGATAATCAAGCTGAATTGCCTTCTCCTTTACAAGCTTTTCAATAATAGCAAAGCTCATATAGGGATTGATGATGCTGGCGCCATAACCGAAAAGCAATGCGAAATGCATCACCTCACGGGGTTCGGCAGACTCAACAACTATATCGATCTGCATTCTCTTCCGTTTTTTTATCAGATAGTGGTGAACGGCTGAAACAGCAAGAAGCGAGGGAATTGGTGCACTCTTCTGATCGATGCCCCTGTCAGAGAGTATTATGTAGTTTTTCCCTTCGTCAACAGCCTGTTCTGCGTCACTGCATAGCTGATCAACGGCATTTATCAATCCTTCAGCCCCTTTTGAAGCATCAAAATGAAGCAGGAGATTGGCTGCAGAAAATCCTTTATATCTTAAATTTTTTACAACCTGAAAGTAGGTATTTGAAATTACAGGATTTCTGAACCGTACCATTTTTACATGATTGGGCGAGGTCTCCAGGAGGTTTTGCTGAAGTGACCCGAGGTACCCTGCCAGGGTCATAACAAGCTCCTCCCTGATGGGATCGATAGGCGGATTTGTGACCTGCGCAAACAACTGTTTAAAATAGTTGAATAACCGGTAAGGTTTTTTAGAAAGAACAGCTACAGGTACATCATTTCCCATAGATCCTATCGGCTCTTTTCCCGTAGCGGCCATCTCCCTTATTATCCTGTCGGTATCTTCAAGGGAATAATTGAAGGTAGTGATATATTTATCATACTGATCACCCATTCCGGTTGTTTCATGGTGGCTGGTCTCAATCTTTTCCAGTTTCACCATATTCTGCTGTATCCACTGGCCGTATGGAAATTCATTTGCCAGTTCGGCTTTTAGCTCTTCATCATAATAAATCCTGCCTGCACTTGTATCAACAAGGATCATTTTTCCTGCTTTCAGCCGCCCTTTTTCCCGTACCTCTCCGGCTGCAAATGACTGTACCCCTGTTTCCGATCCCATAACGATCAGATCGTTATCAGTTATTACATATCTTGATGGCCTGAGTCCGTTCCTGTCAAGCATTCCTCCAATATATCTTCCATCTGAAAAGATAAGAGATGCCGGACCATCCCATGGTTCAAGGAAGGTTGCGTGATATTTGTAGAAAGCCTTTAACTCGGGGGAGATAGGATTCTTGTCATTTGCAGATTCAGGAATAAGTACTGACATAGCATACGGAATTGATTTTCCGCTCATTACCAGGAATTCCAGAACATTATCGAGGGAAGCCGAATCACTCTTGTCAGGCTCAATGATAGGATATAACCGTGAAAGATCACCCAGCTTGTCAGACTTAAGGATCGATTCCCTTGCTTCCATCCAGAAGCGGTTGCCCTTTATCGTATTTATCTCGCCATTGTGCCCAAGCATCCTGAAAGGCTGGGCCAGATCCCAGCTGGGAAAGGTATTGGTGCTGAAGCGCGAATGGACAAGTGCAATGGCGCTCTGAAGATGCTCATCCACAAGGTCAAGAAAGTATTCTCCCAGCTGAATCGATGTCAGCATACCTTTATATACAAGTACCTTGGTAGAAAGGCTCGGAATATAGAAAAAGCTCTTCTGTTTCAGATCAGAACTGCGTATCTTGTTCTCAGTAAGTTTCCTTATTATATATAGCTTACGCTCAAGATCTTCCTGGGGAATATCAGCCTCAAGAAGGATCTGAACGATATCCGGCTCTGCAGCACGTGATATCTCACCCAGTACTGAATTGTTGCGTGGAACAGGCCGGAAGCCTATGAGATTTACACCTTCCTCCTTTATTATATCGCACAGAATCTCCCTGCATCTTGAAGAATCCTCAGGGTCCTGTGGTAGAAATACAAGTCCTGTTCCGAACTGTCCTTCAGGTGGGAGTGAATAACCCTGCATCAGGTAAAAATCACGCGGGACCTGAATAAGCACACCGGCACCGTCGCCTGTTTTACTGTCTGCACCTTCAGCACCACGGTGCGTCATATTTGTAAGAATATCCAGCCCCTGCCTGATTATGGAATGTGATTTTTTACCCTTTATATGTGCTACAAAACCAATCCCGCAGTTTCCATGTTCAAACTCCTGCCGGTACAATCCCTGTTGCTTTGGCCGCTCTGTTTTCATAATATATTCTTAATCGTTTCTATTTCTCATTATAAAAAAAACCGTTCTCTGTTATTCCAGAGAACGGTCATCCCTAATCCGATACCAAACACCATTCTCAGTAGTTTCCAGTTAACCTTTTAATGAGGCGTAAAGATAATATGGCTTTAATGCAATTCATTCTCCTTAACATTTGCCGGCAAATATACTGCTTTTCTTACAGATTATCGCAAAATACATTTAAAATATTAATAAAATCCAAGAACAATTATCAAAAATTCAATTGTCCGTAAACAGGAAACGACCTGCCCATGCATTTATTTCATATTTCCAGGCTGATCGAAGCAGGCTAATTATCTCAACTGTACAGGAAACATTCTGTAAATAATATTGTTAATTTTGCAGTTAACATAGTGCAATAGCCGGAAAGATATTAATATCAATCAATAGCAACTTCATGGAAAATCCTAAAAACCTGATTCTGGTGATCTTTGGAGCCTCAGGCGATCTTACCTCAAGAAAACTGATTCCTGCCCTGTGTTCCCTGAGATCTCAGGAGCTTTTACCAGATAAATTCGCAATAATTGGAGTCGGACGGACTAAATTAACAGATGAAGAATTCAGAAAAAAGATGAGTTCTGCTATAGTGACTTATTCTGAGGATATTAACCGGGATAACCTCCATACAGATGATTTTGCAAAAAATCTCTACTACTTTACCATGGATAGTTCATTGCCGGATGATTATCCGGGGTTTAAGCAGATTGTCGCAGACACAGATGAGAAATACGGAATAGGAGGTAACTATATCTTTTATATGGCAACTCCTCCGAGCATGTATGAGAATATTGCAATAAACCTTTCGAAGGCAGGCCTGTGTGATCAGGCCAATGGTTTCAAAAGGCTTATTATTGAAAAGCCGTTTGGTTACGATCTCGAGTCCGGAAAAAAACTTAACAGTACATTGCATGGTCTTGTTGCTGAGGAACAGATATTCAGGATAGATCATTACCTTGGAAAAGAGACGGTACAGAACCTTCTTGTAACAAGGTTTGCCAATGGACTGTTCGAACCGCTGTGGAACAGGAATTATATTGACCGTATAGAGATTACTTCAGCTGAAAGCATAGGGGTTGAGGACAGAGGCGGTTACTATGATTCAGCAGGTGCCCTGCGTGATATGATACAGAACCATCTTCTGCAGATGGTCGGACTGACTGCCATGGAACCTCCGTCATCACTTGATGCTGATGCTATCAGGAATGAAATACTGAAGGTGTTCCAGTCTCTTCAGCCAATCAGGGAGGAAGATGTACCCTTCCAGGTTATCAGGGGGCAGTACACCGGTTCACTTATCAGGGGTGAATGTATTACGGGGTACAGGTACGAGAAGGGGGTTGCAGTGGATTCGAGGACCGAAACATATGTAGCAATTAAATTCTATATTAATAACTGGAGGTGGGGAGGAGTTCCGTTCTATATCAGGACCGGTAAAAGGCTTCCCACACGTGTTACTGAGATAGTAATTCATTTTAAACCAACTCCCCATCACCTCTTCCTGAGGCAGTCCGGTAAATTATCAGCCAATCAGCTTATTATCAGGATACAGCCTGATGAAGGGATCTTGCTGAAATTTGATGTGAAGGAACCGGGAGCCGGATTTAACGTTAAGAATGTCAATATGGATTTCCACTACAAGGATCTTACTGATATACGGGTACCATCCGCCTATGAAAGATTGCTGTATGACGTAATGATGGGCGATCCCACACTTTTCTCCCGTGATGATGAGGTGGAAACAGCCTGGAAGTTCCTTGAACCTATTCAAAAAGCCTGGGCAAAGAATCCCGCAATTAAGGTCTATGGTTATCCGGCAGGTACCTGGGGGCCGGAACATGCAAATGATCTTATAGAAGAGAAAGATCTGACATGGAGATACCCCTGTAAAAACCTTGCAGATGATGAGCTCTATTGCGAACTGTGACGCGCGCAGCGCAAATGACCTCTGAACAGGTAATAATTAAAAATGAATTTTATTGTGAATCCAATTGTAAGAATATTTATGACACCGGAGCTTCTTGCCGGGAAATTTGCTTCGGAATTTGCAGTTATGGCCGGTGAATCTGCGAAACGGAAGAGGCGATTTACTGTTGCATTATCAGGCGGCTCTACTCCGGCAATACTCTATTCGCTGATCGGGGATAATTTTGCAAAATCCGTTTCATGGGAATATGTGCATTTTTTCTGGGGCGATGAAAGGTGCGTTCCTCCCGATAGCAGTGAAAGTAATTATGGAATGGCCAGGGATACACTGCTTCGCAAAATCGACATTCCACCTGCCAACCTGCACAGGATAAGAGGTGAGGATGATCCTGCAGTTGAAGCTGAACGCTATTCCGGAGAAATTGTGGATAATACGGTGAGCAGGAATGGCTTACCTGAATTCGATCTTGTCATACTCGGACTTGGAGAAGACGGACATACAGCTTCAATCTTTCCGGGAAATAACAGTTTGTTGGTTTCCGGGTCAGTGTGTGCAGTTGCCGTTCATCCTCTATCCCATCAGAAAAGAATAACAATTACCGGGAAGGTGATAAATAATTCGGATCATATTTGTTTTCTTGTCACGGGTAAGAAAAAAGCAGAAATAGTAAAGGAAATAATTAATAAAGAGGCCGGGGCATTAAACTATCCTGCATCCGGCATTGTTTCTGAATATGGCGACCTTACGTGGTTCCTCGATCAGGATGCGGCTGCATTTTTATGACTTTTTCAGGTTATCAAAATCCCCACACCTGAGAGGTAATCAATGTTTTTATTTATATTTGAGTTGCTTATTAGTAAACTAAAATCTATCAGCTATGTCACACGAAAAAGCAAAAGAGCAGACAAAGCATAAGAAGGAGCCGACGAAAAGCCTTAAGGAAAAACGTCAGGCAAAAAAAGCAAAAAAAGAAGAAAAAAGCAGACAATAGACTATTTAGTCTTTAGTCTTCAGAAAAAAAAGCCCCGGATCCCGGGGCTTTGAATAATAAATCTTTGTATGGGTTAACTAGGCCAGTTTTACATTAACTGCGTTAATTCCTTTTTTTCCTTCAGTAAGTTCAAATGTGACTTCATCATTTTCCTTAATCTGATCTTTGAGACCAGAAACGTGTACAAAATATTCATTATCCGAATCTGCATCTTTTATGAATCCGAATCCTTTTGATACATTAAAAAATTTCACTGTTCCTTTGTTCATTTTGCTTTGATTTTAAAATTATGGGCGCAAGTTAGGAAATTAATTTGAAATAATCTAAACTATTTTATAATAATCTGATATATAATTAATTTATTTATACAAAAAATTAGATGCTGCATAACGGGCAGTTAAAAAATATTTTTTTACAGTTCTAATAGCAGAAACGAATTATATGATCAAAAGAATTTCTATAACCTGGATCGCCATACTTTTTGCATGGATAAACGGGACCGGGCAGACAACATTGCTGACAACTGCCGAGAAATCGGATTATAAATCGACATCGGACTATAAAGATGTAACAGGTTTTATAGACAAACTTAAACAAACAAGCAGTTATATACGGGTCGAGACAATAGGGAGATCGGCAGGGGGGATGGATATACCATTGATGATAATTGGAAAACCGTTGCCCTCCTCACCCTCTGATCTGAAAAATGATGGGAGAGTTGTGATATATATTCAGGCAAATATTCATGGTGGCGAAGTTGAGGGTAAAGAGGCTTCACTTATGTTCGCCAGGGATATTTTAAAGGATAAGGATCCGCACCTGCTCGATAATGTCGTTCTGCTTATCTGTCCTCTTATAAACCCCGACGGGAACGAGAAGATAAGCACCCTGAACCGGCCGCACCAGAATGGTCCGGTAAATGGAGTAGGAGTACGGTACAACGACCAGTTTCTTGACCTGAACCGTGATGCCATGAAAGCAGAATCTCCGGAAGTCAGGGGAGTACTTGAAAATGTCTTTAACCGCTGGGATCCATCAGTGTTTATGGATTGTCATACAACCAACGGATCATTTCATGAAGAACCCGTGACCTTCACATGGATGGTGAATCCTGATGGCGATAACTCTCTGATAGCCTATATGCGTGACAGGATGATGCCCGAAATATCAGGCACACTTTCCGGAAGTTACAAGGTCGCGAACTGTTTCTACGGGGAATTCATTGATATGATGGATTTGAATAAGGGATGGGTGATGGACGCATCGGAGCCACGGTATATGGTTAATTATTTCGGAATCAGGAACAGGCTCGGCATCCTGAATGAGAATTATGTCTATGCCGATTTCAAAACAAGGGTACTGGGTTGTTACTATCTGATCCATTCCCTTTTTGACTACGCCGGGAATCACAGTACTGAAATCAGGAACCTTATTTCATCTGCCGACAGAAAAACAGTTAACAGGGGTCTCACTCCATCTCAGGCCGACTCATTCGCTATCAGATATGTAGTAAAACCTGCAGCAAAAATGATAACGATAAAGGCTTTCGAAGCTGACATGGTAACCGGACCATCAGGCAGAATGGAGTACAAAAAGAGTGACCGGCAGAAGACTGTTACTGTACCATATTTTATTGACTACTCTCCTGTTAAAAGTGTGAAATTTCCCTTTGCTTACCTGCTTACGGTCAATGATCCGGTTGTAACCCGGCTTCTCACGATCCATGGCATCAGAATGGAAAGGCTTGCCGAAAATTCAAGAATTGAAATTGAGCGGTTTGAAATATCCGGATTGCACGGAGCCCCGCGATTGAATCAGGGTCATTACACCGATACTGTAGAAGGGAATTTTATAAACGATACAATTGATTTTCCATCCGGAACAATAGTTATCAGAACAGCTCAGCCTCTGGCAGATGTTGCAGCATATCTTCTTGAGCCCGAAACAGACGACGGATTACTTACATGGAACTTTCTCGACAGATATCTTGTTCCACAGTGGGGAAGAGGATTTAATCCTTACCCGGTTTATAAAATATTGAATGCCATCCCTTTGAAGACAATTCCCCTGGCTGAATAACAGGCTGGTGAGAGCGGATACCATTGCGGATCATTGAATCACTTTCAGTTATTTCTGATGTGATAATGAACTGTTATCCCGTAACTTTGTATATAATGCTTTTTTTTCAGACATTTGCGCGGGATTAATCATTTTAGCAAAATCACTGACAATGAGAAAATGGCGTGTTGAAGATTCGGCTGAACTTTATAATATCAACGGTTGGGGGGTTGATTACTTCTCTATAAATCAGAAAGGGAACGTCATAGTGACGCCTCAGAAAAATGGAGTATCAGTCGATCTTAAAGAACTCCTGGATGAACTGATCCTGTCTGATGTGTCTACTCCTGTGCTGGTCAGGTTTCCTGATATTCTGGATGACAGGATCATCAGCATATCAAAATGTTTTAAATCAGCTTCGGAAGAATATGGCTACCAGGCCCAGAATTTTATAATTTATCCCATAAAGGTAAACCAGATGAGGCCTGTGGTTGAGGAGATAGTGAGTCATGGTAAAAAATTCAACATCGGACTTGAAGCCGGTTCAAAGCCCGAGCTTCATGCTGTGATTGCCATAAATACTGATCCTGAGTCACTTATAATCTGTAATGGATATAAGGATGAAGATTATATTGAACTTGCTCTGCTTGCGCAGAAAATGGGTAAAAGAATATTTCTGGTTGTTGAGAAGCTTAATGAATTAAAGCTCATCACCACAATTGCCAAACGCCTGAAGGTCAAGCCAAATATCGGCATCAGGATCAAACTTGCGAGTGTGGGAAGCGGGAAATGGGAAGATTCCGGTGGTGATATAAGCAAATTCGGACTTACATCCAGCGAGTTGCTTGAAGCAATAGATTTCATTGAGAGGAACAAAATGAAAGATTGTGTAAAACTGATCCATTTTCATATAGGAAGTCAGGTTACAAAGATCCGGCGCATTAAATTAGCATTACGGGAAGCTTCCCAGTTCTATGTCCAGCTCAAAAAGCTTGGTTTTGATGTGGAATTCGTTGATATCGGAGGGGGTCTTGGTGTCGATTATGATGGCACGGGATCTTCAAACAGTGAAAGCAGTGTTAATTATACAATTCAGGAGTATGTCAACGACTCCATCAGTACCTTTGTGGATACGAGCAATAAAAACAATATACCTCATCCCAATATAATAACGGAATCAGGAAGATCTCTTACAGCCCATCATTCGGTCCTCATCTTCGAGGTACTTGAAACAACAACCCTGCCCTCATGGGACCCGGAAGACCACACCTCTGAAAATGACCACGAGCTTGTAAAGGAACTGTTTCTTCTGTGGGACAACTTTAATCAGTCAAGAATGCTTGAAACCTGGCACGATGCACAGCAGATCAGGGAAGAGGCTCTGGACAGATTTGGTTTTGGTCTGATCGATCTTAAAACACGAGCACAGATTGAAAGACTTTTCTGGTCGATAGCCCGCATAGTGTACCAGGTGGCAAATGTTACAAAGCATGTTCCCGAAGAGTTGCGCCAGATATCCAGAATGCTGTCAGACAAGTATTTCTGTAATTTTTCCCTGTTTCAGTCTTTGCCCGATGCATGGGCTATCGACCAGATATTTCCTATAATGCCTATACACAGACTGAATGAGGAACCCCTGCGGACAGCAACAATTCAGGATATGACGTGCGATTCGGATGGAAAGATCGACAACTTTATCGCCACACGTAATTCATCACATCACCTGCCGGTTCATTCACTGAAGAGCAAAGAACCTTATTACCTCGGGGTGTTCCTTGTGGGCGCTTACCAGGAGATACTGGGCGACCTGCATAACCTGTTCGGCGATACAAACGCGGTTCATGTTTCCGTTGATGACCAGGGATACAGAATTGATAAGGTAATCGATGGGGAAACTGTTGCGGAGGTGCTGGAGTATGTCCAGTACAACTCAAAAAAGATGGTAAGAACAGTGGAATCATGGGTTACAACATCTGTAAAAGCAGGCATAATTACTCTTGAAGAGGGTAAGGAATTTCTGTCGAATTACCGTTCCGGTCTCTATGGGTACACCTATCTCGAATAGCATGATGAACTGATTTTCTCACGGTTTATTGATTAATTAAAATATTTCTTTAACTTAGATACTTGTTTTGAGCAGACAGTCAAGTATTAACCCTATTAATCATTGTAACTATGAGTAACGGAACCTTTGATTTTAATGAATTTCTCAGGGAGTCAAAAGATGTCCTTGTAAATCCTAAATCTTATTTTTCCACCATGAGAACCTCTGGTGGAATGGCTGAACCATTAGTCAAGGCAGTAATTTATGGTGTCGTCGCAGGTGCTATTGCATTTATCTGGAGTTTCCTGAAAATAGGCGCAGCTACGGGAGGTTTCTGGGGTGGTACTATAGGGATCATGGTTTTTATCTCCTATATAATCGGAGCTATTATCGGATTATTTATAGGAGCTGTTATTTTACTCATCATCTCTTCTATTTGTAAGGGAAATACCGATTTTGAAGCCAATTTAAGAGTGACGGCCAGTTTGATGGTTATTATGCCTATTTCTGCATTTCTTGGCTTTACAGGTCATTTCAGCCTTTACCTGGGTGTGATCATATCTCTTGCTGTTAATATATTTTCTTTATGGCTTCTTTATAATGCTCTTATTGAGGCGCTTAAAGCCAAACCGGAGACAACAAAAATTGTTATGTATATTCTGGCAGTACTTTTTGTTATCTTTATGCTGGTTGGATTCGGGGCCAAAAGAAGGGCCAATCAGCTTATGCGGGAGTTTAATAATACTGAGATGAATGAAATGATGAAATAAAAAAGATTTGTAAAAAATATACTGAAACGCCAGGTCCGTAGTTTTAGACGGACCTGGCGTTCGGTTAAAAAATATTTAAAATCAAAATTATATTATGAGGAAAAACTGGTGGCTTCAGGAACATTTTTGTTGTTCTTGCATACAGGATACTGATCGCCATGACCTTATTCTCACTATGCAGGATAGCATTCTTCCTGTTTAACCTTAAAATGTTTCCGGGCGTTACGCCATTCCAGTTTATATCTATACTCAAGGGCGGTCTCGTATTCGATATTTCTGCTGTTGTATATATCAACATGCTGTTCATACTGTTAAGCATAATACCCCTTGATATCCGTTACAAGACAGGTTACCAGTCCGTATTGAAGTATATCTTCTTCATTACAAACGGTATTGCAATAGCAATGAATGGCATGGACTTCGTCTATTACAGATTTGTATTCAAGCGGGCTACAGCCGATGTCTTCAAAACATTTGAGCATGAAACAAACCTTGTGAAGTTGTTTTTCAGGTTTCTGGCTGATTACTGGCCCGCAACGCTTTTTACAATTTTTGCCTGGTTCCTGATGGTTTACCTTTATAACAGGGTAAACCCTAAAAAGCCCGTATATTCTAATAAATTAATGTATTTGGGGGTAAATATTCTTATGATTCCGGTGGTTATCGGACTTGTTGTCGGTGCTGCCCGCGGAGGATATAAGCATTCGACACGTCCCATTACAATAAGCAACGCTGCCCGGTATGTTGAAACTCCCCGCGATGTGGCAATTGTACTGAACACTCCTTTCAGCATCCTGAGAACCTTTAATAAAAAGCCTCTGGTTAAATATGAATTCTTTGATAAGGAGAAGCTTAAGAGTCTTTATGATCCGCATTACGTTCCTTCAAAAGCCAGACCTTTCACTCCGGATAATGTGGTGATCATAATTCTGGAGAGCTTTGCCAGGGAATATATTGGCTCCCTTAACCGCGACCTGGAGGGCGGCACCTATCAGGGCTATACCCCCTTTATTGATTCTCTTATAAGTGTAAGTCTCACATTTGATGTCTCAATTGCGAACGGAAAGAAATCAATTGATGCAATGCCCTCGATACTGGCATCGGTACCCTCCCTTGAAAATCCATATGTAACATCACATTATGCCAATAATCAGATCAACGGACTACCTTCCCTGCTCAGAAGTAAAGGTTACTACTCGGCTTTCTTCCACGGCGCACCAAACGGATCAATGGGATTTGACTCATTTTCGAAATTAGCCGGGTTCAACGATTACTTCGGTCTTGATCAATACCCGCACAAATCAGATTTTGATGGCATGTGGGGAGTCTGGGATGAGCCTTTTTTTAAATTTTTCGCAGAGAAGCTGAACGGCTTCAGACAACCATTTATGGCAACTATTTTTTCAGTTTCTTCACATCATCCCTTTAAGGTTCCGGAAAAATATAAAGGACGGTTCAAAAAAGGACCGGCCCCCATTGTTGAGGTGGTTGGTTATACTGATTTTGCCCTCCGTGAATTATTTGATGAGATCTCTTCCAGTCCCTGGTTCAAAAATACGCTGTTCGTAATTACAGCAGATCATACAAACGAATCTATCCATCCGGAATTTCAGAATAACTTCGGATCATACTGCGTTCCCATAATTTTTTATAAGCCGGGAAGCGACCTGAAAGGAATAAAGAAGCGTATTGCCCAGCAGATAGATATCATGCCGACAATTCTCAGCTATCTGAATTATGATAATGAATATATTGCTTTCGGAAATAATCTTCTTGATGATTCATACGAGTCATTTGCCTTTAATACCTCCGGAAATGATTATCATCTTTATATGAAGGATCACATCCTTGAGATGATAGATAATAAGACTGTGGGACTGTTCAATTACAAAACCGACAGATTTCTTGAACAGAATCTCGCCGGAAAAGATCCGGATATTCAGCTGCCTATGGAGGAAAAGCTGAAGGCCATTATACAGACATACAACAGCAGGCTCATTGATAACAATATGATTGTAAGAAACCAACAAAAATGATAATCTAAAAGTCAGATCATGAAATCACGTCGTCAGTTCTTTAAGTTGGCAGGCACAGGAATGCTTGCTGCAGGTGCTTCATCTGTTTACGGATCGCCACGATTTTCTTCCCCTCCCTGGACTTCAAAAGATATATTCAGCCTGGGCATGGCAGGATATACCTTCAAAGGATTCTCAATTGAACAGACAATTGAGATGATGAACTATGTCGGGATAACTTACCTTTCCCTTAAAGACTTCCATATGCCCATGAACAGCACCCGGGAGCAGATTAATTCTGTTATTCAGAAGTTCAGATCAGCCGGCATCACTGTCTATGCGGTAGGAGTTGTTTATATGACAAGCGAAGGAGCTGTAGACCAGGCCTTTGAATATGCAAAGATGGCAGGAGTCAATCTGATAGTAGGAGCGCCTGATTACAATCTTCTTCCTTACGTTGAGAAAAAAATAAAGAAGTACAACATCAGACTTGCAATTCATAACCATGGTCCTGATAATCCCCTTTATCCGAATGCAACCGATATCTGGGATCACATAAAGAATATGGACCCGGGATTAGGGATATGCATCGATATCGGACATACTGTAAGAGACGGTCAGGATCCTTCGGTGGATGTTGAAAGATACAGCAGCAGGATCTTTGATATCCACACCAAGGATGTTGACAAAGCCTCCAAAGATGGTAAAACTGTTGAGATAGGCAGGGGAATAATTGACTTTCCCAAATTTATTGCTACTCTGCGTAAAATAAAATACAGTGGCAAATGCAGCCTGGAATTTGAAAAGGTGATGAAGGATCCGCTTCCGGGGATTTCAGAATCGATGGGATATCTTCAAAGGCGTGATGGCCTGCTTGTATATATCGCATATAATTATAATAAAGACAGGCGAAGCCGTCCGGCTTCGCCTGTACTGATTATTCGGATTTTCTTCGGTCAGGTTTCAGTTTACCTAATCGCCTCTAGTATTTCTTCAGCATATCCAGGAGCTTACTGTCAAGTTTATGACCGTACCAGTCGGTATATTTTACATCAGCCCGTCCTGAATCAAGGATTCCAAAATCACCCCGGAAGTTCCAGAGAGCATAGCCAATACCTCACTTTTGGTAAGAATATCGATAACATCACCAAACCATGCAAGGAATACTTCATGGGGAGTATTTCTCCAGCAACCGCATTCTCCGCAATGCACTCCAACACCTTTACCAACCAGTTCGATCCATGGTTTGTAAAACTCCTCAAGCTGTCGGTCTTCCGAATGTTTTGCCATCCATAACTCCCGGCCAGACAGGTTTAGGAGCTTTTGAAGGATCTTTCCATACCCATGGAGCCTGGTAATGAGAAATATAATGAGGCCAGTAGCCACGGCAGCTCTGGGCAATATTCAAGATCAATAAGCTCAGGCGTAACATTGCTGCCTCCGCTGTTTCCGTCGGCAATTATCAGCCTGTCAGGATTGGCTGCCCTGATAGCCTTTACTGCACCTTCAGCAACTTTCCGGTAAGTCTCACCGGGAACAGCACTGCTTTTGGAGAACTGGTCATTCATATCTTCCTTGTAACAGCCGGCTCATTGAGAAGGTCAAAGCTTAACTTCTCGGGTGAGATGTTTTTATATCGCTTAGCCCACATACCCCAGTGAGCATAGAAGGCATCCTGGGCATCCTTATCTTTCCAGAGATTGAAGGGTTCATTGAAGCCGGCATTAATGCAAAACCCCGGGGCACGGTGAAGGTTAAGACTTACATGCAAACCATGCTTATTGATCATTTCTATCAGATTTATCAATCTCTTCAAGGACTTTAGGATCAAATTTATATGGTCTCCTCCTTTGTGATATTTTTTGATCTGTCAAAGCTGACAGATAACGGGGATAGGCCATGGGTATCCTGACAAAATTGAAACCCCAGTCTGCCATCCATTTAAGATCATCCTCAGTCGTCCTGTCATTGTCATGATTCCGGGGAGGTGTGGGGGAAAAATAATCGAGAAGGTTAAAACCTTTCCAGCGGGGTAGCTTGTTCTTTACAGGCAAATGGCGAGGCTGAAAAGGCATTATTCCCGACAAATGCCAGACCGGTTGCAGCCAGAGTTGTACTCTTAATGAAAAAGACGGCGATCGATTTTATTTTTTTTCATATCAGATAATTTGTTATTGTCAGAAAATTAAATGAATTTTTTGAATAGGGAAAGGCTTTTATTTCGCTTCTTTAGAAAGAAGCTCTGACATTTCTACAATTCTATTCTCCTTTCTGGAAATCTCAGCGGCAAATACAACCGCATGGGTTCGCAAGGCCTCACGGGCATCAACAGTAACAGATGTAGAGTAAATCACGGAGGATATCCATTCATCAACTATGTCCTGATCTTCAGGATGATACGATTCCGGAGCACCAATTTTGATAACCTCGTTGAGATTACCCGTGAACATTTTAACCGAAATAGTACCCGCATCCTCTTCAAATAGTATCTCGCCGTGGGTTCCCTGCAGTCGTATCCTTCTTCCGTTTGTCGCTGAAAATCCGGTTAGTGTGCAGGTGGCAGTGGCAGCGCCTTCAAACTCCATCATAACAACCTGGTGATCAACGACATCATTTGCGGCATGCCAGACACATAAGCCAAAGGGCCCGTTTTTTATTGCCTGCAGATGTTCATCCCTGGTATGAACTCTGCAAATATCCCTTGCCGGCCATTCGTTCAGAGGGCCCTTGAGATATATACCGGGTGCCGAATAGGGACAGGAGGCGATAACGGCGCATCCATCAGTGCACCGGTGAGTACTTCCTGCAGGAGCATTTGCAGGTGTAAAATATTTAAGTGATCCGAATGATGCAACCCGCAGGCATGGTTCCTTGAACAGCCAGTTTATATAATCAATATCGTGGCTGCATTTATGAAGCAGAAGAAATGTATTGTTCTTCTCGCGTGCCCAGCGGCCTCTTACATAGTTATGTGCAAAACGGAAATGCCCTATTGCCTCCATATGCTCCACGTGAATGAGCTGGCCTATCACTCCCTTGTTAAGGATTTGCTTTAACCTGCGGTATCCCTCCATGAACCTCAACGTGTGACAAACCGCGACAATTCTTTTCCTGGCTTCCTGGGTTTCAACGATTTCCATGCAATCATTAAAGCTGTCAGCAAGGGGCTTTTCGGTTAGGATATGCCAGTCACGCTTCAGGCAGGCCAGCGCCGGACCTGCATGCTGGTTGTCAAGGGTCGCTATGATAGCCGCATCGCAGCTTTCAAGCTGTTCCGCAAGCTCGGCCCAGCCGGTGAAGACAGCATTTTCATGAAGATTGAACTCTTTGGAGAAGGAATTACGTTTTTCCTCATCCGGTTCCGCTACTGCAACAACCCTGGCCTGATATTGAGATGAGATAAGTTTCCGGGCCAGGCTTGTTCCCCTTACTCCGGCACCAATAACCGCTACACGGAGAGGACTATCCTGATTTTTAATCATATCTGATTCATTGTTTTTTTCCTCATAAGCGTTATGCGGTTTAAGAGCAGGCTGTTCCTTTAGTCTCTCCGTCCTGAACCGAATTGTAATTGTCTTATTTGTTTCAGGTATAGAAATATCACAGACATAGAGCTCCTCGGTCCTTTCTTCAGTGGCATTATATGATGAGAGCCAGTCTGAAACCTGTTTTTGCCGCTGCCAGAGAGAAAAGTCGCATCCGGCCGGTTCTTTTATCAATATCAAAAAAAAGTGAATAGTTACCGGATGGGATCTCTCTTAAGGATATTCTCAACCAGGAATCTGCTCCGGGAGTAAAAAGATAACTTTCACCTCCGGTACCATATTTCCATGTGGTTTCCACATCCATATCGCCATACAGAGTTATAATCAATCAACTGCGGATAAATATACAAGTGTATCAGGGATAAATACCCTGCTCAGCTCTTCTGTCGGGTATGTAATATTATCCGGAGGGGAATCAGAATAATAAAGACCCAGTGAGGTGTAATCAACAGGGAAATTGTTTTTACAGGTCCGTGCTCGATACTGTGAAAGAAGCTTTTTTCAAAGGAGAGTCTTATCAGATAAAAATAAAGCCTGTAGCCTCCTGTACGGCAAAAGGGGAGGGAATAGCCGAGAGATCCGTGAAGTGGCAGGCTCATTTTATCATCCCATCTGTCCATCATGGCATACCATCCGCCGTTGAAATAATCTTCGGAACCGGTTCCGTGCAGTACTGAAAACACCATCAATGGATGTTGAATCGTCACCTTCGAAAAAAATCGTCATTCCTGCCTTCAGCCCCTGTGCCTGAAGCAGTGTACCCACATAGTGGCCCCTTCCTTTTATATCGGCAAATATATGAGGCTGGCCGGACCTGGATTTCAGGGTTCTTTCTCCACTGGGTGTAAAATCTACCTTCAGTATCAGGGGATCTTTTATTCTCAGTGTACCAGATTTCAGTTTTTATTTTAAATGTAACACCGGACACGTGCTTTGAATTCCTGCGAATAAATTCAATATTGGCAGATTTATCAAATGGCATAGGAAAATAGCAATAATTCAGTCCCGGAGCTGCTTCCCAGAAGTAAGCTTTGCATCGAAACGTTGCCAAAGGCGTAACCAAAGAAATCAGCAACGGGACAAAAAACAGATGGAGTACTCTCACCATCCCAGGTTATTCTAATATCAGTATCTTTTATCAGGACTTCAAATACAGAAGCAGGACTTAGTCTCAATTCCAAGGATACGTCCTCCTTTATCACTCCTGAAGATAGTTGCTGTTTCACGTGGTTTAATCTCAAGATTCTCTGAAGATACTGAGAGGTTACCTGTATAAAAATCGCTGAACGGATCTCTCCTTTCTTACACCAGAGAGCATCGATCTTTCAGATGCTCTTGCTTTGCCTCAGTGTCCTGTTCCGGGTTTATAACGGCCCCTTTTTCATAAAGTCGGTACTGGATCTGATAGAACTGCATCTTCTTTCCCCTTGTAATTATCCTGCAACTCTTTCTGAATAGCACCGGGGTATAACATATAAAATCCACCAAGCTGATTTCCGCAGAGAGGCGCAACAAAAGGGATACTTTTTACCGGAGAAGAGATCCATAAAGCAGATGGAAAAAGCTGGTTTATTATCGTTGTCAAGATAAAAATCAAGAGTATCAGTGGTTGGGGTTGGGGTCCAGATCCTGTTGATCACGCCGCCTGATCGGATATCGAAGATTACAAGAGATGCTATCGTTATTTCTCCTCAGAAAAGAAAAGCGGCCGCTGAAGCCATCATCATTGCCCCAGGTGGTATCATAGGATGATATCTGAGCACAGCGGGTTCATCCATAAAGGCAGGGAGCGATCCAATATCATGAAAAATCTTCAGCTCATCAGCCAGAGAATGATCTTACCGGATAACTCTCTCGGTGTCGTTATTATCAGTACCGTGACATCCGGTTAAAATAGGTGGCAGTCAGCAGGGGGAACAGTAGTTTCAACCGGCTCATTGTAACATGTATCATTCTTTAAATAAAAATCAATAATTGCTAATGTAAATAAAAAAATATGAGTTTTAAGAGGCTTAAAGCTTAATTTTTCGGCAGTGAATGTACTGTAAAAGTGAATTTTACCCGATTTTCATCATAATAAAGTTCCGGTTAGTCAAAAATGGAGGGAGAAGTTTTTCCCGGTGGGGATAGTTTATATAGTGCTGTATGTTTCATAAAATAAGCATGTTACATGACACCAGGGGCCTTATTTATCATTTTACTGCCCCTTTTTTTCATAAAATCAGGCCCTGTTTTGACGAAAGGCTATTTTTCTGGTATTAACTAATAAATTCAATGATTATTCGTCGGTTTTTTATGGACCAAGGTAACTTGCACGATGCTCATTTACCCACTAATTGGGCTTTAGCTGCTTGACATGAATATGATTATGCTCTAATTTTACATCATATCAAACTTAAAAAAAGAATGGAAAATATTTCGACTTTAAAAGAAACAAGAAAATTTAACGGAGAGCATATCATGAAACGTACTACCGGGACAAAAAAAAGTGAAAAAGGAACTCAGGAGAATCCGGTTATCAATGACCTCATAGCTGAAGGAGGAGAGAACTTTTTCAATTATCTGTCATGGCATGGGCTGGCTGAAGAGGCTAACATGCTTGTACTTTCTTCCAGACACCATTATTATTATGACCCAAACGAACTTAAAAGTGTAACTACATTAATAAATATCAAAAAGCTTAACCTGATAAAACATCTTGACAGTTTTTTACATACTGTCGTGCATACACTGTCTCCAAAGACTAATTTCATTGGATGCTTCTCTGACTGGAAAACACAAAAAGGAGTCGGACTCTCCTCAAGAATGTATAAAGGACTTATCAATTTCCTGGATGCAAAGATCGATAATGAAATCGATAGCCAGGGTGTTTCACGACTTCTGGAATCTCACGGTTTTAAAGTGATTGATATGACAGAAATCAACGGAATGACATACTTCAGGGCACAGAACCTGGGATTTCAGGCTAATTAGCAGTAAATATGATTATTATAATTTAGCAGATTCTTAAGACCCGGTTATAGTGAACGCTTTTTAACGCTGTCCGTACTTAAGGTACGGAGTTTCGGGGGGAAGTTTTAATATCTTCCCCTCTTTTATTTTCCGCATTGATCAGACAGGCCAATTTAATTATCACACTTTGATAACAATCCCTGCCTTTCATTCTGATAATGAAAGTAATAAAAGTTAAAGACATATTGTCAGGAAATCATGCATTGACACCTTATAATATCTTTCTTTTAGCATTGATCAAGCTTGTACGTAAGGTTTTTTTAGTTAAGTTATTTGAGATTTCCAATTATGTAATAACTTTAGGCATGCGTTCGAAAGTTAATAGCAACACGAAGACCATTATAGCAGAACTGGCTGAAGCTATATCATCTTATAATATTGCCGGAATTGAAGAACTGCTGTCCGCTGATGGAGATTTTGCGATTCAGAATGAAAAAAATGAAATAATTAAGTCAGGAAAGGACAGGTTTATTGAGTGGCTGGGAGAATGTTACCATGAATCGGTACCTTCAGGCAGATTCAGGCGCAGGTTGAGGTTTACGATTGTTCAGTGTCTGCATTGTGTAACTGGAAATCCAATAATTATATTTGACAATGGAAATTTTCCGGTTTTTTCAGGAATCAGGGGAAAGGATGAGAAAAGCGGATTGGTGATCAGATATGCCGGTAACAAAATAACGGGAATTGAATTCTGTTTCCTGGCCATGAAAACTGAGAATCCGTTCATTTATGAGAAGAGGTGCCTGCGGCCCGGTTTCTGAAAACAGATAAAGGTCTGATCCATACGGTTTTCCAAAAAGTTTTATTACCTGGCGCGGATGAGTTTCCGGCTATTCCGTGGAAGTGTTCAGACTTACCGGCAAATATTCAGGCAGTAAAGAATCCTAGATCTCTATGAAATTGAACGGGATATTCAGGAAGGATGAAAAATATTCTCCCTTTTCAAGTATGTCCTCATCACCCTCCTCGTAATACCAGTTGATAAGGAATTTCTTGTTTTTCTCAATAAGCGTTTCTATTTTCCTGATAATGGAATTATAGACCTTCAGGTTAAATTTATTAAAATATTCAAGGCGGAATTCAATTAGTGTGGTCTCTGCAGGATTTGATAAATACTGGTCAATCCATGTATCTATCTGATCGTGCAATTCATTTATTTCCCCATTCATAGACCGACCCCTGATCGTGATCATCCCTTCCGGATTTAATATGATCTCTGGTGTGCTTTTAGTGGATTCTATCTTTTTCCCCGGAACAGGCATTTTAAATCAAATTGATTATAAAATAACAGTAACTGCTTGTATATTTGATATTTCCCCATAAAGTATTCATTCCTCTGGAAGAGTGGCCTGAATATATTTTCATCAAATATAGCATGCCGGGTTGAATCCGGCATGCTAAAAATTACTTATTTTCAGCGATTTTGATCAGCAGGAAAATAAGTATGGTAAATGAGCACATCGGGGTGATAAATAATTCAGATGACCTAATAATCAACATTGTACTGCAGGAAACAGGCCGGAATGCAATTTCTGATTAAAATTCTTTACCCGGGAAGCTGGTTTTTTATTCTTCGAATATGGGTTTTTCATTCGACATGGCATACATTTTGCCATGATCTGTAAGACTTAAAAATGAATAAAGAAAATGAAAAAAATAGTATATATATCCGGAAGATTGTTCCTGGCGTCAATATTCTGTTTTGTTTTTACAAATCTAAATTCTCAGGATATTAAGTTAACCAGAAAGGAACAAAAAGAGGCTAAGTATGCAGAATTGGCCGCGAATTATCAGACAATAGACACATTGCTAAAGGACAGGAGTTTTGTAATTGAAGCTAACTTTCTGGAAAATCAATATGGAAACAGGAGGCCTGTTTCACCTATATTAAATTTCATTAAGGTAGATCCGTCCAAAGTGACATTACAGATTGGTAACAACACCGGCCTTGGATACAATGGCCTGGGAGGCATCACAACAGAAGGAAGAATGGAAAATCTGAGGATTTACAGGAATCCCAGAAAATTGACTTATTCAATTCAGTTCAGTGTGATTACAAATTACGGAACTTATGATATTTCAATGAATGTGAATGCGGATTTCGCAGCAAGGGCGACAATATCCAGCTTTACAAGCGCCAAGCTTATTTATGACGGTGATTTAGTCCCTATTGATCAATCAACCATCTATAAAGGACAGAATACATTTTAGTGTCAGGTCAACCTTATTATGACGCAGACTTTTAATAATCCGTCAATATTGAGTTGACACGACAACAGAGTTTTAGTATGATATTTATCAGTTTCCTGCCCGGGGTTGATAATGCAGTTGCATTTCATTCTGATTTCAGGAATGTAACTGCTATATTTACGATATCAATAAATAATCAACCTTAAATCATGGCAAAAAAATCAGTAGCAGTAGGCATCGATATCGGTGGTACAAACACAGTTTTTGGTTTTGTTGACAGGGCAGGAAATATCCTTGGAGAGGATAGTCTGAAGACTTCCCATTATGATGAAATTGAAGTATTTGTTGCCGCGTTGTATGAGAAAATACTTGTCACAAGTCAAAAGATCGGAAACGGGATAGAGATGATAGGGTTCGGGATTGGGGCACCTATGGGAAACATAAATAAAGGAACTATAGAACATGCTGCAGATCTTCCGTGGAAAGGCATCGTTCCTCTTGCCGGCACTTTCAGGAAACATTCGGCGCTTCCGGTTGTAGTCACCAATGATGCCAATGCTGCGGCAGTGGGGGAGATGATTTATGGCGGGGCCAAAGGGATGAAAAACTTTGTTGTGATAACCCTCGGCACCGGTCTTGGCAGCGGGTTTGTGATAGACGGTAAGCTTGTATACGGCCACGATGGCTTTGCCGGGGAAATCGGCCACACAGCAATAAGGCCGGGTCCGTCAAACCGCGACTGCGGATGCGGCAGGAAAGGCTGCCTTGAGACCTACGTTTCAGCTACCGGTTTGAAGAGGTCGTTGTTGAAAATAATGGCAGACAGCATGGAACCAAGTGAGCTGAGAAAGTACAGCTTTGACGACCTCGATTCGAAAGTTATCCATGACGCTGCATTGAGAGGCGATTACCTGGCCAAAAGGGCATTTACGCACACCGGAAGGATGCTGGGTTTCAAGCTGGCCGATGTTGTTGCACATACCAACCCTGAGGCAATCTTCCTTTTTGGAGGCCTGGCACTTGCAAAGGATCTTATTTTTGAACCGGCAAAGGAATTTATGGAGGAGAACCTGCTCAGCATTTATAAAGGGAAAGTTAAACTTCTTGCTTCAGAATTAAGCACTCAGAATGCAGCTGTCCTGGGTGCAAGCTCACTCGTCTGGTCAATTAAGGAATAGTGAAACAAAAATATCTTCAGGACTGGCTCTGTTTTTCCAGTTGAGAAATAAGTCCGTCAGCCTTTTCTTCTATTCTGATAATCTCTTTCCGCAAGCCAATTACAAACTTGTTATCCTCATATTTGCCTCTTACCACCTCGAAATCAATTTCCCCGGTGTGTTCATCACCATCAATTCCAAACCCGGTCCTGCTGGAAGAGTCAAATTCTTTTTCGGCATCCTTCAGGATCATATTATTAAGTTTGATTGCATTTGTCTTCCAGTCGAGAACGATCCGGATAAGATCATTTACGGGAAGGCTATCAGGTTCAGAGCCTAGCTGCCGGCCGATAAGTCCGGAACACCATTCCCAGGAATTCTCTCCATATTCATTATAGATCGCGCGGAGGCCATCCGTTAACCCGGTTATTGATCCTGTTTTACCGTTTTTGACCGAATCTATCAGATCTTCAATTTTACCCGCCGGGGCAAACATACCAGATATTTCAACCCATTTCCCGGTCCCCTCTTTACCATTTGTTCTGAGCCTGTTTCTGATATCCTTTTCCGGGGAATTCCTTTCCAGGCCCTCCAGCCGTTTAACCACCTCCTGGCCCATATATATTTTTAAAGCCATATCATAATATTTCTTCGAGGTTTTCAATAAGAGCCTGTGGATATTAATGCCTTTATGATTTACGTAGTCCTGGGTTCTGGGCGTACTTTCAGCCAGCTCAGTCAGTATATTTATCCCGTTCACGATCTTACCCATGATATATGGATTGAACAGGTCAAAATGAATCAGGTCCAGTTTATCATTATCCGTCCGCCTGTCCCTGTCGGCCCACTTCTCACTGTCCCTGCGGGTGCCAACCGTAAAAATATTCATTGCCGGGGTCAATTCGCTTTTTCCCTTTTCTTCAGTTATATAGGAAAATGGAAAATCAGAGGTATCGAAATTTGCAGAGTGTTTACCCATAACCACTGTGAAGGCTCCTACAATGCAAGGCAACATCATATATGCAAACGAGCCTGTTTTGGATCCCCTTTCCAGGATGCCCTGATGTACCGGACCAAGCTTATACATATGGTTACTTTGATTGGTTCCGCTTCCGGCGTTGAAAAATGAAAAAAGACTGGCGATCAGAAGGGTTGATTTATGGTGAGTTACAGTATAGGGTCCCGCAAACACACTGCAGCCTTCTCCATGAAAAGCTTCACAATTGGCAAAAAATGCAGAATTCTCGGCAGAATATTGTTTACCCATTTTCACACTCTGTCCGACGAAGCTTTTGTCAATGATTGCTCCGCTGTCGACTCTTGTTCCGGAGAGGATAATAAACTTTTTTGCTATGACACCTTCACCAATAAAAACGGGAGCTTCCGGGCAGCTTGAAATGGTTCCCTCCTCAAGCAGACACGCACCGGAGACAGTAGCATTGTCACCAATATTTACATTGCGGATAACAGAGGTATCACAAATCCTTACGCCCTGTCCGATCTTTCCCCTGGCTGAGCGTTTTGATTCACAATAACCCCTGATAAGATCAAGTAATTTACCGGTAAATTCTTTATCGTGCCGGTAAAGTACAGTGAGATAAGCAATCTGTGATGACAGCCTGTCGAATATCGGAAGTTCCCTTCCTCCTCCTTCATTTAAAATCTCTATTTCAGTACCGTTGCCAAAAGTTGATTCACCTGCCATAACGATACTACCTGTATTTTCGATAGTAACATCCCTGGCAACCGAGTAATTGACCAGGTTTCTGACTTGTGATAAATATGCATTATCATCAATTTCACAATCGTGGATAAAGGAATCGTAAATCCCGTATTTCTTACTGATTCCTTTCTCTGTCTCAATTCGATCCGGGAATAATACCAAGGGTTATTTTGCCTTCAAAACGGGTATTCCGGATATTGGCCGGAGAAAAATTTTCTTTAACTGAAATATCAGACCAATTATCGGCAAAGCATCCCTGTGAGACAAGTGAACCGATCTCCTCCTTTGTTAACAGCCTGCAGGTCATCTTTAAGTTTTAAAATTAGGGAAGGTTATGTATTGTTACATTTTCAAGGTTGTTAAAGTACTTTACGGTTTCAACCTGCAGTTCCATTGTTGCAGGCTCATCGCACACAAATATCGCTTTCTGATGCATCTGAAGCATAGATACCGTCCACATGTGACTTATGCCACCCTCTACAACTTCCCTTACCGCCCGCGCCTTATTGAATCCTGTAATAATTATGAGCACCTCTTTGGCATCCATAACAGTACCAACACCTACTGTGAGAGCCTGTGTGGGGACTTTTCTTATATCGCCGGAAAAGAACCTTGAATTGGCAAGAATAGTGTCATAGCTTAATGTTTTGATCCTTGTCCTTGACGACAGGGAAGAGCCCGGCTCATTGAATGCTATGTGGCCATCCGGACCTATGCCTCCAAGGAACAAGTCGATGCCTCCTGCCTGCTTAATCTTTTTTTCATAGCCCTCACATTCTTTTTCAAGATCTCTGGCATTCCCATTGAGTATATTGATGTTTTTCCTGGGGATATCAATATGATTGAAAAGATTATCATACATGAAAAAATGATAGCTTTCAGTGTGATCTTCTGGCAGACCAACATATTCATCCATATTAAATGTAATTACATTTTTGAATGATATCTCTCCGGCCTTATGCCTTTTTATAAATTCCTTATAGACCGGCAATGGAGAAGATCCTGTAGGGAGGCCCAGAACAAACGGATTTTTCTCTGTCGGATTTGCCTTTTTGATTTTATCAATCACATAACTTGCTGCCCAGTCGCCTGCTTCTGACGGGTCTTTCTTAATAATAATTCTCATAACAGTACGGTTTTGAATTTAATTAATTTGCCAGGTATTTTATTAATAAAAACTTACAGGAACCTGACCCGCCGGTTGACCGGAGATCCGGAAACCGGCGAAAAGCAGGTTCGTAAATCAGAGTTCCTATCCTTTTTCAGGAGGATCTGAGCTGAGAAACCTTAAGCCGAATAAGCGGTCAGTGAATTCCGGAGCAAAGACTCCGGTCTCTTCAACCCTGCTACAGACAGGAGTTAATAAAGCTGACTGCCCCTGCCACGGTCTGAACCTTAAGAGATTTCTCTTCATCCAGTTCAATATTGAATTCTTCCTCAAAGCCTGCAATCAGCCTGATACTCTGGATGGATGAAGCTCCGAGATCTGTAACAAAATTTGCATTATCACTGATTTCAGATACGTTTTTTTCCAAAACCTCAGCAATTACTTTCTTAACTCTTGAATTAACCTCTTCTATATTCATCATAATTTTGATTTTAACGGTATTATGCCTGCCTGCCGCCTGCCTGCCGGGTGGCAGGGCAGGCAGGGCAGACAGGTAAAAACTTATGAAATATCCTACCGGATATTCTGTAAGCTGCCATTATATTTCAGACAGAAATCAGGCATATATTCCTTTACTTTTGCTTCCAGCTCTTCATCAGTGATTGTAGACCGTCTGCCCTCAATCTCATACTGGTCCATTACCCATTGAGCGACCCTGTGGACCTTAATTTTACTTATACGATTTTCTCCCGAAAGTCCGAAATATTCATTCACCCAGATGGAAATGCCGTCAACACCGCTTTTATCAGTGATTGCAACCCTGGGTGAGCGCCCGAGTAATTTTGTTGTGTCAAAGATGTTATAGATCTGTTCTGCCTGTCTCAAACCGCCTGCATGGATACCTGCCCTGGTAGTAGAGAAATGCTTGCCGGCAAAAGGATAGTTATCGGGAATAGACATTCCTGTTGATGTAAGATAATTGGCAAGCTCGGTAATGACTTTTGTATCAATTCCGCAAAGGTCACCTTTTAATGAGATGTATTCAATTATCGCTCCTTCAAGCGGAGGATTTCCGGTACGCTCCCCGACCCCGAAAAGAGTACCGTTGACAGCGTCACATCCATATAACCATGCAGTTCCGCCATTAATATGGACTTTATGGAAATCATTATGCCCGTGCCATTCAAGACGATCACCAGGAACGCCGCATTCCCTGTTCAGTTTATATATAAGTTTGGGAATGCTTCGCGGCAACTCGGCACCGGGATAACTTACACCAAATCCCATTGTATCACATAACCTGATCTTAACCTTTAGTTCCGGCGGCACCTGCTCACTCAGTTTCACGAGCCTGTCAACGAAGGGAAGGACGAAACCATCGATATCGGCCCGGGTCAGATCTTCAAGATGGCACCTGGGTCTTACACCTGCTTCAAGAGCAGCTTCCACCACTTCACAATAGGAATCTATACATTCCTTACGGTCTTTAAATTTCAACTTCTTGAAAATGTGAAAATCAGAACAGCTGGTCAGCATTCCGGTCTCCTTCAATCCGGCTTCCTTCACCAGACGAAAATCACCTTTCTCTGCACGGATCCAACCTGTACACTCAGGATATTTATGTCCGAGAGACCGGCATTGATCGAGAGCTTCCCTGTCGTTTTTCGTGTAGAGAAAAAATTCAGTCTGGCGTATTACACCATTTGGTCCGCCAAGTCTGGATAGCATGTCGAAGATCTTTACCATCTGCTCAACGGAATATGGCGGACGAGCCTGCTGTCCGTCACGGAAGGTTGTGTCTGTAATGAAAATGTCCCTGGTCAGCAATGATCCGGGATCAAATTCTACCGGTTTCCCATCTATGTACTCAATTACAGGGCCATCGAAACGTATAAGGGGGGGAAGGCTGTAGTCGAATATATCTTCAAGGAGATTAGGTTCGGTTCTGTTTACAAGAGGGTGATTTTTGAACTGTTTACTCATTTCTGATTCCTTTCATTTATTCTGTTCTGGCTGTTTAAATACCACTGGCGGATACTACAACTCACTTTGCACTAATATCATAAATCCAGTTAAGTTTATAAAAGCCTATAATTCAATATATTGACTGAATTCATTATACGCTATAGATAAGCCGATGTTGTAATTAATTATAATTCAAGCACTTATAAGCCTTAAAATTTATTCAAAAAACGATTTGTCCAAATATAACGTTATATTTGAAAATCCGAAGGAATATATGATTTATATTACCCGAAACTTTCATTTTATGATCAGATGGGGATATTCCTTAAATCCTGTTTACATTTTGCCCTGCATTACCTTAAGATTTCAACGAACAGATCTTCTTATATTAATTTCTTATCTAACAAACGATTGTTTAAGTTGTTCAACCTGCAAAATTGAAGAGCTGCAGGCTGAAAGAACTGCCTGGCACTTTATAAATAAGGTTTGATGATTTTCAGCTGGGTAGATCAGGGAATATCATCCCCTCAGTGCGGTTATCTTCTGATAAGAATATAACCACTGAATGATCTTCCGGTGCTGGATTTAAGGACAAAGAAATAGGTATCGTCAGGAA
This sequence comes from uncultured Bacteroidales bacterium, assembly GCA_963816345.1. Lineage (GTDB taxonomy): Bacteria > Bacteroidota > Bacteroidia > Bacteroidales > VadinHA17 > LD21. Next base: position 832,695 of record CAWFKI010000005.1, read on the forward strand.
GGGGGTTGTCGTTATAATCAACCCCATTCCATTTATTGTTGTAATTGCTGGTTTTAAAAACCTCAGCTCCTCTTCTGTCAAATATTACAAGCTCAGTCTTCCCCAGCATTTCAATACCTCTTATGATAAAGTATTCATTCCTGGAATCACCATTGGGAGTAAGGAATGTAGGAATGATCAGATCACTTACAAAAATATCGACCCGGGCTGTATCGGCCGGACACTGGCCGTTTGATACAACCCATGAAAGAACGTTCTTTCCGAACGTAAGATTACTGACAACAGCATTGGGATCATTTATATCACTGAATATAACTTTACCTGATTCTGACAGCCAGTGCCCGGTCTCATTTGCACCAAGAATGGCCTCCAGAGTGGTACTAAACTTATTTTCAAGAGTCTGGTCAACGCCTGCATCGGCAACAGGCATCTGATTGATTGTTACTTTAACTGGTTTAATATTGAAATACCCTGCAGCAGAGGTCCCTTTGATATAGTATTCACCGGCAGGAGCGGAGGATGGTGTGGTTAATATAACTTTTGCTTCAGGATCTGTCCAGTAGGAAAATGTTAGTCCGGGTGCAGAGCCCGCCGTTATCGCCGGTGCTGTCAGGTCTGCCGTTGCCGGAGCGCAGAGAGCCGGAGGGTCAGTAATCACAAGCACGGGAATAACAGGCGCTGTAATTATTACCGGAAGGGATGTATCCGAGATGCAACCTGATGCGTTCGTCACCCTGAAGTTATATGTGCCCACAGGCAGATCTGCAACTGTAAAGGTCGTTCCCGTACCAGGTATGGCTGTCTGATCCGGCAGGCGTGTTATAATCCAGTTCCCGGGAGAAGGTAACCCGCCCAGGGTAACACTTCCGGTAGTGACTGGTGGTATTGGCTGGATTATGGCCGTTACGACCGGAATAGCAGGGACCGGAGGTGGTTCGGGAATTATCACCCCTGCAGAGAGGAGAGATACGCATCCTGCTTCACTTGTCACGGTAAAGTAATATGTACCTCCTGCCAGCTGGGAGACAGATGTAACCGGCCCGGTTCCTTTAGTTTCAGCAGCTCCCGGATAACGGGTCAGGGTCCATGTTCCGGATGCAGGCATGCCTGCCAGGATTACACTTCCGAAAGGGACTGCACAGGTTGGTGAAGTTATTTCACCTGCCATAGGAGCCGCCGGAATGACCGGTTGCTCATTTATTACAGCATTTTCAGATGGCGGAGAGTTACATAAGGCAGAAAGCGATACGGAAAAAGTATAACTGCCTGTTGGCAGCGATTGAATTGTCATGGTTGAGCCGGATCCTGAATATTCAATTCCTCCCGGGCTGACTGATATTATCCAGTCTCCTGTTGCAGGCAGCCCGCTGAGATCAACATTTCCGGTGGATATAGTGCATGTCGGCTGGGTTATCTTTGCAATTACAGGTGCTGTCAGATTTGAACTGACTGTAATATTGTAGATAGCTTTTGCGGCCTGACATTTGCGTCCCAGAGGATTGTTTGTCGTTACGGTAATTGTGATAATTTTACCTATTTCCTTCTTGTCAGGGGTGTAGGTAAAAGAGAAGGGTGACGAAGATGATGAGGACGGCGTCACTGATCCGCCGCCATTATTAGTAATTGTAACCCTGGTCGCACTTCCTCCGAATGTGTTGTTATTTACCGTGAATGGCGTGACGCCGCATGTAATACCACTCGTGCCACTGAGATTGACAGTAGGAGGATCAGGACAATCTTTGGTCTGTGCTGATAATACTAAAGGAAAAACCAATATAAATGTGACCAGGATAAGATTTGCATAATATCTGATATTATTGGCAGTATCGGATACAGGTCGGCCAGCGGGTTTCATCTCAATCTCATTATTTGCCTGTGTTCAACCGGTAAAAATTGCTTCGTGATAGTGAACTCTGACAGATAAACAAATAAAACAGCCGTTAGGTTCTTAAATCTGTTCTTTAAATTCAGCTGAGAACTTATCTCAGCATAGAACAAGTGGGAAAAGCGAGGCCTGGTAGTCTCATTACAGTGCTTTAGTTAATAGCACCATATACCATTACTTGTGCAAATTTGCTGATACAAGTTACAAAATTAAAAGGAAAGTTCACTCCAAAAAATCCGAAAACTCTTACATGGGGAATTCAGGCCAAATAAACAAATCACAAGTCTTACGAATTATGTATATTTACTGTCAGAAAAATTATCCCCGGCAAATGAATTTTATCAGCAGAATCTCAATACTGGCATTGGCGCCAATATTGGCATACTCGTGCAATAAAGGAAATGAAAATTCTGTAAAAGATATTGATGGGAATGTATACACAATTGTAAAAATCGGTTCCCGTGATTGGTTAGTCGAGAATCTTAAAACGACAAAGTATAACAATGGCGATCCGGTTGAAACAACCTCCCCGGTCTCAATTGATATCGGAGCTGAAACCAAACCCGCATATCAATGGGCATACGATGGCATTGAAAGCAAGGTAGATTCATTCGGAAGATTATATACATGGTACGCAGCAACTGATGTCCGAAATATCTGTCCTGAAGGCTGGCATGTGCCGGCGGATTCTGAATGGAGTGCACTTACTGATTACCTTATTTCAAACGGGTTTGGTTATGATGGCAGCGGTACAAACATTCTCAAATCAATGGCATCTGTGGCAGGATGGGATACATGTCAGATCCCTGGCAGCATAGGTTACGAGCCCCTGATGAACAACAGCAGCGGCTTTAACGCTCTTCCCGGTGGAATAAGATTGCAAAACGGAACATTCTATTCCATGGGCAGTGCAGCATGGTGGTGGACATCGACTCCCTACAGCATCTCCACAGCCTGGTACAGGAGCCTTAACAATTATACCACGTCGGTCAAAAGAGATAATAACCACTCAGCTTTCGCATTATCGGTCAGATGCATAAGAGATTCTGTTTAAAACAGAGCCGGTCTTTCCCCCAGGTGATCCTTCCCTTTTTTATTTCAATTTCACCTTAATGACAACCGGGTTATGATCGGAATTTGCAAAATTCAGATTAATACATTTTACCGATTCAGCTTCAATATTTGGCGAAAGCAGGAAAAAATCAAATATCGTTGTCGGGGTCGACGATTGATTATAGGATGTAACTACACTTCTTTCCGATGGATTTGTCTCATCAAAGAGCCATTTCCACTCTGAAGGGAGAAAGTCTGAAGGGATTGCCAGATTAGTGGTATCAGTAATATTATGCCGGAAGGCTGACCTGAAGCCGGAGGGAGTCTGGTTCCAGTCACCTCCTGTAATAATAAAGTTGCCCTTCTTATATTCATCCAGAATGAACTCTTTAAGATAAGCCATCTGTGCTCTCCGGATATTGCCTTTATCAAATGCCTCATTATGAGTATTTATTATGATCAGTTCCCGGCCATTTGAAAGCGGATATCTGTTTACCAGAAAACATCTGTCAAGCATAAACAGCTGCTTTGGAAACCCGTATTTGCCGGGAAAGGAATATCGTACTGAGGCTGAAGGAACTGCCTTGCTGAATGTTGAAAGCCCCGATAGTACTTTCCCCATCGGGGAGGATGGGGGAACCGGCACAAAAAAGACATCATAGTTCCTGGCAAAAAATCCGTGATGATCTTTAATTACACCTGCCACGGAATCATATTCATTCATATGATAGCTCCTCCTGCTTGACTTATCAATCTCCTGAATAAAAATAAAATCTATGCTGTCATTCTGCTTAATGAAGTTCTCAACCGCAATAAGATTCTCAGCACATCTTTTCCTGGGAGTAAAGACTTTAGTTCCCCCGTCATAGAAAAAATCCATATCCTTATCCAGTCCGCAGTAGCCTATATTCCAGGTAAGCAGGGTCAGCTCTGCTGTATCGTTAACCACCGTAGGTGAGGGACTGACTGATATTGTAACTTTATCGGCAGGCCTGTAATCCGAAAGCAGCGCATAAATGATCAGCCCCGCAAAGCCTGCAGCAGCTGTTAAAATCAATACCAGAATGAATTTAAGTATTTTCTTAAGGATCTTCATGGATTTGAATTTTTGTGACTAATAAGTACTTCAACCGGGCTAATGTTTGGAGTGACTAAAGTTAAATAATCAAGGTGTTATTAATAGTTTGCATTACGAAATTAACATTTTCTCCTTTCATAAGAATGGCATTTTTTAAAAATGGACACTATTAACAAAATTATTAACTTTAAGCACTCAAGGCACTCCAAACTCCAGGCACTGATTAGTTACAGCAATTTGAATTGGATGCCGGTTGCATTATTTTTACAAATAACTAATGAAACCCTACCATGAGGAGAAAGAGCTGCATGATATTGTTTTCAATATCACTGCTTATATTACTGGTTTTTGTGTCGGCCAACGACCCTATACCCGCAATATTTCAGGGTAAAGCTGCCACCGGAAGAGCCTATTACATCAGAAATGGTGGAAATGATAAAAACTCCGGCTTATCGGATGCCCAGGCATGGGCTTCAGTAAACAGGGTAAACCGGACTGGCTTTTCAGCAGGCGACCGGATCTTATTTAAAAAAGGCAGTACCTGGACCGAGCCCCTGGCCATCTCTTCTTCGGGTTCGTCAGCTTCTCCGATAACCTATGGAGCATATGGCACCGGAGAAAAGCCGGTATTTGACGGTATGACATCTGTTCCGGGCTGGAAGATACCGGGTAAATGGACCAATGTCAATGGTAATATATGGAAGTTGTACTGGGCCCCGGGAAGCAGAAGGTTCAGGCTATGGATCGACGGTACGGAGGTCATGCGATGTGAAACAGCCTCTGTCACATCAGAGGAGAGATGGGCCTGGTTGTCAGATTACCTTTATGTATATAGCACGTCCAACCCATCAACAGCTTTCTCGGATATTCAGAGCAATAATCCGGGCTCCTTCATGACCCCATCTTCAAAGAAATATATAACACTTCAGAACCTTGATGTGAGAGGCTGGTATGATTCAAGATTTTATGGCTGCAATAATCTTATAATCGAATATTGCGACTGGGGAAGAAATTTCTCTTTGTACGGGATTGCAATCAGAAAGAATGATGCCTCCGAAAGTTCAGGAGGTATAATCAGATTCTGCACTTTTGATACGTATGACCGTTTTAATGACAAATGGCAGGTTCAGAACAGCGAAGATGCCATAAATATCGGTACAGGTGTAAATGGTTGGGATATTCATCACAATAGTTTCAGAGCCTGGGGACACAGTACTTTTTATATATACGCTGAACCGGGTTCAAATGCCCCGATAAAAAACATCAAATTTCACCATAACCACATTACAAATGTCGACAACGACTACGGTCGTGGGATAAATACCGATGTACCCGGGGCGGGCCAGTCTTCAGGCATCGAAATATTCGATAACCTCATAGAGGATCAGGCTGTAAACAGTCAGCTGCAATCTCCCGGCACCAGGCTATATAATAACATATTTAACAGATGCAGGGGAACGCGCAGTCATGGAGACGCAGTGGCAGTATCCGGACATGCCCTCTGCATCACGGGATACTATGGCAGGCCACAGGGTATGGAGATATATAATAATGTGTTTGCAAACTGCAACGGATATGGCCTGCTGCTGCGAAACGACGAAAAGGCTTACCCCGACCTGTCTGATAATAAGATTATTAATAATATTTTCTACAATAACCGCGGAGTGGATAAGTGGTTTGACAAAATCGGGATCAATCATGTTCAAATGTGTATAGATGTTAATCCAAATTGTTTACGAAATACATTCAGGAACAATCTGTTCTACACTTCCTCAACGTCAGATCCAATAAGGTACAATAATACCGGCAAAAGCGTGGCAGCATTTAATAGTCTGACAGGTAATAATCAGGATCTCATCTCTGGTAACATTACAGGAAATCCCTTATTTGCAGACGGGATAAATGATTTTCATATCGGAGCCGGCAGTCCTGCAAAATACGCCGGATTAAATGTGAGGCTGGAATCAGATTATGACGGTGTGAAGTGGCATGACCCTCCCTCGATTGGTGCCTTCGAATATCAGGATTCAAAATGAGAAAATATCCCGGTTACGCTTCCAACTTAAAGATGTTCATAAATCTTTCGGGCAGAATGCTTCAGGCAAACAATACATGGGGAAGCTATCACCGTTTTGTAAGAAACCTCGCTAAAGATACAATTCGAAGGTCGCATCACATTAATGACGGGACCATACCTGAAAGGGTCTATAAAAAAATCCAGTGGTACATGGTTGAAATGGTTTTCACAGGCGAATTGCTTGCCAATCTAACTGGTTATTCAATAAATAAAAAAGATAAGGAAAGCCTGATTTGCCTGGGGGCCATTATGGCCCTTTTTGATGTTGTTACTGATGATGTAAGGTTAGAAAAGAACATTGTGAACAGGCTTTTTGAGAACACCTTCTCAGCTGACAGCAGAGCAGTCAATGTTCCGGAAACCACCATTGAAAAAATATATTATCTGTACCTCGACCGCCTGAACAATACAGTAGGTAAAGAATACTGGCTTGAAATTGAGGAATATATCAGAATCATCAGGTTCCAGATAAACAGTGACCGGCAGATGGAAGAAAATATTACCGAAGATGATGTGATCAGCATCACAATGGCCAAAGGAGGCGTGTCTGTCCTCCTGTGTTCAGCCGTGATGTTTCAGACCTCCGATCCTTTGAGAAAAGCCTTATATCAGCTTGGAGGCTTTATTCAAATGATGAATGACTGTCAGGATATCTATAAAGATACAGTTGAAGGCATTAAAACGTTTGTGCACTTCAGAAAGAATTTCCGGGCGATTTTTGACAGGATTGATGAACAGCGTAACATTGTGTGTCAGGCATTACAATCAATACCCTGTTCCAACCGGGGTCGATTGGAAACTATATTTAATCTTAATGCAATGTTTGTCGTCATTACTTACAAGCTTCGGAGATATGCTGAAGCCTGCAACTATATTCTGGATTTCAATTCCATTTCCGGTATGAACAGGAGTGATTTCAGGGTAGCTCTCTATTCTCCTGCAGCAATTTTTACCTGCTTCAGTAAGATAATAAGATTTGAATATAACTGCTGCAGGCAGACTCCAACCTTTGACTTTGGTCCGGTTTGATCGGATAAAATACGTAGTCATGCATTTTTGTGTACAGGTTTCACTCAAAACTGAATGAATTTGTTACAAAATGCTTCTTTCTGATCCTAAGATTTAATCTGTTGGTCAAAATCCGGATTTCACTCTTTTAGTTAGCTATTTTTTCTATATAATAAATATTATCAGAGGTTTAGCCAGGGATGTTGCATTCAGCTCAGAGATATTTTTTCCCTGTCTGATAAATAAATATTCATTTTTGACGAAATGCCCCCCCTTTGTTATGACCGGAAAATTTCAGGCTGTATTCAGCCGGAATCAATAGACAAACAGGTCACAAAAGCAATCTGATTTTCCACTAAAGAGAGCTTAGTGGCTTGACACGTACATATTTACACCTTACTTTTACCCTGAGAAACGGAAGAAGAAAACTGAGAATCTTACAGAGATAAACAATAGTTGTTTATAGTAAAACCGCTGATTATTCAGGAGAGTGATATTCATATCGGAAAATCAAAGAAAAGTAATGAAAACATTTTATCAGATAACATCAGGTGAAACAGGAACAATCACCCTCAGAAGAAGAAAGATCGCTAAAGCTCTGCGCTGGTGGCTACGCGAAAACAAGTGCTCTTTCAAGTATACTTATTTTGTGATTTTTTAGAGTCAGGAAGTAAAATTATTGAGATTTTAATATTAACATTTTGATAAACAGGATTAATATGAAGAGATCAACTGGTTTGTTATTGATAGGGATAGCTTTTTTGTGGAGTTGCGGAGGTACTGGAGAAAGAAAAGGAGTCAGGCTTGCAGAGAAGGTGGTACTCCAGCAGGAAGACGGTACATTTTCACTCAGGCTTACAGATGCAGGGTGTTACAATGATGTAGCTGATCCTTCCAATAATACTGCTGAATGGACCGTTTCCATCTCCAGGGCAGGTGGATATAAAGTCTGGCTGGCAAGCGCCACGAGAGATACGGTCAATTTAAACTATTTACATACAGTTAAAGTGAATCTTGCTGACAGTCAGCTTGTTGTGATTCCGGTATGCGATAAGATCATCAGGAATTCTTCAGATGTCGCATTCCCGTACTTCAGGGCAGATACCTACATGGGGTCATTTTATATCACAGAACCAGGGGAATATAATGTTCAGGTTATAAGTGAAAAAGTTGTCCCGGAAACAGAGTCGGGTGTGCAGGGAGCCGTCTCTGACAACTCAAGGATGCTGGCTATTATACTCTCACCAAATGACAGGGCTCATGCCGGTCATTAGCACATAATACTGAGATTATTTCAAGCGCCCTGAAAAAACAGGTGAAATTGACCGACCATATCCGATCATGCCTGATGATATTTTTAAAATTACATAATTACAGGAGAATATTGCTTTCTCAGAAAATCTGCTTAATATTTTTATTGGTATTTCTGAATGTGAAGTTATATCCCCAGACTTATGAAGGAACAATCATCAGGGTCATTGATGGCGATACTTTTATTTTTTTAACCTCAAATTTATCCCTGACAGTCAGAATGCTTGGTATTGATGCACCTGAACGTGACCAGCCATACAGCAGGGAATCATCAGAATTTTTATCACAATACCTGTACAGGGAAGCGATAGCCAAAATTAACGGTACCGATGAAGCCGACAGAAGTGTGGGTACACTTTTTGTCAACGGGAAAGATATAAATTTACTTTCCTTAAGAGGTGGTTTCTCATGGCATTATAAAAGGTACTCATCCGACAAAACTTATTCAGCTGCTGAAGATTATGCGAAGAAGAACAGATTGAACCTGTGGAGTTTACCAAATCCCATTCCTCCATGGACATGGCGTTTAAGGAAGTCTCATTACGCTGAATAGCAAGTTACGGGTCTGATGGCTTTTCATTTTACATAAAAATCTATACGGACAGGTATCTGATAACCGGAAAAAATGATTGTATATTTAAGAAATTTTCTGGTCCCCTTCTTAAATTTGCCGACTTTTGCTCCGGAAATTGAATTATCAGATCAGAAATTACTATGCAGTAAGAAATTAAAAAGCGTAAAGAATGTATATAACAAATATGAAACATCTCCTGAATGCTTCAGAAAAAATGCCGGAAGAGATGCCAAGGGAAGCAAGGGAGCTGACAGGATTTTTGACACTTGTTGTCGGTTCGTCCACAACAAGCGTATCACATACTCTCACATCAACTGAAGTAAAGTGCTTTGAAAAGGGCTGCGATGGCCTTATCAAGACTGCCATAAGACCCGACACTGACGAGATACACTGGTACTGTCCCATGTGTGAAAGTGAGGGACTGATCAATAACTGGCAGGGAACAAAGTGGGACCACAGGGTAAGTGAAAAGGACAGCAAGCCTGCTTCCTGAATAAAACTCAGGTTAAAATGAAACTGTGGTAATTCCTATTTTTTAAGGATCTTAAGTGCGTTTTCCCTGTAGAGCTTCTTTAGAGTTGAATCACTAAGGCCCAGGCCATATAGGCACCAGCGAGTGTTCGAGACATCCCAGGCATAAAAGTGCTCATCCGTTGACTCCAGTATATGGAATGAATTCCGGTACATCGGAAGGCTGTATCCCTGATCGGTGCCCCACAGAAGTCTTGAGGAGTATCTCTCCATGAACTGCCTGGCAAACCGGGGTATGCTTGCTACGTATGCCTCTCTTTGTGATATATCGGCATACAGGTTGGGATATTTATCAAGCAATCTTCCCAGCTGATCCAGATCATAAGTCAGGTTCATGAAATGGCATGCTATGAACGTGGTCCGGGGATGCTTTTTCACTGCCCTTTCCAGTATTGCTATCATTTCTTTATGGTCAGCGATGTTTTTCTTGTTATCAAGCCTGAAATAATAAGCTTCAAATAAAAGATCATTGCTGGCATTCATTGGCTCATACATCCATATCGGATCTCCTGTATGCACATTTATGGGTAACTTTAGATCCGCAAGCTTTTCAAGGATCTTATCCATCCTGGGATCATCTAGGTGCATGGCCGGGCCTGTCCCTCTGGCCAGTCCGCTTCCTTTATCGCTTATCTCACCAACACCTCTTGCACCCAGTCTGACACATCTTTCAAGCTCGGCTATTGTTCCCGGACCGAAGCCTGGGCTGTCATAACCTGTCAGATCAAATCCGCACCACAATTCAAACCGCCCGGGATATTTCCCGTAAACAGCTGCCAGCTGATCAAATGATTTGCCAGTAGCCACAAAAGAGGATCGTTTTCTGAACATTTGCCTCATCCATATTTTTAATCTGAGCCAGGGCTATTGAATCAAGATTTCCGCTACGGGGAGCATGCATGTGCATATCAATAGCCGGATACTTTGCTTTAAGAACCCGGGTCACGGGAATTTTAAAAATCGATTGCGGCTTATAATCCTTAAGCAGAAGGCTGTCCTGAAGGCCCGGTTCCCTTATCTGGCGTTGCTGTGCAAAGGATGACAGCATAAAGGAGGCAAATAAGACTGAAATCAATATGGTTTTCATCAGTATATAATTTTTATTTTAAAGGTATGATGGAACCGGCATTCGCTCTCTTTACACAAGTGTGATTGGTGGTCTGGTTTTCCATTTTCCTTTTGTAAAATCAGGAAAATCGATAGCTTTGCCTTTTGCAGCAACCGATGCCTCGGTTACCGGGGAAATTGCGCTGCTCGTTACGGAATCATACACATCCCAATCGGGAAGCTTGTTTTCGCGAAGCGCCCTTACAAGCCGGTCCCAGCGCATGGGTGTCACCGTATCTCCGCCACCGTGTCCCTGAATGGCTCCGCCTCTTCTGGGGGGCGGGTTGTAATTTTTGACAATGGGATGCTCATATTCCTTCAGATATGGATCAGCGGATTCCCATTCATGTTCCACAGGACTCAGTCCTTCAATATAGATCTTTTTTAAGGTTGAATCTCCTACAAAAACACCCCTGGTTCCCTGTATCCGGTAATTCTCCCGGGGATGCGGCGTGCTTGTATCATGGATAAGGGTAATCATCTTGCCGTTTGCCGTTCTGATGAGGGATGCATTATAATTGCCAAGGGCAATTTTCTTTTTGGTAAGAGGATGATTCTTATCTTTGTAGTATATGGCAGCATAGTCGTTAAGCATCCCGCCAAAGGAGCTCATTGAAACGAGGTAGTCAATCTTGTCACCATGGTTGATATCAAGCGCAGGAAGCATCTTGTTCATCGGATGATCGGGATAAAGATTGCCATTTCTGTCGATTGAATGCTGTAGCCGCCATGGTTCCTCATCCGGGCTGAATTTAACAAATCTGAGGTCATGTATATATCCTGTTTCTGCATGGACGATGTCGCCCAGCATCCCTTGCCTGATCATATTTAAAAGGGCAAGCTGACCGAAGCCTTCAAGACCCAATGTTGCCCATTTCCCTGTGCTCTCGTAAGTTTCAACTATCTGCCATGCCTCATCAAGTGTCAGAACAATAGGAACTTCCGAGACGCAATGCTTATCGTTCTTCATTGCGGCCAGGCACACCGGAGTATGCCATTCCCATGAGGTGGAACATATTACGGCATCCAGTTTTTCAGTTTCACAGAGCCTTTTAAAGTCGGTTACACCCCTGTCATAAAGCCGCGGCGCCGGCAAGCCTGCCTCTTCTATCCATTTTTTTGCCTTTGCAGTCGCTCGGGAATTACCTCACAAATGGCAGGCACTTCAATGCCTTCAATTCCTAAGGCTGCATTCAGATGGTAGGATCCCCTGCCTCCGATGCCGACAAATCCCAGCCTTAAAGTCCGGTCAGTCGCAGGAGCCATGGCTGAGGCCTGCTCCTGGAAGCTCATTCCTGAAATAGCTGCAGCACCTCCCACAGCAGCGGCCGTGGAGAGCTTCACAAATTTTCTGCGGTTATAATATATTTTACTCATGATGGTATCCTTTAAAAATTGGTAGTTTGAACTAAATTAAATTGATGACGTGGCCTGGTCTTCCATTTTCCTTGTGTAAAATCCGGAAAATCAATCGCCTGCGATTTATTTGCAACAGAGGCGCAGGATAACGGAATAATAGCGCTGCTTGTAACTGAATCATAAACATCCCAGTCCGGCATCCTGTTTTCCCGGAGGGCTCTTACCAGCCTGTCCCAGTGCTGTGGTGTTACGGTGCCGCCTCCTCCATGCCCTTGTATTGCGCCTCCTTTTCTTGGCGGCGGATTGTAATTCAGGGTAACAGGATGCGCATATTCTTTTAAATATTTGTCAGCCGGTTCCCATTCATGCTCTTGGGGCTGATACCTTCTATATATATCCTTTTTCCGTTTGACAGATATACTCCTTTTGTTCCCTGTATACGATAATCCTCTCTCGGATGAGGTGTGCTTGTATCATGAATTATTGTCATCATCTTGCCGTTGACAGTCCTTACTATGGAAGCGTTATAGTCGCCCAGCGAAACTTTCGCTTTTGCATAGAGGGAATCCTTCCCATAGTTTAAGGCTGCATAGTTATTAAGCATTACCGAATGCTGAGCTCATCGACTGAAGGTAATCAAACCTGTCACCATGATTAATATCCAGGGCCGGCAGCATACTGGCCATGGGATGATCGGGATAAAGATTGCCATTACGGTTCAGGGAATGCTGCAGTCTCCATGGTTCCTCTTCGGGGGTGAATTTGACCATCCTGAGGTCATGAATATATCCGGTTTCAGCATGAACAATATTTCCCAACAGCCCTTTACTGGACCATATTCAGGACCGGGAGGTTATAAAAAAATTCCAATCCCATCGTAGCCCATTTCCCTGTCTTTTCATACGTTTCCACAATTTCCCAGGCTTCTTCAAGTGTTATGCAGATTGGCACCTCAGTTACTGCATGCTTGTTATTTTTCATGGCAGCAACACAGACAGGCGTATGATATTCCCATGGCGTTGAACAGATTACAGCGTCGAGGTCTTCAGACTCACACAACCTCTTAAAATCATCAGGCCCCCGGTCATACAGACGGGGAGAGGGCAGTCCGGCAGCCTCAATCCATCTTTTTGCCTGATATAACCGAACAGGTTTAAGCTCGCATATGGCAGGTACTTCAACTCCCTCGATACCCAGGGCTGCATTAAGATGATATGAGCCACGACCACCTAATCCTATAAATCCGAGCCGGATTGTTTTTTCTCCGCTCCCCTGTACAGATTCCCGAGGATAGTAATTTTCAGAAGCATTCCTGTCATCGACGGAGGCGCCACCGGAAAACTTCACAAAATTTCTGCGATCAAACTTTTTGTTCATAATGACATTTTTTATACCGGTAATATACTAAAGAATATTGGATCCAACCTTAAAAGTGTTTTATATTCTGCCTGGGGATACGGCAGTCTGAATCAGAGATACCGATGTCCGGGGATATAATTGTTTACCAGGGAGAAAATGAAGTCAAATGAGCTAGATGAAATTTTTAATTTCCATGAATTTGTTTAAATTTAATCCGACTCTGAAGGTAAAGGCAGTGTAAAGCACAGAGCTCAGGCTTTGCCAGCCGTAGCTGCAATGACCAACAGAGTATTATCGAAAAAGGAAGCGAAGGCTGGGCACGGAGTTCTTCAGATTCCCCTCCCTGGAGGGGCCAGGGGTGGGTTTAAGGGAAGGGCACGGGGCACAGAGCGCAGGCATTGAAGGAGGAACTTTCAGAAACTCGTGTTATTTTTAAAGCTAATATTTTAAATTTATCCTTGTTTCATTAACAAATATGTTCATAAAAAATATACGGATAGCTTTCCGGAACTTGTTTAAAAACAGGTTATCCGCGATTATTAATATAACAGGATTGTCGGTCAGTATAATGCTGGCTATTCATCTGTCTTTTTTTGTAATCAATGAACTTGGTTATGATAACTTTCATAAAAATCGTGACCGGATCTTCAGAATTCTGTCAGAACTGAGTTCTCCGGGTGAGACTACGAAATTATATGCCATCTGCCAGGGACAATTACCCCTTTTTGTTTCCGGGGCAGTGCCTGAGGTTGAGACCTGTGTGCGCATATACTACAATGACAGGATCACTTTTGAGTACAATGACAAGAGGTTCAGCAATAATCACTTAATTCACGCTGATTCTGCTTTCTTCGATCTGTTCTCATTCAGGCTTTTATCCGGAAATCCTCATCAGGATATATCAGTCGGAGGGAACCTTTTTATAAGCCGCTCCCTGGCCTTAAAAGTATTTGGAACATCCGATGCGGTAGGAAAAATTGTCAATGCCGGATCTAAAACATATACAATTGCAGGTGTTTTTGAAAACGTTCCAAAAAATTCCCATCTTCAGTTCGACCTTGTAACCGGTGTGTCAGACGTGGAAAATCTTGTCAGGCACAGTGGACTGGAATTTCTTACATATGTTCAGTTAAGGCAGAATACTGACAAGTATGCAGCATTAAAAAAAGTATGTGACAAATATGATGAGCTTACGGCAGAATTCTGGAAAAACAGTGGCAATAAATGTTTCGGACATGCACAGTCTCTTACGGATATCTGGCTTCACTCGGATAATATCAGGGGCGATGTCCTTCATGGGAATATCAACACTGTTTATATTGCCGGAGTTCTGATACTCTTCATACTTCTTATCGCTATTGTTAATTTTATAAACCTGGCAGTTATTCAGGCAGAAGACAGGGCAAAAGAGATAGGGATCAGAAAGATGGCCGGTGCCGTAAAAGGAAATATTCAGAATCAGTTCATGGCTGAGGCCTTCCTTATAATAAGCATTTCGGGGGTTATGGCCCTGATTCTTGCACTGTTGTCTCAACCTTTGTTTACTAGTCTTACGGGAAAGCTGATTGCACTTTCTTTTTCATCTTATTTTGAAATTGTACCGGTTCTGATAATTCTTTGCTCAGCTATTGGCACACTTGCCGGCATCTATCCGTCATTATATCTGTCGCGGTTTCCTGTAATAAGGATTTTCAAAGGTGGCTCACCGGCGGGAAAGAAAACAAGTACACTCTCAAAAGTGCTTGTATTTCTTCAGTTTTTAATAGTGATTTTTTTGATATCCTCATTATTGGTTTTTTACAGGCAAATGAATTTCATGCGGAACAGTGATAAGGGTTTCCGGATGGATCAGGTTGTAAGTATTACCGATCAAAACGGAGAGATTTATAAAAGTTATGAGGCTATCAGGGAGACATTACTTCAAAATCCGGGAGTACTGAGTGTTTCACTCGCGCAGGGGGTTTCAACTGAGAAAATGAGTGGCCAGTATGCGCGGCGGTGCGGGAACGGGGACAAACGGGAGATTCTGGTAAAGCAAAACCGCACTACATATGGATTTATTAAGACATTCGATATAAAATTACTTGAAGGACGGGATTTTGATATCAATATGCCAACTGATAATCATGCATTTATTATTAATGAAACAGCAAAGAAGGAATTGGATCTGCCTGACATCGCAACCGGGCAGCGGTTAGTCCTTAATGAAGATACCGGAAATGTGATCGGAGTGGTTAAGGACTACCATTTCGCCTCACTTCATGACAGAATAGAACCTCTTTTCATCACCCTGACCAGACCAGGAGGTGGAGAGATATTTATAAAATTTAAGCCGGGGTATATTAATGAAGGGCTTAATTTTGTCACCCGCACCTTACAAAGAGTTGATCCGCACTATATTTTAGAGTACGAATTTGTAGATGATCACTTTAATCTGCAGTACATGTCAGATTCAAAAATAAACAGAATGACCCTTTATGCAACAGGACTTTCTATTTTAATTGCCTTGATGGGTCTTGTTGCACTTGCCTCGGTCACAATAGCAAAACGTACCAGGGAGATAGGGATCAGAAAGGTATTTGGTGATTCAGCAACGGGTATTGCAAAAATATTGCTGAACGGCATAATCAAATGGGTCTTACTGGCAAATATTGCGGCATTGCCGGCAGCATACCTTGTTATGCACAAATGGCTCATGAATTTTGCCTACCGGATAGAGTTCCCCTTTGGTGATCTGCTTCTTGCAGGATTTCTGGCTGCAGGTATCGCATCACTTGCAATTTTATACCAGGTCGTTAAAACAGCTGTTCAGAACCCTGTCAATTCATTAAGATATGAATGATTGGACATTCCTGATCATTAACGGGTAATAATGAGAGCAATTGCTCTGACAGCCTTTAGAGAAACAATTTAAATATCTGTGATGCTCAGACGCTCTCATAAACCAATCCTTAAAGAAAAGCTCTGCAAATGAAAAAATCCGGAGAAGAGGAAAAAATAATTAAATCAGGGCTTTATAGTCCAGGGCAATTATTTATTGCCTCGCTGATCGGTGGTCCCTCTATAGCCGGGTTCATTATTTCCAGTAATCTTTGGGCTGGAAATAAAAAGTTGTTCGCCATTGTCATTGTAATTCCGGGTTTGCTGCTGGGTTTTGCCATCGTGTTTTTTGTTGACGCAGCAGTACAATTTCTTTCATCTTATTATCCCCACCTTCTCAATTCATCACTATCGAGGCACCTGGCGGCAATATCTCTCTACTTTCTTATTCTTTATGTATTTGCTTTAATAATCACACTTATTCTCAAAAGTAATACAGGTGCCGTGAAAATCATTTTTCCCGGAATTGATGATAGAGTTTTTCATCCCAGAGTAACATATCCGGTAATAATCATAAGTATTATTTACTTTCTTGCGATCCTTACATTCAATATCTATCTGTGGACTGTTCTGGTGTTCTATCTTTTCACCCATATTTATGGCTACATTTTAATTCATAAAACATTTGGTAACAGCAGGATCGCAAAACCTGTTCTTGTTTCTATAATTATTCTTGCCTGCTTTTTACCATTCGTGGATACAACGGGACAGCTATTTGCTGTATATGGAAAACTGAAATTGCTAACCTATACCTATTTGAATTTAATTGCAGGGTATTATATGATATTTGTTTTTTATCTATTCCTTATAATTGCCGCTATAAATGCTTTACTGCTGATTAACAGGCTCCTCAGGATCGTTCCGCAAAAAAGTCTGAAAAATAAAAAACTGATCCTTTATACTGTACTATTTACAATTATCACTGTAGTTTCTGTTATTATAGCAGGGACCCATGTAAATAACGATCCGATAATCAGAAGATACTCAATATCAATTCCGGCAAAGTCCTCTGAGCTCAATTCTTTAAAAGTTATCAGTGTATCGGATCTTCATTTAAAAAATATTACGAGTACCAGATTTCTGAAAAAGATGGTATCTGAAATTCGGGGGGCAAATCCGGATATTATTTTTTTGCCGGGAGACATTGCGGAAACATATGGAAATACGAGTAAAAAAAAGCTCAACGAATTTATTGAAATATTGAAAGATATGAGGTCTGAATATGGTGTTTATGCAATCAGGGGAAACCATGATTTTCCAGGTGTGAGCATGACAGATAAAATTGATTTCTATAAACGTTCAGGCATAATAATGCTGGCTGATTCATTAATTGAACTGGATAATAAGATTTGCATTATTGGTCTTAAATATCGGGGCAATAATGAAAAAAGGCCAATTGATTCGCTTATCAGATTTAAAACAAAAAATCTTCCTGTAATTTTACTTGATCATGCCCCATATTGTCTCGAAGAAGCTTCCGCAAACGATATCGATGTCCAATTCTCAGGCCATACTCATTATGGGCAGATCTGGCCTCTTAACTATATAACTGAGGCAGTTTACGATATTGCCTGGGGCTATAAAAAAAACGGCAATACACATACTTTTGTATCCTGTGGTGTTCAGGACGCATTGATGCCTGGCAGACAGGATTTTAGTATACCCGTGAGAACCGGTAGCATTTCGGAAATTATGGAAATTAATATTGACTTCAGATGACTTAGTTAAACTTCTTTGGATTCTGTTAAAACAGGAGCTTCCTCTTATCCTGACTGTGGAGATAAAATATACTTTTGTGAGGAGATAAAATAGATTATTCCGAAATTTATTCGTTTAATTATTCACGATGATATTACCTGAAGAACAATGTTTGGAGTCTTAGCTATCACATTTTGCCTGTTCATACACCAGGACCATGTAACAATGACAAGCATTGAATATGTTCAGGGTACTGATTCGTTAAAGGTATTTTGCAGCATGTATTTTGATGACTTTCTGGACGATCTCCAGACAATCGACGACGACAGGGAATTGAACAGATTATTTGTCAGTCAACCATATCCTGCCGACCTGATCAACCAGTATTTTAATTCAAAAGTCTTTATTTATGTAAATAATAAACTACTGACAGGTAAGCTGTTAACTGTGAATATCGCTGATAAAAAGATCAGTATGAATCTGATCTACAGGGCAGATAAAAAGCCTAAAAGTATAACTGTTAAGAATCTGATTCTTATAGGATGGTTCAGTGATCAGACGAATTTAACCATATTAAGGATAAACAGTTTTGAAAAAGGGATCAAACTGACACGGGAGCATAATGAGGAGACTTTCATTATAAAATAACACAGGCACGGCTTCAGATATGTGACCGTATCATTAAAAAGACCAGGTTTCCCTGTTGTGCTCAGGCGTAAGTCTCATTGCCCCCTCATTTTTATTTATACTGAAAAAGACCATATTTGTCTGATCGCTGTATAATCCGGTCAAAACATCATTCCTGATTTTAATCTTCTTTGGATCTTTAAATGACCTGAAACGGAGGTTCAGGAAGATTTCATTGTCCTGAATTCTAAGGTTCAATACCTTACCGGTCAGTAGTTTGTTATTTACCGAGATATGAATTTTATCATTGAAATATTTGTTTATCAGATCAGCAGGAAATGATTGGTTTACAGATATTTTCTCAATATTACATTCCGGATCATACAATTTGTAATCCCTTAAAAAGTCATCATAATACATCCTGAAAAAAACTTTCATTGAATCGTTACCCTGAGCCTGGTCGATACTTATCAGAGTTACATGAACAGGGTGGAAAAGCAAAAAAACGGGAAGAATTAAGGCTTTTAACATTATTTTTATCGGGACTAATTTTTCTGACTGATTTCTTCAATATCAAAGATTTTATTCCTATCCCATTCGACCCAGTATTTTAAGGCATTATGGCGGATAAGTTTCCAGTAGCCATCGTCCATCAATCCAAACTTCATTATTCCCTCCTTAATATCTGCATCTACCTGTTCGAGGTATTCCTTTTTGAGAGTGATCCTGACAGAACGGTCTTTGTATGTAAAAACAGCCGATGGCCCCGATTTGCCATGGGTGGCCAGATGAATTGTCCCCATTCCCAGAGTTGCGCCTGTACTTACCTGTATGCCATCATTCAGGCAACTGTAGGGTGGTTTGATTCCTGCGGAGGTGGTCACTTCCAGCATGTCAGCGCCAACGCCAAATAATTCCCGTGCCCTGATACCCATTTTAGCGCCGACTATCGAGAATACTCCCAGGTGTCGGTGAAACTCATCAGTCATTACATTGGCTTTCCATTCCTCATACCCGTAACGTGCAATTGCGGAATCCATTATGGGACGGATATCGTAGCCAAACATTTCATGCTGAACGGGAAACCTGTTAAATACTACGTTTCGTTCCGAACTGTAATTTCCGTTTATCATATCGGTTATCGCTTCCTTAACCCCCTGAACATCAAAATCTTTATTGTACCTGATATTCAATTCATCCCTGTTTATGTTTATGTCGAATAATTCGGGATTTGTAATATATAACGCCACGAGGTCATCGCATAACCTGAAATGATTTTGTTGGAGTTTTTCAATAACCGGTGGCTGGCTGAAAACATATCTCAGGATAGTTGCAAGACGGGTTTCTGAATTCATACAAACCGCGTACATGGATGAATCAAACAATGTGTTATCCTTACTCAGGTTTGAAATCACATCAATTCTCATATTGGATTTAAGAACAATGTCTGCGCTCACGCTGTCACATTCATAATTAAATCCCTGTAAAGGTTTTACGGAATTATTATACCAGATTAGACGTTCAATCCCGGATGCCAGGCCTGCGTCTTTCTTTATCAGTTGTGCAATGTTTGTAAGAGGTCCAAGGCAAACGAGCGTGATTTTCTCATCCCGGGTT
Source organism: uncultured Bacteroidales bacterium (assembly GCA_963816345.1). GTDB lineage: Bacteria > Bacteroidota > Bacteroidia > Bacteroidales > VadinHA17 > LD21. The sequence goes on from CAWFKI010000005.1 coordinate 852,859, forward strand.
TTTAGCTTTTCTATAAGGCAATCAACTGCGTTTAAGCCTGTTATCTGATTGCCTGACTTCTTTCCCCAGTTTATTTGCCTGTTAAATTCACGCCAGGGGGGATTGACTCCTTTTAGAGGGATTCCGCAGGCGACAGGGATACTATCAGCATTAAATTCTTTCAGTAAGGAGTATATTTTACCTGAGCCTTCACCGGGAGGCAATGAACCATCTGATACCAATATTGCCTTTATTGTTATTTCGGGCCGGTTGAGCAGCAGGCTTATTGCACGCATATCATCAATAGCACAATCCGTATCGATTATGATTGTATGATTTAGTCTGACCGGCTGTGGCTGGGACCAGATTGTTACACTGAAAAGGAGGCAGCAGATAAGGATGAATATTTTTTGCATCGATGTATTATTAAAATAATATCAAAGTTATTTATTGTCAGGAGACCCCAAAAATAAATTCCCGGAAATCGGTGCAAGTGATTATCTGAATGTATTCATCCATTCATCTGCAAGTAAAGGATGGATTCAGGTGTGTCCATCCTTTAAGAAAGCAGCCAATTTTTACTTTGATAACAGGCCAGTCAGCATCGCCATCTTTTTGTCCAGTTCCTGACCAATATTTTTAACTTTATCACCCTTAAAGTTTCCAAGCTCACTGGATGGAGTAAAATAGCTAATGTAGGTGACTCCTTTTTCCTCATAGATACCTACTCTTATTGGTAAGGCTAAGCCTACTGCGGGGTTATCCGAGAAGGCTTCTTTTCCGACGGTCTTGTTCCCAATTAACAGAGCATCTGATTTGAGAATTAAACCGGTAGCAGATAGAATCTTGCCCTGATTAATTTCCGCATCAACTATCATACCTGCATCTGCAACTCCCTTTTTAAAGCCTGCAACGGTAGCATCATAGCCTTTAGCGGATTTTACTGTCACGAGATTTGATTGCGCATTAGCTTCCTGAACACTGAAAAGGAATATTGACATGGATGTTATCATCAATGTCAGTACGATTTTTTTAAAGTTTAAATTTTTCATCTGTTTAATTATTAGTTGGTTAATAATTTCTTCAGTTCCGCTGTCGACTGGCTGTTTGTTTGATTCTGAACATATAGCCGGAGCGATTATTGAAGCCTGATAAAAGCATGAAAAAATAGTATATAGACAAATTTAATTTTCCTGTTCTGCTGACATTCTTATGAATTAGAATTTTATGTGACATGCGGTGACCTATTTCTAACTCTTTTGAATCATTCACTATTTAACAATATCCTTTTCGAAATTCAATCTCTATTAATTACAAATGAAACTAATATTTGTTTTCACTTAATACGGATTATCAATGAGAAACAATATATTTTCAGCATCAGGCAACACAAACTGGAATTGGGTAATTTCCCGGATACGATAAAGTGAGAATTCTCAGGGACACTGCCTGCCGCCCGTCAGCATATTGGATAATTATATTGAAAACTGCCTATAATAAAACTCTTGATTCCAGATATAATCAACTGAGAATGACATAATTTCCAAAGAATATCATCAAACCCCAGTTGAATGGAATTTTTCAAGATGTCTTTAAATAATAAAAATAGTCAGGACCGGCCATTTAAAATTTATATTTAAAATTATGCAATGGCAATCTATAATATTTAATTTTATGCATGAATATTTGTTTTTATACAAAGATTTTACTTGTTCATCTTCGATTACCGCATATGTGGCATAATGACTGATTATTACATCATGTTTCCTGTGCCTGAGTGCCTTAATGAGAGTCCTGATAACATTTATGTGGTCATGGATAATTTGGACTCCTCTCATACTGGCCAGTCTTAAAATCATTCCAGTTTCAGAAAAACTATTATCAATCCTGACAATACCTGTAATTATGATAGGTGTCTTTGGACCGCTTGCGGGTGCGCTTTAACATTAACCACTTATCAAAATATTTGACCGCTAATCATATTTCCCTTTGAATGAATAATGTAGATTATTTGTTTTATATTGAAATGGTAAATATGGATAAAACATACAGACTCAAAACAGGATTGATAACATTAACAAAGTCATTATTTATGTTCAGTCCGGTTTTTATGCATCTGACAGATATGGAACCCTCCTATATAAAATTTAATATAATAAAATAATGAACACATACAAAAAGTCGACAAGAATTCTGGAGGCAGTTAAGTTAAGTTCAAAGATGATGATTTCAACATTATTAATCCTGATACAATTTAGCATCTGTTCAGCCCAACAAAAAAAGAGTGATTTTGTTATTGGAGATAAAATAAGTTTTGAATCAAGAGTTCTTAACGAGCGAAAAACTATAGTTGTAATTCCACCTTATAATTACAAAGACAGACCGGATGAAAAATTTCCAGTAGTTTACGTCTTAGATCCGGGGAATAATCTTTTTGCAACATTCGGAATTGTGAATTATTATTCAGACATGTTGAAAATTATGCCCCGAATGATAATCGTGGGTATTGTCTCCAACGATAGAGAAAGAGATTATTTGCCCACACCTTCGAAAGAACAACCAACTGGCGGAGGGGCTGATAAATTCCTTCGTTTTATAAATTCAGAATTGGTAGCATTAATTGACTCAACTTACCCGGCAAATTCAGAACGTTGTATTATTGGACATTCTGCAGGAGGATTCTTTGCTATTTATGCTTTGGAAAATCAACCTGACTTATTCAACTCATTTATATGCATTGACCCAAGTTTATGGTACGATGATAAATCCTGTGTCAGGAAATTGCCCATCTTTCTTAAAAATAATAGGGATATTAAAAAATCAATCTTCATTTCATTGTCAAATGAAAAGGAAATGGGCGTTTTCCCTTTCATGGAAGTGCTTGAAACGTATGCACCGGAAGGATTAAAATGGGATTATATCCATTATAAAGGCGAAACCCATAACTCATTAGGATTTAAAAGCATATGTGCGGGTTTTGAAATGATTTATAAAGATTGGAAGACAAAAGATGATCCAAAATAACGACGAAATACCAACATCTGATAAGTGATATGCTGACAATAAATAGTATAAATCCCTATAATTTGAAATAATGAAAGCAATTGTACACACAAAATACGGACCACCAGATGAACTTCAGCTTCTGGAGGTAGAAAAACCAGTTCCCGGAGACAATGAAGTATTGATAAAAATGCATGCTACAACAGTAACAACTACGGACTGCAATGCCCGCAACTTCACATTTGTTCCACAATCGTTTATGTTTTTTGCAAGAATAATGTTTGGTTTCAAAAAGCCCAGAATAAAAATTCTTGGGATTGATTTGGCAGGAGTAATTGAAGCCATCGGAAAAGATGTAAAACTATTTAAGGCGGGTGACCATGTTTTTGGATCACCAGGGACTAAATTTGGTGGTCATGCAGAGTTTGTCTGTGTTCCTGAAAACGGAGCACTTGCTATAAAACCAGCTGATTTGAGTTGGGAGAAGGCCGCCGCCATTTCTTTGGCAGGAAATACTGCATTGTTTTTTATAAGAGATTTAGCAAAGATCCAGCCGGGGCAGACAATCCTTATTCATGGCGCTTCCGGAGCGATAGGTACTTATGCAGTTCAACTTGCTAAGTACTATGGAGCAGTGGTTACAGGTGTTTGTAGTGGCATAAATGCAGCTTTGGTGAAATCTTTAGGAGCAGATAAGGTAATAGATTATACAATAGAAGATTTTACCAAAAGCGATGAGAAATATGATTTTGTTTTCGGTGTAGTAGGCAAGACTACTTTTGCGCAATGCAAAGGGTTATTAAAACCGGATGGAATTTATCTTGAAAACATGATGGAAGTTAAGGATTTCCTGAAAGTGCTGTGGACCTCAATAGTCGGTGGTAAGAAAATTAAGGGAGGTGTATCTGCAGAACGTGCTGAAAATCTGAATTTCTTTGTTGAGCTTATTGAATCAGGAAAGTTAAAACCGGTTATTGACAAGGTCTATCCATTGGCAAGGACAGCTGAGGCTTTTCAGTATGTCGAACAAGGTCATAAAAAAGGAAATGTAGTTATTAGTTTGAATAGTGAAAGGAGTTAAAAATGAAAATATTAGTTACTGGTGGTACCAACGGAATGGGGAAAGGAGTGGCCAAAGTTTTGGCAGGAATTGATAACCAAAATCATGAAATCATCCTGCTGGGCAGATCAAAGGAACTTGGTGATGCTACAATCAGAGAGCTTGAGAGATCCACGATGAATAAAAAAATATCATTTGTTTTATGTGACCTTGCAAGGCTCAGCGGTGTCCGGAATGCCATTAGGGAGATTAAAAGTAAACACGAGTACCTGGATTGTATCTTCATAAATGCAGGGTTGGGTTATGCGGCAAACAGGGTGGAAACTGAAGATGGGATGGATTCACATTTTCAGGTTAACTATCTGTCTCAATTCATGCTGACTTTAAACCTGTTGAGCCTGCTGGAGAATTCAGAGAACGGGGGAGAGTGATATTCAATGTAACCCGTGGTGGCAAAATATTCTGGGAAGACATCCAGATGAAAAGAAATTGGGGTTTTGAAAACGGGATCCATCAGGCCATGGTTGCCAAAAGAATGTTCCTGGTTAAGTTAAATGATTTGTACAGAGGATTGAAGGGATCAAAAGTATCCTTCATTGGCTTTGAAATATCTAAAACAGTGTGGAGCAATCAGCTTAATATAATTCCTGTCTCCATGAAAATTATGGCAACTATAATGAAGTTTTTCGGGACATTCATTTCGATTGAGAAATGTGGTATGATAATGGCTCCGTTATTCACAGAAAGTCAGGAGGAAAGCCTGAAAAGGTCAGGGAAATTTATCACATGGAAGAATAATGAGTTTATATCGATGAAGGAAGATGAATCAGTCTTTGATCGGGAAATGCAGGAAAGACTCTGGAAAATCAGTCTGGAATTATGCAATGATGAAACAACTGCCAGAATTTCGGAAAGCCTGCAGAGTCAAAATTTTCCTCTTCTGCAACATTAGAGAAAGTTAAAAACAGATCAAATTAATAAAGAAATGCATATGAATAAGATAACATTTATTATAATTCTTTCTATACTCCTGATCTCCTGTGCGAATGAACAAAGAAAGAGTAAAGATGAGTTTTTTGTATTCGAACCTGATATAAGACTCTTTACCAGCTATTTGTTTTAGTTTGCGGTGCGGACGGGATTGATCTCCTTTCAGTCGATCGGACCCTTTCCTCCACTGGTTACCAGACCAAACTAAAACAAAAATGCTGCCTGAGGGCAGCATTTAGTATTTTAAACCATCCGCTTTTGCTCCCGCTGATGCGGGATCAACGCTACTGGTTTAAAATACCAAAGCCACGCTGTGCGTGGCTTTTTGTTTTAGTTTGCGGTGCGGACGGGACTCGAACCCGCGACCCACGGCGTGACAGGCCGTTATTCTAACCAACTGAACTACCGCACCATTTATTGCGCTGCAAAATTAAACGAATTTTTCGCTCTGCAAAATAAATATCACTAAAAAATTCTTACCCGCCCCCTTACTGATTTCATCTGTGTGAAGACAGAACAACAAAAGCCCGTGAGTTAATAAGAGAAAATAACAGTGATGTGAAAATTAAAATTCCGGGGAAGAACTCAAAATCAGGTCTAAGTGTTAATGGAACAGATAATTAAATCAAAGTGAAGGCCTGAAAAAACTGAAATTGACTCCTCCGTAATTCCTGTGCTCAAAAAATAATTTATGCCCTTCAAAACTCATGTTCTTAGGATGCTCGAGTATGAAAAATCCATCATCCCTGATCACACCCGACCCGGTAACCAGGTCAGGCAGCTCCTTCAGCCACGGCAGATCATAGGGCGGATCAGCAAACACAATATCAAACTTTATATTACACGTTTTCAAAAACGCCTTTACATCAATGTGAACAGCCTTGATATTATTCAGATCCAACTCCCGGATAATCCTCCTTATCCCTGAAATATGACGCTTATCCTTCTCAACAAGATGCACCGATGCTGCTCCCCTTGATGCAAATTCGTAGCTTATGCTGCCGGTGCCCGAAAAAAGATCCAGCACACTTACCGTTTCGTAATCGACCCTGTTGTTCAGAATGTTGAATAATCCCTCCCGTGCAAAGTCAGTTGTCGGCCTTGCCTTGAAATCAACAGGAGGATCGATCCTCCTGCCCTTGTATTTTCCTCCGATTATTCGCAATTTACTACACTGAAAAGATTCAGATATCTGTGAAGCGCTGTATCATTAAAAACATAACTGAAGGTGAAGTTCCCCGCTGGTTCGGCAAATTTTAATGTCCTCACGTAGATCGATAGATTGGAGGTAAGATCATCATATTTCTCGGTTATACCACTCAGGTAAATTGTCTCTTCCTGCTTCAGATCAAGGTTCCTGAATACCTTCAGGACAAAATATAGAATATCATTTATATTTCTGTAATTAAAAGAATTGCAGAACTTTAAAAGATTATTGTCAAATACGACCAGGTCGAAAAATTCTTTTTCAATATGCACATGTATATAATTTCCATTTATGCTTTTCCTGCTGTGTCCGATATGATTCAGAAGAGGCTTTACCTGATGGTATGGATGTACGCCGGGATGAAAACTGGCCATGAGATCTGACAGGGCTCTTGAAACGGAAAAAACAAGAAATGCCTCCGGATCATCTAATTTATTGGAAATAATGATATTGCCTTCATCTAAAAGATGATTGTATGTAAAATACTCATCTCTCTTACCCGGATCAAAAAGAGCGGCCGGAACAATTGTAAACCTGGGAGAGGGCATTACAATATTTACTTTCTTATATCTCTTCATAAGAAAATCATCCCTGGTTATTATCTCCTCTATTCCGGCCGGACTGAAATACTTATTTTCCTCCGGTTCAAAAGATCTTAAAAGAACATATTTGTTGCGTATCAGATCAAGCAGGCAAAAAGAAAAATCGTCGGGGCCCACCTGAACGGATAACTCATAGTTTTCTGTTGAGTTAATATCAAGCGTTTCATCAAAGAGTTCCAGAAAAGGCATTCTGCTAATTTTTGATTCAAAGTTACTTAAAAACTTCCTCTGTCAAACCACTAAAATGCAAAGTGTTAATTTAAGAAATAAATTGTTGTGTATTATAATTTTACTCGTGTTCAATTATAAGAAGATTGCTTAAGTTTACAAACAAATTTATTAAAATTATCTGCCTCCTGATTTAACCGGGACTGTAAGTTGACACGCGATACAATTATATATGACCAGTTATGCAAAAACCTGGGGAATATTCCTACAGAGGATCAGTCGGTTGCTCTCAGGAAACTGGCCGGCTATATCTGTGATAACAATAATGATGTGATCTTTCTGATGACCGGATATGCAGGAACCGGCAAAACGAGTGTTATCAGCTCCGTGGTCAGAACGCTTGATCTGCTGAGAATGAAGCCTGTTCTTCTTGCACCCACGGGAAGAGCTGCAAAGGTCCTTTCATCGTATGCGTGCCGGCCTGCCTTCACCATCCACAAGAAGATATACCGGCAGAAATCCTCAAAAGATGGGATGGGAAGCTTTTCACTCGACAGGAATCTCCATAAAGATACCTTCTTTATTGTCGATGAAGCCTCAATGGTATCAAACTCATCGGGCGATTCATCGCTTTTCGGCAGCGGCCGGCTTCTGGATGACCTGATCGAATATGTCTATTCAGGTATTGACTGCAAGCTCATTATTGTCGGAGACACCGCCCAGCTTCCCCCGGTGGGCTCTGTCGTAAGTCCTGCTCTCGATCCTTCAACACTCGGAGAATATGGTTTCGGCCTGATCTCCTGTGAGCTGAAACAGGTAGTGCGGCAGAGTGAGACTTCAGGAATTCTCATGAATGCCACAAGGGTCAGGCTGCAGGTTGCAGAAAATGATCTTGTCCATCCTGCTCTTGATTGCGTTAACTATAATGATGTAATAAGAATTAACGGTGAGGAGCTTATCGAGGAGATATCTGCTGCTTACGGAACATGTGGCATGGACGGTACAATAATAGTAGTGAATTCAAATAAGCAGGCTAACCGTTATAACCAGGGTATCCGGAACAGGATATTTTTCAGGGAGGAGGAGATAAGTCCGGGTGACATGGTAATGATTGTGAAAAATAATTATTTCATTATTCAGGAAGAGGATGACGGGACGGGATTTATCGCAAACGGGGATATTGCTGAGGTAAGGAAAATCAGGAGATATGAAGAGAGATACGGATTCCATTTTGCTGAAATGGTTCTCAGGTTTCCTGACTATAATCAGGAACTTGAGTCGAAGGTGATGCTTGATGTTCTTCATCTTGATACACCGGCTCTGCCATCTGAAAAAAACAGGGAGCTCTTCCAGAAGGTACTCTCAGATTATCAAGGCATTAAGACAAGAAGGAAACAATATGAGGCGGTCAGGAATGACCCGTTTTTCAATGCACTTCAGATTAAATTTGCCTATGCAGTCACCTGTCATAAAGCTCAGGGCGGGCAATGGGAAAGGGTCTTTATCGATCAGGGAATGTTCAACAGGAACGAGATCTCTATGGACTACCTGCGCTGGTTCTATACGGCTTTGACTCGATCGACGGATAAGGTGTACCTGGTGAACTTTGCTGACGATTTTTTTTCGAATCTATAATTGAACATTTTATAATCATTTTCGTTTTACTCTTGAACTTTAGTGATTAAAGACATAGTGAAAGAACTGATGACCGTGAACCGGATATAAAAATTAAAAGGTAAATGGTCGGGTACATGGAAAGTACGAATTTGAAAATACCTTCCATCATTCCACATGACTGAATCTCCGGAAGAGGGCAGGAGGCATGATTCCGGGGAAAAAGAAAAAGTGGAATTATGTAATATTAAAATTAAAAGAACACAAGTAAAAATTACGACAATGTCAAGAGGTAGAATTATTTTGGGAGTCCTTGCAGGTTTGGCTGCAGGAACAGCAATTGGCATCTTGTTCGCTCCTGATAAAGGTACTGCTACACGTAAAAAAATAGTGGATAAAGGCGAAGAATATGTCGACGATCTAAAGGAAAAAATTAACAGCCTTCTTGTTGATGGGAATAAAAAGCATGAAAGAGTAAGGGAAAGTGCATGAGCATTATAATTAATTATACTGCTTTGACTATTCTTCAACTTCCGGAGCTGCCGGGAGAATATGAACATCGGTTTTCCAGGCGCTCCCCATGACAATTTATCCTTGTAAGAAGAGGGTTGGTGGAAGGAAAATGGCAGGTGAAAATGAATAAAATTCATTATTGAGCCTGCCATTAGTTTGTTTTAAAAGCTTAATAAACTCCATAACCTGAAAGTCCGGAAAAATGAATGATGATCCGAATGTGATAGACGACCTGTTCAAAAGGGCAAGTGAATTCAGTGTAACCTATTTTGAGCTGCAGAAACTAAAAATGGTAAAAAGGATCACAGTATCAGTTTCTGAAATGGTTCCGGGATTGATCGCAGTTTCACTTGTGATTATATTCCTTCTCTTTATAAGCCTGGCCCTTGCGCTCTGGCTTGGTGATTATCTCGGCAGAATCTATCTGGGATTCCTGATCGTAGCTGCATTTTACCTTGCTACCGGCTTAATATGCTATTTCCTTTTTAAGGGACGGATCAAAAAAAATACTGCCAGCTATCTTATAAAACAAGTTTTCAGATTGAATTAAACGCAATGTACAATATAAAAGACATTGAAGATCTGGATGTTGTCATTAATTTGCTTGAGAATGAGCTTAATGAACAAAAGATACTTCTTGCCGGTCAATTAAATACCCTGTATGAAAAATTCACACCTGTCAATGTTGCAAGGGATATATTCAAAGAAGCTGCAACCTCAGGAGAGTTCAGAAGCAACATTCTTTCAGCAACACTGGGGATCTCTGCCCGGTATGTTATAAGTAAATTATTCTTCAGGAAGAGCAGTAATCCTTTGAAATTGCTGATTGGTAATATTCTTCAATATGGTATTGTCAACTTTGTCATACATCCTTCAGGATTACTGAAAAATTTATTATCGTCGCCCCGGCTCAAGCTTTCAGGCAGGGCAGAAGAGGTGGAGCCATCCGGCCTGACTGAATATGCTGACATGGAATAGACCTGGTAAGAAAAAACTGATCAATTCCCGTCTGAAAGAACTAACCATCAAATAAATATTTTATGAAATCATTTCGCAGAGAACTCTGGTTTGAGACTTCTACCCGAAGAGCTTTTTTAAATATAACCGGACAGGTAGAAAATTGCCTGGGTGAGAGTGGCATTAAGGAGGGATTGGTACTTGTGAATGCAATGCATATTACAAGCAGCGTTTTCATTAATGATGATGAATCGGGCCTTCATCACGACTTCGAGGTCTGGCTCGAGAAACTGGCCCCTGAGAAACCCTACTCTCAGTATAAGCATAACGGGTTTGAAGATAATGCCGATGCACACATTAAACGTACCCTGATGGGACGGGAAGTTGTTGTGGCAGTCACGGAAGGGAAAATGGACTTTGGTCCCTGGGAGCAGATCTTCTATGGCGAATTTGACGGTAAACGCCGAAAAAGAGTCCTCGTTAAGATAATTGGCGAATAACCGGCTCCTGAATTTATTGAAGGTTCATATCCTTGATAATGTCTCTTATCCTGCTGTCAAGCTTCTTCTCAGTCTCTTCAAAATTGTCAGCTGATGCAAGCCTGGTGTTGACACTGAAGTAGAATTTGATCTTTGGTTCCGTCCCTGATGGTCTTATTGAGATCTTGGTGCCATCTTCAAGGAAGAACTGAAGAACATCAGATTTCATAAGGTCTATAGCGCTTTTTGTTCCGTCCAGGATATCATGTGATATCTGCTTTTCATAGTCATTGATCTTTATGATCTTGCTTTTATTTATCTTTTCAGGAGGGTTATTCCTGTAAAGCGACATCATTGCCTTTATCTCCCCGGCACCTTCCTTGCCCTTCTTTACAATATTCAGCAGTTTTTCCTTGTAGAAGCCATACTGCACATAAATATCGATCAAAAGATCAAAAAGGGAGATCCCCCTGCTCTTTGCCCAGGCCGTTGCCTCAGCTACAAGTGCACATGACGCAACTGCATCTTTATCACGCACATAATCCCCGGGCAGAAATCCGTAGCTCTCTTCCCCGCCTCCTATGTATTTTTTCTTACCCTCATTTTCTCTTATGAGCTCAGCAAAAAATTTAAAGCCGGTCAGAACATTAAAAAATTCAACCTTATAGCTTTCGGCGATCCGTTCAAGAAGGTCGGTGGTTACTATAGTCTTTATAATATATTCATTGCCTTTATTCTTACCCTTATTCCTGTAGCTGGAAAGTATATACCAGATAAGCAAAGCTGCGGTCTGGTTCCCGTTCAGAAGGATGAATTGCCCGCTTTTGTTTCTTACCGCTATGCCAAGCCTGTCAGCATCGGGATCAGTAGCCATTACAAGTTCTGCCCCGGTTTCTATGGCTTTTAGAATTGCCATTTTAAGTGCATCCGGCTCCTCAGGGTTGGGAGATTTTACAGTGGGAAAATTGCCATCAGCAATATCCTGTTCCGGTACATTTATAATGTTCCTGAACCCAAACATCTTCAGGGCAGAGGGGATCAGTGTCATCCCGGTACCATGAATAGGGGTATATACAATACCGATATCACCGTGATCCCTGATTACTTCGGGATCGAGCCGCATCCTGAGTACTTCACTGAGGAAAAGTTCATCAGTTTCTTTTCCGATAATTATTATTTTTCCCTTTTTCCCTTCAAACTTGATCTCACTAACCGATTTGATTTTTCTTATCTCATCAATGATCCCGGTATCATGCGGGGCTACTACCTGCCCGCCGTCATTCCAGTATGCTTTGTACCCATTGTATTCTGGAGGATTATGTGAGGCTGTAATAACAACTCCGCTGTGACATTTATAGTGACGGATAGCAAATGAGAGCTCCGGAGTGGGCCTCAGCGATTCAAAAAGATAGACCTCAAACCCGTTACCGGAGAATATTTCTGCCGTGGTCTCAGCAAAGTACCGGCTGTTATTGCGGCAATCATATGCAATGGCAACCTTGATACCTTGATTGCCGCATTGCCTGATTATATAATTTGATAAACCCTGGGTGGCCATTCCAAGAGTATATATGTTCATCCTGTTGGTACCTGCACCCATTATCCCCCTGAGGCCGCCTGTGCCAAATTCAAGGTCCTGGTAAAATGCATCAATTAGCTTGTTTTCATCATTATCAAGCATCTCCCTGACCTCTTTGCGGGTCTCTTCATTAAACTCCGGGTTGAGCCAGCTTGCGGCCTTTTTCCTGATATCTTCAACAGACAGCATAATAATTACTTTTAGATTTCCCAATTCTTTTATTCATGAGCCGGAATTTTCAAGAGGCTTCGTATTATTCTTTCAGCAGCTTCATACAGGCTGCCAGGCTACTCCTCCAGTGAGGAATCGATAAGTGAGTAACTTTCTTTGATTTTGTATTTATCCATAACCGAATAGGCCGGCCTTTCAGCCACCTGCCTGTAATCCCTGCTCAATACAGGCTTAACCTGACATGGCAGTCCTGATTCCTTTACAATTTCTGTGGCAAAATCATACCAGCTGCATACCCCTTCATTTGAATAGTTGTAGATGCCTGCATTCAAAGCGAAATGGTTCCTTATTACCCCCGAAACGATTGACATAACTGCCTCTGCCAGATCCGCAGCATATGTTGGCGTGCCGGTCTGATCGAATACTACCTGCAGTGACTCCTTTTTACCCGCATTACGAGAATCGTTTTGACAAAGTTATTTCCGAATGAAGAATAGAGCCATGAGGTTCTGATTACCATTGTGCCATGATGATGAAGGGCATATTTTTCTCCTGAGAGCTTGGACCTGCCATAGGCGGAAAGCGGATTTACAGGCGCATCCTCATTATATGGTACGTTTGCTTTTCCGTCATAAACATAATCTGTAGAGATGTGTATAAACCTGCACTCTGATCCATGAATGGCGTCCGCGATGTTCTTTACGGCCAGCGAATTTATTTTCATGGCTTCATCCGGCTCGGATTCGGCCTTGTCAACCAGGTTATAAGCGGCACAGTTTATTATCCAGTCGGGTCCTGTTTTTTTGATAAAACTCTCCAGCTCTTCGCTGGTTCGTTATATCAAGTGTATCAATATCCGTAAATATAAAATCGTAGCCGTAAAAGTTTTTTGAAACGATCTTCAACTCATTTCCAAGCTGTCCGTTTGCTCCGGTAACAAGGATAACCGCCATAGTTCAATTAAGTTTATCAGAAGTTATAATCAGCATCCCTGAAAAGTGGTTGCTTCAGGTCCTTCTCACTTATCATCCTGACTGCCGATCCTGTCTTCCAGTTTATATCCAGTAACGGGATCATTTAAAAAGATTCCTCTCTCATATTCAGGATTAAAGACATTATCGCATTTATACTGAATAATGGCTGTCTCACTGAGTACTGAGAATCCATGGGCAAAGCCTCTCGGGATCAGCACCTGGTCCTTGGTATCCGAATCAAGATCAATGCCAAACCATTTGCCGAAGGTGAGAGAGCCTTCCCGAAGATCGAGTGCCACATCGAATATTTTTCCTTCAATAACCCTGATGAGCTTTGCCTGATCGAACGGTTTCAGCTGGTAGTGCAAACCCCTGATTACCCCTTTTGAGGATCTTGATTCATTATCCTGCACCGGCGTGAAGGTGATCCCTGCATTATCGAACTCAACCTGGTTAAAGCTTTCAAAAAAATATCCTCTTGCGTCAGAAAATATCCTTGGTTTGATTACAACAAGTCCTTTGAATCCTGTTTCTATAATTTTCATTTCAAAAATTTGGTTATTTGGGGTCTTCGTATACATTAATCTCTTCAGTGGCAAGCTTTAAAAGGTATTTTCCATACTGGCTGTTTCTGAAGGGTTCAGCGAGGGAGAGCAGCTGGTTCCTGTCAATGAATCCCATCTTCAGGGCTATCTCTTCTATGCACGAAGCTTTCAGACCCTGTCTCTGTTCAAGTGTGGCAATAAAGTTTGCAGCCTGCAGAAGGCTTTCATATGTGCCGGTATCCAGCCATGCCATACCTCTGCCCATAAGCTTTATTTCCAGAGTTCCCTCGCTGAGATAGACCCTGTTGAGATCAGTTATTTCAAGTTCTCCCCTCGGAGATGGTTTAAGAGATTTTGCCTTTTCAACAACAGTATTATCATAAAAGTAGAGTCCGGTGACTGCATAATTGGATCTTGGGTTTGATGGTTTTTCCTCGATACTCAGAACCTTTTTGTCTGCATTGAACTCGACAACTCCATAGCGTTCAGGATCATTTACATAATATCCGAAAACGCAGGCACCTTTTTTAAGTTCAGCAGTCTTCAGGAGTATCTCACCAAATCCCTGTCCATAAAAGATATTGTCTCCGAGGATCATACATACAGGATCTTTGCCGATGAACTTGTCGCCCAGTATGAAAGCCTGTGCAAGGCCATCAGGTGAAGGTTGTTCTATATAACTGAAACTGAGTCCCAGGGATTTTCCGTCACCCAGAAGGCTTCGGAATCCCGGCAGATCGCGCGGCGTTGAAATGATTAATATTTCTCTTATGCCGGCAAGCATAAGAACAGACAGGGGATAGTATATCATCGGTTTATCATATACCGGAAGCATCTGCTTTGATATAGAATTTGTTATTGGGTAAAGCCTTGTACCTGAGCCGCCTGCAAGAATTATGCCTTTCATCGCCTTTTGGTTTATGTTTATTCTTTTCCTGACTCTTATGCCGGTCAGCTGAAAATGGTCCGGAGTAATACCTGATTAGCCGGAGTAAAGCTGATTATTCCTTATCTTCTTCCGATACCGAAATATTTAAATCCCTCCCTCTTCAATTCTTCCGGATCGTAAATGTTCCTTCCGTCGAATATAACTTTCTCCCTCATATGCTCTGCCATTCGCCTGAAATCAGGTAGATGGAACTCCGACCATTCGGTCATAAGCACCAGTGCATCAGCATTAATCACCGCCTGGTATGGATCTTCTGCATATTCAATTGCATTTCCAAGCAGTTTTCTGGTTTCATTCATCGCGGCAGGGTCGTATGATTTTACAGCTGCTCCTGATTTGAGAAGCTTCCTGATAAGGTTAATAGATGAAGCTTCCCTGTATATCATCTGTCTTGGGTTTGAATGCCAGTCCCCAGACAGCAAATGTCCTGTTCTTAAGATCGGAGTTAAAGTACTTACTGATCTTTTCGAATATCACATTCTTCTGAAATTCGTTGGCTTTTTCAACAGCCTTAATAACATTAAGCTCATAGCCGTTATCATTGGCAGTTTTAATAATCGCTTTTACATCCTTGGGAAAGCATGAGCCTCCGTAGCCTGTTCCGGGGTAAAGGAATTTACTGCCAATCCTGGAGTCACTGCCGATTCCTTTCCTTACATGATTTATATCGGCTCCCAGAAGGTCGCACAGATTAGCCATCTCATTTATGAAGCTGATCCTTGTTGCCAGCATGGCATTGGCTGCATATTTGGTGATCTCGGCAGATGCGATATCCATAAACAGAATCGGATGATTATTAAGTACAAATGGCAAATAGAGCCTTTTCATTATTCCTGCAGTCCTCTCATTATCGATCCCTATTATTATCCTTTCAGGCTTGAGGAAATCTTCAACTGCGGCTCCCTCTTTCAGGAATTCCGGGTTTGATGCCATGTCAAATCCGACAGAGACCTTCCTTTTATCAAGTTCATGCTGTATAGTCTTGCGGATCCTGGCAGATGTACCTACAGGTACCGTGCTTTTTGTAACTACCACAATATGATTGTTAATTGCACGGCCTATCTCCTTTGCAACTTCAAGTACATGTTTGAGGTCGGCAGAACCATCCTCCCCGGGAGGTGTTCCGACAGCTATAAAGACAACCTCCGATCCTTCAATACCTTCCCTGATTTCGGTTGTAAATATAAGCCTGTTCTTTTCAACATTCCTCCTGATCATGTCTTCAAGACCGGGTTCATATATCGGAATGGCACCCTCTTTAAGCTGGCGGATCTTTTCCGGATCAATATCAACGCAGGTAACGATAACGCCGCTTTCTGCGAAACATGCTCCGGTAACCAATCCTACATAACCTGAACCCACAACGGCAATTCTCATAAGTTCTGATTAAATGCTATTTCTAAATCTCATCATCTGTGCAAAGATAATATAACAAGTCAAATATGAAAACAGTGAAAAGACGGCCGGAAGTCTGTTCTGAATTTAGCAGTATGAAAAGGCCTGATATATTATGCAGATTTTAAAAAAAATCATATCTTTGCAACCAATTTTTCAAACAAAATAATGTCTAACTTATTAATTATTAGTTCTTTTAAATTAAAATTATGACTGAAAACAAGAAAAAAACAACCAAAAAGGAGGTTGCCGAAAAAAGTGAAGCCAATGTTAAGCAGGTAAAAAAAATAAAAGCCAAAGAGATTACCGGAGACGAAAAAGATGAGGTTGATCCTATAGTCGCGGAAGAGGCTGCTATACCTGAGCACGAAGAACCGGAAGCAGCACAGGAAGTTACAGCAGAAGCCAAAGATGAGGAATCTGTTGAAGAGGTTGTCTGAAAAAGCAACAGCAGAGGATTATGGTTTTGAACCGGAAGAAAAGAAGGAGAGGGTACATATAAAAGTACATTCCGCAACTGATAACGGAACCGGTCGAAACGGTTGAAGTAAGATCTGATAAAAGGAGCGTGGCTTCAGCTGAAGATTTTGACTGGGAAAAATTTGAGAGTGAAGAGATGAGAAACACTCCAAAATATAAGGAGTATGAATCTCTTTATGATGAGACTCTCTCAACAATAGCAGTTGATGAGGTCGTTATTGGAACGGTTATTCAGATGACCTCACGTGAGGTCGTTATCAATATAGGTTACAAATCGGAAGGAGTTGTCAGTTTAAATGAGTTCCGTTATAATCCTAATCTTAAGGTTGGAGATAAAGTTGAGGTATATGTTGAAAGTCAGGAAGATAAAAAAGGTCAGCTTCTTCTTTCACATAAGAAGGCCCGTGCAATTAATTCATGGGACCGGGTCAATGCCTCCCTTGAAAAGGATGAGATCATTACAGGTTACATCAAATGCAGAACAAAAGGCGGCATGATCGTGGATGTTTTTGGCATCGAAGCCTTCCTTCCGGGATCACAGATCGATGTCAAGCCAATACGTGACTATGATGTTTTTGTTGGCAAGACCATGGAATTCAAGGTTGTAAAAATAAACCAGGAGTTCAAGAATGTCGTTGTTTCGCACAAGGCGCTTATTGAAGCTGAACTGGAGCAACAGAAAAAAGAGATCATTGCAAAACTTGAAAAAGGACAGGTTCTTGAGGGAACAGTTAAGAATATCACATCCTACGGCGTATTCATTGACCTCGGAGGTGTTGACGGCCTGATCCATATTACAGACCTTTCATGGGGAAGAGTTAATCATCCGGAGGAGATCGTTAAGCTCGACCAGAAACTCAATGTCGTAATTCTCGACTTCGATGATGACAAAAAGAGAATTGCCCTTGGTCTGAAACAACTTACATCCCATCCATGGGATTCTGTAGATCCCAACCTGAAGATCGGAGACAAAGTGAAAGGGAAAGTAGTTGTTATGGCTGATTATGGAGCATTTGTTGAAATTGCTCCCGGTGTGGAAGGATTGATACATGTATCGGAAATGTCATGGTCGCAGCATCTGCGCAGCGCACAGGAGTTTCTTAAAGTGGGCGACGAAATCGAGGCAGTAATACTGACTCTCGACAGGAATGAAAGAAAAATGTCGCTCGGTATCAAACAACTCAAGCCCGATCCATGGCAGAACATTGATGAGAAATATGCCATCGGGGCAAAACATACTGCCAAAGTCAGGAATTTCACCAACTTCGGTGTTTTTGTTGAGATCGAAGAGGGAGTTGACGGACTGATACACATATCTGACCTGTCATGGACCAAAAAGATCAAACACCCTGCAGAATTCACATCTATCGATGCAGAGATTGAAGTGGTTGTCCTTGAAATTGACAAGGAAAACAGACGCCTCAGCCTTGGTCACAAGCAGCTTGAAGAGAATCCATGGGATGTATTCGAGACTCTTTTCACAATCGATTCAGTGCATGAAGGTACTGTAGTTGAAGTTTTTGATAAAGGTGCAGTTATTGCCCTTCCATATGGTGTTGAAGGATTTGTTTCTCCTAAGCACCTCGTAAAGGAAAACGGGATGATTGCAAAGGTTGATGAAAAATTAATGTTCAAGGTCATTGAATTTAACAAATCTGCAAAGAAAATAATAGTTTCGCACAGCAGGGTTTATGAGGATGAGAAGAAAGCAGCAGAGTCACCTGTTAAGAAATCAGAACCGGCAACACCGAAGAAAACTGCGAAAAAGACCAAGTCCAGCTCTGAAAAGACAACTCTCGGTGATATTACACAACTTGCTGCACTGAAAGAAGAAATGGAAGAAAAAGAGAATAAAGCGTCAAGGAAATAGAAAAATTGATTAAATTTAGGCTATCAAAACTTAAAATTATGTATTTCAATATTGAGAGCCGGAATAACAGCACAGTTATTCAGATACAGTCAGAAAAGCTTGACACCCACATTGCTCCTGCACTTAAATCGGAACTGGTGCTTGTTTCGGGGAAAGGTGAAAAAAATATAATCCTTGACCTGATCAATTGCCAGTACTGCGACTCCTCCGGATTGAGTGCAATTCTTGTAGCTAACAGACTTTGCAAAAACGCTGGTGGTATATTTGTCCTCTGCGGTCTGAATGAGGCTGTTGAACGACTTATCACTATTTCACAGCTCGACACTGTCCTGACAATTACGGGATCAGTAGATGATGCTGAAAAGATGATAACATAACAGGACAGCGTTGCAGAGTCCGATGACACTGACTATTCTTGGCAGTAGTTCTGCATTGCCTACTTCAGAGAGATATCCAACCGCTCATGTGCTTAATGCGCATGAGCGGTTGTTTTTAATTGACTGCGGTGAGGGAACCCAGATGCAGCTCAGGAAAAGCAGGATAAAATTTTCGAAGATTAACCATATCTTCATCAGCCACCTTCACGGCGATCATATTTTCGGGCTGTATGGATTGTTGTCAACATTCAGCCTTATGGGAAGGAAAAGCAGGGTTCACCTGTACGCTCCTGCAAATTACCAGGATATTCTCCGCTCTCATCTTGATGACTTTGATATTCATCTGAGCTTTGAAATAGATTTTATACCTCTTCACGGGAAAGAGCCTGTACTCATTCTCGATGACAGGTATATTACGGTACATTCCTTCCCGCTAGAACACAGAATACCAGCATTCGGATTTCTCTTCAGGGAAAAAAAATCAGAAAGGAACATAATTAAAGAATTTGTCACTTTTTATAATATACCACCTGTGCGGATCCCTGCTATTAAAAAGGGGGAAGACTTCATTACTCCCGAAGGCAATGTAATTAAAAATGAGGATCTGACAGTTCCCCCTCCGGAACCGTTGTCATATGCTTACTGCAGTGATACAAAATATTTCAGGCGTCTGCCATCATTTGTAAAAGGGGTCAGCCTGCTGTATCATGAAGCTACATTTGATAAGACCAAAGTGGAACTGGCTGCAGTCACCGGCCACTCAACCTCGCTTGATGCCGCACGAACTGCCCTTGAAGCAGGTGCCGGATGCCTTGTTATCGGCCATTTCTCAGCACGCTACAGGGATATATCCCTGCTTGTGGATGAGGCCCGTTCTCTCTTCAGTAAAACCCTTCCTGCCATTGATGGAAAGAGTTATGATATTAGTGAGCTGATAAATCCTTTGGAAAAGAATATCTATCTTTGATGGCTTATTATTTTTAAAAAAGCTGTTTTGCAGGAAAAAATATTAATACTTGATTTCGGATCTCAATATACTCAGCTTATAGCAAGGAGGATTAGAGAAATAAATGTCTACTGTGAAATACACCCATATAACAATTATCCTTTCCCGGATGAGAGCGTAAGGGGTGTAATTTTATCAGGAAGCCCGGCTTCCGTGCGTGATAAGAATGCTCCCCGGCCTGATCTTTCAGCAATTAAGGGAAAAATCCCCCTGCTGGGAGTATGTTACGGGGCACAGCACCTGGTGCATAACTACGGCGGAGAGGTCTCGGCATCCAATAACCGTGAATACGGAAGAGCCAGCCTGATATCAATAAACGCTGATGATCCGCTTTTCTCGGGGATAAAACCGGGAACACAGGTCTGGATGTCGCACGCTGATACAATAACAATTATTCCTGAGGGTTATGAAATAACCGGCTCTACTGCCGATGTAAAAGCCGGGGCTTTCCGGATCAGGGGTGAAAAGACCTGGGGAATACAATTTCATCCCGAGGTATATCACACCACGGAAGGAACAAGGATACTAACCAATTTTGCGGTTGACATTTGCGGGTGTTCACAGAACTGGACCCCGGATTCCTTCGCCGGCTCTGCAATAAGTAACCTGAAGGAGAAACTGGCCGGTGATAAGGTCATCCTTGGCCTTTCAGGCGGAGTTGACTCATCGGTGGCAGCCTTTCTGCTGCATAAGGCAGTAGGCAAAAACCTTACCTGCATCTTTGTTGATAACGGGTTGCTTCGCAAGAATGAATTTGAAAAAGTTCTTGATTCTTATCTTGGACTCGGACTAAACGTTACGGGTGTTGACGCTTCCGACAGGTTCCTTGATGAGCTGGAAGGAGTAAGTGATCCGGAAACAAAGCGTAAAATAATAGGACGAGTCTTTATTGAGGTTTTTGACGAAGAGGCCGGAAAGGTTAAAGATGTAAAATGGCTGGCCCAGGGAACCATCTATCCCGATGTAATTGAATCTGTCTCGGTAAACGGTCCTTCGGCAACAATAAAGTCGCACCATAATGTGGGAGGCCTTCCTGAACGGATGCACCTGAAGGTAATTGAACCCCTCAGACTTCTCTTCAAGGATGAGGTCAGGAGAGTGGGCCAGGCCCTGGGGCTTCCCGAATCAATACTGAAACGGCACCCCTTTCCCGGTCCGGGTCTGGCAATCAGACTGCTTGGAAAGATGACCAGGGAGAAGCTTGCAATACTCAAGGAAGCCGATGATATATTCATCGAGGGACTTAAGAAACATGGATTATATGATTCCGTATGGCAGGCCGGTGTAATTCTTCTTCCCGTTCAGTCAGTGGGGGTTATGGGCGACGAAAGGACATACGAAAATGCAGTTGTCCTAAGGGCTGTTACCTCAACGGATGGTATGACAGCCGACTGGTCGCATCTTCCGTATGACTTTCTTGGAACGGTATCAAATGAAATAATTAACAGGGTAAAAGGAATAAACAGAGTCGTTTATGATATAAGTTCAAAACCACCATCAACAATAGAATGGGAATAACACTCAGTTCCGGATATCGTGGAAAAAGTCAGGTCAGTAAACATTGCCAGAAATAAAATATAAATCATGATGAATAAATTCTTTAAAAGTAAAATCGTAATTGCATTAGCGATACTCCTTGTCTCGGCATCGGCAACAGCACAGGTACTTACCGAACCAGTAATTAAAATAGCAAGAACATTTAACCTGATTGACGCATATTATGTAGACTCGGTTAATCTTGATATGCTCGCTGAGAAAGCCATTATAGAGATCCTTAAAAATCTTGACCCTCATTCCACATATATATCCGCAAAGGATGTAAAAGAGATGAATGAACCGCTGAACGGAAATTTTGAAGGAATAGGCATACAGTTCAATCTGCTGCGCGACTCGATCATTGTTATAGAACCTATCGCAGGGGGTCCTTCCGAAAAGGTAGGTCTTAAAGCCGGTGACCGTATTGTAACAATAGATAATGAGAAAGTTGCAGGCATTGGTATATCTACTGCAGGAGTTCGCTCCAGGCTTATGGGAGCAAAAGGAACAAAGGTCAGCATCACTGTTTTCAGAAAAGGAGAGAAAGAGCTGCTCGATTTTACAATTGTGCGCGATAAGATCCCGATATACAGTCTGGATGCTGCCTATATGCTTGATAAAGAAACAGGATATATCAAGCTGAATAAGTTTGCTGCCACAACAGACAGGGAATTTTCGGATGCTGTCTCGCAGCTGAAGAAACACAATATGAAAAACCTGGTGCTTGACCTGAGGGGAAACGGGGGAGGATATATGCTTGCTGCAACTGCCCTGGCTGATAAATTCTTTCCGGATAAAAAACTCATGGTCTATATATCAGGTAGAAAAACGCCCAGACAGGACCAGATATCTTCAGGTAACGGAAGCCTGTCATCAGCCAGGGTTGTCGTGCTTACCGATGAGGGATCAGCTTCAGCAAGCGAGATCCTGACCGGAGCTCTCCAGGACTGGGACAGGGCTGTTGTTGTTGGCAGACGGACATTTGGAAAAGGATTGGTGCAGAACGGGTTCTACCTTAACGACGGATCTATGATAAGGCTGACAATTGCCCGGTACTATACTCCCTCGGGAAGATCGATCCAGAGCAATTATAAGGAAGGTTATGATAAATACATTGAGAATTTCTACAAGAGATTTTCAGATGGTGAAATGGAAAATGCCGACAGTACCCACTTCCCTGATTCGCTGAAATATAAAACGCTTATCAATAAAAGAACGGTATACGGAGGCGGAGGAATTATGCCTGACGTGTTTGTTGCGGCCGATACATCATATAATTCAGCTTATTTCAGAAAGCTTGCCGGGAAAAATGTCCTGAATTCCTACGCTCTTGATTATTTTGATAAGAACAGGACCATTCTGACCGGTAAATACAAATCATTTGATGATTTCAGTAAGAATTTTGTCTTCAGTCCCGATGATATAAAGGCATTTATTGCCAGGGGCGAAGCCGAGGGAATTAATTATGATGAAGGTCAGTTCAATATTTCACGCGACGAAATTCTTCTTATACTGAAAGGTATTGTTGCATCCAATCTCTGGCAGATAAAGGAGTACTTTCAGATAATCAATGAAAATGACAAGGTGATTGAGAAGGCCCTGAAAGTTATATCGGACCCGGTACTTTATAACAGAATTCTGGGATACCAGTAACAGAGGCGGGAGATAAATGTAAAAATGAAATTTATTGCAAAAACTCTTTACGGACTTGAAAAGGTCCTGGCCGGGGAGATTATTTCGATGGGGGCAACTGATGTTGAGGAAGTCAACCGGGCAGTCTTATTCCGTGGCGATAAAGAGTTGCTTTACACGGTAAATTACTGTGCAAGAACAGCGCTGTCGGTACTGATGCATGTGGCAGAATTCAGGATCAGATCAAAGGATGATCTGTACAAAGGAGGTTCTGAGATTGATTGGAGCCAGCTGATGGATCCCGATGATACATTTTCCGTTGTTCCGGTCGTTAATTCACCCTATTTTACACATACCGGTTATCCGGGACTTATTCTCAAGGATGCTATAGCCGATTGGTTCAGAAAAAAGACCGGACGAAGGCCATCGGTGAGTCACGATAACCCGGTTGTTGTAATAAATCTTCATATCAGTAATGATCATGTAACAATATCCTTAGATTCTTCAGTGGTTCCTCTCTTCAAGCGAGGGTACAGGCAGGATCAGGTTTCTGCACCTTTAAACGAGGTACTTGCCGCCGGGATATTACTAATTTCCGGATGGAATGCTTCGGCTGATCTTACAGATCCGATGTGCGGATCCGGCACAATACCGATAGAGGCAGGACTCATGGCCTGTAATATTCCGCCGGGAAAAACAAGACAGTTTTTCGGATTTCAGCGCTGGAAGGATTTTGATGAGAAGTTATTCGGAAAAGTCAGACAGGATGCTGAGGACCGTATCAGATCATCTCCGGTCAGGATCTCGGGAAGCGATATTTCGGAACAGGCTGTCATGCAGGCCAGGATAAATGTGGAAAGGGCGGGACTCCGGGATGTAGTTTCACTGGAAGTAGCCGATTTTGCAGCTCTGAAACCTGCAGGTGATCCCGGCTTTCTGTTCCTTAATCCTCCCTATGGAGAGAGACTTCTGCCAGATGATACCGAGAGGCTTTACAATATCATAGGGACCACTCTGAAACACAATTTCCATGGTTACACCGCATGGCTTATTACATCCAACAAAGAGTCACTCAAAAAGGTGGGACTGAAACCGGGAGCGAAATTTACAGTATTCAACGGGGCGCTGGAATGTGTTCTCCTGAAATACGAAATGTACCCGGGAACAAAGAAAATCCACTCCCTCTGAAATCTTCATTAATTCGTCATTAATCACCTCAATCCGCTGCCTGATCAAAAATAAAATGTAATATTGAAAAATCCGGCAGGAGGTGAGGCTTTAATTTGCTAACTTCAGATTTTTATTATATTTGTTATTGGAATACCTGATTTTATCTAAAAGAAAGCTTGATGAGCTTTAATGTAGAGAATTATTTTAAAGAGCAGACGGAAGGTAATATTATGCTTTTGTACAAAGGTAATATTGATTCTGATGTCATCAATCAAATTCTTGACACTGTTGAGGATAAGTTGATTGAGGTGAATGAACACTCAAGATTGCGGAAAAAAGTTTATAATGTACTGGTTGAAAGTCTGCAGAATCTTTATCATCATGTCGACAGGGTTCCCTCTGATTTTGAAGATCAAACTGCTGAAAAATATGGCCTTCTGGTTGTAAAGAAAACTGATGACGGATATAAAATAATAACAGGCAATTTTGTCCATGATGACAATGTTGAGAGACTGGAGGAAAAGATCAGGAGAATCAACAGATCAAGCCATGATGAGATAAAAGAGCTCTATAAATTCATACTTAACCACCAGCGGATTTCTGCAAAGGGAGGAGGGGGTCTCGGCCTTGTCGATATTGCCAGAAAGACAGGAAATAAGCTTGACTATTCGTTCAGAAAATATAATGAAAACTACTCTTTTTTTTATCTTGATATACTTGTAGACGAGGAAACCTAAACAAAATTAAATCTCATAAAATATGGAACCGATCATCATCGAAGGAACTCCAAAGACTCCTACAGTCAAGTTTGACGCAGCACAAGGTGTTTTTGAGATCAAAGGACGTTCAATTCCGGAAAACTCCGTTGAATTCTACAAGCCTCTGGTTGACTGGCTCGACAATTATAAGGAATCTCCTCTTACCAAAACTGTGGTGAATATCAAACTTGAGTATTTCAATACCAGTTCATCAAAGTGTATCCTCGATGTATTCAAAAAGCTTGAGGCAATTCATAAGGCAAAAAATGAAGTCGAAGTAAACTGGTACTATGAAGAGGACGATGAGGATATGCTTGAGGCAGGAGAAGATTATGAGTCAATAATCAGAGTGCCTTTCAAGATGATAGAGATTGTGGAATAAGCTACCGGAATTTTTTCGAACCTGATAATGAGGCTGTCTCTGCGGGGATAGCCTCTTGCTTTTTACTTTGTTAAGTCAGGGAGCCTGGTCAATCCCTCTTCTCTTTCTGGCCAGTCTGGCTTCACCCGAATCAAGAAGCTTCTTCAGGAGCCTGAAATAGAGAACTAAATAAAGAATAAATGTCATTACCCACAGAACTATTACGTTTACATAATATGTGTCGATACGATTGCCGAATATCTGCTTTGTCGGAGAATAGAAGTGTGCTTTTATAAACTTGTTTTCAGGATCCATAAATATCGGATCCATTTTTTGAATGAGCCTCCCTTTAAACTCCAATATTTTTGTCGGTTCGTTCTTGTTGATCGCAACCTCTTCAAGGGCCAGGTTGTAGTACCTGTCGCGCAACATTATGTATAAATTTCCCTCCTCATTCTGAAGCTTTTCAATAAGAGAATTTCTTTTCCCGTCGGCAAAGTTGTAATAATCAATATAATATCTTCTCAGTAATTCTATATGCGCAAGAGCGGCAGCTGCTATCTCCGGCGTAATTTTGTCAGGCGTCAGATTCCCTGCATACTCAAAAGGTATTTCCGGTAATGAAAGCAGCTCGCTGTTTATCTCATTGGAAACTACAAGCAGGTCATTGTTGAAGTCGGGACTTCTGTTCCCGCGCAGCAGCTCGTTGGAGATATCATCAAGCTTGAGCTTGAGGTCGGTGCACCAGAAGTTCCTCTTATAATTGCCCTTGCTTTTCATCTTTTCGTAATCGTAGAACTGTCTCTCGAACCTGTTATTAATGAACTGCTCGACAGCAAGCGCTTCATATCCCCAGCGGGCAGTAATGAACTCTCCGTAAATGGGAATTATGCTGGGAGATGAGATATTGGGATTTAGCTTCTCAAATTTGACCAGCACGCCGCTCAGGATGATCTGTGGTATAACCAGGAAGGGAATCAGTATATAAATTGTTACTACACTCTTAAAGCTGTCCGAGATGACCAGTCCAAGCATATTCGCTCCTGCCCAGCACGAAAAAAGTATAAGCCAGTATTCAAAAGTCATTCCCCTGATGCCGGTAATGCTGTTCCCGATAATCACAAAGGTAAATGCCTGGATTGCCGAGATAACAAACTGGACGAAAACTTTCGATGAAAGGTAACTGTTCCAGCTCAGATTAAGGAAAGCTTCCCTCTTTAAGATCTTTCTGTCTTTGATAATTTCTTCTGCGCTGACTGTCAGCCCCATAAATATTGCCACAATTACAGCCATGAAAATATATATCGGAAGGTTGCTGTTGTTGTACAACGTATAGTGTGCCTTTTTTAAGCTCTCATCAAAATATCTGATCAGGAATGCCAGGAAGAAAGCAAGAACAGGTGCTTCAAGAAGGGTAACAAGGAGGTATTGTGTATCTGCAACCTTGGAGAGAATATCACGCTGTGCAAATACAATGAACTGCCTGATCCTGTTTGGTGTTTTGAAGTTTATCTCAGGCAGGGCACCCCCCGGATCACGCCGGTCCTCCTTCTTTTCATCATTATACAGGTTTCTCCAGTCGGCCGGTGAGATCCTCCGCGTTTCAGTAGGCTGACCGCTTTCGGTAAAAACTTTTGTTTCAACTATATTGAATATCTGTTCGGGATTTACATTACCGCAGACATAACACTCGCTTTCATTGTAATTCGCCTGTTCAATTTTCCTTTTAAAGTACCCGATAGAGTCAACGGGGTTCCCGTTGTATATCATGTACCCGCCCGTATCAAGGATGATAAGCTTGTCGAACATCTTAAAGATTTCAGAGGAGGGCTGATGAATTACTATGAATAATAATTTGCCCTTTCTTGCAAGCTCCTTCAGCAGGTCAAGGATATTTTCAGAATCCCTTGAAGAGAGACCTGAAGTGGGTTCATCAAGAAACAGGATTGCCGGTTCCCGTATCAGTTCAAGGGAAATGTTAAGCCTCTTTCTCTGGCCTCCGCTGATTTTCTTGTTCAGCGGAGTGCCCACCTGGATATCCCTTATTTCGTAGAGCCCCAGATTTTTAAGCACGTTATCGACCTTCGAAACAATCTCCTCCTGGGTCAGATTGTCGAAACATAACCTGGCATTATAATAGAGATTATCAAATACGGTAAGCTCCTCAATGAGCAGGTCATCCTGGGAGACATATCCTATCAGTCCCTTTATCTTGCTTTTCTCTTTGTGGATACTCATCCCGTTGATCAGTACTTCACCGTCGGAGGGAGGGTTGATGCCGTTAAGTACGCTCAGCAGTGTTGATTTGCCTGCCCCGCTTGCCCCCATGATGCCAACCATTCTCCCCGATTCCTCCCTGAAACTCATATGGTGAATGCCTATCTCCCCGCTCTTAAACCTGTACTCGAGGTTGTTGACCTCATAAACAACCCTGGAGGCCTTAAAATCCTCCTTGAGGAACTGCATGGTGACATCCCAGTAATATATGGGAGATATTTTATAGCCTTTTATGGAGGATCCCTGGCTGAAGGGGTAGACTTTATCTTCCTGCAACAGTGTTCCGTTCATGGAAAGCTCTCCCGACCCGCTGAACCTCACAAAGTACATTTTTACTGATGGAACAAGCAGAATCCATATCTGTCCTTTCAGCAACTCCTTTAATACATGCTTTGCTTCACGGACCTCAAAACCTTTTATGCTGTTTATTATAAGAAGATTAGGAGTTAAAGGAATATCAGAGAATGGATTTAAAACAAATTTTTCAATGATCTCATATTCGGCAGGAGTAATATTCAGCCCCTCGGCCAGGGTATTTATAAAACCCAGTTCCAGCTGACTGACCTGCTGGGCGCCTGATTTACAGAATTCAAGTACCTGGATAACAACTACGATTCTCTGACCTTTGTCGAGCTGCCCCTGTTCGTTTATCTCCTGCGAAAGCTTCCTTATCCTTATTGCAATGGCTCCCTCCCGACGTTCCGGGCTGCTTTTCTCGAGCTTTTTTCTTGCTTCATTATACTCCTTGTCATACTTGGCGAGATACTCATTTGCCAGTTCATAATTGAGCATCCGCCTGAGAAAAGCTTCAACCACATCTCTCCTGTCGCTGTCGTTGCTATGAGGCCTGGCAATTATGGCAAAAAGCTGCATAAGGGTTTCCAGAATCTTCTCACTCATAGGGGCTCAGTTATTTATTGCGGCATTGAAGATATGAAATAACTCATTTGATACAAATTTTCCTAAGATTTTTAAACAGAAACATTTTATCCGGGCTTTATTTCTTGAGTCTGCTCCGAATAGTTAATTTACCTCTGAATCCCCTGAGAGGATTCTTTTATTATGCTGAATTTCAGTGTTTCCCCTTTAGGGGTCAGGGGTGAAATAATACTGAAATTCTGCATAATTGACTTTTCGGAGGGGACTCTTACTTTTTTTTCTTTTCCACAGAGAAGCCGAATTTCCCAATTAGCTTCCCGGTTTCATAATACTTCCCGTGTGAATAGCAAAGGGGAATGGCATCATTAAGCCTGAAGACCCCTGTTTCCTTATCAATCAGTTCTTCTTCTGCATTCACGGCAACCACATCTGAAATGAACATATGGTGACTTCCCAGTTCAATAATATCCCTTACCGTGCACTCAATGTTAACGGGAGATTCCTTTATCATCGGAGCATTTATTTTTGAAGCCATGACAGGGGTGAGTCCCATTTCACTGAACTTGTTATATTTTTTCCCCGATTTAACACCGCACCAGTCTGCTGCAAAAGCAAGTGATTTTGTCGTCAGGTTGATGACATAGGCTCCGTTCTTTTTAATTATGCCGTAGGAATGGCGCTCCGGCCTGACGGAGATGTAACACATGGCAGGATCACTGCAAATAGTGCCTGTCCAGGATATGGTTATGATATTAAACTCCCCGGGGTCGTCTCCGCAGCTGACCATTACTGCAG
Source organism: uncultured Bacteroidales bacterium (assembly GCA_963816345.1). GTDB lineage: Bacteria > Bacteroidota > Bacteroidia > Bacteroidales > VadinHA17 > LD21. The sequence goes on from CAWFKI010000005.1 coordinate 882,185, forward strand.
GTAAGGGATAGATCATTGTGCCGGGTTTCCATATTAACTTGCCCATCTTTTTACATTTTTGGCTTCAAATATAGTTCTAATATTTTATCTGTGACAGGCTTGTTCATCCGCAAACCTCATGTCATATTGACATAAAGAGAAGCAGCTATGTGTCAAAATGATATGGAATTCAGTTTTGTTGCGGATGGCAGATATTTTGCAGCATATCCTGTAAACTTCTGAAATATGAATCTGAACAATTTTACAATAAAGGCACAGGAATCGGTGCAGCAGGCATTCAATATTGCTGCAGCCAAAGGACAGCAATCGGTTGAATGTGCTCATCTTCTGAAAGGTGTGATAAGCGAAGCCGAAAGTATAACCGGATTTTTATTCGGAAAACTGGGTGTCAACACCGGAACACTGATGAAAGAGGTTGACACTCTTATCGATACGTTTCCCAAAGTATCCGGGGGTGAGGCCTATGTTTCCCAGTCAGTTTCCGAAGCTTTCAGAAAGGCAAATGACTATGCCTCAGGTATGAAGGACAAATTTGTTTCATCCGAGCATCTGCTGATGGGGATTCTCGATACAAACGACAAGGTATCGCGCATTCTGAAGGATCATGGAGTTACAATGAAAGAGCTGAAGGCTGCAGTGCTTGAATTAAGGAAGGGAGCTACAGTTGATTCCCAGACCTCCGATGAAACATATGATTCCCTTAACAGGTATGCAATAAACCTGAATGAGCGGGCCCGTACCGGGAAGCTTGATCCTGTTATAGGAAGGGATGATGAGATCAGACGGATACTGCAGATACTTACCCGGCGGACAAAAAACAATCCTCTTCTCATTGGTGAACCGGGGGTAGGGAAGACGGCTATCGCGGAGGGTCTGGCCCACAGGATTATAAGGGGAGATGTGCCCGAAGATATCAAATCAAAAATTATCTATTCGCTCGATATGGGAGCTCTTATTGCAGGTGCAAAGTACAAGGGAGAGTTTGAGGAGAGGCTGAAATCGGTTGTAAACGAAGTTATTGGATCGGAAGGAGATATTGTGCTGTTCATCGATGAGATACACACCCTTGTCGGTGCCGGTAAATCAGAGGGCGCCATGGATGCCGCAAATATTCTTAAACCGGCTCTGGCCCGGGGAGAGCTAAGAGCCATTGGAGCGACAACATTAAATGAATATCAGAAATATTTTGAAAAAGACAAAGCACTTGAGAGAAGATTCCAGGTGGTGATGGTTGACGAACCCGACAGGGCCGATTCGATATCGATACTGCGCGGCATCCGTGAAAAATATGAGACACATCACAAAGTGATTATAAGAGATGAGGCCATAATTGCAGCAGTTGATCTTTCAACCAGGTACATTACCGACAGGTTTTTGCCCGACAAAGCCATTGATCTTATTGATGAGGCTGCATCAAGGCTCCGTCTCGAAATGAATTCCGTTCCGGAAGAGATCGATGAGGCCGAAAGAACAATAACAAGGCTGGAGATAGAAAAAGAGGCAATAAGAAGGGACGGAGACACGGTAAAGGCAGAGAAGATCTCACGCGAGCTGGCTGAAATTCAGTCGAAAAGAGATGATCTGAAGGCAAGCTGGAAGGCTGAAAAAGAGATGATAGAACAGGTGCAGGTAAAAAAAGAAGCTGTGGAATCACTGCGTTCTGAAGCTGATCAGGCCGAGAGAAGCGGCGATTATGGAAAAGTTGCTGAGATCCGGTATGGGAAAATCGTTGAGCTGGAGAAAGAGATCGCCGGGCTGAAGGAAAAGATTGAACAGAGGAGGAGCAAAGGTTCTCTCATACAGGAGGAGGTCAGATCGGAAGATATAGCGGCCATTGTCTCAAAATGGACCGGCATTCCTGTTTCCCGGATGCTTGAGAGTGAAAAGGAGAAACTGCTCAGGCTCGAGGATGAGCTGCATAAAAGTGTAGTAGGGCAGGATGAAGCCATTACAGCCGTTGCAGATGCGGTCAGAAGGTCAAGAGCCGGACTGCAGGATCAGAAGAAGCCCCTTGGCTCATTCATCTTCATTGGCACAACAGGTGTAGGCAAGACTGAGCTCGCAAGGGCGCTGGCCGGATTCCTTTTCAACGATGAGAACCTGCTGACCAGAATTGATATGTCCGAGTACCAGGAGAGACATTCGGTATCAAGACTTATCGGGGCTCCTCCCGGGTATATAGGATATGATGAAGGAGGTCAGCTGACTGAAGCCGTAAGGCATAAGCCTTATTCAGTTGTGCTGCTTGACGAAATTGAGAAGGCGCATCCTGACGTTTTTAACCTCCTGCTTCAGGTACTTGATGAGGGACGGCTTACAGATAACAAGGGGCGTACTGTCAATTTCAGGAATGTCATTGTTATAATGACATCAAATCTGGGTTCTGACCTGATAAGAGACAAAATGGAGCAGTGGAAAAACAAAATGCCTGAGAAGGAAGAGGCTCTGCTTCAAAATGAGATCTTTATGCTGCTGAGAAGATCACTCCGGCCGGAATTTCTCAACAGGGTTGATGAGATTGTAATGTTCCGGCCCCTGAAGATTGAACAGATCAGGGAGATTGTGAAAATTCAGCTTAAAAAGATCGACAGGCTTCTGGAGGATTATAAGCTTAAGCTCGACGTAACACCCGATGCACTTGACTGGCTCAGCAGCAAGGGTTTTGATCCGCAGCTTGGAGCAAGACCGGTTAAGAGACTTATTCAGAAAGTGATAATAAATGAATTGTCAAAAGAGATCATAGGAGGGAATGTTTCTTCGGAAGATACCGTAGTAGTGGATGTGAAGGATGGCCATCTTGTCTTCAGTCCGGGTAAGAAAAAATAGGAGCCTATTTTAATGTTCTCATACAATCGTCCAGATCGTCATATATCTGAAAAATGGTATGCAGGTGAAGTATACGGAACAACTCCAATATTCTGGGCTCAGGATTTGCAAACTTCAGAATGCCGTAGTTATTCTTTGCGGCCCTTCCGGCAGTGAGGAAACAGCCAAAGCCCGAACTGTCAATATATTCAACTCCTTTAAGATCAATGATCACCCTAGAATTGGCATTGTCAAATAATCTGCTGATACTCTCTTTGATCTCATCTGTGATCATGGCATCGATCTTATTGACACTGAAGGATATAACATCTATTGTATCCTTTTTTTCAATGTTGATCATTCAATCCTTAGTTAAAATGTTTCTGACTAAATCCTCCAGCTCGGTAATAGCTGCATCAGTCTCAGTTTTGAACCTTGATATATACGATTCATAAAGGTCAGCTCCTTTCTCTTCTCTTGCCTGCAATTCAAAGGTTTTAAGCATTACTGCAAGATCATTCATCCCCATTATCGATACGGATGATTTTGCTTTGTGTGCAAGTAAACCAAGCAATTTGTAATTCCCGTTATCAAAAAGAGATTTCATCTCTTTCGGAATTTCAACAGCCTGCTCCTTGAACAGATCCACAAGCTCCGAGATAATGGCCGGATCACCCCCCGAAACAGAATCAAGGTATTCTGTGTTAATGAATTTATAATCCATAGTCCGCGGGCAGTTAAATTTAGTCAGGAAGCAAAGAATTAAGACAAATATAACAATATTTTTATTCTGCAAAGGGAGCGGTCGGACTGAATTGTGCCTCACAAAGAGGCCCAAATGATATTTTCAACAGCTCCCTGTTTCTGATCATGGAAATAAGTGCTATTTTTGCGGCAATAATATCCGGAGGCAGATCCGGGTCAGAGAGACGAATCAAATGAAAAACACTCCTTTTACTAACTTTCACCTTGAAGCAGGAGCACGGATGGTGCCTTTTGCAGGCTATAATATGCCACTTGAATATTCCGGAATCATTGATGAGCATATAGCGGTAAGGAAAAAACTTGGCGTATTTGATGTTTCCCATATGGGAGAGTTCCGGGTTAAGGGTCCTGCAGCAATTGATTTTCTGCAGTTTGTAACCTCAAATGACGTCTCGTTGCTTTTTGACGGGAAAGTCCAGTATTCATGTTTCCCCAACGGAAGGGGAGGGATTGTCGATGATCTGCTTGTATACAGGTTCACCAGCGATGATTACCTCCTGGTAGTTAATGCATCGAACATCGATAAGGATTGGGACTGGTGCATGAAAAATACTGAAAGGTTCGGACTCACCCCCGGGAAAGATATTATCGATTTATCAGATAATACCGCACAGCTTGCCGTCCAGGGACCACTGGCTCTGAAAGCCATGCAGAAGCTTACCTCAGTACCACTGGAAGAGATGGAATATTATACATTCAGGGTTCTGGAATTTGCCGGTATAAAAGATGTATTATTGTCAACAACCGGCTATACCGGCGCCGGAGGATGCGAGATCTATGTTAATTATGAGGATGGGCCAAAGCTCTGGAAAGCTGTTTTTGAAGCTGGCAAAGAATTTGATATCAGACCGATAGGTCTCGGCGCCAGGGATACTTTGCGACTTGAAATGGGCTTTTGTCTCTACGGTAATGATATAAACGATGAAACATCGCCTATTGAAGCCGGGTTGGGATGGATAACCAAATTCAATGACAGCAAGGAATTTATTGATAAAGATCTGTTATTAAAGCAAAAGGAGGAGGGAGTAGATAAAAAACTGAGAGGCTTTGTAATGATCGATCGCGGAATACCCAGACAACATTATGAAGTCGTAAATTCCGCAGGTGAAGTTATCGGAGAGGTTACCTCCGGTACAATGTCACCTATGATGAAACAGGGGATTGGCATGGCATATCTTAAAAAGGGCTACTGGAAGCCGGACACTGAAATATTCATAAAAATACGGAATAAGGAGTTAAGGGCGAAAGTAGTAAATCTGCCAATCTACAATAATCAGTAATCCTCTGTTCTGGCCCGGAATCATAGATTTCAGTCGTGTATCAGATAAGAATAGCAAATCCCGCGGGTAAATAAATCATTGCGATATTGAGTGATAAGGATACAAATAAGCCTGTTATGGGTAAGAAGAAACTGGAGACGTGTTTATCACCCGCTCTGTTTGAAGCTGATAAGCACGCCGGTTCAATAGTGATAATAATTGACATACTGAGGGCATCCTCGGCGATCTGTACTGCATTTGCCAACGGTGCCTCCTCAATTATACCCGTAACTGATGCTGCCAGGGCAAGGGAATATAAATCAAAGGGTTTTCTTGTAGCGGCAGAGCGCGATGGATTTGTGCTTGATTTTGCAGATTTCGGCAATTCTCCTTTTAATTTTACAAGGGATAAAGTGGAAGGAAAGACAATCGTTTACAGCACTACCAATGGCACTGGAATAATTAATATGGCAGCTTCGGCAGGTATCACTGCCATAGGATCATTTTTGAATCTGAATGCCCTTACTGATTGGATCATTGATCAGCAGAGGGATGCATTATTATTTTGTGCCGGCTGGAAGAACAGGTTCAACCTTGAAGATACCGTTTGTGCCGGAGCAATTGCCTCAAAGCTGATGGCTTCAGGTTCTTACCATACAGAATGCGATTCCACACTGGCTGCCATGGATCTCTGGTCGCTGGCTTATCCTGACCTTTCAGGATATATAGAGAAGACAGCCCAGAGAACCAGACTGAGAAATAAAAAGCTTGACGATTGTATAGAATTCTGCCTTACAATCGATTTTACCGATAAAATTCCGGTGATGAGTAACGGGATCCTCGTTAATTCTACTTTGACAGACTGGACTCAGACATGATTAACAAATAATTGCTCATTTTCAATTATAACTATTCAACTATGAAAAAACACAATTTTTACGCGGGCCCTTCAATCCTTCCGGCATACACTATCGATAAGGCAATTGAAGGTATTAAGGATTTTGCAGGTACAGGATTATCTGTTCTTGAGATCTCTCACAGAAGCAAGGAATTTGTTGCCTGCATGGCCGGTACGATTGCTCTGTTTAAGGAACTGCTTGAGATACCTTCAGGTTATCATGTAATATTTCTTGGTGGCGGAGCCAGCCTGCAATTTGCAATGGTCCCGATGAACATGTTGCAGACCAGGGCTGCATACCTGAATACCGGTGAATGGGCTGGGAAGGCACTTAAAGAGGCAAAATTGTTCGGGGAAGTCATAGAGGTTGCATCCTCAAAAGACAAAAACTTCAATTATATCCCAAAGGGCTACACCATTCCTTCTGATGCTGATTACTTTCATATCACGACAAATAATACCATTTTCGGTACGGAATTAAAGAAAGACCCGGATGTAAAGATGCCTCTCGTTGCAGATATGTCATCTGATATCTTCAGTCGCCCCGTGGACATTTCCAAATACTCAATCATCTATGGCGGCGCTCAGAAAAACCTTGCTCCTGCAGGAATGGCATTTGTTATAGTGAAGGAAGAGGTACTTGGAAAGGTTTCACGTCCAATTCCATCAATGCTTGACTACAGGGTACACATAAAAGGTGAATCGATGTTCAACACGCCTCCCGTGTTTACGGTGTTTGCTGCCCAGCAGACCCTGACATGGCTGAAAGGGCTTGGCGGAGTTAAAGCCATGCAGAAAAGGAATATTGAAAAGGCCGGGATATTATATGATGAGATAGAACGTAACCGGTTATTTGTTCCCACAATTGCAGATCCTGAGGACAGGTCTCTTATGAACATCTGTTTCGTAATGGCTGAGAGTTACAGGGAGCTTGAGAAACCGTTCGCCGAGTTTGCCAGATCCAGGGGGATGTTAGGGATAGAAGGTCACAGGTCAGTGGGAGGATTCCGGGCCTCAACCTACAATGCCCTTCCGAAGGAGAGTGTTGAAGCGCTGGTGGATGTGATGAAAGAATTTGAAGCAAAGATCTGATCGCTCTTCCACCCGGTCCGGTCAATTGTCATCGTGATCAATACTTCTAAAAACATGTATGCATGAAAGTTCTTGTTGCTACTGAAAAAGCTTTTGTTCCTGTTGCCGTCAGACAGATAAGGGAAATCGTGGAGTCTGCCGGACATGAGCTTGTCCTGCTCGAGAATTATAATAATGTAACTGAATTAATTTCTGCCGTCTCAGATGCTGATGCTCTGATTGTCAGGAGCGACCAGGTAAATTCCGCAGTGCTTGAGGCTGCACCAAAATTAAGAATAGTAGTTCGTGCAGGAGCCGGATGTGATAACGTGGATCTGAAGGCATGTACTGCCCGTAAGGTTGTAGCAATGAATACCCCGGGCCAGAACTCAAACGCGGTTGCGGAACTTGTATTCGGTATGATGCTCTACCAGGCGCGGGGTGGCTTCAGTGGCAGACCGGGAACTGAGTTGAGAGGTAAAATAATCGGAATACATGCCTTCGGTAATGTCGGGAGATATGTTGCAAAAATAGCCCGTGGATTCGGAATGGAGGTATATGCGTTCGATCCTTTTATCGGTAAGGCTGATATGGAAAGTTCTGGCGTCAGGGTATGTGAAGATGTTGAATCTTTATATTCCGTTTGCCAGTATGTCTCTCTGCACCTGCCTGCAAACGATCTGACAATTAAATCGATAGGCTACGATCTGCTGAGCCGGATGCCAGATGATGCAGTCCTTGTAAATACGGCAAGGAAAGAGGTAATCGATGAAGAGGGGCTTCTTAAGATATTCGGGGAGAGACCTGATTTCAGTTACCTGTCTGATGTGGCCCCGGACTGCAGGGGTCAGATTGAAGCTAAATACAGTGAACGGTTTGTTTTTACCGGCAGGAAAATGGGTGCACAGACTGAAGAGGCAAATATTAATGCAGGGGTAGCGGCAGCACATCAGATTGTTGATTATTTCAAAACAGGGAACGAGAAATTCAGAGTAAACAAATAATAAGAAATTATTAAATATGGCAATTGTTAAACCTTTCAGGGGATTAAGGCCCCCTGCTGAAATTGTAAAAGAGCTGGCATGCCTGCCGTATGATGTAATGAACACCGCCGAAGCCAGACAGCTTGCTGAGGGGAAGGAACGGTCACTTCTTCATATTACCAGATCGGAAATTGATTTTCCCGGGGATATTGATACTCATTCACCTGAGGTTTATAATAAATCGGCCGCCAACTTTCATAAATGGCAGAATAACTCATGGCTTATCCGGGACGAAGAGCCACGCTTCTATGTTTATGCCCAGACAATGCAGGGACGGACACAATACGGGATAGTCGGATGTGCCGCTGTTGATGACTACCTTAATGGAGTCATTAAAAAACATGAGCTTACAAGACCCGATAAGGAGCAGGACCGGATGGTTCATATCAGAACAAATAATGCCAATATTGAACCAGTATTCTTTGCATATCCTGCTGTAAAAGAGATCGATGATATTGTTCTTGATATTATTGGCAGGGAGAAGCCGGAATATGACTTTATTGCAGAGGATGGATTTGGCCACCACTTCTGGGTGGTCAGGAACAGAGATACAAACAACCGGATTGAAAAGCTCTTTGCGGAAAAGGTCCCTTTCACATATGTGGCAGACGGGCATCACAGGACCGCTGCAGCTGCTCTTGTCGGCAAGGAGAAACGTGATAATAATCCTTACCACGATGGCACTGAGGAATACAACTTCTTCATGGCAGTGCATTTTCCTGAAAACCAGTTACAGATAATGGATTATAACAGAACTGTAAGGGACCTGAACGGACTTTCTCCCGTGGAGTTGATCTCAAAGCTTGAAAAGGGCTTTATAATTGACGAGATGGGGACCGCTGAATATAAACCGTCGAAACTTCATAATTTCTCAATGTATCTTGAGGGAAAATGGTACAGTCTTACTGCCCGGGAGGGAACTTACGACGATAATGATCCCATACGCGCTCTTGATGTCACAATCCTTACCGCGCAGATACTCGGGCCTGTTCTTGATATACAGGATCTCCGGAGATCTAAAAGGATAGATTTTGTAGGTGGTATACGGGGGCTTGGCGAACTTAAGAAGAGGGTCGACAGCGGGGAGATGAAAGTCGCCTTCGCACTTTACCCGGTATCAATGAAGCAGCTGATTGCCATTGCGGATACAGGAAATATTATGCCGCCAAAGACGACATGGTTTGAACCAAAGCTGAGGAGCGGTCTTGTAATTCACCTTCTTGACAGGAAATAATCTTTTCAGGACTTCAGTTACCCATCCTATTTTCCTACTTTTGCTATACTACAAATAATGTTATGTCAGATATAGCTTCAAATATTCTTTCCCTCAGACAAACCCTTCCTCCCTCCGTCAGACTTGTGGCTGTCTCTAAAACAAGACCGGTGTCTGATATCCTTGAGGCCTATAATGTTGGGCAGAGATGTTTCGGGGAGAACCGGGTACAGGAGCTGCTTGACAAAAAGGAACTTCTTCCTGCTGACATAGAATGGCATCTTATAGGTCACCTTCAGAGAAATAAGGTGAAGCATATTGTACCATTTATAAGTATGATCCAGTCAGTGGATACCTTCCGGTTGCTTGAAACGGTTAATTCTGAAGCATTAAAAATTAAAAGGGTTGTCGACTGCCTTCTGCAGATTCATATAGCAAGGGAAGAGACAAAGTTCGGATTCAGTACCGGGGAGATCAGGGAGATGATTGAATCTCCGGAATTTGAGACACTTAAGTTTGTCAGGATTTGCGGAGTAATGGGGATGGCGACCTTTACACCGGATTCCGGCCAGGTCAGAAGTGAATTCAGTTATCTTGCAGATTGTTTTAATGACCTGAAAGTCAATTATTTTTCTGATAAGCCCTTCTTCAGGGAGATCTCTATGGGAATGTCCGGCGACTATAAAATCGCGCTTTCGGAGGGTAGCACAATTATAAGGCTGGGAAGCATTATTTTCGGCAAAAGGATTTATTCAGCCGGATGAAATCTGAAGTGGTGCCAGATGATCTCCGCCTTCTATTCACTGCTGAGTAGTGCAATAAGTTCCAGCCCCAGCTCCTTTTTTTCTTTTACTTCAGGCAATGGGCTCTCCTTAATAATCCTGATTATCTCATCTTTTTTTGCCGGGCTTAATTCATGAACCGAATCTTCAATTACCGTAAGACATTCAATTGCAGTTACATAATCACCTTTTAAGAAAATCTCGGCCAGCTCTGAGGAATATTGAGAATAATTAAGTCCCGATTGCCAGCACGACGATACAAGCATACTTATTGTTGCAGGATTAAGAGGTTTCTTTATTTCAGTGATGATCTCCCTTGTGGCAGACTGATCCTTCAGGTCGTTCAGGAAATATTCAACTAATTTTCTGACAGAGGCATTATCAGATTTATCGTAATAAGCGACCAGCAACCCGATGGCTCCCTCAAAGGGTTGTTCTTCACGGAGCAAAACGATTGCCTCAGATATAAGGATGTCATCTTCCTTATCAAGTATGGCAGAAAGTTCTCGGATCTTCTTATCTGATTTTATCATAATACTATTATTTCCGTCAAATTTATAAATAGCATCAATAACTTACAGCTGTTTTTGAAAAATAAAAATAATATGCTAATTTAGTCGGCAATTACTTTTGACACCTAAATTAATTAACCATGAATAAGAAATATGGAATTGGTACAGTAATCTTATTAGGAGTCTTATTATTTTCAAGTTTACTTACGGGGTGCAGGTCGTGCGGTACTAAAGCACAAAAGGATGGGGTAAAAGTGGAAGTTCCAAAGGGAAATACGACTGTTTATGAAGATTTGAAAAAGGCAGAGAAGATTTTCAACTCGCTGCCATCACCACTTGAATCTGCAATGCTTATCAAATCTGCCGGTGCAAAATTTGATAAGTCTCTTCTTAATCCGGTAAGTAATGTAAGTAATTATGTGACAAATAAAAGCATGGCTTTGAATCTTGGTATCTATACCTGCGATCTGAGTTTTGCAAGTCTTTACGAACAGACACAACTGATAATTGATTACATGAATGCCGCAAAGAAAATGGCAGATGGTTTAGGTATTCTTAAGTCAGTTGATCAGGCTACGTTAGACAGACTTGAGGAAAATATTAACAACAGCGAAGTTATAATGGAGATTGTAAGCGAGACCTATATGAACTCAAATTCCTACCTGGAGGATAATGGACAGGCTGCCATAGCCACCATTGTTCTGGTAGGAGGATGGTTCGAGGGCTTGTATATATCCACCCAGCTTGTTGATATGAATGATTTTAAAAACAGTAAGCTGGTAGGAAGAATCATCGACCAGAAACTTTCAATGGGCATCCTTATGAATCTGCTGGAAAGCAGCAAGGGGAATCCGGCTGTTGATGAAATTATGGGCCAGGTAAAAAAGCTGAAGGATGTGTTTGATAAAATCACTATCACCTCCTCGGCTGTCAACCCTGAATATAACAAATCTTCAAACTCAACTTACCTGAAATCTGAAGTCAAAACCGATATGACACCGGAAGTATTTAAAGAGCTTGCCGCAGTAGTAGCTGATATTAGAAATACATTTGTAAAATAACAATAGCCATGAGAATATTCAGAATTTTTCCGGTCCTAGCATTGTTCCTGTTTGCGACTACTGTAAATGTTGAGGCACAGTGTAAAGCTTTTGCCAAAAAGGTATGCCTTCCTGAACTTGGAACCTATACACACGATGGGAACTATCATGCTGCAGTACTCGTTGAAGGAGAGGAGGCTGAACTCTATAAGACATTTTATTCCGATATGGATTACAGGGTTGCAATATGCGGAGAGGATAAGCTTCCCCAGATCGAATTCAAGGTTCTCGATGCCAATAAAAATGTGCTCTACTCGAATAAGGATGACAACTATTCCAAAACGTGGGATTTCAGACTTCAGTCGAGCCAGCAACTTAAACTGATCATCAAGGTTGGTTCATTTAACAAGTCAGGTGAACCGCCGGCAAGTGGCTGTGTTTCAATAATGTTCGGATTTAAAGTTAAAAAATAGTTACTCTTGTTGGGCAAATTGTAAAAGCGGAGGCATAATTAAGAATGTCTCCGCTTTTAATTTGTATTATCGTGCTTATATAATAAGGTATACAGATGCTGCTTACCTGAGTTTATTCGCCAGGAACTTTCCGGTATATGATTCCCTGCATTTAACAAGGTCTTCCGGCTTGCCCTCGAAAACGATGTAACCGCCCTCTTCACCTCCTTCAGGACCAAGGTCAATCACCCAGTCGGAACTCTTTATTACCTCCTGGTTGTGCTCTATGAGAATTACGGAATGGCCATGTTCAACAAGCGCATTCAGGGATTTCAGCAGTTTGTTGATATCATGAAAATGCAACCCGGTTGTAGGCTCGTCAAAAATGAAGAGGATATGCCCGGTGCCGCGCTCCTGGCTGAGAAAGTAGGCCAGCTTGACCCTCTGGCTCTCACCTCCGGAGAGAGTGCTTGACGACTGTCCCATTTTTATGTAGCCCAGTCCCACATCTGAAAGGGGTTTAAGCTTTTCGATGATTTTCTTTTCGTTCCTGCCGGGATGCTGATTGAAGAAATCTATGGCCTCATCAATCGTCATCTCAAGCATATCGTAAATATTTTTACCGTGATACCTTACCTCGAGGATGTCTTTCCGGAATCGCATACCCTTGCAGGTTTCACACGTCAGTTCCACGTCAGCCATAAACTGCATTTCCACCCTGATGATCCCTTCCCCCTGGCACTCTTCACATCTTCCTCCCTCAATGTTAAATGAAAAATGAGAAGCTTTGAAGTTATTCTGAACCGAGGCCTGCTGTTCCGCATATAGTTTACGGATCTCATCATATGCCTTGAGGTAAGTCACCGGATTTGACCTGCTTGATTTGCCAATGGGGTTCTGATCGACAAGTTCAACAGCTGTTATACCTGATATATCACCTTTTATATCGCCGAACTGACCGGGCCTGAGATTGTTTCCATTTATCCTGTTGGAGAGCACCCTGTATAATATGTCGGTGACAAGGCTCGATTTACCGGATCCGCTAACCCCGGTGACAGCTGTAATTGTATGAAGAGGGAATTTTACATCAATAGATTTAAGGTTGTTCTCCCTTGCACCTTTGATCTCAATGAAGCTGTTCCATTTTCTTCTTGACCGGGGAACAGGCACAAGCAGCCTTCCGCTAAGATATCCTGCCGTTAGAGATTTGTTTGCTGTACTGATATCAAGACCTCCCTGGTATACAACCTCGCCGCCAAGCCTTCCTGCTTCAGGACCCATATCAATTATTTCATCAGCTGCCCTGATAATCTCCTCTTCATGTTCAACAACAATAACGGAGTTGCCAAGATCCCTCAGCTCCTTAAGAACCTTTATAAGCAGATTCGTGTCGCGGGGATGCAGGCCGATGCTCGGCTCATCGAGTATATACATTGAGCCGACCAGATTGCTCCCAAGGGCTGTGGAAAGGTTTATCCTCTGGGATTCCCCGCCTGACAGGGTAGCTGATAACCTGTCGAGAGTGAGGTAGGGAAGGCCGACGTCAATAAGGAATCTCAACCTGACTGTGATCTCCTTTAATAATCTTTCAGCAATTTTTGCATCCTCCTCGTTAAGCTTTATAGCGGAGATATCCTCATAAAGTTTTCCGACAGGTGTTGTAACCAGGTCATTTATAGTCATTCCGCCAACTTTTACATAACCTGCCTCTTTTCTGAGCCTCGAACCTTTGCATTCCGGGCATGTTGTCTTTCCCCTGTAACGACTGAGCAACACCCGGTACTGGATCTTATACTTCTTCTCTTCCAGGTGCTCAAAGAACCGGTCAATACCATAGAAATATTTGTTCCCTTTCCAGAGAAGCGCCCTTTGTTCTTCGGTAAGCTGATAGATGGGCTTATGGATCGGGAAATCGAAGAGCTCAGCACTGGCAATGAGCCTCTCCTTCCATTTTTTCATTGATTCACCTTTCCAGCAAACAATTGCATCCTCGTAAACTGAAAGATTCCGGTTTGGTATCACGAGGTTTTCATCAATTCCGATTATCTTACCATAACCTTCACATACCGGACATGCACCCAAAGGATTATTGAAGCTGAACAGATATTCGGTCGGCTCCTCAAAAAGAATGCCGTCAGCTTCAAATTTATTTGAGAAGCTCTCTCTCCTGATACCATCATCGCCCTGTATGATCGCCTGACAATAGCCTTTCCCGGTCTGGAATGCTGTCTGAGCCGAGTCGGCGGCCCTGCTTAAACTGTCTGCCGAATGGTCAATAACAAGCCTGTCGATAACGATATTTATCTGCTGTCCGGGCTTATAGCTTTTAAACGATTTTATTTCATCAATGCTGATCAGCCCGCCTTCAGCTTCAATGCGGCTGAATCCCTGCTTGACAAGGAAAGAGAAATAATCAGAAACGTCAAGATTACCGGGGATCTCACCCGGTGAGGTAATTATTACCCTGGTACCCTCCGGAAGAGCTGCTAGAAAATCAACTACATCATCTACACTATGTTTCTTTACCTCTTTTCCTGATACCGGCGAGAAGGTGTGTCCGACCCTCGCAAAGAGAAGTCTGATATAATCATATATTTCAGTTGATGTACCTACCGTGGACCTGGGGTTACGGGAATTGACCTTTTGTTCAATTGCAATCGCAGGAGGAATGCCGCTTATAAAATCCACCTCAGGTTTGTTCATCCTTCCAAGGAACTGCCTGGCGTAGGATGAGAGACTTTCAACATACCTTCTCTGACCCTCGGCATATACCGTATCAAATGCGAGTGAAGATTTCCCGGAACCGGAAACACCTGTTATAACAACCAGTTTTTCCCGGGGAATTTTAAGACTTGCGTTTTTCAGATTATGTACCCTTGCTCCCCTGATTTCAATATACCCCTGCATCCCTTATTCGTTCTAAATAACCTCGAAATTCAGATAAAATCCAAAAGTAATACTTTCAAATTAAAAAAAATTGTTTTCTTTGTAATGATAAAGTAATCTTAACAAAACAAGACAGCCTATTGAAAACCTCTACTCTGATTAATTAAAAGAGAGAGATATGAATAAAATGATTTCCGATTATGAACTGATAATGAGGTTCATAAAAGGTGAGCAGTCTTGTTTTGAACAGCTAATCCACCGCCATAAGAACAAAGTATTTGCGTATATAAGCCTTTATATCCGCGATCAGGCCCTTGCCGAAGATATCTTTCAGGATACCTTCCTCAAAGTAATTCAGTCTGTAAAAACAGGCAGATATTATGACAACGGGAAATTTATCTCCTGGGTTATGCGCATAGCACATAACCTTATAATTGACCATTTCAGAAGGGTCAAACAGATGAATACCGTTTCAAATGACAATTACGAATCAGATATCTTCAATTCAAAAAGATTCGCCGAAAGCAACATCGAAGATGATATGATAAAGAGGCAGGTTCAGAAAGATATCAGGAAAATGATAACCCATCTTCCCGATGACCAGAGGGAAGTTGTCATCCTGCGTCACTATGCAGGTCTGAGCTTTAAGGAGATCGCTGAAATAACAGAGGTCAGTATAAATACGGCTCTCGGACGGATGAGATATGCCCTTATCAACCTCAGAAAGATTATGGAAGAGAAGAAGATAAGCCTGAGCGCCAACTGACTTTAACCTGCCCGGCAGAGTCTCCTCTGCCGGCAGAACAGTCAACCAGAATATTTAAATTATTATACAATAAAAATTATCCCGGGTCGTTTTCATATAAAATGAAATCATGAAGCCTATGGGATTAATTTCTACTCCTTTTATATCATATCACAATATATATGTTGAAGAGATAGATATTATCGAAGATGCCTGGGGTTTAAATACCCAATTCTGTGATGTGATAAGTGTTCTCCGGCAGATAGATGCTGTTCCGGAGAAACGCCTGACTGAAAAACTGATAGAGAAAATCAGAAGAAACAATTAAAATCTCCTGATCTTCGTCGTGCCATACTTCGAGATACGGCGCAATGGCGCAATGGCACAGGGCACAGGGCTCAGGGCTCAGGGGCTACGGTCAGCGCCGGCAGGCGAAGTCTCCAGACTTCGCCTTTTGTCTCCGTGCTCTCCGCTCTCCGCTCTCCGCTCATTTCACCTATCTCATATAGTCTTCGTCACCTGGTCTACAAGCTACGAATTACGATCAACGCCGCCAGGCGAAGTCTCCAGACTTCGCCTTTGTGCCCCGTGCTCCAGATTCTGCTCTTTTGATAAATATTTTTTTGGAAATATTGGATTAAAGTAATATCTTTGTGATATTACTATAATATCATATAAAATGAAAAAGGAAATTATTGTCAAACCCGTTTCGGGTTATCTGGCTCTGCTGATTGCAATATTATTGCTTTGCGGAGCAATTGCCGGCTATTATTTTATGATTATCTGGCCGGCCGTAATACTGACACTTCTGTTTATTTTCACAGTAATCGGATTTACTGTAGTGGATCCCAACGGATCGTGTGTTATGGTACTTTTTGGAGCATACAGAGGTACTGTAAGGGAAAACGGTTTTTTCTGGGTGAACCCTTTCTATATTAAAAGACATGTATCACTCAGAGCCCGGAATTTTAACAGCGAGCCCATTAAAGTCAACGATAAGATAGGAAACCCGATAAAAATAGGACTGGTGCTGGTATGGCGGGTATCTGAGACATTCAAGGCAGTTTTTGATGTGGACGATTATCAGCATTTTGTTCTCGTACAAAGCGATGCTGCACTGAGGAAGCTTGCCGGGTTATATCCCTACGATAACTTTGAGGATCACGATGCAGTAATTGCTCTGAGAAGCGGCGGAGAAGAGGTAAACAGCGAACTGGAAAGAGAGATCAGGGAGAGGCTGCAGATTGCCGGAATCGAAGTTATAGAAGCAAGGATCAATTATATTGCCTATGCGGAAGAGATAGCCAACGCTATGCTCAGACGCCAGCAGGCATCAGCGGTAGTTTCGGCACGTTTCAAAATAGTGGAAGGCGCTGTTTCAATGGTAGAAATGGCCCTTGAACAACTCTCGGTTAAGAAAATCGTTGAGCTTGACGAGGAGAAAAAAGCAGCCATGGTAAGTAACCTTATGGTTGTACTCTGCGGCGATAAAGATGCCACACCTGTTGTGAACACCGGAACATTGCATACCTGAGATGAGCGAAAAGAAGCCATTTGTTCTGAGAATTGATCCGGAGAAGCTTAAAGCTCTGGAAAAATGGGCTGCAGATGAGTTCCGAAGCACCAACGGACAGATTGAATATATTCTCGATCAGGCTCTGAGGAAATCGGGAAGATGGAAAGCAGGATCAAAAATCAATATAACTGAAAAAGAATGAACCAGATATTAAAATATAAATGCCCGAAATGTGGCAGCAATCAGTATGAAACAGGAGAAATGAGAACTGTTGGCAGCCTGAGGACCAGGATTTTCGGGATCTTTAACAGGCGATTTACATTTGTTTCGTGTCAGAATTGCCATTATACAGAGCTGTTTAAAGTATCACTGAAAGAAATAGGAGAGGTATTTAATTTTATGGCCCGCTGAAGTTTTTGCATCATTGATTGATATAATAGATGGAATAGCAGGCTGCAATGCCTGCTGTTTCACTTCTCAGCCTGCTTTGCCCCAGGTGAACGGGGATGTACCCTGCTGCAACTGCTGACTTTATCTCCCCGGGGGTGAAATCTCCTTCGGGCCCGATAAGAATTACAGCGTCTTCTCCCTTTGAATAGACTTCCCCGATCTTCTGTCTTAAAGTTCCGGCATTGCAGTGAGCGATCATCCTCGTCCCGGCGTGCGCCATTCCAATGAAGTCATTAAAGGTGCAGGGATCATTAAGCCTTGTGAGAGTTGATTTCAGCGACTGTTTCATTGCTGAAATTATAAGATTACGGGCTCTTTCTTTCTTTATGCCCTTCTTTTCCGTATTGGTGCAGATCAGCGGTGTAATATCATCTGCTCCTATTTCCACACTCTTTTCAATGAACCATTCGAATCGCTCATAATTTTTTAACGGGGAAATCGCGATATGGAGCCTGTAATTCCGGATCTCAAAATCCCTGGTCACTCCTGTGATGGCCAGGGAACATTTTTTTGGATCCGCATTTATTATTACTGCCTCATATAGATTTCCTCTGCCATCAGTTAATCTGACAGGGGTGCCATTCGTCATTCTCAGAACCCTGATGCAATGTTTCGACTCGGTCTCATCAAGTATATAGTTATCGCCTGCTATATCAGGAGCGTAAAATATCTGCATGGCAAACTTTTGCGTAAAATTAGATAATTATAATATAATTAATCAGCTCTTTTTTTAACCTTTGTGCGACTTTATATGAAGGTAGGCCTTATATCAGATACCCATGGCTGGATACATCCCAGGCTTTTTGACCATTTTTCTTCATGCGATGAGATCTGGCATGCAGGTGATATTGGTAATTTAGAGACAGCTGATGCTCTTGCCGCCTTTAAACCCCTGAAAGCAGTATATGGTAATATTGACGGGGCTGAATTAAGAAGAGTCTATAAGGAAAATCTTATTTTCAACGCTGAAGAGATGCTGGTTTGGATCACTCACATAGGCGGAACTCCGGGCAATTACGACCGTAGGGTAAGAGAAAAAATTTATGACAATCATCCCGATATATTTATTTGCGGGCACTCTCATATTGCCAAAATCATGTTCGATAAAAAAGCCGGATTATTATATCTGAATCCGGGTGCAGCAGGCTATAGCGGATTTCATAAATATATGACTGTTCTGAGGTTCAGTATAGACGGGAAAGATATTCACGATATGGAACTTATCGAGCTCGGAGAAAGAGGCAAAACAACTATCTGAGCGGCGGCTCTGCCTCGCCATTATCGGTTGTCATCCTGCTGAGAAAACGCTCCAGCCGGTTTTCAACAGCGATCATGTAAGAATAGGGAGTCCGCACTGTGGATTGAGGATCTTTCCTGTTAGCCTGTTTAATATTGGAAATAAGGGTGTTATAATCATTATTTCCGGCCTGGGTCATCATTACCCCCTGGAAATATGAAAAATAATACCACGTCGATTTATCAGCCTTGAGGTAAATATCTATCAGATCGCCTGATCTTCTTCTCTGTATTTCAATATAGCCATCCACATAAACATTTACAGGCCTCGGACCGATAAAGCCGATGCCAATCTTACCTTTTGACCTGAATGATGAAGTTGCTTCGTTCCAGTACAGGTTCACTTCGTTAAGAAGAAGCTCATAATTTAAATTTTTAGGCATATTCCTTGATGTACCGAAAAGATCCATCTCCTCTTTGATCTGCTCAGCGGCATCCTTGCCCATAAGATCTTTCATTCCGGTGGAAATAAGGTCGGAATTCAGATTTACAGGTTTTAATGAAGGCATCATCCTGATCTCATCTGCCATCATCTTCAGGGCATCGGATGAAAAAAAGAAGTTGAGTGCAAGAATGGCTTCAACACTGACCTTCCCGGAATCGATTGACTGGATGACCTTACCGGCGCCGGAAAGTTTTACCATGTCAAGCTTTGCTCCAAAATTCAGATTGCCCTCACCTGTAAGGATACAGAAGTTTTTATCAAATCCTATCATGTTTCCCGGAAACTTGGGATCCGCTATTTTTTCCCTGGAGGTAATTAAATACCTGCCTTTTGGCTTATCGAAGTAAAGCCATCCGTCCGCATTAACTATTGCAACATCGCTCCATGATTTCTGCGCTGACAGGAATGCAGGATAGATCTGTATGGAATCCGTACTTATGAATGAACCTGAAAAAACTAAATTATCATTCATATCCCTTGGTTTATCGCTTACCGGGATCATTACATTCTTCGGATCGATGCTTGACTTAAACTTTATACTATAGCTTTTGAGATCATTACACTTATGAACCACTCCGGCCGCTCCGGTAAAATTAAGCAGGTCGGACCGGGAAGAGAGCGTAACATCACCAGTAAATGTGAATGCCGGACTCAGACGGAAATGCTGAGTGACCGGTATGTAGCCGGTAGCACTCGTAGTAAGGGTGTCAACTTTTAGTTCAGGAAAGCTGATCCGCTGAATCTCATTGTTCTCATCTATATAATCGTAAACAGCGCTTCCCGAATATCTTCCGGCAGTTTCTATGACAATATTCCCGGAGTGAAGCAGGTGACGGTTATTCAATGCAATAAGTGCACTATCCAGAGGTTGGATTTTTGCTCTTCTGTTTATAATAATTTTCCCGTTCCTTGGCTGAATAAGCGCATCCGCAATATGGATATAATTAATATTTTCTGCTTCAATATATTCCTGATCAAGATGATAGACCCCTTTCCATGATGAGAAGGATATAGTATCACTCAGACTGTTTGTCGCAAAAAAAGTCGGTTTGTCAAGCTGAGAATATTTCGTTCTGATAAGTTTGTCTGCAGTCAGCAACGGTGTTTGTGATTTTCCTTTCTGTTCCATATTGAGAATCCTGGTCTCCATATTGTACGAAAAATCAGTCATGGTGCAGATGTATTGTATCTCAGGAAACTTTACCATTGAAGAATCAGTATTAAGATGGAAATTAGCCATCTTCAGATCAAAATTAATATTGGTGCTGGCATCCTCGGCTATAAAAGAGTATCCGTTTGTTGCAGGTGATTTAAGATTATAATCTGCAGTATCGGCCTTAATGGCATTTGAGGTAAAGCTGAAAAGTTTTGACGTGATCCTTGAATTGGTCATATCTATTATTCCCGTACCTCTCAGTGTACCGGGTGAAAGCATTATTTTCCCGTCGAGGGTTGTCCCGTTCCCGAACATACTGAATGTCTTTCCTGCCGGGTTGGTTGCCATCCATTCATCTTTCTGTGTTAACCATTTTATATCAACCTCCTTGCTGTCCAGCAAAGGATAGAGTCCCAGACTGTCTTTCTCAATATCGAATGTCGAAGCATGCGCTATCATTGAATCGGGAAAGAATTTATATTCATCCGAGAGGGTAGTCGAGGAAAGGTGCTTTAGTTTCCCGCTTCCGATCAGGCCCCTGTTACTCATATTAATAGTATCGAATATCCGGGCCCTGCTCCCGTAAAGTTCAACACCTCCTTCCGGGATCGTCATATTGAAACCCAGCGAATTGTTTTCCTGGATGATAAGATTCTGGGGCATGGGCTTAAGGATATTACCACCAAAAAATTCTCCGGGAAGATTCAGATCCTTATTTGTAAAGTGATCAATATTTTCATATGTGAAAGGATTAACTTTAAAGTAGAAATCTTTCTTCTTATAAACTCCCTCAAGTCCGGCGATCCTGTCATAGAAAATATATGAATATGTCGTAGCATTTATAATAGGATACTGTTTAAGGCTCTTCAGCCCTGATTTATTATTGGGATCATCTATAAGCAGCTCGGCAGTCCCCAGCTGGATCATATTATCAATCTTTTTTATTATCGGCTTTCCGTAATAATCACGCTCTTCGGACTCCACCGCGATCTTGATCGAGTCAATGTTATGAAGATCTATTTTGAAGGTATCGTAACTGAACAGGAAATTATGTCCGTAAATTGTATAAAGGCCTGCTTCCACGATGCCGTCGAAAAAGAGGTCCCTGTTCCTGCCGATTACAAGTTGCCTGTTATAAGGGTGGATTGCAACTTTTTGCGAATCGCTCAGAAAAACGGAAGATACACCGTTAACCGTTATCCTGTAATCCTTCATATTGAGTATGGCGTTGTCAACCGGGGCTTTTGTCTCACTGTAAATATTCAGGACATCATAATCTTTCTTTCTGGCGTATGAATCAAGGTAGTCTTTTGTTTTTTTCTTTATGGTTATCTCATTATTTATCCGGTCGTAGAAAATAAAACCTTTGTTGGCCAGATCTATGCAAAGGGCAATAACTGCCTCCACCGGTTTGTTCATCCATTTGGCAAACTCGTCGACCGGAAATGTTTCCGAGTAAAAATATTCTGCGAATTTCAAAAGGCGGTTCAGAGGATGGTAATCATCAAGTCCCATCATACGAAGAAAGTCCTCTGCATTGAAGTAGGAGGATGACTTAAACTCTGCCTGTCCAAGTGAAGATCCCCTGATCCTGGAAAGAGCTATCTTTGATTCATTCATATTCCACGACAGGTATTCGAAATACATATCCAGATTATGAAAAGAGTTGAAATAAGGACTCGATGAGATAGGGTTATTTGTGCGGAAGAGGTTAACCTGTTTTGTATCGGCAATATATGAAAAGCCGAGAGTTGAATGATATATCGAATCTGCACCAAGATAAAGTGATACGGAAACTTCCTGACTGTTTAATCCCGATTTGGAGAAGAGAAACTCATCGGAGCTTATTTTAAGATATAGTGTATCATTCCTGTAAAGGGTGATCTTCGCCGGAGAGAATTTTTCACCGGTACCTTTTATATTGGCACCTTCGAAGGTCAGACCTCCTTCATAATCTACGCCTTTAAAGATGTTGTTAATCCTGAATTCCTTTGTATATGTTTTGAAGACGGGAAAAGTCGCTTTATCCATACTCCTGAAACTCATTGCCTTGTCGGTCAGCTGTCCGAGCTCCGGTTTACTGAAATAGTTTTTATGAATGAATCTCGCCGAATCTGCAGTAAAGCCATTTTTGGCTACGTCGATGGTATAATTCCTGATCTCTGCAAAGACGTCTTTTGGGCCGTATCCTGCTTTTTCCCAGGTGACAAGTCCCTTGCTTCCCCTGAATTCCTGGATTTCCGGAAAGTAAATACCTGTGACATTGTAAATTTCCGTACTGTCATTCCGGGTATAACATGACAGGGTAGCATTGGAAACCAGCACATGGAAAATAGTATCATGCTCGAACTTCAGTGAGCTGTTTTTGATTTTCCATCTGACACTGCCGGATTCATAAAGAACATTTTCCTTTAACATCAATCCGGTGTTACTAAAGAACCGGCTTAAATTGTCGCTGGAGAACCTTGGGCTGAATGCTATTTCACTTAACCCCTTCAGCCAGCTTGCAAGAGCGGAATCGTCACGTTTGTAATCAACGAAATAATTCAGTGTTACAAGAAATTCATTAAAGTTAGGCACAGGTCTTAATGGTCTGGATGACAACTGGCTGGAAATATCGACAATCATAACCATGCTTGTTCCGCTGAAAGAAGAACTGTCCCACCTTTGAATGAATTTATTCAGGTTGGATGACTGTGAGAAATTCAGGTTAGGTCCCATAAATTCCCTTAGCTCAGCGATATATTTATTCAGATCACCGGTGAAGGCTGATCTTGACTGGCCTGCTAATTGCTGTAATGCAACTGCCAGGAAGAACAAACTCATAATTACCAGCTTTCTGAATATCATGCAGAAATTTTACTTAAAGAGCTTCAATAATTGCCGTGAAATCTTCCTTTTTAAGTGAAGCACCTCCGATCAGTCCGCCATCAACATCCGGTCCGGCGAATATCTCTGAAGCATTTGAGGGCTTGCAGCTTCCACCGTAAAGTATCGGGAGTTTCTTTGCGCAGTCATTTCCATACTTTTCTTTTACAAGGCCGCGGATATATTTATGCATCTCCTGTGCCTGCTCAGGAGAAGCTGTCAGGCCAGTACCTATGGCCCATACCGGTTCGTAGGCAATCACTATCATATCCATCTGTTCCTCTGTTATACTGAATAAACCCTCCTCAAGCTGTCTTCTGACAATCATGAAATGGTTCTTCGACTCCCGTTCACTGAGTGATTCCCCACAGCAGAAGATGACCTTCAGCCCGCTGTTAATCGCCATTATTGTCTTCCTGTTAAGTATCCTGTCGTCTTCATTATAATAACTCCTTCTTTCAGAATGCCCTATTATGACATACTCCGCACCGGTACTTTTGATCATCCATGCTGATATCTCTCCCGTGTAAGCTCCTGAAGCCTCTGAAGCACAGTTTTGGGCCCCAAGGGCAACTTTTCCGTGTTTGACGATCTCCGAAACGCCTGCCAGATGAATAAACGGAGTACATAATATAACCATTGCCCTGGGGGAAGGTTTTTCGCTGAAATATTTGTTAAGCGATGCGGCAAATTTCAATCCTTCTGCCAGATCCATATTCATTTTCCAGTTCCCGGCTACAATCTTTTTTCTCATAAAACTAAGTTTTTATAAAATATTAATATTTAAAGGTACAAATCATTTCCACTTATCCGGCATTAACCTCTCTATCTTTGCAACAGCCTGCCAAACCACTCTTTATCAGGGCAGTCAGCCTGCGACCATTTTCCTTCAATAGTCCCGTTCCTCAGCAGGATATATCCGGGGTTTGCCCTGATCATAGTTTTCAATGTTGTCTCGTCAGTGGAACAAAAACTGAGGCCGTTCTCATAGCTTTTTGCCTCATCAGTTCCTGAGGCTGTAAGCACATAAAAATCTATTCCCTTACTGAGACAAAATCTCCCAAGATCAAATCCGTCAGCGAGACTCTTTGCGGGTGCCTCACGGAGTTTTTTAGAGACCATCAGAACTGTATATCCGGGGTTTGACAACACCTTCTGCGTCAGATCTTCTCCGTTCATTGATGTAATACTGAAATCGTGAATTGGAGGCTGGTAACCTTTTTTGATCAGAACCGATTTCTGATCAATGAACTTCCAGGAGGTGTCGTTTGCAGGATAATTGTCAAGTGTGAATTCCTTTTTCTTTCCCTCTTTTTCGTAAATAAAGGTTGTCCGGTACTGATCCGGGGGAGCATCCGGGGGTATAACCATTTCTTTTGCGATTGTAACCCCTTTCTTGTAAGGCAGGAAATCCACAACGGGAAGATATCTCAGGTTGAATAATGCAAATAGTACGAACAGGGCTGCAACAGAG
The DNA here is from genome assembly GCA_963816345.1 of uncultured Bacteroidales bacterium. Lineage (GTDB taxonomy): Bacteria > Bacteroidota > Bacteroidia > Bacteroidales > VadinHA17 > LD21. Next base: position 906,861 of record CAWFKI010000005.1, read on the forward strand.
GATATGATCACCCATTCTGACGATGCTCTCATAAGCTGCTTCACCTGCTTTATCCCTGCAAACAGAATGATTGCTGCTGTCAGAAGTATTATGTTTTTTCCGAAAGTCTGCCAGTTGGTGAGATGTATTGCATCGCCGAAGCAACCGCAGTCTGATACCGGATTTGTCAGTGCAAGAATGAATGTCAGCGGAGTAAAGATCAGCATAAAGATCAGGGTTACCCATATACCTGTCTTCTGCCTCAACCCGGAAAGCACGGAGAATCCTGCTATAAATTCTGCAGTGCAGAGTAATATGGCAAGAGGAAGGCTTAATCCTGAGAGGAAACCAATGTGGAAGGCCTGAAAATAGTCATGAAATTTATAGGCGGAGCCTAACGGGTCGATGGCTTTTACGGTTCCTGAGAAAAGAAAAACCAATCCGATAAGCACCCTGCTGACTGCCCTTATTATCTTCATATCAGATTAACTTTCTGGATGTCAGTATTTTCAGGAGCAGTTCGAATATGTCATCAGGTGGCAGCATTGATCCCGCATCGCTGCCACAGTTAACTACTGCAAGCCGGTCATCGGTTTTAGCAACTCTAAGGTAAATATCCCTGACCCTCCTCTGAAAATCGAGGCTTTCTTCATGTATATCGCGGCTACCGTTAAGGTACGTTCTGTCATCACCTGCCCTGACCCCTGATAACTTATGCTCGGTGAAGGCAAAAGGCACATCGAGAAAAATATTCAGATCAGGCATCGGGATCGCAAAATAGTCAAATTCCAGTGTAAGGATCCATCTCATCAGTTTATCCTGTGCCTCTGTTTCGCTAAGCTTGGCACACTGATAGGCGATGTTTGAATATGTGTATCTGTCGAGAAGGACTATCTTGCCTTCGCTTAACCAGCTTTTTATCAATGAGGAGGCATCATTCCTGTCACCGGCATAAAGCATAGCAACAAGATAAGGATCAACATCGCTGATTGTACCAAATTCCCCCCTCAGGAATCTTGCAATAAGTTCACCGAAATAAGGTGCTTCAGTCCTTGGGAAATGCAGATATTCACATCTATATCCCTTTGCTGAAAGAAAGTCTCTCAGCAGTTTTAACTGGGTGGATTTGCCGGCTCCGTCGACACCTTCAATTACGAAAAGCATAATGCTATCTTTGATTTCTTTCAGTGCAAATGTAGTAAGCACACTTCAAAGAAGGAAATCCGGGAGCGCTTTATTATTGAAAGAATTGTCAAAGCTTCCCGGGCTTACAAGTATTTGGCTGAAACCGGGCTAAAGGAATGAATAATTTCACTAATTTCGGCTAATGAATTTGTATGCCTTGAGAGATAAGCCAAGATATATCAATGCCGGCGGCAGGCTGCTCGACCTTGAAATTCCGAAGGTGATGGGCATTTTGAATATTACCCCCGATTCATTCTACAGGGGAAGCCGGTTTCAGACCGATGGAAAAATACTGGAAGCAGCCGGAAACATGCTTGATCAGGGGGCTGATATTCTTGATGTCGGAGGTTATTCCTCGAGGCCCGGTGCAGCGGTAATTCCCCCTGAAGAGGAGCGTAACAGGGTAATCGGCGCAATAAAGCTTATTAACAGGGAATTTCCCGGCGCTGTAATATCGGTTGATACTTTCAGGTCTGAAATTGCCAGGGAGGCAGTTTTGGACTCGGGTGCTCTGATTATAAATGATATTTCGGGAGGAGAGGCTGACAATAAAATGTTTGCACTGGTTGAAAAAATCAACGTACCTTATATCATGATGCACATGAAAGGTGAACCTGCCACGATGCAAAAAAATCCTGTATATGATGATCTGATCTCAGATATTATTAAGTGGTTCGGTGAGAGGGTCTTCAGGTTGAAGTCATCAGGTGTGAAAGATGTTATCCTCGATCCGGGTTTTGGTTTCGGAAAGACAATCGAGCATAATTTTGAACTGCTGAGGCATCTCGGGGATTTATCGATAACCGGATTGCCCCTGATGGTCGGTCTGTCGAGGAAATCATTGATCTGGAAAACCCTTGATATAACTCCGGATGAAGCTCTGAACGGAACAACTGCCCTGAATATGATCGCTCTTTCGAACGGCGCTGACATCCTGCGCGTGCATGATGTAAAGGAAGCTGTTCAGGCTGTACGGCTGAATGCAAAGATCAAATCAAAGATGCATCTGCAAGGATGACGATAATTTTAATAAAACTTACATAGATAGCGGATACCATGCCAATTCACATAACTGCCTTTGATATAATTGATGTTTTCCTGGTAGCACTTATCATGTTCCAGATATACAGGTTGATAAGAGGTACCGCAGCCTTCAGCATCTTCCTCGGCATATTCTTCATTTACCTTTTCTGGCTGGTGGTGAAGGCTCTCAAAATGGAGCTTATAACAGCGCTGCTGGGTCAGGTCATCGGAGTCGGCGTTATTGCCCTCATAATCGTATTTCAGCAGGAGGTAAGAAGGTTTCTTCTTGTTTTAGGAAACCGGTATATTTCAAACAGAAGGTTTTCACTTGGCAGGTTACTATTCCCGCGCAAGGTGATCCATGGAAACCCGAGGAGGGCAGAAGAGATTGTCAGGGCATGCGAATCCATGGCTTCAAAAGGAGTAGGGGCGCTGATAGTAATAGGAAGAAAAAGCAGTCTGGATATGTATACGGAAGGTGGCGAAATAATTAAGGCTCAAATCAGCTCCCAGTTGCTTGAGACTATATTTTTCAAGCATACCCCGTTGCATGATGGCGCCGTTCTGATTGAGAGGGGCCTTATAATTGCTGCCCGCTGTCCATTACCCATAACCGACCAGGTATCACTTCCTCCCTATTTCGGTATGAGGCACAGGGCGGCCCTGGGCATGTCAGAACATTCTGATGCACTTGTCATAGTGGTTTCGGAGGAATCCGGCTCCATTACTGTGGTCGACACCGGACAGATAAAGGAAAACGTTACTCCCAATGAATTAAGGAATATGCTTCTCGTAGAGAAGATACCCTGAGGTCTGCCGGCAAAAGTTCCACCTCAGGCGGGGCCATAAGGCAGAAGAATACCCTATTTTATCCTGAACAATGTAAGTGATTCAGCATCTTTTATATAGATATTATTTCCGGCAATTACAGGGAAGGCGTATATAGCTGTCCCTGATACCTTATATTGCTTTATATCAGAATATGACTCAAAATCAGGTTTCAGAACTATAAGGGTCGCTGTGGACGGCAATCCCATTAATACTGATCCGCAATCGACAATTGTTGCAAAGTCGCTGGAGACATCATTGTTTATCCATTTGGTTTTTCCGGTGGAGGCATCCAGACAATACATTCTCTTCTGGTCAGTAAAGCCGTACAGATACCCGTTTTTAAGTACCGGAGTATTCCACTTTGCCCCGACTTCGCTGTTGTTCCAGAGCTCCACTGGCAGGAAATCATTACCTTTTTTCTCTATTTTAACTGATTTCATGCCGCTTCCCTGTCCTGTTATATAAATTGTCTGTCCGTCGATATATGGGCTAACACTGTTATAGAAACGCTGCTGGACGGGCGTCGGGATCTTCCAAAGAAGCTTTCCGTCAGCCAGGTCAAGGGAGATCAGGTTTTTCTCCGTCTGCACAATAACATGCTTTTTACCCCCGATTATCATAACAGAGGGAGATGAGTAGGAGGGTCCATCACCTGCCCACTTCCATATTTCTTTTCCTGTATTAAGGTCAAGGGCCAGAACCTCTCCGTCATCTTTTTTACCAATATGTGCAATACATAGATTATCGACTATAAGCGGTGACATAGCTGCAAAAAAGGTGGGAACGGCATTTGTGGGATTTTCACGCCGCCATAATACCTTGCCTGTTGATGCATCATAGCAGCTGAGTATTGCTGAAACCCCAAAAGTTACAACCTTTCCGTTTGCAATTGCAGGCGTACTTCTTGGTCCGGGGTGGGATGAGGATGGACCGGTGACCTCAATGCAGGGATATTTGCTTTTCCATATCTCCCTGCCTGTGGCTGCATCGAGGCAAAGAAGCACCTCATCACTTCCCTGCCTGGTGTTAACATATAATTTATTCCCTTCGAGTATCGGAGTTGCATCGCCGGTTCCAACTGAAACCTTCCATTCCTGCGTTAGTTCAGCCGGCCATTGGGAAGGGACACTGAAGCCTGTCACCCTGCTGTTACGATCAATACCTCTCCATTGTGGCCAATCCTGAGAAAAAAGGTCAGCAGGATTGCAGGTAATAAAGGCAACTAATACAAAAAGAATAAAATTTACATTTTTCATTGTCAGATGTTTTAGTTCATAAAACCTTCTGAATGTAAATTTAATTCTAACCGGAGTGAAATCCAAAAAAAGATTTATGACTCAATCCCTGTCAGATCTTCCGGAAAAAAGAAGTACCGCTGCCAGGGCTACGAAATTACTTGCTGTCAACCAGGATAGGAAGGTTCTTCCCGTTTGTCATAAAAATAAGTTTGGCATTTGGTGAAGCTGATATGGCCTTGATCATTTCATACTGCAGCAGTTTGTCACTAAGACCCGTGCTGAGGATTTTCTGGTAGTCCGCAATTCCCTGGGCCTCAACTCTCTTCCGCTCAGCTTCCTGTCTCTCTTTCTGAAGAACAAATGTCATTTTTTGTGCATCCTGTTCTGCATTTATTTTTGATTCAATAGTGGCCCTGACCGATTCCGGTAAGGTAATATTTCTGACAAGGAGCTGCTCAAGCATTAACCCCCTTTCCTTGAAATTCGATTCAATTGTTGAAAATATGCGCGACTGGAACTCATCTCTTTTTGTTGAATAGAGAGCTACTGCATCATAATAAACGGCGTTATCCCTTATTTTGGTCCTGCATATAGGGCGTACAAGTACATTACGGTAGTCAGTACCTACCTCTTTCAGTATCCTTGGCGCCTGGGATGGGATCACTTTGTATAAAACTGTAAGGTCGATAACTACCTCAAGACCGTCTGCAGTAAGAACACGTATTGCGTCATCCCCCTGCTTCGTTCCTTCATCATTCACGCCAGACATTGTATAATTTTCCGTTCGTATATCGAACATCACAACTTTTACGAGAGGATTAATTACATTCAATCCGCTTTCAAGGATATTGTCACTTACTTTTCCAAACAGTTTCTGTACGCCTACCTCGCCGGGTTCAACCTGAACAACCGCAGCAGTAGAAAATCCGACTATGATCAGAATGATTCCAACAATTTTGATAATGGGTCTGTACCTTCTCATCGCCATATCCGCTTTGGGGAGGGTAAATCCTATTACAAGGGCAATAACCCCGATTAATATTACTGACATAATTAAAATGTTTTTAAGGTAATTTACTCAACTTTTTCTGTTCGCTAAGGTAATCAGATAAATTGAGAACAGACGATCTATTGTTTATTGAAGAGATTATCTTTATGAATTAATCTGTCAGAAAATAGTGCAACTGCCGGGAATCAATAAGACTGTGCTTATAACGGGAGGAACTTCAGGGCTGGGACTTGAACTTGTTAAAATTTTCCTGGAATCCGGTTATAATGTTGTTGCTATGGGAAGACAGTCTCTGACCTTTCCCCGGTACCCTGATGCGTTTGTACTGTACAGGGTAGATTTTGCGGATCTTCACCAGCTGGCTGCTGTAACAAAAGATATTTGCAGAAATCATTCTATCGATATTGTGGTCTGTAACGCAGGAATTCTCAGTCCCCCGAAACCTTTACTGACTATGGATGGTTTTGAATATACATTTCAGGTAAATTTTCTGTCACATCTTCTTATAATTGAGATTGTCCTGAATAACACTGAAAAACCAGGAAATGTAAAGATTGCTGCTGTTATTTCTCCTGTCTACAAGCTTGCCGGCAGCAATCTTGAGCTGCCTTCCGGTTTGAAAAAGTACAGTGCCGTGCATTCGTATTCATCTTCGAAGCTTTATCTGGCCATTATGATCGGGTTGCTCCCCCTGAGATACAGGGAGCAGAACCTGACCTCTTTCTGCTTTGATCCGGGAATCTTCAGATCGGGTATTTGGAGAATGCAAAATAAATGGTTCGCAAGGATATACAGGATAGCTGCACCATTTATGAAAAGGCCGGCCGGGGTGGCAAAAGTGCTTGCGGAAAGACTCACTGCTGATGACATTGAAAATGGATTGATATATGATATCTCAAAACATTCAAAAACCGGCCCCGCAATAGATCAGAGGCGAAAAGAGGAATTCATGAGATCAAGCTATGATATAATTGGCCCTTTTTACCGGAACGGTTAAATAATATTTCAGGCATCAGGATTTTATGCATCAATTTTTATAACTTTTGCCCTTTTTAACTGTGTGCCTGTCCGGAGGTGAGGATTAACCGGAGGATGAATTGAAAATGAGATTAGTTTTATTTCAATCTATTATATATCAGAAAATTATAGGTTATGTATTAATATTTAAATTGTTGGTATTATGAAAAAGTCTACTGTATTCTTTATGTTATTCACAACTGTTATCTGTTTTTCCGGGTGCAAAAGTTCAGATGACCCTGCCAGCTGGAGCAGCGGGAAGATTGATAAGTGGTTTGATAAGCATGACTGGCTTAACGGCTGGAATGTCAAACCTGATTCTTCAATAAACAGGAGGGAGTTTGCTGTTTCTTATTTTAAAAATAAAGAGAGATGGGATAAGGCATTTGCATTTTTAAAGAATACTGACTTATCAAAGCTGGAAGCCAGGCGGTATGATATTGACGGTGACAACCTGTACGCACTGGTAAGCAGTTATATGACCAAAAACGAAGAGGATGCAAGGTTTGAGGCCCACCAGAAATATATCGACATTCAATATGTAATAAGCGGAACCGAGCAGATGAGCATTGCTCCGCGCTCAATGATAAAGGATGTACTGGAACCGTATGATCCGGCGAAAGATATTGAATTTGTGACAGTAAAGAAAGCTGACAATCGGGTTGCCACTCCGGGGTGTTTTTTATATTTTTCCCTTCAGATGTTCACCGTCCAAGTGTTAAGATCGGGGAAAATAAAGAGGTGCACAAAATTGTTGTGAAAGTTAAGGCTGAGTGAATATTTAATATAAAATATTTATTTTCAGTCGGTTCCAGCCTGTATGTCCCTGCTGAATTTGCTGTAATTATTATCAGGAAGCAGTAATTATGAACATTCTGCAACTTCCGGGGTTACTTGTTACTATGGGGGAGAAGGGATGATTACATTATTTGATCTTGCTGAAGGAGAAGAGGGGATTATTTTAAAGATCAAGGGAAGAGGTCAGTTCCGCCAGCGTTTGTCTGAGATGGGATTTGTCGTCGGCAAAAAAGTATCTGTTATAAAGAAAGCACCTCTGAGGGATCCTGTTGAATACAGGATAATGGGATACCACATCTCACTGAGAAACAGCGAAGCACAACTGATTCTGGTTGAAAGGGGAGGCGCCGCCAGGGAATTTTCCCATTCCAATGGTACTCTGGTAAGAGAGGCTGAAAATGATTCGTGGATTGAGAAGACAAGGGATATTCAGGTTGCTCTGATCGGTAATCCAAATTCAGGAAAGACAACTCTGTTTAACTATGCTTCCGGCTCAAGGGAAAAAGTAGGGAACTATGCCGGGGTAACCGTAGATTCAAAGGAAGCACTTTACAGACAGTCTGGTTATAACTTTTCAATAGTGGATCTGCCCGGAACTTATTCAATTAAGAGTTTTTCGCCCGAGGAGATCTTTCTCAGAAATTATATTTTTGAGAATAAGCCTGATATTGTCGTAAATATAGTTGATGCCTCCAACCCCGAAAGGAATCTTTATCTGACAACACAGCTCATAGACATGGGTGTTCAGATTGTGATCGCACTCAACATGTATGATGAACTTGAGAAAAAGGGTGATGTTCTTGATTTTGTCTCTCTCGGAAAATTACTGGGCGTGCCTGTAATACCAACTGTAAGTTCAAAGGGGAGAGGAGTGAAAGAGCTCTTCGACAAGGTTATTGAAGTCTATGAAAACAGAGAACCTTCCGTCAGGCACATTCATATCAATTATGGTACCGAAATCGAAAATTCCATCTGTGCCATTCAGTCAAAAATAAAAATAGAAGAAAACAGGGCCTTTACAAATATAATATCGGCCCGGTACCTTGCGATTGAGCTATTGGAGAATGATAAGGAATTTTCTATAAGTATATCCCGTTGTGTGAACGCAGCTGAGATCATCAGTGTGGCAGGAAAAGAGAGGCTTAAGCTTGAAAAGCTTTTCGCAGATCCTGTGGAAACGGTAATCACTGACCTCCGGTATGGCTTCATCTCAGGAGCATTAAAAGAGACCCTGAGACCAAATAAAATTAAAAAGACAGGAAGAACAAAAAAAATAGATAACTACCTGACTAATAAATATCTGGGCATCCCGATCTTTATTTTTTTTATGTGGCTTACCTTCTATACAACTTTTAAGCTTGGCAGTTATCCGAAGCACTGGATGGAACTGGGAATCAGCAGGCTTTCCGGATTACTATCCGTTACACTGCCCGGTGGAATTCTCAAAGACTTTCTCACTGAAGGCATTCTGGGGGGAGTTGGAGGTGTAATTGTATTCCTGCCAAACATAATCATACTGTTCCTTTTTATTTCTTTTATGGAAGATACCGGCTATATGGCACGGGCCGTGTTTATTATGGATAAGTTCATGCATAAGATAGGCTTGCACGGGAAATCATTTATTCCCCTTTTCATGGGATTTGGCTGCAATGTTCCGGCAATAATGGCAACCAGGATCATTGAAAGCCGCCGCGACAGGATGATTACAATGCTTATAACACCATTCATGTCGTGCAGTGCCAGGTTGCCGGTATACATACTTTTTATAACAGTATTCTTTTCCAGATATCAGGGACTGGTACTTTTTATGATTTATATCCTCGGGATCCTGTTTGCCATATTATCTGCTTTATTCCTGAAGAAGGTATTCTTCAAGTCGGCAGAAGTTCCCTTTGTAATGGAGCTGCCCCCTTACAGGATCCCAACAGCGAGAAGCATATTCAAACATGTCACATTCAGAACATCATTATACCTCAGGAAGATCGGAGGAATAATCCTTATTGCCTCCGTTGTGGTATGGGTACTAAGCAATTTTCCCCGGGATACAAAACTATCAAGAGACTATGCAGGCGAGATAAGCCGGGTTGAAAAGTCTGATCTTGCCCCGGTCGAAAAGGAGCAATCTGTTAACAAGCTTATCATGGAGCAGAAAAATGAAAAGCAGGGCAGCTCATTTATGGGAATCATTGGCCGGACAATTGAACCGGTGATGAAGCCCCTGGGATTTGACTGGCGTCTTACAGTCAGCATCGTATCCGGTCTGGCTGCCAAGGAGGTAGTTGTCAGCACCCTTGGAGTCTTATTCCAGGCAGATGGTAATCAGGGTTCGGGCTCTCTTGTTGAAAAATTAAGATCACAGCAGAATTCCTCAGGAAAAAATCTGTTCTCTCCCCTGATGGCTATCTCATTTATGCTTTTTATACTTACATATTTCCCCTGCATGGGTGTTGTGGCAGCTATAAGAAGGGAGTCGGGAAACTGGAAATGGCCCGCATTTATAGTTTTATATACTACAGGGATTGCCTGGGTGCTCTCTTTTCTTGTATATCAGATAGGGGGATTATTGGGAGCATAATAATGCAAAAAAATGGGCTGCCCCCGATTAAACACAGTGACAGCCCATTCCAGACAGTTTCAGACTATTCAATGAGTATTATAATAAATACTCAGGGCAATATAATCGACAATATTTTTGGCAAAGTACATATTATGAAGTGAATCTCTGAGAGTGCTTAGCTGGACACGCACCGGATTAATGAGATCACTCAGCTTTTCCGTTGTTCCGTCATTGAATTTAAGCAGGAAATCCCTTTTCTGGCAAACAGAGGCTGTCGAGTCGGAACTGTCAGTTATTAAAGTTGCTCCGGCGTTCTGGAGTACTCCCCCAAGGAAAACCTGTATTGAATCCATTCCCGTAGCTCTTTTGAGCTCGACATCTCCTATTGTCAGGGCGTATTGTCTCTCACTCCTGTGATTCTGGTGCCATATAAAAACCGAGGACTCTTTAAAAAGCGTGCTGCCATTGCTGCTCAGGGTGAAGGATGAAGTTGCGGTGTCACCATCCTGCCAGGATGCTGCTATGCTATATCCTTCAGGAAACGTATATTCTGAAAGATAGGAATTTGTGCGTAACGAACTTGAAGTTGAAGATACATTCATGCTGCCAAGATCTTCCGAATTAAGAGTAAAGCCGGCGGCAAGTTTATAATCATAGCTGTTCCACCAGTTATAATAAAGATGGTAGTCTGTAGCCTTTATTGTAAAATTGTTGGATGGCAGGGTATCTGCCGGTTCATAATAATGAAGATATTTTGGATGCATGACCAGCATTTCCGGCAGATTGACAATCATGAACTCGCTCGACCCGGTCTTTTTAAAAAGCCGGTATGGTGAAAAATGATGAAAGCGCATCATGGTGTCCGGCTGGAAGTCATAGATCCCGGCCACAAGACCCAGACTCAGGCTGTCATTGAAGGCGACATCGGATTTTGTGTCACCTCCCGACGTCGAAAGCAACTGATATCCTGTTGAACCATAAATCCCGGCAACGGCACTATTTATTTCTGCAACACCCTGTTCGACCGATTGCCGTAGCCCGTGGTTTGTATCAATTTTGGTGCAGCTCCAGCCAATAAGGCCAACTACAGTAATAAGGGAAATAATCTTCTTATTCATAGGTTATAATATTTAAATTATACTTTAAGTTAATTTCAGAGCAAATTATCGACACAAAATATGTGCCATATTATTCACTTCAAACATTATATTTATTCTATTGTTCTATCGCTTTACGACTTTGCACCCACTCTTGTATAACGATATTTTACCCTGTATATTACCCTGCGGGGGGATAAAAAAGTCATTTGATTCCGGGAAAACAGTATGCTGCCACCCCCACGAGGAATCGCTCTCTGCCTTATCAATGAAGGAAAGTCACATCTCCAACCTTATTGAAATATGTACCGTCCTCATATTGACCGGTTGCTTTCCAGACATATACTCCCTGCAAAGCGAGGTTGCTTTTACCGAAATATCCGTCCCAGCCTTTATGAAGGTCGGAGCTCTCATATATCAGTACACCCCACCGGTTAAATATCTGCAGCTTGTATTCCCTGATATTTGTATAAAATGGCCTGAATACTCTGTCATCCATTTGATTTTCATCCCAGTAGCCTCCTGTTGGACCGGATCCGTTCCATCTGAAAGCGTTTGGATATCTGATATCTCCGAATTTAAAATCAACGTTTACACCTGAATTGGCCAGGAGTGAATCAACACAGCCATCTTTTGATGTCACAGTCAGCGAAACGCGGTAAACACCTGATTTCTCATATTTATGCCATGGGTTCTCATCCGTAGAGGTATTCCCGTCACCAAAATCCCAGAGAAACGATACCCCATAGTAGGAATAATTATAAAACCTGACCACCTGTGAATTATTAATAACATCTGTCGGATAGATATTAAAAATCGTTGTGGGATTTTGAAAAACCTTTATTGACCCGACAAATGATGCTTCACCTGTTTTATTTGTAACTGTCAGTCTTACAATATACTCTCCGGGAGTAAAATAGGTATGGGAGGGATCCCGGTCATGGGAAAAAGTATTATCTCCGAAATCCCAGAGGTATGATTCACCATAAGTGCTCAGATTTCTGAACCGGACATTCAGTGGGGTGCATCCTGATGTATCAGGTTCAAACTCTGCAGAGGGAACCGGCAATGAGGTAACCGTTATTTGTATAGTGTCTGTCCCGATGCAGCCAAAGTGATCAGGTAGTGTCTGGTACTGAATAACATGAGTGCCAAGGCCAGCTCTGGCGGGACTGAAAATATTCCCTGTAACACCATTCCCGGAGAAAGTTCCTCCCACCGGGGTGGCGATTAAGGTTACCGGAGGGTCTGTAAGAAAAAGAATTCCAGGTTGTTCTAACGTTGCAACAGGTGCAGGTACTACTGTGATAACTGTTGTGTCAAAGTCTGTACAATTCTGATTGACAATATTATAACTTATTACATGATCGCCTGTACCTGCTATCTCCGGGAAAAAAGTATCCCCGGAAACGCCTGCCCCTGACCATAATCCGCCAAGATCATGTGCTGTAAGCGTAATCCCCGGACCATTGACACACAGTGTATCAACCGGTGTAATTGTGGCATCCGGAGTGGCAACTGTTATTACTGTCTGATCAGAATCGCTGCATCCGAATTTATCGGTTATGCTATAGGTAATTGTATAATTTCCCGGACCGGGCACGGAGGGGTCAAAGGTATTGCCCGTCACTCCTGTTCCCGACCAGGTACCACCGGGATCATGGGCCCTTAACGTGGTAGGGGGATCACTTGAACATAATATTGCCACCGGAGTTATAGTTGCATCAGGTACCGGCATAACTGTCACGGTTATCTGATCAACATCAGTGCAGTTGTACTGATTTGAAACGCTGTATCTTATTATATGATTTCCCACCCCGGCCATCGCAGGGTCGAAAGTATGGCCCCTGACACCGTCTCCCGACCAGGTTCCACCCGGATCATGGGCGGTCAGATTCACATGACCATTATTCAGGCACATGCTGTCGACAGGCGTTATAGTCGCGTCAGGATAAGGCACAATCAGGATAATGGCTGTGGTTACTACCGGAGGATGGTCTCCGTTCACCGGGTCAGAAGGAGGTCCTGGAATATTCGGATCGTCGTAGGGATTACAGTAGTTCCAGTTACGGAGTGTCACCTGAAAATGCTGACCCAATAATTTATCGTTCGCAACATTGATTATGTCAGACCAGACACCAGAACCTGTGACGGGGCCATTTAAAGTTATTATACTACCTCTGTAAGGGTATGTTCTGGCTGTGCCATTTATTGTAACCGGGATTCCGGTCATTGTAATGTCGGTTCCATAGATCCACTGGACCCACCTGGTATTCACATTGGGATTATCCCGTTCCTGGGGAGGAACGCAGTTAAACTGGGTCAGATCCTGAAAGCGGGCATCTGCACTGTTACCCAGGCAGACAGGATAAACAACAGGATTAATGTGCATATGGCCTCCGTTATGATCATCATTATCCCAGACTGTAACAATCTGTTCCTGGGTGGATGAGCTGCAGACCACTCCATTTACAATAAGAGTCGACTGAGGATGATAGTTGCAGATATCACCTGCTGAAGTATAAGTATTGGTCGCTGTTGCCTCAAAAATACCCGGACCTACATTTATTGCCGGAACCGTTACAACCCTGCCATTACCCCAGTCATATCTGATACTGACGGGAGTACCGGCATTATTAACACCCGTATAACTTACCTGCCAGTTGGCTGTTACGGGAGAACAAAATTTGTCGGGAACTATATTGTTGGCTTTTGATAACAGGTTGCAATTCTGCCCTGCCAGGCCTGATGAGACTAACATTAAAAATAAAGAATAAAGGCAGACTTTCATCCTCTTTTTGTATGTAAAAACGACATTAACTTTGTAAAAGCAAGTCATATATGTCACTAATAGGAAAAGCTCAATGGATCGTGGTTTAACTTTCTATTCTGCCTGTTTAAAACAGGCCAAAAATTGTGCCATAACAAATTAATATTTAATAACGAACGGATTGTACTGGTTAAAAAACTGATAATGAGCTATTAATTATATCATCTATATAGTGAAATCATCATTCGCAACTATTCATGCCCGGGTTCATTATGCAATATTTTCTCATTTTGGGACAAGTGATAAAAAGGCTATTGAATATCTGAGGACAATGCCCCTTTACCGGGTAAACCAGAATTTTTATCAAAAGGTTGCATCTGATATTTATTTTTTTTCAGGAATTTGTGTCACGCCAGGAAAAGATGGGGCTTAAAATCTCTGCTTGTATTATAAATCAGTCCAGGTAATCAATTTTCATATTGTAATCCCATTTGTCAAAGTAGAGATTTCCTCCCTTCCATTCAACTTCTCCTCTCTGGAAATCATAGGGTTCGCTTCTCATGAATTGCTTATGCGGATATAAAGTGCCTGCAACTCCATCATTCACAATGAGCCTGTAGGAATCTATACCAGACATATAAAACTCCTTAACTTCTTTTTTATCAGAATTCTGCAGATCGTAGGAGACATCAACCGGTATCCAGCCGGGACCTTCATAATAAACCTCGCACCAGTCGTGCAGGTTCTCTGCCCCGGGCGGTACCATCCAGCCGCTCTGCCACCTGACAGGTATTCCCTTATACCTGAGCATTGAAATAAAAAGGAAGGTCTGCATACCGCAATCTCCGCGATGATTATGACATACATAACCCGGGATATCAGGCATTATTGAATATTCGAGCGCCCCGGTCCAGGGAATATTCTCCTTGAACCAGTAATATATCTTTCTTACAATTACTTCAGGCGGATTCATCTTTGCCTGTAATACTGTCGGCCAGATTCCTTATCTCTTCAGAGAAATTTATCTGAGGCAGTTGTTCGGCAGTATATTTCTTGTAATTATCTGAGCCTTTGTCGTAAGGACGAATTTTTAACCCTGAAATATTGAAATACTGTGCGCTTGATTGATATTTGAATGAGACCCTGAAAACTGTGGGAACTCCTTTTTTAGCCTTCTCCTCCATATAAATGGTACTGTGGATGGCGGAATCGGGGGAGATCTTATATTCCGTGCAGGATGTATTCAGCAATTCGACTCCTGTCTGTCTGGCGTGGTTCGATTTTGGCCATGGCATCCAGCACCTGATGATCTCTCCGTCGGGTACAACATCGGCATGCACTGTTATCGTATAGGTTATTCCCATCCTTACCGGAACAACTGGCATGCTTTGACTTACCGGATAATTTACAGGCTTCTGCTGTATGTTTTAACCTGAAGGTCATCTCAGGGTCTTCCGCATTTTCCCGCAACCGGGTCTCTTTCTGTTCATAGAATTTCTTAAGGAGCAGGAGATTGGAAACAGCTCTGTTAAAGTACATTTTCTCACCGTTGATAAGCCTTCCTTCCAGCCAGCCTTTCTTTTCCCAGTTCTCCAATTCGCCTTCGGAAAAGGAGCCCGTTCGCGATTTGATTTGTCCGGTAATCTGATCCCCGGAGAGAGAAAAATCGAGAGCTATCCTTCCGGCAATCTGGTTCAGTGAATCTGAAATCTGCATCATCTGCCGGTTACCGGCGCAGCTCTTTTTAACTGAGTCGGCGAGATGATTAACTACCCTGAGATTGCCTGCAGCAAGCTCTTTTCGCATGGCATCTATAGCCTGCCTGCAGTCTGTGGCCGGTCCGGAGCATGATATCAGGACAAAAATCGTCAGCAGTGAAAACTTTATATTTCTCATATTCAGGATAGATAAATTATCATTGTAATTGCAGTCAGCTACTCAGCTTCCGGGTCTTTAAATTTACAGAGCTGAAGCGAACCGGTATGTCCCTGAAGCTACATTATAAATGGCGTAACCCTCTTCGATGCGTGAGAAGGTGATAGTTGCCGGATTATTTATAATTTTCCCGTTTTCAGTTACACTCTTTTCCGATGCAGCAGGTACGTAAACTGTAGCTGTGGCTCCGACCGGAACGGTAATATCAAGAAAAAATGTACCGGGTTCCTTCTTCCAGCTGATCCCGGCTTCTCCATAGGGAGTGAGGTTGGAATACGATGCAGACTCTATACCTGTAGCGGGTTGTGGTTTGAATATTATATGCCTGTAACCGGGCTGTTCGGGATCACTGTTCATCCCGGCCAGTTTCCTGTAGAACCAGGTAATTCCTCCTCCGAACATAGGATGATTGTGTGAACCTTTCCCGTCCCATTCCTCCCATGTGGTTGTAGCTCCCTGGTCAATCCACCATCCGTAGCCCGGCCTGGTACGCTGGTTCATTACTTTGCAGGCAAGCTCATTCAGTCCGTTCTCTGAAAGAACCTCAAAAAAGAACTGTGTACCGAAGATCCCCGTATCCAGGTGATCGCCATTTGCCTCTATGTCTGACCTGAGAGAACTGATCACCCGTTCTTTCTGTTCAGGTGGAACACCCATCTTAAGTGCAAAGATGTTCCCTCCGCCGGATCCGTAGCTCCCTTTTTCCCTGTCAAAGAATTTTATCTGAAAAGCCTTCCTCGTCTTTTCTGCAAGAGCACCGAAATATTCCTCATCTTCTGGTTTTCCAAGAGCTTTAGCTGCCCTTGAAGTAATGTCAGCACACCTCCACAGGTAGAATGTATGGACCATATCATCCGGTGGCAGCTTACCAGGGGTTACCCATTCTCCAAGATTTATCCACTGGTTGGGATTGGCCCTGTCGGGTGCCTGTGAATACATTATCCCTTGCTGATCTGTCCAGGTCAGCATATATTTAATATAACCCTTCATTCCATCATAGTTTTTCCTCAGGAGGTCAATATCTCCATACTGAAGGTAGTATTCCCATGGCATAATGTTCATAGCTGCTCCCCAGGCAACTCCTCCGCCACAACCAGGCTGCCATGGAGCGCCGTTAGGAACATATCCGGTTTCGGGATTCTGGGAGCCCAGGATATCCTGTATCCACTTGGTATAAAAAGTCCTGGCATCGAAATTATGCATCACGGTAACACATGATACCTGTCCGTCGCCCGTATATGGTGACCGCTCCCTGTGAGGGCAATCGCTGGCAATGCCTCCATGCATGTTATCGGTCTGACTGCGCCACCAGATCTTATTGATGTTATTGAACAGGCTGTTTGAACATTGAAACTTTCCTGTGGTTTCAACGGCTGAGTAGACTGCTTCGGCCCTGATCTGATCAGGCTTTAGTTCCCCCGGCCAGTTCATTACCTCCACCTCCCTGAAGACGAACCATGTAAAACGTGCCGAATAGGATTCAGGTTTGCCCCCTTTCATGATATAGGAGTTGTCACCCACCGGTGACTCACATATATATTTTATCTCAATCTTTCTGCCGCTTTCCCCCGTTACGTTCAACAAGTGCAGCCATCCGGAGATCTCCTGTCCGAAATCTATTTTATAATGTCCCTCTCCGGCTTTTTCTATTTTTACCGGAGGGAGGCTTTCCATCACCCTGTCTGGCGGTGACATCTGCCCTGTCAGAGTTCCTTCAGGGGCTTTTCTTTCAGCAACCGGTGCCCACGAGGCGTCATCAAAACCCGGAGAGCACCACCCGGGTTGTTCCAGCCGGGCATCATAATGCTCGCCGTCATAAATGAGGTCCAAGACAACCGGACTTTTTGAGGCTTTCCAGCTCTTGTCGCTTACTATAATATCTTCAGTTCCATCAGTGTATGTAATATAGATCTGTCCCAGGAATCTTGGTGTTCCGTATCCCTGTGTCCAGTAGTTGGCAGGATTAAAGAACCCGTTGCCGAGGATAGTCCCTATCACATTTTCTCCCTTATGCAGGTATTTTCTGATATCATAGGAGAGGTACATTATTCTGTATTCCCTGAAATTGTTTCTGATCATTACACCTATTGGCCCAAGGTCATTGCGTTTTCCATAGAGTGTCAGGTCCGGGGTCATCACATCTTCCCCGGCCTTTTCACCGTTTACATAAAATTCAAAGAAGCCAAGACCTGTCACAAACGCACGGGCAGAGGCAACTTCCTTTTTCAGGATAAAGGTTTTTCTCAGCATAGGGGCGGGAGGAGGGGAGTTTTCAGAACCAGGCTGAAAATTGCTTCCGGGTGCATTGCCGGACTTGGGAGCAGAGGGCCTCGGTAAAGGATCTTCACCCTGCCATGGAGCGCCGATCCAAAGTGCACGCCACTCCTTACTGCTGAGCAGTCCCATACTCCAGAAAGCAGGTTCGCTCCAGCCTGACATATTTCCATTCATATCCCATACCCTGACCTGCCACCAGCAATCCTGGCGTGATTTAAGAGGAGTTCCCCCGTACGGGATGTTCACCGATTCAGCAGAAATGATCTTCCCGCTGTTCCAGAGATCAGCTTCTCCGTTATCAAGTTTCTCACGGGTACTGGCTACCCTGATCTCCCGGGCTGTCTGGTACTGGCCCTGATCATTTCCGCCGGTCAGATTAATCCACGAAAGCCTGGGATTCTGAACATCAACAACCGTTGGATTGGTCAGATTCTCACAGGTCAGCCTTCCCGGAGTCACCGATGCCTGCAATAAACCGTTAACCAAAACAAGTAACAAGCAGATGATTATATGTTTTTTCATTATAATGATATTAATTTTAATTGTTTCATTTTTGAGTCCACTCTGAAAAATCAATTATGCTGAATTTCGGTGTTTTTTACTCCTGACCCATAAAAGGGAAACACTGAAAATCAGCATAATAAAAAAGTCCTCTTAGGGGATTCAGAAATAAATTAACTATTCGGAGCAGATTCATTTTTTAAAGCTAACAAAATTCCACATAATTGTCCGGAATAAAATTACAGGCAGCTGGCAAATAGCAGTTGGCTTTAATAAGATACTTTTAAACCTTGCACGGGGCACAGGGCACGGGGCGCGGGGCGCAGGACACAGGGCACAGGGCACGGGGCGTAGAGATATGAGATATGAGCATAGAGCGTAGAGATAACCAAAAGTCCCCTTCAGGGGATTTAGGGGTGATTATGCGGTTCATATCAGTTGCCGTGGAGCATAAGTAATGTACGGTTTTTTTATTTTCCGATAAATCACCATATTTCAAAAAACCATGTACATTTGAAACCGGATCAGGTCTTTTTTAAATAAATTTAATTACACTCAAATGAAAGATCAAATCAAGGCTCCTGTCTGGCTTCTTACCTCCCTCAGAATTCTTATAGGATGGCACTTCCTTTACGAAGGTATAATAAAACTGGCAAGCCCCGCATGGAGTGCAGGACCTTATATGCTCGAGTCAACATGGATATTCTCAGGGATATTCAGGGCTGCTGCGACAAATCATTCCCTGCTTTCAGTGGTTGACTTCCTTAATATCTGGGGATTGATCTTTATCGGTGCAGGCCTGATGACAGGCCTTTTTACCAGGTTTGCTTCGTGGGCAGGAGCTGCTCTGCTTTTTCTTTATTACATCGCCCGGCCTCCCTTTGTGGGCATCATGGATGGAAATGCCATGGAGGGAAATTACATCTGGGTAAATAAAAACCTGATCGAACTGCTTGTACTTGTCCTGATTGCAAGGATTCCCCCCTCATGGATGTTCGGAACTGACAACCTGATAGCTGACTGGCGGGGTCACAGAAAAAAGAGCGGTGTAAAATCAAAAGGATCAATTGTCGTTCCTGAAACTGATAATCCTGCTTTTGAGGATCTTCCGGTACTCGACAGGCGAAGGGTATTAAAAAACCTGATAACAATTCCCTTTATGGGAGGATTTGCCTATGCAGCCTTAAAGAATTTTGGCTATGAAAGTTATGAAGAAAAAGATCTGAAAGTAAATGCAGTATCTTCCGCGACTTCGAAATTTACCAATTTTTCGAGGCTTACTGATCTTAAGGAAAAGGTTCCTATGGGAAGAATAGGCAACCTGCAGGTAAGCCGCCTGATCTGCGGAGGAAACCTTATTGTTGGCTATGCGCATGCACGTGATCTGATCTATGTATCAAGCCTTCTTAAAAAATATTTTACCCAGGAAAAGATATGGGAGACAATAAGATTATGTGAGGCCTGCGGAATAAATACAGTACTGATGCGGAATGCAGCCGACATTGTTACTCCTTTGACAAGGTACAGAAAACAGGGAGGGAAAATACAATGGCTCGCAGCTACATACCCACAGGATAATGACGTTATCACAAACACCCAGATAGCTATCGATAATGGTGCAGATGCTTTGCTTATCCAGGGAAACATTGCTGATAACTGGGTAAACCAGGGACGTCTGGATCTATATGAAAAATGGTTTAGCCATTTTTCCGGCAAGGGTATTCCGCTTGGAGTCGGAAGCCATGAACTGGAGGTTGTCAGAACCATGGAAGAAAAGGGGTTCCCGGTGGATTTCCATTTCAAAACATTTCATAATAATAATTACTGGTCTTATCAGGGAGATGAACCCAAGGGCAGGATTGTAAAGAACGAGCTTGACAATTACTGGTGCAGGGAGCCGGAGGAGACGGCCAGATATATGGGCACGGTAAATAAGCCCTGGATAGCCTTCAAGGTCCTGGCAGCTGGCGCCATAAAACCTGAAGAGGGATTTAAATATGCTTTTGAAAAGGGAGCTGATTTCGCCTGTGTCGGTCTGTTTGATTACCAGGTAGTGGACGACTGCAACATTCTTAATGATACACTTAAAGCATTAAGCGGACGGGAAAGAAAGTTTTTCTGATTTCCGGAACCCTCCGCATAATGTTTTGATCAGCCCCGTAAAGAGGTACTATTGCACGGATTTGCCATCCTCCATCAGTACGCTGTAAGAATAACCATATCCGAAATCCTTATCAAGGGCTATCTTTCCCTCGAATGTGACTGTCTGCCCTACAGAAACTGTTGCATCGGTAGTAATTGTAAGATCGTAATTACCATCATACTCCGAGCCATCCTGCAGATGTATCCAGTTCTTTCCCATAATTCCGGAGTTAAATTTGACTACCTGTCCTTTTACCTTTATAGCTTTACCGGAATAATTCTGTTTCCCTTCGTAAAGTTTTGCGATTGTAATACAATCTGAACAGGGCTCAATCTTAACGTTAGCCTTTTCAGTGACAACCCGGCCCTGGTGTGCCTGCCCGGCTGCAGGCTGACTCTGAGTCTGATCTTTCTTATTAAATGATTCCTTAACCAGGGGGCCTGATCCGGGGCCTTTGCAGAAAGTAAATGCCAGCAACAATGTAAACAGAAAGAATATTTTCTTCATCTTTTAGTGTATTGATTTATCTTTTGTAAAAATTAAGAACGTGGCTTGATTAAGGTTATTATACACAAATCCTTTGCCAGTTCAGAAACGGCAAAGGATTCGTTTATTTATTACGGTCAGGTTGGGTTAATTCTTTTTGACTAAAGGATCGGGATGTGCAATCTTGGCAGAAGCCGTTTCGAAGTTAAACTCTTTGAAGAAAGGATTCTCTTTATTATGGCATCCAAGGCAGACAGTCTTGTCGGGAAGAATCAGGCCGTTTTCCATAGCCAGCTTCCGATTCTTCATTACGGTGGGTGATTTGTAGTTACTGCCCGGACCATGGCATGATTCACATGAAACACCTTCCTCAGGACGGATGCCTGCGCGGAGATTGGCACCTGCTTTTTCATAAGTAGAGTGGCACTTCAGACATTTCGGATCCTTTGCAGGGTCGGCAATTCCATTCTTTTTAGCATAATCAAGAGCTGCCTGGCTGGAGAGAGTCTTCATAGCTTTGGAGTGAGGATCCTTAAGCCACTTGTTATATTGTTCACCTGATGCAGGTTTATTATGGCACATCTTGCATTTGTCTGCCCCGATGTACTTGAATGTCTGTGCAGAAAGACTATTAACAAGAAATATTGAAAGGATTATCAGTAAAAAGTTTTTCATAGTGAATTGTTTTAGATTAAATATAAAATAACTTCTTGATCGGCATAAAATCAAATTTCATACAAATATAATAAAATAGATTAATGCCAAATCCCAATATTGTGAAAAGTATAACAAGGTTATTATATATATTATGAAAGGATGTCTGTTTGAATATATCTTCCGCATTTACTACATTTGCGCCGTTTCTTCAGGGTCGCTAACAAAAGATTATGGATTTAAAGAGTGAAATAGGAAAAAGAAGGACATTTGCGATCATCAGCCATCCGGATGCCGGCAAGACAACTCTTACCGAAAAGCTTTTGCTTTTCGGAGGAGCCATTCAAACAGCCGGAGCGGTAAGAAGCAATAAGATAAGGAAGACAACCACCTCTGATTTCATGGAAATTGAAAAGCAGCGCGGCATCTCCGTCTCAACATCTGTAATGGCATTTGATTACAACAATATCAGGGTTAATATACTTGATACTCCCGGGCATAAGGACTTTGCGGAAGATACCTTCCGCACCCTCTCTGCAGTTGACAGTGTTATCCTTGTGGTGGATTCTGTGAAGGGAGTTGAGGAACAGACCCGTAAGCTGATGGAGGTCTGCAGGATGCGGAACACTCCCGTAATGATCTTTATTAACAAGATGGACAGGGAAGGGATAAACCCGTATGACTTGCTTGATGACCTCGAAAAAGAGCTGAAGATTGCTGTATGTCCTTATACGTGGCCTATTGGAAACGGCAGGCAGTTCAAAGGCGTATATAATATATTCAAAAAGGATATTAAGCTTTTTGCACACGATAAGAGCAGTGTCCCGGAAAGCCTGATAAGTACAAATGACATACACGATCCGAAACTGACGGATTACCTTGGAAGTGAAACACTGGAGAAATTATGGGAGGAGCTTGAGTTTGCAGGTGATATGTTTGAGACATTCAGCATGCCGCTTTACAGGGAAGGTTACCTGGCTCCCCTGTTTTTTGGCAGTGCACTGAATAATTTCGGAGTACTGGAATTGCTGGAAACCTTCCTGGAGATCGCACCGGCCCCGGGTATTATCCAGGCCACTGAACGTAAAGTTGAGCCTGCGGAAGAGCAGATGACAGGTTTTATCTTTAAGATCCATGCCAATCTTGATCCGAACCACCGCGACAGGATAGCTTTTATGAGGATCTGTTCAGGACGGTTTGAAAGAAACAAGTTCTATTTTCATACCCGGTCGGAGAAGAGAATCCGCTTTTCCTCCCCCGCCAGCTTTATGGCTAATAACAAGAGTATTGTTGAAGAAGCATTCCCCGGTGATGTTGTAGGGTTATATGACAGCGGAAATTTCAAGATTGGCGATACCCTGACTGAGGGAGAACTGCTTCATTTTAAAGGTGTTCCCAGCTTTTCGCCGGAAATATTGAGGGAAGTAATAAACCTCGATCCCATGAAAACCAAGCAGCTGGATAAAGGTGTCCGCCAGATGACAGACGAGGGTGTGGCCCAGCTTTTTATTCAGCAACCCGGAAACAGAAAGATAATCGGTACTGTTGGGGAGCTTCAGTATGAGGTTATTAAGTTCAGACTCGAGCATGAGTACGGGGCCAGGTGCAACTTTTCACCTCTGCCTTTTATTAAGGCAACCTGGGTAACATCCGATAATAAAAAGGAGCTTGATGCATTTCTGTTAAGAAAAGCCCAGGCTATTGCATATGATAAGGAAAATAACCCTGTATTTTTTGCCGAAAGCGAATGGACACTGAAAATGGCAATGGAAAACTTTCCTTCTGTTACATTTCATAAAACATCAGAGTTTAAGACCGGCAAAAGCACAATTAGCATCAATAAAGTCGCTTAAACCCACATTATCTCTATAACCGTGGATTTCTGAGGTTCACGGAACGGACCCACCGGGAATTGAATTATGCTGTAATATTTCATGATGACTTGAACATCTTGGCTCATTTGCCGTTTATTCCTAAACGTTATCTTTATAATTATTATTTAAATCTATTCCCATGGCTCAGAATGCTTCCGGTGCTTATCTTCCGAACAGGGACCTTTTTAAGGATTCATACATTTCCTCGATGGAGCAATACAAGAAGCTCTATGACGACAGCATTAAGAATAATGCGGAATTCTGGGAGAAGAAAGCGAGGGAGCTTTTATTCTGGGAACATGATTTTCAGCTTGTCAGCGATTGTGACTTTTCTGAAGGGCTTGTTTCCTGGTTCCTTGGAGGGAGGCTTAATGCCTGTGAAAACTGTGTCGACAGACATGTAAAGGATAAGGGAGACCAGGTTGCAATTATATGGGAGCAGGATGAGCCAGGGCATGAAGTGAGGATAACATACAGGGAGTTGCAGCGCAATGTATCACGTCTTGCAAATGTTTTAAGACATAACGGAATCAATAAACATGACCGTGTGGCGATATTTATGCCAATGATTCCTGAAGCAGTGTATGCCATGCTTGCATGTTCCCGCATAGGCGCTGTTCACTCGGTTATTTTTGCTGGTTTCAGTGCGGAATCACTGCGCGACAGGATTAACGATGCACAGTGCAAAGCTGTTGTAACTGCCGATGAAGCCGTAAGGGGCAGAAAGATAATTCCTCTGAAGAGGATGGCCGATGAAGCTGTAATGGCATGTCCAAGTGTAGAGCATGTTTTTATTGCAAAGAGGACTAATGTAAAGATCCCCTTCTATCCGCCGCGTGATATCTGGCTTGATGAAGCAATGGAGGGAGAACGTCCTTATTGCCCGATTGAACACATGGATTCTGAAGATACATTATTTCTTCTTTATACTTCCGGAAGCACCGGAAAACCGAAAGGGGTTTCCCATACCACCGCCGGCTACCTTCTGTTCACAGCAATGACACACAAGTATGTTTTTGATTACAGAGAGGGGGAGATCTATGCCTGTGTGGCGGATATCGGCTGGATAACAGGGCATTCATATGTTGTATACGGGCCGCTGCTCAACGGCGCCACAACGGTTCTCTTCGAGAGCGTTCCGAATTATCCCGATGCCGGGAGGTACTGGGAGATGGTGGAGCGGTTGAAAATCAATCAGTTTTATACTGCACCGACAGCCCTGCGGGCTATACAGAGGATGGGTGATGATTTTGTCACGAAATACGACAGATCGAGTCTTCGTGTTCTGGGAACTGTCGGTGAGCCAATAAATCCTGATACCTGGAAATGGTATTATGATGTCGTGGGGGAAAAGAGATGTTCAATTGTGGATACCTGGTGGCAGACGGAGACGGGCGGGATACTGATTTCCCCTTTACCAGGTGCCGTTCCTACAAAACCAGGATCTGCTACACTGCCGTTTTTCGGAATAGAACCGGTAATACTGAGCACAGAAGGAGAAGAACTCAAGACAACTGAAGCATCAGGACTTACTGGCAATTAAAGGACCATGGCCAAGCATGGCGAGAACCATACAGGGCGACCATATGAGATTTTATGATACCTATCTCAAGCAGTTCAAGGGATACTATCTTACGGGCGATGGCGCCACGCGCGACGCAGACGGCTATTACTGGCTTACCGGACGTGTGGATGACGTACTGAATGTTTCAGGCCACAGGATCGGATCCGCCGAAATAGAGAGCGCCCTTGTATCGCACCCGTTCTGCTCAGAGGCAGCCGTGGTCGGCTACCCCCATGCAATAAAAGGAGAGGGGATCTTTGCATATGTAATCCTGAAGGATGGTTACGAGGCCGATGAAGAACTGGTAGGAGAATTAAGAAATGAGGTCAGACGACATATCGGTGCTTTTGCTACTCCTGATCAGATACTGATAGCTCCGGGACTACCAAAAACCCGTTCTGGTAAAATAATGCGGCGAATTCTGAGAAAGGTTGCTGCAAATGAAACAGAAGACCTGGGAGATATTACGACCCTGGCTGAACCTTCAATTGTAAGCGCCCTGGTAGAGCTCAGATCAAAGCTCTGAGCATAACCCAAGGTAATTTTCAGAGTCGTTAAATATCAGGGACGGACAGTAAAATAGCCTGACCGGATCGGATCATAGTCTTTGAACGGGTTGTAGCTTCCCTGTAACTTATCTGTTTACAGCCGGACTGTCATGACTGACTTCCATATTGGTAAGTGTGCAGATGGACCTGCCCGGGATTTTCAGAGTAATTTCTTTTTTATTATTTATGGTGAATTTGCCAACAGGATCCATTCTGAATCCCGGCCGGGTAACTTCATTCTCCGTAGCTCTGTAGAGGAAGAAATCCTTTTTAAATGTGCCGGTAATTCTTACTCTTACTGTCTGTTCTTCATCACCTTTATTCAGTATATAGGTGGTAAGCTCTCCTTTGGGACTTTTTAATGTCTGTGACATTATTTCCCGGTAGCTGACCGGTGCAGTACTGACGACAGATGAATTTTTTGCGCAGAACCTTGTGATTATCCCATAACCGTAAAAAGCAGCCGGTTCAGGATCAATCTTTTCATAATATTTTTTATTCTCCGTATCAAATGTCCGGATAAGCTGCCACTGACCATCGAGGTCTCCCCTGTTTGTGAAGCTCCAGCGGTTAAATGCACCAACCCCGGCATCCAGTCCTCTGAGGATGGATTCTGCGTTTGAGAGGGCGGCTTTAAAAGATTTCGGGCCGGGATTTGTATCCTTCCATCCCAGCTTCATATCTCCCAGCTCCGACAGAAACAGAGGTTTATTATGTCTGCCGGCCCATCTGGCCCACTCTTGCAGTATCTTCTGCTTTTCGTCATCTATTCCCTGGTAGGAGTGGATATCATATGCTCCGATAAACCTGTCAAAGTCTATTTTAGTGGAGTCAAATACAGGCAGATCGGTCCAGTCAGGACCTGACAGCTGAATATTCAGATTTTTCTGATCCAGAACTTTCCTGACTTCTTCCAATGCAGGAGTAAGAGGTGCATCTTTTTCCCCGGTGCTCCACCACGATCCCCAGCTGCCTCCGGGAGGTTCATTTGTAATGCAGAGCCATTTTATGCATGTATATTTTTTAACTTTAAGAAGGTGTTCCGCCAGGTTTCCGATGCCTTCCGCAAAATCCGAAGTCGATCTTGGAGCGCTTAAAAGTGGCTGAACACCCGGAAAAGCATTCCATTTGACATTACTCCACATCTGTTGTAAAAATACATCGGCCCCGTTTGATTCAGCCCAGTCAAGTATCTTATATAAGGCTTTCATCTCTTCATTATCCCAGTCGAACCTGTTCCTTTCGGGTTCATACATTCTGGCGCTCAGCTCCACTCTTATCCAGGAAAACCCGAGCCAGCTGGCATGCCGGAAGATCTGTTGCCATGCAAGTGAGTCAGTAACAGGCGGATTTCCTCCCCAGGCGCTTCCCCTGGAATTGGAATACCTCAATGCCCATTTGTATTCCGGTGATTCATCTATCGTGGCCTGACTTATTGCATGCCACGAGGCTCCGATACCTCCGGCCATCCTGTATATTTCCCGGTCAGAATTGATATCGATTGCAGATTGTTCCTGGTGGGAGCAATTAATTGTCAGAAAGGTCAGAATGACCAGTGAAGTGATCTTCAGAAGTTTCATTTTCCTGGAATATTGGGTAAAGTATTAATAAATTATCATGCCTGTTCCGCTGGCTTGCTTTCCTTGCTTTCCTTGCTTTCCTTGCTGCCTTTCTTTTGAGGATAAGTACCAGGTAATATTACATTTATTAATTTTTTCCCCCACAATCCAAGCCTGATGCCTGCAGCAAGCGATAAGAAGCTGAGTATAATAGTCAGGAGGAAATTTTTCTCATCCCGGGCAACGAAAAAAAGCAGAATTGATAAGGAGAGGATAATAAGGCTGAAAATTATTTTGACTCTCAACAGGGGAGTGGCAAGAGTTTTGAACCGTGTGAGACCGTCAATTATCCCGGTAATAATTGCCAGAAGCAGAGTAAAGGGGAAAACGAATACTGCAAATGTCAGAACATTTTTTATTATCTCAGGCTGGAACCGGCTGAAAAGGAAGGCAATCAAAGTCAGAAACGGTATTGTTATAACCAGTGTCTGTGAGAGGTGGATGGCGATAGGATGCAGATCGAGGTTGAGCAGCATAAGCCTGTTAAGGGAAACCCTTTCCCGGTATGGTTCAAAAACCTTCCTGGGAAGTCCGCATGCCGGACATACATCGCCCAGTTTATCTGCTTCCATTACATATCCGCAGGGGCGGCAACGTACAAGTTCTTTCATAATTATCGTGATAAATAGTATAACTGTGTAAATTTAAAAATTAATAGATAACTGTAATTTATATTATTGATGAGTATATCCTCAATTATTCTGATCCTGATATAAATGTCTGATATTTTTTTCATTCTGAAAAGGCAGGATGGATAATATTTAAAAACAGGGAGACGGCGCATCGATAATCCTCAGCTCTGTGGGAGAGGAATATATATAAAAAATAATCGGTCCTGTGCATATTATTTTATATTTATAAGCCGTTAATGGTAAGATGGATAATCATTTCGGTTATGGTTACCCGGATTCGGATTTGGCTTAAGAGATCTAATTTGTTACTTTTGGTTTGATTTATTTTGTTTATTGATCGTTTTTAACCTTTTTGATAAATTCTAAAATGCCTGTACTATGACATGTAAAATAAAAATTATCCGGACACTTATTTTTCTGCTGATCTCATCACTCTTATTCTTTACGTGTAAGAAAGTATCTCTTCCCGGGGTGACAACCGGTACGGTAACACGTATTATGGAGTCAACCGCATATTGCGGAGGACAGGTAACCAGCGATGGTGGTGCATTTATTACTGCCCGGGGAGTCTGCTGGGGTATTATGGCAGATCCTACCGTGGCTGACAACAAGACCACGGACAGTGCAGGCATCGGACTTTTCACGAGTTATCTTACGGGGCTGTCAGCAACTACTTTGTATTATGCAAGGGCTTACGCTACAAACCGCGAAGGTACTGTTTATGGTGAGCAGGTCACCTTTACAACGTTAGCTCCAACGGTACCGGTTCTTACCACATCAGGTCTTAAATCCGTTACTCTGACAACCGCATCAAGTGTAGGGGATATCCTCAATGACGGGGGAGTGCCCGTAACGGAACGCGGGGTGTGCTGGAATACCACCGGAAGTCCTACAATTGAAGGTAGTCACTCATCAGACGGGAGCGGAACGGACTTGTTTTCAAGCACTCTTACAGATCTGACAGTTGGTACAACTTATTATGTCCGTTCATACGCTACAAACAGCCAGGGGACAGGATATAGCAATCAGATAACATTCGTACAGATAGAGCCGGTTACGGACCATGACGGGAACGTTTACAGCGTGGTAACGATAAGCACTCAGGTCTGGATGGGAGAAAACCTGAGGACAACTACATTCAATGATGGCAATCCCATACTCAATGTCGTCAATGGAAGAGAATGGGCAAATCTGTCAACACCTGCGTATGCATGGTATAATAACAGTGAACCCTCTTATAAAATTCCTTATGGCGCAATATACAACTGGTATGCAGCCAGTACAGGGAAACTTTGTCCCGTAGGATGGCATGTGCCAACTGATCTGGACTTTGCTATTCTTATAGAATATCTTGGTGGTGATAAAATAGCTGGCGGAAAGCTGAAAGAAGCAGGTACTGCCCATTGGATAACACCCAACCTTGGAGCAACAAATGGTAGCGGATTCACAGCCCTGCCTTCAGGGGGCCGTTACAATATCCATTCAGAGGGCGGATCTTTCACCGACCTTGGCATGGCATGTTACCTGTGGTCCTCAACTGCCTATGATGCCTACAAAGGACTTAGCAGGGACATAGCCTATCATGTGGCCGGAGTAAACAGAAATGCTTACCCCAAAGGGGATGGTGAGTCTGTACGTTGTATAAAGGATAATTGATAAATGTACCGGAACAAACAGATATGACAATGAAAAAATCAGTTTTGACAGCAAGTCTTGCAGCATTGATGATAACTTCTTATTTTTCAGAAAGCTTAGCGGGTGATAAACCCTGGTATGACTCCGGAAAAGAGGGAATAGTTGTTTCCGGTCCACTGGTATCAGTGCAGGCAGGAACAGGCATTCTCAGCAAGGGAGGCAATGCCGTGGATGCCGCAGTTTCGGTTATATTTACTCTTGCAGTCTCCGATTACGGTCTTTTCTGTATCGGAGGAGAGGTGCCGTTTATGTTCTACAATTCAAAAACTCAGGAGGTTGTGGTCTTCAATGGAATGGGAGGGGCTCCCGGCGACCCGAAGGCAATAGAATGGTACTATGCCAACGGCATTCCCGGTAGCGGGATAAAGGCGGCTACGGTACCCAGTGCAGTAAGCACCCTGATGGCTGCGCTCGGGCTGAAGGGGACAATGTCTTTTGAACAGGTAATTGCTCCCACTCTGGCACTTCTTGATGCAGGAGGAAAAGAGTGGTACCCGAACCTTGCCATAACACTGAGAAAGCTTGTTCAGACGGAAAAAAGCACAAAAGGGACCCGTGAGCAAAAGATTAAGGCAGCGCGCGATCGTTTTTACAAAGGAGATATTGCCGATGAGCTCAACAAATATTATATCAGTTCGGGAGCTTTCCTGAGAAAGGCTGACCTTGAGGCTCATACAACGACTGTTGAAAAGCCTGTTTCAATAAATTACAGGGGTTATACTGTTAACAAGTGCAATACCTGGACTCAGGGCCCTGTTCTTCTTCAATCGCTCCGGCTGCTGGAAAATTTTGATCTCAGGAAGATGGGATTCTTTTCCCCCGACTACGTACACGTCACTGTGGAAGCGATGAAGCTTGCCTATGCCGACCGGGATAAATATTATGGTGATCCTGCTTTTGTAAAGGTACCAATGAAGCAGCTGCTTTCTGACGAATACACAAAGATCAGATATCCTCTGATTGATATGAACAAGGCATCTCAGCAGATAAGGCCGGGCGATCCCGTAAAGATGGAACCTCTTGCCGGAGAGGGACAATACTGGCCCGGGGAGAGGGGCACAACCACCTGCGTTGTTGCCGACAAATGGGGGAATGTCGTTTCTGCCACCCCAAGCGCCAATCCCGATTACGGCATCTGTGAAAGCCTGGGTATTGCACACAACACAAGGTTAAGCAGCCTGAACACCCAAAAAGGTCATCCAAACTCTCTTGAGCCGGGCAAACGTCCACGTATTACTCTTACTCCCACAATAGTGACAAAGGCAGGAAAAGCGTTTCTGGCGGTCAGCGTAGCAGGGGGAGATATGCAGGATCAGACATCCCTGGAGCTTCTGCTTGATGTTTTGGATTTTGACATGAAGCCTAAGGAAGCAGTCTCATCACCACGTTTCCTGACAAAGCATATTCAGGATTCTTTCAATCCTTCTCCCGATCCGGCTGTGAGGATGGGTAAGATTTCCGGGGTTGAGATCAACACCACCGACAGGCGTCTGACGGATAATCTTGAGAGCCGGGGGCACAAGGTTACAGAATCTGCCGGCACATTGGGCTGGCCTGTAATGATCTATCTTGATCAGGCCACCGGGATAGATTATGGTGCCGGGCAGCCCGGCGTCAAAACATGTGAAGCTGTCAGAGACGGGAAATAAATCCTGACCAATATATTCCATGCTGGGATCACCCTGTTGTTCCCGGAAAAACAATTAGGGCAATATATTATGAAATCTAAAAAATAGTAATATTTTTGCGCTGCCTTTTACCCATGAGTTAAAGATAGTGAGTAAAGGTACTCCTTCGCTAAAGCTACGGAGTACGAAGTGCTCCTTCGCTAAAGCTTCGGAGTACAATGCGGGGTGTAGCGCAGCCCGGTTAGCGCATCTGGTTTGGGACCAGAGGGTCGCAGGTTCGAATCCTGCCACCCCGACAAATGAAAAAGCCCTGCACGCAAGTGCCGGGCTTTTTTATTTGAACCAAACCCAGGCTTGCCTGGAGTTTGGTGAGAATAAAAAAGACCGTAAATGAGCGAAGCGAATGAAGGGCTTTTTCATTTGAATCACCCCCATCAGGATCACCGCAGGTAATCCTGCCAATGACAGCGAAGCTAATGACGCGCGCAGCGCTAATGACCACTAATGACAGCGAAGCAATGTCCGATTATGGCATTTTATTAAAATTCTCCTGAATTACAACCCAGTTTCCATTTTCTGGAAACCCGGGAGCATCACCTTCCGATCCGTCCCACCCGGCAGACATCATAGCCACTGCTGTCAGTAACGCTCCGTTTGATGGAAAATAGGGAAAAGGTCCACCGGTGGCCAGCCCATGTTCATCAAACTGAAAGTTCGGTGAACTATTTAAAAGCATATCCACGGCAAGTTCCGGATTGCCGGTACGCGCAGCAGCCATGGCAATCATCGGGAAGTCCCATCCCCAGGTACGATTGAGATCCCAGGTCGACATTACTTTATCCAGGGTTCTTTTGAAACAGGCAGTATCCACTCCATCGCCGGGCAACATACCATAAGTACCGATAAGGGCAGGATGTTCGAAGGTAAACTTTGTCCACATACTATCGATATTTTCATGTGTAATATACACCCCATCCTTTTGCGGCAAAGGTGAAAGTTTAGTCAGCACCTCGTCCCATTTGATATCGCGGCCCAGTCCCAGACGTACTCTCCAGATTTGTGCTGTTCTCAGACCAAAGCGCCAATAGCCAAGTTCAAAGGCCGGGTTATAAGTGGTTTCCGGTCTTGTGTTTTCCGAAACAATATACATCGGAGGACCTAAAATATATCGAGTGTTTGCTTTTTCGAAATAAGCATAATCTGCCATAAACTCCGCGGTTTCAAAAACGATGTTGCGCCATTTTTCGAGCGTTTCCTTTGTCGGGTGCAAGCGATAATCCAATTCAGCAAAATATATCGGGTGTGGTTGCTGCCAGATAAGCAGGGCATGAATCGGATGAGGCCAGTCCCGGTCGGTGTTGGCTGTGCATTTTGGCCAGCGTGCTCCGGTATATCCCTGTTTTTCAGCTCGTTCTTTTGATGTTTGCAGGAAATCGGCATACACGTGCAGGCTCTTTTCAAATAATGGCCATCTGTTCCATAAGGCATAATGAACGCCATGCCACCATATCATTTCAAAATGAAAACGTCCATACCATCCATTGTTAACCAATCCTGATTCCTGCGGAGGATAGGTACCGGCTTCATTCACTTTCATCAGATATTGAGAGAGTACGATCCTGCGTTCAAGCTCTTTCCACCGCTCATCTTTGCTTCGCGATAAGTCAATAGCCGCACCTGATTTCCAGAATTCCGGCCAGGCCTTGCTGCTTTCTGCAAAAACTTCAGCCGAAGAAAGGAATGGTTGAGAGCTTTTAACGGGAGAGAAAGTGCAGGTAAATGAAATTTCACTTGTTTCCAGAGGATCCAGGTAAAACCGGTGGCCGGATGAAATTGTACCTGCCGGCGAAAAATGTGCTTTTGAAGTCCAGTTCAGCGAAATAAAGTAACTGGTACTATCAAGCTTTCTGGCTATTATAGCCGAATTGTCACTTTGAGTATCAATTGCCGAGGAATGAGCTTCAGGCTGGTTATAAGTTCCAATATAATCAGTATTTTGATCCGGATCAGGGTATGGAAAATCAAGGAAAACTCTTATTTGCCCTTTTTTTATCAGATCCGATTTTACCGAAACGCCAATGGCATCAGTAGATGGATTACAGGCTGTTTTTACGGATACAGGTAAGCCTTCCAGAACAAAATAACTGTAAATAATTCCGTTCCATAAATCAATTTCCTGACGTCTGTTTACCAGGTCATTCTCTGTGGCTTCAGTACCATCAGATTTTAAAATAAGAAACCCTACGCGTCCCAGATTAAAGCAATGCGGATTACCGGCCAGCCACGAAGAGAGATCAGGCTGCTCCGTATCCGGTATATCATAATTTATCTTACGACCGTGAGTATCGAGATCCAGACCTTTGAAATCTTCAACCCGCTGCCCTTTGGGCAATGGAAAGCTATGCCAGCTCCAATGAGATAATGTATTGAACGGCACAAATGTTTGCAATCCCGTTATATCGACACCAAAGGCAAACTCCCCGTTACCAACCTGAGCCGGACTCTTCGGATTGGTAGCTGTCGTTACTATTTTATGCCGTTCAACAACTGCTTTTCTGTCGATCTTTTGTTTTGAAGTATTCACAATGCTTTGAGCAGCTGCATTTAGCGACAGGATAAATATTAAAATTACTTGAAAAAATTTCATAGAAATCTGTTTAACATCTTATTTTGATATAAAAGTAATCTTATATCTGGTCTGGGCATAATCTGACTCCATCTTACGTATTGTTAAAAAAATAACAACGGCACGAATTTTGTATATATCATTATAAACTAAAACCTTACCTTGTGAAAATGATATTGATTTTATCTCTTAATTTCATGAGAACATTTTTATTAGCTTTTGCTGCAGTTATATTAATAACTGGTGTTTTCAGTTGTAAAAAATCCCGGACTGAATCACTGAATGAACAACTGAAAGGACAATGGGTCAGAACTGATATCAGAACAGATACATTAATATTTGGGTACTATGGTAATAATTGGGTTGACTTAAGTCGAGGTTATAATATTATTGATGGAGTCAGTACGCCAATAGTACCATGTGGATTATTTGAATACAGTATAGCAAATGATAGTATAAACCTTAACTGGATTGCCTCCTCAAGTTTCTCAACAAAAAAATATTTCTTTAAATTATATAATTCAAAAATGGATATCGGCGATTTTATTGACGCCAGCGAAACAATTTTGACATTTGAAAAAATAAAATAAAAACCGGAAACCTCAACTAAATATGCGAAACCGAATAAGATCGGATTTTATTTTCCAGAATTCTCAAGTATTAAACTGATTACATCAGGACCGACAGCATCGAACATTGCTTCAATATTGTTTGTATAATCTTCATTATGACTCATTATAGCATCTTTTATAATAAAAGCTTTATAGTCATTATTCTGGGCTCCTATCCAGGTTGCCAGAACACACCCAACGGCACTTAATCCGCAAAGGAATACCGTATTGCAGCCTCTCTCTTTTAAAACTTTATCGAGATCGGTTTTATTAAAGCCATCGGGATATGTCTTAATTACTTTGGGATCATCAGGTTTAACTAAAACCGAGGATGGATATTCAAACTGATCAGTACCTTGTTCCGGGCCAAATTGTTTATTGTAATGATAAACCCTGATTATTGGATAACCATGGCTACGGAAAAGCTGTAAATAGTAGTTTATGTTTAACATAGCTGGTCCTTTTTCTTCTGGAGCCATTCCGCTCAGGTATGCATTTTGAATATCAATTACCAGCAGGGCTGGTTTTATCTGAGTCT
This sequence comes from uncultured Bacteroidales bacterium, assembly GCA_963816345.1. Lineage (GTDB taxonomy): Bacteria > Bacteroidota > Bacteroidia > Bacteroidales > VadinHA17 > LD21. The sequence goes on from CAWFKI010000005.1 coordinate 941,696, forward strand.
TTTGCTCCTGGGAGAATGAGTTAACTGAGATAATCACTAACAGGATTATCAAGCCAATTGGGATGATTCTTTTTTTCATGGTTCAGATAGATGAATATGAGATTAATATGGCTGTTAAAAAGCTAAGTTAAGAAATTTCTCAGTGAAATGATCCAAATACCGGATCGATGTTACAGGCTGGCTGAGTTGAAATCAGACCTGAGAGACAATACCGTTGAATGTGAATTGGAGGTCAGGAAAGTTTTTCGATTGCTTTTATGGCCTTTGGCAGGGAAATGCCATGCCTTAAAACGGGTTGCCACAGATCCCCTTTTTTTTCAAGCCGTTTTCCGAGGTTCTTAATCGTGAACATCTCCGGCGACAGATCCTGATTGACCTCTTTCCATTCAAGAGGAGCAGAGACTGTTGCAAAAGGTCTGGGGCGTACGCTATATGGAGCCGCAATTGTCTGACCTTTCCTGTTTTGCATGAAATCGATATAGACTTTGTCTTTTCTTTTTGCTACCGGTCTTTCTACGCTTGTGGTTGAAGGCAGCCTGGTATGGGCCAGGTTTGCAAGTATCTCGGCAAAAATTTTTATCTGCTCATACCGGTAGGAGGAGCCAAGCGGGATATACACATGCAAACCTGTGGCGCCGCTGGTTTTACAATAGCCCGGAATCTTTATCTCGTCGCATAATTCCTTTATAGCCAGTGCAGTGTCTATGACATCCTTAAATGAGATATCCCCCGGATCCAGATCGAGCACCATGTATGTGGGATAATCCGGATTCCTGTATGTACTGTGCCATGGATTAAGTTCAATGCATCCGAGATTAATCATAAAAATCAGGGTTGCTTCATCATTGCAGATCAGGTAATCGATGCCCTGCGACCTGGTGCCGGATTCCATTTTTGCAGTTTTAATCCACTCCGGGACCTTTCCGGGATCGACCTCCTTCTGATAAAAGTTCTGACCTTTTATGCCATGCGGATAACGGTTCAGAGACTGGGGCCTGTCTTTGAGATATGGCAGTATGATCCTGCTGATATCCTGATAGTACGAGATCAGATCACCTTTTGTATATCCTTCATCGGTCCAGTATATTTTTGCAGTATTTGTCAGCCTTACTTTATTCCCTGAAAGTAATACTGTCTCTTCTCTGGCAGCAGATCCGGCAGAACCGGATGCCGGTACTTCCGGTACGGCCTTCATCTCATTGACTACCTCTTCAGGATCTTTATCCTCCCTCAGACCCATGAACACTGGAGACCGCATGATCTCTCCCCCGGTCCATTCCATGAATTTTATGCTCGCTACCAGAGCGGGATTAATCCATACCGGCTTCCCCGCGGACCATGAAAGGCGAGGTGGTTTGCTGAAAGGACATTTCCCGGTTTTCAGAGATACGAACCTGCCATATAGCTCTTTAAGTGATGCGTCATTGAATCCCGTACCGCAGTTGCCGGCATATTTCAACTGCTCATTTTCGTACACTCCCATGATAATGGAACCAAAATATTTCCTGCTGCCCTGTGGTTGTGTATATCCGCAGATAATTACTTCCTGCAGCTGAATGGATTTTATCTTAAGCCAGGAGTCTGAACGTTTCCCGGGGAGGTAGGTACTTGCAGGATCTTTGGCTATTATCCCCTCAAAGCCTTCCCGTGCTGATTTCCGGAAGAGTTCCTTGCCGCCCCCTTTCTGATATTCCAGTTTCAAAACATTTGTGAAATCGTATTTCCCGAATAGTGCATCGATCAGTTCCCTGCGTTTAATGAGCGGAAAGCTCATCAGGCTATGACCATTCAGGTAGAGAATATCGAAAACATAATATTTAAGGATTCCCTTCCCCGAAGTACGAAAATTCTGCAGCAGTTGGAACTTGCTTATCCCCTTTGAGTTTTCAATTACTACTTCTCCATCAAGAATCGTGTTTTCCTCAATCTTCCCAAGTTCATTAAGAAGTGCTTTAAACTGTGTGTTAAAGCTGTTCCCGTTTCTTGATACCAGGTCAACCTTCCTGTCCCTGACTGAACAAATCATTCTGTACCCGTCCAGCTTTATCTCATAGATCCATTCAGGGTCATCTTTAAATTCACTGACCAGCCTGGCTAACATGGGTTCAGGCAGCGTATCAGGAAACGGTCCGGAATGTTTTTTAATCCTGCCTGTTCCTTCAAGCAGGCTCTTTTTTGATTTTAACGGAGGGATAGATCCGATATCAAATTTTTCCGCCGCAAACTCATCAGCCTTTTTTACGAGCATCCATTCGTTTTCCTTTTCAGATCCTTTTATCTGAAAAAGAGCAAACCGTCCTTTCAGGTATGTACCTTTCAGGCTGAATTTAATATCCCCGTTTTTAAGCATTTCAGGAAGGCTCTTAACTGTATTTCCCGTTCCGGTGGTGGGCACATACGTTCCTTTGTCAAAGATCTCCACAGTTCCCGCACCATAATTGCCTTCAGGTATTTCCCCATAGAATTTGCCATAAGCAAGAGGATGGTCCTCTACCATTATAGCCAGGCGCTTTACCCCGGGCACCATGGAAGGACCTTTAGGAATGGCCCAGCTTTTCAGAACTCCCTCCATCTCAAGCCTGAAGTCGTAATGCAGTCTGGTTGCATCGTGTTTCTGGACCACAAATGTCAGCCGCGGCTTTTTACTCTCTTTCTTCAGCGACTCTGGCTCCGGAGTCTCTTTAAAATTCCGTTTCTTATTGTAAGCAGTCAGATTCACATGTTACGATGCTTTTGATCTTGTAAGACTAGCCTTAAGCTGTTCCATAAGATCATCCGTTTTTTTGTAGGTGACCTTCAGCTTCCTGACTTTTGAAGGTTTTCCTGCCGCTCTGTCCTCTATGACCTTAAGAAGCGAAGCAGCATACTCATCCTTGTATTTCTCAATTTTAAATGTTTCCGTATATTGGTTTACAAGCGCCAGAGCCATTTTCAATTCTTCGGCTTTAACAATATTTCTGGCCGGCAGTTTGAGATCTTCAATGGTCCGGATCTCCTCGGCAAACCTTATTTTGCTCAGGACCAATACATTTTCTTTTGGCTTAAGCACCGATAATGTTGCCGTTGTCCTGAGAACGAACTGGGCAAGACCCACTTTACCTGATTTTTCCATTGCTTCACGAAGAAGTGCATAAGCCTTTTCACCTGATTTCTCAGGTTCCAGATAATAGGAGTTTTCAAAATATATGCTATCGATCTCATCTTCCTTCACGAAATTTTCTATAGCTATTGTTTTGTTTTTCTCAGGTGCTGCGGACTCAAAATCCTCATCAGTGAGAAGAATGTACTCACCATTATAATTGTAGGCTTTACCGATATTGTCCATCGTCAGTTCGTGACCCGTAATTTCATTGACACGTTTAAACCTGACCTTTCCCATGTCGCGCCGGTCGACCATCTCCAGATTAAGGCTGCTTTGCTGGGTGGCGCTGTAGAGTTTGATGGGAATATTCACCAGACCAAAGCTAATCGAGCCTTTCCAAATTGATCTCATCTTATTTTTTTTTGTTACTGATAATCACCGTATAATAACATTTATAAAGGCGGCTTATACACAAACAAAGATATCATGCTTCTTGTTTACCCCGGAATAACGGGCATGACAAAGCCAGCTCAGAAGGGGAGGCCATGCATCCTGGCTTTATGAGTTAATATCTTATCAGTCAGGTATAAAATATTAATTCCATTTTAACTGTTTCTTAATTTAATCTTAATTATAGTAACAGTATTTAAAAATATCTTTACTATGGGTTTAATCCTGAATTCCCTGGTTTAAACACACTTTTGGATTAATATTTTTAATCAGACCAGACAATTTTAAGTGCCGTAATCGCAAAAAAGAAATAATTATAAAAGATGAACATCATGAAAGATTATTCTAAAGAAATTACGAAGATTATCCTGTCGGGAGTAAAAATCGATCGTGAATCCGGGAATGTAAAAGAGCCGGTGTCTCAGCTGTTGGAACTATCAGAAGTGGTTCGCAAGATAAATTTAATGATCCAGAAAGAGGTCTTAAATCTGGAGGAGGAAATTGTAAGCCTGACGGAGCAACTTCAGGAATCAGATGCCATAATTATGGAGGCCAGGAAAAAAAGAGCGACACGGATATCAATGATGGCTTAAGAATTACAGCAAATGCGCAAAACATTACTCCCGCGAATGTCACTTATCATGATCCGGGCCTGAAGAAAGTGATACAGGTGGCCATTGTGGTCCGCGATATTGAAGCAAGCAGCAAACAGTGGGCAGAACTGCTGGGTATGCCTGTTCCTGAGATCCGCACTACCCGTCCGGGTCATGAAGTCAGGGAGATCTATCGCGGGAAACCCTCCGAAGGACAGGTAAAACTTACATTCTTCGACCTCGGCCAGGTGGTTCTTGAGCTTCTTCAAAATAGCTGCATTGATATCTTACCAACTACACATTACCATCTTAAGGATTAGGACATACCAGATTTAACCTGACAGTAGTTACAAACGGTTTTTTTTCAGATGTTTATAGATTTCAAACCAGATTATACTTGAAAAACCTGCTATTGTGCAGACTATTAATTCTGCATAACCTATTTTTTCAAACTGGAACAGGGTCAGCAGAAATGGCACCTCAAGGATAAGTATCAGGAAAACAACGGCCCCGCCTGTAATCCAGGTAACAGCTTTATTTTGAGTTGAGAGGATCCTGAAAATACCGGAGGTCCAGGATCTGTTTGAAAAGATAATGGAGATATTTGAGATTATCAATGTAACGAATGTCAGGGTTCTGACGCCTTTTTCAGAATATCCCATTCTAAGCCCGATAAAATATACTCCCAGGCATATTATGATTATTCCGACACCCTGCAGGCAACTGAATAGTATTTTCCCTGCTCCGAAGAATGGCTCGTTAATATCTTTCGGTGGTCTTGACATTACGTTTTTTTCCTCCTTTTCTGCCTCGAAGATCATGGTGCAGGCAGGATCAATGATAAGCTCCAGGAAGACGATATGCACGGGCCACAGAATAAGTGGGAGGCCGGAGAATAATACGGGTATCAGTGATAAGCCGGCAATCGGAACGTGAATTGCAAAAATATATCCCAGTGCCTTCTGAAGGTTATCGAATATTTTTCGTCCCATCTTAACGGCTCCGACGATGGAGGCAAAGTTATCATCCATCAGTACAAGGGATGATGCTTCCCTTGCCACGTCAGTACCCTTTTCACCCATGGCTATTCCAATATTCGCTGCTTTGAGAGCAGGAGCATCATTGATGCCATCCCCGGTCATGGCTACTATCTCGCCGTTTTTCTTCAGGGCAGTGACAATTTTGAGCTTCTGTTCCGGGATCACCCGTGCAAAAATATTCACTGTTTTTATGCGTTCACAGAGTTCATCATCTGTCATATTCTTTAATTCCGGCCCGGTTATGATGTGTTCAGGATTCACGATGCCTATTTCTTTTCCTATGTTGATTGCTGTAACGGGGTAATCGCCTGTTATCATAATTACCCTGATGCCGGCATTATAGCACTCCTTTATTGCATCAGGAACATTTTCCCTTACCGGGTCCGACAAGCCTATTAATCCCACAAATTCAAGATCAAAATCGTGCTGAACAGATGGAAGCTCTCCGGAAATCAGTACAGCTCTTGCCACACCTAATACCCTCAATCCTTCCGAAGCCATCAGGGCCACAGCTTTTTCAAATTCAGATATCCGGTCACCATTCAGGTGACACAGGTCAAATATTGCCTCAGGAGCCCCTTTTACCGCTATTACCCGTTCTCTGGTACCCGTATTTGAGAAAACCCTCGACATGGCAAGCAGATCCTTTGATAACGGATATTCCTTTTCCATCAACCAGTCACTATGTAAATGTTCTGAATTCTTAAGAAACTGGTCGCCGCTATTGATTATGGCCCTCTCCATGGGATCAAAGGGATTCACCTGGCTTGACAATATTCCATATTCAATGATTTCATGGAAAGCTTCGGGAAACGCACCTCCGGTAACAACTCCGTAAAAGTCAGTTCCGTTAAAGAGCCGTGTCACAGTCATTTTGTTCTGTGTAATAGTTCCTGTTTTGTCGGTGCAGAGTACTGTTGCAGAGCCAAGAGTCTCAATAGCAGCAGGTTTACGGGTTAGTACTGATTTCTTCGACATTCTCCATGCTCCAAGGGCAAGGAAGATTGTCAAAACAACAGGAAACTCTTCCGGCAGCATTGCCATTGCCAGTGTAATGCCTGCCAGAAATCCGTTTAGCAGATCCCCCCGGGTTATTGTGTATATAACAATTATCATAACACATAACAGGATGCCTGTCACGGAAAGGCGCTTAACAAGTGTCCCCATCTCCCTTTTTAACCTGGTGGGCTCCTCCTTAACTGATTCAAGAGCCATTCCTATTTTTCCGATCTCAGTATTTAAAGCTGTGGAGGTAACCTTTACCAGGCCATTTCCCTGGACGATCATTGATCCTGAGAAGACAACCGGAAGATCGTCCCCGCCTGGAATGATAATGCTGTCTCCGTCGACCCATTCCCTCTTTCCCACAGGCACTGATTCCCCGGTTAAAAGCGACTCGTCGGCAAGGAGATTGTTGCTCTTAAGCACAACTCCGTCAGCCGGAACTCTGTCCCCTTCCTGCAGCACGACAATATCTCCTTTTACTACCTCCCTGCCAGGTATCCTGACTGTCTCCCCGTCGCGGATAACCAGGGCCCTTGGACTCGCAAGGTCCTTCAGGGCATCAAGCGCTTTTTCGGTTTTTTTCTCCTGATAGAACTCGATCCCCATTATAACAAATACAAAACTGAGAAGCATCAACCCCTCCTTTACATCGCCGAGAACGAGATAGAGTGTTCCACATGCTACAAGCAGAAGAAACATTGGTTCTTTTACCACTCCTAATGCTATTCCGAACAGACTTTTAGGCTTCGACGATGGCAATTCATTATATCCATCTCTCTGAAGTATCTCCGATGCTTCTTTCGGTGTTATCCCTATAATATCTTTACCGTGAAATGGTAGCTCCATTTTATCTTTTATTTATTCAGGTGTATTGAATGTTTTCCGGAAATTTATGACAGACGCATACCTTTGATACAGGATTAATTACTTTAATTTTGTCCTGAGGGTATATAATAAGTTATGGCTCAGAGAGATTCCGGAGGCTCCCAGACTGATACCTGATAATCTTCAGGTATTTCTTTAAACAGGGAGGGAAAAAGATGGAGTTCCTTATTCAGGTAGGAAAATTCATTTATATCTGTTTCGATCCATTTCCCGTCATCGGCAGGTTCATAGATGTCAAGATGATAAGGGATCTCATAATCACCTTCCTGACTGCAATCTAACCGTGTCTGAATATTACTATGAATGACAATGATGTTCTTACCTCTGTTTATGATAATAATTGAGATAAAAACTATTAAAAGGCACGGGAAAATTTGTCTGACCTTATCCATATGGTGATCAAATATAAGATAAAAGTCTGTGAATTTATATTATACGGTCTGCATTAACTTATTTTAACCCTTATGAACTGCTTATAAAACTGCTGCCAATTTTTACCTGACAGGCCTGTAGAAATATTTACCTGTGATGAGCAAACCTGCAAATACAAAAGCTGCAAATAAAAAGCTGCTTGCTGCAAGCTGCATTCCGCCGGAAAGTATATGTCCGCTTGTGCAGCCTCCTGCCATTCTTGCTCCGGTAAGGAGGATGAAGCCTCCAATAAATGACCAGATGAGTCGTTTTAACACGGACTTCCCTTTATATTTCTCCCAGTTGCTGTGTATTATCCTGATACTGAACTCTTTTCTCAGTAAGGATATGACAAGTCCTGAAATAAATGCACCTGTCAGCAGCAAGAGCTCCCAGTGTCCGGGTCCGCTGATCTTTGCATAGTAACTGTTCTGAGTCGTTCCGGTAAACAGATCGGCCAGGTAGGGATATGCAGTCGATGCTCCGATCGGACGGTCGGATACGGATGATAAAAGTGCGACAGAATTGATTACAGCCAGTCCAATACCTGCATATAACCATTTGTAGTCCCTGATTTTATCCTTATTATTCAGCCAGAATCCTGCCCCGATAAATGCGACTCCCAGTAATATGTCAAGGATATAAAACACAATTTTATTTTGTCCGGTGAGAGTGAACAGGGAAATACTTCCGAGGTCAGGTCCAAGCATGCCATTTATTGATGGCGACAGTATTGTATATACTAGCCCGCCAGCCATGGCGCCAATGATTCCGGAGAGTGCATCGATTGATCCTTCTCCGAGAGAAATAGCCATGGTTCCCGGACAATATCCCAGAATTGCCATTCCTGCTCCGAAAATAATTCCGCCAGCTATAATTCCTGTAAGCAGGATAGGCTTAATGTGAAAGGCTGCGAAGCCGAGACCTATTTCAATTGCAAAAATTATGGCGCCGGCACCTATAGCTACGGAGATAGCCTTGGCAACAGTCAGATTTTCAAGTGTGGCCATTCCACTTATCACATTGTAACGGTTAAGATTTGCATATTGCAGAATCGCACCGAAGATGAAACCTATTACCAGAACAGAAACATTCATAGCTTGATTTTTTAATTCAATATCAAATATAGGAGATTTTTTCTCATTGTGAAGCAGAGACGGGTCTGTTGGAGCTCATGAAGGACCTTTTGGTGAATACTGCAATACACTTCCTTGCGATTTTATCAAACAAAGAAGCGACCCTGACTGTTAATGATAATTAATTGCCTGTATCTTTGGCGAGCAGAAAAAAAGTGGTTGACGCCTGACGGGTAATTAGAATTTATAAAGTGGTACTATAAATCTGGAGGAGACAGAATGAGTGATAATGATACAATTTCAACAGACGTCCTTGTAATAGGAGGCGGACCATCAGGCCTGGCAGCTTCAATTCATATGGCAGACCTGTTCAAAGAAAGAGGTCTTAATGCGAGAATATTACTCATAGAAAAGGGCCGGGCCATCGGCAGTCATATTATTTCAGGTGCGGTAATTAAACCCGGCGTTTTTAAGGAATTGCTGCCCGGGGTTGATCTCTCTGAAATTCCTTTTAACTCCATAGTAACCAAAGAAAGTATTTTATGGCTCAGGGAAAAGAGCGCCTTCCCCATCCCTTTTCACCTGCCCTATATGGGCAACAAGGGCAATTATGTTGCTTCCCTGGGGCAGGTATGCAGATACCTGGCAGTAAAGGCTGAGGAAAAAGGGGTGGAAATTTATACAGGCTTTGCTGTTGATGAGATATTATACGAAAACGGGAAGGTAATTGGCGCCAAAACCAAAGATACCGGTTTGGATCATCAGGGGAACCATCTGGAAAATTTTCAGCCGGGTACGCGGATCCGGGCCAGGATCACAATTTTCGCCGAAGGCACCCGTGGCAGCCTGACTAAAATGCTGATTAAGAAATTTGACCTCGACAAAGAGAGAAATGAGCAGGTTTATTCTCTGGGATGCAAGGAATTATGGTCAGTCCTGCCGGGGAAAATAGAAGCTGGTCAGATCTATCACACCATGGGCTATCCGCTGGATAACGATGAGTTCGGGGGAGGTTTCATCTACGGTCTGAAAGATAACAAAGTGGCTGTCGGACTTGTTGTCGGACTTGATTACAAAGATCCCTCCTTCGATGTTCATGATGCATTCCAGGTATGGAAAACAACCTCCTTTGTCTCAAGGATACTAAAGGGAGGCAAACTGCTCGAATATGGCGCAAAGACGCTCCCCGAAGGAGGGTATTATTCAATACCCAAGTTATATACAGACAATGCGTTGATCGTCGGTGACAGTGCCGGGATGATAGCGATGCCTGCATTAAAGGGGATACATCTGGCTATAAAATCAGGAATCCTCGCTGCTGAAGCAACCGCCAATGCACTGGCTGTAAACGATACTTCGGAAAAAAGCCTTCAGCAATATGAGACCCTTGTAAATGCAAGTTCCATTAACAAGGAATTGTATGCTGTCCGTAATTTCAGGCAGGGATTCTCCAAAGGGCTTATTGCCGGCGGATTGCATTTTGGAACGCAATTAATTACAGGTGGTGCAGGCTTTTTTGGCAGACTCTGGTCCCATGCCGACTATCAGACCACTCTCAGGTTAAGTGAACTTAAAAAGAAACCTTTTAAAGAGAGGTTCAAGGGTAAACTTGAGTTCGACAAAATTCTGACATTTGATAAGGTAACAGATATTTACTATTCCGGGGTACATCATGATGAGGAGCAGGTTGTTCATCTTCAAATTAATGATATAGAGGATTTTAATGCCGTTAATATTGGACAATACGGAGCGCCCGAACAGTTTATGTGCTCATCGGAAGTATATGAGCTCCACACTACCAAAACAGGCACGAAAGAGATCAGAATTCATGCTGAGAACTGCATGCATTGTAAGACCTGCGATATAAAATCTCCGGGGAAAGGGGTTACGTGGCTGGTCCCGAATGGTGGTAATGGTCCGGAGTTTCAAAATATGTAATAATGCAATTCTAACAATACATGGCTTTAACAATAATAAGTTTAATAAAACAGGTTCCGCTTCCGAGCGAAATGCGGATGGGTGAAGATGGTCTGATGGACCGGACAAAAGCAAAATCAATAATTAATATAGATTGCCAGTTTGGATTGGAGGCCGGATTGCAACTCAGGAAGCAATATCCTGAAGCAAGACTGATCGTATGTTCAATGGGTCCGGGGTCGTTTGAGACATCACTCCGGACTGCAGTCTCCATGGGTTATGATGAGGCTTACCTGCTCTCTGACCGGAAGCTTGGCGGGAGTGATACATACGCCACCGGACTGGCAATATCAACTATGCTGAGGCATCTGGGCTTCAGGAGGGATTCTTCCGAACCGTTTATCATACTTACCGGCCGGCAGACCAGCGACGGCGATACTGCACATGTTCCTTCACAGGTTGCTGAGAACATGGGACTGCCACAGGCTACCTTTGTTGAGAGTGTAAAAGCCGACGGAACGGGTAATCTCATTGTCAAAAGGATTATCGAGGGAGGATATCAGATGCTCAGATTACCCATACCCTGCGTCATCTCCCTCACTCCAACAGGCATACCTCCGCGTAAACCTTCATTGAGTGGCGCGATAAGAGCGCGAAATCTGAAAATTTCGACACTGGGAATAGCTGATATTGGCCTGGGTACGGAAAAAATTGGTATTAACGGTTCACCTACAATCGTTGTAAAAGTAGTCAATATCGTAAGTGAACGTCCCCCGGTAATAATGTCCGAGGGTCATAATGAGGCAGAACTGGTTGACAGTCTGATAGCTAATATGAAAAAGGGTATTCATATTACAGAGAAGAAAGAGGCGGAAGCTAAAAAAGAAACCGAACGCCCTGATTTTCCTGAAAAAGACTTCAGGAACGGCGCAAGGGGAATTATTACATGGGCCGAGGTAACTGACGGCAAAATCTCGAGGCCGTCGATAGAATTGCTGACCCCGGCACGGAATCTGGCAAGGCAGCTTGGAAACGATACAAGGGTAATGACGCTTATCATGGGTAAAAATGTCAGGCCTCTGGCACAAACTCTAATAGAATATGGTTCTGATGAAGTCATCGTTATAGAAAATGATAAGCTTGACGAATATCTTGTGATGCCCTATTCTTCAGTTATTACCCAGGTGATTAAGGAAAGGAACCCTGAAATTGCTCTTTTTGCGGCAACCACCTCAGGCAGGGAACTGGCACCCAGAATAGGCATGAAAACAGATAGCGGCGTAACTGCTGACTGCACAGGACTTTCCATAGGGGAGTATGTTGATAAGAAAGAAAAGGTTATCTACAGGCCCATCCTGGAATCACGGCGGCCTACATATGGCGAAAGTAAGCTTGCCACAATCCTCGGATTTGTCTGCCCGCAGATCTCCACAGCAAGGGCAGGTACTTTTGAGATTCCGGAACGAGTGGCAGGAAGGCAGGGTATTATTTCAGACTTCAGTCCTGTATTGAATGACAGGGATTTTGTTGTCGAAATCCTGAAGACAGAAAGGGGAGAGGGAGGGCTGCATAATCTCTTCGAAGCTGACATCATTATTTCAGGCGGGAGAGGTACCATGGTCGACAACCTGGCATTAATAAAAGAGCTTGCAAACGCGCTTGTAAAGCAGGGAATAAATGCCGAATGGGCAAGCAGCAGACCGGTGGTGGATGAGGGCGTGGTGGAATATGCAAGACAGGTCGGACAAACAGGTAAAACGATCCGTCCCAAAATTTATATTGCTGTAGGTATTTCAGGAGCGATTCAGCACCTTGCCGGAATGAAGGAATCGGAAACCATTATTGCCATAGACCATAATCCCAAAGCTCATATTTTCCATAACGCCGACTTCGGAATCGTAGGTGAATACACCGATATTTTGCCTGAACTTATAGAACGTGTCAAAGCCGGTTTTAAATTCGGAATTGAGAATTAGAATACCCTAGCATCCGCCGGCAGCCTTCTTTTTCTTTGGCAGTGCAGTAACGGCAGGTTTTGCAGCCGTTGATGGCTGGTTTGTGGCGGATTGAGTAACTCCGCCACCTCCGAGAGCAATACCGGCGCTCTTACGAAAATCGTACCTGGCAAATTCCTCATCAGAACTTGTCGAGGCAGGCTTCTGAGGGTTAAGTATGGCTTCGAACCAGTAGTTGAGTCCACCCTCAAGAACGAAATTGTTTTTGTAGCCCAGCTGCCGTGTTACCATCCAGGCTTCATTGGCCGTAAGAGAGCCATTTGAATAGAAGACATTCATTTTAACATCCTGGTTAAGAATATCTGCATACTGGTCGGATAAAAGGTCGGGTACAGGGATGTTTATTGCGCCGGGAAGACTGAATTTTTCAAATTCATCCTGGCTTCTTACATCAATAAGCCTGAGAGAGGGATCCTTTTTTACTATCATGTCTGCAACCGCCTCAGGAGTAATAAACTGTGTTCTTGTGTTGGCTTCTGCAAGAAGCTCATCAGCTGTCAGTTTATAGTGTTTTGTCCTGTTCTGTGGTACTGCGGCAATTATAAGTCCCATCGGGATTATAAACATTGCCAGTAGTTTGAGTGGTTTCATAACGATTTGGTATTGATTGTAATGATGCTTTAATATTGTTCTGCCGGAAATTTTTTCTCTGCCCATTCTGCGGCTGCGAACAATCCCAGAGCTATGATTATCAGGATAAGTGCGAACACGCCATCAGAAAGGCCCAGGGCCGTGCTTATTTTAGGATATCCCAGGAATTTTGCCATATAGGCTTTTTCCCATAGGCTGTATCCCAGGGAGAAGATCAGGACTCCGATGAAGAGTCCTCCGATGAATACGATAGCATCAATTTTTCCGATTGAGGCGCCGCAAAAGCTTGTACCCGGGCAATATCCGCCCATTATAAATCCGAGTCCCATAATTACTCCTCCGGCAATTGCTGAAGTAAGATAGGTGGGATTCACATATACAAGATCAAGATCAACCCAACCGAACAGACTGAAAAACAGAAGTCCGAGCATCGCTGTTATCGCAGCCGTAAAGAATACTTTAAGAACGACAGTATCGTAGCCGTAAAACACGCCGGCCAGTTTTCTGCTTGAGGAAAAGCCACTTTGTTCCAGCACAAATCCAAACCCTGTTCCGATGATGAATGCCAGAAAAAGGTTGGTGTTTTCAGAAATTAATTCATTGACTGAGAGAGGTCCCATGTGATATCTTATTTATAGTTTTAAATCCAGTTTTTCCTGAAGAAATATGCAGTTGCAAATGCTGTTCCGAAAATTGCCATCATGGTTATAAAACCACCGAGAGAAAGAACTGCCATGCCGCTCAGGGCAGAGCCGCTGGTACAGCCTCTTCCGAGCTGGGAACCGAACCCAAAGAGAATTCCTCCGCCAAGAGCCAGATAAAGTCTTTTCCGTGAAGTTATCTTTGGTGAGTGCTCAACCTTTAATTTAAGCCGTCCGGCAAATGCTCCCGAAAGGAATCCGCCTGCCAGTACTCCCAACATTTCAAATACGAGCCATGTTTTCATCGGATTACCCTGGTGAGATTGCCGGAATTCCTTAACAAAACCTGTATTCTCTGCAGCATGAGGAGCAACAGCAGTAACTGCCGTAACAACAGCGCTCTTTATTGCACCGCTGGCACCGAGGCCTCTGCCTGAAACAAAATTGGCAGCCAGAAGTACCAGACCCAGTAATACCCCTCCAATGTACGGATTGAGGTACCTGTCAGCTTTTTTCTCTCTTGTTTTTATCATATATCTGAATTTTTACATTTGAACAATATCTCGTTTTTAAGTTGCTGGCAATCTTTTCGATTGCAGCGCTAATAGAGCCACCGGCTTATTTGTCCGGCATAAACAATGATGAAGCGAAGCATGAAGCTTCCGAAAATAACAAGGAGCGCCGGCAGTGCTGCCGGTATATGGAACTTTCCAAGTTCCATAATTTCAAGCAGGGCCGGTATGAGCATCCCCAGTATCACAACAAAGATCCAGAATGACATTGTGTACGGTCCTCCAAGAAAAAGGTGCGCTGCCTCTATCTGGACCTCTGTGCTTGCAAGAAATCCCATGAACATATGTATGATCAGGAACAGCTCTATACCTATCAGTACCAGATCGATCCTGGCAAATTGTTTCCTCTCCTTTTTGTCTTTTGAGAGAAGAAGTGTTGTTGCTGCTCCGGCTGAAAGGCCTGAAGCAAGGAATAGCGGACCCAGGATGGAAGTATTCCAGAGAGGTCTCGCATTAAATGCCGAAAGTAGTATTCCCGTATAAATACCAAGGATTATAGCATATATCAGCATCACCCAGGCAAGAGCTTTTTTGTACTTGTTGAAGAATTTTTCAAGTGTGTAGAGCCACCTGAATTTCCAGTCCCAGTCTGGAAAAATATCTTTAATATGCAGCGAACACCAGATAAATGAAACAGGTGTTATTACCATCAGAACCCATGCCCCCCATGACATTGGCGATTGCAGTTTTATATTTACATACAGCTGCCAGAAGAAAAGTTTGTGACGAAGATCAAAAAAAAGCGCTATAAGCCCTATAACAAGTAAAACCGGAGCAAGAAAGGGTGTAAGCCTGACGGCGGTCATGTAATCTTTTTCCCTTCCCCGGATAAAATACAGGGCGGCAATTGCAAGGATACCTGCTGCCATGCCTCCAAGAAAGAGATACAGGGGTATCTGCCAGTGCCAGATATTAAGATGCGGATCTATCATTGGGTTCATCCTTCCGCTGACAATTAATTCTTCTTTCATACAGGTGTATGCTTTAATGGTTAAATAAGAAAATATAGTTGCGGACGTGTTCCTGCCTCAGGGATAAGGGTCTTGGATTTGCGTTTCTTCAATATCAGTGATACCGGACTGTTTGGATCATCCAGGTCACCAAAATAGATGCATTTAGTCGGACAAACATCCGCACAGGCCGGATCCAATCCATTTTTAAGCCTGTGATTGCAGAAAGTACATTTATCCACATAGCCGTCAGGATGAGGGTATCTTGCATCATATGGACATGAAGCGATGCATGCTCCGCAGCCGATGCATTTGTTGTGATTTACAAGAACAATTCCCCCGTCAGTAAAATGGCTTGCCCCTGTAGGACAGCATCTTACACAGGGAGCATTAACGCAGTGGTTGCACCTCTCTGAACGTATCTCAATTTCAAGCTGGGGGTATGTGCCATCCACTGATTCAACAACCCAGTCTCGGCAATATCCTATCGGAACATTATTTTCGGTCTGACATGCCACAACACAGTCGCTGCATCCCACACATTTCTTCGTATCAACCGCCATTGCATATCTCATGAGGTAGCCTCCTGCTCTGATATTTCCGTAATAAATGTTACAAAGTTAGATCTCATACCTGTACCTCCCACGAGAGGATCCACCAGAACCTTAGTAATGAGTTGGGTATCACTGGCTCCCTTACCGAAGCATCTCTTCATCTGTTTTTGAGTATGACCGAATCCGTGTACCATGTAAACCGAGTCCCACCGGATACGCTCAGTCACCCTGACCTTTACAGGGAAATCCGAAATAATTCCATCCTGGTTTTTCAGCCGTATATACTGGCCTGCGGTCAGTCCCCATTCCCTGGCAACCTTGGGGTTAACCCATACACTGTTCTCATGCATCAGGTCAGTGAGATTTGGATTGTTGGATGTCCTGCTGAAGGTATGCATCGGTGCCCTGCCGTAAATGAGTCTGTAGAATCCCTCCTGAGGTTCCTCAAACGCAGTATAACGCGGAAGCGGATCAAAACCTGCGGCTTCAAAATATTTGGAATATAATTCTATCTTTCCTGAATCCGTTGGAAACCCAATGGCCTCACCGTCGGCGAAATAGAGATCATCGGCTTCTCTTTCAAAGGTTTTGACACCGGTTTTCTTCATCTCTTCAAGTGATGAATTAATCTTTTTCAACTGCCAGTCGAGAAGATCCTCCAGCTTTTCAAAGGGAAAGTATTTCTCATATCCGAGTTTTATTGCCAGCTGACGTGCAATCCAGTATCCCGGTCTGGTATCATTAAGCGGTTCAGTGGCCGGCATTCTCAGGGCCAGGGCTGGTTTGCGGTGAGGACTGATCCTCAGGCTGTCGTATCTTTCAAGATAGGTACACTCAGGAAGAACGACATCCGCCCAACCCGTAATTTCCATAGGCATTGTATCAATTACCACAAGAAGATCGAGATTATGTATTGCTTTCAGGGTATTTGCCTGGTCGGGTATTGTAGAAATAAGGTTTGTTCCGTTAACGATCCATCCCTTTATCGTGATGCCCGGATTTTTCTCAGGAATTGAGGCATCGACAAGGACATTGGACACGGGTGATCCTGCAATGGGAAATTTTCCCGGGAAGGCATCCTGCCAGCTCTTTTGAGGTTTGGGGAATTCCGGAATGCTGAAGCCGGGAACCGACATTTTAGCGGGCCTGTAAAAACCGCCTCTCCTTCCCCAGGAACCCAAAAGGGCATTGAGGATAGCCACAGCTCTTATTCTCTGGGTATCATCACCATACCAGGTAACATGTCGTCCCGGATGGACTATGACGGCAGGGGAGGCGTTGGCCATTTCCCTGGCAGTCCTTCTTATCATCTCAGGTGGTATTGTTGTCTTTCCGTATGCCCATTCTGGAGTAAAGTCCTTAACATGTTCCTTCAGCTGATCAAAGCCGGTACAGTATGCATCAACATATTTCCTGTCGTAATAGTCATTATAGATTATTTCGTGTATCCAGGCGAGAAGCAACGCCATATCGGAAGCAGGCTTTATGGGAAGCCAGTATTTAGACTTGCCGGCTGCCGTGGAGAACCTCGGATCGACAGTAATAATAGTCGCTCCCTTGTCAATGGCATCCGACATCTCCTGCACCTGACCATTATGCATATTCTCTCCAATGTGGGAACCAATCAGAACCAGACATTTTGTATCCCGGATATCGGTAACTTCAGGTGAATAAACCTCCTCGCCAAAGGTGGCGAAGAATGCTTCGTCCCTTGGCCCCCGGCACTGGGCATATGATGGTTCAGCAATATTATCCGAACCCGATGCCTTGAATAAGGTTGTAAGATAACTGCTTCCCGAGCCATGCGTGAACAGAGCCATCCCTGATGGCCCGTATTTTGATGTAATCTCCCCGATCTTCCCTGCTATATGAGCAAATGCTTCATCCCATGTTGCTTTGCGGAAAACCTGTTTCCCGCGCTCCTCAACCCTTATCAGAGGCGTTGTAAGCCTGTCTTCATCATAGTACATTCCAATGCCTCCGGTCCCACGCGGACAGAAACGGCCGTTGCAGTGCTGATCCTCTTCATTACCTACGATCTTCCAGATTTTACCTTCTGAGGTTTTGTAAACCCATCCGGCGCATTTCCAGAAACAGACTTCGCAATATGTAGGGGTCCTTTTCAGGTCAATCCCTATTTTTCCTGCGTTGCCCGGCCCGGCGATCCATTCCATAGCCTTTACGGCTCCCGCCCCCATTGTCAACGCTCCCGCTCCGGCCAAGGAAATTTTAATGAACTGCCTTCTGTTTGTCATACTTTAGTAATTTCCTGTTAACCTGTCAATTATAGTTCTCAAGATTCCTGATGCAATCTACTAAAACTTACATCAGATTTAAACTGCAAAATAAAATATAGATAAGGTGAGAGGATGTGATGCAAATCACATTATTAGTTGAACATAATCACATGCGCCGGAGTTAATAATCACATAATTATCATTTTAGCGATTCCATTCTAACCGGGAAGTTAAGTGTAAGCAAGCATTGAGGATAAGACGTTCAATATTATTTTACACGATTCATTTAAAATCATAAGCCGGGTTACCGGGGAATCCTGTATTTTTGCTCCCGCGTTGAGAGCCATTTATTATAGTCGGAAAATTAAAGAAGCAAAGAGAACAACATATTTATGCAGGATCTTGAAAAGCACTTCAGTCAGTTCAGAAAAAATATAATCGGCATATCTGAAAAGATTGAGACACCTTATGGCACCCGGGATCTGATCTATGCCGACTGGATTGCAAGCGGACGTCTTTACAAACCGATAGAAGAGAGGATATCGGATGTCATAGGACCAATGGTAGGTAATACCCATTCGGAATCTACTGCTACAGGGAACGCCATGACCCAGGCTTACCATCTGGCTCAGAAAATTATCAAGAGACATGTTAATGCCGGTGATGATGATGTTCTGATATTCTCAGGAACGGGAATGACCTCCGCAATTGCGAAACTTCAGAGAATTCTCGGAATTAAAATTCCTGAACAGGCAAAAAACTACTGTGAATTTACAAGGGGAGAGCCCCGAACCTGCAAAAACAGTGAGGAGAGCAAAAGACCGGTTGTTTTCCTTACACATACGGAACACCATTCGAATCATACATCATGGCTTGAAACGATTGCTGATGTAATTGTGCTTCAACCTGATGCAGAATTGAAAGTTGACCCTGCAATGCTCCGGGAAGAGATAATCAAATACAGAGACCGTCCATTACTTATTGGCTCCTTTTCTGCCTGTTCAAACGTAACAGGTTATTTCCCGCCTGTCAATCAGCTTGCTGAAATTATGCATGAGTTTAACGGATACTGTTTTGTCGATTTTGCCGCATCAGCTCCGTATGTTGATATTGATATGCACCCGTCAGATAAGAAACAATGCCTCGATGCAATTTTCTTCTCGCCTCACAAATTTCTCGGCGGACCGGGGAGTCCCGGCGTTCTTATCTTCAATAAAAAGCTGTACAAAAACAGGACACCCGATAATCCGGGTGGAGGTACTGTCGCATGGACCAACAGATGGGGAGAGTACAGCTATATCACCGATATTGAAATCAAGGAAGACGGAGGAACCCCCGGGTTCCTGCAGGCCTTCAAGGCAGCCATGGCAATAAGGCTGAAGGAGGAGATGAACACCGGAATGATAAGGCAGAGGGAAGAGGCGCTTGTAAAGACTGCTTTTGAGGAACTTTCGAAAATTTCAGGCCTTCATATACTGGCTCAGAACATAAAAAACAGACTGGGAGTATTCTCATTCTATATAGAAAATATTCATCATAATCTTATAACAAAGATTCTGAATGACAGATTTGGGATACAGGTAAGAGGTGGCTGCTCATGTGCCGGTACTTATGGTCACTTTCTGTTAAATGTCGATTATAAGATGTCGAAAGAGATCACAGACAGAATTGATGCAGGTGATCTCTCGATGAAACCCGGATGGATAAGGCTCTCACTTCATCCTACAATGACTGATGATGAACTGATGTATATTATTAAAGCTATACAGGAGACCGTAAATAAATCAGGCCTTTGGGAAAAAGACTACCGGTACGATAAACACACTAACGAATATTATCATTTCAGCTATCCCGAAAAGAACAGGGATGATTTTGAACACTGGTTCGAACTGGGCTGACGTTATGTCCTGAAGAAAATCAGCCGTTGGCGCTGATGAGCAATAAGGATTTTTTATTGCAGATCTCAATTGACTTTCCCCTGATCTTAATCAGTCCGTCCTTATCAAATTCAGCCAGAACCCTGCTTATACTCTCCCTGCTGGAGTCAATAAGGTCCCCAAGGTCCTCCTGAGTGAGTGGCAGGGTGAAAATACTTGAATTGTAAATTTTGTCTGAAAATTCAAGCAGGAAATCAGCTACTCTCCCTCTTACCTGTTTTTGTGTCCTGTTTGCACATCTGCAAAATACATCAAGTTCATTTCTGCATAATTCCATCATGATCTCATATGAGAAATCATGATTTTCTTTCAGCAGATACCGGAATGTATCTATATCGATAAAACAGACTTCTGAATCTTCAATTACCGTGACTGAATACTGGTTAATCTTATCTCCGAAGGTGGTCGGCAGGCCAAGATAACCGGGAGCTTTTACTATCCTGACAATCTGCTCGTGATAAGGCCCTTCTACATGGATTTTTGCCAGGCCGCTTCGCATATAGGCTACATTGGAGGAGAAAGAGCCCTGCTTGATCAATTGATCACCTTTTTTAAATTTAACGAGGGCACAGTTAACAGAAAGTTTTTCAATCTCTTCCTCACGTAGCTTTAATGCAGCCGACGATTTTATTTTACAGGTTTTGCACTCATTTTTCATGCGCGAAAATTACTAAAACGCGTGATATTATACAAGTTTAAAGGTTTTTAGTAATGTGATTGCCGGTCTGGTCCGAATGAAGTGCTTTTACGTCTTCCCGCCGGGTATTCTGGCAGGTGTTTTACCTGCCCTTTACTGTTATCACAATACCGCTTACCGGGGTTTTGTCTTTTGTAGTTACTGATGATTTGGAATTTTCCTCTTTTTTACCGGAATAGATCTGAATATAGTAGAGACCCTCCTTAGGAAACCTGAGGGGGATTTTATATACAGATCCTTTCCTGAAAGGATCAAGGTCCCATCCGCCCATTCCAAGAAACTGATCTCCTGTAAAATCTTCATAACTTCCTTTGTTTCCGATCTGCCGGGGAGTCATTGGCTCCGGGAATTTTTCGCGGTAAATTACCATGTAATACAATGAGTTCTCCGGAGGAGTCCTGACAGTTATTGAAAAAGGTTCATCAATCTTTACTTCCGCGGGGATATCTTCAAACTCCAGATATCTGTCGATATACTCTTCATAATACCTGAACTGGTTCCCGGTAAGATAATATCCTATGCCTACGAAATTATGCATTTTATTGATTATGTTCTTTTTGTGCCCGTCATTCGGAGCTTTTTCTGCCATGAATGTGTCATGGCCCGACCTCATCATTGAGCTTATACTGGAAGCAGAGGGAGTGAAACTGTCCGACGACCATTTCCCGTATGCATTTTCAGAAACATGATCATATCCTCCCGCAAGAGCATACCTGAGATATGGCTTTTCGCCCGCAAGATCCCAGTGTCCCAGATAGTTATTTTCTGCTGCTTCCCTGCACATCCTGTTTGCTACCCTCGAGGCAAGGATGTCAAGCTTCAGAGCACCGGCCTTATTTCTTTTACGGCTTATATTTATTACCTCAAGCTGCATCAGCTTAAGTTTAAGAGCTTCCTCATCGTCTTTAAACGCAGTGAGTCTTTTTTCGCTGTCATTCAACCTGTTATAATATTCTATTTCACTCTTCCCGATCTCAGTGGTCTGACTGGGGAAAATGGAACGGGGAAGACAGATTAAAACTATTCCGATAATCAAAAAAAACTTAATTGTTTTCCAGAACTTTCTGAACATAACTCTGATCCTGATGTTAAGTAATTAAAATTAGCGGGCAGGTGCCGCGATTTTTACTTTGCAAATATAATCAGGATCGAGTTAAAAAAGTCAGGCATCATACCTTTAAAGTAAAAAGTATATTATGATGAAAAAGAAATATTTTATTACAATACTGATTTCTATGTTATCTGTTACAGGATTTTCAAAATCTTTGGGTTTTTACGATTTCAGGGTAAAGACCCTCGAAGGCAAGGAATTTGACTTCAGCTCCCTTAAGGGCAAGAAAGTAATGATAGTCAATACCGCTTCAAAGTGTGGTTTTACTCCACAGTATAAGGAACTCGAGGAGGTGTATGAGAAGTATAAGGATAATCTGGTAATAATCGGTTTTCCGGCAAATAATTTTATGCAACAGGAACCCGGATCAGCTGCTGAGATAAGAAAATATTGCACTGAAAATTATGGAGTTACATTTCCAATGATGGAGAAAATCTCAGTAAAAGGAGATGATATGGCTCCTGTTTACAAGTGGCTCACTTCCAAAGCCGAGAATGGTGTTATGGATTCGGAAGTAAAATGGAATTTTCAGAAATACCTTATTGATGAAAACGGGAAGCTTGTCGATGTAATTTATTCAAAAGAAAAACCGGATTCTGAGAAAATATTATCCTGGATCACCTCCAAATAGTACAGGAGTTCCAGAGCATAAAGTTGCGCAGTTAATTAACCGTCCGGGATAATATACCGGCTGCTGAAAGTCAGACAATATACGGTATGAACATTTTTGACTCCTTCATATAGAGCCTGTACTCATCACCGAATCTGGCAATCATTTCACTCTCTTCAATCCTTGCTGTCAGGTATATGGCAACCATGTTTATACCCCCCAGAATAAGCTGAAACGGAGCGGCATGTTTAATCAGCACCCCGGTACCGAAAAGAAATATTGAAAGATAGAGCGGATGTCTTATATATTTATAGAACCCGGTTTTTACAAGTACAGAAGTATTCTCAAAGTTGGAGTCGGGCTTTCCTTTTCTCTTAAGCTGGAGGTAGCCGGCAACAACAATCCAGGCAGAGGTAATGAGAAATATCCAGGAGACTATCTGCCACGGGGAGAACGGTCTGAAGAACCAGACCCTGTAGTTCAACAAGATAAGAAGATAAACGCTTTCAAAGGCGAAGAACCTTGCTATACCGTGATACCTTCTGTACTTAATCGACAGGAACCATGAGAACAGCACAATAAAGACAGTTCCGGCAAGCAGAATGTAGTAATTCATTTTTATTGTTTTTCCTGGACTCTTTTGATATAATTGTAAACTTCTATCTGAGACTGAATTTTTTTCCTGCCGGTCTTTACAAATTCGTTTGACTGACTATCGTTGAAAATTCTTGCCTTTACATTGTCCTCCCACTGGATATCAAAAATCTCCCTGAGTTCGTTCTTAATATTTTTATCGAATACCGGACATGTGACCTCAATCCTGTGGTCGAGATTTCTTGGCATCAGGTCAGCCGAGGAGATAAAAGCCTGTTCAATACCACCATTACAGAAGATCATAAACCTTGAGTGCTCAAGAAAACGGTCGACGATACCGATGGCTTTGATGTTCGAGCTTACTTTTTTAACTCCCGGAACAAGTGACAACATTCCCCTGATGATGAGCCTTATCTTTACTCCTGCATTGCTTGCCTCATACAAATAATTGATGATCTCAGTATCTGTGAGATTATTCAGTTTCATATTTATGTAGGCTTTTTTCCCCTCTTTTGCATTTTTGATCTCCTTTTCAATCATTGTAATTAACTTGTTGCGGAGAAAGAACGGAGAGAGGATCAGATGGTAGAAGTTGTCCTTTTTGTAGTTGACACTGAAAAAGTTAAAAGCCTTATATACCTCATTTGTAATTTTTTTATTGGTTGTCAGCAGCAGATGATCGGTATATACCCTTGCAGTATCCTCATTGAAATTTCCGGTCCCGACAGCCGCATACCGCTCGGTGACATCGTTTTTATGACGGGTAATCAGACAAAGTTTTGAGTGTACCTTAAGACCCGGGACTCCGTATATTACCTTCACGCCCTCCTCAAGAAGCTTGTTTCCCCAGTGTATATTTGCCTCTTCATCAAACCTGGCCTGCAGTTCCACCACAGTAGTGACATCTTTCCCGTTTCTGACTGCATTAAGCAGGGCATTGATAACACTGGAATTCCTGGCAAGCCTGTAGAGAGTGATCTGGATTGAGGTGACAAAAGGATCAATTGATGCTTCTCTGAGAATATCAATAAAATGGTCGAATGAATGATAGGGAAAGAAAAGCATTATGTCTTTTTTCCTGATGCTTGAAAGTATGCTTTTGCCCTGGTAAATATCCGGATGTCTTACAGGTACAAGCTCTTCGTTGTAAAACATCTTCTGCCCCAGGTTGGGAAATTTCATGAAATCCTTGAAATTATGATACCTGTTGCTTGGAATTATGACATCATCCGGACCAAGATTCAGTTTCCTGGTAATGATCTTCAAAAGATCTTCCGGCAGGCACCTGTCATATATAAATCTTACGGCTGATCCTTTTTTTCTCTGCTGAAGGCTCCTGGAAAGCTTATCGATATAGCTCTCCGATATATCATCGGCAATTTCCAGCTCGGCGTCCTTTGTAAGCTTAATAGTATATGCGGAGATTTCGTCGAAATCAAATATGAAAAAAATTTCCTTAAGCCCTGACCTGATTACATCATCAAGAAAAATAATATACTTTTCATCTCCTTTCTGGGGTAAAAGTATAAACCTCGGAAGAATTCCGGTAGGTACCTCCATAAGGGCATACCTTCTTTTGTTTGTTTCTTTCTTTAACAGGTAAACGGCCAGGTATATAGCATCATCAGTTAGATTCGGCAGAGGGGAGTTTTTTTCAATCAGGAAAGGCATAAGCCTTGTTCTCACCTCTTTATGAAAATAATAACCCACAAATTCCGCCTGTTCAGGGTTCAGCTGCTTTTCATTTATTATATGGATTTTATGACTTTCAAGTTCCTTCAGGAGCCGGCTATAGTTTTTTTCAAATTTTGCATTCTGGGCAAGAACAATTTCCTGAATTTTCTTTAATGTGGCTTTAGGATTGTAACCGAGTATGCTTTTTGATCTGGATCCGAAGAGTGATATTCTTTTTAATGTGGCAACCCTGACCCTGAAATACTCATCAAGGTTATTTGAGAAGATCCCCATAAATTTAAAACGTTCAGCCAGGGGAACTTCAGGGTTTTCAGCCTCCTGTAAAACACGTTCATTGAATGACAGCCAGCTGATCTCTTTAGGTATATAGCTTTTTGTCATGATGCAGGTCTGAGATAAAACTCAAGCTGGCCGGACTTTGGCTTGATTTCCTGCCAGGAATCTATGTCGAATGAAATGCCAACCACGCCGCTTTTTGGAATAAAGTCGCAACCTCCGCCACACAAACTGTCAGCCAGGGAGGTAAATGAAGGATTATGGCCAAACAAGGCAATTGTATCGCTTTTTTTACCGGCAGCTGAAAGCAGTTCCTTCAGAGATGGCAAATTCATCTTATAATAAATAGAGCTGTTTATTTTAATTTCTTCCGGGGGAATACCAAATTCATCTGCAAAGATAAGGGCTGTTTCAATTGCTCTGAAGGCAGGGCTGGTCAATATCGTGCCCGGAGATTTTTCGAGGGCTTTGAGGTCCCTGGCCATCTGCCCGGAAACAATCTTCCCCTTGATCGTAAGTGACCTTTCCAGGTCAGAGATTCCTTCAGCTGGTTCCTCGGCCTTTCCATGCCTGACAAATATTAATTTTTTCATCGACTATTTAATATTGCGATTATGATTTGCTTCAGAGGGCAGGTCAGATACCAAAACTCGTACCCATGTTCATTGCCTGGATCACAAGCGGATCATCAGGCTGGACAAGCTTTAATTTACCGGCGACTTCGGATAGAGGAACAGATACGATGCGGGTATTTTTCAGTGCTACCATCTTGCCGAAGTCCCTCACAGCTATCATATCGGCTGCGGCAGCTCCGTATTGTGTCGCAAGGACGCGGTCCATCGGAGAGGGAGTACCACCGCGCTGGAGATAGCCGAGAACTGTCTCTCTGGCTTCAAGACCGGTCATCTCAGTTATCCTTCTGCTTAAGGATTGTGCAGCTGAACAGCTGTCCTTGATGGGATTCTTTATCCCTTCGGCTACCACAACTATTGAATAAGGCTTATTCTCGCTAACGCGGTGAAGCAGGTAGTCAGCTATTTTCTCCTCCTTAAATTCTATCTCAGGAATAAGGATAACATCACCTCCTCCTGCGATCCCTGAATAGAGGGCAATCCATCCGGCATTATGTCCCATCAGTTCAATGATCATTATGCGCTTATGTGAGTTGGCCGTCGAATGAAGCCGGTCAATGGCCTCAGTTGCAATATTTACTGCTGAATCGAATCCGAAAGTGATGTCTGTTCCCCATACATCGTTGTCTATTGTCTTGGGAATACCGACAACATTAAGACCTTCCTGGGAAAGGAGATAGGCAGTCTTAAGAGTTCCGTTTCCTCCTATGCATACCAGGCAATCGAGGCCCATCTGTTCATAATGTTCTTTTATAAGTACCGGTTTGCTGATCTCATTTTTACCCTTTCCTGTGCTTTTAAACGGTTTCTCTCTTGAGGTGCCGAGAATTGTTCCCCCCAGTGTCAGTATTCCCGAAAGATCCTGCTCGGTAAGTTCCCTGAATTCCTTATTTATCATTCCGGTAAAACCATCACTTATACCCACCAGCTTCATGCCATATTTAACTATGGCTGTTTTTCCTACTCCACGTATGGCGGCATTTATACCCGGACAATCTCCGCCTGCGGTTAAAATACCTATTCTCTGGCCCCTTAATTCTTTACCCATTTTTTTATCGCTGCTTTTTTATTATAAGCAAATTTAACTTTTTATTTCCTGTTATCACACAGTGTGGCTGATTTTCACCTGCTGCTGTCTGACTCTGGTAAATATCACTTGATCCGCATATTTTAATTATTTAACTTTATCCTATTCATCTTTAACAGGGAGGAGCCTGATAATGGAGCTGGATTATGTAAAACTGAAGGAGATAAAGCCTGTGCTTGCAGGGTACATCAGGGAATCGCAGCTGTTGCTCAGCAAAACCGCAGTACCGGATGATAATGCAGTCCATGATGTGCGTGTGCTAATGAAGAAATCGAGGGCTGCCCTGAAGCTTGCTGCCCCTCAGATGGATAAGGAATTGACAGACCGTGATATGGTATCACTCAGGGAAGTTGGCAGGATAATGTGTTCATGGCGTGAGACTTCCGTACACCGGAAAACGCTAAAAGAGCTGAAAAAGGAATTTCCGGAAATTTTTGCAGCTCTTTCAGATGATGAAACCATCAATAGCATACTGAAGAAGACCGCTTTGATGACTGAGCTGACTGATACAATGAAAGAGGGGATGGAGGAGATAAATGCACTTTTGAACAAAACGGGATACAGGATCCGGTTTTATTCAATGAATAAGCTTGATCCCCAACTGCTTATCAGGGAACTTGAACTGACATATGCCAGGGTGACAGATATTTACCTCACCTGCAGGAATAAACCAAAACCTGATGACCTTCACGAATTCAGGAAACGTGCGAAGGATTTCCTTTACCAGCTTTATTTTTTCAGGCCGTTAAATCCCTCTGTAGTCAAGTCGCTTGAAAAAAGACTTGATAGTCTGACTCTTTCGCAGGGCAGGTTCAATGACCTTTCCCAGCTTGTCAAAAGGCTTGATTATAAATATTTCACCGGCAAAAACCAACCTGCAATGGATGAGCTGGTTATCCGGATACGTGAGAAACAGGACGGATATCTTTCGGAAATTTGGCCGGCTGCCTACCGGATTTTTTGTCCGGGACAGAACCTGGTAAATCTGCTGGGTTTTAAATTGCTTGTAATCTGATCACACGGAAAAGGCACGAAGTAAAGCCTGATGATGGAGCAGTTGCAGGGGGTGTGCTCAGATAAACATTACCTGCGAACCTTCACCACCGGCAAGTCCATAGAATTCGCCTACAGTAATTAAGGCGGTTACATGTTCGCAAAGATCTTCCATTTTAATCCTGAACATATCCGCTGCTGTCTTACATGCATATATTTTCCCGCCTCCTGCCGTTATCAGATCAAAAAATTCTGAAATAGGGGGGATCTCAAGTTTTTCCATCCGGCTTTTCATCATACCTGAGACAAGGGATTCCATTCCCGGAATGACTCCCAGAAGTGTTGGTATGCTCATTCCCCCCGGAAGTCTCAGCGATGGATTACCAACCACAGCAGTATGTAACTTGCCCATTTTTGATTTTGTGATGGCATCCATGCCAAAAAAAGTGAAGAAAAGATTGGTATCTATTCCTTCCATTACCGCGCCATTACCCATTATAAGGGCAGCATAGACATCTTCAAATGAGCCTTTTGAGCATATAATGCTGATTTTCTTAAGAGGATATTTTTGTTCCATTTAAAATCGGTTTGCTGCTGTGAAATAATTAACAGTGCAAATATATATCCACTTATATAGTTAAGTAGATAATAGTGATAATTATGATGTTATTTAGCTGTGACCCGAGCTCTGATACGGTGCAACGGCGTAATGGCGCAAAGGCGCAACGGTTAAACGGCACTCTCCGCTCTTCGCTCTCTACGCTCTACCCGCTGGCGCCGATTTGCAATTGGTGCCATAGATAAAAATTGCTTAAATACATGTATCAGGGTGACCACTCAGGAGGAACTTTCCTGGTGTAACCCCCGCTGGCGCCGATTTGCAATCGGTGCCATAGATAAAAATTACATAAATACATGTATCAGGGTGACCACTCAGGCGGAACTCTCCTGGTGTAACTTAGTGGCTTCGTGACCTGTGCTCCACGCTCCCATCTCCACATCTCCCTTTTATCACCCCTAAATCCCCTGAAGGGGACTTTTTTATTGTACTTTCTTTTTACGCAAAAAGAAAGTACCAAAGAAAATGCGCCGGAAAAGACAACCCCACCCTGTTTGTCCGCCTGCTGCACAAGGCCTTAAAGGCGCCACAAAAAAGTATTCGGTAATCGGTATTCAGTATTCAGTGTCTTTGTTCGGCGTCTGAAGATTATTACGATAAACGATTACCGATTACTGATTACCGATTACCGGCTGCCCTGTGCCAAATTACCTTCCTTCGGAAACTCTTTTCAGTGCATTGGGAACCTGTAACAGGTGAAAATCATAATTATATACAAGGTATTTCTTTGTCCAGAGCGGGTTGAATTTATCCTTATATTTCCTTAAACCTTTAAAATGGCCGAAAGCTCTGAGATTTTCATACGCATAACGGATAGTCTTTTCTGCCATGTTTGTGCCTTCAATTCCGGAAAGGGGAGCAAGGCCTAAATTTGCAGTTTTATAACCTTTTTCCTTAAAGTAAAGGAGGGTCTTTGCCGTAAGAAGGTCAAGAACACCGTTTGGTGCATCACTGATCTTTCTTATAAGATCGTACGTTGCCTCGCCGGGTGCATAATCAGGTACTATATTGAGAAAAGCATACACCTTTTCCTCCTTATCCTCCACGGTAATAATAGTCTGTTCTTTTAGAATGGACTTATCAAATACACCTTGTGTAAAGGCAATTTCTTTCTGATTCATTTCAGAGAGCCATTTATCCGAGACCAGCTCAAGCTTCTGCAGCAGGCCCTCCTTGATCGGAGGCTCAAATATCTTTATATCGAAGCCCTCCGATGTCAGACGGTTTATTGCACTTCTTGTAGTTTTCATTTTCCCTCCATCCAGAGTAAATGCCGTCAGATCGATAATTGCCTCTTCTCCAATCGGAAAGCTCTTCTTGCCCAGCTGTTTATATACATTCAAGGATTCCTGCGGAATTCTGTAATAAATGCTGACGAAGCCATACTTATCGCAGAAATCATCAAATTCCTTTATAAGTTCACTAAGAGTACTATCGTCACTGCAGACAGGATTCTCAAGCACGAAGGCAAAATAACGGGTCATCTTGAATGAGACAAAGCCTTCGACATTATTTGACAGGAAGATGAATTTATCAGGATAGGTCTTGAAAAAATCAAGAGGTGATCTGCCATAAAGCTGAACCATCTTTCTGGCAAGACTAAAATCCTCGTCTGAATTGTATGGTTTACTGAAATAAGGCTTTAGAATGCTGTAGAATATAAAGCTGGCAACCAGACCACCTGAAATATATATTGAGTAGAGAAAATTCTTTCCGAACCTGGTCAGTGGTATCAGCTCACTGTCATCAAAGAGGAAGAACATTTTAAAAATGATCTTGACAGCGGTCCAGAAGTGGAAATCGACTCCGAAATGGCGTTTCTCCATAAAATATAATCCCGTAATACCATAAAGCAGCACGGCTAAAAAGCTGAATGCCAGGACCTGATAACTTATTCTAGTAAGCCTGCGATGTGGTTTCAGAGTATAATAATGCCTGGTGTACAATAATGATATAAATGCAAGAAGCGCCAGCGAGGCTTCTTCATAGTCAGCTCCCTTGAATATGTGGCCAACAGCAGAAAGCCCGCTGAGAAAGAGACCGATCTGCCAGGCTCTCCGCGAGCCCTGCAACAGAAATACGCTTAAAATTATCAGTAATAGCCCGACCACCATTACAAGTTCATTGCTGCTTATTATGATCGCTGAAGGGAGAAATTGGTGAACAAGCTTTAACCTGAAGGGCAGGGCGGGAGTTATAGATGAAATTATATTTATTATGCCAAGGGAGAAAATTATCAATGGTGGCAGCACACGGAGAAAGATATTATTCCGTCGCGATATAAAGCTGACCACACCGGCTAAAAGAGGAAGCCAGAATTCAAAAAATCTGAAGAGCAAGGTAATTGATGCAGCTGTAATAACCGGAAATCCGAATTGTCCGAGGATAAAGGTTAGCGAGACTTCGATAGCCCCGAGTCCCCTGAGAAAAGGAGATGCTATCAGAATAAGCACCATGACTATATATCCGATAAAGGCCGCAGGCCAGGAAGGAGTAAAGCCCAGGGCCAGCATCGCGATATAAAGATGGACAATTCCTATTATTTCAATTCCAACCGAGAATAAGAGTGTGATCCATAGCTGATTGCGGTTAACGCCCTGATCAATCATCTCATCAAGGATAATTCCGAGGGAAGGACGGAACCGCACTAACCAGATATAAGCCCTGCCTCTGCGGGAGATTGAATAAATAATCAGAAATAGGGCCGCTATCATCATGATAAGGAATGCAAATCCAAAGATCTCGGCCTTTTGAAATTTATAACGAAGCAGGGCAAACCCGAATATGGGTAAGGCGATGACCAGTACTGACAGCATGCTGAAGAAAGCAAAAAAGGTGGAAGCAAGGTGGATCTGCGATTTGGTAGCTCCCCTGCTTTCAACCTCCCCTTTAAAAAATACAAGAGAGGAGAATCCTCCTGCCGGCAGAAATACACTGAGTAAATTACGCTTCAGGTACATCCTGACAGATACCATGAGAGGAATCTGAATTCCGATCGCCCTGAAACTGTGAATGTACATCTGAGCCTGAAAAATGATATACACCCCTGTAAGAAATATTCCTGTGAGAACAAACCATAGATTGCTTTGAGACAGCTTTTCCTTGATCCTGAAAATCTCAATATTTTCCTGCCGGATGAAGAAAATAGCCATTCCAATCAGGAATATCGAGAAAATAAGCTGCCAAAAAAATTTGTTGTAGAGTAATTTGGATATAAAAGATGTGGCTTTGTTCATGCCCTTAAATCAGTTTTAGAATAAAATGCAAACTACTAATTTTTTAACAATTTTTCAACCTGCAACAGGCAATCCTGGTTATAAATAAAGGCTGACACCTGACTTTATTCTCAATAATACTTAAATATCTGAAAAGTTAAAATTCAAAACTTATAAGCTATGCTCAAAATAACAGCTTTTTTAAATTTACAATTGTTTTCTGATTTTTCACATAAAAGTTTTATGAAACAAAATGAATTGTACTTTTAAGAAAATAATTATTCATCAAAACCCTGTATTCAGCTTCGTATTTAACTTTCAATTTATGACAAAACTCCTCTTGTTTTTTATTGGTTCCTTAATGATTTTTGAACCTTCATTTTCCCAGATCGTACTAAAGGAGCCGCTCAGCGACCGCCAGACGTATTATAAGATTGATGCACAGCTCGATATAGGTTCCAAAATCGTAAACGGTGAAATGGAATCCTACTGGGTAAATAAATCAAATGACAATGTACCGGATATTCAGCTGCATCTTTACCTGAATGCCTTCAGGAACAGTAATTCAACCTTCAACAGGGAAGCGCTGAGAGACAGGAACCTGAAGAAACCTGAATCCGAGTACGGGTGGATCAATATAATTACAATGACTGACCGAAATGGCACAGATCTTATTCCACGGATGAAATATATCAGTCCGGATGATGGTAATGCTGATGACATGACCGTCCTGAAGGTAGATCTTCCTTCTCCTGCAAAACCGGGAGATACGGTGTTCCTTAATATAAATTTCAAATCAAGTCTTCCATCCAGAATTATTAGAACAGGATATACCGAAGATTATTTCTTTGTTGCACAGTGGTTCCCGAAATTTGGTGTCTACGAGAAAGCAGGGATGCGCTATGCAACTACCGGAGCCTGGAACTGCCACCAGTTCCACCGTAATTCGGAATTCTATTCAAACCACAGTGTCTATGACGTTCTGATCACCCTTCCAAAAAACTATGTCGTAGGGAGCGGAGGGCTTCTCATTTCGGAGAAAGAAAACGGAGATGGAAATAAAACCCTGAAATATCGTGCGGAAGATATTGTGGATTTTGCCTGGACTGCCTGGCCCGGTTATTTTGTTGCTACTGATAAATGGAAGCATGTAACTATAACACTGCTCTTGCCATTTGAGCGTAAAGATCAGATAAACAGGCAGTTTACCGCAGTAAAGAATGCACTTGAATATTTGACCGAAAACGTGGGTCCTTATCCGTGGCCCTATCTTACATTTGTTGATCCACCTTTAAAAGGAGCCGGGTCAGGAGGAATGGAGTATACAACGTTATTTACTTCTGATTCATTTACAGGACTGCCCGGATTTTTGCATATACCGGAAATGGTGACAATACATGAGTTCGGACACGCATATTTTATGGGAATCCTGGCCAGCAATGAATTTGAAGAGCCATGGCTTGATGAAGGAGTAAACTCATTCTGGGAGAACAGGATCGTAGATCATTATTATGGAAAAAACAGTGGTCTTATCGACCATCCCCTGCTGAAGGTATCTGATAAATCGTTTTCACGTTTTTCTTATGTCACCTCCCCAAGCCGTCAGGCTGCAAGTAACAGTGAGTATTCCTGGAACTATCCTCATGGTACCTATTCCATGATGTCCTACAGCAAAACTGCTGTAATTCTTCATACCTTAATGGGAGTCATCGGTGAAGAAACGATGAACAAGATCTTTCAGGAGTATTACAGGAGATGGGCCTTTAAACTCCCATCCGGCAGAGATTTCATAAATGTTGTCAATGAAGTGGTTACAAAAACCTATGGAAACAGGTTCGGCCCTGACATGAACTGGTTTTTTGACGAAACTCTATATGGGACCGGGATCTGCGATTATAAGGTTCTGAATTTCTTCAATTACAAGCTCAGAACAAATAATGAGAAAAGTGATACTGCTGACTCTCTTGACACGGAGACTGCCGGACGTGATTCCATTTACAAATCAGTTGTGGAACTTGAAAGGCTTGGAGATATCATGCTCCCTGTGGAAGTGCTTGTCCATTTTAATAACGGAGAGGAGGCAACTGAGTCATGGGATGGAAAAAGCAGGGTAAAGGATTTTTCTTATACCGGGACAAGAATGATAGACTGGGTAAAAATTGATCCGGAATATAAAATAGCTCTTGACGTGAATTATATTAATAATTCCATGACCAGCACGCCGGATCGTGTGCCGGTCAGGAGTTTTACAGACAAATTAATATCATTTATGCAATTCTTCATTAGTGCCATTACCCTGTAATATATTTAATAATGAGATTATCAACTGCAATCAGATCAGGTTTAATAAATGCCTTCAGAACCTGGAAAGGCATAATAATAGTATGGTTATTTTCACTGATCCTTATATCACTTGCCGCTCTTCCTGAACGGAGTATTTTATATTCAGGTCTTGGAAAGAGTATGATTACCGAAAAGCTCGCGGGGGCATTGAATTTTGAAATACTGGGTGATCTTGGCAAGACGCTGACCAGCTTTATGTTCTCCTCCTATTCGGGATTAATACTGGTTATCCTGTTCGCAATACTCCTGAATGCTTTTCTTACCGGGGGACTGTTTGATTCTCTGAAAGCCGGTTCAGGCAGGCTTTCCGGCGGAGGGTTCTTCAGGGCATCTGCTGGTAATTTCTGGAGCTTTCTGGTTATTACTCTGATTATCAGTCTAATTATACTTGTGATTTTTGTACTGCTTGTCGTTATTCCTATGGCAGTGATCGGGAATTCAGAGGTACGGGCTGAAGGATCACTTATCAAAACAGGTATGATTGTACTGCCACTTTTTTTACTGCTTGCAACAGTTCTTCTTCTTGTAGCGGATTATTCGAGGGCCTGTAAAGTCAGGGATGCCGGGAAGGGTTGTTTCAGGGCAATTGGCTATGGTTTCAGTCAGACTTTCAGGACTTTTTTCACGTCATTTGGTTTGATACTTATATTGCTTGTTTTCCAGTGCTTATTCGGATGGGCTGTGATGAAAGTTCTGGTCAGGTTCAAACCTGACACAGGAACAGGAGTCTTTCTTCTTTTTCTGTTGTCACAGCTATTTTTCCTGTTAAGAATTTTGCTGAAAACCTGGAGATACGGAGCAGTTACCGCCCTGATGGAACAGACTGCACCTGTGGAGCCTGCCAGGGAAGGATAAAAATTGTACTTTTCATACAGACCTGAGTTCTTAAAGCTTAAATTGGATAATAATTATCATAGCAGTTGATTTTAAGACTTTTTATCTTCCTACTGTTAATGTCTGAGAGTTTCCTCTACTCCCAGAACCTTGACATCAGACTGTTGAGGGCGCTCAATTCACCTGCGGCTCTTCCGTCGGATAATTTTTTCCGCTTCATGTCAGATTCTGATCCCTATTTAATATTTGCCGTACCGGCCTGTCTGGCAACTGCAGGAGTAATCAGACATGACGATAATATGTTCAGGAATGCCTGTGTCACATTTGCCTCTGCAGCTGTCAGTGGCGGCATTACGTATGTTTTGAAGTATACAGTAAACAGGGAGAGGCCATTTGTGACTTACCCCGATATTACAAAAAAATCTGCTGCAGGATCTCCTTCGTTTCCTTCAGGGCATACTTCAGGTTCTTTTTCGATTGCCACATCCCTGAGTCTGGCTTATCCTAAATGGTATATTATTGCACCCTCCTTCGTATGGGCCGGCACTGTTGGGTATTCAAGGCTCCATCTGGGTGTTCATTATCCTTCAGATGTACTGGCCGGTGCATTGATAGGAGCGGGGAGCGCCTACCTGACCTTTAAGATCAATCAGAAGCTTCTCAATCACGTGAAACCCGGACATCGTCATAATCCTTTGCCCTGAGCCCTGCGCCCTTCCCTTAAACCCACCCCTGGCCCCTCCAGGGAGGGGAATCTGAAGAACTCCGTGCCCTGTGCTCTGTGCCCAGCCTCCGCTAAAGCTACGGCTGACAAAGCCTGCGCCCAGCCTCCGCTAAAGCTACGGCTGGCAAAGCCTGCCTGCGCTAAGTATAAATACCCTCTATAAATAGGTTTTAATCTTCT
Organism: uncultured Bacteroidales bacterium; assembly: GCA_963816345.1. Lineage (GTDB taxonomy): Bacteria > Bacteroidota > Bacteroidia > Bacteroidales > VadinHA17 > LD21. The sequence continues at coordinate 977,262 of CAWFKI010000005.1, forward strand.
TTTGCCCTCCCTGTCTATGAGTTACCTTTGTGTTAATATTTTAACAGAGAAATTGAAAACGACGGATGGAAAATCTCTACGACCTGCTTTTAAAGGACATAAGATTCGAGGAGGGCCTTAATGCCTGCATGAATTGCGGAGTCTGTACAGCCATCTGTCCTGCGGCCGAGTTTTATGAGTACGATCCGAGAAAGATTGTGGATATTGTTCAGACCAGGGATGATGAAGCGATCAGAAATTTGCTGAAATCCGAAACTATCTGGTATTGCGGAGAATGTATGTCATGCAAGACACGTTGTCCGCGGGGTAATGCTCCCGGACTGATAATTATGGCCCTGAGGGGATTATCGCAGGATCTCGGCTATTTTACCGAATCCGAGAAAGGCAGGCAGCAACTGGCTGTCAAAAGAACAGTAGGGGACTCGATCCTTAATACGGGCTATTGCGTATACATTGATGGGATAAGCAGTGCAATGCATCCCGAACAGGGACCTGTTTGGGAATGGGTACAGGATAACAAAACGGAGCTTCTGGAACGCCTTGGAGGTAACTATAAAGGAGATGGGCCCGGAATATTACGAAAAATTCCCAAAGAGACCCTGGACGAACTGCGAAAGATATTCGAGGTGACCGGCGGACTGGACCGGTATGAAAAAATTGAGAAATATTCGGCTGCAAAAGCAGAAGAGATGAATATGGAGCTGGATGACGGAATGGAGAATGAATATTTCATGCATATCTATAAAACCAACAATGGATCACACACCAGATAACAAATCTGAAGGAAATGAAACAGGACGGTAAAAAGGCAATCTGGAGTGAATACCAGAAAGAGATCGCGGATGACAAATACTTTTATGTAAGAAGCTGTATCAGGCAGAATTTCTTCCCCGGCTCCGAAGTTGCCTTCCTGAGGATCATGAGAGATGTTCTGAAAAAAGATGTCTATGAACATCAGTGTCACACAACCTGCTCAGGGATAGGATACCACGGTGATGTTGTTCCCGTTGAAACTGCCATGACAGTAGTGGCCAGGCAGTTTGCCCTTATGACCGAGGCCGGCTACACTAATTATGTTCCTTCCTGTATCACCTCTTTCGGATTGTACACCGAGACCATTGAGACCTGGCACCATTTCCCTGAAGTGGAAGAAAAAGTAAGGCAAAAATTAAGGGAGGCTACCGGCCGGGAATTCAGAGTTCCGGAAAATCTTGCCCATGCCAGTGATGTAATATATAAGTTCAGAAAGGAGATTTCTGCTCAGGCAAAATACAGGCTTGTCAATAAAAAAACAGGGAAGCCGTTGAAGGTGGTTGATCATATTGGCTGTCATTATGCAAAAATGTTTCCCTCAAAGGGAGTGGGAGGGGCGGAATATCCCTATGTCCTTGCAGGAATGGTGGAAGAATGGGGAGGTGAAGTTGTTGACTATCCCGAACGGAGGCATTGCTGCGGCTTTGGCTTCAGACAATATCTTGTGCAGGCGAACAGGGGATATTCAGTTGCCTGTTCGAAGGAAAAATTTGAATCCATGAAACCGTTCGAACCTGACATGATAATAACAAACTGTCCGGGATGCCCGATGTTCCTTGACAGGTGGCAATATGTAATAAATGAAATGGAAGGAAAGAGCTATGGGAAGAACGGGGAGGGTATCCCTGTATTCACATATGAAGAGGTTGCCGGACTTGTTCTCGGGTTCGATCCGTGGGATCTGGGGCTTCAGATGCATCAGACCGATTGTGAGCCGTTACTTGATAAGATGGGAATAGAATATTCGCCCGACGAAAAATATAAAACCAGCCTGGATACTGTTCCTGAAAAGGGTTCTTGTGCGATAAAAATCTGAACTTTAATGGATAAACATGTCATAGTTATAGGAGGGGGGGTTGCCGGACTGGAAGCTGCAGGCCGGCTGTCAGCTGCGGGTCTGAAGGTAAGCCTTCTTGAGAAGGATAATGTTACAGGAGGACATCTCAACAGATGGTTTAAGCTTTTTCCTGACAGGAGGGATAGTTCAGAGGTCAGGAACTACCTTGATGGACTGACCCGGGACAAGGAGATAAAGCTATATTCAAATGTTACTATCGAAAAGTTCCACCGTAATAAAAACAGTTTTGTAGTTAATACCGCAGATGGAAATGAACTGACTGCCGATGCGGTTGTTGTAGCCACCGGCTTCGACCTCTTTAAAAGCGCCAGGAAAGAGGAGTATGGATATGGGATTTATGATAATGTAATAACATCATCCGACCTTGAGGAGATGTTCAGGAAGGATAAGATTACCTTAACTAACGGAACTGTTCCTAAGACAGTTGGAATCGTCCATTGCGTAGGATCCAGGGATGAAAAGGTTGGAAACCTTTACTGTTCAAAATTGTGCTGTGTAACGGCGGTCAAGCAGGCTATTGAGGTGAGGGAGAGGCTTCCTGAATCGGGCGTATTCTGTTTTTATATGGATATGAGGATGGGAGGGGCACACTATGAGGAGCTTTACAGGGAGGCACAGGAAAAGTGGAATATTAATTTTATAAGAGGCAAAGTCTCTGAAGCCAGTGAAGCAATAAATAAAAAAGTTGTGATCAGGGTCGAGGACACCCTGGCAGGAAGACCTCTTAAAATGCAGGTCGACCTGCTTGTTCTGATGGCCGGGATGGAGATGTCGGAAGGAGGTAAGATTCTGGCTGGCCTGGCAGAACTGAAAACAGGGGAAAACAAATTTTTTGAAGCTTCCGATAACCATTATGGCAGCAACCTGAGCAATGTCGAAGGTGTGTTCTACGCAGGCGCATGTACTGCTCCGATGAATATTACAGATACTATTTCCCATGCGAGAGCAGCAGTTACAGAGGTTTTGGATTATTTAAAAAAGAGTTGAAAAAGATGGAGAAATTCGGTTATACAATATCAAAGGGACGGCAGATCAACTATGATTCCAATGACAGGAGTATTGCTGAATATATCCATGCTAACGAACCCAGCTTCAGATTGTGTATTGAATGCGGATGCTGTTCTGCGACATGCACAACAGGAAGTATGACAAAATTCAGCCTGAGGGAGCTTCAGATTCTGATCAAACGCGGAGAAAATGCTCAGGTAAAAAATAGTATAATGAAATGTATGCTATGCGGAAAATGCACTCTTGTCTGTCCGCGTGGTGTAAATACAAGAAATATTGTGGTTCTGGCTAAAAAGGCATTTCTAAATCCGGCGCTTTATGCAATTTGATCCTTTCGTCATACCGTTTAATATTGGATTGAACTTCATACTGATATATTCAGTAACACGAAGCGTTATATGGTTCCGCGACCTGTCAAAGCCTGATAAGCTAAGACTGCAACGGGGCTTTTTCGGGATTGCTTTTGTTCAGAGTCTTAAGGATATAGTGCTTGAGAGCCTTATTCACAGGAAATTGCTTAAGACAAACCTGCGTCTCGGTTATATGCATATGAGCCTGGCTTTCGGCTGGTTTTTGCTCATTCTCTTCGGGACCATTGAGGCAGATGTCTTTGGTACCAGGCATCTGAATGCTCCATACAGGGCAATATTTTTCAGGTTCTTCAATCCTGAGCATGGCAGAATGGGATTTGAAGCATCATACGGATTTCTTATGGATCTCATCCTCGCATTCATACTCTCAGGTTTACTTCTTGCCGTATTTAAGAGGTTTTACCCGGGAGTTGTCGGCATGAAGAAGACAACAAAACTGAAGATTACAGATAAGGTAGCTCTTACCGCGTTATGGCTGATCTTTCCCAGCCGTCTGCTGGCGGAAAGTTTTACATGCGGGGCATATGGCACAGGAAGCTTTCTTACCGGAAGCCTGGGCAGCTGGCTTGCAACGTTTCTTCCAGCCCGGCAGATGGCATATCCTTTCTGGTGGCTCTATTCATTATCTTTAGGTACCTTTTTTGTACTTATGCCTGTTACAAGATATATGCATATTCCCACTGAGCTTTTCCTGATCTTTATGAGAAATTCAGGGATACAAACCGGGGATAAGACAGGTACATTCTCTGAAGTTGAAGTATACTCATGCTCATCATGTGGTATCTGTATCGATACCTGCCAGCTAAACTTTGCCGCAGGAGTGACAAATATTCAATCAGCTTATCTGATGAAGGCCATTCGCAATAATAGTAATGTATCCGAAATTGCTCATAACTGTCTGATGTGCGGAAGATGCGATCAGGTATGCCCGGTCGGAATCGAAATTTCTCCGGTAAGGATGATACAAAGAAGGGCAGGAGAGGCTGATAATGCTTTCAGGAATACCTATAAAGGTTATTTCAGAAGCAGACAACCCGTTCCTGCTGAAAAAATCAACATGCCAGCGGTATATAATTTTCTTCCTGAAGTCAGTCCCGGGAATACGGATGTTCTCTACTTTGCCGGCTGCATGACTCATCTTACCCCGTCAATAAAAAACTCCATGATCAGGATACTTGATGCGTCAGGACTGAATTACAATTTTTTAGATGAACAGGGAGGGGTTTGTTGCGGCCGTCCTCTGATGCTTGCCGGACAGGACAGGGAGGCCAGGGAACTGATAAATTATAATTCACAGCTCATATGGAAATCGGGTGCACATACCCTGGTGACTTCCTGCCCTATATGCTATAAAGTCTTTAAGGAGAGTTATTACCTTGATGTTGAAGTACTTCATCATACCCAGTTTATCAAAAACCTTATTGATGACGGTTCTGTCCGTATGAAATTTCTGCGGAAAAATGTTGTCTATCATACACCCTGCGACCTGGGAAGAGGATCAGGTGTTTATGATGAGCCAAAAGAGGTTCTGAGACACGTTGCAAGACTTGCAACGAACAAATATGATGATAATAATTCGCTTTGTTGCGGGGGAAGCCTTGCCAATATGAAAATCAGTACACAGAAAAGATCTCTGATAGCCCGAAACGCTGCATCGGAACTGACCAGGGAAAATCCGGATATTCTTGCAACTGCCTGTCCGCTTTGCAAAAAAACATTTTCTGCTGTAACAGAAACAAGAGTTGCCGATATAGCAGAGATTGTAGCAGAGGCTCTGACGGTACCTGTCATAAAAAGGCCATTCAGCAGGGATGCCTTTTCATTGAAAGAGCTGGCTGAGGTATCATTTAATAAATGAATCCGCTTTCATTCCTCTTTCATAGTATTTACTCGGATCTCCCTGTCATTAAAAGTATTACTCAAATCTTCAGCAATGCATTTTTGGTCAGTACAGATAGTATGGGTCGGATCCGTACTTTCTAAAGATTTTCCGTCCGTCTGATATACTGAATAATATTTCCTGGCGTTATCATGAGGTAAATCAATATAAAATCCCCGGGAGATGAGAAGAAATATTTATGTGTGGGTGATATTGACAGGGGTTACATTATTATATTCATGCGATCGTTCTGTCAGATCATCAGAAAAAATGCAGGTGGTTGCTGAAAACAGGATATTTCAACAGCCTGACGGAGACATTTCACTGAAGATTGATAAAGCGGAATGTTATCATGATATGACTGATCCATCGTCCAACACTGCCGAATGGAGCGTCGTCGTTTCGAAGTCGGGACGATACAATGTATGGTTGTCAAGTGCTACAAAAGACACAACCGACCTTAACTATAAAAAATCAGTTCTGGTCAGCGTACGCGACAACAGGCTGGAGACCCTTCCGATATGCGACAGAGTGGTGCGGAATTCAGGGGAGGTCTCAGGGCCATACTACCGTGCGGACTCCTTCATGGGATCTCTTTTTATCCTCGATACGGGTGTCTATAACGTGCAGGTGATAAGTGATAAGATTATCCCGAAGAATTATAAACCGGATGGATCATCTGCTGATGATGAGACAAAGCTGCTGTCAGTATTGCTGACTCCGGCCAGACGCTGAGGAATTCAGGTGTGTTGAAGAGACGTCAGGTCAGCTTTTATGTGTCCTGACCCATTCTCTCGCATTAACGAATGCCTTGATCCAGGGTGTGACTTCATCATTTTTCCTGCCTGATGGGTAATAACCGCACTGCCAGGGAAAATATGCCCTTTCAAGATGTGGCATCATTACCAGATGCCTTCCATCTTCAGATACCAGACCTGCAACATCGAAATCCGACCCGTTCGGATTGGCGGGGTAATTATGCCTGCTGAATTTTAAAGGAATTGCATACCTCTCTTCTTTATACGGGAGTTTAAACTGCCCCTCTGCATGAGCTACCCATATTCCAAGCTCCATACCTGACATGTTCCCGAGCATTACCGAATTATTTCTTTCAATTTTCAGGCTGACGAATCCTGATTCAAACTTGCGCGATTTATTAAGTGAAAGTCCTGGTTTCTCAGCATGATCGGGATAGACAAGTCCAAGTTCAACCATCAGCTGACACCCATTGCAAACGCCCAGGGATAGAGTATCTGATCTTTTATAAAATTTCTCAAGAGCGATTCTTGCTTTGTCATTATACCTGAAGGCTCCGGCCCATCCTTTGGCTGAACCAAGGACATCCGAATTTGAAAATCCGCCTACGAAAACAATCATACTTATCTCTTCAAGGGTTTCGCGGCCTGAGATCAGATCAGTCATATGGACATCCTTAACATCAAAGCCTGCCAGGTAAAGAGCATAAGCCATCTCTCTGTCTCCGTTGACACCTTTCTCCCTTATTATTGCTGCCCTGATACCGCTTGCAGTTCTTCTGTCCGGTAAAATTCCCAGTGACTTAAAGGTTCCCTGAAATTCTCCAAAATTAAATTTCAGTTCATTGCTTTTAAAACTTCTGAATCTTTCCCGGGCAAGATCCGGACCACACTGCCGGCGATCGAGAAGGTAAGAGGTGTGGAACCATTTGTCACGAAGATCGTCTATATCGAAGGTGATTGACTGGTTATTGCTTTTAATAAATAATGATCTCTCATTAACAGGTTGACCTATAGACAGATAGGAAATTTCGTTTTCCAGAAGCAGTTCTGCCACCTCATCTTCGTCACTTACCTGGATTATAATCCCGGGATTCTGGCTGAAAAGGATTTTAACCGTATCGTTTCCGTCAAGGGCCGACAGGTTCACTGTCAATCCGCCACTGGTGTTTGAAAAGCACATCTCAAGAAGAGTGGTCAGCATACCGCCTGCCGAAATATCGTGCCCCGCAAGTATCAGGTTTTTATTTATAAGCTGCTGGATAGTATCAAAGACGTCAGCAAAATAGGCCGGGTCTTTAACGGTCGGGGCGCTATTGCCCAAACGGTTGAGGATCTGGGCAAAGCTGCTGCCTCCTGTTTTAAATTCATCCCGGCTCATATCTATGTAAAGAAGGCTTGTGGAGGGGTCGTTCACAATAACCGGTTCAATGATCTTTCTTATATCGCTTACCTCGCCGGAGGCAGAAATAATAACAGTACCGGGAGAGAGAACAACATTGTCGCCGTATTTCTGTGTCATGGAGAGGCTGTCTTTCCCGGTAGGTATGTTGATGCCCAGGGCAAGAGCGAAATCGCCTGCGGCTTTTACCGCTGAGTATAGCCTTGCATCCTCCCCCTGATTTTTGCAGGGCCACATCCAGTTGGCCGATAAAGAGACGCTTCTGATCCCGTCAGCCAGAGGAGCCCATATAATGTTTGTAAGAGCTTCGGCAATTGATAATACTGAACCTGCTTCGGGATCTATCAGACCTGCTGCGGGAGCATGGCCAATTGATGTAGCCATTCCTGATCTTCCCCTGTAATCAAGTGTAATTGCGCCAAGATTATTTAATGGCAGCTGAAGAGGTCCGGCGCATTGTTGTTTTGCAAGGCGTCCGGTTACCGACCGGTCGACCTTATTTGTAAGCCAGTCCTTGCATGCAACTTCTTCAATCTGAAGTACCAGCGCGGCATATTCATGAATTTTACTGAAACTGTATTCCGGTTCTTCGTAGCAATCAGGAATGGACACATCGTTCATAATTGTTTTCGGAGGGTCTCCGAAGAGCGCCTCAAGAGCGATATCGATGGGTTTTTCTCCGGTAACGGGATTCTCGAAGGTGAATTGATTATCGCCTGTTATCTCACCGATTATATAAATAGGGGCTCTCTCCCTTTCAGCAATTGATTTCAATACCCCGAAATCGGCCTTTTTTATAACAAGACCCATTCGCTCCTGTGATTCATTACCTATTATCTCCCTTGCTGAAAGTGTAGGATCTCCTATGGGCAGTTTGCTGATATCAATTTTCCCTCCGGTAGCTTCGACAAGTTCTGAAAGGCAGTTCAGGTGACCTCCTGCTCCATGATCGTGGATTGATATCACCGGATTATGATCAAGTTCACTCATGGCCCTTATCGCGTTATAAACCCTTTTCTGCATTTCAGGATTGGCCCGCTGCACTGCATTAAGCTCTATAGTGCTGTTGTACCGTCCCGTATCGACTGATGAAACAGCTCCTCCTCCCATTCCTATCCGATAGTTGTCACCACCAAGCAGTACAATTGCGTCACCCTTTTCCGGTATATCCTTCCCGCTGTCATTCATCTTCCCGATACCTATTCCGCCGGCGAGCATTATAACTTTATCGTACCCGAATTTTTTAAGATTTTCAAAATGTTCGAATGTAAAAACTGACCCGCAGATAAGAGGCTGTCCGAATTTATTTCCAAAGTCACTTGCTCCGTTTGATGCCTTAATCAGGATGTCCTCAGGGGTCTGATACAGCCATGGCCTCTCCTTCGTGGCTTTTTCCCACTCGCGGGGGCCATCAGGTCTTGGATAGGAAGTCATATAAACGGCTGTTCCGGCTATCGGGAAGGCTCCCTTACCTCCTGCAATTCGATCCCTGATCTCGCCCCCGGTACCGGTGGCAGCCCCGTTAAAAGGTTCGACTGTTGTCGGAAAATTATGAGTCTCAGCCTTTAATGAAAGAACAGATTTGTAGTCTTTTATGATGAAATAATCAGGTTTATTCTGCGATGCCGGAGCAAATTGCTCAACAACAGGGCCCTCAATGAATGCACAATTATCCTTATATGCAGAGACTACCTTATTGGGGTTTACTTTTGTTGTCTTTTTGATCATTTCAAAAAGAGTTGCCTCTTTTTCTTCACCGGAGATGATAAATATTCCATTGAATATTTTATGACGGCAGTGTTCCGAGTTAACCTGCGAAAAACCAAAGACTTCACTGTCAGTAAGCTTCCGTCCGATTGAACCGGCTAATTTTTCAAGATACCCGACCTCTTCATCATTAAGGGCAAGACCTTCCTTGTCATTGTACTCCTTAATATTTTCAACAGCAATTATCGGATCAGGTTGTTTCCCGATCGAAAATAATGTCTGATCAAGTCCTTTGTAAAGAGACTGAAGCATAGGATCATAATGGGGTTTTGAGGTGTCTGAGATATGGAACTCTTCAATTCTTTCGATGCCTGTAATCCCCATATTCTGTGTCATCTCAACGGCATTTGTGCTCCATGGGGTTACCATCTCTTTTCTGGGCCCGGTAAATGTACCTTCAATCAGCTCTTTTTCAACAGGCCTGGCATTTCCAAACAGCCAGACAAGCTTTTCAATATCTTTCTCAGTGATAATTTCTTTAGTACCAGCTGCAATGATATTTTTGGTCATGCCTTCGAAAAAGAGGATCATATGGCCGAGTATAATAGATTGATTAATAATATATTATTCCAAAAAATCCGGGTCGGAAACCCGCTGATAAATATAACTCAAGTTTTAGGAATATCCAACCGGCATTTCTCCTTCTGCCGGGTGGAAATGAAGATCCGGAGCGCTTGCTTTAAATTAATCCGCTTCTTCTGAGAAGAGCGTCAATTGTTGCTTCTTTTCCCCTGAATCTCACATAAAGTTCCTCGGGTCTGTCTGTTCCTCCCTTTTCAAGGATATTTTTCCGGAAGGAAGAAGCCGTATCTTTATCGAATATTCCTTTTTCGGTAAATAAGCTGAAGGCATCAGCATCAAGCACTTCCGCCCATTTATATCCATAATACCCGGCTGCATACCCCCCTGCAAAGATATGGCTGAACGATGCACTCATGTTTATCCCATCGATTGCCGGGAACAACTCGGTTTTTCCTGAGACCGCTTTTTCAAATTCGGTTATTTCTGTTTCGACAGGATTTTTGATAGTGTGCCATGCCATATCGAGAAAAGCAAATCCCAGCTGCCTGAAGAATGCGTATCCCTCATTATAGGCAGATGATTCCCTGATTTTGGTTATTAATTCATCGGGAATCTTTTCGCCTGTCTTATAATGCGATGCCCATGTATCGAGCCATTTCTTTTCATATGCAAAATTTTCCATGAACTGTGAAGGCAGTTCAACAAAATCGCGGGCAACATTTGTTCCGGAAAGGCTTTCATAAGTGCATTTTGAAAACATTCCGTGGAGAGAATGTCCGAATTCATGAAGAAAGGTTGTCAGCTCATTGAAAGTGAGAAGAGAGGGTCTTGTCTCTGCCGGGCCTGTGTGAAGTTGGCAACAATTGAGATCAAAGGTCTTATATCTATTCCTTCTTCATCTCTCTGGTCCCTGTAGCTTGTCATCCAGGCGCCGCCGTTCTTCCCGGGGCGGGGATGATAAGTCGAGGTAGAGCAATGAAAGAAATGTGTTATCACTGTCATATACTTCATATGTCTTTACTTCACTGTGATACACTGGTATGGAATTATTCTCCGAGAACCTGATCCCATAAAGAGCCGAAGCAAGACCGAATATAGCCTTCTCGGCATTTTCAAGAGAAAAGTATGGTTTGAGGATCTCATCGTCAATTGCAAACAGCTTCTTTTTCAGCTTCTCTGAATAAAAGGCCCAGTCCCACCGTTCCAGATGACCCTTAAACCCTGTTTCTGCCGCAAATCTGCTGACATTTCTCAAAGTCCCTTACTGCAGCAGGTTTACAGGCGGTATATAAGTTCCTCAAGAAAACTATTGACCCTGGCAGGAGTATCTGCCATGCGGTCGCCAAGGATCATTTCTGCAAAATTGGTGAATCCCAGCATTACTGCGATCTCTCATTCTGAGATTTACTATTTTGATTATATTATTCCGGTTATCGAACTCATTTCCCCTGAATGCACGTGAGGAATAAGCCATGAACATCTTTTTCCGGAGCTCTCTTTTTTCCGAATACTGCATAAATGGCACATAGCTCGGAAAATGAAGGGTAAATACCCAGCCCTTTTTCTTCCTTGATTCAGCTTCCATGGCAGCCGTTTCGACAAGGTTTTCAGGCAATCCGGCAAGATCTTCCCTTCTGGTAAGATGAAGTTCGAAGGAGTTGGTCTCTTCAAGTACATTCTCATCAAATTTCAAAGAGAGAGTGGCAAGTTCTTCGGATATCTGCCTGAAACGTTTTTTCTCCCCACTTTTTAAGCCGGCACCACCAAGTGCAAAATTCCTGTATTTTTTTTCTGTGAGTATCTTTTGCTCAGTATTAAGCCCTGATGTTTCCCTTTTTTCATAAATTTCCTTTATTCTTCTGAAGAGCTTCCTGTTCAGTGTGATGTCATTCGAGAAGCGGGTAAGAAGAGGGGATACCTCGCGGGCAACTGTCTGAAGTTCCCTGGAAGTTTCGGCACTGTTGAGGTTAAACAGCACAGAGGTGATCCTGCCCAGATCTTCTCCCGATCTCTCAAGGGCTGCCACCGTATTCATGAAATCAGGTGGTTCAATATTGTCTGCAATATCTTTTATTTCAGCTGCGGCTGTCTTAATTGCTGCCTTGATTGCAGGTTTGAAATGGCGGATCTTAATTTTATCAAATGGAGGTGATCCGTATGGGGTTTCCCATTTCTGAAGCAAAGGGTTACTCGTCATATATTGTTATATCAGAATCATTTACCTGTCATCATCTGCTTCCCCGTCTGAAGGACCGGCATACATGGCCGGATAGGGTATATCGCCTTTGGCAGCAAACCAGAGTATCCTGTTAAGAAGGTCATCATTGCCCATGTCAACTCCTTCGAACTCAGGGAGCATGCTTTTTTCTGCAAAATAGCGGGCATTGCCTTTCAATGAGATCAGTGGCGTGTTCATTTCATCCAGAGGTATTTTATTTGGAATGGCTTTATACGGTGTATGATCAGGCGCAGAGCCGAAACAGTTGTCCATAGTCGGAGCAATCGCATCCTGTATATTCATCGGAGGGAGGCCAAGTATCTGTTCAATAGTCCGGACCATTGATGGCTGGGTGTAGTATGTATGATTAGTATTTCTTAATCTTGAGTAGGGACTTATTACAAGTGCCACAGTCCTGTATGCTGACACATGGTCCCAGCCGCTCTGGGAATCATCCTCAACTACAAATATGACAGTCTCCTTCCAGAACCGGCTTTTAGTAAAGGCCTCCACGATCCTGTCCAAGTGCATAATCGTTGTCAGCAACCATTGCCCTTGGTGTGGGTGATCCCGGTCTTACTCCGGCGGTATGGTCATTCGGAAGTGCAACAATCATCAGTTCGGGAAGTTTATCGCCCGGCTTCTGCCTCATAATCATGAAGTTCCTTTATTAATGCGTCAGCTCTCATGGCATCGGTGAACTCCAGGTTTCCATATGAGGGATAAGTCTGACTCAGAATTCTTTTTACAGGCTCAATTGTGGTATAATTGGTGAACTCAACTTTCTTACCGCTTTTATAAAGTTTATAGATATTTGTCCAGTCAAGGGTATCGTTCAGCAGCGGCACTGACGCTTCACCGTAAATACGCACGGATTTTCCTTTTCGTACTGCATTATCCCAGAGGAATCCTGTTGGTGCATAGACCAGTGCATCGGTCTGGACATGCGGATAGCTTCTGAACCAGGCACGTATGTTCTTTTCAATATAATCGGTAACTATCGATGCATCTGTCCATTGGTGTCCCTCTGCCGAACATTTTCCTGAAACGCGGAAATTATCAAGCAGTAAAAATTCTTCCGATAATTTATGTGTATTTGGCGTTATTTCAGGCCCGTAAATGCATAGCCCCGGATCACCGTCGCCCTGTTTCATGTCGCCCAGAACCTGATCGTAGGTCCTGTTTTCCTTTATTATATATACGACATGCTTAAAAACAGAGGGTTCTCCGATTCTTCCGGGCACAGGCCTGGGATGGACTGATTCCCCAGGTTTTTCCAGTCCTTTCAACGCCCTTGAAAGGTCATTAAGGGCAATTACAGTATCAGTATATGCCTTGAGATCTTTCATGCCGGGATAGGGAATGACAGATACGGAAGCTTTCATGTTATGGGAATTATATATAAGGTTGGGGGTGGCCGGGTTCGTTATGCCCCATCGTGCTCCGGCAGCCTCCAGGTTTGAAACATAGAGGATCCCTTTATCCGACATGGTCACAGAGGAAGGATAGGCTCCTGTTGGAATGAATCCGGCAACCCTGCTGCCTTGATTTTCACCAGAAGTCTTTCCCTCGTTATTAAGATTTATTACTGCAAGGGCATTATCCATACCGTTTGCCACAAGCAGAGTCTTGCCGTCTGTCGTGAGACACAGTCCATCGGGCGAATCTCCAAAGAATGGATTTATCTCAGGCTGTAACCTAACGCTTATTGTTTCCTGTATCTCATCTGTACGGGTATTGATAACGGAGACATTGTCACTGTTGGAATTTGTCAGATAGATAAATTTGCCCGCCTTGTCACTGATGATCTCGTTGGGGTGAAGTCCCACTACAAGCTCCTTCAGGATAGTGCCATCTGACGGGTTTATAACAGTCACACTTCCTTCCCGGGTGGACCCGCCGTCATTATTGTTTACCCTGGCCAGGCCCCACGGAACCCCGGCAACATCATTATCATCGGCGGCAGGATGCCTTCCTGCCCAGTTTGTGACATAGAGTTTCCCTGCGGCCATAGCCAGTCCGTATGGTGCAACTCCCGGATCAGCTACCCATATTGTATCTCCCGAATTCAAATTCTGCTTAATCACTTTGTTATTGCCATTCAGAACCACATACAAAAACTCCTTTCCTGTTTCCCTTGTAATGAGAATTTCATTTGGAAGTGCCATTTCTGAACCGACATCAGGCTTATACTCAAATATTTGTCCGAATTCGGCCCTGGTTCCATCCCATCTGGCTGAGACGACAAATGATCTGTTGTTTCTTCCTACGGTACTCCAGTAGACCTCCGGGCCTTTCTTGCCTCGGTGCCATATTATTCCGGAATAGGTGTTCATTCCTCCCCTCAGATCGATATTGGCACTGTTCCTCAGTACGAATTTCACACTGTCGTCTGCAGTGCTTATGAATACAATGCTGTATCTTTCTTCCACTGCAAGCCATTTACCATCGGGTGACAAAACAGCATCAAGAGCATGGTTTTCCATGGAGATGTCTCCAAAAAAGATCTGGATGCCTGCGGGTTGTATCAGCCTGTTATATGGAAGCCGTACCTGCCGCGATTTTAGTAATACCTGATCTGTAGCGACCTGTGAATGGAGGCTTGCAGCTGTGATAACAAAAACTGCGAGAAAGATTTTTTTCATCATATTATAATTTTGACTTTGGCTTCAGACTTGCCTTAAATTAATTGCCAGGGAAAGCCGGTATTTAAAAAAGGCTGCCTATTAATCAGGCAGCCTTTTAACAAATTTTTCAGAACGGAAGATCACTTAGCTCTTCATTTTCCGGTGGTATATCCTCCAGGGTTGTAGGCGATGGTATATTCTGGTCTCTTACCTGGGATGATATTTTCTCAATTTTCCAGGCATCGAGATTGGTAAAGTAATTAATTTTACCATCCCGTTCCCATTTATTACCCTTAAGGTTGAACCATATTTTAATCTCTTCATTAAGAAAAGACTCATTTATGAGATCGCACTTATCCTGGATAAGCTGGAATTTGATGTAGTCAATAAAGACAGCGGCTCCGCCGGTCTCTTTTTTTTCAATGACAAACTCCCTCTTTCTGAATTTATCGCTTACCTGGTTTACAGGTGAGATATCGATAACTTTTCCGGAAATCTCAAATGACATATCTTCTATTCTTCGTAAATAATTATTTTTTCAATTTTATCGCCCTGCCTTATTTTGTCAATAACATCAACTCCTTCATATACTTTTCCGAAGCAGGTATGCTGCCTGTCAAGATGTTTTGTGTTAGTGCGGCTATGGCAAATGAAGAACTGTGATCCCCCGGTGTTCCTTCCGGCATGTGCCATTGAAAGAACTCCCCTGTCATGGTACTGATTTCCTCCTGTAAGTTCACAGTCTATCTTATAGCCTGGTCCTCCGGTGCCTACCCTCGGGTCACTGATATCCCTGGAAAATGGACATCCTCCCTGTATGACAAAATCAGGTAAGACCCTGTGAAAGGCGAGCCCGTCGTAATAACCCCTGTCTGGCAAGGGTAACAAAGTTCTCAACAGTATGCGGAGCGTCAGCCTCAAAGAAGCTGACCTTCATATTACCCTTTGGAGTCTGTATCTCAGCCCTGACCATACTACTTGACAATTTCAAGAAGTTCGACCTGGAATATAAGTGTTGAATAGGGTTTGATAACATCACCAGCCCCTCTTGATCCGTACCCAAGTGATGCAGGTATTACAAGTATGAACTTTGAACCGACAGGCATAAGCTGTAAAGCCTCTGTCCAGCCAGGGATCACACCTGAAACAGGAAATTGGGCAGGTTGATTTCTCTTGATTGAAGAATCAAATTCCTTTCCGTCAATCAGTGTTCCTACATAATGAACTTTTACTGTACTCTGAGCAGTTGGTTTGGGACCGGTTCCCATTTTCACAACCTCGTACTGGAGGCCACTTGCAGTAACCACAACTCCTGGTTTTTCTTTGTTTTTTGCAAGATAAGCTTCATTCTGTTCAATGTAATCCTTATAAGTTACCTTATTTTGCTCATCCAGTTTTTTTGTTTTCATTGCTTCGCGCTCATTGACAAATTTCATGATCGTTCCTCTTGCAATCTCTTCAGTCATTCCCGGTTTCCCTTCTTTTCCATCCAGCATAGCTTTTGCCACAAGCATGGGATCCAGTGTCAGAGAGTCAGCTGCAAGAGAATTATAAATATTAATCCCGAATGCATAGGAGAGTGAGTCTGCACTGCTTTCCATTTTTGTGTTTTTAAAAGAACCTTTTGCACAAGAGCCTAAAATTAAGGCCATTATGGCAGTCATAAGCATTAATCCTCTAATTTTCATACATTACATTTTTAATTTTTAAAATTTCCGCTAAGATAATACTTTAGGGAAAGCAAATGATCCCGTGTAAAATATATTTTAAATTTTTACTGCCCTTATAATCTGCCTTTTCCCCGGAGGCCCCGGAAGAAGACTTACCTCAAATCCGCATGCTTTCAGATTCCTTCGGACTTCTCCCTTGGCTGAATAAGTCACAAGAATACCATCTTTTACCGTTATTGAAGCAATCCGGGTAAAGAGTTCCCTCGTCCAGATTTCAGGCTGCTTGTCAGGGCCAAAAGCATCAAAATAGATAAGGTCGTAACATTCCGGATATGAGAAGGTGGTAATATCTCCATGTATCTTTCTGATCCTGAAATTTTTACAGATATCAACCCAGATATTCCACTGAGATGTGTGGATAAGATCAGATAATTCCCTTCCGGATTCACCGGCAAACAGGTGATGATTTAATGTACTGATCAAATTATTATCAAGGGGATACTTTTCAATAGCAGTATAATTTACCGGTCTTTCTCCCGTTAAGCTTTTAACCGCAGTCAGGAGTGCATTCAGTCCGGTCCCGAATCCAACCTCAAAAATATTTACCGGATTTGCCCGGCAAAAACTTAAACCGTTATTGATGAATATGTGTGTGGATTCCTGAACTGCACCATGAATTGAATGATAATGTTCATTAAGCTCAGGAACATATATTGTGTGGGAACCATCGGTGGTGGAGACTATTTTATTCAATGTTAACTGAATTAAGCGGCATAATTAAAAAAAATAATTGAATGCTAACGTAATTACATGAAATGTATTATTTAATTGAACTATTTTTAACGGGATTTTAATATAACGAATTGTAATTATTTACTTATTATTTTAACAATGAAAAATAAACATTCGAGGCGGGACTTCCTCAAAGTTACAACTGCGGGGGCCTTCGGAGCATTTGCAGTTTCCAGGTACGCTACCAGTTCCGGGCCGGTCTTTTCACACCCGGCGGCTGATCTGAAATCTTTCGGCATAGCACTTCAGCTTTATACCATCAGGGATGCCATGGCTACAGATGTTGCCGGTTCACTTAAAAAAGTTTCTGATACAGGCTATAAATATCTTGAGCTGGCAAACTATGCTGACAGAAAGTTCTACGGGATGGAACCTGAAGAGTTCAAAAAACTGGTGAACGGTCTTGGAATGGAGATTCTCAGCAGTCATGCCGGTATTGAACCAAAAGATTTTACCCCTGACCTGGCAAAGGTGACAGCGGAAGATCATGCCAGGGTGGGAGCAAAATATTGCATGCAACCCTTTGTGGCAGAAGAGGATCGTAAAACGCTTGACAGTTACAGGAAGTTGGTTGCCAACTGGAACACAACCGGTGCAATAATGAAGGAATCGGGGATACAGTATGGCTACCATAATCATAATTTCGAATTTGCTACCCTTGAAGGCAAGG
This sequence comes from uncultured Bacteroidales bacterium, assembly GCA_963816345.1. Lineage (GTDB taxonomy): Bacteria > Bacteroidota > Bacteroidia > Bacteroidales > VadinHA17 > LD21. The sequence goes on from CAWFKI010000005.1 coordinate 994,834, forward strand.
TGCCATACTTTGATATCCTCCTGGCCGGGCTGGACAAAGATCTTGTTACAATGGAGATAGATCTCTTCTGGGCAATAAAGGCAGGGCAGAATCCTGTTGAGATATTTAAAAAATATCCTGGAAGATTCCAGCTTTTCCATCTGAAGGATATGTTCACAAGCCAGCCACCGGTCTTTTCAACTTCAGGTGCAAGTGATTTTGCTCCGGTGGGAGCGGGCATAGTTGATTTTAAGAAGATCCTGGCCGCAAAAAAAATAGCAGGCATGAAATATATGATCGTTGAGCAGGATAAAAGCAGGGAAGGAAAGCCCTTTGACGATATTAAGACAAGCATAATTAATCTCACAACAAAGATCCTTGTTTGAAAAACTGAAGGACCGTTATCTGAAAGCCCGGGAAAGCGTATTCCGGGCTTTTTTTATGCGTTATAAAATTTAATAATTATATTTGGAAAAATTTTCAGAAGTCTCGGTAGAGAAGATATTATGAGCAGGATCCTTGAATCAGTTAGGAATTATTTTTTGTTGCTGGCCGGGCTGGTGATAACTGCTCATATGATAATTCCTCATGATCACCATCTCTCGGATCAGATTACCGGACAAAATAATTCCTGCCCTGTTTCTGACAGTAAATCAGGCCACCATTCGGGTTTCCCTGTTCATTGTCATGCCTTCAATGACCTTACAGCTGAAAAATTTCCACCAGCGATATTACAAAAGAATTTACAATCCGGTCATGTCACTATCGGCCGGTTATACGATATCACACCTCTGGAATTCCATTATTCAAAGGTTATTATTAATTATCCGGGGAAACCCTTCCCTCAGATTTACATAGCTTCAGCGAATCCCTTCAGGGCACCCCCTCACCTGAGCTGACCTCCTCCAATTTAATGGTATTGTGCCAGGCAGGAAACTTTTCCTGTTTAATCCTCATTCTTTCGGGTTAGCTATCCCGGAGTGATCAGACAAGAGATCGTAAGTATATAACATTAATAATTTTCCTGATAATGATAGATGGGATCATTTCATTCTCAATTAAGAATAAGTTTATAATTGTATTGTTTATTCTGGCATTGACCGGATGGGGTATTTACTCATTGACCCGGTTACCTGTGGATGCCATTCCGGATATAACAAATAATCAGGTGCAGGTAATATCGCTCGCGCCATCACTTGCCGTTCAGGAGGTAGAGAGTTTCATAACTGCGCCCATAGAGGTGGCCGTTGCCAATATTCCCGATATTATTGAACTCAGGTCCATCTCCCGGCTGGGACTGTCGGTGGTCACCGTTGTGTTTAAAGACGGTGCGGACATATATTGGGCCAGGCAGCAGCTTAATGAGAGGTTGAAAGAAGCTGAGGAGGTCATACCACAGGGACTGGCAAGTATCTCACTGGCTCCGATCTCGACAGGCCTGGGAGAGATTTACCAGTATCGCCTGGCTGTGAAAAAAGGATATGAGAAGATGTTCAATCCGATGGAGCTCAGGACTATACAGGATTGGGTTATCAGACGTGAGATGCTTGGCACACCGGGGGTGGCTGATATTAACAGCTACGGAGGATTCGTCAAGCAGTACGAAATTGCAGTGAATCCTGAAAGGCTAAGAGGCATGAGCCTGACCCTGACTGACATTTTTAACGCGCTTGAAAAAAATAACGAGAATACAGGAAGCTCCTACATAGATAAAAAACCCAATGCGTATTTTATCCGGGGGATAGGCATGGTCAGGACTTTAGAGGATATTGAGAAGATCGTGGTCAGAACAGGCAGTTCCGGAATTCCGGTCCTCATACGGGATATAGCTACTGTGCAGTATGGTAATGCCACCAGGTATGGAGCTTTTGTAGTTGACACCACAGAGGCAGTCGGGGGTGTTGTGATGATGTTAAAAGGTGCCAATGCACATGAGGTTATTGATAATGTTGAACTAAGGATAAAATCAATACAAAAATCATTACCGGCTGAAATCACTATAGAACCTTATCTCGACCGTTCTGATCTTGTCGGACGCGCTATTGGTACGGTATCGAGAAACCTTGTTGAGGGAGCACTGATTGTCATCTTTATTCTTGTGTTGCTTCTGGGGAATATCAGGGCCGGGCTGATTGTGGCCTCTGTCATTCCTCTCTCAATGCTTTTTGCAATATCGATGATGAATCTTTTCGGGGTTTCAGGAAATCTTATGAGCCTTGGTGCAATTGACTTCGGACTTATTGTCGATGGGGCAGTCATAATTGTTGAGAGTGTGGTCCACAGGATCTATTTAAGCAACCATCATCATCAGGGAGTTGAAAGGCTGTCGCAGGAACAGATGGATAATAATGTAATGGATTCGGCAAAAAGAATGATGAGCTCTGCAACATTCGGTCAGATCATAATACTGATAGTATATCTGCCTATTATGGCCCTGGTAGGAATAGAAGGGAAAATGTTCCGGCCGATGGCCGAGGTAGTGACTTTCGCACTTATCGGCGCTGCAATCCTGTCGCTCACATATGTCCCGATGGCATCGGCGCTTTTCCTGAGCAAGAAAACAACCCACAAATCAAATCTCTCGGACAGACTTATAAACTGGTTCCATAAGATATTTAATCCTGCAATAAATTTTGCACTGAACCGGAAACTGCTTGTATCCTCACTGGCAATTGTGATTTTCCTGTTCAGCATATTTTTATTTACCAGATTGGGTGGGGAATTTATTCCCCAGCTTGAGGAGGGTGATCTTGCTTCGGGTGTTATGACCCTTCAGGGCGGCTCGCTTACAAATACTATTGATAAAGTTATCACTGCAAACAAAATACTGCTTGAGAACTTTCCGGAGGTAAAACATGCCGTGTGCAAGATCGGAGCGGGTGAGATTCCTACTGATCCGACTCCTATGGAGACAGGTGATTATATTATAACTCTGAAAGATAAAAGCGAATGGGTTTCAGCAAAGACACGTGAAGAGCTTGTTGCCAAAATGGAGGAAAAGCTGGTGGCGCTTGCCGGGGTCAAGTTCGAATTTCAGCAGCCTATTCAGATGAGATTCAATGAATTAATGACAGGTTCAAAACAGGATATAGCTATTAAGATCTTTGGCGATAATCTTACAACACTTTCCCTGAAAGCATCTGAGATTGAAAAAGTAATCCAGTCTGTTCCCGGAGTACAGGATATTAATGTTGAAAAGGTGACGGGACTTGCACAGTTGCAGGTGGAGTATAACCGCGACCGTCTTGCACAGTATGGCCTGTCAGTGGAAGACGTGAACAGCGTATTAAGGACCGCAGTGGCAGGTAGCCAGGCAGGTGTGGTATATGATGAAGAGAAACGCTTCGGCCTGGTTGTACGTCTCGATAAGGATTACAGGCAGAATCTTGATGATATAAAGTATCTTACCGTGGCTCTTGCTGACGGCCATCAGATACCATTCGAACAGCTGGCCACCATTTCCGTTAAATCCGGTCCGGCACAGGTCTCAAGGGAAGATACAAAACGAAGGATAACGGTTGGATTCAATGTCCGTAACCGTGATATAAAAAGCGTTATAAGTGACGTTACTGCGCTGGTAGATTCGAAAATTCAGCTGCCAACCGGTTATTACATTTCATATGGAGGGCAGTTCAAAAACCTTGAGGCAGCCCAGAAACGACTCACTGTGGCAGTTCCTATAGCTTTGCTGCTCATATTCATTTTACTCTATTTCACATTTAAATCAGTTAAGCAATCCCTGCTGATCTTTACGGCAGTACCTATGTCTGCTATTGGCGGTGTGGTGGCTCTGTGGCTGCGCGGCATGAATTTTTCAATCTCAGCAGGGATCGGTTTTATTGCACTGTTCGGTGTGGCAGTGCTAAATGGAATTGTCCTTATCGCGGAATTTAACCGTCTTGAAAAAGAAGGTATAACCGACATTAAGGAAAGAGTTCTGAAAGGTCTTCATACCAGGCTCCGTCCGGTAATTGTGACAGCTGCAGTCGCTTCACTTGGTTTTCTTCCGATGGCTCTTTCAACATCTGCAGGAGCCGAGGTTCAGAAACCTCTCGCCACTGTCGTGATCGGTGGTCTGATAACAGCAACTCTTCTTACCCTGTTGATACTTCCGGTATTTTACATCTTTCTTTCGTCCGGGAAATTCAGCTTCAGATTAAAAAGGTCCCCTGCGAGGTTCCTTTTAACAGCGCTTTTTCTGACAGGTATGTCGTTGCACTGGAATACTCTTAGTGCGCAGCAGACAAAACCCGTTAATTTACATGAAGCCATTCAGATTGCCCTTGACAGCAATATGTCCGTCAGATCTGCGGCATATTTTACAGATTCGAGGAGGGCTCTCAGAGGTGCCTCGGTTGATATTCCAAAAACAGCGATTGATGGTGAGTATGGCCAGTTGAACTCTTATAACAGTGACAACAGTATAACCGTTACGCAATCATTTGAGTTTCCAACGGTATATGTCAACAAATACAAGCTTGCAGACGCAAATGTCAGGAGCAGCGAATGGAAATTTAAGGTATCGCAGCTTGAGATAGCAACACAGGTTAAGCAGCTTTACTGGCAATACGTTTATATTACGGCAAGGCAAAAATTACTAATATTCCAGGACAGCCTTTATTCAGGCATGTTAAGAGCTGCCGAGCTGAGGGCAAAGACAGGTGAAACAAACAAACTTGAGATGATTACCGCCCGGTCTCAAAACCTCGAAATAAAAAATCAGCTATTCCAGATAAGCACCGACATTCTAATACTCAGCAGGAAGCTTAAGATCCTCTTAAACTGTGATTTTATGCCGGTCCCGGCGGAAACTGCCTTATATAAAATTAACGCCTTCTCAGCTGCTGACAGCTCCCCGGTAACAGGGAATCCGTCACTGGGATTCTTCAGGCAACAGGTGGAAGTATCACAGAGGGAGAAGAAGCTTGAACAAAGTCGGATGATGCCCGATCTTAATATCGGGTATTTCAGCCAGACCATTGCCGGAACCCAGGATATAAACGGAGTGCCACGGAATTTTGGCAACGATTTTCGTTTTGCCGGAATTAAGGCCGGAATAACAATTCCTCTCTGGCTTCCTCAGTTTACATCAAAGACCAGGGCTGCAAAATTAAATGAAAAAGTTGCAGAGACAGATGCGGAATATTTTGTTCAGTCAATTACCGGTAACTACCGCTCGCTTATGGATGAATACTCAAAATTCTCCTCAAGCGTAGATTATTATGAAAAGCAGGCTGTACCCGAGGCAGACCTGATAATCCGGCAGGCTGATCTCAGCTTCCGGGCAGGCGCCCTGGATTACCTTGAATATGTAATGACACTTACAAGGGCCCTTACAATAAAACAGAACTATCTTGATGCTCTGAACAACTGTAATCAGACAGTCATTTCAATTGAATATATCACAGGAAAAATATTTTAACCTTATTATCATGACAAAATCAAGCTTTACAACACTGTTGGTCATCCTTCCACTGATTATTTCAAACCTATCATGCAGCAATGCAGGGAAAGCTGCTGCCGGAGCTGCCAATGCTGAGGTTCTCCCTGAAGATATAGTGGAGTTGCGTGATGACCAGATCAAACTGGCTGATATCCAATTAGGCTCCGTCGAAATGCGCACACTGGGAAACCTAATTAAGGTTAATGGCATTGTTTCGGTAGCACCCCAAAATATGGCTACTGTATGCATGCCCCTGGGTGGCTTCATAAAACATACAACCCTTGTCCCGGGAAATGCCGTCAGAAAGGGGGAGGTCCTGGCTGTAATCGAAAATCAGGAATTTGTCGATATTCAACAAGACTACCTGGAAACCAAAAACAAGCTCACATATGCTGAAGCTGAATATAAGCGTCACAGTGAGCTTTATAAAGATGATGTTTATTCCAAGCAGAACCTTCAGCAGGTAACAGTTGAATACAGCAACCTAAAGGCAAAGCTGAGATCTCTCGGACAGAAGCTTCTTCTGATAGGAATTGATCCGGAATCGCTCAGTGAAAATAATATCAGCAGCACAGTTAATCTTGTCGCTCCCATCAGTGGTTTCCTGAAAGCGGTCAATATAAATATCGGGAAATATGTTTCCCAGACTGATGTTTTGTTTGAAATTGTGAACAGTGAAAAACTTCTGCTCGAGCTGACTCTCTTTGAAAAAGATGCTCAAAGAGTAGCTGCCGGACAGAAATTAAGATTCTTCATCAACAATGAAACGGAAGAACATGAAGCAGTGATTACACAGACCGGAAAATCAGTAAATAATGATAAAACATTCAGGGCTTACGCCTCCGTATCGAGTTTATGCAGAAATATTTTGCCCGGGATGTATGTCAATGCCTACATTGAAGAGACTGACAACAAGGTAACTGCCCTTCCTTCCGATGCCGTAGTGAGCTTTGATGATAAGGATTATATATTCACTTATGAAAAGGAGAAGGAGGAGGCCGGTAAGCCATTTACAGAGTACCGCATGATAGAGGTGAAAAAAGGTGTGACCGGATCGGGCTATACCGAAATCATACTCCCTGATGGAGTGGTAGTTGATCCCGGGAAAGTAGTCACCAGGGGGGCTTATAACCTGCTGTCTGCAAAGAAAAATGCTGGTGAGATGGCCTGTTGATACAGAGGCTTTCAGCTTTGACTACCAGTCGGAGTCGTACCACGAACGTACGTCGGTGACTGTCATGCCTGCCTTTATTGCAGCTTCAATACCCAGTTCGGCATCTTCAAAGACTTCAATATACCGGGGTTCGACATTCATCAGCTCTGCACATTTCAGAAAAGTCTCGGGATGTGGCTTGAAATTCTCAACATCATTGGCAGTGACGATTATATCAAAATATTTCCTCAGATCAGTCACCTCCAGGGTTCGCTCGACAGCCTCCCTGTGACCTCCGGTACCTACGGCCATGGGCATAATGCCATGGTACTTTCTGACTATGTCTGCCACCGGCAGAATTGCTTTAACAAGATGCTGCTGTTTATAGAACTCAGTAAGCTTCTCATTCATTATCTCATCGATAGTAACACTTCCGTCGAGGCGGCAATTTTTAATAATTTCATCTGCTATTATCCATCCGGGGCTGCCTGTATGTTTCCTCAGAAAGGCAGTGTCAATATCAGCACCGAATTTTCTACAGGCTATTTTCCAGCCTATAAAATGATATGGCATTGTATCGGCAAGAGTTCCGTCGAGGTCAAAGATAAGTCCTTTTATACCTGGTTTAATGTCGTACTGCATATCTGAGATTTGGTGCAGCAAAGGTAAAAAGAATTACAAAAGATGGAAGCCTTTCAGATAAGACTTTACCTGCTCATAAACATTAGCAGCTGTAAAGCCCAGTTTCTCATCAAGTATCTTATATGGTGCCGAATAACCAAAGCTGTTCATTCCAAATACAAACCCCTTTTGACCGACCAGACCCTGCAGTGTAACAGGTAATCCTGCCGTAAGGCCAAAAACGGGTACATTTCCGGGGAGGAGAGATATCCGGTACTCTTCCGGTTGATTCCGGAAGAGACCTTCCGACGGGGCTGAAATGATCCTGACATTCAGATTGTCCTTTCTTAAAAGAGCAGCACCTTCGACAAGTGTCGCCACTTCCGAACCACTTGCAATCAGAATTACATCAGGGGTGGCTTCGCAATCCTGCACTATATAAGCTCCTTTTTCAGAGTTTAGTGCATCATCGTACCTGTTGCCGGAATCAGAAGGCAGATCCTTTATATTTTGTCTCGAAAGGATCAGGGCTGTGGGTGTCTTTTTATTATTGAGGGCGATTTTCCATGCAACAGTCGTCTCAGCGGAGTCTGCGGGCCTGAGGACTACCATGCTGTTCTCACCGTTATGGTTCTTAAGGTGTTCCAGCAGACGCAGCTGCGCCTCCTGTTCAACCGGCTGATGTGTCGGTCCATCTTCGCCCACACGGAAGGCATCATGGGTCCAGATGTATTTTACGGGGAGTCCCATGAGGCATGCAAGCCTGACAGCTGGTTTCATGAAGTCGGAAAAGACAAAGAAGGTACCGCAGGCCGGGATAACGCCTCCATGCAGCGCCATGCCGTTAATAACTGCAGCCATTGTAAGTTCGGATACTCCTGCATGCAGAAATGCACCTGTAAAGTCACCTTTTCTGAAGGGGTGCGTATTCTTCAGGAAACCATCGGTTTTATCGGAGTTTGCCAGATCTGCTGATGCAACGATCATATTTTCAATCTTATTCGCAAAGATGCCCAGCACTACGGCTGATGCAGCCCTGGTTGCTGATCCCTCCTTTTGCTGAATCGACCTGAAGTCTATTTCAGGCAGGTTGCCTGAATAAAAGTCATTAAGCTTCCTGTCGGGCTCTTTATTTTTGGATGCCCAGTCAGATTTTCTTTTTTTCCATTCCTCAGCGACTTTTGATTTTTTTTCAAGTACTTTTTCATAGTACTCCTTTACCTCATCAAATATTCTGAAAGGATCAGACAGGTCTCCTCCGAGATTTACAAGTGATTTTTCAAATGATCCGCCAGCCTCCGTTACCGGCATACCATGTGTTGAGTTTTTCCCTTCAAAGCTCTTTCCCTCATTATCAAGCAGCCCCTTTCCCATTATAGTTTTTCCAATGATTATTGATGGTCTCTCTCTTTCAGCAACAGCTTCAGCAAGAGCTTTTCTTATCTGGTCCTGGTTATTTCCGTCGATAGTTTTTACATTCCAGCCCCAGGCACGGTATTTCATGGCGGTGTCTTCAGAGGTAACAGCGCTGGTTTCCGTCGAGAGCTGAATGTCGTTTGAATCATAAAACATTATCAGATTGCTGAGGCCCAGAAATCCTGCCATTCGGCCTGCTCCCTGTGAGATCTCCTCCTGGACGCCCCCGTCAGAGATGAAACTAAAGATCTTATGGGAGAAAAGTTCTCCGAACCTCGTTGCAAGGAATCTCTCTGCAATGGCTGCTCCTACAGCATTCGCATGTCCCTGGCCAAGAGGCCCGGAGGTATTTTCAACACCTCTTGTAATATCAAGCTCGGGATGGCCGGGTGTATGGCTTCCCCACTGGCGGAATTGCTTTAAATCTTCAATTGTATAGTGGCCCGTAAGGGCGAGGATCGTATAGAGCATGGGCGACATGTGACCCGGATCGAGAAAGAATCTGTCGCGATTAATCCATGTGGTATCCTTTGGATCAAAATTCAAAAACTCGGAGAAGAGAACGTGTATATAGTCAGCTGCCCCCATAGCTCCTCCCGGATGGCCTGATTTGGACTTTTCTACCATTGCCATGGCAAGGATGCGTATGTTATTCGCCGCTCTGCTGTGTATATCGGTATGCATCAGAAATATTATTAATTTATAATTTTTTGCAAACAAAAATAGGATTAATCAACGAGAAAAAAAACGGGATAAATTTGCTGACTTATTTTTTGACATGGATAACGGAATAAGGAATTCAAAAAATGCTCTGCAACCGGCAGGTTCAACAATATTTGAATGTCAGCATAATGTTTAAAAGATTTGCGATTTTATTATTCATTTATGTTTTTTTAATTTCTTTTCGTATATTTAAAATGAAAAGTCAAACCATTTTTATGGAAGAAAATCTGAGTGCTTTAATCGTTGATGATGAAGAAAGTGCCAGAAAACTTATTGAAAGGCTGCTTGAGGAGACCGGTTTTTTTTCTGATATCCGGTTGGCGCTTTCAGTTGACACAGCATTGAAAGAACTCGCTGATTTTGAGCCGGATCTGATCTTTCTTGACATCCAGATGCCTGGTACAAACGGAATTGAGTTTGTAAACCATCTTAATTATATCGATGGTAAGCCGGGAATTGTCTTTGTAACAGCATACGAACAATATGCCATAAAAGCAATTAAAATCCAGGCATTTGATTATCTACTTAAACCTGTGAACCGTGCGGAACTAAAAGAGTGCATTGAAAAGTACATAGCAAAGCGCAGGGCAATCCTTTCACTTTCAGCTAAAAATGCTGATCCCGGAAAAAGGATTTCCAGAATAAAGGTAAACACCCGCAGCGGAACTGTCTTCATTAATCCTGATACAATACTTTACTGCAGGGCGGAAGGCAATTATACTACTATTTGCACCGGGGATAAAGAGTATTTATGCTCGCAGAACCTTGGTAAACTGCATGAGCAGCTTCCTGATACCGGGTTTATCAGAATAGGACGATCACAGATCATCAATTTTGAGTATATAACATTACTTGACAGAAAGAAAAGCACAATAACCCTGGTCAGAGGAAAGGAGTCTGTCTCTGTGAAAATATCCCGGCAGCATCTGAAAGACCTTGATATTCTTTAGAGAATGATGGGTGGTAAAATCATTAAGAAAATCGTATATTCCTCACTGTTCCTGGCCGGGATCCCGGCCATTCTGATTATGATTTTCCTTCCTCCGCTAAGTTCAAAATATAAGCTTGACATAGAGTCAGCCGGGAACGACGCCGGGAGATATGGCTATTCAGACCTAAATTATGACAGTATTTCTGAAAAAATTCTTGTCGATAAAGGGAATCCTTTATTTTATATAGTTGTGCGGGATCTTGATGATCAGATCTATGATCAATGGAATATCAAGGACAGTTTAAACAAATCCATATCCGGCTTATTCTTTGGTAATTTTGATCACGACAAGTACAAGGAGCTATATATTTTCAGTTATAAAGAGGATTCCCTGTTCCTGAATATTAACGAAATTCTTGAACCTTCCGGGACCAGACTTGACAGGATATTCATTGCAAAAATCGGATATCTCAACGGACAGGTAGCAGCAGCTTTAAAACCTGCAGGCTTTTTTGATGAGAACGGAGACGGGAAGGATGAGCTCTATTTCAGTATCTCTTCCGCATACAAGCTTGGGACCCGACGAATGTATTGTTTCGATATTGTTAACAGGAGCTTGAAAACCAGCCAGATAAGCGGCTCTGTATGTCTCGATCCCCAGATGGCAGATGGCGACCTCGATCAGAAACCCGAGATTTTCGGGACTATGTCGGCATCAGGAAATTATCCTGCTAGTATGCCTTTTTCAGACAGCAGCACATGGTTCATGGTCTTTGACGACAGGCTTCATTTTGAATTTCCGCCGGTCGAATTTCCAGGTTTTGCGAACGGTTTGAGCATCAAACATTACAGGAATGATAAATTCAGCGGGTATATCCTGTCGCACAGGACCGGAGGAGTCGATACTTCTGTACTTAAATCCAGGATCATGATCTATTCCGGTGATGGAAAGCTGTTAAGATACAGGCAGTACGATGAATTTGTCAGATCGAGAAAAATCAGCATGATCATTATTAATTCATTTCCTTCTGATAAAATTATTGTAGTTGCTGATAAATTTTTTGAACTAAACGACAAGCTGGAGGTAACTCTTTCTGCAGAGCTTCCTTTCAATACAAAAGCGGATTATTATGAAGCTGACGTAAACGGCGACGGAGAAGATGAGATACTGGTTTATTCAGGCGTGGAAAATAAACTGGCTGTCTTTACTTCTGATTTACTTAAACTTGACGAGGAGGCATTCAGGACTCCTGACAATTCCTGGAAATTTTATGATTACCTTGACAAGGATCATGTGCGCCACTTGTTTCTTGGTTCCGGCGATGAGGGTTACTTTCTGAGTTTAAGAGAAAACCGTTATTCCTTTCTCGGTTACCTTGCATATCCGGGTATCTATCTGTTTTTCTTTCTGTTTATTGTCCTTATTAAAAGAATCAGCACTCACCAGCTCAAGGTGAAGGAGAACATAAACAGGAGGCTTTTATCTCTTCAGTTGCAGGGTATTAAGTCACAGCTCGATCCGCATTTCACATTCAATACCCTGAATTCGGTTGCTTCACTCATATATCTCGATGACCGTCAGGCAGCATATGATTACATGCATAAATTTACAAGACTGCTCAGAAGTATGCTGAATGATGCTGAAAAGATATTCCGGAATCTCGGGGAAGAGCTGGATTTTGTGACAACATACCTCGATCTGGAAAAACTGAGGTTTGGCGATAAGCTAAACTTTGAAATAGAGGTAGGAGAGGGAGTAAGTAAAAGTGAACAGGTCCCCAAACTTGTTTTGCAGACATTTGTCGAAAACGCGGTAAAACACGGGATAATGCCAAGTACTGAAGGCGGCAGAATAAAGATCCTGGTCATAAAGGAAAATGATTACCTGAAGCTTACAATCGAGGACAACGGAATTGGAAGAGAAAAATCTGCCGGGGCAAGTACATCAACCGGTAAGGGACTGAAACTGACGAGTGAATTCTATGATATTCTGAACCATATGAACAAGCGGCAGATAAGATATCAGATAACAGACCTGTATGACAATTCGCAAAATCCAGCTGGTACCAGGGTGGAGGTATGGGTCCCGGTTGATTAGCCCTGAAGACTGCTTTTTGCCATTCTTTATTAATCAGTCAATATTGAGTTGACACGACACTACAGATATTTTCTGTCTTCCTCCGGGACTTCAAAATATTTATTATAGATCCTCACATCAGGCCCAAGCTTCTCCTCAATTTTATTACCCCTGATCTTGTATGTACATTTTTCACCGGCAATGCCTGAAAAATAAATATTATACTCTTTTCCGGCTTCATCGATCATAATTATCCTGACCATGTGAAGATACTTCATGCTGTTAAGCTGAGCGGAACATATGGGACATGTGTAGATATACTCCTCACCCTCCTTTATTTTGAAAGAGGGATGGGTTGTCGTAGTATAATTACCGATCTCAGGATTTAACAGGATCAATCCCCTTTGTGACCGGTTACTGAGTTTTGCAGCTGCCAGAATGATAGATGTTTTGACATTCAGATTCCCCCTGCAAACTTTACATAGATACTGTATAGCCATGGTGCACCTCCCGTTTATTTATTCGTTCAATAATCTTTTTCGAAACAGCCTTTACAAGATAGGAAATATTTTCTCCAAAATCAATTTTTTCAGGCTGTATGCCCAGAATATAAACCTGCATATTGAAAAAATCTGACAGGCATCTGAGTGAGATGTTGTGAGTATTAAATGTAATATCCTGTATGTCGTTTAATTTTAGTAATTTAAATGTTCCAGGGGCGCTTTTTATATCCATACAGTCAATGAGTATCAGTATATCCGGATCAAGGCTGTTTATCTTTCCGATATAATTTTCTATGCTTACCTCTGCGGTCAGAGCGGAAATATTGTCTCCCTGAATTATCCTGCGGCTTATATATACCCCGGCGCCATCGTCCATCTTCAGCAGATTTCCGATACCTACAAAAAGTTTCTTCTTATCTTCCTGCGACAATAGCTTATTTAACTCATCAAACACTCCTGAACAGATTTTTTACAAGGACCTGCCTCAGGCAATTGGGGCATATTATATTGAACATATCCTTCCGCTTAAGTGCATCCCTGACTTCAAAATCAGTGTCATCACCTTCAGTGACCTTCAATTTCTGATTCAGCACATTCAGGTTCAGAACAGATGAAAAGGCTTTGGGCCCAAGCTTCCTGTGCATAAAGGAAAGATGGTCTTTTGTTGTTATAACTGCATTACAGCTTTTGCATATCAGCAGTTCCTTTTCCTGGTATTCCACGTTTTCCCTGCGGTTAAGGACGGCCAGATCAAAAATCTTATCTGATAATGTCACTCCTTTCCCGGTAATACAATGTTCACTGCACTGACCGCAAAAAATACATTTTCCGTAATCGCGTACTATGGTCCGGATACCATTCTGTATATTGTCTGTAATTGTAATTGCCCCTGGAGGGCAAACATTTGAGCAGGTCTCGCATCCGACACAATTTTCATTATCGACAACCGGCTTTCCCCTGAAATTTTCAAAGGGAACATGTGGCACGGCAGGAAACTTTGAGGTGTAGGCAGGCGTAAAAAGTGAATTCAGCGCCTCTCTGATCTCCCTGATCTTCGGATACTTCATTTTATTGCATCTTTATAGTCATCCCTGATAGTTTTATCACCGGGCCTGATCCCGAAATGGTATGTTCCCCTGATGAGGGCATGAGCCCCTACAGTTGAAGCGAGGAATAATACCGGAATTGCAACCAGAGCCTTCAAACCGGCATCGCCGAAGCCAAAATGGAACATGACACCCAGAAGAATGCTGCAGCAACCCAGGGTGACACACTTGGTGGCAGCCTGTAATCTGTTATAAGTATCAGGAAGCCTGATTATTCCTATGCAACCTAACAGGTTAAAAACAATACCGGTAGTTATAAATATTATACTTAGCATATTATTCATTTAGTTTTTTGCCTGTCAGATATTTAGCCAGAGTAACCGTACCGATAAAGCTCAGAATGATCCAGGCGATTCCGATATCGAGCATAAAGGATCTTTCTGTCTGAACAGCGATAATGGCACATATTCCCACCACGAGGATCCCGAAAATATCGATTCCCACCATCCTGTCAGGGATTGTCGGACCCCTTATTATCCTGTAGAGGCAGAAAAAGGTCAGTCCTATCTGGACATAGAGAAGTACATTCAGCCAGTTGTTCATTCTATTATTCTTTTAATGTATTTTTCAAATGCTCCGGTAATCAGAGGTGTGTAAACTTCCGGATCCTCAGATCTGACATAAATCCAGTGGACATACAGATCATTTTCAATGATATCCACTGAAATTGTGCCCGGGGTCATTGTGATGGAATTTGCCAGCAGCATTTTGGCAAGATCTGATTTCAGCTCCGTTCTTACCTTCACGATTCCCGGACGTATAGGCATCGCAGGATGTAGTACGCGGTAGGCAACATCAACATTAGCTTTTATGCATTCCCATATAAAAACGATCAGGTATATGAGGAACCAGAAATAGCGTTGCGGCTGCAGCAGCTTATAAACATTTTTTACAAAGAAGCGGCCAAAAAATACTACGCATATAAGCGATGCTGCAGTTCCGGCTATTATATTCGGAACAGACAGACTGAATGTCAGCGCCATCCAGAATATAAAGCATAGAATAAATAAAGTAATATATCTCATGTCACTGGCCGATTATCGTTGAAGAATATTTTAAGGGATCAGTAAGAATATCAACAGCCGGAGTAAGAATGGCGTCCCTGATACCGGGCACAACCAACAGGCTCAGAAGCAGGCATATAATACTCAGTATTACCATGCTGAACAACATTGGAAACGGGACCTCCCTGATATGTCTGAGTTCAGTAGCAAGAGTCTTATTATAGAAGGCATACCGCTGAAACTTAAGAAATGAAGCAAGAGTAATTACGCTGACTATAACTGCAAGGAATGCCAGCAGATAAAACTTTGCCATGACAGCTGCAACAATTATGATCAGCTTACTGAAAAAACCGTTAAAGGGCGGTATTCCCGAAATTGACATTGATGCAACAAATGAAGTGGCAGAGGTTGCCGGCATTTGTTTTGCAAGACCACCCATCATTTTCAGATCGCGCGTGGCTGTTGTATATTCAATAGCTCCAGCATTCAGAAATAAGAGCCCTTTAAACGCTGCATGGTTAATGAGATGAAATAAGCCTCCCGCAATAGCCAGTGAGGCTATATCGTACATTTTTCCTCTTGAGATCAGTACCATGCCTATACCTGCCGACATAACAACATAACCCATCTGGCTTATGCTGTGATATGCAAGAAGTCTTTTAATATCCCACTGGCCGATTGCAAGAAAGACTCCAAGTACCATGGATAATGTCCCGAGAGCGGTGATAAGAATTGAGACGTTTTCGCTGATTATGAACATATTAAAGAAAAGCCTCAGGATGACATATATTCCGACAGCTTTTATAAGAACACCCGAAAGCATGGCTGAGATAGGGGAGGGTGCAGAGGAATGTGCATCAGGCAACCATGAGTGAAACGGAATAATTGCTGCCTTCAGGCCAAATCCGGAGAGGATAAGTATCTGTACAAATAGATAGAACGTTCTGTCATAGCCTGCTGAAAATACCTGCCTGATATCGGCAATATTGAGTGTCTTTGTTTTCCAGTATATCAGGCCTATGCCGAATAAAATCAGAAATGAAGCCAGCCCTCCGAGGACCTGGTACTTAAAAGATGCCTCCAGTTCATTCTTCTCAACGCCAAAAGCTACAAGCGCATATGCAGAAATAACCGAGATCTCAAGAAAAACAAATATATTGAACAGATCGCCGCTCAGGACCACTCCGTTCATGCCGGCAACCATGAGGCAGAATAAAGCATGGAAATAATTCTCAGCCGTAAATTTTTGTATATAAGTGATTGAATAGACAGCAGCCAGAAATCCGATTATATTAATTATGCAAAGGACAATAACTGTAAAGCTGTCCATCACCATGTAAATGGCTATTGGTATTTTGTTCACCGGCTCCCACCCTCCAGCCTTATAGACAGAGAGATCCTTTCCCTGAAATAAAAG
Organism: uncultured Bacteroidales bacterium; assembly: GCA_963816345.1. Classification (GTDB taxonomy): domain Bacteria; phylum Bacteroidota; class Bacteroidia; order Bacteroidales; family VadinHA17; genus LD21. The sequence continues at coordinate 1,011,207 of CAWFKI010000005.1, forward strand.
GCAGTATATGCTTATTGACGCAAGTATCAGCAGCACCAACGGGGAAATGTACCTGCCGGCCTCCCTTATAAATCTTCCGGCTAACATTACCAGAAAGGCACCCATAAGGGGAATTACAACAAATAATGGCATCAGTGGATTCATATCTTATCCTTTCAGGTTTTTGATCTCTCTGATGTCGAATGTCCCGTACTTTCTGTAAAGCCTTATAATTACTGCCATAAGCATTGAAGTAGTTGCCAGCCCTATAACAATTGCCGTTAGTACCAGCGCCTGTGGCAAAGGATCGACGTATACCTTAACGGGTTCGGCAGGATCAACAATCGGAGCTACACCTCCGTCTATATAACCAAGGAGCGCAAAGAACAGGAATGTGCTGATCTCCATTACAGACAATGACACGGCAATCTTTATCAGGTTTCTTCTGGTTATTACACCGTATAAGTCCGACAAGGAACAAAACAAAACACATAATGTATGCTGTCATGATGCCGATTCCTCCTTAAAGATTATCAGTGAAAGAAATATTATAAATATTGATGCAGCGACCTCCGTTCCTACTAAAATGTTATAAAGAGGGATGACCCCTGCACTTAAGAGTTCGCCAACAGTACCTTTGGGCAGGAAATTGTTGAAAAAAACTTTTGTCCCGAACAGCAAACCGGATGTGGCAACAAAAATTACCATGAGCGTGGCAAAGCTCTCCACGATAGTCGTTCCGGACTCCTCCCTGATGAGCCTGATAAAATCATCACCGTAAGCGAGTGTGACAAGGATCAGTGAGCCTGCAATAATGACTCCGCCGGCAAAGCCACCACCGGGAGTCAGATGTCCATGTACAATGATATACATTCCATACATGAAGATCATCCCGGCAATCAGCTGGGTGGTCTTTTTAACTATCAATGTCATACCTTTCATATACCTCTGATCTGATTAAGAAACTGACCCCGCAGGCAGGCCTATCTTCTCCCTTTAATCCTTAGTATGGTAAGAACTCCCAGTACAGCTGTCACAAGAACAACCGCTTCTCCCATTGTGTCGTAACCTCTGAAATCAAAGACTACCCCGGTAACGAGGTTTGCGCTGCCCGTTTTCTGCGCAGCACCGTCAATATAATTTTGCGCCATCCGTAATGAACTGTTTCCCAGCCCGTCCAGCGAACTGATAGCCTCCGTAAAGAAATAAAGAAGAACTACTGTCAGAATGAGTGCCGTTATAATTGAAATGTAGCCCTGACTGTCAGGTCTTGAGTATGGTTCCTCCCGTGAACTGTCGAGCACGACCGCCACCATTATGATAAGTGTTATTGTATCTACTACTATCTGAACAATAGCCAGGTCGGGGGCTTTCAGCAATAAGAAGCAGATCACAAGGCTATATCCCACTATACCACATGCTATTACAGAAGAAAGCAGATCTTTTGCATGAATAGCATACAATGCGCCCAGGATCATTAGTCCCGTTATTACAGAGATTGCCAGTTCCATTTTATTTTCTTAAAACATTTTATAACATGATGAAGAGCATAATTATCAGGGCTGAAAAGACCCAGATCACATAACCCGTCAGAACGCCCTCATGAGCCTCGCTTAAAGCATGGCTAAAGCGCAGTACCAGCTGTTTCGACAGATCATAGATATCGAACCATTTTTCCTCAGCCTTCCTGTACATCCAGGAAAAGAAGGAGAATTCCCCGATGGTTTTATAGAATTCAGGTGTTGCGAAAGAGACTTCATCCTGGATTTTTTCTCCGCCTATAAAACTATCTTCCATGCGGAACTTTCTCAGTCCTGTAAGCAGATATACAATAATTCCAAGGATAAATGAGATCAGAACGAGAAGCGAGACCATTGAAGAGTTCCAGAAACCTGTAAACTCAAATGCTCCTGTGACAGGCATTAACAGAACCGGAACAATAAATCCGGTTGCAAACACGCCCGTGAAAATGCATGCCGTCGCAAGGATAATCGTGGGAAGCCACATAGCAACAGGCACTTCCCTGACTTCATTAAATTCTGATTTCCTCCTTCCAAGGAATATTCCGCCGGTAAGCTTAATAAAGCTTGCCATGGTGAGGGCGGAGCCAAGCACTGCCAACCCGAGCCAGATAAACCAGAGTTTGTTTGCTATGCCGCTGCCGTTCCCAAAATCGATAATACCCTGGTAGATCATCCATTTTGAAGCAAATCCGTTTAATGGCGGAACTCCGGAGATTGACAATGCAAAGATCATCGATGCAAAAAATGTAAGTGGCATTGCTTTTGAAAGACCACCCAGATCTTCAATATCATTTTTGCCGGTCCGGTATTCAATGGATCCGGCACAAAGAAAAAGACCACTTTTATATAGTGCATTATTGATCATGTGAAAAAGGCCTGCTGCAACTCCGATCACAGAACCGAGTCCGAAACCCAGTATCATATACCCAACCTGGGAGACTGCATGATATCCCAGCAGACGTTTGTAGTTATGCTGCGTAAGCGCCATCATAACGGCAATGATAATGGAAGAAACACCGGTCAGGATAAGCAGAAGCGTAAGCCACTGGTTCAGAATGAACATGCCGTTAGTAATCCTTGCAAGAAAATATATCCCAAGGAGCTTGTCGAGTGAAGCAGGAAGATATGCCGATGATGACGCGGGAGCATTTTCAGAGAAATCCGGTACCCAGGAGTGGAACGGAAAGGCGCCTGCTTTGGTAAAACTGCCAGTGATAAGAGCAAGGAATGCAACAATGGCCGGTATACTTGTCGTAGCTACCGACATCCTGCCGATACTCAGAGAACCCGTGATCTTCCACAGGAGAGCTATCCCTAATATCATTATGCTGTCGGAAGCCCCGATAAGGATAAGCGTTTTTTTTGCTGCAGCCGAACCCGCTTCATCCGGCCCGGGAATAAGCTTATACAGGGTAAGTCCAAGTAACCCCCAGAATAACAGGAACAAAAGTAGATTATCAGAGAGTACTGCTCCGCAGGCAGAGCCGGTTGTAATCAGGAAATAGGAAAAATAGCCGGAGACCTTTGCGGAATTCTTATAAGCTATCGAATAGAGCAGAATTAAAATAGTGAACACAGCTATTAATAATATAATGAGTCTGCTAAGGCTGTCGGAGCGGAATACAAGATAACTGTTAAGATCATGAAGATTATTACTGCCCGTCAGAAGCACTCCCGACCGGGAAATAAGATCTTCTAAAGTCAGAAAACGGTCTCCGGAATTGAATATAGCGATTGCGAAGTAACCGGTTATGATACTTATCAGTAAAGCAGTCAGCCCTTTTAGTTTCCTGGATTTTCCGGGTATGATAAAAAGTATTATACCGGCAATAACAGGAAGGATTATTACAGTTAAGATCTCATTCATTGCTTGATGTCAGTTGGTCTCTTATTTCTCTTGTCCTCTTTCCGGATTCTTCGATCAGCTCATTGGCACTCATGATCTTCTTTCCTGAATTTATATCATAGGCTACAGCCATTCTTTCGGTACAGCAGTAGCACGGGTCGACAGCTGCCAGTGAAATCGTTGCATCTGCGATTGTCTGTCCTATACACGATTTCCTGAAGGTGGCGATGTTAACATAACTGGGAGCCCTGATTTTATGTCTGACCGGTGAGTTTGAACCGTCTGACTGTACAAAATGGAATACTTCCCCCCTGGGAGCCTCAGCCCGGCCATTTCCGATACCTTCAGGGATCTCTTTTATCTTTAATGCCGTTTCAGCTCCTTTTTCCTTTATTAAACCGTCGAGACACTGTTCAATAATGGATACAGATTCAAAAATTTCAAGCAGCCTTACTTCGGCTTTGGCAAAAACGTCACCCGCTGTGGCGGTGATCACCTTCCAGTTCACGAGGGGATAGGCTGCATAAGGATCATCCCTGCGTACATCAATTGCAACGCCCGATGCCCTGGCTGTCGGACCGACAGCGCCAAAATCAATTATATCCTGGCGTGAAAGGATTCCGACTCCTTTGGTCCTTGAGTGAATGACCGGATCATCCAGAACGGCCCCGGTAAGCATCCCCGTTTTTTTCTTTATATCGTCGAGTACTTTCCGGATAGCGGCTATTTTGCTCTCTTCTATGTCCCTCCTCACTCCTCCGATTTTGAACATGGCATAACTGTTCCTGTTCCCTGAGATCATCTCAAACAGATCGAGCACCGGTTCACGGTACTTCCAGGCCCACATAAAAACTGTATTATATCCAAGGAAATGCCCTGCCAGTCCGACCCAGAGAAGATGACTGTGTATCCTTTCCAGCTCCCCGATTATTGTTCTTATATATTTTGCCCTGTCGGGGATCTCAATACCTGCAATCTCTTCGACCGCATTGGCAAAAGCAAAAGGATGGGAAGTCGAGCAGATCCCGCATATCCGTTCCACAAGGAAAAATACCTGCTCGTAAGTTTTTGATTCACTTAGTTTTTCAATACCACGGTGATTATATCCTGTCACCCATTTGATATCCCTGACAATCTCTCCGTCGCAGTACAGCTTGAATAGTTCAGGTTCTTCCTGCAGAGGATGGTACGGTCCAATCGGTATTATTGTTTTGGTGGTCATATTAAATCTACTGCGTAACTATTTGAACTCTTTTCTCATAGGATAAACCCCTTCGGCCCAGTTGCCTTCAGATATTAGTTTTTCCTGATTCGGGTGATTAAGGAAATTGATACCAAAAAGTTCATGGATCTCCCTTTCAATCCAGTTTGATGCACTGAACATGTTGGAAAGAGAATCAATCTCCGGGTCAGCTTTATCAAGGATTACATGTATGTTGAGTATCAGTCCCGACTGGTCCCTGCTGAAATGGTAATGGATTTCAAATCCTCTTTTTGTCTGAAGGGCAGAAGCGATGATAAACCTGTAACCCTCCTCTCTGAAAAGATACCCTGCAATATCTAAAAGAGAACCCGGCCTGATTGTGATCAGAATACGTTTGCTGTTCTTAATTGTCATATCAAGAATATCGCTCCGGAATTTATCCCTGAATTTCTCTGTCTCTTTCTCCGTGATCATCTCTTTTATTTCAATTTAATTTGACTCACTTCCTTTTATCACCCCTAAATCCCGTGCCCAGTGCCCAGCCTCCGCTAAAGCTACGGCTGGCAATGCCTGTGCCCTGTGCTCCGTGCCCAGCCTCCGCTAAAGCTACGGCTGGCAATGCCTGTGCCCTGCGCCCTGTGCCCAGCCTCCGCTAAAGCTACGGCTGGCAATGCCTGTGCCCTGAGCCCAGCCTCCGCTAAAGCTACGGCTGGCAATGCCTGTGCCCTGAGCCCTGTGCCCCTACACCCGTACATTCTCTGTAAGCCTTACAATTCCGGCAATAATTGCTTCGGGTTTCGGAGGGCACCCCGGTATGTAGGCATCAACCGGAATGATTTTATCGACAGGACCGGCAAACGTGTAACTTTCTGTAAATAGCCCCCCTGTGCAACCACACGCCCCGATAGCAACAACCAGGATCGGCCTGGGAGCCTGTTTATAAACCTCGATAAGTCTATCCCTGTCGTGCATATTAATTGCTCCGTTCACAAGCAGAACGTCAGCATGTCTGATGCTACCAACAAGCAGGATGCCAAAACGCTCCAGGTCATGTCTGGGTGTCAGGCAGTCAAGTATCTCAATATCACAATTATTGCAGGAGGCCCCACCGAAATGAAAGACCCAGAGCGATTTTTTAAAACAGTAATCTCTAAATCCCACAACCGTAATTTTTATTCATGCGTTTAATAACCAAATGAAATTAGTACCAGTGCAACAATTACAATCAGGTTCATCCATACAAGGAAGAAGCTGATCGCCTGTTTAATCTTAATTCTCGGATTTGTGTTCTTTATCAGTGTCATCAGAAGGACCAATGCCAGCACTTTTAATACCGACCAGAGTATCTGGATTCCTTCAAACCTGAGTCCGCTCATCAGAAGTGCAATAAGAAAAGCAGGAAGGATGAACAGCATAATATACTTCGTCAGTTTGATCAGGGCATAGGCTGCACCCGAATATTCTATGAAGATGCCTTCGGTAATTTCTGCTTCGGCTTCCGGCATGTCGAACGGAACCAGAGCAAGCTTTGCCTGGATGCAGAAGATGCCCGCGATGAATAAAAGAATACCGGAGGCACTTCCAATAAATGAGGTTTCTGCCTGCTGGGCCTTTATAATGGTGTATAAATCAATGTGTTGTCCGCATTTCATAATAATTCCGGCAATAATAAGCAGGAAGGTCAGCTCATAGCTGAGGATCAGCTTCATCTCCCTGGATGCCCCTACTGAAGCAAGCGGATTGCCTGAAGCAAGAGCACCTGTTATATAGGAGAAGGAGGGTATTGTAAGAAGATAAAAGATTACAAATACATCGCCCCTGAAGCCTGTGGTTATGTTAAATAAGGGCAGAAGAATGAAGATGGATGCCATGGTCGCTCCGCAGAGGGCAAAAAGAGGAGCAAGAAGAAATATTACCGGCGATCCCTTTTTTGGGAGAATTGTTTCCTTTACCAGGAGCAGCTTGAAGAAATCGTAAAATGGCTGAAGAACGGGAGGTCCCTTGCGGAACTGTACCCTGGCAGAAATTTTCCGGTCGAACCATGAAAGAAATGCTCCGGTAACTCCGGCAAATAACAGACCCGGAAAGACAAAAAAATAGAAGATATTAACAAACATCTGAGTAGTAAATTACTCTTTTTCAGTGATATAGACAAAATCTTTAACAAGAACTGCCTCATTCAGCATATAGATGTTTTTTTCAGGCGCCTCCTCACAATCGGTCAGGGTTACAGCTCCTTCGGGACAATTCCTTATAAATTCAGACAACTCTTTTTCATCTTTCAGATCAAAAAAACGGTCTCTGTTAATCCTGTGATCAAAAAAATCATTCATCATAGTCCCAAACGGACATATCGTAACACATGACTTGCATGCCACACACAGATTTGTATGTCTGTCAATAATCCCGTTCTCATCTTTTTCAAGGGCTTCAGCAGGGCAAACGGCTATGCACGGGGCATCCTCACATTTTCTGCAGGTGAAGCTGAAGGACGCAATCTCACGCAGTGACTTAAATCCTTTGTCAACTGAAGAGCTGTGGAAATATCCCTCCGGTAAAGTCATGGAAGGGTCATTGACCATGGCAGCCCGGAGCTTTATCATATCTATTAATATTTTAAGGGCCATACCGGAAGAATTGATCTGTCGGGCAATTATCTCTGTTCATCCTGATAACACTATGCAATTGTCAGAAGGTTTATTAAGTGAAACCTGGTATCTGTAAGACGGAGAGAGATTGTCTGTGCAATCTTTGACATCGTCTTAAAACCGAATTCACAATCATTAATGAATTCCGCATTGAGTCTTTTCGCATCTATGGCGATAACTTTGGCCGGGGTAAGCGCCCTTACCCACGCAGTTGAAATACATGGACTGAAAACAGCCGACCATGAAAACATCTGACCCTCTTCGATAGTTCCAAGATGGATCCTTTTTTCACCTGCCAGGCTTATCCCTAATGATAAAGTCCCCTCAAGCAGAACATACATTTCAGAGAGTTCATCATACTGCTCAAAAAGTATCTCCTTCACTTTAAATTCCTTTATGATACTCAATGCAGCAATAGTATTCAACTGCTTTTCATTATAGCTGTCAAAAAATCTGATGTTTCTGAGCTCATTTAAAACCGGGTTCATTGCCCTGTAATTATTAACTGGTTTGACATTTTGTTATTTCCATATATCCGGGGTGTTTTTCAATTCGGCATAGGTAAATACCGGTCCGTCCTTACAGACAAAAAATTCTCCCATCATACAATGTCCGCATTTGCCCAGCCCGCATGACATATTTTTCTCCATTGACAGGTAGATCTGATCATCCCTGTATCCCATCTCAAGAAGTCTTATAGTGCCAAATTTCATCATTACCGGCGGGCCGCATACAACGGCAACCGAGTTTTCTATGTTAATCTTTATCTTGCCCAGAAGTGTTGTTGCCACACCAACCGAACCAGTCCAGTCCTTATCAGGTCTGTCCACTGTGAGATGGGCTTCAAATTTTTCAATTCCGTTAAGCCTGGCAAAGAGGGGTTTATAGATACAGTCAGAGGGAGTTTTTGATCCATAGCAAAGGATCACCTTTATAAGACTCTCTTTAATATCTTCAAGGGCGTAAAGAAGAGATCTGATGGGAGCAAGGCCGCAACCGCCACCCAATATCAGAATCTCCCTGCCCGTAAAATTTTTCAGGGGGTAGCCTCTGCCGTAAGGTCCCCTTATTCCCATAAAAACCCCGGGTTTCAAGTTGTGCATATATTCTGTCACATAACCTGTTTTCATGACAGTTATCTCCATCATTTCAGTAACCAGGGGCGAAGAAGACGGGGTGAACGGGGATTCCCCGATGCCATCAACGGTCAATTCCACGAACTGACCCGTTTTAAATGAGAATTCGTTCTCGGGCTTCAGAACAAAAGTCTTTATCATCGGTGATTCCTCAATGACATCAGTCAACAGCGCCCTGACAGGCTTATATATATTTATTGCTTCGTGCATTTATTTATCTTCTGCCATCTCCATGAATATCTTGTTTTTACTGATATGTCCGATACATGCCTCAATACATCTGCCACACCCGGTGCAGGCAACAGCAGCGAATTTTTTTGGTCTCCAGTCATATTTGCACATGAACCTGTTGCGGAAACGTAGATGTGATTCATGAAGGGGATCCTCACCTCCTGCAACCCTTTCAAAACCAGGATACTGGCAACCATCCATCTGTTTCAGCTTTTCAAATCCCGGCTTATCGATCAACAGAAAACATGAACAGGTGGGACAAATTGTCACGCAGGCTGCACATGAGACACACTTTGATGCATATTTCTCCCAGATATCAGTTCCAGCTCTTTTTACCAGTTTGCCTGTTTCAGAATAATCCGGAAGCCCCTGATTGGCTTCTGTAAGCAAAGTTCCGGTTGATTTGTGCACTTCATCCAGTAACGATACGATATTTGCTTCCTCAACCGCCGGCGGAGCAGCTATTGTCTTTAAGAGATCTTCCCCCTTTGCTGTCAGAATTCTCAAAATGATCATTCCGTCATGATATAAAAGAGCTATATCAGCTGTCGATGTTGAATATGGATTTACTCCATATGACATACAGTGGCACTGTTCATTTACAGTGATGCAATCGGAAGAGATGAGGATCGTATCTTCGCGGCGGTTTTTGTAATGAATGTCAATGTATTCTTTATCAAGATAGATCTCATCAAGCAGCTTTAATGCCTCAATATCGCAATTGGTTATTCCAAGGATAATCCTTTTCTTATGGCCGGTTATGCCGGATGTGACATTTTCCCTGACAGGAAGGAAGAAAGTTTTAAGAGGGGTAGCCGGCTTTGCCTTGTTGTAAGAGATCCTTCCGATATTCTGAGGGTCGATCACTTCATAATCAATTCCAAATTCATTCTCAACACTTGCAAAAATGTCAAAGGATAAGAGCAGTTCTTCCAATGTCTTATCCCATTTTTCCTTTTTTATGCTTTTATATTGCATTTAATTGTGAGGAGATTCACATCTAAAGTTAGAATGTAGATAAATAAATGTCAATTAAAAATGAATTTATTTTAAACATACAAAAACCCTCTGATTTATAATATGCAATGGATCAGTGATATAAAAAAATTTTTTATTGAAATAAATTTTGATTATCTTGCATATTAAATTAATATAATGAAAATTTGATGTGAAACATATCACAAAAAACGTTATAAGAAACAGCCTGAAAAGGATTTTCCTTTACAGGGCTTCTCTTGTGCGTCTGAGATTAATGGGAGTTGAGAAGGTCTTTTCTTATACTCTGGCAAATGAAACGGGTGTCACATCCGACCAGGTCAGGAAAGACTTTTCGGAATTCAATATAAAGGGAAATAAGCGGGGAGGTTACGATATAAATGAACTTCTCGGAACAATGGAAAAGCTCTTCCACAGGAATAAAGACAATAATATAGTACTTATTGGGATGGGTAACATGGGTCTGGCTTTATCGAAGTATAGTAAATTCAGCCAGCGCAATATGAATATTGTTGCCACCTTCGATATTGATCCTTTCAAGCAGAAAAGCCGCTCCGGCATCCCTGTTTATTCAATGAGCCGGTTAAAAGAAATAATCGACCGTTTCAATGTGAAAGTTGCAATTCTTGCTGTTCCTGAGATCTCAGCCCAGGAGGTGACAAATGAACTCATCAGCTATGGCATCAGGGCGATCATGAACTTTGCGCCCGTACTCCTTAAAGTTCCGCCGGAGGTGATTATTAATAACGTAAATCTTTGTGATGAACTGGAGAGTGTGATCTATTATGTTCATAAACAGATTACCGGTGAGGGATTTAAAAATATTGAGCTATTATACAGGGATATGAAATATTGATAAGGGGACTTGTTCAGGGTGTGGGATTTCGTCCTTTTATCTGCAGAATGGCGCGGAAGCATGGTCTCGTAGGCAGGGTCGATAACAGGACAGATGGTGTTTCAGTAATAATCCAGGGTGATCTGAAAACAATTGACAGTTTCAGTAATAATATAATTCAGAATGCTCCTCCCGTATCGGTTATAAAGTCACTTGAGATAAATCCGACACTTGTTGCAGGCTTCGATAGCTTTGAAATTACCGAAAGTAAATCCTCTGATAATCAGATAACTGAGATAAGTCCCGATATTGCTGTCTGTGAGGATTGTCTGGATGATATGATAACAGATCCGGGTCGGATTGATTATCCTCTCATTAATTGTACAAACTGCGGACCCCGCTTTACAATTATTGAAGGTTTACCCTACGACAGGGAAAGAACAACAATGAAAAGCTTCAGCATGTGCAGGAAGTGCAACTCTGAGTATAATGATACCCGGGATAGGCGGTTCCATGCCCAGCCCGTGGCATGTAATACCTGCGGCCCTGTTTACCGGTTCAGAGGAAGCAGAACAGATACTGATAATATAAAGGATATCCCACGACTGGTTTCCATTGAAATTGCATCAGGCATGTCTGTGGCAATCAAAGGTCTGGGAGGATATCAGCTGATTTGTGATGCTTTAAATAACGATGCCGTTTCAGAGCTGAGACGGAATAAACATCGCGATCTCAAACCTTTTGCTGTCATGTTCAGAGATATTGCAACTGTGAAAAAGTACTGCTATCTGAATAAGTCAGAGGAGAAAGAGCTAATATCCTGGAGGAGACCTGTTGTGATACTGAAGCAAAAAGAAGTGTTATCTCCTGCCGTCAGCAATGGTCTTGATACAACAGGTGCAATACTTCCCTACATGCCGTTCCATTACCTTCTTTTCAGGGATCTCGAAACTCCGGCTATTGTGTTCACAAGCGGTAATATATCGGATGAGCCTATAATAACCGATGATAGTATTGCTGAAGAAAAATTGTCGGAAGCAGCATCCTCCCTGGTGAGCTATAACAGGCAGATCTATAACAGGGTGGATGACTCGGTTATAAGATTTTCAGGTAACAGGAAACGTATCTTCCGCCGTTCCAGGGGATTCGTACCCGGACCGATTGAGCTGGAATACAATGTTGAGGGTATCCTCGCCCTCGGGGGGGAACAAAAAAACACCATCTGTTTAGGAAAAGGCCATCAGGCAATTATGAGCCAGTATATCGGAGATCTTAAGAACTACGGGACCTACAGTTTTTTTCTTGAATCGATCGGGAGGATGTCAGAGCTTTTCAGGTTTAAAACTGAAGTAATATCATGTGACCTTCATCCTGGTTATCTTTCGGCACAGCATGCTGAAACTCTTGGAAAGGAGCTAAATAAGCCGGTTGTTAATGTGCAGCATCATCATGCACATATTGCGTCCTGCATGGCAGAGTACGGTTTGGATGAGCCTGTAATCGGGATAAGCCTGGATGGGACCGGATACGGCACAGATAAAAATATCTGGGGCGGGGAGTTCATGGTAGCCGACCTCAATGGCTTTGACCGTGTATCTCATTTTGACTATGTGCCGATGCCCGGAGGCGAAAAGGCTGTTACAGAACCCTGGCGGATGGCTTACTCGTACATTTACAGTATCTGCGGAGATAATTTTGATTATGCATCACTGCCGGTTTTCAGATCAGTTGGAAGTGCTAAGTTGTCTCTTGTTAAGGAGATGATAATAAATAAGATAAACTCACCGCTGACTTCCGGAGCGGGTCGGCTGTTTGATGCAGTCGCCGCAATCCTGGGGCTTTGTCCGGTGGCAACTTTTGATTCCGAGGGTCCGATGCGGCTCGAATCTCTGGCAGAATATCCAACGGAGGAAGTGTATCCTTTCAGCGCAGAAAAGACAATAAAGTTTTCAGAAACAATCATGGCAATCCTTAATGATCTGCCCGGGCAAAAATTATCTTTTATCTCGACAAAATTGCATAATACAATATCGCAGGTAATACTTGAGGTATCGGAAAAGATAAGAAATGAAACAGCACTTAAGAAAGTTGTTCTCTCGGGAGGGGTCTTTCAGAATAAATATCTGCTTGAACGATCCGTCAGGCTGTTAAACAGGAATAAGTTCAAAGTCTTTACAAATCAGCTTTTTCCTGCAAATGACGGAGGTATATCACTTGGTCAGTTGATAATCGCATCCAAAACAAGAAGGTAATGTGTCTCAGTATTCCGGCAAAGATTGTGTCAATTGAGGGCAAAATGGCAGAAGTATCTGCAGGCGGTACACTATTTAAGGCGGGTCTTCAGATGATTGAAAATGTGGAGGTTGGAGATTATATTCTGCTGCATGCCGGGTTTGCTATTCAGAAGATAAATGAGAGTGAAGCCGAAGAGACGATCAGGCTGATTGAAGAGATGAACGAATCCGGGAATAAATGGTCCGTCGATGAAGTACATTGATGAGTTCAGGGATAAAGACCTTGTAATGAAACTGACTGATCTTATCAGAAAGGCAGTAAAGCGGGATTATCGTTTCATGGAGGTTTGCGGCGGACATACTGCTGCGATACACAGGTTTGGCATCCCATCGCTGTTACCCGGAAATATAAATCTGATCTCTGGTCCGGGCTGTCCTGTTTGTGTAACCGGGACCGATTTTATTGACAGGGCAATTGCCTGTTCAGCTGATGACAGGGTTATAATTGCAACATTCGGAGATCTTTTAAGGGTACCCGGGTCAGTATCATCACTTGAAAAAGCGAGGAGTGCAGGAGCAGATATAAGGATAGTACATTCGGGGCCCGAAGCGCTTGAGCTGGCAAGAGCCAACAGGGAGAACAGGATCATATTTCTCGGTATCGGATTCGAGACTACAGCCCCAGGTACTGCCGTTACAATAAAGCAGGCCGGACAGGAAAATGCCGGCAACTTCTTTCTCTTATGTGCCCATAAGGTAATGCCACCGGCAATTGAGACCATCATAAATGGCGGCACCACTATCGATGGTTTTATATGTCCCGGGCATGTAGCTGCAATAACAGGATCTTCAGTATTTAATTTTATAGCTGAAAAATACGGGCTGGGATGCGTAATTGCAGGCTTTGAACCTGTCGATTTGCTTATGTCGGTTCTGATGCTTGTCAGGCAGGCAAACGACCTTTCACCACGGCTTGAAGTTCAGTACAGCAGGGTAGTAAGCTCTGAAGGCAATACTGTTGCCCGGGGCCATTTATCTGCTGTTTTTGAAACCTGCAATTCGGTGTGGCGGGGATTTGGCGTAATCCCGCAGAGCGGCCTGAAGCTTAAAAAGGAATATGAAAGGTTCGATGCAGGGCTGACCATACCGGTAACTGCATCAGATCAGGAAGAGAACGGATTTTGTATCTGCGGAAAAATTCTGCGGGGCCTTCTGACACCTGCAGATTGTCCTCTTTTTGCAGATATCTGCACTCCCGAAAATCCTCTGGGGTCATGTATGGTTTCCGGGGAAGGAACCTGTAATGCATGGTATAAATACAAAGCGGGAAGATGAGCGATACTATCAGCATGAATCAGGGAAGCGGTGGCAGGCAGACCCATGCGCTTATTGACAGAGTTTTTGTCAGGAAGTTCGGAATGGAGCTCCCCCTGACAGATTCAGCAATAATTAAAGACCCTTGTTCTCCTCTGGCATTTACCACTGATTCCTATGTTGTTGATCCTCTGTTTTTTCCCGGAGGTAACATAGGTAAGCTTTCCGTCTGCGGAACAATCAATGATCTGTCGGTATCGGGCGCCCTGCCGGCATATATCTCAGCCTCTTTTATAATTGAAGAGGGCTTTCCTGTAAGTGATCTGATAAAAATAGCAGAGTCAATGGCGAATGAGGCTGAAAATGCAGGGGTAAAGATAGTTACCGGAGATACAAAAGTTGTTGAGAAGGGAAAATGCGATAAACTTTTTATTACAACTGCCGGTATCGGGTTACTCCGGCCCGGTATGGAAGCAATCGGAACAGGTAAGCTGATCAGGCCATCAGATAAGCTTATTATAAACGGGTCACTCGGCGACCATGCCATTGCTGTTCTCGGGGCCCGTAACAAGCTGTCATTCAGTACTCCGGTTATTTCAGACTGTGCCTCTTTGAATCATCTTATCGGCAGGGTACTGGAAAAGAGCATGTCGGTCCATTTCATGCGCGATCTTACCAGAGGCGGCCTGGCTGCCGTTCTGAATGAACTTGCAGGAATGACGGGAACAGGAATTATAATCAATGAGACATCTGTTCCGGTTGCCGACCCGGTTAAAGGATTATGCGAGATGTTCGGGTTTGATCCTTTTTATCTCGCAAATGAAGGGAAAGTACTTCTTGTAGTGAGTAGCGGGGAGGCTGAAAAAGTGCTGGAGATTATGAGAACCGATCAGCTGGGAAGAGAGTCAGCAATAATAGGGGAGATTGTGCCTGACACCCGGAATATTGTGATATTGAACACGGTAATAGGGGGTACCCGTATTCTTGATATGCCATCCGTACAGCAGCTACCAAGGATCTGTTAGAGATAAGTATGCATGAAATAGGAATAGCACAGGATCTGTCGGCAATTGTCCTTGAGACTGCAAAAAAGGAGAATCTTTCAAAAGTCACAAGGGTGAGCATCTGTATGGGTAAGATGGTTCAGATAGTCCCTGATATTTTCTCATTTGCTTTCAGGGAGGCGGTAAGGAATTCCATAGCAAATGATGCGGAGCTGGATATCGAAGTCGCAGAGGTGAGAATGGCATGCCGTAACTGCGGAAATGTTTTTAAACCGGATGATAACATGTTCTCATGCAATGTCTGTAATTCATCCGATACGGATATAATGCAGGGAAGAGAATTATTTATTAAAAGTATCGAAGGAGAATGAATATGGAAATTACGATCATGAAGAACATCCTGGACAGGAATCAGAACAGGGCAGATGAGGTCAGAACTCTTTTGTTATCGAAAAAGCTTGTAATGGTTAATATGATAAGCGCCCCGGGTTCAGGGAAGACCACCCTGCTGGAGCGGACATGCGCTGCTCTGGGAGGAAGGTACAGGATTGGTGTGATTGAAGGCGATATTACCACAGACAGGGATGCTCAGAGGCTGAAAAAATATGGCATCCCTATCGTTGTAATCAACACTGAAGGAGGTTGCCACCTCGACTCGCACAGTATTTCAAAAGTTCTGGGTAATTTTGACCTTGACAATCTGGATATCCTGTTTGTTGAAAATGTAGGGAACCTGATCTGCCCGTCACAGTTCGATCTGGGAGAAACATGCAAAGTGGCCCTTATAAGTATTACCGAGGGTGATGATAAACCGGCCAAGTACCCGATGCTGTTCCGGGAAGCAGGGGTTGTCCTGCTGAATAAGATGGACCTGCTTCCATATACCGATTTCAATAATGACACATTTATTTCGGATCTGAATATGCTGAATTCCCATGTCCCGTTGTTTAAAATATCCTGCACCACGGGAGAAGGTCTGAGTGGCTGGTATGGCTGGATCGAGCTGCAGATTAACAAAATGCGAGACCATCAGTAATGAATTTCCCTGCCGGATACAGCCAGATTCCTGCCGGAACAACAGGAAAATCCGGCCTCTCTGCAACACTGCAAAAACCTTTATTTTTCTTTAGTTTCATTCTAAATTAGGAACAATGACATTTGTAAGTTTTTTTTAGAAAGTATTGTTATTAATTTAACAGCACTTTTTAAAGTCAGATTTGTATTCATATAAATTTATTTAATTACTTAAAAACCAATAAGAAATGTACCAAGTAGGAAATCTAGTCAAGGAATTGTCCGCCAAACATGGGCATGCCCGCGAGAACCTTTTGCCAATCCTTCAGGATATTGTTAAGAAGCATAGCTATCTTAATGATGAAGTTATGGTTGAAGTTGCAAAGGAACTCGATATTTCGGCTGCTGAAGTTTACGGGACAGCTTCCTTTTATACTTTTCTCGACACCGAGGTAAGGGGCAAATATGTTATAAGAGTTTGTAAAACAATTACATGCTCAATGAAAGGGAAAAGTGATATTATTCAAACGCTTGAGGATATACTTAAGATAAAAGTCGGTGAGACCACCGCAGACAAACAATTCAGCCTTCTTGAAACAAACTGTATCGGATGGTGCCATAAAGCTCCTGCAATCCTTATCGGCGACATGCCATATACTGAACTTACACCTGAAAAGGTGAGTGAGATAATTAAAGATTACATGAAAAAATAAAAAGGCTGAACAAGATGGAAAATAAAGAACTAAATAAGGTCGACCTGATTTTTGAAAAAATTGAGGAACAGCGATGTTCTTAAAAAGGCATTTAAGATGAGCAGCTCGGAGATAATTCAGAGTATGCTTGATTCAGGACTTAAGGGACGGGGTGGTGCAGGCTTTCCGACAGGTTTGAAATGGAAATATACCGCTGCAGAGAAGAGTCCTGAAAAATATATCGTATGCAATGCTGATGAGGGTGAACCCGGCACATTCAAGGACAGGGAGATACTTGACAGGGTATCAAATAAAGTTCACGGAGGAATGGCTATTGCCGGAAGAGCCATCGGCGCAAAAAAAGGCATTGTCTATCTGCGCGGAGAATACAGATACCTTTTACCAAAACTCATGATTGAGCTTGGATCATTTCATAAAATGATTCATGAGATAGGTTTTGATTTTGACATAGAGTACCGGATGGGAAGTGGCGCATATATATGCGGTGAGGAAAGCGCCCTCTTTGAGTCAATCGAGGGAATGAGGGGAGAACCCAGGAATAAGCCACCTTATCCTACCGTATCCGGCTTATTTGGTAAACCAACATCCATAAATAACGTGGAGACACTGGTTACTGCAGTGATGATAATTCTCCACGGTTCAAAGGATTTCATACGCTATGGAACAAAGGATTCAAGAGGTTCAAAAGTTTTTTCAGTCTCGGGTGATACACCTACACCAGGCATATTTGAGCTTGAGCTTGGAATGACTGTTCAGCAATTTGTTAATGAATTCGGAGATGGCGACACCAAAGCTGTTCAGGTCGGGGGAGCTTCCGGTTTCTGTGTGCCGAGGAAGAAATTCGCCGAGACGATAATTGGCTTTGAGGGTGTTCCTACCGGCGGTTCAATGAAACTGTTCAACAGCTCAAGATCAATGTATAATGTTCTGCATAACTATCTTGATTTCTTCACCGAGGAGTCATGCGGACAGTGCACACCATGCCGTGTCGGTTGTCAGCAGTTGCTTAAAGGAGTTGAAAAAGTTAAAAAAGGCGAGGTAAAATCAATTTACCTGAACGAACTCGTGAAACTTGCCGATACGATGAAGATAGCTGCAAAATGTGGTCTTGGCCAGTCAGTTGGAAATGCATTCAAATCAATTGTAGGTAACTTCAGAGAAGAGATCATTTATTAAACTTTAATCAAAAACAGAATCATGATAAATCTAACTATAAATGACCAGAAAATATCGGTTGAACAGGGTACCACCGTTCTGGCTGCAGCTAAAAAATTAAAAATCAACATACCGACATTATGTAACCATGATGACCTGTGTGTGGCAGGTAACTGCCGGGTTTGCGTTGTTGAGCAGAAAGGAGCAAGGACCCTGATCGCATCTTGTGCGACACCCGTATCGGAAGGTATGGAGATAAACACCAATACGCTGAAGGTAAGAAATGCACGGAAACATATAGTTGAACTTCTGCTTTCCGAACACAGGGCAGATTGCACAAAATGTTACAAAAACCAGAATTGCGAACTTCAGTCACTTGCAAATGAATTCGCCTTTGGGGATTCAATATTCCTCGATCTGGTGGAAGACCATTCCTATAATGTTGACAGGTCATCTCCATCCTTTATAAAAGACGACAGTAAATGCATTCGTTGCCAGCGTTGCGTGAGAACCTGTTCGGAACTGCAGTCTGTATCTGCAATTGCGGTAGCAAATAAAGGTTCCCGCCAGAAGATCTCAGCATTCCACGAAAGACCTATGAGTCATGTTGTGTGCACCAACTGTGGTCAGTGTGTAAACCGCTGTCCGACCGGCGCCCTTGTCGAAAAGACATACATCGATCAGGTTTGGGACGCTATCTATGATCCTGACAAACATGTTGTTGTACAGACCGCACCGGCTGTCAGGGTTGCCCTGGGAGAGGACCTCGGTTACGATCCGGGAGAAAGGGTTACCGGGAAAATGGTAAATGCGCTGCGTCAGCTGGGATTTGACTCGGTACTTGATACAGATTTTTCTGCCGACCTTACGATCATGGAAGAGGGAACCGAGCTTCTTGTAAGACTTAAGAAAGCCCTGGTTGATGGTGATAAGAAAATATCACTTCCGATGTTCACATCCTGTTCTCCGGGATGGATAAAATTCATTGAACATAAGTACCCTGAATTTCTGCCCAACCTCTCTTCATGTAAATCGCCGCAGCAAATGTTCGGGGCACTTGCAAAGACATACTATGCAAAGAAACGGAATATTGATCCATCGAAAATTGTGTCGGTGTCAATAATGCCGTGTACAGCCAAGAAATTTGAAGCAGACAGGCCTGAGATGAGGGCCAGCGGCTATAAGGACGTCGACTTTGTCCTTACAACACGCGAGCTGGCTGTTATGATAAAGCAGGCCGGAATCGACTTCCGCAATCTCAGTGAGGCAGGATATGATTCAATAATGGGAAATTCTACGGGAGCAGCTGTCATCTTCGGTGCAACCGGTGGCGTTATGGAAGCCGCTCTGCGTACGGCTTACGAAATTATCACAGGCAGGGAGATACCATTCGGGAACCTTAATATCACCCCGGTAAGAGGAATGGATGGGGTAAAAGAGGCTACAGTCAAAATTGAAGGCTGTGTGGACGACTGGAAATTCCTTGAGGGAGTTGAAGTGAAAGTAGCAATAGCGCATGGTCTTGTAAATGCTGATAAGATAATGAAGATGGTAAGGGACGGAAGCGCTACCTATCACTTCGTTGAGATAATGGCTTGCCCCGGGGGATGTATCGGCGGAGGCGGGCAGCCAATTCCCACAAATATGCAGATCAGGCAGAAGCGGATGAAAGCAATCTATGCTGAAGATGAACATATGGTACTTCGCAAATCCCACGAGAATCCTGAGGTTATAGCAATCTACAAGGAGTTCCTCGATCAGCCGAACAGCCATAAATCACATGAACTTCTTCATACACATTATGTTGAACGCGATAACTTCTAGTGTTTTATGTTAAACGGAAAAAGGTGTCTCAAAAGGACACCTTTTTTTTAGTATGGTCTTACCGGCGCTTCCGGGCAGGCTGATGTTCTTACCCGATAATATCGAGGATCTGTTGAATATCTATATCCTTCAGCGGATTATTGCTGGAGATGAATGTATCCGCCAGCCTCGACTTTCTCTCCTGGAGCCTGGTGATCTTCTCCTCGATACTGTTTGTTGTTATATATTTATACATGAAGACGCTTTTTTCCTGGCCAATGCGGTGAGCCCTGTTCATTGCCTGTAACTCCGAAGCCGGATTCCACCAGGGATCAAGTATAAAAACATAATCAGCCGAAGTAAGGTTAAGACCAACGCCACCTGCCTTAAGCGAAATAAGGAATATCCTGTTCTCAGGATCATCCTCGAAGCTGCTGACTGCTTTTTCCCTGTTGGTAGTTGCACCGGTCAGCAGAGAAAAGCGTATTTTCTTCTTTGTAAGCTCTGCCACATAAAGCGCCAGATGCCTGACAAAGGATGAGAATACCAGTATTTTGTGTCCCTCGGATATTACGCTTTCCATATCCTGCAGAACGGTTTCGAATTTCCCCGACCCCGCTTTATAATCTTCATATGCAATTACCGGGTGATTGGATAGCTGTCTTAATTTCATCAATCCCTGGAGTACCACAATTGATGATTTCTCCGGCCCAGTTGTTTCAATGCTTTTAAATATACTGTTCCTTACGGCGGATTTTTCTTCCTCATACAATTTATATTGTTCCTCAGTCATATCGCAGAATACAGTGAGTTCGGTAACCGGCGGCAGATCGCTTGCTACCATCTCTTTCGTGCGCCTGAGAATAAACGGTTTGATGATCTTCCTGAGCTTGACCTCTTTACTGTCGTCTCCCTCTTTTTCAATAGGCCTTGCAAACTCTCTCCGGAAAAAGGAAAGCTCGCCGAGCAGCCCGGGATTTACAAAGTTAAGTTGAGACCAGAGGTCAGTAAGTGAATTTTCCACCGGCGTTCCTGTCAGAACCAGCTTATGGTCGGATCTCAACCTTGTCATTGTCCTGTATAGTACGGAGCCGGGATTTTTGATGGTCTGGCTTTCATCAAGGATTATATAATGAAATAAAAACAGACTGATTATATCAATATCCTGTCTTACTGTATGATAACTTGAAATTATTATATCAAAATTCCGGAACCAGGAAGCCGATTTCTTTCTCTGGTTACCTTTATGGCTGTAAACAAGCATTCCGGGAACGAATTTTTTTATTTCATTTGCCCAGTTATAGATGATAGAGGCGGGGACTATTATAAGTGAGGTCAGCCTGGCTTCAGGTTCATCGAACAGTGTCGGTTCGGGATTTGGTTCAGCTTTTATTCCTGTCCGGATGGTTTCCTTGTTATGCTGAAGCAAGGCAAGGGTCTGTATCGTTTTGCCCAGTCCCATATCATCAGCAAGACAACCTCCCAATCCTGCATTTTGAAGAAAATTAAGCCAGTTCAGCCCTTCTGACTGATATTGCCGCATCCGGCATTTCAGACCGGCGGGTGGAGTTACAACAGGAAGTTGTTCAGGGATCAGCAGTTTTTCAAGTTTTTCAAAGGCCGGACTGCCCTCATCACCCATTGTATCTTCAAGCAGTGAGAAATGCTGTTTATGAATCGTAAGTGAATCATCAGAGCTTTTTCCGAACTCGAATATGTTTTTATATTTTGAAAACCACGTTTCGGGCAGTACTGCTATAGTACCGTCAGGCAATTCATATTCCCTTATCCCTTCCAGGATATTTTTCCTGAAACGGCCAAATGGAATTTCCCACTGACCTATCTTAACAACTGCTTTCAGGTCGAACCAGTCGTTAATCAGCCGGCTGCTCAATTCAAGAGTTACAGGTCTTAAATTATAATTCCGGTCGAGTCTTGAAGTAAGAACAAAGCCAGAGTCAAGAATATCGGAATAGTTCCGGTTAATGGCTTCAAGCATTTGATAAAATTCATTATTGCTCTCACTGACCCTGGAAACCGGATAAAAATTTATATCATCATCAGAGTAAAAGCCCAGCTCCTCCAACCTGGTACGACACTCCTTTTCCCATTCAGTGTCACGGGGAAATTTGGTGAAAAGGTATCTATCACCTTTATTTTTAAATATTGTAAATGAATTCTGCAGTTCTCCGGATAAAATTTTATTTTCCTCGTAGCAAAAGGAAAGAATGAGCACGGAACTTTTAAAGCCGTGATCAAGCAGCAGACAGGCCTCCTTATGTGGAGTAATTTCAACTATATCAAATCCGGTACCCTCCACTTTGTAATTGTTCACAGCATTCAGAACGAAGCTTCCGAAATATTTCAGCTCTGTTTTTTTGGGCACACTGATTGATTCCTTTGTAAGAAAGGGCCTGAGCTTTGATCCATCCACATCTGAAACCAGCCATATCATGTGATCATCCCTTATAATGCAGGGTGACATGCATATGATATCGACCGGGCCCCTTTTCAGGTCAATGATCCTGCCACCTGCCTGCAGGCTCAGATTATAGGTTGTCTGCTCATCATTTCTTGTGAATCTGAACAACGGTTCCGCGTTCACTTCATTCATGGTTAACTGATCTTCAGGATGGAGCGCGGTTGATTTTGTCTTCTGGTAATAGACCGGAATATTTTCATCCCTGGCAATTATGAAGCATTTATATATTCTCTTTTCAATATACGGCCTGATAAACTTTTCAAGCCGGTCGGATTTGACATTTATCAGAAATTCCTTTACAGATTTATCTTTTGAGAACAGCCGGAAGAGATTCCGTTCCTGATAATCATTTATAATATTTACTATATCCCTCTCCTCTGATGTAAGTTCATCCAATGTCTCGTTGCCAGGGAAAGGGGAGAGGCACTCCATTAATTCGTAGTAGCTTCTCCCGGCTTTACTCTGCGCTATATATGGCAGCAGTACAGATCCCCATAACCTGTGCTGGGTAAGCACGAGCACGAAAATTTTTGATTTTTTACCTGATCCGGAATTAACCATTTATATCTATGATTAAAGTGCAATGATGGATAATGTTGACCAATTATCAAAGGATTTTCTTTTAGATTTGTTATGAATTAAGTTGTAATAACCATAAGAGCCCCGCGTTTAAAAAGTTGAGGAAGATTATTCATATTGATATGGATGCTTTTTTTGCGTCCGTTGAGCAGCTTGATAACCCTGAACTCAGAGACAAACCTGTTGCAGTAGGAGGAAGTGGGGAAAGAAGCGTTGTTGCGGCTGCCAGTTATGAAGCACGGAAATACGGGGTCAGATCGGCAATGCCGTCGGTTACTGCAAAACGACTCTGCCCTGATCTCATCTTCGTGAAGCATCACTTTGAAAGATACAATGAGGTCTCCTCAATTGTATTCGCTATTTTCAGTGATTATACCGATCTTGTCGAACCCCTTTCCATCGATGAGGCATTTCTGGATGTGACTAACGATAAGAAAAGGATAGGATCGGCCACGGTAATAGCCAGGAGAATCAGGAACGATATAAAACTTAAAACCGGGCTTACCGCTTCTGCGGGTGTTTCGGTAAACAAGTTCCTGGCAAAGATCGCATCTGATATTAATAAGCCTGACGGACTATTTCTGATCAAACCGGAGGATGCGGAAAAGTTTATTGAAAATCTCCCGATCGAAAAATTCTACGGGATCGGGAAGGTAACGGCTCTTAAGATGCACAAACTTGGTATTCACAACGGAAGTGATCTGAAGAAGTGGGACCTGTTGTCGCTTGTGAGAAATTTCGGAAAGGCAGGACTCTTTTTTCATGACATTGCAAGAGGTATTGATGAGCGGCCTGTCGAACCTGACCAGGAACGTAAGTCAGTAGGTACGGAACTTACCTATGAAAAGGATCTCACCACCTCATTTGAAATTATTGCCGAGCTGTATAAGCTTGAGAAAGAACTTCTCGAAAGGCTTGAGCAATCCGGTACCTCCGGACGCACAGTTACGATTAAGATTAAGTTTTCCGATTTCAGGCAGATAACAAGGAGCAGAACGCTGCAAAATTATATTAAGGATTTTAACACGCTTCACTCAGCCGTTACCTCCCTGCGGAAATCAGTCAGACTGGAAAATCCGCGTATCAGGCTTCTGGGAGTGTCAGTCTCTAACCTTGAGAATGATGATTATCACGACAGGCAGTTATATTTATTTGAGGATCAGGAGTAGAAAAGTATCCTTTACTGAATTTTACGGATCAGAATAAGCCCTCCACTGACAGGTATCTCTCCCCTGTATCATAGCAGAATGTAAGTATTCTTGATCCTTTGGGAAATTCATGAAGTTTTTGATTTACCGCAGCAAGTGCAGCGCCTGATGAGATCCCCACAAATAACCCCTCCTCAGTGGCAGCTCTTCTTGTGAAGGTATAAGCTTCTTCCTTGCCTACTTTTATTACACCATCCAGCAGGGCAGTATTTAAAATTGAGGGAATAAAACCTGCCCCAAGTCCCTGCAGGGGATGCGGACCCGGCGCTCCGCCGCTCAATACCGGTGATAATTCCGGCTCAACTGCGAATACCTTTATTTTCGGAAACTTCACCTTAAGAACTTCCGCACAGCCGGTGATGTGTCCCCCTGTGCCGACACCTGTTATCAGATAATCAAGGCCTTCAGGGAAATCATTAACTATCTCCTGAGCAGTGGTATTATGATGGATCAGGGTATTGGCAGGATTATCAAACTGCATCGGCATCCATGAGCCGGGTGTATTTGAAATCAACTCCCGGGCCTTTTCTATTGAGCCGTTCATTCCTTTTTCGCGTGCAGTAAGAACAACCTCAGCCCCATAGGAACTTATGATCTTTCTTCTTTCAAGAGACATTGATTCAGGCATCACAAGAATGAGCCGGTAACCTTTTACCGCAGCCACAATTGCAAGTCCGATGCCGGTATTGCCTGATGTAGGTTCTATTATCACACTGCCGGCTTTAAGCAGACCTTTTTTCTCTGCATCCTCAACCATAGAGAGAGCAATGCGGTCCTTTATGCTGGCTCCGGGATTGGATCTTTCAAGCTTGATCCATACGGAATAGGCAGGGTCAAATAACCGGTTTATTTTCAGGTGCGGGGTGTTTCCTATTGTTTCCAGAATCGAATTGACTTTCATAATTTTCAGTTTAAAATTGTTTCAGATAATAAAATTCACGGGTTCCTGATATCCGTTCTGGTTCCTTACAACTGTTTCACTTTTATGATAAACCACTGAATAGGGAGGTATACTTTCTGTCAGCCATACGTTTCCGCCTATAATACTGTTCCTTCCGACAACCGTATCTCCCCCAAGTATAGTACAGCCGGCATACAGAATTACATTGTCCTCTATAGTCGGATGCCTCTTTTTTGATGCCTTGCTTTTATCCACGCTTAATGCTCCCAGAGTAACACCCTGGTAAATCTTCACATAATTTCCGATTCTTGTCGTCTCGCCGATTACGATTCCTGTTCCATGGTCTATTGCAATGGGCTTTCCGATTTCCGCATTGGGATGAATATCTATTCCTGTTACCCTGTGAGCATATTCAGTGATCATCCTGGGGAAAAGGGGTACTGATAATTCAGCCAGAAAGTGGGCAATCCTGTAAGAGAATGTGGCAAAGAAGCCCGGATAGATTGTAATCACCTCAATCTGCTCTGTTGCAGCCGGATCAGATTCAAGCAGAAAATCAGCGTCATTGAGCAGAACGTTTTTAATATCCTCAAGGTTATCGAAAAATTGTTGCGTTACTTCACAGCTCTTTTCTGTGAGGCCTGACAACATATCACATATCTGATCCTGTAGAATTTTCCTGTTTATCTCTATTTCAGCTTCAGTAAAAGACTGAGCAGTAGGGAAAAGCATTTCAAAGACAGATTTTATAGCCTTTTCAACAGACCTTTGATTGGGTATTACATAATTTTGCATTGGACTCAATTATTTTGTTTGTCACTGCATATAACATTGGTCTGCAGCGGATGTTCAACAGGCCGTCATTATAAGACTATTCAATCTTGCAATAAGCGGTTATTTCCGCAGCTGGACCTGAAAACCAAGTTTTACAGATTCGGGTAATACTTCATTCATCGAACCGGTCCTGTAACCTTTAAGATCAATTGTCACGTAAGCAAAGCCCGATCCAAGACAGATCTCTTTGAGCTGATCTTTTACAGCCCACGCCTTATCCAGTTCGGCAGGAATAAATTCCAGGCGGGCAAGGTTTTCGTGACTTCTGATCCGAAACTGACTGAATCCCAGTTTTCTGACTTCAAATTCTGCAAGAGCCAGTCTGTCAAGCTTGATCTTTGTGATCTTTTCCCCGTATGGAAACCTTGAGGCCAGACAGGCGTAAGATTGTTTACCGGCAGTCGGAAGGTCGTATTTCCCGGAAAAATATCTGATATCATCTTTGGTAAAGCCTGAATCTGCAAGAGGCGAGATTACCCCTTTTTCCAGCTTAGCTTTCATCCCGGGACGGAAGTCTTTCAGGTCATCGGCATTGCTCCCGTCAAAGACTGCTTCATACCCTTCACGGGAAGCAATATATTTAATTTTGCCAAACAGTTCGCTTTTGCAGTAATAGCACCTGTCCGGAGGATTCTCAGAGTAACCCGGAATATCAATCTCCTCGGAAATTATTATCTGATGCTTTATCCCGAGCAATGTGGCCAGTGATTTTGCTTCCTCAAGTTCGTAAAACGGATATGTGCTTGATGTAGCAGTTATCAGTAACAGTTTATCTCCGAAAACATCCTTCCCAATCCGCGCCAGGAATGTACTGTCAACCCCTCCCGAAAAAGCAATGACCGCACTCTTGAATTCCCCGAGACGGTCTGTTAATATTTTTAATTTCTCTTCCATTATAAATTTGATTGTGTAAAATTAAGAAAAATTGGCTGCAGCAATAATTTACATCAGCCTGGCATTTCTCAGCCGAAGCGAGTTGGTTATTACCGAAACTGAACTGAAGCTCATTGCCAGTGCAGCTATCATGGGGGAAAGCAAGATCCCGAAGAACGGATACAGGACCCCTGCAGCAACAGGAATTCCAAGGGCATTGTAGCCAAGTGCAAAAAACAGGTTCTCCTTAATGTTCTTCATCACTTTATTGCTTAATAATCTTGCTTTGGCAATGCCTTTAAGATCACCCTTTACGAGAGTTATTCCTGCGCTTTCAATGGCCACATCGGTTCCGGTTCCCATTGCAATACCAATATCAGCCTGAGTCAGTGCAGGAGCATCGTTAATACCATCGCCAGCCATTGCAACTTTTTTGCCTTCGGCCTGTAATCGTTTTATTTCCCGCAGTTTATCCTCAGGCAGCATGTGGGCTTTATATCCGTCAAGATTCAGGGTATCGCTCACAGCCTTTGCAGTTGCTTCATTGTCACCAGTAAACATTATGACCTTTAATCCCTCCTTTTGCAAATTATGTATGGCTTCCCTGCTCGAATCCTTAATCCTGTCAGAAATAACAACAAAGCCAATAGCTGTGTTATCTTCAGATAAATACGAAACCGTCTTTCCCAGTTTCTGCTCCGATTCGACCTGATCTTTTAAACCGGTTGATATTATGGCTCCGGTATCCTCCATGAGTATTTCGTTTCCCAATGCCAGTTTTTTCCCCGCAATTACTCCGGTTACCCCTTTTCCGGTAATTGCTTCAAAAGATGAGACTGTAAGTGTATTAATGTTCTTTTCTTTTCCATATTTCATTGTCGCCTGTGCAAGAGGGTGCTCGCTGCTGCTGTTAAGGGAAATGATCTTTTGCAGAACATCTTCATCGGAATAGCCGGGAGCAGTACTTTTAATTTTTTCTACTGAAGGTTTCCCTTCAGTCACCGTACCTGTTTTATCAATAATGACCACATCAATTGAATTCATTTTTTCGAGTGCCTCTGCATTTCTGATCAGTATTCCTGATTGTGCTCCTTTTCCTACTCCGACCATTACTGACATGGGAGTAGCCAGACCCAGGGCACAGGGGCATGCAATTATAAGCACCGCTATTGCATTTACAAGGGCATAGATATAGGCATGCTCTGCCCCATATACAGCCCAGAGGATAAAGGTAAGAACTGAAATGCCTACGACAACGGGTACGAAATATCCGGAGATCTTATCTGCCAGTTTTTGAATAGGAGCTTTTGAACGGCTTGCAGAATTGACCATTTCTATGATATGAGCAAGCAGGGTCTCGGATCCCACTTTTTCAGCAACCATTATAAAAGTTTTGTTGCCGTTAATGGTGCCGGAACTCACTTTATCTCCTTTCGTCTTGTCAACTGGTATGGGCTCGCCGGAAATCATCGATTCATCAACTGACGATTCTCCTTCACGGACGGTCCCGTCGACCGGTATTTTTTCGCCCGGCTTTACCCTCAGCAGATCACCCTCCTTTATACTGTCTATTGCAACAATATGCTCATTTCCATCAATGATCCTGGTAGCTTTATTTGGCGCCAGTTTCAGTAATTCTTTTATTGCCCCTGTTGTCTTTCCGTGAGCGCGTGCCTCAAGAAGCTGACCCAGCAGTACAAGGGTCAGAATGACAGTTGTAGCTTCAAAATAAACATAAACAGTGCCTGCTTCTGTTTTAAACTGGTCAGGAAACACCCCGGGTATTATCAGGGCGACTGTACTGAAAAGCCATGCAATTCCTGAACCAATACCGATGAGTGTAAACATATTAAGGTTCCAGGTTACAACTGAACGCCATGCCCGTTCAAAGAACATCCAGGCAGCATAAAATACAACAGGTACAGAGAGGCCGAACTGGACCCAGTTCCAGTATTTCCACGGCATGACTGCCATTAGCGGATTATGCGGAAGCATCTCAGACATCGCAATCAGAAAAACCGGTAATGTGAAAGTGACGGCAATCTTAAATTTTCTCAGAAGATTTTTAAATGTCTTGTCTTCCTCCTCCACCTCCGATTCCATTGGTACCAGATCCATACCGCAGATTGGGCAGGACCCTGGTTCATCCCTCATAATCTCCGGATGCATGGGACAGGTGTACTGCAATTGCCTGTTGGCTGCCGGCCTTTCTATAAGATCCATTCCACAGACCGGGCAATCGCCTGGTTTGTCATATGTCTTATCTCCCTCGCAGTGCATCGGACAATAATAAATTCCTGAACCCTTTCCTTTATTTGATGATTTAATGCTTTTAAGCTGTTCATAATTAAGAGAGGCCTCCTCTCCGGGCATAGAGATATCATAAGTTCCTCCCTCCCTGAAAAGAGATTCCCTGAATTTTTCAAGAGGAATCAGCGTTTCCATTTCAATTACTGCTTCGGCTTTCTGAAGATCGACGTTTACGTCTTTCACGCCATCGGTATTTTTAAGCGCTTCCTCAACGTGCATCCGGCAGTTTTTGCAGCTCATCCCGTGTATTGCATATGTTTGTTTCATTATTTAATCCTGATAATAATTATTTATGCTACAAAGTTACATACTGTATTGTATAGAATGTTCATTTCATGGCAGACCATCCGAAGATGAATTGAAAGAAATATAATATTACCTGATGTTGAATGAAAATTCAACTTATCCGGACAGGCGATTATCACCTTGAGTATCAAATAGTCATAGGGTCTTTCCGGAAACCAGATCTGAGATGGAATGGTCGTCCTTATAATTCAAGACTCTATCTTACCGTTCAATCTGTTTTCTCTTTTCCTCAAATTCATCCTTTCCTATTTCCCCTTTGGCGTAGCGTTCCTTCAATATATCCAATGCGCTGTTGCTGCTATGGCTTCTGTGATACGCATCATGGTTTACAGTTCTGATTATAAGCCAGATAATTATCACAAGGAATACCAGACCGGTAAACCAGCCAAATCCCATTCCCCACCAATGCATTCCATACATAATAAACCTCCTTAGAATTAATAATTCATCTGTTTTTATTTTGTTTGGCTCTGTTCCAATTTGCATCCAGGATTTTTTTCTGGCTGTCGGTCAGAACAGTTAACATCTTATTTGCCGTGTCATATGCCGAAATACCGATTTCAACCCCGGTTGATGCACAGGTTTTCATCTGATCTCCAATTTCCACTGTTGAAGCATTACTGCTGATAAGGCTCTTAAGCTTCAGCTCCTTTTTAGTAAGGTCTGCCCTGAGATCAGCAGCCTTCTTAACAAAAGCAGTTTGCAGATCAATCAGCTTTATCACCTGATCATCAGTAAGTGATAATTCGTCCTGCATTTCAGGAACGCGTTTTACAATCCATACGAATTTTCGCAGCAATGACTTAGGAGAGAGCTTATTTCCATAAACCTGATTATTTATCATTACCCTGGTACGAGTCACCCGCTGAGGTTCAGCAGGTGTTTCATAATCGTATTCCATGTCATTGAAACCGGAGTTCCCGATAAGGCAAAGGATCCATATCCTCCTGGTGCATATGTCTGATCAGAATCACATCATTGTGGCTTGAATCCGGCAGCAGGCCTCCACCCGGGAGAGGAGATTGTTCCTGTGCATCTGAGATGGTACAGAAACTGATTGCAGCTGCAAAAGGTAATATTGTCAGTAAGATTTTCATGGATGAATTTTTATTTTATATGCATGGATAGTCTGGCATAAATTGAATCGAAGGCTGATATAATTTACGAACAATCATTACCTGTTTAATGCATTATTCTTCAGGAGCATCCATTTATCCAGATTTTCCGCATTTATTATGCCGGCTAATTTTCCGTCATGCTTTACCGGGAAAAGTGATTGCTTTCCCTGCCGTACAAGTACAAATATATCCGACAGCTGATCTTCATATCCGACCCACTTAAAATCCTTCTGCATGTACGTTTCCGCTGTTTTATCAGCATTTCCGCTGTGAAGTCCCAGTATTATGTCTTTATAATCAAGTATTCCCTCAACATTATCATCTTTTATTATTAAAAAAGATTTTTCAGTGGTATTAATAAGATTCCTGGATGCCTCCTGTATTGTTGTATCCGGTGTTAAAACGGTATATTTTGTTATAAGTACATCTTTCACCCTTGTGCCTTCAAGGGCATGCCTGATTTCTCCGATCTTTGTCTCCGAACTTGCTCCCAGGAAAAGAAACATACCTATAAATACCAGCCAGAAGTCATAAAAAAAGCCAAAGAAAACAAACAGGATTGCAAGGAACTGGCCAATTCTTGCTGCTATTTCAGTGGCTTTCATCTGATCTATTTTCAGGGCCAGCAATGATCTCAGTACTCTTCCTCCGTCCATGGGAAATGCCGGTATCAGATTAAAGACAGCCAGTACAATATTTGCATACATTATATTGAATGCAAAGGGAAGATTGAACATATTTCCTGACCTTATTGCTGCAAGATCTGGCATCTGGTCAGTGACTTTCAGATAAATCCATAACAGAACACCAATGACGACATTCACCGCCGGCCCCGCAAGAGTTACCTGTAATTCCTGTAACGGTTCAGCCGGCATTGATTCAAGACTGGCAATTCCGCCAATGGGATAGAGTGTAATATCCCTTGTAAGCACTTTGAACCGTTTAGCTGTAAGTGCGTGTCCAAGCTCATGCAGAACAACACATGCAAAGAGGACAAGGATAAATGCCACTCCTTCCATCCCCGCTCTGAAACCATGACCTATACGAAAATACATCAGGAATATCCAGACAATAATTATAAGAAAACTCCAGTGGATATAAAGCTTTATTCCCGATACACTGCCAAGATAAAGAGACCATTTTTTGTGCATTATACTGATATTTTTCTGTCCGAAAGCGGTTTATGTTTTTACTGAAGCATACATATTTCAATCTGAATTAATTATTTGTTAAAATTTTCCTTTATAAATAGTCATTGCTATTTTATTAACAACAAAGATTCCATTAATGTTCACTCCCGTGATCAGTGACAAGAATAAGCTCCATTTTACATACCGGACATTTTCCCGGTGAATCGTATGTCTTATCACCTTCACAACCCATGGGGCATTTGAATTCAAGGCCGTCATGCTTTGTTTCACCCACGGGCGGATGGCCTTGGACTTTATCTGTCCGGGTTTCATTACCATTGCTACTTTTGGTCTGATCATGGTCTGTAGTACCTTTTTTTCCTTTAAAGATTCCTTCAAATAGTTTCATGATATTCGGATTTTAGTGTTTGTCACTGCTTACTGTTGTATCCATATCCATTTTACCTGCACCAGGTCCTGCACTACGGCTTGTGTCGGAGGGCATGATCATTCCCGGCATCGTATTTGTTTTTCCTCCTTCGGGATTCATCATGCTGGGTTTACCTGCAAGCTGGGCAGAAGCATCCACGCTGAATGTGCCGTTTGTTACAATTTCTTCCCCCTCCGTTAAGCCTTTCAGAACCACAAAACTGTTTCCCAGTGAAGGTCCGAGGGTTATCTCCCGCATACAGATAGCTGGGCTCTTTGGTATCAGGCAATTTTACATACACGACTGATCTGGTGCCGGTCCATAAAACCGAAGTCTGGGGAATCACCAGGCTGTTTCCGGAAGTTGCCAGCTGTGAAGTCAGCATGCCGTTAATAAACATATCGGGTTTAAGTTTATCAGCGGAGTTCGGTATTTCGACCCGCACAGTGGCCACACGGGTCTGAGGGTTAATAACCGGGTCGATAAAGGAAACAGTGCCGGTATACTCTTTCCCGGGCTGCGATTGCAGTGTAAAGGTGATCCTGTCTCCTTTCCTGATCCAGGGAAGATCAGTTTCATAGGCATCGAACATTGCCCATACATGCGACAGATCGGCAATTTCATATAAAGGAGCACCCTGCGATACATAATCACCTGCATTTACACTTTTGTTGATTACGATTCCTGAGACAGTTGCATATACATCAAATACTGTTTTAGCGCTGCCGCTGTTCTGGATATCAGAAATCTGACTGTCGGTAAACTTCCATTGACGCAGTTTTTCCTTTGCAGCAACCAGCAACTGAGGCTGCGTCTCTTTCATCTTAAGAGCTTCCAGAAGCTCCTCCTGCGCCATGACAAGTTCAGGAGAGTAGATCTGAGCTATTACCTGTCCCTGCTTTATCTCTTCCCCGGTAAAATTCACCAATAATTTTTCAACTCTTCCGGGTACAAAAGCCGGTTGAGTTTTTATCAGGCGCTCATCAGCCTGAATTTTACCATATAGCCTGATCATTTTTACCGGCTTTTGTTTTGTTACAATACTTGTCTGTACTTCTGCAAGTTTGATCCCTTCTTCTGTCATGACCACCGCATCAGGGTTTATCAGCGGTGTGCTTTTTGTAAGAGGAATAAGATCCATGCCGCAGATAGGACATTTCCCGGGATGGTCCATACGGATCTGCGGATGCATTGCACAGGTCCAGATTGTCTTTTTGGCAGCTTCTGCCTGGATATCAGTTTTCTTCTCCTCTTTTGTTGTGGAATGAAACAGGAGCCAGCCTGTAAATATGCCTAATACCAGTAAGAGGGTATAATTCAGATATTTATAAGAGAAAATATTATGTTTAAATAATTTTTTCATTTGGTTGTTATTCTGTTTTACTTTATTTGTGAAGATGCCATTAATCGTTTTAGTAATGCAATAGCATTGTTTAAATCAGTAACAGCCTCAACTTTTTTAAGTTCATAGCTGAGTGTCTGCTGGCGCGCACGAAGAACATCTGAAAGTGATGATGAAGATGATGAGAAGCCTTTCAGCACCAGGTCGAATGATTTTGAAGAAAGTTGATACTGATTTTCATATAGTTTAATCCTGCGTCTGGCCTCCTCGTACGACTGGACAGCCTGATAGTATTCAACCTGCAGAGAATTTGAGGTCGCCTGATAATTCTGCGATGCCGCTGTTTTCAGAAGTCCGGCCTCCTCCTTCATTGCATTGTATTTCTTCCTGTATACCGGAATTGTAAGAACTACCATTGGCATTATCATATCCTTACCATTCATAGAAGGCATTCCCATCGGGTATTGGGTTTTACTGATAAGAGTATAATCCAGGCCCAGACCTACCATCGGATAGCCCATCTTTGCCACCATCCTTTCACGGGCTTCAAATGATTGCCGCTCAAAATCCAGCATGCTTAACATCGGATTATTCAGCAATATGGAATCCGGAATGGCCACTAATGATAATTCCAGAGAATCCGGAGTCATGTTCTCATAAGTGAATACTGGTGATAATGACGGCCTGTTCAGGTAAGCATTAAACTGCGCCATAACTGTGGTTTTCTGATTCTTCAGCAATGCAATATTGTCCTCAAGATCGCCTGATTCAATTTGTACCGAAAAAACATCCACGAGACCGGAACTCCCTGAAGATGTGCCCATAGCGCCACTCTGCATTGATGGCCGGACAGATCCTGCAGAGGCAGTATTGCCCTGAGCAGGGGACATTGTCTGCATTCCGGCAGAACTGCCTGAAGATATTGGAGAAACCGGTTCACCTGAAGAACTATTCACAGAAGTTTCGGCTGATCCGGTTTTAAATTTTACAAGGGCAAGACGTTCGATCATTTTAAGAATCTCAATATTCTTTTCTGATATAATTATCTCCTTTTGAATCTTATATAATTCGTTCCAGGTCCGCTGAACGTCATAATAAACCTGCAGTTTTGCATCACGGAAAAGTTCAAATTTTGCATTTGCCATAAGGCTCATTTCATCTTTGGCATTTTTAAGGACTCCAAACCATGGAAACATCTGCATTAATCTAAAGTCGGCTACCTGGTTACCGTTTACCAGTTCCATAGGTTTCAGAAGTACACCCAGGGTCAATTCGGGATCCGGAAGACTGCCTGCCTGGGGAATCTTTTGCAGCGCAGCCCTGTACTCACTGAATTTTTGAAGTACTGCCGGATTATTTTTTGCTGCAATTTCAAGGTATTTCGTCAGCGAATCATTGTACACATTATATATCTGACTGCTTCCTTCAAGTGAGCAGCCCAGAGCGATAAATAATACAAGTAAATTTCTATACACTCCTGTTTTCATCTCCTGATGGACTTGTTACCGTTTGAATAGCTTCGTTATTTTTGTGACTGACCGTCCTCTCCCTCCACATAGCCTGAAACAGCGGGATAACCAGAACCGTCATAACTTGTATTACCATCCCGCCAAATACGGGGATTGCCATTGGTACCATAATATCTGCACCTTTACCCGTTGAGGTGAGTACAGGCAACAGGGCAATAATTGCCACAGCTGCAGTCATCATGGCAGGCCTTACTCTTTTTTTACCTGCCATTACCACAGCTTCGCGGACGTCATGAACATTTGTTGGTTTCAGCTCTTCGAATACCTGGTGGATGTATGTTCCCATAATTACACCATCGTTAGTGGAGATCCCGAACAGTGCAATAAATCCCACCCATACAGCCACGCTTAAATTTATTGTATGCATCTGGAACAGATCGCGCATATTGATTCCGGCAATTGAGAAATTCATGAACCACGGCTGGCCATAAAGCCAGATCATAATAAAGCCCCCGGCAAATGCTACAAAAACCCCCGAGAAATGAATTGATGAGGCAGTAAACGTTTTAAACTGGAAGAACAGAAGCATAAACACCAGGACAAGGCTGATTGGCATAACTATTGACAATCGTTTGGTAGCCCTAATCTGTTGCTCGTAGTTTCCTGCAAATTTGTATGAAACACCGGCCGGTAATACCAGCCCACCCGATGCAATCTTTGCCTTTATAAATGCATCGGCCTGGTCAACAACATCCACTTCTGCCAGACCCTCCTTCTTATCGAAAATTACGTATCCTGTCAGGAATGTATTCTCACTGCGGATCATCTGGGGTCCTTTGGTATATTGAAGGCTGGCCAGTTCTCCCAATGGCACCTGGGCGCCGGACATGGCAGGGATAAGAATTTTCTTCATATCTTCCGGCGTTGTTCTCAGCTCCCGCGGATATCTCACCCTCACGGGAAACCGTTCGCGGCCTTCCACCGTGGTCGTTAACACCATCCCGCCAACAGCACTCTGCAATACATCCTGTACCTCGGTTATAGAAAGCCCGTACCTTGCAATTGCATCGCGGTTCAGTTTAATTTCAATATACGGGGCGCCCACAGCACGGTCATAAAACACTGATGAGGGCACCAATGAAGGAACTTCTTTCAGTATTTTTTCAAATTCGAGCCCCGCGCTTTCAATAGTCTCCAGATCAGGACCATAAACCTTCAGTCCCATGGGTGCGCGCATTCCGGTGGAAAGCATTACCAGCCGGGTTTGTATAGGCTGCAGTTTCGGGGCCGAAGTAAGACCAGGAAGATCTGTTACTTTAACTATCTCGTTCCAGATATCATCCGGTTTCTTTATTCCGGGCCGCCACTGCCGGAAGTAATCACCATTTTTATCAGGGATGAGCAGTTTCGTATCCAGATCTTTAAGGTTATCCTTTTTCGGATTAAATACTGAACTGTCCGACAATAGAAAATTACCCTCTTTATTTGTCTTAAACCGGATACGTCGGCCGTTTTCATCAAGTACATACTCAGATTTATAATTAATAGTGTTTTCAAACATCTGTACCGGGGCCGGATCGAGGGCAGAATTTACCCTGCCCCATTTACCCACAGCCACCTCCACCTCCGGAATCGATTCTATCCTTTTATCCAGCATTTTTACGTAATCGACATTCTGTTCTATTCCGGCATTCGGCATGCTTGTAGGCATCAAAAGAAAGGAACCCTCGTCGAGCGAAGGCATAAATTCCTTGCCGACTCCGGGAAACGTTTTTGAGGCTGCCTGCCAGAAACTGGAATTCCTGATATTCAGCCCTGTCAGATCGAATCCTTTTGCAACAATCCCGAATACTTTATTATAACCGAGCCAGATGGTTAAGCCAAGTAAAAAAGTGGCTGACGGAATCATCAGAAACTTCCACTTATTCCGTAAACACCAGCGTAATACAGGCTCGTAATAATGCACCATCAGCATCAGCAGGGTAATCACAAAACCCACTATCCCAATAACAAACAGGAAGTTAACCAGGTAAGAATTGTGTGCACCAAGTGGCAGCCACTCATAAGCAAGGTAATAGACGGCCACAAATACAGCAATAGAGATATTTATCAGATCCGGCATCTTTTTGCGATGCTCAGGCCATTTATACTCAAGCAGGTTGTTTATCCCTATCAATACCAGGGCCAGCGCAGGCCATGTGCCCCAGAAAATGGTAAAAAACAGGCCTGCAATAATAAGAGAGGTATTCCAGATTCTTCTTACACGACGTTTATCGAAACGGATTGAAAAAACTATATCTGCCATCATAGGCAGGACCATGATGCCCAGGATAAAGGAGGAGAGAAGCGCAAAGGTCTTTGGTAAAGGCAAGAGGTCTGAAAAGCTTACCTTCTTCTGCCTGCATTGCGAAAACCGGTAAAAAGCTGACCACAGTAGTTGACAGCGCTGTTATTACCGCAGATGATACCTCAATTGTTGCCTTATAGATTACTGTGCGGAGGGCCGTCCCTCTGGCATCGTGGTTCTCAGGCATCTCCAGGTGCCTGAAGATGTTCTCCACGAATATGATCCCCACATCCACCATCACACCGATTGCAATTGCAATACCTGATAAGGCAACAATATTGGCTTCCACACCGGTAAGCTTCATTACGATGAATGTCATCAGTACTGCTACCGGCAGTAATCCGGAAATGATTATGGAAGCCCTCAGGTTAAACATCAGCACAATAATCACGATAATGCTGATAAGTACTTCATGCGAAAGTGCCGATTCAAGAGTACCGATAGTCTCCCGGATCAGACCTGTACGATCGTAAAAAGGTACCACGGTTACCCTGGAAACAGTTCCGTCGGCCAGTGTCCTCTCCGGCAACCCGGGTTCAATTTCTTTTATTTTATCTTTAACATTATTAATAACCTCCATGGGGTTTGACCCATAACGGGCAACCACCACTGCACCGGCAGCCTCGGCACCGCTTTTATCCAGACCGCCGCGACGTGTGGCTGGTCCGAAACTTACTCTTGCCACATCCCTGACCCTGACCGGAATATTGTTCCTTACGGAGACAACTGCATTTCGCAGGTCATCAAGATTTTTGATATATCCCAAACCCCTGACAACATATTCAACTTTATTTAATTCCACGGTCTCGGCGCCAATATCGAGGTTGCTGTTCTTCACTGCATTCATTATATCCATTACGGACACCCCGTATGATTTCATGGCATCAGGATCAATATCTACCTGGTATTCTTTTACATAGCCTCCTATTGAGGCTACTTCCGAAACACCTTCGGCAGAGGCCAGGGAATATTTTACATAATAATCCTGTATTGTCCTTAATTCCTGGGGATCCCAACCGCCTGCCGGTTTCCCGGTTTTCGGATCGCGTCCTTCGAGAGTATACCAGAATATCTGACCAAGCGCAGTGGCATCAGGTCCCAGAGCTGGCTGCACTCCCTGGGGCAGAGTTCCGGAGGGAAGTGAATTCAGCTTCTCGAGGATACGGGAACGGCTCCAGTAGAATTCAATATTATCTTTAAAAATAATATAGATAAAAGACATCCCAAACATCGAAGTGCTCCGGATCGTCTTTACCCCGGGAATACCTTCCAGTGCAGAGGAGAGGGGATAGGTGATCTGATCCTCAATATCCCGGGGCGAGCGTCCCATCCATTCTGTGGCAATAATTTGCTGGTTATCGCCGATATCCGGAATAGCATCCACAGGAACAGGATTTCGTGGTAAAAAGCTGATATTCCAGTCAAACGGTGCTGAAATGGTGCCCCAGGTGATAAATACAAGAAGCAACAATATGGTAATCAGCCTGTTCTCTAAAAAATACTTTATTAATTTATTGAGCATGCTTCTTTATAATGTTGAAATTGTATTATTCTTTTCAATTTTCGATTAACATTTTTAAAGTACATTAAAGGTACTAATTTCAGGTCAAATAAACGCTGGAATGAAACCACACATGGTTGATCCTGAGCGACCACGATTAGCGGAGAGTCAATCCGCAAAACCATGCGGGTTCATTCAGCTTCAGGAAAAATTCTAATTTGCCCTGGGATAATGACAGCAACCCGGCAGGGCATCATAAACCTTATCATCTGCTTTGTACTTTTCTGTATCATGCCCTGCTTCAGCCGCCTTTTTGCTAATGGCATCCACACTTGTTTTTGAAGGATTATATGTCACGGCAAGCATTTTGGTTTTGGAATTCCAGTCAGCTTTTGCAACGCCTTCCACCGATACGGCTTTTTCAATCCTGGCCTTGCACATGCTGCAGTTGCCCCATACTTTGATGTTTTCCGTCTTCAGGGAAGAGCTGTTCGTTTTTGAATGATCCTGCGTCTGAGCTGACGCTGTTACGCTAAATAACACCGCAAATAATGCGGGAATGAATAATTTTAAAGTTTTCATTTTCGAAAATATTTATGGTTAATGTTGTATGTAAATTGAAATAATACGGATATCACAAATGAGAAACCTGTCTCATCTGCAATAGTTCAGTGAAGAAGCTTATTCAGATTCTGTAAACACAAATATCAGAGAGGTCCACGCTGGTGGACACCGGGTCGCCCGGAGGGCTTCCATTTATGAATGCTCCTGTAAGAAGCGGTGAAGAAATGACAGGTAAACAAACAGGTATACTGAAAACCTGTAAAGTGTTTTGAAAAAAATCCTGTACAAATGAAAATGAAGGAGCGTAATAATTATTAACTGCAATAGTTGTTATATGATCATCGCAGCAATGAGATTTTATAATAATTCCGGGAACAGGTTGAGAACTTTCATTTGCTTCCATGCCGCATGTAGCTGCTTTTCCTGAAAATGAAACCAATGAGGCTGCTAAATTTCCATGACAGAAGTGACTGGCGATGCTTAAGTGAAGCATTGTCGACAGCATCAGAAGTGAAAGTACAATTGAAATCCCCTTTTTCATTATCTGTTTAACAGATGGTTCCGTATATAGTTCTGCAAAACTATTCTTTAAATACGGGAAAATCAAAACTTTAATATATTTTTAACACTCCCCGTCAAGAATCAGTCCTGCACCTACTGTTTCATTGGTTCCTTCATCAATGAAAATCATACTGCCTGTAATGTTATTTGTCCTGTAGGCATCAAAGAACACCGGTTTGGAAGTTTTTATATGTATCTGAGCTATGTCATTCATATTTATAGCAACATTTTCATAATCGTGCTCAAGAGTATCGATATTCATCCTGTAGCTCACGGATTTTATAATGCAACCGGCCTCATTGCTGTTGATACGTATCAGATATTTTCCTCCGACCTTCATTGGCTTCTCGTTGAACCAGCAGATCATCAGGTTGATATCCTGACTAATAACAGGCAGGAAGGCTGATCCGGAAAGCATATCGCCCCTGCTTATATCTATCTGATCTTCAAGTGAGATTGCTACCGAGTCTCCTCCTGTTGTCTCAGATAATGTTTTTCCGAACATGTCGATGCTCTTTATCTTTGTCCTTCGCAGGGACGGTAGGACAGTTATCTCATCTCCGGGCCTGAATACTCCACCGGCCACTCTTCCTGCATATCCCCTGTAATCATGATATTCGGTTGTATGAGGTCGGATAATGGTCTGAACGGGGAAACGGGGATTTTCAGGATTTTTATTTTTCCTGATCTCAATTGTTTCAATGAGTCTGAGGAAAGTTTTCCCTTCATACCATTTCATGTTTTCCGACCGGTCCACAACGTTATCTCCATATTTTGCACTTACAGGTATATAGTGTACATCGGTCAGGCCAAGCTTCCCGGCAAGAAGGGAGAGTTCACCTTTAATCTCCGAGAACCGGGGCTCCGACCAGTTTACCATATCCATCTTATTGATGCAGAAAATTATATGTCTGATATCCAGAAGTGATGCTATATATGAATGCCTTATTGTCTGTTCAAGAACTCCTTTCCTGGCATCGATAAGAATCACTGCAAGATCTGCAGTGCTGGCTCCGGTCACCATATTCCTGGTATACTGGATATGACCCGGAGTATCGGCAATAATAAATTTTCTTACCGGAGTCGCAAAATATCTGTAGGCAACATCAATTGTAATACCTTGTTCACGTTCAGCCCGTAATCCATCCGTAAGCAGCGAGAGATCAAGCTCTTCCCTTCCGAGACGTTTCCCGGATTGAACAATATGCTCCATCTGGTCCTCAAAGATCGATTTACTGTCGTACAGAAGCCGGCCTATCAGAGTGCTTTTCCCATCATCCACGCTTCCGGCTGTAGTAAACCGCAGCAGGCTCTTATATTGTTTTTTTTCGTTAATTATCATTTGTTTTCTGCCAGTTAATTGATTTATTACATCAGAATAAACCCAACCCTTGCCCCTCCGAGGGAGGGGATCCTTTCAGACCTTTCTCTACTTTTTAATATTATCATTTATCTTTTATCCTCATTAAAAGTAGCCTTCCTTTTTCCTGTCCTCCATTGCGGCCTCGGAGCGTTTATCATCATATCGTCCTCCCCGTTCCGTAACCCTTGTGGCTGCTATTTCGGAAATGATTTCCTGAAGGGAATCTGCTTTGGAAAGGGTGACTCCGGTACATGTGATATCGCCTATTGTCCTGCACCGGACATCTGTTTCAAAAATATTTTCATCAGGTTTAAGCTGCATGAAGGGAGCCCAGGCAAGGTAGGTTCCGTTGCGTCTGAATATTTTGCGCCTATGGGTATAATAGAGATCAGGCAGTTTAATATTTTCTGCCAGTATATACTGCCAGACATCAAGTTCTGTCCAGTTGCTGATGGGGAATACCCTGAAATGTTCTCCCGGGTGTTTTTTCCCGTTGAATATATTCCAGAGCTCCGGCCTCTGATTTTTCGGGTCCCACTGACCGAATTCGTTCCTGTGTGAGAAGAAGCGTTCCTTTGCCCTTGCTTTTTCCTCATCGCGCCGGCCTCCGCCAATTGCAACATCTATATGGAGTTCCTCTATTGCATCGAGTAGGGTAATTGACTGTGCTTTATTGCGGCTTGCATTAACTCCCTGCTCTTCTGTCACCCTGCCTTTGTCTATAGAATCCTGTACAAATTTTACAATAAGATCGGCACCAAATTCTTTTGCAAGGTCGTCCCGGAATTTCAGAGTCTCTTCAAAATTGTGTCCTGTGTCGATATGCATGAGACTGAATGGAATCCTGGCAGGCCAGAATGCTTTTCTGGCAAGATGCACAAGAACTATGGAATCCTTGCCTCCTGAAAAGAGCAGTACTTTATTTTCGAACTGAGCTGCTACTTCCCGCATCACAAAGATGGCCTCGTTTTCCAGTTCCCTGAGGTGTTCATTATTTATCTCGAGCATTCCTTTGTTATATTTTTGTGTCTGAACTACTTTACATGACAACCACATTCCTTGGGACCTTCATGCTCCCACCACCATCTGCCTGAGCGGAAATCCTGCCCTTTTATTACCGGTCTTGTGCATGGCTCACATCCAATGCTTAAATATCCTTTATCATATAAGGAATTGTAAGGAATATTATTATCCCGTATATAACTTTCGACATCATCCAGCGACCAGTCAAAAAGCGGATGAAAGTTGAAGAGTCCCTTTTCTTCATCAAATTCGAGATCGCTCATCTGGCTTCTGTTGTCTGACTGATCGGCCCTTATACCTGATATCCAGCATGCCATGCCGGCCAGGGCCCTTGTAAGAGGAGTGACCTTTCTCATCCTGCAGCACTCCTTACGATTCTCTATCGACTCATAAAAACTGAACGGTCCCTTTTCGGTAACCATCTTCTCAACAGACAAATAATCAGGAAAATAGATATCAATTTTTTTATGGTATTTTATCAGGGTCTGTGAAAATACTTCATAAGTCTCCGGGAATAATCTGCCGGTATCCAGTGTTATGACCTTGATAGGCAGATTATTAGTAAATATTTTTTGAGTTATTACCTGGTCCTCAATACCGAAGCTTGTTGTAAATATTATTTGTCCGGTAAACAGGGATGACAGAATTTCGAGGCGGTCGTCAATCGGTTTATCCGATAGTTGATCTTTCAACTCCTTTAACTTCATATTGCTTAGCTCTGTATTGCTTTTCATTCGATTTGATCCAAAGTTTAAGTTTTATCTTATGTATATGAGCCCATAATCTTTCATGGAAATAGTAGAGAACGGTTTTTGTAAGCACCTCGACGCTTCCTATCGACAACGCAAGCGAGACCTTTCCCGTTATAAAATAACTTATTACCATCGTATCGATGGTTCCGACGATCCGCCATGAAATTGATTTCATGAAGCTTTTGATTGGCTTGTCAGCCCGGTCGCTCACCTGGAAGATTCCCTGTGAACCCGGTTTTCCTTCAGGTTGGTTTAATAGTACATCAAGCATAATACCAGGTATCAGTTCTGATCAAATATAGGCCTTAGAATTATATGATTCAGTGGCAATTATGCGAGAAAGACATCAGTATTTATACATATCATCCTATATGCAAATAGCCCTACTTACACCGGAAAAACGCGGAGACATTTACCGGCAATAAAATTTTTTATTTTTGCAGAAACCTTTATAATGGTCCCGGGGAATGAGATTAAATGCTGTTAATCAGCATATTCTCAAAATAGCTGTTTAAGCCCGCAAATATTTCCGGGTTGCTTTTCCTGGAATGTACGGAGGATCTGAATTGATTTTACTGTTATTCTTATAACAGATATTGTGAAAATATTAACACAAAAATACTTACCTCATTTGGTTGGCTTCTTCAGAGGTGATTTGGCTGACTGGTGAAGCAAGTTCCTTTTTAAGGCCGTTGAAATATGATACTATGATGGGATCACCGGAATAACTGCCTGCTTTCACAAACAGATCGCTAATTTTCGTTTTTTCCTCTTCAGCTGAGAGAAACAGATCAATCACTCCGCAATAGCCATTCGGACTGTTAATATTATACCCACCGGAATCCAGCTGTCTGTTGTATTCCCTGAAGAAATTATT
Source organism: uncultured Bacteroidales bacterium (assembly GCA_963816345.1). Lineage (GTDB taxonomy): Bacteria > Bacteroidota > Bacteroidia > Bacteroidales > VadinHA17 > LD21. The sequence goes on from CAWFKI010000005.1 coordinate 1,054,812, forward strand.
CAGAATTTCATATCTTTTTCTTTGTTCCGATCTCAGCTTACTTCTCTCCGGGAATTCCTTTAAAAAGTTATCAAATCTTCTTCCTGCATTTTCCCTGATAAGATGGCCGATCTCCCTGAGGCTTGTTCCTCTTGCAAGATAGATCTCGGAATATCTGAATATCCCGATGTAACCAAGGGCATCAAGATCGTCAGACAGGGAGAGGAGGGTCAGCATGTCGCTCACAGGTGCATCCCCGGAATAGTCCTTTATGTCATGATGCTCAATGGTTTCAAGCACATCAGTGTAATCATTTTCATTGAGGTTGTTGTCAGCAAGAAAACGCCGGCAGAATTCCCGGCTTTGTTTCCCGTGTTTTACTCCGGGATCGGTTAACATTCCGATATCATGAAGATAGCATGCAATTATCAGTCCGGCCGGAACAGAAGATTTCAGATCATTATCCTTCCAGTGATAGAGGGGCATCAGTTTTTTTGCATAGTTCCATACCCTCCTGTGGTGATCGATCCCGTGGGATGTAAGATACATTTCAGGATATACGGACATAAAAAACTCCTCGAGAATCAGCTTAAACCTCTGTTCCGCCGATTCTATCGGTTCAGTCAGATTCATATCAGGTCAAAAAAAAAGCAAAAGACAGAGCCTTTTGCTTTTGAACAGGCTCAAAGTTGATGAATCAGTAGTTGATCATCTTTTTTGCAATATCGAGTATAGTTGTATCATCAAAAGTCACAATACCTCCATCCGGTCCCTGTTCAAAATGTATTCCAACGCTTTGGCCCTTGTCAAAATTTCTCCCTCCGAAATAGTTTCTGACTGTCTCTTCATTCAAATCCAGTTTCTCTGCAATCTGTCTTATACTACCGGAGGGCAACTGGTCTTTGATCTTCCGTAGTTCATTAAAAGTGATTGTTTTAGCCATGGTTTTCCAGATTAAAATGTCAATATCGTAATTTTAAACAGATCAAAACCCAAAGTTAATCATAAAATGGATAAATTGAAAATCATAACAACTATTTTGAAATATAAGTGAAATAAAAATATTAATAATCATATTATTGAAAATCAGTAATTTATATCTCTGCAACAATGCCGTGATGAGATTACAATTCTTTGACTAAATCCAGGAACAGCGCAAGTCCCTTTTTCTTTTCATCATTGAAGTCATAATCAATATTTTCGGTGAGATATTTCCGGAGGATTTCACCGGTAATTGTTCCTGTCACTGCCAAATTTTCTGACGACAAGGTCGATATTGGTTATCCCCAGTTTCAGAGCCTTATTGAATTCCAGGATGAACTCCTTATCGATTATTCTGTTGGCGGTCCAGCAGGCAAATACAAAAGGCAGTCCCGAAAAATCTTTCCATTCACCCCCGAGGTCAATTTTGTACTTGAAGCTTTTCTCATATTCAAAGCATTGATCGCCAATGAGAACTACTGCTTCTTTTAATCCGATATTTCTGAAATCAAATCCCCTGGAGGTATTCATCCATCTGAACTCCCTTTTCCAGAAGTTTTTTGCAAGTACTTTTGACAGTGTCACCGATGAGCGCGACCTGTAATCAAGATAGACAGTCTCGATCTCATCAAAATGGCAGTTGCTTAACAGCATAACGGTCCTCACATTGCCATTTGTCCCGATGCAGTAGTCGCTTACAATATGAGATTCCTTCAGGAGCGGGAGGGAAGCGACAGGAATAAGACCAATGTCAACTTTCCCGCTTATAAGCTTGGCGGCACAATCTGCAGGGTGGTCAGTTTCAAGTACCACCTTTTGCGCAAATCCGCTTTCCGTCAACCCATATATAAATGGATATGTATTTGCATATTTTACTGCCGAAATCCTGATTTTCTCCATACCCTTTTTTTGAAGCTTCTAAAATACTACTTTTGTAAATATGTTATAACGAAAGAACAGCCAATCTGATTTCCGATGGAATTAAATTTTCTTACTGCAATTTCTCCTCTTGACGGAAGGTACAGGCATAAAGTTGAAGAGCTGGATCTCTATTTTTCTGAATTTGGACTGATCAGATACCGTTTGATGGTAGAGATAGAATATTTCATAGCCCTCTGCGATATCCCTCTTCCGCAACTTGTTGATTTTAAAAAGGATAACTTCAAGATACTCAGATCTGTATATGAGGATTTTGATCTGTCGGATGCTGAAAAAATCAAAGAACGTGAGAAGATCACAAATCATGATGTTAAAGCTATTGAATATTTTCTGAAAGAAAAATTTTTTCAGTCGGGGTGGGGAAAATGGAGTGAATTCATTCATTTTGGTCTTACCTCCCAGGATATTAACAATACGGCAATTCCCCTATCAATAAAGGATGCCCTGATCAATGTATATTTCCCTATCCTCTATGAATTGAGGGAGACCCTGGCAGCATTTGCCGATGAGTGGAAGGATATTCCAATGCTTGCCAGGACTCACGGGCAACCGGCGTCTCCAACCAGGCTGGGCAAGGAAGTTGAGGTATTTGTGGCACGGATTGACGGCCAGACCAGGTACTTCGGTCAGATACCCTATTCTGCAAAATTCGGAGGCGCCACAGGTAACTTCAATGCTCATAAAGCTGCATTTCCTGATATTGACTGGGTGACCTTTGCCGACAACTTCGTAAATGAAGAGCTCGGACTGGTACGTTCGGCTCCGACGACACAGATTGAACATTATGATAATCTTGCTGCATTATTTGATAACATGCGGCGGATAAACGTAATTCTTATTGATATGGCCCGCGACTTCTGGTCATATATTTCAATGGAATATTTCAGGCAAAAGATCAAGAAGGGAGAGATCGGTTCTTCAGCAATGCCGCATAAAGTTAATCCCATCGATTTTGAGAACGGTGAAGGCAATCTGGGATATGCCAATGCAATATTTGAGCATCTTTCCATGAAGCTGCCTGTGTCCCGCCTTCAACGCGACCTGACCGATTCCACTGTAATGAGGAACATTGGCGTTCCGATCGGACACTCGGTTCTGGCCTTTAATTCCATTCTGAAAGGGCTGAATAAGCTGATTGTCAATAAAGAAAAGATAAACTACGATCTGGATAATAACTGGGTAGTCGTATCCGAGGCGATACAGACAATTCTCAGGCGTGAGGGTTACCCAAAGCCCTATGAAGTCCTTCTTGAACTTACACGTACAAATCAAAAGATCACGAGTGAATCCATTTCAGGCTTTATTGATTCCCTTGACCTTAGCGATGATGTGAAAGCAGAGCTAAAGGCAATCAATCCATATAATTATACAGGTTTCTAACCCCAGACAGAATCGATGAATAGTATCAGGTTGCTGCTCAAATACTTTGCACCATACAAATGGTCTGCAGTACGTAATGTCATTTACAATATTCTAAGTGCTCTTTTTGCACTTTTATCATATACTCTTGTTATCCCTTTCCTGAAGATTCTGTTCGACAGGGTTGAAAATGTAAGTAACCCCGGCAGTTTTAAGCTGACAGCCGATTATCTCTCTGCCTTCAGCAAGTATTACCTTTCTGCAATTATAGATAAACACGGACAAACAGGCGCCCTGCTTCTGGTTGTTTTTGTAGTGATAATAGCCAGCCTGTTTAAAAATGGTTTCATTTTCATGGCCAATAACAGCATGGCTTACATAAGAGCCTGCACGGTAAGGGACCTCAGAAAGAAACTCTACCATAAAGTTCTGAATCTTCCCCTTGCGTTTTTCACGGATGCCCGAAAAGGAGACGTGATGACACGTATATCAAATGATGTCCAGGAGATTGAAATTTCCGTCATGTCATCGCTTACCCTGCTTTTCAGAGATCCGATGTATATCCTTATCTATGTCGTTTATCTTTTTTTCAGCAGCTATGAACTGACCCTTTTTGCCCTGGCACTGCTGCCTGTAAGCGGTTGGGTTATCGGCAGAACGAGCCGCACCTTAAGGTCCTCATCATTTCAGGGTCAGGAATACCTTGGAAGACTGCTTTCAGTAGTTGAAGAAACACTGACAGGGCTGAGGATTGTAAAGGGATTTAATGCAGAAGAAAAAATGAAGGTGCAGTTTGCCGAGACCAATGAGAGATATTCGAAAATATTTAAAAGAGTGACCAGGAAAGCCTATCTGGCCTCACCTGTCAGTGAATTCCTCGCGACAATTGTTGTAATGGTGCTTATGTATGTAGGAGGGAACATTGCACTTCAGGGATCGGGTAATATGACTCCCGACAACCTGATTGCATACCTGATAGTTTTTTCGCAGATCATCACCCCGGCCAAAAGCCTGACAACTTCATATTTCACCATCCAGAAGGGAATGGCTTCAATTGACAGGATTGACCAGATACTTGATGCTGACGAGACGATTGTTGAAAAAGCTGATGCAATTCCTGTTAAGGAGTTCAATGACTCCATTGAATTCAGGGGAGTATGGTTTGCATACGGCAATGAACCTGTACTCAGGGAGATAAATCTTAAAATAATGAAGGGTCAGACTGTTGCCATTGTGGGTAAATCTGGTGCAGGAAAATCGACTCTTGCCGACCTTCTTCCCCGGTTTATGGATGTCAGCGCCGGAAGTATACTGATAGACGGGGTTGATATCCGCGACCTGAAGATCAGTAATCTTCGCTCGCTGATGGGGATAGTAAGCCAGCAACCAATATTGTTCAATACTTCCTTCACGCAGAATATAGCTTTCGGAGTAGACATTCCTGACATGGAGAAGGTTGAGTATGCTGCACGAATTGCCAATGCCCACGAATTTATAATTGAAACGGAGAATGGTTATGAAAGCCTTGTCGGGGAATCCGGGAATAAGCTGAGCGGAGGCCAGAGGCAGCGGATCAGCATTGCAAGGGCAATAATGGCCAACCCGCCGATACTCATACTTGATGAAGCCACCTCTGCCCTGGATACCGAATCAGAACGACTTGTCCAGGATGCAATACTGAAGCTGATGAAAAACCGTACATCAGTTGTAATTGCACACCGTCTTTCAACGATCCAGCATGCAGATCTCATAGTTGTAATTGACGATGGAAAGATTGTTGAAACAGGTACGCATACGGAACTTATGGAGAAAAAGAATGGCCATTACAAAAAACTTCATAGCTTTCAGGCTATTTAGATTGCTAACCTTTTACCGGATAATATATTGAATTATGAAAAAAATTTTAACGCTGTTGCTTTTATTGATTCTGATGACCGGAGCTACAGTCGGGGCACAGAATGCAAAACATTCCTTTACGCTTGGAACTTCAGATTTCCTGCTCGATGGCCAGCCTTTTCAGATAATAAGCGGAGAGCTGCACCCTGCCAGGATCCCTGCAGAATACTGGAAAAACAGGATACAACTTGTGAAGGCAATGGGTTGCAACACTATTGCAGCATATATCTTCTGGAATTACCACGAACCGGAGGAAGGTGTTTATGATTTCTCGTCAGGTAACCATAATCTTGCAGAATTTTTTAAAATTGTTCAGGAAGAGGGGATGTGGCTCATTGTAAGACCTGGTCCGTATGTATGTGCCGAGTGGGACTTCGGAGGGTTGCCTCCTTACCTTTTGCGGATTCCTGATATTAAGATACGTTGCATGGATCCACGTTATATGGCAGCGGCAGAACGATATATCACAAAGCTGGCAGAGGAGATAAAGCCATACCTGATAACAAAGGGTGGTCCGGTTATAATGCTGCAGATTGAAAATGAGTATGGCAGTTATGGAAATGACAGGAACTATCTTGCGCGGCTTAAGGAGGTATGGACGAATTGCGGAATTGATATCCCTACATTCACGGCAGACGGGGCAACGGACTATATGCTTGAAGCAGGGTCTCTGCCCGGCAGTGCAGTGGGCCTTAATCCGGGAAGCACGCAGGAAGATTTTGACGAGGCAAATAAAATGAATCCGGGCGTACCTGTTCTCAGCAGTGAGACATACCCCGGCTGGCTTACGCACTGGGGAGAGAAATGGGCAAAACCAGACAGCGCGAAATTAATGAAAGAGGTTAAATTTCTGATGGACAATAAGAAATCATTCAATTTCTATGTTGCCCACGGAGGTACCAATTTCGGCTTTACTGCCGGCGCAAACTCAGGAGGAAAAGGATATGAACCGGATGTTACAAGCTATGACTATGATGCCCCTATAAATGAGATCGGACAGATCACACCAAAGTATATGGCCTTGCGCGAGCTTATCGGGTCATACCTGCCTAAAGGAAAGAAGCTCCCTCCAATCCCGCCTCTTGTGCCAGTAATGGACATACCACCGATCGCTGTGCAGCCCTTTGCAACTATCTGGGATAAGCTTCCGCAGCCTCTGTTTTCAGTTCAGCCCAGGCCTATGGAAACCTATGGTCAGGACTATGGCTTTGTGTTGTACAAAACTGAGCTTGTGGGGCGTAAGGAGGGTACTCTTGTTGTAACTGATGTCCATGATTACGCTACTGTTTTTCTTAACGGTACATATATTGGCACACTCGACAGGAGGGAGGGCATAAATTCAATAGAAATTCCCGCAAGCAATGTAAAATTCCCGGTACTTGAAATACTTGTTGAAGCAATGGGGCGGATTAATTTTGCAGAGAATATGATTGACAGAAAGGGAATTACCGACAGGGTTACGCTTAACGGAATGACTCTTATGAACTGGCAGGTTTATAATCTCCCGATGGATAAAAAGTATATATTTGATATGAGATCCTCCGGTAATAATCTGAAAAAGCCCGGCATCTTTTTCAGAGGGAATTTCTTTATAAATAAATCGGGTGATACCTATTTTGACCTTACGAACTATACCAAGGGGATTTTATGGATCAACGGCCATAATCTGGGCCGCTACTGGAACATAGGACCTCAGAAAAGGCTTTACTGTCCTGAGTCATGGTTAATGGAAGGTCTCAATGAGATCATGATTTTCGATCTCCATCAGACAGAACCTAAACCGGTACTGGGTATGAAAACCCTTTACGGACCTCCGGAGTAAATAAATGACAGCCGGAGGCCAAATGCCCCGCAAAGCGCCAATTACAATGAATGACAAATGTCTGATGCGCGAAGCGCCAATGACATACTAAGGTCTTCCGTAGATATCAAGGTGAAGAACGGCAGCAAGGGTAAGCTTAACGGTCACTTTTGCATTTTCAATATCCACTTTATCAGCTGTATCGCCTTCCTGATGATAATTCGGATCGCCGTATGGCATAGATCCTATATTTAAAACAGACCAGGCAAATCCTGCTTTTATAAATGAACCATCATCATCTCCGGGAGAGTCGCTGAGATATTTGGACTGAGTAAGTCCCAGGGAATGCTTTTCGTTCAGGAGGGCCATAAGGTCAGCCAGCCGTTCTCCTTCCGGGGAGGTATACCTTGTCACATTTGTCAGCCGGCCTTTCTGAGATAGTGGCTTGACCCCGATACCATCCAGATTTATTACTGCAAGAACCTTCTTGCCCGAAGCTTTAATTGCCTCTGCCGCAGTGACGCTTGTCCAGGGAGTGTGCTCCTCGTTACAAAAGATAAATTTTATCGTATGTTTTGGATTATAACTTCTTATTGCCCTGGCAAGCTCCAGCGCTCCGCAGGTGCCAACAGCATTGTCGTTGGCTCCGGGAGAGGCAATCCAGCTCTGGGAATCCTTGTGGGCCAGTATCAGGATAAGTTCATCAGGATATTCCGATCCCTGTTTTCCTGCAATGATATTGTGAGCCGTATACCAGGGAGCATCAGCAGGAGGGGGGGCATACTGGTGGGAGATCGGTTTTGAGAAATCACGTCCGAATGCACGAACCTTTGTTTCATCGGTAACTGGTGCATAACCTGAGTTTTTCAGCTGCTCAATGATCCAGCCGTCGGCTTCATCAAGACTTGAAAGTTTATGTCCGGGAACACTCCAGTTCAGTACCCGGCGGGGCAACGGATCGCTGGAGAGATACCAGACCCCTTTTTTTATTCGTTCCCCGTCGACTTTAACCGAAAGGGATGAGTAGGCCGTCTCATATTTTTCAGCTTTTGCCTTCAGGTCAGCCTGGCCATTTGCAACCGGGAAAATACCGGCACTTAATGCCGTACTCATCAGGAATATCCCTGAGATTTTAAATGTTCTCATATTTAATTATGTTTTCAGACGTGATTAATCTTTAATAATGATCTGATAATGTAAATCTCAAGCTCCTCATAGTCCCGCTCTTCAGTACATTTTGCAATATATTTATCATCAAGGCTTCTGGATATTTCAAGAAGCCTCAAAAAGATCTCCCGGCTGTTGGCCAGATGCCTGGTTGCGACGTCGTCCTTCTGTGTTCTCATGGCTTTTACGTCGAGTCCGACCCATTCGCCATTTTTCCCATAGTCGTGTTTGTCGAGAATACGAACCTGGTTGAATGCCCTTCTGATATCGACCGATCCGAATGTTTTATCCTGGTCGAATTTAAGGCCATTCTGGTCATTCAGGTGAACTGTCCATAGCTTACCAAACGATAAGGCAAACCCCATTTCATCAGAAGGATCAAGCCCTGCGAGAATTGCATGTGCGCTCTCAATATTAACGCCGATCCTCTTTGGATCGGAGCATAACAAAGCTAATGCAATGGCATGACCGGTGGTCGGGATAAAGGCGTGATCCATAGGTTCGTTTGGCTTTGGCTCAATGCAGATCCGGATACCGGGATCATGCTCCAGCATTTTGTTTACGGCCTCAACTATTCTCTCTGTTGCAACCATGCTGTCTTTTGATTCCCTGATATAGGTTCCTTCCCTTGCAAGCCACAGAACAAGCAGGTCTGTTCCAAGCGCCTGTGCTATATCAATAGCACGTCTGCTGCGGTCAATAGCATACTTTCTGTTTTCGGGACTGTTTGATGTATATCCGCCGTCAATGGTCCGGCTGTCTTCCCAAAGCCTGGGAGCAACAAATTCAGCCTGTAAACCGTTATCATCCAGCACTTTCTTCAGATTACCTGCCCTGACGGAGATCTGCCCGGGAGTAAGATCATTCATATCCGGAACAGCGTCATCATCATGAAACTGAACGCCATCAAAGCCGAGCTTTTTGTACATGCTGAGTTTATTGCTGAAGCTCAGAGTTTTGCGGACAGAAGGGCCAAACGGATCAGCTCCTTCATGAATATTCCAGGGGCCAAATGTAAATCTGAAATTTCCTGCCATAATAATTTTTTTTAAATGGTTAACTTTAATTTTCTGACTTTTATACGGCGCTGTTCCACTTTAAGGTGGTTATTGAGTGTCCCTTAAGTTTTTGTACAGCTTCCCTGTTCATCCACGACACTCTGCACGCTGTATCATCTCCATTATTGATGATGTTCAGAATTATGCTTCCGTCGGCATTTTTAAAACAGGCAAAGTTGAGCTGGGGAGAACCTCCGGCAGATCCGATCCGAAATGCTCCGGGCCTGACGAATTTGCTGAAGTGGGCAAGGTAGTAATAGAGGCCTGTATAGCTTACTTTTCCGGTCTTCCTGTCTATGATTACAACCGGTTGCTGCCTGTTATCATCCGGGTCGCCATGAATTGTGGAAACTAACCATGGTCCCCCGTCCTGGTCAAGTATCATGTTCCAGTAGATCCAGCCGGATACCCAGTTATTCATATCACCCATTATCATATTTCCCCAGAACTCTCCGTCTGAAAAATCATAAACAGGCAGTGGAAGTGGCCTGTCAGGCGGCTCATTGGTAGGCATATTTCCTACCCTGGCATAACATACCTCAGTCATCCAGATTGGCAGCTCAGGAAATTTATTATGAAGTTCCGTGACTGTGGAGAATTTATTCCAGTCGTAGCCGTGAATTGTAAGGGAACTAACCTCTTTTCGTATTTCAGGATCGGCAAGCACCGGCGGGAATTTTTCCATAGCCTCGGGGCGGTTCGATGTTTCACCGAACTGGATCTTTGTTGACAGGCCGTCTGCTTTCAGAAGGGGAGCTACATAATCTTTTATTAATTCTCCGATAACACTGTAAGTCACATTGGAGTACCAGGGATTATGCGCTTCATTGAACAGGTCAAGATAGTTAATTGTAATGCCCTGTGCGGCATACGCCTGGAGATATTTCGAGTAATATTTTGCCAGGGCTCTGTAATATTCAGGCTTAATGTTCTTCTCGCCACTTTTAAGGCTGAAATACATCCAGTCCGGCGCAAAATCCATCGGGGATTCTATCTCAAACTTTCCAAACCGGTCTGCTGCCTTAATAAAGGTAACCAGGCCGTCAGGGCCCAGGTCCCTTTTTATACTGAAATTGGCCATCGCCGTATCTCCCGGGGTATCATCGTAGGTGTACCACGGACCTGCTGAGGCAAAGTCACAGGCTCCGATGGGGGACTTCATTAAATTATAACCTGCTCCTGATTCCGGGTCAAAAAGCATTTTTAATACACTGTCCCTCGATTCGGCATTAAGGGCATTAAGACAGATCATCCCTGCTTCATTAAATGTGGCGCCGAACCCGTCGATCTTCTGATAAGTTGTGGCTGTATCTATTTTAATTACAGGCAGATCAGATTTTTTGGCAGCTGAAAATGTGCTTTCGGTTTTAGCAAGCCTGTCGCCATCCAGTGAGGAGGTATAAATGGTGATCACAGGTTCTTTGGCTCTCTGACATTGAATATTGACCAGGAGAGTGCCCAGTATTACGCTGAAACCCAGCGTTCGGATTAATTCGGAGCTGATTTTTTCTTTCATTTTTCAAGGGTTAATTATGTATCTGACTTATCAAAGTTAAATTTAAATTCAGAAGATCAGAGTCTAATCGATTTCAAGGATTGTACCTGCAATGAAACGGGTGCCATCATTCTTATTGAAATAATAGGTGACAAGTATCCTTTTATTGTCAAGTAATACGGGCCAGGTATAACCTATATCCGGATTTCCTCCGTCATCTCTCAGGATTATTTCCGGTGCGGAGGCAAAATCCGTGCACTCGGAATTAAGGATCCGGGCCCGGATTCCGTAGGGCGCGTGACGATATCCATAAGTAAGAAGGACTCTTTTATCAGGAAGACGGAGTGCATTCAACGGATGTCCCCTGAATCCCATCGGCTGCCATTTCCCAAAAGAGCGGCCACCGTCTGTCGACCGTGCAATACATGCCTGGTCATCAAAATCAGCCGTTCTCATGAATGCAACTATGTCTCCTTCCGGAGTTTCATATACAGAGGTTTCATTAAAAGTTACTTTTGGGTCCCTTGCAACCGGGCAGGAATAACTCCACGTCAAACCCTTATCGGCTGAAACAAGCAGATGAACCGAGGATCTGTTTACAGAGTCACCGGCTGCAACCACCCACAATATATGACCATCCTTAGTTTCACACAATGCCCCGCGGTTGTAAGCAGGAAGTGGTTCACCAAGGGCACTATAAAAGATTTCAGGTGAAATAGAGGGAGGATAGAACGGCCCCTGCCACGACTTTCCGCCATCAGAAGAGCGCACTATATAGCCACCGAGAAATACTGCACCACCTGCCTCAGCGAATGGTTTTTTAAGTGCCTTGATACCATCTTCGCGCATAAATGCCCATCCATAGCTTGTGCAAATCAAACTCCCGTCCATTAATTGCAGAAGGCAGGGGTCCTGGGAGCCTCCGAAAGGATGAGCATAAATAAGCTCAGGTTCTTTTGTCCACGTTTCTCCGTCATGGGAAGTTACCATCACCAGGTAACTGTTGGGATCAACGTGACTTGTTCCTTTTTCACTGAATATCTTACGGTCGGGAGCGCGTCTGAATGCTACAATGAGCTCACCATCAGGACGTCTGACCACAGATGGAAAGGAGGAGTAGAAGAGGGGATCTTCATAAATGACAATGTCCTTTATCTTATGAACTTCTCCTTGGGCAGCATTTGCAGAGCGATCCGCCTGTGTGACCTTTTGTTTATCCCTTTTTGCGCGATTATCCTGGCCCGGTATGAAATTATCCATGCCATTCAGCGATGTCAGAGATAAAATGACACCCACAGCAAGCAATACTGATTTCCGGAGATTCTTTTCAATATACTGTTCAATCTTCCTGGCAGGCTTCATAGGTGATTATTTAAGGCAATATCAGCGTTTAACGCGGGCATTTCCCTTCCAGATGCTCCAGATCTGCTCCTCGTCGGCCGGTTGTGCATAGTCTGTTAGGGAGGTGGTTGCCAGCGCCCCGCTGGCCCAGCCAAACTGTACCCATTTTGCAGGATCCCATCCCTTCAGTATGGCATACAGCATTCCTCCTACAAAGCCATCACCTCCTCCGATACGGTCGAGCACATAAATCTCCCTGGGTTCCGCTATATGCCAGTTTTCACCCTCCAGCATTATTGCGCCCCAGAGATGATGGTTTGTACTGATTACCTGCCGCAGGGTATTGGCAAATACCGAAGTATCAGGAAATGCCTTCTTTACACGGTGGATCATCTCCTTAAAGTGATCGATCTTTTCAGCAAGCTCTTTTCCGCCCTCTTCAGGTCCTTCAATTCCCAGGCAAAGCTGAAAATCTTCTTCATTTCCGATAAGGATATCGGATGATGCGGCAATATCTGTGAATATCTTCCTCAATTCTGACTCACGATTCTTCCAGAATGAGGCACGGTGGTTAAGATCGAATGAGATTATTGTACCGTTTCTTTTGGCAGCGTTTACAAGCCTGAGGCAGAAGTCTCCCGTCTCCGGTGAGAGCGCTGAAATCAGCCCTGAAAGATGAAGTATCTGCACACCCTCACGGGCAAAAAGCCGGTCGAGGTCGAAGTTACCCGTATTGAGAGTTTTACCCACTTCGCCGGCACGGTCGTTATGGACCCTTGGGCCCCTTACACCATAGCCGCTGTCGGCAATATTGAACTGGTGACGATAGCCCCAGGGACCTCCCTGTTCCACATCTGCCCCTTCGTATGTCATATGCCGGCCTGCGAGGTTGTCTTTGATGAAGCGGGCGACCGGGCTGTCCTTTACGAAAGTTGTCAATACCTTTACCGGCAGCCCGAGATATGATGAAATGCTTGCCACATTCGTCTCAGCGCTTGTTGCATGCATGTAAAAAGTGTCGCTGCTGTGGACAGGTTGCACATTTACGGGAGTGATACGTACTCCCATGCTTGTAGGGACTACCAGAGAATATGTGAAGTCTTTCCTGAGTTCAATTTTCACGGGAATAAGGTTTTAATTTTAATAATGTGTTAATGTCTACCGGCAGGCTTTAATGAATGTCTCTGCTGCTGCTTCTATTTCAGAGTTGGTCGAATTAATATTTATACCCCAGCCGGCGCCAAGCCCTCCGTCAACAACGCCAATGCTTATATTCATGCTCCTTCTCAGGATGTTATCTGTCCTGGGATAGGATCCTTTTGTATGAGGCTGTCCGACTTTTTTCAGATGGGCAAGAACATGTTCCATATTGGCATATACATGCCATCCGCTCTGATCAACAGTTTTTGAGCCCAGGGTTTTTGTCACACGGGAAGCCAGTTCAGCTGTGTCAAAAATTACAGTACAGAGTGTCGCGCAATCACCGTCGGGATCATTAAGAGTCCTGAATTTAAAGCCTTTTGCTTCAGCGATCAGCTCCTTGAAAACTTTTCTTTTCGCGCGCAGGGTTGAGACAATTTTATCAAGCTTTCCCAGCTGTGCAAGTGCAACTGCAGCGGTAAGCTCATTCATTCTGAAGTTCAGTCCCAGCAATTTCCTGTTGCCAACTTCCACACCGGTACGGTTTGGTTTATGGCCCTGATCGTGCATCCCGAATGCAACCTCATAACGATCATTGTCATTTGTTATTACAAGGCCGCCGTCGCCGCTGTTTATCGTTTTGAACATGTTCAGGGAAAAAGCGGAGATATTACCGTAGGTGCCGATTTTCTTTCCTTTGTACGATGCGCCTGCTGCCTGGCAGGAATCTTCCAGCACAAGCAGATCATGTTTTTTTGCTACAGCCATAATCCGGTCCATATCACATGGATTGCCCAGCATATGAACAGGCATTATTGCCTTTGTCCGCCTGGTTATCCTGTGTTCAATATCAGCCGGGTCAATACAGAGACTATCGTCTATTTCAGCCAGGACGGGAACCAGTCCAAGGAAAATAAGCGAAGAATAGCTTGCAACAAATGTATACGCCGGAACTATCACTTCATCTCCCGGTTCAAGTCCCAGCGCAACTGCTGAAACGATCAAAGATGATGTGCCGGATGATGTTGCCAGTGCATGCGCCGCTCCACTGTACTCTGCGAAAGCTTTTTCAAGTGCAAAAACCTTTTTAAGAAATTTAGGGTCATTCTCATCCCCATAGCGAAACAGATACCCGCTCTTCAGAACTTCCATTGCTGCTTCCATCTCTTCATTCCCAAACCAATATACTCCAGGACCTGGCATAATTACCTCCTTTTTAATTGTTATAAAATATTTCCCGATGATGATCCATATCAAAATTATAAACTTTCAGTCTATTTATCCCAATTCCCGGCGTCTCAAAATAATTTTTTCAGAAATAGGCCGGGTTAATACAGAATCTGAAAAGAGTTATTCAACGGCCATCCGCAGGTTTTAGTGATCAGCTGATGTCAAATAACCTGCAGATATGTCTGTTATATATGTTCTCGTAGACACATTCCGAAACACTCTCTTCATTCTTTTCAAGAAGCCTGAAAAAGCGATCCTTCTTCATAGCGGCCAGCTTATAGGCAACATGGATCAGCTGCCTCATGTCAGGATTATACCCGGGGTTTCCCGGAATATGCCTTAAGGCAGCTGCAAATTTAGCAGAATCCCATTCCGATACTCTGGCTTTGGATGGTAGCGACCCCGTCTTTATATCGATTACATCAGAGTAAGGGGCGCATAACTCGTCAATTTTCTCAAGCGACTCATAATAGATCTCCTTTACAAAACCGAGAGCTTCCCCGCCGGAGAGAGCCAAACCAATAACCTCTTCGAGCCATGTGGTACCTGCTGTTTTAAGATGAATTCCCTTATCATATTTCCGTATCAGGGATCCTATATGAGGATAAATTGCAAATTTGTCGGATCCTGAATGAATACTCATCTTCAGGTTTCGCGGTAAGCCATATTCTTTAACTGAAAAGTCAATTACAAGCAGATCTGATTCAAATTCCCGGGCAAAACCAGGTGGATCTCCCGTGTAATCCACCCCTTTATTGAATCTTCCTGAAAATTTCGGGGCAATGGTCTGAACCGGGATTTTTTCCATAGCGAGCATCCCCAGAATAAAGAATAGTTCGACAGGCGTTTGTGGCACGGATACTTCATCCATTGACACCTCAGTAATAAAATTTCCGCTTCCTTTCGCTTTTTCAATCTTTCTGAAGATCTCCCCGGCTTTTAAGGCTGCGAACAGGTACTTCTCTGTAATCTGAGCAATCTCTGTTTCTGAGATTGCAAAGGGTTTTGATATACCGGGTATCTTAAGTGCTCCGCCGTATTTTGCTGCACCTGAGAGGAACCTCCTGATTTCAGAATCCTCTGCCTTTTTCCCTATAAATGATGCAACATCAATTGTAAAGAAATCAGAGCTTTCAATAAACCTGTCAACAGTTTCGAGATTAATATGATCGGCATCAACGAAATAGCTTTTTTTAAACCCTGCATTTTCTGTTACGGTGTCGGCCTCAGCTCTTACATCGGAGGGGTGGCTTCCTATTGTTACGTGCTCCCTGTTGGATTTATTCCAGACAGGTGTAATTTCAATGCCTTTCGAAGAGGCTGATATAATTGCCTTCAGCTGAGCTCCGCCCTGGTGCCCGAACCTGTCGCCAAGTCCGATAGAGTATTTACCAATTGTTTTCATGTTCATTATTTAATAATGCAAGATCCTGTTTATATAAAGAAATCTACGTTTTCCGAGGTGATTATGTCTACCGGCAGGTATTCCATCTTTTCGGGTACCTTTTTCAGCGACAGGTAATCAAATAG
This sequence comes from uncultured Bacteroidales bacterium, assembly GCA_963816345.1. Lineage (GTDB taxonomy): Bacteria > Bacteroidota > Bacteroidia > Bacteroidales > VadinHA17 > LD21. Next base: position 1,070,728 of record CAWFKI010000005.1, read on the forward strand.
CTTTCTGACAGCCTTATAGGCCTGTTCTTCGGGTCGCTGACCAATAAGGAACCTGATAAAACCTGATTTAAGGTATTTTACATTCTTATCCAGAAGGTCATACCCGATCAGGCTGATGTCGCAGGATCCTTTCTGTTCAAGGTAAGAAGCTATCAGATAAGCTTTTGAACCTGAAATGAATATGGATCCTATGGAGCCGGCCTCTTCAAATGCGTGATCGATTGCAGATCTGATACTCCCGGCTGACGGATCGGGGATATTGATTTTTATTTTTCTGCCCCTGTTCGCTCCAGATTCGTTAAGGTAACTCAGGCAGCCGTTTGTGCGGTTATTCAGATGATGCACATTCTGAATATCGCGTGCTATATTAACTATCAGAATATCTTTATTCACGGGAGTGACCAGATCGATAAGCTGGCCGGCAACCCTGCCGCTCCTGTACATATCTTCCCCGATATAGGCCAGAAAATCAGTCTTTTCAATAAATCCATCAACAAAGACAAAGGGTATGTTCTCAGCTTCCAGGAGTGCACAGAATGAAGTTGATTCTGATTTGAAGATGGGAGCCAGGAGTACTCCATCGGGGTTGAGATTGAGAACCCGTAGGGTTTTCTTCTGAAAATCTTTCTCATCCAGCATTTCAAAAGTAACCTGGCTGAGAGTCACATCAAACAGATCAAGTTCTTCAACTGCTTCTTTAATGCCCTGAGAGTGTTTTTCCCAGAAAGTATTATCTGCGGATGGTTCAGGCAGCAGAGAGACAAGGTGATATCCTTTCCTCGATTTTAATACCCTGGCCATCACATTTGGAGAGTAATTTGTCTCTTTCAGCAGCTGGCTGACCCTTTGACTTGTTTTTTCAGCGACTTCACCTCTCTTATGAAGCACCCTGTCAACCGTGCCTGTTGATACACCGGCCAGCTTTGCGATATCTTTTATTCTTGTTCTTCCGGCTGACATTTGGCTGAAATAATTTATTTCCGTAATGGTTTAAGGTCATCTCCGAGGGGTGTCATGTCGGGCATCATCCAGTGAACGATGCCAAGAATGACCAGGTAAAGAGTTCCTGCGACAAGGAATGCATAGAAATAACCCTCTTTCCCCTGTGCATCAAGCACTGAGCCAAGACTAAAATCAGCAATGATCCCTGCAACGGCCCCTACCATGCCACCGATGCCTACGACCGATGCCGTTGCTTTTTTCGGGAAGATATCGCTCACAAATGTAAATACGTTAGCCGACCATGCCTGGTGCCCCGCAGCTGCAATGCCAATGAGCACTATGGCGATCCATTGATTATCTGTCTTTGTAGCAAATGAAACCGGGAGAATTACTATTCCGCATATCAGTAACGTTATCTTTCTCGAGAAGTTGATTGTTCTTCCCCTCTTAATCAGCGCTGAGGAGAGCTATCCCCCCAACACACTTCCGATATCGGCAAGAATATATATTATAATTAATGGCAATGCCAGTGTTTTAATATTTATGCCGAACTGATCGAAGAGAAATTTACCTCCCCAGAAAAGGTAGAACCACCAGACGGCATCCAGTATTTTTGTAAGACTAAACGCCCATGTCTGCTTCAGTGGAAAAACTTTCCGCCAGGGAATTTTTTCAGTGGTTTCAATTTCAGAGTCACTCAGAATATATTCAAGCTCAGCAGCGGAAACTTTTTTGCTCTCCTCCGGTTTCCGGTATATTTTCAGCCACATTATTATCCATAAGCCTGAGAGGACACCTGTCAGCAGAAAAGGATACCTCCAGCCGTCGCCGTTTTCGGCTACCACGAACATTACTACAACTGGCGCCAGTATTGCTCCAATGCTGGTGGCAGCATTAAAGATTCCCGTTGCCAGGGCTCTTTCCTTTTTGGGGAACCATTCTGCAACAGTCTTGATGCTGGCAGGAAAGTTACCCGATTCACCGAAACCCAGTCCGAACCTGGCAACAACAAATCCTATAAGGGCAAAACTTTTTGATATTGTCGCGTGCAGCATACCGAAGAGACTCCAGATAGCAATAGAAAGAGTGAAGCCTTTTTTTGTTCCAAGGCGGTCGATAAGTCTTCCCATAAGCAGGAGACCTATCGCATAAGCTGCCTTAAATGACATATTTACCAGCGCATAATCTTTATTTGTCCATTTAAAGATCTCCATAAGTTTCGGAGCCATGACACCCAATAAGCTTCTGTCGAAGTAGTTAATTGTAAGTGCAAGGAAAAGCATAGAGAGAATACGCCAACGGTAATTTCCGGTGTTGCTCATTATCAGGTTGTTTTAGGGTATCTGGCTATTCAACGCGGATTATACATTATATGTTGATGATGAAGTGGTGCCACCACGGCCGGTCCAGTTTGTATGAAAGAATTCACCGCGCGGGTTGTCGAGCCGTTCATAGGTATGGGCGCCGAAGTAATCGCGCTGGGCCTGCAGCAGGTTGGCGGGCAGCTTTTCACAGCGGTACCCGTCGAAATAGCCGAGAGCGGATGAAATAGCAGGAACAGGAATTCCGTTCAAAACTGCCGTAGCTACCACACTGCGCCATCCCTTCTGTGCTCTGTCGACTTTTTCCTTAAAGAATGGATCAAGGAGGAGATTTGTGATCGAGGGATTATTATCATAGGCTTCCTTTATCTTGCTCAGGAATGCTGATCTGATTATACATCCACCTCTCCACATCAGGGCAATGCCACCGTAGTTGAGTTTCCATCCGTATTCTTCAGCTGCGGCTTTCATCAGAGCATACCCCTGTGCATACGATACGATCTTGGAGGCGTAAAGGGCATCCCTGATATCCGCTATGAAAGAGGACTTATCACCGGTAAAAGCGCCAGACGGGTCCCTGAAGTATTTTTGAGGCCTGCACGCGCTCATTTTTTACTGCCGACAGGCATCTTGAGAAAACGGCCTCGCCTATGAGGGTAAGGGGTATTCCAAGATCAAGGGCAGCAATAGCGGTCCATTTTCCTGTTCCTTTCTGGCCAGCACTATCGAGTATCTTATCCAGAAGAGGCTTGCCGTCAGTATCCTTAAAGGCAAGGATGTCACGTGTTATTTCAATAAGGTAACTATTAAGATCACCTTCATTCCAATCCCTGAAAATTGAATGCATCTCATCAGCATTGAGCCGCAGCAGATCTCTGAGCAACTGGTAAGCTTCTGTAATAAGCTGCATATCACCATACTCGATCCCGTTATGAACCATCTTTACGAAATGGCCGGCACCATTCTCCCCAACCCAGTCACAGCATGGCGTGCCATCATCTACTTTGGCAGCTATAGCCTGAAAGATCGGTTTAATGTAAGGCCATGCTCCCTTTGACCCGCCCGGCATAATTGAAGGACCGAGCAATGCCCCCTCTTCGCCTCCCGATACACCGGTGCCAATATAAAGTAAGCCCTTGCTCTCCACAAGCGCCGTTCTCCTGTTGGTGTCGGGGAAATGTGTGTTTCCGCCATCAATGATGATATCGCCGGGAGAGAGAAGTGGCATAAGAGTTTCAATCATCTCATCAACGGCACTTCCTGCTTTTATCATAAGCATTAATTTTCTTGGTTTTGCCAGAGAATCAACAAACTCCTCAATTGAATGAGTACCGTTGATATTTTTACCTTTTGCCCTGCCGTTGAGAAAGTCATCGACTTTCCTGACAGACCGGTTGAAAACAGAAACGCGGAATCCTTTACTTTCCATGTTAAGTACAAGATTCTCACCCATTACTGCCAATCCTATTAATCCGATGTCTGATAGTGTCTTCATGATATATTAGATTTTGTTATAATATTCAGCAACGATCTCATCCATAATCCTGCTTGTTCTTGCCCCTGAAATACCTGTGCTTGGGGATGTGCCTTTTCCCCCGAGAGCCTGAACGATCTTATCAATCAGGTAATACTGTACATGTTCAGGTCGTTCATTCACAAATTCCTGACGGCCTGACTTGTTGATAAGTACTATCGGTTCAAAGCTGAAAGCGGAAAACTTCAGGATCCTTTTGTTCCTGTTATTTCTATTATATCCCTGTTGCTTTCAGGAGATGCATTGAAACACCATGTCCCTGTACCGGTTATATTACCCGGAAAAACAAACTCTGCTGTTACCAGGTCTTCAGCTTTATAAAGTCTTCCCTGGTTGAGTACCATTGATCTAACCTGCTGAACAGGGCCGAAGAGGTAGTCGAAATAATCAAGCTGATGGCAGCCCAGATCAAAGAAGTGCCCTCCGCCCGAGATCTCCGGATCAACTCTCCACGAAAGCTTCCCTGATTTTTCATCATCAGAAGGAGCTTTAAAAAGTTGAACCTGCAGGAGCCTGACATCACCAATGGCTCCTTCTTCAATAAAATTTTTAACCTTTACAAAGCCGGGCAGGGCTCTTCTGTAATATGCGACAAATACGGGCACCCCTTTTTTTTGTGATTCAGTGTTAATCTTCAGGCACTCAGAATAGTTCACTGCCATCGGCTTTTCAATATAAACAGGTTTGCCGGCCCTGATCGCAGCAAGCGCATATTCTGCGTGACTACCGGGTGGTGTGGCGACATATACGGCATTAATATCCTTATCATTTATAAGCTCAGCTGCATCGGAATAGACTTTTGGAACATTATGCCTGTGGGCGTAATCCTCGGCAAGTTTCCTGTTTCTTCTCATAACGGCAATGAGCGCTGAATCCTTCACTTTATTGAATGCAGGGCCGCTTTTGACTTCAGTCACACTACCACAACCTATAATTCCCCAGTTTATCACCTTAAGGCTATTTTTTGATTTAATCCGTCATTCTCTCTTTTGAAGTCCATAAGCCAAGGGCAGGATTCGAGATATAAAATATTTCCTCCCCATCGCTCATCTTATTTAAACCCTCCTTCATATTCAGAGGGTTATATTTGGTCATCATGATGTTCAGATCATGATATTTAAAGTTCACTGATTCTATCTCCTCCCTTGTCAGATGACCGGGACAATAGGTTATTGAAAATCTTTCTTCGGAGCTTCCATGGATAAGATGGGCAGCTGCACTCAGGTTATTTCGCAGCTCTTCATTTCCGCTTAATGATTCAAGTGTGGCAGGAGTTCCCCTGTAACCATATTTCCTTACCAGCCTGTCGATCTCTCTGTCTTCGCCAAATTCCTTCAGCCCGGGTGCAAGCACAATCAGTTCCCCATTGTCAGCCATTGCCATACGCGTTCTGTAGATGCTCTTGTTTCCCAGCCAGGTGCTTTTGAATTCCAGAGGGTCAAGATAGACAACTACTTTTTTTAATGGTTTTTCAAGAACAGAGAAATTAACTTTTATCGACAGCTCTGCAGCAAGCCTGAAGACCTCCTCGTCATCACCAATAAATAGTCCGCGGATAACTAGCTTTCCGGAAGGATCCCGCCCTATCACCGTATGTACATATACAACAGGCAGATGGTTCATGAACTGTCCTGCAGCATGATTAAGAAGGCTCCTGACAGGGTTTTTGTATTTCCCCATAATTCTCTCCATCCCGTAGACAGCCCCTATAAAATGACTTTTATTGATCCCTTCAGGCCCTCCCGTTCCTATAAGCAGGTTTTTTGTATAGCCGGCCATGCCTATCACTTCATGAGGGACGACCTGTCCGACAGAAAGGATAAGGTCATGTCCTCCTTCAAAAACGAGCCTGTTGAGCTGTGCCGGCCAGGAGTATTCTACCGCTCCACCTGTTATTCCTGAAACTATATTACCCGGCAGAGTGCCGATTGTCACCACATCTCTTCTGAAGTCATGAGTGCGGAACAGATGCTCCGGAACGCCCTTAAACATTTTGTCCAGTTCCGGCTTTGACATGGGGGCATGAGTGCCCAGAGCCGGAAGGATATCCTTCAGATTTTCCCTGTAATAATTGTATATAAGTGAGGTCAGATCGCCTGCTCTTGAGTGAAACCGGCTAAAATCAGGTGGCACCGCCAGCACTTTTTTCCTGACTCCAAGCTTGTCAAGTGCGGTATAGAGTCCCGATTCCAGTTCCTTCTGTCCGATAACTGTCTTTTCAGACCCTGACTGAAAGTAAATCATGTTGATAGTATTTGATAATCCTGTTAAAAATATTAAGCATCCTCCAGACAGATTTATACTCCGCTATAAGCACTAAAACCTCCGTCAACAGGAATGACAACACCCGTAACGAAGGCCGACAGGTCGGAGACAAGATAAAGCAGTGTCCCTGTCAGCTCTTTCGGGAGACAATATCTATCCATCGGTGTTCCATTGATAATCTTCCTGCCTCTCGATGTCAGCTCTCCGCTTTTTTCGTCTATCAGCAGGAACCGGTTCTGATTTGTCAGCAGAAATCCGGGAGCAATTGCATTGACTCTTACACCGGTCCTGGCGAAATGAACGGCCAGCCACTGGGTAAAGTTATTTACGGCAGCCTTGGCTGCAGAATAGGCAGGAATTTTGGTAAGCGGCCGGTAAGAGTTCATTGATGAAATATTTACAATAGCACCTGACCTTTTATTTACCATGTCCCTGGCAAAAACAAGTGATGGTATAATTGTTCCTTTAAAATTAATATCAAAAACCTTGTCGAAGCCTTCAATCTGAAGTCCGAAAAATGTGCCCTCAAGATCTTCGTTCTCAGTTCCTTCCATCCTTTCTACCCTGGTAGTGGCTGCGGGAGAGTTACCTCCGGCGCCATTTACAAGAATGTCGACTGGTCCCAGAAGTTTATTTATTTCTTTCCTGACCTCCTCAAGGGAATTCCTGTCGAGAACATTCGCAGAGAGACCGAGTGCTGAGATTCCATACTCCTTGCCTATGGCTTTGGCAACTTCTTCTGCGGCTTCCCTGTTAAGGTCGAGAATTGCACATTTAACACCCTGTCCGGCCAGCGCCCTGGCCATCTCTGAACATATAACCCCGGCACCACCGGTGATTACTGCAACCTTATCACTGATCTTCAGATCGTTCATTTCAGTTTGATTTTTTGTTAAAGCTAAAATAGTCTTTTGCATTGGTATATGAAATGCCTTCGATCAATGATTTAAGGAGCTCCTCGTCATCAGGCACCAATCTTTTCTCCACCATTCCTCCTATGAAATTGCAGACCAGCCGCCTGAAATATTCATGCCGGGGGTAGGAGAGAAAGCTGCGCGAATCAGTCACCATCCCAATGAATCTTCTCAGCAGTCCCAGTGACGTCAGATCCTTCAGATGCTTCTCCATTCCCTCTTTCTGATCGAGGAACCACCATGCCGGGCCATATTGTACCTTCATAGGCGAAGAGCCATCGTTAAAATTGGCGGCCATTGTTATCATCATTTCATTATCAGCAGGGTTAAGATTATAGAGGATAGTTTTGGAAAGCTGATCGGTATTATCGAGAGCATTTAGGAACTTTGACATTTTAATTGCATCCTGTGGCATTCCTATTGAATCCCATCCTGTATCAGCTCCCATCTGCCTGAATTTCCTGGAGTTGTTATTCCTGAGTGCTCCTGCATGGAATTGCTGGGTCCAGCCTCGTTCATGGTTCATCCTGCATAGCTCGATCAACACTGCCGAGCGGTACTTCTCAGTCTCTTCAGCCGATATTATGCTCCCTTTCATAAGCTTCCTGAAAATATTATTAACCTCCGAGGGAGTGCTGTCGGCATAATAGAACCGGTCGAGTCCGTGATCGGAGAGGAGGCAGCCTGTATCATTGAAGAAGGTATGCCTTTTGTGAAGAGCTTCAATCAGATTATAATAGGTTTTGATGTCGCTGCCTGCCGCGCATCCGAGTATGTGAATGTACTTGATGAATTTATCAGGTTCACCGGTTTTAAGAACATTATCAGGCCGGAAGGTAGGAAGCACTGCAATTTCAAAAGTGTTTTTCAGCCTGATATGGTGCTCCAGTGAATCGGCAGGGTCGTCTGTGGTACATATCACCTCTGCCTTCATCTTCCTGATAAGCGATCTGGTGCTGAACTCCCTGGTACGCAGCATTGATGATGCTTTTTCATATATCTCCCCTGCGGTTGACGGTGAAAGAAGCTCAAAAATGTTGAAATACCGTGCCAGCTCCAGATGCGTCCAATGGTACAGCGGATTTCCAATTGTTGCCGGAACAGTCGCGGCCCACTTCTTAAATTTGTCAATATCCGGGGCGCTTCCGGTGCAGAACTCCTCAGCAATCCCATTGCTTCTCATAGCACGCCATTTATAGTGATCTCCTTCAAGCCAGGGCTGGGTGATGTTGCTGAACTGGCGGTCCTCTGCTATCATCGAAGGTGAAAGATGACAGTGGAAATCTATTATAGGCTGATTTTCAGCATATCTGGTATAAAGTTTTACTGCAGTTTTATTGTCAAGAAGAAAATGATCATTAATAAATGGCTTCATATTTTAAACAGGATTGCAAATTTTCTTAAATTTGAAAGTAAGCGTTTCGTGAACGATCACGAAAATAGGAATTACAATCCAATAATTCAAGAAAAAAGGACTCTTCGGAGCAGGCTCACAATTAAAATTTCAAATAATATGAAGATGGAACTGAGATATGCTGCTAACCCCCGAGATGTTAAAAGTTATGATACCAGAAGATTGCGGGAAGATTTTCTTATTGAAAACATATTTATTGAAGATGAGATATCTCTTGTCTATTCTCTGTATGATCGTTACATAGTCGGAGGGGCCATGCCGGTAAAAAAACAGATCATTCTTGAAAGTGCCGCGGAACTCAAATCTGAACATTTTCTCGACAGAAGAGAGATGGGGATCATAAATATCGGCGGAGAAGCTGAGATAAAGGCCGGAGGATCAGCCTATACTCTTGGTTTCAAAGAGGCATTGTACCTTGGGAAAGGTACAAGGGATATCTCCTTTAAATCTGCCAGTTCTTCCGATCCGGCGAAGCTCTATATAAATTCTGCGCCGGCGCACCGGGTATTAAAACCGGGAAAGATCACCCTCGCTGAAGCAGAAAGGGTTGTCCTGGGGAGCGCTGTATCGTCGAACCATCGTACCCTGAATAAACTGCTTGTAAACAATATTATTGAGACATGCCAGCTGCAGATGGGCATGACGGAACTTAAGCCCGGAAGTGTATGGAATACCATGCCGGCTCATACCCATAACAGGAGAATGGAGGCTTATTTCTATTTTGAGGTACCTGAACATCAGGCTGTCTGTCATTTTATGGGCGATCCCGATGAAACAAGACACATCTGGATCAGAAATGAACAGGCAGTTCTGTCTCCGTCTTGGAGTATTCACAGTGCTGCAGGGACCTCCTGTTATACTTTTATATGGGGCATGGCTGGTGAGAACATTGATTTTAGTGATATGGATGTACATCAGCCTGACAGCCTGATGTAATTTAAGGAAAATCTAAAAGATGTTATGATGAAAGATTTATTTGATCTTACCGGCAAAGTGGCGCTTGTAACAGGCGGAACACACGGTATCGGACTGGCAATCGGCCTTCTGCTGGCAAAGGCAGGTGCAAGGGTGGCTGTTAACGGAACTCATGAAGATAACCTTCTGAGTTGCCGGGAACGATTTGAAAATGAACAACTGGAGGTTTTTACACTGATATTTGATGTAACTGATGAAGCAGCTGTTGAAAGGGGAATATCAGTTATTGAAAAGAAGCTGGGTCCTCCGGATATCCTTGTAAACAATGCGGCCATTATTAAAAGAATCCCGATTCTTGACATGCCAGTTTCTGCCTTTAAGCAGGTCATCGATGTCGACCTGGTTGGCCCTTTTATTGTTTCGAAGCGGGTGGTTCCGGAAATGATCAAAAAACGCAGCGGTAAAATAATAAATATCTGTTCAATGATGAGCGTATATGGCCGCAATACCCTCTCCGCATATGCTTCATCAAAAGGAGGATTGAAGCTGCTGACTCAGAATATGACCTGTGAATGGGCCAGATATAATATTCAGATCAACGGCATCGGTCCGGGTTATATAGCCACTTCCCAGACTTTGCCTTTACGCGAGAAGGGAAATCCTTTCAATGATCTTGTAATGACCCGCACACCTGCAGGACGTTGGGGTGTTCCTGAAGATGTGGCCGGTGCCGCACTGTTTCTGGCCTCCCGGGCCAGTAATTTTGTAAATGGACAAATTCTGTATGTCGACGGGGGTATCCTTGCAAACTTCGGATATGTGAAGGGAGAGAATGATCTTCCTGTCACTGACTGATACCTGCGATTATCCGGTCAGCTTTTCTTATCCGGATTGTCCGGGTGATCGTCGGAATAGGGCTTCGCATAAAGATCTTCCACTCTGGGACCGATGTTTTCGGGAGTGACAGGCTGGACTTGCCTTAACTGATCCTCCCTGGCCTTCCCGTTGAAGTAGAGTATGCAGGAAAATATCGGAACCAGAGGCAGTGTAAGAGCTCCGGCCATTGCTGAGAGTATCATGAATAAAGGATTCTTCGTAAGATCAGCCAGTTTGGATGCATCGCCGGGATTCGTTATAGTCTTAATAAAATTGCCTGTGAAGGGGAGAAGTACGATTCCGGAAGAAATTATCGAAATGACGATCAGCAGAATTAAAAAAACCGCTACCCAGCCAATATTGGCCCAGAAATTCCTGTGAGCAAGTGTAACTGTTCTGCTGATAGTGCCGGCTATGTTTGCATCCTCAACCATCATTATTGGCAGTATGAAGAGGTAGATTGTCATTATGTAAAGGACTGAGAAAAAAGCACCGACAACAAGAACAAAAAGGCCCAGGACTATTGCTATCGATCCGGCAAAAACAAGCAGGATCAATACAACGAGATAAGGGAGGAAATATTTAATTGATTTTAACGCTGATGCAAATATATTGACATCCCTGTCCAGCGGACTGTAAATTATGTAGTACTGAAGAATTGCCGTAAAGAGAATATTAATAATGGAAATTATCAGAACAGGTACCATCAGTTCCCTCATTTTAGCAAATATGGCAGCCGGATCTGTAATCCCCGACAACTCCTGGAGATTTACAAATGAAGAAGAATACTGTAACCCAAGCGACATAATAAAGGAGATAATAAAGAGGGAGATGAACTTGGTTTTATAGAATTCCCATAATGAACTCATCGCACTGTCAAGATTATGTCTTCCGTAGAGGGGATGACTGCTGAATTGTTCCATGATATCCAGAATATTTTAATTCCAAATCTAATCAATTATATTTAATTCTTTGTAACTAATCAGTGCCTGGAGTTTGAAGTGCCTGGAGTGCCTGAAGTTAATAATAATAGAGTAAATCAATTGCTTTTATAAGCGGAATCTGTTACCAGATTGCTCTTTCGGAACCATACTAGTGATTTGTTGATCAATAATGAATTTTGATTCTATAATAATAGTACTTTTGGAAAAATATTTAACCATAACATTTACAGATATGAAGTTAAGAAAAATGATTATCCCGGCATTACTGGCAATAATAACAGGGATAGGGGTTATTTCATGCACCGGCAGTTCACCTAAAAAAAATATCCATACCGGTGTTGAGTATTACCGGGCCCTTCAGTTCAGTGAGACACCTTATGATATTGAAAAGGGTACACATCCCCTTACTGCTGACCAGGCCGCTTCCATCAACAATTATAAGTTTACATATGACAATACCGGACGTCTGATCTCGGTGGAATTTGGCAGAAATAGTCACCTGCTTGATTATTCCTCAATGGGAGGGGCTGCAAAAATTACTTATGAATATAAAAACAATATGCAGGTCAAGCATTTTTTCAACAAGAATAACGAACCTGTTGAGTCAGCTGGTGTCTTTGCTCAGGAATACACCCTCGATTCCGACGGAAAGCGCGTCGGTATGATGAACATGGACAAGGACGGCATGATGGTGGAAAACAAAAATAAAATTCATTCCTGGACCTGGAGCATCCTGCCCGACGGGATGGTCCGTGAACTAAGATATAATCTTGCAGGGGATGAAGTTGTGATGAATCCTTTCTGCCCGTTTTATGAGCTCAGATTCTCCTATAATGACAAGGGTTACATGGTGCGAATGGCAAACTATAAAGCCGATACTCTTTATAACTGTACCGCCGAAAACTGCGGTGACATCGGTGTTTCCTATTTCGCCTTTTCACCAAATGATAAAGGTGACGTAGAACAGTTCTCTGTTTTCAATGTATTCGGACAGATGTCAAATCTGTACTGGGGATGGTCAAAACGTGTGACCAGGTTCGATGAAAACGGTTATGCACTGGAGACACAGGTTTTCGACCAGGATAATGAATATGTCAGCGGAAAACTTATTCCCGTTGAGCAGAATTCTTACGACGCCCATGGGGCGCTTGTAGAAGTCAAAAATATGGATAAAGACCATAACCTGATTAACGATCCCGAAAACGGCGTGGCTGTTACGGAATATAAATATGATGATCAGGGTAACAGGATCGAAACACTTACATATGATAAGGATAAGGTTCCTGTAAAAATTTAACCTCTTCCGAAAATTATCTGAAATGAATAAGAAACAATATTCGTTATTATTTCTCTTTTCACTTTTAATATTAATACAGTCAGGTTGCTCAACCGGGAGTGGAGAAAAAAAATCCTCCGATAATTCAGTATCTGTACCTAAGGTAACAGAAGTCCAGCCTGTTATAGGTAGTGAGACGGCACTGCTCCTGAAGGATCTGAAGGAAAATGGCGATTATGTAAACAGCCAGGTTTTTCCATCTCTGATCAAAGCCTCTGTGGTACATTCAAGTCTTGGCAAAAATATTCTTGTAGTTGATCTCAGATCGCCAAAACTTTATTCGGAAGGCCATATTAAAGGTTCCGTAAATAAAAGATTCGAAGATCTGCCTGACTATTTTGAAACGGGCATAAAGCCGTTTGAATATGATAAGATCATTATGGTTTGCGAAGATGGACAGATTTCAAGCTACACGACATGTCTGTTAAGGCTGATGGGTTATGGTAATATTTATGCAATGCGCTGGGGAATGTGTGCCTGGAACAGCACATATGCAAAAATGGGATGGCTGAAGGACGTTTCAGGTAAACATGAAGCAGAACTGGAAACCAAAGTAAATGAGAAACCTGTTGTCAAAGGAATGCCTGATCTGGGAACAGGGAAAACAACAGGTGAGGAAATCGGTGCCGACAGGTTTCATAAGCTGTTCGGGCAGGGGACAGCCAACATTCTGATAAGTGCAGATGAGGTCTTTTCTGATCCGCGGTAAATATTTTATAATAAATTATGAACGGAAAGATAAATATGAAGACGGACATATTCCCGGTGCAGTAAGATATAAACCGGAGGCTACTCTCGGGTATACCATGGAGATGGCAACAATTCCGTACGATAAAACTGTTGTGGTGTATTGTGGTACAGGCCATAATTCAGGATTTGCCACAGCTTACCTGAGATTATTCGGCTATGATGCCAGGACGCTCAGGTATGGAAATAACGGTTTTATGTTTGACAAGATGGTCAGACAAAGGGTTCAGTTGTCGTGGCTTCCTTTTACAACTGCTGAGGTAAATAATTTTGAAACGGTAAAATAGTAATCCCTGTTATATGATTTTCAGGGTTCCCGCACCTGCTGGCTGTCGGCAGGAAATTTATATTTAAAGACTTCATTATCACGATTATTCTCCAGTACATAAAATATTCCGGCATCCTGTCTGGCTGAGAATCATCCATATCCTTGCTGACAGAGCCGGATCGGACGAAAAGAGCAAAACGGGACCTCTATGCTCCTTTATTGCTGAAAGATATTTTTTACTTAATACCGAGTCCGGAGGGATATACAGTTCAGTAACTGACTTCATTTTAATTCCGCCGGCCTCAGAGTCAAGATTAATCAAAAGCTTTTCTTCCGGCAAAGCTTCCATCTGTGACAGGTCAGTAATATTTGACCTGTTCATTGACGGTTCAGCCCATTTCTTTGCATTATTTTTAAAGTTTCCCGCTCCAAAGCTCCTTAACAGTAACGAGAATAAGAAGTGGTAGTACCACAACTATTATAAGCCAGTTTTTTCTTATCAGGTTCTTCACTTTATTCCGATACTGTTTATTCACAACCACCGTCCAGCTTTTTAGCTGCGATATGTAATGACTCAAAATATTTTTGCTTAAGGCTGTCAGGCAGGTTGTTAATTTCTGTAAACATATTACGTGCCCGGGTCCTGGTCTCGAAAAGCGAATTCTCCCTTGCAGTTATCCTTTCGCCTGAGAAGCTGCTGTTCATAACCGTTCTGAACCATTCATTCAGTCCTCCCTTCATAACGTATGTATTGTTATATTTAAGTCCCCTTGCTATAACCAGGGCAAAATTCGAATCAAAATCCCCGTTTGAATAGAGGATATTTCTGGCTTTCCCGTTATTCAAGCAGCCTGTCAGGATCCCTGTCCAGGAATTCATTATAAGGAACATTAACTGAGCCGGGAATGTTGAATGAGCTGAATTCAGCAGGTGTTCTGAGATCAATAAGCTGTACGGTCTTATCTTCTGCAACAATAAATTTTGCTACCTGATCCACAGTGACAAAAGTGGCCTGATCGAGCGCCTCATCAATCAGCTTCTGTGGCCTGGCTGTAAGTGAGCGTTCGGGCGGAAGAGGCAACAGAGCAAGAATAAGACCCATGCTCAGTAGCGCTGCAAAAAATTGTTTCCTGAAGTTCATCATGTAATATTTTAAATTTCATCCGTAATATAAGGTCTGGCGAATTTCCTTTCTGCATATTCGGCAATAAGGAACATTATAACTGCGGCAATAATAAGGAGAAATATAAACAGCCCTGCAGATATTCCAAATACCTCATTGATCTTCAAAGCTCCTTTATATGAGCCGTTGGCAAGAGTCTCTATATAAGGGTATGTTTCAGCAAACAGAAAGGCTCCGGTAAAGCCACCCGTTACGAATACAAGAGCATCAATCTTCCCGATTGACATTGCACATAATCCTGTTCCGGGGCAGAATCCTCCCATGATAAAGCCGGCTCCCATAATTATCCCACCGACAATTGAAGCGGATACATAAAATTCATTTACAAATACCTGGTTAAGGTTCAGCAATCCGAAATAACTCAATAGCTGCGAGCCCAGAAGAGCTACAATTGCTGCCGTAAAGAAAACTTTGATTACAGTCGTATCATACCCGTAGAACATTCCGACAAGCTTACGGCTTGATGAAAAACCTGCCTGTTCGAGAGAAAATCCGAACCCTGCCCCGATGAGAAGTGCAATAAGCAATTCCATCCATTCGGGCATTGTCATGAGTGATGTAAGGGGTCCCATATTTATTTATCTTGGTTAACTGATATATTGTATTAATAAATGTCCGTCATGGTCGGACGCATCATGCCGTTTTTGTCCGTTTCAGAGCCAGTTTTTCCGGAAGAACCAGGCAAAAGCATATGCTGAACCAAAAATTGCAACCATTGTAACAAAGCCTGCTACGGAGAGGACTGCCATTCCTGATAAAGCTGCGCCACTGGTGCATCCTCTTGCAAGCTGTGCACCATACACAAAAAACATCCCTCCCAGAAAAGCAAGTATAAGGCGTCTGAGATTTGAAACCGATGGAGACTTCTCTATTTTAAATTTAAGCCTCCCCGATATGGCCCCTGATATAAATCCCCCTGCAAGTACCCCAAGAATCTCGAGGGTAAGCCAGTTTTTAAGAGGTTTTTTACCATTTTCAAAATATTTGCTGTAGTAGACAGATCCGTCAGCATGAGGACGGTCAACAGCCCCGACAATGGAAACGACACAGTATTTAAGGCCGCCGCTGGCCCCAAGTCCGCGTCCCGATAGAAACATTGCAAGAAGCAGGACTATCCCAAGCAACGAACCGGCAATATAAGGATTCATATATCTGTTTTTGCCCATAATTTTATTTTCATTACATAAACACTGATTTTTAAGAAATCCGGAAATCAGCAGACACATTACACTGCAAAAGTAGTAAAAGTGCACTATTAATCAAATCGTATGAGGCAGGAGATTCTTCACATCCTGATGCTAAGATCTTCAATAATATTACCTTTAACAAAAAAATTATCAGAATTATGAGCAGGTTTAAACTGACAATTGAATATGATGGAACCCGTTATTCAGGCTGGCAGATGCAGAAGGGCGGAAGGACCATTCAGGGAGAGTTGCTGGATGCATGCAGGGATCTGTTTGGGACCGGAGAGATTGATCTTTTCGGCGCCGGCCGCACTGACGGAGGGGTTCATGCTACCGGGCAGGTAGCCCATCTGGGTATAGAAACAGAGCTTCTGCCTCTCAGAATTAAATATGGAATAAATGACAGGCTCCCTCCTGATATCTGTATCATTAATGTTGAGGAAGCGCATCCAAAATTTCACGCAAGATATGATGCAAATGCAAGAAGCTATATCTATCAGATCAGCAGAAGACGGACCGCTTTCGGGAAAAAGTTTGTCTGGTGGATAAAGGACCAGCTTGACATAAACCTTATGAATGAAGCTGCCAGAAATTTCGTCGGTCTAAAGGACTACAGGTATTTTACTGATGAAGAACATGAACAATCCTCAACAAAAGTGGAAATACTTCATGCCAAAGTGAACGATTTCGGTGATTTAATTGTTTTTCATGTTGTAGGATCCCACTTTTTATGGAAACAGGTAAGACGTATGGCAGGTGTACTTGTAGAAGTCGGACGTGAAAAACTTTCGCCATCCGAGATTGCTTCATATTTCAGGATAAAAACGGACGTTCCGGCCAAACTTACGGCACCCCCAAGCGGTTTGTTTCTTGAGAAGGTCTATTACAGGAACGAGGAGATTTCTTATCAGACTAAACCGGTGATAAATATATAAGCCTGATAATGGTCGTTTCATGAGTCATCAATTTATTAAATTGTGTAAATTTGAATAAATACCTGTAAAATCAAAATTTATTATGATGAAAAGGCGTGATTTTATCAAAACAACTGCAATTGTTGCACCTATGATGAGTATGTTTCCTGCTGATCTTTCAGCAATTACAAGAACGGTGGCTCCCGGAAAGATCGAGAAAAGATCGCTGGGACACACAGGTGAAATGCTGTCAATGATCGGATTTGGCGGCATAGTAGTAATGGATGTCACTCCCGCAGAAGCTTCAGATGCTGTCAGGCTGGCCATCGATTCGGGGATCAACTATTTTGATGTTGCTCCGACTTACGGAGATGCTGAATCTAAGCTTGGACCTGCACTTGAACCCTACAGGAAGAATGTCTTTCTTGCGTGTAAGACCACGATGCGTGACCGCGATGGATCACGTGCCGAGCTGGAGCAGTCACTAAAGCATTTGCGCACAGATCATGTTGACCTCTACCAGTTTCACGCGGTAACGACTCCCGAAGATGTTGAACAGATTCATGCAAAAGGAGGAGCTCTGGAGACTTTCGTTGAAGCCAGGAAGGAAGGAAAAGTGAGATTCATAGGCTTCTCAGCACATTCGGTTGAAGCCGCAATGGCGATGATGGATCGCTTTGATTTCGACACGATTCTGTTCCCTGTGAATTATGTTACCTGGAATGCCGGAAATTTCGGACCGCAGGTCCTTGAAAGAGCTCAGAAGAAGAATATGGGAATCCTGGCTCTTAAATCAATGGCAAAACAGCCATGGCCAGAAGGTGTTAAAAACAAGGAGTATCCAAAATGCTGGTATGAACCGCTTACAAACATTGACGATATAAAAATGGGGTTGGGTTTCACTTTGTCGCATCCTGTAACTGCCGCCATACCTCCGGGCGATCCACGGCTTTTCAGAACAGCTCTAAAGGTAGCTGCAGACCTGAAGCCTTTGAGCGGGGAAGAGATGAAGGAGATCAAGGAAAAAGCGATGGCATGCACTCCTTTATTCAGATACCCGAGAGTAGTATAGAGTTTATTCCTTTTAACGGGTGTACTTCAACCTGAGATCATATTTTGTGTCATATATGAAATAACAGGGATTATCACACTGTGATTTTTCATACCTGTCACGCGGAGTTGCCGAATCAACAGCGATGTATTTATTGTCTCCGACAAGATATGTTGCAGTAAGGGTGTATGTTTTGTTGATTGTCACCGAGTATGTAAAAGTATCCTGGTAAGCAGTATAGTCCACAAAAAGAATGCTATCCTCGAGGTTTCCCTCCCAGATCTGAACCTGACATCCGTAGAAAAGATCACGATCGAGCTTTGCTGTGATCTCAACCTGAAGAGGCTCATCTGCCACACAGTCTGAACATTGAACGAAAAGTCCCTTTTCTTCACAGGAAAAAGAGAATATCAATAAGATGAAAGTAATGATCCTTAATGTAGTCCGCATATTGTTTAGTACCATTTAATAGGTTTAACCTCTGCCCTTACCTTATCAAAGAAGAGAGTATAAGAAAATCCTGCCCTGGCCCATACTGGCCCAACGTGGTAAAACTGGGATGTGATATATTCCATGCCCAGGGAGATTGAAAACCTGTCCAGATTCCACTTTACGGAGGCATCCGGGATTATCAAAAACTTATTGTCAGGATTTAAAAATGTTCCTTTCAGCTTGTTTCCGAATGAATAGCCGGCAAGGAGTGTTGCAGAAAACAGCAGCTTGTTGTTTTCTGACTTTTTATAAAGCACAAAATCCTTAAATAATCCTGCATAGGCAACCGACCCCTTTGTCATGTATTGATAAAATAAATGTTCGGAGTCCTTTACCAGTACTCTTGTGTACCAAAGATTCATATCAACTCCGGTTATTATACCAGCATTCAGGAAGGGCTCTTTAAATGAAAGGGAAAACCCGGTATAAACATCGTTTTTTACCAGTCTTGATGAGAGAGTGACTGCCACCTGGTCAATACCAAGTTTTACCTTCCCCGGCAACCTGTATTGTTTAAAGATGTCGACAATCTCCATTCTCTGGTATTTTGATGCCACAACATAAGGATTTATTGCTTTTTCAGCTGAATCAGTCCACTTATCGGATAAGTGCAGCAGATACAGGGTAGCTTCCTTACTGTTCCCCGATATAGTCAGATCCAATGCATCATACCGTGCATTATTTGTTGTATAAATGTCAACACCTTTTTTGTACAGCATTTCCATTATCAGTGTGTCGCCGTAATAGGCCGCCAGAAGAAAAGGTGTATTCCCATCATTATCTCTCGCTTCCATATTGGCCCCGTTCTGAATCAACAGATCAGCAATATCTGCCCATCCGTCCATAACAGATGCCATCAGCGGAGTGATACCTTCTTTTGATTTTGCATCTATCGAAGCATCATAATACAAAAGCATATCAGCAAGTTCAAAATAACCGTAGATACACGCATAATGCAGAGGAGTAGCTCCATGGCTGTCCGTGAAATCCACATCCGCTCCTGCGCGGATAAGAGCCTCACAAATCTCAACATTATCATTTTTGGTCGCAATGATAAGTGGTGTTTCATTTTCTGAGGTGACCTTATCTATACATCCGGTTTGAATTTTAAAAGCTCTTCAACAGCTGAAAGCCTGTTATTTGATACGGCAAAGACCAGAGGCGTTGCACCTTCAGCAGTTTCTGCATTTACATCAGCCCCTGCCTTTATGAGGCGTTCTATTTCCGAAACGTATCCCCTTGAAGAGGCTATCATAAGGTTGTAGTCGGCAGCCCCGGAATAAAATGAGGGGATATAATCAGAAGTGTCAATGAGTTGACCGGCAGCTATAACTGAATCATCCGGTTCCTGCTGGCAGAAGGAAACTAAGGCAGTGGAAAGCATCGTGCCTGTTAAAAATATCCGGAGTAAATAATTCCTGAATGATGACATAGCTGCAAAGTTAATTTTTTGATTTTGTTTCAATACCTAATTCGGGCTGTATTCAAAATTTTTTTTTCAACTGATTTTTAACTCTTTAATAAAAAATTCCCGAATATTTTGCTTCTCAACTCAAAATACTTTTTATTTTTGTGCCTAGAAAAGTTTCATCTGTTATCCATGCGGGGAAAAATATTATTGATAACCCTTCTGCTCTCTCTTGTAAGCTTCAATCCGGGAGCACATGAAAGCAGCGCTTTAATCACAGATAAACTCGTACCTGATAATATAAGGATTTCCAACAATATGTCTTCCGAAGCGGTGTATCCGGGAGTCGGGAAAATTGTCAATTCCTTTTTACATAAATGGTCGATTGCAGGTGCATCAATCGCTGTATCTAAAGATGGTAAGCTGATTTTTGCAAAAGGATTTGGCTTTGCCGATACCGTTTCACGAACTGAAACTGAGCCATATAATAAGTTCAGGATCGCGAGCATTTCCAAGCTGGTTACAGCAATAGGAATAATGAAACTTGTTGAACAGGGCAAATTGTCCCTGGATTCCAAAGTCTTTGGTCCGGATGGCATCCTGAATGATCCTTACTTTGACGGACCTAAAGATAAACGGGTATATGATATAACAGTGGCACATCTTCTGAGTCACGAAGCCGGATGGACTCAACGATATGGAGATCAGATGTTTATGCCGATTGTTGTGGCAGAACAGATGAAAGTAAAGCCGCCGGCCGATACAAAGACAATTGTCAGATTCGCCCTGAATAAAAGGCTTCATTATACTCCGGGAATGGGACGGGCCTACTCAAATCTCGGGTACAGCATTCTGGGATTGGTTATTGAAAAGGTCTCCGGGATGTCATATGAAGAGTACTGCACCAGGACAATACTGGAGCCTCTTGGAATATATGATATGAAAATTGCCGGAAATCTTATTTCAGATAAAGCTCCATATGAGGTAACCTATTATGAACCCTCCGACATTGTACTCAAACCTTCTATATATGGAACGGGCGAAATGGTACCTCCAAGTTACGGAGGTAATGATATAAGGACTCTCGGTGCAGCAGGGGCATGGATAGCTACTGCTCCCGACCTGATGCGATTATTGCTTGCCGTGGACGGATTCAGTACAAGACCGGATATTCTTAGTGATGGAAGCATTAATTTCATGACGGATAACAAAAACGGATATGCACCTGTAGGTTGGAAAGCTACCGTAATCGACGGCACCTGGTGGCGTACCGGTTCATTTCCCGGAAGTGCCGGCATGATGAAAAGGCAATCGGATGGCACAGCCTGGGTTGTCCTGTTTAACTCAAGCGCATGGAACGGTCCTGAAATATATTCATATATCAACAATATGATGTACAGGGTATTATCACGTATCCAGCCATTGCCTGAAGAGGATCTCTTTAATTATTCGCTTCCGCTGCCTTTAAATACAAAGACTCTTACGACCCAATTTTCACACCCGTAGAGATGTGCTTCACGGTTAATGTCAACCTGATTAAAGAGGAGCTTGAGAACAGGTACGGAGCCACTCTGATAGATCCTGACAATTACAGGCCAAGTTACTATTATCATGCATTCAGCCTTCCTGAATTACCGGCAATCTGTTCGGCTGATCCGGAGAAGATCAGGCTTTTAAGATGGGGATTGATACCATACTGGACAAGGAGCATTGAGGATGCCAATGAGATAAGGTATAAAACATTCAATGCCAGGTCAGAGAGCATAGATAAAAAGCCCTCCTTCTCTTCCCCGGTCCGTTCAAGAAGATGCATAATTCCTCTTAAGGGCTTCTTTGAGTGGCAGCATGCCGGAAAGAGGAAAATTCCATGGTATATATATCATTACTGAAAATGATATATTATCAGTTGCCGGAGTGTATGATGAATGGAAAGAGCCCGGAACAGGAGAACTGTTCAGCACCTTTTCAATTATAACAACCGATGCAAATGAAATGATGGCAGAGATCCACAACTCCGCCAAACGGATGCCTGCTATCCTTGATAAAAAATCTGAATCAGGGTGGATAGACAAATCATCGTCACTGGAGGATCTCCTTAACCTTCTGAAACCCTGTCCTTCCGAATTCCTGAAAGCTCATACAGTCAGCCCTCTCGTAAACGACAGAAGCGCTGATCGCAATACTCCCGATGTTATCCGTGCGTTTAACTATAATTAACGTTAACGGCTTAACGGCGAAATGGCGCAGGGCACAGGGCACCGGGGCACAGGGCAAGAAACATGCAGGAAAGCATGGAGGGTGAGGTGCCGATTAACTGTTATTGCGCTACAAAATGGTAAGTCAGAGTGCCGGTCTCACTTCTGGGTGAATTAACGTCGGCATTGAACCTGGAAACCAATGCCGTTGTGACAGCTGTCTCAACAAGACAAGGATCAGAGGTAGTGCTTTCATTCTCAATGATATTTGCCTTTTCGACATCTCCTTTCTGATTGACTGATATCGATAGAACGACAATACCTTCGCCCTGACATTTGTATATCGGAATAGGAAGATAAGTATGGGTCCTTCCAGGAAGATTATAATAAATACGTGTCGGTCCCTTATAATTGGCAGCCATTTCCTGGGAATTCTCCGGTTTGGTCTTCTTTATTCCGGTCGAATCTTCCTTTTTTGTGATAAGGTTCTCTTCTTCGCCGGCAGTCACCTGCTTCTTCTGCTCATCGATGAAATTGTCCTTTCCCAGCTTGCCGCTTTTTATCAGTTCCTCCTTCACTTTGTCAATATAATCAGCCGGATTGATCTTCTGTTCTGATTTATTTGCAAGGTTCCTTGCAATATTAAGCAGTTCCTCATCTCCCTTCATAACTTTTTCAACCGTTGTGATGGCAGGCTCAGCCTTTTTCTCTTCAGGCTGAGGTACAGTTATCTGATCAGGTGCGAGTTCTACCTGGATAAGATCCTGCCTTTCAGTATGTAATGAGGCAAGCTTGAATGACATGAACAGAATTGCAGCAATAAGATGAATTATAACTGTTCCCAGAATTCCAGCCAGTCTCCCTTCAATCATTTTCATGACTGCGAAATTAGAAAATATTACTTTTGTAACCCTTTAAAGTATGCAATAATTAATGTACCGGCTGGCTTTTTACCCTGCCCGGGATTGTCAGGCAGATCACTTCTTCTCCTTCTTTTTTATTTTCTTCCTGACTTTGGCTTCTGTGGGAGGAGTAAACTTCTGGTTTTTAAACAATCCGTGTTTAATTCCATTAACAAATTTTGCCCAGGCGAACGGATTCAGAAGATTATTTACAGGATACTGGTTTTTAGTTGCCATAGCGCTGAAGTTCTGCTCCATGGCATACCTGTAACCAGCTTCAGGAGAAATCCTCAGATCGTTCTGATTCGAAAGGGCTACATATATTGAGGCAAGGTTGTCATTCATGTTCTGTATGATCGGATCAAGAGGCTTTTCCCGTGTTATGTCCTTCAGAAAATCATTATAGGTCTTCCATGGGAGGATCGTCACTTCCTTAATCGAAATTGTGTCAGCTTCCAGAAGGATATCCACATTGCATTGTTTACCCTCAAATGACTCGGGAATGATCGTATGGTATCTTTTATATCCCAGTGCCCTGAAAAAAATCGTATCACCTCTGACGCTCGGGATAGAGTAAATTCCGGATAATTCACTTACCGCGCCCCGTTTTAGCTTTTTTGAGATAACTGCAACTCCTGCAACGGGTTGGTATGTCTCGTCTACAATCAAACCGCTGACCTGTATAAATGGTTGCCTTTCAATTATCTGCCCGTGCAGGGAGAGAAAAGAGATAAACAGTAATATAATGGTATAGCAAAGTCTGTTCAATCAGAACTCATTTTAGTGTGAATTTCGCTGCAAAATAAGCATTATTGGATGTAATGATAAAACATTTAAGCATTATTTAACTTTGTCAGGCGTCATATATTCTCTTCAGATCAATTATTCTTTTGTTAATTTCGCTTTTTTATCATTTTTAAATATTGAAAATATTTCAATATTTGTTCAATTGTATGTCATTAAGCTTTTGGAGAATAAAAGCCACAACTAACTGAAGATGCAACTTCACATTCTATATGATTTAACGCAGGTATGAAAAAACTAATGTTACTTGGTGATGAAGCTGTTGCACAGGCAGCACTTGATGCCGGCTTGAGCGGAATGTACGCTTATCCTGGTACACCATCAACCGAGATCATGGAATATATTCAGGCATCGCAGGATGCTGCAGTCCGTAAGGTTCAGAGGGAATGGTCGTCAAATGAGAAAACGGCCATGGAAGCGGCTCTCGGTATGTCATACGCCGGTAAAAGGGCCATGGTTGCCATGAAGCATGTTGGCCTGAATGTGGCTGCCGATGGATTTATTAATTCAGCGGTAACAGGGGTAAACGGAGGGGTGGTTGTAGTATCGGCCGACGATCCTTCGATGCACTCTTCACAGAATGAACAGGATTCCAGGTTCTATGGCAAGTTTGCAAATGTTCCCTGCTTTGAACCTTCAAATCAGCAGGAAGCTTATGATATGATCTTCGATGCCTTTGAGCTGTCTGAGAAATACAGGATCCCGGTGCTCTTCAGGATAACAACACGCCTTGCTCACTCAAGGGCCAATATTGAATTGAAGGAGATGATACCTGAAAAGAAATTATCATTGCCTTCGGATCTGCAACAATTCGTTCTGCTTCCCTCAATTGCCAGGAAAAAATACAGACAATTACTGAAAATATATGATTCTGTAAGTGATGATATCAGGATCTCACGATATAATACTTTTAAGGATGGCACGAAAAGAGACCTCGGAATAATCACATGCGGGATTGCCTATAACTACCTGATGGAAAATCTTGCCGATTCCGATGAAGATCTTCCTGTACTGAAAATAGCAGCCTATCCTTTTACAAAGGAGATCATTGAAGATATCACTTCCAGGTGCAGGGAGATTCTGGTACTCGAGGAAGGGGCACCCTTTGTTGAGGAGGCTTTAAGAGGAATCCTCGACAATGGAATAAAAGTGTACGGGAGGCTGGACGGCACGGTGCCGCGTGACGGGGAACTAAATCCTTCGATTGTGGCAAAGGCACTGGGATTTCCGGTCACTTACGGGGCAGATGTCCCATCCGTGGTGAAGATGAGGCCTCCTTCATTTTGCAAAGGATGCGGGCATGCGGACATGTTTTTATCACTGAATGAGGCTATTCAGCCTTATGGACCGGGAAAAGTATTCTCTGATATCGGATGTTATACCCTGGGAGCCCTGGCTCCATATAATTCAATAAATTCGTGTGTCGATATGGGAGCCTCGGTAACAATGGCAGTAGGGGCAGCTGACGCCGGGCTGTATCCGTCTGTCGCGGTGATAGGCGATTCGACATTTACTCATTCCGGAATGACAGGACTGCTGGATGCTGTAGTAAAAAATTCACCGGTGACAATTATAATCACCGATAATTCGACAACAGGTATGACCGGAGGCCAGAAATCCAATGCAACGGGCAGATTAAGACAGATCTGTGAAGGTATAGGAGTAGTCCCTGAACATGTTAAGGAAATGGTACCATTACGAAAAAATCATATGCAGAATGTCGGCATAATGAAAGCGGAATTTGAGTTTAAGGGTCCGTCAGTGATAATTGCTTCACGGGAATGCATCCAGACAGCTGCAAAAAGAATGAAAAACGAAGCACGCCGAATTAACCTTAAATGAGCCGGAATGAGGAATGATATAATATTATCAGGAGTGGGAGGGCAGGGGATCCTGTCAATTGCCTCAGTAATAGGCCTCGCAGCTGTTGCCAGTGACCTGTATCTGAAACAGTCTGAAGTACATGGAATGAGTCAGAGAGGTGGAGATGTCCAGTCACACCTGAGGCTTTCTGACAGCCCGGTTTCTTCCGACCTCATACCTTTTGGGAAAGCCACACTCATAATTTCAGTGGAACCTATGGAATCGCTGAGATATCTTCCCTGGCTGTCAAATGAAGGATGGCTTGTGACCAATTCGAATCCGTACATAAATATCGCTGATTATCCACCTGTTGAAGAGGTCATTGAGGAGATTGGCAGGATAAAAAACCATATTATAATTGATGCTGATCAAATAGCCAGGGAAGCTGGTTCGGCACGATCAGGCAATATGGTAATTCTGGGCGCTGCAGCGAGATTTATGGATCTCTCTTTTGGGAGTCTTGAAAATGCAGTCAGACAACTCTTTGAAAGGAAAGGGGAGCCGGTGGTTGCAGTAAACCTGAGGGCTCTGAAGGCAGGGCAGGAGTATTCATGGAAATAGAAAAATGCCGGGTATATACACTACTGCTTGTTCAGAATCTAAAGGATGCATGTAAATAAATAAATCCCAGTGATTGAAGTTCACTATCAGTGGGAATTGTTTCCTGATAATCCAGTGCGATTTTAACATTGCTGCTGAGAGCCTGCTGAAATCCTAAAATTGCAAGAGTTCCGTCATTGATAAAATTCCAGGGCCTGCTTTCACCCGATGGGTTGACGGAAGCTGAATAATCATACCGGACAAAAATTTCGGAACTTTTAAAAATACTTAAAGCTCCGGTTCCTGAAATACCCCATGAATTGTCACCCTGAAGTAGGTCAAGATTTGTTTTGTAATTAAATTCTGCGCCTATTTTTACAACGCCATTCTTAAAACCAGCAAAGCTCAGGAACGTATACTGCCAGATTGTATACTGCCTGTTTATATCACTGTACACTCTGAATGCAAATTGTTCGGAGGGTGTGATAGTCAGTCCGGCAGAGGTTTTTACTCCATTGTCAAGCTGGAGTTCGGAATACCCTTCTCCATTCATTACAGTAAAATCGCCGCTGAAAATATCGCTGAATCTGTAATCAACAACAACTCCCAGATCGGCAGTATTTCCAAAATCGTGCAATGACTGAAATGTATTGGCTATATATCTCTTTCCCCAGAATTTTTGCTGAAAATCAAAATGTCTTGTCGTTGTGATCCCGAATGATATATGCAACCTGTCTCTTGTATAGGATATGGAAGCCTCCCTGAAGTATGCATATCTTCTGTGAGTGGCTTCGGGCAGGAGATCATCGGGGCTCCCGATATTAATAATAAACCTGGCTGAGAAATTGTTGTCAGCAAGAAAATTATAGCCGAGGTATGCCCTTTCAAATCCAAAACCTGAAGTCCTGACTGTATCGTTCAGATTTACATGGAAATCGGTAAATATCTCAACTATGGGTTTACCTTTAATTTCAGGGATCTGGCAATAAAGAAGAGAAGGAAAGAAGAGTAAGACAGGCAGAAAGGAGAGGATCTTTTTCATCATAGGAATTAATGCTCAGAGGGCAGCTGTTTTTTTCCCAAAGATAATAGCCCTTGTGAAATACTCAAGAGCGCAATATTATTTTCCTCTGATAATATTGGTTTCCGGTGTAAGTGGAGTGGGCAGAGGATGACAGGCGGTTTGTTCAGAATTACGCACAAATGATTAAATTGGCGCCTGAAAAATATTATCAATGTCAGAAAGTTCAATAAGAAAAGCGGAGGAATTCCTGTCAGTTTCTTCACAGTATAAACTTGGGAGCCTGGTAACGGAATCTCCCCATCCGGATACGTCCCGGTTATCAGATCTTGCATCGGAGGATCTTCCTGCGGCAATTTCAGTATTAAAGCAGCTTGACACTCATACTCTTAGGGTACTGGCTGGAAAGAAAGCGGAGATCTGCTACCTTAAAAATGTAATCAGGGATACATTCAGGGCCGGAAATAATATCTTTTTCTGCGGTTGCGGAGCCACCGGAAGATTATCTCTTACTATTGAAACTCTCTGGCGTCAGCAGCATGAAAAGGATGATATGGGAAACAGGGTATTCAGCTTTATGTCCGGGGGTGATGTGGCGTTGATACGCTCAATTGAAAACTTTGAAGATTATCCGCAGTACGGAGCAAGGCAGTTGATTGAAGCCGGATTTAAAGAGGGTGATCTTCTTATTGCTACAACTGAAGGCGGAGAAACACCTTTCGTGATCGGAGCTGTTGAAAAAGCTTTAAAGCTCTCTTCGAGAAAACCATTCTTCCTTTACTGTAACCCTGATGATATTTTGTGCCGCGTAGCCGAAAGATCCCGGATGATAATTCAAAATAAGGGTATTGAGAAGATCAATCTTACTACGGGTCCTATGGCCGTAACCGGGAGCACCAGGATGCAGGCATCCACAATACTGCTAGCCGCTGCCGGGATCGCCCTTCTTTATAATGAGCATGATGATGAATACCTCTCCGGGAAGATCAATTTTTTAGCGGAATTCTGGGATGCTGCTGATATTCAGTTTATTGAAAAATTTGTTGTGAAAGAAAGCGGGTTCTATCAAAAAGGTGAATATGTTTTATATGAAACAGACGAACAATTAGGCATAACAATAATCACGGACACTACCGAGCGTTCACCTACTTTCAGCCTGTATCCTTTCGAAAATCTGAGTGAACAGGATCAGAATCTCTCCCTGTGCTATCTTTATATGCCGGGGGCAAAAAGCAGCAGGGAAGCATGGGAAAGCCTGTTACGGCGATCTCCCAGGGCTCTTGAATGGCCCGATATAAACGGTATTGCCTCAATGAAGAGGTTGCTTGGTTTCGACTTCAGTTCCAACCTTATCGCCAGGCGAAAGCTACATAAGGAGCATCCGGTTCATCATCAGTTCAGGATTCAGTATGACGGAACAGCCCTTCATTTTTCACTGGAGAACGAAAAACAAACGATTGATACTCCTTTCTCAGACCCCATACTTATTCACCTGCTCCTTAAAATGATCCTCAATACCCATTCAACACTTGTCATGGGAAGACTGGGAAGATATGAGGGAAATATAATGACTTTTGTGCGGGCAAGCAATAACAAGCTTATCGACAGAGCTATAAGATATATCGACCTGATATTGAAAAACAAGAATATTACTCTTCCTTACAATACTCTTGCATATATTCTTTTTGAGATGATGGAAAAAACACCTGTTGACAGCTCCATTGTTCTTGCTACGGTTCAGGAAATAGAAAAAAGAGAGAGATAAATTAAGCAGGGACACGGATTTATGTGCCCCTGCCACACCGGAAATGCAGCCTTTCCTACCTGTTGAAAAACCTGTCATACTTCTCCTTCCTCGTCTTTGCCGTTACCTTTGGCTTTGCCGTTATCTTTAGCTGATCCCAGAAGTACAAGGTCATCCAGAATGATCTCCGTTGTGTTTTTTGTGACTCCCTTCTTGTCTTCGTAAGTGCGGTAGACAATTCTGCCTTCAACTGCTACCTGATTCCCTTTTTTCAGAAATCTGTCTGCAATATCTGCAAGTCCGTTCCAGGCGGTAATGTTGTGCCAGGTAGCTTCGTTGATCCTCTGGCCTTCAGCATTCTTGTAACTGTCATCAGTTGCAAGAGTAAAATGGGTTACTTTCTTACCGCTTTCAATTGTTTTTGTCTCAGGATTCTGTCCGAGACGGCCGATCAGGATTACCCTGTTTTTTAATGAGTTCATGACTTTAAGTTTTAATTCGACAATGAAGTAATTCCTGACAAACTTAAGCCACATTGCCGGGCTGTGCCGGTTAATAATTGTTTATATCCGGATTTAAACCACTTATAATCGTTTGCAGACGTTTAAAACGTTTTATTATTTCTGAATCAAATTGATACACCAATTTTTATTTTTTATATCTTTATGGAAACATTAGTGCTGTGGAAAAGAAATGTCTCGATTGCGGCGACACAATACGTGGCCGCACCGATAAAAAATTCTGTTCTGATCAGTGCCGGAATAACTTCAATAACAAGCTGAACCGCGATTCAAACAATTTTGTAAGGAATGTACATGGCTTGCTGAGAAAGAACAGACGGATCCTCTCAGATCTCTATTCCGAGAATAGGATCAAAGTCCATAAAGATGCCCTGTTTGCCATGGGGTATAATTTCAGTTTCTTTACACATATAATCGAAACCTCTCAGGGCCATAAATTTCATTATTGTTTCGAATATGGGTACCGGGAAACCGGGAATGACTTCCTTGAATTGAGTATGAACAGTCAATATCTTGAATATCAGTGATAAATATGATATTCATTTTTATCGGCCGGGAGAAAATATCAGTTCATTACATAATTGTCAACTTTTTCCTGCTCCTTCTCCCTGAGAGGAACAAAATTGCCTGTATATCTTACGGCATCAAGTTTATAATTATTAAAAGATGCATTGCAGTTACCGTCACTGTTTATTGTTACATATACATCAAAGGAGTTGGCCTCATTTTTTACCTCCATCCTTATCGTATAGGTACCTTTGGATGTATTGTTTTTAAGTTCAAAAGTGACTGCCTTCCCTATCATATTGATTCCTGCTATAGGCCTGCCGGAAAATTGTCTGCCGATATAGGCGGCACTTATAATAACCTTGTCACCATCAACGATAATATAGTTGGCTTTAGGAACCAGGTCTACCATTCCGCCACGTGTGAAGTAAATTTTGTCCAGCTTTATTATGAACCTTCTATCTGAAACCGCTTTCTTAATCTCCTCCTGTCTCACTAATTTTCTTTCGCTCCTGGTCGTTTTCCCCGATGATTCCTGCACATTTGAACTTGCACAGGAACTCATTAACAGAATGCCTGTTATAAAATATAAGAATTTCTTCATGGCGCCATGTTTAGTACTGAAATGCGCAAATATCATGCCATTCGGTCAAAAACAGAGTCACTTCCCTTTGAGAAATGGAAAGTAATAGTTCATATTTTCACGGGTAAGCTTCGCACCATAGCCTGAATCCTCAAATGCTTCACAATACTTAATCTCAGAGCCCTTTTTGTTACCGTAAAGTTCTATGAGCTTTTCGCGGTATGGTTCGGCTGCAAATGCCTTTTTCCTTGTTTCCCCAAGCCAGACCCTGCGGTCTGCGTCAGATGCCGGAACCTGATCAAGTACGCCTCTGTTATAGGGCAGCCATTCGTACATCTGTGATTTATGCTGATGATACATATCCATTTTCTTTTCAATTGCATCATCTATATCGATGCAGACATCAGCTTTAAATGGTTCGGGGTGAATAAATCCATCGCTCATAA
Source organism: uncultured Bacteroidales bacterium (assembly GCA_963816345.1). GTDB lineage: Bacteria > Bacteroidota > Bacteroidia > Bacteroidales > VadinHA17 > LD21. The sequence goes on from CAWFKI010000005.1 coordinate 1,101,566, forward strand.
ACAGGAACAGGGGATTCTTTTCTACGATAGGGACCTTTGGCAGAATTGTCGGCACCGTAACCATATATGCTGCGTCGAGAACAAGTACCCCTGTGTACCTGTGGTCAGGATGATAATCGTATGGTCGTGGAAATATCACAATGTCAGCTTTTTGCTCCCTGATAATTTTTATTATCTGTAACCGGTTCCTGTATGTTGGCATAAGCTGGCCGTCATGATTGTCAAGTGTTATGTAGCGCACCCCTATTACCTCACCTGCTTTACGGGCCTCTTCACGCCGGATCTTTGCCAGCTTGCCTGCCTTGATGCTCTGGTGACCCGCATCTCCGTTTGTGACCGCGACCATAAGCACATCACAACCCAGCTGAGCCCATTTATAAGCAGTCCCGCCTGCTTTATCTGGATCATCGGGATGAGCTCCGAAAATGACAATATGCAGCTTTTTCTCCTGTGTACCCTGAGCTCTGGAAACAGGGATGAAAGCGGTAAGGAAAATGATCTGAATAAGAATGGCAATTGTTTTCATCATTATTTAATTTTTAATTTAAAGATGGTCAATCCTTCTGACAACCGCTGCTACCATTTTGAATAGGCAAGTTCATAAAGATCGGCAAAAGAGATCTTAATTATTTTTTCCATAATGTCCCAGTTAACTGTGCTCAGCTCATCCCCCGGAGTATGATACTCCTGGCGATGCCCCGGCTTGAACCTGATCACGGGAATTCCGGCCTCAACGAACGACCTGTGGTCGGTCCCCCCGGGAGGATCGGCAGAAGGCTGATAATCAACTTGAAGATCTATTCCGTATTTTGACAGGTTATTGGCAGTAATATCTTTGAACCCCGGATTTGTAAGGGTATAGGTCATTGTGACCTTTTTGGGTTCATTATCAGAAATATACCTTGAGATCATATCAAAATTCATATTAAGCTTGAGATTTCTCACCTGCAGGTCCGGGTTCCTTACATAATACCTTGAGCCGAGAAGCCCTTCCTCTTCAGCGGTCCATAGAGCAAAAATTATACTGTATTCAGGCTTTTCCCCTGTCGCCATGATAGCCTTTGCCAGTGTCATCACACCAACGGTCCCCGATCCGTTATCATCTGCTCCGTTCCAGATATAGCCATTGCCGATGCCAATATGGTCATAATGTGCACCAACAACTATATACTTATCAGCCTCTTTGCCTTCTATCATTCCCAGCACATTTCTTACTGCTACCTGTGTCGTTTTTACACTGGTCTTCAGATATATTGATTTGCCTGATAAGGCAGGGATCAGATATTTCTCATTCATATCTGCCTTTTTTATATAGTCCTCCGGATCTATCCCTGATCCCTTCAATATTTCATTAGCAGTTCTTGCCGAGATTGTGACTCTCATGATGTTTTCAGGAATCTTTTTACCAGGAAGTGAATAGTGGGCGCGTGGACTCCCGGTTACCGGATGCCCTTCCGAAGGTGACATATCCATAAAATCTTTTATCTCAGGCCTGCCAACTACTGAAGATTCCGGATCGAATTCAAGAATTCCGATAACACCCATTTCCTTATATACCGATTCCATTGCATACCACATCGATATTACTTTTTCCCTGTCCTTATTCTTAATTGCAAACTTTGGGAAGCCTGCAACTTTCAGTATATATTTGCCCTTCAGGTCAAGTTTTCCGAGATCGTTGTATTTTAAGGAATCATTTTTAAAACCGTAGCCTGCGAAGACAACCTGTGCTTCATTTTCAACAGCCGGATCAGATGGCCAGATCATAAAATCAACATTATCGGTCAGATCAGTTGTTTTTACCATTGTTCCGCCGGAAGATCTTATTTTAAGTATCTGTTCACCAACAGGCAACGTTTTAAGGAGTATGAAATTCTGAAAGTATGTTCTCTGATCAGGCTCATTTGTACCAGGCTGTCTTCCTCCGTCTGATGGATCTCCGGCAGGTTTTACACCATACAACTGAAGAATGCTGGCAATATAGTCAGCTGCCATAAATGCACCCTTTTCACCTGCCTCTCTGCCTTCGGTCCAGTCTGATGCGAGAAACCCCAGCTGGGCTTTGATTGCATCCGGAGTGATTGACTGCAGCCCTTTTCCAACCGAAGCAGTCTGCGCATGGTTCACGGTTATTGTCAGAAAACTTATGAGTAACACTGGTATAATCCGGTTTTTCATTTTTCTGTTTGTTTGATAAATATTTTAACATTGACGATTTTACTAAGGTAATTATTAATTGCAAATCAGTTCTTAAAGTAAGTTAAAGTTTAAATTTTTAGTCACTTTAGTCACTTTAGTCACTCCAAACTCGTTATATGCTATATTTGCATAATTAATCAGATTAAAATATGAATAAAAGAGACTTTTTTTTCCTGATATCAATTCTTTTCGGTTTGTTATCCCTCTCCTGTGGAAAGACTATATATGATAACGGATATATTGTAAAAATAGGTGATAGAGCGCCTGATTTTACGATCAATGAAGCCGGAGGGAAATCCTATAAATTATCTGACCTGAAGGGGAAAGTTGTAATGCTTCAGTTTACAGCAAGCTGGTGCAGCGTTTGCAGGACCGAGATGCCTTTTATTGAAAAGGAGATCTGGCAGGAGAAAAAGCCTTCAGGCCTTGTTGTCATTGGAATAGACAGGGATGAACCACTGGAGAAGGTTCTGAAATTCAAATCTGACATTCATGTTACCTATCCCCTTGCTCTTGATCCGGGCGCTGATATATTCGGGCTCTACGCTGATAAATCGGCAGGGGTGACAAGAAATGTGATAATTGACCGGTCCGGTAAAATAATTTTTCTGACACGTCTGTACGACAGGGAGGAGTTTGAAAAGATGAAAAAAGTGATTTTTGAAGAGCTGGCTGCAAAGTAACAGACATATAAGAAAAAAGAGCGAAATCCCTTACCGGGAAATCCGCTCATTTTTCATTAAATGTTATAATATTGAGTCCACTCCGTAAAAGCTGAAAAAGAACTTTCCGGAGCAGGCTCAATATTTAAAAATATTTATTTTGCTCCAATAATTGTCCAGCCAAGAGAAACCTGGAAAATGCGGTTTTTAACTGTCTCTCCTGAAACATCTGAGATATTGCTAAAACCGAGTACATATCTTGCACCGACATTGAATCCAAGTGGCAGGTGCAGTCCGGCCCCGAATGCCAGCCCAAAATCGTTATTTTTAAGCTGATCCTTTACGTCACCTATATTTTCAACATGCGCTTTTGTAAGGAAACTGAACTGTGGTCCGGCTTCAAGGCTTAATAAACTGACTGGCTTGAACCGTAGCATAACAGGGATAGCTACATAATCGAGATCTACCTTTGCATTATTCCATTTGGTGCCATAGGCAGAATACAGAACTTCAGGAGTTATGCCCCATTTTTCAGTGAAATTAAGGTTAACATAGGCCCCGACATGGTAATCAGTAACTGTTTTTACACTGATACTTGAAACATCCTGGTTGGCAAAATTTGCCCCGGCTTTAATACCAATTCCAATCCCCTGTCCCTGCAAAACAAAGGGAACCAAAAAAATTACAATGAATAAAAAGGATTTTTTCATATTAGAGTTTATTTGGTTATACAATAGGTGTAAAATTAGGAAATTAAATAATTAAATATTTAATCATGATCAATATTATAACGGTTTTGGTACTGAATTGGTCAAAATAATATTGTCCAGGAGTTTTTGCCTGTTTAAGCTTCTTATTGCGGATTCCTATTTTGTGAAGAGCATTTTTAAAGCAACAAGCAGGAGAAGCACCCCAAATATTTTTTTCAGCGTTGCCTGTTGCAGGGTCAGTGCATATCTGGATCCGAAATATGACCCTGCCAGAAATGCAACGGCCAGGATAAGGGCAAATTTAATATTTACCTGGCCTGCTTTATAATAGTTATAAGCTGCAATGATTCCTATCGGTGGAAGCATTACTGCAAGGCTCGTTCCCTGGGCGGTATGCTGGCTGAATCCCATGAAATAAACAAGGGCGGGAATCATTATTACTGCTCCGCCGATTCCGAGCATTCCTGCCATACCTCCTGTGATTATCCCTATTCCGATAAGGATAAGAAGCATAGTTGTAGACATTTTCATTGAGTATTAGAATGTTAATTACGTGGGTAAATTTATAAATTTTTCAGAGATTATCAGACAATTTTTGTGGCGCAGCAAGGCTGCTACCGCCATTTGTACAAAAACTTTCCGAACCTCAGTTGTCCGGGACCTCACCCATTTCTTTTGCACTTAGAACAATATATTTAAATTTGCATGCTGATTCAGGGAAGATGAATAAAAAGGGAGTTATATATTTTCTGTCGGGGATAATTGCTGTTATCGCAATAGCTATCTTTCTTATTTACAGAGCTGTATTTGGTATGGTCATCCATCAGCAGGAGCCCGGCAGGTCCATCATAATTCCGACAGGCGCCTCTTATATTCAGGTACTTGACTCAATTGAATCCACTCTTGATCTGAAAAACATGAAGCTTTTTGACTGGGTAGCCAGAAGAAAGAACTACCCGGCTCTGATTAAACCGGGGAGATATCTGATTGACAGATCCTTCAGCTATAATTCATTAATTAATATGCTGAGGTCGGGTGGTCAGACCCCTGTCAGGATTACATTTCAGAATATCAGGACATTGAATCAGCTGGCAGGTAAAATTGGAAAACAGATTGAGGCAGATTCTGCAGAGATAGTCAGCTTTTTTTCAGACGAATCAAATTATGTATCGGATGGTTTTAAAAAAGAAAACATAATTGCGGTTTTCATTCCCAACACTTATCTGATCTACAGAAATACCGATGCCAGGGGACTTTATACAAGGATGCTTAAAGAGTACAGATTATTCTGGAATGGCCAGAGGATTGCCGAAGCAAAGGAGAAGGGGCTCGATCCGATGGAAGTTTCAATCCTGGCATCAATAATAGATGATGAGGTATCAAAACCAGATGAAAAACCCCGCATCGCCGGGGTTTATCTGAACCGGCTTAAAAGAGGAATTCCTCTTCAGGCCTGTCCGACAATTAAGTTTGCCCTGAACGATTTTACTATTACCCGGGTACTTTATAAATATCTTCAGATAGATTCGCCTTACAATACCTACAGACACACAGGATTTCCTCCGGGCCCTATTGGCTGCCCATCCATTGAAGGAATTGAGGCCGTCTTAAAGGCAGAGAATCATGATTACCTCTATTTTGCCGCTAAAGCTGATTTTTCAGGGTATCATAATTTCTCAAGGACACTTGCAGAGCACAACCATTACGCTGCAATCTACCAGAGGGAACTTAACAAAAGAAAGATCTTCAGATAGGGTGGATAACTTCAACCTCTCTCTCCAACTCAACTTCAAACTTATACCAGACTGATTTCCTGATCTCTTCGGACAGACTGAATATTTCAGCTCCGCTCGCACCTCCGTAATTGACCAGGATCAGTGACTGCCTGTCGTGTACTCCTGCATTACCAACTCTTTTGCCTTTCCATCCGCATTGCTCGATAAGCCAGCCCGCAGCAAGCTTAATTCCTCCGGACTGATCATTATAGGCGGGGATCTGAGGATACCTCTTCCGCAGCGCTTCTGCAGCTGAAAAGTCCACAACAGGGTTCTTGAAAAAACTGCCTGCATTTCCAATTATTTCAGGATCAGGTAATTTGCTTCTTCGTATATTTATAACTGCATTCCTTACATTTTTTAAAGTCGCTCCCCCAAGCCTGGTTACCTCATCTGAAAGTGACCCATATTTCAGATTCAGCACGGGGCTGACTGATAACTTAAAGTACACCCGGGTAATCATATATTTTCCCTTAAGATCAGCTTTGAATGCACTTTTCCTGTAACCAAAAAGACATTCGCTATTTGAGAATTCCCTCACCGACCCGTCTTCAAGTGACAAACCTCTTACCTTTTCGATAGTCTCTTTCACCTCAACTCCATATGCACCGAGGTTTTGAACCGGAGCTGCCCCTACCGTACCCGGGATTAATGAGAGATTTTCGATACCTCCAAAACCATTTTCAACAGCCCATTCAACAAATTTATCCCAGCTTACCCCTGCCCCGGCAGATGCAATGATATAATCCTGGGTTTTTTCCTCTGTTTTTATTCCGGTCATGCCCGGATGGACTATTGTTCCCCTGTAATCTCCGGTGAAAAGAATATTACTTCCGGCACCCACGATCAGCAACGGTTTTATGTGCGATCCTGCCGCCAGAATAGTATTTATTGCTTCGCTTTCTGTCCTGACGGAAATAAAATAATCAGTTCTGTAGTCGAGTCCGAATGTATTGTAGCTTTTAAGCGGAAAATTCTTTTCTGTCATAAACCGGGATTTGATGTAAATTTATGAATTTCCTTCAAACCTGACAAAAGATCTGTGCAAAGGGTTCCCAAAGGCGGACGGTGACCTCCTGCAGTTTAGTTTTATTATATTAACTTTGCAGATTCTTATTTTTAAACTCCCGGGGGCATGCGAAATAGCGCTGCCTTGCGGTGACTAATTAAGTTTTAAAGTCTTTCTGAAAATGGATAAACTTGATCTGATTAAAAAAACATTTCCCTTTCTGGAGAAGGAATTAATCCTTGAGATTGACAGGATCTCCACCCTTCATGAGTTGAATATCGATCAGAGCATTCTCGGTGAAGGTGATTATATAAAATCTTTCCCGATGGTTCTGGAAGGCTCCCTCAGGGTGGTTCGACTGTCAGAGACGGGAAACGAACTGTTGCTGTATTATCTGAACAGCGGTGAGATTTGCAGCATGTCGCTTACCTGCTGTATCGGACTTCAGAAAAGCAACATTAAAATGATTGCAGAGGAACAGTCAGTGGTCATAACAATACCGGTCGATGTACCTGAGAAATGGATGTCGGAATACAAGTCCTGGAAGGAATTTATGATGTATTCATATAAACACCGTTTTGATGAATTACTTGACACAATTGATTCCATCGCCTTTATGAAGCTGGACGAACGGCTTTTAAGATTCTTTGAAGAGAGATACAGATCGACGGGAAAGACCTCTTTTCACGGTACTCATCAGGAGATCGCGCTTCAGCTCAATACGTCGCGGGAGGTCATCTCAAGGCTTCTCAAAAGCATGGAAAGAAAAAATTATATCGTAACAGGAAGAAATTCTGTAGATTATACATCGCTCATCAAAAAAAATCTACCTGTGTGACTTTAGTCACTGACAGGATATATTGTTGTGCGGAAATTTGCATCAAAATAAATTATGAAAGAATTCATCAGAAAACACATTGTCGCAATCATATTTTCAGTTGCGGGCTCAGCAGGGGGATTCCTCTACTGGAAGTTTATAGGCTGTACAACAGGAACTTGTCCCATAAAGTCTGTATGGTACCTGAGTACTCTCTGGGGCATGGCATTTGGCTGGATTACAGGAAGCCTCGCAGAGGATTTAATTCTGAAATTTAAAAAGAGAGAAAAATATGAAAAAGAAATTTGAGGAACTTATCAATAGTGAAATACCTGTGCTTGTTGATTTTTCTGCTGAATGGTGCGGACCATGTAAAATGATGGGACCTGTGCTCGAGCAGCTCAAAAACAAGCTTGAGGACAAAATCAGGATTTTGAAAATCGATGTGGACAATAACAGGGATCTGGCTGCCAGATACAAGATACACAGTGTGCCAACCCTTATGCTTTTCCAGGGAGGGGTTACCAAATGGTCGGGAGTAGGAGTAATGACATCAAATCATCTTGAAAATGTTATTTACAATAATAGTTCTGTATTATCTAATTAAGAAGTTGTATGGCTACCATAAGAATAGAAGCATCAAGGTGTCCTCAAAATCATATGTGCCCGGTGATTAGTATTTGTCCTGCCGGGGCTATTACACAGAAGAGCCAATTCATGGCACCCGTGATCAACGAAGAAAAGTGTGCTGACTGCGGACTGTGTACCAATTTTTGCGGGTACAGCGCAATTCAAAGATTATAGGAATTTTCAGGTAAATTTTTTCATATGCCCTGGCTGTCATTTTTCGGAATGGCAGCTTTTTTTTTGTGGGAATTTATACTTAGTTGTATATTAATTGCCAACTTCCCGTTGCCCATCGTCATCTTAAGGTTTAGTACATAATAGACTTAACTTGACATTAGTTAATATTTCCTCGATGGTATAGTTGCATTACTTTTAAATAAAGTATTAATTTGCATTGCAATAATTTATTTAAAATTGACAACCATTTAATAGCTGAAGCATGACAACCAATCGCCGCAATTTTCTGAAAACTGCAACAATCGCCGGGGCAGGTGCAATGTCTGGAGGACTGATCTCAGGATGCACAGTAAAACAGAATGTTTCAAAACTGGATGAAATCCTTGTATCCTCTAAGAAACTTCATACCCAGAAGTTTAACATGTCCGGATATGCTGCACCACCGATTCCTGTCGTGAGGACCGGGGTTATAGGATTAGGCGACAGGGGTAGTGAGGCTGTAAAAAGGCTATCCTTCATTGAAGGTGTTGAAATTACTGCAATATGCGATCTGCGAAAGGTAGCTGTGGATGGCACCCAGAAATATCTTAACAGCGTTGGGAGACCTGCAGCGCGTGAGTTTTCAGGCGATGACAATATCTGGAAAAAACTGGTGGAGCTTCCTGATCTTGACCTTATATATATAGTTACCCCATGGATATGGCATACCCCGATGGCTGTTTATGCTATGGAAAGCGGGAAACATACCTGCTGTGAAGTTCCTATTGCCAGGACGCTGGATGAAGCATGGCAACTTGTCGAGACCTCAGAAAAGACTAAAAAGCATTGCATGATGCTTGAGAATTGCTGTTATGACTTCTTTGAATTGCTTACTCTGAATATGGCCCGTCAGGGTATGTTTGGAGATATTATCCATGGAGAAGGTGCTTATCTGCATAACCTGCTGGAGATGAATTTCAGGAAACCTGTCGATGATCAGCAGACTGATGATGCCTATACAAATATGTGGCGGTTGAGGGAAAATGCCACCCGGAACGGGAACATTTATCCTACACATGGCCTGGGACCTGTCTGTCAGGCCCTGAACGTAAACCGCGGAGACAAAATGGAGGTACTGAGCTCTGTATCTACCGCTGACTTTTCAATGGGCCCGAAAGAAAAAGAGCTGGTGGCAACGGATCCCTTTTATAATGAGTGGAAGGATGCTCATTTCAGAGGCAATCACAATACCTCCATAATTAAAACTGCTTTAGGAAAAACAATTATGGTCCAGCATGATACTTCGTCAACACAGCCTTATTCAAGAATTCACCAGGTAAAAGGAACAAAAGGGATGGTCTGCAAATACCCGGTTGAACATATTGCCCTGGGAGAGGAGTGGGCTGATGAAGCTAAAATGAAGGAGCTGTATGAAAAGTACACTCCTGAAATTGTAAGAAGAGTAGGGGAGATGGCCAAACAGGTCGGCGGACATGGTGGAATGGATTTTATTATGGACTGGCGTACAATAGATTGTCTCAGGAACGGGTTACCCCTCGATGAGAATGTATATGACGGGGCCCTCTGGAGTTCAATCGCACCCCTTAGCGAATGGTCAGTTGCAAATGACTCACAGTCAATTGCAGTACCTGATTTCACGGGAGGATCATGGAAAACAAACAAACCTCATGATATTAATCTGGAGGCCGGCGGAACTACAAAAGTTCTGGAGCTGAAACAGGCGGAAAAAGTTATCTGAAACTAACTGATTTAAATGTCCGGTATTGATTAATGTATTAATAATTATACTGTTATCAGCTTTAATTGCTGTTCTGTCAGTCAGAACTAAAATTAAAGGGATAATAACCCTACTGACTGTCATTGCGATCGCTCTGATAACCAGCTTTATTGCCTTTAAAGCTCTTCTTGGAACCAGATATGAGGTTGTTTTTGCAGGCACCCTGACTTTCGGTCCCGTTCCTGTCATAGTGGATTCCCTCTCTGCCTGGTTTATCCTTGTAATCAATTTTACAATGCTGACCGGAGCAATCTACGGATTCAATTACATGAAAAAGTACAGGGAGATGAAGAACGAGATCACCCTGCACTGCATTGCTTTTATTATAGTCCATTTCGCCATGCTCGGGATCTGTTCAGTTCAGAACGGGTTCATTTTCTTACTTTTCTGGGAATTATGGGCACTTTCAGTGTTCCTCCTGATCATATTTGAACACAATAAGCCTGAGACTATCAGGGCAGGTATAAACTATCTTGTCCAGTCTCATATAAGCATTGTACTGATTATGCTCGGCTTTATCTATGTTGCTTACAAAACCGGCAGTTATGGCTTTGATGCAATAGCCGATTTCTCACATCATCAGTCAACCCTGGCAGGCACTGCACTCTTCCTGTGCTTCTTTACCGGATTTGCCATAAAAGCGGGTTTTGTACCGTTTCACACCTGGCTCCCCTATGCTCATCCGGCCGCCCCTTCCCATGTGTCAGGAATAATGTCGGGCGTCGTTATCAAGATAGGCATCTATGGCATTCTACGCATGTTGCTGCTTATTAAGACCGACTATACAACGATCGGTTATATTATTCTTTTCATATCCGTTTTCTCGGCGATTTATGGTGTTATGCTTGCCACTATCCAGCATGACCTGAAAAAGCTGCTGGCATATCACAGCATCGAAAATATCGGAATTATCGGGGCCGGAATAGGAATAGGCTGCCTGGGACTAGGGGCATCAAACAAATGGATGGCAATTCTTGGCTTCACAGGGGCTATGCTCCACACACTTAACCATTCCCTGTTTAAATCCTTGCTGTTTTACAGTACGGGGAACGTTTTACAGGCTTTTCATACGGTAAATATTGAACGGTTGGGAGGAGTTATAAAGAAAATGCCAAAGACTTCACTGCTCTTTCTGGTGGCAGCACTGGCTATTTGCGGGCTCCCTCCGCTTAATGGCTTTATTTCGGAATTTCTGATCTACGGAGGTCTGTACAACTGGCTTTACAGTGCAAGCCTCTTTTCGCTTGTTACTATCATATTTTCAATTGTCGGTCTTGTATTGACAGGAGGATTGGCTCTGCTTTGCTTCACAAAAGCATTCAGCATAGTCTTCCTCGGGGATCAGAGAAGTCAGCAGGAGCATGAAATAAAGGAAGCAGGCTTCTGGCAGTTGATGCCGATGTATCTTACCGTCACATTGATGGTGGCCATTGGTCTCTTTCCCTCTTTGTTTATTGACGCATTGCAGCGTCCTGTAAATCTTTTTACGCATGATATGATGTTCAATCTTAATCTTATAAAGGTTGGTGCCATCGACTCCCTTCAGAAAATCAACTGGTTATTCGCGGCATTCATTCTTTTTGTCCTCCTGATGCTACAGCTGAGAAGAATGGTTAACAGGAACAGGCTTATCGGCTATGGTCCCACCTGGGGCTGCGGGTATTCTACTGCCAATAGTAAACTTCAGTACACGGCTAATTCCTTTGTCAGGACTTATTCCAAGCTTGCCAGACCCTTTCTTGACATAGAAAAAAAGGAGGTGGAGATTGATGAGGTTTTTCCTTCGAAAAAGCACTATGAAACCCACTCTTATGATAAAATTGAACGTGTATTTATTGACAAGCCGGTTGAATTCCTTAATAAGATAATGAACAGGTTCATTTTTCTGCAGAATGGCCATTTACAGAGATATATCCTGTATGGAATAATTTTTATTACTGCCGTAATCTGTTTACCCCTGCTGATTGACAAAATAGTTTCAGTCCTCCATTTTCTAAATAGCCTGTAAAATGTTAAGCTTAGTACTGATTTTGTTTGCCGCAACCTTTTTTACAGGGATCGTCCTTCGCGTCAAAAGCATCACTTCAGGCAGAAAAGGGCCCGGGATTCTTCAGCCGCTAAAAGATGTAATCAGATTATTCAGAAAAGGTTCAATCTACAGCAAAACAACAAGTATCATATTCAGGATCACCCCGGTAATCTATTTTTCTTCCGTGCTTATGGCCTGCCTGGTTGTCCCGTTCGGAGCATACAAAGGTATTATAAGCTTTGACGGTGATTTTATTTTTTTCGCCTATATCCTTGCTCTTGGTAAGTTTTTCAGCATAATATCAGCTATGGATACAGGCAGCAGCTTTGAAGGTATGGGCGCAAGCAGGGAAGCTTTATTCTCAATGTTTGCTGAACCCGCATTTTTCATACTTATAGGATCATTCGCGTTACTTACAGGCAAAACCTCTTTTTTTGATATATTCTCAACTCTTCATCTGGGATCATCTATCACCTATACACTCGGAGGCCTTGCCACATTTGTACTTGTTATGCTGGCAATGATTGAAAACAGCAGGATGCCTGTAGACGATCCTAAAACTCATCTGGAACTAACTATGATACACGAAGTTATGATTCTGGATAACAGTGGTTTTGATCTGGGTCTGATACTTACTACAGGCTACCTGAAGTTTGCCATGTACGGTGCAATTATTGCCGGTTTCTTTATTGGCGGATTATCACTGTCGTGGTCGCTTCTCATTTTCATGTCAGTCCAGATCCTGTTTGCCATAACAGTCGGATTGATCGAATCATTTATGGCAAGATTCAGGATGAGCCATAATCCTCAGTTTATATTGATCCTGTCATCAGTAAGTTTTTTAATCTTTCTCGGTACACTTCTGGTACTGGGGAAATTTCTGTAAATAGAGCGATAAATGACAAACGTATTATTGATAGTATTCATTATTAGTCTGTTATATGTTTCAATTGCGAACAGGATAATTACTTATGTGAGAGTTCTGGCTTTTCAGGGAATACTTCTTTTTGGAGTGACATTTCTTCAGCTCCATGATGTCCGTACCTGGAACCTGGTTCTGATACTGCTGGAAACAATAGTCTTTAAAACCGTGGCAGTTCCCCTGTTTCTAAGTTACCTTATCAGAAGGAACAGAATAACCCGGGTGACCGAACCTTATATCTCTCATTTTATTTCCCTGATTATTATTACATTGATAATTGTCATAACAGTATTACTTGCAAATTCAATCAGCGATACCCGTCTTGATAAAATTTTCTTTATAGTTTCACTTTCAACTCTTTTCACCGGTCTCTATTTCATTGCTTCAAGGAAGAAGATCATTACACATGTGATGGGCTATCTTATGATTGAGAATGGAGTATTTGTCTTATCTCTGGCTGTTGGAAATGAAATGCCAAATCTTGTAAACCTGGGTATTATGCTTGATGTATTTGCCAGTGTGCTGATTCTCGGGGTTTTTCTTAACAAGCTTGGAGATGTGTTCAAGGATGCCGACGTTGACCAGCTCAGCAATCTGAAGGATTATTAAAACAGCAAATGATGACAGGTATCTATCTTATATGTGCTTTTTCTATCGCGGCTCTCCTGATAATAAACCGTAACAGGATCCTGAATAATATTCTTATAGTTGCCTTTGGAATTCTCCAGACAGGCTTCACAGTATATGCAGGTTTAAATTATAAAAGCAGGGTGCTCGAATATTTTACAATTGATTCTCTTGGCCTTCTGCTTCTGATCACATTAAGCATCGTTACAATCCCGGCGCTGATCCACAGTTACATTTATATCGAACGGCACAACGAAACTCCACAGTCAAGAGCCATCTATTATTCTGCAATGGTAGCGCTTATTACAGCAATCTCTGCTGCCTATCTTGCCAACCATATCGCTGTTATCTGGATTTTTACCGAAATAACAACATTATCGGCATCGATGCTGATATATCATCACAGGAATAAGCTTGCACTTGAGGGGACATGGAAATATCTTTTTATTTGCGCCATAAGCATTACATTTGTTTTCATAGGAATTCTTTTTCTCAGCCTTTCGCTGCAGCCTACCGGATCATATGATCTCTCTTTTTCAAATCTTCTGGCCCGCAAGGATCATCTTGACCCGTTCTGGCTAAAACTCTCCTTCCTTTTCATCTTTACAGGATTCACGGCAAAACTGGGATTGGCTCCCATGTATCCTGCCGGTATTGATGCAAAGGACAAAGCGCCTGCACCTGCCGGAGCCTTGCTGGCCAGTGTACTGATGAACCTCGGATTTGTGGCAATATTCAGATTTTATTCAGTAATTGCACAGACCTCCCTTTTTCAGTGGGCAAATATGATAATTTTTGTTGCGGCTTTCCTGTCAATATTTGCTGCCACCATTTACATGACAAGGGTTATGAATATCAAGAGAATGTTCGCCTATTCGGGTATCGAACATATGGGTATTGTGATGCTCGGAGTCGCAGCGGGAGGGGTAGGCTATTATGCTGCCATCCTGCACATAATACTGCATACTTTTGTAAAATCAGGTCTGTTCTTTCATTTTAACCAGCTGTACAGGACATTCCAGAGCAAGAGCATAAACCATGTCGGTAATTACTTTAAATATAATCCGACAGGGGCAATCTTATTATTGTTAGGCTTTATCAGTGCAACGGCAATGCCGCCTTCTGGTATGTTTGTCAGTGAATTGCTGATATTCCGCTCCCTGTTTCAGGGGAATTTTATTATCCTTTTGGTTCTTGTACTGATTTTACTTACAGTTGTGATCTGGGCTTTCGGGAAAAACATGTTTAAGATCCTGTTTATTCCTGTTCCTGGTATGGACGAATCAGACATTCCCAGGAGCAGCCCATGGGAATCCCTTCCCCAGTATATCTTAATGTTTACAGCCATATGGCTTGGACTCAATCCTCCGGCGATCTTCGTTCAGTTAATTAAGGATGCAGTAAAAATCTTACCTGTTTAGTATGAGTTTCATATCAATTCATAATCATCAGTCTGTGCCGGTGAGCCTGGTCCCGGTGGTTGAATATAATCTCTTTCTTGATCAGAATATCGCGTTTATGGAGAGTAAGCCTGAGAGGCACTGTGTCATTTATTTCGGTTACCGCCTCAGGAACAGGATCAGGCTGATCTGCTGCATCGCGGATGATACTGATCATTCTATCAGGGTTTCCTCAGCTGCTCTGAGCGAAAGTGCATTAGTCGATTCTTTCTCTGCAAAAAATATTTCCTTTGAGAGGTTTGAACGCGAGATACATGAAAATTTTGGCATTCGTTACACTGACCATCCCTGGCTGAAACCCCTTCGTTATTCCGAAGAGAGGGCCGACAGATCCCAAACAATATCCTACTTATCCGTTTTTTAATATTGACAGTGAAGAACTCCATGAGGTGGGAGTGGGGCCTGTTCATGCAGGAATTATTGAACCGGGGCATTTCAGGTTCATCTGTAACGGGGAGCAGATCCTTCACCTGGAAATACAGCTGGGATATCAGCACAGAGGCATCGAACAATTGTTCACAGGCAGGAAAAAACTGATTCAGCGGATTACACTGGCCGAATCAATCGCCGGAGACAGTGTTATCGGTCATTCAACGGCCTTTGCATATTTATGGGAAAGTCTGAGCGGAGTATCGCCCGACGCAGAGGTTCTTTATTCCAGGACAATTGCACAGGAGCTCGAGCGTATTGCCATACACACAGGTGATCTCAGTGGTATATGCACGGACATTGCATACCAGCTGGGCAGTTCCGTGTTCGGAAGGCTGAGAACTCCCGTTATCAATTTTTTTCAGGAATGGTGCGGAAACCGCCTTGCCAAAGGATCAATACGCCCGGGGTTTAACCCCTACCCATTCACCAGGGATCTTTCAGAACGTCTTACTGAGATATTGAACGCATTTGAACCCGATTTTGTGGAGATGAACCGTGAGCTCTCAAAATTACCCAGTTCATTGTCAAGATTCGAAAGGACAGGGATGTTAAAATATGAACAGTTGCTGGAAATTGGCACCGTCGGGATGTCTGCAAGGATGAATGCATTGATAAGAGATATCAGGTCTTCCCACCCTTATGGCTTTTACCCTGAGCTTGCCCATATTCCGGTAGTTAAACATCATGGAGACGTCTATTCACGTGTTCAGATCAGAAAAGAAGAGGTTTTGCAGTCGATCTCGTATATAAGGCAATTGCTTAAAAATATTCCTGATCCTGGCCGTGTTGAACAACCACCCCTTCAGCCCGGACATGATATGTTCGCTATCTCCCTTACGGAAGGGTGGCGGGGAGAGATCTGCCATGCTGCCATAACAGATGAAAGCGGAGGTCTGCTCATTTATAAGATCAAGGATCCCTCTTTCCATAACTGGCTCGCTCTGGCCCTGTCTGTCAGAAACAACGAAATTTCCGATTTCCCGGTGTGTAATAAGAGTTTTGATTTGTCCTATTGCGGACACGACCTTTAAACCAAATTGAACCGACAAAATGTTAAATACTCTCAAAATACTTTATCATCAGGGAAAGCAATTTATTCCCGATCTCACTAAAGCCAGGGTGCCCGGAATATTCCGGGGGCGGCCTGAGATAAGCTTTGAATTGGCAGACAGTACCGCTCTGGCTGAATGCTGTCCGACAAACGCGATAATGAAAGACCCTGTTAGGATAGACCTTGGCAGATGTACTTTTTGCGGTGAATGTTCAAGGCTTTTTCCGGGGAAAATAAGTTTTACAACAGATTATAAGTTATCAGCAAATGACCGTAATAGTCTGATAATATCTGAAGGATCGGTAACACCTGTTACTATTGATCCGGACCTCATCAGAAAGGAAATCCGTAATTCTTTCAGAGGTTCGCTGAAACTAAGGCAGGTTTCAGCAGCCGGAGACAATAGCTGTGAGCTTGAGTTAAACGCCTGCGGTAATGTGAATTTTGATATGGGCCGTTATGGCATTGAGTTTGTCGCATCACCACGTCATGCGGATGGAATTGTAATTACAGGACCAGTCTCAAAAAACATGTCGCGACCGTTGCAGATGACTTATGACGCTACCCCATCGCCTAAAATAATAATTCTTGCAGGAACAGATGCGATCAGTGGTGGCATATTTGAAGGAAGCCCTGCTCTTGACAGGAGATTCATTGAAGAGAATCATATTGATCTCTACATACCGGGCAATCCGGTGCACCCGCTGACTTTTATAAATGGTATTGTGGACCTGCTTGGTATCCGGTAATGCCTTTAAAGCCTCCTGGCTGAAAATCCGATGAGGCTTTCTGAAAGTATATTTTAAATAATTTTCAGTAGCCTGCAGCCTGTCCGTCTTTTCTTGATTCTGAAGCTCCGAGCCAGACTTTATTTTTAGGATCCCACATTATAGCCTGATAACCTCCATATCCACCAAGATCCCATTGTACAGTGTGTCCCATTGTCAAAAGCTTCTGAATGACATCCCAGCTGAATCCGCTCTCCAGGAGAAGCGTACCTCCATCTGTCATCTGCTTTCCGGTCGGCTCAGAGGATCCGGTGTGACGCATCCTGGGAGCGTCACCGGCCTCCTGCAGATTCATTTTGAAAACAACTAGGTCAATGATAATCTGGGTCTGCCCCTGTGGCTGCATGTCTCCCCCCATCACTCCGAAACTGACCCATGGTTTTCCCTTTTTAGTTATAAATGAAGGCATCATAGTGTTAAATGGTCTTTTCCCGGGAGCATACATATTGTTGTGTCCTTCTGAAAGACTGAACAGTTCACCCCGGTCCTGAAGAACGAAGCCCAGTCCTGTGGGGCACATTCCTGATCCCATTCCCCTGTAATTGCTCTGGATAAGTGAAACCATATTGCCGAACCTGTCGGCCACAGTCAGATAGACAGTGTTTCCTGGCTCAATTTTTCCGCTTTCATAGATACTGGCTGCCTTTTCAGGATTGATCAGTTTGCGCCGTTCAGCAGCATATTTCTTTGAGATCAGTTGTGCAACGGGTATGGAATTGAAATAGGGATCAGCATAGTACTTTGCACGGTCTTCAAATGCCAGTTTCTTGGCTTCAGTGAAAACGTGTATATACTCGGCCGATCCAAAGCCCATCGATGCAATATCGAAACCTTCAAGAATATTAAGCATCTGCAAAGTGGCTATTCCCTGAGTATTGGGTGGCAGTTCCCATACTTCGCAGCCATGGAATGTGCTGCTTACCGGTTCAACCCATTCCGAATGGTGACGTGAAAGGTCATCATATGAAAGGAAGCCTCCCTGCTTTTTCATAAATACACTGATATCCCTGGCAATACTTCCTCTGTAAAATTCATTTCTTCCTCCTTTTGCAATTTTTTCCAGAGTATTTGCAAGAAGAGGATTTTTAAATATCTCTGCCTTTCCGGGCGCCTTTCCACCCGGCATATATACCTCCTTTATGTTCGGGAAATCTTTAAGTATCTCTGTTCCCTTGTCAAGGTAATATGCAATGACTTCCGTGACAGGAAACCCCTCCCTGGCATAATTGATGGCAGGCTGCAGAATATCACGCATCGGCAAACGGCCGAACATCTCGTGCATCTCATACCAGCCGTCGACACACCCGGGAACTGAAACCGACAGAGGTCCGTAGGATGGAATGAACTCATACCCGTTCTCCCTGAAATATTCCAGTTTAAGCGACCGGGGGGATCTTCCGCTGCCATTAAGGCCATATAACTTCTCCTTATCGGCACTCCAGATCAGGGCAAAGATATCCCCTCCAATGCCTGCACCGGTAGGTTCAACAACACCAAGTACCGCATTTGCCGCTATTGCTGCATCTATTGCATTTCCTCCTTTTTTCAGAATGTCAAGGGCAACCTGCGTGGCCAGAGGCTGGCTTGTGGCTGCCATACCGTTGCGGGCAATAACCTCGGACCTCGTTGCAAAGCTTCTGCCCGTTATCCTGTCCTGTGAAAAAGAACAGACGGATAAGCTCAATAAAAATATTATCAGGAAATTTCTCGTCATATCGGGTTTAATTGAATCTGCAAAGGTAAAAAATGGAACGTACTATTTGGCCATTGCCTTTAATTTTAGTTCGCGGGGCATTTTTTCACGTTCCTGATGATACCATGGCACCCAGGATAATCACAGTGATCACTCCGGCCCATCCTAAAGCCTGTCCAAAATTTGTAATCTGCTTTATAAAAAACTGATTTGCCGGTTTATAGGACTGGGAAGACCTGACGAACGTTGTCTGTGTGACCTCCGAAACCCAGAACGAGTAATCGTAAAACGTCGGCCTGGAGTTGTCCTCATTTGCTGATAATGCGAGAATGCTTCTCAGATAAACAGGTGTTGTTTCTTCATTAAATGAACGAATCTTTACAGCTCCTCCGTTTGTTTTTATATTTTTAAGTGAGTCAGCCTTTAATTTTATCATCTTTTCCATTAAAGGATTACTTGTTATAGTTACATACGACTGAGGAGCGATATAACTCATTTGCCCTTCCCTGTTAAAAGGGCTGTTGATCTGAACATTATTAATTACAACTGTAGTTCTTTCAAGATCAATATAGAGCGGCTGAAGAAGTCTATTGTAAATTGTTATTGCCAGAGGCAGATCCTGTCCGGCAAAGGAATACTTAATTAAAGCGGTATCATTCTCATAGACATACTCCTGCCTGTCATTCTCATACAAGTGACTGCTGACGGTAATATACTGGTAACGGGAACAACCTGACAGTATGATTATACTCAGGAGTGAGAGTGAAATATAAATCAATTTTCCACGTAAAAAGGAGGGGTTTCTCTTATCCTGTATGTGGCCTTTATCCATATTTTCGTTTTTTTAATGCAATTATCTTCCAAGCCATATCTGCAGAATATTTTTCTGCTGTGAATTCATATTTCCAGACTCGGAAATGTTAATCTTTCTGATCCCGTTTTCTTTATTTGTTTCTATCACGGCCTTCAGACCTGCAATTGAAAGGTATCTGGAATAATCGATTTCTTTTGTAGTGTAGACATATTCGAATTCAGGAGCAAGGGAAACTCCGGCAACCGATTCGCATGCTTCCTGGAATTCGGCATCTGTAAATCCGCGTCCGAGTTTTTTATAGTACTGACGGTAAAGCAGCCTCATAACATCATCAAGTGATTTTTTACCCTGAGTTGCATTGAGTACCGCGAGATCCAGAATCAGGCGCGTAGTCAGTTAGCACAGCGCTGGTGATTGTCATATGGAAGATAAGGTTCAGTTTAAATTACGAAGATTGGCAATTGCTTCAGGAACATATTTGTGGATTGCTGATACAATGTCGCAGATCTGCATCTCAGGGCAATCTCCGCAGGTATTGAATCCCTTGTTTTTCACACAGTTCCTTATTTCGCATTCACTGCAGTGAGAAAATTTAACACCCTCTTCCCTGCATCCTGTACAATTTATCATTTCAGGTGACAGATCGGCGGCATTAAAAGCGACCTTCCATTTCTCTGAAGTGACTTTTCTAAGTACATCATCATTACTGACAGTTGCAATTCTGGCGTCGCACGTGGCGCAGTTCAATCCGCAACAGGAAACGAGCTTTTCCATAACTAAGGTTTTAAAATGAAATACGTTAGAGGTTATCGAATGTCAAGTTATTAATCAAACTTGATCTATCAAGTTACAAAATTCCGGCAGATATAAGGCAGAACCATATTAAAATTGATGAGTCAGGCTTAAACTTATCCGATAAACGCTCTTTTAGAATCTCAGAATTTTCATAGCATGTTGTACCTGAAGGTTATAGCCCTCAAGGGTTTTTGAGACGATTTCAATATTTTCCTGAGCCTCTTGCCACTTTCTTTGTTCAATTGCTTCACGGATCCCGGGAAGGGTTTTTACTCCATAACCAGTATAGTAACCCGGAGCATAGATCTGGTGCTTATACCATGGTCTTCCCGGTAAGCCTTTATCATTAAGCAGGCTTCTTTCAACAGTGAATAAAATCTCATTCAGCTCCTTTTGCCTGTCAGGTGGCAGAAGGAGTGCATTGTTATAAAGTTTTTGGAACTCACCGGTTGTGTCTCTGAGTTGTACCAGAGCATTTTCAAGGTCACTGAAATTCAGGTAAGGTACCGGATCCTTTATTTCAGGTGACTTTAATTTATTGAGCGGATCTGTTGCCAGGTCAAAAAGATTATTCCGGATCATCATATTTTCCTCTTCTGTTGCTGACCTTGAATTATCAGTCAATGTTTTTACTTCTGTCACGTACCCTGCAACTGTTTTATAAAATGTGTTGACATCAAATGGAAGTACATCGGCATTTGCCATCCTCATCATAGCCCGTCCGGCAGTTTTTGCCAGGGCTATGTCGTACTGAAAGCCCGGATCCGTAAATCGTACAAAATGCTCATATGAATCATAAATGGAATGATATTCTCCGCCCTCTCCTTCTCCGCCAAAACCGATATTAAGTGAGGCAATTCCAAGGAACTGGAGAAATCCCGACCAGTCCGAACCGGCACCCAGGGCGCTCAGTTCAATATTCCTGTTACCGTTCAGATTAACCCTTGCTGCCTGACCGGCGTTTACCATATCAAGTGCATATTTTCTTTGTTTTATACTTACCCCGGTCTGTGGATCTATCACATCATCTGCTATCTCATTAAAGAACGGCTCCAGTGTCTGTGACCCGGATGCATAAATAAAGCCACGGGAGTTGGCATCCGTATTTAAATAGAGTACAGCTTTTTTCCTCAGCTCTGCCTGATGATCTTCCGTCCATTCGGTTGACCCCAAAAGTCCTGGCTCCTCACCATCCCATGCACAATAAACAAGTGTGCGTTTTAATTTAAGGCCATTTTTCACCAGTCCGGAAATGACCCTTGCCTCTTCCATTTCAGAGACTATACCGCTCACAGGATCGCCTGCCCCGTTTACCCATGCATCATGATGGTTACCACGGATGATCCATTCATCCGGCAATTCGGTTCCGGGTAATTTAGCAATTACGTCATATAATTGTTTTAAATCCCAGTTGAACTGAAGTCTCAAATGCACCTTCTCTTTACCAGGGCCAATATGGTAGGTGATCGGTAATGCACCTCTCCAGGAGAAAGGTGCCACCCGTCCGCCCAGCGATTTCAGCAGGGGCAGAGCATCCTCCCACGAGACAGGCAGAACAGGTATCTTCATGATTGTAACAGCATCACTTCTTGTTAAACGTTTTGCATCCTTTGTAGCTGCCGTACCGGGTGTCAGAGGATCGCCGGGGTAAACGGGCATGTCCATCACCGAACCCCTCTGAACTCCTTCCCCCGGCCTGAAGGCGCCTTCAGGATAGACATCCCCCCTGGCATACCCATCCTCTTCAGGATCGGAATATATAATGCAGCCGACGGCACCATGTTCAGCTGCAACTTTAGGCTTTATACCTCTCCAGGATCCGCCATATCTTGCAATCACAATTTTCCCCCTGACATCGATCCCCATTCTTTCCAGTTCATCATAATCTGAAGGAAGGCCCTGATTGACGTAGACCGGTTCAGCTGTAACGTCACCATCAGCAGAATAGGCATTATAGGCAGGCAGTTGTTCAGATTTCTGACCCGTCGTATTGTCTCCCTTAACGGCCGGTTCTTCAAGCTTTGCTCTGAAGGGATTGCTGCCTGTCAGTTCAAGCTCCCTTATTACAGGAGTGGGGAAAAGAACATAGTAGGATGCTATTTCGGTCTGATAACCCCATTGTCTGAACAGATCAGCCATATATTCTGCGTTTGCCTTATCCTGCGGACTGCCCACGTGATGAGGATGAGATGAAAGAAACTTCATCCAGGTTTCAAGATTCTTCGCGTTAAGCTGCGTATCAAACTGTTTCTCCCATTTTGTCTGGATTGCAGCATCACTATCTGTAAACCCCATTATCTTCTGTGCATTACATATTGCAGCAATAGAAAGGAACAAAATAATCAGACTTAAATATCTCATAGCCTATACTTTTAGTTCAGAGGGATGCGATAGTACATAAATTTTTCCCGTACCTGACTACAGGATACACACTTTAATGATATAGATCCATGCAGGCACTATCCCCTTTGGAAATTCTGAATCAATTAACCACTAAAAGTAATAATAATACTTTTAAATCCGGTTCATTCCTCATGACTGCCTCTGTGTTTATGCACAAAAAATTAAAATAAAAACATGTGAAAATGTTAGTCAGAAAATTATGGAAAATATATAAGGCCTTTAAGGCCAGTCAGATGTTACATTTTAGGTTGCAGCAGGCCTACCCGGTTTCCTTCTGTGTCAAGAAAAGAGATATACTGACCGACTCCCGGAATATCCATGAGTTCACCCAGAATCTTACCGCCTGATTTCTCCACCTTTTTTATTGATTCGCGGATATTTTCCACAGCAATTACTATCGAAGGATATAGTGCCGGTGAATCATTATTAACAGGAAAGAAACCGCCATTTATTGAACCGGGCATCACAGGACGTCCTTTATCATCAGCCGGGGAGGTGGTTACCGTAACGTAGTTCCCCATATCTTCGCCAAGCAGCTTTGCCTCCCATCCGAAGGTCCTTGTGTAAAAATCAGCCATCCGTACCCTGTCCTGGGCAGGCATCTCGAAATGTACTACAGGATCCATTTTTTTCATTGTAATAAAGGTTATGTTAATAATTTACCTGATTGTTACTATTATCCAAAATCACATTTATCACTTACATTATAACAAATTATCACCGATCCGGTTCACCTGTTTCAGGAAAGTCAGAGTGTCCGTAAAGGGATGATCAGTGTGTTCAGTAATATTTTGATTATTAAGAAATGAAAACAGGAGAGATTTATTTTCATTTTTTTAATTTAGCATTTTAATGATTATCAAATTTTCCGAAACATGAGGATATCCGGTAAATTCATAATTATGTTATCCATGGTAACAATGATATCAAACAGCTGTAAAAATGTTAAACAGCCTGAAGCCGAGGCAAAAGATGATTTTAAATATTTTGTGGAGCAATTCGATGACATGCGGGTATTAAGATACAAGCTTCCGGGATTCGAAAACCTCTCCCTCAGGCAAAAAACCTATCTCTACTATCTGAGTCAGGCAGCTCTTGCCGGACGTGATATATTATGGGACCAGAATTTCAGATACAACCTCAGGATCAGGAAGACCCTTGAAGCTATCATAAACAGTTATCAGGGTGATAAGGAATCAGCTGAATACAAGGAGTTTATTGTATATGCAAAGCGAGTCTTCTTTGCCAATGGGATACATCACCATTATTCCAGTGACAAGCTCAGACCGGGCTTCCCTGACGATTTTTTTGCAACTCTTGTGAAGGGATGCAGCCGGGAGGAGCTTCCACTTGCGGCAGGAGAAACTGCAGATCAGCTTATAGCTTTACTGTCGCCCGTCATTTTCGATGAGAAGCTTTTTCCGCGAAAGGTTGAGCAGAAAGAGGGCAGCGATATGGTTGCCGCATCTGCTTCCAACTTTTATGAGGGAGTTACCCAGAAAGAGGTGGAGAAATTTTATTCTGATAAAATTATTGCCGGTGACCCCAGACCGGTATCACTGGGTTTGAACTCAAAGGTTGTTAAGTTAAATGGAAAACTTACTGAAGAGGTCTATAAATCAGGTGGCAAATACGGAACAGCGATTGATACAATTATTTCATGGCTTGAGAAAGCTGCTTCCATTGCGGAGACCGCGAGTCAGAAAAACGGGCTGGAACTTCTGATCGGGTACTATAAATCAGGTGACCTGAAAAAGTGGGATGAGTATAATGTTGCATGGGCCGGGGACAGTGATCCTATGATCGACTATATTAACGGGTTCATTGAGAATTACGAGGATCCCCTTGGCATGAAAGCTACCTGGGAAGCTATAGTGGACTATACCGATATGGAAGCAACAAAAAGGACAAAGATCATTACTGCAAATGCCCAGTGGTTTGAGGATAATTCACCCATTCAGCCTCAGTACAGGAAGGAGAAAGTTACCGGAGTAGCAGCAAAAGTCATAAATATTGCCATGCTCGGGGGGGATTGCTATCCGGCGTCGCCCCTGGGAATTAATCTTCCAAATGCAGACTGGATAAGAAAAGAGGTGGGCTCAAAATCGGTTACTCTGGCCAATATAACAAATGCATATGATATAGCCTCACAGGGCAATGGCTTTCTTGAAGAGTTTGCAGCTGACCAGGCGGAGGTAGAGAGGATAAAAAAATACGGGACTATCGCGGATGCTTTGCATACTGATCTCCATGAATGTGTCGGTCATGCAAGCGGAAAGCTTGCCGATGGCACAGACCCAAATGCCCTGAAAAACTATGTATCTCCTCTTGAAGAGGCCAGAGCTGATCTGTTTGCCCTCTATTTCATGATGGATAAGAAAATCACAGATCTCGGACTGCTTCCCGATGAGGAGGCTGCCAAAGCCGGATATGACGCCTATATCCGCAACGGGTTGCTGACACAGATTGTAAGGATCAAGCCCGGCAAAGAGATTGAACAGGCTCATATGCGATGCAGGTCAGCTGTCTCTCACTGGGTTTACGAAAAGGGGAAAGCGGAAAATGTTGTAGAATTTATCAGAAACAATGGGAAAAGCTATGTCAGGATCAATGATTATAATAAACTCAGAGTGCTCTTCGGAAACCTGCTGAAGGAGATCCAGAGAATAAAATCGGAAGGGGATTATGAGGCCGGGAAAAAATTAATTGAAGATTATGGTGTTAAGGTTGATCCGCAGCTTCATACTGAAATTCTTGAACGCTATGCCAGGCTTAATCTGGCGCCTTACACCGGATTTGTTAATCCTGTGCTTCGTCCGGTCTTTGATTCAAAGGGAGAAATCTCTGACGTTGTTGTAGAATATGCAGGCGATTATCTGGGACAGATGCTCTATTACGGAAAGAATTATTCCTTTCTGCCACCGAAACCCTGAGGTTACTCCCTGAAATGAAGACGGAGATCAGTTTCATCTCTCTATTTCAGATTCATCCAGAATTTTTCCTCTGATTTTCGAAGGCTGGTTTTTTTTCTCCTCTCAAGAAGCAGGTAATAGATTATTCCTATTGTTCCAAAGAGAAGAAGGCCGGAAAGAATATATCTGATGATTCCTGACACATCTTCGCCTCCTGAGAAACCATTTAATGGCTGCTCCCCTTTTGAGCCGACACTTATTCCGAATATGTTCTTTAGAAAGAAGAGTGAAAAGAAGGCAAGCAATCCTGAGGCGAGTGGAGTAGCCAGCCATGCAAGTGCAATGTCACCAAGCAGACGGAAATTAATATTCCTGGCACCCTTGTACAATCCAATTCCCATAACACATCCTACAATAACCTGTGAACTGGAGACAGGAACCATTGGGATAGGAGGGAGGCCGATTCTGACAAAGAAGGAGGAAAGGCCCGATGATGAGAAGATAAATAATACGAGTGATTGTGCCAGAACTACTACCAGCGCTGCTTCAGATGACAATTCAATGATATTGCTGCCAATTGTCTCCATCACTTTCCTTGAATAGGTAATGATACCGGCAGCAATGGCAATACCTCCCAGAAGAAACAGTTGCTGGCCGGAATTCAGCGTGAATATCCCAAGATTCAGATCCTGAAGGCTGAATACAGGAAGAAATACTCCCATCACGTTGCCAATATTATTTGCACCCAGGCTGTAAGCTCCAAAGGCGCCGACAATTATCAGCCCCGTCTTTATATATGATTCGAATCTGATAAGATGAATACGTGCCGATTTTTTTATTTTTTTCAAAAGGATAAATAATAATACTGCAAAAATTGACCCTAATACCGGACCTGATATCCATGTGGCTACAATCTGGGACAAAGTTGCGGTATCGGTGCTGTTCCCGGTAAAAAAATTCCAGCCAATTATTGCCCCGACTATTGCCTGAGTGGTTGAAACAGGAAGTGCAAATTTTGTCATCATATAAACAGTGATCCCGGCTGCAAGAGCAACAGTAAATGAGCCTCCTATTGCATTGACCGCACCAAGTTTACCGAGTGTTGCCGAAGTACCGGCACCCTGTACGACTGCACCCAGGATTACAAAGATGGAGGCAAATATTGCTGCTTTCCGGAAAGTGATCATCTTTGAACCCACGGCAGAGCCGAAGACATTTGAGGCGTCATTGGCTCCCAGTGACCACCCGAGAAAGAGGCCGCTTGTAAGAAAAAACAGGATCATATCACAATCTTTATCGCCATAGCCGAAAGAAGATCTGCTGCCTTCTGAGCCAGGTCAGAGATGTTTTCAATGTGATGGATGATATATCTCAGATGGGCTTTGTGAGCCAGATCCAGTTCGGGCATATCCTGAAAGATGATCTTCTTTGTGCCAAGTGATATTTTATCAGTTTCACTTTCAAAATAGTATACCTTAAGTAATTTCTCCCTTACAGTATAGGGTGCCTTAAAGTAGGCCCTTGCAGCCGGTATAAGCTCCTCGGCGGCGTTAACGGATGTTTCTGCCAGACTGATAATATTCTTATTCAGTGAGGCAGGTATCTCAGGCATCTCGGTGATGATCTCATTGAGGGAGCTTTTGAGAGCATCAATAATTTCGTCAAGTTCATCTATAAGAGTGGTCACTTCAACTCTGTGCTGTGGTAATATAGAATGGGTTATCATCTCATTTTCGATAGCCCGCTGAAGCCTGTCTGCGTTGTTTTCGAGAGAATCCACCTTCTGCAGGTGCCTGGCAAAGGATTCCATGTCTTTATCAAGATAGGACCTTATTCCCTCTCTGAAAACAAGAAGTCCGAGTTCAACATTGTCAAAGAACTCATCGATCTTGATTATAAGATTCCCCGTAGTCCTTGTAAATACAGCCATTTTTTGATTTGTTGGTTCCTTAAACAAATATAAAACTATTTCTCAAAAAGTTGGCTCCCTTAAATTTACAGTGTTGATAAAGTGAAACTTTATAAAATCTTTATATGTTCCGAAAATCTTTATATAATCCTTATAGAACTTGATTTAATTTCGCTTTTATTGGTAAAGCCAGAGCCATCCAGGACAAAGGATTGTTTCATAAGCTGCCTCGCATGAAATACATTCCACCGTAACGCAGGTTGGTGTATGGCATTACGGTCAAAAGGCCATTACACCACAATGCCGTAACGCCTTAACGCCTCAACCGTTCTGTCTATCTTTATAATTTATTTATGAAACAAACCTCTTTCTTTATATTACACAAATAAGATCGGCTGTAATTTTGTATCGACCATATTTTACAAAAAATGACTGGTCTTTTACTTATATTAAAACTTTTCGGCGGTTTAATTCTTCTCAATATGCT
This sequence comes from uncultured Bacteroidales bacterium, assembly GCA_963816345.1. GTDB lineage: Bacteria > Bacteroidota > Bacteroidia > Bacteroidales > VadinHA17 > LD21. The sequence continues at coordinate 1,129,641 of CAWFKI010000005.1, forward strand.
TGGATGCATTGTCGGTAATCTTTTAAAATTTGACAAATAGTATGAAGATATTAACAAGTAAAAAACGAAAATATTAAAAGATGTGAAAATGAAAATGATCAATATCACAAAAATTTAATATATTAATAAAATTCAATGAAAAACTTATTTATTGCAATTTTTTCGCTGATAACATCAGCATCATTTGCTCAGGCAGACAGCAGTAAATCTTCGCTTACATTTTCAGGTTACGCTGAAGTGTATTACAGTTATGATTTTGATAATCCCGCTAATCACGTGCGACCAGCTTTCTTTTACAATTTCAACAGACATAATGAAGCGAATCTGAATCTTGGATTCATCAACGCAAATTATGTTGCGAAGAATATCCGTGCAAATTTCGGAATGATGGCGGGAACTTATGCTCAGTATAATTTGTCTTCAGAACAACCTTTGCTCAGAAATTTATGGCAGGCAAATGTTGGAGTGAAATTGTCCGCGAAGAAAAATTTCTGGTTAGACGCAGGAGTGTTTCCATCACATATTGGATTTGAAAGTCCGGTTGGAAAAAGTTGCGATGCCCTCACCCGTTGTATTATTGGCGAAAACACTCCATTTTATGAAAGCGGAATTAAAATCGGTTACACTTCTGACAACGGCAAATGGTATCTCTCTGGAATGGTAATAAATGGCTGGCAACGGATTGCGCGAGTCAATGGAAACAACATTCCTGCTTTCGGAACACAAATTACTTTTACTCCAAACGGGAAAGTTTCATTTAATTATAGCACATTTATCGGAAATGATAAACCGGATACTGTTTCTCAGATGCGCTATTACCATAATTTCTATGCATTACTTAATGCAACGGATAAATTCAGGATCACCCTGGGTTTTGATTATGGTATGGAACAAAAAAGTAAAGGCAGCAGTGAGTATAACACACTGTACAGCCCGGTAATGATATTTCGCTATCAGTGCTGCAATAAGCTGGCAGTTGCTGTAAGAGGAGAATATTATAATGATAAAAATGGAATTATCATTACTACAGGTACCCCCAACGGATTCCAAACTTTCGGTTATTCATTAAATTTCGATTACAAAATAAGTGAAAATGTGATGTGGCGAATAGAAGGACGGGGACTTAGTAGCAAAGACAAGATATTCACCTTAGATAATCAGGTTTCCAATCAAAACTATTTTGTTACTACATCATTTGCCATTGCTTTTTAATAACAATAAACAATATGATTATTACATAAATAGATGGAATAGTTAAGTCCAAGAAGCTTCATTTCAGAGAAATCAGTAATCCAAATCTAAGATCTGTTCTATCATTCTTAGTACAAATTACTGTTCCTGAGAATAATAATGTTTCTTATAATTTTTTTATACCTCTTCATAGTTTTTTTATAATTTCTTTATATCCTGATGCTTATTTTTGTATAATGATCAAAACGGAAACAAAATGAAAACCAAAATTGTGAAATCATTTATGTCTTTTTTAGTCATACCTGTTCAGCCAGATGCGGCTGTTTCTAACGGCCCTTTAAGTTATCTGATTGGCGCTATTGTAGCCATCCTGATCATGGGATATTTGATATATACTTTATTAAGACCTGATAAATTTTAATAAAATACCTTCTTTTTTAGTTCACTTTCTGAGACTGGACAGGATCCCTTTCAAAGGAGTTTTGAACATGCGTGCTTTTGAAACTATTTGATTTAAATCCTTAATGCGAAAATAATATGAACGAAGCGATTCAACTGATCATTTTCATGGTACTGCTTATAGTGCTCTCGCCTTTGTTAGGCAAGTATATGGCAAAAGTATTCATGGGTGAAAAGCATATGATGAAGCCGGTATTTGGCTGGCTAGAAAAATTGGTTTACAAGGCATCAGGTATCAAAAGCGAGGAGGAAATGAACTGGAAGACATATATGTACGGTGTTCTCCTTTTCAACCTGTTTGGCTTCGTGTTATTATACCTTTTGCAGATATTCCAGGCGTATTTGCCTATGAACACAGAGAAATTGCCCAATGTTTCCTGGCACCTTGCATTTAATACGGCAATGAGTTTCACCACCAACACTAACTGGCAGTCATACAGCGGTGAAAATACGCTCAGTTACTTTGTCCAGATGGTGGGGCTCACTGTTCAGAATTTTGTAAGTGCTGCAACCGGTATTGCAGTTGTACTCGCTTTGATTCGCGGATTGACCAGAAAAACAACTGATGCTCTGGGTAATTTCTGGGCAGATATAACCAGAAGTGTTCTTTATGTGTTATTGCCACTTGCTATTATTCTCACAATAGCTTTGGTAGGACAGGGCGCTGTGCAGACACTTTCGCATTATGTTAAAGCAACCACTTTACAGGGAACTGAGCAGGTTATTCCACTTGGACCGGCTGCATCTCAAATTGCCATTAAGCAACTCGGTACAAACGGTGGGGGATTTTTTAATACCAACAGCTCTCATCCGTTTGAAAATCCGTCACCTTTTTCCAACTTTTTAGAAATGTTTGCCCTCATCATCATTTCAGCCGGCTTAGTATTTACTTTCGGTCATTATATGAAATCAAAACGACAAGCACGTGCGATATTTATTACCATGTTTATCCTCTTTGCGGCGGGCATTGCCATATCCCTCTGGTCAGAGTACGGTCATAACAATGTGTTGAATGTTTCAGGTGCCATGGAAGGAAAGGAAACCCGTTTCGGTGTAATGAACAGCGTACTCTGGTCTGTAACTACAACCGTTACTTCAAATGGTTCTGTGAATTCCATGCATGATAGTTTATCTCCGTTATCGGGCTTGGTAGCTATGTTCAACATGATGCTGGGCGAAATCATTTTTGGCGGTGTGGGATCTGGATTATATGGGATAATTATATTTGTCATACTTACAGTATTTATTGCTGGACTAATGGTTGGCCGGACACCTGAGTACCTTGGTAAAAAAGTGGAGGCTTTTGAGATGAAAATGGCCATTCTTGCAGTTTTAGCTCCCAGTATAGTAATCAAATTATTTTCAGCTATTGCATGCTCTGTGCCTGCCGGGTTATCGAGTCTGAATAATGCTGGCCCTCATGGGCTCTCAGAGATTTTATATGCATTCAGTTCAGCGGCCGGAAATAATGGGAGTGCCTTTGCAGGCCTCAATGCAAACACCGTTTTCTATAATCTGATGATAGGCTTTGGTATGCTTATAGGTCGTTTTGGAATTATTGTACCAGTAATGGCTATTGCGGGCAGCATGGCTAAGAAAAAGGTCACCCCTGTTTCATCAGGTACTTTCAGAACCGACAACTGGTTATTCGTTATGTTGTTGATAAGCGTTATTCTTATTGTCGGGGGATTGACTTTTTTTCCTCCTCTGGCACTTGGTCCTGTAGTTGAACATTTCTTAATGAATCTGGGTGTTACTTTTTAATTTTTTAAGATAGATATTATGGAAAAACGAAATATGAGTCAGCTTTTTACCAGGGAAATAGCTTTTCAGGCATTAAAGGATTCTTTTATCAAACTTAACCCTGGTGCTCTTATTAAAAACCCGGTTATTTTCATTGTAGGTATTGGAGCACTAATGACAACTGTAGTTGTTTTTACTGATATTTTCAACAGTCATTTTTCAGACTTTAATTTTCAGATCACACTCTGGCTCTGGTTTACAGTTTTGTTTGCCAATTTTGCGGAAGCAGTGGCTGAGGGTAGAGGTAAGGCACAGGCTGACAGTTTACGTAAGAGTCGTACTCAGACAAAAGCACGTAAGCTTATCAACAATAAGGAAGAAATAGTTCTTGCTAATGATCTGAGAAAAGGTGATATTGTGATATGTGATGCTGGAGATATTATTCCTGCTGATGGTGATGTCATAGATGGGATTGCAAGCGTAGATGAATCCGCTATTACAGGGGAATCTGCTCCGGTAATCCGTGAAAGCGGTGGTGACCGCTGTGCCGTGACGGGGGGTACTAAAGTTATCAGCGACCGTATTACGATTAAGGTAACTTCTGAACCTGGATTTACATTTCTTGACCGCATAATTGCTTTAGTTGAGGGTGCAAAACGACAGAAAACACCTAATGAAATTGCATTGATCATCCTCTTATCAGGTCTTACCATTATATTCCTGTTAGTAGTTGTTTCTTTGCCTGCATATTTTGGTTATAGTTTGAAAGCTTCAGGTTTGCCCGCAAATCATAACCTGACTTTGCCTGTTCTGATTTCTCTACTTGTTTGTCTTATTCCAACAACAATCGGGGGTTTATTGAGCGCTATCGGCATAAGCGGAATGGACAGGTTATTGCGCAAAAATGTTATTGCAACAAGTGGGAAAGCAATAGAAGCAGCCGGTGATACAGATGTTTTGCTTCTTGATAAAACCGGAACTATTACATTAGGAAACCGTATGGCTACAGAGTTCATTCCGGCCGAAGGTTTTTCTAAAGAACAATTGGCTGATGCTGCTCAATTGGCCTCACTAGCTGATGAAACCCCGGAAGGCCGCTCTGTTGTTGTATTAGCCAAAGAACAGTTTAATATCAGGGCAAGGGAAATGCAGTCTCTGGATACGGAATTTATTCCTTTTACAGCTCAAACAAGTATGAGCGGTATCGATCTAAAGAATCCTGATGGTCAATTACGAAGCATCAGGAAAGGCTCTTCCGCCGCAATCAGAAAATTTATTGAAAACAACAATGGATTTTTCCCAAAAAATGTGGAAGAGATCGTTTCCGAGCTTTCACGTCAGGGTGCAACACCATTAGTTGTCGCAGAAAATAATCAGGTGCTGGGCGTGATCCATCTTAAAGATATAGTGAAGGGAGGTATAAAGCAACGTTTTGCACAGCTCCGGATGATGGGTATCCGGACAATTATGATAACAGGTGATAATCCGCAGACTGCAGCTGCCATTGCTGCTGAAGCCGGTGTTGATGATTTTCTTGCAGAAGCCAAACCCGAGGATAAGCTTCATCGCATAAGAGAGGAGCAGGCAAATGGTCATCTGGTTGGAATGATTGGCGATGGCACCAATGATGCCCCCGCTCTCGCCCAGGCCGATGTTGGTCTGGCAATGAACACCGGTACCCAGGCTGCCCGCGAAGCTGGTAATATGGTTGATCTCGACAGTAACCCGACAAAACTTATAGAGGTGGTTGAAACCGGCAAGCAGTTACTTATGACACGTGGAGCATTGACTACCTTCAGCATTGCCAACGATGTAGCCAAATATTTCGCCATAATACCCGCTATCGCAACATCTCTCTATGTTACAGCTTCCGGTATATCTCCGCTGGGAGTACTGAATATTATGAAACTTCATTCACCAGAAAGCGCAATATTAAGCGCTGTGATATTTAATGCACTTATTATTGTGGCTCTTATTCCTCTCGCACTGAAAGGTGTGAAATACAGACCCATCTCGGCCAACCGGGTGCTGGCTTTAAATATTGTTATTTATGGAATTGGAGGAATTATTGTCCCATTTATAGGAATCAAGCTGATTGATATGTTACTTGTTTCTATACATATGATATAAGAAGTGCAATAATTAAAACAAAAATTAAACTCATTATGAAAGCACAAACTATAATAGCCTTGAAATTTTTGCTTGTAATGACTATACTTACAGGTATTATCTATCCTCTTTTAATGACCGGCCTGGCTCAGTTGGGTTTTCCTTCCAAAGCCAATGGAAGCCTGATAATGAAGGATGGAAAAATTATAGGTTCTGAACTAATTGGTCAAAAATTCGATAGCACCATCTATTTCTGGTCAAGACCTTCTGCCATTGGTTATAATCCTATTCCTTCCGGAGCTTCAAATTATGGACCCACAAGTGATACACTTAAAAAGCTGGTTACTTCGCGGCGGATTTTGTTTGCCGGCAGTAATTCTATAAAGAATGAATTGTCCGTTCCTAATGAAATGATCTTCGCATCCGGAAGCGGCCTCGATCCAGACATTTCACCTGAGGCAGCATTAATGCAGGTTGATCGAATTTCGGAGGCCAGACATTTTGACAACAGTCAAAAACAAAGACTATTACAAATTGTTAATTATTTAACTGAAAAACCTCAGTTCCTGATCCTGGGGGAAGCGAGAATCAATGTTCTGATGTTAAACATAGAGCTGGATAAAATTAAAATGAATAATTCGAATAAAAATTTAAACAGTATATTATGAAGCGCCCAATCCGAACAAGATTTACCCTGGGAATGATTTTCCTTTTTTTAATCATACTGGTGTTATCGGTTTTTTCCGGCTATTACCTTAATCAGCTCTCTTCAAAGACAAGCGCTATTCTTAAGGAGAATTATATTTCTGTCGTTTACGCACGTGATCTGGCTGAAGGTTTGTCGGACATTAATCAGGAAATCACAACTGCATCACTGACTAAGAGGAAGCCGGATACTCTGAAAGTAACAATTGTACTGACCTCAATGAACAAGACTCTCCTCGATGAGAAAAACAATATAACCGAACCAGGTGAAGACAAACTGGTATCTTCTATTGAGTCAGACTATGCCGTGTACAGGGATTCGCTGCAAAATTTCATGAAATCACCGGATTCGGCAAGAGGACTGCTCTATCTTCAGAACAAATCGGGTGATATCAATCAGCAGCTGTCAATTTTGTCACAAATGAACGGAAGGGCTCTTGAGGTCAAAACCGAAGATGCAAAAGCTTCAGCCAATAGCGCTGTTACAAAAATGACTGTTCTGGCAACGCTCTGTTTTTTAGTCGGAATGAGTTTTACAATTAGTTTTGCATCATATTTTAACAGACGGTTTTTTGAACTGTACAATGAGATAAAAGAGCTTGTTTCCGGTAATATTGAAGAGAATAGCGTTTCAGTTGGAAAAGATGAATTTGACGAAATTTCCCGGATTATTAACAAAATGGCAGAAAAATTAAAGAAAGAACCTCAGAAAATGCCATTTACATTACCTGAAGAACCAGCCAGAGGAATAACTTCAAATGAGGTGGAGGATCTGAAGCTGATGTTGTTCCGGATAAAAGTGATGGAAGAGCAGGTAGCATCGCTGATTTCAAAATTTGAAAAAAAACAGTTATAAATGGATATTAATGACAACCGTCCGGATCCCGATGAACTTCTGGCTTCTTTGAAGTTTGAAGAGGAAAGAAGCAAACGGGGTAAGCTGAAGATATTCTTTGGAATGTGTGCCGGGGTGGGCAAGACTTATACCATGCTTCAGACCGGCCAGGCGGAGAAGGCTAAAGGTGGTGATATAATAATCGGGTATGTAGAAACGCACAACAGGAAGGAGACAGCAGAGCTTGCAGAGGGTTTTGAGCTGATCCCAAGGAAACAGTATCAATACAAATCTACAACCATTCATGAAATGGATCTGGATGCAATAATTTCGCGTAAGCCCCGGCTTGTGATTGTTGATGAGCTTGCACATACAAATGCCCCCGGCAGCCGTCATGCAAAAAGATATCAGGATGTTATGGAAATACTTGATAACGGAATTGATGTCTATACTACTGTCAATGTTCAACATCTTGAAAGCCGTTCAGATACGGTGGCTCAGATCACAGGTATAGTTGTAAGAGAAACCATACCTGACGAGATCTTTGAAAATGCCGATGAGATTGAAGTTATTGATCTGACTCCCGAAGAACTGCTCCAAAGGCTTTCGGAAGGAAAAGTTTACACACCTGAAAGGTCAAAAGAAGCCGTTGAGAGCTTTTTCCGAAAAGGCAATATTACCGCGTTGCGTGAAATGGCATTACGAATAGTTGCCGACAGAGTAGATAAGCAGCTACAGGAATATATGCAGCGCAAAAGGATCAAGGGTCCCTGGAAACTGGGACTGCACCTGCTGGTTGCTGTCAGTCATACACAGCAATCAGGCAGACTGCTGCGATGGGCAAAAAACCTCGCTTACGCTATGGGGGCAGATCTGCAGGCTATCTACGTGGAAACATCACACATGAGAGACAGGAAAGAGAATGAACAATTAAACAAGAATATTAACCTGGCAAGGCAATTAGGTGTAAAATTCCGCCTTATTACCAATAATGATATGGTAAAGGCAATTGTGGATTTCGCCCAAAAAGAGAATATAACTCATATCATAATCGGCAAGCCCAGGGTACGTAACCTGATTACTCTACTGCGGCTGGGCAATTTTGTGAACAGGCTGATCCGTTACAGCGGCAATATAGATGTCTATATACTGGGCTCGGATATTCAGGCAAAGGACCGCTACAGGGAAAGAGTTTCTCTCCCCTCATTTTCTTCAGGTTTCCGCGAATATATAACAGCTTCATTAATAGTATTATTTACTGCAATTATTTGCTATTTGATAAGGGAATTTATTGGCTATCAGGTGGTCTCTTTTTTGCTCCTGTTCATTGTCTCAACACTTGCATTCTTTCTTGGAACAGGACCGGTTCTTGTGTCAGCCACACTCAGCGCTCTCACCTGGGATTTCTTTTTTATACCCCCTCCGTACACTTTTCACGTAGACCGGCCGGAAGACATGCTGATGCTGATAATGTTCTTCATAATAGCTTTGTTAAGCGGTGTCCTTACATCAAGGATAAGAAGACAGGAGATGAAGATCAGGATCCGGGAGGAACGTACAAATGCCCTATACCAGCTTACCAGAGAACTCTCAATAGCTAACGGTATAAATGAAGTGATTAAAATTTCAAAACAGGATATAAAAAAATACTTTAGCCTTGACAGCCTGATTCTGCTCAAAAATGAGTCAGATCAGCTTGATTACCCCAATATGGAGAAACTGGATTTTACCCTTTCAAAAAATGATATGAGTATAGCGGAATGGACTTTTCAGCACTCTGCCAAAGCAGGAAAGCATACCGATACATTACCCTCATCCAATTATACTTTTTACCCCTTAAAAGGCAATCAGATGAATCTGGGAGTAATTGCCATTCAAAGAAATACAGTATTTACACAAGGTGAAGAGCAATTCTGGGACGCATTCATTTCTCAGATTTCAGGAAAATTTGAGAGGGAATATCTCAGGAATATGGCCAGGCAGGCTTTTCTTCTGACTGAATCAGACAAACTGTACAAAGCGCTCTTTAATTCCATATCACATGAATTGAGAATTCCTGTAGCAACAATTATGGGTGCTTCCGATTCATTGCTGGCAACAAATCATCCGGAGGATATACGCAATGAACTCTCCATGGAGATATTCAAGGCCTCCAAAAGATTAAACCGTCTCATTGAAAATCTGCTGAACATGTCGCGGCTCGAAAGCGGCCGGATCACACCAAAGCTTGACTGGTGCGATATTCACGATCTGATAAACAAGGTGGTTGAAAACCTGGAAGAGGAACTTAAACCATTCCGCCTTCATGTTGTTATACCGGATGATATGCCTCTTGTAAAAATTGATTTCGGATTAATGGAACAGGTTCTTTATAATCTGATATACAATGCAACACAGTATGCTGCCGGTTCTGATAATCTGCGTGTTAAGGCATTTTACGACAACGGGGTAATGACACTGCAGGTGATGGACAGGGGCCCCGGCTTTTCTCCTAAGGAAATACCTCTTATATTTAATAAATTTTACAGGGTTGAAGGATCAAAAGCCGGAGGAACAGGCCTGGGTCTGTCAATAGCAAAAGGTTTTACAGAAGCGCATATGGGCTCAATAACCGTTGAGAACAGACAAAACGGCGGCTCAAAGTTTACAATTAAAATACCAACGGAAATTACCAAGTACGAATTAAAAGGTCAACCCGTTATTGAATGATCTTACAAGGGAAAATACTTGTCATTGACGATGAAGTTCAGATTCGTCGCCTGCTTGAGATAACTCTTTCATCAGGGGGATATAACATTTCAGAAGCCTCCGGCGGCAGGGATGGACTTACCGCTGCCGCGACACATAATCCTTCCCTTATAATTCTTGACCTGGGATTGCCGGATATCGACGGTATGGAGATATTGAAGAAATTAAGAGAGTGGTATCAGAAACCAATCCTCATTCTGTCGGTGAGGAACTCGGAGGACGATATTATTTCAGCACTCGATGCCGGGGCAAATGATTATCTTATAAAACCCTTCAGAACAGGTGAATTACTGGCACGGATAAGAGTTGCATTAAGGCAGGGTGAGGGAACAGAAGCTGACCCGTACCTTACTTTTGACACTCTTTCCATTGATCTGGCAAATCATACTGTCACATAAAAACAACATTGCACTGAAACTTACTTCAACAGAATTCTCTCTGCTGGCGCTTCTGGCACGCAATTCCGGCAGGGTCCTGACACATAAAAGCATACTGAAAGAAATATGGGGATTAGGTTATATTGGTCAGACTCAGTACTTAAGAGTATTTGTTGCACAGCTTCGCAAAAAAATTGAGGATGATCCTGCCAGGCCAAAACTGCTTATAACAGAATCAGGCATAGGGTACAGGTTTCAGGAATCATCGGGAGGAGGCAACTTATGAACAATCCGGTCGTCTTCCGGGTGTTTCAGAAATCAATAATCTTCTCAACCCTGTTGTGCCTGAGGTATTGTTTGAGAATTACCTGAATGTCGCGGTTATCAGCCGATGGACTGATACAATCATGAATTGCAGAAAGACCGAATCCCATTTCATTGATATTGAAATAGCCAAATCCGGCGTACTTTCCATTTATAATCTTTACTGCACATCTCTCTTCCCTGTCGCGTCCTTTATCAATTACGAAGAAGTTGCGCCTGGCAAATATGAATTCCTCAGTTGCCTTTGCGGCTCTTTCATTATAATCTTTCGCCGTCTCCTTCCCGCAGCAGGCACCCCTGCAGATACCCACCTGGTGATGAAAGCATGCACCATCAGTATCATACAGCCCTGTTAATTTCTGACAAAGTCCGTAAGTTTCCACAAGATTGTTCAGCTTCGATTTTGCTTTTTCCCTTGATGTAAACACTGAAACCGGCGGATCTGCATTATTGATCTGCCCATAACGGTAATTGATGTACCCTGATTCGTCGACAAAACTGAAGATACCCCACTGAAATCCTGTCCTGCGCTGTGCCCTGTTGTAAACAGGCTTATGCCTCTTTATTTCGGACGACTCCCTGAGAAGCGCAATAAGCTCACTGCCGGTCACCTCCCAGCTTATGTCCGCGATAAGGTCGCGCATCTCCATTGCCCTGTTGGTAGTATTGTTCGACAGATGAGTGCTTATCCTTTGCTGAAGATTATGGCTTTTGCCGATATAAATAAGATCGCCATTTTCGTTATAGAAATAGTAGATACCGGCTTCTTCAGGTATTTTATCAATTTTGGCTGTATCGAGAGACGGATGCAACTTGGAAACTCTTGTATTCCTGAACAGACCCGAATTACTGCCATTGATCTCCCTGTCACGTGCCATGAGAAACTCGAAAAGCCTGACAGTGGCAAAAGCATCACCCGATGCCCTGTGTCTTCCGTTTATCATTATATTGAGATCATTGCAGATATTGCCAAGACTGTAGGAGCGGTGACCAGGTATGATTTTTCTGCTCAGGCTGACAGTATCAAGCAGGTTCCTGCTGAAATTATATCCAAGTGATTTAAATTCCTGTCTGATAAATGAATAATCAAATCTTGCATTGTGAGCAACGAAGATCCTGCCTTCTGTCAGTTCAACAATGGTTTTGGCAATCTCGAAAAATCTGGGTGCCTCCTCAACCATTTCATTTGTGATACCCGTAAGGTTGGTAATAAAATATGGAATATTCCTTTCAGGATTTACAAGAGTGGCAAATTCTCCGGTTATCTTGCTGCCATCATGCAGAAATATGGCTATTTCAGTGATTTTTTCGATCATTGAACTTCCCCCCGTTGTCTCGATATCTATTATCGCGTACATCTCCTGATTTCTCTGTTCAATACCGGCTACGAATATAATCAGAATTGCTGTCAGATCTGCTTATAGTTTGTACTTTTGTCTTCTAAATGCTTTCTGTGATGAATGAATGTTACGGGAAAAAATTCATCCTTAACGGTGAAATAAGGCCTGCTGAGGCTTTTGACAATTCACTTGTATATGAGGGTGATTCAGTTTATGAAGTGCTGCGGATGGTACAGGGAAGCCCTGCATTTTTTGCTGACCATATGGAACGTCTTGAGGCCAGTGTAAGGCTCCAGGGAAAACAGATGCTGGCTGACGGGCACTCCTTAAAGAGGATGATCACTGCTCTTATAAGGGCTGACAGAAAGAAGGAGGCAAACCTTAAAATCGTCTTTAACTATAACAGCGGATCGGACAATCTGCTGGTTTATTTTATTCAGCCCATATACCCCTCGGCAGAACAGTACAGAACCGGGGTTAAAGGTATCCTCTTTTTTGGGGAACGGAAAAATCCCGCCTCAAAGGTCATAAACCATAAGCTCCGGACTGAAATCTACCACAGGCTGATCCTTGAGGGGGCCTATGAAGCGCTTCTTGTCAATGAAGATAATCTGATTACGGAAGGCAGCCGGTCAAATATTTTCTTTGTAAAGGGGAAAATACTTGTCACCGCTCCCGATAGCCTTATTCTTAATGGTATTACCCGTAAACATATTCTTGCAATATGCAACATGAACCAGATTAAGGTTGAATATAGCTGCGTTAATACAGATGATATTTCAGATTACGATTCAGTTTTTATGACAGGTACCTCACCAATTGTACTTCCATTTAGCAGTATTGACGACAAACTTTTCAGTGTGAGGCCGGCACTGCTTGAAAATTTAAGACGGCTCTACCTTGAGATGGCCGGAGAGAGCATCCGGCTCTTCAGATCTCTTTTATGACAGGCCTTTGAAAAGACTGAATGATAATTTATTATATTTGTACCCTGATTAATTATAAACTCTGAAGTATGGCAAGTATAAGGGAACTAAAAAAAGATATTGATTATCTGATTTTTGAGGTGATCTCAGATTGTTTTGTTTTTTCAAAACTTCATTCTGATATTAAATCCGACGAATTGTCGGCAATAATATCAGATGCCGTGGATTTCCGCAACGACCTTATCGCCCGGGTAAACAATCCTGACGGGAAAGATAACCCTAAAATTGTCAGGGCTTATTACAAGGCAGTTCAGAAAGACCTGCTTACCGGTGTTGATAAACTGTTCAGCAGGTTAAGTCTGTTGACTAAGAAGGAATAGAGAAGTATTTGTAAACCAGGTTCCCGCATCCTGAACACCTTCCCTCATTATCAAGATTCAGATGCTTTATGCCGTACCCTGTCCTTTCAGTGACAGTCAGTCCGCAGCCCGGACATACTGTATTTTGCCCTGATTCAGAGGATGTGTTGCCAATGTAAACGTAATCAAGATTCTGAGAGGCAATCCGGGCTAACCTCCCGATTGTTTCGGGTGAAGTTGCTTCATCTTTCCGAAGATATACGGGGAAATACCGGCTAAGATGCAGCGGGACATTCCTGCCCAGTTCGCCTGCGATCCATTCTGACTCAAGAGCCATTTCCCTTTCATCATCATTCTGGCCCGGAATAATCAGTGTTGTGATCTCCAGGTGTTTTCCCGATCCGGCAATCTGTTTGAGCGCCTTTTTGACAGGTTCAATTTCAGCACCGGTCAGATTCCTGTAAAACTTATTATTAAAAGCTTTAAGATCAATATTAAAGCCGTCAATGAAACTGATGATCTCTTCAAGCGGGTCATGGCTCACATAACCGTTGCTTACCATAACAGTAAACAGACCTTCATTTTTTACGGCAAGGGCTGCATCTCTCATAAATTCAAACCATATAACGGGCTCATTATAGGTGAATGCGAGGCCAATATTGTTTTCGGAACCGATAGCATCCCTGGCAAGTTTTTCAGGACTGATTTCAAGGGTATACCGGCCGGTTATATTCTGGGAAATATGATAATTCTGACAAAAATCGCATCTCAGGTTGCAGCCATATGACCCTGCAGATAAAATATTATGTCCGGGGAAAAAATGATAAAGTGGTTTCTTTTCAACCGGATCAAGGGAATATCCTGAAATAATGCCATAGGTTTGCAATACAATTTCATTCCCTGTGTTTTTCCTCACGCCGCATATGCCGGTCTTTCCCACTTCTATACGGCACAGATGCGGGCATAAAAGACATTGTGTTTTTTTTTCGCCGGTTTTATACAGAGATACCATTTACTGACCGATAATTATAAAAAGACAAAATTACTACAATATATTACTGGTTGTAACATATTTCTTCCCCTGAAGCCTGCCAGCGGCAGTAGAATTATTATGCTCACAATTTATTTTTGAGTATTAATTTGAAAAGCAGGGATTCAAAAATTTGTTTTTGATTTTACAACAGGATAATTTAGAAGATTATTGTAATTATTTAACTATATGGAAGCTGCAGACAGGTATATCAGAATTTCAAAAGAGAAAATGACGGGTGAATTTTCAAGGATCCTTTTGAACAGAGGTTTTACGGAAGAGAACGCAGAAAAGTGCGCTGAAATATTCACTCTGAACAGCCTTGAGGGAGTCTATTCTCATGGTGTAAACAGGTTTTCCAGGTTTGTCAGTTACGTAGCGGAAGGCTTAATTATCCCGGATGCAGTCCCAACCCTGACACACAGGGCAGGTTCAATCGAACAGTGGAACGGGAACCTGGGGCCGGGTCCGTTAAATGCCACTTTTTCTACCGACAGGGCCACCAGGCTTGCAAGGGAAAACGGGATCGGGCTCGTTGCTCTTGCAAACACCAATCACTGGATGAGGGGAGGAACTTACGGATGGCAGGCTGCCAGGAAAGGATATGTATTTATCGGCTGGACAAATACATGCCCCAACATGCCTGCGTGGGGCGCCAGGGATTCAAGGCTGGGGAACAACCCCTTTGTAATTGCGGTACCGTACAGGGATGAAGCAATAGTACTTGACTTTGCCATGTCGCAGTTCTCCTACGGAAAGATGGAAACATTTAAAAGTGAAGGTAAAACGCTGCCATATCCCGGGGGATTCAACAGTCAGAATGAGTTAACTGACAGGCCGGATGAAATCCTTGAATCATGGAGGGCTCTGCCAATGGGTTACTGGAAAGGAGCAGGCCTTTCATTATTGCTTGACATCCTGGCAACTATCCTTTCCGCCGGACGATCCACCAGCCAGATCGGTACATGTAATACGGAATCAGGAATATCCCAGGTTTTTATTGCGATAGAGCTTGAGAATCTGCAAAACTTCCCGTCAATAGAAAGATCGATCGACCAGATAATAAATGACATACTGAATTCTGAACCGGCCGGTGAAACTTCAAGAATCCGTTACCCTGGAGAGAATGTCATCAGGGTCAGAAACGAGAACCTCCGTGATGGGATCCCCGTAAGCAGGGAGATATGGGAAAATATTGTTGCTTTATGAACCTGTCGCTGATCAAAACTCCTCATTCTTGATTTCAAGAAGGATGTTGTTCTCCTGTGCAAATTGATCAATCTCATCCTTGATCAGGCTGGTAATGTCTGAATAGGTGTTTCCGAAACGGAGTATTGTTTTCTTATTCCCGCGGTGAAAATAGATTATAAGATTCAAAGGGAAAACCTCAATTTTTTTTATCTCGGAAGCCCTGATCTCTCTCACCGGAAGAATCGAATTTTTCTTGAGTCTGATCATTTCCCGGCTGATCTCAATAAATCTTGCCGCCCGTCCTAAACCTGCCCAAATCTGGTACAGACCAAAACCAGTAAGGAACATTACAGTTATCCAGAGGGACCTGTCGGGTTTTGCCGATTTTAAATTGAAGATCATCCAGAATACAGCGATTCCAATGCATCCCGATCCGAATATTATCCGTATTATTCTCACAGAGGTGCTGGTCTCATCAGGCCCAAGCAGAAAATTTTTGTTTTCCATTGGAATTATTTCCGGCAATTTATATTTTTCCATCAATATAGCCAACTGCGAGTGCAGCTGTCTGAATTATTAACAAGGCAGCAGGGAAAATTATCCGGCAAGTAGTTAAATAAAATTTTTTGTGAGTATATTGGCAATTGAATTATAACTTATTTAAAATCATAGAAGAGATGAAAAAATTAATTGCTGTCTGTTTGATTATGTTCCTTACAGCCAGTGCTTTTTTAAAGGCACAGACGAGAAGTCCTTAAACCGGTTGATGAAAAAATAACTCCGGGAATGACTGAGATATGGGATCCTGAAGTTAAAATCGTACAACCCGGAGTAAAGGACAGTGATGCTCCTTCAGACGCTATTGTACTGTTCAATGGTTCAGACATAAACCAGGAATGGGTGGACAGCGACGGGAACCCCTCCAAATGGATTGTTAAGGATGGCGCTCTGATAAGTACAAAAGGGGCAGGTGTGATTAAAAGCAAACGAAAATTTGCAAGTTTCCAGCTTCATATTGAATGGAAAACACCATCTGAGGTGACAGGCGAAAGCCAGGGAAGGGGAAACAGTGGCGTATTTCTTCAGGAATTATACGAAGTGCAGGTGCTTGACAGCTATAATAACCGTACATACCGTAACGGGCAGGCCGGGAGCCTTTATAAGCAATCGGCCCCTCTAGTAAATATCTGCAGGAAGCCGGGAGAGTGGCAGTCATATGATATAATCTACACTGCTCCAACCTTTAATAATGACACTGTGACATATTTAACCCCGCCGAGGGTTACGGTGCTTCAAAACGGAGTACTGGTGGAGAATAATTTCAGTCTCAGGGGACCTACGGTATATATAGGAATTCCTGAATATTTCATATCAAAGCATGGCCCCGGAAGCCTTGTGCTTCAGGATCATGGAAATCCTGTTGCTTTCAGAAATATCTGGATAAGGGAGTTGTAGTCTTATCTTTCCTCATGGCTTAACTCAATGTTAAAAATCCTTTCAGAATTACTTATGTAATATTTTAATTATTAATTTTATACACTTATACAAATTAAATCTGCCTGAAAATGAAAGAAGATTCAAAAAAAATGACACGCCGGTCATTTGTTGAAAGAACCGGTGCTGTCGCTGCAGGACTGACAATACTTCCCGGCACAGTTATGAGTGGATTTGGCCACAGGGCCCCCAGTGACAAACTGAATATAGCCGTAATAGGTATTGGCGGTATGGGTAATTCCAACCTGAAGCATGTTGCTCCAACTGAAAATATTGTTGCTCTGTGTGATGTTGACTGGGGATATTCCAAAAAGGTGTTTGCAGCTAATCCCAAAGCTAAAGCATACTGGGACTGGAGAAAGATGTATGACGAAATGGGCAAGTCAATTGATGCTGTAATAGTAGCTACAGCTGACCATTCACATTGCGTGGCAGCTTCCAATGCAATTACGATGGGCAAACATACTTATGTTCAGAAACCATTGACACACTCAGTCTATGAATCAAGGCTGCTCACCAAGCTGGCTGCAAAATATAAAGTGGCTACTCAGATGGGAAACCAGGGATCATCAGATGAAGGTGTGAATCTTACAATTGAATGGCTTAATAATGGAGAGATCGGTGATGTGGACTTTGTTGAAGCGTTTACTGATCGTCCGATCTGGCCTCAGGGTCTTAACGTCCCCAAAGGCGAATGGGTACCCGATACTCTCAACTGGGATCTGTTCATAGGACCAACCAGGATGCGCCCCTACAACAGCATATATACACCATGGAACTGGAGAGGCTGGTGGGACTTTGGTACAGGAGCTCTCGGTGACATGGCATGCCATATACTTCACCCGGTATTCAAGGGACTGAAACTGCAATATCCGATCAAGGCTCAGGGAAGTTCAACTCTGTTATTAACTGATTGTGCGCCGGTCGCACAGATGGTTACTCTTACATATCCTGAGAGAGTTGCACCAAAAAGTTCAAAAATGAAATATCCTCAGGTGGTAGTTAAATGGTACGATGGTGGAATTCAGCCTCCCAAGCCTGCAGGCTGGCCGGCAGGAAAAGATATGAATGACGCAGGTGGAGGAGTATTATTCCACGGAAAAAAAGATACCCTCGTCTGTGGCTGCTATGGTAAGGACCCCTGGTTACTTTCAGGCCGCAAACCTAATGTTCCCAAAACTGAAAGAAGAATTGCAGATGCAATGAATGGCGGTCACGAAATGGATTGGGTACGCGCATGCAAGGAAAGCCCTGAATCGAGGGTTAAGACCAAATCTGATTTTTCAGAAGCCGGCCCGTTCAACGAAATGGTTGTTATGGGTGTTCTTGCTGTAAGACTTCAGGGACTGAACAAAGAGTTGGAGTGGAATGGCGAAAAGATGGAGTTCACAAATATAAGTGATACAGAAAGTCTTAAGACCGTTATTTCTGATAACTTCACTATCACCGACGGTGATCCGAAATTCGACAGGAAATGGACAGAACCAATGAATGCAAAACAATTTGCAGCTGAGATGGTTAAGCATACCTATCGTAAAGGATTTACATTACCTGAAATGCCAGTGTAAGTAGAAAAGTTAAAATTGTAAGTAAGAAAGGTGACCCGGAAGGTCACCTTTTTTCATCCGGCAATACCTTTTAAACCAATCTCTTGTGCTACTTCCCGCATGCCCATGATGCAGTCGGCAATAAGTTCATCAAGAGTCACGCCAAGCATGGAAGCTCCTTTTTCAATAACGGAGCGGTCAACCCCGGCAGCAAATCTTTTATCGTTCCACTTCTTTTTTACCGACCTGGCCTCCATATCCATCACACTCCTTGAAGGACGAACCAGCGCGCTTGTAGTAACGAGACCGGTCAGTTCATCAATGGCGTAAAGAGTTTTCTCAAGTTTCGACAGGGGTTCAACATCTGTAACAAGACCCCAGCCATGGCTCAGCACTGCCCTTATATACTCTTCCGGCCACCCGTTTTCTTTCAGTATTTTTTCTGACATCCTGCAATGCTGATCTGGATACATCTCATAGTCAAGGTCATGCACCAGTCCAATGATCCCCCATTTCTCCTGATCTTCTCCGGTTTTTTTTGCCATATATCTCATGACTCCTTCTACAGAAAGTGCATGCTTCAGCAGACTTTCAGACTTGTTGTATTTGAAGAACAATGACAGGGCTGCATCGCGGGAAGGTGGTAACGTATTTGTCATAACTTAAAGATTCTTGCTGATTTGACAGGGAAAGATACTATTTTCTGAGTTTTATTACAGGAATCGTTTTATTTATCGCTGTTCCTCTTAAGTGCACATAATACACACCCGGGGATAATCCGGGATCTGCAATCACAATGGTATTTCCCCCTTTAAGAATGTCCTGTTCGGCTTCATAAAATTTACTTCCCGAACTGCTGAAAATTGAAATATGAAGCAGATCGTCTGCTCCGGATTGCACAAAGAGGGTAAACTGCTCATTAAACGGATTAGGATATACTGCCAGCGAATCATTCACAGAATTATTTTCCAGGGTCACCATCAGTGTATCATTGAACAGATAATCATCATTATTGTCATATCCGTAGGCAGTGATGCTGTAGATTCCGTTACGCGAAAGGTCAACCTTTTTACTGAATGATATTGTAACCGAATCTCCCATTGGCAAAACCTCCTTATCGAAAGTCTGTCGCACAGGCACTCCCCGGTTATTTACAGTGTAGGCCACGTTGAAGCTGTTAATAGTGTCTTTGCCGGGATTCAATACTTTCAGAGTAATAATTTCCTGCCCGTACTTGTCTTTCTGGATGGGCGTTACTATCCTGGCAACCTGCAGATCCTTCTGTATATAACCGACAGGGCTTGATTCTGCAAAATCTATCATATCTATCCAGGCGCAATCTGCACCCTGCGATACGGATTGATCCTTAATGTATGTCCATTCCAGCTTGTTCAGTCCTGCAGTGACAGGGAAGGCAATTCCGGTCCACGGAATCTCTCCTGAATTACGAAGAACCTCGGTGTCATTCAGGAGAAAGATGAAATTATCATAATTGGCCTCGGATGATACTTTATAAAAGAATCTTACGGAATCGTCAGCAGAAAAGAGGGCTTTCATTATGAGAGTTGTCTTTCCGCTGTTTGATATTGCCCCTGACCTGGCAGAGAATACCCCGTCGGGAGGATCTGAGCCACTTATGATCCAGGGATTTGAACTTAAATTTATCCATGGAAATACCTTGAAGGATCCTGATTCGAAGCTTTCCCTTATTTTTCCAACCCTGAAATTGAAGTCCTTATTCATAATGTAAGGGCTGCAGTCGAGAGTGGACGAAACTGAAAAGTAGCTGCCTGAAGGAGCTGATTCAGAAATCTTTACCATCACGGGTATATCAGTGGTCTCTCCGAAACGGAGTTCCCCTGATTTTACATTCGGATCTAAAACTGAGAATTCAGGATTGTTGCTTGTTACCTTAAATTGCCCGGCAATGCTGCTGCTGCCCTGGTTAAGCACTTTGAATATCAGGTAGAAAGTCTCTCCCGGATCTGCCAGGCTGTTATGGTTCCCTGAATAGGTGTCATCTATGACACAATTTGTTATTATGAGCTCGGGTGCATGGACGGTAAGGTCAATAGTATAGTGCTTCTCCGACTTTGAATCCTTCAGCGTCAGGCTGACAGTGACAACACCCAGATCGGCTACGCTTCCGGATATTTTCATCTCAAGATCATCAGACAGGATCCTTTCAGATCTTGCTTTGAGAGTACCAATATAAACAGAATCATTTTTCAGGGTTATAAGATCGGAGGTTGTTGAAATCCTGGCGTAAAGATTTGTTGCGTCGGTAAGCCCAAGGTTGCTGACAGTAAATTTAAGGAAGAAGGATTCGTCAAAATCTATTCGTTTGTTATTATTCCCAAGACTGTCATTTACAGCAGTAGAGGAGAGGCTTATATACTCTCCTTTTGCATCAGAAAAATGAATAGTTTTAATTAATGGCTTTTTATTCTGACCAGTAATAACAAGCAGGCAGGAATCATTGGATATCCCTGGCATTGTAAGTTCTGCAGCGCCTGACGGACTTGCAAAAGAGGCATCCCATAATGTGTCTGAATGGGAGAGAGCCACATATGCAAATGGATCAAGATTCAGAGTAAATGATTTTATTCCGTTAGGTAAGGTGTCGGGTAACAAAATATTGAAAGTTCCGGGATTACCGATAATAGGGATCACACTGGGATCTCCCACGAGATTATATGTTTCCCAGTAATACTTTTTTCTTGATGATGTACTTGCACTTACCGCAAGATTACCGGCATAATTGATCTGTCCCATTGTGTAATACCACTTTGAAGGAGCCTCCCCCCGTGTATGAAACAGCCTGTCGTAAGCGCCAAGCCCGGTAGTTTCATACGTGGGTACGGAAGTAACGGTTCCTGCACCAACAGTCCAGTAATAATCTTCATCCCAGTACGAATCATTTGAGCAACCTATAAATCCTACAGCTCCCTTATCTTTTGAAAGAACCATCCTGTTTCCAAAGGATGTGGATAAATTGAACTGGCTTGTTCTGCACGCATTACTTATTATGAAAGGATACATGTTTTTATTCTTAAGCGAATCTACATCACGGCTCTTTATGGTAGGATCCAGCCATCCCAAGGCCTCTCCATGACCGCTGTAGTTGATGAACGAAATCCCTTTTTTAAAAAGCCACTTAATTGAATCTTCAACCGACGGGCTTGTTGACTCAGGATAATAAAAGTGATATTCCGTAATTTTATTTGAAGTGTTAAGATAATTCTCCAGGGCATAATTTAACTGGCCATTCATATTATTGGCATAGCTGGCATCATTTCCCGCAGTGATGAGGGCACGGGAATAGAACTTGTTCGTATCGGCAAATTCGAACTTCTCATACTGAATAATCTTGCTGACTGCAGATCTTACCTCAGTTGTATCTTTGGCAGGTAATCGTCCGATGAACATCTCTGGAATGTAATCGCCGTCCCCGTCAAACTCCCCATAGTACATATCGGAAATATTACTGTTTTCGTCCGAAACAGGTATCCTGTCAGCATCTCCGATTATCAACAGGTATTCCGGAGCAGGATCATCTATGGTAGCAGAGTTATATATCCTCCTGAGCGTATCTTTCAGCTGCTCATATGTGGTTCCCGCGAAAGCTGCACCTCTGTAAAGGACTTTTAATTTATAACCTTTCTGGGTCTTCCATCTGAAAAAGGGCTTAAGCTGTTTTCTGAAGGCAGTATCGGTAATGATCACCATTTTTACCGGTTGGGTTGAATATCCGGTAATAACATCACCCGGATTGTAATCAAGCAGCGATTTATCAACTATTTTATCGAAAACATCAGATTCCTGTGGCAGGGATCTTGACACGGCAATCCCGGTATATGAATATGTTATTTCAACCTTCATCGATGTTATTACATCAAGAGTGTTGGATTTCGGGTTGTAGTGAACAGGGGAGATGTACAGGTTAGCCAGTCTTCTGTTCCGTACCGTGCCAACAGGTTCTATACTGACAGTGTCGGATTGTATAAATCCCTGTGAGGAATACACTTCCTTATCAAAGGAAAACGGAGGTTTAACCTGGGAAATATTTTTTGTTTCCCCTTCCTGGACGGGATAAAGAAGTCCGTTGAAGTTTTGCAGGGCCGGATTTATCCTTGATGACTTTATATCTGAAATTGTAATTTTATAGCTGCATCCACTGTTTATTTCAATCAGCCGGCTGAGTACAGGTAGTTCAGGTTTTCCGGGGGTTGAAGGTGGAATATGTCCGGGAATTGAAATGCGATAGAAATCACCCTGATCGTTTGTTATCTTTTCGATGTCAAGCTCTGATATTGAATAATATACAATTATGGACTGATTTCCTGAGATGATATCATTTTTCAGGAAATTCCCATCAAGCTGGTATTTATACTTTAACCCAACCTGACCTAAAGCCGATATGGTAAATAGCAGTAATACTGCATGCAATACAGCCTCTCTGATTTTCCCTAAAAGCATCAATGTTAATTAATTAACACCTTACCCTAAATTCCGAGGGCAAGTTATTAAAAATTCCCCAACTATGGGGCGTAACTGAAATAAATTTGATCAAAGTACTAAATCAGCTTTCAGATGCGCTAGGCGAAGTCTCCAGACTTCGCCGTTAAACTTCCTTCGACATTCTGCTGCTCTACACTGTACGCTTCTCCCCATCTCCCGCTCGGCTAAGTCTCCAGACTTCGCCGTTAAACCTTCTTTTTGATAATCCTTAGGCGATAAATGAAATAAATTTTCTAAATTTATATTCCGGATTTTTAAATTCAGCCATATGAACAAATCTTTTAAAATCAGAGTCTTGAAGCTTATATTAATTTTAATATTCAGCGCCATGACCATAACCGGAAATTCTCAGAATGTTCCAGCTTCTGATATGATCACAACCAGCGCGGGAGATGTTGAAATGCATTTTATCGGACACGGTTCACTCCTGTTTACAACAAAAGACCTGTCTGTATATATTGATCCTGTCAAAAGCTCAGGCGATTATAGTAACCTGCCAAAAGCAGATATTATACTTGTCACACACGAACATGGCGATCATCTTGATCCCGGTCTGATTAACAGCCTCCGGAAAGAGGGTACGGTAATATTATGCAACGGGGCCTCTTCTGCTAAAATACCTGGATCAAAGGTTATGAAAGCGGGTGACAGGCAGGAAATAAAAAATATCACTGTTGAGGCTGTTCCGGCATATAATATTGTAAATGTACGCGCTCCCGGGCAGCCATATCATCCCAAAGGCGCCGGGAATGGCTATATCATTACCTTCGGGGATAAAAGAATTTATGTAGCCGGAGATACTGAAAATACCCCTGAGATGAAAGCTCTCAGGAATATTTATGTTGCTTTTCTGCCAATGAACCTGCCTTACACAATGACGCCGGAAATGGTGGCTGATGCTGCAAAGGCATTCAAACCTGCAATCCTTTATCCGTATCATTACGGTAGTACTGATACCGGGATAATTCTGAAGCTTCTTAAAGGTTCGGGTATTGATGTTCGTATAAGGAACCTGCAGTAGAATATCCTCTGAACTCTTCCATTTCAGCCTCATGGATTATATTTGTCTCTTGAAAAAACAGGTAACCGATGAACAGAATGAAAAGAATTAACAGGAGAGGGTTCCTCAGAGCAGGATTCACAGGCGCGGCCGGCATCATGGCATTTGCTCCGTCAGCACTTGCAGCTCAGGACATTGTTAAACAGGATGATGTCATCTACAGGATTCTCGGAAAAACCGGATTAAAGGTTCCGGTGATCAGTTTCGGGGTTATGAGGGCTGATAATCCGAATCTGTGCAAGGCTGCCTACGGGAAAGGAATTAAGCTCTTTGATACGGCCCATGGCTACCAGAATGGCAATAATGAAACAATGCTTGGGAACGTGCTGAAAGATTTTCCGAGAGATTCCTTCCTGCTTGCCACAAAAGTCAAACCTGCCGGCCTGGATAAAGATGGCAGGCCGACAGACCTCACAACAACAGAAGATTTTCTTGAAAAATTCAATATCAGCCTGACAAGACTCAGGATGGACCATGTTGATATCTTATATGTTCACAGTGTAGATAACCCTGAGGTTCTTGAATACAAGCCTGTTCTGAATGCTCTGAAAAAACTGCGGAAAGAAGGCAAGGTTAGATTTATTGGTTTCTCCACCCACAGGAATGAAACGGCTGTTATAAACGCAGCCGCTCAGAAAGGGGAGTGGGATGTGATACTTACCTCATATAATTTCATGCAGACCTATATCGAAGAATTAAAAGGTGCTATAAGAAAGGCAAGTGAAGCAGGAATAGGCATAGTGGCTATGAAGACACTGGCAGGGGGTGGATTTTTTGACAAGGAAAAAACAAGGGCTATCAATACTACAGCTGCACTTAAATGGGCACTTTCAAATCCTGATATCGGTACTGCCATTCCCGGAATGACAGACTTCGACCAGCTTGAACTTAACATCAGGCTTCTGTCGGATATTACATTAACAGAGCAGGAAAAAAATGATCTGATAGTACCGTTAGCTGAAACAGGACTTTATTGCACAGGTTGCGGAAAGTGCATCGTGCAATGCTCAGAGAACCTGCAGGTTCCCGACCTTATGAGAGCCTATATGTATGCTTATGGTTATTCTAGCCCTGCAATGGCACGGACACTGCTCGATGAAATTGGCGCAACAGCCAGCCCCTGTTCAGAATGCGGAATATGTACAATAGATTGTACAAAAAAGTTCCGGATTAAGGAGAAAATAACGGATATATCAAGACTCGTCAATGTACCGAAAGAATTTCTGACCTGATGAGTTACAGCGACTTCAGTATTTGTACCTTTAAAATCAAAATTATATTATTATGAAAGAAGCTCTGACCGGTTTTTTCCTCGTCATATTTTTCGGATCGGCCTCAGCACAGGAATTAACCTTTCCTGATCTTGAAGGCTATAAGAAGAACACCGATTTTACAACATATGTTCCTGATAACCTCTGGGATTACATAAATGGAGCCGCAGAGACATATCTGGCGTATGGATTCATCGATCTGCATGTTGCCGAATATAAAAAGGGCAAAAATGTCATAAAGATCGAAGTGTACCATCACAGCGATCATACCCTGGCATTCGGGATATACTCTACAGAACGTTCACCCTCTTTCAGGTTCCTGAATCTGGGAGCCCAGGGATATATCGCTGATGGAGCAATCAATTTTTTCAAAGGCGATTATTATGTGAAGATAAGGACCTATTCAAAAAATGAGAAAACATTACAGACTGCGCAGTCCCTTGCGCTAAGAGTATCCGATATGCTAAAGGGAAGTGCCGATATGCCCGGGGTGCTCAGCGAATTTCCTTCACAGGGGAAAAAGCTTAACGAGGAGTTGTTCATAAACGAAAGTGTCCTCGGACATAAGTTTCTGACAGGCGCCTTCAGGGCAGACTATGAAGTGGGCCCTGACAATTTTTCAATCTTTATAATAGAGAGTAAATCGCCGGCTGAGACATTGAAGACAGCCGATGCTTATCTCACTTCAGCAGGGATGGAACCCACAGAATTGGCTAATGGTAAATATGTGCTGACTGATGGCTATAACGGAACCATCTTCCTTTCATGGAAGGAAAATAGGATTGTTATAATATCAGGTCTGTCAAAAGATCAGGCTGACATTGCGAACCGGTACACTTCCGATATTCTGAAATAGGTTTATATCTATGAATGCCAGGCTCTTTCTCTTGGGTTGAGGGATCCGAGCACCTCGCATACAGTATTTACATCGTCTATTACCTGGAAGTCGAACATCCCGACAGCTATGAAGTCAGCTCCGTTCTCAAATGCATGACGGAAACCATCTTTCGGCTCTATAGCTCCGGCTGCCAGTACTTTAAAGGCGAACCATGGCTTGTCAACACCCTTCATGAACTCAATTGTTTTTTCCGGGAAAAGATCCCACATGTTCTCATGGATCCTGTTGTGATCAGGCGATGGTTTGCCAATCACACTGTACTCCTCGCGATTTTCAATAGGGTGTGCCGACCAGTAATTATCCTGATGAAGGGTCTTGACATAAAAATCGACCGGGATACCTTCCCTTTCACACGCCTTTATTGATTCTATGGAATGGGCTCCCATACCAGCCAAAAAACCATGCTTCTTAATATAGTCAATGGCTTTGCTAATCTTATCCAGTTGTCCGGTGCTACAGTACCTGTCACCTTCCCCTCCCTGTATATAAATGGCAGTGGCCCCACTGTCAATGGCCATGTTAACATCTGAGAAGAAATCCTTATCGGGCAGCATAGCCTGACAGATTGATTGCATCTTGCTGTTATAAATATTTTTGTATTTATTGAATGTAGGATAATACTGGGTTACCATGAAAGTTGTATTAATTCCTGCCTGTTCAGCAAGGTAGAGGGTTTCAATAATTTTACGTTCATTATTGTATGCCTTGAAAAGCTTATCTGAATAGATAAGATCGCGCGCATGCGACCAGCCTCCTATAAGATTGCATCCAAGAACCATCCTGCTGATATTCAGGTTGCCAAGTTTTCCCTGTGTCAGATTCCCTTTAAGGTCTTTTTTTTGTTTGAAATCTACCTTAATTGTTGCCCCTGAAACCGCATCGGTTCCTAAATCAGACATGTTTCTGAAAAATGATCCGGCAAAAAATGCCAGAACCGGAATTCCTGCAAGCCCTTTAAGCAATTCTCTCCTTGAATTACTTTCCTGAATCTCAGGATCTTTCTTCAAGGCAGCATCTTCCGCATCAGCAAGCTTCTTCTTTTTTCTCAGACTATCAATCCCGTAAAATTTACCGGAATCAGCCAGAGCCAGCATTACAAGGGCAATAAGCTCTATCAGGTTTTTATTTACAATAAGGTAGCTGCCCTCTGAAGGGAAACCATAATTAAAGCCGCCAAAGGGTGGATATGCCAGGTAATACATCATCAGCAGGGCGACGCCTCCCCATGCAGCCAGCCTGGTGAAAAGTCCCAGTATCAGGGCAAGTCCGATCAGTGTCAATCCATATGCGTTGGCAGTATCCACAAGCCACATCCCCGCATTCCCGGAAATCATCCACCTGAAAAGATCACCGAAGATCCACCTTGATCCTTCAAGGAAAGGCCTGGCCGTCCAGGCAGGATCAATAATTTTAATTACTCCCTCATAAAGAAACTGCCATCCTATGAGGACCCGTAGGAGAGTAAGGAAAAGAGGTATCAGACGATTTTTTGAGATAATTGATTTCATTATCATATAATTTATTATTTAAAATTAATTTTCTTATGCATTAGTACAGGTTCTGGTGGCATTCAGAACAGTTGGATTCTTTCCAGGCAGTCCCGATGTCTACCGGATGCCGGAACCCGAGGTTTCCTTTTATATTGGTGGTTTCCAGCGAGACCGGGTTTCCCTGTCCTACTATTGTATGACAAAGATTGCAATCCTTAGTAATTACCCGCCCCTCCTCAGACTTGAAAGAGTCGTTATGACATCTGAAGCATCCTGTTGATTCCAGGTGTCCGATATGATCGGGATAAACATCATATGAAACTTTCATTGCGGGGAAAGTATTCAGGGAAAAGCCTTTCTCGATTGCTGCCACGGAATTCTGAATCAGATCCCTGTTTTTTTCATAATAATCACTGTAATTTGTTTTGTAAAATCCTGTAATGCTCTCATTGATTTTCATCATTGCAGTATCCGTGCTTGAGAAGGTCTCCCTCAGTATGTCCATTGCCGTCTTCTTGATAAAGGGGATATTTTTTGAAACTGCACCCGTGAGCATTGCCTTATCAAAGTAAACAGTTGGAGAATCATAGTTATGTGAGGGACGGTTGTGGCAATCAATGCAATCCATCGTCCTTTTAGACAATGCGGCAATAAGACTGTCGGATACGGGATTTTTGTCGTCCCTGTAAATTGTTACCTTACCGGTTGATTTGTTGATGTATTTTACATAAGTTATATTCTCACGCTTATCATTCTCCGATATATATTCGATACTGACTTCGGGATTGATATGCCAGTGTATTCCTTCCCTCAGGCCCAGTCCGCTGTACTCGGGACCGGTTTTCATCTGAAGCATTATATCCCATTCGGTATTCAGTGAATCGGCAAGAAAATATTTATTTGTCCAGAGGGTCCGCGCATAAAATTTCTGAGGCCAGTGGCATTTTTCGCATGTTTCCCTTGCCGGACGTAGGTCATGAAGCGGAGTCTCAATAGGACGGGGGTAAGTATTTGTAAGAACTGCATAAACCTGACGCAGTCCCGATAACTTCGATTTTACATACCATGATGCACCGGAACCTACGTGACACTCAACACATAAGACATTGGCATGAGGCGAATTAAGATAAGCAGTATGCTCAGGCTCCATGACCTGATGGCATAAGGTTCCGCAGAACTCAACAGATTCAGTTATATGATATGCCTTGAAGCTTCCCAGTGTTGAGAGAAAAATCACAACAATTGTAGTAACAGTGAAGATTATGAACGCATTTCTGTGGCTGGGATCATTCAGATCAATATAGGGAAGCCGGGCAGCCTCATGAACCAGACTTCTGAAGATCCTTTTACGTTCCAGGAACATGCCTACCGGAATGAGTATCAGCCCGAACAGGAGAAAGCCGGGAAGGATTATGTAAATGAACAAACCGAGATTGGTGTTCCCTTTGTTAAAAATCGTGGAGATAATAAACAGCAGCAGAATCAGCAAAAGATTAATTAATGCGATAATGGAGCCAATTATCGACAACCAGTTTTTGGATGATGGTGGGAGTTTCATAATATTACCGGCATTACAAAATCAGATTGGGTAAAAGTAGAAAAATATTGAATCAAACATCCGGCTATATGAAAAAATCTTGAGACAGTTTCTTAAGCCGCAGGTCTGTCGCGTTATTGCTCACTGTCAATAAGTTCTTCAATTACTTCCCTCAGCCTGTCATAGGAATTTACAACCATCAGATCCTTATTCTCATCAATCACATTCTGAGGAGGGTTAAAAAGAATTCCCCGATCCGCCTGCCTTAGCATCAGCAGGTCGTTGTATGAGTCTCCGATACCGATTACCTTGTAACTCAGACTTTGCAGCGCCTCCGCCACTTTTTTCTTTGCCTCCTTTTGCCTGAGATTGTATTTTGTGATGTTGCCTGCCCTATCGGTCGTAAGATGATGGCAGAAGAGCGTAGGTCTTCCAAGTTGTTTCATGAGGGGTTCTGCAAATTCGGTAAAGGTATCTGAAACGACAATAAGCTGTGCCCGCGAGCGAAGCCAGCTGATAAATTCAACTGCTCCGGGAAGCGGTTTAAGTTGTGATATCACATTCTGAATATCTTTCAATGTGAGCTTATGCTGACGCAGCAGTTCCAGCCTCCTTTTCATAAGCACATCATAATCACAGATATCGCGGGTTGTAAGTCTCAGTTCCTCAATACCGGTCTGCCTGGAAACATTGATCCAGATTTCAGGCACAAAGACCCCTTCAAGATCAGAACATATTATGTACATACTTTGACTTTTAATCCAATTAATGATTCGTCAGAATAAATTCCTTCAGCAACCCGTAGCTGTTATCCAAAAGCTGATAATTTTCAGGCTTATTCCCGATGCCGGCCAGGGAGGCGGGCAGGGGAGGCTCTGATTTGATAATTCTCTTCAGTTCTTCAGGAAATTTGGCAGGATGAGCAGTTTCAAGGGAGATGCAGAGCTCTCTGGCGGGATCGATTGTACTCTCCTGCCTGAGATATTCCGTCAGCCCGCGCCAGGCAATTGCTCCGTGAGGCTCAAGCAGGATCCCGTGATTACTGTAGATATCTGATATTGCCTCTCTCGTTTCCTCGTCATTAATGCTTATCCCAAACAATTCTTCCCTCATTTTCGGCAAATCGGGTTCCCTGTGTATTATCCCCGTTTCATCCATCATTCCGCCATATAGGGCAATAATTCTTGCAAGATTGCTTGGGTGGCCCACATTCATAGCACTGGATATGCAATTCCTGGAGGGGCTTAGCGGTTGGTATTTTCCGGTTTTAAGATAAAGAGGGACTTCATTGTTTTCATTTGTTGATATGATGAATTTTTTAACAGGCAGACCCATTCTCCGGGCGATCAGACCACCCATAAGGTTGCCGAAATTGCCTGAAGGTACACTGAAGAGAGCTCTTTCCTCCATAGTCTCAGCCAGCTTTGCCCAGGCATAAAAATAATAGACCGACTGGGGGAGCAGCCTGCCTATATTAATTGAATTGGCCGACGAAAGCGGAATATGGGAAAGGGACTTATCGACAAATGCCTGCTTTACCAGGCGCTGACAATCATCGAACTTTCCCTTAAGGGCAATAACCTTGATGTTGTCATCAAGAGTGGTCATCTGCTTTCTCTGCATGTCTGTGACCTCTTTCTCCGGGAAGAGGATAATTACCCTGATATTTTTAAGCCCGTAGAAGGCGCTGGCCACAGCGCTTCCTGTATCACCGGATGTAGCTGTAAGGATCGTCAGCTGCTGATTGCCTGCCGACAGGAAATGCTGCATAAGCCTGCTCATCATGCGCGCTGCAAAATCCTTGAATGAGGCTGTCGGACCCCTGTCAAGCCTCATAATATACCTGCGATCAGATACTTTTTCAAGCGGTACCTCAAAATAATATGCATCGTGGCAAAGAGTCGAGGAGATCGGCCTCTTTTATCTCATTTCCGATCATTTTATTCAGGACGGTAAAAGCTATCTCGAAGTACTCTTTGTCTCTGAATTTTATGAGTTCCTCCCGGCTGAACACCGGAAGTGAAACGGGCAGAAATAGTCCGCCATCAGGAGCCAGACCTTTCAGGAGCGCTTCCCTGAAAGAGGTCCCGCCTGCTTTGAGATTTGTGGAATAGTATGATTGATTATATCCGGCACAATTTACAGTTAAACGTTCACAACTCTCATAAGATCGGCAAATACGCCTGCCGCTGTAACTTCTGCACCGGCGCCGTATCCTTTAATCACCATTGGCAGTTCCCTGTACCTGTTGGTTGTAAACAGTATAATATTGTTACTTCCTTCAAGATTAAAAGAGGGATGATCTGCACTTATTGTAAGAAGCTCAACCCGGGCTTTTCCCTGATCCAGAGTGGCGAAGAATCTCCACTTTTTGTTCTGTTTTGCAAGCTCCTTCCTTTTTTCTTCAAATCCGGCATCATGTTCCTTTACTTTTTCGAAAAAATCATTCAGATCACCTGTAAAGCAATCATCCGGCAGGAATTTATGAACCTCAACATCCTTTTTTTCAATAGGATAACCGGCTTCACGTGCAAGGATAAGGATCTTTCTTACAACATCCGTACCGCTGAGATCGACCCTGGGATCAGGCTCGGAGTATCCTTTTTCCCTGGCTTTCCTGATAGCGCTGCTCAACGGTGTTTCAGGACTTAGCTCATTGAAGATGAAATTCATTGTGCCCGACAGCACTGCTTCAATCTTTATTATTTTGTCGCCGCTGAGAATAAGATCATTTATTGTCTTTATGATTGGTAAGCCCGCACCGACGGTCGTTTCATACATAAACCTTACTCCGCGCTCATTTGCAATGGACCTGAGCTTCTGATAATACTTGTATTCCGAGGAGCAGGCGATCTTGTTTGCAGCCACGATTGAAACATATTTTGACAGAATTTCGCCATATGTGCCTGCTACCTTCTCATCAGCCGTGCAGTCGATAAAGACTGAGTTGCGGAAATTCATCCTTGTCATCTGCTGAATGAAACCGGAGATATCACATTTTTCTCCTGAATTTTTAAGTATCTCCCTGTAATTTGCGAGAGAGATCCCTTTTTTATCCAGATACATTCTCCTGCTGAATTGGCGACGCCCATCAGGTTGACCTTCAGGCTGTGCTCGGTCAGAAGAGTGGAGTATTGCTTCTGAAGCTGTTTCAGAAGGCTTGTTCCAACCAGACCGGTACCGGCAATAAAGAGGTACATCTCCTTGTAAGGTGAAAGAAAAAATCCGTCATGGATTACATTCAGGGCTTTCTTCAGGCTCTCATTTTTTATGACAACGGATATATTCAATTCTGATGAACCCTGGGCCGTAGCAATGACATTTATACCGTTCTTACCCAGAGCACGGAAGAGTGTGGCTGAAATGCCCGGGGTATTCTTCATCTTCTCACCTACAATTGCTATAATGGAAAGATTCTTTTCGATAAGGACTTTCAATTCCCTGTTGAAATTGATTTCAATCCTGAACTCCTCCTGTATTGCTGTGGCAGCCATTCCGGAATCCGCGGGGATCACGGCGAATGTTATTGAGTATTCGGATGAAGCCTGTGTGATAAGTATGATGTTGATGTTTTTTTTGGCAAGTGCGCCGAAGAGCCGCATCGAAACCCCGGTAACACCAACCATCCCTGTTCCCTGCAGGGTGATAAGATCGATATGATCGATCGAGGATATCCCCTTTATGGGGCTTATGTGATCATCGGACGATTTATTGCTTATAATGGTTCCCTTTGACCCCGGATTGAAAGTGTTCAGTACTTTAATCGGGATGTTCTTTTTATAGACAGGCCGGAGAGTGGGAGTGTATATAACCCTGGCCCCGAAATGAGATAATTCAATAGCTTCTGAATATGTCAGGCTTTCTATGGCATAAGCCTTTTCAACCTTTTTCGGATCGGCAGTCATAAATCCATCCACATCAGTCCAAATCTCAAGACTCTCTGCTTCAATGGCAGCTGCAATTATTGCTGCCGAATAGTCGGAACCTCCCCGTCCGAGTGTGGTTGTTTCATTTTGCTGATTACTTGCTATGAAGCCCGGTACAACAACATGCTGTTCCGGCATTTTTATATACTCCTTTATCAGTTTATCGGTAAGGGCAAAATCAACATTTGCAAATCCGAAATTACTGTCAGTCTTAATAAACTTCCGGGAATCAATATAAAGGCTGCCTTCAACCACATTGCTGAGAATCAGCGAAGAGAGGATCTCCCCCTTGCTCATTACAAGATCAAGTGAATGTTTACTTAATTCCCGGAGCAGATAGATACCGCTGAGTGTCTCCAGCATCTCCTCTGATGCCTGACGTACAGCTTCCAGAACGGGCTCTGATTTGTCCCCGGAAATTAACTGCCGGGTATATTCGGAATGCTTCTGTATTACCTTTCCGAGAAGTCCTTTGTACTGGTCATTTCTTTCCGAGGCAAGCTCACATACCTGTTTCAGTTCATCCGTAATCCCCTGGAGTGCCGATACTACTATCATGCATGGCGAACTCTGTGATTCGATAATGCTTTTTACCCCCCTTATCCGTTCAGGTGAACCGACGGATGTGCCTCCGAACTTCAGGACTTTCATCGTTTAACACTGATAAAATGAAAATGCATCTCTGAAGATGCATAAAATAAGGCAGTAAAAATAGTAATATTCAGCAATTTTTCTTGCGTAATCAACAAATATTAAAGAAAATAGGCCAAATAATATAAACATTACAGTAAAACGGAACTTTTAATAAATAAAACTCCGATTTACTGTTCAGGGATGAGATGATTTACTAAAGTCAGCTGTTTCCGGCTTTATCGAGTCTCTTAATGATGGAAAAGATAAATGCAGCGGAAACAAGGCAGCAAACAATGAACACAAGCCATAATGTGCTGAGCGCCACTTTATCCCATAAAATGGAACCGACCACAAGCAATTTATTTCCCACCGCGGTGGCGAGAAGCCATCCACCCTGCATCAGTCCCTGAAACCTGGATGGGGCGACCCTGGAGACGAAAGAGAGACCCATGGGACTAAGGAAAAGTTCGGCAATTGTAAGGATCAGGTAGCTGCTTATAAGCCAGTAAGGCGAAACTCTTTCCATTTCATTGACAGGCGCTCCGGCCAGCGATGAGGGAGAGGGCAGTCCGATTGATGATATGAGCACAACAATAAATCCGATGGCTGCAATGATCATTCCGATACCGATTTTTTTTGGTGTTGATGGTTCCAGTCCTTTTTTCGCAAGCCAGGCAAAGGTTCCCATTACGGGGAAGGTTAATGCGACTATAAATAGAGGATTAAATGACTGGAAGACTTCAGGAGAGATATTATTTTGCCGGCCGAAAGGGGTCATCCATCTGCCCAGAAAGGCACCAGGACCGGATCCCGTAAGGAGGAAGGAGGAATATATGAGAGCAAGAACCAGGAAGGCTCCGGCAATAATCCTTATTTTACCCGTTGTGTTTTTACGTACCAGTAATACCAGACCTGCTATTGAGCCCACTACCGCCAGCATTGATGGAAGCGTAAAGAAGAGATTTGTAAAAGGGCCAACCTGCTTGGCAATGTAATCCCGGGCAAAAAATGTAAGCGTAAGCCCGTTCTGATGAAATGACATCCAGAAGAATATTACAACTATAAAGACCAGCACGAGTGCCACTATCCTTGCCATCTCCTCTTTTTTTGAGCTCAGGATTATCCAGGTTATGAATGCAGCAAAAAGACCAAAAGCAAAACCCGAAGTCCAGCCTACATTTTTAATAAAATGCAATGCATATGCAGTTATTACCATTGCTGCAGCTGCAATTATAAGGATCCATGGCCTGAACTCAACTTTTTCAACAGCCTCAGTGGCTTTCTTCTCCTTATTTGGCAGGAGCCTGTTAAAGAAGATGTAGACAAGCAACGAAATAATCATTGCACCTGCTGCAATTCCGAAAGCATAGTTATAGCCTTTGGAAAATACTTCAAGATATCTTGAGGCAAAGCCGGTCAGATCTGTTACCGGGCCACTAAGACTGACCTTATTGGCAAGCTCCTGCAAGGTAGTTGTATCACTGAGTGTCCCGTTCAGAAGCTGGTGACAAAGAGACGGGATAGAAGCATCATGGGAGAACCCGTTCACCTTCAGCCACCAGTTGCGCATTCCTGTTGCTGCAAACGGGGCAAAAAATGCTCCTACATTTATGCCCATATAAAAGATCATAAATGCCGAATCCCTGAACTTTGAGTATT
This sequence comes from uncultured Bacteroidales bacterium, assembly GCA_963816345.1. Classification (GTDB taxonomy): domain Bacteria; phylum Bacteroidota; class Bacteroidia; order Bacteroidales; family VadinHA17; genus LD21. Next base: position 1,165,014 of record CAWFKI010000005.1, read on the forward strand.
TCGGATCATCGTACATCTGCCCGACGACAGCCTGCAGGTTCCCCTTGAACAACCCATTGCCAAAAGCAATTGTGAAAAGCCCGGTAATTGTTATAGTCAATGACATTCCGGGCACTGCCATAATGATGTATCCGGCAAACATTATTATTATTCCTGACAGTATTACCAGCTTGTATTTCTTTGTTGCATCGGCAAGAATACCTCCCACGAGCGCCAGGGCATAAATGCTGAAGTAAAACCAGCTGTAAATTGTTCCGGCTTTTTCTGCAGAGAGCCCGAATTTTGCCTGCAAAAAAAGAACCAGAATTGCCATCATTGTATAAAAGCCAAATCTTTCTCCCATATTTGAGAAGAAGGCTACGAGTAATCCTCGCGGATGATTTTTTAACATAAAGTGTGATTCGAGGTTAGTAACTAATTGAGGGTTTAAATAACTATCATTCTGCTCACTCTGATTCCTCACTTCCTTGAAAGGGATCAACAATTCAGCGGATACAAAACAAATATAAAAAAAAGTTTGGAGTGACTAAAGTTTGGAGTGACTAAAGTTGAAAAAAGTTTGGAGTGACTCACAGATTGGAATTAATGCGCGAAGAGTGTAAATTTGCATAACATGAATTATCAGGTATGAAGATATTTTCAAGTGAACAGATCAGAGAGATCGATGCATATACAATAATGCATGAGCCGGTAGCTTCGGTTGATCTTATGGAGAGAGCTGCCGGACAGTTGTTTAACTGGATCGTTGACCGGTATGAGAGATCCCGGGTATTTTTTGTTTTTGCCGGTCCGGGGAACAACGGAGGAGATGGCCTTGCCCTGGCCCGAATGCTTGCACATAACAGGTATAATGCAGAGGTTCATTATATAAGTTTTACTGAGAAGACTTCAGGCGATTGGGAGAAAAACAGGCAACGCCTTCTGAAAGAGACTACTCTGACAGTCAATTATCTTACATCTGCAGATGCATTTCCGGTCATCGGGCCAGACGATGTCATTATTGATGCAATTTTCGGATCGGGCCTGTCAAGGCCGGCAGAAGGATTGGCCGCAGAGGTCATCAGGCGGATAAACATGACAGACTGCAAAAAAATATCAATAGATATACCTTCAGGTCTTTTCAGTGAGGATAACAGCAATAACTCCTATGAAAATGTTGTTAATGCAGATTACACCCTCAGTTTCCAGTTCCCCAGACTTTCATTCATGTTCGCTGAAAATTCTCCTTATGTGGGTGAATGGTTCATTTTGCCTATAGGTCTTGACAGTAATGCTGTCAGACAGGCCGGGTCATCCTATACTCTGCTTCTGAAAGAGGATATTTTTCCCCTTCTGAAACGAAGAAATAAGTTTGATCATAAAGGGATTTTTGGTCATGGATTGCTTATCGCAGGATCTGAGGGAAAGATGGGTGCATGTGTTATGGGGGCGGGAGCGGCTCTCCGGACAGGTATTGGATTAATAACCTGCCATGTGCCATCCTGCGGAACAAATATTTTGCAGGTTTCTGTTCCGGAAGCAATGATAATGCCGGATAAGTCAGCAGAATTTATTTCGGAAGCCGGATCGACGGATATTTATTCGGCTGTTGGTGTGGGACCCGGATTAGGTACCCGTGAGGAAACAAAAAAAGCTCTCAGGGACCTGCTTAAGGGGTGTAATAAACCAATTGTTATCGATGCTGATGCACTCAATATCCTTTCTCTGAGTAAGGAATGGCTGAATGATCTGCCTGCCGGTACAATCCTTACCCCTCATCCCAGGGAATTTGAACGGCTTGCAGGTAAAGCCCTGAATGGATCTGACAGGCTGAACAAACAGATTGAATTCTCACAGAGCTATAACTGTACGGTGATTCTGAAAGGAGCCAATACCTCGGTAACAACTTCCGGAGGGAAAGTTTTCTTCAACAGCACAGGAAATCCCGGTATGGCAACAGCAGGCAGCGGTGATGTACTTACAGGAATAATATTATCTTTGCTTGCCCAGGGCTATCTGCCTGATGAGGCTGCCAGGCTTGGAGTTTTTCTGCACGGACTGGCAGGGGATATAGCAGCAGGAGAGTCTTGTTTTGAATCAATAATTGCATCGGATATAATTAATTGCCTGGGAAAGGCGTTTAACAAAATAAGGGAACATTAACCCTGAACCAAAAGAGACCAAAAGCGACAGACTATGAAAACATTCCTCAGACCTGCAATAGTTGCAGTTATAATTCTAATAGCTTATTCGTGTAATGCGGGTAAAAAACTTTCTGAGACACAGAATACTATCCGGCCGCTTTCCGACGCTACCAGCCTGAGGGAGGGAAGCATCGTATATGCGCTTCCCAGAACAGTATTCACATTTACGGTTGATTTTCAAAGAACAATAGAAAAACCCGGTCCTTATGCAAAATACGCTAATGAGCTTCTGGGCCTTGACAATATTATATCTTCTGAAAGTGAATCCTGGACGGTTGAAGGGATTTCTGTAACCACTCATGAGGAACTGGATCCATCAGAGTTTTATATTATTGAAAGTAACAGTCTGTTCCAGACAGATGTTCTTGCACTTAAAAAAGAAGGGTTGATACTTGACCTTAACGGAAAAATTTTCAATAATTCCGGCAGCAAATTCCTTACAAATGAACAACAACTGAGCCAGGGAAACTCGGTTGACATGGGTTCGGATGAATATTACCTTGTGCAAAAGGACACTGCCTATAAGCGTCTGAATATCGATTCCACTTTTATCAGGATACCCTATGTTGTGGAAAAGAAAAAGATGCTGACTATCGATCAGCTTGCCGAGAGAGCAGCAAAACGGCTGATGGAAATGAGGGAAGGGAAACATCTTATTCTTACCGGAGAGGCAAATGTTTTTCCTCAGAGTGACGCTTCCATCAATGAGATAAACAGACTTGAAAAGGACTATATGGAGCTATTCACAGGTAAGACCCTGACTCAAAAAATGACATATACATACCAGGTAATCCCGAATAAGGAGGCTGATGGCAAACCATTGATCCTGCTTAATTATTCAGAGATGACCGGACCATTAAAAGGAAAGGTGAGCGGAGGTATCCCTGTTTCGGCTGAGTTCATTTCTGAACAAAAAACAAAGGATCTGACTGTAATCAAAAAACTTAAGGCCGAACCTGCCGCAGTAACATATGATAAACTATATTACAGGGTCCCTGATGTTGTTGACCTGAAGGTAACTGTCGGACCTGATTTATTCTTAAATTCACGCAAGCTTGTTTATCAGTTCGGACAGGTCGTCCAGCTTCCTGCCAACTATATTATCGGGAAATGAGGAGGAATTATAGATGAGGTTCCTGATACCGGGTGCAGATTACTGAATAATTATTCCCGGGAACATGAGCGTATATAATGATCCTGAGACCTTCAGGATAGAATTTTGAATTACTTTATCCTCCCCTGAAAGCTCTTCTGGAAATCTTCCCACGTCTGTGTCTCATAGGCCTTGTCGGCGAAGAAGTTCAGAAGAATCTCCATCTCTTTGGGATCCTTGTAACCCGGAACAGGTGAAATACCATATTTCCCGTCTTTCTCAGTGAAGAATACAACGGTGGGATATGAAAGCTGCCCCTGTAACATTGCAACTGCCAGTTGGTGGGCATTACCGGATTTCCCATCATTTATGAATGTCTTACCCATAAAAGTGACGCTTTCTTTCCCCTCTGCATTGAATTTTACAGGATAAAATTTTGAATTAAGTAAACCTGCAATTACAGGATTTGTAAATGTATCCTTATCCATTTTTTTGCACCATCCGCACCAGTCGGTATAGGTATCTATAAAAAGAGGTCTCGGAGCCTCTTTAATCAACTTTCCGGCTTCCTCTATCGTATACCATTTGACTGAAGAATTTTCAGCGGGAGCAGCTGGCTGAGCCAATGCAGGAACAGAGGACATGACGCACAGGGCCAGGATAATATATGAATTCATTAAATATTTAATTTTTTTCATAACAGCTTACAGATTGATTAAAAAAATAAACGCCGAAAGATATAAGAAAATCTTCTATCTCTCATAACAGGTTCAGCTCTTTTTAACATGATAACAATCATAACATTTTTTAGTTCAGGATATTCAATCCGTCAGTGTGACAGGGAACCTATTGTGAACTATATTTATTAGTGTTTGTGATTGTGGTCAATCATATGGGTTTCATTCAATTATTTTTTTACATTTACCGGTCAAAATTTCACACTAAACGGAATAAACCATGGAACAGATAACCCATACTTTGCGTGATTCAAAAAAGGTCAGGTGGACTGCACTGATTATTGTCTCCTTCTCCATGTTTGGCGCTTACTTTTTTAATTATGCACTTTCTCCTGTTAAACCAATGCTGGAAAGTATTTTAGGATGGAACAGCTCTGATTTCGGAATATATACATCATCCTACACATGGTTCAATGTGTTTTTATTCATGCTGATCTTCAGCGGGATAATCCTCGACAAAATGGGCGTCCGTTTTACGGGTGTTGCCGCAACATTAATGATGGCTATAGGCACCGGGGTAAATTACTGGGCCCTCAGGCATAGTTTCCCTGACGGAGCAATGATCTTTGGCATTAAAACCCAGGTAATCATCTCAGCAATAGGTTTCGGAATATTCGGAGTAGGAACAGAGGCGGGAGGAATTACAGTCTCCAAAGCAATTGTAAAATGGTTCAAGGGAAAGGAAATGGCTCTGGCAATGGGAATGCAGATGTCCATTGCCCGTCTTGGAACGGCTCTTGCACTTGGAATTGCGTTGCCTTTAGCTAAAACATATAATTATTCTTCACCTGTTTTATTGTCATTTGTCTTTATGCTGATAGCGCTGGCTGCCTTTATCATTTATGCCTTCATGGATAAAAAACTGGATACTTCACTCGAGGTCAGCAGAAACGGAAAATTGGAAGAAGATGCTTTTGAGCTAAAGGATATATTATTCATTATCAGGAATAAAGGATTCTGGTATATCGCTATCCTTTGCGTATTATTTTATTCGGCAGTCTTCCCTTTCCTGTTTTATGCAACCGATCTGATGATTAATAAATATCATGTTAATCCCAATCTTGCAGGATCGATACCTGCTCTTCTTCCATTTGGCACGATCTTCCTGACCCCATTGTTTGGTACAATTTATGACAAAAAAGGAAAAGGTGCGACGATCATGATAATCGGATCTGCTATTTTAATCCTGGTTCATGGAATACTGACTATTCCTTTTCTGAATGCATGGTGGCTGGCAGCAGCAGTTGTAATTATTCTTGGAATCGGCTTCTCACTTGTACCCGCTGCAATGTGGCCATCTGTTCCGAAAATCATTCCGGATAAACAGCTCGGGACTGCTTATGCTGTTATATTCTGGATTCAAAATATCGGATTATGGATTATTCCTCTGCTACTGGGAATAATCCTCAATGCTACAAATCCTGAGGTAACCCCAAATAAAGTTGCTGTAAAAGATGCCGTTGCAAGTGCTTATTCGCAGGTATTATCTGATAAATCATTCAAACTTACGGAAAAGGAAATAATACAGCTTGCTGAAAAAGCAAGCAGCCGCACTATTGATTCACTGGTTCAGAATACATCTTATGAGGCAGTCCCTATCTCACCGGCTGATAAGGAAAAGCTGAAAACCAGCATATCGGAAAGCACAGTCATCGCCCTCAGAGAAATAAGTCCGGCAGAGAACAAAAGCAGGTTTTATAATGATATTGAGATCAAAACATCCGAAGCAATATATCCTATAATTGCGAATCGAAGGCTGAACCTGAGATATAATTATTTCTACGATTTAGTGATGTTTACCTCTCTGAGCATACTCTCGCTGCTCTTCGCATTTTTGCTTAAAGCTGAGGATAAAAAGAAGGGTTACGGGCTCGAGTTGCCAAATATAAAAAAATGATTATTTAACGTTATATTAACACTTTACAATAAGGACTGCATCGTTAATTAAATATATTTGTAAATATTAATCTATCTAAACCCTGATTTCTATGAAGAAAGCAATAATTGCATTATCGGGCATTTTAATATCTGCCTTTGTTATAGTTATGATTGCAAATGCCCAGGATGGCAAACAGGATGGCAAAAAGAGTACGACTGAGATGTCAAAGAACTGTTCAAAATGCCCCGCTGCTTCTGCCACCTGCAAAATGAAATCCGGCAGCACGGAAACTAAAATGTGCGATCCGGCAAAATGTAAAGAGATGGGTTGCGATCCGGCAAAATGCAAGGATGCAAAATGCAGCAGCGAAACCTGTAAACCTGGCTGTTCAGCAGCTGCTTCATGTCAGGGGAAAAAATGCGAAATGGCTAAACCCAAAAGCGGTTCGGAAAATTAGGTTATCAGAATCCCGGGTTCCCGGGTACGGGATCAAATATAAAAAATTGAGGCTGACCATAATGATCAGCCTCAGGCAAACAAACGACATAAAGCAACTTAATATTTCAAATAACCAATCATAAGGCGGTTATTAATAGTCGGTATTCTGTGGATCAAAGTTGCACCATCCTGTTGTCCAGTCAGTTGTTCCAAAAGCTCCTTTATATGTAACCGGAGTAAAGAACGGATCTGTTAATCTTGGATTAGTAAAAGAAGCTCCCGTAAGGGAAGGAGAACCTGCTGCGGGAAGCAGGGCAGGACTTGTCAGGTTGATAAGGTCAGGACCGATAATATCGGAAAGAGACGATAGGGCATTACCTCTTGCAGGCGCTTCAAAATATGCAGCAGTCTGTTCAACCGTGTAGGGAGTTGCAATGGTGCCTGTTGTGTTGGCCTCGTAGTTTGCCGTCATACCGGCTAATATGGTATTCTCTATCTGCAGGTCATTCGTTTCAGCAGCAGCCGGCGTATCACCTAGCGCTCCGTCGAGGAATAATCCTTTAGGCCAACCTACAAATACTGAGTTATAGGTGGATAAACGGGAGCTGCGTCTGATATGCATAGCCCTTTTGAAAAGATGGTTTGCTGGAAGAGTCTGGGTTACTGTCAATGGTCCATAAAGAGTCACGTTGCAGAAGGTAGGTTTTGTTACCGGAGTCAGCTGATCTCCTTCAGCATCATTATCAGATTCATAACCGTTTGATCCTGACTGGTCGGAGATGTCCGGATCACGAAGACCAAAGAGAAATTGTAGCTTGCCTCTGAAACCGTTATCAGTATCATATTCATCATCAAGTCCTCTTATACAGACCAGATATTTACAATTTACAGTTCCCCCGAACCACTCATAGGAATCGTCTCCCGAGTATGAGACCTGGATATGATCTATTGTTGTTCCGCTGCCCACCGCGTAAAATGTCAGACCATTTATTTCACTGTTGGCAGTTGCAAGAAGTGGAATGCCTGGGAATTCTATTCTGACGTATTGCATTACTCCGGAATTGTCATTATCGTCACTTCCGCCATAAAGTGATCCGATTCCGCCCTCAGCTATGCCTACACCCGTTCCCGCGTCATGTTTATTGGTAGTCGCTTTTCCAAGCAGAACAACCCCACCCCAGTCACCTGAAGCGCGCTGTCCTTTTGGCTTGTCAGATGTGAAAACAATTGGCTTATCAGGGGTTCCCACTGCCATGATTTTTGAACCTCTCTCGATCATCAGGGCTGCCTTTGTATTGGAGACACCTTTGATTATAGTTCCGGGCTCAATTGTAAGCGTGGCGTTGTTTTTTACGTACACATAACCTGAAAGCATATATTTTGCCTCTGCATACCACCTGGTGTCAGCTGTTATATCCCCGCTTACATTAATAACCTGACCGGTGGAGGGTGTGACAAGTACGATGCATGTTGTCATAACTGAAGCGTCAGAAAGGGAGGTCGCTGTGATAGTGGTTGATCCGATTGCAACACCGGTAACTGTACCATTTAAAACTGTTGCAATAGTCTGATCAGCAGTCTCCCATGTTATTCCCTTATTGCTGGCATCAGACGGAAGAAGAAATGGTGTAAGGGTTTTTGATTCTCCTACCTGAACTGACAGGTTAACATTGTCAAGGGAGATACCGGACACTTTTACATCATCTTTTTTGCACGAACTGACAATAAATATCAATCCTGCCATTAAAATCAAAAACTGTTTTGATCTTTCTAAAATTCTTTTCATGTTTAAATTAGTTTAAATTAATATTGATAACTGTCCATTTTTTAAGAGTCATAAGAATTTATATGTAAAGCCTATTGTTATATATCTGCCAGGGTTAAAAGACTTTGTAACCTGTTGCCTGTTGAAATATTTTGTTCCACCTTTAGTTCCTCCGTCTATGGCATTCATATCAACCGATGTATCAATTGTCTGAACCAGTCTGATCTGTTCATTGAAAATATCCTTTATACCAGCCTTGATTTCAATCTTTTTGTTAAGCCTCTTACTCACTGCAAGGTCAAGCCTGTTATCTGGCAACTCATAGATGTCGGGAATATCTTCCCACTGGTTAGGTGAAGGCCTGCCTGCTGCAACAATCCTTTTACCGATGACATTGTATAGTAATGTTAGCATTAGTCCGTTGTTGTCATTATAGTAAAATAGTCCCGCGTTTACCATATATGGAGATTGCCCCTGGAGAGCTCTGTCCCTGTTCAGCTCGCCCGCGGCAAACTGTACTTTGCTTTTTATCAGTGTCGCATTGAGTATTATGGAGAAATTTTCTGCTCCTGAGATGAAACCCAGAGATTTTCTTACATCCATTTCAACCCCATAGCTGAATGCTGATCTGACATTTTCAAAAGTGTATTGTGTGGGATTGTTACCAATAATTACCATTTCTATCGGGTTACTGAAATGCTTGTAAAAAGCTCCAATATTGAAGGTCTCATTAGGAGAGGGGTAGTGTTCAAACCGCAGATCGAAATTATGGATGTAAGCCTGTTTTACTGCCGGATTACCATAAATCCCGGCATTCATATCAAAATCGACAAAATAGAATGGCGCCAGCTCTCTGAATTCAGGACGGTTCACAGACAATCCGTATGCAACCCTAAGGGTATTTTTTTTATTCAGGGTGACAGCAAGGTTTGCTGATGGAAAAAAGTTCAGAGTGTCGCGGACTATATTAACAGGTGTTGTGGTTCCCTGTTTAAAGCTTGAGAGCTTCTGAACGTTCTTTTCAACCCTTAGACCCGTATAGAGATTAATCTTTGATGTAAGCGGAAGTCTTGCTGAAATATACCCGGATACCTGGTTGTTTGATGCATTATATGAATCTGACAGCGATGTTACCTCCGACAATTTAATGCCATCGGTAAGATTGATATTTGAATCAGTGAAGATCTGGTCGACAGGGAGAAGTATTCTGTCAAATGTGGAGGAGATACTGGCTTTTGAGTATCCGAAGTTTCTTGAAGAAAAATTTCTCGTCTTATCCTCCAGATAAATGCCGCCTCTTAGTTCGGGCTTAAATCCTGAAAAATCGAGTTCTCTCACAAAATTCACGGAGGCAGTCACAACCTTTTCGCTCAGGTGAAGCCACATTTGTGATTCGGACGACAGATCAGCATTATTGAAAAAAATAAGAAAATATCGTGTGGAATCCTCAGTGCTTCTGATATATCTGTACCTTTTGATGTCAGGCTCATTCTTATTTGAAAATGAATAACCGGCAACCCAGTCAATTTTTGTCTTTCCATCGTCAATTAAATGTTCTCCCGCAAGCTGTCCTGTATAAACCGATCTTTCCATGTACCTCAGTTCCTCTGCACGGATATATCTGCCATCATTGTACCATTCCCTTCCCGTTCTGTCAGTTACACGGTTCATCCCTATCTGGTTAAAGAGATTTCTGAATTCAATCTTTTGTCCGGCGGCGGGGTACCATGTCCAGTTTTGCAATATGCCCAGTTTGACTGTGTTTGTATACTGGTTATCCAGAAACTGATCAACATACTGGGAGTTATCGTTTTTAAAATCGTAGATTGAATAATTGTTATTTATTACCTGATCATGATTATTTGTATTACTGTATGTAAGTGCAGTAATATTTCCAAATGTTTGTGATCCGGCTTTGATTCTTTTGCTGAAACCCAGTGATAATCTCTGATCAGGGTATGCTCTCTCCGATAGAGGCGACCATGTTTTATTTAATTCCCTGCCGATATCAGTAACCTTGTTTTGAACCTCAGGATTTGTTGCTGACTCGTATTGATTCAGATTGGTTGGCATATCCTTTGGAATAGCCCGGTAAGACTCTCCAAATCCCAGCCAGTCAGATCCGCTGCCCTGGTACTTTTTAAAGCTCTCACCTGTTGTCCCCTGGGCAAAAGCGGTTCCATACGATACAAAGAAGGAATTTTTTTCAGGCAGATTTATCGTAGTGATTTTTACAAATCCCCCTGAAAAATCAGCCGGAAGTTCTGGAGCGGGAGACTTCACAATGACCATATTCTCGATCATTGTGGCAGGAATCACATCAAAAGAGAAAGCTTTGGCATCAGCTTCTGAGCTTGGCGTCGCTGTATTATTCAGCCATACCGCATTATATCTCTGAGCCAGTCCCCTTACGACAATAAATCTGTCGTCAATTATTGTTGTTCCGGGAAGTCTCCTTATTACTTCTGAGGCATCCCTGTCCTGGGAACGAAGTATTTGCTGGCCGGAAATAGCGATTGATACAAGGGGACTCATCCTTGTAACATTAATCATGGCTATGTCGGTATTTGTTTTCTTAACACCTGTGACGGTAACGCCCTCAAGAGCCACAGTACTTTCAGAGAGATCAATGGAGAGGTCGGTGGTTTTACCCTTCTCAACTTTTATATCTTCAAGAAAAGCAGTATTATATGATATGTATGAAGCTTTTAATTTATATTTTCCCGGCTTTACATTTGAAATAAGGAAATGTCCGTCAGCATCTGCTGCAGCACCTGTTGTGGTACCCTCAATCACTATTGTTACCCCCGGCATAGCTTCCCTGCTTGCCTTGTCTTTAACTATTCCTTCTATCGAACCTGTCTGTGCAGTCCCTGCAATTGAGAATAGGGTAGAAATGCAGAAGATGATAATTTTTTTACTGATCTTTAAAAAGTCCATTTTTATTAGCTTAGGTTTGTCATTTGGGTTGCCACCGCAAACATCCGCTATAGTTGTTACAGACCTGTTAAGGAAAAATTAATAAAATGTTAGAATACAGTTACGAACTCGTTTATAGCTTGATAAACAATACCTTATGAGTTGCCGGGAATAAAAAGCAGGTATACCGGAGGGTAGGGGTTATATCAAATCCCGGATAAGACTTCAATCGTTGCTAAACCGGAATCCGGATCAGAAAGGGAAACTGAATCAGTTAAATTGCATATGCCATCTGATAAGAATATTTAATGGACTCCCTGGTCTCTTTAATCAATTCATATTTCAGGGTTTCGGTGTCCATCAGTATTCCCTGGAAACGGCCCAGGGAACAGGTTCCACTGTTAAGATATCTTTTCTTCTTATTCAGATAATATGTATGATGCGATTCAAGTTTATGGGTATGTGACAATATGACAACATCATATTTTCTCAGGAGCCTGAGGGCATATGTGAGATATTTTATTGTATTATACTTTTTTGGTATGTGATTTATCTGTTCCTCGAATGCGACAATTCTGAAATAGACCTTCATAAGAAAACCGGAGCGCGACATACTTTTTAGCAATGAAAGACCCAGTTTTGCAATAAATCGACCTGACCTTGAACCATTGAACCAGTCCGCATTGTGCCCATGTTCAATATGGATTATCTGTCCGGAGGAATTTATTATCTGATAGAAATCAAGGCCCTCTTCCGAGACCAGGTCATGATTCCCTTTTATAAATATGAAATCATTATCCCTGAAGTACCTGATAAGGACAGGATTTGCTTTTCTGATATCCTCAAACCTGTATTTTAGCAATTCAAAGATATCACCGTTGAATATCACTTTATCGATATTGTATTTATCCCTGAGGTCCTCGATCTGCATGATAAGATCCATTTCGTCCCATTGAAAAGTCCCGAAATTGTCACTGGTGTCGATATGCAAGTCTGATAAAACAAGAATATTCATAATAAAATTTTTCTTTAACGGAAGTTTTTGCCAGATGTCCTCCGCCGGTTCTCAGGTACAGGAAAAGCGATTTTTCCAAAGTATCATTCCTTTACAATTTATTTGCACAAAGGTACAATAGCATTGTTATGTTATTATTACATAATTGTAAAGAAATTGTTAAGTATTTAGAAACCCGTGATTAATTTAATAAAGGTTTCTGAAAATATTCGAAATAAATACTGCGATTGCAAGATAGGCAGTTGATATAATTGCAGCAGGTTTCCAGTTTAACGGGGAGAGCTTTTTGAAAAATGCTTCAAGTTTGAAGGTAACCAGAGTTAGTATAATGTATTTTATGGACTGACTGATAAGTGTTGCTGCTAAAAAGGTAAAAAAGTTGACATCAAACACACCTGAAAAAAGTGAAAGCAGTCCATAGGGAATCGGAGTAGCAGTTGCTCCGCAGAGAAGCCAGAAACCCCATTTCGAATAGAGAATATGGATTTTATTATAAGAGCTCTCAGTAAAGCCAGGCAGATGATTAAATAAAAATTGAACAAAAGCTGTATATCCTCCATCAGGAGCAAACCATGCAAAATGACCTACAAGGTAGGCGATTATCGCTCCTGCCAATGTTCCCAGTGTAGCTGAAAAAATGTATTCTTTAGCCTTACGTTTATTGAGGGTGATTAACAGCAAAAGCATGGTAGAAGCCGGTAAGAGTATAAATGAGGCATCACAAAAGGCAATAACAAACATTATCAGTAATCCCCACCTGGTGTCAGCCAGATGAAGACCAAGGTTATGTAATACCTTAAACCACCTTTTCATTAATCATTTTGTTTAAATTCCGGTAATGGATTATTGGCATGTCCCTGAAATTTATTTTTGATCCCCCCCAAAAAAATATCTGGCAAAATTAAAACCCTTAATTCAATAGAAATTGTTTTTGCTGTTAAAGTTTTATTAAAATTTCAATGAGGGCATTTCCGGAAATGACTTTTTCCCGGCAGGAGGTATGTCGTTTTTACAAAATATAGAAGGGAGGAGCACCTGTTTGCAAATGTGAATTAATGCATGGCTGGTATAGCGTGCTAATCAAAATTGATGTTCCCGAAACCGTTCAGATCCATGGCTTTTTTCCGGTAAACCTTCTGAAGATTCGTATCTCCCCTGCGTCCGCTGATGCGGCTCAGCCCAAAATACCCGAAGGATTTAAATTCGTCGCTGTAATGCCGGAATGAAGAGAGATCCTTAATCCCTTTGATATATAACTGTTCTGCCAGCTTATCATTTTTGTACTTTTTCTCCTGTAAAACCCCTTTGAATACAGTAAGCTGTGCATGATAAAAGGCATTCTTAACGCTGGTCCCTGTCGATTCAATAAGCTTTTCAGCTTCGTCATAGCGTTTTGTCAGAAGTGAATTCTGAAGGTCAAGCGCAAGATATTCAGCGTTAGCCGGATATAATTCATGAAGAAACCGGCTGTAAAAATAAGCCTGCTCTAAATTATTCTCAAAGCCTAAATAGACGCCTGACAGGAATATGGCTGCTTCTGCTTTTAAAAAGATTGAATTTTTAGCAGCATACTTCAGTTCAGTCAAACCCTTTGATTTATCGCCCCTGGGAAAAAGCATTGCAAGCGGTTTGTACACCGGGTAAGCTTCAGGATAAGCTTCACGGGTATAGTCATATATACCCGTAAAAAAGCAGAAATCAGGGTAGACGGAAGTATTATCGAATGAACGTCTGATATACTTGTAAGTACTCGTTGCCAGTGGAATAACACTCATACTGAGATCATTATCAAGATAAAATAATAAAAGGAATCCTCTGGCAGAGAGGTTAGCCAGCAGGAATTCGGCCTCATTTGAATTGTCTTTTTTGCCTTCACACAGGGATATGCACTTACGGAGATCATTTTCAAAAACACCACCTGCAGAGGAAGAGTCAGAAAGCGGATAATTCTCCCAGTATATCTGCATTCCATTGAGAAGATATACGACCGGATGTTCCGGATATTTTGCTGCGAGCTTTTTCAGGTATCCGTCTGATTCCCTGAACTTAAAATTATAGATATTATCAATGCTCTTTTTAATAAGGTTAAGGGATGAGCTGTCCTTAAGTATCTGACCATCTGCAAAAAAAGAATTCATCCAGATCAGAGATGCAATACAGCCATAAACTATTGTATATCTGTTTTTCAATGTTGATAAATTATTGTCTGTTCAAAACATCTGATGAATGTTTCCTGAGTTTGCCATGCACAAAATGTCTTCACAAATCAATAAAACCAATTCAGAACAGTAAAGTTCATAGCCTCTGAAATAATTTGAAGTTTAACGGCGAAGTCTGGAGACTTCGCCGAGCGGGGACTTCGCCGAGCGAGGGTGTGGAATAAGTAATCGGTAATCGGTAATCTGAATACCGAATACTGAATACTGAATACTGAATACTGAATACTGAATACTGAATACTGAATACTGAATACTGAATACCGAATACTGAATACCTCTTTCTTAACGCTTTACGCCATCTTGATAAGAATAGTCTTGAGAGTATCAGTTACATCCTTTTCTTCATCAACACATCTCTCAAGAATCTCAAGGATTTTGTTTTTTTTGATAAGCTCCTTTGTATCTTCTTCCTTTTCAAATAGTTCATAAACACCTTCCATATACAGATCATCGGCCCTGTGCTCAATCTCTTTCACATTGTCGCATGCCTGACTGATCTTTTGTTTGTTTGAGACGGGGTCTTTAAGGCAATGGACAGCTATTTCAATCTCACTTGCCGCCTGACAGATAAGTTCAGCCATCTCACCGTAAACAGGCATGAGCTTGTTTGGCTTGTAGAGGAAAACCCTTTTACTTATACCATTTATTGAATCAACAATGTCATCAATATTTGCGGTAAGTTCATGGATATCTTCCCTGTCAAAAGGGGTAATAAAGGATTTGTTCAGCTGTTCATATGTCTTGATCGTGATCTCATCGCCGATATGCTCTATTTCCTTGATCTCTTTGTTTATCCTCTCATACTCCAGACTGCCAATGCTTGACATTAATTCTTTAAGCAGCCTTGCTGCTTTGGTAAGGTTTTGAGCATCACTTTCAAACAAAGGGAAGAAAGAGTGGTCTTTAGGCACAAAAAACTTAAGGAAGCTATCTATATTCATGATGATCAATATTTGCTATGGTTAATTAAAATCTAACTGAGAATAAAGTTAAGAAGCAGGTAGATGACTGATCCGACTATTGCTGAAACGGGAATTGTAAGAATCCATGCCCAGAAAATGCTTGTTGTTACACCCCACCGTACCGCAGATACTCCTTTCCTGGCTCCGGCCCCGATAATTGCCCCGGTTATTGTATGAGTGGTACTTACGGGGATGCCGAAGTGGGTGGCTCCGAAAAGTGTTATGGCGCCTGCTGTTTCGGCGCAGAATCCCTCGAAAGGTTTGAGCTTCGTAATTTTCTGACCCATTGTTTTTACAATTCTCCAGCCTCCCAGAAGGGTTCCAAACGCAATTGCTGCCTGACAGGAGAGCACTATCCACAAAGCAATTTTATCATCTTTTGTAGCTAAACCGGTTACTATAAGAGCAACCCAGATTATACCCATTGACTTCTGGGCGTCATTCCCTCCGTGACCGAGGCTAAAAGCAGCAGCAGACAAAAGCTGGAGCCTCCTGAAGTATTTATCTACTCCTGACGGGGATTGTTTCCTGGCCAGGAATATAACTATCGCAGATATAATAAACGACATTATCATTCCAAGTAATGGCGCGATTACTATGAAAATGACAATTTTGATCACCCCTGACATCACTACCGAACCCCAACCAGATGCTGCAACCGCCGAGCCGACCAGACCACCTACAAGGGTATGCGATGAACTGGAGGGAAGGCCCAGCCACCAGGTCATGAGATTCCATGTTATGGCTGCAACCAGGGCTGCGGCTATAACCGTGAGATTTATTACATCGGTATTTATTACTCCTTTGCCGATTGTAGTGGCTACCTTAAGAGGGAATATCAGGAACGCAACAAAATTAAAGAATGATGCCATACCCACAGCAGCGACGGGCGAAAGTACTTTTGTTGATACAATTGTTGCTATGGAATTTGCTGAATCATGGAATCCATTTATAAAGTCGAAAATCAGAACCAGTGCAACAATGATGTATAGAAATGTCATCCTGCTAATATTTGAGATTCAGTTAACTGTAGGTTTAAGGAATATCGTTATTTTGATCAGGTATTTAGTTTATTTATAATTCATTACAAATAAACTTAATTTCAGTTTTAAGTGTTGCAAATTAATAAAATTGATGCAGGATTCAAAACTATTCCTGTGATAAGTTTTTATTGGTTTTCAATTTTTATTCTTTCCATACAATGACCGCTGGCCATAAAGCCTGCCTGCCAACAGGCAGGGGTGAAAGGAGAAAAATCTACCAGTTCCCTTAAGGAATTCAGGGTAAAACAGCTGGATTTTTCAAATATGTCATAGTCGAATTAATATTTTGTATAATTAAATGGCATTAATCAGCAGTCAGGTTACTTTTTAAATTGTTTATATTGTTAAAATAACTTAATTTTAAAGGCTTGATTTTTTAATTTAAAAATAGTTGAAAATGAACGACATACGAAAGCTTGAGCCAAAAGCACTCTGGAATTATTTCTATGAGATAACACAGATCCCCCGTCCCTCCAAAAAGGAGGAAATGGTTGTTGACCACATAGTGAGCTTCGGGAAAAAGCATAATCTTGAGACAATAAAGGACAAGACAGGAAATGTGATCATCAGGAAACCTGCCACAAAGGGAATGGAAGCCAGGCAGGGCGTTATTCTTCAGACACATCTGGATATGGTGCCTCAGAAAAATAACGATAAAAAACATGATTTTGAAAAAGATCCTATAGAAACCATTATTGACGGTGAGTGGGTAAGGGCAAATGGTACTACACTGGGCTCGGATAATGGGATAGGCGTTGCTGCGGCATTGGCCGTGCTTGCCTCGGGAGATATTGTCCACGGACCCATTGAGGCGCTTTTTACAATTGATGAAGAGACCGGTATGACAGGCGCATTCGGTCTTAAAAAAGGATTGCTGAAAGGGGATATTCTGCTGAACCTTGACTCAGAAGACGAAAATGAGATCTGCGTGGGTTGCGCAGGCGGGATAGATGTAAGTGCCTCTATGAACTATAAGGAAGAGAAAGCACCGGAGGGAATGCAAGCCTATAAAGTCGTTGCCACCGGACTGAAAGGAGGCCATTCAGGAGTTGATATTGCCCTGGGCCGGGCAAACTCCAATAAAATAATGTTCAGATTCCTGATGCAGGCCGAATCCGACTTTAAAATAAGGGTTGCCTCGGCAGCAGGAGGTAATCTGAGAAATGCCATTCCGCGTGAATCATACTCCATAGTACTGGTGCCTGAAGCAAGAACAAAAGATTTTGAGAACTTTGTTAAAGGCTATGAAATAATGTACAGGGCTGAATTTGCTGAAACAGAGCCTGATCTGAAATTCACCTGTAAAAAGATTGACTCTCCGGCAAAAGTCATGAAAGAAAAAGGACCAGTACAGGATAATAAGAGCACTGTTCGCCTGCCCGAATGGAGTCCAGAGAATGAGCCAGGCAGTGAAGGGCCTTGTCGAGACATCCAACAACATGGCAATTGTGAAGTGTGCGGATGGAAAATTCGAATGCCATAACCTGACACGAAGCTCAGTAGATACGGCAAAAGAGGCTACTGCATGGAAAATTGCGGCAGTATTTCATCTGATAGAGGCTGATGTTACAATGTACGGAGGTTATCCGGGCTGGAAACCCAATCTGCAGTCACCGGTTCTAAAGACAATCTCCGGGGTTTACCTGAATCTGTTCGGGAAGAATCCTGATGTGAAGGCGATACATGCTGGCCTCGAATGTGCTATAATAGGAGGGGTTTATCCAAATCTGGATATGATCTCCTTTGGTCCTACAATACGTTTTCCTCATTCTCCGGATGAAAAGGTAAACATTGCCTCGGTCGGAAAATTCTGGAAATTCATTGTCGAAACACTTAAAAATATCCCGGTCAAAAAATAGAACAGAACCTCATCAGGGAATAATTTCGGGGAATTAATGTATGTGGAACAGACGCTTTAAAGTTCTTATTGGCGATCTTAATGATATTGCTCATGCGCCGTTGCTTTTAATAGCGTTTTTATCGCCGGTCTTCATTACATTGTTTCTGTTATATATCTTTCCTCTTTTCAGCCTGTTAACAGGTTCAGAGAATGGATTTTTGACTGGCAGGTATTACCCGGTAACTTCTCTGACACTTATATCAGCGATCCCGTTTATCTATGGGCTCATTTTTTCCCATATCCATTTACATCAGTATCAATCCGGGAATCTTCCCGATAACATTCTGAATTTCAGAGGAACCATGGGGATGCTTTATTTCAGGTTTGTTTTTTCGGCTTTGATTTGCTTTGTTGTGGTACTGCCCGTGATATTTCTCACCGATGCTGTATCAACGGAAGGATGGCTGAGAAGCATTTATGCCTCCGCACTTCTGGCCTCCCTGGTACCATTTATTTTTGCTGTTATACTGGCCGGGCGTCTTCGCGGCAGGATAAGACCCTCAATTATCTTTCTGGCTGCAGCCTTTATTATTGCTGTTCCTTCAGGAGTACTTCTCCATCATCCCTGGAACTACTTTGCTTTTTTCTCCCCGTTCTACTGGGTCTCATGGGCCTGGATCATTTCCTCACCTCTTGAAAGCCTTGTATACGGCTTAATATCACTATTATTGATATCAGGCAGCGTTATATTGTTATTGCATTATTTCAGGAAACACTGACCGGGGCTTTTCTATCCGGTGTATCTTGACATATGGGCAAGGAACAGGTCCTTTCTGTTGCGCGAGATCGGGATCCGGGCTCCATCACTCATTTCAATATATCCTCCATCATGCCTTACAAATTTCTTTACGAAATCGAGATTAATAAGGTGGGAATTGTGCGGACGAAAGAAATTCCTGTCGCTTAACAGATCCTGGAATTCCTTAAGATGTCTGGAAACAAGGACCTTGCGTTTGTCTGTGATGAAGAACCAGGAATAGCTCCTGTCAGCTTCGATCCTTATGATCTCTTTCGGATTCAGGTATTCCCTCCCGTCAGATGTCGGGATGACAAGTCTGGTAGGATTTGCTGAGCGGATATTTTCCAGAAGGACCTCAAAATTTTCTCCGGTCGGATTGGTATTTGTTGAGCGCTTTTGGATAACCCTGTTGACGGCCTCGATGAACTCATTGATATTTATTGGTTTCAGGATATAATCCACTGCACTGAATTTGATCGCCCTGATCGCATAATGGTTAAAGGCAGTAATGAACACAACATCGAAGTCTTTTTCAGGGAAATGAGTGAGCAGGTCAAATCCTGTTCCGTTTGGCATCTCAACATCGAGGAACACAAGTTCAGGCTTTATCTCTTTTATCAGCGTAACTCCGTCCTTAACATTATGGGCTTTCCCGGTAACCTCCAGCGCAGGACAATATTCATCGATTATCGAGGCAATGAAATCCACTGCATCCGGTTCATCATCAATGATTATAGTTATTAATCTGTGTTTCATGAGAGTATGGGGATCTGGATCTCTACACGGGTGCCGGAAGCATCTCCATTCTTGTTCCTGAGATCGGTATATATTGTTGTCAGACTGGTTCCATAAAGCGCATTTACAAGGTCAAGTCGGGAGGAGATTATTCGTGTACCCAATGAGTTGTGGTTGTTGTCACTGTTTTGTTTTTTCTCCAGGGCTGCTTCACGTCCGATCCCGTTATCCTCAATTGTGCATAATATATAATGATTTTCCAGCTTCAGGTCAATCTTAACAAATCCTTTATTCTCACCCGGTATTATTCCGTGACAGATTGAATTTTCAACATATGGCTGTATAAGCATTGTCGGCACCTTGTATAAAAGGGTATCCAATTCCTCGTCTACTGTAATATTAAAATCAAATTTATCCTTAAACCTTATCATTTCCAATTCCAGATAGAGATTTAATGCATCAAGTTCATCCCGAAGAGGTATAGAGGTATGCTGGGAATTCTCAAGCACTTTTCTCATCAGGCTTGAAAATTTTGTAAGATAAATGTTTGTTGCCAGCTTATCGTGCTGGTACATATAATATTGAATTGAGTTGAGCGTATTGAAAATAAAGTGCGGATTCATCTGCTGACGCAGATTTGCCTGGGTAATTTCGGATATCTTCCTGTTCATATCGCTGATGCGGCGTTTTGCATTGATTTTAGCCCTGCTTAGCAAAAGCACAAGTACCGCCAGGCTTAATACAAAGAAACCGGAGGCGCTATAAATAATCAGCTTCTGGTTTTCAAGCTTTAATGATAGCAATTCAACCTCTTTATTATGGGAGTCCGCATCATACCTGATCCTCGCATTTGCAAGTCCCTGGGAGCTTTCAGCCTTCTGCACCGTATCGTTGTATTTCTGACAGATAACAAAGGTTTTGAATGCTTTTGATGTGTCCCCGTTCTTTAGGTACAACTCACTCATATCTCTGTAGACCCACCAGAGAGTATAGATATCATCACCCATTTTTGCATGATCAATTGCTTTCTGATAGTACTTTAAAGACCGCTCATTCTGACCTATATCACGGTATATTGTGCCGAGATTGCCAAGTGAATTGTCTGAGCTGGGATAGATCCTCGCCGGGACACTGTAACCAAGGGATTTGTTATAATATTCGATTGCCTGGTCATAATCCTTTTCGAGATAATAATTCCATCCAAGGTTCTGAAGCGACCTGGAAATAAACAATGTATCTTTCTTTAATATAGAAATCGACAGACATTTCCTCAGCAGCGAATCAGCCCGCTTAAAATTACGATCCTTATCACCAGAGGAGTCCCTGCAAAAAGAAGATCCTGCATACCAGTAGCCTGTTTCCAGATTAAATGTGTCCTTCTCATTTGCGGCTGCCGCAATCAGTTTATATAATGTATTTCGAAATTCATTGAGATTACCAAGCCTGTTATAAACATTTGACATTCCAAGATAATCTGTCGGAATTATCCCTTTAATCTTATTTTTGGTTGCAATTGAAATGCTGTTTTCGTAATATGAGATACTCTCCATGTAAAATTGAGTACGCATACTGTACCTTCCCAGAAAATTCAGTGTTTTGGCCAGAACATTGGTTTCACCTGCATTTTTTGATTTTCGCATTGCAATAGTTGCCTCCTGGGAGGCACTTCTGAAGTCTAATGTCTGAAGAAAGTATTCTGCCCTGGCCAGATGCAGCAGGGATGGAAATTCAATGTTTTTCTCCACGCAAATCATCTCGGCGCTGTCAATATAATCTTTCAGATAATTTATATTCTTTGATTTTGATCCCCACATCATTGCATTTCTTATGTACCTGTTAAGATTTGCTGTGTCGGCCTGATGATTTGTGTTCCGCTTAAGGAAGGAATCCTTTGAAGAGGAGGGGGCAGAGACTGCTTTACCGGAAATTCCGGCCATGATTAGCAGGATCAATATCTTATATTTCAGGTATGTCATAAACACTGTCTCATTACAGTCAGTTGAATATCAGTCTAATCTATAATGATTTCCCTTTGTCAATATTATTATTCAGAAAATATCAGATACAATCCGGTCTGTACCACGCAAGTTAGTTTCATTTGTTGAATTATGACAGTTTCATTTTACGGATTGCAGGTTTGAGTTGACGGATGACATAATTTTATGAAAGTTTGATCTCCACAAGAAGATCATCCTTCATCACATTGGTATTCGGCTCTGGCCGAAACTTTCAATATAACTCCGTTCACCGGGGATAAAATCTCATTCTGCATCTTCATTGCTTCAAGGATGACAACAGGTTCACCCCTCAGCACCATAGCTCCTTCCCTTACAAGAACATCAATTATTTTCCCGGGCATGGGGCCCTTATATAACTCCTTTTCTGCTTTACCCTTCTTTGAACTGAGAACTTTCATTCTCTGAAGAGAGAAAGGTGTTTCAACAGTAAAAGTATAACTTATATCATTGAAGAGAATCTCATATTTATTCTGACGTGAGCTAACTATCTCAACAGGATATTTCCTGTTCTTCCACAAAATATATGTTCCGTATTTTTCATCAGACTTAAGTTTTACCTCATAATTTCTCTTTCCTATCTTGATTGTTTCTTTAAGAGGAAGGGAAAAGCTGAATTTTCTGTTTTCCGAGGAAAGGGCGTAAAGCTTTTTAATATGGGTCTTATCGTTTGCCATTACTATGGGTCAGGTTTAAAATTGATTTATTCTCTTGTTAAGCAGCCATGGACTCATCTCCTTTCCATGCTCGAAATCGATATTGATACTGTCATCATTAAGGTTTTCCTCAACAAATAGTTTCGTAGCAAGCCATGCGGCAAGCATCTCTTCATATTCACTGTTAAAATAATATTTTTCAAGATCTTTTTCAATGAATGCAGTCGTAAAGTTACCATCCTGGAATTTCTGATGCCTGACCAGCATCCTGAAGAATGGAAGAGTGGTTTTTGTTCCTTTTATCCAGACTTTATCAAGTGCCATTTTGCAGTTTTTAATAGCATCTTTCCTGTCTTTCCCCTTTACTATCAGCTTGGCAATCATTGAATCGTAGCTGGCAACGATTGAGGAGCCTGCCTGAACGCCTGTATCAACCCTCACACAAGGATCCGAAGGCATGATTGAGGCTTTCAATCTTACCCGGGTCAGGAGCAAATCCTGCCTGAACATCTTCAGCATTGATTCGGCATTCGATAGCCCATCCGTTAAGTTTGATATCATCCTGTCTGAATTTCAGTTTTTCACCATTCGCGATCCGGATCTGCTGTTCAATCAGATCAATTCCTGTGACAATTTCCGTACAGGGTGTTCCACCTGGATCCTTGTATTCATCTCCATGAAATAGAAATTTTTGTCAGAATCAAGAAGAAATTCGACTGTTCCGGCCGAATGATAGTTGACAGCTTTGGCAATCTGAACGGCCATAGAACCCATTTTTTCCCTTAGCTTGTCATCCAGTGCGCATGAAGGAGCTTCTTCAAGCAGTTTCTGATGTTTCCTCTGAATTGAACATTCTCTTTCTCCAAGATGAATAACATTTCCGTGCTTGTCACCAAGTATCTGAAATTCAATATGTTTTGGATTTTCAATATATTTTTCAATAAATACTGAAGGATCATTGAAAGCTTTTTCAGCCTCTTTGCTGGCAATTATAAACATCTTCTCCATCTCTTCCGGTTTCCTGACTATCCTCATTCCTCTTCCGCCGCCTCCCGATGCTGCCTTGATTATTACCGGATAGCCTATTTTTTCAGCAACTTTTACTGCTTCTTCTTCATCGGATATATTGCCTTCACTTCCCATTGCCATCGGAATTCCGCCGGAGAGTGCAATTTTTCTGGCAATGGTTTTATTACCCATTTTATAGATGGCATCAGGTGAGGGTCCGATAAAGATTATTTTATTATCGATACATTTCTGGGCAAAATATGCATTCTCTGCAAGGAATCCATAGCCGGGATGAATTGCATCAGCATTTGTTTTCAGGGCAATAGCAATCAGCTTCTCGATGTCAAGAAAAACAGGAATCTCTGAAACATCTTCGGTATTATCATAAATTACATCGGCTGAAGAAAGGTACATGGCATTGGGTTCAGACAGCAGTTTTTACAGCTACAGTTTCAATTTTCATCAGACGGGCAGTCTTCATTATCCTGACCGCAATCTCACCCCGGTTAGCGATTAGTATTCTCTTTATCTTCATGATGAATTATTTTTTGTTTAATAAAAATATTGTCTTTGTTCCGGTTCCTGGTTCCAGGTTAATGAATTGTAAATAATCCTTCACCCGTAACCTGTCTAAAAGGGCATATTTCCATGTTTTCTTGCAGGTACTTTTACCCATTTATTACTAAGGGCCTCAAAGGCAGAGATTATCTTTTTCCTTGTCATTGCCGGGTCTATAACTTCATCAATATAACCACTCTCATCAGCAATAAAGGGATTTGCAATTTTATCCCGGTATTTTTTTACAAGCTCTTTTTTAAGTTCAGCAGGATTGGTTGATTCGGCAAGTTCTTTCCTGTAAAGGATGGCAACAGCTCCGTCAGGGCCCATAACAGCAATTTCTGCCGATGGCCAGGCAAAGCTGAAATCGCCTCCAAGGAATTTGCTGTTCATTACAATAAATGCACCCCCGTAAGCTTTTCTGAGAATGACAGTAATTTTTGGAACAGTGGCTTCACTATAGGCAAACAGCAGCTTTGCTCCATGACGTATAATTCCCGCATGTTCCTGATCGACACCCGGAAGAAAGCCCGGTACATCTTCAAAAGTAAGGATCGGAATATTAAAGGCATCGCAGAATCTTATAAATCTTGCGCCTTTTGTCGATGAATCAATATCAAGCACCCCTGCAAGGACTTTAGGCTGGTTGGCCACAACACCGATTGTTTTCCCTTTTAGCCTTCCAAATCCGGTTACAAGGCTTGCCCCGAAGAGCTCCGATGTTTCAAAGAAACTGTTCCTGTCAACTATCTGGTTTATAACATCTTTTACATCATATGCTTTGTTGGGATCATCAGGAACTATATCCCTGAGTTTTTCATTGATATCGCCTATCAGAGCCGTCGTCAGCAACCACAGGAGGATTTTCAACATTATTGGACGGAAGGTATGAAAGGAATTTTTTCAGTGCAAGGATTGTATTTTCCTCATCATCATATATCATATGTGCCACCCCGCTTTTGCGTGCATGAACTTCTGCTCCTCCAAGTCCTTCCGATGTCACATCTTCATTCAGAACCTCCTTCACAACATTTGGTCCGGTCACAAACATATAGCTTGTATGGCTGACCATAAAGACAAAGTCGGTAAGGGCAGGAGAATAAACAGCACCGCCGGCTGCAGGTCCCATTATTACTGATATCTGTGGAATTATACCAGAGGAGCTTATTATATTATGAAAAATTGAGGCATATCCGCTGAGGCTGGCCACACCCTCCTGTATTCTTGCTCCTCCGGAGTCCATCAGACCGATAATAGGCGCCCCCATTTTCAGCGCCATCTCCTGGATCTTTGTTATCTTTTTGGAATGAACAAGTCCAAGAGATCCTCCCATGATTGTAAAGTCCTGGGCATATGCAAAGACCAGCCGTCCGTTTATTTTTCCATGACCGACAATGACACCGTCGCCATAGGTTCTTTCAACTTTCCCGAATTCAACCGGCTGGCTTGCCGGAGTAACAAAAGCATCAATTTCTTCAAATGTTCCGGAATCGAAAAGCAGACTTATCCTTTCGTGAGCAGTTAGTTTGCCTTTGGAATGTTGCTTTTCGGCATTTTTGAACTATATTGTTTTTTTAATAGCTTCCTGACGATCAATAAAAGCCTTGAAGTTTTTTCCTGATAAATCCATAGCCTGATTTTTAAACAGTGTCAAAAGTAGTCAATATCGGATTAATTCCAAACGGTCTAATGGAACGCAAAGAACCATGTATTTATAATCTAATGATATACAGATAAATATATGGGTTGAAATTTCGACCGGGACTGATACCTGCCCATCGGTGCTACCCTATACAGGTTTGAACAATCCTGCTTCATTTGAACCCAGCATGCCAGCCTTCAGCATGGTATCACTTGCCTTCTTCAGCTTTTTGATCATACCTGCATTACAACAGGGTAATGCCTTATCTTCTCGAGCTTATCGCCGATATATTCCAGATCTTCATCTGTAGTTGTCCAGGCTCTTTTATTATAGATTGAAAGATCAAGCGGACGTGAGTAGGAACGCAGAGATTTATCACCTGCAATGTTGAAATAAAAATCAAAATACGACATAACGAGTTCCCGGAGGGAGCGGTATACCGGTTCTCTGAACCTTAAAGTCGTGAAGTTTGATTTGGCTACTGCTCCCCAGTGACCACCCTCACGAAATACTGCTATTACATGGTCATCGTCATTGTAAGCTTTCATATCGACGATCAGTGGCGGGTAACCTAAGAAATTCAATGCTGCTGCAGCAAAAAGGGCACCCTCAAAACAATGTGCCGATCTTTTCCTCATCACCCATCGCGGTGACCTGCATTCATAATTGGGATTATATTCCAGTGAATCAAGAAATCCCTGGATCATATCCGGATCTGAAAATGTTTTCAGGAATTTTATCTCATCTTTTGTCCACTCCATAGTTACGGTATTCGGCATTCAGGATTTGCTAAAGTTTCGGTCTTTATTAAAATGGTATTCAGTAACCGGTATTCGGTATTCGGTATTGCCCTGTGCCCCGTGCCCAGCCTCCGCTAAAGCTACGGCTGGCAATGCCTGTGCCCTACACTCTCAGCTATACGCTACCGATTACCGAATACTGATTAACGGTTACCGGCTAGTCACACCAGTTCACTGATTATCTTCCGCATCTCGCCATATTGCTCCTCCATGCTCATTACCAGCTTCAGCTGAGCCCTGGTTCTCTGCAGGTTATGAAAGGGGTGGTGGATCTTAAAATAATTATCGCCATCTATATAATCAGTAAGAAAACGGATTCCGATTGTATAGGTGATCAATTTTGGGGCAAATGCAAGATACTCTTTTTCCACCTGGTTCAGGGTATTGCCTGTTTCGGAAAGATAACCTCTGGCATAGGCCGTGAAGAGATTTATATCCATTCTGATCTTTGAGAGATCTTTTTCATCTTCGGCTGCGGTATTTGTTACTGTCCTGATGGCATCTCCGAAATCATAGTGCACATACCCCGGCATTACAGTATCAAGGTCAATCACGCAGAGCGCTTTATCCGATTCATCGAGCAGGATGTTATTAAACTTGGTATCATTATGCGTGATACGCAGAGGTATTTTTCCTTCCCTGCCTAGCCTGAGGATGGTCTTCATCTCCTCGCCTCTGCTCTGGTACTGATATATTTCTTCAGTTACAGATCCGACACGTCCTGCAGGGTTCTGACTGATTGTCCGGTCAAGTATCTCAAGGCGGTTCTCAATGTCGTGAAATTTAGGGATAGTTTCAAAAAGAGGTTCTCCGGGCATGTCAGCAAGCATTGCCTGAAACCGGCCGATCGCTTTTCCACCTTCAAAAGCTTTGCCGGGGCTGTCAACAATATTGTATGACCTGTGATTGGAAATGAAAATGTACATTCTCCAGTAATTCCCCTGCTGATCGGTGATCCAGCTTTTTCCATCTTTTGATGGTATGAGAATCAGGCATTCTCTTTTTATATCTGAACCCGGAATAGCTCTGAGCTTGTTTCTGAGATGGACAGTAACTCTCTCAATATTATGCTGAAGCTCCGGGATATTCTTGAATATCTTATTGTTAAGTCGCTGAAGTATATAGTTGTCCTTGTCATCTTCAGATGTTTCGATACGGAATGTATCATGAATATGACCACTGCCATATGGTTCACCGCTTTTATAGGAGCCATCCGCGTTGAAATTTCTCAAATATTTCCTTCAGATCGTAATCCATCCTTATCTTCCTGCTTTATGGCCAATAAATGCATAGTACATTATGACTAAATAGGCCGGGACACACAGCCAGTAAGCCGATTGTGTCGAGAAGGTAACGGCAAGCTTGCCATAGAGCAGAGGCAGCAAAGCACCTCCGGCAATGGCCATCACCATCAGAGCCGACCCTGTCTTGGTGAATCTTCCGAGTCCATTGAGTGTAAGCGGCCACATTGCAGGCCATACCAGTGAATTGGCAAGACCGAGCAGCGCGACAAACAGTACTGTAACCGGGAGAACGAGTTCAATTGATTTAAGGGTCATTATATCAATAAATGGTATTGTAAAAACCAGGTGAGCCGGAGTAAGGATAGCTCCAAGCGAAAAAATTACTCCGAAAATTGTGCATAACTTCAAGGCAGTAACCTGGCTGATATATCTGGGAATAAAAATAATGCCGGAACTATATCCAATTATCATTCCGAAAAGAGTAAGTGAGGTATAGAATTTGGCCGACTCCATTGCTATTCCTATCGACTGACCATATCTTATTATGCTGTCGCCTGCGATTACTTCAACACCTACATAAAAAAACAGTGCTATCACGCCAAGTATCAGGTGGGGGAACTGCCATACGCTGGTTTTCCTTGAGTATGATTCGCTGCTTGTTTCGTCTTCTGCATCTGTGTCCACTTCAGGAAGATGGGCAAATCTCAGCAATAATCCAAGAAGGACAAGTACAGCAGCCATCACAAGGTATGGCATGATGACCCTGCCTGCCAGTTCGTCAAGTAAACCTGTACGGATCACCTGATCAGCAGCCTGGGCGAGCTTGTCCTCGAGAACCTTCGAATCTTTCAGTATGATGCTTGCAAGGATAATAGGCGCAATTGCACCTGCAAATTTATTTGCAATACCCATTATACTCATTCGCTTTGCTGCGCTCTCGGGTGGCCCGATAATGGTTATGTAGGGATTTGATGCTGTCTGAAGAAGTGCCATCCCGGTACCTTCAACGAATAGTCCGAGAAGGAAGAGGCCGAAGGTCCTTGTCATTGCAGCAGGAATAAAAATAAGAGCTCCTGCAGCCATTACCCACAAGCCTAATGACATACCGGTCTTAAATCCGGTCTTCTTAAGCACAGCGGAAGAGGGCAGTGCCATAACCAGATAGGAAACATAGAATGCAAATGTCACAAAATAGATTTCAAAATCGTTTAATTCGCATGCTGTCCTGAGAAAAGGTATGAGGATCCCGTTGAGCCAGGTGACAAAGCCGAAGATAAAAAAGAAGAGGCCGATTATAGTAATTGAAAAAATATAATCCTTTCTGCTTATCGCGGATGAAGAGCTGGTAGTAGTCATAATGTGGAAATTAATATGGGTTAAGTTTCAGTTGAAGTTTTCAAAACTAAGCTTTTTATCTGAGTGAACCAAGAAAAAATATATTTGTTTTTCCGGTTCAAAAGTAATAGAACTGATCACGATTTATTTAATTTTGTTTACAATCAAGTGCATATATTAAGCAACTATGCCTGAAGCGAAAAAATATACCGTAGAGACTGTAGAAGAGACCGGTAAGGTATTTGAAAAATTCGGACTTACTCCGATGCAGGCCAGGATTGTAGCCTATTTTACGGTAAGTGATCCTCCCGAAAAAACATTCAATGAACTTGTCGATTATTTCAAGGCAAGCAAGAGTTCGGTCAGTAATTCGCTTAATTATCTGCTGCAGAATAAAATAATTGATTACAAGACGTTCACCTCCGACAGGAAAAGATATTTCTTCATTACCGATTCATTCTTAAGAGTCTATTTTAAAAATGTGCTGGAAAATGTCTCAGAACTCAGGGAGTACGCCTACAGGACAGTCTCGATGCGTTCCCCGGAGTTTCCCGTTGTGAGTGAAAAGATTCTAAAATGGATCGAAAATGCGAACAGGTTCCAGGAATCTCTTCAGAACACACTTGAATCCCTTAAGAATGAAATGATTGATAAATCTGCATGATCCCGGGTACAGCGCTTGTTTACCAGGTCAGGCAACTTTTATATTCCTGTTAATATCATAATATATTTTTAAAACTATTTTTGTGATACTCCATATGAGAAAAGAATGTTCAAT
Source organism: uncultured Bacteroidales bacterium (assembly GCA_963816345.1). GTDB lineage: Bacteria > Bacteroidota > Bacteroidia > Bacteroidales > VadinHA17 > LD21. The sequence goes on from CAWFKI010000005.1 coordinate 1,194,677, forward strand.
CATGCTGCAGCCATAGGGGCTGATATAGGTCGCAATGCCATTAAGATAGCCGTTGTCAGGATGGATGGCGAAATTATTGCGGCCAGGTCATATCCGCTGAATCAAAAACAAACACGTGATTATCTTCTTGAAAGGATTCTGGAGGCAATAAGGGATATCAGAAAGATAGTGGCAGAGGAGGGTGTGAATCCTATTTGCATCGGGACCTCCGCAAAAGGGTTTATTGATCATAAGGCAGGAATTATTCTCGGTCCTGATCAGGGTATTAAGGAGTGGATAAATGTGCCGTATGTTAAAATTGTGAAGCAGGAGACCGGACTGCCTGTGTTTGTTGACAATGATGCAAATATGATGACAGTTGCCGAGCACAGGTTCGGTGCTGCGAAGGGCTTTAAGAACGTTATATTCGTTGCGCTTCGCACCGGTATCGGGGGAGGGATTATAATAAACGGAAGGCTCTACCGGGGAATGAATAATGCAGGAGGAGAAATAGGTCAGATGATAATAAACTGCGACGGCGGGGTGAGTGATAAAGGCATCAAGAGGATCATTTGAACATTTTGCCTCGGCTTCATCAATAGTCAGGAGGTACGGTGAGGTCACGGGGCATGGAGTTAAACCCGGGGCGGGAAGAATTACATGCAAGGAGATCTTTGAGCTGAGCTATGAAAATGTTCCTGAGGCTGTGAGGGTTGTAAATGAAAATGCCGGGATGGTCGGAATAGGCCTTGCAAACCTGATCACAATTTTTGCCCCGGAAATCATAGTCCTCGGAGGAGGAATGACAGATGCCCGTGACAGTTACATTTCAATGATCAAAAAGAGTGCTTTTGAAAACACACTGGAGAACTGCAGGGCAGGGGTCAGGATAGAAAAGGCACATCTCGGAACGTCCGGCTCGGTGCTGGGAAGCGCCTACTGGAGCATGGCCAGCCTTGCCGGACAGAGCATATGATTATTTACTTTATTAATTAATACCTTTTGATTGAGATGGGAATAATTACTCAACCCTACAGCCCCGGAATACCTAAACGAAGCTCTCAGACATATATTATCGCGACGGCATTCCTTTCACTTTTCGGGATCGTCGGATTTGCATATTACGGTTTGCCTTTCTTCTATGATTTCATGATCAGGGAATACGGATGGTCAAGAACCGTTGTCACCTCAGGAAATGCCCTGGGCAAGCTGATAGTAGGACCATTGTTTGGGTTTATTGCCGGCTGGATGATTGATAAATATGGTCCGCGGCGGTTGATGATGTCCGGCGCTCTTATGATGGGAACAGCTCTGATCGGCCTTAGCTTTGCACATTCACTTGGATTATTTTACCTCTTCTATATTTTTAATGCCCTGGGTTATGTTTGCGGCGGACCATTGCCCTGCCAGGTCCTGATCTCAAGATGGTTTGATAAGAACAGGGGCAAGGCAATGGGAATTGCCTACCTGGGTATCGGAACAGGAGGAGCACTTGTACCGCAGATATCTGCAGGTCTTGAGAGCCATTTCGGATGGCATATAGCGTTATCTTCTCTGGGTTTTCTTATAATTTTTGTAGCCCTTCCCATGTCATATTTTATTAAAGGATCCTCTGTCAAACCTTCAGAGCCGGGGATCACTGAGGAAGCCATACCTATTAAAAACATACTTAAGAACCGTTATTTCTACCTCCTGGCTTTCGGCAGTATGTGCTCCATCGGGGCAGTGGGAGGAGTGGGACAGCATCTTAAACTGTACCTCCGCGATATAAACTATTCCCAGGCGGAGGCAGCGAATGTAATGTCGTTTGTTTTGTTATCAAGCCTTGCGGGAAGACTGCTGATGGGCTGGCTGGCTGATCTGCTCAGGAGAAAATATGTGATGATACTTATCTACCTTATTGTAGCCTGTGCCATTCCTCTTCTGCTGATACCGGATTTCCCGGGAAGGATCTATATTTTTGCCATTATATTTGGTATAGGACTTGGTGGTGATTACATGATCATCCCCCTGATGGCGGGCGACCTCTTCGGTATCAGGGCGCTTGGCCGGACTATGGGAATAATCCTGGTCGCGGATGGTATTGCCGAATCGCTTTTCCCGATGCTTGTGGGAGCTTTATATGATTCTGCAAAAAGCTATACTCCGGGATTTATTGTACTTATTTGCGTTGCCCTTACGGGAGCTGTTATTGTATCACTTCTGCCAAAACCTTCTGCTAACGTTGGAAAATAGCAGTTGGACAAAATAGCTTACCGCTTGCCGGTTACCGGTAACCCGCAAGCCCATGGGCTGCATCGCGGTAGGAAAAGAGGTTATCTACCGGAGTATCGGGAGGGATTTCACAGCCTGCAGAGACGATTCCTCTGCCCCGGGTTTCATTGAAACAATCGAGAACGCTCTCCATTATAGATTCGCGGTTGCCGTCCCTTATCACCGAGACAGGATTGCTGTTGCCGGAAGGAACTTGTCTATCTGAAAACAGGGGCATGAAGTCGCCCATTGTTGTAACCAGGTGATCTATATCGACAATATCTGCACCTGTCTTTATCATATCAGGCAATATTCCGGTAGTATCTCCGCAAATATGAAGCTTCACAAGGGCATTTAAAGAGTGGGTATGATCAACTAATGCCTTTTCAAGCGGAAATACAAATTCCCGGTACAACTCCGGGGAGATAAGAGAACAGACCGCATCTCCGATTCCAATGCAGTGAGCGCCGGCTTTGACCTGTGATGTTATAAAATTGGCAGCGCTTTCCGTCATTATATCCAGTGCCAGTTTAATCTTCCCGGGATTTTCATACATATCCATGCATACAGCCGACAGATCCCTGAGGTCACAGAATTCCGCCAGTGGACCTTCGACCCATCCGCAGATAAACTGGGTGTTCCCGACAAGCCTGCTGAATTGCCTTATTTCATCAACTCTTACCTTAAGCCTGCCCTTGTCACTGACTTTGATCACCGAAAGCTTATCAATATCATCAATTTGCTGTATAAGATATTCAGCCACCTGCGGCAGGTTATCTTCCGGATAATATAGTTTTGTCCCATAGGCGCTTGCCTCGGTATAGGGATCCGACATTACATTAACCCAGTCGTACGAAAAATCTGTCGAACAGCGTATATTGGCCTCACATTTCGATTCAGGATCAAGGCAAAACTCTTTATATTTGACTCCTGCATATTTTGAAGCCAGTCTCATTAGAATCGGATGAAAAGGGGGCCTGTCGACAGAAAGACCGTTTATAAAGTCCAGAGTTCTCTGTAATGAATTCATGCTTTTGATTTTAGTCTATTTGTCAAATTGGGTGAGGTTTAACATCGGATCGAGTCTTGCATTTGAATTTCGTAATTCATCCCACCCGATCATCTCACCAGAGATGGCGGCTTCCCGTCCGAGGATAGCGGTAAGGGTAGACTCGGCTCCGGATCTGGTTTCATTCAGGTAATTCCCTGTTATAATGCTGTTTATAAAAGAGATCTCCTTGTTGGCATCAGCATCCTGAAGTGCGGATAAAAATTTGCCTGCTCTTCTCTGTTCCTCAGTGGGGGCTTCACCTGCGCATCTGGGTACTCCGGAATCCCAGGGATTATCACCACTGATAAAAACGCCTCCGGAATAGTGAGCCTCAGCAGTGCCTTTTGTTCCAATGAATTTGGCACACACATCACCAAAATGAGTTCCGAACTGGGTAGCAAGCATGCTTACATTTGTACCGGGGTATTGATATACCACCTGGAAATGCTTCCATGTGTCACCGAACTTAATAGTTTCATCTTTTCCTCCTGATCCTGTTGCATGAAGAGGAAGCTTTTGCAGTGTCCAGTTGCAGACATCAATCATGTGTATGCTCTGGTCAAGCATTGTACCACCTGAAAGAGCATGGAAATTGTACTGGTTACGGATGCGTGCTTCATCATAGGAAAGACCGCTTATATCGCCCGGAACTAGTTTTGTGGCCAGGTAGCAAAGATGTACATTCAGGACATCCCCGATATCTCCTCTCTGAATCCTCTTCACCATTTCGACATAAGGGGTGGCATGCCTGATCTGGAATCCTATCACCACGCTAAGTTTTCCATTAACCTGATTGCCAATATTTTCAACTTTACGGCATCCGGCTACATCAGGCGATACAGGCTTCTCGCAATAGATATGTTTCCCGGCAAGTGCCGCAGCCTCCAGAAAATCCGCGTGGGTATAGGCAGGGGAGGAGATCTGTACTGCATCGATATCTTTGTTTTCAAGCAGTTTCATGTATGCTTTTGAACCGGTGTAAGTATATGAGTTTGAGACAGCCGGAAAGCCCTTTTTTATATTCTGGGCATCAAGGAGCTTTTTGGAAGATTCCAGCTTATCCCTGAAAAGATCTGCCAGGGCAATGATATTGATATTTGTCTGGTTCGACATGGAGGTAATTACCCCTGTCCCTCTTGGTCCACAACCTATCAGTCCCATACGGACGGCAGAATTTGCTTTTGTTCCGAAAGCTGTCGACGGACTGATTATTGTAACTGCAGTAAGTGCAGCAGTGTTTTGCAGGAAATCTCTTCGTTTCATGATATATGTGTTAGTATTTGTATAAAATTAATAATTAGCAAGTTTAATAAAGATCTGGCGTCGGAACCAGTATGATTTCAATCCTGACAATGAATTAACTGAAACATGCGGCAATTAATCAGGAGCTGATGACCGGTCGGCTCTGAAAATGACTTCGTGGGTAGCAAGTGCATCGTTAAGACTTGTCAGAGGCATTTCAATGTCCTGGTCCAGGGCACTGAAAAAGGCTTCAAACTGTGTCTGGTAAGGATGGTCCGAGACATCTCCCGAATCGAGCATTTTCATCGATAACTCACTCCACCGGGACTTGTTCAGTCCTCCCATACGGGTTGAATAGAATTTATTATCAAGCAGGCTTCCTTCACTGCCTACAAGATGTATATGGAAATAATAAGGCTGCAGGCAGTCAATTACTGAGGCAACCTTTCCAACACCCCCGTTCCTGAATTTTAAGATACTGACGGAGGTAGTGGGATATTCGTACTTTGCAAAATCCTCATTGGCAGATGATGCGGCAAAGCTTCTGACTTCATCAACTTCACTTCCCATGCAAAGAAGCAGTGCATCCAGGGCATGACATCCTGCAGTCAACAGGCTGCTGCCGGCGGAATCCCGGAGTATGTTCCAGCGGTATTGTCCGTACCATGGACCGATGCCATGATAATAATCAACTTCTCCATAGTGAATTTGCCCCAGAAATCCCTGATCGATCAGCGATTTTGTGGTGATCAGCTGGCTGGAGTATCGGCATTCAAAACAGACACATGTTCTGACGCCGGCTTTATCAACTGCAGCTTTCACATCAAGGCAATCCTCCCATGTAAGCGCAACGGGCTTTTCAATTATCAGATGCTTTCCGGCTCTTGCTGCCATGATAGCCTGTTTTGCGTGTTCGGAAGAATAGCTGCAGATTGAAACCACATTAATATCCTTATCGGCAAGCATTTCGGAAAGGTCGGTGTAGCACCGTATCATTCCGCCATGCCTGGAACTGAGCATTGAAGAATCGAGCTTTCTGGATGAGCAGACTGCGGTAACCTCTGCATCGGAGGTCTTGTTTATAGCTTCAATGTGTGCACCGGCAGCCCAGCTGTAACCAATAATGCCAACTTTATATTTCTTCATATCACGGGTTTGTTTGGATTAAGATGATGCGATTTTGATCTATCTGTCAGATTACAGCTGACAAGGGATCACAAAGATGATATAATGTTCTCGAGATATTTTTTTGTTTTCAGGATATACTCATTGTTCTCTCCTCCCAGTTCGTATTCTATTGTGACATTGCCCCTGAATCCCAGATCCTTCAGGTATTTAAGTATTTCAGGAAACCTGACTTCTCCGGTAGGAATTGGCACCTCCCTGCCCAATTCATCAGGATTGACGGGATAAAGTCCGTCTTTGGCATGAAGGGCTTTTACATATTTCCCGATCACCTTCAGTCCGTCAAGTGGGTTTGCCTTTCCATACATTACAAGATTTGCCGTATCATAATTTACAAAGAGATTTCCGGTACCGATATCCGTGATTGCCCTGAGAAGAGTGACGGGAGTCTCCTGACCGGTTTCAAAATAGATTTCAATTCCGTGCTTAAGTGCATAATCTCCCAGGGATTTCATTACATCGATAAATTCAATATACAGAATATCTTTCGGGTCCTCCGGGATAAAACCGAAGTGGGCATGAACAGCAGGAATCCCGGCAGCCTTGCAGAATTCGATTCCATCTTTGAGGCGTGCCACCCGGGCCGGCCTGGTATTGCGCGGTATCAGGCCAATTGTCGATGGGCCCTCGGTAAAGTTCCACTTGTATGTGCCGGGTCCCATGCAGATCAGACATGTGGGGATTATGTCAAGCTTTTTTAATGTTTCTGCCAATCTTTTAGCAAGTTCAGGGCTATATTTGTCGATGCTGAGCTGACAGGAAGGAAATCCGAGCTCCCTTACAGTTTTAAGCTCTTTTTCCGGGTCATTTGCTGAAGAGATCACTCCCAGAAGGAAATTTTTCCTATTGTCATCGCCCATTAATATTGCTTCCCGTTCGCGGGAAGGGATTACCGGAATGGCTGCCAGCATCGCGGAGGAATATATGAATTTTCTCCTGTCTATCTTTGTCATATCGAAGTTGGTTATTAATTAAAAACAATTGTTATTCCAACAAACTACCGATGTCAAATATACTTTTTTGAAATCAATCGGAGATGGTATGATCTTAGCTTTTTTCATTTCAACACCCGTTGAAAAATCTCACCACATTAATCGTCCAAAGTCGGGAGCACCCTTTGCTATGGAAAATGCCAGTTCAGCTACAGACCTCAATGAAGAATCTGATTCTGGTATTTGTGTAACCACTAAAATGAGGAGTCATTGAATATCAAGCGGATTGCCTTCACTGATCATGGTGAGCTGCACTCTTGTGCTTATACCTTCCGTCCCCTGGCAGGTGAAGCCGATCTCATTTTCCCCTTTTTTAAGCAGCGGAACGGTTCCTTCAATCTCAACATCCTGCAGAAACTCTCCCCTGGAACCATAGAGTTTGCAGTCTGAAGGTGAAACGAATTCAAGGTACATTCCTGATTCCATCTTTACCCTGAACTTAAGTTTCTCTCCTCCGACTGATATTTCAGGATTAATTACAGTTATCGGGACCATGGCCAGCGCCTTGACTGGACCGATCAGGCAGTTTGCTTCCCTGCCGGGAGGCAGGTTGTTATACCAGAGCTGCAACTTGTCCACGTTATTGAACTGGACCGTATGCCGGTACGAATCATAAACATAAAAACCGGAATCAGGCCAGATATAGTTGCTGAATTCTGATGACTCTATCTCTACAAGTTCAAAATATTTCCATCCATTAAAATCGATCGTAATAAAGTGATCTCCGTGGGCGCCATGCGATAAATGATTCGGACTTTCTATTCTGAGATTCAGCAGCTGACCGTTTCCGTCCCCTTTAACCCATACCCCGATAGCCTGGTTTTTATTGATGTCAAGCCATGGCTCGTACTTTTTGACCATCTTTATCCATGATCCTTCTCTTTTTACGTTATCACCGGAATATGCTGAAAACAGTCCGCCTTTCCGCGGGGCTTCTGAACTTTCAGATGAAGGTGATATTTTCCCGGAAACTCCCGCGGCGCTTGCTTCACAGGTGAATTCCCCGGGCTTTGAAAAATCTGCCAGCATTACATTTGACGGATCGTCATAAGGTTTTACCGACATCAGGATTTCAAGCCTGAGCCTGGCCGGCTGTGGGCCGAATTCATTGTTTATCTTCCAGCGGGCGGATGGATGGGTCAGGCCTTCTACCTTATGCTTCTGATAAGTTACAGGTTTGAAATTCCATGAACTGTCGCGTGCCATAAAGAGTCTGAAATCTTTTCCGGGTTGCCGGAGCAGGGCACGCACGCTGTCACTGAAATAGTTCTTATGCCTTAGCTCCTCGTATTGCCTTATGATCGGGATCAGACGCTTGAAGCCCGGATTTTCATCAAGGCTCTTTTTATCAACACCACCAAGCATTGACAGGCCCGCATTATTCCCGATCATCTTGCAACAGAGATATTCTATGTCATCCGTAAAAGTCGGTTCTACCTGAGGAGGATTCCATGTCTGGTTTCCCCACCATCCGAGGTGAAGAGGGAGCAGAAGCCCGCCATTCTCAGCTGCAGCGTATTTATCAATAAGCGGAGTATTACCGCGCCACAGGCCATGTTCATATTCATTAGACTTTATCCGGGGAGGAAGAAAGAGCCGTCCTGATTTGATTGCAGCCGAGTGGATATCCACAAACCGCTTATATCCCCTTACAGGCCTGTCCCATGCCTGCCATCTCGATCTGTAATGCCACCAGAGGTGCGACATGGAGCTCATTTCCATACCTACCGGCTTCTTAAGCCCTTTCGCTACTTCAAAAATGAATTTTGTTCCGTAATACCAGAAATACTCTTCACCGGCAAGAATATCGCTGCCATCGATTGCATCGAAATAGATCCCGTCAAAGCCGCACTGGTTGACAATTTCAGCAGTATGATGAGCTATTTCGCTGAACAGAGAGGTCTCAGGCCCCGGTACAAACCTGCCGAACATCTCACGCAGATGGAATACTTTGTCATTTGCAGAATGTGATGACTCTTTCGTGCCGTTTACACCACGCCTGCATCCTGTAAACTTATATGGCGGTATTCTGGTTACATCCCTGAACTCCACAAGCTCGCTTCCGATCCTGAGGGAAAGGCTGTTCCTGACAAAAAAACCGGTGGTTGTTGAGATGTCTGCCGTTGATTCCCTGACCACAATTTCAGAATCGCCCGGCATAAGTGGTTCGGCAAGGGTGAAGGAGCTGAAATAGCCGAGATCTTCGCTGGGGACAGGGGTAACATACCTGGAATTTTTATCGATAAAAAATGCATAGGTATGAAAAATTGAAGATATGCCCGCATTATGAAGCCGGTCATTGATCCGTTTATAGGTCTGCCAGCCGTCAGGCCATTTCTCCCTGTTCAGGTCAAGATCGCCGAATTTAAAGAACTCACTGCCACCATGGTTATCTATCTGGTTGAATCCAAGACTCCTGCACATGGAGATCCATTCGTCAGCTGTTTCCTCCGTGAGCGTGCCAAAGTTCATAAGGTATGACCCATAGCCCTCTTTACTTGTGGCAGCCCAGGCACCTCCTTTATCGGAAAAGGGGATATCCTTTGCCTGCGACATAACATCGCGGATAACAGGCAGGATTTGCTTCTGAGGAACACCGATAAGAGTTATTTCAGCTCCTTTTATTCCGAAGTGACTGTAGCAGGTTGCCCACAGGTGACTCTGAAGAGCGGGAAGTTCACGTACCCGTGTGAACAGATTCATTGACAGGACACATCCTGCAAAAGGCTCATAAGGCATTCCTTCAAGTCTCAGGGGAATATTTACAAATGTCAGTTCATCAGCAGGTCCTTCTGCCGATTCCACTTTCAGGTCAACAAAATCTTTGTTCTCTTTTATTCTGATTCTGACACTCGTCCCTGCATCCCCGAATGACAGTTTTAATATACTTCCGCTTAATGATGCCTGTGTTACCCTGAATTTTTTACCGTCACTCTTCAGTTCTGCACACCACGAAACCGAATCAGTATTCAGCCAGTCGTTCCCGGTCATTTTATCGGTAAAATGAAGATTTTTCCCCTCTTTTCCTATTTCATATCTGAAATGGCTGTTTTCAATAATTATGCTCTCTTCATGTTCTGAAGAACATTGTATAAATACAGTGCAAAAGGAAAGCATTGTCAATACCGGGAGTAAATAACAGGCAGGTGATTTCGTTTTCATTGTTTGTTTGATAATCACAGCCAGCCATTGCTTTTCATCCAGTAACAACACCTGCCAAACCATTCCTCAAATGGTGGATTCTTAAGGAAGCCATGTTCGCCCGACTCGTATATATGCATCTCCGATGGAACTCCATTCTTTCTTAAAGAATTGTAGAATGACAGACTGTTTTCAGGCTTTACCACACTGTCATCACCGGCAAGGATAAGAAATGCCGGAGGTGTTGATTTGGATACCTGAAGCTCGTTTGAGAAAAACCTGATCTGTTTTTCAGTCGGGTTTTTCCCCAGCAGATATTCACGGGAACCAATATGTCCCAGACTATCCGATAAACTTATTACAGGGTAGACGAGTATCATGAAGTCAGGCCTGAGGCTGGTACCGTTCTTATTCTCTATCAGGGCATTTTCAAAATGGGTTCCGGCAGTGGAGGCAAGATGACCTCCGGCTGAAAACCCCATTATACCGATTTTGTTATTATCGATATTCCATTCTTTTGCATGCTCTCTTACAACCTCAATTGCCCTTTGTGCATCCTGCAGTGGACCTATCGATTTGTCAGTCATATATCTGTCATCAGGTAACCTGTACTTAAGAACAAAGGCAGCAACGCCAAGCTTATTGAATTCTCTGGCTATGTCGCTTCCCTCCCTGGTCATTAAAAGGACATGATAACCTCCCCCCGGACAGATTACCACTGCCGAACCACTTGCTTTTTCAGCGGGTGGAAGAAATATTGTTATGGAGGGGTGGGAGACTTTATATGCCAGTGTGCCTGCCTCTTTATCGATTGTGACCTCCTCTTCATCAGGAATATCCTTCGAGTCTGGAACTCTTCCGGAATAAAGGGGCACTTCCTGCTGCGCGAAACCTTCACAGCACACAGTCGCCAGTGCCGAAAGAAAAAATAACCTGAGAGTCATATTGATTGTCGTTCTTTTATATGCTGTTCAAGCACGGTTCATTTACAAGTGATTAGATAACTGCCTCCAGGTAGTTCGGCTTTGAAGCGCGGGCCGGTTGCATTTTTAATGACAACCATCTTTGTAACAGTGTTCTCAATTCTAAAGGATTTATTCCCGGCGGAAGCTATTTCAAATAAAGCAGATGTTCCCTCCGGGACAGTTATTTCATATTTAATACCCGCCTTTGATTTATTCCAGTTTGATTTTATGATGCCAAAAGGTGTCTGATAGGAACAATTGACATAAGTAAGGCCTGAAGGCAGGAATGGTGACAATATGAATTTTTTGAAACCGGGATTTTCCGGGTCGGGCCTTATTCCCCCGAGCCAGCGGTAAAACCATTCTGAAACAGATCCGAACATCGGATGACAGTTGGAGTAGGTATTGTCACTTTCCTTCCATGTCTCCCAGATAGTTGTTGCACCATGGTCGATCATATAACCCCAACCCGGGAACGCGGTGCTGTTGATTACATCATACACGGTACCCGCACCGGCTGTCGAAGAGAGGGCATCAAGGATATATTTTGTCCCGAATATCCCGGTAGTGAAATGCCCTGCAGGAGCTTTTTTTAAAGCCTTCATAAGTGAGTCGGCAGCGGCGGTTTTCTCATTCCCGGGTACAATGTCATAATAAAGCAGAGTTGCAAAAAGCGTCTCCCTGTTTATTGTATCCGGGACAGGCTTTCTCCAGTACATGTCCAGAACTGATGCTGTAAGGTCGTCAGAAAGCTTCCCGAATTTTTTCTCATTTGCGGTATCATTCATTATCGCGGCAAATCTCTTCATTATCCTTGCACAGTCCAGGTAATGAGTTGTCCCGATCAGTTTTACAGGAACCTTCACAAGAGATTCATGATCGCTTAAACCCTTTTCAACAATCCCTGAGGGAGTCAACCTTGCTGCCTTCTCCATCCATTTCAGGTCAGAGGAGTATAATTCTTTAACCAGGCTGGTATCGTTATAGAACAGCAGCATTTTGTACTGTGTTATAAGGAAGGCCGATTCCCAGCTTAATCCGCAATTTCTGATACCCACATACGGGGCGGTATCTATAAAAATTGAATCTTTCATGGCATCCACCCAGTCGTAGATTGTTTTCCGGTAAAATGATTGCATGTTGAAATTGTACATGAATGCTTCACAAACTGCATTCAGATCACCTCCATACCCGAATCGTTCACGTCCGGGACAGTCAGACTGCACACTGACCAGGTTATCCAGGAAGGTTATTCTGGAAGCCTTCTGAATTGAGTTGATCAGTTCCGATGAACAGCTGAAGCTGTTATCATTTTCAACTTCTGAATTCAGCGCCAGGCCTTCAAGGTCATTTATCTGAGGGGTATAGTTCAGCCCTTTGATTTCAATATACCGGCCGATATGAAATGTGAACACCGGGCTATACCATATATCCCTGTTTTTTCCGAAGATATAACTGTCGGTTTGCCATGCGACGGCCGGACAACCAGGCCCGTAGCCGGCATGCCAGAGTGTCTCCTGCGATCTGTCAGCATTTGCACCGGCTCCTTTGATCTGACCTGCCACTGATGTCATTGGATTTAGTGTTCCGTCGTTATACAGTCTCTCTCCGAATCTTAAGGTTATCGTATCGCCGGGATTCCCCTTTAACCTTATCCTGTAAATCCCGGTATAGTTGACTCCCATATCAGCAATAAAAGTGTTTTTCAGCGGCGATGTTATTGCAACAGGTTTATAGGTCCCGGTAATCCTGACAGGAGGGAAGAAGGCCTTTTGCAGTTTGCCGCCCGGCCCGTTGTTCAGGACAGATCTTTTCCATCGTGAATCATCAAACCCGGGTAGATTCCATCCGTCAATCTCATTCCCTGCATTATAAACCTCACCCAGGTATACGCTATTCTTCATAACCGGACCATATGAGAACTTCCATTTACTGTCGGAATTTACCTCTTCCGTTTCCCCGTCTGCATATACTATTTTCAGTTTTGCAATGAAGGATGGTTTTCCGACCGGTAAATAATCCCGGAGGTTAAACTGGCTCCACATTTTCATCGGTAAAGGATTATAGAATCCGTTTCCGACTGTAGCTCCGATACAATTTTTACCTTTCCTGATATCAGATGTTATATCATATTCAGAATAATAGATCCTTTTCGAAAAGTTTGTCCATGCCGGGTCAAGGAAGTTCTTCCCGGCCGGTTTTCCGTTGATGGAGGTACTGTAGTATCCTGCAGCCGTTATATACAGGGTAGCTGAACGGACATCTTTCTTTACTGAAAATTCCCTTCTGAACAGTGGAGCAGGGAAATTACCATACATCAGCGAATCAGCCACGGGCCATTCCCTGCTGTCTGTTATCCAGCAGGCAGGCTTAAGATCGCCATTATCATCCGTACACGATTTTTTTAAATTGCCGCATGATGATATCAGCAGGAGAATTAATAATAATTCAATATTAATCTTACTCTTAACTGCGGTTAAGCACTGTTTCATGATTGATATTTTTCTTATACTCTTATACTGACCGACTGATTACTCTTATGTAACTTCTTTCTTAATATTTATTCTTATCGGGGCTTTATTAGCTTGTACTGAGGGACTGATTACCGATTACCGGATTATAACCACCCCGGCCGGGAAGCGAACCTTGTAAAAATCAGATAATCAATCGTCCCGGGATATTATCCTTCCCTGCAGGCTGGCTCCTCCCTAAAATTGCCCACAGGGCAATTTCTTAACGGTCAGCCCCCTTGAAAAAAGGAGGGGAAAGTTTTTCTCATTTACCGAATACCGTTTACCGATTACCGATTACCGATTACTTCTTACTGCTACTTATGCGTATCTCTCCCTTCCCATCCCGTTTTGCCCTTATCCATAAATACCTCCTGAAGTGTTTTTGAGACGCGGTTGTCAACCTCTTCGACGAGCTGGACCCTTAAAGGATTTTTAAGACGTTTCTGCCATTCAAGCACCTTTGCATAGGGTTCGGTATTCTTATCAAAATCATATACAAGATAAGCCCATTTTTCTGCAAATACATTGCCTTTCAGCACTGGTACAACCTGTTGCATGTTGGATGAAAGATAGGGATGAGAAAGTCCGCGTGCCCAATAAATCCATGGTCCTGCCGTAATGTAGAAGAAAGGATTAAGCAGTCTTGGCCCTGATTCAATTCCGGAATTGGAATAATCGAGCTGAATACCAGCAAACCCTATCCCTTTATCTTTATTGAAAAAAATTATCCATGGAACGTCGGCCTCCATCTTCAGATCGGTAAGATCCGGCATATTGGTCACATCGTAAACTATAATTGAATCTCTGATGACGTCATACCATGCTGCGTTAGTGATGAGTTCGCGTTTGAAGACCAGCTCTGCGTTTCTGAGGGCAAGTGAATTTACCGTTTCATTTATCCGCATGCATGTGGAACTAAGGAAATAGGGAACCCCCGGAAAGAACTCATACCTGACAGAGGCATCGACTTCGGGTACCTCCCTCATATTATCCCATACCTCACTTCTGGCAATGACAGGGCCGGCAACAGTCTTGATGTTTCTTGGCGGTTTCCAGTCAGCCGTGTGGGTCCACGCACGGGGAGGAACATAGATGTCGGGATTCCAGTGCATCGCTCCGTTGGTCTCCAGCCTGTGAAAGAACGGGGCGTCCGGTTTGCTTTTTAATGTCATCTGATCGAGGTGGCCCGAATTGGGATGCAGAATGACTGTCATGGCATCATTGTCAATCTGAAGTCCTGGCGCTTCTCCCTGAACACGCAGGTCTGTCTCGTACATTTTGGCCATAGCATCAGGGTTGTTGTAGAAAACTAAAAATACCCTGCTTGATTTTCCGGGAACATCCGCAAGAAAAGCCACCCTTGTAGTAACTGTAGGCATCCATAGGGGTACCTTGCGTGTCGGATTGCCGTTTTTATCAGGAGCCAGGTCATCCTCTTTCAGATATTCCATCTGATCATAGACCTGGGAGGGTACCTCTGTCAGGACATGACTGACAGGATCTACTTCGGCGACCCGGATATCCCTTGTAAGCTGTTGTGCTTCATCAGGATAGAAAGCCAGAAGAACCTCAACGGGCTCTTTGCTGCGGCTGATACCCGCGGTTTCACTGACCACAACCGATTTATAGCTTTTCCATTCTTTGGCGAATACCGCGGTTCCCTGGGGAGCCGTGACTGTCTTAACCGCACTCGTTATAACATCATCGCCGGCGGCATGAATTGATTTCTTCATCCGTACCGATATTCTTATGCTATAATTCTTTCCCGGTTCCCATCTGACCCAGCCTACCACACTGAAATTTTTATAGCTGGTGGCATCCTGAGACATGCTGTATCCTGATGGAGGACGCTCGGATACCGGAGGACGGTTCATGTTTTCCGTATCACTTTCCCTTCTGAGGTCAGTAGCCCTGAGAACATTCCCGTCAACTGCTGCCTCCACCTCAATAATTGAGGATTGAGGCAGCTCCACATCTGCTTTGAAGTGATAGAACGGGATCCCGGGACAGGGATAGCCCAGTTCAATTTTTTTAATGTTCAGATCATTCTGAGCTTTCGGTTTCTGTGCGGAAATCGTTGCTGCATACATAATCGTTAAAAGGATAACGAATATTTTCTTTAAAATATGTAACCCAGGTTTATTCATGATATCGTTTCATTTAATCTTGTTTATCTTTCTCTGTAACATTTTGCCGGTTCAATCCTGATCAGCACTTTTATAATCACTTCTGTTCGGTAATAAGGTTTCTTTCCCTTAAATCTTTAAGGCCATTCTGCCACGGGCCGCCGGCTCCCCAGAGATAGTAGGTGAAATACATTGTACTCTTCTGGTAGATAGGGGTCCAGGGCTGGAATTCGACATAATAGTAATGTGCTTCACTATTTGACGGATGGTTCATCCACATGTGAAGGAAAAGGGGTTCGGTAACCGGAAATGCTCCCACAAAAGTGATATCCTGCTTTGTATCGTAACCGGAGTACCATCCCTCTTTCATGAAGAACGCCCTTCCATAGTATTTTTCCGGCTTCATCCGGTATTCATGGGTTCCGTCTTTCTCGGGAACCGTGAATACATCCTCTGTCCAGTGTCTTTCACCCAGCTCGAGAATTGGCTGCGGTCCCAGGACATTAGCTTCCGGATTTTTGAATGTAAGCGCGAACTGCACCTCAAGCAGAGGCGAGTTTCCATAAAGTGTGAATATCTTTTCGATTTCATTTCCGTAATAATCAGCTGTCATTTTCACCCTGACGTAATCGCCTTCCTTCTTAATGATCTCAGCATTATAAACCTTGTGGGTTTCCATGCTGCCCTGACCAAGAAAATCTTCAAACCCGCCATATGGGTAATACCCTCTTTTTCTGAACGGCGCGTTTATCATCCGCTGCTTTTTCAGGCCAGAGCTTGAAAAGAACGTTATCCTTCCTTGATTTGACAATATACTCGATCACCCTGGCTCCGGTTGTGAGCAGTGTTATCTGTACGCTGTCGTTTTCAATCCTGTATTCCGGGATCCCGTCACTGTTAAGATCCACTTCATATAAATATGGTTTCCCGACTGCTGCTCCAACTCCCAGCTGGCTTATATTTTCAAGCCCAAGCGCTGATACTTTTACATTATAGCTACCTGCCGGAACCTCCAGTTCAAATGACATATTCTTAAATGTGGCTGTCTGGGCAGTACATGTCTGTGAACTGCTGTAAACCACCTTTTTCGGATTATTTTTATCAAGTACCTCTACCTTTACAGGGAATGAAGTTTTTGTTGTAAAGTTATGTATTGTAACAGGATAGGTCACTTTTGGCGTGAGACCATAGAGAAGCTGCTGAACAGATATAGCCCGCGGCAGATCAAGTATGGTAAGTGCGCTTTTAGATGAGGTCTCCCATTTGTAATGAAGAGCAATCGGGTTTGTTTTGCGCATGGCACTGGCCTGGGGAATTAATGCAAACTGCAACGTCTTTGTCGTTCCGGCTGGTAGAGTGACCTGGGATGAAAGGCTGCCGGCCATTTTCAATTCGGGAGGAAGCACTATTTCAAGTGATCCTGATACCGGGTGGGAATATGTATTTGTGACATTGACAGTAAGCTGGTAATCTTTTGTCGATGCTTCAAGGCTTACCCGGTCGCCAAAATATTCTTCAAGGAATACCCTGTCGAGCAGTAACAGCTCAAGCGCGTTGCGGTAGAGAGCCGGTCCCATCATCTTCCCCATCCCGAGCACTCCGACTTCACGGCGATCCATGATTGTTTCCCACATGAGCTTCTTTGACATCTTTTCCCCTTTTTTGGTAAAAAGTACCATGCAGGGTATGGCATCACTCTCCAGATTGCCTGTAGTTGTTACAAACGGAACATTCTCATTGTCAATTTGTTCCTTGTTTCCTTCTCCGGCAATATATCCGTCATAATGATAAGCATCAGCGGCAGTGTCATATACCATACGGAATACATATCCTTCCTTTTCATGAGCAAATTTGATCCATGAATCGGTTGTGAACATGCTCTGGACCTGCAGTCCGTCATAATTTTTACAGCCGTAGATCTGTCCGAATCCCACGTCAGCAATAGCAGGGTCATTTACCTTTGCCAGCCAGTCATCAAGCTCTTTCTGTGCCAGGAAATCCATGTAACCGCTGAATGTAAACCAGCTGTTTCCCTCGTTCATTCCTTTTCCTATCACCTCAAGAGGATGCCCCGGAGTGCATGTTACGCTTTTGAGCAGTGTCTCTGCTCCAAACCATCCCCGTCGGAGATCATATTTATCCAGCAGGGTTTTTGTATTGTCGACCAGGTCATTTACTTTATCCCTGAGAGCTTTGCTTTTCGAGGAGATGACAAAGATCTTTTTAGGACCATTCTCAAGGTAAAAAGCATTTACCTCCGTAAAATCAAGAGCGAAATACTGATGGCTTTTCAGTTTCTCTTTCCAGATATTTTCCTTTGGCAGTTTGGCAGTAAGCGCTTTCCCTGCTTCCGAATCAGGATCAGTCAGAACCAGAATGCTATTACCTGACAGTGACTCATTGAGCTTTTGCAGCGACGGCTCATCAAGTTTTACATACTGCCCTGCAAAAAGGTTATTAAGGAATCCTTCCTGCAGAGATAATCCGGGAATTGTCATATCGTCGGCAATATCAAGCTTGCTCTGCGCTATTGTGTAATCAATTTTTGGAATGGCCATTTTAAACAGATTGCCGTAGGAGATCCAGTCGCGGTAAATGTCATGCCAGTAGTTTGTGTATCCGTTAAACTGAAAACTGGTGGTTACCGCATTTTTACCGGGGTCGAATGAGCCATCGTATTTATAGCTCTCAAGGTTTTGACCATTAGCCATACCGGCCGATAAGACCAGCAGAAACACGGTCAGGAAGTGATAATGTCTTGGAAAAGTTTTCATTGTTTCGCTATTATTGATTTATTAATAAGTTTTCGTTTCTTGTCGTCGGCCGGGTGATAAAAATAGTATAAAAAACTATTTAACTGTTATCAGATTTCTGTCTCTCAGCTCTTTCAGGCCGTTCTGCCATTTTCCTCCGGCTCCCCACAGATAATATGTGAAATAGGAGGTGGTTTTCTGAACGATCGGGACCCATGGCTGGAATTCATTGAAATCATAGTGGGCATCACCGTTGGTGGCCAGATTCTGAAACATATGCAGGAACAGGGGTCGTGAAACCGGGAATGCCCCGACGAAGCTGATATCTTCCAGGGGATCATACCCTGAATCCCATCCCTCTGCGGGATTAATCACCCGTCCGACATAAAATTCCGGCCGCATCCGGTACTCCTTCAAACCATCCTTTTCAGGTACCGTGAAAATATCCTCCGTTCCATGTTTCTTCCCAAGAACCAGAATCGGGACAGGGGCAATGACGTTGGCTTCAGGATTTATAAATGTCATGGCATACCTCACTTCAACAAGCGGGGAATTACCAAAGAGTGTAAAAGTTTTTTCCAGCTTGTTCCCGAAATAATCGGCAGTCATTCTTACACTGACAAAATTGCCCTCTTTTTTAAGGATCTCAGGAGTGTACAGCTTATGGGTTTCCATACTTGCCTGCCCAAGAAAATCCTCAAATCCTCCATAGGGATAATAATTTCTTTTTCTGTACTCCCGGCTGGTATCCGCAGGTTTCCCCGGCCAAAGTTTAAACAGTACATTATCATTCCTTGATTTCACAAAATACTCAATAATGCGTGCACCTGTAGTAAGAAGTGTGACCCTCACGCTATCGTTTTCCATTACATATTCGTTGACGCCGTCGTGATTGAGGTCCGTTTCATAAAGCCGGGGAGCTCCATCAGCCTTTCCCACTCCGAGCTGACTTATATTCTCAGTTCCGAGAGCAGTGACCTTTACGTTATAACTTCCCGGCGGAAGCTGAAGGTCAAAGGTCAGGTCCCTGAATGTGCCCGTCTCTGCAGAGCACGATTGTGTAGAAGTGAAGACCACCTTCCCGGGGATGTTTTTATCAAGCACCTCGAGTTTTACCGGGAATGTTGAATTGTTAGTGAAATTATGGACAGTAACAGGATAGGAAACCATTGGTGTGAGTCCGTAGAGCAACTGATGGGCAGATATGACAGGGGGAAGGTCGAGCATCGTTAAGGTACCTTTTTCCCCGGTTTCCCATTTATAGTGCACCGCTATCGGATTTGTGGCCGCCATGGCACTGATGGTTGGCTTCAGCTCAACCGGTATTGATATCGACCCCATAGCCGGGAGGCTAAGCTGTCTTACTGACGGGCCTTCAATTTTCAATTCCGGAGGGAGAACTATTTCAAGCTTGCCTGAAACTGCATGATCATAGGTGTTAGTCACATTTACATTGAGCTGATAACCTTTTGTATATGACTCCAGGTTAATCCGTGAGCCAAAGTACTCCTCCAGGAAGAAGCGGTCGAGAAGCAAAAGCTCAAGAGAATTTCTGAAAGGCGCCGGTCCCATCATTCTTCCTTCACCTGATACACCCACTTCGTGCCGGTCCATAATAGCCTTCCACATTGTCTGTTTTGTCAGAGGTTCCCCTTTATTTATGAAAAGCACCATGCAGGGGATGGCATCATCCTCAGTGTAACCTGTAGTGAGTACAAATGGAACATTCTCATTGTCAATCTGTTCTTTGTTTCCCTCGCCGGCAATATATCCGTCATAATGATACAGGTCGGCCGCTTTATCATATACTGACCTGAATATGTAACCTCCGCGGGAATGTGCGAAATTGAGCCATGAATCGATTGTATACATATTCTGGGGCTGCAATCCGTCATAATTCTCACATCCGTATATTGCCTGCGGTCCGATGTTTTGTACGTAACCGACATTTGCCCCGACATCAGCTATTACCGGTATATTGACTTTTGCAAGCCACTTCCCGAGTTCGTTCTGAACAAGATAATCCATATAACCGCTGAACGTGAACCAGCTGTTGCCCTCATTCATGCCTCTTCCGATCACTTCAAGAGGATGCCCGGGGGTGATTGTAACGCTCTTTAACAGTGTGCCGGTTCCGAACCATCCACGGCGCAGATCGTACTTTTCCAGGATTGCTTTTGTATCGTTGATGAGAACTGATACTTTATTCCTCAGTTCACTGCTTACTGAAGAGATCACAAAGATTTTCCCTGAGCCGTTAGTGAGATAAAAAATATTTACTTCTGTGAAATCTTTTGCATCCAGCTGGTGACTACGGAGTTTTTCATTCAGGATATCACTTTTCTTCAGTTCTTTTGTGAGCTTTTTCCCGGTCTCAGTACCGGGATCAATAAGTACGAGCACATCATTGCTCTCAACCGTTCTTCCCAGTTCCTGAAGGGTGGGCTGGTCAAGGATAAGATATTTTGCGCCCAGCAGATTACTCATAAATCCCTCCTGTACGGATAATCCGGGGATGTTCATATCGTCGGCGATGTCTCTTTTGCTCTGCGCGATTGTATAATCTACATCCGCTTCGGCTACCTTGAAAAGGTTGCCATACCGGATCCAGTTATGTCTGTAATCGTGCCAGTAGTTGGTGTACCCGTTGAACTGAAAACCGGTTGTCACCTCATTCCTGTCAGGGGTGAAAGAGCCATTGTATTTAAAGCTATCCAATCCCTGGCCACTACCGGCTGAACAGGTCATGGCGAGGACTAGTGAGGCTGAGGAATAGCGTATCAGGCTTAAAAAATTCTTTATTCCTTTATTAAAAACCTGACAGGCTTTTTTTTGTTCCGTGCTTGATATCTGGCTCATTTTTCCTTATTTTCAGACAGCAGAAAGATCCGATTCTACTGTTCGGTTATGAGATTTCTTTCCCTCAGTTCCTTTACACCGTTTTGCCATTTGCCTCCCGTTCCCCACATATAGAAAGTAAAGTAGGTAGTGGTCTTCTGCATGATAGGTACCCATGGCTGGAATTCATGACAATAAAAATGTGCATCCGGATTCCTTGGATGATTCATGAACATATGAAGGAACAATGGAGGTTTAACCGGGAAAGCACTTACGAAAGAGATGTCCTCTTTCGTGTCATAACCGGCATCCCATCCTTCCTTCAGGAAGAAAATCTTCCCATAGTACCTCTCCGGTAGCATTCTGTATTCCTGCAGTCCATCCTTTGAAGGAACAGTAAACACATCCTCTGTCCAGTGCCTGGCTCCAAGCTCCAGCACCGGCACGGGTGCGATCATATTGGCTTCAGGATTATTGAATTTCAGGGCAAAACGTACTTCGACAAGGGGTGAGTTACCATATAATGTGTATGTTTTTTCAAGTTTGTTGCCAAAGTAATCTGCAGTCATCCTGACCTGAACATAATCTCCCGTCCGTTTGATTATTTCAGCAGTGTATAATTTGTGAGTTTCCATGCTGGCCTGTCCAAGAAAATCTTCAAAGCCACCATACGGATAATATCCTCTCTTCCTGAATGGGCGCTTATCATCCACGGGTTTTACGGGCCATATTTTATAAAGGGCATTATCTCCCCTTGATTTTATGTAGTATTCAATTAATCTGCCTCCTGTTGCCAGAAGAGTTATCTTTACGCTGTCATTCTCCATGATGTATTCATCGATGCCATCCCCGTTAAGGTCGGCAACAGTTAATACCGGTGATCCTTCAGCTTTTCCAACCCCAAGCTGGGTCATAATTTCAGACCCGATAGCCCTGGTTCTTACGATGTAGCTGCCCGGAGCCAGCTCCAGGTCAAAAGTCAATTCCCTGAATGTGCCTTTTTCAGCAGTGCACGTTTTTGAACTGCTGAAAATAACTTTTTGCGGAGCGTTTCTGTCAAGTACCTCAATTTTTACCGGAAAGGTTGTGTTGTCAGTGAAATTATGTATTGTGACAGGATAGGTGATTCCGGGCGCATGGCCGTACAGAAGCTGGTGTGCGGTAATGACCGGAGGCAGATCTATCATGGTGAGTGTGCTTTTTTCCCCGGTTTCCCATTTGTAATTTACGGCAATGGGATTAGTTCTTGCCATTGAATTAATTGACGGCTGCAGATTAAACTGCAGGGTTTTTGATCCGCCTGCAGGAAGCTTTACTTCGGTTGATGCAGGTCCGGCCATTTTCATCTCCGGAGGAAGCGTTATTTCCAGAGTCCCGGAGATCGCATTATTATAAGTATTTGTAACATTTACATTAAGCTGATAATCTTTTGTCGTTGCTTCGAGGCTGATCCGGCTGCCAAAGTACTCCTCAGGAAAAACCCGGTCAAGAAGTAATAATTCCAGTACATTACGATAAAGTTCCGGCCCCATCATCTTACCATTATCAAGAACGGCAACTTCACGGCGGTCCATAATGGATGCCCACATGAGCTCTCTGGTAAACTGCTTGCCCTTCGGGGTAAAAAGAACCATACATGGTACTGCATCTCCATCGAGGGTACCCGTGGTTGAAACAAACGGAACATTTTCATTGTCAATCTGTTCTTTGTTTCCCTCGCCTGCTATATAACCATCGTAATTGTAGAGATCAGCCACAGGATCATATACCGAACGGAAGGCATATCCATTCCTGTCATGTGCGAACTTCAGACACGACTCAATAGTGAACATGTTCTGTACCTGTAATCCGTCATAATCTTTGCATCCGTATATTGCCTGCCTGTACCTGCTAGGAGTATAATCGAGACCTGTCCCGACATCCGTGACTACCGGAATATTTACTTCTGCCAGCCAGGCAGTGAGTTCTTTTTGGGCCAGAAAATCCATGTAACCGCTGAAGGTAAACCAGGAGTTTCCTTCATTCATCCCCCTTCCTATAACCTCAAGAGGATGTCCTGCCGTGCAGGTGACACTTTTTAATAGTGTCTCGGCGCCGAACCAGCCGCGGTGAAGGTCATATTTATCCAGTATCTCTTTTACGCTGAAAATAAGTCCGGAGACCATTTTTCTCAGATCACTGCTCTTTGATGAGATGACAAATATCTTTTTTGGGCCATTCTCAAGATAAAATACATTTACCGCTGTAAAATCCTTTGCATCGTACTGGTGGCTGTTAAGGTTATCTTTCCTCAGTTCACCTTCAGGAAGTTTTCCGGTAAGCTTTTTACCGGCCTCTGAAGCCGGATCTGTAAGGACAAGCACATTTTTGGTGGCTGCAGCCTCTGAGATCTTCTGAAGTGAAGGCTGATCAAGCAATACATAATCACTGCTCAGAAGATTATATATAAATCCTTCCTGCAGTGATAATCCCGGAATTTTCATATCATCTGCAATATCGGCTTTGCTCTGGGCTATTGTGTAATCAGGATCCGGAACCGCGATCTTGAACAGGTTACCATAGGTGACCCAGTCGTGGCGTATGTCGTGCCAGTACTTCGTATATCCGTTAAACTGGAATCCGGTGGTTACTGAATTTTTACCTGGCTCAGGTGAGCCGTTGTAAATGAAATCATTCAGGTTCTGGGAATAACCTGTAATGGTGAAGAATGTAAACGCCAGGATTGGTAAGAGGTAATGCTTTTTAAAGAAAATATTCATGAAGGTGGTTTTATTTATGAATCTGAAGCCGGTTTCAAATTCCAATATCTTGATTAGGTAAATTTAATAATAGATATTCAATAGGTAATGAAAATAGCTATTATTTAACACTATTGTAATTTTTACTTTTTTGATCTTGTATTAATCTATTCCATGAATTTTATTTATTATTACATTAATTATAATACGGTTTATGGAAAATACAAAAAGGCTGCTGGCACTCGATGTGTTCAGAGGCCTTACAGTTGCATTTATGATAGTTGTAAATAACCCCGGCAGCTGGGAATCCGTATATCCGCCGTTATTGCATTCGGTCTGGAACGGATGTACACCTACAGATCTTGTATTTCCTTTCTTTATGTTCATTATTGGCTCAGCCATGTGGTACTCCTATAAAAAAACCGGTCATACCCTTACATACATCCTTTCTCTGAAGATCCTTCGCCGGACCGTACTGATCTATCTGATAGGATTGCTTATCACAGCCTATTCCGCATTCACCCCGGATCTTTCCAATATAAGGATAATGGGAGTCCTTCCACGTATTGCACTCGCATATGGAATTGCTTCATTTCTGGTGCTCAGCATGCCTGTAAGATGGATAACAATCACCACAGGAGTGATACTCCTTGGTTACTGGGCTTTGCTGCTGATCTTTGGAGGGAATCTTCCATTTTCGCTGGAAGGGAATTTCGCACGGACATTTGATATCGCAGTGCTTGGAATAAACCATATCCCTGTGTTCCATGGAGTGAAATTTGATCAGACAGGCCTTCTGAGTACTTTGCCCTCTATTGCAAACATAATCTTCGGCTATCTGGCGGCCCGGCTTATCGATACTACTGAAATTAAGTGGAATGCTGTCAGAAAGCTCTTTATTTATGGAATTGCCGGAATTGCAGCTGCCCTGGCATGGAATTTTATTTTTCCTATAAATAAGCCACTCTGGACAAGTTCCTTCGTACTATACACTTCGGGGTTTGCCTGTCTGTTCCTTGGTGCCCTGCTCTGGATAATTGACATAAAGGGATATTCGCGATGGACCGGACCTTTCAGGGTGTTTGGCCTGAATGCGCTGTTCATATATGTATTATCTGAAGTTCTTGCTATTACCCTCTGGCTGGTATCCGTAAATACTTCTTCAGGAGGTAAGATCTCCTTAGCCGGCTGGATCTATGATAACCTTTTTTTACCACTTGCAGGAGCATATAACGGCTCATTGCTTTATGCATTGATATTTACCCTTATCTGCTGGCTCGCGGGACTGATTTTGTTTTACAGGAATATTATAATTAAATTGTGATATCCTTTACCCATTAATGGCTCATTGGAAATGGCTGAACCGGATCATAACCTTCTGAAAAAAACAGCTGCAATAGTTCTTGTTTTACTG
Organism: uncultured Bacteroidales bacterium; assembly: GCA_963816345.1. Classification (GTDB taxonomy): domain Bacteria; phylum Bacteroidota; class Bacteroidia; order Bacteroidales; family VadinHA17; genus LD21. The sequence goes on from CAWFKI010000005.1 coordinate 1,219,867, forward strand.
GTGGCATGTACTCATGATTATAAGGTGAACAGCGATATTACCTTCTGCGGCCATAAAGTTGTACTTGACAACCAGGGCAGGATCGTTCCATGGTACTCACCCACCGGGAATGCTTTTGATCATTTTCTTCGCCTGAGATGGGACTTCGTCAGGAATAAAGCGCCTTATTCACCCGGACCCGATCCCCGGTCGCGCTACCCGCAATACTATTTTTATTGTGCCTTCAAACTGGTTGATGGAGTACTTGAACCGGATACCTGGATGAATGATATCGGAGAAAAGATCCCCAACTGGTTTGAATCTGCACGTCTTTATTACGCTTATACCGGTGATTCGTCCGTTATGAAGATTATCAGCGACTTTGTTGATTATACAATTGAACATGGGACAAGTTCTCCGGATTTTGCCTGGCCTGGTTTTCCCTATACTACAACAAATGCAGGAGACACCCTGTTCCGCGGGTTTTCAAAGGCTGGAAGGCTGGTCCTTCATGAGATTCAGGTTGACCATGCCGGAGAGATGGGCTTTACATATTACAGAATGTATCAGTACACCGGCGATAGAAAGTACCTCTCAGCAGCTCTCAATGTTGCTGATGTTCTGGCAAAATATGCCCGCACCGGGAGCGCAACTGAATCGGTATGGCCATACAGGGTTGTTATGGACAGCGGAAGGATAACTGCTCCCTACGGAGCAAACTGGAGCGGCTGTTATATGTTGCTTGAGAACCTGATCAGGGCAAATCTGGGCGATGTGAAAGCTTACCGGGAGGCACGTGATAAGGCTGGGGATTTTATTCTCAAATATCCGGTGAAAACCGGGTACTGGACTGATGGTCATACTGATACCGATGTAAGGAGCAATACATACAAAAGCAATCTCAGCGCAAGTAACACAACATTATGTCTCTTCGATTATCCTGATCTGGACCCTGCCTGGAAAGAAGATATTCCAAAGCTGATCAAATGGACAGAGGATAATTTTATATTCCGTACTGCACCCGGCGAACCTTCAACGATGTGGGGGGCTAATATAGTGGGGGAACAGGATTCATTCAATTTTAAAATGGATTACCAGACAGCCCGCTATGCAGCTGCCTGTGCACGCTGGTATGCTGTTTCAGGTGATGAATCTTACAGGGAAAAGGCTTACCGCTCCCTGTCATGGGTAACCTATTGCAACGATTCAACCGGAATGGCATTTGAAAGCCCTGTGAGCAAGGGTATTTTAAGCTGGTGGTCAGATTGTTACGGAGAATGTCCGAGAATGTTTTACCAGGCTTTTGCAGGGGTGCCGGAATGGGCGCCGCCACACGAGAACCATATACTTTATTCGGAAGGGATCCTCAGGGATGTGCATTATGATAAAAATAAAATAAAGTATTTTGCCACATCCGGTACAGGCACTGAATATCTCAGGCTCGCTTTCAAACCTGTAAGAGTTGTAAGCAACGGAGTTCCGGTACCATCAGGTAAATATCCCGTACCGGGCAGCTACACTCTCAGAAAACTGGGACACGGTGATTATTCGGTTATAATAAGAAGGAAATCAGCCGGCTATGTGGAGATTTCATAAGATATGCAGAGCCGGTTTCCATGTCGCTGAAGATATCAGTAAATCAGGTTAATAGCAGGTGTTTATAAAGTATTATACATTAATATAAAATATTTCAGATATGAGAACATTTATATTTCTTCTGGCGATAACGCTTGTTCTGACCTGTTCTCTGTACGGGCAGCAACACGCTGTAAACGTGCTGATTAATGGCTCAGAACGAGGTAAGGTACTCGACGGATTCGGCGTCAATATCAATCCCGCCTGGTGGTATAATGGCAAATACAGCGATGCCAAAGTTGTACAACCGGCCATAGACCTGCTGGTTGATTCACTCGGAGCTACTATTTTCAGGGCCGTTATCGAGGAGATAGACTGGGAAGCTGAAAATGATAACGGTGACCCTGACAATTTCAACTGGACTTATTACGACAGTATCTTCTCCGGCATCAGATTCCAGGGTGTCTGGAATACCCTGCGTTATCTGAATTATAAAGGGGTCACTGATAACCTGGTCATAAGTTTAATGGGCGGCCCTCCTGCAGGAGGACCGCTTGAGGGACCTGATCCGAACAGAAGCTGGATGGGAAATACAAATTACTCGATTGATGGAGCCGGAGAAGACGAACTGGCTGAATCGATAGCGGCACTGTTGTATTATATGCGCTACAAGGCCAAAGTTCAGTTTACCCTGGTGTCGCCAATGAACGAGACTGATGTGATATCCAGGAGTAAAAGTGCCGAACATCCTGAAGGGATTGTGGAAGGACCGAATATACCTGATGCCGTTCAGTATATCCGTATAATAAAAAAACTCGCAGGGAAGCTGGATGCCCTTGGCATGAGCGATATCCGTTTTGTGGCCCCTGATGCGGCCTGGGATGTCTTTTTCAGTGATTTCCTTAATAATATGGTGAATGACTCGTACCTCATGAGTAAGCTGACATACTGGGGTGTACACCAGTATGGTAACGATGCTGACAATTATCGTAAAATAGTCAGCAGGCCTGCAAATCCGAACAAGTCTTTCTGGGTAACCGAAACAGCCGGGATCGGAAATATGCTCGGCCAGCTTGACGACGATGCCGGGGCCTATATTTTCTGGGACGGATTTGACTGCGTTTACCAGCATGGCAGACGAAACGGCTATGGCAGCGTGCCACCCAACGACTATGTCTTCTGGCTGGCTGGTGATGAGGGTAAACCATTGATCGAATATATTGCTGCGAATGACAGCTGGAAGCCGAGGAAGCAGTTCTATCAGCATGAACAGCTTATGAAGTTCATCAGACCAGGCGCTGTCAGGATTGGCGTAACAGAACAGGACAGCAACCTGGCGGTTTATGCTTTTCGAAACAGAAACGGGCAACTGGTTATCACCGGAAGTAATAAGGCCGGCTATCCGGTTACAATCAATGGAACTCTGGCCAACATTCCGGCCGGAAAAAACCTCAGAATGATTTATACCGGTTCGGCAGAAAATCTTAAGCAGGGAAATGATATCTCAGTCTCGGGAGAGTCATTTAAGGCAATGATCCCGCCGGATTGTGTATTCACAATAACCGGTTCAACTGATTCAGAGGCTGCAACAAAACCAGAACCTGAAAACTGGTACGCAGGTGATATGCATATACACAGGAATTGCGGTGATGGTACTTCCATTTTACCAGAGAATGAATTTATCAGAATGATGGAGCAAAATGATCTGGCTGTCATTTCTGTTCTGGCCGATATGGGTGATGGCGAAGTGAAAGACAGCCATACGGATCTGCCAAAAGTAAACGGTAATGATGCAATTCAATCCAGACCGGGACGAATAGTTCACTGGGATGCGGAATGGCATTTTGATCCCTTTGGAACTACCTTTGAACACAAAGCCGCCGGGGGACATCTTGTACTGCTCGGTCTTAAAGAGGCACATACAATCTGGGATGAATCACCGTACAGGATTATAGAATGGGGAAAATCACAAAATGCGGTTGTCGGATTCTGCCATATGGAGTATCTTAATGATTCCGTTCAGAATGATTTGAATTGCTGCATACCTCTGGATTATCCGGTCGAAGCTGCATTGGGAACAATAGATTTTCTTGCGGAAGATGTATGGCTCAATGATGCAGCGGTAAAAGCCTACTACAGATTACTGAATTGTGGATTCAGGCCGGGTTGGGCAGCAGGTACCGATTTCCCATGCAACGGCAGGACTGCCTTTTGGCTCACTATTAACTTATGTGCAGGTAAAAGATCAGCCATTTACCTATCAGAAATGGATTGAGGGGATAAAAAAAGGGAGAACTGTAGTGACAACAAACGGCCATGTCGAATTCCTCAGTCTGAAAGTAAATGGAGACGCCTCGCCAGGTGACGAGATAAAATTGAAAGACAGGGGAACCCTGAATGTTGAAGTAATCTGGACAGCAACAAGGGAACTGAGCGGAAGAATAGAACTGGTTTGCAACGGGAAAGTAGTTGCAGTACAGGAAGGTACTGCCCGGCCAGGCGAACCTGTAATTTTGAAAACCAGCCAGGCAATTAAGACAAGCAGCTGGATATGCGCCCGCCGGATGGATGAAAAGGGTCACCAGTCGCACACGGCCCCTGTTTATGTTACTGTCAATAATGCACCTGTTCGTGCAAGCGCCTCAGATGCTAAGTTTTTTATAAGCTGGATAGATAATATAACAGATAAGATCAAACCTGCAGGACCATGGAACCAGTATTTTACACACGACCTGGATATTGTTCAGAAAAGATATCAGAAAGCCAGGAGTGTCTATGAAAAGATTGCCCTTGAGGCTGAGCGGGAAAACCATAATTAAGCGAATCTCCAACAGGATAATAATTATGAGCATGTTAAGAACTTCGGTAATTCTGTTCCTGTTTATTGCTTATTTTACTCCCGCGGGTTGCCGGAATGAAGGACCGGACTCTCCGGTCTTGTTATTGGCGAAACAGAATAATTTCGGGCTTTACACAGCCGAGATACTGAAAGCAGAAGGATTCAATGAATTCAGAGTCGATTCACTGGAAAGCAAAAGAATATCAAAATACACTCTTTCAAAATATGACCTTGTAATCCTTTCCGAACCGGTAACTGATCCGGTTGCCGCTGATATGATCAGGAACTACGTCAGAGGCGGAGGTAATCTTATTGCTATTCAGCCGGGCAGTGAAATTTGCGGTCTCTTAGGTATTGAACAGCTCCCCGGTAATATTACATCAGGGTCTATCTCCATTGACACTACCTCTCCTGAGGGAAGATTCCTTACAGGCAGAAGTATTCAGCTTCATGCGATAGCCGGACTTTATAAGATCAGCAGCGGAAGAGCAGTTGCTTATTTGACAAACTATCCGGAATCAGATAGCCATTTTCCTGCAGTGGTGATGAATAGTTTCGGTAAAGGGCATACATATGGCTTCCTTTACAATCTCCCTGAAAATGTTGTATTGACGAGACAGGGCAATCCATTGTATGCCGGAATTGAAAAGGATGGCATACCGGGGCTAAGGGCAATGGATCTGTTTACCGGTGGGTGGGTAAATACCTCCAATAATACAATTAACCAGGCTGATGAGCAGATGATGCTGTTGTCACACTGCATTGAGAATCTGATGAGTTTTAAAAAGCCATTGCCACGGTTGTGGTATTTCCCCGATACTCTGAAATGTCTTGTAACACTTACGAATGATGGTGAATTCAGAGGTGAAAATGATTTTGAAAAGCAACTGAATGATGTCGATTCCGCAGGAGCAAAGATGTCTCTTTACGTTATGGAAACAGAAAAGGTGACAAAGCAGTGGACAGACAAATGGAGGGCGAGGGGATTTGAGATTTCGGGTCATCCTGATGATACAAGGGAGGCGGCCGGTCCTCACCGGGACACCATGCAAAATGTTCTGGACGGGAAAATGAGGTGATATGGCAGATCATTTTCAGATACATATGAAGAGTGTTGTGAACCACTGGTTTGTGTGGTGCGGGATTGATGCTGAAGGCAGACCCGAATTTGCGGCACAGGCTGAGATCGAAGCCGGCAGGAACCTGGGGATAGATATAAATTATGCGCATTATGATAACAATTCCACGCAGGGACACTTCCTTGGCCCATCCGGTATTTCCCAGGGGAATTTCACCGGCAGCGGCCTTCCAATGAAATTTGCCGGGAGCAAAGGAAATATAATTAATATCTATCAGCACCTTAACAATGTTTACGACCAGGAATACAATGAGCTGCATGATCCTGACAGTTTTTTCAATTGTTTCAGGGGATTGATGGACAGAAGTCTTTATAACGAAGTTTATTCTTATATCAGCATTAAGTCACATAATGATGAATATTATTTTTCGAAGGTACCGTTAATGAAGATGCTGGATTATGCAGGAGCGAGAGGAATTCCGGTATGGACTGCAGAAAAGCTGCTTGATTTCCTGAAAATGAAAGAAGAGGCCGCATTTGAAAGGATAACCTGGTCGGATCAGAAATTGTCATTTATGCTGAGCTCCTCATGTTTAAATGACAACCGCTCTTACTTTTATGGTCCCCTTCAGATATGCAGGGATGGAAATTAAAAAAATCATGGACGACGGAACAGATGTCCCTGTCACTATCAGAAAAGTGAGAGGTTCATACTATGCCTTTCACAGCATAAAACCAGGTACCGGTCATTCAATAATAATAAGTTACGATAAATAGTATAATTCTATGGCAACATTTCAAAACGATCCCTCCATGTTCAGTTTTGTGAGGGAAAATCTTTACGTAGCTGCAGTCTGTGATATACTGGATGAGCTGGGTTACAGAAATCAGGCAATGCATCAACGGTTGCGCCCGCTTCTCCCTGATCCTGAAAAATGTGGTTTTATCGGGCGGGCAAGAACCTTCAGATGGATGGAGACGGATTATGTTGTTGAAGAAAATCCATATGGTCTTGAGATCGAAGCCATGGATTCGCTTAAACCTGGGGATGTTGCAGTCCACTCAACAGATTTTGGAGGAACCAATGCCCCATGGGGAGAATTAATGAGCACAATTGCAATGCGTAATGGAGTTGCCGGATGCGTCTGTGACAGCCAGATCAGGGATTGCATAAAAATTATAAAAATGGGCTTTCCCGTCTATTATGCCGGTATAAGACCTCTGGATTCAAAAGGAAGGGCTATTGTCCAGGCGTATGATGTACCTGTCCGCTGCGGGGATGTTCTGGTCCGGCCCGGCGACATTATTTACGCCGATTTTGATGGTATAGTGGTTGTTCCTTCTGAAATCGGACCGGATGTTTTTCAGAGAGCCGGGGAAAAAGTGAACAGGGAAAACCTTTCGCGGCGTGAACTGCTTGGGGGAAGATCATTAAGGGAGGTTTATGATAAATATAAAGCCCTTTAACGGGTTGATATATGAAAAAGTGTAATTTTAATAATCAATGCTTTTAGCCTGTACAATTATATTATGATGAAACTGAAAGATCGTATTGTTGTAGTGACCGGCTCAGGGTCGGGCATCGGAAGGTCCTGTGCAATTGAATTTGCAAAGGCAGGAGCGAAAGTTATAGTGGCTGATATTAATGCCGGAGGTGCTGAGAACACAGTTTCGGAGATCGTTAAAGCAGGCGGGACCTCTCTTGCCTTCCGGACCGATGTTTCCGATCAGGAATCTGTCAGGGAGCTTGTTTCATTTACTTTAAAAAGTTTTGGCAGGATTGATGCCCTTATCAACAATGCTGCTATCCAGATCAATAAAACCGTTGAGGATATTACTTTTGAAGAGTGGAATCAGCAGATGTCTGTAAATGTCGGAGGTATATTTTTATGTTCAAAGCACTTCCTTCCCCATTTGCGTCAGACAAAAGGCAATATAGTAAATATGTCTTCTGTGAATGGTTTCTTTGTTGAGCCGATGTGTGCAGGTTATTGCACCACAAAAGCAGCCATTATCGGGCTTACAAAAGCAATGGCGATCGATCACGGGCATGAAGGTATAAGGGTAAACTGTATCTGCCCGGGATATATAGATGCAGGCCTTGCAGAAGGATATTTTCAGAGTCAGCCTGATCCGCTGAAAGCCCGGCAGGAAGCCGGGATGTTACATGCTTTATGGCGCATCGGAAAGCCTGAGGAGGTCGGCCGTGTCGCTGTTTTCCTTGCCAGCGATGATGCTTCATTCATGACCGGAGCTTCAGTCGTGGTAGACGGAGGTTTTGGTTCGGGACTGCCTCCTAAAAGTTGATCATTATTAATTAAAATGCAATAATGAAAATCACGGATGTTAAAGCCATCATGCTTAAGCTGCCTGAGATATCATCTGCAGCCGACGGGACACAGGACGATTTAATAATAATCGTTGAGACTGATGAAGGTATAACAGGCTATGGTGAAGTGGATACTGCCCCGTATGTCGGCAAGGCAGTTGTCGATTCATACATGTCGCATGGTACATGCCATGGATTACGTGAAGTGGTTGTTGGTTCAGATCCTTTTGACTATGAGCAGATATGGAATGACATGTGGGCAAAAAGCTACTACTATGGCCGGAGCGGACCTGTTTTGCATGTAATGAGCGGAATTGACATGGCGATCTGGGACATTATGGGAAAGGCCACGGGAAAACCTGTACATAAGCTTCTCGGAGGGAGTTATGCTGAAAAGGTCAGGGCGTATGCCAGTGCTCTCATGCCTGAAAATACAAATGATGTGAAAAGAATGGTAGAGACCTACGCATCTCTTGGATTCACAGCTTTAAAATTCGGATGGGGACCTCTGGGATACGATGTCAGGTATGATCTGAAGCTGATAGAATCGGCCAGGAAAACAGCTCCTGATAACATGGAAATTATGATAGACATTGGAAAGCGCTATAAGCTGAAGCAGGCTATGTACGTAGCAAGGGCAATTGAACAGATGAATATCTGCTGGCTTGAAGAGCCTCTGCCTGCAGAGGATTACCAGGGTTACAGGATTCTTACCGAATTCACGACAGTCAGGATCGCCACAGGTGAGGAGGAGAGCGGAAGACTTGCTTTTGCAAGGCTGATGAATGAATCTCATGTTGATATAATCCAGCCTGATCTTTCGAGATGCGGAGGACTGACCGAAGCAAAAAAAATAGCCGCAATGGCTGCCGACAAAAATATTACTATGGTTCCTCATGCTTTTAAAACCGGGATTCTTGTGGCTGCCACAATTCATATGATTGCATCTCTGCCACATGTTCCTTTCCTGGAATTTTCAGTTACAGAATCGGCAATAAGGAAAGAGCTGCTGGCAAAACCTTTCAAACAGAAAGAACGGCTATGTCGAAGTCCCGGATGGAGCCGGACTGGGAATTGAATTGAACCCGGGAATATTACAAAAATACGGAACGGATATTGGCTGAATTTGCAATTCGTCAAATGGTATTCCGGCTGCATATTCTTCCGCTTCACTTTGAATCACCAGGTTTAACTATAATAAACTATATTTAAAGCAATTTAATAATCGCTAATAATAACTGTAATGATTAAATCAATAAATAATCCATTTTCAATTATAAAATACACCTCCAGGCATATTCTCATCCTGTTAGCCTTGATTGTGCTGCAGATCCGTGGTGCTGAAGCTCAGGAGGAATTTGATATTGTAAAAAATAACTGGCTCCAGTACAGCGATGCTCCCAATTCGCTTTATCACTATATGGCAGGTCAGGCCTATGATATGCTGGCCGGACGATCGGATGATGTCACAAAGCTGACAAGCCTGGCAGACTGGCAGGCGAGGCAGAAAACGGTACGTGAGACCCTGTTGGATATCATTGGCCCCTTCCCTGAAAAAACACCCTTAAATGCAAAGATAATCAGGACTATAGAAACGAATGGATTCAGGGTGGAACATATTGTTTATGAATCGCAGCCTGGATTTTATGTCACTTCCTCATTATTTATCCCGGCAGGGCTGAAGAAAGGAAAGAAAGCTCCGGTGGTCATCTACTGCAGCGGACATACGGAAGATGGGTACAGGGGAAATGTTTACCAGCATGTAATACTTAACCTTGTAAAAAAGAACTTTATAGTGTTTGCTTTGATCCGGTAGGTCAGGGTGAACGGCTTGAATATTATGATCCAAAGACCGGGAAATCAATTGTAGGAGGTCCTACCACCGAACATTCATATCCCGGAACCCAGGCATTTATAACAGGCAGTTCCGAAGCCAGATATATGATATGGGATGGGATCAGGGCTGTCGATTATCTTCTTACACGAAGGGAGGTAGATCCTGAGCAGGATTGGAATAACGGGCCGGTCAGGGGGCGGAACCCAATCGGCTTATATTGCTGCGATGGATGAACGTATTTATGCTGCTGCTCCTGAATGTTATATAACGAATTTTACCAGACTGCTTCAGATCTATAGGGAACCAGGATGCAGAACAGAATCTTTTCAATGAGATCTCAAGAGGGATTGATCATGCTGATCTTCTTGAGGTAAGAGCCCCGAAACCTGCACTGATGATCACCACCACAAGAGATATGTTCAGCATACAGGGAGCCATGGAGACCGAAAAGGAGGTCAGGGGAGTCTATAAAGCCTATGGAAAAACGGAAGATTTTGGCAGGGTGGAGGATGATTCTCCTCATGCGTCGACCAGGAAGAACAGGGTGGCTATGTATGCTTTCTTCCAGAGATATCTGAAAAATCCCGGTGATCACAGCCGATGAGGATATTAAGCTGCTGAGCCCTGAGGAAATGAGGGTAACGGCTTCGGGCCAGGTCTCCACATCACTTGGCGGTGAAACGGTATTCAGTCTTAACAGGAAAGAAACAGAGCTGCTGGAGACAAAATTGAAGACAACAGGAACTGATCCGGAAAAGCATCTCAGTGAAGTTCTGAAAGCAGGCCAGAAAACTTTCCGGTTTCAGGGAACCGGCAGTGAATGGATGAACCCGTTTTTTCCGGACGCTACCAGATGAAAGGATATATCATTGAGAAATACTTTATAAAAGGAGAGGGGAATTATATTATTCCTTACCTGTTAATGATGCCGGATGATCCTGCAGGGAAGGCCCTGATCTACCTCCACCCTGATGGCAAAAACGCTGAAGCGGCTGCAGGAGGAGAGATGGAATGGTTTGTAAAACACGGATTTGCTGTACTGGCGCCCGATATGGTAGGCACAGGCGAGATGGGCCCGGGGATTTTCGTGGCGATGCATATATTGAAGGCGGATCACATAACCTGTGGTACCTCTCGATGCTTATCGGCAGAAGCATTGTTGGAATAAGAGCCGGTGATGTTGTGAAGCTTACTTCCCTTCTGAAGCAGCGGACAGGTCTCAATGAAGTGTATGGTCTGTCACGTAAGGAAATGGCAGCAGTACTTATTCATGCCGCCGCTTTTGAACCTTCAATCTCCCGGATTGCTCTTGTCAGTCCCTGCTCATCATACAGGTCAATAGTCATGAACCGGTTTTATAACTCCTCATTCATTCCCGGTGTTGTACCTGGTGCATTAAAAGCATACGACCTGCCTGACCTGGCCGCAACTCTTGCTCCCCGACTCCTTATAATGGCTGGGGTAACAGATGGTTATGGAAAAGTTAACGATACGGCATCTGTCAATTATGATCTTGCTGTGATCAAAACGGAGTACAACAGAAAGAAAGCCGGGGAAATGCTGAAAATAGTCCCTGCGGAGCAGCTCAACAATCCCGACCTGCTGTACAGGGATCTGATTAAATAGATCCTGCTTTATCCGGCTTTGAATGTTGAGCCCACTCCGAAAAAGTTGAAAAAGGACTTTTCGGAGCAGGCTCAATGTTTAATTTCCCGGAACCATAAAAAAATATTGTTCAATGAAAACCTCTCTCAGGCAAATTGTTAATCAGGCTTTTATCCTTCTGCTGTTCACATTTACCTTAACTGCAATCGTATCTGGTCAGAGCCCTGACAGATTAAAGTTAAAATTTGTCGATTATTTTTTTGAGAATGGCTCACCTGTAAACTGGAAGACCGAGGGAGATACTTTACTGAGAATTTCACTTCTGCCGGATCATGAACGGGAATCATTAAACAGGCAGACCGACCACTGGTATTTCAGGCTGTTGGCAGACAGCGGTTCCCGTGTAAGGCTGATCATATCAAAAATGCAGCCTGATATTTATAATGGCATTCCCGCTTCCGACTGGTGGAACTACAGCCATGACATCTCATGTTATATCTCTTATGACAGGAAAAGCTGGATTCCGGTAAAAACCAGTAGAGTGCCAGACCATGGGCTTCTTATTGATATTTTAATGGAAAGGAATTATGTATATGTTGCACGACTCCCTCCATACACTATCTCAGATCTTGAAAGTCTCAAAGCAAGATATGCAGGCAATGCTCTTTTTGAGGTTCTTAATATCGGGGCAACAATCGAAAAAAGGCCCCTTGAGATCCTCCGCATTGGGGATCCGAAAGCGCCATATTCGGTAGTTATCCGTGCCAGGGCCCATCCCTGGGAACCAGGAGGGAACTGGGTCATTGAAGGACTGATAAATAAATTCATAAGTGAGAATCAGGCAAAATGGAAGGAGACCTTCTGTGTCTATATCATGCCTATGGCAAACAAGGATGGTGTGGCACGTGGGATGACAAGGTTCAATGTTGCCGGGATGGATCTTAACAGAAAATGGGAGAAATTGTCTGATTCACTTCTCTGTCCGGAAAAATATGCCCTGGAAAAGTTCCTTGAAGAGCTTATTAAGAAAGGTATCAAACCCTCCCTTGGAATCGACATACATAATGATGACGCCGGAAGCATTAGCCTGGCAAGCCATTATAAGGACGATACCATTTTTATTAATAAGATGAAATGTTTTGAAAAGCTGATGAGGGAGCATACTTCATTTTCTGAGGAGGTACGATATTCATGGATTACCCCGGGCAGGCAGGATCCTTTCGTATTATTCGAAAATGGATTATATAGAAGATTTGGTATTGAAGCCATTGTATATGAGCTCAATGCCAACTGGATAGGAAGCCCTGGTAAGGTTCCGGCACAGGATGACTGGATAAAAGTCGGAGAAAATCTTAACGAGGTCTTTTATGAGTATTTTGAAAGGACAGGAAAACAGATCCCCGGAGGCTGAAAAAGAATGACGCCGGCAGTTTCAGCTTTTCGCAGCTCTGCAGAAATATGTAATTTGCATATTAATATTTTTTTAAGGACCTTGGTAGAAGTATTCAAAACAAACTATGAAACACGGAGGTAATTATGAAATCAAAAAGTTTATTTCTTTCTGTTGCAGCTTTATTTATAATCATATCCCTGTCGGGCCAGCAAATTAAAGCTCCTGATACACAGGGAGCTTTGAGTGCCGGCCTTGCAAAGATTGATATCACGCCTGATATCCCTGTTATGCTGTATGGATATGCTTCAAGAAAGACACTTTCAGAAGGTATTCACGACCATTTATTTGCCCGCGCCGTTGTATTTGAGAACAGTGGCAGGAAATTCGTGCTGGTGACTGCAGATATCGGATCCTTCACTGATACCCTCTATTCAGTTATAAAGAAAAGCATAAAGGAGAAATTCAACCTGAAAGACTCTGAACTTTTTCTGGCTGCCATTCATTCCCACAGTTCTCCTGTTGTGTCACTTGACAGCAGGAAGATCAATATCAATAACGTCCAGTACACCAGGGAGCTGAATCTAAAGCTCCTGACACTTATCGGAGAAGCCTTTAAGAACCTGAGACCTGTAAATTCAGGTGTGGGGGTTGGATACTCACCTGTCGGATCCAACAGGCGGGAGACTACGCCTGAGGGTTCAATTACCCTGGGAAGAAATCCCTATGGCCCGACTGATAAGGAAGTGCTGGTTATGAAGCTTGCAGCGCCTGATGGGACTACAGTGGGAGCTTTGTACGATTATGCCACACATGCCACTTCCCTCGGGTCTGACAATATGCAGATAAGCGGTGATGTTCTGGGCATTTCAGAGCAATTTGTGGAGAAGATCCTGGGGAAAGATGTTATATCACCTGTGTTCGCGGGAGCTTCCGGCAATATAGATCCCTGGTACAGGATACTTCCGGGCTTCAATACTGAAAACGGGTGGATACCTGAGCCGGTACTTCTGGGAACTCTTCTGGGTGAGGAAGTAGTACATGTTTTCAATGATATACGTGATATTGTTCCCGGAGGAGAGATCAGCTCTTCCATAGCCACTATCCAGTGTCCAAGAAGAATGAAGGATGAAAAGGATGATGAATTACCCGGACTTGATAAGCAAACAACCGTACCGGTGAATATCACCGTGGCCCACATAGGTAACGACGTTGCCTTTATAGGCTTTAATGTGGAGATGTTTACAGAGATAGGGATGAGAATAAAACAGGGTTCTCCGTTCAAACATACATTCATTATTACTCACTGCAACGGAAGCAGCGGCTATCTGCCATTTTCCTCACTGTACAAAGAGGGGGGCTATGAAATTAACTCGACTCATTTTAAGATCGGCTCCGACGAGATCGTCATTAAGAAGGCTCTCCGGATGCTTTATGATCTGAAATAGTTTCACGATTCAGGTCTTACCTAAAAAAAATTAAAAATGACCAGAGTAGCAGTGGCAGGTTTTGGGTTCATGGGTATGGCTCATACCCTTAACATTCTGAAAAACAAAGGTCTTACGCTGGTTGCCATTGTTGATAAAGATCTTTCGCTGATTGAAAGGAACCTCAATTCCAAAATTGGCAACTTATCAACCGGCAATATTGATCCTGCCGCACTCTCGGGGATCAGCAGATATTCCAGCCTGGATGATTGCCTTCTGAGAGAGGATATTGATGCAGTAAGCATCTGCACCCATGTCAATCTCCATTACGGGATGGCCGGAAATGCCCTTATGCATGATAAACACGTCTTTCTTGAAAAGCCCTTTTGTCTCGATGTAAAGCAGGCAGAAGAGCTGATCAGCCTGGCAGAAGAGAAAAGGAAAATACTCATGATAGGGCATGTTGTCAGGTTTATGCCTCCTTATCAGAAATTAAAAAAATGGATTGATGACCGGGAGTTCGGTAAGCTGAAATTTATATCTTTCTCCCGGATCTGCGGCCTGCCCTCCTGGGGCCAGTGGAAGGAGAATAATGTCAGGGAATTATCCGGGGGAGCATTGTTTGATCTTGTAATTCACGATATTGACTTTGCAAGCTATCTCTTTGGAAAACCTGCCTCGATAAAATGCCATTACCTTCCCGGGGAGTACAGCAGGCACGACTATGTCAGTGCAATGTGGAATTATCCGGGCAGTGGGCTCAATGTAAAGATTGAAGGTGGCTTCACCTTCCACAGCAGTTTTCCTTTCCAGGCCACCTACATGGCACAATTTGAAAATGCCAGCGTCCTTTACTCCTCGGATAGAAGCGATGTCATACGGATCGCTGACAATGAGGGAATTAAAGAAGTACCGGCAGGCGATGGGAGCGATGGTTACTATAATGAGATAGATTATTTCGCAAAATGCATCCGGGAAAATATTCAGCCTGAGGAGTGCATGCCCGGGTCATCCCTTCAGTCTGTACAATTATGTTATAACCATTTGTAATCTTTTTATAAAATGAAACAGGATCTGGCAATAAACGGAGGCCCGAAGACAATAGATAAAAACTTTTCATGGCCGGTTTTTGATGAAACGGAAATTGATGCAATTGTTGATATTGTACGAAGCGGAAAATGGGGCAATCCTGACTGCAGTGATATTGTTAAGGATTTTGAGGATGAGTTTGCCTCTTTTTGCGGAACCAGATTCGCTCTTACATGCGTAAACGGGTCGGTTGCCCTGCGTCTTGCACTTATCGCCTCCGGCGTGAAGCCGGGTGATGAGGTAATCATTCCGCCATATACATTCATAGCTACCGCTTCGATAGTCCTTGAGGCGAATTGTGTTCCTGTCTTCGTCGACATCGATCCCGATACATATAACCTTGATCCTGAAAAAATTGAAGCGGCAATAACAAAACGGACCAGGGCAATAATCCCTGTTCATTTTGCAGGTATGGCATGCGATATGGATAAGATAATGAAAATTGCCGGAAAGCATAATCTTAAAGTCATAGAGGATGCCTGCCATGGTCACGGAGCTGAATATAAAGGCAGAAAGCTTGGCAGCATCGGCGATGCCGGATGCTTCAGCTTCCAGTCATCAAAGAACCTTACAAGTGGTGAGGGTGGCATGATAATAACTAACGATGAGAAGCTTTATGATATGATGAATTCCCTTCGCAATGTAGGGCGTGTCAAAGGAGGAGAGTGGTATGAGCATCATAATGCAGGCTGCAATTACCGCATAACCCAGCTCCAGGTAACACTTCTGGCCAGTCAGTTTAAAAGGTTGAAGGAACAGACTCTGCGTCGTCATGGAAACGGCACTTATCTTAATTCTTTGCTTGAAGGGATCGATGGTATTAAACCTCTTGCCAGAGGCCGGGGAGAAACCCTGCACAGTTATCATATCTATATCTTTAAATATGACGGATCAAAATTCAATGGCCTTCCGAAAGCGGAGTTCGCCAGGATGCTTGCAGCCGAGGGTGTTCCCTGTTTTATGGGTTATCCCGGACCGTTATACAGGCAGCCCCTGTTCCTGGAAAAGAATTTTATGTGCTATGCGATTCCGGAGGAGGTTGATTATTCAAAAGTTTTTTGCCCGGTAACAGAGAAAGCATGCTCTGATGAGGCTGTCTGGATATTACAGCATGGGATGCTCGGCCCGAAGGAGGATATGGAGAAATTCGCCCAGGCAATCCTGAAAATCCAGAAGGCAGTAAACAATTAAGTAATATGCCTGCCTACCTCCGGCATTTCCTCCCTGGAAAGGGGGAGTGCCCGAAGGGCGAGGGGGTACTAATAATCAGGATATAAAGCTCTGAAGGCGAAAGGGCATTTCCAGTATGGCTGCAAATAAACTGTATTCTCTCCCCCTGGAAAGAGGGAGTGCCCAAAGGGCGAGGGGGTATGGAATTTTAACAAGTTATATCTGCCTGGATGGTGAAAAATCAGTACCTTTAATATGCCATGGAAAAAGCAGAATATTTATTTAACAAAAAGGAACTTAAAGCGAATCGTATAGCCCTGAGAAAAAATTGCACTTCAGCAGAAACGGCTCTCTGGAATTTATTAAAAAATAAAAAACTGGACGGAAGAAAATTCCGGAGGCAGCACAGTATTGGTAATTATATTGTAGATTTTTTCTGTTCGTCTGAAAAATTAATTATTGAGCTGGATGGTGATATTCATGGGGATTATTATCAGATAGAGAAAGATATTAACAGGGATCGGTACCTGGAAAACTTGGGATTTACAGTTTTAAGGTTTGAAAACAGATTTGTGTTTCAGGATCCTGATTACGTAATGGTTGAAATTAAAAAGAAATTCAGGTGTCAGACTTAATTACCGGAGGAGAGGATAATAATCAACCACCTCCCCCCTGACTGCCGTCAGGGGTACTCCTCCTTCAAAAGGAGGAGAAAGTTGTACCAGAGTATATCACAACTCCCAGTTAAACCCTTGCTTGATGAAAGGTGTTTACGAATCAACCACCTCCCAAAGTTACAACCACTTCAGGTCCTTACCTTATGTCCCTTTACTGCATAATACAATACGAACAGGTAGATCGGCAATACAAGCCAGTAACCTGTTTTGGGTGAGGAAATATCAGCTATGCGACCATAAAGCAGGGGAATTACAGCTGCTCCCGAGATAGCCATTACCATCATTGATGAACCTGTTTTTGTAAACCTGCCAAGCCCCGTTATAGCAAGAGGCCATATTGATGGCCACATCAGGGAGTTTGCCAGTCCAAGCAATGCAATAAACATCACTGATGTAAACCCTCCGGTGGATAAAGCCATAACTGCAAAAATCAATCCCAGAACCGCTGACACTACAAGCGCATTCTTCTGTTCAATATATTTTGGTATTGTCAGTATCCCGATTACATAGCCGACAAGCATGGCAAATATCGTAAAAGAAGAGAAGAACCGTGCTGTTGAAATGGGTATGTTCTGGAAAACTCCATAGCTGATAATTGTATTTCCCGCAATTACCTCCACTCCTGTGTAAAGAAAAATTGCCAGGACGCCGAGCAATAGATGAGGAAACCGGAATATACTGTCTTTATCAGGCGATTCTTTATCGGATGAGGGATTTTCCTGCTCCCCATCCATGTCGGGCAGGCCTGAAAAGTACAGGAAAACAGCCAGAAGCAGTAACGACACCATTATCAGGATATATGGTATGATAACCCTTGTTGCAAGAGCATCCAGTTCAAGTGCCTTCTGAACGGAGGTCATGGTGACAAGCTTCTGAACAATTTCATCGGCTCCCTTTAAGGTAATAAATCCAAGAACAGCAGGAGCGAGAACACCTGCAACTCCATTGCAGATGCCCATGATGCTGATGCGTCTTGCTGCACTCTCAATAGGTCCGATGATAGTCACATATGGATTAGATGCGGTCTGAAGCAAAGCCATTCCTGCCCCCTGGATGAATAATCCGGCAAGAAAAAGTCCGTAGGTTCTTGTAAGGGCAGCCGGAACAAAAAAGAGCGACCCGATTGCCATAATGACAAGACCTGCCGTCATTCCCTTCTTATAGCCTGTATATTCAAGTAACCAGCCCGATGGAACCGACATGAAGAAGTAGGCAATATAGAATGAAAATGCTACAAGATACGACTGAAAATTTGAGAGCTCGCAGGCTATCCTGAGATATGGTACCAGAACGGCACTCAGCCATGTTATGAAGCCAAATACAAAGAACAGGGCGCCAATTATAATTATCGGACTTGATATATTAGTGTAGAATTTTTTAACTGCGCTCATTCTATTATATAAGAGGTTATCGCCCAAGTTCCCTGATCCTGTTTAAAATAATATCCTCCACATTCATCGGAAAAATGTCCGGCATTCCATACCAGAAGAAGGAATCCAATCCTTCATATCCTTTGGCTTCGAGATGCATATGTGTGGGCAGATAACTTGAAACATCGTTTGTATATCCTGCAACAGATATAATTTTTTCAGGCCAGAGTTTCTTTACTCCGAAACTGTACCCGGTAGTGGTTTCCCTTGAGAATCCTACAAGCTTCCAGTTCCCGATATTAATTGTATTTATGTACTCCGGGAGGGAAGATGGCATTATATCTTTCCTGTAATATTCAAGCATAAGATCGCACCACTTTACATTTTTTTCAGCATATACATCACCGGACTTACCGGAGTTCTGTTCACGGAACTCCTACTATTTCCTCGTGATCGTCCATGGAGTAACAGGAATTTTTATTGTATCAAGGAAAAAGGAAATCGGTCCCTCTATCTTCCTCATCGGGCGGTTCAGTACAGCAATTACCTCATTTGCAAGCTTTTCTCCTGTAATATATTCCCCGTTATCCCTTGGATTAATGTCACCTGCAGTCCCCTGAAGAAACAGTGAACAGTTGGTGCCGGTCCTCTCCTCAACAAGCTTACGTGCAACACCGGGATAATTTGCACTCAGGGTATAATGAAGCTTCCCGGCGGTGCTGAAGACAGGATGACAGGCCGTCATGAACAGATAGCTTTCCGTGTTGCTGCCTGTGAAGGTGATCCTGACAACATCCACATCGCTGTCGTAAAGTTCAGGATGATCCTTAAGGCTCCTGTTATATCCTATATCAGTAGTGCCTCTGCCAAACGACAGTTCTGCAGGAGCCATGCCTGCAAGAGCTCCGCCAACGGCATTCAGTATCCCGTTTTTTACCGTGGAATAAAGATAAAGGCTGTCAGGGCGCTGATTGGCCTCCTGCCAGGTCAGCCAGTTCTGACTGACAGGTGCAAAATGTGTATGGGCTATATTAATGAAGAGGGCAGACGGTGGCAGTTTATATTTCTGAAATATCTCGTTTTTGATGGTCCCGGTGAAGGTGTCAGAAAGTCCGCAAAGATCCACATTTACTATTACAACTGTCTGCTCACCGTTTTTGACGGCTAATGCCCTGACGGAAAGATTACCCTCACTCCGGTGCTCACCGAGACAGAGCACATTTCCACTGCTGATCCCATAGATCCTGTCGTTCAAGAAAGCAATATGTCTTATATCTTCTTTGATTGTCTCATTATTTTTGTATGCGATCTTCAGCCATTTATTATCCCTGTGCTGAGTTTCGCAACTGTATAGTATACCAGCGGCTGTAAATGCATAAAGCTTATTCCTGTTCGCCGCAAGGCTTATTATCCCGTCAGCAGTTTCGCTTTTTACCCACTGAAGCTCCTTCTTTGAAAGGTTCGGTTGTCCACAGGTTACCTCCGTCATCAGCTGTGTAAAGTTTATTTTCTGAAGCAGCAATTACTCTGACGCCGGTATTTACTGATCCCTTTACTTTCCACCGCACTTTTTTCCCGGCCCGTGCTTCATACAGTGTACCTTTTTTGTCAATTGCATAGAGATACCCGTCCCATCCGGTAACTGAGATTATGTCCACGGCTTTACCGGCCTTTCTCCAGACAGGAGTGGCTTCCGATGGAGACATATATAAAAGTTCATCACCACTCACAACATATAATTTATCAGCCATCCCCGCAAAAGCATCAGCAACAGGTACAATTCCTATGTTTTTCCATTGAAGGGTGAAGCGGCCATCCCTCGGCGCGCCATATCCTGCCAGGTGAAGGGAGATAAGTGACTGATCAGGTTCTATGGATACCTGCGAGGTGCCAGCCATATAGGATGACTGGGCATATAGCTGAAACGCATTTGACAGAATTGCAGTGAGAAGAAATAGTCTGATCATTTTCATGCAGAAATGATTTAGGTTGTTATTTGATTATTACTTCACTTTTATTTTGAATGCCCAGGCATAGCTGCATGAAGTGGGACGTGACTTCTGTCGGGGGTAGCTTATTGTCAGGCCTTTGGCTTCATCCCATTTCCACCTCAGATCACCCGGAACACCGAGCATTGTAATTTTCGATCCTTCAACCGGCCTGACGGATTTCAGGTTAAATTCGTCACCCTGCCATTTCAGGAATATTGCATAAATATTATCCCCTTTGGCGGTGAACCATGCGTCTCCCTCATCCTGTATTTTCCATATACGTGTTCCGTATATGGCTTCACCGTTTGTATTGAGCCATTCGCCCAGTTTCAGAAGCGGATATTGTTCATAATCGGGGATTTTACCTTCAGCTGTAGGCCCCACGTTGATGTCAAAATTGCCGTTCCTGCTTACCCCCATGATAACCTTGTCAATGAATTGCTTTGGTGAAAGGCAATCTTCCTGATCAGTGTCATGATTATACCCGAATGTCTTTGCTATACCCTGCCAGTATGACCATTTATGTGTCAGCAGGCCTTCACTTCCTTTTTCATAGCTGTATTCCACATTATAGAGGTCTCCGTGCTTTCCTCTCTCATCTTTACCGAAACGGTCATTGACAAATACTTCCTGGTGCCTCTTCTCAGCCTGGTTATAATAATAGGCCACCACCTCTTTCATCTTCCAGAATGACTCAGGGTGATCCCACTCTCCGTCAAAATAAAAGAAATCAGGATGGTACAGGTCAATCAGCTCCTTTATCTGGGGAATCATAAAATCGTCGACATAATTATTCACTTTTTTTAATCCGGCATATGGCACCTCTTTTTGTGTATACAATGGGTTATACCATTCATAGAGTGAATAATACAGGCCTACCTTTAAGCCCTCCTTTCTTCCGGCTTCAAAGAACTGACCAAGAAGATCTTTCTGAGGACCCATCTTCATTGCATTCCTGTCGGTATATTTCGATGGCCAGAGACAAAACCCGTCATGATGCTTGGATGTGATGAAGATATATCCGGCTCCCATCTTTTTGGCAAATTTTGCCCATTCTCCCGGATTATAATTCTTCAGCCTTCCACATAGGAATGAAATCATCGTAGGTAAAATTTTCGCCCCAGTTCTCCCTGTGATAATCTACTGTTGGATTTCCTTTTTCGTGCATCCGGAATCCATACCATTCCGCATATGAGATTCCCTCTTCCCTGGGTGCCCACGACGGGACTGAATAAACTCCCCAGTGCATGCTCAGACCAATTTTTGAATCGTCATACCATTTTGGCATTTTATGTCTGTCAAGTGACTCCCATTCAGGTTTATACACCGTTTGTGCAGAGATATAGCCATATCCTGAAATGCCATTTAAAATGAAGGCGAGAATAATAATTTTAAAACGCATAGCTGAATTTTTTGATTTGGAATAGTCTGTTTACCGGATGATAAAGATATGATTTTTTGCTACTGAAAATATTTTTAACCAGATCCGTTTATTTAATTTTGCGTGATTAAATAATCAATGGTCTGCAAATATTATAAGGTAAAAAGTGTATTTAACTTTTAAAAGGTTGTGCCTTTTTATTTTATTCTTACTATTTTTAAGCGATTTTTTTTTGGGAAAATAAAGTTTACAAACATATCCTTTAATAAATATTTCAAAACAAATGAAAGAAAATTCAATCTTTACACCCATGCAGCGATATGTCCTGGTTGCATTGAGGTTATTGATCGGCTGGCATATTCTGTATGAAGGTTTTTCCAAATTACTGATCCCCAACTGGTCGTCGCTCGGTTTTTTAATGGAATCCAAATGGATACTTTCAGGATTCTCAAAATGGATAATAACGCATCCGGGTGTTCTGAATGCGGTTGATTTCCTCAATACCTGGGGATTAATTGCTATCGGCACAGGATTGATACTTGGACTTTTTACAAGAACTGCAGCTATTTCCGGAGCTATATTGCTCTTTATCTACTATCTGAACAATCCGCCTCTGATAGGGCTTGAATACAGTGTACCCACTGAAGGAAGCTATCTTATTATCAGTAAAACGCTGATAGAGTCTATTGCACTGGTAGCGCTGGCAGTATTTCCGTCAGGCTCATTTGCTGGATTGGATATACTCGTTTACAGGCTCAGGAATCGTAATAACAATATGGAGGGATAATATCATGGAAAAAGAGATAAAAACGAATTCTGAAAAAAAGAATGAAATGACACCAAACCCGACAATAAAAAGAAGAACATTGTTAAAAGCTCTTGCAGGCATACCTGTCCTGGGAGTATTTGGATTTGAACTCTTTAAAAAATGGACTTTTGATCAGGAAAAGAGGAACAGGGTAATCAAAGAGCTGGGATTAGATAGTATCAAGGCTCCTGCTACAATGAAATCCTCCGGGCCAAAAGGTGATTTGCTTCGCATTGGTCTGGTAGGTTTCGGAAACAGGGCCGTGGCACATGCAAACGGATTGGGCTATATTCTTCCGGCTGATGCCGAAGAGAGAAGAAAAAATGATACACTAAAGGATTTGCTTGCCCAGGAAGACCTTAACGTAACAATAGCCGGTATCTGCGATGTTTATGACCTGCATGCTGAAAATGGACTGGCAACAGCCCGCAGTGAGATAAGAGCAGGAGGAGCAGTACCATCAAAGATTCCGGTAAAGAGATACCGCACTTACCAGGAGATGCTCGATGACAAGGATATTGATGCTATAATGATTGCTACCCCTGATCACCATCATGCTCCTATCGCAACCGCTGCTGCAAAAGCCGGGAAGCATGTTTATTGTGAAAAATCTCCCGCCCATTCTGAAGAACAGCTTTATGACAATGTACGATGCTGTTAAAAACAGCAAGATTACATATCAGCTTGGACATCAGATTCCGCAAAGCGTGATCTTTCAGCAGGCAAAGGATATAATGAAAAAAGATATACTCGGAAAGATAACACTGGTAGAGTCTACCACAAACCGTAATACTGCTGACGGGGCATGGATAAGGAACCTTGACAGTAACGGTAATCCGAAACCAGGCGATGAAAAATCAATCGACTGGGAACAGTGGCTGGGAGCAGCGCCAAAAGTTCCGTTCAGTCTTGACCGTTATTATAACTGGACTAAATTTTTTGATTATGACCTTGGTCTGATAGGTCAGCTTTTTACTCATGAGTTTGATGCAGTAAACCAGCTGTTACGCATTGGTATTCCCAAATCGGTAGTCTCTTCCGGAGGTATTTATTACTGGAAGGATAACAGGGATATGGCGGATCTGCTCCAGTGTGTATTTGAATATCCCAACCATGACCTGACACTTCTCTACAGTGCCACACTTGCCAACAGCCGTAATCGTGGCAGGGTATTTATGGGTCATGATGCATCAATGGAACTTGGAAGCGCAATAGCCATTACCGCTGACGGCGACTCCACACGTTATAAGAAACAGATTGAATCGGGACTTATCGATCCCTCTACTCCGATGGTATCGTTCAACCCTAATTCAGGTAAAATTGATGCCGTTACTTCAGCCACCGAGAAGTACTATGCCTCCAGAGGCCTTACTACAACGACCATAAACGGCGTGCAGGTGGATATCACTTACCTGCACATAAAGGAATGGATTGACTGCATACGCAGCGGCAAGACCCCCAGTGCAAATGTTGAACATGCTTTTGAAGAGGGAGTGGCCTGCCTGATGGCTCATAAGTCATATGTTGAGAAACGCAGGATGGAATGGGACCCGGTTAACAGAAAGATTGTATAAAAGATTTAATAACAACAGGACCAATATTATCTTCCTAAGGGCTCCTATGAAATATATCTCCCTGACCGTTGTCTCAACAGTCATTGCATTAATGACTACATTCTGCTCCTCAGGGGAGAATCAGAGATCACCTTTTAAGATAGATGAGAATGATCAGGGAGTAGGGCTGACTGAAGATGGTAAGCCTGTATTTTTTTATCAGAAAAAGCCAAAGTCACTCAATGGGCAGTATATATGCTGTAATTACATACATCCTCTTTATGATACCAGTGGAGATACCCTTACTGAAGAATTCCCTGCTGATCATCCTTATCACAGGGGAGTATTCTGGGCATGGCATCAGTTATATGTCAATAACAAAAGTCTCGGAGACGGCTGGATCAATGACAGTATTTCCCAGGAGGTGGTGAATGTGATCGTCCACAAAAACCGGGACAGTGCACAGTTCAGTCTGCATGTATTGTGGAGATCTTCAGCTCTGCCTGACGGAAAGCCCTTCATTGAGGAAAACAGCATTGTCACGGTACATAAGCTTGAAAACATGATCAGGAAAATTGATTTTAAGATCATGCTTACCCCTCAGGTCGACGGATTTCAGATAGGAGGATCGGCGGATGAGAAGGGATACGGAGGTTTTTGCTTAAGGATGAAGCTTCCGGATGGATTGATCTTCACATCAGATAATGGTCAGGTTACCCCGCAGGAACTTCAGATCAAGGCGGGTCCGTGGATGGATTTTTCTGGACCATTTGGAAGGGAAAATAAAATAAGCGGTCTGACCTTGCTTTGCAGTCCTGCAATGCCTGATTATCCGGAACCCTGGATCTTAAGGCAGCATGGAAGTATGCAGAATATTGTCTTTCCTGGCCGCAGCAGGATCGATGCACCACGTGGTGTACCAATTGTCCTTCAGTACCGTCTGATAGTACATAATGGTAATTCTGAAAGCATTAATATCAGGAATTTAATGAAAGAATATGCTGATCTGCCGGTCAGCAGATGATCCGATTCCCATTATCCGAACTCCGGACCGCTGATCAGGCGGTCATGCCATGGCATGACCCAACATTATTGAATTAATGTGATTGTAGGGCCACGCCATGGCGTGGCTATGCCATAGAATGCCTTTAATCCCAATAATCTCATAATTAGTTATACAAATCGTCATCAAGCCAGTTTTTTGGATTATTAAAAATATATTCTCTTATCACATCAATTGAGTTCTCATTATGCAAAACCTGGTCATAAAACCTGGATTGCCATTTAAATTGATAGTATCCATTTATATTACACCACCGTTTTACAGATGATTTATATTGGTTAATGATGACAGAAACAGAATTTCTAACTGGTTTGGAAAATTTATTTATATTTTGATTTGATTCCTGTTTTAATTGCATAGTCGTGCCATACCGTGTTCCTGCCCGAGAATAGTCAAGAATTAATAACCCATGGATATGATTTGGCATTACAATAAATTCATCCAATTTAACATGGTAAAAATGTTTAGGGATTTCCGACCAGTATTGCGAGGCTATTAATCCTATT
The DNA here is from genome assembly GCA_963816345.1 of uncultured Bacteroidales bacterium. GTDB lineage: Bacteria > Bacteroidota > Bacteroidia > Bacteroidales > VadinHA17 > LD21. The sequence goes on from CAWFKI010000005.1 coordinate 1,245,534, forward strand.
TCAGAAAGACTGAGTTTATTGCTATTAATTTTACCAAAATAGGATTGTCTATCATGACAACAAATTGTAATGAAATAAACTCCTTCTGAACTATAATTCCAATCTGGTAATCTCAGTTGTCTTCTTTCTTTATTCATTATATAGTGCAGAGATAATACATTATCAGATTGACCGTATAATTTAAGAACTATCTAATTTAAGTAATCCTGTTTAATCAGCAATGAACTGTGATAATTTTTTGGAATAAATATCAGGCCAGGGATTGTCAGGCCATGGCATGACCCTACATTGTTGTATTATAGTGATTGTAGGGCCACGCCATGGCGTGGCTATGCCATAGAATGTCCCACCGTTTTCCAGAATGATTTATCAAAAGGTAATAATTTTTATCCTATTATCCGAACTACGGGCCGATGATCAGAGGGTATGCCATGGCATGACCCAACATTATTGAATTAATGTGATTGTAGGGCCACGCCATGGCGTGGCCATGTCATAGAATGCCCCACCGTTTTCCAGAATGATTTATCAAAAGGTAATAATTTTTATCCCATTATCCGAACTCCGGACCGCTGATCAGGCGGTCATGCCATGGCATGACCCAACATTATTGAATTATAGTGATTGTAGGGCCACGCCATGGCGTGGCCATGTCATAGAATGCCCCACCGTTTTCCAGAATGATTTATCAAAAGGTAATAATTTTTATCCTATTATCCGAACTCCGGACCGCTGATCAGGGGGTCATGCCATGGCATGACCCAACATTATTGAATTAATGTGATTGTAGGACCACGCCATGGCGTGGCTATGTCATAGAATGCCCCACCGTTTTCCAGAATGATTTATCAAAAGGTAATAATTTTTATCCCATTATCCGAACTACGGACCGATGATCAGAGCGGTCATGCCATGGCATGACCCAACATTATTGATATTAATAGTGATTGTAGGGCCACGCCATGGCGTGGCTATGCCATAGAATGTCCCACCGTTTTCCAGAATGATTTATCAAAAGGTAATAATTTTTATCCTATTATCCGAACTACGGGCCGATGATCAGAGGGTCATGCCATGGCATGACCCTACATTGTTGTATTATAGTGATTGTAGGGCCACACCATGGTGTGGCCATGTCATAGAATGCCCCACCGTTTTACATATGATTTATCAAACGGTAATAATTTTTACCCTATTAACCGAACTACGGGCCGATGATCAGAGGGTCATGCCATGGCATGACCCTACATTGTTATATTATAGTGATTGTAGGGCCACGCCATGGCGTGGCCATGTCATAGAATGCCCCACCGTTTTTACAGATGATTTATCAAACGGTAATAATTTTTACCCCATTATCCGAACTCCGGACCGCTGATCAGGTATTGATTCCCGGTTTTACCGGGGTAAGGATTCCTCTTCAGATGCATCCTCACAAAATGGCGTTGCTTTACAAAGCCAATCGATTCGAGCCAGGCTATCATATCCTCCTTGTCTTCAAGAATGTCAACGGCGGCGGGCTTGTTTTTCAGTGACTTAAGCGCCATTATTGCAAGTGCCCTTGCATAATCCGGGGAAAGAGCATTGAGAGGGCCGAGATAGTTAAATCTCGAACCATCCCTGCCAAATGCATATCCTTCCGGTTTATTGTTCCTGATAACAGAGAATGCCTTATCAGGATAATTATCGAGTAAATACCTCAGAAGATTAGTTCTGTCAGCTCCAAAAACAGTATGGTCCATCCTTGCCACCTCGGAGAAACTTTTCACAGTAACGGAGGATAACTGCCTCAGGGAAATTTCATCAGGAATCTTTTTAACGGCAGTTGCCGACATTCTGAAGATCCTGTATTCTGCCGTAAATCCAAGTTTTTCATATAATGGTTTCCCGGCCTCTGTGGCATCAAGCTTGATTGATTCAACATGCCTGAGCTTCTCAATAATGTGGGAAAGGAGCATCTTCCCGGCGCCGTGTCCCCTCAATGTTTTGTCTACAATCACCATACCTATCCAGGCAACCCTGTCAGAATAGTTAAGTGCGGTTGCAGTACCGGCAACCCTGTTATTCTTTTCCGCTACCAGGCATATGTTATCAGGATTCTTAAACAGGAATCTCCAGTCCCTCTCTGTCTGGTTCCAGCCCTCAGCAAGCGACAGGCCCAGGGCCTGATCGAGATCCCCTGCCAACATAGGTCTGATTTTGAAAGCTGAATTGCCGGGCATATAAGAAGTGCGCTATAAAAATTTCAGGAAAGCCATCTGTCGATATTGGCCATTACAAATTCATCATCATTCAGATCGGGATATGCAGCATAGACCCGGTCTATTTCATCCTTCTGCCCAGGCGAGAGAACCTCATCAGGATCAAGGGTCCATAATCCCTCAAGAAGACCCTGCCTGCGCAGGACTTCGTGAAGACCCACAATACAACCTGCAAAATTATTCGCAGAATCAAAGAAGGCTGCATTGCTGTCAGTTATCCTGTTAGCCAGTGATAATGTATTGCGGATGTCGTTGTCGTATTTCCCGTTGTGAACTGCTTTAAGAAGATTCACTGCGGACTGTGTCCATACAGCCCAGTGACCAAGTAATCCGCCGGCTATCCTTTTGCCGGTAATATTCTTTCCCTGGTCGATCCTGTACTCCGTCAGTAGATCAACAAGTATGTTATCATCATTGCCGGTATACAGGGCAATTTCCTCCGCTCTTCCTGATTCAACCACTCCTCTGACAACATCCAGAGTCTGATAACGGTTGAAAGGTGCTATTTTTATTGCAATTACGTTCTCAATACCAGCAAATTCCCGCCAGAAGCTGACATCCAGTTTTCTGCCCCCCACAGCAGGCTGAAGATAGAACCCTATCACTGGCATGACATCAGCGATTATCCGGCAATGTTTTATTATCTCTTCATTCGATGAATCACCAAAGGCAGCCAGGCTGAGCAATACAGCATGAAATCCATTGTTCAGGGCCAGATCAGCTTCCTTTAGCGCCTGTTCAGTCTTTCCGATTACCCCGGCTATCCTGATAACCGGTTTTTTATTTTTTGCTGCAAATCTGCTGAACTCCTCATCAGCAATTTCGAGCAAAGGAGCATAGAGTCCCACTTCAGGTTTCCTTATGGCGAACTGGGTTGTATGAACGGCTACAGCAACACCTCCTGCGCCCGCATCGAGATAATAACGGATCAAGGCACGCTGCCTCTTTACATCAAGCTTCCGGTAACGGTTCAATGCCAGTGGCAGCGCCGGAATAACAACTCCCTGCTTAAGGCTGTTCCGTACATCGGGGGGTATCATATCATACTTCATATGCTGAGCTCTTTAAATTACTTTGGTCAATATTTTCCATCCCTTACTTCAAAGTGGGTAGGCTTGCCCAATAACCCTTTTTCATTCATGATCCATTCTGCAATCCATTTGATTATTTGCGAAACAGGCGTTTTTGGATGGCCAAACATATCATAGGACTTCCTGGCGTTGTTCAGAAGAGCGGTCGGCGCCTCACTGTTCTCAAAAACAGGTTTAATGCCAAACAGCCGTCCGAACTCGCCAGCAACCTCTCGTACTGAAAGTATCTCGTCTCCTGTAATGTTAAGCACCTGTGCCGGACTTTTTGCATATGTGAGCGACCGCAGTACAAAATCATTCAGATCTCCCTGCCATATTACGTTAAAATATCCCATTGTCAGATCAACAGGCTGGTTGTTTTTAACCTTCACCGCTATATCAACGAGCACTCCGTAACGCATTTCAACAGAGTAATTCAGGCGGATCAGTGCTACCTCCGTTTTGTTTTTAATACTACCGTATTCGAACATCCTTTCCCTTCCAAGACATGACTGAGCATATTCACCAATAGCAACAGGAGGATCGGACTCAACGGATCCGCCCGACTCAACAGGTACCAGCGGGTAGACACATCCAGTTGAAAAAGCCACAATCCTCGATTGCCTGAAATGGTTGACGACTATTGCCGGAAGGTAGGTATTTACTGCCCAGGTCAATGCCAGGTTATCAACTGAACCGAATTTCATGCCGGCCAGGTAAAACACATTTCTTACCGATGGCAGACTGTTTGTAAAGCCAGTATCCAGGAGGTCCCCGTGAATTGTTACGATCCCCAGTTTCTCAAGTTTTCTTTGCTGTTCCTTATTCTCAAAAAGCGAAACCCCTGTTATTCTTTTTTTAACGCCTGCTTCATCACATGCGCGTTTTGCCATTGTTGCCAGCGATATGCCGATTTTACCGGCTACTCCCAGGAAAATCAGATCTCCATCCAATTGTGAGAATAATTCTTTGACCTCTTTGCCGGGTCTTGAAAGAAGCTCTTCAAGCTGCTCCTCATTATCTATTCTGTCTGGCTGTAAATTCATGTTTAATTCCTCCATTTTGTAATAATTTCACGATATATTTTTACTGATTCTTCTATTTTTTGAACATAGCAGTATTCATCTGTCTGGTGGGCCATTTCGGGCTGACCGGGTCCCAGAATAACAGTTGGGATCCCCTGATAGAATCTTTGAAGAACAGAGCCATCAGTCAGATAGGGCAGGGTTCTGGGGTACGTTTTATCTTCCAGATCAACTCCGCAGACCCTATAAATATGCCGGACAAAGGGATCCTTTTCATCAGTAAAGACCGGCATCATATTTACAAGTGTTTCAAGTCTTCGTATCAGATCCCAGCCCGGGAGCGAGTCTTGAAAGCAGCTGGTCATGGTCGCATTTTGACGTTGTCCTTATATCTATTGAAAATTCTGCATGGTCAGGAACAGAGTTGATATTCATACCCCCGCTCACCTTTCCAACATTTATTGTCGGATACCCCAGCAGAGGATCACGCACGGTCCTGAAATCAAAATCCCTGGCCTTTAAAATTGCACTGGCTGCCTTATAGATGGCGTTGTCGCCGAGTTCAGGCATTGAAGAATGGGCTGTAAGGCCTGAGGTGACTGCATTCAGATATATTGCGCCCTTGTGACCTATCACCGGAATATTGGCAGTCGGTTCACCGACGATCAGCCCGCTCGCCTTTCCCGGGGGCCCGATCTCCTTTATGAGCTGCTCAGCTCCCTGACATCCCAGTTCTTCTCCGGCAGTGAAGATCAGCTTTATGCCATCTGCAGGAGGAGATTCTTCAAATGCCATTATCGAAGCTGTTATCATGGCAGCCAGTCCTCCTTTCATATCGCTGGAACCACGGCCCCATATCTTGCCATCCGATACATTACCGGCAAAAGGATCAGAAATCCATTTTTTATTTCCAAGCGGAACGGTATCAAAGTGACCGGAAAGAATCACCGGTTTTCCTCCGTCAGGAATTCCCCTGGTGGCAACAAGATGCAACCTGCCTTTGCCGAAAGTATGATAATCTGTCTGAAAGCCATGGCCCTTAAGCAGTTCACCGGCGAACCTGGCAATTTCTTCTTCATTGCCTGGTGGATTAATAGTGTTGAAAGACAGCAGCTTTCTTGTCAGAGATATAACGTCCATAAAAATTGTTCTTCACTAAGGATCACAAAGTGCCTTACAAAGGGGTGCTTAAAGAAATTTTTCAACAGCTCCCACTCTGACTATAATCATAGCTTTAACCTTGTTTTATAAAGTCAAAGATAGCAATACATTAAATTATGTTGTACGGGAGTAGAATTTATTCTAATTTGCATAGCATTTTTTTTAATACCGATGAAATGATAATTTACCGCTCATGCCGGATCTTATTTATAATGCTGCTCTTTACAGGACGTCCTCTTTTTGCAGCTGATGTCACGATAATTGATTCAAGGCATTATAGTAATGTTTTTGGAGAAATAAGAAATTTCCGGATCTTTCTTCCCCCCGGGTATTATGATAATCCGGGGAAAAGATATCCAGTGATTTATTATTACCACGGATGGTCGCAGCGATACTTCGGAAGCGGGCCGGATTCTTATGTCTCAATAGAAAAGGATAGTGATAACAACGGTGATAATATTGCCAATTTTGTTAAAGGTCATGAAGTTATTGTTGTAAAACCGGATGGCTATAACAGGAGCCCGGGTGAGGAATATTACCTGAGACCCTACAATGTACTGCCGGTAGAAACATTCCGCCAGTTCCCGTTATATTTTCCTGAGCTTGTTTCCTGGATAGATGCCAATTACCGCACACTCGCAGATAGAAATCACAGGGCAATTTCCGGCCTTTCGATGGGCGGTTTCATGTCGTTCTGGATCGGAGGAAAATATCCGCAAATGGTATCAGCTATTGGAAATTTCTGCGGTTCTGCTGAATTTGTGGTTGGACCAAAAGATTTTCCCGTTGAGTACCGGCATATAGATATGTACAAAAACTATGCTGGCATAAATGTGAGACTGAATTTTGGCAATGAGGATTTTATCCGCTACTACCACAGGGATATGAACAGGATCTGGACACGTGTGATGGATAACTATGAATATAAAGTATACAAGGCAGCCCACTCCACATGCGGATTGGCCGATATGTTCGGATTCATTATGAAAACATTTGAGAATCCGCCTCAAAAACCTGCAATATGGGACCATATAGATGTTTATCCTGAGTTTTCGGTGTGGGATTACCTTATCAGCTCTGACCGTGATGTTCCAGGATTTACTGTGCTTGAAAATGTTGACCCGGCGGGATTCCGCTGCTCTGTCAGGGAGCATCTCCCTGACGGTGAATTATTGCCTTTTGTCAGCGTCTCAGTAACAACTCCTCCTATTTATAAGGTGAATACACCATATTCAATAAATGATATTGATCTGAGGAATACGAAGGTTACCAGCTACACCCTGAAAAGTGACAATAAGGGATGCCTGAAGGTCTCCTTTAACGGAAGTGCCCATGAAATTGGGATAAACAAACCTGGTGACAAGCCCTGCATCCGCATTGCATCGGTGGAGAATAAATACGTTAATGAAGATCCCGGAAACCTTGATATTGAAATTGAAATTAAGCTGCTAAACAAGGGAGCAGTTGCCGGTGACGGTATCCGGGCTTCATTGTCGGCCACCAGAAGCAGCGCGCGTATCGTGAAGGGAACTGCAGAGTTTGGAAATATTGGAATGAATATGATTGCGGAGGCAAACGCTCCTCTGGTAATTCATTTGGAATCAGATACAATTCAGATTGAAAAATTCATGCTTACGATCTCTGATAGTCATGATAATAAATGGACTGAATTTTTAGATATTCCTCTTCACAAAAAAGTACTTCCGGTAATTAAGTCTTTTCAGATAGCCGACGGAAGGGAGGTAACAGTTGCAAAGGATGGAATAAAAGAGGAGACATTGATTCTTGGTAAAGGAAATGGAGACGGGGTTGCCAATCCGGGAGAGACTATCGTAATACTTGTGCAGGACAGCAATAAGCTTTACCGTGCAAATCTGACATCCTCATCACGGTACATCAATCCGGATGGTATCAATATGAGAAAATCCGATAACTGGGGGACCTATGATCATGTTGGCGGATCAGCCAAATATTCACTTCCTTTAATATCCTCAGCCTGCCCTGACAATCAGATAATTGATTTCATGGCTGAGTACTGGCTGCCGGATTATCCCAACCATATTATTAAGCAGGGCCGAGTGAAGATTAAGGTGACAGGAAAGGATACCACCCCTCCCGAGCTGCAATGGATAAGGATCCCCGGCGATAATATCATCCAGGTAAAAGTGTATGACGGTGCGAAAATTGAAAATGTAAGCGCAAAGCTCATTCTCATTTCTGATCCGGGGAAATACTTTACAGTGCAACTTAAGGATGACGGAAAGAATGGAGACAGAGCTGAGAATGACAATGTTTTCAGCTTCAGGATACCGGAGAGGAGATTCGGATTATATAATGCCGAAGTAACAGCTGCAGACTCATATGGCAATATTATGACGAAAGGAGTTCCGGAATATTTTGTTCTTCATTGATAAACCGTTTGCACTTTTAATTCAAATTTCTAAAATATAGAATCATGAAACCCAAATGATTGACCAGGATGGCAAACACGAATACCTATTATTTACATCATGTGTTGTTACTTCAAACCTTGAGCCTGCTCCGAAAAGATTAAAATCAAAATAAAATTATGATGAAAACAAAAACAGACCAGTTACTGCGGATTTTAATGATTTCCTTTTTTTTGACCGGGAATATTGACGCAATGGCATTTTACATGCTGCTGATCCTGAACCCGGGTCGCTTACAGTAAAAAAATGCAATGATTTTGCTGTAACCGGCGACGGGAGCTCTGCCGAATGGAATAATACTTCCTGGGTAAATATAGCCAGACAGGGTTCAGGTACTGCCTCATATGCTACAAAGGCAAAGGTTTTGTATTCCGGTACCGGGATCTACTTCCTTTTCAGTTGTGAGGATAAGAAGCTTACTGCCACCTTGCAGGCTGATTTCCTCGACCTCTTCAATGAAGATGTCGTTGAGGTTTTTCTCTGGCCTGATGAGAGCTTTCCGGTTTATTTTGAATATGAACTGTCGCCTCTTAATTACGAATTACCCATTATCGTTCCCAACTATAAGGGGAGCTTTTTCGGCTGGAGACCCTGGCATTACGAAGGAGATAAAATGACCAGGCATGCCACTTCCACCACCGGAGGAGAAAAGGTAAGTGGCGGTTCCGTCTCATCATGGACGGCTGAATTCTTCATTCCTTATAAGTTGCTTGCTCCCCTGAACAATGTTCCCCCGGTTTCTGGAGCAAAATGGAGAGCCAATATGTACAGGATCGATTATGATAACGGAACAACGCATTTTGCCTGGCAGAAGATCAATAAAAGCTTCCATGAGTTCAACAAATTCGGGACTTTTATCTTTGAATAGATGTCATTAGTTTTTGATTTAAAATGTTCCATAACTCCACCTCAGCAGAAAAAAAGGTAAGAAGAAATCAATGAATCAACCACCCCGGTCGGGAATAGTAATTCTTATTTGAGGCATATCAGCTTTTACTGAGGTACTCTTATGTAACCTCTTTTTTTAATAGTTATTCTTATTTGGGGCCATATTAGCTTGTACTGAGGGACTGAATACTGAATACCGGAATTTGGCACGGATTGCAAATCCGCGCCAGCGTCAGGTAGAGCGTAGAGCCCCGCTGGCGCCGATTTGTAATCGGTGCCCTTGATATAATACACATTAAGTTTGCATGGAGATACTCTAATGTAACTTCTTTTTTCATTAGTTATTCTTATTTGGGGCCATATTAGCTTATACTGAGCCACCGACTTACCGGTTACCGCTTACTGATTACCGATTACCGATTACTGCCACTTCCTGCTTCATATACTATTTTCCCTCCTACAATTGTCATCAGTGATTTTATCTCTTTTATGCTGTCTTCCGGACAGGTGAGGATATCGTCACTAAGAACCGCCATATCGGCAAGCTTGCCAGGTTCCAGGGATCCTTTTATTGATTCTTCAAACGACGCATAGGCATTATTTATGGTATAGGCTTTGAGGGCCTCTTTCCTTGAAATTGCTTCCGCTGGAACAATTACCGGACCCCGTTCGGTCTTTCTTGTTACCATGGTCCACATGGCAAGGAACGGATTGTAAGGATTGACCGAAGTATTTGCATCCCATTTCACCATGTGATCAGATCCTCCGTTGATCATTACACCGGCATCAGTCATTTTCCTGTAAGGATGGAATATTTTGATCTTCTCATCCCCAAGTATTGTTTCCATAGTTTCTGCATCTTTATAAAACCAGGCAGGCTGCATATTGGCATAAACGCCCAGTTCAGCCATCTTTTTTATTGCTTCATCGCTGAAAAAATTGCCGTGTATGATTGAGAATCTTTTATCCCTGATAGGCTTTGACCGGTTTACTTCACCGTAGACATCAAGCAGCAGATCTACAGATCCTTCTCCAGTTGCATGAGCGGTAAAACTCCAGCCTGATTCATTTGCTGCTGTCACAATTGTCAGTAATTCTTCTCTTGAGAAGCTTACAACTCCGCGATAGGAGGGGTCCTCAATACCGTAGATCTCACCAGTCTTTGTTCCCCATGGCTCATTCATATATGCAGTGCCTGTGAGAATGCCTCCGTCAAGGAATATTTTCAATGAGCCGGTACGCACCCATTCATCACCGTCTCCGGTGATGCTTTTATATTGACTTAATTTTTCCGTTACTGACTCCCTGGTTATCTTTCCTAATTCAGGAAGGAGGATATTCTGATAAATCCTGGCAGTAAGTATTTTCCTGTCAGCCATTTCCCTGTATAGCTTTATTGATTCAGGGTCGCCTGTACCGGAAAAAAGGCTTGTAATTCCATATTCATTATATCGCCTGAGCATCGCTCTTAAGGCATCCTCCTTTGCACCTGTTGAATATACTTTCCGAGGCGGGAGCTTTAACAGGTTAAATGCGGAAGCTCTAATAAATCCTGTTGGTGTTCCCCGCTTTTTGTCAATTAATATCCCGGAATTATTAATTTTTCCTGTTATTCCCGACAGAACCAGAGCAGCAGTATTGACCATTCCGCCAAATGACCCATTCAGAAATACCGGATTTTCAGGAGCGACGCTGTCAAGCTCGGTAAGTGTTGGCTGCCTCATTTCCGCAAGACGCGTCGGGAAGAATTTGGGATGGATTATCCAGATCCCCTTCTCTTTCTTTTCCGCTTCACCCTTAATCCAGCCCAGAAGCTGAGCTATTGAATGTACATCCGGTATTTTTTCCTCAAGTTCACTAAGGGAAGCCGTTTCAGGATGCAGATGAGAGTCTGTCAACCCCGGGATGACAGTCCTTCCCCTGAGGTCGATGATCTTTGTGGTGGGCCCCGACAATTTCCTTATCATGCTGTTGCTTCCGACAGCCATTATCTTATCGCCGGTTATTGCTACGCCTTCAGAGATTCTGAATTCATTATCCACAGTGACGATTTTTCCGTTCAAAAGAATCATGTCGGCATAATTAATTGATTTACAGGAATATTGGATATTCATTAAAATCGCTGGTATCAATAAAAATATTGTTGTTTTTAATTTCATCGCTGCGAATTGATTATTTTATCTGAATACACTTTCTGACACCGGGCAAAAAAGTTTATATTTATAATTCTCCGGATTGTTGTACCTTGTGGTAAAATCAAAGAGAATTTACAATGAAACATCGCCTCTTATTTCATGGGACAGGCCAAATTAATAAATAAATAAGGTTCTCATATAAACTAGTGACTAAAATGAAACAGATTTTTCTTTACCCTTACCTCTACAGGCTGTTTAACATTTGTTTTATATCCTGTTTTCTCAACATTGCTTTGTGCAGCGCACAGTACAGACCTCCACTGTTTCTCAGGGAAGACTGGAAGGAAACACCGGCAGCCACTCCTGTAACTCAGAGTCACGTCGTGAGCAAAGACCTTCTCCTTGGTTTATATGGTCCCGGGTGTGACAGTATTAAGAAAAGCCATCACGATACTCCGGCAGATGACCCGTACTATATCTGGTCGGGGCTGTGCCTGGGAAACTGGGCCGTTACTCTGAAAAACAACAAATCGTTTGTCGATCTTACCGGGTATGCAAAGGTATTATGGAGATCAAAACAGGCCGGATTGCGATGCCTTCATCTTGTAGTGAAGCTTGCAGATGGTACCTGGCTGGTAGCCAGCCAGAAGGATTGTCTCTCCCGTGACTGGAGGATTGTTGAATTCAATATTCCGGATTTAACCTGGTACACTCTTGATATCAAATCTGTGATCGAGGTAAAACCTGTAAATAACCCTGATCTTTCCAGGGTGGATGAAATAGGGTTTACAGACCTGATGAAAGGTGGCGGGAGCGATGCCTGTTCCAGGCTTGACTGGATAGAAGTATACGGAAAGCCGGTAAGTCGTTAGAAATTATTGAATTGCAGTACTACCTGATTTAACTTAATTATGACAAAAAAAGTTGACTGGAGAGTTTTTAACCCGTCAGGTACTCAACGTATCCTGGTGACAAAGGAGTTGCCGGGCAAGGAATGGCTTGAGATCCTGACAGAGGCAGGATACAGGGTGGAAGTTTGCACTTTAAAGGAAACCCTTTCCGGGGAAATGTTAACAGAAAAGATTGGAAATAATTGCAGTGCTGTAATTGGCCAGCTAACGGAAAAATGGGATGATGGACTTTTTAAGGTATTGAAAGCCGCAGGCGGGATCATATATTGCAATTATGCAGTCGGGTATGATAATGTGGATCTTGATTCAGCTACCAGGAACTCTGTTTCAGTTGGAAATACTCCCGGAGTACTGACCGAAGCTACTGCAGAATTGGCTGTCGCATTGACAATGGCCTGCTCGAGAAGAATTACAGAAGCCGACAGATTTGTCAGAAACGGAGAGTTTACCGGCTGGCAGCCTGATCTGTTCCTTGGGAAAAGATTATGGAAAAGCAACCTGGGGATCATTGGTGCAGGCAGGATCGGATCGGCTTACTGCATGATGATGGTCAGGGCCTTCCAGATGAATCTTATTTACTATAACAGAACCAGGAATATCGGTTTTGAAAAGGAAATAGAAGCTTTTAGTGATCATCTTGAGATAACCTGCAACAGCCCTGTTACGGTAACTTATGCCGGAAACCTCGATGAGGTCCTGAAAGAGTCTGATGTTGTAAGTATTCATGTGCCTCTGATGAAGGGAAACAGGCATATGATCTCGGAAAGGAACCTGCAGTTGATGAAGCCGGATGCAGTTCTCATAAACACAAGCCGGGGAGCTGTAATAGATGAAGCTGCCCTGGCAGCGTTTTGCAGGTCTCATCCTGATTTCCATGCCGGACTTGACGTCTATGAACATGAACCTGATATTAATAAGGCATTAAGGGATCTTCCAAATGTTACTTTCGCCCCGCATATCGGATCTGCTACCCGGTGGACCAGGGAAAATATGGCAAAGCTTGCTGCTCTGAATATCAAGGGGTGTATCGAGGGATATCCCCTGTGGGATCAGGGAGTCATCATGCCGTTTTTACAGCCAAACCCTCCAAAGGCAATTCCGGGTATAATAAACCGACAGGTACCGGATGAGAGTAAGGATGTTGGCCGGGCAATTATTTCATGATTGAATGTATAGCAGAATATCTATCAAATTCAAATAACCTATGGATACAACAAACCATCCTGCTCAGGAGATATATTTCGGAGTGGATATAGGTGGCACCAAATGCAGCGTGGTAATCGGCGACAGTAATTTTAACATAAAAAAGAAGGTCGTATTTGAGACCAGGGTTGAGAGGGGATACAGGGAGATACTGGGTGAGTTCAAAAATATTATGCGATCATTACTCAATGATTTTCCCGGTTCCGATCTTAAAAGAATAGGAATAAGCTGCGGTGGTCCGCTCGATTCCAAAACAGGTATTATCCATTCACCCCCAAACCTGCCAGGCTGGGATAAAGTGCCTGTCACAGAGATATTTACTAAAGAATTTGGTGTTGATACCGCATTGCAGAACGATGCGAATGCATGCGCTCTGGCCGAGTGGCTGATGGGAGCCGGAAGAGGAACATCAAATATGGTTTTTCTCACCTTTGGAACAGGCATGGGTGCGGGTCTGATATTGAACGGGAAGCTCTATAGCGGTACAAACGACCTGGGAGGCGAGGTAGGTCATATCAGGCTCGCAAAGGAGGGACCGGTCGGATTTGGAAAAGCAGGATCCTTTGAAGGATTTTGCAGCGGCGGAGGAATAGCCCAGCTTGCAAAAACAATGGTTACCGAAAGAATTAAGGCGGGACAGAAAGTTGATTTCTGTCCCTCTGCCGGAATGATAGGTGAAATTGATGCCAGGATGGTTGTCAAAGCCGCACTGGCCGGCGACCAGGTAGCTAAAGAAATTGTATTTATCGCCGCAGGGTATCTTGGACAGGGACTGTCAATACTGATAGATATCCTGAACCCCGAGTGCATAGTCATCGGAAGTATCTATGCCCGTAACGAAATGCTGTTTAAACCTCTTATTGAGCCGGTACTGAAAAGGGAAGCAATCCCTGCAGCCCTCGAAGTGTGCCGCATTTTACCGGCGGAGCTGGGTGATTCAATTGGCGATTACGCAGCTTTGTGCGTGGCTGTTTATGAGGATAGATTTTAAATTGATCAGTACATGGAAACCAAGTTATTTATTGATGAACTGACCGCAAGATACCCTGTTCTCCTGTCTGTTGCGAATGAAATTGAGAATGCTGCAGAGTGTCTTATAAATTGTTATCTGCATAACCACAAGGTACTGGTATGCGGAAACGGAGGAAGCAGTTCTGATTCCGAGCACCTGGCAGCTGAACTGATGAAGGGATTTGAACAGAAACGTCCGCTTGACGACTCGCTAAAGAACAAGTTATCAAAAATATCTGGCGAAAGAGGATTATATCTTTCTGAAAAACTGCAGCAGGGTCTTCCTGCCATCTCTCTTACATCTCAGACTTCACTTATAACCGCTGTCGCCAATGATATGGATGCAAGTCTTGTATATGCCCAGCAGGTGATCGGTTACGGAGAACCTGGCGATGTGCTGATAGGTTTGAGCACTTCAGGAAACGCAATGAGCGTAGTGGATGCAATTATTACTGCAAAAGCCAGGGGATTGATTGTAATTGGACTGACAGGTGAAACAGGCGGAAAAATGAAGCCGTTTTGTGACATACTTGTAAATGTTCCTGAAAAACGCACCTCTTTTATTCAGGAGTTACACCTTCCTGTATATCATACCCTCTGCCTTATAATTGAACATCATTTCTTCGGAAATCCAACTGAATAACAGGAGAGGATGAGATCCCGGAAGTAATTAAAATTGTACGGATGAAAAAAGATCAGCTTCAAAAAATCCTTAATGATATACAATCGGTTAAGATTGCAGTTATAGGTGATTTTTGCCTTGATGCTTACTGGTTCATTGATGAAGCCATGAGTGAAATATCTGTTGAGACGAATGAAACAACAAGACCGGTCGCAAAACAACGTTATTCTCTGGGCGGCGCAGGTAATGTCACCAATAATCTGGCAGCGATGGGAATCAGAGAGGTCAGCGCTTTTGGTGTCATCGGGCCGGATCCTTTCGGAGCAGTGATGGTAAGGATTATGCGGGAGACAGGTATACTGACTGAAAATTTATTGGTACAGGAGACCGAATGGCAGACTCATACCTATGCAAAACCCTACATCGATGACAGGGAGCTGAACCGTATCGACTTCGGAAACTACAATGTTCTTTCAAATGTAACTGCTGACAGACTGATTGAGAATCTGATAACCGGCATTGAAAAGGCTGATCTTATTATAATCAATCAGCAGGTGCCTTCCGGCATTCATACTGTTTATTTCAGGACTAAGCTTGCGGAAATAATTTTAAGGTTCCCGGGAAAAACCTTTATAGCCGACAGCCGCAGCTACAACGACTTCTATACAGGAGCTGTGCGTAAGATGAATGATACCGAAGCATTAAGATTATGCGGGGTGATCAGAAAGCCGGATGAAGTTATCCCCTCCAATGAGGTTGCTTCTGCTGCAAAGGAATTATTTAACCGCTATCAGAGGCCTCTTTTTATTACAAGGGGCAGCAGGGGTTCCCTCGTTATTGATGAATCAGGCCTCTCTGAAATACCCGGGCTGATGATTCTTTCAAAAGTAGACACAGTAGGAGCGGGAGACAGCTACCTTGCAGGAGCAGCCTCGGCGCTGGCTTCCGGGAATAATATTACAACAGCTGCTACTCTCGGCACCTTTGTTGCCGGTGTCACTGTTCAGAAATTGTTTCAGACAGGCACCGCTACCCCTGAAGAAATACTTGCAATCGGAAGCGATCCTGATTTTATCTTTTCAGCAGAGCTGGCCGACGACATCCGGCATGCACATTACCTCGAAAAAACTGAGATTGAAATAATCCGTCCCCTTAAAGTAAAACCACTTATTGAGCATGCGATATTTGATCATGACGGAACAGTCTCTACACTCCGGGAGGGCTGGGAAATGATAATGGCTCCAATGATGATAAGGGCAATTCTCGGTGATCAATTTCAGGGGGCCGGCGACCCATTGTTCCGGAAGGTAAAAACGAGAGTTGAGGAATATATCGACAAGACAACCGGAATACAGACACTTGCACAGATGAAAGGGCTGATTGGTATAATCAGGGAATTCGGCCGTGTTCCTGATGGGAAAATCCTTGATGAATCGGGATATAAGAAAATCTACAACGCTGAGTTGCTGAATATGGTAAAGAAGCGCATCAGAAAATTTGAACTTGGAGAACTCTCTCTTTCCGATCTGACTATTAAAAATGCCATACCATTTCTTCAAAAACTTCATGATTCCGGCATAAAACTTTATCTGGCCAGCGGGACAGATGTGGAGGATGTAGTAACTGAAGCTCACCTTCTGGGTTATGAAAATCTCTTCAATGGCGGGATATACGGAGCTGTAGGAGACCTTAAAAAAGAAGCCAAAAAGATTGTACTGGATCGTATTCTCGATACTATAGGGGAATCTGCTTCAGGAAAAGTTGTCACTTTCGGGGATGGCCCGGTGGAAATACGAGAGACAGGTAAACGTGGAGGAATTTCCGTAGGCATCGCAAGCAATGAACTCCGGCGCTTCGGCCTGAATGAAGCCAAGCGGGCACGTCTTGTTAAGGCCGGGGCTGATTTAATAATTCCTGATTTCTCACAGTATGATAAGTTGCTTGATTTACTGAATATCAAATAAAAGAGAGATGCCTTATCCGAAATTCAACAGGGACCGGCTTTCTGTTAAAAAACTGGAAGAACGAAAGAACAAGATCTCAATAGCTGCTGATCATATTCTTCCCGGACGGAAGCCTTCTCTTTCAGTTGCCGGACAGAGGCTCATCGATATGACAGCCGGCCGTATCAGGATTGCCAGGCAGGAAAAGCGGTCCGTAATGCTTGCCTTCGGTGCACACACGATAAAAAATGGTCTGTCACCTGTGCTGATAGCTTTAATGGAAGAGGGCTGGATCACCCATTTTTCAACCAATGGCGCCGGAATTATCCACGACTGGGAATTTGCATTTCAGGGTAAATCAAGTGAGGATGTCCGTGAAAATGTGCATCTTGGCCAGTTTGGAATCTGGCAGGAAACAGGTTTCTTTCTTAACCTGGCTTTTGTAACAGGCGCTTATGAAGGTCTTGGATATGGTGAATCTGTAGGAAAGATGATCTTTCAGGAAGGATTATATATACCTGAATTATCGTTTCTGCAGGAAGAGGTTGTAAAACAGATAAGTATTAATCCTGAACTGTCCGCTGCAGCGGCTGACCTTTCAGGGGTAATCCGGAAATTCAATCTGGCGCACGGTTTTATGAAAATTCCCCACACCTTTAAGAAATATTCAGCACAGGCTAGGGCATATGAGCTGAAAATTCCTTTTACCGGTCATCCTATGATAGGTCATGATATTATTTACACCCATCCGATGAACAATGGTGCGGCAATTGGCAGAACAGCGATGAATGATTTTCTGAGCTTTACCGACAGCGTTTCCAGGCTCGGTCACGGAGTCTACATATCATTGGGTTCTGCCGTTATGTCGCCAATGATCTTTGAAAAATCCCTTTCAATGTGCAGGAACGTAGCGATCCGGGAGGGAAAACATATTGACGACCATTTTATACTTGTTGCTGATCTTGCCGCCTCGGAGTGGGACTGGCAGAAGGATGGGGAACCGCCGGTTGACAGCCCGGCATATTACATGCGTTATTGCAAGACATTCAGCAGGATGGGAGGTGAAATGCATTATATGACGGCTGATAACAGGGATTTCCTTCCGGCTCTTTATCAGGCGCTGACGGTAAAATGAATCGGGACCCCCGGAGGCTGCCGAAAAATTCTTTCGTGTGCCTTTGTGTAAACCTTTATGCCCTTTGTGTTTAATCCTAAGTCTTTAAACACGAAGGATAACAAAGGACCTCACAAAGTAACGCAAAGGTTAGTATAGAAAATTTTTGTTTAACTAAAAGAATGATTAAACCAATATTCAGGACCATTAAATCCGACAGGATAAAATCTCTAAATATATGAACAGGAACGAAATTATTTCACTGAGGAATGAAGTTGAAAACCATCTTGTAAACGAACTGCTCCCTTTCTGGACCAGCCGTATGGTTGACACTGCAAATGGCGGATTCATAACCCATTTTGACAGATACGGGAATGATTCCGGGGAAGATGAAAAGTCTCTGATAGCGCAGTCAAGGTGCCTCTATACCCTTTCATCAGCGCACCGTGCAGGATACGGTGAAGGAAAATACGCTTCCCTTGCAGCCCACGGAGCTGATTTTCTCATCAACAGGATGTGGGATAGCGACTATGGTGGCTTCTACTGGATGATGGACCGGAAGGGAAATGTTAAGATTGATCAGAAAATTGTATACGGACTCAGTTTCGCAATTTACTCTTTAAGTGAATATACGCTTGCCACCGGCGATCCCCGCGGGATAGAATATGCGGAAAAAGTATTTGATCTGATCCAGAAATACGGAGTCGATTCAATGTACGGAGGTTACTGGGAAATGTTCCTTCGCGACTGGACACTCTGCGGACCCGGTAGTAAAGGAGGAGACAGGAAGACCCTCGATGTCCATATGCACCTGATGGAGGCTTTTACAACCCTTTATGAGTGTACGGGAAAAGATGTTCACAGGAGAAAACTACTTGAGGACATTGATCTGCTTATTAACAGGATCATCCATCCTGTTTATAAAACAGGGATACCTCAGTTCTACAAGGACTGGAGCGTTGCCCCGCAGATAAAATTCGATATAATATGGGGATGGGACAGGTTCTCTGCTGACGGACAAAAAGGAAACGCAACAGATAATACCTCATTCGGGCATAATACTGAATTTGCCTGGCTGCTTATCCATGCCCTGGAGATCCTGAAAACCGGTAAGGAAGCTTATTATGACCTTTTAAGAATAGTTTTCGATCATACTGTAAGTAATGGAATTGATTATGAATTCGGGGGTGTTTATGTTGAGGGTCCCCACTCCGGCGGGGTCTATGACAGGGAAAAAGAATTCTGGCAACAGGCTGAAGTTCTTATTGGTATGCTTGACGCTGTGATCATATTCGGCGATGACCGGTACAGGGAAGCTTACAAAAATGTTCACCGCTTTATTATGGATAAAATGGTGAACAAAGGTGTGGGAGAATGGTATCCCTTATTATCGCGGAAAGGAGATCCCATCTGGACCCACATGGGACATTCCTGGAAGGTAAATTATCATACTGTCAGGTCTGCGATCCAGACAATCAGACGATTGGATCAGATTATCGTCCGGATGAAATGAGAAAATCAGAGCAGGGGATTGTTATACTTTTGCTATAATTTTGCTATATTAGACAAACTCAAAACAGGTTTAAAATGAAACGACACTTTTTCCACAAGATTGCGGCTTTCGCTATCGTTATTTCCTTTGTAATTCTGACCTCATGTGGTAAAAATGTTACCACAGTAACGTCACGGACCGGGCTTTTGTCAGACAACTGGAAAATGCAGCAGGCTGATAAATTAAAAGATGCCGATGAAAAGTCAGTTTCTATGAACGATTATGATGTGAGTTCCTGGAACAACGCCGTTGTCCCCGGAACTGTCCTGGGAGGCCTGGTTGCCGGGAAAATCGTTGATGATCCTTATTTCGGAATCAACATGCAAAAGATTGATACCGCACAGTTCACACGACCCTGGTGGTACAGGACAACTTTTGATCTTGCTTCACAGGATCTTAAGAAACAGGTTTCCCTGCACTTTAACGGAATTAATTACCGTGCCGATCTGTGGGTGAACGGGAACAAGGTTGCCGGAAAGGAGACCTTTGCCGGAGCATACAGAATGTTTACTTTCAATGTCAGCAAATTTGTCAGGGAAGGCAAAAACAGTGTGGCATTAAAGCTCTGGCAATATGCAGACGGAGAATTTTCCGTTGGTTTTGTAGACTGGAACCCCCTTCCCCCTGATCGCAATATGGGAATATTCCGGGATGTATTCCTGGAGGTTAATGATGGTATAAAGGTCAGAAGCCCCTTTGTATGGTCGAAAGTCAACACCGGTAATCTTACTGATGCAAAGTTATTCATACAATCACAACTTGTAAACTCCTCACAGGAAGAGGTAAGCGGAATATTAAAAGTGGATTATGAACTGGGAACTGTTGAGAAGAAAGTTGATATAAAGCCTGGGGAGACACTGGAATGCAGCTTTTCTCCGGAGGAATTTCCTCAGCTGTCGGTCAAAGGGGTTAACCTCTGGTGGCCTAACGGTATGGGTAAACCAGACCTCTACAGGATAAGCGTTGAGTTCATCAGCGGAAAAAAGGTTTTGGACAGGGAAGAGAGAAAATACGGGATAAGGGAAATTAAAAGTTATCTCGATGAAAGAGGGAACCGTGCTTTTGATATTAATGGCAAGTTTGTGCTGATAAAAGGTGGCGGATGGACCGATGATCTGTTCCTGCAGGATACAAAAGAGTCGGTGGAAGCCCAGTTAAATTACGTCCGTCATATGAACCTGAACTCCATCCGGTGTGAAGGCTTCTGGGGGAAGGATGATAATCTGTACAACCTTTGTGATGAATATGGCATTCTTGTAATGGTAGGCTGGAGCTGTCAGTGGGAATGGGCAGAATATCTTCATAAACCAAGCGATGAAAAGTACGGCGGTGCTGTTTCGAAAGAAGATATTGACCTGCTTGCTGCTTCATGGTTAGATCAGATGATGTGGCTCAGAAATCATCCCTCAATTTATGTCTGGATGACAGGAAGTGATAAGCTTCCGGCCCCGGAACTGGAAAGGAAATATATTGAATTATTAAAAAAATATGATCCTTCAAGATCATACATTACATCGGCAGGCGGAGCCCATACCGGACCAAACAGCTTTACCGGGTCAATTCCCCTCGTAAGTGAGATCAGCGGTCCGACCGGGATGAAAATGCTTGGGCCATATGATTTTACACCTCCCGTGTACTGGTTTAAAGATACCCTGCTCGGTGGCGCATACGGCTTTAACACGGAAACCTGTCCGGGAACAAGTATTTCTCCCGTAACTTCCCTGAGGAGAATGCTCCCGGCAGAAAGCCTATGGCCCATCGATAAGAAATACTGGGAGTTCCATACCGGAAGAAACCAGTTCAAGACTCTCGACCGGTACCGGAAGGCATTATCTGCGAGATATGGAGAATCCTCCGGAGTTGACGAATTCGCATTTAAATCGCAGGTCAGTAATTATGAACTGATGCGTCCTATGTTCGAGGCCTTCGTGGCAAATAAACCGGTCAGCACGGGATTGATACAGTGGAAACTCAATTCTGCCTGGCCGGATCTGATATGGCAGTTATATGACTCCTATCTGCAGCCTAACGGTTCATTCTACGCCGTGAGGAAAGCCTGCACTCCTCTGCATGCCATTTACAGGTACGGGTTTGACGATATTTACCTGGCTAATGAAAATTTAAAGGACGTAGAAGGTCTGGTTGTAAAAATCAGGGCATTTGACATCAGATCAAAAGAGATATTCAATGACCAGTGGAAAGGTGAAATAATGTCGAATTCATCAAAATTTATATATAAACTCCCTCAGATAAAAAATCTTACACCGGTATGGTTTCTCGATCTGAGAGTATATAATAAAGACAATCAGGAAGTTGATAACAGCATATACTGGTTGTCAACCAGGAAGGATATACTGGATTATGCGGCAGCTAAAAAGCTGCCATGGGCATTTTATACGCCCACCAGTCAGTTTGCCGATTATACGGCCCTCAATCAGCTTCCCAAAGTGGAACTGAATTATGACTATCAGTTTCAGAAAAGCGGTGACAATGGTGTGATCACGCTTAAAATGAAAAATCCCGGGAAGGCAATCGCATTTTTTGTCTATCTTGACCTTGTCGATTCCAAAACTGAAAAACCTCTCCTGCCGGTTTACTGGGACGATAATTACGTTACTCTCCTGCCAGGAGAAGAACGGACCTACAAGGCAGAGTACAGCCTGAAGGACCTGGGCAGCAGTGAAAAGCCGCTGTTAAGGGTCAATGGCTGGAATGTCGGCATGGTTACATGTAAGTGACGGAGAGAACTGAGGACAAGGAGAAGTAAGAGGGGGAGAGGGGGAGAAGAGGAGAAGGGGAGAAAGGGAGAAAGGGAGAAGGGGAGATGAAGAGACGATATATAAGTTATTAAAATGATGAGAAGAGTTTATATCTGGAGGTATCTGTTTATTACAGCATTCCTTGTAATCACTTTACATTCAGAGGGACAGAACAGGAGGGCAAAGATAGCTGTGATTCAGGCCACTGCAACTCTCAACCAGGATCCTTTTATGGAGGATTATGATCAGTCAAAGGTCAGGCCGGGAATGAATAATCATTTCAAAAAGCTTCTGGGATTATTTGAAAAGGCAGGTAAGATGGGTGCCGATCTGGTCTGCGGACCTGAAGACATGCAGCATATAGGTTCCTACGGCCTTTATGTGGATGTAAAGGATCCTGAGACAGGTGAGATCCTGTTTAATTCTCTTGCCGTTCCCGTCCCCGGTCCTCTCACCGATCAGTTGGCTGCTATCGCCCGAAAGTACAGTATGTATATCATTGCTCCGGTCTATGAAGCCGATAGCGGAAAAATCTTCAATACCGCAATTCTGTTTGACCGGCAGGGAAGGATAGCCGGTAAACACAGGAAGACCGTTTTGCCGGTAATGGAAACATGGCTGGTCTCAACAGGAGATAATTATGAGGTATTCAGAACTGATTTTGCCAGTATTGCAATTGCAACCTGCTGGGAAATATCGTATCCTGAGATACCCGCGATTTATGCTCTAAGGGGCGCCGATATTATTTTCAACCCCACCATGGCTACCGATAATAAACCCGGAGAGAGCCTTTCAACAGCGCCCATGTTCACGACCAGGGCACGCGACAATTCCGTCTACATAGCGCCTGTAGTACTCGGAACCGATGGGAACGGGATCATTGATTTTAACGGAGATGTGGTGGCGGAAGCAGTTGGCATAAGAGATACGGTCATTATGGCTGAGATTGATTTTGCAAAAGAGAGAACCGATGGCAGCAAATGGTGGAAAACAATTAATGGCACCGATAACCTGAAAGCTATTCATTATATATCACGCCGGCCCGAAACATATAAGACTCTCATAGATCCTCTTCCTCAGGTAATGCTGAAGTACCAGGATATACATCTCACAACCGGTGATCGCGCCCGCCAGCTGGAAGCAGTAAGGCAGGTAGATTATGGTCCCCATGGCAAAAACGGACAAAAACAGCCCGGCCCTGACCTTGATGTGATACCATACCCCAGGGATACCCGACTGCAGGGAGATGCATTTTATTTCACTGAAAATCTGACAATAGCACTCGATAAGAATCCTTCACCTGCCGACAGGTTTACTGCTGAGGAATTAATAAGGGATCTCAGAAAGGAGTGGAATATTAAAGCTGCTATTGGCCCTGCAAGTCAAAAACCGGCAGTTGTGCTTACAAGGAAAGGTTCGGATAAATCTTTGAATAAACAGGGCTATACGCTTGTTGCAGCTGAGGGAGAAGTGACAATCAGGGCTTTGGGAGAAGAGGGCCTTTTTTATGGCACCCAGACTTTTCTCCAGCTTATCAGGCAAACCGTGAACGGATACATGATTCCCGGTGTCAAAATAAACGATCAGCCCGATATTCTGATAAGGGCAGTTCATTATGACACAAAACATCACCAGGATAAGGCTTCATATGTTAAGTCATTCATTAAAGACCTTTCAAGATATAAGGTCAATATGCTGGTGTGGGAATGGGAAGACAAGTTCGCATATCCAAGCCATCCCGAAATAGGAGCTCCCGGAGCTTTTACGATGAACGAAATGCAGGAACTTACGCGATTTGCACAACAGTATCATATTCAGATTGTTCCGCTTGTACAGGGACTGGGACATGTCAGTTACATACTTAAATGGCCAAGGTATAAGAATCTGAGAGAGGTTGAATCCTCGAACTGGGAATTCTGTCCGCTTAAACAGGGTAGTTATGACCTGCTCTTTGATCTTTGGAAAGATGCTGTTGAAGCAACTCCCGGTTCGGAATACATACATATTGGTTCAGATGAGACCTATGAGCTTGGAAACTGTCTGAATTGTAAAGCCAAATCGGAAGAGATAGGAAAGAGTGGTCTTTATCAGCTATTTATAAACAGGGCAGCTGACTATCTGAAGACAAAAGGCAGAAAAGTGATGGCCTGGGAAACTCCTATGGGCTGGAAAATAAGTGATTCTCCTGCCATAGGGATTGTACCGTCGAAAGGACTTATAATGACCGAAAGCTATGATTACGAAACGCCGGATCTGAATTATGTTAAACAGGCGAGAGATCTTGGTTACAAGGTATTCGCATATGATCCAAACCCCGGGGTGGTACCACTTATGGTCCCTTATGACTTCGAAAAAGGGGAGGGGGGAGAAAATAAAACAGGCAGTCTCGAAAAATCAGCCCGGTTTATCTCTTCCGCCGCGGGAACAGGATTGTTTGACGGTATGATCTCCACCTCATGGGATGATGATGATCTGCATAATCAGATGTGGATGCTCCATTTCATAAATGCTGCCTCATTTGCCTGGAACGGGAAAGGTCCCTCTTCTGAGAAGCTTAAGAAATCTTTCCTGGCCGACTATTACGGCCCGGATGCAAAAGACCTTGAAGAGCTTTTCACTATCCTGAATGAAGCTGCATATTATTATGCCGGAACACTGGAACGGAATGTCTGGCATTATGGAGAGATTGGAAAGACTCATCTGCCCGATTTGCCAAGGGGTGATGCACTCGAATATGATCCGTTCTGGAACACCATGTATAAGCAAAAGGTGAACCAGTCAGCGGAAATGCTTTCCAAAGCAGAGAGAGCCCTGGAAATTATCCGGAATAATAAGAATGCCGCACTGCGACATGCTTATGATTTCGGGATCTTCAGGACGACAGCGGAGCTTGTCAGGCACACCTGTCTTACCTATCTTGACCTGTCAAAACTCGAAAAAACGATCAGGGAGGCTCATATAAACAGGTTTGTAAATTGCTCGCTTTCAGTGAAATATCTCAACGATGCACGTGATCTGATTGAAGGCAATCTTAAAAGAAGAGAGAGTGTTTATAATGAGCTGGTGAAGGTCTATGAGGTAACCAGGCTCCCGAAAGGATTAAATACTGATGACAAGAAATACCTGTGGCAGCAGGACAGGGCCCGTCATTTTGCAAACCGCCGGCCGGATATGACGTTCCTTATTTATGATGAAGAGTTACTGGACCTGGAGGGCTATCTGAAGAAACTTGAAGAGTATATAAAGTATTTTACCGGAGTTTGCAGTGAATATTGATAATTTTATCGTTCAATCTGAAATTGCTAAAACATCATATTCATTGCAAATTCCAGAGCAAAATCTTCATCGCCAGCCAGTTCCACAAGTATTGCTTTTGACAGCACCCTTTTCATTTCGTCATCAAACCGTACTGATTTCAATGCCGCAAGAGCTCCGGTCCCTGAAGTGTTTCCCAGTGGGATTATTTTTTTCCTCAGCTCAGACGGGATAAGACCGATCCTCACAGCGCTTTCCAGGTTGATGTAGTTTCCAAAGCCTCCCGCCAGAAACAGGGCATCTACCTGTCCGAAGGTCAGCCCTGCCTGTTTTAATAAGATCTTAACGCCTGATGAAATAGCTGATTTTGCCAGCTGTACTTCACGGATATCGTTCTGTATAAGGGTAACAGGTTTACCGGTTGCCGAAAGTTCTGCAGGAACGATTATAAATTCATCCTTCATATAGCCCTCCTGGTCTATTTTCCCGTTCTCACAAAGCCAGGCAACAACATCAATCAGTCCGGATCCGCACATTCCTGCAGGTTTTTCATCTCCCAGAACAGTATAACCCTCATTCCCATATGCAGAAATTGCTCCTTCGACGGCGCCCATGCCGCACGAAATTTTTGCACCTTCAAATGCTGGTCCTGCTGCCGTGGAACAGCACCAGATATGGCTTTCCGTTGATAGTGCCAGCTCGCCATTGGTCCCGATATCCATGAAAAGAAAACAGCTGTACTTATCAGAAGGAGAGATGGATGCAAGTCCTGCAACTATATCGGCCCCCACAAATGCAGATATGGATGGAAGAATTTTGACTTCTCCCTGCGGGAAGCAGGCCAGGTTAAGCTCCTCTCCCCTGAGAATCTTCTCATCAAGAAAAACTGCTTTAAAAGGGGCAAGGGCCAGTGAAAGAGGATCTACTCCAAGTAACAGGTGAAGCATTGTTGTGTTTCCCGCAATGACTATCTTAATTATTTCGTTTTCAGAGATCTCTGCGAACCGGATAAGATGTTTCAACTCGGTGTTGACAGCTTTAAGAATTTCAGCCTGCAAAATGCTGAGACCATCCTCACGGGAGGCAGTGAACTGAATTCTTGAGATCACATCGGCTCCGTATTTTGCCTGGGGGTTGAGTATCGCACGTGTCTCGACAACCGATCCCGTAATAAGGTTCACCAGATAGAATACCAGGCTTGTGGTCCCTATATCAACTGCAACACCATGGGGATAGACTGACAGGTCAGCACATTTCCCCGGCATCAGCGGCAACAGAATTGTATATTCATGCTGGGCTACAAGTACCCTGGCTTCCCTTTTATCCGGAAGTATAACTTCAATTGAGTTGTTAATTGTATATATGCATGATGTGACAACCCCTTCACCTTTTACAAGTATCTTGCATTTGCCGCATGTGCCGTTCCCGCCGCAGGGAGAATAGAGCTCAAATCCATTGCTGAGAAGGGAGTGAAGCAGAGTATCCCCGGCAGAGACCTCAGTCTCAACTATTTTACCCTGCTGATGTACTACAAGTTTTACCATTTGCCAGCCTTTCAAAAAGAGCGGTAAAATAAGAATAAAAATTAGACACAGGCTCAAATGCTCTTTTTAAAAACAACATGCTACCTGAAAATGTTAATGTTTGTTAATTAAAGAACGGAGGAGAAATATTTCGCGTTTCAGTTTGTCTAATAGTAAAACTGATCAGTTAATCCATGCATAAATGGCAGTTTTGTAAGAGTTATAATATTTAAATACAGAATCTTAGAATCATTACTTTCGTATATGACGGGAATTTTTAACAAAAGATTAACTGACCTGAGACAATTTTTTTTACACCTTTGCCAACCATTTCAATAAATGAAGTGTTTAATGATTCAGCTATATTATCTACTTAATTAATTATGTTAAATGAGAACTCTTTTTATTACGATAACTCTAATGCTTTCTTTCTGTTCTTTGTTAAGTGCGCAAACAAAAACAAATGCAACAATAACCGGTAAAGTTTTCGACAATTCCACAAAGCAGCCACTTGAATATTCGACAATTTCAATAATAAATAAACAAACCGGCAAGACTGTAAATGGTTCCATAGCTGATGAACACGGAGCATTCAGCATTGCAGACATTCCCTACGGAACATACAGGATCAACGTGGGATTTATCGGTTATGAAAACAAATTAATCGACAGTGTCGTCCTTTCAAGTAAAAAGCGCATAGTATCATTGGGAACGATTTTCGTCTCCCCTTCGATGCAGAACCTTCAGAACGTAACAATTACAGCTGAGAAGCCAATTGTTGAGAACAAAATCGATAAAATTGTTTATAACGCCTCAAACGATATTACCTCACAGGGAGGTGCAGCGATTGATGTACTTAAAAAAGTACCCCAGGTAACTGTTGATATAGACGGGAATGTTGAATTGCAGGGCAATTCAAATATTCGCTTTCTGATCAACGGGAAACCTTCCAGTGTGTTTGGAAGCAGCCTGGCCGATGCACTGGCTTCAATTCCTGCCAGTCAGATAAAAAGTGTGGAGGCAATAACCAATCCGGGCGCTAAATATGATTCACAGGGGACAGGTGGAATCATCAATATTATACTTCAGGACAATGATATAAAGGGAGTAAACGGTAATATCAACCTGGCCGGAGGTACAAGACTGGAGAACGCCTCTGCGAATTTTAACCTGCGGCATAAAAATTTTGGAATAAATGCATATTTTGGCGGACATGGCCAGTTAAAATCAGAGGTCTCTAATTCCAATAACCGTATAACTACGGACTCAACCACAAACGATATTACCACACTGGCACAGAATGGCATCAGCGATTTTCAAAGATATGGGTTCCGGTCCGGTATGGGTTTCGACTGGAATATCAGCAAAACTGATAATATTACAGGATCCGTGGGATATAACCAGTTCAGTAGCCAGAGTTCGGGGCTTACGAACCAGGATGAATCTGTAAAGGATGGTTCAGGTAATATCCTTTCGGATATCCTGACAACACGAAACTCCGACAGCCATTCAAAGTTTACATCCATTGACTGGGACCTTGATTACAAAAAGAAATTTAAAAAAGAGGGGCAGGAAATGGATATCCTTTTCAATTCAAGCTATGGAAGTCCGCATTCAAATTATACCCAGACTCAGACATATCTGGGACAATCCAGCCCCTACATCGGATCATCGAGTATTAATCCCGGCACTACTAATGAAACGGACATTTCAATTGATTATACACACCCGGTAAGTTCGAACTTCCTGATTGAAACCGGAGCCAAAACAGTTTTTCAAAGACTCCACAGCGTTGCTGATGTCAACGTATATGTACCATTGGATGATCAGTTTATACACGATCCCCTTCAGTCGTATGATTTAAATTATAACATGAATATTTATGCAGGATATCTCTCCGGAAATTTCAAATTATTCAATTATCTTGATGTAAAGGCCGGAGCAAGATATGAATATACGGATGTGACTGTCGATAATCGAAAGTTCCACGATACCTACTTATGGTACCTTTGTTCCCTCAATTGTGCTGTCGCATAATTTCAGCAAAAACCAGTCTCTTAAGCTGGCATACAGCAAGCGTATTGAACGTCCCGGTTACAGGGAGTTAAATCCCTTTATCAATCTCAGCGACCCTTATAATATATCAACAGGCAATCCTTTGCTGAAGCCTGAAATAAGCAATAACTTTGAATTAGGCTACAGCTCATCATTCAAGAAAGGCGGTAATGTTTACATAGCTCTGATTGAACGGATTAACAGTCAGGATATAAAAAACATAACCACTTTTTATCCTACCTACCTTATAGGTGATTCAACTTATAACAATGTGTCGGTTACGACCAATCAGAATATAGGGAAAGAGTACAATTCGGGGATAAGCTTATCCGGGTCCTATCCGGTTACCACCCATCTGAATCTGCGTGCCAACGTTATGTTAACACACCGCTATCTTGTGACCGATATCGGAACAGGCAACCTTTCAACAGGTTTCAGGACACGACTTAATATGAACCTGACATATCAGCTGCCTAAGGATCTGGTACTTGAGTCATTTCTTTATTATAGCTCCGCAGCTAATAATATACAGGGTAAGATCCCCCAGTTTTTTATCTATAACTTTGCTTTACGGAAAATGTTCTGGAACAAGAAGGCGAGTTTAGGATTAACCTTTACCAATCCTTTCAGCAAATATGTGAATCAGGTAACCACTATTTCCACCGGAAATTCAGTATCCAATAATATCAGGGAGATCCCGTTCCGTTCCTTCGGCATCAGCTTTACATACAAATTTGGCAAGCTTGATTTCAGCAAGAAGAAGGAGGAAGATCAGAATAACACACCTATGGAGGATTTTAATCGCTGAAATGCTCTCCCTGATTTGAGGGAAGGGCCATTTAATAAACATTGCGGCAGCAAATATTTAACTTATCTTTACAGTTCCGGAGGAGCGAGTATTGCTGGGAATACGAATAACTTATATAACTCTGTAACTGATGAGTCAATACCTGAGTGACGAAGCCGTCAGACTAATAATTGCATCTGCCCTCTTTATTGTTCTTTGTGCAATTATTTATTTCATTTACAGGCGATTGTTTATATTTTTCAGGAAAAAGGTTTCTTCTGCGTCAGGAAGGCGTGACGATGCCATTATTAATCTTTTTAAGATTCCCGCTTTATGGATCATGTATTGGGTGATTCTGCAAATCTATACGCATGCTTTCTTCAGTAAGTATCTGATATTTCCGTATTTAACGCATATCAACAATTTGTTGCTTATTTTCTCAATTTCCTGGGTGTTAATTCAATTTGTCAAGGCTGGTTCATATTATCTGCAGGGTAAACTTGACACTGAGATGGAAGATAACCTGAGGGCACGGAAAAGCCTTACCCAGATTAAGGTATTCAGGGCAATACTTATTTCAATAATAATAATAATTTCCATTGCTCTTGCTCTGCTGACTTTTAAGGAGGTCAGGAATATCGGCATAAGCATGCTTACTTCAGCAGGGATTATTGGAATAATAGTCGGATTTGCAGCTCAGAAGAGTCTCGGAATGATTCTGGCAGGGATTCAGCTTGCCGTGACCCAGCCGATCAGGCTTGATGATGTGGTTATTGTTGAGGGTGAGTGGGGCAGGATAGAAGAAATAACACTCACCTATGTCGTTGTGAAAATCTGGGATGAAAGACGCCTTATATTGCCTGTAACATGGTTTCTGGAAAAACCTTTCCAGAACTGGACGCGGTCAAATGCTGATATAACCGGTACCGTATTCCTTTACGTCGATTACAGCTTTCCTGTTGAAAGCATTCGTACTGCGTTACCCGGGATGCTGAAGGGAGATCTCAACTGGGACGGTCGGACGGTGAATGTGCAGGTAACCAATGCTACTGAAAGGTACAAAGAGATCAGGATATTATTGAGCAGTTCAACTTCTTCAAAAAACTGGGATCTGAGAGTCGTAGTAAGAGAGAAGCTAATAGATTATATAAATGTTAATTATCCTGATTCATTTGCCAGAATCAGGATAAAAAATGAATAGGCAGATATCCGGTTTATTGAGATGGGTATAAAGCAAAAATATGGAGGAACAGCTCTTGTGGCAGGCGCTTCAGAAGGAATAGGAGCAGCCTTTGCAACCTTCCTGGCAGCAGAAGGTCTTGATCTTGTTCTTGTGGCCCGGCGACCGGCGCAATTAGAGCAGCTGGCAGGTATTCTGAGAAGCAGGAATAAAGTTGATGTGACTTGCATCTCCTGCGATCTCGCAGATCCGGATGCTATCAGGATCATCCGTGATGCGCTGGACGGAAAGGATATCAATATACTTGTATACAATGCGGCGGCACCATATATTGGTCACTTTATTAAAAGCTCCGCAGAGCATCGCTCCCGGATGGTCAGTGTCAATATCATGGCTCCGCTTAATATGGTTCATTACTTTGGGGAAAGCATGCTTGCAAAGGGAGGAGGGGCAATTGTTCTGATGTCTTCCCTGGCCGGTTTTCAGGGCAGCGGCTATTTATCCCTTTACGCTGCAACAAAAGCCTTTAATACGATCCTCGCAGAAAGTTTATGGTATGAATGGAAAAATTCAGGGGTTGATATTATGGCCTGTTGCGCCGGTGCTACCGGCACTCCCAATTACAGGAATACAAACCCTGAAAAAACTGGTTTTTTGACTCCGGGGGTCCTGGCTCCGGAAGAGGTTGCCAATGAATGTTTTAAAAGACTGGGTAAGCGACCTTCATTCATCCCTGGCAGAGGGAACAGGATAGCATCATTTATCATGCAAAATCTTCTACCCAGGAAAGTGGCAATAAATATTATGGGTGATACGACAAGGAAAATGTACAGGTTATAGATCGGGATAATTTCAGAAGGCTTGTTTATCAGTAGATAAAAGGAATTATACGGTAAGGTACCTTCTTTTCATATCTCTTCCAAAGCTCGCCGTATTTAAGTGCGCACCGTTCATTGTCAGCTTTCTGGCGGGAGAATAACAGCAGGGCATAGTATAAGGGATAGAGCCATGGCAGGATTAATCCCGGATACCCCGTGCAGAGGATAATTCCCGTACCCATTAAAATTTCCCCCAGGTAATTAACATGTCTGCTTATGCCCCAGAATCCATTTACCAGCAGTGTCTTACCTCCATCGGAAATCATTTCGGGGACTATCCATAAGAAGGTTCTTCCCGGGTATTTCCTGAAAAAATATTTCTGAAGATTGGCTCCCCTTGACAATATCCAACCAGTAAAGAAGATGAGGCAATATAACATCAGCTTCCATTTGGAGGTGTGAGGATCAGGCAAACCGGCAGTAGACCATAAAAAGATAGAATAAAAGTATGGATAGAAAACAAGGCACCCCCATCCTAATTTAAATCCGATTCTCTCGGCAAATAAATCATACGTATAGAGGTGAACCTCCTCAAAGATCAGATAATCGATAATGAAATAAGTGAGCAGTCCGGCAGATAGAATGAAGCCTGCAGATGCATTATTACCATATAACATAAGGTGATGTGCCGTAAAACTCAGTGCATTCAGTTCCAGCATAGTTGCTCCGGCCAGGTAAAGCCACATCTTTATATCCACCCTTCCACCCAGGAGTTGAAGGTTTTCAACTCTGCCAAGAAAAATATCCTGCAGAAAAGAATTCCTTACCTGCGGATATGGCAGTACTACCGACAGGGTGAAGATAATACCAAGTATAAATGCACCTGTCAGTCCGTACCATCTGTAATTATACAGCCAGTCGTAAGGCACTATTCCAAAATAGCCTGACAGGAACCATAGTAAAATCATTACTGAGAAGACGGCCAGCCCGTTAAGGCGGTATCTCATCTTCTCCGTGGAATTTGGTTTGTTAATATATCCATTTACCCACCGGCCAGGCAATGCAGCATTTAAAAGAAATATCATAATTGCGGCCAGAGCAGGTTCCAGCAATCCCGCTATTTTATCCATTTTTAGAAAAAATGCTTAAAATTAAAATTAAATATAATCAGATTTCAGACAGAATACTATACACAATCAAAGAAATCCCCTTCTGCGTATTAATTTGCCTTCTGACATTGTCCGGCTTTCGCTATTCAACTACCGGAATTGTAAACTTAAACTCACTACCCTTATTTTCAACGCTTTCTACCCAGATCCTTCCACCAAGTTTTCCGACAAACTCCTTGCTGAGTTTGAGTCCCAGCCCTGTTCCCTGTTCATTATCAGTACCAGGTAACTGAAATCTGGTATCAAGCCTGAACAGCTTTTCAATATTTTCTTCTGATATTCCGGTGCCTGTGTCTTTTACTGATATAATAACTTCATCATCTTCCCTGGAAATGCCAACATTGACATTGCCATTCCGGTGGGTAAACTTAATAGCATTACTTATGAGATTCCGTAATACGGTATTCAACATATTTTTATCGGTAAATATATTAATATCTTTATCTGAACCATGGTCAGAATGCATGGCAATCTCCTTGTTAGCAGCGTATAACTTCAGGTTTGAAACATTTTCGTCAATAAGCTTCTTCAGATTGATCTTTTCCGGATTGAACTTCAGTAATCCCGTCTGAGATCTGGACCAGTCTAGCAGGTTCTGCAGAATTGTATAGCCACTTTTTGATGATTCATTTATTATTTCTGCCAGTTTTCGTATCTCTTCATTATTGAGCTGGTTTATATTATTGTATAAAAGCTCAGTGGACCCGAGAAGGCTTGTAAATGGATTTTTCAGATCATGAGCAACTATATTGAAAAATTTATCTTTCGTGGCAATCAGTTCTCCAAGCTGGATCTCACGCTTCTTAAGAGCCTCCTCTGCAAGACTGTGTTCCTTCAGTTCTTTATTTAACTTGTTGTTTGCATATTCAAGGTCCCCATAGGATTTTAACAACGCTTCCTCGAAGAGCAACCTCTTTTCGTCAGTTTTGTTGACCGACCTGGCTGCCATCCAGAGCAATAATATAAAGCATATTGTGTATGTAACAGCAACAATAGCTTTACCGGTATCTGAACTGTAAAAACCTGAGTTCTCCCCAAATATCCTCAGCTTTCCTATTATAAGCGGAAGCGCAATAAGCCCGGGCAGGAGCCATCGTACCATAATGCCTCCCAATCTTCTGCTTGTAAACTCTTTCATCAGCCAGGTGTTGGGCCGGATCAATAAAATTGCCAGACATAATGCACAGAAAGCAATTCCGGCGTTCAATGAAACAGGTACAGGAGATAATTCATGGATTGAATCCATATTCAGAATATAGCTTACAAGAACATAATAACTGGTCAGCCCGGCAGGGAAGACAAGAATATGAGCCACATTGTCACCTGTCGTATTACCGTTTGAAAGAAGAAAAAAGATCAGGCCCAGAAGCAGAAAATTGGAAGCTGTCAGCAATGGCATCCGGTTTTCAGGAAGAAGGAACTGATTCAGGATCGGAATAACGGATCTTACAGCCTCCCTTCCGGTTATCAGAAGATACATGTGATCAGCCACAGTCATCAGGGCGGCCAGCAGAATAAAAATAATTATTCCCCTGACGAAAAGGATTTTTGAAGGGGATAAACCGGACTTTATAATAATAAGAATAATGGCTGAAAAGCCAAATGATATTGCCGTAGCAATTTTCATTTTGTTCCAGTAGGGTCCGAAACTCTGCAGCCGTTCTAAATCAAATATCAGTCCGGCCAGAGCCAGCAGACTTATTATGAGAACAACAATTATTAATACCCAGGTGGTTATAAGAATTCTGACCGACAGATCAGTTGAATACCAGAAAGAACCAGTTATATTATTTACTTCACTGGTTTTCATAAAAAGGCATTATGTTATCAAAGTTAAACAATTTTACCGAACAAAAGTATTTACCCCGGTCCGGTACAAACATATTACCATATATTCCTGTCCTCAAACAGATTTCTGAGTAAATCAGTCTTCAGGAATCTCAGGTTTTTCTATCAGTTACAGGTTTATCTCCTTTTCCGTTAACAAATTATTGGCCGTTAAGTTTATTTGAATCCATTTTTGAATAACTTGCAGTATGGTTCTGTAAACAGTTAGAACTGCTTACAAAATCCTTAAAAGTGATGAAAGCTTCAATATTTATGATCTGTTTTTGTAGTTTTACACTGATTTGAGAAATACTGTGAATTATGAAAGTATTGCTGGTAGAAGATGACCCTAAAATATCGGCCTTCGTAAAAATCGGACTTGAAAGCCACGATTTTATGGTTGATATTGCTTATGACAGCACAATCGGAACAAAACTTGCCCTATCCAAAAAGCATGACATTATTATCCTTGATGTTGTAATACCAGGGATATCAGGATTTGAGTTATGCAAGAGAATAAGGAACGAGAACATCCATACACCTGTAATAATGCTGACATCCCTTGATTCGGTAGATGATAAACTGACGGGATTTGAATCCGGCGCTGATGATTATCTGACAAAACCATTCAGCTTTCAGGAACTTATGGCACGTATCAAGGCTTTGATCAGAAGGACCAGCGAGACAAAAGTCAGTCCGGTTTTAAAAGTTGCAGATCTGGAAGTGGATACCGTTGCTCTGAAAATAAAAAGAGGGAATAAGGAAATTACTCTTACAGCAACCGAATATAAAATCCTGGAACTTTTAATGAGCAACAAAGGGAAAGTGTTCGACAGGATTCTGATAGCAGAAAATATATGGGGTTATTCATTCAACTCGGGTACAAATGTAATAGATGTTCATATAAACTCTCTGCGCAAAAAAATCGATAAGGATTTCGAAAAAAAACTAATCCAAACCAAAAAAGGATTTGGCTATCTCCTGAGTGACGGGGAATAGCGGTCTTTATTACTCATGCCTGTATCGGAGGGATGCTGCATTTCTTAATGCTAATTTAATTCATTATTAATCATCTCTTAATTTATTCTTAACGCCATTTTAATCAATTGCTATCATCATATCCATAATTTTGGACATATGATCCAGCAGATTATTTGTCACAGGTAATCTGATTAAATGCTTTAAAAACAGATGAAATGAAATTTGAATTGCCAAGATTGCCATATAAGATCGATGCACTTGAACCATTCATTTCCATGCGAACCCTGGAATTTCACTATGGCAAACACCATCAGATCTATATAAATAATCTGAATGAACTGGTGTTGGGAACAAAGTATGAAAACATAGATCTTGAAACTATAATAAAAGTTGCAGAGGGTCCCGTATTTAACAATGCGGCACAGGTCTGGAATCACACATTCTATTTTGCAGGATTGAGACCTGAGACTAAACATGTTTTTAAGGAGCCTTTGCATGAATTCATTGCTGAAGGTTTTGGTTCTGTTTCATTAATGAAGGATGCTTTCATTAAATCTTCGTTGTCATTATTCGGATCGGGTTGGGTCTGGCTGGCATGGAATCCCAAAGGTGTCCTGGAAATAGTCCAGGAAAACAATGCAGGCAATCCTCTCCGCAAGGGATTGGTACCGCTACTTACGTGCGATGTGTGGGAACATGCATACTATCTGGATTATCAGAACAGACGGCTTGATTATTTAAGCGCTTTCTGGAATCTGATAAACTGGGAACTGGTTGAAAAGAGGTTTAATGATGCAAGAAGATGATGATCTGACAGATCATTTGTTGCCGGGAATCTGATTTTACAAATATGCAGTTGAAGTGCATTAATATTATTCACTTTCCAGGGAAAATTCTTTTATGGGAATGAAACGCCATAACCTTTTATGATTGCGAGGACAGGTTGGCAGTAGTGTTTAAAGGAATAAATAAAATTCTGAGGAAAATGAGAGTACTGATGTTCGGATGGGAATTTCCTCCTCAAATCACGGGAGGTTTGGGTACTGCGTGTTATGGGATTACAAAAAGTCTGGCAAAACAGAATGTGGATGTTCTTTTTGTATTTCCAAAAGCATTTGGTAATGAGGATGCCAGGTTTGCTACTCTTCAGGATGCCGGACAGATACCGTCAAAATACATGGGATCAGATGACAGGGACTTCTGGAGGAAAGTATTCATTAATGAAATATCTTCAAGTCTGATACCATATACATCGATAAATGAGCTCCTCACCAAATCAGAAAAACGTTTCTCTGTGCAGGGAAGGAGAGGAGGAGATCCTGCAGATCCTGATTTTTCACCATTTTCCGGAAATTATGGTGCCGACATCTGGAAAGAAATAGCCCGGTATTCATATGTTACCTCAATTCTGGCCAGAAAGGAGAGATATGATATAATCCATGCACATGACTGGCTCACCTTCCCCGCAGCCATAGAAGCCAAAAAAATATCCAAAAAGCCTCTTGTAGTGCATATCCATGCAACTGAGTTTGACAGGAGCGGACGGAATATAAACAGGGACATATACAATATTGAAAGGAAGGGCATGGAGTCGTCCGACAAGATAATCTCAGTTAGCAATTACACCAGGAATATTATAATCAGGAACTATGGAATTAATCCTGATAAAGTAGTAACAGTTCACAATGCCGTTGAAAATTTCAGCAATCCTTACTTCCCGAAAATAAAGAGCCTCTCAGATGAAAGGATAGTTACCTATTTAGGCAGGATAACTTATCAGAAAGGGCCGGAACATTTTATAGAAGCTGCGTATAAAGTCCTCAGGAGATATGGCAAAGTCAGGTTTGTAATGGCAGGAAGCGGTGATCTTAAGGATAGGATTGCTCATCAGGTTGAAAATATGGGAATTGCCGCCAGGGTTTCATTCCCGGGATTTCTAAAAAACGATGAAATTAAGAAGTTGTTTTCCGTAACTGATGTCTTTGTTATGCCCTCTGTTTCAGAACCTTTTGGCATTTCTCCGCTGGAGGCTTTACTCTCGGGAGTCCCCGTCATAATTTCAAAACAGTCGGGTGTTTCTGAAGTGATAAAGCATGCAATAAAGGTAGATCACTGGGATACCGACGCTCTTTCAGATGCAATCCACGGGGTACTTCATTATAAGGCTCTGTCAAAATTGCTGGCTGAAAATGGGAACAGGGAAGTAAATAAACTCGGGTGGGGCAAAACAGGCAATCAGATATTAAACTTATACAATTCACTTGTGTAATGAAGAAGCTAAACCTGGTAATTGAGGTGCATCAACCAATGAGACTGAGAACATACAGGTTCACCGAAATAGGGAGCAACCACCACTATTATGATGATTATGAAAATGAGTATAATATCCGGAAGGTTTCCGAAGAGTGCTATATCCCCTTTAATAAGTTATTGCTCGATTCACTTTCTGCCAATGGGAACAGATTCAATCTGGCATTTCTTTTTTCAGGGATCGTTCTGGATCAGTTCGAACTCTATGCCCCGGAAGTCATTGACAGTTATAAATCACTGATAGATACAGGTCAGGTCGGACTTCTCTCAGGGAGTTACTCCAACTCTTTCGGACTTCTTCCCGGAAATAAAGAGTTTAATAAACAGGTAACATTACTCAAAAACAGGATCAGATATCTTTTTGGAAACAATTCTGTAATTTATAACAACGAGTATATTATTCCATCTGATCCTTCCAGACCGGGCATCAGCCTGCTAGTCAGAAATATAAAACCGGGTTACGGTTCTGAACAACTGTTTACCAGTCAGTTCCGGGATCTTCAGCCTTTTTCAGCAGATAAGTTCAAAACATTTTTAGATTCCATTCCAATGAAAAATGACTCTATTGCAACTTTATTTATTCCGTACTCAATATCGGGAGATTACCGGAACATGTGGTTAAACGATTTTCTTGAATCATTACCACATGAGATATTTTCAGAACCGGACAATTCATATCCCGGTAATCTGAAGACAAACGGAATTTCCAGACCGGAATTAATTGATTCAACAACCGGTTCATTATCCTATGAAAATTTTGAATCGCCATGCTCTTCCTGTAATGAAATGCAAAAGGATGCATTTGATAAACTCTACTCCTTAAGCAGAAAAATCGACCTGTGTAGTGATACTGCTGTTAACAGGGACTGGCTTTACCTTCAGTCACGCGACCATTTTTATTTTATGGATCAGGAAATCTATGAAGAAGGTAAACCGGGCAGGGAGTTTATTCCCTATGATTCTTCATTTCTTGCATATATAAACTACATGAATGTTCTGGAAGATTTTTCCTACAGATTGAGCAGGTTAAAAACAAGGGAAATAAGGGTAAATAAATCTGCAATGAAAAAATGGGAAAAACTTCTGAATAAGAGCCTTATTCCAAGCCTTCTGAAGTAGCAGATTTATTTGCACTGACACTGCATGGGTCCATGCTTTTACGGGGTCACCCCGCTGAAATATTTATCAGCTTACAGTTTTCTTAATATTAAATTAATCTAAATTTAATTTACAATAATGGCATATGGCACAATATTAGCTTATACGTTTTTTGATTTACGGATTTTTGTATTTATAAAGAAATAAATGAAATAATTATTTCAGTTGGTATAGTTAATAAATTTAAAGGTATATATTATGAAAAAGCTAGTATTTTTATCGGTTGTGCTTCTGTTGGGATTCTCACTTGCCCAGGCTACTCCTGTTAAAGGAATGAC
The DNA here is from genome assembly GCA_963816345.1 of uncultured Bacteroidales bacterium. GTDB lineage: Bacteria > Bacteroidota > Bacteroidia > Bacteroidales > VadinHA17 > LD21. Next base: position 1,284,980 of record CAWFKI010000005.1, read on the forward strand.
CACAAAGAAGCATGGAGAGAATAATGTAAGCGACATGTCAATAAACAACTTCAGGCTTGATTTTGGCAACATGCCAAATGTGCAATGGAGCAAGGGTGAAAATTTCGATGAAGCTTCATTTATCAAAAGCGGGAAGGAAATGACGGCATATTTTAATTATGACGGGAAACTGGTGGGTACAACTACCAATATTGCATATGCAGATATACCGGCAAAAGGAAGAGAAAGAATTAAATCCGACTACCCGGGTTATAATATCAAAGCAGTGACCCTCTACAATGATAACGGGGCTAATAAATCTGAAATGATATTGTATGGAGTTCAGTTTGATTCCGACAATAATTATTTTGTGGAGTTGACTAAAGGAATGAAGAGTATTGTTCTAAAGATAACTCCCGATGGAGATGTATCTTTCTTTAAAGAGCTTAAGTAACAGGATATTCCGATTTAGTTAAAATAAGAACGGCTCAGCCTTTGCTGAAGCCGTTTCTTATTTTATATAATTCGCTGTCCACCCGGATGAAGGATTTGCCCGGTTAACCATTTCTTAATTCCAATTTAATTAAATCTTAATGAGCCATAAGGTATTATGGAATAAATTTGATTTGAAAAAGTTCAGGAGATTAAACATTTTTCATCAATATTCATATTATATAATTAACAATTTTAATAATCTTGATTATGAAAAAAGTAGCAATTTTATCCTTGATGTTTGTTTTCGTGTTAACAGCTTTGCAGGGACAAACCAAGCCAAGAACTTTAAAAAAACTTACAGGTGAAAACGTAAGTGAAATTGCCAAAAGCAGCTTTGTTGTGGATTTTGGCAATATCCCGAATGTAAAGTGGAAACGGGTTGATACATACGATATAGCAGTATTTACCAAAAACGGGAAAGAACTGACGGCATTTTATGATATTGACGGGAAACTTGTTGGAACTACGAAACAGGTTTCTTATACTGATATACCTGCAAAAGCAAGGGAAGAAATAACAAAAAAATATAAAGATTATATTCCTGAAGCCGTGACCTATTTTGAGGATAACCAGTCAAACGAAACGGATATGATACTTTATGGAATGCAATTTAATGACGCTGATAATTACTTTGTGGAGCTTGCCAAAAAGGGAGCAAAGAGAATTGTTCTTGAGGTTAGCCCGGCAGGAGATGTCACGTATTTCACGGAAATTAAATAATCATACTTCCAGGTTTAGGTTGATACGGGCGGCTCTGCCATTTGGGGAGAGCTGCCTTCTTTTTTTAATTCATTATGCACTGACTGCTTTAAGTCTTAATTTAAAAAAAGAATCAAGCCTGAGAACAAATCTTATTCTGTCTTTAAATGATCCATTGATTGATTCAAGGTTCCCGGAGACAAGCAAAGGAACATATATCTCAAAAAAATTCCAGATACCTGCCTTCAGGCCTGCTTCATAGAAAAATGGCGAATTATGACCTGTCCCGTTACCATGATCGTTCAATAATAAATTAACAAAGGGTTTGACCGGCATCTTGCCTGCTATCCCTGGCAGATTGCTTGTGAAGGATAATGAAATAATCCAGTTACTGTATCCGAGGCTGTCATTGACCGGAGATACCAGCCCTCCTTCAGAAAGAGTCATCTGTCTTGACAGGAAAGTTGTCGGAAACACGGCAAACCTGTCAGGATAGATACCCGTGTACAGGTATTCCTCACGTCCGCTTCTGCCGGCAGGAGAAAGTGCATAAAAAGGTGCCGCACTATTTTTGAACATAGTCCCGGCAAATAACCTTATGTCCAGGCCACTACTCTTTCCATAATAACTGTATCTGTATAAGAATTCTGCCGATGCTTTCTGATAGGAGCTATGTGATTCAAAGGAGGCTGAAAGGGTAAAAGGATTGACAAATCCGGTCTTCTCCACAATATATCCTGCCTGAAAATATGAACCTATGTCTGCTTTTTCCTGATGCTCAATCCGGTAAAGATCTGATGCTGCTATGTAATTCGCATACATCCTCTGTGTAACTGGATTAACCATCTTATTTGTCGTGAAATAAAGGTCCAGTCCTATTTTCCCTTTAAGATAGTTCTGATTGCCGGGGGCTCCGAATTGTGTCCCTTCAAAAGAGATCTTTGCCATCCTGATGAAATTATCATATGGTATGATATTGAATGCAATCCTGCCGTAACCTGCAAATGATGGTCCGTTAAATGACAGGAACGGCATAGCTAAATATTCTACAGGTTTGGAAATAATAAATCCATTGGATAATGCCACTCCAACCATAAAACCGTTTTCTCTTGTCCAGTTAACGGACGGTAGATAGATCAGATACCTCCTGTCGGGATCTTCAATTGTAAACAATAGCTGGGGCTGTACCGGATCCGCCTTCCGGAAAATCCCTGATGTGTGAATATTATTATTGAGTCTGTACAGTTCAGTCATCTCATGCAGCGGATCTATTTTTATTTCGGAATAACTGCCACCGGGAACGCTGATCCATTTCTTTCCTGCGAATCCATCTGACCATTTTTCAAAGAAAATTGAATCTCCCGTTACACCGGAGATTACAAGAGGTGATACCATTTCACCTTTATTTTTAATGAGTACCTGCCGGTTATCAAACCGGGCCACTTTATAATCCGTACGTTTGGTTGTGCCGATGAAATCACTGAAAAACCAGTCAAGGTTTTTGTCTGTCCTGCTTTCAAAGATACTTCTAAGATCATCAGGATAAGGATGTTTTGATTTCCACTTGCGGTAATATGCCTGCATAGATGCATCAAAAACAGAGTCACCCAGATATGCCCTCAGATAGCCGAAGCCCATCGCGGTTTTAGTATAAATTATTGTGCTGTAATTTACATAGCTATAATCAGGTGCCGGAAGATCGATTGGCTGTTCGAGGTTTTGACGGGCCTGTATCAGCCATTCTATTTCATCTCTCCTTTGAACAGGCATCTTGTCAACATGCAGGAACTTCGCAAGCTTCTTACTTTTAAAATATAATTCCCATAGCTTCTTCCCCGGATATCTGTCATTCATATACCGTTGCTCATATGCGGTAGTTATGCCCTCGTCCATGAAGGGATACCTTCGTTCGTCTGAACCAAGTGCACTATAAAACCAGTTGTGGCATATCTCGTGAGCGAGTACGTCATTAAGGGAGTACGCATCATTCTCAAGACCAATTACAGTAAGTCCGGGGTATTCCATACCTGCTCCGGCGGTAAGGGCGCTTTGGACAGCTGTAAACGAATCATAAGGGTAATCGCCTATCAGTTCTGAAAAATAGGTGATTGAAGAATTTACATAATTTAATGCCACTTTCCACAGGTTTGCCTGGCTATTAGTGAACATTATCCAGGTTGTGACTTCCCTGCCCGATTCAGGCAGTTGCACTCTTCCTTTCAGTACATGATATCTCTTATCAGCAAACCATGCGAAATCATGAATATCAGTACCTGTATATCGCAACGTCTTGACCTGATCTGATGATTTGGGAAAATTATCATTAACATAGCCCGCTGTTCTTTTCCATAAAGTGTCAGCTGCAATACTGTTAAGCCTCTCCATCTCAGCCTCATTCTGAAGGTTGCCTGACGCACCCACAGTATAATTGGCCGGCAGGGTGATGCTTACATCAAAGCTGCCATATTCCGAATAAAACTCACCCTGATCGAGATATGGCATCTCGTGCCAGCCGGCCCTGTCATAGACTGCCGGTTTGGGATACCATTGTGATATCTGATATGATTGGCCGATATGCCCTAATCTTGAAGTTACTCCCTTCGGGATCTTAACATGGAACGGTGTTGTTATTATAATTGTGTCGCCAGGCTTCAAAGGTTCATTAAGCAATATTCTGCAAATGTCAGGCTGGCCGGGTAACAGGTGCCAGGATACCCTCTTTTTCCCCACTTTAAAGTCAAGCGAATCAATATAGCCTTTAAGTTCCGGATCATTAAAAAGCCTTGCTTTACCATTGATACCGGTTAACTGTTTTGCGAGATCCGTAGTGTTTGAGGAATAGGCATTTGGCCAGAGATGAAAAAAGATAAATTGCAGTGTATCAGGGGAGTTATTTATGTACTCAAGAGATTCATAAGAAGATAATTCATTGCTTTTATCATCGAGCTTAACACGGATCACATAATTTACCCTTTGTTGAAAATATTCCTGTGAGAAGGCCTCACCTGATAAAAAAAAGATCATCAGGAAGAGCAATGATCTTACGAAATAACTCTTTAAAGACTTTTTATACTTCACCTGCACTTCGATTTAAACTTTTTCCTTAAGTAAACTAAAGTAATATTAAAATTAAGCAATTTTCCGGATGATAAAATATATCCTTAATTTAAGTTAAAACCAGCGTAATCAGACATGAATTAATGGGACAAAAACTGTTTCTGATGCTAAAAATAAAAGGAGAATTGTTTCAGCAATTCTCCTCTCTCTAACCTAAAACTAACCCAAACCCAATTCATCCAAATCTTAAGAAAGAATTTTACATTATCCGTACCCTCAAAATTTCAATTACAACTCCTGTCAGAGAAAAATTATATTGTTATTTCAGGAAGTAATTTTTCAGACAAGAAGAATTACAAGGATAATTATCAGAACCAGAGTGCCTGCGCCTATATAGATTACTCCTCCATCTTTTCTGACATTTTCCTTAATCCCTTTAAGTTCTTTTTTCAGCGCCCGCTTTTCTTTAACTGTCATATTAGTCTTGTCCATATCACGAATCTCTTCAACCCGTTTTGTTAAGCGGCTTATCTCTTCTTCGGATAATTTCTTTTCAGTTTTGTCAGGAATAGCGTTTTTATCCGGTGTTGTTTTTTTATCAGTATTTGCTGCAAATACTGTTGACGCACTCAATGTGAAGATCATTATGAGTACAAATAGAAAATTCTTTTTCATTTTCGTAGTATTTTTAAAACATTAAGATTAACAGGATAAAGTTAATGCCGCGGCTCCTTATTACTGTTACAGAATTTTTCTTAATATTTACATAATTTACATATTGGTGTCGGGTCAACTTTAATCCGCGCCAGCGGGTGTTGGCACAACATTAGTACGCATCCCGGGTTTTACTTTCTGAAACCTGATATATCTACCACTGATAAAAGACAATTCCTGTCATCTCCTGTGACTACACCTTCCATATAAACTGTGGATATCGAAGTTCCGTCATAAACAAGCTTCACTTCACACGATTCTTTACCCTTTTTTGAATATATTTTACTGAAAAAACTGTCGAATTCGGGTCGTGAATCTTCAGAAATGAAGAGTTTAAAGTTGGTGTTAACCAGGCTGAATCTTCTGTCGCCCAGTAATTCGGCTCCGGTAAAATTCAGTTCACTTATATTGCCTTCCGGGTCGAGAGTGAAATAGCCCATCGGGGCAAAATCGTACAGCATGGTGTATTTCTTCAGAGCCGTTTCTGCTGCTTCGTTTGCATGGATCAGCTCTTCATTCTGCATTTCTAATTCTATCTGATGAACCTGAAGTTCATGAAGTAACTTTATTGAATCGGTTTCGATGATGAGTCTGTCAGGTTTATTCTGTTTCTTTTTCAGTAATTCTTCTGCATTTCTCCGTAGCATCTGATCATCAGTAAAGTTTCTCTTTTCTCTATTCATGGTGTTCTTATTTTTTTAATGATAATATAATTCCGCTCGGTACTTTTAAATTATCCAGTAACACAACTACGGACCAATCAGCTTCAATTAGTTTGCCTCCAGCCGTTTTTACAGGCATTTTATAACTGGAGACCTGAGAGTCGCTTAAAATCATTTTCATTTCGCTGGCAGTTTTTTCCCTGAATGATTCAGGAATATACTGCTGAATATAGTTCCTGTTGATAATTTCTTCCCGCTTTTTTCCTAAATATTTTTCTGCTGCCGGGTTAACGTCAAGTATTTTTAAATCAGTCGACAATTTAATAATAATTTCTGAAGCCGATTTGAGCAGCAGAGAATTCATTTGTTCTGTTTCATGAAGTTTAACCTCCACCTCTTTAAGATCCGAGATGTTGAAAAATGTTATTACAATACCGTCTATTTTCTCATCCAGAGTACGGTAAGGCATGATACGAACAGAAAACCACCGTCCGTCTTTTGTAGGAATCTGTTTTTTTATAAAGATAAGTGTCTTAAGTACATTAAGTGCATCGGAAGATAAATCAGGGTATATCAGGTCGGATACAAGATCTGTGAAAGGCCTTCCTATATCACTTTTTATCAGCTTGAATATTTTAACTGCCTGGTTAGTGAACCGGCGTATATTCAGATCTTTATCAAGGAACAGTGTTGCAATATCGGTACTGTTGAGAAGGTTTTTCATATCATTATTAACCCTGGTAAAATCATCAATTTTCGACTGCATCTCTGTATTAAGTGTCTGAAGTTCCTCATTCAGGCTTTGCATCTCTTCTTTTGAGCTCATCAGTTCTTCGTTGGTAGATTGCAGTTCCTCATTGGTTGACTGCAATTCCTCATTGGTGAATTTCAATTCTTCCTGAGATGATTGCATTTCTTCAAGTGTGTCCTGTATTTTTTCCCGGGCATACTTTAACTCCTTCTCAAGCTCAATCAGCCGGACATTATCCTGAGATTTTTTTTCTTTTTGTGACGCCAGCTTTGAATCCAGAACATCCTGGACATCTTTAAAGATCACCATCAGCATCCCTCTTAAAATTTCCGGTTTATCAAGCCATTGTATGCTGATATTTAACGTATGAGCACTTCCATTTGTACCTATTTTGATATTACGTAATATCACTGATTCTTTTTTCAGTACAGCTTTTCTGAAGGCAATAGGAAATTCGGTGCGTAATCCTTCGCGCAACATTGCAAATATATTCATATTTGCTTTTCCGACAGAGGGTTCCAGATATTTCCCTGTATGACCACTGATATACAGGATATCTCCCTGGTCATTTACAAGAACTCCTGCAGGTGAATAGTGCTGCAACAATATCTGATCCGCCAGTGTCTGGATATTCTGGACTGATTCATTTGATGTCTTTTTTTCAACGATGGCTTCTTTTTTCCTGGAATATGTGGCTGGAAAATCAAGTAAATCAGGAGCCAGGAGAGTAAGGGACCGTTTAAATATTTTATCTTTCAGATACTGAGCGATAAAAAGATGGCTTTGTGTTCCGAGGGTTTCAGAACTGCCCAGGAGCAGGATTCCTTCAGGATTAAGGCTATAGTAAAACAAACTTATCATCTTTCTTTGCAGCTCGGGCTCCATATAAATCAGCAGGTTCCGGCACGAGAGGATATCGATCTTGGTAAAAGGCGGATGCATTATAATATTGTGATGAGCGAAGACAATCTTTTCCCGTATTTCCGTATTAATGAAATAGCCTTCATCAGTCTTAAGAAAAAAGCGTTTTAACCGTTCAGGGGAAACATTTTCATCAATATTTGACGGGAAAATGCCTTTTCTTGCAATCTCAATAGCTTCGTTATCAAGGTCTGTAGCAAATATCTGTAAAGAAAATCCTCCATGGGGATTAACTTTTTCAAGTGCTTCTTTAAATACAATTGCCAGCGAATAAGCCTCTTCGCCGGTTGAACAACCCGGAACCCATGCTCTCAGAATTGATCCGGGTTCAAGCTTTGTTAAAATGTCAGGTAAAACAGTTTCTTTCATCTTATCCCATACGGCAGGATCGCGAAAAAAATTGGTCACGCCAATCAGTAATTCCTTGAAAAGGATCTCAATCTCAATCGGATTCTTTTTCAGGAAAAGTGCGTAGGAAGAGATCTTATCAATTTTATGTACGGACATTCGTCTTTCAATACGACGGTAAACTGTACTCTTTTTGTATAAGGAAAAGTCGTTGCCTGTATAAGTACGGAGTAAAATAATAATCTTATCCAGGGCACTATTGTCTTTTATTTCAATATCCGGTTCAGTTATCAGGACAGGAATGCGTTTGAGGAATTCCATAAGCCTTGATGGAATGTCGCCGGGAGCTGCGATTATATCAACAGCAACTGTATCAATAGCATTGCGTGGCATACTGTCGAACTTTGCAGTCGTGGGATCCTGTACCATAAGGATCCCGTTTTTTTCCTTAATGGCACGCATTCCAAGACTTCCGTCGGATCCCATGCCTGAAAGGATTAGGCCGACTGCAAGTTCTTTCCGGTCTTCTGCAAGCGACTTTAAGAAATAGTCTATCGGGAGTCGCTGGCCTCTTGTCAGTACGGGTTTATGGAGCTGAAGAACGCCCTTTAATATCGACATGGTTTTATTCGGAGGGATAACGTATATGTTGTTAGGTTTTACTACCATACGCCCTTTTACCTGGGAAACCTTCATTTTAGAAACCCTCTGAAGCAACTCAGGCAACATGCCTTTATGTGTCGGATCAAGATGTTGCACAACAACATATGCCATTCCACTGTTTGCAGGCACATTTCCCAGGAATAATTCCAGTGCCTCCAGACCTCCTGCAGAGGCGCCTATTCCAACTATTGGAAACAAAAAGTCGTCAGGATCAGGAGATTTTCCTTTTAATGGTTGCTTCGATTTTATTTCATCTGGGTTCACCTGTATTTAATTTTAAATATGTACTGGCACTTTGTGCGCGGTGTAAGCTCATTAATAGTTCGTTTTTGTTATGTTGCTAAAATCCTTAAGATTAAAACCATCAGGGTTATCGTTTGTGATTTTCCGGAAATTGTAATAATATAGATTGCCTTCACTGTCAAATATCATTTCAAAACATTTTCCGGCTCCGGCATCCTTAGGAGGCCCGACATGAAAATGGAATAAGACATTTGCAGTATTTGCGTCTGTTTCCTCCTTAATTTCATCAGATGTCAGCAGTTTGAAATCATACGGGTATACTTTTTTAATTTTCTCCGGAGAATCAGCATCCGGTGCCATCTTGTTTTTATTAAATAACAAAACCTTGTCTTTAAATCCGGTTTTGTTGTAATATTTTAATCCATTTAATGATATGGGGAAACGATATTTCTCAAGATTTTTAACATGTATCTGCATGAATTTCACGATTGCAGGTATAACATACTCGTAATCAGTTCCGTCATCTCCGGAATAAGCCAGAGGTATGCTGCATAATTCAGGCATTTTCGTTAAATCGGATGAGCCCCCAAGTACCAGGTTGATATTACTGTAACTCACCCCGCCCGGATCCTTGTCGTACGCTTCATCCATCAAAACAATGAATGAATATTTTGAGTCGGTCTTGCGTTTATCAAATTCATTCCGGTCGATAAATTCATAGTTGGTTAATTTCCAGTACTTCTGAACAGCCTCCTTGATATATGCATTATAAAAACTTATTCCATCTTCAAAGACAACGCAGGTTCTTGAATTTTTAAACAGCCCTATCTGTTGTTTCGATGCCAGTTGCGGACTGGAGAAGAGCCCAGTGCATAATAGCACCATGGTAAAAACCAGAATTAATTTTTTGGATATTGTTCCGGCTGTGGATCCACTTTTATTGCAGGAAATAATCGAATTATTCATATTTAATTGTTACTGTTTTGGATTCAAAAATCTTCTATTTCGAGTATAATATGTTACATAATTTCTGAAAAAGATTACAAAATTCACAGGTTGCCGGAATTTTTAATCCGGGCAGACACCAAAAATTCTGAAGTTATTAAAACTTACCTGTACAAAGTTACCGGGTCAGGCAGGCGAAACCGTTACATTATTACTTATCAAGTTTACATGATTCACGCCTTTTACAATATCTTACCAGCTGAAAAACCAGGTCCCTGACGGAGCCTGGCTTCTTTCAAAATGTTTGAAAGATTACTTTGTTTACAGCCTCAGAAGCTTGGAAGCTTCAGTTGGAGTAAGCATTTGCGGATATCGGATGTTCAACTAGCGATTGCGGCTGTCATTTTGATTGTCACGCTGATTATTATGCTGTTTACCATTCCGGTTCTTATCCTTTTGCCAGTAACCTTTTGACCAGGATTTTCCATGTTGATTCGTATTCCAGTGACCTGCAACATATGACTGTCCTTGTCTTGGGCTTTCCCAGTTACCAGCTCTCTGGATATAGGCATGGGTATGATTATTATAATTCCAGTTGCCTTCAATCCAGATATGTGTACCGCTCGGTTCCGGTGATCTGCTATATTCCATATAGGATACGTCTGATCCGTAATAACCATCTGCGCAGGAGTTGAAAATTAATCCCATTCCTGCCAGCAGGCCCACGCAACCCAATGTTTTCAGTGATTTTCCAGCTTTTCCAAAAACACCGGATTTCCGGATATTCAACAATGGTTTTCTGCTTAAAGCAAAATGAATTTCATTTTGCAACTCTTCATTTTTTCTCATTTTCCTTTTATAATTAATTTTATCCCGAATTTCTTTTAATGACTCTTCTGCTTTTTCCATATTCACATTTTAAGAGTGAAGTTATTTCACTACACAAAGGTGACCCTATTATTATGGAAATCTATTATATAACTATGGGTAATAGTTACATCATTCACACATAACAGCGTACTGGAATACAGGCTAATGGGTGCAACGGTATGAAGCTAAAAGGGCGTAAAGGCGCAACGGCGCAAAGGCGCAACGGTGCATGTTCGTATAATCCTTGGAAGGAGAGGAGTGAGGATGCCCGGCAGAAACAAAGTGACCTTGAAAAATCCGAAACCTGCTACCGGAATGCCGGGTTCAGGTTACCGGCTCTTTCTGAGGCCATATATGGTTCTGAAATGATAACCATACACGGCAAATGTAAGAGCATCCACGATTAAGGCAGGCCGCCTGAAAAGTGTCCAGATCATAAGTTTCCAGTATTCACCTCTGCCTCTGTTCAATATTCCGATAATAACAACCGATTTGAAAAAAGCTCCGACATGGAAAAATTCAATTTTCATTTGCTTCCCGTGAGCCCGTTTGTAATTTAAAAGAAACTGACGGATCCTGTTATAATAGGGTTTTATGGCATATATGTTATCTATTATTTTTTTATACCCTTCCATAAGCTCACCTGAGTTCATCCTGGGCATAAAATTCATTGATGAATCGGTATTATCCCCGGTAGCCTCGGTTGTCAGCCTGTTTTCTGCTTCAAGACGTTTGTAAAGCTTGGTGTTTTTCGGCGCGTTCAGAAGTCCGACCATAGCCGATACAATTCCGCTTTTCTGTATAAAATCTATTTGTCGCTGAAATACTGCGGAGGTATCGCTGTCAAAACCCACAATAAATCCGCCGGAGACCTGGAGACCGGCATTTTGCATTTTCCTTACACTCAGGAGCAGGTCTCTGTTACTGTTCTGTTTCTTATTGCATTCCTGAAGGGAGTTTTCTTCCGGAGTTTCAATGCCGACAAAAATCGATGTGAATCCCGATTCAACCATAAGTGTCATTAGCTCCCGGTCATCTGCAAGATTTACTGATGATTCGGCATTAAATACAAATGGATATTTATGTTCCTGCATCCATTTTTTCATTGCAGGCAGCAGGTTGTATTTGATTTCATTTATATTACCTATAAAATTGTCATCCACAACAACCACAGGTCCTCTCCAGTTCAGATCATAAAGCGACTGAAGCTCCCTGAGGATCTGCGCGGTATCCTTCATTCTTACTTTGTGTCCCAATAATGTTGTAATTTCACAGAAATCACATGAAAAAGGGCAGCCCCGGGAAACCTGCAGATTCATGAAAGCATAATCCTTCAGTGATAAGAGATTGTAATCAGGAGCAGGTGTGGATTTTATATCGGCATACTCGTCTGTTTTATAGATTCTCTGCGGAATCCTGCCTTTTTCCAGAGCTTCAAGAAACGGGGGAAGTGTTATTTCTGCCTCATTTAAAATGAAATGATCAATCTGTGGATAGTTCTCATATTCCTGGGTAAAGAGCGGGCCACCTGCCACCGTTTTGATTTTATACTTCTGGCACTCTCCGAGAATACTGGCAACAGATTCCTTCTGGATGTACATTGCGCTTATAAAAACATAATCTGCCCAGAGAATATCACTTGTCCGGAGCGTTGATACATTCATGTCAACCACTCTCTTTTGCCATGATTCAGGCAACATTGCAGATACTGTTATTAAACCGAGAGGCGGGACAGCTGCTTTCTTGGAGATAAAGCGTAAAGCATATTTAAAACTCCAGAAGGAGGGAGGGTATTGCGGAAAAATTAATAATACTTTCATCAATTATCAATATTTTGGTTGATAATATTTTCTTGTTCAGGTTACCGGATTATCCTCCGGCAAAGTCCGTTATTTTTTAGGAGATACCAGGAGTAAAACGCCCCCGACTCCCATTACAGCAATACCAATCAGAGGCGACCAGCTGAGATGATGAGGTTTATTTGCAGTAATTTTAAGACTTCCGATTTCTGCCACTTTCTGCCTTGTAAAAAAGGTAAAAGCAGTAAAAATTGTTAACAACAATCCAAGGATTAAAATAATAATACCGGCTTTTCGCATTTTATTTTCATTAAAAATTCCCGGAAAGTTAAAAGAAGCGTAGAGCAAAAAAGTTATATAATTCCAATAAAAAGTTACATTATTTACGTTTTTTAGTTACGGCAGCAACGGCGTAACGGCACAATGGCGTAACGGCACTCTACGCTCTAGGCCACGCCATGGCGTGGCCCTACGACCTCAAATATACGATACGCGAAGTGACGTACCACGACACTGAACACTGATTACCAGTGATGTGCATAGCACCTCTTTATCACCATTTTCAAGTTCAATCTTTATCAACCGACAGGTTAATGATGACCTATGCATTTGCGGAAAATCCTTCAACTTATTATAATCCTTTTTTGGTAAGTCAAAGGTTACAATCCTTTCTTTTTCCGTGCTTTCTATAAAGTCCTTGACTTTCAGCCACCAGTCTTCTTGAAGGCGGATACAGAATTCGATGCCTTTAGCTTTCAACAAAAACAATAACCAGAAACAGGGATACCCACGGTCGAGCAATAACATATCCCCGGAATTAACCTTGTCCAGGTGTTTCATTAGCAGATCCCGCTCGCTCGAGGCATAGGGTGCAATCTGCGAATCAATTGTTATAAGATTTAAAGCATCATACAATAAAGATCCCATGGCCAGGGAGCGTGGACTATCAGCCTTGGGACCAAATTTGTGAACTCCAAATTCATCAACGACTGAAGGATGATTGGGTAAATACAAACGGGTGCCATCCACTGAGAGTAATCGCATGTCATGCCAAACGTAATACTCTGCACCTTCATAAAAAGAATCGACAGCAACCTCGTTGAGCCGAGTAAAAGCCCATGGATTTAATTTTGCCCTGGCTTGGGTAAAGGCTCCTTTTGTCACTTCCCTGATGTTGAAATCACTTTTGGTGACCTCCTTGTAAAAGCGATCCAACTCTCGCTGTATGGAACTCTTGAATCTTATCACTAAAAGAATGATTGTTTTGAGTGGCAATTTCCGTTTACGGGTAAACACCCTTTCACTGCCGTCTTTAGAACGGCTGATAAATTGCTCATTTTCAATTTCATAATCGATATTTCTTGTTAATTTTTCCCGATAATCTGTTTTTGTAGAGGTATTTGGGGCATCCCCTATATACCCTTAACAATATAGATCATTTCATATGAAATACAAACTTTTCAAAGAACTATTTTTGTGACAAACATCAGTAAAATCAAGCCTTCCAGATGATTCCTTATCTAAACGACATTGAATACCGACTACCTTTTCACCCCGTGCCCCTTGCTCCGAGCTACGGTCAACGCCGCCAGGCGAAGTCTGGAGACTTCGCCTAGCGACTTAAAACTTTCATCAAATAAAAAAGCCGTCTCAATTAAGTTTGAGACGGCCTCTTACTGATAAATGTCTTATATAATATTCAAATTACACCAGTTTAACATTTATTGCATTTAATCCTTTCTTTCCTTCCTGAAGATCAAACATTACTTCATCATTTTCCCTGATCTCATCATTCAGACCAGATACATGTACAAAGTATTCTTTTTCTGATTCATCGTCCTTAATAAATCCAAATCCTTTGGAGCTATTAAAAAATTTTACTGTTCCTTTACTCATGATTATAATTTTAATTTTTGGCAAAATACATATTATAATCCGGTTAACACTATTATTTTCAATAAATCGGACCTGCCTGTACTATTCCTGTTTATTTTGACAAATCGCCCGGGTATCTTAAAAACAGGTCAGTTACTCTGAGTACTAAAAAGGAAAGTATGCAGTAGTTCTGCGCTAAATATGTATTCCTTTGAGATAACTGAAGATCCCGAATATTTTAAGGAGCCAGACAATGACCACAATCACTACAACAACATTGAAGATGTTTTTGATCTTATAATCCATTGGGATATAATTATTGACAAGGTACAGCAGTACACCTGCAACAATTAATACGATTAAAATAGTTAATAATGGCATAGTATTCAGATATTAATTTATCTCAAAGGTAATTCTTGCACAGCCTTCACCTGTTGCATTAATAATGAAAAGAGTTGCATCATTTACAGATATTTGAAAAGAAGGAGTTACTGCCATTCGCAATTGAAATTACTTTTAAATTCCTCTAAAACAAGGCTGGTCATCACTTTTTATCCGGTAAGAAATTATAAAAACTTTTTGACTTTCTCCCAGTAATCAAGCGTTGTTTTTCCTGAACCGTTCCAATTCCTGGCAATTAATTCAAAATCCGGGTAACCTGTACGGTATGCATAATAGAGGAATATTTTTTTGGACACTTCATAATTAGAGCAATTCTCCAATTTATAATTATTGCCGGTCCTGCGGTTGTAATCAAGAATCCTGATTGGTCTGATCTGAAAGGCCCCGATTGCCTCTTCAGTCAGATTAAAAGCAAGAGTATCTCCTGCACTCTCAACCTGGATAACCGCTTTTATCAGCCTCTCATATGGTTCTATAGGTTGTGGTGACAGAATAGAGACAAATGTGACGGATGGCGCGACAGCCCTTGTGGTAAGCAAAAAGAAAAATAGTGTCAGAATACTTTTAAAGTGGCGTAATTTATCTGTATGCATTTTTTTCAGGGATATATAATTAGGGGGCAGGGTTCTTTGATATGTGCATGCTTTATCTGTATCTGCTCAATCAATTAGGAATCAAGGGTTAAACCTGATTTCGATTCTATATTCTTTTTGACTGCTTCAATTGTTAAAATTAGTACTCTTCCCTCACCTGAACATTACATTACTTTTATTTAAAGTTGTATAATTCACACATTTATAAATAGTAAGCTCCCACAAAAACAAATATTTTCCTGCCACATTTCCATAGCCGGACCGGATTGCCCTGTAGTGTCCGGATGTTAAAATTTTTAAGTTCAACCGATACGGAAGGCATGAAAGGCTATCATTTTTTACGGGCGTGAATTATGTAATAAATACAATTGATTATGTAATATGTAATATTTTGAATTGCAGAACTTTGTGAAAGATAACCTGCGCAGTAACAGTACAAATATTTATTGCCTGTCAGAAAACTAATTATAACAAAATCATGTTTACCGGGACAAAGTTCATAGAAAATCAGAAAACAAGGATAAGGAGACACACAACTCTGTCTGGGGATTCAATTGATTCAGTTATTGCCTATGAGGCAGTAGACAACCTGATAGCCGAAGGGGGTGAGGGATTATATAATTATGTCAATCGAATCGGCCTGGCAAAAGATCCGAACATGATTGTACTATCTTCAGTGCATAATTATTATTATGATGCTGAAGAAATAAATAAGGCAAAAACTATCATTCACCTGAAGGAGCTTAATAAAATAAAGCAAATCAGAAATCTACTACAATCGCACCTCAATGTTCTGCCACAAAAATGCAATTTTGTGGGATTCTTCGTAAATAATTTAAAGGTTGACAGGTTTGCATTAAGGGGAGGTTTATCACCTTTGGTATTGATGAAGGAGTCTGAGGATGTAGATAACAGTATTATCTCACGATCTCCTTTTATTAACAGGTTATACAGTCTTATGGATTTCAAGACTAATACGTATTTGTCTGAAAGGATTGTCACTTTACTTTTGGAAGAAAACGGCTTTCAGGTAAAGGATATGACCGAGTATAAAGGCTTCACTTTTTTCCACTCACAAAAAGCAGGGAATAAATATAATTAGTGTCGAACCGGTTTAAATTTGGCAGTAGATTCCTCACTTGCCAGTTTCCAATACTATTTCAGATGTTTACCGAAAAGGTCGTACTTGAGAAGGAGATTCCTCGCCTCGCTGCCAATTACAACATTTGTAAACTACACATTATTAACTACTTGCATTTTAAGAGGCTTGAGCTTTCTGTCTGAAAAGGCAAAATCGCTGAAGTTTACATGTAACGGGAGTGTGGGATCCTTCGCTTCGCTACTACTAATGACAACATTTGTAAACTACACATTATAAGCTAATTATATTTTAAGAAGCTTAATCTTCCGGAAACATAACCGGAAGCAGGCAACTATGCGCCATTTGAAGAATGCAATTAAACAAGGTTTATGATTCTGGTTTTCTACCCAAATATACTCGCGTCTGCATTAAAGATAGTACCCGTTTCAATTTACAAGAAAGGCTCAGTGATCACTAAAATGGAAGTGGTGAGCAAAAGGCCGTAGGCCTTACATATTATAGGGCAGGGCGGAGCCCTGCCTGATGGTACCTCCCTCTCCTTCAGCCCCGTAGGGGCGTAATAAAGTGATACCATCAGCCATAGAGGATCAGACGAAATGGATCTTCCGGTGTTTTGTTATTCCGCCCCTACGGGGCTTTGGGGTAAGAAGAGAGCGTTTTTACACAGGGCGTTGCCCTGTGTTATGTTATTATGCCCCTACGGGGCGAAAACCATCTTTAAACATACCTGACGACTGACAGGAGTTTGAGATTCCTCGTGGCACTGCTAAAGCGAAGGTCATGCTTGTGTAACCCGTACAAAATTAATTGATTCTGGTTGTCATTATACCTGAAGTACAAAACTTTGGATAAAAACTCAGGATGACAGCGTGTTATGGGGTCAACAGAGGGAGAAGCGTCACTTTTCTACCTGTAAACAGAAGGTTGCGGTTTTCCGATCTCAAAATCCCTGAAGCCGAAATCTGATGTGCTGAATGCGTTCATTTTAAATATATTTTGCCCGTTTCCCGGTATTATTGGAAAGAATGAAATGGATACCTGGAATGTATTAAATATTAAATTTTCATTTTTTATCTGGAATCCAAACCCCATTTGTGTATATATGGTGCTTTTTCTGAACCCTGATAATGCATTTCCAAGCATGCCCGCAGAGAAATCAATAAAGGGGCCAAAATGGAATCCGAAAACATTCCACGGAGCATAGGATTGGGTTTGAAGAGTCAGCAAAATGCGGCTTGTACCTGACAAAATTTTACTGTTAAATCCATTAATTCCGAAACCCTCATTAAGAGTTAAGCTATCATATGCGAACCTGTTTAAGCCTATTGTGACCTGCGGTTTTATAAACTGCCTGAATTTCCATTTCCCTAATTCAATTAATCCGGTAAAGTAATTGGCGCCAACTGTAAATACACCCTGTTCACGCTTTGAACCACGAAAGAAAGCTCCGAGATCAATGTTGGTGCTAAGGTACCCCCATTCATTATAGTTACCAAATGAGAGCCTCATGCCCATATAGGTCCTCCAGGTACTGTTTCTTTGCTGGTAACCGGCTGTCAGTTCAAGCACCTTTCCGACAGGAACATCCTCAATTGTGCCATATTTAAAAATATAGGTATCCTGAACGTATTTGCGGGTAGAAATTCCAACGCTGGCCAGATAAAAATCTTCATCTGAATAAATATGCAGGGAGTCATTAATGTCAGATGGCTTTTCGTTGTATCTTATGCGAAGATAGCGGCCGGTAAAGATCAGGTTGGTTGCCAGATCATCTTCGGTGGAACCTTTGAGAATCTGAATTGCCTTGCCTGCCCAAATGTCCTGTGAGTTGAATTTTAAATTTAACGGGACATAAAAAGGATCCTTATTTGTTAATGAATCTTTGTTAACCTGAGACGAGATGGAAATGCCAGCCGCCCACTTCGCATACGGAGAATAGAATGGCCGGTCAATAATAATGCTCCTTCTGATGTTTCCGTATCCGTCTATTCCATAATGCAACATTGTGCTGATATACGTTGTCTTAATATTTGGAATAAAATAACTTGTATTAAATGCACTGATTCCGGTCGGAATATTTCTTGAGAAAACGTTCTTAAACTCATGACCGGATCCTATAAAATTCTGATCCGTTATGCCAATAAGTATTTGAGAAGATGAAGCTGATATCTGAGGATATATGCTCCAGATATCCAGTTCACGAATGTAAATATCCACGGAATCTGATTTTGCCGCGGTAAGGGTGACAAAGAAAGAGACATCATGTACAAATTTCTGGCTACGGATCAATCGTTCCGATTCTTTTACAAAAAATGTATTGAATGGCTCATTTTTATGGATAAGCAGGAGGTTACGGATTGCAATAATCTGTGTTTTTACATGCAGGGTATTCGCTGCTTTAGTAAGTCTGTTTTGGGATGAAGATGTGTCATTGACTGAGTATCCGAAAGGGTCAAGGGTAACAATATTGATATTCCTGATAATTTTCCCCTGAAAAGTGATATATGGGGTGTGGATAAGCTTTTTATAAACTTTTCTTTTTATATCTTTTTTTGTAATAATTGTTATTGGCTTGAAAATCAGCCTGTATATAAAAGTGTTAAACTTGTTTCGCTTCGAATAGGTTTCAATATTCTTATAAAGCTTTGTTGAGTCTTTTTTTACAGTTGTTTGTTGTGCCAGAGCAAAGGCACTGATAAAAACTGAAACGAGAAACAGTATGAATAATTTTTTGAACCACATTTGCTCTTACCATTTTCAGTGTGTTTTGCCAGAAATTTTATTTATCCTTTTTATCAGTTTCCTCTTGAATTTCTTTCTTTTTTTCTGCCGAATCGGCCTTAATTTTTTCAGCTGCTCTTTCCTTCCTTTTGTAATAACCTCTGAAAAGGAAATTTTCTTTTGCTGCATTCATGTTCTCATTAAGCCCTTTGCTGCTTTTTCTGAGATTCTTAATTGTCTGATTGATATTTTCTGCAATTGTAGAATCCTCGATAAATCTGCCAAGTGTACCGCTTCCGCTATTCACTTTAGTCATAATCGATGCAAGCTTTAATGAAATAACTGCAGCATTATCGGCTGTCAGCTGCAGGCTTGCCATTATGGCATCAGGCTCAACCGGCTCTTTTGACATGATATGCTGGCCGTCTCTGGCCACGGGAGCACCGGAACTGCCCTGAGTGATAACCAGAATCCGGTCCCCGATGAGCCCCGCAGAGCCAATGCCTGCTTCACAGTCTGTTCTTATGAATTGCTGAACATTTTTCTGGATAAGCATGTCGACCTGAACAGTTGAATCATTAATAATTCTGATGTTGTCAACAGTGCCGACATTGATTCCGGAAAAACGGATATTATTTCCAACTTCAAGTCCGCTCACGTTATAAAAATTTGTAGTAAGCTTAAAGACAGGAGTGAATAAATTTTTCTGCCGTCCTATTATAAAAACAGCGACTACAAATATAATCAGACCGCCTGTGATAAACAATCCTAACCTCACTTTGAATTTTGTTGTATGCATTTCCATATTTGCCGGTTTTAATTCCTGGAATTATTAAATTATTATTTGAAAAATGATCTGATCAGGTCGTCATCAGACTTTTCAAAATCAGCCAGTTTCCCCTCCTTATAAACCTCTCCGTCGTTCAGCATTATAATGCGGTCAGCCGTATTACGCGCACATTCAATATCATGGGTAATAATCAGGGAAGATGTTTTATATTTTTTCTGAACATGATTGATGAGTGAACTGATTTCATCGGAAGTTGCGGGATCGAGCCCGGTAGTAGGTTCATCATATAAGATTATCATGGGGTCGACAACAATTGTCCTTGCAAGGCTGATCCTTTTACGCATTCCTCCCGACAGCTGAGAAGGCATTTTATCCGGCATGTCGGACAGGCCAACATTTTCCAGTACCTCATTTACCTTGTCGTCTCTCTCTTTTTGAGTGAGATTCATTTTTATTCTCCGAAGCGGAAATTCCAGATTTTCTCTCACAGTCATTGAGTCATAAAGAGCACCGCTCTGAAAAAGAAAACCAACCTTCTTTCTCAGCTCTCCCAGTTTTATAGTGTTTAATGTACTGACATCCTCTCCGAGTACATTAATTGTCCCATGATCAGGATTAATCAGACGAACAATGCATTTTATAAGCACGGATTTTCCGGAGCCTGATCTGCCCAGGATTGCCAGGTTCTCTCCGTCAAAAAGCTGTAATGTCACATTCTTCAGGACCTCCTGGGTACCAAATCCTTTCCCGAGATTATTTATTTCAATAACCTGTCTGCGGCTTTTTATTTTATCCGGAGTGAAAGCAGCTGTTTGTACAGGGTCCATCATTTTTTAATTTTTTATAACAGGTCAGTAATCTGTACTGCAATCAGATCCACAATAATCACAAGCAAAGAGGATAACACTACTGCTGAATTTGCAGCGATACCAACGCTTTCGGTTCCACGCCCTGCTGTATAGCCTTTATAGCAACCAACCAGCCCGATCACCGCACCGAAAAAGAAAGTTTTAACCACCGCAGGCAGGATATCTATAAACTCAAGATGGCTGAAAGCCTGAGAGCAAAACAAAACAAATGATACCTCTCCTTTAATATTTGCTCCTGCCCAGCTTCCAAATATTCCCAGGGTGTCTGCATACAACACCAAAACCGGGATCATTAATGTGGCAGCCAGAACTCTTGTAACAACCAGGAATTTCATCGGATTGACAGACGATACTTCCATCGCATCGATCTGTTCCGTTACTTTCATTGAACCCAGCTCCGCGCCCATGCCAGAGCCAATTTTACCTGCACATATCAATGCTGTTATAACCGGCCCCATTTCCCTGATAAGAGATACTGCCACCATTCCGGGAAGTAATGATACCGCTCCGAAATGTACAAGAGAGGGTCGTGCCTGAATTGTCAGAACCAATCCCATTATAAATCCTGTCACTGAGATAAGTGGCAATGATTTATACCCGATCTGAAATGATTGGCGCAGAAACTCTTTGAATTCAAAACCACGCGAAAAAGTCTCCTTCAGTGTCAGTGAAACAAATAAAAAAAAATCGGCAATATCTGTTAAAAAGTTGTGTGCCCCGGCAGTTTTTGCAAGGGCTTTTTCACTGATCCTGATGGATTGCTTCTCTGCAATACTTTTTATCTTAATAACTGGATGAAATTTATTCATGAATGATTTCTGATTTCACCGTTTGATAACGATTTTAAGTACTATAAAGGTTGACTGCTACAATGCAACAATTATAGTAAGGAGTTCCTGTTTTGATTTTCCAAGCTTATTTCCAAGCATTTCAATCATCTCCTTTTCCTTACCTTCGCGATAACGCAAATCATCGTCTGTAATGACTGGAAATTTCTCCTTAAGTTTAGGCTTTTTCTTGTCCCAGTATCCTGTAATATTAATATTCATGGCACTTGATTTTAGGTGAGATTAAATTCTGTATTATTACGCTATATCATTGTTTTTTATCTCTCTTTGCAGCTCTGGTTTGCTTCCGTTGCTCCTTTTTGCTGTTCTGCGGGGCTTTTGAAGTTTTCGTTTGCGTATTAGTCACTTTATTCTGTGAAGTATTTGTCTTCAAGGGTTTTACATTATTAATTTGTCGTTCTCTTCTGGTATTTTGAGGCGGATTTGCATTCTGTGGCTGAGCATTAACCGGTTGTTTTTCCGTTCTGATATTCCGCGACTGATCTGTATTCTGCTGCTGTACATTAACCGGTTGTTTTTCCGTTCTTATATTCCGCGACTGATCTGTATTCTGCTGCTGTACATTAACCGGTTGTTTTTCCGTTTTTATATACCGCGACTGATCAGTATTCTGTGGTTGTACACTTCTCCTGTTATTTTCGGGAGGATTAACTGTATTTGATTGGTGTACCGGCTCAGTACTGTTTGCAGGATTGATGTCTCTTTGCTGATTTGTCACTTTCCTTTCGGAGGGTTGCTTCACATCCTTCAGACTGGTTATTCTTGAAGGCGCAGCTCTTCTTTCCGTGTTATTGTTTTTCACAACATCAGGCCTGTACATCCTGAACTGACCATTACTCATCTCTTCTCCCGGCCTGTTGAAATCCTGAATAGCTACGGGATTGACCTTTATTCCAGTGACTTTTTGAAAATCCCCTCTGTCAGGGCCTGTGACATATGTCGTGTTCCTTCTTTTGTCAACGTATGTATTATTAATAGAAGAGGAGCGTCTGGCAATACGGTCCCGATCGGTCCGGTTGATATAATAATGATTTAAGTCGGCTCTGTCAAGATCACCATCTCTTACAAATATCCAGTGATTGTTATTCCTGTCATATCCTCTGCCAAAACTGACAGAGAGACTGATACCGGGTTCCATAGGCGCCCAGCCATAATAACCGTCGGCTCTTCTCCAGGAGACCCATGCGGGGCCCCATTCGCTACCCGGTACCCAGATCCACCCATAATACTGATCAAAATCCCAACGACCATAATGGAAAGGAGCCCATCCCCAGCTGTAATCTGACATCCATGTCCATCCGTAGTCTGTAAGTATCCAATGACCATCAGTGGAATATGGCACAAAATCCGGGCCCGCATCCGGGATCCAGACGTAGCCCCAGTCATGATAATCTACCCATTGCCCATAGGGGCTCAGCTGGTCATAGAAAACCTGAAAACTGACATTTGGAACCTGAGCCGAAAGTTGCCTTGCAAATATGCCGGATGTTATAATCGCAGCAAGAAATAATACTGTAATTTTTATTTTTGATTTCATGGTGATCAGACTTTATGCATTCATTTTAAATTCAATGATCAAACGATCTCCCCGTGATAAATTGGAGTCCTCATCGAATATTACAAAATTAGGGCTTTGCCACCCGCGGGTGTTACATAACTCCTTGAAAGAGTTACATAATTCACACATGGTGCGGTCCCGGGAAGGTCCTTGCCGGAGCTGCTATCTCTTCTGAAAATTGAGTTTTATCGTGAAAGATGAATTATGCCTGTGATAAAACAGGGGGATATTACCCGGGTATATTATATACTATGTCCGGGTCGTGCTGAATAAAGGCGTATCTCATCAAAATATGGCGTTCGCTCTTCCTCAACACATTTTGCCGCATAGAGATAAAGAGCGGCGCTCCATGTCTGCCAGTCCTGACCCATTGGTTTCCCGTCCTGTGCTTTTATCCATTCATTAAATCCAAAACTGATCTCCGGGTTATCGGAAATTCTGTTAATATGCGTAAGCGTCACAAGTGTCTCCCTGGCAAGTGCATACTTTTTGGCGGCGACAAGGGCTGCCACGTAAAACCCGCATACAAAAGGCCAGATCCCCCCATTATGATACTCACCCGGTTTATTATAAATTTCATCTCTTAAATTCCAGTCAGGATCTGCTGGTTTGATATAAGGAAAAAAATTCGGTGGCAGGTCAACTGCCAGATCGCCTTTTTCTCTCATGTCTTCACATTCCTCTTCGATCCACAAAATCATTTCATGAGCTCTCGAGGGAGAGGCGATTCCTGAAAGAATGGCAAGGCTGTTACCAAGAAGATCAAATCTTTCACTGCTGTGAATTTTATATGACCAGAGCGCATAGTATGGCTTATGTTTCACTACCAGGCCTTCATGGACATGACGATGGATAGTTCCGCCGGTTATAGTAAATTTGCTCATCTCGCTCAGCATCCTTTCGGCTTTTTCATGCCTGCCCAGGAGCCTGAGATAACTGTAAACAATTGTATTTACGTATAGTCCGTACCCTGTTACCCATTGTTCATCTCTCCAATCGCTGGTTGGCTGCTGGGCAACAAGGTATCTGTCGGAAGGACTTTGATACTCCATCCAGTTGAGGGCTTTTTCAACTGCCTCATTAAGAAATTCAGACTCTCCCGATATTTTTCTGAAAATACCGGTCCCCAGTAAAAACAGGGGAGTGGCATCGCTTGATCCCCGGTCCTCTTTGTCATGCACCAGGGAAGGGATATGACCATGAAGTGTCTGGTTCATTGCCAGGGTCTCCAGTACTTTCCTGATACTCTTCAGAAGTCTGTCATTTCCGGAAACAGCTATTCCTAAAATGGAAAACATCAGGTCTCTCGTATAGGGTTCAGGATATCCCCAGCCTGCTGTCCTTGGAAGTCCACGATAAGGTCCGCTGGCATTATGAAGCAAAACTTCAATTGCGGCCCTCTTTGCCTCTTCAATCTCAATCTTGTCTGAAGATTTCATTATCTTATTCCTAATTTGTCTGTGATTATCTTTACAAAACGTTTCGCTACGACACGGTAGTCAAAGTTTTTTACAACTCTCTCCCTGCCGGCTTTGCCCATTTGCTCCCGCAAAGCCGGATCATTCATCAGAGTCATAAGATATTTGCCGATATCATGAACATTTGCGCGGTAGTCAACTGTTCGCGGCTCTTTAAATACTACACTGTGTTTTTCTTCAAAGCCTGATTCATCCCCAAGAGTAACCTGGCCTACAACTATTTTTTGTGCAACACTGGCAAGGAAAGCTGTTTCTCCATGTACAAGTGTATCAAGCATTCCCATTGCCATGATGCCAATTACAGGTTTCCCGCAGGCGCCCGCTTCTACCTGGGGCATACCAAAACCCTCAAGCCGGGAAGGAGCTGCATAAATATCGCAAGCGCCGATAAGATAAGGCATAAATTTCCTTGAGATAGTATTTGTTGCATAGGTTACATTCTTCTCAATTCCAAGATGAGCCGCCATATCGAGATCAGTGATGTTTTGCTTTTGTGTCCGGGGTTGGGGCCAGACTTTGCAGACATATTTCCAGTCGGGTGCTTTCGTATCGATGATTGCGAGAGCCTGCATTACTTCCTGTGCCCCTTTTGAAGCGGCATCTCCGCCAACAGTGAGGATCATAATCTGATCAGGTGAAATCCCCAGCGATTCACGTACAGCCAGGATCTTTGGATCGTTCCTGTCGTGAGGAATAAAGGAATCCGTATCGCATCCGACAGGAAGCACTTCAATTTTATCACCGCTGATCCCATCACGGACATACATCTCCTTTACCCAGTTTGAAGTTACCAGTATCAGCGGAAGAGCATTTAATACCTCCTGGTAGTTTGCAATATAACCGTCGGCCACAAGCCATGGTACAGGTTGTACCCCATAGCGCTGGGGGTGAAGAACCAGCTGTGGAGTGTGACCCCAGTAACCTACACCAACAACGACATTTGGTTCAAACCAGCGATAATACCATTCTTTCTCCTGTGCTGATTCGAAATGAACAGCCTGTGCATCAACACCCATTTCAAGAAGTCCCCGGTAGAGAAGATCTCCCTGGGTAGCCAGTCCTCCTGGTGAGGGAGGATAATCGTATAAGATCAATACTTTCAAGACAAAGAATTTTTAATATTTTCAGAATGATTCATTTGTAACTTTATTAAGCCATTTATCAGCATCACGGGGCTCCGAAAATTCCCGGAATGATTCGGCCCTGGGTGTGGTTTTTGCTTCAAAACTGTCTTTTTCAAATCCATAGGTTTCTGTTATTATGCGGTACTTCCGCAGCCAGATACTCGTTGTAAGTCTCCTGTAGATACCGGCACTTTCCACAGCTGCGGGGTAATGTGTTTTATTGTCGTCACTGTAAGCGAAGATCCATAGTTTTTGTGTAGAAATTTCACCACTGTTCCAGAGTTTAATTACCGCTTTGCCTGTTTCTTCGTGACGGAGGTGCCGTGTATACTCTCCCGCCGGGCTATGTGAAATTATCAGATCAAAATGCTTCAGAGGCAATAAGCTGAGGATAGCCTGCTCTACCTCTGTTTCCTCAAGGGGTTTTTGCTCAGGTCCATCATCCATGTCGCCCATAATCCCTTCAGACTTAAGATCGCTTAGGGCATTACGGAACCTGCGTGAGCGGTCTTCATCGTTTCCCCTGCAAAGGCTTATTATGAACCATTGCCATGCAGAATGACTGAGTATTGTCCCTCCGGCCCACAATGTTTCATCATCAGGGTGAGCCACAATAACTGCAACACTCTTTGGGGATAAATTTGTCATAATAGATGATTTGACAATTGCTGAAGATTTCATCCGGAGTTTTTAAGTTCATTCAACAGTTCATTCAGATCAATTGTAGCATAGGTAGATGCGTAGTCTGACATGGCATACGGAAGGATAAGGTTGTTATTATGAAGAATAGAACCACAGGAATAAACCACATTCGGGACATAACCTTCCCTTTCCTCATTATTGGATGTCAATAAGGGTGTCTTTAGTCTTCCGATTTCATTTTCAGGATTATTAAGTTCATAGAGTGATGCTCCTAAAACATATTCCCTCATAGGACCTACTCCATGGGTTATAACAAGCCAGCCTTCAGTTGTTTCGATTGGCGAACCGCAATTCCCTACCTGAACCATTTCCCAGAAGTACTTAGGTTTCTGAATGAGTCTGGCTTCGCGCCAGATATTAATATTATCTGAATAGGCTATGTAATTATTTATTCCGTCTGTTCTGCAAAGGATTGCATAATTCCCGTTTATTTTTCTGGGGAACAAAGCCATCCCTTTATTCTGTGCGAGTTCTCCATGAACAGGCAACCCTTTGAAATGGTAGAAATCGCTTGTTGAAAGTAATTTTGGCAAGATTGAAATACCATCATATGCAGTATAAGTGGCATAGTAAATAACCTCACCGTTTTCTTCCGTAAACCTGACAAATCGTGCATCTTCAATGCCATTTTTTTCAGTTTCGGAGACGGGGAATATTACTCTTTCGGAAATTGCCGAATCCAGTGAAAACTCAATTTCATAATGGGATAAGGCCAGCCACATAATATGACTCAATATTAATTCCCTGTCTGGAGTAAGCCGGTGAGTTTTTCTTATCTCTTCAATGGCTTTCTTCAATTCACCGTAAGTAAATCTTTCATCTAATTTTTCAAGTACAAACAGGGGGGAGAGTTTGTTGTCAAAGTCATGCATCTCATCCAGTTTTTTAATAAAGGATTTTTTGCTGTAAATATGTCTCTTGATACGTTCAGCTTCCGCCAGCATTTTACCGACAGGTTCAATTATCAGGTTATTGTTCTTATCAATTATTGCTGAACGAAAAACAAGGGATGAGAGATGACCCTCACCGGTTGCCCTGAAACTAAAAATCACTCTTGTTTCGCCAGTTCCTGTTTCCGATTGATCGGGATCTTGCACAACAGAGGGATTAAAAAATGCTGCGGATTCAATTGAGTATTCCTTTGTAAAATAGGAACCAATAAGCGCTTTCCGTGAATGATTCACCTTTGCCGGTTTTATTCCCAGTTCATCAAAGAAACCTGCCAGTTTATTAAAATGTGTATCAAAAATCGTCGATATATTTCTGTGACGTCTGGAATAACCTCTCAATACCTGGCTTAGTGCAATGAATACCTCACTATCAGACATAGCTAAAACGCTAAGTATAATGCCTTTACTTCTTTCTTTGGAAAAATAATTAAATTGAGCGATTACCCTGCTTGGATCAGGAAGAAATCTGCTATTCTTCCTGGTGACTGTAACTGTCATGGTTCTGATTAATTCATTTTTACCAGGTTTTCAATTTTTTCGATCTTTTCATGGCCATTCCGGATTGATCCGGAATGAAATTATCCGGTGATAATTTCGATGTATTTTCCAATGGCGAAAAAGCCATCTTTTTTTCTTTGGCTGGCTTATTTTCAGCACCTTTTAAGAAATTGCCGGCATGGGTTCTGTCAGGTATGTTATACTTTTCCAAAGTCATTCGAGCCATCAGGTAACTTATAGCCGATTCTGCTCCCTGATTGAGATTTACATGCGTTTCTTCCAATCCATCATAACATCCGGTGGTACAAGGGTTATAAATGATCTGGTGTAACCTGTTGTTCCCTAAAAACCAGTCAAATGCAGTTTTCATCTTCATTATGTATTCTTCATCACCGAATACATCGTAAAATTTACTTAATGTCATAATTGTATATGCGACATCAATAGGTTGTTCACCAAAATGGCCTGCAGCCTCGCCCTTGTGCAGCCAGTTTTTATTGGAAATTACTTCTATTCCGTTCCCGTTAAAAGTTTTCGATAAAAGAAACCTGAGTGATGAGATGGTTATTTCTCTGTAAGTTGTATCTCCTGTTATTAACCATGCATATAACATCGCTTCCGGTAAAACGCTGTTTGCATAGGTAAGGTAACCTTCAAACCATTGCCATTTGTCGGTCGATTCGTGTCTGTACATCTGAACCAGTCTGTTAGCCAGAGTTCCGATAAGGTTGAGATTTTCTGATGATTTTATGACACTGGAATAATAATACAAACCTTTGATTGCAAAAGCCATTGCCCGTGTAGAATGTATTGTTTCTACATGCGGGATCACTTTGTTAATAATTTCAATAGACTCAGCGATTATTTTTTCAGGGAGTAAATCCTTTTCTGAGATTATATAACCCAGTGCCCATATGGCTCTTCCATTTGAATCATCAAGGTTTACTGATTTATTCTGATCGGTAAATTTATTTTCAATATTTACATAGTTTAAAAAACTGCCGCCGGGTTGCTGACACGATCTGATAAATCTGAGATATTTCTCTATGTACCTGGTACTCTTTTTATTATGTGTTAAAATATAATGCATGCACATGGCTACCATGGCTCTGGAATTATCATCGAGGGTGTAACCTGAACACTGATCAGGATGATTGATTTTTGAAAACTGAATGATCCCTGTTTCAGTTGTCATTTGTTTCAGATGGGCAAGATTAATGGGCGGAAGATCATATTGAATGGTGATTTTATCAGGGGCTATTTTTTTGAACAGCATTGTATGTTCAACGGCAGAATTTTCCCAGGCTGTCGGGACTATTTTCTGTAAGGTATTTATTCTGATATTTCGTCTTAATTTGGTATCATTCAGTAATCTGACAACGCTATCTGCCAGTTGTTCTGAATTGCGAAAATCAAAGATAATTCCGGTATCCTCAGTCAGGACTTCCTTTGCATGAGGAATCGGAGTTGAAATGATCGGGCAGCCGCAACTCATTGCATACGCAAAAGTGCCGCTGACTGCCTGGTTAGGATCATCAGTTGTAAAAAGATAAATATCAGTAAGCTGCAAATATTCGAGTAATTCTGGTAAAGCTAAATAGCTGTTAATAAATTTTACATATCGGTTCAGGTCATATTGGGTAACCATATTTTCAAGAGCGATCCGGTATGCTTCTCCTTCCTCTTTCAACACCTCTGGATGGGTCTTACCAATGACCAGAAATAATACATCAGGGTTAGTCTTTATTATCGACGGTAATGCTTTTAAAGTTGTTTCGATATTCTTTCCTGAACTTAAAAGACCGAATGTTGTCAGAATTTTACGTCCGGTAAATCCATATTTTTTTTTCAGATATTCTTTTCTCAGGTGAAGTACAAGATGAGTACCGTGAGCTATCACTGAGATTTTTTCCTTTGGTAACCCATATCTGCCGGTTAATATCTCTGCCGCATTATGAGTCATTACAACAATTGATTCACACACTTTCGCAATACTATTTACCTGTGATCTCAACTTCTCATCAGGATTGGGCAGTACAGTATGAAATACGACAACAACCGGTTTTGTCAGCCCGGCTATAAACTGAAGAAATGGCTCCACCTGTTTTCTGAAAAAACCGAATTCATGCTGGATAAGGACAACTCTGATCTGGTTGTCCCTGTTTATCTTTAATGCAAGTTTACTATAACTGTCAGCTAATGAGGTTTTAAGAATATATTTCACTTCATCAGGATATTGAAAATCTGCATCCCCTGATTCCAATGCACAGACTTTTACAGAAAAGGAAGTGCTGAATTTATTATTTAGCGCCTTTATCAGATCCTGGGAATATGTTGCTATTCCGCATACTCTGGGCGGGTATGAAGTTATGAATAATATTTCAGCCCTATCGGTGGTTTTGTCTTTCAGCGTTTTTTGTCCGGAATCCTGTGGATGCATCGCCTGATAAACTGCATTTTCAAAGTCAGTCTTCCCCTGGTGATCATCTGAAACCCTGCCCTTTTGCTTTGAAATTGTTTTATTGTTCATCATTTTTACTATAAGTTAATAATTCGTCAACTAACTCATGAATATTAAGCGAAGCACAGGCTATCCGGGTATCGGCGGCCCCATAATAAATAAATAATGTATCACCGAAAAGTGCAGTCCCTGTCGGGAAAACCACATTATTCACCTCTCCCTTTAATTCCCACTCATACTGAGGTGAAAACAAGGCATATGGCAATCTGGCTATAGCCCTGACAGGATTATGTAAATCAAGCAATGCTGCACATGCAGAATATATATAGCCCTTCTCATTATGCTCCACTCCATGGTAAATCAGTAGCCAGCCATGTTCCGTTTCTATCGGTGGACAACCACTGCCGATATAACTTGACTCATGGGTATGCACCGGATCAAGTACAATATGATCCTGCAGATTATGAAAATATTCCTGCCAGAATTCAGTTGTAAGGTTATCCAGGCTTTTTACAGATACGATCTGAATGCCGGGTCTTATCCTGTGAAGGAATACAAGATTACCATCAATTCTCCTGGGAAAGAAGACAACATTTTTGTCCCAAAGCATCATCTTTTTCTCAGGATCTGCTGCATGGTGGTAAAATTTCTGATTACGGTAATAGTTTTCATTTACTTTCCCTTTAGATTCAGCAAATAGTACAAATTCTGAGTATGTAATAGGCGGAACGATGATTTCCCTGTTATTAAATCTTTTTAGATCTTTTGAAACAGTTAAAGCTCCCCGCGCATTGATACCATCGTATCCTGTATATGTCATATAAAACAGGTCATCTATCTTTACAATACGTGCATCTTCCACGCCATGCGATTCATATTCACATTCCGGAATCAGAAAAGGTTTATCCCACCTTTCAACCACAGTTAATGGGCCATCCAGTCTGCAATAACCAATACTCGAGTAATTCCCTTGCTGTACCGCCCTGTAAAAAAGATGAACGCTGTCACCCTCACGTATTACCGCCGGGTTCAGAACGCCTTCATTTTCAAACTCGTGCTCTGTTTTCTCAAGTAATATACCTTCTTTTTTTACCTCTATCATATGGAATAAATATTCATTTTTTAATTAAAGCCAATACCAGACATGTCAACAATAACAGTTTAATGTTCCTGTTGTTCAAAACTGATATTCACCTGGCAAAGTCGAGGCAGCCGGAAGCATCTTTATTCTGATTTGTATCTACTCATTTGGCCTTGATCTTTTTCAGGATCGTTTTTATTTTCAATATCGGGGGCATTGTGTCTCCCAGTAAAAATCCCCAGGGTTTTAATGGTTCGATATGGTCACAGATGAGTTTTACAATTGCAAGAAGCGGCATTGCAAGAAACATCCCGGGTATGCCCCATATTGCATTTCCTGCTAAAACCACTATAACAGAAAACAGGGCATTTATTTTTATTTTGGAAGCAACTATATAAGGTACAATGTAGTGATTGTCTATCAGTTGTATGAAATAGTAAGCTGCAAGTACATAAAAGGCATACCAGATCGAAGGTTTTGTAACAAGTGCAACCATCATTGGCAGAGCCACCGCAATTATGCCTCCGATATAGGGTATGACATTGAGCAATGCTGCAAGGATTCCGAGGATTAAGGCATATTCAATGCCAATTATCAAAAGAGCTGTGGTGTTCATTATTGCCATCAAAGTAGCTTCGATAACAAGTCCGACCAGATAACGCTGAATTACAGTTTTTATCTGACTTACAAGCTCCCTCACATGACTCTGGTAGTTTGATCCTGACAACCGGCGGATAAATTCAATCAGTAAAGGCTGATAGAACAGGATCATAAAAATATAAAACGGAACTAATAACAATACTACCAATACGTTGCCCAGCATGACAATTGTTTGTCCGATAGCTGCCGTACTGGAATTGATTATTTCCCCCTGCATTTTACCGAGCCAGTCATGTATCTTCTGGGGATCCTTATTGAAATAATCGGCTGCATCCGCAATATTCTGGTTAAGTAATGCCGTAAATTTTTCAACCAGCTGAGGCCATGACTCGCCAAACCGGCTTACCTGTGCAATTACGATGGCCCCAAACCCGGCGATCACTAAAAAGGTAAGCAACATTGTAATTGCAATAGCAAGAATCCTGTTAATTTTCAGCCGCACAAAGAAATTTACCACCGGGTGCAGAACAATGGCGATAATTATTGCAAAAACGATAGGAATAATGATACTTTTTGCGATAATCATTATTGCTAAAAATGCAATCAGACCCACAAGAAAAATGGTCACCTTTAAGAAAAATGGCAGTTTTATATTTTCATCTGACACGACTTTCCGGGTTCATTTGCTTGTTGTGAAAAAAATGCTGAAGTATAGCAAGCCCTGCTGATTTGATTACCCCGGAATTCTGAGCAACTACATTGGTTACCCCGAACTGAAGGATTGATCCAATAAGTCTTCTGATCAGGTTACCGGATGTCCCCACAAATATTTTCCTTGAAAGGAACCCGCTGGCCAAACCCATAGCAGCGCCCGAGATGTTATCAATCAGGTAAGGAGAAGATGAGATTTCCTTCAATGTATTCCTTATAAGATTAACAGGCTTTAAACTTTCGTATGTAAGGAAGAACTGATCTTTTAGCAGCTGCCCCTTTATGACATGTTCCGCTTCCAATACTTGAATAGCATCTTTAAGTCCGGCAGCCGAAGTTATGTTTTGCATATATTCTTATTTAAGCACATGTTTGATGAGATAATCTGCTACAATTTTTTTTAACCACTTATGCATAAAAAAATGTATTATCATGACGGCAAGAATATAAAACAGAGCTACTGCAAAAAATCCGTAAAAAATTTTGCCCAGGATGTCGCCTAACCATAAAGCCAGTCCCAGATTTAAGAACAGAATGACCGATGAAATAAGTACAACGGCTATTGTGTGTGGCACTAAAGAAGAGACAACATCGGTGGATTTTTCAAGCGTTTTCAACCTGACTAACTCAAGGCTTGTTTTCCCGTATTCAGAAGCTTTTTCCAGTAACGATTCAAGTAAATTGGTATTCTCTTCCATATTCTGAGTATTGAAAAAAACTGCAACCTGTGGCATTTTCAGATACGTGAAGCTTCAGTAATTGCACCACATATCGTTACAAGGAATACTGTTTCTTCACGGGTTGTGAGCCGGTATTTTATATTTTCATCAATAGTAATCAACTCATGCTCACCAAGGGTCAGAACATCGTTCCTGATATAAAGCGTCACTCCACCTTCAATTATCTGAATAGTAGCAGAATCATTTGACTGAAATGATTCGATCTCTGTTCCTTCATGAATTGCCGTCAGAATAATATTTTTATCAGGACTTTCCAACAGGATCAATGATTTAAGTTCCCCTTTTATCCAGGATCGACTCCGTTTCATCGTCGCAATTAAAGAGGGCAGATCAAACTGCAGTATTGAGTAATCTGTCGGCCTGTAACTCAAGATGCGCCGATGGCTGGTCTGTATTGTTTCTGTCTCCATAGTTCAAAATTAAAGGCTGTTCATGCATTTCCGAATTAAAGCGTATTATCCTGCTGCATGTTTCGCCTCTTTCCCGGCATCACGGACTTTTTTTCCGGCTTGCTCAGAAAGATCAGATACTTCTTCTTTTATCTCATCCACCCTGCCGGAAATGTTTTCCATAAATTCATCGAATTTATCTCTTAAAGCGTCAACGTAATCTTCACCCTTTTTCACTATCCTTTTGCGGGTATTCCATCCTTTGTCCGGAGCAAATAATATTCCCAATAATGCACCGGCTGCGACACCGGCCAATACTCCCAGTAAAACTTTTCCTGTGCTCATATTTATAAAATTTAATGATTACTGATAATTCAATGATTACTCATAAATTGAAGAAGTTATAAAACTCTTCTACCCTGAATAAGCCTTAGTATTATTGCAATAACTGCAATTACAAGGAGTACATGTATAATTCCTCCCACGCCGTAACCGACAAATCCGATTGCCCATGCAATAATTAAAATTACTGCGACGAAATAAAGTAAATTTCCCATGATCTTTGATTTTAATGATTTATATTAAAATATTAACTGGCATTTAATGATTCTTAAGATTATTCACCATTTTTTCTTTTTAAACGAGTGAATAAAATAATTCATCAACAAAGGTAGTCAGGGTGGCTCCGCTGTTAATTACATTATTCCCTGAATAAGTTACATTATTCACACATAAGGTAAATCCAGTAAGGGATATGGTACCAGGTTTCGAAGTACCGTTCAGAGACTTCCCAGCATCGCCCGTCTGTTATTCCTGAGACCTTTAAACTGAGATGGGGTTAGCCCGGTCATTTTCTTGAACTGGTTTGAAAGATGAGAAACGCTGCTGTAATGAAGTTTCCAGGCAATTTCTGTCAGATTGAGCTCATCGTAAACAAGCAGCTCTTTTACCTTTTCAATTTTATTGGCAAGATAGAACTGCTCAATTGTTATTCCCAGAACATCAGAAAAAAGATTGGAGAGGTATGTGTAATTGTGATTAAGTTTTTGGCTGAGGTAATCGGAGAGGTTTATTTTAAGCTGTTCATCATTGTAATGAATAAGCTCAATTATCAAGGTTTTTATCTTCTCAACAAGTATTTTGTTATTATCCTCCATAAGTTCAAGCCCGGTCAGTTTCAGTGCAATGCTCAGATCGGACATCTGCTCTTTTGAAACTTTATCAATTATTTCAACTTCACCCAGCTCAACAGTATTAAAGTTAAGACCAAGTTTTTCAAGTTCGGATTTAACAACCATCTTGCAACGGATGCAAACCATATTTTTAATGTAAAGTTTCAATTGTTTGTTAATGAGGTTGAATATATAAAGTTCAAATATACAACATATTTTATGACTGTAAGCCGGAGACTGATTTTATGACATTAAAGGATTTCACTGATAATTTAATATAATCAATCAGAACCTTCATAATTAAGATGATTGAGAATCATTTTGCCGGCAGATATGTAAATCATGTAACTTTTCATAAAAATGGTGTAATGCATTTTAATCCTTATTGATTTACTTTTACCTTATTCAATTTCATACAATGAGAACAAATTTATTGAAATGTTGTTCAATTTTTATGACTGAGGAATGGTTATTTAAAAGCAAAATGATATGATTAACAGAAAAATAGTAAAAGAGGTTCTGAAAAGCATTCTGGCTATGGATGTTATAAAAGGAAGGAGATCCATAAAGTCATCTATAGATCAGGACAGTTTAATTTCAATGCTGATCCATGACGTTTTCGGGGGTGAAATCCTCAAAACACATAAGAGGAATGGGTGGTATTTCTATAACCGGATCAATGGAGAGCGCATGGATTTTGGTAAAGCTCAAACCGGAAGGTCCGGCAGCGAAAAAAAGTTCGAGGACATCCCTGCAACTTCTGACGAAACATTCGGTTATTTTGATAAAACTGATTATTCCACTTTTTTTATGAGATTTGTTAAAGTTTTTGAGGAGACCATAGGGTTGGATCAGCACCGAAATGATCTCCTGCCGGGAAATTATTATATTAAAGAAGGTCTTTCGTATTAAATATTAAGTGAGACATTCAGAACCCTAAAAATCCGGGATAGCTGAACACATTCAACTGTTTTCTTCTTTTGGATATCAGATCCTCAAGTTCAATTGCCATATCCTTGTTTACTTCCCTGGCCATCGGCAGTACATATTTTTCTGTCTGATTCAGGTAATCTTTAATTTTGGTCCTGGAATATTCATCCCGGTGCAGATCAGTCAGGTTACTTATCCTGTCTGCAACTTTTAATATTTTTGCATTCCTGGATCCGTTTTCAAGTATATTCTTCAGAAAATTAGCCTTTGTCATTCCCCTGGGCCGTGTTACTTCCAGCACAAGATCTACTACCTGGTTTGCCTCTTCATCTATCTGCCTTAATTCCTGTTCATTTGTTTCAGGCACATCTTCAAGAAGGTCATGGATCACTGCTGCCTTCAGCAGTACATAATCATCGATAATTTTATAATCCATTAGGATTGCCATTGTTGCCAGGGCATGACGAAACTGGTTACCCCCGACATTTCTATGTTTTCCGATAAGCGCCGTAGCCTTTATTATATAAGGTGCCAGCACCAGATTCCTTAATTTTTCAGTTTCGTTCATAGTTTCGCCAAATTAGCCTGACATAAATTTATTAAAAAAAATGATATTGAACTCGCTCAAAAGTCATTTCTCATTAATAATTCACTATCAATTAAACAGATCTGATCCAATCTGACATTATTATCCTGGCTCCGGCTGAAGCTGTACATATCCGTTACCCTGCAATGTACAGTTTTAACAAAACCATTTTTTCTTTGTTATAATTGTTCAGAGTTATATCAAATTGGGAACCCGACAGTTGTTAAATTTAATTTTACTTAAAATGAAGAAATCACTTCCCGTAACAACTTTGTTTTTGGATATAGGCGGAGTATTATTGTCCAATGGATGGGGCCATGAATCGCGACGTTCGGCTGCTGAAATTTTTAATCTGGATTTTGATGAGATGGAAGAGAGGCATCATCTAACATTCGTTACCTATGAAGAAGGCAAGCTCACTATGAGCGAATACCTGAACCGGGTCATATTTTACAGGAAGCGCGATTTTACTCCTGATCAGTTCCGCGATTTCATTTTTGAACAGACTACCCCGTTTACAGAGATGATTGATTTCATAGTGCGGTTAAAAGCAAAATATCAGCTTAAAATAGCAATAGTCAACAACGAAGCAAGGGAGCTGAATGTCTATAGGATACAGAAATATAATTTAAACCGGTTCGTGGACTTTTACATCTCTTCCTGTTTTGTCCATTTCAGAAAGCCTGATGCCGATATATTCCATATGGCACTTGATATTGCCCAGATTGCTGCCGCAAATGTCGTTTATATTGAAAATACACAGATGTTCGTGGATGTCGCCAGAGACCTGGGAATCAGGAGCATTTATCATAAGGATTACTTGTCAACATCCACCGCACTGACCGCTTTCGGATTAAGAATTGAATAAAATATACTGACATGAAACAAATCAATCCATTATCCGGTGAGCTTCTGAAAAAGATGAACGCCTACTGGCGGGCTGCAAATTACCTGTCCGTAGGCCAGCTCTATCTTTGCGACAACCCCTTGCTCCGGGAGCCGCTGAAGCTTTCGCATGTGAAGGCCATCCTTCTGGGACACTGGGGAACAACGCCCGGCCAGAATTTCATCTATGTACATCTTAACCGGGTCATTAAGAAGTATGACCTGGATATGTTCTATATTGCCGGTCCGGGCCATGGCGGACCTGCCCTTGTTGGCAATACATACCTGGAAGGATCCTATAGCGAAATTTACCCCCATATCAGTCAGGATAAAGCCGGGCTGAAAAAATTATTCACACAGTTTTCATTTCCCGGAGGAATCCCAAGCCACGTGTCACCTGAGTGTCCGGGTTCGATCCATGAGGGAGGTGAATTGGGATATTCCCTCAGTCATGCCTTCGGTGCTGCTTTCGATAATCCGGAACTGATAGTTGCCTGCATTATCGGCGATGGAGAAGCTGAAACAGGTCCTCTGGCAACAGCTTGGCACTCCAATAAATTTCTCAATCCGGTCACCGATGGCGCCGTACTGCCGATCCTGCATCTAAATGGATACAAAATAGCCAATCCGACCGTCCTCGCACGTATAAGCCATGAGGAGCTTGATCAGTTGCTCCGTGGCTACGGATGGACCCCATATTATGTTGAAGGCGATGATCCGGAAAAGATGCATCAGCTTATGGCCGGTACTTTGGAAAAAGTGATTGAAAGTATCAGGCATATACAAAGCAATGCGAGATCAAATAATGATACTACAAGACCATTCTGGCCAATGATCGTCTTAAATTCACCAAAGGGATGGACAGGGCCCGAAATAGTTGACGGGCTGCAGATAGAGGGCACCTTCCGGTCCCACCAGATTCCGTTACAGGTTGATTCTGAACATCCGGGGCATCTTAAGCTGCTGGAAAACTGGATGAAGAGCTATAAACCGGAAGAACTATTCGATGAAAGTGGCCGGCTTATACCTGAGCTGACTGCCCTTGCACCTGAAGGCGAACGACGGATGGGATCCAATCCTCATGCCAATGGAGGATTATTATTGAAGGACCTGCTCATGCCTGACTTTCGTTGCTATGCAGTTGAAGTTCCGTCACCGGGCTCTGTTCAGTCAGCTGATACATATGTGCTCGGGGAGTTCCTGCGGGATGTTGTCAATCTGAACAGTAAACAAAGGAATTTCCGGATCTTTGGCCCTGACGAAACTCTTTCCAACAGGCTGAATGCCGTCTTTGAGACAACTGACAGGCAGTGGGAAGCCCGTACGGAACCAAATGATGAGTTTCTTGCATCAGACGGCAGGGTTGTGGAAATGCTGAGTGAACATCAGTGCGAGGGGTGGCTGGAGGGTTACCTTCTTACTGGCAGACATGGATTGTTCAATTGCTATGAAGCTTTTATACATATCATAGATTCTATGTTTAATCAGCATGCCAAATGGCTGAAAGTCACTTCAGGGTTATCATGGCGGCGCAATATTGCTTCACTGAATTACCTGCTTGCCTCCCATGTCTGGCAGCAGGCACATAATGGTTTTACCCATCAGGATCCGGGATTCATCGATAACGTGGTAAACAAGAAGTCCTCAATAGTACGCGTCTACCTCCCGCCTGATGCCAACTGCCTGCTCTCAGTGATGGATCATTGTCTGAGAAGCCGGCAATATGTCAACGTTGTGATAGCAGGCAAATATACAGCGCCTCAGTGGCTGACTATGAATGAAGCAGTTGACCATTGCACAAAAGGTATTGGAATATGGCAATGGGCAAGTACTGATCAGGGATCTGAACCCGAAGTGGTTATGGCCTGCTGCGGAGATGTTCCAACGATAGAGACCCTGGCTGCCGTTTCGATCCTTCATGAACATCTGCCTGATCTGAAAATCCGTTTGATTAATGTCGTTGATCTGATGAAGCTGGAACCGTCTACAGAGCATCCCCATGGGTTAAGTGATCATGAATTTGATGCCCTGTTCACTA
This sequence comes from uncultured Bacteroidales bacterium, assembly GCA_963816345.1. Taxonomy (GTDB): domain Bacteria; phylum Bacteroidota; class Bacteroidia; order Bacteroidales; family VadinHA17; genus LD21. The sequence continues at coordinate 1,324,229 of CAWFKI010000005.1, forward strand.
AAGACAAACCGATAGTTTTCGCGTTCCATGGTTACCCCTGGCTTGTGCACCGGTTGACATACCGTCGTAACAACCACGATAACATGCATGTACGGGGCTATAAGGAAGAAGGTACAATCACGACTTACTTCGATATGACCGTTCTGAATGATCTTGACAGGTTTCACCTTGTCCAGGATGTGATAAACCGGGTACCAAGGCTGGCGGAAAGGGGAGAAGCTCTTAAAAAAATTGTCCGGGATAAGCTGATTCAACATAAGCTGTATATTGATAAACATGGAGTTGATATGCCGGAAATACTTAACTGGAAATGGAGCAGCTTAAAATAAATGGATGGAAATGTTTCAACTGGCTGGTTCCCAAAAACTGAGAAGCCTTTCAATTATCCGGATTACTTTTTTGGTCTGAACAGTGGCGATTCAATATGACTCTTCGAATGAGGGGGATGATACTTCTTAACAGCACATGAAATATGAGAAAATATCACTAGCAGGGCGAGTGCTGTAATTATTATTCTTCTGCCGAGTTTCACTGCCATTTGATCAGGGTTCAATATTTAACGCTTGTCCGGGCTTAAAAGTATACAGGCGATTTATTGTTGTTTCAGGTATATCCGGGGACATAAAGGGTTTGCAGTTCCCGGAATGTGCCTTTATTTCTTATAAGGGTGAATCATTTCTTCGGGTACAATCCATTCATCAAATTGCTGTTCAGTCAACAGGCCCAGTTCCAGTGCCGCTTTTTTCAGCGTTAAGTTATCGGCATGAGCCTTTTTTGCTATTCTGGCTGCATTATCATAACCGATGTGAATATTCAGTGCCGTAACAAGCATCAGCGAATTTCTCAGATTCTCTTCAATCCTGCCTTTGTTGGGCTCAATGCCAATGACACAATAGTCGTTGAATGAAAGGCAGGCATCAGCCAGAAGGGTTGCAGACTGCAACAGGGCATTTATCATAACAGGTTTAAAAACATTCAGCTCAAAATGTCCATTTGATCCTGCCACCGAAATGGTGGTGTCATTCCCCATAATCTGTGTACAAACCATTGTCAATGCTTCTGCCTGACTTGGATTTATTTTCCCGGGCATGATAGAAGAACCCGGCTCGTTCGACGGGATTGTTATCTCTCCGATTCCTGACCGGGGGCCAGAAGCTGACATCCTGATATCATTAGCTATCTTCATTAAGCTTACAGCCAGTTGTTTTAATGCTCCGTGGGTCTCCACTATAGCATCATTTGAAGCAAGTGATTCGAATTTGTTTTCCGCAGAGGTGAAAGGCAGATTTGTCAGGCTGGCTATAGTGGCTGCAACCGTTTCGGCATAGCCTTCCACTGTATTTAAACCCGTTCCGACAGCCGTGCCTCCTATTGCCAGTTCAGAAAGATGAGCCAGTGTGTTTTTCAATGCTTTTATCCCATGGTTAAGCTGGGATACATATCCTGAAAATTCCTGCCCCATTGACAATGGAGTTGCGTCCATCATATGAGTGCGGCCGGTTTTTATTATAACCGCCATTTTTTCGGATTTATCCGACAATGTATCGCGAAGCTTCTCAAGGGCAGGGATAGTATATTCAGTTATCTTTTTGCACGCGGCAATATTCATTGCCGTAGGAAAAGTATCATTTGAGGACTGCGACATGTTTGCATCATCGTTAGGATGAATCAATCTCTTACCTTCTCCTGATTTGTTGCCAAGCAAAACATGCGACCGGTTTGCAATAACCTCATTGCAATTCATATTGGTATGCGTTCCTGAGCCTGTCTGCCATACTACAAGCGGGAAATGATCATCAAGTCTGCCCTCAATTATTTCATCGCATACCTGTGAAATTATTTTCAGCTTTTCAGCAGGCAGTAATCCGAATTTATTGTTTGCAATCGCTGCAGCCTTTTTCAGATAGCCAAAGGCATGAATGATTTCAACTGGCATGGATGCCGGAGGGCCAATACGGAAATGTACCAGTGATCGTTGTGTCTGGGCTCCCCAATATTTATCGGCAGGCACATGTACCTCGCCCATAGTGTCCTTTTCAATTCTGTAATCCATGAGTAGTTTTTGAAAATTAAGCTTCCTTTTTCTTATTTTTTCTGAGAAAATTTCTCAGTACATATTGCAGTATCCCCCCATTTCGGTAATAGGCGATCTCCATCAGTGAATCGAGTCTTGCAATTACTGTAAATTCCATTTCAGACCCGTTACCCTTTGTCGAGGTGACCTTTATTTCCTTTCCGGGTGTTAAATCCTCCAGGTCAGGAATGTCATAGGTTTCGTCGCCCCTGAGACCGAGCGAAGTGATATTCTGGCCCTCTTTAAACTGGAGAGGTAAAACCCCCATTCCGACCAGATTGCTCCTGTGAATCCGTTCAAAGCTGCCTGCAATAATTGCACGAACGCCCAGCAGTGATACCCCTTTTGCGGCCCAGTCGCGTGAAGAGCCGCTGCCGTACTCCTTCCCTGCAATAATAATAAGCGGAACCTTAGCTTTCCTGTATTTTTCTGCAGCCTCAAATACCGTAAGCACCTCATTGTCCGGAAAGTACATTGTAAATCCCCCTTCCTTATCCACAAGTTCATTCTTTAAGCGGACATTGGCAAAAGTTCCCCGTATCATCACCTCATGATTGCCCCTGCGGGATCCGTAGGAATTAAAATCTTTCTTATCAGTGCCCAGTGATTTCAGATATTCCCCGGCCGGGGAATCTTCTGAGATAGACCCTGCAGGTGATATATGATCAGTTGTGATTGAATCGCCCAGCTTCAGCAGGATCCTTGCAGACCTTATATCAGATATCTTTTCGGGCTCAGCAGAGATATCCTTAAAAAACGGAGCCTCTTTAATGTAAGATGAACTGCTTTCCCATTTAAATATTTCAGTTTTTGGACTTTGCAGATTTTCCCACTTTTCATCTCCCTGGAAAATACTTTTATAATTCGAAATAAAATCCCTGGAATCCATTACTTTAGTCATAACTGTCCGGATTTCTTCCGTTGTAGGCCAGAGATCACGTAAATATACAGGTTCAAGATTAGGATCAAATCCAAGAGGTTCGTTCTGAAAATCAATATCTATCCGCCCCGGAATGGCGTATGCAACAACAAGGGGAGGGGATGCTAAAAAATTCATTTTAACAAGAGGATGTATCCTGGCTTCAAAATTTCTGTTACCTGAGAGGACCGAAGCAACAACGAGCTTATTTTCAATGACGGCTTTGCTGATATGAGCAGGCAATGGACCGCTGTTTCCGATACAGGTCGTACACCCATAACCAACTGTGTGAAAACCAAGCGCCTCAAGATAAGGCAGTAATCCTGCTTTTCCCAGGTAATCGGTTACAACTTTTGATCCTGGAGCAAGACTTGTCTTTACCCAGGGTTTGGTCATCAATCCTCTTTCAATTGCTTTCCTTGCAATAAGACCGGCGGCAATCATGACACTCGGATTAGAGGTGTTTGTGCAACTCGTAATTGCAGCAATGACTACCGATCCGTCACTGATCAGGAATTCGGCGTTATCAACTTTTATTTTTACACTTTTAAGACCATTCTTTTTCTCCTGTCCGGGCGCTATTTCAATGCCTGCAGCCTTAATTCCCTGATATTCCGAAACTGGTTCCCGGATAATATCCCCGGGATGCCCTCCCTCGTTTGACCATACCCCTCCGGCTCTGTCATCAAGTGCTACATAATCACGTGCATAGCTTTTGTTAAGAATGTCGATTATACTCTTTTTAACTTCGGACAGGGCGATTTTGTCCTGGGGCCGTTTCGGTCCGGCAATAGAGGGTTCTATATCATTCAGGTCCAGTTCCAGGACTTCGGTAAACTTAATTTTATTTTCATTCTCCCGCCATAAAAGATTTGCCCTGAGATATTTTTCCGCAGTTTCTATCTGTTTCTTATCTCTTCCTGTCATTCTGAGATATTCCAGGGTCATATTATCAGGAGGAAAGTAGGTAACCGTACATCCGAACTCGGGCGACATATTGGATATTGTTGCCCTGTCGGGAACTGTCAGATTGTTCAATCCATTGCCAAAAACCTCCACGAACTTACCGACAACGCCTTTCTTCCTTAACAGGCTTGCAACGGATAGTACAAGATCAGTAGATGTAGTGCCCTCCTTTAAATCTCCTGAAAGTCTTAATCCCACTACCTCCGGAAGCATGATATAGATCGGCTGACCGAGCATTACGGCTTCAGCCTCTATACCGCCGACACCCCAGCCAATCACGCCTATCCCGTTCACCATCGGAGTATGAGAATCCGTTCCTACAAGTGTATCAGGATAGAGGAATCCATCGCCGGAGGTGACTACTTTTGCGAGGTATTCAAGGTTCACCTGATGGCATATACCCATTCCGGGCGGAAGCACATTAAAGTTTTCAAACGAGGATTTAGCCCATTTCAGCAAAGAGTAACGCTCCATATTCCGTTGGTATTCCATATCCACATTCCTCAGATAGGAGTAGTCTGTACCAAAATAATCTACCTGCACCGAGTGATCAATTATCAGATCTACCGGGACCTGAGGATTGATCAGTTCCGGATTCCGCTTTCTGCGGGCCACCTCCGACCGGATCGAGGCTATATCAACAATTGCAGGGACACCGGTAAAATCCTGCATAAGCACCCTGGCAGGTAAATAAGGAATTTCGCTGTTCACCTTCCCTTTATTCCTGTTTAATATATTATCCAGATGAATTTTAGTGAAGCTGGTTTCGTTAAAATTTCTTATCACATTTTCCAGAAGGATGCGGATGGAAAACGGAAATTCTTCAATTTTATGACCTTCACTCTCCAGTTGCGCCAGCGAGTAGTACCTGAATTTACCAAGAGGTGTCGATAATTCTTTACAAAATCTTTCTATTCCAGCCATATCAGCCTGAAATTTAATTTAAATCTTACATTACATAAACAATAAATATTGAAAACTGTTTTTCCCATGTATGGTTCCCTTTTTCGCAGGCCTGCCTCCAGGCAGGCATCATAGCTTTAAAATCAAAATTATATTATGACGCAATAAATTTGAATATTCAGCATATGTTCAATATCTTTGTAATGAACTATAGTTCATTAAATATGTCGCCACGTCCGTTAAGATTGAGAAAAATCAGTAATCCTCCCATAATATCGGGCTTTAAGCCTTATGGAAACAAAAAGGCTGAAGGGAATCCTGATGCTCTGTTTCTTCAGATTGAAGAATATGAGGCATTGCGTCTATGTGATTTTAATATGCTCAATCACAACCAGGCATCAAAAATGATGGATGTATCCAGGCCTACTCTGACACGTATATATTCAAGAGCCAGACAAAAAATAGCTGAAGCACTTGTTCTTGGAAAACAGATTATTATTGAAGGGGGCAAGATATATTTTGACAGTGAATGGTTTTCATGTAAAGCTTGCGGATGTTATTTTAACAATCCGGATAAACAGGAAGAAATAAAGGAATGTCCTTTATGCAAAAGCACTAATATCTCAATTTATGAACCTGGCGATGACATGCCTGAAGACTCCATGGCTGGGAGCAGTGACATATGTACTTGTCCGAATTGCGGCTTTGAGCAACCCCACCGGTCAGGATGCCCGTGTAAAGAAGAAATTTGTCCGAAGTGTCGTCACAACATGGTCCGGATAGGGACTTCACATAGTCGGATTTTTTAGTACCTGAAATATGAGAGTGGCAATAACAAGTATGGGAAACAGCCTGGAAAGTAAATTAGATCAGCTTTTTAGACGTTGAGGATCTTTTGTCAAATTATATTATGATTAAAATTATTATAGACAAAATAAAGTTAACAGAGTTACAGGAATGGTTCTCAGGCTATGTGAATACATTCAGGTTCGACAACCCTGAATTACAGCAGAATATTGATCTTAAAAAAGATCATACCAGGCGGGTATGTACAGAAATTACAAATCTGGGAGAGAAACTCAGATTAGGTGAAAATGAAATCCGACTGGCTGAAATAATTGCATTGCTTCACGATATCGGACGTTTTGAGCAGTTTGCCCGCTATAAAACATTTAAGGACCGTATATCTGAAGATCACGCCGAACTGGGAATAAAAATCCTGCAGCAGCATGGAATCCTTGACCGGTTTGATGCTTCAATAAAAGAACTCATAATTTACCCTGTCAGATATCACAACAAACCTGCTCTTCCGGTTGATGGTACAGAACAGGGAATATTCTTCTCCAGGCTGATCCGGGATGCTGATAAACTTGATATCCTGAAGGTTGTTTCTGATAACTATAGCAGTAAAAATGGCGTAAAAAACAGTGCTATTGAACTCGATCTGCCTGATACTCCGGGTTTTTCAGATGAAGTCTTCAATACCATAATGCATAAAAGTATAGTGAACATCAACAACTTAAAAAACCTGAATGATTTTAAACTACTCCAGGCCGGATGGATTTTCGATATTAATTTTGCCCCTACTCTTGAGATTATAAAAAATCGTCACTATCTTGAAATGCTGCGTGACGTATTGCCTGAATCGCAGAAAATTGATGAAATTTTCGATTTTCTTAATTCCGTCCTTCAGGGATAGGAGGAAAAAAGCTGAATTTAAGGTACCGGTGCAGAAAATGTTATAAGTTGATTGAGGGTCTGGAAAATCACACTAAATGTAAAAATTGTACAATCTTTGGAGAAAATGAACTGATAAAATTAAATTAAAATTAAAATAAGTTAACTAATAACAAACAAATTATCAATCATGAAAATTGCAGTTCCAGTAACAAAAGAAAATCAGATAGATAGCCATTTTGGCCATTGTGAATCGTATGGTGTATTTACCATATCCGATAAAAATGAAATATCCGGAATAAAGAGTGTCGAATCACCCCAGGGATGCGGCTGTAAATCTGATATTGCATCGGTACTTGCCTCTGATGGCGTTTCAGTTATGCTTGCAGGAGGAATTGGTGGCGGAGCCATTAATGTATTAAATAATAGTGGAATAGAAGTTATCCGTGGTTGTTCCGGAGATGCCACGGAAGTTGTAAAACTCTACCTCTCGGGATTAGTTGAAGACAGTGGCAGCAGTTGCCACCAGCATGAGGCGCATCATCAGGATGGCGGCTCCCATTCATGTAACCATAATTAGTTCATTTTGCCGTGTTATTACAAAACTACCTTAGAGGGTGCCAGTTTGGCACCCTTTTTTTTTCAGACATGGCCTGAAAATATGTGAATAATATAACTTTTATCAGAAGTTTTGTAATGCTTAACCGGTTGACTGATCGTAACTTTAGAGCCTTAATTTTCTCTTAAATAAATGAGACTGATAAGAATCGGTACTCATAAACAACTTTAGACGATTTCAACAAATAAAGTAAGGGTTTACTATAATTTGTTAATATAATGTCATCATGAAAGCAACTAAAATCAACTACGCGGCAAGAAATGTTTCTTTAGGTGTTTTAATAACACTAATGTTAGCTTTTTCCACATCATGTGCCAGAAAAATGACTTTTTCTACATCATCAGTTGTTCCTGCAGCACAAGGTACCGTAAAAGTCAGTAGAGACAGAAACAAGAATTATGTAATTAAAATCTCAATATCTGATTTAGCTGGAGTCGAAAGGCTGCAGCCGGCAAAACAAACTTATGTAGTCTGGATGGTTACTGACAATGGTCTGACAAAAAATATTGGTCAGTTAAATAGTTCGAAAAGCTTCCTGTCGAAAAATTTGAAGGCCTCTTTGAAAACTGTATCCTCATTTAACCCGGTTAAAATATTTATAACAGCTGAAAATGATCCGGGTGCTCAGTATCCGGGTGATCAGATTGTATTATCAACTGACCTGCTTTAGAATATATCTTCAGTCGGGCAGAAAATTATACGGTATGTTCATGAACACAAAGGTATACGACGTTGTTGATCATAAGAGAATTGGCAGCGAAGGAGGTTCTGCATCATTGTGCAATTTGCAGCAGGGCAGTACGCCCTGGAAAATATAATTACAGATTGTAAAGGAAATAAAAATGGAAACCAGAAACGTCTCAGTAGCTTCACTTCCCGCATGGAGAGCCCTTGAAGCACATTCCTCAAAGCTCCGGGATCTACATCTCAGGACACTCTTTGCAGATGATGTTTCCCGCGGCAGGCGCATGGCTGTCGAGGCCGTCGGAATCTATTTTGATTATTCGAAGCACCGTATCACCGACGAGACACTCAGGCTCCTTAAACAGTTGGCTGAAGAGTGTGGTCTGCGGGATCATATCAATAAAATGTTCCGCGGCGAAAAGATCAATATTACTGAGAAGCGGGCCGTTTTGCATGTGGCCCTGCGCGCCCCGAAAGAGCAATCTATCGTTGTGGATGGAGAGGACGTTGTACCTCTTGTCCACGCAGTACTCGGCAGAATGTCAGAATTTTCCAACAGGGTGCGTAGCGGAGAATGGAAAGGCCATACCGGTAAACCGATCCGCAATATAATCAATATTGGTATCGGTGGGTCAGATCTGGGCCCTGTTATGGCTTATGAGGCATTGCGGTTTTACAGCCAGCGAAACCTTACTTTCCGCTTTGTCTCAAACATTGACGGCACCGACTTTGCGGAAGCCACACGCGACCTGAACCCTGAAGAAACACTGTTTATTGTTTCGTCGAAAACTTTTACAACACTCGAAACGATGACAAACGCAAATACTGCCCGTGATTGGGTCCTCAGATCTCTGAAGCATAAGGCAGCTGTTGCCAGTCATTTCGTTGCGGTCTCCACCAATGCTGTTGAAGTTGCAAAATTCGGTATCGACACGGCAAATATGTTCGGGTTCTGGGATTGGGTCGGTGGAAGGTACTCAATGGATTCAGCCATTGGCCTCTCAACAATGATTGCCATCGGACCTGAAAATTTCCGATCAATGCTCGATGGTTTCCACCAGATGGATGAGCATTTCCGCACGGCTCCTTTCGAAAGCAACCTGCCGGTACTGATGGGGCTCCTGGGCATCTGGTACAATAACTTCTTTAATGCACAGACTGTAGCCGTTCTTCCATATGAACAATACCTGAAACGCTTTCCGGCTTACCTGCAGCAGCTGACGATGGAGAGTAATGGTAAACACGTCACACTTGACGGGAATGAGATGGTTATACAAACCGGTCCCATCTACTGGGGTGAGCCCGGCACTAACGGACAACATTCCTTTTACCAGCTGATCCATCAGGGGACAAAGCTCATCCCCTGTGATCTGATCGGATTTGTTCATCCACTGAACCCGCTTGGACGCCATCACGACTTGCTTATGGCTAACGTGTTTGCACAGGCAGAGGCTCTCGCCTTTGGCAAAACACCTCAGGAAGTCAGGGAAGAGGGTACACCAGAATGGCTGGTGCCTCACAGGACATTCGAAGGCAATCGCCCGTCAGGTACAATCCTTCTCGACCGGTTGACTCCCGGGACGCTGGGTAAGCTTGTTGCACTATATGAGCACAGCGTCTTCACTCAGGGCGCCATCTGGAACATTGACTCATTTGACCAGTGGGGAGTTGAACTGGGAAAGGAACTTGCTGCAAGCATCATCCCTGAACTTGAGGATGGAGCAAAATCCCGGCATACCCATGACAGCTCTACAGCCAATCTTATAGAACGCTATGTAGGATCAAAAAAAATACCAGGGAAAAATTAAAACATACAATTTTTATACAGATCGTGTACAGTCATTTACATCGGCTTTGCTTTTCTGAGTATCGCGATGAGGGACTCTTCGCCGCTGAAAAGCTGCTGCTATTTTCCAAAAGACAATAATCAAAACTATGGAAATGAAATTGTTTATACTGGTCTTATTCGTTTTAGTCTTTTTGGCATTTATAATCTTTCTGATTATTAAAAATCATAAAGACAGAAAAGATTTATTCAAAAAATTACCCGGTGATTATCCGGATCCAAAAGAGGTTGATTCTGAATTTGACGCCAGGGATAAATAGATGAATATCAGAAGGTTTTCCAGATAATGTACTGAGCGATTGCTCAGAAGCAAAAAGGTGGATCACTGAAAAAACAGAAGCAGTGATCCTCTCAGCGGTCGCCGGGCATTGGCCGGATTTTGCGTAGCATGGATAAAGCTTAATATTCAATACTAATGAAAATCGAAGAAAAATGTATCAACACGATCCGCTGCCTTGCCATCGATGCAGTGGAGAAAGCCAATTCAGGACACCCGGGGACGCCAATGGCATTGGCTCCTGCAGCATATGCTTTATGGATGAAGCATATGCATTACAATCCTGCCAACCCAACCTGGTTCAACCGCGACCGTTTTGTACTTTCAAATGGGCATGCCTCTATGTTACAGTACGCTGTAATGCATCTGACAGGATACAATATCTCCCTGGATGATATCAAAAACTTCAGACAATGGGGAAGTAATACACCGGGTCATCCGGAGTACAGGCTCACACCCGGTATAGAAACTACAACCGGTCCGCTGGGACAAGGGTTTATGAATGCAGTGGGTATGGCAATTGCCGAGGCACACCTGGCAGCCATATTCAATACTAAAGAATATTTAATAATTGATCATTACACCTATGTGTTTTGCAGTGATGGTGACTTCATGGAGGGCGCTTCCAATGAAGCCGCATCAATAGCAGGACATTTCGGACTGGGAAAGTTGATTGTCTTATATGATGACAACCATATCACAATTGAGGGAAATACATCACTCACCTATTCGGATGAAGTCTCCAAACGTTTTGAATCTTACCACTGGGATGTTCAGAATCTTGGTGACAAAGGGAATGATGTTCAGGTAATATCTGAAGCATTCACAAAAGCAAAGAGTGTGTCTGATAAACCATCTCTTATCATTCTGAGGACTCATATTGGTTATGGATCGCCCAATAAACAGGATACATCAGAAGCACATGGTTCACCTTTGGGTGCTGAGGAGGTAAAGCTTACAAAAAAAACCTACGGATGGCCGGAAGATAAATTTTTTTGGGTTCCGGAGGATGTGAAATCGCATATGAGTGTGGCACTTGAGAAAGGGAAAACCCTGGAAGAAAAATGGAATAAGAAATTCGACGATTATAATAAGGCACATCCTGATCTGGCGCAACAACTGAATGAATACCTGGAACAGAGACTGCCGGAAGGCTGGGACAACGAAATTCCGGCTTATAAACCCTCAGACGGGCCAAAAGCAACAAGAGAAATATCGGCAGACGTTATCAATGCTCTGACGGCACATTTGCCCTGGCTGATGGGAGGAAGCGCTGATCTGGAACCTTCCACGAAAACGCTGATCAAATCATCGGGTTATTTCGAAAAAGGAAAGTATGGAAACCGGAATATGGACTGGGGGATAAGAGAACATGTGATGTGTGCCGCCAGTTCCGGAATGAGTCTCCATGGAGGCATCCGTCCTTATGCCGCGACTTTTTTCATTTTTACCGATTATGCCAGGCCTGCAATCAGGCTGGCCTGTATAATGCAGTTACCTGTGATTTACGTTATGACGCATGATTCCATTGGGTTAGGAGAAGATGGAACCACGCATCAGCCTGTCGAACACCTTGCTTCTTTCAGAGCTATGCCGGGAATGTGTCTTATTCGTCCTGCCGATGCTAATGAAGCCGCATTTGCATGGCGTGCCGCAATTCAAAATACAAAAGGTCCTACCATGCTGGTTTTGTCGAGGCAAAAGTTGCCTGTTTTTGATCGAAACATTCTTGCATCCGCTGATGGAGTGATAAAAGGTGCATACGTACTGTCTAAGGAACAAGGCAGCAAACCTGACATAATACTGATTGCAACAGGTTCGGAAGTTCAACTTGTTCTTGAGGCCCAGCATGAACTTATGAAGGAATCTATTGATGCCCGTGTGGTAAGTATGCCAAGCTGGGAATTGTTCAGAATGCAGGAACAGAAATATCGCGATAAAGTATTGCCTTCAGGAATAAAAGCCAGGCTTGCAGTGGAGGCCGCATCTCCTCAGGGCTGGTGTGAGTGGGTAGGTGATCAGGGAAAAGTTATCGGGATATCAAAATTCGGTTCCAGCGCTCCTTATAAAGAGTTGTATGAGCATTATGGCATTACTGTAAAAAATATTGTAAGCACGGCAAAAAAAATGATGATGATTTGACGCTTTGTATCTCTTCATGCAATGTGCATTCAGGCAATCCTGTGTAAAACTTTTCAGGATGGTGCACTAAAAGAGCATTATTACCTGAATGAATATCAGGATTGCACAAACATTTATTTGAATATTCTGTTTAACAAATATCTGAACATACAACACTAAAAATACATAGCAATGATAAAGAAAACATTTGGAATCATTGGACTTGGGAAAATGGGTGGAGACCTCGCCCTCCAGGCTATTGATAAGAATTATCAAATTTATGGTTATGATCCTTCACCGGGCAAAGAATTGAAAAAAAGTAATATTCAATTTGCCAGTAGTCTGGAAGAATTTGTCCGGCAACTACCCTCTCCACGCATTGTGTTTATTTATATTCCTGCCGGAAATGCTGTGGATAAACTATTGGAACAACTCGCCATCCTGTTAAAAAAAGATGACATTATTGTTGATGGCGGCAATTCCTATTGGGGTGATTCTATACGACGGGCAGAAAAATTAAAAAAGTCGGGAATTTACTTTATCGATTGTGGTACGAGTGGAGGAGTAGACGGGGCCAGGAATGGAGCTTGTTTTATGGCTGGAGGAGAGGAAGCCGCTATAAAATTTGTGGCTCCTATATTAAATGATCTTTCTGTTCCCGGGGGATATGTTCATACCGGCGCCGTTGGCTCGGGCCATTTTGTAAAGTTAGTGCATAATGGAATAGAGTTTGGTATGCTGCAAGCTATTGGCGAAGGCATGGACTTGCTCAGTCATTACCGGGAAAATCTCAACTTCCCGGAAATTTTACACTGTTGGAACAATGGTTCGGTAATCCGTTCATGGCTTATAGAATTGATGGGTAAGGAATATGATGAAAAGAAAGGCTTTTCGCAGGTCCCTTCTTACATCGAAGACACCGGAGAAGTCAACTGGTTAATCAATGATGCCCTGCACATGGAGGTTCCGATCCCTGTAATGGCACAATCTGTAATGCAACTTTTTGCTTCGAGGGAAAAAACCCGGATATGGGCACAGGCCATTGCCATGATGCGAAATGGATTCGGAGGACATCCTTTTGGAGAGGACCAGGGAATTAAGCATGAACGCAAATTCGGACGAGTAGGGGACTATCTTAAAGAACCGGAGGAAAAGCCGGTAAAAATAATATTCATACGAAGTAATCTAATCCTTTTTTAAAATGCATCAGAATCAAAGATTAAAAGGACAATCAGCTTTGATAACCGGCGCCAACTCAGGTATAGGTAAGTCTATTGCTATGGAAATGGCAAAAGAGGGAGCCCGGGTAGTCATAAATTATATTACGGACGAAGAGGCAGTACAATCAATGATGGAGGAAATCAAATCATTTGGAGGAACCGCTATTGCTGTTAAAGCTGATGTAAGCCAGGAAGATCAGGTAAAGGCGATGTTCACACAAATGATTAAGTCGTTTGGAACTATCGATATCCTGGTGAACAATGCCGGGATACAAAAAGATTCTGCCTTTATTGACATGAGTTTACAGGAGTGGCAGCTGGTAATGAATGTGAACCTCACAGGCCAGTTCTTATGTGCACGCGAAGCTACTATTGAGTTCCTTCGCAGGGGACCTGTACCTGAACGTTCTTCAGCATTAGGAAAGATCATTTGCATGAGTTCGGTCCATCAGACGATTCCCTGGGCAGGGCATGTCAATTACGCAACTTCCAAAGGAGGCGTCAGTATGCTTATGAAATCCATGGCCCAGGAGTTAGGCAAACATAAAATAAGAGTGAACAGTATAGCGCCCGGGGCTATTAAAACACCCATCAACCGATCGGCATGGGACACCCCTGAAGCAGAAGCAAAGTTGCTCGAATTGATCCCTTATAACCGTGTGGGCGAGCCACTGGATATCGCTAAAGCTGCTGTATGGCTTGCTTCAGACGATAGTGATTATGTGCATGGTTCAACTTTATTCATTGATGGAGGAATGACCTTATATCCTGGCTTTTCAACTAATGGTTAAAACAATGCTTGAACAATACCAAAATAACTATTGAAGAACAACGCCTGGCAAAGCAGAAAGAAGATAAGCTTCCAACAGCAAGCTGGGGACCTTATCTGAGTGAACGTCAGTGGGGCACAGTACGTGAAGACTACAGCAAAGATGGAAATGCATGGGAATATTTTCCACACGAACATGCACGCTCAAAAGCTTATCGCTGGGGAGAAGACGGACTGGCAGGTATTTCTGATGCTCAATGTCAGCTTTGCTTTGCCCCGGCTTTCTGGAATGGGAAGGACCCCATCCTGAAAGAAAGATTATTTGGGCTCACCAACAAGGAAGGCAATCATGGAGAAGATGTAAAAGAGCTCTATTATTACCTGGATAATACGCCCACACATTCTTATATGCAATATTTATATAAATATCCTCAAAGCGCTTTTCCATACGACCTGTTGCTGGAGAAAAACAGAAAACGATCTATTCTGGAAGAAGAATTTGAGTTGCTGGATACAGGAATTTTCAATGGAAATAATTATTTTGACATTACAATAACTTATGCTAAAATTGACCAGGAGGAAATTTGCATCCTCATAGAAGCGAAAAACCTGAGTGAGCAAACAGCTCCTCTTACCGTTTTGCCAACTCTCTGGTTCCGCAGACAATGGTCTCCCGATCTGATCCAGGGAAAGCCGGATATTAAGCTGCTAAAAAATTCTGAAGGAGCTCCCAATGTATGTGCCACCCATCCTTATATCGGCCAATATTACCTGTATTTCGAGCAAACAGAACAATTATTATTCACTGAAAACGAGACCAATAAAGAGAAGATTTTCGGGATTGCCAATGAGACACCTTATGTAAAAGATGCTTTTCATACGGCAGTGATCAATAATGACTTTACAATTTTTAAGGACAAAGACACCGGCACAAAGTTTTCACCGCTTTACAAAGTGAATATTGAACCCGGAGACACAGCCAGGTTCCGGCTACGTATATCCAGGAAGAAAGATCTGCAAAAACCTTTCGGCCAGGAGTACGATAATGCTTTCACTAATTCAAAAAAAGAAGCTGATGATTTTTATAAAACCATTATCCCTGCAAACCTGTCACCAGAACAAACCCTGCTCGCCAGACGGGCTTATGCCGGAATGCTTTGGAACAAACAGTTCTATTATTATGATGTCAGGCAATGGTTGAAGGGCGATAAAGGACAACCGCCTCCTCCCATGGAGCGATTGACCGGAAGAAACAGCAATTGGAAACATTTGAATAACCGGGATATTATTTCAGTACCCGATAAATGGGAATTCCCCTGGTATGCATCGTGGGACCTTGCCTTCCATATGATTGTATTTGCCTATATTGATCCTGAATTTGCCAAACAACAGCAAATTCTTATAAACAGGGAATGGTATACACACCCCAATGGCCAGATTCCTGCATATGAATGGAGTTTCAGTGACGTTAACCCTCCGGTGCAAGCCTGGGCTGCAATGCAGGTGTATGAAATTGATAAGAAAAAGAGAGGCATTGGTGATATTGATTTTCTCAAGCGCATTTTTCAGAAATTATCTATCAATTTTACCTGGTGGGCTAACCAGAAAGATGCCGAAGAAAACTATGTTTTTGAGGGTGGATTTCTGGGTCTTGATAATATCGGGGTTATTGACCGTAATACCATCCTGAAAAAAGGGTATATCCTGGAACAGGCCGATGGTACGGCCTGGATGGGTATGTTTGCCACATACATGCTGGAAATGGCACTTGAAATTGCACAGAATGATAAAACTTATCAGGATGTGGCCATAAAGTATTTTGAACAATATACCCTGATTGCTGAGTCGTTAAACACAAATGGACTCTGGGATGACGAACAAAACTTTTTCTATGATGTACTTAAATCTCCTGATGGTAAGAGAGTGCCTCTGAAAGTACGCTCCATCGTTGGGCTCACTTCATTTTTTGCAACACTCTATCTTCCTGAAAACATACTGAATAAACTTGGACAATTCAAACATGGAATTAATTGGTTCAGAAAATTTTGCAAGGAACGTGGACTCTATGAGGCAGTTATTCAAAAAGAGGAAAAAGAAGACAGCGATAAACTTATCTCGCTTATTTATCTGGAGAAATTGCAAAAACTTTTGTATGCCACACTTGATGAAGAAGAATTCCTGTCACCTTATGGTATCAGGTCAGTTTCAAAAAAACATACCAGCAGTTATAAGATCGAAATCGATAAACAATTGTATTCTCTGCAATACGATCCGGGTGAATCCACAACAATGATATTTGGCAATAATTCAAATTGGCGCGGACCTGTCTGGTTTCCGGTGAACTATCTTATTATACGATCATTAATGGTATACTATAAGTATTTTGGTGATGAATTTAAGGTTGAGTTTCCCAGCCGGTCCGGTAATTATCTTAACCTTGAAGAGGTAGCCTTCCAGATCAGTGACCGTTTGCAAAAGATATTCATTGAAGACCAGAAAGCAACCAGGCCTGTATTCGGACGATATAATGATTTTTACCAGCGTGAAGAAAACAAGGACCTTATTCTTTATCACGAATATTTTCATGCAGAAACAGGCGCAAGGACTTGGGGCATCCCATCAGACAGGATGGACTGGACTCATTGCAGTATTAATCCAGGAAAAGAACGAAAATATCAAAATGGATAAATAAAAGAACATGCATGCTCTCCAATATAACATGAATGAATCTGACCAAAAAAGAATCATTTGGACAATTGGTCATTCTACCCATACTCTTGAGGAGTTTCTTGAAATACTAAAATCTTTTCATATTGAATGTGTTGCTGATATCAGAAGCTTTCCCGGCTCAAGGCGTTACCCTCATTTTAATAAAGAAGCCCTTGAAGTATCGTTACCTGAAAACAATATTAAATATATTCATTTAAGAGATCTCGGAGGACGAAGGAAGGTGAGGCCTGATTCAATCAATACAGGTTGGCGTCTTGCTGCTTTCAGAGGTTATGCAGATTATATGGGAACAGATTCCTTTAAGAAAGCTATAGATGAACTGGATCATATCGGATCGAAAGACCGGACCGCTTTCATGTGTTCTGAATCTCTGTGGTGGCGCTGTCACCGGTCACTCGTTTCTGATTATCTAAAGCTTCATGGCTGGACAGTGATTCATATAATGGGTATAGGAAAAACCCAGGAACATATCTACACTTCCCCCGCTCAGATAGTAAACGGTGAATTGCTTTATCCTGCTGCTGTCATTCAGGGTGAACATCAACATCTTTCAGGCATGAAAAGTGTAATGTGAGATTATTTTATTGAAAAACAAAATTGAATTTGTTTGTAAGTGGATTCAACAACATTGTACAATTGAATAAAAGAAAACACATCATGAATGACAATCCTTTAAAGAAACTGGAAACACTTGGCCAGTCAGTCTGGCTGGACTATATAAGGAAAGATATGTTCGCAGGCGGTGAGCTCAGGCGATTGATAGAGGAAGATGGACTTCATGGAATTACCTCGAATCCATCTATTTTTGAGAAAGCAATAGCAGAAAGTAATCTATACGATAATGATATTCATGACCTGGTTCTGAAGAAAACGGGGGTTAAAGAAATATATGAAACTCTCAGCATAAAGGATGTCAGGGATGCTGCTGACGAATTCAGGCCTGTTTATGAAAAGACAGATGGGAAAGATGGGTATGTCAGCCTGGAAGTCAATCCGCATCTGGCTTATAATACTCCGGGAACAATTGAGGAGGCGCGCAGGCTCTGGAACACTGTAAACCGACCGAATATTTTTATCAAGGTTCCCGCTACTGAAGAAGGTTTACCGGCAATTCAACAACTTATAAGTGAGGGAATCAATGTGAATATCACTTTGTTGTTTGGACTCCAACGGTACAGGCAGGTTGCCGAAGCATTTATTGCCGGGATTAAGACCCGGATTGATCAGGGTAACCCGGTTAAAAATGTGGCATCAGTAGCAAGTTTCTTTTTAAGCAGGATTGATTCTGTGATTGATCCTATAGAGGAGACCTTTGCTGCTTCCGTCGGCGAACAGGCTCATTTTGCAGCCAGTATCAAGGGACAGGTTGCAATCTCAAGCGCTAAGATTGCATATACTGTTTATAAAGAAATATTTGAAAGCAGTCAGTTCGAAATATTGGCCTTGCAGGGTGTCAGACCCCAGAGGCTGCTTTGGGCAAGCACCGGCACTAAAAACCCCGATTACAGTGATATTAAATATATTGAAGCAGTTATAGGTAAAAATACTATCAATACAATACCTCCGGAAACACTGGATGCATACCGATTGCATGGGAAACCTGCCTTACGTCTTGAAAATCATATAAAAAGGGCTTGCTGGGTTATGTCTGAACTGACAGAACTTGGAATCGATATAGATAGTATCACCAAAAAACTGGAAAGCGATGGCGTTGAAAAATTTATTAAGGCCTTCGATAAACTGATGGAGACATTGACGAAAAAGTCATCAGAGAAAAAAAGCGGGAAAGTTTAAATAATACCATGCTTATCTTCGTAGTATGAGTCCTCATTTCTTCCTGGTCTGAAGGAAGTCTGCAAGGTCATTAAGATCGAGGCTTGTTAACGTGCCACCGAAGGATGGCATATTTCCTCCACCATTTACAATCTTGATTGTTATCTGGTCTTTTGTCAGCCGGCTGCCAACATATGTAAGGTTTGGTCCTCTCTTTCCTCCATATCCTGAAATAGTATGGCAATAGATGCAGGCTTTCTTATAAAACAGATCTCCTCCGTTCTTTGCTTCCGCGCTGATATTGCCAATAACTTCCTCTGAAAGAGGTTTCGTATCAAATGCCGGAGACCATGGTGATTTATTTCCTATATACCAGAAGGCAGCAATCATGGTGACAATTATTGTAACAAAGGCTATTGACCATGGACGTCGCAACGGACTCCGTTCCCCTTTATTATTTATAAACGGCAACAGGAATAAAACAATTCCAAGTAAAACAGGACTGAAAGCAATTGCAACCGATTCAATCTGCCTGGGCATTAATGCAAATAGTGCAAAGATCCACATAAAATACCAGTCGGGCCGGGGGTTCGCATCAATATCTGAAGGATCAGGAGGTTTACCTATACTCAGGAGGCCCTACCAGAAGGGCAAGTCCTGCAATTACAAGCAAAACAACTATGCCAAAAGCCAGATCTCTCCAGCCGGCATCTGGCCAGAAAGGAACACCTTTTTGTTTAAGCATCCTCTGGTACCAGCTCCTGTAATTCGCAATATCTACCTTTTGACCTGATTTAGGGGGTTCGGAGATACCATTTCTGATTACCAGATAGATATGGAGGCCAATTAGTCCGAATAACATTGCGGGGATAAGAAAAACATGAATAGAAAAGAACCGGCTGACTGTCAATCCGGTAATTGTATCACCACCCAGAAACAACTTTGCAACTGCTTTGCCGATAAAAGGTACCCGTCCCGCCTGTTCCGCACCTACTATTGCAGACCATACTCCATTACTGTCCCATCGGAGCAGCTGACCTGTAAATCCCATCATCACAGTCAAAACCAATAAAATCGAACCGGTTATCCAACTCATCTCCCTGGGATATTTGAATGCAGCCATAAGGTAAACCCTTATCATATGAATTCCGACAAGAAATATCATTGCAGATGCTCCGAAGTAATGAAGACCACGCAGGAAATTACCAAAAGGAACCTGATAGGTAATGTACCTCAGAGATTCGTAAGCAGGTCCGGTAGAAGGTTGATAAAGAAATGCCAATGCAAGACCGGTGACAACCTGGAGCACAAAACAGAAAAGTGTCGCACTTCCAAAAACATATAACCATGTAGCATCAGGAGGTACGAGATGGTCAAGTAATGGCCTGCCGGCTTCTGTTATTCCGGTTCTGTCATCGATCCATTGCCACGATTTTCTTAAATACTATTCACCGGGTCTGATTTTATAATGTTGTGATTGGGATAGGGCTGGCGAGTATTTCGACATTATTATTTACTATACGTACCGGGTAACGGTAGAGGTTTTTAGGAGGAGGACCGGCGGCATAGGAGCCATCTTTGTTATACACACCACCATGACACGGGCATAGAAATATCTCAGCATCAGGCAACCAGTTGACAGGGCAACCCAGATGGGTACAATTGACTGAAAATGCGATAAATTGATCGTCAGATACTCTTCTGAGCCAGGAACCTGTTTTAGAAACGGTTCCCGTCCATGGCAATGATGAGGAATTAGGAAAATTAACCAGCACGGTTTCTCCTATTTTAAATTCGTCAATATTACCAACCGGTCTCCAGGTTTCAGGTTTTTTACGGGCAAGTGGCTCCAGAATAACTCCGATTACAGGGATAGAAATCAATATTGCAGTAATTCCTCCGGAAATTGCAAGCAACCTTAAAATAAACGAGCGACGGTCTCTGTTCATATTATCAGCTTATTTTTCATAATTCAGTTCCTGTATCCATCCAGCCAGGGAGATAATCATAAATACAAAGCCCACCCCTGAAACTATCAGCGACGTCAGAAAACCCCATAACAAAAAAGTAATTCCGAAAGCCAGCGCTAACGGCCAGTATGTCGAATCAGGAATTATTTCCGGATCAGAAGGCTGAGGCGGATACTCGTCTTCATTTAATTTCATAGCTGGTTTCATCCATAATTATTCGTTTTTCTCAGGAATACTTAAAATCACTGCAGTTATTGCACATAACCAGCTGCACTTCAGTTAAGCTTAACCGTGTTCGTTATACTTTGCACCGTTACACCTGTAAACCAACGGAAAAGTATTATCATTATATTGGTAAGATAAATAATACATGCCGGTACCCACATGATCAATCCACCCATCATCTGATCGGTACTATCATTGATACCCCAATCCGAATGAATCATATTAATAACATTCATATTTGCCGGTTGCATCCCGCTGGTGAACATGTCCGGAGGGGCAAAAGTTATCAGAATTCCCAATACCGTACATCCTACACAAGCCAGGAAAAGATAGACCGAACTTTTCAGAGGCTCTAATCTCCTGAAACTTATCGGGGAGTAAACCGGCCAGATAAAAAACAATCCCAGAACCGGTAGTATTATCATTTGGGAATCCATAAGGAATGTTGAATTGTTCATTCGCATCATAAAAGCCGGTAAATGCATTATCCACATAGATCCCACTCCTAAAAACCATGCAACCACAGGATAAAAAAGGAAATTACCTGCTTTCTTAAAGAATCCGGTCCGGAATACTTTCTCAAGAAAATCCTTATCGGTTCCTGTCAGTATCAAAGGGGGAATAATAAGAAGCAGCACGATATGCTGTACCATATGTGCGCTGAAGAGGTAATATTTACTCAGGAAATCCAAAGGGGAAAGAGTTACAAGGATAAATAGAATTACAGCAGAAAAAAACAACGGGCTCTTGCGCGAAAACCGGTTTCCGTTTGTAATATAATGAAAGGCAATCATGAGGACGATGACCAGTATTGCCATTATATTCAGATGCCAGTAACTTAGTAGAAATTTTGTTGTATTCATAAGAGTGCACCAAGGTAAACAACACTAAAAACCACAATCCATACAGCATCTACAAAATGCCAGTAAATTGCTGCAGATTTAAGGGCAGTACTTTCGATATGTTTTAAACTTACCATTTATATACATAATTAAAACAATCAATAATACCAGTAAGCCAATCAGGACATGTAATCCATGAAATCCTGTCAGGGTAAAGAAGGCCGATCCGAAAACGTTTTTACTGATTGTAAAGTTCAGCTTATAAAGTTTTAAATATTCCGTCGCCTGACCAAGAATAAAGATCAATCCGAGCATAATTGTCAAGGTAAGCCATATCTTAAGGGCTTTCCTGTTTAGCCGTTTAAGGCTGACATCCGCAAGAAAAATTGTAATACTGCTCGAAAGAAGGGCAATTGTGAAAATGCCGGTTCTTTTTATATCCAGATAATGTGATGAATCAGAAAGAACTCCTCCTGTATGGCTGAAATATATATATGAAATAATTAATGCCAGGAAAAAGAAGGATTCAGATCCTACAAAAAAATACATCAGAATTCTGTTCTTATTCATTGCCGGTATTTTAGGTTTTTGTTTTGCTTTTGTTTTCCCTTTTCCAGTCAGGATCTTCCGGATGCAACATATCCCATAAGGGCCGGCGGCTTCTTACCAATGGTACTTTTTCAAAATTCTTTTGCTGTGGCGGCGATGATGTTAACCATTCAAGGGTCCATGCCATTCCAGGGATTATTTCCTGCTATCTTCCCATGTCTGAGACTGTAATAGATATTCCAGAAAAACAGAATAAATGAAATACCGAAAACAAATGCGCTTATAGTTGAGAAGAGGTTTAGTGTGCCAAGATAGGGGAGATCAGGATAGGTATAAACGCGGCGTGGCATTCCTAATAAACCAAGAAAGTGAAATACAAAAAAAGTACAGTTAAAACCAACAAAAAAGAGCCAGAAATGCCATTTTCCTATTTTTTCTGAAAGCATCCTTCCTGTTATTTTCGGGAACCAGTAATAAGCTGCTGCAAAGCCTCCGGTAAGGGAACCTCCGATCAGATACATAATGTATGTGTGCAACCACAAAATAAGTATCAGTCAATCGCCAGTCGACCGGGACCAGTGAGAATCCGACTCCGCTCAGGCCGCCAATTGTGAAATTTACAAGTAATGCCAGTGCAAAGAGCATTGCTGTTTTCAACTGAACCGCTCCGCCCCACATGGTTGCTATCCAGTTAAATATTTTACGCCTGTGGGGACGGCGATCAGCATACTGGAAGCAGCAAAGAATGCATTAAATGTTGTTCCGAGCCCCACTGCAAACATATGATGTGCCCATACTCCGAAAGAGAGTAGCATGATTGCCACAGATGATGCAGCTATAAATTCATATCCAAATATCGGTTTGCGTGAAAATACCGGAATTACTTCTGACACCATACCAAATGCAGGTAATGCAAGGATATAGACTTCCGGATGCCCGAAGCCCCAGAAGAGATGCTGCCACATTACAGGTGAACCTCCTGTTGCACTTACAAAGAAATGTGCATCAAACTGTCTGTCAATGAGTATCATAAACAGTGCAGCATTCAGAACCGGGAAAGCTGCAAGAATTAAAAATGAGTTTATGAAGACCATCCAGACAAACAGAGGAAGCTTATTCATCAATATTCCTTTTGCCCGCATTGTTAATGTTGTAACTACAAAATTCAGTCCTGCACCAACTGTGCCCATTCCCATCAGAAGAAGGCTGATTGCCCAGTAGTCAACTCCGGGTGATGAACTAAAAAATCTTTCGCTTAAAGGCGCATAACTGAACCAGCCAACATTGGGCATGTCCTCCTGCAAAAAAGCTGGAATAAAGTATGAGTCCCCCCAGTAAGAATATCCAGTAACTGAAAGCATTAAGACGTGGAAATGCCATCTCGTTTGCCCCGATCATCAAGGGCAGGCAATAGGTGGCAAATCCTAATAACATAGGAGTAAGTACCAGAAAGATCATATTGGTACCATGTGTCGTAAATATCTGATTATAAGCTTCCGGTGAAAGAAATGTATTTTCAGGCCTCATAAGCTGAATACGCATCAGAATTGCCTCACCAAAGCCAAGTACGAAGAAAAACATGGAGGTAGAGAGGTACATAATACCAATAAGCTTGTGATCGACTGTTGAAAGCCATTGCAACAATCCTTCCCCTGTTCTTATGTCGGGGATTGGTTTTGTCGTTTCAGGAATATGGATTCTGAACTTCATTTTAATTCCTCCAGATATTTTACCAGTGCTCTCAGATCGTCCTGTGTCAGCAGGAAATTTGGCATGTGAGCACCTTTTTTTAGTTTTTGCGGATTTTGTAACCACAGGTAAAGGTTCTGTGGCGTATTGAGCAGATCACCGCTGATCAGTGTCTTTCTTGTTGCAATATGAGTCAGATCCGGTCCGATATGTGATCTGGCATCTGTCCCTGCAATTGAGTGACAACTTGCACATGTTTTTTCCTGAAATAATCTCATTCCTTTTTGTCCGAGACTGTCTGTCGGTTGCAGGGGTATTCTCTGCTGATCCCTTAACCCACCGGTCAAACTCCTCCTTCAGCTGGGCAATTACCAGAATTCGCATTCCGGCATGCTGCGTTCCGCAATACTCACTGCATGCGCCATTGTATTCGCCTGGTTCAGAGGCATCAATCCAGGTGTAATTTGACCTGCCTGGTATGGCATCAATTTTCCGGCCTAATGCAGGCACCCACCAGTCATGAATAACATCTGCAGACTCCACTCTCATCAGAAGATTCTGCCTGACAGGAATATGCAATTCGTTTGCAGTTGTAAAATTGTATTCCGGATATTGCATCTCCCACCACCACTGATGAGCAATTATAACTATATCAGGTGATTCTCCTGTTCTTACGGGTTTATCGATGTCTTTCATATACTTCACTGTGAAATAAAAAAAGAATACGAGAATCAGAAACGGAACCACAGTCCAGGTGATCTCCAGCCACCTGATCCCGGTTATCTGTTCCGGCTCACCCTGATGTTTGTTTTGAACGGTAATGAACCGCTCCGATAAGTATCGCAACGATAACGATTATCATTATGATTGCAGCAAGAAACAGGAACCAGAGAAAAAGTTTATTGATATAATCCTCACCGGGAGAGGAGGATTTGGACATTGCTGAAAAAAAACGATGAATGCTATTTAGAATCCCGCCCATTTCAGTTTAATGAGTTATAATATCAGGTTCAGAGTATTATAATATTATTTTGAGAGAATATTCCGGAGATCAGGATGCCCCATCAGAGCACACATTTTAATTCAGTTAAGTAAAAATAATAAAAAAGATTCTCTTTATGTCTTTATATTAAGTAATTAAGCTTGTCGCTAACTGATATAGGTCCCGCTTAATTAATTATCTCATTCTTTTTCAGATCATTTTACTTTTAACCATTGTCAATCCTGTAAAAGAACAAACAAATGCGGAGGTAAAATTGTTTTCATGTAAGACTTTTATAAGGTATTTATGTGAAATCAAAACATATAATCATGGCAATAAAAAAAGTTTGGGTAGAAGAAGATTGCACAGCATGTGGCTTGTGCGAGGATATTTGTCCTGAAGTGTTTAAACTGGAAGATATAGCAACCGTGATAAAGGGTGTTAACTATTCTGACTATGAGGATAAAATAAAGGAAGCTGCAGAAAGTTGCCCTGTGGAGGTTATAAAATACTCTGAGTAAGTAGTACACGACGAATATCTTAACACATAAAATGATAATAAAGATAAAAAAAGTATATGAAAAGCCGGATAAGGAAGACGGCATCCGTATCCTTGTGTACAGGCTTTGGCCACAAGGATTAAATTATTACAGGTTGCTTCCTTCAACACAATATTTTACTATGGCATCTACATGAACCTTGGTTGTATTTAACATTGGAATACCGGCATACGCCGGTTCTTTTAATATGAGTGGAAACTCGGTGCACCCGAGAATCAGGGAATCGATGCGCCGGTCCCGGACCATCTTCTCTATGATTCCGATAAGAATCCGGCGTGTATCATCTTTGAAGATCCCCAGTTCAATTTCGCTGAACAACTTTTGATTAATAAGCGTTCTGTCTTCCTTATCAGGTATTATGACATCTATACCGTGCTTTTTAAATATTTCCGTAAAAAAGGATGCTTCCATAGTAAACCCGGTCCCAAACAGGCCTGGTTTCTTATACCCTCTTTTAATGCTTTCGTCACAGGCAGCCTCAACAATACTGATCAGCGGTATTCCTGATTTTTCTTTTATCCGGTCGAATAGCAAATGAGGAGTATTGGCACTCAGAACAGCAAATTCAGCTCCGGCTCTTCTCAGACTTTCAATTTTTTCCAACAGAAGGGTGGTAACCTGATCATATTTTTTCTCCTTCATCAGATTAAGAAATTCCGACATATTTACACTGTAAATAATAATTTCAGGATAATTCAAATCCCCGTTTTCATTTTTAAAAGCATTGATTATTTCCTTATAATAATCGATTGTTGCTTCAGGTCCCAGACCTCCGATGATTCCGATTTTTTTCATTACAGATGTATTTATAATCCTGTTAATACTGCTTTTTGTTCACTTAATTTATTTGCCGGTCACTGAATATTCTCATTATTCCGGTACTTCTCCCGTTAAAGATCAAATAATTGACAAAAGACTGTTTTTAAATTTTAATAATTTTGAAAACTCCAGTGTATCTGAATTAATCATAATAGAATTTTGCGGGGCGCCGGAGAAGTTTATATTTAATTGTAACTCGTCGGTATCTGGTTGCTCCCGGAAACCAAGGGTTTTTTTATCATTTTTTGCCGTGTAATAGACTAAATTAATCTTTTTAACCGGGATGGAATTGTATTTTATTGAAGTTGGATCAATCACTAACCAGTGAATTAATTTATCATCAAAAAATACACTTTCAAGACTATTGCCGGCAGGTGAATCTGATGACTTTTTTGTTTTTATATAGTAATCAATGATTTTATAATTCTTTAAAGTCTCTTTTAATTCCTGATAAAATGATTGCACCTTAGGCAATAAAACAAGTTTCATATATTCATTCTGAAGCTCAGTGATAAATTCATTTTTTTCCATGATTCTGAATTTTTAAGTTATGGAATGTATATTCTCCTTTTCATAAAACCAATATTTAATATTACAAGTTCGGATATATAACTCATTTTTACAAAAAAAGTAATTGGCATAGTATTTCAGAGGATCAGCAGGAGAGGAGCCTTTTACAAATGGATTGTCAATATTTTACAAATAGGGTTTAACTTTGTAGATTCAACCTGTTAAATGAAAACGCGTTATGAGTGTAATAATAATATTGATTTTTGTCGTTGGCTATATTTCAATAGCATTTGAGCATAAGATAAGGATTGATAAAGCAGCATCAGCACTTATTACAGGCGTTTTGTGCTGGCTCTTTTATTTCTTTTCAGCTCAGAGTGTGCCTGATGCTGAACATGAACTACTTCAACATTTGGGAGAAATTGCGGCAATATTGTTTTTCCTGATGGGGGCAATGACGATTGTAGAAGTAGTTGATTCGCATCATGGATTTAACATAATTACTGATGCCATTAAAACCAGATCAAAACCAAAACTGTTAGGATTTATAGCTTTATTAACTTTTTTTCTGTCAGCTGTTTTGGATAACCTTACTACAGCTATTGTCATGACCTCTCTGTGTGTAAAACTGGTTCCGGAAAAAAAAGAACGATTGTGGTTTGTTTCTCTTGTCATAATAGCTTCTAATGCCGGAGGGGCATGGTCGCCACTGGGCGATGTGACAACCACTATGCTTTGGATTGGAGGGCAAATTTCTGCATTTAACATTATTATTAAAACACTATTTCCAGGTATTGTTGTGGTTTTAATCCCATTACTGATATTGATGCTGAAGTTCAGGGATCAGAAGGTTGAAAAGAGCTACGGGAATAAAAGCCAACATTTGACCGAAAGCAAAATTATATTATTTACAGGTATAGGTTTGCTGATATTTGTTCCGGTATTTAAAACACTTACACATATGCCTCCTTTTATGGGGATGATGCTTGCATTGGGTATCATCTGGGTCATAAGTAGTTTAATCCACATAAGAAAGCAGCCCGAAGAACGTAATAAATATTCGGTTACCAGTGCTTTGCGAAAGATTGACACATCCAGTATTCTTTTCTTCCTTGGAATATTGCTTGCCGTATCTGCTCTTCAGTCATCCGGTATTTTAGGTCACCTTGCGGAGTTTACTATAAAACATATAAAGAATGTGTATATCACAGGGACTCTTTTAGGTATTTTTTCCGCATTAATTGATAATGTTCCTCTAGTCGCCGCAGCGCAGGGTATGTTTAGTCTGGAAATGTTCCCGACAGATCATGTATTCTGGGAATTTCTTGCGCTTTCGGCAGGAACAGGCGGAAGTGCCATAATAATTGGTTCTGCGGCAGGTGTTGCTGTTATGGGAATCGAGAAAATTAATTTCTTCTGGTATCTGAAGAACATTAGCTGGCTTGCCCTTTCAGGTTTTTTTGCGGGATTAGCAGCATTTATTTTGCAGCAATTTCTGACAAGCTGATTGTTTGAATAAGCATTCCTGATATATAATCTGTAAGTTAGGGTTCTTCCCGGTTTGTTGCCTCAGCAATCTGCTACTTGAAAATGCTTCTGTGAAAGCTTCAGTGGTAATAAAAATGGTATTTAGAGTTAGAGTTAGTTTTAGTTTTAACAAAACCGCTCTTGTTTTGTTAAACAAAAAGTCATGATATAATTTTCTAAGTAATCCTGAACAAATTCTCTATTCCTTATAGAATGAAATTCAGCAGAATTGAACCCGGAATTTTTCCGGTATTAAATATAAAATCAGAAAATTATGAAATCACGAAGAGTTGCAACATCGATCAAAGCCATGCTTTCTTTTATAGTGTTGGCGGCTGTATTTACAGCTTGTGAAAATCAACAGGGAATGATGCATGGAGGTGGCGGTTCAACGTATATGGGAAACTGGAATTGGCCAGGGATTTTGATTGGTCTGGCATTAGGGTTCCTGGCTGGCTATCTGGTCGCCAGGAGAAGAAAGTGATCCGGCTGATAATTTAAAATGCATGCGATAGTGGTCAAAGAATTATCTCTGATGGGAAGGTGAATACTTCACTGCCCGCTGGCTGCAGGAGCTCTTTATACATTGGGTATTCTTTTGACTGCTGCTGGTGGGAACTGCCCTTAATGTGTGTAAGCACGGTGATTGTTGCTATAAACGCAGGATTATTAATAATTAAACCATAAAAAAAGTAATGGCTGGCATGAATAACCAAAAATCAGAGGTGGGATCAAATAAAAAATCACTTGATGCCAATTCAAATACGAAGGACGATCTGAAAACACTTCCTATGTCTGAATTTCAGACAAAATTGGCATCTTCACCTGAAGGCCTTACCCAGGAGGAGGCAAAGAAACGTCTTGACAAATACGGACCTAATGAAATTGACAGAAAAGAAAACAAATCAGTTTCTGAAATTTCTTATCATATTTCTGGGGTCCTATTCCATGGATGATTGAAGCGGCAGTGATCCTTTCGGCAGTCGCAAGACATTGGCCTGACTTTGGTATCATACTGGTTCTGCTTCTGGCTAACGGATTGGTTGGATTTTGGGAGGAACGGGAAGCCGGTAGCGCTATCGAAGCTCTGAAGGCTAAACTGGCGGTCAAAGCAAGGGTGAAACGTGATGGGAAGTGGGTCAATCCTGCAGCAAGGGAACTGGTCCCCGGTGATGTCATACGGTTGCGTCTTGGCGACATTGTTCCCGCAGATGCACGCTTACTGGACGGCGATCCTGTGGAAGTTGATCAATCGGCACTGACTGGTGAATCCTTACCGGCTTCCCGTAAATCCAGGTGAAGCAGTTTTTTCAGGCTCTATAATTCGTCAGGGTGAAATTGGGGCAATGGTCTATGGAACAGGCGCTAACACCTACTTTGGAAAGACAGCACAACTGGTACAGGAGGCTCATACAGTCAGCCATTTTCAAAAGGCGGTTTTGAAGATCGGCAATTACCTGATCATTCTGGCTGTGGCCCTGGTAGCAGTGATTGTTACCGTTGCTATCCTTCGCGGTGACAAGATCCTTACAACATTACAATTTGCATTGGTTTTAACCGTAGCTGCAATTCCTGTGGCAATGCCGACAGTGTTGTCTGTGACAATGGCAGTCGGCGCCAGGTTACTGGCAAAAAAAGAGGCAATAGTGAGCCGTCTGGTAGCAATAGAGGAATTGGCAGGTGTGGACGTGCTTTGCGCAGACAAGACCGGCACATTGACCCAGAACAAACTGACACTTGGCGATCCGTTCGGAGTGAACAATGTCTCCCCGGATCAGGTTATCCTTAATGGTGCATTGGCATCACGTGCGGAAAATAACGACACCATAGATCTTGCAGTTCTGGATGGAATTAAGGATAAGAATTTGTTGAAGGGTTATGAAGTTATTCATTTCCAGCCTTTTGACCCGGTACATAAACGTACAGAGGCTACAGTTAAAGACAAAGATGGAAAAACGTTCAAAGTAACGAAAGGTGCCCCTCAGGTGATTATGCAATTGTCAGCTAATGCCGGGCAGGTAAAGATTCACTGTCGATAAGGCGGTCAATGAATTTGCAGCCCGCGGTTTCCGGTCACTTGGTGTTGCTAAGGCTGAAGGCGACGGGCAATGGCAGTTTGCAGGTGTGCTTCCCTTGTTCGATCCGCCCAGGGAAGATGCCAAAGCAACCATAGCAACAGCACTTCAGATGGGCGTGAAGATCAAGATGGTTACAGGTGATGCACTGGCCATCGCCATGGAAACTGCCAAAAAATTAGATATGGGCACAAATATACTCGATGCCAGCAGCCTGGGTGACTCAAAACATCAGGAAAATACCGAGATGACCGAATCGATAGAAAATGCCGATGGTTTTGCCCAGGTATTCCCCGAACATAAGTTTCATATTGTTGACGTTCTGCAAAAACGTGCGCCACATCGTAGGTATGACAGGCGATGGGGTAAATGATGCGCCGGCTCTTAAGAAAGCCGATTGTGGCATCGCTGTTTCTGACGCTACCGATGCTGCCCGTGCCGCCGCTTCAATTGTACTTTTATCTCCCGGACTGTCGGTAATAATTGATGCCATCAAGGAGAGCCGGCGTATTTTCCAACGGATGAACAGCTACGCGATATATCGGATCGCCGAGACTTTGCGTGTCCTTTTCTTTATGACACTTGCGATCCTGATCTTTAACTTTTATCCGTTAACTGCTGTAATGATCGTTATGCTGGCATTGCTTAATGATGGTGCCATCCTGTCAATTGCTTATGACAATGTGCACTACAAAGATCAGCCGGAGGCCTGGAATATGCGAATGGTTCTGGGTATAGCTACTGTATTGGGAATTATAGGTGTCGTCTCTGCTTTTGGCCTGTTTTATCTGGGAGAACGTGTCTTTCTTCTGGATCGGGAGCATATCCAGACATTAATGTACCTGAAATTATCGGTAGCCGGACATTTAACTATTTTTCTAACCCGTACCCGTGGTCCGTTCTGGTCTATACGACCAGCCAGGATTTTATGGGTTGCTGTACTTGGTACGCAAATCATAGCGACTTTGATAGCCGTTTATGGATTTTTTATGACACCGCTGGGTTGGGGTTGGGCGGGGTTCGTCTGGGGATATGCCCTGCTGTGGTTCCTGCTGAATGACCGTCTGAAACTACTTGCATACCGGATATTCGATCCGGTCAAAACCAAAAATCCGTCGGATTTGAAACCGGAGATCGCCAGTCAGGCTTATGAACTGTATGAACAACAAGGCCACCACGATGGCCACGCAGTTCAGAACTGGCTCGATGCGGAGAAAAAGATCCGGAAAGCTGAATCCGATGATAAAAAAACACTTACAGGACCAGGCATAAAATAAGTGAGCATAAAACCGACTGACATGAGCATTCTGGCGATTAACAGCGGTTCGTCAAGTATAAAATTTGCCCTGTATAAAAAAGACGACCCTTTTGAGCGATTGCTGTATGGAAAGGTTGATCGGATTGGATTAAGCGATACCAGTCTGGATTTCAACAACCTGATAAAAAATAAGAAAGGCAATATCATGATTGAAGTCTCAGATCACAAATCGGTGGCTGATTTTCTGATTGACTGGCTTGAAAAGCAGATTGATTTTTCTTTGATCAGCGGAGTAGGGCATCGGGTTGTTTTCGGAATGAAACATACAGATCCTGAACTTATTACTCATAAATTATTAAACGAACTGCATCGGATAATTCCTTACGATTCAGATCATCTGCCTGCTGAGATTGAACTGATTGAGGTTTTTAGTCAGCGTTACCCAAAACTGAAGCAGGTGGCTTGTTTTGATACGGCATTCCACTCTAAAATGCCTCGGGTAGCTAAATTGCTTCCCATTCCCCGCCGGTTCGACAAAATTGGAATTCAACGGTACGGGTTCCATGGTTTGTCATATACCTATCTGATAGAAGAACTCATACGGGTAGCCGGTAAAAAGGCTGGCAAAGGCCGCGTGATATTGGCTCATCTTGGTAATGGTGCAAGTATTGCTGCCGTTTTCAAAGGCAAAAGCATCGATACCAGTATGGGATTCACACCTGCAGGAGGACTATTAATGGGTACCCGGCCTGGTGATTTGGATCCGGGCGTAGTATGGTATATGATGAGATCAGATAATCTCACACCCAGGCAGTTTAATAATCTCTACAATCATGAATCAGGTCTTATCGGTATTTCTGAAACCAGTTCCGATATGCGCGATTTACTTGCAAAGGAATCCGATGATATCCGGGCCGCGGAAGCCGTAGAGCTATTTTGCTACCAGGCAAAGAAATGGATAGGCGCTTTCTCTGCTGCACTGGGAGGCCTCGATACACTTGTTTTTGCCGGTGGTATAGGAGAAAATTGCCCCGTAGTCCGTTCAAGGATTTGTGAGGGTTTGGGATTTCTTGGAATCGGACTGAATGAGAAACAAAACAGGAGAAACGCCCATATTATTTCAAAAGAGAAGGAAAGTGTTGTTGTACGTGTCATTCATACCGATGAGGAATGGATGATTGCTAAAACGGTTGGCCAAACGATAAAAATTTCAAAGTAAGGAGACAAATGAAAAATACGGGGAATATGGACTGGAAGCGCTTTGTATATCTTGCCACAGCCATATCAGCCAAAAGGAATAACACTGAGCGGCTGGGGAACACCCACGGACTTATAAAACTCAAGGAGAGTATAAAAGATGAATATACAAGAGGTTATAAAAACTGCAAAAACACTGGTAGCCGACGACAAAGGCCTGCTGGCAATGGATGAAAGCAATCCGACCTGCAACAGAAGATTTGCAGCGGCAGGGATTCCTCAAACTGAGGAGTTCCGGCGTTCCTATCGCGAAATGATTATAACCACACCTGGTCTGGGTGAAAGTATCAGTGGTCTTATCCTCTACGACGAAACGATCAGGCAGAAGAAAAAAGATGGGACCTTATTTATTAAAGCCATCACTGATTTGGGTATCATCCCCGGAATCAAAGTTGATGAGGGTGCAAAGGATATGGCAGGTCACCCGGGAGAGAAAATAACCGAGGGTCTGGATGGATTACGCGACCGCCTCCGGGAATATTTTCAAATGGGCGCCCGTTTTGCCAAGTGGAGGGCAGTGATTGCCATCGGAAAGGGTATTCCCAGCTATGGTTGCGTAGATGCTAATGCACATGCATTGGCCCGTTATGCAGCATTGTGTCAGGAAGCAGGAATGGTACCGATAGTAGAGCCGGAAGTAATCATGAAAGGTGAGCATACCCTGGAGCAATGTTTTGAAGTTACAGAGGAAGTCTTGCGGACTGTTTTCAGACAACTTTATTTACAACGTGTGACCCTCGAAGCTATGATCCTGAAACCCAATATGGTGCTTCCCGGACTGACCTGCCCTAAACAGGAATCAGTGGATGCGGTAGCTGACGTCACAGTGGAGTGTCTCCTGCGGGCTGTCCCTGCTGCAGTTCCCGGGATTGCATTTTTGTCGGGTGGCCAATCCGCTGAATTGGCCTCGGCTCGCCTGAATGCAATGAATGTCAGATTTAAGTCGCGATTACCCTGGGCGCTGGCGTTTTCGTTTGCCCGTGCCATACAGCAACCGGCTCTGGAGATCTGGCATGGTGAGGAGGCCAATGTGCCGGCAGCGCAACAGGCACTGTATCATCGTACAAGTTGTAACCGGGCTTCACGGCAGGGGAAATACAATGCAGGAATGGAAAAGAAATGAGCATGAAAACACAAAAACATTCCGGGAGTAAGATACCCCTGTATCCCTTGAAATTCGAGCCGATTTACCAGTACAGGCTCTGGGGCGGTCGTCATTTGGCTGATCTGCTCACTGCACCTCTGCCAGGTAACGGTCCAATTGGTGAAGCATGGATTCTCAGCGACCGGGAGGACCATCAGAGCCTTGTTGCTAATGGACCACTCAAAGGACATACCATCAATCAATTGTTGGAGAAGGAGCAGGAGCAGCTGCTCGGAAAACCGGCAGGACATTTCAAACGGTTTCCTCTTTTGCTTAAGTTCCTCGATGTGCACAAAATGCTTTCAGTGCAGGTCCATCCTTCTGATCTTAAAAAGGACTATCTGCCGGTTGGTGAACATGGCAAGACCGAAGCGTGGGTCGTGTTAGAGGCAGGGCCGGATAGTCGCATTTATGCCGGACTTAAATCTGGAACCACAGCTGACAATTTAAAACAGTCTCTCAAAAGCGGGACAGTTGCTGATCATTTGGCATACTTCACCCCAAAACCCGGAGATGGCGTTTTTAACCCGGCAGGAACGGTTCATTCCCTTGGCGGAGATGTTGTAGTGTTTGAGGTTCAACAAAACAGTGACGTAACATTCCGGTTGTACGACTGGAACCATGTTGATACAAAGACAGGTAAACCAAGGTCGCTCCAGGTCGATCAGGCGCTTGCATGTATTGATTTTACGCAAATTGATATAAAACCAGTGGTTCCGGTAGTTCAGGCAATGACACCGGTAAGGAAGGAGCTGCTATTTCATTGTGAATATTTTCACTTATGGCGTCTTCGCGGAGAATCGCCATTTAATGTTGGTGTAACAGGTATGCCACGACTGCTGGTATGCACAGATGGCGGCGGACAGATAGAATATGACGGCACTGTTTATATTATTGGAAAAGGAGACGTATGCCTTTTACCTGCGGTAGCAGGAGTGTGTGCCTTTAAACCCCGAAAAGAAGTTACATTATTGGAAATTGCACTTCCGTAATAGACTAATATATATTCTATTATGAAAAAAAAATTAATTGTTTTTGATCTGGATGGTACTCTTGCCGCGAGCAAATCATCTCTTGATACTGAAATGGCTGCATTGATGCATGACCTGCTAAGCATCGTAAAAGTCGCCGTGATCTCAGGAGGCGACTGGTTACAGTTTGAAAAACAAGTGCTTTCCGGTCTTCCCCATGATAAGAGACTGAAAAATCTGTCGATCCTTCCTACCTGCGGTACAAAGTTTTACCAGTATGGCAGGGATTGGAAAAAAATCTATTCCGAAGACTTTACCGCGGATGAAAAAAAGAAAATTATCAGTGCATTAAAAAAGTCTATAGAATCAGCAGGCTTCAAGATTAAAAAGCTATGGGGAGAGCAAATTGAAGACCGGGGGAGCCAGATTACATTTTCCGCTTTAGGCCAGCAAGCTCCAAATAAAGAAAAAGAAAAATGGGATCCTGATTTTGCCAGGCGGAAGAAGATGAAAGCATTTCTTGATAAGCAACTGCCCGGATTTTCTGTCAGGTTAGGTGGTGAAACATCCATAGATATCACAAAGCCCGGTATCGACAAAGCCTACGGAATTAAAAAGCTCAGGGATACTCTTGGTATTTCAATACCTGAGATGATTTTTGTCGGTGACGCATTGTTCCCCGGAGGTAACGATTATCCTGCAGAAGAAGCAGGTGTTATATCTATCAGGGTCAAAAATCCAACTGAGACAAAACGGGTGATTGAAACAATTATAGCTTGTCTGGAAAACGATAATAGCATAAACCTTAACAAGGAGGAGAAGTAATGAGTGGAATTAAACTGAAACGTCTCGGGCAGATGATGGAGCCGGAACCCGGCAACCCGATGGAAGTGGAAGGTGTCCTGAATCCGGCTGCTGCCCGTGGCCCGGATGGGAAGCTTTACCTGTTTCCGCGTTTAGTGGCGAAAGGCAATTATTCACGCATAGGCATTGCAAAGGTTCTTTTTAATAAAGACGGTGATCCGTCCGGAGTTGAGCGGATGGGCATTGCCCTTGAACCTGAGGCAGATTATGAGATAGCGATCTGACGGCAGCGGCGGTTGCGAAGACCCTCGTGTCACCTATGTAGAGCCGCTGAAACACTATATGATGACTTACACTGCACTTTCTCCAAAAGGGCCGCGGATCGCCATAGCTGTATCGGCTGACTTGTTTCACTGGAAACGCCTTGGATTAGTTAACTTCGAATCATACAATGGTGTAGATTTCGTTAATGTGGACAATAAGGATGCAAGCCTCTTTCCCGTTGCCATTCCTAATCATTCAGGGAAAATGCAGTTGGCTATCCTTCACCGGCCTCTTTTTCAGGGTACCAGACCTGAAGAAACTGTCCTCCAGACCAGGACGAGGGAAGTGGACCTCGACCATGAAAGCATCTGGATTTCTTATTGCCCGATGCCTGTTAATGAGCTTGAACCTGATCACATCGGTTTATTTAATTCACATCACCGGCTTGCGACACCTGTGTCGCCATGGGAAAGACTAAAAATTGGCGGAGGAACTCCGCCGGTCCTTACCAGGCATGGTTGGCTTATCCTTTACCACGGAGTAAGCGAATTGCCTGATCAGAACAAAGAGGGGACGCATTTATGCTATTCGGCCGGTGTGATGGTGTTATCAAAGGATCATCCGCAAGTGATACACTATCGTTCAGTGGAACCGGTATTGAAACCAGAACTAAAACAAGAACGTCAGGGCACCATTTCAAATGTAGTGTTCCCGACCGGTATTGACCGCCGTGACGATCTTGGTTTACCGCACCGCTTCGATGTTTATTACGGTATGGCTGACAGCAGAATTGGTGTTGCACGTCTTGATTTGCCGGATTTATTGCCTCCCGAAGGAATCGCGGACAATCCTGATGCAAAGGTGTAGTGAACAGCAACTTTACATCAGTATCAATTAACAACCAGGGTGTAATTTCGTTGAGCTGAAAATTTAAAAAACCCTTGTAATATGTTAATTTACAAGGGTTTATTAAGTCTGTGAACCTGGAGGGACTCGAACCCCCAACCTTCTGGTCCGTAGCCAGATGCTCTATCCAATTAAGCTACAGGTCCGGCTGTTTCTGCGGACGCAAATATAACAATAATTGGAAAAACCAGGTACTTAAAATCAGGTAAAGTTCGGTGTGTCTGAAGTAAAAGAGGCATTCCAGACACTTGTGCCATTTTTTATTCTCGCAGATATTAATTACTTTTATTAGTCTCAAACCGGGGAATTTTATTAATGTATTTCATTGATAATCAATTATAAATATTGTAGTAATGAAGAAGACAGCAGCCATCATAATTAAAATATTTCTTGGAATTATCCTGTTAATACTTGTGTTGCTTTTTACAGTTCCGCTAATCTTCAAAGAACAAATAAAGACGAAGGTTGAAAAAGTTATTAATCAATCAGTAAATGCAACCGTCAGATTCGATAATTATAAGCTTGGATTTTTCAGGGATTTCCCGAATCTCTCATTTTCGCTTAACGGGGTATCTGTTGTCGGTGTGGCCGGATTCGAAAATGATACGCTCGCTGCATTAAAGTCATTGGATCTTGTCTTCAACCTTTCAAGCCTCTTTAAAAAAACAGGCTATGAAATAAAATCAATTGTAATTGACCGGGCAGTTATAAACACAATTGTCAGAAAAGGAGGGGCAGCGAACTGGGATGTTATGAAAGACACTTCAAAAACTGCTGCAACAGCGACCTCATCCTCATCAGGCATGAAGATACTCCTGAAAAAAGTTTCAGTACTTAACAGCTCTGTTTCCTATGTTGATGAGAGCTCAGCAATTAGGGTTTACATGAATAAAGTCAATTTTTACCTGAAAGGTGACATGACAATGAGTGAAACCGATATGCAGATGAGATTTAATGCCGGAGAATTTACTTTTATTATGGATGGAATGAAATACATCAATAAGGCAATTCTCGATTCTAAAATTGATATGCTGGCAAACCTCGACAAAATGCTTTTTACCTTCCGTGAAAATTATTTCACAATCAATGATCTGAAAGTCAATTTTTCAGGTACGGTTTCCATGCCTGGTGATGATATCGGAACTGATATAGAATTCAGAACTCCCCAGACATCCTTCAAGACACTTTTATCACTCATTCCTGCCGTGTATATGAAAGATTATAAAGAGCTGAAGGCAGATGGCGAATTTGCTCTGTCAGGCTCCGCAAAAGGCATTTACAGCGATGCTGACAGTACATTGCCTGATGTGACACTTGCACTTTCAGTTACCAACGGATCAATAAATTACCCTGCTTTACCCGAGCAGATAAAAAACATAAACCTTAAATCAGATCTGTTTGTCAACGGGAAAAATATGGATAAAACCGTTGTGAATGTTGATCTCTTCCATATGGAACTTGCAGGAAGTCCGTTCGACATGTCACTTCAGCTGAAGACTCCCGTAAGCGATCCGGATTTTAAGAGTTCAATGGTTGGGAGAATCGATCTTTCGGCTCTGTCAAAAGCCATTCCCATGGATAATATGAGCCTGTCGGGAGTTATTAATGTGTCACTTAAGATGGATGGCAGGATGTCGATGATTGAAACCGGCCGGTATGATAGTTTTAAAGCCTCCGGAACATTGGACATTAAGAATATGAACATTGCTATGACCGGGTATCCTGATGTAAAAATCAATGAAGCACAATTTGAATTTTCTCCGGCTTATGTGACTCTGACTAACACGAGCATGAACGTCGGAGGGAAAAGCGATTTTAAGATGGGCGGAAGAATTGAAAATTATATTCCTTACATCTTCAGCAATAAGACAATCAAAGGCAACCTTTCTGTCCATTCAAAACTTACTGACCTCTCTGAAATAATGTCGAAAATGGAATCGACAACCACCTCAGTAATAGACACAACTCCGGTTACTAAAAGGAACAATCCTGCCAACGTTATTACAGAAACAACTTCTTCCCGTACCGTAATAAAAGTGCCTGAAAATATCGATTTTGATCTTGATGCACTTATTGATGATCTCATTTATGATAGTATTAAAGCTCAGAAAGTAAGTGGACATGTTATTATACGGAATG
This sequence comes from uncultured Bacteroidales bacterium, assembly GCA_963816345.1. Taxonomy (GTDB): domain Bacteria; phylum Bacteroidota; class Bacteroidia; order Bacteroidales; family VadinHA17; genus LD21. The sequence continues at coordinate 1,363,298 of CAWFKI010000005.1, forward strand.
GGATACTTGGCATCAGGAAAGCAGGAATGAATATTCTCGGCGGCACAATAGCCATGAATGCAGATTATGATACCAGGGATACGCTTAAACCGGTAATGAAGGCTGACTTCGATATGCAGGATATTGGCGTCAGGGATGCATTTAATACATTCAATGCTGTGAAAAAATTTGCGCCGGCAGCAAAAGGAGTGGACGGCAGGATAAGCGCAAACCTGACCTATGTGAGTTTACTCGGACGGGATATGATGCCGGTTATCAATTCAATCAATGGTTCAGGTAATATTAAATCAAAAGAGATTACTCTCCTGGAATCCAAGACTTTCGACCAGATGAAAGAGGTGCTCAAACTCGGCGATAAGTACACCAGTACCTTTAAGGATATTAATATAAACTTTAAGATTGCTGACGGAAGGGTTTTTGTGAGCCCGTTTGATGTAAGAACCGGCAATCTCAAAATGAATATAAGCGGAGATCAGGGTCTTGATCAGACACTTAATTACATTGTGAAAACCGAGATACCAAGATCGGACCTCGGAAGTTCGATAAATAATCTGCTCGATAATCTTTCATCAGCAGCGGCATCCATAGGAATTAAGTATAAACCTGCAGATATAATTAAGGTAAATGTTAAAGTGACAGGTACCTTCAGCAAACCGGTTGTAGCTCCATTTTTCGGGAGCACCCCTGATGAAAGCACAGGCGAAGCAAAAGCTGCCGCAAAGGATGTCGTAAAACAGACTATCGATAATACCGCTGATAAAGCAAAAGAAAAGGCAAGAGCTGAAGCCGCTATTGAGGGAGACAAGCTTATCAGGGATGCTGAGGTGAGGGGTCAGCAATTAAGGGACGAGGCAGCTAAAACTGCAGAAAATATACGCAAAGAAGCTGATACCCAGGCTAAAAAGCTGATTGATGACAGCGCCTCAAAAGGACCACTTGAAAAACTTGCTGCACAAAAAGGTGCGGAGACTCTCCGGAAAAATGCTGATAAGAAAGCCAATCAGATAGTTCAGGTAGCAGATAATCAGGCAAATAAACTTCTTGAAACGGCTAAGGCCAAAAAAGAGGAGATGATTAATAAAATCTGATTTAATAAAATGCACCATGCTTGTTTTTAGGGAATATCCTTTCAACAGGACATCCGGCCAGGCAGTGTCGTAACGAACATTGAGGTTGAACTCTTCAATAAAGCTCACTGATGGATTGAAGATCAGACCTTTCAGACCAATACTTTTTTCAGAGTTGTAACAGCCAATTCAAGAAAGTGCATAAAAAAGAAATGTATTGATGTCATCAACCGTTTTTATATACATAGCCCTTTGAATTGATTTTTTTAAACCTTATTTGTATCTTTAAACCTTAGTAGAAAAAATCATATCTAAAAGAGTACAACCTTATTAGCTTATTAATAATGCAATGAAAGTTGAATATAATAATTTATATACTCATTTTATTTTTACAACTTTTCTAAGGGAGGCATTGATTCTAAATACGAGTAGGGAGCGAATTGAAAAGTATATAACGGGAATAGTAAATAACAATGGTTGTCAATTATATGCTATTTATGCAAATCCGGAACATGTCCATTTTCTTGTTTCTCGCTCACCCAGTATTGCCGAAGAGAGTTTAGCTTGTATAGTAGCAAATAGTTCGACAAATTTTATTAATAAAAACAAACTTTGCAAATGCAATTTTCAATGGCAAATGTCATGTTCTGCATTTTCTGTTTCAAAAAAAGAAGTTGACCGTGTTTGCAAATACATTTTGAACCAACCCGAACATCATAAGAAACAAACATTTAAAGATGAATATGATTCATTTATTAAATTTTACCAAAAAACAATAAAACCCAAAATAAGGTAATAAGGTCTGAAGATATATTGTATTATTTTCTACTAAGGTCAGGAAAGAAAATAAGGTTTTTTCGACCCCTGGCAAAACACCAATTCAAATATATTACCCTACTAATCGTCAGAAGTCAAAACCCGGTATCCTCTGTTGTAAATTTATTCTAATGGGTAATATTTCCTGCAAACATTATCATTATTGTCATAATGCACTGTCCCGGTCTCTGCCTTTTTCATCATGCCTGACAGGATAATGAAAAAGGCCGTCCACAGGGAACAGCCTCTTATCATATTCAGTCTCTGAATTAAAATTTCTTCTCCTTGATGCGGGCTTTCTTGCCGGTAAGGTCACGCAGATAAAAGATCCTTGCCCTGCGCACTTTTCCATGCTTGTTTACCTCTATCTTGTCAATAAAGGGGGAGGCAACAGGGAATATCCTTTCAACTCCTATATTTCCTGACATTTTTCTTACAGTAAATGTCTCAGTATGCATCTCTCCGCTTCTCTGTATCACTACTCCGCGAAACTGCTGGATTCTCTCCTTGTTACCTTCTTTTATCTTGTAATGGACAGTTACCGTGTCGCCGGCGGCGAATTTCGGAAAATCGTTCTTTACCGCAAATTCCTTCTCAACAATATTCATTAAATTCATCTCGCAAAGTATTTTGTATTCTCAGTTTGGTTTCAAAAATCCGGTCGCAAACTTACGAATAAAATTTTAATAATCAGCAATACTGATCAAAAAGATTTTGAAGACGGAAGACGGAAGAGCGTAGAGAAGAATCAGTAATCGGTAATCGGTAATCGGTAATCGGTAATCGGTAAGTCCCTCAGTATATGCTAATATGGCCCCAAATAAGAATTACTAATGAAAAAAAGAAGTTCCATAAGAGTAATCGGTAATCGGTAATCGGTAAGTTTCGTACAAAATGAAATTCTGACAAAGGGATAAGTCAACCACCCCGGCCGGGAAGTGAACCTTGTAAAAATCAGATAATCAATCGTCCCGGCCACCCCCTGCCTACCGGCAGGCAGGCTCCTTGAAAAAAGGAGGGGAAAGTTAAGAATTGCTCTGTGCTCTGTGCTCTGTGCCCCACGCTCTACGCTCAAATCTCACATCTCATATCTCTCCTCTGTGCCCTGTGCCCTGCGCCCCGTGCCCTGAGCCTTCTACCTCTCCCTGAACTTGTCGCCTGTCATTTTCACAATGATCCGGTTCCAGTCATCACCGTATCCCGGCTGTGACACCGTTGGCTCAATATACTTATATCCTGGTGGTACAGCACGTTTTTCCTTGATATTACCATCGAGGTATTTAACAAACAGAAACCGGTAAAGCTCTTTCCAGCTTGAAACAGTTTTGTTGCCGGCCTTTACCGAATAATTAGTCAGGTATTTGACAGCCTCTGCAGGATTGGTCTTATAGAGTTTTTCAGCTGCCTTATCGACCTCTGAACTTTCCTTTATATAGCCATTTTCCAGCTCCGATTGCTTTTTCTGAATATCACCGGTCAGAAGTCTTGTCCGTGTGTATGCGAAGTTGGATACCTGATTGAAAACCCAGAATGCCGAGTTATCACTGTAGGTCATTATGTCTCCGTTTCCAACGGCAAAGGTTTCAGGTACTCTAGTTATTCCGCAATACATGGGAGTATAGACTGTGTAGAAGGTATCATCCACACCGAACCACAGAATACCGCCAACCGGATCCGGAAGCCATGAACGGCTTTGTGCCACGAAGGAAAAACCGGTCTGCTGTGTTGAGATTGCCCTTTCATGAAAATATTTAACGCTGTCGACCATCCATTCCAATGGCCTCCATCTTACGGTGTTGCCATAAGGACCCGCACCAACATCCTTTGTCATATCCATCGGGGTGCCCTGGTAATAATCGCGCATAATCGATTTCACATCGTTGACATCCAGTTTTTTATCAGGTTTAATCCATAATGGCATTCTGTTGGTAAGATCTTCACCCATGGCGTAACTGAGATACTTTCCCATCTGGCTGTTCACTTTATTGAATCCTGACCACACCCTGGCTTCGCAGAATCTTGCTGCCGAAAAATCCAGTGGAGCATAAGCGTCACTAAAACTGAAATTCCTGTCCTCACCCTTAAACCAGCCGTAACTGCGTGCGAGATCTATAACGTCGTATGCATAAACGGTTTCTACTTCAGGATTGTTAATCTTGTCAAGTTCCCTGGATGTGATTGATTTGATGCCATCGGCAAGAGGGAATGTGGTTATTCTCGGATGGTTGGCATGTCCTGAAATATACCCGTCAGGAATTCTGCGGGCTACCCAGACGGCGCCCTTTTTGCCCGGGCCCTTTCCAATCAGTTCGAGGATCCAGGCTTCGTTTGCATCTGAAATTGAAAATGATTCGCCGGAACTGGCATAACCATAATCAGATAAGAGCTGTGAAAAGGTGAGAATAGCTTCGCGTGCATTTTTTGCCCGCTGAAGCGTCATATACATAAGTGAACCATAGTCAATAATAGCTGTTGAATCTTCCAGTTCAGGGCGGCCGCCGAATGTAGTTTCACCGATTGCAACCTGATGCTGGTTCATATTCCCCACAACAGAATAGGTATGGGCTTTCTGAGGAATTTTGCCAAGATATTTCCCGGAGTCCCACGAATAAACATCAACCATGGTACCGGCGGGCCAGTTTTTTGCAGGGCGGTAGTAGAGTTCTCCGTACAGAGTATGGGAATCGGCCGCATAGGTGATCATTACCGATCCGTCCTTTGATGCTCCCTTTGTTATAAGGAAATTAGTGCAGGCATTTGTCATCTCCAGTTTTAACAGGCCAGTCAGCAGAATTATCAAGATTGATGCAATAAGTCTTTTCATATAAAATTTTACAGTTAAATGAATCCGGTTAATAAAAAATTACAGGCAGTGATAATAATAAAAAATTGCTGCAAAGATATCAGCTTTCAGGTGAATTGCAAACTCTCAGTTTTCATGTTATAAGCATTCCTGAAGGGAGCGGCTCAGTGTGCCCGCTGAAAGTGAGTCTTCTTATATTCCACTGATCTTCTGATGCTCAGACAGTCCTGAGTATATTAACAATACGTCCAATTTTAAGCGGATCAGCAACTCTTCCTGCAAATTCATTATAGCCGGCTATATTTCCCATATTTACACCCTTCATTCTGAATTTCATTTCGCTTTCAATTGACGTTCCTGCAGAAAGATGAAATTCTGATGCACCGGTCATCGCTGCTATTTTAGCCACATTGGTTTCATTTATTCCGCTGCCCGGCATAATTCCGATTCTTTGTCCGGCAGATCTTACCAGCCTGCGGATGGTTTCCAGACCTTCTTCAGCTGTGTTTTTCTGTCCCGATGTAAGCAGCCTGTCTGCACCTGTGAGAATGACATCCTCAAGACCCCTGTCCGGGTCTATGCAGAGGTCAAAAGCCCTGTGAAATGTAACAGTCATAGGATGTGCCAGCTCAACCAGCTTTGCCGTCCGTTCCACATCTATGGTGCCGTCTGATCTGAGAATTCCTGTAACTATTCCGTCAGCTCCGCATTCACCGCAGAAATCAATATCTCTCCGCATGATATCATATTCGACAGGTGAGTAGAGGAAATCTCCTGCCCTGGGTCTGATCAGGATATGCAGCCCGATCTCAATATTAATTCTTGCTGAGGAGATTGTTCCAAAGGAAGGGGTCGTGCCACCTTCGGCCAGGCCGGTACATAATTCGACCCGTGAAGCTCCCGCTTTCCCGGCGTCAATTGCCGATTGCACATTGTCGACACAAATTTCAAGTTTAAATTCCATAACTGTAATATTTATTTCCATACGCTCTTGCCGGCGTGGACCAGATAGCAAACGGGATGCAATCCGTGCCCATCTGCCGGTGCTGATCTGTAAACTATGCCCTTACTGGTTTTTATTTCATTTTGATTACACGGAATTATTATATTTTAAGTATAATTGCAGTGTGCAAAACTATTCAAATTAGCGGATTAAAACCTGGAAATTTTAAATTTAGCAAGATGAAGCCAACACTTTTAGTTCTGGCAGCAGGAATGGGAACCCGTTACGGAGGTAACAAACAGCTTGATGAAGTGGGACCTTCCGGTGAGACAATAATTGACTACTCAATTTACGATGCGATACGGGCCGGATTCGGCAGGATCGTATTTGTGATAAGGAGGGATATTGAGGAACAGGTTAAGGAGCGTTTCGTAAAAAAACTCCGTGGTAAAATAGATGTTGATTATGTTTTTCAGGAGATAACAAATCTCCCGGAGGGAGTAAAGGTATCGCCTGAAAGGCAAAAACCATGGGGTACAAGCCATGCTATACTGGTTACCGCAAAGGCAATTAAAGAACCGTTCGGAGTTATAAATGCCGACGATTATTACGGTATGGATTCATTTAAGATACTGCATGATTTCCTGGTAAATGATAAGGATCCCAACAGCTTTTGTATAGTGGGATATAAATTGAAGAATACATTGTCCGATCACGGTCATGTAAACAGGGGTGTATGCAGTGTGGGTTCCGACGGGCTTCTCCGGAATATCGTCGAAACACGGCAGATTGAAAAAACTGCCGATGGTGCCAGGGCACCGGGCCCCGACGGGATCATGGAAAAATTTACAGGCAATGAAGTTGTCTCAATGAATCTCTGGGGATTCAAGCCATCATGCTACAGTTTCCTCGGTGATGAGTTCCGGCACTTTATTGATGAGAAAGGCATGGACCTTAAAGCAGAACTGGATATCCCGACCTCAATCGATAAATTTGTCAAAAGCGGTGAAATATCAATTAAGATATTAATGAGCAATGAAAGATGGTTCGGCGTTACCTACAGGGAAGATAAACCTTTTGTAGTCGAGAGTATCAATAAAATGATAAAAAAAGGTATCTACCCTGAAAAAATATATTGAATACCCCAACTACAAAAAATTTAAATTCTATTTAATTCACAGCAGGTTTCTTAGGTGCAAACATAGGTTTGCCCTTTGCTTCCTGTTTTGCCCAATAACGACTCCTGGCCTCCTCCGGATCAGCTCCGATAGGAATGTATATCCTTGTTCTCGGATTGATGATCACTTCCTGCATTTTCGTTATGTCAGGTGTTTTGAATACAGCCTGTTTTCTATCTTGCATAATGTTTCCCAATTTAAGTTAATAAAATTCAATTCCCCTATATAAGTTCACCGGTATGATTCTCTCCTTAAAGAGATACGTACCGTTAAAAATTTCAATGTCAGGATGTTTCAGGCAAAATCAATAGATACCCCCTGGGTTAAATGCTAATTTTCCGTTCATTCATTTTTGTAGCTGAACTTAATAAATAAATGGATGGGTCTATTTATTATCTTAACAGGTGGTACAAAAATACGGATCTGAACTCGTGTATATAACATCAGCTATGCTACTTTGTTCAATAACGTCAAATATAGCTATTTTATTTGACATATCGTCAGATCTGGTATATTAAGATCCTAATATCAGGAATAAAAGTGACTAAAGTGACAAAAGTTGCTAAAGTGATTTACCAGGTGAAATCACATTGATAAATGTTTATATTATCCTTATTGTCAGCTACTTTAAGAGAAAAACTATGTTTTGTACCCTGTTTTATCTTTTCTCCGTCAATTCTGTAGATCAGAAGGTCGTTTTTCTGATCATATTCAAATAATGCCCATTCCCCGTCAATAACGGGTTCATAGTAATTAATTCCGGAAAGATCGTCCGTTATCCTTATCCTGATCTCCTTTCTGCCGGTCAGTACTGCTCCGCGCAGTGCTCCCTCGGGTGAAATTTCAGGAGGTACGGTATCAACCCCGATAAAGTATCTTCCGAAATTTTTAACCTCTGCGGTAAGAAACTGGTCGGACCAGGAGCTGGCTGCAGGAACCTTCTTATAATCATCATCCAGTCTTATTATAAGCATCTTGGATTTCTTCCCGGCAGGAATTGAATCCGGCTTAATAGATAATACAATTGATTTTTGCAAGGGAGTGAACTTATTATGGATGCTGTAAACAGGAGAGAGCATCGACCTTGATCCCGGACTCACTTTGTAAATATAATCAAGCGTATCATAAAGTGCTCCCGAAGGTATGTAAACCGAAAGATTTTCTGCCTCGAACCTGTTGCTCCTGTTATAAGGCATTACCCGGAATGTGTCCTCATGCTGTTCCGCACTGGCCCTTTCAGTCATTGGTTGCGCCTTCAGATTAATTGAAAGGGTTGATTTATTATTACTCATATCCGTGACAACAATCTGAGCCAGATGTTTCCTGTTATCGTTAAAATTGAATGTTCCCCTGTTAATAACATCGCTGTAAGCACTCAGCTTATCGTTCGGAAGAACAAAAGCTCTTTCAATGTATATATTACTGTGCATGAATGTCTCATAATCGATATGGCTGTTTAAATATCTTGCTTCGTTGAATGAAAAAGAGTCCATTATATATTTATATACAGGAACGCTGTCTATGAGAAGCTCTATCGAATAGACCGCAAATTTATTGTTATTGTCATCCATCCTGTCGAAAGATTTGATTCCAAACCCAGCAATGCCGCTTATCTCTGTTTCGTTGCCTGATGAAGCGTTGTACTTTCCGTCAGAGCCTGTAACATTTATCCATTTTATCCTGTTCTGATTATCGATAAGGGTATTCCTGTTTATAGGATAAATCAGAAGTTTTTCAATAACAGGCTTTATATGGTCGGAGGTGCCAAATCCGAACAGGAGTGGATTAACAGGAATTTCATTGTCAGATTTTCTTACCTCAAAATGAAGGTGAGGACCTCCTGAGCTTCCCGAATTACCCGAATATGCAATGATATCACCCTTATTGACCGGAAATTTATCTCTGTCAGGAAATAAAGTTACCAGGAAACTCTTCTTTTCATACTGACGTTCCTTCACATATTCATCAATCTCGGGAGTAAATCTTTCCAGGTGACCGTAAACTGTGGAATATCCTGATGGATGTCTGATATAAAGAGCCTTACCGAATCCCCCGGGCGATACGCTGATCCTGTAAATATACCCTGATGCTGCTGCAACAACCTCTTTCCCGGTGACGCCCTGGGTCTTGATGTCCAGTCCGGAGTGAAAATGATCGATTCTGAGTTCTCCGAAATTTGCAGAAAGTGATACAGGTATTTTTACTGGTGAGATAAATATGGCTATATTTTTTGGATTGTCATTTAGCCACTAAGAAACAACAGGCTTATTAAAAAAAACGATTTGTAAGCATAATCACTCCCAATAATTTTAATTACATGAGGTGCAAAGCTATGCATCTGCACTAATTCAGCCAAACAATTTCAGTCAATTTTTTGAAAATATCATTAACTATATTAATTTTGTACTAAAGATTTTACATATGACCGGTCAGGGTTACGAGGAATTAATAATTTTGAACAGAAAACTGGATGAATTGTTTAGCCGATACAATAACCTGAAGACCGAGATAGCAGAAATCTAAGAACGGGAATGAAGTATTAAAAAGTGCTCTTCAGGAACGGGAAGTAAGAATTAAAGAATTAGAAACTAAATACGAACGTATTAAATTATCAGAAGCATTACTGGGTGATGGTGAAAACACCCAGGAAGCGAAGAGGAAAATAACGGAATTGGTGCGGGAGATTGACAGATGTGTTGCTCTTTTAAACAGATAAAATATAACAATGGATGATAAGCTTTCGATCAGGGTTAATGTGGCAGACAGGTATTATCCATTGAAGGTTGAACGGGAAAATGAGGAGAAGATAAGGAAAGCTGCCAGGATGATTAATGAGAAAGTGCTGCAGTACAAGCAGCGGTACACCGATAAGGATGTACAGGATTTTCTGGCGATGGCGGCTCTGCAGTATGTGATTAAGCTCACGGAGGAGGAGGAAAAGCTTGAAAATGATTATCTCCCGGATGCCCTGAAGGAACTGATACAGAAGATTGATTCAGTTCTTGACTTAAAAGAGTAACATCGTTCTTTTAAATAGACAAATGAATTGCCCGCATTGTTTCTTCATTCATTTTTGAAACTCAACAGTTAAAACTTTGGAGCAACCTTGGTTCAGGTAGAACAGGCCTCATCCCGATTCGTCGGGATCCCGATTCTTCGGGACAGTGGAAGTTCGAACTGGATTAGTAGCTCCAGCCATACAGACATGGGGTTTTATAAAATCTGAAGGAACTTTGCGGGTTTTTTATTAATATATACTTAATACAACTAAATGATGATATTTACTATAGTTACATTAAGCAACGGACTGCTGGTAGTCTTTTGCATCTCTGCCCTGGTACTGGGCTTTGGTGCCTCATATCTTATATGGCAGTTCGCACTTAAAAATAAAAGCCGGAAAATAATAAGTGAAGCCGAGGCAGAAGCAGAGGTGACAAGAAAAGAAAAAATACTTCAGGCAAAAGAAAGATTCCTTCAGCTCAAAACAGAACATGAGAAGGTAATAAATGAAAAAAACAACTGGATAAATCAGGCAGAAAACAGGATCAAACAGAAAGAACAGACCCTTTCCCAGAAAATAGAGGAGACCCAGCGAAAAAAGAATGAAGCGGAGGCTATCCGTGAAAACCTTACTTCACAGCTGGAACTGCTTGATAAAAAATCTGAAGAGCTGGCAAAACTCCACAGACAACAGGTTGAACAGCTTGAAGCAATCTCAGGTTTTTCCGCCGAAGAGGCAAAGAATCATCTCATTGAATCTCTTAAAGGAGGAGGCAAAAACAGGTGCCATGTCATACGTGAATGAGATTCTTGATGAAGCCAAAATGACGGCAAACAAAGAGGCCAAGCGTATTGTGGTTCAGACAATTCAGAGAGTGGCAGCCGAAAATGCAATTGAAAATGCGGTTACTGTCTTTCATATTGAATCAGACGAAATGAAAGGACGGATAATAGGTCGTGAAGGACGTAATATCCGTGCACTGGAAGCTGCTACCGGAGTAGAAATAATTGTTGACGATACCCCTGAAGCAATTGTCCTTTCAGCATTTGACCCCGTCAGGAGGGAGGTTGCCAGGCTGGCTCTGCATCAGCTTGTTACTGATGGAAGGATCCACCCGGCAAGAATTGAGGAGATGGTAGAGAAAACCCGGAAACAGGTGGAGGAGGAGATACTTGAAGTAGGTAAACGGACCACTATCGATCTGGGGATCCATGGATTGCACCCTGAACTTATACGCCTTATCGGGAAGATGAAATACAGATCTTCATATGGACAGAACCTGCTTATGCACTCCCGTGAGGTTGCAAACCTCTGCTCCATCATGGCAGCCGAGCTAGGACTTAATCCAAAGCTTGCCAAGAGGGCCGGACTGCTGCACGATATCGGCAAGGTTCCTGATGATGAACCGGAATTGCCACATGCAATACTGGGGATGAAAATGGCTGAAAAATATAAGGAGAAGCCTGAGATATGCAATGCCATCGGTTCCCATCATGATGAAACTGAAATGACCACCCTTATTGCACCGATAGTTCAGGTTTGTGATGCTATTTCCGGAGCACGTCCTGGAGCAAGGCGTGAAGTTGTCGAATCATATATCAAGCGGCTGAAAGAGCTGGAATCACTGGCTTTGCAATACCCAGGCGTGATGAAAACATACGCCATACAGGCAGGAAGAGAGCTCCGGGTAATTGTCGGGGCTGAAAAGGTGACGGATAAGGAAGCTGAAGGGCTCTCCTTTGAAATTGCGAGGAAAATTCAGAACGAAATGACCTATCCCGGACAAATAAAAATTACGGTGATCAGGGAAACAAGAGCCGTCAATTACGCAAAATAAGCTTTCATAATTATAAAGGGCATCTGAAGAAACAGGTGCCTTTTTTTTTGCTTTTAAAATGTGATAATTTGTTATCTTTAGTCCTGACAAAATTCCCGATCTAAATGGCAGTGATCAGACTTCTGAATCTTGTAGGTGCAAGGCCTCAGATAATTAAAGCTTCAGCAATCAGCAGAGCAATCCGCACATATTACAGGGAAAATATAAGTGAGATACTTGTACATACAGGCCAGCATTATGATAAAGAGCTGTCTGAAGTATTCTTTGACGAGCTGGAGATTCATAAACCTGATTATAACCTTGGCGTTGGTTCTGCCGGACACGGACGGCAGACCGCATTAATGATAACGGGCATCGAAGAGGTATTACTTGTGGAGAAACCTGATTGCATTGTACTTTACGGTGATACAAATTCCACTCTGGCAGGTGCTCTGGCTGCTGCAAAACTGCACTTCCCGGTGATCCATATAGAAGCCGGGCTGCGCTCTTTCAACAAAACAATGCCGGAAGAACTCAACCGTATTATGAGCGACCACTCTTCCACTCTGCTGTTTGCCCCTACAAATGCAGCCTTCAAGAACCTTATGAACGAAGGATTCCGGCCGGAGAACAGCCCTCCATATCACATTGACAATCCAAAAATATACCTCACCGGAGATATAATGTACGACAATACGCTCTTTTTTGCCGGTCTGGCTGAAAAGAAAAAATCTGAATTCCTGGTACAGGTATCACTCGAACGTGAAAACTATATTCTTGTGACAATCCACAGGGATAATAATACAGATGACGTGGAAAGGCTTAAACAGATAATCGTTACTCTTAAAAGACTTGCCGAAGAGAAAGCAATTACAATGGTGATGCCTTTACATCCCAGGACTGTGATCTCCCTGAAGACAAAACTGAATAGTCTTTTTAATGAGCTGCTTGAGTGCCCCTTCGTTAAAATATTTCCTCCGGTCTCTTACCTTGAAATGATCCTCCTTGAGAAAAACTGCAGGATGATAGTGACTGATTCGGGAGGCGTGCAAAAGGAATCCCATTTTTTTAAGAAACCCTGCATCATTCTGCGGAAGGAAACGGAATGGATCGAGCTTGTCCATAACGGGACTTCAGTTCTTGTCGACGGCAATCCGACACATTTAAGTGAGGAGTTCTTACGATTGATGGATTCCCATGCCAGCCTGGAATACCCTGGTTTTTATGGAAACGGTAAAACTGCCGAATTTATACTGAATGAGATACTTATGATGTTCGAAAAATGAGGAAGGAGAGACCGGGAAATTCATTATTTTGCATAATTGTATTTTAATAACAGTTCATAATGGAAAAAATTCTCAGAAACAGCAGGGTGCTTGTAACAGGAGGTGCCGGTTTTATTGGATCAAATCTAATCGAATCTCTTCTGAATGGGGGAAATTATGTCACATGCCTTGATAACTTTTCGACAGGTAAAAGAGAAAACCTGAAAGCCTTTGAATCTAATCCATCCTTCAGGCTTATTGAAGGAGATATCAGAGATACCGGTGACTGTAAAAAAGCGGTAAAAGATGCTGAAATTATATTTCATGAAGCGGCTTTAGGCTCCGTACCGCGATCAATTAAAGATCCTGTAACAACAACAGATGTAAACATAGGCGGATTTGTAAAGATTCTCTTCGCTGCCAAAGAGGCAAAAATAAAGAGATTCATATATGCTGCCAGCTCTTCGACCTACGGTGACCACCCCGGTCTGCCAAAGGTGGAAGACAAGATAGGTTCTCCATTGTCGCCTTATGCCATTACTAAATATGTAGATGAACTTTTTGCTGCCAATTTTGCCGGGAGCTACGGTATTGATGTGATAGGTCTGCGCTATTTCAACGTCTTCGGAAGACGGCAGGACCCTGACGGAGCTTATGCGGCAGTTATTCCGAAATTTCTGAAGATGATGATGAAACATGAAACTCCGCTGATCAACGGTGATGGATCAGTATCCCGTGATTTTACCTATGTTGACAATGTGGTTCAGGCTAATCACCTTGCTGCACTGACAGCAAACAGGGAGGCTATAAACCAGGTCTATAATGTTGCACATGGGGAAAGGACCACCTTAAATCAGCTTTTCTCCTACCTGCGTGAATTTGCCGGGAAGTACGATAGCCAGATCCTGAGTATCAAACCGGCTTACGGACCCGCAAGAGCAGGGGATATTGAACATTCACTGGCCTCAATTGAAAAAGCAAAAAGGCTGCTGGGTTATTCCCCTGTCCTCAATGTAGTTCAGGGCCTTGAGGAGTCGGTAAAATGGTTCTGGAATAATTTATAACCTGTGTCAAACCTGATTATATTCAGTTTAATGAACAATTACCGGTAATCCCTGTCAGAAAAACGATAACAATCCGGGATTGACGATCAAAATACTTTATAGCAGGAATATCAAAAATTAAAAATTATGATAGTTAAAGACGGAAAAAAGGTTTTTGTCAGCGGATGTTTTGACATTCTCCATTCCGGTCATATCGCATTTTTGCAGGAAGCTTCGCAGTTTGGAGATCTCTATGTCGGACTTGGGTCAGACAGGACCGTATCTGACCTGAAAGGCAGGATGACAGTCAATTCTGAAGAGGAGCGGTTATATATGCTCGAAGCATTATCATGCGTTCACAGAGTAAAAATCAACAAAGGCAGCGGAATTCTCGATTTTCTCAATGATATGAGGGAACTCAATCCTGATTTTTTTGTGGTTAATGAGGATGGACACACTCCCGAGAAGGAAAAAATATGCAGGGAACTGGGTATTGAATATAAAGTACTAAGAAGAGTCCCTCATGCAAATCTTCCGGTAAGATCAACTACTTCCCTGCGCAAGGCAACACCTATTCCGTATCGGATCGATCTGGCAGGAACCTGGATTGATCAGCCGTACGTTTCAAAGTATCATCCCGGATGGGCAATAACTGCTTCAATTGAACCTACAATTGAGTTCAATGAAAGGTCGGGTATGGCTACCTCCACAAGAAAGAAGGCTATAGAACTGTGGAACGACCATCTGCCGATGGAAAACCCTGAGAAGCTCGCAAAGATCCTTTTCAGATATGATAATGATCCGGGGACAAAAGATGTCAGCGGTTCCCAGGATTCAATCGGGATAACAATACCGGGTGTCAACAGGTTCTATTATGAAAAGGAGAAATACTGGCCTTCCGAATTTGAGACAATATCAGACACATCTGTATTGAAATGGCTTGAGGAACGGCTCTATATGATCACCCTTTGGCCTCGTCCCTCGGGCTTTGTAGTTCTTGCTGATACTGATATCACGGCCGCGAATGTAGAGAGGCTCAATGCCGGTGCAGAGAAAGCCTGGGAAGGACTGAAGGGAAAAGATATACGGATGTTTTCTGAAGGCTTCTCTGATTCATTTAATGCACAGGTAAAGATGTTTCCAAGGATGATGAACGACAAGATCGGCAGCTGTAATTGATCATTACAGGGATACAGCGCTGGCATGGAAACTGTCAGGAGCGGGAGGGGGAGGATACCTTATTCTTGTCAGTGAAAAGGAGATACCAAATGCAATTCGTATCAGGATCAGAATTAAAGACTACTGGATATAGAAAAACCAATAATGTATGATGAAAAAAACAGCGCTGATATCAGGCATCACAGGTCAGGATGGTTCATACCTTACGGAATTATTACTTGACAAGGGATATGATGTTCACGGGATCATCCGGAGGTCTAGTTCCTTCAATACTTTCAGGATAGATCATATTTATAACAACCCTGAATTTCTGAATAACAGGTTTTTTCTTCATTACGGCGACCTGACTGATTCAAGTAACCTGAACAGGCTCGTGGAGAAGATCCAGCCGTCTGAAATCTATAATCTTGGCGCCCAGTCACATGTTCAGGTATCATTTGAGGTACCCGAATACACGGCAGAAGTGGATGGAATAGGAACATTGCGTTTTCTTGATGCAATAAAGGAGACCGGGGTAAAGACCCGTTTTTATCAGGCTTCGACCTCGGAGCTTTATGGAAAGGTTCAGGAAATACCTCAGACCGAAAGTACACCGTTCTATCCCAGAAGTCCATATGCTGCAGCAAAGCTATATGCTTTCTGGGTTGTGGTCAATTACAGGGAAGCTTATAACGTCTTTGCCAGCAATGGCATACTTTTTAATCACGAGAGTGAGAGAAGAGGCAAAACTTTTGTCACAAGAAAGATCACAGTTGCAGCGTCAAAAATAATCCTCGGACAACTTGATAAACTCTATCTCGGTAATCTTGACTCCAAACGTGACTGGGGTTATGCCCCGGAGTACGTGGAAGGCATGTGGCGGATCCTGCAGGCTGACAAACCCGGCGACTTTGTGCTTGCCACAAATGAAACACATTCTATCAGGGAATTTGTGGAAGAAACATTCAGGAATTTAGGAGAGGATATTCTTTGGCAGGGCAACGGGATAGAGGAAAAAGGCATACTGAAATCATCGGGCAGGGAGGTTGTAGGTATTGATCCCCGTTATTTCCGTCCGACCGAAGTTGATCTGCTAGTTGGAAATCCTTCAAAGGCAAAAGAAGTGTTGGGATGGCAGCCAAAGACTACCTTCAGGGAGCTTGTGAAATTAATGGTTGCTTCCGATTTTGAAAAAGCTAAGAAACGTTCTGAATAACAGGCATGTCATGGAGAAATCAGCCAAAATATATATTGCAGGTCATAATGGTATGGTCGGAAGTGCAATAGCAAGAAATCTTATAGAAAGCGGGTATGGGAATCTGGTTTTCAGCCAGTTTCCTCCCGTTGATCTGACCGACCAGAAATTGGTAGCAGACTTTTTTGAGAAAGAAAAACCTGAATATGTTTTTCTGGCTGCAGCCAAGGTAGGAGGAATAATGTCGAATAACAGGTACAGGGCCCAGTTCCTTTATGAGAACCTGATGATACAGAATAATATAATTCATAATAGCTATCTCAGGGGTGTCAGGAAATTGTTATTTCTGGGAAGCTCATGCATCTACCCAAAGGCATGTCCGCAACCAATCAAGGAAGAATACCTTCTCACGGGAGAACTTGAATATACAAACGAGCCTTATGCCGTTGCCAAGATAGCCGGTATTAAAATGTGCGAATCCTATAATATTCAGTATGGCACAAATTTCATTTCAGTTATGCCGACCAATCTTTATGGACCAAACGATAACTATAATCTTGAAACATCCCATGTTCTCCCGGCCCTGATCAGGAAGATGCACCTCGCCAGATGTCTGGAAAATAATGACTGGCAGGCTATTCGGAAAGATCTTAAAAAACATCCGGTGGAAGGGGTTAATGATTCTTCCGGTGAAGCAGAAATAGTTGCGAAGCTGAAAAAATTTGGTGTTGGATACTCCGGAAATCAAGCCGGTGCCACTGAAAAACAAGGGTCTGTCGAAATAGCTCTCTGGGGCACAGGAAATCCTTTTCGTGAATTTTTATATGTAGATGACCTGGCAGCTGCCTGTGTGTACGTGATGCAGCATGTTGACTTTAAGAGCCTTACTACCGTCGGCGCTCCTGTTATCAACACTCATATAAATATCGGGACCGGCCAGGATCTGAAAATAAATGAGCTTGCCGGCCTTATCAGGGATGTCGTTGGATTTAAGGGTGAACTGAAGTGGGACAGTTCAAAGCCTGACGGTACTTACAGAAAGCTTCTTGATGTTTCAAAGATCAATAAACTGGGGTGGAAAGAAAAAACGGGCCTCAGAGAGGGGATAACACTGGTTTATAATAAGTATATTGAATAGGAGAGGCCCGGATAATCCCGGGCATGCTGCTTATTACACTATGGGTTGATTTGTCGGATGATTATTTGGGATCTAGATAATAGCCAGAATCTTTTTTCCAAGATCTTCCATAAGAGGCTTATAATCCTCAATGAATTCGCCGGAGACCCTGTTGCCTATTACAAGGCAGATAGAAATAGCTTTATGTCCTAACAATGCTGAGAGTCCATATAAAGCCGAACTCTCCATCTCATAATTGCAGACAGCCCGCCCCCTGAAAGTAAATTCTGAAAGCCTGGTATTTACCTCACTGTCAAATGACTCAAGCCTCAGTCTTCTTCCCTGCGGTGCATAGAAGCCTGGCGCTGAAATAGTTATTCCATAAATATAATTTGGGTCGTGGAATAATTCAAGTAGTTCCTTATTTGCCTTCACAGCATACGGATATGCTAGGGTATCAGGCCATTCGAGATATTCTGCCAGATTATCTGATAAGGCCGTATCCAATATCCAGTCATAGCCCTCGTAAAAATGCAGCAATCCGTCAAATCCTACTGCTGTTTCAGCTACAACGGTACTGCCGGCGGGTATATCCTCTCTTAATCCACCTGAAGTGCCAAGTCTGATAAATGACAATGAAACAAGCTCATCCCTGGCCAATCCGGTAGTCAGATCAATATTCACCAGTGCATCAAGCTCATTTATGAGAATATCAATATTATCTGTCCCGATTCCGGAAGAGATGATTGTTATTTCACCTTCATCGAAAGTGCCGGTTACCGTGTGAAATTCCCGGTTTTCCTTCCTTACCCTGACCTCCTTTAACAGTCCGGCAAGCATATCAACCCGTCCCGGGTCACCTACAATGATGATCTTTTCCGCAATATCACCGGGATGAAGATTGAGATGAAAAATGCTCCCGTCTTTGTTGATTATAAGTTCAGTCTTCTTTGGCATGATCGGCTAATTATAATAATCCATTATTTTTCCTGAGATCAGCTTAAGGGAAATTTCTGCCAGCTTGGTCTGGAATTGTATTGATAAAAGCCTGTCCCTTGCGTCCAGAAGGCTTTTCTGCACCTCCCTCAGGTCTATGCCGGAGAGGCTTCCCAATTTATACCTCTCGAGGGCTATGTAAAGATTCTCTGTTGCAGTCTGAAGATTTTGTTCCTCCAGCCTGATCAGTCTGAGGTTATTACTGTAAACATTGTACAATGTAATAAGATTCGCCTTGATACCCTGTTCGACATCAAGATAATTCAATTCAGAGTTTTTAACATCGATTGAGGAATTGGCGATATTTCTCCTTTTATTCCAGCCGTCGAAAATATTCAGGCCGAGTGTCAGACCATAAAACATTCCGTTGGTATTCTGCTTGTTATATGTTCCGGTTGAATAGTTATACTGGTTAAAACTATATCCGGTGTTAAAATTGAGGTAGGGATAGGACTTTGATACGATTAACTTGTAATCGTACTCAGAAATTTTTTTGTTCTTTGCAGCTATATTAAGGCTTGTATTTCCTGCAAGAGTTTCATCGAGAAGCTTTTCATAGAGAAGATTCGGAATAACGTTAATTGATGTATCCTCAGAAACAAATTGAGAACCAAGATTCTCTATTGCCATAAGTTCATTCATTCTTATCTGGGCTGCCCTTACAACTTCCCCCTGTTTGGAGAGGTTTGAACTGTCGGCATTCAGATACACTCTTGATTGCAATACCTGTAATTTTGAATTTGACCCCAGCAGATATCTGTCTTCATCAATCCTTAGTCTTTCCTTCGAAAGTGTGACCGCATACTCCAGATTACTGAATAACCTCACCTGCTGTATGTAGTCGTAGTAGCCGGAGATTATGTCTCCAAGCAGGGATTCAATTGACAGCTGGGTGTTAAGTGTGCCAAGCTGCTTTAACTCATTCAGCTTCCTGTATGTAGTCTGCACGCTGAAGCCACTGAAGATTGTCCATCCGAGTGTTGCTGCTGCAGTTGAAGTGGTACTGTAGGAATCGTTATCGTTTGTCTGACCGCCTGTGGTAAGGCTCGATGTGGTATTGTTTAGCGTACCGTTATAATTTCCAGTTATATCAAGGGTAGGAAGATACCCCGCATTCCCTATTGTAAAATTATTTGATGCAATGCTTTCGGTGTTTCTGGCTACAAGAATTGAATAGTTCTTCTCAAGACCTGTCCTGATGCAATCCTTTAACCCATACATCTCCTGTCCATACGCATCTGAAAGAAACGAAAAGGGAAACAAACTAAGAAAGAGGTATATTATTTTGAGTTTCATCGACTGCTTTTTTTGTTTCACTTGAGATGTATGAGTAAATGGCTGGTACAACATATAATGTAAGCAAGGTTGAAAAAAGTAATCCTCCTATAACGGCAGTTCCCATAGCAATACGGCTCCTGGCGCCTTCTCCGAATCCCAGGGCCAGTGGTGCGATACCCAAAATCGTAGCCATACTTGTCATGAGGATCGGCCTCAGGCGCGATGCTGCCGCATATTTGATTGCATCAAGCTTTGAGAGTCCGGCATGTTTTCTCTGATTGGCAAACTCAACAATGAGAATTCCATTCTTTGATACCAGCCCAATGAGCATTATAATGCCAATCTGACTGAATATATTCATTGTAATATTAAAATACCACATGAAAAGAAGAGCCCCGGTAAGTGCAAGAGGAACAGTCATCATTACAATAAGAGGATCCTTGAAGCTTTCGAACTGGGCTGAAAGGACGAGGAATATGAGAATCAATGCCAGCATAAAGGCAAACATAAGGCTGGATGAACTTTCCTTGAAATCCTTGGAATCACCTGCGAGTGCTGTCCTGAAGGTATCGTCGAGAACGCTTGCGGAAATTTTATCCATCTCCTCAAGCCCCTCGCTTATTGTTTTCCCTTTTGCAAGGCCGGCAGTGATCGTTGCAGCTACAAATCTGTTATAACGGTAGAGCTGGGGAGGAGCGGTCTCTTCAGAAAGTGTAACAAGGTTATCGAACTGGATCATGTCTCCCGAATTATTTCTTACATAAAGTGATTTCAGGTCAAGTGGCTTGTTGCGGTCACTGCGGGCAAGCTCACCAAATATCTGGTACTGCTTTCCGTTCATGAAAAAATATCCGAACCGCTGTCCGCTGAGGGCCAGCTGAAGAGTCTGACCAATATTTTGAGTTGAAACGCCAAGGGAGGTAGCTTTTTCCCTGTTTATATGGATCCTCAACTCAGGTTTGGTGAACTTAAGGTTGACGTCTGCCATTATAAATGTCGGATCATCCATAACCCTGGCCATAAACTTTGGTAAAATGTCTTTTAGTTTCTGTATTGATGTAGCCTGCAGAACATACTGAACCGGCATTCCTGCTCTTCTTCCTCCAAAAGTCGACTGCTGCATCACGAACGCTCTCGCCTTTGTTTTTTTACTTACGATATCGGACATATTATCAGCGATTTCCTGTTGGCTCCTTTTTCTTTCTTTTGGGCTTATCAGGGTTAACCTTACGCTGCCTCCGCTTCCCCTTACAAACATTATATCACTTTCACGTTCAGGAACAAGTTCTTCTGCCGTTTTGGTAAGATCGGATATATAATCGAACATAAATTCATATGTAGCTCCTTCAACACCTGATGCGTTGATTGAAATCTGAGACCTGTCCTCGAGAGGAGCCATTTCAGCCGGAATGACCTTCCACAGGACGATTATAAGAGCGAATGAAGAAACGACAATGATAATTGCGATCCACCGTTTTTTGAGAAATGATTCAAGCGATCCCCTGTATCCATCATTGAGTTTCTGAAAGAACGTCTCTGTCTTGCGGAAAAACCAGCTGTGTGTGCTCTCCTTTTTCAGTAATTTTGTTGAGACCATCGGGGTAAGCGATAGTGCAAGAAAAGCAGATATCCCCACAGCGCCAGCCATTACAATGCTGAACTCGCGGAAAAGTCTTCCTGTTATTCCCTGCAGAAAGACGATTGGAAAAAATACGGAAATAAGAGTAATTGTTGTGGCAATGATCGCAAAGTATATCTCTTTCGATCCTGCCAGTCCGGCTTCAACAGGATTCATTCCCTGCTCCACTTTTACATAAATGTTCTCCATGACCACAATCGCATCGTCAACCACAATACCGATTGCCAGCACAATGGCAAGCAGAGTCAGAACATTTATGGAATAACCCGCCAGATACATTATGAAAAATGCACCTATAAGTGAGACCGGAATTACCAGGATAGGAATGAGGGTTGCCCTCCAGCTTCTGAGAAAGAAGTAAATTATTACAACAACCAGAAAAAATGCGATGTAGATGGTGTCCTTTACCTCTTTTATTGATGAGCGTATGTATTGGGTATTATCAAATCCTACCTTTATTTTTACATCCTCCGGCAAATCCTTTTTTATATATTCAAGACGACGGTAAACCTCATCGACTATTTCGATCTGGTTGGATCCGGGCTGCGGTATTATGGCAGTGCCGACCATTGGCACGCCATCTCTCTTTAATAAGCCGCGGATATCCTCAGGTCCCAGTTCGGCTCTTCCTATATCTTTAAAGCGTACTATCTGATCTCCTGATTGCTTGATAATAAGGTCATTAAACTCTTTTGGAGTGGTCATCAGACCAAGCGTTCTGATGGTCAGTTCAGTATTATTCCCTTCAATGGACCCTGAGGGTAATTCCACATTTTCCCTGAGGATAGCATTCCTCACATCCATTGGAGTCAGCCTGTAGCCTGCAAGTTTGACGGGATCGAGCCAGAGACGCATTGCATATCTTTTCTGGCCCCATATTCCTACTGCACTGACGCCTGATATCGTCTGTAGCTGTTCCTTTATAGTAAGTTCGGCAATTTCTGATAATTCCAACAATGATCTTTTCTGACTCTCTACGGTAAGGAACATAATCGGGTTGGCATCAGCATCCGCTTTTGCCACCGTAGGAGGATCACAGTCGCGTGGCAGCATCCTTACTGCCTGTGACACCTTGTCACGGACATCATTCGCTGCAGTCTCCATATCAACTGTAAGCTCAAACTCAACGGTGATATGGCTCCCACCCTGATGGCTGATACTCGTAAGAGAACGGATCCCCGGGATACCGTTTATTGACTGCTCAAGTGGTTCTGTAATTTGTGTTTCAATAACATCAGAGTTGGCACCCGGATAATCGGTATCAACTGAAATGATGGGAGGATCAACGCTTGGAAACTCACGGATCCCAAGAAATGTCACCCCGACAACCCCGAATAATAAAATTACTATTGCAAAAACTGTAGCCAGTACGGGCCGGCTTATGCTTACTGATGAAAGACTCATAGTTTGATTTCTTCAGACTTAATTCTTATTCAATAGTGTATCAAGAACTACAGGAAGGTTTTGCCTTAGCTGCAGGATTCCGGTCACCAGAAGTGTGTCACCAAAATTGAGTCCTTTGGTTATCTGTATCTTGGATTCAGTACGCAAGCCTGTATTTACAGGAACAGTGGATGCTTTTCCTGATTTGTAAATAAATACTTTTTCACCTTCCATCTCAGGTATCAATGCTTCAGTTGGTATAGCGATCGCATTATCAATCTGTGACATACGGAGGGTAATTGCAGCATAGCGTCCCGATTTAAGTTCTTCGTTTGCATTTGGGTACAATGCCCTTAGTACTATAGTTCTTGTTTCTATATCAATTTTAGGATCGACGGCATAAACTTTTGCTTCAAAGTTCTTATTCCTGCCATCCACCACAAATGTAACCGGATACCCGATTTGAATTTCCTGTGCGTATTTTTCCGGTATTGAAAACTCAATTTTAATAGGACTCATCTTGATCAGTCGTGCGATAACCGTAGAGGATGTTGCATAAGATCCCTCACTCAGATAACGTAATCCGATTATCCCGTCAAAGGGCGCCCTGAGCTCAGTTTCGGATATCCGGGCCTCAATCAGATTAATATCGGCTTCGATAGTCTGGAGCTCAGTGACTATCTGGTCATAGCTTTCCTGACTTATTGCATCCTTGTCGAGCAGGCTGCGCTGCCGGAATTCCTTGCCCTCCGTCAGCTTTTTTTCTGCAAGGAGCTTCTGAAGCTGAGCCTGCAGCGGCCTGTCATTGATCTTTGCAAGAAGATCACCTTTTTTTACACGCGTGCCCTCGGTGAATTTAATGCTGACAATTTTGCCCGATGTCTCAAATGAAAGATCGACCTCCTCATCAGGCCTTAATGTGCCGGTTGATTTGACAAATTCGCTCAGCGGTTCGGGTTTTATGAAGTATCCGCTTACATTAAGGATCCTGCGGTCAGCCGGCAGAATTCCAATTCCTCCTTTTTTGCTTTTGAATGCTGATTTCAGGAGAGGTTTTAATTTCGGATAGGCTACAACAACTGTGGCTATAATGATTATAAGAATGGTGGATACCAGTTTTAATCTTTTATTCATAAACGGAATCTAATGTTTAAATACATTTCCTTTTCAGCACTGAATGTTATTTCTTCCAGGTTCAATTCAAGCATCATATCAAATGATGAAGGTCTGTAATTGAAAAGTACAAAAATAGCTTATTTACAGCTCGTGAGAGCTATCATTATCATTAAAATATGTTAAATTTAAAGAAGTAATTTCCCGTATTTCACTTAAATATGCGTGACTTTCCGGGTCCGGATATCACTGGTTATTCACTTTTGCTTATTTTTACGGTGCATATTAAAAGCATAAAATATGATCCAGCGCATCCAGTCCTTATATCTTGCATTTATATTCCTGCTTTCCCTGCTTTTATTAAAAGGAGCAGTTCTCAGTTTCTCAACTGTCACCGGAGATGTTATAAACCTGTTTTATGCAGGGAAAATAGTGGATTCCGCCGGACAGGTCTTTGCACAGATTGGAATAATACGGCTTTTGCCATTTATGATTGTTCTTATTCCATTAATCTCTCTTATTACACTGCTGATCTTCAGGAGGCGCAGGATCCAGAGGATTCTTACCATGGTGATTATTGTCTTTTCGTCCGCATTGATTATTATCCTCTCTGCAGGCATCTTTCTGATGACAACAAAGTATAACACAACAATTATTCCCGGTTACAAAATAGCTATACCTTTAATTATCCTGATATTGTCCCTTTTAGCCAGAGGCGGTATTATAAGGGATGACCGGCTGATTAAGTCATATGACAGGCTGCGCTGAAAAGATATATGGGGAGAGATGCAGGTGAGTTTAAATAATCTGCATATTCTCCTGGTTGGTTATTTTTTCGCAGTAATAACACTTCAGGGACACATTCTTTTTTGACACTACACGGAAGCGGGTTGTAACAGCTTCAAAATTAGTTATACACTTAGGATTCATGCATTTAGCTATTCCAACTATTGTATCTGGCACCTCTACCACTTTCTTTTCCACCACCTCATAATCTCTAATAATATTCAGTTTGGCCTCCGGAGCCACAAGAGCTATTCTGTTGATATCCTCATCCTGAAAGAACATTCCTGAGATTTTGATAATTGCTTTTCTTCCAAGCTTTTTGCTTTCAAGGTTGGTGCCGAATGTTATCTGGTTATCAATTTTATCGAGGCCCAGGATCTGTATTACTTTAAATAGATTACTGGCAGGCACATGGTCAATAACTGTTCCGTTCTGAATGGCGCTTACGCTCATCTGTTTTGTTTCCTTCATAACTCTCATTTCCTTATTTGATTCCCAAAAGTGAACATAATATAGCCTGGCGCGTATAGACTCCGTTCAGAGCCTGATCAAAATAATAAGCCTTTGTATTATTGTCTACATCAGGGTGTATTTCATTCACTCTCGGAAGAGGGTGAAGAATGCGCATATTGGATTTGGTATTTTTCAGCATTGAGTTTCTGAGAACATAGACATTTTTCACCTTTTCATATTCAATAGGATCTGAAAACCTCTCTTTCTGCACCCTGGTCATATAGATAATGTCGGCTTTTGAGATGATATCCGTGAAATCATAATGTTCATAATATTTCAGGCCCAGATTATCAAGGTACAGCTTAAACTCATCCGGCATCCTGAGCTCATCGGGAGAGATGAAATTGAAGGTTGCATTCCATCTCGACATGGCCATCATAAGGGAATGAACCGTCCTGCCGTACTTTAAGTCGCCGACCAGGAATATATTCAGATCATTCAGCCGGCCCTGGGTTTTGCGGATAGAATAGAGATCGAGAAGGGTCTGCGACGGGTGCTGATTTGCCCCGTCACCAGCATTAATTACAGGTACTGTTGCGATCTCACTGGCAAACCTGGCGCTTCCTTCGATGGGATGCCTCATTACAATAAGATCGCAATAATTCGTTACTGTCCTGATAGTGTCATTTAATGTTTCACCTTTTGAAACACTTGAATTTGAAGAATCCGAAAAACCGATAATCTTTCCCCCAAGCCGGCTTATTGCACTTTCAAAACTTAATCTGGTGCGGGTTGAAGGTTCAAAAAACAGAGTTGCAATGACTTTTCCCTCCAGTAATTTACTAGTAGGCTGTTTTTCAAATTCTTCCGTCAGATCAAGAACTTTCAGGATCTCATCTGTAGAAAAATCATCTATCGATACCAGGCTTCTGTTTTTCATTACGCTTGCACTTTACCTTAATCAGTTTGACGGGCTTATCAAATTTACTCAAGAATTGTCGCACATAGACAAATGTTGATAATTAAATTAAAACTTTATCATCACATTTATTCTTATTTTGTACCCAGATGGCTGTATTTCAATCCATCAATGCGGGAAAGCCGGTTAAGGATTCTCTCTTTCGACATTACCCTGAAGTTAACCAGAACGGAACATTCCAGGTCACTGGACTGACCCGACTGAACGGCATTTTCCTCCTTAAGGATTTTCATAACATCATTCATTGATATGTATGGAAATTTAATCTCATAATAATCGTGAAGCGTACGTTCGACTACCCCGGCATTATTTATTGCCTCTGAGGCTGCAGTCCTGTATGCATTTATCAGGCCGCTTACACCTAAAAGTGTACCGCCGAAATAGCGGCTTACAACTACAAGGATATTCGTAAGTTCCCTGGAATTAATCTGTCCGAGGATTGGACGTCCTGCGGTACCCGATGGCTCCCCGTCATCATTGACCCTCCAGAGCGATCTTTCTATGCCGATCATATAGGCATAGCAATGATGTCTGGCATCATGGTATTCTTTGCGTATGCTTTCAATTATCACCCTGGCCTCATCAGGGTCGGTGACAGGTGATGCAAGAGCTATAAAACGGCTGCCTTTTTCCTTATACGTGCCCTGGGAAGATGATTTGATGGTCTTATAATTATCAGATTCCATTTTATTATTCACCCTGTTATCTTTGGCATCCGGGTACAATATTAATTAATTCTCCATTACCGGTTATTTAATAAGGCAAAAAATGATACTTTTGTTTATAATTACCAAATATAATGAGTGTTTTGTTAGATGAAAAGGATTTAAGCAAACTGATAGTTATCGGCGACAGGATCCTTATTAAACCTAAGATGCCACAGTCAAAGACCAGGAGCGGATTACTGCTTCCTCCGGGGGTAAATGAGAATGAAAAGGTGCAGATTGGCTACGTCGTTAAAGCAGGACCCGGATATCCTATTCCATCTGTAAATGATAACGATGAACCCTGGAAAAACAGTTCGGATGAGCCTAAATATGTTCCACTGCAGGCAAAGGAGGGAGATCAGGCTGTTTATTTGCAGAACAGTGCAATTGAGATCGAATTCAATAATGAAAAATATGTGGTTGTATCCCACTCGGCTATCTTACTTCTGTTGAGGGATATAGGACTTTTTGAATAAATCCGGTATGTATGACAAATATATCTCTCAAAGGGAAGAAAATCCTTATCGTGGAAGATGACCTTGCAAGCAGATTATATCTTAATAAGATACTTGAAAAGACAGAGGTGACTATTCTTAATGCGGGTGACGGGCAGGAGGCAGTCGACGTTGCAGGACGCAACCGTGATATAGATATTATTCTTCTCGATATACAGCTGCCTGTCATGGACGGCTACAAGACCGCCGAAATGATAAGGGAATTCATGGGAGATGTGATAATTATCGCTCAGACAGCCTATGGACTTGTAGGGGAGAAGGAAAAAATCATGAATTCAGGCTTTGATGACTATCTGATCAAGCCTATACTTTCACAGAACCTGCTTGATAAGTTGATTTCAAATCTTGACAGGAAGAAATGATCCACTGCCTGCGGGCGACGCAGCTTATTCGGGATAGAGGGCGACATTGACGAATTCCCGTTTGAACTGTTCAATCTCATGGAGCCATCTTTCTTTTTCGATTTCTAAATTTCCCCTGTTAATAAGCGATTCCCTCATTCCGGAATCGCCCGATAATATGTCAAAAGGCATAAGCTTATATTCATATTCATAGGGGGGTGGATTAAATATCAGTGAGTCAGCGCCGGAGGTTTCAATGATTACATCAAATATTTCGAGTGCAGTTCCTGCGGGTTTAAAAACTTTCTCATCGGTAACATGAATCTGCAATCCGTTGCAAAGCTGGCCAGCGAATTTATGAAACGTCGGAATGAAATTATGAACGCGGAATGCACAACCAGTATGGTTGCGCCCTTCGAGGTTCTTTTTAAGCTTTTCAGCGTTGACGAACGGGGCACCGAAGAGTTCGAAAGGCAAAGTTGTTCCCCTGCCTTCCGAAAGATTAAGTGCCTCAATAAGCACAGTCCCCGGATATACAATAGCAGTGTTCACCGATGGCATATTTGGCGATGGGAGAACCCACGGAAGCCCCGTTTCGGAAAACCTGAGGGATCTTCTCCAGTTCTTCATCCTGACAATTGTCAGGTCGCATCGTGGATAATACTTTTCCTTTATCCATAAAGCCATTTCACCAATTGTCATTCTGTGGCATAATGGTATTGACGCTCCTCCCACAAAGGAAAAATATTCCTCCCTGAGTACCGGTCCGTCACACGAAAGAGAGCTTATTGGGTTGGGTCTGTCAAGCAGCCATACAGGGATTCCGGCTTCGGCACAGGCTTCAATGCAAAGCTTTACAGTCCATATATATGTATAGATCCGTGTTCCGACATCCTGCAAATCAACTAAAAGCAGATCTATCTCTCCAAGCATATCAGGCGTTGGTTTGCGGTGTTCCCCGTAAAGGCTGAAAACCGGGATATTATATACAGGATGTCTTTCGCTTTGCCATTCGATCATATTATCCTGCGTCTGACCGTGAAGGCCATGCTGGGGCCCGAATATGGCACTCAGCCTGCAATCAGGCCGGTTGAAGAAGATCCCGGCGATATGATCAAAGTTTCTTGTTATGCTGGATGAATGGCATAAAATGCCAATCCTTTTTCCCTTAAGGGCATCAGGGAAACGATCCAGCACGGTTTCCAGACCTGTGATAACCATTGAATTTGTATTAATTCACAAATATAATTAAGAGTCAGAACTGATCAATAAATATATTTTATTATATAAAATGATTATTCTTTCATAAGTTTGGAATCGAAAAAATCTTTACAGGATGGGAAATGGAATCTACAGGCTTCTGACTTTAAAAATACTCCTTGCGGTATTACTGGTATCTTGTTCAGGAGCTGGAGTCAGGAAGGTATCTATTATCGAGACCTCCGATATTCACGGGGTAATACTTCCTTATGACTTTATCGAAAAAAAGGAAATCAAATCTTCACTCTCTTCAGTCTTTTCATACATACGGCAGGTAAGGAAGGGAAAAGATGTAACAATACTTCTTGACGACGGGGACAATCTTCAGGGTCAGCCTGAGGTTTACTATTATAATTTTATTGATACTGTTTCACCACATTTCCAGGCCGAAGCAATGAATTATATGGGATATGATGCCCAGACAGCCGGAAATCACGATGTGGAGACTGGTCATGCAGTATATGACAGGATTGCTAAGGAATATAAGTTTCCTTTACTGGCTGCAAATGCAATAAATATTAAAACGGGGAAGCCCTATTTTAAACCATATCAGATCATTGAAAAAAAAGGGGTGCGGATTGCAGTGTTCGGACTGATAACCCCTTCAGTTCCAAACTGGTTGCCTCCCGAACTTTATTCGGGAATCGAGTTCAGGGATATGGTGGAAACAGCCCGGGCCTGGATGCCCGTCATTCTGAAGGAGAAGCCTGACCTGGTTGTAGGCCTGTTCCATTCAGGCTGGGACAAAACACGGACGGCTGTAAGGGATGATGGATCAGCTGATGAGAACGGCTCTGCCGCAGTTGCCTATAATGTGCCGGGCTTCGATATAATATTCACAGGTCATGATCATAAAGTGGCAAATGAGAAATTTGTTAATGCAGCCGGAGATACAGTTCTGATATTGAACTGCGGATCACGGGCAGAGCAGGTTGCTCAGGCAGATATAAATCTCAGCCCGCGAAGGAGAAAGGGAAAGAGCCGCAGGATAATTGCAGGCAGCATCATAAAATCCTCTGATTTCAAACCTGATCCGGGATTCGTATTAACGTTCGCACGGCAAAACAAGGTGATTGGTGCATATGTTGACAAGGTTATTGCCAGTTCGTCAGCGACCATATCATCAAGAGATGCCATATTCGGACCTTCGGCTTTTGTGGATATGGTACATTCTCTTCAACTTGGGATTACAGGAGCTGATATTTCATTCGCCGCCCCGCTATCCTTTGATGTCAGCATTTTAAAAGGTCCTGTTACCGTTGGGGATATGTTCAAGCTTTATAAGTATGAAAACATGCTATATACTATGACATTATCAGGCGGGGAGATTAAGAAATACCTGGAATATTCTTACTCGGGCTGGTTTAATACCATGCGCTCACCTGAAGACCTGATGCTCAACTTCCGTACCGGAAAGGACGGTAAACCGGTAATCAATAATGGAAGGGCCTGGCTTAAAAACCCATCATATGATTTTGATTCTGCCGCCGGTATAGATTATACTGTGGATCTTAAAAAGAAAGAGGGAGAAAGAGTAACAATAAAAGGCTTTACCGACGGCAGACCATTTGAAAAAAACAAGATCTATAAGGTGGCAATAAATTCTTTTCGTGGTAACGGGGGTGGGGGACATCTGACGGAAGGAGCCGGGATCAAAAAAAGTGAACTGCGGTCACGACTGGTATCATCCACTGACAGGGATCTCAGATATTTTATTATGAAAGCAATCGAAGCTGAAAAAACAATCAGCCCTGTGTCATTGAACAACTGGAAGATACTGCCTGAAAATTGGGTAAGGAAAGAAACACCCAGAGAATATAAGTTACTGTTCGGGAAGAAGAAATAAATATCTTTGTTGCTGATTGTGAACATTACATTATGGTAAAAGAAGAAATAAAATTGCCGCTGGTGGAGGAGTTCTTTTCACTTCAGGGTGAGGGTTATCATAGCGGGAAGGCAGCTTATTTCATCAGATTGGGAGGATGCGATATTGGATGCAGCTGGTGTGATTCGCGATTTTCATGGAATCCGGGACTTCATCCGATGGTAGAGGTTGACAGAATAATAGACAATGTGATAAAATCAGAGGCAGATTCCGTTGTTGTTACCGGGGGAGAACCTCTGATGTGGAATCTCGATTATTTATGCATGAGATTAAAGGAGAATAATATAAGGACCTATATTGAAACCTCCGGGGCTTACCCTTTAAGCGGGAGGTGGGACTGGATCTGCCTTTCGCCAAAGATGAATATGCCACCTCTCGCTGAGAACTGTAAAATTGCAGACGAATTAAAGGTGATCATTCAGGAAAAAGGTGATTTTGAATGGGCCGAAAAATACAGGGGATACGTTTCCGCTGAATGCCGGTTATTTCTGCAACCTGAGTGGAGCAGATTCGATATTATCATACCTGAGATTGTAGATTATGTTAAGAAATACCCTCAGTGGAGAGTTTCCCTTCAGGTACATAAATTTATGCATATACCTTAAGTAACAGATGAAGCAATTTTTTATAATAATTGGTTTCCTGACTTATTATTCCATAACCCTTCCGTGTTATTCACAGGGTCTTCATACTACTTCTAACAGAGCTCTTAAGGCATATAATGCGGGTAGTTCCGAATACGACTATTTCAATTTTGGCGAAGCAGAGAGTTATTTTCGTGAAGCCATCTCAATTGATAATGAATTCTTTGAAGCCTACATGATGCTGGGTGAATTGCTCTCAAAACAGGCAAAATATTCGGAAGCTGTCATCAGTTACCGTAATGCGGTAAAAATTGATTCCCTGTTCTTTAAACCGGTATTCTTCAGTCTGGCTATGGCTGAAATGAAGTCGGGTTACTATGCAAATGCACTGGTTCATTTCAATGTTTATCTTGCACAGACAGGGATGTCTGAAAAGAACATGGCCGTAGCCAGGAAAAATTTGAAAAACTGTGAATTTTCCCTGAATGCAATTAAAAATCCGGTACCTTTTAATCCGGTCAGCGTCGGAAGTGGCATCAATACTACCGATGACGAATACTGGCCTTCAATAACTGCCGATGGTCAGACTATGATGTTCACAAGACAGCCTGTCAGAAGTTTAGCATCTCCACGGGAGAATTTACAGGAGGATTTCTATGTCAGTTATTTCACGGATAATGTCTGGCAAAAAGCCTTTAATGCAGGAGCTCCCCTGAATACACGGCAAAACGAAGGGGCTCAGACCCTGGCATCAAACGGCAGATATATGTACTTCACTGCCTGCGACAGGTCAGGTGGAATGGGGAGCTGCGATATCTATTTTTCAGCTTTCAATGATGGAAAATGGTCAGAACCGGCTAACCTGAGAGGACCTGTTAATACCTCCCACTGGGAATCGCAGCCTTCGATAAGCGCCGATGGCAAAACTCTTTATTTTTCCAGTAACCGCCCCGGAGGATTTGGTGGTAAAGATCTGTGGTATTCAACATTGAACGAGAGAAATATGTGGTCCAACCCTGTTAATATGGGGGACAAAATCAATACCGACGGGGATGAAATGTCTCCATTCATTCATTTTGACGGGAAAACGCTCTATTTTTCTTCAGACGGCAGAACGGGTCTTGGAGGATTTGATATTTATATTACAAGGATGCAGGAAGACAGCACCTGGTCAGAGCCCCGGAATCTCGGGTATCCTATCAACACCTATAATGATGAAATGGGCCTTGTAATTGAATCGGGAGGGGAAAATGCCTATTTCTCCTCCATAAGGGATAAAGCAAACGGGAAGGATATTTTCTATTTTGACCTGTATGAATCGATCAGACCCAGTCCGGTCTCCTACCTTAAGGGAAAAGTCTATGATAAGGAAACCGGTCAATTACTTAAGGCCAATTATGAATTAATTAATCTTTCAACAAATAAGGTTACGGTCAAAAGTACTACAGACGGCAACGGGAATTTTCTTGTCTGTCTTCCCTCAGGTTATAACTACGGTATAAATGTCAGTAAAGCAGGCTACCTTTTCTATTCTGAGAATTTCATGTTCGAAGGAACCCATACTGCTGTTGAACCATATATTAAAAAGATAAGACTGAGCCCTTTAAGGGTAGGAGAAACAATGATGCTGACCAATGTCTTTTATGAAGTTGATTCATGGGAACTGAAGAAGGAATCGATGTCAGAACTGAATACACTGGCCGATCTGCTGGCAGAGAACAAGGAACTTTTTATTGAAATAGGAGGTTATACCGATTCAACAGGCTCCGCGGCATATAATCTTGCTTTATCTGAAAAAAGAGCGATGTCTGTTGTCAGCTATCTTATAAATAAAGGGATATCCTCAGAGCGACTCAGGTACAAAGGATATGGCAATGCTTCACCAATTGGCGATAATGTAACAAGTGAAGGAAGAAGGCTCAACAGACGTACCGAAGCAAAGATTATTGAACGGGGCAGTAACCGGTAATCAGTAACCGGTAATCAGTAATCGGTAATCAGTAATCGGTAATCAGTAAGTCGGTAAACAGAAATCGCTAAGCGAAGTCTCCGGACTTCGCTTGCAATACATTGCAGTCGTAAGACAACGTATTGGAAGCAACTAAGGACTTCGCAGATTTGTTATGACAGTTTTAAGCTTAAAGGTGAAGTGTGGGCGAAGTCTGGAGACTTCGCCCAGCGCGTCGTCGGTTATCGGTCATCGGTGATCTGGCGAAGTCTGGAGACTTACAGATAAGGTGAGAAAATAAAATCAAAAAAAGGGTGTCTTTTTGAGACACCCCCTTATTGAATGCAAATTTTTAGCAGACATTGAGAATGGGTTGGTGCTGTCAGATTGCAATCATAGTATTTAAATATTTATTTATTTTAATGTCGGTGGATGCCATGAATCTGGCAGGTACGGAAAAGTAGATTCCGCATCCGGTCAGACCGTTGCATTCGATCCAGATAGTTCCACCTAACATATGGATAAGCTTCTTGGCCAGGGTAATGTTGATCGCCGTATACATGTCGTTATGCTGGACAAGCGATTCATTAAGATCCTCGGTATGAAGAAATTCTTTGCATTTGAAATAACCCTGGCCGGAATCGATAACATAAAATGTTAAACTGTCTTCTCTCATTAAATGGCCGATCCTGATGTAGCCTGATTTGGTGTTTTTCAGTGCATTTTGAAATAAACTACGGAATACCCTGAATATCCTGTGTCTGTCAATATACACCTCTGAAGAATCAGAAACATTGGTCTCTGCTATAATCTCAAGATCCTTATGACCTTCTCTCTTTAATATATCCCTGAATTCTGAAAGAAGGTCATCAAGCATATTATTTAATTTGCAAACTTTTGAGTCGGCCTTTGAATTACCCGTATCAATTATTGCCGAATCAAGAAAACTATCAAAAAGCCCTATTAACTGTTCACATGAAGCCAGAATCTGATTGCTGAATTCCTCTCTGTCGGTGTTGCTGCAGCAACTGTCCTTCATCAGGTAGGAAAATGCAACTATTGCATTCATATGAGTTCTCATCTCATGAGACATCCCGGTAATGAGGGAGGGACAATTTATCAGATTGCTCCTCATCATTCCCTTTCCGTTCCCGGGATCATTCAAATTCATCCCTGAATTGCCCACTTCATTATTATTATATGTCGGCGTCTCACTGTACATCATATGAAGCTTTTCCGGACTATTTTAATTTCTTTGAAATCTTTTTTGCATCAGCGGCATAGATACCACCCTCTTTGATGATGGACTTAAGCTGGCCGAGTGCCTTTTCCTTTTCATTTGTATTGATATAACAAAGTGCCAGATACCATTTGGCCGTCTCAATGAAAAGGTTATTGTTATCAGTTATTACCTTTACAAATGATGATTTGGCCTCAGGATACTTCTTCTCTTCAAAATTAGAGACTCCGTTTAGTATCTCGGCCTGCATATCATTCGGATTGCTTTCTACAACTTTATTGAAGAAGACTGCAGCATTTGCATAATCATGCGTATTGTAAAATTCAAGAGCCAGAGTGAAGTCAGCATTGTTCATAGTGCGGCCCGACCTCTGAGCTGCAGGCGGATCATAAGGCTTATAATATCTGCTCACAAGATTATCCCTGTCAGGGGCTTTTCCAGTGAATAGCAGCGCACCTCCGGCAAGTACAACTACCGCGATGACGGCAGCATACCTGGTATATGCATGCTTTCTTGTATCTTTGACCGGAATCGCAGCCTCTTTCCGGTTCTTTTCTATATCAGAGAGCTTATTCCTGAGGGAGATAAGATTCTGGTTCTTCAGGAGCATATCAGTCTTTTTCCTGAGATTAACCTCATTACGAAGTCTCTCATTGCCCTCAATCTCCTTCTCGAACCATTGCCTTTCAGCAATGTTCATCTCTCCTGCATTATACCTTTCGATGAAATGCGAAAAATCTATTGTTTTCATATATGTATAAAGTATGTAGTTAACATTGGTTGAATGATTTTATTCAAGCAACTTCATCATAACCCATTTTCAACCGGAAGATTTTCATCAGCGCACCTGTTGTAAAAACAAGCCCTGTTGACAACCTTTCGTGAGGAAGTTTTTGAGACAACTCTGATCCAAAAATACCTTGAAGCATTCTTTTATGCACCACCTTGAGGTATTTTCTCAGCCTGTCTGTAGTGAACCTTGAAAAATGTGCCGCCAGACCTTAACACCACCGGCGCAATTGGTGTTATTTATAATATATTTGCTCAAAATTTCTTTTTTCAGATTTTGATGGGAGGAGGATTTGGCAGTGGGGTTGGTTCAATGTCTCCGCCTCGAACATTAATCATCTCTTCGTTTGAAAGTTCAAATTCATCAAAAATGCTTTTTGTCAGGTTTAAGTTCAGGGTTTTCATAATTTTCTTTTTTTTTAATTATTGATACTAATTCAGGGTAATTCGTAATTCAGTTAACATTTATACTCATACATGTCGGATGATGCCGTTTTGTGACACAAAAAAATCAACTATTTTTAATTTATTTTTTTATTGCTTAATAATCAGATACTTATGGAGGGGTTAATTTTGACTGTTTTATGGTCCGGATTATAATCTTAAATTTGAGAATTCGATTTTACTTACTTTCATGCAAAGAGAGATACTATACAGAGCTATGAATTGTACTGGTATGAGAGGGTCTTTAATTTGTCTGGTTATTATCGGATGTCTGTATTCATCAGTAATTAAAGGCACTGAGATGTCTGATATACAGACTAAAACCGAGAAGACTGAAAGGGATAGCCAGAAAGAAAAATCTTTTAAAACTGAACCGATAAGCGGACTTAATGGCCAGCTGAAGATGTATCTTCAAATAAACGACCTTACCAGGGGCAGGGAGGTGGCAGAAAAAATAATTGGCAAGATCAATAGCGGCGCTGTTACCGACAGCGTGACACTTATAGGATCTTATTATCTGATCGGACTGCAATATCTTTTTACGAAAAAGTACGATCTGGCCATAAAGTATTTGCAGCTCGCTGCAGGTTTAAAGGAGAGTAGAAAGGAGGTTGATGAAAAATATGCCAATACTTTATATAATCTTGGAGTTGCATACTTTGATCTCGGAGATTTCAGCAAGCAGGAGAGATATTCCGTCAATTCCCTTGAGATAGAGAAAAAAATATACGGAGTCTTCCAGCCCTTTGCTGATTAAAACCTATTCCAGTCTGATAATTGCATATATGGGATTGCAGGAATATGAGAAATCACTATCATATGCAAAGATTGCGCTGGAGATTGCGAACAATAATCCCGGGAACTCCGACGCAACTGATCAGGCAGATCTATATAATAATCTTGGGGTACTATATATGAGGCTTGCCGATTATTCAAAAGCGAAGGTCTATCTTGAAAAATCCGAATCTATCCTGAAAATCAACCATGTACAAGTTAATGATAACTATTTCAACCTCCTGAACAGCCTGGCAATAACGTATGGAGTCCTTGGATTATCCGAAAAATCCGATGAATACTATTTACAAGGGATCAACCTGGCGCTGTCACATAATTCCGCAACTGCCTATAATTACATTAACAGCTACTCAATTGTGCTGGGGAATAATGGTAATGCCGGGAAGGGAAAATCATTACTAAGCAAAGCTCTGCTCAGTGCAAAGGAGAAATTCGGTGAAGACTCACCGGTATATTTTTCAGTTTTACTTAATTATGCTGACTATCTCAGGGAGTTTAATAATGATAATAAAAAATCGCTTGAGTACTATAAGCTTTGCATGGATTATCTTGGAAAAAATGAAAGCAACCTGTTTCTGAAGGATCCGGTATATATAGGTTATGCACTTGCCCTGACGGAAGCGGGAGATTCAAAGAAGGCCCTTAACCTGTTACAGTCACTGCTTTTCCCCGGAAATGGCCCGAATATTTCACATCCCCTTGAATACTCTTCATATGAAAATCCGGTTGTCGGATCTATCAAATATGACAGAAATTCTTTAAAGATCCTCCAGACAAAATATCGGATACTGTGGAAATACTACGGACAATCGGGCAATCTGAATATTCTTGAAACAGCAGCAGCCACCTCCAGGCTGATTGTTGATGTACTTGATAAAGTGAGGATAAATATAAGTGAAGAGGATAGCCGGCTGATCCTTGGTGACCGTTACCGCGATTCGTATCTGAATGCAATCAGGGATTATAATCTCCTCTACTCAATTACCGGAAAGAGGGATTACCTGGAAAGAGCTTTCGAATTTTCAGAAAAAAGTAAAGTCGCAGGCCTTCTTGCATCAACCCGGGAACTGAAGGCAGCTCAGTTTAATATACCTCCTGAGCTTGCCGATCTTGAAAGAAAGCTTCAACGGGATATAAGTCTGCTCAATGCCAGGATCGAGGAAGAAATGTTACTTCCAAAGGCTGATACGTTTCTGGTAAATACCTGGAAGGAAACTATTCTAAGGAGTTCAGGGAAGAGGGATTCGCTTATATCTGTCTTTGAAAACCGGTATCCGGGATATTATTCAATAAAATATAATACACAGGTTGTCGGGTTAAATGATATTCCCGGTATAATTGGCCGAAAAACCAACTACATCAATTATGTTGCTTCCGACAGCATATTATATATATTCGTGGCAAACAGGAAAAAGCAACAACTGCTGGCCATTCCAATTGATACTTCATTTTATTCTGATATAAAACAATTCAGAAGCCCTTCTGTCCGATGCCTACTCCATCGGGAAATACCAGGAAAGCATTTGAGGATTTTCAGACAACCGGCTACCGGCTGTACAGGAAGACAATAGAGCCGGTTCTGCCATATCTGATATCAAAAAAGCTGCTTATCTCGCCTGACAATATTCTCTCATATATCCCGATGGAAACAATTCCTACCTCGGTTACAGATATCAGCGGATATATGTATAACAAAATTCCCTACCTGATGAATCAATTTGATATATCATATACATATTCGGCAACCTTTCTGGCCGAATCCCCCACAAGGGATTATCAGTTTATCAAGTAAACTGGTGGCATTTGCCCCTGATTATGCAGAACCAATCGATGTCAGGTCGGTTCTGATGAACAGGCAGGCAGTTGATGGCAAGCTCCAGGACCTGCCATATGCCAGGATGGAGGCGGAGTATGTTTCAGGCATTACCGGGGGAACATTATATGAGAATGGACAGGCAACTGAATCGGCTTTTAAATCCGAATCAGGGAAATATGATATTATTCACCTGGCAATGCATACCATACTTAATGACAGGGATCCGATGTATTCAACCCTGATATTCAGTACGGAAAATGACACAACAAACGACAGATATCTGAAGACCTATGAAATTTACAGTATCCCGTTGAAAGCTAAAATGGTCATTCTGAGTTCCTGCAATACGGGAGCCGGTCACTTATATTCCGGGGAAGGTATTATCAGCCTTGCCAGGGGATTCATTTATTCCGGAAGTGAGTCGGTCGTAATGGCGATGTGGGAGATTGAAGATAGATCGGGAACGGAGATAGTAAAAAGATTCTATGATAACCTTAAGAAAGGAAACAGCAAAAGTATGGCATTAAAAAAGGCCAGGATGAGCTACCTTAAGCAATCCGACCAGCTGAGATCACATCCATATTTCTGGTCGGCACTGGTCATATATGGTAATAACAGTCCGTTATATTACCCCCGTTACCTTATATACTCGGCTGCGATAGTTGTGATTCTGTGTATTTCGGGCCTTTCTAATCTATTTCTGGAGACGCAAATATTCCTGATATTCAGGATCTTCTTTGACCAGATCAAGAAGAGCCTCCTTGCAGAGATATTTTTTTCTCCTTGCATAAAGCTCATTTTTAAGATTCATTCTTGAGGCAATCTCTTCATATGAATGTCCGTCAGAGAAAAGGCTCAGAATCATTTGCTGATCAGGTTTCAGTTTCAGAAAGGCCCGGCTCACGT
The DNA here is from genome assembly GCA_963816345.1 of uncultured Bacteroidales bacterium. Classification (GTDB taxonomy): domain Bacteria; phylum Bacteroidota; class Bacteroidia; order Bacteroidales; family VadinHA17; genus LD21. The sequence goes on from CAWFKI010000005.1 coordinate 1,402,557, forward strand.
ACCCTTTCAAGGAGCGGATCACCATTTTCATCCGTATCATCTTCATCGGAGATATCTGTGTCAAGTTCTGTATGTCTTCTGCTTTTTTCTCAGATGGGCATTCCAGACATTCCGTGCAATGCCAAAAAAATAACCTTTCAGATCTGTTGTAAGATTCAGATTACCTTCAGTGATCTGATTATAAAGAACAATTATTGAATCCTGAAAAACATCAGAAACATCATCGGTCGATCCACTGTTCTTCAGAACATGATTCTTAACGAACTGGAAAATAATTATCATATAACCAGTTCAGGATCATATCATCCTGAAGGCGTATACCTTCAATGATCGCATTGATCTGAAATTTTCCTGAATAACCCCATCCTTGGATAAGAATCAAATGGCAAATATAATATTTCCCTGATCCAAAAACAGGTTAATACTCAGTTGGTAACTGAATTTATCGTATGCAAAGACAACTCGTAATAAATAATAAATATCTTTACTCGCTTAATATTTAAATTTCCGCTATAAGAAATGTCATTTCCCATTTGTAAAGCAGCCTGACGGAATGGATTGTGGGCCTGCCTGTCTGAAGATGATAGCAGGGTATTACAAAATGAATTTTTCCCTCGAATCACTTAGAAAAAGATGTTATATTACACGGGAAGGAGTTTCCTTCCTGGGATTATCTGAAGCGGCGGATTCTCTCGGATTCCGGACAATAGGGGTAAAGATTCCGTTTGAAATGCTGACTGAAAATGTGCCCCTTCCATGTATAGTATTCTGGCGGCAGAAGCATTTCATCGTTGTATATAAAATCAGCAATGAGAAAATCTGGGTCGCTGATCCTGCTGTAGGTCTTGTAAAATATACCCATGAGGAGTTTATAAGGAACTGGGCGTCCACTATCTCCGACGGGAAACCTGTGGGTCTTGTCCTTGTAATTGAGCCAACACCCGCACTCTTTGAAAAGGAGAACGAAAAGGAAGAATCAAGCGGGTTCAGATTTCTTTTCAAGTATTTCCGTCTCTACAGGAAATATGTCTGGCAGCTGATTCTTGGTTTGCTGCTTGGCAGCTGCATTCAGCTTGTAATACCGTTCCTGACCCAGTCGATTGTTGATATAGGACTGAATAACAATGATATCGGATTTATATACCTGATCCTCTTTGCCCAGCTTGCCCTTATAATTGGCAGAATGTCGGTTGAATTTATTAGAAGCTGGCTTTTGCTGCATATAGGAGCAAGAGTTAATGTTGCAATAATTTCCGGTTTCCTTCAGAAGTTAATGTCGTTGCCCGTAGCCTTTTTTGACACCAAGCTTACCGGGGATATCCTTCAGCGGATTGAAGATAATAACAGGATTGAAGAATTTCTCACATCGGCCAGCCTTAATATACTGTTCTCATTTTTCAACCTGGTTGTATTCGGTATTGTCCTTGCCGTGTTCAATTTAAAGATACTTGGATTATTCCTTGGAGGGACAGCGCTGTACATTTTATGGGTCTCGGTATTCATGAAATCCAGGGCGCGGCTCGATCAGGAACGATTCAGAAAAATGTCCCAGTCAGGCAACAAGCTGATTAATATTGTCAATGGAATGCAGGAGATCAAGCTCACCCAGAGCGAGCTGGCAATGAGATGGGACTGGGAAAACCTCCAGGCCTCACTCTTTGGTCTGAAGGTAAAGGGGTTGGGACTGATGCAATATCAATCGGCCGGCGCCACGCTCATCAGCGAAGTTACCAATGTCATCATCACAATAGTTGCAGCAACTTCTGTCCTTGGCGGGACTATGACACTCGGTATGATGCTGGCGGTACAGTTCATAATTGGTCAGATAAATGTTCCCGTAAGCCATATTATAGGATTTTTCCGGATGGCCCAGGATGCCAGGATGAGCCTCGACCGCCTGTCGGAGGTGCATCATATGGATGACGAGGAACCGGATCCGGAAATGAAGGTACGAAAGCTGCCGGAGCGGAAGGATATCTATATCAATAATCTTTCCTACCAGTATGAAGGTCCGCGCTCCCCCTATGCCCTGAAGGATGTTGACCTTTTTATTGAAGAAAATAAAATTACCGCTATTGTCGGTACAAGCGGCAGCGGGAAGACAACCCTGCTGAAATTGCTTCTCGGATTTTATAGCCCGGTAACTGGTGAGATCCTTAGTCGGAGATATAAGGCTCTCAAATTTAAGCCTGAAGATCTGGAGGAAAAAGGTTGGTGCGGTAATGCAGGACGGATTCTTATTCCCGGATACCATTGCTGCAAATATTGCGCCCGGATCGCAGGAGATCAATGAAGAGAGGATGGTTATGGCAGCTGAAATTTCCAATATTAAAGGTTTCATAGAATCGCTTCCCCTCGGATATAATACCAGGATCGGGGCTAACGGACATGGCCTGAGTGAAGGGCAGAAACAGCGACTCCTTATAGCACGCGTTGTTTATAAGGATCCCGAAATTATTATATTTGACGAAGCAACAAATTCACTTGATGCCAATAATGAAAAAGTGATTGTCGAAAATCTTACTGAATTCTTTGAAGGTAAAACTGTACTTGTTGTAGCACACAGACTTAGTACTGTAAGAGGTGCTGATAAAATAGTTGTTCTCGACAGCGGCAGGATCATTGAGACGGGAACTCACGAATCGCTGATCAGCAAAAGGGGAGCATATTTTAACCTGGTGAAAAACCAGCTTGAACTGGGTAATTAACAGTTGCAGATGAAAGCGCGGAAGCCTGAAATAATATACTCAGATCCTGTTAAGGAGATAATGGGAAATCCTCCCGGCAGGGTTCTCAGGTGGGGTACTACGGTCATATCGGCAGTATTCGTGCTTTTTATCCTCTTTGCCTGGCTCATCAGATATCCCGATACGATACCGGCTCCCGTTGAAATTACTACCCTTAATCCCCCTGTTACACTGGTAACCAAGATAACAGGCAATATCAAGTATCTGTATGTAAAGGAGAAAGAAAAAGTTTCCGCCGGGCAATTGCTGGCCGTAATGGAAACAACAGCATCAATACATGAGTTCAATATGCTGAAACAGCTGGTGGACACCATCAGGAAACCGGAACTTCTTCTTTCTGCACCACTGCCTGATTTTTCAGAGCTGGGAGAGCTTCAGGAGAGCTGGGGGGCATTCATCAAGAATCTGACGGATCTGAACAACTACTCTGAAAACGACTTCAATGGCAGTAAGATCGCATCGCTCACCGATGAGATAAACGGGATAAAGGAATATATAAACAGGCTGGTTGTAAAGGAGAAATTATACTCTGAGAACCAAAAGCTTGAAATAAAAAAATTCAAAAGGGACTCTTTACTTTTTGTAAGTCAGGTAATCTCGGAAAGCGAGCTTGAAAAATCCCGGCAGGCCCTTATCAGGATAAATATCGAACTGCAGCAGGTCAGGCTTGACCATTCCGGAAAATCAATTGAGATGGCAGAAAGACACCAGCTTCTTCAGGATTACCGGATAAAAAAAGTTGAGGACAAGGAGAAGCTGATATCGGTATTAAATGAATCATTTATGAATCTGAATGCCCAGATACGTAAGTGGGAAAATACATATATGCTTATTTCCCCGATAGATGGCTTAGTATCTTTTACCAGATTCTGGAATGCAAACCAGTCGGTTGTGAAGGATGAACCGGTGATAACCGTCGTCCCCCTGGAAACAGGCAATTTCCTGGGCAGAATAAACCTGAAGATGCAAAGGTCGGGTAAGGTGAAACCCGGGCAAATGGTCAATATAAAGCTAAGCGGTTATCCTTATCTTGAATTTGGTATGGTAAAAGGCGTTGTAAAGTCAAAATCGCAGGTAGCATCAAGCGACTCATATGTTATTGAGATCGAGCTGCCGCAGGGACTTACGACTCTTTATGGGATTAAGCTTGATTTTACGCAGAATATGCAGGGGACTGCCGAGATAATAACCGAGGATGTAAGACTGCTGCAAAAGATTGTAAATCCTTTCCGCCACCTGATTTCAAAAAATAAAAGATAGTCCCTATTTTTTTGAATATGGCTCATAATCATCATTTTCTGATGATGATGAAAATAATTTGCCTGATGATGCTTTCGCATCAGTTCCACTTTTTCCGGTATTCTTACGGGTATATTTCATGTAAAGACGGACAGCCACAAAAAGAAGAGCGGCAATTAATACAAATATTTCAGATTTATCCATGTTTTCTAAATTTCTAAATATTTTCAGAATCAGAAGAGTCCGGATCCATCCTCAAATATATAAATAATCCCTGCATATTGTACTTTACTTCACAGGACTTTAAAACAGGATCAGTGTGGTTTGAAACATCTGTACAGTTATTGCTTAATCACTGATTATCTTATTTATTCTCCCAAAACTTTGAGTTTTATTAAATATTTCAATATTTTCGTACTCTGAAATTTACACGGATTGCCATGCTGCAGATTTCTGATAACAAGCTGAACTATAAAAGGATTGATTATGACAAAGAAAAATCCGGAAGACTCTGTTCGTGAAGAACAATCCGGGGCGAATGATAAAGCCGCCGGAACTGAGGATGCCACACATGCGGAAAACAGCCAGAAAGATGAATCTCCGGCTGATTCTGAAGAGAAGAAAGAGGAGACACAGAGGGGAGCTAAATAAGGAGGAGGAGGAGACAGAATCTGAAGATGTTTCTCCCGAAATAGTCGAAAGTACAAAATCCGAAGCTGAGGAAGTCAGCATTTTTGATGATCTTGAGCTTCCTCAGGTTGATTATTCAGGCTATAGTAAACATGATCTTGTCGAAACCCTGTCGCTGCTTATCGAAAACCGTCCCCCGGCCGAGATCAGGGATGATGTTGACAGAATCAAGGCTCTTTTCTACAAAAAGCTGAAACAGGAATCTGACGAGAGAAAGAGTAAATTCCTGAGCGGAGGAGGGAAGATTGAAGAATACAGGGCATGGGTAGATCCTGATGATGCAAGGGTAAAACACATACTTGAAAAATACAGGGAGAAAAGGACTGATTATAATAAGGTTCAGGAAGCTGAAAAATATGATAACCTGAAGAAGAAATATGATATCATAGATCAGATAAAGGATCTTGTTAACAGGGAAGAGTCAATAAATAAAACTTTTCATGATTTCAGGGCGCTGCAGAATGAATGGCATTCCATAGGTGTGGTTCCGCAGTCAGCTTTAAAGGACCTGTGGGAAAATTATCATCATTATGTCGAGATTTTTTATGACTATATAAAAATAAATAAGGAGTTACGTGACCTTGACCTGAAAAAAAATCTTGAACTTAAGGTATCGCTGTGCGAAAAGGCCGAAGAACTTCTTCTTGAACCAAATCCTGTCAATGCCTTCCGGTTGCTGCAGGATTATCATAATCAATGGCGCGAGATCGGACCAGTGCCATTGGAATCTAAAAATGATATCTGGGAGAGATTCAAGGAGGCCACTGCCCAGATAAACAAAAGGCACCATGAATATTTCGAAAAGCAGAAGGATGAACAGCGCCGGAACCTCGATGCTAAAATAGCTCTCTGCGAGGAGGTCGAAGCTATCAATCTGATTGAGATGAAGAGCTTCCGGGAATTTGATGAAAGAGCCGACAAAGTGGTTGAATTACAGAAGATCTGGCGCACGATTGGTTTTGCACCTAAAAAACAGAATAACAAAGTATATCAGAGATTCAGGGAAGCCTGCGATGCGTTTTTTGAGAAAAAACGGGCCTTCTACTCTGATAATAAGGAAATTCAGCTTAATAATCTCCAGCGCAAAACGGAACTCTGCGTGCAGGCTGAAGCCCTGCAGGATAGTACTGACTGGAAAGCAACTTCCGACGCTCTGATCAAACTTCAGAAAGAATGGAAGGAGATAGGTCCCGTACCCCGGAAACAGTCAGAAAGAAGCTGGAAAAGGTTCCGCAAAGCATGCGATCATTTTTTTAACAGGAAAGCGGAATTCTTTACTGACCTCGATACCTCGTACGAGGATAACCTTAAAGCCAAACTGGCAATTATTGATGAGCTTGAGAAATTTGAACCGGGAGCTGATGTGCAGGCTGCATTCGAGAGGCTGAAGGAGCTTCAGAGAAAATGGACAGATATTGGATTTGTTCCCTTCCATATGAAGGATGAGATCACTAATAAGTACAGGATTGCTCTCAATAAGGAATTCGATAAGCTGAAAATAGGTGATGAGGATAAGAGCATCCTTAAGTATAAGACTAAACTCGATAATCTGAAAGCCAATCCAAAGGCATCCAGAAAAGTACGAAATGAACGGGATAAGTTCTTTACCAAGATCAAACAGCTGGAAGGTGATATCGTTCTGTGGGAAAACAATATTGGCTTTTTCGCCAAATCGCCCAATGCCGATACAATGATCAAAGAGGTGGAGGATAAAATTGAGAGTGCAAAAAAACTGATAAAAACTCTTGAAGAGAAAGTAAAAATGATTGACCAGTCAGGTCTTGACGATTAATATAAATGAATTCAGAAACTTGTTAAATAAAAAGATCCTGCATTGACTGACGTAAAGTATGTATTTGTAACAGGAGGGGTTACATCCTCTCTGGGAAAAGGGATAATATCTGCTTCTCTTGCAAAGCTATTGCAGGCAAGAGGATATTCTGTCACTATTCAGAAACTTGATCCATATATAAACGTTGACCCCGGCACACTTAATCCTTACGAACATGGCGAATGCTATGTAACGCTTGACGGAGCTGAAACGGATCTTGATCTTGGTCATTATGAAAGATTCCTGAACGTACCCACAAGCCAGGCAAATAATGTCACTACCGGAAGGATATACCAATCTGTGATAAACAAGGAAAGAAAGGGAGATTATCTGGGCAAGACGGTACAGGTCATTCCTCATATAACAGATGAGATAAAAAGAAGGATCAAGCTTGTAAGCTCAGGCAATAAATTTGATATAGTAATAACAGAGATCGGAGGGACCGTCGGAGATATAGAATCACTGCCATACATTGAATCCGTTCGTCAGATGAAATGGGAGCTTGGAACCCAGAATTGCATTGTCATTCATCTCACCCTTGTGCCTTATCTTTCATCTACCGGTGAATCAAAAACCAAACCAACACAACACTCGGTAAAGGAACTTCTTGAGACCGGAATCCAGCCTGATATTCTTGTACTTAGAACAGAGAGGCATCTGAACGAGGAGCTGAAAAGGAAAGTTGCACTTTTCTGTAACGTTGAAGAGAATGCTGTAATAGAGTCGGTCGATGTTTCCACGATCTATGAGGTCCCGATTAAAATGCTCGATCAGGGTCTCGATAAAACTGTGCTCAGGAAACTTGCCTGCCCGGAAGGAATTGAACCGCCACTTACCGAATGGCGGGAATTTCTTACGAAGCTCAAGAATCCGAAACACTCAATTAAAGTCGGACTTGTAGGTAAATATGTTGAACTTCCTGATGCCTATAAATCTATTGCAGAATCATTCATACACAGCGGTGCAATGAATGAATGTGAGATCGATGTGGTATATATTCATTCGGAAGAGATAACGGAAGAGAATGTGACTCACCGGCTGAGTGGTCTGAATGGCATACTTGTAGCCCCCGGGTTCGGATCGAGGGGAATCGACGGTAAAATACTGACTGCCAGATATGCAAGGGAGAACAACATTCCTTTCCTCGGAATATGCCTTGGGATGCAGTGTGCAGTGATAGAGTTCGCACGGAATGTACTTAATTTTGAAGGTGCACATTCGACGGAAATAAACCATAAGACAAAATATCCCGTCATTGACCTTATGGAAGAACAGAAAAGCATAATTGACAAGGGAGGAACAATGAGACTGGGAGGATATAAGTGCGTAATAGATAAAAATTCAAAAGCTTATGAATCCTACCAGAAGACGGAAATCATAGAGAGACACCGGCACAGGTATGAATTCAATGATAAATATTTTAATGATTTCAAGGAAAATGGCATGATTCCGGTCGGGATAAATCCCGATTCCAATCTTGTGGAAATAATTGAGATCCCTTCACACAAATGGTTCATAGGAGTTCAGTTTCATCCGGAGTACAGCAGTACGGTCATAAATCCCCACCCGCTGTTTGTAAACTTTATTAAAGCATGCATTAGCTGAAAATTGTGCAGTAAATTCTCTGCCTGATTCAGATCTGGAATTTGTAAAATAGATGTATAATATAATTTAACTCAATTGCGAGAATGGATAGAAATACGATTACAGGCATCATTCTGATTTTTATAATTTTTATCGGATTCAGTCTGTATAATAACAATAAATCAAATAATGAATATAAGAAGGCAGTTACGGTAGCAGAATCTTATTATGCAAAAGGAGAATTAGAGAACGCAAGAGCCGAGTATATAAATGCCTTACGATTTAAGCCGAATCAACCGGCAGCTCTGGAAAAAATTAATGAGATAAATCTGAAGCTTGGTATCGTTCCTGAGAAAGCAAAACAGGATACGCTTGCTTCAGCAAAGACAGCAGCAGAAATGCCTGCAACTCCGAATCCATCTGCCCCGGCAGAGATAAGTCAGCTGGGTGCATTTGCCCAGGATGCAACCGGGAAAAACGAATTTATCACACTTGAGAATAACATTGTCGAACTAAAGATATCACTTAAGGGTGGCAGGGTTTATTCAGCCCGACTGAAAGACTATAAGACCTTTGATGGGCAGCCTCTCATATTATTTTCAGGAGATTCGACGGTTTTCGGCTTTAATTTTTTCACTTCCGATAATAAAGCCGTTCAGACCAACTACCTGTATTTTACTCCTGTATCTGACCAGCAGACATACACGGTAACAACTCAGCCGCAAAGCGTGGTTCTCAGGCTCATGGCCGGAGCCGATAAATATATAGAGTATAAATATACACTTGCTCCGGATAAATACATGGTTGATTTTGGCGTTACATTTAAATCGCTTGAAGGAGTAATTGCTGCAAATCAGAACAGCCTTACCCTTGACTGGCGGATGTATGTCCCGCAACAGGAAAAAGGAAGGCAGAATGAGGAGAATTACTCAGATGTTACCTATAGATACTACCAGGACGATGTTGTTTACCTGAAGCAAAGGCAAAGCAAAGAGGTGGAAAAAACGGATGTTGCCACAAAACTCAATTGGGTCGCATTTCAGGATCAGTTCTTTTCGTCAGTTCTCATATCAGACGATTTCTTCTCCAATGGCTCCCTTTCATCGACAAGGACACTTACATCCAAAAAATATATAAGATACTACACCTCTGAGCTCGGAGTGCCTTATAATCCTGCTTCTTCCAACACAATCAACATGAAGATGTATTATGGGCCCAACAGTTATACAATTCTTAGAAAAGAGGGGCTGAACCTTGATAAGCTCGTATTTCTCGGGAAAAACATTATCGGGTGGATAAACAGGTTCATGATAATTCCAATCTTTAACTGGCTTAATAACTATATCGGCAACTATGGAATTATAATTCTTATCCTGACACTCATTATAAAGATCATTTTATTCCCGCTTACCTTTAAATCTTACCAGTCGACTGCAAAAATGCAGGTGCTTAAACCTATGGTGGAAGAGCTGGGCAAGAAATTCCCGAAAAAGGAAGATGCCATGAAGAAGCAGCAGGCTACTATGGACCTGTATAAGAGGGCAGGGGTAAATCCGATGGGAGGATGCCTTCCGATGCTGCTTCAGATGCCGATACTCTTTGCCATGTTCAGGTTTTTCCCTGTTTCAATTGAATTGAGACAGGAACACTTCCTGTGGGCCACCGACCTGTCGACATATGATTCGATACTGACGCTTCCTTTTACAATACCTATGTACGGGAATCATGTCAGTCTCTTTACCCTCCTGATGACTGCATCGACACTTCTTACAATGAAAATGACCGGATCTTCACCCGGCTCTGATCAGCCGGGTATGAAAATGATGATGTATATGATGCCGGTAATGTTCATGCTCATACTGAATAATTTTTCAGCCGGTCTGACATACTACTATTTCCTGGCCAATATGCTTACATATGTTCAGAATATAATCTCGAAAAGATTCATAAATGCTGATGCCGTTCTGGCCACCCTGGAGGAGAACAAGAAAAAGCCACTGAAGAAATCCGCATGGCAGCAACGCCTTGAAGCTGCTGCCAAACAAAGAGGAATCAATCCTCCTAAAAATAAAAGATAAAATGTCCGTTATCTGCATCTCTTAGAGGTATTGCACTGCATTACCTCTGATGAGATGTTAAAAATCTTTAAATTAACACGGTGTTACAAAGAAATTATTATATTTATTTCTTCTATTAACAGGGGAAATGGGTAAAAAATTCAGAAATAAAGATTTAGCTACACGGCTGGGTGTGTCAGGTACATTAGTTTCTCTGGTGCTAAATAACAAAGCTGACCAGCAGGGAATCAGAAAAGAGACTCAGGAAAAGGTTCTTTTACTGGCAAAACAAATGGGTTACTTTGAAACCCTTGCCGAAAAGAATGAGATTTCACCGGCAGAGGCAAAACCGGGAATCCTGGGAATGCTCGTTCCTTCAATGAACGATCCTTTTGTCATTCAGATAACGCCGTTCCTTCAAAAAGCATTCTCAAGTATCGGGGTTGGTTTCTCGATAATCACAAGAGATCCTGATGATGGACGGTTTGACCGTCTTGTTGGTGCGTTAAAGAAGTTCTACAGCGGTCTTATTCTGGTTGGAGAAACTGCCGATGAAAATACAATCAGAACCCTTCGGGCAACTGATTATCCTTTTGTGCTTCTGGAGAGTCATATGAAAACACTCAAACTAAATTCCGTCAACTCTGATTCTGCTGCGGGAGCAAATCTGGTGATTGATCATATTGATAAAATGGGATATAAGAACATTATCATAGTTGCCGGAAGCAATTCATTCGACAATGATACAATAGCTATCAGGGATATCACTGAAGCCATAGCAAGAAAGCCCGGTATTAACAAACCTGTTATTATGGAGCTTGATAATAAGATCTCAGGAGAGGAGATAAATCCCGGACAATTTGAGAAATTCCTTCGCCCTCCTTACAGGGCAGATGTTTTTATAGTAGTGAATGCAAATCTGGTTTACCCTATAATGAACCTCTTGAGGAACAATAAACTGCGTATTCCTCAGGATGTTGCAGTAGTCTCGATGGAAGAGGGGGTTGGCTTCGACCTGATGTATTCCCCTGTTACCTGTCTGCGCAAACCTTTGCCGAACCTCTCACTGAAAGTCGCAAATATGATCTGGTCAGAAGTAAAGAATTCCGGCAAGGGAAAGTTCAGGAGGCAGGTAAATATTCCACCGGAACTGGTCGTAAGAAATTCAAGCGGCGCTTTTAAACTAAACAATTGACATGAATCTTTCAGTGAGATTTGTCACAGCTGTTACAATTCTTCTTCTTGCAGGTTGCACTGAAAACCATCTGATAAATAATAAGGACTATACTGGCATGGTTGAAAAGGCCTTTGCCGAAAGGAAAATTCTGGCCGCCCGGAGAAAAACCGAACTGTTCTCCGTTTTCGATAAGTCACTGTCGGCAAAACAATCGGAAGCCCTTAAATTCCTCTTTGGGTATATGCCGTTAAGTGACCTGGCCGATTATAATGGTGATTTTTTTCTTGCCAATGCTGATATTGCCCTGCGCGCCCGCGACGAAACTGCATGGGGAAAGGGAATTCCTGAAGAGATCTTTCTGCATTATGTACTTCCCTGCAGGGTAAATAATGAGAATCTCGATTCTTTCAGAATAAAATATTATGATGAGATCATGGGAAGGATCAGGAATAAAAATCTCCCTGATGCCGCCCTTGAAATTAATCACTGGTGCCACGAAAAAGTCAGTTATCAGCCGGCTGACATCAGAACCTCAGCTCCGATGAGTACAATATTATCGGCTCGGGGCAGATGTGGTGAAGAATCTACATTTACAGTTGCAGCTCTCAGAACAGCAGGCATCCCTGCACGACAGGTCTATACTCCCCGCTGGGCGCATACCGATGATAATCATGCCTGGGTTGAGATCTGGTCGGACGGGAAATGGCACTATATGGGTGCCTGTGAACCAGAGCCCGTGCTCGACCGCGGATGGTTCACCGAACCTGCAAGAAGAGCCATGCTTATACATACAAAATCCTTCGGAGCCTCAATCCATCCCGAGAATCCCGTGACTGTGCACAGAGACTACACCGAGGTAAACAACCTTTCAATGTATGCCGTCACAAAAACAATATTCGTTAAGGTAACCGACAGGGAAGATGTACCTGTACGGAATGCTGATGTTGAATTCCAGCTTTATAATTATGCCGAGTTTTATCCGCTTGCTGTAGTCCCGACAGATGAAAAGGGGATAAGCAGGTTTGAAACAGGACTTGGCGATCTTTTAATCTGGGCCCATAAGAAAGATGCATTTAACTATAAAAAAATTTCAGTCAGTGAGACCGACACTCTCACTCTGAAGCTCGACAGATTGCCGGGAGGTAACTATGACACTGACCTTGATCTGAATGTGCCAATAGTCCGTTCACCTCTTCCGGGCCCCTCACAGGCGCTTGCCACAGAAAATCTAAAAAGGATAAATGAGGAGAATTCGATCCGGCAGTTGTATGTCGATTCCTGGATAAAGCCTGAGGATGTCAGAATGCTTGCAATCAAACTGAACATCGATACGGCCAGGGCAACTGACATTTTTGCCAGGAGCATGGGTAACTACAAAGAGATCATATCATTTCTTTCAGATACCCCTGATCCGCTGAGAAACATGGCGGTCGATCTGCTTGAGATACTTGCAGATAAGGATCTCAGGGATATAAAGAGCTCTGTTCTTTCAGATCATCTGAGAAACAGCTCTGAACCTGCCAGCCTTGAAACAGCTGCCGGAAATAAAATTTTCACGGAATACGTGCTTAATCCAAGAGTTGCAAATGAAATGATTGTTCCATGGCGTGGTTATTTCAGGAAAAATCTTCCTTCAGCACTCCTGGAAGGTGCCGCAAAAAACCCTTCCCTTATTGCAGAATATCTTGAAAAAAACATTAAGATCGATGACGAAGAAAATTATTACATGACCCCTCTTTCCCCGGTCGGGGTTTGTGAGCTCGGGGTGTCAGATTCTTTTTCACGTTCAATATGCTTCGTGGCCATGTGCCGCAGCATTGGCATTCCTTCACGGCTGGAGCCGGGAAGCAATGTGCCCCAGTATTTGATGAATTCAGACTGGAATGATGTCTATTTCTCAGATCAGAACAGACCCTCGGGGAAAAAAGGGTTTTTGAAGCTCATATCCTCAGAAACAAAACCGGTACCGGAATATTATACTCAATTCACCCTGGCAAGATTTGAAAATGGCCGGTATAACACTCTGGAATATGATTACAATAAAAAAATTACCGGATTTAAGGATGAGCTCCCTCTGTCTCCCGGAAGCTATATGCTTGTCACTGGCAACAGATTGAATGACGGCAGGATATTGACAAACATTAAGTTTTTTGATCTCTCTGAAAATGAACATAAGACTATCGGGGTTAATCTCAGGAAAGAGGTCACTATACCCCAGAAATACGGCAGTATCGATCTGAAAAAAATTACAGGACTCTTCTCACGGTCTGATCTTGGCATGGATAAAATTACTGCCAGAGGAGTTGTAATAATCTGGGTCGAGCCGGACAAGGAACCCACAAAGCATATTTTCAACGACCTGCCCCATCTTAAAGAAGAACTTGATTCATGGGGAGGATATTTTATCTTCATATCCGATCCTTCTCTTAAGTGGGGGGGATTCAGTAAGGAAGAGCTGAAGAAATTGCCCGCCAGGACTCTCTGCGCTCAGGATAACGGGATATTAAAAGAGGTGCTCAAATCAGGTGATCTGTCTGATATGAGATTACCTTACCTGGTGATGGCCGGCAAAGATGGAAATATTCTTTTTACCTCATCAGGATACAGAATAGGAATCGGGGAAGAGATACTCAGATACGCCAGATAGTAGTCCGGTTTCTACCCCGTAATCTCCCGCAAATGTTAATAACTGTTGATATCTGAAATATTCAGGTCTGGTATCAGATAATAAATTCATTTATATTTGCATTGTTTTGGTGTTACAATGAGTTACTGTCATTGTAATGAAAAGGGAATGCGGTCAGAATCCGCAACAGTACCCGCTGCTGTGATGCCCGGTCACGCTTTGCGTGATGATGGTTTTATGAAATACCTGCCACTGTGACGATGAGTTGTTATGGGAAGGCTTCATAAAACCGGGATAAGTCAGAAGACCTGCCATACAAACTAATATTCAAGGCTTTCGGGAAAAAAAGCGAAGGATCACTTACTGATTCCCTCTTTCAAATTTCCCACGGCTATCCGATATTGGTTGAGTGATACGAATTATTGTGATGCTCTGCTATTATGTTAAGAACAATACAGGCCTTAAGAAGAAAACTTTGAAATATACCTTATTATATATAGCCGCCCTGATCTGCCTGCCCCTCACAGGCCAAATGTCATTTCTCAGCGACACGGTAAGAATTCAGGAGGTTGTAATAAATGGCGGCAAAAATGACGCAGCGTTAACGGGCTTTAAAACACAATCTGTTGATTCTTCAGTCTTAAAAAACAACAGTCACGGCTCCCTGGCCGATATTCTGGCAGTCCACTCAAATATCTTCATCAAGAGCTACGGCATGGGAGGTACAGCGTCACCCTCATTCAGGGGAACGGGAGCAGGCCAGACTCAGCTCGCCTGGAATGGCCTGAATATTAACTCACCAATGCCCGGACAGTCAGACCTTGCCCTGGTACCTGTCGGACTTATAGACGAAATTAAGATCTATTTCGGAGGCGCCTCAATGCCTCTGAGCAGCGGTGGAATCGGAGGGATAATTAACCTTGAATCAAAACCTGTCTGGCGCAAGGAGACACTGATTTCAATTAACCCCGGGATTGGCAGCTTTGGTCAGTATTCGGGACTCTTTAAAGTGCGAACTGGCGGGACTGATTTTCAGACAGTTACAAAAGCTTTTTTTCAATCTTCTGAAAATGATTTCCGGTTCCTGAATACAGAGATCAGTTCAGAGCCCATCTGGCAAAAACGAACAAACAGCCAGGTGAACCAGCAGGGCTTTATCCAGGAGTTCTATTTCAGGATGCCGAAGAATGTTACATCTGCCAGGATATGGTACGAATCCACCCACCGTAATCTGCCGTCATCATTACTGATCCAGCAGCCAAACCTGAATGAAACCCAGTTTGACGAAGCATTGCGTACCATGCTTGATTTTGATGGTGTCGCCGGTAAATTCAACTATAACATAACGGGTGCGTGGATGATGAACCGGTTAAATTATTATAACTCCCTGGCTTCAATAGACTCCCGTAACCAATCACAAACAATGACTTTTAAAACAGGAATTGAAAGCCATATAGGAGCTTTTACCCTGCTCAAAGTAAATCTGAGTGAAGAATTTAATTTCATCAGATCAAATAATTATGTGCAAAACGCCACCCGTAATACAATAAACCTGACTGCCTCTGCAGAAAGAAACAGGGGAGGCAGGTTTAGTACTTCGATTTTGATACGTGAGATCTATGACAATAATATACTCCTCGTTCCTGATTTTTCCGCAGGCATGCAATTCAGAATAATTGAAGGGAAGGAGCATTATCTTAAAGCAAATATCTCCAGGAATTCAAAAATACCTGCTTTGAATGATCTCTACTGGCTACCGGGCGGTAACCCTGATCTGAGAAATGAATATGCATTTATTTATGAACTGAGCTATAAGGTGAAAAAGAAGATATCATTACCGCTGACACTGGGTGGCGACCTGACGATTTTCAGAAACCAGATAAAAGATATGATACAATGGCATCCGGGTGAATTTTCCTACTGGACTGCCGGCAATATTAAAAGTGTCAATACTGCTGGTCTTGAGGCTTCCTTTTCACTTGATTATTCCCTTAATAAGCTCCTTGCCGGCATCGATGCAGGCTATTCATATACAAAAGCGACAACCGCCGCTTCCGGTATCCCTGATGACACGTCAGTCGGAAAGCAGCTTATTTATGTTCCGGAAAACCAGGCCAACTGCTCATTTAAGTTCAGGTATGGAATGTTTTATTCCTCCTGGCTTATATCAATGACCGGCAAAAGATACCTGACCGTGGATAATTCCGGCAATCTTCCCGGTTATATGCTAAATGATATTATTACCGGATTAAAGCTGGATCTGAAAGGAAATTCACTTGATATTAATTTTCATATAGATAATCTGTTCAATATCAATTACCAGACGATAGCTTACTATCCTTTGCCCGGTAGATCATACTCATTAAAATTACTGATAGCAATACTTAAATAACTCATTAATGAAAAGATTTCCACTTCTTCTTTTGCTTATAATCTCAATCTCGTCCTGCGTAAAAAATCAGGATGAACCTGCCGGATCATTTCTGACAGGCGAAGGCGTTTTTATTATTAATGAAGGTAAATTTACGGGAGGGAACGGATCCCTGTCATATTATTCATACGACTCCTCAAAAATTTACAACGATCTGTTTTCCAAAGTTAATGGCCGGCCGCTTGGCGACGTACCAAATTCAGCGGAAGTGAACGGAGATAACGTTTATATTGTTGTAAACTATTCGGGCAAGATCGAGGTTATCAATAAATCCACATTGAAATCGGTTTCTTCGATTACCGGATTGATCTCCCCGAGGAACATATCATTTGTCAATAACTCGAAGGCATATGTGACAAGCATGTATTCCGACTCCGTAATAATCATTAGCCTGACGGATAATACAATATCGGGATATATCAACCTGAGGAGATCATCCGAATCAATTGCAGTTACCGGCGAAAAGGCTTTTGTGGCTAACTGGGTCGGAGGAAAAGAGATCATGGTGATAAATACCCTCACCGATAAAGTTGTTGATTCAATTGAAGTCGGTATTGAGCCCGAAAGCATTGTAATTGATAAGAACAATATGCTCTGGGTGTTATGCAACGGAGGATGGACCAGGCAAAATTTTGCAGAACTTACTGAAATAAATACAATTACAAATGGAGTCGTAAGAAGACTGGAATTTCCTTCAAAGCTCGACTCCCCCTCGTGTCTGAGGATAGACGGAAAGGGGGAAGCATTATATTATTTGAAGAACGGTGTTCAGAAACTGGATATAACAGCTTCTTCACTTCCTTCAGTACCATTTATACCCGAAACTGACCATTATTTCTATAAAATCGGAATAAATCCCGTCAATAATGATATTTTTCTCACCGATGCTCTTGATTATCAGCAAAGCGGTTATCTCCTTTATTATAAGTATGAC
Organism: uncultured Bacteroidales bacterium; assembly: GCA_963816345.1. GTDB lineage: Bacteria > Bacteroidota > Bacteroidia > Bacteroidales > VadinHA17 > LD21. The sequence continues at coordinate 1,419,873 of CAWFKI010000005.1, forward strand.
GGTACACTGGTTTCATCCGCACGGGCTGAACTCATACCCGGCTATATGTGCTTTAAGGCAGCTGATAAATAATTTAAGGAAATGAATCTTTTACAGGGTACAATACGATTCTTTAAACGGAAAGCGCGGACATTTTCAATCCTGCTGACCATGATATTATTGTCCTGTGGAAGGAACAGTGAGGTCGGAAGTACAAATAAATTTTCCTCTGGAAATGAACTGATTACAATGGCTGAAAGGCTCAGCCTCAGGAAAAGCGGCAACCTGACCATTGTCACGATCATCGATCCATGGCAGGGAGCAAACGGGGTGAACAGGAAATATAATCTTGTGCCTCGCGGATCAGTGCTTCCTGAAGGACTTGATTCTTCGTCGGTCATCTTTGTTCCCGTGAAGAAAATAATCTGCATGTCGACAACACATGTCGCAATGATCTCTGCACTGGGTGAAGAAAATTCAATTGCGGGAATGTCCGGAACAGGATTTATATATTCAAAGAGCCTCAATGAGAGAGTGAAGCGTGGCCTTATTGAAGATGTCGGATATGAAGCCAATCTGAATAAGGAACTGATTCTGAAGATCAGACCCGATCTGGTTATGATTTATGGAATCGGAAGTGAATCAGCCGGATACGTGGGGAAAATTCAGGAGCTGGGAGTAAAGGTGGTCTATAATGCTGACTACCTTGAGACTGATCCGCTAAGAAAAGCCGAATGGATAAAATTATTCGGGGTGCTCTATTGCAGGGAGGGGATTGCTGACAGTATATTTAACAGGGAAACAGCCTCCTACAACGATTTGAAATCATATATTTCAGAAAAAGTAACATCCCGGCCTGATGTCCTGCTTGGGCTTCCGTTCAGGGATACCTGGTTTGTATCCCCGGGAAATTCATTTATAAGCACCCTGATCGGCGATGCCGGGGGAAGTTATCTGTGGAAAGATTCAAGATCTGCATTATCAATGCCTCTCGGTCTGGAGAACGTGTATCTGAAAGCGATGGACGCTGATTACTGGCTGAATATTGGAACTGTCAGAACAAAAAGTGAAATAACTGCTGTTGATCAGCGTCTTGGTGATCTTCCCTGCTTTAAGAAAGGAAACCTTTATAACAATAATAAGCGGATCTCACCTAAGTGGCGGGAATGACTTCTGGGAAAGCGGAGCCGTATATCCGCATCTTATACTGAAGGATATGGCAACAATTTTTCATCCTGACTTGTTCGCTGACAGGGATCTGTTCTTTTATAACAGGATCGAGTAATGAAAAATTCCCTGGATAACGGAAACGGGATCTCATCAGATCTTTATCTGCCTGCAGCGAGGCAACAGATCCTGATCTTCACGGGTCTGGTCCTCCTGGTTGCCATCTTCCTTGTACTGGATATTTTCCTGGGTTCGGTAAGTATCAGGTCGTCAGAGATTTTAAAAGCACTGTTTCAGTCATCAGAAAGTACACTTAAAACTATTATACTTGATTTCAGGATACCAAAAGCCCTGACGGCTCTCCTGGTGGGTATAGCTTTATCATTAAGTGGTTTGCAGATGCAGACCGTCTTCAGAAATCCGATGGCAGGTCCTGATGTATCTAGGTATAAGCTCAGGTGCCAGCCTAGGTGTGGCATTTGTAATTCTGGGATTTTCCGCAGACATTTCGCCTGACAGCCTGAGAGGATTGGGAAACTGGATTCTTGTAGCAGCTTCCTGGACAGGAGCAGGAGCCGTAATGATTCTTATAATGTTCATTTCATCAAGGATCAAAGATATAATGACAATCCTTATTATAGGGATCATGTTATCAAGCGGCATCTCCGCCATTCTTACCATAATGCAGTACTTCAGCAGTGAATCGATGTTAAAGACATATGTCATATGGACTATGGGAAGCCTGGGTAACCTGACCTACAGTCAGCTTAAAGTTCTTTTTATATGCATCTCTGCAGGAATCATTTTGAGTCTGGTCTCTGCCAAGATGCTGAATGCCTTATCACTGGGCGAAAGTTATGCAGGAAGTATCGGGCTGAATGTCAGGCTTTCCCGGATAGTAATATTTGTATGCACAAGTATTCTGGCAGGCAGTGTTACTGCTTTTTGCGGTCCGATTGGCTTCATAGGCATAGCGGTCCCGCATATTACAAGGATAGTATTCAGGACCTCCGACCACAGGTTACTTATTCCGGGTACAGTACTGATAGGCGGAGCAGTTATGCTGATCTGCGATATCATTTCACAGCTTCCCGGTTCTGAAAGCGTGCTGCCGGTCAATTCGGTCACATCATTGATAGGTATTCCTGTTGTCATATGGGTCATCTTCCGCAACAGGAAATATTCAGGAATATTCTGATGGTACGGGAAACAAAGGAAATATTATCTCTTAGTTCACTTGAGATCGGCTATTCTTCAGGCGGAAAGAAAAATCTTCTTTTGCCTCCGCTTACAGCCAGTGCACATCAGGGAGAATTAATTGCATTAATCGGTAAAAACGGGATCGGTAAAAGTACTCTGCTCAGGACAATTGCCGGATTACAACCAACCCTTGGCGGAGAAGTCTCTTATAATGGCAGGAATATAAAGGAATATTCCGGGAAAGAGCTTGCAAAACATGTCGGTTATATTTCCACGGAGATAGTGAAGGTCAGCAAGATGCGTGTTTATGACCTGGTATCCCTGGGGAGGTTTCCCTATACAAACTGGTTTGGCAGGATTGACAATGCAAATCATGAAATAATAATTGATGCTATTGAAAAGACCGGAATCTCAGGGATGACGGGAAGATTCATCGCAGAGCTTTCAGACGGGGAGCGCCAGAAAGCCATGATAGCAAGGATCCTGGCTCAGGATACCGGGGTAATGATTATGGATGAGCCTACTGCCTTCCTGGATATCGGAAGTAAATTCGAGATACTTCATCTTATGCATATCCTCTCGCAGAAAAGCGGAAAAACAATCATTTTCTCCACTCATGATCTGAATGCTGCCCTGGGTCAGGCTGACAAGATATGGCTGATACTGGAAAACAGAATGCTGGAGGGGGCTCCTGAGGATCTCATGCTTGACGGCTCATTTGATCACCTGTTTGTCTCCCCGGCTGTACAGTTCAATCCCGAACACGGAACCTACTCCCTCAAAGGAGAGGAGAGGGGCTCAATGTATATCGAAGGGGAAGGAATACTGATGAACTGGACCATAAAGGCAATAAACCGTGCAGGGTTTTCAGTTTCAGGTGAAAAAACGGATCCCTACCTCAGAATACCATCGGATAAAAACAAAAACTGGCAGCTTAATGGTAGCCGCGGCACCCTTGAGTTCGGCTCACTATATGACCTGGTGAAACGGATAAGTGAAGAAAGTTCAGGGGCTATCTGACTCTTCTTTTATAATTTTCAATAAAAGGCCCTATATCCTCGACAGAAAGTTTTTTCGCGATTATCACTTTGTTCTTATCCAGTATATATACCATAGGAGTTGATTGAACATTATAATAATAATCAAAATGAGAACTTCTCCCGGGATCCCAGCCATTTATCCATGTAAGTTTATTTTCCTCAATATATTTGGTCCACTTTTGTTTATCTGACTGGGTACATACTGCAAATACCTCGATATTCTCATTTTTTGCCTTTTCATAATATGCCTTCAGCTTCGGGGTAGCCTCCTTGCAGTGGCCGCAATCAGGCTCCCAGAAATAAAGTATTGTAAACTCTTTCTGAACATCATAAAGTGATACAGGTATTCCCTTATAGGAATCCATAACCAGATCCTTTGCTTTTTTACCTATTAGATTTGGCCGGATGAGATCAACCTGCTTCCTCAGATCGTCTTTAAATTCCTTTGATACCCAGTCGGCCTTGCTCGTAAGATAGATGTCATCTGCCAGCTTTACCATTACGGCATCGTGTCCCATAACTTCACTTTCCCTGAAATGGTTGAAAAGATATACGGCCACGAACTGAAATACCTTATAATCGGGCTGAACCTTCTTTATTATCTTATCAATTTCTTTGTTAATGGAATCGGGAGCCTGAATAACCACATTTGTAAAAAAAACATTAAGCCTGGCATACAGGATTGGAGTCCTGAGTAATCTTTCATCAGTAAGATCAATATTATCGAAGAAATGATCTTTATTATAATTGTAATTCAGGACCCATCGCACCGAATCAGGATTGGCGACAACAGGCGGGACAGTAAATACAGGAACATCGATAGGGAGCAGCGCCTTTACAAGCATGGAGAGCAGATTTCCCTTATTGGCATCGATTACCTCTTTCAGATAGGACTTCATTTTTAACTCCTGGTATTTCTGTTCTGCCTGAAGGAATTTCAGAGAATCACTGTTTTGCTTGTTATTCTGGATCCTTCTGGCAAAATCCGCAGCTTTCTGTTGCATCGAACTCCATTTTTTCTGATAAACAAGAAATGCAGAATTCTCATCGGACCCTGTAAATTTCAGGGTGTTGAAATAATCATGATAGGAGCAACGAAGCGAAAAGTACTGATCGTCTGACATCAGGATCTCAAAATATTTTCTTCCGGGGAGAACTATCATGTATATGCCCTGAGGAAGGGTTTCCCTGCCACGGTCTGTTGCATGACCTGACATGTCAAGTTTAAGCGTATCCTTGATGTATTGCTTATCTCCGAGATGATATGCCAGATAAACAGTAGAATCTTTTAACCCGTCAATAGTGATGTCTATTTCATAACCTTTTTTCTGTTGCCCGAACAGTAATACCGGCAACATCGTCATCAAAACAACGAAAAATAATTTTCCCATTAAAAAGGAGATTATTAAATAATGTGCAAAATTAGCCAATGCAATTACTCTGCCAAAGTAAGTTTGGTAAATATTAATAAAATATGTTGTATTTTTGATTTGTCAACCTAAAACCTCAGATGAAGATTTCTCTCCTTATTCCCGTTTTCGATTACGATATAGCGGCACTGGTTCATGGAATGAAAAGCGCGCTCGGGAAAGTTCCGGAATTTTGTGAAATTCTGATAGGGGATGATGGATCCTCTTCTGAATTCAAGGAAAAATATCAATCACTGGAAGGTGATTGCGTGAGGCTGGTCTCATCTGAAAAAAATATAGGAAGGGCTGCAATAAGAAACCGGCTGGCACTGGAAGCCAAAGGAGATTTCCTTCTCTTTATTGACGCTGATACCGTATTGCCCGGAACAGCCGAAGCTTATTTTCGCAAATGGCTGCCTATGATGCCCATCTACAAGGTAATTTGTGGTGGAATATTATACCATAATGCCGCTCCCGGCGATCCTGATAAAATGCTGAGATGGAAATATGGAAAAGTAATGGAACAACGCAGGGCATCTGACAAGAACAAACACCCTCATGCCTGGTTTTCAACTTTCAATGTACTTATTGATAAATCAGTCTTCTCCAGGATCCGGTTCAATGAAGCGCTGAAACAATACGGGTATGAAGATACACTTATGGGATATCAGCTTAAAAAAGCAGGGATTGACATTCTTCATATTGATAATGGCCTCATTCATGAAGGTCTTGAAAGCAACAAGGAATTTCTTAACAAGACCAGGCTGGGGATAGAAAATCTCAGTATACTCTATGATAATGTAACTGATAAGAAGACCTTTTCAGAAACTGTCCATCTGCTGAGGAATTATCAGAGGTTGCGGTTCCTCAGGCTGACAAGGGTCCTTGCTGGGATTTATATCAGGTACCGCGATCGCATTGAGATACGTCTCGATTCGGCCAGGGTATCTGTTATGCTGTTCCGGTTTTACAGAATGTGCATGTTCTGCACTTACAGGGAAATTCACAGAAGAAGAAAGATATTCCCTATTTTCTGACACTCATTTTTTATCTGACCCCCTGTGCGAATGGCATAGGAGCTGCTGGTTTTTCAATATATTCGCACCGGATTTGATGAACCTGATATGCAATATAAAAGTTGCTAGACATCGGTTCTGACAAGAGAGATATTTCCATCGGTTCTTGTTTCAGCCTTTAAAACAAAATTGAATCTGTCCCTCATAGTACAGAGAAAAAAGTCGGATGGAGGAGAAAAATTTTTATTTCCGGGATCAAAGAAGCGCCTGCCTGAAGTGTTCATAAGTTCTGCGACAGACTCATCGGAAACACCCTCTTCACCAAGCAGTCCGCTTGTAATATGTCTGGCGCACAAAAGATCTTCTTCTGCAGTTCTGATTGCCCGGTATCCCATTGCGACAAGTGTAACGAGTGGCGGGTCCAGCGCTTTTATATAGGTGACAATTGCGCCGGCATTGACAAAACTCCCGGTCAACACGATATCCGCTCTTGTGGCATTCACAAGCCCCTGTGTTCCCGCTGTGGTGGTATGTATAACAATTTTCCCGTTCAGATCGGCCTGTATAATCTCCGTAGGACTGTTCCCGAAATCAAATCCCTCAATTTTTCTCTCATCTCTTTCTCCTACAAGTACAGCGTTTTTGTAATCTGCCCTTAACCTGAAAGCATTCTCAATATCAGACGTTGCAATGATTGCAGCAGCTCCCGCATTGAAAGCATAACATCCTACCGAAAAGGCTCTGAAAACATCAATTATAACTGCCACTCCTTCTGCCTTTCCGGCACCCTCGACAAACTCCAGAATTTTTACCCGCATTTCAATAATTTCAACGGGTGAAATTAGTAATAATTTTTGTCCGGGGTGTGTATTAATTATTTGTCAGTGCCAATTCCGGCGTTTAACGCCTGAAACCTGAAGTATATTCCTGTATTTTGTATATTTGATACTTTGAGTCATCGCATCTCCAAATGGTAACCTAAGGCAAGAAGATTATGACAAATCCTGTTTTATGGAGCATTGAAAAGTTAAAAAGGCTGAATTATATTATCTGGCATACACCGCTTTCTGAAATTTCCAGGGGAAAAATCTTCCTGTTCAAACAACTGAGGATAATAATACTGGCTACACGGGGATTTTTAAATGATAAGGTCCAGATGCAGGCATCCGCATTAACATTTTATTCACTCCTCACAATTGTACCGATCGTAGCAATAGCATTTGCAATTGCCAAGGGCTTTTCCCTCGATGAGAATCTTAAGCAACTGATAACCAGTAAGCTTGATGATCAGCAGGAGGTGCTTAACTGGGTATTGAATAACGCTACAAATGCCATTGAGAAGACAAGGGGCGGTCCTATAGCCGGAGTAGGTGTAATAGTCCTGTTCTGGTCAGTCATGTCGTTACTTAATCGTATTGAGAGCTCATTCAATCTTATATGGCAGGTAAGGAGCTCCCGTCCATGGTACAGAAAATTTACCGATTATCTTACAATTATGCTGATAGCACCATTATTTATTATACTATCAAGCAGTATAAAAGTATTCATCGGGACAGACCTTGTTGAATATATGAACAAGGCGCCTATTCTGGATCTTTTAAAGCCTGCCATAATTATTCTGGTGAAGTTTCTGCCATTTCTGATAAGCTGGATCGTTCTTACTATTCTGTTCATCATAATGCCAAATGCAAAAGTAAAATTTGTTCCGGCCATGATCTCCGGTATCATCGCCGGGAGTATACTGCAGATATTGCTGTGGCTTTATATAGATCTCCAGTTCGGATTGACAAAGCTCAGTGCAATATATGGAAGCTTCGCAGCAGTTCCTTTATTAATTCTGTTATTGCAGAGCAGCTGGATTGTGGTGCTGCTGGGGGCAGAGCTTTCCTTTGCGAACCAGAACATATCGCACTATGAATTTGAATCTGAATCGTTGAATATCAGCCACTATCAGAAACGTGCGCTTGTAATACTTATCCTTCACCTTATTATCAGGAATTTTTCCGTTGGGGAACGGCCAATAAGTGCCGAGGATATTGCAGACAATCTTAAGATCCCTGTACGGCTGGCCCGCGAAATACTTCAGGACCTCTCAAATGCCAACCTGGTTTCTGTTTTGCACGAAAATGAACATAAGGAGAGGCTGTATCAGCCGGCATTGGATATTAACAAGTTGAGCATCAGCTTTGTGTTTTCACGTCTCGACAAAAAAGGTATACCTCAGATATTTGTCAGCAAAACCTCTGATTATAAAAAAGTTATTCTGATAATGGAAAAATTTGACAAGCTGATTGCCAAATCGGATTTAAATATACTTATCAAGGACCTGTAAATTTCCGCGCTTATTCAATCTTTGACAAAGGTGATTTCACATCATAATTTTCAACAAAACTTATGAAATCCTCCATTGAACTCCATTTGTGGAATGGATAATGTGTAAGGGGAAGTATTATCTGTTTAGTCTGTTTTTCCTTTGTCCAGTAGCTTATAAGATTTTCTGAGGGAAATATTCTGTCCTTCTTGCCTGTAACAGCATAATCCCACCTGAATCCGGGCTCTTTCTGTTCCATTATCCTGTTATATAACCACCTGAGTTCGTCCTTTAATGATTTTATGGTCCTGACCGGGACCCGGTCAATGTTGGCCTTAAAGGTTTTCCTGTCCCCGAACATGTTAATATAGAATTTTTCCATATTCTCTTCAGAGATGTTGTTCAGAATACTCTCAAATTCATTCAGAGGTATGCCAAACTTATTATCTGTAGGTACAGGTGTCCCGTTGACGGCAATTGTTACATCAGGTTTTATTCCCGTCTTTGGCGCCATATATTCAGCTGCCCACACGCCGAGCGACCAGCCGATAAGAACTATTTTCTCGTATGTCTTGATCTCGGGAAACACAAATGCCTCGTCGGCCGAATAGTTGTAAAACAGGATAAAATCAAATTCATTGTTTAACAGAGGCGTGAAGACATTCTCGTCTGTGCCCCAGCCTCCATACAAAAGTACAAGCCTGTTATTCTTTTCCCTTCTGCTTATATAGGTCTTCATATTACGCTATACAGCTTGTTAAACAGAAACTGATCCCCTTTTCCATAAACATCAAATATATATTATTTTTTTTACCTGCCACGGGCCGATACTATTAAAAACAGAGAGAGGGAGATTGAGGCCGGACAAAAAAAAAGAGGAGAAAGGTTGGTTGTGAAAATCAGAGAGCGGGCGTTATTAGTGAGATAATTCCCGTGTCTACTGTCTGATAAAAGGATGGAACCAAGGTTAGCGGGCGCTATACCTGAAGGTTCCTGATGTGAAAGTCAATGTCTGCAATACAATCCTGTTGATTTCCACTCCCAACCCTTACTCATCTCCTCTTAATACCAATAGCATGAGCTTGGTAACAAAAGTATAAAATAAAAATTACAAAGTCAAGTATATCTGAAAAATAATTAAAATTTATTGCAGTTGAGAAATGATAAATAATTTCTTATTTTTGATATAACAGGAAACGGTTTTATTATTTCAGGTATGGTTGCTGAACTTGAAAGAATAGTGTATGATGACGGCGGTGGCTTCAGGGCATCATATATTACAGATTCCGGCGGCTTCTGGCATTTTCATCCGGAGTTTGAGCTCGTGCTGAATATTAAATGCAACGGTACCAGGATCATCGGAGACAGTGTTGAACTGTTTGACCGCTACGACATGGTGCTTATAGCGGGAAATATTCCGCACTGCTGGAACTATTACATGACCGACAGCGCACTGCCTGAAAAACATGGGATAATAGTTCAGTTCAAATACGATTCACTGGGGGAATCGTTTTTATCACAGCATGAAATGCACAGGCTGAAAAAACTTCTGAATGATGCTGAAAGAGGGATATTCTATTCTGTGGAGGATGCCAGAAAAGTAGAAAAGCACCTGGAACAGATGGTGAAAAATAAGGGAATCGACAAAATAATTGATTTTTTCAATGCAATCAAAATTCTGATTACATCTGACAAATGGGGCTATCTGTGTTCGGAGAATTATAAGCTTGACTTTGATGAAAGAGGAAATAAACGCATGACTGATGTTTATACGTATATCCGGGAAAATTATTTCAAGCCCATTTCCCTCGAGAAGATATCGGATATAGCAAAAATGAGTCCTATATCATTCAGCAGATTTTTTAAGAAAAATTGTGGTGCAGGATTTGTTGAATACCTGAACAGGGTCAGAACAAACAAGGCCTGCTACCTCTTACGGGAGACTGATTACAAAGTACAGGATATTGCCGGGGAATGTGGCTTTGTCAGTATTTCAAATTTCAATAAACAATTCAGGAAAACAGAAGGGATATCCCCAAGAGATTACCGGGAGCAATTTAAATGAGGACCTCAATCCGGGAATAGTACAGTAATTTAAATTAAATTAATTACCAAATTTCTAAAATAATGGCAATGACATTGCTTGAGAAAATTATTGCAGCTCATTCAAATAACAGCGTTGTTCATCCGGAAGAGGTTGTGGACGTAACAATCGATGCAAGGGTTGCACGTGATTTCGGTGGGGCAAACGTGGTAAAAAACCTGAGGGAACACAGGTTGAATATTGACAATCCCGGAAGAACGTTGTTCACTTTTGACTGCAATCCAACCGGATCTGATCAGAAATATGCAGTAAACCAGCACGTTTGCCGGCTTTTTGCCCGTGAAAACGGCATTAAGGTTTTTGATATCGATGCAGGTATAGGAACACATGTTCTGATTGAAGAGGGATATGTTGTTCCGGGTTCCACCGCCGTGTCAACCGATTCTCATGCCAATATACTTGGTGCTATAGGTGCTTTCGGACAAGGTATGGGAGATATGGATATCTCGGCTGCCTGGCACGAAGGGAAAGTCTGGTTTAAGATCCCGGCTTCGGTAAAGATAAATCTTGAAGGAGAGATACCTGAGGATATCAGCTCAAAGGATATAGTGCTTAATCTTCTCGGACGCTTTGGAGCTTCATCTCTCCTGGGGTATTCAATTGAAATGGGAGGGCCTGCCGTTGAGCGTCTGACCCTCGATGACAGGATCACTATTTCCTCTATGGCAACTGAAATGGGGGCGGTGATCATTCTATTTCCTCCGTCGGAAGAGATAATCAGCTACTGCCGGGAACATTCAGGAACAAAATTTGAAATCCCCCGGGCCGATCCTGATGCACGGTATTCTAAGACATTTAATATTGACGTTTCTGAATTCAGGCCGATGGTCTCAATTCCCGGCGAACCACACAATACAGTGAATGTTTCAGAAGTCACCGGCACTAAAATTGATTCCGTATTCATAGGAAGCTGCACCAACGGCAGAATAAGCGACATGAGAAAAGCTGCGGCAATCCTTGGGGAGAGGAAGGTCGCACCGGGTGTTGTTCTGAAAATTGTCCCGGCTACTGACCGGATATGGAGACAATGCCTTGAAGAAGGTTTGATAGGTGTATTCAAAAATGCCGGAGCACTTGTCTCCAATGCAGGTTGTGCCGGTTGCGCTGCCGGTCAGGTAGGACAGAACGGCCCGGGTGAGGTTACTGTAAGCACCGGGAACAGGAATTTTCATGGAAAGCAGGGCAAAGGAGAAGTGTACCTGGCGTCTCCTGAAGTAGCGGCTGCATCAGCTATAGCGGGGTTCATTACAACTCCTTCAGGCATTCCGTCAGAACCGGCAACATTTACCGGAATTGCAAAGGAAGCTGAACCTGCTCCTGAAAACAGAGTCTTAATGTCATCTGTTGAAAGAAAAACTGTCATAGAGGGAAGAATACACATTGTAAGAAATGATAATATCGATACTGATATGATATTCCACAACAGATATCTCTCAATAACTGACATAAAGGAGATGGGGCAATATACCTTTGATAACCTGAAAGGATTTGAGGATTTCGCACGGAAAGCAGGCCGGGGGGACCTGGTTATTACCGGAAAAAATTTCGGTTGCGGAAGCTCCAGGCAGCAGGCTGTCGATTGCTTTCTCTCACTGGGTATCCAGGCAGTAATTGCCGAATCGTTTGGTGTGATCTATGAGAGAAATGCGATAAATGCCGCATTTCCTGCAGTTACATGTCCATCACTCGAAGAAATGGAACTGAAAGAGGGCGACTTTATCATAGTAAACCTGGAGACGGGAGAGATCATGAATACCCGTAACATGGTTACTTACCAGGCTAAACCCTTCACCGGCATCCAGCTAAAAATATTTAAGAGGGGAGGGTTACTTGAAAACTGACGATTACACGGGGGGCTTTGTACGCCGTTGCGCCATTATGCCTTAACCCCAATTTTTATTATTAATTTGCAAAATCATGCCAGAAACTTTTGCCGAGAAAATATTTAACGCCCCTGCAGGGGCTATAGTTTTTGCCAGGCCTGATATTATTCTCACTCATGACAATACCCTGAGTATTTACAAGACATTCAGGAGAATGGGAGGGAGTGAGCCGTCAGATCCTGATAAAATACTTGTTGTCCTTGATCATAATGCACCTCCGCCTGATGCCAACCTGGCAAACCAGTATAAGCAGATAAGGGAGATCGTTGCAATGCACAGGATCGGTAATTTCTATGATGCGGGGAAAGGGATCTGTCACCAGGTGATGTCGTACCATGCCCGTCCCGGAATGCTGATTACCGGCAGCGACAGCCACACCTCTACGGCAGGAGCCTTTAATGCCTTTGCCACAGGAATTGACCGTACGGAAGCAGCCGGCATCTGGAAAAAGGGGGAGACCTGGTTCAGGGTACCGGAATCACTTAAGATAAACCTGACCGGCAGGTTGAAAAGTCATGTTTCGGCAAAGGATCTTGCCCTCTGGATAATAGGGATGATCGGTTCGGATGGTGCAAACTACATGTCAGTTGAATACCATGGAGAAGGTGTGCGAACGCTGAATATTTCTGACAGGATGACTATTGCGAACCTTGCATCTGAGATGGGAGCGAAAAATGCAGTTTTTCCGCCTGATGAGATATTGTCGGAATATTATGATGAAAAGATAAGCGGGATCTGGGCTGATCCCGGAGCACGGTACAACAGAGAAATCGATATTGAGCTAGGCGATGTTTTTCCGGTTGTATCCTTCCCTCATAACGTTGATAATGTAAGATCAGTGGCTGAAGTGGAGGGCACGGAGGTGCAGGAGGGGCTCATCGGAACATGTACCAACGGAAGGATTGAGGACCTGAGGATCGCAGCAGGGATACTCAGAGGAAAGGTCATTAAAGAGAATTTTCAGCTCAGCATTATTCCGGCTTCGGCAAAGATCTACCTGCAGGCTGTAGAGGAAGGGATCATTGCAATTTTTCTGAAGGCAGGGGCTAACATACTGACTCCATCATGCGGGCCATGCCTGGGCACAGGGCTGGGTATTCCGGCTGACGGGCATACTGTAATTTCGACGGCAAACCGGAATTTCCACGGCAGAATGGGAAACAAAGAGGCCCGGATCTTTCTTGCATCACCGGCCACTGTGGCTTCTTCAGCACTGACCGGCTTAATTACACATCCCGGAATGACACATGGCATGGAGGTATATCCATTTAAGCTGCCGCAAAGCAGGACATCAGTAATTAAGCCCGGCGAGAACAGGCGTTCCGGTAACGTATGGAACTATGCTGATGTTGATAATCTTAATACCGATCAGATGTTTGCAGGTAAACACACCTATAATGTTCTGAGCAGCAATCCTGAGGCTATAATCCCATTACTGTTTGAGGATTTTGATCAGGGTTTCGTTAAAAACGCAAAAGCCGGTGACATAATCATTGCAGGAGAAAATTTCGGGTGCGGCAGCTCCCGGGAACATCCCTCAGTAGGCCTGGCACATCTCGGAATAAAGGCGATTATCGTAAAGTCGGCAAACAGGATTTTTTATCGTTCCTCTATAAACCAGGGGCTAGTTCTTATTATCAATAAGGACGCTGTAGATAACTACAGGCCAGGTGATTCCGTTGATGTCGACTATGATAATTCTGTAATTAAAACAGGCAAAAGGAGATTTGAATTTGAGCCGCTTCCGGAAAAGCTGAAGAAGATCATTGATATGAAAGGCCTTGTCAACTACATGAAAGCCTATTGATATACAAGCATCATCAGTATTATCCCCGGGTCATTTTGGAGTTCAGGTTGCAGGATTTGAAAAAAGATGTAATTTTGCGGCGGAAAATGTTTTCGTAGCCACTAGGATAGAGCAATGCCGGTTTACCGGCATGGTCGTGAGAAAGAGAAGCGTTCTGGTTATATTTGGTTCCGTAGCTCAGTTGGATAGAGCAACAGCCTTCTAAGCTGTGGGTCGTGCGTTCGAGTCGCACCGGAATCACACGGGAAAAAAGGAGCCAGGTATTGCCTGGCTCCTTTTTAACTTACTGCCGTTGCAAAACAGGTGTAACATCCGGTACCGCAATTTTCGTGTTAAAGTTTTATTTTTGATTTAATGAGTCTCAAATTCTGATTAACGGTAATTTGATGCTGAAGATACTGCCTTTATTTAATCCGGATTTGACGGTGATAACTCCCCCCAGCTTTTCAATAAATTCCTTGCTTAATTTCAGACCCAGACCTGTACCCTGCTCATTTTCAGTTCCCGGTGTCGAACTTCTGGTATCAAGGCTAAAAAGTCTTTCAATCCTGTCAGGAGAAATACCAACTCCGTTATCTTTTACCAGTATTGTAATACTATCAGTCTCTCTTTTTATATCAATAACCACCTTGCCGGATTTGTGGGTAAACTTTATTGAATTGCTCAGGATGTTCCGGAAAACCGTGTTCAGCATGTTTCTATCGGCGATTATGTAAATGTCCTTTTTCGATTTATTAATTATACTGATATCTTTATTATTAGCAAATAGTTCCTGGTTAGAAATATTTTCAGCAATTAATTCCCTTATATTTATTTCTTCATGAGAGATCTTAAGTAACCCGGTTTGTGACCTTGACCAGTCAAGGAGGTTTTGAAGAATTGAATATCCTCCTTTAGCCGAATTGTTTAATATCAATGCAAGATTTTTAATGGTTTCAGGTGTAAGTTTATAAATATTATCATAGAGCAATTCAGAAGACCCGATAAGGCTTGTGAAGGGATTCTTCAGATCATGAGCGACAATATTGAAAAACTTATCTTTGGTTGCAATAAGTTCCTTTAATTTAACTTCGTTTTCTTTTATGACCCGGATGGATTTTCTTTCAGATTCTTCAAGTTTGAGGTAAGAAATTCCATAGGCCAGATCGTTTGCCAGATCTGAAAGAAGTCTTATTTCATGATCCGAGAATGGATCGGGTTCTTTTGAATAGATAGTGAGGGCACCAAGGGTTTTCCCTTCAAATATAAGGGGTAATACCACCGATGATGCAAAACCACGGCTTATTGCGGCTTTCTTCCATGGTTCAAAAGCCGAGTCGGTTTGCATATTCCTGCATAATGAAGGCTTCCCTGTTCTGATTGCAGTACCGGTTGGACCACTGCCCCGTTCGCTTTCGTCCCAGGTGATGTCCAGCTGATTTATATAACCTTCATCAAAACCATAATATGCAACTGGCTTAACACTTTTTCTCATGTCATTTTCAGCATAACCGATCCACACCAGAGAATGTCCGCAATCATCGATAATAATCTTGCATACTTCATTCAGGTATTCAAACTCATCTTTTGACCGCATCATTGCCTGACTGCTTTTGCTGTGTGCATCCAGTGTCCGGTTCAGACGGGAAAGTTCCTCCTGTGCCTCCTTGGTTCCGGTAATATCAATGGAAGAAGTAAGATAAGAAGGCTCATCCATAAAAATAATTTTCCGAATATAAGTCATGACCCAGAAAGGTGTTCCATCTGATCTTTTAACTCTTAATTCCCTGGAACCTAATTCATCACTTTCGCTCAAATCAGAGATCATTTTTATACGATCGGAATCGTAATAAAAGATGTCCTGAATATTTCTTCCTTTCAGTTCACCCTTGGAAAGACCAAATGCCCTTTCAAATGGTTCGTTTATATAAGATATATCGGATTCTTTAATTCCATATATTAAAATCATAACAGGAAGAGATTCCGCAATAGTTCTGAATCTTTCCTCACTCTCCTCCAGGGCTTTCTGTGCACGTCGCTTCTCGGTTACATCCTGGAATACGATTATTACGCCAGTCACCTTACCATCCTTATCCTTGATCGGGGCTGCACTATCCTCGATAGGAATCTGCCGTTCGTCACTTGTAACAAGCACTGTACGATTTGCAAGGCTGACAATATGACCTTCCGATAATACCCGTTCCACAATATCTTCAGAAGGCAGCTGAGTAATCTCATTTATAATTCTGAAGATATTCCGGACCGGTTGACCGGTAGCATCTTTGAGCTCCCAACCTGTAAGTTTTACTGCAACCGGATTCATGAAAAGCACACGGCCTGAGGTATCGACAGTCAGTACAGCATCGCCGATGCTGGCTAAGGTGACTCTGAGTTGTTCTTCACTCCGGCGCAATGCGTCCTCCGAATTCTCGCGATCAGTTATATCTTCAACAACCCCGACCATCCGGACCGGGTGGCCTTCAGTATTATAATGCACAATCCCGTGTGGTGCTATCCAGTGGATGGAACCATCCGGCCAGACTACTTTACCCTTGAAGTCCAAAACACCCGTTTTTTTTGACCGCTCAACGGCCTCCAGGAATTTCAGTTTATACTCAGGAAGCATATGGCGGCAAGCTATTTCAAAAGACCATACCGGCTGAAACTCCCCGTAACCATATATCTGATCGTGCCGCAGTGAATTAATCGCATCGCCGGTTATCAGGTTGAGATCCCAGGTTCCAAGCTGTACAGTGTCAAGGGCAATGAGCAGCCTTTCCTCGCTGTTCTGCAGAGCATCATCTATCTGTTTCCTTGTGAAGGCTTCAACTACGATAGGAGCTAAAGTCTCCATGTGATCCTGATCTACCTGGGTATAGCCTTCCGAACGATTACCCAGGGCAAAAATCCCAACGATTCTCCCTGCTTTAATTAATGGAACGCAAAGAAATGAATGGAGTACAGGGTGATCTTCAGGCAATATGATCCGGTACATATGGCTTGAAGGATCATTGGTAAATAAGCTTTTACCTTCGGCAATTACCCTACTACAAATGTCATGTATCCTGAAGGTGAGATCTGATATTCTTTGACCGGTCACATCCTTTTCAGTGAGGGCATCCCATCCGGGATGGCTTACCGCGATTTGTTCAAGACCTTGTTTGCTGATTTTGCCAATGAATCCAAATTTACTCCGGGTAATTTTCTGTGCTATCAGGAGGCATGCAATTCCAAGCTCTTTTTCATTATGAGCGGTAAGTGCCGCTTCAAGTATCAAATTGATGCTCTCCAGCAGGGAATTTTGCCGGAGAATTAATTCTTCGGAGTGTTTATGATCAGTGATATCCTTAAAGATTGTTCCAAACTTCCCTTTTCCCGCAGTGAAAACCGATATACTGAAATATTTCTTCAAAGGAGGAAAATAAGTCTCGAATGTTACATTTTTCCCCGTTGATTCTACCTCTGAATAGATATCAATAAAAGGAGCTTTGTTCACTGAATATGCCTCGGTAGCCCTATGAGCAATTACGTTATCCCTTCTCAATCCGATGATCTTTTCAAATGCCGGGTTTAGATCAGATATAATATAATCAACAGCTTCACCGGAATGATCATAAACAATCTCATTCAGGGAGAGTCCCTCTGACATGGAGTTATAGACCGAGGATAACCTGGTTCCGGTTTCCTGGAGATTCTCCTTTGTGGCTTTTAGTTCAATTAAGTCTTTTTTTACTTTTTCATTTGCACTCTTTAAATTGATGTTTTGTTTATCCACAAGAAGTTCAAGTTTTTCCTGATGTTGCACCAGCAATGTAACATCAGAAGCAACTATACAGATATCGCCTATGGTTCCTGAAGGCAGTGGCTTTAATGACAACTTTAGATGTACTTGTGATTTGTGATCATTATTAAAAAAGGATATTATAGCATTCCCGTTCCCTTTAAGACCATAATTTATTAGTCTGCTAAACTTCACTTTATCGCACTCCAGAACAAAGTTTTGTATTTTTTGACCTACAATTATTTCATTGGATACAGAGATCAGAGATGAAAACCGTTTATTGCAATAAAGAATAGTACCGTCGGATTTTACAGTAATTGCGCCCTCCTGCATTTCTTCCAGAAGTATCCGGTAGGGGGTCTCAGCAGAGACAAGTGAAAATATTTTTTCGCCTTCCTGTCCTGAAACTATAATTGCATCAACTTCACCATTGCGGATAGCATTAAGCGTCTCTTCAGATTCGGTGAGGCGGGCTCTTAATCCTTCAATTTCAAAAAGAAGTTCTTCCCTGGTTGGTATTAACTGTTTTATCGACATTAAAGTAAGTCTGTGTTAATATAAAATATTTTGCCGGGCTTCCTGGTACAGACTAAATTTAACAGGCCGGTTAAATCTATTAAATTTTTACTTCTTTTAAGTCAAGTCCAACAAGAACATGTTCCGTATCTGACATATTGCCTATGATCCGGCGAAGAGGAAGAGGTAACTTCTTGATAAGTGTCGGTGCAGCAATAATCTGTTCTCCTTTAGCCAGTGATGGATTTTTATAAAGATCAATCACCTCCAGTGTATATCTTCCTTTCAGATGCTCCTCACAAATCTCCTTTAAATTGTCAATAGCCATAACAGATTGTTGTGTCATGCCTGTTATATACAACTTCAGAAGGTAGGCTTCATTTTTGAACTTCCTGACGCTGATACCATATTCCGCGGTTTCATTTGTTGCTTTCCTGACTTTTTTCATTTGGATGTATATTTTTAAATCTTGTTAGGCACTAAATCCAATCCGATCAGAACGCGTTCGGTATTTGAAAGATCTCCGATGATTTTCCTGACAGGGACAGGAAGTTTTCTTACCAGGGTAGGAACTGCCAGTATCTGGTGTTCCCGGCTTAACTGAGGATTCACAAGAAGATCAATGACTTCTATTTTGTATTTATTCATTAACCGTTCATCACAGATTTTTTTTAGATTTTCAAAAGCTTTTAAGCTTTTAGGGGTTTGCCCTGCGATATATAAACGTAAAATCCATTTATCTTCTTCAGGTTGGACCTCGGTGACTTTTGGTTTATCAGAATTCATAGTGAGTCAGTCTTTAGATTTACGGCTGAGTGCCATCTCCTCCCGGCTAAAGTCAATATTTGCTATCCTGGCCTCTTCAATTTCAATTAATTTTAGTAGTTCCGCCTCTTCGGCTACAAATTCGGATTGCAGTGCAGCAATCTGGGTTTCAAGACTTTTCCGTTTGCGCTCAAGTAACAGCCTTTTCTGCTCAACAAGCTGCTTATTTATCAACTTGTATGAACTGTCTTTGGCCTCCTGGGCAACTCTTGCAGAGCCGGTAAGTACACCCTCCATCCCTGCGTAGACATTCTGAAGTACTATCCCGTTATCAGTCAGGAGAAATTCACGTATCTGATTGGAGTGGGACATGCCACGTGACTTCAGAATATAAAGGCCCCTGTTTCGCTCTCCGCCAAGCTCAATGTCGCGGAGTAATATCCATGTATCAATAAGTGACGAAATGAATATATTAGTGTGTTCCAGAGACGAACCACCGGAGGATAGAGTGGTAAAAAAGGCAGTTATATTGTGTAGTTTCAAATAGTCAATAAACCTCATTGCAAGAGATTTCGCATCATTTGAGTTTTCTGTTGACATAAAACTGTTAAGAGGATCCACGATGACGGCAGAGGGTTTGAATTCTTTTATAATTTTCAGCATTGTTGCGAGGTGCATTTCCAACCCGGTAAATGTGGGGCGCATCGCATGGAAGAGTAATAAACCTTTCTTCACTTGCTGTTCAAGATCAATTCCGATAGAATTCATATTTCGGATGATCTGGGATGGTGACTCTTCGAGTGAAAAATAGAGAACGCGTTCTCCTCTTTTACAGGTAGCTACCGAAAAGTGCGAAGCAAGACTTGATTTACCTGTACCGGCTGTTCCGGAAGCCAGGATACTGCTTCCCCTGAAGTAGCCTTTACCTGTTAGCATCAAATCCAGCTCTTTAATTCCTGTTGAAATACGTTCAGACGAAACCTCATGTGTCAATCCCAGTGAGGTGATAGGCAGAACAGAAAATCCATTTTCGTCTATCAGAAAAGGATATTCGTTTGTGCCATGAATGGACCCACGATACTTAACAATGCGCAACCTGCGTGTGGATGTCTGGTCATTGACTCTGTGATCGAGAATTATGACGCAGTCGGATACATACTCTTCAAGTCCCTGTTGTGTAAGAGTGCTGTCTCCACGTTCACCGGTAATTATTGCTGTTACCTTTTTTTCTTTAAGCCACCGGAATAATCTCCGCAATTCAGCCCGAAGGATACCAACATTGGACAATCCTGAGAACAGGGACTCGATGGTATCAATCACAACTCTTTTTGCTCCGATTGTATCAATGGCATAATTAAGCCTGATAAACAATCCTTCCAGATCATATTCGCCGGTCTCTTCAATCTCACTTCGCTCAACATGAACATGATCTATCAGTAATTTTTTTTTGGCAATAAGATGTTCAATGTTGAAACCGAGTGATGCTACATTCATTGAAAGTTCCTTTTCCGTCTCTTCAAATGCAATAAATACGCCTGGCTCATCGTACATTGTTGCACCTCGAACGAGGAACTCCATACCAAGAAGAGTCTTTCCACATCCTGCATTTCCACATATCAGGGTTGGTCTGTCTTTAGGTAAACCTCCGCCTGTGATTTCGTCAAGCCCCTCTATTCCAGTAGGGGATTTAGGAAGAAGTTTTCGTTTTGGCCGGGATTTGGTTGAATTCATATCTTAAAATTAATTCTATAAAGTATTCTAACTGTTCATTCATGGATAATCCTGATGTACGATCATATTACCTCCGGCTCTTCCAATAATTTCCTGACCCGATTATACTTTGCGGCAGATTTTGTTTCAACACCCCTTATAATCTCCTGAAATTCCGGTTCATATCTTATATATAAACATTGGATCACATTTTATAAGGCAACTCATTCCCGGTTAAAACCCCGGGTATGATTATCAAAGTTCTAAAATAATAGTCATTCTCGCAACTATTTGGAGGTATAATAAAAATGTAATTATGGTTCATCCTGACAAAGCCTGGATCATCCGAATCTAAACCGGATTTATTCACACTCTATCCCGGGCGCCTTGAAATTCATCCTGTAACGCCCTCATAAAAAATGGCAATTGTCGGGGCAGCCTGGCAGAACTTCCGCAGGCCATAGGGAGGTATTAGTCTCCTGATGCCATTTTCATGGCAGAAAGGCAGATCAAATCCTGAATAATTATAAAACCCCGGTTAACTGTTTTCTGATCCCGTTGGGTATTGCATTCCTGTGTACCATTACTGATATTGTTCTCAGCAAAAAGTATTCCTTTGACATATATAAATACCCGCCGCAATCATTATAATCACTTGAGTTTTTGATAATGTAGAATTCCTTTCCCATGTCGTTTCGGGCAATGCCGATAATATGCATGTTATGCTGATCTATTGTGGTATAATTATCAAATGCATTCTGTCTCATCTGTTGTGAAATTGAAGTAACAGAATCACCCAATACCGCAAAACCATTGTAGTAGCCATCCCTGATATCACCATCCCAGCATACCGAATAATTATGCAACAAAGCAGAATCAACGATACTGCCAAACTCATTTAAGGGAACGTTCAGGTAGTAGTTGTTGTTCCAGTTTGATTCTATCTCCAATATGAACTTTGTATAAAAAGGATGATGAGTATAGGATGTTATTTCCACATAATCATCAGGATTGATTCCAATCATCTCACCTGCAAAGGACTTTGGCGTAAATTGCTTCCGGTTATATGTAAAAGTCCCGGGCGCTTTCCCAAGGGTTCCTGATAATATTCCGGCAATATTTTCTCTGTATCCATCTACTGTCATATTTCCACGACCATTATTTACATAATATTTCACCTTCTCAAGCAGCTTGTGGTCCATTCTTCCATGATTATATCCGGAAGCGGTATCCTTATTGCCACAATAGACTATTTGAGGAACCGCGCCATATTTTTTGTATGCACTCATTGCACTGAAGGTTAAATCGCCCGGACCAAAAGAACTTTTGCCATTCATTCTTATATATTTCTCAGCTTTGTCCATATATGCAGGCGTAAGAAAAAACATCGGCGAGAGTACAACAGGTTTTTTCCCAAGTCGTATAGCTTCCGTTTCAATAAAAGATGTAGTTGCAAAGCACCAGCAAAGACCGGTTTGCTGCTGATCTTTTATTGGGGTGCTTTCTATCAGCTTAATTATTTTGTAACCATCCTGCGCAGGATTTAAATTGCTCTTTCTTGGTTTTGACGGATAGACCTCTGTTGTAGCTCTTAATCTCAGGGGGAAGGAGGCTCCGCTTTGTATCCATCTTCCGTCAATGACGGAATCGCCGGGTAAGATTAATCCTTTAACAAAAGATCCGGGTCCTATCGTTGATGAATGGTCAGTTATCACACTGTCCTGAAGAACCCTGACAGAATCAATATAAATATCTTTCGTCGATTGTGCGGGAACATCCAGACTGCCCTCCAACAAATTATCCTTTACCGCAAATTTTAAAACTACGAATATCGCAGAGTTGTCAGGTAAAATTATATTACCCGCCCATGAACCCTGTAACCTTTCCGGCTTAATATTCTGACCATTAAGTACACAGGCGGTCAAGAGCATGAACATCGAAAAAATAGATCTTGTTTTCATCATGATATGATTTTGATTTTAAGGGCTGGTTTCATAATTATCAGTATTTTGAATCAGCAATTTATTCTGATACATAGACTGGTTTATTAATGACATGATGCATTATATTTCAAAATCATGGTTATTATTCTCATCTGATATTACTTTTTTGAAGAGTTTTCAGACATACCTAGAACGTGTTAAGCTATTTTGCCTCCTGATCCTTGCCGGTATGCCTGTGAATGTGTAAATTGGAGGTCGCTATAAAAATATCATCGGGAGCTTTTAAAAGTAAGATTTATGCAAATGAATGAGCAGATCACACAAACAGTGGCATTTCTCCGGAGCAAGGGAATCAGGGATCCTGAGATCGGGATTATCCTGGGTACAGGCCTGGGTAAGATGGCTGATCTTATCTCTGTCAGCAGGCAGATCAATTATGAGGATATTCCCGGGTTTGAAAGATCAACTGTTGAATTTCATTCAGGCAAACTGATTTTTGGTACAATTGCCGGGAAGATGGTACTTGCAATGCAGGGACGGCACCATTATTACGAAGGATATTCAATGAAGCAGATCACCTTTCCTGTAAGGGTAATGAAAGCCCTTGGTGTAAAATATCTGTTGCTTTCGAACGCCGCCGGGGCAATTAATCCGGATTTCAGAAAAGGAGAATTAATGCTGATCTCCGATCATATCAACATGCTGCCTGAAAATCCGCTCAGGGGGGCAAATGATGATACACAGGGTCCCCGGTACCCCGATATGAGCCGTCCTTATTCTGAGATCATTAACAGGAAACTTACTGAGATAGCGCTGGAAGAAAAAATTATTCTCCGTGATGGTGTCTATGCTGCAGTTCAGGGACCAAATCTTGAAACACGGGCCGAATACCGTCTGCTGAAAATTGTTGGCGCAGATGCTGTGGGCATGTCCACGGTCCCTGAGGTAATTGTGGCCAATCATATCGGATTGCCATGCGCGGCAATTTCTGTTTTGACTGACGAATGCGATCCGGAAAATCTTCAGCCTGTAGCATTAGATGAAATTATAGCAACAGCAGCTAAGGCTGAGAATAAACTGATAGCGCTTTTTACCCGGCTTTTTGAAATCATGTAAGTGTGTAATTTAACAATAACAAAATGAAAACAAATGCTGCTGTTACAAGGGTTCTTCTGATTTTTACAATCGTATTATTCGCATGTTTACTGTTTGATTTTTTAGCCCTTCATGACATACGTAATGACTATGTAAGTAAGCTGGTAATGAGCAGATTTGCAGTAAATTCTACGACTGATCTGCCTGCCTGGACAAATACGAAAGGAGAGTGGTCAATTATTCAGATAAGCTATGTGGTAAAGCTGATAATAGCAGCCCTTTCATTTTTCTTTGTTGCCGTATTGCACAGAAATTCAATAAATGCCACGGACCGGAAATGAGCTTTGACATCAGCGCTGGGGGTCATTAACATACCGCCACGTTCGTGGCAGAGCCAGCCTGCAGGGAGGGCTGATATCTCTGATAATTGATTATCCGATTTTTTAAAGTTCACTTCCCGGCTGAGGTGTGAGGGGTAAACAACAGTGTGGTTCATGAGGGATTACAGGGCTTTTGGGGTAGTATGGGGGGAGAAGCGGCGATTCGTGGGAGAGAAGTCAAGAAAATGTGTCGGGCAGGGAAAAAGCAAAAAATCCTTAATTATTATATTCCATCCAACTCAGCTTTCAGCCTGCTTAAAAAATCATTAACTTTTTGAACCTGAGCTTCACCACCCGTAAAACCGACGCTAAAAGACATTTCTTTATTATAAGTAGAATAAGCCATACTAAAATAGTCCTTATAACTTATAACCCCGGTAACATATGAATATTCAACAGGGATACTGCCAAAATCAATATCCATTGGGTTGATAATGCCAAGATTGGTAACCAAAGGAATCGGAGGCATTTTTCTCTGCATCATTTGCTCTTTTAACTTTGGATAAGGAATAATTTTTGACAGCACCAGGAACGGTGCCAGCATAATCATTTCCGAATGTGATCTCTTCTTCCTGTTCATCTCATCACAAACCTTGCCAAGAGTCTCTGTAAAAGAGGTCCCGGTCTCTGTACCAATATTACATATCATAGACCCTGTAAGGCTGCATATTCCCGTATTATGGCCGGGCTTAATATATTTTCTTAAATCAACCGGGATAATAACCGGCTTTGCAACAGATATGTTTTCAGGATTTATCCCTGCAAAGGTTCTAATAAATGCGGTCAGTACCAGATCATTTATTGTTGCATTTTTCAATTTCCCAAATGCCTTTAGCTTATCAAATGTTTCCGGTGCAGTTTTTACTGAAATGAAATAGTTCCGGGTTTCTGTTCCCGATTTATTCCAGCCGAACGACCAGGATGGGAGTCTTTTTGGTTTTTTAAATCCTTGCCTGACAAAACCTGCAAGCTCAAAGAATGTAAAATTCCTTGTAACCTGTTTGATGCTTCTGTCACCCTTAAGATTTGTGCTGCCACTATAATCGGGGTTCTCAAGAAGCTTATTGTAGTTTGAAGCCAGAGTCTTTATAAATTCTTTTAGTCCGGCACCATCCGTGGGTGTATGATTCATATTTATGCACAGCACATCTTTCTGACTGTTCCTGATAATCCTTGATTTTACAATCGGGAACTTAAAAGGTGAGACCGGAAGAGTAAGAAATCTGTTCACTTCATTATCGACATCGGCTTCAGTTTCAACCAGATCCAGCAAAAGATCAGGATCAGGATCATTTTGCTTTTGCCACCAGGCATTCCTGGAATCTTCCTTAAAAGTGAAGGAGAAAATTGGTTCAGAATAAATTGTAAGCAGGCAAGCCTTTTTTAAAATCTCAAAATTAATTTTACGACCCAGGTATATAATAAATCGCATCTGCTGGTCGGCATTCGAGGATAAAAAATACTGAATTTTATCGCTTATCTCGGCAGGTATTCTTTCGGGAATGTCTTTGTGTGAATAATCAATTTCCATCAGCTCTCAAGGTTAACTGTTATTCCCGATTCAATTAATCTGCTGATCTGTTTACTGTCGATATTATTGCCCGACAGATCAGCAAATTCAAGTTTTTCAAGTCCGAAAAGAGATGAAATGTCCTGTATAAGATTGTTGGATAATTGCAGGCTTTTAAGTCCCGACAGAGTACTTAATTCATCGATGTAACCAATCTGATTGTCAGACAGATTCAGTTCTTCGAGATTTTTAAGTCCGATCAGTGGCGACAGGTCCGTTATGCGGTTATTCGAAAGATCAAGAGTTTTCGCATTGATGCAGAATTGCACACCATCAAGGTCGTTAATGTCGGAATACGATAGTTCAAAATCTTCAATATCCTCAAGGTAAAAGGAGGGGTACTCAATTTGGGTATAGCCAAATTCCCTGATCTTTATGGCATCATAAAAGTTATACCCGATAAGCCTGCTGCTGGTTTTTGTTCTGATAACATCTGTAAGCTGACTATCAGTGACAATACTGAAACCCTCAGTGTCAAAATCCCAGCTGTAAACGGGAGAATAATCAATATCTTCGTAACAGTTCAGGGAAAAGGTCATTTCTTCGATGCGTTCCAGCCTTAATATATGTGAATATGCTAAAAGGCCATCGAAATTGGCGAGTTCTGCCAGCCTGTTTATTTCGTTTATATGAATATTGGCACGATCAGGATGATAAAGCATCATAAACCTGGTAAAACCTTTTCCATCAGGCTGAATTTTAATACTTACAAAGTCGCTGATTATTTCGGAGATTTTCCGGAGTACCGAATATTGCCTGGTTTTGAACAGATTAATCAGAGTCAGCGATATCCTTGTAAGATTACTTACCGAATATGCTTCCAGCAGCTCAATATGCAACTCCTTAATTGTCATTTATTCTTTCCATATAACCTGCAAAATTACATTTAATACGCCAGTTTGACATTTTAAGGCCGATAAATTATCACCTGAGAATTATAAGAATGACATAATAATCCTTAATCATTATAGCATATAGTAGAATCAGTAATTTTTAGCTTAAGTTCATTTAAACAATGGATTGTATAAATTGTTTAATTATCAAAACTATACAGCTATGGAAGAATATGTTGTCAGGATTCTCTACATTGAACAGGTAACTCATGATGTCAAAAGATTCAGGTTTGAAAAACCTTCAGGATATTCTTTTGTCCCTGGTCAGGCAACTGACGTTTCAATAAACAGAGAGGACCTTAAGAATGAAAAACGGCCATTTACATTTACCTGCCTGAACTCTGCGCCATACCTCGAATTTACTATTAAAATTTATTCATCGCGAAACGGAATAACAAATGAGCTGGGGAAACTGAAAGTAGGAGATGAGTTGATAATAAGGGATGTATGGGGTGCTATAAACTATAAAGGCAAAGGCGTCTTCATCGCGGGAGGGGCGGGAGTGACACCGTTTATCTCTATCCTGAGAGACCTGGAAGATAAAAAAGAGATCTCCGGCAACAGGCTGCTTTTCGCCAACAAAACCAAAGCAGATATTATAAATGAGGAGGAATTCAGTAAATTGCTGGGGAAAGATTTTATAAATATACTCTCGGATGAAGAGGCAGAAGGGTATTTTCACGGTATGATAGATGAAGCTTTTCTAAGAAGCAATGTGGAGGATCTTAACACGCAGTACTATCTCTGCGGACCTCCGCCAATGATGGACGCTGTACTGAAACTTCTGGAGCACCTGGGTGTCGGAGGTAATTCAATAACACTGGAACTGTAAAATATCAAGAGTTAAGAACTTCCTGTCTGTCTGTCCGCCAACAGGAAGGCATCATAACTTTAAAATCAGATTTATATTATGATGAAAGTTGTACTCGTATTTGTGTCAACTCTTGACGGCAAGGCAACCCGTTGGGATGATCCCAATGTACGGAATTGGTCATCAGAATCGGATCAGGAATATTTCACCGGAATCTGGAGGGAATCACCACTGATTGTCATGGGAGCGAATACCTTTAAGGCCGATCCTCCAAAACCTTCTGCAGGAAAGCGTATTGTTGTCATGACCAGCCGGCCTGATGATTATAAAGAATATGAGGTTTCAGGTCAGCTTGAATTCCTCGATGCGACTCCCCAACAGCTTTTGTCACTTTATGAAAAGAAAGGGTATTCACAGATGCTTGTTGTCGGAGGGCCGCATATAGCAACCGCATTTCTGAAAGAAGAGCTGATTGATGAGTTGTGGCTGACAATCGAACCGAAAATATTCGGCATTGGAATCAATATTGTAGCAAACGAAAAGCTTGATGTTCATCTGCAACTGCTCAGCTGTAAACAGGTAAATGACAATGGGACGCTGATCACAAGGTATTCTGTAATAAAGAGCTGAAAGTATAATTGTCCCCTCATTCAGTTGGGTAAGTGCTGTTTTTCGTATCTTAATAATCCGGCTTTGTAAGAACTGTTAATCAGGATATGAATGGTATAATCACAAATAATAATGTCAGATCCGGCATTTCAGATCAATATTTTTTTTCTGTGGTGATAACTTCATTTAACAGGTCAGCTCTGATACAAAGAGCTCTGAACTCACTTATCGCCCAGACTGATCCGGATTGGGAGGCAATAATTGTTGACGACGGGAGTACTGATGACACACATGCCAGGATAGCACATTATCTTGAAAAATACCCTGGGATCCTGTACAAAAGACAGAAACACAGGGGAGAGCCGGCTGCGAAGAATAACGGACTGAAGTCAGCTTCCGGGAAATTTATTACCTTTCTTGATTCTGATGATGAGTTTGATCCGCGGCACCTGGAATTAAGAAAAGCTGTATTGCTCCAAAATCCATCAGTGAGGTTTTTGTACGGGGGTGTAAAAATAATCGGGAACCCATATGTGCCTGACAGGTTTAACCACAGGGAAAAAGTAAACCTAAATAATTGTATAATAGGAGGGACCTTTTTTATTGAAAGGAATACTGCCCTTTCCCTCAATGGATTCACAGATATTGCATATGGCACCGATGCAGAGCTGTATGACAGGGCAGCAGAGGCGGCCATCCCTATGATAGAGGTCAGCTTTCCGACCTATATCTACCATCATGAAACCGTGGACTCAATAACAAACAGGCTTGCAGCCGGGCTATAACTTCCGGAACCTGCCATATGCATTTTCGATACTCTCTGCAAGTTTGAAATCAAGGTCGGTTATACCTCCTGCCGAATGGGTATTTAAAGCTATCGTCACCTTATTGTAGACATTGCTCCACTCGGGATGATGATCTGCCTTCTCCGCCTCAAGGGCTACGGCAGTCATGAAAGAAAATGCTTCAACAAAATTGCCAAATTCAAAATCCTTCCTGATAGCACTCTTTTCATATCGCCAACCTTTTAAGCTTTTTGACAGATGCCCGGATATCTCGCTTTCATTGAATGTTTTCATTTCAATTTCCTCCTCATAGTAAATTTCTGATATACCTTATGCGTTCACGGTCTCTTCCACAACCACGGCAGTTCCGTAACACAACACCTCCGTGACTCCCTGGAAGATCTCCGTAGATTCATACCTGATCCCTATAATTGCATTTGCACCAAGGGATTCTGCGTGGTTCATCATTATCTCAAAAGACTCCTCCCTGGTCTTTTCACAAAGTTCTGACAGGATTGTGATGTTACCTCCGACAAGGGTTTGAAGACCTGCGCCTATGCTGCCGAATATTGACCTCGACCGTACAAGTATCCCCCGGACTACGCCCAGATTCTTTACGATGCTGTAACCTTTTATCTCAAATGCGGTAGTTGTCCTGCTGTGCTCCATATCTCAATAGTTTAAATATTAGTAAAAGCAGAGGTCTGATTAAATTGAACTGATTAATTGAATTCTAAACAGGATGGCTCACCTGCTTTTTTCTCTCTTCATCCATCTCAAGCTTCTGAGCTATTGTAAATTCTTTTCCGCACGTTGTGCAGACGTAATTTATCAGGAATGCTCCTGAATAATATTCTTTTTCAAGATGAGGATGATCGCACGGCTTTTTTCCCCATGATTCTTTTATCTTTTGTGCAGCATAGTATTCCATGGCGTTATGAATATATTTTATTTCAGCTGTTTTAATATCTCCTGAATGGAACAAATCTGACAGGCAAAAGTTCTGTTGAACTGATCCTGCCATTCTTTTTACGAAAAAGCATGAGTTTCTGGACACCACCGGCGGTTCCTACCGGGATTATCAGCCGGCCACCTTCTGCAAGCTGATCAATAAGCGGATCAGGAACTTTAACGGCTGCTGCAGTGACAATAATTATATCGAAGGGTGCATGTTCAATCCATCCGTTATATCCATCGCCTGATTTTCCGATTATATTACTGTACCCCAGTTTCTTAAGTCTTTCAGCCGATTCAATTGCCAGCTCCGTCACTATCTCGATGGTATAAACCGTGTCGACGATCTGTGCAAGAACAGCGGCCTGGTATCCTGATCCGGTACCGATCTCAAGGGCTTTCTTCTTTGCTGAAGGCCTTGCAGCTTCAGTCATGTAAGCTACTATATATGGCTGCGATATTGTCTGACCATATCCGATTGGAAGCGGATAATCCCCATATGACTCATTTTCATATTCTTCAGGCACGAACAGATGGCGGGGAACCCTTTTCATGGATTCCAGTACGTCATTGTCTGATATCCCGCGGGCTTTGATCTGAGTCTTTACCATATTAATCCTGGCTGAATAATACCTGTCAGCCCCGGTCGGTAACTGTCCTCCAAAAAGCAAACTTAAAATGATCATTGCTGATTTCACAACAATCTTATTTGCTGCAATATAATAATTTCCGGGGTTATTTCAAATAGTCTTCCCTTGCACGCGTTAACGCTGGCGCAATTTGCAATCCGTGCCAATTTATGTGCGATCCTGTCATTCTGTTCACCTGTATCCCACAAGTGAAAGGAATCCTTCACCCAGGAACCGTATCAGCGGCCAGATGGGAAGGAAATTTATTTTTGTGAAGGTGGTAGCTATAAGAAGCCCGAAGAGGATGATGGAACCATACTTGTATAACCCCTCGTAAAAGACAGGGTACCTCTTAAACTGATGGAACAGTACGTGTGATCCGTCAAGCGGAGGGAGGGGAATGAGATTGAAGACAAAAAGACCCCAGTTAATATATATGGCATAATGCAACACTTCATAAAGGATCCGTATCCCCGGGCTGGAATAGGAAGGGACAAAGGACGACAGCAGGGAAAACAGAACTGAAAGGACCATCGCAGTAACTGCATTTGAAAGCGGGCCTGCCAGGGCTATCTTTATAACATCCGTCCTGGGGTTCCGCAGGTTCTGCTCGGTGAATTGTACGGGTTTGGCCCATCCGAATCCTGCGACCATCAGCAGTATGAATCCCAGCGGATCGATGTGCTTCAGGGGATTTAACGTGATCCTGCCCTGATCCCTGGATGTCGAATCACCACACATGTGCGCTACAAGCGCATGACTGGCCTCATGAACAGTAAGTCCCAGAATTATGCCCGGAAGGAACTTCAGTATCCGTATAAAATCAAAATTATCCAAATGTTTAAAGTTTATTTATGAGCCTGCTGCCGGTTCTTTTTCACCGGAAGGTAAAAGTCATCCTTTGTCAGGTTGCATTCCTTTATCATCTCCAGGGCATAAGGCGCACCCGAGAAATTCTCGTCTGCATTATTTGTACCTGCTGTGAATTTAACTCCGGCTGCCCTGGCTCTTTTTATAAAATCAGCAGACGGGATCCGGAACCTGTTGTTTATCTCAATGGCAATATTATTGTCTTTGGCTGCCTTTATAACCCTGTCCATCCTTTCCGGTGTCCAGAAATGACTGTACCTGTCTGCCATCTGCTCAGGCAGATAGGTTGAGTTGACATAGATATTAATAGGCTCGGTGTTAAGGATTTTTACCAGTGTGTTCACAAGATAATCCATAAATTGCTCCTCGTCATCAATCCAGGTCTCATTCTTGATCCAGATCCTGTTGCGCCTGCCTTTCGCATCAGTGAATGTCATTGCATCTGTAAAAACATAATCAAATTTAGCTCTTGATTCCCTGGAAAAGATATTAACCCATTCCCTTCCTTCAGCCTGCATGGCGACATAAAACTGAGGGTAACCTTTAAAAGTTTCCAGGACAGAATCGATCTGGGAGTCACTGTGAATGGGAAAACCCAGTCCGCAGTTTACGGCAATTCCATAATTGATATTTTCCTCTCTTGATTTTTTGGCAGCATCTTCAATTGTAAGCTTCCCTTTCAGATGAACATGAAGATCAGTGATCTGAAAAGGGCTTTTAACCTGGCTGCTTAATAATGTGAATATCAATATTCCAACCATTGTCAAGGATATCTTTTTCATTCTTTTTGCTTTAAATAATAATACTGACCTTAGGATATTACCTGTTACCCGGGCCCGTTTAAACAAGGGCGTAAAACTAACAAAAAGCCCGTCACCTGCAAAATGGCAGAGCTTTAATTTTGCTTCAATTAAATTCAGGGGCCCTTTAGCAACTATCTGACAACAGGGGTAAAATCAAGCTCCCTGTCAAGAAACGAGTAAGCAGCCTCTCTTGCTTCAAGCGGAAAGGCATGTGGTGCATCGGGACTTATCATAATGATTTTATTATCCGCATTAAAGAGGTGATAAACAGGCCTGGCGGCATTTACACAATCCCTCACCCCTGAAATATCAAAATTACTGTCATGCAGGGGAGCACTTATGAAAAGTGCACGTGGTGCGAGCACCCCCAGTATCTCGGTGAAGTCAAAGGGCATCTTTGCAGGATTCTTTTCATATTTTGCAGCTATCAGTGGCATATATCCTTTATGGCTCCACCCGGTAAGATCACCTCCGTAGTATTTATAAAAGGTTGTAAATCCACAGCTTGTGACGACTGCTTTTATCCTTGTATCAAATGCTGCGAGGAAAAGTGAATTATGTCCGCCAAGCGAATGGCCCAGGCAACCTATCCGGTCAGGGTCGACCTCCTTTAATGACTGTAAAAGATCAACAGCAACGATATGATTGCGGATCCCCTTCATTGTTGCACTGAGATATCCATTTTTGTAAGGATCATAACTGTACTCACCGAAATTGGGGTAGTCGGGCGCAAGTGTCACGTATCCTCTTTGTGCGAGCTCCAGTGCATAATGTAAATCAGGATTGCCGCCAATACCTGCTGGTTCATCCTTACCTGTGCTTATTGTCTGATGAAGACAAAGTATTCCCGGTACAGGCTTATTGGCAGGGGCCGGAATAAAAAGAAAAGCAGGAATACGATCATTTTTTTCCACTGCAAAAGTGATCTTCAGCCTCTGTAACCCTGCTGTATCGACCTTCTCAATGATCTGAATATCAAGGGGCACTTTGTTCAGATTATCGGGTAATGGACCCATCACCAGCTGCATGCTGTCAAGGATCTGCCTGCGCCTTTCCTGCCAGTCCTGACTGTCTTTAACCGGAATTAACCTCCCTGAGAGGTCTTTATATTGCAGAAGGTTATTTTTGTATTGATCTGTATGACAGGGAAACATACCTGTAAGAACACTGACAAGCAAAACGACCGCTCCGGGCTTTTTAATATTATGCATCATACCTCCCTGTGTAAAATTGAGTTTTCATATCCTGTGCTATTCATTGAATATCACATTGGTCACAATGTTATGTTATCTCAAAGCACCTTCCGGCTGAGCTCCGATATGATATCTTCAGAACCTGCCATTACGGCAAAATTAGCTTCTGTTATTTTTTCATCCAGATTAAACTTAATATCGTCACCATCGACATGCTTCATGATACCGCCTGCTTCGGAAATAATGAGACCGAGGGCAGCAATGTCCCAGACCCGGGTGAAAAGGTTAATGCAACCCCCGAATTTTCCCTCGGCAACATAAAGAAAGTCAACCAGTGAGTTTGTGCATCTTATGTTTCTTACTCCCTTAACAAGGTTTTTGTAGATACCTATACTGTCATCAAGAACTTTTTCATTATCGGTGAAATCGACATTGAATGAAAACAGCGAGTTTCTCAGGCCATTATTCATCTTCATCCTGAGGGGAGCATCATTCAATACAGCTCCTTTACCTTTCTCTGCAAAATAAAGCTGCCCGGTAACCGGGAGAAAGGCTCCGCCCATAACAGGCACATCTTCCTCAAAAAGAGCAATAAGAACGCCGAACCATGGAATAGCTGAAGCAAAATTTGATGTCCCGTCAAGCGGATCAATCACCCATGTAAATTTTGATCGCCTTCCGCTGAAGCCACTCTCCTCCGAAATTATGTTGTGCTCAGGGAAACGCTCACGTATCATATTCACAATAAGGGAATCACTTTTCAGGTCTGCCTCCGTAACAATACTGCTCTGCGACTCTTTGAGGCGGATGTCGCCGGTCTGGCCAAAACTTGTCAGCAGGAGCTCTCCGGAAGCTTTTAAGGCGGAGATCATAGTTTGTTTCATAAGTGTGTCATTTAGTGTTTTTTGCCTTTTCCGGGACGGGTAATAAAAACTGAATGCAAGGTAATGAAATTTCAGAGGGAATGCAGAATCTGGTTCTGTTTTGACTTCATGATCAGACTTATAAAAAACAACCTTTTATTTCTCCGAAAAATCACTTACGTTTACAAAAAGTGAGTTTTCATGAAAAGCCTTTTTCTGTCAATCTGTTTTCTCTGGTATTTAAGTGAATCGAATAGCATTTCCCAGACCGGAAATGATACATTAATATACCTTATTACCTGCGGGCCGGGAACAGAAACTTACTCGGTATACGGGCACAGTGCAATACGGATAGTCACTACCGGAAATAAAAATGATAATGTTTACAACTGGGGACTTTTTGACTTTGAAACGCCGAATTTTGCCTGGAAGTTTGCAAAGGGAAGGCTCGATTATATGCTTGGTGTTGAGACAATGCAGTCTTTCCTCGAGGTCTACTATTTCGAAAAGAGGTTTGTGCTGTCACAGAAAATGAACCTTAACTCCTCTGAGAAAAGACGGTTGACCGGTCTGATTAATGAAAACCTCAGACCTGAAAATATAAAATACCGTTATGATTTTTTCTATGATGACTGTTCGACAAGGATAAGGGATCTTATTGAAAAATCGGTAGGAGAGAAGCTGTTGTATCCTCCCGCCGGAAAAGGCAAATCGCCAACATTCAGGCAAATGGTTGGAAAATATCAGGATCCTTTTCCGTGGTTAAATATGGGCATCAACCTACTTATGGGAGCCTCTGCCGATAAGCCTGCATCGTTCCGCGACAGAATGTTCCTTCCTCTTGATATGCAGAGAGAACTATCGGAGACAGTTGTCAGTCGTGACGGAAAGATGATCCCTCTGCTTCAGAATCCGGAGACAATTCTTGATTTTGATCCTCCTGTGATTAAACAAAAGTTCCTTTTCAAGCCTGAGATCGATTTCTCTGCGCTGCTGATAATCTTAATCATTCTGTCAGCCACCGTTAAACAGATGAAGTTTAACAGGATACTGGATCTTATCCTTTTTTCTGTTTTTTCCATCCTGGCAATCATGATGGTATTTTTCAATTTTTTCACCGATCATCAGCAGATGAAATGGAATCTGAACATAATCTGGCTGAATCCTGTAATACCTGTCTGCCTTATTTATCTTATTTTAAACAGGAAAGGAGCCGGCTGGTTCAGGCTTCTCTTTTTTATCTCAGTGGCTTTCCTTGTTCTGCAATTCTTCCTGCCTCAGTCTTTCAGCATAGCCTTTATGCCGCTTATAGCGATTCTTGCCATAAGAAGTTTTCTGAGGGCAGACTTTGAATGGAACCCGCTTCCTTAAAATTGAGTATTTTGTTTAGTTTTGTTTCCATTTAACAAAACTTTAACACTCCTTAACAACATATTAGAGAATATCGGGTTTCTTTTGTGAACTGAATTCCGGAATTATCCGAAACCCGGAAATTGTACACATTTTATCAAATATTATATTTGCTACTTAAACCGTTAAAAAATGGAGCAAACTGCAGACATCAGGGTCTTAAATGAAAAAATCGAAAAAGAGAGCGCTTTTGTTGACATGATCAGGATGGAGATGAATAAAGTGATCGTGGGACAGAAGCACCTTACCGACAGCCTTATGATAGGCCTGCTGGCAAACGGACACATTCTCCTCGAAGGTGTTCCCGGCCTTGCAAAAACCCTTGCAATAAAATCCCTGGCAGCAATTATAGATGCCAGGTTCAGCCGGATACAGTTCACTCCCGATCTTTTACCCGCTGACCTTATCGGTACAATGATATACAGCCAGAAGAAGGAGGAGTTCATTGTAAAGAAAGGACCGGTATTTGCAAATTTCATCCTTGCTGACGAGATCAACAGATCTCCGGCAAAGGTTCAGAGCGCCCTGCTGGAAGCTATGCAGGAAAGACAGGTAACCATCGGAGAATCAACCTTTAAGCTTGATGATCCTTTCCTGGTTATGGCTACACAGAATCCCCTTGAACAGGAGGGAACCTACCCGCTCCCGGAAGCGCAGGTCGACAGGTTTATGATGAAGGTGCTTATCGATTATCCTACAATGGAAGAAGAGAAGCTGATCATACGCGAGAATCTGGCAAAAGTTTTTCCTGAAACAAAATCCGTTCTGAATACAAATGATATAATCAGGGCAAGGAATATTGTCAGGGAAGTTTATATGGATGAAAAGATTGAGAACTATATCCTGGACATAGTCTTTGCAAGCCGTAATCCTGAAAAATATGACCTGCAGAAATTTAAAAGTATGATCTCATACGGAGCTTCACCAAGGGCTTCTATTAATCTCGCCCTTGCAGCAAAAGCCTACGCATTTATCAGAAGAAGGGGATATGTCATTCCCGAAGATATAAGATCAATATGCCCCGATGTGATGAGACACAGGATAGGGCTTACTTACGAGGCAGAGGCTGAAAATATAAATCAGGATCATATTATATCCGAAATTCTTAATGTTGTTGAAGTTCCTTAGAGATTCCCATGAAAATCGCCCCGCTCACCGCAATTCTTTTTCTCATCTGCAGTTTTACCTATAGCCAGAACCTTATAGGTCGTAATGGTAATGATATACAAAGATATATGAGAGAACACAGGAAGGACATGAATTTCAACAGTGTCAGAAACAATGAATACCGCTATCTGAAATACTCTGACAATTCAGATGACCAGACAATATTGTTTTTTCTGACGCCCGATTCCATATGTAAAAGCGTAAGAGTGATATGTGATTCAATGTTGAAGCCCGAAAAGATAAAAGAGTTTGACGCTGCCTATAAAAAGATTGGAAACAACGCCTGGATGGATAATCAGAACGGAAAAAATTACCTCATTGCTCTCAGGGATGAGGAATGGTCATGTACTATTACAATTGAACCAGTAAAATAGAGTGTCTGAAAGTGGAAGCAGTTGATTTATTAAAAAAAGTACGGAGAATTGAGATAAAGACAAGGGGACTGAGCAGGCATATATTTGCAGGCGAGTACCATAGCGCTTTTAAGGGGCGTGGTATTGCCTTCAGCGAAGTAAGGGAGTACCAGTATGGCGATGACATAAGAAATATTGACTGGAACGTGACTGCCCGCTTTAACCATCCGTATGTTAAAATCTTTGAGGAGGAGAGGGAGCTTACTGTAATGCTCCTTATTGACGTCAGCGGTTCCGGAAATTTCGGAACATCAGGAACCTATAAAAGGGATCTCATGACCGAAGTTGCGGCAGTTCTTTCATTTTCAGCTATTTTCAATAATGATAAAATAGGTGTCATATTTTTTTCCGACAGGGTTGAGAAATTCATTACACCACAAAAAGGGCGGAAACATATTCTCAGGATCATAAGGGAGCTTCTTGATTACAGATCGGTGAGCAAAAATACCAGTCTCGATGAACCATTGAGATTTCTTACTAACGCCATTAAGAAGAGATGTACCGCTTTCATAATCTCCGATTTCCTGGTACCTGATTTTGAAGAGGCAATGAGAATCGCTTCAAATAAACATGACATCGTTGCCCTGAAGGTTTTTGATCCTGTGGAACAGGCGATTCCGGATATTGGCCTGATAAAGGTCTCAGATGCTGAATCGGGAAATGAAAAATGGATAGATACATCATCTGCCTCCATCAGGGATGCCTATGCAAAATGGTGGATCAGCCATGTTGAGCAAATCAGGAACATCTTTAAAAGATGCGGAGTGGATTCAACCGAACTGAGGACAGATCTTGATTATGTTAACCCCCTCATAAAGCTGTTTGAAAGCAGATGAAGAAGTTCAGCAGACATATTATTACTATATTTCTCTTATCTGCATCCTTTTTTTCTGCAAAGGGGCAGAATGTGAATGTTACATCTATCCTGGATTCTTCAAGAATTTATATCGGCGATCAGATAAAATATACCATTACTGTAGATCAGCCGGCAGATCTCAGGCTTATACTTCCGGTCTACAGGGATACGCTAATTAAAAACATCCAGATCCTGTCCGGTCCTGTAACTGACACCACAACCTCACAGAAGGGACATATAAAAATAATTGAGAAGTATATAATAACCTCATTCGATTCGGGCCGCTACCAGATTCCGCCTGCTTATGTCGAGGTAAAAAATGAAAATGGGCTTAAGAGATTCTATTCGGAATATGTTCCCCTTGAAGTAATGAGAGTAAGGATAGCTCCGGCCGATACCACTGCAAAAATTTTTGATATTGTCCGGCCGTACAATGCTCCTGTCACACTGGGTGACCTGCTTCCGTGGATACTGATAATTATAGTAACAGGTGCCCTTATCTGGCTTGCAGTCAGATATGTACGTAATATGAGAAGGAGTGCCAATGGAGTTCAGCATATTATCGAACCCGATCCTGCCCATATAATTGCTTTCCGTGAACTTGAAAAGCTCAGGGAAGAACAGCTATGGCAGAAAGGTGATATAAAAAGCTATTATACAAGACTGACGGAGATCCTGCGCCAGTACCTGGAAAACAGATACGGGGTATTCTCCCTTGAAATGACAACACGTGAGACACTTGAAAGACTTATTAAAACAGGTTTCAAAAAGAACGGGAATTATAATCGGCTGAAGGGAGTCCTTACCAGCGCCGATCTTGTAAAATTTGCCAAATATAATCCGGAGCCATCGGAACATGAATCACTTTTCCAGGCTTCATGGGATTTTGTTATGGCTACCAAGGAAGAGCCGGAGCCGGTTGTGCAGGCAGCTGATCAGGATGAGAAGAAGGAGGAAAAGGTATGAACAGGATAACATTCGCAGAACCTCTCTTTCTTTATCTGCTGGCAATTGTCCCTGCCATGATTGTATTTTATATACTCAAGCAACAGAAGGCAACAGCGTCTATCAGAATGCCAGGCCTTCAGCCATTTTTAACGGCACGAACAACTTTCCGGCACTGGTTGCGCCATGCCTTATTTGCAATGCGGACGCTGGGAATTACCCTCCTGATTTTTGTCCTGGCGCGCCCACAGGCTATAAATAAATTCCAGAATGTATCTACTGAAGGTATAGATATTATTCTTACCCTCGACATATCAGGAAGTATGCTTGCCCGTGATTTCAAGCCCAACCGCCTGGAGGCTTCAAAGGATGTGGCAACGGAGTTTATATCGGGCCGTCCTTATGACAGGATCGGGCTCGTGGTTTTCAGCGGTGTAAGCTTTACCCAGTGCCCGCTTACTACCGATCACGCAGTACTGATCAATCTTCTGAGGCAGGTTCAAAGCGGTATGATAGAGGATGGAACGGCAATAGGCATGGGACTGGCTACAGCAGTAAACAGGATAAAGGACTCGAAAGCCAAAAGCAAGGTAATAATCCTGCTGACCGATGGTGTGAACAACATGGGCGAGATAGCTCCGCTTACTGCGGCAGATATTGCAAAAACCTTCGGAATACGGGTCTATACAATAGGTGTGGGAACACAGGGAATGGCTCCATATCCTGTTCAGACTCCCTTTGGTATTCAGTACCAGGATATGCCTGTGGAAATTGATGAAGGAATATTAAAGCAGATTGCTGAGACCACCGGAGGCAAGTACTTCAGGGCAACTGACAATGACAAACTTGTGCAGGTCTACAGGGAAATAGATAAGCTGGAAAAGTCAAAAATTGACGTAAGACAATTTAACCGAAAGGAAGAAAAATACTTTCTGCCCGCGCTTATCGCCTTTTGCCTGCTTGCGTTTGAGATACTGATCAGGAATACAATATTCCGAAACCTGACTTAACGGAGAAAAAGAATATGCAGTTATTCAGATTCGCAAACCCGGACTATTTGTACCTGCTGCTTCTGCTGCCGGTGTTGGTATTGCTATATATTCTTAATGAATTAAGAAAAAACAGGTTCAGAAGAAGGCTGGGCAATATTACTCTTGTTGACAC
Organism: uncultured Bacteroidales bacterium; assembly: GCA_963816345.1. GTDB lineage: Bacteria > Bacteroidota > Bacteroidia > Bacteroidales > VadinHA17 > LD21. The sequence goes on from CAWFKI010000005.1 coordinate 1,459,893, forward strand.
CCTGCTTCCGGAAATGTCAGTAACCCGGCCGGCCATTAAGTTCATATTGCTTCTTTTTGCAGTCGCCGCCGGAGTCATCATGCTGGCCAGACCACAGTTCGGATCAAAGATCGAGGATGTAAAAAAGCAGGGAGTCGAGGTTATCATTGCTCTTGACGTCAGCAATTCCATGCTTGCGGAAGATATTCAGCCTGACAGGCTTACGAGGGCAAAACAGGCTATATCACGACTGGTGGATGCTCTTGACAACGATAAGATAGGATTAATAGTTTTTGCCGGAGATGCCTATACCCAGATACCGGTGACAACAGACTATGTTTCTGCTAAAATGTTTCTTTCCACTATCAGCCCCGAAATGGTGCCAAAACAGGGGACTGCAATTGGCGCTGCAATAAGTCTGGGAATGCGTTCGTTCACTCCCGGAGAGGGGAAGAGCAGGGCGATGATAATCATTACGGATGGAGAGAACCATGTTGATGATCCTGTCAAAGTTGCCGAAGAGGCAGGCAAGGAAGGGATCGTAATCTATACAATCGGTATAGGCTCAACAGAGGGAGTGCCTGTTCCTGTTGAGGTAAACGGAAAGAAAGAATATCTGAAAGATCAACAGGGAAATACAGTCATAACCAGGCTTGATGAAGATATCCTGAAAAAAATAGCCATGGTCACAAATGGAACATATGTAAGAGCAAGCAATTCCAATATAGGCCTCGACGAGATCTTCAGCGACATAAAGAAAATGAAGAAACAGGAACTTGAAAGCACAATGTATACCGAATACAATGACCAGTTTCAGATTTTCGCTGCAATATTCCTGTTCCTGCTGATAGTGGAATTTATTATAATGGATCGTAAGAACAGAAGGCTTTCCAACATAAGATTGTTTAAATTTAAGGTTTAATGTTTTTTGGAAATGAAATGCTGAGAGATTATACTGCCATATTGAAAGATGTAAAAATCATTGGTTTGGTAATCAGTGTGATCCTGTTATTTTCAGGAACAGTGAATGCCCAGTCGGATAAGAAATTAATCAGGCAGGGCAACAGGGAATATGAAAAGGGAAAATTTTCAGAATCTGAAATATCATACCGCCGTGCAACTGATAAAAACAAGAATTCTCCTGACGCTGTCTTTAATACAGGCGATGCACTCTACAAACAGAAAAAATTTGAAGATGCCGGGAAAGAATTCACTGAAAATATAAGGATGAGCGAGGATAAAAAGAAAAAGTCAGCCGGCCTCTATAACCTTGGGAATTCCCTATTCCAGGCAAATAAGCTTCAGGAAAGCATTGAGGCATATAAAGGCTCGCTTAAGCTTCAGCCCGACAATATGGAGGCAAAATATAACCTCGCTTATGCACAGGACCAGCTGAAAAAGCAGCAGGAGCAACAACAGCAGCAACAACAGCAACAAAATAAGGATAAGCAGGATCAGAATAAAAACAAGAACAAACAGGATAAGGAAAAAAATCAGCAGGATAAAAATAATGAGAATAAGCAGCAGCAGAATAATGAAAAGCAGGATAAGAATAAGCAGGCACAACAGGAGCAACAGCAGACTATTTCAAAGGATGATGCACAGCGCCTTCTGAATGCCCTGGCCAATGAGGAGAAAAAGGTACAGGAAAAAGTTAAACTTGAACAAGCTGCAAAAGACAGGGTCAAAACTGCAAAAAACTGGTAACATTTACGGATCTTAAATGAAAAAGATAATAATATATCTGGTAACAGCCCTTTTTTCTCTCTCTGCATCAGCACAGGATATAACTGTAAATGTGGAATACCCATCCGTTGTCAGCATGGGCCAGCAGTTCACTGTCACCTGGACGGTTAACAGCGGGGGAGGTGAATTTTCTGCTCCTGCATTCACCGGCTTTATGAAACTCCTCGGACCACAGACATCATACAGCTCAAGCACCGAAATAATTAACGGTAAAATATCTCAGCGTACAGCATACTCATATGTCTATTATCTTCAGCCTGTAAAGGAGGGGAAATTTGTGATCTCACCAGCTGTCTTTACGTATAAGAACAAATCCTATACTTCTGAATCGATGTTCATTGAAGTTACCGGCAATGGAACGGGGAATCAGAATACCTCCGCAGGGACCGGTAAGTCATCAAATGAACAGGATGCCGAAAATGCCGGAAGCGATATATTTGTAAAGCTCTCTCTTGACCGTAGGGAGGTTTATCTCGGGGAGCACATTGTTGCCACTGTTAAACTCTATACAAGAGTCAATCTTTCAGGTATAAACGAAGTTAAATATCCACCGTTCGACGGGTTTCTTAAAGCTGACCTGCAAACGCCTCCGTTGAAATCGCTGAAACAGGAAAGTATCAATGGAAAGATTTACGGCACAGGTGTTGTTCAGCAGTTTCTCCTTTATCCCCAGATGACAGGTGAGATATCAATTGATCCCGTTCAGGTTTCAGTGCTTATTCAGCAAAAGGTAGGTCAGTCCGATCCTTTCTTTGGTGATTTCTTTTCGGCAATGCAGACAGTGCCAAAAGCTGTTGCCAGCCTTCCCGTAAAAGTAACCGTGAAGCCATTACCGGGGGTTAAACCTGCCGGTTATTCCGGGGTTGTAGGTTCCCTTGATATAAAGGCATCAATAAATAAGGATACCGTTAATATAAATGATCCTGTGGATCTTAATATAACTATATCAGGTTCGGGAAACCTTAAGGTTGCAGCAACACCATCATTTAAATTACCTCCTGATATTGAAGTATATGATCCTAAGATAACAGATAACCTGAAGAACACTATTAACGGTACTTCAGGGCAGAAGAGCTTTGAGTACCTGTTGATACCCAGGCATAACGGTGATTTTACAGTACCTCCGGTGACATATTCCTATTTCAATACAGCAGCAGGCAGGTATGAAAACCTTACTACAAGAGAGCTTCATTTTCATGTCAGAAAGGGAAATGAGCAGAATGCTTCAGGTATCGCAGTTTACGGAGAGATCTCCAGGGAAGATGTGAAATACCTGGGAAAAGACATAAGGTTCATCAAATCCGACCCCGGCAAACTTACCAGGGTATCTGATATAATATATGGGAAACGCTCCTTTTATTCCATCTATGCTTTTGCTGCTTTTGCCTTCCTTGTCATTTTGTTCCTGAGAAGGGAACATATCAGAAGAAATTCGGATATCACAATCGTAAGGAACAGAAAGGCTGCAAAGGTTGCAGGTAAAAGATTGCATATTGCTTCACTTTGCCTGAAAAATGAAGAGATAGATGAGTTCTATGAAGAGATTCTGAAAGCATTATGGGGCTACCTGAGTGACAAACTGAGTATTCCCGTTTCAGAACTGACCCGTAACAATGCCATAAATGCTCTTTCGGAAAGCGGTATTGATCAGGAGAAACTTGACAGCCTGACAAATATTCTTGATACATGCGAATTTGCCAGATATGCTCCGTCTTCCACCGGGGCAAAGGCATCTGAAATCTATGAGGGAGCCTCACAGTTTATCAAGTCTGTTGAAAACTCATTAACTTAAGAGATGAACTTAAATTTGCGATATATACAGACCCTGCTTCTTGTTGTTTTCATTTCAACAGGAGCCCTGGCACAGGAATCCGTAACGGGAAAATTCAATCAGGGAGTTACATACTTTACCGCAGGCAGCTATAATGAAGCCCTTCAGACGTGGAACGAAATCTATAATACAGGTTACCGTTCAGCAACTCTCGATTATAATATTGGCAACGCATACTTTAAGCTGGGGAAAATACCTCAGGCAATTCTGTTTTATGAGCGTGCCTACCTTCTCAACCCTGCAGATGAAGATATCAACTATAACCTGCGGATTGCCCGTTCACTCACCGGCGACAGGTTTCAGGAAATACCCGAACTGTTTTTTGTAAGATGGTTTGATTTTGTTTCGTTATTCCTCTCTTCAAACAACTGGGCAGAAATAAGTATATCCACCTTTATACTCTGTCTGCTCACCCTCTCCCTTTATATATATTCTTCAGCCTACCGGAAGAAGGTGATCGGATTCTGGCTGGCGATCTGTTTTTTTACCCTTTCCCTTGCTTCCTTTACATTCACGGTGAGAAATAAATCGCTTGTTTACAACAGTCATAAAGCAATAATAATCAACGCCGTCGTCAGCGGGAAAAGTTCTCCGGACAACAGCGGTACCGATCTGTTCGTAATACATGAAGGCACGAAGGTTTCTGTAGAAGATGAAGTAGGAGGATGGCTCGAAATCAGACTATCCGATGGCAACAAAGGATGGGTGCCTGTGAATGCGCTTGATATTATTTAAATCTTTGAAGCTTATTTGTTATATTTCAGGCCGGAGTTATGCAAGTGTTCTCCTGATTCTCCGTAGCATTAAATGAAAGAATTTATTACGGCTTGTCCCAGGAATTGTTACAGTACCTGCTCATTTATTGTTCAGGTTGAGGATAATATTATCAGGAGGATACTGCCATATCCCGGAAATCTCGCCACCCCCGACGGACCATGCATAAAAGGTCTCTCTTATATTGAGAGGACAAACTCTCCCGAACGGATCATTCATCCTCTCAAACGAACCTCCTCAGGCCGTTTTAGCAGGATCACAAATAATGAAGCCTTTGATATTATTGCTGACAGGCTCAGCAGTCTGAGAGACAGATACGGTCCCAAAAGCATTCTCTGGTACAGGGGCAGTGGTATGTCAGGGCTTGTAAACGAGATCGGTCATTCTTTCTGGAAATTATTCGGAGGTGTTACAACTACCTATGGAAACCTCTGCTGGCCTGCAGGCCTGGAAGCTGTCAGGCTGACACTGGGATCGGTGAAACACAATGTTCCATGGGACCTGGAAAATGCAAAAACGATAATCATCTGGGGAAAGAACCCGGCTGAAACAAATATCCAGGAGATCTCTTTTATTGCCAGAGCCAGGGAGAAGGGGAGCAGGATAATCGTCATCGATCCTCTAAGGACTCCCACTGCTGACAAAGCTGATATCCTGTTCAGACCCCGGCCCGGGAGTGACGGTGCACTGGCTCTTGCAATAGCACGGATTCTTATTGAAGAAAATCTTACCGACAGGCAATTCATTGATAAACACGTCCATGGCTTCGGTGAGTTCAGAAACTCTCTGACAATTTCCGCGGCAGAAGGGGAAATACTTACAGGCATTCCGGCGGGTAAAATTGCCGAGCTTGCACGGATTATCGGTTCCGGCGGGCCGGTTACTATTATCCCGGGGTACGGACTTCAGAGACACCTTAATGGAGGGCAGACCATCAGATCAATTCTTTCCCTGTCTGTTCTGACCGGTAATATCGGTAAACCGGGGTCAGGATTTAATTACGCAAATCTCCAGAGCTATATATTCGATGACATTAAAGAACCATTATCATATTATCCTGATCCTGAAAAAGATTTTCCCTTCAGAAAGACAATCTCTATGGCAAAACCTGGAAGGGATATCTCTGATGCCAGAGACCCCGGCATAAAGGCAATCTGGATTGAAAGAGGGAATCCTCTGCTGCAGGCACCTGAGACAAACAGCTTAAAAAGAGCATTTTCAAACCTGGAATTCAGGGTAGTTGTCGAGCAATTCATGACCGACACAGCAGCTGTGGCCGATATAATACTTCCGGCAAAGGAGATGTTTGAACAGTCTGATATAATCGGCTCTTACTGGTCGCCTTATGTTCAGTTCAAACCGGGGATTCTTCAGCCGCCGGGTGAAGCTATTCCTGAAAGCGAGATTTATTATCATCTTGCAAAGCGCCTTTCAATAAACGCAGATGCCGGCTTAATACCGGAACCGGGGAATGCCAATATTGAAAAATGGCTTGAAAAAAGGATCAAAGGATATTCGGACCTTACCCTGGATGATCTCAGAAATGGCCCTCTGCTGGCTCCGGGTTTTCAACAGATTGCCTACAGCGATATGAAGTTTGATACCCCGTCAGGCAGGATTGAACTTTATTCCTCTGAAGCAGCTCAGAAGTGGGGCGTATCACCGCTGCCGGAATATAATCCAAATAATGAAGGCAGAAAGGATAATGAATTCCCTCTGGTGCTTATAACTCCAAATATTGCAGGCAGGATACATTCACAGTTCGGAAATTTGAATATAATAAGGACAACAGTACCGGCACCGGCTGCAAGGATCTCTCCGGCAGAAGCCGTGGCGCGCCATATACGGGAGGGAGACAATATCCGGATATTCAACAGGGAAGGAGAGGTGTTCTGTTCAGTAGAAATATCGGAAAGGATCCCGCCTGGCGCAGTCGTACTTCCAAATGGGTTGTGGTTCAGCGAAGGGGGAGGAGGAAATCATCTTATAGAGGGAAAAGAGACCGATATGGGCTTTGGTGCAGCATTTCATGATACACTTGTAGAAATTGAAAAAGCAGGCTGATCAATGATTAAGGGATTTATATTTGACCATAACAGGTGTGTGGGCTGCGGAGCCTGCAGTGCCGCCTGCATCCTTGAAAATCACTGGAGCTTTCAGCCAAGGATGATCTTTACCTTTAATCCTGAGGTACTGCCTTCCCTGCCTCTGATAAATCTGTCAATGGCGTGCAACCACTGCGATAAAGCTGTATGTCTTGAAGGTTGCCCGGCAAATTCCTATTCCAGGGACCCTGTTACAGGAGCAGTTGTTCCGGATGGCAATAAATGTATCGGATGCAGGTACTGCCAGTGGAATTGCCCCTATGAGGCACCCAGGTATCTTGAGAAAGAGGGGATTGTCAGCAAATGTCACCTCTGTTACCAGCAACTGGCGGGCGGGTTACTTCCTGCATGCTCAACAGCCTGCCCGACCGGGGCCCTTAAATACGGAGAGCTTTCAGAGCCCTGATGCAAATATTTTGCCTTCATGGATCCCTGACAGGAACCTTAGACCGGGTGTGGAGTTTAAGGGAGCCTTAAATCCGGCCTTGTTACAGATCGTACCGGAACCCCCGGACTATAAGGACATCCGGCAGCAGAGAGGGGAGAGCCCGGCAATAGGAAAGGAGTGGAGCCTTATTGCATTCAGCTTTCTGACATCATTATCCGTTGCTCTGATAATATCTTCATTTATAAAGGGAGTCTTCCCGGGAATTGTCCTGTTTCTTTCAATAATAATAAGTGCGGGAGCCCTGTCACTGTTTCACCTGGGGAAACCTTTAAGGGCCTGGCGGGCTGTTCTGAACGTACGTACTTCGCCGGTAAGCAGGGAAATTGTTATTTTTATTATCTATTGCATTATCTCCTCCCTTTCAGTATTACTCGGCAGCCCTGAACTGCTGCTCGCTTCGGCGGTGACAGGCCTTGTTCTGGCCGTAGCAATTGACCGCGTGTACATTTATTCCGACAACAGGAAATCTGTGATACTGCATAGCGGCCAGACACTTTTGACCGTGCTTCTGATTGCCTCCTTCCTGACTGGTATCATTCTTCCTTTCATATTTGTAGCTATTATCAAACTGGCACTCTCCCTCTATACCCATGTAATTAACAGGAGCAGGGGCAGTCTGTTCGCGCTGCGATATATACGTATAGCCTTGCTGATTCTTACGGGATGCGGTCTCTTCCTGTCTGTTTCATATCCTGATTCCCCTCTGATATTCCTTTTTCTGGCCGGCGAGCTTTTGGACAGGATATTGTTCTATATCGATTTTAAACCATTAAATATTACTGGATTAATTAATAATCAGATAATTCCGGAAAAAAGATGAAGAAAAAAGAGGTAAATAGTTCACGTATGCCGGTCTACAGGGATGCCGGTTTTGAGCTTTATGATGCATCAATCACAGAATCGGCCTTCAGGAAAGAAACGGAGCATGAGAGGGAACCCGGGTATTACATTTATTCACGATACCGAAACCCCACTGTCGAGGCTGCTGAAAATGAGATCAGCAGGCTTGAAGGCAGCAAATGGGCGCTGCTTACCCAGTCGGGTATGTCTGCAATTGATACCGCAACATCCTTATTTCATACAGGTAAGGAGACCAGGCCATGGCTCTTCTTTTCAGAGATTTACGGCGGGACAATATCCTTCATTGAGTCTGTACTGAGATTGCGAAGAGGGATTGATATTCAATATTTCACTGCTGAAAATGATAATTATAATCCGGATGAATTTGAAAAAGTACTTTCTCGTTTAAAGCCGGCATTCGTTTACATAGAAACAATTTCCAATCCGATGCTTGTTGTGGCTGATGTGAGTGAAATAATAAAGAGAGCCGGAAAATATGGTTCAAAAGTTATTGTTGACAATACTTTTGCAACTCCATGGCTTTACAAACCTCTTGAAGAGGGTGCGGATATCGTCATACACAGCGCTACAAAATATTTATCCGGTCATGGGAATCTTACTGCAGGAGTGATCTGCGGGAATGACGGCGATCTGATGAAGTCTGCCATTGAGTACAGGAAATTCGTGGGGCACATGCTCTCACCGGATGATGCCTACAGGCTGCAAACCCATATCCAGACGTTTGAGTTAAGGTTCGCCCGCCAGTGCGGTAATGCCTCAAGACTCGCGGAATATCTGAATAAAAAAGCAGTCATAAGAAAGGTATGGTTCCCCGGGTTGAAGGGTCATACCACCTCTGTAATAGCTGGCAGACTTTTCCGGGGTAAAGGATACGGAGCAATGATAACTTTCGATTTTGACGGAACAAGCCGTGAGGAGAAGAAAAAGCGCAGGGATAAATTTATTAGCCTCGTTTCAGAAAAAATAAAACTTATCCCCACTTTAGGAGACCCCCGTACCATCCTGATGCCTGTGGAAGCAGTATGGGGTACAAAGTATCCTGAACCGGGAATGATACGATTATCCGTTGGTTTTGAGGATTATGACGAGCTGGAGGCTGTGGTGGCAAAGGCTCTTGAATCGATATTATGAATATGAACAGCTTGTCAGGTAACTCTGTGGTTATCATCTTCTCTCTTCGGTCTTGTTTTTAATAGAACGCAGATGACACTGATGTAGCTGATTTTCACAGATCAGCATTACTCCTGTTCCTTTTATTTACCTGTGTGCCCTTAAGATATTATCAGCGCTAATCAGTTCAATCTGTGTCATCTGTGTGCCATTGCTTCGTTCTTCGGTCTTCGGTCTTCGGTCTTCATTGTCAGACATTCATTGGGATCAGAAGGTTGCTGCACAGTACTGACTGATTTTTAGTCAATGCCAGTCAATCTGTTCTATCCCGTTTTCTGTCAGATAGCTGTTGCATTTGCTGAAATGGCCGTTGCCAAAGAATCCTCTTGAAGCGGAAAGCGGTGAGGGATGAACGGATTCCAGGACAAGATGAGCTGATCTGTCAATCGTCTCCCCTTTTTTCTGGGCATAGGCTCCCCACAGGAAGAATACAATATTCTTCTTTTCATTGTTGATCACCCGTATTACACTATCTGTAAATTCTTCCCAACCCTTTCTCTGGTGAGATCCTGCCAGGTGAGCTCTTACCGTGAGTGTGGCATTCAGAAGAAGGATACCCTGCCTGGCCCACCTTTCAAGGTTTCCGGATGCAGGCCTCTTTATTCCAAGGTCGAGCTCAATCTCTTTAAAAATGTTTATGAGACTCGGAGGAAAATCAACTCCGTCCCTAACGGAGAAGCATAATCCATGAGCCTGACCTGGCCCGTGGTAGGGATCCTGTCCGATAATGACTGCCTTTACCTCCGGAAAAGGACACAGGTTGAATGCATTAAAAATAAGTGAGGCAGGAGGATAGACCGTATTGTTCCTGTATTCTTCCTTTACAAATTCAGTTAGCTTCAGGAAATACTCCTTTTCAAACTCATCCTTAAGCTTTGATTTCCAGGATTCCTCAATTTTTACATCCATATAATTTATTTAAGTGGTGCTCAGAATTCCAATACTTAGCTAAAGTAAGAAAATAATATAATTATTAACTTTATAACAAAAAATGGCTACGGAAACTGAACGAAAGTTTTTGGTAAAAGGGGAATTCAGACATCTGGCTGTAAAAGAGACCGATATTACGCAATTCTACCTTTCGGTTGATCCGGATAAGACAATAAGACTCAGGATCTCAGACAGGAAAGCATTCCTGACAATCAAAAGCCGCAGGGACAGCCACTCCATAACCCGCAATGAGTGGGAATTCCCGATCCCTGTTTCCGATGCGGAAGAGATGGCGAAAATTTGTCTGCCCGGGAAAATTATCAAGACAAGGTATATAATCCCGGCCGGTGAACGGAGATTCGAAGTTGATGTATTCCATGATAAAAATGAAGGACTTGTAATTGCTGAGATCGAGCTGGGAGACGAGAATGAATATTTTGAGAAGCCTGACTGGCTGGGCGAGGAGGTAACCGGCAACGCAGCTTATTATAATGCGAACCTGATTAAGTAGCCCTTATTTTTTAAACATGAAGAAGACGGCAAGAATGAGAAAGATAAACCCGATCAGGTGATTTATCCTGAAATGTTCATTTTTAAACACAATAATTGTAAAGAGAGTAAACACAAGAATGGATATCACTTCCTGAATGACCTTCAGCTGGATAAGGGAAAAAGGACCGCCGGTTTCCCTGAAGCCTATCCTGTTGGCGGGAACCTGAAGCATGTACTCAAAGAAGGCAATTCCCCAGCTTAACAGGATCACAATAAAGAGACTGAGATTCTCAAACCGGCTCATTGTCTTCAGCTTGAGATGACCGTACCAGGCCACTGTCATAAAGCTGTTCGACATGATAAGAAGCAGTATCGTATAAAGACCTTTCATCCGTACCTGTTAATTTAAGTGATCAGTTCATGTCATCAATAATTCTCTGAATGACCTCAACGAAAGGGTACCCTGCCTCAATTGTTGCTGCAACGAATCCGCTGTCGGGAGAAATACACGGATTGGCATTAATTTCTATTACATATACATTGTCGCGGCTGTCTGTTCTTACATCGACGCGGGCATATCCTTTTAAATCAAATAGCTGCCAGCATGCCAGCGCCGCAATCTTAAGATTCTTCTCAAGCTCCGGACTCAGTCTCTTCCCCGGGAACTCCCTTACCGTATTTATATATTCAAAGCTGTCGGTTTCCCATTTTGCCTTGAAATCGACAATTCTTGGTTTATTTTCACCATAGTTCCTGAATACAATTTCTGCCGGGGGCAGTACCTCCGGGCCCTCCCGACCGGCAAGTACACTGATGTTGAACTCCCTGCCATCAATAAAATCCTCAATGAACCAGTGTGCATCATCAAGTCCCTGCAGTTTTGTCTCAAAACCCGGCGCACATTCAAATACCGAATCTCCTGTTATACCAAGTGAGCCATCTTCCCAGATTGGCTTGATTATATATTTCCGTCCGGGTTTCAGCTGATCAGCCTGGGAAGGGGAGAATGATGAAGGGCTATTAATGCCGGCACTTTTCATTGTACGGCCTGCAAGTGTTTTGTTGCTTGTAAGAAAAATCGCTTCAAGCGGGTTACCCGTATAGGGAATAGAATACCTGTTAAGCATGGCAGGTACGAAATAGTTTAATTCCCCTTTATTGTCTATAGATTCAACCAGGTTAAAAACAAAATCAGGTCTTTCTTCTGCAAGTGCCGCAATTTCAGACATAAAATCAGAAGTTATGCCTTTTCTCATTGCCCGAATACCCAGTTCGTCAAGATGTTTCTCAATATAGGCAACCTGGTCAAGCACATCAAGTTCATCGGCAAGAGCCCCTGGCAGCGGCTCATTATAAATAATTGAGCATTTTCTCATTCTCACCTCCCGGTTGATATCCTCCTGAGGGCCGCAGTCATTATCATCTCCATTAATTGCTGATATTCAATGCCATACATTCTTGATAATATAGGCAGATCAGAGTGGACAGGGTTCAGTCCTGCAAGCGGATTTGCTTCAATAAAACATATTTTACCTTTCCTGTTTGCTTTGAGATCAATTCTCCCGGCATCCACCGCGTTCAGTGCTTTCCAGGCGTTCAGCGCCACTGTACGGCACTCTTCAGCAATATCTTCATCGAGAGGTTTATAGCTGCAATAATTCTGATAATTCTCCTTGACCTCTACAGAATAGGGCAGGTTATTTGCACAGATCACTTCCATACCGCCGATCGCCCTGGTATCGTCACCGTTTCCCACAATGCCTACTGTGAATTCCCTTCCGGGCAGATATTCTTCAACAAGCGCCGGCTGATTAAACTCATTCAGTATCCAGTTTACCATAGCGCGCAGGTCAGCATCACTATTCACAAGGCTTTTTTCGGTGATGCCCTTCCCGGTCCCTTCAGAGACCGGCTTGACGAACAGAGGATACTCAAGTGTGCATTTTTCAAGATCCTCCGGCTGTGTTATCAGCATGCCGGGGCTCACAGGAACTCCGGCAGCAGAAACGACGAGCTTTGCAAGGTGTTTGTTCAGGGAGAGGCCCATTATAACCGGCCCGCTGAAAACATAGGGAATACCGTACTGATCGAGTATGGCAGGAACTACTGATTCCCTGCCATCTCCGTATAAGCCTTCAGCAATATTGAATACAATATCCCACTTTTTTCCTGAGGCCAGAGCCTCTATCAGCTGAAAGGTATTGCCTATGGGCTCCGTCTGATGTCCCATCAGTCTCAGGGAATTTTCAAGAGCATCTACAGTCTCCTGCTTGTCAAATTCGGCAGTTTCATCCATAGTATAACCGCGGTCAATGTACCATGACCTCAGATCAAACGTCAATCCGACTTTCATTTATCAGCCTTATTTTTCAGGATATTCGCACAACACACCCTTATAATTCCGCATTACTATATGTTCACTGTTATGCTCGACGACATAATCCGGAAGAAGAGGGATCTTTCCGCCTCCGCCTGGAGCGTCAACAACAAATGTAGGAACAGCATAGCCGCTTGTGAAGCCTCTTAAGCCCTTGATTATCTCAAGGCCTTTCTTTACTGTAGTCCTGAAATGCGATGATCCCGGAATAAGGTCACATTGATACAGATAGTATGGTCTGACCCGGATCTTCAGTAGTTTATGCATCAGCTCCTTCATAACAGGAACAGTATCATTGATGCCTTTCAGGAGAACAGTCTGACTGCCAAGAGGGAATCCTCCATCAGCAAGCTTATTGCATGCTATGGCACATTCCTCTGTAATCTCGGCAGGGTGAGAAAAATGCAGACTTATAAAGAGAGGGTGATATTTTCTGAGCACTCTTATAAGATTATCCGTAATTCTCTGAGGAAGGACTACAGGAACTCTTGTTCCGATCCTTATTATCTCAACATGTTCGATCTTTCTTATATTCGACAGAATGTAATCCAGCAGATCATCTGAGAGAGTAAGCGGATCACCTCCGCTGATCAGAACATCACGGACTTCCTTATGAGTTGATATATAATTAAATGCCTTATCAAAATCCTGTCTGCCAAGTTTATCCAGCCTGCCGACAGAATGGGAACGTGTACAGTACCGGCAATAATTTGAACAGACCTGCGTAACGGTAAACAGCACCCTGTCGGGATATCTGTGAACGATGCCCTTTACAGGAGAGAACGATTTTTCGTGTAAAGGATCAGACTGCTCCGTGGTATGCTGAAGCAACTCTTCGACGACGGGAATCACATTGCGTCTAAGGGGATCAGAATACCTGCTGTCATAAATCAGCGAAGCAAAATAGGGTGTTATCCTGAGGGGAAGTCTTCCTTTGAGATTATTAATGGCCATAATCTCCTTATCGGATAATTTCATGATCTTCTTTAGGTCTTCTATGCTTGTAAAAGCATTGCGAAGCTGCCATTTCCAATCATTCCAGGAGTCTGATGTCGTTAGGGGGAAGTATCGGTGCATGAATTCCGAACTTCGGTTGCTAACTAACGGAATTGGGATTTCGTTTTGCGAAAAAATCGTGGTTTTCGCGCCAGGCTCTTCATCAGAAGAGCAACCCACGAGGCGACTCTCTCTATGGAGCGTCGTAGCCTCATTATTGTTAGCATTCATAGCAGATGATGAGAATTTTCACCTTTTCGATTTAATTTTTCTTTTTAGAATTAGTAATTAATTAATAAAATAATTGGACGAAAATATATAATCTATAAATACAATATACCTTTCAACTATCAGAAATATTAACACATTTTGTATTTTATCAACAACCCCTTATGCAGCTTTGCCTGATTTCTGGGTTAAAATATTTAATATCAATACTATATGAAACGAAATATTTTTTTGATCATTTCATTTTTTTTGATGGATTTTACCGGCTTTTTGCCTTCAGGACAACAGGAATCTTCATATTTCTTTTTCATGCCACTATAATTGCCAAAAAAGAGATGTAAATGTTGGACAAATATGCTTACTGATCATCGGTCAGATTCTGTAATCTTTAATTTAGAAAATTTAAAATACTTTTGCATTCTGTTATAAAATGTACTGAACGGTAATAACAGGAAATGCTTCCTTTTGTTTAGGCATTATCAGAAATTATGGCTGATAAACTGAATAACCGGATTCATACCCTGGCCCCGGCCGTTTGATAAATGTTATATGAACTATTCTGACCTGATAACAAAAAAGAGAGCAAGATTCATCTCTTTTCTGAGGGATGTTATTGAGGCTGTGTCCGGTACCGATCAGGATTTCTCTGAAGGTCGTCTCAGCAGGGCCATCCTGTTGCTATCAATTCCCGCAGTACTTGAAATGGTGATGGAATCGGTTTTTGTGATCGCAGATATTTTCTTTGTCTCCAGGCTGGGAGCTGATTCAGTGGCAACCGTGGGAATAACCGAATCAATTGTAACAATCATTTACGCCATAGCGATTGGACTCGGAACTGCTACAACATCAATGGTTTCCCGCAGAATAGGGGAGAAGAAGCCGGATGATGCTTCCAGGGCCGCCTTTCAGGCTATTCTTACAGGTCTTGCTGTATCAGTAATCTTAGGTATCCCGGGAGCCCTGTTATCCGGTAAGCTTCTTGAAATGATGGGTGCATCCCCGGCAATCAGAGGTACAATGTCAGGCTATACTGCAATTATGCTCGGAGGAAATGTCGTCATCATGATGCTCTTTATTATAAATGCAATATTCAGAAGCGCGGGAGATGCTGCTGTGGCAATGAAAGTACTCTGGATCGGTAATATAATCAATCTGATACTTGACCCTTGTCTTATCTTCGGGCTTGGACCATTCCCGGAGCTCGGGGTGAAAGGTGCTGCAATTGCTACCACTATAGGAAGGGGCACAGCCGTTCTTTTTCAGTTCTACCTTCTTTTCTCAGGAAAGAAGAGGATAAAGCTTTCACTTAAACACCTTAAGATCGACTTCAGGATAATGATGAGGCTTTTCAGTCTCTCTTTCGGAAGCATAGGGCAGAACCTGATTGGGACAACAAGCTGGATAGCGCTTGTAAGGATCATTTCAATTTTTGGCAGCGAAGTAGTTGCAGGTTATACAATCGCTATCAGAATAATCGGGTTTACACTTCTTCCTTCCTGGGGGATAAGCAATGCAGCATCCACTCTTGTCGGTCAGAACCTTGGGGCAAAAAAACCGGAAAGAGCCGAAAGAGCAGTCTGGGTGACCGGATGGGTGAATATGATCCTCCTTGGTGTGATAGGCTTTATCCTTGTGGTGATGCCTGAACCCTTTATCCGCCTTTTTATTACAAATGAAAATGTAATCCGGTCGGGAGTGTCCGGCCTCAGGATAATAAGCATTGGTTTTATTGCCTATGGCCTTGGAATGGTTTTAGTAAACGCCTTCAACGGAGCAGGCGATACCTCTACTCCGCTTAAGATAAATGTATTCGCTTTCTGGCTTGTTGAGATTCCGCTTGCCTGGATCCTGGCCGTAAAGGCTGGTTTAAATGAGGAGGGTGTATACATTGCAATCGTTGTGGCTGAGTCATTGATGACCTTCATTGCCTGGCTCGTATTCAGAAGGGGTAACTGGAAACTAAAGATGGTATAGATTCTGCTCCGGATCAGATTATCATCACTTTTTCTGCATACAAAACATCTCCCTTTGATATTACAATGATGTAAATGCCTGATGAAATTGAGAAGGTATTGAAAACCACAACGTCGCTATCCACAGTCTTCCTCATCATCAGAGTTCCCTGTAAATTGTATAGCTCAGCAACTGATGAGACATAATCCTCATAAAATATGATCTTGATCTGATCGGATGTGACTATTACCGAAAGTGGTTTCTGCATATTAATTTCTATAGAAATATCCATGGTCCCGTTTATCCCTGATCCGTCTGTTGCGTTTGCCTGTGCGGTTACCATGCCGTTATCCACGGCTGTGACAAGACCTGAGGGACTGATTGTAGCAAGGCCTGTAACATTAGCTATAGACCATGTTACACTCTTATTTGTCGCATTATCCGGGAAAACCTCCGCACTAAGCTGAAGAGATCCGTTTTCATTAGTGATACTGGTTGCGCCATT
Organism: uncultured Bacteroidales bacterium; assembly: GCA_963816345.1. Taxonomy (GTDB): domain Bacteria; phylum Bacteroidota; class Bacteroidia; order Bacteroidales; family VadinHA17; genus LD21. Next base: position 1,476,288 of record CAWFKI010000005.1, read on the forward strand.
TTCACTTGTAATTCTTATATCGGCAACAGGTATAAGTTGTCCGGAAAGAGTAATAACAAGTATCCCTGATACGCCCGACCCATCTTTTGCGGTTGCCCTTGCCGTAACCCTTCCATCCGTTACAGCCGTCACAAGCCCCGTGGCATCGATCCGTGCCTCACCTGTCCCGTTCTCTATTGTCCATATAACGGTCTTATCAGCAGCATTGGCAGGAAGAACATCAGCATTCAGCTGCAATGTTCCGCCATCAGTTGCAATAGCTGTGGCTCCACTCTCTGAGGTAACCGTAATGCCTGTTACAGACACTGTCTGTCCGGATATTGTTATAATAATCATACCATAAATACCCGAGCCATCATTTGCTGTCGCCCTGGCGGTAACAGTGCCATTGGATACTGCCGTTAAAGTACCGGAAGTACTGATTGTCGCCGATCCTGTTCCATCACTCTCGCTCCAGGTCACCGATCTGTCGGATGCATCGGCCGGCAAAACAAACGCACCCAGCTGCAGAGTGCCCTTATCAGCCGTTATTGCAGTCAAACCAGCTGCCCCGGTCACAGTAATACTGGTTACCGGAGTTGTCTGGCTTGCGATTGTTATTACAATTGTCCCATACACGCCGGTTCCATCATTAGCGGTGGCCCTGGCCGTGACAGTGCCATCTGCAACAGCGGTGACAAGACCTGCCGGACTGATTGATCCCTGCCCGGTACCGTTTGTTAACGACCAGGTAACGGTTTTGTTTGTTGCATTTGCAGGCAATACAGTTGCAGTAAGCTGCAAGGTACCATTGTCAACAGCTATAATGGAAGCTCCTCCGGCTCCTGTTACTATGATGCCTGTAACTGGCGTTACCTGGTTTGAAATAGTTATAACCAGGGTACCTGCGACACCTGAACCATCATTGGCCGTTGCCCTGGCAGTGACAGTTCCATTCGCGGCAGCTGTGACCAGGCCGCTGCCGCTGATTGTTGCCTGACCAGTGCCGGCTGTCAGCGACCAGGTTACGCTTTTGTCGGCTGCATTTATTGGAAGGACGGCAGCGCTTAGCTGTAACGTTCCGTTATCAGTTGAGATTGTTGTAATTCCACCCGCACCTGTTACCGTAATACCCGTGACGGCAACGGACTGATTAGAAATAGTCAGCACAAGTGCTCCGTAAATACCGGTTCCGTCTGTAGCAGTAGCTTTTGCCGTAACAGTGCCATTGGCAACTGCCGTAACAAGCCCTGTGGAGCTGATAATCGCCTGTCCTGTTCCATTTTCTATTGACCAGGCTACTGTCTTGTTCGTAGCGTTTTCAGGCAGAACGGTAGCGCTCATCTGTAATGTTCCGTTATCAGCAGTGATTACAGCCAAACCTCCGGCCCCCAAAACTGTGACCCCCGTTACCGGTATCACCTGATTTGAGATTGTAATGAGCAGTGTTCCGGAAACGCCTGAGCCATCATTGGCTGTTGCCCTGGCAACTGTAGTTCCGTTGATGACAGCCGTCACAAGTCCGGTTTCACTTATGGAAGCCTGTCCTGTACCATTTTCAATTGACCAGGTTACACTCTTATCAGTTGCATTATCAGGAGTAACTGATACACCCAGCTGAAGAGTGCCGTTATCGGCAGAAATTGTGTTTGAGCCTCCGGCTCCTGATACAGAGATGCTGATTACATTGGTTATGCTTATATAAACTTCCCAGCCTTTGGCCTTCAGATTATTAAGATGAACCGCTCCGTCAGCAGAGGGTATTGCGTTCCCGGCTATTTCCAGGTAACCTCCGGGCTGGTTATTTGCATCAAGGGTATGCAGAACATAATCCACCTGGGTTTGAGACAGGCCACAATCGTTAAGCCGGACATAACTCAGAAAACCGGCAGTGCCAAGGTTCAGGGTGGTCAGCTGGCTTCCGGATAATGAAAACTCCCTTATATTTGTACAACCGCTAATGTCTGCACTTGTATAATGGTTATCATAGGCATCTATCCTGGTGACCAGTGTACTGTGACAGACAAACGGCCCGCTCTGATTATCATTCCATATCAGCAATTCCTCCAGTGAAGGAAATTGTGTAAGATCAGGAAGATTTGCGCTGAATGGATTGTTCCTTACGCACATATGCCACAGATACTGTCCTGTGGTACCCCAGTTAATTGTAGTATACTGGTTCAGGGCGGCTCTCAGATCCTTTAATCCCGGGCATCCCGACAGATCGAGCGAAAGAAGGTTGCAGTCCTCCACGCAAAGTCTTTCAAGTACCGGATGTGAACCAAGATATAAATTCGTAAGACCATAACAATAAAGCAGTTCGACAAATCTTAATTCAGTCATTTCTCTCAGATCCAGGTTTGTCAGGGGATTATAACTGGCACACAGAAATTGCAGGCTGCTTTTAGCCAGCGTGAGATTTTGAAATTCAAGAACATACTGATTTGTTACATGTTCAAAACCTCCATAACCCTCATCGCCTGCATCATAACCTACATTTATACCTGTCAGGGCAGACCATGGTGTCACTTTAAGATAATTGTGGCGTGATCCGGTTGTTCCGTAAGATTTGACAGGTGTGGCTGATGAACTTGTTGTGCCGTCATCAAATACCCACTCAATGACAGGTGTTCCCGTTACTTCGATGACAGGCGCAAAAGTTACTCCGCTGCTCTGGAAATTAATAACATCTGACGGTACACCCTGACTATAGATGATACATGAAATATTGATTAATATCAGGAATAAGATGCTCTGTTTCATTATAATCAGCCTGTATTCCGTTGCGGGTATTCACAAAAATCGTTTCTCAGGATCAGAAAATCAAATATCCCCCTGTTATTGACCCCATGAAAAAACGTCCACTTTAACCAGATATCTGTAACTCTCCAAATATATAATGCAAAATTAAAGATTTTACCAGAAGTCATAATTTAATTTGACCAACCAACATTATTCTTCCATTAAATGAAATCGCCTGCTGCACATTGCAAACTGTCAACTTAAAGTTTACGGCATAATAAGGTTGACCTGACACTAGGTTTCGGAAACATCTCCGGATTTATTCCTCAGTTTCTTCCTGTCTGCTAATTTATGTTTCTGTTCCAGCCTTTTTACTATTGAGGCCTTTGTTGGCCTGGTGGACCGCCTTTTTACGGGAAGTGTCAACGCCTTTGAAATCAAGCTGTAAAACTTCTCCGTCACCATCTTTTTATTCATCAGCTGGGTACGCTGCGATTGTGATACCAGTACCAGTTCCCCTTCCTTGTTTATCTTCTTTTTAAGCTTCCGGGTTATGATCTCTTTCTCTTCCGGGGAGAGGAGCGGGGTATTCTGTACATTGAACCTCAATTCAACTTTCGAATTTACTTTGTTGATATTCTGGCCACCCGGACCGCTGCTCCTCGATGCAGAAAAAATGAATTCACTTTCGAAATTTCGTGTCTTTAGCTCTTCCGTATCCATATCTTTACCTTGTTACATAAAGAATAATGCAACACCCCCGACGCTGACTACGGCCCCAAGGAGCTCGGGGAGAGTGACTTTCTCCTTATAAAAAATTATGGCAGGCAATATAATAAATACAGGAACAAGGGCCATAATCGTGGCAGCTATTCCTGCTTCTGTATATTTTACTGCAATCAGCGAGAACGAGACCCCGAGGAAAGGGCCGAAGAAGGCGCCTACGCTTGTGAGTATCATGCCATCCCTGTTCCTTGTCGCCCGGGAAACCTTTCCCCATCTCATAAGAAGAGTAACAAGCGCAGTATAACCAAAGATCCCTGCAATTATCCTGATCTGGGTTGCCGCAAAAGGATCATAGTTTTTTAGTCCCACCTTGCTTAACACAAGTCCCAGAGCCTGTCCGACTGCACCACCTATTGCATATAAAATTCCTCTGGGGGACAGTTTTAAAGATAACTTTTCTCCTTTTCCGTTCCTGTTGAATATGGCTAGGGCAATTCCGGAGAAAGTCAGCGCCATTCCGAAAAAGTGAAACAGGGTCAGACGCTCTCCTATTATAATAAAGCTGAATATGGCAGTAACAGGAGGGACCAGCGTCATTATCAGCATTGAGAACCTGGAACCGATTAATGTATAGGACTTGAAAAGGAAAAGATCTCCGAATACAAAACCTACCAGCCCTGAAAGTGAGAGCCAGATCCAGTTCTCCGCTGTTGCGTCAACAGGCAGAAGCAATCCTCTTCTTATAAGTGCAAAAACGCTAAGGAAAACGAATCCTATAACGAGCCGGAGTATATTAACCACAAGGGAACCCAACCGGTGGCTGGCAGCTTCAAATGTCAATGAGGTAACTGTCCAGAAAATAGCTGTCAGCAGGGCAGCAAATTCCCCGGTGTGATTAACAATGATATTCATTAATGAAGCTGCTATTCAGGGTATTCAAAAGTGTATTTCCCTGATCCTGTTTCGATTAATAATTTACCACCCTCTGCTTTTACCGAAGAGAAGATCGTATTGCCCGATATGCTCTTTCCGCTTTCGACTACATTTGAAGCTGAGCCGACAGGTAATATGATCGTTGCTCTTGTGTTTGCCGGAATATTGACGCTGACAATTACTTTTCCCTCTTTTCGCTCCCATCCTGAGGCGACTGTTCCGTATGAGCTTTCGAAAGAAGCCTTTGAGAAAGTCAGCTTTGTAGTGGGATGAGGCTGAATTACCAGATGTTTATATCCCGGGCCCATGGTCTCAATACCCGCAGACACCCTGTACATCCAGTCGCCAATCGCACCATAGGCATAATGGTTGAAGGAATTCATGCCGGGATCCTGAAAGGTACTGTCGGTCTTCTCGCCATCCCACCGTTCCCATATTGTAGTTGCTCCCATTTTGACGGGATAGAGCCATGATGGGTACGACTCCTGAAGAAGCAGATCATATGCCACATCCGTATGTCCGGTAGCTGAAAGGACATGGCAGAGGTAAATTGTCCCAAGGAAGCCTGTAGAGAGATGATTCCCCCTGCTCTTTATATCTTCGACAAGGAATCCGGCAGATTTATCCCGCAATTCATCCGGAAGAAGATTGAACATCAGGGCCAGTACATATGAGGTCTGTGAATTGGTTCCGACCCTTCCGGCTTTTGTCACATATTCATTAATAAATACCTCCTTTATCTTCTTAAAAAGAGCTTCATACTGCAATTCATCTTCAGTATTTCCAAGCTCTCTGGCAGCAGCTACCAGCAGGCTGGCAGAATATGCATAAAAGGCTGTCGCAATGAAATCATGGTCAGTATAGCCATCAGGTTCGGTATGATTATTTACTGGCGGATGATAAAAGAGCCAGTCGCCGTATTTGCTTCCGCCTTTCCAGATATAGCTGTCGCCGGCCTGCTTCTTTATATAATTAACCCATGCTTTCATACCCGGATACTGTGTCTGCAGCAACCTCTTGTCGCCATAGACAAGGTACATGGTCCACGGTGCAATAACTGCGACATCGCCCCAGCCTGCAGAAGGTTTGATAGTCTGACTACCCTGCGGATTAAGAACATCAGGAATAACATCCGGAACTTCCCCTCCGGGTCTCTGGTCTGCAGAGACATCCTTCAGCCATTTTGTGAAAAAGGCGGAAACATCCATATTGAATGCAGCGGTTCTGCAGAAAGCCTGTGCATCACCGGTCCATCCCAGACGCTCATCACGCTGCGGACAATCTGTAGGGACATCAACAAAATTACTTTTCTGACCCCAGCTGGATATTATGCTGCAGCTGATTTATCAGAGGATTTGAACACTCGTAACTTCCGGTGACAGGCATATCAGAATGTACAACAATACCTGTCAGATTATCTGTTGTCAGTTCACCGGGGAATCCTGTTACTTCGACAAACCTGAATCCCATGAAGGTGAATCTTGGTTCATAAACCTCTTCACCTGATCCGTCAAGAGTATAATTAAGTTCGCATTTGGCAGAGCGCAGATTTGTTGTATAGAATTCTCCATATTTATCCATTACCTCAGCATGCCTTAATCTGACAACAGTTCCCCTGGGGCCTTTGACTTTAAGTCTCAGCCAGCCTACCATATTCTGTCCCATATCAACTATAAGCTTTCCGCCCGGTGTCCTGAACACTTTCAGAGGTTTTATTTCCTGAATTTTCCTCACGGGTACACCGTCTGAAGCAATAAGGTTGCTGTTATTGTAATCTGCAGTGATAACTGCTGACCACTCTTTTTCATTATAACCCGGCTTATCCCAGCCCGTAAGCTTCTTTGTGGCATCATAGGTTTCTCCGTTATATATATCGTTCATCCGTATCGCACCATCTTTTGAAGCTTTCCATGTCCCATCACTTAACACCAGCATTGAGGAGCCATCTGTAAATAATATTTTAAGTTGAAGGAGGAGTCCAAGCTTTTTGCCATAAACTTCCCAGCTGCTGACAAGAGTTCCCCTGTACCAGCCTTCACCAAGCACGGCACCAATGGCATTATTCCCTGGTTGAAGCATTGATGTAACATCATAAACCTGGTACTGAAGTCTTTTTGAATATGACGTCCAGCCTGGCGTAAGAACCTGATCACCGGCCTTTTTGCCATTTACATGCAGTTCGTAAAAACCGTGCGAAGTGACATATACCCTGGCGGATGAGATCTTCTTTCCGATCTGAAATTCCTTTCTGAAATGTGGTGAAGGAGAATATCGTACCGGTTCCCCGTTCATCTCGATCCAATTTGCTTTCCAGTCAGCCTGTGAAAGCAGGCCTGTCTCCCAGAAAGCTGTTTCACTCCATTTCGAGTCCCTTCCTTTGTTATCCCAGATCTTTACCTGCCAGAAATATCTTTGTCCCGACTTAAGCTCCGGACCTTTATATTCCTGAAGCACGCTCTCCTCGGAAAGAGTTTTCCCTGTTTGCCAGATTATTGAGGATGAAGGGAATTTACTATCGGAAGCAACCCTTACCGAGTAGGCAGTCTGCAGGATATTGACTCCTGTTGCTGCAACTTTCCATGAGAACCTTGGCCGGGAAATATCGATGCCCACAGGATTTGTTTTATGTTCGGTAGTCAGCTCTTTTACCAGACAGATCCTGGGCATACAGCCCTCCTGAAAGACAAAGAAAAACAAAGAGTAGTCTGAGTGATTTCATAATTGTTGCGGTTTAAAAAATATTCATCAAGATTATAAAAAATGTCTGAATAAAAAACCATAAAATGTCAATTTCATTCCTGAAAGTTCTTAAATTGCGATTCAGTCAAACTTTTACAAAATGAATCCATTTGCAGGAATCCTGTTAATAGCGTTGGGTAGTGTGGGAGCTGCCAGTTTCTATGTGCCATTTAAAAAAGTCAAAATCTGGGCCTGGGAGTCTTACTGGCTGAGCCAGGGAGTCGCAGCATGGCTTATTGCACCTATCCTTTTTGCCTATATTTTCGTTCCTGCACGGTAAGCTTGGTCCGATATTGCATGATGCACCCCTCAGTGCGAAACTTATGGCAATGTTTTTCGGTGCATTATGGGGATTCGGAGGATTAACTTTCGGGTTGAGCATCCGGTATCTCGGGGTTGCTCTCGGTCAGAGTATTGCCCTTGGGCTGTGTGCAGCATTCGGAACGCTTATTCCTCCCATAGTTGCAGGTCAGAACCTGTTTGCCACAACTTCGGGACTGCTGACGATTGCAGGTGTCTCTATAGCTGTTGCGGGAATATCAGTTATAGGATATGCCGGCTCTCTCAAAAGCAGGGAGATGACTGAAGAAGAGAAGAAGGCTGCTGTTAAGGAATTTGCACTCCGGAAAGGCATCTTTATTGCAATCTTCGCAGGCATCATGAGCGCCTGCTTTAATTTTGGATTTGAGGCCGGCAAACCAATTGAGGCTGTAGCTCTCTCCCACGGGACAAATCCCCTGTTCCAGAAAAATCCTTCCCTGATATTTATCCTGCTTGGTGGATTTTTCACGAATCTGGTATATTGCGGTTATCTTAATATAAAGAATAAGACCTATAAGGATTATTATTCCGTTTCAGGATCAGTTCTGATGAACAACCTGTTCTTTACTTTTCTTGCAGGTTTCCTGTGGTTCCTTCAGTTTCATTTCTTCGGAATGGGCTCCAGCAAGCTTCCTCCGGGTATGGCAGTTTTCGGCTGGAGCATCCTGATGGCGCTAAATATTGCTATAAGTAATATATGGGGTATATTCCTTAATGAATGGAAAGGGGTAAAAAGAAAAACAATCATTGTTCTTATCGCAGGCATTCTGATCCTTATTCTATCGACCTTTGTAGTAAAACTGGGCTAAATATGGAAACAAAAAGATTTGCATTTAAGATGAAGCTGAATCCCGGATTCAGGGAGGAATACAAAAGACGTCACAGCGAAATATGGCCTGAGCTTGTAAAGCTCTTAAAAGCAGAAGGTGTTGGAAATTACTCTATCTTCCTTGACGAGGAGACCAGTACCCTGTTTGCTTATCAGGAACAGTCAGGTTCAAGTTCATCACAGGATCTTGGTACCACCGAAATTGTAAAAAAATGGTGGAAATACATGGCTGACATTATGGAAACCAATCCTGACAACTCACCGGTTACAATACCTCTTGAGCAGGTTTTTTTTATGGAATGATCAATTTATCAGTCAGGTAATACTATTTGAAAAACATAAAATCATAAATCATGAAAAAGGAACTTATTAAGGAAAGCTACAAACTGGCTAAAGAGCAATATTCTGCCCTGGGCGTTGACACAGATAATGTGCTTGCCGAAATGGAAAATGTAAATATCAGCCTGCATTGCTGGCAGACAGACGATGTGGGAGGTTTTGAAAAACCGGGCGCCGAGCTCGGGGGAGGTGGCATACAGGTCACCGGAAATTTTCCCGGGAAAGCAAAGACCATCAGTCAGATGAGAGCCGATCTTGATAAGGTTATGTCTCTTTTACCGGGTAAGCAGAGACTGAATCTTCATGCAATTTATGGTGAATTTGAAGGTAAAAATGTTGACCGGGATCAGATAGAGGCCAAGCATTTCCAGGGCTGGATCGACTGGGCGAAAAAAAGGGAAATCGGCCTTGACTTCAACTGCACCTGCTTTTCTCATCCCTTTGCCGACGATGGTTTCACACTCTCAAGCAAAAATGAAAAAATCAGGAAATTCTGGGTTGAACATACCAGCAGATGCAGGGCCATTGCCGCCGAAATGGGAAAACAGCTCGGCACGCCGGCTGTGCATAATATCTGGATCCCCGATGGATCGAAAGATACACCTGTTGACAGAAATACACTGCGGAAACAGCTCAAAAAATCACTCGACGAAATATTTTCCGTAAAATATCCTAAAAAATATCTCAAGGATTCTGTTGAAAGCAAGTTGTTTGGAATAGGTTCGGAATCGATGGTAGTAGGATCCCATGACTTCTATCTTGGCTATGCCCTGACAGAACAATACCATGATCACCCTCGATAACGGCCATTTCCATCCCACTGAACAGGTTGGCGATAAAATTTCGTCCATACTGCATGTTTGTTGATGAGATACTGTTGCATCTCACCCGGGGTGTAAGATGGGACAGCGATCATGTTGTTACATTCAATGATGAATTGTTGCTTATTGCTCAGGAAATTGTACGGTGCAAGGCGCTGAAGAGAGTTAACATCGGTCTCGATTTTTTTGATGCCAGCCTCAACCGCATAGGTGCATATATAATAGGTACACGCGCCGCACAGATGGCCTTTTTGTATGCCCTTCTTGAACCGCATAAAACACTTGTAAAGTATGAGGAACACGGAAGAAACTTTGAAAGGCTGGCTCTTCTTGAGCTGCTTAAATCAAAGCCATTCGGGGCAGTATGGGATTACTATTGCATGATAAACAAAGTGCCGGTAGGAGAGGATTATATTGACGAGATCCTGAAGTATGAGAAGAAAGTCCTTATAAAGCGATAGGAATTTAAATTTGTATAAATGGACGTCTCACAGGGCGTCTCTTTTTATACAATGGGCAGTATAGTATTTAAAGACATAATAAATGAAAGAGACAGTTATTGCCATATTTGATATAGGAAAGACAAATAAAAAATTGATCCTGTTCAATAAGATCTGAAAGTTGTAGCTGAGAATGAACAGAGATTTCCCGAGATCGTTGATATGATGGATTCGAATGCGATGATATTGAGCTGATTGAAAACTGGATTAAAGAGTCGGTAACAAGCCTCGTTCATTCCGACAAATACGATCTTAAAGCAGTAAATTTTACAACCTACGGTGCTACCCTTGTGTATCTGGATGAGGATGGAAAAAGGCTGACGCCCGTTTACAATTATCTTAAACCCATGGACGAAAGGATATCAGAGAACCTTTATAAAAAATACGGCGGAAGAGATGAGTTTTGCAGGAGAACAGCTTCACCGGCGCTGGGGATGCTTAATTCGGGTCTTACAGGTGCTCTGGTTAAGACTGAAAAACCTGAGATCTATAAGAAAATCGCACATATTCTGCACTTTCCCCAATATCTTTCATATATCCTGACTGGCAAAATCTATTCAGAACATACATCAATCGGCTGTCATACAGCACTATGGGATTTTGATAACATGAGGTACCATCCCTGGGTCGGAGCGTATGGATTGGAACTGCCGCTGCCGGTTCCTGTCGGGACACTGAATGAGACTGTGATTGAAGGGAAAAAGATTAAGGTCGGAATCGGGATCCATGACAGCTCCGCTTCCCTGGCCCCGTATTTCTCTGGCGGGAAGGGGAAATTCCTGCTTCTCTCAACCGGGACCTGGTGCATCAATATGAATCCTTTCAATACCGAATTACTGACTGCTGAGCAACTTGACAAGGATTGTCTCTGTTATATAAGCATAACGGGACAGCCTGTAAAATCTTCAAGGTTTTTCCTCGGACATCTTCATGAAACAGCAACAGCGATTATTACTGAACATTTCGGGAAAGCAGATGACTATTTTAAAAAAGTAAAGACCGACATTCATCTGTTCTCTTCTCTCAGATCCAGATATATGGGGAAAAGGCTTTTCTTTCAGCCATTTCCCTATAACAGGGATCTCAATGAATCTGTTGATATGTATGAATTTGGTTCCTTTGAAGAGGCATATCATCAGCTTATGCTGGAACTATGTGAGCTTACGGTAGAATCAATAAATCTGGTCCTGCCTTCAGATGATGATACCGAAAATATTTATATAACCGGAGGCTTTTCCGTTAACAGCCTGTTTACCTATCTGATCAAAGAGTCGTTTCCTTCCAAGAGAGTATGTACGACAGAGATAGGAAATGCATCTGCTCTCGGGGCCGCCCTGGTAATTACAGGCATAAAACCAATCCTTAATCTTGGACTGACAGAATGCTAAACCGCATTCCATAAGGGTTTTTCTTTCTGCAGAGGTTTTCGCCAGGCTGCTCAGTAAAGCTTTTCTCCAATAGCAGCTTTCAGCTTATAAACGCTTGCTACATAATCAATTCTTGCTTTCAGAAGCATCAGCCTGGTTTCTGACAGGGTTGTGTATACATCAAGCAGATCAAGATTTGTGATCGTGCCTGCTTTGTAATTTGTTTCGGCAAGCGAGTATGCCCTCTGGGCCTGCTTTAGCTGAAGCTCAAACTGATTGATTTTCTTTTCAGCTGCCTTCATATATGCTTCTGCTTCATAGAGCTCATCCGTTACATGCCGTTTCGTATCTTCAGATTCGTACGAAATGGAAGCCACCGCAGACTTAGCCTGAAGGAGATTCTGCCGTGTTCTGCCGGCATCATAGATAGGGATTTTTAATCCAAGGCCGACCATATAGTTTGGTGTGAATTTATTCAGGTCCGGTATATATCCGTTCTTTGCACCGCCAGAGGCAACGAAGCTTAAGGAGGGCTTGTTCTGCATTTTTGTCCAGTCATACTTCAGGGCAGCAAGTGATGCCCTCTTTTCATTTATCAGGATCTCATTCCGGTTATGAAAGGCATATGATAATGCAGAATCAGTCTGTACTACCGGAGATCCGTCAGTAAGCTCAGTCCTGACCACGGGATTTTTGCTGTAATCGTTTCCAAGCAATGAGTTAAGCGCTGCCCTGTGTGCTGTAAGGCTCGCTATGAGATCGGTCTCCTGACTTTCGATGGCAGAGATCTTCACCCTGGTCGAAAGTATCTCAAATTCAGTTGCAGAGCCGGTAGCCATCTTTTTTTCTACCTGTACCAGATGCTCATTAAGTGTCGCGATCTGTTCATTCTTTATCCTGATTGCCTCCTGAAGAAAAACAAGAGTATAGAAATTATTGACACAATAGAGTGAGAGATTTTGTTTCACCTGCTCAAGGGCCTGTTCAGTAATAGCTTTGCCTTCAGTTTCAAGGCTGATGTTCTGACGGGTCCTCCCGAAATCATAAATAACCTGCCTGTAATCGATTGATGCCGAATAATTGTTCTGAGGGTATAGCTGAAAGGTACCAAGGTTGGGAATAGCCAGCTGCACCACGGGGCCTATGTTTGAATATGCTGCTGATGCCGAAATATCTGGGTTATACCCTGTACGGGCCAGTCCTATTCTTGCATCGGCATTGTTGATTGCCTCCTGCGCTACCTTTACAGTCGGATAACCCGATATCACCTTATCAATAATCTGCTTCAGGGATAATGAGTCAGTTTCGTTTTTCTGCGTGGTTTCAGTATTCACCTGACCATCAATGATATTATTGCTTAAAAACAACAATATGATGACCTGGATGAGAGGTCCTGTAATCTTTCTTTTACTCATGGGCCTGGATATTTTGAGTTTTTGATTTTTTAGTGTGAAGAAAAAGAATAGGTATTCCCCCTATCAGAGTTATAATTCCTGCAAGGAGGAAATCATCATTAATTCCCTGAACATAAGCCTGTTTATTGAGGTTTGAGAAGAGAACCGCCTGAGACTGCCGGGTAGCCTTTGCCGGAGAACTGCCTGCCCGTATTCTGCATGTAATACCTCAGTTCAGCTGTTGTTTTATGATATGCAACAGAATTTTGTTCCAGTTCGCCGCCGTAGAGCTGGCTGTGATAGATCACTCTTGAGGTCAGCAGTGTGGCAAGCAGGGCAACCCCCAGACTCCCTCCAAGCTGCCTGATGGAATTTGTTATAGCGGAGGCCTGGGCCATTTTTTCACGCGATATCTCCGAAGAGATACCGTTGTAAGCGCAGTAAACATAAGTCCCATGGCAAGTCCCCGCAGATACAGGGAAAGCATAATGTAATTACGCTCGGTAAGCCACGAGAGGTTAGCATTCAGATAGAAACTGAATGCAAAGAGGATGACTCCTGCAATGAGAGGAATTTTTGCACCAATCTTGTCAGATATCCTTCCCGAAAGAGGGGCAGTGAATCCCTGTATGATACCAACCGGCAAAAAGACCGCGCCAGCCTGAAGGGGAGTGTAACCAAGGGCGTTCTGCAGATACATGGGCAGAAGGAATGTACTTCCGAACATTCCTATACTGAATATTACCAGGATGATGTTGGCAATTCCGAAATTATGATTCATCAGAAGCCTTAAATCAAGCAAAGGTTCCTTAACAGTCAGTTCAGCGGTAATAAAGACAGCCAGGGATATTAAGGCAATGGCTCCACAGGCCAGAATATATGGGGCATGCCACCCTGCCGAGTTCGTTGCAGCATTTCCCTGTGAAAGTGCATATAGTGTCAGTGGAAGAAATATGGTTACTGAAATGAAGCCGACAATATCGAATTTTCTTGTCTTCTTGTTTTTATATTCGCTCTGGACAACAATTGTGAACACCATTGCTACAACACCAATAGGGACATTTACGTCAAATATGAGCGGCCAGCTGAAGGTATCGATAAGAAAGCCCCCTATAAGCGGACCGAAGGAAACGGAAGCTGCAGCAGCAATACCCCAGAATCCAAGAGCCAGACCCCTCTGACTGGGTGGAAATTCCCTGGTGATAATGGCCATTCCGAGAGGCTGGATCGTGCCGGCACCAAATCCCTGAATGACCCTCGATACAATGAGCATATTCTCATCCGACGATCTCCCGCAGAGCATTGATCCAAGTGTAAAAAGGAATAACCCGATGAAATACAATTTTTTGTAGCCAAATTTGTCTGCCAGCCATCCGGAAGTAGGAAGCGCTACCGCCATAGCCAGCATGTACGCGGTTACAACCCATTCAATCTTATCAAGTCCCACACCATAGGAAGCCATTATCTTCGGAAGGCCGACATTCACAATCGTGGCATCAAGGACAGCCATAAATGTCCCGATCATGACATTAGCAAGTAACAGCCATTTGTAGGAGATGTTTTTTGGATGAAATGTCGAATTACCTTCCCTTACAAACCTCCTCATCCGGTGAGTTGGCGTTATTCGTTTTTCTCATTCTTTGTCTTTAATAATCTTAACAACGGCAGACATGCCTGATAAAATATTGAAAGAGGAGACAGGCTTGTTATTATCTGCACTATCTATTGAGATCCTTATAGGAATCCTCTGTGTCACCTTGGTGAAATTTCCTGAAGCATTATTTGCAGGAATAAGTGAAAATACCGATGCGGTGGCAGAGCCGACAAGGAAAACCTTGCCTCTGAAGGTGACTCCCCTGAAATGCATCAATTGTGAACCTGACACTCTGACCCGGTTTAACCATGGCAACTTTCGTCTCTTCAAGATATGCCTGCACCCAAAGGTTATTACTAAGAGTCAATGTGAATACTGCCTGTCCGGGCTGGACAATATCACCCGGAAGAAGCCATCTTCTGGCAATGATGCCGGTGGCAGGGGCATAAAGATTTGTGTTTTTCAACTGCGTGTCCATCACGGTAACCTGGGCATTGGCTGTCTCAACAGCAGCAGACGCAGATGAGATCATTGATTTTGATACCAGGAGCTGAGCCTTTGCTGCATTAAGCTGAGCTGATGCAGTTTCAAATGCTTTTTTAATGTGGTCGAATTGTTCTGCGGTAATTACACCCCCTTCATATTGACTTTTTGCTCTCTTCAGATCATCGGAGGCACGCTCAAGGTTTATTTCCAGCACCAGAATGCTTGCCTGATCAGATTTATATCTTGCTTCTGCCTGCCTGAAATTTGCCTGGGACTGAGCGCTCTGGCTCAATGCCTGGTTTCTCTGGGAGACCAGATCTGAACTGTCAAGTACGGCTAATAGTGCTCCCTGCCTGACCGTATCCCCTTCATCACCATAAACAGCACCAATGCGTCCGAGAATCTTGGCGCCCACGTTGACATTATCAGCATCAACATGCGCATCATCAGTTGTGATGTACCTGGAGTAATCCCTGTACCAGTACCATGCACCTATGAGTACTGCCAGAGTGACTATTGCCAGAGGGATGTATACCCTGAGCCTGTTTTTCTTTGATTCTTCTTTCATACCTGTTTACGATGTTTATATTTTGCTCACGTTTATCTTACTCATATTGACACTTCAGACCTCTTATGAAAATTTCGGTAAAGGCATTGGTCTTTTCTATCAGCTGGTCAAATTCCTTCTTTCTTATCACAAGCGCTTTTTTGTCATTTAATATTGAAATCCTGAGCCCTCTCAGCAAATCCAGAAAAAGAGATGCTGCCATCTCTTCATCATCAGTGAAAAAGATTCCATCGCTGGTCCCTTTCCTGATAATTCTCACTATAATCTCTTTTTCCTTTTCTTTAAATGAATTAAAGGTTTTTATGAAGGATGGTTTAAGATCAGAATAAACCTCAAACCTTAATCTGCTCAGATTAAGCAGGGTCCGGAAGTAGGAGAGACGTGAATTTGCATATTCCCGCAGTACCTGCCCCGGTTCCTCAATGTTCAATATCTTTTGCATCATCCGTTCCGTGAATTCAGCCTGCTCTTTCTCAATAACTGCTCTGTAAAGACTCTCTTTGTCCGGAAAATAGTAGTACAATGAAGCCTTTGATAATTTAAGGTCATCCGCTATTTCGCGCATAGATGTTTTCTCCAGCCCGAACATACCGAAACGCTTCTGAGCAACCTCAATAATCAGGCGCTCCTTCACACTCTTATCAGATAATGTCTCAGTTTTGCCCATCAAATTTAAAAGTTGCAAAAATAACAATCCTTTTGACCATTTTGTTTAAATGGTCAGTAATGATTTTAATTTTTATTTAACAATTTTTTCTGTTCTGAAATCAGAGCAGTGAGCTGAAATATCAGGTGCTGGTTAAAAATAAAATGGCCGGAGGGCTTTACCGGAGAATAATAACTTTCGAGTGTGCAGTCTGGTTTTCACCTCTCAGCTTTATAATATATACTCCTTCCGGAAGGGCAGCATTGGCGCTTCCTCTGCCGTTCCAGTCAATATAGTATTCGCCTGTCTCAATTATCTGATCGGAAATCGTATTTATCAACCTGCCCTGAGTGTTATATATTTCAATTTTATATTTACCGGAAACTGATACTTCAATCCTTATCGTCGTATAGTCATGGAAAGGATTGGGATAACAACTAAGACTGCAACCTGATGAAGGCAGTTCACCGGTACTATCTTTTTTGATGGTCTTGAAATTTTTAGCCCCCGGAGAACCACTTATAAGGCCTGACTTCCAGTTCTTTCCGTCATTATTATCAGCAAACGGGTCAGTAAGTTCGATTGAACTGCCTGTAACAAGTACATCGGCAGGCCATGGGGGAGTGGTCAGAAAATTTACAAAATCTACAAGGTTCCCGTCAGGATCATAAAGATTTACATTATCACCTGAACTACTGAGCCCAAAGTCCATATCTCCTGTTGTATTCACAATTCCGGGCCAGAATTGCCTGAAGGCTGCCTTGTCGCGGCATACAACGATATACATTCCGGGAGTGAATATGATATCCGAAGGAAAAACATATCCCGTACCCGGACCAGAGTCACTGATGCTCCAGTTTTTCAGATTCACTGAGGAAATTCCCGGATTATAGAGCTCGATCCAGTCCTTTGTATCTTTTTCGGGTTTTGCCTTGTAACTTATTTCATTGATCACTATTTTGATATCAGTATTTCTGGCAGGTGAAAAAACTGCTTTAAAGGTAGCAGCGGCCTCCATATTATAATCAATTGAAACTGAATTTGATACAAGCGTACCTATCTGCCATTTTTCAAATCTGTAACCCGGAGCCGGGATAGCTGTCAGCCTGATGGGAAGGTCCTTGAAATAGATACCTGTAAAGGGGTAACTGGCTGGAACAATTGAATTAACCCGTACGGTACCTGATCCCGGGTAATCGATCACAACCTTTATGCTGAGCAATTCACCAAGATTAAGCTGTGTTTTTAAATGGTTACGTGCATAATCAGGTCGCCTCCTGGCATAATCTTTTATTACGGAATAATTATATTCCCAGGTATCGCTGCTCAGTCCCCAGCGGACCAGATGATCTCCTGCCTCCGGCATAAAGAGGTATTTAATTGAATCAATGACGGCACTTACCCTGTTGGATGAGAAATTTGTGTTAAGCCTGTCGGCATACTGGTTTGCAAATTCCTTTCTGAACTCTGGATTTGATATCATCCTCCTGAATAACAGCGTGGCCCAGGGTGGATTGGGCCAGTCAGGACCCTGTGTTTCAAGGGCAAAGCCCAGGGTGTTAAAAGTATAGGCGGCATCTTCCCAGATTGAGAACCCGAAGTCAGTATCATATATGATCCATCTCCACAAACTGCCGGCAGAATTTGTATTCCAGAATTTGATATTGTTGCCAGGCCAGTCCTTGTTGTTTATATAGATCTGGGTAAGCTGGTACTGAATATAATTATTGATATCAATTTTATTTCTGACCTGCAGGTAATTCTGCTGGTTCTCAAGCGTATGGGAATTAAGATAACCCAGAAGGTCCATATAGGAGCTGTTTGATCCTTCAACAACACTTCCGTTGAATTCCAGAAGATTAACATTATCGGGGTCAGCAAAGTGGTTCTCAGCCAGAAAATTGGAATTTACCTTCTCTCTTATATTTAAGATACCCCAGTATTCTCCGTTAAGATAGATTACCGCCGGCTGAAATGCCTGCCTGTCAACATCCATGTCTCTGATAAGGGTGGAGGTGAGTCCATCTCTCATCATAGCCTGTCCCCAGTCATTCCCTGCATTTCGCAACACCAGGGATTCAAACTTTTCAATTGGCTTATCTTTGAAAAATTTATAATCAAATGAACCTTTGCCATATTCCTTACGGGCAAAGAGAGCAAGCGATTTCTGAGGGAATGCCCTTGACCATGCACCGAAAATCTTTATCCCGATATCCTGATCAATCTGTTTAATGCCGTTAATATCATATAATTCCATGTGTGCCTTTCTTTCCCAATCCTGCCAGAAATTTGCGCCAAAATTTGGCTGGTCGGGCGATGCATTGGGTCCGAGAACGTAAATACCTGTATTGTAGTCCCACAGATTTACGGGATCAGTGCTGAGACAAACCACAGGAAGGGTGTGCTTTTGGGTAATATAGGTATTTGTGGAGATAATCCCAGGGAGATCCGCTGATTTGATCGATCTGGCTCTTACCACTATATTTGCCAAAATTGAAAAAGGAGCAGAATAGCGTAATGATGATACGGTAGGTACTGAACCATCTAGAGTATAAAATATTGAATCAGACCCATTTGTGGAGGTAAGCTGAAGTTCCACTCCTTCCGGGTAATAACCGCCCCTGGCGGAGAATATTACTGTATCGCAGTTCTGGCTGCCATAAGCGCGGGTACTATTCGGAATGCCTGGAGTAGGCGTGGCAAACCAGAACCACAGATCCGCTCCGTCAGGCTTTCTTCCATATGAGAAGTCTGCCATAATGCCGGCTGGAGATACTGAATCAGCCACAGTTGAATCAGGCTTTGATAATATAAGTGTCTCACCTTCAGCATTGATTTTGAAGTTAGTGTGTAACTGACTGCCTTTAAGTTGAATATATGCCGGAAGTGAATCAAGTCGTCCCGTACCTGAATAGCCGATCGTAAGCATTGGTATCAGGCTGAAATCAGAAGAAGCCGGATCAGTGTTATGACCCTCTATCGCGAGTACATTCAATCCGCTTACAACAAAAGCTGAAGGATCGGATATTGTATAATTTTCAGGCAACCCACCCTGATACATCGTTGCTTCCCTCTGCAGGCTTCCCGTAAGCTGATCATAAGCAACGGCGGAACCGGGAGTTCCAAGATTGCTTCTTGCAATTTCATGTCCGTTAAGATAGGCAACAAAGCCATCGTCATAGTCAATACTCAGAATAACCGCTCTGATCTCCGCGGGATCGCTTATTATGAACTCTTTCCTGATATATACACTTATTATATTATTTAAAACCGTGGAATCATCATTGTCTCCATAGCCGAAACCACTTGCCCCCGTGTTCCATGAAGAGGCATCAAAGCCGGAAGTCTGCCATGAATTACCAATATCAGACCGGGGTACAAGATATTTCCATTCTGCACCTTTTGTTATTATTGTCTGATAGCTTAACGGAATGCCGGTCCTGTTCTTGTCAGAGGCGAAAATGATCATATATGATTCCGGCTTCATTGAAACTGCGGGGAATGTCCATTTTTTAAGAAATGATGCATTATCTGACAGATGATACCCGTCAAGGCTGACAACGGAAGCCGAATGGTTGAAGAGCTCTATCCAGTCGCTGCGATCGCCGTCTTCATCGGTAATACCGCTAAGATTGGATGAGGAAAATTCATTGATACGGACCTGGGAAAAGAGCTGCAGGGAAAGCAGCAGAAAAAGAAAGGTAAGTAACAATTGTCGCATCTCTGACCGGTATCTATAGGGAAATCCGGCACCAAGCTAATAAAAATCTGATAATATTTTATACCCGGCAATACGTAATTCAGGCAGATATTGATTAGGCTATGTTTATATTAAATCATATGCTATATTTGTATCAGATGATAACAGCAGAAAACTGCGTTGGCTGTTGTCTCCATTGATATCCCGGCTTATGATGTACATAAAAACTTTATTACTTATATCTTTTATTATTCCGGTCATAAATTGCTCATGCGAGAAGTCATCTGACACGATCCTGAAGGAGGATATAGTAATAAATGAGGTGTTGCCGGCAAACAGGACAATCATTGCTGATCTTTCGGATGGGAAACTCCTACTTTCGGCCGCAGTAACAATATTTCCCAATAACCGGTATTAATCATGCATACTGGCGATATAGCGGTCGCACTCGGCAAATTTGATCCCATCAGTCTTGGCTCCATAGATTGCGTTACACTGATGAACAGGGTTGAAATAAAATATCCGTTCAGTGCAGCGAAAATTACTGACCTCATCGACCTGCTCCTAAGAAAATATTATGTGCTTGAAATTAATGGCAATCGGGCCTTTCAGTATTCCACAGCTTATTTTGACACTCCCGATTATCTGTTTTACAATCAGCATCTGAGAGGAGAACCGGAAAGATATAAAATCAGGTACAGACAATATGAAACCACTCAAACCTCATTCCTGGAAATAAAAAAAAGAACCAATAAAGGCAGGATAATCAAGAGACGGATCGAAAACCGGCAGCAGAAAGATTCATTCGATAACGGGGCAGTTGATTTCATGAGTAAATTCTCCCCGGTCAGTCATGAACTCATCAAACCGGTCCTTTTAAACCGTTTTACCAGGATTACATTCACCGGGTATGAACTGAAAGAGAGAATAACACTTGATTTTAACATCAGTTTTGCAGATCCGCAAAACAGGGTACAGGTTGCAATGCCTTACCTGGCGATAGTTGAATTAAAAAGAGAAGGATATTCGGATTACTCGCAGTTTAAAGACATAATAAGACAACTTAACATTTGTCCTGCCGGATTCAGCAAATATTGTGTCGGAAGCGCAATCCTCAATGAAAATCTCAAAAGTAACATGATCAAACCAAAACTATTACGACTTAAAAAACTTGAAAATGAATACACTCTCCCTTATCGTAACTGATAATCCTATTGTTACAGGCTTCGATCTGATCAATTTCTCAAATCTGCTCGAGCTGGTTGGCCGTTTTGCACTCAACCTTCTGGTTATACTTATTCTGGTGAGGTGGTTCTATTTCTCGACCACCCGCAGGAAAGATTTTCTCTTTACCTATATTCTGATCTCCAGTATAGTTTTTTTACTCTGCTTCCTGCTTGAGAATGTAATGCTGCAGATTGGATTCGCACTGGGCCTTTTTGCCATATTCGGCATAATCCGGTATCGTACCCACACAGTTCCGATAAAGGAGATGACTTACCTTTTCCTGATCATCGGGATCTCCGTAATAAATGCACTGGCAAACACAGCAAGTATACTGGAAATAATTTTTACAAATATTGTACTGATCCTTATAACATACGGACTTGAAAAAAAATGGTTACTGAAGCACGAATCATCAAAGCTTATAATATATGAGAAGATCAATCTGATAAAACCCGAACATCATACTGAACTGATCAACGACCTGCAGCTGAGAACAGGCATTGATAAGATAAGCCGTATCGAGATCGGGGAGGTGGACTTCCTGCGGGATATCTGCCATATTAAAATATTTTTTGAGATTTCAGACAAGCTGGATAACAAAACAAACAGGGTTATTCATAAAGGAGATACTGATGAGAATTAAATACATATTATGCTGTTTTATATTCCTGTCAACTGCCGGCGCAGCTTATTGCCAGGAAAATGACTTTGGCATCTGGTATGAGTTAAATGCTGAGAAGTCATTCAGTAAAAAATTCGATCTCTCCCCGACGGCAGTTATCCGTACTTTCGACAATGCTTCAAAAATTGAACAGGCCTACCTTGAACTCGGGGCCACCTATAACATTAATAAGTATCTTTCAGCTGCAGGCTCATACAGGATCATTGATTTTTACGAAAATGACAATCAGTTTCACATCCGCCATAAATGGTTCGCAGATCTGAAAAGTTCCCTGCCGGTGACAAACTTTGTTTTTTCCCTGCGGCTCAGATACGAGATTCAGATGAGAAGCTACTACAAACATGAATCGGACAGGAGACCTGAATATTCGGGCAGAATAAAATTCAGGGGGCTTTACAAAACCCCCGGCTTCCCGGTTAATCCATATGCAGCTATTGAGACCTTCAGCCCTGTCTTCAGTAACTCTGAGCTTGTAGTAGACAAGATCAGATACACTCTGGGAGCAGAGTACAAGATCAAAAAAAGGAACAGCGTAAGCGCCGAATATTTATTAGACAGAGACTTCTCGCCTCATATCCGGAATATGAATATACTTTCGTTAAGCTACAATCTTAAGTTTTAAAATACCGGTCATCCCCTATACAAGGAGGATCACTCTTTTTTGAGGGAGACCGTGAGAGATCCTCCTGTAACTGACCTGACAGCAATAAAGAGGGCAGCAACGCCTGTGAAAAAGATGGCTGATATCATCAGTGTAAGGTAGAGCCAGGGCAGATCCGGATTATTCCTGAGAGACGGTATCGTGGCAATCACCGCAGGAATAATTCCTGAAATGATACCTGCAGATAGTATAAGCATCTGCTCGGAAAGGATCATCCTCCGGATTCTCTTTACGGGAAAGCCGGTAGCAAGCATAAGTGCAAATTCCCTTTTCCGGAAGCTGTAATTACGTAAAAGCACAAATCCAAGACCGGCAATTCCTGTTATCATTCCCAGAGCGCCCAGAATTCCAAAAACAGAAAGATATGTATTGGTTACCTCATAAAATGAAGCAAGCCGGCCAGTTGTCAGTTCAGAATGAATGCCATAATTAGCCAGCCTTTCATCCAATACCGTTTTATACCGGCCTGTCAGCTTGCGGTCGCCATCTGCCAGAAAAACTGAACTCCCTGAAACGGAAGGATAAAACTTCCTGAAATTATCTATCCCCGTAAGAACATATCCCTGAAAAACAGACGATTTCAATCCGGCGGCAATAATTATGTGCAAAGGCTGTCCGTTTTCAGCCCGCAGGGTAAGTGTATCGCCGGGCTTTATTTTAAGTCCCCATTCCAGAACTGTCTGGTCAGCAATTCCGTAAATAGTATTCCGTACGGGAGCTATATTCAGGAACTGCCATGGATCTTTAATATCATCTCTCACAATTGACTTTGCGAATGAAAACGATCCCCGTGCAATAAATTCAGAAGGGTCAACGCCAAGCAGCCTGGGTGCGATAATATGGTTAAGGTTCAGGCAGCTTGCATCATCTCCGGCCGACCGTTTCATCTGAACAAAGCTTAATCCGGAGAGCTGTTCATCAAGATCAAGAAACTTTTTCCCGGCGGCAGATGAAAAGTCTTCCCTCACCGGTATTGAAGTCTCACACCACAGCAAATAGCCTCCTGTGCCTCCTGACCGGCTGGCATATTGGCTTCCGGCATCCATCCTGTTAACCCCTGTAATGAAAACTGCAAAGATCCCGGCTGCAATAAAAAGAACAGGATTAACAGCATGTGAGGGATAGAAGGAATAGAAGAGATCAGAGAGCCTGCCGGCTGATCCGGTCATTTCAATATGGCGATTTGCCGGACCTATAAAATATTGCCGCCAGTAAAGTATCATAAAGACCAAAAGTGCCGATCCTGAAATAAAGCAGAGCAATATTTCTTTATCTTTCAGAAGGAGAGAAAGCGCAAACAATACTGCGGAGGTAAAAAATGAAGCCATAAGAAATATAAAATTTCTGCGTGCGGAAGGAGGTGACGGAAGAACCTTTCCCTTCCGGTAGAGATCTTTCATATATGACCATATTTTATATGCAATAACTGCCAGTGAGATTGCCATTGTTACCAAAAAACCTGAAAGCACAGGCACAAACGAAAAAGATGAGATAAGTGTGTCAGTCTGCACGGCACCCTTCCAGACTGTGTTCAGCGAGTGAATAATGATCTTATTAAATAAAATGCCGGCAAATGCTCCCGCACTGCTGCCAATAAATGCCATCAAAGCTGATTCCGTCAGCAACAGCCGTTCTATCCATCCGGTTTTAAAACCAAGTGCATGGTAAGTATTGATCTGGGCTTTTTTTGAATCAAAATATGAGCTTGCGGCAAATGATAACAAAACTATAGCAGCAAGGATAAGAAAAAAGCCAAGACTCAGGAAGAGAGTGCTGAAATCGACTCCCTGGTTTGCTGCCCTGACAGATTCCTCACGAAGGCCGGTAATAATGAATCCTGTCTTATCCGGATCAAGAGATCCGCTTAACCTGTCCTCAATTTCATTTTCAGGCAATCCGGCAGGAAACCTGATTGCAGTGGCAGGACCAAAATTATTCCCCCATATTTCAATACCTTTATCATAGCCTATAAAAGCTTTTGGCGTCCCTCTGAATCTGTTCCAGTATTCTTCATCCTTCTTTCTGATCTTATCAAGATTTACGGGCACTCCCGCATCCCAGTCAGAACACGATGATCTGCCGGATATTCCGGGAAAATCAGGCATCAGTGTCGAATCTCCCCATATTCCTTTCATATCAACTATACGCCTGATGCAGAACCTGCTGCTTTTTTCAACCAGCCTGTTCAGCGAGTCGGGTGAATACCAGTACATTTCAAGGCTGTCACCGACATTGACAGAGAGATCACCGGCAAGCCAGCGATTGATGATCATATCGTTACCGCTGACAATCTCCGGATAAAGTGATGAAGGCAAAGCTGACACAAATGAGTATGGCGTTGATCGCGAACCTGCAGTGAATCTGTTAGCAAGATAAGTAATCAAAGGGGCAGAGGAGGGGAGAAGCTTACTGATTTCTCCGGCAAGGGTCTTATCTATAAAGATCCTGCCGGATCTAAGTTCATATTCTCCGGTTTTCTTTACCGCTACGATCTTCATGTCGATATCAGACGGCCTCAGGTACCTCTTTAAAATGGTATTTGCCTTTTCTGTGGACAGATCACTTTTGTAATCAATAAGCAACCTGTTGACATTAACAGGCTTGTTGTTCTCCCCGGTAAGACCGGAAAGGTTCACGAAAACGTTCATCGGCACAATCTGGCTTATTGACAAAGAGAAATTTCCCGTATTTCCGGCATTCAGGATTGGCCCGACCTTTAAAACAAGCGATGTTCCGTTATCTTTTTCCGGGGCAAAGGGAGCATCTGCGGGAATATCACTTATCTCATTGTACTTTATTATGATCTCATCGCCTGTTTTCAATCCGAGCGTTGTGGCAAGCTTCTCATTTAAGGCAGCCTCCCCGGGCCGGATTATAACCGGATTATCATTGAATTTAAAAAATCCACTGTCAACTCCATATATCCTGGTGTTGAACTCCTCTTTCTGGGTGGCAAGGTTCTGACTGTAACCTTTCATTTCGAGAAGCCCCGTGCAATTAATCCGAGCGCTGTCCTTAAGCCTTCCGGCCAGCATCAGATCAAAATACCTGAAGCCTGAGGAGACAAGAATACCAGTGTTTCCAAGATGTTCAGAGGAAGATCTCCTGAGACTGCTTCTTACAGATCCACCGGTAAGAAAAGATCCTGTAATGACAGCCGACAGCAATGCGATTATAAGGAGCTGGTAGAGAACCGGCTTCTTGTAGAACAGTACTGACCTGCTGACTAATTTCAGGAATCCGGGGCGCATAGAGACTATTTAATTAAACTGCGTTTTATTAACTTCCCTTCGCTGAGTATTAATGTCTGAGACATTTTTGCAGCCAGTTTTGCGGAATGAGTTGCCAGGATGATTGCAGTACCATACTCCCTGTTTACCTCTGCAAGCAGATTGCCCATTATATCTGCATTCCCTGCATCAAGTGAACCTGTAGGCTCATCGGCAAGCAACAGGGAAGGATTATTTACAAGTGCCCTTACAAGAGCTGCCCGCTGAGCTTCCCCTCCTGAAATACTGAAGGGATATTTGCCGGAAATGCCGGAGATTCCTGTTTGCTGCATTAGCCTTTTAACACGTTCCTGTTTAACGGCAAGCGCCTCACGGGTCTGCCTGGTTGCCATAAGAGGCAGGAGGATATTTTCCAGAACCGTCAGATGCGGCAGCAGGAGATGGTCCTGAAATACAAAACCGACATTTGAGCTTCTGTAAACGGCTGATTCATTGTCGGTATAGTCTCTGATATTTGCACCCCTGAAAGTTATTTCGCCGCTATCGGGCTTTTCGAGCAGACCAATTATATTCATAAGTGTTGTCTTGCCTGACCCTGAGGGGCCCATAATGGCAATAGAATCACCCTCACCTGCATCAAGGGAAAGATTATCAAGCACCAAACCTCTCTGCATGAATGACTTAGAGACATTTTTTAATTCAAGCATGATCCGGATATTTCTGTAAATACATTTATCGCCTGCCTGTTGTTTTGTTATATACTTCTGAAAGTCCTTCAGACATTTTAGAAAGCGACAACTCTTTCAATACGTTCTCTCTTCCCTTTTCACCAAGGTGCTTCAGCAATTTCGCATCGCTGAATAATCTCATCAGAGCTGATGATAATTCACCTGTAGAATCAGGAGAGTAGGTAATGCCTCCGTTTGTTATTTCAAGTATCTCAGGGAATGCGCCGGTGGCAGGCTGAACAACCGGAATACCTGCTGCATTTGCTTCAAGGATATAAAGACCATATCCATCGTGCTTTCTTACCGGAACGCTCATTATATCAATGTTGCTGAAGAACTCCTCCTTTGAGTTCCCGTCAAATTCGGGATAAATCCTGATATGGCTTTTCAATCCGTTGGCTTTAATTTTCCTGATCTGTTCCGCAATAAATGGTTTATCAAATCCTGTATAACCTCCGGAAATATGAAGAGTAAGCCCCGGCAGATTATTGGCCGCTTTCAGTTCAATGAAAGCATCAACAAGCTTGTCAAATCCATTCTGAGAGCTTATCCTGCTGAAATATCCCAGCGCGGGATAATTATCTTTTTTCTGAACTATGTTAATATATCCGCTGTCAAGTGCCAGGGGAATAATATGTATATTCCGGCCCGGAACACCGGTTTTTGCAAGAAACAGATCTCTGTAATAGCTGCTCGGGGTCACAAATGTGTCAACATTTACAGCCTCCTCCGAAATCAGACTCCAGGCATTTGACCTGTATGGCTCGGCCATTTCATCTATCCAGTCATCCTCGTTAAGAAGGGAACATACAATCTTTACCTTCATCTGTTTTTTAAGCTGTCTTGCCAGTCCTATGATGAGGGCATTTGAAAGATGTATTATATCAGGCTTTCCGTTTTTTGTAAGATACCTGACGAGGCGTTGCAGTTCCTTCTCCGGAAATGCCTTTTCACCCTTTATCATACTCAGAGTCATATCTTCCAGCCCTTCCGTTGTTGTGGTACCTGACCTTCTGGCTGCCATTCTGAGCATCGGAGCAGAATCAAGGAATTTGTCAAAAAATGCAGGCATATTCCTTAAAAAAGGAACTTTTTCCCTCAGATACATGGATATGGCGCCGAAGAATACATTGTTATCAAGGCCTGCCTCAGGAATTGAATCATCAGGGGGTAGATATAATGGAATTGCGGTTGCAGTGATTCCCGGAACATTCCTTATTGCCCTGAGATAGATCATATCACGGTAACAATTGCCGCAATAGAATGATCCTCCTGAACCGGTTATCAGATATACTATCTTCATACTGTTTCTCTGTGCGAATTTCTGTCTGGCATTCTGAGATTAATCATTTCTTTTCAGTAAAGGCAAGCAGCCTTCCATCTTCCGTAAGAATATAAAACCTGCCTTTAATCACTGCCGGAGAGCTGCTTACCGGGGTCCCGGCATTGAAGCTCCAGAGCTTTTTTCCGTCATCCAGCCTGAGGATATAAACATTTCCATCCATTGCCGGTATCAGAACTTTTGTTTTTGTCACTACTGCTGAGCCGTCAATACGGCCATTTGTCCTGAATTTCCACCTCAGGCTGCCATCCTGCAAATTTAAACAATAAATGAACTTGTCCTCACTTCCCACCACCAGCGAAGCCGTACCAATTGCAGGAATCCCCATTATGGCACCTGATTCTTCTTTTGATGCCACCTTCCATATTATCTTCCCGGAGATAATATTAACGCAATATTTTGTGCCGTCATAATCGCCGAAATATGCCAGGCCCGAAGAGAGGGCTGGTGAGGCGGCAATATAAACTCCGATATCGATTGTGTCTTTCTGACGGCCTGAAAGGGGATCGACGACCCTGATCATCCCGTCGCATCCTCCGAAAACGATCCTGCCATCAAGCACTGAAGGAGTTCCGTTTATATAGTTCCCTGTTTCAATTTTCCAGAGAGCTTTCCCCGTTGCCGGATCGACACAATGAAGGTAATAATCATAACTGCCAACGATTATCCCTGCTTTACGGCCTGATACCCACACATTAGCTGATCCGGCAATCTGATTGTCGGTTTTATATGACCACACCAGTTTACCTGTAATCTTGTCAACTGCCCGCAGAATGCCATCATTTGCTCCGAATATCACCTTATTTCCGAAGATCATCGGGGCCGCATCAATGGGACTCCCTGCTTCAAACTGCCAGATAATCCTGCCGCCTGAATTTATTGAGTACAGGGTTCCCTTGTCATTGCCGAAATAGATCGTCTGGTCGCTGATAACAGGTGAGGACTTTGTTCTCCCTGCTGTCGAAATGCTCCAGTCAAGGACAGGTGAGGAGGGAAGTTCATATTCGGATTTCCCTGACAGATCAGCCTTTCCACGGAATAATGGCCAGTCAGATTCTCCGGACTGACCGGATGCCAGGAAAGATATGAACAGAAAAAACAGTGATAATGGAGTATGTCTCATTTAACCTGTTTTACTTAAGCTTACTTAGTGCGCCTGTGGGGCAGATCTCAATTACCTCATTGGCAATTGTTTTCAGGATATCACCAAATTCACGGGTAACCGGCTCTGAAATGATGCTTACAAATCCTCTGTGCATAAAACAAAGTGCCGGCTCAACTTTTAAATTTTCACATAACCTTACACATAAGCCGCACTTGATGCATTTTGCATTTTCAAAAACCAGGCCGGTCTGCCTGTTAATCTTTTTTACAGCCGGTGAATTGATAAGTTTCCCTCTCGGATCTTTGACTGAAAGCTCATCCGCAAGATCCCTCAGCCTGCAGTCAGATGCGGCCCTGCAATCGCAATGCATGCAATTCCCCGCCTCGCTGACAGCGCTTGCCGATTCAGCTATTTCCCTGAATCTCGACCCTTTTTCTTCGCACTCTTTCAGCCATTCAACCAGCTCGGCTGCCTCCAGAGGTCCTATATGTGAACTGAACCGTTTCCCGGTGTTCAGTTCCCTGCTTTCAATTCCTGAATTCAGATTATTATTATACGACTGAATATAATGCTTCTGAGAGCTGTTATCTGTAGTACTTCTTTGAGCAATATATAATTTAATATTCCGGATTGATACAGGCAGATCAACCTTTTTCCTGCGACAGGCATTTTCGCAGTACCCCTTGCATCCGGCACAGGCTATCTCCCCCGATCCTGTTTCAGAAAGAGTCAGGCTTATGGCGCTTTCCAGATCTCCCCCGGAAAGGTACCTGTTAATAAGCGGAATATTATAGCCGGCAGGACATACGACCCGGCAGGGTGCTTCGCATTCAGCACGATGTTCGGACAACAGCAATTCAATTGATTTACGTCTGAGCAGAATTACATCATCCCCGGAGATATCAATATCCATCCCTTCCTGAACCAATGCTGAACATGACGGTATGAAACTATTTGTTTTTATGTTCTTTACCATGCAGACCATACACGAAGTATAGTGAGGCAGACCATCCCTGTGACAGAGTGTGGGTATCACAATACCGGCATCCCTGGCAACTTCCAGGATTGTAAGCCCTTCCGGGACTTCAAAACCGGTGTTATTGATCTTCAGCTTAACCATTGATATTCCTGATTTCAATTGCATTCTCGGGGCAGACAATTCTGCAATTATCGCATTTGGTGCAGATTGTCTGATCAATCTCATGCCTTTCATAGGGATTAAAGGGAATTGCCTTCACAGGACATTCCTGTGAACATTTGGTGCATCCGGTGCAATCATCATTTACAACGTATTGAATAAGATCGCGGCATTTTTTTGCCGGACAGATACCTTTGGTATGGGCTTCATACTCTTCCCTGAAATACCGGAGCCCTGTGAGAACGGGATTAGGTGAAGTTTTACCAAGTCCGCAAAGACTTCCGTCCCTGACCAGGTTACATAGTATCTCAAGCTCGCTGATATCGGCAATTGATGCTTTCCCTTCGCTGAGCCTTGTTACAATGTTCAGCATCTGTTTTGTGCCGACCCTGCAGAAGGTGCATTTACCGCATGACTGCTTATGGGTGAATGTAAGGAAGTATTTTGCCATATCAACCATGCAGTCGGAATCATCCAGGACAACCATTCCGCCTGAACCCATCATTGCGCCCATTTTTGTAAGCTCTTCATAATCAATACCAATGTCGGCTTTATATTCAGGAATACATCCGCCGGAAGGTCCGCCGATCTGGACAGCTTTGAATTTTCTGCCGTCAGCCACCCCATCGCCAATCTTTTCCACAATCTGCCTTATCGTTATTCCCATTGGCACTTCTATGAGCCCTCCCCTGGAGATTTTTCCTGCAAGGGCGAACACCTTTGTTCCCTTGCTCTTTTCTGTACCTATGGAGTTGAAGGATCCGGCCCCGTTTGAAATAATCCATGGTACAAGCGCCAGAGTCTCGACATTGTTTACCAGGGTTGGCTTACCCCTGTAACCTTCTGCGGCAGGATAGGGAGGCCTTATAGCCGGAGTACCGCGTCTACCCTCCAGCGAGGCGATGAGGGCAGTCTCTTCACCGCAGACAAATGCCCCGGCTCCCTCAAATACCCGTACATCAAATGAAAATGATGATCCGCATACACTTTTCCCGAGAATACCCTTATCATAGCACTGACCGAGAGCATTTCTTATCCTTGTCACTGCCAGTGGATATTCGGCCCTTATATAGAAAATACCGTTCTCTGCACCTGTGGCAAAGCCTGCAATTATCATTCCCTCAATGATCCTGAACGGAAATGACTCAAGAAGCATTCTGTCCATGAAGGCGCCAGGATCACCTTCATCTCCGTTGCAGACCACATATTTTGAATCACCCTTAGCTGCTGAGGAAATGCTCCACTTCCGGCCTGTCGGAAAACCGGCGCCGCCTCTTCCTCTAAGCCCGCTCTCAGTAACAATTTCAATAACCCTGTTCCTGTTATTTTCCCCAAGGCATTTAATCAGAGCGGAAAAACCCCCTGCATTACTGTATTCCTCATATGAATCGGGGGTAAGTGCACCGCTATCAGATGTGGCAATATGTATCTGGCCACTCAGGAAATTATTAAGGTATTTCTCTCTCACGTGAGAGGGGATATTAACCTGGCTTGTAAGCATATCGTCAGAGAGGAATGTATCGACAAGGTCATAAATATTATGCCTGAAAAGCTTATTTACAGACCCTGGCTTAACATGCTTCAGGAGTATCTCTTCTACCTGGCGCATACGCACGTTCGTATATCTTGAATGAAGATTCTCCTTTGTCACAATTTCCATCAGAGGTGTCTGGTTGCAGACTCCAACACATCCAACAGGCTTCATTTTTATATGAAGATCAAATTTCTCCCTTATCCTGATTATCTCGGAGAGGATCTCCCTGCTTCCGCCGGCAACGCAGCATGAACCCAGGCCGATCCTTACCTCTGCGTCAAAATCTTCGGTATCATCTTCTTTCCGGATCTCATTACCCCTTCTCCCCGAACTCAGGAAATCCTTAATGATCTCCTCTGTCTGGGTAGGTTTTACATGACCATAGGTCTTGCCTTCAATCTGTACAACAGGAGCCAGTGTGCAACATCCCAGGCAGGCAACTTCTTCAATTGAAAAAAGATTATCAGGTGATGAATTCCTTGTATCATCAATCTTCAGTACTCTCTTAAAGGAGTCTGAAATCAACGGAGCCCCTTTTACATGACAGGCAGTGCCGGCGCAGATCTTTATAGTATATTTTCCGGCAGGGATATGTCTGAACTGGGAATAAAATGTTGAAACACCCGAAATCTGTCCCTCTGTGATATCCGTTATTTTACAGATATGCCTGAGAGCTTCTGAAGGGAGGTAGTTAAGCCTGTTCTGAACCTCCTGAAGTATCATAATAACCTTCTCAGGCTCTCTGCCGGTAATTGCAACAACCTCTTCAACTACTGAGGTTATGTCCTCAGTTTTTGCAGGCTGGCAATTACAACTCTTTGCCGGTATGTCTGTAGCAGGTTTTTTCAATTTTTCGCTATGCAATAAAGATTTTTTGATCCCCTTATGTAGATTTTCTTATCAGAGAATGCGGGAGTGCAATCTGCATTTTCACCCAGTGGCGCTTCAGAAATAAGTTTGTATTCACCCCCGGCCTGGACTATATGCATCACACCGCTTCTGTCAAGAAGATACACCATATCGCCGGCAACTATCGGAGAAGCATAAAACTGATCCGCAAAATAGTGAGTCCAGAGTGTATCACCCTTTTCAGGGTTATAGCATGCAACATCACCATTTCCTGTTGAAACAAACAGGAAAGCGTCCGTTGCGACAGGACTCGAGACATCCGGCGTATAGGTATTATCTTCCCAGGCAACTGAAGCTGCCGTTCCCGGTTTTATAGCTGTAAGTTTTGCATAATCTGTTACAGCATAAGCCATTGTGCTGTTTACCGCAACTGATGGAGCAACATCTCCGCTCATACATTCCAGTGACCAGAGCTCTTTACCTGTTGAGGCGTCAAAGCTGCTCACTTTCGGATTGCCATTTAGAACCACCTGAGGCTTGCCTCCGAAATATGCCAGCACAGGAGAGGACCATACTGCGCGGCCCTGGCGCAATGTTTCCCATTTCTGGTCGCCGGTATTCACATCAAACCCGATAAGTGATATTTTCGTGTTACTATCAAATTGTACAAGAAGGTTATTTTCGTAAATCAGCAATGAGGATGAATATCCGTAATTGGTTTCCGGAATTCCGATATTTTTTGCCCACTTCCGTTTCCCGTCCAGATCAAAGCAGACAAGATTACCGTTGGCAAAAATGGCACATACAACTTTCCCGTTTGTTGCCACTGTCGATACTGCCAGCCCGCCTTCACTGTCCATTTTTGGGGGCTCTGAAGGTTCCCCGGCAATGCCGGAGGCAGATCCTGTCCAGAGAATTTCACCGTTCTTCTTATTAACGCAATACACCTCTCCTTCAAGCCCTTCGGCACCTGTAACAAAAAGCTTGTCATCCCAGATGACAGGTGAACTCTTGCCTGCTTTCGGGAGCTTGATCTTCCAGCTGACATTATTTCCGCTGGCTCCATCCCATTCGGTGGGATATCCGGATCCTCCTGCTATTCCACGGCTATCCTGTCCGCGGAAAAACGGAAAATTGGTTTTGTCCGGTTTCGGGGCAGATTCCTTTTTCGCTGACCCGGAGTCAGATGCCACCCCTGGCTGCGCTGACAGATCAGGAAGCCCTGAACGCAAAATGAATGATGCCGAGATCGCTGCTACTGACACAACTGCTGCTGCCGCAAGAAGGTACTTCCGGTTTCTTTCCTGTTGCAGGGATCGCTCCGGCTTTGGTCCGGGAATTACCGGCTTCAGCTTCTCATTCTCCGAGATCAGTCTCTGACAGATAATGAATATTGCAGCACCAATAAGCAAAAGGTATGAGCCTGTTTCAACCTCCCATCTGGAAGAGAAATAGGCTTTTCTTGCCATAAGGTCGAGCGCTCTTACCTGAGCAGCATTTGAAGCATTTGCCGGATCTTTATCATATTGATCCTTAACTGAAAGCAACACGGGATTATCAAGTGGATTTATAGTCTTAAGCTGTATAAGACTAAAGATCATTGTCATAGCAACTATAAGGGAAAATACACCGGCTATATTGCCGGTAATCCTCAGAATATTTATGTCTTTTTCCGAAAGTTTAAGTTTCATTCAGTGTATTTACTTTTATTGGACAATATTTAAAACACCTGCCACAGCTGAAACATTTTCCCTGATCTGGCTTATATTCGTTTTTCCTGCGCCTGACTGTAAAAGAGACCATGCTGATCCCAAGGGAGATCCCCAGGAATGCCCCGGCCCATGGCGCCCCCTTCCTGAAGCTGCGTATTATCTTTGCCTCATCGTTAAACAATACTGTTTCCGTTTTTCCCGATTCCCTGTATGCTACTGCTGCCTTGGAGAGTGATTCGATCCCTGTTGCCTTTTCCTGCCTTATCTCCCTGGCGAGTCTTACATTCGCATTTACGACTGCAAGCGAGGGAGCAAGATCATATAAAACATAAGCGCCGGTTACGGCAAAAAGCGGGATAAGCAGAAAATAAACTATGAAATGCTTTCTTTCTTTCCCGGGAGCCTGCGCGGAAGGTTCGGGATCTGAAGGGATGATGGCATTATATGGACAGGCGTTCTCACAAAGCCTGCAGTTGGTGCATTCAGCCGGCGTGATTGTCAGATGCCTGCCGGCAAATCTGGAAAACAGATTAAGCAGTACACCATAGGGACAGAGGTACCTGCAGTAGGGTCTGTTTAAAAAGATCCCGGCCAGCAGGAGAAGTATGCCAAAGATTATCATCGTGTAAGGTGCATCCAGTCGGAAGATCCCTACAAATGGATCATATCTGCATATTAAAAACTGACTGTCGGTAGAGGCAAAAAGTACGGCCAGGGCAAGGTAAATGAATGGCACAGATGCCAGTATTACCTCGGTGGTCTTGTTGAGAGTAACAGGTTTAATTCCTGTGAGTTCCTGAATAGCCCCCAGCGGGCATACCCCTGCACAAAAGACCCTCCCGTATGCAAGAGCAAAGAGAAGGGGAATAATAAAGAAAAGAAGCGCCGACAGAGGTATCGTATAGTTATTGTTAAAAAGAGCAAGCGCCACATTCTGAACAGATCCGACGGAACAGATACAGCCCTGCCTGTAGAATCCGAAATAGGCAAGGGAAAATACTGACATCCAGACCAATCCCTGCCTTGAACGCTTCCTGATTGCCAGCCAGGAGGTCAGAGACAAAGCACCTATCAGCACCCCGGCATCAAGATACTCCCAGCCGCTGTTCCTCTGGACAGGCATCTGGTTTGTCGCGTAGACATATCCGGATTCAAACTCCGGCCTCGGGAACCTGTCCTGGGCAAACAAAACCGCATGCCAGCATATCAGTATTGTAATTATTATATAGGGAAGAGCTTTTTTCATAATGAATCCTTTACATCTGACCTGCCATAACACCAACCTCTTATGAATCACTGTTTTTTGCCTTTCCCCTGTCTTTCTGGATGTAGGGTGAAAGAGCCGGAACCCTTATGACAGCATCCGACGGACACGACCGGGCTATGGAGCAATCGTTGCAGTTTACGCACAGGTTATGCCGTATCTGCATATATAATGATCCGTTCCCGAAATCACCGCATCCCTTGACACATTTTGCACATCCATCGCAGAGATTTTCGTTTATCGTATATTCAAAATAGGGCTCTTCGACAAATTTTCTTGTTATGGCGCCTGTCGGACAGAGCTGATTTTCAGCACCCGTACTGATAGTCTTTACACCCTGTCTTAAAAAACCTCCGCACAGGTCGCAGTAGCCACACATCTGAAAAGCGTGCACGCATTTTGATGCGGAAGGGGTAAGGATGCAATTTGTCTTACACTGCCCGCACTGGGTACATTTGAATGGATCGATCTGCCATACATAACCCGACACCGACACCTTCTTCAGAAGGGCAACCGGTATAACTGCAAAAGGAGCAATTAAAGCAATTCTGCCTGCTTTCCTTACAAAGTCCCTTCGTGACTGATACTTGTTCTTTTGCTCATTCATGGCAACGCAGATAAGTATTTACCGCACTCGCTTTTTCCGCTGCAGATACCAGCACCCGGGCATCCGGAACAGTTTTCACCGCTTACCACCCTCTTCCTCAAAGCAAACACTGTGAATGTGAGAAAAGCAAGGAGCCCTGCCTGTATAAGCTTTTTTAAAAAATCATTTCTTGTCATCACTGCACTTTCTGTTTGCTGCTAACCAGCAGAGTATTAAAAATATCACTTGCCTCAATAATCATACAGGATCAATTAATGTCACTTTTCAAATATAGCCATTAATTAATTTTTCGGAGTGAACTCAATCTTTCAAAGTCATATCTGATCACTATCAGTATCATAAGCATTTTATAAAAGTCTGATATTAATAACATTATGGTACCTTTTCTGTTGTCCGGCTAAAGATATAAATCCTGGAATCGGCTGGGTTGGCAGCATAGACTGTATTTCCGTCGTTTGATGCCAGATCAAGAGGTATTGAAGGCAAAAATTTATTTTTTGATGATACAAATTCAATAAACTCTCCTGTTTTCCCAAGCACTTTTATCCTGTTTATACCCTTTTCGGATGTTATGAATCCCTGAGGAACAGCTATGAAATGAGCAGGATTGCAGCATCCGCAGAAGGCTCCCGGTGCGCTTCCCGGTTCTCCGAAACTACTCACTAACTGACCCTCTGCCGACCTTGTCTCAATTCTTCTGTGGCCCGTATTTGCCACAAACAGCCTGTTGTCCCTGCCGAGAGCCACATCAAAATACGGACTGGGGATTATAAATTGCCCGTCATTCTGGCCGATAAGCTTTTTGACTATTCCTTTCCTGTCAAGAATTACAATAATTTTGTTTGCAGCATCAGAAAAGGCGACCGATGATCCGTTTGAAGCTATAGAAGTAATTATTGCCTTATCTTCAAACGGGCCCCATTCATCCCTTAACGTGCCGTCTGCGCTTATTACGAGTATTAACTCCATTGTAGAAGCAAGTATCGTATCACCGCAGACAGACAGCGATGTCACAGGGTAGGCCGTTTTCAGGCTCCACAATAGATCATGATCATTATTATAGCACGATACGAAAGAATCGCCTCCGGCAATTATATTTCCTGTTGATGAGACGGCGACAGCCTTTAGCGCTCCTTCCTTTATCAGAAGCCTTCCGGAGATTTTCCATGGCTCAGGCACGCTGTCGGATCGTTGTACTGTCTTATCCTGAGATGACAGGCCTTCAGGTTTTATGGAATCGAAAATAATATATCCGATAAAAGCGACAATTATCAGCACTGAAAAGATTGAAGCGGTTCTCCTGTTCATATCACCTGGTTTTTGAAATGTCAAGGCATAACAGATTCCTTGAGTCCCTCATAATAAGATAGCGACCGGCAATTGCCATGGGTCCCCAGGCTTCGACCCCATTGAGGACCTTATGGCTCGATAACAGCGTAATGCTTTTATCCTGAAGGCGGAACAAGTATAATCTTCCATCATCATCAAGAAGGTACATCTTATCGCCGCTGACAATATACGGACCCAGCCCGCGGCCAAATCTGTTCTCTTTCCCGCTCGACCATACAGGGGTGAGCAGGTCACTTCTTTTATAACAAACAAGCTGTTTCTTCAGAGGTCCGGAGTTCTCAGGCATAAGACACCAGATATAATCTCCGACAATTACCGGGGTCTGCTGGTCACTTGCTATTCCATTTGTGGCTTTGTGTTCTTCCACAAGTGATGCAGAAAATCCAGTTGGTTCTGCGCTGATCCTGATCCTTGCTCCGCCGGCTCCATAGCTACCGAAAACAGCAATTTCATTATTACCAAGAAAAAGGGGAGATGCCGCCG
The DNA here is from genome assembly GCA_963816345.1 of uncultured Bacteroidales bacterium. Lineage (GTDB taxonomy): Bacteria > Bacteroidota > Bacteroidia > Bacteroidales > VadinHA17 > LD21. The sequence goes on from CAWFKI010000005.1 coordinate 1,513,884, forward strand.
TTGTAGCGGGACTCCACTCTTTAGTTATCCACATTAGTTCACCTCTGTCTTTTCCCTCGGCCGATACCCCGCATACTCCGCCAACAGCGTTATAGACATACATCCGTTTTCCCTGAATGACCATTGGCATTATTGATCCGTGCGACATTCTCAGGGAGTCTCTGTTCGGGGTCTTCCACAGGAGTTTCCCTGTGGCGCAGTCAACGCCGATCATAAGAGCCTTTCCTCCGGGTGCAATAACTGCCACGTTGTTGTCAATCAAAGGACACTGCCCCGAGTAAAAATCAGGGGTGATCCGGCCTTTCTCCGTTCCGGGGATCCCATACTCCTTTTCAAGGTCAATTGTCCATAGAAGAGCGCCGCTGAACGGATCAAGACACATGACATGCGATCTTGGTCCGATAGTGACAATATATTTATCAGTCACCGAAGGGATGGTCCGGGAATATCCGTGATTTCTCTTTAACTCGACATAGTACCATCGTCTCCATAATTCTTTACCTGAAGAGAGAGAAAAACATCTCAGCATGTCGGCTTTTTTCTTTTCATTATAGTCGAGAAGATATACCCGCCCGTTATGAACCGCAGGTCCTGCATATCCTTCACCAAGCGTTGTTCTCCAGACAACAGGCGGACCTGAAGTATCCCACGACTCGGCAAGGGGTGTCGGATCCTTGCTTATATTGTCAAAATCCACACCTCTGAACCTTGGCCAGTCCCCTTCGGCCAACAGGTCAAACCCGGCCAGTGTGTCGAAATGTTCACCAATAATAACAGTATCGGAGCGGGCTTCCTGTTTAGGCCTGTGATCCATCCCCGGAACGCGTTCAGAGACCGGCAGAGGCTGATCATTCAGAAGCCACCAGAAGAGGGGAACCCCGAAAGCCAGGATTACAAGTCCGATAATTATTATGTATCTCTTTCCGGATGAACCCGTCATTATTTCAGATTTAAATTCTGAGCCGGCACTTTCTATGCTCTCCTGTAAATTCAGGTTTCAAAGATAAAAAGGATTACTTATTTAATTCCGTAAACTGCAAGGTATCCTCCATGCCTGAGAAACAACCTGCCTTTATCTATAACCGGATATGCCCAGTAGGGGCCTGTTCCCTTCAAAATTTTAAATTCGCTTACCACATCCATTTTCTGAATGCCAGGAGACATCAATCCGACATGTCCCGTCTTCTCTTCATATAAATAGAGCATCCCGTCAGCAGCGATCAGGGAGCCTTTATTATACCAGTCGGTCTTCCAGATTGTTTTACCGGTTTTCCAGTCGGCACAGATCCATTTGCCGTAGGAGCTTGACTCATAGTTCGAACCATAAAGGTAATCTCCAAGCAGGATCGCCCCTCCTACATGTGGATCAAGGTCATTATTTCTCCATACTACAACAGGAGCGGAGCCGTCGGGATTTAACTTCAGCTTCAGTGCAACCTTGTCGTAGCCGCTTGAAACAAACAGGCAGCCGTCACGGAACAGAGGAGTATTGATATGAGCAAACCTTTTATCGGGTGAGGTACTCTCGGCCATATAATTGAATTTCCACACAAGCTTGCCCGTATTTAAGTCAACGGCAAAAACATAATTGGCAGAGAGTGTTATTATAAGCTTTTTTCCTCCGAACTCTATCAGAACCGGATTCACATACTGTGTCACATCATCAATTGATGCAGTCTCCCATATGACATTCCCGTTTTCAAAGTTAAATGCCACCATTGCTGCCTTCTTCCCTCCGGGGGTGCCGATGACTTTGTTTCCAACCACCAGGGGACATTCAGAAATACCGAAATCAGGGATCACTCCGTTATATTTTTTGAAGTAATTGACTGACCAGATTATTTTACCGGCAGTGCTTATACAGACCATATCGCCTTCCCCGCTTACCAGGAATATCCTTCCGCCTGCAACAGTGGCTGTTCCCCGGGTATCAGGAAAATTACTCTCAGAGCTCCTTCCGTAGGAGACGTCCCACCTTTTCTTCCCATCCTGGCTGAAAGCTGTAAGAATGTCATAATCACCCTTTCTTCCTGTGATATATATTGCGTCATCTGTCACGGTTACACTTGAATACCCTGTTCCGATTTCAGTCGATTCCCATAATAATGACGGACCCTGTGCAGGCCATTTTTTCAATAGTCCTGTTTCGGGGTAGACTCCGGAGCGGTAAGGTCCAAGCCAGCCATACTGCTTTTGCGACCATATGACACCGGGAGTAAGAATTAATATTGCTGTAATTATCAATAGTTTCCGTGGATCCATCAGTTTCTGTTTTTCAGTTTCAGAAGGAGCGCAAGATAAAAAAAACAGGGGTGTTTTTAATGGGAAACTGACAATTATGGATGAAGGGTTTTAATAATTAAGATTTTTTAACAGAATCGCTGGTATCGTCACCATAAAGAAAATAAATGGAAAAGCGAAGTCCGGAGACTTCGCTTAGCCGGGACTTCGCCTGGCAGATAAACATTAACATGACAAATGTCATGTTAATAATATCTTTAAAAATGCCATTATATGTATACGAATATAAATAATATGGGTTAATAACTTATAAATATATTGCAAAATAATAATAAATATATCATTTTGATTTTATTTTAAAAATTAATTTATTAGATTTGCAGCTCAAATTTCAGTAAGTTTTAATCAATATTTAAAGGAAAGGTGAGGCTATGTGCGGAATTGTAGGCGTTTTTGATCTGAAAGTAAATTGTATGGACCTGAGGGAAACTGTCCTTAAAATGTCAAAAAGGGTAAGACATCGCGGACCGGACTGGTCGGGGATATTCTTTTGTGAGAAGGCAATACTTGCCCACGAAAGGCTTTCAATAGTCGATCCCCAGTCTGGAAAGCAGCCTTTGTACAGTAAAGACAGGAACCTCGTACTTACAATTAACGGTGAGATCTATAATCACCAGGAAATCCGCAGGCGGTACGAGGGTTCATATGAATTTCTCACCCATTCCGATTGTGAGGTTATACTGCCTCTGTACAGGAATAAAGGTCCGGCTTTTATTGAAGAGCTTAATGGAATTTTTGCATTTGCATTATACGATACGGAGAAAGACTGTTATTTCATAGCACGCGATCATATCGGAATTATCCCATTATATATGGGCTGGGATGTATATGGCAATTTCTATGTGGCTTCGGAGCTGAAAGCTCTTGAGGGAGTCTGCAACAAGATCCAGGAATTTCTGCCCGGACACTATCTCTACAGCAAGGATGGGGTTATGACCCCCTGGTATAAAAGAGACTGGCTTGAATACGAATCTGTTAAAGATAACAAAACAGATATAGAAGAGCTGAAAAAAGCGCTGGAAGCCTCCGTACACCGTCAGCTGATGTCAGATGTTCCGTATGGAGTGCTTCTCTCGGGAGGGCTCGACTCCTCAATAGTATCGGCTATTGCCAAAAAATTCGCTCCCCGCAGGATCGAATCAGAAGACCAGACAGCAGCATGGTGGCCGCAACTGCACTCCTTTGCCATCGGACTTGAAGGTTCACCCGATCTTGCAGCTGCTGCTAAGGTGGCAGAACATATAGGAACAATTCATCATGAGATAAACTTCACGGTTCAGGAAGGACTGGATGCTCTCAGGGACGTAATATATCATATAGAAACATATGATGTCACCACAATACGGGCATCAACCCCTATGTATCTACTTGCCAGGGTAATCAAATCGATGGGAGTGAAGATGGTTCTTTCCGGCGAAGGAGCCGATGAAATATTCGGCGGATATTTATACTTTCATAAAGCGCCGGGACCGAAAGAGTTTCATGAGGAGACCGTAAGAAAATTGGGTAAGTTGCATCTTTATGATTGCCTGAGGGCAAATAAGTCACTTGCAGCATGGGGAGTTGAAGGACGTGTTCCGTTTCTTGATAAGGAGTTCATGGATGTTGCCATGCGTATTAACCCAAAAGACAAAATGATAAACAAGGAGAGGATGGAAAAATGGGTCCTGAGAAAAGCCTTCGAGGATTATTTGCCTGCAAGTGTGGCCTGGAGGCAGAAAGAACAATTTTCTGATGGTGTCGGATATAACTGGATAGACACATTAAGGGAGCTTACATCAAAAGAGGTGTCAGATGAACAGCTCACCAATGCTAAATACCGCTTCCCTATCAATCCTCCATTGTCGAAAGAGGAGTATTATTACAGATGTATATTTGCTGAACATTTCCCCTCTGATTCTGCTGCATCATGCGTGCCATCGGTACCCTCGGTAGCATGCAGCACACCTGAGGCCATTGCCTGGGATGCTTCATTCCGCAATATGATTGATCCTTCCGGCAGAGCAGTGAAGAGTGTTCATAATGATTCATATAAATAATGAAGAAGGCACAACGGCGCAAAGGCTCAACGGCCTGAGGGCGTAAGGGTCGGTCCGTAGGAGAGATATGAGAAAAGAGCGGAGAGCGTAGAGCGCGGAGCAAGTACTTTAGCGGCGCGAGGGCAAACCGGAACCGAGCGGATTACAAAACATGATCACAAATACAATCTGACTTCCGCGAGCTCGGCGAAGCCAAAAGGTGCGAACCGCACCCTGTTTGGTGGCGCCTTTTTTCAATTTTTAACTTTTAGGGAGTGGACTCCACTTTAGCAAATTCATAAATCTGTTACTGTATTTCATTTTATTGTTATAATTTTAATGGATCTGAAAGAGATCCTTTCTTTTTGATGCTGATTATATAACACCTGTGAAAAACATGGTAGAATTATTTCCGGCATGAATAAGCATTAAGGAGAATGTGTCTTCCGGACGATAATCCTATAAATAATAAGACTATGATAACCTTAAAATCTGCAATCGGGATCAGCCTCGCATCAGTTGTTTCCATGCACGCAGCTGCACAAAAAACATCCCCGTTTAAACAGTGCACACCGAATATTGTTCTGATACTGATGGATGATATGGGATACGGCGATATAGGCAGAACAGGTGCAAACCAGTATGATACGCCAAATCTCAACAGGCTTGCGGACCAGGGGATGCAGTTCACATGGTATTACACACCTCAGGCTGTAAGCAGCGCCTCCAGGGCAGGATTGCTTACCGGTTGCTATCCCAACCGTGTCGGTATATCAGGTGCTTTGATGCCCTGGTCGGAGATCGGGATAAGCAGCACCGAAACTACCATTGCACAAATCCTGAAATTAAAAGGATACCATACAGGTATAATCGGAAAATGGCACCTTGGGCATCAAAGAAAATTCCTGCCGCTTCAGCATGGCTTCGATGAATATTACGGACTGCCTTATTCCAACGATATGTGGCCCGTGGATTATGATGGTATTCCGATCAGGGAAAAAGACACCACAAGCATCAAAATGCGTTTTCCAGTTCTCCCTCTGATCGAAGGCAATGAGAAAATCGCTGAGGTGAGAACCCTTGCTGATCAGGATAAGCTTACAACCTCATATACGGAGCATGCAATAAAGTTCATTGAGCAGCATAAAAACGAACCTTTTTTCCTCTATCTGCCCCAGTCAATGGTACACGTGCCCCTGGGTGTGTCTGATAAGTTCAGGGGAAAAAGCAGACAGGGTCTCTTCGGAGATGTAATGATGGAGGTTGACTGGTCGATAGGGGAAATTTTGAAAGTACTCGAAAAAAACGGACTCGATAATAATACTCTTGTAATCTTCACAAGTGATAACGGTCCCTGGCTCAACTTCGGCAACCATGCAGGAACAACGGGAGGACTGAGAGAAGGAAAGGGAACAAGCTGGGAAGGCGGTCAGCGTGTTCCTTGCATTATGAGATGGAAGGGTGTGATCCCCGCAGGAGAGATATGCAACAAGATCACCTGTGCCATGGATATTCTTCCGACCCTGGCTTCAATAACAGGAGCACCGCTGCCCGAAAAGAAAATTGACGGCATCAGCATACTTCCCCTTCTTCTGGGTGATCTGACCTCTTCGCCCAGGCATAATTTATACTATTACTATCGTGAAAACAGTCTGGAAGGAGTTCAGAAAGATTACTGGAAACTTGTTCTGCCGCATGAAACCCTTTCTTATGTGGGTTCCGATCCCGGGAAAGACGGATGGCCCGGAAAAACAGTCTACATTAAGGTAACAGAACCCGAATTATATGATCTGCGAAGAGATCCCGGCGAGAGGTATAATGTAGCCTTCGTCAACCCTGAAATAGTAAAGGAGTTGCAGTCACTTGCCTCTGAGGCCCGTATGGACCTCGGTGATGATATTACAAAAACTCCCGGCGCTAACCGCCGGAAAGCCGGTGTTGCTGATAAATAAAACTTTATCCCTTGCATCTTTTAAGCCGTTGCACCATTGAGCCATTAAGCCGTTGAGCCTCTGAATCCTTAAGAATTAAAACCTTTTTTACGATGACCACAAACCTCAGGATCATTACCGCCGCCGGTCTGACAGCCATAGCACCGCTGATTTATTCCCAGACTGCAGAACACCAGAGACCGAACATAATCTATATTATGAGTGATGATCACGCTTTCCAGGCAATCAGTGCATACGGAGGAATATTGAAAAATTATGCTCCTACACCAAATATAGACAGGATTGCAGCCTCAGGAATGAGGTTCAACCGCTGCCTGGTAACAAATTCAATATCAGGTCCATGCAGGGCAGTGGTGCTTACCGGTAAGTACAGCCACCTGAACGGTTTTCTCACGAACGAAGGTCAGTCTCCTTTTGATGGCAGTCAGCAGACATTTCCAAAGTTGCTTCAGGCAGCCGGTTACAATACAGCAATGATCGGCAAATGGCATCTTGAATCTGATCCGACAGGCTTTGACCACTGGGATATCCTTCCTGGTCAGGGAAATTATTATAATCCCGATTTCATTGACAGTGGAGGCACCCACACTGAACACGGTTATGTGACTGAATTAATTACTGATAAATCCATAAGCTGGATAAAGGAGGTGATGAAATCCGGTAAGCCATTCATGCTTATGATGCATCATAAGGCGCCTCACCGGGAATGGGAACCGGGCCCGAATGAACTTACCCTCTATAAGAATGTTACTTTTCCGGAACCATCAACATTATTTGACGACTATTCCGGCAGGGGAACAGCGGAAAATACACAGGATATGACAATAGCAAAGACCATGCGCCTTAAAGAAGATCTTAAATTGTTCAGTGACAGGGCAGAAATGGAATCAACCGGCCTTGCCCGGATGGATAAGGAGCAGTCTGAAGCCTGGAATAAGGTGTATGATCCGATAATAAAACATTTCCGTGAAGCTGACCCTTCAGGCGATGAACTTGTAAGGATGAAATATCAGCGTTATTTGCAGGATTATCTTGCCTGTATAGCAGGGGTTGACAGAAGTGTGGGGGAGATCCTTGACTTCCTCAGGGAGCAGGGCCTGGATAAGAATACAATTGTCATCTATGCATCTGATCAGGGCTTTTTCCTGGGCGAGCACGGCTGGTTCGACAAAAGGTGGATGTTTGAACAATCATACAGAACCCCCTTGCTTGTGAGCTGGCCGGGAATAACCAGACCTGGAAGTGTAAATGATGACATGGTTTCAAATATTGATCTTGCTGAAACATTTCTTGAAATGGCAGGAGTTGAAGTTCCCCCGGATATGCAGGGCAGGAGCATGGTTCCGGTATTGAAAGGCAACACCCCGGCTGACTGGAGGAAAGAGCATTATTATCACTATTATGAATACCCCGGATCACACATGGTAAAACGTCATTATGGTATCAGCACTGAAAGATATAAGCTTATTCATTTTTACTATGACATTGATGAATGGGAACTATTTGATATTAAAGAAGATCCATTGGAGATGAAAAATGTTTATGATGATCCGGCCTATTCGTCAGTTAAAGCAGATCTTCATAAAAAACTTATTAAAATAATGGCAAAGTACAAAGACAGCGATGCCCTGGCAAGATCATTTCTGCCCAAAAAGTAACAGTAAATAACTGACCGGGATTTTAGGACCAGAATAGATAAACAGACAATTCCAGGTTCATTTATCATATATAATAAACAGATGGAAACTATATCAGTTGAAAATGGCCAGCATAAGGAAGAACATCTCGGAAGTTCTGCTTTCATAACAGATATCGTAATCGGGATGTCTGACGGACTGACCGTACCTTTTGCACTTGCTGCAGGACTTAGCGGAGCAGTTCACAGTAATGCAGTAGTAATTACAGCTGGCATTGCGGAAATTGTGGCTGGCAGTATTGCTATGGGACTGGGCGGATACCTGGCGGGAAAAACAGAGCAGGATCATTACCAGGCTGAGCAGAAAAGGGAATATGATGAGATTGAAAAAGTACCTGAGATTGAGAAGGGCGAGATTAAGCAGATCTTTGCCGGGTACGGTATTAATGAACAGACTCAAGCCCTGATAGCAGATGAACTGGCAAAGGATAAAATCAAGTGGGTAGATTTCATGATGAAATATGAACTTGGCCTCGAAAAGCCTGATGTGAACCGGGCGAGGAACAGTGCTGCCACAATCGGTCTCTCTTATATCGTAGGAGGACTGATCCCGCTGACGGCCTACTTTTTTACCGCTACGCCGCTGGAGGGATTAGTGATATCCGCCTTACTTACAGTGATATGCCTGTTCATCTTCGGATATTTTAAAAGCAAGGTCACCGGTCAGCCGCCTGTAACAGGAGCTATAAAAGTGACTCTTATTGGAATTACAGCTGCAGCTGCCGCATTCCTTATTGCAAAAACATTCAATAACTTTCTTTAGCCCGTTTAATCTTAAAACATTAAACGCAAAGGATCACAAAATACTTCGCAAAGTAACACAAAGGCAGGAAATCAATATTCTGCCAGGAGCTGGATGGGTATTAAGCCAAACGAGCACAGCAATTTTTAAACTTTTTACCGCTTCCGCAGGGACAGGGATCATTTCTTTCAGGGAGGGCCTTTTTCACAACCTGATTCTCTTTATTCCTGATCCATGTCATCACATTTGCCGGAGCTCTTTTGTTTTTCAGCTCCTTCGCCATATATTCCATATATGGTTCAGCATGAGTGAAAAACATCTTATATCCTTCACATAAATAGTTCAATCCGGGATTGCCATCCGGTGTTGAAAGAAACCGGTGTTTTGGACATTCCCCGTGACAGGCATACAAAACTTTACATCTCCTGCAGTATCCCGGCAATTTATTACGCTTGTCAACGCCAAAATCAAACTGGCGCTGTGATTTTACCATGTCAATTAAAGGAACGGATGTTATGTTACCAAGTAAATTTTCAGGATAGACAAAATGATCACAGGAGAAAAGATCTCCGTTATGTTCCATCACAAGTGATTCTCCGCAAGTTTCAGAGAAGACGCACAAGCCTGACTTCACGCCTGCATAATTTGCCAGTGTTGCATCGAATATCTGTACAAAATAGTTCGCAACATCATTCCTGACCCACTCATTGAATATTGTTATGAGAAAATTCCCGAAATCCACTCCATTGACTGACCACTCAGTAACCGTTGCATTGCTGCCGAAACCAGCAGGCACCAGGCTTAAACCCCCGGCTTGTCTTATATCCGCTCTCCTTTCAACTACGGGCAGGAACTGCATAAACCCGCTGCCAATGCGTTTCAGAAACCTGTATGTCTCCTTTGCATAGTGAACATTGTAGCTGTTGACACAACTGAGGGTATTGAATTCAACATTATTTTTATGAAGCAATCCGATACCTTTCATTACCTGCCGGAAGGTAGTTTTTCCTCCCCGTGTCTTCCTGAAATGGTCGTGGTTATGCTCCTCGCCGTCAATTGAAATCCCCACAAGAATCTTATTTTCAGCGAAGAACCTGCACCACTCATCATTCAGCCTTGTACCGTTGGTCTGAAAAGAATTTTCTATGGTTTTTCCGTTTGAATATCTTTTCTGGATTTCAATGATTTTTTTGAAATAGTCCAGGCCCAGAAGAGTAGGTTCTCCTCCCTGCCAGACGAAGGTGATTACGGGAATCTGTAATGCCTCAATGTATTGCCTGATAAAATTTTCTAAAACTTCCTCCTTTAGCCGGAAATCCTTCACCTCTGCGTACAGATTCTTCTTTTCAAGATAGTAGCAATAGGTGCAGTTCAGGTTACAGACCGGTCCGGTGGGTTTAACCATAATGCTGAAAGCATTCGGTCCTCTCAGCTTTAAAGCGTCACCGAAGAGTAAGTCCATCCTTCACATCCTGTTATCCGTACCACTCACGTTTCCTTCCGGGAAGTCCTTTAAGGATATCGAGGCAGATGTTAATATCTTTAACAATCTGGAAATCGAACATGCCAACGCATATAAAATCCGCACCGTTCTCAAATGCCCATTTAAAACCATCTTTGGGTTCGATGGCCCCTGCAGCAAGAACTTTATAACCCATTACCGGAACCTTCACCCTGTTTACGAATTCAACAGTCCGTTCCGGGAACAGGCAGAACATATTATTATGAAACCTGTTATGATCAAGGTATTCTTTACCATCAACCTCAAACGGATAGCGGAATTCCCGGGGATGAGCCGACCAGTACTGATCATGATGCATGGTTTTCATGTAATAATCAGGGATTATACCAATATTTTCACATGCAATAAGTGATTCAACCGAATGGGCGGCAAGACCTGCAGTATACTTCTGGCTTCTTATCTTATCCATCATTTTCCCAATGACTTCAATCTTATTATCCCGTGACAAGCCAGTCGCACCAGTTGCCCTGGATCTGAACAATATCGACTCCAAAATCAATGGCTTTATTGATATTTACATAATAATCATTCTTCTCCATGTCAGGATGAACCTGTGAGATCACCTTGATCTTGCTTCCTGTAGTCTTTTTATACTTTGCAATAAGCGCATTTGTAGGAAATCCGATGTTGATTGCATTAATGCCGGCTTTTTCGGCAAGAATCAGTGTTTCATATATTTTCCGCTCATTGTTATATGCTTTGAAGAGCTCAGGTACATATATCAGATCGCGTGAATGTGCCCATCCACCGATGAGGTTTCCTCCCAATATCATTCTGCTGAGAACATGATCGCCTATTTTCCCGGTCGGAAGAGCACCCTTCAGTTCTCCAAGTGCAGATTGTTTCAGCTGGATTGTTGCACCGGACATAACATCAATTCCGTATTTACTATTCTTCTGGCTGCCAGAATTCCCATGAATCCCAGAAATGGTACTGATGCCAGATTTTTAAGGACCTCACGGCGGGAATCGGAGTAGGGGATCTCATCGATGCCCGGAGACTGTTTTTTTACGTTTGCTTTTCTGAAAAAATCAATAAGGTAATCAATCCCGAATCCCTTTTCGTTATAGAAGAAAAGAAACAGGAGCACAATTGTTTCAATAAAAATCTTATCAACAATGAACAGGTGGCCTTCTCCTGTATTGAACAGGGATGATCCGAAAGGCGGATAGGCAAAATAATACAGAGTAAGCAAAGCGGCGCCAGAAACTGCGGCATATCGCACAAAAATCCCTATAAATAATCCAATCCCGATTAATATAAGCCCGTAGATATTCATGATATCAATTACCTTAAGGAGTCCTGCTGAAGCCGCCATGGAGTGATAAAGTCCTGATAACGGCCCTGTCGAATTGGCCAGATATGAATACGAGCTCCATCCGGGGATAACAAGTTTAGATATTCCCTCATAGAGAAAATGCCAGCCGACAGCCATTCTGAGAAAAGAAATAAGAAGCTTCTTCCAGTCTGTTGTTGAATTTTTCATCGTAGTATAATTTTTATTTTAGGGTATACATTTAAGTATCAGGTAAATAATATCTCATTGTTAATTTATGGATGACGATACCGGATAAATGTGCTTATAAACATAATATAATTTGCTTTACATTCTTTGAAAACGAATATAAAAAAAAAGCCTGCCGGGGTATCCGGCAGGCTTAATGTCATAAGCTAATAAACGATGATTTTTTGAGAAGCCATGATCAGGCTTCCTGAGAACACCTGAACAATGTAAATACCTGATTTAAAATTAATCGGTATCTGGACTTTTGTAGTACCGGTATCAAGGAACCTCTGAAGGCAGAGCTTCCCGGAGATATCAAATATCTTGATTGTCTGCTGTGAAACGGCTGTGCTGGCCGATTGTAACAAAATATTGATGATCATATGAACCGGATTCGGAAAGATAGTCATTTTTATAGTGGACTGAGTAACGGTTTTACTTGCAGGGGCTACATTATTAACTGCCTTTTGAGCTGCGATAGTTGCTGCCTGGCCTCCTGTGGAAGTCTGTAATGGATTAGTAGCAGGTTTTGTATATGCCACGGTTATTACATCCCCGTTCACCACCGGACTTGCAAGGGTAATCAGAACCTTTGCTCCTGAAATAGTCATGCTTTTTACACTCCTGGCGGCGGAATTCACTTTAATTGCAAAAGCAGAGGCTGCAGGAATTACATTTGCCAGAGCAAGGTTATATGTCACGGATAACACTGAAGGTGCTGCATTTTCAATAACCGAAGATGTATAGGTGGGCAGTGCAACAGGTGCAGCTGATTTACTGCTCTGAGATTCGAATGCTCCGAGGTCAGGAGCGCTTCCTGTAAATGCTGTACCTATATCAATACCTTTATCTATCAAACCGGACCCCGAAACCAGATGCAGCATATTTAAATCGGGCAGGCTTCCGTCACTCTTCCTTGGCCGCGATAATTCTGTAGCATCCATACTCAAAAAATCTGCAGCTGTAACGGCAGGAGCACCGGCATCCCATGAGTTATGATCCGTCACATTCCGTGACCGGCCTTCATAATTCCGGTTTGGTGCATTTGAGAAGGAAATGTTATTTTTCAGGGTTGTAGTACTGCTTCCTGCTGTCTGGGCAAATCTGAAACCGGCATTCTTTATATTATTATAAGCTGCGCAGTTATATAATTCCATCTTCATTGTTGTTCCGATATCCATGGATTCGTCAAATCCTATTGCATCGTTGGAAACAGAAACGCAGTTATGCAGAATTCTCTGAACGCCTGATTCACTGCCCTTATCAGAGAAGCCAAGCTTAAATCCGTCTCCGTCTCCCACGATACTGTTCACGGAGGTATGACCATTCTGGAATGCCCAGCAATTTGTATATGTGATATAACCGCCGCCTGCCATATTATCATAGCCATCATCGGTAATTAACCACGCCCTGCATCCAACCAGAAAATTATGCTTCCCTGCCTGATAGTTTCCGTTGAAACCGTTGCAATAGCCTCCCGGACCGCCGCTTGTTGTTGTTCCTCCAATATCCCAGCAGTTGTAGGCGTCGCAGTTTATATAATATATGTAATCACAATTACCGGCAAGCCTGAACCCGTTACCACACTTTGTGACAGTACAGTTTTCCAGTGTAATATTATTGCAGTTTTCACCATAAAAACTTTCAGCAGAGCCTGTCCCGGCTTTTGATTCAAGCACATTCTGCAGAATAATTCCCTTTATTTTCATATAGGAACATCCTACCAGAGTTATTCCTGCCTTCCAATCCTGCTGGGTCATTGCAGAACCATCCACTATAACCACCTCATTATTATAAGCCAGGATCTGGATGGGACTGGAGGATGTACCTTTCTTTCCGGAGATAAACACTCCGTTATAGGTACCATTGACTTTTGATGACCCCCCGTTGACATTGTAAGTACCTCCACGAATATATAGTATATCGCCGGGAGACGACAACATACTTACCCCTTTCGCCCAGGTTGCAAATGGACTTGCCAGTGTGCCCGCATTACTGTCGGAGCCGGTTTTTGCCACATAATAGGTTGCGGAGGAACAAATCATGCTGATAAGAAGCAATGGAATTATAAGCAGTTTTTTCATAATAATTTAATTAAAGTGGTTTAATTACACATGAATTAAAAGTTCAGCAACATTGCCTGATCATTTATGCGTGCAACCAGAATAATTACCTTATTGCCTTCGAAAAATCATTCAGCTCATTTCCGGGCATTTAAAACCCTGTCCGCAACAAAACCGGCATTTGTTCCTTTAATACCGGAAGTTGCAGTCAGAAATTCAGACTTGCGAATTAAAAATGAGAATTCAGATAATACTATTCCTAGTACTTTCATAGTTTAAGATGATTTGACGAAATCTTAATAATTACTGACTAACACACCTATTTAAACTGGTAACCGATCTTTTTATTACACCAACCGGAAATATTTATTGCCTTTTTTTTTCACATTTATTTAATCCTCTATTTTATTTTGTTAAAAACCAGAGGATTAGAATGGGTAAAAAAAAATCAATTATGCCATAATTTTTTTTTGGCTGATAATTAATTAATGGTACACGAAGCCTGAAGCCTGAAAAGCGTAGAGCGTAGAGCGTAGAGTAAAGAGAATAGTAACCGGTAGTCGAGTTCATATGGATCCCCTCCCGGGAGGGGCAGGGGTGGGTTTAAGCTAAGAAGAAATTTTGTTAAAGACCGAAGACCGGAGACCGGAGACCGAAGAGAGAAGATGATAACCACAGAGTTTCACTGGTGTTTTGCCAGGGGTCGAAAAAACCTTATTTTCTTCCCTGACCTTAGTAGAAAATGACAATATATATCTTCAAACCTTATTACCTTATTTTGGTCTTATTGTTTTTTTGTAAAATTTAATAAATGAATCATATTCACTTATATGTATGTTTCTAATGATGTTTGGTTGGCATAATTAATAAGCTAATAAGGTTGTACTCTTTTAGATATGATTTTTTCTACTAAGGTCTGAAGATACAAATAAGGTTTAAAAAAATCTTCTTAAAGCCAATTTTGCCAACTGCTATTTGCCAAAGCCAGCCTTCGCTAAAGCTACGGCTGACAAAGCCTGAAGCCCGAGGCAATGGCACACAGATGACGCAGATTGAACTGATTAGAGCTGATCTTATATTAATAGCACATAGATGATACAAAAGGAACAGGAGTAATTCTGATCTGTGAAAATCAGCTGCATCAGTGTCATCTGCGTTCTATTAAAAGAAGGCCGAAGACCGGAGACCGAAGACCGAAGATCGTAGAGCGAGTGCCGTTGAGCCGCCTCGCCATTGCACCATTACACCATTAGCACAGAGAACAGGGCACAGAGCGCCGTTAAGCCGTTGCGCCTTTGCGCCTTTGCGCCATTTCGTTGTTACGCCATATCTTGCGTAAAAAGAAAGTACAATAAAAAAGTCTTTTTCATTAAACTCTTTATTTCCGAAATCTCAATACAACAATTTTATTAATCGCTCGTTCTCTAAGACAAGTTCACCATTGGATCTTGTATATTTTCAGTCTGCGGAAAATAAATAAAGATATTCTTATTGAGTGAAAGTTTACATTCATACAGGCATGCCTGAAGAGGAAACATTTACGTTATTAGTGAGTAACCATAAAAAATGAAGAGTATGAAAATGAAAATGAAAATCTTGTCTTTCTGTCTGATCTTTACTGCAATACTATTTTCATGTAAAAAAGATCCGCTTGTAATTGCCAACAATGAATCTACCCTGCTGAGTCAGCTGGTAATTGATAATCAGCCGGCATTCCAATATAAATATAATGGAGCAAAATTAATCAGTGAGGAAGATAGCAAGTACAATCTCGTTCTGCATCAGTATAATGACAATAACCAGCTCGTCAGCACCGATTTTTATGCAAATTATGAAATTCTGAGCATCGATCCTGCAGTATCTGACGCTGCCATGAAAAGGGAAGAATGGGTCACCCCGGTTCAGTCATATAAAAGCGGCAATATCAAATATGAGTATAACGGTAATGCCCAGCTTACCAAAATGATATATACTCCTATATCCGGATCTGTTCAATACTCGGAATTCAAATACGATACAGATAACAGGATAAACAAACAGATCCTGTTCTGGGAGAGCAATCAAACCGGTTATATCGATTATACATATGACGCGGATGGAAATCTGATTAAGGAGGAACTCTATACAGCTACAACGGGCGGTACCGGAGTCCTGTGCTCAACCACAACATATGAATTTGACCAGAAACTAAATCCGTTCAGATCATCAAGCAGACTGATGACCCCGGGGATCAGTACAAACATAAATAATATTATCCGTGAGACCTGCGCGATTCATGTTCCGGCCGGCAAGGGGAGCGATGTTGTAGAGGTCACCCAGACATCATATAAGTATAATGCCAATGGCTATCCTTCAAACAAGAACGGAAATATGCAATATATTTATGTATGATTTTTCCGGTCTGAAGACTTAAGCATGATTAAAGAGGTATGACTATTCAATCAATCTGATCATCTCATCCGGCATATTGCGGCTAAGAACAGATATTTTTACGCCGTTCGGATTAATACCTCTTTCTGAAAAAGTCTTTTGCAGGGTCTGAAGCGCTTTATCCGGAGTATTGTTGTTCTTACTTAAATGGGCAAGGCAGATGTGGCTTAGTTTGTCGTTCATGGTATCAGCAAGAAATTCCGAGGTCTGATGATTTCCCAGATGACCATGATCTGACATAATCCTCGATTTTAAAAAATAGGGGTACCTGCCGTTTACAAGCATCTGTTCATCGTAATTTGACTCTATCACAAGCAAATTAGCTTCCTTAATATATGGAGCAGCAGTCTGGCAGATATGTCCCAGATCGGTCGCTATTGTTATAATTTTATCTTCATAGCTGATCCGGAACCCTATGGTTTCGGGCGCATCATGAAAGACAGGAAAGGCCTCGATGTCAAAACCGGACAGGTGGAACTTTTGCTGCAGGGGAATTTCACGTATACAATCGCGTGAAATTTTCTTTTGTGGAGTAAGAATGCTCTCCCAGATTTTTTTTGTAGTGAAGGCAGGAAGGCTTTTCTTCCTGGTGAGCACTTCCAGTCCCCTGATATGATCTGTGTGATTGTGTGTTATCAGTACACCCATAATGGAGTGCATTGAAATATCCATATTCTTCAAAAACCTTCGGATAGAAGCCGGCGAGATTCCTGCATCGATCAATATACCATGGAACTCGTTTCCGATATAATAACAATTTCCACTGCTTCCGCTGCTCAGGCTACAAAAATTCAACATAACAAAAATCTGGTTAATCCGGGCCAAAGGTAATTGTTTCTCACAGGCTTTTATGGTGGCGGAAATAAATAAAAAATGCTTATCCGTTAATATCCATAGTCGTCCGCCGGCTTAAAAGTCATCATGTTTATAATTAATTATGAATGTCCGTCAATAATATAATCAACGAAATCCCATATATCTCAGAATTTGTTTACCTTAGATTCAATAGTGATTGTTTAAGGCCGGACACAGGTACAACCTTATACACTTGTTAGTTACTTTTATTCTGCGAAATAATGGATAATCCCAAATCATATTGCGAATATGTCCTGCATCTGGACGAAACCAATGTTCATCGCATATATCACGATACTGCCTATGGCTTTCCGATTGATGATGATAATCAGTTGTTTGAAAGATTAATGCTTGAAATTAACCAGGCAGGTCTGAGCTGGACCACAATATTAAATAAAGAGGCCAATTTCAAAAATGCTTTCCACAATTTTAATATTAAAAAGATAGCCTCCTACAGTGAGGCGGACCGGCAGCGATTATTAAACGATGCTGGTATCATTCGCAATCATCTTAAAATAGATGCTGCTATTGAAAATGCCCGGGTCATTCTTCAGCTTCAGAAAGAATATGGTTCTTTCAAAAACTGGCTGGAAAAACATCATCCATTGACAATAGGGGAATGGACGAAGCTTTTCAGGCATTCATTCAAATTTACAGGAGGGGAAATTGTCAATGAATTCCTTGTAAGCACAGGTTATTTACCTGGAGCACATATTGAAAGCTGCCCGAAATACAAATCAATATTGAAATTGAGGCCCGCATGGTCGAGAAAGTGAGTGAGAAAAAAGAGACATGAGAGAGCTATGAACACACCAATAATTGATATCACCGGTCTTTCAAAATTCTACGGTAAAAACAGGGGCGTGGAACATATCAACCTGCAGATCGGGCAGGGAGAAATTTTTGGTTTTATAGGACCAAACGGAGCCGGCAAATCAACTACGATCAGGATATTGATGAACCTGATCTTCCCGACCGGTGGTAGCGCAAGGATTATGGGAATGGATGTCATAAGAGAGACAAAAAAAATCAAGAGCCTGGTAGGTTATATCCCTTCGGATGCCAATGCATATTCTTCTATGGATGTTCATGAATTCCTGAGCTACTGCATGCGTTTTTACGGTAATCAGACAGGGGAGAAGAGAATAACGGAACTCTCCGGAATGTTTGATCTGGATATGAAACGGAAAATTGGTGAACTCTCCATGGGAAACAGGAAGAAAGTATCTATTGTTCAGAGTCTTCTGCACAGCCCCCGGCTTCTCATTCTGGATGAGCCCACAACCGGGCTCGATCCCCTGATGCAATCAATATTTTTTGAACTTCTGCGCTCGGAGAATCAGAAAGGGATGACAATCTTTTTCTCTTCACACATCCTGGCCGAGGTTCAGTTGCTTTGTAAAAGAGTAGCAATAATCAGGGAAGGGAAGATCATTCAGGTGGAAGACATTGAAACCCTGAGAAAGAAACAATTAAAAAAAATCTATATCGAGTTTGAATCTCCGGGCGATATTGAACACTTCAGCGTCCCGGGAATTGAAAATGTAAGTACCGGGCCCGGTAGCAGGATCTCCTTTTTTTACTCCGGGAATCTGAATGTGCTTGTCACCATGCTGTCAGGAATTAAGCTGAACAATCTCATGATTGAGGAACCTTCTCTAGACGAAATTTTTATGCATTATTACAAATTATAAGGCTGGATGCAAATGAACAGGAACTTGTACTTAAAGGAGTTGAGAATGAATTTACTCAGCCTAATCATATGGATGGTTGTAATCACCATATTGATTTCGGTTACCATGGCAGTTTACCGTACATTTACCGAAAACCAGGCAAAGATACTCGGGATGCTGAGCCTGATCCCAAAAGAAGCGCTGCAGTTCAAGGGCATTTCCAATTTCAATGATTTGCTTTCCGTGCTTGGTTTTTATGCCGCCAATAACGTAATCTACATGATGGTGCTCGGCAGTATCTTTGCCATCGTACTCTCTTCCAATATCCTGCTTAAGGAGGAATACAATAAGACTGCGGAATATCTTCTTACACGGCCTCTTACCCGCAGCGAGATCTTCTTCAGCAAGCTGGCTGTACTTTTCCTCTATATTTTTTTATTGAACCTGGTCACTGCACTTGCAGGATTTGGCTGCATGGAACTTGTAAAACAGGCCCCTTTCAGCATCAAAGCATTTTTGATCCTGTCGTTCTATACCCTGTTGCTTAATACACTGTTCGGTACTATTGGCCTTTTTTTGTCATGTCTTGTCAAAAGGGCAAAGCCGGTCACCACTTTGAGCATCGGACTGGTTCTGATCCTTTATTTCATATTTACCCTTTCAAAGATCACTGCAGGCGCTGCAAAAATAGGGTACCTGAGCCCGTTTAAATATGTTGATATGGATGCGATTAATCCGGCGTATAAACTGGATATCCGGAATCTTTTATATTTCATCGGAATCTCTCTGTTGCTGACATGGCTCGCGTACCGGATCTATAACAGGAAAGATATATATACATGATTATCAGAATGGAATTCAGCTTATGAGACTCAATCGGCATATTCTTATAGTGGTTCCCGGTCTTTCCTTTACCGGAGGGCTGCCGGAAAACTCCTTTGAGCGCCTTTGGAAGATACTTTGCGATACTTAGTGTTTAACCTGCCTGGAAGTGGATGATGGGAAAAGTATCAATTTTGGTACAATTTTTGCGAATATTTGTTTAACAATCGTTGATATGAAAAAAAACCTTCTCATTTTTCCGGTATTTGTTCTTCTTCTGATAAGCTGTGAAAGGACGGATCTGCAGGTTGGTAATGTTTATCCATCTGCTTATTACAAGGTCCCCTCAGACATTCTTCTTCAATTAAGGTCAGCTTTTGCCTTAAAAAACAAATACATTTTCTCTTCCCTGAATGAATATGGATTCTGCGATTTCCTTAATGATCCTTTAGCGGTTGATTCACCCCCGGTGCTGAATCCATTGACCAGTGAAGGAGCTATTGAAGCAGTTAGAAGCTTTGCAGCCGGAAATAAATCTGAAACCGGTATAAATCATCCTGAAGATCTGAATTTTTATAGTATCTCCTCCGGAGTTCAGTTTGGAGGTGCTATCGGCTGGCATTTGAGATCACTCAATCAAAGAGTTGGCACAATTGAAGTGGCTCATTCTGGAATTACTTTTCATATAACTAACCGGGAAATTACAGGTTGCACTGGCAACTGGTATCCTGAGATTTATATTCCGGAACACTTCAATATAGATCAGGCCAGGGCTAAAACCAGCCTTATTGGCAAAGTAGTGACACATTACTCGTTTGCCGGAACCCCGTATAATGTCACTATCATCAGGGACGACACTGATCAGAGCACAATTTCCGTGGAAATTCTCCCCGTTGAGAAAGATGGCAGAATTGACCTTACGGTAAACTGGCTTATTAATCTACCCGCGCCGGTTTATTATAAAATTTACATGGATGTAATGACAGGGGAAATTAACGGGCAGGAACCGACAATAATCTCTTAGGCAGCAACTGCCTCTTGCCACTGCCAGCTAATCATCAACCTGAGTGGCAACAAAAGACTATTCTAAACCCATAACCCATGAAAAGATCGCAGTTTTGCAAGAATTTAATTACCTCCGGCATTGCCTGCAGCGGTGCCCTTGGTTTACAGGCAAGCGGCATTACTGGTCCTGCCTTCCCTGTTGACGCCAATCCGCTCTCTGATAAAAAGGAGACTCCCTGCAACGAAAAAATGGATTTTACTCAAAAATGGCTTAAGAGGTTTTTTGAAATACTTGATCAGCAGATAGATGAGAAAAGCCGCACTGCACTGATGCAAGCCAACGGGAAAGCTTGCGCAAAAGGTGCTTACGGGGAAATTGCCGAAACAAAGCCAGCCTCTATTGAAGAAATTGATAATACAATTGCATTATGGCAACAGAAGCTTGGAAAGGAAAACATATATCGTTCAGACAATAGTGTATACTTTAATTATGTGGGCAATCCGGTGGGTCTGAAAATCTCAGACGGTTATTGTCTATGTCCGATGACAGAGAACGGTCCGGCTACTCTTTCACCAACCTATTGCCAGTGTTCTGTTGGATATGTTCAGTATATGTTTCAAAAACTAATAACACTCAAGCCCGTACAGGTGGAGCTTCTGGAATCACTTCGCGGAGGGGGCAAAGCCTGCCGGTTCAGGGTCATGATTTAACTGCCCGGAGTCCTTCCGGGTAAGTCTTCTATTATACTTCATTCATAAAAATCCTGCAGATTGCCTGAGGCACCAATTGCAATTCTGAATCCATTTGTATCAATTTATAGGATTGATATTTGTTTATAACAATCAGTTTAATCCGGTTATTTTTCCGTCAGAGGGAAGAATATTCCTCAACAGCAGAGGGACCCTTCAGCCAGAGGTTTAAAATAAAAAGACCTTATAATTTAAGTTTTGTTTAGTAAAATGCACATGAGTTGCGAACAAATGGAAATGTAAAAATGTTAAGTATTAATGAAAACCAGTTAATAGCAGAGGAAGGGAAGCATCATTTATGAAACGCTCTGCTGCCCGGTGATAGAACGAAGGATTTAACTCCGCATTATAAAAAATAGTTGTTCATTAATCTTATATAGTTTTCATTATTAAATAATCCTCATAATGAAAAATAAACTTATCCTGTTTTTTTTAATTGCATCCGGAGTGTTGAAGGCACAACAGGAGTCATTGCACTATTTTCGTCCAAATAATAAAACGGGCTTAAATATTTATGAAGCTACAAAAACTGACACAATTCCATTTTCAGGATTTGCAGTAAGAGTCGGAGGCAATTTTACACAGGATTTCCAGGCGCTCAGACATAAAAACAGTGCAGTGCCCGTTTATGATGTTAATGGCATCAACACCAATCAACTTGTTTCAATTACGCATGGATTCAACCGTGCCATGGCCAATCTGAATATTGATGCGCAATTGGCTGATGGCATCAGGATGAACCTTACGATGTATTTATCAACCCGGCATCACGAGGAAACATGGGTAAAAGGTGGTTATATTCAATTTGACAAACTGCCTTTTATTAAAAGCGATTTAGTTAATGTCATCATGAGAAGTTTTACTATTAAGATAGGAGATTACGAAGTGGATTACGGGGATCAGCATTTCAGAAGAAGTGACGGAGGTAATGCTATTAACAATCCCTTCGTAGAAAATTATATTATGGATGAGTTTGCAACGGAAATCGGCGGCGAGATTTACTTTCATCCTTTAAGTGGTATAATTGCCATGATTGGAATAACAAATGGTGAACTCAATCCAACGATTCTCTCATCACTTCAGATTGATACTGCAACCGGCAAATTAAACAGATATGCTCCGGCATTTCATGGCAAACTGGGATTTGACAGACAGCTTAATAAAGATTTAAGATTGAGGATCACAGGCTCCTTTTATGTTGATAAAAGCGCTGATAACAATTCACTATTTTTCGGGGACAGAACAGGTTCCCGCTATTTCTATGTTATGGAGAACACCACTGCCACATCGAGTGGCAATGCCTGGTCGGGAAGATACAATCCTCAGTTCAGCGAACAGGTGACTACTTTTATGCTAAATTCCTTCATTAAGTATAAAGGTCTTGAGTTTTTTGGAACTTATGAAATGGCAAAAGGCAGGATGATCACTGAGGTGGATATGCGAACAGCAAAACAGTATGCAGTTGATTTAATTTACAGGTTTCCGCAGGAAAAAGAAAATTTCTGGATTGGAGGCCGCTTCAATTCCTTAGTGGCTTCACTGCCATTAAGTCCGGGTGATATAACGATTAATCGCACAGCAGGTTCGCTGGGATGGTTTGTAACTAAAAATATGATGCTTAAAGCTGAATATGTCAGCCAGCTTTATAAAAACTTTAAATCCACAGATATCCGTTCGGGAGGAAAATTTGATGGTTTTATGATTGAAGCCTCCATTGCATTTTGATTTTAAAATTTAAGATTACGGAGCGCAATCAATTCGCTGTCGTATACCGGAGGACAGACCAGAGAAGAAAATAAACTCATAATGTATGATAAAGAAAATTCTTTTAGGACTTCTGTTTTTGTTCATAGCCGTTATTGCTTCGTTTTTCATCTGGCGGTATTGGAGCTATGTACGCGATAAGGACCCAAACAAAACATTTTTGCTGCCGCGACTGGAATTGTCAGAGTTAGATGTTACTTCCCTTACTTCCAGTAAGACAGAGATGACGTTAAAGCTGGATATCAAAAACCAACTTCCGCTGTCATTCACTGTTGACAGTTTGTATTACAGGATTTTAATCAATGATACTGAGATATTGAAAGATCATTACAAAAAATCAATTTCACTGAAAAGAAATGCGAGCAGCATGATTTCGCTGCCAATCACCATTTTAAATGATTCAATTTCTTCGGTCTTGAAAGCAAATAAGCGGGAAAATGCCGATTCCGTTGAATTTCATTTTCAGGGATCGTTCTTTACAGATATTTTCTTTAAAAAGAAATTTAATATTGATATTAAAAGATTAATCCCGAGGATCTATATTCCGGAGGTAAATGCTGAGCACTTCAAAATAGATTCACTTAATTTCTCAAGAGCAGTTGTCCAGTTGCTCGTTTCAATAAAGAACCAAAATGTATTTCTGTTCAAAGCGGAGGACATCGCTTATGAGCTTTCCATTGAAGACAATCAATGGATCAAGGGAATAATTCCCGGTAATATTGATGTAAAGGCAAAAAGTATTACCGACCTCACTATCCCAATAACAATTTCTTTTAAAGAAGTGAGCAAAACAATATTTGATTTGCTGACAAAAGGCAGAAACGTACGTTACAAGCTTCATCTCTCATTCAAGATAGAATCAGATAATAATATGATAAGGAACAGCAAAGTAATTCTTGAGAGTGAAGGCACGGTAAAATCATTAATGAAAGCTTTAAAGAAGTAAATCAATCCGCAATTCCGCCAAGCCTGAAACTAAGAGAACAAGGGTAACACATTTGACTGTACCTGATACTTATCCATCCACTTTTTCAGGCTTTACAGCCCTGCCGGGTGGTGATTGCAGAAGTGGAGGAAAATACCTTCTATTTTGTATAAGAACAATCAGAGTCACAGCTTAAAAGCAGGACCTTCGGGCAATAATTTCCCCTAAAAAATATACTGCAGGTTCAGGTTACAGATTCCCGGAATTTGTATAACTTGTAATCAATTGTGAAAGTCAAAGTCAGGCATAGGTACTATAATGCTGTCTGGTTCAGTGTGTTGGATTAAACTGCTTATGTGACTGACGGGGCGGAGCTTTAAGAAGAGAGGTGAGCACAGGGCACGGGGCATGGGGCACAGGGAGCACAGAGCATGGAGATATGAGATGTGAGATATGAGATGTGAGAGTAGAACGGCCGGTAATCGGTAATCGGTAAAATTAATTTGACTTGTGCGACCGAATACTGATTACCGAATACCGAATACCTTTTAACCCTGAGCCCTGCGCCCTGAGCTCTGTGCTTAACCTGAAGCCAACCAAGCTTCGGCTGACAAAGCCGGGAGGGGCAGGGTGGAAAGGTAGAGCGGCCGGTAATCGGTAAAATTAATTTGACTTGTGCGACCGAATACTGATTACCGAATACCGAATACCTTTTAACCCTGAGCCCTGCGCCCTGAGCTCTGTGCTTAACCTGAAGCCAGCCAAGCTTCGGCTGACAAAGCCGGGAGGGGCAGGGGTGGGTTTAAGTAAAGAAGAAAGCGTAGAGCGGCCGGTAATCGGTAAAATTAATTTGACTTGTGTGACCGAATACTGATTACCGAATACCGAATACCTTTTAACCCTGAGCCCTGCGCCCTGAGCTCTGTGCTTAACCTGAAGCCAGCCAAGCTTCGGCTGACAAAGCCTGACACCTGAAGGCTGAAAAGCGTTGAGCGTAGAGTAAAGAGACTGGTAACCGGTAGTCGGTAAGTACATATGGATCCCCTCCCGGGAGGGGCAGGGGTGGGTTTAAGCCAAGAAGAAAGCCTAGAGCGGCCGGTAATCGGTAATCAGTAATCGGTAAAGATCCCTGGAAACAGGTTTTAAATCAGCTTGTACGATATGATTAACAAACATAACACTATTCACCATCAAGGAATCGATTCATGCAATTTACATAACATAATAAATAAGTTAGGCTGCATGACCCGGAGATGTAGAAGCATCATTCCAAAAATAGGTTCAGTTTTCATCTAAATAAAATACCAAAATCATGAAAAATATACCAACAGTATTAATTATTCTTATTCTAGTACTATTGACTAGTTGTGGAAGAGACTTAGAACAAGCAAAACGCTATTCTGATATAAAATCAGAAACTGATAGTTTAATTACACAAGCCAATTTTATTATTAATGAACAAAAGGCTATGACTGATAGCTTAGTGAAAATAAGGGATGACATTTATAAGGATAAAACGCAAAAATATAAGTTACCTGAGTTAGATAAAAAAGTCACAAAGGCTGTAGAAATTAAAACAAATATAGAGAATGTAAGAAAACATCTTGAAGCAATTAGAAAATTCACAGAAAAAGGGGAAACGGCAGCTAAAAGGCTCATATTTTATAAAAGAAAATATATAACATACGCAACTGAAATTCAAGTGCATGACGAGAATATAATGATCCAAGAAATTACAAATGGATTATCAACAAAAAAGTATCTTGCTAAGTATTTGCCTAAAGTGAAAAAATAAAACACGAATCCTAACTCGGACGGTGCTTTAATTAATTGCCTTTTGCAACCCGGACTACTTCTCGATCAGCCCCTAAAGTCTATACGAGCAAATTCATTTTAAATACCATTGTTTCGATATTTGCAATTCTGACCTTAATTATCGCCGCATTCGGATTATTTGGTCTCACGCTCTTTCTTGCACGAGCACGAACCAGGGAAATAGGTATTAAAAAGGTATTTGGGAGTTCGGAAAATGAGATTGTATTTTCTTTCCTTCAAGAGAATTTAATTCTGGTATCCATTGCTGCAGCCCTTTCCGTACCTGTTACCATTCATTTTATAACGCAATGGCTTAATCGGTTTGCTTTTAAGATAAGTATCGGTTGGTGGGTATTTGCGATAGCTTATCTGAGCGCTACAATTGTAGTATTGATAACAGTACTCTACCACTCGTACAAAGTGTCGCGTATCAATCCGGTGAATGCTTTGAGATATGTGTGAATCAAAACATGACCTGAAATTTATAACCACGACATATACATATAAGATTAATTAGCCATAAAATATTTGTCCAGTCTTAGCGAGTTTATTAAAATATGTACTAACTTTGTAATTACATTTAGTTAATAATTTTAACCATGGAAGTATCTGTTGTAAAGATTGGGAATTCGAAGGGGATAAGGTTCAGCAAGACCATCATCGAGAGATATAATATCCGTGATACCGTGGATTTAATCCTTGATAAAGGGCAGATTATAATAAAGCCTCTTGCTAGCCCAAGAAAAGGTTGGGAAAAAGCCTTCATGGATATGCATGCAAATGGCGATGACAAATTACTCATCCCAGATGTATTTGAAGACGAAAATCCCGATGAATGGAAATAAAGCAATATCAAATCATTCTTGCAAACCTTGACCCGACAATCGGGAGCGAAATTAAGAAAACGAGACCCTGTGTTGTCATTTCTCCGGATGAAATGAATAAATATTTACGGACTATTATCATTGCACCAATGACAACCAGCTCCAAAAATTATCCAACCAGAGTCGAGGTAAAACATGATAATAAAGAGGGTTGGGTTGTTCTGGATCAAATCAGTACCATTGATAAACAGCGGATTATTAAGGAACTTGGAAAACTGTCAAAACCTGAGATCAAAAAAGTTAAATCCGTTCTTAAGGAAACTCTTGTTGATTAATTAAAGCTAAGGCTAACCCGGACGGATTAATTAATTGCCTTCAGCCTTCGCCGCCTGTAACAACCCTAAAATTTGATTATCTGGACTGAGGCGGCTTCGGCTGGCACGGTCGGCAGCCCGGACTACTCCGTTATAGCTTCCAAAGTCTATGCAATCAAATTCATTTCCGCTTATTAAATTTCTGGTACCGTGACTAATCCTGCTTCCGGGACAAAGTCAATAGGGCTGCTGGCCGCCGCGCCGTTGTCATGCCTGCCTGCCGCCTGCCTGCCGGTAGGCAGGGTAGGCAGGGTTTTTGCATCGCAATTTGTACAATTTTATCTTGACGTGACAAACCCTGCTCATTTATCGGGACTCAGTCATCTGGACAACTTTATCGTGACACGTAAATCCTACCCACTTACCGGGACTTTGCAAAAACTCATGCCAACCCCGACCCATCGCTAGCGCTCTGGGCAGGCTCCGACGGCAAATCCCTATACGACCGGGCCATTAGCTGCAAGGCAAATTTGCCACAAACTCTCATTACACCTAGACCTCCGACGCGCGCAAGAGTTTTGCTGCCCTTCCCTGCAACCCTCCCGTCGCTGCAAAACACATGCTTCTTTGCCCTCCCGGACTTCGCCATCTATATAAATCATGCCCACCTGAATATGCCTTGTGAAGATCCACAGGTGCTCGAAAAACTTATTCGGGACTTTCAGTTAAATGACCTTACACCATTACTGTTAATACGTTTCGGTTATTCTGATCCATTGCCATTTTCATTCAGGAGAAATTTATATGATCTGCTTGATAAATAGTTAAGCCTGCAGGAATCAAAAGCCAGAATCTTGTTTATATAAAAATTACATTCCAATTTAATTCAGCAGAGGCCAATGAAACCGCATCAGTGGAGAAAACTTTAAAATGGAGATACTAATACAATACTAAGTAGTTAT
This sequence comes from uncultured Bacteroidales bacterium, assembly GCA_963816345.1. Taxonomy (GTDB): domain Bacteria; phylum Bacteroidota; class Bacteroidia; order Bacteroidales; family VadinHA17; genus LD21. The sequence continues at coordinate 1,541,821 of CAWFKI010000005.1, forward strand.
TTAAATACAATCAATATGAAAATGAAAAAATACAGAATATTAATTTTCGGTGCCGGAGTAATTGGTTCAATTTTCGGTGGCAGACTGGCTTTAGCGGGCCATGATGTCACATTGCTTGCTCGGGGAAGCCGGCTAAAAGAGCTGAATGAGAAAGGATTACTGCTAAGAAAGAGTAATCAAGAAAATATTGATAATATTCCGGTTAATATTATTTCACAATTATCTACTGAAGATAATTATGACTTTGTATTTGTGATAATAAGAAAAGAGCAGGTTTCTCAGGCCCTGAATGTTCTTCAAATGAATAACTCACAAAATTTTGTGTTTATGGTAAATAATCCAGGGGGGTATTCAGATTGGACAAATGCCCTTGAAGAATCAAGGGTCATCCCTGCATTCCCGGGTGCTGGAGGAAAGATTGAAAATGGGATAGTATATTTTCATATTTTTTCAAAATTTATACAGCCCACCACTTTAGGAGAGATAAACGGATTACTTTCTCCCAGGATTAAAGTACTTAAAGAGATTATTTCCGGGGCGGGTTTCCCTGTCAGTATCTCAAAAAACATGGATTCATGGCAAAAAACACATGTAGCTTTGGTTGGTCCATTAGGTGATATTATTTATTATGATGGTGGAAATAACTACTCAGTTGCCAGAAACAAAGCTGCAATCAAACAAATGAATCTGGCTTTAAAAGAGAGTTTTAATTTTCTGAATAAGTCTGGAATAGGGATTGAGCCATCAAAATTAAGTATAATAAGGTTTATGCCTTTGATGTTTTTAAATATTATAATGAAACATGCATTTAATACAAAATGGGCAGAAACAATAATTTATAGCCATGCTCATAATGCAAGAATTGAAATGAAGACTATTACAAGGGAATTTTTAGACATGGCTAAAGATAAGGGATTTGTATTAAAGGAGCTTGAAAAGATGTTTGAACATATTTAATTTCTGAAAAATCTATAGTAGAAAAAAATTAAAAGCGGATCAAATTCAGCCAATAACTACTCACGATCTTCGGATTTTCCATCTGGCTTCATTAATCTGGTTTAAACTACTCATCAGGATATTTTTGGTAACAAAATGATTCGATAATGAAAAATTGTGTTAGTTCCCTTTCTCGTTTTTTCTTAATTACATTTACCTGGTCATGGATACTTTGGACTCCCCTTGTGCTGGGCAGTCTCAAAATAATTCCAGTTTCAGAAAAACTTCTGTCAGTCCTCAGATTCCCTGTTATTATGTTGGGGGCTTTCGGTCCGCTTGCCGCTGCGTTGTTCGATTTACGTCATACCGAAGGCAAAGGCTCTGCAATAAAGTTCCTGCAAAGCTTTCTTGACTTCAGATTAGGATGGAAAGCTTACCTTCTTCCCATATTAATTTTTGGCGGCAGCACATTTGTTGCCTGGTTTTTCCCGGAGTTATTTGGTTTTAAACGGTTACCAATGTTATTGCCTTCAATCTGGGTTTTTATTCCCTGTCTGATATTCATGATATTTCTTGGGGGCGGTCAGGAAGAATTCGGATGGCGGGGTTATGCTCTACCTGTTCTTGAGAATAAATTCGGGATATGGTACGCAAACATAATCTTAGGGGTGATCTGGGCTTTATGGCATATCCCGACATGGTTCATAACAGGTACGACTCAAAGCCATATGAATTTCGGAGGATTTGTTCTCCTTATGACCGGGTATTCATTCATCTTCTCCTGGATCCGAAAGATCTCAGGCAACAGGCCATTTTCGGGACTTTATGCACATGGTCTTGCCAATGCTTTCATCCCGGTGATGCCAACATTTAACATGCAGGATGGTTTGATACAACCACGTTACTGGATCTGGGTAACATTGACATTCATAATCGGCATACTGATCACAGTCTTACGTAAAAAGAGCCCCCTCAACCCCACAGGAAAGAAAGAATAACGCTGACAACAAAGCATAGTGAAAAAAGAAATTTACTTTTATTAATATCTTAAAACATTTCAATATGATTTCCAGAATCTGGCACGGTTACACAACCAAAGGCAACGCCAACACTTACGAAAGTCTTCTTCAGAAAGAGATTTTTGTCGGCATCGCGAACAAAAACATAGAGGGTTACAGGGGCATCCAGCTTTTAAGACGTGAACTGCCAACGGAAACAGAATTCATTACAATAATGTGGTTCAATTCATTTGATTCAGTAAGAAAATTTGCAGGCGAAGATTACGAGAAGTCAGTAGTGCCTGATGCAGCTCAAAAAGTTCTCTCTCATTATGATAAGACATCCGCTCATTATATTGTCAAAACAGATGACTATAAATATGCCAAATAAAAAAAACAGGATAAATAAATAAATATCATGCATAAGCTTACTGTTAAAGAAAAAATCATCGCATTGGAGACAGATGCTCTTGAAGCATGGCTCGATGGCAATCCCTCTCCCTACCTCGACCTTTATTCACAGGACTTCACCTATTTTGATCCTGCCCATGAATGGCGTCTTGACGGTTGGGACAGGATAAAGGAATTGTATGAAAGCATGCGCGGAAAGGTAAAAATGGATAAATTCGAAATAATAAATCCCGTTGTACAACAAACCGGTAAGATGGTGGTTCTGACATACAATCTGCATACAAACTCAGGTGAAACTACCTGGAAAGAGAATTGCACCGAGGTGTACAGGCTTGAAGAAAACAACGAATGGAAAATCATCCATAGCCATTGGTCGATTACAAAGCCTTCTGTTGTTTAATTGAACCATCACACCTTTTATCATGCCTGTGGATAATATTTTGACATTTGCTGACAGACAAGCCTTCCGGGAATGGCTTGGCAAGCATGGGACAGAAAGCGATGGCATATGGTTACTCTTTGGTAAAAAAGGGGAATTAGTCACACTTTCAGCCGGAGATGCACTTGAAGAAGCGCTTTGTCACGGATGGATAGACGGACAAATTCAATCCATTGATGATAAGACGTATAAAAAGTATTTTGCACGACGTCTGCCTGAGAGCAAATGGTCAGTAAAAAACAAGGAGCTGGCACAAACTCTTCTTGAAAAGGGGTTAATGACCCGGCAGGGTTTGGAAGCCATAGATCGTGCTAGAAGAAACGGCTCATGGGATAATGCCAGGCACACCCTTATTGACGATGAACAAATAAATATGTTTAGGAAAATCATTCAGCCGTATAAGCCTGCTTATACCAATTTGCTGGCCATGTCGCATTCGGTACAGCGTACATATTCCGGGTTTTACCTTGATGCCAAGTCTGACAAAACCCGTCAAGCCCGGCTAGAAAAGATTATTGACAGACTTAATAGGAATTTGAAGCCAATGTGATGTAAGTAATTATATGACAACATTTAAAAAGGAGAAGAATTATAAATGCACGAACGCACAACAAAGTTTATGTGTCATAATGTTTTTAGTGGGTATTCAAGCATTGTAGACCGCTCAAACTTTCGTGTCGGTGACCAGAAAACTACTCCGCAATCCCTTCCGGCACATACGCTCGGCCGTCAGACTGTCTAAAAACCTATCCGTTTTGTTAATAACTTCGAAAATGGTCGGCCGGCTTACCATCCTGCCGATTTACTCAAGCTCTTCATTTACGGGCATCTTAATAAGCTTCGCTCATCCCGGGATCTGGAAAAGGAATGCCACCCGAACATTGAAGTGATGTGGCTTTTAAAGTGTCTCAGACCTGATCATAACACAATTTCCAATTTCAGGCGAGACAATCCAAAAGCCATAAAGAAGGTCTTCAGGACTACAGTTCAAATTGCAAAGCATTTTGACCTGATCGGCGGAAATCTTATTGCAGGCGACAGCACCAAACTGCGGGCGCAAAACAGCAAGAAGAATAACTACAACCAGGTTAAGGTCGACAGGCATGTTGCTTACATTGATAATAAACTTGAAGAGTATGCCAGGGCTCTGGCGGAGAGCGATGGAGACAATCAGCAGAAAATACGTGATGAGATTGAAAAGCAACAGAAACGTAAAGAAGATTTTAAAAATCTTGAAAAGCAGCTGGAAGAATCGGGAGGAACGCAGATTTCAATTTCCGATCCTGATAGTCGTCAGATAATGCTCCGCAACAATATCACTGAAGTAGCTTATAATGTACAAACAACCGTTGACTCAAAGAATAACATTCCCATAGATTACAAGGTAACAAATCAGAATGACAGCAAAGCAATGGGAACCATGGTTCAACGGGCGAAAAGCATTCTCAGAACCACTGACTTCACAATACTTTATGATAAAGGATATCACACAGGTTCAGAGCTTAAAATAGCACAGGACCTTGGAATAGAAACAATTGTTGCAATACCGGGAGCACCATCAACCAGCCAGGCTCCAAATCATGATTACAACACTGAGAATTTTAAATACAACAAAGAAGCTGATACTTACACCTGTCCTGAGGGCATTACTCTAAGAACAAACGGTACGTGGCATAAGGAACAAAACGGTCCTACTAACATTATCATTTTCAAGCAGTACAGAACAAGTGCCTGTAAAACATGTAAGGCTCATACACAGTGTACCCGATCCAAAAACGGCAGGTTAATCCACCGGACTACCTTTACAGAATATTACGAAAGGAATCGCAAAAACTTTGAAGAGAAGGAAAGGCTCTATAAACGTCGGCAGGCAATTGTTGAACACCCCTATGGCACTATTAAACGGCAATGGGGCTTCAGTTATATCCTCACAAAGGAAGGGATAAAGCGGGCAAGTGCAGATGTGGGCTTAATGTTTATCGCATATAACCTCAGGCGGATTGGTAATATTTTGACCAGGGATCTGCTGAAGGAGTATCTCAGGATACTTGTTTCGCTGTTTTTAACAATTTTCGACCTCCTGCGAGGCATTTTGGAAACAATTTCCGTTAATTAACAGAAGAAAAGGTATCCGCAAATGTGTATTAACCAAACACAATACTCTTTTCTATCGCGATAGAAATTAATAATGCGATTTACCGTGACTAATCCTGCTTCTGAGACAAAGTCAATGGGGCTGCTGGCAGCCGCGTCGTTGTCATGCCTGCCTGCCGCCTGCCTGCCGGTAGGCAGGGCAGGCAGGTTTTTTGCTCGCACCGAGACTATTTCATCGTGACACTTTGCTTCACTGCCGTCTATCTGGACTTGCTACCATCTAACAGTTTCACCGTGACCCGAAGCTGATTGCCGTATACCGGGACTGGCAAAAAACACGCCACCGCGACCATTCGCTGGCGCTCTGGGCAGCCACTTGGAACCTAATTAAACCTCCCGGCTGAATATCAATGATCCTCTCTTCAAATTGCTTTCCGGAAGATAATTTTAATAAAATACTAACGGTAACATACAGGAAAGGAACTCAATAGCCAAATACATAAACCCCAACTATGAAAAAATACTCATATAACCTATTCCCAATGCAATTAGTTTTATTTGGATATGTTTTACTGATCCTGGCAATTGCAGAATTTACTATAACTCTTAATTCAATTAAAAGTGAAAGTTTGCATAATGGCTTCAGCACTTCAATTGCACTTGCTATAATCAGTCTGATAATGATTTATTTTAAATCAAAAATAACAGTTGATTCCAATTCAGGATATGTTTATAAAGAATCCAGCTTATTTATTTTAACTCTCTCCAGAGAGAAAATAAAAATTCCCTGGCATTGTGACCGCATAATTATTAAACAAAAAATTAAAAGTGGTACTGGCTATTATAGAGCTATAATTCCCGTGAGTTATAAATTTAAATCCTGTGACATTTTTTTCCATTCAGAATCTGGTATTGTCAGGTTAATAAATACTGATTTGAAACGAGCAATAAAGATTGCAGAGCTTTTGAAGGATGTTTTGAAAATTGAATATGTGATTGATTAATATATAATTACAGCTGCTAATACGGATAAAACTGCCGAGACACAGTCTGTGTGCTGCAAGCCGACGCGCATGGTGTCATGCCTGCCTGCCGCCTGCCTGTCGGTAGGCAGGGTAGGCAGGGTTTTTGCTATTTCATCCAGACTATTTTATCGTGTAATACATAATACTCTGATTAATAACAAGTTAAATGCGCCCCATAACACCACATAACTTAGATTACTTATGAATAAAAGAATAGTCACCTTCCTAATGATCTGTATGATAATTTCATATAGTTGCTACTCGCAATTTTCACCAGCTCCTAAAAAACTTAAAGTAAAAGGTGACTACTTAAATATTGAAACAGGGACTTTATTTCCAAAATCAATCGGCGATTATTCCATGATTGGCGTCTATGATTTTGATAGGAAACAAACTAATGTTGGTGTTACTTATGAAAAAATCTTAAATCAGAATAAAACTACTCTTTCTATCTATATCTATCCTGCAGGCTTTGGATCTGAAGATAGACTTAGAAATGAATACCAGACTTGTTTACAATCCAGTACTACTTTAAGTGTCCTCCTGTCACATGCAAGACAGCATCCTGTCTCCTTCATTAATTCTGATTATAAAATTATTGGATTAAAAGCCGAAATTATGGATCTGCCAGTTAAATCCAGCCTTTCATTATACGAGTGTGGAAAATGGTTTTTCAAAATAAGAATAACATCAGACTTTCTTGATTCATTGCAAGTTGTAAATCTTGAGAACAAAGTTTTAGAAATATTTGTTCCTACAAACCTTGTTCAAAGAGCTCCCCTGAATCCTAAAGCTGATATTTACTTTGCAAAAGGGGCGTTTATAGATTCTTTAATGCTAGGGTCTGCAATGGGGAGTGCTTTTGAAAAAATTAATTGGGCAATGACAAATATTGACTCTTTACAGAGAGCTTCCGGATTTCCCGGATTGTACCTTGATCTTCATCTTGCCTCAATAAATGGTTTTGTAAATTTTGAAAAAGATCATCCAAATATGCCTGAAACAACACAGACTACCGAGTATTTAAGTGAACTGAATTCTATAATTAAGAGTGGATTTTTAAAAGAATTTATAATGGATCAGTATGGCAGGATTTTGATAGTTTCTGAAAATACAAAATTTGACTTTGTTGGTTTTGAAAAATGGCGAAAATCCAATTCAATTAAATTAAACTTAAATCAGAAATATTACATCGTCGGATTTAATGAAAACTAATAAATTAATACCCTAAAAGACATCGAAACATTTACAGTTTTAAATATTGCCCTAATGAAACTGACATTATGAGAAAAGTTATTAACAGGGAAAAAAATGGTTTGGTACCTCAAACGGGGTATTTCAATTACAGGATAAGAGTGACAACGAGCCATAATGAGAATTCACTATCTTTGGGGCTGTTGAAAAAGTCCTTTTTTACCCCCAACAAGGGACTTTATAACTTATTGGATTTCAATAAGTCCCCCTTGGAGGATTTAGGGGTGTAACATAGAAAATTGACTTTTTCAACAGCCCCAGATTATATCTCAATGAAGCCACCTTATAAGATTACAGGTAAAATCCTTGAATTAATTGCCTCAATTTCAGAGAAGATTGGAGAGGTGAAGGCCAAGCCGGCAAAGAGGGCAGTCTAAAATTTCCATAATCAGCACGATAATACACTTACAGCAGAAATAATTAAATACAATTAGCCACTTATAAAGTTGGCGAAATAAAAGTGAAGCAGATGAACAGGAATTACATTACTCTTGCGATAACATGTTTGATTTTCGTTGTAGCTGTCTTGACAAACCCCGATCAAAGCAGGCACAAGGAAGTTATAAAGAATAAACTCATTACTTATTTGCAAAAATCAATAAAGAAAGATCAAACTAAACCTAAGGATGAATGGGAGGAAGCTGGACAAGCTCTGGGAATCATGCTGGGAGGAATGATAGTTGAAAAAGTACTTGATAATTTTATGAGTACTGATAACTATATTGTCTTTTCAACGACAAAGATCACATGGGACGGGGAAACGAGAATTATTGGGATCGGTGCTTTTGGAAATGTTTTTATGACCAGGGAATTAGATAAATCATTGAATGAAGGATTACTTGAAAATTAACTATTAAAACCAACCTCTGACACAGATAAAATTCTGGCTCCGGGACAGCTTACCGCGACACTGCGCCAGTAACCTCAAAAAAAAATTATAATCGGGATGTCGGCTAAAGCAGTGGGAGAGTGGTTGGATGCTGAGGCCGGCATCTGTGGGATAGACTCAGAGATTAATCTGCTGACAGCAACTGAACAAATATGTGAGTCAGATTTTATATTTTTAGACTAATTATTTTTACGGATTTAGAGCAATTACAATGAAACAATTCTTGACAATTATCCTGGCTCTTGGAATGACCTTAATTAGTGTTGCACAAGAGAATCCTGACTATTTATTATGGAATTCGAACCATAAATTGACAATTGATGATTTTGGCATAAAAAAAAGCAATTCCGGATCGGGATTGAGTTTTGCCCAATTTACAATGGAACACAATATTTCAGGCCTTGATTTTATGACAAAAAAGTTCAATAAAAAGGTAAAAAACTCAATAATAAAATCAGCATCATGGATTGATACAACTCAAAATGTTGAAATCTCCCTTAAATACCAGCAAACACTATTTGATATTGCAGAAATTTACGCTCGGAAATTTAGAAAAGAATTACAGGAAAACCGAAAACAAATTGCTAAAGGCATTTCGATAGTAAATGAAATAAGTGCGAGAATTTCGTCTGAATTTGCAAGGCGAAGATTACAATATGATTCAGAAACTGAATCGGGATTTGACACTCAAAAACAATTAATTTGGGACCAGCAAATAAATCAGGAATTACAGGAACTGGCTGGCTATGACTATAATAAATAACTACCCATAACATTTACGGTTTGCTGAATTGCGTTCAGTGTTCGCCGCCTGCCGCAATTCTACAATTATCTGACAGACTTCCGGACAAATGAGATTGGATTAAGGAAGTTAAATGGCGATTCAGTTAACGGGATCATGACCTGTTGTACAGAGAATCCATCAAATGGGTTCTTTTTGCTTTATAGTACATTACACCTGGAAAATGTTGAATAACTAATAAATACGGTTTAACTTTGATCTGATAGAAAATGCCATATTAACTCGTTTAAGCTTACCTTAACTAATCCTGATGAAAAAGACTTATTCGTCCCTGTCAGTTTTATTGGTTTTATAGACTTCATTACTTAATTTTTCCGGATGCAAGATTGCTCCTGATAAAAACGCCTATCTGCATAAGGTTTTAGCTAATCTTGACCAAATTAAGTCTGCTGCCTATTCTTCTACAAATATGGCAAGTGCCCCGGGGGACACCTTAGAGTTTAGAACTTTGTACAGAAATAGCGAGGAATACGATAACCCGGCTGATACGACAATCGGCTCGAGCTTTTATGAAACCATGCAATCAGACGGTAAAAAGACCAGCTGGACCTATGATGGAATAGCTCTTACCTATATATTCTGGGACGAGAAAAAGGTAAGAATTGACAGTTTTCAAACAAACGCGCTACCCTTCAGACCAGTTGGCCCTCCCTTTTTCAAACAGACTAAATCAATTATAAAATACGCTTTGGAAACAAAAGACAGTATATCTACTGAGTTAATAGATTTCAGGGATTCAGTCAAATTTAGTCTCTATATTCTAAATAAAGTTGTTGAATTTTTTGGTAAGCCGTATACATTGGATAATCCATATCTGTCAAGAAATGAAGAATTTTCGAGATACGATATATGGATTAATAAATCAAACGACCTTCCTTATAAATACAGAAGAAGGATGCCACATCAAACAACATGGCAGGTAACCGGAGATGTTGTCCTAAATAAGAAAAGCATTCAAGATTTTGTTGCAACAAAATACTTTCCCCCGGATTTTGCCATTACAATCAGGGGAAAGGAAGCACCATTAAAAAAAGACTTAACGGGGAAAGTAGCTGCAAATTGGATTCTGAGAGATATCAAGAATAATCCGGTTGCCCTCAGGGATTTAAAAAGTAAGGTGTTAGTAATACAATTCACTGGCATTGGCTGTGGCCCCTGTCATGCTTCAATTCCGTTTGTTAAAGAACTGGTAAATGAATATAAGAACAGGGATTTCGAATTCATAAGTATAGAAACATGGAGCAAAAATTTTGCCGGAATTGGGAGGTATTATAAGAATAATGACCTGAACTTCAAATTTTTATTGTCATCGGATGATGTGACCAGGAGTTACCAGGCTGAAGCAGTGCCTGCATTTTATATCCTTGACAAAGACCGGGTAATCAGGAAAGTTATAGTGGGCTATGACAAGGGAAATACAGATAAAGAGATCAGAGATGCTATTAACGAATTGATTTAAGATTCTTTTGATTGGAGGCAGATTTTCAACTTATCACTAGGCAATAATAGCGGCGCGAGGGCAAACCGGAACCGAGCGGATTACAAAACATGATCACAAATACAATCTGACTTCCGCGAGCTCGGCGAAGCCAAAAGGTGCGAACCGCACCCTGTTTGGTGGCGCCTTTAAGGCCCTGTGCAGCAGCGTAGCAGCTACTTGCCGATACAAAACTTCGAAAATATATTCCCCAGGATCTCATCAGATGTTATCTCACCGGTTATTTCTCCAAGATAATGAATAGCCTGGCGGATGTCAATCGCTAAAAGATCTTCGGGGATATTGTTCCCGAGTCCATCCAATACCCTGCCCAGACTTTCAGAAACCCTGAGCAGAGCTTCATAATGCCTTATATTGGTGATTATTACGCTATCCGTACTCAACCTCTCCTTTACAATCACATCACTCAAAAGCTGCCTGAGCTCGTCAAGGCCTCTCTTTTCTTTTGCAGATATAAAAAGTAATTTTTCCTTTTCACTACGTTTTATTCCCTCCTCAAGATCCAGAAGACGATCCGGTGACGCTGTGTCTGTTTTATTTATAAGGATTATCAGACGTTTTCCGGTTTCCCCGATGATCTCCCTGATCGCCTCTGCCCGTTGATTAATTGAAGCCGCATCATCTGAAACTTCATCGATCAGAAGAATTACAGAGGCCTGTCTGATCTTTTCATATGTTCTTTTTATCCCCATGGCCTCAATGACATCCGTCGTATCACGTAAGCCGGCCGTATCAATGAACCTGTATTCAATGCCATCTATAACAATTGTATCCTCAATAGAATCACGAGTGGTTCCGGGGATCTCTGATACAATTGCTTTTTCTTCCATCAGAAGGGCGTTCAGAAGTGTTGATTTTCCGGAATTGGGCTTTCCTGCAATAGCAACGGGGATCCCGTTCTTTATGGCATTCCCCGCTAAAAAGGATTCAGCCAGCCTGTCAGCCAGCTCTTTTACCCTGGTAATAATGGATTTCAGCTCATTCCTGTCTGCAAATTCGACATCCTCCTCCCCGAAGTCAAGTTCCAGCTCAATCAATGATGCAAAATTCAATAACCCGCTCCTTAGGCTGGCTATCTCATCCGAAACCCCGCCACGTATCTGATTAATTGCCACTTTGTGTGCAGCGCTTGTCGAAGATGCAATAAGGTCTGCAACTGCTTCCGCCTGCGACAGGTCTATCTTCCCGTTAAGAAATGCTCTTTGAGTAAACTCTCCGGGCATTGCCGGTGCAGCACCATTTTCAATGAGCAACTCAAGGATCTTTTTTACTATATAAGGTGATGCATGACAGGAGATCTCCACAGAATCCTCACCGGTGTAGGAGTGAGGTGACCTGAAAACTGTGACAAGGACATCATCAATTATCTCGTCTCCCGATCTTATATCTCCATATACAACATTAAAACCTTTCAGATCACTAAGTTTAATGTTCTTATCTGAAGGGATGAAGATGTTCGCACAAATCGGCAGACTTCGGGTACCACTGATCCGTATAACCGCAATTGCACCGCCATGGCCGGTTGCAGGAGCACATATAGTCGAGCCGGATCTGATCATTAATTTGCAAAAAATTGTGCTGCAAATGTATGAAACTTATGTGAACTGCTAAAACCGAAGCTGAGCAACGGATCTGAATTCACTTTGGGGATAATGATAATTATCATCTGAATATGGCTGAAAGCCCGTAATTATTAGGTATTTTTGAGACCTTAATTATGGAGAAATGTCCCTGAAAGGACAGACGTATTTTTAACCAGATCTTTAATTATCTTACATTTATGAGTGTACTGTTAAATAAAAATTCAAAGGTAATTGTCCAGGGCTTTACCGGAAGCGAAGGTACTTTTCATGCCACGCAGATGATTGAATATGGTACAAAGGTTGTTGGTGGCGTCACCCCGGGGAAAGGCGGTCAGTTACACTTAAATCTGCCGGTCTTCAATACTGTAAGAGATGCAGTTGCAGCAACGGGAGCTGATGTATCTGTTATATTTGTGCCACCCTCATTTGCCGCGGATGCCATTCTCGAGGCCGCTGATGCAGGTATTAAGCTGATTGTGGCAATTACCGAGGGTATTCCTGTTGCTGACATGGTGACTGTTAAAGCACACCTTAAATCAAAAGAGTGCAGGCTGATAGGTCCGAACTGCCCGGGAATTATTACTCCGGGAGAGGCAAAAGTGGGTATAATGCCTGGTTTTATACACAAAAAGGGCACTGTCGGAATAATTTCCCGGTCAGGCACACTTACATATGAGGCAGTGGATCAGGTCACAAAGACGGGTCTTGGACAATCTACATGCATAGGTATCGGTGGCGATCCTGTCGTAGGAACCACAACACTGGATGCCGTAAAGCTGATGATGGAGGATAAGGAGACCGAAGCTATTGTACTGATCGGGGAGATTGGCGGAAACATGGAAACTGAAGCTGCGGAATGGATCAAAGCCAACGGGATTAAGCCCGTTATAGGCTTTATTGCCGGACAGACAGCTCCGAAAGGGCGTAAAATGGGTCACGCCGGGGCAATAGTGGGAGGGAAGAATGACACTGCAGCAGCTAAAATGGAAATAATGAAGAATTGCGGAATACATGTAGTTCAATCACCTGCAGATATAGGAATCACAGTTTTTAAATTGTTAAGGCCTTAGCAGAGCATCACGATTAAGAAAGAAGGATCAGGAAATCTGATACTTTCAGTAATGGCTTTAAAGACTTTATTATATATTTGCACCTGGTTTAAATTTGAGAATGATGAAATTACTTGAAGGGAAAACAGCACTGATAACGGGAGCATCAAGAGGGATTGGAAAAGCCATTGCGCACAGGTTTGCAACAGAAGGTGCAAATATCGCTATTACAAATATTGCTGACGATGAAGAATTTCAGACGACAATAGCGGAGCTCGGGCATCTGGGCATAAATTGCAGGGGTTATGTGTCAAACGCATCTGATTTTAATGATTCTCAAAGGGTTATCACCGAGGTTGTTAATGACTTCGGCAGGATAGATATTCTTGTAAATAATGCAGGCATAACAAGAGATACCTTATTGATGCGCATGACAGAGGAGCAGTGGGACAGCGTGATCGCCGTAAACCTGAAATCAGTATTCAACCTTACAAAAGCAGTACTTCAGACAATGCTTAAACAGAGATACGGCTCAATCATCAATATGAGTTCCGTGGTTGGTGTTTCAGGTAATGCCGGTCAGAGCAACTATTCCGCATCAAAGGCGGGAATTATAGGTTTTACAAAAAGTATTTCCAAAGAGGTCGGATCAAGAAATATCAGGTGCAATGCTATCGCTCCGGGATTTATTATTACTGAAATGACAGAAAAATTACCTGAAGATATTAAGCTTGAATGGACAAATAAAATTCCTCTGAGAAGAGGCGGAACGCCTGAGGATGTGGCAAATACAGCTTTGTTTCTTGCTTCAGACCTCTCGTCTTATATAAGTGGACAAACAATTCATGTATGTGGAGGTATGTTAACTTAAAAATATTTATTATATTTACAATCGCAGGGTGCCTATCCTTTTAGCACGAGGAAATGCAGCGAGACATATTTATTCCACACTTATTTTAAAAGGGCGCCCTGCTTCTTTTTTATTTTGCTGATAAATGCATAACATTTTCTTCTTCCTGATACTGATAATCCCCGTTACAGGCTTTATAACCGAAAGATATCTTGAGTATCTCAATTCCACTATGTGGTCGGACAGGCTTCCCATTAAACTAAAGGGAATATGCAATGAGGAGGATTACAGGAAAACGCAACTCTACCAGAAAGAAAATGACCGTCTTTCACTTTGGTCCTCCACACTGAATCTGTTTGTAATACTGGCAATGATAATTTCAGGAGGATTTGCCCTGGCTGATAACCTGGCGCGAACGATCAGCTCAAACAATATAGCCATTTCATTGATATTCTTCGGAATCATAGGCCTTGCATCCGACCTTATAAATATCCCTTTCAGTGTCTACGACACATTTGTCATTGAAAAGAAATATGGCTTTAATACCATGACGGTCAGGACATTTATTACCGATCATCTGAAGTCATGGTTAATCGCATTGCTTATAGGAACTCCCGTCCTTGGACTGATTGTTTGGTTTTATTACAGGACCGGCAGCTATTTCTGGCTTTATGCCTGGGGACTGATCACTCTCTTTTCTGTTTTCATCAACCTGTTCTACTCGCAGCTTATTGTTCCTCTCTTCAATAAGCAGACCCCGCTTGCTGAGGGGTCATTAAGGAGCCTGATTGAGGAGTTTGCAATTAAAACAGGGTTCAGGCTGAAGAATATTTACGTTATTGACGGTTCCAAAAGGAGTACAAAGGCAAATGCCTATTTCTCAGGATTTGGTCCCAGGAAGAGAATTGTCCTTTATGATACACTTCAGAACGAACTGACGGATGAAGAGATTGTGGCGGTACTGGCTCATGAGGTAGGACATTATAAAAAGAAGCATGTGCTGCTTTCACTGCTTTTTTCAATTATCCTGACAGGTCTGATGCTTTTTCTCTTCTCACTTGTTGTGAACAACCCATCGCTTTCCGGCGCACTGGGGGCAAAGAGCACCAGTTTCCATATGGGACTGATTGTTTTCGGGATACTTTATAGTCCGTTATCGCTACTTATCGGCCTGCTTACCAACTACATTTCCCGCAGAAACGAGTTTGCTGCCGACCGGTTTGCAAGGGAAAATTTCAAACCCGAAGTTCTTGCAGGTGCCCTTAAGAAGCTTTCTGTCAAAAACTTATCCAACATGATGCCGCATCCGGCATATGTTTTTTTTCATTATTCTCATCCTCCTTTGCTCAAAAGACTGGAAAAACTGGAATGATTTTCCTTATATTTGCAGCAATTTTCTGCCTCCTTAGCTCAGCTGGTAGAGCAGCTCATTCGTAATGAGCAGGTCGTGGGTTCGAGTCCCATTGGAGGCTCCACTAACCTTCTCCTTATAGTGAGAACAACTTAACAGGGTGCTTATTTTACAGTCGGAGTATAAGTGTTTTTCACCTTATCTATTTCATCAAGCAAACCATCTTTAAAGAAATCCTCACCCAGGTGCCAGTACATAATGCCTCCCAGTTTATTATCGATCACATATTTTGTTTTCAGTCCGACGGATCGTTTATCATCATATGTGAAAAACTGTCTTGTTGCGGGGTTGTATAAATATGGTGCGCATGCTGCCTCATCCCAGTGATATACCCAGCCACTGTCAGCAGGGAGCTGAGTGGGAATAAATTTATAGTTTAATGTCCTCTTGAATTTAGCTGGCTGGTAAAGACCATTATTTGTACTATCTGCATTTTCAAAGATCTTTCCGTAGAAAGCTGCACCCACAATAATTTTTTCCCTGGGAATCCCGAGATTTATCAGATATTTAACAACAAAATCAGCAGATTTGGGCTGTTCCGGAGTTGAGTAAAGAGCAGTATGATGAGATGAGATTTTAGAGCCAGGTCCCGACATATCGTAGGTCATCAGATTTACGAAATCCACCTTTTTCATAACCTTTTTCCACTGAACGGCCGAATCAAGAAAATTCGGAGAAGCTCCTGCCGCAAAACTCAGTTCATACTGATAGCCCAATTTTCTTAATTCATTAACAAGCTTTGTGAAGTTCTTTTTATCGCCGGGCGAATATTTATGCCCCGGAAATCCTCTTACTGTGGGGTATTCCCAATCGAGGTCCAGACCATCTACCTTAAAATATTCGTAATATTTTTTTACCGACTGAACGAAGTCTTTTCTTCCTTTTTTAGTTGCAAATACATCCGAGCATGTCTTGCAACCACCCCATCCTCCGAGGGATAAAAGTACTTTTAATTCCGGGTTTTTGCTTTTTAATGATACCATTTTCAGGATGGTAGCAGAATCCCTTGCGCTTCTTACTTTAAAGTTATTTCCGTCTAACCTGCCGAAGCAATAAATGATATGGGTCATCTGATTCACATTAAAACTGTCCAGCGCAGCAGCACGTCCTGAATAATAAGACAGAACCCTGATATTGTTTGGTGATTGGGATAACAGCGGCAGGGCAGATACTTCTATAAGTCCGGCCCCGGGTAATGCCTGATAAAGTACAAAATTTCCGCGTGAATCACTCATGGGGGTTAAGATCCTGGTTTCATTTCCCTGTTTTACCTGTACCTTTTTCCAGGTTGGTGAGACATAGGTTTTCAATGTAAGAGGCAGATCGTAAACTGACTTCTCAAGTGAACAGCTGAGCGTGACATTAATCTTATTTCTTTCTGCATCAGATTTAACAGTTGAATTCATCCTTTCCCTCATATATTTTGCAGCATCACCAAAAGTGGTAACCCAGAGAAGATTATCCCTGTTTTTCAGGTAGGTGAAATACTCATCAAGCGATTGGCTGGTAAGTGCTTCCCAGCCAATGCCGTCAACTCCGTGAATTACCAGGACCAGCCAGATATTTTTATTTGAAGCGGTAGTATCTATCCAGGACTTCATCAATTGTAAGGAAGTTTTTGTTGTGGCGCCACGTTGCCACTGCACATATTCTTTTTGTGAAGCGCCGGGATTTTCATGGCTGGAGCGGTTAAGTTCCAGCAGGAAGCTCTCGGGCATTCTGTTCCTGAGGGCCGGGTAAACCTTAAAGGCATATTCCATTACCCGTTCATTTTCAGTTCCGTATGGTCCCTCTGCTGAAAATGTATATTTTTTTCCGAGCTGGTTGAGGATTTCTTCGCGGCTCTTCTCCAGCTCATATAGCATGTTCGCTTCATCAAGGCCAGCCATGTAAGGATGTGTTACCATGTGACTTGCGAATTCATGACCTTTTTTTACATATCCTCGTATATCATCCCAGGAGATTCCATTGGAACTGCCGTTGCCTGCACTTTTGGCGCTCTCAGGTTTAAATTCTCCATTCCTCACTTTTGAATACAGTTCATCGATGATTTTGCAGGCTTCCGCGGTATTACCATCATCGATCTGAGCGCCTGCTCTGGTTTGATATTGAGTTGTACCCTCAAGTCCGAGATATCCTGCTGCTGAGAACCGCTCGAACAGGTTTTCCTTATTGGTAGGTATTGTTGAAGTCTCGGAGATAATCTCATTTACGGGGCGTCCGGTAAATTTGCCATGGTACTGAGATCCTTTAATCTGACCGGTATTAATAAAGAATGTACCCGGAATGTTAAGCCTGTCCATAATGGGCATTGCTTTACGGAACTGGTTTATGGAACCATCATCATATGTAATTGAAACAGCTCCTTTTTTGTCGTATTGCCATTTCGTGATCTCTGTCTGCCCGTATGCGCTATGCAGTGCTGAGATTGCGCTCAGGGAGGAGAGAACAACAGAGGTAAAGAAATTTTTCTTCATAATATTATTTTGATTTTAAAGGTATCTTCTTGAATCACTAATTCCAAATCTCAATGTCAGGGGATAAGTCTTTTTAGAAATTATTAACATATTCCGGAACGGAAGGTGTCATTCAGGGATCTAAATCTGTCGGTCAAATATTTGCCGGATTGATTCAAATCGTTATTTTTGTCACTCTGAAATAAAATTTTGCGGGAGTAGCTCAGGGGTAGAGCATCAGCTTCCCAAGCTGAGGGTCGAGGGTTCGAATCCCTTTTCCCGCTCAAATAAAAGGCTGCGATAGCAGCCATTTATTTTTTACACATCCCGACCAGGATTCATCCATGGGAGGGATGTGTAAAAAATAAATAAGCACATCGTCAGATGTGCTTTTATTTGAAAGCAACTCCCCACAGGGAACGGCGAGCCGCAGGCGAGCCAATCCCTTTTCCCGCTCAAATAAAAGGCTGCGGTAGCAGCCTTTTTATTATTTACACAGCCCGACCAGGATTTATCTTTGGGAGGGATGTGAAAAAACGGCGCAATGGCGTAATGGCGCAATGGCGCAATGGCGCAATGGCGTAACGGCGCAACTGCATGTAAAGCCGCGCTGGGCGAAGTCTCCAGACTTCGCCCGAACTTCGTCGTTTAGCTTAAAACTGCCATAAACAATCTGCAAAGTCCTTAGTCTCTTCTATCACGCAGTCTGAAGACTACAATATATTGCAAGCGAAGTCTGGAGACTTCGCTTAGCGGGGATGTGAAAAAATGGCGCAATGGCGCAATGGCGCAATGGCGTAACGGCACAACTGCATGTAAAGCCGCGCTTCTAAAAAGTAATCTGAAGACTACAATATATTGTAAGCGAAGTCTGGAGACTTCGCTTAGCAGTCTGGAGACTTCGCTTAGCAGTTTCCGCTTGCCGCTTACAGAAAAAATATTCCGGAATGTCAGGAGAATTTCAAATAAATCATCTTAATATTCTTATTACTGCTAAATTTATGCCGGTAAGTAACTTTATTTTTAACACAATATTAATATCAAAATCGGGTGATCATGGACAGACGTAAATTTCTTGGAAGCTCTGCAATCCAGCTTGCAATGTTTAATCTGGCGGGGGTATCCGCATCCGGTATACTGGCAAAGAAGAACCTGACAGCTATTCAGAACGAAAAGAAAATCCAATACCGGGTTCTTGGAAAAACAGGCATCAGCCTTCCGGTTGTAAGCATGGGTGTTATGAATGCCAATAACCCGAACCTGGTAAAAGGTGCATGGGAATCGGGAATAAGGCATTTCGATACTGCCTGGGTCTACCAGAACGGAAATAATGAGAAGATGGTTGGCTCAGTGCTGCGCGACTTAAAGGTAAACAGGGAAGATGTCACAATATCAACCAAGATCGGCCTTTTCGGACCGCCCATGTCGAACGGTAAGGAAAGAAAAGAATTCTTCCTTCAGAGATTTGAAGAGAGCCTCGACCGGCTGAAGATGGACTATGTCGATATACTTTATTTTCATGCGGCTACAACACCTGAACAGGTAAATGACAGTTATATTCAGGATGCATTTTCGGAGCTCAAAGCGAAGAAAAAAATAAGGTTTGCAGGATTTTCAGCTCATGCCGACTGGCCCGATCTGGTGACAGACGCCGCCCGGAGAAAATTCTATGATGTGATACTCGCATCATTCAACTATTCTATGTTTCAGGATGAAAGGGTTTTTAAGGCTTTACAGCTCGCAGCTGATGCGGGCATAGGACTGGTAGCTATGAAAACCCAGTGCCAGCAGGACTGGTACAAAAGAGAGCTGCCTTCTAATCTTCAGAAATACTATGATGGGAACAATATGAACTCCGCGTTGCTTAAATGGGCGCTGAGACATCAATTTATAACCACGGCTGTGCCGGGGTTCACAAACTACCAGCAGCTTGAACAGGATATAGCGGTAGCTTATGATCTTGAACTCACAAAAGAAGAAGAAGATTTTTTCAAAAGCAGGGAAATTCAGCTCTCAATACAGTCTGTGTGCAGGCATTGCGGCAGCTGCGTGGGTTCCTGTCCTCAGAATGCCGATATTCCTTCCTTAATGCGTACTCATATGTACGCTTTATCCTATGGAAACCCTCTGATGGCAAAGCAGACATTATCACAGATCCTGCCCGGAAAAGGACTTGACAGCTGTAAGGATTGCATGGAATGTACAGGCAGATGCAGGTACAGGGTGAGAATTGCTGACCGGATCAATGAATTAAAGGAAATATATTGCTGATAAGTTCCCGAACCTTCAATCTAATTCCGGACGGTACTCTTTACAAGTGTATCCGGGATCGAAACCAGCGTTATACCATTTTTTCCGCCCATATTACCTGAGTATTGCTTATCATTCATATTATTCCAGTGTTCATGTACGCCAAGACTCGGAATCGGCTTCCCGCTGTTGTCAGGATCGTATACTATTCCGTCCGGCCAGTTTTTGGAATCAGCTGCCTGGTGAAGATAATCATCCACGCCAAACATACTCGGACCATTCTCAAAAACATTGTTTGCATCGTTATGTTTGTTTTTTCCGTTCCATTCGTTCCTTAGAAAATCGTAACACACCGATTCAAGTGCCACCTGGTCCTGCGAAATAAATATTGAACTGCTCCAGTCATCATTAAAAGGAGGCATGAAATATTTAACCGGGCCCCTGGTCTCGTCTGCGCCACCACCGAATAATCCGTCTACGATATACAGCATTGTGTTCCTCCCGAGGTAACGGCTGCCCATAAGGTCTACAAGCACCCTGTATTTTTTATATCCGCCATTGGATGGATTGCCTGCTTCCCGTGGGTATGACTCCCAGGTGGGTGCAACAAGCGCATAATGTAAATGACTGGCGCTCTGTCGCGCCTGAGAGCCGAAATGATTCTTTGCCGTCAGGCTGATCCCTGCTGACCCGTGCGGCTTAAGGCTGGCCACATTTATCATGTAATCTGCCGATTCTATCACATCATAAAGCTTATCGCTCTGCTTTTTGTCAGAATAATAGACAAGATCTTTTTCAGTCTTTTTTATGATTGTCCGGCCAAAATTATCTGAAAACCTGTCGCAATAAACCACATCAGGGAATTCAGCATGCCAGACAGAGTAATTATGCCCGAAGATGTGCGATATGGGATCGCCTATGGCTATATCCTGCTGCCTTACACCTGCAACATTCACAAGCTCCCTGAGGAGTTCAAGGACTATATATGGAGAGGTCTCCGTAGCACCCAGTGACCTTAGCCTTCTTTGCTGTCCTGATTTAAGAGATGAAGAAACAGTATAGCCGTCCTCTCTTTCTTCCTTTGACAGAACCCATGAGGCTGTTCCCTGGTTTATCTTAATAAAGATCTTTTCGCCGGCAGTATAGCCATTGTCTTCCTGATGCATGCTCTGATTATGGAACCGGAAGATGGCATTCCAGGCATGTTTAAGATCTGTCTTTCCGCTAATTTTTTTCACGGACCCTGACACCATATCACTGATCGCCTTCTGATTGACATTAACAGGATTAAAATACCAGTCGGCATTTTCTATTACATTTTTGCAGTTTTCGTTTGTTGAAGCCGGGTTCCAGGCCCAGATGACACGTCCGGGATTTATCCCATAGCCTTTTCCGAAGGGCGCATTAGGGCCGTCTTCCGGTCCGGTGGGGTAAGAGCTCACAGCCGATGAAACAGTCAGGTCACCTGTAAGACTTGCCATAAACAGGATTGCAATAAGACCCAGCCATAATGATGTTGCCACATACCTGGATGAAATAAGATTCCTCCATGCTCTCTTCATAGCCAGTGATATTCCCCCGAGGGAGAGGAGGTAAACCACAAAAGCTGACATAAAAGGTGCAGCAGTTCTTACACATGGATAGGTGGCACGTGAAGGCTTTGGTATTACCCTGAACAGGAACCAGACGGTGGATGCAATTCCAAGAATAATAAACAGCAGGCGCGGAGGTATGTGATTTCTTTGCAGATAGTCTCTTATTCGCCCCAGTTTTCCACTAAGCCGCGACAGGTCAAATTTATATCCTTCTTTCATTATAAATTGGTAATTAAATTTTAAAAAAATGACGGTTCTAAGTTATTAAAAAAATGACTTCTGAAAAGGATCGGAAGAATAACTTCGGGACGAACAGGAAATTCATCCTCCAAAAAATATTATGTCGCAAATTGCCAC
Source organism: uncultured Bacteroidales bacterium (assembly GCA_963816345.1). GTDB lineage: Bacteria > Bacteroidota > Bacteroidia > Bacteroidales > VadinHA17 > LD21. Next base: position 1,563,718 of record CAWFKI010000005.1, read on the forward strand.
TCATCATGGAACTGCCGGAGGTAACTCTCCAGATAAGCATGTCTCTCTCCGGCAATTGTCCTGCCTGTAGCAGTATTCATCAGATCTTTAAGCTTCAGGAGTTTACTGTAAAAATGGGCAATTGTGCACATCTCCTTCCCGGGATCATTATTGTCAGGAATGAATATGGCATTATTCCTGAATCCACCGTAATTAAAGGCTCTGGCTATTCCTATAGCTCCGATGGCATCAAGCCTGTCAGCATCCTGTAAAATAAGAAGTACCGGATCATTCTGGTTCCCTGATTTGTCTTTTTTACTAAAGGAAACATTACCTATCAGCTCAAGAACGTGCGAGCTGATTCCTGACATTCCGGAGGCATTCAGAAAGCCGGAGATCTCTGAAACAACCTGTGCCGTTTTATCTTCAGTAAATTTTGAATCAACCAGATCATGCAGGCAGGCAGCGATCTCCAGGGTTAAGGGATCCGAGAAAAACTCCCTCTGGTTTATATACAGTGCCAGGTTCCTGACTCTTACAATATGCCACCAGTCATGACCACTGTCATAACCCCCGATTCTTTGACGTACAAACTTTTCAGTCAATTCAATTTTCCTGTTGTCTGTCATTCCTTTGATTATTTTCAGCTGAACGTATAAAAATTACTTCAATTAAATCCGAAATTTGTTTAAAAAATAACATTACAATAATTTTATTGTTAATCTTTATAGTTAGAACCTGTAACCAGGCGATCAAAAGGAAAAATCAAAAAAAATTAAACAAGTGCAAAATACAACTTTATGAATGCAGTAATAATCACAATAGGAGATGAGCTTCTGATCGGACAAACAATAGATACCAACTCGGCATTGATAGGGGCAGAGCTGTCCAAAGCAGGATTTGATGTGCAGCGTATTGTCTCAATACATGACCGTAAACAGGATATTATCAATGCGTTGAATGAAACAGCCCCCATGGCTGATGTGGTGCTTATTACTGGGGGGCTTGGACCAACAAGCGACGATATAACCAAGCAGACCCTGGCGGAATATTTCAATACAAGACTTATAATTAATCCTGATGTTCTGAAAATGATAGAGGATATGATGCGCCGGCGCAATTTTGTAATGAATGACAAAAACCGCCGTCAGGCTGAGGTGCCGGAGTCATGCATAGTTCTGAAAAACGAAGCCGGTACGGCACCGGGAATGTGGTTTGAAAAGGATAGAACAATATATATCTCTATGCCGGGAGTACCCCACGAGATGAAACATATTATGACAGAGCGTGTTCTGCCTGAACTAAATAAACGCTTTACATCACAGGTCATAATACATAGAAATATAATGACATATGGTTCATTTGAAGCCAGACTGGCAGAGATACTTACAGACTTTGAGGCGGGCCTTCCTGAAAATATAAAGCTTGCTTACCTTCCGGCTTCAGGAGTGATAAAATTAAGGCTCACGGGAACTGGTAAGGAACGAATGTCGTTGGAAAAGCTGATAGAAAATCAGGTATCGGAGCTCTATAAAATAATTCCTGACATTATTTATGGAGAAAACGAAGAGTCTCTTGAGCAGGTAATCGGAAAGCTGCTGCTGGCCAAAGGGGCCACTGTAAGCACAGCAGAGAGCTGCACCGGAGGGACAATCGCCCATCTGCTGACCTCTGTGCCCGGAAGCTCTGCCTATTACAATGGTTCAGTTATTGCATATGCCAATTCTGCAAAGATAGAGACCCTTGGGGTAAAGGAAGAATCAATAAATAAATACGGCGCTGTAAGTGAGAATGTTGCACGGGAAATGGCTGAAGGTGCCCGGAAGCTCTTTAATACAAAATTTGCAGTTGCAACCTCAGGTATTGCAGGTCCCGACGGAGGAACCGAGGAAAAACCAGTAGGCACTTTATGGATTGCCGTAGCATCAGCAGGGGGGGTTGTTGCAGAAAGGCGTTTCTTCGGCAGCGACAGGATCAACAACATTAAAAGATTTTCCCTCGCTGCATTAAATCTTCTTAGAATACAGATAATCAGCAGTTAAACCCTTTCCGGTGATGATGTTCAAAAAAAGTGGTTTAAATATTTGTATAATCAGATTAAAATCACGTATTTTGCGCTTCATTTTAAAGGGACAAACGTTAGTTAAGAAGTAAAACAAATATCAATGTCAAAGATTTGTCAGGTTACAGGGAAAAAGGCGATGGTCGGAAACAACGTTTCACATTCAAAGAGAAGGACCAAGAGGAGATTCTATCCGAATCTGTTCGAGAAAAAATATTACCTGCCGGAAGAGGAGAGGTGGATCTCACTGAAAATATCTGCAGCGGGTATCCGTCTCATAACAAAGAAAGGACTGACAACGGTTCTTAGGGAAGCAAAGGAAAAAGGATATATTTTGAATTATTAATACTGAATAGAAGATGGCAAAGAAGGCTAAAGGCAACAGGCAGCAGGTAATTCTGGAATGTACGGAACATAAGGAGAGCGGACTTCCCGGGACATCAAGATATATAACCACGAAAAACAGGAAAAACACACCTGACCGTCTTGAAAGAATGAAATATAATCCGATACTTAAAAAACATACTCTTCACAGAGAAATCAAGTAAAAAGATCAAACTATGGCAAAGAAAGTTGTTGCATCACTTAAGACCGGAGCCGGTAAATCATTTACAAAATGTATTAAAATGGTTAAATCCGATAAGAGCGGAGCTTATCTGTTCAAGGAAGAGATCATTCATAATGATCACATAAAGGAATTTTTCCAGAAGAAGTAATACTTTGGATACCTGCACGATATTAAAGGCTTTCTTCTTTCCGGAAGAAAGTTTTTTTTTATAATAATCTTTTATTCATTATCTGATGGGCCTGCTTGGATTTCTGGGAAAAGATAAAAAAGAGAGCCTCACCAAAGGTCTTGAAAAAACAAAGGAGAGTGTATTCCATAAACTCTCCAGGGCTGTTGTGGGAAAATCGACTGTCGATGAAGAAGTGCTTGATAATCTCGAAGATGTCCTGGTCTCTTCAGATGTCGGCGTTGATACCACACTTAAAATAATCGGGCGTATTGAGGCCAGGGTTGCAAAAGATAAGTATCTTAATACAAGCGAATTGAACTTAATACTTAAAGAAGAAATTGTAGCCCTCCTTGAAGAAAATCAGGCAGTATCAGACTTTGACCCGAAGAGCACAGTCTTACCATCACCCTATGTAATAATGGTTGTGGGTGTAAATGGTGCCGGAAAGACAACTACAATTGCAAAACTTGCTTACCAGTTTAAATCATCCGGAAAAAAGGTACTGGTAGGCGCAGCCGATACATTTCGTGCAGCAGCAATTGAACAGCTTCAGATATGGGCGGAGAGGGCAGGGGTTTCCCTTGTAAAGCAGCAGATGGGAAGCGATCCTGCATCTGTGGCATATGATACCCTTCGCTCGGCTGTTGCCGGCGAATATGAGGTTGTGATAATAGATACGGCTGGCCGGCTTCATAATAAGATCAATCTTATGACAGAACTGTCTAAAATAAAGAGGGTTATGGAAAAAGTTATTCCTGAGGCCCCGCATGAGGTTCTGCTTGTCCTCGACGGATCAACAGGGCAGAATGCATTCGAACAGGCAAAACAGTTTACGGCAGCCACAAACATCTCGGCCCTGGCAATAACAAAGCTTGATGGCACTGCCAAAGGGGGAGTGGTGATAGGAATTTCCGACCAGTTCAAAATCCCGGTGAAATATATCGGGGTGGGAGAAAAGCTGGAAGATCTTCTGATCTTCAACCGCTTCGATTTCGTTGATTCACTGTTCAGTTAGTATTGGGCAGTTAGCAAGAAGCAGTTGGCAGTTAGCAAAGAGCAGTTGGCAGTTCTTTTTCACATAGATTCCAATGAAAAATAAGAAAATAAATATTGTAACCCTCGGCTGTTCCAAGAATATTGTTGATTCGGAAAAGCTTCTGAAACAGCTCGATGCCGGAGGTTATAGTGTACTGCACGATTCCGATGATCTCTCGGCTTCTACGGTTATGATAAATACCTGCGGTTTCATCAATGATGCAAAGGAAGAGAGCATCGATACGATTCTGCGTTTTGTAAATGCACAGAAGAGAGGAGATATCGATAACCTCTATGTAATGGGCTGTCTGGCTGAAAGATATGCAGATGCGCTCAGACATGAAATTCCTGAAGTAAAGAGGTATTTCGGTGTTAACAATATGACTGATATCCTGAAAGAACTCGGAACTGAATTCAGGAAGGAGCTTCTGACGGAACGAACAATTACCGGACCCGGTCATTATGCCTATCTGAAAATATCGGAGGGCTGCGACAGGACATGTGCATTCTGTGCCATACCGGCTATCAGGGGAAAATACATTTCCAGGCCTGTTGGGGAGCTGGTCAGAGAAGCAGCCTCACTTGCAGAAAGCGGAGTGAAGGAGTTAATACTTATTGCCCAGGACCTCAGCTATTATGGTCTCGACTTGTATAAAAAACAATCACTGCCTGACCTCCTGACTGAATTACTGAAGATCGGATCCTTTGAATGGATCAGGCTGCATTATCTTTACCCTGCAAATTTTCCTGACGGATTAATCTCCCTGATAAGGGAAAATCCGAGTACTATGCAGATATATTGATATCCCGATTCAGCATATCACTGACAATATGCTTGGATTAATGAAAAGATCTCATGACAGGCGGGGGACAGAAGCCATTCTGAATAAAATCAGAAATGAGATTCCGGGTGCGGCGATCAGGAGCAACACTTATCGCCGGTCATCCCGGAGAAACAGAAAGGGATTATAATGAACTTAAGAAATTTATAATGGATTTCAGGTTTGACCGCCTCGGGGTTTTTGCATATTCCCATGAAGAAGATACATATGCATACAACAACTATAAGGATGAAATATCCTCTGCTGTAAGGGAAGCCAGGGTATCGGAACTGATGAAAATACAGCAGGATATCTCGGCTGAACTGAATGAAGGCATGATCGGTAAGATCTGCAGAGTGGTCATAGACAGGAGAGAGGACGGCTTTTTTGTGGGAAGAACAGAATATGACAGTCCCGAGGTTGATCAGGAGGTACTTATCCCAGATAGTTTTAACCTTTCTCCCGGTTCATTCTATGAAATAAAAATTACCGGATCAACTGAATTTGATCTGTATGGCGAGCCATCCGATCCAGCCTCCGCCTCTTAGCCATTGTCAGTCAAGTAACTGAAGATTAAGAGGGTGGGGGTAAGACCTCAGGAAGCTCTGATTTCTTTTTCTGAATCTTGATCTTTATCTCTGACTTGGCGCTATTGAATCCGACATAGATAAAATCTCCTTCCTGAAGATTTGATTTGATGAGTACTTCAGCCATCGGATCCTCAAGGTATTTCTGAATTGCACGTTTAACGGGCTGGCCCCATATGTGGCATCAAAGCCCCTGTCGGCAATATAATCCCTGGCAGCTGAGACAATCTTCAAGCTGATAACCAAGCTGATTTGACCCTGTCATAGAGACCTTTTAATTCCAGATCAATGATCTTATTGATCTCTTCCCTGCCCAGCGAATTGAACATGATCACATCATCGATCCTGTTAAGGAATTCAGGTGCAAATGTCTTCTGCAGAGCTTTCTGAAGTATGCTTTTAGTCTGCTCATCCCTGGTGCTTTTCTTTGCGTCAGTATTGAATCCTACGCCATGTCCGAATTCAGCAATCTGCCTGGTGCCGATATTGGATGTCAGAATAACAATTGTATTCCTGAAATCGACGCGACGTCCAAGGCTGTCGGTAAGCTGACCTTCATCCAGAACCTGCAGCAGAATATGGAATACATCAGGATGTGCTTTTTCAATCTCATCGAGAAGAACGACCGAATAGGGTTTTCTTCTTACTTTCTCAGTAAGCTGGCCGCCTTCCTCATACCCGACATATCCAGGAGGCGCTCCGACAAGTCTGGAAACGGAGAATTTTTCCATATATTCACTCATATCAATTCTGACAAGATTGTCGGTTGTATCGAACAGGAACTTCGCAAGCACCTTTGCCAGCTGTGTTTTCCCCACACCGGTGGGTCCAAGGAAAATGAATGTTCCTATCGGTTTATTGGGATCCTTCAATCCGGCCCTGTTTCGCTGTATGGATTTTACAACCTTTTGAATGGCTTCATCCTGGCCAATAACACTCCCACTCAGCTCATCAGCCATCTTAAGCAAGCGTGGTTCCTTCCGTCTGTGCTATTCTCTGCACAGGAACCCCGGTCATCATTGCAACTACTTCTGCAACTTTCTCGGCATCAACTATCTCCCTGTTTACGGCAAGCTCTTTTTCCCATTTTTTCTTCTCCAGATCGATCATATCAAGGAGATCTTTTTCACGATCCCTGAAGCTGGCGGCTTTTTCGAAATTCTGATTCTTGACAGCCAGCATTTTTTCTTTCTTTGTGTCTTCCAGCTGCTTTTCAAGTGAAAGAATCTTCTCCGGAACGACAATATTGGAAATATGCACCCTTGAACCGGATTCATCGAGGGCATCTATTGCCTTATCGGGAAGATGCCGGTCGGATATGTACCTGTTTGTAAGTTTTACACAGGCATCAATTGCATCATCAGTATACGTAACATTATGATGATCCTCATACCGTTCCTTTATGTTATGAAGGATGTGAATTGTCTCTTCAATTGAAGTAGGTTCAACTATTACTTTCTGGAACCTTCTCTCAAGAGCGCCGTCCTTTTCAATATGTTGCCTGTATTCATCCAGGGTGGTGGCGCCTATGCACTGGATCTCACCACGGGCAAGTGCAGGCTTGAGCATATTGGCAGCATCAAGCGAACCTGTTGCTCCACCGGCACCGACAATAGTGTGAATTTCATCAATGAACAGGATGATATTGTCATTTTTTGACAAGTTCATTGAGTATGGCCTTCATTCTTTCTTCAAACTGACCACGGTATTTCGTTCCTGCAACTATTGAAGCAAGGTCGAGAGCAACAACCCGTTTGTTAAAAAGTACCCTTGACACATTCTTCTTGGAAATGCGTAGGGCAAGTCCTTCGGCAATTGCCGATTTTCCGACTCCCGGTTCTCCGATCAGCACAGGATTATTTTTTTTTCTTCTCGATAATATCTGTGCAAGCCGTTCTATCTCCCTTTCTCTTCCAACAATAGGATCAAGACGGCCTTCTTCTGCAGCCTTGGTAAGATCGATCCCGAAATTATCAAGCACAGGCGTATCTGAAGAGGATTTGGGGCCTGATGGATTGCAGGCTGACCCTTCCCCTGACCGCTGAAACTCTGCCCTTCATCATCTTCTTCCCTTGGAAAATCAGCTTTGGCAGTAGGCAATTCTGCTTCAACCATCCTGCGTACTGACTGATAGTCAACATCCAGCTCAGAGAGAAACCTTGTGACAAGAGCGTTCTCATCCTTAAGAATTGCAAGCAGCAGGTGCTCAGAATCGATAGTAGGACTCTTAAGAGCCTTTGCTTCAAGATATACCAGTTTAATATCCTTTCAGTGCTTCTCAAAAGGGGAATAACTTCATGATCGGCCACAGGGACAGGACTTTCCACCTTAATGCTTTTCTCAAGAGATCCTTTAAGTACCAGAAGGTCGATCCCCTGGTTTACAAGAATCTCAATTGCAACACCCTCACCATCCCTGAGTATCCCAAGAAAAAGATGTTCAGGACTTATATGACTGTTTCCCAACCTTATAGCCTCTTCCTTCGAATAGCCAAGAATATCTTTTACTCTTTGTGAAAATTGTGAATCCATATTTTGATTAATCTTTATCTTCCGTTATTAATATGTTCCGACATTCTGTCAGATATGCCTCTGCAAAGGTACACACAAGTAACTCTCCAAAAGTTAAATCATGCACTAAAAATCTATACTGTCAATTATCATACCATTTATGAACAATTATTGTTAAAAATTCGCATTGACAAACCCTCGATTATCGCCAAATTATAACTATTTTCGTATTTCTGAACCAGCCTCATGAGGTTGAATTATAAATACTTAATTAACAATCTGTTATGTCAGAGAGAGAGAGAGTAATCAAGGTTAATATTGAGGAGGAAATGAAGTCGGCCTACATCGATTATTCGATGTCGGTCATTGTGTCGAGGGCATTACCTGATGTGAGAGATGGACTTAAGCCTGTACATCGCAGGGTTCTTTTCGGAATGTCGGAGCTCGGGGTTCTTTCGAACAGGGCATATAAGAAATCTGCCAGGATAGTGGGAGAGGTGCTTGGAAAATTCCATCCCCATGGCGACTCATCGGTCTATGAAGCAATGGTGAGAATGGCACAGGAGTGGTCATTGAGATATCCCCTGGTTGATGGTCAGGGTAACTTTGGTTCTGTTGACGGTGACAGTCCGGCAGCAATGCGATATACAGAAGCCAGGCTTAAGAAAATTGCAGAGGAGACTCTGGCAGATATCGAAAAGGATACTGTTGATTTTCAGCCTAATTTCGACGATTCCCTGACTGAACCAACAGTTCTTCCCACCAGAATACCCAATCTTCTTGTCAACGGTGCATCGGGCATTGCTGTGGGGATGGCGACAAATATGCCCCCTCATAATCTTACTGAAATTATAGACGCAACAATAGCCTATATAGATAATAATGATATTACAACCGACGAGATCCTTCAGTATGTCAAGGGACCTGACTTTCCGACAGGCGGAATAATATATGGCGAACAGGGAATTAGGGATGCCTGTGAAACGGGCAGGGGTAGGATAGTTGTCAGGGCCAAAACCGAAATCGAACATACTGCCTCAGGAAGGGAATGCATTATTGTCAATGAAATTCCCTACATGGTCAATAAGGCTGAAATGATCCGGAAAATTGCCGACCTGATAAATGAAAAGAAACTTGAAGGCATTTCATATATCAATGATGAGTCTGACAGGAACGGAATGCGTATCGTGATAATCCTGAAGAAGGATGCCACAGCCAATGTAGTGCTTAATAATCTTTATAAATATTCTTCACTTCAGACCTCTTTCAGCGTGAATAATATTGCCCTTGTAAAAGGACGTCCTAAAACCCTGAATACAAAGGATCTGATTCATTATTTCGTAAAGCATCGCCATGAAGTGATTTTACGAAGGACAAAGTTTGACCTCGATCAGGCTGAGAAAAGAGCTCATATCCTTGAGGGACTGATTATTGCCAGCGACAATATCGATGAAGTAATTGCAATAATCAGTGCATCACAGACACCTGATATGGCCCGTGAGAGACTTATGGAACGGTTCGGACTCTCCGAAATCCAGTCGAGGGCTATCGTCGAGATGCGGCTGCGCCAGCTTACAGGTCTCGAACAGGAAAAACTGAGAGCGGAATATGCTGAGATCATGGCGCTTATCGCATATCTTAAAAGTGTTCTGGCGAGCATTGAACTTCAGATGAAGATTATAAAGGATGAGCTGAATGAAATAAAGGAAAAGTATGGCGACAAGAGGCGCACTGAAATAATACCGAACGCCGAGGAGTTCAATCCTGAAGATTTTTATGCTGATGACGAGATGGTAATAACCATATCTCATATGGGTTATATCAAGAGAACACCCCTTACGGATTTCCGAAGGCAGGCCAGGGGAGGAACCGGTGCAAAAGGCGGTACTACAAGGGATGAGGATTTCATTGAACATCTGTACATTGCCACAATGCACAATACAATGCTCTTCTTTACAAGCAAAGGAAAATGCTACTGGCTTAAAGTCTATGCAATTCCTGAAGGTTCAAGGGTCTCAAAGGGGAGGGCAATGCAGAATCTCATCAGCATTGAACCTGATGACAAGGTCAGGGCCTTTATAAATGTAAAGAACCTGAATGATCCTGAATATATCAATAATAATTTTATCGTCCTGTGCACAACAAAGGGAATAATCAAGAAAACATCACTGGAAGCATATTCCCGGCCAAGAGTGAACGGAGTTAATGCGATCACCGTGAGAGAGGGGGATGAACTTCTTGAGGCAAGGATGACCAATGGTCAGCATCATATTATGCTGGCAGTGAAATCAGGAAGAGCCATACGTTTTCCTGAGGCATCTGTAAGACCCATGGGAAGAACAGCCTCCGGAGTACGAGGAATCAGGCTGGCCAATGAGGCAAGTGATATCGTTGTTGGCATGATTACTGTAGAGAATAAGGAAAAAGATATACTCGTAGTTTCTGAAAAGGGTTATGGAAAGAGATCGGATATAGATGGCTACAGAATAACAAACCGCGGTGGAAAGGGTGTTAAAACAATCAATGTCACTGAAAAAACAGGATTCCTGATAGCTTTAAAGGATGTATCTGATAATGATGATCTTATGATAATCACTCAATATGGAAATATACTTCGCAGCCCTGTATCGGCTTTGAGGGTTATGGGAAGAGCCACTCAGGGTGTCAGACTGATAAATCTCCGGGAAAATGATATTATAGCATCTGTAGCTTGTGTATTTGTAAATGAGGAAGATGAAGCCACTGACAAAGAGCAGTCCGGAGAAAATAATATTAATTCAGAGGAAATTGGCAAAGTGTTTGATGATTAATAAGAAAGTTATAAATTTGGGGAAAATTTTTAGGACAAATAAATTAAATTAAACTCATAATCATGAAAAAGTTTTTGTTGCTGATAACAGCCATTAGTATTTCACTGGTAGCGATGCCCCAAAAGGGCAAAGTGAACACTGCATTAACCGATATCGATCAGGGCAATCTCGACAAGGCAAAAGAGGCAATTGATCAGGCGCTGGTAAACGAGAGTACAAGCAACTGGCCAAATACCTATTTTGCAAAGGCAAGACTGTGCCAGGCTTCGTTTGAATCAGAAAACCCGAAGTATAAAGAGTTGTTTAAGGATCCGCTCGGTGATGCATATGCATCCTATGAGAAAGCTATGGAACTCGATCCAAAAGGCAGTATAAAGAAGAAGATCATTACGGGCGGACTGTATGGTTCTCTTTCAATGGATCTCTTCAACCAGGGGAGCGCACAATTTGAAGCAAAAGACTTTGCCGGTGCATTAAAATCATTTGAAACCCAGATTAAAGTTGCTGAAAGTGATAAATATGCGGGAGCAATTGATACCGGTATGTATTATAATGCCGGACTGGCTGCAATAAACTCCGGAAATAATAAGGAGGCTATAAAATATTTCGAAAAATGTGCTGAAATGAAATATCTGGGAATTACCCCATACTACCAGATATATGAGAGCTATCTTGGTCTGGGCGATACAGTAAAAGCAGAATCAGTGCTGAAGAGCCTGAGCGATATTTTCCCTGGCGACAAAACAATTACACTCCAGCTGATAGATCTTTATATAAAGAGCAATAAACAGGAGGAGGCGCAGAAATACATAAAGGTCGCGAAGGAGGCGGATCCTACGAATTCCACCTTATATTTTGCCTCGGGCATTATGTATCTGAATCAGAACCAGTACGATCCGGCAATTTCAGAGCTTACCAAATCAATAGAGCTCAAACCGGATGTTTATGATGCACAATATGGACTTGGAGCTGCCTATATTAATAAGGCGTCGGACATGTTCGTGAAAGCGAATGAAATAATGGACGTAAAGAAATACAGTGAAGCAATAGACTCAGCCAACGCTGTCTATGCCAAGGCGCTTCCTTACATGGAAAAAGCTCATGAGATTAATCCCGATGATGTTTACGCTATGAGAAGCCTGCAGGAATTATATTACAGACTCAAAATGACTGATAAATATGCAGCTATCAAAGCAAAGCTTGATGCTATAGATAAGAAATAAGAATTCAGTAAGTTTTAATAAGGAAGGGATGCGGTATGCATCCCTTTTTTAATTTTCTTAAGGTTCGACTGGCAGGTGAGGACTGCAAATTAGCTGTGTTAACCGGAAGGCGTATGAATTATTTCTATTTTACATAATATTAATTATAGGCTTTTTGGAAACAAATATAGCCGGTGCCGGTTCAAACTACAGACTGGATCCTGAGGAACTGATCCATACAAAGCCCTGGTGCCTTGTTATTAACCAATTCTTAATCAATTATTAATTTAATCTTAAGAGGCAATCCTTTTTTACGAAATAAATTTGTCAATGCATTTTTTTTCCGGATGGAAAAGAAAGGAATTTATATAATACTCATCAAACTGGTTAAGGATTCTCACTTATTATTATTAATCACTAATTCAGTGGAAAAATGAAAACTAAATCACTCGGGAAATTAGCTTTGCTGGCAATAATCATAATGACCTTTATTCAATATGGCTGCCAGAAATCAAACACCACTCCAACTACCACATATGATATCAAGCTTTCAACAAGCGGAAATCTTGGCAGTTATCTTGTTGACAAGACTGGTTCCACTCTTTACATTTTCGCCAATGATTATAACGGACGTACCAGTTGTTTAACAGGTTGCGACGCACTCTGGCCATATTTTTATGACGCGAACCTTACTCAGGCTAATCTTGATCCCGGACTGGATATCAGCGATTTTGATACTATCCATGTGAATGGTGTTCCCCAGACGAGATATAAATCATGGCCTCTCTATTATTATGCACCTCCGGTTAACAGCGTGAATGTAAGGGAATTACCCGGACAAACAGGAGGCGAAGGATTTAACAACTTATGGTATGTCGCGAAACCTGACTACTCCATAATGCTTGCAAATACACAACTCATAGGAAATGACGGAGTGGATTATTTAAGTAACGATACTCCCGGAACAGGCAAAACAGTCTATTTCACAGATGGCAGGGGAAATACTCTGTATACCTTCTCAAAGGATAGCGCGAACATAAATAAATTCACTAAATCTGACTTTTCAAATAATTCTCTCTGGCCTATTTATGAAACTACCCTGGGCAGTGTACCATCGACGCTTGATCCGGCATTGTTTGGAAGTATTACAGTCTTTGGACATAAACAGATTACCTATAACGGATGGCCGTTGTACTATTTTGGAGCTGACAATTCGGAGCGGGGCAGTAATAAAGGAGTAAGCTTTCCTACTCCCGGAATATGGCACGTAGCCGTAAAAGATGTGGCCACAGCACCGGTGACCAGTTCATACCGATGACCTGACCTCTGAATGAAAGACAAAATAATCTTTATAATTACTTATATGAAAAAATCAATTGATACTAAAAGAAGGATTATGCCAGGTACAATCATCCTGGCAATAATCTTCATAATTTCAAGCAGCTGCAGTAAATCGTCAAATCCCCAGGTAACGCCCGGCCCAAATGAGGTTATAATTCAGAATTCTGCCTATGATCCCGGAACTATTACTGTTACAACCGGTACTACAGTTACCTGGACTAACAAGGATGCAATTACTCATACCGTAACCAGCAATACCGGATTATTCGACAGCGGGAATATTTCACCAAATGGCACTTACCCTCATACCTTTACGGCTGCCGGATCATATCCGTACCATTGCACTATCCATCCCTACATGACAGGAACAGTTATAGTCAATTAAGCAATTGATCAACTGATTTGAATTTAGTGTGCTCTATGCTTGTTTTATCCTGAAAAGATTCGTGATTAAAAAAATCACGGTCAGCAAGGATATAAATATAACCATAGCCACCAGTTCTGCGGAAGGCAGATTTGACAGCAGCCATAAGATTACAAGGGCAGAAATACCGGGTATTAAATATCCTCCCGGTATTTTGTAGGAGCCCTCCCTGGTGCGGCCGGTGATCCTGAATTTAACTGCCGAAAGAACAACACCCAGATAAATAAGCAGATACGATGCACTTGAAAGTATAGCCAGCTGCTTGAATTCTCCTATTGAAGCAAAGATAAACCCCAGTACACCATAGATAATAATTGAGATATGAGGAGTAAGAAATTTCGGGTGTACTTTTGAAAGACCGGCTATAGGTATAACCCTGTCCCTGGAGGCTGCAAACAGTACCCTGGGCATATTCAGCACCATCCCGCTAATATTACCGAACATTGAAAACATGGCCCCGATCAAAACTATTGTAGCTCCGGCAGGTCCGATCATCCTTCTGGCTGCCTCGGCCAGCGGAGCCTCCCTGAAATCAGTAATTGACCTGCCAAGTATTCCCTGAACAGTCAGCTGTATTAATATGTAAAGTACAACCACTATCAGTATGCTCAGCATGATGCCCTTAGGAATTGTCTTAAGCGGATCTTTAATCTCTCCGCTTACATTCAGCGCAGTCTCAGCCCCTACAAAAGCAAAGATCAGTATGAGCGACATCTCCCCGATATCAGGAAAGGAATTGCCGTATGTAACACCCAGATTGCCTGGTTTGATAAAAAACCATCCGAATAAAGCAATCATCAGAAGCGGAGCCATCTTGGCAATTGTATTGAATTTGACAATAAAAATCGCCTTCCCTACTCCTCTTATATTTGTAAATACCAGTCCTCCAAACATTAAAACAAACAATAATACTCTGATCCATTGCAATTTAAACAAAGGCAGGAAATATGCCAGAGTACTAACCAGTCCATTAGCTACGGCAGCTGTTGCCATAAGTGCAGCCCCGAAAATAAAAACGTTTGTTGTCAGAAATCCTGTATACTTCCCGAAGGCCTCTTCAATATATGAATAGGCTCCCCCTGTCCTGGTAATCTTTGTTCCAACTTCCGCAAAGCAAAGCATGATAAAGACCATAAGGACACCACATATCAGATATGCCCATATGCTGGCAGATCCCAGACGTTCTGCAATTAGAACAGGAAGAATAAAAATACCGGCACCTACAATTATATTTATAGAATTGGCAACCAGCCCCCAGACACCAATTTCCCTCTTTAACCCTTCATTATCAATCATTTTACCTCAGTGTACTTAAGATATCCTTTAGCAGCCTGTCAAAATCCATTCCTCCTCCGGATCTCGGAGAATAGCCAAGAACCACCACAACAAGTTGCTTTGAAGGTATTATATATATTCCCTGTCCGTCATGTCCCTCGCATGAATAGGTATCCTCCGGAACAGATGGAAGTCTCTTTCCCTGATTAAGCCAGAAAAGGGATCCGTAAGCGCCGTTGCTTGACGGGACAGCATTTGTACAGTATCTGACCCATCCTTCAGGCAATATTCTCTCTCCGTTAAATACTCCGTCGTTCTGGTATAACAATCCAAACCTGGCATAGTCACGGGCAGTCGCATACAGGTATGATGAACCCACCAGGGTTCCGGAGGGATCAACTTCAAATACGGCATCCGGCATCCCCGCCCTGTTGAAAAGCTGTGAATGCACGAATGAATAATATACTGAATCGTTCCCGAAGGTACTGCGTATGAGGGTAACTGACAATATTTGCCGTGCCCGAGGAATAGTACCAGAAGGTACCGGACGGATGTACAAGCGGCTTTTCAGATGCAAAACTGCCCATGTCGCTTTCACAGTGAAGCATTACAGTTACATCGGACCTGTTACCGTAGTCTTCATTCCATTTCAGTCCGCTTTGCATATGCATCAGGTCGCCAGGTGTAATTTTACTCCTTTCATCATTCTTCCAGGTTTCAATACCGGCAGGTTTATTAATATCGATCCTCCCCTGCCTCACAAGAATCCCCATAAGCGCATTCGTAAAGCTCTTTGCCATCGACCAGCTCAGAAATCTCGTATGCCTGCTGAACTGCGGCTTATACGCTTCGGCAACAGGGATGCCCTTATGCAGGACCATAAAGGCAAAAGCGTTCCCCCTGTATGCGTTTTCAGCTATTAATTTCCTGCTGATCTCATGAAGGGCAGCCATATCAATGCCTGTTGCAGTGTCGCGCAAAAGATCTCCCATCGGCCAGGGTACTGTGTCCTGCATGTAAGAAGGCCTGGCACCTGAGGGATACTTTATTCTGCGAAGGCTTTGTTCCGGAACATCCCTTAACAGTGTAGTGCCGAATCCTTCGCGGTATATGGCTTTTGATTTACCCCAGAGGAAATGGCTCGTGACACTCTTACCGGCATAATCGACACTGTTCCTGGTGTACCTGATAAATGAAAAATTCAGATCCAGCGCTTCCACATCCTTTGGCATCCTGCCAGAGACGAATACGGCGGAGCATAGATTTTTTGCTGCATATCCTGTTATTATCGGAAGAAGTGAGTTAAGGTAAACCGAAATACCTGTCAGGGCTGCTCCTGCGAGTAACAGTACCCCGTAAAGAATTCGTTTTCTTGTCATAATTCCTTTATTACTTTTTTAAAATGCCTTGTGAGTGTCCGGCAGCCATTCTTTCTAATAAGGAAGAGGATCACTTACGCCGATGCCCGGCGTGCCCGGGAGAATTATTTTTCCGTCACTTATCGTCAATCCTTTAAAAACATCATTACTGATCAACAGATTCCCATCCAGATCAGCCCAGTCAACCATAGGCGAAAGCTGGGCTGCAGCCGTGACAGCGCATGATGTCTCCGTCATGCAACCGATCATGACTTTCATACCCATGGCCCTCGCCATGTTTATCATAATATAGGCTGCATGCATACCTCCGCATTTCATCAGCTTTACATTTATACCACTATAGACGCCAAGCACCTTCTTAAAATCAGTTACAGTCTGAATTCCTTCATCAGCAATTATGGGAAGCGGGCTGTGCTGTGTGAGCCACGAAATGTCATCAACAGCGGTTTTCGGCATTGGCTGCTCAACAAATACAACCCCCTGTTCCTTCAGCCAGTTTATCATTTCAAGCGCCATGACCCTGTCTGTCCAGCCCTGATTTACATCCACACATATTGGCTTATCAGTTCCACTTCTGACCGATCTGATCATCTCTTTGTCGCTTTTCTGACCAAGCTTGACTTTCAGAATTTTGTAAGGTGAGGCTTCCTGTACCTTCACTTCAACAACTTCAGGAGTATCTATCCCTATTGTAAAGGATGTATCGGGTGTTTTCGCGGGATCGAGTCCCCATATCCGGTACCATGGCTGACCCATCATTTTGCCCAGGAGATCATGAAGGGCAATATCCACAGATGCTTTCGCTGCGTAATTCCCCGGGGCCAGCTGGTCAACCCAGGTAAGGATATCTTCAACAAGGAATGGGCTGCTGAACCGGCCAAGATCCACTGATTTCAGGAAGGCGGCAGCTGTTTCATGACTCTCCCCAAGGTAAGGTGGCATCGACGCTTCCCCATACCCGGTGAAGTTTTCATACCTGATCTCTGTAAGCATCACGGGAGTTGTACTCCGCGATCCGGATGCAAGGGTAAAAACATGTTTAAGGTGGAGCTCATAAGGCCTGAATCTCAGGGTCATAGCTGAATTTTTCCCCGAATGCTTAACTGTTTCTCTCCATTCAGGATTTGTGCGCGTTAAATATGAGAGCCCTGCTGCACCTGTAAATACTGCGCAATTCTCCAGGAATTTCCTTCTTGTGCCCATTTAATGATTTTTATGTTTTTAATACCATGGATGAAGCTTTATCTGCACAATCCCGGGATCATCCTTCACCCCGATGATGCGCCGGGCGGCCAGAAGTGAACTTTCCCTGTTGCTATAATCCGGACGCAACGGATCAAGGCTGTTTATCATGACCCTTCCCGACGAATTTATATATTCATCATCTCCCAGGTAAATTGCCGCATGAGTAACCCGCATCCTTGAATCTGACTTTGATCCGAAGAAAAGAAGATCTCCGGGTCTGAACTCTCCGAATCCTTTTGAGATATCAACAGGCATCCCGTGAAGAGCCTGCTGGGAAGCATCTCTCTGCAGAATAATGCCGTTCAGATAATAAATATTCTGGACAAAACCACTGCAGTCAACAGCCTTGGAGCTTGTCCCACCCCATAAGTACGGCAATCCGGTATATGTAAGTGCGCTGCGGACTATGCCTGCACTATCGCAGACCACATTGTTCTTCCATCTGCTGAAATCAACAACAGAATTGCTGCTGACATAACCCTCCCGCCCGTCCGGCAGAATTACCCTTATGAAGCCGCCTGATTCGCTTTTCCTGATAAATATGCATCCTGCAACGATATCACCGATAACCCCCGATGCATCGGGTGATACATATATCCAGCCCGAGTTCACCATGGAGATCACTCTTTCGGAATGCCTCCATCTGTTCATCTCAGATATTGTCATTGGCGCAACGGATGACATTTCTGTCCAGGCGATATATTTATCCGGAGTCTGTACCAGATACCAGGAGTCTTCATTTTTAAGGATCAGTAATGGTGTGCCAAGAACTGCCTGTGTGACCAGCTCGGAGGAGTGGTCCGGATGTTTTCTCAGATTAATGACACTGTTCGCCGCCAGTCCTGTATACCTTTGATTTGATACAGTATCAGGCAGAATTAATATACTGTCAATAAGCTTAATACCCTGATCACTTAAAGTTTTAATAATTCTGTTTTTTGCTGATGACTCAGTGGTTTCGCCTGTCAGAATTAAAGTGCCGCCTTTACCCTGTCTTATCCCGATATCACAGATACCCAGCCTGTGATCAGGAACTGCCAGGGCTGTCAGGCTGTCCACTTCCGACCTGACGCCTTTATCGGCTGATACCCGGCAGCCGGTCAGCATTGATATAGTGCTGACAATAAAAAGTATATTCTTTAAA
Organism: uncultured Bacteroidales bacterium; assembly: GCA_963816345.1. Taxonomy (GTDB): domain Bacteria; phylum Bacteroidota; class Bacteroidia; order Bacteroidales; family VadinHA17; genus LD21. The sequence continues at coordinate 1,582,269 of CAWFKI010000005.1, forward strand.
TGTTTAAAGCGCATCGGTGTTTTATATTGATAATAAGCAGCCCAAAAATACAATAAAATATCAGTCGATCAGTACCTGCAGGTCATAAAATCAATTGATTTTATTACACCTTCAGTGATAGAATCTGCCTTAATTACAGCTGTTTGTGATTTTTCTTCAGACGGCAAACTGTAACATGCTCAGGTTTCTGTAGATCCCGTTCTCCAGTTCCATAAGCTCTTCATGGGTACCTTCCTCCACGATCCGGCCATCGTCAAGAACCATGATCTGATCGGCTTTCCGTATTGTTGACAGTCTGTGGGCTATAACTATTGATGTCCTTCCTACCATTAATTTTTCGAGGGCGTCCTGAACAAGTCGTTCAGATTCGGAATCAAGTGATGAAGTAGCCTCGTCAAGGATAAGTATCCGGGGATTTTTAAGAACTGCCCTGGCAATTGCGATCCTCTGTCTTTGACCTCCCGAAAGCTGGGTTCCCCGTTCACCAACTATTGTATCAAGTTTGTCGGGAAACCTGTCAATGAATTCAAGAGCATTTGCCTTCTCTGCTGCCTCAAGTATCTCATCGTCCGTGGCACCGGGTCGTCCATAGGAAATATTTTCCCTTATTGATCCCCCGAACAGAAATACATCCTGGGGAACCAGGGCGATCTGACTGCGTAATGAAGACAATGAGAACTCCCTGCTGCTGCGGCCATCAAAAAGTATTTCACCTTCAGTGGGTTCATGCAGCCTGAGAATAAGCGATGCTATTGTCGATTTACCGGCTCCGCTTGATCCCACCAGGGCTACAAGCTGGTTCTCCGGTATTTTCATGTTAATATCCCTCAATACCTCCTCATCGGGCCTGCCGGGGTATCTGAAGCTTAAATTTCTGAAATTGATTCGTCCGCTCAGTACCTCATTTTTTGGTATATCCCTCACTTCACTCAGCTCCTCTTCCCCGGCATTGAATAATTCAAAGAGCTCCTCTGTTGCCCCGATAAATTTCTGTATCTGGGTAAAGACATTGGCCATTCCTCCTATTGTACCTCCTACAAATCCTGAGTAAATCACAAAAGAGAACAATTCACCCGCATCTATCACTCCTGAAGACATCAGGACCGAGCCTCTCCATATTACTGCCACCATGGCTCCGAAAAGTCCGAAAATCATAAAAGCTGAAAAAGCTCCCCTGTACTTCCCGCCCTTCATGCCTATCCTTGCTATCTCACCGGTCCTTTTCCTGAAGCGTTCAATCTCAAGAAATTCATTTGTATAGGTTTTAACTATCTGGATACCCTGAAGTGTCTCCTCAACAATTGTATTCGATTTTGCCACTTCAGCCTGAACCTGTTTTGAATATCTCCTGATGAACCGGCCGAAAAACACCGCCAGCAGCATCATTCCCGGTAATATGGCCAGCATAAAGAGAGTCAGTTTCCAGGAAGTTATTGCAAGTAATGTTATACCACCTGCAATGATTATTATCTGCCTTATGAATTCCGCCAGGGTAGTTGTAAGAGTTTCCTGGAGAAGGGAGATGTCAGATGAAATTCTGCTGTTCAGCTCCCCCACCCTGTGCTTTTCAAAAAAATTCAAAGGGAGCTTTATCAGATGGTTATACGTGGTCTGCCTGAGAAAAGCCAGGGTCTTCTCAGTTACATTTACGAAAAGAACCACCCTGAAGTATGAAAAAACAGACTGAATTAAAAGAATGGCTATAAGCAGAAGTGCAATATGATTCAGATCGCGGGCCAGGTTTCCCTTATTCCCGGAGTCTACAAGCTCCCCCAGCAATTTCGGAAATGCCAGGCTCGCAAGAGATGACCCGAGAAGGAAAAAAATTCCCCAGCCATACTCAACCCTGAAAGGTTTTATAAAACTGTAGAGCCTAAAGGCATTCTTTAAACCTTTACGGGTAATCTTCTTTTTAGGAACTTCAGCCATAGAACTTTCTTTGCTATATTTGATAAATAATATACAAACAATTAAATAACATCGCTTGTTTCAATATATTGTATTTATAAACACAAACACTGATCATGGAACCGATTAAAAAATCAACTCTGGAATTCCTTAGCGGTTTGAAGCATAATAATAACCGGGATTGGTTTCTTGAAAACCAGAAAAGCTACAGGGAAGCAAAAAATAATTTCGAGATCATTCGTTCAGGCGCTTATTAACGGGATTGTCACATTCGATCCTATCATAAAGGGGCTGGAGGTGAAAAGCTGCGTATTCCGGATCAACCGTGATATACGGTTCTCCAATGATAAAAGTCCTTATAAAACCAATTTTGGCGCTTTCATTGTCAGAGGAGGAAAGATGAACGGCGATAAATTCGCCGGATATTATTTTCATATTGAACCCGGAGCCAGTCTCATTGCCGGTGGAGCATATATCCCGCCTTCCCCATGGCTAAAAGCAATCAGGGAGAATATAAGTGAAGAGCCTGAAAAATTTCTGGAAATAATAAGTGATAAAAACTTTGTTAAATATTTCGGCACCCTCGACGGAGAAAAGTTAAAGACGGCGCCAAAGGGATTTCCGTCCGACCATCCTCAGATAGAACTACTTAAGATGAAAAGCTTTCTCGCTGTGAGGGAAGCAACCGATGCGGAGGTTCTTGAGCCCGGGTACATGGAAAAGGTGATAATGGCATTTAAAGTGATGAAACCGCTGAATGACTTTTTGAATAATTATTGATCCGGAACCCATGATATTGCTGACACCTGCACAGTCTGAAGAGGCAGGTATCATGGCCAGAGGCAGATGTGTCAATACACAATTCCTTAACTACTTAATTGATAACAAGAAGTGAAGAACAAATCTGAAAAAAACCGGACTGCCACTGGTAAGGCTTATCCTTTTATCTGACAGCACTGACCCTTGTGGCTACAATCGGAGGATTTCTCTTTGGATTTGATACCGCAGTTGTGAATGGTGCGGAAAAGTCGCTTGTTGATCTTTACATTGCAAGAGCTCCAGATCCCTCCGGCTATTCCTATGCCGTGTTACTTATCTCCCAGTACAGGATACTTGTTGCAGTTGTCTTTATTCTTGTATTTCTCATAATTTCCGGCCTGATAATAAGGCTTGCCGGGTTAAAGAAAGGCACAGTCGTAAACGCTATATTGCTGATTGGCCTGTTATATTTCCTTATCAGATTTTTGGGTCAGCCGGTTCCCCCGAGGGCGCCTCAGCCGATATTCAGAAAATCGCCGACTCGGTAAAGGGATTGATCGTATCCGGCGCTCTTACAGGCTGCGTCATTGGCGGAGCACTTGCCGGGTTTATTGCCCGGTCTCTGGGCAGAAGAACCGGCCTGATAATTTCAGCCGTCATGCTTTCACTTTCTGCATTCGGAGCATGGCAGCCTGAAGCCCTGAATATCTTTGGGACACTCCCGGTCTATTCATTTTTGATATACAGGATTACAGGCGGCATTGGAATTGGCCTGGCCTCTCTCCTTTCACCAATGTATATTGCAGAAATATCACCTGCTGATATCCGCGGAAAACTTGTATCATGGAACCAGTTTGCCATCGTTTCAGGAATGGTCATCATATACTTTGTCAATTACCTCATAGCCAGGAGCGGAAATGAAGCATGGCTGATAACTGAGGGATGGCGATGGATGTTTTTTTCCGGCGTTATCCCTTCGCTCATGTTCCTTGCCCTGCTGATGCTGATACCTGAAACGCCAAGGTACCTGATGATAAAAGGCAGGGATGATGAAGCTCTCAGAATAATTATTAAGATTTCGGGAAAAGAGGGCGCGTCAAAGCTGAGGGATGAGATCAGCGAGACTCTTCACGAAAAGAATGCGCCCTGGCTGTCGTTCGGATTCTTCATAATATTTATCGGTATAATATTATCTGTATTTCAGCAGTTTGTCGGAATAAATGTGGTCCTCTATTATGCCGGAAATATTTTCAGGAATATGGGTGCCAGTACTGATACCTCATTGTTGCAGACAATTATAGTCGGTGCAATCAATATGCTGTTTACAATAGTTGCAATATATACTGTTGACCGCTTTGGAAGAAAACCACTGATGATAACAGGTGCCGTGATCATGGCACTCAGCATGCTCTCTCTCGGATTCTGCATTCTATTTAAGGCAAACCGGCATATTCTCACTCTTTTTTATGCTTCTTTATATTGCCGGATTTGCAATGAGCTGGGGTCCGGTTACATGGGTAATTCTCTCCGAGATATTTCCCAACAGCATCAGGGGAGCAATGTCGGTTCCTGTCGCAGCCCTGTGGATTGCAAACCTCATTGTCTCATGGACCTTCCCGATTTTAAATGATAATGCCTGGCTGACCGAAAAATTCAATCATGGTTTTTCCTACTGGATATATGGCCTCATGTGCGTGGCAGCTGCATTCTTTGTCTATAAATTCATCCCGGAGACAAAAGGAAAATCCCTTGAGGAGATTGAGAAATTCTGGAAAAAGAAAAAATGACCCTGTCGGAAAATATTGACAACGATCTCTTTACAATGCTCCGGCAAGATTTCTGATCATCCATTTCACCGAAGCCCTGTTATGATAGTCAGGGTCAAAATAAACAGCAACGATAATGCCTTCCCTGTTTATGATATATGTTGCAGGCACAGGCAGCTGGGCAGCGTCCCTTCCATTGTTTTTTGCGATATCAATCGAATAATCAGATAAGATTTTATCCTGGTATGCCCTGGTTACCGTGAACATTGCATCATAATCCTTCATAATCTGCTCCTGGCAATCATATATAACAGTAAATGTGAGATTGTGCAGTTTTACAGTCTGTTCAACATTTTCAATCGATTCAGGGGTTACAGCAACAACATTTGCACCCATATCTGTCAGAATATTAAGTGAATCCTGATAGTTATTTAAATATCTGCTGCAGACCGGACCCCATTTACCCCTGTAAAAGAAAAGAATGACCGGACCTTTTTCCAGGATCTTTTTTGATTCCACCCTTTTCCCGGACTGATCATATCCTGAAAAATCAGGTGCTTTATCACCAGGTTTTAATCCCAGGGGTATATGACTGTTTTCAGTTTCAATACCAAAATCTGACAGGGGTCTCTCCTGTCCGTACACTTTAAGAATTGCAGAAAAGGCAATGGCCAAAGCAATAATTCTGATCCCTGACATCTGTAAAGAGTTTTTGGAATGAAGTATATACTATAATAACTATCAAACGGGTAATTTATTATTTCATGAAAGATCCGTGCATCAGGGGATCTTTCTCATTCGCAGATTCAACGGTGTAACCTCCAGGTATTCATCATCTTTTATCTGCTCCATTGATTCCTCAAGTGAGAATTTAATCCTGGGTGCAATCTTAAGGCTCTCATCCGAGCCTGATGCCCTCATATTCGTAAGCTTTTTCCCTTTTACGACATTCACCTCAAGGTCGCCGGGCCGGGTATGTTCGCCAATCACCTGTCCTTTATAGACCAGCTCACCCGGATCAATATAGAACCTGCCCCTGTCCTGTAGCCTGTCTATGGCATGACCTGTGGCCATACCCTGTTCAAGTGAGATCAGCGAGCCATTTTGCCTCGGATAGAGATCGTCACCCTTATAAGTGTCATATGCCCTGAAACGGTGATGCATGACAGCTTCCCCGGATGTGGCGGTGAGCATATTATTCCTCAATCCTATTATTCCCCTTGCAGGAATATCAAACTCGAGATGGATCAGGTCGCCCTTCGGTTCAATGATTATCATTTCACCTTTTCTCTGAGTTACCAGCTCGATGGCCTTACCTGATACCTCTGCAGGCAGATCGATAGTCAGGGTTTCATAAGGTTCTGATTTAACACCATTTATATCCTTCAGGATAACTTTTGGTTTACCTACCTGAAACTCATAGCCCTCCCGTCGCATAGTTTCAATAAGGATGGAAAGATGGAGTATCCCACGACCAAAGACATTAAAGGTATCTTCCGACTTTGTATCCTCAACTTTCAGTGCAAGATTCTTTTCAGTTTCTCTTAAGAGCCTGGTCCTTAGATGTCTTGAGGTCACGAACTTACCCTCCTTGCCGAACATCGGAGAATTGTTTATTGTAAAAACCATGCTCATTGTAGGTTCATCGACCTCTATCCTCTGCAGCGCTTCGGGGTTAAGAAGGTCGGCAAGGGTATCGCCAATCTCGAAATCCTCCAGTCCTATTACAGCGCACAGATCGCCGCATCTTACAGTTTCAGTTTTCACTCTTCCAAGCCCTTCAAACAGGTAAAGCTCCTTCACCCTGACCTTTTTGACTTTGCCATCTCTTTTGCACAGAGTATAGTCTGCACCGGTTACAATGTCGCCCCTGAATACCCGTCCTATGGCTATTCTGCCGACATAGCTCGAGAAATCCAGCGAGGCAACCTGCATCTGGGCGGTTCCGGCGATATAGGGTGGTTCAGGAATTTCAGTGAGTATGGTATCAAGAAGGTATTTAATATCATTGGCGGGCTTTTTCCAGTCGCTTCCCATCCAGCCGTATTTGGAAGAACCGAAGACAGTGGCAAAATCGAGCTGTTCATCGGAGGCGTCGAGATTGTACATGAGCTCGAAAACATCCTGTTGCACCTCGTCCGGACGGCAGTTCTCCTTATCGACCTTATTTATGACGACTATCGGTTTCAGACCAAGTGCAATAGCCTTTCCCAGAACGAACCTTGTCTGAGGCATTGGTCCTTCCAGCGCATCAACCAGCAACAGGACCCCGTCGGCCATCTTGAGAACTCTCTCTACCTCACCTCCGAAATCAGCATGCCCGGGGGTGTCGATAATATTAATTTTAACACCTTTATAGTTAGCCGATACATTTTTTGAGAGAATAGTTATTCCTCTTTCCCGCTCAAGATCGTTACTGTCAAGAATCAGGTCACCGGCCTCCTTTCTCTGATCAAGCACCTGGCATTCCTGTATAATACGGTCAACCAGAGTGGTTTTCCCATGATCGACGTGTGCAATGATCGCTACATTCCTGATTGACTGCATACAAATTTATTAGACCGCAAAAGTAATATTGTTGACCGGATAAATGATAAAATCCCTAAAAATTAATTAATGACAAAAATTTCACATATATTTCGGCTTAATCATAAAAAATCCAATATGAAAAAGATGCTCTTCACATTTCTGTTCACATCTCTGGCTCTGATAACACTTAATGGCCAATCCGGCGTAAAGCTTGAAATAGGCATTAAAGCACCGGAATGGATGTTCACGGATGCTGATAAAAAAGAATTCACAATGAATTCCTGGCCCGGCAAAGTGCTTCAGATAAATTATGTGGATCCTGATGAATCGGATCTGAATGATGGGTTCAATGATGCGGTCAAGAAGGCGACAGATGTTGACAAGACTCTCAGCAAGGACCTCTTCAAGGGCTTTGGCATCGTAGACTGCAAGTCTACCTGGAAGCCAAACGGACTGATAAGGATGATCGCAGGCAACAAGGCAAAAAAATACGACACTACAATATTGTTTGATTATATCCGCCACTTTACAGAAAGACTGGGGTTTGCCCAAAGACAATTACACTGTTGTCATACTGGATAAGAACAGGGTCTGCAGGGCTCTCTACAAGGGGCATATCCCTGAATCTGAAAACGCAAAAGATAGTCTCGCTGATAATCGCCCTGACAAAAGAATAGCTCCCGTTTATCGTTGATTTTAATCTATGAATACCTGTTTGGTTTTTTCAATGATATTACTTGAATGGGAGATGAGTTTATAAATATCAAAATCTCCTTCTGATAGCCGGTACCGGGACCAAGTCCGGTAAGACTTCACTGGCCTGCAGGATTATCTCTCAGTTCAGGGAGCTGGGTATAACTGCAGTCAAGATAACCCCGCATTTTCACGAGACTACTCCCGGGCTTATGGCCAGGTATGAAGAGCACGGATTTGCTATCTATGAAGAGACTGATATGAATTCCTCAAGGATACCTCCCGGATGCTGAAGGCAGGAGCCCGGAAAGTATATTTTGCAAAGGTACTGGATGACCGGCTTATCTGAGGTGTTTGAGAAATCATGAGACTGATTCCGGAAGGCACTCCTGTCATCTGTGAATCACCTGCCCTCAGAGACTATGTGGAACCGGGGGTTTTCATGATAATCAGCTCACTTACTATCAATAAACAAAAGGATATAAATCACTTACAAAATTACCTCATGTGATGTTCAAGCTTGAGGAGCTGGATAGTATCTGAGCATTCCTGTCGGATTCAGAGACGGAGGATGGTTTGCGGCGAAGTCTGGAGACTTCGCTATGCAGGGTAAAGCTTGAACCTTGAACCGTACTGAATACTGAATGAATTCTGAATACTGAATACTGAATACTGATTACTGCCTACTTCACTCTCCTCCATATCCGATATATCCTTCCCCAGCCTGGCCTTTATCCGTTCCAGATCATGTTTCATGCCTGCCACTGCCTGGATAAGCTGTTTTTCGGGCAATACCGGATCAGGGATCTCATTGCTTATATAATTTACAAATTTCCAGATCTCTTTCACCTCATTGATATGAACCTCATAGGGCTCATAAACAGGATTCAGCGAATAGAGAACCAGCTTTCCCTCTGTTCTTGATATTGTTTTCAACGACTTTGAAGACAATTCCGTCGTTGAGAGTAAATACCACATAGGCTTTTCCGCTGATTATTTCCATCCAGTCCTGGAGATACTCTCCCGTAACCCAGGAACCATCAGGGATAGGAAGCATTGAATCGCCCTTAAGCTGAAAGGTCCGGTATTTCTTTTTGTCGGAAAGGAAAGGCAGGGTGAATACAGGAAGCTCACCGATATATTCAGGATCAGCATATCCGGTTGCATAACCGGCTTTCGCCTTTTCAGGTACAAGCTCGATGTTTTCCTTTTTTTGCGAATTGACTGTGGTGGTCAGCACACGGAGATTGCTTCCCTTTATATAGGCATCATATCCTCTTTCCAGTTCGCCAAGCTGGCTTTCCGACAGCTTCGTAATATCGACCTTAAGGATAGTGTCGATTGATATGTTGAAATAGCCTGAAAAGGAGATCAGGATCTCTATGCCCGGCTGCGCAACGCCGTTCTCATAGCCGCTCAGGGTCGAACGTTTCAGATTGAGGGCAAATGCAACATCATCCTGGGTCCTGCCCCTTCTTTTTCTTAAAAATTTAATGTTGGATGCGAAATACATGGTGGAAAATGATTATATTGTAATCATAAATTGATTATATTTTAATCAAAACTAAAACTTATTTGTTATATATACAAATAATTTAAAAGAAATATTTTTCGGAGTGACTGAAAGCTTGAAAGAAGTTTAAGAGCTTCGACTGCCGCAGTTGCAGAGAGGGACTCTCAGTAGCTCCACAGCGTTTAATAAATATGTAAAATGATTACTATCCGGCAACATAGAACAGATCTGTTCTGCATCTTGACCTCGATACCTTTTTCGTATCGGTGGAGAGGCTGAAGAACAGCCGGCTTAACGGCAAGCCGGTGATAATCGGAGGCATGTCGGACCGCGGCGTGGTATCGAGCTGCAGCTATGAGGCCCGAAATACGGAGTAAGTTCCGCCATGCCGATGAAGCTGGCCAGGAATATGTGTCCCGATGCCATAGTGATACGGGGCGACATGGAGCTTTACAGCAACTATTCCAACATGGTGACCGGCATTATTGCCGAAAGGGCGCCTCTGTATGAGAAAGCATCCGTTGACGAGCACTACATCGATCTCACCGGAATGGACCGCTTCTACGGATGCTACAAATGGTCGCATGAACTGCGTCAGTATATAATAAAAGAGACCGGACTGCCAATATCAATCGGGCTCTCCGTCAACAAGACAGTATCCAAGATAGCAACAGGCGAGGCAAAGCCAAACGGCGAGATAGAGGTGCAGAAAGAGGTGGTGCTTCCATTCCTCGATCCTCTGTCGATAAGAAAAATTCCGATGATCGGCGATAAGACTTACCATGTGCTCCGCTCGATGGGCATTGCAACCATCTATCACCCTGAGGAATATTCCTGCAGAGATGCTTGAAAAGCTGATGGGCAAAAATGGCATCGAGATATGGAAAAGAGCCAACGGAATCGACTCTACTCCCGTTTTCAGCTATTCGGAACAGAAATCGATAAGCACCGAACATACCTTCGAAAAGGATACCACCGACCTGGTCAGGCTTAACCAGCTGCTGGTAAGCATGGTCGAGAAGATCGCATTCGAGCTGCAGAAAACAGGAAAAACTTACCTCCTGCGTCACTGTCAAGATAAGGTATTCGAACTTCGATACACACACCCTGCAGAAACGGATACCCTATACATCATTTGACCATGTTCTTGCAGATATAGCCAAGGAGCTTTTTGCCAGACTCTACCAGCGACGCATGCTCATAAGGCTCATCGGCGTAAGATTCAGCCATATGGTAAGAGGTGTTCAGCAGCTGGATATGTTTGACGATACTCCGGAAAAGGTGAGCCTCTATATGGCCATGGACAAGCTGAGAAGGCGTTTCGGGCGAAATGCGGTCAGGAGAGCCTCCGGGGTAATGACTATAGGCGAAAGAGAGGAAAAAGCCCTTAAACAGCTTGAAAATGCCCTTAAAGAGCAGAATATGATGGAAGAGAGACTCCGGGGCGGGTATTGGCACTAGAACAGACGACAGGTTAAAGAAAAAGGTATTCGGTAATCGGTATTCAGTAACCGGTGTCGTGGTACGGAATTTTGCGGCAGGAGCCGTTGAGCCATTGCGCCGTTGCGCCATATAATAATCAGAAACTATGTATCTTAACTGTCACTCATATTACAGCCTTCGCTACGGAACAATGTCCGTGGAACAGCTCGTGCAGAAAGCACTGGCTGCCGGGAGTGATGCTATTGCCCTCACCGATATAAACAACTCCACAGGGATACCGGAGTTTGCACGGCGAATGCAGCAAAAACGGCATCAGGCCCGTCGCAGGCATTGAATTCAGAAATGACAATGAACTGCAGTATATCGGTATTGCACGCAATAACAACGGACTGAGCGAGCTGAACAGCTTTCTCTCGGACCTTAATTTCACCAGCTCCCCGATCCCATTCCCTGCACCACATTTCTCGGAAGCCTACATAATATATTCCCTGAAAAAAGTCCCGGGCCGTAAACTCTTCGATAATGAACGCACAGGAATAAAACCCGATGAGATGAACAGTCTCCTTACCATCGACTTCATCCGTCGACAGGAACACAATGGTGATACTGCAACCCGTGACATTCCAGGATACCAGATGACATCTTCATACACAGAAGCCTGAGAGCCGTTGACAACAACATTCTGCTGAGCCACCTTCAACCATGGCAATGCGCCGGCGAGGATGAATTCTTCAGAGAACCGTCGCTGTAATGAAAAGATCGCCGACGGAATATCCCTGGCTGGCAAGAAATACCCAAAACCTGCTTGACGACTGCACCCTTCAGTTTGACCTGGATAGCCTGAAAAACAAAAAAATATTCTCAGCCAGCAGATATGATGATAAGCTGCTGCTGGAGAAGCTGGCATGGGACGGCATGGTGTACCGCTATGGCAAAAATAATAATGAAGCAAAAAAAAGAATCGGACATGAACTTGAGATAATCGACAGACTTGGATTCTCAGCCTATTTTCTTATAACATGGGACATCGTCAGATATTCAATGGCACGTGGCTTTTATCATGTCGGACGTGGAAGCGGAGCAAATTCAGTTGTTGCTTATTGCCTGAAAATCACTAATGTTGATCCCATTGATCTAAACCTTTACTTCGAGAGGTTCATCAACCCTAAAAGGAGCTCTCCCCCTGACTTCGATATCGATTATTCATGGAAAGAGCGTGATGAAGTCATAGATTATATCTTCAAGCGTTATGGTTACAGCCATACGGCACTGCTTGGCACCATGAGCACCTTCAGGGGCAAATCAATAGTGCGGGAACTGGGAAAGGTACACGGGCTGCCCAAAGGAGGAGATCGATTCCCTTATTGACAATCCCTCATCCGAGACCAACAGGAATGAGATAACCAATACTATTTTTTCGACGGGACTTAAAATTGCCGACTTTCCCAATATGAGAAGCATCCATGCCGGGGGAATACTTATATCCGAAGAGCCGATCACATGCTACACGGCACTGGATATGCCTCCGAAAGGTTTTCCCACAACCCAGTGGGATATGTATACTGCCGAAGATATTGGTTTTGAAAAGCTCGATATACTAAGCCAGCGCGGCATCGGCCATATACGCGAAAGCGCTGAAATAATTCTCCGCAACCGCGGCATCGATGTGGATGTCCATGCCATACAGAAGTTCAAGAACGATGAAAAGGTAAAGGAGTATCTGAGGATCGGCGAGACAAAAGGATGCTTCTATATTGAAAGTCCTGCAATGCGGGGGCTTCTGAAAAAGCTGAGATGTGACAATTACACAACACTCGTGGCCGCCAGTTCTGTTATCAGGCCCGGCGTTGCACGTTCCGGCATGATGAAGGAATATATCTACAGGTTTCATAACCCTGATAAATTCGAATATATACACCCTGTGATGAAGGAGCAGCTTGCCGAGACCTTTGGCGTGATGGTCTACCAGGAAGATGTGCTGAAGGTCTGCCATCACTTTGCAGGGCTCGATCTTGCGGATGCCGATACCCTGCGCCGTGCCATGAGCGGGAAGTACAGGTCGAAACAGGAGATGCAGCGGATCGTGGAGAAGTTCTTTTCCAACTGCCGTGAAAAGGGTTACAGTGACGAGGTGACAAAAGAGGTGTGGAGGCAGATCGAGTCATTTGCCGGATATTCCTTCTCAAAGGCCCATTCCGCCTCATATGCCGTTGAGAGTTTCCAGAGCCTCTGGCTGAAAGCACATTATCCGCTTGAGTTCATGGTTGCTGTCATAAATAATTTCGGGGGTTTCTACAGGACCTGGGTATATGTGCATGAAGCAAGACGATGCGGAGCCACCATTCAGCTGCCATGCGTAAATAAAAGCAACTATAAAACAACAATTTACGGAACCGATATATATTTGGGCTTCATTCATATCATGAGCATTGAATATAAGCTTGCCCAGTCAATTGAAGAGATCCGCAACGCAACAGGCCCCTTTACCGATCTGAATGATTTTGTGACAAGGGTCTGTCCCGGACTGGAACAGCTCATTCTTCTTATCAAAGCCGGCGCCTTCAGGTTCACGGGCAAAAAGAAATCTGTTCTGCTGTGGGAAGCTCATATGATGATCAACAAAAACAAACAGGAAAATACCCGGCCGCTCTTCTCCTCTCCCCTCCGTGATTTTTCGCTTCCCGAGCTGGTCCAGGGAAAGCTCGAAGATGTCTATGATGAGATCGAACTCTTTGGCTTTCCCGTCACAATGAGCTGGTTCGACATGCTGCAGACCTCGTTCCGCGGAGATGTGCCAGCCAGACAGAATGAGCCGAGTATACAGGAAAAAAGATAAGAATGGTCGGACACCTTGTGACAGTCAAATATATAAAGACAATAAAAAATGACTGGATGAATTTCGGATGCTTCATTGATTCCGAAGGCAATTTCTTCGATACGACCCATTTCTCCCAATCACTCAAAGAGTGGCCATTTAAAGGAAGCGGCACTTACCTGATCCTCGGGAAAGTGGTCGAAGAGTTCGGCTTTCCCTCGCTTGAGGTTGAAAAGATGGCAAAGCTCCCGGTACAGGCCCGACTCAGAGATATTGAGGAAGACGGATTGAATCGTGATTTACGCTACTGCACATTTATCCTATCCCCATCGACACGCGAGTGCTTTCAGAATACCTTTTATCGACTGTATTTTTCTTATAACTCCATAAAGGACATTATTATTAGTCACCATTATATTAAGCATTCCTTCAAACATTCCGTCATCCATTTTATAATTGAAATTACGCACTATGGCCTTATTTTCAGCTATCACATCGGCAATCTTATTTACCATTCCTATATCATCAACTCCGGTGATTTTAATGGCAGCAATAAAGGAGGGACTGCTTTTCGATTTTGTCCAGCGCGCAGCCACAACCCTGTAAGGATATCTCGAAATCATATTACTCGCATTGGGACAGATTGGTCCTGTGGATCTTTATTCCTTCCGAGATTGTGACAAACCCAAAGACGCTATCTCCAAAGACCGGATTGCAGCATTTTGCCAGTTTATAATCAAGCCCCTCTACCCTATCCTCAATGATCAGATAATCTGAATACTGATGATCAGAACTTTCTTTCTGTTCAGTTTCAGGTACCGGAGTAACTGATGCCACGGGTTCCTGTTTCTTCTCCTTTTTGCAGAACTTCCTTGATATGGAGCAGTTCTATCTTTCCTGTAGAAATATTATAGTACAGATCCTGTGCGGTTTTCAGGTTATAATGAATCATCAGCTTCTGAATTACAATGATCACCATATGGGATCTTCCAGTTCTTCAGCCGCCGCATCAGGATCTCTTTTCCTTCGGCAGCTGCTTTTGTTTTTTCTTCATTCAGTACCTGCCTGATCTTTGTCTTGGCCTTTGTGGTGACCACAAAGGAAAGCCAGTCCTGCTTCGGCTTCTGGTTTTTTGATCTTATAATTGAGACATGGTCGCCATTTTGCAGCACATACCGTATTGTAACATTCTTACCGTTCACCTTGCCTCCCACACAGGAGGCGCCAACAGCCGTATGAATGTCAAAGGCGAAATCCAGTATTGTAGCTCCGGCCGGCAGCTGCCGGAGATCACCTTTTGGGGTAAAAACAAATACTTCATCGGTATATAGTCCCGATCTGACCTGATCCATAAAGGCATTATCCTCTTTTTCAGATGATTCAAGTATTTCCCTCATTTTTGACAACCAGGTATCCAGCCCTCCTTCGCCTTTGATTCCCTTGTATTTAAAATGAGCAGCCAGCCCTTTTTCGGCTATCTCATCCATCCTTACTGACCTGATCTGCACCTCCACCCATTTTCCCCTTGGCCCTACTACAGTTGTATGAAGCGACTCATACCCGTTGGATTTGGGAACAGAAATCCAGTCGCGCATCCTGCTGGGGTTCGGTTGATATATGTCCGTGACTATTGAATAAACCTCCAGCAATCGGACTTTTCAGTTCTCGGCATCACTGTCGAGAATTATTCTTACAGCAAACAGATCATACACCTCATCAAAATCCACTCCCTGCTTTTTCATTTTCAGCATTATGGAATGTATTGATTTAGTGCGGCTTTTGATGGTGAACCTAAAGCCTTGCTTTTCGAGTTTATCCTTCAGAGGCACAGAAAAATCCCTGATCAGCTTATTTCTTGAAGCTGTGGTTTGCTTAAGCCGGCATTCAATATGATCGTATTGTTCAGGTTCAAGATATTTGACCGCCAGGTCCTCCATTTCCGATTTGATATTATAAAAGCCAAGCCTGTGTGCAAGCGGTGCATACAGAAAATATGTCTCCGAAGCCAGCGGTAGTCTCTCGTTTTCCGGAGCCATATCAAGATTCCGCATATATTCCAGCCTCTCGACAAGCTTGATCAGGATAACTCTTACGTCATCGGCAAGACTCAGAAGCAGCTTCCTGAAATTCTCCGCCTGGAATGATGACTGCATGGAATCGATTCCCGTTATCCGGGAAAAGCCGTTAAGGATCTCCGGCAACCTTTTTGCCAAACTCCTGTTCCAGCTCCTCCAGGAGTGATCTTCAGATCATTGTAGGAGTCGTGCAGTAATGCGGTTATGATTGAAGTAAGTCCAAGCCCCATCTCACCGGCAATTATCCGGGCCACGGAAAGTGCATGCAGGATCTCAGCTTCCCCTGTGAGGATCGTCTTATCACCACAGGCTTCCACGGCAAGGTCAAGAGCTCGCTTTATCTTTTTATTATCAGACGGACTAAGTGTATTTTTTGCAGCCTGCAGTAATCCAAGATAGGCTCTGTTTATTTTTTGCGCGTCAACAATCATTTAATGGCCTGAATTAGTAATTTGTTCTTAATAATACCGGACAGTCTTAACGTACAACAAAAAAATCCCCGGGAAGTTTGGGAACCCCGGGGAAATCAGTAAGAGCTATAAAACTTTTACCTGAAGGAGAGTCCCAAACCGGCTGATACCACGCTATACTGGGACCAGGTATAATCTGCATTGAATGTAAAAACGCCCAGCTTAAGCCTGAATCCTGCATTTGCCCGCACGCCGGAGAAATTTTTTATTTTGATCGTCGGGAACTCCTTAAGAACTCCTGCATCTTCATAAACATATTCAGTTGTGGATATTGCCGGATTTATTGTTGGAAGAGGAAAGTTCCCGGTCATCTTAATAACCGTGCTTGTTTTGCTGTATCCCAGTCCGCCGTAAAATGAGATCACCGGCAAATTAACTGACCCTAAAGCCGAAATATTTAATGCATCGACAGTAGCGCCAAAATTCTGATTACCAAATGAACCTGCCGGATATGCATCTGAATAATTCTGAGGCTTTGAATGATCTGGCTGCAGGTTCAATCCGGCGTTTCCGTTTAATCTCGTAAAACCCCCGAAAAGGGAAATGTCGAATGGAAGTACTTTGTCTCCCGGTACATATTGCATCAGGCTGTGCATCAATCCCAGGCCCCAGGACGACAGATCACCGTCGCTGATCGTTATCTTCGGGATATAACGTATCCTCAGTTCGGTACCAAGAGGAAGCCCTATCCCGGCAGTAAGAGTAGGAACAGGAATAATTCCCCAGTTTGTTCCCGCAGGAGTAGTGAATGATATGGGGGTGAGGCCGCCGGCTGCAGGGCCGGTGAGCAGGGGTCCGTCGTTGTCAGGACCTGCAACCGTAGGAGCCATTCCCGTACCGGTAAACTCTGTCAGCCCGATCTTGCTGACATCAAATGTTTTTGCAGAAGAGGGTACAAATCCAGCGCTGACACCCAGGGTAATATCGAATCCGCCGAATTTATGCGGTTTGGCAGTATTGTACCAGCTTCCGTTGACTCCGGCTCCGAAAGCATTCGCCCATGGAGTAATATATGCTGCGGCAATCTTTGAGCCATCGACGATTCCGGCACGCAGGAAATCAACATTATTCATCTGGGAATATGCTTCCTGGGAGATGAATATAAAGGCTATGACTACGGAAAATGTAAGTTTTTTGAATACTTTTTTCATGACAGGTCAGAATTTATTGCGGTTAGACAGCATAAAAATATAAAAATATCTTTATATCTGACCATTTGAAGAAAATAACCTGTGGTGTTTTGGCTTTTGTATAGCCATAAAATGGCGTAACGGCGTAATGGCGCATTAGTCTCTACGCTCTACGCTCTGTGCCCCGTGCTCTGCGCCCTGTGCCCTGTGCCCTGCGCCCCGTGCTCTGAGCCTATTTCTCCTTCTTCTTCTCAAGGTTATCAAGGCTCTTAAGCTGCTGGATATCTACACTTTTAGAAAGATCAGAGATACTCTTGAGATTGAGATCGCCCTTAATTGAAATAAGTGAGTTTCCTCCGGGACCTCCTGTTATAACAAGTAATTCAGATATTATATCCCCTTTCTGACGGATAAGAAATTTTGTGATGTCAGGACCTTCCTTTACAACCATTAATTCTTCATAATCAGACATATTAAGCTTTTTACTAAGCTCTGAGTAGAAATTAAGGTTTTTATTAAGTGTTGAATCCTCGACAGAAAGGATTTTTATCGATTTCAGCCGGTTTACTATATCGTCTGCATCTTTATTTTTTGTATCCTTGTCAGCAAACATGCTGAACATCTTGCTTGAAATGGATACTACAGTAAAGCCCTCTCTTTCCGAATATTTGTCGAACATAGCGTCAATAGGGTTGGTCTGGGCATGCAGAATCAATGCAAAACTCAGGACCGACAGTGATAAAAATAACCTTTTCATATTATTGAATTATAATTACTAATTATTTACAGGATCAATTACCTCGCTGTCAACCTTCAGATAATCAAGACTTCTAAGGTTTCTCTCAAGAATAAGTGCTGATTTATTAATTGGTTCAAAAGTTTTTTCCTTCACTTCATTTATCTTACTGACAGGTGAGAGCGAACTTGTTGCATGATTCATCCGGGATGAAACATCCATCAATATCTTAATTGTTTCGGCATAGGCGATCTGAGGATCAGAGAAGGTGTCCCGCGATTCAGACCTGCTCACGAGGAAAAACCATGAACCTGCAAGTATCAGGAGGCCGGCAGCTACCCCGGTCAGTGGCAGAAGAAGTTTTCTGATGCTTGTCTCCCTCTTTTTCTCTTTTGAGGAATCAATTGATTGAATAATCCTGGCATTAAAGCCGGCTGATGGTTCAGGTACATCTCCGGACTCCATATAGTAGCCAAAGATCTCCTTTTCGGCTTCATAACCCGGAAGCACAGAATCACTGCTGAAATAGGCCCTGAGGAGCTTTTCATCCTCATCGGTACTCAACCCGCTATAATATTTTTCTGTCAGCCTGTTTAATTCCTCTTCGTTCATGATGGTATTTATTATAGTCATCTCTTATTAACTTTCTTGCACGGGATAATGTTACCCTTAAAGTATTTATATTCTGCCCGGTTTTCAGGGCTATCTCTTCATAAGAAAATCCTTCAATATCCCTCAGCCTGATAACAACCCTGTAAAGCTCAGGCAAAGCGGCAATAATTATGTCAAGGATCCTTCCCGATTCGCTGTTTTCGAGCTGTTCATGCGGAGATGGTGATGTCGGATGCGGATAGTCCCTGTTATTAAAATCATTCGTATCAAAATTTTTCTTTTTTCTGATCAGATCTATGCAATGGTTTCTGGTCATTGTCGCTGCAACTGCCTCAATACTTTTATATTCATTCGTTCTCTCTCCCATATTCCAGAGCTTTATAAAGATCTCCTGCACAACATCTTCCGCCTCCTCCTGATTGCGGAGGATGCGGAAGGCAAAGCCGTATAACCTGCGACTCAGCTGTTGCACAAGATGTTCGAATTCCGTTCTGGTCATTCAGATTTCAGCTAACATTTCATTTTATGCAAAGATACTTATATAACTGACTACCTGAAATCAGCTGCAATGCCGGTTCCATCGCCTTTCTTTACATTTTCTGATAGCTTCTTTACCTCATTCAATGTAATTTCGCCTGTTATCTGAATGACAGCATTATCCTCTCCTCCGGCTATGAGAAGGAATTCCCTGAATTTATTACCATCCTGTCTCACAAGCACTCTCAGATCCTGATCTGAATCTTTTACCCGCATAAACTCCTCATATTCCGTGAGATTTAAATCTTTGACAACCATATCGTAAAAATTATCAACTTTCAGGCTTTTATCTTCCTGAGCCAGGACCCTGATTGTGGAGATCTTTGCAGGCATTGAATAATCCTTATCGGAATCATGATCAAAGCATCTTGCGAGCCTGAGCAGGTTTCCGTTGATTGTTACAGTGGTGAATCCCTCTTTTCCTGCATATTTATCAAATAATGCATCTATCGATTTCTGACCATAGGAAAATGGGAAAATGATCATTAACGAGGCAAATAACAACAGTCGTTTCATAACTTCAGATTTTAAATTAATAATTGTTTCTGAAGAGATGACGTCTCTGATTCAATTTCATTACAAAAAAAACATTATTACAGAAAAAAAGAAAAACAGGCCCCTGCACGTACCTTCTGCTGATATGAGCCGGGGTGTCCTTACAGCGGAGATTTTGGCTCCCTTGACATTTCATAGTAATAGGCCCAGTCGACGAATCCCGGCACTATCCTCTGGAAGAGTGCTGTAAACCTGCCATCCCAGGTGAGAAGTTTATTCCTTTTTTTCTTAATTATCCCCTTAAGAACCCATTTCGCAACATATTCCGGCGGCATCAGTTTATGTTCATCCCTTGGCGATTCGCCCTGTTCCGAGCCATCAGCCAGAAGTGCATGTTTCCTTATATCGGTTGTGGTAAAACCCGGGGCAATTATCATAACATGCAATCCCTTTTTAAGATTCTCTATCCTGATAGTCTCAAGGAATCCATGTATGGCAAACTTTGATGCTGAATACCCTGTTCTGCCGGGCAGGCCATGGAAACCTGCAACTGAGGAGACACCTACCAGAGATCCTGAATTTTCAATCAGGTACGGCAGTGCATATTTTGTACAATATACTGTTCCCCAGAAATTCACATCCATCAGGCGCCGCAATACACTCAGGTCGGTATCGGCAAACCTCGCCCTCATTGAAATACCGGCATTATTGACAAGTATGTGAACAGTTCCATATTTTTTAACAGTGTATTCAACGAGTTTTCTGCAATCTTCTTCTTTTGTAACATCAGTTGTTACATAATCTGCCTCGTACCCCCCGGATCTGATCCCGCTGACAATCAAAGAAAGTTTATCGGATCTGCGTGCGGCCAGAACCACCTTGCTGCCGTTTTTTGCAAATTCTCTTGCAACCGACTCACCTATTCCTGAAGAAGCTCCTGTTACTATTACCACTTTTCCATTAAACGGGTTCTTCATAATTTCAGATATTTCAGATCCACTATTTAGTGATGTTAAATTATAGTAAATAAATGAAATAGAAAAATTATCCGTACCTTAACAATGAAATAGTATTGAAAGCTTGTATAGAAAAATTATTATTGTAAATTTGCACTCGCAAAATAAAAGCAGATTCAGTAGCTCAGCTGGTAGAGCACATCCCTTTTAAGGATGGGGTCCTGGGTTCGAGCCCCAGCTGGATCACTAAGCAGCCGAACGGCTGCTTTTTTTATTTCCGGATCGAACCCGCCAGCGCGGCAGGCTGGCACCTTCGCTAAAATTGCCCACCGGGCAATTTTTTAACGCTTGGTCCGGTTCGAGCCCCAGCTGGATCACGAATAAAAGAATAAGAGCCTGGATATCAGGCTCATTCTTTTATTGTAATTCATTCAAATTTAAGATAGAAATTCAAAAAGGGGGGCCATAGTCTCCCCAGACTATTTTAAATAGTATCTAAAAGTAATTAATATACCTATTGAATTGGCGGTAGTCTTATTGCTTCCTTCCATAAAGCTTCTGAGCTGACCCTCATGCGTCGAAAGCTGGAAATTCTCAACAGGCGGATAGTCTGAAATATCTGAAAGCATCGATTTATAAAAAACTCCGGCTGAAATCTGAAAATTCTTCCTGTTATGATAATATAAGCCACCGGAAGTGACTAATTCAGAATTAATGGACTTTAACTTTATTTCCCCGCTTACATCATTTTTCACGTTGTTTTTAAATCCTTCATATGGGATATCTTCCAAAACAACATTATAGGCAGGATAATATCCTTTATAAGAAAAAATACCAGAACATGAATAATCATTACCAACGGGAATTGCCATGCTGATGCCGCCCTGAAGATAGATCCCCACCGCCTTGCCTATCGGACATTGAAAATTAAGCATCAGAGGTATCTCCAGAAAATATAATTTTTGGGTCTCTTTTATATCCTGTCCAGTAATTCTTCGTTCATAACTTTCACTTTCTGAATCAACAGTATCCAGAGTATTCGAATAGGTATCCAGGGTGTAATTTTGTGTTGTACTGACTCAATCCTATTCCGGTTGATAACCCAAAGTATTTTGAAAAGTAGTATCCGGCTTCGAAGGAGAGGCTAAATGAATTTCCCCTGGTTATAACAGCTCCGGAAATAACAGAAGTCAGGTCATTTGAAATCCTGTTTTGTGCCGGGCCTCCGCTGATACCAATAAACCAACGATTTTGCCACTTGAATTTATCATCGGTATTTTGCGATTGTACATTGATCTGAAGCATTATAAGCAGAATAAAACACGAAACAAAATTCCTGATATAAGTTTTTAATAGTTTCATGGCATTATCTATTTTGCAACCATAACTTTCACGCTGTAATAATAAAGATCGTTGACTAAAACCTGAACAAGATACATTCCATTGCCGAGGTTGTCCGTTGAGATTTCTTTGAAATATTCAAGATCTGATTTTTCAGTAACGAGATTCATAACTACGGTACCAGCCATATCATTAATTTTAATCTGCATTTTGCCTGCGGGAATATCACTGATCCCTATATTAAATGAGCTTTTAGCAGGATTAGGATATACCAAAAGTGATTTTGTACTTTCGATAGTTATTTCATTCGACTTAGCTTTACATCCATTCTTATCCGTTGCTTCAACGGTATATACTCCGGGAATTTTTGTCGTTAAATAAAACTGATTATCTGCTCCGGCAATCGGAGTTGTACCTTCAAACCACTGGTAGCCAAAAAACAAATCTCCAACATTTGAGCAGATGAGGACATCGCCCCATTTAATTACAATTTGTGGAATAACACCCGGATATATGGCTATCTCAGCAGTTGCCTCCAAAAACCTGGTTGGTCCTGACTTTTCCAGGGTATATTTTACTGTATAGGATCCTGCTGTACTTGTACTTGTGGTTATAGTACCTGTCCCGGGATCAATGTTTAATCCTTCCGGCTGTGAACTGTAGGTACCCCCTGAAGAACCGGACAGTGTTACATCCTGAACGTCTCCTGAAGGACACCATGGCGATCCTGAATATGAAATAGTGATGAGTTCATCCTGAGTTAATGTTACAACCTGATCACTTACTCCCGGACCTGTAATGGTTATAGTTGCTACCCTCGTAATGGATGACGTATTTGCCTGGTATGCAGCAGTAATGGTACCATTACCTGTCCCTGAAGATGTAACGCTGCACCAATCCTGGTCACTGGTTGAAGTCCATTCTATATTGGAAGCAACCTGGAAAGTGGCAGTTCCCGGCGATGATGTGACATTCTGATTTACAGGGGTGACAATCAATGATGGCGGTACCCCTGACTGAGTTACCGTTACAATCTGATTGCCTGCGCCTGATCCCGTGACGGTTATAGTTGCAGTTCTTGTACCGGTAACAGTATGTGCCTGGTATGTGGCTGTGATCGTCCCGTTGCCCGTTCCTGATGGCGTCACTGTGCACCATGACTGATCGCTGGATGCAGTCCATGAAACATTCGAAATGACTGTAAAACTGGTCTCTCCCGAAGCTGATGTGACATTTTGATTCAAAGGTGTGACAATCAATGCCGGGGCCGTGCCTAACTGGGTAACAGTCACCACCTGATCATTTACCCCCGTACCGGAGACAGTTATAGAAGCTACTCTTGAACCGGCTCCTCCATTTGCCTGGTATGTAACGCTGATAGTACCATTACCATCCCCTGAGGGTGTAACTGTACACCATGACTGGTCACTGGATACAGTCCAGGAGGTATTGGAGGCAACGCCGAAACTGGTTGTTCCCGCTGATGAGGTGACAGCCCTGTTAGCTGGTGTAACAATTAATAGCAGGTCAGAACCTGCCTGGGTCACAGTCACATACCTGTCACTTACTCCTGCTCCTGACACTGTTATATCAGCTACTCTTGAACCGGCCCCGGTATTTGACTGGTAAGTAACTGTGATAGTGCCATTACCACTGCCTGAGGAATTTACTGTGCACCATGGCTGGTTACTGGAGGAGCTCCATGATAAATTGGAAGTAACAGTAAAACTTGTCGTTCCCGATGATGATGTGACATTCTGATTTGAGGGTGTTACAATCAGTGTCAGGCATTTGCTATCGCCAGAAGATACCTCCTTCTGAGATCCGGATTCCTGTGAAAACAAAAATATTGTATTTGTAAGCAATGAAAATGCAATAATCAGTGTTTCACACAATTTGCTAATTTTCATCTTAGTAAAATTTAATAATTAATATACCTATGACAGCAATATTCTTTAAGGTTCAGGCCTCTTGTCAGTCTACAGCTAATTATTAGCTCACTTATAAAATAAAGTCACTACTAATTTATAACAGATATTCTTAAATACCTAAATATCTGTCAAATAGTTGAACTTATTTGTCAAAATATGCCTGGGAAGTGACCTGAGAATGCAGGGACCTTAATTACCCGTCTTAAAGCAGAAATGTACAGGATACTTGTTACTTGCAGGAAATAAGGCAGTTATGTCTATTTCGGATTTTTTATACGCCAAACTCTTTTGCATATTGAACATTGGCTCCTATCTCATCGAAGGACCATGGGAACATTCCTACTATGACACCATCGGTTGGTTTGATGTTCTCGAATGCGAATCTGAATGCAGCGCTGACCTTCTCCTGACTGGAGCATAACCTGCCTGCTCCCAGTATCTTGAATGCCAGGCAGGGCTGTTTCACCTGCCGGATAACCCCGGTCATCACTTTTGGATCGTCCCTGAAGAAATTGTAGTCGCCAACCGGAATTATCGATTTCGGATTGCCTTCTTCCTTACTGCGCGTCAGGAAATAGAAGCAGGTCATGAAGAAATCAACCTCCCAGCCCTCATTGGCGATCTGCTTGATTACATCCGGATTATGGGCCGAAATACCGGCCAGAAGACCCCTGTCCTTTACTTCTTTCACATAATTATGTACAAGCCGGGAATTTCCTTCGGCAAACAAACGGTCGGTCACACCACCGTGGTGTACCATGGCAATAGGTTTCATAATATTTATTGTCTCCGCTATCTTTTCCTGTCCGGAGTCAAGACAGATTATCTTTAATCCGGAGCCCTTCCCACGCAACAGGTCTATGTAATCATGTCTGGAAGATGCCTGGTGAACTGTGATTCCCGCCTGCTCACACTTCTGAAGCACTTCCACGGTCCGCTCGGGGGTATAATATTCCCTCATTTGCCTGTCGGTATGACTGCCCATGTAAGAATATCCCAGCATTGGATTTGAGCCGCAGATCAACCGGCTGATACGATGCGAGCCCAGAGTGATCGCAGGCATGGAAGAATCCTGCTGCCTGCCTTCATCTGTATGGTCTGTTTTGGGTAATCCATTAACACCGGGAACGCCTGCCAGTCCCATCGCTGCGGCTACCGAAAGTTTTGTCAGGAATTCCCTTCGCCCGGTTACGTGTTTCTTAATTTTCGGATCTTTCATAAGTAAATAATTAACCCGTCCCGGGTTTGCTGAATCATCTTTTTGCCGGATGATTCAGGAATTTACCTGGACAGAACGGGGATCTGCCTGTTAATAGATTCTTCAAGTGAGATTAAGGTCTCTGTTCTTACAATACCGGGAATATTCTGTATTGTATCAGTCAGTATCATTCTCAGATGTTCATTATCGCGTGTGTAAACTTTGATGAACAGCGAATAATTACCGGTAGTATAATGACATTCAATTATTTCCGGAATTTCCCTGAACTTATTGATGACCTCTCTGAAATGCCCCGGATGGTCAAGAAATATTCCAATATAAGCACAGGTCTTAAATCCGACCATAACAGGATCCACTTTAAATTCCGATCCTCTGATTACGCCTATCCTGATAAGTCTCTGAACCCTCTGATGAATTGCAGCTCCTGAAACACCACATTCCCTGGCAACTTCAAGATAAGGGATCCTTGCATTTTTTGTAATAATATCCAAAATCTTCTTATCCAGATTATCAATTAGTAAATTATCTGCCATTTTTATATTGATTGATTTATAAACTGAAACAAGATTTCTGTTAATTCTTACAAATTTATAGCAAAAATTGAAATTTTTATGATATTGATGAAAATTAATAAGGCGAAGTCGGGGCGAAGTCTGGAGACTTCGCCCATCTGAAGCGACGTCGGGGCGAAATCTGGAGACTTCGCCTAGCCGGGGTATAAGAACGTTCCTGACAGGCTGAAAATGCGAAATATCCTGTTTATCCGGAACAGGTTGAATATTATGCCTTACTGGCTCTTATTGATATAACCTACAAGTTCAGAAATCCCTGAGAAACCTTTTCTGATAAGGAATTGCTCAATTCCTTCAAGGATATTGATTGTTGAGCGCGGATCAATAAATGAGGCTGTTCCCACCTGGATTGCAGAAGCGCCGGCAAGTATGAATTCAAGGGCATCTGAGAATGTGGAGATACCACCTGCACCGATAACAGGTATCTTTACCGCCCTTGCAACCTGCCACACCATCCTGAGGGCGATTGGTTTCACTGCAGGTCCTGAGAGTCCTCCTGTTACAGTAGCAAGTGAGGGCCTCATCCTTTCCACGTCAACCGACATGCCGAGAAGCGTATTTATGAGAGATACTGCATCAGCTCCCTCCTCTTCGGTGACCCTTGCAAAATCGGTAATACTGGTAACATTGGGTGATAATTTAACTATCAGGATCTTTGAATAAACAGCCCTTACAGCCCTTGTCACTTCCCGTGCCGAGTCGAGGTTGGTACCAAAGGCCATCCCTCCCATTTTTACATTCGGACATGAAATGTTAAGCTCTATTGCCGGGATCCTGTCAAGGTTGTTAAGCCTTTCTGCCAGAGCAACATAATCTTCAACATAGCTGCCATTCACATTCACGATTACATTTGTGTCATAACGTGAGATGACAGGGTAAATATTGCTTTCAAAATAATCAATCCCTTTGTTCTGCAATCCGACAGAATTGAGCATGCCCGAAGGGGTTTCAGCCATACGGGGATAGGGGTTGCCTTCCCTTGGCTCCAGTGTTGTGCCCTTGACGATTATCCCACCGAGCCTTGAGATATCTATAAAATCATCCAGTTCAGACCCATAACCACAGGTTCCTGATGCTGTAAGCACCGGGTTCTTAAAGTTCAGGCTGCCTATCGAAAATCCAAGGTTCACCATTTTAATTCTTTTATATTGAATACAGGCCCTTCAGTACATGAACAAAGATTTCCCCTGACAGTATCCACAACACAACAGAGACATACTCCTATGCCGCATGCCATAAGGTTTTCGAGAGATACTTCACATTCTATGCCGTTCTTCCTGCTATATTCCGCAACAGCCTTCATCATTGAAGAGGGACCACAGCAGTAAATTCTGTCATATTTTCTTTCTGAAAGCAGGGAATGGCTGGTCACAAAACCTTTTTCACCCTTTGATCCGTCTTCAGTTGTAAGAAATACTTCTCCGATCTTAAGATATTCCTCATATTCAATTATCCGTTCGCTGTTCCTGAATCCCAGCAGAATATCAGGAGCAAAACCCTTTGATTTTAAGTATTTACCAAGATACATTAATGGCGCAACACCACAGCCTCCCCCGGCCAGCAGGATTTTCTGATCGCCGGAAGGCACTGTGAATGAGTTTCCAAGGGGATAAATAATATTCAGAATATCTCCATTTTCAAGCCTGGAGAGTGTGAGGGTTCCATTTCCCGCAACCTGGATAAGGAGCTTGAATGTATTTTGTTCCCGGTTTACGTCATGGATAGAGACCGGACGCCGTAGAAATGTTCCCGGACTTCCGTCTACCCTGACCTGAACAAACTGACCCGGCCTGAAATCCGGCAGCTTTCCGTTACCGGAGAGCTCAAGAATAAATATATCGTTTGTAAGGCGCTTATTACCAACTACTTTCAGATCGTCTATGCGCTTTGTCATCAATGGTGATTTTGCCACAAAGATAATTTTTATGGGTGATTTCAGAAAATATTGAAACCGGTTTCTTGAGTCATCTTTGAGATATTTCAGAAATCCACATGTTTTTGACCCGGATCTCTCCTTCCATCCTTCCCTGCCGGCAGTCAGTTTACAGACCGGGGAAAAAAATATACGAATGTAATTCTACCGGCGGGGATAGTACTCGATGAAGCTGTTATCGCCATAGAACCAGACTATCCGTATGACAGACCGGTCGTTTTCCTCATTTTGCACGGAATCAGCACGCACGGACCTTTCCGCCGCTTTTTTCTCATCGTTCTCCCTGCCTGCAGACTGCAGCTCATTGAAGATATCAGGCTCAGTCTCCGGGTTAGTTCTCCTTTCATTATCAAAAAGTGTGGGCGCTTTAAGCTCTTTATACATAGTACCTTTTCCGAACAGCAACCAGTCTGTGGAGAGATAGTGGTACTTTTCAAGCATTTTCAGCACAAAATCCAGACTCGGATTGTTTCTTCCGGAAAGAATATGTGAAATACCTGAGGGCTGTACACCAATTTCTTCCGCCAGCTGTGCAGAAGATTTGTTCTCGCTCCTGAGAAATTCAAGAAGTCTCTCCTTCATTTCATCAAAATATAGGTTATACAAATGTAATTAATTTACGATTAACATTTGTAATTTAATTGAATTACATATGTAAACATAGCCATTACATATGTTTCATGCTGATTATTGTAAATCTGGTTGCATTTGATTATGTGATCGTTACAGATGTAATAAACTAGAGCAGTAGATTAGATTAGTTATTTATATAGCTGGAACAGTGTTGTTTATATGAATTTTCTAAAACTATTCAATGTATATTCACGGTATATTGATTAAAATTCATCACTGTTACTTCAGTTAATCAGTAATTGGCATTGATTTATTGATGGTTATAAGATACATTCAGGCTTATTCCCATTACTTTATCCCTGTAACCTTAAGAGTTAAAGAATTTAGTTAGTATTGTAATTAATAGGTCGTTTCATCTGGATTACAGATGTAACATCTTAATATTATTTACATTTGTAATCAGCAGAGAGCTGGTCTGGTTTCATCTCAACTCAATATTGACAGTTGGCAAATGGCAAATGGCAGTTGGCAAAAATTGGATCATAAATAAATTGCCAGCAGCGCATTGCTCCCGATAAATAAAAAAATTTCCATACGTTGGTCCTTGCCCGGAAAATATTGAAATTCGGGTGACGTAGTAATAATCCCCATCAAAAAGAGAAATTTCCGGCCATTGGCCATGAAACATTCAAATATTGAACTCACGGAGAGATAAGGAAACCGGGTGATAATACCCGGAAGTGGCCTGACATCTGTCCTGAGTCTGAAAATTATGGTACCGTAGTGATCCTGAATTCTTACTCAGGCCTGAATTCCCTGGCAGCCCGCTCATCAAATTCTTTCTCAGAGCGAGCTATTACGGCCGTCGCCAGGCAATTGCCAATGACATTTACAGATGTTCGTGCCATGTCCATAAGGACATCGATGCCAAGGATCATAAAAACTGGTTCGACAGGCAGCCCGAAACTTACGACTGTTCCGAGTAAAATTACGAGGGCAGCCCTTGATACCCCTGCCACCCCTTTGCTTGTGAGCATGAGGGTAAAGCATATGACAAGCTGTTTTTCCAGGGGCAGGTCGATCCCTGCAGCCTGTGCGACAAAAATTGAAGCAAGTGAAAGATACAGAGTTGTTCCGTCAAGGTTAAAGCTGTAGCCGGTAGGAATAACGAAGGCAACTATTTTTCTTGGTATCCCGAACTTTTCCATGGATTCCATTGCTGAAGGTAATGCCGATTCGGAATTGGAAGTGGCAAAGGCTATTGTTGCCGGCTCCGAAACTGCCTTTATAAACGGGATCACGGGAATTTTAAATATAAGCGCCACAGGCAGAAGGACAAAGAGCAGAAATATGATTAGGGCAACATATAAAGTAGCCAGCAGCTTAAAAAGATTAAACAGGATATCGAAGCCCATATGACCTATGGTGTAGGCAATTGCACCGAAAACAGCCACAGGGGCAAAATACATTATAATGTTCGTAAACTTGAACATTGTCTCGGCAAGGCTTTCGCAAAACCTTATCATGGGTGTCCTGTATTTTTCCCTGACCTGCGCTACGGCAAGGCCAAAGATTAAACTGAATATCACGATTTGCAGGATCTGGCCTTCATATATGGCCTTTGCGATATTTTCCGGAAAGATGTGAAGAAGAAAATCACCTGTTGACAGCTCCCTGATAGAGTTTATCGGGGCTACATCAGGGTTGACAGATAATACGACACCTGCACCTGCTTTGCTGATATTAATTGCGAGAAGCCCTATAAAGAGGGCAAATGTTGATATTATCTCAAAATAGAGAAGTGATTTCCACCCCATCCTGCCGATCTGTTTGATATCGGCGTGCCCGGCAATGCCAACAACCAGTGTTGAAAAGAGCAGAGGAGCTATAATTGTTTTGATAAGCCTGAGGAAGATATCGCTTAAGATCTGCAGTTTTTTCGCTGCCTCGGGCAGGTCATATCCAAATTCAGCTCCTGCAACCATACTGACAAGAATCCAGGTTGTAAGCGATTTTTTACGGACGGCATATACAATAAGTAGAGCTATGGTCAGAAAGCGGAATGCTGAAAGAATAACATCCGGCGTTTCAATTATCCTGTTGACCTGAAACAGCAATAAAACAACTGTAATACTGGCTGTAATCAGCAGTAAATAATTGAAGCGCTTCCAAAAACTTTTCATGAAACATTTTTATCTCACCTCAGCTACTCACGATAGTCCGGATCACTGGCAGCCGCCTGAGCACCCCTCATGTTCACTGCTTCCGCATCCTGAGCAGGAATTCATTGCTCCGGATAATTCGTGTTCGGTAGCCTCGCGAACCCCGACTATCTTCCCTGAGAAGAAAAGGTCAAGTCCCGCCATTGGGTGGTTGAAATCCATTTTAACGTAAGTATCTGTTATTTCGTTTATTATTCCATTAAGTGGATTCCCTTCTGTATCCATCATCGGGACTTCATTCCCCACCCTGCAGATATCCTCATTGATCTTTCCATCAGTTTCAAATACTGCTACCGGTACATTAACTACCATATCTTCCCTCTTCTCCCCGTAAGCCATAGCTGATTTGAGAGTGAACATGAAAGAATCACCGCTGCTGAGGGAGTTGATATTTGACTCGAAAACAGGAAGCAGCCTTCCTGTACCAAACAAAAAAGTAAGAGGACTTGTCTCATCAAGCGTCTCAATAATCCTTCCTTCCGGATCACTTTCCCTTAACTCATATATCAGAGAAACCATTTTATTCTTTTCTATTTTCATCATTATACAATTTTGATTTTAAACATATGATATCTGCCTTCCGCCTGCCTGCGGCCTGCCTGCCGCCTGCCTGCCGGTAGGCAGGGTAAGCAGGGCAGGCATATAACCGCACATGATTGCAAATAATATTTATTCGTTTTTGACTGCAAAACCGGCACAAATATAACGTAAAAAATCTGCCGGCATAAATTTCCAGGAAATTTTCGCGCTAGTTA
This sequence comes from uncultured Bacteroidales bacterium, assembly GCA_963816345.1. Taxonomy (GTDB): domain Bacteria; phylum Bacteroidota; class Bacteroidia; order Bacteroidales; family VadinHA17; genus LD21. The sequence continues at coordinate 1,613,252 of CAWFKI010000005.1, forward strand.
CGGGCAGTTTATGACACGAGCATATTTATTACCGGGCTGTTAAAAGCTGAAGCTGATCCTTATTTCAGGACTGGAATAAAGACCATATCCTGAGTCATTTAACGCCCACAGGAACATAAGGTTAACTGAAGACCTGGCGCCCAGCGGCTGGCTGATCCCGGCTCCTGCTAGCACGGTATTCAGGGCAAACCTCCCCCCTGCAGGATTATAAGGATCCCAGAAGGCAGACTCGAGGCTCAGCAGTTCATCTTCAAGATGGAGAAAGATGCCAAAATGTATCCCGAGAGGTATAACCGAGCCTATGTCCCTGACAACTACATACTGCAGGTAAGCATTTCCACCATATAATGCGGTTTGATTAACAGGATCCTTATAATACCGGTAATTGGGTCCCGCTGCAACTGCAAGCCGTGGTAGTACCCATAAACCAATCATAGGCGCGACCTGGATATCGGTAATAGTGCCGAACTGAAGTCCCATGCTTCCTCCGAAAAATATTCTCTCCCTGATCGGAGGAGGCTGTTCCCTTGGATTCTGACCTGAAATTACTGACAGAGATGTAATTACAAGACCTATAATAAGAGAGACAATCCTGGTCAAAAGAATTCTATTATTTATTCTGTTACGGGGAATCATATTCTGATATTATTGTTATCGATAATGATACAAATAAACGAATAAATCAGACTTTTTATATTCCGTTGGCCCAATCTTTTTATTCTGGTCAGGATTGTACAATAGCCGGCTGCAGCCCTCCTGCCGGTTCAGGCATGTTCAGATACCGGTTATCCGGAACTTATTTTTCGATTTTATCATATGATGCCACTATCCCTTTAATAAGTGAGGAGCTAAAACCGTTATGCTCCATTTCATTAAGGCCAACAATAGTACAACCTTTCGGAGTTGTGACTTTATCTATTTCAAATTCAGGATGTTCTTTGCGTTCAATTAATAATTCCGCAGCGCCTTTTACGGTCTGATTAACTATTTCGCTTGCTGTTTTGGCATCGAACCCGATCTGGATGCCTCCCTGGATCATGGCTCTGATAAATCTGAGCACGTATGCAATTCCACAGGCGCCTAATATTGTCGCCGGCTGCATCAGCTCCTCATCAATTATCATTGTGGTACCCAGATTATCGAACAGGGCCCTGACAGCACCGATATCCTTTGAGCCTGCAATGTTATTACAGATGCAGGAAACCGATTTTCCCACACTTGCCGATATGTTTGGCATAGCCCTGAAAACGGGCATCTTACTCCCGATGATATCCTCTATCTGCCTGATAGTTATCCCGGCTGTAACAGAAATGAGTATGTGTTTTTCAGGATCGAGGTGATCCCTGATCTCTTCAAGCACACTTGCAATATTGTAGGGCTTAACGGCGATAAGTACCAGAACGGATTCCTTTATTGCTTTTACGTTATCGCTTGTGAGCTTTACCCCGTTTTCCTCAAGGTAACTCAGCTCCCTGATATTTCTCCGGGTTACTGTAATATTACCTGCAGGAATCTTATTCTCTTTCAACAGGCCCTGTAACAATGACAATCCGATATTTCCGCATCCGATTATCGAAACTTTATCATTTTTCATTCTGATTGAATTTTAATTTTAAGGGTATTATACCTGGTGCCGGCAGACTCTAAACCACAATACTTTTCTATACCTGCTATGTGCCTGAACAGACAAGAATTTAATATCTCCGTTCAATTTAAATTTATCAGCAAAGATAGAACAATGGGTTTATAATCGTACCTCAATTACATGAATCCGTTAATGGTTACAATGTTGAAGTACTCATTCCAACAATGGACTGCATCAAAATGTTCCGCATTCATGCGTTTAATTTTCACTCAGGAAAGCAATAAATAAATACCTTAGCAAAATAATACTAATTCTTCCGGTTAAATTCACAGACCTGAGACCATATGAATATAATAGTAAATGGAGGCACCCGCGGGATAGGAAAAGAGGTAGTTCTTTTTCTTGCCAAGGACCCGGACAACCAGATTATTGTGACAGGAAGGAGCATTAAGGCGCTTGCCGGGCTTTCTGATTCATCACCGAATATTCATCCTGTTGAAGTTGATCTGTCGGCTCTTAAGGAAGATACAAAAAAATTCAGTACCGCTATACTGAGCTGTTTTGACAGGGTTGATGTACTGATCAATATGGCCGGCATGCTTGTGGCAAAAGAATTTATGACTCTTTCGGATAATGAAGCAAGGCAGATGATGGAGACAAATTTTTTCGGAATTGCCGGTGTCATTAAGATTCTGAAGCCATATATGCCCTTCGGATCACATATTGTAAATATCTCAAGCATGGGAGGTTATCAGGGAAGTATGAAATTTAAAGGTCTCTCTGTCTACAGCGCATCAAAAGCAGCAATAGCATGTCTTTCAGAGTGTCTGGCGGAAGAATTCAGGGAATCGGGCATAAGTGTAAATTGTCTGGCTCTCGGGGCTGTTCAGACTGAAATGCTGGGTGAGGCTTTTCCCGGTTACAATGCTCCAGTCAGTGCCGGTGAGATGGCCGGATTCATATCCTATTTTGCGTTGAATGGTAACAGGTTTATGAATGGCAGGATTATTCCTGTAGCGGTTAATACACCCTGACCCCGGATTATAGCAGAATGTCACTCTTAAGTAAGAAATCCATCAGCAATAACAAAAAATTCAAATATAGGTTTTGATCTCAATTTTACCTTCGAGGGCAAGCAATCCATTAAATGCAAGCGCCTTTAACTCATCTTCACCGGGATACACAACAATCGCGGCAATATGATCAACCATAGAGCTGATATTCTTTATGTTTATCCTCTCGTAGGCTATTCCACCTGTAAGAATTATAGCGTCAACTTCTCCATGCAGTACTGCAGCCATTGCGCCAATCTCTTTTCCGGCCTGGTATGAGAAGGCATCCCTTATCAGCAGAGCTTTTTCATCTCCGTCAGCTGCTCTCCTGCTGACTTCCTGAAAATCATTAGTGCCCAGGTAGGCCACCATGCCTCCCTTTCCTGATATCATCGACATTATCTCATCGCGGGTGTATCTGCCACTGAAGCAGAGATCAGCCAGCTGACCCGCAGGAAGTCCTCCTGAACGTTCCGGAGAAAAGGGACCGTCACCATTCAGGGCATTATTTACATCGATAACTCTTCCGTTTTTATGGGCACCGACACTGATACCGCCTCCCATATGAGCGACGATCAGGTTCAGCTCTTCATATTTCCTGTTTACCGAGGCTGCATAGATCCTTGCCACGGCTTTCTGGTTAAGCGCATGAAAAATTGACCTGCGCTCTATCTCAGGATGGCCCGAAATCCTGGCAAGAGGCTGGAGCTCATCCACAACAACAGGATCGACAATAAATGCTTCGGCTCCCGGCAACGAAGAGGCAATATCATCAGCAATAAGAGCCCCAAGGTTGCTGGCATGACTGCCCGACCGCTCTTCAATAAGATGTAGCTTCATCTCATTATTGACCCTGTAAATACCTGATTCAATGGGTTTCACAAGTCCTCCCCTGCCCACCACTGCCTTTATTTCCGAAAGATCCACTTTTCTTTCAGCAAGCTCACTCATAATAAGATCCTTCCTGAAATTAAACTGATCCCCTATTCTTTTAAACCCTGACAAATCTTCTGCAGTATGTCTCAGGGTTTTACTGAAAATTAATTTATCTTCCTCATAAAGAGAAAATTTCGTGGAGGTGGATCCGGGATTTATTGCAAGTATTAGTCTTTTCGCCATATACTAACTGATATAAAAATATGGTGTTCAGGCATTACTTTATTCAAGCCATCAGGCAGGAAAGTGCGATACAGAAATATTTGGATTTTTCGCTTTCACTTCTTGACATAAGAACCACAGGTTTGGAGGTGCCTCTTATCAATCCGGCCAGCTCCCCACCCGCAAAAAGCATCATTCCCTTATAGAATGGATTACTTGATTCAAGCGAAGGGAAGAGAAGTATATCCGCCTCACCATTTAAAGGAGTATCAACTCCCTTTATTTCAACACTTTTCTTATCACACGCCAGAAAAATATCAACCGGCCCGTCAATTACGCAGTTCTTTATCTGTCCCCTGTCAGCCATCTTGCACATTACCGCATAATCGACGCTGTTTGAAAAATGATGGCTCATCTTTTCAGAAGCTCCGATAAGGGCTATTTTTGGTTTTTCAATTCCCAGCTTGCGGGCCATTTCGATGGCATATTCAGCCATTGCAACCTTCTGATCAAGATCGGGATAAGGGATTACAGCCGGATCGGTTATAAAAAGCAGTTTATGATAAGCCGGTATCTCCATTGCACCCACATAGCTCAGGACTGCTCCCGGCAGCATCAATCCCTTGTCCCTGTCCATCACTGCCCGCAGAAAAACATCAGTTCCCACAAGGCCTTTCATTACGATGTCAGCTTCTCCCGTGGATGCAAGCCTCACTGCTTCAACTGAAGCATCATGCCCGTTATCAGACGGAATAATAGTAAACAGCTGACTGTCGATGCCTGCAGACTTGCATACTTTTGCGATCTCATCCGGATTTCCAACCATGAGAGCCTCTGCAAAGCCCTCTTTGACCGCCCTGTAAACTGCACCGGCAGTATTTGAATCCTGAGCCCATGCAACAGCTATCCGGTGCCTTTTTTTAAGACCGGCAACTTTATCTGCTATCTGTTCAAGGGTTGTAATCATTTTTACTATCTGCTTGCTGCGGCTGCCAGAAGAATACTGTCAAATTTTGCCTGTTCAGAATCGGACCGGGAAGTAAGTACTATGGGCACCCGGGCACCCAGTATGATGGAGGCGACTTTAGCTTTTGCGAAAAAGACAAGAGATTTATAGAGTACATTCCCTACTTCGATATCGGGCATCAGCAACAGATCTGTATCACCGGCAACTTCACTCTTTATTCCTTTATTCTGGGCGCTAGTCAGACTGACTGCATTATCGAAGGCCAGCGGACCATCAATAATGCAGTTTTTGATCTGGTCGCGCTGATTCATTTTAGAAAGCAGTGCAGCATGGAGAGTTGCTTCCATGTTCTCATTTACCATTTCGACTGCTCCCAGTACCGCCACTTTTGGCATATTGTAACCAAGCCGGTTCAGACAGGCCACTGAATTATTTACGATAGCAATCTTATCCTTGAGATTCGGAGATATATTCATTGCCACATCGGTTACTGCTATGACCTTATGATATGTCTCAACCTCAAACAGTGCAAAGTGTGAAAGCAGGTTGCCGGTCCTCAAGCCCCATTCCTTGTTCAGAACGCATCTCAGCAGGGTTGATGTTCCGACCATACCTTTCATAAGGATGTCACCCTGCTTATCACTTACCATTCTGACAGCTGTCTCGACAGACTTTTCAGTATTGGGTTCATGGACGATCCTCAGTCCGGTTATGTCATAATTATTTGATTCACAGATACTCTGAATGATATCCTTATTTCCGACAAAAACCGGCTCAATAATATTCTCCTTCCAGGCTTTAAATACTGCGCCAAGAGAGTGCTGGTCCTGAGCAGCAGCAAGAACTAATTTTCTTTTTGTCACACCTTCAACAAGGCGTCTGAGGTCGTTCAGATTTTTTAGCACCATTGATTTAATAATTAATCAGTTTTTGGATATGCGATGCTCAACAATATCAAGTGTTTCAGTAGCGATTACCAGTTCTTCATTCGTGGGCACGATCATAACAGTAACACGCGAATCTTTTTTTGCTGATAATCATTTCCTTCCCGCGCACCCCATCATTCTTCTGCCTGTCGAATTCTATGCCAATAAACTCAAGGTCCTTACAGATAATTTCCCGGGTCTCGCATGCATTCTCACCGATACCTCCCGTAAAAATAAGCAGGTCAACACCTCCCATAGCAGCAGCATATGCTCCTATATATTTTTTCACCCGATAATTATACATTTTAAGTGCAAGGTCAGCACGCTCATCTCCTTCCATTGCTGCCGTTTCAATTTCTCTCATATCGGAGGAGATACCTGAGATACCCAACACCCCGCTGTGCTTATTCAGCAGTGTATTAAGCGATGAATAGTCAATCTCTTCCTTCTCCATAATCAGAGTAAGTACTCCGGCATCCACATCTCCTGATCTTGTGCCCATAATTAGTCCCTCTACAGGGGTCAGTCCCATGGAGGTATCCACTGATTTCCCATTCCTGATTGCAGTTATTGAAGCGCCGTTTCCAAGGTGACAGGTAATTATCTTCAGAGAATTATAATCAACATTCAGGATCTGGCAGGCCCTTACTGATACGTAGCTGTGGCTTGTCCCATGGAAGCCGTACCGTCTGATCCCGTACTTTTTATATAAGGAATACGGCAATGCGTACATAAACGAGTAGTCTGGCATGGTCTGATGAAAGGAGGTATCAAAAACACCGACCTGAGGAACATCCGGCAAAAGGTTTTTCATTGCATATATCCCTTTAAGATTGGCCGGATTATGAAGCGGAGCAAGATCGGAACAATCTTCAATTCCTTTGATTGTTTCATCATCAAGATAACAGCTGCCCTGGAAAGTTTCCCCTCCGTGTACAACACGATGGCCCACAGCATCTATCTCATCCAGCCCTTTAATGACTCCCCTTTCCTTACTTATCATCATTCCAAGAATATATTCGATGCCACTCTGATGATCGAGAATCTCACCCTCAAGCTTAACCTTGTTACCATCATACCGTTCGTTTTTCAAAAATGAACCTTTCAGGCCAATCTTTTCAACAACACCTTTTGCCAGCACTATAGCCGTTTTCATGTCGATCAGCTGATACTTTATTGATGAACTCCCACAATTAAGAACTAATACTTTCATTATTAATATTTGTTTTATATTTATCTGATGATGCCAGCCTTCCGGATTGTAAACACTTCACAACGAACAGGCACCTGCGATTTAAGAATTAAAAAAGTTATTTCTGCTGATCTTCACTCCATCCGTATTATACTCGTAGAATCCCCTCCCTGTGCGCCTTCCCCACTGGTTGGCCCTTACGAGTTTTTTCAACAAAGGCGAAGATTTGTACTTAAGATCGCCAAATTCATCATAAAGGTTTTCACACCACCTCAGAATTTTATCCAGCCCTATCTTATCAGCCATTTCAAAAGGACCCAGCGGAAGTCCGAAACCTACCTTCATAGTCAGGTCAATATCTTCCATTGATCCCACACCTTCCATTAATATTTCGCATGCTTCGTTTATAAAAGGTACAAACAGACGTGTGCTTATAATTCCCGGTGATTCTTTTGCCGGAATTACCTTTTTACCTATCAGATTGGCAAATTTAATTGTATTTTCATAGGCAATCTGTGAAGTATAAAGACCCTTTACAATTTCCACAACTCTTGCATCTGCCTCAGGAGTCAGAAAATGAAAGCTTACGCACCTGTCTTTATATGTAAGATCGGCTGTGAGCTCGGTGATAACCTGGGTCGAAGAGTTTGTCGCAATAATAGCATTTCTGTCGACATGCTCCTCTATTCTTTTGAGAATCTTCATCCTGACATTATGGCTATGTTCGCGGCTTGATGATTTGATGGCTTCGATTACGATATCGCATCCCTTAAAGCTGCTGTATTCCGTAGTTCCCTTGATCCTGGACAGAATCCCAAGCTTTTCGGAATTTGTCATACCCCATCGCTCGATCATACGATCAAGCTCCTTTGATAACTCCGCGTAAGCCTGATCGATTTTCTCCTGACTTACCTCCAGAAATATCACATCCAATCCTTTTGAGCTTACCATTCTGGCAATATTCTGCCCCACTGAACCCGCCCCGACTATACCGACAAGCGAAAAGAGTGTTTTTGGTTTGGTATCCTTTGCCAGTCCGTAATCTTCCAGTTTCTCAACATTTTCTAACATAACTGTTCAATCATTAATTATATATTTTCTTCTGTAACAGGTTTACAGGATTCACTATTTTTTGATCCCTGCTGCCTGGTTTGATGTTATAGCAATCATACTTACAATATCGCTGACTGAGCAGCCTCTCGAGAGGTCGTTGATCGGAGCAGCCATTCCCTGCAATATAGGACCTATAGCTTCTGCATGAGCAAGTCGCTGCACAAGTTTATATGCGATATTGCCTGAATTCAGGTCAGGAAATATCAGGACGTTGGCTTTGCCGGCGATAGGACTGCCAGGAGCTTTGCTTTTACCTATAGCCTCGATAAGGGCTGCATCTGCCTGCAGCTCCCCGTCAATCTGCAGGTCGGGAGCCATTTCCTTTGCGATCCTTGTAGCATTTATCACCTTATCCACCATTTCATTTTTTGCACTTCCTTTTGTGGAAAAGCTGAGCATTGCGATCCTGGGTTCAAAACCTGCAATAGCCCTTGCAGTATGTGCAGAGGCAATAGCTATCTCAGCCAGTTCTTTCTCATTCGGATTCGGATGGACAGCGCCATCGGCAAATAGTATGACACCATTTTCCCCGAAATTTTTATCCTGGCAGTATCATCAGAAAAGCCCCGGAGACAACAGAAATGCCAGGTGCGGTTTTAACATAGTGAAAAGCCGGACGTAAGACATCTCCGGTGGAATGATCGGCTCCTGAAACCTCACCATCGGCATCACCATTCTTTATCATCAGGACTCCCAGATATAAGTGGCTCTTCTATCAGTTTTGCAGCTTCCTCGCGGGTCAGCCCTTTGCTTTTCCGCAATTCAACCATCAGATCAATATAATGTTCCTTTTGCGGGTGGGATACGGGATTGACAATTTTCGCCTTATGGATATTCTTTAATCCCAGCTTCTCAGCATGAGACATAATCTCTGAAGGATCACCGATTAAAATTATCCGGGCAAGCCCCTCCTGTATGGCAATATCAGCTGCCTTAATTGTTCTCTCCTCATACCCTTCAGGAAGAACAATCCGCTTATTATGATTTCTGGCATTTTGTTTGATGCGATCTAATAATTCCATTGTGTATCAATACATTAATAAGTTAGAAATTTTTTTATAAATGTACGAAAAAAAAGTTCTATTAAACAATTTTGAACGACATGATTAATATCATTGTTAACACTATTTAAAGATAAAACCGGGGTAAATGATGATCTTTAAAATAATAGTAAATCATTTTTATAAATTAGCAACTCAAATTTTAAGGATCGATGGAGAGTTTAAATTCGAGGTTAAAAAACCTGGCAGCCAGCCTTGAGGGTGACCTCAGGACAGATACCATGCTTCTTACGGCATATGCTACAGATGCTTCTGTATATAAGGAAAATCCGGTGGCAGTCGTATATCCGAAGGGAGCCCCGGATATCAGGAAAGTCCTCCTGTTCGCCTCACAGGAAAAAACAGGTGTTACAATCAGGGGCGGAGGCACTTCACTCGCGGGGCAGGTAGTAAGCTCAGGGATAATTGTTGATGTCTCAAAATACATGAACAGGATTCTTGAGATAAATAAGGAGGAGAGATGGGCCAGGGTTGAACCCGGAGTGGTTCTTGATGAACTTAACATGAAAGCCAGGGAGTATGGACTTTTTTTTGGACCCGAGACCTCAACCTCAAACAGGTGCAACCTGGGGGGTATGGTCGGCAATAATGCCTGCGGATCACATTCGCTCGTTTACGGGTCGACCCGTGACCATACAATAGAGGTGAAAACTCTATTAAGTGACGGAACTGAAGTAATCTTCGGATCTGTTGACAGGGAGACTTTTGAGAGCAAATGTATGCTCAGGAGTCTCGAGGGGGAGATATACAGGAATATAAAAACCCTCCTTGAAGATCAGGATAACAGGAAAAGTATAAAAGAAGGATATCCCGATCCGAAGATCCACAGGAGAAATACTGGCTATGCACTTGATCTGTTGCTGAATTCAGAACTTTTTGAGGATAGTTCTGACCGCAGATTCAATTTCTGTAATCTGCTTGCAGGATCAGAGGGAACACTGGCAGTCACCACAGAAATTAAACTCAACCTTGTTCCATTGCCTCCTGCTAACAAAGCTCTTGTATGCGTCCATCTCAATAATAGAAATGATGCTTTCAAAGCCAATCTGATAGTCCTGAAATATAAGCCATCTGCTGTGGAAATGATGGACAACAGGATACTCGAACTTACTGAAGGTAACCTCAGTCAGAGATCCAACCGTTTCTTTCTTGATGGCAAACCGGCAGCAATTGTTATCGTTGAATTTGTCAGGGAGTCGCGGGAAGAGCTGGATGAAGTGGCTGATGAGATGATAAAGGGATTGAAATCAGCCGGTTACGGATATTCCTTTCCCATTGTGAGGGGGAAAGACATTTCAAAAGTATGGGATCTGAGAAAAGCCGGGCTGGGGATACTTGGAAATATGGCAGGGGATCCCAAACCCGTGTCGCTCATTGAAGACACCGCCGTAAACGTTGAGCAGCTGCCTGATTATATTGATGAGATCGAAAAGATGCTTGCAAAATACAATAAAGAGGCCGTATTTCATGCTCATATCGGGACCGGCGAACTTCATCTCAGGCCGATCCTTAACCTTAAGGATAAGGATGATGTACAACTATTCCGGACCATAGGCCTTGAAACAGCACATATCGTTAAGAAATTCAGAGGTTCCCTCAGCGGGGAGCATGGAGACGGCAGACTAAGGGGTGAATTTATCCCGATAATTATCGGAGAGCATAATTACGATCTCCTGAAGTCGGTAAAGAGGACCTGGGATCCCGAAAATATTCTGAATCCCGGAAAGATTGTAAATACACCGGAAATGAATACCAGTCTCAGGTATGTCCCGGGTAAAATAACTCCTGTGATAAGTACCTTCATGGATTTTTCAACAGCCGGAGGTATATTAAGGGCAGCCGAGAGATGCAACGGCTCTGCCGATTGCCGTAAATCGGTCAAAGATCGGGGGAGTAATGTGCCCCAGCTTTATGGCGACCGGCGATGAAGATAAGACTACCAGGGCAAGAGCAAACGTGCTTCGTGAATTTCTGGGCGGAGAGGGAGATCCATGGAACCACGGTGAAATATATGAGATTCTTGATCTCTGCCTCTCCTGCAAAGGCTGTAAGGCTGAATGTCCCTCAGGTGTCGATATTGCCAAACTAAAATCAGAATTCCTTCAGCACTGGTACGACAGACACGGGTTGCCGCTCAGGACAGTTTTAATCGGATATATAGCCACTGTAAACAGGATTGGCTCCCTGGCCCCTTCCCTGTTTAATTTTTTCGCTTCTAACCGTCTGTTATCGGGCATCCTTAAAAAATCAATTGGTTTTGCCTCCGGAAGGTCAATACCTTTATTGTATCGCATTACCTTGAAAAAATGGATCAGGAAACACCTGACGGAGATAAATCCCGTCAATCCCACAGGATCGGTTTGCCTTTTTGTGGATGAGTTCACGGATTACAATGATACGGAAACCGGCATTGCAGCAATTAAACTACTCACCTCACTTAATTACAGAGTAGTAGTTGCTGACCATAATGTGAGTGCAAGGACATACATATCGAAGGGTATGGTGAGAAAAGCCGGAAAAGTTGCAAGGGAGAATATCAGGGCATTCTCAGGGCTTATAAATAATGATCTTCCCTTAGTGGGCATTGAACCTTCCGCTATCCTTGGATTCAGGGATGAATATCCCGATCTGGCCGGTGATGATCTCAGGAAGGCTGCAGAAGAGCTTGCAGGCCATTGTTATCTGATAGAGGAATTCATTTCCAGGGAGTTCAGGGCCGGAAAGATAGTAAGTAGTTCATTTACCGAATCAAGTGCTGAAATTGCGGTTCATGCTCACTGTCAGCAAAAGGCAATCGCATCATCAGCAAGTACTTTAGAAATGCTTTCGATACCGGTCAATTATTCGGTAACGGAGATCCCCTCGGGCTGCTGCGGAATGGCAGGCTCGTTCGGATATGAAAAGGAACATTTTGAATTATCAAACAGGATAGGAGAACTTGTGTTATTCCCCGAGATCAGGAAACGTGAACGGAATGCCATAATATCTGCTCCCGGAACAAGCTGCAGGCACCATATCAAGGACGGGACAGGAAGGATTGCATTGCATCCCGCCGTGGTACTCTTCAATGCACTGAAGAATCCTGTTATTGTTTGATTGTGAAGTCATCAGCATCAAGGTAGACCGGAAATTTTTTTCTGAACCCTGAAAGTTCATTCATTGAAAGATCTGCCGTAACCGAACATTCATTGTTACTTTCCGCAGCTGCAATAATATTGCCCTTCGGGTCAATTATGACCGTGTCGCCTGTATAGCCGATACCATTTCCGTCGGTGCCAATCCTGTTTACACCCGCAACGTACGATTGGTTCTCGATGGCCCGCGCCTTTAGAAGTGTTTTCCATACCCCGCTCCTGCTTTCAGGCCAGTTGGCAGAGTAGATCATAAGATCATAATCGTTCCTGTTCCTGCTCCATACGGGGAAACGCAAATCATAGCAGATATAGGGACTGATCCGGAAACCTCTGAAGGTAAATATCAGTCTGGATTTTCCGGGAGAGAAATGCTTATCCTCATCCGATATACTGAACAGATGTCGCTTATCATATATATGGACCTCATTTTCAGGTGAGACAAAAACAAACCGGTTATAGAAGCTGTTGTCCTCCCTGACTATATAGCTTCCACAGATTCCGAAATTCCCTTTCCCTGCCATACTTTTCATCCAGAGGAATGTTTCCCCTCCGGGCTGTTCGCTCAGCCTGGCAGGATCCATAGAGAATCCCGTGGAAAACATCTCAGGCAGGATAACAATATCTGTCTTGTTAAAAAGAGGCGCAAGGAGAATTTCAAGATTCTTCAGATTTTCTGTTTTATCCTCCCATATAATATCATATTGCACAAGGGATATTTTCATAATTTATTTTCTGATAAATATATCTGATCGCGGTAAATAAAAAAGTACAGGCTGAATACGGCCTGTACCTCACTCCAGAAGAAGTAATAAAGCCTTTCTATTTTTTATTCAGTGAATTATAATATTCGGTAAAGATGCCGTTTATAAGCGGCCTGTAGTAGAGCCAGAAGAATCTTCGCGTGTCATCCGGCTTATCGGAATAGAGTATGCCTTTCAGTTTATTTATTCCAGGCATTCTGGCAGTGAAGGATGAGATCCTGTTATTTGCAAAATCTCCTGAAAAATAATAAACCCTCCGGGAGACCGGATCCTGTACGACTGCGGGAAACCTGCTTGAAAGACCGTTTCCGGCCAGCAGCGTATCTCCCAGAGATGTAGTTTCAAGTTTAAACCTTGACATTACGTTATTCTGCATGGGATCAACAATGTCGAACCATCTGTCAAAAGCGACGGATTCGGGAACTCCGAATTCCGAACAAACTGATTGTTCTGTGATAATATGCGGAAGAGCATTTTTAAGGTGGGTTCCCTCTTCAAGTACAACGATTTCCTTCTCTTTCAGTATAACAATTCCTGGCTTTGTAAAGGTCCAGGGTTTTCTGAACTGTTTTCTGTACATTGCTGTCATCCAGATAGGGAAATCCTGGCTGGTAGTATCGAGAGAGCTAAAATATTTCCCTGTCCATCCGGTAAAGGAGAGTCCAAGTTTTTCCTGTGTCCGCAGAGATTCAAACTGGGCAGTGGGATAATCAAAGGTATTGTATTCCATAATGACAAGCTTATTCCTGTCCTTCATCTCTTTAAGAAGAAGGAAGTCATTGTTATTGAGCCCACCGTACAGTTTCCTTGATCTCCTGCTTTTATTTATTCCTTTATACCAGTCATTGAAAAAAACTCCATAGGTATCAGTAAAGTAGACTGCGTCATTTTTTTCAGCAAGGCCAATCAGATCTGTAAGGCGGTAGTCATTTCTTTCCCATTGTTTCTCCCGTAATGGCCTTTTAGGTGAAAATCCGTAATAATCTGTAACATAGGAGTAGCTTTCACCATTCGTTTTCTTAACGAATCTTTCATTAGTAAGAATCCAGTCAAAAGATTTATGATTATAACGGTCCGGTGTTGGCACGGTTTTGTCAACAAGAATAATATCTATTGGCTTTTTAGTCTGAAAATTCCATCGGATAAGGTTAATTACAGGGAGTGCAATTACCACCACCAGAATAATAAATAGAATAAGCAGAGTCTTTTTCATAACTGAATATATCTGAGTGTATTCATATGGAACAACTTAAAAATGATCAGGACCTATTAACAGATTTCAATTGTTAAAAGTATTAATTTTTTTTTTTAATGAAAATAAATTCGAGGCAATTTAGTAAAATTTATTAAACTGCAAAGCCACCTGCTGATAACAAAATGAATTTTCAGACCGCTTGTATCACTCAGCTGTCTGATAAAAACCTGAGTGAAAAGACCGCTTCGTCCGGTGTTAATTATCAGTGTAACCAATTGTTTTATTACTTTTGCGCAAACATTTTTTGAATGCTGTCAAATCAACCACTTGCGGAAAGATTAAGGCCAAAAGTACTTGAAGAGTTCTGCGGGCAGGAACATCTTGTAGGCAAAGATGCCGTATTGCGGAAGGTTATCGAATCCGGCAATATCCCATCGTTCATATTGTGGGGGCCTCCGGGAGTTGGCAAGACTACCCTGGCAGGAATAATTGCCAACACGCTTAAAAGGCCGTTTTTCCAGCTCAGTGCAGTACATTCAGGTGTAAAGGATGTTCGCGATACAATCGAAAAGGCAAAGGGCAGTCAGTTCTTCAACCAGCCTAATCCCATACTTTTCATAGATGAGATTCACAGGTTCAATAAATCCCAGCAGGATTCACTCTTAAGCGCAGTTGAAAAAGGAATAATAACGCTTATCGGAGCAACAACTGAGAATCCTTCCTTCGAGGTCATCTCCCCTCTCCTTTCACGTTGCCAGGTTTATATTATCAACCCCCTCTCAGAGGAGGAATTGATCACCCTGGTTAAAAAGGCCCTTGTCAAAGACCAGTATCTTTCAGCCTACGATATAGAAGTCGTTGAATATGAGGCTTTAATAAGAGTCTCTGGTGGCGACGCACGAAAACTTTATAATGCACTTGAACTGGTGGTAAGTTCAGAGGCTGATGAGACATCTTCCCATAAGATCATAATTGATAATCAGATAGTATTGAAAGATGTTCAGAAGAATCTTGCTCTTTATGATAAAAAGGGGGAACAACACTATGATATTATTTCAGCATTTATAAAATCTCTCAGGGGAAGCGATCCCAATGCCGCCGTTTACTGGCTTGCCAGGATGGTTGAGGGGGGTGAGGACCCGAAGTTTATTGCCAGAAGGATGCTGATACTTGCTTCAGAAGACATTGGACTGGCTAACCCCAATGCATTGCTGCTTGCCCGGGCTTGCTTTGAAGCAGTCAATGTTATCGGATGGCCTGAATCAAGAATAATCCTCTCCGAGGCAGCCATCTACCTTGCAACTTCACCAAAAAGCAATTCTTCATATCTGGCAATAGATGAAGCAATCGGCAGAGTAAGAAGCGAGGGTGATCTGCCTGTTCCTCTTCATATAAGGAATGCCCCTACCCGGCTTATGAAAGATCTTGGCTATGGAAAGGATTATAAATATGCACACAGCTATTCGGGAAATTTTATACCCGATAACTTTCTTCCGGATGGCCTTAAAGGGACTGTTTTTTATGATCCGGGGAAAAACCCCAGGGAGGAGGAGATCAGAAAAAGGCTCTCTGCGATGTGGAAGGATATTTATAATTATGAGTAGAATTTTTCTGTGATCCGGTACAGGTTCTTTTATGTCAGGTGATAAAACTTTCAGAAAACTATATTTCCTTTTACTTAAATTAATTTAATAACAATTGTATGAAAAAACTGATTCTGATAATGGCCGGGCTGACAGTAATAACTGTTATCAATGCCCAATCTCTTGAAGAGATAGTAAAGAAGTACTCCGTTGCAAATAAGCTTGACAAGGTCTCCTCACTGAAAACTATCAAGATCACAGCCAATATGTCGATGGCGGGAATGGAGATGCCTATGGTGATATGGATGAAGAATCCTGATAAAATCAAATCCGTAACCAGTTTCAACGGACAGGAAATGATACAGGCCTATGACGGGGTGAAAGGTTACATGATCAATCCCATGACAGGCTCAAGCACACCGGTTGAGATGAGCCAGGAGCAGATAAAGGAGACCATCAGGAACAACATGTTCCAGAATTATATGGCCACCTATCTTAAAAACGGCCAGCTGGCGCTTGCAGGAGCTGAGGATGTCAATGGCAAGCCTGCCTACAAGTTAAAGGCTACACTTGAAGGAGGTACGACACTGGATCTCTTTATTGACAAAGCTTCAAATCTTCTTGTTAAGATCTCAACAACTGCCACAAATGGCGGAACTACAATAAAGCTTGATTCATTTCCTACAGATTATACCGAAACAAATGGTCTGCTGGTACCGATGAAGACCACTAATAAAGCCCAGGGGATGGAATTTGTAATAAGCTTTACAAAGGTTGAGGTTGACATTCCAATGGATGATAAAATATTTACGATCAATTAGATCAATTTACCACCCCGTGACAGAAGGGTTCACTTCGTCAATACACTATCTCCCGGTGATTATACTTAGGGTAATTATTGGGTAAAAAATGTGAAGGGTGCACCAGAATTCATTTTAACCTTACTTCCGGGTATTGCACCGGGCTGCAGAGGTTGAATTCTGATACACCCTTTTATTTTTACGCAGCTGGCCTGTAAGCCGGTTTCTGTAAGTTTCCGGCTCCTTTAAAAGGAATTGGAAACCTTTCCATCATTTATCTTGATCACGTATCGCTACGTGATTCATACGACCTACCCCCCGGCATCGGGCGAGCAGCCCTCAAAGCCGGTATACATGGTCTTTCAACTCATAAGGTGTACGGCTCCCGATGTTGCCAGCGGGACCGGTAAGCTCTTACCTCACCTTTTCACCCTTATCCCGGTAAACAGGGACGGTTTTTTTCTGTTACACTACTATACCCTCGCGGATATCTTCCCGTTAGGAAGTATGATGCTCTGCGTTGACCGGACTTTCCTCCCTTTCAAAAGAAAAGGCGATAGAACAGCCTGCTGCCCGGCAAAGGTAATAAATTGCCACCAACCGGATTAAAATAATGATTATTTTTGCATTGCAATTGAAGACCTGAAAAGTTTTACCGGCTCCCCGACTGAAGGGCAGATTAATAAGAAGAAGTGAGAATTATTATAAAAGTGTTAAATTTCAGATATTGACTAAGGAAAAATTAGATCTCAGCCAGTTTGATTATGATCTTCCGACAGTGAAGATAGCCCAGTATCCTGCAGCGGAAAGAGATATCTCCAAACTTCTTATAAGCAATGGAAACAAAATCTCCGGCGACGTTTTCAGGAATATTGAGGGCTACCTGCCTGCAGATTCCCTGGTTGTTTTCAATAATACAAGGGTCATAAGAGCCCGCATCCTGTTCAGGAAAGAGACAGGAGCCACAATTGAAGTACTTTGTCTGGAGCCAGTTGAGCCTGCGGGCTATGAGCAGTCGTTTGGTTCAGATGGGCCTGTTGAATGGAAATGCATTGTCGGAAATCTAAAAAAGTGGAAAGATGAAACCATAAAGACCACTTTTATATCGGATGGCATACATTACGTTCTGACTGCCAGAAAAATCAGGAAGGAAGGTGAGGCATGGCGGATTCAGTTTGACTGGGGCTCAGCAGGGATAAGTTTTGGAAATGTTATTGAAGCGGCAGGAGACCTTCCTCTCCCACCTTACATCAACAGGAATACCACGGCTGATGACAACAAGAGATATCAGACAGTTTACTCAAGGATCAGCGGATCGGTGGCTGCACCCACAGCAGGGCTGCATTTTACCGGGAAGCAGTTCGAAGGAATAAAAAACAAAGGGATTAAAACAGCCGAAGTGACACTGCACGTGGGAGCAGGAACTTTCCAGCCTGTAAAATCCCGGACGATCTCGGAACATGAGATGCACTGCGAGCATTTCTCTGTCACCAGGGAGACAGTCGAACTGCTGAAGAAATATGATGGCAGGGTAATTGCTATTGGAACAACCACGGTAAGAACACTTGAAAGTCTGTACCGCCTGGGAATAAGGTTGAAAAAAAATTACAACGGAAACCCGAAGGAGGTTTCTCTTGGCCAGTGGGAGGCATACGACCAGAAAACAGATATTTCAGTAAAGGAGTCGATGGAAGTAATATTGAATTATATGGATGAGCGGAAGATCCCCGTGTTTGATGCCTCCACAAAACTGATTATTATTCCCGGCTTTGAATTCAGAATGATAAAAGGAATTGTCACTAATTTTCACCAGCCTCAAAGCACGCTCCTTCTTCTTATTGCTGCCTGGTCCGGGAATACCTGGAAAGAAATTTACGAATATGCTCTTGATAATGATTTCAGGTTCCTGAGTTATGGAGATTGTTCCCTGTTACTGAGGTAAATATGTTGCCGGTAAATAATTATTTGACAGACCGGTATTATAAAATTTTATTTTTTTTGATAATAAATTGATTTTTTGTTTATTTCGCAAGTAAATTATTTTACATGAATGGAAACAGGTTGATGCAACAATTAAATGCCATCTTCTCAATATTTATGGCGTTATTTTATCTGGGGGTGGGTTGTTTTTTTATTTTCTTTTCCGATCGCAGTTATCTCGATAAGCCTGTCAGGGTAATAATGGGATCAGCTTTTTTATTGTATGGAATTTATCGGACATACAGCGCTATCACAAAAATTGCCGGAGCATTTTTCGGAAATAATAAGCCACAGGATTGAATACGCAACAGCGGCGTAAATGCTTTTATATTTAACGATTATCTGTTTTTTGTTCGGAGTTGGCATACACTTTGCAGTAATTTTTAATGGAAATAATGTACAACTGCAAATATTTAAGAATATGAACAAGGTATCACTTAACCAAAATTTTATTATTATTGCGTGCCGTATTAAAAATTCCATGACAAAAATGATTTGGAATAAAGATATCAGTAATAACTATTTAAGGATCGCCAGAATCCTTTCTGTTTTTACATTGTTGATTATGGTATCTTGCGCAGGTGGCGGTAACAGGGCTCTTGAGGAATCCCCTACCAGGGGCAATATTAAGATTTCTGTTGATGAATCCTTTGAACCACTCCTTGACACTGAGGTTTTTACCTTTACTCATTTATATAATCATGCGAAGATCACTGCAATGTATAAACCGGAGTATGATGTTATAAATGATTTTATGAATGATTCAGTCAGAGTCATTGTCACAAGCAAAAAACTCACCGATGCTCAGATCCAATATCTCCGTGATACTCTGGTGATTGCAAGAACAACAACTTTTGCATATGATGGAATTGCACTTGTCACCAACAAGGAAAACAATGACACCCTGATGAAATACAACAGTATCAAAGATATCTTCATGGGGAAAATTAATACCTGGAAGGAGATTAACCCGAAATCGAAGCTGGGAGGCATCAGGGTTATTTTTGATAATACCAAATCGGGGAATATCAGATATTTTAAAGAGCTGTTCGAGATAAAAGACACATTGCCAAAAAATTTCTTTGCAGTTAATAATAACAGGGAAGTGATTGATTTTGTTGCAAGGAATCCGGATGCACTCGGGATTGTGAGTGTCGACTGGATAAGCAATAAACGCGACTCCCTGAGCATGAGTTTTATAAATAAAATAAACGTTGTTGCTGTTTCCCAGCAGTTTATCAACGACGGAAGTTATTACCGTCCATACCAGGGATCGATATATGATAAGTCATACCCCTTTACCAGGGAGATTTATTTTATATCACGCGAGACTTTTGTGGGGCTTGGCTCAGGTTTTATAAACTGGGCATGCGGAGAGCAGGGACAGAGAATTGTGCTGAAATCAGGTCTGGTGCCTGCAACTATGCCAATAAGGCTTGTACAGATAAAACATTAATAAATAATATAAATATAAAAAAGGAAGATAATCAGAAATCATTTCAATAATTGACTCAAATAATGGATGCTATGAAACGTTTACTTCTAAAACCAACAGTTATCCTGGCAGGTTTACTGACAATTTTCGGGATAAAAATTAATGCTCAGGACTTAAATTCTGCTATACGTCTGACCAGGAGCGAACAGTATGACAAGGCTGAAGCGATGTTTCAGGAGCTGATTAAAAAAGATCCGGCCAACAGTAAGGATTACTTCTATCTTGGAGAAAATTACCTGGCCGATTATTTTTCTGATACAATCTCCAATTCACTTAACGTCTCGGCAAAAGCTGCCAGGGAGGCCTATACGAAGGGCGTGGAAGCAAATCCTAACGATCCCCTTAACTATATAGGTCTTGCCAAGGTTGCTTTTTATCTTGGCGATAACAAAACCGCTGAGGAGATGAGGGCTAAAGCCAAAAGCTTCCTGCTCCCTTATAAGAATTTAAAACGGATCAATCCACCTGCCCCGGAGTATGCTTTTACACTGGCTAAGATTGCTGAATCATACATCATAGACGCAAACCGTTGATACCTCAAAGGCACTGCCTCTGATAAGGGAGGCCATTTCAATTGATAACAACAACAGGGACGTCTATCTGATTGCAGGCGATATCTATAATCTGCTGAATGACGGTTCCAAGGCAATTTCATACTATAACCTCGCCCAGACCGCGGACCCGAGTTCTCCCACCGCAAATATGAAAATAGGTAACATATATGTCAAAGGCAGGGCTCTTCAGGCAGCAATTCCCTACTATGAACAGGCTATCGAGCTGAACGCAAATTATGCTCCTGCTTATCGTGAGCTGGGACAATTATATTCTCTTGCAGGCAGGTATGAACAGTCTAAAGAGAATTTCAAAAAATATCTTGATCTCACATCGGGTAATATTCCGGCCAGGATAAGATATGTGAACTCTCTCTTCTTTGCAAAGGAATACGGGGAAGTGATCAAGAATGTCGAGGAGATTTTTAAAGTTGACAAATCACGTACATATCTGAACCGTATTGCCGGTTATTCATGCTATGACATGAATCCCCCTGATTACAACAAGGCCCTTGCTTACATGGAGACCCTCTTTAAAACCGTAGCGCCCGAACGTATAATACCAAAGGATTACCTTTATCTTGCAAGAATACTGACAAAAAAGAACCAGGATTATCCTAAGCTGGCTGATGATCTGGCTGCCCTTAAGGTACAGCTTGAAAAGGAAAAATCAAAAGCCGGATCCGGCACAGCAGCTGATAAGGCCAAAGCAAAGGCTTCAATAGATGCACTGACAGTCAAAATGGATACTCTTACAAAAGAGGTTGCTGAGGCTAACAGCGAACTCGACAGGGCATATGTAGCTTATGAAAAGGCACTCTCCTTCAAACCTGAAGATAAAAATCTTCTGAATGAAATTGCCAATAGCTATGCAATTAACAGAAGATATGACAGCGCAGCAAAAATCATGACCAGGCTGCTTGAACCGGGTAAGGAAAATATTGAGGACCTGATGAGAATCGGAAGAGCATATTACAATGGAGAAAACTACAAAACTGCCGACTCCGTTTTTACGGCTGTGACAAAAAAATCGGCTGACTATGTTCCCGCATATCTCTGGATTGCGAGGACCTACTCCAAGATGGATCCTGATACAAAACTGGGTCTGGCCAAACCAAAATTTGAAAAGCTCATAGATATCGCAAAAAGCGACTCTCTAAAGAATGAACCTGAAATGATGGAGGCATTCGGATATCTCAGTTATTACCAGATGATGAATAATAACTATGATGCTGCAAAAAATTATTACAACAGGATGATCAACCTCGATCCGTCAAAAAAAGAGTATCAGATAAGAGGATATAATGGTCTGGGTTCTCTTGAGACAAAAATGGCGGGAAATGAAAAGACCATTGAAGGAAGGCTTTCCTTTCTCACCAAAGCTGAAGAGGACTATTCCAAAATCCTGACTATCGACCCCGCTAATACCTCGGCAAAAAGTTCACTTAATTATATCCATGAATATCAGGCCCAGGTTAAGAAGGGGATAAATCCGAACGAGATCAGGGGTGTGGTTAAAAATGCAGCCGGACAGCCGATCGCTTATGCATCAATAAGGGTTAAGGATACCGCTGCTGAAAACCTGACAAATGCCAAAGGTGAGTTCAAATTTGAAATCCCGCAGGAGTCGCAGGTACTTATTATTAGTGCAAAAGGTTATAAAGCACAGGAGATCCCGATAACAAAATCAAGAGTTTATAATGTAACACTTGTTCAATAACGGTTACTTCCTGAATATTTTTTTTTAAAATAAATAAACAAAAGTGCAGGGTAAAATGTTGGATAAACGGTCTTTATGTTAGAGAATTATTCTAAACAGTGACAAAATTTTAACATTATTCTTTGCTCACTTGGAAAAAAACAATTCATAATATATATTTGCAAGTCGTTAAATCTTAAACCTAAACAAATCGATAAAAATGAGTAAACAAGGAAGTTCGTTCAAAGATGCGTTGCAGAATGTATTTGCAACAAGCGCTATTTTAATAGCATTTATAGTTGCCTATCTGTTGTTCATTAACATTATGGGTAATCCGGTAAACTTCGAAGGTGGAAATCCAAAAGGACAACCCCTGGAAGGCAACTATCTTGGAATCATCTATAAAGGTGGTTACATAGTTCCTATTCTGATGACATGCGTTCTGACTCTTTTCGTATTTATTTTCGAAAGAATCATAACCTTATCAAGAGCAAAAGGAAAAGGCCGGCTAAATACTTTTGTCAGTCACCTTCAGACTCTTCTTGCAGAAGACAAAATTGAAGAAGCTATGGAAGCATGTGACAAACAGAGGGGTTCCCTGGCCAATGTAATGAAAGCAGGTCTTCTCCGCTACCGCGACCTTCAGAAAGACAAGGAGCTTGAAAAAGATCAGAAGATCCTTTCAGTTCAGAAATCTTTTGAGGAAGCCACAGCTCTTGAGCTGCCGATGTTATCAAAAAACATGGTTATCTTCTCAACTCTTGCTTCAATTTCAGTGTTGATTGGTCTTATTGGTACAGTGCTTGGTATGATCCGTGCATTCGCTGCCCTGGCCCAGTCAGGTGCTCCCGATGCACTGCAGCTGGCATCCGGAATCTCTGAAGCTCTTGTAAATACTGCTTTCGGTATTACCGGATCTACTTTGGCAATTATAGCATTCAATTATTTTTCATCATCAATAGACACCTATACATTCAAAATTGATGAAGCAGGTTTCAGCCTGACTCAGAATTTTGCTGCATCTCTGAAGAGCAATTGATATAAATTTATCTTTTGGTTCAAATAAATTAATAAAAAAAGAAAATGCCAAAGATTAAATTACCAACGAAATCGCCCAGAATCGACATGACTCCCATGGTGGACCTGTTTGCAGTTATTCTGATATTTCTTATGCTTACAACTACCATGAGACAACAGGAACCTGCTACTGTCGATACGCCTTATTCCATATCAGAGAAACCGACACCTGATTTTAATACGATGACACTTTTGTTATCCAAAGATGACAGGGTATTCATCAACTTTGACAATGGACCGGACACTTTACTTAAATACAGACCTAAAATACTTGCCGAAATGGGTAAGAGGTATGGTATTGACTTTACTCCCGGCGAGTTAAGGGAATTTGAGAAGTATCCTACCTCCATTGGAGTACCGATGGACAAGATGAAGGAGTTTCTTGATGCAAAGGACAATGCTTCAAGAAGCAAACTGCAGACGGGAATACCGATTGATTCAACGGATAATCAGCTCGCATTGTGGGTACTATATACACGTCAGGTGAACCCGAACGTACAGGCATGCATTAAGGGTGATTCAAAAACGGAATTTCCGATAGTGAAGAAAGTCCTTGATATTCTTCAGGACAAGAATGTGAACAGGTTTAACCTTATCACAAGTCTTGAAGCAGCTCATATAAATATAGCAGATATACAAAAGTGATATGGCAGAAATAATTTCGGCAGAAAAGGAAAAAGGCGGGAAAAAGAAAGCCAAGACACACGCCCCGCATATAGACATGACACCGATGGTTGACCTTATGTGTCTGCTCATCATATTTTTCATGCTTACAACTGCTTTCAGCAAGTCTAAAATCATGGAGATCGTTCTTCCTGAAAAGATAAAGGATAAAGAAAAGGTACAACCTCCCAAGATTTCAGCGAGCCGTACTCTGAACCTAATTCTGGGGCCAAATAATAAAATTTACTGGTATCCGGGAAGTGTTAAACCAGAGGATTACAATAATCTGCCTCCGCTTCAGGAAACAGATTTTAGCCCTACAGGTATACGTCAGCTGCTTCTGGAAAGAAACAGGGCTCTGTTCAAAAAAATAGATGACTTCAATAATGAGGTGGTCTCAGGCAAAATTGTTATGCCTCCGGACTCTGTTCAGGCAGCAATAAAAAGGTTGAAATCAGATGACGATACCGGACCAATTGTTCTTATAAAAGCGTATAAGAAAGCAAATTACGGAGACTTCGTAGACATTCTCGATGAGATGAATATTTGCGGAATTGCCCGTTATACGTTTGTTGATATTGCATGGTATGAAGACAAGATGGTGGAAGCTGCAGCAGGCATTACACCAGAAACTGCCACATCCAAGAAATAACCACTAAACCTGTAATTAGATGGCAAACGAAGAGAAAACAGTTCCTGCCTTTGATGATATAGTATTCGAGGAAAGGAACAAGGAATACGGAGCTTATAAACTACGTAAAAAGTACAATCGTAATGTGCTTATTTCATTGGGAATAGGAATAATCATACTTGCAACTGCAGTTATTACACCTTACCTTAATGCAAAAGCACTGGAGAACCGGAATAAACGTGCCGAAAGACAGGTAGAGATTAAAATGGAGAATCTGGATCAACCTAATGAAACGGTTGCTCCTCCTCCACCGCCTCCTCCCCCTCCGGCAGACGTTGCAGCACCTCAGAAATACGTTCCCCCTGTGGTAGTTGACTCAGTAAGACCTGAAGATAATGTGAAGCTTATGACAGCTGACCAGGCCCAGACTGAAGTTAAAGACCAGGAGGTCGTTGAGGTTAAGGAAACCAAAGCAGAAGTACAGGAAGCAGAACCTGAAGAAGTACCTTTCGTTGTTGTTGAGGAGATGCCACAATTCCCCGGCGGTAATGATGCACTTCTTAAATTTATTGGTGAACATACAACCTACCCTGAAATTGCAAAAGAGAATAATATCCAGGGAAGAGTTATTGTACGCTTCTGCGTAACTGCAAAAGGTGGAGTCAGCCAGGTCAGTATCCTCAAAGGTGTTGACCCGGAGCTTGATAAAGAAGCTATCAGGGTTGTAAATACATTGCCGCTGTTCAAACCGGGTAAACAGGGTGGTAAACCCGTACCTGTGTGGTATATGGTGCCAATTACTTTCGCCCTTAAGTAAAAAATAATTAAATAAAAAAAAGGCCGGATCTTTATGACCCGGCCTTTTTTTTATTTAGTTAAAATATAATACGACCTGGATCTGGCCTAGACTGCCAGCTCCTTCCTGAGAAGCGAAATAAAACCCTCAATATCAGCCTCGGAAGTATCCCAGCTTGTCATGAGCCGGTACTCGGAGATCCTCTCATTCCATGGATAGAAAAAATAATGGTCCTTCATTTTCCCGGCAACTGCCTCAGGCATTATGACGAAAATCCCATTCGATTCAACCTTCTGGGTTATCCTTATCTCACTGAACTGCCTTAGCTGCCCGGCAAACAGAGATGCCATTCTGTTGGAGTGTTCCGCACATCTTTTCCAAAGATCATTCCGGAAATAAGCAGAATATTGTGCTGAAATAAACCTCATTTTGGAAGCAAGCTGCATGCCCTGCTTCCTCAGGTACTTAAATTCTCCTGTAAATACCGGCTTCAGGAAACATATTGCTTCGCCGAACATCATGCCGTTCTTTGTTCCTCCGAATGAGAGAATATCAACACCGGAATCGGTAGTAAAGTCTTTAAAAGGGAGTCCGAGCGATACGGCAGCATTGGCAATTCTGGCACCATCCATATGAAGCAGTAATCCCTTTGAATGCACAAACTCCGAGATTATTTTTATCTCAGAGGCTGTGTATACTGTGCCCATTTCAGTTGCCTGGGTGATTGATACGACCTTAGGCTGGGAATGATGCTCAAAATCAAAACCGTGCAGGTGAGTCTCAATCTGTTCAGGGCCGATCTTACCGTCATCCGTATTACAGGTAAGAACTTTGCATCCTGCAAACTTTTCCGCAGCCCCGCATTCGTCCTGTTCAAGATGAGCTGTTGATGCAGTGATTACGGAATTCCACGACCGGGTTACCGCAGATAACCCGAGAACATTAGCCGCAGTTCCGGTAAAAACAAAATATGTTTCAGTCTGATCTCCGAAACACTCTTTAAAAAGAGCCTGGGCAGCGCCAGTATAAACATCTGCCCCATACCCCAGCGTATGCCCATTATTAGCAGCCATCAGTTCCTGAAATATTTCAGGATGAACCCCGGCATTATTGTCACTGGCAAATCCCCTCCTATTGATTTCACTATTCATGATCTTCAGCTGAATTACATATTACACTGCAGTCTGCTACTCATTGCAGCAGTTAACTATTTATTAATAATATTTGCCATAAACTCCCTGGCAAGGCTGACCTGTTCATGCACATATTCCACACCTGCCGGGTTATGATCTTTATCAAGCAGCGGATGGCAAAGCTCAAACGTAAAATAACCGTTATACCCTATCTCATTCATAAGACCGATATAGTGTCCGTAGTCAGGAAACGCTTCACCAAATGTATAATCGAGCACTTTTTGCCTGACGGCTTTATTTTCATCACGGTAATATTCCCCGCCATAATGTGAATGAACCTGAAGGGCACCAACTGTCCTGACAGCATTTGCAACGTATTCTTTGTCAAGATTTTCAAAGATAGGCAGATCCAGGCATACCTTAAGCCACGGGGAATTTACCTGTTTGACAAGGTCGTATGTGTCTTTCCAGTGCCTTATAAGAGGCGAATGATTCTGAAGGGCCATTACTACGCCAAATTCCTCACCGATCTGAGCGGCCTCTTTCAGCCCCTCTTTTACAAAGTTCCATCTGTCGATATGGGTAACATAGGGATACTGCCGCATGAATGTGTAATAGCCATCGTGACCGTGTACAAAATCATAGGTGCCGGTTCCCTCATGAATAGGAACTCCCGTCCAGGCTGCAAACAACCTCACGACCTTTGCTCCCATATCCTTTGCCAGTCTTGCTGTCTCCCGCACCATCAGGATCTGGCACTCCCTGTGTTCCGGTACCGGACTCGAAAAGTCATTGTTGGCAGCTATACAAGGAATCTCGAGACCATACTTTGAAAGTGAGTTGTGCATCTCATCCCGCCTGCGCTCATCAAGGTCCATGGGGTTTCCCATCGGGCGCTTGTTATCCAGTTCAATCCCTTCAAAGCCATACTCCTTTGCCCTGTTGCATAACTCATCGAAGGAAAGAGCTTTGCCCTTGTACCAGATACCACCATATGATATGGAATAAAGCCCCAGTTTGATCTTTCCCTTATTCAGAGGTTTTGATCCGGTTTTGACATCGCCGGCCCGCACTTCAGGGGCAACGCTTCCGAGCATGGCAGCTCCGGCTGCTGCGCCGGAGGTTTCAATAAATTTTCTACGGTTCATCGGGTAATTGTTTTATTAAGTTATCACTAAACCTTTTTCTTCCGCTGTGAGAAATAAAGCATTACAAGACCGAATACAAGCATCAGGATTCCCATAATGATATTCACATTGATGCCGAGGGAGCGCTGATACATACCGGTATCAGAATGAGTAAAAAAACCGAATACGGTGATTAATACACCGAGTATTGAAAACATCAGACCTATAGGGATTCTTATATCTACCATTTTAATTTCCTCCTACCAAAAAATTATAGTTAATACCAGACAAATTACAGAAACAAGTATGGCTAGACCAGCAGGACGCTCATACCATGAAAGATGCTTATCACTCAGTTCACGCGCAGTAAGAGAGTAAACAAGACCTTTCAGATCTTCGTCAGATTTCTTCCGCTTTGTCAGAAAAGTCAGTACCACAGTCAGTGTTGAACTTACTGTGAAGGCAATTATTGCCGTCCAGAAGTTCTGCGCCATCTCTACAGGATAGGTATGAAGAGTGGCTATCCAGCCTCCCTTGACAAGTGTAGTGGCGCCCGCGGGAACTGTAAGGCCATGATGCAGAAGCGCCATAAGAAAGCCTGTGAGTAAACCTGTAAAGGCAGCATGACCGGTGGTCCTCTTCCAGAACATGCCGAGGAATATAACTGCAAAAAGCGGAGCATTTATCATTGAGAAAATGGTCTGCAGGAAGTCCATTATATTACCGAATTTACTGGCAATATAAGCCGAAGCTATACTCAGGAGAATACCAACAACCGTGGAAATCCTGCCGACTTTAAGATAGTGTTTCCCGTCAGCTTCCTCATCATCGGTACGGCGCCTTATATAGCTCTGGTAAATATCATATGTCCAGACAGTATTGAAAGCCGACACATTTCCTGCCATTCCCGACATAAAAGATGCAAGAAGAGCAGTGATTCCAAGACCCAGGACCCCGGCCGGCAGGTAATGTTTCAGCAGCATTATTATAGTGTAATCATAAATTGGCTTGCCACCGGCATCAAGTGGTAAGGTAAAGCCTCTGCCAAGTTCCGGATTATTAAAGAGGGCAAGCGCTATTATTCCGGGGACAATTATCAGGAACGGTATGAACATTTTAGGAAGAGCTCCGATAAGAGGGACTTTTCTTGCAGCTGCCTTTGATTCTGCGGCAAATGCTCTCTGAACTATAAGAAAGTTAGTACACCAGTATCCGAACGATAATACGAATCCGAGTCCGAAAAGTATACCAAACCATTCAACACCAAGAGGATTTGATGAAGCTTCACCTGCATATTTCCAGGTTGTGGTAAATGTGTCGGGCGCAAATCCCCTTGATGTGGCAATGGGAGCAAGTTCACTCTTCAGTCCTACCCAGCCGCCCACATCTTTCAGGCTCAGAACCGCCAGGGGCAATAATCCTATAACAATAATAAAAAACTGCAAAACCTCATTGTAGATAGCCGATGATAGTCCTCCAAGGTAGGTATAGCCCAAAACTATCAATGCCGAGATCCAGAGACTCAGATTGAAATTCCACCCCAGGACATTCTCCATAAGAATTGCCAGGGCATACATGGAGATCCCTGAGGCAAGGATTGTCATAACCGCAAATAGTATAGCATTCAGTCCTCTCGTTTTCTCATCATACCTGAGCTTAAGGAATTCCGGTACTGATCTTGCCTTGGAACCATAATAGAACGGCATCATAAAAAGTGCAAGGAAGATCATGGCGGGAATGGCACCAATCCAGTAAAAATGGGTGGTAAGCATACCGTATTTCATTCCCGAACCGGTCATACCCATCACCTCAAGAGCACCAAGATTTGTTGAGATAAAGGCC
Source organism: uncultured Bacteroidales bacterium (assembly GCA_963816345.1). Lineage (GTDB taxonomy): Bacteria > Bacteroidota > Bacteroidia > Bacteroidales > VadinHA17 > LD21. The sequence continues at coordinate 1,642,713 of CAWFKI010000005.1, forward strand.
AATCCTGCAACCCAGGCGGGCATGGATCTTCCGGCTTCGAGAAATGCATTGGCGTTTTTCATGAATTTTCTCAGGAACCAGCCAATGCCAAGTACAAAAATAAAGTAGATTATCATAATCAGATAATCTATCCAGCTGAGGTCAACTTTCATAGGTAAATGATTTTAGGTTTTAATTCATTACTGCCTGCGGGTAAATTTCATTCCAGGGTATCTGCCATAATTCGGCAAGAGTAAAAATACATTTTATGATCGGTTTTCAAACAATCCGCGAGAGTTTTTTAGATCCGGCGTTAATAGATCCTGAATTCCCTTATTGGTTATATTTGCAGAAACAGATTTGTGAAAACACGCTATTTCATATTTATTTCTTACAGAGGTACCTCCTATCATGGCTGGCAGGTTCAGCCAAACTCTGTTACAGTGCAGAAGATCATCGATAATGCACTGAGCGTTCTCCTGAATGAAACAATCAGTACCACCGGAGCAGGAAGAACAGATACAGGTGTACATGCACTGGTTTTCTGCGCTCATTTTGACAGTATGTCGCCTGAGCTCGCTGAAAGAAAAAACCTGATATTCCGGCTTAACAGTTACCTGCCAACAGATATTTCCGTTAATTCAATAAGAAAAGTCCATGCAGATGCAAACGCCAGGTACAGTGCGGTATCCAGAACCTATAAGTATTATATTTCCACAATAAAAGACCCGTTCTTCAATGATTCCAGCTGGTATCTGCACGGAAATATTAATATCGATGAAATGAATAAAGCCTGCAGCATATTAAAAAATCATTCGGATTTTACCAGCTTCAGCAAACTTCATTCCGGGGCTAAAACCAATATCTGCAAGATCTATTATGCCGCATGGGAAAAGAGTGACAGCCGCCTGGTCCTCACTATAAGGGCAGACAGATTTCTCAGGAATATGGTAAGGGCAATTGCAGGAACTTTGATTGAAGTTGGCTACGGGAAAATGAATACTGAGGAATTTGAAAAGATTATAGTCGCAAAAAACCGGAGCAAGGCAGGAAGATCCGCTCCTGCAAAAGGATTATTCCTGACTGATATTGAGTATCCGGAGGAGTTGTTTATCTGAAGTAAGCACCCCGCGTAAATGATAATTATCATATTATAATAGTGTTAAACCTTTCACAATAAATAAATTATTTTATATGTTTGTGCGGCTTTACTAAACCAAAAATCTCAGTTTTTATGAGCAACGAATGGTTAATTTTATTTTTCCTTGTAGGGGCATTATTTGTTGGACTGGTACTTGTTTTTTCAGGAATAGTCGCCCCGCAATCTACTAACCCACAGAAATTTGACCCCTATGAATGCGGCATACCGACAGAAGGTGTGACCTGGCTGCAGTTCAATGTCGGTTATTATCTGTTCGCAATTCTTTTTCTTGTTTTTGATGTGGAAACAATCCTGGTATTTCCATGGGCTGTTGTTATGAAAGAGGTAGGGATTACTGCATTCATTGAGATAGTCATTTTCTTTTTCATTCTGGGCCTTGGGTTATTATATGCCTGGAATAAACATGCACTGATATGGGAATAAAAGGAATAAAGAGGGAAGAGTTCAAGGATAATGAAAGCCTTGATTTATTAAATGCATCCGGTTCAAATATTCTCCTCACCACTATAGATGATGTAATTAACTGGGGAAGGAAGAACTCATTATGGCCCCTTACTTTTGCAACCAGGTGCTGCGGCATTGAGATGATGGCGGCGGGCGCACCGCGCCACGATTTTGCGAGATTCGGAATGGAGGTCTACAGGGCCAGTCCACGGCAGGCAGATGTCATTGTTGTTGCAGGGACCATAGTGCATAAGATGGCACCGGTACTGAAGCGGCTTTATGATCAGATGTCGGAACCCAAGTACGTTGTTGCAATGGGTGCATGTGCAATATCAGGTGGTCCCTTTTTTCTTAATTCATACAGCGTTGTCAAAGGTGTTGAGCATGTAATACCCGTCGATGTTTATGTGCCGGGTTGCCCTCCCCGTCCTGAAGCATTATTATACGGTATGCTCCAGCTTCAGCGTAAGATTGAAACAGAAACCATACGGTCAAGGAAATTGCGGAATATTTCCCACGACTCCAAATAATTGACTCTCACAGAAATCAGGATAATCAATGGATAAATCAGTACTTGCAGACTTTATAAAGACACTTGATAACGAGCTTGAAATAACGGTAGGTAAGCAGTTCACCGAGGTAAAAGTGGACAAGTCAAAATTATATTCCCTGGCCAGACAGCTGAGGGAACTCAAAGAGACTCAGTTTGATTTTCTCTATTGTCTCTCCGGAGTCGATTACGGACAGGACCTGGGAGTCGTGTATCACCTGCGTTCCACGGTTCACGGCCATTCTGTTGTTCTCAAAACACGCACATCAGACAGGGTTGATCCTCATCTTGACTCAGTTGCCGGCATCTGGAAGACAGCTGATTTTCATGAGAGGGAGGTATATGACCTTCTTGGCATAAAATTTAATAACCATCCTGACCTGCGGCGACTGTTCCTTGACAATTCCTGGGGCTTCCCTCTGAGGAAAGACTATGTTGATGATGTTAATATCGTTACAAAGTAAATAATGGAAGAAAACAATAAAAATATTACTCCCGACGAAACGCAGGAATATGTTATAAATATGGGACCACAGCATCCCTCCACACATGGGGTGCTGAGACTGGTTGTCTCTCTTAAAGGGGAAACGGTAAAGAACGTCCAGCCTCATGTCGGTTATATCCACAGTGGCATTGAAAAGATGTGCGAAAGCCTCACCTATCCTCAGATTATTCACCTTACCGACAGGATGGATTACCTGTCGGCCCATATAAATAATGAAGCAGTCTGTCTGAATGTTGAGAAAGCCCTGGAAGTTGATATCCCCGACAGGGTGAAGGTTATCCGTACAATAATGTCCGAGCTGACACGTATCCAGTCGCACCAGCTGTGGTGGGCCTCATTTGGAATGGACCTCGGCGGGCTGACATGCTTTTTCTACGGATTGCGCGACAGGGAGAAGATCCTCGATATTTTCGAGGAGACATGCGGCGGCCGTATGATTGTGAGCTATAGTTGCCCGGGAGGACTGATGTACGATATCCATCCGAATTTTCAGAATCGGGTGAAGGAATTTATAAAATATTTCAGGAAGATCCTGCCGGAGTACGACCAGCTCCTTTCAGGCAATGTGATATTTCATGAGCGGAGCAAGGGCATCGGGAAGCTTTCGCTTGAGGATGCAATCTCATATGGTATCACCGGGCCTTCGGCAAGAGCATCAGGCTTCTCGTGCGATGTAAGGAAATATGAGCCATACAGTGCCTACGACAGGATAAAATTCAATGAGGTTCTCCGTACCGAGGGAGATACTTATGGCAGATATATGGCAAGGATGGATGAGATGTGGGAATCGATGAATATTATAGAACAGCTTATTGATAATATTCCTGAAGGTCCCTATTTCGTTAAGATGAAACCGATCATCAAGCTGCCGGAAGGTGAATATTACCAGAGGGTCGAAACAGCACGCGGGGAACTCGGTGTATATATAATAAGTGATGGAAATAAAAATCCATACAGGGTCAAGTTCAGATCACCGAATTTTGTGAATCTGTCAGTTCTTAACGAGATCTCGAAAGGGTTCAAAATTGCCGATCTCGTGGCTATTGGCGGATCGCTTGACCTCATTATACCGGATATTGACAGGTAGGGGCACAGGGCTCAGGGCATAGTGACACAGAGCGTAGAGCGTTCGAGCGGACACGGGGCGCAGGGCTCCGAGCGGAGGCAGGGCTGAGCAGGAGCGCAGGGCTCGGAGAGCGTAGAGCGTAGAGCGGAGTGCACAGGGCACGGGGCTGAGAGACTGAGAGAAAGAAAAAAAGTTAAGAAAAAAGTTAAAAGATAAAGAATATGCTTTCTGAAATTGTTGCAAATAATTCTCTGACTTCACTTTCTGAACCATGGTGGAAGGTCATTTATGATTTTACCCCGCTTACCAAATGGATTGATGAGAGCCTCCGAAGTGCATTGTCACCATTCTGGACGACAGTGAGTGAGATGCTTATCATTGGCGTACTCATACTTACGTTCTATGCGGTGGTAGGATTGTTTCTGGTCTATGCTGAAAGAAAGGTTTGTGCTTTTATGCAGAACCGGCTTGGCCCCAACAGAGTAGGCCCTTTCGGGATCTTCCAGACAATTGCTGACCTGATAAAGCTGCTGTTTGTCGAATTGATACCTATTAAAAATGCAGATAAGTTTCTCTTTAACCTTGCTCCTTTTATAGTCATCATAGCTTCCTTCATGGCAATTGCAGCTATTCCCTTTGCGCTGGGACTTCAGGCCATTGATCTCAACATCGGTGTGCTTTATGTCATTGCTGTCTCTTCAATGGGGGTTATAGGAGTGCTTCTTGCAGGATGGTCGAGCAATAATAAATACTCACTTATAGGTGCCATGCGAAGCGGAGCACAGATAGTAAGCTACGAACTGTCAGTAGGGCTTGCGCTGATCACAGTGGTTATTCTTGCAGGTTCAATGCAACTGTCTGAAATAGTTGAAGCACAAAGGGCAGGCTGGTTCATCTGGCGGGGTCATATTCCTGCTTTTATAGCCTTCATCCTGTTTCTTATCTCCAGCACGGCGGAGACAAACCGCGGACCGTTCGATCTTGCGGAAGCTGAATCTGAACTTACGGCAGGTTATCATACCGAATATTCGGGAATTAAGTTTGCCTTCTTTTTCCTTGCAGAGTACATCAACATGTTTATCGTAGCATCAATCGCAGCTACGGTATTTCTGGGCGGATGGATGCCATTTCATATACCGGGCTGGGAAGGCCTGAACAGCGTTATGGACTTTATACCTCCATTTATCTGGTATATAGGCAAGACTGCATTCGTAATATTTATGATGATGTGGTTCAAATGGACCTTCCCCAGATTAAGAATCGATCAGTTGCTGACTCTCGAGTGGAAGTACCTTCTTCCCATAAATCTTGTCAACGTATTGATTATGGCTCTGATTGTCCTGATGGGCTGGCATTTTTAATAGTAATTATATCTAAATATATATCTCTGAATGAGAAGTATAATAAATTATCTGAACGACATTATATCCGGTGTATGGTCATTGCTGAAAGGTATGAAGGTAACAGGGTCATACTTTTTCCGTCCCGGCACCATTGTAACTCAGAAGTATCCTGACAACCGGAAAAAGCTGGTCATGTTCGAACGGTTCAAGGGTGAAGTTGTTATGCCGCATAATGAGAAAAACGAGCATAAATGTACAGGGTGCGGGATTTGCGAATTAAATTGCCCCAACGGAACAATAGAAATAATATCAAAGACAATAATCACCGAAGAAGGTAAAAAGAAGAGGATTATTGATAAGCATATTTACAGGCTGAGCATGTGCACCTTTTGCGCATTATGCGTAAAGACATGCCCCTCTAATGCTCTTGCTTTTTCCCAGGAATTTGAACATGCTGTCTTCAACAGGGCTCTGTTGATAAAAACACTTAATAAACCGGGTTCTCAAATAATGAAAGGAGTTGAATAATGACCTCTAATCAGATAATGTTTATACTGTTTGCATCAATGATCATTATCTTTTCGGTGCTTACAGTAACAACGCGTAAAATTCTGCGTGCGGCAGTATTTCTGCTTTTTGTCCTGGTATCAACATCGGGGCTCTATTTTATGCTTAATTTCCAGTTCCTTGCTGCCGTACAGCTGACGCTTTATGCCGGCGGAATTGTTGTATTGATCATCTTTTCCATACTTCTTACCAGCCATATCAGCCAGAAGTTTGAATCACCGGGGTGGAAAAAGACATTCTTTTCAGCCCTGGCTGCCATCGCCGGGGCCCTGTTCTCAATTATTACAATCCTCGATTATAAATTCTCAGCATCTGCTGAAGCAGCAAGCGAGATCAATATGAGAGTAATAGGAAAAAGTCTGTTATCAGTCGATTACCAGGGATATGTTCTGCCTTTTGAAGTAATTTCCGTCTTACTCCTTGCAGCCATGATAGCTGCAATCGTTGTCGCAAAGAAAAGCGGTCCTGCCGCCACCGGGTCACAAATATCTAACAAACAGTAATATGAATACAGGGATACCTCTTCAATACTTTCTGATCCTGGCTACAGTAATGTTCTTTACAGGCATCTATGGCTTTCTTACCAGGCGTAACCTGATCACGATTCTCATGTCCGTGGAACTGATATTAAACTCTGTGAATATCAACTTCCTGGCTTTTAACAGGTACCTCTATCCCCATAAGCTCGAAGGGATGTTTTTCAGTATGTTCATCATTGCAGTTGCTGCTTCGGAAGCAGCAGTGGCAATATCTATCATAATAAACATTTACAGGCGGTTCACCACTATAAATGTGGAGGATGTTAACGAAATGAAGTACTAATCAGCATACATATAGGAAATCATAATATGATAAATTTCAGTTATACAATCTGGATCCCTCTGCTCCCATTTATTATGTTCATTCTCCTGGGACTGGGAGGTCATAAGCTAAAGCCAAAACTGTCAGGATTACTGGGAACAGGTGGATTGGCAATTATAACAATACTGTCATACATTACAGCTTACAGGTATTTCTTCACAAGTGAAAAAATTGATGATGCCTATCAGAAGATTACCGCTTTCAATATTACATGGCTACAGCTGACGGACAAGCTTCATATTGATCTTGGCGTTCTTCTCGATCCTATCTCGGTAATGATGCTTATAGTTGTAACGACTGTATCGCTGATGGTCCATATCTACAGCCTCGGTTACATGAAAGGGGAAAAAGGCTATGAACGTTTCTTTTGCATTTCTCTCCCTGTTCAGTTTTTCAATGCTGGGACTGGTGCTTGCCACCAACATCTTCCAGATGTACATCTTCTGGGAGCTTGTGGGAGTATCCTCATTCCTTCTTATCGGGTTCTACTATGAGAAACCCTCGGCAGTACGGGCTTCAAAAAAGGCATTTATTGTAACAAGATTTGCAGATCTTGGTTTCCTCATCGGGATACTTATTCTTTCCTTCAATACCAAAACATTTGATTTTATAACTCTTACAAACCCTGCCGGACCAGCAATAGCGCAGGGAGGTGGAGTAGCCTTTCTGGGCCTGTCAGTGATGACCTGGTCGATGATATTTGTATATATGGGTGGTGTGGGAAAATCGGCTATGTTCCCGTTCCACATCTGGCTGCCTGATGCAATGGAAGGGCCTACCCCGGTTTCGGCTCTTATACATGCAGCGACGATGGTTGTGGCAGGAGTATATCTTGTCGCAAGGATGTTCCCTATTTATGTGATCTCAGCTCCTGCTGCCCTCATGGTAGTCGCATATGTAGGAGCATTTTCATCACTTTTTGCAGCAGTTATCGCCTGTACCCAGACCGATATCAAGAGAGTGCTTGCCTATTCGACAATGTCACAGATTGGTTATATGATGCTTGCCCTTGGCGTATCGGGTTACGGAGGCCACGAAGGACTGGGCTTCATGGCTTCGATGTTTCATCTTTTCACGCATGCCATGTTTAAAGCGCTGCTCTTCCTTGGCGCCGGAGCAATCATTCATGCTGTTCACAGCAATTTTATGACCGATATGGGCGGACTGCGTAAATATCTTCCCATTACTCATGTTACATTCCTTATTGCCTGCCTTACTATTGCCGGAATACCTCCTTTCGCAGGCTTTTTCAGCAAGGATGAGATCCTTGCTGCAGCTTTCCAGCACAATAAAATTTTATTCGCAGTGGAGTATCTGGTTGCAGGGATAACAGCATTCTATATGTTCAGAATCTATTTCGCAATCTTCTGGGGAAAAGAGCGGGTTTATCATCATACACCCCATGAGGCTCCCCTTACCATGACTTTCCCGCTGATCTTTCTTGCACTGGCGTCAGTATTCTCCGGCTTTATTCCTTTCAATGAGCTTGTTACCTCCAACGGGAAACCGTTTGAATCTGAGCTGGAGCTCATTGTGGCCATTCCCTCTGTACTTATAGCGCTTCTGGGGATAGGAATTGCCTGGGTAATGTACAGGAAAGAGAGTGCAATTCCTGATAAGCTGGCTCACACGTTCAAATACGGGTATAAGTGGGCGTACAACAAGTTTTATATTGACGAACTGTATCTCTTTATTACCAAAAAGGTGATCTTCAGGTATATCTCCCAGCCAATTGCATGGTTTGACAGGCATATTGTAGATGGCACAATGAATGCAATAGCCGCCCTTACACAGGGCACCTCTTACAGAATAAGAGGATTTCAGTCGGGGCAGCTTCAGAAATATGCTTTTGTATTTGTTACCGGAGCAATATTGTTTTCGATTTTATTAATTTATTTTTGGAAGTAACTGATTATCAAGATAAGACTAATAATTATGGATATTTTAACCCTCTTTGTAATAATTCCTGCTTTAACAATTACCGGAATTCTTTTCCTGAAGGATACAAAACAGGTCCGTCTGGTAGCAGCTTTTGGAATGGGACTGCAGCTGATAATGGCAGGAGTACTCGTATTCCTGTATCTCTCGGCGCGCAATGCAGGGAATACCGATGAAATGTTATTTATTAAGGACCATCTCTGGTTCAAAAGTCTTAATATCCATTATGCCGTCGGCGTGGATGGGATCTCAGTTGCAATGATCTCCCTTACCTCTCTGGTTGTTTTTGCAGGGATCTTTGCCTCATGGGAAGTTGAGTTTCTTACAAAGGAGTTTTTTATTTCACTTATCCTGCTGGCAACCGGGGTATTCGGCTTCTTTATTTCGATCGACCTCTTTACAATGTTCCTTTTCTATGAACTTGCGGTTATACCGATGTACCTCCTGATAGGTATATGGGGAAGCGGACCGAAAGAATATTCTGCAATGAAACTTACCCTCATGTTAATGGGAGGTTCAGCGCTTTTGCTTGTAGGATTGCTTGGAATATATTTCAATTCTGCTCCGGGCGGAGGTCAGCTGACATTTAATATACTGGAGATATCCAAAGTAAACATACCCATGCCGGCGCAGAGATTATTTTTCCCTCTGACATTTGTCGGTTTTGGTGTTCTCGGGGCTCTTTTCCCTTTCCATACATGGTCTCCTGACGGACATGCATCTGCTCCTACCGCAGTTTCGATGCTTCATGCCGGGGTGCTTATGAAACTGGGAGGATATGGCGCCTTCAGGGTAGCTATCTTTCTTATGCCGGGAGCAGCTCATGAATTGTCGTGGATCTTTATAATCCTTACTTCAATAAGCGTTGTGTACGGCGCTTTCGGAGCAGTTGTCCAGAAAGATCTCAAATATATCAATGCCTACTCCTCCGTGAGCCACTGCGGCCTGGTGCTTTTTGCCGTACTGATGATGAATCAGACTGCAATGAACGGAGCAATAATACAGATGATCTCACATGGTCTGATGACGGCCCTTTTCTTTGCACTCATCGGGATGCTGTATGGCCGGACACATACCAGAATGATCAATGAGATGGGAGGATTGATGAAAGTCATTCCTTTCCTGGCTGTTTGTTATGTTATTGCAGGTCTGGCCTCTCTCGGACTTCCGGGATTAAGCGGATTCGTTGCTGAAATGACAATATTTGTCGGCGCCTTTCAGCATCCCGAACTCTTTTACAGAATTGTCACCATAGTTGCTGTTTCGTCAATCGTAATTACGGCTGTATATATACTGAGAGTAGTTGCCATTCTGCTGCTTGGTCCGACTACAAATGAGCATTACGAACACCTCAGGGATGCAAAATGGTTTGAGAAGGTATCAGCTGTGACACTGATCAGTTCAGTTGCAGCTATAGGTCTTGCACCCTACTGGCTCTCATCGATGATCGGAGTAAGTATGCATCCTATCGTTGAGAAGATCATTGCGCTTAACCCTTTTTAATATTTTCTTGTAATCATTTTGGATAAGATTATAATATGAGCTTAGTAAATTTTTCTTTAATGCGGCACGAACTGCTTCTGATAGCTGCGGCTCTTCTGATTCTGATAGCTGAAATATTCCGGAAACCGGAAAAGAAGAGTAATATCACTGCATTATCGGTTATCCTGCTGGGACTTATCACAGTAACCGGTTTTCTGCCGGCTCCTGCAGGCACTCTTTTCGGAGGTATGTATGTGGCATCACCTGCCAGGCTGCTCATGAAGAATATACTTAATATAGGCGCTTTCCTGGTATTTGTTCAGTCTGCTGCATGGCTGAAAAAGAAGGAGAATTCGGAGAAAATCAGCGAATACTTTATTCTTCTGCTCTCAACCCTTGTCGGTATGAACTTTATGATCTCTTCCGGTCACTTCCTGATGTTCTATATTGGCATTGAACTTGCCACTATTCCGATTGCAGCATTATCGGCCTTTGACCGTTATAAAAACAATTCGGCCGAAGCCGGGATAAAGCTCATTCTTTCTTCTGCCCTGTCGTCGGGCATTCTTCTGTACGGTTTATCCATGATCTATGGTACTACCGGGTCGCTGTATTTTCAGGAGGTGGCAACAGGTTACGGCAACAGTAACCTTCAGATACTCGGATTTATCTTCTTCTTTGCAGGTATGGCATTTAAGATTTCAATCGTTCCTTTCCATCTCTGGACAGCAGACGTTTATGAAGGTTCGCCGGTTAACATCACATCGTACCTTTCTGTCGTTTCCAAGGGAGCAGCAATTTTCATTCTGATAATAATACTCTTCACTGTATTTCCTTCAATAATTGCTGCATGGCAGAAGACAATTTATGTCACCTCCATACTTACAATGACAATAGGTAACCTCTTCGCTATCCGTCAGCACAATCTGAAGCGCTTTCTGGCATTTTCATCTATTTCCCAGGCTGGCTATATCCTTCTTGGTTTTATTGGCGGAAATCAGCTTGGAATGGCATCAGTTATCTATTATATCCTCATTTACATCTTTTCCAATCTGGGCGCCTTTGGTGTCGTGATTGCGATCTCAAATGCCACCGGTAAGGAGACTATTGATGATTATAATGGTCTTTACCATACCAATCCGAAACTCAGTCTGATAATGACCCTTGCCCTGTTCTCCCTGGCAGGGATACCTCCCGTTGCAGGCTTTTTCGGGAAATTTTTTCTTTTCACGGCAGCCGCACAGAAAGGTTATTATCTGCTTGTTCTGATAGCCGTACTGAATACAATAATATCGTTGTATTACTATCTCCTTGTTGTAAAGGCCATGTTTATCAACAAGGGTGAAGCTCCCATCGAAAGGTTCAGGAGCGATTTTCTGACGAAATTTGCCCTTGGAATATGTGTCGCAGGCATAGTGGTAACAGGATTTGCGAGCATACTTTTTGAGGTTATCAGGAACATGAGTTTTGGGGCTTAACTAAAAAGGAACGGCTATGGCGATTAATAATGCAAAACATATTGTAAGCGAGATAAACGGTGTACGCTGCACTATTGTTGAAACCGGCTGCACGCTGGGAAGAGTTGCCTTTCTCAGAGACCTTTTGGAATTCAACAAACTGGAAGTGATGGAGATACAGGAGCTTTCCGGAGCTGACGGGGGGGAACCAAAATATACGATTGGTGTTACGGATCTTATCTTCAACCCTGTATTCGCAATCTATGAAAAACAGTTAAAGAACAGGGAAGGTGATTTTGTTACTCCCGGCTACTGGAAGGAGGAGTGCATCGAATGCGATCCACGGTACTGGCTGAGAAGAAAAGGGGCGAAAAAATATTGATTGCCTTTTGACCTTAAGGAAATTTTACAAATTTTCATCATTCCATATCTGCCAGGCTTTTTCAGCCTGCGAATGAAGCATTTTCAGGCCTGTTATTATCCGGCATCCCTGCTTCTTTCCCGATCTCAGGAATAAAGTGTATTCGGGATTGTAGACCAGATCGAACAACACATGATTTTCTCCGAGCAGTGTGTAATCGAACTCCGGTCTGGCATCAATATCAGGAAACATCCCAAGCGGTGTGGTATTTACAAGGAGGCCTGTTTTCTCAATGAGGGTGCGGTCAATACCGGCATAGTCAATGTATCCGGGCCTTTTGGTTCTTGAGACAATCGTTACGCCGATGTTAAGCTTTCCGAGTACATAACATACGGCCCTTGAACTTCCCCCGGTTCCGAAAACAATGGCACTTTTTATAATACTGCCGGTATAAGGCGATAAAGAATCCTCAATACCTGTTATATCGCTGTTAAAACCGGATATCTTAAAATTACCGTCCGTTCTTTTTATCTTCAGCACATTGACGGCGCCGATTTCCTGCGCTTCCGGTTCCACGATATCGATATACCGCAATATTTCCGATTTATAGGGAATAGTCACATTCAGGCCAAGGAGCTCAGGCTCTTTTGCCAGCAGCAGTTTAAGCTGTCCGGGATCTGTTAAAGGGTAATTTTCGTAACTGCAGCCGGTGATATGCTCTGCAAGAAATTTTTCAGAGAAATATTTTTTTGAAAAAGAATGCCCCAGCGGATATCCTATCAGACCAAATTTTCTCATCTCCCCGGGTTTGAATAACAAATAATCAGTAATGACAGACAACGATGAACGCTATTGCTTCAGTTCATCCGGAAGGAACTGAAAAAATGTATCTCCGCGGAGTCCGAGGCGCAACGACTCAAGGGCAATAATTTCAGTTGGCGCTATATTACCCAGGTTAACATTTGCCCCAAAATGTTTTACAAACCAGGCCTGTTGGGATTTCAGTGGAGCTTCCCAGATCACATTCTCCAGTTTAACATGGTCTGCTATGGCACAGATAATGGTATTATTTATGGAACCATCCTTGTTGTAAATACCCGTTGTACCTGATTCTCTGGCTTCTGCAATGACCTTTACCGAGCCTGCATTCAGTTCCTCCCGCATCATGGCAACCCATTCATCGGGTGAATAGACCACGCTTGCTTTTTTTGAACCTACCTCGGAAATTACTGTACCCCGTTCAGCCATCCTTGAAATATACTCGAGTTTCCTTTTTCGCTCAATATCGAATGATCCGTCGGAGACCTCAACAAGATCGATCCCGTGTTTGTCAAGAAAATCAATATATTCATCGAACATATTTCTGATAATGAAGGCTTCAAAGAGAGTTCCCCCAAAGTAGGGTATCAGACCTGCCTTTTTATATATTGCAATCTTCTTCTCAAATCCGGGGGTTATAAGCGATGTGCCAAAACCCAGTTTAACATAATCAGTATATTCACTGCCAACAGATACAAAGTCTTCAGCTTCCCTTACGCTTAAGCCTTTATCCATTACCATGGTAAGGCCTGAATTTCTTGGCTTGGCTGTTCTTTCAGGCATGAATGGAAGAACATTATTCATATTCCGGTAAGATTAAATGATCGTTTAAGGCAAAAGTCCATTTTCATCAAGAAGTTTTTTGATCTTCCTGGAAAACAGCTTATTTGGAAAAATTTCCCTGAACTCCCTGAAGAGGTCCTTGTCAGAATAAACTGCAAGGGAGAGATGACGGAAGGCTTTTTCCGGATTTCCGTTATGAAGATAGAAAGATGCCAGGAGGTAATTAATTCCGGGTATATCACCAGTGATTTTATATGCATGAACCAAATACGGGAGAGCCTTACTGACCAGATCATCATTAATGATTATATTTCCCAGATCAAGCCATACTTCATCATAAAATGCATCGAGCTTCAGAGCTTCCCTGAAACATCTCAGGGCAGCTGTTCTTTCGCCTTTTGAATAATGGGCCTTACCCAGCAAATACCATATTTCCGGGTTTTCATCATCGAGCCTTACAGCTTTTCTGAAAAAGATAAGACTATCATCTGTATTACCGGTATTCAGAGCAATAACCCCGAGTCCGAACCATGGGTCAGCAAAATCCGGAGCCATTTCAATTGCTTCCTGGTAATATTTCCTTGCCAGGTTAACCTCTCTTGTTTTTTCATAACATTCAGCAAGATAAGTCATTGCTTCAAAACTCTCGGGCTCGTTCTCAAGATATTCATGATAAACGGGAATTGCATCGGCATACCTTTCAATGTTGCAGAGTATATTTCCCTTGTTGAAAAGCGCGAAGGTATTCTGTGGATTGATTGCCAGTGCATAGTCGTAAGCCTCCATCGCTTTCTCATACGATTCCTGCTTGTTATAAATAATCCCGAGATTATACCAGGCACTATCGGAGAATGGCTCCTCCTCCAGATATTTTAAATAGTAGATAATGCTATTTTCATAATCCTCAGTCTTCTCATATGCATATGCCAGATCATACAGATGTGCCTTGAACTCAGGTTCCATCTGTACAAGTCTTTCCATATAAGGAATCATATGTTCATAATAATTGAGGTTCTGCAGGACGGAGGTTATGGCAAATAGTATGTTCTCGACATCATCAGAATCGAGCGTCAGAGAATAATCAAACATTTTCTTTGCGCCCTGAATGTCGCCAAGCATCCCAAAAGCAGTCCCCTTTGCTATATATAATTCATGATTTCCAGGCTCAATACTTTCGAGTTTCTTCAGCAACCGGAGTGCTTCAACAGCTCTTCCCTTATCAAGCAATACCCTGGCTTTCCTTAGCTGGATAGAAACCGAATTGGGGTGTTGCTGGGTCGCAAGAGTAGCTGCCTCAAATGCCTTGGATGAATTGTTGCTCTCAATATAATAATCTATGATCGTCTCAAATTCAATAACATCAAAAAAATAATTTTCATTATTCTTTTTCATTTTCTCGAATTTCTGAACCGCATATTTAACCTCTTCCTCGTAGGAAGGTCCGTACTTGTCGTCTTCCATCTTCCACATAGATAAATATCCGTACAAAAGTAATACTATTTTTAATATGGGTGCCGGAGGGTATATTCAATTATTAACATTTAACAGTTTTTATAAACAGCTAAAATACAGACTACTAGACGGCATCTTAATTTTATTTTAATTTTTGGTCAAAAGCCACGCAACCTCCGGGGTTAAATATTCATCTATTGTTTGTATTGTAATAATTATTTGAACTAAACCCTATATACCCTAGAATTAACCTAGATTCTATTCTCGAAGAGCCGGGCCACAGCCCGGTTTTTCCTTTTTAATCATTTTTGTAATACCTTGCCTTATAACTAATCAGTACTTAAAGTGAGCTGAAGCCTGGAATCTAAAGTTGTAAAATCAGGTGTTATTAACAGTATTTTTTCGAAATTAACACAGGGCAACGCCCTGTGTAAAAACGCTCTCTTCTTACCCCAAAGCCCCGTAGGGGCGGAATAACAAAATTCCGGAAGATCCATTTCCCCTGATCCTCTATGGCTGATGGTATCACTTTATTACGCCCCTACGGGGCTGAAGGAGAGGGAGGTACCATCAGGCAGGGCTCCGCCCTGCCCTATAATATGTAAGGCCTACGGCCTTTTGCTCACCACTTCCATTTTAGTAATCACTGAGCCTTTCTTGTAAATTGAAACGGGTACTATCTTTAATGCAGACGCGAGTATATTTGGGTAGAAAACCAGAATCATAAACCTTGTTTAATTGCATTCTTCAAATGGCGCATAGTTGCCTGCTTCCGGTTATGTTTCCGGAAGATTAAGCTTCTTAAAATATAATTAGCTTATAATGTGCAGTTTACAAATGTTGTCATTAGCACAATAGATACTGCCAGAAAAAATAATCAAAATGTGGTAGAAGCTTTATGTGTCATCGCCGCTTATAAAAGGAATTGATTTACTCTATTATTATTAACTTTAGGCACTCTAGGCACTTCAAACTCCAGGCACTGATTAGTTACCTTGCCTTTAATATAAATAAATTATGAAAAATTTATTTCCCGGCTACCGGATATCTGTATTCATCATTTTATGCCTGGCTTTAATCTTTTCGTCACAATGTAAAAAAGGCAAAAATCCCATTAAATTTGCTTTCGGGACCTTTCCTGATTCAGTAATCAATCTCGCTGATATTAATTCGGAATTTGATGACTACAATACGGATATCTACCAGATTAAAGGCTATCTGCCTCTTCTGTTTTCGAGCAACAGGAAAAGCTCGGGCGGACAATTCGACCTTGAGCAGGGGATGATCTCATTTTCATTTGACCAGACAAATGGAGATTTCATATTAAGGTCTGAAATGACAAATGATGCATTTCTGAATAGCCTTATCCAGAAGGCTCAGACCTCCCGGAATGATTTCGGCCCATACAGCTTATTCAGCTCATTCGACGGATATGAATATTTTGTGGTCTCCTCTGAGAACGCGGACGGAAACCTGGATCTTTTATATTTTAAAAACCTGCCTGCATATGGAGGTACCGTTCCGGTAATTGAAGGTCCGCATCCTGTTACACTTTTAAATACAGGCTATGATGATGCCTATCTTACTTTTGATTCAAACCAGGATACTGCCTATTTCATTTCCAACCCGGATGCCAATTTTGATATTTACTTCAAATCAAAGCCTGCAAGTCTTGATCTGGCTTCCTGGTTTAATCTTGATTATTCAGCTTCAGCAAAGGTTGACAGCATTAACACGTTAAGTGACGATAAATGTCCGATGGTCTACCACAATTTAATGGTATTTACCTCAAACAGACCAGGCGGCTATGGAGGATATGACCTTTATTATTCCCTTTTCAGAAACGGGAACTGGAACTCCCCTGTAAACTTTGGTCCGGGTATAAATTCTACTTCAGATGAATACCGGCCTCTGATAGGTAACAATCCTGATTTTAGCAATCTGTTCCTGATTTTTTCCTCGGACAGACCGGGTGGCAAAGGGGGGTTTGATCTCTATTTTACAGGAATTGATTATTCCACACAATAACCGGTTTCATGTCGGATTGTTTTAATTCAAATGCCCATTACTGCGGTAAGGGTATTACGCAACAGTGACACTCTTGTCATCGGACCCACTCCGCCCGGGACAGGTGTAATATATGAACATCTGGGAGCGACATTATCAAAATCAACATCACCAACCAGTTTATAACCGCTCCGTGTGCCGGGACTGGCGATGCGGGTGGTACCGACGTCTATCACTACTGCACCGATCTTTACCATGTCAGCTTTTACAAATCCCGGGGATCCGATAGCAGAAATTATAATATCAGCCTGGCTTACAATGGCCTGTATATTTTTAGTACGGCTGTGAACAACAGTAACTGTAGCATCAACCCCTTTCTGTGAAAGCAGAATGCTTACAGGTCGTCCGACGATATTGCTCCTGCCAATAACCACACAGTTTTTTCCGGATGTCTCTATCTTATAACGCTTTAAAAGCTCGACGATCCCGTAAGGCGTGGCAGGAAGGTATCCGGGAAGTCCTATCACCATTCTTCCAAGGTTAACAGGATGAAATCCGTCTGCATCCTTGCCGGGATCTATCGCCTCAATTACCCTGTGTTCTGAAATATGACGGGGTAAAGGAAGCTGCACTATGAATCCATCCACATCTTCATCATTATTGAGCTCAGCTATCTTTTCCAACAACGTTTTTTCGCTGATATCGTTCCCGAACCTGATAAGGGTCGATTTGAAGCCTACCTCCTGGCAGTCCTTTACCTTATTTGCGACATATGTCTCGCTTGAACCTTCATTACCGACAAGTATTGCAGCCAGATGAGGGACTTTCTTACCTTCCCTCCTCAGTTTTGCAACCTCTTCTGCTATCTCACTTCTGATTTCAGCAGCAACTTTTTTTCCGTCGATCAGACTGTACATACCTGAATTTATTTTTTGCCCATTAGTCTTGCAGCATTGCCACCTTTGGTCATCATCTTCATCATTTTTCTGGTCTCATCGAATTGTTTCAGAAGCTTATTCACCTCCTGAACACTGGTACCGCTGCCGTTTGCAATTCTTTTTCGCCTGCTCCCGTTAAGCACCACCGGATTAACTCTCTCATCCGGAGTCATGCTGCGTATTATTGCTTCAATACTCTTAAAGGCATTATCGTCAATATCCAGATCCTTCACTGCTTTTCCCACTCCCGGGATCATAGCCATCAGATCTTTCACATTACCCATTTTCTTTATCTGTTGTATCTGGCCGATAAAGTCGTTGAAATCGAACTGATCCTTTGCAATTCTCTTCTGGAGCTTCCTGGCTTCCTCAGAATCAAATTGTTCCTGAGCCTTTTCCACAAGAGATACAATATCTCCCATCCCAAGTATCCGATCGGCCATCCTGTCAGGGTAAAAGATGTCTATGGCATCCATCTTCTCGCCCGAGCTTACAAATTTAATCGGCTTATTTACTGTCGATTTAATTGAAAGAGCAGCCCCTCCCCTTGTATCACCATCAAGCTTGGTCAAAACAACTCCGTCAAAATCAAGCCGGTCATTAAACTCCCTGGCAGTATTAACGGCATCCTGACCCGTCATTGAATCAACCACAAACAGAATTTCATGCGGATTGATGGCATTCTTTACGGCAGAGATCTCGTTCATCATCTCTTCATCGATGGCAAGTCGTCCGGCTGTATCTATTATTACCAGATCATGTCCCTGCTTTTTGGCCTCCCTGATGGCATTCCGGGCAATGTTCACCGGATCGGTATTCCCTTCTTCAGAATAAACAGGCACCTCGATCTGTGTTCCGATAATTTTCAGCTGCTCAATTGCCGCAGGTCTGTAAACATCGCAGGCTACAAGCAGCGGACTCTTTCCCCTTTTGCTTTTTGCCCATTTTGCCAGCTTCCCGCTGAAGGTAGTCTTACCGGAGCCCTGAAGACCTGCTATCAGAATTATTGCCGGGTTTATTTTGATATTAATATCAGCCTTATCGCCACCCATCAGGTCAACGAGCTCATCATGCACAATCTTGACTATCATCTGGGACGGATTCACCGACTTCAGAACCTCCTGTCCCAATGCCTTCTGCTTGACTGTATCAGTAAACTGCTTCGCTATTTTAAAATTGACATCGGCATCAAGTAATGCCCTGCGAACCTCTTTAAGTGTTTCAGCGATGTTGATTTCAGAAATACGGCCCTGGCCCTTAAGGATCTTAAAGGACTTCTCCAGCCGGTCACTTAAATTTTCAAACATAAGTTAATATGGTATATTGTTATAATTTTTACATTCTTTCAGGCATCTCAATGCCAAGGAGCCACATCCCCTCTGATAAAACCTCACTTGTGAGTCTCGACAGCACAAGCCTGAAATCCCTGATCCTGATGTCAGCCTCACCCAGGATGGTAAAGTCGTGATAGAACTGATTGTATTCCCTCGCGAGATCATAGCAATAGTTAGCTATCAATGCAGGGCTGTAACCCGATGCGGCAGAAGATACCGTTTCTGAAAATTTTCGTAAAAGTCTGATCAGCTCAATTTCTTTAGGTACCGGTCTGATCATCGACAAATCAGGAATTTTCTCAGTTATCCCTGTTTGCCCGGCTTTCCTCAAAACAGATTTTATCCGGGCATAGGTATACTGAATAAAAGGTCCTGTATTGCCGTTAAAATCTATCGATTCCTCAGGATTGAATGTCATATTCTTCCTGGGGTCCACCTTTAATATATAGTACTTGAGAGCCCCAAGACCTATCTTCCGGAATATTTCTTCTTTTTCGTCATCGGAAAACTCGGAAAGCTTTCCGAGTTCCAGTGATACCTTTCTTGCGGTTTCATGCATCTCCTCAATAAGATCGTCTGCATCGACAACTGTTCCTTCCCTTGATTTCATACGTCCTTCCGGCAATTCAACCATCCCATATGAGAAATGAATCAACCCGTCAGCCCAGGGATATCCCATTCTTTTAAGAACCGCTTTCAGAACCTGGAAATGGTAATTCTGCTCATTCCCGACAACATATATATTCTTATCAAAATTATACTCATCATGGCGGTCGACTGCCGTCCCCAGATCCTGTGTCATATAAACCGCCGTACCATCGGAACGCAGTAGCAGTTTCTGATCCAGTCCCTCAGGAGTTAGATCAGCCCAGATAGAGCTGTCATCATTCCTGTATAAAATATTCTGTTTAAGAGCATTAAGGACTATCTCCTTTCCTTTCTTGTAAGTTTCTGACTCATAATAAATCCTGTCGAAATCGACACCCAGCATCCTGTATGTCTCGTCAAAACCTGCATAGACCCATGAGTTCATCATTTTCCAGAGAGTGACAACATCTTTATCCCCTGCCTCCCACTTCAGAAGCATATCTCTGGTTTCCATCATCAGGGGTGCTGAATTTTTTGCATCCTCTTCGCTCCTTCCCTCCTCTATAAGTTTCCCTACCTGTGACTTATATTCCTTTTCGAACATCACATAATACTTCCCTACAAGATGATCTCCCTTCATTCCTGTTGACTGAGGGGTCTCCCCTTTTCCGAACTTCTGCCACGCAAGCATCGACTTGCAGATATGTATACCGCGATCGTTGACGATATTTGTCTTTATTACCCTGTGACCTGTTGCTGAAAGTAGCCTGTAAAGGGAGAATCCGAGGAGATTGTTACGGATATGTCCGAGATGGAGTGGTTTATTCGTATTGGGTGAAGAGTACTCGACAAGGATGGTCTCAGGATCCTTAACCTTACAATGGACAAGATGATCATGCTCCAAAGCCATCGCACCGAAATACTGCGTCCACCATATATCCGAAATTTCTATATTCAGGAATCCTTTTATTACATTAAAACCTGATATCATGGGCCAACTGGCAACCAGAAATTTTCCAATGGTCTCGCCCGTATTTTCCGGAGTATTCTTAGAGCAGCGCAGCAGAGGAAAAACAATAAGGGTGAAGTCGCCTTTAAAATCTTTTCTTGTTTCCTGGATCTGGATCAGTTCATCCGGTACCTCACAATTGTAAATATTTTTTATAGCTTCCCTTATTTTTCCTTTAAGTACAATCTCCATCTCTTCTGTTGAATTTTCAGGCAGCAAATATAACATTTTAAAAGATCGATATCCAAGAAATCACCGTCAAAAAGGGAAGTGATCGGGGCCCCGATTCAAAGCGTTTATACCAACGCACAAAAATATTTGACCATCGTCAGGTTCTTTTTGATAAAGAACATCGGGTTCTCGAAAAAGATATCATATTTTTGAATGTGATATTTATGATAAATGTAATACAGCTATATTGTGGAATTAAGTACCCTTTTCATAGAACCCACTGCAAAAACACCCACAGATTGATTTAAATCCCGATAACAGGTGAACTGATCCTGTCAGGCAGATCCATCCCGGAAAATGCAAATAAGACATATGAGAACATTCTTAACTGGGTTACCGAATATGTAAAGAAACCGAGGAATACTACCAACCTGCGGTTTAATCTGGAATATTTCAATACTTCATCCTCGATATGGCTGGCAAAAATCGTAAGAGTCCTCTGCAACATAAAGAACAGTGAATTTACCCTGATGATCCATCTCTATTTCCATATTGATGAATTTGACAATATGGATGTCGAAGATATAAAAGATGAGCTCCATCCGATAATTCATATGGTAGGAACCCCGACTGTTAATCTTCTGATCAAATTATATGGTACAGCAGACGACGGAACAATATTGAAAGAGTCAATGGTACTTCTGTAATAACTAAGCCAACATTTCCCTCCAATAAATTTTTTCTTCATTTTTTTGGCCTAACTTTATCAGGTCAAAATTATTGTTACAGTCATGCGAATAGCAGTCATTGTTTTGTTTTCAATATTCTGTGTCATGGAAACATTTGCCCAAGCCGAAATCACTGACAGGCAACCGGTTGCCGCCGGAAAATTTTATCCGGCCGATAATGTTGCTCTTACAGGGCAACTCTCTGAGCTTTTCAAAAGCTGCAGGAAATCATCCTCCGGATACATTGTGAGGGCTATAATTTGTCCCCATGCGGGATACGTTTTTTCAGGGAAAATTGCAGCCGAGGCATTCATGCAATTCCTGAGAATTCGGTATACAAGAACATATTTATCATTGGGTCAAGCCATGTAATGTCATTTGACGGAGCCTCCGTCTATAATACAGGTGATTTCGTGACCCCTCTGGGAAAGGTTCCGGTGAACAGGGAGATTAGCAAATATTCTGATCAGCACGAACAAGGTGTTTAACTTCCCGGTAACCGCCCATGCCCGTGAACACAGTATCGAGGTTCAGCTCCCGTTTATCCAGTACTATTTTAAAAACATACCCCCTATTGTGCCCGTCATTATAGGAACGCAAAATGAAAGTACCGTAAAAAAGATAGCCGAGGCATTAAAACCATATTTTACACCCGACAATCTGTTCATAATAAGCAGCGATTTTTCTCATTATCCTTCCTATGCTGATGCAAACAGAATCGACAGTCTGACTGCAGTGAGTATCGAATCGGATAATCCCGCGACCTTCCTGAACAGATTGAATAATAACGCTGCAGAACAGGTGCCCGGACTGGCAACCAGCATGTGCGGATGGACCTCAGGCCTTACACTCCTGTATATGATCCAGGGAGACCGTCAGCTCAAAATAAGACATATTGACTATTGTAATTCAGGTGATTCACCGTATGGCAATAAACAGGAAGTTGTCGGATATCATGCCTTTGCTGTAACTGACAGGCATCAGAAAGCTGGGAATGCAGATAATACAACATCAGATTTTTCATTTTCACAGGCCGAGAAAGAGCAACTCTTTAAGATAGCAAAAAGCAGCATCAGCGCCAGGTTTTCCGGAAAGGAAAGCGCTGTTACCGATGAAAAGAAGATACCGGAAAATCTCAGGAAGCAGTACGGGGCATTTGTTACCCTTAAGATTAACGGGGTGCTGAGGGGCTGCATCGGGAGGTTTATCTCAACTGATCCCCTTTATAAGGTGGTGGAAGCTTCGGCTCTCTCCTCCGCTTTCGAGGATCCCCGGTTCCCTCCCCTGACCTGGGACGAATTCGAAAAAACTGAATTTGAAATAACTGTCCTTGGCCCTCTGAAGAAAATAAATGATATAAGTGAGATTGTTCTCGGAAAACATGGCATTTATATTAAGAAGGAGCTCAGGTCAGGAACAATGCTGCCGCAGGTAGCAACAGAAAATAAGTGGACGGTGGAACAGTTCCTGGGTTATACTTCTCGTGATAAAGCCGGGATAGGATGGGACGGCTGGAGAAATGCAGAAATTTTTATCTATGAAGGAATGGTACTTGAAGATAACAAGAGGTAAATATGTATCATGTTATTGGCACCGGCTTAACTTCAGTCCTATTATATCTTATCAGCTACTTTTTCTACAGATTAAAATATTTCCCTCTTCAGTTTCATAATAAGCTCTGGAATTCAGTACTCGCTGTCACCTTCCTGGCTACTGCCATAGCCGGAGTATTCATGGCATTACAGGTAACATACAAATGGGATCTGCCATTTGTAAAGACAGTACTGAAATGGCATGTCGAATTTGGAATCGGTATGACATTCACAGGCATATTCCATTTTATATGGCACTTCTCCTATTACAGAAAACTATTTAAAAGACAGGAGTATATCGTTGAATCAGAAGTCAGTCAAAGACTTACCGCCAGGCAGATGGGGATAAACCTTTTTATCGTTGGCCTTGTCAGCTCATCACTGCAGCTTCTTCTTCTGAGGGAGATGCTGAATATATCGGGCGGATACGAACTGATAACAGGCATATTTTTCGGATCATGGCTGATATCATCTGCCATTGGAGCTTCCCTGGCAGGAAGATCTAAACTGCATGATCTTAAAAAAATAAACCTGGTCTTTAGCCTGAGCCCCCTCCTTTCACTTTTTATGATGTTTTTATTGTCGCGGCTTTTTTTAAACACGGGTGAAACCCCGTCGCTGCTTGTTGGTCTGATTTATACTTTCCTGGTTCTTATCCCCTTCTGCCTGGTCTCAGGATTTACTTTCGTCAGGCTGATCTCGTTCGCAAGGGATTGTAATAATTTTACCCCCGGAAAGTCTTTTTCAATTGAAACTATTGGTGGTGTGGCATCAGGGGTACTGATTTCAGCTCTGACATCCGGATTACTTAATACTTATCAGCTTATTCTTCTCATTATCCTGTTAACTTTTAGCTGGGTTATGATCTCTTTCTATCTGAAAAGCAACCCGGGCCGGTTATCTGCAAAGCTGATTGCCTCGATCCTCGCAGCGGTTATAATAATATTAAGTCCCGATGTAATCTTCAGGCAGATCCTGCTTCCCGGGATCAAAGTTACAGGATCAGAAGACACTCCGTATGGTAACATAACCTATGGAGACTATCATGGTGAAAAAAGCACATACTACAACCAGAGGCTGCTCTCTTATGCCGATGATGTTACTGAAAGGGAGGAGAACATACATTATGCAATGCTGCAGAGCGGATCACCCGAAAAAATAATACTGATCTCAGGGCCGCTGCGGTCTCAGCTGACAGAACTCATGAAGTATCCCGTAAAGGAAATAACCTATATCGAGCGTGATCCTGCCCTTGCCAGGGAGGAGATAATACGTGCTGATACTCTGCACTTTAAACTTTCGGTTATTAACAGCGACGCTTTCAGGTATATCAGGAAACCGGGAGAAAAGGCCGACGTGATTATCCTGTCAGTACCTCCCCCTTCAACATTGCAACTGAACAGGTACTACACAACCGAATTCTTCTCAGCTGTCAGGCAAAAGCTCAACTCTGACGGCATTTTCATGTGTTCTCCCGGACCAGGAAATAATTACTTCAACAAGGAATCACTCAGATTATATTCATCCATTTTCAACAGCCTGTCAGAGGTATTTAAAGATGTAAAACCGGTTGTAGGGAACAAGCTCTATTTTATTGCATCCGACAGTGAAATCTCAGCTTCATTTTGCAGTCTTACGGAAAAGAGAAATATAAAAAATATATATGTCGGTCCCGATTTCTTATCCGATGATCTCATAAACAAAAAATCAGATGAGCTGAATCTCCTTCTTGACCGCGGAATCAAACAGAACAGATCTTCATTTCCCGTAGCCAGCCTGCATCTTCTTTCATATAATTTCAGCAAAAACATGGATGAGAAGATACCTGCCATAGTTATCATGATAATGATCTTCGCACTACCTCTGATGTCAATAAAGAGAAGATACATGCTTATGTACTTCAGTGCATCAGCGCTTGCAGGATTTGAAATTATCATACTTCTCACACTTCAGACAATCATTGGAAATATGTACCAGTTAACAGGTCTGATCATAGCCGGACTGATGGGTGGTCTTGCTCTCGGGTCCGGGGCAGGATTGAAAAATCTGAATTCAGTTTCAATGATTACAAAAGGCATATTGCTACTCATTTTTTACACAGGGATCGCAGTAATATTTAATTATTTTCTGTCAATAAAATCCGAAATTGCCTCCCTGGTTCTGATAATTATATCAGCTTTTCTGCCCGCTCTGCTGACAGGGAACATTTTTCGCCAGCTTACATCGGGGCCGGATGATATTTCAGCACCTCCTGCAGTTTACAGCTCGGACCTTGCCGGTTCGGCGCTTGGCTTCATTCTTATTTCGGGCATTGCAATACCTGCTTTCGGAATCAGGTCTTCAATCTTAATTTTAGCATTATTAATTTTTACCGGGCTTCTCTTTGGTGCAGTTAGGAACAAGTTGTAGTTTTAAGTGATTTTTTTCGGAGGGGAAATTGAAATGAAAGGAAGTAAGATAAGCAAACGTGATTTCCTGAAACGGACAGCAGCTATTTCAGGTGGACTGATGTGCTATCCCTGCCGGCTGATTATGGCAGATAGCGGGTCGGGGGAGAAGGGGATCTACAAGAGGATCGCGATGTATCAGGAGGAGACGGCCAGAGGCATAATGTGCAGGATCTGTCCGAACGAATGTGTGCTGAAAGAGGGAGAGTTAAGCAAATGCAACAACAGGAAGGTATATGACTCCAAATTGTACACTATGGCGTTTGGCAATCCCTGTTCCGTAAACATTGACCCTGTCGAAAAAAAACCCGTTTATCATTTCCTGCCAGGCTCGAGGGCTTACTCAATCGCTACTGCCGGATGTAATCTTGTTTGCCTGAACTGTCAGAACTGGGAAATATCGCAGACCAGCCCCGATAAAACCCGCAATTCCGATCTGCCTCCGGAGGCCGTTGTTGAAGAGTGCAAAAAAAGTGGTTGCAGGTCAATAGCATACACATATTCCGAACCTACTACATTTTATGAATATGTTTTTGAGACAGCTACCCTTGCAAAAAAAGCCGGGTTAAAAAACATAATAAAATCAAACGGTTATATTAATCCGGAACCTTTGAGAAAGCTCTGCAGCGTTATTGATGCTGCAAATATTGATCTCAAGGCTTTCAGTGAATCGACCTACCTTAAGCTGACAGGCGGGAAGCTGCAGCCGGTCCTTGATTCGCTTAAAGTTTATAAGGAAATGGGAATATGGCTTGAATTGACAAACCTGGTTGTTCCAACATGGACCGACAACCTGGATGACATAAGAAACATGTGCAAATGGCTCTCTTCCAACGGATTCAGGAACACACCTATTCATTTCAGCAGGTTCTACCCCATCTACAAGCTTGAACAATTGCCCCCCACTTCTGTTGATATCCTCAACAAAGCTGCCGCTATAGCTGCTGAGGAAGGTATGATTTATGTATATACTGGTAATGTTCCCGGCAATGAGCAGGGAGATACAAAATGTCCGGCCTGTAAAACAGTTCTTGTTAAAAGAGTGGGATTCCGTATTGAGTCAAACACTCTCAACGGAGGAAAATGCAACAAATGCGGACAATCAATTGATGGCGTCTGGAATTGAAAAACAACTGTTCACTCCTCTTATTTCCCGATAACCTGCACTTTATGACACGATCCGAAGCTAAAGCACGTATAGAAGAACTCCGGCTGAAAATTGAGAAGTATAATCATGAGTATTATGTTCTGAACCAGCCGGAGATCTCGGATTTCGAATTTGATATGCTTTTAAAGGAGCTTGACAACCTGGAGAAGGATTTCCCTGAATTCATAAGTGAGAATTCTCCCACCCGCAGGGTCGGAAATGATATAACTCAGGAGTTTGTACAATATGAGCACAGATATCCGATGCTATCGCTTGGCAATACCTACAGCGAGGAGGAGCTCAGGGAATTCGATGCAAGGATCAGAAAGGTGGCAAAAGGACCTTTTGAATACGTGTGTGAACTTAAATTTGACGGGGCCTCCATAAGCATCACCTATAAAAACGGGTTGTTGTTCAGGGCTTTGACAAGGGGAGATGGTAATAAGGGCGATGATGTTACATCAAATGTAAGAACTATAAGGAATATCCCGTTGAGTATAAAAGCAGATAAGGTACCTGCCGAGTTTATTGTAAGAGGGGAGATACTAATGCCCAGGGCGGTATTCAATAAATTAAACGAAGAAAGGATAAGTTCTGACAATCCCCCTTTTGCCAATCCCAGGAATGCCGCTGCAGGAACCCTGAAAATGCTTGATCCGAAAATAGTGGCATCCCGGTCACTGGAATGTTTCATTTACTTTCTTCTTTCAGAGGACCTTCCCGCAGACAACCATTACGGTAATTTAATGAAAGCCTCCGGATGGGGATTTAAGGTTCCTGACAGCCTGAGGATTTGCAGCGATATTGAGGAAGTGTTCAGATTTATATCCTACTGGGAGCCGGAAAGGAAAAAACTTCCATATGACACTGATGGTGTCGTTATCAAAATTAATTCTCTTGATCTGCAAAAGGAGCTCGGGTTTACGGCAAAATCTCCACGATGGGCAATCGCATATAAATATAAGGCAGAGGAAGCTCTGACAAGATTATTATCCGTTGCATTTCAGGTTGGCAGAACGGGCATAGTTACTCCCGTCGCAAATCTTGAACCAGTATTTCTGTCCGGATCAACCGTAAAGAGAGCAACGCTTCACAATGCAGACCAGATTGCTTTGCTTGACCTGCACCTGAATGATATGGTGTTTATAGAAAAGGGTGGCGAAATTATTCCCAAGATCACAGGCGCAGATCCTTCTATGCGGGACGAAAAAAGTAAAAAAATAGAGTTTATAACCCACTGTCCGGAGTGTGGTACCGAGCTGGTTAAAAATGAAGGAGAAGCAAATCATTTCTGCCCGAATTATCTTCATTGCCCTCCGCAGATAAAGGGCAGGATTGAACACTTTATCGGAAGGAAGGCGATGGATATCGACGGTTTGGGGGAAGAGACAATCGATTTGCTTTTCAGCAAGAACCTTATCAGGAACTTTGCCGACCTGTATGATTTAAAGGCTGAGCAACTCATCCCGCTCGAACGCCTGGGTGTAAAGTCAGTTTCAAATATCCTTAACAGCATACGGAAATCGGTTAAAACTCCCTATGCACGTGTATTGTTTGCCCTTGGGATAAGACACGTTGGAGAAACGGTCGCAAAGACCCTTGCAGGGAAGTTCACGACAATTGATGATCTTATAAAGGCCGGCAACGAAAGACTTACGGAGGTTCCGGAGATCGGACCCAAAATTGCATCCAGCATAATTTCTTATTTCTCCGACAAGGAAAATCTTGAGCTGATAGAACGGCTCAGGGCAGCCGGAGTAAAATTCAGGAGTGAGGCTGCTCCCGTTCAGAAAGGGAATGCACTTGAGGGAAAAACAATAGTTATATCGGGCGTTTTTGCAAGGCACAGCCGGGATGAATATAAAGATCTGATAGAAAAGCACGGCGGGAAAAACTCTGCATCTGTTTCGGGAAGTACATCATTTATACTGAGCGGAGAAAACATGGGAGAGTCAAAAAAGGAAAAAGCCCTGGCACTGGGCATACCTCTGATGGGAGAGAATGAATTCCTTCAGATAATAGGAGAAGATTAACATGCAACCCGGCTGATTTTAACAAAAAACTGTTAGGTTTGCAATATGGAATTATTTAAAAAAATCAGGCTGAGGCTCGGCAATTTTATCCTCTCCGGAAAGATTGAAAAGAATAGAAGAAAAGTACTCTATTCAAATTTCAGCCAGATAAAGAACATCGGAATTGTATGGGATGCCTCAAGGACATCCGAATTTGCCAGTCTGTCAAGGTTTCAGCAGCAAATGCACGAGAAAAAAATAGATGTTAAAATATTTGGCTACTTTCCCGGCAAGAGCCTCCCCAACCAGTATACGGCTATAAGATTTCTGACCTGCATCAGGAAAGATGAGATAAACTATTTCTATCATCCTGTCTCACCCGAAGCCAGCTCCTTTATTAAGAACCCATTTGATGTTCTTATTGATGTCAATTTTGAAAAGCAGGTTCCTTTAAGATATATCACTTCATTATCAAGATCCAGGCTTAAGGTAGGGCTGCTTGATCAGGAGTCGTATGATTCCCCGTTCGACCTGATGATGGAACTGAAAAATCCTGTTGATCTCGAAAGTTATCTTGCACAGATAATCTATTATCTGGAAATTATAAAAGATGATTCCACTAAAACAGTTGAAAAAAACTAAGCAGATGAAAAAATTCAAAGGCACGGGAGTTGCTATTGTTACCCCTTTTAAGAATGACTCCAGTATTGACTTTGCCGCACTTGGACGTGTGATAAACCATGTTATCAGCGGAGGTGTAAACTATATTGTCGCCATGGGAACCACAGGCGAATCAGTTACCCTTACAAAGGAAGAAAAGAAAGCGCTTGTTTCCTATATAGTCGAGATTGTGGATAACCGTGTACCGATTGTCTGTGGCATTGGCGGCAATAATACCCAGGAGGTCATCAATAGTATCCGTCATTCTAATCTGACCGGGGTGGACGGGATATTATCCGTTGCTCCCTATTATAATAAACCAAGCCAGCGGGGACTCTTTCAGCATTTCAAGGAAATAGCCACGTGCAGCCCGCTCCCTGTGATAATCTATAATGTTCCGGGCAGAACATCCTGCAATGTATCCTCAGACACCTGTCTTGAACTGGCCCACAGTTGCGAGAACATAACAGGCGTTAAGGAAGCATCGGGCGACCTGAACCAGATAATGAGAATAATCAAGTCAAAACCGGAAAACTTCAGTGTAATTTCAGGTGATGATCTGCTCACAATTCCCATAATTGCCTCAGGCGGATCGGGCGTTATTTCCGTTCTTGCCAATGCTTTTCCGTCCCAGTGCAGCGAGCTGGTAAGCCATTCACTTAAAAGCAATTTCAAATCTGCACGGGAGATTCAGTTCCGTTTCATGGAAATTATGGATCTGCTGTTCATTGAAGGTAATCCCTCAGGGGTGAAAGCCATGCTGAGTATTATGAACCTCTGCCACAATATACTGAGACTCCCTCTGGTCCCGGTAAGCAGGTCGGTATTTACCAGAACCCAGAAAGCTATAGAGGAAATAAATAAAAACTGATCAGAGATTTGCATTGGCTGGTTCCGTCTCTCCATGCTGCATGCCATGACACTGCTTGTATTTTTTTCCGCTTCCGCAGGGACAGGGATCATTTCTTCCAACCTTTTTATCCACCCTCACAGGTTCAGGTTTCTGAGGCTTTTCACGTCCTCCTCCCGTACTGCTGTACTGGGTAAAATCACTTTTTGAGGTTCGCATATTACTCATGTCAACCTGTCGCCTTCTCTGTGCTTCCTTGACCTGATCAGGATCCTGAGTTGGTATATGGCCTTTCATGAGAGTACTCACAACATCCTTGTTCACCTTCGTCAGCATTGTCTTAAACAGCTCAAAGGATTCAAATTTGTATATCAGCAACGGGTCTTTCTGTTCATATGTTGCATTCTGGACTGACTGTTTAAGTTCATCCATTTCCCTCAGATGTTCTTTCCAGGAATCGTCAATGGCAGCCAGTACTACTGTTTTTTCGTATGACCTGACAAGCTCCCTGCCTTCAGACTCTGCCGTAGCCTTCAGGTTAGTGACCACCTGGAACACCTTAACTCCGTCTGAGATCGGTACAACAACATTTTCATAAACGTTTGACATCCTGTCATACACATCTTTCAGAACAGGATAAGCCTGAGAAGATATTGTTTCGACTTTCCTTTTGTAAGTATCTAGAACTTTTGCATATACCAGATCCGTAACGGATTCAGAACTTACTTTTTTGAATTCCTGATCAGGAACAGGTGAATCCATTGAGAATGAACGTATAAGATCAAAATCAAATCCATCAAAATCTCCGTCCTTGTGATATGTCTCAACAAGGTTTTCAGTTACATCGAACATCATGTTGGCAATATCAACGCTTAACCTTTCACCAAGAAGTGCATGTTTACGTTTCTTATAGATAACCTCTCTCTGTGAATTCATGACATCATCATATTCGAGAAGTCTTTTCCTGATGCCAAAGTTATTTTCCTCAACTTTCTTCTGGGCGCGTTCAATTGATTTGGTGATCATCGAATGCTGTATCATCTCGCCATCCTTAAGTCCCAGCTTATCCATTATACCTGCAATCCTTTCCGAGCCAAAGAGTCTCATAAGCTCGTCCTCCAGTGATACGAAGAACTGTGATGACCCGGGATCTCCCTGCCTGCCTGCACGTCCCCTCAACTGCCGGTCAACCCTCCTTGACTCATGCCTCTCAGTACCGATAATTGCGAGTCCACCTGCATTTCTCACCTCCGCGGTAAGCTTTATATCGGTACCTCGTCCCGCCATATTTGTCGCAATTGTTATGGTCCCTGTCTTACCTGCTTCAGAAACAATTTCAGCTTCCCTCTGATGCAGCTTTGCATTAAGGACATTATGTTTAAGACCCTTCATCTTAAGCATCCTGCTTAAAAGTTCAGATATCTCGACAGAGGTGGTACCAACCAGTACCGGACGTCCTTTACTGTACAAATCTGAAATCTCATCAATGACAGCGTTATATTTTTCCCTTTTTGTTTTATAAACAAGATCCTCCCTGTCGCTTCTTATTACCGGCATATTGGTCGGAATTACCACAACGTCCAGTTTATAAATATTCCAGAACTCCCCTGCCTCCGTCTCAGCTGTACCCGTCATTCCTGCAAGTTTATGGTACATCCTGAAATAATTCTGAAGGGTTATTGTTGCATAGGTCTGGGTAGCCTCCTCCACCTTGACGTTTTCCTTTGCTTCTATTGCCTGATGCAAACCATCGGAATATCTTCTGCCTTCAAGGATACGTCCGGTCTGCTCATCTACAATCTTCACTTTATTATCAATAAGAACATATTCGGTGTCCCTGTCAAAGAGAGTCCAGGCCTTAAGGAGCTGGGTCATTGTGTGGACCCGTTCAGACTTGACAGAATAATCCTGCAGCAGTTCATCCTTTATTTTAAGCTTCTCCCGGTCTGACAGATCCGACTTTTCAATATCGGCTATCTTTGATCCTACATCAGGAAGAATAAAAAAGCTTGCATCTTCAACTGATGTTGAAATAAGATCGAGTCCCTTTTCGGTGAGTTCAATTGAGTTGGCTTTTTCATCTATTATAAAATAGAGCTCATCAGTCACCTTGGGCATCTCTTTGTTGTTGTTCTGCATATAGAAGTTCTCGGTCTTGAGAAGCAGGGATTTATTCCCCTCCTCGCTGAGGTACTTGATAAGTGCATTATTCTTCGGAAGGCCTTTGAATGCTCTGAGGAGAAGCAAACCACCCTCCTCATTCTTATCTGCTCCAATAAGTTTCTTTGAATCAGCAAGGATCTGGGTAACAAGTTTCTTCTGTGCATTTACAAGCTTTTCCACCTTGGGCTTCAGTTCGTCAAACTGCTGAGTATCGCTTTTTGCGGTTGGGCCTGAGATGATAAGCGGCGTACGGGCATCGTCGATAAGAACCGAGTCGACTTCATCCACAATGGCATAATGATGCTTACGCTGAACGAGATCCTCAGGATTGATAGCCATATTGTCCCTGAGATAGTCAAATCCAAATTCGTTATTTGTTCCGAAAGTTATATCTGCGTTATAAGCCTTGCGCCTGTCGACAGAATTTGGCTGATGTTTGTCAATACAATCAACTGTAAGTCCGTGGAATTCATAAATAGGTCCCATCCACTCAGAGTCACGCTTGGAGAGGTAATCGTTTACAGTAACTATATGGACACCCCGTCCGGCGAGAGCATTCAGGAAGACAGGCAGGGTTGCAACCACAGTTTTTCCCTCTCCTGTTCCCATTTCGGCAATTTTCCCCTTATGAAGTGCAACGCCACCAATTAGCTGAACATCATAATGGACCATATCCCATGTGATCTCGTTGCCGCCGGCTATCCAGACATTGCTCCAGAGGGCCTTATCGTCTTTTATCGTAATGCTCTGCCGTCTGGAAGCCAGATCCCTGTCATATTGCCTGGCGGTAACTTCAAGAACGCTGTTCTCCTTGAACCTGCGGGCTGTCTCCTTGACAATCGCAAAAGCCCTTGGAACAGCCTGATCAAGCGCTATCTCCAGTTTTTCGTTTATCTGCTTCTCAATTTTATCTATATTATTGTATAACTCCTCCTTCAGGTCTACATCTTCTTCTTTTTCAGCTTTTTCCCTCAGAGTAACTATTTCATTTTCTTCAGCTTCAATACTTCCCAGGATCTCCCGCCTCAAGTCATCAGTCAGGCTTCTCAGGCTGTCGTTTGACAGATCCTTAAGCTTTTCGAACTCCTGACGTATCATTTCTACATAAGGATTTATTTCCTTAAGATCACGTTCATATTTATTCCCAAGGAAAAGACCCAATACGCTATTTATAATGCTCATTTTTAGACAATTTACAATTTTGAAAAATATCCTGCAAAATTAGCTTAATTTTTCGAAATAGAATTCTAAAATCCCAAATTATAACGGCAGACAAAAACAAGCACCAGCCCTGCCTCAAATGGCAGAGCCGGTGAGTAAATCATTTAAAAATCTGAAGATCAGCGAGTGTTTTTCAGGTTGCCGGGGTTGCCTGTGAAACTCTTCGTAAACCCGATATATCCCTGTCGAATTCGTACATGTTGGTTTTTCCGACAAGCTTGACCTTGTCAAGGATCAGTTTTGCCGAAGCTTCCTCTTCCACCTGTTCCATCACGAACCACTGCAGGAAGTTTTGAGTATTAAAATCCTTCTCCTCAAGAGTCAGGGCGACGATTTCATTAATACTGCCGGTAATAAACTCCTCATGCTTCAATACTTCCCTGAACAATTCCTCCACACTTTTATACTCTTCCCCCGGTTTCTTGATCACCGGGATCACTGCCTTACCACCCCTCTCATGTATATACCTGATAAACTTCAGCATATGAATACGTTCTTCATCTGCCTGACTGTACAACCATGCTGCGACTCCGCTTAATCCACTGGTTTCAGCCCATGCTGCCATTGCGAGATAAAGGTTTGAGGAATATCCTTCTCTCTCTATCTGCCTGTTACAAAGGTCTTCGACGGTTTTCTTTAACATAATAACAAGTATTTAAAGTTTCAGATATAACAAACAAATCATCTATGCTGTTCAGTCGATAACAACTCTTCTATCCTGGTGATAAGATCATTGATGGAGAATGGTTTTGAATATACTGCATCGGCACCAAGGGCTTTAGCCAGATTAAGGTAACTTCCGGGGCCGGCTTTGCCTCCTCCTGAAATAGCAATAATCTTAAGTGATGGCTTCATTTCCCGCAGTTTCATAATTACTTTTAATCCATCCTCCTCCGGCATAATAAGATCAGTAATGACCAGATCAGTTATAGAAGGTTTGAAATGTGTTATTGCTTCCTTGCCGTCTACAGCCTCAATAACCGTGAATTTCCGCCGCGTCAGGGAGATATTTATCATCTCTCTCAGCTCCTTGTCATCTTCAACAATCAATACTCCTGCCATCGTATTTATTAAATAGTTTCATTATAATGAAAGCTGTATAGCATTCCTTATTTCTTTAAGAGAAACAGGTTTAATCAAATGTTGTTTAATAATTCCTGAATTTATTAAGTTATCTTCCATTTCATTGTGGTCGCTCCCGGTAATAAGTATGCATGGTACAGCGATATCTGACTGGCATAAAATCCCTGTCAGATCTTCGGGATCTACCTGTTTGGACTCGCTCATATAAATTATAAGATCCGGCCGTTCACTATTTAAATTCATCACCCTGATCAGATTCCTCCGGTCAGAAATATAGATCAGATCGAAGCCGCTGTTCTCAAGGGCTATTGACAATACCTTTGACTCATGCTTGTCTCCTGTTATAAAAAGGATCTTCCTCCTGTTCTCCTTAACTGTTGAGCCGGAGCTATAGATTTTTGAAACGGGAAGGTAAATATAAAAAACCGAGCCCTCCTCCTTCCTGCTTGATACAAGGATCTCTCCTTCAAGTTCAGTAATTATGCCGTGTATAACGGAGAGTCCCAGGCCTGTTCCTTTCCCAACCTCGCGGGTAGTAAAAAACGGTTCAAAGATCCTCTCCATCAGGGAGGGTTCCATTCCTTTACCGGTATCCTTAAAAGAAATCAGCACGTAATTATCTGCAACAATATCCCGGTTCAGTTCATGCTTTACAGACTTACCCTCAACAGTAGACATGTTCACCGAAAGTGTACCTCCATTTCCTTCCATAGCCTGGATGGCATTGGTCATCACGTTCAGAAAGACCCTGAAAAGCTGTGTAGGATCAGCCAGCACGGTTGCTTTCCTGCCTGAAGTACGTACCTTAATAATTATATCCGGGGGCGCGGATGATCTTACAAAGCCAACAGTCTCCTTAAGTACCTCCGATACGCTTATTGGCACTTTCTCCTGTTCAACCTGCCTGCTGAATGTAAGCATCTGGTCGATAATTGACCGGGCTTTATGAACGGCGCCCTGGATCCTGGTCACTTTATCCGAAAGAGCTGAATCCTTTGGCAGATCGTCGTGCAGCAACTCTGAATACCCTGAAATGGTTGCCAGTATATTATTGAAATCGTGAGCTATTCCTCCGGCAAGGGAGCCAATTGTCTCAAGCTTGTGTGCCTGCAGAAGACGGTTTTCAAGAAACAATTCCCGCGATGAATCCTCAATTGCAAAATCGATGTAGGAAGGAGTCCCTGAGAGATCAAGTGCCAGAAAGCCACTTATCCTGCATGGGATTTCACTGCCTTTCGGGTTTTTCAGATAAAGCCTTCCGAAATTTCTGGAATGATGTTCCAGAAGCTGTTCGATCTGGATCTCATATAAAATTTCAAATGGATAAAAGCTCTTAAAATTCAGGTTTAAAACCGAAGCTTCATCATGACAATCCATTATATGGAGAAAGAATTTATTCACATGAACTATTTTCCCGTCAGGATCGCATCTGACGAAACCAATGGGAAGGTTGGTCTCAAACTTTTTCAGTTCCTCTTCCCTCTCCATTGTTTCCTGCCTTGCTATCCTCAGATCATGAATATCAAAGGTTTCAGCCATCAGATGGGTAATTTCGTCACAACCGATCGAAAGCGGCCTGAAAATCACCTCATAATATCTTTTACCCTGAAGAGCCGTGGAAAATGAAGCTTCGTATCTGACAGTTTCTCCTTTCAGACACAGATCAATATTGTTTTTGATCTGCTTTTCAAAAGTCTCACTGCCCCAGACATCGGCAAGAGATCTGCCGACAATTGAATTATCAACAACCTGGTGCTCCCTGCAAAAGGTATTATTTACCTTTTCATAGATATAATCACGGTTAATGATACTGATCATCGAACGGGAGTGGTCAATGATCTGATCCGATATATCCTTTCCTCCTGAAATGGATTTCAGATCAACATTCTGCCGGGAATCTGCTGTGTAATTTTCCACATCTGCCAGTTTTACCGTTTGGTGTAATGTAATGATACTCAGGAAAGATCAAGATTCAGGTTTTTTTTCATCTCCTTAAGAATGGGATACTTGTTAAACAGATAATTATATTTCTGATCATCGGTATATAAAATATCATTTGTATCAGGGGCATCGATTGTTGTCTCAATGTCAAAATCGGGGTTGATAAATTTATTCTGCAGACAGCTCATCAGCTTCTGCTTATAATTCCCGATAAATGTATCTTTCTGTGCAGCATTGCTCAGATGGATTCTGATTGTCTGATCGTTGTCCAGTTCAGGTTTAATTGTTTTAAACATACTTACAATTCTTGGTCCCTCACCGTCAAGCTGTTTTATGAATTCGTCCCAGCACTTTTCAAACGCTTCGGGAGTAAAAATCTCTTTGGACAGAGATTCAGCAGGTGAAACAGATCCCACAGGGCTTTCCGGCGAGTTTACGGAACCTGCCGGTTCACCGGATATCAGCTCTTTTATTGAAAATGTCCTTGAAGGTTTTTCAATTACGGGAGTATGCTTTCCCTGGGATCTCTCCGGGGGGGCCGGTTCGCTTTCAGCTACCTGATGATCCCCGTGTAAGATCTCAGATCGTGACGAAGGTGTAATTCCGGATCCCGGTTCATTTTCCTGACTTTTTTCGCGGATCAGGTCAGGCTTTTTTTTTTCAGGTTCCGTAGCGGAACCCTCTGTAAGCCTGCAGAGCCGTATCAGAGAGAGTTCTACATGTAACCTCGGATTCTTGCTGTTTTTATATGTGAGATCGCAACCGGTGCCTATCTCAAGCGCCTTCAGCAGAAAGTCAATACTGCATCTGCCGGTCTGACGAAGATATCTCTGCTTTACTGATGCTGTAGTTTCCAGAAGAGAAATTGTAGCTTCATCTTTGCATACAAGAAGATCGCGAAGATGGCTGTTCAACCCTGATATAAAATTATGACCGTCAAATCCTTTTTCAAGTATCTCATTGAATGAGATCAAAACCGACGATACATCGCCCAGGAGGGCTCCGTCAATTGTTTTGAAATAGTATTCATAATCCAGAACGTTGAGATTTTCTATTACATCCCTGTAAGAAATCTCTTTGCCTGAGAGGCTGACTATCTGATCGAAAATTGATAAAGCATCGCGCAGCGCCCCATCAGCTTTCTGTCCGATTATGTGAAGGGCCTCCTCTTCGGCTGTAATGCTTTCGTTACCGGCAACATACATCAGACGATGGACAATATCTTCCACCCTGATCCTGTTAAAATCAAAAATCTGACACCGCGACAGTATCGTTGGTATTATCTTATGCTTTTCAGTGGTAGCAAGTATGAAGATGGCATGTGAAGGGGGTTCTTCAAGAGTCTTGAGAAATGCATTGAATGCCGATGAGGACAGCATATGAACCTCGTCGATTATATAGATGCTGTATTTCCCTATCTGGGGTGGAATCCTTACCTGTTCGTTTAAGCTTCTTATATCCTCAACTTTGTTATTGGATGCTGCATCGAGTTCGTGGATATTAAATGACCTCATGGAGTTGAATGACAGGCAGGATTCGCATTTATCGCAGGCCTCGGCGTCATCGCCCAGGTTACTGCAGTTAATTGTCTTGGCGAAGATCCTTGCACAGGTTGTTTTGCCTACACCACGTGGCCCGCAAAAAAGATAAGCCTGTGCCAGGTGTTTGTTCCTTATGGCACTTTTCAGCGTATGGGTTATAGAGTCCTGACCGATAACCATGTCAAAACTCGCAGGACGATATTTCCTTGCTGATACAATGAAGTTTTCCATAAAAAGAGGACTCTCGTTTCTATATTATTACAGGAATACAAATATAGTCAAAAAGCCTTCCTTATTAACGGGGGGTTAAAAAATCAATCTTGAGTCCACTCCGAAAAGTCAATTATGCTGAATTTCAGTGTTTTTTTACCCCTGACCCCTAAAGGGGAAACACTGAAATTCAGCATAAAAAAATAGTCCTCTCAGGTGATTCAGAGGTAAATTAACTATTCGGAGAAGATTCAATCTTATTATTGCCATGAACTGAAGTAAAGGAATATACAATATATTTAACCCATAATTTTTGAATAACACAAAATAGTTGTACTTTTGCGAGCCAAAATCATTAAACCAATAAATTATTAATTACTATGTTGAATCAGTACGAAACCGTTTTCATTGCAACTCCCGTTTTATCTGAGAACCAGATGAAGGAAGCGGTACAGAAATTCAAGAAGGTCATTACCGATAACAGCGGTGAGATCGTTCATGAAGAGAACTGGGGTCTAAAAAAACTGGCCTACCCCATCCAGAAGAAGTCGACAGGCTTCTATTATCTGGTTGAATTTAAAGGCACAGGCGATCTAATTGAAAAACTTGAGCTCCAATACCGGCGTGACGAAAGGATAATCAGGTTTTTAACTTTCAGAATGGAGAAATTTGCCGTTGAATATGCTGAGAAAAAGAGGAAGCAAAAAGAATCAGTAAAAATAAAGGAGGAATAACAAATGGCACAGAACGAATCAGAAATCAGATATTTGACTCCACCGACTGTTGAGATCAAGAAAAAGAAATATTGCAGGTTTAAGAAAAACAGGATCCGTTATATTGACTATAAAGATCCCGAATTCCTGAAGAAATTTCTGAATGATCAGGGAAAGATACTGCCCCGCAGG
Organism: uncultured Bacteroidales bacterium; assembly: GCA_963816345.1. Taxonomy (GTDB): domain Bacteria; phylum Bacteroidota; class Bacteroidia; order Bacteroidales; family VadinHA17; genus LD21. Next base: position 1,682,029 of record CAWFKI010000005.1, read on the forward strand.
ATCACAGGTACTTCATTAAAATATCAGAGGAAAGTGGCTAAAGCCGTTAAGAGAGCACGACACATTGCTCTTCTTCCTTATGTTACTGACCTATTAAAATAAGGAGGATCAATTATGGAAGTTATATTAAAACAGGACGTAAACAAGGTCGGTCAAAAAGACGATGTTGTAACTGTCAAGGACGGATACGGAAGAAATTTTCTCATCCCCAGGGGATTTGCTGTTGCAGCCACTGCGTCGGAGAAGAAAATGCATAAAGAAAATCTCAGGCAGCGGGCACACAAGGAAGAAAAAATCAAAATAGCCGCCCAGGAGATTGCTGAAAAACTAACCGGTATCAAGCTGGTGGTTGGTGCAAAAACAAGCACCTCAGGTAAGATCTTCGGCTCGGTCAATACAATTCAGATTGCCGAGTCGCTGAAAGAAAAGGGCTTTGACATTGACCGCAGGAACATAACCCTCCCGGAGGATCAGATAAAGGAAGTTGGCAATTACAAGGCAATTGTAAAACTTCACAGGGAGGTAAAAGTCGAGATTGACTTCGAAATAAAGGGGGAATAGAAATCCTCCTGCTATTGCATACCGGACCGGTCAGCCGACTGATCCGGTTTTTTTTTGCCCACGCCTTCTTTAAAATGAATCGTGGTAATCTTTTCTTCTTTCATATTTCATATCACCCAGTACGGAAGCTTTGACCTTTATTGTAAAGTTCCAGCCCTTCATAGATCCTACCGGTATCCAGTTCATGTTCATTTCCCAGCAGTGAAGGTCACGTCTTATACCTATTGAGGTCATTGTAATTTGTTTCCCGGTAAAATCATATCCGCTGATATATGTTATTGTCAATTTCTTCGTGAGTGACAGGTTTCCGTTCAATGAAACGGCCTGGGTAACTGTTGGTTTAAGTCCCTGTTTCGAGTAGTTGAAGCTATAGCTTATATTGAGTGCCCAGGGGACATCAAACTGGGCATAGCCATATTCATCCATGGATATCGGAGCGTTATTCTCCTGGCCGCGCTGACCCGGTTGCATACCTTCACCTGTATCGAAGCCCTGGTTAAACATATCCTGTGATGAATTGGGTTCACTCCCGGTCTTCTTGTTTTTCTTACCCCCGCTAAGTAATTCACTGAGACTGAAATCAACACTGGTAGTGAAATTTGTAAGCCTCATAAGCTTCCCCTGCTGTGTGAAAAAGAGAGTCTTTACAGCCCTCCCGTTTTTATCGATGCCATAGATCGAGAAGCTGCCGTTTGCCGCGATGTTGATATTGTTAATAAGTGTGGTCCTGAATGCCATTGTTATTGGCGCCCACTTCATAGAATCCGCAAAAATATTATAGGAGGTGTTAATCCCGAAATTATCTATTAATTTAACCTTCTTAGGCTTTCCGGTGGTATCATTTCTTGCAAAGACCTTTGCCTCGACAATGTTTGTAAGGCCAAAGGAGACGCTCCCGCTCCTCTTTGACAATGAAGGAGTTCCAAATATATTACCTTCATATATGGAGTATTCACTGAATTTAGTCCCTGTAATATCCGACTGAACTGTTCTGTACATATTTGTACTCAGTCCTGCAAAGGCGGGTATAAAATTAAAGCCTACTGAAGGTTTTATCACATGCCGTATGGCCTGGAGCCTTGAGTCGGGCTTTGTAAAAAGATACATTCCGAAAATCTGCGGGCTATAACTGGCACTTATTGAAGGGTTTACTGCCTGCCCGTAAAAAGCGCCCTTTTCCTTATTCACCAGAATAGTATCCCTGACGGGATCCCAGGATTTTGTTATCTTCTGGGTGTACATGACTGCGGAATAGGCGACGGAGGGAGTTATTGAGAAATTTCTGAAAGGACGCAACTGTAAACTAAGCGGAGCATCATGCTTGATTCCGTTTTTCATATTATCCCATACCGCTTTGGTGAACAGAAGGCTGTCGTAGGTACTGATCTGATTATCAAGTGAGGCTGTGTACTGAAACTGAAGTTCCTGGTACCATTTTGTTTTGCCGGTACTGTTCCTGTTCTTAAGCGGGTAAATCCTTCCGACATTGAAATTCATCTTGGGAAGGTCAAGGAAAACTGTTTTGTTCTTTGTATTCTGGCTGTGGTTCATACTTGCCGAAAGATTGAATGGCGTGCCCTCCCAGGATTTGGAGTAGCTTATACTTGATTGTTTCTGTGTAGCAACATGCTCTGAAACCACATAACTGTTATTCTTCTCGTAACCGCTTGAACTCATATTGACACTGGCCGAGAATCTTGATCCCGGAGAAGACTTGGGATCCTGATTATAAGCCCATCCCAATCTGTAATTGGTTGATTTACTGTAATCCGACAGGCCCTGATGACCACTTATATTGTTTGCATAATTAAAAGAAAAATTTCCGTTGTACCTGTAGAGCTTGTTATAGTTTGTCTGCGCAGTAGCCAGCCAGGAACCATTTGAGTAGATATTCCCCTTCAGGGTAAGATCAAAATAATTGCTCAATGCGAAGTAATACCCGCCATCAGTAAGTGAAAAACCACGTTCTGTCTCTTCCCCGAAACTGGGGAAAAGTATTCCGGAAGCAGCTTTCTTTGTGTTTACAGGAAAATATCCAAAAGGGATGAACAGCGGAAGGGGGATTCCGACAAGCACAAGGTGCCCGGGGCCCGATACGATCTTTTCGCCCGGATATACCTTTGCTTTTGGCAGACTGATATAGAAATGAGGCGGGTCGAGATCACAGGTTGAATAGGTACTGTTCATTATGTCTGATGTCCCGTCTTCAAGCAGCTTTGTGAACTTGCTGTGCAGGATCCCGTCTGATTGCTTTGTTATGATATTGCTGACAATGGCTTTACGGGTTTTGAAATTATATGTGAGCTCGGTGGCTTCAAACTCCTCGCTTCCCTCCTTAAATACAGGCGAACCTATAACCTTTCCCGTAGTATCTTTCCGTCCGATGGCGAATAGAAGATTTGTCTTCATATCAAATACAATAGAATCAGCCTTTATTTCCAGATCACCATAATTCACAACCGCTTTATCTACAAGAAAAACCCTTTTATTGACAACATCCCGTATGATCATTCCGGCGGCCTTATATGTTACCTCCTTATCGATGGCATCTGGTGCAGGTTTAAGGATATTTGGATGTAGGGTATCCGGGATTTGTTTTACCTGCAGCGAGTCGGGAACCTTCTCATTCTCCTGGGAAAACAGGAAGATTGTCTGGATCACCAACAGGAACATTATAAGGAACCGCTTTTCTATAAAAAAATACAACTTAAATGCTATTTTTGTATAATTTTCGTGTGATACCAGAACAAGGGCAAAACTAAGTAAAAAAAGATGAACTAAAAATGAGTACAGGAATTAAAAACGGCAAACTTCATACCAATAATATCAACATACAAAAATTGATTTCATTCCTGGCTGTAATGGTGATCTTTTCATTTTCTGCCTCGGCAGTCAGAACCGACAAGAACTGGGTAATAGTTATTGATGCAGGACACGGAGGAAAAGATCCGGGTGCACTCGGAAGCTTCAGCGCGGAAAAGAATATTACCCTGGCCATTGCCCTGAAGACCGGAAACCTCATTGAACAGAATATCAAAAATGTAAAAGTAATATATACCAGAAAGAGTGATACTTTTGTCGAGGTAAGGGACCGTGCAGTAATAGCAAATAAGAATAATGCTGACCTGTTCATCTCCATCCATGTCAACTGGGCAAAATCGAAAACAATTCACGGAACTGAAACATTCGTGATGGGACTAGCAAAAGACCAGGAGAATCTTGATGTGGCAATGAAGGAGAATGAGGTAATTCTTCTCGAAAATGACTACTCTACCAAATATGAGGGGTTTGATCCCAAATCCCCCGAATCTTACGTGATGTTCACCCTCATGCAGAATATTTTTCAGGAACAGAGCACCGGCATTGCATCAAAAATACAGGCCCAGTACAAGGATAAATCTGACAGGCTTGACAGGGGTGTAAAACAGGCAGGCTTCTGGGTGCTGTTTATGACGACGATGCCCAGCGTGCTGACAGAGACGGGATTTATTACACAACCTGCAGAGGAGAAATTTCTCAATTCGTCATCAGGACAGGATGAATTAGCTTCCTCCATCTACAGGGCATGCAGAGAATATATAGATGAAATAGACAGCAGAAGCAGCAAATTTCCCGTAAAGAGAGAGGAGCCGGAACCTGTTGCGGAAAATACGGCAACACAGGCGGTATCATCCGGGGAAGTAGTCTTTATGGTGCAGATTACCTCTGCCTCCTCAAAAATTGAATTAAAACCTGAAAACTTTAATGGTTTAAAAAATGTTATAGAGATAAACAGCCGGGATCAGCTGAAATATGCCACAGGTAGTTTTACTGATTATATGGCTGCCGCCAATTACAGGAAAGAACTTGAACCACTGTATCCCGATGCTTTTGTTATTGCAGTTAAAGACAACAAAATATTACCTTTGCAGGAGGCATTGGACCAAAAGAAAGAAACAAAAAACCCCTACTAGATGAAAAAGATCTCAAATGAAATTAAGGTTGGCGCCGTTGCCCTGCTTACAATACTGGTATTTATCTGGTTATACAATTTTCTCAAAGGGAGGGAATTTTTCAAAAGCTCCAATTACTACTACACAATTTATGATAACGTAGGCGGACTTGCAGAATCAAGCCCTGTTGAAGTAAATGGTTACAAGGTAGGGGTTGTCCGCTCTGTAGATTTTGTTGATGCTACAAGCGGCAGGCTTCTGGTTGTATTCTCTGTAAACAAGAATTTCAAGCTCCCAAGAAATACAGTTGCCGAAATTGTTCCTGTATCTCTCCTCGGAGGAATGAAAGTACAGTTCGTATATGGTAACGGACCAGGGGTATATAAGGAGGGTGATACTATACCGGGTATGCTTGCAGCTTCCCTGACAGATAAAGTTGAATCGGAACTCCTGCCCGTAAAGGATAAAATCCTGAGCCTTGTTGTAAAGCTTGATTCACTGACATTTTCAATTAATAAGGTCATTAATCCGGAATTTACCAGGAACCTGAACGGGACCATGGCAAACCTCAATGGTACAACGGGGAGTCTTAATAATATCTTTTCCTCAAAAGAGAATGATCTTAAAACCACTATCGAAAACCTGGGCAGGTTCACTGATATGCTCTCTGCCACATCAGGAAAGATCAGCAATACATTCGCAAATATGGAAAAAATTACCGATACACTTGCCGCTGCTGATATTTATGGTTCCGCCATGGCTCTGAAGAAAAGCCTTGAAAAAACTGCCTTGATGATGGAAAATATCAATAAAGGAAAAGGATCTGCAGGTCAGTTTATGACAAATGACTCCCTTTATGCAAATCTTAACAGAAGTCTTGAGAGCCTGAATGAACTTTTTGTGGATATGAAGGCAAATCCAAAAAGATATGTTCACTTTTCAATCTTTGGTAAAAAAAGCAGCCCGTCTAAATAATTGTTCCATAAAATTCAGATTATCTTCACCTTAAAAATCCGTTTAAAATCTATGTTAAAATAGTCCTACAAATGGGATCACTTTGTTAAATTTTGACTAAGAAACCATAACAATCTGGCTTACACCAGTAAATCCTCCTCAATACAGCTATATGCCTGACATTCAGTTCTTTAATTTATTTTAAAATATTTTATTTTATAAGTTGCTGATGTCTAAAAACATATACTTTTTTCGAAAAAGTCAAGTAAAAAAAATTTTTTTTATTAGTTTTTTTTTTACAAATATTGCTACCTGAATCGTCAAGATTCCAACCTTGAATTTTTTTAAAAAAACCAACCTAAATGAATAAGTCACATAATGATGTTTGGAATAATTGTCTTCAAATAATAAAGGATATTATTCCATCCATCAGTTACAAGACCTGGTTTGAACCGATCGTACCATTAAAGCTGGAGAATAATGTCCTTACCATTCAGGTTCCAAGTCCGTTTTTTTATGAATACCTGGAAGAGCAGTACATTGATATTCTGAGGAAGACACTCAGAAGGGAGATCGGAGCCGAAGCAAAGCTTGAATACAACGTTGTTATGGAGAACACCAATTATTCAGATGGCAAACCCTATACAGTAAGATATCCTTCCAGAAACAAAACGGACCTTAATAATAAACCTGTTCAGGTTCCCTTTGAAATAACTCAACCATCCATAAAGAACCCCTTCGTAATACCGGGAATAAAAAAGGTGCATTTCGATCCAAAACTAAATCCCGATTACAATTTCAGCAACTATGTAGAGGGAGAATGCAACAGACTGGCCCGGTCGGCCGGTATTGCCGTTGGCAATAACCCTGGTGGAACAGCTTTTAACCCGCTTATGGTGTATGGTGATTCCGGACTCGGAAAGACCCATCTTGCGCAGGCCATAGGAATCCTGGTCAAAGAAAAGCTGCCGGATAAGATTGTGCTCTACGTAAATGCCAATAAATTCCAGACGCAGTTCGTCGAATCTGTGAGAAACAACAATAAAAATGATTTCCTGCATTTCTACCAGATGATTGACGTCCTCATTCTTGATGATGTACACGAATTTGCCGGAAAGGAAAAAACACAGGACACTTTCTTCCATATCTTCAACCACCTTCATCAGTCGGGAAAACAGCTGATACTTACATGTGACAGACCCCCCGTTGAACTTCAGGGTATGGAACAGAGGCTGCTTTCAAGGTTTAAATGGGGACTTCAGGCTGACCTTCAGAGACCTGATTATGAAACACGACTGGCAATTCTGAAGAAAAAGGCTTATAATGATGGCATTGAACTGCCTGAAGAGATATTCGAATTCCTTGCTATAAATATCTCAAATAATATAAGGGAGCTCGAAGCAGTCCTGATATCACTTTATGCTCAGTCAACCCTTAACAGGAAGGAGATCACCCTCGACCTGGCTAAATTGATGGTTGATAAGCTTATAAGCACATCACGACGTGAAATCACAATAGAATATATTCAGAAAATAGTTTGTGATTACTATAAGATCCCGATCGATCTTATACAGGGTAAGACCCGCAAGAGGGAGATTGTTCAGGCAAGGCAGGTATCAATGTATTTTTCCAAAAGCCTTACGAAAGCATCACTTGCAAGCATCGGATCCCATATAGGAGGAAAGGATCATGCAACAGTCCTGCATGCCTGTAAAACTGTTAATAATCTTATCGATACTGATAAACACTTCAGGAACCAGATTAATGAAATAGAGAAAAAGCTAAAAGTTTAAAATGGATACAGGTAACTTTGTTGAAAAGTTTTACGAAAAATACGGGAACAGGAATAAGAGGCCTGTTCTTTTTTTCTCCCCGGGAAGAGTCAATCTCATAGGAGAACATACCGATTACAACGGTGGTTTTGTTTTTCCGTGTGCATTAAATTACGGTACCTATCTTCTTATCCGGAAAGTCGAAGGTAAAAGCCTTAAATTCAGCACCATAAACTTCAATGACGACTCAGAAACAGAACTTAAGGGATTATTCAGAAACAGTGGCAAAAAATGGATAAATTATCCCCTTGGGGTAATAAACGAATTCCTGAAAAAGGATATAGGGATATCAGGGCTTGAGCTCCTTTATTATGGAGATGTACCAAACGGGGCCGGACTCTCTTCTTCAGCCTCAATTGAAATGGTAACGGCAGTGGCCCTGAATGATATTTATAATGCACGACTGGAGACTCTTGAGCTTGTTAAGATGAGTCAGAAAGCCGAAAATGAATTTGTTGGTATGAACTGCGGTATAATGGATCAGTTTGCCGTGGGGTTCGGGAAAAAGGATCATGCCATCTTTCTTAATTGTAATACCTTATCATATGAGAATGTCCCCCTTATCCTGAATGATAATTCCCTTATTATAACAAATACAAATAAGAGAAGGGGCCTCACCGATTCGAAATACAATGAAAGGCGCAGTGAGTGTGATAAGGCAGTGGAACTTCTTCAGAAGTATAAGCCTGTTTCAAACCTCGGTGAACTCCGGACATCGGATATTGGGCTCCTTGAAAAGTATATAATGGATCCTGTTGTAAGAAAAAGGGCCAGGCATGTCATAAGTGAGAACGGAAGGGTTATAGAAGCTGTAAAAGTATTGAAGGAAAATAATATATCACGTTTCGGAGAACTTATGAATCAGTCTCATGACTCACTCAGGGATGATTATGAGGTAACCGGCTTCGAACTTGATACCCTTGTATCAGAGGGGAGGAAATTACCAGGGGTATTAGGCACCCGGATGACCGGTGCCGGATTCGGAGGATGCACGGTAAGCATAGTTGAAAAATCCTGCACTGCTACCTTCATGAACCAGCTTGCATATGTTTACCACGACATGACAGGTCTGACACCGGAATTCTATCAACCCGAGATATCCGGAGGAGCAGGAAGGATAGACCTCTGAGCTCCGGTGAAAACCAAACTGTAAGCAACTCAGGGTCTGGCCCTGAAGTTTTTGACGTCAATATCCTTTACACATCTGAAACCTACTGTGGCGCTGCGGTCGAAAGCCTGTGAAACCATCAGCAGCATCTGTGTTTTGTCAAGTGGTTGAGGGCCTCCCTGCAAATACCACCAGCTTGACTCAGGCTTATAATAACTCCCTCCCCTGATCATAGCAAAGTAATCTGTCCCGTTAAAATATAAATCATTAGTCAGTTGCCATACATTACCCACCAGGTCAGCAGCGCCATAAGGACTGAGACCTTTTACAAATGCATCAACGGGAGTTGATCTGTCGAAACCGTTGTTGCAGTAGGTCCCGTGAAAATCATTACCCCAGGGCCATTTCCTGTTATCCGTTCCCTGTGCGGCAAGCTGCCACTCAGCCTCTGTAGGAAGTCGTTTCCCGGCCCATGCAGCATAGGCAGTCATATCTTCATAACTGACATAGACCACAGGATATTTATCCTGACCCTGTCTGAAGGTGCCTTCCTGCCAGTTCCTCAAATATCTTGTGGTGTCAACGGGTCTGTATCCTGTACTCATAATAAATTCATAATACTGTGAATTTGTAACAGGATATTTGTCAATAAGGAAACTGTCTATTCTGACAGCGGGCCTTGATTCCGCCGGATAAGGAATGAAATTATCACTGCCTGCAACTTTAAAAGAGAATAGTGAACCAGGTACAAGCACCATATCAGGGGGTATCACGCGGGATCTTCCGGTACGGACAACCTTGCTTATGATCCATGGATTTCCTCCCTTTTTAAAAAGGACATTCTCGTCTTTTAACCTTTTATCCTTTACCAGCTGCAAAACTATCTTTCCTTCATAGTATCCAAAAATGTCTCTTATTCTTATTGTGGTGTCATGTGAAAGGGTGAATTCCTTATGAAAGGCCTGATATGAGGGATTACCTTTCCAGATGACAAGATCTCCCTGTCCACCACCGCTTATATTTAAAGAATCGCCCGTTAAAACCGTCTTGAGAATTCCCGGGAATCCGGCAATGCAATCAACTGATCCTTCACTGCGGGTACCTGTGAACAAGGCGGGCCATCCTGGGGCATTTGCCGGAAGATACACTTTCCCCTGTTCAGAAACCGGCAAAACATTTTCATGATTCCAGAGTGAAACAAAATGCTTTCCATCTGTACTGTCGATACTGAAAAGTTTTCCGGTTACACCTTCTGGTCGCATATTCAGAATAGTAAATAGAGTTTTATCTCCTGATCTCCACCTGTTTACATAAACATTATCCAACGTGGTCCCGATAAGCGGAGTCCAGTCATTATCAAGAAATGCATCATTGTTCTGTCTGAGTATGAATGTTGTGTGAGAGAGGTAATCAAGGTCGTTTCTGTAATTATCTCCTCTGCCTCCGGGCCGGAACATATTCAGCTCAGTCCCATATCCATTGAAGAACGAAATAGCTATCTCACGGTGGAGGATATCCTCTCCGACATCACATACACGGAATATTGCAAAATCGGGTCTGATCAGCTTATTGAGATTAAGCTCGGGACTGAGATATATTGCGTTATGTACCCTTCCCGAGACAATCCCCGGCATATCTTTAGGAATAGCCATACCCTCGGAATACATAATCACGCCCTTACTGACACTATCTGCAGCAGCCTGAAGTTCTGATGCCGAGCTGCCCATTGTGTCGAGGATCACGCCATCAGCCCCGGTTTCGGCCAGGAGCTGAGCCATACCTTTAAGATGGTCCTCATTCCTGGTACTTTTGTCCCAGGGATTATATGCTATAAAGAATCTGGTATCTGCCAGATGCGACATCTTTATGAAGCTCCGTAGCTGGGGAGTTCCACCCGGAAGATCCCTGTACATATCCCACTGGTTCCTCTGATCAAGACCAAGGCGGGGCCAGGTGGGCCAGAGGCCATAGATATCAATATTACCAAAAAGTTCAATCCCCTTCTTAATAACATCCGGATAAGTATACTTACCGGTAAATCTGTCGAAAAATTCCCTGTCCCAGGCCATCTGTAATACAGCCAGATAACTTTCCCTTATCCAGGCCAGGTCTTTTCGTTTATAAAGGGAATCGTTAAAGCTTTTAAGATCATAAAGATATCTGTCCCTGAACATTAACCTTAATCCGTTCTGCCAATCGCCCCTGAATATTTCAGCATATAAAGAATAGCTTACCGAAGATTTCGGAGGAAGCCTGGTTTCATATCTCTGCCTCTGCCCTCCTTCAATTTTTACGCGTCTGGCAAGAGCACAAACAGATAATTCATATCCGGCAAAAAAAGAGGTATATCCCAGTTCCCATGCATTATCCGGAAGAATTACTCTCACAGGCCTGAATCCCGGCCTGAACAAATTAGCCCTGGCAAGATCCCATGGACCATCCCCTGTTATATTGACAGAGCTATTGTCCTCGCCGAACGGTACGACATTACTTATCAGGAGAGTATCTTCTCCCCTGTTATCAAAGGTTATCTCACCCTGCCACCCGGTTAAAGAAGTATCTGACCTCTGAAAGATCACTCTTAAGCCATTTTCGTAGGTTTGTGTATAACCTTCACCCTCCTTTTCTGCATTTACCTGGGTTGAATTGAGGGGTTTATTATTAAGGCGGAAGCTGAACAGCGGCCTGCTTCCGGCCATGATAACCGAACTGCTGTCTGACAGTACCACCTGGTCGACAGAAAGACCTGTTGTGTTTGAAATTACCACATTATGCAGCGACTGGGAGAGCCCGGCAACCGGAATTACCAGCAAGAACGCAGAATATGCCAATATTATTTTTACTCTGATGTTCATTGAATGATCATTAATCTATTAATATTTAAATCACTTCCATCCACCAGTCCGGAATAGCTTATCCCCGATCCGGATATAATTTCCTTTCCAATTCAGACTTTTGTAAGTTTCCGGTATAGCCGATGGCAGATTTGAAAGAGGTCCGAAATTTCAATATTTAATGCAATATAAAACATAACAGTCATTAATAATATATGAGAGGCCAGATAATCGTGCCATTTTTTTTCTTTTAAAGAAAAATAGTGTATTTTTAATGGTTATTTCATAGAGAGTCGATGATGGGCAGAACAAAAAAAATTCTATTCCTTATTTTTACCTGTGCTCTGATTGCCATTATGTTCTCCTGTGCATCTTCAAAGAAGAATCCCTATTACCAGAAGAAGAAAAAGACATCAATTGTAAATGCCTCGCAGCTTGGAAGGAACAAGTACTTCTTCTCCACAGGCTATCAAAAGAAGCTGAATAAGAATTTCAAAAAGAAATAACTGCATTATCTTTTGCTGTCAGCACAAAAAACTCAGTCCGTCGCTGGCCAGGACTATCTCATTGGGCAGTTCCTTTGATACCTCGGCATGACGGCCCATCTGATGACTTATATGAGTAATGAAGGCTTTCTTAGGGGAGATCTGCCTGATAAAATCAATAGCCTCTCTCAGGTTAAAGTGAGAAATGTGTTTTTCCTTCCTCAAAGCATTAATAACCAAATATTTAACTCCTAATAATTTCTCTACAGTCTCCTCCGGAATATAATTCGCATCGGTTATATAGGCAAAGTTGTCTATCCTGAAGCCATAAACAGGAAGCCGGTAATGAAAAACCCTTAATGGCAATATCTGTAAACGCCCGACAGTAAAAATCTCATCATTAATTGTGTTAAGCCTCATCTTTGGAATCCCCGGGTACTGGAACTCCGAAAAAACATATGAATATTCCTTCCTGAGAGCTTTCTGTACCCTTTCTTCGGAATAGATATCTATTGCATCCTGACTTTTATAGTTGAATGCCCTCACATCATCAAGTCCTGCAATATGATCTTTATGTTCATGTGTAAGAATAATAGCATCAAGCCTTGTCACTTTCTCTCTCAGCATCTGCTGACGGAAATCCGGCCCGGCATCAAAGATCAGGGTAGTTCCTTCGACCTCCACCATAAGAGAGGTTCTGAGTCTCTTGTCGTGCGGGTCTTCGGAACGGCAGGTTGCGCAATCACAGGCAATTACAGGTACCCCCTGTGAAGTCCCTGTACCTAGAAAAGTTATTTTCACTTTCAAGCAATTTCCTGGCAAACCTATATTAAAAAACAATAAAACCCAACATCCGCTATAAAATTTGTTACTACAGAGACATAAGCAATATTTTTTATCTTTGAACCTGCAAACTTAAATACATGGCCGGCAATATTTATCTGATACCAGTGACCCTGGGAGGAGATGACTTTCTGAAGGTGATCCCGGAGAAGGTTATCAGCCTTACCAGGGAGCTGCGATGCTTCATTGCAGAAGACATAAGAAGCGCAAGGCGGTTCCTGAGGATGATAGACAGGGAGTTTCCCATCGATGATACTCTTTTTTTTGAACTGAACGAACATACCGGGGATTCAGATATTTCAGGCTTCCTGGAACCTGTTATCAACGGGTCAGATGCCGGGGTAATGAGTGAGGCAGGATTGCCCGGCATCGCAGATCCGGGAGCAAAAGTTATTTCGCTTGCCCATAAAATGAATATAAAGGTAATTCCCCTCTCCGGCCCCTCTTCAATAATCCTTGCGCTTATCTCTTCCGGACTGAACGGTCAGAATTTCTCGTTTAATGGCTATCTTCCGGTAAAACCTGACGAAAAAAAAGCAAGAATCAGGGATCTTGAAAAAAAATCGCACGATGGGTTTGCACAGATTTTCATGGAGACACCATACCGGAATCAGAAAATGTTTGAAACTTTAATATCTGCCTGCAAAAATGATACAATGCTTTGCGTCGCTGCTGATATCACGCTTCCCTCAGAAGATATCAGAACCATGAAGATATCAGAGTGGAAGAAAAACATCCCTTCATTAAATGATAAAAGGGTGATCTTTGTTCTTCAGTGATCTTATTTTCCGACGTAAGGAACTACTTTAACAAGTTCAATATCATATAATAACGGGGTATAACCCGAAATGCCGGCAGAAAAATTCCCGATAGAACCAAATCCCAGAGCTGAGGGAATCAGAAATGTCGACTTGCCACCTTCCTTCATTAGCGAGACTCCCTCATCGATGCCGAGAATATTCTGCCCGACAATAAAACCCAACAATGTACCACTTGAAACATTTGACGAAAAAACGGTATTATCAAGAAATTTGCCTGTATATCTGACAAAGGCTGAATCGCTTATGACAGGAGATCGTCCCGTACCTGTAACAACTTCAAGATAATATAAACCGCTGGGCTTCTGAACAAAATTAAGACCGGAGTTTTTTGAAAGGTAATCCTGAATCTGCCGCTTTTCTTCTTTCACATATTTATCAGAGGGATTACATGAGGCAAAGAGAATCATGAATCCTGTCATAAGCAGCAGAATTGTTTTATTGCTATTTGTTCTCATTTCAGGGAATTTGAATTAAATGGATTATTAAAAATAATTAACGTAAAAATAGTAAAATTATTATACTCCCTTAATCCCTGATAGTACAGTCTGGTCAAAATTCTCAGCATCCGGGAAAATTGATATTATCCTCTTCTTACTTTTACGTGATATACAAGGGTAGCCCGTGGAGGAATTAATTTCCGGTCGCCGATTAATCCATAAGCCAGGAAAGGAGGAATTATGAAGATTGCTTCGGCTCCCGGCCTGAGAAGATGAAGACCTTCATTCAGCCCGGCTTCCATTTCGCTTCGTCCCAGAACAACCTCTTTGGGTCCAAGCTCCTCGGATGAATAGCATCTGGTGCCGTCAAGAAGAGAGCATTCATAATCAATAATAACCCTGTCATTATTTGCAAGGAGCTTCCCCTCCCCCTCTATAATGATCTGGTACCAGAGACCAGTCGGAGACTCTGACATTTTCAGATTCTTCCTTTCAATATAGTTCTCTATCCTTTCCTTGTCTTTTTTGACAAAATAGCTGTTAAGGTCAGCCATTTCCCCGGTTCCGGGCTGACTCCGGGCAGGATTTTTCTCCGGGCCGTTCCTGCACGACATTAAGGCAAAAAGAAACAGCAATATAGCAAGAGATCTGAAAGTCATATATTTACTCCGTATCACCAAATCTCCAGAGATTTTCCTTCAGAACTTTAAGGAAATAATCAACAGTGTTTTCAAGAGTATCCGGATATTCGCCCCCTGATGCGTTCTGATGACCTCCCCCGTAAAAATACTGTGCGGCGAATTCATTTGAACGAAATTTACCTTTTGACCTGAAAGAAAGCTTAATAAAACCATCTTTTTCTATAAAAAGTACAGAAAAATAGATTCCTTTTATAGTTAATGGCACATTGACAAATCCCTCAGTGTCACCCTTCACATGTTTATACTCCTTGAGGTCATCGCGGGAAAGAGAGATATAAGCCGTTTTGTATTCCGGCATAACGACCATTCTGTTGCTCAGGGCATACCCCTGCAACTTTATCCGGTCAGAAGAGTAGTTGTTATATATGAGGTCAAGAATCCTGTCCTTATCGACTCCCACATCAAAAAGATCAGCAACGATCCTTAATGTTTCAGAGGTATAGGATCCGTATTCAAAGTTACCTGTGTCAGTTATTATGCCGACATAGACAGCCTCCGAATATGGCCTGCTGAGGAAGGGTCCTCCATTGATTCCGCATATAAGCCCGTGAACAAGCTCGGCGGTTGAGCTTTTGGTAGTATCGGAGATAATAAGATCTGTAAAAACAGAAGGTTCCAGATGATGATCAATCAATACTTTTCTGGCATGGGATGCGATGACATATTTTTCCGCTTCGCCAAGCCGGTTGGATTGGTTAAAATCAACCATTATTATAAGTTCAGCCTGTTCAATAAGCTTTCTGCAATTTTTCCGCCCGGCTATGAATATTTCTATCTGATCCGCTCCGGGCATCCATTTCAGAAACTCCTGGAGAAAATTTGGAGTTATCATTGAAACACTTTTTCCCTGAGCCTTAAGAAAATGATAAAGAGCCAGTTGTGAACCTATAGCATCCCCGTCGGGATTGATATGGGAAATTAGAAGTATATTACCTGATGTTGAGAAAAGATTTGATAATTCTTTTGTATATTTGGATAAATCTGCCACTTTTGCAACAATTTTTAAGCTGGTAAAGTTAAACAATATTCGTGAAGGTCAGTTTTAATGTTAAATTTCAATAGTAAGCCGGATGTACAGTGATTTTACTTTTTCCATTATTAAACCAAATGCAGTCAGGACCGGAAAGACCGGGCCCATTCTGGCGATGATAAATGAAGGTGGCTTTGAGATATGTGCCATGAGAATGTTAAAAATGACCCTGCCACAGGCAGAATCATTTTATTCAGTTCACAGAGGGAAGCCCTTTTTTGAAGGGCTGGTCGAATTTATGAGCTCTGGTCCTGTTGTTGTTATGATCCTCAGGCACGAGAATGCAGTAGATGAATTCCGGAAGCTTATCGGAGCCACTGATCCTGCAAAGGCAGAGCCGGGTACTATCAGAAAGACATTTGCCGTTTCTGTCCAGATGAATGCCGTTCATGGCTCAGACAGTAATGAGAATGCGATAAGGGAAGCTAATTTTTTCTTTTCGGAAACAGACAGGTTTTATTAACAGGGCTGTCGTATTGATTTTCTGATCCGGCTCAGATTTATATTGAGCCATTGGGGTCTCCATATCAGGCATATATAAAGCCAATAAGATTAATTGCCTTCCTGCGGATGGCCCATAAGGTGACTTCCCTCACTTTTCCCTTTGCTGCAATCTATAAACATTAAATCCTGTTTTGTGTTATTAGCAATAGTATTTTATAAGATGATATGAGCTCAACTATAAACAAAGACTTCTCAGATAAAAAAAACCTGGAAAAATATTCCTCCGCGTTCACCCTGTCAGATATGGAGATTTTTATCTTCCCGGAATTGTTTTATCCTCTTGTGATAGCAGATATAATGTCTCCCATCCTGTGGAAATGGAGAGATGATCCGTGGTTTAAGGGAATAGAAAAGAAAAGCTTCAACGGAAAAGCCAACAGGATAAAGCAATTCATTATACAAAACTATGTATTCAATCTTGACCTTTCTACCTGGGGACTTACAACAAAACCAGCTGAATTAGCCAGGTTCAGTGACTTTTTTGATATGGACCTGCTTAAACACTCCAATGCCCTCTTCGGTTATGAGGGTGACAAATACTATTTTGACATTGATATCAGAAAGCATTTCGGTCTTGACAAGTTTGACTCCGATATAATTCCCTACTGGAAGACTGAGACTATCGAGGCAATGACAGCATTCAGATACAAAGATACCTTTGCTACTGGTGCGGGGGAATGTGTTTCATTATCAGCGCTGTATGCAGCTGCAATGTTTGTAATAGGCAGAATTCCCCTCGATAAGATCTTTCTGATAGCCACACCTCTTCATTCACAGAATTTCATTACCGAGAAGGAAGGACTGATAACAAATAACAGAAGAATTGTCACAAAGAATATGTGGTTCAACGGAACCTCCCTTTCCGAAAAGGCCAGAAGAGCTATGGAGAACGAAAAGGTGACAATTGTCTCTCACATTTCAGGATATATACATACTCTGTACAGGGAGGCAACAATTGACCGGAAGGCCTATGAACATTTTTCTGTAAAGCTGAGAGAATTCCTGAAAACAGGCCTTACCAGCCTTGTATTCATTAATTTCCTCCGGTTTAAATCGAGATATAAAAATCTGTTCCAGTATTGCTGCGATTGCGTGGGTGCGCAGAGATATGTCTCTCTTGAAAAAATGTTTGAATATGAACATTCAAGCAAATTCAATTTATCAGCAGAAACACGTGAATTACTTGTAATGGAGATCGAGGGTGACGAATTTCACCTGAGCCCGATATTGGGAAAAATGATCCTTAATGACTTCGAGGCAATTCTCGATGCATATTCGGGATCGGATCTTGAGGAGATAGAAAAGAAATTCATTGAGGCAGCAGCAGGCAATTCAGAAGATCAGATCCATCAGATGTTCATAGATCTGAAGGAATTTATTTACACAGATCCTGATATCCCGGATCCGGAAAAGGATTACGTGAATACTTATAAGTTATCCATTTCTGCTGATGACAGCCGGGAAGCAATAATTGAATCAATTGAGAAGCACTCAAAGCAATCAGAGTCATCAAACCTTGCGCTCTACATCTTCAGACAGATGGATAAGATAGACTGGCTGCCATTTGTAAAGGCTGCTATTGAGAGAAATCCCGTCTGCTTCACCGATCTTGAAAAGAAAGGCTCTATGGAGGTTTACGATCTTCTGAAAAGGTTGCCTGACGAATCAATCTATGACGGTCAGAGAATGGCACTGCCTGATGAAGTCTGGAATTTCAGAAGAGGTGATGGTATTGAGAAGGCGCTACTGTTTGCTGATTTTCTTGTTCATAAAAACAAATCCGCAGAAATCACCATTGAGGCGGATCACAGGAAGATCCTTCTGAAATACCGCGATTACGAATTTCATTTCACCTCAAACAAGAAATTCAGGAAGCTTATCCGGATAAATGGATTGAACTATGTGATCAGTTAGGGGTTTCTATCGGAGTACAATATCCCTGATTACCTCACTCCCGGCCTTTTCATTAAGCTTTGACCTGAGAGTTTCCCTGAGCATGAGCAATTCATTCCTGACCACTGAGGAATTAAGATGAACGAACAATACATGATCTTTAATATAAATCTTTGTTGTCCGTGAACTGATTGCTTTCCCCACAATCTCTTCCCATGAATTGATAACTCCGGCTTCACTGAGCTTGTCACCAAAATTCATCTCTTTAATAAAATCGCTTACCGCCTCTGCAATTGATATGGTTTTGCTACGTCTCATAACCGGTTGAGTTTTTCTTTGAAATCTCTTCGACTTTATTGTCTGATATATTAAACAATTTATAATCAACGTTGTGTGAAAACAGGATCTCTTTCAGACGATCCCGGTGAGTGTCTGTGATGAATATCTGGCCAAACTTGTTGTTGCTCACCAGCTTAATAATCTGTTCAACTCTTCCGGCATCAAATTTATCAAAGATATCGTCGAGTAACAGGATCGGTGAAAAACCTGCCTTTCTTTTAATATATTCGAATTTTGCGAGCTTTAGAGCCACAAGAAATGATTTCTGCTGTCCCTGTGAACCCAGTGACTTCACCGGAAAGTCATTCATTTCCAGAAGCAGGTCATCTTTGTGTATGCCGACGGTTGTGTACTCCAGGATCCTGTCTTTCTCAAGTGATCTCGTCAGGCTTTCAAGAAAATTCCCTTCAGAAAGATGAGAGAGATATTGCAGTCTCACACGCTCCCTTCCACCTGATATCAAAGTATAATATTCCTGGAAAACAGGTATAAGATCGTTAACGAGAATATCTCTTTCGGAATAGATATAATTTCCGTACTTATCAAGCTGGGCATCCCATACTGACAGGGATTCGGCATCAAACCTGCCTGATGACCTGAAGTCCTTGAGAAGCCGGTTTCGTTGCTGCAATGCCTTTCCGTACCGCAGTACCGAGTCAAGATATGCGGCATTGTACTGGCTGATAATTTTGTTAAGGAACTTCCTCCTCTCTTCACTCCCCTCGGTGATCAGGGAGGCATCGGCCGGTGACATCATAACAACAGGATATCTTCCCACATGATCTGAAAGCTTCTGATATTCCTTCCCGTTCCTTTTCAATAATTTTTGTCTCTGCTTCTGAAAGGCACAATAGATATCTTCTTCATTTCCATCCCTCAGGAATGTTCCCTGTATAATAAAATAGTCCTCACCATGCCTTATGCTGATACTATCGATGCTGTTAAAAAAACTCTTTGTAAGGGAGAGATAATGTATGGCATCCAGTATGTTGGTCTTACCGACTCCGTTATTTCCGACAAAGCAGTTTATCCTGGGAGAGAACTCAAGCCCGCTGAGCTCATAGTTCTTGAAATTGGTAAGTATAAGCTTCTTAAGATACATGAAATATTAAATCAGCAGTAAAAAGAAAAAACAATCACGATAAATGATAATAATGTTCAAAGTTAGAAAAAGATGCGAACGATAGGAACTGCAAAGAGGAAGTATATAATTATAACCTGCAGGAAGATTTTAAGAATTAACGCCTGATATTCAATAATATAGCATTTATTTACTGCTCCCGGATATAATCATTAAATAATTGTTTTAAAATTACTTGAAAAAAATTACTTTTGCGGAGGTAAATTTTGAAGTTAAACTGTAAACCCGGTATGGCAAAGAAGAAGAAGGATGCAAGTCCACAGACCATTTCAAATGTTGAGCAAACACTGACCAGCACTGAACAATTTCTTGAGGAGAACTATAAATCTTTGCTTGTCGGGCTTTCTGTAATTATTATTCTGGTAGGATTAGGCTGGCTTGGCAAGATCTATCTTAATAAGAGGAACGATGAAGCCCAGTCGCAGATGTACCAGGCACAGAGATACCTTGAAATGGATTCACTGAAACTGGCATTAAACGGAGATGGCAACTATCTAGGATTTCTTGATGTTGCAAAAAGCTATAAGCTTACTAATGCCGGCAACCTGGCTCTTTACAGTGCGGGAATATGCTATCTGCATCTGGGCCAGTACCAGGATGCAATTGATTTTCTGGATAAATACAAAAAGAAGGATAAAGTTATAGGCTCCATAGCAATTGGTGCAACCGGTGATGCTTACGTTCAACTTGGAGACCTTGCAAAAGGCGTCTCTAAATATCTGGAGGCAGCAGATTTCGCCAGCAATTCTTTCAACACGCCATTGTATCTGATGAAAGCTGCAGAGATCGATGAATTGTCAGGTAAATATCCCGACGCTCTTAAGCTCTATGAAAGGATTGAAACAGAGTATCCTGAGAGCACGGAGGGGACAACAATAGATAAGTATATCGCCAGGGTAAAGATTCTTATGAAGCAGACTAAGCCCTGATGTGCTTTTAAAATAACTGTTGATTGCATATCACCCCGATGGCAATTGTATTTCTTATCAAAAAATTCATTATGGCCACAGTAAATCTTTCTGCATATGATCACAATGGTGTTCCTGATGCGACTGATATGCGGTTTGGCATTGTCGTTTCCGACTGGAACAGCGAGGTTACATTGTCATTGCTTGAAGGTGCCCTCACTACACTGAAGAAACATGGTGTCGGTCATAATAATATTGTGGTAAAGCATGTACCCGGAAGCTTTGAACTTACTCTCGGGGCGCAGTTCCTTGCCGAATACGATGATCCGGATGCAGTTATCTGCCTGGGATGCGTTATTCAGGGGGAGACACCCCACTTTAATTATATCTGCCAGGGGGTGACAGCCGGTATTACCCAGCTTAATTTGGAGTACAACATACCTTTTATTTTCGGTGTACTCACAACAGCCACCCATCAGCAGGCTGTTGACAGGGCCGGCGGAAAACTTGGAAATAAAGGTGATGAAGCAGCTGTTACGGCAATTAAAATGGCTGCCCTTCAGCGTGAAATGGAGAATTAGAGCTATCTGAGCACTTTACGCACAAATGCAACCGTAAAGTAAGACATCATAAATACCCCCATAAATCCTTCAAGACCGGATATCAACCGGCTGAGCCCTATAGGGTAAACATCTCCATAACCAATTGTAAAAAATGTAATAGCACTGTGGTAGAACGATTGAACAACTACTGACAGCTGGTCGGGATTATTGACTGTTGAAACCGTGCTGCCAAGTCCTGTCAGATCAAGAACAATATAGACTGATCCAAAAAATAACCAGAATACCAGTACACTGAAAAGGACCCTCCCGGGCGATGTTGCAAAGAGTCCCATCTTATCAAATACGAGCCACTGGAAAGCATGCGGGATGTAACTTAATATTTTTATGATCCCTCCCCTTTCCTTCTGTTCGTCAAGCCATGATCCGGCCTCATACCGCTTGAACATTATGTAGGCTTCGTCCTCATCCTCATATTTCCCGGTACTGCTGAAATTCTCCTTCAGAATCCTGAACTGTTCGGCCTTTTGTCTTGAGGTAGTGCCTGGCTGCCTGATGATCACCTCTTTACATTTATTTAATTTCCAGTCAATATACATTTTACCAGGCAGCCTCATACCTGACATATCTATAGTTTTTATATCAACCGGGAAATCATATGGTTCAAGGTCTACTATATCCCTAACGATGGTATCTGAAATATCCAGCAGGTTTGCACCGGCCAGACGGAGATCAACGTAGTGATCAAGATGGCATGACCTTAACGACAAATTACCTAACTCCGACTGATAAAAGCTCACATCCCCGTTCCCGAAATCAGTTTTGTCGAAGCTGATATCCGTGTCAGCCATTTCCATAAGACTGAAATTTTTTGATCCGGAGCCCATTTCCACTTTCTTGAAATGTATCTTACCTGCCGTGCAGGACGCCCCTTCAAAATTAACATCCCCGTTTCCAAAGACCGAACGGTTAAAGTTTATTCTGCCTGAACCAAAATCCACAGTCCTGAAGTCAACGCGGCTATTGCCAAATTCTGTTCTTTCGAATATTATTTCGCAATCACGAAAAACAGAATAATGAAAATCTACTTTGCCCCCTTCTATCCTGGTCACCTTGAAGCTGAATCGCCCGCTGTTAAAATGAGAATTGATGAAAAGAAGATCTCCATAGTTAAACTCCGTATTGGCAAAACTTACTTCTCCCTTTCCAAACTGAATGTCCTGAAAATCTTTGGTCCCGTCTTTTACAACAGCGTTTTTAAAGAGAAAGTCACCTTCACCAAAAACCGAACCTGTAAACTCAATATTGCCATCGCGGAACAGGGTATTTGAGAAATTTATGTTCCCATTCTTAATCTGGGAGCCGGTAAAGAGGACTTTTCCTCTGGCAAAATGACTTCCCTCAAAACTTATATTACGTCCGCTAAAAGAGGAATATGAAAAATCGATGCTGATCCCCGATTCAAAAAACGCATTTTTTGCGGAAAATTCCTTAATTGTAACAAGCTCCTTCTTATCCAATCCGTTTTTTCTCCTGTAGGCAGATAATGAGAATTCGCTGATGTAACAATTATCAAGTAAAATCCTGCTCCCGGCCTTTATCTGGTCGTAAATTGAATCGGAATCTACCGCACCAAATAACTGCGAACCAGTTTCCTCGCCTTTGCCATCTAAAAAAGTTACGATGGCAGTAACCGGAAAAGTTCTGCCATCATCAGTAGTGAATTCGGCGTCTTTTAACCCGACATGATAATTTGAATATCCGGAAATCATCCTCTCTTTTAATAAAGCCAAATTACTAAAAAATGAATACCGGGGCAAATCATTGTGCAACTTACCTGGTACATAATGCCCTGTAGGGACAATAAGTGCATTTCCCCCTTATATCGGCGGTCATTAAAAATGGTTCATCGCTGCTGAAAATTGCTGAAATGACTGATTTCAGATTCTTCATAAATTCATCCCTTACCTCCAGGTAATCATTTATTTCGATATCGCTTCTGCTACCTGTCTTTATCCTGAGTTTATCGTTTAATGGCGACCCTGAAAGTTTCCTGATCTTATAAATGGATGGTCTGACGTGTATTCCGGGATTAACCGCCATGTATGCTTCACAATAGAGAAGCGTCTGAAGCCAGCCATCCGACTCCTTCTTTCTGTCGGGACTGAAAAGATCATCAATTGAATTTATTGAATCTGAAACCAGACCGGTTTTGTAATCCACAATCCTGGTCACTCCTTCCACGATATCAATACGGTCAACCGTTCCTCCCGTCAGAACCTCAGTATTGGCACTATCGGGTCCCGCAACAAGAAGAAAACTGAATACATCCTCAAGGTTCAGGATTTTGAAGGGGGCAAGTAACCTGTCGGCACGAAGGATCTTCATCGCATATGCCCTTAATACGTCTGTTACAATCAGTACATTTCCGTCAACCGGATTATCCGTTCCCTTGTTGAACTTATCATTGATTGCCCTTATTATAACCTCATGCAGCCGGCTCCTGTTTCCGGTTATCGATTCAACCATGCTGCCGGTGACGACCTGATTGAGATACTCTCCGAAGAGATTCTTCATGATATCATGTAAAATATTTCCCAGCATTGCAGGATCAATATCTTTTGTCACCATATCTCTTTCCGTCAGTCCGTTCACGTAACGGTAATAGAACTTCATCCTGCAATTCAGCCACATATTTATTGCAGAAGGCGACAGTATCCTTTTGTTATTTTCATCAAGAAATCTTGAGTTCAGCTGCTTAAGGTGCTCCTCAGTCCTCTCCAGTCTTTCACCTATTGATCCGTGCGTTTTGATTTCAAAGCTCAGATCCAGAAATTCAGGCTTCAGGGCAGGATCGTACTTCATCTGAACAAGAAACCGGCTCATCTCCCCGCTCCTTAAACCTTCGGAATTGGAGTTATACAAAAATGTCACATTCTCCGCCCTGTGAAGAAGGCGGTAGAAGTGATAGGCATATACTGATTCGCGGTGATTGACGGAAGGAAGGCCAAACGCTTCGCGCAGGCTGAAAGGAATGAATGAGGAGCCGGAAGAGACAGCCGGAAGCGTACCTTCATTGACGGAAAGCATAATAAGATTCTTAAAGTCCAGCGCGCGTGTCTCAAGAATACCCATAATCTGTACTCCTGCCAGTGGCTCTCCTGAAAACGGGACTGACAAAACCCTTAACATTCTGTCCAGCACTCTCATATATGTTTCAGCAGAGAGGCAGACCTCCCCGTTGACTGTAAGCGCTTCAAGCCTGTTTATCGACAGAATTGTCCTGTATATAAATTCATTCCTGATCTTAAGGGAGGCTGTATCGGTACCGGGGTCAGACAGGGAAGTTTCTCCGCTTGTTGTAACAATGGAAAGAATATCCTTAAAATATTCTGAAAGGGAACAGGAGTCTGCCGGCCTGATAAAGATCCTTGAAAGGACCGGTGAGTTTTTAAAGCGACCGGAGGATACCCTTATAAGATTTCCTGAATTGATCTCATTTATAATATGATCAGCTTCATCAGAAAAAATCCGTTCCAGTAAAGGATGTTTCAGGATTCTGATAACATCCCCGGCATTAAACCTGACCGGATCATCAGTCAGAAACGTATTCCTCTGAAGGTCCATCAGATTCTTTATAAGAGTATAAACCAGAGTCTGTTTAAGAGGATAACCCATTGTTATATTAAAGTCGCCGATATTCTCAGGAAGGCTGGTCAGAACAGGCATCAGCAGATTTTCATCAGATAATACAATAGCCGTATGGCGTGCAGTCGCCTCACTCAGATCAGGTAAATCGTTCAATAACCCTGATATCAGCTTGACCTGGGCAAGATCGGAGGAAGTCTCAATAACACGGTACTTCCGTGGTGAATCCGTATTGGTAAGCATTGTATCATAATTCCAATCTGCAGGCATGTCATTTCCGAATAATTTCAGATTTTCCCGCATGAAAAAACCCGCAGAATTAATTTTGCCGTCTCCGGTATATGAATTATCGTAATCCCAGTAAAATCTCGCTTTACCTGCCTTCTGAAGTCGTTTCATCACCAACTTTTCACATTCATTTATAGCATTAAATCCTATGAAATGAACCATATCCCACCGGATCCCCCCTGGAAAAATCTCATCACCTGATTCGGCAAGCTCCCTGAAGATCATCCCCTCGTAAGCAAGATTACGATCTTTCAGAGCTCTCCTGAAACCATTATAAAGGTCATCAAGTATTGACCAGATATTGATGAATTCCGATTTTTCTTTTGTATGTCTGGCAGGATTGAAATTTGTCCAGAATTTACTGACAATCTTAATCTGATCCCCGGTCAGTCCACCAAATTCATTATCTATATTTTTAATATCCAGCACATTACTGAACAACTTCTGTGCATTCACAAGATATTTGTCGACATCATCAAAATCATTCAGCAGCATTTCTCCCCAGAAATAAAAATCATCGAAGCTCTCGGGCGATTTTTTCAATTTGCGGTAAAGCTTATAAAGTTCAAATAACAGGATCTCATTACCCGCAACCTGCATTGCAGAAAAAGTATTGAAGAGTTCATTTACGGTTAATACTGAGGGAGTCCAGACAGGTTGTTGTATCCGTGCCGCCAGGTATTTCATAAAATATAAACCGGCCCTGCGGTTAGGAAATACAAGAGAGTGGCGGTTAAGCGTATTGCCGAACTCAGAGTGAATTGATCGGGCAATATTTTCCAGGAAGTATTCCATTTATCAAGATCAGATTGACAGGATGAAACCCACATGATTGACCAGAATCACAAATATGAATAAATATAATTTACAATCATGTGTGGTTACATCATACCATTAAAATAAAAATTATATAATGATGAACTTAAAATGATAAAAGACAAATGTAAAAACAATTAACAGAATTCGGGAAAGGCTTTCGGACAGAACCTCTCTGATTAATTGCAACAGGAGTTGATAAACGCAGGTAGCTGATAGATAGGGTTCTTAAAATTTTAATACCCTCCTGCCGGGTGGCCGATAAAGTGATTATATTTGTTCTTAACACCCGCTCTGACCAAAGTACTTCAATAATCTTCAAACAACGGAAATTATGAACAGACGTGAATTCACAAAAATAGCTGCCGCCGGAACAGCCGGTATAGGCATATCGACAGTCATCCTTCCGGATTCAGGATGGAAAGGGAGCCAATGACCGTGTAAATGTTGCTGTCATAGGCATCAGAGGGCAGGGAGAGGCCCACATTGCCGGATATGGAAATTCTCAAACGCCAGGGTTGTTGCATTATGTGACGTGGACAGTAACCTTTTCGAAGACCGCATCAAAAGGCACTTCACGGAAAAGGGCCTTGACAGGCCACGGATATATACTGATCTGCGAAAGCTTTATGAGGATAAAGATATTGATGCAGTTTCAGTCGTAACACCCAACCACTGGCATGCACTTGCCTCAATATGGGCAATACAGGCAGGTAAACATGTCTCTGTAGAGAAACCCTGCTGCCATAATTTCTTTGAAGGATGAAGCTTGTTGAAGCTGCAGAAAAATACAAAGTAATAGTGCAGGACGGTGCTGAGCAGAGAAGCAACCCATGTGCACAGAGCATGGCCGGTATCTGCACAGCGGAAAGCTTGGTGAGGTATATATGGCAAAAGGTCTTTGCTATAAGTGGCGCGACACAATCGGCAAGACCCCTGACGAGTCTGTGCCATCCGGAGTTGATTATGATCTCTGGCTTGGACCGGCACCGAAGCGTCCCTTCTCAAAAAACAGGTTTCATTATAACTGGCACTGGAACTGGGACTATGGAAACGGAGACATGGGGAACCAGGGAGTCCATGAAATGGACATAGCCCGCTGGGGACTGAATGTGAGTCTGCCGGTAAAAATCAGCGCCAGCGGCGGACATTTTATGTTCGATGATGACCAGCAGACGCCCAATGATCTGATAGCTGTTTTTGAATTTCCCGGTCCCGGATGGCGGAGGAGACAAAAAGAAAATCCTCCAGTTCGAAGTACGTCACTGGATAACGAACCGTGAAGGGATAAAAAGTGAGGATCCCTCTTCCGGGAACACATATATGGTCAGCTCGGAAAATACTGTGGGGAATCTTTTTTATGGTTCAAAGGGATATATGACCAAAAATGTGAATGAATGGCAGGCCTACATGGGGAAAGAAAGGGAAGCCGGCGAGACCGGAAACGGCCTGGGCGATCATTATGCCGATTTCATTGAAGCAATTCGTCAGAATGATCAGAAGCTGGCAAAGGGAGACATCAGGGAAGGATTTTATTCCTGTGCCCTTGTACATCTTGGGAATATCTCTTACAGGCTTGGAAGAACACTTGAATTTGATCCTGGCAAAATGAAGTTCATAAATGCTCCGGATGCTGATGCCATGCTTACAAGACAGTACAGGAAACCGTTCGTTGTACCGGAAAATGTCTGATGAATTAATATGAGAATGCATCACTGACTGGCTTCCTGACAGAATGAAAATACTCCCGAAATATTATGGCATCAGGTGGATCGTTCTCCTCTTTCTGTTTTTTGCAACTGTTCTGCTTTACCTCGACCGTTCCGCACTCGGTATCATGGCTCCGTTTCTGCAAAAGGAGATTGGCTGGAGCGAACAGGAATATGGTAATATAAATACTGCATTTATGGCAGGCTATGCAATCTGTTTCCTGATCATGGGGGCATTCATAGACAGGATAGGTACAAGGGCAGGATATGCTTTGTCAGTGGGATTATGGTCAGTTGCCCAGGCTTCTGCAGCCCTGGCAAAAACCTGGATTGGATTTGCAGTTTCCAGAGCCGGTTTATCTGTTGGCCAGTCCGGCAATTTTCCGGTTGCGAATAAGGTACTGGCAGAGTGGTTTCCAAAAAAGGAACGGGCGCTGGCTGTCGGTCTCTTTAACGGTGGTTCCAATGTCGGAACCCTGATCTCCCCGCTTGTCATCCCGGTTGTTGTTTCTTCGTTTTCTGACAACTGGAGGGCGGCATTTTTGTGGACACTGCCATTCAGTGCTGTCTGGATAATTATGTGGCTGCTGTTTTACAAAAAACCCGGAAGTCATAAGTCAGTAAGTATTGAGGAACTGAATTATATAAACAGTGACAGTAATGAAGAGACTACAGAAAAAATAAGCTGGTCAGTTTTACTGAAGACAAGGGAGGTGTGGGGAATCTGCGTCGGAAAATTTATAGCCGATCCAATCTGGTGGTTCTACCTGTTCTGGGGTGCAAAATTCCTTAACAGCAAATACGGGCTTAACTTAAAAGAGATTGGACTGCCCTTTTTTTCAATATATCTTATTTCCTGGATCTGCGGAATTTTCATCGGCTGGCTTACATCCTTTTTCATTAAGAGAGGCTGGTCGCTTAATAAGGGAAGAAAAATGGGTTTTTTGGTATGTGCCATCTTTGCCCTCCCTGTTATGCTGGTCCCTCATACGGACAACATGTGGCTGGCTGTAATGCTTATCGCAATCGCAGCGGGTGGGCATTGCGGGTGGTCTGCAAATATCTTCAGCCTGATGTCTGATATCTTTCCGAAGAAGGCAACTGCATCAGTCACCGGTATAGGAGGCTTTGCCGGTGCGGCAGGAGGCGCAATCATAGCCCAGACTGTAGGCAGATTGCTTCAAAACATGGGAACGGAGGGGTATGCGTTGCCATTTTTCATTGCATCAGTCGGTTATTTTATTGCCCTGGGCATAATGCAACTGCTCATTCCAAAAATAAAACAATTAAATTTTTAGCCGTGATGAAGAGTTCGGAAAGACTTGAAGCTGCAATAAACCATAAAGAGCCCGACAGGGTGCCATACGACCTGGCTGGAACAACAGTTACGGGTATCAGCAGAAAAGCCTTCATTAACGCAATGTCATACCGGGGATTTTCTACTGAGACAGACATGAAGGAAATTGATCCTGTCCAGCAGATTGTAACTCCTGTAGAGGCAACTTTAAGAGAGCTGAGGTCAGATACCAGACGAATTGGTGCAAGAAGAATCCCCGATTATGAACAGATTGTCACTATAAACAAAGGTATCTGGGAACTGACTGATATCTGGGGATGTAAATGGAAAATGGATGAAATGAAAGATTATTATTTCAACCAGGTTTCATACCCCATGGAGAAATTTACTTCAATTGATGAAGGATTAAGGCATTACGCATTACCTGAAATTGAAATTCATTCGGATCTTATCCGCAGCGATTTATCCGAACAGATCCTGAATATCGGCGACTATGGCGTTATCGCTGACAGGAATTGTGCCGGGCTGACCGAAACCTCATTAAGAATAAGGGGATACGAAAACTGGTACCTCGATACAATTAACGATCCTGCAGGAGTTGAAAAACTTTTTGATATTATATTGAAATATAAAGCAGAATATTGGGACCTTGTAATTGACTGGCTTATTAGAGAATAATCTTCAGGAGACCGTAAAAGTAATCTCCGAATGTGATGATCTCGGTACCCAGACATCAACCCTGCTGGAACCTGAATTTCTGAGAAAAACAGTGATCCCAAGGTACGGTTCATTATGGGCTCATATTAAAAAACGATTGCCGCATGTCAGAATATTTATGCATTCATGCGGATCAGTAAGAGTGTTGCTGCCTGACCTGATAGATGCCGGAATGGAGATATTAAATCCGGTTCAGTTTACTGCTGCCGGGATGGAACTGAACGGTCTGAAAAAGGATTTCGGGAATGATCTCGTATTCTGGGGCGGAGGGGTCAATACACAATCGACACTAAAGAATGCCCGGCCGGAGGAGGTAAAGGATGAAGTAAAGAGGATACTGGACATTATGGCTCCCGGAGGCGGATTTGTATTCACACCGGTGCATAATGTTCAGGAAGATGTTCCTCCTGAGAATTTCTGGGCAATGTGGGACACACTTATGGAATACGGAAAATACAGGTAAAAAAGAAATAAGATAATACTGAAAGAACCTGGATCAGCGGCCTTTCATAAATAAAGCCTCCCCTGCCAGGTGTCCAGCTCTTCGAGACGCTTCTCGACAAGATTTACTATCTCGTCGCTGCGTTTTTTCCCCCAGCCCTGACCTGTCAGAAAACGGGGAGGCGCTTCTCCCGTAAATCGTTCAACAACAATTGAAGGGTTGAGTCTTTCCAGGAAACTGATAAAGAAGCTGAGATATTCATCCCAGGAGAAGAGTTCAAAATCTTCGGGTTTCAGCTGGTATTCTTTTTCCATCGCAGTACCCTTTATGATCTGAAGCTGGTGAAACTTGACTGTTTTCAGAGGCATCGCCGATATAACGGAAGCCTCCCCCAGCATCTCCTCCCTTGTCTCTCCGGGCAGACCGAATATAAAATGTGCTCCGGTATTAATGCCTGCTGCCGCAGTTTTTTCAACAGCCAGTATGCATCTTCAAATGAATGTCCGCGGTTTATTCTTGCAAGTGTTTTATTGTTGCACGTTTCAATCCCGAATTCAACGGCCAGGTAACATTTACGTGAGAGCTCCTCAAGATATGAAAGAAGTTCATTATCAATACAGTCGGGCCTTGTTCCGATTATCAGACCTGTAACACCGGGGTAGCTCAGCGCCTCTTCATAAAGATTTCTGAGAGTATCAAGTGATGCATAGGTATTTGAATATGCCTGAAAATATGCAAGATACGAGGCAGCCTCCCGGTATCTCCGCCGGTGAAATTCTATGCCCTCCCCGATCTGCCGGGAGACTGATTTTGAGGGGCGGCAATAAGAAGGGTTAAAGGCGTCGTTATTACAATAGGTACATCCGCCGGATCCCTTTGTGCCATCCCTGTTTGGGCAGGAAAACCCGGCATCAATTGAAACTTTCTGAACCCTCGATCCGAACCGGCTCCGGAAATAGTTGGAGTATGCATTGAATCTGCGTTCGTGCCCCCACGGATATATTGTTTTATCTTTTTTAATTACTGACATTCAGGCGGTCACAATTAAATTATTATCCACATACCAGATAAAAGCTTCAATATTGCTGTATCCCATTTCAGACAGCAGATTGCGGTAAAGGTTTATCTGTTTATAATATTCGGGTGATACCTCACCGAATTTAAAATCGATTATTATTGTTTTGCCTTCCCTTATAATTACCCTGTCGGGACGTCTTGAGCTGCCGGAAGGCAAAAGTATACCGGCTTCCGTCAGGATAAGATTTCCGGGTGCGAACCACTCAGCAACCTCATGTGTAGTGATAAGTGATTCGATTCTTTGTACAAGCTCCTGAGTCTCTCCTTCTGTCAGTTTACCCTCCAGCACCAGCTTTCTTACCGCAGAGGGGATATCGGCAGATGTTTCTATTCCTTCAAAAATTTCATGCATCAGCTTCCCGTAATTGATCTTTTTCCTTACCTCCTCCCTTCCTGCAGCAAAATAATTCTCGCCATGCAGCTTCAGCTTAAGGGATCCTGTTGCCCGGCCTACAGGATATTCTGACAGCAGTAAGCTGTTATCCTCACTTTCATGTATTCCGCTTGCGGGTATCTCCCCGTATTCAAAAAAATGATTTTCCACATCATAGAATACCTCAGGATCAAAATCCTTTAGCTTATCTTTTAAAGGTCCAGGAGAAAAAGCTTTCTTCAATATACAGGCAATTGAATTTTCAGTTTTCGGATTATCAACAGAGAAGCCGTATATTACATCCCTTGCCCTGGTCAGGGCAACATACAGCAGGTTGATATTATCAATGTAAGCGGAGTGTCTCTCCTCTTTGTAATCATCATCAAAAAATGTCTTTGAAAGCTCCGAACTGTACTTTACAGGTACAACCGCTGCTTCATTGAAGGGTGCTACCCGGGGCCTTACCCACAAAAAGGGCTGCTTTGAAGAGATATGATCTAAATTCCATGCCAGGAATGGCAGAATAACCACTTTGAACTCGAGTCCCTTTGATTTATGGATAGTGATAATCCGCATCGCATTCTGATTCCCCGGCAATACAACCGACTTACCTGAACCTGTGGTTTCCCACCAATCGAGGAATGATTGGATATCACCACTTTTGCTCCCCGTAAAACCAGCCATATAATCCTGGAATGTATTCAGATAGGCGACATTATGTGACAATTCCCCCAGCCTGAAGAAGCTGATAATGTTTTCAACCGACTCAAAGAGAGGCAGCTGTCTGAGGCTGCCGGTAAATGCTTCATACCCCTCCGGAAAATACCTCCGTGAAGTCTCCGGGAGCTTATCGCTGATAAGAGACACTTTCTCAGCATCAGGATCCCCCGCTGCCAGCAGGAAAAACCTTAACATAAGGGCTTTGCTTATCAAATCGGCAGGGTCATTGACAGATGATAAAACTGAAATTATAAAACTGATGACAGGAGCATTCGAAAGAAGCAGAGAATCGCTTGATACAACATTATAATTATAAGTTCTTCTCTTTTCATCACTGCAGGAATAGCTGTAATCAATAAAGGTTCTCAGCACACTGGCACCCTCCTTCCCATCCCTTACTATGATTGCAATATCAGAAGCATTATAACCTTTATCCTGTAAATTTTCCACTACCGAAGGAAGCCTTCCAAGAACCTTGTCCTGCCACTTCCCCTCCGGTTCATTCTCTATAAATTCAATCCTTACATACCCACCCTCACTCCGCAGGGGATCTTTCTGAATGGCTTCGGAATAGATCTTCTGAAAACCTGCCCGCTGAGGATCATCCTCAAACAGGCTGTCGACCTGTGCGGGGATGATGGTGAACATGGAATTATTGAATCTGATAATATTGGACCGGCTCCGCCAGTTAACTATCAGGGGATGGCTTATAAACCTGTCATTGTCTATCATGCTGTCAAGGAATGATCCCAGGATCTTCCAGTCGCTGTTGCGCCACCTGTATATTGATTGCTTGACATCACCCACGACAAGATTATCAAAACCTTCAGCCATGCTGTTCTCTATCAGTGGCTTCAGATTATTCCACTGAATGATTGAGGTGTCCTGAAACTCATCTATCATAAAATTCTCGAAGCTGTTGCCTACTTTCTCATAAATGAAAGGAGTCTGATCTCCCCCGGTAATTTCATTCAGAAGCTGCCCTGCATCTGAGAGCAGAAAGCTGTTTTCCGCAGTTGTTGTAACATGCACATGATACAGCACATCGGAGAGAATTCCAAGGGCATAGATGTTCGACAGTATGGCATTTGCTGTTCTGTAACCGGTAATGTTCCCGTCATAATAATGAATTGCATCACGTAGAGCAGCATCAAGTCCGTTGTTCACTGCCTCCTGCAGCTGAGGGTCAACCGGGCCTGTCGACCACCGGGGAGGCTCTTTTTCAATCTCCCTGACATAACAGTTCGGCTCTTTTACCGATCCGGAAGCCAATGACTTAATAAACCCGGGGATCCCCTGACTCTTCCTGTAAAACATATCGTCTGAAAGCTGATACCGGGAGATTATCCCTGCAGCCATCAACCCCGATTCAAGAAGGGTTTTTTCAAATGTGACCGGGATGGATCTTATCTTTTCAATATATCCCAGAAGGCGCTCCTTATTTTCGAGATCTGATTGCTCCTCAGATGAGAACATTCTGAATTTTTCCCTGAAGAGCTCTTCGGAGAGCCTGCTGATCCCCTCCTTCAGATTCCAGCTCTTGTCTTCATCAATGTTTGACATGGCGTACTGAGTCAGCCATTTGTTCAGATGTGTGCCTGCAAGGGCCGATCCGATCATTCCGTCAATGGCTTTGGAGAGGATCAGACTGTGATCCAGCTCGATATCAAATCCTGCATGCAGGCCGGCCTCCCTGGCAAAGGCACGGAGGATCTTCTGGAAAAAGCTGTCTATTGTTGAAACTGAAAACCGTGAAAAGTCATGGAGAATTGAATTCAATATCTCTTTTGATTCATTTCTTATCCACTCCTCCTGTTTTCCGCAGGACTTCATTAACTCCGGCAGATAATCCGAATGTTCGCCGGTAGCCAGCTTATGCAGATTATCCAGAATCCTGGACTTCATTTCGGCTGTGGCTTTATTGGTGAAGGTTACCGCAAGAATTTTCCTGTAATTATATCTTGACCTGAAGAGGCTCTTGAGGTAAACTTCAGTAAGCTTGTAGGTTTTACCTGATCCTGCAGAGGCACTGTATATGGTCAATGTTCCTTTTCCCATGACCTGCCAAAGTTAACCAAACTCCACATAAAGACAACTTTTATTATCTTTGCTGCGTGAAGAAAAAAGTAGTGATAGGCTTATCAGGCGGCGTTGATTCAAGTGTTGCGGCATGGGTCCTGAAAGAACAGGGATATGAAGTTTCCGCTCTTTTCATGAAGAACTGGTACGATACTACAGGTCTTCTTCAGAGTGAATGCCACTGGGAAGATGATCTGATGTTCGCGGAGATGGTGGCAAGAAAGCTCAGGATTCCTTTCAGCCAGGTTGACCTCAGCCAGCCATACAGGGAAAAAGTTGTCGATTATATGTTCTCGGAATATGAGAAAGGTCGCACTCCAAACCCCGATGTACTTTGCAACAGGGAGATAAAATTTGACTCCTTTGCAGATGAAGCTCAAAAGCTCGGAGCTGATTTTGTAGCTACCGGCCACTATTGCAGAAAGGAGGAGATAAAATCTGATGGCAAAAGTATTTACAGGCTCCTCTCGGGAGTTGACAATAACAAGGATCAGAGCTATTTTCTGTGCCAGGTCAGCCAGAAACAACTTTCCACAGCTCTTTTTCCTGTAGGGGATCTTAAAAAGACCGAGGTACGGGGCATAGCGGGTAAGCTCGGGCTTGCGACAGCTGAAAGGAAAGACTCCCAGGGAATCTGCTTTGTGGGAAAGGTACATCTGCCGACCTTCCTGCAGCAGAAGCTGAAGCCGGCGAAAGGAGAGATAATTGAAATTGACGGCAACCTGGCATATCCTGTGATTGAAGAAGGATTGCCCGGCTGCGAGGCAACGGAAGAAACGCTGCAGCGGCTTACAGAACCTGTCAGATATGAGCCGTCATCCGGAAAGGTCATAGGAGAACATAACGGAGCTCAGTTTTTTACAATCGGTCAGCGCAAAGGCATGAATGTAGGGGGTCACCGTGAGGCTCTTTTTGTTATAGGCATTGATGTTGACAGGAATATAATTTATACCGGCGAAGGTCAGTCCCACCCGGGACTGAACCGCAAGGGACTTTTTATCCGCAATGATGAAACTCACTGGATAAGAGATGATCTGGGGATGAAAAGCGGGGAATGCCGTGATTATATGGTCAGGATAAGATACCGGCAGCCATTGCAGAAAGCCAGGATATACTGCCGCAACAATGGATTATATGTCATATTCAATGAACTGCAGAGAGGAATTGCTCCCGGCCAATTCGGTGCATGGTATGATGGTGAAGAACTGATCGGTTCCGGTGTGATTCACCGTTAGTCAACCTGCAGGATGGGCGGGTACATAATTAAGAAGCCTTGTAAAGTTTAAACAGAAGGTTTACATCCGGATCGGGTATTATCTCCACCTCTCCTTTCGTGGAAAATCTGATCTTTGTCACCCTGTTTTTTACAGGTACATTTACCTTCCTTTCACCGGAGATATCTTTAATCAGCAGCTGAAGATTGAACTCAAACAGGTCCTTCTGTTTCTGTTCAATAGTTATTTCCGTTGTCCCTGCCCCTTTCATTGCCTTATGGGTTATCTTCAGTTCAGGCTGGCCCGGAGTATAGAGCCACTGCTTAAAAAACCAGTTAAGATCCATTCCGCTGACCTCTTCCATAACATGCTGAAAATCTGAGCTCAATGCATTTGAATTACGGAAGCGGGAATAGTAGAGCCGCAAACCTTTCATGAAATTCTCATCCCCTGTTTCACGCCTTAGCATATGAAGTACCCATGCTCCTTTCTCATATGAATTTACGCTCAGCAGATCCATTAGATTTGTGATAGTTGTATCTATGACCGGTCTGCCCTGTTCTTTTGTATCTTTTAATATCCTTTTCCTTGCCGAATTCATATCTGATTTAAGCCGCTCAGCTCCCTGAAAAGATTCAAAATAGAGTGAGGTAAGATACGTGGCAAATCCTTCGCTTAACCAGATGTGATACCAGTCAGCCTCCGTTACACAGTCTCCAAACCATTGATGTGCTATTTCGTGGGCCTCGAGTCCCTCCGCTTTACCCAGGCCTGTTACTGACCGCTCGGAATAGAATATTGCACTTGCATTTTCGAGTCCGCCATAAATTGTCCTTGACTGGACATTTGCAAGTTTTTCGTAGGGATACCTGCCTATGATGCGGCTGTAGTACTCCATAGGTTTCACGGCAACCGAGTAATCGTAAAATCCCTCAAGGCGGTTCTGAGGGAAGACCCATGACCATACAGGAATATTATTCACCTCCCCTGCGTATCTTCTGGCAAATCGTGCGGCACCAAAAGTCATTACCTTTACCGGAAGAGGTTCAGACTCCCTCCAGTGGGTAAGCTTCAGATTTCCTGCAAGTGAAGATTCTTCAATCAGCATGCCGTTTGACACAACACTGTACTCTTCCGGAGCTGTAATAATAAAATCCACAGTGGCTTTTTCATAAAGATGATCGATGCATGGAATGTAGTTATGAGCCCTGTCAGGCCAATGATCGGCAAAAAAGGTACGGTCGCCGAATCTGTTCTTTGAAATTATTAATCCGTCAGCCGGTATCCCGCTGTACTCTATGACAAATGCAATAGTGTCTGAAGGAACAGCAGTTTTATTCAGAAAGATCTTCAGCTTATCATTTCCATGCTCCCATCTGACATCATTCCTGCCAGACAATACCCTGCCGACCGTCATTCCCTTTCCTTCTCCGTTTATCCCGGACAGATCAAAAATAACTGAATCAGTGTTATCAAGGATCTTTAATTCAATGACACTCCGGCCTTCAATCCTGTCGGTTGTATCATTGATCGCGATACCGAATTCATAGTGCAGGACATCCAGGTTGAGATAACGATGATATCCGTCGGATGCGGAAATAAGCGGATAAATGAATAATAACAGAAAATAACCCAAAATCTTTTTCATACGTCCCGAAATTAAATTTTTCTGAATATCCAGACAGAACTGCTGTTAGACAATCAGGTTACTGCCGGTTCATTGTTCTTCTGCCTGCTGACGACGAAAACTCCGGCAAATATCAGGAGAGCTGATATAACCATAACCATATCAATATGATCCTGTCCCATCATTGAAGCCAGGTATGCCGCAATTACCGGCTGGGTATAGGTATAGGTACTGACAACCGTAGGACTGAGCCGCCTGAGGCCGAAAGATATCAGAAGATATCCGAGATATGTTGCGAAGACGACTACAAACCCGATGGCGAGTAACCCGTTCATAGGAATGGCTGACCAATCCATTGTGCTCCACTGACCATAGCCTGCCGGTACGGTTGTTAACATTCCGAAAAGAAATGTCCATTTCATAACAGTAACAGGATGATATTTTTCAAGCATTCTCTTAATTATAACGGTATAAAATGCCCAGCTGATCGTATTTATAAGGGTTATCACATCTCCTATGAAAGTTGAGCTTCCGATGTCCGGAGTGCCGTTCTGAAGTATTAATAATAATACCCCGGAAAGACCAATAGCAAGGCCTGTTCCCTTAAGAAAAGTGATGCTCTCCTTCAGAATAAGGGCTGCGAAGACAAAAGCAAAAATAGGATTAGTGGAGATAATTATAGATGAATTTATCGGAGAGGTCAGATTCAGACCTGCAAGAAAAAGTATCTGGTTTATCACAACGCCAAAAAAAGAACACCCTAAAAGAAACAACAGATCCTTCCTGCTGACATGTTCCTTTGGTAAAAAAAGGCCTGTTATCCAGAAAAGAGCTGTTGCAAGGAGGCTTCTGAGGGAAACGAGGGCAAGAGGTTTAATAAATCCGGGCATTACAGCTTTTGCTACCGAGTAATTTATCCCGTATATTATATTGGCAGCCAGCAGTGCAAGGTGTGCCCAGGTCTTTAACCTTTTTTTGTGCATGTTCTGAATTTGAGTCGCAAAAGTATAAAAAGCGGGAGGAATATCAAATAAAGAAAAAATAATTCAAAACCTGGCAGTTCAATACTTCCTGTTCGCCGGGTCCCAAAAAATTTAACCTGATTGTGGCAGGCTTTAAAAAATAGTTATCTTTCGAAGAATTCAGCCATAGTCTGAGTGTGAAGTCAGATGACATCTGGCACTCATTGGAATGGATCCAAATAAACAGCGATAAAAATGAATGAAAAAATATCATTGATCAGCGGTGGAGCCAGCGGACTCGGACTGGAAATTGCCGATCTTCTTGTAAAATCGGGGAAAAATGTGATAATCCTTGGCCGTGATGAGATGAAGCTGAAAGAAGCTTCTGCCAGGCTCAAAAAATCTGCTGTTAAAAACCTGGCCGGTTCTGTTGCCAGTAATATTGGTCTTGAAGATGATATAAAAAGACTTGGCAAGCATCTTGTAAAAAACAGATTATCAGTAGAATATCTCTTCAATAATGCAGGGATGGGGCTTTTTACAAAAGCAGAAACTTCGACATCGGCAATGATTGATAAGGTATTTGAGGCCAATCTAAAGGGAATGATACTGCTCACCTCAGAAATTTTGCGTTTAACTCCTGCAGAAGAGGAACTTACAATAGTAAATATAATGTCCACCTCGGCCCTGATCGGGAGAGCTGAAGAGACAATCTACTGTGCTGCCAAATGGGGAGCGAGAGGATATACCGAGGCACTAAGGAGTGAACTGAAGGGAACCAGGCGGAATATAATTGCCGTTTATCCCGGCGGCATGAAAACGGATTTCTGGAAAATTATCGGTAAGGACCGGGATGTCAGCAAGTTTATGGATCCTGCCGGGGTTGCTTCAAAAATAGTAAATGCAGTTATGGTCTCTGACAAAATGCTTGTCACTGATATTACAATAAACAGGAAGTGAATATTGGGCTTCGGGCTTCATTTTCAATATTCAGTTGGCAGTTGGCAAAAAGCAGTTGGCAAAATTGGCTTTAAGAAGTTTTTTTTAAACCTTATTTGTATCTTCAAACCTTAGTAGAAAAAATCATATTTAAAAGAGTACAACCTTATTAGCTTATTAATAATACCAACCCGAATATCATAAGATACTTACATATAGATGAATATGATTCATTTATTAAATTTTACCAAAAAACAATAAAACCAAAAATAAGGTAATAAGGTTTGAAGATATTTTTTGTCATTTTCTACTAAGGTCAGGGAAGAAAATAAGGTTTTTTCGACCCTGGCAAAACACCAGTGTAACTCTGTGGTAATCATCTTCTCTCTTCGGTCTTCGGTCTCCGGTCTTCGGTCTTCAGGCTTCACGATCACAGTTATCTGACAGACACGGCACTAGGACAACCTGTTCTTATAATCGGTATAGCCGAATTCCCTGATCAATCTGAATTCGCCCTCAGTTGTCCATATGCCAATAGAAGGATGATGGACCCCGTTGAAGGTGGTTGTTTTTACCATCGTGTAATGGATCATGTCGAGGAATATTATTCTGTCTCCCGGTTTGAGAGGCTTTTCGAACGACCAGTCACCCATTACATCGCCGGAGAGACATGAGTTCCCCCCTATTCTGTATGCAGGTTTTCCGGGAACAGGATCAGAACCTCCTATAATTCTGGGTTTGTAAGGCATCTCCAGGCAGTCAGGCATATGAGCAGTAAAAGAGACATCAAGAATTGCAGTTTTAATACCCTGATTTTCGACTATGTCTTCAACGGTGGCTACCAACTCCCCGGTCTCCCATGCAAATGCACTTCCCGGTTCAAGAATGACCTGAAGTCCTGTCCTTTTACGGAAGCTTTTCAGGAGTTTAATAAGATGCTCCGTATCGTAATTTTTGCCTGTTATCAGATGCCCGCCTCCCATATTGATCCATTTCAGAAAGGGGAAAAACCTTCCGAATTTCGCCTCCACGATCTCCAGTACTTTTTCCAGGGCGTAAGAGTCTGATTCAAACAGGACATGAAAATGCAGGCCTTCAATTCCCGGAGGCAGACCTCCTTTAAGATCATCTGCAACTATTCCAAGCCTGGAACCTGGCGAGCAGGGATTGTACAATCCGTTGCTGACCTCCGAAAACTCAGGATTGATACGTAAACCCGGGGAAACTTTTCCTGCATATCGCTGCAATTCACCGGAATACTTATTGTACTGGCTCAATGAGTTAAATGTAATATGCGAACTGAAGTTCAGAAGGGAATAGAAGTCGCGCTCCTTAATAACGGGTGAATATGTATGGGCATATCCATGTACCTCTTCGAAGCAAAGGCGGGCCTCATCTACCGAACTGGCAGCGGCACCCGAGATATATTCCCTCAGGATCGGGAATACTCCCCACATTGCAAAACCCTTGAATGCAAGAATTATCTCTGCACCGGATTCCTTCGAAACATGCTTTATCAGTGACAGATTTTTCCTGAATCTCTCCTCCTCCATCACATAGCACGGGGAAGGCAATATGCTGTAATCAACAGGCAACTCTTTTAATATTATGGGGTGTCAAAATATTCTGCATCCTGTCATAGTTCCAGATCGATATCGTGCAATTCAACCCAGGGCAGACCAAGGATATTCAGCTGTTCCATGAACGGATCCGGATCGAATTCTTCTACATTAAAGACACCTGCCTTTTTCCAGATGCCTTTGAGATACATCATTGCACCTATAGCTGCCGGGACTCCCGTAGTATAGCTGACTGCCTGAGACCCGGTTTCAGCATAGGCATCCTCATGCCTGCAATTATTGTAAATATAATATGTCTTTTCCCTGCCGTCCTTTATGCCTTTAATCCTGCAACCGATTGATGTCTGACCCGTATAGTTCTGCCCGAGCTCACCCGGATCAGGAAGTACGGCTTTCAGGAACTGAATGGGAATGATCTCCCTGCCCTGAAACATAATCGGTTCTATTCCGGCCATTCCGATATTCTGTATTACACGCAGGTGAGTAAGATACTCCTTACCGAATGTCATCCAGAACCTGGCCCTCTTAAGTGTGGGAAAATTTTTCACCAGCGATTCAAGTTCCTCATGATAGATCAGATAGGATTCCTTTTCCCCTATTTCGGGGTAATTCAATGGTTTATGAATAGCATGGGGTTTGGTAGTAACCCATTTCCCGTTTTCCCAGTACTTACCTTTTTGCGTCACCTCCCTGATGTTTATTTCAGGATTGAAGTTTGTAGCAAACGCTTTGCCATGTTCGCCTGCATTGCAATCAACGATATCCAGATAATGCAGTTCATCAAAATGATGTTTTGCTGCATAGGCTGTAAATACAGAGGTCGCCCCGGGGTCAAATCCGCAACCCAGGATAGCCGTAATACCTTTATTCTTAAACCTTTCCCTGTAAGCCCACTGCCAGCGGTATTCAAATTTGGCCTCTTCAAGAGGTTCATAGTTTGCAGTATCGAGATATGAAACACCCGTTTCAAGACAGGCATCCATAATATGCAGATCCTGGTAAGGTAATGCCACATTTACAATAATATCAGGTTTATATGACTTTATAAGCCTTATAAGCTGGGGAACATTATCTGCATCAACCTCAGCTGTTTCAATACGGTTTCTGCCTGTTTTTTCAGCTATGGCGTCACACTTTGACTTTGTGCGGCTCGCCAGCATAATTTCCGTAAAAACTTCCGGGAGAGAGGCCATTTTATGAATAACAACGGATCCGACTCCTCCTGCACCGATAACCAATACTTTTCCCATGTATAAATAATTGTTAGAATTACTGCAATATCTGAAGACCGGTAAGGCCGGTATAGCTTAACTCCTCTCATTACAAGCTGATCCAAATATAAGACTTAATTACGACCAATCAATCAATTTCCTGTTTCAAAATGTTATGTCAGGCTGATCCGGCCGGTAAATTTACCAATGCTTTTTCATCATTATATCAATGATGTGGGTTTCTGCTTATATTTACAATCTGAAATTTCCCGGACCTGCTTATGAAGCTGATCAATCCTCTGTTGATTTTACGTATATTGAGTACGATCCTTATTATAGAAACAGTATCCTTTCTGTTTTGTCTCCCGGTTGTCTATATTTATAAAGAACCTGCATCACCCTTCTTCCTTTCCGCTGCCATTGCTTTCTTATTGTCAGTAATATTATATACTATATCAGGAAATGCCGATGCAAAGAAATTCAGCAGCAGGGATGCATATCTGTCAGTAGTACTTTCCTGGATCCTATTTTCACTGATGGGTACACTGCCTTACCTGATTACTGGTACAATTCCCTCTTTCATAGATGCTTTTTTTGAATCAACATCCGGCTTTACATCTACCGGCTCCTCAGTTATTAAGGATGTTGAGATACTGCCGTATTCAATTCTTTTCTTCAGAAGTCTTACACACTGGGTGGGTGGAATAAGTATAATAGAACTGGCGATAATTGTTCTCCCGTCGCTCAGCGCAACCGGTTACCAGCTCTTCACACTGGAATCTTCCATGAAGGAGAAATTCCATGCCAGAACAAGGACTATCGGATTCAGGGTTTTGTTTATTTACCTGGGACTGACACTTGCGGAGATATTATTACTTAATCTTGGAGATATGTCGCTCTTTGACAGTATCTGCCACTCATTCGGAACAATTGCAACCGGGAGTTTTTCAACAAAGAACAACAGTCTGATGTC
The DNA here is from genome assembly GCA_963816345.1 of uncultured Bacteroidales bacterium. GTDB lineage: Bacteria > Bacteroidota > Bacteroidia > Bacteroidales > VadinHA17 > LD21. Next base: position 1,724,584 of record CAWFKI010000005.1, read on the forward strand.
GTACTCTTCATATAGTCAATATATTGTACTAATATTCATGTTCCTGGCCGGAACGAGTCAGATTATTTATTATTGGCTGGTGAAATTAAATTTCAAAAAAATCAGGCAAAACGAAGAACTATGGTTCTATATGGTGGTTGTTGTTATCGCAGGCTCTGTTGCCACAATTATGCTGCTTGCTAACTCTGCAAGGACCTTTGAGGAGTCATTCCGGGAAGGTTTCTTTCAGATTGTTTCCATTATTACATGCACAGGATTCACATCGGCAGATTATATACTATGGCCTATGTCGGCTGTCCTGCTGATATTTCTTATGATGTTTGCAGGCGGTAGTACCGGTTCCACAAGCGGCGGGATAAAGATGGCAAGGCATTTAATTGTGCTGAAGAATATAAAGAATATCTTTCAGAGACTCAATCATCCGAAATCAATTTCATTTTCCCGGCTAAATGGAAAGATAATTCCGGAGAACACAAACATATCAATCCTTTCCTTTGTGGTCTTATATCTATTTCTTTTTTTATGCGGGACAATAATTGTTGTACTGACCGGTGTTGATCCGGTTACTGCATCCGGTTCAGTTGCAACCTGCATGGCCGGGATAGGACCAGGTCTTGGCACAGTGGGCCCGATGAGCAATTTTGCTCATCTTCCGGATCTGAGCAAAGTAATTCTGAGTTTCCTGATGATCGCAGGCAGGCTGGAATTTATTACGGTATTCGCTATTTTCACCCGTACTTTCTGGAAACTCTGATCAGGTTTGCCGGGCGAGCAGCCTTCTTACATGCACAAGGCTCTCAGGGGTACCAACGTCCACCCAATATCCTTCATCGTGCTTCATAGTGTAGATATTGTTAGCTGCTGCAAGCTCCAGATAGAGATCAACCATTGAGTAAATACCCTCTTTCATATAACCGAATATAGCAGGTTCGGCTATATGCATGCTTGAAAACGCAATTTCAGATAACTCTTCAGCATAATCCCCGGGGATTATTTGTTCACCCGTGGAGATATTTCTCCATCCCCTCAATTGTCCTTCTTTATCCACGAGTAAAAATCTCTTGCCCGGCCTGTGTCTTACGGCGAGAGTGGCAAGACCTTTTTTTTCAAGATGCAGCCTGTACAAAGCCGTAAGATCCAGATCAGATATGATATCGACGTTGTACAGGAGGAAAGGGTTATTGTCAAAGAAATGCCTGGCCCGGTACAGCCCTCCTCCGTTTTCGAGAAGTCCATCCCTTTCATCTGAAACCGAAACACTGAATCCCATCCTGTTCAGCCTCTCCACCTCCTCCTCAACCATGCCGGCAAAGTGATGGACATTTATTATTATATCATTAAACCCTGCAGAGGAGCACTTTTCGACGGCTCTCTGAAGAAGTGACTTTCCGTTAATATCGACCAGGGCCTTTGGAATTGTCGTGGTAATTGTACCGAGCCGTCTGCCCATACCAGCGGCGAATATCATTGCTTTCATAATCTTCTTTAAACATTGAGTAACACTGAATATTATGGAATTATACTGCTTCCTCTGTGGATTTACACCGTGTCACTCTGTGAAACTCAGTGGTTAATTGGCTTTGTTCTCAGATATCTCATTTCAATAGATATTCCCTCCCTTTTCGAGCTCTTTATAAATCTGAACACAGGGTATTGATCTTGCAGTCTGGGTCAGCTCGGGAACCGACACAGGAAGATTTCCCGAATCAATAAGCTCTGTCAGAAGCACTACGGCAGGAACAATACTGCCTGTGAATGTAGGTTTCCTTTCGTACAATCCCCTGAAGCCGAAGGCCCCGAGCGCCTGCATGAGCCTTATCATACTGAAGCCGGTAAAGTACCCGGTGAACTTTTCTTCCTTCTCACCCGATATCATACAGAATCTGGTTATATAATGCCCGAGCAGACCCTGACGGGATTTTTCGGGAATATGAGCTTTTGCGTCATAAAGGAGTGATGCCACATCATACTGGGGAGCGCCCTTCCTCCCGCCCTGGTAATCAATAAACCACGGTTCTCCGCCAATAATCATAACATTTGCCGACTGGAAATCCCTGTAAAGAAAATACTCCTGCCCTGGTTCAAGCAGGAAATCAGCCAGCTTTTCAAAGTCGTGCTCCAGCCTCCTTTCGTTAAAGGGCACTGCCAGGAGCTTGAGAAACATATATTTAAAATAATTCATGTCCCACATCATCGATTGCCTGTCAAAGCTCCTGTGCGGATAACACAGATCGAGATTCAGACCAGTAATCCCGTTCACCTGGAACCTGATCAGTGAATCAAGTACTTTCTTATATATTTTTTCACATTCCTCATCAAACCCGACTGTCGCATGCTTTTTCTGAAGCCATGTAAACAGGTTAATATCACCCAGATCCTTAAGGAAGTAGACCGATTTTAAAGGCAGGTATCCGAATAATTCCGGAACAGGCAATCCCTTGCTGATGAAATGGTGCGTAAATCCGATAAATGCCTCATTTTCCTCAGTATTGAGATTAAATGCTCCGATAACACTCTCACTCCCGGATATTATTCTGAAATATTTCCTGTCCGATCCTGACTGAGGCAGAGGTGTTATATTAAAATCTGAACGCCCGAATAGTTCCCTGTACCCCTCGGATACCATATTTATCTCACTCATTCAACTTACATTTAACTTTCCGCTTTTTATTTTATTAACCCGCGTGCCCTTTGCCTTTTTGCCAACTGCCCTTTGCCTTCTGCCATCTGCCCTCTGCCATCTTCCCCTAAAGCCTTATCATGATCTTCTTCCTGTACAGGAACAGGGCTAAACTCCAGAGAAGCAGTACCTGTATAATGGCGAACATCAGGCTTCCATTCATATTACCGGCAACCGGTACACAGAGCTTTTCATAGAACCAGTTGTAAAAACTGACCTTTCCGCCTGCAACGGGTATCTTGATTACATACAGCATAAGCTTTGTCCAGATGCCTGCAAGTGCAAATGTGAACAGGGCATTTGTTCCGAATACAATAAAGAATGTTCCCCATATTTTGAATTTCAATACATCTGCAACCAGGTAGATTACGGATAAAACAATCATTGCAAGCCCGCCGGAGAAAAGAACGTAGGAGCTTGTCCACAATGCTTTATTTATCGGAAAAACCATTCCCCACAAATATCCCAGTCCGGTGAGTCCTGCTCCGATCACAAGAAGCTTTAATACAGTCTTTCCGCTGGCCGATCCCCTGTCCACCAGATCGCCTGTAAAGTAACCGATTATAACTGTGCATATTGCAGGAATAGTGCTCAGTAAGCCTTCAGGATCAAACGGGATCCCAAAACCCCTGTACATATGATTTTTGCCAAGAATTGCCAGGTCTGTTTTAAGTGCAAAGTTATCATTGAGGCTGTATGGATCAGCACCTCCGAAAAATGCCAGCAAAGCCCAGTAAAGAAGAAGAAGAACAGCTACAACACCCCACAGATAATTCTTACTTATTGACAGGCAGATTGTTGCACCTATTCCATATGCCAGGGCAATCCTCTGCAGGACTCCCATAATCCTCAGGGTGGAATAGTCCCTGTCAAAATAAGGAAATATTGTAAGCAACAGTCCGACTGCAAATATTGTTACTGTCCGCCTGAAGATCCTCAGAAGGGAACTGCCGTTTATCTCATTGCCATATTTTTTGAGCGAGTACCATGTTGACATTCCGACAATAAACAGAAAAAATGGAAATACAAGATCTGTAGGCGTGCAGCCATTCCATTTTGCGTGTTCCAGAGGAGCATATACGTATTTCCAGCTTCCGGGGGTATTAACTATGATCATGAATGCAATGGTCATGCCCCTGAATATATCAAGCGATATCAATCTGCTGTTTGCTTTCGCCATAACCGGGTTAAAATTATGCGTAAAAATAGTAATTATGGCGGATAAATTTTACCGGCATACTATCAGCCTTGACCTTCTCTCATGAAAAATAGTGAATGTGATTGAATTAATTAATCGCCCGGGACTGGTTCGCACCTTTTCCGGGTTGCCCTTGCGCCGCTAAAGAACTTTACCGATTACCGATTATTTGTCCCTAAGTCCCTAATTCTCATAGTCTCTTTATTCTACACTCTGTGCTCTGTGCTCTGTGCCCTGTGCTCTGTGCCCTGTGCTCCGTGCTCTGTGTTCCGTGCTCTGTGTTCTGCGCCCTTCCCTTAAACCCACCCCTGGCCCCTCCAGAGAGGGGAATCTGAAGAAGCTCTGTGCTCCGTGCCTTTGCTCTCACGGGACGGGATCCAGCTGAAGTTACCTGATTCTGATAAAAGCCATTTTGCCTTCATCCGAGCGGGAGATCTTCTCAAAAAAATTTACAAAATCAGGATATTCTGCTGCAGGATAATTACCCTTGAATAGTTTGAATGTCCTGATATAGCTTACACCTTTATTACCGGATATTACTTCAGATGAATAATCTCCGAATTTTGTTGTAATTGATATTTTTTCAGGAAGCAGGTCCATTTTAAATCCGGCCGGCATTTTGAATATTACAGTATCAATTTCATTATATGGTCTCCTGATGCAGATCTCAGATTTCCTCTCCCTGGTCATGTAAGGCGGCTTGTTAACCCTGGTCATTAAGTTAGGCTTTATAATGATCTTATTTCCCGTAATTACACCATAGTTAATCAGCTTTAAGTTCAAATCTTCTCTGACAGAGGGAATGAGGCTTTTATCCTCCCTGAATGAAAGACTGACAAGATTATAACTGGGGATTGAAATACCGGATTGAACGAATTTTCTCCTGTCAGTTTCGTCCTTGTGCAGGATCATAAATTCCTTATCATAAAGTATCCCTTTATAACTGGTCACCACATTGGAGGTTGCATTTCCGTCAGGGCTAAGCTCGACAACAGCTTTGCGGAGCTGCAAATTATCAGATATGGAATATTTCCTTGTTGAAACAAGCGTTCCTCCTGTTTCATCAGTAAGCAGGGCTTTACGGTCATCAGTAAAAGACCCTAAATAACCGAATGGGATCAGCTGACTGGTGCACTCAAGCCATATAGTGTCATTCTTAACCGGAACGCACAGAATAGCATGATTAAACTGGTTTGACGGGAAATCAGCTCTGATTGCCGGAGCGGATTCTCCGGCTCTTACAAGGGTATAATAGCTTTTGATTCCTGCAACATCGAGAAGGGATTTCATATAATTTGTAAGTGCCTTGCAGTCGCCATAGGAAACATGATCAACTTTTTCAGCCTCAATTGTCTGCCAGCCTCCGATTCCTATCGACACATTAACGTACCTCACTTTATTCTGAAAGTAATTGTAGAGTACCCTGATTTTCTCATTGTCAGAATCAATACCGGAAACCATGCTTTTAATTTTTGCATTTGTTTCCGCATCCAGAACATTCCTTCCCTTTCCAAGCAGATTAATCCATGATCCGAAACTCTTCCACGATTCAATGTTTCCCTTATATCCCTCAACTTCGAAATCACCGGGAGCAGAATAAACAACCGGAGTATAATCTTCCCAGGAGGTACTGAATGGTTCCTTTTTTATAGCCGGCATATTCTTATATGCCCAGCTATACTTTGTTTTTCCCTCTGCTTCCGTAATCCTGCAACTGTCAATTGCATTTTTTTCCAGGTATCTGAATTTGAATCCTTTGGGTGTCAATACTGTAAGTGATGCCTTTTCGACAGAGATATTGTAATCATTATAAACCATCCAGTCGGGGTAATAAAAGAGAGCGTCATAGGAGATCTCATACGTATACTCGACAGTGAAAGGCAGGGTACGGTATTTGGGATCAATAAATTTAACCCTGATATCTGCATACAGGGAAGATCCATCATTGGCAGAATAATCCTCCACCCTTACGTTCGCTTTGTTTTTTACTGGAACGCCGTATTGATCATAGAGATCTGCCTTTATTTTTCTTACAGAAAGAAATTTATCATAAAACTCCGTCAGTACCGATTTTTCGATGCCCTTTTCATTCAGGATTGTAATTGCGTAGGTAACTCTCTGAACAACAGTATTTTTATCTGAAATTTCAAATACTGTTTCACTGTTCCGGACAACTGCACTTGCATTTGAAATAAGCTCCTTTGGGATATCCGCCACCTTATACTTTACATCCGCGGCATTGGCTGAAATGACAACCAGGTGAATTATAAGGAATGTCAAAAGACCAGCCTTTAGTGCAGTTTTCATCATTATATAATTTTGAGTTTAAATCTTTTTAATGATTATAGGTTCCGAATGCTTTTTGATAACCTCATTATAAAATTCCTTCAGGTTCTTATATTCGGTGAAAAGAAACATGGTTTTGTTGATTGAAAAAACTGATTTGACGTTAAGGGTATTCCCTGATCTGGCAGTAATATAAGTCAGGGATGCAGCATTATCAGGCATTTTAAGGCTGAGCGGAGCCGGCAACTGAACAACCTCATAGTTTTCAGGAATTTCAATACTGCTTGTTATTGTCTCTTCAATCCTGTATCCGTAGTCGACCGGATATTTTCTTTCGTCTGCCCGCAAGGGGTTCTCTTTCATCTGATGATAGAACATCGGAAAAATGTAAATCTCATTCCCGTTTTCAGTAAGCTGATCATTTATCGTTACATTATAATCTTCAATCACAGGCAGGTAAATACTATCTATATTACTAATGCCTGACCCGGAAATCCTAAGACCCTGCTTATCTTTTTTAAAATCATCGAGATACTCATCAACACCGCTGAATGTCTGGTATTTCTTTCTGAAGTCAAGAGCTGAATAATCAACTTTTTTCAGAATAAGCTTACCCTCCAGGGTGTTGTTGTCAAGAAGCCTGAGATTGTATGTTGTAAATTTTTTATCCTTGTAATCAGTGCTAATAGTAAGCGGTGTGCTGTTGGTTTCATCCATTAATATACCGGTATAGTTCAGGCATCTGAACGGGATCAGGTAATAGGGCATATGCGGTTCGGTGGCGTCGAGTAAAAAGGATTTGCCACCGGTTTTCACCTGTACAATTATGTAGTTAAGCCTTTCGATACTTGGAGAAGAAGGTGAGATGAATCCGTGACTCCTGGTGCTCATAATTACCGGAGTTGCATCAAATCCAAGCTTCTTCAGCAACTGAAGAAGGATCAGATTGACGTCGGCAGAATTTCCAATCTTCATTCTGTATGCAAATCCCAGGGTACCTGTGGAGGCAAAAAGAGATTCCTTCTCATTCCACTTTACAACGGATTGTATGGCTTCAAAGGCTTTTTTCATCATTTCCTCCCTGCCGGGGTTTAAATCTTCAATTGACTTAGCAATCTTATTAAGATATGCAGAACTGCTAAGAGATAATCCAAAGGAGGGAACCTCCATCAGTAATCTGCTTAATTCCTCCCATGATGTTGTAACGGGGTGATAGTCAATATTAAGAATATCAAACTCCAGTTTCGTCAGGTAGTTCTCCTTTGAGGTCATAAAGGGTTCCACCTTAAAGGAAGGCATATTTTTTGCAACCCATCTTACAGGTGTTGAAATATAGAGGGGTTGATAACCAAAAAAATTATATTTAAACTTTACTTCCTTCGTATCCTCCATCTCCAGTTCGCTGTACTTTACCGGTATAAGGTCCTGAAACCGCCAGACCGGCATGATACCCTTAAAGGAAAACTCCAGATCAATGACAGAACCTACCTTAACATTCGGCATGGCAATACGCACGATGCAAATATTTTCGGTGATCTTATCCTTGAATATGGATTCGTTTTTCAGATAGTCTTTGATGATTTTACCGTTTTCAAGGTTAAAAGTAATGCCTTTGATCTGAGTGTCAATATTGTACGGATAGCCGCTGTTTGCCCAGTCATATCCCTCTTTTTTCAGAATTTTAATTCTCTGGATCCGGGTAAAAAGAAAGGAGGTGGAATTGAAATGTCCATAATCGCACAGTATCACTGCGGAAGCTGATGTATCTTCCGGATAGGTATCCATCCTGAGTTCCTCGATAGTGACATCACCAAATTTAACCGGAGCTTTCTGTCCTGATGTCAGTGAATAACAAATGAACAGAGCTGACAGAATAAGAATTGCTTTATTCATATTATTAACATTAAAATATGGAAAACAAAATGAAATATATCAACTTTCAAATTCAGTCAGTATATCCTGTTCCGATATTCACAGTATTCTCTCACACAGTATTTATCCTTTATCAGAAGACTGATTCAAACATAGCATAATTTATTGATATTACAAACTTACTGCCGGTTATATTTATCTGCAGGTTTCAGGTTGAAATGGCGTAATGGCAAAACGGCAAAACGGCTCCACCGCATCGCTTGTCACGCCTGCCCCATCTCCCCGCCGGACCGACCCCCCGCTCTACGCTCTATGCTCTACGCTCTCTTCTCCCCATCTCCCCTTCCCCGCTCCCCGACAGTGCCACCCCCGGGAAATGTTCAAATAATTTCAGGGTGAAATGCAATTTATGTTACTTTTGAATCTATTCCATTAATGATTCTTTATTATATAAGGATATGATGTCAAAAAAATCACTTAACGCTGTAACACTCCTGGCAGCCATAATATTATCTGCATCAGGAATTTCAGCACAGCAGTCCGACCCGCCGTTTTTAAAATACATGAACCATCCCTGGGTCGATTCTGTGATGAACACTCTGAACATGGATCAGAAAATTGCACAGACAATATGGATAGCCGGCTGGTCGGGCAACGACATTGAACAGGAAGTAGAGGTCAGTGATCTGATAAGAAAACAGGGAGTCGGAGGAATTATATTCTTTCAGGGTACCGCTGAAAAACAGGCTGAGCTGACAAATTACTATCAGAAAATCTCAAAGGTACCTCTTCTGATAGCCATGGATGCAGAATGGGGTACAGGAATGAGACTTGAAAAAGTGGAAAAGTTCCCGTACCAGATGACACTGGGGGCCATAAAGAATGATTCGCTTATATACAGGCTCGGAGAAGCGGTTGCCGGCCAGTTCCGAAGACTGGGCATGCAGATCAATCTTGCACCGGTAGCCGATATCAACATCAACCCCGGTAATCCGGTTATTAACTACAGATCATTCGGCGAGAACAGGGTTAATGTTGCAGAAAAGGCTGTAATGTACATGAAAGGGATGCAGGATAACGGGATAATTGCCACTGCAAAACATTTTCCAGGCCATGGAGATACAAATGTCGATTCACATAATGATCTTCCCGTAATAATTCAAAACAGGGCAAGACTCGACAGCATCGAGCTCTATCCCTTCAGGAAATTAATTCAGGAAGGTACCGGCAGCATAATGACAGCGCACCTGAGCCTTCCGTCGCTCGATTCAACCTCCGGGCTTCCATCGACTCTCTCACCACTTATAATAAATGACCTTCTCAAAAAGCAGCTCGGATTTCGCGGTCTCGTAATAACCGATGCAATGAACATGAAGGGTGTGACAAAATACTTTAAACAGGGAGAAGCTGACGCAAAAGCACTTGCAGCAGGTAATGATGTTGTGGAATTTGTCACCGAAGTTGATGCCGCAATCAGGGAAATAAGGAACTATATCCTTGAAAAAAAAATAACAAAGGAAGATCTCGATCTTAAATGCAGAAAGATCCTCGCGCTGAAATACTGGTCAGGGCTGAACAGGATAACTGATGTAAGTAAATTAAAAATCGAAAGCGAATTATCACCCCCGTCAGACAAGGCTCTTATAACCGAACTCTACTCAAATGCCCTTACGATCCTGAACAATAACCAGAATATACTCCCGCTTAAAAATCTTCAGAACCAGAGGATAGCAACGGTAGGTATCAACAGCGATAAGATAACAGTGTACCAGAAGCGTATCACGAGCTACCTTCCTGCAGACAATTTTATTATAAATCCGTCGGATACTTCGGCTTGTACCAAACTGCTAAAGAAGCTTGAAGGATATGATCTTGTAATAGCCGGTGTTTCCGGACTGGATCAGAGACCCACCATGGATTTTGGGATTAAGCCTTCCCTTGTGGCATTCCTTGATAAACTGACAGCTAAAAATAAAACGATAATAACATGGTTTGGAAATCCATACGGAATAACCGCGATAAAATCACTCGAAAATACTGACGGACTCATTCTGGCATACCAGGATAATAATTATACCGAAGATCTTTCAGCCCAGCTCATTTTTGGCGGGATAGGTGCACGCGGAGCCCTTCCTGTAACAATCAGCGAGAAGTGGCCATCAGATTTCGGCATAACTACTCCGGGCAACCTGAGGTTAAAATACGGGATCCCCGAAACTGCAGGATTGTCCTCGCAAATTCTTGACAGAAGAATTGACTCTATAGCGCTGGCGGGACTGAATGCCAGGGCATACCCCGGCTGTGAAGTACTGGTGGCACGCAAGGGCACGGTAGTCTTCGATAAGTGCTATGGATTCCATACTTATGATGACTGCACTCCGGTAAATGAAACAGATCTGTTTGATCTTGCTTCCGTTACAAAGATCTCGGGATCGCTGCCGGGATTCATGCTACTGAACACCGAGGGTAAATTCTCGCCCGACCAGACCCTGGGTCATTATCTCCCCTATTTTAAACACTCCAATAAGGGAAATTTAACAATGCGCGAGATATTTGCCCACCAGGCCGGCCTTACTCCTTTCATTATCTTCTGGAAAGAGACTCTGAGAAAAAACGGAAAATACAAAAGACGTTACTACAGTCATGAATATTCAGAGAAGTATTCTCTCGAGGTTGCTCACGACCTGTACATAACTAAAAACTTCAGGAAGAAGATGTTTCGTGAAATAAAGAGAAGTCCGCTCGGAGAAAAAAAATATGTATACTCCGACCTGACATTCATTATAACTCCCGGGATCATTGAAAAAATCACGGGTGAAAAGTGGTATGATTATGTTTCTGAAAATATCTACAAAAAGATCGGAGCTGATGATATTGTATTCAATCCTGACCAGAAATATCCCCTGTGCCGTATCATTCCAACCGAATATGACTCACTTTTCAGGAAACAGCAGCTAATCGGGACTGTGCACGACGAGACCTCTGCAATGCTCGGCGGGATATCGGGTCATGCCGGATTGTTTGCCACGGGAAACGATCTGATGAAGCTTATGGAGCTCTACCGCAGGATGGGAGATTACGGTGGGGAACAGGTGATCGGCAGAAAAGTAATGGAAGAATACACCACGGTTCAGTTTCCCGGAAACAATAACCGGCGGGCCCTTGGCTTTGATAAACCTCTTCTGAATAATTCCCGGTTGCCGCAAAGCGAGGCCTATCCGACGAAAAGTGCACCTCCTTCCAGTTTCGGCCATTCCGGTTATACGGGAACATTTGTATGGATGGACCCGGAAAACGAGATCACCTATGTTTTTTTGTGCAACAGGGTATATCCTACAAGGAAAAGTGAAGTATTATATAATATGAATATCCGCACGGAAATATTACAATCTGTATATGATTCCATTATCAGACCGACGAAGAACTGACAGAGCTTGACGGAATATTTTAGCATCAATAATATTCTTATCATGAAACAATTAAAACCGGTTATAATATTATTGCTGGCCCTGACTGCTGAATATTCCTGTCTGGGGCGTTTTTGTTACCACACCTGAGGTCTCTGAGGATAAAGCAGCAGTCAAAGCTTTGGTGTCTGTCGAAAACAGATCAGGATCAGAATATGAATTCACATTAAGAAATACGATTCTTTCCCCTGAAAAAGAGGAAGTTGCGGTGTCTGAAAAGATTGAAAAGCTTGGAGCGGGAGAGAAAAAGGAGGTTGAACAATTATTTGATGTCCACAAGCCTAAGTTATGGTCAGATGAATCACCATCTCTCTACTCACTTAAATCCGAGTTAATATCAGGAGGGAAAATCATTGACAGTGAAGTGACGACCTTTGGCATACGAAGTATCTCATTCACCCCTGAAAATGGATTTCTGATGAACGGGAAGCATGTTATTCTGAAGGGGGCTTGCATCCATCACGATAATGGTCCTCTTGGATCAGTGGCTTTTGACAGGGCTGACCAGCGTAAGATCGGTATTTTAAAAGCCGCCGGCTTTAACGCAATCCGTACCAGTCATAATCCCCCATCACAGGGGTTCCTCGATGCCTGCGACCGCGCGGGAATTCTTGTCATGGACGAAGCGTTTGATATGTGGGAGAAGCCAAAGCGAGCCGATGATTACCATCTGTTTTTCGACGAATGGCATAAGAGAGATCTGCAATCAATGATATATCGTGACCGCAATCATCCTTGTGTAATTCTCTGGAGCATAGGAAATGAGATATCTGAACGGGCCGACCCTGCAGGATTAAAAATAGCCATAGAACTGAAGGGAATTATAAAGGATCTGGATACCACAAGACCCGTTACGGAAGCAATCTGCGAATTCTGGGAGACTAAAGGACGTCCATGGGACAGATTCGGCCCCGGCATTTGCCTTGTTTGATGTCTGCAGTTACAACTACGTATATCGGAGAGTATGAAAAAGACCATGCGCAGATATCCTGAGAGGGTCATTGCGGGAACAGAATCATTTGCACTCGATATCTATCGATAACTGGAAGATGGACAACTGAAAAATCATATGTTACCGGCGATTTTGTATGGACAGGGATGGATTACCTTGGGGAGGCAGGGATCGGACAGGCAATGACCGATTCCACCACAATGTGCTGGCCATGGATCAATTCCAATTGCGGGGATATAGACCTGATCGGCTACAAAAAACCTCAGGCCTTTTACCGCGATGTGGTCTGGGACCGCAGTAAGCTTGAAATGGCCGTTGAAGAAATAGCGCCTGAAGGTAAAGCTGGCTCATAAGAGGCGTGGGGCTGGCCGCGCGAGTACCCGGGCTGGACCTGGCCCGGCAACGAGGGTAAACATGATGAAAGTGAATGTTTATACCAAATGTGATGAGGTAAAACTGGAACTGAACGGAAAACTGATTGCAACACAAAGATCAGCACCGGGTTCAAGATTTACATATAAGTTCAATGTACCCTATGAAGCCGGGGAACTTAAAGCAATTGCATTCTCCTCCGGTAAAGAGCAGGCGGTAAAATCACTGATAACAACCGGACCTGTGGAAATGATTAAAATCATTCCTGACCGTCAGGTAATTACATCAGACAGGAACGATCTTGCCTACCTTACTGTCGAACTGTCGGATGCAGGCGGGAACAGGGTCCCTTATGCTGAATCAGGGATAAAGTTTCATGTGGCAGGAGATGCTGTGCTTGCAGCAGTGGATAATGGCAATCCCAGGGATCCGAAAAGCTTTCAGGCTGACAGCTGCAATGCCTGGCACGGGAGGTGCCTGGTAATATTGCGTCCCACCGGGAGAAGCGGCAAAGTGACACTGACTGCAGTTGCCGCCGGATTGCCCGTTGAAAAGTGCATTATTGATATTAAGTAGTTTCCTGGAGAATACAAGACAGTCGTAATGTCTGTTTATGAAAGTACTATTACCGGATCAGAGCTATCTGCCTGTTATCCTCATTATTAACCTTTTCGAAAAAATCCACAAAGGCTTCATACATTTCAACAGGGAAATTTCCTTTAAGTAATTTGAACCCTCTTATATAAGTTAACTTACTGTCAGTATAATAATATTCAGAATCATACTCTCCAAATGGCGTTTTCAGAGAAAATTTTCCTGGTTTATTATCAGATCTGAAGCGGACCGGTAAAAAATATGTAACGGTATCATATTCACAAAATGATCGCCTGATACAAACGGGGGCTTTTCTCTGCACCGATCTTAACGGGATATCGCTTAACCTGGTAAAAAGGTTTGGTCTTAAGATCAGACCTCTTCCGGTAATTGTTGCATAGGCCGGGGATCGATATTTTTAATTCTTCAGACAGAGAGGGAACAATTGATTTATCCTGGCTATAATTAAAGCTTGCCAGATTGCCGCCGGCGATCTTTATTGTGCTGTATATGAATCTTTTTCTATCTTCATCATCCATCCTCAGGACCCTGCTCCTTTCATCATATTTAATTCCTGTATAACTTGTATTGACAGACATTGCGGCGCTTCCATCATCATTCATTTTCACTGTTATATTTCTGATCTGTTTGTTATCCCCGGCTGAATAGGCAGTAGTATTTACAATTTTTCCACCTGATTCACTGATGATTAACGCTTTCCTGTCATCCGTAAAGGATCCTAAAAATCCAAACGGAATCTGCTGATCTGTGCATTCAAGCCATATTGTATCATTATTGACCGGGACACAGACGATTGCATGATTAAACTGATTTGAGGGAAATCCATCCCTGAGACCCGGTGCATTTTCCCCTGCCCGTATTATTGTATAATAAGAAGTAATGCCAGCTATGTCAAGCAAAGCCTTCATGTAATTCGCCAAGGCCTTGCAATCTCCGTAAGAAACCCTGTCAACAGTCTCAGCATCTATAGGTTGCCACCCTCCCAGCCCTTCCGTTATACTTACATATCTGACCTTGTTCTGAAGATAATTATAAAGCAGTTTCACTTTTTCATAATCATCCCCGGCCTCACTGGTAATGCGATTTTACAGTTTCCCTTGTCTTTTGACCAAGCAGGGTTTTGTTTTCACCAAGTTTTTTAATCCATAATCCCAGGTTTGACCAACTCTCACAATTTCCCCTGATACCTCCCATTTCAAAATCATCAGGCGCAACAAATACTGCAGGCGAATATTCTTCAGGATCAGGGCTGTAGAGTTCCTTTTTTAATGCCGGCAACCCTGAAATTGCCCATTCATACAGAATTTTCGATGGTTTATTATATGTATTACAATGGTCTTTAATGTTTTGCTCGAGGTATCTGAGCCTGAATCCTTCGGGAGATATGATCCTGAAGGTTGAATTCTCAACGGCTACATTATAATCTTCATAAAGTATCCAGTTGGGATAGTTGAAAAGTCCGTCATAGCTTATTTCATATGTGTATTCCACTGTAAATGGAGTAGTTGGTATATCCGGGATCATATACTTTCAACCTGTTGTCACTATATAAAGAGTAGCCCGAAAGTGCAGCAACATCGGTTGCATTGGTATTAAGGCCGGTTCTGATCTGTTTGCCATTACCGTCGTAAAGCGAAGCCTTAATTTTCCGAACTGACGAAAATTTATCGTAGCCCTTTACCAACACTGAATTGCTGATCCCGTTCCTGTTCAGTATTGTTATGGCATAAGTAACTTTTATGACAGCTTTGTCGTAATCAGCAATCTCAAAGACAATATCCTGCTTTCTGATAACTGCCTTTGAATCAACGAGAAGAGCCGAGGGAATATCGGAAATAGCATATTTAGGATTATCTGCCCTGGAAGTTGCAGGATATAGCAGGAGGCAAAATAAAACCGCGCGTATGGAATCTGCTTGCATACTAAACTTTCTTTTTTAAAACAATCGGCTCTGATTGCTTTTTAATTACCTGATTATAAAATTCTTTGAGAGCTACATAATCATCCGGCAGGAACAAAACCCTGTTAATTCCCAATTTTGTCGTAATTTTTATACTCTTATCCATTCTTGTTACTTCATACATAAAGAAAGCTGCATTATCAGTAAGCTTCAGGATCTGGGATTTTGGCGACGCGACAACTGAATAGCCATCGGGAAGAGTCAGGTTCAGGATCAAAGTTTTATCTGTGGGAACTCCAAAATCGACAGGGTATTTCCGTGTTTCAAGCTTAAAAGGATTCTCTCTGAGCTCCTCAAAGTAGGCAGGAATAATAAAGAGGCTGCTGTCTGCCTGGTAAACCTGATTGGCAATATCTACAACAAGTCTCTCCGTAAGTGATTTATAGATACTATCGAGATTTTCGATTTTCATCTCTCTTACCGTCATGCCGGGCATTGCTCTCAGAAAATCTTCAGTATACTCCGATTGGCTATTATATTTGAAATATTTTTTTCTGAAATCAAATGCTGAATAATCATATCTGCTTGAGGTCATATTACCTCTCATTATCAGATCATCTGTAATATTCAGATCATAAATAATTATATCCAGGCCTTTCTTTTTTGTTGCAACAGGAATCCATTCATCTTTTATTTTATCAACAAGCCTGCCATCAGTGTTAAGGATCCTGGTAGGAAGCAGGTATGACGGCATATACCGTTCTGTTGCATCCAGCAGATAATCCTTACTTCCAATCCGTACATATACAATAGCATAATTAAGTTGCTGTATACTTGGATAGTATTTTGAGACAGATCCAAAATCTTTTGTGCTTAAAGCAACAGGATATACCTCGAAATCCATTTTTTTGAGAAGCTGGAAAAGCATCAGATTGATATCGGCAGAATTCCCGGTTCCTGATTTATAAATTGCAGAAATATTGTCATCCGATAATGCAACACCTGTTTTTTCATTCCAGTTGACTTTCAATCTTATTGTATCATACGCTGCCCTTAGCAGGTCTTCCCTGTTATTATACCTTGAAGATAACAGCTTTGCCAGATCATTCAGATAAACTGTACTCGTGGCTGGCATTCCAAAGTAGGGACTTTCTTCCAGGATCTTATTTACTTTTTCCCAGGTCGTATTAAAGAGCATTCCTGAAAATTCAAGTATATCGATTTTCATCTTGGAAATGTAATTTTCTATTGAGCTCATAAGTGGCTCCATCTTGAAGGCATGCATGTCCCTGGCTATCCACCTTGTTGATGTAGAGTAGGCAAGCCGTTCATATCCAACAAAATTCTTTCTCATTCTCACAACGGGAGATTCCTCAAGTATCAGTTCACTGTGCAAGACAGGGATCTCTTCCTGAAATCTCCATTCGGAAGGTATTCCGGGAAAGACGTATTCAATATCAATTACAGATCCGACTTTGACGTTTGGCATAGCCACCCTGATCAGATAATAATCACTTATGATCCTGGTTTCAAAAACAGATTCGTTCCTGAGTTTTGTCTGAACAGCTTTGCCATTCTCAAGATTTGTGGTCACACCCCTGATTGTTGATTTCCAGTCTGTACGGAAAGTTCTGTTTGCCCATTCATATCCTTCCTTTTTCAGGATTTTTATCCTTAGAGTGCGGGTAAAGCTTAGTGTGGTAGCCCTGAAGAATCCATAGTCACATAAAACAACTGCAGGAGCTGTTGAATCAAGGTAGCACGAAGTCATCTGAAGTTCTTCCATGCTTACATTTCCAAATTTTATCGGAGCTTTCTGAGCATTAACTGAATTGACAGCAAGGAATATCAGAATAATGAAAGATGCTGCTTTGTCCATACGCGTGTAAATAATTTCAAACAAAATAAACACATCACAGAAAGAAGCCTGTAACTCAATTTAGTTACAAATATTCAATTATCAGCTTGTTTTATTGTTTCTCTACCTTTTATCAGTTGGTAATCTCAAAATTAATTTTTTTTCTACGAAAAGCAAATAAGAAGGATTGTTTTAAAGCGGCATTTTAATATAAAGAGAATAAGGATATCAAAAAGAAAAACGCAACCACTTGATAATTCAGTGATTGCGTTTTTAGCGTAGTGCCCAGAACAAGACTCGAACTTGCACACCCTTGCGAGCACCAGCCCCTCAAGCTGGCGTGTCTACCAATTTCACCATCTGGGCGGATGGGGTTGTGCCCAGAACAGGACTCGAACCTGCACATCATTACTGACACTAGTCCCTGAAACTAGCGCGTCTACCAATTTCGCCATCTGGGCTTGCCCTGGAAAAAGAACATGCTGCTTGCGTGTTATCACAGCGGCTGCAAAAATAAATAAAAATTTCAAAATATAAGATTGTTACAGCAAAAAAGTAAACAAACTGATAACCTGATTCTAATTACCTGTCCATTAAGGCTACTGAGGGATGTGCCATATCCTGAACATCCGGCTAAACAAGGGAAATGCTATGGAAAGCAATATAACCGGATTAATAATCTTAACAGTTTTTGCTATTCAATTGTAAGAGTTGCAAAATATGCACCTTTTAACTTTTACATATTAATTAAAAGTATATTTTTGATCCCTGATTAAAATTCATGAAAACACTTTTTAAAAAGCTATCAGGTTGTATCGGGTATCTGCCAGACAGGTATGCATTTTCATCTTACTCTTATTAAGAATGTTAAATGATCAGGTCTGACTTCCGGAGATAGCAGGTTTTTTTAAAGCAAAATGCGAGAGATATGAAAATAATGAAATTCGGCGGCACTTCAGTAGGAACTCCTGAGAGGATGAAAGCACTGATACCGTTAATAAGCGACGACGACAGAAAGATTGTTGTGCTCTCTGCCCTGTCCGGAACAACAAACAGCCTCGTTGAGATCACAGAGTTACTCTATGCTGACAAGATCGGAGAAGCATCGGTTAAAAACGAGGAATTGAGGTCGCGGTATCACGGAGTTGTAGATGATCTTTATGCCACGGATGAATTCAGAAAATCGGGTCATGAACTTATTGATTCCCATTTTGAATATATAAGGAACTTTACCCTCAGGGTTTTTACCAGGCTCCAGGAAAAAGCTATTCTGGCCCAGGGAGAACTTATATCCACCTCATTATTTCAAATGCTGCTGCAGGAAAGGAAGATCAGATCAGTTCTTCTTCCGGCATTATCCTTTATGCGTATTGACAAAGACGGGGAGCCTGATGCATTTTATATCAGGGAAAACATCAGAAGAGAACTGAAGAAATTTGCCTCGGAAAAGATTATTATCACACAGGGCTATATTTGCCGGAATGCCTACGGGGAGGTCGATAATCTCAAAAGAGGCGGAAGTGATTTTACGGCTTCTTTGATTGGCGCCGCATTAAAAGTCTCGGAGATCCAGATATGGACAGATATAAACGGGTTTCATAATAATGATCCGCGCTTCGTTGAAAATACCGAGGTACTGAGGGAATTATCGTTTGATGAAGCTGCTGAACTTGCATATTTCGGTGCGAAAATTTTACATCCCTACAGCGTGAACCCTGCCCGGGAAAAGAACATTCCGGTCAGACTTAAGAACACAATGGAACCTGAGGATCCGGGCACTCTGATCACATCAGAATGTAAACTTCAGGATTATAAGGCAGTAGCTGCAAAGGACGGAATATCTGCATTAAGGATAAAATCTGCCCGTATGCTGATGGCATATGGCTTCCTCAGGAAGGTATTTGAAATATTTGAGGCTTACAGGACTCCCATTGATATGATCACGACTTCGGAGGTCTCAGTCTCTATAACCATAGATAATCCTCAGTATCTGAACGAGATCGCAAAGGATCTGAGGGAACTGGGTTCGGTAGAGGTTGAAGAAAACCTGTCGATAGTCTGCATTGTTGGGGATTTCCGCACTGAACGGACCGGTTCTGCCCCTGAGATTTTCGAAGCACTGAACACTATACCCCTCAAGATGATCTCTTACGGGGGAAGCCCAAACAGCCTGTCGCTGCTTATTGACACAAAGAATAAGACCAGGGCCCTGAGACTGCTGAGTGAACATCTTTTTAACGCTTTTTAATAGAACTCAGATGACACTGATGGCACAATGGCGTAACGGCGCAATGGCGTAACGGCGAATTACACCTGGTCTGTTACAAATCGGCGCCAGCGGGGCAATGCCTGCGCCCCGTGCCCTGTGCCCCGTGCTCTCTGCCCCGTGCTCTCTATTCCGGAGTGTTTTGTCTGATCTTGCTATGCTTAACACTGTAAAAGAAGTAGATTACAAATCCTATCGCCATCCATATAATAAGCCTTAACCAGGTATCCAGTGGCAGTGCTGCCATCTGAATGAAGCAGATCGAGGCGCCAAGTATGGGAACAAGGGGTACCATTGGGGTTTTAAAGGGACGTTCAATATCGGGTTTTGATTTTCTTAAAACTATTATGCTGATGCAGACTATTATAAACGCCAGCAGGGTACCAATTGATACCAACTCGCCAAGGATTCTTATCGGAAGCACACCTGCAATTATCATGGCAACACTGCCTGTTATAATTGTACTTACATAGGGAGTTTTGAATTTCGGATGTACCTTTGAAAAAACAGGGGGCAACAAGCCATCCTTTGACATTGAGTAAAATATCCTCGGCTGGCCCAGAAGCATTACGAGAATTACCGAACTTAGTCCTGCTATAGCAGCAATTTTTACAATGGGTCTGAGCCAGAACATCCCCTTACCCATAGCATCAACACCAACTGCCACAGGATCAGCCACATTTAAAGTAGTATAGCTCACAATTCCTGTAAGTACGATAGCAACAAGAATGTATAAAACTGTTGAGATCCCAAGCGATCCGAGAATTCCTACAGGCATATCGCGCTGAGGATTTTTGGCCTCCTGGGCTGCTGTTGATACTGCATCGAATCCGATATATGCAAAAAATATCACTCCGGCCCCTCTCAGTACACCGCTGATACCATATTTTCCGAACTCATGGCTGTATGCCTGAAGCCAACCCCAGAATGAGCCATATGCAGATATGGGAGTATTTTCAACTTTGTTGGCGGGGATAAACGGGTGCCAGTTAGCTGACTTGACAAACATGAATCCCAGAGCAATAAAGAGTATTATTACCGACACCTTCGTAATTACCATTATGTTGTTGAAATTTGCCGATTCCCTGATACCAATCACAAGAAGGGTCGACAAAAGCGCCACAATGAACATGGCAGGAATATTAAGGACACAGGTAACATGAGTTAATGAATCAACCTGTAATCCTGATGCCGAGAGGGTCTGCACAAGGGTATCCGAAAGCGGCTTCCATCCCATATCCGGGACGTTTACAAGGACAGTCCCCACGGCTCCCGTGAACTGCGGCGGAATGAAAATGTGCAGGTCCTTCAGAAAGCTGACAACATATCCCGACCACCCTACAGCAACAGTTGAGGCTGCAAAAAGATATTCAAGTATCAGGTCCCAGCCGATAATCCATGCAAGAAATTCACCAAGGGTGGCATACGAATAGGTATAGGCGCTTCCTGCAATAGGGATCATAGATGCAAACTCTGCATAGCATAATCCGGCAAAGCCACAGGCCAGACCTGAGATAATAAAAGATAAGACAATCCCAGGACCGGCGTACTGTGCAGCCGCCTGTCCGGTAAGTACAAAAATGCCGGCACCGATTATCGCTCCGATACCTAACGTTGTAAGATTCAGCGCTGTCAGTGATCTTTTTAAACCTCCTGACTCCTGCGATTCACTGAATAATTGCGGAAGTGGTTTTGTTAGAAATAGCCGGCTTTTTGACATCTGGATAATTTGATAGGTTGTAGTTCATAGTTTAATTATTACAAACGTAGCTTTTTTTTTGTAAAAAAAAATTATTTAATCTTATGTAAAGGGACAAGATTTTGCTGAAATTGCGTTTTTAAAATTCTTAAGATATTATCCTGCTTTTAGCTCAGAATTTAAACTGTAACAAAATGAACAGAACCCTCCTTTTACTGCTGTCATCTGTTTTGATATCATGCTCCCCGGTCAGAAAATATCAGAAGCTTCCTGAAGTACTCTCCTGGGAAAATGAGATTCAGAAATTCGAACAGCTCGACAGGAGTGAGAAATATCCCGGCGATGCTGTACTCTTTGCAGGAAGTTCAAGCATAAGATTGTGGACCTCCCTCGACAGGGATATGGAGCCTTACACTGTAATCAGACGAGGATATGGAGGTGCAAAGCTGAGCGATTTTGCGGTTTATGCCGGCCGGATAATTGCTCCTCATAAATGCAGGGCAATTCTGTTATTCGTTGCCAATGATATCTCAGGCGGTAAGGATGATAAAAGCCCCCGCGAAGTCGGAGATCTGTTCCTGAACATTCTTAAGACAATCCGAAAAACACACCCTGACACCCCGGTATTCTGGATAGCTATTACTCCTACGCCTTCAAGATGGAGCGCCTGGACTGAAATTGAGAAGGCTAATGCCAGGATCAGGAACATCTGTGAGAAGAGGAAGAATACCTACTTCATCCGCACGGATTTTGCCTTTCTGGATGAATCTGGCAAACCACGAAGAGGATTATTCATGGATGACATGCTGCATCTGAACAAGGATGGCTACGCAGTCTGGACTGAAATAATTAAAAAGGAGCTGATGAAAGTTGTTCCGGTAAAGAACTGAACAACTTTCATTTATTCAATTCCTGCTCCAGGGAAAAGGAACGCTTTTCACATTCATTTATTTACCCTGCGGTTATACAGATCCCTCCAGTTTTGAGTATCTGTCCCGGTTTGTACCTGTTCCGGGGCTTTCCTCTGCAGTTTCCTGATAACCATCTCTCTTGTACCTCCTGCTGTTCCTTTGGTATGCACCACATAATCTACCCATGCGGTAAACCTGTTTATCTGGTGAGGTATTATTTCGGGTGTGCGGACAAATCCTATATCCTCTGCACGCAGTGCGTAATTATCATAATTCTGTTCCCACACATCAACATAGTAAACAAAGGGATCAAGACCTGAAAATACGACTATTCCATTCTCATCAGTAAATCCCTCATAAACGCTGTTAGTCTGGTTATCCCAATCGGTAATCGTGGGATAGAGAATCACACTTGCAGCCGGAACTACTAACTGATCATAATATTCAGCCACCTCAATTTCAAGCAGTGTCGGAATGACGACATTGAGAGTAAGGGAGGAAACAGACTCATGTCCGCTCTTGGAAATTGCAGTCAGCCTGACTTCAAATGTGCCGTTTGCAGCAAAAATATGAGTCGGATTCGGTTCTTCCGAAATGTAACCGTCTCCGAAATCCCATTCAAATCTGTCTGCATTCTGAGAATCATTGTAAAAGTATACGGTATTGCCTACAACAGGCTCATCAGTATCGGTATGAAACCCTGCCTCAGGTGTTTTTTCACAGGAATACAGGATCATGGAGAGGAACAGGGTAAAGTAAATTATCTTTTTCATATGGTTGATAGTTAGAGTTATATAATGAATAATTAAAATATATGCTTAAATATTTGTGATCGGTGTACCGGTTGCAGGGTTCAGGGCAAAAATCCTGCCAAAATACAGCCATGCAAATTTAATCTTTGGAGAAAAATCAGGTTTCTGTCCAATTTATCCGGGTAGAATAAATTAATGCAGAGAAAATCAATATACCCTGAACATTTTAGCTCCCGGATTTAAAAATTATAATTATTTTTGCACTCCATTAAAACTGGCAATCAAAATGATAAAGATAACTTTTCCTGACGGAACAGCAAGAGATTATAAGGAAGGCATCACAAGCCTTGAAATTGCTGATCAGATCAGTCCACGGCTTGCAAAGGAGATATACAGTGCCACTGTAAACGGCGAGATATGGGATCTTACAAGGCCGATCAATAAAAATGCCACAATAAAGCTTCACAAGTGGGATGATGAAGCCGGGAAGCATGCATTCTGGCACTCCTCTGCTCATCTGATGGCTGAAGCACTTGAATCCTTATATCCGGGTATGAAATTTGGTATTGGTCCCGCCATTGAAAACGGATTTTACTATGATGTGGACCCGGGTGACGATAAAGTTATAACAGAGGCTGACCTGCTTACAATAGAAAACCGGATGAAGGAGCTCGCAGCTAATAACCTTACTTTTAAAAGAAGAGAGGTGAGCAAAAAAGAGGCTATGGATTTCTTCACTAAGAAGGGTGATGAATACAAGGTCGAACTGATAAAGGAACTTGAAGACGGTACCATAACATTATACACACAGGGGAATTTTACTGACCTCTGCAGGGGACCTCATCTCCCATCGACCGAGCCTCTTAAGGCGATAAAGCTCTTAAGCGTAGCCGGTGCCTACTGGCGGGGAGATGAAAAACGGAAAATGCTTACCCGGATCTATGGCATTACCTTCCCGAAACAAAAATTACTCGATGAGTATCTTGTTTTCCTTGAGGAGGCCAAAAGAAGGGATCATCGCAGGATCGGCAAGGAACTTGAATTATTCACCTTCTCCCAAAAAGTAGGGATGGGTCTGCCATTGTGGCTTCCAAAGGGTTCCGACATCAGGCAGAATCTGATTACATTCCTGACAGGGGTGCTCAGGAAAAGAGGATACAAGATTGTGACAACCCCTCATATCGGCAATGTGAATCTGTACAAGACATCAGGCCATTTTGAAAAATACGGGGCAGACTCCTTCCAGCCTATATCAACTCCACAGGAAGGTGAGCAGTTCATGCTTAAGCCTATGAACTGCCCGCATCATTGCGAGATCTACAATTCCACACCTCACTCATATAAAGATCTCCCTCTGAGAATGGCAGAGTTCGGGACAGTATACAGGTATGAACAGAGCGGAGAACTGCATGGTCTTACACGGGTCAGAAGCTTCACCCAGGACGATGCCCACCACTTTTGCCGTCACGACCAGCTGAGGGATGAGTTCAAGAATATTATCGACCTTATATTATATGTCTTCAGGATCCTTAATTTCAATGAATTTACAGCTCAGGTATCATTACGTGACCCGGATAACAAACAGAAATATATCGGATCAGATGAAAACTGGGAAAGGGCTGAGAGGGATATTATTGAGGTCGCAGCGGAAAAAGGCCTTGAGACCACCGTGGTTAAAGGTGAAGCCGCTTTTTATGGTCCGAAACTTGATTTTATGGTCAGGGATGCCATTGGAAGAAAGTGGCAACTTGGTACTATCCAGGTGGATTACAACCTCCCCGAGAGGTTCGATCTTACCTATAACGGCAGCGACAACCAGAAACACAGACCGGTAATGATACACCGGACAATCTTCGGATCATTGGAACGCTTTGTGGCAGTTCTTATTGAAAATACTGCCGGAAAATTTCCGCTCTGGCTTGCCCCTGAGAAAGCCGTCATATTACCCATAAGTGAAAAATTCAATGATTATGCCTCAAAAGTTTTGGAAATCCTAAATAATTCCGATATTTGCACTCTGATTGACGAAAGAAGCGAAAAAATAGGTAAGAAGATAAGGGATAATGAATTAAAGAGAATTCCCTACCTGCTTATTATAGGCGAAAAAGAGGTTGAGAGTGGTACAGTTTCTGTCAGAAAGCAGGGAGAAGGCGATAAAGGGAGCATGAAAATTGAAGATTTTGCAAAATTTATTACCGCTGAGATCAGCAAAGAAATTGCAGTTTAAAGAATAACAGTAAATTTAGTATTAACAAAAAAGAAGGAGGAAAGAGCTATAGCTTTACCAATCAGGCGAAGCCCGGCAAGGGTTACCCAGCCGGCTCACAAAATTAATCAAAGGATCACTGCAAAAGTGGTCAGGGTTGTCGGTGATGAAGTAGAAGCAGACGTAATGAGTATTCAGGATGCTTTGCGTATGGCTGATAACCTGGAACTTGATCTGGTGGAAATTTCCCCGAATGCAGATCCTCCCGTCTGCAGAATAGTTGATTATCAGAAATTCCTGTATCAGCAGAAAAAAAAGCAGAAGGAGATTAAGGCTAAAACATCAAAAGTTGTAGTAAAGGAGATACGATTTGGTCCCAACACTGATGATCACGATTATAAGTTCAAGCTTAAACATGCAATGCGGTTTCTCGAAGAGGGCGCAAAAGTCAGAGCTTATGTGTTCTTTAAAGGCCGTTCGATCTTATTCAAGGAACAGGGAGAGGTACTGTTGTTAAGATTTGCCAACGACCTCGAAGAATATGGCAAGGTTGAACAGCTTCCGCGCCTTGAAGGGAAAAGGATGATAATATCCTTCTCACCAAAAAAGAAAAAATAGTTTTTTAATATATCTGATATAGAGAAATGCCAAAAATGAAGACGAATCCCGGTGCAAAAAAGAGATTTACTCTGACCGGAACAGGAAAGATCAAACGTAAACATGCATTTAAAAGCCACATCCTGACAAAAAAATCAACCAAACGTAAGAGAAATCTTACCTATGCAGGTCAGGTTCACAAGACAGATCTTAAAAATGTCAAACTGATGCTGGCAAGTAAATAAATGTAACACGGTTTGAGAGAAATTTATAGTACTAACAGATTGTTCAGCTTTTAAGAGTCATTTAAATGACCGCTGACATTCAAAAAAATGAGTTATGCCAAGATCAGTAAATTCAGTAGCTTCAAGAGCCAGAAGGAAAAAGGTTCTTAAGCAGACGAGAGGTAACTTCGGATCAAGAAGAAATGTTATCACAGTTGCAAAAAATACCCTTGACAAAGGTTTAGGGTATGCCTATCGCGACAGGAAGAAAAAGAAAGGTTTGTTCAGGGCATTATGGATCCAGAGGATCAATGCCGGAGTACGTCAGTACGATATGAGCTATTCAGAGTTCATTGGAAAAGTAGCAAAGAAGGGAATAACACTTAACAGGAAAACGCTGGCTGACCTTGCCATGAATCATCCCGAAGCCTTTAAAGCTGTTGTGGAGAAAGTAAAATAAGATACATTAAGAATATTAAAAAAAACCGTCTCAGATATTGATCTGAGACGTTTTTTTTGTGGAGTATTTCACCACAGTATGGCTTTATTAGAATCTATCGTACTTTCATAAACATCCTTCCAAGCCTGATCTTCTTTATACCAGTTGCTTCCTTATCCAGTGAGAGCCAGATGAACTTTGGCTTTCCAACTATGTGATCCTCCGGCACAAAACCCCAATACCTTGAATCGGCTGAATTATGACGGTTATCCCCCATCATCCAGTAGTAATTCATTTTAAATTTATAGCTGTCAGAGGGTACATCATTAATAAATATCTTATCACCTTCCACCCTAAGCTTATTTGCTTCGTAAACCTCTATAATACGTTCGTACAGACAGAGATTAGAGGTGTCAAGTTTTACGGTGGCTCCTTTGGCAGGGATCCATATAGGCCCATAATTGTCTTCATTCCAGGCGTAAACCGGATTATATGGGAAAATATGCGGAGCGAATTCACCTGCCCTTGCAATAACCGGCGATACCTCTGTAACATTGGAAAACCTTGAAATAGTCTCAGCATTTGACTTTGTCAATGGCAAAAGATAAGCCGAACCTGAGATCATTGTCTGGTCAGATCTGGAGATGTCCAGCCGTTCAAAGGCTTTTGGATTGATTGTAGTGCCGTTTGTCTGAACCACATATGTGGTCTGCTGGGTCGGATTATCAGGTACAACCTTTCCGTTCAGGTAAAGAACAGTGCCTTTGATGATAAGCGTATCACCAGGTATTGCAATACATCTTTTGACATAATTATCCCTCCTGTCGACAGGACGGTATTCGATTGTGTATTTTGAGCGGATATCATCCCTTGCCATCCTCCATATAGTAACTTAAAGGCTTTACGGGTGAGCCGCCGTAACTATCCCTGGATCTCAGTTCCCTGGCGCTCCTTCTTACAATCTCATAATAACTTGTAGCAGTCTCTTCAAGTACAACAGTATCGCCGGCCGGAAAGTTAAAGACTATGGGATCATTATTTTTTACATTTCCGCAGCCTGCAAGTCTTTTATAAGGCCATATGATAAGATTTGACCACGATTTTCCCCCGGTAAGTGGCATCGTATTCTGGGTAAAGGGAAAGGCCAGCGGCGTATTCGGCATTCGCGGTCCGTATGCAAGCTTGCTGACAAAAAGATGATCGCCTACAAGCAGTGATTTCTCCATTGAGGGTGTCGGAATCCGGTAATTCTGAAAAAGGAAAATGTTAATCAGTGTCACTGCTATTACTGCAAATATCAGCGCGTCAAGCCATTCTATAAAGGCGCTGTTCTTGCCATGACGCTTTTTCCAGAATGTCCAGTTTACCTTTTCACTGATATACAGATCATAGATTATTCCCAGGCCCAGCAGCAACCAATAATTTCCGATCCAGATAACTACGAGGATATAAAGAATTGCCACAATCGCAAACCTTATATTTTTTTTTGAAAATAATTCCTTCATGATTAATTGTTTTAGAAGCGGTAAAAGTAAAAATAATTATCAGAATCCCATTACATCATTCATTGTGAATATTCCGGTCCTTGCTTGAATATACTCTGCCGCTACTACGGCTCCCAGTGCAAGCCCCTTTCTGTTTTTTGATTCATGTCTGAGACTGAGGGAGTCAGTCTCCGAATCCCAGAGTACAGTATGTATTCCCGGAACATTACCCTCACGGACCGACCGTACCGGAATGCAACCCTCTGAAATATCATTTTCAAAACACCATTTTGTGTACCCGGAATGGTTGCCGGCAATCCCTTCCGCAAGAGTTATTGCAGTTCCGCTTGGTGCATCAAGCTTTTTTGTATGATGGATCTCTTCAATAGAAGCACCATAGTTGCGGTACCTGTCCATCTGCCTTGCCAGTTCTGCATTAAGCCTGAAAAGAATATTAACCCCGATACTGAAATTTGTCGAGTGAATAAAGGAGGTTCCTTTCTTTTTGCAAATATCTGCAGCTTTCCCGTAATTCTCAAGCCAGCCCGTTGTACCCGAAACAACAGGAACAGATAACCCAAGACATTTTGAAATGTTATCAAATGCTGCGTCAGGTGAGGAAAACTCAATGGCAACATCAATACCTGTGAGATTTTTCTCTGACAGATCCTCTGTATTATCCTGATCTACAATAAGTTTAATAACATGACCCCTTTTAAGCGCTATAGCTTCAATTTCATGGCCCATCCGTCCATAACCAATAAGTGCAATGTTCATATAACTAATTTTTACTAAATTACCTGTTTTGATATTTTGTACATCATTAATATTCAAGAAAAATCTTTATGTGAGGTAAAATTTTACTCAAAAAACAATTTTATTATATATAATTGCAGTGCCTTCAGATTTTCTCCTGTAATTTACAATCATGTGTGGTTACCTAATACCGTTAAAATCAAAATTATACAATGATGAAAAACATAATCATCTTATTATCAATAATTGCCATGATCTATCTCGGTTCGTGCTCAGGTACTGAAAAAGCAGACCTCGTTATAATTAACGGGAAGGTTCTCACAATAAATAAGGATGAACCTGCAGCTGAAGCAATTGCCATCAGGGGAGAAAAAATAATTGCAGTTGGTTCAACGGCAAAAATATCTGCCATGATACAGAACGGAACCACGAAAGTGATTGATGCAGGAGGAAGGCTTGTCATCCCGGGATTTAATGATGCCCATGTACATTTTGGTCCGCTCGATCCTGACTATATTGAGCTCCGGTACACAACAGACCCTTCTGTCATTACTGAAAAAGTGAAAGCACAGGTGGCAAGGTGCCGGCCGGGCGAACTGATCAAAGGGGGTCATTGGGAGCATGAAATGTTCATAGATAAGAAGTGGCCGACAAAAGAGCTCCTTGATAAAGTCGCTCCCGATAATCCTGTTATTCTCAGCAGGGCAGATGGCCATTCTGTCCTGGTAAATACATTTGTACTAAAGGCATCCGGCATTACAAAAGAGACTCCCGATCCCTTTGGCGGCGAGATCCAGAAAGATCCTGTGACAGGTGAGCCTACAGGTATTCTGAAGGAGAATGCTGAAGGCATGATTAAAACAGGAGAGTCAAAACCCCTGAGAACTTCCGCAGAAGAGGCTGCCCGTCTGTGGCAGGGTTATCTGATGGCAATGAAGGAGGCGCGGGAACTGGGAGTCACAAGTATACAGGTTCCGGGAAGCGCTGATTTTGAATCATATGAAAAGCTTCAGAAAGAGGGATTGCTGACAAGCCGGATCGATATAGGGAGCACTCTGACCGCCGATACCGGGCAGCTCAAAAAATACCTTGAACTTGAAAAGAAATATCCGAAAAACGGCAACTGGATCCGATTCGGATACCTGAAAGCATTTATTGACGGCACCATCGGATCAGGAACTGCTTTAATGTTCGGACCCTTCACCGACAATCCGGAAACATCCGGACTGTCAATGATGCCCTACGCGGAATTTGAAAATATGGTCGTCACTGCCGATAAATACGGCTTTCAGATAGGGGTCCATTCAATCGGTGATAAGGGCAATAACTGGACACTTAATGCTTTTGAAAAAGCACAGCAGCAAAACGGAAAACGGGACAGCAGGCACCGTGATGAACATGCCCAGACTCTGCAGCCTTCCGATATCCCGCGTTTTGCATCCCTGGGAGTAATAGCTTCCATGCAGCCAACACATTGCATATCAGATAAAAAGTTCTGCGTCAAACGTATAGGGCCCGAAAGAGCTAAAGGTGCATATGCCTGGAAAAGTCTTGCCGACGCGGGCGCATCGATTGCATTTGGAACTGATTACCAGGTGGAACCTCTTAATCCGATGGAAGGACTTTATGCATCAGTAACGAGAAAAGACCGTCTGGGAGAAGAAGGTGACGGGTGGTTCCCCGAACAAAAGATCGGAATGGAAGATGCTATCAGGTACTATACTCTGGGTTCCGCATTTGCCCAGTTCATGGAAGACAGGAAAGGGATGATAAAACCCGGCTACCTGGCTGATATTGTAATAACTGATAAAGACCTGCTCACCATTCCCGAAGAGGAGATCATGAAAACAAAGGTCGATTATACAATAACCGGCGGTAAAGTAGTATATTCTTCAGGGAGGTAGTTCGCGCCAAGCGCCAATGACTATTTAATGACGGCCGCAGGCCAAATGACGCGCGAAGCGCCAATGACTATTTAATGACGGCCGCAGGCCAAATGACGCGCGAAGCGCCAATGACCATTAATGACGGCCGCAGGCCAAATGACGCGCGAAGCGCCAATGACTATTTAATGACGGCCGCAGTCCAAATGACCCTTCATCCGATGGAAAGCGAGTACAGGATTTTTATAGCCTCTTCCCTGTCCTTACCACAAAACTCCTGTTCCGGTTTAAAGCCGGTACATACTTCAGGCTTGGATGTCATATTGTAGATTGAGCATCTGTAATTGTCAAGCAGATGAATGCACCTCACTCCCGCCGGTTTGCCATCCGGCATTCCGGGGAGTGGCGAGGAGATAGAGAGGGCTATGCAACAGGCACCGCAACCGGGACGACATTCCATATTATGAGATTTATGAGATGTGAGATGTGAGTGTGAAAAATATGATGCAAAACTACAAAAATAATATGACACTAAACCCTGGCTCAGATACAACATTCATAACAGGAAGTATCTCTTATTGCTCCTGTGCTATATTGTTACTACATTTACGAAAACGCCAGACATGAGGATTGATATAATCACAGTTCTGCCCGAATTGCTTGAAAGCCCTTTAAACTATTCTATTGTAAAAAGGGCCAGGGAAAAGAAAATAGTCGAGATAAACGTGATAAATCTGCGTGATTTTACCACCGATAAATATAAAACTGTGGATGATTATGCTTTCGGAGGTGGTGCAGGAATGGTTATGATGATCGAACCTGTGTACAAGGCTATCGAAAAGCTTAAAAGCGAAAGAGAATATGATGAGATCATTTATACTTCACCTGATGGCATAAGGTTCGACCAGAAAACGGCCAACAGGCTTTCAATGAAGAATAATCTGCTGATCCTTGCCGGTCATTATAAGGGAGTGGACCAGAGGATACGCGACAATCTGGTAACCATGGAAATATCGATCGGAGATTATGTTCTCTCCGGAGGTGAAATACCGGCTGCTGTGATTACCGATGCTATTGTAAGACTTCTTCCCGGAGCTATGTCAGATGAACAATCCGCGCTGTCGGACTCATTCCAGGATGATCTCCTTGCTCCTCCCGTATACACCCGACCGTCAGATTTCAGGGGATGGAAGGTGCCGGATATCCTCT
Organism: uncultured Bacteroidales bacterium; assembly: GCA_963816345.1. GTDB lineage: Bacteria > Bacteroidota > Bacteroidia > Bacteroidales > VadinHA17 > LD21. The sequence continues at coordinate 1,756,210 of CAWFKI010000005.1, forward strand.
TATCGGGCAATACTGGTGAAATAGAAAAATGGAGACATGAACAATCAATTGAGAGAACAAGTAAACTCAGACCAGACCTGTTAAGTGATGAAAATTAAGGCTTCATTATTAAGATTGACAACAGCTTTTTCAGTTGCCATAATATTTATTTCATGTGCACGTACTGTTCCCCATGATATCGTAAGAGAAGGGTTTCTGAATCCTCCCGACTCGGCAAGACCCGGCGTATACTGGTATTTCATGGATGGGAATCTCGACCGGGAGGCAATGACGAAAGATCTTGAGTCTATGAAGAAGGCAGGAATCGGTTGGGTTCTGTTCCTTGAAGTCAATGTTGGTATTCCCCGGGGAAAGGTCGATTTTCTGACTGATGAATGGCAGGATCTTTTCGCCCATGCCGTAAGGGAATCGGAACGGCTTGGGATCAGGTTAATACTGGGATCCGGTCCGGGATGGGCCGGAAGTGGCGGACCATGGGTCACTCCTGCCCGATCGATGGTTCACCTTGTGGCCGCAGATACTACAGTAACCGGTCCGGCTTCATTCGATGCAGTACTTCCTGTACCACAGCCAAAAAGACCGTTTTTCGGAGAGGAAAGCCTTACCCCGGCGCTCAGGCAACTGCGCAACAACTGGTATGAAGATGTAGTTGTGCTTGCCTTTCCTTCACCAGCAGCACCGGAAAAGATAAATGATACTGATGAGAAGGCGCTTTATTACCGTGCTCCCTACACCTCCCAGCCCGGAGTGGTGCCATATATATCAACAGCTTACTCCTCATCCCGGGCAAAAGGCACACCAATTGATCAGAAGAGAATAATTGACCTGACAGGAAGAACCGGAGCCGACGGCAGGCTAAACTGGAATATACCTGAAGGCAAATGGACAATTATGAGGTTCGGCAAGCGTAATAACGGGGCGGTTACCCGGCCGGCTCCGGCTCCCGGTCTGGGGTTTGAGTGTGATAAGTTCGACACTGCCTCCTTTGATTCCCATTACAACGCATACGTCGGAAAGCTTATAAAAAAGGTCAACCCTGCAAAAACCAGGAGAGCCGGCGGCTGGACAATGATTCATATTGACAGCTGGGAGATGGGAGCCCAGAACTGGAGCCCCGGTTTCAGGGAACAATTCATAAAGCGCCGCGGCTATGATCCACTGCCTTTTCTGCCGGTTTATACCGGGCTGGCTGTTAACAGTGCCGCTAATCAGTGAAAGGTTCCTTTGGGATGTGCGTCAGACTTCAAACGAACTTATTGCCGAAAACCATGCCGGACAGTTTAAAAAGCTCGGCAGAAGAAACGGATTCCGCCTTTCAATCGAACCTTATGATATGAATCCCGCTGCAGATCTCGATCTTGGAGCAGTAGCTGATGTCCCGATGTGCGAATTCTGGAGTGACGGATTTGGTTTTAATTCATCATTCAGCTGCATTGAGGCAACCTCAATTGCTCATGTGTCAGGGCTCCCTGTTGTGGCTGCAGAGGCATTCACCGCTGATTCTCCCGAGGCCTGGAAAAAATATCCGGGTAATATGAAAAACCAGGGTGACTGGGCCTTCTGCATGGGGATCAACAGGCTGATTTATCACACCTTTGTCCATAAAGCCCTTCCGGATAAATACCGGCCGGGAATGACAATGGGACCTTACGGGGTGCACTGGGACAGGGGTCAGACGTGGTGGTCAATGGCTGCCGCATATCACAAATATATTTCAAGATGCCAGTTTGTCCTTTCGCAGGGAAAAGCGGTTGCAGATATTCTTTATCTTACTCCCGAGGGTGCACCCCAGGTATTTCTGCCGCCAGAATCGGCACTCTCAGGTACTCCGGTAATGCCGGACAAGGGAGGTTACTCATTCGATGGCTGTTCTCCCTCCTTTTTAATTAAAAACGCAGCTGTAAAGGATCACCGGATCGTCTTTTCCGGCGGCGCTTCCTACGATGTAATTGTACTGCCTCTGATCCAGACAATGACACCTGAACTTATCACCACGATCGGAGAACTGATAAGCGCCGGAGCAACTGTTATAGGGAATCCTCCCGTGAGGTCTCCTTCCCTTGCAAACTTCCCAGAATGTGATTCAATTGTCAAATCATTGGCTGACAATATCTGGGGTTCAGGAACCATTCCGGAAAACCTCACTGTCAGACAATACGGAACGGGGAAAATTTTATGGGGAGAGAATTTGTCTGTCAGAAAGCCAGGGGTTCTGCAAAAACAGGATTCACCCGGGCTTTATCCCGACTATCAGGTTGCTGTTGACATTTTGAGAGACAAGGGTTTAAATCCCGATTTCAGCTCTTCAGGAAATATTCGTTATACTCACCGGAGTTTTCCGGACAGGGATATATATTTTATATCAAACAAATCAGGGGAGCCGGTAAAGGACACCTGCCTGTTCCGCGAAGGAACACTGAATGCTGAATTGTGGAACCCTGTGAGCGGTGAAACAAGCAGGGTAGAATGTTATACGAATGCTGACGGCAGAGTGGCATTAACTGTCATGCTGGATGCTTATCAGAGCTATTTTGTTGTATTTTCCCATAATCAAAAGAGAGATAATTTAAAAAATCCTGAAACGGAAAGATTTGCTGAAAAACAAACTCTTTTCACACTGCAGGGATCCTGGAACGTTTCGTTCGATACTTCATGGGGAGGTCCGGCCCATATTGTTTTCAGTGACCTTACAGACTGGTCGGCCCGGGCCGAAGAGGGAATAAAATACTATTCCGGCAGTGCCACCTATACAAAAACATTTGATATTCCGGATGGCACGAAGATAAAAGGAGATGCTGCCTGCTTTCTTGATCTCGGTATTGTCAGGAACCTTGCAGAGGTCAGCCTGAACGGGCATGATCTGGGCATTTTATGGACGGCTCCCTGGCAGGTGAGAGTAACAGGTATCATTAAGGAGAAAGACAACCGGCTCGAAGTTAAAGTATCCAATTTATGGATCAACAGGCTGATAGGTGATGAATCACTGCCATGGGATGGAGTAAAGGACGGAAAGTGGCCCGATTGGCTGCTGAATGGAACAAAACGCAACAGCGGGCGATATACCTTCACAACACACCGTTTTTATAAGAAGGATGATCCCCTTTCAGAATCAGGTCTTATAGGTCCCGTAACTCTGACAACTGAATGACAATTGAATGGTTATTGGCGCTTCGCGCGTCATTCGCTTCGCTGTCATTGGTGGTCATTAGCGCTGCGCGCGTCATTAATGGTCATTTGTGGTCATTTGTGGTCATTTTTGGTCATTTGCGCTGTGCGCGTCATTCGCTTCGCTGTCATTAGTACTTATGAATTTTGATTTTGAAATAATAAAAAGCTTTTGTAAGATTGTAATCATAATTATCTGATTAATAAATATCTAATAATCAACAACATGAACACACAAGACTACATTAACCGGGAGGATAAGTACGGTGCACATAATTATCACCCGCTTCCGGTGGTTCTGGAAAGAGGTGAAGGGCCCTTTGTCTGGGATGTTGAAGGAAAGCGTTATTTTGATTTTTTATCGGCGTATTCTGCTGTAAACCAGGGCCATTGCCACCCAAAGATTGTAAAAGCCCTTACCGATCAGGCCAAGAAACTTACACTCACCTCAAGGGCATTCTATAATTCTGCCCTGGGTGAATATGAAGAATATATAACCAGGTATTTCAAATACGATAAGGTTCTTCCGATGAATTCCGGAGCTGAAGCTGATGAAACAGCCCTAAAGCTCTGCCGGAAATGGGCATATAAGAAGAAGGGAATTAAAGAAAACAATGCCAAAATTATAGCCTGCGAAGGTAATTTTCATGGCCGGACAATCAGCATCATATCAATGTCGACTGACCCTGATGCCAGAAATGATTATGGCCCGTTTACTCCCGGTTTTATCATAATACCGTATAATGATATCAATGCACTCTCCAATGCCCTGAAAGATCCGGACGTTGCCGGTTTTCTTGTCGAGCCCATCCAGGGAGAAGCAGGAGTTTATGTACCGGATGATGGATATCTGAAGAAGGCATTTGATCTCTGCAAATCAAAAAATGTGTTATTTATTGCTGATGAGGTACAGACCGGTATCGCACGCACAGGAAAGCTTCTGGCATGTGATCATGAAGAATGTGAGACCCGATATCCTGATCCTTGGAAAGGCATTGTCGGGCGGAGTTTTACCTGTTTCTGCAGTTCTTGCCGATGATGAGATAATGCTTACAATAAAGCCCGGGGAACATGGATCTACATTCGGAGGTAATCCCATTGCAGCCAAAGTGGCAATTGCAGCCCTGGAGGTTATCAGGGAAGAAAAGCTTGCTGAAAATGCAGAACGTCTTGGCCGGATTTTCCGCGAGGAATTCAGTAGCATCAAATCAGATATGATCGAGCTTGTAAGGGGTAAAGGCCTTCTGAATGCCGTAGTCATAAGACCAAAGAACGGAAAGGAAGCCTGGGATGTTTGCCTTGCAATGATGGAAAAAGGAGTAATTGCCAAGCCAACGCATGACCATATTATCCGTTTTGCCCCGCCGCTTGTAATTACCGAAAAGCAGCTGAGGGAAGCAATAACCCTTATAAAAGAGGCTTTCAGACTCTTTGAATAAACGGGGCCGACAATACGGGGAATATTATTGTATACCGGCTGAAATGCTTCAGCTACATATACTTATTATGGATAAATATTAAATATGAAATACTTTAAGAGTACATTTTCTCTCGTCTTTATAATTCTGTTGTTCTCATGTTCCGGACACCGGGATGTGACTGTCAGGGAGCTGAAGGAGCATATTATCTATCTCTCCTCTGATTCACTTAAAGGCCGGCTGACAGGATCACCGGGAGACAGCCTTGCTGCGGAATATATCAGGAAGGAATTTCTTTCCTATGGTTTGATACCTCTCTCAGGTGACGGAATGCAGCGGTACAAGGTGACAAACAGGATAGCAGCAGGAAAGAATAATTCGCTTCTTGTAAACGGCGTGAGTTTTGTTCCTGAAAAGGATTTCATGCCTCTTTCATTCAGTTCGAACGGTACGCTTGAATCAGACGTAATATTTGCGGGATATGGTTTTAATATAAACACTGACAGCCTTAAACGGAATGATTACAGTGGTATTGATGTTAAGGGTAAATGGGTAATGGTACTTCGTGCCGAGCCTGATCCTGACAATTCAAATAATCCCTATATCCCCTTCAGCGGAGACAGGGATAAAGCGCTGCTGGCCAAAGACATGGGAGCCTCAGGTGTTCTGATGGTTTCAGGTCCCGCCTTTGATCCCCAGGACACCTTCGAATCCCTGAATAATGAAGGCTTCTCTGTCGGTATTCCTGTTCTGAGAATAAAACGGGAGGTGGCAGATGCCATACTGTTGAAATCGAAGACCCGGATCGAATCTCTTGAAAAGGATCTGAACAGGACGTGAAAACCTGCCGGATTCCCGGTAAAGGCCGTAGTAAAGGCTGATGCTGAGATTGTAAGGGAAACTGCAGGTACCAGGAATGTGGTGATGTTGCTGCCCGGGGAAGATAGTACACTTAAGAAGGAGTATGTCATTATAGGTGCCCATTTTGATCATCTGGGAATGGGCGGGCCGGGTTCTTCGAGCAGGGCTCCCGACACAATCGGGGTTCATCACGGTGCCGATGACAATGCTTCCGGTGTTGCCATGATGCTTGAGCTTGCTCAAAAATTCGCAGCAACAAAAGGAAGCCATAAAAGGAGTATAATATGCATTGGATTTTCCGGGGAGGAAGAAGGACTGCTCGGATCAAAGCACTTTACTGATGACCCCGGGATAGATCTTTCGAAGGTGAATGCTATGATCAACCTGGATATGGTAGGCAGGCTGACTGATTCGACCATGCTGCAGATCTCCGGAGTAGGAACAGCTGCCGGTCTTAAGGACCTTATTTACTCAAAAAGCGATACTTCGGCGGTCAGGCTGAACCTCTCGGAGGAAGGATACGGACCATCGGACCACTCTTCATTCTACTTTAAAAACATACCCGTTCTCTTCTATTTTACAGGAGCACATCTCGACTATCATACCCCTTCGGATACGTGGGATAAAATTAACTATGCAGGTATGGTGAAGATATCCGGACTGGTATTCAATGTAGCTGAGGAACTGGCAGATTCGCCTGTAAGGCTCAGTTTCAGGGAAGCTGGTCCGAAAGTTGAACCTGCAAGATACCGCAGGGGAAAGGGGGTGACCCTGGGTATTATGCCTGATTTTGCCGGTATAATTAAAAACGGTTTACGTGCTGACGCCGTCACTCCGGGTAAGCCTGCTGCCCTGGGAGGAATGAAAAAAGGCGATATAATTACGGCAATTAACGGGAAGAGTGTCAATAACATACAGGATTATATGTCAAGAATGAGCCAGCTTAAACATGGTCAGACAATAAGCGTTGAAGTGTTGCGCGGTGGAAAAAAAGAGGTGTTACTGATACAATTATAAATAATCTGCGTCTAATATTGTATTCAATATTTAATAATCAGAGTATGAAAAAGTTTATCCTATGGTCTCTGGCCTTTCTCATCACGGTTGCAGCGGCAATTTACCAGCGGCACACCGGCCCCACTTATCCCAGGGAGCAGGAGGTAACGCTGAACGGGAAGCTTTATAAATTAAAGCTTGTCCGCAGCCTTGCACTGAATGAACGACCAGAGGTGGAACTTAATATTACCGATACCACTGTGAGGGCAAAACTATTCTTCAGGCGCTTAGGGTCGAAGGAGGAATATCAGAGTGCTGACTTTAAATACAGGGTCATTCCTGTTCATTCCTATATTATGAACAAGATCTTTAAAGTCACTGAAGAAAAGGGCTTCTTTGCCGAAGTACCCCAGCAGCCTCCCGCCGGCAAGATTGAATATTATTTTGATATAACTGATGCCAGGGGAGAGAATACATTTTTTAAAAACAGTCCGATCGTTATCAGATTTAAAGGCGGTGTACCTGGCTATGTGCTCATTCCACATATATTGTTCATGTTTCTGGCAATGATGTTTTCAACACTGGCCGGATTAATGAGTATTATAAAATACCCTTTGTACAGGAGGTATACGATATGGACTCTTGTACTTCTTATAATTGGAGGCATGATGCTTGGTCCGCTGGTTCAATATTATGCATTCGGAGATTTATGGACAGGGATTCCCTTTGGATGGGACCTGACCGATAATAAAACTCTTATTGCCTTAATATTCTGGATATTAGCAGTTGTCATGAACCACAAAAAGGAGAGGCCGGTTTATACGGCAATTGCCGCAATAGTACTTCTCCTTGTATATTCAATACCTCACAGCCTGTTTGGATCACAGTTAGATTATTCAACCGGGCAGGTGACGCAGGGAATTATTATGAGCATATTCTGAAATTAATTATAAATTTTTTTTAATTTCAGTGCAGCACTTAAGTTTATGCCACGTCTATTGATTAGTAAAACAATTAATAGAACAGTGGGTGCAGCAACACATATAAAAACTAGTCTTTACATAAAGATGGCAAATGTAGAAGCGGCATTCAGGAACCTGCACCAGGATCTTATTGACGGGTGCAAAACAGGCGATCAAAAGGCACAGTTCCAGGTTTACAAATTGTATTACAAAGCGATGTTTAATACAAGTCTGAGAATAGTAAATGACACAATGGAAGCTGAAGATATAATGCAGGAATCGTTCCTTTCGGCCTTTGAAAAAATTGACACCTATTCGGGGACGGTGAGCTTCGGGGCCTGGCTCAAAAAAATTGTAATAAACAGGTCACTTGATGCATTGAATAAAAGAAAAGCGGTCTTTGAAGATATTGAGTCACATGTTGGAATAAGAGATGAAAGCGGTGATGATACAGCCAGAAATGAGGAAATTGACATAAGGGTTGAAGAGGTTAAGGATGCAATTGAAAGATTGCCGGACGGCTACAGGGTGATACTTTCTCTCTACCTTCTGGAAGGCTACGATCATGATGAAATAGCGGATATACTCTCCATAAACAGCAGTACTTCACGGTCACAGCTTTCAAGAGCCAAACAGAAACTCATCGGTGAATTAAGAGGAAAATGAAAAAATTATCAGGGATGAAAACGATAGAAGAAATAATCAGGAACAACAAGGATCTTTTCGAAGATAAAGAACCTTCGGAAGGTCACTTTGAAAGATTCAGCGTAAAGCTTGAATTAAGATGCCAGGCCAAAGCAAACAAAAGAAGTATTGTACCATACCTGTTAAAGGCTGCGGTAGTCACTCTGCTTGTCACCCTCTCCTCACTTTGGACATGGGATCATTTCATACGGCCTTCAAACAGCCGCATGACGCTGGGCCAGGTATCACCACAGTACAAGGAGGTTGAAAACTATTACCTGCACCAGGTTAATATGATGGAGGATGAAATAGTAAATGTTGATCTTAAAAACAATCCGAAACAGAAGGAGCAGCTTTTAAAGGAGATGAAAAGCATGGATTCAGTTTATGTATCTCTTCAGAAAGAGCTTAAGGCAAATCCAAACGACGAACGTATTATAAATGCAATGATAGAACACTATCAGACCAAGCTTGATGTGATGACATATATAGTGAATCAGCTTAAAACGATCAGGAATGATAACGCAAATAAAAAAGAAAATGAAAAAGTCAGATTATAAACCGGGAATCCTCCTCTTCATAGCTCTCCTCCTTATTCCTTTCTCTTTACAGGCACAGGCGGTAAGCAAGGAATTTCACAAGGAGTACACAGCAGGTCCAAAGACCACACTCGATATCAATAATAAATATGGTGATGTGGTGGTACAAAGCTGGAATAAAGATCAGGTGGTTATTGATGTGAAGGTAACTGTCGAAATGCCGGACAAGGAAAAAGCAGAGAAGTTACTCAGCTACATCGATGTGCAATTCTCCGAGAATGGCAACACAATCTCGGCAAAAACTGTTATTGATGACAAATTCAGCTTCACTGGCTGGGGTGGCGGATCAAAAAAATTCAGCATAGATTATACAATCAAGATGCCCGTGGAGGCAGCTCTCGCACTTGTCAACAAATACGGCGATTCGGATATTGATGAATTGCACGGACTTGTGGACCTCGACATTAAATATGGTAATCTGACAGCCGGGAAACTGACCCGGGGTAATGAAAAACCTCTCAACAGCCTCAATCTTGCATATGGCAAAGGCACAATTGATGATGCCGGATGGCTTGACATGACACTAAGATATGTATCAAGCCTTGAAATAACAAAGAGCCAGGCTCTGCTTCTCGATTCCAAATATTCCAAATTACAGCTCGGCGAAACAAGCTCGGTTGTAGGAACAAGCAAATATGATAACCTCAGGATAGATAAAATAAACAATCTTGTTCTGGATAACGGATACACGGAGGTCAATATCGGCGAACTGACAAAAAAACTTACCTATAACGGAAGCTACGGTTCATTCTCGATAGATAACATACCTTCCGGATTTGAAACTCTGGCAGTGGATACAAGATACATGGGTGTAAAGCTCGGAATAGCTGAAGCGGCAAGCTACAAGCTTGATGCGAAAGTTTCCTACGGCGGGCTGAAATTCAATGAGGAAAACTTTAAAAACCAGAAAAGAATTATTAATAATAATTCAAGTGAGATATCCGGTACCGTCGGAAATGAAGAGACTCCTTCCTCAACCGTAAATGTGGTTGCATCCTACGGTTCTGTGAAACTCGACTGACCTCATTTTTACAATATATATTTTCAGGGCGGGAATGCAAAGGCTTTTCCGCCCTATCTTTTATTTCTCATCCTTATAGATGAAAATCCCCTGCTCTCCGTCCGATACTGCAAATGCCCTAAGCATGCCCTGCGAATTGAAAGGCATTGATATATTGCCTGCCCTGTCAACACATATTACTCCCCCGCTTCCTCCCGCCTTTACAAGTTTGTCATTTACTACAAGCTCTGAAGCTTCCTTCAGGGATAGTCCCTTATATTCCATTAATGCGGAAATATCATGTGCAACAGTCCATCTTATGAAATACTCCCCATGCCCGGTCGCCGAAACGGCGCAGGTACTGTTGTTTGCGTAGGTACCCGCACCTATTATGGGAGAATCGCCTATCCTGTTATACCGTTTATCTGCCATTCCTCCGGTTGAAGTCCCGGCAGCAAGATTCCCATTCCGGTCAAGGGCACAGCATCCGACTGTCCCGTTCTTTTCCTTTTTCAGGATCTCCTGAAGTTCATCGAATCTTCTCTGTGTATAAAAGTATGAAGGAGGAACTATATCAAGCCCCTGTTCCCTTGCAAACTGCGATGCCCCCGCTCCTGCCAGCATTACATGCGGAGAATTGGTCATTACATACCTGGCAGCCGTAATCGGATTCCTTATATCAGTTACTCCCGCAACTGCTCCTGCGGCAAGATTGGATCCATCCATAATGGCAGCATCCAGTTCATTTTTGCCGTCGTGTGTAAAAACGGCTCCCTTTCCGGCATTGAAGAGAGGGTTATCCTCCAGAACCCGTATCGATCTCTCTACTGCTGCCAGTGAGGTCCCTCCTGCGGAAAGGATCTTTTTGCCCGTATCCAGCGCCTGGGCCAGAGCCTCCCTGTACTGCATATCCAGGTCGTGCGGAATTTTGTCGCTTGTCAGTGCACCTGCACCTCCGTGAATAACAATTGCCCATTCCTTCCTCCCGGCAACGGTATTGACCTGATCCTTAGAGCTGTGATCTTTGTCAATTCTTTCTGATGCAAAATTAATTCCAAGCAAAAGAAGTACCGGAAAAATGAATAATGATGTTTTCATCATAATATAATTTTGATTTTAAAGGTATGAAGTCTCTCTGTCAGCAGAGAATAAGTTCAACACTTCAGCGATTGCTAAAAATCCATTTCGATAACGGTTATTCCTGAACCTCCGAACTCTACATGCTCATCACGGAATGATTTCACTACATCAACCGTGGCAAGGTACTCTCTTATCAGCTGTCTCAGGATCCCGTTTCCCTTCCCGTGCAGGACACGCAGATTACGGTGCTGCACAATCAGGGCATCATCAATAAGAGCACGTACCTGGTTTATCGCTTCCTCCCCGCGCACTCCCCTGATGTCGATCTCAGGCTTGAAATTTATATTCCTCTGAACAAGACCCGGATCATTTTCCCTTAATGCCTGGTTCGACCTCAGGCTTTTCTTCAGCTCCGACCTTGTGATCCTCTCCAGCTTATCAGCCTTTACAAAGAATCTGATGTTACCGGTCTCGATCTGTACCATTTGATCCTTGATCTCAACGACCTCTCCGGCAGCAAGCGTCTCTGTCATACGTACCGGATCTCCCGGCTTCAATGGTTTCCATGGCAGAGGCTGTACTTCCTTCTTCTCCTGTACTTTCCCCGATTCAGTATTTATCTTCCTGGCCCTTGCAGAGAGCTCTGCAGCCCTGGCTTCCGATCTTGTCTCCGGAGCAGGATTCTCATCATTAACAGCTGTTTTAAACTCCTCAAGCGCCTGCCTGACATCCTTGGTCCTCTCCTTTTCTGCCTGGGACTCTTTTATCTGCCTTATAGTATTTTCGATTACACGGTTAGATTCCTGGAGCAGCTGGTGAGCTTCATCCTTAGCCTTTGCTATTATCTCCTTCCTTAATGTTCTTGCACCTGAAAGTTCCTTCTCATAATCAGCAATAATCTCTTCCAGCCTTTTTTCCTGTTTCCTTATGCTATCCCTTTTTGTCTCCCAGTAACGTTTATCACGTGCAATATCCTTCAGATGCCTGTCATAATTTATATTCTTTACTCCTGCTTTCCCGGCAGCCTCCGCAAGAATATCTTCCGGGAGCCCTATCTTCCTGGCGATCTCAAAAGCAAATGAGCTTCCGGGTTTTCCTATAGTAAGCTGAAAAAGAGGTTGCATCATGTGATTGTCAAAAGCCATTGCGCCGTTTACGATACCATCGGTGAGCGACGCGAAATGCTTTAGATTGGTATAATGAGTTGTCAAAACACCAAATACCTTTTTGCTGTTCAGTCCCGCAAGTATTGCTTCAGCTATCGATCCTCCAAGCATGGGTTCCGTTCCGGTCCCGAATTCATCAATCAGCACCATAGTCTTTTCATCGCCATATCTGAGAAAATATTTCATGTTTATGAGATGAGAACTATATGTACTCAGGTCATTATCAATACTCTGTTCATCGCCTATGTCAATAAGAATATTTTTGAAGATACCCGTTTCGGATCCCTCCGCGACCGGTATCGTAAGGCCGCACTGAAGCATATATTGAAGTAGTCCCACAGTTTTAAGACATACTGACTTGCCTCCGGCATTCGGACCTGATATCAACAATATCCTGTTTTTTTCATCAAGACTGATATCCAGCGGAACCACTTTCCTTCCACGGAGTTTTTCAAATGTTAGCTTTAACAGTGGATGAACAGCCTTTTTCCAGTTTAAAGAAGGCTTGTCGAGCAGAATTGGTTTTATTGATTGCAGATGGTTGCCAAGCAGGGCTTTTGACCTTATGAAATCAATTTCTCCGAGAAAGTTATTCGTTTCCAGCAAATCATCAATATATGGCCTGATATTATCAGCAAAACCGGTCAGTATCCTTACGATCTCCCTCTTCTCTTCATATTCAAGCTCAATTATATCATTGTTTATCTCAACAATCTCTTCGGGCTCGATAAAAACAGTTTTGCCGGAAGAAGACTGATCGTGGATCAGACCTCTGATTTTTCTTTTGTCGTAGGCATTGACAGGAATCACACCTCTGCCGTTACGGACTGATGCGGAGGTATCAGCCTCCACGATACCATCTGCCTGCGCCTGTTTCAGAATTGCGCCAAGCCTTTTTGATACAAGGATACTCTTTGCCTGAAGCTCGGATCTTATCTCCTTCAACCGGGGGGAAGCGCTATCCTTAATAATTCCTTTTTTATCAATTATTCTGTCAATAGCATCAAGAACATAGGGATACATTTTTACTGAACTGCACATCTCCTGCAGTACGGGATACCTGATCGCTCCTTTGGTTTTGAAAAACCCCAGAATAGATTTTACAGTCTCCAGGGAACGCTTCATGTTAAAAACTTCCGCTACCTCGGGAAAAGTGCCCTCTCTCCTTATCTTATTAAGACAATCAGAAATTTTATAATAATTGTCTGACGGGAAAAAATCCTCAAAAGCAAGCAGCTGCTGAAATTCAAATGTTACTGATAAATTATGGTTCAGCATATCAAAGTCATCGAGGAACCTGACAGAATCCACATGCTCCTCTCCCATCGGGCTGAGACATTTCTCCTTCAGCAGCTTTCTGATCCTGTCAAAGCCTGTCTTGGTTTCGAATTTTTCGGGATAAATCATAATAAAGACAAAAGATAAAAGACAAAGATAAAGTTAAAAGACAAAAGTTTAGCCTGCTCCGGAGAGTCCTAACAAAAGAAACGGGTTCAAAGTTAACAAAAGTTGACCAATGGTTCCTGCCGGGGAACAGACATTAATTTTCCCCGGGGAAGAGACCACGGGAAAATTATACACACCTGCAGTGAAAAAATTATTGAATTTTATCTCTGTTTGGCGACAGGAAATACTATTTTTAAAACCTTCATTTTTTAAATGCCCAACCGGAATACTGAGTGATAATAATACAATCCCTTCCAAAAATGAAAAAAAAATACATCCTTGCTGTTTCTCTCCTTGCATTGTTAATTCCTGCATTTTCACTGCCGGAAAGCCATGGAGAGGCAGGAAAATCCGATACCCCTGAAAGCCCGGTACCTCTCAAGGAGCATCCCCGGCCCGATTTCCAGCGGGAGATGTGGCAGAATCTTAACGGCATATGGGATTTCCGGTTTGATCCCGGGAATGTGGGTGAAAAGGAAAAGTGGTTTGAAATGCCAGGATCGTTTGACAAAAAAATTCTTGTTCCTTTTCCCTGGGGGTCAAAATTATCGGGTGTAGGCAATGAGGCCGATATAGCCTGGTATGGCCGTCAGATCGAAGTGCCGGTCGCATGGGACGGCAAGAGGGTATTCATAGTTTTCGGAGCCTGCGACTGGATAACCACGGTCTGGATCGATGGTAAGGTACTTGGCACTTTCCAGGGAGGATATACTCCTTTCGAATTTGACATCACTCCATATATTAAGAAAGGTCAGAAACAACAGCTGACAGTCAGGGTCGATGATTCACCATTCCCCTTCAAACTTGAAGGAAAACAGGGGTATGGGCCTGCAAAAGGTATCTGGCAGACCGTTTACCTTGATGCCAGGGGACAATACTATATAAAATCAGTACACTTCACTCCTGATATTGACCTTCAGAAGGTAACGGTAACAGTTATTGCAAGTGAGCCTGTCCCGGCCGCGACTTCCGTGAGGATGAAATTCCTTAACGGGGACCAGACCAGGCCCGAAATAAATAAGGAATTAAAAAAAGGTACAAGCGAGCTGTCTTTTGAAATACCTGTTGAAAAGATGCAGCTGTGGGATTTGGATAATCCCTTCTTATATGACATAAATGCTGATCTCCTGATAGCCGGGAAAGAGATTGACCGGATCAAAAGCTATTTCGGGATGCGCAAGATCGGTGTAATTGCTATGCCCGGAAAAAATTATTCATATATATCCCTTAATAACAAGCCGTTATACTTACAGATGTGCCTTGACCAGTCATATAATCCGGATGGGTTCTATACGTTTCCCTCAGATGAGTTCATGAAGGATGAGATCCTGCGTTCAAAACGTATCGGACTAAATGCCAACAGGATACACATTAAAGTTGAGGTCCCCAGGAAACTTTACTGGGCCGACAGGCTGGGATTGCTCATCATGGCTGATGTTCCTAACTTCTGGGGAGATCCTGATTCAAAAGCGCAGAAGGAATATATGGTGGCACTCAATGGCATGATTGAAAGGGATTATAATCACCCTTCAATTTTTCAATGGGTGCTTTTTAATGAAACCTGGGGTCTGTTCACAGAGAATGTCGGACCGGAGAAGAAAAGACTCTATCTGCCTGAGACCCAGGCCTGGGTTCAAAGTGTATTCAACCATGCCAGGCAGCTTGATCAGACCCGGTTAATTGAAGATAATTCAGCCTGCAATTTCGACCATGTCATTACGGATGTGAACAGCTGGCATGTCTATATTCCCGGTTATGAATGGAAAAAACATCTCGATGAAGTTTGCGCCAATACCTATCCCGGGTCAAAATGGAATTTTACCGGCGACAGGGTTCAGGGCAACCAGCCCCTGATAAACAGTGAATGCGGAAATGTATGGGGTTATACGGGAAGCACCGGAGATGTTGACTGGTCATGGGATTATCACCTGATGATGAACGGATTCAGGAGTCATCCCAAAATAGGTGGCTGGCTATATACCGAGCATCATGATGTAATTAACGAATGGAACGGCTACTACCGTTTTGACAGGAGCGAGAAATACACGGGCATGGAAGGGATCGTCAGCGGCATGACCCTGAATGACCTGCACAGTAATATTTATATAGTCCCGGAGGGACCTCTCTGCAGGGAAGCCAAACCACGGGAGAAGATAAAGCTGCCCCTTTTTGCGTCATTCATGACAGGCAGCGACCTTGGTTCCGCTCTTACAATCAGAACAAAACTTTACGGATGGGATCAGCTTGGAAACTATGCAGTTTATCCTGTATCATCTCAGACAATTGATTATCAACCATGGAGTGCCAGAGAACTGGAGCCACTTGAGGTAGAGATGCCTGCCACAAGGGGACTCTTCATTCTGTCACTGCAGGTGGAAGATGCGGCAGGAAAGATCCTGCATCATAATTTCACCACTTTTTATGTTGGTGGCGGGGCATCAGCTCGCCAGGAAACTGTCAATGAAGGTGGGAAAACCCTGAAGATCGTGAGGTTTGCCCCTGATAGTTTTAAATCACAGTCATGGAGCGTAAACCAGTGGAATGTGCTTAAAGGATTGAAAGTAAATGGTGCAGGGTCAGGGTATTTTGAATATGAAGTTCCGGTTCCCGATGGGATAACAGCCTCAAATACTGACGAAATTGATATAATTGCCGAGCTTTCCGCAAAGCAGCTCTTCGGCAAAGACAGAAAAGATGCGCATCTCCCTGATGGCGACTATATGCTGGGAAAAGGAACAAATGATCCGGGTATGAATCCCAACTCCTACCCAATGACTGACACTTACAAATATCCTTCAATGGTGAGGATCAGGGTCAACGGGGAATCTGCAGGGACCTTTTTCCTTCAGGATGATCCTGCTGATCACCGTGGTATCTTATCATGGTTTTCGCAGCCAAAGGATAATAAATTATATGAAGCCGGGTCATATGGTTATCTGATAAAGGCAGTCATACCGAAGGAGCTGGTCCTGAAATCAGCAGGAAAGAATATAACAATCAGATTCGAGGTCGACGGATCACTTCCGGGAGGATTGGCAGTATATGGTGAACGCTTTGGAAGATATCCGTTTGATCCCTCAGTTATTTTTGTGATGAAAAGATAAAATCAACAGGAATGAAGCTGTCTCAAAAGCTTCAATCAGCCGTAATAAGTTCCGGTGTTAATTGTTGTTAAAAATTTAACTGTCCGTCGCAGATAGTCATCATTTTTTTACATTTGATAATTCAATTAAAACCAAATAAACCAATTAAATGAAAATCAAACGTTTATCAGTAACTCTTTTTCTCCTGCCGGTTTTGTCTTTTCTGGCAATGTCGCAGAGTGAAAATGTTGATCTTGGAATGATATATAAGATCAGGCAGGAAGGATTCAAAAATTCTTCAATTGAAGAGCTTGCATTTGGACTGACAGACTTTGTCGGACCAAGATTAACAGGTTCTACAGGTAATAACAGTGGAAATGAATGGGCAAAGAAAAAGATGGAGGAGATGGGTTTTCAGAATGTCAGGATTGAAGCAGCCGGTGATTTTGACAGGGGCGGATGGGATAATCTGAAAACATATGCAGCAATGACTTCACCTTATTATGTGAATTTTGCCTGCAATCCTGTTGCCTGGACAGGCAGTACAAAAGGAAGTGTAAAAGCTGCCGTCGTGCTCCTCGATGTAAAGGCTGAAAGCGACCTTGAGAAGTATAAAGGAACACTTGGCGGTAAAATTGTCCTGATACCTTCCACTTCAACATATGAGGTAAGCTTTGAACCCCTGGCTACCCGTAATACGGATGACCAGCTGAAAGAACTCTCCATGGCCTTTGGGCAGCCACGCTCCAGAAGACCACCATTTGACCGTGCAGCATATATGGCACAAAGAGCTCTGCGTGAAAAAATTTCTGAGTTCCTCAATAAGGAAGGTGTGGTAGCCATCCTGAATAATGCAGGCACATTCAATGTACCAAGGTCAACGGGAGCAAGATATACCGCGGGATCTCCCGAGCCAACTGCTGAACTCAATCTGCCCGTTGAAGATCATGGAAGGATGCAGCGACTCCTGGAGCATAAAATTCCTGTCGAGATGGAAGTCGAGATTTCCAACCGTTTTTTTGCCAGTCCGTCAGTCTATAATGTGATCGGAGAAATCCCCGGTACTGATAAACTCCTTAAAGATGAAGTTGTGCTTATAGGAGCACATATTGATTCATGGCATGGAGGAACGGGTGCTGCTGATAATGCATCAGGCTGTATTGTCATGCTGGAAGCAATGAGGATCCTTAAAGCTATCAATGTGGCTCCCCGCCGTACTATAAGAATTGCTCTCTGGGGTGGTGAAGAGGAAGGCCTCTACGGATCACGCGGCTATGTCAAAACTTATCTTGCCGATCCTGAAACAAAAGAACATAAACCGGGTTACGACAAGTTTGCAGCATATTTCAACATGGATAACGGAACAGGTAAATATCGCGGGATATATCTGCAGGAAAACGAAATGGTAAGACCGGTCTTTGAGGAATGGCTTAAACCGTTTGCCGATCTGGGAGCTACAACCATAACCGACAGGATCACAGGCGGAACTGACCATCTTTCGTTCGATGCTGTTGGCCTGCCCGGATTTCAGTTTATACAGGATGAAATTGAATATGGCCGCGGATATCATACAACGATGGATACTTATGACAGGCTGCTTATGCCTGACCTTAAGCAAAACGCTGTGATTACCGCTTCATTTGTCTATAATGCCGCTATGAGGAACAGCAAACTCCCCATAAAACCGAGGATGACCGATATAGAGGCTTTGCAGCAAAACAGGAGAATGTATTAGTATTAATAGTTGCAGTCAGTTAAACCCCTGGCGCAGCTGAGGGTAGGGTCACACACTCTGACGGTAGCACCGAAGAAGCGTGACAATTGGATAACAGGAAGCATCACAACCAGAAATATGTCACCCCTTCGGGGTTCGCGGAATGAGTGAGGGTCATAACCCCCAGCTGGGTGCTGGGGGTTATTAACATACAGCCACATTCGTGGCTGAATGAATTAGTAAATCGAAAATAAGTGGTATTGTAATACAGGATTAGAAAAGTTGCCCGCTGGGCAATTTCAGGGAGGAGCCAGCCTGCAGTGAAGCCGAAAAAGTTTCCCCTCCTTTTGAAGGAGCCTGCCTGCCTACAGGAAGGCAAGCTATCCCTTCAGGAGTTTTCTTTTTTAACATCAGTATCCTTCATCGAAAGCTGAATGCGTTTTCTTTCAATATCAACTGCAAGCACTTTTACCATAACATGCTGATGCAGCTTTACAACAGTTGCCGGATCCCTGACGTAATTCCGGCTCAGATTTGAAACGTGTACAAGACCATCCTGCTTGATGCCAATATCGACAAAGGCACCGAATTTTGTAATATTTGTGACTATCCCGGGAACTACCATTCCTGGCGTAAGATCCTCCATGGAGTGAATATCGGCAAAACTGAATTCCCTGATCTTTGATCGGGGATCCCTGCCGGGCTTCGAAAGCTCTTCAATTATATCCTTTAATGTCGGCAGCCCGGTCACAGGAGTAATATATCTCTCGGGCTTTATATTTTTTCTCTTCTCCTCATCCGAAATAAGTTCCACGACATTACAGCCGATATCTTTTGCCATCTGTTCAACAACATGGTAGCTTTCAGGGTGAACCGCACTGGAATCCAGAGGATTCTCTGCATTCCTGATCCTGAGGAAACCGGCGCTCTGTTCAAAGGCTTTTGCCCCCATCCGCTTCACATTAAGAAGCTCTGCGCGTGACCTGAAAGGTCCGTTACCGGCCCGGTAATCAACTATATTCTGTGCCAGCTGCGGTCCCAGTCCCGATACATAGTTGAGAAGATGTTTACTTGCAGTATTGACCTCGACCCCGACAGCATTGACACAGCTGACGACAACATCATCAAGTGATTTCTGAAGCTTCTGCTGATCAACATCGTGCTGATACTGCCCCACTCCGATCGATTTCGGATCAATCTTTACCAGCTCGGCCAGCGGATCCATGAGCCTGCGGCCGATGGAGACCGCACCCCTAACTGTAACATCATAATCGGGGAATTCTTCCCTTGCTGTTTTGGAGGCAGAATAGATGGAAGCGCCTGCCTCACTTACCACAAACACCTGTATATCATTGTCAAACCGGACAAATTTGATAAACTCTTCAGTCTCACGGCTGGCAGTGCCGTTGCCAATAGCTATTGCCTCAATCTTATAGGCACTTACAAGCGACAGTATCTTTTTAATCGATAAGGCAGTCTCATTCTGGGGAGGGTGAGGATAGATTGTCTCATTATGTACCAGATTGCCCTGACGGTCGAGGCATACGACCTTGCATCCTGTTCTGAACCCCGGATCAATAGCGAGCACATTTTTTTCTCCAAGCGGAGAACCCAGCAGGAGCTGCCGGAGGTTTTCAGCAAATACACCAATAGCCTCGATATCTGCCTTTTCCTTTGAAAGATTCCGGAATTCTGTCTCCATTGAGGATGAAAGCAATCTTTTCCAGCTATCCTTTACTGCACCGGCAACTATATCCGAAGAAGCATTTCTTCCCTTCAGAAATATTGAATTGAGCAGATCAAGAGCGTGTTTCTCATCGGGTTCCAGTGAGAGTCTTAAGAAACCTTCCTCCTCACCCCTCCTCATTGCCAGGAGCCTGTGGGACGGGCACTTTTTAAGAGGCTCGGACCAATCAAAGTAATCACTGAATTTTAGTCCTTCAGATTCCTTGCCCTTGACTACTTTGGAATAGATAACAGCTTCCCTGTCAAAAAGATATCTCATCTGCTTCCTTGCTTTTTCATCCTCACTCACCCATTCTGCAATGATATCGGATGCTCCGGAGAGCGCGTCATCAACTGTTTTGACATCATCATTCAGAAACTCCAATGCCTTTATTTTCGGATCATCCGGCAACTGTTTCATTATCATGGCAGCCAGCGGTTCAAGTCCTTTTTCTTTTGCAATTGTAGCCCGGGTACGACGTTTGGGCCTGTAAGGCAGATAGATATCTTCCAGTTCTGACATTGTAACCGCCTGATCAATCCTCTGCCTGAGCTCAGGAGTCATTTTTTCCTGCTCCTCTACAGACTTTATTACTGCCTCTTTCCGGGCATCCAGCTCTTTCAGCCTGTCATACTCCTCCTTGATGTGCATGAGTTTGACCTCATCGAGACTTCCGGTCATCTCCTTTCTGTACCTGCTGATAAACGGGATAGTAGCTCCTCCGTCCATCAGCCTGATGGTGTTTTCCACCTGCCACTCGTGAAGTCCCAGTTTCCTGGCAACAATTACAATGTTCCTGTCTGTGCTCATAGAAAAGTTATTCTACATATAATACCAAACCTTTAAGATATTCACTTTCAGGGTGATAAATATTCACCGGATGATCCTGAGGCTGAGACATCTGATGAAGTATCCTGACACTGCGCCCCGTATTGGCAGCCGCCGCAAACACCGATTTCCTGAAATTCTCCCTGGTTACAACCTGGGAACATGAAAAAGTAAAAATGATCCCTCCCGGTTTTATCTGTTCAATAGCCTTAATATTAAGCCGTTTATAGCCCTGAAGAGCATTATCCAGCACATTCTGATGCTTTGCAAAAGCAGGCGGATCAAGTATTATCAGATCATATTTGTCTTTAATATTATTCAGGAATCCGAATGCATCTGTCTGGAATGATTTATGCCTTGAATCGTCTCCCCAGTTAAGCCTAATATTTTCATCAGTCAGGGTGATTGCCGGTAAGGAGCTGTCGACCGTATGGACAAGAGATGCATTTTTCATTGCATATACTGAAAATCCTCCGGTGTATCCAAACATGTTCAGAACATCTTTCTTATCTGTATATTTTTCAAGCAGTTTCCTGTTTTCCCGCTGATCGATGAAAAAACCTGTCTTCTGCCCGGTTGTCCAGTCAATCTTAAACTTATATCCGTTTTCATTGACGATAACAGGTCCGGAATCTCCGAATAAGAACTCATTTACCCCGGTACCGGATGCCATATGAGGGATCGTAGCCTCACTTTTATCATAAATTGCAACTATCTGATCTTTTAACAGTTCTATCAGCAAATCAGCTATTTGCCTCCTTACCCTGTAAAACCCGACCGAATGGAACTGCATTACAACCACTCCGTTGTAATAATCAGCTATCAACCCGGGCAGTCCGTCACCTTCTCCATGGATAAGCCTGAAAACATTCATCCCGGGTGAGGGGATAATTCCTATTGACCTTCTGTAAGCAATGGCCTTCATGATCTTTTCCCTGTAGAGTCCGGTTTCAGAAGTTACCGGCCTGAAGGAGAGGATCCTGATAGCAATAGAGGCAGGCTGATAATGTCCGACAGCCAGAAATCCTTCATTATTGTCGTATACATCCACCAGATCCCCTTCAGCAGGATTACCATAAATTTTCTTTATCGCTCCTGAAAATATCCACGGATGATACCTGCGGACTGACTGCTCCTTGCCTGACTTAAGGACTATTTTTATCCGCTCCACGCCAATTTTATATTTGATGATTAATAATTTCCTCTCTCCCAAAAGCAGAACTTCTTCCGTGGCTGCCGGGACAGAGTAACAGGCAGATATTCAGGATCTTTCCCGGATCTCATGTCCGTTTGTAAGCTTCCTGAATATCTGGTGGCATACCCAGGCATCAGTTGCCGCGTAGATCTGCTGGGCCTCACTGAGCTGATCTGCCTCCCAGTCTGTTACCTGCTGACGCTTTGATATCCTGAATCCAAGAACAATTGCCGCGAGCTTTTTCAAACCTGAACTTTCGATACCATAGTCTTTTACAAAACTCTGCAGATCAACAAATCCCATGGGATTAAATTTCTTTACCCCCCTGAGTAACCTTATGTCATCATGAACAGCAACCCCTGCCTTTATTACCTGCGGATCCGATAGCAGGTCAGCAAGCTCGTCAGGAATACCTAATTTATTGATCCTGAACAGGCATGCCAGTGTGCCTGTGGATAGCTGTATAAGCGATACGGGATTTTTCCTTCCTTTTTTGAAAGTAGGTTTTGTTTCAGTATCAAAACCCAGGAGATCAGCTCCGAGCAGCCTTGGAAAAACTTCCCTGAAAGTCTTTAAATCTTCGACAAGTACTATTTCTCCCTTAAACCACGAGAGCTCTCTTTCCAACAGCTCCTCTGCTGTAATATTCTCCTGATACATGTTATTTTCCATCTCCTCTTAAATCCTTTTGTCTTCTTGTAATAAACCACTCCGAGGTGTCTCTTTCCTCGTCTTTTTCCGGTCTCTCCTCAACTTTCCCTATCTCTTCTCCTGAATAGAGGAATTTATGGATTGCCCGCATTGCATTTACCAGTTTCTGTCCCCAGAAATTTTCAAAGTTCATCCTGCATTCCCATATCGCATCATTCATTACCTCACCGGTTCCTGTCTGGTAAAGAAGCAGGAAATCTTTAATATCCTGGTATATATCAGCTATGTTTTCTGAAATACTTGATAAAACCGGACCCTCAGTGTCGCTTATTTTATCATCAAATACCTCAAGATAATCGTTTGCCGTACCGAATTTTTCCCTTAATGTATCGTTAACTGATATCCACTCGGATTCCGTAACGAACTTTTCATTCCCATCTTCAAAAAAAGGATCCAGGGAGGGTAAGAGTGAAGCCTTGATATACATCAGTGGCAGAATACGTTGAAGTATCTTCAGCAATTCATCTCCTTTCAGTCCGGAAGCACGCTCCGCGTACTTGCAAAATTCATTTGCAACAGCTACAAATTCTATTACAGTTCTTGAATATACCGGATCATTATTCTCATCCATCAAATATTCTGTTTTAACGTACAAAATTAGACATTTTTCAATGTAATATGACCGGGCTGCCCTCTTTATATGGAAATCATTTCAAAGGATCCGTAAAGTCCTGCCTTCAGTATGCTTACTGATCAGTGATACCAAAAAAAATAATTTGTGGTTTATGCCTGTGATCAATGCCAATAAATCTTAATTTTAATATTTGATAAGCAACCGGGACATCTTTTCAAAGTAATATCATTATAACACGACTTAACATTATACGAAGATGAAAAAAAAAGATTTTACCAGACGGCGGTTCATAGCTACCGTATCAGCAGGCTCTGTTGCCGCAGCAGCTTCCAATGTGGTTTCCCCTTTCGGGAATATTACATATTTTAACAGGCAGTCGGGGAAACTTGCGATCCTTGGAGGAGACCCGGTGCGTAAGAACAAAGACTGGCCTAAATGGCCTTATGTAGACGAAAAGATGGTCGATGGCATCGTTAAGACTACCAGGAGCGGAATATGGTGCCGTATTCAATCCGAAACCGGAACTGTTCCCACATTTGAAAAAGAATATGCAGCCCTTATGGGAACCAGAGGCTGCGTGTCGACGGGTTCGGGCACACAGGCATTAAATACCTGTGTGGAAGCTCTGGGAATCGGCCCTGGAGACGAAGTCATAACCTCTCCCCTTACTGACCCGGGGACCATTTCTTCCATTTTAACGAGCAGGGCGCTTCCCGTGATGGCCGATCTTGACAGGGAGTCATTTCAGATCGACCCGGATGAAATAGAAAAGAGAATTACCCCCAATACGAGGGCGATAATGCCCGTTCTTATCGGCGGCCAGCCCTGCAATATGGATCGTATAATGGAAATCGCCCGAAAACATAATCTCAGGGTGATAGAAGATGCAGCCCAGGCTCACCTGGGGGTTTACAAGGGTAAAAAGCTGGGCACCATAGGCGACCTGGGATGCTTCAGTTTTCAGGCCAGTAAAACAATTGCCTGCGGTGAAGGCGGTGCAGTAATCGGAAATAATGAAGAGTTGATGGATAAATGCTTTACTGTTCAAAACCATGGAACTAACCACCAGGGACGCACCGTTGTAGGCGGACCAAAATACAGGATGAATGAATTCGAGGCAGCCATCCTGCTCGGCCAGCTGCCGGGAGTTAAAGAACGCTTTGCGATCAGAAATAAAAATGCTGCCTACCTCAACAGCAGGCTTAAGGATTTTCCCGGACTTGTTCCCCAGAAACTCTATGAAGGGACAGAGAGTGGCTCCTATTACCTCTACATGACCTCATATAAAAAGGAACACTTCAATAATGCACCCCGCAGCAAATTCCTTAAGGCACTTGAGGCTGAAGGAATAAGTCTGAGCGCCTATCTGACTGAAGGTCTCCACAGGGAACCATGGCCCGATCATATTCTGAATCTTAAAGTATACCAGAAAATGTATTCTCCCGAAAGACTGAAGCAGTACCGCGATGAGCTGAGCTGCCCGAATTGTGATAAGGCTATTGATGAGATTGCAATGATCTGGGCTTCAGGACCTCTCCTGGGGTCAGAGGAAGATATGGACGATATAATAAATGCCGTCATGAAGGTCCATGAAAACAGAGATATGCTAAACTCATTATAGCCGGTCTGACGGAATAAAGGAGAAATCACTCATAATGCTTACAGGGAACTATAAAGTTCTGTACGAACATCTTACACCTGAGATTGATCAGAAAAGGATTTTCCATGATCCCCTTTATACTCTGGCTTTTGGCACTGATGCGAGCTTTTACAGGCTCATTCCCAAAATGGTGATAAAGGCTAAGGATGAAAATGAAATTTCCCTGATAATCCGTGAAAGTTCAAAACTGGGGATACCCCTGACATTCCGCGCAGCCGGAACAAGTCTTTCAGGACAGGCCGTGACTGATTCCGTATTGGTTATTGCCGGAGATGACTGGAGAGATTTCAGTATAAATGAAGACGGTTCACTGATAAACCTTCAGCCGGGATTGACCGGGGGACGTGTCAATTCCCTTCTGGCGCCGTACGGAAGGAAAATCGGACCTGATCCTGCTTCCATAAATGCGGCAATGATCGGCGGTATTGCAGCA
Source organism: uncultured Bacteroidales bacterium (assembly GCA_963816345.1). GTDB lineage: Bacteria > Bacteroidota > Bacteroidia > Bacteroidales > VadinHA17 > LD21. Next base: position 1,781,511 of record CAWFKI010000005.1, read on the forward strand.
AATAATGCGAGTGGCATGTGTTGCGGAACAGCCCAGAACTCATATCAGACTATTGCCGGAATGAGGATCATAATGGCCGACGGAACCACTCTCGATACCTCTGACAGCCAGAGCAGGATATCTTTCACTGCATCGCATAAAGAGCTTCTTTCTGAGATATCTGCACTGGCTGAATCTGTCAAAGGAAAATCCTTTCTTTCAGCCAGGATCAGAAAGAAGTACAAGATGAAGAACACTACCGGTTACAGCCTGAATGCCCTGACGGATTTTTCCGATCCATTCGATATCATAGAACACCTTATGATCGGATCGGAAGGTACACTGGGATTCATAGCAGGGATAACCTTTAAGACAGTCAGAGAATATCCTTACAGGGCCAGTTCGCTTATGATATTCCCGGATATTGAGACAGCTTGTAAGGCAGTTACCATTCTGAAAACCCAACCTGTTTCCGCAGCAGAGCTCATTGACCGGGCAGGCCTGAGATCAGTTGAAAACGTGAAAGGGATGCCTCCGTACCTGAGGTGCCTCCAGAAAAATGCCTGCGCACTGCTTGTTGAAACCGTCTCTTCAGATCATGATTCACTGAATAAATACATAAAAAAAATAGAGACGGCTCTCGGTAAGATACCCACTGAAACAGGGATAAATTTTACTGATATCCGTGAAGAATACGAATTGCTCTGGAAGATCCGCAAAGGGCTCTTTCCATCGGTAGGTGCAATGCGGCGGACAGGAACAACCGTTATAATTGAAGATGTGGCATTCCCGGTTTCACGACTGGCCGAAGCTACAATTGACCTTCAAAGGCTGCTTAAGGGATCAGGGTATGATGAGGCAGTGATTTTCGGACATGCACTTGAGGGGAATCTGCATTTTGTGTTCACCCAGGATTTTAATATTCAATCCGAAGTCGACAGGTATGCCGGATTTATGAATGAGGTCACCCGTCTGGTTGTAAATAAATATGACGGATCCCTCAAGGCTGAGCATGGTACCGGACGTAATATGGCGCCTTTTGTGGAACTTGAGTGGGGTAAGGAGGCGTATGAGCTCATGAAAGAAATCAAGCATATATTTGATCCGGAGAACCTTCTTAATCCCGGTGTAATACTGAACTCTTCCCCCGATATCCATCTCAGGAACCTGAAACCACTTCCCGGTGCCAGTGAGATTACGGATAAATGCACTGAATGCGGGTTTTGCGAGACATCCTGTGTCTCAGCCGGGCTGACACTTACCCCGAGGCAACGCATCGCAGTTCACAGGGAGATGACCCATCTTGAAAAAACAGGAAAGGAGCCACATATTGCTGCAGCACTCGCCAGGTCCTTCTCCTATGCCGGAGATAAAACATGTGCCACAGATGGATTGTGCGCGATAAACTGTCCTGTAAATATCGATACGGGCAAGCTAATCAAGTGGATAAGAGCAGAGCATATCCGTAATGGAGAACGGGGAGCATTATGGATTGCTGACAGAATGAGTATGGTGACCTCTGCAGCCCGGACCGCGCTTTCGGCTATCAGCTTTTTTCACAGGGTACTGGGGACTAAGGTCATGAAGGCTCTGTCAGGCGGAATGAGGAGTTTCTCCGGAGGAAGGATCCCCCTGTGGAATCCCTTTTTACCCTCAGGTGCAAAAAAGATCAGGATTAGTGCGACAACCGGATCAGGTGACAGGAACCGAGTAGTCTATTTCCCTTCCTGCATAAACCGGTCAATGGGTCTTTCATCTGATCAGGGAAAAGAGAAGCAGCTTTCTGATACAATGGTTGAGCTTCTTAAAAAAGGAGGCTATGAAGCGATTTACCCTGAGAACATGGATAATCTTTGCTGCGGAATGGCATTTTCAAGCAAGGGTTACATAAAAGCAGGAGAAAAGAAGTCAGCTGAGCTGGAGGCAGCACTAATAAAGGCAAGCAATAACGGGGAATATCCTGTTCTTTGCGATATGAGCCCCTGCCTCTATACTATGAGAGAAAACATGAAAGCCACCCTGAAGCTTTATGAGCCTGTGGAGTTTATCACAACCTTTCTTCTGCCCTGTCTGGATATAAAGCCGGTTGATGAGGTGGTTACAGTCTTCCCGGTATGCAGCATGAAAAAAATGGAGCTTGACGGGAAACTGGCTGATCTGGCCAGAGCCTGTGCAAGAAATGTAATTGTTGCCGATACCGCCTGCTGTGGTTTTGCAGGTGACCGCGGATTCACTTATCCGGAACTGAATGAGCATGGACTGAGAAATTTAAGGGCACAGCTGCCATCCTCAGTCGTGAATGGCTATTCGACAAGCAGGACATGTGAGATAGGGCTGAGCCTTCACTCGGGTATCTCTTACAGCTCAATAATCTATCTTGTTGACAGAGCCAGCAGTTCAGCTAGCTGAAAAGTGAATTTATTTGTTATCTTAAATATATATTATAAGAACTCTATGAAAAAAGCAATCATTTCAGGTAAGAAGGAAAACGGTAATGATACTGCCGGCCGGCGGGACTTTATCAAAAAAGCATCCCTGGGCGGGCTGGGTATCGGATTTCTGGGCACAAATGCTTCCGCAGAATCCGCAGCCGCATCAAAGGAGATGCAGGCAAAAGCAGTTCCAAAATCAGGTATAAAGATTACGGATCTCCGTTGCGCGATTATCGGGAACAGCCCGGTAGTAAGAATAACCACCGATGCAGGGATAAGCGGCTATGGCCAGGCAGAATCTGCCAAACCCTATCTGAAACCCACCGTATTATTTTATAAGAACTACCTCATCGGTGAGGATCCCGTAAATGTGGAACGCATCATGATGAAGATCCGCCGCATGGGAAGCTTTAAACCCTGGGGAAGCGCCGTGAGCGCCATTGAGATAGCCCTTTGGGATATCGCCGGCAAAGCGGCAGGACTGCCTGTTTACAGGCTGCTGGGTGGAAAGGTCCGCGACTACGTTCGCTGTTACAATGGCGGAGTGCGTGTTGAGAGGACCGGCAACGAGCCCGCTGATTATGCCGACTGGGCTGCAAAGGTGAAGGCTCTTGAGCAGGGATTTACAATCGTCAAGACGGCAATCGGATTTCACGGTGGCATGGCCAGCGTTCCGGGTTTCTACTATGGCAATGTGAATCCTTCGCTGAGTCCAAAAGATGTAGGCCGCAGGGGGCCGATAACAGAGTATGGCCTGAAATATATGATAGAACGCGTATCGGCAATGAAACAGGTATTCGGAGATAGCGTCGGCCTTGCCCTGGATTGCGGACCCGGCTTTATACTTTCTGATGCGATCCGCCTGGCCAGGGCCCTGGAACCATTTAACCTGATGTGGCTGGAAGACCTCCTTACAGGCGATTATACCCCCTATGTGCTGGCTGACGACTATCGTGAACTTACCCGCAGTACAACAACGCCGATCCATACCGGTGAGGAGATATATCTTCGTGAGAATTTCCGTGAACTGATCGAGAAGCAGGCTGTACGAATAGTTGGTCCTGATCCTGAAGACATTGGCGGAATTGCAGAATTGAAATGGGTGGCGGAATATGCAGACCTGCACAGTATAATGATGGCACCTCATGGCGTCTTCGACGGACTTATCGGTCTGGCCGCACATGTTCAGGTCGGGGCAGCAATGCCGGAGAACTTCATTGCCTTTGAATACCCGGTGGCAAGTCCGGCATGGTGGTACGATATCGTTGAAGGACTCCCCGATCCTATTGTTAAAAACGGCCTTATCAAGGTATGGGACAGGCCAGGATTAGGCGTTGACATAAATGTCAAAGCCGCCCGCCAGTACCTTCTTGAAGAAGATAAGAATTTCTTTGACTGAAGTCAGGAAGATAGTTGTCAGGCGATATGATCAATGCCTTCCGGACACAGCCAATTCAAGAAAGTGCATAAAATAGAAATGTATTGATTTGATCAATCATATTTGTATACATAGCCCTTTGAATTGATTTTTTTAAACCTTATTTGTATCTTTAGACCTTAGTAGAAAAAATCATATCTAAAAGAGTACAACCTTATTAGCTTATTAATAATGCAATGAAAGTTGAATATAATAATTTATATACTCATTTTATTTTTACAACTTTTCTAAGGGAACCATTGATTCTAAATACGAGTAGGGAGCGAATTGAAAAGTATATAACGGGAATAGTAAATAACAATGGTTGTCAATTATATGAACCAACCCGAACATCATAAGAAACATACATTTAAAGAGGAATATGATTCATTTATTAAATTTTACCAAAAAACAATAAAACCCAAAATAAGGTAATAAAGTCTGAAGATATATTTTATCATTTTCTACTAAGGTCAGGGAAAAAAATAAGGTTTTTTCGACCTCTGACAAAACATCAATTCAAAAATCTCGCGGCATGAAAACGGATTTCCTTATTATGCCGCAAATTTAAAGTTACTGCTCCCAGCTTAGTTTATGGAGATTATCCCTGAGGATTTTGTTGTGGTCAAGAAGCCATCGGATCACCTTAATAACTTTCTCCTCAGGGTAATCTATCAGTCTGACAAGTTCTTCAGCATCCGGATTATCATGAGAGAGAACTGACTTTATCTCATCAAGGATAATGTCGAATTCATACTTGCTCAGATCAAGTTCATTTCTCTCGCGACAGATATCGCAGATGCCGCACCTGTCTGACTCTTCACCGAAATAATCCAGCAGGGTCACTGATCTGCAACGGTTGTCAGAATCAGCATATTCCAGCATCTTATTAAGCCTTTTTTCATATTTCTCCTTTACATGAAGATAGTTATCCGGTGATATGATCAATGCCTTCCGGACAAGCCTTTCCTCCGTGAATATTACCAGGGCCGTCTTTTTACCGGGTATGTACTTTATAATATTCAGGGCAGATAACTTTTTTAGATACTGATAAATGGTGTCACGGCTTGCAGCCGATTTCCTTGACAGTGCCTCCTCATTTACCGGCACAAATTCGGAGAACATCCCGGTATACGACCTCAGCAGCAGTTTTATAAATGAATCAAAAGCTTCATTTGCCACCTGGAATTTATAAAGGTCATCCCTGTTAACAATAAAATGGACTCTTGAAGGATTGTTGATCTCTTCAGTGAATTCCATATAACCCTCCCTTTGCAGAAACTGCAGGCTGTTGTAAGTCTCGATTACAGGCAAACGGTATTTTGAGACAAAATCTGCCATATTAAAATCAAATACATTCTCTTTGCCTGATCCCAGGGGCACCTGAAGATAATTGCACACTGCCTCATAGATGTCCTTAATCTTCTCAACGGGGGGAAACTTTTTTCTCAGATTATCATTCAGCCGGCTTTTATCCGCCGGTGAATAGAGAAGAACAGCCGATGCAGGCTTACTATCCCTTCCCGCTCTGCCGCTCTCCTGGAAATAATCTTCAATCGAATCAGGTATGTCCCAATGTATTACAAACCTGACATCCGATTTATCTATACCAAGCCCGAATGCATTTGTAGCAACTATCACCCTTGTCTCGCCGGAAGTCCAGGAGAGCTGCTTCCTGTTGCGCAGTTCGTCGGGCAACCCGGCATGATAGAAATCTGCTGCTATTCCATTTGCATGAAGAAGCTCTGCGATCTCTTTACACCTTTTCCTGCTGCGCACGTAAACAATGCCGTTTCCGGGCGCTTTCTGAACGGTTTTAATTATATACGCGTACTTATCCTCTACTTTCCTGACGAGGTACGAAATGTTCTTCCGGCTGAAGCTTGTCTTAAGCACATTCTTTTGCCGGAAGCCAAGCTTATTCATAATATCCTCAGTCACCTGCGGAGTGGCAGATGCTGTAAGAGCGAGAAAGGGGACCTTATCGGAAATATATTCCCTCAGCCCGGCAATCTTCAGGTATGATGGTCTGAAATCGTATCCCCACTGTGATATACAGTGTGCCTCATCTACGGCAACCAGTGATAAGCTGAGCCTTGGCGCTTTTGCCTGAAAGATCCTTGTTGCAACTCTTTCTGGTGAAACATAAAGAAACTTATAGTCGCCAAAAATTGCATTCTCAAGAGCATTATCAATTTCCTCCGCCGACATCCCGGAGTGAATTGCGATGGATTTAATTTCCATGCTGTTAAGCCTGTTTACCTGGTCTTTCATAAGTGCTATGAGAGGGGTAATTACAAGGCAGATACCTTCACTGGCAAGGGCCGGTACCTGGAATGTGACCGACTTGCCTCCGCCTGTCGGCATCAGGGCAAGAGTATCCCTGCCTTCGGCAACTGATCTGATGATCTCCTCCTGCAAGGGTCTGAAGGAGGTGAATCCCCAGTATCGTGTTAAAATCTGCCTGTAGGTTTCGATATTCATTCCATTTTGCACTATATGCAAATGTACTAACTGAAATTGATTTTGACCTGTTCTTTTTATTTGGAGGGCCTGATTAAAAGATTTTTTCCGGTTCTGTTTTTTTTCGTAATTTGCGCCCTCATAAACTTAAATTCTAATCCAATGTCATTTCTTACGGATAAAATCATTTATGAAGGTTTGACTTTCGATGATGTTCTCCTGGTTCCTTCATATTCTGAGGTACTTCCAAGGGAGGTTGATCTCAGTTCAATGTTCACCAGGAATATCAGGATAAATACTCCGGTTGTATCGGCAGCAATGGATACAGTCACTGAAGATGAGCTGGCAATTGCGATTGCGAGGGAGGGCGGTATAGGTGTCATCCATAAGAATATGACAATTGAAAAGCAGGCGGCCCAGGTAAAAAGGGTAAAGAGGGCTGAAAATGTAATGATATTTGATCCCATTACGATAAATCTCGATGCCACTGTAGCCGAAGCAATGAACCTGATGAGCGAGTATAAAATCGGCGGAATACCAGTCATTGATAAGAATGGGATCCTGAAAGGGATAGTCACAAACAGGGACCTGAGATTTGAAAATAACCGTGCCAGGAAAATAACGGAAGTAATGACAACCAGTCTGATAACAACCAATCATCAGACAAATCTTGACGCAGCTGCACGTATACTTCAGAAACATAAGATCGAAAAGCTTCCAATGATCGATGAGGAGGGAAAACTGATCGGCTTAATTACTTATAAGGATATCACAAAAACAAAAGACCGCCCGAATTCCTGCAAGGACGAAAAGGGAAGATTAAGGGTTGCAGGCGCCGTAGGTATAGCTTCCGATACTATGGAGAGAGTTGATGCACTGATAAATGCCAGTGTTGATGCAATATCGATAGATACTGCCCACGCGCATACGAAGAACGTGATCAATATCCTTAAAGAGATAAAAAAGAGGTACCCTTCAGTAGATGTGGTGGCAGGTAATATAGGTACGGGTGAAGCAGCTGAAATGCTTGTGAAAGCGGGTGCCGACGCCGTTAAGGTTGGAATCGGACCGGGTTCGATCTGTACTACAAGAGTAATTGCAGGTGTGGGGATACCGCAGCTATCAGCAATATATAATGTGGCAAAGGCTATCAAAGGCAGCGGGATCCCGGTGATAGCTGACGGTGGCGTCAGGTATTCCGGCGATATAATAAAAGCACTGGCAGCAGGGGCTGATTCCATAATGGCCGGATCACTCTTTGCAGGGGTCGAGGAATCACCGGGTGAAACGATCATCTATAATGGACGGAAATTCAAAGCATACCGCGGCATGGGATCCATAGAGGCAATGCAGCTTGGATCAAAGGACCGCTACTTTCAGGATATGGAGGATGATATAAATAAGCTTGTCCCTGAAGGAATTGCCGCCAGGGTACCATATAAGGGAACTCTCTCTGAAGTAATATACCAGATGATGGGAGGCTTAAGAGCGGGAATGGGGTATCTCGGAGCCAAAAATATCGAAATAGTAAAGAGAGACAGCAAATTCGTAAGAATCACAGGTTCAGGTGTAATAGAGAGCCATCCCCACGATGTTTCCATCACAAGGGAATCTCCGAACTACAGCAGAAAATCATTTGAATAACGGGAATCAGAGTATTCTGATGAATATCAGATCATCTTTAATAACCATACTGATAATTTTATTTCCGGGCTTTTGCCGGTCACAGGGTCTGAACGAAAAGATCCTGATGACAGTCGGCGGAAACAATATTGAAGCCGGAGAATTTATCAGGATGTACCACAAAAGCGGGGACCCGGGAAAGCTCCCGCCGCTGGTGAAATATATTGAGCAATATATAGATTTTAAGCTCAAAGTAAAAGATGCCATCGTTGAAGGATACGATACTACAAGATCCTTCCGCAATGAGATCAGCGGTTACCGCAATCAGCTCGCCCAGGACTATCTTACTGATAATCAGGTAAAGGATACTCTGATTAAGCGCGCCTACAGGCGGTCTCTCACAGAGATCAACGCGTGGCACATCCTGGTGGCGCTGCCTCCCGGACCTTCCGCCTCAGATACTCTGAAAGCGTGGCAAAAAGCCGCCGATATCAGGGCAAGAATTCTGAAAGGAGAGCCATTTGAACGGGTTGCCAGGGGTGCATCCGATGACCCTTCAGTGAAGGTAAACGGCGGGAACCTGGGCTATTTCACAGTTTTCCAAATGATTATGCCTTTTGAAGATGCTGCTTACACCCTGCGTAAAGGTGCAATATCCCAACCAGTAAGAACACCGTTCGGATACCACATAATTAAAGTCACAGACATACGCCCTTCAAGAGGTAAAATAAGGGTTGCACATATTATGAAGAACGCTCCCCCTGGAACGGGTGAGAAAGAGGTTATACGTGCTGAAACTGATATTAACCTCATCTATGACAAGCTAAAGGCAGGAGCCTCATTCAGCGGTCTGGCAAAAACGTATTCGGATCATAAAGAATCAGCAGCAACGGGAGGCCAGCTGAACTGGTTCGGCGCAGGAGAGATGATAAGCGACTTTTCGGAAGCGGCATTCGCCCTCACCGATACCGGCACTTATACCAAACCCTTCAGAACAATTTACGGATGGCATATAGTAAAGCTTCTTGAGAGAAAAGCCCCCGGCTCTTTCGAAGAATCAAGGTCATATCTTGAGAGCAAAATCAACCGCTCCTACCTTAATTCGTTAAGCAGGAGATCATTCACCGAAAAGCTTAAAAAAGAGTACAAATTCACAATCAATAAGACGGCCCTTAACTGGTTTATTGAAAACACAGATACACTTATCATTAAGGGACTGAAAAAATACAACCGGTCAGTAATGCCTGCGGGAAATATATATACATTTGCAGACCGTTTTCTTACTACGGGCGAATTTGCAGATTATCTGGAAAAAAGGGGTTCAATGATTATAACAAGTGATTCAACAATATTTATTAACCGGTCATTGGATATCTGGGCATCCGATGAGCTTACAGAATATGAAAACTCCGTTCTGGAAAAGAAATATCCCGATTTCAGATATCTGATGAACGAATTCCATGATGGGATACTGCTTTTTGAAATATCGGGAAAAAAAGTCTGGAACAGGATAAGCCAGGATACTGCCGGCCTGCTAAAGTATTATGAAGATCACAAAAGCAACTATCTATCCCAAAGGAGCTTAGAGGCGAAATTATATACCCTGAAAACAAAGAACGGGGAGAAATCACTGGCTTCAGCATATAAAAGATATGCCTCGTACCCTGATGCGGACATGCGTCTTCTGGAAAAATTTAACACTGTTTCCGATACTGTTCTTTTTATTAAAGATGGTACGTGGACCAAAGGTGATGATACTGATATAGATAAACTTAACTGGAAGCCGGGAGCCCAGTCGTTTATGAGAAACGGATTTCCTTCAATAATATTTATTAAAAAAGTCACAGAACAACTACCTTTGCAGTTCGAAAAAGTTCAGGAAGCAATGATGACAGGGTATCAGGAATATCTCGATAGTGAATGGATCAGACAATTAAAGGAAAAATACAGCGTTAAGATTGATAATGCTGTCCTTGGAGAAGTTAAGAAGATTCTGATAAATGAATAAGACAATAATTTTACTTCTTGCTGTTATTTTGTCGGCCGGCTGCAGTAGAAACAATAATACAGTCAAACGGATCCCTGTTGCGCAGGTAGGTAAGGTTATACTTTACTATGATGAGATTCCCGGGGCTGATCCACAGGGGAATAAACGATGCCGACAGCAGCGCCCTTATCAGGAATTATATAAATAAATGGGCAAAGAGAGTGCTCCTGCAGCAGAAAGCTGAAGAGAACCTGTCGCCTCAGCTGAAGGAAGAAATTGAACAGCAGGTCGAGGAAACAAGGGCCAACCTGGTTATATACCAGTATCAGCGACAGATGATGCTGCAGAAAATGGATACAGTCATTTCCGAAAATGAAATGGAAAAATACTACGCTGATAATGGAAAGAGTTTTATGCTGAACTCTAACATCGTAAAGGCGCTTTTCATTAAACTGCCTGTTGAGACGCCCGATCTGGAAAAGATAAAAAGACTGGCTCACTCGAACGATCAGAGTGATCTGCAGAAGCTGGAAAGCTACTGCTACCAGTTTGCTGAGAAATTTGATGACTTCAATGAAGAATGGATACCAATGAGCAGGTTATCCGTTGAGCTGAAGGAAGATATAAGTAATGAGGAAAGCTTCCTGAAAAGAACTACATACTTTGAAACGAGCGATTCCTCTTCAGTCTATATAATTTCTATAAGAGATTACCGGCTGAGGTCCACACTTGCGCCTTTCGAATATGTAAAGAATGATATCCGGAGAATAATCTGGAATACAAGAAGATTTGAATTTATCAAATCCCTTGAGAATGGGATTTTCAATGAAGCTTTGAAAACAAACAGTTTTAAGATATTATGATGATGAAGAAAAAGTTTAAATTTTACCTTGTTCTGATATTTCTGTTCCTGCCGGGAGTATATGTTGTAAATTCCCAGGTACTTGTCGAATCAATTGCAGCCATTGTCGGTAATGAGGTTATTTACATGTCGGACCTGGAAAATACTGTCGCTGACCTTAAGAGAAGCGGGAACAAGACTCCTGTTGACGAACTGAGATGCAATGTCTTTCAGGAGATGCTTATTTCCAAGCTTTTTCTTGATAAGGCAAGGATAGACAGTATAATTGTCTCGGATGATGCAGTTGAAGGCGATCTGAACATGCGTATGAATGATGCTATCAGAAGGGCCGGAAGTGAAGAGGCTCTTGTTGATTATTTTAAAAAGAGTATGGTGGAAATCCGCAGGGATATAAAGAAGTCGCTTCTTGAGCAGGAGACCGTAAGGCAGGTTCAGAGTAAAATAGCTGAAAATATAACTATTACTCCCGGTCAGGTAAAAAAATATTATTGCATCAATCCCGAAAGACAGCCTGCCTATAATTCCTGCAAAATATGAGCTGGGCATTATTCAGATTGATCCTCCGTCAAATGAGGAGAACAAGACTGAGGCACGCCAGAGACTGCTTAATATAAGAAGTCAGATCCTGGCCGGAAAAAGCTTTAACGTCCTGGCTATCATGTACTCAGAAGATACGGAATCTGCCAAGAAGGGAGGCGAAATAGGATTCCTCACAAGAGGGGAACTGGAGAAGCCCTATGCAGATGCAGCATTCAGCCTTACCAATAACAACGTTTCTAAAATTGTTGAGACGAAATTCGGATTTCATATAATCCAGCTGATCGACAGAAAGGGAGACATGGTAAATACCCGCCATATTCTGATCAGACCCCAGGTCAAACCTGACCAGGCCGTTGCAGCAATAACAAAACTCGACAGCATCGCCAACCAGATACGGAAGGACAGCATCAAATTTGAATATGCCGCCATGATGATATTCTACTCATAAGGATAGCAGAATAAACGGAGGAAAGCTTGTAAGCCCCAATCCATCAGACCGAGTGACCTGGTTACACTTGAAGAGCTGAATAAGGAGATGTACGTGAAAGTCAGGGCTCTGAAAGTAGGTGAGATATCCGATCCTTTCAAAACAACGGACGAGAATAACAATGTCGTTTTCCGTATTGTTAAAATTGATAATGAGATACCGGCACATACGGCTAATCTCAAAGAGGATTATCAGATCATTTTTAATGCGACCCTGATGGATGCAAGAACCAAAGCATATGATAAATGGGTCAAGGAAAAACTTAAGAACACTTATATTAAAATAAGTGAAGAATATAAATCATGTGACTTTTTGAAAACAGGATGGTTGAAATAAGATTCTTCCTTAATCTTCTGAATCACTATTTTTCAGGATTTCTCCGGTTTTTTGTGATATTAAGTCTGTTTCCGGCCGGTCTGCATGCTCAGGTTGCTCAGCAGCAGGCTGCCTCAAGAAAAGCAATTGAGCTTACCAATGCCGATATTGATTTTATAGAAAATGACAGCATTACCGGAAATGATATTCACCGGCTTACAGGAAATGTCTCCTTTCTGCACAATAAAGCAATCATGTCATGCGACAGTGCCCACTACCGGCCCCAGATCAAGCAGATTATCGCATTCAGCAGGGTACATATCAATCAGGGTGATACACTGAATCTATACAGTAATTACCTCTTTTATGACGGGAGAACCGAAACTGCCATTGCAAAGGGAAATGTCGAGCTGGTTGATAAAAAAACACACCTCTATACCGACACTATAAACTATGATGTAAGAAACAGGGTGGCCAGCTTACGATGACAGGGGAAGAATCACAAATGCAGACAATACTCTTACAAGCATCATCGGTATCTATTATGTAAAAGAGAGCCTCTTCCATTTCAAGGACAGCGTAAAAATAGTAAATCCTGAGTACGTCATGACTGCCGATACGATGGATTACAATACAAAAACTGAAACTGCCTATTTTACAGGCCCCTCCAAGCTGAAAGGTGACAGTATAAACCTGTACTGTGAAAAAGGGTGGTACGATACAAAAAATGATGTCACAACTATCTGGAAAAACTCCTTTATCGACAACAGGAAGCAGATCGTACACGGAGATTCACTGTACTTTGACAATGGTACAGGATTCGGCCAGGCATTCGGGAATGTCATTATTCAGGATACTACAAACGACCTTGCTCGTACAGGGAGAATATGCCTGGTACTATAAAGAGCCGGAAAGATTCCTGGTGACCGACAGAGCAGTGTTCATTCAGACAGGAAAAAAAGATTCTCTTTTTCTCCATGCCGATACAATAAACTTCGGTGACTGTGGCGGATACCTTATCAAGGGCCTACAGGCTGATGAGGGCTTATCATGGCTGCCGGATCTTCAGCAAGGGACTTCAGGCAAAATGTGACTCCACTCTCCTATTCCTTCCAGGATTCGGTTATCAGGCTTTACAGGGCACCGGTACTGTGGGCGGATGAAAACCAGCTCACATCCGATTCAATGGCAGTCTTTACAAAAAACAGGCAGACGGACAGGCTGGAACTCTACAATTCGGCTTTTGTTACAAGCAAGATCGACAGTATCAGATATAATCAGATAAAGGGAAGAACATCTGACCGGTTACTTCAAAAATAATGAGCTCTATAAAATTGATATTAAGGGTAACGGGGAATCAATTTATTATCTTCTTGACGGAGATAAGGTTGCCGGTGTAAACCAGTCCAAATGCGTTAATATTGAGGTATTGATCGATAAGGGAAAAGTGACAGAAATATATGAGTACCAGGATCCGGAAGGAAATATAGATCCTCCCGATCTGTCAAAACCTAAACCACTCGATTTACGGGATTTAACTGGCATGGACGACCTCAGGCCAAAAGATAAAAATGATATATTCAGAAAATAAAAAAGGCCGACTGATTTGAGCCTTCCTCCTGTTTCAATATTCATCTTCATTAAAAAAGAAGTCATCCTTGCTTGGATAATCCGGCCAGATATCTTCTATGCTCTCATAAATATCTCCTTCATCCTCAATCTCCTGCAGGTTTTCAATTACTTCCATAGGGGCACCTGACCTAATGGCGAAATCAATCAGCTCATCCTTTGTTGCAGGCCATGGAGCATCCTCTAATTTTGATGCTAATTCAAGTGTCCAATACATATATCTTCCTGATTAAAATTTGGCTATATTAAAGTCTGCAAATATAAATATTATTTTACTTAAAAAACAATAGCATTTTTAAGATATTTATCATATTAAACAGGCCATTTAATTTGCTTCATTATCAAGCTCTAAGCTACTTTCCTTGATAAAACGAACAAATAATCCGAAAGACGGTTCAGGAATTTGTTAACAATTTCAGCCGATTCTTCAGATTCATTCAGCCTGTGCAACTGCCGTTCAGCACGACGGCAAACACATCTGGCTATATGACAATATGATACGAGAATATTTCCTCCGGGAAGAATAAAATTTCTGAGTTCAGGCAGCTGATTCATCCATTTTATCAATTTCCTCTTCAATGAACAGATACGCAGTCAGCATCGGGCAAGCATGCCCTGCTGTTTTCCCGTTTCGGTATTCTGAGGCAAGTGCTGCAGCACATCTCATAAGCTGGTCCTGGATATAAATGATCAGATTCTTTCCGTTCGTTGTTCTCAGTACAGTGAGCGCTAACAATCCGATCCATGCAATAAGCTCATCAACTGATCCGTATGCCTCCACCCTGGCAGAAGTCTTTGGAACCCTTCTTACCCCCTGAAAGAGAAGTGGTTCCATCATCACCGGTAAGTGTATAGATCTTCATAACCAATAATAAGTTAACTGAGAAAAAGATAAAATGAGTTAAGCCTTACGTAATTTACATTTCTGTAATCCTGGGCTATTTCACCGTCAAAAAGCCTGATAATTCGTGCAGCATGCTTGGCAATATCCTCTTCATGAGTAACCACAATAACAGTATTGCCTTTTTTATGAATGTCATCGAGAAGCCCCATAATATCAATTGAGGTCTTACTGTCGAGGTTACCGGTCGGTTCATCAGCAAGTATTATTGAAGGCTTGTTTACAAGCGCCCTGGCTATGGCAACACGCTGTCTCTGTCCGCCGGATAATTCATTGGGCTTATGTGTCATCCTGTCGCTCAACCCAACCTGCTCAAGAGTCTCAACTGCCATTTTTTCCCTTTCTGCCCTTGGCACACCCGCCATATATCAATGGCAGGGTAACATTTTCCAGTGCGGAATATCGAGGAAGAAGATTAAATGTCTGAAATACAAATCCAATTTCTTTATTCCTGATCTCTGCCAGGTAATCATCCTCCATCTTACTCACATCAGTTCCGTTCAGGATATATGAACCACTGGATGGAGTGTCGAGGCACCCAGAAGATTCATAAGAGTTGACTTGCCGGAACCCGAGGGTCCCATAATGGCTACATATTCATTCTTTTCAATATTTATTGAGACAGATCTTAATGCTCTTACCACTACCGATCCTACCTGGTAATTCTTGACAATATCGTGAATTTCAATTACATTGTTCATAACTCCTGAAATTTGAATTTCCGAAATTAGATTAAATAAGTCAAATAATAAATTATTAATTACTTAATTTTTGTTAATACCTGATTATATAGTCGTTCCGTGCAATTCCTTTCCTGAAAAAAACAATTCCCATCCTGAAAATGTCAATTGTAACAGTGACCTCTTTCATGTGCTTTATCTCATTCCATGCTTCCTCCATCTCCCTTGAATAATAAATATCATCAATAATAATAACTGTCTTATGATCAGATACTTCAGCCATCCTGTCAAAATATTCAAGAACTGGCTTTTTCCTGTGATTCCCATCAATAAAAACAAGTCCGGGTTTGATTCCTGTCTCCTGTAATCTCGGGCAGAGGCTATCTTCAAACGGACCTGTCAACAACTTAATATTTGTCAAGCCCTGCTTCCTTAAAATTGCCTGGCTGCAATCTCAGCTGATTCAGGGCATCCTTCCATGGTGTAATACCAGTGTCTCCGGGACTGAAGCAGCCAGATACATCGTGCTTATCCCAAAAGATGTTCCGAATTCAATTATCAGCGGATTGCCGAATTCAGCTGCCATATTTGACAGAAGCTTACCGTATTTTGCGGAACAGCCGAAAGTCTGGCAATATCTGACACTTTTCTCGATCATTCCCTTCCAGTTCTCTGAACCGGCACCAAGATCCTTTATCTTAATCGTTCTGTTATCAGCTTTAAGCCTGCTTCCTCATGCTTTCGATGCTTATTACAACTGCGGGATCCGTTTTATTCCGGAATACCTTGCTGACAAGATCAAAAACAAACGGACTGTGAATGCCATGGCCCTTCCGGTGCCCGGACACAAAGATATATTTCAGATATCTGATCAGCCTGAAAAAAATCAACCGGATATTGATAATTACAATTAGGACAGGTGTCCAAAAATACTTATTTTCGATTATCTTTTAACATTTAATTATGAGCCTGCCCGATAGTCTGCGGAAAATATGGCATGATAATACAGGATTTCCTTGATACAAACATTACCTATTTGCCAGGAGTTGGTCCAAAAAGGGCTGAACTTTTCAATAAAGAGATGGAATATTTCACTTTCCGGGATCTTCTCTATTATTTTCCATACAAATATATCGACCGGACCAAATTTTATAAGATCGCGTGAGCTTGATCCCGATCTGCCTTTTGTCCAGATAAAGGATGATAAGAGGATATTATTCTGAAGGGACACGGAGCAGGGAAAAGGCTTGTGGCAGATTTCCAGGATGATACCGGAACAATAAAGCTGGTCTGGTTCAAGGGCATTGAAATGGATAACCGGCAACTTACAGCCCCGGTGTGGAATTCATTGTATTCGGAAAGCCAGGAGTATTCAATGGAATGATAAATATAATTCATCCGGAAATCGAGGCGGTAAATAAGATGGCAGAGAGGACTCAACTCGGCATCTGCAGGCTCAGTACAGCACAACTGAAAAGCTTAAGAATCAGTTTATTACATCAAAGACTATCAGCAAGCTGACAGGGAACCTGCTGAAACAGCTGAAGTTCAGGATTCCTGATACGCTGCCTGCATATCTGGTTACAAGATACAAGCTGATGGATCTTCATGATGCTCTGCAGCAAGATTCATTTTCCCGCAAATCCTGACGAACTTGAGAAGAGCAAGGTACCGGCTGAAATTTGAGGAACTCTTTTATATTCAGCTGAATCTATTAAGATTTAAGACTTTCAGGAATATTAAACAAAAAGGGTTTGTTTTTTCAAGCGTGGGAGAAAATTTTAACAATTTCTATTTCAATAACCTGCCCTTTTCTCTTACTGAGGCTCAGAAAAGAGTTATGAAAGAGATCAGGAAGGACCTGGGATCAGGAAGGCAGATGAACCGGCTGCTGCAGGGAGATGTCGGCAGCGGGAAAACACTTGTTGCACTGATGAGCATGCTTATTGCAATTGACAACGGATACCAGGCATGCATAATGGCGCCAACAGAGATACTTGCCAACCAGCATTATCAGACAATAAGTAAGTTTCTTGAAGGAATTGGATCTTAAAATTCGCCTGCTAACCGGTTCATCAAAAAAAACATCAAGGAAAATCAATAGCAGAATCGCTTCTTGACAGCTCACTTAATATTCTGATCGGAACACATGCCCTTCTTGAAGAGAATGTTCAGTTCAGCAATCTTGGACTTGTGATAATTGATGAACAGCACCGGTTCGGAGTTGAACAGAGGGCAAGGCTCTGGCAGAAAAACCTTAATCCTCCTCATATCCTGGTGATGACAGCCACGCCAATTCCACGAACCCTTGCAATGACTCTTTACGGTGATCTTGACGTCTCTGTTATCGATGAGCTGCCTCCCGGAAGAGTACCTGTAAAAACTATGCATTTCACTGATTCGGAGAAAAATAAAGTATTTGGATTTATGAGGAGCCAGATTGCGGAAAACCGCCAGATCTATGTTGTCTATCCTCTTATAAAGGAATCTGAAACAATGGATTACAAAGATCTTGAAGATGGCTGGGATACGATTTCAAGAGTCTTTCCTCCTCCGAAATATTGTATAAGCGTGGTTCACGGCAAAATGACCCCGGCAAACAAGGAGCAGTCGATGAAACTGTTCAAGGAGGGACATGCCCATATCCTCATAGCCACTACGGTAATTGAAGTTGGCGTTGATATTCCGAATGCAACAGTTATGATAATTGAAAGCGCTGAAAGGTTCGGACTATCCCAGCTGCATCAGTTAAGGGGACGTGTCGGAAGGGGCGCCGACCAGTCATACTGCATTCTGATGAGCTCCGATAAACTATCAAGAGGAAGCAGCCAAAAGGATCGAAGTGATGATAAAGACCAATGACGGATTTGAAATTGCTGAAAAAGATCTCCAGCTGA
Source organism: uncultured Bacteroidales bacterium (assembly GCA_963816345.1). Lineage (GTDB taxonomy): Bacteria > Bacteroidota > Bacteroidia > Bacteroidales > VadinHA17 > LD21. The sequence continues at coordinate 1,799,723 of CAWFKI010000005.1, forward strand.
GGGGACCGGGGGATATTGAAGGAACTCAGCAAAGCGGAATACCTTTTGATCTGAAGATATCCAACCTGAGCAGAGATGGCCAGATTATTGAATATGTCAGGAATATTGCCGGGGAGATACTTGACAGGGATCCCTCCCTCGCTGAGAATCAAAACCTTATTTTGCAGAATGAACTCAACCGGCTTTTCAGTTCAAAAACAATCATGGAGCAGCATCAGCTGAAGTGCGGTTATTTAAAATCAGAATAAATTACCGTTTTCGTCCGAAAACTGACAAAAAGCAGTCACATGTTGCCACGTAATCCTAAATTTGCGATCTGACATTTTCAAAATTTTCAATGATGAGTTCTGACAATCCGAAATCAATAGACCATTCCGGAGTAGTTCAAAAAACTGCAGGAAGCTCAGTTTATGTACTGATTACTGCGGAAACTGCATGTTCGGGATGTCATGCCGAAGGCGCCTGCGGCCTTTCCGGAAAAGAGCAGAAAGTGATCGAGATACCGGGTCATCATAATGTAAAACCCGGCGATATGGTCACAGTCAGTATGAGACAAGCAGCGGGCTTTATGGCTGTATCGCTGGGCTATGTCATACCGCTTCTGACTGTAATGGCTGCCCTTATCATCTTAATTTCAGCCGGAATGTCAGAACCGGCCGCCGGGGGAATATCACTTGTCCTGCTGGTGCCATATTATTCAGTGTTGTATCTTTTCAGAAAGCGTATAAATGGAAAATTTGTTTTTACTTTAAATTAATATCTGATGAGCCCGACGATTCTGTTGACTATCATAAGCCTTAGCTTTCTCGCACTCGTATCAGCCATCATCCTCTATTTTGTCGCACAGAAATTCAATGTCGTAGAAGATCTGAGGATCGATGAGCTTCAGGCTATATTACCTGCCGCAAACTGTGGTGGTTGCGGGTTTGCAGGTTGCCGTAATTTTGCAGAAGCACTCGTAAGTGCAGACACTCTTGATGGTCTTATCTGCCCGGTTGGCGGTAATGAAGTTATGGCGGCAGCTGGAAAGATTCTTGGAAAGACCGCACCTGTTGCTGATCCCCTTACAGCAGTATTGCTTTGCAACGGAAGACCGGAATCACGCCCCAGAACATCAAGCTATGACGGCGTACCGGATTGCAGAATACTGAACAGCCTGTATACGGGTGAATCTGATTGCAGCTATGGTTGCCTTGGCAAGGGAGATTGTGAAAGATCCTGTATCTATAATGCCTTGCATATTGATCCTCTGTCTCTTTTGCCTGTGATCGATGACAATAACTGTGTTGCGTGCGGCGCATGTGTAAAAGCCTGCCCCAGGAACCTGATAGAACTGCGTAAAAGATCAAAGAAAGAGAGGAAGATCTATGTGGCCTGCTCAAACTGTGACAAGGGAGGTCCTGCCAGGAGAGCCTGTAAAGTAGCCTGTATAGCCTGCAATAAATGCCTGCAGGTCTGCGAATTTGGTGCAATAACGATTGAAAATAACCTGGCATATATAGATGCAAAAAAATGTACATTTTGCAGAAAATGCGTTAATGAGTGCCCTACCGGGGCAATTATCGAGTATAATTTTCCTCCGCGTAAACCAAAAGTTGAAGTTGAAGCCGCAAGCGTGAACGGATAAAATATTGTTAATCCAATAAAAAGTAAAAAAAGTGCTGAAAACATTTCTCTCAGGAGGCATCCATCCCCATGACATGAAGCTCACGGCTAATATCCCTATCCGGTATCTTCCTATACCTGAAAGTGTTACTATCCCGGTATCTCAGCATATAGGGGCGCCGGCAACTGCCATAATAAGTAAAGGTGATTATGTAAAAACCGGCCAGCTGATAGCTTCCGGACAGGGGTTTGTCACCTCCAATATCCATTCATCAGTATCAGGCAAGGTAACCAAGGTTGATACAATCACCGGTTCAACAGGTTATAAACAGACAGCTGTATTTATCGATGTAATTGGAGACGAATGGGTAGAAACAATTGACAGAAGCAGCGAGCTCAGCAGGGAAATAAAACTATCAGCCGGGGAGATCATAACCAGGTGCCTCGAAGCGGGTATAGTCGGGATGGGCGGTGCTGCCTTTCCCACACATGTAAAACTGACAATACCCTCCGGTAAAAGATGTAACCTTTTAATAATAAACGGGGTTGAGTGCGAGCCTTACCTGACCTCAGACCACAGGCTGATGCTCGAAAGAGGGGAAGAAGTTCTTGTCGGGGTGACCATCCTGATGAAAGCCCTTGGAGTTGACAAGGCAATGATAGGTATCGAAGGCAATAAAAAGGATGCAATAGATAATTTGTCGGGATTAGCATCCGCTTTCAAGGGAATCACAGTACACGGACTCAAAGTAAAATATCCCCAGGGGGCTGAGAAACAGCTTATCAAAGCACTAATTAACAGGGAGGTACCCTCCGGAGGATTACCTGTTGATACAGGAGTTGTCGTTATCAATGCCGGTACTGCTCTTGCTGTATATGAAGCGGTTCAGAAGAATAAACCCCTGTTTGAAAGGGTCGTCACAATAACCGGGAAATCGCTTCTCAATCCAGGTAATTTCCTTGTAAGAACAGGAACGCCCGTCAGCAGGCTTATTGAAGCAGCAGGCGGCATGCCTGAAGATACGGGTAAAATTATAAACGGAGGTCCCATGATGGGAAAAGCCATAAATAACACCGGTGTACCTGTAGTTAAAGGAATGTCCGGAGTAGTCCTTTTTTCACAGAAAGAGGCTGTCAGACCTGCAATAAAACCCTGCATCAGATGCGGAAAATGTACATATGCATGCGCCCTGAAGCTTGAACCATACCTTCTGATGACACTCACTGAAAAAGGAATGATTGACAGAGCTGAACATGAAAGGATTACCGATTGTCTTGAGTGTGGCTCATGCAGCTTCATCTGCCCTGCGAACCGTCCGGTACTTGATTATATACGCCTGGGAAAATCAATCGTGCTGAAAAAGGCACGTGAACGCAATCTGAAATAACTTTCACATAATATTTACATGAGCAATATATTAAACGTATCCCTGTCACCACATGTACATTCGGAAGTATCTGTCGGGAAGATCATGTATGGTGTCGTCTTTGCACTTATGCCGGCCCTGCTGACCTCTGTTCTTTATTTTGGAGCCGGGGCAATAGTAGTCACAGGTACCTCCATCATTTCATGCGTGACATTTGAATACCTGATCCAGAAATACCTGCTGAAAAAGGCCATCTCGGTAACCGATGGTTCTGCAGTGGTCACCGGGTTGCTTCTCGCTTTCAACCTCCCGTCAAATATTCCTCTTCACATAATTGTTATCGGAAGTCTCGTAGCTATCGGGATAGCAAAAATGACCTTTGGAGGCCTTGGTAACAACCCTTTTAACCCGGCGCTTGTTGGACGCGTTTTCCTGCTGATCTCATTCCCTGTGCCAATGACAAGCTGGCCTCTTCCTGCGGGATTATCGACAGGTTATTCCGATGCCGTTACAGGTGCGACTCCCCTTGCCATTATCAAGGAAGGCATCAGAAACGGAGAATCACTGCCATCACTTCTGGAGAAGGTCCCTACGACACTCCAGATGTTCCTCGGGAAAATGGGAGGGTCATTGGGCGAAGTTGCCGCCTTTGCACTGCTTGCAGGTTTTGCATATCTGCTGTACAAAAAGATAATCACATGGCATATACCTGTTTCAATTATAGCAACAGTTGCGATTTTTACCTCCATCCTGTGGCTGATAAATCCCGGATCCAATGCTGATCCACTTTTTCATCTGCTCTCAGGGGGTGTGCTGCTTGGTGCAATATTTATGGCAACGGATTATGTTACATCACCTATGAATCCAAAGGCAATGATAATCTATGGCTGCGGCATTGGCATTCTTACGGTAATAATCAGGGTCTGGGGAGCCTATCCGGAAGGAGTCTCTTTTGCAATACTTATAATGAATGCATTTGTACCATTGATGAATGCTTATATAAAACCTAAACGTTTCGGAGAGGAGGTCAGAAATGGCTAAGAAAGAATCTAATTTCAGGAATATGGTACTGTCGCTTACGCTTATCTCACTTGCAGCTTCAGCCTGTCTGGGAGCAGTCTATGAGTTTACAAAGAAACCAATAGAATTGTCGAACCTGAATAAGAAGCTGAATGCGATCAGGCTTGTTGTTCCTCAATTCAATAATAATCCCGACGGGGAAATGTTCAGGCTGCCTACCGGTGAAGGTGACAGTCTTGATGTCTACCCGGCAAAAATGGATAATGCATTGGTTGGTTATGCTGTCAGTACATATACCAAAAATGGTTTCAGCGGGAAAATAAACATTATGGCAGGATTCAAACCTGACGGGTCGATTGTAAAAATTACGGTCCTTGAACACAAAGAGACTCCGGGACTTGGAAGCAAAATGACTGAACCGGCATTTTCGGGCCAGTTCAACGGGAAAGATCCGGCTCAGTTCAAACTGAAAGTCAGGAAAGATGGCGGCCCCATTGATGCGATAACCGCCGCCACAATAAGCTCAAGGGCATACTGTGATGCTGTGCAAAGAGCCTGGAACACTATATCGAAAGGAGGCCTTAAATGAACCAGATCCAAAACTTTACAAAGGGATTTTTCAGGGAAAATCCTATCCTTGTACTTGTACTCGGCACCTGCCCTACTCTAGCCACTACATCATCGTCAATGAACGGCATGGGCATGGGAATTGCCACCACATTCGTGCTCATCGGATCAAACGTTGTTATTTCCCTTCTCTCAGGCTTCATACCCGATAAAGTAAGGATCCCCGCATTCGTTGTTATAATTGCCTCATTCGTTACGGTCGTTGACCTTTTGATGCAGGCCTACGTTCCCGGTCTTTACGAGAAGCTGGGCATTTTTATTCCCCTGATTGTTGTTAACTGCATAGTGCTTGGACGTGCAGAAGCATACGCCAGCAAAAACAGTGTCTTTGCATCCTTTATCGACGGGCTGGGAATGGGACTCGGATTCACAATGGCCCTCGGAATACTGGGTGCAATAAGGGAGATTGCCGGGAGCGGATCAATCTTCGGCTATAAGTTTATCCAGGGAGACGGAATCCTTGTATTCATACTTGCACCCGGGGCCTTTATTGCACTTGGGTACCTGATTGCCCTGATCAACCGGATAAGAAGAACTTAAAGAAAACTGCTATGGAATACATACTTATAATCATTACTGCCCTGTTTATAAATAATGTCGTACTTGCTCAATTCCTGGGAATATGCCCCTTCCTTGGCGTCTCCAATAAGGTAAATACCGCCATTGGAATGACCGGAGCTGTCACATTCGTTATTGTCCTTGCGACAATGGTCACATATCTTATTCAGACATACGTATTAAACAAACTGGGAATCGGCTTTATGCAGACAATAACATTCATCCTTGTTATTGCAGCGCTTGTTCAGATGGTTGAGATTATCCTGAAAAAAGTCAGTCAGCCCCTTTATCAGGCACTCGGTATATTCCTTCCACTGATCACAACAAACTGTGCCGTACTGGGAGTAGCAATTCTTGTAATAAAAAAGCAGTATAATCTGATCGAGGGTGTTGTTTACGGCGCCTCCACGGCAATAGGTTTCGGCCTGGCACTTGTTATTCTGGCCGGCATAAGGGAACAGCTCGAACTGGCAGATGTTCCGAAAGGGATGAAGGGGGTACCGATATCACTTGTCATAGCCGGCATTCTTGCTCTTGCCTTCATGGGCTTTACAGGTATTGTAAAGTAGAAGTATTTTGTACTTCACGGATTAGCTTCCATTTAAGACTCCGGTTCTTAAAAAAGCTTAAATTCTCACAACGGTTACAGGAAATTAATTAAATTTGTTGTTTACCGGTTCTTCCCACGAACAAAACCGGGGGAGGTATATTTTTTTACCGCCTGAAACCTGAATAATTATTATGCCAGTTCCAAACCAGCCAATTTCACTTCAGTTTACGGACAGCTTTTCTCCGGATCAGCATTCCCTGTCATTATTGGGCTTTACATTTAAAAACAGATACTAATTTTATCACTTATTATGAGAAACAAGAATCTTTCGCTTTTATTTCTATGTTTTATGATAACAGGTTTGATTAATGCTCAGACATATAATATTGTCATAAAGGGAGGTCACCTTATAGATCCCAAAAACAATATAGATGCCATTATGGACATTGCCGTAAAGGATGGCAGGATTGCTCTGGTTGCAGAGAATATAGACGAAAAGGAGGGGATCCAGGTTGTCGATGCCCGTGGAATGTATGTCACCCCCGGCCTTATTGACATTCACGTTCATGTCTACAACGGTACCTATATGGACCAGCAGTATATGGATGGACCGAATGCAGTTCCTCCTGACGGGTTTACTTTCAGGGTGGGTGTAACAACAGTAGTGGATGCCGGATGCTCGGGCTGGAGAACTTTCCCTGCTTTCAAGAGACAGACGATTGATGCATCACAGACAAGAGTTCTCGCATTCCTGAATATTGTCGGGGAAGGAATGAGGGGAGGTCCTTTTGAACAGAATCCGAAAGATATGGATCCAAAGCTGGCAGCTGATTTTGCTCTGAAGAATAAAGAAGATATCGTGGGAATAAAACTGGCGCATTATGAAGGCCATGACTGGACAGCTGTCAGGCTTGCAGAAGAGGCTGGCAGACTGGCAAATATTCCAATAATGGTCGATCTGGGCGGTGCCAGACCGGCTCTCTCCCTCGACACTCTCTTCAAGCAGGTTTTCAGTCCGGGAGACATATTCACGCATTGTTTCGCGCAGCTAGGTGCCTCCAGGGAAAGTCTTGTCGATACCAAAACGGGTAAGGTAAAGCAATATGCATTGGATGCACGTAAAAAAGGTATTATTTTTGACGTTGGCTATGGCGGCATCAGCTTTGCCTTCTCGCAGGCTGTTCCTGCATGCAAAGCAGGTTTTTTTCCGGATGCCATAAGTACCGACCTGCACATCGGAAGCATGAACGGCGCCATGAAAGATATGCTCACCACAATGTCGAAATTCCTGGCTATGGGAATGGATCTTCCGGGTGTAATCAGGGCCAGCACATGGAAGCCCGCACAGATAATCAGGAGGGAAGAGCTCGGAAACTTGTCGGTCGGATCGGAAGCTGATATCGCAATTCTTAATTTAAGAAAAGGCAAATTCGGGTTATTTGATTATACAGGCTACAAGCTTGAGACAGACAAAAAACTGGAGTGTGAAATGACAATCAGGGCTGGTAAAATTGTGTACGACCTGAATGGTATTGCAACTCCTGTGGTTCTGTCCGGGAAAAGATCTGAAAGATAGACCCAGAACCTTATAAGCGACGGATACCCGTTACTTATAAGTTCCTTAACAGATGAGTAATGAAAAGAATAACTTAATTTATATCCAATAAAAATGAAACGTAGAGAAGTAATCAGGAATTTATCCATTCTGCCTGTTTCAGGTGTTGTATTCGGAAGCGCATTGCCACTGGGGTCTGTTCTCGGAGCGACCACAGACAAACCTGTGGCGGCAGCCCCTGCCAGGGATCTGATAAAGGAACTGGGCTTACGCAAATTTATCAATGCCGCCGGAACCTATACATTTATGTCGGGATCGCTGATGCATGATGAAGTAGTTAATGCCATAAGGGCCTGTTCAAAGGAATTTATACTTATTGGTGATCTTCAGGATAAAGTTGGAGAAAAGATTGCTGCTATATGTCACGCGGAGGCAGCCATGGTGACAGCAGGATGCTGGTCGGCACTTGTCCTGGGAACAGCCGCCGTACTCACCGGCATGGACATGAAAAAAGTTGCACAACTGCCCGATGTAAGTGGAATGAAATCAGAGGTTCTGGTGCAGAAAGGTCACAATGAAGGCTATGTGCATGCCCTTACAAACACCGGGGTGAAAATTGTAGAAATTGAAACCATAGAGGATCTGGAAAAAGCAATCAATGAAAAAACCGCGATGATGTGGTTCCTCAATTATGCTGCACCAAACGGCAAAATAAGCCATGAGGAATGGGTAGCCCTTGGAAAGAAACATAATATACCGACAATGATCGATATGGCCGCAGATGTACCTCCGAAGGAAAATCTCTGGAAATTCAACGATATGGGATTTGACCTTGTATGCGTTTCGGGCGGAAAGGATATCCGCGGACCTCAGAGCGCAGGAATACTCATGGGCAAAAAAGAACATATTGCAGCTGCAAGGCTGAGCGCTCCGCCAAACGGAGGCAATATAGGACGCGGAATGAAGGTGAACAAAGAGGAAATTCTCGGGATGTATGTTGCACTTGAAAAATTTATCAGCCTCGATTATGAGCAGGAGATGAAAATGTGGGGAAACCAGATTTCAGTTATAGAAAATGCAGCAAAAAAAGTAAAAGGCACAATAACAAGCGTTACGGTTCCCCCCATCGCTAACCGCACCCCTACCCTGAACCTCTCATGGGACAAAAATATTATCAGGTTAACACGCGATGAATTCCAGGACAAACTGAGAAAAGGCAATCCATCCATTGAGGTTATCGGAGGAAAGGATGATAGTGTCAATATAACAGCCTGGATGCTAAAGCCGGGTGAGGAAAAGATCGTTGCCTCGCGTATCTATGAGGTTCTCAGCAAGAGCGTTTAGGAGGTCCGGTGATTATATTAAGAGCTAAAGTTATGAAAATCAAAATTTTAATTGTTTCTGCTATCCTGATAGCTCTGACCTTTACTGTTAATGCCCAGACCTATAGTATTATTATAAAGGGCGGGCACGTTATCGATCCGAAAAACAAGATCGATGAAATAATGGATGTTGCCATCAACGAAGGGAAAATTGCAAAAGTGGCAAAAGAGATCGATTCAAAGGAAGGGAAACAGGTTATCAATGCAACAAATATGTATGTGACACCGGGTATCATAGATATGCATGTGCATGTTTTCTATGGTACCAGGTACCTCCCGGCCCTTATGGATGGTGCAACCTCCGTCGGACCTGACGAATTTTCATTCCGCGCCGGCGTTACAACCTTTGTCGATGCCGGCAGTTCAGGCTGGAGGGAATTCGAGACATTTAAAAAGCAGACAATTGATATTTCACAGACAAGGGTGCTGGCCTTTCTCAATATTGTGGGTGAGGGTATGAGAGGCGGTCCTTTCGAACAGAATATCAAGGATATGGAGTCACATAAGGCCGCAAAGTTTGCAAAAAAGTATTCCACATATATTGTAGGGATCAAGCTTGCCCATTATGATGGTCACGACTGGACACCAACAGATAGTGCTGTATCAGCAGGAAAACTGGCGAATATCCCCGTGATGGTAGATTTTGGTCTGGCCGATCCTCCCCTTTCCCTTGAAGAGCTTCTGATGAAGCATCTGCGTCCCGGAGATATCTACACTCACTGCTATGCCTACTGGCCAAAAACAAGGGAAGCGCCTGTTGATGAAAACGGGAAGGTAAAACCCTATATTTTTGAAGCACAAAAGAGCGGCAGAATATTTGATGTGGGTCATGGCGGCGGCTCGTTTTTCTGGAGTCAGGCCATACCTGCGGTCAGGCAGGGGTTCATTGCGGATGTAATAAGTTCCGACCTGCATACGGGCAGCATGAATGGCGCCATGAAGGATATGGCTAACCTGATGTCAAAGTTCCTTAATATGGGGCTCCCTATTCAGGATGTAATCCTCCGTTCCACATGGAATCCTGCCCGGGTGATCAACAGGCCTGAGCTGGGAAACCTGAGTGTGGGAACAGATGCAGATGTTGCAGTATTCAGCATTGCCAGGGGTAATTTCGGCTTTCTCGATATTATCGGGGAAAAAATGAATGGTGATCAGAAACTGGTTGCTGAACTTACTTTACGCGCCGGCAAGATTGTCTGGGACCTCAACGGTATGGCTGCAACTAAAGAAAGGTAGCTGTAACTGGGGTACTTCCGCGCTATATAAAAAAATAATCTTAATAACAATTAACTTAATCTTTAACCTTTATTTATCATGAAAACAGAAAGAAGATCCGTAATAAAGAAAATGTTCGCCTCTGTAGTAGGCCTGGCAGGAATCGGAATGGCAGCCAATGCAAAAACTAATTCAGCACCTGAAAAGGAAGCAAATAATATTACAACTTTTCAGAATGCACCATTGTTTTCCGGCAACACTAAATTTGGTAACCTTGTTTTCATTGCAGGAAAAGGTGCACATGTAGCTCCCTTTGAGATCAAAGCCCATACTGAAATAGTACTTAAATCCCTTGAAGAAGAGCTTATAAAGGCTGGTTCATCAATGGAAAAAGTGCTGAAAGTATCCGTTTTCCTTAATGACATAGCCGATTATCAGGGTATGAATGAAGTCTATAAAGGCCGTTTCGGAATGAACCCCCCGGTAAGAACAACCGTCGCTGTGGCAAAAGGTGGCGTACCCGGAGATTCTCTCGTGGAGATGGATGCCATTGCTTATATTTAAACCTGGCAGGTTAACAAAACAACCGGTTAGTTATCTTAATAAGATAACCTGCCATAAAGTAAAAATAATGGTGAACAACCGGGGGTATTGAAAATGTTCAATAAATCATATTACTGCCTTTGTGATACTTCAAAGATACTTTGGTTCATACATGCCCCAGTGATTTAGATTACACTAAGGCTATAAAGACTAAGTGTAGAATAAAGCCCTTCAGTTATAACTGTTAGTCAATACGTTGCTCAAAGTTGAAACTTAAACTTAAAACAGCAATAGATTCAGATGAAAAGAAGAGAGGTCATTAAGAATTTATCTATTCTGCCCTTAGCAGGGGCTGCCATGGGGAGCGCTTTCCCCCTGGGTTCTTTTTCAAAAAATAACTCCCCCGAACCTACAAAACGTGATTTTTTTGAGGAGCTGGGAGTAACCCGTGTTATAAATGCAGGTGCAACAATGACATATTTGTCAGGTTCGCTTATGCTGCCGGAAGTGCTGGAGGCTATTAACTCCACCGCTCATGACTTTGCCAATATGTACGATCTTCAGGATAAGGCAGGCGCTAAGATCGCTGAGATGCTGAAGTGTGAAGCAGCAATGGTAACTGCCGGTGCTGCTTCTGCCCTTGTACTGGGAACCGCAGCGGCTCTGACCGGAATGGATACAAAAAAGATGGAACAACTTCCAAATCTTCCCGGCCCGCAGCGTGAAGTTATTATTCAGAAGTCGCACCGGTACATATTTGATCAGGCTGTGCGCAGCACCGGGGTGAAGCTGGTAGAGGTCGAAGGTCCTGATGAAATGGAAAAGGCGATGAACGGAAATACCGTGATGGCGCTTTTTTTTAATGGTGCAATATCCTGGTTCGGAACACCCGATAGCATAAATCATGAGGAGTTCGTAGCTATTGCCCGTCGCCATAATATTCCATCATTTATCGATGCGGCTGCCGATGTGCCACCGGTTGAAAATCTGTTTAAATATCAGAAAATAGGATTCGACCTTATCACATTTTCAGGAGGAAAAATGATCCGTGGTCCGCAAAGTGCCGGTCTGCTCTTCGGCCGGAAGGATCTTATTGAAGCGGCAAAACTGAATAACAGTCCGCATGAGTGCCCTATCGGAAGACCGATGAAGGTAAACAAGGAAGAGATCTTCGGGATGTATGCAGCCCTGAAGTCATATATTGAAAGAGACCACGCAAAGGAATGGCAGGAGTGGCTTGACCGGATCAGTCACATTGAATCTGTGCTCGGGAAAATTCCGACTCTCAAAAGCGAGACACATATAAACCCAGGTCCGGCAAATGCATTTCCGGGTATGGAAATAAAGTGGGATCAGTCAAAAGTGAAAGTGACACCAGAGGAAGTTGTTAAACAATTACTTGAAGGCACTCCAAGTATAGTTGCCGGGGGAAGAGGCGATTCCCTCAGCGTAGGTGTTGTACTTCTGAAACCCGAACAGGTTGATATCGTCGCAAAACGTATAAGGCAGATCCTCGAAAAGTCAATGTAGAAGATAAAGGAGGTCAGAAGGCTGGCTTGTTCAGGTATAGATAACCATCTCCCGCTCAGCATCCCAGCCCATGCCCTTTACATACATATTGTACAGGCCTGGTTGTGAAAATCCGTCCCAGACAACCTCATGTTTCCCGGGCTCAAGGTCGTCAGCATGCAGGCGCCAGACAAGTTCGCCATGACGGTTAAGGATATCCACATATACATCACCCCTTTCCGGCACAGTTACTTCCATGACAACCTTATCGCCCGGATCTGTGCCGATAGCACGTATTGACGGAATTTCATTCTTTGCGATCTTTCCTTTTTTCCATGATGAATAGTCAAAAGGTTCATCACACATATGATATTTATCTTCGTTCAACCCGTTATTATTCCTCCTCAGATAATATGTAAGAAGAGGCGTTCTCTTGAATGAATCAAGCTTTGCCAGTTTTGCCTTCCCGTTCTCCCAGAGGTAAACCGGGATATCGAACGGATCAAGTACGTTTGAAACTCCACGTTCAATACCTATATGGAAAAGTCCAAAATTACCCGGCTCGTGCCCTGCCAGCCAGTGGGTAATAATGTCCACCCTGAAAGCATCCTTGCCGAAAATTATGTTATTGCTCATAAAATCCATTGCCTTGCCTTCATGCGGTCCGCCTGAAAACCCATCGCCGTCCCGCCCATATATTCCTTCGACAATATTTATACCGGTAGGTGTTACACTGTAGGAGTCAATCATTCTCTGCACCCAGTGCTCCATAAATAGTCCTCCGCCGTAAGGTGGCCGGTCCATAGTGGTATCCCACCTGGGAATGCCTGCCTCCATATGTTTCTTGTGCAGCTCCGCATTTACTGACATATAATCGGGCTGAAAGAATTGATGGTAACGTTTATCGTATGATTTGAAAATATCAAAATGGCCTCCGCAGAACTGATGGAATTTTTTGCCTGTGATCCCCTGCAGGTTTTTTATTGAGGCAGTAATGCCCATCTGGTGAGCCTTGAATTTTGCAATATTGATAAGAAAAGTATCAGGAGCATTCATGGGGGCCATAAAGCCAATTTCCCTGAAAACATGCCCGTTCTCGACTTTCTTGAAAACGATATCGCCTTCGGCAAGATCCCAGAAATCCTTTGAGGATAAGTCTCTGAGATCGAAATTATTTCTCCGGGCCATTTCATTCCATCCGTTTGATTCCCATAAATAGGGACAGGCACACTCCCTGAGGTAAAATTCCTTCGGCCCCTTGTCCCTTACTGCATTCAGGTATCCCACAATAAAATTCAGATCGGTATTGATCCCCATCTGCGAAACGCGGTCCTTGGTGTGACCGCTGCAGGTCCAGTTGGCTTGGCATGTAATCTTTGTCGAATTGGGATAACCGTTGCTGCCCGACGTCTTGACAAACATCTCTAGGCAAGCTTATAGGCAGCGCTGTTGATTGCCTTTGCGTCTGTTTTATCACCTACAGAGGTAAGATTTATAAATACTGCTTCAGGATGTTCCTTTATAAAAGGATGAAGATCGAATCCTCCGGATCCTGCAGGATCAGATTTTCCGAATGCGTCAAATCCTGATCCGACAATTCCCAGTACACCTGCTGCCGAGGATACTTTTATAAAATCACGCCTTTTCATATTCCTTCCCTTATTTACATACTGATATCCGGCCGAAGATAAATAGCCGCATGCTCAAAATAACAGAACCCGGGACACTGGCCCGCCAATCGTAAAAACACCCTGATCCGGACTATTTCCCTGCTCCCTGTCAAAAGTAAACAATAAAATATATCAATCGTTTTTGCAAGCCTTAATTTTTGTTAAAATTCAGACCGGCCTGAAAAAAACTGCAGAGCTTCTTTACATCAGGTAGCCAGCGGTTGACCCTTTGGTACCCTGATAGGCCTGTGCAGAGATTTCTGGTTGTGACGGGTAGCTGTAAACTTTGCCCTGATATACTCGCCCATAAAAATCTCTCCCGACATTTTATCATCACTGACGGTTCCATGAAAGATAAAAGGTATGTTATCCGCCACCTGTCTCTCTGAGCTGCTAAGCTTCACCTTATCCCCATCCAGTATACCGGCCATATCGCGCAATGTAAATTCACCCTGGTGAGATCCCTTTATCCAGTTGCCGTCCTGTTCTATAAAGAAAGTATGCTGGCTCTTGCTGCTGTAGAACTCAATAGCCACATCCCAGCGTCCTGTAAGGTTTGCTGCCGGAGCTGACATCTCTTGATTTGGTATGTTGCCGGGTAAGCACCTCAACAATACGGTCGGCGACAACTTTATCATTACCCGGCTGCATCTGTCCTGATGAAATAGAAACTGATGTATTTCCGGAATCATCACCGTAATTACTGTGAACTGCAATTCTGGGCTGTTTGGTAGCCAGGTCTTCGGATACATCCGGTCCGGTTATTTTGATGTTTGCAGGATCCCACGATATTACAAGTGAAGGGCTGTGGTTGGACAGACCCTCTGGCTCCCTGACCTTGCATATGACCCCTTTAACAGATGAGACCCGGTTAGATATCGTCTCAAGATATGTATGCCATATTCTCATTTTTTCGACATGGTCTCTTTTTACCCAGGACTCTATTGCGGCAAGCATTCCAAGCATTTCTTCCTTGCCGACTTTATTGTCACGTCCCGGACCATGATGCGGGGAGCTTGCCTGCCATGCCGACAAAAGCAGGTCTTTTCTGCCAAGCAGCAAACCCGCACACTGTGGGCCGCAAAGAGCTTTCCCGCCGCTGTATGCAACAACAGTTGCCCCTCTCTTGAGATGAATATTGGGTACCGTGAGATCTTCGGCAGCCGCATCGATCAGTACCGGAATGTTTTTTGGTGAGGCTATCGCTGCAATATCTTCGAGCGAGAATGGTTTCCCGGGATCGGTCTCATCGCTGGCCATCAGGTAGATCATAGCCGTATTCCTGTTCAATGCCTTTTCAAGTTCGCCGATAGTATCAACAGTTATAATTTTAACTCCGATATTGCGTATACCATGATCATATGCATTTCGCGAACTTCTGGGAATAACAACCTCTGTTTTATCAAAACCATGCAAATCAGGTATCCTGATAAGCTTTTCAGGGTTTCCTCCCGTAACACAGGCGGCAGTTACATGTTTCAATCCTGCTGCACAGCCGGCAGAGACCATTCCCCATTCAGCGCCGGTGAGATCAGCTAATCTCTGCCCGATACCAAAAGCCAGTTCATCGTATTGTACAAAGAAACCTGATGCTGCATGCATCGCTTCCACCACCTCGGGCCTTTCAAGAGATCCCCCGATTATTGTGTATGTTCCGACACAGTTAATTACCGGTTCAACTCCTATCGACTGGTAAATATTCGGGCCGGCTGTAAGGGGACCGCGCGGCGCTCCCAGGATAGATTCCAGAGGCAGAATGCTTCCTGCAAAAGGCAATAGTGTCAGACTTTTAAGTATGTCTCTTCGTTCCATATTGATTTGGATTAATTTGCATAAATATATAAAATAATATTAAATGTATGCGTTATTGTCCATCCGGATCAGAGATTATGCCCTTATGTTATTTTTTCGTCAGCCCCGTGGCAGCAAGTCCGTTCTGATCCCAGACAATTTTCCCGGCACGTATTGTCATTTCAGCTTCAAATTTACGGTCTCCGTTCATTTTGTTTCCGCCGGCATCAATAAAGCCAAAGTTACCTTTCATTACGCTCAGTATGGCAACATCAGCATCAGCTCCTACACTCAGCTGCCCCAGATCAGGCCTCTTTACCGAGTTTGCAGAATTCCATGTGGCACGAAAAATTATATCCTGAATGGTCATTCCCATATTCAGATATTTGGACATAATGTCGAGCATATTTTTCATTCCCGAATTCATACTGAACCTGTGAAGATCAGAGCCAAACGAATTGGGAAAAAGCCCCTGCCTGAGAGCCGGGATGGCCACTGCAAAATGAAACATAGCGCCACCATGGCCTACATCAAAGCGAACCCCCTTCTTCAGGGCGTCCATAACATAAGGTCTCACTATCCCCTTTTCATCGAGCAAGCAGGTCCTGTCGACTGCAGTACAAAATGAATGAGTATAAATATCCCCTGGTCTCATACGAGCCAGTATACCCTCAAGAGGCAGAAACGGAAGGTGGCATTCCAGCAGCAGTGGAACATTTGCCATGTGTCCTGCCTCCACTGCCCTGTCAAACGGAGTCCATTCACTCCCCCTGTAATGACCGATTTTGACACCTACAATAAAATCGGGGTATTGCTCTATAACAAGTGAGGTCATATGAGCATCCATGTCATTGAGATCTTCTTCCGAGGGAAATCCCGACATACCGTTGCCTGCTATATTAAGAAACGCAAGGATGCGGGTCTGAGACCTGTCTATTACCTGCTTTTTGAACAATGGAAAATTGCGCCAGCCGGAAGTACCTGCATCAACAACTGTAGTTATTCCGGCTTTAAAGGTAATATCGTCAGGTGACAGGCTTGAGAACCCGTCAGCAAACCCGTTATTGCTTCCGACAAATACATGGGTATGAAGATCTATCAGGCCCGGAGTAACATACATGCCCCGTACATCAATAACCTTCTTTGCATTTGCAGGTGAAATGTCAGTGGCAACCTTAAGAATTTTTCCGTTGGCGATTGCAACATCCATCTCAGAATCAATATTATTCCCGGGATCGATCACATGACCTCCCTTCAATAAGATATCTATCTCCTGACCCTTCACCGAAAAGGGGACGCAAAGCAGGATCAATCCTGCAAAAAATCCTGATTGCCAGGGCTGAAAACACCTTCCTGGTCAGACCTCTGATTGACAAATAATTATTAAACATACTCTGATTCATTTTATAATTCCTGGTGATTTGAAAGCACAACATATCAGGGTTTTTCATCCCACATTTGAGAGCCCAGCCCGTTAAGATTCCACACAATTTTCCCGGCCCGTAAAGTCAGTTCGGCTTCCAGCTTTTGAGTCCCTTTCATCTTTCTTCCCCTGACATCCAGAAACCCGAAATCGCCTTTTCTCAGGCTGAAAACTGCAACATCCGCTACTGACCCGACACTCAGATTACCGAGTTCCGGCCTTTTGATCACTTTTGCAGGATTCCAGGTGGCACGCAAAATAACATCCTGAACAGACAGACCCATACCCATAAATTTTGAAAGCAGGTTTGTCATATCTTTCATTCCGCTGTTCATGCTGCCGGTATGCAGATCGGAGCTGATCACATTGGCGATAAAACCCTGCTGTATGGATGGTATTGCCTGTGCAAAAAAAAAGCGCCTCCGCCATGTCCGACATCGAAAATTATACCGCGTTTCTGAGCTTCAAATATAAATGGCTTGACCTTTCCATTTTCATCAACTGGCACCTCCCTGTCCTGCGGAGCATTTGCATAGGTATGGGTCCATATGTCGCCGGGACGAAGATGTTTCATGAAAAGCTCCTCAATGGAGAGTGGCGGATGATGCTCCCCAAGATCGACCATTACGGGAACATTGGCTAATTTCCCTGCCTCCACTGCCTTATCGACCTGTGTAAAATCCGGTCCCCAGTAGTGAGCAGATTTAATGCCTACTATTATATCAGGAAATAATCTGGTAATCATGTAGGAAGTCATAACAGGATTCATATCGGTCACATCCTGCTCCTCGAACCTGCCGTACATTCCGGCGCCAACAATATTAAGGAAAGCAAGGATCCGTACCTGTGACCTGTCAATTGTCTGTTCCTTGAAAGTACGGAAGTTTCTCCACCCTGCCGAACCGGCATCAACAACTGTGGTCACACCTGCCCTGAATGTGAAACCGTCAGGAGCTAGCGCATCCCAGCCATTGGCAATATAGGAACCCTTGTCAGTGCCCTGAAATGCGTGAACATGCATATCGATAAGTCCCGGAGTAACATACATGCCGCTGACATCAATGACTTTTTTCGCATTTTTAGCTGGTATGCCGGTTGCAACCAGGGAAATTTTGCCGTCAGTAATGGCGACATCCATTATGGCATCAATCTTGTTCGCGGGATCAATCACATGCCCTCCTTTTAAAAGGATATCTGCCGCAGGCACCGGCACCTGTCCGGACAGGATCGAACCTGTAAATAAGGACAATGTCAAAATTAATACCCTCAGTGCAATCCGCACATGTTTTTGGTTTTTAACTGCTAACATTTTTCAATATGAGTTTAATTATTAAAAATTACATCTATAGATCAAAGTCAGAAGATTCTTCGCTTCACTCAGAATTACAAGCATTTAGAGGAATGCAAAGAGAATTTGGCCGGCTATCCCCGGATAATAGCGTGTAAATGTACAAATTTTCGGAACCTGCCTTAAAGAATGAAATGTTAATATTATTTAATTCGGAAACCCGTTTTAATTCTTCATTAAAGCAAAAGTATTACTGTATATTTTATACTTTTACTGTAATTATAACCCTGATAACCGGATGAAAAAAAGAATCAATACAAGAAACAATTACCTGGCAGCTGGCTTTATATTAATTGCAGCTATGACATTTACCGGCGCCTCTGCCATTAATTATACTCCGCATGCTGATGAAGGTGGTCTGTTCTCAGCTGCAACGGTTCCACAGGTTCAATCTTCCGGCATCGGGATCCCTGTGAAGAAATTTTACGCTGTTCTTGCAGACAAAGACAATAATAAATGGTTCCTGACCGAATCCGGAATAGTAAGCTTTTCTGCGGGAAAATGGACGCTTCATAAAGAGAACGAAAAAATTGCTGCCAGTAAAATAAATGATTTTGCTTACAGGAATTACCCTGGCGGTCCTGAATTCTGGATAGCTTCCACAGAAGGTGCAACAGTTACCACTCTTCCGATTGAAGCAACCTCAAAAGCTACAACTTACCTTGCCGGAGAAGGTTCCATCCTGAGTAACGATGTCGTTAAGGTCACTCTAGCTGACGGACCTTTACGCTGGTTCGGAACAGACAAGGGAATATCTGCTTTTATGAATGATAAGTGGCTTGTTCCTTCATATGAGGATACATATCCGATGGGGATGTTTAAAGAATATCCGATCACATCAATGGCAACCAACCCGGCAGGTGATTCTCTTTATGTCGGTACGGACGGCGCAGGCGTAGCCAGGGTATTCCGCAATGATGTGGATGGAATCTCGGGAGCCTCAGTATATGCCCAGTGGGGTCCGATTATATTGCCATCTGACAAAATATTCAGCATCTATATTGCCCCCGGTGGAACCAAATGGTTTGGGACCGATCTTGGCGTAGCCAGTCATTCCGGAGGAAATACCCTCGAGAACTGGTCTGTCTACACAACAGATGATGGCCTTGTGAATAACTTCGTCCAGGCTATTGGCTCAGATGCGGCCGGAAATATGTGGTTTGGTACCAAAGGCGGCGGTATATCGGTGTTTGATGGAAGCAAATGGACTACATATACTGTAAATAACGGACTGAACAGCAACAATATACTCTGCCTCACTGTTGACTCCGACGGAGTTGTCTGGATTGGTACGGATGACGGGGTAAATTCATTCAGAGAGGGCGTTTTTTCCTCATACAGATAATACTTCACTTAATTACATAACAGTTTCATAAATAATTTCCTTATTATGAATAAACTATCCAGAAGACAATTCCTGGGGAAAGGTACCCTGGGACTGGGATCAGCTCTTCTTTTATCGCGGATCCCGCAGAATCTGAGAGCAGCCACTGCATCAGGAACAGTTAAAATGCCTATCGGATTTCAGGTATGGACTTTGAAGGATATGCTTGTAAAAGACTTTCCCGGGACATTGAAAATGATGGCAGGTCTTGGATATCAAAGCGTTGAGATGTGCTCTCCTCCCGGGTATGAATCTTCCGGATTCGGACCTCTCATGAAAATGAGTGCAAAAGAGATGAAGCAGATTATTAATGATGCCGGATTGGTATGCGAAAGCTGTCATTACCAGTTCGATGAGCTCCGCAACCACCTTGATGAACGTATAGCTTTTGCACATGGCTGCGGACAGAAGCAGATGATCCTTTCAAGCTTCGGCCTTCCTGAAAAAGCCTCGCTCACTGACTGGTTGAAAGCCGCCGATGAGTTGAATGTAATCGGAGAAAAATCAAAAAAAGCCGGCATGCCGATGGGTTACCATAATCATCATATGGAATTTGCAAAAATAGACGGAACCCTTATCTATGATGCACTTATGAAACAGTTCAATCCCGAGTACGTGAAAATGCAATTCCAGGTTGCCGTTATCAGCATCGGATATAAAGCTTCAACATACTTTAAAAAATACCCGGGCAGATTTATTTCCGCACATCTGGCAGACTGGTCACCCACTGAAAAGAAAGAAGTACCTATCGGCCAGGGTATTGTCGACTGGAAGGAGTTCTTCGCAACAGTTAATACAGGAGGAGTGAAAAATATATTTGTTGAAATGGGAATGGACACATTTAAGCAGAGCGCTGCCTATCTTCACAGTCTCTGACCTGATTGTTTAAAACAGCGGTAAAAACTCTTTCAGCAGAAATATTATACGTTAAGTGTGTGATATTTCCTCCTGCAGGTAAATATGACAGCGAAGGATTATTATGAAATTCTGGGACTTCCTTTAAACGCCCCGGTTGATGAGATAAAAAAAGCCTACAGGAAAAAAGCCCGGCTTTACCACCCTGATGTCAATCATGCTCCGGATGCCAAAGATATGTTTATCAGCGCAACTGAAGCCTATGAATTTCTTATTGCCAACGGTGAAAAGATAAAGTCCGATGAAGAGGCCTACAGCCAGGCAATGGAGGAGTGGAGAAAATACCGCCAGTACCGGTCGCGTAAACGGGCCAGTGCATATGCCCGGACAAGTTACGCTGCATTTAAAAATACAAGATTTTACAAAACAACAAGGATTCTTGACGGCACAACCATAATTTTCAGTTTTATAATATCAATCATGGTTCTGTGCTATACCGTTTACGGGTATATATACAGACTCAGACATCCTATACCCGGACTTGGCAAACCATCGGTCTTTGCATTCATCATGCTTTTGCTTCTGGGAATGGTCTTTTTCGTTGTCTCCTTTATTTACCTGAAGGCTTTTCAGGAAACTTCTAAAAAACGGAAACAAAAGAATGACCATCGGCATGATTTTTGATTTACTGAAGCTATATAAGCAGTAAACAGATTAACCTTTACCTGAATATTATGTCCGGGAAATATAAATTGATATAATATGAGAAACAATCTCTTTCAGACAGCAGTTGTATTTTCATCAGTTATCCTTTTATTAATATCATGCAATAAAACTGCTGATGAGGTTTTACCTGTTGATCCCGTAAGCATCAATCTTACAAATGATCAGATCTCCCTTATCGGGTCAGAAAATTCATTCGCCTTCGACATCTTTAAAAGAACACTTGCAAGTTCTGACGGATCAGAAAATGTGATCATCTCTCCGCTGAGTATCTCCTCTGCCCTTTCCATGGCACTCAACGGAGCAGACGGCGCTACCCGGGATGCAATGCTTGAAGCTTTGAGGGTCAATGGATTAACTCCGGAGGCTATAAATAAGTCCTATAAGGATCTGTCGCAGGCTCTTCTGAATGTCGATAAGCGGGTTCTGATAAATATTGCTAATTCTGTCTGGTCGGAGAAAAATTTTGTGGTAAAGCCCCCTTTTGCAAAAATACTTACCGATTACTATAATGCGGAATCAGGATCATTTGATATAAACGATCCGAATGCTCCGCACGAGATTAACCTCTGGATTGAGAGCAAGACCAACGGACTGATCAGGAATATGATAGATAACCTGGATCCCAATACGGTAATGCTCCTGATTAATGCAATCTATTTTAAAGGAAAATGGCAAACGCAATTCGATAAGAGTAAGACAGCAAACGGGCAATTCTACAGGGAGGATGGATCAACTTCCGAAGTACCATTAATGAAGCAGACCTCTGATTATAAGGTTTTTTCGGGTGAGGGATTTGTGCTGGCCGAATTTCCTTATGGTCAGGGAAATTTCGTTATGGATGTAATGCTGCCGGAAGGAAATAATGGTATAGCTGCATTGATCCCTGTCATTAGTGATGACAACTTCAAAATATGGATCTCACAGATGTCCAAAAGAGAGACTGATCTCACATTTCCCCGCTTTAAGTACGGCTTTAAGCTAAAACTGAAGAGCATCCTTTCAGATATGGGTATGGGAATAGCATTTACAGACCTTGCCGATTTCTCAAATATCTCCGATCTTCCATTGCTTATAAATGATGTGATCCATCAGGCATTCATTGAGAATAATGAGGAAGGAACTGAGGCCGCGGCAGCAACAGCTGTGATTATAGGCACCACTTCAATGCCACCCCCTCCTCTTCAGATCAAAATTGACCATCCTTTCATCTATATCATACGCGAAACAACTACAAATTCAATACTCTTCATGGGAAAAGTTGCTGATCCTCTGACAAATTAAAGCTGATCTGCACGGAAGGATATTACCCCTGTCTGATTCCAGCCGGTAATATCTGAAATATTCCGGTACTGATTGACGTGGTTCAGTCATATTTTGCTTAACTTGGATTTTAAATCCCCTGTCTGATGAAACTATTGGTTGCAATATTTTTTGCTTCAATAATTATCTTCAATATGCCTGAAAAAAAGGATCACCCTGGTCACATTCCAGTTAAAAAAAGAGAAGATAATCACCCGGATGACAACCATTTCTCATTCGGTTTGATCGCTGATGTTCAGTACGGTGATTTCAAGAGTGCAGGTACGCGTTATTACCGGTCTTCACTTGATAAA
The DNA here is from genome assembly GCA_963816345.1 of uncultured Bacteroidales bacterium. Lineage (GTDB taxonomy): Bacteria > Bacteroidota > Bacteroidia > Bacteroidales > VadinHA17 > LD21. The sequence goes on from CAWFKI010000005.1 coordinate 1,822,464, forward strand.
CTGGAGGCTGCCCTGGCATCATTCAGGAAAGATTCGGTCGACTTTATAATTAATCTGGGGGATCTTATAGAGAGAGATTATGAATCATTCAAACCAGTTTTGAAGGCATTAAATAGCTCAGGTATAAAGACATATCATATCACAGGAAATCACGACTATTCCGTTGATCCTCCTTATCTTAGCCGTCTGCCATTGTTAGCCGGATCAAGAGAAGGATATTATTCAATTGTATATAAGAAATTCCGTTTCATCTTTATGAACGGTAATGAAATTAGCGTGTATTCATCAGCCAACAAAACGCTGACCATGCAGGCAGAGAGCTATATTGCCGGCATGAAGAAAAAAGGTGAGATCAATGCAATTGAATGGAACGGTGGCATAGGCAGTGAACAGCTTCTCTGGATAACCGGCCAGCTTGAAGATGCAGCTGACTCTGATGAAAAAGTTATAATGATCTGCCATTTTCCTGTTGCACCTGAAAATATACACAATCTTCTGAATTACAGGGAAGTCCTGGAAAAACTTTCAAAATATAACAACATCATTGCCTGGTTCAGCGGACATAATCATGAAGGTAACTATATCAGAGTAAATAATATACATCATGTAACATTCAAAGGCATGGTTGAAACAAAAGATAAAAATAGTTTTGCCATAATTGATGTTACTGATAACAAAATGACAATAAAGGGTTACGGACGTGAAGATACCCGTGAACTGAGCTTCTGACCTGACCAGGATGCAAATGCACCGGAACAGGTCCTCAAGATCATTTAATCCTGATAAAATTAAACTTCACATCCAGAATGGAAGCAAAATATTCTCCTCTTTCCAGAATATCCTCATCACCCTCCTCATAATACCAGTTTATTTTGAATTTCTTGTGTTTAAGAGTAACATAGGTTATCTTCTGAAGGAGATGAATTATTACTTTCGCGCTGGCGCTGTTGAAATATTCGAGCGCCATATCCACAGATGTCATTTCAGCCGGGGCATGTATATACTCCGTGACCCAGTTTTCGATCGGTGCAAAGAAATCTATAGCGTTCTCATGGATTGAACGGCCCCTGATCTGAATTATTCCTTCAGGATTTAATACGACCTCCGGTGTATTCTTTGTAGGGGCGATCCTAAGCTCCTCCATCACAAATATTTTATTGCAAAATAATAATTTTATAATATAAAATCCAGTTCATTCATCTAATATACCGAAAAACGGATCATCAAAATCAGCAGCTTCCTGACCGGTGATCCGGCACTGCAGACACCAGACCATTCTGCATATCCGGGATAATTTTCAAAACCTTGCCAGAGGAATCGCATCATGACCCGTAAACTCCCCCCTAAGATACTTATAATAGCCTGTAATTCCTATCATAGCTGCATTATCCGTAGTATAACGGAATTCAGGAATAAACAGATTCCATCCTCTTCCGGCAGCTTCATTTTTCATTGCATCCCTTAAACCTGAATTTGCAGATACACCTCCGGCTATACCAATTTCCGATATCCCTGTGAGCTCAGAGGCCCGGGCAAGCTTTGACACCAGAATTGTGACTATCACATTCTGCAGGGAAGCACACAGATCTGTCTTATTAGCTTCAATGAAGCCCGGATCTTCAGCCAGCTTGTCCCTCAGAAAATAAAGGAAGCTTGTCTTTAAGCCACTAAAGCTAAAATCCAGTCCCCTGACATGCGGTCTGGCAAAGCTGAATGCATTTTTATCTCCCTGTGCTGCAAGCTTATCGATGAGAGGACCTGCCGGATATGGCAGCCCCATAACTTTTCCGCATTTGTCGAATGCCTCGCCTGCCGCATCATCTATAGTATTGCCAATCACTTCCATCTCCAGATGGCTTTTCATCACTATAATTCTTGTATGACCACCAGAGACCAGCAGGCATAGAAAAGGAAACGAAGGGATCCTGCTTTCGCGATCCTTCTCCAGTATGAAGTGAGCCATAACATGTGCCTGAAGATGGTTTACCCCAATAAGCGGAATGTCGCGGGCAAGGGCAAAACCTTTTGCAAATGACGTCCCTACAAGGAGAGAGCCCAGCAGCCCGGGCCCCATGGTAAAGGCAACAGCATTCACATCACCGGCTTTTATTCCTGCACTCTCAAGCGCCTGGTGAGTTACAGGCACAATATTCGCCTGATGAGCCCTGGAAGCCAGTTCCGGCACCACACCTCCGTAAGACATATGAATGTCCTGGTTTGCTATCAGGTTTGAAAGAACATAACCATCCCTGACAACTGCAACAGATGTATCATCACAAGAAGATTCTATACCAAGGATAGTTACTGCCATAATCAGACGCCTGATATTTAGCTGCGAATTTAACTGATTAGTGTCATTTTCCGGCCTGCGATATAATAATAATTGTCAGCCCGTGGAAATCATCCTTACCCTGGTTGACCATATCAATATTTATCACGTTAGTATAATCTGTGTTTTTACTATCTTTACAGGGTAGGTTTTATACGGTTCCCGGTACTTTAAAAATAATATTATAAGGCCTTTAAGGTTAGCATGTTCAGAAAGGTTAAAAAATCAATTAAGTATATCATTATAATCCTCGGGGTCATAATCATGCTTCCGGCTATTCTGTACCCTCTGCTGCAGATATCTGATGTACAGACATATCTGGCAAAAAGGATCTCCAGTCATCTCTCTGAAAGGATTAAGTCGACAATATCGGTGGGCAGGATTGACTTTGTGTTTTTTAATAAACTGGTTGTCAATGATCTGCTTATTAAAGATCAGAATAATGATACAATGATATACGCCAGGACCCTTATCACTTGCGATCAAAAAATTTGATTTAAATCAAAAGCACCTCAGGCTTGGACGGGTGGTTCTTATTAAACCGGTTGTGGCTTTTATTACAGATTCTGCAGGTTTGATGAACCTCACCTGGTATTTAAATCTCCTTAAAAGCCCTGAAGATACGACTGCCGGTGAGCCACTCCTGCTCTCAGCCGATCAGATCGATTTAAGCGATGCCAGATTTTCACTGATCAATCGTTCAGTACCTGGAGGCAAATCCAAAATTGACTTCAATAATCTTAATATAAGCTCAATAAACGGAACTATTGAAGATCTTAAAATCCATGATGACACAACCTCTTTCAAAATATTTGACCTTGGATTAAAAGAAGCCTCCGGTTTTAAGCTGAAAAGGATAAATGCCTCGATAACCCTTGCAAAGCAGAGTATTATCCTTAACTCGGCATTTTTTGCCACCGACAGCAGCATCCTTAACATCCCGCGGTTTAGTATGCGGGCAGACTCTTCCGGCTCATTCAAAAATTTCACTACGGATGTAAAACTCGATCTCCTGCTTGAAAAATCACTCATAAGCATTTCAGACATTCAATATTTTATGCCTTTTGCTGAAGGGATAAGTGAATCATTATGGCTATCGGGAAAAGTATACGGGACTGTAGCGGAATTAAGAGGACGTAATATTAAGATGTCATACAAAAATTCTACCTATCTCGATTGCGATTTTGACTTTTCCGGACTGCCTGTTATCGATAACACATTTATTTATATTGGAGTAAACAGTCTGAAAACAAATGCCGGTGATTTCGAAAAATTCAAAATCAGGGGAAAGGAAGCCATTGCTCTTCCTCCCGTCTTCAGCAAATTGGGTAATATCACCTTTGCCGGCAGTTTTACAGGTTTTACAACAGATTTTGTAACGTATGGCGAGATCCGGACCAGCCAGGGCAATATCCGCACGGATATTTCTCTCAGACCGGAAGCCTCGAAGGGATACAGGATAAAGGGTCTCCTGACGGGAAGTGCAATAAACCTGGGGGAGCTTACCGGTAACACTGATCTTTTCGGAAATCTCAGCATGCAATCCGTTGTTGACGGATATGCCTTTTCGCTTAAAAAGTTCGCTGCTAAGCTCACCGGAAATATTGACAGCATAGAGATAAAAAATTATAAGTACAGAAATATTTCCCTTAACGGATCCTTTACGGAGAAAACCTGGGATGGCAGTATTAATGTTTCAGACCCGAACGTAAAACTCGATCTGCTCGGACTGTTTAATTTCAGCGGGCCGCTTCCGGAATTTGATTTCACACTGAACCTTGCAAGGGCAAAACTCTTCAACCTTAACTTTGTAAAATCTGACTCCACTGCAGCAGTATCAATGCTTGTAACGGCCAACTTCACGGGTAATAATATTGATAACCTTGACGGCGAGATCAGGATGCTGAATTCCAATTTTATAAAATATGGCAAAAGTCTGGAACTCTACGATTTTTCAGTCAAGACTTATAAGGACAATAATCTGCCTGTGCTTAGTCTTCATACTGATTTTGTCGATGCGGAGATTAAAGGAAATTACGATTTTAAATCTCTTGGAAGGCTCATCAGATCAACGGCATCAAACCTTATGCCTTCAGAATTCAAACCCCCGTTACCTTCGGCCTCTTTAGAGAAAAACAATTTTTCATTTGAGGTAAATTTTAAAAACACTGATAAGATAAATGAATTTTTAGGGTCAGGAGTTTTGCTGTCGGATAAGAGCTATATCAGGGGTAATGTCTATCAGGACAGTATAATAAGTATCTCGGGAAAGGCAGGTTACCTGACCATCAGAAACAACACCCTGTCGGATCTTTCACTGGATGCGAATGTTACAGGATCAGAAATGGCTGTCGATATTAAAAGTTCATCACTGTCGCTTCTTAAGGAATCTGATCTTAAAGATTTTACTGTCGGACTCAGGACCAGACCTGACAATTTTATCTTTTCAGTCAACTGGGATAACAGGGAAACGGTCATTAACAAAGGAAGATTCATTGCCAGGGGAAATATCACAAAGAATCCCGATGGCAGAGGCAAAGCCATCCTTAAAATTAATATAGATTCTTCCGGCATCTATTCGAGAGACAATCTCTGGAAAATCAGCAGGTCCTCCATTACGGTTGATTCAAATGCGATTTCAATAAACAGGTTTTATGTAAACAATAATGAAAACTACTACCTCATTAACGGGAAGGTTTCTGAGAACCCTGCCGATACTTTGAATCTCGAATTCAGGGGAATTGATATATCTCCTTTAAATTATCTTGGAAATCAGAAAAACAAGGACGATCCCAACAGGTTACCTCTTGATTTCAAGGGGCTGGTAAGCGGAAAGTTTCTGCTGGCAGATGCCTATAAAAATCTGTTGCTCGAAACCGATATCAATATTGGCCGTTTTTCGTTATTGGGAACCGATCTGGGGAATCTTTACATAAGCTCGGAGCTTGATAATTCAAAGAAAATAATAAACATTAAGGCAAGAAATGATCTGGACGGATTAAAGATGCTGGACATCAGCGGATATTATGATCCTGCGTTGAAAAGAGCAAATCTTTCCGCAGAGACTTCCCGGATCCCTCTGAATTTTCTTAACCCCCTGCTCAGAGTATTTGCATCAGGGATCAGCGGATCCGCTTCGGGAAAACTGAACCTTATATTAAGCCAGAAAGATATAACCCTTACCGGGGCAGTTATGGCAGAGAATACTCTCGTGAAAATAAATTACCTGCAGACAAAATACAAGCTTAATGATACTGTAAGATTTGATAAAAAAGGGATAAGCTTCAACAATATAAAAGTCCTTGACGAAAAAGGCAATACCGCTACTCTTTCAGGGAGAGTAAATCATAAAAACTTTAAGGATTTCGGCGCTGATCTGATAATAAATGCCAATGATAACCTTGTATTGAATACAAAGCCAAAGGATAACCCGCTTTACTATGGGACAGCTTACGGGACCGGAGTTGCAACAATAAAAAGTGGTCCCAATATACTCTCTTTTGATATCTCGGCAAAAACGGACAAAAACACCAGGTTTTACATACCTCTGAATAACAGCCTGTCAGTTACCAATTATTCATTTGTCACCTTTATCGACTCAAAGACGGGACAGAGGGTTGTAAAAGAGGCGAATGATGCCCGGATTAAGGCGCTGACTGTGCAGACCACCGGGATGGATATGAATTTCGACCTTGAGGTAACGCCTGATGCAGAGATACAGCTCGTATTCGATTCAAAAGTCGGTGACATAATGAAAGGCCACGGTTCAGGCAATCTGAATATCACACTTAGTGATAAAGGTGAATTCAAGATCTTTGGTGATTATATAGTAGAGGACGGGGATTATCTCTTTACCCTGGGTAACATCCTCAATAAATCATTCAGTGTGGAAAACGGAGGGAAGATAATGTTCAATGGAGATATTGACAAGGCAGAGATCGACATAAAGGCAATATATAAATTAAAGGCTTCTCTTTATGAGATCCTTCAGGATGAAAACTACAAGGAAAGAATACCGGTAGAATGTCAGCTGAACCTCTCCGGGAATCTTTTCAATCCTGTGGTAGGATTTAATATCTATCTGCCCACGGCAGATGAAAAGACCAGGACCTACCTGCGGAATGCAATTTCCACTGATGAAGAACTAAGCAGGCAGTTTCTCTATCTGCTTGTCATGAACAGCTTTTATGCCGATCCATCCTTCGGACCGGCAGCCAGTTCAACATCTGCTTCCGGTACTTCCGCTATGGCGGTCACCACAACTGAAATGCTCTCTAACCAGCTGAGTAACTGGCTTTCACAAATAAGTAATGATTTTGACATTGGTTTTGTATACCGTCCCGGAAGCGGCAATAAAGATATTAATCCCCAGGAGGTGCAGGTTGCCCTTTCAACACAGTTACTGAACGACAGGGTTGTTATAAATGGTAATTTTGATGTCAGGGGAACAGGCCAGTACTGCCAGCAACACAAATCAGATCACAGGCGATTTTGATGCTGAAATCAAACTCACTGACAAACTGAACTTAAAGGTCTTCAACAGATATAATGATCCATATACCGGAAAAGGTGTGGATTATACCCAGGGTATAGGTGTATTCATCAAACGTGATTTTAATAAATTCTCCGATCTTTTCAGGAAAAAAAGTAAATCGCCCATGAAAAAAGAGGAAAATGCAGCACCCAAAAAGAAATGAATTCCTCCCGATAGTTAATAAATTATTTAGCATTGTTATTAAACCTGCATAATAGAAACGGGTATCCTTACGTTTTTTAATAACTTCGCACGTGATAATTTAAACAAATCGGATTTGATCTTTTATTCAGAATATAATTAATATACCCAATAGAATGTCACTATTACAGTTAATTATGCAGGAGAGTCCTGCGGCAGGCCAGAATGCCGGCGCAATTAAGCTTACACTTCTTGACCTGACTATCAAAGGTGGATGGGTTATGATCCCGATAATACTCCTGTCATTCGTAGCAGCCTATATTTTCATTGAAAGATATTATGTTATCAGGAAAGCCACCGCTGAGGATATTAACTTTATGAACAGGATCAAGGATTATATTCATGATGGAAAAATAGATGCGGCTCTTGCCTTATGCAGGTCGAACGACAGCCCGTCGTCACGGATGGTTGAAAAGGGCATAATACGTCTGGGAAGACCTCTTCAGGATATCAGTACGGCGATTGAAAATGTCGGTAAGCTTGAAATCTCGAAGCTTGAAAAGGGATTCCCGACCCTGGCCACTATAACCGGGGCCGAACCAATGCTTGGCTTTCTTGGAACTGTTATAGGGATGGTACAGTCATTCTATGCAATGTCGCAGGCCGGAAATAATATTGAAGTTTCAATGATGTCGGACGGAATCTATACGGCTCTTATAACAACAGTAGCAGGGCTGATAGTCGGAATCATCGGCTATTTTGCCTATAACACCCTGGTAGTTAAAGTAGAAAAGGTGGTCTTCAATCTTGAGGCCACTCTTACAGAGTTTATGGATATTTTGAATGAACCCATAAAAAAATAGCATAAGTATGGCAATTTCGCAGAGAAATAAAATAAGCGTCAATTTCAGTTCTGTGGGGATGACCGATGTCGTCTTCAACCTTCTTATATTCTTCATGCTGACATCTACACTGGTTCATCCTTCCGCCATCAAGCTGCTGCTGCCCAAAGGCAGCACCCAGACCTCTGCCAAACCACTGACTTCTGTATCAATAACAAGCGACCTCAAATATTACATTGAAAAACAACCGGTTGCGTTCGATCAGATAGAAACCATTCTGAAACAAAAGCTGGGAAATAAGCCTGATACCTATATTTCCCTCCATGCCGATAAAAGTGTACCTTTCGAAAATGTCGTAAAGGTTTTGGATATTGCCCAGAGAAATAATTATAAACTGATAATTGCAACCTCACCCAAATAATGATCTTCATAAGTTCCCTTCCGAGCGGGGCAAGGGATTGACAGGAACAATAATAATACACCTGGTATTATTTCTGTTGCTCATCCTGGTAAGCTTTTCCGTACCTCCTCCACCCGAAACCGAGGAAGGGATACTCGTCAATTTCGGGACTGATGAAACAGGATCCGGCTTAATTGAGCCATCACCACCTGCAGAAAAGAAAGAGAGCCCTCCTCCTCCTGTAAAAATCAAGGCAAAACAGTCTGAGGAAGATCCGCTCCTTACGCAAAACACTGAAGAGGCACCTGAAGTAAAGAAAGTTGATCCGAACGTTGAAAAAAGGCGGCTTGAGAAGATTGAAGCCGAAAAGAAAGTAAGAGAGCAGCTCGAAGCGGAAAGGATAATAAAACAAAAGGAGGATGCCGAAAGGAAAAGAGTTGAAGCCGAACAGCAGCGGCAGTCAGATATAATGAACCGCACAAAAAATGCACTGGCCAATTCAAAAAATGCAGGCACAAGCTCTACTGGGGAAGGAGTAACAGGAGGAGCTGGTAACCAGGGTGATCCAAACGGATCAGTCGATTCAAAGGTACGCGGTACGGGTAGCGGACTCGGTGACAGTGGTATATCATATGATCTTGGGGATAGGCACTCTCAGAAACTTCCTCCTCCAAGGTATGATTATCAGGATGGAGGAAGAGTTGTTGTCGAGGTAAGTGTTGACAGGAGCGGAAAAGTAATTCAGGCTGTCGCGGGTGTAAAAGGGTCAACAATACTTGATGATTATTTATTGAAAGTTGCAAGAGATGCGGCTATGGAGGCCAGGTTTGAAGCGAAGCCGGATGCCCCCGCAATCCAGAAAGGTACAATCACCTATAATTTTAAACTCAAATAAACCTGAGAGCTCCTCTGTATGTTTCAGGAATTTAACCAGGCTTGTTATTTCCCCCTGAAATGTTCGTTTATTGCAGCATTCAGATTGTCAATCAGATCTTTGTCTTTAATGACGTAATCATCTATTCCCTTCCTGGCAAGCTCAAGAACGATCTCCCCTTTTTCCTGTCCGGAAAGCATAATCACGGGCATATCAGGTTTTGATTCTTTTATCCTGTCAAAAACCTCCATGCCGTTCATTAATTTCTGGTCGCCATTAACAAAGAAATAATCGAGGATCACAAGATCAGGATTTCTATGCAGTCCCTTAAGAAAATCCTCCCCGTTCCCAAAAGCCTCAACACGATAACCTTCAGATGTAAACCTTTTAACTATCAATGAGTTAATAAAAGGATCATCATCAACAATAAAAATAAGTTTCTGTTTATTCATTAATATTCTGATCACTATGAAGGCATAAAGTTATAAGAAAAAACGGAAATTACCAGCTCTCTATCCGATTATAAGAAGATGAATATTTGAAGTATGTAATTTATTTAAAACGTTTCCGCTCATCAGCTCAACTCCTCAAGTGTTGATAAGTTGGAACATTTGTTAAATAAATATAAAATCATTTACTTTGCTGTTGTCAGCATAAAGTTATATTTGCAATGTCTAATGCTGGACAAATGTATAAATTAACAAATCCGAATTCTAACTTAACTAATTTAGAAATGAAACAGATCTTGAAATTCTCAGCCCTTGCGACAGTTATGTTGCTTTTTACAGTAGTTACTTTTGGACAGGTGGGCGCCTCCGCCACTGCGACTGCATCCGCCACGATCATCACTCCGATCGCACTCAACAAAACAGTAGATATGAATTTTGGCAATCTTGCAGTTAATGCCACTCCCGGAACAGTAGCTCTTTCTGCTGCTTTAGCTCCCTCCCGCACACCAACAGGAGGTGTAACTCTTATAGCAGGAGGAACAATTACAGCGGCAACTTTTACTGTTACAGGTCTGACCGGAGCTACCTATTCAATAACGCTACCTGCTGACGGAGTTGTCTCCCTTACAGGTCCGGGTGCTCCAATGGCTGCCAATACATTTGTGAGCACTCCTACTGTTGCTGCCGGAGGGACACTTACTGCAGGCACACAAACACTATATGTAGGTGCCACCCTGAGTGTTGCCGGAGGTCAGACTCCCGGAGCATATTCTTCAGCCGCATTTACAGTTACCGTAAATTATAACTAGCAGCTACAAATTAAAAATTATAAAATAAACATAATGAAAAGGCTTAATATAATAATCTTCAGCCTGCTATGTTTATTGTTATCGATCCCGGTGAAATTGTCTGCCCAGGTCTATCCACCTGTGACGGCAACAGGAGAGATCTTTGCAGAGATCATACCTGTATTCGCTGCAAGTGAGACTTCACAGCTGAATTTCGGGAGGTTTTCACCGGGCCCTCAGGGAGGGGAGATAATTCTGACTCCCCAGAGTACTATATCATTACTGGGCAGCATATATAAAGGATCCGGATTACACAATGCTGCATGCTTTTATGTCACCGGCGAGATTGATGCGGCTTATTCCATAACATTACCTTCCGGTCCGGTTATCCTCAAGCATATTTCCGATGCAAAAACAATGCAGGTCTATAACTGGGAATCCGTACCGGAGCCCGGAACTGGGACCGGCATGCTACAAAACGGATATCAAAATGTATATATCGGTGCAACTCTTAAAGTAGGCACCCTGTATGACAATCCGGTCGGAATTTACAAGGGCTCCTTTACAGTAACATTTGATTTTAATTAACCTGTGTGAATAAGAAACCAAACTTATTATCAGCACCCGGATCTAAACATGACAAGCGATTGTCAGAACATGGCCGGGGAGTATCCTTTTTTATATTTCTCATTTTACTTGAGGGATTACTTTGCATGGCTGATTTCGATGCAACTGCCCAGGGAAATCTGTTGATTACTCCCAGAAGGGTCGTTTTTGAAGGTACGAAAAGGTCAATGGATCTGAATCTTGCCAATACCGGGGCCGATACGGCAACCTATGCCATATCACTTGTTGATATGAGAATGAAGGAAGAGGGAGGTTTTGAGACTGTTACAAAGCCCGATCCGGGACAGCAGTTTGCAGACAACTTCATCCGCTTTTATCCCAGGTCGGTTACCCTTGGGCCCAACGAAGCCCAGGTAGTAAAGGTACAGGTAATAAAGTATAACGAACTCAAGCCGGGGGAATACCGCTCCCATTTTTATTTCAGGGCGGTTCCTAAACAAAAAGCACTCGGAGAGGATGACACACTCAGAGATACTACTACAATCTCAGTCAGGCTTACCCCTATATTCGGCATTACAATTCCGGTAATAATCAGGGTAGGTGAATCAACGGCCAAAGTTCAACTCTCAGACCTTGAATTCCGGATGGTGAATGATACGGTTCCAAGGATAAGCCTTACATTTAACCGTACAGGCAATATGTCTGTCTATGGTGATATTACTGTTGATCATATCTCACCTCAGGGAAAAATAACCCGTGTAGGCGTTGCCAATGGCGTTGCCGTATATACACCTAACCTGATCAGGAAGTTTCAGTTCAATCTGAATAAAGTGCCAGGAGTGGACTTCAGTACAGGCAAATTACGTGTAGTATATTCGGCCACTTCAGAGGTTAAACCTGCCAGATATGCCGAAGCGGAGTTAGAGCTTCACTGATAAACAGAGGCAATACGGAGTATATCCGTTAATATTGCTGAAAGAATGAAAAAGCCAGACCTGATCTATACGACATTCGTTATAGCACTGGTTTTAGCATTTTTTCTGTTTAAGGATTGCCTTGAAATATACTCACACTCCGGAGGTTCAATGGAACCTGTCAGGTATTTTTCTTTTTACCTCATTTTAAGCAACCTAAAAGATCCTGAATAATTGACTTCTAACATCAAATTGAGAAAATTTAGTTGAGATCCGTTTACAATATATCCGGGAGAGATTTATCATCACATCTCATGGCAGGAATACTGCTAATAATCCATTCCATGGCCAAACGGGTCGGGGCGATTCTGATTATTCTTATCGGACTCAGTAATTTTGCCCGGGGAGCAACTTATTATACCAGGGTCTCCAGCGGAAACTGGAGTAGCCCTTCAACCTGGTCGACCTCCGGGTGTGGAGGTGGGGCTTCTGCTACCATCCCGGGTGCGGGCGATAATGTACAGATCTGTAATGGAGCAGCGATTACTGTTAACGGAACTTATTCGTGTGCAACTTTAACAATTAACTCCGGCAATACAATCTCTTCAGTTATTATTACCTTAAATAATTCATTAACCGTAAGTGGAGCTACTGTCATTACTTCAAGCAGTAATGCAGACTATAAGTATATTCAGGTTGCAGGAAATTTTACAACAGCATCTCTTACAACAAATTCCGGAGGTAATACACAGGACGCATTCCTTGAAATTACATCAGGTACTGCCACAGTTACAGGGAATATTGTAATGAATGCAGCAGATGCCCGTAGAAATTATATTCTATTTTCCGGCGATGGTACTTTGGAAATAGGAGGAGGCTTCACGGTAAATGGATACATAACAAGCGCTGCAGGAGGTGCAACTTCCGCCCCAACTTCCGGTACAGTTAACTATAATTCTTCAGGAGCTCAAACTGTATCGGGATTTACCTATTATAACCTTACCCTTTCCGGCGCCGGGGCAAAAACAATTTCCGGCAGCACTGTTAATAATGTCTTGTCCATGGAAGGTACGGCAACAGCCTCGGCCGCTCCTACCTATGGCGCTTCGGCTACTCTCCAATATAATACAACCACTGCAAGATCAGCCGGCCCGGAATGGCTGAACACTTTTGCTGCAACAGGTGGTGTTGTTGTTAAAAATACGGGAGTTATAACGCTGAATGCTGCAAAGGTATTTAATCAGGGCATTCCACTTAACATAGATGTCGGTTCTACACTTAATACCAGTGCAGCCAATAATTACGGGCTGACATTCGGGGGAGACTTCATTAATGCCGGAACCCTTGCTGCCAACGCTTCACCTGTAATAATTACCTCTGCTGCAGCTGCCCAGAGCATCGGCGGATTTACCACTACCGGAAACGTTTCAATGACTAAAACCGGGGGTATTGCAACATTCACCGGAAACTTGAATGCAAATGGACTTACAATTAACGGTAACGGAAGTACTCTTGACCTGGGAACAGGTCTGACACATACACTTACAGGATCATGGACAAATACTAACGGAATAGTTAACGGGGGATCGAGCCAGCTGATAATCGGCAATAATGTTACATTCACAGGAGGCTCATTTATGTCAGGCACAGGATCAGTTACTTACAACGCAAATGGAGCGCAAAATGTGGCCGGAGTCATCTACAATGATCTTAATATTTCCGGTTCCGCCACTAAAACCCTGGCAGGGGCTGCAACTGTTGAGGGGACACTTACATTAAGCGGAGGTACTCTTGCTGTCGCAGCCAATACTCTGACGCTGAACGGACCTCCCATTGCCGGCTCACCAAATAATCTTGTAACAACAGCTTCATCAACACTGGTATTTGGAGGGTCTTCAGGCGGGATTACTGTACCCCTGAGTGTTACAACCCTGAATAATCTGACAGTAAGTAATCCAAGCGGAGTCACACTCACAGCTCCCCTCTCTTCCGGCACACTTACATTTACCGATGGCATTCTCAATACCACTTCGACAAATTTACTCACAATAACAAATACAGCAGCAGGAAGCATAGGCGGAGCATCGTCTACCAGTTTTGTAAATGGTCCTATGGCACGAACACTGCTTGCCGGCCAGACCAATTACGTGACTCCCTATCTGTTTCCTGTCGGGACCGGGGCAGATTATCGCCCGCTGGAGCTGTTAAATATAACTACCGGCGCAACCACTCCGGTGATCCTGGTATCCCAGAGCGCGACAGGTGCTCTTACATCCGACGAAACTACAATAACATCGGTAGCTCCGCGAAACTGGTATGTTCAAAGGTTAAGTGGAAATTTTACAGGAGCTAATGTGAGACTGACAGAAAACGGGTTAAATTTCTCAAATGTGATTGGCCAGTCTGCTGCACAATCAGGTAATTATGTATCAGTCGGCGGCAAGAATATCGGTACTTCTATTACCACGGCTTCACCTGTTGTAAATGCATCTTTACCGGCTTACTTTGCGATCGGAACAACTTTAGTGACAACATATTATTCGTACCAGTCAGGCGACTGGAACTCATCAGGCACCTGGACCATTGACCCCTCCGGTTCCTTATGGATCGGAGCAGCGGTTCCCGGTGCTGCTGATAATGTGGTTATATTGAACGGAAGAACCGTAACAATAAGTCAGAATAGCAAGAGTAGTCTTTCATTGGATATAAAGCTCGGAGGGAACCTCGATTTACAGGGTACAAACTCACATAATTTCGGAACAGTGAGCGGGCAGGGTACACTGAAACTCTCTTCAGGTACCTTTCCCGGAGGTCTCTTTACCGGTTTTGTAGCGGCTGACGGAGGAACTGTTGAATACTACAATCTTAACAATACCGGGATCAGCAGCACACAACTGACATACAACAACCTGATCATCTCAAACTATACTGCCGGCGCAACTTCCGTATTTCTGAATAACGCCACTAACCCAATAAACTATACGCTGAACGGAAACTTTGACCTTAAGAATAATACCTCAGGAAGCCTTACCTTTTATTTCGGCAATTCAACGCCCTCGGATAACCTTATAAATATGATTGTCAACGGCAGCATTTCAATAGGTGCTGGCTGTAACATCAGGGTAAACAACTTTGCCTCCTCCCATACATTGCCTAATCCAGGTAATACTACCTCCACATTCCCCATTCACAGCCTTTCTGTTTACGGTGATTTTACAAACAATGGTACTGTAAGATTTACCGGACTGCCTTCACCTTTTAATAACGCATACTATACCCTCGGGGTTACGGCGTATAGCGGGACTAACTATGGGGATGTGCAGGTATTTTTCAAGGGCGCTGCCGACAACACCTTAACCTGTAACGGAATTACTGATTTCTTCAGACTGATAGTTCAAAAAGGAACTGATCAGACCAATAAACTGGAGGTGATCTCTTCAAATGCAAATAATTTCGCCCTCTATGGGCCAAATAACCAGGGAAATAATAATGCAGGCGGAGGCTTCTGTTGGCGACTATGGCTACGGGGTCTATTATAAAGCCCTGTTTATTAATTATGGCACCCTGAAGCTGAATGTAAATATTAATATACCTTCCCTGACTGAAGGTGGCGAAGACTTCAACCTGCTGCCAACAGCCGGTTTATGGATTAACGGGGCAAATGTATCCTCAACAGTTGCAGGAATTAACGGAGCATCCTATCAGGCTGCAACCCTTTATGGCGCTTTGCGCATCAGCTCAGGACAGTTTTCAACCGGAGATGCCGCAGGATTGGTTTTAATGCAATATGGAGCGCCATCCATTTTGATCGAGGGAAGCGGCATCCTGGATGTAAGCCAGACCTGGTCAGCCACCGGGGCCACAAATATAGCAAGTTATACCCAGACAGGAGGTACGGTAAATATTAGGCTGCAGGGTGAGAACCATGCCGGCCCCATGCTTGGTCTCAGCAGCACCAATTCGGTATTCGTTATGAGCGGGGGAACATTAAACTTCTCAAGTAATGGAGGCGGTACAAACTACCAGCTTATGAATATTGCCGCCCAGACAGGAAATTATCAGGTCACAGGCGGAACATTAAATCTGAACCTTCCAGCCTCCGGAACTGCCTATACTGCCATCTCATCAGTCCCTTTTTACGATATGGTCCTTGCAAACCAGACTGGTTCCGGTACTGTAACGGTTCAATGGTCTGCACCATCGCCCCTGACTATCCTGAACGATCTGACAATCGGAGCCAATTCCGTATTGGATTTGAATACAAATACTATAAATCTTTCTGTCGGACATAATTTTACTTTAACCGGAACATATACCCCGGGGAATAATACAACAACATTCAACGGCAGCGGTGGTCAGGTCTTTTCAAATGGCGGTACAATAACGACCGGACTGAATAATTTTGTTCTTGAAAATACCAGCAACACCAATATTACAAATAATCTTACCATAAGGGGAGCCCTTACAATCAACTCTTCGTGCTTTCTGAATGATCAGGGAAATACAATAAGTGTCGCCGGTAACATTACAAATTCCGGAGTACATACGAGCCAGGCCAATGGTCGTATTATCCTGAATGGCACTGGCGTTCAGATCATTGGCGGATCGGGTGACGGCCTGTTTGGAAATTTTGCCGTAAACAAAACATCCGGTACATCTACTCTTGCATGCAATCAGTCCTTTACCGGGAACCTGAGGCTTGTAAGCGGAATTCTCGATATCAACAAATATAATCTGGCACTTTCGGCCAGCAGCAACATTTACGATGTATTGACAGGTACTCCGGCTCCCACAACATTTGGAAATACGAAAATGATAACTACTACCGGGGAGCAAAGCGACGGAGGATTGACAAAATCATTCAGTGCCACCGGGTCTTTCCTTTATCCGGTAGGCTCCGGGACCGCTTATCATCCTGCTACTATTTCTATTTCCCAGGCGCCTGCAACATGGGGAAATATCACTGTAAAACCGGTTGCAGGTGTTCATCCTCTTGCAGTTCAGGGTTTTGAGGTAATGACATATTACTGGAAAGTAATCAGCAACTCAATAACAGGCATTCAACCGGGATCGGTTTCCAACACCTTTAAATATGTTGCCTCAGATGTCACACCTCAAATCAATGGCTATGTACCCGGAGTTTTTAATCCTTATACCTGGACACGTGGAGATGTTGCCCAGGTTGATAAAATTAACAGGAACATTCTTTTTCCTGACATCGATATCCTCGATGGCGATTATACTGCCGGCACTCCGGAAGGACTTGGAGGAGTTAAAGTGTTTTACAGCCATCGTTCAGGTGACTGGGACAATCCGGGGACCTGGTCCAATGTAAGTAATAACCCCGGAAGCCCCGATGCGACAACCCTCCCGGGAATCAGCGATGCAGTGGTTATAGGTGACGGATTGACCAATAATCATATTGTGACAATTTCTTCTAACGGAAAGGCCACCGGCACATTGCAGATTACCGGTGGTTCAATATTGGACCTGAAAACCACGACAGGTCATAATTTTGTTGTCTTGCCCGATCTGAGGGTCAAAGGAACAGGTACCATACGTATGGCTTCAGGTAACTTCCCTTCCGGGGATTTCGGTTTCTTCCTGGGGCCGAATGGAGGTACTTTTGAGTATTATACAGAAACAGCTCCATCTGACATCGGAGCTGCATTTACCCTTCCCACTACCTATCTTGCGGGTTCAACGTTAACTAACCTCACAAATTACTGTAACCTGGTTCTTTCACCTGCATCAGGGAAAAATATTACACTTCCCAATAGCAACCTTACAATTTATAAAGATTTTAAGGCAAGCGTTTCCGGAACCAGCGCTGCCGGCATTGCACAGCTTAATAATCAGAACACTTCACGCACCTTAACAGTCAACGGGAACCTCATTATAAACAACGGAAATCTGCAATATACAAACGGTGGCAATACAGCTCAGAACATTGTAGTCAATGGTGATGTCAGTATTTCAAACGGAGCAATTTTTGATGTTGCTGCTACTCTTGCTGCGACCAATACTCTTTCAATTCAGGGAGACCTTACAAACAACGGAATATTCGACATGATTGCAGGAGCCTCTCAGGTTTGCAACGTCACCTTCACAGGCTCCGAAAACAAACAAATCAAAGGGACTACAGCTGTCCGCACCGATTTCAATATATTAACCGTAAATAAAGGCATAGACAGAAATTCAATCCTGGAGGCAACAGTAAATGCATTTTCATTGAATACCTCTTTGGCTACGGCACTTACAATTAACAATGGAACTTTCCGGTTATCCGCTCCCCTTACGATAACACTTACAACATCAAGCCCTTTTACAATTCCTATCTCGGGTTGTTTGTCTGCTAATACAGGCACAATTAATATTGGTGCAGCAAACAATAATGCAGCTGACTTAATTCTTCAGGGCCGTCTGGAAGTGATGAATACCGGCGTTGTAAATATTGGTAACGGAGGAGGCTCAAATAATGATATAGAATATGCCGCCGCAGGAAATCCTGAAATTAATATCTCAGGCGGTTCACTGAATGTCGATGGTCAGATACGCAGAAATACAACAAATACTCTCGGGTCGCTGTGGTTTACCCAGTCGGGCGGAACAATTACGGTAAAAGGAAATAACATAAATGCTTCGAGGGGAGTGTTCGAAGTAGTAAATTCCGGAAGCATAATCAATTTAACCGGAGGTAACCTGATCATTGAAAAAACCGGAAGTACTGCATATGCCGATATATTGTTAACTCCTCAGAGCTCAACTGTTAACAATTCCAATGGCGGTCATACCCTTATTATTGGCGATGCAGCAACACCTGCCTCACAGGTCTTTGAACTTAACTCTTCAGCACCATTGTGGAATCTGACAGTTGATGGAACTATACAGAACAAAACAGCAAGCCTCGCCGTAAATACACTTTCGGTTTTGAATAACCTTACAATCAATGGTAATGGTGTTGCCGGTACAGGATCTGTTTTCAAAGCAAATGAACTGAATGTTACTATTGGCGGAAGTATTACAAACTATAATTTATCAGCCAATGTTGGTGCAGCGAGCGGCGGTTACCAGGCCGGGCCTGATGGCAGCACACAAACAACGACACTTACCGGTACCGGAACAGTGACCGGAACCGGAAGTAACCTTACCAATTTTGCCAACCTGGTTATCGGTTCCCCGGAAACTACCCCATCCATTGCCCTCGCTCTGAATAGCAATATCAGGGTAAATAATGATCTGATTCTCACCTCCGGAACCTTATCAGATGCCGGAAATACAATTACTGTTACGGGAGATATCAGCAACTCTGCCATTCATACCAGTCCTTCAACACCGGGTGGAGGAATTGTTTTAGCCAGTGGTAATATACAAACAATCTCAGGCAGCAGCAGCGGCACTTTTGGCAACTTTACAATAAGCAATGCTACCGGTGTTAACATGGTTGATAATATTCGTATAACAGGTCAGTTGAACCTTTCATTAGGTTCTTTATATATTGATGATTACAAACTTATCATGGATGTGAATGCCTCATTTGCCGGACCATTTAATTCCAAACATATGATCCTGTCAAACGGTGTATTGAGTGATGAAGGTGTCGTGAAATATTTTTCAGGATCTGCTACGGTTTTTATTTTCCCTGTCGGTTCAAAAAACCGGTACTGCCCGGCAACATACACATTTACCTCCGTGGATGCCGGATCCATTAACGTTGTACCGGTTGCTCTGGCACATCCTGCTGATAATGCGCCTACTAACGACCAGCTGAATTATTACTGGAAAGTCCGGACCACAGGTTTTAGCGGTCTCACATCTTCATCACAGGTTTACCAGTATGTCAGTGGCGATATCAAAGGCATGGAAAGCAATTATCATGGGGCTCTTTATCGGGATTTTGGCTGGACAGACTTTGGAACTTCTGCCATTAATACTACATCTCACACAATTACAATTAACGGGTCCAATTTGCCCGCAGGCGAATATACAGCCGGCTATCTCGCAAATTTTACCAATATTCATAAACTATATAGCCTGAAATCAGGTAACTGGAATGACGGTACTGCCTGGGCTGAAGATCTGCCCACCAATCCGCCGTGTGGTTATTTTCCCAATGGAAACCCGGTTTTCATTCAGCCAGGACATATAATTACAATGAATATTAATAATGCCTTTGCATATTCTGTAAATATAGAAGGAACACTTGATCTGGGTGTAACATCTTTTCATAATCTTGGATATATTATTGATACCCTTCATGCCGGCACAGGTAAAATGATGATACAATCGACCGCTTCAGGCATGTTTCTGTTCCCCGGAGGCAATTACGATCCTTTTTTGGCATCACCCGGAACAACAGTAGAGTTATATGGTGCGACAAATGCCACTCTGCCCTTAAAGCCAGGGAATATATATAAACCTTATCAGAATCTTATCCTTACGGGTACCGGAATAAAATATATGAGCGCTGATAACCTGAAAATCGTGGGTGATATCACTATTAACAATGGAGCGAGGTTAGATAATTCTCTCTTTAATAATAACCTTTATCTCCTTCGAAACTGGACAGATAATAATACAACAGTATCGGGATTTGTTCCGGGTACCGGAATGATAAGCTTTGATGGGGATTTAAGCCAGCTACTTACTGTAACCAATCCGATTACAGAAAGTTTTTATAATCTGACTATGAATAACAGCGCCGGACTCGTACTTGCCGGTGCAGGGAAGATCCAGGTAACAGATATTCTGACTCTCAACAACGGAGCTATTACCACAAACAGTACAAATTCCCTTACCCTTACAAGTGCAGCCACTTCCGCTATTTCAGGCGGATCACCTTCTTCTTATGTCAATGGACCCCTTCGTAAGCAGATCAGCAACGGTTCATACTTTATCTTTCCTGTCGGGAAATCAGAACCCTTCACAAGATATGGCAGTATTCTCCTGTCAGATATAGTTACCCCAGGTATATGGGAGGTCGAATACTTTAATGGTCTTCCTCCCTTTGATATAACAATAAAGAAACCACCGGTAAGCCATGTGAGCAATAATGAGTACTGGAGAATCATCGGGACATCAGGTGGTTCAGCCAATGTTAAATTACGGTGGGATGGAGCCAGTGGCTATGCAGGATCATCTCCCTCCACACGGAGCAAGATAAGGGTTGTGGAGTGGAATCCTTCCGGTTCTCCTTCTGCACAATGGGAATACAGGGGAAAAATCCTGGATGATATAAGCGATATCTCCGGAACTGTTGCCACAGACAACATTATAAGCCTGACCCCGGGAACAGACCTGCATTACCTGACAATCGGAGATGAGGGATTACCAACGGCAACTATAACCAGTTCCCTGGCAGCTACAGTATGCAACGATGGAACCTCATCCGCCACTGTCATAGTAGCACTGACGGGGACACCACCCTGGTCGCTCACCTACAGGCTGGGTAGCGTTTACACAACCCTGAATAACATTGCCTCTTCACCCCTGTCAATTGTGCTTACATCCGATTCACCGGGAATCACTCAGCCCATAAACACACCCACAATATTTAACTTTAATATCACCGATATTAACGACCTGGCAGGGACACCGGGAACTTCAGATTATGTAACAACTGTCGCAATAACTGTAAATCCGGTCCCTACCAATACAATTTCCGGTAAAACTCTGGTTGGGACGGGTGAGGTAGTAACATATTCAACTACTACGGATGCAACTACCTACCTGTGGACTTTGAGTTCAAACGGTACTCCGCTGACAGGGAATGCCTCCAGCTACACTGTGACCTGGAGTACAGGCACCCCGGGTCCTTATACGATTAATCTGGTAAAAACCGCTGTGAACGGATGCCAGGTTAACAGCAGCATTCAGGTTACAACGAGCACCTCTCCCACTCCGGTTATTTCAGGTAATCAATATGTATGCGCCGGCACCGCCGGACAGACCTATTCAACACCCGCCGTGGTAGGCCATGATTATACATGGAGCATTTCGCCTGCAGGTGCCGGTACTATTACTTCAGGGGCAGGAACCAACAGTATAACAATAACATGGAACGGACCATTGACAGGGAACAGTGTTAACGTACAAGAGCATTTAACATCAAGCGGAATACCCGGGATATTCACCAATGCCAGCCTGGCTGTTGATATTGGATTGCAGCCTTCAGCTATCATCCCATCATATTCTGCACCGTCTGCAGTTTGTAATGGTGCCACTGCTGCCGTTACAATCAGCAACTCTCAGAACGGGGTCAGATATCAGCTAAGGCTGAATTCCGATAATTCATTTACCGGTGCAGCCGTCAGCGGCAACGGTGGTATCATTACACTCAATACCGCCGCCGTTACGGCGAATACAACCTTCAACATTTACGCATATACTCTTCCCCCTTTCAGCTGCAACACACAGCTGAGCAATCCGGCCCTCACATTTACCGTGAATGCCCTGTCAGCTCTGAACTATGGTACTCTTGCTACCGGCGACCAGACAATCTGCAGCGCAGACATACCGGCCAATATCTCATTTTCGACTGTTCCATCGGGCGGAACAGGCACTTTTACCTACCAGTGGTATACCTATTCGGGTCTGCCGGGTACCTGTCCGTCAGGTACAATTATTCCTGCAGGATGGACACCCGTCGCCCTGGCTACTTCAGATAATTATACACCACCGGCACCTGCAGCTTCAGGTTCATATGCGGTTATGGTAACACCGACAGGAGTACCATTATGCGGAGCAGCAACATGGGCCGGAGGTTGCAGACAGGTAACTGTTACCCTGCGTCCTGTTGCCACTTTCAGCTATACCGGCTCTCCATATTGTCTGAATGCGGCTGATCCTTTGCCAACTTTCAGTGGCGGCGGCATAGCAGGAACTTTTTCATCAACACCGGGGCTGGTCTTCATCAGTACCTCAACCGGGCAGATCGATCTGGCGGCAACTACCCCGGGAACCTATATTGTAACAAATACAATTCCGGCAACAGGAGGGTGCGGCATTGTGACTGCCACAAGCCCGGTAACTCTTTACGGATCCAATACCTGGACAGGGTCTTTGGGTACCGACTGGAATGTCACGGCCAACTGGTCGTGCGGATTTATACCTGATCTTACGACTCCGGTACAGATTCCAACCACTGTCAATATGCCGGTTATCAGTTCAGGCGCCGCAGGGGCTGTCAAGGATCTTATTATAGATAATGGCGCTTCACTTACTGTTTCCGGGAATAAAATTCAGATAGCCGGAACTGTAACAAATGCCGGGACATTCACGGCAACCGATGGCGCCGTGGAGTTCAATGGTTCTGCAACGCAATCGGTTAATGACGGTACTTTTGAAACCAATACAATTAAAGATCTGATAATCAATAACCCCACAGGAGTAAATCTCCTCGGGGCGCTTAATGTAACCGGAATCGTTACGGTATTAAACGGAAACCTGGGCTCCGACGGATTTCTGACCCTGTTATCCACCGCTGCACAGACAGCGCTTATAGATGGTTCAGGAACAGGATCAGTTTCGGGAAATGTAACGATGCAACGTTACCTCCCTTCAGGATTCGGATACAAATATTTCAGCTCACCCTTCAACAGTGCTAAAGTAAGTGAGTTTACCAATGAATCAATCGCCGCCCTCTACAGGTATGATGAAAACAGGAATATCTCCGGTATTCCGGCTACAGGATGGGTCAACTATAATTTACCGGCCAATGTTCTTGGTCAGATGGCGGGATATGCCGTCAATTTCGGATCGTCTACGGCAGAAAAGACAATCGATGTGACCGGGGTTGTCAACAACGGGCCGTTATCGATAACTCTTTATAATCATGACCAGGTTTACACCAGGGGATTCAACCTCACCGGAAATCCATACCCGTCGCCGATTGACTGGGATGAAACGGGCTGGACAAAATCAAACATTGACGATGCAATCTACTATTTCAGGGCAAGTACCACAGACCAGTATGTTGGCACATACCAATCATACATAAATGGAACCTCGAGCGACAACATAGTCAGCAACATCATCCCATCCATGCAGGGCTTTTTTGTACATGTGACCGACGGAACCTGGCCGGTAACAGGCACCCTGGCCACAGATAACAGCATCAGAGTAACGGATCTCTCCCACTCCTATACCAAATCGGCAAACAGCTCTGCCCTGCCCTACCTGAGGATGTCAGCAAAGTTTTCTGACGATGCAGGTTCAGTGGATCCTCTTGTGATCTATTTTGACCAAAAGGCCTCCTCCGGTTTTGACAGCCGTCTTGACGCCCTGAAATTACTTAACACTGACCTGAAAGTTCCTAACCTTTATGCGATAGCTCCTGATGGTTCAAAGCTGTCTATCAGCGCTTTACCTGAAATGGCAGGCGATTCAGCCACAATACCGCTGGGGCTTAAACTTAACAGAACCGGAAGTGTCGTCTTTAAAATTCAGGATATCGACAATTCTCTCAGGGGAAAAAGGATTTATCTCACTGATATTGTTGCAGGTACCGAACAGGATCTGCTGCCGGATAAAGAATATATCGTTTCCCTGTCTGCCGGGGAGTATATTAACAGGTTTTACCTCAACATGAAAGAGATAACCACTGACATTCCCGACGATCCACTTAACCCTGATCTTTTCAGCATATACAGCGCCAATGGTATTATTATTGCGATAATTGGAAGACTGGAAGGGGAATCCGGTACCATAACGGTATATAACCTGGCAGGACAGACCCTGTTCGTTGAAAAGATATTTGAGGCCGGGTACCACGAGTTTTATACCAGACTGAAGAATGGAATTTATATAGTCAATTATACTTCCGGTAAATTCCGGAGTACAAAAAAGTTATTCATACAGAACAGATGAAAATAATAAACAGAACATTTTATTATTTCAGAAAGTCAGGCGTTCCAATTATAATAGTGAGCATACTACTCTGTTTAATTTGTCCTGAACTTTCAGCCCAGGAACCTCCTCCAAAGCCTGTTGTGGTCACGGTAACGCAAAACCTGGGATTCGGTGCATTTACACATGGAAGCTCAGGTGGCTCGGTAATTATTAATACGGGAGGATTCCGGTCTACTACAGGTGATGTAATTGGCCTGAATCTTGGATATTTATTTTCGGCTGCAATATATAAACTCGTAGCTACTCCGGGTACCGTCATATCCATTCTGAACGGGCCTGATGTTCATTTGAATGGTAGTGGCGGCGGATTTCTTGTACTTCATATTGGTGATTCCAGTCCTGCGTCACCGTTTGTGATCACCACCACACCTCCCGTCTCTACTTCAATGAGCGTAGGCGGAACTCTGACGGTAGGAAATACAGCAGCAAATCCGCCAGGCAATTACATCGGTACATTTGATATAACTTTTATTCAGGAATGACCAGGGGACAAAACATTTAATCTGGAATAATAAAAAATGATGATCAGGATTGCATACACTTATTTACCATCTTCAGGGTGTATGTCAGCTAATCTGACCAGGCTTCTGTTTCTTACTTCTGTATTTATTCTTCTCATCCCCTCTGTTCAAATCTTCGCCCAGGACGAATACATTGAAATTTCAGTATACGCCGAAGTGCCTCAACTCGGTGGAACTGATATGGCGGCAGTTATCAAAGGGACTGAGTTATATCTGCCTGTTACGGATCTTTTTGATTTTCTGAAAATAAGAAATGTACCTGACAGGGACCTGGAATCTGTTTCCGGGTTCTTCATAAACCCCGAAGCAACATATACCATCAGCAGAACGGAAAATCAGATACGCTATCAGGACCAGGTTTACAATCTCGGGCCGGGCGATCTTATACGGACAGAATCCAATCTGTATCTCAGATCAGAGTACTTCGGAAAGGTCTTCGGTCTTGAATGCCTATTCAATTTCAGAGCCATGTCTGTCAGAGTGAACAGTAAGCTGGAATTACCACTGATCAGGGAAATGCGTCTGGAGGAGATGAGGAAAAACCTGACAAGGCTGAAGGGAGAAGTGGTTGCAGACACTACAATTAGCCGGAGTTATCCCCTGTTCAGGTTCGGTATGGCCGACTGGTCTGCCACAGCTACCGAAGAGCTGAACGGAAATTCCGAGACAAGGCTGAATCTGGCGCTTGGGTCAATGATTGCAGGAGGTGAGGCCACAGCCAATTTATATTATAACAGCCAGGATCAGTTTTCGGAGAAGCAGCAGTATTACCTCTGGCGTTATGTGAATAATGATTTCAGCGCTCTCAGGCAGGTTATGGCGGGGAAAATTGCCACCCATTCAATATCTTCGATCTATAATCCGGTAGTCGGAGTTCAGATTACAAATACGCCGACGACATACAGGCGCTCATTCGGGTCCTATACACTCAGCGACAGGACAGAACCAAACTGGATAGTTGAACTCTATGTAAATAATATACTTGTAGATTATGTAAAGGCTGATGCTTCAGGCTTTTTTACATTTGAAGTACCTCTGGTCTATGGGAATACGGTAGTGAAGCTTAAATTTTACGGACCATGGGGCGAAGAGCGCACCCGTGAGCAGAATATCAATATACCATTCAATTTTCTCCCGGCAAAGACGCTGGAGTACACTGCCAGTGCCGGAATTGTGGAGGACACACTGATGAGCAGATTCTCACGTGCCAATGTAAATTATGGCCTTACAAAAAGCCTCACTGTGGGAGGTGGGGTTGAATACCTCTCCTCAGTTGTCAGTCGTCCGGCTATGCCGTTTGTCAATGCTTCACTCAGGATTACCAATAATCTGCTCATCTGGGGGGAATATGCGTTCGGAGTGAGAGCGAAGGGTACCCTTACCTACAGGCTGCCATCCAGCCTGCAGTTCGACCTGAACTACACCTGGTATGAGAAAGATCAGCAGGCTATAAACTTTAATTACAGGGAAGAGCGTAAAGCGGTTGTATCAATGCCGTTACGACTGGGAAAATTCAATACCTACCAGAGGTTATCCTATTATGAGATTATTCTTCCGGCAGCGAAGTA
Source organism: uncultured Bacteroidales bacterium (assembly GCA_963816345.1). Classification (GTDB taxonomy): domain Bacteria; phylum Bacteroidota; class Bacteroidia; order Bacteroidales; family VadinHA17; genus LD21. The sequence goes on from CAWFKI010000005.1 coordinate 1,849,300, forward strand.
TACAACAGGCGAATGGCTGTTCTCCGGATCTCTACTGGGCATTAGCACAAACCTTACAACCTATGCCCTCTTCGTCGATTACAATAAACCATACCTGTACAGCAACCTGTCACTGGCCTTCAGACTGCCCGGAGCTTTTGTGTTCACACCCCAGGTTCAGTACGGGTATTCTAAAAACGGTCTTATCTCAGCAAGAGCCGGGCTTGAAAAACATTTTCTCAGGAATGCTTACCTGAATCTCTCATATGAACAGAACTTCCTGAGCAATCTGAAGCTGGCAGAGGCCGGATTCCGGTACGACTTCTCATTTGCACAAACCGGTTTCTCAGTCAGGCAATCTGACAAAAGAACCACCTTTGTACAATACGCCTCAGGAAGTCTGATAAATGACAGAAAGACAAGGTATCTCAAGGCCGATAACCGGACCAATGTCGGTAAAGGAGGAATTACATTAAGGGCATTTCTTGACGTCAACTCCAATGGCAAAAGAGATGAGGGAGAGCCGGGAGTATACGGGTTAAACCTTCGTGCCGGCAGTGGCCGCGTTGAAAAGAATGAACGCGACAGCACAATAAGAATAATCGGACTGGAACCATATACGAGCTGCTACATTGAACTTGATCCCAACAGTTTTGATAATGTATCGTGGAGACTGGCCAGGAAAACCCTTAACATTACCGTTGATCCTGAGATTATGAAAGATGTTGAAATACCCGTTGATGTTGTGGGGGAAGCGACAGGACATGTATTAATTGAAAAGAACGGAGAGAAAGGCGGACTGGGAAGAATAATCATGAATTTTTCAACATCAAAGCTGAAACCGGTTGGAAAAACACTTACCGGCGATGATGGAAGCTTCAGTTATTTTGGTTTTACTGCGGGGAGCTATACGGTAAGGATCGATACTGCCCAGTTAAGAAAACTGGGACTGATATCAACACCTGATTCCATATTATTTAATATATCGGCACACACTGAAGGGGATTTCGTGGAAGGGCTTGATTTCCTGCTTAAGCCTGAAGTAATTGATACTACCGGGCTGTCACGGAGGGTCACTCCCGAAAAACTGGCTGTAAAGAAGGATACCACCTATATGATCGTTCATGAGGTAACCCAGGAGCTTGTCACGATCGAAAAAGACAGCTATGCGATTCAGCTCGGCGCCTTTAAAGTTAAAAGCAATGCAGATAACCAACGCAGGAAACTTGAAAAGCTCCTTGGTAAAAAAGTCGAGATAGTAGTTGAAGATGGTTTCTATAAAGTACGGATCCCCGATATAGAGGATCGTGCTGAAGTGGATAAGTATCTTGAAATACTGAAGCAGAACGGGATCACTGAAGTATGGGTAATCAGTCTTAAGGCAAAACAAAAACAAATGGTGCTCAGGGAAAGGCAGGACACTGTTATGCATATCACTGAAACAGTCGCGGGCAAACCTGAAATTCCGACTCTTGCTGATGTTACAATTCAGTTGGGTGCCTTCCGTCAGAGGTCGAATGCAATAGCCCTGCTGAACCGGCTGAGAGCCAGATACGGGGATAAGGTGAGAATAGTATATGAAGATGGATTTTATAAGCTCCGGCTCTCGGGATCTCCCATTATTAAACAGACAATAATTGAAGAGTTTAGAAAACATGAACCGTCGATTGGCAAGCTCGGCTTAAAAGACATATGGGTACTACCCCCGGCAGCTCCCGTTGAGGAAGAGGCTGCAACACCTGAGAGAGAAGAGATCACTATCAGTAAAATAGAGAGAAAGATAGGGATACCTTTACTGGTGAAGCCAGACTCAGCCTTTAAGACCAGGATAAGGGAAACAGTGCTTGAAAGGCCTGGTGCCGTACCGACGATTTCGATCAGGGTCGGAGCTTTCCACAATAAGCGGGATGCTTTAAAGGCTCAGAGAAAGATAACAACCAAACTGAAACTGAATGTTGAAATTGTTCAGCAATATGATTACTATATTGTTCTCATAAGAGGCTTCTATACCAGGCAGGAAACATACAAGTATTATCCCGAGCTTGCAGGATTAGGATATCCCGGAGTTTCACTTGTACAGGATTACTAGCGCTATCGGAAAAACTTTAAAATCACATTGAAAAGAGAGGATAGTTCTTCATCATTCTGACCACCTTCTCTCCCACCGATGCAATTGTGTTTTCATTCTCAATATTTGAGATCACCTCATCAATAAGCTCCACAATTAATCCCATATCCTCTTCTTTCAGACCTCTGGTTGTTATGGCAGGTGTACCTACTCTCAATCCGGATGTAAGAAACGGAGACCGGCTGTCAAAAGGAACCATATTTTTATTTACCGTGATATGTGAGCGGACTAGAGTGTTTTCGACTTTTTTCCCTGACAGGTCAGGAAATTTGCTTCTCAGATCAATAAGCATCAGATGGTTATCTGTACCATTTGAAATAACCTTGTAACCCTTGTCCATAAATGCTGTTGCCATTACAACGGCATTCTTTTTAACTCTTGCCTGATACTCATTAAAAGCTGGGTCCAGCGCTTCACTGAAAGAGACAGCTTTTGATGCAATTATGTGCTCAAGCGGCCCACCCTGTATTCCCGGAAAGACTGCCGAGTTCAGCAACGATGACATCATCCTTACTTCTCCTTTTGTTGTTGTTATCCCCCAGGGATTAACAAAATCTTTTCCCATGAGTATGATCCCTCCTCTTGGTCCGCGAAGCGTCTTATGAGTCGTGGAGGTGACAATATGTGCATATTTTAAAGGATTCAGTAGAAGCCCTGCAGCGATTAATCCGGCCGGATGAGCCATATCAACCATAAAGATGGCGCCTACCTGGTCAGCAATCTTTCTCATGCGCCCATAATCCCACTCCCTTGAGTATGCAGATGCCCCTCCGATTATCATTTTCGGTTTCTCCTTCAGAGCCACCTCTTCCATCATATCATAGTCTACAAGGCCTGTTTCTTCATTTACACTGTAAGCAACCGGTTTATAGAACAAGCCGGATGAATTTACCGGAGAACCGTGAGAAAGATGTCCTCCGTGTGCAAGATTTAATCCCATGAAAGTATCTCCGGGTTTAAGAACTGTCATAAAAACAGCCATATTTGCCTGAGCTCCGGAATGAGGCTGAACGTTTGCATACTCTGCATCAAAAAGCTGCTTCAGCCTGTCGATTGCAATCTGTTCCGATTTGTCTACAATCTCACAGCCCCCGTAATATCGGTTGCCCGGATAACCTTCTGCATATTTATTCGTCATTACAGAACCCATAGCCTCCAGAACCTGGGGGCTGACGAAATTCTCGGAAGCAATTAACTCTATTCCGTTTATCTGGCGCTGCCGCTCACTCTCTATAAGATCAAATATTAAAGTATCTCTTTTCATAATTCAAAGTTTAATATATTGTTACTCCTGGGACAATTCTCTGAGCAATTCACGGTATGTGGAATAGATCCGTGATTTTGAAATAAAACCGACATAATATCCATTATCAAGGACAGGCAGATTCCATGCCCCTGTTTTCCTGAACGTTTCCATAACTGTTTCAATGCTTTCCTTGATATCTATATAAGACGGAGGAATGGTCATAATCTCCTTTATACTTACCGTATCATATAATTCAGGCTGAAACATGATCTCCCTTACATCATCAAGAGAGACGACACCATCCATTATGTTGAACTCATCCACAACAGGAAAAAGGTTTCTTTTTGAATGTGAAATCAGTTTTATCAGATCTCCGAGCTTGTCATTCATCTTTATTTTGAGAAGATCCCTTTCTATTTCCCTCCTCCAGTCCATTCTGATAAGAGCCGCTTTATCCTTATCATGAGTTATAAGCTCTCCCCTCTCTGCAAGCTGAACATGATATATAGAATGTTTTTCAAAGCTCCTGACTGTAATATATGCGACCGTAGATGTTATTATGAGCGGTATAAGCAATCCGTATCCTCCTGTAATTTCAGCTATAAGAAAGATAGCTGTCAGAGGGGCATGCATGACACCTGCCATCATTCCTGCCATACCTACCAGTACAAACCTGTTATCGGGAAGACCGACATTTACTATCTTTTTTAACATGCTGGCGACAAAAAAGCCATTTATGCCACCTATGAACAATGTCGGAGCAAATATACCGCCTACGCCACCGGCACCATTGGTAGAACTGCTGGCAAATACTTTAAATAATATAAGTCCGGACATGAATAGCATAAGCATCAGAAAACTTCCGGAAAGGGAATTAAAGATGCTGTTCCTCATGATCAGGTCAGAATTTCCCTGAAGAAGAGACATGATTGTATCATATCCCTCACCGTAAAAGGGGGGAAAAAGGTAAATAAGCCCACCCAGAACTATACCACCCAATATAAGTCTCATATAGGTATTCCTGATCTTCTCGTACCCGCTTTCAATTAAGAGGGTCATCTTTGAATAATAAAGGGATATCACCCCCGAAATGATCCCAAGAATGACATACCATGGAATATTGGATATACTGAATGACCCGGCAATATCAAAGGACAGAAGGACCTTATCTCCCATAAGAAAATAGGCAACTGTTGCGGCAGTTACAGAAGATATCAGCAGGGGTACGATAGACGAGATGGTCAGGTCAAGCATCAGAATTTCAAGAGTGAAGACTATGCCTGCTACAGGAGCTTTAAATATTCCAGAGATCGCCCCGGCTGCGCCGCAGCCAATAAGCAGTGTTATATTTTTATAGTTGAGCCTGAAGAATCTGCCAATGGCTGAACCTATCGAGGAACCTGTCAGCACAATAGGGGCCTCTGCTCCGACTGAGCCGCCAAAACCTATTGTCAGTGTGCTTGCTACCAGAGAGCTCCACGTATTATGACGCTTCAGATGACTCCTTTTCTTTGAAATTGCGTAGAGTATCCTGCTGACACCGTGACCTATATTATCCTTCACAATATATTTGACAAACAACACGGTAAGCAGCATTCCCGTAATCGGATAGGCGAGGTAAAGAATGCCTCCCGATTCAGTCGATATTCCTCCTGTAAGCAGCTCTTGTGTGTAATGGATGGCATTTTTCAGAATGGCAGCTGCAAGAGCACTCAATAAACCAACCACCAGACTAAGAAAGTAGACCAACTTTACCTGATCAATTTCAAAAAGTTTTCTGTAAAGGGCCCTCCCGGAAAAATGATTTCTGAACATAATGTTGCAAATATAAAAACAATACCAATCCTTCGCTGTTTTTTATTTAAGTTTGTCGACAGGCAGATTTTAACTTCAGAGGTGTCTGTCGTGATTGCAATATTATTTTTCAGGTATGATAAAATTCGACCGGTTTTCCCTTAAGAACGGATTAAGGGTTCTGGTGCATGAGGACAGGTCCACTCCACTGGTAGCAATGAATATTCTCTATGATGTCGGATCAAGGGATGAAGATCCCGGCATGACCGGTCTGGCTCACCTCTTTGAACATCTGATGTTCAGCGGATCCGTTAATATCCCTGAATATGATAAGCCCCTGCAAATGGCAGGTGGTGAAAACAACGCCTTTACCAGTAACGATATAACAAACTACTACCTCACTGTACCTGGCGGGAATATTGAAACCGGCTTCTGGCTTGAATCTGACAGGATGCTCGGACTGGACCTCTCCCAGAAAAACCTGGACACACAGAAAAACGTTGTGATTGAAGAATTTAACCAACGATATCTTAACCAGCCCTATGGGGATGCAATACTTAAACTCAGACCTCTGGCATACAAAATACATCCTTACCGGTGGCCGACAATCGGAATGGATATCTCTCATATCGCAAACGCAGATCTGGATGTGATAAGAAAGTTTTTTTTCTCTCATTATGCTCCTGACAATGCAATCCTGGCACTTACAGGAAATATTTCTTCTGACACTGCATTAAGACTTACTGAAAAGTGGTTCGGTCCCATACCCCGAAGAAATATTATTCCCAGAAATCTTCCTTCAGAACCTGAACAGTCTGAACCCAGGATAATGACTATCGAGAAGGATGTTCCTTCAGACGCTATTTACAAAGTCTGGCATACGGGTTCCAGGATGAGCGATGATTATTACACTCTTGATCTCATTACAGACCTGCTCGCCGGAGGCGAATCGGGCAGACTATACACAAAACTGGTAAGGGAGAAGAAGTTGTTCAGTGAAATAAATTCTTATATAACTTCCGATATTGATCCCGGTCTGATAATATTGCAGGGCAAGTTAATGAAAGGCATTGAGATAAAGGATGCGGAAGAATCAGTATCAGAGGTGATTGAGGGATTGCATGACACTGGAGAAAAGGAAGATGAGCTGGAAAAAGTGAAGAATAAATTTGAATCCTCGGCAGTTTTTTCAAACACAAGTATCCTGAATAAGGCAATTGCTCTTTCCTACTTTGAACTTCTTGGCAATCCGGAACTTATAAACCAGGAAGTTGAAACTTACAGGCAGGTATCCCGGGAAATGGTCGTACAGGCAGTCCGGAAATATTTCAAACCCTCAAATTGCAGTACATTATACTACAGGTCGACACGAAAAGATTAAAAATGAATACTTTGCAAAGAATCCAACCGCCGCTCTTTCCCGTTGAAAAAGTAGTTCTTCCTGTGGTCAGCAAAACCATTCTGAATAATGGCATACCGGTTTTTTTGATAGAGTCCGGAACTGAGGAGATAATGCGCCTTGATTTTATCTTCAGGGCCGGACAGGTGAAGGAAGATTTGCCGATGCTCTCCTCCGCAACCAATATGATGCTCACGGAAGGATCACAGAATTACAGTTCAGAAGAACTCAGCAGATTACTTGACTTTTATGGAATATTCCACAACCTGAATTCAGACAGGGATCTGGCCGGAATTACACTATATTTTCTGAACAAACATGTTGATAAAGTACTTGAGCTGACCCGTGAAATACTTTTCAGGCCTCGCTTTCCCGAACCCGAACTAAAGTCCCTTATGAACAAGCGCCTGAGATGGTACCTCGTCAGCAGGGAAAAAGTAAGCAATCTGGCAACCGACCAGTTCTTTGAATCCGCCTTCGGAAAAGACCACCCCTATGGACGACAGGTACGCGAAGAGGATTTCGAAATGCTTAACAGTAAAGCAATCAGGGATTTTCATTCGGAATATTACTCTGCTGCGAATATGGCAATCATCATTTCAGGCAGGATACACAGGGATACAATTGAACTGCTGAATAAGTATATCGGGGAGATAAAGCCGGGTAACACATCACTGCGGGCCGGGAGGAAAAACCCCGTTGGGGAAAAGCTTAAAATGGTCCATATAGATAAAAAAGGCGCAGTTCAGACTGCCGTCAGAATAGGTTCAGCCACGATCAATAAACGGCATCCCGACTATCCGGGGCTCAAGATCTTAAATACAATTCTCGGAGGATATTTCGGCTCCAGGCTGATGAGAAACATCCGCGAACAGAAAGGCTATACGTATGGAATAAGTTCTTCAGTTTCTTCCCTTGATCTGTCAGGATATAAACTGATCTCAACGGATGTTAACCAGAAATACAGCAGGGAGACAATAAATGAGATCCTTAATGAGATAAAAACCCTTCAGAATGTTCCGGTAAGCAAAGAAGAGCTGGACCTGGTGCGTAATTATATGTCAGGGGAAATGGTCAGGATGTTTGACGGGCCATTTGCAATCGCAGAAAGCTTCAGGTCAGTCTGGGAGTTCGGACTTGATATTTCATACTATACAAAACTCTCAGAAAAAATAAATAAAATTGATCCCGATGAAATAATCAGACTTGCCCGTACGTATTATAACATTGATGAACTTTACCAGGTCACTGCCGGATCAAAATGAAAAAGAAGCATCTGATTACTATCCTGGCTTTTTCAGGTTTCTTCTGTAATGCTCATTCCCAGGAAAACTGCACTGTTCCCCTGGCTCCGGTGCTTACATCCGTTTCAGTTCAGCCTGAGACAGATAAAACAGAATTTACCTGGATCCCGAGCGAATCTGCGGATATAGCAGCATATATCATATATTCATACAAAGATGGTGATGGAAAGGCTATTGATACGGTGTGGAATCCCGCTGCAACAAGTCACACCATCACAAATACGGCTCCTAAATATTCAAGTGTTTCGTACGTTATTGCAGCCCACCGGCTATCGGCAGTCCCCGGACTACCCGGATGTACCAGCCCTCTTTCAAACTCTCTCAGTACAATTTTTTCCAGGGCCGGAATTGATACCTGTATAAACAGGATAAATGTATCATGGAACAACTATACTTCTTATCCTGAAGCAGTGATTGACTATTCCATCATGCTCTCGGTTAATGGCGGGGAATTTACTGAGGCAGGCAGGGTGGGTGCGGAGACAGTCAGCTTCACCTTAGATAATTTTATAACAAGTGCCCAGTACAGCTTTTTTATAAGGGCAAATCTTGAAGGAGGCTTGTTTTCCACCTCAAACAAATCATCTCTTTCGACAAAGATGCTGAGGCCTCCGGCATGGATCAATGCAGATTGGGCAACCATAGATACCGGTAACAGGGTAATGCTCTCATTTACTATTGATCCCGGATCAGAAATCTCTGATTTCCTCCTGGAAAGAAAAACCGGTCCGTCAGGTGCATTCCTGGAGATAGCCAGGCTCAGAGCGGTGAACGGTACCGTATTATTTACAGATACCAAAGCAGACCCGGACAAAGTAAATTATTACAGACTGTCTGCCATAAACAGCTGCGATATTCCTGTGACGGTCTCCAACACGTCATCCAATATGGTTCTGTCGTCTGAATGGGAAGGCAATGACCTGAGGCTTTCCTGGAATCAATACAGAGAGTGGACCGGAGAAGTCTCTGCTTACGGAGTTTTTGTTAATACAGGAAGCGGATTTTTTGAAAATGCTTCCGTGACGTCAACTGATTCGGTTTATATGCTGGGATATAAAGATATAATGTACAATGTATCAGGAGACCAGGTCTGCTTTTATATCGCTGCCAGTGAAACAGGAAATCCTCATGGCATCCCTGGGCAAAGCAGCTCATCAGTAAAATGCACCGCTCCGGTTGAGCTGATCACCGTACCAAATCTATTTACCCCTGACAATGATCTTGTAAATGACCTGTTCCGCCCGGTACTCTCCTTTACACCAAAGGATTATCATCTGATAATTAGTGATCAGCATGGCTCAGTTCTCTTTGAAACAAGAGATTTCAATTCATCATGGGACGGAACAAGAAACGGGTCTCCTATGCCTGATGGGATATGCTTATGGTTTTTGAAAGTGACCACACCGTCAGGTAAAAATATTTCGAGGACAGGTACTGTTACAATTCTCAAAGAGCCTTAAAGAAATCACTATTCTATTACAGGGTAAGAGAACAAAGTTGGCCGCAAAAAGTTATCTTTGTATCCTGCACAAAAAGGTGCTCTAAAGTAATTTATGGGGAATAAAGATATTTTTGATGATGAGGATAAAAATCGTATTCAGTCAGAATATGAGTCTCTGGTAAAAAATCTTCTCAGGTGCAATAAACCCGGAGACAGGGAGCTTATTGACAAGGCGTTCAGGATTGCAAATGAGGCTCACTGGAATATGCGGAGAAAATCCGGCGAACCTTATATAATCCATCCGATTTCAGTTGCAAAGATTGTCAACAGGGAGATCGGCCTCGGGGCAAGATCCATTGCAGTGGCTCTCCTGCATGATATTGTGGAGGATACTGAATATTCGCTTGATGAGATCAAAAGGGAATTTGATCCTAAAATTGCATCTCTTATTGACGGCTTAACTAAAATTTCTGGCACCTACAATAAGGAGAATTCATCTTCCATGCAGGCTGAGAACTTCAGGAAGATGCTTCTTACTCTTTCCGACGATCTGAGGGTGATCCTGATAAAGATCGCCGACCGTCTCCATAATATGAGAACGCTCGATTCAATGCCTGAACACAAGAAGATGAAGGTGGCAGGTGAAACTATTTTTCTCTACGCTCCTCTTGCCAACAGGCTCGGATTGTATGCCATCAAAAGCGAGCTTGAAGATCTTAGCTTTAAATTCAGGCAGCCTCAGATATATGAAGAGATCTCCTCCAAACTTAAGGGCAGCGAAAAGAAATATTTTGCCCTGATAAACAAATTCTCACTTCCGATAATAGAGAAACTCACTGAAGCAGGATTGATTTTTGATATCAGTGGCCGGCCAAAATCAATTTTCTCAATCTGGAAAAAGATGCAGGCTAAAAATGTTCCGTTTGAGGAAATATATGATGTGCTGGCCGTCAGAATCGTTTTTGAATCCAAAGATGGGATTCCGGAAAAGACTCAATGCTGGAATATCTATTCCATGATAACTGATTCATATCTGCCAAAGCCCGACAGGCTGCGTGACTGGGTAAGCCGGCCGAAGCCAAACGGGTACGAGGCGCTTCATGTCACTGTAATGGGTCCTGAAGGTAAATGGGTCGAGGTGCAGATAAGGAGCAAGCGTATGGACGAGATCGCTGAAAGAGGTTACGCTGCACACTGGAGATACAAAGGAGATGAATCGCCGGGAACTGAACTGGATAAATGGATAAAAAAGATCAGGCTCATGCTTGAGAATCCCCATGAAGATCCGATTGAGTTTCTTGATGAATTCAAGATGAATCTGTTCTCTTCAGAAATCATGGTCTTTACTCCAAAGGGATTTCTTGTTAGCCTTCCTAAAGGCGCTTCTGCACTTGATTTTGCCTATGAAATACATACAGAGGTAGGTAATAAAGCTATCGGTGCAAAAATCAACTATAAGCTAAATCCCATAAACTCCATCCTGATGAGCGGCGACCAGGTTGAAATAATAACATCCGATATAGCCAAACCTGAACGGGAGTGGCTCTCATTCGTCAGGACCTCAAAGGCAAAAGATGCAATTAAGAATGCTCTAAAGACTGAATCGAAAGATACCATCCAGAAAGGCCAGGAAATCCTTGAACTTAAACTCAAAGATCAGGGACTTACTTCAAGTTCGGAGATCCTTAAGAAATTGCTGAAATCGTATGATTCTCTGAATAAGGATGATCTGTACTACGGAATCGGAATAGGGAAGATCAATCTTTACGATCTCAAAAAGATACTTAAAAAGGGACCGGCACAAAATGTTATTAAATACTGGGAACTGAAACTGATCGGCTCAAAAAAGCAGAAAAAAGAGGATGAGGTTGTAAAGAAGAAAATTGACAGTAAAGAGCCCTTCCTGCTCAGGGAAAACGTTGACAATGCGGAACAGTCATATGAAATAGCAAAGTGCTGTAATCCTATCCCGGGTGATGACGTCATAGGCTACCATTCACCGGAAGGAGCAATCATTATACATAAACCAAAATGTCCGGCTGCAATCAGGATAATGTCGAATGAGGGAAACCGTATAATAGCAGTAAAATGGGCAATTCATAAGCTTGTCTCATTCGTTGCCAGGATCAACATGAGAGGAATTGACAGGATCGGACTTGTAAATGAAATCACAAATATCATCTCTTCAGAACTGAAAGTGAATATGACAAATATTAATATCTCTGTTCAGAACGGGATATTCGAAGGTACAATAGATCTGTATATTCACCATACCAAAGACCTCAATAACCTCATTCTGAAAATCTCAAATATAAAAGGTATTGAGAATGTCAGAAGAGTTGAGGAATATTCAAATTAACTTTTGATCACTTTCTTTCTACGAAATTCACTGAAATTATGTATTTTTGTGTTTATTTTAAATTAGATCAGATATGATTAGTGACGATACAAAACTGACAGTAAAGAAGATCTTCACTGAATATCTCGAAAAGAAAGGGCACAGAAAAACACCTGAGAGATATGCTATACTGGATGAGATATATTCAAGATCAGGACATTTCGATATTGAATCTCTTTATATTTTTATGAAGAACAAAAATTACAGGGTCAGCAGGGCAACATTATATAATACAATTGAATTATTGCTCGACTGCAACCTTGTGATCAAGCATCAATTTGGCAAAAACATAGCCCAGTTTGAAAGAGCTTACCAGTGTGGCCAGCACGACCATCTTATTGATATAGAATCGGGTAAGGTTATAGAATTCTGTGATCCCAGAATTCATGAGATCATAAATACTGCAAGCGAGCTATATAATTTTTCCCCTTCTTACCACTCGCTTTATATCTATGGCTCAATAAAAGAGGAAAAAAATTAGTAACACCAGTCAAAAGCTGAGATTTTTACCAATCCATAATTTGATTTAAAATTAATATAGTACCTTGCATCACCGGGTGCATTGAAGGTTAAATTGCTATGGATATCCCAGCTGTTCAAAACCATATTAGAATCATAACCCATGGATTGTAAACCTAATCTGATCAGCAGATTATCTGCATTTTTAATTTTTGCGCTCCTCATGTTCTGCATGCTTACTCAGAACGCGTATACTCAGCAAATTAATCAGGTCGAACTGAACAAAACGTACCAGATCACCCTGAAGGACGGATCAACAATTTCGGGTAAGATTATACTTGATACCGGCAATGAGGTAGTGATTCAGTCAACAACACTGGGGGAGCTGCATTTGCTGAAAGAAAATATCAGGTCACTGATACCTGTTGCGGCCATAAATGAGAGACCGACCGGTCTCTGGTTCGAAAATCCAAATCCAACAAAATATCTGCTCGGCAGCTCTGCCATCCCTGCTGAGAAGAATACCGGATACTACCAGAATACCTGGATATTCGTGAATACCTTTAACTACGCTTTTACGGATTTCTTCAGCGTATCGGGGGGATTCGAAATAATCTCACTTTTAGCCGGCGGAGAAGGTCCATATGCATTCTTTATAAACCCGAAGATGTCGTTTAAAGTGGCAGACAATTTTTATGCCGGCGGTTCCATCCTTTACGCAAACACTCTAAGGACTATAGAAGATTTTGGGGGACTGGCAACTTTCAATGCCTTTGCGACTTATGGCAATAAAAACAATAACATAACCGGGGCTATAGGCTGGGGAAGTGCCGACGGGAGATTCAGTTCGTCACCGCTGGTCACAATCAGCGGTATGGTCAGGGCCTCCAAAAGGATTGCCTTTGTAAGTGAAAACTGGATAATCCCGGGAGAATCGGAAAGTGGAAACTATTATGGCATAATTTCCTATGGAATAAGGTTTCTCAGCGACAGAACTTCCATTGATCTGGCATTTATCAATAACCCCGATATTGCCAGTGATATTATTATAGGTATTCCATGGCTTGATTTTGTAATTAATTTCTAAATCCCCTGTTAAAATACTGATTGAGCTTCACAGAGAATTGCTTATTCAAAGATTCTTTGCTGAGCCTTTTTAAGTTATTAACAAATGTCGACCCAAAACTATCTTCTGAAAATATTTCGTATCTTGCTTATCGTTTTTTGATTACCTGAATATTACATAACATGAACATTGATATACTGTTAGGCCTGCAATGGGGCGATGAGGGAAAGGGAAAAATCGTTGATGCCCTTAGTCCGGGATACGATGTAATTGCCCGGTTCCAGGGGGGGCCAAATGCAGGACATTCACTGGAATTTAATAATATCAAGCACGTATTGCATCTGATCCCTTCAGGGATATTTCATCCGGATAAATTAAACATTATCGGAAACGGAGTTGTAATTGATCCTGCAGTTTTCAGACAGGAGATAGAGGGATTGAAAACATCTGTAAGCGAGCTTTCAAAGCGGCTCATCATATCGAACAGGGCAAATCTTATCCTTCCCAGCCACAGAATACTCGATGCAGCTTATGAGTTGCAGAAAGGCAATACAAAGATAGGGTCAACCCTGAAAGGCATCGGTCCTGCCTATACCGACAAGGTGAGCAGGAACGGACTCAGGGTCGGCGATATTCTCAGGAAGGATTTTATGGAGTTATATGAATGCCATCTTAAAAAACACATGACAATTCTGAAAAACTATGACTTCAGATTTGATCTTTCCGAATATGAAAAAGGCTGGTTTGAGGGTGTTGAAATGCTCAGGGAATTTCAGATAATAACCACTGAATATTATATTAACCAGCTTGTCTCAAACGGCAAAAAAATACTTGCCGAGGGGGCACAGGGTACAATGCTTGATGTGGACTTTGGCACATACCCCTTCGTTACTTCCTCAAATACAATTAGTGCAGGAGCGTGCACAGGTTTAGGGATATCCCCCAGGCAGATCGGTGAGATCTTTGGCATCTTTAAAGCATACTGCACAAGGGTGGGAAGTGGCCCGTTTCCCACAGAGCTCGATGACGATACCGGAGACACTTTACGGAACATAGGCCGTGAATTCGGCTCAACCACAGGCAGGCCAAGGCGCTGCGGATGGCTGGATCTTCCTGCCCTGAACTATTCTATCATGATAAACGGAGTTACAAGACTGTTTATGACAAAAGCCGATGTAATGTCGGGATTTAAAAAAATAAAGATCTGCACCTCATATATTATTGACGGACGGGAAACCGGCGAAATGCCATTCGATAACAATGCAAGAATTGAACCTGTCTATACCGAATTCCAGGGATGGGAAGATAATATCTCCGGGAAAAGGAAATTCAGCGAACTGCCAGGGGCCCTTAAAATATTCATTGAGTTTATTGAAAAGCATACCGGTATACCTGTTACACTGGTTTCAGTAGGACCGGATCGCGAAGAGACGATAATCAGGAACTGACCATCCCGAAAGAAATACCCGGGCGCCGGTTCATTTCCTGATATACATCCAGGCATCAAATGCGACAGTATCCTGAAATGCCCTTAACCGGGCCAGCGCTTTGCTGAAACTCTCATGAGACTCTGCTGCGACCAGTTCAAATTTACTGTTTTCCTTCTGAAGTATCTTTGGATTATATCCCTGCTTCCTGTATGATTCTGCGAAGGCTTTAGCATACTCCGGAGTAATAAAGCTTCCGACAATTATACTGTACCCGGACCTGGCTTCCAGGGATTTCCTGTCATCCTCTGCCTGCCTTGCAGAATCCTGTCGTGCCGTTTCAGCCGCCAGAAGCACCTCCTGGACCTGGCGTAGTGAATCAGCTACCCTTATACTATCCAGTTGTGCCTTAAGTGCAGCAGCTGTTTTTTCTTTCTTATTGAACAACCCTTTAGATCTGAGATAGTTACATGAAGGTGCAATTGCAAGAAGCAAAACAAAAGTCATTGCAAATAAACGTCTCATATTAAAACAATTAAGTTAATTATTTAAATCACAACCCCCACATTCCGGATGACAGTAATCAAAGATACAAAATATCGAATACTAAACCAAATCACAGAAATTTGCCCTTAAAGGAATTAAATACTGCGGATTTTGTATATTCGAAATATAAAATTAACCGCCAATTAAAACCTGAGCAGATGAAATCCTTAATACAGTTTTTCGAAGAAAGTGTTGAAAAGTACAGCAGCAATGTATATCTGTGGGAGAAACCCGGCGATAAATATGAAGGCACCACGTACGGTGAAACCAGAAAACAGGTTTACGAATTTGCGGCTGGACTTATGAGGCTGGGGATAAAAAAAGGGGACAGACTGTGTATCATATCGGAAGGCCGTAACAGCTGGGTAATTGGAGAACTTGGCATACTTTACACCGGTAGTGTGAATGTACCACTCTCTGTAAAACTGAATCCCGAGGAGATAAAATTCAGGATTAACCACTCCGGCGCACGGATGATTCTTGTCTCATCGATCCAGGCCCAGAAACTGAAGGAGGTTATCAGTCAATGCAATACCCTGGAGAAAATAATACATTTCGATACACAGGAAGAGTATGAAGATAACGAAATCCATTTTAACGAGGTCAGGAAGATTGGAAGGGAATGGCTCGATGTCCCGGAAAATATGGCCAGGTTCGAGGAGTTATTCAAGAGTATCACTCCTTCGGATTTTGCCAATATCTGCTACACCTCAGGAACAACGGCAGATCCAAAAGGTATAATACTGACCCACGGAAACTATGTCACAAATGTCTACCAGGCTTATAGCCTGATAGATATCCCCTCTTTTTATAAAACCCTGCTTATACTTCCCTGGGATCACTCCTTCGGACATACATGCGGAATCTTTGCATTCATGGGAAAAGGAGCCAGCATAGCCTCGGTCAAAACAGGGAAAACACCGATGGAGACCCTGAGAAACCTGCCCGCATGCCTGAAGGAGATCAAACCAAATCTCCTGATGAGCGTACCGGCTATTGCAAAGAATTTCAGGAAAAATATTGAGAAAGGTATAAAGGAAAAGGGTAAGCTGATCGAATTGCTTTTTAATAACGCACTGAAAGTATCATACTCCTATAACAAAGAGGGATGGAACAGCGGAGATGGTCTGCAAAGAGTAAAAAAACCCCTTCTGAAACTCTATGACAGAATATTGTTCAGTAAAATCCGTGAAGCCTACGGCGGGGAACTTGACTTTTTTATAGGTGGAGGGGCGCTACTTGATATGGAACTTCAGAGGTTTTTTTATGCTCTTGGAATTCCAATGTTTCAGGGCTACGGACTCAGTGAAGCTTCTCCTGTAATTTCGTCAAATTCAGCCGGAAAGCATAAACTCGGATCCTCAGGGGTTCTGGTTAATAATATGGATCTTAAAATCTGTGACGATGATGGCAATGAATTGCCGGTGAATCAGAAAGGTGAAATAGTCATACGGGGTGGAAATGTAATGCACGGTTACTGGAAAAATGAATCTGCCACCAAAGAGGCTATAAGGGACGGATGGCTCTATACCGGAGATATGGGATACCTGAGCGATGACGGATTTTTGTATGTAATGGGCCGGTTTAAAAGCCTTCTGATCGCAGATGATGGTGAAAAATTCAGCCCGGAAGGTATCGAGGAAGCTATTTCCGAGCAATCAAAATATATTGACCAATGCATGCTCTATAATAACCAGAAACCCTACACAGTCGGGTTAGTTGTTCCAAACCAGCATGCACTTAAACTGTATCTTGAAGAAAAAGACCTTACAGCTGACTCCGATGAAGGCAAGAGAGCAGTTATTACATTGATCGAAAGTGAAGTCAATGAATACAGGATAAACGGAAGATATGGCAGCATGTTCCCGCAGAGGTGGCTTCCGGTTGCCATTGGTATTCTGGAGCAAAGCTTTACCGAAGAAAATGGCCTCATGAATTCCACAATGAAAATTGTAAGGGGCAAGATAATGGATAAATATCAGGATCTCATTGATTACCTGTATACTCCCGATGCAAAAGTAGTTACGAACGAAAGAAATATCGAAGAGGTCGAAAAGATGAAGCTGGGATGACGGGATATCAGTTTATCCCCTGCCCTTTCAGATCCGGACTAAAAGCTGCATTCTGATTTCTCACGAAGAGGTCAGCCGGTTTTTGAATGGCAGAAATGTCATAAAATCGGCATGATGTACAATGTATGCCTCAGTGGTCCGTTTCACCAGGTCTCCTTCCTGGGCATGCGCAGCAATAATATGGCATACCTGGGGAGGGAGTCCGCATTCTTCAGCCAGCGATACTCCAGAAAAGGGATGTCTCAGATACTGGCCGTATACTCCCTGAACTGCTTTTCCACTACTATCGAGCTCATATTCAAGTAATTTACCAACATCAGCAAGTATAGCACCAGAAATGAGCACATCCATATCTGCCTGAAGGCCGCTTCCCAGAAACTGGTTTATCTTTTCACCAGCAGCACGCGCAATATGCACGACACATTTTTTATGGGCCATAAAACTTACTTTAAGATCCGGTCCGCACAGCAGCGTAAAAGGTATATTATCCAGGTCTGCCACGCTGAGGACACTTCGTTGAAGCGCCAGTTCCCACACTTCAGCAGTTTTTTCCCTGAGTGACGAATCATTTATCCACTCAAGTTCAGGCCATAATTTTCGTACCCGCTCAGTCATTGGAATTATTTTTGGTTATTTTAATCCGGCAATTATAGCATCTGTCATACCGGAAGTCGACACTGCCCCATTTTGTATAACATCAGGTTTGCCGGCCATTTTTAACATGTCATATGTCCGGCTCTTCCCCTCTTCTATTACCCTGGCTATGGACATGCGTATCCTTGATGATATTTGTTCCTCACCCAGATAATCAAGCATCATGCATGCAGATTCTATCATGGCGATGGGATTTACAATTGACACTTCATAATCAGCATACTTTGGAGCAGAACCATGTGTAGGCTCAAAAACAGCAATACCTTCTGACGAAAACTGTGCACTGCATGCAAATCCCAGGCCGCCAATAAGACCGGCAAAGGCGTCTGATACTATATCACCGAACATATTCCCGGCTACTATCACACCATAATCTTCAGGATTCTTTGTAAGCCACATCATCTGAGCGTCAATATTGGTATTCAGGAGTACAATTTCCGGAAAAGATCTCTTCTGTATCTCTTTTGCGAGCCTCCACATCAAGCCGGAAGTCTCCCTGATGACATTCGGTTTTTCACATACAGTAACTGATTTATAATTATATCGGCGTGCATATTCAAAAGCAGCCGTCAGTATCCTTATTGTGGCCTTCCTTGTAAATATCCTGGTGGATACTGAAAGTTCATCGACCGGTACATCTGCCATAGTTTTCCCGGAATTTTGGGTGTGACATCAGGGCCTGATGAACAATTTCGGGCGGATTTGTCCATTCAACTCCACAATAGAGCCCTTCGGTATTCTGCCGGAACACAACCACATCAACAACTGGTTCATCAATCGTATTGTCCTTTCCTCTCCTCACAAAGTTCAGCGGATTCCCTTTGTATGATTTGCATGGCCGTACACAAATATCCAGGTTAAAATGTTGTCTCAGACCAACAATTGGACTTGAGTACTTAAATCCTTTTCCCTGCAGGCCCGGTCTTAGTTCAGCCCTGGCTTCATCCTCAGGCTTTGATGTAATTGCCCCAAACAGAGCAATTTTATGTTTCTCAATGAGATCTATAGTCCTCGGTGGCAACGGGTTTCCCTCATTGCACCAGAAATCCCAGCCTATGTCACCATGAATATAATCTGCCTCGAATCCGGCAGCGTCCAGCACTCTGATGGCCTCTTTAAGCACAACCCTGCCAATGCCGTCACCCGGTAATACCACAATAGTATCTTCTGATCATTAGTCCAGTTTGTCAAAGTAAATTGATCTTATGTAAAAATAGTTAATTTCCCTGATGACATGAAACATTACAATAATTTGGGGTCTTAATCCTTTCAGATAAGAAATAAATTGTAAATTTGCGGCCAATCAAGGGAAGATATTACCAGGTATGAGTATTTTAAGTCACCTGAATCCGGAACCAATCTGGATTTATTTTGAGGATATTTGTAAAATACCACGTTTATCCAAGAACGAAGGGAAAGATCAGAAAACATCTTATTGAGTTTGCCCGAAATAACGGCCTTGAATCCAAAGAGGATGAGATCGGAAATATTCTGATCACCAGACCGGCTGCAAGAGGGATGGAGAACAGGAAGACAGTCGTTCTCCAGAGCCATATGGATATGGTTGGGGAAAAAAATGCGGATTATCCGCATAACTGGTCAACCGATCCAATTGTACCTCTTGTGAAAGGCGGCTGGGTAGTTGCCAAAGGAACCACACTGGGCGCCGATGATGGCATAGGGATCGCTTCACAGATGGCTATCCTGACTGATAAAGATCTTAAAGCAGGAAAAATCGAATGTCTTTTCACTGTTGACGAGGAGTCCGGTATGACGGGCGCCATCAATCTTAAACCTGACTTTTTTACGGGCAGGACACTTCTTAATCTTGATTCAGAGGATGAAGGAATCCTTTTTATAGGATGTGCGGGAGGCATGGATACTGAAGGGATAATGAAATATGAAGCCGTTCCTGTAAAGGAGGTATCATGTGCACTGCGGATATCCCTGACTGGATTACACGGCGGCCATTCAGGTGATGAAATTCACAAAGGGTATGGCAATTCTGTAAAGCTGATGAACAGGTTGCTCCGGAATATCTCAAATGAGTTTGATATTTCCCTCAGCAATTTTGACGGAGGAAATCTGAGGAATGCTATTCCCAGGGAAGCTTTTTCAACCATAGTAATTGACAGATCGCAACGTGAAGCCATAAAAAAATGGATTGATGGTTTTTATCAGACTCTTACAGACGAAATAGGAATCCTTGAGAAAGATATTAAGATTTCTGTGAGTGATACGGAACTGCCTGCATTTTCGATGGATAAGGAAAGTCAGAAAAGATTCCTGAATGCTCTGTCATGCTGTCCCCACGGTCCTATTGCCTGGTCAAAAGAGATGGATGACCTGGTGGAGACCTCTACAAACCTTGCTTCTGCAAAATTCGGTGATAATAATACAATACATATTGTTACCACACAGAGAAGTTCAATTGAATCCTCAAAATATGATGCCGCTGCTATGGTCGAATCATGTCTGAGACTCGCAGGGGCAGAGGTTGTCCATTCTGACGGATATCCCGGATGGAAACCAAATCTCTCTTCTGAAATACTCAACCTTACACTCAGATCGTACAGGGAACTGTTTGGGAAGGAGCCACTGGTAAGGGCAATACATGCAGGGTTGGAGTGCGGACTTGTTTATGAGAAAATCAAAGGCATCGATATGATATCATTTGGCCCGACAATAAAGGGTGCCCATACACCGGAAGAGATGATTGAAATAAGGACCACACAAATGTTCTGGGATCTTCTTACGGAAGTAGTACGAAACATGCCTTTCAATGAGTAAACCCAATAACTGAACTCCGGGTTATTCTCAATCAATCGTGAATCATAAATTCCTCTTTGGCTGCACCACATATCGGACAGGTCCAGTCAGCCGGAAGATCGCCGAACGCAGTGCCGGGTTCTATTCCTGCTACCGGGTCCCCCTGTTCAGGATCATATATATAGCCGCAGACCGAACATTTATACTTTTCCATATTAAAGTCTTATTTTCCTGACAACATCAATAACAGTTCCATCGATCCATTTAACCGCAGCTACTATATCATCATCGAAATGAGGTTTTTGTGGCCTGCCACAGATTTTTTCGGCTTCATTTTTCAATTCCTCAATAGTCAGCACCGGCAACCCGCTGCCCCTGACACTGTCAAGAAGATCCTGCCGCAAGGGATTAATGGCTATCCCCCTCTCTGTAATTATCACATCGATCAGTTCGCCGGGTCCGCAAAGTGTTACAACTTCATCAACTATAACAGGTATCCTGTCGCGGAATAAAGGTACCGGAATAATAACATTCCTGGCATTAAGGCAATTCTGCCACCCTCCGATGCCGTGAAGCAGATAGCCATCGGAATGTGTAACCACATTACCATTGAAGTTCAGGTCTATCTCTGTTGCCCCGAGGATCATTATATCTATCATACTCGTAAGGTTACCCTTGGAATGATAGTTATATGCATTGAATACCGGATATGGTACATGGTTCGGATTAGTGTCTACTGACCTTACCGCATCCAGATCAAACGCCTGAGCATCAAGAATATATTCCATTTGTCCCTCCTCAAGCATACTGACCATGTATTTTGTACTTCCACCAAATCCGAATTTAGACTTCCATCCCCTCTTCTTAAGTATCTGATGTACAAAAACAGCGATGGCAAGTGAAGTGCCACCCGCCCCGGCCTGCATTGATACTCCATCTTTTAATATCCCCGATTTGTCAAGAAATGATGCTGTTAATTCAGCGATCAGGAGCCTGTCGGGACTCTTTGTTATCTGAGTGGTGCCAGAGACTATCTTTTCAGGTATTCCTATCTTTTCTACCACCACCACATAATCGACATAATTACCTTCAATTTCCATGGGAAGACAAGGCAGATCTACAAGGTTATCCGTCACAACGATGACCTTATCGGCATACATATAATCAGCCTTTGTGTAGCCCAATACACCGCAGGCTGAGCTGCCTCCCGTTCCCCTGGCATTCCCGAACGCATCTGCTGAAGGCGCAGCAAGGACTGCAATATCAATCTTTACTTCCCCATCCTGGATCGCCTGTACCCGGCCACCATGAGATCTGAGTACCGCTGTCCCCTTCATCCTGCCCTCTGATACATACCGGCCCAGAGGCCCGTTCATGCTACCTTCAATTCTGTTGATTGTGCCATCATCCAGGTATTTTATCACAGGATCATTGCATGGAAAGGAAGCTGATGGAAACCAGATAAGATCCCTGATGCCCATTTCGGAAGCCAATTCAAATATCCTGTTGCATATCAGATCCCCATCCCGGAGATGGTGGTGTGTTGAAATTGTCATACCATCTTTAATACCGCATTTCATCAGAGCCTCCTTCAGAGACGGAATCACCTTGTTCCCATCATCCGGATAATCCGAACAGCTCGGAATTAAAGGTGAAAATTTACGTCCCTCAGGCTTGTGCCTGCCGACTCCCTTGTAGGGTATCACAGGCTTGCCGTTGATCTCAAGAGGGACCTCTCTTCCTGCTGCATTTATTACTCTTTTGACTGCCATATTTCCTGTTATGGTTCTTTACTATTATCAGCCGGGATATTGTCTGTCCAGTCAGCCGGTAACAATCCGAGCCGGACAGCAAGGTCAAGGGTTTTCATGGCTCTGGCTACAACCGGGGGATCTATCATCTTTGTTCCCAGGGCAACAACTCCAAGTCCCTGTGATTCAGCGAGCCTGAATGCCATTACTATCCTGACGGATCTTTCAATCTCCTCATTACCAGGAGCAAATCCTTCTCTTATTACCGCGATCTGCCTTGGATGAATGCATCCCATTCCTTCAAAGCCCAATCCTTTGGAAACCTTTACATTTTGTCTCAGAGCCTCCATATCCCCGACATCCGAAAATACGGAATCAATAGGCTGTATCCCGGCTGCCCGGGCTGCAACAACAAGCCTGGTCCTTGCATAAAATGACTCATTGCCTTCAAGTGTCCTTGGCACCCCAAGGTCCGCAGTATAATCTTCCAGTCCTATTGCAATCGCAACAATATTCGACGACGAAGAGGCAATCTCAAAAGAGTGTTCTATTCCTGCAGCACTCTCAATAACAGGCATCAGGAAGACATCATTATTCAGGTTGTACCGTTTTTTCAGGAGTGCTATCTCATCATCCACTGCTCTGACATTATCAGCCGATTCACATTTTGGAATAATAATAAGATTGACATTATGAGGAATTACAAAACCCAGATCCTCCAGTCCTCTTCTGCCCTGGTTTATCCTGACCATTCTTTCAGCTCCGTGAAAATTTACCTGGCGCAAGGCATTTCTGACAAGGATCCTCGCCTCGTCTTTCTTTTCCGGAGCAACAGAATCTTCAAGGTCGAGTATTATCCCGTCGGCAGAATGCAGACCTGCATTGATCATGAGGCCCGGGGTATTGCCTGGCAGATATAACCTTGAGAAACGAAACCTGTCCCTCCCGGTCGGATATCTGTTTTCCTGAATCATATCAGGCAGATACTCCTTGCCGGTACTTAACAATTGCCTTATGGCTGATTCCACCCGTGCAGATATGACAAAGGGCAGCGCTCCCGAATCAACAACTTTAACTGAGGCATCAGCTATTCCGTAAAAACCCAGAACCGATGATATAAGGTTCACTATGGATTCACCATAAAGGACTTTTACCTTTGAAGTCAGATCAATATCTATTCCACCCCCGGATCTCAGTTCCAGAGTAATCTGACAGTCGGACCTGATTTTTGGTCCGGAATTCCCGGCGATGGCTGAGTTTTTATTCATATTGAAATCATATTGATCAACCGGACCCCTGTCTGTCTGTTAAGCAGATCATCCAAAGTTATGTTTAACACTCCTTTTTAACTATCCGGTTTTTTTTCACACAATTCAATCAGGACTCCGGAAGCAGAAGCGGGATGGAGAAAGGCAATATCCAGATCATCTGCCCCTTTCCGCGGAATGGAATCAATCAGTCTTACTCCTTCCCTGTTCGCCTGTACAAGATAATTTTCAATGCTTTCCACAGCAAAAGCAATATGATGAATTCCCTCACCCCTCTTCTCAATGAATTTTCCAACAGGACCTTCCCGGTCAGTAGATTCCAGCAATTCGATCTTTGTCTCTCCTGCCATCAGGAAAGCAGTCCTTACCTTCTGGTCGGGAACATCTTCAATTTTATAGCATTTCAGTCCAAGTACCTTCTCATAAAAGCGAATGGCACTTTCAAGATTTTTTACGGCTATTCCAATATGCTCAATATATGATTGCTGCATAAATTTATTTTATTTATTAAGCTGATAGTGATGATCATATACAAATTTTTATTAAAAAATCCGTTCAGAATGGAAAGTCAACCGGACTCTTAATATCCGATTCCTTGTTTTCTGGTTTCTTGGCTGCCTTGTGCACCGCATTACCGTCAACAAATATTGCCTTATATGGAGCAGTAGGGCAGGAAAATTCACAATGACCGCAACCTATGCAGATATCAGCATTTACCTCAGGGATCACCAGATTACCTTCATACGGTACCATAAACACAGCTTTCGTAGGGCAGCTTTCCGAACAGGCGCCACAGGCAGTCTTTTCAGTTTTTACAATGCAATTATCCTTTATGAATATTGCTTTCCCAAGCTGGGTAAGCTTTTTGGCCTCCAGAACAAGCGGGTTCAGGGCATTAGTAGGACAGATTCCGGTGCAAACCATACAATTATATGTACAAAAACTCTTGTGATAGTTCATTACGGGCTGCATAATTCCGGCAATGCCATACTGAGATACTGATGGCTGCAGAACACCATTGGGACAGGCATTAATGCACAATGAACAGGCTGTACAATAAGTATTGAAATCTTTAATAGCTCCTGCACCGGGAGGGCACACCGGGAATGTTTTGTTTTCTTTTACAGTCGATTCTTTCTTAGGCTTTGGTGCCACTTTCTCCTGTCCCTTGCCAGTGTTTGAAATGCCAAAGAGGAGGAGCAGCGATGTGGCTATAAGCTTACGTTTACTTTCATCAGTCTCATGGTCTTTTGCCTTGATTTTCACAATTCCATAGGAGAGCGCATTATCCTGGCAGATATTTATACAATTAAAACAGTCGACGCATCTTGTAACATCAACATCATGCTTGAGAAAATCGATACAGGATGATTTGCAACCGACTGAACATCTTCCGCATCTGGTACATGCAGACTCATCAAACTTTATTCTCAATAACGGAAATCCTGGAAATCAACCCCAGCAGAGTGCCGACAGGACAAATCATATTACAATAAAGCCGTCCTTTTGTGAGAGAAAGGGTTGCAATAAGTATAAAGAATGCAACTGGTACGGAATATGCCACTAACCTGTACCAGGTCAGAGGAATATTACTCAATGTATACGTGTCAAATTTACCAAGTACGCCAGCCAGCAGGTTATTCACAGCGATTACGGCCGGTTTTGCAAAGAAAGTCATGAACCTTCCGAATATACTGTAAGGATCAAGAAGTGTGAGAGCATAAATACCCCAGATTAATGTAACTATCAGGGTAAGAAAAAGAAGGGAATATCTTAAGATCGTAAAAGGCTTTTTAAACCCGTACCGTCTGAATTTTTTCTTTATCCTGCCTCCTATCCTGCTGAAGATATCCTGCCCTATGCCAAGGGGACAGAGAAATGAACAGTAGGTCCTTCCTGTAAGCAGGGTAAGTATAAGCACAATAATAAAGCCTGAAGCCACCAGGGTCTTCAGGTAATAAAATTTGACAAGCGATGGGATAAACTGCAGAAACATCAGCTTGTTGAAATAACCTGCGGGGATCAGATGTCTCAGATCAACAAAAATCATAAAAAAACAGACAAAGAAAACTGCTGATACTACAATCCGGATTCTTCTTAGTACTGGCGACCTCATCAAAAATTACATTTTTATTCTTTTAATATTCAGGGAGTCCAGGTTCATATTTCCCAGACCCATTTTATGCGCAATCGGAATATATTCAACCTTTTCAACAGGTACCCCCAGCATTTTTGCACCTGCAGCATCAGCCGCCACCCAGTCGGTTGTAAGGATCTGGGACTTCATTGAAACGATATCCTCCTTTGAAACTCCCTGAGGACCATGTTTGACCATTACATTGTAACAATCAATTACATTCAGTGCCGGCTTCTTCTCATACAAAGCATAATCGGCAATGCACTGGTTCAAATTGTTGGAATGCCAGAAGCCCCTGTTCCAGACTAGTCCCATTGCATTTTTCATACAGCAGGTCATTCGTACTGAATTATGATCTTTAAGAACCGGAACATTTATAAAGACATCTGTTTCGAGTAAAAGCTGATGAACCTTTGCACTCTGAAGCTTAACGCCTCCGGGAATTTCAATCTGCTGGTAATAGCTCTCGGAATTGGCCGGAACAACTTTAGCACCAGCCGATTTTGCAGCTCTCTCAATACCTGAATTTTTATAGCAATTAAGCCAGTTATCCATTGTGTGATCAAAAACATAAACCTCTTTGGCCCCTGCCTTCATACAGTGCTCAACTATCCTTTTTATGAGGTACGGATTGGTATTTGCAGCGAGCTCGGGAATAACATCCCAGCCCATATTGGGCTTTATCAGTAACCTTTTGTCCTTTCTGAACAAATGTTACCCATCCCGCCCAAGTTCCTGAATTCCAAGATCGAACATAGCCTCAGGACTACCTCCCATCACAGCAACAAGATCATATTTTGCCGCCGGCGGGGCTATGTCCACAAATTTTTATATCCGCCTATGCTAAAGGCTGCCCCGGCAGCCATTCCTGCCCCCGCCGATGTCTTAAGAAAGGCTCTTCTTTTCATATCTTCAATAAGTTAACTATTTCAGATTAAAAATTTAAAAGAGATCGAAAAATACAATTTTTTTTTATTATTCTGTAAAGATTGTAAATAGTATATTTGCGGACTGAAATTGAAGAAATGGCATAACGGTGAAACATCTGAACATTGCCAGCATTTTATTGTTCTTAACATCATAATTACCCCACTCTAAAATGATGAAAATTTTATATTACGATTGTTTTTCAGGAATCAGCGGAGATATGAATCTTGGTGCAATGATCGACCTGGGAATTGACAGTGAATTTCTTAAAAGTGAACTGGATAAGCTCAAGCTGGAAGGATGGGAACTTATTGCCGAGAAAGACCAGAGGCACGGAATACACGGGACCAGGGTTACAGTAAAACAGACCAGGCATGAACATTCTCACAGGCACCTCTCAGATATCAGTAAGATTATTAATAATTCTGCCCTTGATGTCAGGACAAAGGAATTAAGCATGAAGATTTTCATGAAAATTGCACTTGCAGAAGCATCTGTTCATAAGATGGATGTTGAAGAGGTCCATTTTCATGAAGTGGGAGCAATTGATTCAATCATTGACATTGTAGGGGCCGCAATCTGCTTTAATGCTCTGAATGTCGGTAAAGTGTATGTCTCACCTGTAGAACTGGGAAGCGGGTTTGTAGATTGTGATCACGGAAAGCTTCCTGTACCGGCTCCGGCCACTGCAGAAATTATTCAGGGTATTCCGGTAAAAAAGGGAGGAGTCGACTTTGAGGCCACCACTCCTACCGGTGCGGCCATAATTTCTGTGCTGGGCACGGAATTTGGCCAGGAATCACCAATAATAATTGAAAAAACAGGATATGGCATCGGACATAAGGAACATCCTCTGGTTCCTAACCTGCTGAGGGTCTTTCTGGGAGAAACAGGTCAGGTGCCTGAGTCAGGTCATGAAGCTCTTCATCTTGAGTGCAATATTGATGACATGAATCCGGAATTTTTTGATTATATCTCTGACAGGCTCTTTTTATCGGGAGCTTCAGATGTATTCCTTTCAAACATTATGATGAAAAAAGGAAGACCGGGTGTTGTACTGAATGTTATCTGCGAAACCGGGAAGGCTGAAAGCCTGAAAAATATAATATTTACTGAATCAACTTCATTGGGTATCAGAACTTTTCCTTTCAGAAAGGATACCCTCGTAAGGAAATTTGAAAAAATAAACACCATTTATGGAGAAGTGACAGTCAAGCGGTCATATTTTAATGACAGCGAGGTTTCATCAAAACCTGAGTATGAGGACTGCAAACTTATTGCCTCCAGGGATGGGATACCCTTAAAAGAGGTGTATAACAATATCATGACTTTACTGGTAAGAAAGTAATTACCGGGTGACGGGTACATTCTGCCGGACCCGGGCGACTGGAATCAGGCATAATCCCCGCGACAGGTGCTATCACTGCAAAAGATCCCTGTTTGGTGAACTGGTGAGCTATGCCAGGCAAAATAATTTTAACTATGTAGTTGACGGGACCAATGCTGATGACGACGCGAATCTCAGACCCGGCATGCAAGCCCTGAAAGAGATGGAGATCATGAGTCCGCTTATGGAAGCTGGCCTGACAAAAAATGATATAAGGGTGCTGTCAAGACAAGACGGCCTGAAAACCTGGGACAGGCCTGCAATGGCATGTCTGCTGACACGGATACCGTACGATACTGAAGTCAGCGAAGGGATCCTCAGAATGATAGAACAGGCCGAATCAATGCTTTTTGAGAAAGGTTATCCGGGAGTAAGGGTCAGGATTCATGGCGACCTGGCAAGAATAGAATGCTTACCGGGCTTTATTGAAAAAATAATTCATAATCCTGACAGAGAGTATATTATAAGTAATCTTAAAAAAATTGGTTTCAGATATGTATCTTTGGACCTTGAAGGTTACAGGACCTCATGAGCACTGTTAAGGCAAATATAAAATAAGGTACTGATGAATGTAAAAGAGGTAGAAAAACTACTGAAAAACGTTAAAACAGGAAAAACAAGTATTGAAGATGCTCTTGGAATACTCAAGGATTTTCCCTATACAGATCTTGGCTTTGCCAGAATAGATAATCACCGTGAGATGCGCACCGGCTATCCTGAAATTATCTACTGTGCCGGTAAATCAGTTGATCAGGTTAAGGAGATCTTCAGGGTAATGGCGGAAAAGGAGAGCAATGTTATTGGTACGCGGGCAAATAACGAAATGTACGAAGCAATTAAAAGTATCCTGCCGGACGTCGTATATTATCCAATGGCAAAAATAATCTCGCTGCAGAAAAAGAGACCCCCTGCACCTGAAACCCGGATCGCGGTTATAACAGCAGGAACATCCGACATGCCAATTGCGGAAGAAGCGGCCATTACCGCGGAACTTCTTGGGAATAAAGTACTCAGGATATATGATGCCGGCGTTGCCGGAATACACAGGCTTGTCGATAAACTTCCGGAGATCAGAACCTGCAGGGTGATTATAGTAATTGCAGGAATGGAAGGTGCTCTCGCCAGTGTGGTCGGGGGACTTGTCGACAAACCTGTCATTGCTGTACCTACAAGCGTTGGATATGGAGCCAATTTTGGCGGTATTTCAGCACTGCTTGCAATGTTGACCAGTTGTTCCACCGGGGTAACTGTTGTGAACATAGATAATGGCTTCGGTGCAGCGTTCTCTGCCAGCATGATAAATAAAATGGAGTAATATTTTTCGATGTCAGGTAACATATTGATCTCAACAGCATATTTGCCTCCTGTTGAATATTTTTCCCTTATTTTACCCTATGCTGAATTGCTTGTAGAAAGTGAGGAGAACTACCTGAAGCAGACATACAGAAACAGGTGTTATATTCTGTCATCACATGGAAGTCAGCTACTTACTGTTCCGGTTTACCTGGGCAGTCTGCATAAAACTCCTATAAAGGAGATCAGGATCGATTATTCCAAACGCTGGCAACAGGTGCATTTAAGGGCAATAACTGCCTCCTACGGATCATCACCCTATTTTCAGTTTTATTTTGAAGAGCTGCAGAGAATAATCCTGAAAGATCATCTTTTCCTTCTTGACCTGAATGATGAACTCATGGAGCTGATGCTGAAAGTACTGGGCTTGAGAAAAAAAATCTCCCATACTTCCCGTTTTGAATCAGTGGGAGTCCGGGAGCATGATCTCAGATATAAAATCTCGCCAAAAAAGCCAGCTGCCCATATCCCGGAGAAATATCCCCAGGTTTTCAGCCCCGATCAGATCATTCCCGGGATGAGCATAATTGACCTGGTTTTCAATACCGGTCCTGACGCATGGAGATACCTGTGAAGGGCACAGGGCACAGGGCACAGGGCACAGGGCACAGGGCACAGAGCTCAGGGCACAGGGCACGGGGCACAGAGGGTAGAGATATGAGATATGAGAGGTGAGATGTGAGAGGTGAGCGTAGAGCGTAGAGCGTAGAGCGTAAAGCGTAAAGTAAAGAGACCTGTAATCAGTAATCGTTGATCGGTATTAGAAAAACTTTCCCCTCCTTTTTTCAAGGAGGGGTGGCCGGGACGATTGATTATCTGATTTTTACAAGGTTCGCTTCCCGGCCGGGGTGGTTGACTTATCCCTTTGTCAGAATTTCATTTTGTACGAATACTGGAAACCGAATACCGAATACCTTTTTCTTTTCCGACGCCTTTAAGGCCATGTGCAGCAGGCGGACAAACAGGGTGGGCTTGTCTTTTCCGGCGCATTTTCTTTGGTACTTTCTTTTTGCGTAAAAAGAAAGTACAATAAAAAGTCCATTTTAGGGAATTCAGGGGTGATTAAAGGGCAGAAAGTGTTTCTTCATGTTGCCGGGAAGTTGTAAATAACTGAATATCAAAAGCCCCCCTTGGGGGGTTGGGGGGTCGGTCCGGCGGAGAAATGGGAAGAAAAGGGCACAGAGCGTAGAGATATGAGATTTGAGATATGAGCGTAGAGAGGACCAAAAGTCCCCTTTAGGGGATTTAGGGGTGATTAAATGGGGAGAAAGTGTCTCTTCGTGTTAAAAAAGGTAAATAAAAAAGGGTGCCCTGTTAAGACACCCCCTTCCCGGAAGTCTTCAAAGTATTAATAGCCTAATTTATAAGCCAGTGTAAGGGTGAACATATTTTGGTTGGCAGCGATATTTGCTACTGCCGGAGTGAATGTATTATCAAGCGGGTACAGAACATATTTCTGTGAGTAATCATATCGTGTGTAAGCGAAATCGAGGGCAAACCTCTGTTCCCTGAAACCGATTCCTGCCGATATCGAATTGTAATCAAGGTTGGCATTATCCTCGGTTGAATTGAATGCTTTGCCATAATAGCCATAGCCGGCTCTTAGGTAAAGCTTGTCGAACCTGTACTCCCCTCCCAAACGGAAGTTACTTGCCGACTTAAGGCTTGCCTTAATGGCATTATTCTTATCGGTGTAGTCATACCCGTCGCCGGTTTGGGAAAATCTTGCGGAACTGTAATCAAGAAACTCATAATCGGCGCTCAGAAGTGCAACCTTTTTGATCTGAACGGCGACTCCGGCCAGGATCCTGAAAGGGGTGGCAAGAGCATAGCTGAAACGCATGGGGTTGTTGGAGGATTCATATCTGTTGCCATCAGTAAAGTTTGAGCTGATGGTTTCGAAGAAGTATTCGTCGATATGATACCATACCGGAGAATGAAATGCCACACCGATACGAACAGCCTCCACCGGTTTGACAATAGCTCCGAGCTTGATGGAATAGCCGGTTCCCCTGTCCTCATAATGGTCTATGTAATCAAAACTGCTGAACTGAGAAGCAAGTGGCACATTTGTGGTTTCAATATGTTCGAAATGGCTGATATACCTTAGTTCGCTGATCCCGAATGTCGCGCCTAAAAATAACTTGTCAGAATAGTTTGCACCAAGTGAGATAGCATGCTCGCCGGTATAACCGTCATTGGAAATAAGTCGTCGGACTGACTGTCCGTACACTGAGTTTGAAAAAGGTGTTGCGAATCCTCTGCCTCCCGAACCGGTGATTGTATCAATAACATACGTATCAAATGCGATCCCTTCGGGACCTGAGAGATCCTGGTAGGAGGTTCCCTGACTCACCCCTGCCCAGTAATCAGCCATTGAGCTGGAGTTATTGATTCCCCTGATCATTATACTCTGATGCAGGTTATTTGTCTTGTTGAACGAATAGCCGAAATTGAGCTTTACAAGACCAGTAGCTTTGTTACCTGAAAAGATGTTGGTGACGAAGCCGGCCTGACTGAGATTAAAATTATAGAGGTAATCGGATGTTGTACCATTGAATCGCGCATCTGAATTTATATAGTTCAGCTGTGGTGTGACTGAGAATTCGGATGACCTGAAGACACCTAATCCCGCCGGGTTCTGGCTTAAGGAAGAGAGATCACCGCCCAGAGCTGTAAATGCTCCGCCCATTGACATAAATCTTGCTGTTCCTCCATATAACAGCTGTGAATATCTGAGAGCATCATCAACGTTCTGTGCGTAAAGCCCTGAAAAGGCAGATAATAACACGAAGAGCATTAAATTCCTTTTTTCCATAAAAAATCCATTTAGTGAATAACTATCCCTGCACTCTGAATAAGGAATGAACTATTGAAAAAACTTACTATATTATTGTTTATCTCCGGCCGGAGGAAGAACGTGATCCACCGCCTGAAGATCTTGAAGATGAACCTGATGAAGACCCGGAGGAATATGAACCCCTGGAAACCGAGCCTGAACCTGATGATCTGTATGAAGAACTACCGGATGAATAACTCCTTCCACTTTCCGAGCTCCTCCTGGAAGGTACTGAATATTGTCTGGAATAATTGGAAGAGGAGTTAGACCTGTTATATGTGCTTCTGTTATTTCTGTAGCCCTGATTTGAAGGAGTACGTACAGAACCCGAATTATCATAGCTTCTGCTGTTGTTTACAGCACCGGATCCCCTGTTTACAGCAGAACCATTTCCGTTATAGATACGGCTGTTGTTGTAAGATGGTCTGGTGCTCATCCTTGGATTACTGTAGCTGGGAGTATAGGTCCTGTTAATGCTTTTATATTCAGGCCTTGCATTTGCAGGTGTTCTCTGCCCGTATGTTGAGGATCTGTAGGTCCCGCTTTTTGCCGGATCCTGAGCCATTCTGGTACCAGTCCTGTTTGTAGTCTGATAACCCGGGTTATTAGTGACAGTCCTGCGGGAATCAGTTGAAATTGCCTGAGTTCCTGAATAGGTGCTGCCTCTCCTGGAAGAATTGCTGCCTGAAGAGATACTGCCACTCCTGCGGGTACCCGATGCGCCCATATTATCATTCCATCTTGATGAGTAACTGCTGGGCCTTTCTCTCCGCCCGTATTGTATACCGGCGTCACCATAATGATTGTAATAACCTCCATAATACGGGTAATAACCTCCATAGTACCCGCCATAGTATCCGCCGTAATATCCGCCATAATAGGAATCCCAGTAGTAGGGATTATATCCGTAATAGGGATATCCTCCGAACCCGTAGCCTAAACCAAATCCCAGTCCGTACCCCATTCCGAAAGACATTCCATATGAAGGATAACCATAACCGTAACCGTAACCGGAATAGAAAGGATCCTGCCAGTAGGGATAGAAGTAATTGCCATAGAACATGTTCAGCCTGCCTGCATATGAATCATCATAATAATCATATCCGCTGCCGGAATAGTTGTTGTTTATTATGACCTGATCATTATAATCCGAAGGAAGGGAATAGTTATCTGATACCAGCGTATCTGCCGCATAAACGTTATCATAATAATTATCTGATTTCAGACTTCTCTCCGTCATCTGCCTGTTCAGAGGAGCTGCTTCATTAACTACCGGTTGATCGGCAGATGTATAATAAAGGTCATCATTCTCTCTTCCTGTATAAAGGCTCGATGCGCATGAGCTGACTAAAAGCGAAGTAGAAACTATTATGTAAGTTAATGCTTTCATGATTTATTATCTGTTTTATTTCTTAAATAGGTGCAAATATTATACCAAAGAAACAAAAATATAAAATTACTTTTCAGTTTATGCTTAATATTTGACTATTTCCCGTACGATATGTTAACATCTATCTGCGATTGTGTGATTTCTCCGATGAAGAAGATGATGATTTGCTGTCCGAACCACGCGATGCGCTTCTTGAGGAATTGCTGCCTCCCCGGGAAGCGGAACTTACTGATCTGTTTCCCGATGAACTCCGCGAAGAGAAGGTTCCTGATGTGCGTGCCCTTGATGCTGAAGGAGATTTGCTCCTTATATTCTGATTTGAATTTGCTTTTGTGTAACTGTTGGCTGAACCGGAACTCCTGTACTGACTTGCAGAAGCTGTTGAACGGGCTCTGCCGGCTACGCTTCCACTGTTACTCCGGTTATTATTACTGAGATTAGCAGGAGCTTTTCGGTAGCTGCTCTTTCCGCTATTGGCGCTATAGGCGTTGTTTCCAATATTTCCGTTTCTGCCGTTATTACCGTTATTTATACTATTTCTGTTTCTGGCGCTATTACCGTTATTTACATTACTTCCGTTTCTGCCGTTATTACCGTTATTTATATTATTTCTGTTTCTGGCGCTATTACCGTTATTTACACTACTTCCGTTTCTGCCGTTATTACCGTTATTTACATTATTTCCGTTATTTCCGTAATTTCCATTATTACCATTATTAATTTTCTCCCCGCCTGAAGAACGTCTGGGTATACCCTGGGCATTTCCGTTCGGTTTATAATTACCGTTATTATGACCCGTAGCGGCAACATCTGAGCGATTGTTGTACCGCCTTGAACCACCGTTGCTAAGCCCATTGCCTGGATTCCCTGATGGCATCCTGGAATAATTCCCCTGACCGGATCCTGCATTCGTGTAGGTTGTCCTTCTTGAGGAATTGCCTGAAGATGCATATCCTGATGAATGATTGTTGTAACGGTTATTTGAATAATGATTTGACCTGTTATCGTAGCTATAATTATTATACCGGTTATAATGGTTATAATGGTTATAATTGTTATAATGATTATAGTGATGATTGTAATCATAACCTCCTCCATAATAGTAATTATTCCAGCCATGACCGAAACCAATATTTATTGATAACGGAAAATACCAGTTACTGTAGTAGTACGGACTGTAATCCAATACACCGTAATAGGGATCATACCATCCCGTATTGTATGCATAGTCGTAAACAGGGTAAGCGGTTGAATACCCCAATCCAAATCCACCTCCATAAATACTTACTCCCCAGGAGAAAGGATCGTAATTATACCAGTAGAGATCAGTAAAAACAGGAGAATAATAATCGAAAACCGCATATGACCGGTGGAACCTGTTAATACGGGATGAATAGTAGTAATCATAATCATCGTAATAGTTGTTTACAATTACCCTGGCATCATTGTCTCTCCGATTTTCGTAATAGTCTCTCTGCGCCCTGGCTGTGTATCCTGTCAGCAGAAGAAGTGACAGTATTCCGGTATATATTTTGGCTTTCATGATGAACCTCCCGTTCTTTTTTAATTGATAACTGAAGTTTTTATTTATTTTTACGCGTTTTAATGCTATCATTTCTTAAAATATTTTAACAAATACCATACCAAAAAATGGCAAAGTTTTTAACAAACAGGGAGGAAAACTATTCCCAGTGGTATAACGATCTGGTTATCAAAGCTGATCTGGCTGAAAATTCAGTAGTAAGAGGATGCATGGTGATCAAGCCTTACGGTTACGCCATATGGGAAAAGATACAGGCGGAACTCGACAGACTATTTAAGGAAACAGGACACGTAAATGCATATTTTCCATTACTGATTCCAAAATCCTTCTTCAGCAAGGAAGCTGCACATGTGGAGGGATTTGCAAAGGAATGTGCGGTAGTAACTCACTACAGGCTTAAAAATGATGAGTCAGGTAATGGCATTGTCGTCGATCCTGCGGCCAAACTGGAGGAAGAACTTATCATCCGCCCTACATCTGAGACAATAATCTGGAATTCATATAAAAACTGGATTCAGTCCTACAGGGATCTTCCGATCCTGATAAATCAGTGGGCCAATGTTGTCAGGTGGGAAATGCGTACAAGGCTTTTTCTCAGAACCACCGAATTTCTGTGGCAGGAGGGCCATACTGCCCATGCTACGCGCGAAGAGGCTGTTGAGGAGACTGAAAGGATGATAAATGTCTATGCAAGCTTTGCCGAGAATTCAATGGCGCTGCCTGTGATAAAGGGATATAAAACTGAAAACGAGCGCTTTGCAGGAGCTCTTGACACATATGCAATTGAAGCTTTAATGCAGGATGGAAAAGCCCTGCAGGCAGGGACAAGTCACTTTCTGGGACAAAACTTTGCAAAAGCATTTGATGTACAGTTTACTGACAAATCAGGTAAGCTGGATTACGTATGGGCTACTTCCTGGGGAGTATCAACACGGCTCATGGGTGCAATCATTATGGGCCATGCCGACAATAACGGGCTTGTACTGCCTCCAAAACTTGCACCGATACAGGTGGTCATAATCCCTATCTATAAAAAGGATGAACAACTATCTGTCATAACTGAGATGGCACTAAAAATAAAGAAAGACCTGGAAGCTATCGGGGTATCGGTAAAATATGACGGCCGGGACACCAATAAGCCGGGATGGAAATTTGCAGAGTATGAACTGAAAGGAGTACCGGTGCGCCTTGCCATAGGACCACGTGACCTCGAGAATAAAACTGTTGAAATCGCAAGAAGAGATACTCTGACCAAGGAGACCATCAGTGTGGATATTTTAAAGGAGTTCATTCCAAAACTCCTTGAGGATATACAGAGCAATATCTATAACAAGGCCCTGAATTTCAGAAAGGAGAATACATTTTATGTTGATACATGGGATGAATTCAAGGATATTATAAATAACCGCGGGGGATTTATAATGGCGCACTGGGATGGTACAGCCGAAACAGAGGAAAAAATTAAGGATGAGACAAAAGCCACAATCAGATGCATCCCTTTTGACTCACCGGAAGAGCAGGGCAGATGTGTCTACTCAGGCAGACCATCAGGCCGGAGGGTACTCTTTGCAATATCCTATTGATTTTTTATTTTTTTGATAAATGTCTTCATTGAAAGGCTGTAGTTTTTTCTCTCCGTAATAAATCGTACTTTAGATTCGTTTTCTTACATAATACTACTCTTGTCATGCCGGAACAGAATGAAAAAAAACTGGAAATTATAGTAACGCTCAAGGAGAAATCCCTGCTTAAGCAAAAAGTATATGATAATACATTTGAGTCATTTACAACCGTTAAAGAGGTACTTAAAAGTCTGACAAAAGAGATTAACGGGAATCTTTCTGGTACCGATTCCAGGATACGAATGGAATATACTGACAGAAGTAATTTTGATGCACAGATAAAGGTGGCAGGTGACATTTTGCTCTTCAGCATGCATTCCAACATTTTTCAGTTTGACAGGGATCATCCCGCCTGGAAAACGGCTTATATCCAGAAAAACAAGTACAATGCCTATTCCGGGATAATAAACATCTACAATTTTCTTGCAGATTCATTCAGGTATTCACGCCTGGATGATCTTGGTTACCTTATTGCAAGGATCTTTATCAACCATGAGAAGCAATACTTTGTGGAGGGAAAAAGACAGATGGGTATGCTTTTCACCAACTATGGAAATGAAGAGATCAGCAACCAGGCCCTCCAGATTATTATCTCCACTGCTATTCAGTATTCGCTTGAATTTGATCTCCTGGTACCGCCTTACGATGCAGTAAAAATTGCTACTGTCGGTCAGGCAGAAGCAAAAATCCAGCATTCAAGGGTGATCACGGGAAAAAGACTTGGCTTCCAGTTTAATTCGGATGATGTTCTGATAAGCAATCCTCAGAAAGTCTGATGTTCAGATATAAGATTAAATATGGCACTTCCATAAGGCTCTTGCTATGTCTGGCCTTTCCTTCCATATTTAACTCCTTAAATGCTCAAAGCCACTCCATAAATGATACACTGATCAGAATTTCACCCGGATCTTTCATTCAGGTCAGAGACAGCATCTCATTTTTTCTTAATGATTCTCTCATAAGGATCCCCTATGGCCTTGTTCCGACTACAATTTCCAAAGTCGATAAAAACCTCCTTTATTTCGACACTCTGAAACAGAAAGCCAACAGGAAAGGGTTTACCAGGAAGCTCTATGACCTGATGGTTATTTCACCCCTGCCTGTTGAAAATAAGAAAATATCCAGATCAAGTCAGGCCGCATATTTAAGCTATTCCGGGAAGAGGATAAAGAATATTAACATCGTAAGGCTGAATGTCTTCGGAACAAATATTGATAACCCTGCTATTTATAACGGAAACAACTTTAATAGTCTTCTGAACAGGACCCACATGAATACCAACGAAAGGATAATCAGGAAAAACCTGTTATTCTCCGTTGGCGATACAATATCACCACTGACCCTTAGCGACAATGAAAGAATTCTGAGAGGACTGCCCTTTATCGATGATGCAAGAATAATTGTAGTTCCTGTTTCTGATCAGGAATCTGATATTATAGTTGTTACAAAAGATATCTATTCTCTTGGGGCGCAGTATGACTATGGCGGCCTGAAAAGAGGTAACCTTTCAGTTTTTGAAAAAAATATCCTTGGCACCGGTCATGAACTGGGTATAGAAATGCCATTTGATTCCAATCTGCCCAATTCTCCCGGAATTGGCGGATATTACATTATAAACAATATCCATAAATCCTTCATAAATATGAAGGTAGACTATCTGA
The DNA here is from genome assembly GCA_963816345.1 of uncultured Bacteroidales bacterium. Lineage (GTDB taxonomy): Bacteria > Bacteroidota > Bacteroidia > Bacteroidales > VadinHA17 > LD21. The sequence continues at coordinate 1,887,860 of CAWFKI010000005.1, forward strand.
GCGGCATCGGAGTTACTACCTATGGTATAAACCTGAGCCGTAAATTCGTTAGTGCCTCAACCAGATACGCAGGAGGAATCTCACTCAGGCAAAGCTATACTTCAGTTAATTTTGACACCGCACTGATCCCGTTTCCACTCAAGTACAACTTGCAGGATTACTGGCTCGCAAGGTCATTTCTGATCAGCAGGGAGTCAGTATCAAGAATTATTATTGGTGCACGATATACCAACAATAACGTTTTTGAAAGGCCGGAAATACTGCCTGAGACATATTATAACCTTCAGAGATACAGATTATACCTTGGATCAATAGCCTACTCAGTTCAAAAGTATTATAAAACAAATCTCATTTACGGATATGGCCGGACTGAAGATATCCCATACGGAGCTCTGTTCAGGATTACAGCCGGGAGAGAATTTAATGAGTATGAGGCAAGAACTTATATTGGGGCTGATATCTCAGCCGGAAAATCATTCCCAAAGCTTGGATATATATATTCTTCTGCAGGGATTGCCAGTTTTTTCAGCGGAAAACAAAGAGAACAGGGTTTGCTTGACCTGAAAATAAACTACTTTTCAAACCTGCTGAACATTGGCAGGTACTATATGCGAAACTTCATAAATATAGGATACACCAGAGGATTTGACAGATACTCAGACGAATGTATCAGGTTTATCACTACGAACGGCTTCACCGGATTCAGCAACGATTCAACCAAAGGCACCCAGAGGTTTACACTCGGCCTTGAATCGGTGCTCTTCAGTCCGGCCAATTACCATGGATTCAGATTTTCCTTTTTCGGATTTTCAGATTTTGCATTTCTCTCTAGATCAAATCAGATTATAGACAAAGGGTTTGCTCTCACTTCTGTCGGTCTGGGGTTGCGCATAAGGAACGATAACCTTCTCTTCAACACCCTCCAGATAAGACTGGCATTCTTCCCTGTTGCCCCTCGTTTTTCAACAATCGACAACGTTACAGTATCGGGGGAACAGCTTCTTCAACCAAGCAATTTTGACACAGGGCCCCCTTCAATTATTCCTTTCAGATAATGAAAGTGAACCGGTTGTCATTACTACATCTCAAAACTGCGCTTCATGCTCCAAAAGTTCAGGATTTTCATAGAAGAGAATAAACTTTTCAGACACGGCGACAGAATATTGCTGGCAGTAAGCGGTGGCATCGATTCAATGGTAATGACCCATCTTTTCATGCAGCTGGAAAATGAAACCGGAATTGCCCATTGTAATTTTTCATTGCGGTCCCGGGAATCCGATTTGGATGAAGAGCTTGTTTCCAATTTTGCAGCCGCGAACAATATAGCATTCTATACAAAACGGTTTGAGACCAGGGCCTGGGCAAAAAAGAAAGGAGTATCCGTTCAGATGGCAGCCAGGGAACTCAGGTACGATTGGTTCGAGAGTATACGCAGGGAGTATAATTATGATTACATAGCTGTTGCCCATAACCTGAATGACAATACCGAAACACTTCTTATCAACCTGATAAGAGGTACCGGTATTGCAGGACTTACCGGTATGAGACCCATCACAAACAGAATTATACGCCCGTTATTATTTGCAACACGGCAGGAAATAACTTCGTACTGCAAACTGCATGAAATAAACTACCGCGAGGATTTGTCAAATGCAGAGACCAGGTATACCAGGAATAAAATCAGGCACCTTGTAATTCCTCTCCTTAAGGAAATCAATCCGTCAATTGAATCTACTCTGAATGAAACAGCGGAGAGGATGACAGGAATAAATGAGATCTTCTCCGGATATATTTTCCAGCTCAGGGAAAGCATTTCTCAGACAAGAAATGAACTCATAATAATTAATGTCAGTATGCTATCCCAATATCTTCAGAACAAGGCAATACTTTTCGAACTTTTTAAACCATTCGGGATAAGCAATGTTCCCCTGAATGACCTTGTCCATGTTATCAAAGGAAGAACAGGAGGCAGTCTGCTTACCGGAACCAACAGGATAACCAAAAACAGAAGTGAAATAATTGTCTCCCCTGCCACGACAACAGGCTCATTATCAAGAACAATTGAAAATATCGGGGAGCTCGGTATGGTTCCTGAGATTCTTTCCTTCCGCCTTGAAAAGATCACGCCTGACTTTAAAATCCCATCTGAGCCTTTAAGCGCCTGTATCGATTATGATAAACTTAAATTTCCGCTCATAGTAAGGAGCTGGAAAGAAGGTGATCGTTTCTACCCTCTTGGCATGAGTCATAAAAAGAAGCTAAGTGATTATTTTATAGATAATAAGTACTCAATACCCGACAAGAACAGCGTACATATCCTGGAATCAGACGGAAAAATAGTGTGGATAATCGGTGACAGGATCGACAACAGGTTCAGGATCACAGGATTGTCATCCAATGCATTGATTATGAAAGCACTTGATGAAGCCGGAAAGTGAATGGCCTGACAACAGGCAGAGATTTTTTGAAAATAGTATTTATCTAACGGGATCTTGAGCCATGTATCCCCCGGTCAATAAGAATCAGGTCAGCCATAGCTATCGCTGTTGCAGCCTCTATTATAACAGGCATCCTTAATGCAATACAGGTATCATGTCTCCCCTTTACTTTTAGTGTGGTCATTCTGCCTTCTTCAAAATTGAATGTAGTCTGATCAACTCCCGTCGATGATGTCGGTTTTACAACCACCCTGAAGACTATTTCATTTCCGTTGGTAATGCCCCCGTTAATACCTCCTGAATTATTGGATGCAGTCTTTCCATTTTCATCAATAATTGCATCATTATGCTGTGAACCCTTCATCGCTGCAGCTGAAAACCCGGCTCCGAATTCAATTCCCTTTATTGCCGGGATGGAGAAGACTATATGACTCAGAGCTGATTCAAATGAGTAAAAGAAGGGCTCCCCTAAAGCTGCCGTAGGATTCTCAACCCTGCACTCAATTATCCCACCAATAGTATCGTTCAAAGCGATGGCCTCATTTACTGCTTTTTCAATATCCTCAAGTCCACCTGCCGAGATAAGCTTTGCAGAGATTTTGGCATTTCCAGCCACCTTTTTTGCTATAACTCCGGCCGTAACCAGGCCCCATGTTATTCTTCCGGAAAAATGTCCGCTGCCACGCATGTCCGAATAACCCGAGAATTTCTGACGTGATACAAAATCAGCATGGCCGGGTCTCGGAATTTTTCTGAATTCATCATAGTCTGACGATATTTTATCGCTATTCCTTGTAGTGATCGTAAGAGGAGCACCGGTAGTAAAGCCATCATATACCCCGCTTAATATCTCAGGCAGATCAGGTTCCAGGCGTTTTGTTGTTCCTGTGCTTCCACTCTGTCTTCGCCTCAGATCAGCCATAAAATCCTCCTTCTGAACAGCTATGCCGGGAGGACACCCGTCTACAATTATTCCGATGGCAGGACCATGTGATTCCCCAAATATCGAAACTCTGAAAATAACTCCGAAGGAATTCATATTCTTACTTTTTATCTCTGACCCTTTTATAATATGCAATGATCTCAGAAACAGGAATTTTCTCTACTACTGCTTTACCAATTCCTTCCGCCAGCACAAAGTGAATTGAGGTGCCGGTCTTCTTCTTGTCGTGAAGCATCAGGCTTTCAATCTGATCTCCTGTTATATCATACTCCCGGAGAAGGCAAAACCTGTCAAGCAGATCAATTATCCGCACTTTTTCTTCAATACTAATCAATCCTTTTTCATACGAAAAGCCTGTCGCCAGTTCCATCCCCGAGGCAATGGCAAAGCCATGTTTTACCCTGGTTTTCATTTCAATAGCATGACCAAAGGTATGTCCGAAATTAAGGATCCGCCTCAACCCTGCCTCCCTCTCATCTTCTGAGACCACTTCTGCTTTCAGATGAACTGATCTTGCCACCAGCGTACCAAGAAGGGTTGGGTCCCTTTCCATAATTCCATTGAAATTCCGGTCAATAAGCCCGAATAATTCCTTATCGCCGATAACGGCAGTTTTAATCATTTCAGCAAGACCCGACAGATACTCTTCCTCAGGCAGTGTAAGCAACATCAGAGGATCACATATAACGAATTCAGGTTGCCTGATTACTCCAAGAATATTTTTAGTGCCACCCAGATTCACGCCATTTTTTCCACCAGTACTTGCATCTACCTGTGACAGCAGGCTTGTCGAAACATAGCCGCACCTGATGCCTCGCATGTAAATTGAAGCAAGAAATCCTGCCACATCACTGACAACACCTCCTCCCACAGCCAAAATAAATCCGCTGCGGTCAATTCCCTTATCCAGGAGTTTCTCAGCCAGATCTGACACTACTTCCAGCTTTTTACTCTCTTCTCCCGCGGCAATCTTCAAAACGGGAAGCTCAGGAAATCTATCTCCGTACAGCCGGAATATATTTTCATCGGTAACAATCACCGCACCGCTGCCGGGAAGTAACCCGGTTACATTTTCCCAGCTCTCTCCTACCAGTATTTCAGATACCGATCCCGGAGTATTTATGATAATTCTTTCCAAATCAGCCAGCTTATACAGGTTAAAGTTAAAAAAATGATGCCTATTTCAGCATTCTGAGAATGAAATTCGGCTCCCGATTATTTCTCACTTAATTCGAGCCATCTCATCTCCCTGTCATCCAATAGCTTCACAATCTCTCCATGTCTCATCGACAATGAGTATAATTCATCCTGATTCAGCTTTCCCGTGCTGATTTCAGATTCGATGAATGACTTTTCATCCTCGAGTTTCTTAATCTCTGCTGTCAGGGTCTCAAATTCACGCTTCTCCTTAAAAGTAAGACCGCCTCTTTTTTCTTTCTTTGCCGGGGTTTCTGATAACAGCTCCCTGACCGGGGTCCTGTTACCTTTCTGAGATGCAGTCTGCCTCTCTCTCTCATCCTGCATCTCCCTGAGCCGGGTATAATTGCCCGGAAAATCCTTGATTATGCCATCTCCCCTGTATTCAAAAATATGATCCACCACCTTGTCCATAAAATATCTGTCATGTGATACAACGATAACACAACCCCTGAAACCGGCAAGATATTCTTCAAGCACATTGAGTGTGAGTATATCCAGGTCATTGGTAGGCTCATCCAGGAGTAGAAAATTGGGATTTTTCATAAGGACCGTAAGAAGATAGAGCCGTCTTTTTTCTCCTCCCGATAATTTCCTTATCAGCGTATACTGTTTCTCGGGAGGGAACAGGAAATAATTCATGAACTGGGTTACAGAAAGCATCGTACCATTACTGACCATTACGCTCTCGGCAATATTCCTCACGGCGTCAATCACAGTAAGATTATCATCAAATTCGATGCCCTGCTGCCTGTAATACCCGAATACAATTGTCTCTCCCCTCTCCACACTACCACTGTCAGGTTCTGCCAGGCCTGTTATAATATTCAGAAGCGTAGTCTTTCCGGTCCCATTGTAACCGATCAGACCTGCCTTTTCAAACCGGTTGAATGAATAGGTAAAATCCTTTATAAGTACCTTGTCTCCATAGGATTTGCTGACATTTTTTATCTCAAGTATCTTGCTGCCCATCCTTGAGATATTAACATTTATATTTATGCTTTTATCATCGGCCTTCTTTACGGCTCTTTCCTTCAGGTCATGAAATGATTCGATCCTGGATTTTGCCTTATGGCGCCGTGCTTTTGGCATTTTTCTCATCCACTCAAGCTCTGTCCTTAACAGGTTTCTCGCTTTTTCCGAATTGAGTCGTGCAGAATATTCCCGGTTCTGCTTCTTCTCCAGGTAATATTCATAGTTACCTTCATATCTGTAAAGCTCATTGTCAGAAAGTTCCAGTATAACATTACAGACCCTGTCAAGAAAATACCTGTCGTGAGTTACCATCAGCAGTGTCCGGTTTGACTTAATCAGGTACTCTTCAAGCCATTCAATCATATCAAGGTCAAGATGGTTGGTCGGCTCATCAAGTATAATAAGGTCTCCTCCCTCGGCGAGCACTTTTGCCAGGGCAACTCTCTTTTTCTGCCCCCCTGAAAGCGTGGCAATTACGGCGTCAAGATCTGTAAGCTTTAGTCTGAATAATATCTGCTTTACTGCAACTTCATAGTCCCAGGCCTTATGGTCATCCATGCGTTGAAGCATAACCGGCAGCAGTTCCTCATTTCCTGATAATAGGCAATTTTCATAATCCTTTATTACCCGCACCAGCTCACTGTCGGTACAAAAAAGTTCATCTATGATCTTGTTCGATTCATCAAGTACCGGTGATTGAGGAAGATATGCTATCCTCAGGTCCCTTTTTATACTTAGCGATCCCGTATCAGAAGATTCCCTGCCGGCCAGTATGTCGAGCAGGGAGGATTTTCCTGCCCCATTCACGGCAATGAGGGCTGCTTTATCATCTTTATTAATATTCAGACCCAGGCCTTCGAAAAGAATCCTGTCGCCGATTCGTCTCGATATGTTTTCTCCCTGCAGATAACTTACCATAAAAAATAAATATCATGCAAAGATAAAAAGTGTTACCTTACCAGCACTACATTCTTAATATCAATATGACTACCAGGGAGAGGTACAATCTGACAATTCAATACTTTCTTGATAAAGGTTCTGCAGCAGAAACAGAACTTACCTACAGTGATCCCTTTGAGCTATTGGTTGCCGTTATCCTGTCAGCTCAATGCACTGATAAAAGGGTTAATATTATAACACCGGCGTTGCTGAAGAGATTCCCCGATGCAAAATCTATGGCTGGAGCCACTCCTGAAGAAATTTTTGAGTACATAAAATCATGCTCTTATCCGAACAACAAGGCACGCCATCTTTCAGGCATGTCGAGGACCCTGCTCAATGAATTTGGAGGTGTCATGCCGTCTGATCCTGCCTTATTGCAGCACCTCCCCGGCGTCGGAAGGAAAAGCGCAAATGTAATTGCATCTGTGGTTTTTCAAAAGCCGGTAATGGCAGTGGATACCCATGTATTCAGGGTTTCAACCAGGATTGGCCTTGTCAGAAATGCAAAGACTCCTCTAAGCGTTGAAAATCAGCTGTCAGAACATATACCACCTGATCTTATACATAAGGCGCATCACTGGCTCCTTCTTCACGGCAGGTACATTTGCAAAGCCAGAGTTCCTCTCTGTGATCAGTGCGGTCTCAGAGATTTCTGCAGATATTACAGTAAAAAATCCGGTAAGTGAATAAAATCACGAAATAATTATTCCGTAATGCAGATTTATTCATTAATTGCTATTTTTAGAATCTGATTGCAAACGCCAGATTGATGGATTATAAAGAGAGATACCTAGATTTACTTGAGAAGTACAGGCAATTGGAGCTGGAGAGGGAAATCATTTCTTTGCAGTTGAATGACCATCTCAGAGAAGACATCAAAAGGGATATGATTTTCAAGGCATTTCATGCCGCATCCGCACTGATGGCCATAAACACAATTGATAACGGAAAATATATAGATGTCAATAATTCCTTCCTGCAGACCCTTGGATATGACAGGGAGGAAATTATAGGGCAGACAACCGACAATATACTTATACTTGGCGAAACTGACGGATCCGCAGTCAATTTCAAACACATTTCCGGGCACAAAAAGTTAAGAGATCTCCCGGTAAAACTTAAGACAAAGCACCGGGAGGAAAAACCTTTTCTCCTGTCTGTCGACACATTGCAGTTTGACAACAATAATTATCTTCTTTCAATTTTCAGTGAAAAAGCCAGACCGGATGCAGCCAGGACAACAGTGAGTGCTGAAAGCGTGATTGCAGGCAATCAGCAGAAAACCCTTGAAGAGCTGTACAAACAGGGCATTTTGTTTGAACTGTTTGCCGAGATGCTCCCTGAAATTGTGTATGAGGTGGATCTTTCAGGAAATGTATTGTACAGTAACAGGCAGGGACTGGAATTCTTCGGATATGAAAAGGAGGATCTTAAAAGAGGAGTAAACATATCAGAATTTTTTCCCGATAGCTATCACAAGATGATAGAAAATCTGAAAAGGCTGATTGACCCTGGTCAGACCTCATCAAATGAGTATATTGCGAAAAAGAAAGATGGAACATTTGCACCTGTTATAACTCATTCCTTCGCAACATTTCTGAACGGCAGAATAATCGGATACAGAGGAGTTTTATCAGACATAAGCAAGCAGAAAGAATATGAAAATCAGATAAACAGGGAAAAAGCTTTTCTCGAAAATCTCTATGACTCAACCCCTGTTGCTATCGCAATAACTGATTCATCAAGTATTATCTCCATGGTCAACAGGGAATTTTCAAATCTGTTCGGATTTAAGAAGGAGGAGGCAGTTAATAAAAATATTAACGATCTCATTGTACCTGATGATTATAAAGATGAAGCCAGGATTATTGACGGTCTTGCCTCGATGAATCAGAGAGAGGTCCGGCAGACAGTCAGAAAGGATAAATCAGGCAAGAAGATACATGTTTCACTTGTTGCGAATGCCATTGTAATTGACAATGAAATAGTTGCGCATCTTGCCATTTACAGGGATATTACAACTGAAAGAAAAAATCTGCTTCTCCAGGAAATACTGTACAATATCTCAACTGCTGCGCTTAAGCAGCTGGATATAAAAGAAATCTATCCCTCGATAGTCAGGGAATTAAGCAGGATTTGGGACACCAATAATTTTTTCATAGCATTATATGACAAGACTTCTGAAACCCTCTCCCTCCCGTTCTTTGCTGATGAAAAAGACAATTTTTATGAGATCCCTACCAGGAAAACGATCACCGGTTGGGTAATCAGGCAGAACAAGTCGGTACTTCTCAAGGAAAATGATCTGAAAAACCTTGAGGAGTCAGGAGATATCGAACTCGTTGGCACACAGTGCAAGGTATGGATGGGTGTTCCCCTGAAAGTTGAAGGCAACATAATAGGTGTTATGTGCCTGCAGGATTATTACGATGAAAATAAATTCTCCCAGGATGATCTCTATGTGCTTGATTTTATAGCAAATCAGATTGCCATAGCCATTCAGCGCAGAATGATTCTTGATAACCTGATCCTTGCGCGGCAGAAAGCAGAGGAGGCGGCTCAGTCGAAACAGCTCTTTATGTCGACAATGAGCCATGAGATCAGGACACCGCTGAATGAAGTGATAGGTATAACCAACCTGCTGCTCCAGGGAAATCCCAGAGAGGACCAGATGGATTTTATTAAAACACTGAAATTCTCCGGTAACCATCTTCTCACGCTGGTCAATGATGTCCTGGATTACAATAAAATGGAATCGGGTAAAATTGTATTTGAACAGACACAATTTGACCTCAGCGAATTTCTGGATGAGATAATGAGATCATATTCATTCAGGTCAAAGGCAAAACATCTTAAATTTGATATACGGAAGGAAAGCGACCTTCCAAGGATCGTAATAGGAGATTCCATAAGACTCAATCAGATCCTTTCAAACCTGCTTTCAAATGCTCTAAAATTCACAAGCAAGGGAAGTATTACCGTAACGGTCAGGGAGGCTGACAGGAAAGAGTGCAAGTCGCACCTCGAATTCACAGTCTCCGATACAGGTATAGGCATTCCTAAAGACAAGCACTCGCTTATATTCGACAGTTTCACCCAGGCCTCACCTGATACTACCAGGTACTTTGGAGGTACAGGACTGGGATTATCAATCTGCAAGAAACTTATAGAACTGCAGGGAGGAAATATAAGCCTTGAAAGCCAGCCCGGAAGAGGATCCAGTTTCCGGTTCCTCCTGCCATTCGGAATTCTCGAGAAAAGCGGCCAGAAGATTGCTGCCGAGACTCCCGAGCTCTTTACAGGCCTCGAGGGTAAAAAGATCCTTATTGCCGAGGATAATAAAATAAACTTCTTTGTGGCAAATAAATTCCTTATCAGCTGGGGCATCAAAGTCACACATGCCGGAGACGGAATGCTGGCCCTTCAACTGCTTGAAAAAGAAGATTTCGACCTCATCCTTATGGACCTGCACATGCCCGTAATGGATGGAATTGAAGCTTCGAAGATCATCAGAAACTCGGAGAACCCCAGAATCAGAGATATCCCTATTGTTGCCCTTACTGCTGCAATCATGTCAGAAAGCCATGATAAAATAGAGGACCTGAATATTAATGATTACGTACTTAAACCATTTAAACCTCATGATCTTTTTGAAAGGATCCTGAAACATATCCGGTAGCATTGCAGTCAACAGATTTAATCCGGCAGTTTTCAGAATAAAATGTACAGGAGGAAGATTACCTGATACAGTTACTGCTTATATATTCCGAAGCACGTTTATTGCCAAGCCTGAGAGCCTGCCTGAAATCATGACATGCATCGTCGATATTCCCTGCATTTAAGAGTGAAATTCCCTTATTCAGCCATGCATCGGAATTTCCGGGGTTCAGGTCAAGTGACATGCTGTAATCCTTTATTGCCCATTCCCATGACTTCGAAACAAAATATGAATTTGCCCTGTCAATATAGCATGCCGGATCGTTTGGATGAAGCTTAAGATTCCTTGAAAAATAATCCATTGCCTTAAGGTTGTCTCCTGTAACTGTCTCCATTTTCCCTGCCAGACTAAGCGCATTTCTGTTATCAGGATAAAGTTCAAGGTATTTTGTTATATCTGCCAGAGCCTTGTCATTTTCTCCGGTCTTCCTGTAACAATCTGCCCTGAGAATCAGCATTTCAGCATCAGCCACCCCGGAATCGAAAAGCATGGTATACGTCAGCGAAGCTCCCGCCGGATTTGCTGCAAGAGTCTGTGCCTTAGCCAGTATCCTCAGATATTTCTCATTCCCCGGATCTGATACAAGCAATCCTGAGATATCCCTTATGACATCACTGTACTTTGCCGATGCCACATTGATCAGAGCGCCTGCATATGTTACCTCTGGCTTACCTTTATAATTTTGCTCAAGGTCCGAGAGAATTTCTTTTGATTCGTCTGTTTTCCCTGCTGAAACATAATATTCAATTTCCGAGACACTCTTTTCAAGTGTGCTGTACCACTCCTTTTTCCAGAACTGCCTCCATTCCGGCCTGTTCTCAATAGCACCGAAAGCAGGATCAAGCATGATCTCTTTTTCAGCTTTTTTGAAGGGAGAACTCAGATTCAATTCGAGATGGTACAGTGAGGTAGCTGCGTCACCTTTCAATGCGTAAATCCTTGACAATTGGTAGTCGCCTGAGGAAGGGGTGATTTTATTGGCTTCATTTAAATCACCTGTTGCTTCCGAATAGGCTCCCCGGATAATTTCAGACTCAGCCCTTTCGAGATAAAGGCTGCTCTCCCTGAAAACTGCAATGGCTTCAGTGAGGACACTGACTGCCTGTTCAGGCTTCCCGGCTGCATTGAAGGCCTTTGCCTTAAGAATATAATCAACACTCTTCTGTCCTGACACTGTGCCGGCCAGGATAAAAATCCCCAACAATACAATAATTGTCTTCATTTCTGATTATAATTCAAAATCATTTGGTTGTTTCCGGCTTTAAGTGCGAATTCTTTTCAGTTATAACATGCACAAATCCCGACAGATGAAATAACTCCAGTCCGGAAATGCGCCTTTCCCACACATCACACTGATAGAAATAAACTCCCGGAGAGACAATTCTGCCTTTATATGTCCCGTCCCATTCTATCCGCGGAGTCTCAGTCCTGAACAGTAACAGGCCATTCCTGTTAAAAAGCCTGAAATCAATTCTTTCCACCAGACCCGATGTCTTTGCCACAAGCTTTTCATTTATGTCATCACCATTGGGAGTAAAGACATTGGGAATTTCATAAAAATTACACGAGTCAACACAGATCACAGGTGATTTAGCGCTCTCGTTACCTACTGAGTCATAAGCCGATACTGCATAACAGCCGGCAATTATGTCACCCGGGTAATGCTTGTAGGAAAATATGCTGTTATCATCAATCTGGGTCACCAGAGTGAGGTTTTCATCTGTCGTAAGCTTATAGAAGATCTTAAATCCTGCAACATCGGCTGAGCAGGATGGATCCAGAGTCCATGATATTGTATTGTACAGACTGTCACATTGTGTTCTTAAAGATATCTGCGGAGGACAAGGCGGTTCATTATCAATTGGTGTTGTACATATGATCTCCGAGAGATTTATAAGGTTTTTGGGCATGTTATCTGCAAGATATCCACCCACAGATCTAACATAATAACAATACTGTTTCCCGTTCTCCAACCCTGTGTCAGTAAACGTTAGCTGGTTTGTAGAGCCTACTGAATCATATTTCATTGTAGCGTCATTGAGCCTGAAGAAATCGTAGCTCGTATTTATCCAGGGAACATTCCTTGTAAGAACAAAATTTGCTTTTCTGTCGCCCGGCGAGATAGCCAGGTAAAGTGAAGATGCAAATGCAGGCTCACCAATAAGGAATCTGTTGCCGGTCTGATCATTCCATAATTCAATTTTATAGATATAACCTGTGGCCTGGGTATTTATAAGTGTATCAGTAAGAGTGGTGTCGTTAAGATTAACTGTCTTTATCGAACGAATCTGCTCGAAAAGTGATCCACCTGTGCCGGAAGCCCTGGAAACAATGTACTCATACGGTCCGTTGGCAGGAATGGTATCAAGTTTGTCAGGTTTCCTCCATGCAACATATATCAAACCGTTGGATCCACTTGTCCTCCTTACACTTACATTCCTTATTACCGGTAGCCCTGATACAAGCGTCGAAGTAATCTCGTTTGAAGATTTACTTTCGGTTCCGTTAGGATAAACAGCAACAATCCTGTAGGTATATTCCTTGCCAAACTGAAGGCCCTGCCCGTTGTCGTTATCTGAAAATGAAGTTGTTGCACTGCCTGCAATGTAACCCACCTTTATAAAACCGGTAGATGCGGGTATCCCTGAAGTACAGGAATCGGGAATGAAGTTTGAGGCGCCCTCTCTTCTGTAGATACTGAATCCTGCTATCGCTCCGGTACCGTAATCAGCCCATCCCAGGTTTATAACTTTCCCGGCAGGTACTGCATTAAGAAGTTTGGGAGAGGGCCCGAGGATTTTTATGTTAATATTATCAATATCCGATAACCTTACATCCGAATTATGGTCATCCGATTTGAAAATAACGTTGTATGGCTGATTCCTTACGGCTTCATGGCAGGGGATCCATCTGAATCTTGATGAGGCAAATCCTGCAGTTGAATCAATGCCGGTAAATGTCGCCGGACAGGAGGCCAGGCTGAATACACCGGATGAGGCTCGCAGGCTAAGGGAATCATTATTTTCATCCTTTGCATAGAAAATGAAATCTATGGTATCCCCTACCTCAGCACAATAATTGGAGAGGGGTCCGTTGACGGGAGGTTTGTTCCTGGTATTATAGACCTCTATCTGCATATCCCTTTCCACCGAACCGATTTTTTTACCTTTTCTCCATTCCTGTATCTCCATGGCTACATTAAAGATGCCGGTATCGGCAGGAGTGTCCCAGATAAGATCTCCACTGATTGAATCCACCCTGATTGATGTTGTTGAAGGAGGAAGCGAGTAATTCTGAATTGGCCTGGCATCTTCAGCCGTGCACACCGTCAGTTTATATGAAAGACTGTCCCCGTCAGGATCATACGCTGCAGGATTATGGATAAAAACATAATGGTATGCCGCCTTGTCATAAGGGGGGTTGAGCAGGATGGGAGTAGCATCACGTCCCATTGCCGGATTAACAGTAAGAATAGTTGAAATTGAAAATATTACATTAACTGAATTTGGTATGTTTTTCACACCCTGGTTCCGGTTGGGATCCTGCATAAAGACCTTATAGACTCCCGGACCCGGGTAAGTGTGGATAATTTTGTAGATATTTTTTTTGTAATAATTCGGAAGGATTTCGCCTGTCTGGTTCGGGCCATTTATACGGGGAGCCGTTCCAATGGAGTTATCGCCAAAATTGACATCAAGTTGCTGTCTGTCAGCAAAACTTAATGTATATGTAAATGTGGTAACGGTGATCTCATAAGTCAGATCCGATAATTGAACATATGTAATTTCACCTGCCCTGTTATGGGTAGCGGAAAGAATTAAGCTATTCAGGAGTAAAAGCAAAAACGACAGCGATCTCTTCATTTTTTTCCTGCAGTTTGAAATTAGTTAATTATAAACGTCTGTTCAATATGTCCGGGCGACAGGTTTATACCGGATTCAGGTATGATTCAACTATCAAAAATCAGACCATTTATGCGTCTTCATTTATGCTTACACGATCTTTAAGATATTGCACGGTGCCAACTTCGAGGAACGAAAATCCCGATCCGCCCGAAAAGTTACCTGCCAGCACTATGACGATGTCATCGCTGGCGAAGTTGTTATCCTTTGTCAGCTTCTTAAGCGCGATCTGAATAAATTTATCAACCGACTTTTTCTTTTCCTGGTAACTCGTATAAACTCCGTAAGAGAGAGCAAGTTCCCTCATGGTTTTTACTGAGTAGCATTGTGCCATAATCAGTTTTATTCCTCTGTAAGAGGCCATGTCCCTGATAGTGCGGCCCCCGACAGTATCTGCAATTATGCTGCGGGCTCCGATCCTGAATGCTGCCTCAACCGCTACCTTTGCCAGGTATGCCGAAACTTCCCCGGTTACATTCATATAAGGAATATCGAGGAATTTTTCCTTATTTTTTTCAACTTCCAGAGCTACCCGGGTCATTGTTTTCACGGCCTCCACCGGATACTTTCCGCTTGCCGTCTCTCCGCTTAACATTATTGCATCCGTCTGCATGTAGATGGCGCCTGCAATATCGCTCACTTCAGCCCGAGTAGGCCTTGGATTGGCAATCATCGAATGCAGCATCTGAGTCGCTACAATTACAGGCTTGCGGCTCACTATACATCTGTTGATAATCATCCTCTGGATCGGCGGGATCTTTTCGTACGGGATCTCTATCGCCAGATCCCCCCGTGCCACCATTATGCCGTAGACCATGTCGAGAATATCATCAAAATTATCAACTCCTTCCTGGTTTTCTATTTTTGCAATAATCTTGATATCGCTCTTATTGGAATCAATAACTGCCTTAAGATCAAGAATATCCTGTTTTGATCTCACAAATGAATGGGCAATAAAATCAACTCCGTTACTGGCAGCCATCGCTACAAATCTTTTATCTTTTTCAGACACGGAAGGAAGGCTGATCTTAACGCCCGGTACGTTTACGCTTTTTCTTGATCCTATGGCTCCATCGTTGCCGACAGAACAGTCGAGGGCGTTCCCTCTCTTCCTCTCAACTCTCAGCTCCACTTCTCCGTCGTCTATAAGAATTACCGATCCGATCGGAACATCGGTTGAAAACTCAGGATAAGTAACGTAAATTGCCTCACCTGAACTTTTTTTCCCGGGATCTCCTATCAGGGATATGGTATCTCCCTGCTTCAGCTGAATGGGAGAATCGCATGAAGTCGTCCTTATCTCAGGGCCTTTTGTGTCGAGCAGTATTGCAATTTTGTCAGACACCTCACGCGCGTTCGCGATTATCCTTATTGCAGCATCAGTTTCAAGATGGGCAGAATTGATCCTGATCACATCCATCCCTGCTTCATACAGCTCCCTGATGAAAGCAGTTCCGCAATTCCTGTCAGATATTGTTGCAACGATCTTGGTCCTTTTCTTCTCCATAGATCAAATCTTCTTTGCATTATATATTCCGATAAGAGCCTCAACTGCAAGACGGTAACTATCAAGACCAAACCCTGCTATGCTGCCGGCACAGGCTCTTCCTATGAGGCTTGTATGCCTGAAATCCTCCCTGGCGGAAATATTTGTGATATGAACTTCAATGACTGGTGTACTGACAGCTGAAATTGCATCGGTTATAGCGACAGATGTATGCGTATAACCCCCTGCATTAAGTATTATTCCATCAAGGGAAAAACCCGATTTTTGTATCTCATCGATAATCTCCCCCTCAATATTTGACTGGAAATATTTAAACGTGATCTCCGGATAACGTGACCTCAACAGAGACAGGTATTCATCAAAAGTCGAGTGACCATACTTTTCCGGTTCCCGCCTGCCCAGCAGATTAAGATTCGGTCCGTTAACAATGGCAATTTGCATAGGTTATCAAATTAATTCAGGCTCGATATAAGTAAGCACAAGGTGTAAAAATAGATAAAAATTATAAGGATGCGAATTTAAGCAGGTTGAATTTCTTTATGTTACTTTGCAGGAAGCAGAGCCATACGTTGTTCATTATTTTGAAATGATAATAATTACTTTGAGATGAGTTTAGGATGGAAAGAGGCATTCAGGAATTTTGAAACTTATCTGAGACTTGAGAAATCGTTGTCAGAAAACAGCATTGAAGCCTATCTGAATGACGTCTTCAAGCTGGAAAATTACATTGCAGAAACAGCGACCGGTATTGGACCGACCGGGGTCACCTTCCCCGATATGAAGAAATTTCTTCAATGGTATGGTACTGACAATCAGAACCCCCGTACCCAGTCAAGAACACTCTCAGGGATCAGGGCCTTTTATAAATACCTGCTTGTCGAAGGTGAGATAGATGAAAATCCTGCATCGCTTATCGAATCACCCAAAATAGGTCTCAGGCTGCCGGAAATCCTCTCCGTTGATGAAATAGACAGAATGATTGATCAGATAGACCTGAGCAGGCCGGAGGGTCACAGGAATAAGGCAATTATTGAAACTCTTTACGGATGCGGACTCCGGGTATCGGAACTTGTCAACCTGAGGCTCACCGATATCCATTATGGCGAAGGATTCGTGGTTGTGACAGGGAAAGGTAACAAACAACGACTTGTTCCTGTCAGTGGCAAGGCTCTGAAAGAGATCGATATATATAAACTTGACAGGAAGGAGCTCCCGGCCATCCATGATCAGAACATCCTTTTTCTAAACAGACGGGGATCGCGGCTCACCAGGGCAATGATCTTTACAATTATCAAGGAGCTGGCAGCAAAAGCCGGAATAAAGAAGAATATTCACCCTCACACCTTCAGGCACTCCTTTGCCACCCATATGATTGAAGCCGGGGCTGATCTGAGGGCAGTACAGGAAATGCTCGGTCATGAATCGATACTTACAACTGAAATATACACACATATCGACAGAAGCTTCCTGCGCGATACACTTATAATGTTCCATCCAAGGTCATAAGTGCTCTCTTCATGATTTTCCCGCCCATGCCTTCCAACCGGTAAAAGTCTTGTGCAACGGGAAACAATTAACAACATAATATCTTGATAACAAGCTTTTTAACCTTGATAATGACTGTATAATATTTTATCAAACTGCGTGATAGAAATTAAATTAAAAACATTAACTTTGCGACTTATTTCGAAAAATCTATATTAAACCTATCTCAAATCAATAGTATTATGTCAAACGTAAAAAGAGTCTACACTTTCGGAAAGAGAACAGCAGAGGGCAAAGCTGATATGAAAAACCTTCTTGGAGGAAAAGGTGCCAACCTTGCAGAGATGTGTCTGTTAGGCCTGCCCGTTCCTGCAGGTTTTACAATCACCACCGAAGCCTGCAATGAATATTACAGCAATGACTGTACTCTTCCTGCCGAACTGATGCCTGAAGTATGGGCAGCTATGAAGAAGACCGAAGCTACAATGAACATGAAATACGGTGATTCAGAAAATGCGTTGCTTGTTTCATGCCGTTCCGGTGCCCGCAGTTCAATGCCGGGAATGATGGATACAGTACTTAATATCGGGCTATGCTCATCCACCATTCCGGGATTTCTTAAGAAGACAAATAATCCCCGTTTCGTTTGGGACTCATATCGCCGTCTTATTATGATGTATGCCGATGTTGTTATGGAAAAGGCAGAAGGAATTGATCCAGGGGAAGGCAAGAGTATACGTAAGCAGCTTGATGAGAAGCTTGATGAATTTAAAAAGCAAAAAGGATATAAATCAGATACTGAAATAACTGCCGATGAGCTTAAGGTTCTCTCGGAAGAATTTAAAAAAATTGTAAAAAAGGTTCTTGGAAAACCATTTCCCGATGATGCAAAAGAACAGCTTGAAGGTAGCATTAAAGCGGTATTCAAGAGCTGGAATGGCAAAAAAGCGGTGTCATACCGTCGTATTGAGGGGATTCCCGATGACTGGGGCACTGCTGTAAACGTTCAGGCCATGGTCTTTGGAAATATGGGCGATACCTCGGCAACCGGAGTTGCCTTCACCCGCAACCCTGCCACCGGCGAAAATCTTTTCTATGGTGAGTGGCTGGTAAACGCCCAGGGTGAGGATGTTGTAGCAGGTATTCGTACCCCCAGCCCGCTTAACGATGATACAAAGAACGAACAGAATCAGCATCTCCACAGCATGCAGGAGGTAATGCCGGGAACCTATAAAGAATTAAGCGATATCCGCAATATTCTTGAGAAATCGTTCCACGATATGCTTGATATTGAATTTACAATACAGGAGGGTACTCTCTATATGTTACAATGCCGTACAGGAAAAAGGACCGGTACCGCCGCTCTGAACATGGCAATGGATATGCTTCATGAAAAGCTTATTGATGAAAAGATGGTTGTGATGCGCGTAGACCCCGCACAGCTCGATGAGCTTCTGCATCCTATCTGCGACCCGGCCGCCGAGAAAAAAGTGAAGACTATAGTTAAAGGTTTACCAGCCGGTCCCGGAGCTGCTGTTGGCAAGGTCGTTTTCAATGCCGAAGATGCTGTCGCCTGGTTCAGGAAAGGTGAAAAAGTAATCCTTCTTCGCGAGGAGACTAATCCGGAGGATGTTGAAGGTATGCGCGCTGCTGAAGGTATTCTGACTGCCAGAGGCGGTATGACTTCACATGCTGCACTTGTTGCTCGCGGCTGGGGTAAATGCTGCATCGTGGGAGCCGGTGCACTTCATGTTGATGCATCGAAGAAAACAGCTAAGGTAGCCGGATCAGATATAGTGATAAAAGAGGGTGATCTGCTTACCCTGAATGGTACAAAGGGAAATGTATATACAGGCGCATTGACTCTTATGGATGCAACTGAAAACCCGAGGTTCAAGGAATTCATGACGATTGTTGACAAGTATCGCAAAATGGGTGTCCGCACAAATGCAGAGACTCCGGAAGATGCAATAATTGCCAGGAATTACGGAGCTGAGGGAATCGGACTTTTCCGCACAGAGCATATGTTCTACGGAAAGGGTTCCGAGACTCCACTGTTCCTGCTTCGCAAGATGATCCTCAGCGCAAATGAGACGGAACGCCGCAAGGCACTTGACGAGCTCTTTGCACATGTCAAAAAAGATATGAAGGCAACAATGGATGCGATGAATGGCCTTCCTGTAACATTCAGGCTTCTTGATCCTCCTCTTCATGAATTTGTACCTCAGGGCGCTGAAAAACAGGAGGAACTGGCAAAATCCCTTGGCATCAAAAAGGAAGATGTTGCAAAACGTGGTGAAGCGCTTCATGAATCCAACCCGATGATGGGCCACAGAGGCGTCCGCCTTGGTATTACATTCCCTGAAATATCCGAAATGCAGATCCGTGCAATATTCGAATCAGCAATTGAACTTATCAGGGAAGGAAAACAACCTCATCCTGAAATTATGGTACCGGTCACTTCAGATGTTGCTGAACTTGACTATACAAAGAAAATCGTTGAGAAAATATATGCTGAAACCTGCAAAAAATTCGGAGTGAAGTCGGTTGAGTACAAATATGGTACAATGATTGAAATACCACGTGCATGTCTTCTCTCCGACCGTATGGCTAAAAGTTCAGAATTCTTTTCCTTCGGTACAAACGATCTGACACAGATGACCTTTGGATTCAGCCGTGATGATACGGGCGGATTCCTGCACGATTACCTTGACAAGAAGATACTTGCTGCCGATCCTTTCCAGACAATCGATCAGGATGGTGTTGGCCAGCTTATAAAAATGGCTGTTGAGAAAGGCCGTGCAACAAGACCTGATCTTAAGGTTGGCATTTGCGGTGAACAGGGCGGAGATCCTGCCTCTGTTGAATTCTGTTTCAAAGCCGGACTTACATATGTAAGTTGCTCACCATTCAGGGTTCCTATTGCAAGGCTTGCCGCAGCTCAGGCTTCCATTAAGTTTGGCAAGTAATAGTTTAATCTGACTGACAACTAAAAAGGGCATCTCCCGGGATGCTCTTTTTATTTTCAGCATACACCCGGCTCGCTTCGGCATCTGTACATTCCATGTATTTGAAAAAATTGAACTATATTTCGGACTGATTCCATTCTGAACTTTAGTTACATAGTGAGTTCTTAAATAATATAAGTCAAGATGGTTACCTCAGAGGATCTTTTAAAATACGGCATCAGGGAAGTAAAAACGATAATCCATAACCCTTCCTACAATCTTCTTTTTGAGGAGGAGACAAAACCTGGTCTTGACCCTGCTGAGAAAGCTATTGTCACAAAAAGCGGAGCCGTAGCTATTGACACCGGCATTTTCACCGGACGGTCACCGAAAGACAAGTATGTAGTACTGGACGACAAGACCAGGGATACAATATGGTGGAAATCCGAAAAGGCAAAAGCCTCCGATAATAAGCCTATTACCAGGGAAATATGGGATCACTGCCGGAATATAGCAGCAAGACAGCTTTCAGGAAAAACAGTTTATGTGGTAGATTGCTTCTGCGGAGCCAATGAAAACTCAAGAATGAGTATCAGGTTCATTCTCGAAGTGGCATGGCAGGCTCACTTTGTAAAGAATATGTTCATCAGGCCCGAACCTGAAGAACTTGATGATTTCAAGCCTGACTTTGTTGTACTGAACGCTTCAAAGGCTACCAACCCTGACTGGAAAGAACAGGGGCTGAACTCAGAAAATTTTGTTTTTTTCAATCTGACCGAATGCATGGCAATTATCGGTGGTACCTGGTATGGCGGGGAGATGAAAAAGGGTGTTTTTTCACTTATGAACTATTACCTGCCATTAAAGAACATAGCATCCATGCACTGTTCGGCAAATGTGGGTAAGAACGGTGATACCGCAATTTTTTTCGGACTCTCGGGAACCGGAAAAACAACCCTTTCAACCGATCCTGAAAGAGCCCTTATTGGTGATGACGAACATGGCTGGGATAATGAAGGGATCTTTAATTTTGAGGGAGGGTGCTATGCCAAATGTATAAATCTGAGTGAGAAGAACGAACCTGACATATTTCATGCCATTAAAAGAGACGCCCTTCTGGAAAACCTTGTGATATTGCCCGACGGCGCGATCGATTTCAACAACCAGTCAAAGACAGAAAATACCAGGGTCTCCTATCCTATCTACCATATCAGGAATGTTGTAAAACCGGTATCAAAAGCAGCTCCTGCAAAAAAAGTCATCTTCCTGTCAGCTGACGCCTTCGGTGTTTTACCGCCCGTAAGCCGGCTTACGGAAGATCAGACGAGGTATTATTTCCTGAGCGGCTACACTGCCAAGATTGCCGGGACCGAAAGAGGAATAGTTGAGCCTGTTCCCCATTTTTCCTCATGTTTCGGAGCAACTTTCCTGATGCTTGATCCCCTGATCTACGCCAACGAGCTTACCCGCAAAATGAAGATCCATAAAACTCAGGCATGGCTTGTAAATACAGGCTGGCATGGAGGACCTTACAACACGGGAACCAGGATAGATCTCAGCGTTACCAGGAAGATAATAAATGCTATTCTGTACGATAAGATCAATGATTCTGACTTTTACACAATTCCTGTGTTCAATCTTTCGGTTCCTGTTGAGATTGAAGGCATTGACGAAAATATCCTTGATCCCGGAAAGGCATGGGAGTCGTTCCATAAATGGCATATTGCGGCAACCGACCTGGCATTGAAATTCATCAATAACTTCAGCAAGTTTTCTGTAAACGAAGAGACAGCTAAACTGGCAGATTTTGGGCCTTCCATCTGACTTATGAAGGTTTGATTTTATTGTTATATTTGCCCGGATAAAATAACCATGAAATATGAATCTGCTGAATACAGTAATTGTATTTGTCCTGGCCTACCTGCTCGGTTCGATTCCTGCAGCACTCTGGATTGGAAAGACTTTTCACAATATTGATGTACGGGAACATGGCAGCGGAAATGCAGGAGCTGCAAATGTAATCAGGGTACTTGGCTGGAAAACAGGGATTCCTGTCCTTTTCATTGACCTCTCAAAAGGATGGCTGGCAGCCATGCTGCCTCTTTTTTTCAAAGTAGCTGACCCCGGAAGTGCCCTGCTGACAAACCTCCAGATCCTGACCGGGCTTACAGCTATTGCGGGACATATCTTTCCGGTTTTTGCCGGGTTCAGGGGAGGAAAAGGAGTAGCAAGCGTATTCGGCGTATTACTTGCATTGCAGCCACTTTTGACATTGTGCTGCCTGGGTGTCTTCCTTCTCATGTTGCTGATTACCGGAATAGTCTCTGTCTCTTCAATGAGCGCAGGCATAGCTTTCCCGGTTTTTCTGTTCATTTTCTTTGATTCTCCCTCACTCATATTCAAGATATTCTCAATATTTATCGGACTTGCCCTGCTGGTCACCCACAGAAAAAACATCGGACGCCTTCTCAAAGGAGAGGAACAGAAGCTTCTCAGACGGGGAAAAAAGAAGTCCGCCTCACTGTAATGATTCCCTTACGGCCTGGGGCCTGTCTGTACCGGTCATACTCCGCATCACGACAGTACTGCAGAGCCGGAGGTCAGGACAAATCTAATACTGTTCGAGAAGCTGGATCCGCTTGCTGATGGGAGGATGTGTTGCAAACAGACCAGATATTGAAAAGGATGATTTTGTCTCTTTTGCCTGCGGATTCTCAATAAACATCTGTGCCACATCCTTTCTCCTTACAGCTTCAATCAGGGGATCTTCCGAAATTTTTCTCAGGGCAGATGCCAGTGCATAGGGCCTGTGGGTCAATTCCGCAGAACCTGCATCAGCGAGGTATTCACGTTTCCGTGAAAGGGCAAACCTGAAAAGGGTAGCTATGAGATAGCCCAGCAGAGCCAACACAAGAGCTATGATTACAGCCCCACCCTCTTTCTTCCCTTTTCCAATCCGTCCGAACTGCATCGACCGGAATATCATCTGGGAGATAAACGCAAAGATCCCAACAAAAACTATTGAAAAAATCAGCAGTCTGACATCCCTGTTCCTGATATGGGTAAGCTCATGGGCAATAACTGCTTCAAGCTCCTCATCATTTAACTTATCTATTATTCCTCTCGAAAGGGAAATCGTAAAAGTTCTTGTGCTTAACCCGCTTGCAAAGGCATTAAGTGAATCATCCTCGATGATATTTATTGCCGGCATAGCCATTCCTGTTGATATACACAGATTTTCAACAAGGTTATAGACTCTTTTATTTTCATTCCTGCCTAGCGGTTTGGAGCCGGTTGCTGCGTTTATCATTGCTGAATGAGAAATCCATGCTATTGTAAACCATAGTATTACACCTGCAATAATAAATGGTATTGTCCGCAGGAAGCTATGGTTGACATCAGCGAGGGAATACGCGCCTTCATGGCTCATATAGAGGAAAAAGAAAAACAGCCATGTAAGTCCGAAGAAGACAACAGGAAACATGGTCAGGATCAGTACTGAATTTGTATTATTCCTCCATATCTGCGACTGTAATCCGAAATATTTCATCCCGTCAGAACTGGATTTTCGGAGGTTGTTCGGCTTCCTGCCGCTGGTCGCCAAGACCGAACATTGTTTCCCGTTTAAAGTTAAAGAGGGTAGCGATCAGGTTTGACGGAAATACTTCTATTGCAACGTTCAGCTCCCTTGTCGCAGAGTTAAAGAATCTTCTGGCAGCAGCGAGCTTATTTTCAACATCCGATATTTCATTCTGAAGTTCCATAAAGTTTTGACTGGCTTTCAGGTCAGGATAAGCCTCAACAGATACTTTAAGTCCTTCCAGTGCGGCTGATAATTTTGTCTCAGCTTCTATCTTCTCATTGATAGTAGTTGCCTTCATAGCATTGGCACGGGCATCGGTGATAGCAGTAAGTACTCCCCTTTCATGTCCCATATACCCTTTAACTGAATCGACAAGCTGAGGTATAAGGTCGTGCCTCTGCTTCAGCTGCACATCGATATCTGCAAAAGCCTGTTCCCTGTTATTCCTGAGCCGTACAAGCCTGTTATAAAGTGATACGGTAAAGAGCACTATCAGAAATATGATTCCGAGAAAAATTAGTATTACCATAAGTCGTGAGTATTAAAAAGGTTTGTAATATTTTTCAATAATTCAATTTGAAACTAAAGATAAATATTTTTATGCAATTAATGGATAATCTGTGAAGACCGGAGCAGATTATGTCCTGCTTTTTCTTTATTACTCTCAACAACGGTCATAATGGGTGAGATGAAGAATCTCACTCCTTCGGGACTGAAATTAGTGATATTTTACTAATTTTATACGGTTTTGAACCCGTCTGATTATTTTGTAAAATAAATATTTACTAAATCTTAACACAATGGAAAAGAGTATAAAAGGAACCCGGACAGAGAAAAATCTATTGAAGGCGTTTGCCGGAGAATCACAGGCTAAGAACAGGTATGAGTTTGCTGCCAAGGTGGCAAAGGAGGAGGGATATGAGCAGATCGCAGGGATATTTCTCCAGACTGCCCTCCAGGAACAGCAGCATGCCAAAAGATTTTTCAGATTTCTCGAGGGGGGAATGGTTGAAATCAATGCTTCATACCCGGCCGGTAAGACCGATACTACCAGGGAAAATCTGCAGGCTGCGGCAAATGGTGAACATGAGGAATGGAGCGACCTCTATCCTTCATTTGCGCAGATTGCCGAAGAAGAGGGCTTCAAAAACATTTCAACTGCATTTAAAGCAGTTTCGGCTGCTGAAAAAGGTCACGAGGAAAGATACCGTAAGCTGCTTGAGAATATTATGCAGAATAAGGTATTTGAAAGAGAAGAAAAAGTATTCTGGTATTGCAGAAAATGCGGTTATATACATTTTGGCACCAGGCCTCTGAAAAATTGCCCTGCATGCCTCCATCCGGAAAGCTATTTCGAAATTCTGCAGGATAATTTTTAATAAGATCTGTCTTCTATCCCGGGCTGTTGAAAAACTATTTCGAGCACCTTTTGCGGGGCACTTTGGGACCCCGGTGCGAAACAGCCCCGGAGCTGACAGATACAGCCTATTTAAGCATTTCAAGTGCTGTTTTTATTCTTTTTACAGCCTCGGTAAGCAGGTCATCAGATGTTGCGTAAGATAGCCTGATACAACCTGGCGCTCCGAAGCCTGCTCCTCCTACTGTAGCAACCCTGGCCTTCTCAAGAAGATAAAGCGCAAGATCTTCAGAAGTTTCAATTCTTGTTGTGCCATCTGACTTACCAAAATAGTATGTGATATCGGGCAGCAGATAAAAGGCTCCCCGGGGAACAGTGAACCTGATTCCCGGGATCTCTTTTAACAGGCTGCAGACCAGATCCCGGCGGCGTAAAAAAGCCTTCCTCATTATCTTCTGTGATTCCCCGTTTCCTTTCAGGGCAGCCAGGGCAGCGCGCTGGGCTATTGAACATACCCCGGATGTGAACTGTCCCTGCAGTTTATTGCAGGCCCTTGCTATCCAGACGGGAGCTCCGATATAGCCTATCCTCCACCCGGTCATAGCATATCCCTTTGATACTCCGTTTACAGTGATCACCCTGTCATGGATAATATCAAAAGAGGCCATACTGACATGTTCTCCCTCATAAATGATATGCTCATAAATCTCATCTGACAAAATAAATAATCCATCATGCCCGGCAACTATTCCCGCGATTTTTTCCATCTCGCTCCGCGAATATACCATGCCGGTAGGATTGGAAGGCGAATTGAAGATTATCAGCCTTGTACGCGGTGTGATTGCTCCGGCAAGCCTAGCAGGAGTGACCTTGAAATCGTCTTCGATCTTTGTTTCAACAACCACTGGCTTTCCTCCGGCAATAATGATCTGATCATAATAGCTTACCCAGTATGGCGCAAGTATAATAACCTCATCTCCCGGATTGACTATTGATAATATTACATTTATAATTGAGTGCTTCGCTCCTGCCGATACGATAATCTGATCTGGAGAATAGCTGAGACCATTCTCTCTGCGGAATTTTTCCGAAATGGCTTCCCTCAGGTCAAGGTAACCGGGTACCGGCGGATATTTGGAGTAATTATCGTCAATAGCTTTCTTGGCAGCCTCCTTGATATAATCAGGGGTGTTAAAGTCAGGTTCCCCAAGGCTCAGGCTGATAATATCCACACCTTTTGCCTTTAATTCGTTGCTTTTCTGAGACATTGCAATTGTCTGCGATACCGATAGAGCTTTGACCCTGTCCGATAAATATTCCATATTCGCCTGTTTTAGTTTTCAATAAATGGAAAAGAATCAACCAAATGTAGGAAGTTAATTTGAGAAACCAACTCATAAAAATCAGCTTTGCAACTAGAGGCTCCGCTGCTAAACCAAACATTTTTACGCGAACCGGCATTGAGGTCAGATTTTATATCGTACTTTTGATATACCGGTTATAAAACTGACAGGCATAACAGTCCGGACATTACAAATGCCTGTAAGAAAAAATTATATAATTCATAGATCATGGAAGCTTTTACAGATATTCTGAAAATCACCATCCCGGCGCTTATTGTGTTTCTTACAGCATGGGTCCTTCTGCGGAATCTATTAAGAAACGACCAGGACAAAAGAAGACAGGAGCTTGTACTTATGAACAGCAAAACCGTAACTCCCATAAAGCTCCAGGCCTATGAAAGAATTGTTCTTTTTCTGGAAAGAATTTCCCTGGAATCGCTGCTTGTCAGGGTAAGTACACCCGGGATGACAGTACCACAGCTCCATTCTGCCCTTCTCAGTGCAATAAGAGGTGAATTCGAGCATAACCTGTCGCAACAGATCTATATGAGTCAGCAGGCCTGGGAGGTCGTAAGAAATGCCCGCTCCAATATGATAAAGATAATTAACAGTGAAGTTGAAAAAATGCCGGCCGATTCCTCCGGAATGGCTCTGAGCAAACAGCTTCTTGAAAAAATAATGGAACTGGAAAAGGAACCTACGAAGGCTGCCATCGAGTATATAAAGAATGAGGTGGGTATGATGATCTAGCCGGGAGAGAGCGCAGAGCGCAGAGCGCAGAGCACAGGGCACAGAGCACAGACATTGCCAGTCGTAGCTTCAATGACCTGCAGAGTATTTTCGAAGTAGCAAGCGAAGGCTGGGTACAGAGCAGTAAGCGGTACTTCAGCAGGATCCCCTCCCGGGTGGGGCAAGGGGTGGGTTTTAGCTAAAGAGAAATTAGTAAATAGTAAGCGGTAACCTGTAATAGGAATTGTAAAATTATATGTTTAACGGCGAAGTCTGGAGACTTCGCCGAGCTTTTAACGGCAGACTTCGCCGGGCGGGGCAGGTCTAAAGCAGATCGACGCTTCGTTTAACGAATGTGTTCAAATCTTCTCCCCGTAACATATTGTTTGCCAGCAGGGCCAGATCAATAAGTTGCTTGACTACCTTATTGGAAGCTCCGTAAGACTCAAGCATATCTTTCCTTGTATTTTCCACCCCGGTAAGTTCCTTACGGAGTTTTTCAAGATCGTCTTTTTCAATCTGGCTTATTTCATCCTCCATTTTCTTCTTGTGTTCCTCTTCAGTGAAAGTTATCTCCTCCCTGATCCTTTTCCTTTCCCTGTTGTTCTCATCCAGCTTCTCCCCTTCCTCTTTCTGAAGATCTTCAGCTATCTTAATTATTAGCGGATGATTCGGATTCAGTACAAGATTAAAACTATCAGGCAGCTCACCGTAAAAATTCATTCCTCCTCCCATCTGCGACATCTCCTTCATCCTGCGCATAAACTCGGACTGAGTAATTATTACCGGCGAATCATTTTCGTCAAGTGTTTCAAACACAACGTTATATATCTCTTTAGATTTTACTTTCACATTAAAGACATTCTTCAGATCTTCCTGCTGTTCTGAAGATAATTTCGATTCACGGGTTTCTTCCTTCAGTATAAGCTTGTCAACAACATCTGAATCGACCCGTACAAAACGTGACTCCTTAAACTTGGTTTCCAGGTGATTGATCAGGTGAACATCAAGCTGACCATCAAGAAGAAGAACATCATATCCTTTACTTTTTGCCTTGTCAATATATGTGAACTGGTCTGTTTTGTTTGTGGAGTACAGATAGACGAGTGTCTTATTTTTGTCTGTCTGGTTTTCCCTGATGAGTTTCTCATACTCCTCAAAAGTGAAGTACTTGTCATCCGTATTCTTAAAGAGAGAGAACTTGGCTGCTTTCTCATAGAATTTCTCCTCGGTTATCATGCCGTATTCTATGAAAAGCTTCAGATTATCCCATTTCTTCTCAAATTCCGGCCTGTTATTCTTAAATATTTCGTTCAGCCTGTCTGCAACTTTTTTAGTAATATGACTTGAGATCTTCTTCACATTTGAATCGCTCTGGAGATAACTCCTTGATACGTTAAGAGGAATATCCGGTGAATCAATGACACCATGTAACAGAGTCAGGAACTCCGGTACAATGCCCTCCACTGAATCTGTCACAAAGACCTGATTGCTATAAAGCTGAATCTTATTTTTCTGTATCTCAATATTACTTTTGATTTTCGGGAAATAGAGAATACCTGTGAGCTTAAAGGGATAATCGACGTTCAGATGAATATTGAACAGGGGCTCATCGCCTGCAGGATACAATTCCCTGTAAAATTTCAGATAATCCTCATCTTTAAGATCGGCCGGCTTCAGGGTCCAGGCCGGTTTCGTATTATTTATAATTTTATCCTTCCCGGTTTCCACGTACTTTCCGTCTTTCCATTCCTGCTCTTTTCCGAAGGCTATTTCCACAGGAAGAAATTTGCAGTATTTTTTTAATAGCTGTTCGATTTTGCTATCCTCGAGAAAATCCTTCGACTCCTTGTCGATATGCAGGATGACATCAGTTCCCCTGCCCTCTTTTTTAACCTCCTCTATAGCGAATTCAGGACTGCCATCACAGGTCCATTTGACTGCAGCAGCCTCATCTTTGTACGATTTTGTGATCACTTCCACCTTATCTGACACCATGAAGGAAGAGTAGAAGCCCAGCCCGAAATGTCCGATAATGGAATTTGCCTGATCCTTATATTTATCAAGAAAATCGTTAGCGCTTGAGAAGGCGATCTGGTTAAGATACTGATCAAGCTCCTCCGGGGTCATTCCAATACCATTATCAGAAACTGTTATGGTCTTCTTCTTCTTGTCAACCGATACCCTGATGGGTACGTTATCAATAACTCCTTTAAAATCTCCGGCAGAAGCCATTGTCTTAAGCTTCTGAATTGCATCCACTGCATTTGAAATAAGCTCGCGCAGAAAAATTTCGTGATCAGAATAAAGGAATTTTTTTATTATAGGGAAAATGTTCTCAGTAGTAACGCCAATCTTTCCGGTTTGCATATTCGTAGTTTTTTTTGTTAAACATAAATAATCTGCCCTCTGCTTTCAAAAGATGTGCCGTAAGATCGGGACTGACAAATAGTCACTCTGCTGCAACCAGGGGCTATTTGACTTTCACTGTTTAAAGCAGCCTGCCTATTATTAAATTAATCGTTTTGCAGGCTTCATCTTTCAGAAATACTGAGGATACCTGAAGAAGGCAATGACAACAAAAAGCAATGAAAGAAGCATAAAAGCAAGAAGCATGAAGAAGGAAAAATTCCTCCTATGTCTGAATATCCCGATATTATATTCACTGATAAGCTTTTTCACAATGTTATGTATACGGAGGATCGTATTTGAATTTTTCGGGATGAATGCATCAATGTTGAACTTTACGGATCTCCTGATATCATCTATTTTATCAGGCGGACAAATCAGTATCAATCCGGTCCGGGGATCAATCCTTTTTATTTCAATAGTAAGCTTATCGATCATTTCAAAGTGCTCTTTGGTGTCGTGTACTCCGAGTATCGAGATCTTGCACCGGTGATCACCCTTCATGGCACGGAGCTGTTTAATGAAATCATCCCTTGAAGGGAACGAGCTGACGATATAACGATCCGTATCAGTAAATTGCTTCCTGATATCCTCAGTAAATCCCCTGTGGTCATCGTAACAGATAAGAGAGGTCTTTATATTTCCAGACATAATTTAGCTTAAGATAATAACTGCACCTATTCCCTGTTTCTTGCGTCAATGTTAATGGAGAGGTTCCACATCCCGTTCCGAAAATTATAGGCATCGTAGGAAAAACCAGGTCCGTAATACAGCCTGCCATTTTCGGATGAAACTGAGATTGGAACAAGGTGATCAAAAACAATTGAACTGTCGGAGACGAATCTCAGCGACATGGTACCGTTTGCAGCATACTCAAATACATCCCTGTACTTTATCCGTGAACCCGTATTGAACCATTTTCTGCCCAGGATAATTTTGTCATCCGGTGAAAAGCTCAGCACATCAATCAGCTTCCTTGTGACAAACTGATCTCCAAAACTTATTCCCAGTAACATCCAGGTTTGAGTGGCAGCTGATTTTACAGGTCTTATGTCATAGTAAAGCGCTCCATACCAGTCGGACAGGGTATAAATTGTATCTGTCATAATTGGCTTTCCGTCATAAACGCCGGTAAGGAAATATATTTTATTTTCCTTCTCTTTTAATGTCTTTCTGATCAGATAGCAAAAATATTTACCGGGTTCCTTTTCAAGAACAAGGTTCCAGGAGATCATTTTTATCAGGAAATCGGGTGATGTTATCTGACCAAGATAGCGCAGGTCAGTGAATCTGTGAGTGAATACGGAATCGGAGGCAGCGTAATGCCCTATTATATAATTTATTGAGTCATTTATCCTTAGACGGTCGCTATCATCAAAATCCGTCAGCAGCCTGCCGAACAGATTCTTTAGTACCTTCGATGTGCTGTCTGCCGGAACCTGTCCCCTGGCCGGACCTGCGAACAGTAAAACCGCAATGAAAATAAAAAGCATTTTCTTCTTCATTTCTTAATCCCGTATTTAAGTGCATTATCGAGCAATTCCAGCAGGAGCTGACATGCAATATTGATCTCATCCTCGCTGATTATCAAGGGAGGAGCTATCCTTACAGCACTGTCGCAGAACAGGAAAAAATCCAGAATAAGGCCATGATTGCGGGCATGACTTATAATATATGGCAAATATGCCGGATCTGTAAGCTGAAGAGCCAGCATAAGACCTTCTCCCCTGACCTCCGAAACCAGGGGGTGCTTTAATTGCTGCTTAAAGATTGCCGATTTTGCGTTGCAGCTTTCAGCAAGCTTTTCCCCAATGATTACATTAAGAGAGG
This sequence comes from uncultured Bacteroidales bacterium, assembly GCA_963816345.1. GTDB lineage: Bacteria > Bacteroidota > Bacteroidia > Bacteroidales > VadinHA17 > LD21. The sequence continues at coordinate 1,919,166 of CAWFKI010000005.1, forward strand.
CAAGTCCTGCAGCACAAGAGACCGGATGACCCCCAAAGGTAGTGATATGTCCCAGGGGAGGATTTGACACAAGGGCTGACATAATCTCCCGCGATGAGATAAATGCTCCAAGAGGCATTCCCCCTCCCATTGCCTTCGCAAGCAGAATGATATCCGGTACGACATTATATCTTTCTGCAGCGAACATAAATCCTGTACGTCCGAAGCCTGTCTGAATCTCATCGAATATCAGCAGCGACCCGGTATCATTGCATCTTTTTCTGAGCTTTTTCAGAAAGTCATTCTGAGGAGTTATCACACCGGCTTCACCCTGTATGGGTTCCACAATTACGCAGGCGGTTTTCACATCAATCTGATCAAGTGAGCTCTCATCATTAAAGCTGATCTGATATGTATCGGGTACCAGGGGTCTGAAAGCATTTTTGTAGAGCTCGCTTCCCTGCACACTGAGTGCTCCCATTGTGCTGCCATGGTACGCGTTTTTGAAGGAGACGATCCTGCTTTTCCCGGTATATCTCCTGGCAAGTTTCAGTGCCCCCTCTACTGCCTCGCTGCCGGAATTGACAAAATAACAGTTATCGAGTCCCTCCGGAAGGATTTCCGCCAGTCGGGCGGCATATTTTACCTGTGGACTGAGAATAAGCTCACCATAAACCATCAGGTGTGTATAAGAACCAGCCTGGCTCCTGATCGCCTCAACCACTGCCGGATGGTTATGCCCGGTATTGCTTACGGCCACGCCGGAAACAAGGTCGAGATATTTTTGCCCGTCGGGCCCATACATAAATACACCATCCGCCCTTACGATTTCAATCATCATGGGAGCAGAGGAGGTCTGTCCAAGATACCGGAGAAAGAGATTGTGTTTGGAAGACATTTACGATTGGAGGAGTTACCTCGCCATCACGTTTATATCATTCAGAAGGGAATCCCTGAATGATTTTCCCACGGGAATACTTTTCAGAGAACCTCCGACGTTCAGTTCAAGAGCATTCTCCTTGATAGCCTGAATCATGCCCTTATTAATAATAAATGACCTGTGCACCCTTATGAAAACACCTGAAGGCAATTGATTTTCAATGGCTTTCATAGTAAAATGAATAGTAAATTTATCATCTTTGGTAATAAGGGTAACATAGTTTTCCAGGGCTTCGATATAGATGATATCTCTGAGTTTTAATTTCACAAGGGATGAACCTTTTTTTATAAAGATCTCCTCATCACCCGTATTTATAACCTCTTTCCGGCCGAAATATCTGATTGTTTTATCAATGGCTTTGCAGAAACGTCCGTATGAAATTGGTTTAAGCAGGTAATCAACCACATTGAAATCGAATGCTCTCAATGCATATTCTTCAGCTGATGAAACTATTATGATATTGGGAGGCATATCGAGGCTCCGGATGAAATCAAAGCCGCTCAATTCAGGCATCAGAACATCAAGAATGATCAGGTCGATATCCTTGCGTGTTGTAACAACGTCACGTGCCTCCATCGAATCGCTATACGATCCGATCAGATTCAGAGAGCTGGATTTATTCACATATCCCTCCAGGATTTTGCAGCTCAGCTTGTCGTCATCAACAATGATACAATTCATGCTAAGATAATTTGGCAAGAAATTTCAGGCTAAAAATAATAAAAAAATTCACATTTCTTCACAATCGCATCAAAGATGACATAATTTTGCCGGTTTAACGATATAATTATAAGGTAAAACAATAATTCTTTAAGCCGGGGGAAAAAAAGAAGGGGGCTTTTATCCCCCTTCAGCAATCTCAATCAGTAAAGATTAAAGACCTTTGTTAAGTGCGGGAGCTGCTTTGAATTTTACAACTTTTTTAGCAGGAACATTTAGTTTAGCGCCAGTACGTGGATTACGGACTACTCTTGCACTTCTTTTGTCAACCTTAAAAGTACCAAGGCCCGGAAGCTGGATTCTCTGACCTTTTTTCATAGATTTTCCAAAAGCCCCGACGAATGCGTTCAGAGCTTTGCCAGCATCTTTGATTGAAAGACCTGCATCGGCAGCAATTGCATTAACTAATTCTTTTTTTGTCATAATGAAAGATTTTAGAGTTAGACCAATCTTACTAATTGAATACAAATTTATTTTTTTTTAATTCATATGCAAATTTATTTTTCCGTTTTTCCTCAAATAGTGGCACTTTTAGGCCAAAACAGCTATATTTTCCTGTTCCGGCATTGCTTTTTTAAAAAAGTCGCAATTGCCCATCAGCTAACACTGAAAGCCTGTTTCTTCTGAATTTTTATGCACATAATGTTGATAAAAACTATATTCTACTGAATATCTGATGTTTATCTTTTATTTCAAAATAAATCCAAAAAAACAAAAAAATATTATCTTTGCGGCGGAGAAATGGCAGAGCGGTCGAATGCGGCGGTCTTGAAAACCGTTGATCTGTTACCACGGATCCGGGGGTTCGAATCCCTCTTTCTCCGCAGACCAAATCACTCCCGCAGCTTGCTGCGGGATTTTTATTTTCATCCTGTCGAGCCAGGCTTGCCTGAGTGAGACAGGATGAAAATAAAAATACCTCATGAGCGCAGCGAATGAGGTAGTGATTTGGTCTGCTGGGTTCTCCCCAACGGGATCACCGAAGGTAATCCCTCTCGCTCCTTCGGTAGTGATTTGGTCTGCTGGGTGCTCCCCAACGGGATCACCGAAGGTAATCCCTCCCGCTCCTTCGGTAGTGATTTGGTCTGCCGGGTTCTCCCCAACGGGATCACCGAAGGTAATCCCTCTCACTCCTTCGGTAGTGATTTGGTCTGCTGGGTTCTCCCCAACGGGATCACCGAAGGTAATCCCTCTCGCTCCTTCGGTAGTGATTTGGTCTGCTGGGTGCTCCCCAACGGGATCACCGAAGGTAATCCCTCCCGCTCCTTCGGTAGTGATTTGGTCTGCTGGGTGCTCCCCAACGGGATCACCGCCATTACTCTCTAAATCCTTATTTCACATTTTTATCGGTGAGATGAGCCTCAGGTAAAATTGGTTCAAATAATTCAATTGGATTTCCGGATGGGTCATCAAGAATAATTTGTCTTACACCTACCCCACTTACTATGTTATTGCGGAAATGAGCTCCTCCATTTTTTAGTTTTTCTACAATCAGCGGAAGATCATTAACTTCAATTGCAAAACGATTCCATCCTCCTGGTGTTTGTATTGTGCCATCGGGCATTCTTTGCCCTCCTCCAGGGGCTAAATCCGGAGCGCTTAAAACAAGCCGGAGATCAAAATATGATAGCATGGCAAACGCCGGTCCGGCATGCATCTCTAATTTAAATCCCAATTTTTCAGTATAAAAAGCTATAGCTGCATCTATATCGTTAACTATATATCTGAACTGAACCTTCATCATTATAACTCTCAGTCTTGTGAAGTAAATCAAACATCAAAATCTTATATTTGTTCGATTTGCTGAAATAGCAACTATACCACATTTTTAAACAATCCGCACAGATTCACCAGACATAGGGAATTATCCGGTACCGGATATTATGAGAATATTCAGGATAACCACTCAATTCTTTTTTTAAGGTTTTATCCTCCAGGTATGTCCTTGTTACCTGGGTGATTACCTGGAAACCGGCAGGGAGTATGCTCCAAAGGGATCCGAAGAGTAACGGAAATCCAATAGATTGGATGATAGAACCCAGATAGGCAGGATGCCGCACAATTTTATAAAGCCCGGTATCACAAACAGTATGTCCTCTGTCCGTTTGAATCCTGACAGTACTGGAAAAGAATTTATTTTGCTTTTGCGCAATGAGAAAAAGTAGCTGGCCTGATACAGTCAGGAAAATTCCTGTCAGATAAAAACTCCGGTGAAAATCTGGTGACCAATGATAACGACCGGAATCAAGTCCGGCAATTATATACATGGAGATTGTGATTAAAAAGGATAACCCTAACAATACTTTATCCCATTTTTTGGCACCTTCTCCCGGTTTTCCACGTTCAGTTAAAAGTTCAGAATCCGGCCTTAATACCGTATAATTTAAAGTGCCCATTATGAGTCCGATTATCACGTAGATCAAACCCTGCCAGTAATCTAACCTTCCGGCACTTATAAAAAGGATAAGAAAGAAAAAGAAGGAACCAACAACATGTTTTATAATATAACCGGTTTTCATAGGATCGGGATTTAAGTTATGGGTTATGGGTTATGGGTTATGGGTTATGAGTTATGAGTAGAGAGAGTTATAGAGTTATGAGTTATGAGTTATGAGTTATGTTATATTATAAAAATTAACACTCAAGATGTCTCATTAACAATATAGTTATATCAACTTATAATTCAATTTGGCTTTCTTACCAACTGTGGAGTCTTGTTTCGGTACAGCAGGATATTTGCTATTTAAGTTTTAAGAAGTTGCAAGGGGTTCATCAAATACACCTTCGCTGACTGACTGAGCTTACTCCTGCCTGACTATATCGACTGAGATCTCTACCGCCGGAATCGTTCCTCTGTTCTCAAGCCAGTGTGTGGTGTTCCTATCCTCGGGCCAGCCCACTCCAGGCCCATAGTCTGTTGCGATTCCATTCCGATGGTCAGTGATCGTTCCTTGCAATATGTAAACGGTACCTGGCCTGTCTCTATGGTCGTGAATCGGGCCGTAAACACCTCCAGGCTCAAAAGTAACCATACGCATTCTAAGTTGGCGCCCTTCCATTCCCTCAATCTCAGGACCAAGGTCGACCGTTGTAAGTAACTTCACCGTAACACCTTTCGTCTTCGGTGCCATTTGTTCGTTGCTCATATTGCTCTCCTTTCTGTTTTTCCAGGTGATTGTGCTTTATAGGGCCTTTTTTGTTTCAAGGTTTGACATAGCTTTTATTTATAGGGTTTATCCTCAAAACATTATGATTTAAATATTTGCGATTTAGCTATCTGTTCTCCTGAATAAAATAATACAACAAAAAACTACTGCAATTATTTCTAAGAGTTTAAATAAAGCAGACATTGACATCACTTCAGGAATACCAAATTTGATCAGTGAAAGTGTCATCCCAATTAATGGCACAAATATCCCAGCGTAAACAGGGTATTTTTTTTTGTTGAACAGCATTGATCCTGTCAGGCAGTAAATTACTCCAAATACAAGAATCCCAATACTTCCCGGATTCTGTGGAGCCTGAAAATATACGATTAAATGTAAAACCCCGGAAATCAATAGAAGTAATCCGGCAAGAAGACGAATTGTTTTCATATAATGTCAATTTAAGGGTTTGATTGTCAATATATAAAGATAAACCAAGAAGTGAACTTAGATTTTTTTTTTGTTAAATTTGTCAGACCTGGTACAGTAGGATATTTGTTACTTAAGTTTTAAGAATTCACCATCAATGATCATTACTTTCACTCCATTTTTGCTAAATGAACGATGAGAGCTCAGGTCATCAGAAACAACATAAGTCATTCCCTTTTTCAGAGTGGATTTGTCGCCATTTTGCAATTCACTGATAAACTCTCCTTCCAGACAATGAACAATATGTCCTTTCTGGCACCAATGGTCTGCCAGATAACCTTTAGAATATTCTACAATCCTGATTCTCAACCCGGGAAATTGAACAGTTTGCCAGGAGGCAGTGCCGGTTTCACCTTTATACTCAACTTTCGGGATTGTCGTCCAGTCGATTGTCTTAAATGGAATGTTTTTATCAGTTTTCATGGACTAATGATAAGTTATTGTTATTTATCAAATCTATTGATAATATTATGTTCTAAACTGTCGGTTACCAAAACACCTGACAGTAACTGAATTTGATGACTGACAGATGCGAATATCAGGTTTTAGAAGATTGTCCGGTTGTCATACCTTATTCTTTCTTTTAAACTCGATTAGTTCAACCGGGGCTCCGTTATGTTCAATCATTGCAACCCTTGTCCCTTCAGCAGGGGAATTAGGTGGCGTCAGAATATTGAATCTGAACCTGGCAAGTTCAAAATCCAGGTCATCAACTTCAAACGCTATATGAGGAATAAATTTAATCAGATCATTAACAGGACTATCCTGATCAAACCGCATCCATTCAATTCCGTAGGGGCTTGTATCAAAACCGGAAACATAAAATCTAAATTGCGGAATATATCGCTCTCCTTCAATAGCCTTATCTGTGGGAATTGCAATATGATGATATCTCCAGCCCCATTCTGATGTTGCCAACGGAGGTTCATTGTCTTGTCTTTTTATATTCATGATTAGATGTGTCTGATTTTTTTTAAGCAAAATATTCTCGTTTTTTAATATGTAAAATACAAAATGTTTGTAATATCTCTTTTGCATGTAATTGTATCTGTGATTTCCTTTCTTTTTTTGTTTCGCACCAACTCCCAATGTATTTTGGTTAGTTCGTTTGCAAAAACTCTGGTTTCAACTGTAGAAATGGTATTTCCACCTATCCATTGCAATCCTGAATATGATGTTAATCCAATGAAGTTATCAGGTATCCTAAAGTTATCTATTTTATATGGATAAAGCATTCTGAAGTCAACTCCATTTGATTTCCATGATAAGTACAGGGTATCGCAGTAAGGTGTTTTACTTTTCCCATATATTTTTATCTTTAAATCTGTTAATTTGCTTAAGGAGAAGATTAGAAACTTTGCATTTTGTTCAAGTTCCAGAAGACCTAATTTTTGTGTTTTGAACGAGTAGCTGGAATCCCCAACAAGGCAGAAGTGATAGAAACGGGCATCTTTAACTTTTCTCAATAGAAATGTGAATTTCCCTGAACTGTCAGAAGCGAATTGTCCGGCATAAACAGGTATTATTTTATCATTGAATTCCACTAATCCCTGAACAATTATTTCCCTGCCGGGAATTTCTCCTTTAGTGTGTTCATCAATAACCTTTCCCTTTATTTCAAGAGAGCCCTCAGTATCCATGCATCCTGTTAAAATTGAGAATGTTATATAGATAAAGAATTTAATTATAATCAAATTAACGCATTTCGCATATTTACTACTGGTCTGACAATTAAAATTTATATTACAATTATATCTCAATTGATTATGCCTCATTTGACAATTATCTTATCAATCGATCTGAAAATTTCGATTACAGATTCTATAATAACGGTAAAACCGGTATAATTAATCAAGGTGTTATAAGATTGCCTCCTGTCAGGACTATTCTCAAGGTTAAGTCAATTTATGTCAGAGCAGATTTTATATTGTTTTTTAATTTGAACAATCCGAATCTTGCTCCAACAGTCAATACAGGAATAGGAATAAACCCTGTCATGGCTTTTGTATCATACATAATTGGTAGTGACAGACTTAAATATGGTTCCAGAATTGTCCGGGGAGAAATCTGAGCTTTGTAGTTGATTTTAAAACCAGGTATGATTCCAATGTCATGGGCATCTTCGAACTCTGTCATATAGGCGGCACCTATATAGGCACTTATAAAAAGATGCTTGTACTTTTCTGATTGAAAGTAGTGTCTTTTTTCAACTGCTATTTCCAACCCATATGTTGGTTGATCGAAATATATAAAGGATCCTACGCAGCCAACACCTCCCCAGAAAACAGTGGTATTTTTAATCTTTTTTACTTTTTCATAGCTAAAGATAAATTCAGCTGAATAACAAAGAACTGCATATTGATGTGGAAAAAAAATCACATCGCACCATGCAGTTGATGTCATGGTAACAAGGATAAACAGCACTGTGATTTTTTTCATTTTTTATCAGGTTGGTTTGAAGTAAGATCAAATCGCACCATGCAAATGATGTCGTGTTAGTGGCTGTTCTTCATTTATTTAACCCTATTGCCATTTTATAGGCTGATGCAGCGTCGGAAAGCGGTCTCAGAGTATCTGATAAAATATTGTAAGTTCCTTTTTCTGATAGTTCGTCAGCCACTTTTTTAATCAGAGCTAAAGTAGCTTTCATCAAGCCTGAACCCAGACTTAAACGTGCTACACCTAAATCCTGCAGTTCACGAACAGTTGGAGGTAATCCTGCCCCAATTCCAGGGTTTGAAAGAATATTAATCGGGGCATTAATTTCCTTAACCAGAGTTGAAATCGTTTCTTTTTCCCATACAGGCTGAATAAATATGCAGTCTGCACCTGCTTCCCGGTATTTATTGCCACGCTTTATTGATTCAGATAATTTATCCCGTGTCGAACCTGACGAAGTATAAAACGAATCAGTCCTTGCATTAATAACTAAATGAAAGCCCAGTGAGTCTGATAATGCACGAATAGCTGATATTCTTTCACAAAATTCACTCTCGTCAATTAGTGCTGGATTTAAATCAATACTGTCTTCAATGTTTATTCCAACAATTCCTGTTGCAATTATCTTTTTAACCGAATCAATTATTTCATTTAAATTATTTCCGTATCCGGCTTCTATATCCACAGTTACCGGAACTTGTACTGCATTTACGATTCCTTTTATAACTTCAATCATTTCTGACAGTTGTATTACCTGGCAGTCAGGATAACCTAAAGAGGCAGCTATTCCCATACTTGTTGTTGCGATTGCTTTATAGCCACATCCTTCAATTAATTTAGAACTTCCGATGTCCCATGAGTTTAACAGAACCAAAATTTCTTTGTCCTGATGAAATTTCAAGAACATTTCAGCTTTTTCTTTTTGAATACCTGAAACCATAATCCTGTTATTTTATTGTTTTTATTTAAATACATCTGACTTCTCATTGAATACTGACTAAGTCCACCTCACGGATGTGAGTTCTGCGTAATAATTTTGTAACAGTTTAAATACAAATTTGTTTGAAGGGATTGGTAATTAGGTTGTAAGTCAGGAGACCGGCACTATGGCTGCTGTCAACCGGGTCTGCGAAGCATTACTCTATTTCGTATTGCTCAAGGCTTCGCTATTTATGATATACCAAAGAACTTTATCCAGATTCGCATTCGAATTTGCTTCTGATAGTTTTACAATTACGATGTTGTACCTGGGGTTAATTGTAACCCTCTGGCCTAAATAACCATCTGCTACAATTTCTCTATCAGCGCCATCATTCGGAATCCACCAAAAGAAATTATGTTTTAATAAGGGTTGCTGATTCGGAGATGCCGGAATATCAAAGATATTAGCTATCCAGCTTTGTGGCACTATCTGCCTGTTGTTAAATTTGCCGTTATTCAAATAAATACAACCAAACTTTAGCAGGTCCCGGGCACAGGCATTGAATGAACTGCTTGCCTTCTCTACGCCGTTCTTTGAGTCAAGGCTCCAGTATGCATCAAATTCAGCCCCCATTGGCTCCCATAGATACTTAAGAACCAGGTCAGAAAGTGTCGACCCGGTCGCATTTTCAATAACCCAACCCAATAACTCAGCATCGATATTTTTATATTCCCAATTGGAACCGGGAACCTTGCACAGTTTGTGTCGGACAATGAGCTTTCGTATGTTGGAAGTGTAATAAAACTTTCCATCGTCGTCAAATGTTTTATTTTTTTCCCAATCGAGACCAGAGGACATTTGCAATAATTGCTTTATTGTTATTTGGTTAAAGTTTGGGTTCCCTTTCAATTGAGGAATAAAATCTGTAATCCTTTGATCGATAGATTGAATATAGCCATTTGAAATAACTACCCCAGTCAGTGCTGATAAAATTGATTTTGATATTGAAAACACACATGATGCTTTCGATTCTGTGCTGCCTCTGAAATACTTCTCACAGACAATCTGGTTGTTAATGTAAATAATGAAGGCACTGGTCTTATCCTGAGACAGAAGTGAATCTAACGTTGATTCCTGTTTCGTATCAGGATTATATAGCTTAACTGTATCCAGATACGACATATACTTATTTGAGTAATTGAAATGGAAAGGGTGGCTGCCTTGTGATATTGATCGATTGGAGAAGATCTTCATATCATCTGCATTTGGGGACTGGTGGACCACCATTTTGTAGTAAGTACAGCCGGTAAACAGGTTTATAAAAAGTAAACAGAGAAGGCTTTTCATATGATCTGCAGATATTGAATTCATGAATTATTCCTGGTCTAATAAGCAATAGAATAACCGCTTACAGCCCGGCGGGATAATTAGTTGCGGGTAGTCTGCCCAGGGCGCTGGCGAAGGCTATTTGATTTTACCTTTTTGATTTATGATGATAAGATAAATTATGCATATTATCAAAAATAATACTGAAACGCATGACATAATCCAGGAATACAGGATTGCATTATTCCCCTGAGTAACTTTCCAGACATTTATTATACTCATAAGTCCAACGCCTATCCAGAAACTCATTGCCAGCTGTAAAATTATTCTTCTTTTATTCAGACTGATCATACGCTTTTTTATTTTTCAGATATCCTATTCGAATTCCGTTCCGTTAACAATGATCACAAGCAATATAGATCCAAAAGGCAAGACAGTTTATTCTGCGCAATCAGGTATTATAGAGCTATAATTGACTTAATTTCGGGTGGATCTTAATAATGTCCTGCATTAACTTCTCCAGAGGTAACCTGTTCTCTTTTGGAATATTTCTGTTGTCTGCATTAATAACTACAACCATATTTAATGCCGGGATAATATTGATAATCTGGCCACCATTCCCGGGAATAAACCAAACATTCAAAACCTAAATCTGTTTTAGCCATTTGCCATTGATAGCAACTATAAAATGGGTGATTAATTTCCAGGTATGGACGAAACGTTTCTTCAATCCATTCTTTGGATATGAGAGTTTTACCGTTCCATTTCCCTTTATTCAGGTGAAGCAATCCAAATTTAGATATATCCCTTGGTTTTAATAATAATCCACCATAACTATCATAAATTCCATTTCTTGACGACCATTCAAATTCTTTTATTCCAAGGGGTTCAAAAAGATTTTCCCTGGCAAATTCAGCTAAGTCCTGCCCTGAGGTATTCTTAATTATTTCACTTAATATAATACTATTTGCGCTGCTGTAGTTATATTTAGAGCCAGGGAGCGTATCCATAGGCTGTGCGAGTGCCAAGTCTAACCTATTGTTGGATTGCTGGAGGGTATAAAGCTGGGTTTCATCATCCCATTTAAGCCCTGCTGTCATCGTAAGTAAATTTTTAATACAAATCTGTTTCTTTAAAGTATCTTTCTGCATAGCTGCATACTTCGGAAAAAAACTTAATACTTTTTGATTGACATCTTTGATCTTTCCTTGTTCAATCGCTTTACCAATCAGAAAAGAAGTGACACTTTTGGTGTTTGATGCTAAGAAATGAAGTCTGTCCCGTTTCCAGCCATTATAATACTGCTCTATCATAAGGGTATTGTTTTCAATCACTAACAGACTATGAATATTTCCATATTTCCCATTACAGATATCCTGATTTATTATATCGAATACGACTTTGTTTAAATTGTTTCCTTCAAGAGTAGAAATATGCAAGCCATCGTTTATGTCGATTGGTTTCTGGTAGGAACAATTATCTTTTGAATTGCAACCAATGCTACAAATTGTAATTAAAATAGCTAAGAGCTTTTTCATATTCTCCCAGTGTATGTCATTCATTCCCTTGAGTAATTGTTACTGTCTTATAATGATAGCCCGTTTTTTATATTTCAGGCTCAGGTATAACCCAACTATTCCCATTATAATAAAAGGAATACTCAACCACTGACCCATCTTAAGCTTCATAGTAGCCTCGAAAGCCACCTGGTCTCCCTTCACAAATTCAATAAAGAAACGTGATGTGAACACCAGAATACATACCAAACTTACGAGCATACCCTGGTAATGCTCACCTTTCTTCCTCCAGTATAAATAATATAAGAGAAAAAATATAAGCAGATATGCCAGCCCTTCATAAATCTGTGTAGGATGTTTTGGAACAACTTCATGATTTCTTAGAAAAACGAAACCCCATGGTAATGTCGTTTCAACACCATAAATTTCTGAGTTCATAAGGTTTCCCATTCTGATTAAGAAGCTGCAGAGGGCTGCGACTATCGCGATACGGTCGAGTATCCAGAAGTAATCTTTTTTCTCTTTTCTTTTAAAGAGCCACAATGCTATGATGATTCCAATGGCTCCACCATGACTGGCCAGACCACCATGCCAGATCATCAGTATTTCAGCAGGATGTCTTAAATAATATCCTGGTTCATAGAAAAGGCAATGACCAAGTCGCATCCCAACAATAACACCAATGACCATGTAAATTGTAAGTCCGTCAAGAACAGCTTTACCCAGATTTTCATTTTGGAAAATTTTGTTCATTATAATATAACTGAACAGAAAACCTGAGGCAAATAACAAACCATACCATCTGACTGCAAAGGAACCTATTCGGAATATTTCAGGATTTACGTCCCACGGGATCACAAGTAAATGCATAACTAACATCTTTGGTCAGTGCCTAAGGTAAAAAATAATATTATTGATCAATACCGGGACACTTATTTATGCCAGCCGGAGTCGCCTCCGTCCTGATATGATAAACTTTGGGTTTGAGACAGGTGGCAAAGGCTGAAAACAATTACCTATGCCATCCGTATTAGTATTTCGGGTCAATTTTAAAACTGACTTATTTCGGGGTAAGTCAGTCAAATGATAATTCAATAGTCTTAATATTCCCCCTTAATTACAAAAAAAGAACCACGAATTATTCCTGCAAGTTTTGATTTTTGTTTTGCAAACCTGAATTTCCCTTCGAGCTCTTTTGGTACTTCCATACCTTCTGAAAGCTTAAAGCCCACTGCTCTTTTTTTAGGATCATTAAGTGTATACATAATGTTGATTGAAAGTCCGCTTTCATAGAATACATATGTCCATTTTATACCGTCAACCACGAATTCTGATGTTTCAAGGGGCTTTGATGAAATGTTGATATCACGTTCAATCAGAAGAATATTATTTACATAGTCAAGTATATCTTTGCTTTTCGCTGCAGGGCTAACAGAAAAATCATGATTGTATTTATTCTTAAAATACCTCGATTCGTTAGCGCGTAAACCTGCAAGTGATTTCGACACAGGCGATGACTCTAAGCCCGCTATGGATACATTTTCAAAATCAATAATATTTGGCATCGTAAACCTCCTTTTTTATTAAAAAACAACAGATAATCTTTTGTTTATGGCTGTTCAATATATAGCTGATTTCATTTCGCATATTTCAAAATCACTCCGCCTGATAATAGTTGATGTGTCGAAAAGAGAGTTAATTTTCTGGAGGCAATACCTTGTCTGAAAAGTGGTCGTCCGCTACCTAAGATAACCGGTGCAATTCCAATCCGGTATTCGTCAAAAATGTCGTCATTTATAAAAGTCTCCGAAAGGTTTGCACTACCGAAAACATACAAGTCTTTACCACCTTGTTCTTTAAGCTTCTTGATTTCGTCAGTAGCATTTTCACTTATTAGAGTCGTGTTGTTCCAATCGGTAAATTTTAGTGTTTTAGAGAAAACAATTTTGGGGATTCTGTTCATAAGGTCGGCAATTTCTCCTTCTTCCTTAGTCCAATATGCAGCCATTCCTTCATAGGTTACACGTCCAAAAACAAGGTAGTCTGCTGAATGTAATTGCTCAACGCTTAGTTTTTCAAGTTCCTCTCCCCAGATAACATTATGAAAAGTCAAGTCCCAGTTTTGATTTCCTTCAAAGTAACCGTCAAGGGTTATGATATTCCACATTATCAGTTTTCTCATTTTTCCTTTCTGTTATGTCAGTATAAATTCCGATTGGAAATCATTTTTGCGCGTTAAAATTCTCAAATCTTATTCTTAACATTTTTAATAATAATTTTGTTCATTTAGTCTGACCAGGCTGACCGTGCCAGCTGAAGCCGTGTAATGCTTAGGATTTTATTATTTGATTAAGTACTTTATCTTAAAATAACTATCAAAACCTACTATAAATTCTCCCGTATTTAGTTAGGTGCCGTCGGAGCCTGTCCAGTGAGAAGTAGTCCGGGTATTAAACCGATCGGGCCAGGCAATGTTTTTTCGTCCTGGTCTATGTAAAATAAGCTCAATTGCTGGTTCCCTGTTGGGGGTAATTATTTACCATAACATTATAATGCTGTGATTTTTTATCAAAACGGGCCAACACTTTTTGCGCTTTTTCAGGAACCACAGCAATATCATAATCATCACCAGCAAATTCTATTACAGATTCGATTGAATCAAACCACATAATGGTTATAAATTCGGTTTCAGATTCAAGTTCTCGTCTGAATAGTTGGATACCTTTATATCCATGCATGTTTCTGTTTTTGATGCCGACGAATATTTCACTTTGAAGAAGTTTTTCATAAGTGTCAGCATTTTCTTTGGTTGTGTAACCGTGCCAAATTCTTGAAATCATATTTCTCTTATAAGTGATTAATTAATAGAAAATTATCCAGATAGCAGGGCGTTGTCAATGTTGCCTGACGGCCGTGTTATCAGGAATTGTCATTGGAATTTTTGAGAAATAGTCACTCCGTCAAAGTAGTCACCTGCTTCAAGAAAAATTTTTAAAATTCTTAATGTTTTCTTTGGATTAGCCTCCAGACTGACGAATAGCGTATTTGAATCACGCCGCTCCACCACATAGCCGTTGCTGGCAATATTGTATTGGTCGGATAATATATTAATGCCTTCAAAATCCAACTTAGTGCTATCATCCAAAGAAATTTCTACAATCCACCACCAGCTACCCTTTGTCGGTTTAGGCTTAGATTCTGACCTTTTCCGCATTAATCAGAGGTTTGTGATATAAATAATTAGTAATTTTCTGTGCATTTACTGAAGATATACCTTATTTAAGATTTACGATATTAACTTAAATAAAACATGCTGTTATTTAATATTAATTACAATATCTTAAATAAGCAAGTATCCTATTTAAGGAGATTTATCGCGTTGTAACGCAACCACCTTGTTGCTAACGGCCCGATGGTTGATTTGAGTTGCCGTCCGTTTCGCAGTGTCGAGTTTTTTGACATCCCGAAAGCTGTCATTTTTTTGTCGGCTCATAGTAAAGCGCAACTGCACCACTGCTAAAGTTTCTTGTTTTTAAGAGTTTCAGGTTAATCTTATGGTTTATGTTATTTAATAATGGTGTTAAACCGTTTCTTAAAATAATTGGATGAACACAGAGTTGGAATTCATCAATTAAATTAAGGTTCATTAAGGTTACAATTAAACTTCGGCTGCCAGCTAAAATGTTTTTACCTGCTTGTTGTTTAAGTTCTGATACTTCTTCTTTAATGCCTTCCTTTGCCAACTTTACATTTTTCCAATCAACACTTTTCAACGTGTGGGAAAAAACAATTTTGGAAATGTTGTCTATTAATACTGCAAATTCATCGGTTGGTTTGTTACCAGTAGGATCTTTTACTATGACTGGCCAATAACTTTCCATAAGTTGATATGTTATCCTTCCGTACAAAATGGTGTCTGCATTTCTAAATAGCTCATTGTAATGTTCTAGAATTTCATCATCTGCAACCACTGCTGTGTGGTCACAAAATCCATCAAGTGTCATATTGATTGCTGCAATTAGTTTTCTCATATTCTGTTGTTTAATCAATAGACAATTTTCATGTCGGATTGTTTTAGTGGGTCAGGAATTTGTATCGTCAGGCCTAGTCTTAAAATCCCGAATTCCTTCCCAGATTAATATCCCACAAACAAATACGATTAGGATAAGCATCAAGGTTTTAGATTGATTTTCTTTTACGATGAGCAAAACTAAAAAAATCAATGCGAGCCATTTGAACACATAAAAAAGAATCTTCTGGTTTTTCATACGGGAAATATTAAGATGTGAATATCTGAAGACAAGCGTTGTTGGGTTATGGTTAGTGGCTTTAGGACTTTTCTAAGCAATTGAGTATACACAACATTGTATGTGGTTTTTATTTCTAAAGCTTAATTGATAGTTGTAATTGACCTCCTAGTCCTAACTCAACAATCTTTTGAAGAGTTGATAGTCTGACTTCCTTTACATTGTTCTCTATCTTAGAGATATAGGACTTTGTTGTGCCTACCTTTTTAGCAAGTTCTTCTTGTGTTAAACCTTTTTCAATACGAGCTTCATGTATTAATGCTCCAATCCTGAAGTTTTCATAACCAGCTTCGAGTTCCTCGCGTTTGTCAGTTCCTCTTTTTCCGTAATGTCTATCTTTGAACTGCTCAAGTGTTAATATATTATTCTTTTTCATTATCATAATCTCCCTTAATCTTTTGTGCCAATTCTATCTCCTGCTTTGGTGTCTTCTGCGATTTCTTTTGAAATCCATTTGTGATTACTACCAATTGCCCCTGATCAAAAAAGCAAAATATCCTATAAATGTCGCTGTACTTCTTTTTAGCAGTCACGATGCAAATATAAACAATGTTGCCCTATAGTACAACCAATTTGTCTGAAAAATACTTGAATGGTTTTCTTATAAAATCACAGGCCTAATAATCCTAAAATTCCTTTTAAGTTTACCCGTGTATCCTTTAAGAATAACCATTCAATTCCTATAAAATGGCTCCCCTGTTACAAGTACTGCAGCTACACCAGAAGGCACATATTGCTGTGACCATGCAAGCAGTCCGTGCCCAATCAAAAAGAACATAGCGCCTATAGTAAACAATGGAATTATATTTTCTTTCTGGATCCTTTCTTTATCCCTGGACCGGCTTATAAAATAAAGAATTATCCCTGCTGTCAGGGACCTTATTCCAATCATTATTAAAGGTGGAATAGTCTCAACAGCATAGAGTATGGCCAGGTAAGTGGAACCCCATATTATATAAATGGCTCCAAAAGCTAAAAGTGTTTTTAAGTTCTGTTGTTTCATAATTAGTTGACTAGCAAGCGGTGCTCGTTAAGGCTAACGGCCCGGCAGTTAGTTGCCGTCGGAGCCTGCCCGGAGCGCTAGCGGAGAGTCGCGGTGCCTTGTTTTTTGCCATGTGAAGTTTTTTTTTTGGTCATGGCAGAAATTAGTCCGGTATGATTCTGCTGTGTCTACACGCTTTCGCCACGTCAGTCCCATGAAACTAACTATGTATCAAGCTCTATGTCAGCGTCATATATATTATTTTGTAACGTCAGGCCGGTACTGCAATCAAATTTATCAAAAATTAATGGCAATACAGAATCTATTTGAGGTCAGTCACGAAAATTTTGATGGGGAATAAGTCCGGATAAGTCGACGGTAATTGAGTGTCACGATGAAGTTGTCTTGATGAAGTAATTAGTCTCTTTGTTAGAGGTTATTTTTATTTTACAATTTTTAAACCAGAATTTCTGTGCCTCTTTAACCAATTAATCGCTCCCTTCGTTTCATTCCAGATCGGGTTTTTCCAAACAAGCTTTCCATGAATAAAAGCTTCAGCGAAGGCTGGTGTCCGGGTGCAACAACCATTACGAATCTGTCTTGGGTGCAGGAGTACCTGCCTGCCGGCAGGCAGGAAAGCAAAAAGCATGACAAACAACTTACCTGTATTGACCGTGTTAGCAGCAGTTTATTTCATTCCTGTCAGCACTTTTTCCAATATTAAATTAAATTCTGTCGGTTTTTCTATCATTGGATAATGTCCGGTTGCAGAGATAGTTTCCACTTGAAAACTTTTTTTACAATGGTTTTTCAGTCCAGTTTCGTTCGTTGGGAAACCGTCATTATTTATTAAATACAACTTGTAATTAAGCTGTTCTAATCTTTGTGCATCGGTATAAGCGTATTGCATCTGGTTCATAAACGTTCCATAGCCAATAATGGAATCGCTATTTGCAAAATCAGTTTTTACTCTGTCTTTCACTTCCTTTGAAGTTGTCGGGTGAAAAAGCATCATATCTGCATATACAGGTGCTGAATTTTTAAAATCCTTTTCAAGCAAAGGAAAAAAGTCGGTCATTTGTTTCATTTGTTCTGGTGTAAATGCAACGTCAATAAATTTGAAATTGTCAACACCTACTACGCCTACTATTTCTGGATTGTTGGTTAATGCTGTTTGTAACATAATTTCGCCTGCCATAGAATGTCCAATGATTACAATATTTTTAAGGTTCATTGTGTCAATAAATGCTGTTACATCATTGGCATATTCTTCAATTGTCCAGTTGGTTCTTTCGGCTTTGGATTTGCCAAAGCCCGGCAGGTCAATTGCGTAGACATTGTAATTTTCAGAAAAATATTCTAGCTGATTTTTCCAATAAGTTCCGTCAATACACCAACCGTGTAAAAACAGAACTGTTGTGTCGCCTTGTCCTTGTTGAAAATAATTGATTTCAACTTGTTTGTCTCTGATTGTGATTTGTTTTGCAGTCATTCTATCTTGTGTTTGTGCCTTGCTTACACTTCCTGAAAATGAAGCAATGACGATTAATAAAATTGCTTTTTTATTCATTTTTGTTTGCCTTGCCTGCCGGCAGGCAGGAATTTGAAGCAAAGATAAAAGGCGAGAATCTTATCCTGTTCAGATAGCCATAAAGGTAAAGCTTTAACAAGTCGCCCGGATTATAATAGTCGGTTGAGAGTTTCGGGTCACGGTGAAGCTGCGAGACGGTACCAAGTCCCGGTAGACGGCAGTGAAGTTACGTGTCATGATCAAATAGTCTCGGCGACGAGCAAAAAACCTGCCTGCCGGCAGGCAGGCAAGGCACCAGCGCGTCAATTAACTTAACCATCCGGGTTAGCGGTTCGTTGTTTTTCTTAAGTTAAATTTGCCCGCTATATTTTGGGTCAAAATCCACGATCCATTCAATACCGTATCTGTCTCTAAACATACCAAAATAAGAACCCCAAGGGCTGTCTCCAATTGGCACTTCAATTTGTCCACCTACCGAAAGTCCATTAAATAATCTGTCTGCTTCTTCTTTGCTCTCTGCACTTATTGAAATTTTACTTCTATTTTCATTTTCATTTGTCTTTCCCATACTTTCCGGAACGTCATTTGCCATTAAAACATTTTTTCCAATAGGCAAAGAAATGTGCATTATTTTATTTGCCTCTTTTTCTGTTACCGGGAATTCAGGACCTGATATGTCTTTGAAACGCATTATTATTGAGAACTCTCCGCCAAAAACTGATTTGTAAAATGTAAATGCTTCTTCGGCATTTCCATTGAAGTTAATATGTGGATTGATTTGTGCCATTTTATTGAATTTTAAGGTTGTCTAATTACCAGATATTTTTATCTGACCATCGTTATAACATGTATAAGTCAGGGTTTGTTCTAATATCGACAAATTGTCACCTTTACAGATCTCTTTCTTACGTATTTAATTGATTGTCAAATCGGCGAAAAATGACCGCTAACGGGAGTCTGTCTGCCCGGAGCGCTAGCGATTAGATTGAATTTGTAACATTTTATTTAATGTAGCACTTTCAAGAACTCTCCCTCGCAATATAACAGCTTCTATGGATTTCGTGTTTTCAATATTTTCCAGAGGGTTCTTGTTTAGAAGTACTAGACTCGCTAGTTTCCCAACCTCTACAGAACCAAAATCATTTTCTTTATTCATAAAAATTGCAGCATTTAATGTGGCAGATTTTAATGCATCAAGGGCTGACATACCTCCCTTTACCATAAGCGCTAATTCATCGTGGAGTGAAAATCCCGGAAAGACATATGGGTTTGGAAAATCGGTTCCAGCAATAAATTTTACTCCTTTCTCATTCATTCTACCTATTAAGCTTAGCTCAAAAAGATACCTTGCTCTTGTGCTTTTAGCGAAAGCATCTATTTGGCTTTTTGTATAAGGATTCATTTTTTGATTCCATATGTCAATAACATATCCTGGAAGATATGCTATTCTATTATCACTTATAAATGCTGTATCGTTTAAATAACTCATTGCCCTATTAACTGTTAAGGTAGGGCATAACCACATGTTACTATTAGCCAACACAGAACAAAGAGAATCAAACCTGTTTTCAGAAAATCTGATTAAAAATTCTTCTATTGATTCAGGGGAATTTCTGTTATTATTTTGCGATATGCAGCCTTCCAAAAATCCATATAAATGTTCCGAGCTTGCCATTCCTGCTTCAATTGCCTTGTAGATTGAAACATTATTGGGTATATGACCGGCAAATGGTATGTTTCTTTTCTTGGCTTCTTTGGCAATAGCCATGAAACATTCTTCTGATAAGGAACTATAAATTTTAATAAAATCAACATTTTCCTCAATTTGCTTGTCTACAGCTTTCACAGCTTCATCAGGTGTTGTAACTACAATACTTCCAGCAAAACCAGGAAAAGAAGGAGGATTTCCATCAATAAGATCCCCTGATGTATATATATCCGGTGACAGGGACTCTTCTATTTGTGATTTTTTGGGGATATCTACAACATTCTGGCATATTACCCCACATCTCCCTTACACCTGTAATACCATTGGCAATAAGTAAGGGATCCAAATCCACATGGCTCCATTTATAGTGAGCATGCATATCCCAAAGTCCAGGAATGAGATATTTACCTTTTCCGTCAATTACAACAGTTGAGTCTGAACCAAAAATTTCCTTATCATAAACGGCTGTGATACGATTATTGTCAATAGCAATAGTTTTATTTCTTAATATTTCACCAGTTCTTACGTCAACAATATTGACATTCGTGATCAAACAATCATGGTTAACTACTTTGTTACATGATGAAAACAATATTACCAGTAAGAAAATCCAAGAGAGGGATTTTATTGTTTTAGAAAGATAATTGGTACTCATAAAAAATGGTTTTTTAAATTAATATCTGTGGTCGAAATGAGTTGTCATTATAGGATTTCCGTGTCACGATAAAGTAATTAGCTTAATCTTAATAAATCAGTTTTAATTGTCTCAGAATATCTTTAGTTATCTCGTATCTGAAAGAACTAGTTTTATCGAAGTCACTGGATATGAAATTCATTGCATAAAAGTATACTTTCTGATCTTTCTCGATATATCCAACTAACCACATGATATAGTTTGTGTCAGTCAACAATCCTCCTCCTGTTTTACCACTTAATTTATATGAATCCGTTTTATCAAGAAGGATTATATCTTTAACGATATCAATGGATTGCCTTGATACAGGCAAATTATAATTGTAAAATTTTCTCAAGAACTCAATTTGTTGGTTTGCAGTAATCCTTAACAAGCCAGCAAGCCAGAAGCGATTTGGTTGTCCGAAAATGATTTTGTTACCGTAATCAAATAATTTTACATATTTATTATATTTTTCGGTGCCTATTTGCTCCGCGAATTTAGTAAAAACCCAAACACAGGAATATTTTATTGCAGTTTTTAAAGTCTGGTCTTGATTCCATTCTTTATTTGGCCATACATGACCATCCCATTTAATAATTTGATTAGTGTCTTTGATAATGATTTCTTCAAGTGCTATCAACGAATTGGGAATCTTAAATGTTGATGCCGGGATGTATCCAGAATCGCACATACTTGAATTGTACCGGATAAATTCATCGTTACTCTGATTATATAAAACAAAACAACCGTTGACTCCATATTTATCAAAATGACTTTTTAAGTTCATATCAGTCACTTTTTGAGTAAATCCTGGTTGGAAGAAAATTGTCAGTAAATAGAGCAGCAGTAGTTTTTTCATATAATCAGTGTGTCTTATCTTTTATTATGGCCTGGATGCAAATATAATTTTCCTTCTGAGGAGCATTTCGTGTTAATAATTTTTATAATCACCGCGAAGCCTTTGTCATGCTATAACAAATTTGTCTCGATTAACAGGCGAAGCGGGAAGGCACTAAATTAAACCGTCCCAGTTAGCACAAGTATTATTTAATAGTCGAGGTCCTGGTCTCGAGTTTATCTAATGCAATCTTAGCCCTTGTGTATGTTGAATCAATTTTAAGTGACTGTCTATAATTCTCCCTTGCTAAACCTAGATCTCCTTTCTCTTGGTATGTCTGACCCAAATAGAAATAATAGGTTTCAGAATCAGAGTATAAACTGATAAGGTATTTAAACATTTCAATTGATTCATCATACTTCTTTTGATTTTTTAAATCCATGGCCATATCAAATAATACGCCGTCTTTAGGATTTACTGTAAAGCCATATTCCTTGGAAATGGTGTTGAAATGAGATTTTATTTCTGAGATTTTAAGTTTCTTTCGTTCAGCATTCATTGTGCATTCTGAAAAGAAAAATAATAGAGCATTATTAATAGTTACAAAGGGAACATGACCTGAGTTTTGAATTAATTCTACCTGCCATTTTAAACTTTCCGGTGCCAGTTTTAATATATTCTTAAAATCGTTGATATGACTTAGAACTTCTACATAATCCAGATCTCCATATGACACGTATAGCTTTTTGTTTATCTGCACATTATCCGTAAGGAAAGATTTTGTTTTGGTTAGATAAAAATCTGGACACCAATTAAACATAGGACTCGCAACGATATAGGCATCAAATGATTCAGGGTGAAATAGAAAATTATACATAACAAAAAGTCCTGTATTTGATTGACCAGCTAATATCTTATAGCCATTTGTTCTATAGTTTCTCTTAATCTCCGGGATTAATTCCTCTTTCAAGAATTTATAGAATATTTCTCCACCTTTTACAAATCCTGAGTCATTTGGACAAGACCAATAAACCCCTGCTTTATCTGTATTTGATATACCAATAAGTATCATGTCTGGTATTCTTTCATTTGATAAATTATCGAGAGTTGCTGCTGCACTTGCAAAAGACGAAATTATCTGTCCGTTCATCATGTAGATAACCGGATAATTGATCTTTGAATTATCATACCCATAAGGTAAATGTTCTGTATAAGTTATTTCTCCACCCAATATTTTGGAAACAAACTTCTTGTTTTTTCCTATTGCTACATCTTCTTGAGCGCTTAAACTAATCTGTATCAAACACGCAATCAGCAATAATTCAATTTTTTTCATTCTGCAAGTTTTTATGGAGTTAGCACAAGTTGATTTTTAACGCTGGTGAAATTGGCAGGCTAAGAAAATTGTCATGGTGGAAGAAATTAGTCAGCTGATTGAGAAGTAGTCCGGGTTGCAAAAGGCACTTAATTAAATCGTCCGAGTTATAGCTAGTTTTTTAATTTTTAGAGTACTCGCCTTGTACCAGAGTTCTGCAATTGAGATGACTTATCAATTATTTCAACTTAGCTTTTATCACATAAAGCCAGTTATAACTAGGTCCCAGATAGGTACAGGCACCTAATTCATAGGCATTTGGTTTTCTTACATCCAGTTTTATTACTAGACCGGCTGTTTGTAATTCAACAGGTAAATTCTTTGCAATATAAATACCTTCTGAAACAGAATTACCAACAATATTCACCACTTTGTCAAGGTCATTTGTAATTTTAATTGCAAACAATCCGCAATCCGAATTATTGCCGAGTACCTGGGCTTCAAATGGATATTCTTTAAGGTTATCGCTTTTATCACAAGAAAAATAAGTCATTGTGATGATCAAAATAAGGAATCCAAATATTGGTTTCATAGTTGTCAGGTTACCAGGATACATTTATTTGTATCAAATATTGAGCAAGAGTTATAGTGCGTTTATTTTACTATCGGCATCGATTCTAACTTTCTAGATATACGGCCCCGCGATTTAATTGCCGTCGGAGCCTGCCCTGAGCGCCAGCGAAGGGTCGCGGTGACTTGTTTTTTGCCAGTCCTGGTAAACGGCAGAAGGTTTCGAGTCACGATAAAATTGTCGAGACGGCACCAGTCCCGGTACATGGCTGTGAAGTTTTGTGTCACGACTAAATAGTCTCGGTGAAGAGCAAAAAACCTACCTGCCGGCAGGCAGGCAAGGCGCCAGCGCGTCGGCCCGCCAACCCAAAGATGCTGTCCCGGGAGACGAAACTGTACGGGTGCACTGAAGCTGAAAAACAGGGCAAATTTTCGAGCATAGACTTTCAGGGTTGACTACAAAGTTGTCCGGGCTGCGGAAAGCACTTAATTAAAGCACCATCCGAGTTAGCTTGCGCTCTCATTTATTGTCATAGTGAAACCGACAAGCATAGATCAGGATTTCTGAGTTTTCAACCTGATAAACTAATCTATGTTCCAAGTCAATCCGCCGGGACCAGAATCCTGCCAGGTCAAATTTTAAAGGTTCGGGTTTTCCAATACCTTCATATGGAGTTCTCTGAATGTCCTTTATTAATGCGTTGATCTTCTTGAGAGTCTTTTTGTCCTCTTTTTGCCAGTAGACATAATCCTCCCATGCATTCTTGGAAAAAGATATTTTCGTCATTCCTCAATCAAGCTTTTTTTAACCTTCTTTCCGGTTTTCATTTGCTCGATGGATTCAAAGAGTCTCTTTGCATTCTTTTTAGAACTTAATAAATGCAATGTCTCCATGATGGAATTATACTCATCAAGTGATATCATGACTGTTCCTTTACCAGATCCTCTCTTGATAATCAAAGTCTCATTGTTATTTTCGACATCATCAAGATAGTTTTTAAGTCCAGTCCGGAATTCCGTGTAATTTGCTGCAATCATTTGAATATATTTAAGTGTTTAATTAAGTACAAATATACGTACTTTATTAGGTGATTCCAAAATCTCCAATTTCAGGTTGTGATCCTGGCGCGAGTGCAAGCTAACGTGGCTTTTAAAATGCAGCCCTATTTTTCGCAAATTAGCTTTATTGACTTAATATCTTTATAAATTACCTTAAAATAACGATCCATAGTGCCATAATGAATTCTTAATAGATTTGAGTTCTCATCATAAGACCACTCTGAATAGCCTGCTTCTGAAATACCAATTTCAGGTTTTCCACTATTATTTTGGTCTAAATATTTAATAATCTGTATTTTATTTGGCTCGCTAAAGATCCATCGCGGGTAATCAAGTTTGTTTAGCAAGTTTTTTGTCAGATTTATAGTATCATTAATGTTAGGCTTCCTCGGCCCTTTCATAGACCATTCGCCAATTAATAAATTTGGTTGAAATGATTTTTGCGCCTGAAGTTGAACTAATGAAAAACCAAAGCAAAAAGTAATAATCAAGCCTAATCTTGTAATTGCTTTCATAGATTCTAAATTAAAATTTTTTATAATCCTATTGTATGAAATTGCGGTTGGAGTGGTAATAAAGTAACCACATAATTTATTCTATAGATGCCAATCATTGGTTTTTGCCAGTCCGGTTAGATGGACGGGAAGTTTATTGTTATAATGTATTTGTTTCGAGCTGAGTTAACAATCTTAAAGACAAAATTGTCCAGGTCATGATTAGATTTTCTAAGTCAACCATCTTGTAATCCACTAGTTTGGTAGGTGGACGAACACCCACTGGTCACGATGAAGCTGTTTATGATTGAATTATCTTGATGGATTAAGTCCCGATAAAGGGCAGGATTTGTCATGTCTTTATAAAGTTTTATAGTCGGCACAATCATACGTCGGGATGTGAGAGATATTACCACCAACTCGTTTATTGTGTTATGAAAATTGCATGAATCGATTCCGTGACGGCGAATGGTGTTATGTTTGTTAATCATATCGGACAAGCTGATTTAAAACCTGTTTCCAGAGATCTTTACCGATTACCGATTACGGGTTACTGCTTACCTATTACTTCATTCCACCACCAATTTTCCTTCTTAGCTTAAACCCACCCCTGCCCCTCCCGGGAGGGGATCCATATGAACTTACTGACTACCGGTTACTAGTCTCTTTACTCTACGGGCTTCGGCCTTGTTTTTAATAGAACGCAGATGACACTGATGCAGCTGATTTTCACAGATCAGCATCACTCCTCTTCCTTTTGTTTACTCTCTTTGCCCCATGCTCTGTGCCCCGTGCCCAGCCTTCGCTTCCTGTTTCGATAATCCTCTGCTGGTCATTGAAGCTTCGGCTGGCAAAGCCTGTGCCCGTGCTCTTCGCTCATATCTCCTCTTAATGCTCCGCCCCGTCAGTCACATAAGCAAATTCACCAATTCATTGATCCAGACAGTTATAATATGCTTATGCCCAACTATTAACCTTCACATCTGATCACAAGTTAGACAAATTATCAGAATTTATGAATTGAACCGGATAGAATATTTTTTGACATTAAATATTGAGTCATACTCCGAAAAAGCTAAAAATGAAAATGCCACAAACCTGCCTGCCGTGATTATTGTATCCTGATCACTATTCATATCGTAATGCTTCAACAGGATTCCTGGTTGCTGCCCGCCAGCTTTGCCAGCTTACAGTAAGCAAAGCTATTCCCAAAACAATAATCCCTGCAATAGCAAATATCCACCAGTATAATTTTGTCTTGTAAGCGAACGACTGTAACCATTTATCCATAAAGTACCAGGCAATGGGAACAGCAATAATGTAAGCAATTGTAACCCGGATAATAAAATCCCTGTTCAGCATAACAAGTATTTCGGAAATTCCTGCTCCGTTTATTTTTCGGATGCCAATTTCCTTATTCCTCCGTTCAGTCGAAAATGAAACCAGGCCAAATAGTCCCAGACAGGCAATCAGGATGGCAATTATTGAAAAATAACCAATCAGTAAATTAAATTTATCCTCATCCCTGTACAAAGCATCATATTTTTCGTCTAAAAATTGAAATTCAAACGGGATGTCAGGAGAAAGCTCATTCCATCGTTTTTTAATATATTGAATCGTCCCCTGAGTATTGTTACCGCTGATTCTGATACTTAAATTCGAGTTCCAACCCGGCACGTACCATAAGACAAGGGGACTTATCTTTTTCTGGAATGATTCATTGTGATAATCTTTTACTATTCCAATAACAAGTGCTTTGGAATTATAAATATCCAATTCAAAACCTAAAGCAGGATCCAACCCAAAATACTTTACCGCAGTTTCATTTAAAATTACCGCTCTGCGTTTATCAGTCTCTAAATCCCATGAAAAATCTCTTCCTTCAATAATCTTAAGACCAATTGTTCTGATAAAATCGGGATCAACAGCCATTGCATAAAACGACTTTTCAACTCCGTTAATCTCTTCCGTAAGACTCATATGAACTTCTTCGGCAAGACCATTGTCACTTGACGCTGCAACATTTATAATGTCAGGGTTTTCAAGTAATCCCTGTTTAAATACATCATATTTGTTCCTTATATTTTTAGTCATCTGACATTTAATAATATGGGAATTATCAAATCCGACATTTTCTGTTCTCATATACCTGACTTGCCTGGATATTATTATAGTGCTTATAATCAAAACAATCGAAATAATGAATTGAAATACTATCAGGCTTTGTACAATTGTCTTATTTCTGCTCCCGCCGATTTGATCATTTTTAAAAATGGAAACAGGTTTAAATGAAGAAAGGTAAAAAGCCGGATAGGTACCTGCTAAAATTCCGATAACAGCTGATCCTGAAATCAAAAGTAGTACCCATTTTGGATTTTGTATTATTTTAAATGAGAAGGATATTCCTGTTATTTCATTAAATAACGGCAATAAGAAATAAACAATAACCAGAGCAATACAGGTCGCGGTAAAAGTCAATAGCAGAGACTCTCCGATAAACTGCCGTATAAGATCGTACCTGTTTGAACCATGAACCCTTTTTACTGCAATTTCTTTTGTACGTGTCGATGCTTTTGCAACCGACAGGTTAACAAAATTAATCATAGCCAGCATTATAATGAATATTCCGACTGACAGGATTAAATATATAAATCTGCCCTTGTTATTTTTGAAAAAGCTGACTTCCTTCAATGGAACGAAACCTGAAATATATTCTTTAGCTGATTCGCTGTCAGGTTTAATGTCGCTTCTCGTCAATACATCATTAAGCCATATATCATTTGTTTTTTTTGTGAGCTGATCAACCGAAGAACCATTCTTCATTAAAACATAGGTATCATATGTCCAGTTCCCATAATCTTCATCAACATCAACTCCTCCGGGTTTAATTGATTTTAAGGTGCTGAAGGAGACTATTCCATTAAATTTTATGGATGAACTGACAGGCGGATCCTTAATTATTGCAGTCACAGTATAATTCAGTCTGGGATTTTCATTAGTGCCCGTAAATTCTATCATTTTCCCGATGGGATCGTCCTTTCCAAATAATTTATATGCTGTGCTTTCAGTAAGAACCATGAAGTTGGGCTCAGATAAAGATCGCCTTGCATCACCCTGAATAACGCTGAAACTGAAAATATCAAAAAATGTACTGTCTGCATAAATAATATCATTTACCTGAAATGTTTCTGTCGCTTTTCCCTTTTTGACTCTCAGAAGGGGCGACTTGCCTCCCCCCATATCAAAATCTATTCTTGTTATCTTTTCAATTTCAGGCACTTTGTCTTTTAGCACAACCGCGAATGGCGCCATTGTGTAAAAACTATTACCAAGTGTCAGCTTGTAAATGTTATTGAAATTTTTATTAAATCTATCGTACGTTAATTCATGATTTACATATAGCAGAATCAGGATAAATGATGAGATACCGACAGCTAATCCTGCAATATTTAATATTGAGTGGAGCTTGTCTGATAATATGTTCCTGCAAATGATTTTAAAATGATGATTAAACATACTGAGTTTATTAAACTGTTTAATACATCATTTACAATACGTATGCCATGATTCTATGTACTTAATATACAGAACTATAATAAGCCAGTGTCTTGCTATTTGTAAATATGTTTTACAGCAGCGTGTAAAATTATTATACTGACCTTTTCCCTTCCGGTAAGGGTAAAGGATACTTCTCAAATATCATTTCGATTATTTCTGATGCATTTTCAATGAGCCTCGGGCAAACTTTATTGAATAAATCTTTTTGCCTGGCATATTGCAAACCGTCCGGAGTGTTTATTTCAGAACCAATCAGGGTATTGCATAAGACAGAACCATTATGTTTACTGAATATTTCAATGAACTCTTTAGAAATATTACAGAGTGTTTCTTTTGATACATCAATTGTCAGATCAGTATATCCATAATTTAATCCTATAACCATAAGTGCTCCGCTTACAGCTCCACACATCTCGCCCCGGTACGAAATGCCGGCTCCGAATGCTGATGCCAGCTTAAAAGCAGAAGAATTTTCTTTAAAATAATCCTTTCCGTAAGTGAACAGGATCGATTGGGCACAGTTTAAGCCCTTTCCGAATAGTGTCTTTGATCCGTTTTGTTTATTCATTATAACAAATTTAATAAATTATAAAGTGTTGATTACTGCCGGTTCCGGAGACTCAAATCTCTTCTAATTCTACTCTTTTATTGATGAACCCTGAGTACAAAGCCGCAGAATCAGTCAGTATCCTCGTTAAATTCCGGCTTCCACCATTAAAAAGATTTATTCTCAGGATAATAATATCATTTTTAATTTTACGTGTCCATGTACCCACTACCTGTCCCCTGTATAAAATTGTGGGATAAAATATGCCATTGGTTGAAATAACTTTTTTATGATCTATAAATGAGAGAGAGGACCTCCGGTCACGATAGCTGATAATAAATTCATCGTATGCAGGCAAAAGAAATATCTCATTCAGCTCTGTATTTTGTTCTTGAGGATATCCGGCAATCCAATAAGTTTGATTTTCAAACTGTTCAGATATAAGCTGTGATCTGTTAAGCTCCAAAGCCAGCTTTGAATCAGCTGAGGATAATCCTGACCACCAGGAAAAGTCCTGGAGTGTAGCCGGACCACGACTTTTAAAAAAGCGCCGGGCGAGCTCTTTTAATGCTTCATCCCGGTAAGTTCTCCTGTGTTCAGGGACCCATTCTCCAAGAATTGCATATGTCGGCTTTCCTCCTTTTTGCTTTCCGCTGCATATAAGACCTTCAATTTCAGCCCGCACAAGAATATGCGATGCCCTGTTATTGCCGACATCGACATCCGCCCTTACCAGTTCATTGATCAGTTCTTCACGTGTCTTATGATTGAAATCCCTGAGCGCCTTTTCTATTATATTATTACATTTATTTAAAATATTCTCGTTCAGGCCCAGCTGCTTATCCCTGTACTTCATCGCACCTTTAATCTGAGGAGCAGTCAGGTCCAGTATCCAATAGATATCATCTGAAGAAACTAAATGCCAGGTAGGTCGCAATAAATGGCAACGTATAATATCACCGGAATCGATTTCATTGTTTATTGCCGATTCTGTTGCATTCTGAAGTCTGATCCCGAGGGCCAACTTTGACATACTGTAATCCTGAGCCTGCAAAGCACCCATCCAGCCTGCAACCTCTTTGGCGGTTTTAAATTTTGTGCCTGCAATATGCTGATTAATAGATCTGAGAGTAGATATGTTATCAGAATTCATTGCCATTATTCGAAAGTGAGTTGTTAATACGAAAGGAGAAAGATCTGCATTGTTTTGCAACCTCAAACCGGTGGCTCATCTGAAATCCCTGCAGTTGTATTCTATATTTACCAGGTTGAAATCACCATAGCAAAAATTTTCATCAGGATGCCTGTAAATTAGTCTTGCTCCTGATGGAAGCCGATAACCATTTATATTTTCATATCGTGTCACAGGTGTTTCCCAGGGATAATTTTTAAATATCTTCCCATCAGTGGTTTCAAATCTGTCATTGCTGATAAAGTTTACAAGTTCACCCTCTTCGTTGAAAAACAAAGTAGCTCTGATAGAAATATTACCATTTGTAAATTGTGCCTCAGCAGTGTTACCGTCAATCTCCTTCCACTCAATATGCCTGTCAATCAGCGATGCCGGCGCAATAAAGCACATGTCATTGAATAATGTAACAGTCTCACCCTGATCCATCTCTTTCCCCCTGGCATCGACTACTGTGAAAAGGCCAAAGATTTTGACAAGCATGATTGCTTTCTGGTCCCTGTATAAATGAATTCCTTTCGCAGGGACTCCCATTTTCCTGGCTATGATGTAGAAAAACCTTGAAGGCCTGTCCATGAAATTATACTGTACCGATTTAAGAGGCATAAAGTCTTCTCCTGATCTTGATCTGATCCCCCCTTTAAATTCTGCCCTGAAATTCAAAACCTTTTCTTTTCCGACTGCTCCTGAATAATGAAGATATTTTTGCACGATGTAAGGTAAATGCTTAATATCCTCGCTTGTAAGGAGTTCATTTTTCAACATCCTGCTACGCTCCAACCCCCCCAATACAGCCTTTTTATAAGTATTTTTCATATTCATGATTTGTCCCTCTGGATCAGCCTGTTAAATCCGCCGGTGAATTTTTCCGGACTAATTTTCATAATGTGGAGGTACCTGACCGGTGGTTTTGGGTCCGTGTAACATGGCAGCAATATGCATTGCAATATGCGGAAGTATTGCAGCAAGCGGATTCATTGTAAGAAGATAGGCCAGACTCAAAATTCCGTTCCCTATATTTGGCCAGATGACTTTCCTGCCACGAAATTCAGGATATCCCAAATGATAGGCAGTTGTCGCAAAAAGGCTTGCAAGAAGTCCGACTGCAATAAACCCTGCCCTTCCGTACCAGTTATCTGTCCATGAGGTATCCCCAATAATAAGTCTTACTGAAAGAACCGGAAGAACTGACAATAAAAGTGCATCAACGAGCCCATAAGCAAAACCCGGCCAGATGATATCCGATACAAGGGCATAGCCCCTCTGTCTCTCAGAAGATGGTTGAGAAAATACATTTTTTATGACAAATCCGCCGGCCAGAACAGCTCCCAACAGGCCCCAGGCCAAGTTATAAAAAACAAGTTCCCTGATATTGAAGTTATTTCTGATTATAAAAGCAGTGAACAAAGCAGCAACAAGTGGAATATAAAACAAAAGATATACATTCCTTTTCAACCTGAACCATCCTGCAAATATTGCAGCTAAAGCGAATCCGGACAACGATGCAGCCAGGATCCAGATAATGCCTGAGCTCATATGATTATGTTTTAGAGTTTTTAGTTATTTTTCAGCCCATCTTAATCTCTTTGTCAAAAAACTATTGAAGGAGCTTTGAAGGTCCCGGGATCATTGTTCAGACCATGCTTATAATTAATTACTTCAAGTGTTTCAGGTATTACTTTTATCAGAACAAAGATCTCCTGCCAGTTCGGAATTCCGTTCCAGTAATCGCGTTTCATTTTTAAAAGCAACTCCTTATCGTCAATAACCGAGGCCTTGCCCGTAATATTCACATAACCTTTTGCATTTACATGATCTGCAAAATATACACAGACTTTTGGATTATTTTTAATTTCATTCACCTTCCTGCTGGTTCTTGCCGTCGCAAACCAGGTTATTAATTCATCATTTGGAGGAAACGGATTCATTGTCCGTATCTGCGGTTGTCCGGTCGAATCTATTGTAACAAGGGCGCAGTAGGTTGTTTGTCCTATTATTTCCCTGGCTGCGATTAACATCGTATCACGGTTGACGGAAGACTGGGCATGAATCATCGGGGACAGCATTGCGGAATCTATGGTTAAGACGCAAAAAACTGTCAGTACAAATTTTGTTTTCATAAAACAGGTTAGCTTTTAAGGAGTTAATATTATTGCTGGAATTAATTGTCCTTCTGTTCATATGACCTTCAATAATGGATTTACCCTACTCGCCTGCCGTCCGGCCATGATTTTGCATAATCCTCTGATACCTGCCGGAATATCAAATATAGTTCATTTTATATAATACACCTTCAACGGGAAGAGATGAAATTCTTTATCCCGGGTTCCTCAGTTGTCTGCCTGCGTCGACCGGGTTCCATGCCTTAGAGGGAAAAGTGTCAGATCCTGTAAATTTTTTCAGGTTATATATGTAACCATTTGTACATTTACAGGTAATCAGTATGGATAACAAAATAACCTGAAGTGGCAGACATTCCTGACGAAATTATAATGCAGAATATTAAGGATGGAAATCTTACAGAGATGTCAGTACTGTTTGAGCGTTACCACCTTAAGTTGTACAATTTTTTTCTTAAAATGACATTTCAAAAGGATATCAGCCAGGATCTTACTCAGAATCTTTTCTACAGAATGATAAAATACAGGCACACCTACAATAGTAAATACAGCGTGAAATCCTGGATATATCAGATGGCCCGGAATCTTCATACCGATTATTGGAAAGTAAAGAAGAGATCCGAAGATCTTTTCAAGGATCCTGAAAGGTATCGTGCTGACCCGATAGACGAATGCGAAAGTTACCTGGAGGAAGATTATCAGAAGCTTGAGAGGGCATTGTCGGCTCTCAGCAATGAACAGAGAGAGATACTCATCCTCAGCCGGTACCAGGGATTAAAATATGAAGAAATATCTCTAATCACAAAACAATCGGTTCCGGCAATAAAGGTTGCCATTTACAGAACAATAAAACAACTCAGAGGGATCTATTTTAAACTAATTTAAGATCAGGAACTATGAATTGCAATGAAGTTGAAGCAAGAATGCTCGATTGGCTGGATAATACTCTCGAAGAAGGATTACGGAAGGATATCGAGAGCCATCTTGTAAACTGTGAGGGATGCCTTGATGAAATCAGAGAGGTTAAGCAGGTTATGCAACTGATAGCAAAACAGGAAGAGGCAAAACCTGATGATTCATTGCGCATCAATTTTTATCATATGCTCCACAGGGAGATTCAAAAAAACGAAAAAAGAAACACATTATCGCCTCCGAAGCCTCCCATCCGCTGGTTTGACAAGAGAGCTGCGATGATAGCTGCAGCATTTGCCCTTATTATCTGCGGAACGTTTCTGGGGGCATTTATTCAATCGAAAATAATAAACTCCACCCCTGCGAACCAGTTGAAGCAACTGCAATCGGAGGTATCTGATCTGAAGAAAGCAGTAATGTTCACAATGCTGAATGAGGAATCGTCAAGCAACAGGATCCAGGCGGTCAATTATGCCGATGAACTGGCTAATCCTGATAAAAAAGTAATTGAGGTTCTTGTCAGGACCCTTAATCAGGATAAAAACGTTAATGTAAGGATGGCAGCGGCATACGCTCTTGCAAAATTTGCAGATCAGGGCTATGTATGCGACTCGCTTGTCACTTCACTGTCCCGGCAGGAAGATCCTATTTTGCAGGTGACCCTTATCAATATACTTGTAGAGAAAAAAGTAAAGAGCGCACTGAAGCCAATTCAACAGATAATTACCAATAAGAGTACATTAAAAGAGGTCAGGAACGTTGCCGAAAATGGTGCAAGATTGCTGATTTAGAACAGGCATTAAAGAAATTGAATTCAATTTTATATAGATCAGGCAGATACCGGGTTTGCCAGATCCAGTTTGAAAATTAAATTTATAAATAACGTAATGAAAACACTCAAAATTAGTCTTATAACACTACTGATTTTTACCGGCACCATTCTGTCTGCCCGGGAATTCAAAATTACTGTCCAGAATTCAAAGGAGGGGAAACTAATCCTGAAGGACTTCAACGGAAAGCTTCCAATTGAAGGATATAGCGGAAATGAAATTATAATCACTTCAACCTCGGAAGATTTTTCGCCGCCTGAAAAAGCCAGAGGACTGAAGCCTGTCTATCCCTCAGGGACTGATAACACGGGAATTGGTCTTGATGTACAAAAAGACGGAAACCAGATAATAATTACATGCATTATTCCATTTAACAGAGCAGGGGAATATAAGATCAGGGTGCCTGATAACCTTTCTCTCGAAATGGAAAGCAGCTGTGAGAGATCAAATGATATCTCGGTTGAGAATATGAAAAGCGAGATTGACATAACCAACTGCCATGATATCGATCTGAAAAATGTATCCGGTCCACTCGTGCTATCAACGATAAGTGGCGATATCAATGTAACTTTCGGCAGCATAAGTTCAGATAAACCCTTTTCCGTCAATTCCATAAGTGGAGATATTGACATTACCCTGCCTGTAAAAACTGCTGCTGATATGCAATTGCAAACAATTAATGGCGGACTCTATTCCGATTTTGATTATGCTGAAACTCAAAAGAATCTGAAAAAGATTGGAGGAAACCAATTAAATTTTGCCCTTAACGGAGGCGGATTCAAATTCAGTATTTCCAATGTAAGCGGTAATATCTATCTGAGAAAGGGAAAATAATAACCTTCTCTCCTGTTTAATCATTTAAATCCAAATACCATGAAAATAGTAATAAGCATAATTCTTGTCTGGCTGTGCTTTGTCCCTGCTCAGGCCCAGAAGAAAATTGAGAAGCATATGGAATTTTCCGGAAAAGAAATCCTGAAATTAAAAATTCAGATCGCGGATTCAATCACCCTGCATACCTGGAAAAAAAATGAAGTCTTTGTGACGGCATCAATCAATGTCAATGATAATAAGGATAATGAGGCCTATGAAACTTCCTTTGACGAATCAGGAAACTCGCTTGTTATCAACGCCCGATTCAATGACAAATATTTTAAAGGAAAGAAAAATTGCTGCACTACATCCGATATCTGGTGGCAGATTTACATGCCGGACAATACCGCTTTTTCAATTGAGACAATCAATGCCAATGTAACAATTACCGGGGTAACAGAAGAGATGAACGTGAAGAGCATAAGCGGATATGTCGACCTGGCAGTGCCTGCAAACAGGCAGGCTGATATTGAATTTTCGACAATTTCCGGTACAATCTATTCCAATCATGAGCTGGCTCTGAATAAAACGCATAGCAGTGTTCCTTCAGTGATTAAAGAAAAACTGAATAATGGCGGTCCCGCGATAAAGCTTGAGACAATAAGCGGAGACATCTTTTTCAGAAAATCAGAATGACAGGGGCATAAAAATAATAGAGAGAAGAAATTCCGACGATCTTACAAGGCAAAGAAGGCCGCCTCAAAACAATAATTGAGACGGTCTTTTTTTTGATTTCACTTTAAATTGATCAGACCCTGTGGAGAAGCGAAAGAGCTGGCCATTAAAGCCGGCAGATTCAGCATCTGACCCTTAATTAATTAATTCAACCTTCAACACAAAGCCAGGTTCTTCAGTCTGCCTGTCAGGAGGAAGCTTAATCTCAATCTTATCTCCTGAAGGCTCCCATCTCAGGGAAACCGGATTACCCAAAACTTTAATGCTTTTGATTTTCTGACGGCAGCCAGAAAGGGATTTTACACTTACGGTTTCACTCTCAGGGGTTGTAAGCGAAATTACATACACAAAATTACCTTTTTTCGTAAACCAGAAATTCTCCGGCGAAAAGGAAAAATCAAAACTTATCTTCTCACCCGATGAGGATTTGAAATTTCCATCCTCATCACGACCTCTCATATCAAATTTTGCAGGCCCCTCCTTTATTACGTCCCATCTGCTAGTTCCATATATAGCCTCCCCGTTAATTTTCATCCATGCTCCTATCCCTTTCAGGATTTTTACACTTTCCTCCGGAATAATACCATTGCCATCCGGTCCCACATTTAACAGGTAATTCCCTCCCCTGCTTGCAATCTCAGCAATCCAGAAAAGCATTTCCTTGTGTGTTTTCCAGTTTTTATCATAGCTCTTATATCCCCAGGTATTATTTAAAGTTCCCGGAGTTTCGAATGGTTTTGCTGCGTTTCCGGTTGCTGCAGGTATTTCATTATCACCCGCGGTGAGAATGTCTCCAAGATTATTGCCCACCCTGTTATTTATCAGACACTTCGGCTGGATATCATACGCTAATTTATAAAACTCAAAACTTTGCTGTAAATTCATCTTAACCGGATAATCATACCAGATTTCAATAAGGTCAGGAAACTTTTTCAGGATCTCCCGCATCTGGGGTTTAGCTTTCTTCTCAATGTAATCAGCATATGAAACCGGGGAAGGATCATACTGGTTGGACGCTTCATTATCAATATAATCCGGGAAAATCTTCCTGTACTGTGCAGCCCCTGCATCTCCCCCATCCATCCAGTCAATTGAATGAGAATAGTACAATCCCAGACGGATCCCGTATTTCTGGCAGGCCTTATAGATCTCTTCAATGGGATCGCGCTTAAATGGAGTGTAATCGTAAATGTTAAAGCCCGTAACCTCCGAATGATACATCGAAAAACCATCGTGATGCTTGGTCATGGCAACTATATATTTCATGCCAGCCTCTTTCGCCAGCTTCACCCATTCTTCGGCGTTGAACCCGGCAGGATTAAACTTTTTACACAACTCCTTATACTCTTCCCGTGGTATCTGAGCCTCATACATAATCCATTCCCCCAGACCTTTGATTTTTTTACCATTCCAGATACCTCCTGGTAATGAGTAAGCTCCCCAGTGAATGAACATCCCGAATTTCAGATCATTAAAATCTTGATACAGACCTGTTTTGGACTCACTCATTTTCTCCCATTTCTTTATTATTTCAGCCTTCTCCTGGGAAAATCCGTTTACAAAAGCTGTCAGGCATAACACTAAAAACAATCCTCTTTTCATGTTACTGGTTAATTAAGTAAATTTTTTCCCTATCATAAATCATTAAACTCAAAGGGTCACAAAGTACCTCACAAAGTAAATCAAAGGTAAGTCCGGTGCCCGGCGAAGTCTCCGGACTTCGCCGCCAAACTTTAAACTACCGGATCGCCCGGCGAAGTCTCCAGACTTCGCCGCCAGTTCTTATTTCGCCTCAAATTCCCCCTTAAGCCTGATCTCCTCAGACGAGCTTCCAACCATCACTTCAAACACTCCCGGCTCAACAACCGGTTCAAGATTTTTGTCAGGGAATGACAAATGCTCAGGTCCGAGCCTGAACCTGACCGTTTTCATCTCTCCTGCAGCCAGCCTCACTTTCTCAAATCCTTTAAGCTCCTTCACTGGCCTTGACATTGAATTGACCACATCATTGATATATAACTGCACAACCTCATCCCCATCCCTTGCACCTCTGTTTTTCACATCGGCATATATGTAAACCTCACTCCCCGGGCCTGTCACTTCAGGGGTGATCCGAAGATTGCTGTATTCGAATGATGTATAGCTAAGTCCAAAGCCAAAGTTAAAGAGTGGTGCAGCGCTCATATCGACATATGATTTTCCCCAGCTGCGGTTTACCCAGTACGACTTTGAAGGCATACTATTGTAGTATACAGGGAGTTGTCCGGAATGACGGGGGAACGTTACTGGCAAGCGGCCACCCGGATTATAATCACCGAACAGTACATCCGCGACTGCATTTCCCCCCTCTTCGCCGCACATCCATGCTTCAATAATTCCCGGGATATTTTCTGCTGCCCAGCAAATTGAAAGCGGTCTTCCATTTATAAGAACGACAATTGTCGGGGTACCTGTCGCATAAACAGCTTTTAACAACTCTTCCTGGGATCCTGTCAGGTCAAGACTGGCGACATCGTTTCCTTCCCCATCTGTTTTTTCTCCGTTTTCGCCTAAAACGACTATTGCTACATCAGCTTTTTTAGCAGCTTCTGATGCTTTATTTATTTCATCAAGGTCATTCCCGATTATTTCACAACCTTTTACATAACTGACTTTTGTCTGTGAGGAGACTTTATTTTTTATGCCATCAAGCACAGTGACTATTTTCTGAATTACAGGACGGGAATTATAATCGCCAAGCTGGTTTCTTCCTGCATCGGCATTGGGACCGATTACTGCAATTGATCTGATATTTTTCTTCAGCGGAAGAAGATTCTTTTCATTTTTTAACAGGACGATCCCTTCACGTGCTGTCTGAAGAGCCAGTTCCCTGCTCTCTTTTGTATGGGCCTCCATAACAGCTCTCCCGGTATCGACATATGGATTATCAAATAAACCCAGAAGATACTTGATCTTTAAAATGCGCCTGACCGATCTGTCAATAAGCTCAACCGCCACCTTCCCTTCATTTACATTTTCCCTCATTGCATTTAAATAGCCGTCCTCATTCCAGATACTGACATCTACACCCGCCTTCAGGCATAACTCTCCGGCTTCCTTCATTGTTGAAACTATTTTCTCATAGACAAGGATATTTATCCCATCACCTTCGCATATTACAATACCATTGAATCCCAGCTCTTCACGCAGGATCTTTGTGAGTAATTTCTCTGATGCATGGGCAGGCAGTCCGTCGATTGCAGGATATGTGGCCATCACTCCCAGTGCACCGGATTTTTTTATACCTGAAATCCATGGTGGAAGGAATACCTCCCGTAATGTCCTTTCGGATATCTCCATTGCTCCTCTTTCAAGACCGCTTACCGGCTGGCTTTGTCCCGGGAAATGGCAAAGTACAGGTATTGCCTTATCATGTGATGTTAAATCTTCTCCCTGTGAACCTTTAACTATTGCTTCCACTATCATGGAACACATATAGGAGTCCTCACTGTATCCCTCCTCATTTCTTCCCAGGCGGGGATCCCTGTTCGGCTCAACAACAAGAGTGCCTAAAAAATGAATACCTCTTGTCCTTGCCTCCCTGGCTATAACCGAATAGATATCTCTTACCAGATCAGTGTTCCAGGTGCTGCCGATAGCCAGCCCCTCGGGGAATACCGTGGCTACCGGATTTATTAAACCATGCGTACCCTCTTCAAAAAACAGCAGCGGAATTTTCAAACGGGTTTTTTCTGTCGCAATCTTCTGAAGTTCATTAAGAAATTCTGCCTGATTTCCGGGTCCCTCCCCGGTCAGAATCCTTGAGGCTGCCCAAAAGCCCCCGGCAGGTCCGATGTTGCTGACCAATCTGCCCTCAGCAAATTTCCGGCAGGCATCGATCCTGCCGGGAAGATCCTTTGCCAGCTCTCCGGGATAAGGCATGTTCAGCTGCCCAAGCTTTTCTTCAAGAGTCATCCGTGAAAGAAGATCTTCAACCCGCTGATCAATTGAAAATACCGGATTTAGATACAGAGGCAATTCAGAGGACTCTTTTTTTCCCCTCTTGCCGTTAATATATGAGGCTATGTTATGAACATTGTCTATCCATATTCCGTTTGAAGGATCCGCTGCATATTTAAGTATAGAATCAAGGGTTTTTGTAAGGGATGTTGCACTTCCGCTGTCGTTTATCTCGTGCCCGGCAAGGATCAGCCAGAAGCCGTGGCTCTTTGCTTCATCAATTAACTTCCTGATTTCACCGAATGACTTGCCGTCAAGCTCCATTCCGGTGAGCTGGGCCATATCGCAATACGCGGGGTCATTCGGTCCTTCGTCGCGCCATCCCCTGCCCGATTCAAACATCGCCGAAATCAACGGCACATAGCTTCTTGTAGATG
The DNA here is from genome assembly GCA_963816345.1 of uncultured Bacteroidales bacterium. Taxonomy (GTDB): domain Bacteria; phylum Bacteroidota; class Bacteroidia; order Bacteroidales; family VadinHA17; genus LD21. The sequence continues at coordinate 1,959,204 of CAWFKI010000005.1, forward strand.
TACCCCGGCCAATAAACTTTTGTCCGCAGGGGTACCCGAAGGAGAGAGGGACCACTCCCAGCATCTCTGCAATGACCTTGTTGGCTGAATCAAGCTCAGCATTCATCGCGGCAAGTGTATAATCTTCAAGCGCCTCATGTCTGAATGATAAAAAATTTCCTGTACAGGGATGAACAAGAGAATGATTACCTATTTCATGGCCGTTCATTACAGCCCTCTTCCAGGCTTCCAGCTTCGGTTTCAGGTTATATGTGGAAACGTAAAAGGTAACTTTTACACCATATTTATCAAATAGTGGAATCCCATTGTCGATCTGGCTCTGACGGGCATCGTCAAAGGAAAGACTCAGTGCCATCTGCTTTCCTTCAGGCCATTGAAAATCAGGCTCCACAATATTTCTGTCAGACTGATAAAGCTGGGCAATAACACTATTGCCACTGAGAATTATAAAAAAAGTGGTCGAAAAAAAGACTTGTTTTAAGGTTTTCATATGAGATGAGTTTTTTACGGTTACAGCTCATCAAAATAAACAGAACTGCTACCCGTATCCGCACAGAAAGTTAAGATAAAAAGCTGACCCGGCGGAACTCCGGAAAAAGAAATTATTCTTTAAAATTTTGCTTTATGTAAATTGGAATACTATTTCTTTAGAATGTGGGAGGGCAAACCGGAAATGGGCGGATTACAAAAAATGATCACAAATCCAATCTGATATCCGCGAGCCCGGCGAAGTGTGTAGTTTACAAATCTTGTCATTAGTAGTAGTAGCGAAGCGAGGAATCTATAAAAATTCCCTTTAAGTGAAATTTTAATATAATATTAACGCTATTCCATCAAATTATTAAGAAAAGACTTAATACTTTTCCTGCCTTTATAAAATATATCAGTTAGTTAGTTAATTCACTTAAAATTAAATTATTATGGATTTCACAAGCCCAATGCACCTGATATTGATAATACTTGTCATAGTATTATTATTTGGCGGGAGGAAGATACCGGAATTGATGAAGGGAATAGGCCAGGGTATGAAGGAATTTAAAAAAGCTTCAGCTCTCGATACTGAACCGGGGGAAAAAGAGCCTGAGGTTAAGGATCTTGAGATCAGGCTCTCAGAAAAGAAATAATCACCTCTGAATCCCCGGAAAAAACACAGGTACTCGGTATTCAGCCTTCGCTGAAAGCTTCGGCTGACACAGCCGGTATTCAGTATTCAGTGTCGTACAAAATGAAATTCTGACAAAGGGATCAGTCAACCACCCCGGCCGGGAAGTGAACCTTGTAATAATCAGATAATCAATTATCCCGGCCACCCCCTGCCTACCCTGCCTACCGGCAGGCAGGCGGCAGGCAGGCTCCTTCAAAAGGAGGGGAAAGTTAAGAATTGCTCTGTGCCCTGCGCTCTGTGCCCCGCGCTCTACGCTCTACGCTAATATCTCACATCTCACATCTCACATCTCATATCTCACCTCTTAACACCTTTCCCCCCTTCTCCCTTTCTCCCCCTAACCTCTTCTTTACTGTTGCGCTACAACTTCCGTGCCCCTGGCCCTGTGCCCCGTGCCCTGTGCCCTGTGTTTAATGATTGCTCCTGCTCCGGAAAGTCAGTGATGAATTTTAAAATAAAATTCCATCAGATATTTATTATTTTTGGAATTCATTATCAAAACTAAGAAAGGAAAGTAAGATGCTGGCGAAAATTTCAACCTGGCTTAATAAAAAATATCCCCAGAACTATATAATCAGGAAGCCGTATGCCGGAGCAATGATCTTTCTCATTGTCTGCATTTGTTTTGCTCTTATCTATAAGCCTTTTCAGATTCATGAGTCACGCTTCTTCAACACCGTAATTACAATTGCATTATATTGCCTCATCCAGGCTGTTCCATTGATAGTATTTGTTAAAATCTTAAAACGCACAAGATATTTTTCAGATGCAGCCGGCTGGACCATCCTTAAGGAAATATCAGCCATACTGATATTACTTTTGAGCATTGGCATTACTGTCTATTTCGCAGGATTTCTCCTGGAGCCACCTCACATGAGATGGACCCTGTCCACTTTTTTTAATTCAGTAATAACCGCGTCCCTGATATCTGTAATCCCCCTTGCCTTTTTCAGCATAATAAATTACCGTTACCTGTTCGTTACAGACTTAATAAAAAATTTTAATACAGACATAAACTCAATGACTCCTGAACAGACAGAAGAACTGATCCATATTGCTTCACAGCTTAAAAAAGAAGAGCTTGTCTTTTATCCGGGCCAGTTTCTATATGCCGAATCAGACGGAAACTATATTATTTTTCATTTGAACGTTGAAAACCATATCAGGAAGATTATTATCCGTAATTCAATCAGCAATATAGAGCAACAATTGTCGCCGATTCCATACTTTTTCAGAATTCACAGAGCCTTCATCGTAAATATAAAAAAGATCAGTTCCCAAAAAGGAAATACCCTTGGCTACCGCCTGAAATTCCCCGGAACAGATGTTGAAATTCCGGTCTCAAGGCAAAAAACCCGGGATTTTGACGAGGTAATGAAGCGGTACCGTTAATCCGTTCATCACAAAAATTTACCTTCCGTCCCAACTTTTTGTGCTCACTGTTTCAGTTTGCAACAAATCCGTGCTATACATCCCATTAAGTTGTAAAACAAATTGATAGTTCTTCAATTTGCAGAAACAACACAAAAAAACTATAGCAATGAAAAAATCTGTTAAAGTCTTATTTCAAAGGATCAGGTTCGTAAAATTCATGTTTCTGGCAGCAGCGATTCTCACTGGTAATGGAGTCTATGCACAGGAAAACCATTCAATTTCAGGAAAACTTATTGATATCAAAAACAACCAGCCGGTACAATTTGCAACTATTGCCCTGGTAAGAACCTCCGACTCGACAATTACAGGAGGTACCATGAGCGACGAAAATGGAGTATTCACAATTAGTCCGGTCCATCCGGGAAAATATCTGCTCAGGGTATCCAACATTGGCTATAAACAGGTGACAAAAAGTATTGAGGTAATTAATACAGGAGTTACCGATGCCGGTACTCTGTATTTAGAAGACACATCAATCCTTCTTAATGAACTTGTAATTACGGGCGAACGTATGAAGGCAAAGTCTGAAAGTGACAGGACGACTTTCCTGGTGACAAAGAAAATGCTCGATGTTTCAAGTACCGGAGCAGACCTGTTGCGGCTTGTTCCCGGTGTACAGATTGATCTTATGCAAAACATCACTCTGGAAGGTAGTAGTGACATCCTTATTTATGTTGATGGAAAAGAACGCGACAAAAATTTTGTTGCCCAGCTGAATCCGGCCCAAATTGATAAAATTGAGGTAATTACTTCACCTCCATCAAATTATGATGGCAATCTGACAGGGGCAATTAACATCATATTAAAAAAGGAGCGTGATTCAGGCATAACAGGGCAGATCGTTGCACAAATACCCACATCTTCATCTTTTGTGTACATTTTTCCTACATACAGCCTGAATTACAGCTTAAAGAAGCTGAATCTCTATACATCCTATAACGGAGAGATGGCCTTTCTCAATCTTCATGAAGATACCTACAGAAAGGCATGGAACGGATCCGTAACAAATGAGATCACCTCAACCCAGTACGTAAGGCAAAAGGACTGGTCAAACAGGTTTCATTATGGCTTTGACTATTTTCTGACCGGTCATGACCAGATCAGCTTCTATGGCTTTTATAATCCCTATTCACGGGAGCTTGATGGCACTGCTGACACAAAAATAACGGGCGCTGTAAACAATTACTGGCAGGCCAGAAAGGAGGATACTGATATAAATTCAAGTACATATTATTCGTTATACTATAAGCATAATTTCGAAAAAAAAGGACGGGAATTTACAGCAGACATAAGCCATTATTACCTCACGGCGGTCAATAAGACAGAATATATCTATGAAGATCCCCTTAACGGGCTTGCGTCACAGCAAAATACAGTGACTCCAAAACAAAATGTAATGAGCATTAAACTGGACTACAATACTCCTTTACGTGATAATCTTACCTTCAGTACAGGGGTAAAGACAAAATTTCAGGTGCTGAGGGACAGCTACAATAATTTTGCCTACAACGAAAACATCATGGCAGCTTATGGAAGTTTCGCCATTAAAAAAACGAAATATGATCTGAATGTCGGGCTAAGAGCTGAGTGGTCTGCTGCAGACCTGTCAGACAGTTTTATCGACCCTGTTGCAGCTGTTTTACCTTATGCCACCTTCAGATATAAGCTCACTACAAAACAAAATATTCAGTTATCCTATAACAGCTCACTGACAAGGCCTAATATCTACCAGCTGGACCCTTCAGCCAGCTTTAGTGATCCCTTAACCCTGCACAGGGGCAATCCTTTTCTCAGACCCGAACGCCGCAGCAGCATATTCCTCGAGCATTCAATTCAATTCAATGGTAATTATTTTGCCTCCCGGCTTTTTTACAACAGAACCACCGATGCAATAAGTAACCTTACCTTCATTAATGATACCAGTGCCTTTGAAACGCAGGTTCAGAACCTCGGAACTACTAATATGGCCGGTATACAGTTTTCAGGCACACTGAAACTTGGCATCTTTACCTTTAACCCCTATCTCAAGTTTTTCGATCTTTATACCTGTTCAAATACTCTGGCAAAAGAGTACTCGATCAAAAACAGGAACAGCCTGGGTATCGGATCAGGGTTATCCGCTATTGCCTCATTTAAGCATGAAATGGCTTTGTCCCTCACTTTCCAGTATAACAGCCCGGTAAATGATATACAGGGAAATACATTCTCCGATATGCTTTATTTCCTGTCATTCGAAAAAACATTTAAACAGAGATTTAAAGTGGGAATAGTAAGCGCTCTTCCTTTTACCAGAACTTTCACCTATCAGGGATCAGAGACCAGCGGACCGGATTTTTCCAGCCATTATGAAGGAAATGTGCAGCTTACTTCAATCCCGGTCTGGTTTAAGCTGAGCTATCAGTTCAGTTCCGGCAAAAACAGGGATAAGGTCGATCGTTCCCTGGAGGAGATAGATAACCTGCCGAAAAAAGGATTTTAAATTCCCGGCAAGAGACTGAAATTATACAGAAATAACAACAGGCAGCCTTTAGCAGTCCTTTCATGAGAGTTATGTTTGATTTATAATTTCTCACAGACTGCTAAATCTGCCTGTTTTTTTACAGTGTCATCGCAATTCAGTCTATTCCTTCTATTTTGCTCAGATCCCCGATACAACTACACCGTCGAACACAAGGCTCGGCAGTCTGGCCTGGCTGTAGATCCAGGGATCATTGGCAACTTCGGAAAGTTTATTCCAGAATTTCAGATGGTTATCAGCTATGTTCATTTCGGCCACATTCTGAACGAACTGCCCTTTTTCATATAGTTTGCCGATTATACCTACCGAGAAATCACCGGTTGTGGAATTTGAATTCCCTCCGATAAAATCTGTTATCAGGATACACCTGTCAAGATCATTGATTATGGCCTGAACACTGCGGTTTCCAGGAGGGATGATCAGGTTGGAAATCGATCCTGATGTTGGTTCCCACCCTAATTTGCGGCTGTAATACCAGTCAACGAGGAATTCATTAAGTACGCCATTCTTAAAGAAATCGCGCTTCCTGGCGGGGAAGCCGTCATTGTCATAATACTTTGATCCAAGTCCCCTCAGGATAAAAGGATCATCGGTAAGAGTCAGCAGATTACTTCCGATTGTTATTCCCTTTTTGTCGGCTAAAAATGATCTTTTCTGCTGAATGCTTCCTGCAGACATAGGACCGAACAGACCACTCAGTACACGTGCCACGCCCCGGTTCTCAATAATAATGGGTACTGTCAGTGTTGCAATCTTTTTTCCACCCAGCAGATCGAGTGTTCTTACGGCTGCCGCGGTTCCCACTTCCTGTAACGACGGAAGATCGCTTTTGTATCTGCAGCTGACATAATGATAGCCTGCGGGACGCCTGTCACCCTCATCCTTTGCTGTCATTGAGGCTCCTGCCTGGCAATATGTGCTCCGGCCTGAACCTTCAAATCCATTACTCGATTTAATGAACTCTTCGGAAGTATCGTCATATTCCCCCGCCTCAACGGAAATAACCTTATCCCCTCCTTTCAGCAGGCAGGCATCTTCAACTGATCTGGCCATCGAATGCCTCTCTTCCGGCGTAATCAGGCCATGGTCGGGATCACTTAGTTGCAGATCGATATTCGTCCTTCCGGCATAGTATTTCGGATCAGGTAGAGTACGGAAGGGATCTTCCTCCATTATTTTAGCGCTCTCTACAACACCTGTTATAAAACCTTCCAGGGTGGATTGACGGAAATCGGGTGTTGACTGTCCCGCAAACCTGTTATTGATGAAAACTTCAAGATAAAGGTTTTTTGTGGTAGCCTCCTTTATGACTTCCGGTTTACGGTCACGGTAATTGATTTCCACATGCCGGCTCTTTGAAAGGCTTACCTTACAATCGTGGGCTCCGGCCTTTTTAGTCCGGTCAATAACCCAGTCAGCCAGGTCCCGGAAATTCAGTTGCTGATCTTTTATGTATGTCATGACTGGCCTCCTTTCTGTTGTGTACCTCCAACGGTTAATGATTTGACTAGACAGGTCGGCATTCCGAATGAGACCGGAACACCCTGCCCGTTTTTGCCGCACTGCCCACCTCCTCCATGGAACATTTCAAGGTCATTTGCGGCCAGTATAATATTCGTAAGCATCTTCGGGCCATTACCCATGATGTTGACATCTTTTATGGGAGAAGTCAACTTGCCGTTTTCAATCAGGCGACCCTCTGAAACATAAAATGCAAAATCTCCTTCCCCTATTTTCACCTGACCGTTGCTTACATTTTCCACATAAATACCATTCCCTGCCTGTTTGATAACATCATCCGGGCTGGCGCTTCCTCCAAGCATATATGTATTGCGCATACGGGGTATCGGATAATTCTGAAAATCCTGTCTGCGCCCGTTACCTGTCGGCTTGACACCATAATGCTTTGCTGATATTTTATCATGAATATAACTGGTAAGTATCCCGTTTTCTACCAGGATGGTCTTTCCACCCGGAGTTCCTTCATCGTCAACATTGATGCTGCCCGAAAGATTCATATTGGTGCCATCATCAATTATTGTAACGAAAGGTTCTGCCACTTTCTTTCCTATCATGGTGCTGAAGGTTGAGATATTCTTGCGGTTAAAATCTGCCTCCATCCCGTGCCCGATAGCTTCGTGAAGCAATATTCCGGTTACGCCCGGTCCGAGCACCACAGGCATCTCGCCGGCAGGGGGTTGTATTGCATCAAATAATTTCAGGGTATTTTTTACAGCCTTGGTCGCTACTTCATTGATAACGTCACCGGTATAGTAAGAGAAATCATGCAGTCCGCCAAGGTTCCAGCCCGACTGCTCCCGTTTTCCGTTTCGTTCTGCTACTACAAAGGCATAAACAAACCCTGAGGGAAGGAGATCTTCAGCCTGAGTGCCATCGCTTGTAACGATCATTATACGCTTGGCAGTGCTCGAAAAGCCGGCATTCACTTTTATAATCTCAGGAGAGAGAGAAAAACACTTCTGGTTGATATCCTGCAGCAGCGGTAATTTTGATTTACCCGGGATGCCATTAAAATCGGGAGCGACCGGATAGTAGTTCCCAATTTTGAGCTGACTGAATGAAGGGCTCACCGGAGTGGCGTTCATATCACAGAGTGTGGAAGCTGTTGCAGCAGCTGACATCATCGATTCCTCCGTGAGATCCTGGGTAAATCCGTATCCTATCTGGTCACCTTTTACCGTCCGGATCCCGACACCCAGGGAGATATCACCATACGACTGGTTTACTTTTCCATCCTCCAGTCCAAGGTAATTTGACACTGAATACTCAAAATAAAGGTCGGCAAAATCACCGCCTTTTGACAGAGCCTTTGCCAGCAGCTTCCGGCATAGGATTGCATCAATCCCGAATTCTTTAAGAAAGTAGTTACCTGAGGCTTGAGGATCCAGGTATCTGCATGCTTGTAATTCCGGATGTAAAAGCAAAGCGCCTCCCGCCAGGGCAGCGCTCTGAATGAATTTTCTTCGCGGAATGGGTTTCATCTTAAAAGTATATAAATTTCATATACTAATTTATTAATAATTACTGAATAACCTCTGCAGATAATATCAAAATAAATTTACTAACGTCATAACTCTCTGTTATACTGTGCTATGCGAAGGATTCCTCACCTCACTCGCCCCTACGGGGCTGAAGGAGAGGGGGGTACAATCAGGCAGGGCTCCGCCCTGCCCTATGATATGTAAGGCCTACGGCCTTTTGCCTGGGGCCAGTCACAGGATCCGCTCCTTTTACCAAAAGCCAGTCTGCTTAGGCTATGAGGAACCTGTTATTTACAAAGGCTGGCTTTCGCCCCGTAGGGGCATAATAACATAACACAGGGCAACGCCCTGTGTGAAAACGCTCTCTCCATCCCCAAAGCCCCGTAGGGGCGGAATAAAGCAGTGCTAATTATTTCCTGGCACATATTTGTCAATAGCTCTCCAGAAGTCGATTTTCATGAATTCTATATTGACAGAGGTATAAACAGATACTTGTCTGCTTTTATTTTCCGGCGGAGTATCTCCAGGTTCTTCCTTTGCATAACCGGGATTTAAAATAGCTTCAATGAGAGCAATGTCAGAACCGTTAACTTCTTTTCTTTCAGGAAATTTCCGCAACCATTGATAAGCAATAAATGACCAGGGCTCACCTCTGTTCTTCAACTGATTTACAGCTTCATCTTCACCAAAAACAAGTCCCCCGGAAAGTGAAACAGGCATAATATGCATCTCAAGCTTATCCGAATTTAATACAAGATCAAGTGCGTCAAGATCATTTCTTGCATTAAATTCATTTTTATTCCACACTCTTTTCGAAGGATCGTAATGCATGGCCAGGCAATAAATCCTGAGCTTCGGGATAATAGTGGAATCAGTCAGAATAGCAGTTGCCAGGTTAGTCATTGACCCCAGCATTATAATATTCAACTTTTTCCCCCCGGGTGTTTCATTAGCTTTTTCTACTATAAATTCAGAAGCTTCAGAAGGCCTGACTGCAGGCCCTGCCGGGTATACCAGCATCTTTTCTGCTCCTGTCGGATGCGGTATATCCACCTTATTAAATAGCCTCAACAGGGTATCATTCAGGTTCTGACTATAATAAACAGTCTTCCCAGTTGCTTCCGGAGATTGATTCCATTGAACGGAAGTAAGACCGATTACCTCAAGTTTCGGATCAACAAGAGCCCTTGAGATTGCCAGAATATCTGAAATATCCTTTCCTGTATCAACATCAATAATTGCGGAGAATACCGGCACCTTTGATTTTTCCATGAGAATTACAACCACATAAACTACCCCGGCTGCTAATGAAAAAATCAATATTATGATTATCACTCTCCTGATCTTCCAGAGGATTTTTCTAAAAAAGTTCATAAGCATTTATTTACGCGGAGCAAAATCAATTCTGATTCCACCCAACAATTTTATTACTATTTATTGAATGCACTTATGCTGATTTCAGCAAATAAATCTGATTCCGTTTATCAAAATTAAATCATTTTTTTTCACGTTATACTTATCTGTTCAAAAGTGATAAGTGCCACTGATTTATCATCTCCTGACTTTATTTTGATTATCTGTACCCCGAAGCCTTCAGGCAGGCAGGATGCGGAGAAAGCAGAAAAACAGACCTGCATCCTTCAGGGACAGGGTGTAAGATTCGAAAAACATCGAAAAATCAACCTGATTATTATACCTTTGAAATTAAACTTATATTATGATTAAATCATCAATTTATTCTGTAGTAATAGCTCTGCTGATTTCATCATGCAATGTGAACAGCAACAGCGATATTACCTGTACGATTGATAATAACCTGATTACCTTAAGAAATGCAAATACCACACTATCAGTTGATAATGATATCCGTTTCGGAATAACATCCGGAAATAACAGAATAACTATAACCGGCACTTCAGATGGAAACAGTTCTGTCTGTCTGACAGATTCCGCAGACAACATAATTCCATTCAGGAGAAGAAACGTTAAGGTAAATGAAATAAACGACAAGTCAGGTAAGGGGAAAAGGATAAAAATTGAAGCCCTGTCAGATGACAGATCAGTTTTATGTACAATTACCCTGACTGCATATAATTCTCTCCATGATGTGATCCTGGTTCAGTCTTCTTTTAAGAATATCTCAGAAAAAAATTATCCTACAATGGGTTATATCCTGAACAGGTTAGATCTCAGGCTTCCTGCAGGAGAAAAAGAATGGTGGTCATTTCAGGGAGCATCCTACAAGTGGGGTCAGGATTTTACATTCCGGCTACCCGATACCTTTAAACGTGAAAATTATATGGGGATGAACGATGTAAAGGCAGGTGGCGGTATCCCCCTGACTGATATCTGGAACCGAAACTGGGGGGTGGCTTTAGCCTGTCTCAGTGACAGACCTGAGGATGCCTCCTTACCCGTTGAAGCGGAAGGAGGGTGTGTGGAGCTGAAAATTAAAGGCAAAGCACATAATCAGGTTATCCTGCCTTATGACAGCCTTACCACATTACTTACTGCAATCATTCTGCATAAAGGGGATTTCTTTGATCCCCTGAGAACATATTCAGGTTTAATGAAGCCATATTTACCTGAGTTTCAGAAGCCTGTTGATACCGGATATCAAAATGAATGGTGTACCTGGGGTTATAACCAGAACTTTAAACCGGAACAGATCCTGGGTAAAACAGGCCGCCTTCATGAACTGGGAATCAGTTCCATCATATTCGATGACGGATGGTCCCTTAACCATGGCGACTGGGTTCCTGATCCCGTTAAGTTCCCGGGTGGTGAAAATGATTTTAAAAAACTTATTGACAACCTTCATGCAAAAGGATTTAAAGTATGGCTCTGGTGGGTTCCAGGGTCTGCCGACAGTAAATCAGCTGCTGCCACAGAGCATCCTGACTGGTTGATAGAAAACAGGGACGGATCGGTATACCCTTCCTATGGATTCTGTTCTGCCTGGCCTCCTGTGCAGGAATATTATAAAAAGCTTGTCCGGAAATTTGTCGAAGAGTACAAAGTCGATGGCTTTAAGCTTGATTTCCGCGAGATAAACTCTGCCCCACCCTGTTACAATCCGAAGCACCACCACTCCGACCCCTGGGAATCCTACCATGATACCCCTCTTCTTTTTAAAAATATCTGTGAGACCGCTAAAGCATACAATCCGCAGATGCTGATTGAATATTGCTCCTGTGGTATCCCTCCCAACATCTTCCATTTACCCTGGACAAATCTGGCTGTTACATCAGATCCCGAAATCAGTCAGATAACCGCCAGGATTAAATTCTACAAGGCACTCAGAGGCGATGACTTTCCTGTACTGGAAGAATACTGCGGAGTCCTGGCAGGACCGGTATACCAGCTTACAATCGGTGCAGGGGGCGTACCGGGCACCTTCTCCACATATCTGAATGAATATCACGAAAAATGGCTGAAAATTTATCAGAATTATCAATTGAGCAAAGGCAGGTATCTGAATCTCTATGATATTGCCTTTGATTACCCCGAAGCACACGTCATCCAAAAAGATGGCAGCTATTTCTACTCATTCTATACACATCCATGGGAACAATCCGTTTCCGGCAGGGTTTACAGGTTTGGCAAGGAATTTGACTCAGCCGCGGAAGGTGTGACGGAAACCCGTTTTCCTGAACAACCCTATTCAGGAAATCTTGAGTTCAGAGGATTGGATCCCGGGAAAAATTACCGGATAGTCGATTATGAAAACGACAGGGAACTGGGGATAATTAAAGGTTCGAGACCTGAGCTGCAGGTAAGTTTCGTAAATTATCTTCTGCTGGAGGCTATCCCGGTCAATTAAGCTCTGCACCGAAACACCCGGGACGATTAATAATCATTTATAGAAAATTTCCGATTTTTCTTAAAATATAGTTACGTCACTTTCGTCTATGGATGTAAACGATCTCACAAATGAGTCCCGGAGAGTCAGATAGGATAGGCACTGTATACAAAACCGAAAGGAAACGGCTTCTCGGTTATATAAAAAACAGGGTTCCCGACAGGTTCGAAGCTGAGGATATTCTGCAGGATGTCTTCTACCAGCTGACCGTTGGCTTCAGGGATATCAGGAGAATCGAAAACCTTACTGCATGGATCTACAGGGTTGCTGATAACCGTATCATCGACCTTTTCCGCAAAAAGAAGCCACGACTTGTCAGTTATAAGGAAAACACCTCAGATGACGAAGAGGGGCCCCTGACACTGGAAGAGATACTGCCATCACTGGGGTCGACCTATGAAGATGATGACATTAAAGAGATGATATGGGAAATAATTGAAGAAACCCTGACGGAACTGCCAGAGGAACAAAAAAGCGTTTTCATTGCCAACGAGTTTGACGGTATGAGCTTCAGGGAGATATCTGAAAAAACCGGTACCGGGGTGAATACCCTGATCTCAAGGAAACGATACGCTGTTCTTGCCCTCCGGGAGAAACTGGATGAATTGTATAAACTATTAACTGATAAATAAGATGAAAACACTTAGAATTTTAAAGTATGTCGGTTTCGGAATCCTTGGACTGGGATTCGTTACTCTCGCCGTGTTCCTGACAATGAGCCTGTGGAATGCACTCATTCCTGAATTGTTCCATGGACCAGCTCTTACCTTCTGGCAGACTGCCGGGTTGTTTATCCTTTCAAAAATACTCCTGACGGGAGTTGCTCCCGGCTCCAACGACAGGAGGAGAAGAGACTGGAGAAGTAAATATCACGATAAGTACAGGTATAGCTGCAGGGAGGAGGAAAGCACTGCTGTGCCTGATCAGGCATAGAGATCGAACCGGCTTCGGCCGGTTTTTTTTGATCATAAATGTTACACATTATGTATTAATTTATATAATTCGTATATTTACGCCCAATATGTAAACCATAGTCTTTATGGAACAGAAGAAAGAAAGCAGTCAGGTTTTAATATTAAAGGCAGCGAAGGACCTATTCTGGAAACACGGATTCAGGCGCGTTTCAGTAGAAGAAGTCTGTAAAAAGGCAGGCATAAGCAAAATGACATTCTACCGCGTCTTCCCCAATAAAATTGAATTGGCCAGGTCTGTCTATGATATGGTTATGAAGGAAGGCATTGATAAATTTCATGTAATTATGAAAGAAGATGCCTCTCCGGAAGAAAAAATAAGGAAGATCCTGCTGCTAAAACACCAGGGCACAAGTGAGATCAGCCAGGAGTTCCTTAACGACTTCTATAATAGTAAAGAACTGGGTCTCAGGGATTACGTCGAACAAAAAACAGTTGAAGCCTGGGATGAGGTTCATTCCGGGTTGAAAGCTGCCGGGAAAAAAGGATTGTTCAGAAAGGATTTCAACCCGGAGATCCTTCTCTCTGTTTCACAAAAGATAACGGAGCTTGTAAGCGACCCGAAGGTTATGAAACTTTACAGTAACCCTCATGACGCAATTATGGAATTATTGAATATAATCATGTATGGTATTCTGCCAAGGTAATGACCGGTATAAAAATAATATCCTTCATAGCAGCATATGCTTTGATCTCTCTGCGAACAGTAACAATTGACGCGCAGGATAGTATAAGAACTGTAACTGATACTATCTCTTTTACGGGTCAGGTATCGGGATGGTCGGGTTATAATTTCGGGAACCGCCTTCCACTGCAGGCAGGTGGCAGGTATATACCAGCATTATATTATGGTTTCCGTTTGCCTGATACCCGCAAAATAGATTTTGAAGGCTCTGCCAATATTTCGGGTACACTATATACTCATCCTTTTGATACCTTAAATACCAGCGGTAACCTGGCTCCCTACAGGGTATTGGCACGGTTTACAACAAGCCAGCTGGAGATCAGGGCAGGCTTACAGAAAATAAATTTCGGTTCCGCTACCCTGTTGCGCCCTCTTATGTGGTTCGATCAGATCGATCCCCGCGATCCTCTTCAGCTTACAAATGGGGTATGGGCACTACTTGGAAGATATTATTTTCTGAATAACACAAACATCTGGCTCTGGAGCCTGCTGGGCAATGATAAACCCCGGCCCTGGGATATAGGAACTACAAATAAATGGATCCCTGAATTCGGAGGAAGGTTTCAGCAGCCCTTCCCAAAAAGTGAAATTGCTATCACCTATCATCACCGGAGCGTGAATATGAATACGCCGGGTTTCCTTTCTGATATCTATTTCCACGTTCCTGAAAACAGAATTGGGATAGACGGAAAATGGAATCTGGGCTTCGGTATCTGGTTCGAGGGCACATGGATAAATAAAAGTAAGAATACAGGCTCCTTTACAAATCAGGAAATCCTTAATATAGGGGCGGATAATAATTTCTCACTTGGAAATGGGCTTCATATTACTTTTGAACAGCTCTTTGCAGGAAGTGGCAGGCAGCCTTTTGAATTCAGCAATAAAATATTCTTCTCAGGGATTTCACTTAATTACCCGCTTACTTTAAATGATAATCTGAGTGCAATCATATTTTACGACTGGGAGAATACAGCCTCCTATAATTTTATTAACTGGAATCATAATTTTAAAAATATTGCCCTATATCTGATGGCTTATCTGAACCCCGATAAATATAACCTGCCACAGCAAAGCTCGGCCGCCACTTTTTATGCAGGTCCGGGTGTGCAGGTAATGTTAGTTTATAACTATTAATAACTGAGTTATGGAAAACGATTCTTTCATATCAATAAATGACCTCTCAAAGCGCTATAAAGTCGGTACCGGAGAATTCACCGCCCTTAAAAATATTAATCTCTCTTTCAGTCAGGGTGAATTTGCAGGTTTTGTAGGTCCCAGCGGTTCAGGTAAGACAACCCTGCTGAATATAATCGGATCACTTGATACTCCCTCAGAAGGTACCGCCATTGTTCTCGGAAAATCGATCAACACCCTTTCCCATAAGCAGGCAGCTATGCTCCGCAACTTTAATATCGGATTTATCTTCCAGACATATAACCTTTTACCTGTTTACACTGTATATGAAAACGTTGAATTTGCACTGCTGCTTCAGAATAAAACATCCTCGGAAAGAAAGAAAGCGGTGATGGAGGCATTGAACTGGGTTGGCCTTACGGATAAGATAAAGTCGAAGCCTGACATGCTCTCCGGCGGGGAATGTCAGAGGGTTGCTATCGCCAGGGCGATGGTCAAGCATCCCCTTCTGGTTCTGGCTGATGAGCCTTCTGCCAATCTTGATGCCACAAACTCTCATCATATTGTCAGAACAATGAAAAATCTTAACAGGGAGCTGAAAACGACATTCCTTTTTGCCACCCATGACGAAAAAGTCATGCAGTATCTCGATCGTATCATCACCCTGAAAGATGGTAAAGTTGAAAAAGACGTGATAGTTACA
The DNA here is from genome assembly GCA_963816345.1 of uncultured Bacteroidales bacterium. Lineage (GTDB taxonomy): Bacteria > Bacteroidota > Bacteroidia > Bacteroidales > VadinHA17 > LD21. The sequence continues at coordinate 1,974,678 of CAWFKI010000005.1, forward strand.
AATGCTGAAAATTAATTAAGATGGTAACAATAAAATTGGCTTTCCGGAATTTAATCGGAGCCGGCCTGAGGACATGGCTTAACGTCTCCGTACTGTCATTCGCATTTGTCGTTATTGTCCTGTACAACGGTATACTTGACGGATGGAACAGGCAGGCATACAGAGATACTATTGAATGGGCGGCCGGACATGGTCAGCTCTGGGATTCATTATATGACCCGTATGATCCATATTGTCTTCAGGATGCCCATGCCGCAGTAACTGCCCGGCTCTCCACGCTAATTGAGTCTGAACAGATAACTCCGGTATTGATTACCCAGGCTACCATTTTCCCGGGTGGTCATCTTGAGAACATTCTGCTGAAAGGGATTGACCCTTCACAAACTATTGTAAATATTCCCTCAGCGTCGTTAAGAGATTCCGCAGGGGTTACTACCGCTGTAATCGGGAAACGAATGGCTTTTGCTTCTAAACTGAAAAAAGGCGATAATATAATTATGCGGTGGCGTGATAAGCACGGAACCTTTGATGCCCGTACAATACATATCGGGGAAATATTTTCCTCAAATGTCCCATCCGTAGACAATAATCAGATCTGGATCTCTCTTGACGATCTGCAGAAAATGACAGGTCTGACAAACGAGGCAACCCTCTTTATTACTTCAGAAAAATATACCGGTGGGGATATCGGCATCTGGAAATATAAAGATCTCAATTTCCTTATGAAGGATATCAATGAGGTTCTGAGCTCAAAAAGAGTTAGCTCATCGATAATCTATGGACTTCTCCTGGCAATTGCTCTGCTGGCTATCTTTGATACCCAGATTCTTTCGGTTTTCCGACGCCAGAGGGAGATCGGAACATATATAGCCCTGGGTATGACCAGGTGGAGAGTAATAAAGATCTTTACCGTAGAGGGCAGCGCTCACAGTATCCTGGCCATAATTCTGGGGTCACTCTATGGAATCCCGCTGCTGGCTTACCTGAACAAAACAGGCATTCCGATGCCAAAAGTAGTCGATTCCTACGGCTTGTCGATAGGTGACAAAATCATACCCGTTTACAGCATTGGATTAATATTGTCAACCGTTCTGCTTGTAATTCTGTCGGCAACAATAGTGAGTTTTTTCCCGACGAGGAAAATTGCTAAAATGAAGCCAACTGATGCTCTGAAAGGAAAAATACAATGATAAAGTTTTTACTGAAAGGAATTTTCCGTGACAGGAGCCGAAGTCTCCTTCCTGTAATTGTGATAAGCCTTGGGGTGACTCTCACTGTTTTGCTCTATTGCTTCCTGAACGGGGTCATGGGCGAATCCCTTGAAATGAATGCTAACTTTTCGACCGGTCATGTAAAAGTCATGACAAGGGCATATGCGGATGATGCCGATCAGATGCCCAATGATCTGGCTTTGCTCGGAGTTTCGAAACTTATGAGTGAATTAAGGGAGAGCTACCCTGAAATGGATTGGGTAAAACGGATCCGTTTCGGAGCGCTTATTGATTTTCCTGACTCTACAGGGGAGACCCGTGTTCAGGGTCCTGTTACCGGCTGGGCTATCGACCTTCTTTCACAGGATTCCCGGGAGAAGAAGCGCTTCAATATTGGCAAATCGCTTGTGACCGGAAAAATCCCTTCCGCACCTGGCGAAGCACTGATCACCTACGATCTGGCTCAAAATTTTAAAGTAAAACCCGGTGATAAATTTACTCTTATCGGAACCACAATGGATGGAGCCATGGCTTTTAAAAATTTCAAAGTTTCAGGTACTGTACGTTTCGGTGCAGCCTCTGTAGACAGGGGAGCCATAATAATAGATATTTCTGACGCGCAGGACGCATTCGCAATGAAAGATGCTGCCGGTGAGATCCTTGGCTTTTTCAAAAACGGACAGTATAACAATGAACAGGCTCAGGCCATTGCTCAGAAATTCAATTCAGGATATGCTGCTTCGAAGGATCCCTATGCACCGGTTATGTTGACATTAAGAGATCACCAGGGAATGGCGGAGATGATGGATTATGAAAAATCAGTCGCTGCCATTATGATTTTTATCTTCATACTTGCAATGTCAGTTGTTCTCTGGAATGCCGGGCTTATCGGCAGCCTGCGGCGTTATAATGAGTTTGGGGTGCGTCTTGCCCTTGGGGAAGGGAAAAACCACATCTATAAAACACTCATCTATGAAGCTCTTCTTACTGGCATTATCGGTACAGTAACAGGCACAGTGATCGGACTTGCATTGTCATATCTTTTACAAAACAAAGGCCTCGATATGGGAGGAATGATGAAAAATGCCACAATAATGATTCCGTCAGTAATCAGGGCCTCCGTATCACCGCCTGCATACTTCATTGGTTTTATTCCCGGCCTGCTTTCCATACTGCTTGGAAGCGCTCTTGCAGGCCTGGGCATCTATAAAAGGGAAACCGCAAGGTTATTTAAGGAACTTGAAGTCTGATATAATAATTTTTATAATGAAAGTACTTTTTTTGATCATCACATGCCTGTTAACGACTGGTCTTAACAGGCAGGACGAATCGATACTCGAAAAAGTTGACAGGAACATGTCATCAAAAAACAGGATCATTGAGGCATCAATGACTGTTTACGGCAAACGTGATACACGTACCATAACTTCAAAATCCTGGGGTGAGGGCACAAAAAAATCCTTTAGCGAATATCTCTCACCGGCTTCTGAAAGAGGTACAAAAATGCTGAAGCTTGAGGGCCAGCTCTGGATCTATTCCCCTTCAACCGACCGTATAATCCAGATATCAGGGAATATGCTAAGGCAGAGTATAATGGGTTCAGATCTCTCATACGAGGATATGATGGACGACAGAAAGCTGACAGATATCTATTCTGAAAAATTTGTCAGAAGTGATACACTCGATGGTCGTAAGGTGTGGCTAATTGACCTTACAGCCAAAGTTGAAGACATTGAATATTATTCTCAGAAAATGTGGGTCGATACTGCCAGGTATGTGCCCCTGAAAGAGGAGATGTTTGCCAAAAGCGGAGAGCTTCTCAAAAAGATTGATTATAAAGATATCAGATATATTCAGGGACGCTGGTTCCCGTTCATTTTTGTATATAAAGATATGCTGAAAGAGGGTAATGGAACTGAATTCAGGATCAATAGTATCACTTTCAACCAGCAGATACCGGCATATATATTCACGAAGGCTGCTCTGAGGAAATGATTATACCTGTTACCAATGACAGGATCTTTTAGTTTGCAGTGAATTTCTTTTTTATGGAAGTTATGTTCCTGCTTGCCGGTCACATTTTTTTTCTATTTTTGACCGCAGACATTATTACCACTGAAACCAAAAGATTAACACGATGATCAACCATAGACTAACGGGCTGTATTCTATTATTTTTATCCATGTACGCCGGTTCTGTTAGCCGCGCGCAAAACTGGCCGGGCTGGAGAGGCCCGAACGGAGATGGGACCAGTGTGGAAAAGAATCTGCCCGTAAAGTGGGATTCAGTGACAAATGTGGTATGGAAGATAAGGGTTCCCGGAACAGGATATGCCTCGCCGGTTGTATGGAAGGATAAGCTTTTCATTGTTACTGCTCTTGAATCGTCGCATGAAAAAGTACTTATCTGCTATAACAGTACCAACGGCGATCTGCTATGGCAAAAAACAGTGCTCAGGACAAAATTCGAGCCGAAGCACGATAACAACAGCTTTGCTTCCGGAACACCTGCAACTGATGGTACTCTTATCTACGTCTCCTTTCTTGACGGGGAGAATATAGTGGTTGCTGCTTACGACTTTACAGGAAAGCAGATCTGGCTACAGCGCCCCGGCACATTTTCCAGTCCGCATGGATACAGCTGTTCCCCTGTGCTTTATGATGACAAAGTGATCATAAATGGCGACAGCCAGGGAGATTCTTTTGTTGCCGCACTGAGCCGGAAGGATGGTAAAATAATCTGGAAAGTCCCGCACCAAAAGCCCTCTCATAGTTTCAGTACTCCTATTTTCAGGACAATGGCCGGGAAAATGCAGATGATCTTTTGTGGCAACAGGGAAATCGCTTCTTATAATCCGGCAGATGGTTCCCGCTACTGGTACGTGAGTGGTCCGTCAGAGGATTTCTGCTCAAGTCCTGTATATAATGAAAAGTCAGGACTGGTCCTGGTCAGCAGTGCCTGGCCGGTACGCGACCTTGTAGCAGTAAGACCGGATGGCCATGGCGATGTTACCAAAAGTCATGTTGCCTGGCAGTCAAGGAAAGGCGCTTATTATGTTCCATCACCGGTTTGTACTGATGATTATCTCTTTACTTCAATGACAACCGGAGAGGTCCATTGCATTGAAGCAGCAACAGGGAAGATAGTGTGGGTTCAAAAAATGGGTATACAATATTCCTCACCGGTTCTCGCAGACGGACTGGTCTACATGCCAAATGATGAAGGAGTGATAACAGTGATCAAGCCCGGACCGGCTTTCAGATATATTGCAAAGAATCCTATTGGTGAAAAAATGTTTGCATCCCCTGCAATAAGTAATGGTAAAATATATCTGAGGGGTTTCCGCCACCTGTTTTGCATTGGAAAGTAGAATCTTGCTTCAGGTTAAACAATAGAATGAATTAGTTTGTTTAGATACCGAAGATTACCGGCAGGATGAATACCGGTCGAAAATCATCGGGAACAGTCAGGCTGCGGTAATCTTGCTTTTCTCTGATAATAATTTAAACTTTTATGATCATGAAAAAAAGAGGTTTTCTGAAATTTTTTGTGCTTGCACCGGCATTCCTTTTCGCCGCAATGGCACTTATCCCGCAAGAGTCCGCCAATCTTCTGAAGAAAGGATCCAAGGTTCCTGAATTTTCACTTTACGACCAGAATGGGAAGCTATTTGATATTAAAAATGTGCTTGGCAAGAAAAACCTTGTTATCTACTTTTATGTCAAGGATGAAACGCCGGGATGCACAAAGGAATCCTGTACTTTCCGCGATCAGTATTCCGGGTTCCAGCAGTCGCAGGCTATGGTAATAGGTATCAGCGCACAATCGGTTAAAAGTCACAAGGAATTTGCCGATAAGAACAATTTACCGTTCACTCTTCTGAGCGATCCGGATAATAAAGTGCGGGAAATGTTTGGTGTCAGCACCGGAAAAAATGGTACCCTTCCCGGCCGTGTCACCTTTGTAATTGATAAAACCGGTACGATTGTATATGTTTACGATTCTCTGACCCAGCCTGAAGAACATGTTACCGAGGCACTCAAGGCACTTAAAAATATTAAGTAGTGCCACGCATGGCCAACTGCATATTGAGGATCATACCTTTTTCAGGGCTTCCAGTACTCTTTCAGGTGTCATAGGCAACTGAAAGAGTCTGGCTCCCGTAGCATCAAAGATTGCATTGGCAATCAGTGCGCCCATGCAGATTATCGAAGGTTCGCCACCTCCATGGGGTGGCTGGTCTTTCCTGTCCATTATAACGGTATCGATTTTTGGTACCCATGAGAAGCGTGGCAGTTCATAAGTATCAAAGGAGTGGTTCTTTATATCTCCTCCCTGGAACTGTATCTCTTCAGTAAGGCAATATCCCAGCCCCATAGTGATGCACCCTTCCATCTGGATCGTAGCGCCTTCAGGGTTAACGCACAGCCCCATATCCTGGGCGCAGGCTACTCTGATTACCTGAACATGTCCCGTTTTCCTGTCGACCTTTACCTCTGCCATATGAGCAACCCAGGAATCGGCATCAATTCCACAGGCGATCCCGTAACCTCTTCCTCCCGGAGTCTTGCCGGGGGTATATCCGAACTTGTCAGCCACTGCCTTCAACAGTGCAATCATCTTTTCATCCTTCAGGTTTCTCAGACGGAACTCAAGCGGGTCAATTCCTGCCCTGGATGCCATTATATTTATCTGTGACTCACGTGCAAAAGTATTTGTATTGTTCCCGGGTGCCCTCCATGCGCCGGTTCCGAACGGGTGTACGGGTCCGGATGCGCTTCCCCTGCTGTAGTCGGTCGTTTTTGCATTGGGTACATCATAAATGGTATCGGATCCTCTGGCTCCCGCATAATAGGTATGATAATCCCATAACATTATTTTACCTGATTTATCTATCCCGGAGGTGATCTTTACCACTGCGGCCGGCCGGAATGTGTCATAAAAGAATTCCTCCGGGCGGGTCCATTCAACCATTACCGGCCTGCCTGTTCTGGATGCAAGCTTTACAGCTTCAACGGCCTGCCTGTGAGGCGACTTGCCGCCAAAACCACCCCCTACAAAAGGAGTTATCACTCTAACTTTTTCCAGTGGTACGCTCATCTCCCTGGAGATAGTATCCTGAACCTGAAAAGGAGCCTGGGTACTAGCCCATACGGTGATTTTATCACCTGTGATCTGAGCAGCCGCAGAATGGGGTTCAATTGGAGAATGGGCCACATAACTGTTGAGGAATTCTGATTCCGTAATGATATCGGAAAGTTGCCTGCCTGCAGCCAGATCTCCGTTGCTTCTGACAACATTTACGTTTGAATCTGCCTTAAGAATGTTGTCGAAGATTGTCTTATCGTTAACATTCATTTCATCGAATGTAAATTCTCCCTTCACCTTTACTATTGCTGCGTCTGCCGCATCCCGGTCATCACTGAGTACGGCAATCAGATCCCCGTCGCGGACCACCTGTATTCCCTTTATCTTCTCTGCTTCGGAAGTGTCGGCAGATACCAGCTTTGCTCCATGCGACGGAGGCCTGAATATCCTGGCATGGAGCATTCCCGGCAGCTGAATGTCACCGGCATACTTTGCCTGTCCTGTAACTTTTTCCAGGGAATCCGTTCTCTTATACGGCCTGCCAACATACCTGAAGTCTGTATACTTTTTCTCAACAGGTTTGCCCTCAAGATGTCTTTCAATCTTCCTGCCTTTTGTCAGTCCGGCATAGCTCACACTGTTATTGCCGTTCAACTTATCAATTACTATTCCGTCCTTTACAACAAGCTCCGATACCGGCACTTTCAGTTTTTCCGATGCGAGCTGAACTAATACGGTTCTGGCTTCAGCAGCTGCTTCCCGCATGAAAGGTCCGAAGGCCCGGGTTGTAAGTGATCCATGGGTGCCTCCGTCCCATGGACAGATATCCGTATCACCCATCACCATTTTTACTTTATCAGGAGGCACATCCAGTTCGTCAGCCATCTCCAGGGCCAGTGAGGTAATGATCCCCTGCCCCATCTCTATCTTACCGGTAAAGCACTTTACTGTACCATCTTCCGCGACCTGGAGAAAAGCATTGAAATCTTCAGGCAGCGACCTGCCCTGACGGGCCTGCTGAAACAAAAGATCAAACGGATCCCAGGGTTGAAAAAAGATGAATATTCCTCCCCCGAGAAGCTTAAAAAAGTCCCTTCTCTTCATGCCGTTGTATGTAGCTGACGGTGATGATGCCGGATCAATTGCAACTGATTTCTTCATGATTATTTCCCTCCTTTCATTTCTTTACCTGCTGTCTGAATTGCTTCGATTATACGTACATGAGCCCCGCACCTGCAAAGGTTACCATCCATACCCTGGATGATCTCCTGCTGCGATGGCTGAGGATTTTTAAGCAGAAGGCCCACGGCATTCATTATCATACCCGGAGTGCAGTACCCGCATTGCAATGCATCATGCTCAATAAATGCTTTCTGTACCGGATGGGGATTACCGTTCTGTGCCAGGCCTTCAATAGTTGTAACTTTCTTGCCTGCCACATCACCTACCGCTATCATACATGATCGCGCCGGTTCATTATCGATAAGAACCGTGCAGGCCCCGCAGAAGCCCATCCCGCACCCATACTTGGTACCGGTTAATCCGAACTTGTTACGCAGTACCCATAAAAGAGTCAGTTTGGGATCGAGGAGGATCTCTGTCTTTTTCCCATTTAGCTCAAAACTAATCGTCTCTTCCATATTTACCGTTTTTAGTCTGTTAGCGAATGTCCGTTTCCCGGAATATTAGCACCCTGATAATCTTAAATATCACTGAACAGTCCGGGAAACTCTCTGAGAATTATATAATAAAGTTCACAAGAAATATGTTTTCCTGCAAATTTATTTTACCTCAATTCCCATCCTGTCCGGATGGCCTCAATAATTTAATAAATCTTCAAACTGAACAGGGGTCCTGTTATGCGGTTTTCCTTATGACTGTAAAAGCTTCCGACCATGATGGTTCATTCAGCTTCATCTGCTCTATTTTCTTTTCGATGTAATACTCCTCAATTGAGACCCCCGTTTCCTTCATGAAATATTTGCTGAGACAGGAGTAGTCCATTCCTACAGTGGTTGATATATGAGATGAAAAGCTTGATTCCGGAATCCGGTTGTTCTTAACAAGATCAAGCACAGCACTCCTGATACTCTCCACAACCCTGCTGCTCCGGAATACAATCGAAAGTCCGTATTTTGCCAGTGAATTATTAAGCATTTTAATTTCTGAAAGAAGAACATCTTTTTCAAAGTCAATCTCTCCAAGTTCAAATTTTGAATACCTTATTCCCAGCTTCCTGAGTTCCAGAAGTACAAAATTTTTGGTCCCCTGGCATACCATATTTTTTATATAAACTTTCATCCGTAATAAAATTTAGATTTTAAAGGAACAATGGCGTTCTGCCGCCTGCCTGCCGCATGATTGAAAATCATATTTATCCGATATGCGGGTTTCATGACAAAAAAGTACTTCCCAATTTCATGCCTTTTGCATAAAGAAATCTTTCTTCAATTATATCCCAGTTTATCACTGACCAGAAAGAATTAAGATAATCGTAACACCGGTGCTGATAATCGAGATAATAAGAGTGTTCCCAGAGATCACAACCTAAAAGGGGGATCAATCCCCTTCGAAGCGGATTGCCGGCATTCCTTTCCTGAAGGACCTCAATAACGCCTGTGGGATTAAGGATGATCCATACCCATCCCGATCCGAATAACGACATGGAAGCCTTGATGAAGCATTCCCTGAACAGTGCAAGTGAACCGAAACTCTCAATCAGGGCATCTGCCAGGCTGCCTTTTAGCTCGCTGTTGCCGGCCGGCCTTAAACTCTCAAAATAGAAGGTATGATTCCATACCTGGAGGGCATTATTAAGCATGGGACCCTCTGCTGACTTCATTATGGTTTCCAGATCAAGATTTTCAAATTTGGTCCCGGAAGTAAGTTCACCCAGATTTCTCAGACAGGCCTGAAGATACATCCCATGATGGTACTCTATTGTCATTTTTGAAATATTTGGCTCCAGAGAATCAGCCTCATAGGGCAATTGGGTTAATCCGGCTTTCATAAAATCTGGTATAAACATCCGCTTTATTAAATACAGCTCAGCTGCTTTCTCAACTTCAATTCCAAAAATATTAAATGGGCAGTTCTGAATAATTAAATCCGGATTAATAGTTGATTAAGATTCCATTAATAATATTCAAATTCATTAATAAACCCGAACACTGAATAATTCTCTGTTTTTTTTATTCAAATTCATTAATAGCCCCGATCAGCTGAACAATTCTCTTTTTTTTTAGTTATTTTTCCCCGAGAGCTTCCTTTTGAATTACTTTTACAGCAATAAAAACGTTATTCATTATGAAACTGCCATTCCTTACAAGTTATCTCCGGCTGTTGATTATAATGATTTTGGTTACTCTGCTCACCGCCGGACTTTGTATTGTAATTATTTACGGCGTTGTTTATAAGGAGAAGGAGGTTTATTTGAAGGAATTATGTGTAAACCAGCTGAATATCATAAAATCGATCTACAGGGAGACTAAAGATGAAAACAAAATCCTGAATATCTTAAGGGATCAGCGTAACAATCATTCAGGATTAGGTGATACCGGGGAGTATATCGTAGCTGTGCTGGATAATGACTCTATTGATTTCCTGCTGGATTTGCGCCGGTCGGGATATTCGAATATTCATCCACTACCCTGGAATTCAACTTCTGCAGTACCAATAAAAAATGCACTTTCAAAAAATACCGGTTTTGTTACAGGACCGGATTACAGCGATACCAAAGTACTTGCGTATTACACATATATCCCTGAACTTAAATGGGGGCTTGTAACTAAAATGGATATTTCTGAAGTGAATTTTCCTTTTTATAAGGCAGGAATGTATGCTTTTCTGGTATCAATGATTTTAGTTCTTATTGGCACCCAGATATTCAGAAAAAACTTTGATCCTATAATTTCAGGCATAATCCGTAATGAAAACAGGTACAGGAACCTGTTTGACTTTTCGGCAATTCCTATCTGGGAAGTTGATTTCTCTCCTTTTAAAGAGTACTTCAATAAATTGAAAGAGGCCGGGGTCACGGATATTCGCGCATATCTTGAGGAACATAAAAGTGAGATCAAGCATCTTACTTCCCTCGCTGAGATTAAAGATGTCAATCAGAAAAGCGTTGCTTTCTTTGAAGCAAATAATAAGGATGAGATTATAAAAAACCTTCTCTCCTACTTCAATGATGACTCTCTGAAGGTATTTAAAAATGAACTGGCCGGTCTTGCAGAAGGTGTTAACCACTTTGAGACTGAATTACCTGTAAGGACATTTAACGGAGAGATTAAAACACTACTATTCCATATGTCAGTTATGCCGGGTCATGAAAATGATCTGAAGGAGGTGCTTATCTCGTTTATTGATTTCACAAAGCGCAAGAATGCTGAAAATTTGCTTATAAAAAACGAAGCCCGGCTTAACAGATCTCAGGAGATTGCACATCTCGGCAGCTGGGAAATTGATGTGAAGGACAGGGCCCTAAGCTGGTCTTCCGAGGTCTTCAGGATATTCGGCTTTCAGCCGGATGAATTTGAACCAACATACGGAGCATTCCTTGAAGCCATTCATCCGGACGACCGGCAATTTGTTGATGAAGCTTACACTTCTTCTTTACTTGAAGGACGTGAAGGTTATGAGATCGGACACAGGATCATTCGAAAAAATACCGGTGAAATCCGTTATGTCCGCGAAAAATGCTACCACACAAAGGATAGTTCAGGAAATATTATCAGATCTCTCGGGATGGTGCATGACATCACCGATAGTAAATTTCTGGAGAACACGCAATTATTCCTGGTAAAGGCCGGATGGGTAGATAATGAGGAAGATTTCTTCCGTTCCCTGGCCAGGTACCTTGCCGAATCTTTCCACATTGATTATGTCCGTATTGACAGACTCACTGATGGTGAAATGGATGCAGAGTCAGTGGTAGTCTATTATGACGGCCATTACCTGCCCAATTTTGCACATTCGCTTAAAAGTACTCCCGGTGCGGATCTTTCCGGCAGCACCGTCTGCTGCTATTCCGATAATATCCGCAACTTATATCCTGCTGACCAGACACTGGAAGAAGTTGGCGCTGAAGGGTATGCAGGAACTATACTGCGGAGCTCAGTAAACAAGCCAATCGGGTATATTGCTATGATCAGTCGCAAACCATTGAAGGACATGCAGATGATTGAATCTATACTCACTCTTGTTGCTATCAGGGCTTCCGGCGAGATGGAAAGAAAGGTGACTGAAGAGGCTCTGAGGGAAAGTGAACAAAGACTGAAATATCATTTTGAAAATTCGCCTCTTGCAGTAGTTGAGTGGGATACAAATTTCTGCATCTTGACATGGTCAAAAGAGGCCGAACGGATGTTCGGATGGAAAGCTGAGGAGGTACTACTGAAAAGGATAGATACATTGAACATGATCTATGAAGAGGATATTCCGGTAGTAGATAATACTATGAAAAGACTTGCCAGCGGAAAGGAATACACGGTTGTTTCCACCAACCGCAATTACACCAAAACCGGCGGAATTATTGAATGTATCTGGTATAATTCTGTTCTCCTTGACGCCAATGGACAGCTGGCTTCAACAATGTCGCTGATTGAGAATATAACCGAACGAAGAATGGCTGAAGAAGCACTGCTGCGCAGTAAGGAAGATATCCGCACTATCCTTGATGCCACTCAGGAATCCATGTATGTGTTCGACAGGGAGGGTAATATAATCACAGCAAATGTCACAGCCGCCACGCGGTTGAAATGTACTCAGAATGAAATTATCGGACATCATTTTTCAGAATTTCTTCCCGGGGATATAGCAAGCATACGCCAGACTTACCTCGACTCCGTATTTAACACCGGTAAACCCGTAAGATTTGAAGATAGCCGTGACGATTATTTCTTTGAAAACAACTTTTTCCCGGTTCTTCAGGATGATAAAGTCACTGCTGTCGTTTCTTTCAGCCGTGATATCACTGAAAGAAAAAGGGCCGAAGATGCTCTTAAAAAGAGCGAGGCTGAATTAAGAGAGCTGAATGCTACCAAAGACAAATTCTTCAATATTGTTGCCCACGATCTGAAAAATCCTTTCACAAGCCTTCTCGGTTCCACCGAATTGCTTTATGATAGTATCCATCTGATGGATAATGAAAAAATAAGGAAACTTGCCCAGATATTGAATGAGTCGGCAAAAGGCGGTTATGCCATACTCCTGAACCTGCTCGACTGGTCAAGGTCTCAGACAGGACTGATTAAGGTAGATCCGGAAAAAATCAACCTGAAGAACATTATAGATCTGAATATATCGGAATTCAGGTTATCTGCAATCAATAAGCAGATCACTATAAAGTCAGAAGTAAATGAAGATCTGTTTATTTACACCGATAAAAATATGATTAATACCATTTTACGAAACCTCCTCAGCAATGGGGCAAAATTTACCCGGAAAGGTGGTTCAATAACTGTCGGGGCCTCCTCCACTGCAGAGAATGTTATTATATCCGTAAAAGATACCGGTGTAGGTATCTCCGAAGAAAATATCAGGAAGCTGTTCAGGATTGAAACAAGATTTCAGTTACCCGGTACTGATAACGAACAGGGTACGGGTCTTGGTCTGAAATTATGCAACGAGTTTGTAGAAAAACTGGGCGGGATGATCTGGGTGGAAAGCGTTGAAAATTCAGGAAGTGAATTTAAATTTTCAATCCCGGTCCAAAAAGAATCCAAAGTAAAAGCCTGAGAGAGCTCAGAGCACAGAGCAAAGAGCTCAGAGCTCAGGGCTCAAGGGCTCAGGGCTCAGGCATTGCCAGCCGTAGCTACAATGACCAACAGAGTAATATCGAAAAAGGAAGCGAAGGCTGGGCACAGAGCAAAGAGCATGGAGATGTGAGATGTGAGCGTAGAGCGTAAACCTTCCCCTCCTTTTTTCAAGGGGTGGCCCGACCATAGAGTTTGACAGTAACTTTTATCCCGTTGCATAAGGGTTCCCCGCTGGCGCCGATTTGCAATCGGTGCCATAGATAAAAATTACATAAATACATGTATCAGGGTGACTACTCCGGCAGAACTCTCCTGGTGCAACTTCGTGTCTTCGTGTCTTCGTGGCTATTTTTTTTGCCACTAAGACACTAAGACACAAGGGTTCCCCGCTGGCGCCGATTTGCAATCGGTGCCATAGATAAAAATTACATAAATACATGTATCAGGGTGACTACTCCGGTAGAACTCTCCTGGTGCAACTTCGTGTCTTCGTGCCTTCGTGGCTATTTCTTTTGCCACTAAGACACTAAGGCACAAGGGTTCACAAAGGTCTCCTAGACCAAAAAAAATCACGGACACAAAACAGAACCGGGAGAGTCCTGCAACCCTTACCCCTGGGGGAAATCAGACCTTTTTCAACAGCTCCTGTATCAACAGAAAAAGCTCATCTATTCAGAACTGATCTAAATAGACCTCTTTTTGCATCGGGAAGTTCCTGCTTTTCGTCTTTTCAACAGAAACTATAAAACCGTCTTTATGAAAAGAAACTTTTCCCTGTTCTTATCAGCTATTTTATTTCTCCAGTATGGTTTTGGACAGGCACCTGAAAAGAAGCAGTATACTGCCACAAAAATAACAACTCCTCCTGCAATTAACGGAATTCTCGATGATGCAGCCTGGCAGGAAGGGACCTGGGTCGATGACTTCACACAAAATCAGCCTTATAACGGGAGACCTGCTTCCCAAAGGACCGCATTCAAAATATTATTTGACGATAATAACCTTTATGTGGCTATCATGGCTTACGATACTGCACCCGACAGTATTGTCTGCCGCCTTACACGTCGTGATCAGACCGACGGTGACCTGGCAGGAATCATTGTTGACAGCTTTCATGATCTGCGAACGGGATTTCTGTTCGGAGTAAGCGCATCCGGTGTAAAATACGACCATATGCTCACGAATGACGGCCAGAATGAAGACGCTTCATGGGATCCTAACTGGTGGGTAAAAACCTCGGTTAATTCTGAAGGATGGGTTGCAGAAATGAAGATACCCTTCAGCCAGTTCCGGTTTGAAAAGAATTCAGGAGAGGTATGGGGACTGGAAGTTGGAAGAGTATTGTACAGAAAGAATGAAACAACGTACTGGCAGCATATCCCGAAAGATGCACCAGGACAGGTCCATCTGTTTGGTGAATTAAAAGGACTCGAGCAGATTGAACCACGGAAAATATTCGATGTGACTCCATATGGAGTGGCAAGGGTTGAGTCCTTCCAGAAGGTGCCCGAAAATCCATTCCTTGCAGCCGGAAAAAGCTCCGGCATCAACGGAGGTGTTGACGCAAAGATTGGCGTCACAAATAATATGACAATGGACCTTACCATCAACCCTGACTTCGGACAGGTTGAAGCCGACCCTTCGGAGGTTAACCTTACAGCCTTCGAGACATTTTTCAGCGAGAAACGGCCATTTTTCATCGAGGGGAACAATATCACAAATTTCGGACTGGGTATAGGCGATGGTGATGTCGGCAATGACAACCTCTTTTATTCAAGGAGGATTGGCCGGAGGCCCCAGGGTGAGCCTTCCCTGAAGGAGGGATGGTACGCTGATATTCCGGACCAGACATCGATTCTCGGAGCGGCAAAGCTTACAGGAAAGACGAAAAACGGGTTCTCCCTGGGTATCCTTGAAGCAGTAACTGGCCAACAAAATGCTGAAATTGATACAATTGGCGGAAGGATCTCCGAGACTGCAGAACCGCTTACAAACTATTTCGTAGGACGGGTTCAGAAAGATATCAACGACGGAAAAACTCTTATCGGCGGAATGTTTACCAGCACAAACAGAGCTCTGGATGCCAATCTGAGCAACTTTATGCATAAATCAGCATATACCGGAGGAGCAGATTTCACCCAATATTTTAATAATAAAAACTGGATGTTCAATCTCAATGCCGCTTTTAGCCTTGTAGAAGGTTCCAGGGAAGCAATCACGAATACTCAAAAATCATCTGCCCGGTACCTGCAGCGGCCTGATAACAATTACGCCACTCTTGATACAAATCTCACATCTCTTGCCGGATCAGGAGGCAGGATGCAGATAATGAAATTGAACGGACACTGGAACCTGATGAGCGCAACGATCTGGAAAACACCCGGCTTTGAAACAAACGACCTTGGGTATTTACGTGAAGCAGATCAGGTTCTTTCAGTCCTGTGGGCACAGTACAGTCAATGGGAGCCAAAATGGATCTATAAAAAGTACAGCATCAATTCCGATATTTATTCAATGTGGAATTTCGGTGGTAATAATATTGCAAGAGGGTACGAGTGGAATGCAAACATGGAACTAAAGAATTTCTGGAGCGTGTACACAGGAGGAGCTCTCAGGGGACGTAACCTCGACCAGGCGATACTCCGGGGAGGACCTGTGATGAAAACCCCGGGCAATATCGCAGCATGGCTCGGATTTACCTCGGATAACCGCCGCAAACTTGTTTTTGATGTATCTATAAATAAGTCAAAAGGCCTTGAAAATTGTACCGATGACTTCCGGGCAGGCATGGGAGTCTCGTTCAAACCCACAAATTACCTGGTACTTACTTTCAGCCCGGCATTCAATAAATCATACTGTGAACTTCAGTATGTAACAGCTCTTAATGCTGACAATAAAGACAAATATATCTTTGCAAGCATCGACAGAAAAACAATCAGCACTTCTTTCAGGGTGAATCTGAACCTGAGCCCCAATCTTACTGTTCAGTACTGGGGACAACCATTTGTCTCATGCGGAAAGTACTACGATCATAAGCTTATAAGTGATCCGCTGGCAGACAATTACCACAGCCGTTTCATTACATATTCTCCTTCTCAGATCAGCCTCGCCGGAGATAACTATATTGTGGATGAAAATACCGATGGTACAACTGATTATGAATTTGAAAAGATGGATTTTAATGTCCAGGAGTTTCTTTCAAACCTGGTTGTAAGATGGGAATATGCTCCGGGATCATCTCTCTATCTTGTCTGGAGTCAGACAAGAAGCACTTCAGACAAATCAGGCAATATGAACCTCTTCAACGACCTCAGCAATCTTTTTAGTGAAGATGTTAATAAACCTCACAATGTATTCCTTGTTAAATTCAGCTACCGGTTTGGCTTAAAATAATACCATTATCTGAAATGTGCGGATATCGGAGAACAGGGTTCAATCTTCCCGCATGGCACCTCTCATCGCTTCTGTTAAAGCGGAATGGATCATGAACATATAAGCCTGTCTGCTGTTTATATTTCCGGGCTCAGATTCAACCGCGATGAATGACCGGATTGTCTGAAGTCCAGTTAAATTAATTTATAAATTATTCAGCCAACGGCATTTACATAATAACAGGAAATCATGCCAAAGTATCTGATAGAAATCCCTCACAGTCCCGATAAACTTGAATGCCTTCGCTCCGTAGCAATAGTTCTGAGGACAGGTTCCCATTTTCTTATAAATGCCGACTGGGGTTGTCTCGATGGTGTACATAAAGCCTGGTTTTTTATGGAGGCAGAAAGCAAGGAGGAAGCTATGCAGGTGGTGCCACCGGCTTACAGGAAAGACACCATAATAACTCAGCTTAACAAGTTCAAGCTCGGGGAGGTCGAAGAACTCCTCAGACATCATGAAAGCTGAATAAATTATTCAATCTGAATAATATACTATGAAAGTTGCTGTATTCAGTACAAGATCATATGACATTGAATACCTCGATAAGGCCAATTCTGAAAAAAAACATGAACTTGTCTATTTCGAGACTTCCCTTAAACAGAAAACTGTCAGATTAGCTGAAAATTGTGACGCCGTTTGCATATTCGTAAACGACAGACTGACCAGGGATGTTATAAAAGAGCTGGCAGAGTTTAAGGTCAGACTTATTCTACTGCGTTGTGCCGGGTTCAATAATGTCGATATTGAAGCTGCCTCTGAAAATAAAATAGAAGTCCTGAGGGTTGCTGAATATACTCCCATCACAGTTGCAGAACATGCTGTAGCATTGATTCTGACACTGAACAGGAAAATACATAAGGCATATAACCGGGTACGGGAGGGAAATTTCTCTATTGAAAGACTCACGGGATTTGAACTCTCCGGCAAAACTGTCGGAATAATAGGCACAGGAAGAATTGGCGCTGCATTTGCATCAATAATGAAAGGTTTCGGATGCAGGGTTGTCGGATTCGATACCTACCCGGATAACAGGCTTAAAGATACTATTATAAGTTATTATCCTATAGATGAGGTATTTAAAATGTCGGACATAATTTCATTGCATTGCCCGCTGACTCCTGAGACAAATCATATAATTAATAAATACTCACTCGGCCTGATGAAAAGAGGGGTTATGCTCATCAATACAAGCAGGGGCAAGCTTATTGACACTGATGCTGCAATTGAATCACTTAAAGAGGGTCATCTCGGATACCTCGGGATTGATGTTTATGAACAGGAAGAAAAACTTTTTTATAAAGACCTTTCTGAAATTATTATCCTTGACGATAAAATTTCACGGTTAATGACATTCCCTAATGTTCTGATTACAGCTCATCAGGCCTATTTAACCGATACTGCCCTGACTCAGATCGCCCTGATCACGATTCAAAACCTCACTGATTTTGAAATGGGCATCATAAATCCCCGAAACCAGGTCCTTATCAATATGATCAAATAATCTGCAAACTTAATTATGACGGACCCCAGGCGGGGACCAGTTTACAGATTTTCACAAAAACAGGGCGGGCAAATGAATAATAACGTGAATATATTGTTGTATGATGGAGTATGCAACCTGTGCAACAGCCTGGTTCATTTCATTAAGAAAAGGGACAAATATGGAAAATTCCTGTTTTTCCCGCTGCAATCGGCAAAAGGACAGTCATTTCTTCAAAAATACGGCTTGCCCTCAGATGATATGGATTCTGTTGTCTACATACACGGAGAAAGATATTACTTAAGATCTTCGGCAATTCTCAACGTTCTTAAGGAACTTGGAGGATTCTGGAAACTTTTCTATGTCTTCATCATACTTCCTGCATTCATACGTGACTTTTTTTACATGGTAATAGCTAAAACACGTTATAAAATATTCGGCAGACATGACTCCTGCCCGGATTAAACATAATTAACAATGAGTTGTTATAGAGGGGCCGGTAATTAGTAATAAATACAGGTGATGAAATCCCTACCAAAAATTATATCAGGTTCCGATACAGGGTTGATTGATTACACGGCCACGTATACAGATCTGTATCAATTGACCATGTCTCAGGTATATTTCCTCAGGGGACAGAAAGATGCAACAGCCGTATTCGACTATTTCTTTCGTAAACTGCCTTTTGACAGCGGGTACGCCATCTTTGCCGGACTGGAGGATCTTCTGGGAGCACTTCAGAATCTCAGGTTTGATAAACAGGATCTGGAATTTCTCAGGGAACTCGGATTCAATGAGAAATTCATCCGTTATCTTGAAGAATTCAGGTTTTCCGGCAATATCTATTCTTCTGACGAAGGAGACATTATTTTTCCTGTCAGTCCGGTTTTGCAGGTCGAGGCAAATATAATTGAGGCACAGATTATCGAAACCCTTCTTCTTAATATACTCAATTTTCAAAGCCTTATTGCCACAAAGGCCAGCCGGTTAAGACAGGCAGCCGAAGGACGGAAATTAATTGATTTCGGATTAAGAAGAGCCCAGGGGCCAGGCGGCTATTATGCCAGCAGGGCTGCTTTCATCGGAGGATTTGACGCAACAAGCAATATCCGTGCAGGGCGCGATTATGGTATTCCTGTCTCAGGTACAATGGGACATTCGTATATTGAGAGCTATGGTGATGAACTGACAGCCTTTGAGGATTTTGCTGAGGAACATCCTGATGAATGTGTACTGCTCGTAGATACTTATGATACGTTGAACAGCGGACTGCCAAACGCCATTGAAGTTGCCAGGAGGATGGAAAAAAGAGGCCACCGTCTTGGCGGTATCAGACTTGACAGCGGTGACCTTGCCTATCTGGCAAAGAAAAGCCGTGAGATGCTTGACAATGCAGGTTTGCAATATGTAAAAATAGCTGTTTCAAACCAGCTCGATGAATTTATAATAAAAAGCCTGCTGGAACAGGAGGCTCCGATTGACGTGTTCGGCGTAGGTACATCACTTGCGACAGGTCACCCCGATGGCGCTCTGGATGGAGTATACAAGCTGGCATTTGCAAATGGCAGGCCACGGATCAAGCTCTCGGAGAATATAGCCAAAATAACCCTCCCGCACCGCAAGCAGGTCTTCAGGATATTGGACAATGAGGGAAATTTTATGGGAGCTGATGCCGTTACACTTGATGATGAAACAGATGTCGGGATTATGCATCATCCTGTCTATCCCCTTAAATCACTCTCTTTCCAAAAGAATGATAAAGAACCGCTTCTTCACAAAATAATGGAAAAGGGAAAAAGGTTGTCCCGGCCCCTTAATCTTCCGGAAATAGCTCTCTACAGCAGTGACAGGCTGAAAAAGCTTCCGGCGGAATATAAACGCTTCAATTATCCCCATCTCTACAAAGTCGGGTTAAGCAGCAGACTAAAGAACGAACGCGACAGGCTGATAGATGAATACAAAAGTTAAGATCATGAAAGCACTTGTTGTTGTGGATGTACAAAATGATTTTGTACCCGGAGGATCTCTTGCTGTGCCCGGAGGTGACAGTATTATTCCTGTGATCAATAAGTTAGCCGGAAATTTCGGCCTTATTGTGGCAACACAGGACTGGCATCCTTCAGAACATAAGAGCTTTGCCTCCAATCACCCTGGCATGAGGCCATTTGAAAATATTGAGATCAACGGCATAAAAGAGACTCTCTGGCCTGACCATTGCATTCAGGGCACAAAAGGGGCGGAATTCCACCCGGCACTCGAAACGAAAAGATTTGCAGCCATCTTCAGAAAAGGAATGGACCCTGAAACAGACAGTTACAGCGGTTTTTTTGATAATGGTCATCAGATAAGCACCGGGCTGGCAGGTTATCTAAGGGAAAAAGGAATTACCGACGCGTATTTTTGTGGTCTGGCTTCTGATATCTGCGTCTATTACACAATCAGGGATTCTTTACAGGAAGGATTTTCATCAACCCTGATTGAAGATGCCTCGCGACCTCTAAATACCGGGGGATTTGAGGTTCTGAAGAAGGAATTGATGAAAATGGGCGCAAGGATTATCTCCGGCGATGAAATCCTGCTTTAAGTGTTACTTAGTAATCTATTCACACCCGCATTATATGATTCGTGATATTGATATTTAAATTGTACTGCCATGAAAAAAAACAGAAACATTAAAGCAGCCATTGTAAATACTGCTGACGATAATAAGGTAATTCTGATAAGGGTAATAGTCGGACTGGTCTTTCTGACAGAAGGCATTCAGAAGTTTCTCTTTCCCGGCACACTTGGTACTGCCCGTTTTGAAAAAATCGGCTTCAGCGACCCTGCCTTCTGGGCGTACTTTACCGGCACGTTTGAAATTGTCTGTGGCACCCTTGTTTTGGCCGGACTCTATATACGTCTTGCAGCAATCCCTTTGCTGATAATTATGGCAACAGCATTTGTAACAACAAAATGGCCGATGCTGATGGAAAAGGGTATCTGGGCAATGGCACATGAGTACCGTACCGACTTTGCCATGACCCTTTCGTTAATATTCCTGCTTATTTCAGGCAGTGGCAGGTGGTCTGTGGACTCCAGGATGTCCCGATCATTAAAAGTCTGATTAACAGAACCTCGCCTCTCTATAATAATCCGGAATCTTATTCAGCCTCTTTTGAACATTCTCTATCTTAATTATGTTTATTAAGTCTAAATAAATATAATAAGATCATGAAAAAGTCATTCCTTTCATCAGGCAGGGTATCACTGGGCGCCGCTCTTCTTCTGGCAATACTCAGTCTTACCTACTCTTGTTCCAAAAGTTCGACCGATTATACGACAACTCCGCCTCCGGGGAATAAAGGAGGACCGGGAGTCAATGAAGTATGGATTCAGGGCATGGCCTTTACCCCTGCCACAATTACGGTAAATGCCAATACCACTATAACCTGGACCAATAAAGATGGTGTTACACATACGGTAACAAGTGATACGGGTCTGTTCAACGGAAATCTCAGCCAGAACGGGGTTTTTACCCATACGTTTACCACACCCGGTTCATATCCGTATCATTGCAGCATTCATACTTACATGACTGGAACCGTTATCGTTCAGTAACCTGTTGATACTCGTGTAAAAATAGCCTTCCCCGGCAAAGATATTCTCGGGCGTATATTCTGTTTAATTGGTAGCCGCCTCCAGGATTCGTACAGGTTTGTAATAGAGTTCAGACATAAAATACCAGGGGGAAGCAACTGACTTATTAAGGATCTGCATCGGATCAGGGGTGAATTTTATACCCTTTTTCCTTCAGGTGTCTGTCAATTGCTTCCTCATTGATTTTAACATCAGCGATGGTGTAATAGATATCATTGAGGTTCCTGTCAATCCCGTATTCCTTTCCCACAGTTATAAAGTCGACCCTCTTTTTAATTAAATCAAGAGTAATGGTGTACGGAATACAATTCTTGTCGGATGCCTGAAAAATCCATTTGTCTCTTGCATTATTAACTTCCAGTAATTCAATTAAATAAGCTTTTTCTATATTTGATTGCTCTTCCGCATTCCCAAAGACCCTCAATGTCATAAGATCCTTGTCGATTTCAAGTGACATATTCTCACTGATGCGGGTCACGGGAATATTTCTCCCCTGCGCAAGATCCCATTTGCTTATGACCAGAGAATCGGCAGTCATAGAAATTTGTCCCATGAGAGGTATAAACCCGATCGCTGAAATGAAAAATAAAATTGTTCTTTTCTTCATAATATAATTTTGATTTTTATGGGATGAATATCCTGCCTGATTCTCACAGGATCAACTCGCTATCGTTCTTTTCAGGGGACTTTCCCTTTGTCAGTTTGTAAGGTTCTTTCAAATTGGATGAATTCATAATAATAAACAACATTGTAATCTCATTTGTAATAGCCTGAATAAAAATCTTTTCGTCATTGCCTATTTCATTTTTAGACAGTATACAACATGAAAATATGTTCAGGATCTGAGGATTTGATATAATTCCTCCGAATGGATAGAATGACTCTTTTTCGATTATCAGCCTGTTGCTGATGTGAGGATACTCAGACTCCTTACCGTTTCTGGTATCAAAATGTTCGATAACGGTTTTCTGTGTATTATAATCAATTATTCTGAACATGACCCAATCAGTATCCGATATGCCAAAAACACGTTCGCTGTAGAAGTGAAGTGTTTTTTTAAAATCACTTTTTGTTTCAGGAAATCTGATGCTCGCATTAAAAGTATCTTTGATTTCCATGAGTTCTACATTTATCTTTCCGATATATCTGAATGTCTCATTAAGCCTTTCCTCGACTGTTTTTTTCTCATTATTGATCTTATTGATCAGCTCCTTTTGTCGCAGGGATTCCTTCTTATATGAGTTCAGGATTAATATGCTTACCAGGAATAGTACTCCAAGCAAAATCCCTTCTGCAAATTCCTCCTCTAAAATCAACTTTTTAGTTATACGTACCGGTCCGCTGACAAGTTCAGGAATATATATTATTACCAGAAACAGTATTACATAGATCATCAGGTAAATAACCTGGAGATATGAAAGCCTGAAATTTATTTTTTTCATTAATGAGAAATAGGATAGCGAAATAATTAACTTGTTTCAAACGACCTGTTTGAAGGGGTTGGCAGGTATAATTTACTCCGGATATTTGCCTGTTCAAAATTAAGAGAGGACGTTTCTGCTTTATATGAAACGTCCTCGTGACTTATTATGTAGCGGAGCCTCTTAAAGCTCACGGAAAAATGTTAATTCTCCGCTTTTGTCAATCCTGACAACAATTTTCCTTGTTCCTTTCGTCAGCTCAACAAAATAACTATCAGCATCGTCAAACTGAACTCCGTACATCACCATATCTGTTAAATTTGCTTCATTGTCATCGTAAAAAATAATTGTTCCGATTGAATAATCCTTGTACTTTTCTTTGATTGCCTTCTGTCCTGCTGCAGGAATATCAGAAAAATTCACTACTTCAGTAGTTCCAACCAGCGTACCTTCAATGTCGTAATAAGCGGTCATCTCCTTACCGTTTTTGGTAAATAAAACTTCATCGAATGTACCGTTCCTCCTCCATTTTACATCTGGCAGATTTCCAAAGTCTTCTTTGAAGCTGTTTACAGCCAGTTCGCTGACCTTAGCTCCTTCAAGTTTCTTTAGCGGTTTCCTCTCGGATTTTTGTGCCTGCACCTGTAATGCGGACAAAACGAACAGAAATGTCATTGACAGAATTAATACCCTTTTCATAAGAATAAATTTAAATTGTTGATAATAACTTGATAATTAGATATTTGAATAATTTACCATGAATTAATACTATTACATTACCGTCCATTCCGTGAAAAATATGATTTTTCACTGCAAAAATATTCTCCATCGATTGCATTATTATTGCTTTTTTCAATTGATGCTGTAATTCAGATAGTAAACAATCTATTTTTGATTCTGTTCTCTAAAATCCTGTTTTTAAATATCGCTTAATCCTGCCAGAATGGTAAGTCAGGGGAAATTTCTATTTCCGTGTAACTTTTCAGGATATTGTGAGCTCCGGTAGACTTAAAGTTAGGATGACTGCCTGTCGGCAGACAGGGAACCGCACATGATTTGAAATTATATTCGTATCGTGTTTGTGATTCTTGCAAATTATGTGGGTTTCATCATTATATAATTTTGACTTTAAAGGTAGAGCCTGCTCCGAAACGTCCTTTTTTAGCTTTTACGGTGTGGACTCTAGGTATGACAACTTATTTTTTTATCATTCTTCCTCTCACTTTTGCAATTCTGCCATCCTGGTAGATGGTCCAGACATAGCTGGTATCTGCCGCAGGAAAATAACTTTCAAATGTCGAACGGGTCGATTCAATAATGGGAGAAGAGAGATCTCCAGGAAAATCCGAAGATTTCAGCCCTATATCAGACAATTTTGAACTATAGGTATTAAACTTCAGATAGTAGTCATTTTCAGCATAATATATTTTTCTCAGGATCCACTTAAGAAGAAAGTCAGGATCGGGAATGAAAGCTTCAGTTCCCTCTCCGGCTTCAATAGCTGAAAACTGAAGATAACCCCACATTTCCGGCATATGCATATTTATACGTCCTGTAGGGGACCAAACCCAGTTGTCTTCGGGAAAAGGCTTGCCGGTTTTAGGATTGAGGTCCTTAACATAGGTTCCGTTCTGAACATGAGTTTTCCATTCAACCCTTGAAAAATCCAGCCTCCACTTGCTTCCGGCTTTAGGCAGCCCTTCAGCACCTGCACATTCTTTTAATGTTGTAAGTGGTATTTTTATCTCAACTGTCCATCCCTTATCCACATCACCCGGATGATTGATCGTTCCGTCAATATGAACCCCTACTTTTAATCCGGCTATATCCCAGCTGGTTACAGCAGTACCCTGATCACGGTAAGGCTTAAGCAACAGCAGATCCCATGCGGTACCAAAGGCATTAACCTCAAGTTCATAATAGGCCTGTGTATCTCCGTCAGGGTCTATAAATACCTCAAAGTCATTATCATAAAAAATAATTGTATCCCTTTGCCGGAGTTTTGCCCAGACATCAGGTTCCTGCAACTCAGCAGCGATATAGACATTATCAGCATCCCAGAGTAATTTTGCATGTGTCGTAAATCTTGGCAAAGGCTTGGCCGACCCTTCAATATCCACAAAATTATCTGTCCAGGGAACCAATCCCCAGGCTTTCTCATCCAGTATGCCATCGGGATTTACCGGAGAAGCGGTTCTGTAACAGACATACCCCTTCGGATGCGGCATATCAGGCATTCTGAACGGTGTCAGACCAGACTGCTTCGGCGATCTGTTGCAGGAGATCAGGGCAATCAGAAGTAAAGGAAGCAAACCTGTAAATATTATTTTCAGTGATGTAAAAATCCTCTCTTTAGAATATCTGTATTCCACAGTTACCTCGTTTTTAGTTGTCCTCATTTCAGGCATTATTAATGACAGAAATTGATCCGGTGAACCTGTAATCATATATAAAATAACAATTCATCAAGATAATAATTTTTTTTGATGTCTGCTTCAGAATTAATATTCCGGATCATAAGAACGAAAATTATTAAAAGATGCCGGTTAAGCACATGTGATCACAAAGTGACGACATCTCTGAGGGAGAACAAAAGAAAATTGTAGTCCAAAAGGTGCGTTTCATATTAATTTTAATATGTAATATTGAGATTATAATTTCCTGAATTATGAACGAGCAGATCCGGCAGATTGCCGAAAGAATAAAGGAGATCCGCGAGATATCGGGGATTTCGCCGGAAACTATAGCTGACAGGCTTGGACTTCCGGGTGAAAAATATTTGAAGTATGAGTCCGGTGATACAGATATTCCGGTAGGCATTATATTCAGCATCTCCG
Organism: uncultured Bacteroidales bacterium; assembly: GCA_963816345.1. GTDB lineage: Bacteria > Bacteroidota > Bacteroidia > Bacteroidales > VadinHA17 > LD21. The sequence continues at coordinate 2,000,547 of CAWFKI010000005.1, forward strand.
AATTGTTCAATGTCGAACTTTCGGTGTTACTGGGAGGCGACAATCCAAAGCTGAGGATATATGGCCTTGTGAGAAATGGAAAAGGGTTAAAGCTTGAAAGAAGAAAACAATACAGGTATGAAAGCCTTGCCTTTAATTTTATTCATAAAAAAGCGGAGCCATTTATGGTTACAGTCGATCCTGATCCTGAAAGCGCGCTTCTCGAATTTAACTCACATCCCGGACAGGAATTTAATTATGTTATAAAAGGAACTATGATGACAATTATAGACGGGCATGAGATAATTCTGAATGAAGGTGATTCAATCTATTTCGATTCTGGCTATAACCATGCTATGAAAGCTTTAAATAATGAACAGGTTAAGTTCCTGGCGATAGTATTATGATGAAAAAAGTAAAATAATGTTTGAAAAATTTGTTAACCGGACTGAATATAACTCCTACCTTGATTTTAAAGAAAGTTTTAAAATAAAAATCCCTGAAAATTTCAATTTTGCCTTCGATGTGGTAGATGAAACAGCCCTCAGGACCCCGGAAAAAACTGCAATGGTCTGGTGTGACGATAATGGAAATGAGGCAACATTTACATTCGGCCAGATGAAGCACTTCAGTGATAAGGCAGCAAACTTTTTCACCTCCGCAGGCATCAGGAAAGGCGATCCTGTGATGCTTATCCTTAAAAGACGCTATGAATTCTGGTTCTGTACCCTGGCTCTGAATAAGATTGGAGCCATAACGATTCCAGCCACGCATCTGCTTTCGACAAAAGATATTATCTACAGGAATAACGCAGCCGACATTAAAATGATTGTATGCATTCCCGATCCGCTTGTGATTGAGCATATTGAGAATTCTGAAAGTGCTTCTCCGACACTTAAACATAAGGTTGTGACCGGAATGGACAGGGAGGGTTGGCTGAATTTCACCGACGGCATGGAAAAAAGTCCGGAATATTTTGAAAGACCTTCATCGGCTGAGGCAACAACAAACAGTGATACTATGTTGCTCTACTTTACCTCAGGAACCACAGGTATGCCTAAAATGGTAAGCCACGATTTTACTTACCCTCTCGGACATATCCTTACTGCAAAGTACTGGCAGAATGTTCAGGATGATGGCCTCCATTTTACAGTTGCAGACACCGGTTGGGCCAAGTCAGCCTGGGGAAAAATTTATGGCCAGTGGCTGTCGGGATGTGCCGTAATGACTTATGACTATGATAAGTTTGTTCCCAAAAATCTTATGGAGGTGATTGAGAAACATAAAGTCGTTACATTTTGTGCTCCTCCGACAATCTACAGGTTTCTTATAAAGGAAGATCTGTCAAAGTATGATCTGAGCAGTCTCAAATATTGTGTCGTTGCCGGAGAACCGTTAAATCCGGAGGTGTATAAGCAATTTCTCGACCTGACTGGTATCAAACTGATGGAAGGCTATGGACAGACTGAATGTACGGTAGCAGTAGCTACGTTCCCGTGGATGGAACCCAAACCGGGATCGATGGGTAAGCCTTCTCCGGGATACGATATTGAGATTCTCGGTGACGATGGAAATCCTGTCGAGGTGGGAATAGAAGGTGAGATAGTAATACGCACTTCAAAAACAAAACCAGTTGGAATGTTCAACGGGTATTACCGTGACGATCAGCTGACCGCAACGGTATGGTCTGACGGAGTTTACCGGACAGGCGATATGGCATGGCGTGACGAAGACGGATATTTCTGGTTTGTCGGGAGGGCCGATGATGTAATAAAAAGCTCGGGATACCGTATTGGTCCCTTTGAAGTGGAGAGCGCTTTAATGGAACACCCTGCTGTTCTTGAGTGTGCAATAACTGCAGTTGCTGATCCTGACAGGGGTCAGATTGTAAAAGCAACAATAGTTACATCTAAAAATTATCAGCCGAGTGAGGAGCTCGCCAGAGAGCTTCAGGAACATGTAAAAAAGGTTACCGCACCATATAAATACCCCAGGATTGTTGAATTTGTACGGGAATTGCCAAAAACAATAAGCGGTAAGATCCGGAGAGTACAGATCAGGGAGGATGATAAAGAACAGTCAGTCTGAAAGGGCTCTCCTATGCTATTCCTGATCAGGGATACCCTTCATTCTCAGGGCAATGTCAGTACGGTATGCGGGAGTATAAAGGACCAGGTTTCCTCCTGCAAATGATTTAAAGGATGAATCTATAGATGCTGCCAGACGAAGGATCGATCCACTCTATTTTATAGTTTCCGGGAACTGCAGTAATAAGAATAGTATCCCTGAACACGCCTGCTTCAACGTTGAAACGGCTTGCCGTCTGTCCCTGGGGCCACTCCTCCCACTTCCTTGTTCCGTGAAAGAGATATAAAGCATACTGCTTACCCGCCTCTGCTATACCTCTGACCTGTAATCCGGCAGTGGAAACGGAAAACCCTGAAAATTTTACCATCTTAATAAAATCGAGGCTGCCCATAAAACACATCAGGATCTGTTTCTGCGGCAGGATCTTACTTTGCGTATCAGTTCCTGTTCCGGCAGGATTCATAACTGAAAAATCACTGTTGAGATGTATTGAGCCGGCGGCACCACCCAGCATACAGTACCACCCTTCTGCGCGGCTCTCTGCTTCCGGATCTGATCCATACCAGAATGGGAAATATGCACTTTCGACATTCACAATGGGTTTATTATCCGGATAATCGTTGTCCAGGGTATTTTCCAGCGGCGAGACATATTCCGTTGGGATCCATGAGGTGCGCTTATCTCCTGTAAAATCGGGAGACGCACTCTTTGCAGTTTCACCATACAGGTGCCTGTAATTGTCAACTTTTATCAGGGCATCAAGCAGCGTACTGTTCCATGCCCGCGAATCCTGGCCCTGCATCTCCGGTTCATCCGATATATCATAAATTATATTGTCAAACCTGTAAAGCTCTGAAGCGATCTTCCTGACATATCTGAGCTGCATCTTCACAAGCTCTTTATCAGCCAATGTAGTAAATTGCCTGAATTCGCATTTCCCCACACCCTGTATATTATTGGTATGATATAAGGGCTGGGCACTCCACCTGTCATCATACATGCCGTTGAAAAAGGCTATCTCAACTATAATGTTTCGGAGCGAAGCCTGATAAACAAAATCCTTAAGCCTGTCGAAATATTCAGGGTCCCATCTGTCCAGATCATATTTATAACCGCCTATCAGGGTACTGGCCCCTTTTTCTGCAGTTTTTTGCCAGGGGAGAATAAAGCGGTCAGGGGCAGCACCCAGTGGATTACCTTTTATGTACTGTCCCATGATTTCAATATACCCGCCGGGATAGATGCGTGTAAGATTCATACCAAACTCCCGTAGCCTGTCAAGAAATGGGATATAATCGAAATCAGCATTTATCACAGCTCCATAGTGCTGGTCAGTAGTGATCAGTACCAGCGGTTTTCCGTTGTAGAGGAAATAATGTGGATTATCAGGATGTCTGCATATCGGGTCTGCAGTGACAATGGAGATGCAACACGCTGCACAAAACACACAAAATAATGATTTAATACTGATCCCCTTCATGATAGTAATGGCTATAAGGTTTTCGTAATTTGAGTAATTATTCCTGTTTCTAACCTTTCGGAAAAAAACTCTCAATTTTTCAAAGCTACAGAGGGGTAACAGCTGAACTGCTCCTCCTGTACCTCCAGGTAAGGCATATATTCAAAATCACTATTCCCGCTTACTCTGAAATGAAGGGGTTTCCCTGTAACAGGAGTAAGATTCTTAATAAGTCTGTCGGGACCTGATGGCAAAATAATTCTATCCTTCTGCTCTTTGAGACTTACATATGCCATTAATATGGGTCCGTACTCAAGAGCGTACCTTTCGTAGCCGGGTTCCGTCTCCTGCCCTGTGTATTTTGTAATTTTGAAATCCATCGGAAGGGTGAAGGAAATGAGGTCCCCGTCATTCCATAACCTCGATATATTAACATATGATCCGGGAGTTCCTTTTCCTGTTTTTTTACCATTTACCAAAATGCTCATTTCATGGGAACTCCATGATGGAATGCGGATCCTGATACTTGATTTTAACGGTTTACTCGTGCTTATAACCAGCTTAACATCAGGATCATATGGAAATCCGGTTGCCATTTTCAATGACATTTCCCCGGCATCTGTACTGAATTTGATTGATGAAGCAGCAAACAGGTCAATATATACTCCGTCATGAGCTACTGAATATATGAATTCAGGAAGTGCTCCCATCATCCTTGTCCCCTGACCTTCGCAACATGTGCTCATGCAATGTGGCTGGCGACTGTCCAGGTCCTTATGATCAACAAGAACCGCATGGTAACGGATACCCTTATCGCCTGCCTGATTGGCTATTAATACATTGTAAATGGATTTTTCTATTTCTGCGACATATTTTTCAGCTTCCGGATCAAGCAGGTGAAAACGCTGGTTAAGATAAGTCCAGAATACACTGCCACATAGTTCGCCTGTTGAACGGTGCAGGAAATATGATCCGGGAGGATAGAGCTCTGTTCCTTCACAGATTGCAATTGATCCTCCAACATGTTCCCAGTTTTTATGGTATAAATCCCAGCCACCGGAGGCTGCATCAAGATACTTCTTTTCACCTGTGGCCCGGTACAAATCAAGGTATGGCTCAATCGCTGTTATCAGGTAATTGTGGGGACGGTCGTAAGGGTACAGCCATATAGCTTTTTCATCTCTTTTTGCAAGTTCATCCATCCAGTAGTTCTCCTGGAAGTACTGTTGTACAACCTCTATATCTTTTGCCTTTCCTACAGGTGAAAAATACATTAGTGTACTTGGAATTATTCCCTGTGATCCCTGCCCTGCACGCCTGAGCATCTCAGGAAGGTAACAGGAATTGTTAAACCAGTCGTAGAAATTGCGCAATAACGGAAAAGCTTTTTTATTGCCTGCATAACCAGCTTCCAGGAGTCCCCGTGTAACCCACGACCTTGTATAAGCACCATACTCTCCTGAAAAGATCCTGTATTTCGGATATGCCATAATATATCCGTCAGGCTCCTTACACTCATCAATTACATCAACTATCTGATCCATTCTGTTCCTGAGCCCGGTATTCTCCATCCAGCGCAGGGTATTGCCCGCGCCCATAAGAAAACGGCCGGCTTCCTGTCCCGGCAGGTCAACAAACCAGAAATTATTCAATCTTTCTTCAAGAGGTTTTACAGGCTTTCCTGCTTTTACATAAAAATTCCTGACCAGTTCATCAAGAGTGAATGAAGACATCAGATAAGTTATATTGTTTTCCATTGTCTTTCTGAAAAGGCCGTCAGCCAGTACAACTCCGGTTTGCGGAGTCATTGCTTTATATTTTACAGGGTGCCACTGATCTGCTGGTATTATGTTCCCCGGATTATCTGTAACTACATACTCACCCTGCGGTCTGGGCGGACGTGTCAGAAGGTTTGCTCCCCTGTTGTCCGGTTCCTGATCAGTGGCCTGGCACCCCCCGGCAATATCCCTGCCGCCGGATATGACCATAAGCTTTGTCATTGACAGCTTCTGCTGCCTGAGATGAACAGCCGTCAGCCGCAAATACCTTCCGTAAACTTCCTTGCCTGAAAATGTACAGACCTCATCAAAGGGATCCCTGAAATCCTCCCTGGTCTGATCAAAATAGATTACCGGTTTACTGAAAGACGGATCATCTGATACTTCTATCTTAAATCGTGAAGGGAATCCTTCAGATTGCACATATCCCCATGGAACTACCCTGGGCAATAGCTTTACCGCCTCTATTTTTTTCACTCCTCCCAGGTCCACCTGTACCCAGCGGGTTTCATTGTCAGATCCGGCAGTTTTTGATTCATATGCAGGAGTAAAGAACCTGGCGACACGCTCAACACCCATTCCTGCATCCTGCCGTTCGTTTACTGAAGTATCGACCATCCTTGTCGACCAGTAAGGAAGCAGATTTTGGGTAATATTAGCCGATACCTCTTTTTTAAGCTGCTCCATCCGGGCCTTCGCATCAGCCTCAGTGTCAGATCCTTTGGCAATGGTACATATTATTAGGGCAATCAGAGCAGTGATAATAAAAAAAGACTTTTTCATAACACCCGGATATTGTTTATAATTAAAATTCAGTTAGTTGTCAAAACATATAAAAATCAGGAAATGGAATAAATGTTTGACTTTGCAAATTACAAACAATAGTCGGTATTTGAAATGTAAAAAGGTTAAAAAAGGCGAAGACGGCGAAGTCTTGAACGGCGAAGTCTGGAGACTTCGCCGAGCGAAACTTACCGATTACTGAATACCGATTACCGATTACCTTTCCTTCAGGAGGCAAACTTCCGGATCCGAAAAGCTATCTTCTGACGTTCCGTCTGTCGGGAATAAGGTTCCGCCTGGAGCGATAATTAATATGTTGCTCTTTCCCGGCGCTGAGAGGACTGGTTTCCGTAAGTGGATAAGGATGATCGTCAATAACCTGTATCTTCTTTGTTATCAGTCTTTCAATATCCTTCAGGTAGGCCTTTTCCTCCGAATCGCAGAAGGAAATTGCTGTTCCGTTTGCTCCTGCCCTGCCCGTTCTCCCGATGCGGTGTACATAAGTCTCGGAAATATTGGGAATCTCAAAATTTATAACATATTCAAGATCATCAACATCAATTCCCCTGGCGGCAATATCAGTGGCAACGAGGATGCGTGTGGTACGCGCCTTAAAATTTGAGAGCGCCCTCTGACGGGCGTTTTGCGCCTTATTGCCATGAATAGCTTCTGCACTTATATTTTTTCTCTGAAGCACCTTTACAACTTTATCGGCGCCAAATTTCGTACGGGTAAAAACAAGTGCCGTTTTGATCGCCTCATCCTTCAGCAGTTCAATCAGCATTGCATTCTTGTTAGCTTTATCGATGAAGTAGACATACTGATTTACTATATCAACCGTTGATGCAGAAGGGGTTACTTCCACCTTCACAGGGTTATTGACAATGGAACCGGCAAGTCTGACGATTTCAGGAGGCATGGTAGCCGAGAAAAAGAGAGATTGCCTCTTTTTGGGGAGCGCTGAAATAATGCGCCTGACATCATGGATAAAACCCATGTCAAGCATTCTGTCTGCTTCGTCAAGGACAAATATTCCGACATCATTTAATGAAACAATGCCCTGATTTTTAAGATCAAGCAATCTGCCGGGAGTTGCCACAAGAATATCCACTCCATTTCTCAGCGCGGCTGTCTGGGAATTCTGATTAACACCTCCGAAAACGACGGTACAGGTCAGGCCGGTATACCGGCCATAGACTTTAAAGCTCTCCTCTATCTGGATTGCCAGCTCCCTGGTCGGGGTAACGATAAGACTCCTGATCTTTCTCTTTTTTTCAAATGTCTTGTTATTATAAAGTATCTGGAGGACAGGAACTGCAAATGCAGCTGTTTTTCCTGTTCCGGTTTGTGCACATCCGATCAGATCAACTCCATTAAGTACAATGGGAATAGCCTCAGCCTGAATAGGCGTAGGTAATGTGTATCCCTCCTCTTTTAACGATCTGAGAATAGGTTCAATAATATTCAATGATTCAAAATGCATAAAAAATAATTTAGTAAAATAATGTGAAATAATAACTGCCATGAACGGCCGGGATCATTCCGTAAATTAAGGGGCAAATCTACCCTTTTTAAATGAATATTCAGCTATATTTTGCAAGTAGCTGATTATTAATTATAAAAGGGAGCCTTTAAAGTCTTCATAAAGAAACCGTGATTCAAATATAACCAGCCGGTTAGCGCCCCGGTTGTTCCACGGTAAGTTTTACCCCTTCCTGATATGTAGTTGTTTTAAATCCGAACCTTTTTTCAAATTTTGATGAATCAAAAAAATAATCCCTGTCATACTGGTAGAGCATTTCAGGCATCTCCTTCAAAACGGGAATAAAGAGTCCAAGTAATTTTATTAACCAGAGAGGCATTACGATCATTCTGGCAGGTATCTTCATCTCTTTTGCAAAGAGAGCAATGAATTCCCTTCCTGTCAGGGGATTACTGTCTGTAGGAAGATGCCACACCTGGTTATAGGCATCATTTGTATTTCCAAGTAATGCAGTGGCTTTTGCTGCATCCGGTGTAAAGGTAAAGGAGTGCTTTTTATCGGCATTTAAAAACCAGTTTGCCCTTCTTCCCTTTTTAAAATTCCTGTAAACCATTTCTGTCACAAAGCTTCTCTCATTATCAGGTCCGTAAAAATCTGCAGAACGGGCAATCAGAGCCATTAACCTGCCGGCCTTAACCTCATCAGTGATCATCTGTGCGATCTGTTTCCTCACCACTCCTTTTTTGCTTGGCGGATTGATTGACGAGAGCTCAGTCATATGCCCAATTTCATTTATGTCATACATATAAATATTATCAAAAAATACCAGCCGGGAATTATTTTTAATACATGCATCTATGACAGATCGCATCAGCTTAGGCCATTGATCCTCCCACACCTTAAGCTTGTACTCCAGACCAACAACCAGGTAGACCACCTCCGAACCTTCAATGGCATGTTCCACCATTCCTGGCTCTGTCAGGTCAGCCGGAAATAGTTCATCACTTACATTAACCCTCCTCGGATTCCGGCTGACAAGCCTGATCTTATCCGTGTAGTTCATTAACTCCCTGGCAAGTACAGAGCCTATTGTCCCGTTTGCTCCCAATATTGTTTGCATATCCTTGACTATTTAATATTTATTTTCCTGCAACATCCTGGCAGCAATAACTGTAACCGATCGCGGAAGAAATCTCACTGAGGCTGCAATGATTGAATTCTTCATTCCGGGAATTGCTACCGCTTTACCCTTTATCATAGCTTTATATCCAAATTCTGCAACTGATCTTGGCGATGGCAGCTTTCGCTCCTTAAAATGATTCAAGTGCCCTGCTGCAGCGGCATGGAATCCGCTACCTGTTGATCCGGGGCATAAAGCAGTAACCGTCACTCCTGTTCCACTGACTTCATTATTTACAGCTTCAGAAAAACTAAGAACATATGCTTTTGTTGCGAAGTAAACCGACATTGTCGGACCCGGTTGAAAAGAGGCTGTAGATGCCACATTCATAATTTTCCCTGATCCCCGCCCGATCATCTGCGGAAGAAAAAGCCTGGTAAAACAGGTAAGTGCAAGCACATTGAGATTGATCATTCTCTCCTGCTTATTCCAGTCGCTCTGGTAAAATAAACCTACATCACCAAAACCGGCATTATTGATAAGATAATCAACCGGGATGCTTTTAGCCGTGATTTCCTCAAATACTTCGGTCGCAGAACCCGGAACAGAAAGGTCCTTTCCTATGGTATATATTTTTACTCCATGTTTCCCTTCAAGTTCTTTTTTAAGTTCATCCAGCTTATCTTTACTTCGTGCTACCAGCACAAGATTATCTCCCTTTTCTGCATGTATTTTAGCAAGTTCATATCCTATTCCGTTTGATGATCCTGTTATTAATGCCGTTTTATCCATCCGAAAAACTATTAACTTTTAGTGTCATGTAAAATTAACTTTCGTAATATAACACCGTTTTTTTTGCAATTGTTCAATATCTCAATATCTTTCAGGCCTAATTAATTCTGCTTTGACAGATTGGACTAAAACCTGATTTTTACCTTTTTACCCCGGCCCTGAAGCCTGACTGCCCCGGCTGGCAGGAGTGATGGAATTCAGTGTAAATAGAGGCAGATTTTTCAAATATGATAGTTGAATTAATACACATATAATTTATAATTCAGAATTATGAGAAAAATTTGTCTTTTTTTGTCAGCGATAATCTTAACCGCAATCAATGCGAATGCTCAAAAAGAGGGACTTTTAAATATCAATGAGAGCGACCTGAGATCCTCCATGCAGTTTTTTGCTTCCGATGAGATGCGTGGCCGTGAAACCGGTTCAAAAGAGAATGATATAGCTGCTCTATACCTGAAAACAACAATTATGAGGCTCGGGCTGAAGCCAATTACTGCTACCGGCGATTATCTTCAGGCTGTACCGCTTGTTTCATCGGAAATAAAAAGCAGGGAGACCTACCTTAATATAAGCGACAATGATGGTAATACAGTATTCTCGACTGACTCCCTGATCTATCTCATGACAGAATCCAAAACAACAGAGATAACCGGGAACTTTGTTTTCGCAGGATTCGGGTATACCGATTCAGCTTCAGGGTATGATGATTTTAAAGGGTTAGACCTGAAAGATAAGATTGTCATGATGATGACCGGCAAACCGGGCGAAAAGTCGGCCGATGAAGTTAACCCTGTATTTGATTCATATCTCGAAGGTCCCAAAATAATGTCTGCCTTCAAGGAGGGTGCGAGGGCAATTTTGTGCGTGTATGAGCCTGGCAACAAATTTACCGATGCTTATGAATCAGGACTGGCCGATATGGGTGTTCCCAGGGTAGGCTCAAAAACGTTCAGACTTGCCGGCAGGGAAACTTTTGCTCCCATCCAGGTGGCTTTCATCACAAGGCATGCTGCAGATCAACTGCTGAAGGCAAGCGGCTATAACCTCGAATCAGCTTATAAAAAAATAGTCGGGGAAAACAAACCCTCCTCTATTGAACTGAATAATACCAATGTTACTTTCCGTACATACATTCAAACGAATAATATTGTCAGTAACAATGTAATAGGAATTATTGAAGGGTCTGACCCTGTCCTGAAAAATGAATGCATCATCTACACCGCTCATTTTGACCACATTGGCGTCAACAGTGAAGGAAAATCGTTCAACGGGGCAGATGACAACGCCTCGGGATCAATGGCACTGCTGGAGGTAGCACAGGCTTTCCAGAGCCTTAAGAAAAAACCTCTCCGGACAATACTGTTTGCATGGGTAAACGGTGAAGAAAAAGGATTGCTTGGTTCTGATTATTATGCTGAAAATCCTGTATTCCCCCTGGAAAAGACCATACTAAATATAAACCTTGATATGGTTGGAAGATCAAGAATGCCTTCCGATACGGGGAAATTTATGGGATATGATATCAGTGTTTCAAAACCCGGGGAGATTCTTATGTATACTGATCAGAAGGGAAATGAGATCCTTGACATGATAAAAACCGCCTCCAGGAGTGCAGGAATAAAGACGATTAATATGGGCAGGGATCCTGAAATAGGGAGCAGCGACTATGCCAGCTTCATGGCAAAAGGCATCCCGGCAGTATTCTTCAACTCGGGTGACTACCCCGACCTGCATACACCAGGGGATGTTATCGGCAAAATAGACTTTGACAAGATGGAAAGAGTATCGGACATGGTATTCCTGCTTGGCTATAAAGTTGCCAATCAGAAGGAAAGGTTGAAACAGTCTAAGGAGGACTGAATCTGCTGCGACTGAAATCTATCCACCGGCTGATTGTCTGAACAACCTGAAAGTCTTCAGTTTTTCTGCAGTCTCCGTCACATAGCGCTGTACTGCCAGTCCATGTTCTATATCAGGAATAAAGGATTCATTACTGATATCCTTCAGGAATACATAATGGGCATGGATCATTGCCCTCAGCCAACCTGCAGGCACATGCCCCGAAGGAAAACTTGTGAAAGGCCTGTAATTGCTGCCCACATCATTCCTGTTCCACAGGCCGGTTGCGGCTGTGAAATACTCAAAATAACCGGCAGAATCCGAAGAATATCTCAATGCGCCCTTTTCAGCGAAAATCTCAAGCGAAAGGCTGTCACCTGTGCCACAGCTGATCCGGCTTGCCGACAGAGTCCCTGCCGCGCCGGTAGCATCATCTAAAAGTGAAATAAGGCTGAAGAGATCCGAATCAAAGGGGACATCTCCAAAAGATCCCGCCTGAAGGGCACTTGCTATCCGAAGCCTGTTACCGAGGAAAGCAATCACCAGGCTAATGGCATGAGATCCGAGATCAGCCATTGCACCGCCATCCGGTGCCGGTGTAAGTCGGGATGCCCGCTTTTCACGGTATCCTTTACTCAGGTAATCACTGTGAAAGTACTTCAGATCAAAATGGATCGGCTTACCAAGGCTTCCCGCTTTCCAGAAAGCCAGTGCTTCACGCACAGCCGGGGAAAAAAGATACTGAAAACCAACCTGGATCTTCACTCCCCGATGATCCCGGGTAAGTGCGGCAATATCATTTTCCTCCGCGAGGCTGGCACATACCGGCTTCTCAAGATAGATCCTCTTAACCGATTGCATTCCAATGGCTGCCTTAAGATGTTCATAGTGTACGCTGTTGGGTCCCAGAATGTAAACAGTGTTTATTTTTTTGTCGGAAATGAATTCGCTCAAATCACATGGACGCAGAAAACCAAAACGGTCTGAAAATGATCTGCGGCTGTCAGGGGTCGCCGAACAGACAGCCGCCAGCTCAATATCAGGTGCATCATTATAAAAATAGCGGAGAGAATTAAGGGAATATGCATGGGAACGGGCTATCCCCCCTGCACCGATAAACCCTACTATAGCTTTTTCCTGGTCCATAGGTCAATATTTTTCAATTTTCTCCAAATATAGCATTTTATGGTACAAGAGCGTAACGGAGTAAAGGCGTAAAGGGGCAACGGAGAAATGCCTTGCAGGTGCAAACGTGTAATTTTTTAACTGTAAAAAGTAATAACTGTGCCTGAAGAGGCCAGGATCAATCCGCCGGAGGATTATGAAACATGGGAACACGACAGGCTGGTAAACAGGGGGCTGGCTTAGGAGACGCCCGGCAGGCAGGGACTCATTTCTGAATTGCGGTTGAAACTGATCAATGACTTATACGGAATCCCGGGTGAAGGTAATATCAATAACCATTATCTCGGATTTGCCTGCAGTTCTGACAGGCGGACCCCAGAGCCGTATTCCGCTTGTGACAAAAAAATGGGTATTTCCAAGTTTCATATGACCCCAGCTTAAACGGTAGACACTCCGGGTTATAAGATTTATGGGAAATAACTGTCCGTCATGGGTATGACCTGATAGCTGGACATCTGCCAGGGTAGAACTTACCTGGTCGATTTCAGTTGGCCTGTGATCTGCCAGTATCAGAGGAAGAGAATCTGTTGCAGCCTTCAAAAGGGAGACCACAGATTTTCTTTCCCTGAAATGGCTGTCATATCTCCCGGCCAGGCTGAATGAGTTATCAATAATAATTACCGTATCGCATAAAACTTTCATGCCGGCTTTTTCGAAAAAGCTGCCCTTATCCTGACCTGAATAATATTCGTGGTTCCCCAGAACGGCAAAAACACCATACTTCGGGTGTATCCTGCTCAGGATATTACCCGACTCCGTAGTTATTTCATCGTCCCTGTCTCCCTCAACAATGTCGCCGCCATATACCATCAGATCAGGATTTATTTCGCCAATTTTGTCAGCAAACTTCTTTACAAAATGAATATTTGTACTCTCAGTCAGGTGAAAGTCGGCAACAAAAGCTATTCTGAGATGTTTCAGACCCGATGATCTGGCAGGAACATCTATCCTGTATTCAGAAGTCCGTACTGTATTGAAATTGATTATCCCACCGGCTACAATCCCTGCAGAGAGCAGGATAATTGAAGCCAGACCGGTTTTTCTGAATTTTGAACTCCACAACTTTACCCGTGGTATTATTTTAAAGATACGGTTGAACAGAAGAAAGAGATCAAAAAGCAAAAGCGCCAGGAAAAGATACAGGTAAAAAGGCAAAAGGTAACCTGAAATGAAATTCAGGGCTGTTGAAACCTGACCATCCTCAGGAAACATAATGGCTGCCGGATAAACCGAGGCAAGTAAAAAATAGATAATAAAATACCGGAACCTGAATCTCCTTTCAATGAAAAGTTGTCCGACCCTCAGAAACACATATATATTGGGAATAGTATATGCAAGTATTAATATCGTATGAAATGAAAGGTGAATGTTCATAAACAGGTTTTTGGAGCAAAAAACCAGGATAAATTCATCTGCTAAAAATAACAAATATATCTCTGCGCATATCAACGGATGAAAAAAGTGATCCCGGGAATTTAGCAGAGAAGGAAATAATTGACATTCACCTTTATATATCCTAACTTTGCAGGACTGTTTAAGCAAGTCAATAAATTATCCGGAACAGACCGATCATTTATCCTGATTAAGAAACTTCGTATCTTGTTTTTTAAAAAAATAGATGTATAAACAATTTCTATTTTAGTGGTTGATAAACAGGCGATTACTATAATTCTTCACCAAAATGAAAGATGTCTATAAAAGAATTGCAGAAGATATCCTTAAGCTGGCAGATATCAGGATAAACGGGAATAATCCCTGGGATATCCGTATATTAAATGAGGATTTTTACAAAAGAGCAGTTACAGAAGGCGAACTTGGGATAGGAGAAGCCTATATGGATCACTGGTGGGATGCCGACAGCGTGGATGAATTTATTGACAGGGTATTACGGGCACGTCTTGATGAAAAAATCAGGCTCAGGCCATTGCTCCTATTAAAGCTGCTGACTGCAAATATTTTTAACCTTCAATCAAAACGAAGGGCATTTATAATAGGTGAGAAACATTATGATCTGGGAAACGAGCTCTTTAGCAATATGCTCGACAAAAGAATGAATTACAGTTGCGCCTATTGGAAAGATGCCACGACACTTGATGAAGCCCAGGAAAACAAGCTTGACCTGATATGCAGGAAGATCAGCCTGAAACCGGGAATGCGGGTTCTCGATATAGGATGCGGATGGGGCGCCTTCGGAAAATATGCTGCGGAAAAATACAGTGCTGAAGTTTCAGGTATTACAGTCTCAAAAGAGCAGGCGGATCTCGGAAAAAGATTATGTGAGGGACTGCCGGTTAAGATACAGCTCATGGATTATCGCGATCTGAACGGAAAATACGACAGGATAATCAGTGTAGGAATGTTTGAGCATGTAGGCTATAAAAATTACAGAACATTTTTTGAAGTTGCAAACAGGTGCCTGGAAGATGATGGTTTATTTCTTCTGCACACCATAGGAAAAGGCAAATCAGAAACGTCAGTTGATCTGTGGACAGAGAAATATATATTCCCGAACGGGATGCTGCCTTCGGTTGCACAAATTGGAAAAAATATCGAGGATCTGTTCATCCTCGAAGACTGGCACAGCTTCGGTGCAGATTATGACAAGACGCTCATGGCCTGGTATAATAATTTTGAAAATAACCATGATAGTTTAAAGAAAGAATACCCTGAAAGATTTTTCAGAATGTGGAAATACTTTTTACTTTCGTCCGCCGGCTCTTTCAGATCAAGAATCCGAAGTCAGCTATGGCAGCTGGTTCTGTCAAAGAAAGGAGTCATTGGAGGATATCATGCGGTCAGATGAACCGGCCAGTGAAAAAATCAGTTTAAAAATGTATTTTTATGGAAATTAATATTACCCGTCAATTTACTACCATGAAATATATAACAGTCATATTATCAGCCATGTTCATTATTTTATTTCCGGGGCATGCTGCATCTCAGAGCTCACTTACCGGGACCCTTATCCCCGCTTCAAAAATTATTGAGACAATCATCCTGAACACTGGCAGCGGCATATTACCCAGAACAGTAGACGTTATTAAAGAGGGAAATCCTGAAACGCCTGTAAAAGGAATAGTAACTACCATGTTTGCGACGATGGATGTACTTAGGGAGGCCGTCGCAAAGAACTGCAATCTGATCATTGTGCATGAACCGCTCTATTATAATCATCTCGATGCGACCAAACAATTACTGAACGACCCGGTTTTTCTTGAAAAACAGAGCTATATCAGAGATCATAAACTTGTAATATGGCGTTTCCACGACTATATTCACAGCATGAAACCCGATGGCATTGAAGTGGGTATGTTAGCTAAGCTGGGATGGAATGACTATACCGTTAGCGGATCACTGGTTAATTTCAGACTGCCTGAAACCACACTTAAGGATTTGCTCAGAACATTGAAACAAAAATTTCCCGGATATACATTTTATGTAGTCGGAGATCCTGAAATGAAGCTGACTAATGTCAGGCTGGCTCCGGGCGCTCCGGGAAGCATGTACCATATAGGTTTGCTTGAAAGGGAAGATGTGGATGTGGTTCTGGCAGGAGAGTCTCCGCAATGGGAAACCTACGAATATATAAGGGATGCCGTGCAACAGGGCAGGAAGAAAGCTGTTGTTTTTCTGGGACATATAGCTTCTGAAGAGGCTGGAATGGCCTACTGCGCTAAATGGGTAAATAGTTTTATTAAGGATATTCCTGTATATTTTATTGAAAGTGGTCCTTCCTACAGGGCTTATTGAATTTTAATATTAATTGTAAATTATGTCTGGGTTAAAGAAGTTAATTGCAGCGCTCCTCCTGGGATTTTGCCAGATTTGTTTCTTTAGTTTGTCATACGGAACTGTAAAGTCCTCTCCTGCTGAGTTCAGCGTTGTGGCCTTTTATACAGGCATAAATGATGCAGCTCACGTCAGTTTTGTTCATGAAGCCAACAAGTGGTTCGCGGCTATGTCTGAGAAGCATAATTTCAGCTACACATCTACAAATAACTGGGACAATATGAATTCTGAATTTTTGTCTCATTACCAGGTTGTAATTTTCCTTGACACCAGGCCGGATTCCTCGTACCAGAGAGATGCTTTCAGAAAATATATGGAGAACGGAGGGGCCTGGATGGGATTTCATTTTTGTGCCTTTGCACTCACTCCTTCCGCCTATCCGCAGAACTGGGACTGGTATCATATTAACTTCCTGGGATCGGGACAATATGCTGGCAATACCTGGTCGCCCACAACAGCTGTTCTGCGCGTGGAAGACCATAATAATCCGGTAACGAAAGATCTGCCTGATACTTTCACGGCTTCGCCGAATGAATGGTATAAATGGGAGTATGACCTGAGAAAGAATCCTGATATTAAAATACTCTTATCAATCGACAGTACAAGCTTTCCGCTTGGCACCGGCCCTAAACCCCATGAAATATGGCATAGTGGCTATTATCCCGTTGTATGGACAAATAAGAACTATAAGATGGTCTATTTAAATATGGGTCACAACATTATTGACTATGAAAATAAGACCAACAAGGAACTTTCATATACGTTTAAAAATGAGATTCAGAATAAACTGATCCTTAATGCTCTTTTCTGGCTGGGAAATGCCAGATAACACGATCCCCCGTCAGGATCACCTGAATCTGATTACCTGGGCGAACCACTGTCCAGAGATTCCCGGAACCATTGTTACCAGACTAACGGACAATCCTGAAATTAAAAGCGCCGGTGCTGAGCACTCCGTTTAATCTTACCCACAGGAGAAGGGTGGCTTCCGTGGCACGCGCACCTGTAATATCACCCAGGTCAATAAGATTTTCATCTTTCCAACCGAACTGGTTCAACAGCTTTTTTACCCTGTTCTTTGACTCCTGATCATTTCCGGAGAGGAAATTTATATGATCTCCTCCTCCTATCATACCCGGATCAACCATTAAACCACACCACATTGTGTTCAGGGTCTTGACAACCTTTGCCCCCGGGAAAGCCTTCTGGATCTCCTCCCCCAGCGAATTCGTATTATTCAGTCCCGGCAACAGGCCGGGAGGCATTCCTTTGCTGAAATCGAGAGCGTTTGCCAGATCAATCAGGATCTTACCTGAAAGATTTTTTGCACCGGCAAGCTTTAGAGCAGCCACGGAATTCTCTCCGTGTGTAGCATTTATGACAATCTCTCCCTGTGAAGCGGCTTCTTCAAAAGTCTTCAGATTTATTCCGGGATTTGCCCTGTACCATTCACTGAAGGAAGGATTGCCATAATTGTCCTTTGCATTGCTTGCAAGTTTTTCCTTCACATTCCTTGTTCCCATAAACACTTCATGACCCAGTTCAAGAAATTTCGAGGCGAGGGTCCGGCCAACTGTTCCTGTTCCGATAATAGAAATTTTCATGACTTCAGTTAAATTATTTGATTAACAAAATTTGAGTCGCTCCAAAAGTCTTTTTTTGCCACCAGGCACGAACCTGCCTGCCGGTAGGCAGGGGCACAAAGTGGACTCAAAATTCAATTTCAAATATCAGCCTTCAAAGGCCCCGGGCAGAGATTCATTGCTAAAACCGTAAAAAAGAGAAAATGTTCATGCTCCTGCCGGAACAGACAGACATTTATTAAGAGTCGTTTCTTTTTATATATTTATGGAATAAATTATCACGAAATGAGAAGTATTAAAATTTCAGGAGCCCTGGCAATAATTTCATTTATTATGCTGTTATTCAGTGGAATCGCAACAGCACAGGTAAAACTTACCGAGCAGGATTGGGTCATTCCCACTTATAAAGTGAGCCCACCTGACAAAAATCCAATGTTTTTCAAGGGTGAATCCTATCAGGGAGCCTCAAAATACATATATCCATATGGAATGAACGATGTCATTTCAAATAAGAAAGAGGATCATGCCTGGAAGGCTTTAGTTCTTGAAAATGAATATATTAAATTATGTGTGACACCTGATATCGGGGGAAAGATATATTACGGAACAGACAAGACAAACGGTTATAACTTCGTATATAAGAACGATGTGGTAAAACCCTCCAATATAGGAATGCTTGGCGCCTGGGTATCAGGCGGCATAGAATGGTGCGTAATTCACCATCACCGGGCATCAACATTGCTCCCGGTAGATTATTACCTTGCAAGTAATGCTGACAGCAGCAAGACGATCTGGATCGGGGAGACAGAACCCCGTCACAGGATGAGATGGACAATCGGAATTACATCATATCCCGGAAAATCCTATTTCTCAGCAGATGTAAAAATCATTAATCCCACACCATTTACAAATACCTTCCTCTACTGGGCAAATGTTGCGGTGCATACAAATAATGATTACCAGGTCATCTTTCCTCCAAGTGTACAGGTTGCCACATTTCATGCAAAAAACAGCTTCACACACTGGCCGGTTTCAACAGAGGTTTATAACGGCCAGGATTTCACAAAAGGGGTTGACCTGAGCTGGTGGAAGAATTCACCTGAGGCAAATTCCTATTTTGCCTATGATCTGCAGGAGGATTTCATGGGAGCTTATGACCATGGAAAAGAGACGGGAACAGTGGAATTAGGAGATCACAACATTGTGAAGGGTGCCAAATTGTGGGAATGGGGCTCAGCACCACGCGGACAGGCAACAGAAGCTGTACTGACCGAAAAGGCAGGGCCGTATGCTGAAATTATGACAGGCGCCTTTTCCGACAATCAGCCTGACTACAGCTGGATACGACCTTATGAAGTGAAAACTTTCAGGCAATACTGGTACCCTGTAAAGGATATCCAGGGATTTAAGTACGCCAACCTTAACGGCGCGGTAAACCTTGAAAAAAGAGATGACAATAAAGTTTTCCTTGGCTACTATTCGACCGGGAAAGTGGATAAGGCAAAAATAATATTAAAACAGGCCGGGAAGGTGGTTTTTGAGAAAACAATGACTATATCTCCCGCAAATGCCTTCACCGGAACAATCAACATCGATGGTAGTTTTGACCTTACAGACCTTTATACCGAAATGGTCAATACGGTTACCGGTGAAGTCCTTGTTTCTTACCAGCCTGTCAGGCAAAAAGAGGCAGGTGACCTCCCTGAAACTGTAAAAAGACCTGATCTTCCGCAGGATATAAAGACTGTTGAAGAGCTTTACCTTACCGGAAGCAGGATCCAGCAATTTTACAATCCTACTCTCAATGCCGTTGATTACTTTGATGAAGCTCTGAAACGTGATCCGTACGATATCCGTACCAATATTGCCGTAGGAACCATCCATCTTAAAAACGGTGAATATGACCTGGCCAGAAGCTATTTCAGCAAGGCAATCAAAAGGCTTACAAAAGATTATACAAGACCTTCAGCATGCGAAGCTCTTTACCTGGAGGGCCTTACACTAAAAGCTCTCGGCCTTTATGATGAAGCCGCTGACACCCTTTACAGGGCAACATGGGATTATGCATGGCATTCCGCAGCTTATATGGAACTTGCAGAAATATCGTGCCTGAAAGGTGACTTTACAAAGGCTCTTGGCCAGATAAACGAGTCATTGTCGACAAATGCGGTGAATAACAGTGCTATAAACCTGAAAGCCTCCATACAGAGGAGACTCGGTGATTCAGACGGAGCTAAAAAAACCCTGGCGGTGATTACAGAAAAAGATCCCCTGGATTTCAGAGCCGGAAATGAGAATTATCTTCTTGCAAAGAAGAGCGGAAATATTCAGAAAAGTGAAGAGCTACTTTCAGCTCTCAGGAAAAAAATGAGAGATTCTGACCAGAACTACCTTGAACTTGCTTCAGGTTATCTGAGTGACGGATTAACTGAAGAAGCTGAAGATGTTCTTCAAAGGTTCGGGGGAACCAGCCAGGAAATATATTATTATCTCGGGTATATCAAAGATATGAAGGGCGACAGGGCAGCAGCCGGGAAATTCTTCAAAATGGCATCGGATCTGCCAGTGGATTATGGCTTCCCTTACAGGCTGGAATCGGTAAAAGTCCTGAAGATGGCTTCAAAGTACCAGCCGGATAACGCAAAACCCTATTATTACCTTGGGAATCTCCTTTACGATAAACAACCTCAGCATGCCATTGAAAACTGGGAATCGGCAGTCAGGCTTGATCCTGGTCTGGCAATTGCCTGGAGAAACCTTGGTTTCGGATATTATCATAATAGTCAAGATGTTAAAAAAGCAATAAGCGCCTATGAGAAAGCAATCGCCCTTAAAAAGGATGATCCGGTATATTATGCCGAACTGGACCCGCTTTATGAAATGAACAATACTCCGGTTGAGATAAGATCAAAGCTTTTCGAATCGAAAAATGACATCGTGAAGTTGCGTGATGATTCCTTTGTCCGTGAAATAATTGTACTGAATCTCTCGGGACAATCAGAAAAGGCTGTGGAATACCTGAAGAACAGCAGTTTCCATTTCAGGGAAGGAAGCTCCAGGGTAAGAGATATCACCGTGGATGCCCATCTTCTTCTCGGTAAAAAATACCTGGAAGAGAAGAAGTACGAGCAGGCGCTTCAGCAGTTCCTCTCTACAATCGAAACTCCGGATAACGGGGATTCAGAGGAGGGATCAGGTGATATAAGGGATCCCCAGATAAACTATTACATCGGAATTGCCTGTGAGGCAATGGGTAAGAAATCAGATTCAAAACTTTATTTCAATAAATCCAAAGATCAGGTTCTGAAGGATGTAAATTATATTTCATACTACCAGGGTTTGAGCTGCCTGAAGCTCGGGCTGAAGGATAGGGCTTCCGGATATTTTAAATCGCTGATAAGTGAAGGTGAGAAAAGAATCAGCCAGGGATCTGATGTCGATTTTTTTGCCAAATTCGGCGAACGCGACGCAGAAAATGTCAGGCTGTCAAATGCCTATATGCTTAAAGGCCTCGGCTATAAAGGGCTCGGTGATACAAAATCCGCAAAAGAAAATCTCAGTAAGGCTGTGGAATTATATGCCGGAAACCTGTTTTCAACTGTTGAACTGAAACAGACTGATATTCTAAGGTAATCCGAACGGTCTGACGGTCATCCTGAAATCGTATCTCATCGGCATGACCTGGTATTCGGGAAATACGGAGAGCGCAGTACAACCTGTTCCGCTTGTGGCATAATCCAGGTTAAGTGTTATACCCTCTGCGGCGTGAAGCTGAAAAGGGTATAAGGCCCTGGTAATGTTCTCATCCGTATAGCCATGCGCGCTGAAGTTAAAGAGCTTGTCTCCCCTGAATTCAAGTCCGGTGCCATTATCATCTGTAAGCCTTACCCACCTGTTATCGCATCTTAAGCCGTAATCCTGCGGAATGAGATAGGGTTCGTACATCGCCTCCACTGTGGAGCTGTAGATGCCTGTCCTGTAACCTGATTTCCTGTCGGGATAATTCTCCTGCGGTCCACGACCATACCACATGACATTACTTAAACTTTTATCAAGGATCATGTCAATACCTGCCCTGGGTAGCCAGGAAGGCATATCCCCGTCCGGAATGACAGAATGGTCGATCGTAATCTCACCATTACAGTCAATGTGGTAAATATAATGGTTCAGAAAGGCGCCGTTCCCTGTTGCAAGAAGTGATACATTTTTTACCTCAACAACGAGATTATAAGGATCACTTGCATCGAAACGGAACATATCATTCAGCACGGTCAGTTTGTCCAGACCTGAGGAATACCATTCGGAAGATGCTGAATGCCCTGCCCCATCTTTTCTGTGACGGGTGTTTGAGACGCTGTATGACCACTCATCTGTCTCATTGGCAAGGGGAGCCCTCCAGACATTGAGTGCCGGCCCTTTCCTGATCAGCTCCTTCCCCCGGAACTGCATGGAGATAAGCGTGCCTTTTTTCTTTTCGAATACGTATGTAAATCCCTTGCCGGAAACATAAAGTTTATCATTCCCATCCTTCACAACCAGGGGGTATGAAATGGCTTTTGTCTCCGGGGAAACAGCTTTATGCCAGGGCAGATCAAGCTGATCCCATGCTATTTCAAAGCCGGGTTCAGCCCATTCCGTTCTCTCTTTCTGAAGAAAGCTTACCAGCAGCCTGTACTCCACGCCGGCTTTCAGTTCCGGCTTTTCGAAAGGAATGACAACTACAGCTTTATTCTGAGGTTCAAGGTTTACCTCAATGGCTCCCCTTCCAAGTATCTCACCGTCACCCTGTAATGTCCAGGTGGTCTGAAGCCTGTTCAGATTGGTGAAAAGGTATCTGTTGGTGATCTCCACTTCTCCCTTTTCAGCTGACAAAAGTTTTACTGATACCGGTTGCGCAGATTTTTTGATCTGCCACATTTCGGGTTGAGGGCGACGATCGGGCCATATAGCTCCATAAGTCCTGGCACCGATTCCATAACTAAAGAACTCGCCATTTTCCTTTATTTTTTCGAAATCGAGCCATAAACGGGCCTCTCTTTTAAGTTCCGGTGCAGGATCTTTAAGAAGAGCCGGAGAAACTGCCTTATTAAAAATTCCCACCTGGTCGATAATGGCATCACAAATATATACCCGGGTCTCCTGTCCGTGAATTTCTGCATTCCTGCCGATATTTACCGGGAAGGGTGTATTAAGGATATTTCCGGTAACTGCAGCAGAGCCGTTCTCAGTTCCGTCAATTGATAATGTGATCTCAGCTCCGTCATAAACTGCTGTTACATGATGCCAGTTGTTTTCCCAGTTCTCTGGCAGAGCAACCTGTACTTTATGTCTCCGATAGGTGGTCAGATAAAATTCAAGTGAATCCTTCCCGGCCTGGTGCAGCCCAAACTGCCAGTTGCCCTTTGTTATGAGCGTTCCTGCAGAACTGCTCAGAGATCGCGGATAGACCATGAGGGTGAGTGTGAGCTTGTCTCCGGTGATTTCCAATCCGTCGTCCCTGTATACTTCTACCCACTGATCATGACCATTCAGATCAATTCCATTACCATCCGGGGACTTTACAAGTTTTGCGCGGCCCATTACATTTACCTGAACATTGTTCCCCGAACTGTCTTCAAGATATTTTACCTTTTCAGTTATTCCCGTACTGACAAAATCCCATATTGCTCCACCCATGCTGCGCGGATGAGCGTAAAATGCATCCTGAGTATTCATCCAGCCCACCTCCCCCGTTACCTGTGACAGCAAGGTATTCATCAAGAAAAGAGGGCCTGGGATCAACGCTGTCAGGTACCATGAACACATTGGTAATAAGGCTATAAATCTGAGGATAACGGGGACCGATAATATCCTCGCATTTATGGGAAAATGCATTGCCTCCGTACATCCAGTAACGGGTTTTATCATATTTTTTACCTTCATCGATTACTGCACATATATTGTCGCCTTCACCACTTTCGTTTCCGGCGCTCCAGAACAGAACAGAGGGGTGGTTCCTGTCTCTTAAAACCATTTTTCGTGATCTTTCACGATACATCCCCTCCCATTCCTTCTTTTCTGACAGATACTCTGTAGCGTGAGCTTCGTCTCCTGTCTCATCAACAATATAAATTCCATATTCATCGGCAAGTTCCAGGTACCTGTTAACCGGCGGGTAGTGAGATGTCCTGACACAATTGATATTGAATCTCTTCAAAAGCGTCATATCTTTTCTTATAGTCTCCTCATTCATCGAATGTCCCAGAACAGGATGCTGCATATGACTGTTTATGCCGTTCAGCTTGACCGGCACTCCGTTAAGATAAAACACCTGACCGCGTATCTCAGTCTCTTTGAATCCTATCTTTCCATTTATAGCCTCGATGGTTTTCCCTTCCGGATCTATCAGTTCAATTATGAGCGTATAGAGATCCGGAAACTCGGCTGACCATTTAGCCGGATTGTTAAAATGTTCCCGTATCCTTACTTTTTGGGCTAAACCGGGCTGCAATGAGAATTTTTCAGAGATCATTGTCGCGGCTTTTTGTCCTGAAGGATCAAAGATCATGGCCTGCACATTATAGCCGTTGCCTGAAACTGCGGAATAATTTTTAACATCCACGCTCAGGTCCAGATCGGCATCTTTAAAATTATTGTCAAGATCCGTAGTGGCATGCCAGTCAAATATATGGGTCTTTGGAGCGGCAAAAAGCCAGATGTCGTCAAATATACCGGCCAGCCTCCAGTAATCCTGGCCTTCAAGATAATAGCCATCGCAGTATTTATATACGTTTACCGCTATTGTGTTTTTTCCCGGTTTAAGATATCTGGTAATATTATACTCTGCAGGCTCCTGTGCACCCTCATTGTATCCTGTCTCCCGGCCGTTAATCCAGACGAAGGAGGCTGAAGCAGTCTTTTCCATCCTGAGAAAGATCTCCCGCCCTTTCCATGAGGCAGGCAGATCAAAGACCCTGCGGTATGATCCGGTTGGATTATATTCCCCTGGAACATGAGGAGGATCCGGAGGAAAGGGGGTGGTGACATTTCTGAAGAGAGGATCGCCATACCCCTGCATCTCCCAGTTGGAAGGAACATGAATCGTATCCCAGGAGTTATCATTAAAATCCTCAGCAAAGAAATCCGGCGGAGTGCCATCGGGAGTATCTGAATAGTGAAACTTCCAGGATCCGTTCAGTGAAAAGTACCATTCAGTACCTGTTCTGCTATTTTTCAGAGCTTCTCCGGCCGAAGCAAACGGAACCAGAGGAACATGACCATCCTCCTGGTTCAATTCAAAAACATCAGTATTCTCAATATAGCTGTATATGTCTGACAGGAAAGGTTTACGCTGTGCTGATCCGGCATAAAATATCATGCTTAAAATGAAAATTAACCCGCTTTTCTTCATAATCTCAACTATCATTTAAACAGAGGAAATATACATAAAATGCAGGTAAAATGTAAACCCTGATAATGAAGTAAATAAAATTTGTCTATTTTTGAATCATACGGTATATCATTCTGTATGCGAATAATCCCATCCGATACAAATAAAAACCTGAATAAACTTAACAACACTGACATGAATAAAAAGCGCATTTTTGACAACTCCCTTGTACTTCTGATTCTTTTAACCGGTACACTTGCCTGCAGCAAAGCTCCTGAAACTGACAGTTTTAAACTGCCCTATGAGAAATATAAAATGCCAAACGGCCTGCAGGTAATTCTCCACACAGATCACTCTGATCCAATGATATCGTACGCTATAATGTACCATGTTGGTTCAAGCAGGGAGATCCCCGGGAAGACCGGATTTGCGCACCTCTTCGAGCACCTGCTTTTCGGAGGATCAGAAAATGTCCCTTCAGGAACATTCGACAAGGTAATAGAAGGTGTCGGCGGAAATAATAACGGATTTACTTCACGTGATGTAACGACATATTTTGAGCTGTTCCCAAAGAATGCCCTCGAAAAGGTGCTGTGGCTTGAGTCGGACAGGATGGGATTTTTCATCAATTCCGTGACCAGGCGCAAGCTGGCGATCCAGCAAAATGTTGTTCAGAATGAAAAAAGACAGAGTGAGGACAATTCTCCCTACGGCTTTACTGATTATGTAATAAGCAAGAATCTCTACCCTGCAGATCATCCCTACAACTGGGAAGTTATCGGTGAGATGGAAGATCTTAAGAATGCCTCCCTTAATGATGTCAGGACCTATTATGAAAAGTTCTATGGCCCCAACAACGCTACCCTGGTACTTGCAGGCGACTTTGATCCTGACTCGGTGAAAGTGCTTATCAATAAATATTTCGGGGAGATAAAGTCGCACGGAGAGGTTCCTGCCCGGGGAGCGATGATCCCTTCACTTCAAAAAACCGTAAAGCTTTATCATGAGGACAATTTTGCAAATGTCCCGGAAATAACAATGGTATGGCCTGTTCCTCAGTCATACCAGAAAGATTCGTATGCGCTTGATTTCCTGGCGAAAATATTGGCTGACGGAAAGAAAGCTCCTCTTTATAAAGTACTTGTAAAAGAGAAGAATCTGACTTCAAGAACATCTGCAAGTAACAATTCCGGAGAGCTTACCGGGGAGTTTACAATAACGATCAGGGCAAATGAAGGGAAATCCCTCAAAGAAATTGAAGACGGGGTATTTGAAGCATTTGATCGTTTTGAAAAGGAGGGGATCACAGAAAAGGATATCGAAAGAGTAAAAGCAGCCAGCGAGAAGAGTTTCTATGAAGGGATCTCCAGTGTTTTCAGCAAGTCGCTTCAGCTTGCCTTTTATAATACATTCCTGAATGATCCGGGATATATTGAAAAAGATATTGAAAATATCAAGACTGTAACTCTTTCAGATGTAAAGATGGCATATGATAAATACATCAAGGGGAAGCCGCATGTTGTCACAAGCTTTGTACCAAAAGGAAAACCCGAAATGATGGCTGCGAACTCTGTACCGGCCGGTATAAGGGAAGAGAATATTAATGAAGCCAGTCAGGTCGCGATTGAACAGAGCGGCGACGAACAGATAGTAAAAACATCTTCATCTCTTGACAGGACAGCTGAACCAGGCCTGGCTGCCGACCCTGACGTCAAGGAACCGGTGATCTGGAAAGCCACCTTATCAAATGGTATAAAGGTATTTGGGATTCAGAACAAGGAACTGCCGCTGGTGGATTTCAATCTTGAAATTGAGGGAGGTGTATCCCAGGATAATATTGAGCTGCCCGGAGTTTCAGGAATGGTATCGGCTGTTCTTCCACAGGGTACCAGAAACAAGACACCCGAAGAACTTGAAGAAGAAATTCAGCTTCTTGGCTCAGATATCAGGGTGAGTGCCCGGCCCGAAGAGATATCATTTGATATCAGCGCTCTTTCCAGGAACTTTGAAAAAACTGTTGCCCTGATGAAGGAGATGATCCTGGAACCGAGATGGGATTCAGCTGAGTTTTCAATGGCACAGAGCAGAACAAAAAACCGGATCATCCAGGCAGAGGCACAGCCAAGAAGTGTTGCAAATAAACTGTTTTACAAATTGGTGTACGGAACAGATAATATATTTGGGTACAGCGCTGCAGGATCCAGGGAATCAATTGACAAAATAAGACCTGAAGACCTGAAGAGGTACTATGAAAAGAATTTTTCACCTGATGTCACTACAATTCACATTGCAGGAAATATACCGGAAGAACAGGTTCTTGCAGCTCTCCGGCCTCTCGAAAAAGAGTGGAAAGCAAAAGAGGTAACACCTGTCAGTTATCCTCTCCCCGCTAACCAGGAAAAACCGGGGATCTATTTTGTAGATATACCGGGCTCCCGTCAGTCAGTTATTTATGTGGGTTATCTTGCCATTTCAAGGAATAACCCTGATTATGTTAAGTTTGATTTCGTAAATTACCGGCTGGGCGGAGCATTTACAAGTATTATTAACCAGATACTCAGGGAAGAAAAGGGTTTCACTTACGGAGCTTACAGTTATCTGCCTGAACAAAAAATCAAGGCGCCTTTTATCATTACAACAAGCGTCAGATCAGATGCCACATTCGAATCACTCAGGATTATCAGGGACGAGATGGAGAAATACCGGAACGGAATCTCCGAAGGCGATCTGCAGTTTATCAAGAATTGCATGATCAGGTCTAATGCCCTGCGTTTCGAGACAAACGGGGCGCTTGTCGGAATGTTAAACTCTGTCAGTAAATACGACTTCCCGGATGACTATATAAAAAAGGAGGAGAATGTAATCAAAAGCCTGACTACAGAAGATCATAAAGCAATAACAGACAAATATATTGTTCCTGACAGGATGTACTATGTAGTTGTGGGAGATGGGGCAACGCAGATGAAAAATCTTGAAAAATTGGGTTTGGGCACACCAATCCTCATAAAACAATAGAGCATTGGCTCCCACAGGAGCTTTACCTGACTAAAGCATAGATAGTTAGTTTAGGAAGTTAATTCTCCTTTGAACTCATTTCCCCGTCATATTCAGGGTTGATACGTAATAACCCGGATCAACTTTTATGACTCCTTTTTTAACATTCAGGGTGACGGTCTGAAACCTGCCAGTGGGCGTTACATTCATGGCATGGCCTGATACATAGATCTTTAAAGGCATGTTGAAACCTTTTACACAGTTGTTCCATCTGAAGGTCAGCTCCCGTCCTTTTACAAAATATTCGAATACGGGAATTCTTATATCCCTCAGATACTGATCGAAAAAGGGCTTGAGATCTATCCCTGTTTTCTCAGTAAGATAGTTTTCAATCTGAGACCCCTTTACGACCTTGTGATAAAAATCCCGGTTCAGGCCGCGCAGTATGGACCTCCATTTCTCGTCATCATTAACTATCTGACGGAGAGTATGAAGCATGCTTCCACCCTTTGCATACATATCCTGGGAGCCCTCATAGTTAACATTATAGATACCGACTATAGGCCTGTCATTGCTTATGTTTCTTCTCGAACCCAGCAGGTATTCGCTTCCGGCTTTCTTCCCGTAATAATATTCCACATAGAGATTCTCCGAGTAATTGGTAAAGCTTTCGTGGATCCACATGTCGGCTATATCTTCGTAGGTAATACTGTTGGCGAACCACTCGTGACCCGACTCATGAACAATTATAAAATCAAATTTCATGCCCCATCCTGATCCGCTCAGATCAGATCCCCTGTATCCGTTTTTGAAACCATTGCCGTATGTGACGGAGCTCTGGTGTTCCATCCCCAGGTAAGGTGCTTCCACAAGCTTGTAGCCGTCTTCATAAAAGGGATAGGGACCAAACCAGTGTTCAAAGGCAGCAAGCATCAAAGGCGCCTGTTTGAACTGCAACTTTGCCTTTTCAAGATTTTCTCTCAGCACATAATAATTACAGTCAAGCGGGCCATTTTCTCCCTTAAAAACCTCCGAGAAATGAACATAATCACCAATGTTGATATTCACGCCGTAATTGTTTATCGGATTGGCCACAAACCAGTTGTAAGTTGTTGTGCCATCGTCCCTTTTCACGACACTGCGGAGTCTTCCGTTAGATACATCAATCAGATTTTCAGGAACATTCACGCTGATGAGCATACTATCCGGTTCGTCATACATATGATCCTTGCAGGGCCACCAGACGCTGGCGCCTTCACCCTGGCAGGAAGAGGCTATAAACGGGAGGCCTTTGCTGTCTTTTGTCCATGTTATCCCTGCACTCCATGGAGGTCTCTTTGATATCCTTGGTCTTCCTCCGAATGAAAGAACAACGGAACAGATCTTTCCCTGCTCCTGCTCTTCTGCCATATCGATCCAGTACACGTTTCCTTCTCTTTTAAATGTAAGCGGCCTGCCATTCTGGACTGCCGAAGATATATTTAACGGATCCTGCAGATCTATCTGCATCACCTTTGAAGGCGTGATAACCCTGTAGGTCACGGTGTTGGTCCCATAAATTGAACTATCTGACGGATTTACTTTAATATCAAGATGATAATAAGTCAGATCCCACCATGCCCGTTCAGGGGTAACAGAACCCCTCAGGGTATCCTGCCTGGTGAATAAGTGTGCCTGGGAGAAAGCTTTCCCGGTGAAAGTCATAAAAAAAGTTGCCAGAAAAACAAAATGAAATATATTATGTTTTTGCATCTGTTTTAAGAAATTAGTGTTGAACCGGATAAGAATTTTCAGCCTATTCTTTTGGTATAAAAGAGTTTGTCATCGCCTATTGCATAAAAATCTTTCAGCCTGGCTTCCAGTTCAAACTTATTGCTGATATAAAAAGCTCTTGTCGGAGCATAATGTTCAAGTCCTGATGTTTCCGCTATTATTATGGAACAACCCATCTTTCTGGCCTGATTGCAGGTCTCTTCAAGAAGTTTTTTTCCAATCCCCTTACCCCTGTAGTCGTTATGAGTGGCAATCCAGTAAAGGTCAAAGCTGGTCATGGACATTGAAATAGGTCCGAAACAGGAATAGGCTACAGTAACACCATCCAGCTCTGCAAATACGAAAAAATATCCTGAAGATTCACCGTTGAGCAGCCGTTCTGTAACAAGTTCAACGGCAATTTCAATCTCATGGTCATAGAAAAATTTTGTAGATTCTACGATCTCCTTAACCCTGTCTATATCGGCTTTCACGGGTATTGTTCTGAATGTCAGATTCATGGTATAATTATTTTAAATTGCAAATCAATTAATTTACATCCATCACTCTCGTTTGATCAGGGTGAGAGAAATTATGAGCGATCAAATATAAAAAGAATTCCGCTCAGAAATCTATTTCCGGGAGTGTAGCCGCACGTGCTATTGTTTCAATTGCAATAGCTGCAAAAGCTGCGCCGTAATCCAGGTCGATATTCTCCATGGTATCTTTGGAATCATGATATCCGCTTCTGTTGATATCGTAGTTTTCCATGAAAAGAACTACCGGGACGCCTGTATCCGAGAAAATCTGTCCGTCGGTATTATAGATTGAGCTATGCGGGTTGAACTGAGTTCGCACCTCCCCTTTCAGCTGCAGATGCTTAGCAGTTTCAGGCATATCATCAGGGGCCGATATCCGTTGTCCCCTGGTTTTGTTTACCCTGTCGGGCTGCCTGTTCCAGTGATGGGTACCTTCATTCCATATCATATTTGCTATATGCGCATGCCATGCCAGTTTTAGTGATGCCGTGTTTTTGCCCGGGGAAATCTGGAAGATATCCTGCCCGGTATCCCTGTTATGTCCGATCATATCCATCACATATACACCTGCAATCTCCACATCAGATAAATCTTTTTTCGTCCCATCGTCTGTTTTCAGAACCAGGTTTTTCTCAACAAGAGCCTGGCAAAAATTTCTCGCGCCCATGCAATCCGATGGAAATTCTTCACCCGTAAGGTGCAAAAGCCAGATGTCACGTTCAAGCTTTCCCTCTACTGCCATTCTGAGGAACAGAGGGGCTGCCTGTAAGAGAGTGGAACTTGCCGAATAGTTATCATCTGCGCCCCTGGCCGCAAGACGGGCTCCCGACCCTCCCCGTCCTTTTTCATAAACATCCTCCATGTACGCCGTATCATAGTGATCGCCAAGAACTACAGCTTCTTTGTGATTTTTCCCCGGTATTACCAAAAGTATATTCCTTTCGTGATTGGTGCCATTCTGATTTCCGACCCAGCCGCCATACTGTGAAAAATCAAATAATGTATCCCATTTGAAAGGTAACTCCCCTACAATCGCTTTTCCTTCCATGCGTGCATCTGCTATTGTCTTCCTGTATCTGGATATAAGATAATCTCCAAGTATTTCAATATCCCTGCTCTTTTTAACAACCCGTGACAGGGTAGTATCATCAAGCATAATATCTGCATTGTCTTTATAGACATATTCACCCTGGGCAAGAAATTTAATATCGTTCCACCAGGCCACCTCAAACTGTCGCGTAGCTGTCTCAGAATACGTGAGCGATTCAGGTAAGGGCCGGTCCTCCGGGGGGTCTATCATCGCTTCGAGAGCTGAGCGCATTCCTGTTGCCTTCTCCCCCGAACCTGAATGAATATCCAGATCATCAAGCCACTCCTTAAGACTTGCGTGCCTTGACAGATTAAGCAGACTAAATGCGAAGGACCCGGATAGCTGTTTCCGGCCCATCCGCTCCCGGCTGTCAATCAAAGATATGATATTCAAAGCAGTCTGGTGGACGAAATAATCATGTTCACTATTAAAATCATTTAAAGCCGAAAGATACAGGTCACGTTTCAGCATCCTTGGCCAGAGCTCAACCGGTTCTGACATGGCATCGTCATTCCAGGCGTATCCTCCTAGAAAACCGTACAGTGAATCTGCTCTGATCTGCACTTTCCCTGACCTGGTATCCTCAAATGCCACGAGAGGCCTGTGAAGATATATATCGTGAACTCCCACGCGCATAGGCGGAAAAAATAACCTGTAACCGAACAAACCACCTTTCAGAAGTGTCTTTTCAGCATCAAAAATCTCTTTTCTTGAGGCTATCGGTCCGTTCAGCAGCATCCTGAAACTGCTGCTCCAGATATGACTGTTGCAGGCCATTGGCTTATTATATAAACCCATCGCATCAGCTTCTGTGCTGAACAGGGCCTTTATAAGCTGAATTTTCTCTGCAACCTGGTTCAGCTCATCCTGGTATACATGCAGACGTTCCCACCTGTTTGTACGATGAAAGGTGTCATGTATAAGATTCGGGTTGATAATTATCTTTTTGTTTCCGGCGCGAGGTTCATGGATCCAGCCGGACTGGGTCACCCGCAATCCGCCTATTCCCCTGTTCCGCGAGACAAGATTAAGCAGCGGTATCTGTGAAGTGACAGCCAGCTCTTTTTTAAGGGCCAGGTAACCGGGCATTCCCCAGAAGACCAGACTTCCCGGGAAGGGCAATAAATTCAATGAGCCTTCAAGGTATTTCTTCCTCACCTCCTCAGGAAGCTGGCTGAATGGTCTGAATGTCAAAAGGTATCTTACTGCAGCGAAAGAAGAGTTATCAGAAATAATAAATTTTTCAGTCCACCGGGGCAATTCCGGGCTCTCAGGAATACTGATACTGATCCTGAATCCTGCATCGATCAGGGATCTCTCATCGGTCAATCGTTCTCCATAAGCATCAGATAACAGATTTTTAAAGAACGAAAGTGAATCTTCTGCAGGCAATTCTTCCCCGGCAGCCGAGTAGAATCCCCTCCAGAAGGCATATCCCGGGTCATGTACACTGTTGCCGAAAAAAGTCCAGGCTACGCGTCCTTTGTCATCCTGTGTCCTCGACAGCATTAACGGCAGCAACGTAACATAACGTTCATGATGTAATGATCCTGAACTACGGGCAAGATCCGGTGGCCAGTAGGGATTATTTATCAGATTCTCCCCGCCATGACCGGTGATAAAATGTTCTGTAAGCCCCTTCCCAAGCTTGATAATACTGCTCATAATCTGCTGTCCGATATGTTCAATGCCGGGTTTCAGCTCATATTCCTCTTCAATTTCAGTAATCTTCCAGCCGAAAGGATCATCTTCGCTCAAAACCCTGCAATCAGGCTTACCATAAGGCTTATAATCAATCAGCGGTGGCGGCATGTATTCCGAATATGCCCTGATCGGGTAACAACCTTTACATCTGAACCAGGGATACCCTTCCACCATTTTCTTCCAACCGGAATCTGTGTTTTTCATACATTTAAGGATTAAAAGAGAAACTGAAGTTAATAAAAGTTGTTCATTTCCACGGGCCAAATGTCACACAAATTTTCTCAGACTGCCGGGATCTTTCCTGCAGGCATTCAGGCTTGAGGATGTAGTCAGGTCCGGGAATTTGCAGTTTAGTACAGTTGTGAACTTTTCCCGTTCCCGGGCGTTATTCCTCTTAACCAAAAAGATAAAGTATATGAGTTACCATGACAAGGCAAAAGACATATATGATATGTTGGCCAAAGGCAAAATGCTTGAAGCATTTGATAAATATTATGATGAAAATGTAGTGATGACTGAAGCTACGGGCGAGTCCAGGAAAGGCAAAGCAGCAAACCGGAAGTTCCAGACAGACTTTATGGCAATGATTAAGGAGTATCATGGAGCGGGTGTTAGTGCAATTACATCCAATGAAAAAGATGGCATCACGATGGTGGAATCATGGATGGACGTAACCATGAATGATGGCAAAAGGTCGAAAATGGAGGAGGTTGCAGTACAAAAATGGAAAGGTGATCATATAATCAATGAAAGATTCTACTATAATTCAACCCAATAACAATGTTGATGCTGAATTTCAAATCCCTCTCAAGGGTATATCGAAAGATTGATATACAATCAGCCATGCATAAATTAACAGGTCCCGGAGTAATCCCCGGGACCTTAAAGTAAATAATATGTAAAACCAGACCGGAATCGCTGAAAATGCCCTGAGAGCTATTTCGCAGATGCGGTTTCTGCGGTATTCCTGATAAGCATTGGAAAGTATGAGGCGATAAGCCTGGTGTTATCTAGTTCGCAACCCTGACCGGAAGTCAGAACTTTCTGATGAAAATACTCATTTCTGTCGAGGAATTCATTAGAGGTTTTGTAACCTTCCTTTTCAAAAGACAAATCCAGTCTTTCGACTCCGAAATAATTCCTGTTGCAAACATACTGAACACAGAGTTTATCGGACAAGACAATATATCTCACCCCGTTACGGCTCTTTTTTATTGCAACCTTCACCTCCAGAGGAGTGTTCTGATAGCTGATTACGAATGTCTTAAATACGTCACCGTTAAGAATCAACGGGTTATCGGCTGTCTCAACCCGGTAGTCGCCAAGAGCGGAATATGTTTTGCCTTCAGCAACCAGTTCCCTTGTAAATGATGCATTACCGAAAGCTGCAATCAGTAATGCGACTAAAAACATCTTTTTCATGGCTGTAAATTGTTAAGTTTAAACCTCAAAATCACTTTTTCACTGTTAGTAAAGAACTTTTTCTGCACTCTGAAGAAGCATTCCAATCATTCTTTTACCCGAAGTTAAACTATTGATCTATAATGTAAAAGGATAACTTTACAGTCAGCATTCCCGAAGCTACAAATGGTCGGATCCATACCATAGTTGATGAAAGGTGAGAGGAGAGCACGGGGCACAGGCATTGCCAGCCGTAGCTTCAATTACCTGCAGAGTATTATCGAGTGAGAAAGCGAAGGCTGGGCACAGGGCACAGGGCACAGAGCACAGGCACAGAACGCCGTTAAGCCGTTATGCCGTTACGCCATTGAGCCGCTGCGCACTCCCCTGATGCCCATAGTACGGAGTGCTGAGATATTAGATGTGAAATGCAGGAGGTGAGTGATAAGAGGATAATAAAATAAGAAAAGACATCGGGTGATGCCTTTTCTTCGTTAACTTAAAACAAGATACAAATCTGGCCTGGCGGCCTGTATAAATAATCAGATGGATATTCAGCTGTTTGTGATAAGCATGGGGAAAAAGGTAGCGATAAGCTGTGCATTCTCAACTTCACCTCTTTGTCCGGATGCAAGTTTTTTCTGATGAAAATACTCGGTTCTGTTGAGGAGTGCGTCATTAGAAGTAAAGCCTTCAACTACAAGCGAGTTATCAAGCTTTTCAACCCCGAAATAGTTTTCGTTGCAAACATATTGTACAGAGAGCTTATCGGAAAGTACAATATAATTTTTACATTTTTTACCATCTCTGACCACAATTGTAACCTCCATTGGGGAGTTCTGATAACTGATTATAAAAGCTTTATGCTCTACGCCGTTAATAATTACCGGGTTGTCTGCTTTTTCTATCCTGTAGTCTCCAAGTGCTGAGTGAGTTTTACCTTCAGCAACAAATTCTCTGGAAAACGATGCACTACCAAAAGCTACTATCAGTAATGCTAAAATCAACATTTTTTTCATGGCTTATAAAAATTAAGTTTTACAAAATCATTTTTTGAAATCTTTTTTTTACTGTCGTTTCTGCTTAAGTTCCGGAAAGCTTTTGTTTAATATTCATACCGAAATTAGTCTATTGTGCAATACCGGAAAAGTATAACTCAACGGATAGCCTGTTTCATTTGACAGACGGTTGAGAATTGACAATATCCTGTTTTCAGGGAATGATCAATTCAGATAAAAAGGGTAGAAATTTTATAAATTCAGGCAGATCCCGCAGAACCGGAATCCGTGCTTTAGTATCGTATCAGCCTGGATACCCTGTCCCAGTATTCGAGAGTTTGGGGACCTGACCCGTTCCAGTCCGATGCTATTTTTTTCATATTATAAGGGCCTATCTGAGAGGCATAATATAAAAATATCTTTCTTGAAATACTATAATTGAACAGGTCATTCGTTGTATAATTGCTTCCCGTCCTCTTATTATAGTCTTCAACTCTTATAGGCCTTATCTGAAAACATCCTGCTGCCTCTTCAAGTGGATTATAGGCCATTGTATCATTATTAGTCTCGATGATGGCTATGGCATTCATCAGGTCGTTGAAAGGTTCTGCCGGTGGAATATCAAATATTATCACAGATCCTGTGCCTGGAGCATACGCAGTGAAGGCAAGGGATAAAAATAGAAGTAAGGTAATTAACTTCTTGTTATATTTTTTTTGCGGGAGTTCTCCAAAATACGGAGCCACCACATTTTGTAGCCACATGGTAACTCTGTAGCTGAAAGGAGTATTAACTCCCCGCTTTCCCGGGTTATCATATAAGAGGTTCATAACTCATTATAAAACTACTGTTTAACTTAAACAACAGGGAAAGCAAATTGTTTAAATTTCTACAGACAATCTCCTCTTTCAGGCTTCAGGCTTTAATGAAAAGGTATTCGGTATTCAGTATTCAGTATTCAGTATTCAGTATTCAGTATTCAGTATTCAGTATTCAGTATTCAGTATTCGGTAATCAGTTTTGCTGAAAACTTGTAAATAGCTGATAATCAAAAGCCCCCCTTGGGGGGTTGGGGGGTCGGTCCGGCGGGGAGATGAGGCGGGAGGATAGGCGATGTTGAGATGGGGAGATGGGGAGACTATGGCACCGATTGCAAATCGGCGCCAGCGGGGAATATAACCACCCCGGCCGGGAAGCGAACCTTGTAAAAATCAGATAATCAATCGTCCCGGCCATCCCTCCTTGAAAAAAGGAGGGGAAAGTTTTTTTAAGCATTTACTGATTACCGATTGCTGATTAATGATCACCGATTACTGATCACCGATCACCGATCACCGATTACCGGTTACCGGTGCCCTGCACTCAGTACGCCACGCTATTCCTTGATTAATTTGACTTTTAGTGCTGACATGCCTTTGGGACCTTTGCCAATTTCAAAGGATACGACATTATTTTCCTTTATAATTTCTGAAAGGTTATTAGCATGAACGAAAACGCTCTGGTTGTTTTCAAGATCGCGGATGAAACCAAAACCCTTTGAACTGTTAAAAAAGGTAACAACTCCCTTACGAATATAGTCATTTTTGGAGCTCTCCTCGTTTTTGGTTACGCTTGTCTCAATACCCTCTGCATTGACAGGAATTTTTTTATTGGGATCAGGTGGGGTCGATGTTATTCTTCCATATTCGTCTACATAGGCGATCATATCGTCGAAACTGCTTTTCCCCGCCTCTTTCCTTACAAGCCTCTTCTTCTCTTTTTCTTTTCTTTTTTTGTCCTTTTTATTTTTTACTTCCTTTTTATTTGATGTTTCCTGCGATCTTCCCATAAATTTTAATATGTTTATTAATAAATTAATGAATTTACAATTTTTTCAAAGATACTCTTTATTACCGGTGATTACTAGTATTTTGGTTACCTATTTTCTTTTATATTATTACATTGCTGCTGATCTTTGATCCTTACGGAGGCAAATAACTCTACGGCATTTAGATTTGCAGCTTCATCTGTTCTTCATAATTATTCCATAACTTTGTTTTAAACATTTACATCATACTGGCTAATAACTTAATGATTAAAACCAAATGCTTTGTGAAATAACCTCTTCCGTTATTATACAGTGGAAAAGATGAAAAATTCGCTCATTCTGTTTTTTATTATCACTCTGTTTCTTTCGGCAGGCAATATCGGCATGTCACAAACCGTTCCCTCTCAGATTGATTCACTTAAGGTAAAACCAAAAAAATCAGAAAAGGCCGGTGATTCAAAAGATGAAAAAGTAAGTAAAGAAACTGAAACACAGAATAACACAAGTGATAATAAACCAGGTCAGGTTAAGCAGGTAAAATCAGCCCGCCCGGATATGAGGAGGTCAAGGGGTGCAAGGCCACCTGATATCGTAAGGCCCTCCGGATCCCGCATACCCAGGGGTGTCGGGAGGCCGGCCGGAGCAGGCAGACGAGGCCGGGGATGATCTGAACAAGCTGAAGCCGGTCATATGAAAAGCTACACCAGATACAGGAATATAGTTATTGCCGGGGCATATTTCCTGATTTTGCCGGGAATGGTATCGGGCCAGTCTGATTCATTATCCCTGATGGCCGGTGATAGTGTCTCAGTGAAAGGATCATCCACAGAAATACATTCTTTATATACAGGCCTGGGTGCCGGAACCAATCTGATCTATCTGGGCTCTACAATCTCCGATGGCAAACCATTTTACTCTGCCTCAATGACCTATGGTTACCGGAACAGCTTATTCGTCTCTGCATCAGCATCGCACCTGAGCGGGACAGATCCGTTCATTTCATTATATGCCATGACCCTGAACTACAGCCATTCATTTAATTCATGGTTTGACATCTCGGCAGATGTTGCCGGCTACAAAACTGCACGGTCTTACGGAGATTCACTTTTCTCCGACTTTGCCTCAGTAAATCTCACCACCGGCTTCGACTGGAAACTGATCTATACACGGGTGTCACTTTATGGTCTGATTTCTGATGAGAACGGACTCTATCTCCAGGTCCGGAACTCAAGATATTTCGAAACACCTGAGTTTCTGAAAGGAAAAGCCAGAATCTCGTTTGACCCTGATATTGATATGCTCTTCGGTGAACTGGTTAATGTCGAGACCTCCTCGGGAATGAGAACCTATGGTAAACTTCCGCCTTTCGTTCATTCCGGGAACAGGAACGGTACCGGCGTAACCCGCAACAGGAGGTTCGGTCTCCTGGATTTTGATTTTTCCCTTCCGGTCACATTCAGCTATGGCAATTTCAGCCTGGAGGGTACTGTAAGCTATTTGCTTCCGGTCAGATCAGATCCGAATTATCCTGTTCCGAAAGGATTTTCATTTTTCCTGAATGCAATGTTTAAAATTTTTTAGAACTGTCAGCAATGAACGTACTTATTATAGAAGATGAAAGAAGCCTTGCGGGAGAAATTGCTGCCTTTCTGAAAAAGGAGGGCTTCCTTTGTGAACTGGCATTTACAGGAACGGCTGCCTCGGAGAAACTTGCCATAAACCTCTATGATTTTGTCCTTCTTGATCTCGGGTTGCCTGATTATAACGGACTGGACCTGATAACCGAGGCAAGGGAATCGGGCAGCCATGCATCATTTATTATCATAACGGCAAGAGGAGCCGTGGAGGATAAAGTAAAAGGACTGAACCTCGGTGCGGATGATTACCTTGCAAAACCTTTTGCATTAATAGAACTTCTGTCAAGGATCAAAGCTGTAGCAAGACGGAAATTCAACATCCTGAACGAAAATCTTACGATCGGAGATTTTACCCTGGATATGCAATCAAGGAAGATCATCTATGACAGCAGGGAGGTTATAGTCACCAAAAAGGAATTTGACCTGCTCCAATACCTTATATTAAACAGGAACAGGGTTCTTACCCGCCAGCAGCTCTATGAACATATATGGGGAAATATTCTCGATGATCAGTACGATAGCAATTTCATCGATGTCCATATAAAGAATCTCAGAAAAAAACTTAATGAATATGCCCAAATACCATGGCTTGAGACTGTCAGAGGGATTGGTTACAGGGTCAGCCCCTGACAACAGAGAAGCAGTATGATCAGACTCAAAATAAAACTTGCACTCTTCAATCTTCTTTCCAAGGTAGCCTTTTCTGTTGTATTCATCCTCTTCATGCCATGGCTGATAGAGAGAATAAACCTGATCCAGGTTGATACTGACCTGATGGAAAAGAGGGAAAAGGTCATAAAGCTTATTTCACAAATAGGCATTGAACCGTTTATCGCTACGGATACTATGGATGTATTCGGAAGCTATAATATTCTTAAAGAGGAATTCGTAAGCCTCGAAAAGGTCAATCTCACGCAAAATGTAAACTATATTGATGTCACACCCAGAATAATAGAAGGGGAGGAAATTGAATACAGGGTCCTCAATTACTCATTTCTCGTTGACGGGAGTATGTACCTGCTGGAGGTAGGAAGAAGCCTTGAGAGCATACAGCATTCCAGAAAGAACACTCAGACAGTGATGCTTATATTCCTTGTCGCTATCATTCTTCTGACCTTCATAACAGATCTTCAGTACACAAGGATCCTGCTGAAGCCCCTCGACAGAATAACAAGCAAACTGAAGGGCATCTCCGATCCGGCCATATTCGATAAAACACCGCTGGTGACGACTACTTCCGATTTCCATCATCTCGACAATGCATTGAGAGAGCTGATGGGAAATATAGACGACCTTTTTCAGAAAGAAAAAGAGATAACTGTAAATATCTCGCATGAGCTGCTCACCCCGATATCAGTTTTAAGAAGCAAGCTTGAAAATATACTTCTGCAAAAGGAGCTTGATGCGGATATATCTGCAAAAATTGAGGAATCTCTGAAAACCCTGCATCGTCTTCAGAGCCTGGTGAATTCGTTGCTGCTTATAGCCCGCATCGAAAGCCGCCAGTACCTGAAGGAGGAATCAATTCCTATAAGGGAACTGCTGGATGAGATAATAAGTGAAATTGAACCAATAGCCGAAGATGCCGGAATAATCCTTAAAAAAGAGACCATAAAGGATTTTCTCTTCCCCGGTGCAAACAAATCACTGATATTTTCAATGTTTTATAACGTGGTCAAT
Organism: uncultured Bacteroidales bacterium; assembly: GCA_963816345.1. Lineage (GTDB taxonomy): Bacteria > Bacteroidota > Bacteroidia > Bacteroidales > VadinHA17 > LD21. The sequence goes on from CAWFKI010000005.1 coordinate 2,041,396, forward strand.
AACGCTGTCAAAAATACTCCTGCCGGCGGAACAGTTATTGTCAGAACATCTTATGAAAATAGCATTTTTGTTGTAACTATTTCAAATACCGGCAAAGGAATTACAAAAGAACAGATGGAAACTCTTTTTTCACGTTTCACAACAAGGCTTGACGTATCAAGAAATAATACCGGTATCGGTCTTGCTATTTCAAAATCTATAGCCGATTTTCATGGCATTCATATCTCTGTCGAATCTGAAATAAATAAAGAGACAAGTTTTTCATTTAAATTCCCTGAAAATTCATGATAAATTCATCTTCATGATAGCATATTTGAAAAAGTAACATAAAACTAAAAACAGAAATCATGAAGAAGCTTTTATTAACAATCTTAGCCGTATCCATGCTCCTGGCCGGCTGCAGGAAATCAGAAAACAATGACGGACTGGGAAGACTTTCAGTTAAGATCACAGATGATCCATTCAACATCAGCTATGTAGAGTCTGCTTCCGTTACAATAACCAAAGTGGAGATCCGGAAAGCAGGAAACATTACTGAGAATCCCTTTATTGTCATCTCGGAAGATTCAGTAACAATCGACCTGTTAAAATTAAGGAATGGTATAACAGAGGATCTCGTAAACCTTAATATCCCTGCCGGAGACTATGATCTTGTAAGGCTTTACGTTGACGGGGCCAGCCTAAAGATAAAGGGGCAGCCTGATATGTACCATGTCAAAGTCCCGGGCGGAAGTCAGACCGGTATCAAGATATTCTTAGGACCGGCCTTAAATGTTGCAGGTGGCCTGACAGCTGAATTGCTTCTTGACTTCGATCTTTCAAGATCCTTTGTAATGAGAGGAAACATGCAGCATTCCGCAGGTGTAAACGGATTTATCTTCAAGCCATGTATCAGGGCGACCAATAATTCAACAGCAGGAAGGATTGAGGGCTTCGTAACAGATAGTTCCTTTTTGAAGATAGTCAATGCCAGGGTAAGCTTGCTGAAAGATACGATAGTTGCCACATCTTTTACCGACACCCTGGGCCACTATGCATTTATCGGAGTTCCGTCAGGACAATATTCCATGTCGGCTACCATGGATAACTTTGATTCGGTGTCTGTTGCCGGAGTCAGTGTATACGCCGCTAACAGGACCATTCAGAATTTTATCCTCACCAGAAAATAATTAATAAAGTCCGATAGAACGGACTTTATCAAAAGTCATTTTAATCTTACAGACCCGGCAGATCTGCCGGGCCTGTTTTTTGATCACAGAAACCTGTTAATCGCCATTACAAGTACAGGTAACGTGAACAGACTGAGAAGAGTAGAGACAAAAACATTTCCAACTGCAAGATGGTCATCAGCCCCCAGTTCTTTTGCCATAATTACCACGCTTGCCATACAGGGCATTGATGCTTCAAGAATTATCACCGAAGAGACCACTTTATCAGGAGCCGATAGCTGAAAATAAGACAAAGGCCCCAAATATTGCAATCAGGAGAGAAGGAATGATTATGAGCCTGTTAATACTAAGAATATAAAGACTTTTCTTCCCAAACAATCCTGCAACAGGCGAAAGTGCAAGCATTAGCCCTATATATAACATCGACAGCCAGGTATTGGCAGATCCAAGTTCAGAAAGAGGCTTTAGCAAAATTTCAGGAAGCTTAAGGGAGAGAAGAAAGAAAAGAAGCCCCATGAGGGTTGCCACCGTATTCGGATTGATAACCTTCAATATACTTTTCTTCCAGGATGTCCCATCGCCATGTGAAAGGATTACCACACCTGCTGTCCACATGATTATATTCGAAACAAGCTGGAACATACTGGCATACAGAAGCCCTTCCACCCCGTACAGAGCCGTAATAAGGGGAAATCCAAGAAAAATTGTATTACCAAACATTGAATGAGCTTTGAAGACAGCTGCTTCCCTGCCCCTGATCCTGAATATCAGTGTTGTCAGCCAGCCGGCAAGAAGCATGAACATAATGACAAATCCGGATACCAGCAGTACAATAAAGCTGTTTGTCAAAAGCCTGGGTGTTGCATCTATCTTCAGAAAACTTGTAAAAAGCATCAGCGGAAGCGATATGTTGAAAATCACCTTCGACAACATATCCCTGGAACCACTTGTCAGAACTTTAAGTTTTCCGGCAATGGCACCTATAATCACCACTACGGCAAGAATGAAAATCTGGGAAATTACTATTCTGGTCTCCATTTATCAGGGTTATACTTTAAATAATGAGCCTGCTCCGAATAGTTGATTTACCTCTGAATCCCCTTAAGCGGACTTTTTTATTGACTTTTCGGAGTGGACCCAATTATAGCTGCAAAAGTAATTATTAATGCCATTTTCAGTGACCCGACAGGCCTGAAATCTTTCATAATCCCGATATCAGTTTAGCCCTGTAAGAAACGGCAAGATTCTCATTTTGAGAAACCAGACTGGTTTTAAAGACTCCGGAATATAATATCATAATAATTAATATATTAAAAATGAATAACATACAAAACATTATTGAGAAAATCTGTATTCTGGCACATTGTTGGTTTAATGTATACGCAATAATAATTAGTTTTAAATGAAAGAAATAATAAATATTCTTGTTGTTGAGGATAATGAATATTACAATAATCTGATCTCATCAGCTTTAAAAAAAAGTATCCATTTTACCCACCATAATAAGAGATATAAGCTGATGCTTTATTCGTATACTGATTTCTTCGAGTGCATAATGAAGATAAGATCAAACGATCTGTCGGAAAAGGAATTAATAGCATTTGTAGATTACAACCTGGGCGATGAAATAACCGGCGATCAGATTATTTCCCTTTTGAAAAAACAGAACAGCAGTACCATCGGGGTGCTTCTCTCACACTCAGATATCAGCGAAGGACAAAAAGATCAATACCGTTACGATTATTTTGTAAAGAAAGATATATATACACCTGCACTTTGCCGGTTATATCTCGATCAGTTCATTGACAATAAATTTTTATAGCTTTGCAGATTATTAATGCATATCATTAATCCTGTGAAGAAGATACCTGTTCAGATCAAGATCGGATTACTGATGATAGTTACAGTCGCAATTCTGTCTGCAGCCGGCTATTTATCCTACAGGAATATTTCATCAATAGTCTCATCAATCCCTATTGATGTAAACCCGGAACTGAGATTGCTGAGTATCAGGGAAATATCAATGGACCTTGAAAAGGCGGAGAACAGCATACGAATATTTAATGTTACAAATGATACCCTGGATCTGCAGCCTTATTATAAGGTCGTGTCAGGAATAAATAAAAAAACGGCAAGGCTCCGCAAAGAATGCAAGAGTGATCCGTTGCTGAGGAAGCAGACTGATACGATATCAAGACTCATAGAGCAAAATATAATCAACTGGAATGAACTGCTGGATCTCAGCCGCAACGATAAAGTGGTTGAAAATTTGAGACAGTTATCCGATTCCCTGAATTCCTCCGTCAGTCCACCTGCAGCCGCCGCAGTATCCGACACAGTCAGTACAGACAGTGCAAAAATCACTGAGAGTGCAATCAGGACAGACAGTGTAGTCAGGCCAAAGAAAGGATTTTTCAGGAAGCTGTTTGGCCGGAATGAGAAAAAGCCCGTGGTTGAACAGGAACAGTTAAAAAATGAAGAGATAAAAAATGAAGAGATAAAAAATGAACTCATAAAAGGTGAGCAAATAAATAATGAACTTATAAACAACCTTTATAAGATAGAGCAGAAGGACAGCATTAAAAGGCGGATGCTTATGAATCGCGAGGCCCAGCTGGCCAAAACCGGGAATAAAATAAAAGAAAAGTTTTACGACCTGATAACCAAAATGGAAAATGAGGTCACTGCACGCATAAATAAAAAGGCAGAAGCTGCAAATCTTCTTGCAGAAAAGACTTATCAATGGCTTGTCATATTTTCGGTTTCCGGGGCTTTTCTTGCAATAGTGGTGATGTTCATAATTATCAGGTACGTCAGAAAAACCCGTGCTTCCCAGGTTGCCCTTGAAAGATCCAGGGAAGAAGCTGTAAAACTGTCAAGGACCAAAGAACTCTTTATGGCCAACATGAGCCATGAGATCCGTACTCCTGTAACGGCAATCTCAGGATTCACCGAACAGCTTTTGCATGAGCCTCTCGATGAATATACTGCCCGGACCCTGAAAATAATAAAATCATCCTCGGATCACCTGGCAAACATTATAAATGATATCCTTGATTTTTCAAAGTTGCAGAATGATAAGCTCGCACTTGAAAAAGTACATTTCAGCATAAAACAGATAATGGAGGATGTTTATGCATTGTTTGAAAGGCAGGCCAGCAGGAACGATACAGATCTGAGCTACTCTCTCTCTCCTGATACGCCCCCCGTTCTCCTGGGAGATCCTTACAGGCTTAAACAAATAATGATAAACCTGGTAAGCAATGCGGTAAAGTTTACGGAGAAGGGAAAAGTTCATTTCTCTGTGAAAAGCAGAGATACGCAAAAGGGTGAAATTGACCTCTTAGTGGGAGTCACCGATACAGGAATTGGCATTGAAGAAAGCAAGCTGAACCTGATCTTTGAAGATTTTACACAGGCCGAGATGAGCACTACCCGCAAATTCGGAGGAACCGGATTAGGGCTATCAATAGTAAAAAAGCTTGTAGAGCTGCACAAGGGAAAAATAGAGTGCAGAAGCAAAAAAAACATAGGAACTGAAATAACCTGCTTTCTGCCGTACCTGACCGGTGACCCAAAACAGCTGAGTGGTGAGAACCCCCGACTGATTTATGTTCCTGACGAAATAAAGAACCTGAAAATACTGATAGTTGACGATGAAGAATACAATCGTCTGCTTTTCAAAACTATACTCAAAAGGTGGAACATGGGCTTTTCTGAAGCTGTAAGCGGAATGGAAGCCATCGAACTAGTGAAAGCCAACCGCTTTGATCTGCTCTTCATGGATGCCAGGATGCCCGGTCTGGATGGTTTAAAAACCACGCAGTTCATACGTGAAGAACTGAAGATAACAGCCAGGGAGATGCCTGTCATATGCATATCGGCTGCATCCCTGAATGAGGACTGGGAGAGGTATGAGAAAGCCGGAATGAATTCATTTCTTCAGAAACCATTTACTGAAGAGATGTTACTTACAACAATTTTAATGGTGATCAGGGATTTCAAAAAGCATTCATCCCCACCGAAAAGGAATGAAGAAAAGAACAACTCACCCCGGGAAGGTAAAATCAATTTGCACAATTTATATCATATTGCAGGTGATGAAAAATTTGCCAGGCAGATGCTTATTACGTTCCTTGAGACCACCTCGGGAGGCCTGAGAGAAATGAATGAGGCTGCCAGCTCAGGAAAATATGAATCTGTTTCAGACTGTGCCCATAAATTATTACCTCCATGCAGGCATATAGGAGCCTCTGCCCTTTGCGATCTCCTGCGAAGAATAGAACAGAGCATAAAGGAAAATGCAGAAAAAGCAGATGTTGAAAAACTGATAAAAGAATCCGGCAGAGAATTTGAAATTATCAACGCTCTTCTGCAGGATGAGATTGGTAAAATCAGCTAAAACTCTGGTATATCCCATCATTTTTGTATTATTTTGCATCTTCAGGAAAGAAGACTAATAACCTGTTATCATACTATATGAATGAGAAGCCCATTAAAATATACGTGTTGGAGGACAGCGAATGGTATAACAAGCTATTGGTCCATACCCTCTCAATGAACCCTGATTATGAAATAAAAAGTTTCTTCAGCGGGAAGGAGCTGCTTAATTCTCTTCATGAATCACCTGATATTATTACGCTGGACTACCGGTTACCGGATATGACCGGCCTTGAGGTTCTGAAAATGATCAGACAGGAAAACAGTGAAGCCCAGGTGATCCTGATTTCGGAACAGTCGGATATTGACATGGTAGTTACTCTTCTGAAGATGGGTGCAGTTGATTATATAACCAAATCCGACGATCTCAGGGAACGGCTGCTGAATACGGTAAAGAATATCAGGGATGGTATCGGATTGAAAAGGGAGATCTCAACCCTCCGCAGGGAGATACAGAAAAAGTACAACTTCAGTAACAGCATAATTGGGGAAAGTCCATCGATTAAAATGGTCTATGAGCTTATAGAAAAAGCCCTCGGGACAAATATTACCGTGATCGTCTCCGGTGAGACCGGAACTGGAAAGGAGCTGGTAGCCAAAGCAATTCACTATAACTCATCACGCAGGGATAAATCATTTGTGCCGGTCAATGTCGCTGCTATTCCCTCGGAGCTGATAGAGTCAGAGCTGTTCGGTCATGAAAAAGGTTCATTTACCGGGGCTTCCTTCAGACGTATCGGCAAGTTTGAGGAGGCCAACGGAGGTACGCTCTTCCTGGATGAGATAGGAGAAATGGAACTGAGTCTGCAGGTAAAAATATTACGTGCGCTGCAGGAAAAGGAAATTGTCAGGATAGGCAGCAACAAACCTGTAAAAACCGACTGCAGGATCATTGTGGCAACCAATAAAAACCTGAAGGAGGAAGTCAAAAAAGGGAAATTCAGGGAGGATTTGTATTACAGGCTTTTAGGACTGCCAATTGAACTTCCTCCCCTTCGTGAACGGGGAAATGATATACTGATACTTGCCCGCCACTTTATTGACAGCTTCTGTGCCGAAAATAATATGCCTTCAAAAAAATTATCGGAAAAGGCACAAAAAAAACTTATCAGCTATCCTTTTCCGGGAAATGTCAGGGAGCTAAAATCAGTCGTTGAACTGGCTGTTACTCTTTCATCAGAGATTGAGCTCGATCCTTCCGACCTTATACTGGACCCGGGTGAACCCATGTCATTCAGGTCGGGTGATGAACTGACCATGAGAGAATACGAACTGAAGATTATTAAAGCAACCCTCAAAAAATTCAACATGGATATCAGGCTTGCTGCCAGTAAGCTGGACATCGGAGTATCTACCATTTACCGCATCCTCAAGGATGAAAAATTATAGGATTACCTCATTCAGACCTGATCGTTAGTTACAGCAATTTATTAGCGGACTGAGGATATTTCCTGTTCTCAAATTGAGAACCCAATTCTCAAAATGAACATCTTTAACCTTCAACTGTTTAAACTAATTGTCTAAATATAAGTATTTTAAAAATGGAATCTATTCCGGCACCTCATTTGTTTATATAGGGCAACCCAAATTTTAATATGATTGTTGTTACCGGAATGATCAAGATTTCAATAAGAGACAAAAGCGTTAATTAACTAAGATTGTAAAAATAGGGAGGAATTAAAAATGAAAACTGAAGAAAACAATAACACCGGCACACCGAATCAGAATGGCAGTGCATTAAATAATGAAAAATATGCAAAGCGTGCTGAGAAAATTGCCAAGAAGGAAGGTGTGGTTAAGGGCGCCCAGATAACAGCTCTGATAGGCTTTATCATACTGGTTGCCGCAGGCATAATCTTTTATTCCATGTTCAAGAATGAACAGAAGAGACAGATGGCAATGATGGAAGACCAGAAGTATTCCTTTACTGAGCTTATTACTGCCCGCGATTCCACAATTAACGACTGGGTCCAGACATTTGATCAGATTGAGAAGAACCTTCAGACTATCAAAGAGAAAGAGAAGATAATTTCTCTTAATTCCTCAGATAAGGAATTTTCGAAAAACAAAAAAGAACAGATTCTGGAAGATATAAAGTACATAAATTCACTTCTGGATCAGAATAAGAAGAAGATTGCAACTCTGAATGAGCAGCTCAAAAAATCAGGAGGAACAATCACAAGCCTGCAGGCTAAGATTACCGGTCTTGAAGCTTCAATGAAACAGAGCGAACTGGAGATCTCGGATCTGAAGACTGCCCTGGCTGATAAAAACTTCAAAATAGAACAACTGAATTCGACTGTAAATGATATGCAGGTCTCTATCGAACAGAAGGTTAAGACTATAAATGACCAGACTGCTGAAATGAACAAAGCATTTCTTGCTTCCGGTACTTACAAAGATCTGAAAGCCAAAGGCCTGGTGACTAAAGAGGGTGGATTCCTCGGACTCGGAAGGAAACAAGAGTTACTTGAGAATTTCCCTGACAGCCTTTTCAAACAGGTCGACATCACTTCAACAAAGACAATTCCTGTTAATTCCAAGAGCGCCAAACTCATATCAGAGCATCCTTTGGGCTCCTATGAAATGGTTCACGATGGTAAGAATCATATAGCTTACATTGAAATAAAAGATCCCGATCAGTTCTGGAAGATCTCCAGGTACGCAGTGGTCGAGGTATCCAAATAACATTTAGGTTTTAAGTCTGCAATAGAAAAAGGGGAGCGAGATATACAGCTTCATCTAAAAAAAATCCCGCAGGGTCATTGATCCGCGGGATTTTTTTTTGTATCCCTGCTGTTCCACGGGAATCAGAATGGGACCGGATCCCGGGGGTAATCAGATGTCAAGTCTGAACTGGACCCTCAGGCCCAGATCTGACACATTAGGATTATTCAGATAGGTGAACCTCTTTATCAGATCAACCCTGAAAAGCCTGAAAATATTGGAAAGGCCTACACTTGCCTCAATATAAGGCTGACGATCCAGAGTATAAGTCAAAGGCACACCAAAACTGTCTGCAGGGAAAATAAAAAGATCATCCTGGTATTCAGGATTGTTGCTGTTATTAACACGTCCATAAAGTATCTTGCAGGTTATCAATTCCCTTAGCTTAAATTTTCTGATAAGAGGTATCTTATTTAAAATAAATCCGTTAAAACAGTGATCCACATTCAGGGAAACATACTGGTCGCTTACAAATTCAAGAAAATTCATAAGGTTGTAAGCGTTCTTCTGGTAGGAATATGTCTGGTTGGCATTGTGTATAAACAACAGGGGGTACGGCACTTTCCCGAATATCTTTCCGGCTTCAAAGGAGATATCGGTATATCCCAGAATTGATACATAATATCTTCTGCTGATGTTAAATTGTAGTCTCAGATAATCATAATCATTATCTATCGCCTTTGAGCCTCCGGCAATTTTTAACTGAATAACAGGGTAGTTGTTGGGATAAGGAGACCTGTACTGTTTTCCCTGATAAAATGCTTCATTAGGTGCATATCTCAGATTAAGGGAGAGTTCGGAGATATTTATATAACTGATTTCCCTGGTACCAGTCCCGCTGTTATAAGTTGCGAAATTGAAATTCCCCAGGGGCATCTGTCTGGTAAAGGTATAACCCGGCTGATAGGAAAAATGATTTTCAAATTCATTGAGGAACTCGAACTTAAAGGTATTGTTAAGCATCAGCTTATCATTCACTCCCCTGGTAAAAGATAGAAAAAAGTTATCCATCTGTGAAAACTGAAGCTCCTGACCGGGGATCCTGACATCTTTCATATAGCTAATTCTCAACGACTTTACAGGAAACTCGTAGATCGTCCTGGGGGTCAACGACCAGGTAATGCCTGCATTATATTTGACTATCCGGTCTTTAAAGCCATATGCCACATAACTGTCGAGAGTTATTTTTTTGCTGAAATCCGTTGTTGTCCTTCCTCCGAATCTTAACCTCGATCCTTCCACCTCATTTATACTGTAAAAACTGCCTACAGGACCTACTTCTATTTTACCCAGGTTAAAGAAACCTGCTGTAATCATCATTACAATATTCATTCTTCTCCTGAACTCCGGGATCTCCCTGAGACTGTCAATAGTAGAATAAACACCTTTTTCCGACCTGGAAAGCGGAATATACCTGTTTGAATCCCAGAAGCCATTCTTATCAGATTCAGGATTAAGTCGCTCCACTTTCTTCGGACCTTTGAAGATAGTATCGCTGACCGGCTGATTGAGCACATAGTCTCTGTAAGATATTGTCCGCTGGCCATACAGACCAAGTGAGTTTTGTGTTATTCCAAAATCTATAGAGATCTCCTCTTTCGAAAGAAGCCAGGCTTTCCTGCCGAACCTGTCAAAATCCTGGGTAATGCTTATGTCCTGAACCCAATCTATATTTGTTGCTTTATTTATCCCGATATCAATTTTTCTTACGGCAGCAAGTGAATCAAGAGTGATATAGAGATTACCATGAAACATAAAATCCGATTTGTTTCTGGGTTCAAAAAACAGTCTCACACATTTTGTGTCTATAACATCCAATGTATCAATAATATAATATCGGTAAAACACGGGAGCGGTATTCGCGATCGGACTCAGGAACTTATTTGTCAGGAACAGGATTTCGTTGTCGTAGATATTTATATTCTGGTAGAGATAATCAAGGAATGCCGCCGCACCTTTGTTATTAAGGTACTCATCGAGGTTAATTGTTTTTTCTGCATTTATAACCTCCTTTGAAGCCTCGGGATCCTTTCTGAAATAATGAGTGGAGAGAGTCTCCCTGATAAACAGGGGAAGAACGCGATTCCCAATGCGCTTCGTGGTGTCTATATTATTAAATATAAAATTGAATTTTGTAAAGAGATTACTTTTTATGAAATTATCTTTTATATTGCTTAAGGCGAACTGCACCTTATCGTAAGTTTTATATTCCAGGTAGCTGTAAGCCTCCGGACGGTTTTCATCTTTCTTTGCAATTACCTTTTCAATGAGCTCAACTGCAGGATTACCCTTATTTTTATATTTTTCTTTCTCCGGCTTTATCACAACCTCATCAAGGGTGATAGAAGTGAGTGCCAGGCGGACATTAAAAACCTGCTCCGTCCCTGGTATTACAGTGCGGGATACTGGTTTGTACCCAATAAATGAGAACATAACGGTTGTTGCCTGAATATCGGTTTCAATCCGGTACTTTCCCTCATTATCAGTCAGTGTTCCAACTGTCGTGCCTTTCAGGAAAACAGAGGCAAAAGGGATGGGATTACCGGTCAGTGCATCTTCAACTATGCCTTTGATTACAGTCTTTCCGGGTACCTGCGAATTAGAATTAAAACTGAATGACAGAATAATTATAATAAATATTGCAGGCAGATAATTATTCCTTTTATACTTCATGAATTCCAATTCAGACAATTAGTTAAAGCCTATCACTGTTTGTGCAAACGGACTGCCAAATGCGGCAGAGATCAGCAGGATCAGCAAATTCCAGGAAACGACATTTCTCATAATAGAATTTTAACCTGACAGCAAGATGGCAATTTATGAAATAAAATCTATGATTTTACTATCTTTAAGCCAGAGGTTTTATTCTTTAACGTCGTCAATCGTCAGATTATTATGAACAGGAAATCCTTTTTGGAAAAATCAATTCTTGGCGGAATTGCTATGGGCTATTCAGGTGGAATATCCGATAAACTCTTTATAAATCCGAAAAACGCCTTATCGAGGCCTTCGGATCTGAAGATTACTGATATCAGGGGAGCTACCCTGGCTGCTATTTACGACTTCCCTATAATAAAAATCTATACTAACCAGGGTATCGTGGGACTGGGCGAGGTAAGGGATGCAGGCTGGATAGGACAGGCACTTATGCTGAAACCTTATCTTGTCGGAAAAGATCCGCTTGATATTGAGACCATACTTTTGAGCATTCGTCATCTTACGGGACCGGGCAGATATGCCGGAGGATATTGTGCAATAGACATGGCCCTGATGGATATTGCAGGAAAGGCCCTTGGGGTTCCGTGCTGGAAGCTGCTTGGAGAAAAGGTGCGCGATAAGGTCGATATCTATGCCGACTGCCCGACCGTGCTGAAGGAGGACAACCTGAAACTTATGATGAAAAGAAGATTCGATCTTGGTCTTAAACATTACAAGATCGATCTTACCACAGAGCTGTTAAAAAATATTGAAGGAGCCGTTTCAAACAATCTCCCTACCCGTAAAGGACTTGAAATCTGGGGTGAACATGTTCTGACCGCACGTAAAATAATTGGTTACGATGTCAGGCTCGGCGCTGACCATTTCGGGAATATGACCGTTGGCAGCGGGATTGAACTCGGTAATTTTATGGCTGATCCTCAGTTTAATCTGGCCTATATCGAAGATGTAATACATTTTTCAAAATTCAATGCCGTAAATCTTAACCGGCAGATCACAGAAGGCTCCAAAACACCCACACTGAACGGGGAGGATATTTTCAGCCTTGAGAATTTCAAACCCTGGATCGAACAGAATGCTGTACATATCATTCATCCTGATCTTCTTACTTCAGGGGGTATGATTGAAACCCGGAAGATATCGGAATATGCCTATCAGTTCGGCATCAGAACTATGATGCACTGTGCCTCCTCTCCTATCGGTGTGATGGCCAATGTCCACACGGCAGCAACACTCAGAGAGTTTATATCTCTTGAAAGTCATACTATCGAAATGCCCTGGGTAAATGATCTTGTAAGTGGCATTCAAAAACCAATTATCCGCAATGGCGTCATCGATGTACCGGACAGCCCCGGTCTTGGCATAGAATTTAACGATGAGGTGGCCGAAAAATATCTCCGTGAACCCGGGTACCTTTCATATGATCCCGGGCTATTTAAGCCTACGCCTGAATTCGACAGGAAGATGACCATGCTCGAGGCCCGTGAAAAAGGATTAATAGGCGATTACCATCAGACAGGCGGTCCATGGTGGCATATCAATGATGATGGAGTATATGCAAATCAGGGAGGTTCAAATTAAATAAAACCTATATGTTTGACCACAATCACATTCACGCAGTTGCGCACAAAATAAATCACGGAATCCGGATAATAACCTTGATTCTTGCACTCTTCTCCGGCAGTGCAAATGCCCAGTACCTGGAGAGATCATTATCTGCCATTCCTGAAATTAAAATGGAGTTTTCGACACCCTCAGCTCACTATTACCCTGCATTTGGCGCAGGAGACGACAGTTCGGGGATTATTAAAGGGTCGACCCGGTTCGGAACACTGACCCTCGATCCTGCAGGACATAGCAAGGATGTCAGGTATACAGGAGAGGAAACGGTAATCTTTGTAAAAGAGGGAACAGGTATGTTTAATAGCCCGGAGAGAAATCTTCCCGTGAGTAAAAATGATTTTTTCTATATCCCTGCAGGTACAAAATTCGGATTTTCTAATCCACGTGAAAGTAAACTGTCAATATTTATCATGGGGTTCAAAATTACGCCTGATAATAAGGTAAAACCGGCAAAGCAGGTAATGACGGCTAATACGGATGAGGTTCCATTCCAGGTGCTTGGTTCTCACGGGCCTACAACAACGTTCCAGTTGCTGATGGGAACAACTGAAAGTACCAGGGACAGGCTGGCATCAGCCTGCCAGGTGACAAGTCTTTTTATAATGGACTTTGCGGCAGAGGGTACAAATATCCCCCACCGGCATGATGACGAAGAGGAGATCTATTACATACTAAGAGGCTCTGGCGAAATCGTTGCCGGGGAAACACCTGAGGGCAAAGAGCTTCGCCATTCCTCAGCAGAGGGTGATGTCTGGTTCTTCTCACCAAAAACACTTATAGGCTTCTACAGCGGGAACAGGGAAGGGGAAGAACATGCGAGGATCCTGGCAATACGGTTTAAATATCCTGCAAAATAACAAAAACAGCCTGTTAAGGTTCGCTCTTTTAAGCCTGGCCATCTGAACAGGCCTGAATGAAAAGAGATACCTGTATTACCTTATTAATGAATCAGTTTAGTGAGGCTTCCGGCATTAATATGTGCCGGTAACAGAATTATTTTCTTAAAAATCCCGGAATTTTCTTGACTCGTATCTGGTAAATCTCGTAAATTTGATATAGCAATTATATCTGTCTAATAAAAGAGGTTTATAGATCCTCCCGGTTGCGGGAAGAAATTATGTGGAAATACCAAACTGATTTATCTTGTTGAAGCTGCCTGAAATGAAATTAAACAGCATTTCGGATTCTTTTTATTTATAAAGGCATGACTACCTTTTCCGGTCTGAAACGAGGCCGAAGATCAATGTCATTGCTTTCGGATTACCGGTTTTCTTAATAAGAAAATTGAAAACAGTTCAGACAATTACAGACAAACCTGAACAAATCATGAATAAAAATCAGCTTATTGATGAACTATTGCATGATCCGCTTCATTTCAATGATCAAAAACTTAATGATCTGATAAATCATGGATTAAGCTTTGGTGAGGTCAGGGAATGTGTTAGAAAGATCTATGACCTTTCTGAGACGCAACTTACCAGGATCTCAAATGCCAATAATGGAATAATTGGCACACTCAACAGAATAAGCTCTGCAAAAAGAATCAGGAGGTTCAAGGCTAAAATAAAAAAACTTGAGGCAGGGGAAGACTATACGATCATCTATGCTGAAGGTGATTCATGGTTCCAGTTTCCGGTTCTTGTCAGGGATATTATTGACTGGTTATCCAAAAACAGGGAATATATCATTTATAGTGATGCATATGGTGGCGACTGGCTTACGAATATTGTATATGAAAGTCAGTACGTTCCGGCACTTTCAGTATACAAACCGGGATATTTCCTGATAAGCGGCGGAGGAAACGATCTGCTGGGGAACAGCCGGCTCGCAATTATGGTGAGCAAGGATTACAACCAGCCAAAATACGCCGGTCCATCACTCATTTCCGATGACACTCTCACTCAATTTCAGAAAGAGTTGATCATGAAAGCCCAGAATCATATCACCAAGGAGTTTTATGCGATCCTGTGGGCCATAAAGGCACAGTACCTTCTCCTCTTTCGTCAGATATACGCCAGGGAAAGCACACAGAAAAACCTGATTACAATCACCCAGGGTTACGACTATGCAATACCGGGTATCAGACCACAGTGGCCCATATTGGCTCCTGTCAGAAGTATTGTTAACAAAATGGTTGATAATGGCTGCTGGCTGGAATTGCCCCTGAAGCTAAGAGGTATATTCGACAGAGAACTGCAGAGAGCTCTTATCGTTGCCTTTATCTATGAATTCAATCAGGTATTTATCTCAATAGCCACTGATCCGGATTTTAAAAATATCTACCACGTCGACTGCAGGGATCTGGCAGGCAGGAATGACTGGTATGATGAGCTTCACTATAAAAGCAGGATTTTTAAAAAAGCTGCTGCTGCATATGAATTCATTATTGAAAATCACGGAAAATGCAAAAAAGTCATAATTGCGACCGATTTATAGGAAAATACTGATCCTTAAACTAATACAATGTCTGTGAATTATTAACCAAATATTATGTCTAATGAAAAAACAGGCCTTACTCGTAGGTATTAACGATTACCAGGGTATTAATGATCTTCAGGGATGCATAAATGATGTAACAAATGTCAGAAGCATCCTTAAAACCTATTTCGGTTTCACGAACAGTGAGATCAGAGTCCTGACCGATAGCCGGGCAACCAAAAGCAATATTCTTTCGCGGCTTGATAAAATGGTCAGTTCAGCTGTGGAGGGAGACAAACTGATCTTTCATTTCTCCGGTCACGGATCGCAGATCCGCGACAGGGACGGGGATGAGCTTGCCGATCATATGGATGAACTGATATGCCCGTATGATATGAACTGGGATGATGGCTTTATAACCGATGATATGCTCAGGGAAATTCTGACCCGGCTGAAAAAGGGTGTGACAATGGAGATATTGCTTGACAGCTGCCATTCCGGTACCGGAACAAGAGATTTAACCGTTCATCCGGCAGGTACAGATCAATGCAATATAATTAATAACAGGTATCTCAATCCCCCCGTCGATATAGAATGCAGATACCTGGGCGATGAGGATAACCTAAAACCCGTAAGGTCGTTCAGAACCGACAGGGAGATTATTCTGAACCACATCCTCTGGGCCGGCTGCAAGGACAACCAGACCTCGGCCGACGCAATGATAGACGGCTATTATAACGGCGCCTTCAGTTACTATTTCTGCAAGCACGTCAGGGATAGCCAGGGGAATATTTCCAGAGCAGATCTCTATACAAGGGTCAAAAACTCTCTCAAATATAACAAATACGACCAGGTTCCCCAGCTGGAATGCAGGAATACCCTGAGGAAGGGAATCATTTTTAAATAAATCCTGAGTCTGCTCCGAAAAGTCAATTATGCTGAATTTCAGTGTTTTTTACCCCTGACCCCTAAAGGGGAAACACTGAAAATCAGCATAATAAAAAAGTCCTCTTAAATTAACTATTCGGAGTGGACTCAATCTTTAAAAAGTTATGTAAGAATTTCTAACAAAAAAAACCAAATCCCGATATTATGAAACGAGGATTAATTATCACCCTGACAATACCATTAATTGCCATATCGGTAACATGTTCAACTCTGAAGCGCTACAAATCGGTTGATGCTCCGGGTGTCAATAATTCGCTTGCCGGCATTGACCTGTTCGGATACAGGTTGTCAGATGCCAGGCCTGAAAATGCAGGCAAAACCCTCTGGGATCTGAGTGCTGATGCACAGTCTCAGTATATCAAGATACTGAATTCACGATATCCGGATAATGACAAGTTCATGGAAGCTATGAGCTTTGAATATCTGAATGAAAAGGCGACGCCTGTATCTGAAGACTTCGTCAGCAAGGATCTGCGTCTTATTTTCTCAGTCAGTAAGATCCACAACTACCGGAAAGACATCAGTTCCTCACCGCTGAACCTCTCCTCAGCCGACAGAATTGAATATCTGAAGATCACCTTAAATATTCCGGAAGAGACGCCGGTCAGGTTTACCGGATGGAACATGTACACTACTGAATACGGATCAGTAGATATTGCTGATATCAGCTTCAGCAGGACCCTTGAGCTTGCTGCTTCGGGGACTCTTATGTCAGATAAAAATGAGAGCGGGGGAGAAATTTCTTCCGGTGGAAAATCATTGATCAGCAGCAAAGAGGAACAGTCATTAAAATACAGATACCTGAGGCTCAACGGGAGGCTGAACTATAATGAAATTGAGATGGAGGAGGAAGGAATAAGGGAAATAGACCTGACCGGGAATATTATTGCGGATGTATCGGTTCAGTTCGATAAATTCCCGGAAATTCTTACGGTGATCACGGGATTGAAAGACAGCTCAGGAAAATATAACGATCCCGAACAGTTCGGCATAAAATATTATGACGTCACTGTCCCTGGCATGGAGAAGCTAAAAGATACAATCTATGCCATTCTGAAGATGGATTATCTCTTCAGGAATGTGCTTAAAGGGAGAAGAACTTTTCCGGAATGGGATGACAGGATAAAATACTATAACGGCACAATTACAAAGACAATCCCGCTTTTCGTGTCTGATGACTATGTGCCTGATTTTTATTGTATTGGAACTGATGGCCTGCCGGGAAAAAGAGATGTTCTGAAGCTATCGGCCCCTTCCGGCAAAGTATATTCAATGATTTTCCGGACCCGCCCGGAAGCGACCGCATTTCAGGAATGGCTGGTCAATTACTTTAAAAATGCCGGGAATAACGGAAAACCGCTCAGAATAGGGGAACAGACGCTCAAATTCAGGGATGCCGATCTGACAGGCGGGCTCTTCGCAGAACATTCCGGATTCATTATCCTCCCCTTGTACAGATAAACGAACAATATAAACAATTAAATATAAAACAGCCCTGAAACAATGAAATACAGACTCATTATCGGAGGTATAATTGCCTATATACTTCTTATCCTTTACAGCGGCATAGCTGCTTATATTATTAAGGAGGTGATTGAATGTGCAAACGATCCTGACTGCAACAAGGTAGTTTTAAATCCCGGGATGATCTATGTAATGACTACGGTCGGAGGACTCGTTTCAGCGCTCGTAGTGTCAAAGATGACAGTCACCGTGCCAGGTTCGGACCCCGCAATTTTCAGCCATTTTGAACAGGGCCAGCCACCATTAATTAATATAGCCGTGTGGAGTTATCTGATTATCTGGACGGTTACAGGACTTGCTTCACTTGTGACAGGTTTGCTAATATTTCCGGGGATATGTGAAACACTGAGTGATTCAGGCACTACCTGGTTTGGGCTTGCCGTTGCCTCAGGTTATGCCTATTTTAATATTGATCCGAGGTGATCCCTGTCAGTCCGGACCTCCCGTCTCTCCGTTCGTGACAGCTGGTACCGGGGCGGACTGTTCATAAAATTTTTCATAAACTCAGGAAACAATTTGTGCAACTATAGTTTCCTAAGTATTTTAGTTATATATTTGCGCCATGAACGAAGAGCTGAAGACAATACTTCTGAAGGCGCGGGAAATGTACATGAAGTACGGCATTAAGAGTATATCAATGGATGATGTGGCCGCTGAGCTGGGCATCTCCAAAAAAACTCTTTACCAGTATGTAACTGACAAGGATGACCTTGTAGGGAAATTTGTTGAAAATGAAATTGCTCTCAGGCAGGAAGAGATATGTAAATGTTTCAAGGCAAGCGCTAATGCAATTGAGGAGCTGTTTGAGATTTCAATTTTCATGAATAAATTAATGAAAGATCAGAACCCGGCCACCGAGCATGACCTGAAAAAGTATTATCCCCACCATTATGAGAAGACTGTAAAAACAAGAAGGGAAGGAATTTACAGTTACATCCTTTTAAACCTGAAAAAAGGCAAGAAGGAAGGGTTATACCGGCAGGAACTTAATGAGGAGATAATCGCAAAATTATATCTCTCGAGAGTTGAGAATATCCACCTGAACGACATGTTTACAATCGAGGAATTCACTTCTATAAAGCTGTTTCTGGAGATACTGACATATCACATCAGAGGAATTGCAACGGAAAAAGGAATAGATGTTTTGGAAAGAAAAATAAAAGAATTAGAAATAAAAAATATTAAATGATGAATCTGATGCGTAAGTATTTCTTGACTATTCTAATACTGGGAATAATTATTGAAGTTTCCGGCCAGGATAATAGCGGTTCTATCAAACTCTCTGTCACTGAAGCTCAGGCTTTTGCACTTCAGAATAACCGTTCGGTCCAGTCAGCAAAAATAGATGTAAGCAGTGCAGATAAAAAAGTCTGGGAGAACCTGGCCTCAGGACTTCCGCAAATCAGTGTTGCAGCCAATTATCTGCACCAGTTTGTGGTTCCGGAAATCAGTTTCGGACCTTATCTTGATGTGAATTCATTACCTTCAGGCCCCCTGTATAAATCTGACCTTGTTAATGCTTACAAAGATTCGCCTCTTTTTCCTCTTGGTGTTAAAAATAATACTACAATCGATGTTACTCTTTCCCAGCTTATTTTCAGCGGGGAATATCTGGTAGGTCTTCAGGCTGCAAAAGTGTTCAAGCAGATAACTGAGAAAACCCTTGTAAAAACCGAGGACCAGACAAAAGAATCGGTTGCAGGTACATATTATCTTATTTTAGTTCTTTCTGAGAATATAAAATTATTGAAAGAAAGTCTTAAATCAGTTGAACAAACTTATAACGAAATGGTAAAAATGAACCAGCAGGGCCTGAATGAAGAGACTGATGTAGACCAGATTAAAATAAACAAATCAAATATTCAGACTCTGATAACATCGATGGAGTCTCAGAAGGAGATTTCGATGAAGCTATTGAAATTTCAGCTGGGTTTAGGTTTTGACAGGTCAGTAGAACTGACTGACAGTCTTCACGGTATAATTGAACAGGGAAATGTCAAATATCTGGTTTCTCCTGAGTATAATGTAAATAATAGTGTGGATTATCAGATGGTCAGCGAACAGGAAAATATATCCTTTTTAATGTTAAAGCTTGAAAAGTCAAAATATCTCCCAATTGTTTCTGCTTTTTACAGACACGAGGAACAAACCAACCAGCCCTCTTTTAATTTTGCAGTAAAGGATGTGATAGGTGCCACCTTGAGCGTACCCATAGTGACAAGTGGAATGCGAAATGCCAGGGTACGTCAGGCCAAGTTTACACTCGAAAAATCACGTCTTGCAAAAGATGATTCAGAACAGGCGTTAATAATGGAATTTGAAACGGCCGAAAGCAATTATCACACTGCCTTCAACAACTTCCTCACCAATAAGGAAAGTATGAATCTTGGTAAAATTGTTTATGAAAAAACAGTGGTTAAATATCGTGAAGGGGTATCCTCAAGCTTAGAGCTTACTCAAAATCAGAATCAGTTCCTGACCGCTGAATCAAATTATTATAACTCAATACTTTCCTTACTGAACGCCAAGGCAAAACTTGACCGCATCCTGGAAAGCAACTAATTTAAAAGGTATAAAATAATTAATCTGAATAATAATAAAGATCTGATATGAAAGCCATCAATTTAGTTTTAGCAGGCATAGTAAGTCTGATGTTAATATTTTCATGCAGCGCTGATAAGCAGGCTGAACTTACAAAATTAAAACAGCAGCAAACCGAGTTAAGCGATAAGATAAAGATGGTGGAAAATGAGATAAACGCCACCGCGAAAGAGGGACCGAATCCAAATGACTTTAAAGTAATTGCTGTTACGGAAGTTAAGTACGCTCCTTTCGATCATTATATAAGGGTTCAGGGCAAGCTTGATGGCGATCATAATGCTGCTGTCTTTGCAGAATCTCCGGGAACAATTTCTGCCAAGTATGCAGATGTTGGTCAGCATGTCACAAAGGGTCAGGTACTGGCGCAGATTGATGATAAGCAGTATCAGGAGCCAGCTTGATGCAATGGAAACCCAGTATAAATTTGCACTTGATATGTTTGATAAACAGAAACGCCTCTGGGATCAGAAAATAGGAAGTGAAGTACAATACCTCCAGGCAAAGACAACCAAGGAACAGCTTGAACAGCAGATGGCCTCTTTAAACCAGCAGCTTGACAAATTCAAGATTAAATCTCCTATTGAAGGTACTATAGAAGAGTGCAATATTAAAGTTGGCGGGGTCGTTTCTCCTGATCCCCGTCTGGCTGCATACAGGGTACTGGAACTTAAAAACCTTAAGGCAACCGCAGAGGTTTCGGAAGCATACTCCGGAAAGGTAAAGAAGGGGGACAAGCTCCTTATTTTGTTTCCTGATATTAACAAAGAGGTTGAATCGGAAGCATCTTTTGTCAGCGCGTATATTAATCCTGTTAACAGAACCTTTTATATTGAAACTAATATAAATAAGGATTCTCCTGATTTAAAAGCGAATATGATCGCAATTATCCGGATAAATGATTACCATAACGATAATTCAATACTTGTTCCGATGAATGTAATTCAGAAGGACCTGACAGGCAGTTATGTTTATGTCGTTCGTCCGAAGGATAAATTCAGTGCTGCATTCAAACAACCGGTGACAATCGGGAACACCTATAACGGAATTGCCGAAATTCTTGAGGGCTTAAAAACCGGGGATAAGGTTATATCAGTCGGCTACCAGGAACTGGTGGAAGGTGAATATGTCAGATTTTAAGTCTTATTCTGGTCTGACAATGATCTGATCAGAAAATAAAATGATGATTCTATGGAAAAAAATTATAAAGAATTCTTCGCTACCAGCTGGGCAATCGACAATAAGATAAGCGTTTATGTTCTGGTATTCATAATCGCTGTTTTTGGTATAATCAGTTATTATACAATACCCAAGGAGCAGATTCCCGAGATCATTATTCCCATGATCAATATAAACACAATCTATCCCGGGACTTCTCCTACGGACATGGAAAACCTGGTAACCCGCCCGCTTGAAAAGAATCTAAAATCAATCAGCGGGGTAAAAAAGATAACCTCCAGGTCGGTACAGGATTTTTCTGCGATAATTGTTGAGTTTAATACCGGAATTGCGATAACAGAAGCCAAGCAGAGGGTAAAAGATGCTGTCGATAAAACTAAAAAAGATCTGCCCAATGATCCCTCTTTCATTGAACCCTCAGTGATGGAGATCGATCTCTCAGAGATCCCCATTCAATATATTAATCTGTCAGGCGATATCCCTCTGGACCGTCTGAAGAAGTATGCAGATGAGATGCAGGACCGTATCGAAAGTCTGAAAGAGATCACAAGGGTGGAGATTGGCGGAGCTCTTGACAGGGAGATTCAGATCGACATGGATATGTACAAAATGAAAGCCGCCAGTCTGACTTTCAGAGACGTGGAACAGGCTGTAAGCCTGAATAATATGACTGTTTCCGGAGGAAATATAGATCTCCAGGGGATGAGCCGTTCCATAAGAGTTGTCGGGGAGGTAAAAGATATTGATGAAATAAGAAATATTGTTATTAATACCGCCAGCGGTGCTCTTGTAAAACTAAGGGATATTGCCGTGGTCCGTGACGGGTTTCATCAGCCTGAAAATTATGCCAGGTACGATGGTAAAAACGTTGTAACCCTTAATGTTATAAAGAAAAGCGGCCAGAATCTTCTGGCTGCCTCGGATAAGATCAAAGCGATCATCACAGATATGCAGAAGACCAAGCTCCCCCCAAATCTTATTGTTCAGGTTACAGGCGATCAGTCTCGTTTTACCAGGAATACTGTTGATGATCTTAACAATACAATAATCATAGGTTTTATACTTGTGACAATAGTTCTCATGTTCTTCATGGGGCTGGTAAATGCTATCTTCGTTGGTTTTTCCGTCCCCTTATCGATGGCTATCGCATATATCGTGCTTCCCTGGATTGGCTTTACAATGAACATGCTTGTTATGTTCGCTTTCATCTTTGCCCTTGGGATTGTTGTTGACGATGCCATCGTAGTGATCGAGAATACCCACCGGATTCACAGGAAGACAAAAATGGATATTACACATTCAGCCAAGTCCGCAGCCGGTGAGGTATTTGTCCCGATCCTCTCGGGAACGCTTACTACACTTGCCCCCTTCTTCCCTCTTGCATTCTGGCCGGGGGTTGTGGGAAGTTTCATGGTGTTCATACCTGTGACTCTCATCATTACACTGTTTGCTTCACTTATAGTTGCATATATATTCAATCCGGTTTTTGCGGTTGATTTTATGAAGCACGACGAAGAAGATCGTCCTGTTCCATTGAAAAAGCTTTACAGGATTACTGCAATTATTGTGCTTGCAGGCCTGCCCTTCTATCTCCTGAGACTGCCCGGAGTTGCCAATTTTCTGATGTTCATAGCAATCTCCTTCCTGGCTCATAATTTATACGGATATAAGGTCCTGCGTAAATTCCAGTCTCATTTCATCCCGGCAATGATGAAACGTTACGAGAATACCCTGGTCTGGGTCCTGAAGGGAAAGAGACCCTGGTTCGTACTCTGGAGTATGATCGGTCTTTTTGTATTTACAATTGCATTAGACAATATTGTAAAACCCAAGGTGGTTTTCTTTCCTGATAATGAACCAAATACCATAAATACTTTTATCAAGCTCCCTATCGGAACGGAATTAGCTGTTACGGATTCGGTTGCCCGGATTGCCGAGCAGAGGATTATGGGCGTTCTGGGCGAAAAAAATCCGATTGTAGAATCTGTTGTCACCAATGTAGCCTTCCTAGCCTCAGACAATACATTCGATAATTCCAGCAAATCGTCAAACCTGGCCAAAATAGCGGTCAATTTTGTTGAGTTCAAGTACCGGCAAGGAGAACGGACAGGTGTTTATATGAATCGAATCCGTGAGGCATTGAAGGATATTCCCGGAGCTGAGATAGTCGTGGATAAAATAAAAATGGGACCACCTACCGGTAAACCCATCAGTATTGAAATATCAGGAGACAATCTCATGGAGCTCGCAAAGACTTCCGACGATTTTAAAAGATTTGTCGACTCACTCCAGATCGGTGGCATTGAGGAGCTAAAATCTGATTTTGCCACAACCAAACCTGAGATGATGATAAACCTTGACAGGGAACGAGCCAATATAGAGGGTATCTCGGCAGCCACAGTTGGTGATGCAATCAGAACAGGTCAGCTTGGCAAGGAGATCTCAAAATTCAGGGAAGGGGAAGATCAGTATCCGATTATGCTCCGTTTCAATGAAAATCAAAGAAAGGATATTGAACAGCTTCTTAATCTTACAATTACATACAGGGATATGAACTCGGGCACACTCAGGCAGATCCCGTTATCTGTTGTCGCACGGCTTGATTACGTAAACAGCTTCGGACAGATTAACCGGCTTAATCTGAAACGTGTAATAACCCTTTCTTCAAATGTCCTTGGGGGATATAATGCAAACCAGATTAATGCCAGGCTGCGTAAGGTAATTCCACAGTTTTCGAAGCCTTCCAAAGTAGATATCAGTATCACAGGTGAACAGGAGGATCAGAAAGAATCGATGGCATTCCTTTCCAAAGCAATGATCCTTTCACTATTCCTGATCATGTTCATTCTTATTACCCAGTTCAATTCAATGTCGAAGGCGCTGATTATTATATCAGAAGTACTTTTCAGCTTAATCGGGGTGCTCCTGGGATATATGATATTCGGCATGACAATCTCAATAATTATGACCGGTATGGGGATTGTGGCCCTTGCAGGTATTGTTGTCCGTAATGGGATACTTCTGGTTGAATTTACGGATGTGCTAAAAAAGCGGGGTTACAAGACCAGACAGGCGATAATAGAAGGTGGCAAGACCCGTATCACTCCTGTTATACTTACTGCAACTGCAACTATTCTGGGACTTATTCCTCTTGCCATAGGGATGAATCTTAACTTTAAGACACTTCTTTCTCATTTAAATCCCCAGATTCATTTTGGAGGAGATAATGTGATGTTCTTCGGTCCCCTGTCGTGGACAATCATTTTTGGTCTGAGCTTTGCAACATTCCTCACACTGGTGGTTATCCCGGTTATGTACTTTATAATTTATACAAGGAATATTAAGAGAATGCGCCGCAGAACGCTGAGGATGATGAAGAAATAATATATTGATCACGCTATGGACATCAACGGATGTGGCCTGAAGTGAGCTATACCGAATAAATTTTCATTTCATTTAACTCAACTGCAGTCAGATGTCCATAACCGCTCCCTTCACCATAGACGCATCCCGTGTCAATATTCAATACTCTGCTGCCTGAATTAATCATCCTCCGGCAGTATGACAGGGGGACTGGTGTATGGCCGTGAATAATTATTTTTCCGTTGAAGAGGGGATTGGTATACATTTCCCCTCTCGACCATATCATCTGGTACCTGTCTTCAAAAGGATCGGTTAAGTCATCATTGAATCCTGCATGCACAAATAGAAACTGCTCCAGGGAATAAAAAAATTGAAGACTGCTAAAAAAACTGACATAATGAGGCAGGAGCTCTGCCGGTGATGAAATACCAAAACTGCGAAGGGTTTCACCCCCTCCGTTCATCAGCCAGTTAGGTAAATGACGCTCATCATGGAAGGCATTAAGCAGCATCGATTCATGATTGCCGATAAGTGTCACAATATCGAAACCATTATTCTTCAGATCAATAATAAAATCAACAACCTTTTTGCTTTCAGATCCCCGGTCAATATAATCACCGAGAAATATGACCCTGTCATCCCTGGTAATCCTGATTTTCTCTTCGATCAATTCCCTCATAGGATCATAACAGCCATGTATATCGCCGACTGCAAACAGTCTTTCGTTCATAGATGAATGTTATTTGTAGTTGCAGAAATAATTTTTTGTATTCCAATTTACTCTATTTTTCCCGGTCAGGCTTAATTGCGTGGAAGGAATTTCATAAATTTGAATTTCATGAATAAACCCTCCGAAATGAAAACCAGTTCAAGTGACAATTCGATAACCATAATAGGAGCAGGTTTTGCGGGACTTGCTGCAGGGATATATGCCCGGTTAAATGGTTATGACACCCATATTTTAGAGATGCACGATCAGCCGGGAGGACTCTGCACTTCCTGGAGCCGAAAGGGATTTACTTTTGATGGCTGCATTCACTGGCTCGTAGGATCATCACCTTCAAGCGGCCTTCATGATATGTGGGAAGAGACCGGCATTGCCCGGAACAGGGAGTTTATTGATATGGAGGAGTATATGAGGTTCGAGGATTCCTCCGGGCGTACTCTTGTTCTTCATACAGATACTGATCGCCTGGAAAAATCTCTTCTTGAATTTTCACCCTCTGATGAAAAGCCCATAAGGGATTTCATCAGAGGTATAAGGATGTGCGTGCCATTCGATATGCCATCAAAACATGATAGCTTAATAAAACGCCTGAGAAGAGTGATGAATATTGCCATCATATTTATTTATCATGGCCGGAAGATGAAGGAATGGATGAACATTACATGCAATAGTTTTTCTGAAAGGTTCAAAGATCCTTTGCTCAGGGAAGCATTCAGGGAGATGTGGGTGCCTGAATTTTCCATGCTCTTCGTACTCTTCACATTCGCTTATCTTCATAAAAAAAATGCCGGTTATCCTATCGGAGGTTCCATGCCAATGTCACAGGCGCTGGAGAACCGGTATAAGGAGCTGGGTGGTAAAATAAGTTACAACAGCAGGATAAGCAGGATAATTACTGAAAATGACACAGCAACAGGCGTTCAGCTTGAAGACGGTACGGAGATAAGGTCGGGCAGGGTAATCTCAGCTGCCGACGGATATGCAACTCTGTTCAATATGCTTGAAGGCAGGTATGTCAATGATAAAATACGTGAACAATATGAAAAGTGGCCTGTCTTCCCCGGCCTTATCTTCGTTTCACTGGGTGTTAAGAGGACATTCCCGGAATTGCCCATGACTGTTTCAGGCTTTACTTTCAGGCTCAGGGAGCCGGTAGAGATCGGTGATAAGATGCGGGAAAAGCTGTCAGTTCACATTTACAACCATGATAAGACAATGGCTCCTGACGGTTCCACTGCGATTACCCTGATGCTTGAGACAGACTACGGATACTGGAAGAACCTCTCATCCGACAGGGCAGTTTACCTTAAGAAAAAAGAGCAGGTAAGCCAGACAATCATTGCTCTTCTTGATCAGCGATTTCCCGGGATATCCGCTCAGGTTGAGGTAATCGATGTAGCTACCCCGCTCACCTTCGAAAGATACACAGGGAACTGGAAGGGCAGTTTTGAAGGCTGGCTTATCACTCCTTCAAATGCCGGTGTATTGATGCACCCCATGTCACAGTCATTGCCAGGTCTGAAGAATTTCTATATGTGCGGTCAGTGGGTTGAGCCCGGAGGAGGACTCCCGACATCAATTATGTCAGGCCGGCGACTTATAAAAAAATTATGCGGCGAAGACCACAGAAAATTCAGGAGCTCGTAATTCCATTGTTTAATATGTAGCGACAAATTCCGGATGAATCTTAGTTCACCGGGGTCTCCTCTACTAAAAAGACCGGGTTAATTCTGACCGGCTGTTAAGGTTTTCTGAACTAATTCAATCCCTACAGCTTTTCCCAGATTCCTGCTGTACTTTTTTTCCTCCTTATTATTCCAGTGTTCCATAACTCCGAGACTGGCTGGCACTGAGTTGTTACGCTGGGGGTCATACCTGGTATTTGAAGGAGGGTTATCGGCAAGGGCTGCCTCAATAAGGTACTGGTCACTAAAGGAGATATCCTGCAGATCGGGCCATTCGGAGCGGAGAAAATCAAGACCTACTGCGTCAATCGCTACAGGATCCTGTGATGCCAGCAGACTGCAGGCCCAGTCATTATTAAAAGGAGCCATCCGCCATTTGGGAGCAGGTACCCCGTTTACAAGTCTGGCACCGTAAATGCCATCAATTAAAAACAACATAGTCTTGTTTCCCAGATCCTTATGTGCAAGGAAATCAACAAAGGTCAGGTACTGCGGATTCCCATCCCTGTCAGGATTAAAATTGTTGTGAGCGTTTTTCCTCCAGTCGTTATAGATACTTGTAACACCATAATAATTTTTTGCGCATAGAGTAACTCCCTGTCCGACATGGCCTTTCAGCAAAGCCATATTTATGAGATAGTCGGCCTCAACAGCGCATGTGGCAAGTCCGGTAGCCAGTTTGCCATTATCAACTGAATACGGGATTGCATTATCAACATACGATGCTTTAACCCGTCCGTCCCCTCCCACATTATCGACAAAAATGACATCAGGGAAGACAGCATGGCATTTATTGTAGATATTATCTGTTATAAAGCGGCTTGCATCAAAAACTGTAATGTTTTTCCCGGGGATGCCGCCTTCATTTATAAGGCTTTTCAGCAGGGAGAGGACCAGTTGTGGAGTGGCGTTTATCTCATCAGAATTCTGATGACCATAAGTATTGTTAGTATTGATCTTTACTGCTATCTTCTGATCAGGTGTATAGAATACTGACTTTCTCTTAAGCTTAAGATTGAATGATTTAAAAAGTTCAGCCCATGCTTTGCCGGCCTTTTTCTCTCCGGTGAGTGAGGTGATGGCCTCGTCCAGCATCTTATCGGCTTCCGTTTGGGAGGTTACATTCTCATCCCACCATTTGCCCGTTTTCCCGTCCCACTTAGCAACACCCGGATCGTGAACCCATACAACCCTTCCGGGGAATATTCCCTTTGCTGTGCCAAGGGGCTGGTTTGGCTTAATGACCCATTCTGCATTGTTTTTTGAATAGGCATTATCACTTTGAAGTGTAAGGAGAGAAACTGCACCTGTGATTGTTACTGCAAGGAACAGGATGCCATATTTATAGTTCGTTTTCAGGAGATATATCCTTGTTTTTCTAAATGCAGTAATTGTACCGAAAAGCGTAAGCAGATATATTACAAATCCTGACATAACCGGAGCTGCTGCACGCATACAGGGATAAGCTGCCCGCTGAGGTTTTGGGATCACCCGTATCAGAAACCAGATTGTTGACGCTATTCCGAGAGTTATGAAAGTCAGCTTCGGATAAGAAGTTTCTTTTAAAAGTTTTTTCAATCTGCTGTAGAAATCTGCAATTAACTTCATCGGGTCTCTGAATTTATGAATAATCGAAAAATATCAATTGTCGCTATTGTCCGCCGGGAGTAAGAGGACCAAATGGTGTGTGCCGCCGGAAGATCCTTTTACCGGGGGTGAAAGTTACATCAAAAAACAATTCCGGGCCACTGAACAGCAGCTCCATTTTCACATTTTATTTCGGATAGCCAGAATCATATATTGAAAGATATCCGATATGCCTATCAAACAAAGTCAATTATTTACTTGTTATATAGTATATTAATGAAATAATCTTTTATAAAAAGAGTTATGCGGCCGGATCTCCGGAAATATCTCCTCCTGTGTTGCATGCTTTTTGCCACTGCCAGATTCAGCTATGCCGGTCCACCCTTCAATACGGATGATCCTGAGCCTGTCATGTTCAGACACTGGGAATATTATATCTCCTCCATAAATTCTTACCAGGCGGGGGTATGGTCAGGCACCTCACCTCACTTTGAAACAAATTACGGAGTGGTTCCGAATGTGCAGATCCATTTATTATTACCAATGAATTACGATTATCCTGTGAAGGAGAAAGCAGATTTCGGTTATGCTGACACTGAGTTTGGAGTAAAATTCCGCTTTATCCAGGAGACGGATAATTTTCCCCAGGTAGGTATCTTCCCGCTAATAGAAATACCGACGATCAAAAACGATCAATTCAGCGATGGCAGAACTAAAATTTTCATTCCTGTATGGGTACAGAAATCCTGGGGGAAATTTACAACCTACGGAGGGGCAGGATACTGGATAAATCCCGGTCCCGGCAACAGGAACTGGATCTTTTCAGGCTGGGAGGTGCAGTATGAATTTTCACCGCTGATCATGCTCGGAACTGAACTCTATTATCATTCCGCTTCCTCTGAAGGGAGCAGCTCACAAACCGGATTCAATATTGGGGGATCGATCAATCCCTCAGAAAAATTTCATATTATATTTTCTCTCGGACATAGTCTGACAAATGAAAGCACCTTTAACTCTTATTTCGGATTATTGTGGACAATCTGATGTTTCCCCGTTCTGACGAAACAGGCATCAGATTACCTGGAGTCATTCCGGCCAAAAATAAAGAGACAGCTGCCCCCGCGGATCTTCTCTATCACCTCTTTTGAAATATCAGACGGCAACGCGGGACATCCCCAGCTTCTTCCCAGCCTTCCATATTTTTTAATAAACTCCAGGCTTACATAATCGGCGCCATGAATTACAATCTCTCTGACCCTTGCATTATCATTGATATTTGCCTCGAGTCCATCCAGCCTGAGCGAGTAACCATGTTTTCCCGTATAGGTTTCAGCGGTCAGATAAAGACCAAGGGAACTTTTAAGTGACTCGGGCTCATTTGAAAAACTACTGGCAATATTTTCTCCCGAGTTCCTTCCGTGAGCGACAAGACACTGGTACAAAAGTTCTTTTTTTTGAAGATCGATAACAAAAAACCTCTTATCTGTCGACGGCTTTGAGAAATCGATTATTGTCAGAAGATTTTTCTTTCTGATGCCTTCCGTAAGCCTGTAATGAAGCATTGCAGAATTAAAGACCTCAAAGGGTAATACTTTCTCAAGCCGGCAGGCGATCCACAACTGACGAACATCAGTTTCATCTCCTACGATGGAAGAAACAGGCCTGACTGTGATAAAAGAGAGTACAACGATTAAGAATATTCTGAGAGAAAGAGGCATAGGTTACGGTTATAGTCTGATAAAATCATTTCTCATCAATTAATGCCACAGAAAACGTTGTCAAACAGGAACCTTCTTCAGCTCCGGGTAATAAGCGGACCGGCGTCAACTCCCGGCCTGATATTATCAGAACTTATTTTTAAAAGTTTTATTTTATGTAAAATGAAGTCTTTTTTGGAGTCACTCAGAATCCAGTAAATAACCCCGCTTATCAAAGCTGCAAAAAAACACCATACAGATGTGAGATATTGTGTGAAAAAAATTGCTGTAACAATGCATGAGAATGACATTAAAATTCCTAAAAGCCAGGTTTTTTTAATAGAAGATATGAAGAGCGGCGCAATTGTTACAAAAAGGTAAATTATAAAAGCAGGCATTGACAGCAGCCGGGGAAAATCAGTCCTGTAAAGAATATGGTACCCGGATATCTCCGGGTTCACATTAAAAAATATCAGACAAAACCCATAGTAAGCAGACAAAATCAGGCCCGGCACAAGTACCCTCTGCAGGGTTCTTTTTTTCCCGGGTTGCTGCTCCATTAACATTATCGAAACGGGTATCATTGACGGCCAGATAACCTGAGCCATGATCATGAAAAAGAAGGTACTGATTTTCCGGATGGAAACCAGATCCGGATCAGGTAATGTCAGCCACAGAATGCCCTCGGCAATCTGCTGAACACCGAAAAAAAGCGGAATACTTGCGAACACCAGCTGCGATGGCTTATGCACTTTCCTGAGAGTGACAATGCCAATTGCAGAGATTATAATGCCTCCTGCAAAACTGGCTTCCGGTGAAAAACACATATTAGCTAACTTTCTGTAAGTGAGTATTTTTTACTTAATAGAGTCAAATTACGAGACATACATTCAACCGATAATAATGTAATGATACGGAAAATAATCGGGTAAGCCTTTTAATCAGTCAAAAGCCGGATCAGTTAAATGTGATTACTTTCCTGTGAACAGGCTCCTTTCAGTAAGATTATGTTTACCCCTGGAAGTTACTTTTGGATTGACATCGAGCTTTAACATCTTTTTCATATTGCAGATATCGTATGCTGTAAGGTATACCAGCCTTGTTATCTTCAGAAATTTGCTGTAATCAATAAATTCAGTGACATCGCGGGGAGTATGGTAATCCGGGGTGAACCCGGAAAAAAACCAGACTGATGGTATGCCGAATCTTATAAAAGGATAATGATCGCTTCTGAAGTATACATGTTCCGGATTGCTTATCGATGAATACCTGTAGTTAAATCCGAAGTTGATACCCCATTTTCTGTTCATCCTGTTTATTGATGCATCAAGTTCAGAACTCAGCAGGTCGGAACCAACAAGGAAAAGGCTGTCAGTGTTATTGCGCCCAAGCATATCCATGTCAAGACAGGCACTGATCTTTTCAGGAGAAACAGGAGAGTTATTGATGAAATAATGAGATCCGTTCATTATTTCTTCTTCACCGGTGAACCAGGCAATAATAACCGAACGTTTTGGAGGATCGGCTATCAATGCCGCTGCTATCTCCATAAGAGCCACCGTGGCAGTTGCATTATCATCTGCTCCGGCAAGTACTTCACCCTCCCTTAAACCAAGTCCGTCGGGGTGGCCGCATATAACGACATATTCATTTCTGAGCAAAGGATCTGAACCCGGTACTACGCCAATAACGTTTCGGGAAAAGGATTTTTTCGTCTCAACCGCTACATCAAGCTGAACCCTGACGTCAGGAATGACAGTGGCAGCCAGCCTCTCCCCCTGCCTTACCCTGCTGAACATTGAATCTATTTCACTCTCATCAATGCCAAGGATACCGGCTGCAACACCATGGCTGATCTCGGCTCTTTCGAAAGGCAGCTCCGGCCTGAGAATCTTTCCGGGATCCGGTTTTGCAGGTTCAGGTGTAAAATCCGTCTTCTGGGAATCAAAGATGATCCCCATCTTTCCTGCAGGCAGACTTTTAAAAATATTGAAGCCGGCATTCAGTTTTTCCTCCCTTTCGGGGCTTACTACAGATAGCATGGCTGACGCACCCCTGGCCCTGATCGCAGATGCAACCGGATTAAGCCTGTAATAATATGAAGGACCGGGCAGAGTCTGACTTCCCTGCGGCAGACAATCCAGTACGATAACGACCTTCCCGCTCAGATCAATATCTTTAAGATCATCCCATTCATTATCAGGACCGGCGACCGGTGATCCGGCAAATACCACACTCCCGGAATAGGAACCGGCGACTGAAAAATTCCCTCCGAATGACCTGTCATAATAAAAAATCTTTTCACCCGAATGCCCGGATACTCTTATCCGGGTCTCCGGCTGAAAAACCGAAGTAACTGTAAGGGGGACCATCTGATAAAAGGTACCATTTTCCAATATCGGCTTAAGTCCTGCATTTCGGGCCCAGTTAGCCAGGTACAGTGTAGCTATGTCAAGTTCGGGTGAAGGCATCTCCCTACCCCTGAACTCCCTTGATCCCAGGAATTCAAGGTGGTACCTAAGCTCTTTTTCTGTGATGGATTTTAACCCGGCAGACTGGGAAAACGATACCGTAGAGACAGGCAGTAAAATCAAAATCAGGATTGCGATCAGATTATGCAGGTACTTTTCCATAAATCAGATTTTATTGGTGAAACTTGTTTGATTCCCTTTGAAGATCAGTTCATTCTGATCATATCTTTCCTGCAGTAAATGCAATCAGTCTTGCTGCAGGGATAAGCATGAACTGTGCTATAAGTGTCCCTATCACCCTGGCATAGACCATGTAAACTATATACCGTCTGAACTGGCTTTCACTGGTTTTGCCAAGAACGACATCGTCAGTCATAACCGAAAGAAAGGGGTCGATGAAGACGAACATCAGGATTGTCGCAAAACCATTAATAATTGCCGACAGGCTGCTTGCCGTTGTCCTGTATTCGGGGTTAAAGTATCCTGCATAAAGTGACGAGAGTACTCCTATTGTAATAATAGCCACAGCCACCACATTCATAATAAATACTTTCCAGGGAAAATCTTTTGCCAGATAGAAACCTGTAAGATGCTTTTTGCTTGGGACCACTATGTTTTCCTTTATGGAAGCTATCCCTGATTTCGTAAAGCCATACAGCAGTACCCTGGGTACTGACTTATAAATACTGAACTTATCCACAGCTATTGAAAGAATTCTCTGGAAGGTAGGAATCAGGAGTCCGCCGAATACAGTCGATACTGTACATGAGAGAATGATAAGCCTGAAATCGGACAGGTTTGCTCCGAGTCCGGAGTTTATATTTTTTTCAATCGTACTCGCCAGTAGCGGAGCCTGAAATCCGTTTGCAGTACGTGATACCAGTACCAGGATATTAAAAAGAGCAAAGGAAACGGCAATTCTGCCGGTCCTGATACCGACAATCCTTACGGAGTAGGAAAGAGTTGTTATCAGGTTTATCAGGAACGTTAAAGCAAGAACAAGTACAATTTGACTGGTCATATTCAATTAAGTTAGTTCTTCCCTTCGCCAAAGTTGTCAAAAATGGATAGTAATCGGAATCTGCTTCAAAATTAACACAATGTTATAAAGTTCCAAGTCCGGAACCTGAGTTTATGCTGACAGTATGAATGAGGTGATTATTTTCGCTGAACTCTTAACACACATTTATTGTTAATATCAAAATATTAATCCACTCTGTAAAAGCTAAAAAAGGACTTTTCGGAGCAAGCTCAAATGTTATTCGAATGACAAACAGGATACTAATCCTTTTCGCACATCCCAGGTTTGAAAGGTCGGTGAATAATTCAGTACTGGTGAAGTATATACCAGTAGTACCTGAAATTACCTTTCATGACCTCTATGAAAGATATCCTGATTTCAATATTGATATAGAAAGTGAAAAGAGGCTTCTTGCAGATCATCAGATCATAATATGGCAGCATCCATTTTACTGGTACAGCGCTCCGCCGCTGTTAAAACAATGGATCGATCTGGTTCTTGAATTCGGCTGGGCCTACGGACCCGGCGGCAATGCTCTCGAAGGTAAGGTAATATTCAATTGCATCACCTCGGGAGGGCAACGGCTGGCATACAATAAAGGAGGGCACAACGGCTACACAGTTTTGGAGTTCCTGGCTCCTTTTGAACAGACTGCCTTACTTTGTAATATGATCTATTTCCCACCCTTTGCCATGCATGGAACGCACAGGATATCAAATGAGGACAAAACCTCTGCAGCCATGCAATATGCAAAGATCCTGGAAAGACTGGTAGCTGGTGACTTTTCAGAAAGTGAAATAAGAAAATATCCTTATCTGAATGACTGGATAAACAATGTAACAGAAAAAGTATCTGAACCATGAATTTTCTAACACAGGCACTCATCTATCTGACAGCGGCTGTTGTCTTCGTACCACTCGCAAAAAAGCTTGGAATGGGATCGGTTCTAGGGTACCTTCTGGCCGGAATGATCATAGGTCCCTTTATGCTGGGATTTATAGGAAAAGCAGGAGGCGATATTATGCACTTCGCAGAATTCGGCGTCGTAATGATGCTCTTTCTCATTGGTCTGGGTCTTGATCCGGCCAGGTTCTGGAAAATGAGAAAATCGATAATCGGAATGGGAGCCATCCAGCTTATATTCACGTCATTGCTCATCTTCATTATGCTAAGCTTGTCAGGTCTGACATGGCAGGTTTCCCTTGCCGTGTCACTTGCATTTTCAATGTCCTCAACTGCCATTGTACTGCAGACAATAGAAGAAAAAGGACTCTCCCAGACTGCCTCCGGACAGGCCTCTTTTTCAGTTCTTCTTTTCCAGGACATCATGGTAATCCCGGTACTTGCTGTTCTTCCACTTCTGGCAGTAAAAGGGCTTACCCCAAGCCGGCAAATAAACTCCTCACTGATCGGTAACTTTCCCGGGTGGATGCAGGGACTGGCTTTTTTTGCAGCTGTTGCCCTGATTTATTTCGGAGGAAGGTATCTTTATGTGCCTCTTCTCCGGATTGTGGCCAGAACCAAACTCCGGGAGCTCTTTACAGCCTCCTCCCTCCTGCTTGTTGTATCGGTAGCATTGCTGATGCAAATCATAGGTATAAGCCCTGCTCTTGGAACATTTCTTGCGGGAGTAGTTCTTGCCAACAGTGAATACAGGCACGAACTGGAGAGCAATCTGGAACCATTCAAGGGACTGCTTTTAGGATTATTTTTCGTTGGCGTCGGAGCATCCGTAAATTTTGGACTTATCGGATCTGAACCATTACTGATAACAGGGTTGGTTTTTGGCGTAATGGCTATAAAATTCGGAGTACTCTATGCTACCGGAAAGTTATTCAAGGTCACCGCCGGTCAGAACCTGCGTTTTGCTTTCGCGCTTTCTCAGGTAGGGGAATTTGCTTTTGTGCTCCTCTCCTTTTCAGGCCAGCTTAACCTGATCGATAAAAATCTGAAGGAGATAATGGTTGCCGTAACAGCAGTAACAATGACAATAACCCCATTACTCCTCCTGATCCATGAACGGATCATTGATCCGCGTTTCGGGGTGAAAGGGACGACCGCTACAGAGAGTAAGGACACAGAGGAAATAGATCAGCGCCATTCCGTGATCATAGCAGGATTCGGACATTTCGGAAGCACAATTGGCCGGTTCCTGAGAGCCAATGGCGTCGAATCAATAATCCTTGATCATGATTCCGACCGCGTATCACTTCTCAGAAAAATGGGCTTCAGGGTATATTATGGAGATGCTACAAGACTTGAACTGTTGAAATCAGCAGGTGCGGATGATGCCAAAATACTTATTGCTGCAATTGATCCGCCGGAAATTAACCAGGAGCTCATCAGCGTAGTAAAGAGAAATTTCCCCAACCTCCAGATCATGGCCAGGGCTAAAAACAGGATGGATGCCTATGAACTTATCGATATGGGACTGAATGATATATACAGGGAGAGCCTTCATACTTCCGTAAAACTTGCAGTTGATGTCCTTGGCAAACTGGGAAAACGCGCCTATACGGCAACGCGTCAGGGACAGAAATTTCTGCAATATGATGAAGATTCAATCAGGGAGATGGCTGTTCACCGTCATGATATGAAGCAGTATGTTATAAAAGCCAGGGAGACCTTTAAGCTCCAGGAGGAACTGCTTGCAAAAGATCTGGGCCATGAAGCTGAAGAAAATGATCACGAATGGGACTCTGACATAATCAGGGATGGCCTCGGAAAAACAGAATAATAATCTCTCATAATTCTCCGATAAGCAAAGGGAATTTTCATGTTACCGGAAGATCCAGCATGATCTGAATAAAAGGGATGTTGCATGGAAACTTTATTCTTCCTACCTTTTAAACTTAAATTTTCAGACCATGGACCGAAGGGATTTTTTAAAGGCTGGTTCTGTTGCAGCCTCTGTTGCGCTGGCTTCAGATTTCATAGGCATATCGGAAGGGATCATGCCTATGTACGATAAGAGTGAAAGTGAATTGCCGTGGTACAAAAGGATTACAAGGTGGGGTCAGACAAATATTACTGAAAAAGATCCTGCCCATTATGACATTGATTGGTGGCGCAGATTCTGGCGATCCACCTCCACACAGGGGGTTATAGTAAATGCAGGAGGCATTGTAGCATATTATCCCAGCAAAGTCCCGCTTCATCGTCAGGCACAGTACCTTGAAGGCCGTGATCTGTTCGGGGATCTCTGCCGGGCAGCGCACGAAGATGGGTTAGCAGTGTTTGCCAGAATGGATTCCAACCGTGCACATGAAGAATTTTATAATGCCCATCCTGATTGGTTCTCCATCGATAGTGAAGGGAAACCGTATAAAGCCGGAGATCTTTTCATTACATGTATCAACAGTCCCTATTATAACGTGCATATCCCTGATATACTGACTGAAATAATAAGTTTATACAAGCCTGAAGGATTCACAGATAACAGCTGGAGCGGACTCGGCCGCGATTCTATCTGCTACTGCGGGAATTGCAGAAAAAGCTTCTACAGCAAAACCGGGCTGGAGATCCCGGTCAAAGTGAACTGGGATGATCAGGTTTACAGGGAATGGATCAGATGGAATTATGCCCGGAGAATTGAAATATGGGATTTGTTCAACACTGTAACCAGGAAATCAGGAGGTCCTGACTGCATCTGGTCAGGAATGAACAGTGGCTCGGTAAGCGGACAATCAGAGTCCTTTCGTGATTATAAGGAAATATGTAAAAGGGCAGATATAATAATGCTCGATAGCCAGGCCCGGAGCGACGCAGGCGGTTTCCAGCAAAATTCCACCACAGGCAAGCTCATTCATGGCCTGCTGGGATGGGATAAACTGGTTCCCGAGAGCATGGCTATGTACCAGGCAGGAAGACCCACATTCAGGATGGCAGCCAAACCTGTCCCGGAAGCCCGTATGTGGATGATCGAAGGTATTGCAGGCGGCATACAGCCGTGGTGGCATTTCGTGGGAGCCTCACATGAAGACCGGCGGATATATCACACTCCCGGACCTGTAATGAAATGGCACAGGGAAAATGAGGATTACCTCATCAACAGGAGACCTGTAGCAACCGTTGGTGTTGTATGGTCACAGATGAACAACGACTTCTATGGCCGTGACGAGGCAGGATTGATGGTTGAACTGCCATGGCGGGGAATAACAGAGGCTCTCATAAGGGCACGGATACCATATATTCCGGTCAATGCTGACCAAATTGACCGTGAGGCTGCCGGCTTATCACTGCTGATTCTGCCTGATCTTGGCGCAATGAGCAATGACCAGGTTGAGTCGGTAAAACGTTTTGTAAAAAAAGGAGGAGCTCTATTTGCAACAGGCGGGAGCAGCCTGTATGACGAGTGGGGAGAACTCCGGAGCGACTATGCCCTCAGTGATCTTTTTGGTGCCCACACAGTTACAGAGAGCATGCCTGCTCCTGAAGGCACCCTCAGAAAAACTGCCGCTAACACATACCATTCCTACCTGCGTCTCTCACCGGAACTGCGTAAACAGGTTGACGGTCCCGTGAATGGAATGGAACCTGAAGTCACCGGCAAGCGTAATCCGGTACTAAAGGGATTTGACGAGACAGACATTCTTTCATTCGGGGGGTTGCTGCAACCGCTCAAAACAGATAACGGGGCAGAGGTCCTTTTGACTTTTATTCCCCCGTTCCCGATCTATCCTCCCGAGACAGCCTGGATGAGGGAGCCCAGCACAAATATCCCGGGTCTTA
This sequence comes from uncultured Bacteroidales bacterium, assembly GCA_963816345.1. Classification (GTDB taxonomy): domain Bacteria; phylum Bacteroidota; class Bacteroidia; order Bacteroidales; family VadinHA17; genus LD21. The sequence goes on from CAWFKI010000005.1 coordinate 2,080,022, forward strand.
TCCTGAATCAGACAGCCGCGGGTCGGGTCGCTTTTATGCCTGCTGATATAGACAGGCAATACGGACGGTACAACCTTCCGGATCATGGTGACCTTCTGGCAAATATAATCCGCTGGGCAGCCCAGGACAATATTCCGCTTGTCGTGGAAGGCGCAGGACTTATGGATTGTAACATCTACCGGAAAAGAGAGATGCTTATACTCCATCTTGTCAATCTGACAAGCGCCGGTACCTGGCGTCAGCCGGTAGATGAATATATTAAGATAGGTCCGGTTAAAGTAAAGGCCAGGTTACCGGAAGGAGTAAAAGCAAACAGTATCAGGCCGCTGGTTTCTGATCAGAATATATCACACTCAGTTGAAAACGGCTGGGTAATATTCACTATAAATTCAATTACTGACCATGAGGTAGTAGTCGTTTTTTGAGAGGTGTCAGATAAAATCAATAGTTAAAATTATAATCATATTTCATGGAAACAAGCCGTCGCAAATTCATAGCAACAATCGCCGCCGGAGGCATAGCCGCTTCAATGCCTCTTCATGCCCTTGATCTTTCAGCTTCCGAACCTGTGTCCCGTAATCCTCCCGATTATCAGGGACTTGACGAGATACTAAAAATGCCGGTATTTAAAAGAGAACTGTTCACATCACCTGTAATAATTGAGAAACTCGATTTGCTCAGGTATAAAAACAGCTTCCTTTGCCATGTGAGATCGACCGATGGTGCTGAAGGATATTCGGTAGGTCACAGTGGACAGCTCAGTTCACTTTACCCGGTATTTCTCAACCTGCTGCAGCCATTTTTTATAGGGAAAGATGCACGTGAGCTTGATCTTCTCCTTGATAAGGTCTATGTGTACAATCTGAATTTCAGGTTATCGGGAATGGCTCTTGGTGTTCCTCTTGCAACAATTGAATTTGCAGTACTTGACATGATGGGCCGGATTGCCCGGAAACCGATGGGCCAGTTAATTGGAGAAATTCATCATCCCGAAGTAGCTGTATATCAGGCCACTGAATACAGAGAAAAATCAGTTGAAGAGTCTCTTGAACTGATAAAACGCGATGTAGCGGAGTATAATGCAAAAGCCCTCAAAATAAAAGTGGGTGGATTAATGTTCATGACAAAGGATATCAGTGCAGTGGGACCGGCCGGAAGAACTGAAAAAATAATTCCTCTTATAAGGAAGACATTCGGGGATGATATGGTACTATATGCAGATTCAAACGGATACTACCCTGTTGAGGAGGCAATCCGTGTCGGGCACCTGCTTGAGGAGCATCGCTATGAATTTTTTGAGGAACCGGTTCCCTTTGACTGGTATGAGGAAACAAGAGATGTTGCTGAGGCGCTTAAAATTTCAGTCGCAGGGGGAGAACAGGAATACAGTCTTCATGGCTTCCGATGGCTTATTGCCAACGATGGCCTGCAGATCGTTCAGCCGGATACATTTTATTTCGGGGGTATGATACGTTCCATGAAAGTTGCTCTGATGGCAAATTCCAGAGGAAAATTTTGTACACCGCATATATCCGGCGGAGACCTGGGATTCCTGTATATGATGCATTTTGTATCAGCCCTTCCCAATGCACTGCATTATCATGAATTCAAAGGTTTTGAAACCGATACTGTTTTTGAATGTAAAACCTCTCTCCTGAAGTGTGTGAATGGTATGGTCAAAGTACCAACCGGCCCCGGTTCAGGAATAGAACTGGATCCCGGCTTCGTAAGAAAGCATGAGGTGTTAAAACCCGTATGATAAGGATGCCTGATACTATGGGCTAAATAAAATTGACTCGGATCGTTAAATGACGTAACTTTGTTTGGGACTTACCCATCCAATAATATTTTACTGCCATGAAAAACATAATTTCACTATTGGTCATTCATGCAGTGATGTTCTTTTCAATTCAGGCACAAACGGTGTCAAACTACCTTTATAAGCTTGATAATGGCATTACTGTGAAAACCGAACACTGCTGGAACCAGGTCTGGGTTCAACAGAGCTACTCACCTATGGCCGAAGGGGATAAGACATCCCCTCTGACTGTAAATATCAGAACCCTGGGAGACCTGATCTCTGCTTCGTCGTTTAAACTGCTTAATGCAGGGAAAGAGATCAAAATGCAGGGAGTCGCTCCCGGCACATATGACCTTAGACTGAACTTCAAACTTTCAGGAAAGCCGGGAAATCTGGGCTTTGTTGTCGGTAATGTGGTGATTAAGCCTAAAACCAGAACTTCGGTTTCCGTGACCCTCTATGATTACCAGATACTGATTGATGAAAAGCCTGTTACTCTGGCAGGGCTGGCTCAGTACGAGTCACTTGTCAACAGATGCAAGGGACACACGGTACAGGATATCTATTATGGCATCCCCACCTTTTATGAACCTGGCAAACATGATAAAGCCCTGACACCAGACAAAACTGAGAGCAAAACCAAAGGTACGATCAAACCCGGAACATACGATTTGCTGCTCACTATTGGAATTTCAGGACAGTCGCAGAAGGTATGGCTTGATAACATCACCCTTAAACCCAATGTCAGCTATAAGGTGTCTGTTAATCTGAATGCCGGGGGAATTCAGTATACCGGTGGCAACAAGGATGTAAAAGAGCTCATCCTGTATCCTGCGGGAACAGCATCAAAGCAAACGGGAAAACCGGAACCGGTTAAAAATCTTGAGACGATAAGCTACGATAATGTTGGAATAGCAAATTGCTGTTCTCCGGGAACCTATGATGTACTTCTCAGGTTTGGCAATGGTTCCAAATACGAGTGGAGAAAAAATATAGCTGTCACTACAGGTACCAAAACAGACATAAAGTAATATTTCCGGCTATTGAAATAATCACCTGGGTCTATAATTAAGTCAGATCATACCTGACCTGAGGCGTGCCGTTTCCTTTCTCAGCCAGCCTTATAAATTTCACCGGCTAAAACTACTGTCGGGGTGAAAACATATGGCATTTTTATTAAATTGCATTCCTGAAATTAAATCATGACATTTAAAAAAGAATATTATGATCAAACTGGGTTTTGTAAGTGCAATACTGGGCGATCTGTCATTTGATGAGGTTATCACATTCGCTGCCGGAAATGGCTTTTCATGCGTTGAACTGATGTGCTGGCCTTCAGGTAAAGCTGACCGAAGGTATGCAGGTGTTACTCACCTCGACGTTGCATCGCTTGATGACGATGAGGTAGCCAGGATCAAAAAAAGCCTGACGAAAAACAATGTTACTGTTTCCCTTGGTTATTATCCGAATCCCCTTCATCCCGACAAAGCCAAATCTGACTTCTATGTGGGTCATATTAAGAAAGTTATTGATGCGGCTGCCAGACTTGGATTAGGTGGCATCAATACATTTATCGGCGCCGATCAGTCAAAGAATGACGATGACAACTTCGCTAAGTTCCTGGAGATATGGCCCCCGATAGTAAAATACGCTGAACAAAGGAATATAAAAATTGCAATTGAAAATTGTCCTATGTACTTCTCGAAGGATGAATGGCCTTCCGGCAATAACCTGGCACACTCTCCTGCATTGTGGCGGAAGATTTTTGAGGCAATACCTTCATCCAGCTTCGGTCTTAACTACGATCCCTCTCATCTGGTATGGCAGATGATGGATTGGGTGAAGCCAGTATTTGAATTCAGGGAACGCATTTTTCATGTTCACCTGAAGGATGCCAGGATCCTGTGGGAAAATATTGATGACGTGGGTATTCTTACAACCCCGCTGAACTTACATACTCCAAAGATTCCCGGACTCGGAGAGATTGAGTGGGGAAAATTCTTTTCTGCCCTGTACGAATCAGGGTACAATGGCCCTGCATGCATAGAGGTTGAAGATAAATCCTTCGAAGGATCGCTTGAAAACAGAAAAACTGCCTTGCTGCTCAGCCGTAATCACCTTAGACAATTTGTAATTAATTAAGATAGAAATCATTTAATCAATCATTATTAAAAAATTATTCTCACATGAAAAAAATTTATTTATCAATCATCGTATTAATACTACTTACAGGATTCACATTGCCTGCAAAGAAGCAGCCTCTTTTCAACGGAAAAGATCTGACCGGCTGGAAAATCTACGGCACTGAAAAATGGTATGTCGAAAATGGGCTCCTGGTCTGCGAAAGCGGTCCGGATAAACAATACGGATACCTTGCTACGGATAAATTCTACAAAAATTTTGACCTGACCGTTGAATTCCTCCAGGTAAGTGATGGCAACAGCGGGGTATTCTTCCGTTCGACAATTGATGGCACAAAGATTTCCGGATGGCAGTGCGAAGTAGCTCCCAAAGGTCACGACACAGGGGGTATCTATGAATCGTACGGCCGCGGATGGCTGAAGCAGATTGATGATGACAAGGAGAATATACTTAAACCAGGGGAGTGGAATAAGATGAGACTGAGGGTTGATGGTGACAGGGTTCAGACATGGCTCAATGGAACTCCCATGGTTGACATCACAGACCCAAAGATCGGACAGGGAAACGGTTCAATTGCACTCCAGATTCATGAAGGGGGCGGAATAAAGGTGAAGTGGCGCAATCTGTTGATTGAAGAGCTTTAATAAGATCCGGCTGATTATATAAAAACTACCACCGGCCTGCCTGCCCTGATTACAGGCAGGCATACAGGTGGCAGTGGCATTAAGAAAAAATAACGCTTGTTATTTTTTCATCGTGTAAAACTCGTATCTGATCTTCCAGGTGAATTCCCTGCCAGGTTCTACTTTTATTTTTATGAACGGTTCAGGACATAAAGTAGTGGAGCAGCACCAGAATGCAAGCTTCATGATAGGCTGATCACAGCTGATCCTCACTCCTGCCCCTGTTGTCTTGTTTTCTATCCGGAAGTCGTAATCTTTTGATGTAGGCCCAAATCCTTCCAGGGTACCACAGTAAACATTTTCACCATTGTTCACATTTCTCAGGAATAGGATCTGATTGGCCTTGATTTCGGCAAGTTCTCCTATACCCTGTCCGGTCCCTTTTATGGGGAAAGGAAGTGTGAGTGAATACCCGGGACCAACGGGCTGGCCGTCAATCACGAAAAAATTATGATCATAAGCACTTGTCTCAATAGTCTTTTTGCCGGTATTCTTCAGAGTGTGGGTAAGCACCAGCTCCGGCTTACCCTTTATGAGTTGTACACTCTTCTCGTACTTATATGAATACTCTTTATCATTGAGCTCATGAAAAAACCTGACCTCGTCAGCGCTCTTCTTAATACTCCATTTGCCGGGATTTACCACCGGATATAACCTGCTGAAGGTATATGGTTTATCATCCGGCTTTGTCAGCACGCCAACCCCGATTTTCACGAAGCTTCCGCCAGGGCTGGTCTCAAGGTAGTCAAGAGGTGTAAATTCCTCCACAGGACCCATTATGGCATCGTGAATCTCAGGACTGTATTTTGTAAACCACTGGCCAAAGTATTCATGACCGTCGTATTTAAGGCTCGGAATATTACCTGACCAGTCGAATCTGGTTCCCCGGTAATATCCCTCTTTGGCATCCGGAAGATAGATCTTTGCGGTAATTAATCCGTTTGTGATCTCTGTCTGGGGAAAGTTAATTAATGGCATAGCTACAATTGTTAAACCTGACAAAAAATAAAATACTTTCTTCATTATTATAGAATTTTGATTTTAAGGTTCTCTTTCAGCTCTTTTTGGAAATAGCCTCAATAAGACCGCGGATATAACCTGCTGCATAGAGGCTTCCGAGGGCACTGTACCCCGGACGTTCATTGCTGTCTCCGGCCATTGTAGGAACGTGATCAGGACGTAAAGGTCCCTTAAAGGCAATGTCAAGATATGCCTGCATAGCCGCATACATATCGATCTGACCCTCATCATGGAAAGTTTCTACGAAATTCATCTTGCCGCCTCTTACATTTCTGAAGTGAACAAAATGGATAAGGTTTTTACTTCCGAAATCTCTTACGAGCGTGGGGATATCTTCACCCATAAGTGAAAAATTGCCCTGGCACATTGTAATGCCGTTGCTGGGACTGGGATAAATGGCTGCCATACGCCTGAATGCATCAGCAGTTGTCATAATTCTGGAAATCCCCCGTATGCTGTCAACCTGGGGATCATCAGGATGCATAGCCAGTTTAATTCCGTGCTTTTCTGCCTCCGGAACAACTGCCCTGAGAAAATATTCAAGGTTTTTCCAAAGCGTCTCCTTTGAAACCTCACCATATTTTGTTAAAGCCTTATCCTTAATATCTTCATAGTCAAAGGCAGTTACCAGCGCTCCGCCACGCCCGGGCCGGTCAATTGTAGTCCGTGCCCAGCTTATAACAGGCATCCAGTTATAACAAATTGTATCTACTCCAACTGCGGAAAGATTCTTCATAAAGGTGATGAAGTTTGAGATCTCTTCATCCCTGCCATCCAGGGCAAGCTTTGTTTTCTCCGATAACGAAGGAGGACCCTCGATCACTTCAAGCTTAAGCCCGGCCTTATCCCAGGCATTTTTTACTGCTTTGACAGCTTCAAGATCCCAGGCATTCACATTTTGAAGTCCGACCATTTGCGGGCTTATTCCACCCACAGCGCCAAGAACATTCAACTGCCTTCCAAATTCGACCTTGCGCTTCTCCGCTTCAATTCCTCCGAAATAAGCAAAGCACATTTTTATTCCGCCATCCGGTACATATTTTTCCTGACGGGGGCCTCTGGCTGCTTTTTTAATCTCCTTTTCGCTCCCTGGTCCGGGCACGGCCCCGGAAACACCTATACCCGCTACAGACATGGCAGCAATTACACTGCTTTTCTTTATAAATTCCCTCCGGTTATTTTTCATCCTGTTCATTTTAAGGTCTGATTATTGTTCCGTCATTCTTTCTCACCTGCCAGTTCGATTTGGTTCCTATCGGATATTTTGCCGCTTCCTTCTCATTAATATCAACACCCAGTCCGGGAACCTCATTCACTGACATATAATCCTTATTCATTGTTGGGCAACCTGAAAATATCGTCTGCAGTTTATCAGAAAAACGTACTGCTTCCTGAATTCCAAAATTCCAGACTGCAAGATCAATATGACAATTGGCAGCATGACCTACAGGTGAGACATCTCCCGGGCCGTGCCAGGCTGTCCTGATGTTGAACCATTCTCCAAGCCGTGCCACCTTCATAGCAGGAGTTATTCCACCTATCTGGGAGATATGTATCCTGATAAAATCAAACCAGTGATTTACCATCGGCATCTTAAACTCGTTTATATTATTGAATAGCTCACCCATAGCGATGGGTACAGATGTAGAGACCCTGAGCTGTTTGAACCATTCCATGTTCTCAGGTGAGAAAGGATCCTCAATGAAAAACGGGTTGTACTCTTCCAGCCTCTTTATCAGGTTTATTGCATCCATAGGCTCCACCCTTTCATGAATATCATGAAGCAGTTCAACCGTGTCGCCGCAGGCAGCCCTTACCGCCTTGAACATTTTAGGGACCGAGTTAAGATAGGCATGCTGATCCATAAAATCGTCGGTGGGACCGCCAAAGCCGGCATCCCTGAATGCAGGATTGGCACCCAGCGTCCCCACGCCTCCATATGCTCCCAGCTGGATCCTTACATGCTGGTAACCCTGGGAAATGAATTTTTGTACATTTTCAATTACCTCTTCGTTTGTACGGCCACTGGCATGGGTATAGCACTGGACTGCAAAACGAGCCTTTCCCCCAAGAAGCTGATACACAGGCATCCCTGCTCTTTTTCCCTTGATATCCCATAAAGCTTCATCAAGTCCGCTTAATGCATTATTCAGAACGCCTCCGTTCCGCCAGTAAGAACTCACATATGCACCCTGCCAGATATCCTCAATATTGTCGACATCCTTACCTTCACAAAAATCATTCAGATACTTGTTTATTGCAGTGACAACAGCTTCAGCCCTCTGAGTGAATGTAGCACAGCCCAGTCCATACAGCCCCGGTTCAGTGGTTTCAACTTTTACAACGATGAGGTTAATCCCTTCAGGTGCGGTTGGGATGGCCTTTACACTTTTAATCTTTACAGGTGCCATTCCTTTTGCATAGGCAGGCTTTACATAGTTCTCTGCCCTGGCCAGCGGACTTCCGAACAGCCCTAAAATACCGGCTGTAGAACCTGCAGCTAAAAGCTTCAAAGCATCACGACGGTTTGTCGTAAATTGAGTTTCTGAGTTTTTCATGTTGTGGATGAGACTTTAAGATTTTCTATTAAGAACATATTGTACCTAACAAATATATTTATAAGTTTTCTTAAAACCTACTTATTGCAGTATCCTTTGAGCAGGTCTGCAGCAGAGTAATTATGCCTGCCCGGCAGCCTCAGATAAGTCAGGTATATTCAAACACAGTTTATCTGTGTTTAACCAGCGTATCAGGAACAGATACCAGCTCGATTCCCTTATTAAGGCCAAGATTTCGTGAGTACTGCTTCATTAGAGCATTATTCCAATGCTCATGAACACCGAGGCTGGGAATCGGGGTTCCACTGTTATCAGGATCATACACAACGCCTTCAGGCCAGTCAGACCTGTCAGCAGCCTGATGAAGATAGTCATCTACTCCCTTTATATTGGGAGCATAACCTGGTTGTCCGTTTGCAGGATTATGCTGGTTTACACCATTCCATTCCGTTCTCAGAAAATCGTAACAAACCGATTCAAGGGCAACCTGATCCTGTGATACAAATATTGAATTGCACCAGTCATCGTTGAAGGGCGCCATAAAATATTTTACGGGTACTTTTGTTTCAATAGCACCACCTCCGAATAATCCGTCCACGAGATAGAGCACTGTGTTCCTTCCCAGGTATTTGCTTCCCATAAGGTCAACCTGTACACGATACTTATGATAGCCTCCGTTTGATCCGAGAGAACCTCTTGGAGTAATGAGAGAATTGTGTAAATGCTGTGCTGTAGGGCGGGCCTGCGAACCAAAATGGTTTTTTGCCGTAAGGGAAATACCTGCAGCGTAATGTGGTTTCAGGTTTGCGACATTAATGAGGTAATCGGCATTTTCAATAACCTCGTATACCTTATCCTTCTGGGTCTTGTTTGCATAAAAGAGCCGGTCTTCAGAACCAGGTTTGGTAAGGGTTCTTCCATGCATGGTGGAAAATTTATCGATGTACACTACTCCCGGAAACTCGGCATGCCATATTTCGTAATTATGGCCATAAATATCAGTCATCGGATCTCCCACTGCTATATCGGCCGGATCTATCCCCGCCTCATTGATCAGCTCCCTCAGGAGTTCGAGTACGATATAAGGCCCTGTTTCAGTCGCTCCGTAATTAGCGCTCTCCCTTAATGCAGTCGGCTTAAATGTCTGAGGATAATAGTATCCTTTATCCTTGTCATCCTGGGTCAGTAACCATCTTGATGTACCCTGATTGATCTTGATCAGTATCTTTTCGCCCCTGGTATATCCTCTGTCCTCTTTCAGCTTATTCATATTATGGTAACGGAAAAGAAGCTCCCATGATTCCGGAATGCTCGTTTTCCCGCTGAGCTTTGTCAATGCATCTCTTACCATGGTCCTTACGACATCCTTATTTGTATTTTCGGGTTTGAAGTAATAGTCTTTTGATTCGAATGTGTTAAGGCATTTTTCATTTGTCGCCTGCGGATTCCAGACCCAGACTACCCTGCCCGGATTAACTCCCATCGGAGTACCGAATGGCTGATTTGGTCCGTCATCAGGTCCGGTTGCTGGCAGGTCACCCCCGTAGGTGTTCAGACTTCCGCGTGTAAGAGAAATTATCAGGCCGGTGACTGCAACAACTAAAAATAAGCCTGTTGCCAGGTATCTGCCGCCGGAGATACTCTTCTTTAACTTGCGGAATGCCAGGGTTATTCCTCCCAGTGAAAGAAGATAAACAACAAATCCTGACATTATTGGTGCTGCTACCTGCATACACGGGTAGGTGGCACGTGAAGGCTTTGGGATTACCCTGATCAAAAACCAGATTGTAGACAATATCCCCAATATAAACAAAAATAATCCTGGTGGGAACCTGTGTCCCTTCATCCAGTCAGTGATCCGCATTATTGCCAGTTTAATTCTGTCTGTTTCTCTCCTCATTTCCCTCTTCATTTATCCCCCTGTTTTAAATTAATTGTTACAAATATAAAATAAATAAAACCACTCAATTCTTTACCTGCAATATGTGAACCCCTTTTTAACCTATTTTATAATATTTAACCTTCCTTTCCCTTTCTCCTCCCTTATGACCTCTGATCTTTCATCACATTTTCAATATAGTAATGTGTAATTATGCTCTGAGTATAGTAAGATTTTCATTTATTCCTCTTGATAGACTGATTTTTCATTTACCAATTCATTCTGCCACGAATGTGGCGGTATGTTAATAACCCCCAGCGCCCAGCTGGGGGTGAAAAGCTGCACTCCTGTCGCGAACCCCGAAGGGGTGGCATATTTCTGGTTGTGATGCTTCCTGTTATCCAATTGTTACGCTCCTGCGGAGCTAACATCAATATGTGTGACCCTACCCCCAGCTGCGCTGGGGGTTATTAACCTTATGCTCTTTCAGAGCAGGCCGTATCGGATATCAAAATGGGAATCTGAAATGCTCCAGAATAGGTTTAACAAAATGCCGATGCAAAAGTCTTAAATCCTTTTCATAAGATGTGTATAAAGAAAAGCCTTAAGACTTCCCCGGTACCTCATTTTAAACCGAAAGAGAAACCTGCCTTATGGCTATAATTAATTTTTAAGGCAGTGGAGGAATTATAATTCAGTTTTTGTACATTTGAATGATAAACCTCATTTCAGATATAATTTCCACAGTCAATCCGATCACATAATTAATTAACATAAATCTGGTAAGCAAAATGGCAACTTCAAAAAAGATTAACCGTCGTGAATTCCTGGGATCAGCTGCAGCTGCATCCGTGGCATTTACAGTTGTTCCGAGGCAAGTCCTTGGAGGGCCGGGGTATGTGGCCCCAAGTGACAAAATTACGCTGGGTTATATTGGATGCGGCACACAGGGATTAAGGGAGATGACACAACTTATAGCAAATCCCTCGCTTCAAATCGTAGCAGTGTGCGATCCGAACAAGTTTAGCACTAATTATGTGGACTGGTCACTTAATGGTATCAGAGATGATATCCGTGAAGCCCTTGGAGATAAATCCTGGGGAGAGAGGTTTAAGGGAATACCCGGGGGAAGGGATATCGGCCAGGAGTTTGTTCAGAAATACTATGGAAAATCAAAACCGGCCGGGACTTATAAAGGCTGTGCCTCCTATGAAGATTTCAGGGAATTACTCGAAAAGGAAAAGGATGTCGATGCAATCAAGATCATGACACCCGATCATCTTCATGCAACTGTTGCACTGGCATCAATGAAAAAAGGGAAGCATGTTGTTACCCATAAGCCTATTGCAAACAGGATGTATGAGGCCAGGCTGACAATTGATACTGCCCGTAAAACAGGTCTGAGCACCCACCTTCTTGCATGGAGCAGCAGGCCTGAATATGATACAATAAAAAAATGGATTACTGAAGGGCATATAGGAAAGCTCAAGGAAATACATAACTGGTCAAACCGGCCGGTATGGCCGCAGTGGCAAACCAACCCCACCGATACTCCTCCGGTTCCCGAAGACTTTAACTGGGATCTTTGGCTCGGACCGGTGCCTTCCCGTCCATATAGCCCAAAATACACAAATGCTGTTTTTCGCGGGTGGTACGACTTTGGAGCCGGTAGCATTGCAGATATGGGCCACTATAGCCTGTTTCCACTCTTTCTGACCCTTGGAATAAATACTCCGGCAAAAACCGCGGAGGCATATGCAACAAAAACATGCACACTGGAGAATAATGTCGCTGTCGGGGTAAAAAATGAAGTTGCATTTCCTCTTTCATGTATAATAAGGTTCAGATTCCCTGCACAGTCGGAGCTTGGCCCATTTGATCTTTTCTGGTACGACGGAGGTATGAAACCAATAAACCCTGATGAATACAGTGCTGAAGGCAAGGAACTTGAAGCAGAAGGAATGATGTTTGTAGGAGAAAAAGGGAAGATAATTGGTGATTTCAGGGGCGAAAAACCTGTTCTTTATACGGGAAATAAGAAGATCCTGCCTGAGGAACCAGTAAAGGAGAATCAAAGAGAGGACAGTAATGATGTATGGATCAACTCCTTCAAGAACAATACCCAATCAGCCGGGAAGCTTTATTTATGCAGGCCCGGTAACTGAGACAATATTACTTGGTGCAGTAGCCCTGAGGGCAGGGAAAAGGTGGAATATGATTCAGCGCTGCAATGAAAATAACCAACATGCCTGAGGCTGATAAGTTCCTTGTAAGAGAATATCGTAAGGGATGGGAGCTTTAGCTTCCTGTAACAGCTATTTGAATTAAATATGTAAGAGTTTTAAAATTATGCCGGATGAATAATATAACAAGGAGAAACTTTCTTGAAAAGTCAATTGTGGCAGGTGCCGCAGGCATCGTTGCTCCATCAGTTATCGGTTCAACATTTGCAGACGCAACTTCACGCATGATAAAAGATGATATTTCCCTGGCCCAGTGGGCCCTCGTGGACGAGGTAAAGAGCGGGAAATGGAAGACCCTGGATTTTGCAAGAATAGCAAGAAATGATTTCGGGCTTAATGGCATTGAATTCGTAAATACACTTTTTGAGGTGCCCACTGAAGGCTACCTCAACCAGCTGAAGAAAAATGCGGCAGACAACGGGGTTACAATGGTACTGATAATGGTGGATGATGAGGGCGACGGATGCTCCCCAACGAAAGAGACAACGCCGCCAGTTTGAAATAAATCACAGGAAGTGGATTGATATAGCAAATTATCTTGGATGCCATGCTATAAGGACAAATTGCCGGGGGCCTGAAAATGTTTCAAAGGATGAGGCACTTAAATGGGCTACTGAGACATACCAGATGATGCTGGAATATGCAGTTCCTGCAAAGATAAGTGTGCTTATAGAGAATCATGGAGGCGTTTCAAATGATCCCGAATGGATGGTTTCACTTATGAAAGAAGTTGACAACCTCTATTTCGGCACCTATCCCGACTGGCGTCGCCCGTCTGATAATTTCGACAATTACAACTATCTGCTGAAAATGCTTCCTTATGCCGGCGGCATGTCGTACCGCAACCAGCCGACAGAAGAGCTTACTGCCAAAATGATAAAGCTTGCAAAAGATTCCGGCTACCGGGGATGGTACGGTATTGAATCTTCCGGACGTGACGAAATAAAGAAAGGAACAGAGCTTCTAAAGAAGTACCTGTTCTGATTGACAGGACGGCGTAAGTGTAACGGCGAAGTCTGGAGACTTCGCCGATCGCGACATTGAATACGACGCCAACAATTATACTTTCTTTAATGCCTCCAGAACCCTGTCGGGGGTGAAGGGCATCCGGTAAAGCCTTGCCCCCGTGGCATTAAAGATTGCATTCCCAACTGCTCCACCCACGGTAATTATCGCCGGTTCGCCGCCACCCTGCGGGGCTTCATTCATTCTCTGAAGTATAAAGGTCTCAATCTTCGGTACCCAGGAGAACCGTGGGATCTCATAGGAATCAAATCCTTTTGAAATTATATTACCGCCATCATAGACAAGCTCCTCAGTAAGAGTATAACCGAGTCCCATGGTAATACAGCCTTCCATCTGCATTGTTGCGCCAAGAGGATTGACACATAATCCCATATCCTGGGTGCATACCACCCTCAGAACATTCACCTTGCCTGTCTTTTTGTCAACGTCTACCTCGGCAATCATTGCCACAAATGCACCGACATCGGTACCCATTGCGATACCCACTCCCCTTCCATCCTTCCCTTTACCGGGCTTATATCCGAACATATCAGCAGCTTTTTTCAGAGCTTCAATCAATTTCTCATTTCTGAGATTCTTAAGGCGGAATTCAAGCGGATCAATACCTGCTGCTGCAGCCATCAGATCTATTTGAGATTCCCGCGCAAAAGTATTTGTGTTGTTATTCGGTGCGCGCCATGGGCCGGTATCAAACGGATGAACAGCCGGAGCATTATCCTTCTGGCCATGGTCGGTTATCTTCAGGTTGGGAACATCATATAGTATTTCACTTCCCCTTGTACCGCTAAAATATGCATGATAATCCCAGAATTTTATCAGACCTGACTTGTCAATTCCCGAACTGACCTTTATTACGCCGGCAGGATGAAAATTATCCTCAAAAAACTCTTCCTCCCTTGTACAAACAACCATTACAGGTTTTCCGCTGAGCTTTGCAAGCCTTGCAGCTTCAACAGCCTGATAATTGGTACTCTTGCCTCCGAACCCTCCGCCAACAAACGGGACGATAACCCTTACTTTGCTTATGGGAACACCAAGGACACCGGCTATTTCATCCTGAAGAGGATAGGGTGTCTGGGTTGATGCCCAAACGGTCATCTTATCACCTTCAAGGTTTGCAAGGGCAGAATGTGTCTCAATCGGAACATGAGCCAGATAGGGATCATCAATAACCGAGTCGAAGGTTTTATCACAAAGCTTTTTCCCTGCTTCGATATCTCCGGAAGAGGTATCTACATTGGAATATGAATCGGCCTTAAGCATATATTCAAATACCGTCTTATTATTTACAGGTATCTCATTGAAAGTATATTCGGCTTTTATCTTTACAAGAGCTTCATCTGCTTTGTCACGGTTTGCATGAAGTACTGCTATAAAGTCTCCGTCACGCACTACCTTTGCACCTTCAACCTTTTCTGCTCCGGATGTATCAACCGAAGTCAGCTTTGCCCCATGGGAAGGCGGTCTGAGCACCCTTGCAAAAACCATTCCCGGCAGCTTCATATCACCTGTATATTTTGCCTCTCCGGTAACCTTCAGCTTTGCATCCATACGGTGGTACGGTTTCCCGACAAATGTAAATTTAGTATAGTCTTCAACTGAAGGCTTTTCTTTCAGATATCTCTCTATTTTTTTGCCTTTTGCCAGTTCGGCATATGTTACCGACTTTGAGGGATCGGATGTATCGGAAATAACACCATCATTTACCGCGAGCTGGGCTACAGGCACCTTAAGCTTCTCAGATGCAAGAACCATCAATGTACCCCTTGCCTCAGCCAGGGCGGCCCTCATTGAAGGGCCAAAATGCCTGGTAGTCATCGATCCCCATGTACCGCCATCCCAGGGACAGAGATCCGTATCGCCCATTACCAGTTTGATCTTTTCAATGGGAACATTCAGTTCATCAGCCATTTCCTGGACCAGCGATGTAATAATTCCCTGCCCCATCTCTATCTTTCCAGTAAAACAGCTTATTGTACCATCCCCGCCAACGAGAAGGAAGGCATTATAATCTTTTGGAAGACTTCTTTCTTCAGGAGCAGCTCCCGCGGCATTTTCACTGCTGCAACGCGGCAGGAAGAAGACAACAATACCACCTCCGATAAGTCTAAAGAAATCACGTCTTGGCATTCCGCGACGGACATTGCTATGCGAAGAAACCTGGTTCTTAACTTTTCCGTTTTTCATGATCACATCCCTCCTTTCATATTTTTTGCAGCAGTACCGACAGCCTCAATGATGCGGACATGTGCTCCGCAACGGCACAGGTTATTTTCCATTCCCTCCTTAATCTGATCAGCGGTGGGAGAAGGATTTTTCAAAAGCAGACCCGCAGCATTCATTATCATACCGGGGGTACAATAACCGCACTGCAGTGCATCGTGTTCAACAAATGCCTTCTGCAGGGGATGCAACTCACCATCGACGGCCAGACCTTCAATTGTTACAACATTTTTGCCCTTTACTTCACCTACAGAAAGGGTGCAGGATCTTACAGCTTCATTGTCAAGTAGAACTGTGCATGACCCGCAGAATCCCATACCGCATCCGAACTTTGTCCCTGTAAGCCCGAAATGATTCCGCAACACCCACAGGAGCGTCAGAGTGGGATCAATCAGTACATCTGTTTTTTTCCCGTTTAATTGAAAACTAATTGTCTCTTCCATAGCTATCATATTTGATTTGATTCATTTATATAATCTTCATAGGTATCAATGTCCCTGAGAATACCCTGCACATCCGTTTCCACCTCCAGAACATCTTCCGGATTCAAATAGGAAATTGAACGAAGTCCTTTATCAGGATCAAGCTTTGCTACCTGCTCCCTGTACCTGTTATCCAGGAGTAGAGGATGACCTCTCTTTCCTTTATAAACAGGGATCACAATTCCCTTACCAGTAGTCCTGTACGCATTTATAACAATATTAATAACTGAAGGAGAGACGAAAGGCTGATCTCCCTGGAAAACCAGTGCCGCAGTAAAATCAGAAGGCAGATTACTAAATCCGCACCTTACCGAAGATAACATTCCCTCCTTGTATCTATCGTTATAACAATACTTTACATCAAATTTTCCGACCAGGTCAATCAGATCCTCACTGTTGGCTCCCAGCACCACTAATATACCATCTGTTTCCGATTCTGCAACATGGCTGATAACATTTTCAATCATTGTTTTCCCGCTAATGTCCAGAAGCATCTTCGGAAAGCCCATTCTCTTAGATTCACCTGCCGCCAATATGATACTCCAGATCCCGCTCACTTACCTGTATGATTTCCTGCTGTTTTTTACCAGAACAAGTTCAGCTGCTATACTCACAGCTATCTCCTCGACAGTCTGCGATTTTATTTCAATACCGACAGGTGCATGGATCCGGGCCCACTGGTCGGCGTCCGCCCAGCCTTTCGTAATAAAATCAAGCCTCATGGCAGCTATCTTGCTTTTGCTTCCAATCATGCCGGTATACGCCAGGTCAGTGCCAATGCAAGGCCTCAGGGCTGAAGCATCGTCCCTGTGCCCCCGCGTCACAATAACAACATATGTATCGCCTTCTTTTTCCAGCTCCTTCATTGCCTCACCTATATCCTTCACAATTATATGGCTGGCATCCGGAATGTTTCCGGTATTGGCATACTCTGGTCTGTTATCAATAACCGAAACCTCAAACCCAAGCAGGTCTCCGAAATGGGCAAGCGACCTGCCAATATGGCCTGCTCCCGCAATGACCAGATGTGGCGGAGGAAAAACAGGTTCAAGGAAAAAGAATGAGCTTTCTTCGCCGGCACTCGTCCCGGTTTCAATTTCACTGTACGCTGAAGGGTCTCCTGCGCTGATCAATTGTTTCGCAGCAGGTTCTATAGCTTTAAGAATCTCTTCGGAAAGGGACGGGGGTGAAAATGAATCACTGATCCAGTACCGTCTGATCTCAACAGTCTCATTTGAAAGACTGGTCACCATTGAAATAAGCACTCCCGGTAACCGCTTCTTCATTGATTGTCTGAGCTGTTCAAAGGCTGAGATGGAGTTTCCGGGATCAGCATCTATCAATACACTTATCTCTCCACCGCATATAGCTTCCTCAGTTTTTGAGATGTCGTTTGAAAGATTAAAATGGTAAAAACCGGAATTCCCTGTTGAAATTGCCTCAATGGCCAGCTTCTGCACTTTCCCTTCAACTACGCCTCCTCCGACAGTTCCTGTCAGAAGACCCTGATCATTGAATAACGCGGAACTTCCCGGTTTTTGCGGAGTGGAACCATGTGTCCTGGTAACTGAAGCCAGCACAAACGGGAAGCCTGATGAATGCAGATCAAGAATCTGCAGATAAATGTTTTTCATTCTTTAAAGACAAAATCAGAAATCCGATTTCAGATTTAATGCGACACACAACAAATATATTCAAAGTTTATTGCTTTTAAGACTAACTCTGAAAAAAGGTTTTAAATATTGCAAATATCATGAATAAGAGACGGGGGAGCTGAATTGGTCCATTGATTTCCTTTGCGAAGAACATGGCAATCCTCAGTACCATCCTGCAGGCAGGGGTGACTTTTACAGTATCCTGAAAGGGGTCATTCTGTTGTCGGCCGAACTTGTACCAATAAAAAGTTCAAAATCTCCCGGGTCGAATGTAAAACTCATATCCTGATGATAGTATGATAAGTCATCCGGCTGTGATTTTAAATATTACTTTTACTGTTTCACCCTTCCTGATAAACAATTTTTTAAATCCTTTTAGTTCTTTGACAGGTCTGGTGACATCACCGACAAGATCACGGACATAAAGCTGTGCAATCTCTTCGCCATCTCTGTCTCCCGTATTTGTAATATCAGCAGTGGCGATAATTGTATCATTTCTTTGAAAGGCGCTCTTATTCAGTGAAATATCCGAATAGCTGAAAGTTGTATAACTCAGCCCGTAACCGAAAGGATAGAGGGGAGTATTTGGACAGTCGATGTACCGCGATTTGTACTTATCATTGGGGAACAAAGGATTTACAGGTCTTCCCGTATTCTTGCAGTTATAAAAGACAGGTATCTGGCCCGTATTTATTGGAAATGAGAGGGTAATTTTACCAGAAGGATTAATATCACCAAAAAGAACATCCGCTATAGCATTACCTGCTTCGGTACCTCCGAACCACGCTTCGAGGATTGCCGGTGCCGTTCCGTCAAGTTCTGAAATTGTCAGAGGCCGGCCGTTAAAAAGAACCACCGCGCAGGGTTTCCTTATTTTTAAAATTTCCTTCACCATTTCCATCTGAACTCCGGGTATTGATATATCTGTCCTGCTGGCAGCTTCGCCGCTCATATCCCTGCTTTCACCAAGGGCCAGAACAATAAAATCCGATTGAGCTGCTATTGAGACGGCCTTGCTGAAACCGGTCCTGTCATCGTCGTTGACATTGCATCCTTTTGTTGTCAGAACTTTAATATTATCACCTGCCTTGTTTTTTATACCTTCTAAAAGTGTGACACATTTCTCCCACTGACCGGCAGCCGACCAGGAGCCAAGCATATCCTCCCGGGAGTCAGCCAGCGGACCAATAACTGCAATTGACTTTATACCACGCTTTATCGGGAGTGTCTTTTTATTATTTTTCAGAAGGACACAGGAATTAGCAGCAAATTTTCTGGCAAAAGAGAGATTTTCAGGTGTCATAATTTCATCTTTTTCCCTCTTTTTGCTGCAATATTTATAAGGATCATCGAAGAGTCCCAGTTTATATTTTGCAGTCAGAATCAGTTTTACGGCTTTGTTGACAGACTCTTCACTCACTTTACCGGCTTTAATAAGAGCAGCCAGGTTATCCAGGTAAATACTTCCCTGCATATCCATATCAAGTCCGGCGTTCATGGCAAGTTCTCCTGCCTGTGCCGAATCAGCCGCTACTCCATGGGCGATCAGTTCAGGTATTGAGTTATAATCTGATACCACGAATCCGTTAAATTTCCAGATCCCTCTCAGAAGATCCGTGAGAAGCCATTTGTTCGAAGAGGAAGGAATGCCGGCTATTTCATTGAAAGAGGTCATTATAGAACCGGCACCTGCGTCAAGAGCTGCTTTATAAGGAGGCAGATACCATTCAAACAGGGAACGCTGTGACATATCAACCGTATTATAATCGCGGCCTGCCTGGGGAGCGCCATAGGCAGCAAAGTGCTTGACACATGCAAGCAATGTTTTTTCATTTGACAGATCGGTTCCCTGGAAGCCCCTCACCCGTGCCGCTGCAATTAAGGATCCCAGCCAGTTATCCTCGCCTGCTCCCTCGACAACCCTTCCCCAGCGAGGCTCCCTTGAAATGTCGACCATCGGTGCAAAGGTCCAGTTTATTCCCTCGGCAGTAGCTTCCATAGCAGCAATCTCTTCTGACCGCCTGATTGATTCAATATCCCATGATGAGGCCTGTGCCAGGGGAACAGGGAAAATTGTCCTGTGCCCATGGATCACATCATATCCGAATATAAGAGGAATATGAAGGCGGGTTTCTTCAACTGCAATTTTCTGGAGTGATCTTACATAATCGACTGTGTAAGCGTTGAAGATCGCACCTGCCCTCCCGCTTTTAATAAGATCCACATAATCTTTCCTTATTGAAGGACCTGTTGTACCCCAGTCGCTTGTAAATAAGCTAAGCTGTCCTATTTTTTCTTCAAGGGTCATTTTTTCAAACAGTCCCTGGACAAATTTTTCCATTTTACTCTCTGTGACGGTTTTTTCAGGAGCTTTGGTACAGCTGTATGTCAGGATAAAAATTGATAAAAAAAAGTATCTGATTAGTTTCATATTGCTACGCCGTTTATAAGTAGAAAAAATTTAAAGCCTCGTCAGGGAGATAAATGCTTAATCATCTGATATTATCACTTTTCTGCATCCTGGTCATAAAAACCAAGTTTTTTTAGTCCCACCCGTACCTCAGGGCAGCTCATAAAAAGATTCCACAGAAGTGCACTTCTGTAGTTTTCAATCATTATCACTATCGGTCCCTCGTCAATTGCCAGATATCGCTTCGGGTACCAGTTATACTGTTCACTGAAGGCATCATAAAAGCCAAATACTCCCCAGATCTTATTACCCAAGTCCGTAATAGAAATGCTTTAATGCATCCATTGACTGCCGTGGAGTATAAGGGAATGAGGAAAGCGCCGCAGTGGGAGATATCACTCCAAGGTCATTTTTCTCACCGGGGCTGTGTGCAGCATAGCCTTTTATTGAATAGCTGGCAGTCAATCCCCAGCAATCCCTGCCATAACCGGCATATTTAAGCTTGTTGTTGACGCACCATTGCCAGTTGATAAGTGTCTGATCTTTGTTTTCCTTCCAGTAATCTGCATACTTGTCCTTAAGATTACGGGGATCCAATCCAAGGTAAGAATATTGAGCCCAGAAGAGCGGACCTCCGTATTCCTCCGAGCCATTATGATTGAGTGAAAGTGTATAGCCATATTTCTCATGGACGCCCTCAATTGCTCCGTCTCTTGCCCAACCCTCGTGATATACCTCAGCCGGGACAGGATGAGTAGGGGAAGAAGCTGCCAGAACATATAGGATTAGACATTCATTATAACCCCTTACAGGAAAATTCATTGCCCACTTATAATCCGGTGACCAGTGCCAGTAGATCACCTTCTCCCCTCCTTTTGTGAACCAGTTCCAGTCAACTTCCCTCCATAACGTATCGATTCCGGAAGCAAGAGTTTTTTCTTCTGCGTTGCCATCTTTAAAGTACTGCCGCACAGCAAGCAATCCCTGCATCAGGTAAGCAGTTTCAACTATATCCGCTCCATCATCCTTTAAGGAAAACGGTTTTACTTTGCCTGTTTCACCGTACAGCCAGTGAGGGTAAGCTCCCTTAAACCTGTCTGCCTTTTTCAGGAACCTGACAATTTTTTTAAAATGATCCAAACCTTCTTTCCTTGTAATAAAGCCCCTTTCAATTCCCGTCAGAACAGCCATGACACCAAAGCCGGAACCACCCGTGGTGACAACATTTTTATCGTTATCGGGATAATCACCATCAACATGATATCTTTCGCGGGCCATTCCTGATACCGGTTCAGCTCCATCCCAGAAATATTGAAAGGTTCTGTATTGAACCAGGGTAAGAAGTGAGTCATCAGATAACTCTCTGAAGACCGGCACTTTATCAGTGTTGTTCTGTTTATCCTTTTTCCCGGTACAATCAGCAGAGTTGCATATTAAGAATGCAAGAAGAATATATGCAGCTGTTCTCTTCATAATGCTAATATGTGAAACCAAGCTTTGTTAACCCGCCTTTTATCTCGGCTGATGACATAAAGAGATTCCAGAGAAGGCCGCTCCTGTAGTTTTCAATCATGCAGATTTCAGGCCCCTGATCGATGGCCAGGGTAGAAGTTGCCCACCAGCCCACGGTTACATCAAAGGCATCATAGAAGCCATAATTGCCCCAGAGGTGATCTCCAAGAAAATAGTAATAAGTTCTCAGTGCATCCAAAGATTGAACAGGTGTATATGCAATGGAAGAGATAGCTGCTGTGGGGGTGATAACGCCCAGGTCGTTTGTTGGCGATTGTGCATTATATCCCTGGGGATTATCGGAGGCAGTCAATCCCCAGATCCCCGGACCATAACCCGGATATTTCTTCGGATTTGCCTGGCAATAGGCCCAGTTTATCAGGGATTGATTCACATTTTGTTCCCAGTAATCGGCATACTGATCTTTTAAATGTCGTGGGATCAAGCCCCAGGAAAGAATATTGAGTAAAGAATAAAGGTCCGCCGTAATCCTGTCCAAGGGGTAACAGATACCCGTAAAAGCTTTTCCCGTTCTTAATGCCTCCGTTATTTGCATACCCGGTGGTATAGGTGTCCATAGATATTGTATGGGTAGGAGAAGAAGCGGCAATAATGTATGTTATCAGAGTTTCATTGTAACCCTGGATCTTAAGGATGTAACCATTATTGGGTGACCACAGCCAGTAGAGTGTTTTTTCACCATTTGTGTACCAGTCGAATTCCACGGATTTGTATAAGTTATTGATACGTTGAATTTCCGTATTCTCGGCAATAACAGTGGAATCAAGATATTGCCGCATGGTAAGCAGGCCCATTATCATAAAGGAGGTTTCCACAAGGTCACCTCCGTTATCGGTGGCGCTGAAAGGTACAATTTTCCCGGTTACACCGTTTAACCAGTGAGGCCATGCGCCATGAAAACGGTCGCATGTTTCCAGAAAACCAAGTATTTTATCAAGCCGGGCAAGTCCTTCTGACCTGGTGATAAATCCCCTTTCCATTCCCACAACCATAGCCATTATGCCAAAACCTGAGCCTCCCGTTGTAACGACATCACCTGAAGAATTACGCTCGCGTGCCATACCGCAGGAAGGGTGGCCAAAATCCCAGAAATATTTAAATGTCTGCTGCTGAACAAGTGTTAAAAGAGCATCATCTGAGATCTGAGGAAATTGATAGGTGGAATCAACGGCAGTATAAAAGAGAGTATTATAGCCTGCAAATGTGTATCCGTTGGAGGAAATCAGTGATGAGGAAACCGAAAATGAGTACCTGGTCAGGCCCTTTGCCGCGGTAGTAGTTGAAGCCAGCAGTGTTTTGTTGTCAGTTGTAAGAGTGAATGACAAGGGAGGTCCCGTAAATGAGACAGATGATATGTAATTGTTCGGATCGATGGGCTGAGAAAAGGTCATCTGTATATTGATTTTACCCGGATCAATATTTATTGACGGCGTAACTGTTACGGCGTTACCATTTATTGTTACGTTATTAATCACCATAGTACCCGCTATAGTTGTGAATTGAAACTGTACACCCGGGAAAGTCTCTCCATTCAGCCCCTTTAAAGATGAGGAAACCGAAAGTGTAATAGTGGCGGAATTCTGAAGGGTGGAATATAGGCGTAATTGTAATTACAGTTGAATTATTTGCTGCTGTATAAGAATATGGGATCCCGGCTCCTCCTGTATATGCGAGAGTGATATTCTTCTTAAGGGAGGTAGTATCTGCAGCGCTGGAAAATGTAAGTACTACAGGCTGATCACCGGGCACGTTTTTTACAATATTGTCCGGGCTCAGGGTGTACGTACCAATTTTTACACTTGTAAGCTGTATCAATCCCTTGTTATTATTCCCGGAATTTTCCTTTACACATGATATCACACCTGCAATAATAAACAGGAATAATAGTCGGAAAGTTATAATTCTCATTTCCTTAAGTTAATGAATAAAATTAAAGGAAGGGCATCAACAGCCCTCCCTTTAATCCGATGTGAAAATCTGTTACGGTTTTCCGGAGTTATACATGAGTGTTATGATAGCAGGAGTCAACACTGAATGATAGATTGCAACATCATCCAGGAGACCCTGGAAATGACCGTTTGCGGGATTTGTATAGTCAGCCCAGGTATCCGGAAGTGTGGGACTAACCTTATCCTGAATAAATCCAAACACAAGGGTGTTGTTTCCCGGGTTACCGGCATATTTCAGTCCGGTTGCATCCAGCAGCGGAAGAGGATAAAGGTTGAAATCCTGGGCCTTCATCTCCTGACCATTTATGTACATTGTGCCGATTTTGGTCGTATGGTCATATGTACATACTATATGAGCCCACTGCTGAGCCAGCAGACCATTCACACCTGTTCCGCCGTTGGCAACAAGGTTTTTGCTGAAGGTCCATCCCTGCCATCCGCCGTTGTCCTTGGTTGTACCCTGACCATCAAGCCACAAATCCTGTGAGGTTGAGGTCCCGTCGCTGATGCTGTACTGGGCAGCCAAGTTTACACTGACCTATCTGGGCTCCATCGCCCGTGCCGTAAATATTGCTGTTATACTCGAACTGGAAACCGAACCAGGCTGCCAGGCCCATTACAAACTGATCGCGCTTGGCTGTTGTATCGTCTTTCATCCAGAAACTTAAGGAGAAGTCACTGGTATTATCCAGCATATCGCCGTTAGGAATCTCAATCAGCGAGGTTGTTCCGTTAAAGCTTGCAGCCTGACCGGAAGCAGCGTTACGGCCAGTTACATAGGTTATGTCTGTAATGCCGCTGGTTGCAGGATTAAATACTCCTGTTGCATCATTGGCGTTTCCGTCAAAATTCCAGTAGGCATAAGCTCCTGCAGGAAGGAATGAACCTGTGGTTGTAAATGAACGGTTGATTGAAGTGAGAGCCTGACCGCTTGTAGCCTTCAGACCTGAGGAGATGGCGAGTTTATACAAAGCGCCATTGGCCAGATCGTTCGTAGGCGTTATTGTTACTACAGCCCCGGAAGTAGATATTGTTATCGGAATGGATACGGCATCATAATCCTCAGTAAGGGTTATATTGCTGGTCGTGGCGGTTGTAGCATCCACATTTGTTGTAAATGTAGCTACAATTACTGGATTAACAGGCACATTGCTTGGAGGAACAGCACCATTCAAATCGATGGTACCGATCATCAACGATCCCAGATCGAGTGGCGCAGGACTACTCTTTTTACAACTGTCTATTGCAACAATAGCTGTCAATAAAATTAATACCCCAAAAATCACATTTCTTTTTTTCATGATAATTTATAAATTTAGTTATACATATCTGTTTGTGTCAAAACATATTAATAGTTTGGATTCTGCGTCAAGCTTCCCTGCGAGATATCGATCTCGCTCTGGTGAATTGGAAGTAGTTCATTTTTACCTGCGACAAAGCCCAGGGGGCCAAGAACTGTCGGAGCATTTCCGGTCCTGACCAGGTCCCAGAACCTGAAGCCTTCCAGTGCAAGTTCATGCCTTCGCTCAAGCAGTATTTTTTCCCTGAGCAGATTTTTATCAGTTACGGTGATATCAGGCAGGATTAAAGCATTTCCCTGCCGTGCCCGTTCTCTTACCATGTTCAGGTAAATAAGTGCTTCTGCCTGCTTATCATTTTCATTAAGAGCTTCGGCGGCCATCAGAAGGACATCGGCATATCTGATTAACCTGCGATGATCTGACCACTGGGTCGGGACATCATCTCCGGGGGTCCATACTTTCCGGTTATAGCACTGAATATTGGTAGTATCTCCATTACTGTTCACTGTGACAACAGGATCGTTGGCAGGATCGGGATCTCCGATTATCAATATTCCGTCTATTGTATCGCCAAGATCGATTATAGTCCCTTTCAGACGGGGATCTCCGGGTTCAAAGGATTTTCGCAGATCGATTGAAGGTCTGTTAAAACCCCAACCGCGGTTAGGAACGCCCCTTACACCCTGGGTATTTGCATATTGTCCTCCTCCTCCTGCAAAAGCATCTACCGGCAGAGCTCCGACTTCGAATACGGATTCAACTCCGTTATTCCCGTTCACTCCGTTGGCATCAATGAACCTTGGCTCCAGTGAATATTCATTGGACTGGATGACTTTCAGTGCATATATCTCGGCATTTGGAAAATCGTTCCGGAAGAGATATACTCTTGCCAGCAGGGCTTCAGCAGCCTGGATGGTGGCCCGTCCCAGATCGGATGTTGAAAGCTGGCTCTTTTTTGTAAGATGGGATTCAGCATACAGCAGATCTGAAATTATCAGCGTGTAGATCTCCTCTTTGGCAGCCCTGGTCAGATGCAGAGCAGGCTCCGTTGAGGTGACCTCAGGAACACCTCCCCAGGCACGTACCAGATCAAAATAAAAGAGTCCGCGCAGGAATCTTGCCTCACCTATATATCTGTTTCTTAAAGTTGTATCCATAGAAATGTCCGGTACTTTCTCAATTACGACATTTGCCCATTTTATTCCCAGATACAGGGTAGCCCACCACCTGTCAAGACCATCGCCTGTGGTATTAAATGTGAAGTTATCGTAAACGCCTACTGTAGATAACTGGTCATTGGTATTGCTCCCCTTATAGGCATCATCTGACATAATATCAAGGATAGGGTATCCGCCGGAATTGTAATACCAGGTTCTGACAGCAGCATATACGGCATTGGTGGCCTGCAGAGCATCAGCTGTGGTAGATGGAAATGAAGCCTGGGTAAGATTTCCCTGGGGATCCTTCTGTAAAAAGTCGGTGCATCCGAAACCTATGATTGTAAGGAGCAAGCCAGATTATATTTCTTATTTTCATGATATTTAAAAGGTTAAGTTAATACCAAAGGAATAAACCGAAGTGATGGGATAGGTACCGAAATCTATCTCGTTGTTAATGACACTGGAACTTCCGATTTCAGGAGTATAGCCGGTAAACTTTGTAAGCGTGAAGATGTTGGTCCCCTTCAGATAGGCCCTCAACTTCTGAATGGCTATTTTTTTGGTCATTGATGAAGGAAATGTATATCCGATTGTTATATTTCGTAACCTGGTAAAAGAGCCGCTCTGAATGAACTTGTCAGAGGGGAGGTAATTATTCCCGCCAAATGAGGCTCTGGGCTCTGTGGTGCTTGTGCCGGGTCCTGTCCAGGCACCCAGAACATGTTTTTCCCAGTTGTACGGATCAGGCCTGACCATCTCCTTGGCATTAAATATCTTATTGCCGTAAGTTCCCTGCAGATCTATTGAAAGGTCAAATCCCCTGTAATTTGCATCAATATTGAATCCAAGAAAGTATTTAGGTATAGGTGATCCTATATACGTTCGGTCGTTACCGTCAATTTTCCCGTCATGATTAACATCAACAAACCTTAAGTCACCCGGAACAGCAGTAGACATATGCGGATATGCATTAAGATCAGCGACACTCTGGAATAACCCGTCGGTTTTATATCCGTAGAAAGCACCTATGGGAAGACCGACTCGGCTCTGGGTTACGGGAAGTCCGCTGGACAGATATCCGCCAAAAAGAACAGAATCTATTCCGCTGCTCCCTCCGATCTTTAAAACTTCGTTTTTAACTGTTGACCCTATTAAACTGATTGTGTACGCTAACTTTTCTTTATTGCCTTTAAAGGAAATTTTACCCTCAAAGCCGGTGTTTCTGACGGAAGCCGCATTGAAGTAGATCTGGGAGCCCTGCCCGTTACCAAGATAGTCAGGCACCGACAATGGAATGAGGATGTCATTTGTGGACCGGTTGTAATAGTCGAACTCTCCTGTTAACTGGTCTTTGAACAGGCCTATTTCAAGCCCTCCGTCACCCTGTGTCGTACTCTCCCATTTCAGGACAGGATTACCTGAGACATCATAGGTAGTTGCAGAATTTGCTACTGAAGGGTTTCCCAGCACTGTTATCAGATTCTGTGTAAGAGAATATCGCTGGTCGTATGGAATCTTATCATTCCCGATGATCCCCCAGCTGGCTCTCAGCTTCAGATTAGAGATTGCAGGAACTGATTTCATGAATTCTTCCTGTGAAACAACCCAGCCCAATGCAAAGGATGGGAAATTTCCATACCTGTTCGAGGTGCCGAATTTAGAAGATCCGTCACGCCGGAAAGTGGCTGTAAAAAGGTATCTTGATTTTAAGGTATAGTTAACCCTGAAGAGATATGAGATCATTGAAAAGTACTGATTTACATCCACTATGTTGTTAATGGTGTTGAGGGTATTTACCCCGTTATTGGGATCATATATATAATTCGGATTAAAATACCAGAAATCAGCTGAGGTACGGATAATGTTCTTCCCGGTCATATTAAAAATCTCAGATGAGGAGTTCTGCATTGTATACCCGGCCACAGCATTAATTGAATGAATGCCGAATCGCCTGTTGTAAGTAATTGTATTTTCCCACAACCAGTTGATGTTATGACTGTTTCCCTTTGTGAGTGTATTCAAAAGGTTTTGCTGCTGGGAAGAAACAAAATAACGCAGGCGTAAAACTCTCGTTCTGATTATAGGAGGCATCCATTCCAAAAGAGGTTTTTACTTTAAAATCCTTCAATATGGTTGCCTCGGCAAACATATTACCGACACCCCGGATTCCTTTGTTAAAATCATTTGAATAAGCCAGATCTGCAAGAGGATTTCCCACGTTAAAAACCTGGGCAAAACTTCCGTCGGGATTATAAGGAAGCAGATCGGGCCGGGCCCGGTATGCTGAATAGGTAACATTGGGAGCATTTTGTTGCGAGTATGGGGTAATAGTTATGTAATTACCCAGCTCAATATTTTTCGTAAGGTTGTATGTGTTGTTCAATTGAAGTGTAATTCTTGAATAGCTTGACTTATCAATTATTCCCTCCTGTTTGAAATATCCCATGCTTACATAATATTTTGACTTTTCAGTAGCGCCTGAGGCCGATAACTGATGGCTCAGAATTGATGCGGGATGAAATATGAGCGATTGCCAGTCGGTATTTGGTACAAGATCCACATTATTATAGGTGGGTGTAATCTCATTTACCACAGTGGCATATTCTTTCCCGTTAAGCAAATCAATTTTTTTTGCCAGGATCTGTGTGCTGTATTCCCCTGTGTAACTAAAGACGGCTTTCCCTGCTATACCCATTTTAGTTGTAATTATAATAACCCCGTTGGCTCCCCGGGAACCATAAATAGCTGTAGCCGAAGCATCTTTCAGTATGTTTATTGATGCAATATCATCAGGGTTCAGAAAGGAAATGTCATCAACTATCATCCCGTCGACAACATAGATCGGGGAACTGTTATTAAAGGTGCCCACTCCACGGATACGGACTTCAGACAGGGCACCGGGCGCGCCGGAGGTATTGGTTACCTGAACGCCGGTAACTTTTCCCTGCAGAGCCTGCACCGGATCCAATGTGGTGATCTGCGTCAGCTGCCCTGATTTTATCGTGGACACTGATCCGGTCAGGTCGGCTTTCTTAACGGTCCCGTAACCAATTACAACCACATTGGGTATCTCCTGAACCTCCTCAAGCAGTTTTACGTTAATTACTCTTTTATTTGATACGGGAATCATCTGGGTTTCCATACCTAACATGGAGAATATTAATGTGTCTTTCGGATCCGCACGTATGGTATAGTTACCCGACATATCCGCAAGAGCGCCTCTCTCGGTATTTTTTACCTGGACCGTTGCCCCGGGTAGCGGGGCATTTTTGCTATCAACAATTACACCTCTGATTGTATCCTGTGCCCTTAACTGAAAAAAGCAGAGCAATGAAATAAAAATCAACAGTAATTTTTTCATATAATGGGAAATTTTAGGCTTACTCCTGACGAAATTAGATGTAAATCAGGCAATTCACATTAAGAGAAAATTAATTGTAGATTAAGATATGATTAACATCAATTTATCAGGGAAATTCGCATGGCTGAAATCTTCCCTCATTCCGTCAGGAGGACAGGGTGATATGGTGAATAAAAGCTCTACCTGACGCTGGCGCGGATTTGCAATCCGTGCCAAATCCCAGTATCCGGTATTCAATATTCAATATTCAGTATTGGTAGTCGGTAATCGGTAAGTCAGTAATTCCGTGGAAATATAATGTGTATTTTATCTATGGCACCGATTGCAAATCGGCGCCAGCGGGGGGCTACGCTCCACCTGACGCTGGCGCGGATTTGCAATCCGTGCCAAATCCCAGTATCCGGTATTCAATATTCAATATTCAGTATTTGTAGTCAGTAATCGGTAAGTCAGTAATTCCGTGGAAATATAATGTGTATTTTATCTATGGCACCGATTACAAATCGGCGCCAGCCGGGGATCCTTTGCGTTTAAATGATTTACATAAACACTACCACCGGGGAAAACAGGATTCTGAGAAATATCTCCGTTTTTAATAATTGATTATCCGTATAATATTGATAATTTTATATCAGAGATAATGGTTGTGTAAAATTATTTTTGCGTGTCACTTTAAACCCACATAAAAAACATTGATAATGAGCAGAGCCTTAAACAGATTTTCATTCCTCGGCATCACCGCATTATTATGCCTTATAACCTGCAAGTCGCCTGTAAATAAGATTTCCGGCGAAAAACCTGACAACAGCTGGATAGAGGAGGTTACAATTTCTCAGCTGCAGCAGGGATATAAAGAGGGTAAATATAAGATAGCGGATATTGTGAAGATTTACCTCGACAGAATTAACGATATAGATAAAAATGGCCCGCGCCTCAATTCAGTCATAGAAATAAATCCGGATGCCCTCGCGATAGCT
Source organism: uncultured Bacteroidales bacterium (assembly GCA_963816345.1). Lineage (GTDB taxonomy): Bacteria > Bacteroidota > Bacteroidia > Bacteroidales > VadinHA17 > LD21. Next base: position 2,110,425 of record CAWFKI010000005.1, read on the forward strand.
GAGGAGCTCGACAGGGAGCTTGCTGCCGGCAAAACAAGAGGTCCCCTTCATGGCGTACCCGTAATACTGAAGGATAATATTGATACCCATGATAAAATGGCAACTACTGCAGGTGCCACTGCCTTAAGACACTCCTTTCCCGGCAGGGACAGTTTCGTAGCAAAAAAATTAAGGGAGGCCGGCGCTGTAATAATCGCCAAATCGAACCTGAGTGAGTGGGCTAATTTCCGTGCCACGGTATCCTCAAGCGGATGGAGCGGGGTTGGCGGACAGACAAAAAATCCTTATGTTCTTGACAGGAACCCCTGTGGCTCAAGCTCCGGATCGGGAGCAGCTGTTTCCGCAAACCTCACCATGATAGCAATCGGAACTGAAACAAATGGCTCAATAGTATGTCCGTCAAATAATAACGGAGTTGTGGGGATCAAGCCAACTGTAGGACTGATAAGCCGCTCAGGTATAATACCTATCTCTTTCACCCAGGATACGCCCGGACCTATGGGACGGACAGTGGAAGACGTTGCAATTGCCCTGGGAACGATGACAGGTGTGGACTCCGCAGACTCAAAGACTATTGCCTCCGGGGGTAAATATCTGACCGACTACTCGAAATCCCTGAAAAAGGATGGTGTACGGGGAAAACGTATAGGACTTCAGAAAGATGCCATGGGATTTTCTGAACGGGTTGACACACTTATGCTCAAAGCCGTAAACTGGCTAAAAGCGAATGGAGCAGAAATCGTTGAGATAGAGTTTCCGAAGGGAGCAAAGTATGACGAGGCATCATACGAGGTCATGCTGTATGAGTTTAAAGACGGGCTCAATAAATATCTTGCAGAAGCAGGGGATGATCTGCCGGTAAAAAATATCAGTGATCTGATAGAGTTCAACAAATCCGATAGTGTTGAACTTAAATATTTTAACCAGAAGATTCTGGAGCTGGCCGAAAAGAAAGGCGACCTGAATTCCCCCGAATACAAAAAAGCCCTTTCGGCAATGTTAAAAGCAACAAGAGAAGATGGTATTGATAAAGTGATGAATTCCGGCAGGCTTGATGCAATAATGGCCCCAACCGGATCTCCTGCATGGAAAACAGACCTGATACTTGGTGACCATTTCGTCGGGGGAAGCTCATCGCTTGCAGCAATAGCCGGATACCCTGCCATAACAGTTCCAATGGGCTTTATAGAAGGCCTTCCTGTCGGGGTTACATTTTTCGGAAAAGCATGGACCGAACCACTCCTGCTTGAAATAGCATACAGCTTTGAACAGGGAACAAAACACAGAAAACCACCAAAATATATTGTTTCAGATTGAACTGGTAAATATTATCAAGACAAAGGCCACTCAAGCCGTAATGCAGGGGTAAGCTTTATTTTTTCTCCTCACTCTTCGGATCCGCCGGCTGTTTTTCAGGTTCGTCTTCTACATGGGAAGCCTTTTTAAACTCTTTCATACCCTGACCAATACCTTTCATCAGTTCAGGTATTTTCCTTCCACCGAAAAGAAGTACAACAACAACCAGAATAAGCAAAATTTCTGTAGCTCCTAGATTTCCCATCTTTTTTTAGTTTTAAATAACGCCCAAAGTTATTAATAGAATAATTCACCACCAAATGAAATTAGTTAATGTTTCTTAAGAATCAGACAGCATTGGTACGGAGGCCTGTTGCGGTCAGTTATATTTGCAATATTCCCCAGGCAAGCAGGATGAGCACTCCTACCATTATCCAGCTGAGCAGAAATCCTGCAAGGTCCTCACGGTAACGCCTGAAAAAACCCGACCATCTTTCCCTGTGTAACCATCCTGCAAGATCAGGAAGAAGCAGGTCATCTCCCGTTTCTGAAGCCAGCGGCTTCTTACCGTCAATACCGGTTTTGTGTGCGTCTGATTTCCTCCTCATGTTATCAAAAAAGGCTTCAATCTTCTCCTTTTTTTCAGGTTTTGTAAGCAGGCTTACAAGCCAGAACACAAAAAATCCTGACAGCATGGCAAGCCCGAACTGAGCCGGCTTCCATTTATAGACAAGCATTAATTCCCCGGTAGAGAGATAGTTTAAAACATAATAAACCGATATTGAAACTACCAGGGCGGCAGCTGCCCCATACCTGTTTGCCCTTTTCCAGATAATTCCGCCAAGGAATATTATCCCCACAAATGCTGCAAGAGTCTCCGTAAAAAGAAAAGCATGAAGTACATTTTTAATGCTCATAGCAAAGAAGACTGCAAGAATAGCAAGGCCCAGACCGGAAAACTTTCCCATTTTCAGAAGCCTCCTGTCGTCAGCCTCTTTATTAATATATTTCTTATAGAAATTTTTTGTAAACAGAGCTCCGGTATTTACCATGAAATTTGAACAGGCTGACATATTTGCCGCTACAATGGCTGCCAGCATCAGTCCCACAAGACCCGGCACCAGGAGTACACTGCATGCATATCCGAATGCCATCTCAGGATCAGCAAGCGTTACTCCTTTCTTTATCACCAGAGCTGCAACTACAAGTCCCGTCAATGCCCAGCCAATAGTTACAAGCCGTTTTACCATTGATCCGAAAGTCTGACCTATCCGTCCCGCTCTTTCGGTGTTCCCTGTTGCACACATTGATATCATATGGGGCTGGGCAGTTATCCCTACTATACCATTGACAGCCAGCATTGCAATTGTAAAAGCATCAATCCCGCTTGCACTGTTGAAGAGGTCGAAAAAATGGGCAGGGAGAACCGCTTTCATCCCTGAAAATCCGCCTATCTGCTTCAGACCAAGGGGTATAAGCAGGATCGACAGGGTAATTATCAGGAATGATTGTATAAAATCTGTATAGGCAGCGGCAATCAACCCGCCTGCAAAGCTGTAGATTATAAATGCAACAGTCATGGCAAGCACGACCATATCAGGAGCAATAAGATTCCCTGAAGCCACTGAGATCACTTTTGCGGCACCCTGAAGCATTACACCCATGTTAAACACGAAATAGGAAACTGCGAAAAGAGAGTATATAAGTCCCATTTTGCTTCCGTACCTGTCTTCGATTATCTCACCGATTGTGGTCCTTTCACTGCGTCTGTAAATCGGAGCGATAAGCCAGTAGAATGGCGTTATCAGCATATTTTTCCACTGGTACCAGATAGTTGCAAAACCCTGGCTGAAAGTAGCACCGGTTTGTGCAACGGGCATTTCAGCATGTGTGCCGACACCGAAAGCCTGACCTATCATTATATACCATTTGAACTTCCTTTCACCTCTGAAATAGGCATCACTGGTCCTTGTCTTCCGCGCCATCCATAACCCAAAAGCTGTAATTGAGATAAAATAACCGAACAGAACGATATAATCTGAAATACTCATAGTCATTGAATGATTTCACATTCCGCATTTCCGGTATCAGAATACTGAATCAATAGTCCGGTCCATTAACAGCCGAATGTGTATTAAGGTATTTACCTGGTCAAAAATGTATCTGTTTTTTTGCTAAATATAATCATCTGAACCGAAAAGTCTTCAATTCTGATATACAAGTTTGCCATTAAGGTAGGTTTTTCTTATTCTCATCTGATAGTCGTCCTGTTCAAAAAGTATAAGATCGGCCCTTTTTCCAACTGAGAGGGTTCCCCTGTCAGTCAGTCCGTAGATATGTGCAACATTCGATGATGCCATATCGATAGCTGCCGCCAGCGTACATCCGGTAAATCTGATCATATTTTCAACTCCCCTTTTCAGTGGGAAGGAGGCACCTGCAAGACAGTTCATTTCGGTATTTTTCAGCATTCCTTCCTCAGTAAGCATTACCTCGCTGCCAAGAAAAGTATATTTCCCGGGAGCCATCCCGGCAAGATAGATAACATCCGATGTGAGGATGATGTTTCCGGCTCCTTTTACCTTATAAAACACTTTAAGCTCCTCGGGCAGAAGATGAAATCCGTCGGCAATAATTGATGGTGTAATCTTTTCATTCGCCAGCTGAGGCCATATCGGATTATAATGCCGGTGAATAAAATTTGCACACCCGTTGCCCAGATGTGTCGACAGACTCACCCCGCTCTCCACCGCCCTGTTGATCTGTTCTGCTGATGAGTTTGAGTGACCAATTGATGTAATAATTCCGTTTTGCTTACATAACCTTATAAATTCTGTTGCTCCTTCAAGCTCCGGAGCAAGGGTAACCTGTATGATCCTCATGCCCGAGGCTTTCTGATATATGGTAAATTCATCCCAGGAAGGTTTCCGTATGTATCTGACCGGATGGCAGCCCCGGTATCCTTCATCAGGTGAAATATAAGGCCCTTCCAGATGAAAACCGGGGACGCTCAGCTCCAGATATTTATCCTTGGCTAACGCATCACTGAGTATGCTGAAATTTTTAACCAGCATTTCATGGCTGTTGGTTATAAGGGTAGGAAGAAAAGTTGTTACTCCCTCCCTCCATATCTCTCTTGCAGCATTGATCACACCATCTGCCGAAAGGTCGTTTCCGGAAAAATCAACATTCGCATAACCATTAATCTGATTATCTATGAGCCCGGGAGCAATGATAAGATTCCCGTTATCAGTTGCATCGCCAATCTCAATGATATTCCGGATCAGTCCGTCCGAAACTTCAATCCTTACCGGTTTTCCCGTTGCATAATGTATTCCTTCTGCAATAAAACTATTTCCTGCTTCTGTCATCTATCCCAATATAATTAAATTATTGTATTCTAATCTTTGTGTTCCTTAGTGACTAAAGGACACCACTAAGGCGCTCAAAGGTCATTACCTTAACTTTTGTAAAATATAAAATATGGTTCAAATGTAGCTATTTCGTAAATGATTTTCTCCTGGATCTTTCAATTCATTAACTTTAGATTCTTTAACATTTCACCGTTTCCATCTTTTACTATTTTTCCTATATTGTGCCAAATTTAAATTTGAGATGCCCAGACCCGCATTATTCCTTCTGACATTACTATCCCTGTTTTTTAATTCATCACTTTTTGGCGAGTCAAAGGGAATAAACCGGGAAAAATACCGGATCGGGATATCTGAGACCAACGGTTCAATCAATGTTGACGGGGTTCTTGATGAACCAGTCTGGTCAATCTGCCGAGACAGCCACTCATTTTCAAAGGGTACTGCCCACAGATACAGGATTTGCAATTGCCCAGACCGAGGTAAGGCTGACCTATACCGAATCTACTCTTTACATGGCATAACCTGCTTACGATTCTACTCCCGGAAAGCGTCCTGTTGAATCATTAAGGCGTGACTTCAATTTTGGAAAAAACGATAATTTTCTTGTGTTCATCGATACATACAATGATCAGACAAATGGATTTTCATTCGGTGTCTCTGCTGCCGGTGCACAATGGGATGGGGTACAGGCTAACGGAGGGACCGTAAATCTCGACTGGGATATAAAATGGAAATCGGCCGTCAAAAATTACAGAGACCGCTGGGTAGCAGAATTTGCTATTCCTTTCCGAAGCATAAGATATCACGGGGGAGAGAAAGAGTGGGGAATAAATTTCAGCAGGCTTGATCTGAAGACAAATGAGAAATCAAGCTGGGCTCCCATGCCACGGCAATTTGCCACGGCCACGCTGGCATTTACCGGTTCTCTTGTATGGGATAAGCCCCTTCCTTCCTCGTCAGGCGTCAGGTTTTCCCTTATCCCTTATGTATCTGCAAAAGCTACCCAGAACATGGAGGAGGGAGAAGATATAAAAGATCTTACAATGCAGGTATTGATGCCAAAGATCATAATGTCTACATCAATGAATCTGGATCTTACCGTTAACCCTGATTATTCACAGGTGGAAGTTGACAGGCAGGTTACCAACCTGGACAGATTCGAACTTGTTCTTTCCTGAGAAGAGGCAGTTTTACCTTGAGAACAGTGACCTGTTCGCAAACCTTGGTACCGATAACCTGAGGCCTTTCTTCTCCCGCCGGATAGGACTTGACAGTCCGGTTAGGCCGGGGCAAGACTGAGCGGCAAGATCGGAAACAACTGGCGGATAGGCATTATGGATATGCAGACGGGAGAAAAGGATACTATACCTTCGGCTAATTTTACTGTTGCCGCTCTTCAGCGCAAGGTTTTCAGCCGGTCAAATTTTTCAGCATTCCTTGTCAATAAACAGTCATTTAATGTAAACAATGACACTGCATTTACAGGTTTAGACTATAACCGGGTTGCAGGGCTGGAATTTAACCTTGCCAGCGCCAATAACAGGTGGACAGGAAAAACATTTTATCATCAGGCTTTTTACCCGGGAGCAACAGGTGATGCTTCAGCCATGGCTGCAAATGTAACATATTCAACCCAGTACCTTACTTCAACCCTAAACCAGTCATGGGTAGGCGCTGATTATATTGCCGAAATAGGATATATCAGAAGAAAAGGATATTACGAGATTAATCCGACATTCCAGTATAAATTTTTCCCTTCATCCAGCAAAATTGCCGACCATGGTCCGGGAGTGAAATTAGATGTACTTCTCGATCCGTCATTTTCACTGACCGACCGCGATGCGCAGCTTTATTATCAGGTTGAATGGATGAATAAAAGTATTGCCCATGGCATATGTAAGGCAGACATTTGTAAAACTCCAGGATCCGTTCGATCCGACAAATTCAGAGGGAGTAAAACTTCCTGCAAAAGATGAATTCACATGGAATGAGGTCGGGGCATCATTTACCTCAGATATCAGAAAACCTTTTAATTTTCTTCTCTCCGGGCATTACGGAGGATATTATAATGGTACCGGCTGGACATTATACGGAGAATTGTACTACAGGGTTCAGCCATACGGAAGCCTTGCTATAATCTCCTCATATAATAATATCTCATTGCCGTCACCCTATAACAGCGCCAAATTTTTACTGATCGGACCAAGACTGGATTTTACCTTTACTGACAAAATATTCTTCACGAGTCTTGTTCAGTACAATGATCAGATCGAAAATATTAACCTCAATTTCCGGTTTCAATGGCGCTTCGCTCCGGTATCAGACCTGTTTATTGTATATACCGAAAATTCCTTCCCGCAACACTATTCAGTAAAAAACCGTGGATTGGTCTTAAAACTTTCATATTGGTTTAATTGAATATAAGACCTCACCATGGTTATTTATAATCCTCTGCTCCGCATCTGAGGGGTTAAACAGCAATTTGCGGAAAGATGCCACCTGCCGCGGCTGACTTATTTATTGTCTTCCATCCCCTTTTTAATCATCTCGGTCAGATTCATCCCGCTGTAATTTTCTATGCGATAGCCTGTTGTACTTTTACTGAAATCGGTCTTATCTATGCTTAACACCTTAATCGGGGTACCGCTTTCTTTGCCTCCGTCTTCAATAAAATTCATTTCCGTCAGAAGGTAATCTTTCTGCATTATACCCATACCGAGCAAATTGTTTTTATGGCTATTCTGCATTGCAGAATAACCCTGTCCGCTTGCCAGGTTCCCAAGGCCCATAGAAAACATCATTTCAGGGTCGAAGTCCACTTTTGCATACCAGGCATACAATGTACCTGAATGTTCCTTACCATTCTCCGTACCTGACACATGCTTTGAATATTCTTCCGCTCTGTATCCAAAAACATTTTTTGTTCTTCCTGTCTTTACAAAATTGTCAAGATTGTAGGATTGGGTATTTTCTGCAGTGGTACCGGCTTCTGCAGTGGTACCGGCACTTCCGCTTGCATCAGCTTTATCTTTCTTTGGTAATTCCTTTGCGATAGCGGCCATATCTTGCCCGAGCCCTTTGAACATAGAGCGCATATCGATAACTTTCAATACATTACGTTCCTTGCCAAATCCCCCCGGAACCTCTTCTTTGCCAAAAGAAACCAGTTTTCCGTCATTCGTCAGTACCATAAAGTCTTCATCTTTTTGCTGGTCCTCAGGCACCACCATACTCATATAATCACCATTCTCAGTGAAATATAAAGTAAATGTTTCAGGAGCTTTTTTTTCATCCTGAATCTGATATACCACCTTGTGATCGAACCTGTATGCTTCAGGTACTTTGTAAGGAGCTGACTGATTATTATCCTGTGCATTTGTTCTTAAAACATTCAGCACAATCACTGTTAAGAGAAACGCTACTTTTTTCATTGTACTAAATTTTAGAGTTTTTGCATTTTATTTAAAATGATAAACATATCATGAGAATGATTTGTTCTGACTTTCCCGGGCTTTTTTATAAACAGACTAAATAAAAATAACATAACAGGTGTACAACGATCTGATCTGAGGAACCAGTAAGGTTAATATCAAAATGTACCGCGAAAAGCTGTAACGAGCTATTTTATAAGAAAATCAAGAACAGGCACATCGCCCAGAGTGGCGACAAGGTTATCATTCCTGTGAAGCGGGCCGACACCCGGAGGGGTTCCGGTGAATATAAGATCACCTGTTTTGAGTGTAAAGTATCCTGAGACATATTCAACCAGCCTGTTAATACCGAAAATCATATCGGAGGTATTTCCTTTCTGCACGACTTTCCCGTTTATTTCAAGCCTGAATTCCAGGTTTGCAGGATCCATTTCATTTGTCAGGGGAATAAAACGTCCCAACGGAGCAGCTCCGTCAAAACATTTTGACAATTCCCAGGGCATTCCCTCAGCAGCCAGGCGGGTCTGGAGATCGCGGGCAGTGATATCAATTCCAAGTGTTACTTCATTGTAGTAGCGGTGAGCATATTTTGCAGAGATACTCTTTCCAAGCTTGCTTATCTTAATGACAACCTCCACTTCGTAATGGATGTTTTCAGAGAAATCAGGAAGGAAAAAAGGCTTATTGTTTTTAAGGATTGCCGAATCGGGCTTAAGAAAAACAACCGGTTCCGCAGGAATGCGCCATCCCAGCTCCATAGCATGCTTGCTGTAATTCAGGCCAATACAGATAATCTTCATATTAACCCTGAGTTTTTCCGAAGGATCTTAATTTAATTTCCGTAAGAACCTTTTTGGTATAGAGAGGAAAGTCCCCGTTCATCATCCAGGAGTAATAGGAAGGCTCTTCCCTGAAGACAAATTCGACAGCTTTTCCCTTGTGTTTTCCGAAATTGAAGATCTCTGTTCCTTTTTCATCAAGTATTATTCTTCCGGCGAAATCAACAATATTATTGTAGGCGCTGTAATCAGCCAGCTTCTCCACATCATTCTCAAGATCTTTATACCTGTCAAGCTGGCATTTCAGCACTTCATATGTGGCTGAGGTATCTGCTTTTGAGCCATGAGCTCCTACAAGCTCTTTCTTGCAATAGAACTGGTATGCAGCAGCCAGGGTACGCTGTTCCTTCTTGTGGAAAATGACCTGTACATCCACATACCTGCGCTTTCTGAAATTAAAATCAATATTCACCCTGAGAAATTCCTCCGCGAGCACAGGGATATCGAACTTAATTGCATTATAACCTGCAAGGTCACATCCTTCAAGGAACGAAGCAAGCTTTTTTGCAATCTCCCTGAAGAGAGGAGCATTTTTCACATCTTCGTCACCAATGCCATGGATGGCTGTCGATCTGGGAGGAATAGCCATCTCCGGATTAACCCGTGTGCTCATCCACTCCTCGGTGCCGTTCGGAGCGATCTTCAGTACAGAAATTTCAACAATACGGTCAACTGAAATATTGATTCCGGTTGTCTCAAGATCAAGAAAAGCAATTGGACGTTTCAGTTGCAGATCCAAGGGTCAGGCATTTATCATCATTGGCATAAGGAGCATAAGCAGATCTTCCGAATTATTATCAGAAAGTGCCGGAAGAAAAAGGCCCGCCCTGGTCGGGTCGGCCAGTTCAATCATGACATCCTGTGAGGCAATATTTGCCAGGATCTCAAGCAGAAAAACCGATTTGAAGCCAATCTCAATCTCATCCCCTTCATACTGGCATTTAATACGCTCATATGCAGATACAGAGAAATCGATATCCTGTGCGGAAACCATTACCTGGTTACCCGTAAGCTGAAGCTTAACAAGATTGCTGGCCTGATTGGAAAATACTGACACCCGTTTAAGGGTATTATAAAACTCTACCCTGTCAATTGTGATCCTGCGCGGATTATTTTTTGGAATTACAGAATTATAATTAGGATAATTACCTTCAACAAGACGGCAGACGACCTTGTAATTGCTCAGATTGAAAAATGCATTTTTATCATCAAACTCGACAGTAACGGGTCCCTCCTCCCTGGGCAGGATATTTTTAAGAAGTGAAGCCGGCTTTTTTGGAAGGATGAAGGAAGCAATGTCGTCTGCTTTTGCGTCAGTTCGCTGGTAACGAACCAGTTTATGAGCATCAGAAGCTACAAAAGTAATTTTATCGGTCGAAGCTTCCACAAATATGCCTCCCATTACCGGACGCAGTTCATCATCAGCTGTGGCAAAGAGAGTCTTTCCGATCCCGGCAAGCATCACATCCGCATTTATTACAAATGAAAACCGCTTATCTTTTTTAATCGCCGGCAACGCAGGAAAGTCAATACCATTCTGCCCGACTACATTGAATTTTCCATTTTCGGAACTGATAATAACAGCCATTGTTGAAATGTTGATATCAAATGTAAGAGGCTGAACCGAGAACTCTTTTAATGAGTCAAGCAATATTCTTGCCGGCAGGGCAATTGTCCCGTCTCCTTCAGTGTTTTCGAGCTTCATCCTTGTAATAAGGGTCGATTCAAGATCCGATGCAGTTATTTCAAGATCGTTTCCGGAAAGATTAAAAAGAAAATTATCAAGTATTGGCAGGGTATTCTTTGAACTGATTACCCTGCTTATGGCTTGCAGATGACCAAGAAGTTCCGAACTGGATACTACAAATTTCATATCGGTCTCGTTTTAAGGTGGTTATATGATTATTAATATTTTCTAATTACGTCTGTATGAATGAATTGAACCCTGTTAAATATTCAATTCCCAGTTATCAATATTACGAAAAAAAACTAATCTCTCAAACAAAATTGTTAATCAGGAAAGAAATATGATCTCTTCTTGAGAAGAGGGTCTATATCGAAATATCTCATAACAAAAAGCTCATCACTGTTTTGAGTTTTGCCCAGTAACCTGTCGCTGTCTTTTGTAGTGGTTCCTCCTGCTTCCTTCATTTTTTCCCACAATGTAAGAACCGATTTTTTCCCAAGGGGAGTTATGACAGTTATCCGGTAGAGCGGTCTGCGTGATTCCACCAGCTTTATCTCCTTCTCCCCCAGCTCAAAATCCCATTTCTCAAACGGGACCCAGGCAAAATAGGAGAGATAACGTGTAACCCTCGACGAATCCCACCCTTTAAGCTCCATCCCCGAATATGAAAGACTATAATGATTGTTACTTCGCAGGATTGTAAATGAGGATGCAGTGTCGGAGAAATTTTCGAGTTTTACAGATGAAATTTCTGAAGGCAGATAATTGAAAACAGTAAAGGGCTGCCAGAAGAGTTCATTCAGCGTAAATCCCGAACCAATATCCCCTTCAAAACCAGGAACATATACAATGAAGGGTTTTGATCTTTCTTTGATCTTCATTATATTACCATAGATATTAGATCCTGTTTTATAAACTAGAAAACTCTTTATGAGCTTCCTGTTATCATATACCCTGACCCTCACGGGTTCTATGCCTTTTTCCGAAATTTCTGATCTGAATAATTCAGGCGATACCGGCGATTTTATTTTAATTTCCTGAAGGATCCTGATCATGAACAATATCCCGCTTTTTCTTGCTTCAATATTGCCATTTAACAGCCAGTTCCCGTCCTCTTTAACAAGGTATAACTTCCTGTCATGCCGGGACAATTCTATCTTCGTGATCTCTTTCTTCGGGTCTGATGAAAAGGAGCTGTTTCCCTTTCCGAATGGCAGCCTGCTCCTTAGAAGGATAAGCAGGATAAGTCCCAGTGCCGAGAAAATGAATACTCCTCTGATAATCGTCCTGTGCATTTTCAGACTGATGTGTATTTTTTCTTCCTGAAATAGTTGTAAATCAATCCGGCCAGAATAACAAGCAAAACCGGCCCCAGAATATTTATGAGCTGCCACTCCATTTTTTCTGACTTTAGCTTCATCCTGTCCAGCAGCCTTAACTTTAGCTCCCTTGACCTTAATTCCATAATACCATGATCATCAACAAGATAATTCAGGCAATTTATAAGAAAATCCCTGTTCCCGAACATCTGTCCCGTATATTTGTCCTGACCTAGAGGGAGAGGCGTTTCTTCAACTCCCACCCTTCTGACTTCGTTCCTGATTATATCGGCATCTGAGATCACAATCTGCCTGGTTGGCCTGCTTTCGGTTATGATCTTAAAATTCTTATCACCTGTAAGATTACTGACAACCCTGTTCCTGAATACTGAGGGAAAGACTCCCTCAAGAAGAACTGCAACCGGGAGGTTAGATTTATTAAACTCCTTTTCATTGGGAGTCAGTTCCGCCTCCTTAAGGCTTATCAGCAGCGGAGGGGAAAGTGTCCGTGTGAATTTTGAAGTTGTAAGAAGCACTGTCTTTTTAATAGCCGCATCATGTCCAACAGTGTCTATATAATTTGCAAATTCACCTTTCACCCTGTTGAGATTCCTTGTAATGGGATTATTTGCAGAGGGTATCAGCAAAGGATAATATACCCACGGAACAGGGACTATCTGCTGGTTTGTACCTGCGGTAGAGACTTTCAGCCTGATTATCATACACTCAAGGTCCTGAACTATCTCAGGATTTACCCTGGCCCCGTACCTGAATATCTGATCCTCAATATTCAGGGGCCTGTAGAGCCCGACAGTCTCTCCAAAAGCAAGACTATCAGCGTTTACAGCCACCTCATTAAAAAGCCATAAAACTTTTCCACCTTTCATTATGTACTGATCCAGAACCAGTTTGTCCGACTCCGGAAACTCCTTTTCGGGACCAGCAATAATCACAGCTGCATATTTGTCCAGGATACCCGGTTTTCCTCCGATAACTCCTCTGTCGACTGTAAAAAACCTGGCAAGGTTAAGAGTCAGATCAGCTGTCTCAATCTCAGGCATCTCACCATGACCCTCGATGAAGGCTACCCTGTAAACCGTATCCGAACTGAGGGTGGCTATATTCTGAATCATCTCATACTCCAGTCCTTCAACGGAATGGAGGATGTTCTGCTCATAAGTGATAGAGGGATTGTTCTGAAGAAAATTTACAGGCACCTCAACTCCGTTATAGTTTATCAGCATGCCCGGAAAAATTATTTTTTGAGTCGATCCTCCCTCCGAGTCTCCTGCCTGAATATTTATAGGGATCAATCCCTTTTTGATAAGCGACTGATATGTAGATTGACGTTGTTTGGAATCTCTGCTCTCCGAAGGATTAATAAATTCATAATCAATCCTTCTACCTGAAGCTATCCTGAATTCATCGAGCATCTCACTGACTGACCGCTTAAGCCTTTTAAGCGGAATTGGCATTTCGCCGTCAAGATAGACCTGTATGAAGATGTCATTTTTAACAGCTGAAAGCACTTTCCTGGTTGGAGCTGAAAGGGTGAATCTCTTATCTTGTGTCAGATCGAGTCTCAGTCTCACCAGGGAACTAAGGGATGCAAGTATAATTATTCCGGCTACAGCTGAAATAAATTGCAGCCAGCTTTTTGATCTTATCATATTGTTATTTGACAAATCAGCCATGCTTAATTAACTCTTTTCCATTTCCGTGATAAAAGGACAAGCCTTGTCGCTTCATTAAAAATAACAGCGACTGATATAAAATAGATAACATCTTTAATATCAAGCACTCCCCTGCTTATAGACTTATAATGTTCGTCGATCCCCAGTCTGATCACAAATTCATCGATTTTTTTCAGGCCGGGAAGATAGGCGAACGAATCAAAACCAGTGAAAAGGAAAAAGCAGATTAGTACAGCTAATATAAATGCAACAACCTGGTTATCAGTCACCGACGAGGCAAATATTCCGGCTGAGGCATAAACTGAAGCCAGAAAGAAAAGACCGATAAAGGCGCCAAGTGTGCCCCCTTTATCCAGGTTCCCGGGCGGTTCACCCAGCATGTAAACTGATACATAATATATTATCCCTGGAAGAAGAGCCAGCAGGACAAGCGTTACAGCTGCAACATATTTGCCCCAGATGATACCCCTCTCTGTAACAGGCCTGGAGTAAATAAGCTCCATCGTTCCGAGGCGCTTCTCCTCGGATATCATCTTCATCGTTACTGCGGGTACAAGGAAAAGAAAGACCCATGGTGAGAGAAAAAACAGCGTATCCAGTCCTGCATAGCCATTATCAAATATGTTCCATTCTCCCGGAAATACCCACATGAACAGACTGTTTATCAGCAGAAAAACAATAATCACGATGTAACCCGTAAAACTGCTGAAAAACCCACTTATCTCCTTTCTGAATATAGCAAACATAAATTTCACTTTTTTCCCCGTGGTGCACAAAGGATTTTGAAAACTGCCCTCTGAAAAACTGCTATGGTATTCCGGCGGTTGAATCCCGGTCCAAAATTACTGCATTTTTTATATCCGTGACCAGAACACCATTATAATAAAAATCAATAATCTGCCTGTAACCAAAACCTTTTCCGGCCATTGACATTGCTCCCTCCTGACATAAACCGACGCCATGCCCATAACCTCTTCCTTTCAGTATTAACGAATCACCATCGGCTATCACTGAAAAAAAGGTCGACCTGAGATTCAATTCCGCCCTGATTATCCTTAAGGGGACTGAAAATGAACCTGCCCTGTAATAATCCTGCCGTGATTTCTGGATGAAGGTAAAGACGGCCGGATCATTTGTGCTTCCTGAATAACCCAGTTTTTTCAATAAACCGGTCCATTCCTTCAGACTGACTCTTTTTTCCCATTTTGAATCCGGTGAAGAGATGCACCAGGGATCTTTTACACTCTTCAGGTATGGAATACCCGTGAGCCACACGTTTTCCGGTATTGCAGTTTCCCCTCCGCAATTTGAATGAAAGGCCGAAATGACCAGGGCGCTGTCGTGTGATAGTATGACCAGACCCTTTGTCTCCAATGCTGCCCTGTTAATTACCGGATCTCCGGATAATCCGTTAAAAACCTGGCAATGTGTCTCATCGCAGAGATTATACCCGTCAGCTATATGTTTATCGAGATACCTGTACATATATGACCGCGCCAGAATAGCCTGCGTTTTGAAATACTCTTCATTCTTTCCGCTTCCTCCTTCAGCTTTTACCACTCCTGCAATATAGGTCTCAATATCGCACCTGTTGATAAGCAAGATGGTACCGAGGTCAGGGAAGCATCTCAGATCGCCTGAGTATAACTGTTTGATATGGTCTTTCCCGTTAAGTCTGACAGAAAAAGAATCACCCCCTGTCATACCATGAAGAAGAATTGAATCACAGATGACTCCCTTTTCCGACCTGGTCTTGACTGCCAGTTTTCCGTTAAACCTGGATATGATGACTGATTCATCCCTTGAGACCTTGATTTTAACTCCCTGATACGTATCAAGTTCATATCTTCCGGATGAAACCGAGAAAACCGCTGATTCAGGGGAATGGGAAGAGAATAATCTGACATTTACCTGCCCGCAGGAATCCGGGGAGAACGAGAAATATATTGACAATAAAAGAATCAGCCCTCTGCACATTAATCATTCAATTTAATTCCCCGACCATCTTTTGAGCTATCCTTGCAGATGCTCCGGAGGGGCCAAGCTTATCTTTCAATAACTCATAATCTGACAATATTTTCTGTCTCCTGGCGCCGGCCGGGAGAATGGACCTGAGCTCTGATAACAGTGGCTTCTCCCTGAGATCATATTGTACCAGTTCCCTTATAACCTCAAAACCCATTATGAGATTAACAAGGGATATGTATTTAACCTTAACCACAAACCATGCAATAAGCATAGAAAAAAAATCAGCCTTATAACATACCACCTGCGGTGTACCCATCAGGGCTGCCTCCAGGGTGGCAGTCCCTGAGGTAACAAGCGCTGCCTCGGAAATTCGCAGGATCTCATAGGTTTTGTCCTTAACCAGAATTACAGGCGCTCTTTCAATGATCTTACTGTAGAATTCATCGGGGATATTTTTAACTCCGGCCAGAACAAACTGGTACCCCGGGAAATGAGGTACCATTTTAAGCATTTCAGGGAGTATAAACTCAATCTCATGTCTCCTGCTCCCGGCCAGGAATGCAATTACAGGTTTATTTTCAATTCCGAGAGATCTGTAAAGCTCCTCTTTTCCCGGGAAAGGAGGTCATCCTTCTTTCCGTTTCATCTACCAGCGGATTACCAAAATATTCAACGGCAATATTATGTTTCCTGTAAAAATCAACCTCAAAGGGGAAAATGATGAACATCCGGTCAACATATTTCTTTATTTTGGCGACCCTGCCTTCATTCCAGGCCCAGAACTTTGGTGAAATGTAATAGAAGGTTCTGAATCCCGATTTTTTTGCGAACTCCGCTATCCTGAGATTAAAACCGGGGTAATCAATAAAAATCACTACATCAGGTTTATAATCAAGGATGTGCTTTTTGCATAAAGCGAGATTTATATTTATTGTTTTCAGGTTTTTTAAAACCTCGATAAATCCCATAAATGCCATTTTCCTGTAGTGCACAAGAAGAGTTGCCCCCGCAGCTTCCATCAGATCACCGCCCCAGCATACTACCTCAGCATTTTTATCTGCATTGAGAAGTCCCTTCACAAGATTTGACCCGTGAAGGTCGCCCGATTGTTCGCCGGCAATAATGAAGTATTTCATGTTAAAAACTTTATCCCAAAAACGATTATTGCCCAAACAATTGTAACTGCAAGGATTCCGCGCGAGGCGCGCAGCATATCAAGCCTGTTAAAGATCAGAAAAATAAAGATGTTCGGAAATACACAAAGGGTGATGGAATGGGTTATTATATCTGAACTTACAATTCTTGACAGATATGATTCAAGCGACATATGACCGGAGGTAAACAGGAAGATCACAATTCCCACAGCAAAAGGGAACACAATTCCGCCGATCAGACCAGTCAGCAGCTTATCATATTTTTCAGGTAAAGTCATTGCCTGAACCGTCCTTTAAGTTTCCCGATATACCAGTGTGCAGTCATATCCACAGTAACGGGCACCACGGATACATAATTGTTGGCAAGAGCCCATTCATCCGTATCTTCAGCTTCAGGTTCATGATTCAGGAAGACACCTGTCAGCCAGTAATAGGTTTTGCCCATAGGGTCCTTTCTCTTTTCAAATTCTTCTTTCCAGTTCCCTTTTGCCTGACGGCAAATTCTTATTCCCCTGATCTCACTGATTTCTGCTGCTGGTACATTGACGTTCAGACAGACTCCTGAAGGGAGAGGTTCGGAAGCAATCGTCTTCATCACTATACGAATATATTCCTTGCACGCTGAGAAGTCAGCAGCAGGAGAGAAATTATTCAGTGAGAAGCCGACAGAGCTGATCCCGTAGAGACAACCTTCAATTGCGGCGGCCATTGTACCTGAATAAAGCACACTCACCGATGAATTTGAACCGTGGTTTATTCCGGAAACCACCCAGTCAGGAGATCTCTCAACCAGTTGATTTACTGCAAGTTTAATACTATCGGTAGGTGTTCCGTTACAGGTATAGATCCGGTGCTTTTCATTTTCTTCCAGAAGCTTGACACGCAGTGGTGTTTTAACGGTAAGCGCCTGCGACATCCCTGACATACTCTCTGTAGTGGAAACAAGGACCACTTTTCCAAACTCCTCCATTACTTCCAGCAGAGTCTTTAATCCTGCTGCATACAACCCGTCATCATTCGTTAAAAGTATCAGCCTGTCATCCTTTTCAATTACCATATGCATCGAATATTTGAAGTACAAATATAGACAAATTCAAAATACTCCTGTTATGATAATTCAGAGCACAGCCCCTGCCCTGCCAATTCCTTTTTTGTTCCGAAATATAAAAATTTTAAAAAAATAACTTACTAAGCCTTTAAATTCATCAATTATTCATCTTCACAGACATACTTTTGATTAAGTATTAATTATTTAAACCTATACAAAATGAAAATGAAGAGTTTTATCGGTGCCATCGCACTCATGATCAGTGCAGGCATTTCAGCCCAAAACCCTGTTCAGGATCAGACCAGGATACAAACCCCTGACCAGGACAGGACACAACTTCAGGACCGGGATATGACACAGCTTCCCGATCAGGACAAAACCCAGCTCCAGACTCAGGACAAAACCCAGCTCCAGGTCACGGATAATAACCAGCCGGGAACAATGACACAGACCCGGGCAGGTACACAGACAACGACTCAGGGTAATCAGTCAGGGACCATGATTCAGAATCAGAAAAGGACTCAGTCCGGTACCCAGACAATGTCTCAGGTGCAAAACCAGAAAAGGTCCCGCTGCAATGGCACAGAACAATTCCGGCGCAGGGATCAGAACCCGTACCCGTGCCATGGACAGGACAATGAGCATGAACAAAACCAGCTGCCCTTATTACAGTACACGTGCTGTCCTGCAAAACGGGAAAGCTCTGAGAGCCGGTACAGGCGTCTGCAGAAGATAATCAAACCATCTTGAAGAAAGCCCTGTCAGACCCGGTTTGCAGGGCTTTCTTTAAATCTTATGTTTCGATAATAAATGTGATTAAGCCCGGAAAAGCAATGAATACATTTTACCGTATTTTAATAATAAGTTTATTATTGCTTCTGAACCATCCTGATATTACTGCACAGATTGATACGGTCATGTACGACCTGGAAGCAGATTCAGCCCGGAATTATATCCCCGGGTCAAAACATTCTTTTTATACCGGGGCGGGTTACGGTAACTGCCTCATATATCCTGAATCCTCTATTCCACAGAATCAGACTTTCGGCTATGCCTCAGTGATGTATGCCTTTAATAACGAATTATTTGCATCTGTTTCTGCCTTCGACCTGATAAACAGCACAAGCATAACTGATTTTTACAGCTATTCAGTAAATTATATGCATAATATAAATAAATGGCTTGATATTTCGATTACTCTGGCAAGGTTTCAGTTCAACAAAAACTCATCATTCAGCCTGCTAAAAGACCTGAGTTATGCAGATATCACAACAGGGATTAACTGGAAACTTTTTTATACAAATCTTTCATGTTCCGGAATCTTCTCAGAGCAGAACCAATACTATTACCAGTTAAAGAACTCCAGGTACTTTCAAACTCCTGTCGATTTTTAAAGGCAATGCCTTCATTTATTTCAATCCTTATGTCAATATTTTATTTGGCTCATATCTGAGCGCCCCATCAACAACAGCTGCCAGCTCCGAAGTTACCTCATCTTCGAAAATTTTCGGCCCTATGGAGATCGATCTGGGTCTACCGGTGGCAATTAAATTCAATAAACTGACAATTGAAGCAGAAGCCGGGTATATCATTCCCACCTCTTCCGTGCTATCCTTACCCCGGCCGCAGGGATTTGTATTTATGATAAGCGGATCCTTCAGGATATTCCGGAGTCCTGAGAAATAAGCGCTGATTATGTCAGAGCCGACCCTTCTCATATTTTAAAAATCCTTACTTTTGCAGACGTTGTACCATTCAAACGCTAACTGAAATATGAAGATTTCATATAACTGGATAAAAGATTATTTAAAGATTGACCTGGAACCTGCAAAGGTCGCTGAAATACTTACCGGAATAGGTCTCGAAATTGAGGGAATGGAAGAATGGGTATCAGTGAAGGGAGGTCTTAAGGGAGTAGTAATTGGCAAAGTGCTTACATGTAAAAAACACCCGGATGCAGATAAACTATCTGTAACTACCGTGGATATTGGCGGAGACCATCCTCTTCAGATAGTATGTGGAGCACCTAATGTAGCAGCCGGTCAGAAAGTACCGGTCGCCACTGCCGGTACGGTGGTTTTCAAAGGTGAAGATACTTTTGAGATAAAAAGATCAAAAATACGCGGAGAAGTATCAGAAGGAATGATATGCGCTGAGGATGAGCTTGGACTTGGTAATTCCCATGAAGGTATAATGGTACTTGATAATGATGCAATACCGGGAACTCCGGCTGACCTCTATTTTGATATTGCCAGTGATTTTGTTTTTGAAATCGGACTTACCCCCAACAGGATAGACAGCGGTTCTCATTTCGGGGTGGCAAGGGATCTTGCTGCTTATCTCAACATTAATTCTTCCTTCCGGGGCAGTGCGGCTCTTCCCTCCCTGGATGGGTTCAGGCCTGATAATAAGGATAATACCATAGAAGTTATTGTTGATAACAAGGCAGATTGCCCCCGTTACACCGGTATAACAATCAGCGGGATTACAGTAGGTGATTCGCCTCTCTGGCTTAAGAACAGGCTGAGGGCAATTGGTCTTAATCCCATTAATAATGTAGTTGATATCACCAATTTTGTCCAGCACGAGATCGGACAGCCCCTTCATGCTTTTGACGCCGATAAAATTGACGGGAGAAAGGTGATCATAAGAAACCTGCCCGATAACTCCAGGTTTATTACACTCGACAATACTGAAAGAATTCTTACATCAAAGGACCTTATGATATGCAATACAAATGAAGGCATGTGTATCGCAGGTGTCTTCGGAGGCATAAAATCAGGTGTCACCGCATCAACAAGGAATATCTTTCTTGAAAGCGCATATTTCAATCCGGTAGCAATACGTAAAACATCGAAAAGACACGGATTGAAAACGGATGCCTCATTCAGGTTTGAAAGGGGCTCAGATCCCAATATGACAACCTGGGCTTTAAAAAGAGCAATACTTCTCATAAAGGAGATTGCCGGAGGGAAGATTTCATCGGATATCGTTGACATATATCCTGAGAAAATTGAAAATACAATTATTGAAGCTACCTATGGCAATATTGACCGGCTTATCGGGAAAAAAATTGATCACGTTACTGTAAAAGCCATCCTGTCCCTGCTTGATATTGTTTTATTATCAGAAAAGGGTGACACTCTGACACTTGATATCCCATCATACCGTGTGGATGTAAAAAAAGAAGCTGATGTGATTGAGGAAATTCTGAGAATTTACGGATACAATAATGTTGAAGTTAATGAGCATGTCAATTCAACTCTTTCCTATTCGGAAAAACCTGACAGGGAAAAGGTAGTGAACATAATATCCGACCTGCTCTCGGCGAATGGCTTCTCAGAAATTATGTGCAACTCCCTGAATCCGGCTGCCTGGTACGAAACAAACAGTGATTTCGACAGGGAAAAGCTTGTAATGCTTGCCAACCCCCTCAGTTCGGACCTTAACGCAATGAGGCAGTCACTTCTTTACGGGGGTCTGAGTTCCATCATCAGGAACATCAACAGGCAGAATCCTGATTTGAAATTTTATGAATTCGGACATTGCTACTTTTATAATAAATCGGGTCATCCGCATCCCGTTGCAGATGATTATGCCGAGAATGCTTCACTTGATCTTTTCATTTCCGGCAACAGAAACAGGCAGAGCTGGAACAGCAAAACCGGCCCTACAGATTTCTTTAACATAAAATCTTCTGTGGAAATGGTGCTTTCGAGGCTGGGAATAGTGCCCGAAGCTCTGTCAACCGGTGAAAGCAATAAGCAATATTTTGCGGAATCCATAACCTATTTGTCTAATAATAAAGTCGTTGCAGAAACAGGGCGAATTTCAAGGAAATACCTGATACAATTCGATATCAGCCAGGATGTTTATTATGGCCATATTGACTGGGACCTTGTTCTGAAAATCATCAAATCACATGATATCTCTTTCAGTGAATTGCCAAGGTATCCTTCTGTCAGGCGGGATCTTGCTCTTCTTCTGGACAGGGGGATAAAATTCTCTGAAATCAGGGACATAGCATTACATACTGAAAAAGACATCCTTCAGGATATTAACCTGTTCGATGTATATGAAAGTGACAGCCTTGGAAAAAACAAAAAATCCTATGCCGTAAGCTTCACGCTTCGGGACGATCTTAAAACCCTTACCGATAAAAATATCGATAAGGTGATGAATAACCTCATTAAGGCCTTTGAGCGGGAACTCAATGCTCAGATCAGATAATGGAAGAATGTCTTGAGCTGATAAAAGGAGACATCACAGTTCTCGATGTGGATGCAATTGTAAATGCCGCCAATAATTCACTTCTCGGAGGCGGTGGTGTGGACGGGGATGAAATTTACAGAGATGTTCTGGGTCTATGAAAAAATTCATAGGTTCATTAAAAAACTATCTCTCACTGGTTAAATTCAGCCATACCGTATTTGCCATGCCCTTTGCCTTAATAGGATATTCACTGGCAGTAGCTGAGCCGGGGTATGGTTTCAGCATCAGGCTGCTGCTTCTGATAATTCTCTGCATGATCTTCGCCCGGAATGCTGCAATGGGATTCAACAGACTGGCTGACAGGCACTTTGACGCACTGAACCCCAGGACGAAGTACAGGGAAATACCATCAGGGATAATCGGTACAAAATCAGCATCCATATTCGTCATAATAAATGCCATACTATTCATTTTAACCACCTCTTTAATAAACCACCTGACCCTCTGCCTCTCGCCAGTGGCTCTGCTTGTTATTCTCGGGTACAGTCTCACAAAAAGGTTTACATTTCTCTGTCATTTTATTCTGGGTCTGGGGCTCAGCCTCGCTCCGGTGGGTGCATATATATCGGTGACAGGCTCATTTAATATTTTACCACTGATCTACTCATTAATTGTGCTGACCTGGGTAAGCGGATTTGACATTATATACGCCCTTCAGGATGACGAGTTTGACAGGTCAAACAATCTCCACTCCCTGCCCTCTGCCACTGGTAAAAGAAAGGCACTTGCCGTTTCCATTATTATCCATCTTTTCACTTTTCTGCTGGTCATTCTTGCCGGTATAAGAGGGAATGGCGGTCTACTTTACTGGACAGGAGCCTCACTTTTTTCATTATTTCTGTTCTATCAGCATCTGATTGTTAAACATAACGATCTTAGCAGAGTCACTCTTGCATTCGGGACTACAAACGGGGTTGCAAGCATTCTTTATTCTGTTTTAGTCATTCTCGACCTGCTTTCCAGATACCAATAATTTGTATTATATTTCCCCATAAATAAATTCTTATATTTTTTGCTTTTACATTTCAAACATTAGACTTATGGGGGAATTAGTTATTAAAGAGGTACTTACAAAAAAAGATCGTCGCGACTTCATTTACCTGCCTGAACAAGTTCATAAAAACGAACCTGAATGGCTTCCTCCCATATACATGGACGAATGGGAGTTATACAACAAAAAGAAAAATAAATCCTACCAGTATGCTGATGCTATTCTTTTGCTTGCCTGCAGGGATAGTAAGCCCGTCGGAAGGATAATGGGGATAATCAACAGGAGATATAATTTAATAAACAACGAGCAACATGGCAGATTCGCATTTATGGAATGCTTTAAAGACAGGGAGGTATTTCATGCTCTGATCACTAAGGTGGAGGAATGGGCCAGACAGAACGGCATGACGAAGATTGTCGGACCTCTCGGCTTTTCTGATAAGGACCCACAGGGATTCCAGATTGAAGGATTTGAGTACCCGCAGTTCATGACAAGTCCGAACAATTCTTCTTACATGCCTGCTTTTATTGAATCAGAGGGATATGAAAAAAAGATCGATCTGGTAAACTATCTTGGCAAAATTCCTGAGAAATTACCTCTTGTATATGAAAAAGTACTTGCACGGGTCGATCGGATTGAAGAATATAAAATCATAGAGTTCACTTCCAAAAAAGAGCTCAAACCATATATTATCAGCGTTCTGGAACTCATGAATGAGACATTTGCAGAGATTTATGGATTTGTGCCGCTTAATGATAAGGAAAAGAAGGATTTTGCTGCCCGTTATCTTCCGATCCTTGATCCAAAATTCATTAAGCTTATAGAGGTGAAAAACGAACTGGTGGGATTTGCTGTCGGGATGCCTGATCTCAGTAAAGGGATCAGGGATGCAAAGGGTAAACTCTTCCCGTTTGGGATCTTTAAGATCCTCAGGGATTCAAAAAGATCAAAAAAATTACTAATGATGCTCGGTGGTGTCAGAAAGGATTACAGGGGGAAAGGGCTCGATGTGCTTATGGGCGTAAAGATCCTCCAGTCAGGCATCAACCATAAAATGGATACCCTCGACAGCCACCTTGTTCTTGAAAATAACAACAAGATGAGAAGCGAATACGAAAGAGTCGGTTGCAAGGTTGTCAAAATCTTCCGTATTTATCAGAAAGAGCTCTGAAAAGCATCAAAATCTGAACACAAACGATAATCCGAGCAGCTCCTTGAACTGAATTCTTGCTGTTTTTCTGGGAGTCCCATCAGGGTTAAGAACCGGCTCTTTTTTACTATCGAGAACCTGAGTCTTTGTATCATCATCAAAAACAAGGTGGGTATTAAACCTTACATCGGTGAACCAGTTCAGCCTGGCTACGGCTATCATCTCCCAGTCGACATCTATGTTCTGGGGGTTATGAATATAATTGGTGAACAACTGCAGCCTGTTGACAATAGTTACTGTTTTTAAGGGTTTGAATTCGTTGGAGATCATGAGGCTGATACCGGGTTCATTCAGGGATTTTCTGTCATGGGGGATACCATATATTGTCTGGTCGATATGCACCGTATCGGTCATAAAAGTACCTTTGTAGGATAACGGGGAGAAGTTAACCGAAGTGTTTTTATTTGGTTTAAAGTCAAGACCAAAGCCAATTGTAAGTACTGCCGGATTCATAAATTTGGAAACCAGCACTGTGGTATCGGCAAGATAGTTGAATCCGGGCGCCACCTGGGTCTTGAAAAGCACTATTGCGCTGAAGTCAAATTTACCGAAGGCTTTGTGGTTGAATTTGGAGTTCGTTTCCAGAAGATCAAGGTTTTTCCTGATCGGACTTCCTCCGGAGGAAAGAAATCCCAGCTTCAGTCTGATAAAATTATCAGATGAAATTTTTAATTTCTTGTTCCTGTAATCGGCATACCCGGTAATGTCCATTGCAGTCGAAAAACTGTTCTCACCTCCTTTAACCCAGTTGGAAAGTGCAGACTGACTAAGAATAAATGAAGCTTCTGACCTGTATTTCCAGTACTGTGGTCTGATATATACTTTTTGAAGTTCAAGCAGCTTTGAGTTATCAAGTGACTTCACGTCGACTCTTGCATTGGAATAATTGCGCTGCTCGGCCGGCCTTCTGAAAGCTACTCCCTGCTCCAGGTAAAGACCTATTGTGTCTCTTGCCGGGTTCCCGATCCATACGGTAACAGAATCCGAAAATTCATTTTTAAGCCAGTACCTTACCATCTTGCGTGACTTTGAATTCAGCCAGACAGGCGTAACAACATTATTGACACCTGTAAAATTGATGATTGTCGAGTCGCGATCCTCAAGATATTTCAGCAAAGCAGTTACTGCAACTTTAATGGAATCGGCCTGATAAGGGTATGTCAGATACCTGAAGGGAGACCGGGAATATGATGATGTGACTTCATGCAAAGTATCGATGACAACCATTACTGTTGTATCCTTCAGAACAGTAACATTTTTCAATGAGTCGCCGCCCTGCATCTTCTCAGCTCTGACAGCGAGTGAATCAGCGGCACCTTCTTTCCGTACCGTATCCTGTTTTACACCCGGAAGGTTCTGTTCCGGCATTTGACGGGATGTGGTGACAGGTATCTTTAATCTTAAGGGATCCCAGATATAGAATTTATCCCATGGGATCTCCAGGGAATCGTAGGGGAATTTCATAAGGACCGCTCTGGATGAATCAAAGGGCGGGTTGGAAGCATCAAATATCAATTGTCCGAGAGCCTGACGGAAAGGATCCGATGTACTGTTCCAGTCAGGAGTCTGATATCTCTGCTGCAAAAAGTTCAAAGCCTGGCTGACAGAAAGAACGATATGGGGCTTCGTATGGTCTTCATTCAGTATCGCTCCGCTTTTCCTCAATGAATCGAGCACTGAACTTCGTGATCCGGCTTTTCCCGGAATCTCCTGGGGAATAACTGAAATACATTGACTTAAAATAGCTATAACAAAAAATAATCTTAAAATTCCTGCTTTCATAATTTCCCTGTTAAACAGATCTGACGACCGGTTGAATATATAAAAAATAGGCAATAAAAAGCCCGCTTATAATTAAACTTAATGTAACGATCTTTATTGCCATGTCATTGTACAAAGGTTTCGGGAAGATGTACTCTTTTGTTTTATACAGGGAGAATTAGTAAATTTCACGCCAAAATTACTTTAACTCTAAACTACAGGAAGAGAGATGATCAAATCCATGACCGGATACGGCAAGGCAATAGCTGAAACACCGCAGAAGAAAATTACAATAGAAATAAAATCACTCAATTCCAAACAGCTTGATTTAAATACAAAGCTGCCATGGCTCTATAAGGAAAAAGAGCCTGAAATAAGGAATCTTGTCAGCCAGCATCTCGACAGGGGGAAAATTGACCTTACTGTTTACTTTGATCTTCTTGATGAAGAAGTCGCAACTGTCATCAATAAAGCTGCAGTAAAGAGCTACTACAGGCAATTCCAGGAGATTGCCGGCGAGCTGAAGATAAACCTGGATGACCAGATATTCTCGGCAATAATGAAACTTCCTGATACACTTAAAACCGATAAACAGGAGCTCTCAGATGAGGAATGGACACTAGTAAAGAATAAGATAATCGAGTCAATAACCGTACTCGATATTTACAGAATTGAAGAAGGTAACTCAATATTGGCTGACCTGAGGAAATGCATTGGAAAAATAATCGCATTTCTTGAAAATATAGAAATTTTTGAGGGGGGAAGGATTACCAGGGTCAGGGAAAAACTTAAATCAATCCTGGAAGAAAACAGTGGTTCAGAGAACATTGACAGGAACAGGTTCGAACAGGAGCTTATCTTTTACCTTGAAAAATACGATATCAATGAGGAAAAGGTAAGGTTGAGAACTCATTGTGATTATTTTCTTGAAACAATTGAAACACCGGCGCCAAATGGAAAGATCTTAAGTTTTATTGCCCAGGAGATCGGACGGGAAATAAATACAATCGGATCAAAAGCCAATGATGCTTCCATACAAAAGCTTGTTGTAATGATGAAGGATGAGCTGGAGAAGATCAAGGAGCAGACAATGAATATCCTTTAAATACCGCACCCTTTAAGGCCGGGGTAATCAAATAAAATCTATGACAGGAAAGTGTGTTATAATAGCAGCCCCTTCAGGTGCAGGAAAAACTACAATTGTCAAACATCTGCTCAACAGCGGACTGAATCTTTCATTCTCGGTATCTGCGACCACAAGGGAGCCCAGGGGTGATGAAAAAGAGGGTGTTGACTATTTCTTCCTTTCGGTGGCTGAATTCAGAAGAAGGTTAGAAAATAATGAGTTTGTTGAGTGGGAAGAGGTGTACCACGATATACTTTACGGCACCCTCAGGAGTGAGATGAACAGGATCCGGGAGAGCGGCAGGCATGTACTTTTTGACGTCGACGTAAAAGGGGGAATAAATCTGAAGAAGATATTCGGGAAAGACTCAATAGCTCTCTTTATAATGCCTCCGTCAGTTGAAGAACTTGAAAAAAGGCTGATAAAAAGAGGGACCGACGGCAAGGATAAGATCAGGATGAGAGTTGCAAAAGCAAGGGAAGAGATAAAGCTTGCCGGGCAGTTTGATGTAATAATTGAAAATCATCACCTTGATAAAGCCAGAGAAGATGCTGTCAGAATTATTTCCGGCTTTATCAATAAACAGTAATCATTTTACCCCGGAGCGACCTCTTTTACCGGCATTCCGGAATGAGATTGATGGTATAACAATTGAATTTTCAGACTTATATGTCAAAAATAGGATTATACTTCGGATCTTTCAACCCAATTCATATAGGGCATATTGCCATTGCCGGATACATGACCGAATTCGCAGGTCTTGAGCAGGTATGGTTTGTAGTAAGTCCGCATAATCCGCTGAAGAAAAAGGAAACCCTTCTGGCCGATCATCACCGTCTTTACATGGTGCAGCTTGCTATCGGAGAAAACACCAAACTGAAAGCATCGGATATAGAATTTAAACTTGCCGTACCCTCCTATACAATTGATACCCTTGCCTATCTTCAGGAAAAGCATCCCCGTCACGATTTCAGCCTGGTAATGGGAGAAGACAACCTCTATACACTCCATAAATGGAAGAACGTTGCCGACCTGATAAAGAAATATCCGATTTATTATTATCCGAGACCCGGTTCGCCAAAACCAATCTCTGAACAGCTGGACAAGATCCTTTCGACAGCCGAGATACATAATTCGGATGCACCGCTGATGGAAATCTCAGGTACATTTATCAGGAACGGGATCAGGGAAGGAAGGGATATGTCATATTTCCTTCCGCCACCGGTATGGAAGTATATCAGGGAGATGCACTTTTACGAGAAATAATCCTCAAAAACCAGACACCTGATTTCTAACTGGCTTTCCAGACATCTGTAATTATCTCTTTTCCCCTGATCAGAGCTGTTTCATTCAACGGTATGAGGTTGTGATATCTTTCGGGAAGGGATTTCTTAAGACCCCTGATGACATTCTCCAGTTTAATGATAGGTTTTACCTTAAGGAACCCGCCCAGCACTATCATGTTGAAAATTTTGATATTTTTCATTTTTGCAGCCTCTTCGGTCGCATCGACCCGGTAGACTGTAATATCTTTTCTCTCAGGATGTCTTGTAATACCGTTGCCGTCATATATAAGCACACCTCCCGGCTTTATGGAGCTTTCAAATTTGTCGAGAGACTGCTGGTTCAGGATGATAGCAGTATCAAAGTTCCTGAGGATAGGCGAACTTATTCTTTCATTGCTGATTATAACAGTCACATTGGCGGTTCCTCCGCGCATCTCCGGGCCATACGAAGGCATCCAGCTCACTTCCATATCCTGCATGACACCTGAATATGCCATTATTTTGCCCATCGACAGAACGCCTTGTCCTCCAAAGCCCGCAATAATAATTTCTTCAGTCATTTTCTTTCTGATTTCTAATAATTTAAGCCTTTTCTGAAGGAGTTTTCAGATCTCCGAGAGGATAAAACGGGAACATGTTTTCCTCCATCCATTTATTGGACTCCACCGGTGTCATCCTCCATGTTGACGGACAATTGGAGACAACTTCCAGGAAGCAGGTACCCTTTTTAAGTTTCTGATACTGAACTGCTTTCCTTAATGCCTTTTTCATCTTCCTGACATTGGCCGGGGTATGTACGCTCTGCCGGGTTACATAATATGTTCCGGGAAGAGAAGCAACTATATCGGTTATTTTAAGCGGATTACCCATTGTTTTAGCATTCCGGCCAAGTGGTGATGTAGATGATTTCATTCCGATAAGGGTTGTAGGAGCCATCTGTCCGCCCGTCATTCCATAAATCCCATTGTTGATAAAAATAATAAGGATATCTTCTCCCCTGTTGCATGTATGGATAGTTTCAGCTGTCCCTATGGCGGCCAGGTCGCCATCTCCCTGATAGGTGAATACAAACTTGTCAGGCCACAGCCTCTTTATGCCCG
This sequence comes from uncultured Bacteroidales bacterium, assembly GCA_963816345.1. GTDB lineage: Bacteria > Bacteroidota > Bacteroidia > Bacteroidales > VadinHA17 > LD21. The sequence continues at coordinate 2,139,981 of CAWFKI010000005.1, forward strand.
TTGCCACAGCCGGTGCACGTCCATGAGCAGCCTGCTGAATATCAAGGTCGAGATAGTTGTACATAAATACCGAGCATCCCACCGGAGATACGCCTATCGTCTCCGACTGGAGACCCTCCTCATCGATCACTTCAGCAAGGATCCTGTGCACGGTTGCATGACCGCATCCGGGACAGTATGACATTATATTTTCAGTCAACAGACCCGATTTCCTGTAAACAAGATTTTCAGGCTTTATTATCTCCCTTATTCCCGTAACTTCATTCATATCTTAACCTCCGATAATAATTGATTTCAGATTTTCGACAACCTCTTCAGGAGTCGTAATAATTCCGCCATTTCTGCCGAAATGCTTTACTGCTACTTTCCCGTTCACTGAAAGAAGGACATCCTCCACCATCTGTCCCGAGCTCATTTCAACCGAGAGTATCACTTTTACCTTATCTGCAAGTTCATTAATCCTCTTCGACGGAAAAGGGAAAAGTGTAATAGGTCTCAATAACCCCACTTTAAGGTTCTGTTCTCTTGCGAGTTGAATTGACTTCTGGCAGACCCTGGCGCTAGTACCGTACGCTACCAGCAGATAATCAGCATCTTCAGTCTGATACTCCTCATATCTTACCTCTTTCTGCTTAATCACGTTCATACTTATCCTCAAGTTTCTTTATAAAGATCTCCTGGCAATTAGGGTCGAGGTCAAGAGATGTGATAATATTCCTGGGTCTTGTCGCGGGTTTGCCGGTTGTGGCCCATTCAGGAAAAGTTTTCATTCTTTCTTTCTGAGGGCTCAGGTAGACCTTTTCCATCATCTGACCTATAGCGCCGTCAGAAAGCATCATGACAGGATTGCGGTATTTGAAAGCAAGCTCAAAGCCCAGATCGACAAAATCGGCCATCTCCTGAACGGAAGCAGGCGCCAGTACGATCAGCTTATAATCGCCATGGCCTCCGCCCTTTACTGCCTGGAAATAATCCGACTGCGCAGGCTGGATTGTTCCCAGTCCCGGACCTCCCCGCACAACATTTACTATCAGGCAAGGCAGCTCTGCCCCGGCAATATAGGAGATACCTTCCTGCTTGAGGCTTATTCCGGGTGAAGAGGAAGATGTCATTACTTTTTTTCCGCTGCCTGCACCTCCGTACACCATATTGATTGCAGCGATTTCACTTTCAGCCTGCAGAACTACCATTCCTGTCGTTTCAGACGGATTAGCTTCCATAAGGTATTCCAGTATCTCGCTCTGGGGTGTGATCGGATAACCAAAGTAACCATCGGCACCTGCACGGATTGCTGCTTCTGCTACTGCTTCATTGCCCTTCATTAATCGTAATTCCTTTTCCATTGGATGCCTAAATTTTTGTTTTATATACAGTAATAACGCCATCCGGACAGACCATTGCACAACTGGCACAGCCAATGCAAAGATCGGGGTGAGCAGGATAAGCATAATTATACCCTTTCCCGTTTACCTCCTTTGCCATTGCTATGGTACCGGTAGGACAGGAAACCATGCATACCTCGCAACCTTTACACCTTTCAACATTCACTACTATACTGCCCCTTATCTTTGCCATAAATTAAAATATTAATTTTTACTAACAGGGTGATCTTCATTAAAATATTTCAGTCGAATCTCAAGATCACCAAATTGCTCCCTGGGCACATGTGAAACGCATGCCCTCAAACCATCATTCCTTATGCTCCCGGTTATCTCGAGAGATATAGCGCTGATCCCGTAATAAAGAAGTTCTTCCAGCAACTGGTTACTGTTCATCCCGGGATACGAAATTGTAAAATAAAATCCATCAGCAATAGGCTCATCAATATCCGTATCATAAGTTATCTCAAAGCCATTGGCTTTAAACAGTGATTTCATCACCCTGGCTCTTTCGCCATATTCCCTTATATCCTCAATAAATTTGTAAGTTCCGTCGTTCACTGCCTTCAGCAAAGCAGCAAGCCCGAATTGAGCGGAATGGGAAACTCCTGCAGATAAGCCGTATAAAGCTCCGAATACAGCTGAGTGACCGAATCGGTCTGTTGAGTAGTACCTTAAAAGGTCGGGATACTGACGGTCATAAAGGTGATCCGATATTGCCATAATGCCTATTCTCTGGCCGGCATAGCTGAAGATCTTAGAACTGGATATAAGAATTATATAATCATCGGTGTATTTTCCGATTGTGGGCTGAAACGGAGGAACTCCCGGTACTGAATAGTCCTTTCTGAAATCCATTCCGAAATAGGCCAGATCTTCAATTACTATAACACTGTACTTAACTGATAAATCCCCTATAATTTTCAGCTCTTCCTCATTCAGGCACATCCAGGTGGGATTATTCGGATTTGAATAGAGAACAGATGATACTTTGCCTGTTTTGAGAAATGATTCAAGTTTATCTTTCAGCTTCCTGCCCCTGAACTCCATTATATCGAACGAATAATAATCATGCCCGAGCATCTTCACCTGTTGTTTCTGCACCGGAAAACCCGGATCAAGGAACAGTGTTCCCTCCCTGGTCCTGTCATTACGGTTGGCAACCAGGAAGCTGACCATTGATCCCATCATCGATCCTACTGTGGGAATACAACCCTGCGGGTCGATGTTTAAATTCAGAAACAGCTTTATGAACCTTGCAGTTTCTTCTTTAAGCGGTCTGATCCCCTCAATATCAGGATAATCTGAAGTAACGCCCTTTCTGAGTGATTCTATTTCAGCATCAACACCGATCTGTGAAGCCTTTAAGCCCGGGACACCCATCTCCATCCTTACATACCTTATTCCGGTCTCAGCCTCTATCTGGTTGACGAGCTTAAAGATCTCCCTGATACTGGCAGTGCCAAGATTCCCTATTTCGTTCTCAGCGATCCTGGCCTTTACCAGATCCATATCAACAGGCGTTTTTCTCATTATTGTGACCGGTATGTTTTATTAAGCTGTAAAAATAGTAATTCAATCAGAATTTCCTTTTATCTATTACCCGTTTCGCTTTACCCTCGCTTCTTTCTATCATTTTTGGCTCCACAAGAGTGACCTTAATTCCAAGTCCCAGGGCGTTTTCCAGATTTATCTGCAGTTTCTGACGAAGTGCTTCAAGCTGGCTGATCTTATCCTGGAAAAAGGCTTCGTCAACTTCCACTTTAAGCTCCAGAGTATCAAGATTGCTGACTCTGTCGACTATAAGAAGATAATGCGGCTTTATTTCACTCATCTCAAGCAGAACACTCTCAACCTGAGATGGAAAGAGATTGACTCCCCTGATAATAAGCATATCGTCGCTGCGTCCCAGGCATTTCTCCATCCTTACCATTGTCCTTCCGCATTTGCATTTTTCGTATGTCAGCCTGGTCAGATCACGGGTACGGTACCGGATAAGAGGCAGTCCCTCTTTTGTGAGTGAGGTAAATACAAGTTCCCCGGTGGTGCCGGGAGGAAGCACTTTCAGCGTAACCGGGTCAATGATCTCAGGATAAAAATGATCTTCATTGATATGAAGTCCCTCCTGAACAAGACATTCACTGGCCACACCCGGTCCTATTACCTCGCTTAATCCATAGATATCTATCGCCTTGATCCTGAGCTTGTCTTCGATCTCGCGTCTCATGTTTTCAGTCCATGGCTCGGCTCCAAAGACCCCTACCCTTAACCTGAGGTCTTCCCTTTTAATCCCATTCTCGCTGATGGCCTCCGCCAGGAATAAGGCATAAGAGGGAGTGCAAGCCAGGACGGTGCTTCCGAAATCATGCATCAGCTGTATCTGCCTTGTGGTGTTGCCTCCTGAGATCGGAATAACGGATGCCCCGATCTTTTCCCCTCCATAATGAAGCCCGAGACCCCCGGTGAAAAGTCCGTAACCATATGCGATCTGTATAAAATCATTCCTGTTGGCACCTGCACTTGTAAGGGTACGGGCCATTACCTCTGACCATACTGCAATATCATTCCTGGTATAGCCCACCACGGTAGGCTTGCCGGTAGTGCCCGAGGATGCATGAACACGGACAATTTCACTCATTGGAACAGCAAACAATCCGAAAGGATAATTATCCCTCAGATCATTTTTTGTTGTAAATGGCAATTTGCTGATGTCGTCAATTGACTGTATGCTCTCCGGTCCTAATCCGGCTTCCTGCATCATAGACCGGTAATAAGGCACATTGAAATACACTCTTTCAACAGTCTCCCTGAGCCTTTCACTCTGAACGTGTTTCAGCTCATCCCTGTCCATGCACTCAAAATGACGGTTCCAAATTTCCATCTTAATGTTTTTTACCCGGTAAACCAGCTTGCTTAAATCCCACAGGAAGATTTTTTATATCTTATACAGATCGCTTGCCCTGAGCAATTCCATTTCATGGGATTTCAGTGCCTTTATGGCATCATCCGTATTGCTGCAACGCAGGATTATGATCGACTTATCACCCAACGAAAACGCATATGTATATTCCACACTTATATCCAGATCTGAGAGTATTCTCAATACTTTAGCATAATGTTTTGCTTCATTTGGTGCAATAACTGAGATGACCTCGGTAAGATTTACCGTGAAGCTGTGCTTTTTCAACAGCTCCCGTGCTTTATCAGGATCAGAGACAATCAGCCGTAAAATACCGTATTCCGCGGTGTCGGCAACACTTAAAGCTGTTATCCTGATATTCTCCTCCCCAAGGACCTCAAGAACCTCAGTAATCCTGCCTGATTTATTTTCAAGAAAAACTGATAACTGATGTACTATCATGGTATGATTTAAATATCATAAAAAAAATAAAGCCCGAAGATAAACATTAAAATCTGTTGAGATGCAAAAACCGTTGAAGATCATTTTTCAATTCTTATCCTTGCATCTACGACAGTTATGCTTTCCGGACTGCCTATCAGCGGATTAAGATCCATCTCCTTAATTTCGGTGGCATAGCGGAGTAAACTGGAAAGTCTGACAATTATTTCCGCAAATTTCGCCTCGTTGATGCCCGGCTTTCCCCGCGACCCGCTTATGATCTTATAGCTTTTGATGCTCCTTATCATCGATCCGGCTTCATTGAATGTCAGAGGAGCAAGCCCTGATGAGACATCCCCCAGTATCTCCACAAAGATGCCACCAAGCCCGCAAAGTATAATATGTCCGAAACGTGGTTCGTACTTCGCACCGATAAATAGCTCCGTCCCTGAAAGCATCTGTTGCACCATTACCCCTTTTACACCCCGGATATGCATCATTCTGATGAATTCTGCCTCAAGATGTTTTTTTGACCTGATATTCAGAGTAACGCCTCCTACATCGGACTTATGTACCGGTCCTACTACCTTCAATACAAGAGGATACCCGGTTTTTTTTGCAACTGCTGCAAGATCCCTTTTTGAACTGATAACGACCTCCTTAACAACCGGAATTTTTGCGGCACTCAGAAGCTGCTGTATTACTGCAGGTTCCAGATAACCATCCGAAGCATTATCAATGATCTGCCTTACCAGCGGAACATCGACATTTTCAAGGAATATTTTCTCTTCGGCAGGTGATGGTGTATTGAATATTTTGGTAAGTGCTCTTCCCAGAACAACTTCATCAGGGAAATTGATATGTCCCTTGCCCAGGAAATCCTCCAGTTTCCTGGAAGTGCTCGTTACCGAGGGAAGTATGGGAAAAAGAGGCTTATTACATTCTTCTATCTTTTTATGCAAAAGGTCATAGATCTCCGACATATCATTCAGGCCATTATCGCCGAAGATGACGCTCATTCCATCAATGAGGGTCAGTTTCTTGTCGACATATTCTATTACGTTGTCAAGCTGATCAATCGTTGCGGTTGCTATCAGATCTATAGGATTATCTGCCGAGGCTCCCGGGTTCATCATATCAAGCAGCCGTTCACGATGCACTCCTGTAATCCTGGGGATATTCATTCCTCCGGCTGATAAAGCATCAGTGAGCATCACCGCCGGGCCCCCCGCATGGGTAATGATAGCTATATTTTTACCCTTCAGGTGCTTGTGAAAAAACACAGAGGCCACTGTTGTCAGCTCTTCCCTTCCCGTGCATCTTACTATTCCTGCTTTCCGGAATAATGCTTCCACGGCAGAGTCTGATGAGGCCATAGCCCCTGTATGTGATGAAGCTGCCCTGCTTCCTGCTTCAGTGGTCCCGGCTTTAATTGCGGCTATCCTGCATCCCTTTCTGATAAGAGATGAGGCATGATGCAGAAGCTTGTCAGGATTCTGAATGCTCTCCACATAAATAAGCTTAATATGTGAGCTGGTATCAGGATTATAGGTATTATCCCAGTATTCAAGCACCTCCTCAACACCCGTCTGTGCGCTGTTGCCTACTGAAAAGACGCTTGAAAATTTAAGTCCTTTAGGCATGGCTGATTCGAAAATAAACACCGCGGTCGCACCCGATCCCGATACGAAGTCGCATCCCCTGCTGTCCAGCTTTGGAACTGGCGAAGTGAAAACGCCGCTATAAGTCTGTGTAATTACACCGATGCAGTTTGGACCGATAAGGCAACCTCCCGAGCTGTTTATCAGGTCAGCTATCTCTCTTTCAAGTTTTCTGCCCTCCTCTCCTGATTCACTGAATCCTGCAGAAACAATAATAAACGCCCTTGTTCCCTTCTCTTTTAAAAGTATTTTAATTGCCGGAAGACAAAGTTTAGCCTGAACGGCAAGGATCGCCAGGTCAGCAGGTGGAATATCAAGAACATCCTTGTAGCACGTTACTCCCCTGATGACCGGTTGCTTGGGATTTACTACGGAAAGGCTCCCGGAAAAATTCCCGTCAATTATGTTTCTCAGTATTTTTCCTCCGGGTTTGAAAAGGTCGTCCGATCCTCCTATAACAACAATGCTCTCCGGGTTTAATAACTTTTCATTTATCATAATGAATAATAATAGAGTAGAAAATGAATTATGAAAGTCAGTCTGGGACCGGTGAGTATGTTACAACCCGGCAAAACGGTTGATGAAGCCAACATTAATGGCAACAACAAACAGATATTTTTGTGATATATACCTATTTACGTACAAAATCCGCTAATTAATACGGAAAGCAAGATAATAAAAAAAACCGTATCAGTATTAATTTCCCAATGTGACAGGAACCTGAAACAACTGACAGCGGCAAGAAGCAGCAAAGTGTTATAATGAGTGGCTGCCTTTTATTATCTTTGCAGACCGGATTTATGATGATGGAAAATACAGTAAGAGATATTCTGAATCGTGAAGATTATTCAAGAAATAACATAGCCCGTCTGCTTGACTGCCAGGGAGAAGAGAGGACTTATTTGTTTAAAAAGTCTGCTGAAATAAAAGAAAAATTCATCGGTAACAAGGTATGGTTCAGGGGATTAATAGAATTTTCAAATATATGCGGGAAAGATTGCCTGTATTGTGGAATACGGAAAGGAAATAAAAACCTCACAAGGTACAATCTCAGCGATGATGAGATACTTGCTGCGGCAAAGTTTGCATATACAAACCGTTATGGATCAATAGCCCTTCAATCAGGGGAGCTTGAGAGCAGGGCCGTGAGCGACAGGATTGAAAACCTTCTGCTGCGGATCCGGGATCTGTCGGGAGGGGAACTGGGTATAACATTATCCGTTGGCGAACAGGAACCGGAGGTCTACAAAAAATGGTTTGATGCCGGCGCCCACCGTTATCTTCTGCGTGTGGAATCAACGAATCCCTCGCTTTACGGCAAAATCCATCCCAACGATTCAAAACACGACTTCAGGAGAAGGCTGGAGTGTCTTAAGAGCCTTCAGGAAACAGGCTACCAGACTGGTACGGGAGTAATGATCGGCCTGCCATTTCAGACAACAGATGACCTGGCCGGAGACCTTCTTTTCATGAAGGATTTTGATATAGATATGTGCGGGATGGGACCGTATATTGAACATGCAGATACACCACTTGTCAGATATTCAGGAGAGCTGATGCCTCCCGGGGAAAGGTTTGACATGACTCTGAAGATGATAGCCGTTCTCAGGATCATGATGAAGGATATCAACATTGTCGCCGCAACCGCGCTCCAGGCTATTGATCCTGCAGGCAGGGAAAAGGCTGTTAAAATAGGTGCTAACATTATAATGCCCAACATTACCCCGGGAAAATACCGCGACAGCTACAAGCTCTATGACAACAAGCCCTGTACTGACGACTCAGCCGAGGATTGTCAGAGCTGCCTGGAGGCAAGAGTGAGTCTTGCAGATGCAGAAGTTATTTATGGGGAATGGGGCGACTCAATACATTACAGTCGCCGGAGAGCGTCTCTTTATTCTTTAAAAGGCCATAGTCCTGACATGGATCCCGCTTAATGCCTTAAGGCTGTTCTCGAGCAGCCGGCGCTGTTTTGCATCACCCTTTAATTCCAGAATAATAAGTCCGGCAGGCTCCCCAAAAAAGGTCTCATTCACTCCCAGACGGGTACGAATATTACAACCATATACCGTAAGAATTTTCTGGACTGATCTTACTACATCCTGGTCTCTTTCAACGAGGATTCCAAGTATCTCAACCGATGTATCTTCAGATCCGGTATTCCGGATTTCCCTGTCACGATTAAAATTCATTTCACGTATGACAATACCCCCCAGCATCTCAAGGTCGGACCTTAGTTTCGAGGGATCAGAGCCCATGTCATTAAGATGAAGAATTATGTAAGCTTCACGGCTGCATACCTCATCAGTTACTTCATGAAAACCAAGGCGGGTCGTTATTTCCGAAGCATGCTGCGACAAAACATTCTGCGTCAGGCCGGCTTCCTTTATCCTGTCAGTAATCTTGATCCCAAGTATATTAATCATATAAGCTGAAGTTAATTATCGGCCTGAAAATATTATTCCGGAGTCTCATAGTCCCTCAGTCGCCACCCTGTATCAAAAATACAGATCCCTCTCCCCGGCCTTAATTCTGTCAATTTTTTCCCTTGTACTGCCGGCAACGGAAGGTTCAAGTTTTTCAATGTTTTTTTCGATTACTTTCCACCCTTTCTCAATTGTTTCTCCGCGGGCATAGTCGCAGAGATACTCGGACAGGGTGAGAATTGCATTCGGGCTGCAGTATCTCTTAATGAAACCGGGTACGGAAAATTCCATAAAATGTTCACCCGTACGTCCCATCCTGTAACATGAAGTGCAGAACGATGGTATATAATCATTTGCAAGCAATTCGTCAATAACCTCCGCAAGAGATCTGTCGTCGCTTATCTTGAACTGTTCGCGGTTCAGGTTCTGCGTCTCGTTTTTTGAATCAGAATAGGATCCGAGTTCAAGCTTTGTACCTCCGTCTATCTGGGAAACGCCGTATTGCATAACCTCCCTTCGCACATCGGGGGCCTCGCGGGCAGTAAGAATCAATCCTGTATAGGGAACAGCCAGTCTGAGAATAGCCACAAGCTTTTTAAAATCTTCATTACCGGTCTCATATTCCTTATGAAGCTGCAGGCTGACCGCATCTTTTATCCGGGGAAATGAAATCGTATGCGGACCCACATTATAACACGCTTCAAGGTGGTTTGTGTGCCGCACAAGAGCAAGAACTTCAAACCGCCAGTCATACAGGCCGAACAGGGCGCCTATGCCAACATCATCAATTCCGGCCTCCTGGGCCCTGTCAAGAGCTGTCAGGCGCCAGTCATAATCTCTCTTCTTCCCGCCCAGATGGTACAATTTATAAGCCTCGGGGTGATAGGTTTCCTGAAAGATCTGGTATGTTCCAATGCCCGATTCACCAACTGTTCTGAATCCCTCAATATCAAGCGGAGCAGCATTTATGTTGACTCTTCTTATTTCACCATGACCTTTTTTTACACCATAAACAACCCTCACTGTATGAGCGATGTATTCAGGTGAGTAATCGGGATGTTCCCCGTAAACAAGGATCAGTCTTTTTTGACCGTTATCTTCAAGCACCTCAACCTCCCTTATTATTTCATCGTCATTCAGGGTCTTACGGATTGCATCGGCATTGGAAGTCCTGAAGCCGCAGTATTTGCAGTTATTTGTACACTTGTTGCCGACATAAAGTGGTGCGAAGAGTACGATCCTGTTTCCATAAACATTTTGTTTCAGCATCCGTGCTCCTTCTTTGATCTCATCAACCAGATCAGTGCCAACTGAATTTACAAGAACAGCAGTCTCCTCAAGTGTGAGCCTTTGTTTATTAAGCGATTTTGAAATGACCTCTCTTACTCTTATCCTGTCAGGCTTTGTGTTGTTTATCAGATCCCATATCTCTCCCGCATCAATGAATGGCTTCATCCTTTGATCGGGGATGCGTAATTTTTCAGGAGAAAATCTCATGAATTGTTAAATTTAATTGAGGCACAAAGATAATCATAAATGCAGCAGCAGAAAAGAAATATCTCAGTATATAAGTTCGGAAATCTCTGCCTTTGCCATATCTATCTTCATGAGGGCACTGGTGCCGGCCAGGTTTACTGCTCCATGTATTTTTTTATGAAAGTAACTGGCAACTTTATTGTGAGAAGAAAAACCTGACTTATCAAAAATATCAAGAATGACATCTGCTTTATTATCAGACGGGTTACTAATAATTATCATTCCTTTTGAATGAAATGATCCGGATTCGACGCTGACAGCATAAATGCCGGGTGAAGGCAGAAGCTTACATTCTTCAGTAAGCAGCACCCTGTCAGGCGAAGGCATGAAATCATATCCCTCACCCGAATATTTTTCAACATTTCCCGTAATCATATAAAAATGGTCGAGGTAGGCATTGGCTCTCTGTATATATCCTTCCTTTATGGCTTTTCGTATTTTAGTCGAACTGACAGTTTCATTCTGCACCTCCTGCTCGGGTATTTCCTCCGGTTCAAAACCATATTTCTCTTTCCAACTCCAGAGTTGCCTGTAATCACCCTCCTTGTTAAAACCGAAATGATGGTTGAAACCGGCAACCACAGCTCTGACATTCAAGGTGTCATGAAGAATATCCCTTACAAACTCTTCGCTTGTAATTTTGGAAAACTCCCTTGTGAATTCAATTACGATCACATTATCCAGACCTGTCTTCTCCAGCAGTGTCAGCTTCTCATCCTGTGAATTGATAAGCTTAAGATCTTTCCCTGCAGTTTCAGGATACAGCACCATCCTTGGATGGGGATGGAAGGTAATAAGGACTGATTCCCCGTCATATTTTTCAGAAAGTGCCTTCAGACGGTTAAGAATGATTTTATGACCTAGATGAACCCCGTCGAAAGAGCCGGTGGTGACAACGGGATTCCTGATGATTTTTGCTTCTTCAAAGCTTCTGAATATCTTCATGTGCAAAAGTGGCTCCTAAATCCTGTTCTCCTTTACAAAATAGGCCACCTTCTCAATTGAAGTGATCATATCATATTCTTCGAGATAGACTCCCGAAGGGACATTTAAGGGAATTGTAGTAAAATTAAGAATGCCTTTTATTCCGAAGCGGACCACTTCCTCAGCTATATCGACTGCAAAATCGGGTGGAACCGTGAGAATTGCAATGCGGATATCGAGTTCCCTGATTTTTTTTTCCAGTTCATTATAGGGATAACATTTAACTCCCGAAATAACTCTGTTTATCTTCTGAGGATCAGTATCAAACGAGGCTAACAGATTCAGCTTCGACCTTTTTCCCTTGAAATATCCTGCTACAGCCCGTCCCAGGTTCCCAATACCTATAACAGCTACGTTGACACTTTCTTCAGAATCGATTATCTTACCGATTGTATCAATCAACTCTCTTACATCGTACCCTTTTCTGAGGACACTGGAATAACCTATAAGCATAAGGTCGCGTCTTACCTGTACTGCAGTAATGTGAAGACGGGCGGCAAGGTCATGCGAGAAGATGAAATTTCTTTTTTCATTGAGGCATCCCAGAAGGGTCCTTCTGTATTCGCTAAGCCTTTCTACTGTTTTTCCTGGTAGTTTCATCATAAATTAGTTGATTTTAATGGCATGATATAATCCTTTATGACAGGTATGAAGCGGTTAAACCATGTTTCAGCTATTTAATTGTTTCTTCGGTAATCTTATGGTAAAAACTGTACCTACATCCGGTGTACTGTCAACATTAATGGTTCCGTGATAAAGTTCGATGACTTTCCTGACAATTGATAATCCGAGCCCGCTGCCGGATATGTTTCTTGTCTTTTCATTTCTTATCCTGACAAATTCCGTAAACAGGTTTGCGATATCATCATGGGTTATGCCTATTCCCGTATCCGAGAAAATAATGATCGCCTCTCCATCAGAAGAATCAATTGTTATAACAGCTTTCCCTCCCACCTTGTTGTACTTCACCGCATTTGAAATGAGATTATTGAAAATAATCTCCATATCATCAGGATCAGCCATGACCCAGACATCCGATTTGCCATCGAGATCTATACTTACATCCATCTGAATTGCATAGGGACGAACGGTGACTATCGCCTCAGAAGCGACTTCTGAAAGATTTACCTCCTGGATCTTCTCTTCTTTTCTCTCAAGACGTATTTTTGTGAAATCAAGGAGATCCATTATCAGACTCCGCATACCCTGTATCCGCTGAAGAGATCTTTCTATGGGGGTGGCATAATCCTCAATTCTGTCTCCTGCCTGTTTCTCCTGCATCATCCTCAGGTACCCTTCAAGAGCGTTAAGAGGAGCTTTAAGTTCGTGGGAAAGAACAGAAAGGAACTGATATCTGACCTTTTTACCCTCCTGATTCATCTTATGGGTAATCCGTTTAAGGTATTGCTGCTTGGTGATATTTTCTATGCTCGATTTAAGTTCCTGGGGTGTGAACGGTTTGGGTATAAAATCAATGGCCCCGTCGCGTGTAGCCCGTATTGCAACATCAAGTGAAGCATAAGAGGTTATCATGGCAACGACGATATCGTAATTTCTTTTCCTGATATATTCCAGTACCTCGACTCCCTGAATCCCGGGCAATTTATTATCCAGAAGTAATATATCAGGTTTATCGCGTTCGAGTATCGTGATACCCTCCTCACCGGTTGCGGCTTCTACGACCTCAAACGTATAATCCTCATCCATAAATGGATAGGTAACATGGAAGTTGTTAAGTATCCTTATAACTCCCGAACGGATACCCGGCTCATCATCAATTACGAGCACTTTTAAAACTGCCATACTAAAGTTTTAAGAGTTTCATAACCTCCTGGTCAAGCTGTTCAGCTCTTATTCCCTTTTCAAGATACCTGTCTGCCCTGATCCACGACTTCTCAAGTTCAGAATCGATACTGAATGAGAGCCCTGTTTCCCGCGATACGGCTGTGGCCAGGATAACAGGTACTTCCGGATATTTTCCCTTCATTTTATAACAGAGAATAAATCCGCTGTCGTCATTCTCCATCATAAGATCGAAAATTGCAAGATCGGGTTTGAATCTGGCAATAATCGATTCAGCCTCAGCCTGGCTCCCGGCTGCCATGGTCCTGTAACCAGCCTTCTCAAGGTTGAAAACAGTCTGGGAAAGATAATCGGGATCATCGTCAGCCACCAGTATAGTTATCTGATTCTTCTTCATCTTTATGCAAATTTCTAAAAATTCTTTAAATCAACCAGTTAATATGATAAATATAACTATTGTTATTTAAATAACATGAGAAGACGGTCAGGGAAAGTGATTATTCCTTTCCCCGGGGCAGCACTATTTTAAAGCTTGTGCCCGTAGGACCTTTAGCCGGGTCGTTATTCGATTCGGCAGTAATCTGTCCCTTGTGCATCTTGACAATACCATAGGCAGTAGCCAGACCAAGTCCGGTACCATGACCAATACCTTTTGTTGTAAAGAAAGGCTCGAAGATCTTGGCCCTGTCTTCTTCTTTAATACCTGTTCCGGTATCGCTTATCGTAATTATGACATCTCCAAGTGTATCCTCAAGAGTGATATTTATGACTCCTTCGCCCGGTATAGCATCTATAGCGTTCTTGATGAGGTTGCTGAGCACCTGCATCATCTGCTCGGAATCGAGCATTGCCCGGGGATTTGTTGACAAATCAGTTATATTTATCTTCACCTGGCCGGGAATAATCAGACTTTCCATACTGTGGTTGACCAGTTCTTTAATACTGACCAGCTGATGGTTGACCTGGTTCTTCCGTGCAAAATTGAGCAATCCGCCAACAATCTTTTTACACCTGCCGGCCTGCTCAACAATTAGCTTTAGATCTTCGGCGAATGGATCTCCGGGCTTTGATTCTTCAAGAAGAATATTGGAATACATTATAACCACGCCGAGGGGATTATTCAGTTCGTGAGCAATTCCGGCCGACAGCTGACCCATATGTGCAAGCTTTTCAGATTGTTTCAGGGCCTGCTTCATTGAAGAGAGCTTTTCATTTGTTAAAGCAAGGTCCCTCACTGATTTATGCAGCTTTTCAATTGTATACGGAAGGCACATCTCCACTTCAGCGAGCCCCTTTTTTATTGCAATCGCATGCTCGATGCAGCTTTCGTAACCGCAGGCACCACAATCCAGCTGGTCCTTCTTGGTCTTCTTACCCATTTTTACCAGGACCTCGTTTACCTCATATTCTGCCAGCTCTTCAATGAGGTGCTCATCCGGCCTGTAACGGACACTCAGATCAAGATCTGCAAATTCGTCAAAAGACTTTTGCCACATTTCCTGATCGAGGTTCTGCATTTTATTGTTTGCATAGGCGCTCACCAGCGACCTTCTGTTATACTGTTTACCGTTTTTCGAAAGGCCCGGACCCATAATACAGCCCTCGCAGCAAAGCAGTTCCATATGCTGATTGCTGATAAGGCCTGATTCAAATTCCTTCAGTGCACCCTGGAAGTCTATTCTTCCTTCAGCTGCAATAATATTTCCGGTAATGGCATTATCACTGATCCTGGCAGTCTGCAACAAACCCCTGGCAACAGGAAAAATAGCTCCCCTTCCTCCCACAGGTTGATCAAAATCAATACCGGCAGTATTTCCGGTATTAATGTCTCTTTTAAGCAGCATCTCCCTTAATTCCGTAAATGTTATGGCCTCATCAACTTCAGTGCTCTCTGCTTTTTTTGCAATGCATGGTCCGATAAATACTATCCGGGTATCCTTCCCGTATTTTTCGCGGATGACCCTGCTCATAGCTACCATTGGAGAGACAACAGGAGCCAGGTGATCCACTATTCCCGGGTGATAGAATTTTACATAATTTACAATGGAAGGACAATCGGAGGAGATGTAAAAATCCTTGTTCTCAGAAACAAGCTTCTTATATCTGTCGGCTACAAGATCGGCTCCGAATGATACCTCGGCAACATAATCAAATCCAAGTGCCTTTATCATTCCGATAAGCACACGGTAATCAGGAATTTCAGAAAATTCTGCCGGGAAGCTTGGCGCTATAATTGCAGCAACCTGAGATTCATCTTCCAGTAGCTTTGTCACTCTGTCGGTAGTATCGAGGAAGACTTTTGCTCCCTGGCTGCAGACTTTCGTGCAGTTTCCGCAGGCAATGCATCTTTCATCAATGACCTCAGCCTGACCTCCTACTATCCGTATTGCTTTTGCAGGACATTCCCTTACGCAGGTATAGCATGTCCGGCAAAGTTCCTTAATTGTGTAAACCAACATATTATTCCTGCATTCTTATTATAACAGAACACTTTTTTCCTCAAAATGAGTATAAAAAACAGCCTTGTCCCCTGTCCCTGTATCTTTCTTTAAAAGATTTTCATAAAGATTAATGAGGGACGGGGATTTGCATGGCAGATTGATAGCCTCAGTTTCATCTGACTGATAAATGAGCTTCGCTCTGTTCTTCAGATCATCCCGTGATGCCGAGCATGACATACCGGCACCATGAATGCATCCTCCCGGACATGTCATTACCTCTACCAGATCATACCTTTTACCTGAAGCAAGTGATATTTTCAATTTCTCCAGTCCGGTCAGACCATCAACAACCGCTGCAACTATTTCAAGGTCACCAGCCTGTAATGTTATTTCCCTGAAGGAGCCGGAAGAACGGAGCTTTTTAAAATTGTGTTTTTCGGCCTCTCTGTTGAGGTGTTTATAATACAATAATCTTAAGACAGCCTCTGCCAGTCCTCCCGAAACTTCAGCAAGTACTGCTGATGAGCTCCTGCCGGAAAATGGCTCATCGGCCGGCTCAGGGTTGACAGCTGTAATATCGATTCCGTATAACCTGATCAGCCTTGCAAGTTCCCTGATTGTAAGAACCGAATCAACATCACTTATCCCCTTGCGCATCATTCCATCCCTTCTTGCTTCATATTTCATTGCAATACAGGGAGTTGCAGAGACGGAGAAGATCTGTTCAGGTTTAGCGTCCATCAATCCGGCAACTATGGTCTTAATAAGTGCACCTGTTATTTGCTGCGGCGATTTGACAGTTGAAAGCTGCGGAATAAGCGCAGGCGTGAACTGCTCTGCATATTTGACCCATGCGGGGCACGCTGAAATATAGAGAGGATCATTCCTTTTATTATCAATCTTTTCCAGGAGCTGGCCGGCAATCTCGGTTATGCAGACATCGGTTCCCGTACCTGTTGTAAATACCTTGTCGAAGCCAATTTTACGTAAAACGGCATTAAGGATCCTGTCAAACTCCTTTGAATATCTCAGTCCCAGTTCTTCCGCTATACCGGCGGCCACAACAGGAGAGTACTGAATTATCCTTATCATATCAGGTTTATGAAGATATTCCTGGACTTCCGTAATGCTGTGCTTCTCATGCAGTGCGCTTGTAGGACAAACCAGAACGCACTGCCCGCAATGGATGCAGCTGGAAAAGTTAAAGTCCCTGTCCATAGCAGCGCCAACGTGAGTTGCTCTTCCTTTATTGATAAAATCAAGAGAGGTGACGGTTATGACCTCTTCACACACCCTGACACATCTTCCGCAAAGGATGCATTTTGAGAGTTCCCTTACTATAGCCGGACTTGACTGGTCAAGGCGGGGCTTTATTTTTCTGGCCCTGATACGGCGCTCCCTGATATTCAGCTCTTCAGATAGTCGCTGCAGTTCGCAGTTCAGGTTCTTGTCACAATAAAGACAATCATCGGGATGATTTGAGAGAAGCAATTCCACGATTGTCTTCCTTGCCTGTATAACCCGGGGAGAATGGGTCCTTATTTTCATCCATTCCTCAACAGGCTGGGAACAGGCAGTCACGAGCCTGTCGCGGCCTTCCACCTCCACCACGCACATCCTGCATGCTCCGGTAGGGGTAAACTCTTTCATCCTGCAAAGGGTTGGTATAATGATACCATTACGGTTCAGTGCCGAAAGGATGGTTTCTCCCTTTTCTGCCTTGATCTTCCTGTTATTTACCTGTAATGTAAAGAGCATATTGGTTATTTAACAATGACAGCACTGAATTTACATATCTCAAAGCATATCCCGCAGCCGGTGCACTTATCCTCAACTATAAAGAAGGGTTGAAGCCTTGTTCCGTAAATGGCATTTACCGGACATCTGGCAGCACAGGCTGTGCATCCGGTACATTTATCAACATCAATTGAAAACGATCTTAGTCCACGGCAGATATTTGCCCGGCACTTTCTGTCGAATATGTGTTCTTCAAATTCATCCCTGAAGTACTTAAGTGCGCTTATGAAAGGGTCAGGGGCTTTCTGACCCAGACCACAGAGAGATGTGTCCTTCATAACCGATGCGATTGTCTCCAGCTGCATTACTCCCTTGAACCTTTCAAGTGTCGTACCTGACTCTTCGTTCAGTGGCTTCCTGATAACACTTTCCAGTATTTCAAGCATTCTGCCCGTTCCCTCTCTGCATGGGATGCATTTGCCACAACTCTCATTCCGTATAAATTCCATATAATACCTGACAAGGTCAACCATACAGGTTGTCTCGTCAATTATCACAAATCCGCCCGCACCCATGCCGATTCCCTTTTCGCCAAGGCGTTCATAATCTATTTCTGTATCAAGGTTTTCGTCAGTGATGAATGAGCCTGAAGCACCTCCAAGCTGAATTGCTTTAAACTCTTTCCCTTCCCGTATGCCATCGGCAATCTCTTCAAGAACTGTCCTTATCTTCGTGCCCATCTCAATTTCGACAACCCCTGACATTCTTCCTTTGCCGGCTATTGCAAATACCTTTGTTCCGGGACTATTCTCTGTTCCTATTGTACGGAACCATTCCGGACCATTTTGCATTATAACAGGGACATTCATCAGGGTCTCGACATTGTTAATCACTGTTGGCTTTCCGAACAGACCTGCCGTTGTCGGGTACGGAGGCTTTAGCTGTGGCATGCCCCGTTTCCCTTCGAGAGTGTTTATAAGGGCGGTCTCCTCTCCGCACACAAAAGCGCCGGGCTCTTTCCGGATAACAATATCCAGGCTGTAGCCACTAGCCAGAATATTATGGCCAAGAAGCCCGTATTCCCTTGCCAGCTCAATTGCTTTCTGAAGCTTATTTCTTGCATGATCGGAACCGGATCTGATAAACACTATGGCGCTTGAAGAGCCAATGGCATATGCTGCTATTGCGATGCCCTCAATCAGCCGGTGCGGATCGCTTTCCAGTATTGTCCTGTCGGTAAAAGCTCCCGGATCGCTCTCACGTGCATTGCATATGAGATAACGGGACGTTGAAGAGGTATTCAGGGCCTGCCGCCATTTAAGCCCTGTCAGATAACCGCCGCCGCTTCTTCCTCGCAGTCCGCTCCTTTCAATTATATCACACACCTCCTCAAAGGTATAATTCCTGATTGCCTTGACATAAGAACGATATCCTCCGCGGGCAATATATTCCTCAATACTCGCGGGATCATAGCAGCCGCAATTTGAAAGAACAACCTTTTTCTGCCGGGCAAAAAAGGGAAGATCCTCAAGAAATGGAATCCCCGGCCATAACCCGAAGCCTCTGGTACCTGACTGACCGGTGAGGTCATCATGATTTATGTCATTATGAAAAACCCCGTTAAGAAGAGTTTCTGCTTTCTCCTCAGTAATATTTCTGAAAAACAGTTTGTTCTTTCCGGGCATCTGAACGCACACTACAGGTTCAAAATTTGCAGGACCTGTACATCCGACCTTTACAAGGCTGGCCGGTAATGTGTTCTCCCTTAGATACGACTCTACTGCAGCAAATGTCTTATCCGAGCCTGCAATTATACTGCTTGTTCCTGAGGAGATGTAGACCACAGGATTGCCCGGCTTCTCCCTCCTCACCTGCTCCATTACCTTTTCGGTTTCCGCATCCGGAGTATCCGATTTGGATAACAGAACCTTATCTATAAGAAATGACTTTAAATCTTTCATCAGTGATAATGACATAATCAGTCTTTTTCAACAATGTACTTCAGTTTCTTAAGAAGCTCAGGCAATTGTTCGGCTCTCACGCATGTATGATATTCCCCATTCACATTTATCAGTGGACCGTTGTTACAGCCACCCATACAGGAGACAATTTCAAAGCTGAAGTTGCCATCCCTTGTTGTCTGGGCCGGCATAACACCCGTTATTTCTTTTATCTTATCAATAATTGCTCCTGATCCGTTAAGGAAACAGGAGGTTCCGTTACAAATCCTGATCTGTATCTTTCCCGGGGGAGTAAACCTGAACCTGTCGTAAAATGTTGCCAGACCGTAAATCTTGGTAGTGCTTAATCCAAGATAACTTCCGGTTCTGACGATTGCCTCTTCGGAAATATATCCGTGAATCTCCTGTAATTCCTGAAGCAACGGAATAAGATCCTCTCTTTTCCCCTGTTTGTATTTTTTCAGAATTATGTCAATGTCTGTACCCATCCGGATAAAATAAATTAATCTAACACCAGACAAAGATAAATTAATTTATTGTTAATAAATAAACATTGTTATTTTATTAACAATAAAAATATCTATCCGGAATTACCATACCGTAACTCTATCTGCCTGATATTATTTAAATTACACAAAAACCCTGATGTTGTTACTCACAGCCCGGTAATGCAATTTCAAAAAACAGAGAGCTTTTCAGGTCTTACCTTTTGAATATTAGGGATAAACTGATTTAACAGTGCTCATAAAAAATTACTACTTTTGATGCTATTGTTTATTTATGAACAGCAGGTAATGACTCAGAGAATTGAAATGCAGATATGTCTTGGCAGTTCCTGTTTCTCAAGAGGGAACAAGGATGTAGTGATGTTTATAAAGGAATACCTGAAAAAAAATCACCTTGATGATAAAGTGATTTTCAAAGGATCGCGTTGTATGGGTGGTTGCAGTAACGGGCCAAACCTGAATATTAATGGAACAATCATTGAAGGTGTCACAGTTTCAAAGATAGAAGGTATACTTGAAAAAGAGTTTGCCGGAATATTTTAAATCTGATAAATATGACAGATAGGAAACCTGTTCTTTATATAGATGACCAGAAATGCAGAAATTCATATTCCTGCGTACGTGTCTGTCCTGTCAATGCCATTGAGGTTAAACCTCAAAAGGCTCATCCGGTTATCATGCCCGACAGATGTATCGGGTGCGGGCTATGCTTTGTGACCTGCACTCCCAAAGCTATCGGATTCCGTGATTCCAGGGAAGAGGTGAAGCATTTGCTGTCATCGGGAAAGAAAAGTGTTGCACTTATTGAACCAAGTATCGCTTCAGAGTTTGATGATATAACTGATTACAGAAAGTTTGTGGCAATGGTCCGGGCCCTCGGTTTTGACTATGTCCACGAGGTTTCGTTTGGAGTTGATCTGATTGCTGCTGCCTATGCCAGGCTATTTTCAAGGGCGGAAGGGAAATATCTGATAACAGCCAACTGTCCTTCGATAGTTAAAATGGTGGAGAAATTTTTCCCCGGACTGGTGCCCAACCTTGCTCCGCTTGTCTCTCCGATGATTGCTACAGCAATGGTTGTTAAGGACTTATACGGACCTGAAACCGTAACGGTGCAAATTGGCCCGTGCATCGACGCAAAGGATGAAGCTCTTGACCATGACTCGGGAAAGCTGGTAGATGGAGTATTGACCTTTATTGAGTTAAGGCAGCTTTTTGATGAAAAAAAAATACAGGAGAGGCTTGTTAAAATGTCTGATTTCGATCCTCCTCACGGGAACTGGGGAGCCCTCTACCCTCTTCCTGCGGGTATAATTCAGGCCGGAGGAATAAAGCGTGATATGGTTTCAAGCAGCGTAATAACGGCTTCCGGGAAAGAGGATGTTCTTGAAGCAGTCAATGATTTTGATAAATATATTGATACAATCAGGCATCATTTCAATCTCTTTTTCTGTCACGGATGCCTTCTCGGACCTGCAATGGAACATCATAATGAGAGGTTCAGAAGAAGAGCACTTGTCCGTAAGTATGCAGAGAAGAGAGTGGGTAATCTTGATAAGGGGCTCTGGCTTAAGAATATGGAAAAATGGTCGAAACTCGATTTTTCCAGGAGCTTTTCACCCAACGATCAGAGAATTCCCGAACCTCCGCAGGAGACGATCAGTGAGGTACTTAAAATTATCGGCAAGGAGAATCCTGATGAAGAGATCAACTGCGGAGCATGCGGTTACCTTTCCTGCAGGGAATTTGCCTCCACGGTCGCAAAAGGCCTGGCAATTCCCGAAATGTGCCATACATTTAACCTTCGCAATAAACAGGAGTATATTGAATCCCTGAGGCAGACAAACAGAAAACTGGCTGAAACAAAAAAGGCACTCAAGGAATCGGAAGAGCTTGCACGCAGGGAAAAAGAGATTGCGCAGAACGCTTCAGACATGATGAATAACATGCTCGAAAAGCTTCCCACGGGTGTGGTAATAGTTGATAATTACCTTAAAATACTTCATTCCAATCAAAGCTTTATAAATATAATCGGTGAAGATGCCAGGGCTATTTCTGATGTGATACCGGGACTGGCCGGGGCTGACCTCAAGACTCTTATCCCGTTTAATGTATATAACATGTTCACCTTCGTAATCAAGGAAGATGAACCCGTGGTAAGCAGGGATGTACATTTTGATGACAAGATGCTTAATATCTCGATCTTTCCCATTAAGAAAAACAGGATGTGCGGAGCCGTAATCCGTGACCTGTATTCGCCTGAGGTACAGGGAGAAGAGGTAACCAGCAGGGTAAGCGAGGTGATTGAGAAAAACCTGGAGATGGTGCAGAAAATCGGCTTCCTGCTGGGGGAGGGTGCCTCTGAAACGGAACAGATGCTCAACTCTATAATAGAGTCTTACAAAACAAAAAAAGGAAATCTGAAAAATAACCTGAAATAGGGTAAAGTGAACAGGAATTTTTTCATAGAGGTTAATAGCCAGCAAAGGAATCACGACGGAGAAAGGATCTGCGGTGATGTCTTCCTCTACAGGTATGTAAAAGAAGAAAACAGGGTAATAGCTGTCCTTTCTGATGGTATGGGGCATGGGGTAAAAGCAAATATCCTTGCCACCCTGACTGCCACAATGGCTATTAATTTTACACGTGAACATAAAGAGGTTGACCGCATTGCAGAGATCATTATGAATACTCTTCCCGTTTGCAGCGAAAGGAAGATCAGCTATTCCACCTTCACCATACTTGATATTGAGAGCAGCGGCCGGGTTAATATACTCGAATATGACAACCCCTCTTCCATTGTCCTTAGAGGGAATATGATCTTTGATCCTTTATGGAAGAAGGTGATCCTTCAGAAGGGCAAACACACAGGCAAAATACTTAAAACCTGCTCCTTCATCCCAGAAAAAGAGGACAGGATCATATTCTGTTCCGACGGGGTGTCCCAGAGCGGAATGGGCAGCGAATCCTTTCCTTTTGGCTGGGAAAGGGATAACATTGCTAATTATGCTGCCTCCCTGGTTTCCGGCGAATTATCCATTTCAGCTATGATCCTTGCAGGCAAGATCGTCACAATGGCCCACAAGAACGACAGCTACAAGGCACGCGATGATATCAGCTGCGCAGTAATCTATTTCAGGGATCCCCGCAAATTACTCATATGTACCGGCCCTCCCTACGAGAAGGAAAAAGATAAGGAGCTTGCCACCAAAGTGCTGGGTTATAAAGGCAAGGTAATATTATGCGGAGGCACTACAGCAGATATCGTTGCAAGGGAGCTGCACAGAAATATAGTCGACGAACTCATATTCGAGGATCCTGAGCTTCCCCCTGAAAGCTTTCTTGAAGGAATTGACCTGGTAACCGAAGGAATATTAACCCTTCAGAAGGTAAACGAATTGCTGAAAACCTATAGCAACAGCGTACGGCTTGGAAAAGGGCCGGCCGACAAAATTGTACGCCTGTTAATGGAAAGCGATGAGATCCGGTTCGTTATCGGTACCAGGATCAATATAGCCCATCAGGATCCTACCCTGCCCGTTGACCTGGAGATCAGGAGAACTGTCGTTAAACGTATTGCCAGGCTGCTTGAAGAAAAATGGCTGAAAAAGGTGAATTTTGAATATATCTAGGGTCATGTCAACTCAATCTCAAAGAGCTATTTCAACAGCCCCTGTATTCTTTACACTTTCTGAAAAGTGCCGGCTGGATATCGGGATAGGTAAGGTTATCGGGAAGCTGATCAAGTATCACTACTTCAGCAATTTCAGAGACATCCGGAACCTTACCCAATTCAAATACTTCAGCAAGATAGAGCCTGCCATAATCTGTTTTCCCCTCTTTTTCCACAGAATAGGTAGCTACGCACTCAAGCTCAAATTTTAACGCCCCGGTCTCCTCCATCAGTTCTCTCCCTGCCGCCTCTCCCGGGGTCTCATTTCTCTCAATATGTCCTCCGGCAATCTCCAGAGTAGTGCGGTCCTGATGACGCACAAATATCCATCTGCCGTTATATCTGGCGGATATTACGGAGTAGGTGAGCCTTGAATCAGGCACGAAAGAAGGCTCATAAAACCGGACTTCTGTCATAAAGTAAAATCTCTAATTTATGACAAATTAAATATAATTGGGATAATTAATATATGTACTTTTGAAACAAATTTTTCAATATGATTTTTGCCGGTATCCTCATACTCTCAGAAGTTCTGACCCTGATAGCGTTGAGACAACATTTATACATAAGATACAGGGGACTGTTCTACATTTCCCTGACCATTCATGTAATTCTCAGCCTCTGGTTGTGGAGGCTCTTTTTTGAGGTTGAGACCTATAATGGTTTTTTTGACAACCCAAGGCATGTATGGCTGCTCCTGAACCTGGCCGGGATGATTTGCGGAGTTGTAATACCAAGAATAATCTTTTCCCTTTTCCACTTTTCCGGTAAATTAATACGGTTTGGGAGGAAAGGATATATCAGGTGGTTAACCAACACCGGACTGGTTACCGGAACTCTGATTTTTTTAATAGTGGCTGCCGGCACCTTGCACGGAAGGTTCAATTTCAGGACCGAAGCAGTCACGATAAAAATTAAAGGCTTAAATAAGGACCTTGAGGGATTAAAAATTGTCCAGCTTTCGGATTTGCATATGGCATGCTATTATAATCACAGAAAGTTGCTGCAGAAAGTTATGATTGAGGTAGATTCCCTGAAACCTGATCTGTTGCTTAACACAGGTGACTTCATTACATTCGGATGGCGTGAATTCGACTCAAACGACACAATACTATCGAAGGCGAAAAGCAGATACGGAAATTATGCGGTAATGGGAAATCACGACTTCGGTACTTACGATCCGTACTTCACAGAAGCTGACAGAAAAGACAATGTACTGCTTATAAATAATCTGATTAGATCCTCAGGCTTCACTGTACTTAATGACACATCTGCCATAGTTACTATAAAAGGAGCAAAAATCGGGATGATAGGGATAACCACTATGGGCCACTTTCCTCATATCGTTTACGGTGATCTGAAAAAAGCAATGTCAGATCTTGACAGTGTCGATCTGAAGATACTTCTCAGCCATGACCCCAATCAATGGGAAGCGGAGGTTTCTTCCAAAACCGACATCGATCTTACTCTCTCGGGGCATACTCACGGAATGCAAATGGGTATTTATACAAAATTCTTTAAATGGAGCCCTGCAAAATATTTTTATCCTCACTGGAGCGGGCTCTATTTCCTGAAAAATCAGTTCCAGTATGTTAACCGGGGTCTTGGCGTACTGGCCATTCCTCTCAGGATATGGATGCCTCCTGAAATTACGGTAATTACCCTGAAGGCAGAGTGATAAGTTAAATTTGAATCTGAGTTATTTTGTATATTGCATATCTTCGGCAAAAAAGACGAACATGAGGAAGACTGTTTTATTATTGATTACCTGCACCCTGATCATATCAGGATCGTGCAGCAGGGAAAAAGCGGCATGGATCAGGATTAACCAGCTGGGCTACAGACCTGATGATATTAAAGTTGCGGTTTTTATAAGCACTAAAAACCTTAACCTGAAATCATTTAAAGTAATCGATATCAGTTCAGGTAAAACTGTACTTACTGCTGAAAATTTAGTAAGGACGGTTCCCCTCGATCAATTTATAACATGCTACCGGCTTCCTTTCACAACAATGACAAAGTCCGGAACCTACAGGATAGAAGCAGGTAAAGCAGTAAGCCCGGAATTCCGGATCGGCGATGATGTCTATGATAAGAGCGCCGATTTTCTCCTGGACTATATGAGACAGCAGAGATGCGGATATAATCCGTATATTAAGGACTCCTGTCATATGGCTGATGGTTACGAGATTTACGGTCAAAAAGACGATTCCGCACATATTGACGTGACAGGCGGCTGGCATGATGCTGCGGATTATCTGCAATATGTTGCAACCTCGGCAAATGCAGTGTACCAGATGCTTTTTGCCTACTCTGAGAATCCGGCTTCATTCGGCGATGACTATCTGGCAGACGGGCTTCCCGGGTCAGACGGTTTGCCTGATGTTCTTAATGAAAGCCGCTGGGGACTTGACTGGCTTCTTAAGATGAATCCGGAACCGGAAAGGATGTATAACCAGATAGCGGATGACCGTGATCATATCGGATTCAGATTTCCCGATCACGACACTGCAAATTACGGAAAAGGACGCGAAAGACCCGTTTACCTTTGTACCGGAAAACCTCAGGGCCTGTTCAAATACAAGAACAGGACAACAGGCATAGCTTCAACAGCAGGAAAGTTCTCATCCGCTTTCGCTAAAGGAGCTGAGGTTTACAGCAGCCTTGATCCTGAATTCTCTGCAAAGCTTGAATCAAAAGCTAAAGCAGCCTTCGATTATGGACTAAAATACCCGGGAGCATGCCAGACAGCACCCGGTACAGCACCCTACTTTTATGAAGAAGATAACTGGGTGGATGATATGGAACTTGCTGCAATAGAATTATATAATCTGACCAAAGAACCAAAATACCTCGATTATGCCATCAAATTCGGGCGACAGGAGATAACCACTCCCTGGATCGGCAGCGATACAGCACGCCATTATCAGTGGTATCCCTTTGTAAATATGGGTCATCCCGGCATTGCCAGGGAACAGAAGTTGCAGAACAACACGGAGTTCGCAGGATTTATGAAAAAAGGCCTTGACCTGACTGAAATGAAGGCAAAGAAAAACCCTTTCCTTATCGGTGTTCCATTCATCTGGTGCTCCAATAACCTTGTGGCGGCCATCCTTACCCAGGCCCATCTGTATTCGGAAATCAGCGGGGACGATTCATACGCAGAACTTGAAGCCGCCCAGCGCGACTGGTTATTCGGATGTAATCCATGGGGTACAAGCATGATAGTCGGCCTTCCCCAAAATGGTGATTATCCAATGTACACCCACTCTTCATACGTTGCCCAGGGAGGTCAGGTAAATGGTGGCCTTGTTGACGGACCGGTCTATTCAACTATTTTCAGGTCGCACAGCAAATATATCACAATGAAGAATAATGATATCTATGCTGCATTTCAAACCAGGATGGCAAATTATCACGATGATATTACCGATTATACGAGCAATGAGTGCACAATGGACGGAACTGCATGCCTTGTATATTATCTTTCTGCCATGCAGAAACGGTCAAAGAATATCTACCATAATCCAAATATTACAATTTCAAAGGGCGCAATTGTAAGGATGGATACAACAAAGCGGGATATCTATCTTTGCTTCACAGCCCATGACTTTGCAGACGGCTTTGATTTTATTGCAACCACATTAAGAAAGCACAGGATCAGGGCCTCATTCTTTTTTACCGGTGACTTCTGCAGAAATCCGGAATTTAAGAAAATAATAGCCGGACTGAAAGCCGACGGCCATTATATCGGCCCACATTCAGACAAGCATCTTCTTTACTGCTCCTGGGAAAAAAGAGATTCATTACTTGTTACAAAAAAGGAATTCCTGTCTGATCTGGAAAACAATTATAAAGAGCTTGATAAACTTGGAATTCCGGGAAACCAGGCGCATGTGTTCCTGCCTCCATATGAATGGTACAATGACAGTATAGCTTGCTGGACAAGAGAGTCAGGTCTTAAGCTTGTCAATAATTCCGAGGGTACAATATCCAACCAGGACTGGACATTTCCTGATAAGGGGAAACCATATTTTTCAAGTGATTCCCTGATGAAAAACTTTTTATCATATGAAAAAAAGAGCGGAATGAAGGGATACATCATGCTTGTTCATCCCGGGACGGATCCCCGCAGGACTGATAAGTTTTACCTTCAGCTTGATTCCGTATTAAATTACCTTGAAGCCAGAAATTACACCTTTCATTCATTTTCGGAGATTAATTAACTGAGCTATAAGTAATTAATGTTGAAAGAATATCAGACCTGCAGGCTGCAGGATATTGAATTCAGGATAATATATTCTGGAAGAAGAACCCTGGGGATCAGTGTACTTCCTGATGCTTCCGTAATAGTCAGGGCTCCCTACCGGACCTCCCTTAAAACCATAACCGGCATTGTTCACCAAAAAGCTGATTGGATAATAAAGCACAGAGACAGTATAGACGGTAAAGTGAAGAAAAGGCTGAACGGTCTGGTAGCTTCCGGGGAGATACATTTCTTCAGGGGTCAGGAATCCGTTCTTCGGATTAAAGAATCCAAAAAACCCTCAGTCCGTTTTTATGACAACACAATCGAGCTGGGACTGAATAATACTGATGATACACATGCTCTCAGGAGATTGCTCAACATTGGATACAAGATTGAGGCGCTAAAAGTTTTCCCCGGAATTTTCAAAAAAGTTCTCAGCGGTCAGGATTATCAGATATTCAATCCGAAAGGTCTTGTTATCAGATCCATGAAAAGCCGATGGGGAAGCTGTTCCCGGAAAGGAATAATTACCCTGAGCAGCGAATTGATAAAACTGCCCGACATCTTTATTGAATATGTTATTATTCATGAGTTGTGCCATCTTGAACATCACAACCATGGAAGAGAATATTATAAGCTTCTCTCAAAGCTTTTTCCCGATTGGAAAAATGTCAGGAAAGAGCTGAAAGGATACATCCAGTAATTAATATTCTGAATTTAAGAATATCAGAGTTGGTACTCCTGTCCTCTTGAAGGTATTTCAATATTTTTATATCCCTCTTCAAGGAGAGTGGCGGCATATTTTTTCTGTGTTTCGTACTCACCATGTACAATAAAAGTCTTTTCAATGGTACCTTTATCCTGGCAGCCTAAAAATCCTATCATTTCCCGGTAATCACCATGTCCGCTGAAGGCCTCTATTTTCTTTACTTCGGCCTTCACCTCATAAACCGTTCCATGGATGGAAACCTCTTTATCACCCCTTACGATTCTTGCACCCAGAGTTGTCGGAGCACAGTATCCCACAACAAGTATAGTGTTTCTGGGATCCTCAATATTATTTGCAAGGTGATGTTTGACCCGGCCTGCTTCCATCATACCGGATGCTGATATAATAATGCATGGCTTTTTGTGGTCATTCAGCTTCTTGGAATCCTCCTGCTTTGTAATATAGAACAGGTTCTCAAACCCGAAGGGATCGGAGTCGGATGCAAGCACCCTGGCAAAATTCCCGTTAAAACATTCAGGATGCATCCTGAATACTGTTGTTGCGTTAACTGCCAGAGGGCTGTCGACAAAAACGTCAACTTTAGGGAGTTTCCCCTGATTGAAGAAGTTATTGAGAGCAAAAACTATCTCCTGCGTCCGGCCAACGCTGAAAGCAGGTATAATGAGCTTACCGCCCTTGCCTGAACAGGTATCGGTTACAACAGTCAGAAGCTCTTCCTCAGCTACCTCCACATCATTATGTAATCTGTCTCCATAAGTTGATTCTGTTATAAGGAGATCAGCCTGCGGAAAAGGCTCAGGTGCAGAAAGAATCTGATCAACCGGTCTTCCGATATCCCCTGTGTAAGCTATCCTTTTAATCTGCCCGTTTTCAGTTATCTGCAGGTTCGCCACCCCGCTGCCAAGCATATGACCGGTACTTGTGAATTTCACCTTTATATTGTCATCTATCCTGAATTTCATATTGTTAGGAACCCCGATAAACAGTCTCATGCAGGCCTTCGCATCATCCTGAGTATATAAAGGGGTAACGAGGGGCAATCCCTTTTTTGCACGGCGTTTATTGAATGTGATAGTATCATGTTCCTGTATAAAAGCTGAATCTGCCAGCATTATGGCGCAAAGATCACGGGTTGCATTCGAACAGACTACCGAACCCCTGAAACCAAGTTTGTACATGTATGGTATAAGCCCGGCATGGTCAATGTGGGCATGAGTAAGGATAATGTGGTCAATCTCTGAAGGATCAAACATGAGTTCCCGGTTCATGCTGTCGGTTTCGAGTCCTTTCCCCTGGAACATTCCGCAGTCAAGGAGTAATCGTTTTCCATTGTTTGTTGTGAGAAGATGCTTACTCCCTGTTACTTCTCTTGCTGCACCAATAAATTTAATCTTCATAATTTAATATTAATAAAACATTTAAATAATCAAAATCAAGCTCCAGACTGCCCGGTTCAGGATAATTCAGATGCCGGATTCATACAATAAGACTGAGTGCCATGACTCCTGCCAAACCTGAAAGACCTATCGAGGTTTCCATTACAGTCCAGGTTTTCAGGGTATCTTTAATACTCAGATTGAAATATTCCTTAAAAAGCCAGAAGCCGGAGTCGTTCACATGGCTGCACATCAGGCTGCCTGCTCCGACAGCAAGGACCATAAGTTCATGATTGACATTTGTCCCTGTTACCAGCGGCAATACTATACCGGCCGCCGTCAGCCCTGATACAGTTGCCGAACCGATACAGATACGAAGGATCGCAGCGATAAGCCATCCCAGGAACAGGGGTGAAAACATTGAATTATTCAGAAGCCCGCCGATATAATTACTCACTCCCCCATCGACAAGTACCTGCTTAAGAGAGCCCGCCCCGGAAATCAGTAACATTATCATTGCGATGCTTAACACCGAATTGGAGAGAGATTTCATAATATCAGTGATTTTCTTCCCCCTTGCTATACCCAGGAAATAAATAGCTGACAGGACGGATATAAGCATAGCGACAACGGGATTACCTACAGAATGGAGAATTTTCCTGATAATATTTTCTTCAGAAAGAACAAATCCTGCTATTGTTGAGGCTGTGATTAGTATAACAGGCAAAAGTGCGGAGAGCAAACTGGTCCAGAAACCAGGCATCTCATCTTCAGTCAGAACTCTCTTATTAACAAACTCGCTCAATGGTTTAGCATTTACCCGGCTCAGCCTTCCGGCCAGAAAAGGTCCCGAGATGAGTATTGTAGGAACAGCAATTGTCAATCCATAAAGCAATGTCCTGCCAAGATCCGCATTGAACATAGCTGTTAATGCGGTGGGGGCAGGATGGGGAGGCAGGAATCCATGAGTGACCGAGAGAGATGCAAGCATGGGCAATCCCACGTAAAGCAACGGAAGCCCGGTAGTTGCAGCAATAGTAAAAACCAGTGGAATCATGATGAAAAAGCCTACCTCGTAAAAGAGTGCAATCCCTATAATAAATCCTGCCAGCATTAATGATGTTTGAATATGCCTGGTACCCAGCTTACTTACTACCTTTGATGTTATTCTTTGGGCTGCCCCGCTCTCAGCAACAAGCTTGCCGAGCATTGCTCCAAAACCAAGAATTGGCACAAGTATACCCATTGTGCTCCCGATTCCCTTCTGTATGGATACTACTGCGTCGTCGACGGACATCCCCACTGCAATGGCTACTGAAAGCGAGACAATAATAAACGACAGGAAAGGGTTCAGCTTGAATACTAGTATTAACACAAGGAAAAGGCAGATCCCGCATATGACGATAAACAGTGGCATTTAATATCTAATATTTAGTGTAAATTATTGTAAATTAATTGTTTATACTTTTCACTATTCCGGTTTCAATGGAAACCTGACAGGCAGGTTATCTCTTGAAGAGCGGTAGATTGCATTAAAAAGCTCCACAGTTTTGCGGCCAGCCTCACCGTTAACCGATGGTTCCCTGTTATTATCCAGAGCATCCAGATAATCTTCGATCTGATATTGCATATATTTTACTGTAGGGTCGCAGTTGTTGAATGTTTCAGTATCCTGCCTCACCCATTCGCCCAGCAGATGCTCTTCTCCCGGAATGGTCCAGAGATCGTTCACCGGAGGTTCCGCGATGCCTGTCATGCCGGCAATAAACATCGCACCCCCATCCGTCCTGACACCCACCGATGCTCCATTTTCTCCGTGTACATGTACCTTACCGAAAAGGCCGGGCTTCTGTGAATTGCTTACAAGGATGTTCCCGATTGCTCCGCTTTTAAACCTTATTATTGCAACAGCAGTGTCGTCCACCTCTATATAGGGATGGTTCAGGTTCTTCCAGATCCCGAACAGCTCCTCAATTTCACCCATATACCATAACATGATATCAAGCTGATGGGGCGCCTGATTAACTAGTACACCGCCTCCCTCATCTTTCCATGTTCCTCTCCATGCATCTGAATCGTAATAGGCTTTATCCCGCCATCCAAGCATTGTAATTGTCGCCAGTACCGGCTTTCCTATCTTTCCCTTTTCAATTGCCTCTTTCACTCTTTTCACAGGCTCGTACCATCTTCTCTGACTTATCACGCCAAGCTTAACCCCTGAACTCCTGCAGGCTCCGATAATTTTATTGCAGTCGCTGAGATCAGCAGCCAGTGGCTTTTCAACAAGCACATTGGCTCCGGCAAGAGCTGCCTCAACGGCTGGCTGTCTGTGATAAGGATGGGGAGTACAGATTATTACCAGATCAGTATTGGTCTCTCTTACCATTGTGGTAATATCCTGATAAGCCCTTGTATTGTATCTCCCGGCAAATTCTTCGGCGTTCTTCATCGTCCTGCTCCAGACTGCTGCAAGGCGGGCATTGGAGATACTCTGAATTGCCCTGGCATGAAGGTGGGCGACTTTCCCGCATCCGGCAATTGAAATATTATAAATTTTCTTTGCCACTGTAAAAATTTTAGGGTTTGAGAATAACTTTACTCAAGTTGCCGTCCTTCCTGTAAAGTTTATCAAACCAGAGAGCACCTTCCGACAATGGAGCCACAACAGATATCTGGTCGTCCACACTAATCTTTTTTCTATCAAGGAGTTCCAGCACAACTTCGTACTCTCCCCTGATAGCACAGCTTCCCAGCACTTTAAGCTCACGGGTCACAACCTTTTGAAGCGGAATTTCGACTTTCGGAGAGATATTGCCTACCAGTACAGCCTTGCCGCCTTTACGAAGAAGTTCAATAGCGAGGTTGACCGTTTCGTTTCTTCCCACCGCCTCAAATGAGATATCTGCACCCCGGCCGCCTGTAATTGACCTGATCCTCTCCACAAGGTCTTCCCGGGCTGAATGGAAAGAGTAGTCGGCACCGGCATTTATTGCAGCTTCAAGTCGTTTCGGATCAATATCTACCGCAATGATTTTTGATGCTCCTGACAATCTGAGAAGCTTCACTATGAAGAGGCCGATCATCCCGGTACCCACAACAGCACAAAAAGCTCCAGGTTTAATTTCTGAGATATTTATGGAATGCATGGCAACAGCAACTGCTTCAGTCATTGCTGCCTGTTCAAATGTGACATTTTCAGGAATTCTGTACAGGATATGCTGAGGAATTGCAATATATTCGGCAAATGCGCCAGCCCTTTTATACTCTCCGGGTGAAACGCCAATGACCTCGCGGTTATCGCTCAGGTTATACATCCCGCCAAGAGTAAACCAGTCATCCAGCGGATAAACTGTCGAATCAAAGGTCACCCTGTCTCCAGGCTTCCATTTTATTACATCCTTCCCGGTCATTGAAATAATACCTGAAGCCTCATGACCCATGATCATCGGGGGTATCCTTCTTCCTGTACTGCCATCCAGGCCATGGACATCCGAACCGCAGATCCCGCAGGCACTTACCTTCACAAGGACTTCGTTACTTTTTATCTCCGGAACCGGGACATCCTTATAAACAAGCTTATTATATTCTTCCAGGACAAGGGCTTTCATATATCAACAAAGCTAATATTCAGGATAAGCGGAAAAGCAAATATAACAAAACATTACAAATTCACAGACACGATCGTCTGCGTCTTTATACTTGCAATTACAGGTAAGTTTTTATCTTTGATATTCAAAGACCGGTCCGCGAAGAGTGTCCGGAAACAGGGAAAGAAAATTATCCGGATATTCAGATCCCGGAAAGAATTATGAGACATAGAATTAAATCAGTTTGCAAAGGGGCGTTGATAACAGGAGGCTCACTCCTGTGTTTCAGCCATGCATCAGAATTATCGTCAGATAAGCCTGATATGTATATACAGCGCAGGTCAATACCGCCTAATATAATATTAATTATGACTGATCAGCATAATGCTGAATACCTGCATTGCATGGGACGCGCCTATCTAAAGACCCCAAATCTGGATGCTCTGGCAAGTCAGTCAGCAATCTTCCGGACAGCATACACAGCTTCCCCGGTATGCGGCCCCTCAAGGGCAGCAATATTCACCGGGCAGTATGCTGTACGGAATGGAGTTTATACAAACTGGATCCCATTGAAAAACAATTCATTATTACTGACCGAGCATCTCTCCCGGGCTGGTTATTATAATGTCATGATAGGTAAACTTCATCTTACTCCGGTGGATTCTTCACATGGATTCAATTACAGGAGGATTTGCGATTCACCCTATGATGTCTACGATAAGAGGGAGGTGCAGGTAAACGATTATTTGCAATGGGCTTCAGAATCAACCGGCATCAGTCGTGAAAAGCTGGTGGAGATGGCAGGGCAGAGTGAGCGCCTGGGAGCGGATGATCCCCGATTCTGGCTTGGCAACAGCTGGGCTGACGATAAGCATCAAATGACAACCTGGACGGGTAATGAAGCTGTCTCATTTATAAATGGCTATGACCGGAAACAACCTTTTTTCATGCATATCTCTTTTTTCGGGCCTCATCATCCATACTCAACCTGTGAACCCTGGAATTCAATGTATAAGCCGGAAGAAGTTGTTTTGCCTCCAACTCTGGGACTGGTTCAGCCGGGAGCTCTGAAAGGAAATTCATTTGACTGGCCGGAGAGTTTATGGCGGGAGATTATTGCAAAATATTCAGGAAATATCAGCGCAATTGATCTTCAGATAGGCCGCATCATGGCTGAATTAAAGAAAAAGGGGCTGTGGGATAACACACTGATAGTCTTTACTTCGGATCATGGAGATTCAATGGGTGATTTTTCCCGGCTGGGAAAGGGTACAATGCTTGAAAGCAGCGTAAGAGTGCCCTTTCTTATTAAACCTCCAGGCAGTAATTTATCAGGGGAGGAATTCCCCGAAGTGATCAATCTGATTGATCTTTATCCGACTTTCCTTGATTATGCCGGAATTCCGGAAGATGCACAGACAGATTCGAGGTCGCTGCGTCAGCTTTTAAACGGAACTGCCGTATGGCAGAACAAAACATTCTCCTCCCTTTGCAGTAAGGACGGCAGGAATGGTCAGGTCATGTTCATAAGCGACAAATTCAAATGTGTCGGCTTCCTGAAGGATGGAGTTATGTCAGCTGAATTATATGATCGTACTGAACAAATTACTGATCTTCATAATCTTGCGGACAACCCTGATTATTTTGAAATCAAAGAAAAGATGAAATCTGCAATGGAGGAGTGGCTGAAAACTGAATTAATGAGGTAACATGACTAAAAACCTTTCTATAAAACATCTGATATTACTCCTGTTAATACCAGCATATTCTTCAGCGCAGAATAATTTACCAGCAGGAGATACCGATCGCAGTCAGACGACGGATTTTCTGGCTGGTTTCATTAATCCGCCGAAAGGCTACGGGGAAGTACCTTTTTACTGGTGGCAGGGTGACACACTTACGAGAGAAAGGCTGCTCTGGCAGTTGGACAAGCTGGCAGGGAAAGGGATCTCAAGCCTGCAGGTCAATTATTCCCACCGTGATACCGGAGGTTTGACTTACGGATTGTCCAATCCGAGCAAACCAGGACTCTTTACTGAAGCCTGGTGGGATCTTTTCAGGTGGTTCTCCACAGAAGCCCAAAAACGTGGGATGACAGTGAGTCTCAGTGATTATACTCTTGGTATCGGTCAGGGGTTTTCAATGGATGAGGCTATCAGAAACGATTCCGGGCTTAACGGATCATTGCTTAAATGCTCCTCTTCTATTCTGAAAGGTACAGGAAGCCTGGTCGTGCCGGAAAACCTTCTTACTCTTACAGCCACCAGGATGAGGGAAGACAGCTCTTTGATCAAGGAAAGCAGGAAAAATATGCTTCCAATGGTAAAAGGAGGAAGAGTATTTTACAATTTCGGGGATTCTGTATGGAAGGTGACCTCTGTTTATTCCGTGATGCTCATTCCTTCTTATGATCCAATGAATCCTGAAAGCGGGAATTCCTATAACAGGTATTTCTTCGATAAGTTTGAAAATGAATTACCCGGCAAAGGAAGAGGGAAGCTCAATTTTTTCTTTTCAGATGAGCTTAATTTCAGATTGAGCGGAAATATCTGGGACGGCTCTTTTGCAGAAGAATTCAAAAAGCGGAAAGGCTATGACATTATACCTTATCTTGATGCATTGTTCACCGATATTGGCCCCCTTACTCCAAAGATAAAACTCGATTATAATGATGTGATTGTTACACTCAGTGAAGAGAATTTTTTCAAACCCGTCTACCAGTGGAACCAGGAGAGAGGTATGATTTTCGGGTGTGATCATGGAGGCCGTGGAAGGGATGTTACCGAATTTGGTGATTATTTCAGGACTCAGAGATGGAACCAGGGCCCGGGGTCTGACCAGCCGATGCTTTCAAAGGATATCATAAAAGCGAAAGTCGCATCATCAATCGCCCATCTCTATGAAAGGCCCCGGGTATGGCTTGAAGGATTTCACAGCAGCGGATGGGGCACCACCTCAGCAGATGTAACAGATGCAATTTTTGCAGATTTTGTCGCAGGATATAATCTCCTTTCATTTCATGGCCTCTACTATTCAACAATGGGTGGATGGTGGGAATGGGCACCACCTGATAACCATTTCAGGATGCCATACTGGAACCATATTGATCCCCTTATGATCTGCATCCGGCGTCTCTCCTACCTTCTGTCCCAGGGTTATCATAATTGTGATATTGCAATAATATATCCAACAGAACCTGTCGTGGCAGAGATGAATGGGGATAAATCGGTAAGCCTGGCTTTTGAGACCGGAGAGCTGTTGTACGACAGAGGCATTGACTTTGATTTTATTGATTTCGAATCTCTGGCCAGAGCTGAGGTTAAAAATAAGGAGCTCAATATTTCAAATGAGAGGTATAAGGTTCTGATAGTTCCATCCATGAAGGCAATCCGCTATTCATCGCTGAGAAAAATAGAAGAATTCACTAAAGCCGGCGGTCTTGTGGTAAATATTGCAGATATCCCGGAAGCCAATGATATAGACGGATATAATGATCCGAAAACCAGAGAAATGGTCAGGTTGCTATTTTCCGGCAGCCGGAATATGATTCTTTGTAAAGATGCCAGGGAAGTGCTCCCGGCAATAGAAGGAAGCTATGCTCCCGGATTCAAAATTCTTTCGGAGGTAAAGGAGAGGCCATTTGTAATGCACCGTAGAATAGGAAAAAGGGATGTTTATGCCCTTTACAATTTCCCGGAGGGGAGCAGGTGCTTCTTCAGGGCTGAAGGAAGGGTACAGCTATGGGATCCCTGGAACGGGAAGGTATTCTCATTGTCAGATTTCTTGGTAAAAACAAAAGAGGGAACGGAGATAACATTGCCACTTACAGCAAAGGAGATACAGATAATAGTTTTTGATCATTCTGAC
Source organism: uncultured Bacteroidales bacterium (assembly GCA_963816345.1). Lineage (GTDB taxonomy): Bacteria > Bacteroidota > Bacteroidia > Bacteroidales > VadinHA17 > LD21. Next base: position 2,177,237 of record CAWFKI010000005.1, read on the forward strand.
ACCGGTCAGGAGAATAAAATCTTACACCGGAAAGTTTTAAAGGAGTATGATATTGGAAATAAATGGAACTTTGAGCTGAAGCCATCGCTTGACAACAGGTGGGGTGACTTTGAACTTCCTGCATCAAATGAACTTCTGGGGGCTGAGATAAGGCAGTTATACCTTTCGGAAAATAACGCATATCAGGGAGGGAAGATCAATTACGATGAATCGTGGAAAAAGATCACGTGCGGGTTTGGGGAACAATTCCTTAAGCTCGGGCCATTGCCTGTATTGCCATCAGATGAGGAGATTCAAAATATTATGCCGGTAAGAGGAGAAAAAGAAGCTGCAATTTCCGGCAAAAAATATTCCTTGGAAGATTACTCCTTTTCATGGAAGCTCGGGGTGGAAGGAGATTATGGTCACCAGGGTTATCATGGTCTTAAAGGGGAGATGTACGATAATTTTATCAGGCTGGGTGCCCTGGAAGATGTAAAAATGTCTCTGAAAAGAATTCCTGAACAGGGAGGCAACTTCTATATACTTTATACATCAGTCATTGCTCCTTCGGATGGCAGCTTCGATATTTTTTATGGTGAAGTAACTCCTGTCAGGCTGTACGTCAATAATTCTGAAATTGATCCCGGCAGCCGGAGCGTCTCCCTGAAAAAAGGGAGGAATCCTGTAACAATAATTTACGGCCGGTCGTGTGAAACTTATCTTGTTTTCCGTAAGCCGGGCGTACCAAAGCCATTCAGACAGCCTGTCTCAATGTGCTGGTACAGAGATCCGGGAGTTCTGCCCTTCGATTGTTCCTTAAGTGAAAATCCCTCTGGAACTTTTATGTTTGAGTCGGCGCCGGGGTTGCAATCGCTTGCTTTTGCTGCCTATGGGAAGGTGACCGTATGGATTGACGGCATATTGACAAAAGCAGTGGCTGGTAAAAAAGGTAGTGATGGACTTACTGAATACAGAGTGGACATTAAGGATTATAATCCTGCAGGATCTGATGTTATTTTAAAAATTGAGTATCAGCAGGGTTACCGTGGCGGGGGGGCCATTCCCGGCTATCTGAGACAGACATGTGGCAAAGGCATTATAAGTACAGGCGACTGGTCTGAAACCGATGGATTAAGATCCTATTCGGGAGGCGCCTTTTACAGTAAAACCATAACAGTAGAAGCGGATGATTTAAAAAACAATATTGAGATCGATCTTGGTGACGTGGTATCATCGGCGGAGGTATTCGTAAATGGAAGAAGTGCAGGTGTGAAGGTTGCTCCACCATGGACATTTGACATTTCGGGTTATGTCAGGGAAGGAAAAAATGAGGTTAAAGTATTGATCTATAATACTCTGGCGAACAACTATACGGCGATTCCCACAAGATACAGGGGTAGCACAAAATCAGGGTTGATAGGACCTGTAAAGCTACGTATTCTCAGGCTCGAATGACCAGCCAGCACGGTGACGTCTCCAAAGCCCCGTTGGGGCGGAATAATAAAACACCGGAAGAGGATTTTTACCTGATCCCGGATGGTGATGGCAGCATTTTATTTCGCCCCTACGGGGCTTACGAAGAGGAGGGGCTCTCCAGGCAGGGCTCCGCCCTGCCCTATGATATGTAAGGCCTACGGCCTTTACAGCTGACACGGAGAAGCCTGTCATTTATAAAACCTGGTTTTCACCCTGCAGGAGGCCTACGACCTTTTTTGATGGCCCGGTGACGCAGGCTTCATTGTAAAACCTGGTATTTAGCCCCGTAGGGGCGGAATATCATAACACAGGAAGAGGATTTTTACCTGATCCCGGATGGTGCTGGCAGCATTTTATTTCGCCCCTACGGGGCTTACGAAGAGGGGGGCTCTCCAGGCAGGGCTCCGCCCTGCCCTATGATATGTAAGGCCTACGGCCTTTTCAGCTGACACGAAGAAGCCTGTCATTTATAAAACCTGGTTTTCACCCTGCAGGAGGCCTGCGGTCTTTTCTGCTGGCCCGGTGACGCAGGTTCATCTAAAACCTGGTTTTAGCCCCGTAGGGGCGGAATATCATAACACAGGGCAACGCCCTGTGTGAAAACACCCCCTCTCATCCTCCAAAGCCCCGTAGGGGCGGAATAAATCTTTCACCTTATAACACGAATTATCCGATTTATGGAATTTGTTTAACTTTGGTAAAGCTAAAAGAAATCTATATGTCTCAATCATTTGTAAAATTCTATGTCCATATTGTTTTTCATACAAAAAACAATATAAACCGCATCTCTGATGATGTTCAGGATGAGCTGTATTCATATTTTGGAGGTATTCTAAAGAATCTGAAATCAATTCCCATCGGTATAGGTGGTACCTCTGATCATGTACATATTCTGTGCACTTTGCCAAAGACTATGTCTCCTGCTGAACTTGCTGAGGAAGTAAAGAAAAGCTCTTCAAAATGGATTAAAACAAAAGGTAGTAAATACGCATCTTTTTACTGGCAGGATGGTTACGGGGGATTTTCAGTTAGCAGCTTTCACACGGAAGTGCTAAAGAACTATATAGCCAACCAAAAGCAGCATCACCAGAAAATTTCATTTATGGAAGAATATAAAAAGCTTCTTGATGAAAATGGGGTGGAGTATGATGAGAAGTATCTTTGATAAGACTTTATTACGCCCCTACGGGGCTTACTAAGAGGGGGGGCTCTCCAGGCAGGGCTCCGCCCTGCCCTATGATATGTAAGGCCTACGGCCTTTACAGCTGACACGAAGAAGCCTGTCATTTATAAAACCTGGTTTTCACCCTGCAGGAGGCCTACGGCCTTTTTGATGGCCCGGTGAAGCCTATCATTTGTAAAACATGGTATTTGCCCCGTAGGAGGCTTAAAGACTTTTTTGATGGCCCGGGTTTTAGCCCCACAGGGGCTTCAGAATCCCATGCGAATCTCGCAAAGAGACTTTACTGCCCTGTCGGAAAAGAAGTCACCGGGAGCAAATATCCGGAACTGACCTCCGTCCTCCCCCTCCTTTGTACCTACAAGAAGAAATTCCTGCTGGTCATTCCTGTTAAAGAGTTCTGAATATGACAGGGCACACCTGTAACCATCGATTCCTGCCAGACAAAAAATACCGGCCTGCAGACTCTCCCTGCTGCAAGGATAGTACTCCTGAAGAATCTCCCTGACAGGTACACCTGAAAACGGAGTCGTGCTGTGGATTCCCCTTCCCCTCCCATAAAATATAGCATCATAGGTAACTTTCGTAAATTTATCTGACACCTTTTTCAGAGTCCCGACCTGGTTGGCAGCATTAAAAAGTCTGACTTCCGGCGAATACATGACAGGTAAATCCCTGTTAACGACAAGGGAACACGGAAATGATTTAACAGTTATTCGTACCGGCGAATCAATGTTACGTTCAGTTATCAGGTCGTTCCCGGCAACTATTTTACTCTCTGCCGGAAGCGGCCAGAGCTCCCTGGTTTTTGAAGGCACTATCCTGGATACTGCGGAAGCGATTATAATTTTATGCAGATCACCTGGATAGTATATCTCTCCCCAGCTGAAAATAACTTTCTGACCCTTTGCATTCTCAATTTCTATATAAAGATCTATGATCGGCTTAAACTCCTCACTATTCACTTTTCTCAAAATCCGGGCATTCAGAATATCGAAAAGAGAATATCCATCATACCTGTATGCACCGACAAACCTGTTTCCTCCGGTACTGTCCAGTAATGCCTCCTTTACAATAACCGAATGCTTCGGTAGCTTTGTAAAATCAACACTGCCGGGATTGGCAATCTCTCCCCCGATTACAAGATCCTTCACCGGCAGATCGAAAGTCTCAGTATTATCATAAAAATTATTTGTCATATCAGCAGTATCAATTATTTGTTTATCAATGCCGGACTTCCGGTCAGTGATTTTTTCTGATGCTGTTCTGCAGGAGACCAAACTTACAAAAATAAGAAGGAACAGAGATGATTTTTTCATAGTATGGTTATCTGAATTTCAATATGTCAGTATTCTACAATCAATCCTGAAGCAAAATTAATATTTCCTCTTGCCGGTAAAGTGATTATTGTCACGCTTTGTAAATTTTTTAAGAGTGTAAAATGTAAAATAATATTTTAATTTTATCAGTTTCTTATTAAGTATTGACTTTTGCAGGTATAATTAAAGTGAATCCGGCCGGCATTACATTTATAATTACAACCGGTAACACTCCTGAGATGGTTACCTGGAATAAAATATATTAACCGATAATCCTTCAGACTGTGAATTCAAAGGAAAGAATGTTATGTGCCATCAACGGAGAAAAGCCTGACCGGTTGCCGGTTACTGTACATCAATGGCAGGGATATCATCTGGATACATACATGAACGGGATAACTCCCCTTGAAGCCTTCAAAAAGGTTGGAATGGATGCTGCAGTACAGTATTTTGCTGATATGGGGCAATTCTGGCTTGTTGATGCCGATTTTGCAAAGTTCTCCACGCCGCAGTGGAAAGATGAAGTGGAAGTAATCAGCAATGATCCTGAAAACAGGGTCAACAATCACAGAATTATTACCCCCGGAGGAGAACTTTCCTACAAAACAGCCGGAAACAGAAAAACTACATGGATTACCGAGTATATTATCAAACATGATGAAGACATTGAACTGATACGCAAATACATGCCTGTTCCTCCGCTTGACAGGAAACCTCTTGAAAAGGTTTATGATGAAGTTGGAGACAATGGCATTGTCAGGGGATTTGTATGGGGAGATCAGGCCGGATGCTGGCAGCACGCTGCCTGCCTGATGGATATCAATGAACTTATAATAAAAGCCATGACTGAACCTGAGTGGGTTCACCGGTTGCTTGAAATATTACTTGAAAAGAAACTTGATTTTGTCGGATCAATGAAGGGAGCAAGGTTTGACCTTGTTGAAACCGGGGGCGGCTCTTCTTCCTCCACCCTCATCTCACCTGATCTGCATAAAGAATTCTGTCTTCCTTATGACAAAAAGCTGCATGATGCACTTCATACCCTGGGATTCAAAATAACATATCATACCTGCGGCGGAACATATGGAATAGAGGAATATATTGTAGCAAACGGTACCGATTGTTCCGAAACCCTTGCCCCCAAAAGCATAGGAGGCAACCAGGAGCCCTGGGATCTTAAGGAAAAAACTGGTAAACGGATCTCCCTGATAGGAGGAATGGATCAGTATAATGTCCTTACTGACGGTCCGGCCGACAAAATAAGAAGCATGGTACATACTCTGTTTGAGAGAGTTGGTTATGACGGTGGATATATCTGTGCATGTTCAGATCATTTTTTTGATACCCCGGTTGACCACATTAAAATCATGGCAGACGCTGCCAGAGAATGCATATATTAAACATTTTAAATTCATTCCACAATAACTACTATAATATCCATCACATTCGTCATTGTCGGACCTGTTATAATCTGTCCTCCTGCCTTATTAAAGAAATTATAGGAATCGAACTCCCTCAGGTACTTTCCGGGATCTATATTCTTTGATAATGCATCTTCATAAGTCGTTGAATCTGCCACAGCCCCGGCGGCAGATGTCGGCCCATCACTGCCGTCAGTACCACCTGCGAGTATTGTAATGCCGGGATGTTCCCTCAGAATCGTAGCGCAATACAATGCAAGATGCTGATTTCTGCCACCCAGACCATTACCTGTCATCCTGACTGTAGTCTCGCCTCCGAACAAAAGGCAGGCCGGCTTTTTTACCTTTATATCGGACTGGAATTTCAACGCTGTTGAAACCAGGTATTCCGATACCGGAACAGTGTCTCCCTCAAGACGGTCACTGATTATAAATGTATTCAGATTAAATTCCGCAGCCTTGCTTCTGGCAGACTCCAATGCAAGCAAATTATTCCCAACCAGAGTATTGAAGGTCTTTTTGAAAACCGGATCACCGGATTTTGGAGTTTCCGGGATTAATCCTTTTTCACCCTTTTTCAGATAATCAAGCATACCGGCAGGAACAGATGGGGTTAAACTATGCCTGTCAAGAATTTCAAGGGCGTCCCTGAATGTTGTCGGATCATAAGTCGTGGGGCCTGATGCAATTACATCCAAAAGATCTCCGGTCACATCAGAAAGGATCAGACTTACAAGGGTTGCAGGATAAACAGCCCTGGACAGCTGCCCCCCCTTGACTTTAGAAAGATGTTTCCTTACAGTATTTATCTCCCTGATTGTACATCCGCACTTTACAAGGAGATCATTCACCAGTATCATATCTTCAGGTGAAGTTCCGTCAGGATAATCTGCAAGAAGGGCAGATCCGCCACCTGATAAAAGACATATTACCAGATCATTGGATGTGGCCTTAGCGGAAATTTCCAGGATGTCGGCCGTTGCCCTGAATCCCTCTGCATCCGGAACCGGATGACCTGCTTCCGAGACTTTGATATGATTAAGCTTGCAGGAGTGCCCGTATTTAACAACGATGTGGCCGCCTGTAATACGGTCGCCAAGAATTTTCTCAACCTCCGCTCCCATCATGGCACTGGCCTTACCTGCTCCAATTACAAAAATATCAGAGAATAAATCAAGATTAAAATTCAGATCGCGTACAAACAGAATATTATTCTTCAACGATAATGTTCTCTTAATAAGTTTATCTGGCAGAACGCCCTCAATCCCGGCCCTGAATATCTCTTCGGCAACTACCCTGCTATTCATCTTTTTGCTTCAAAAAAGTGATACGGAATCAAAGAATAAAAAGCGACGTGGCCCATACCAGGCTGAATATTACAGTACCCATTACAAGTGTGGATGATGAGTAAACCCTAAGTGTCGTATCTGCTTCAAGATCTGAAAAATTGGATACAACCCAAAAATAAGAATCATTTGCATGTGAGATAATCATAGAACCTGCGCCCATCGAGAGCATTGCAAGAAGCCTTCCCCATTCCGAATCCAGGCCAAGCATTGATAACATCGGAGAAACGAATGAAGCTGTAGTTATTACAGCCACGGTTGAAGAGCCCTGTGCAGTTTTCATGACAACGGCGATCAGAAATGGCACTACAAGCCCGATATTTGTTCCTGCAAGCAAACTGCCCATAGCAGCACCGGTACCGGTTGCCTTGATAACCATTCCAAACATGCCTCCTGCCGCTGTGACAATCAATATGGGTCCGGCCTTGTCAATAGCTTCAGTGAAGACTGAGTTTACTGTAACTATTGTCCTTTCCTTTATCAGGATCAGGGCCAGCAAAACCCCTATCGACAGGGCAAATACCGGATCACCCGGAAAATATAAGATTCTTGAAATCAAGCCATGACCTCCTTTATCAAGCAGAACAAAAAAAGACTTAAGTGTTATAAGAAGCAATGGCACCGCTATAGGCAAAAAAGAAAGGAATACCGGGGGAAGGTCTTCGCTCCCGATCTTTGAATCAACCTCAATATCTTCTGCTGGCGGATAATTTCTTTTACCAGTTATCCATCTGCTCCACATGTAAGCAGCAATTGTCCCGGGGATTGCATAACCTATTCCAAGTATAATAAGATAGCCGGCATTTACATTTAACATCGTTGAAGCAGCAAGTGCTCCGGGATGAGGTGGAATAAGGCAATGGACAGAATATAATGAACAGGCGAGTACTGTAGCCATAAAGGGCATATTCCTGCCTGACTTTGAACTGAAAGACTTGGCAAGGCCGCTCAGGATAATAAAACCCGAATCGCAAAAAATCGGTAGTCCGGTAATAAAACCTGTAATACCCAGAGCCTGCGGACTCCGCTTTTCTCCTGTTTTGGAAAGTATAAACCTGGCAATACTTAATGTTCCACCTGTTTTATCGAGTGTTATTCCGATAATAGCTCCGAAGATTATAAGAAATCCGATAGAGGCCATTGTACTTCCGAAGCCCTCCTTTATTGTACTTACAACGGTATTTGCAGGAAGTGTTGTAAAAGCCAGGAAAACTGAGACAATGAAAAGGGAGATGAACGCCTTTAGCTTTAATCGTGATGTAAGAAAAATAATTGCGGCAATACTAATTCCTACAAGGATGGACGTCAGTAATATACTCATATGAGAAGTTTGAGATGCTAAGATAATTATATTGGAAGATAAAAAGTTGGTGCTGACATTAAACTTCAAAACTGTTTCTGCCGTTATTTCAGAAGGAGATAATTAAACATTAGATTATTCGCTCATGATTACCTTGCAGGCAGAGATTATGAATACAAATGGCTATGAAAGAACCTGATATGAATAACCCCTGGCCGGGACAAGGGTAGAAAAGACTTCTCCCTTTACTTATACATTTTAGCCGGTAACAAGCAAAATATTATTTACATTTGTTTAAGGCAAACCTGAAAGTAAAATTAACCTGAGCCGGTAATTTTAAGTTATTTGAACAACATATTTTTTACTAATCCTGCTAAATCTTATATCCATGAAAAAACTACTGACCACATTTCTCATCATCCTTATTGTAAATGGATTATATGTCTCAATCTCTGCACAGGATATAGTTCTTCCTGCTCCCGACAGGTCGGGAGGAAAACCTCTGATGCAGGCACTAAACGAAAGACAGACCATCAGAGACTTCTCCAGGGACAGCCTGACCAGGCAGCAGTTGTCGGATCTTTTATGGGCAGGCTGGGGTATAAACAGACCTGACCAGAATAAAAGAACTGCACCATCTGCAATGAACAGACAGGAGATAGATGTTTATGTGACTCTGCCATCGGGACTCTATCTCTATGTAGCCGAATCCAATATGCTTAAAATGATAAATAACAAGGATCTCAGGAAACTTACAGGTTCCCAGAGCTTTGTTGCCGATGCGGCCTTAAATCTGGTATACGTGGCTGATCTGGTGAAACTGGGAAAAAAGGAAGGAGACGAAATAAAGGATTCGGATCTGCTGATGTCATACTCGGATGCTGCATTTATCGCTCAGAATGTCTATCTCTATTGTGCGTCATCCAGCCTCGGATGCGTTGTAAGGGGAACTTCAGGTGATCCGCAGCTGCCTGCTGAGATGGGACTAAGGACAAATCAAAGGATCATACTAATGCATACTGTTGGCGTACCTGTGAAATGATCAGCCATCGCTTCTGAGTTTCTAATTCCTGCAACCAACATAAACCGGTCTGAGCCAGGCATAAGCACAGATCAGTTCCCGGGAGCCCTGAAAAGCTGAATGTTTGATATTACCGGGCAGGCTTTTGATTTATTGATAGTAACCTTTATTTCCGAAGTTTTAACAACAGGAAATTTTCTTATTATTTTGTGGCCGATAGTAGTGCCGCTTACAAGCTGGTCCCAGTTTCCATTGACACGCGCTGAAACAGTAAATTCGCTGACCCTCTGCCCGAGCTTAATATACTCCTGGATGGCTATACGGTTAACTTCAGTGTCAGCGCCAAGATTTATGATTATATCACCGGTAGTACGGGAATCATCTGTAGTCCAATAAGTTTCAGGATTGCCGTCATTAACGTTTGATCCTTCGTAACCTTTCCCCCTGCACTGTGAGACGGAAACCTTTTTCCCTTTTGCCAGGTCTGTCTCAAATTCCTTCAAGAGCAATTCATGGAACGCCATCAGTGATTTTACATCATTTTCATTGAGCAGGCCTCTCCTGTCAGGCGGAACATTCAGAAGCAGATTACTGTTCCTGCCTACTGAGGAGTAATATAACTCCATAAGATTTTCAGGAGACCTTACCAGTGAATCCTGTGTCCTGTGGTAAAACCATCCCGGCCGGATTGAAACATCCACCTCTGCAGGTACCCAGTAACCGCCGTCTTCATGACCCTCACCGAGGATTTTTGCGAAATCGCCTCCCGGGTACATCTGATCTTTTTTCAGGAGGCACCAGTTGGTCAGGCTTCCCATACCGCTTTCATTTCCCACCCACCGGATATCGGGACCGGCATCGCTGAACATAACTGCAGCAGGTTGCAGCTCCCTGACGATACTATGAGTATTCGGCCAATCGTAATATGTCTTATTGTCAATTTTTCTGGTCTCCCTGGCTCCTCCATAATATCCGTCTCCTCCGTTTGCACCGTCAAACCACACCTCAAAAATATCACCATAGCCTGTGAGAAGCTCCCGAAGCTGATTCCTGTAATAAGTCAGATATTCAGGAGTTCCGTAAACAGCACTGTTCCTGTCCCAGGGAGAAAGGTAAACCCCGAATTTAAGGCCATATTCATCGCAGGCCTGTCGAAGTTCCTTCAGAATATCTCCCTCTCCATTTTTCCACGGTGAGTTTTTAACCGAATGCGAGGTGAATTTTGAAGGCCACAGACAGAAGCCGTCATGATGTTTGGCAGTTATTATTATTCCTTTCATCCCTGCATCTTTTGCCACTTTTGCCCATTGTCTGCAATCAAGAGCTGTAGGGTTAAAGACAGATTCCTTTTCATCGCCATAACCCCATTCCTTATCCGTAAAAGTATTCACAGTGAAATGAACAAACATGTAATACTCCATCTCATGCCAGGTAAGCTGCCTTGCTGAAGGAACCGGACCATAAGGTTCAGGTGGAGTAACTTTATTGCATGACGAAAATATCAGGAGGAAGAAAACAAGCAGAGCAATCTCTTTCATATTAGTTTATTCTGAAAAATTATCAATAAAATATTTTGTTATACTGATTAGCAAGATGTAAAAATCATTTAGCCAGATCTTTGATCCTTATATTCCTGAACTTTAGTTCCGAACCATGACCGAGAAAACCTATATGGCCGGTCTTGTTTTTTAATCCGGGATGATCATTATGATCCAGCGTTCCGTTATCCCTCGGACCGGCAATATCACCATCAACGATCACATGGCCATTCAGGATCACCTTGATAAGAGTACCTTTTGCGCTGATCTCTTCATAATTCCATTCTCCCAGAGGTTTCAGGAAGCCCCGTAATGCAGGAATAACACCATAAACAGATCCATTGTACTGGTAAGGTTTAAGATTTGCATAGACCGGTGCAGTGTCATCAAGTACCTGTATTTCCATTCCCAGGTAGGCAGCATCGCCGGTAAGCGGAGCCCTGATGCCGATTCCATTGTTTGCCGCAGGTGTCAGCATAAACTCAAAACGGAAATTAAAATCCGAATACTCTTTCTCAGTATACAGGTTACCACCGGAGTCATCAGCAGGTTTGACTACTATCATACCATCTTCAGCAATATATGACTTTTTATTTCCTATCCAGTTATTAAGATCCCTTCCATTAAAAAGAGATACATATCCTTCTGCCTTTTCTTCGGAGGTAAGATTATATTCATTTTCATGAATTTCCCTTATATAAATGTCTCTGAAAGCAAGATCAGTCCCATGGGCCTGCAGTTCTATGGAACCTTTTGGAAAAACAGGGATACTTCTGTCCCAGTAATTCTCAAGTGTAACCTTGTCTGCCACGAGTACTCCATTCAACCATACGGATACTTTATCACCTGTCATTACTATCCTGAAATTATTCCAGTCTCCTACGGGATTATCTGCAACTTTCGTTGGTTTTGAAGGATTTATCTGATTATTGTAGAGTCCTCCGGAACCTACCCGGGCACCAGCATCAACTCTTGAAGTATCCCATATCTGCACCTGAGGCGAACCTCTCAGGTAAATCCCGCTGTCACCCCCTTTTGTTATTTTCCAGTCAACAAGTAACTCAAAATCCCCATATTCCTTAACTGAACAAAGATTATCCCCGCTTCCGCTGAACCAGATACAACCATCCCTGACGCTCCAGTTTTCAGCCACCTTCCTGTCGGCCTCAGCCTGCTTTTTAGCCAGTTCTGCGGGACTCATGCGTGCACGGGTAACCGGATTTTCGACGAGTCCGTGCCACCCTGCCAGATCCTTGCCGTCAAACATCGGTTTAAAACCTTCACCGGAAGGCATACCGGCCAAATATTTGTTTATCACTTCTTTTTCATAATCACTTCCGGGTCCTTCAAGCAGACCTTCTGATTTAACGAGCATCTCTTTTACCAGATCGCCATACATGCCGGTCACTGAATTTCCTGAAGGAAGAGCCACGGACATTACTGCCATTGCGGCTGCAGCTGATAAGGCCGGGTCATTAAGGTAATCGGAAATAAAAAAGAGTGACTGATAGATCTTAAGCTTTCCGGCTTCAGAGAGAATTTCATTTTTACGATCGGTACTCAGTGCATACGGCATGATCTTCCTGCAGAGCAGCAGTTTTTCCTCGTCAGGCAGAGGTGATGACATTACCTGTCTGAGATATCCATGGAAAGCAGGCCCTTCAAAAGTTTTATTGCCCGATGCGCATATCTCATACAGAGCTGAAGATGCCGAATAATCTGTCCAGTTTGCGAGAGTCGTGAAACAGATATCCCGCATAGCAGCGTTTCCGCCTTCAAATTCCTTCAATACAACTGAAAGAGCTTCTCTTCCCCCTGTTTTTGCAAGCACAGGTATCAGCTTCTCCTTCTGTATCTTACCTGATAATGCATGTATGATCTCCGAAGACCTGACATCTGCATCAGGAATTTTACCGGCAGCAGCAGCAAGGGCTGCCTGAATATCTGCGATGTATTGCGGGTTTTCAGTCTTGCCAAGGAGATCGATAAGCTTAACCTGATCCTCAGGATCTGCAAGATCTGCAAGTGCTTTAAAAGCTGCCGATTTTATAGAAGTATCAGCTGAGGAAGTAAATGGAAGAACTTTTGAGAAATACTGATTGCCCTTGTTCCATGCAAATAGTTCAATGGCGCTTTTCTGAGCTGCAGGAGGACCCTCTTCAAGCACCGGGACAAGCAGTTGTATCTCGTCGCTGCCGGCTGCAGCACGGATGGCCGACCTGGCATTCTCCTGGTCAGCATCGCTGCTGAACAGAAGCATGTAATTGATGAGTGAATTGACAGATCCTCTTCCTCCCAGCCTGACAACAGCCTCTGCAGCTTCTTTTCTGACCGTGAAATTCTTGTCTGTAAGGGATTCGGTTACAAGAGGCAAAGCTATTTCATCTCCCCTTTTCCCCAGCATCGTTATTATTTCAGGTTTTGCTGCTTCGCTTGCCCGCGGGAAATATTTTATCCATTTCTCAACAACCTCTTTTCCCGGTATCTCAAGGGTCATCATTATTGCAGCGCTCCTGTACCTCTTGTTTTCACTTGCAGCAGCCTGAAAAAGAGAACCCATTGCCTCAATGCCATGATATCTGACATAAGTATCAAGAGCCTGGGTTTTATACTGGACAGATAAGTTATCATTGCATTTTGAGATGACAAGTCTGCAGATCTTATCCATTGTTTTTATATCTCCTGTCTTACCAAGCCTCCCGGCATATGTAAGGAGAGACTCAGTTGCACCGGAAGGTTCCCACCTGTAGGAAGCTTCCCTGGCAGCTTTTGAAAGCACAGGATATGCAAGAGGACTGCCGCTGTGCGCAAGGGCATTTAAGGCAGATGCCTTAATGTTTATATCGGTACCGGCAGCCAGTCTCAGATAATCGTTTACCGCCAGCCCGGAGTTCATTGTTGCAAGGGTATTCATAACTGAAGCTGCACATGGTAGAGAGTCGTTCTTAAGAGATCCGGCAAGAATCTTCTCAGCCGTCTGACCACCGGCGGCAGCTATTACAGCTACTGCAGGTTCACACAGCAGTTTGTTGCCAAGATAGACTTTCATTGCCTCCGCTGACTCTTCTCCTCCGATCAGCTGAAGCTGCTTCATAAAGAAATCCTTTACCCCGTCATCCTTTTTATCCAGAGCATATGAGATACATATTTTCTCCCACAACTGCTTCTCTTTCTCGTTTCCCTTCCGGGAAAGATAAGCTGTAAAGCTTGCTACCGCAAACCTTGGGGATGTATCGTCACCACTACCTGCCGGAATGACCTGGTCGCAGATCTCCCTGAGTCCTGCTTCAGGTAGTGAGAGCATCTGACTCATAAGGATATCAGTAAACTGAACATCATCTGAAGGAAGCCGGGCCAGAATATCGGCGACCTTTGTTTCAGTTGTCCTCCTGTCCTGCGGGTAGGATGGCGTCGATATGATCAGGATAGAAAGAATTATTAATAATATTTGTGGTATTTTCATGATTCTTGATTTACAATATTACAGGTACCGGTTCACTCAGATCTTCCAGGGGCCACGCATCGGTTGATTAATGAGCCTGTTGGCACCTTCATCATCTATAAACTGCTGGGTGGCAGGATCATATTTAAGGTTTCTTCCAAGTCTCAAAGCAATAACACCAAGGTTTACTATTGAGCATGACCTGTGGCCGTTTGACTCATTAAGTGCAAACTTTTTCCGGGTGCGTACCGATTCGCTGAATGTGCCGATCTGAGGGGCAGGATCAGGCAGTGAATCGATAAGCTTTTTCATATCCGGAATATCGGATCTGAACCCTTTAAAGACCTTCCCGTGCGGACCTTCAATATAGGCTGCATTTTTATCGCGATTCTCCCCATCGAGAATGATCTGGCATCCATCAGCATAAGTATATGTTATTCTCCGCCATGAACCTACTGCATCATAATGCTGTTCCGGTGCATCGATTTCGACTGAAACCGGGCCGGTATCATCCTTTCCGAGCAGATACTGCACAGGGTCAAGATAATGCTGACCCATATCACCAAGTCCTCCGCCATCATAATCCCAGTAACCTCTGAATTTTGAATGTACTCTTTCCGGATTATATGGCTTGTATGGTGCAGGACCAAGCCAGAAATCATAATCCAGCTCTTCAGGCACAGCCATCGGCTTAAGATTATAAAGCCCGCTCCAGTAAAATTTCCAGTCGTAACCGGTAATACCACTTACAGTCACCTTCAAAGGCCATCCAAGCACCCCACTGTCGACCAGCTTCTTAAGTGGCTTAACCTCAGTACCCAAACCATAGAACAGGTCCTTAAACCGAAACCAGGTATTGAGTCTGAACATGCACCCGTTTTTCTGAACCGCTTCAACAACCTTAATTCCTTCACCAATGGTCCGTGTCATTGGCTTCTCGCACCAGATATCCTTGCCTGCTTCTGCAGCTGTTTTTGAAATAATGCCATGCCAGTGAGGAGGTGTTGCAATGTGTACAATATCAATATCTTCCCTGGCTATTAACTCCCTGAAATCATGGTAACCGGTAACATTCCCACCTGCCTCAGCAATAGCCTGTGCAAGATGGTTTTTGTCAACATCGCAGACTGCAAGTAAACGGGTGCCTTCATAGCCGATATGTCCGCGACCCATTCCTCCAACTCCGACAATACCTTTGGTCAGCTGATCGCTTGGAGCTGTATATCCCTGTCCTCCAAAGACATGTCGTGGAATAATTGTAAACCCGACAGCGGCAGCAGTTGCCTTTCTCAGAAAATCGCGCCTGCCCAGATTATCCTTCTTCATAATATTATATTAAGAGATTCAGTAATTATCTAACCCTGTTCCAGACCTTATAATTATTTCAACCGGACCTTCCCGGTTAAGAGTGCAATTTGCATGATTTATGTAGAATATACAAGCAGAAGAAGCCCTATTTTAATTGTCAATGACAATCGGTAAGAAGTAAGAAGTAAGTAATCGGTAATCGGTAAATGATTAGAAAAACTTTCCCCTCCTTTTTTCAAGGAGGGGTGGCCGGGACGATTGATTATCTGATTTTTACAAGGTTCGCTTCCCGGCCGGGGTGGTTATAATCCGGTAATCGGTAATCGGTTATGGTAATCGGTAATCGGTAAAAAGAGAACCCCCTTCTCCGGTAGCAGGCTTCCTGTTAGAAAGTTTACACATCAGAAGGGGGATTTAATGTTCCGGAGGATAAGGGAAAATGGGGAATGGGGACCCCCGGAACAGAAGAAAGGTATATCTATTATGTCGTAAAAGCCATCTCCGATTAATTAATTCCTTTTCCGAAATATCATTTTGTTGCCGGTTCAAAATCGTGTCAGGAATAACATTACGAATATATATTGAACTTTCAATATTATTAAGATCTCATAAGATGACTGTACGGACTGATGAATTTCTTGTATGAATCAGCATTAAAACTGTACAAATAGTCTTCTTTTAAGGATTAAAACCAGAGGTGAACCTTAAAACGGTCAGGATTTCCAACTGCATGAATTTCAGCCAGTCCACAATCACATGAAGTAATTGAGAAGATTTGAGAATCCTTAAATGCTGAACAAAAACAAACGCTTATTTCTTGAGAGCATAAAGCGAAACCAAGAAGAGGTATATCATACAGACCACCAGAACGGACATACCGGCTGCAACACTGCTGATATCGCTGACCCATCCTATTAATAACGGTATGACTGCTCCTCCGCATATAGCCATCATCATCAGCCCCGATATTTCATTGGTCCGTGTGGGATATTTTTCAACTGTGATGGAAAAGACAAGGGGAAAGATATTGGCAACTGAAAGCCCTATCAGGAAAACAAGTATCCATGCAAGAACCGGAGAATCTATCAGGAGTATTGCGACAAGGCACAAAATGCCAACAACAGATGTCCACATAAAGAATTTCCGCGAAGTGATCCTTGTGAGCAGCAGAGCGCCGGAAAATGTACCAAGCATACGCCCGAAGAAGTAGACGCTTCTTCCTGATTCTGATACTGTCTGCTCAATTCCGAATTGTTTAATAAGAAAGTGGCCTGAATTTGAGTTGAATCCTACATCTACACCCACAACAATAAAAATTGAGAGCACCATCAAAAAAACGAAGCCTGATCCCAGCAACCTGAAGGAAGAGCTGAATGTTGCCTTCAATTCTGTCTCTTTTGCCTCTTCAATTTTGACCGATGCCAGCCAGATAACGCTAAGAATTGAAACCACTCCAAAGACGAGGAACAACAATTTCCAGTCTCCGAACCTGGCAGCAAGTATTCCAGCCAGTGGGGCTCCGATCATTGAACCAATTGCTTTTATAAATTGTGAAAAGCTCAGATAGCTAGATGTCCTGTTGGCAGGAACTACATCCACAAGCAGTGGATTGGCTGATACCTGGACTATCGTGTTGCCAATTCCAAGCAGTGCAAAACCGGTCAGTACCATATAAAAGTCGTAGAGAAAAAAGGGAACCAGCATTCCCAGGGCAGTTACTCCCATCCCGATATTCAGCATAAACTTTTTCCCCAGGCGCGACTGCATAACTCCCACAGGGACTGAAAGAAGGAGGAACCATAGAAAAGCTGCCGAGGGGATAAGCTGGGCAAGTGTGGCACTCAGGCTCATATCTTTTGTCACCCTGTCGACTCCTATTCCTACAAGGTCAACAAAACTCATTACAAAAAAAGCCATCAGAACGGGCATTATTTTGGTAATATTCACTTTTTGTGTGCTCATATTCAGTTAGTTTTATGAAAATTCAGAATCCTGTTTCTTTATATTGATCCGTTACCATTTCCTGAATTGTTTCAGGTACGCCGGAAAGGTTTATTTTTATGCCCGGTTACATCAGAGGTAATGCATGTTGTACCGACTGCCAGAAATCATCATCAAGAAGATAAGCGCTTCCCATCAGGGCAGCATCCTCTTTAAGTTTTGAGAGCGCAATCAGGCAGGAGCACTTCTCCGTTTTAAGCCTGTTTTCAAAAACATCTCCGAAAAGATTATAGGCATGTGAAATATTTCCTCCGATAACAAGCATTTCAGCATCAAACCGTTTAAGCCAGGGAGAAAGGAAGAGTCCGAGTTTATCGCCAAAATCGGTGAACAGGTCATGAACAACTTTTTCTACAGGCGCCAGCGCAGCAAGTTCCTTGACTCCGGTCAGCTGAGTTCCGGTGATCCTTTTATAACGACCGAGCAATCCCCGGGTGGAAAAATAATCATCAGCAATTCCATCCAGGTAAGGAAGATGATAGACGCAACCAAGCTTCGGTACCAGGGGCCCGTCGACAATTGGTATCCGGTCGCTTATAAATGCCGAACCGAAACCTGTTCCAAGCGTTACTGACAATGATCTCCGGACTTTTGTTGCACTGCCGGTCCATGCTTCTCCCACAGCAAACGATGAAGCATCGTTCATAAATCTTATAAGGAAATCTGCCGGAACATTCAGAGTTCCTGCTATTGCATCCTTGATATTGATGCCATACAGATTCTCATATTTTGCAACACCTTTGATATAACTGATCCCTTTTACATAATCGAAAGGCCCCGGCATTGCGAATCCTGCTCCTTTTACATTCCCAAAGGGAACGTTTGCAAGTGCCCCCGCAAGTGCTTCTGACCAGATATCAATTATAACTTTTGACGAAGCCTGGTTATCCACTGATCTTTCCGTAAGGGTATCTCTCAGGATATTACCTGAAACAAGATCAATGGCTGCACAGGTGATATGACTTCCTCCTATATCAGTGCCGATTGCAATGTTCTTCTTCATATAAAATATACTATTGGGATAAGGTAAAAAATCATTTAAAACTGCCGTTGAAAATATCTAAATTAGTTGGTACTGCAAAATATTATCTGATTTATAGCACTCTACCCTGTTTAATTCTTCAGAGAAGCTCTTTATTAAGGGAATAACATGATTTAATTCATAATTAATAAGAACAGGTGATCTTAACTTTGAATGATAATTTTAATAATTATCCCGCCATGCGTAAAGTTACTAAGGAAGATGCGCTCCTCTACCATAGCAGAGGTCGCCGCGGCAAAGTGGAAGTGATACCTACCAAGCCATACAGTTGTCAGTTTGATCTAAGCCTGGCATATACTCCCGGAGTTGCATATCCATGTCTGGAAATAAAAAAGAATCCGGAGGAGGTGTACAACTACACATCAAAAGGAAATCTTGTCGCCGTTATATCAAACGGAACTGCAGTTCTCGGGCTTGGTGATATCGGTGCGATGGCCGGTAAGCCTGTCATGGAAGGTAAAGGTCTTCTTTTCAAGGTATTCGCCGATATCGATGTCTTTGATATTGAGGTAGACGAAAAAGATACAGAAAAGCTTATCGGGATTTGCGCTGCCATCGCTCCTACTTTTGGAGGGATCAATCTTGAAGATATCAAAGCACCGGAATGTTTCGAAGTTGAGGAACGGCTTAAGGAAATGCTCGATATACCTGTCTTTCATGATGATCAGCACGGTACTGCAATTATTTCCGGAGCAGGGCTTATTAATGCCCTTGAGATAACCGGGAAGAAGATCGACCGGATTAAGTGCGTGGTATGCGGGGCCGGGGCTGCGGCAATATCCTGTTCAAGGCTATATGTCTCGCTGGGGGTCAGGAAAGAAAATATAGTAATGGTCGACAGCAGGGGAGTTATAAACAGCAAAAGGAGCGATCTCAACAAATACAAAAAGGAGTTTGTTACATACAGGGATATTGACACTCTGAAAGAAGCAATAAGAGGTGCCGATCTGTTCCTGGGATTATCGGTTGCATGTACAATGACAAAAGAGATGCTTGCCTCCATGGCGGCTGATCCGATTGTATTTGCAATGGCTAATCCTGATCCCGAAATATCATTCGAGGATGCATTTTCAACACGAAATGATCTGATATTTGCCACCGGCCGGTCGGATTATCCGAATCAGATAAATAATGTACTGGGGTTTCCTTTCATATTCCGGGGGGCGCTTGATGTAAAAGCTTCAACAATTAACGAAGAGATGAAGCTTGCCGCCTCGAAATCGCTGGCAGCCCTGGCCAAGGAACCTGTTCCGGATTCAGTTCTGAAAGCCTACAATATTGAGAAACTTTCCTTCGGCAGGGACTATATAATTCCAAAACCCCTGGATCCAAGATTGATTTCATGTATAGCCCCTGCGGTGGCAAAAGCTGCTATGGAGTCGAACGTGGCAAAAAATCCTGTAAAAGACTGGGATGCATACTGTGAAAGCCTCGATAAAAGACTCGGGATACATATCAGAAACATCGCCGGATGCATGGAAGCATGATCGGGAGTCCCGGGATACATAATAGCTCAGATGAGGGGTTCAATGATCCCCATTGTGATCAATAAAGTGAAAAACTTTAAAATACATTTCGTATTTTCCTTCTTTCCATAATCAGCCGGCACTCCTTTTTTTCATACATTGATAAAATCAGATCAGCTGTTTCCTGAACCGTAAAGGTGCTGCGGTTAATCGTGGCATCAAAAAGGTAATCTATGTTCAATGACTTCTTATCGAGAAAGGTCTGAATAAGATGAAATCTTTTTTCATCGTTATCCACCACATACTCCTCGGCTTTTGAAATATCAATTGCATTCTTCTTCATTATATTCTGAACTCTCCAGTAGAAAGGTGCTATGAGTCTTATATGGAGAGCATCCTCTATGTTATGAGCCACTGAAACACCGCCCCTTCCAACAAGAACAATATGCCCCTGCTTGCACATTGCCAATACAACATCCCTGATGGCTTTCCTGACTCTGAGATCACTTACAAAGCCACCGGAGAAGGCCATTATCATCTCTGAAATATTTGAGAGTTCTATTCCTTTGTAGAAATTCTCCACACGCTGGGTATCCGTATTTAACTCCTTCGCTATGGCATAAATGACTTCCTTGTCAACCCACCTCCATCTGGGGACTCCCGGTCTTCTGTTCAGACCCTCAACCACAGCCTGGGCAACCTGACGCGCATCGCATCCTGTTAGTCTTGAGAGTGTAATGACAGGACCATCTTCTGAATGCGACTTACTTAGAATAGACTCTCTGTAACGCTCATCAAAATAATCAAAAAACTTTTCCATCTTTTTTATTCCCTTTCATAGTTAATGATTAAAGTTAAAGAGAAGAGTACCAAACAATTCTGTTGCGCGTTCTGTTGATGCAACAGATGAGATTATTTTAATCTCAGACCAATTCCTCAGGAATAATTAACGATATAATTTACGAAAAAAAAATGAAAGCAGAAAATTTTTTAACGACACAATATTATCTATGCTTTTATATAATAATTTTACCCCGATAAACAGGAAAGGTTACCTGTTGGTCTGATTTTTGATGTTTAAGAGTTCTACCTTACCGTAAATGAAATTATATTTGACAAAGCTGCTCCTCCTGTTTTCACTTTTCCTGGCATTTACGGGATGCAAAAAGAATTTTGTCATAAGTGACAGACAGGTCATCCTGTTTGAATTGAAATATGTAAATTATGCGTGGGGCTATCAGCACAGAGGTTTTCTCATTGACAATGAGGGTAATGTGCTTTCCTACAATAATCCTGAAGGCTGGAATTTTCCTGACAGTGAATACCGGTTAAATGAAAAGCAGGTTGGTGAAAACATCTCCAGGTGTACCCATACAGGTATCCGAATACCAAAAACTGAACTTAATAAATATTCAGGCTACATAAAAAACATTGCGTCCAGCAAGGTAACGGCGCTGAAAGATGTGGCAGCCGATGCAGGATCAACGGAATATATCTGTTACCAGTTTTCTGAAAATTCAGGAACATACAAAGGTTACATTATTAAAATGGAGGGTGATTTTACATGTGAAAACCTCAATTTCTACTCCAAGAGGGTCGCTGAATGGATGAAAAATATCAACGACACCATCGCGGTCAGATAATGCCGCTTTTCCTTCCTCTTACTCTTCAATATCATAATGATATGATAAAGTTTATTCTTTTTAATATTCTTATAATTTTTATTATATCTTTACCTCAGACAACCCTCGTTTCGCTATAAGTAATTAAACTTTTTGCTATGATAACATCCATTTTTTCAAAGCCCGAGATTTTCTGGTTTATTCTTGGTCTTGGCTTGTTTCTGCTCGAACTTGTCATTCCCGGATTTTTTATTTTTTTCTTCGGTTTGGGTGCATGGGTCACTGCCCTGGTTTGCCTTATCGGAAACCCCGGTACCAATCCTCAGATAATAATTTTCGCAGTGACTTCAGTCCTGTCACTTGTCGTTCTCAGAAGAATAATACAGAAGAAATTCTTTTACAGCAAGGGAACCCAGTCTGAAGATGTTGAAGATGAGTTTACCGGGAAGGAAGCTATAGCCAGAATTGATTTCGGCGGAGCCAAAGACGGTAAAGTTGACTTCAAAGGGACTACATGGAATGCGGAATCGACCTTTGAAATTAAGGAAGGACAGAGAGTTATCATAATTGAAAAAGATAGTTTTAAATTAATAGTCGAACCTAAAAATTAATCGAAATGGAAGGATCAAGCAGTACATTTATACTTATTGGTGTAATCTTTTTAGGATTTATACTGATCGCGTCAATGATTAAGATTGTTCCCCAGAGGACAGCTATCATTGTTGAGAGACTTGGCAAATACAGGGCAACATTCAGCGCCGGCTTCCAGATACTTATTCCTTTCATCGACAAGGTAAGATACAGGCATACTCTGAAGGAACAGGCTATTGATGTTCCGTCACAGGTATGTATAACCCGTGATAATATTGCAGTAGAGGTAGACGGTATTCTTTACCTGCAGGTGCTTGATCCGCAAAAGGCTTCATACGGAATTGACAACTACAGATTTGCCTCAATACAGATAGCCCAGACCACCATGAGGAGCATAATTGGCAAACTCGAACTGGACAGGACATTTGAGGAACGTGAAACCATAAACGTTTCTATTGTTGAGGCAGTGGACAAAGCAAGTGAGCCCTGGGGAGTAAAGGTAACCAGGTACGAGGTCAAAAATATTGTTCCGCCTCAGAGCATCAAGGATGCAATGGAAAAACAGATGAGGGCGGAGAGGGAAAAGAGGGCCATTATTGCTGAATCAGAAGGGGCCAAACAGGCAAAAATAAATGTTGCCGAGGGAGACAAACAGGCAATGATCAAGAATTCAGAGGGTGAAATGCAAAAACGTATTAATGAAGCAGCCGGCCGCGCATCTGAAATAGAGCAGGTTGCAAATGCCACGGCAAACGGGCTGAGGGCAATCTCAAAAGCAATTTCCGAGGAAAATGGATTGAATGCCGTTAACCTGAGGATAGCTGAACAATACCTTGGCGCATTCGGCAACCTGGCCAAAGTGAACAACACCATGATACTGCCTTCCAACCTCTCGGATATTGCCGGAATTGTGGCAACAGCCACATCTGTCTTCAATGAGACCAAGGATAAAACGAAAAAATAGTGACAAATCAAACCATCTCATGCTCTGTTCTGTTGATGATCTCATTCTGCAGATCCTCACCCAGGTCATTAAAGTAGTCACTGTAGCCGGCAACCCTTACAATCAGGTCACGGTAAAGTTCAGGATGCTTCTGTGCCTCCCTGAGTGTTTCCGCATTGACTACATTGAACTGAATATGATGTCCATCAAGTGAAAAGTAACTCCTGATCAGAGCTGTAAGACAATCATAACTATCCTCATCCTCAAAGAACTGCGGGGAAAACTTCTGATTCAGCAGGGTTCCTCCGGTACGGAGATGGTCGATCTTTGAGACAGAGTTTATCACAGAGGTAGGACCATTTTTATCGACTCCCTGACTGGGGGATATACCCTCGGAAAGAGGCTTGTAAGCGTTCCGACCATCAGCGGTTGCACCTAACACGCTGCCGAAATAGACATGGCATGTTGTCGGCAGCATGTTAATCCTGTGAACCCCTCCCCTCGTGACAGGTCTTCCGTTGACTGCGTCGTAAAAGATCTCAAAGACCTTAACGGCATACCGGTCAGCATAATCATCGTCATTCCCAAACTTTGGAGTATTGTAAATAATCTCATACTGAATCTCTTCAAATCCTTTAAAATCTGCATCAAGAGCCCTGATCAGCTCTTCCCATGTATATTTCCCGGTATCATAGATGTTATGACTGATTGAGGTAAGTGTATCAGTGACACTTCCCAGGCCAACTCCCTGAATATAAGATGTATTATATCTAGCGCCCCCGCAATTGTAATCCTTACCGGCAGCTATGCAGTCCTCAACAAGCAAAGAGAGAAAAGGCACAGGAAGCCAGTTTGCAAATGTCTTCTCTATCACATTATTACCTCTTATTTTAATATCAGCGAAATAATTTACCTGCAACCTGAAAGCATGCATCAGGTCATCAAAACTCTGAAAATCCCGTGCAAAACCCGTTTCAAGCCCCACCTGTCTGCCTGTAAATTTATCAAACCCGTTACTGAGAGTCAGCTCCAGAATTTTTGGAAGGTTGAAATAGCCTGTAAGCCAGTACGCCTCGGTTCCGAATGCCCCGGTCTCAACACATCCTGATGCTCCTCCGTTCCTCGCATCAGTTAACTCTTTTCCCTGTCTCAAAAGCTCCTGTACTATGGCATCAGTATTGAAACAGGAAGGTTGTCCAAAGCCTGTCCTGATTATATCAAGGGCTTTATGAATAAGCCTGTCAGGCCCCTTTTTGCTTATCTGTACCATTGACCCCGGCTGAAGCAGTCTCATTTCCTTTATAACATCCAGGAGAATATATGACATTTCATTTACTGCATCGGAACCATCAGGTTTTACCCCTCCGATATTGATCAGACAAAAATCAGTATAGGTACTGCTTTCACTTGCAGTTACACCCATCTTTGGAGGAGAGGGATGGTTATTGAACTTAATCCAGAAGCATCCGAGAAGATCATACAGTTCATCCTCCGAAAGGGAACCGGCATCCATTTCATTTTTATATACCCTGTAAAGATGCTGATCAAGCCGGCCAGGATTAAAGGAGTCCCAGGGATTTAATTCCGTAATGACACCCAGATGAATAAACCAGTAATGCTGAAGCATTTCATGCACCGTTTCGGGAGCATTTGCAGGAACCCTGCGGCAGACAGCTGCCATTTTCTCAAGTTCCCGTCGCCTGGCAGGATCTCTTTCGCCGGAGGCAAGCTTCTCCAGCTCATCAGCATAACGTTCAGCGTACATGATTATGGCATCGCAGGCAATATCCATCGCCTTAAGCTCCTCAGATTTTTCCCAGGCCCGGGTATCAGCATAATAGTCCAAGCTTTCCAGCGACTCCCTTATTTCTTCCTTTAATCGGAGGAATCCGGTGCTGAACATCCTGTAGCCCAGGACTGTATGACCTGGCGCTCTCTGTTCCTGGAATTCAGTAAAGATACCGGAATCATATGCATTCAGCCATTCCGGGGTCATCAGGCTCATAATACGGTCGCGGTTGCTCCTGCCCTTCCAGAAGGGAATGATCTCATTCCTGTAAAGTTCCTTTACCTCCTCATCTACAACGAATGAAACCTTTTCCCTGGTAGAAAGTATTTCAAGGTCCTTCAGAGTGTGAAGGCTGATCTCGGGATAAGTAGGTACCTCCTTTGGAGCCGGTCCCCTCTCTCCAACTATAAGCTCTCCTTCAGTTATACAGAGCTTTTTGTTTCTTAGCAGATATTCAAAGGCTTTTGCTCTCTTTACCGGGGCAGAGAGCTCCCGGCACTCCTCACTCTGGTAAAAACGGGTGATCAGGGATGCTCTTTCGCCACTGATTTTTTCGACGGCATTAAGGCTTAAGTTTCTTAATCTTTCAACTCTTTCTGATATTTTCATTTCATTTCAGATTATTAAAATAAATTGTTCAGCCACCTGTTTTAACTTTTAGGCCGGTGGCAAGAAATTGTTCCTTAAGATCCTTCATCCTCTTTTCAGAAGGAGGTTCAATTCCGCCCATCCTGTAAGGCAGCTCCAGACGCCTGTATTTTGATGAGCCGATTTTATGGAACGGCAGCAGACTGATCCTCCTTAGTGATCCTGTCCTTGTAGATATTATAAATTGAATTAACCTTTCAACATGATCAGCATCATCATTGAAACCCGGAATTACAGGAATCCGGAGGGCTACTTCCTTAGCTTCCGCAAGCAGTAGCCTGTAGTTTTCAAGGATCATAATATTTGAGGTCCCTGTACCTTCAATGTGAGCACTGTCATCCAGGTGCTTCAGATCGAAAAGGAAAAGATCGGTATAGGGAATTATCAGTCTGTAATTCTCGTAAAGAGAATACCCCGATGTATCAACGGCTGTATGAAATCCAGCTTCCTTAGAGGCTTTCAGGACTTCAAGCAAAAATTCAGACTGCAATAAAGGCTCTCCTCCCGAAAATGTCACGCCTCCCTTTGACTTATTGATAAAAACTCTTTCCCTCTCCAGTATTCCTAAAATATCTTCAACAGAGTAGTACTTTCCTGCCTCCTCATTTTCATAGAATTCTTTATCGCCTATTCTATGGCAGGTGATAATTTTCTGACGGAGAGGAGAAATTCCTTCAGGATTGTGACACCATTTGCAGCTGAGCGGACAACCTTTCAGAAAGATCGTTACCCTTATCCCCGGTCCATCGTGTACAGAATATCTTTTAATACTGAAAATAAGTCCCTGCA
Organism: uncultured Bacteroidales bacterium; assembly: GCA_963816345.1. GTDB lineage: Bacteria > Bacteroidota > Bacteroidia > Bacteroidales > VadinHA17 > LD21. The sequence goes on from CAWFKI010000005.1 coordinate 2,203,461, forward strand.
TATACAAAGAAATAGAAATGTGATTTCCTGAAAAAGCATTTTTAAAAGTGGAAGGATCCCGGATTACAGGAGTCCGGACAGGTTGTAGAACATCAGGCAACAATACAGTCTGCGGCCCAGCCGTTGCATCATGAATCTGTATCTCAGTCTGATTAACATCCCGATAAATTAATGACTGCAAGTTAAATATTTTTTTTAATTGATGCCTTCAGAAAAAGTCATAACATTTATCAGGGGCTAATCACTTAATTATCTTAAATATATATCAGTTTAATGAAAATTTAACACAACATTAACACTCTGAAAAGCAACAATTCAGCTTTCCAAACGTCTATATGTAAAATGAGATTATTAACAGACCAAAATCAATATAAAAGTCCAGTTTTATTGGGCAGTTTTGGAAGAGATAAAAAGAATTAAAAAAGACAGTTGTACATTCTCAACTTACGCCAGTCGGCGTTTTCTACGATCGGGTTTAGGTAAATCAAGGAAAGACATCTCCCAGGTGTCTTTCCTTATTTTATGACTTTTCACTCCGTTAAGGAGCATGAGGTTACCTTACCGGGTACAAAGCTGTAATTCTAGTAAATATTATATCTTTACCTGATAAAGTATCCTGTTTATTAATGAGAATTAAGCTGTCAATAATTCAGATCCTGTTTATTTTACTGACTGTAAATCTGAATACGACTTTTGCAGCACCGAAAGCTACAAGGGGTGTGATCGATCTAAGGCGGATCAGCAATCCCGATAAATTTGTTATAAAGCTGAATGGGGAATGGGAGTTCTACTGGAATAAAATGCTACGCCCCAATGATTTTGCAGGGAGCAATATAAGGCCCGGATATTATGGAAATGTTCCGTCATACTGGACGGATTACCCGAAAAAGTCTGTCAAAACCGAAAATTTCGGGTATGCCACATACCGGCTATTAGTATTGCTGCCTACAGGATTCAGAGGGCCACTCGCAATGGATATCCCCGTATTTGATACATCCTATGATATATATATTAATGGCAAATATCTTGGAGGAAATGGCATTCCCGGGAAATCAGCTGCGGAGACAAAGCCGGAATACAAAAGGAATTTTTTCCGGATCACCCCTGAATCTGATTCACTTGTCATAATTATAAATGTATCGAATTTTGACCACCGTCGTGGCGGATTCTGGCTTCCTATGAAGCTGGGAACCTTTCCTGAAGTTCAAAAGCAAATGACAAACTCCTGGGCCGGTGAATGGTCTGTGCTCAGTATCCTTTTAGGCTTCTCAATCTTCTTTCTTTTCTTTTTTCTCCTTTCTCCAAGAGACAAAATGATGGGATTTTTAAGCCTGACTACAGCAGGACTTGCCCTCAGACCACTATTCACATCACATTTCCTGATTCTCAACCTTTTCAATATGAGCTGGGTATGGATAGTGAGATCCGAGTACCTTGGACTATTCGCAATCATAATCGGATGGAGCTGGTTTATCCGGAATCTTTATCCTTCCCGGTTTATCAGAATTACTTCATGGATCATAACAGTACTCTATTCGGTTGCAATAATAGCCACACTCTTTCTCCCCGTAAAAATTTTCAGCTATATAATGATCGTGTACTACCCTTCGATGATAGTGCTTATCTCATATGTTATCTATAAAAGCTTCCTGGGTTCCCTGAAGAAAAATGTAATTGACATAATGTATTTTTTAACCTTCATCCTGTTATTGCTCGGAGGGATCCACGACATAAGGGTAGCAAGCGGTATTGCAGATTATCCTTCGGGATATGTACTTACCTATCTGATAGTCATCTTCGTTTTTATTCAGGCTGCACTGTTACTGTTCAAGTGGACCAGGGCATTCAATGAAAAAGAAAAACTACATTTCGAGCTCGAATATATGAACAGGAATCTTGAAATTCTTGTAAATGAAAGAACTCAGGAACTGAAGACAAGGAATGCAGAGATTGAAAAACAGAACAGCCGTATAGCATTGCAGAACAAACAGCTATCGGATACAATTCACCTTAAGAACAGGATATTTTCAGTTATCGCCCATGATCTCAGGAGTCCGGTAGTAAATATACTCTATATGCTTAACCTGCTTAAAGAAAAAGAGTATAAGGAAAAGTACGACACTTTTGCCAACTCCAGCATTCAATATGCGCAACTTGTAATCAGCCTGCTTGAAAATATGCTTGTGTGGGGAAGAGGACAGGAAGACAGGATCAAGTTTTCACCCGAAAAACGAGACCTTGCAGATATTATACTGACAAACCTGAGTATCTTCAAGGAGACGGCTGACAACAAGGAGATAGCAGTAAATTTTACCCAGGTGGGGAGCTCCATCGCCTATTTTGATAAGGATCTTCTTGATATAATTATCAGAAACCTGCTGTCGAACGCTGTGAAATATACGCCCCGTGGAGGCAGGATAAGCATCCTTCTTAAAGATAAAACAAACAATGGTGAAGGGATGCTGATGAAGTTATGTGATAATGGAACCGGCATTCCGGAGACCAAGAAAAAATATCTCTTTACTTCAACAGAGATTGAAAGCACTCCGGGGACTGAGAACGAAAAGGGGACTGGTCTTGGCCTCAAGCTCTGCCATGATCTTGTAAAAATTAATAACGGTACTATCTCGGTCGAAAGCAAGGAAGGCGAAGGTACCTGTTTCATTATAACACTTCCCATCGATAAGAAATCTCAAATTATTTAGAGAAGCGTGCCACCACTGTAAAGCCGGTTAAGATTTACTGAAGGCAGACAATAAATCAGTCAGCAGTAAGCCCGGCTAACCCTTTTTTGTCGAGGATCCTGATATTCTTCCCTGCAGCCTCAATAAACCCTTCGTCTTCCAGTTCACCGAGCGCCCTTGACACCGAAGGCCGTGCAACTGCAAAAAAATCTGCCAGCTCGTTCTGCGTCATATTCAGAACGATACTTGTTTTGTCCTTCTCTGCAGCAATCTGAAGTATATAGTGTGCAAGCTTGTTTTTTATTGTTTTAAAATTAAGGAATTTTATTTTCTCCGACAGGAATTGTGACCGGTTTGAGATCATATTGAGAAAATTTATCAGTATCAGATCATTCTTTTTCAGCAGGCTTAAAAACGGCTTTTTCAATTATAAGTAATTCTCCGTCTGAAAGGGCGACTACATTAACGGGGAACCTGTTCCTGTTTCCGAAAAGAAATGCGGTAGCCAGAGCTCCCGGTGCAGGAATATCCTCAATTTTTATGACCTTTCCTGTTTCATCGACCATCTCTCCCTTAACAATGCCGCTGATTACAATCATGCAGAGAGCTGACAACATCACCGCTCTGAGCTATCACAGATCCTGCCCTGAATTTCTTAAACCTGAAGGGAACACCTGACAAAAGCAACTCAATGTCACCTGCCGGCAAATTTTTGAACAAAGGGGATAGCGTTAATTGAGTATAGTCCATATATTTTTCAAAAATACAATAATTGTAACATATGTTACAATTATGTTCATACCTATTCATCATTTTTGTATAATATTCAAATAAACGCAAACAATGATGCAAAGAGATATTCTAAAAATAGATGAGGAGTTGTGCAATGGATGCGGTCAGTGCGTTCCCAACTGCCAGGAAGGTGCGTTGCAGGTAATTGATGGCAAGGTAAGGCTTGTAAGCGAACTTATGTGCGATGGGCTGGGTGCCTGCATTGGCCACTGTCCGGAAGGGGCAATTACGATAGAGAAAAGGGAAGCTGAGCCATATAATGAGACAATAGTTCTGAACCATATGAAAGAAAGCAGCAAAACCACAAATACAGCTTATTCCCTGCATCATCATCCTGAAAGACAGGGAGGTGGCTGCCCCGGATCAAGGGCTATGGTCCTGGAAAGAGAGGAAAGCCGATCAGATGGCACAGATAATTGTAACCAATCTTCTGAATTAAGACAGTGGCCTGTACAGATGCATCTGATTAATCCGGGTTCACCCGGCTTCAAGAACTCAGATCTCTGCTGGCTGCCGACTGTGTTGCCTATACTATGGGTGGTTTTCATAGTAATCATCTTAAGGGCAGATCATTGGCTATCGCATGTCCTAAGCTGGATCACGGCATTGAATCCTACATCGAAAAACTGACTGCCATGATTGATATATCAAATGGAAATACAATAACCGTGATGATGGTTGAAGTACCCTGTTGCCGTGGATTATTGCAGATGGTTATGTCAGCAATGGACAGGGCTCAGGAAGGGTTCCCGTGAAGGAAATAATTGTTGGAATTAAAGGAGAAATACTAAGGGAAGAGTGGAATCAAGTGTATGATATTTAACAAAATTTTAAGGAATTTAATGATTTATGTTCATTCTATCGAGATACTAATTATATTTGAAGCCTTGAATTACCACGGCTTTTAATGCTAAAATAACCTATAATTCTATTCAAAAAACCTCTAAAATATGATAGAATCAAGCGAGAATGTTTTTCTGGGTTTTGATATAGGGTCAGTTTCTCTCAACACGGTTGTAATGGATAATAATAACAATATTCTTGAGGATTATTATGAATATGTTCACGGAAAACCATTTAATGTTCTTAATGACAGACTGACCTCTATTCTTGAAAGATATCACGTCGGATTCCATTAAAGGTATTGTAATTACAGGTACAGGAGGCAAGCTTGCAACCGAGCTTATCGGTGGAATATTTGTCAATGAAATTATTGCCCAGGCAACATCAGCCGGAAGATTATTTCCTGAAGCCCGGACAGTCATTGAAATCGGAGGAGAAGATTCAAAGCTTATCCTGCTTGAAAAAGATCCGTCAAACGGACATTCCAGGCTGGTGGATTTTGAAATGAACAGCATCTGCGCTGCAGGTACCGGTTCATTTCTTGACCAGCAGGCAAGAAGGATAGGGGTTCCCATAGAAAAGGAGTTCGGTGAGATGTCACTGAAATCAGTCGATCCTCCGAGGATTGCCGGCAGATGCAGTGTATTTGCCAAAAGCGATATGATACATCTCCAGCAGATAGCTACTCCTCTTCACGATATAGTTGCCGGATTATGCTTTGCTCTTGCCCGGAACTTCAGAAGCAATGTTGCAAGAAGCAAGGAGATAAAGAAACCGGTCGTATTTTCCGGAGGTGTTGCTGCCAATATAGGCATGGTAAGAGCATTCAGGGAGATCCTTAACCTTAGCGAGGATGAGCTGATAATTCCGCCTCATCATGCATCAATGGGAGCTATCGGGGCAGTAATGTACGCCAGTTCCAATAAACCTGGACATGAATCATTTTAGGGTCTTGACAAACTCAGGCGATTATCTCTTGCAGAGATTCAACTGTATTTGCAAGTCTTCCCCAGCTGAAGGAATCTGAGGCAGGATATCAGAAAGATGTTCATTTCAAGAAGAACGGGCAGGCAAAATTGCCGGTTTATCTGGGACTTGATATCGGATCATTAAGTACCAATGTAGTATTAATTGACGAGAAGCACAGGGTTATTTCAAGAAGGTATCTTCCCACTGCCGGGAAACCGCTTGAGGCAATACAGAGAGGGATTAACCGAGATCTATGATGAGGTCGGGGAACATGTTGAGGTTATTGGTGCAGGCACAACCGGATCAGGACGTTATCTACAGGTGATTTTATCGGTGCCGATACCATCCAGAACGAGATTACGGCTCAGGCAACTGCTGCCATTGATTATGATCCCACTGTTGATACGATTTTTGAAATCGGAGGACAGGATTCAAAATATATCAGCATTGAGAACGGGGTGGTTGTTGATTTTGAAATGAATAAAGTTTGCGCAGCCGGAACAGGCTCTTTTCTTGAAGAACAGGCTGAAAAACTGAATATCAATATTGTAGGTGAATTCGGCGATATGGCACTCGGATTCGGAATGTCCCGTAAAACTTGGTGACCGCTGCACTGTTTTCATGGAATCGGACCTGAATTCATTCATGCAGAAGGGTGCAAGAAATGAAAACCTTGTCGGAGGTCTCGCCTATTCAATTGTCTATAACTATCTGCAGAAAGTTGTTGTCGACCGCAAGGATAGGGAACAAGATATTCTTCCAGGGAGGAGTAACCAATAATAAAGCTGTCGTTGCTGCATTTGAACAGGTAACAGGAAAAAAGATCATAATCCCTCCCCATTTTGATGTGACAGGAGCAATCGGCGCTGCCATACTTGCACAAAGATCAATGGAAGAAGGACAGAAAACCAGATTCAGGGGCTTCGGTGTAAGAAATGTCAATTATGAAATAACAAGATTTGTCTGTCAGGCCTGTACAAACCATTGCGAGATCAGAAGGGTTAAACTGGACGGTTATAAAAAGCCTCTTTTCTATGGCGGCAGATGTGAAAAATATGAGACTGACGACAGGAAAAAAGTCCGTACGGATATTCCCAACCTGTTTGAGAAACGACTGGAGATGCTGATGGATGGCTTTACAGAATCCGATCAGCGAAAATCTCCTACAATAGGTATTCCGAGGGCGCTTATGGTGTTTTATCAGCAATTCCCGTTCTGGAGGACCTTCTTTGAGCAGCTTGGCTTCAACATTGTCCTTTCAAAGGAGTCTGATAAAAAGCTTTTAACCAAATCAATAGAGACCATCACGGCAGAGACCTGTCTTCCGGTGGAATCCATGCATGGCCATGTGATTGATCTGATGGAAAAAGAACGTGGATTATATTTTCCTTCCCTTTATAGTAAATGCAAAGCAAAAGGAGGGTAATCCGACCTCAAATTGTAACTGTCCATGGATACAGACCTATCCTTTCATGGTCAAGTCAGCTCTGAAAGGGAAGATTGACGAATCAAAGCTTTTAATACCGACTCTTCATTTCAGACATTTTGAAAGAGCTCTGGTAAAGGAGCTTACCGGATATTTCAGTACTAAATTCGGATTGAAAAAAAGCGATATCAGAAATGCTATTTACAAGGCCGATGAAGTCCAGGTTGCTTTTGAAGCAAGGCTGATCGATTACGGAAAGGACATTCTCTGAGACGGTTCCTCAAAATTGCCGGCCGGTCGTACTGCTTGGAAGACCTTATAACAGCTACTGATACCATTCTGAACCTGAATCTTGTTGAAAAGCTTATCAGTCAGAATGTAATGCCTATCCCGGTCGATATGCTTGACCTTTCATCCTATAAGATCTTCGGGAATTACCGGAACATGTACTGGCCAAACGGGCAAAAAATGATAGCTGCGGCGCAGATGGTGGCAAAAACCGAAGGGCTTTATGCCGTCTATCTGAGCAATTTCCGCTGCGGACCTGATTCATTCATCTGGCATTATATAACCGAGGAACTTAAAGGAAAGCCTTTCCTTCATCTTGAGGTGGATGAGCATTCTGCCGATGCAGGCATGGTAACACGTATTGAAGCATTTCTTGACAGCCTGAGAGGTTCGGAGCAAAATAAAAAGAAAGAGGTTGAAATATTCCGGCCACGTCCCAGCCCGACATCACCTAAGTCAGACAGGGTTCTGTATTTCCCTTATATGAATGACAGTGCCTACCTGATTGCTGCCGCTGCAAGGAGTTGCGGAATCGCTTCGGAAGTTTTGCCAAAACAGACTGATGAAGAGCTGAATATCGGAAGAAAATATACTTCATCAAAAGAGTGCTTCCCCATGATCTGCACCACAGGCAGCTTTATAAAAAAGTTGCAGGAACCGGGAGCCGATCCATCAAAAATGAGCTTTTTCATGCCTGATCATAACGGACCCTGCCGCTTTGGGCAGTATAATCAGTTTCACAGGATTCTTTTTGACAGGCTTGGTTTTAAGAACGCAGAGCTTATAACACCTTCAAATGAGACCTCTTATGCTGATGTTGCAGGTGAACACGGCCAGAAATTCAGGATCAATGCCTGGAAGGGATTTGTCGCCGCCGATTTCCTGAGGAAGATCCACAGGGAGACAAGACCTTACGAAATACACAAAGGGGATTCGGACCTCCTTTATGCAAAGTCGCTTGACAGGCTTATACAGTGTGTTGAGAACGGTACAAAGGGGCTGCATAAAGTACTTTCAGCCATTGCAGAAGATTTTATGGCAATAAAAGTTGACAAAAGTGAAAGAAGACCGGTCGTTGCACTTTTAGGTGAGATATTCATGCGGGCCAATGCCGGGTGTAACGGGGATGTTGCCAATAAGCTGGAGGATCTTGGTCTTGAGATCGTTATAGGTCCTTTCTCAGAATGGATAAATTACTCGACATACCGGTTTACACGGGACAGCAGGTGGAAAAATGACACCAAGGGGATAATGAAATCAAAAATCCAGGCATTCGGTCAGGAAGTTATTACAAATTCTCTCTTAAAGGGTCTTAAGGAGCTGACCGATCATGAAAAGGATATATCGCTTCATGATATGCTTACCCTGTGCAATCCCTATGTGAATAAGGATTACGACGGTGATCCGGCTATAGCGCTGGGATCATCGGTAGCGCTTGCAGGAAAAGGAGTCTCCGGTATCGCAGCAATACTGCCCTTTACCTGTATGCCCGGAACTCTTGTGGCTTCAGTCAGTGACAGCTTCAGAAAGGATAATAACAATATCCCGTTTATCAATATAGCTTATGATGGTCAGAATTCCGTCTCCCTTGATACCAGGATGCAGGCATTTGCTTTCCAGGTAAAGGAGTATGAGATGTCAGTAAAAAAGATTACCGAGACCATCCATACGGAAAGCTGAAAGATATTATTCAGGAAGAATGAATCCGAGTTTTTCAAGCGATCCTGCGGAAACCGCAGAACAGTTCCGGAGATTCACCGAATAGGATGTAAATTCCCTTCTCAGAGGATAATCGCCTCTCTGCTTTTCAAATTCCGAAGGTGACGAGAGTAATCTCTCACTATCTGCTCTTATGTTGTAAGAGTGAAGAACAGCCTCGCCGAGAATTTCCTCATCTGATTTGCCTGCACCATCTATATCTATTTCCGGAACCTCCGGCGAAGGAACATCACCAGGGTACCAGTTATTCAATGGAAGATCAAAATATCTGCAAAGGGAGTTGACTGCCATGGCCGTTCCATTTGCTTTCCCGTCTGCAGAGTAACCTGCAATGTGAGGTGTTGCAATAAATACTTCCGACATCAGCTCCCGGTCTATCTCCGGCTCATTCTCCCAGACATCTATAACAGCGCTTATTCTGCCGGAGGATCTGTGCAGGCTCTTTAGAGAAACTGTTTCCGCTACCTCACCCCTTGAAGAGTTAATGAACCACGAACCGGTTTTAAGCTTTTCAAATGCTTCATGATCAAACAGATGGTAAGTTCTGTCCTGGCCGGTCATAATTAAAGGGACATGGACTGTAATTATATCGGACTCATTCAGAACAGTATTAATATTTACGAATCCCTTCTCCCCTTCGTTCCTGGCACGTGGTGGATCATTCAGCAGAACTTTCATACCCAGGATTTCCGCAAGCCTGGCTACCTTTGAGCCAACGTTTCCCACACCAATAATCCCGATAGTCCTGGCCTTCAGTGAAATACGGGAATCAGAAGCTATCCGGAACAGGGCTGCTCCAATATATTGCTGAACAGACGACGAATTGCATCCGGGTGCATTTGTCCAGAATATGTTGTTCCTTTTACAATACCTGGTATCAATATGGTCGTAACCAATTGTTGCAGTGCCTATAAATCTGACTTTTGTACCTTCCAGCAGTGATTCATTACATTTGGTCCTGGTCCGAATAAGAAGTGCATCGGCATCTGTGATACTATCACGGGTTATATCCTTTCCAGGCAGGTAAGTAACTTCAGTGTATTGTTCCAGGGCTCCCCTGAGATAAGGTATTTTATCGTCGGCTACTATTTTCACGGGCATAATTTATTTATATGTAAAGTTAAGTAATTTTAAAGCGCATAATGAAAGGAGAAAAATCTACCTGTTCCCTTTAGGAATTCAGGGTAAAAACAGGTAGATTTTTCAAATATGCCAAAGCAGAAATAAATAGCTGGTCTGCTTTTGTAAGAAAGGATCCGGAAATGATTCTTGCTTTAACAAATCAAATCTTCAGATGTTATATCTTCAAAAAAGAGATAATGGACTCAAATGTCGACTTTTTTGACAGAGTGAGCCAATATGAAAAGGAAAATTCTTATTTTGACGGCTCAAAATATTTTTGATGATCCGTATTTTTTTATTTTTCCTCCTTCCAGGCTTCCTGTCAGTTTCTACGCTTCTTGCTCAATCCGAAATTAAGGCTGTTTTCACTGAAATACCACCGGTAATAGATGGATCACTTAATGACAGAGCCTGGCAGAATGCATCCCTGATAAATGATTTTTTTCAGCGTGAACCAAATCCCGGCGAGCCTTCTTCTGAAAAGACAGAATTCTACTTCCTTTATGATCATAATAATATATATGTCGGTATCCATTGCTATGACGATCCCAAAGGAATTACTGCAAAAGAGCTTGCACGTGATGTAAGCCTTGGTGATGATGACAGGATACAGGTAATATTGGATACCTATCTCGATGGACGAAGTGGTTACTGGTTCCAGATCGGGCCCAGGGGAAGCATCGGCGACGCCCTTGTAAATGAAAATGGAAAAGACTTTAATAAATCGTGGGACGGGCTGTGGGATGGAAAAGCCAGTATTACGGATGACGGATGGACCGGAGAACTTATCATTCCGTTCAAAACAATGGGATTCAAAAAAGAAAGCAGCACCTGGGGGCTCAAGCTTATAAGGTATATCAAACGAAAATCGGAGATTTCGACCTGGCCGGCTACCTCCTTGAATGCCAATAGATTCCAGATATCTGACGCAGGCCGGATAACCGGTCTTAATGATATTACACAGGGTATAGGTCTTGATCTGATACCGTATGCCACAGGGGGATTCAGCAAGAAGCAGGAGGCTGATGCGAACCCGGTTCTTGACGCGGGACTTGATCTGTTTTACAATATTACACCATCCCTGAAAGCTGCAGTTACCTTCAACACTGATTTTGCACAGACAGAGGTGGATGAGAAACAGATAAATCTTACACGGTTCAGCCTGTTTTTTCCGGAGAAGCGGGACTTCTTTCTTGACGGAGCCAACTATTTTACATTTGGAATTAATGGCGACAGTGAAGATCCGATGAATACCCAGATGATCCCGTTCTTCTCGCGAAGGATCGGTCTGGATGCAGAAGGGAATCCTGTTCCTATCAGATACGGAGGTAAGTTCACAGGAAAGGCAGGCAACTGGAACCTGGGAATCCTGCATATCAGGGATGACAATAAATGGGATAATCCGGGATATACTGTAGGGAGGATCTCGAGAAATATCGGGAAGCAGTCGTCAATAGGGATTATCGGAACCAACGGAAATGCTTTTTCAAATCTTGGCAACTCACTTGCAGGCATGGATCTCCGGCTTGCAAGCTCACAAATTTCAGGAAACAAGAACCTGACCTGTAATATCTATGGACTGAAATCCTTCACCGATAGTCTGAGCGGGAATGACCTGTCATTCGGTACTGAGATCAACTATCCCAATGATTTTCTTAACTTCAGAATGGGTTATCTTCAGATAGGGGAAAACTTCAATGCCGGACTTGGCTTTGTTCCGCGTACAAATATCAGGAATGTTTACGGGGGAATCACCCTTGGTCCGCGACCTCAGAATTCAGCGATAATGCAGGTAAAATCAGGTATCCGGTATGTTTTCATTACTGATCTGAAGGAGGGAAGACTTGAGACCGCCCAGATTGAATTGAATTTATGCGAGTTAATATTCCTCAGCGGCGATGATATCTCGCTTTCCTCCCAGTACCAGTTTGAATCCCTCCCCGCAGACTTTCAGATTTTCGGTGATTATGTAATACCCACAGGAAACTATAATTTCTGGAGACACAACCTTACGATAACATCAGCCAGGAGGAGAAATTTCTGGGCTGCAACAAGAATAGGCTTAGGCACATTTTATTCAGGAACCCGCACAGACTTATTGATCCAGGCAGGATACAAAATATTTGTTCCTGTCTATATCGGAGCTGAATCGGATCGTAAATGGGTTACTTTACCTGATGGCAGCTTCATTACCCAGATCTACAGGGTCAATCTCAATTTTCTCTTCAGCCCGAATTTATCGTGGTATAACTATGTGCAATATGAAAATCAGACAGCCTTAATCGGCTGGCAGTCAAGATTTCAGTGGATTATAAAGCCCGGAAAAGAAATCTTTCTCACTTTTAACTCTCCGTTTATCGATCCTCTTGAAAGATTCCAGCCTCAGGCATATGAAGCCCGGGTTAAAGTCAATTATACAATACGTTTTTGACGTCATAACCACCCCGGACCTCGTTGTTCGAACCAAATAGCAGTTGGCAAAGGGCAGTTGGCAAAATCGGCTTTAAGAAATTTTTTTTAAACCTTATTTTTATCTTTAGACCTTAGTAGAAAAAATCATATCTAAAAGATTACAACCTTATTAGCTTATTAATAATGCAATGAAATTTTACCAAAAAACAATAAAACCCAAAATAAGGTAATAAGGTCTGAAGATATTTTTAAACATTTTCTACTAAGGTCAGAAAAGAAAATAAGGTTTTTTAAACCCTGCAAAACACCAATGAAACTCTGTGGTTATCATCTTCTCTCTTCGGTCTTCGGTCTTCGGTCTTGTTTGTAATAGAACGCAGATGACACTGATTCAGCTGATTTTCACAGATCAGGATTACTCCTGTTCATTTCATCAATGTGCCAATAATTTATTATCAGCGCTAATCTGTTCAATCTGTGTCATCAGTGTGCCATTGAACCGATTACTGATTACTGATTACTGATTACCTGTACTTTAAGAAAAAGGTCTTCGGGAGTCGGGATGCAGGTCACTGAACTATTGTCATCTCCTTCAGCAGATAGCCTGCTCCTGCAAATTTGTCAGTTATAAACAGAGCATACCGGATATCGAGACTTATGTTCCTGCTCTGGTCGGGATTATAAGCAATATCGCTGGCAACTCCTTCCCAGGCTCTGTCGAAATTCACCCCGATGAGCTGACCTTCAGCATTAATTACCGGACTGCCCGAATTGCCACCTGTAGTATGGTTATTGGCAATAAAACAGACAGGTACCTCCCCGTTCTGAGTATATTGCCCGTAATCTTTTGTCCTGTACAGCTCCTTAAGTTTTGCCGGCACATCGTAATCATATATTCCCGGATTATCCTTTTCCATGATGCCTTTAAGCGTTGTGTAATAGTCAAAGCTTACCGCATCCTTTGAATGATAACCTTCCACCTTACCATAAGCTAACCGCAGAGTTGAATTCGCATCAGGATAAAAGACCCTGTTCTTATCAAATTCCATCTGTGCGGTCATATATTCCCTGTTAAGCTTCTGTATTTCTCCATTGATGCGCAGAAGTTCAGGCCTTACCTCCGAAGCCAGAAAATCACTTACATTCACAGCAAGCATATAGAATGGATCTTTATTCAGGCGGGCAATATCATTGGATTTAAAGCCTTTTACAAATTCAGTGAACCTGGCTTCATCTGTGAAAATGGTCCTGTCATAGATTTTATCAGCCAGGGTTTCAAAGTTTCCTTTGCAGGAATTCCTGAGGCTGAGATAGGAAGGTGCCTGCCATTTCGGATCGAGCCTTTCGCCATAAAGGGTCATCAGGGCCACAAAGATCTTTTTGTCAGTTGCCTTGTTGTAGTTCCGGAAAAAGCTTTTCCCATATTCCAGAATATTGAGCTTGACCTGCTCTGCCTTCTCTTTGTCAGGGCCGTTCTTATAAATTTCGGTCAGTGGTTTAAGACTCCTTGCCAGACTGACAGGCTCTGTTCCAGTACTGAAAAAAACCTCATTTGTATAGTTGTAAACAAGATAATACTCCTTCAGGCCGGAATATAACTCCTTATATGCAGGGAGTATCCCGGCATACTTTTTAATGCGGTTGGCATCTTCATTTATCCAGCTTGTCAGCTTTTTCTCAAACTCCTGTTTCTTCTCAACAGTCATCATCTTTTCCAGTCCCTGGTTCTCTCCTATCCATTTTTTCCAGGCGTTGGCCATGCCCGATTTCTTCGCTGAATACTGGATCCTGATCATCGGATCAGAATTCATCGCATTTTCCATTATTTCAATCTTCTTTGACCTGATTTCAATCATTTTAGGATTCAGATAATTCTTTATCATATCTATGTGATAGGAAGGAACATATTCAGAGGTTGAACCCGGGTAACCAAATACCATTGTAAAATCTCCCTCCTTTACACCTTTAAGTGAAATAGGAAAATGATATGCAGGATTAAAAGGCACATTTTCCCTTGAGTAATCTGCGGGCTTATTATCTTTTCCTGCATAGATTCTGAAAAGCGAAAAATCACCCGTATGCCGCGGCCATATCCAGTTATCGGTTTCCCCGCCGAATTTTCCTATTGCCGAAGGAGGAGCCCCCACAAGACGAACGTCCCTGTATGATTCGTTTACGAACAGAAAATATTGCCTGCCCATATAAAAGGGTCGCACTGCTGCAGAATAACCATTCCCACGTACTGCTTCTTCCGTAATTTCCTTAATATTTGAGTCAATGATATCTTCGCGCTGATTGTTATCCATCGTATCGGTTGTTCCTTTCAGCACTCTTTCCGTAACGTCCTCCATTCTCTTCAGGAAGGTGACAGTAAGCCCGGGATTTGGCAATTCCTCTTCCCGCGACATTGCCCAGAATCCATTTGTGAGATAATCATTACCAAGACTGGAATGTTTCTGGATCTGACCATAGCCGCAGTGGTGATTGGTAATAAGCAGCCCTTCTGATGATATGATCTCCCCGGTGCATCCTCCTCCGAATTGTACAACTGCATCTTTCATGCAGGCTCTGTTGACGCTGTAAATGTCCTCAGCAGTTAATTTAAAGCCTTTCTCCTGCATCAGCCTGATATTATACTTTTCGATCAGAAGCGGGATCCACATGCCTTCGTCTGCCAGCAGGGCAGGTGCAAACAGGATAGTCAGTAAAAACCAAGTTATCAGTGATTTGTTTCTCATTTTATAAATTTTTATGGTATTCAGTCATTTATGAACTCCTTAAGCTCCCTGTAAAGTCTGTGCACAGGCAATCCTACCACATTAAAATATGATCCTTCAATATGATTACAGGCCAATATGCCAATCCATTCCTGGATACCATACGCACCGGCTTTATCAAATGGTTTATATTTCCTGACATAATAGTCGATATCCTCCTCCGCGAGGGGCTCAAAAGTAACTCTTGTGGATTCGGAAAATGTAATCTGCTTCTCTCCTGAAAGGATCGATACACCGGTTATAACCTCATGGGTATTACCCGATATCTGCCTGAGTATATCCACAGCTTCCTCACTGTTCACCGGCTTCCCAAGTACTTTGCCGTTACACCACACAATTGTGTCTGCGGCAATAACTATCTCATTACCTGACACCTCACCTTTAAAAGAAGCCGCTTTTTCACGCGCCACATAACAGGCGATCTCCTCCCCGTTAAGTCCATCGGGATAATTCTCAGCGTATTCCCTGATCACCACGTCAAATTTAAGGCCGGTCTCCCTGAGAAGCTGCTGTCGCCTGGGGGAGCGTGAGGCAAGTATTATCTTAAATTTGTTAAGCCGGTCTGCGATCATCAGAATAGGTTCCAGGTAAGTATCGCTTTTACAACAAGGGAGTAGAGGATACCTGTCAGCATCACTATTTTCATTACCCTGCTTGCTGTGTGAAGATGAACCTTGTTGCTGCTGAATACTACTTTATATATGACATATAAAAGAGGGATCACAACGACTGTTGAAATATATATGATAGTAATGATATCATTTATGAAAAAATACCAGATAAGATATAAAAGTGCAATAGTGATAATAATAAAGCTGACTGATACGATCTTGGCAGGCAGCACGCCGATTACTACCGGGACAGTATTTCTTCCATAGGCCACATCGCCTTCAAAATCTTCAATGTCTTTAATAATTTCGCGGATAAGTGTGGTCAGAAATGCAAATAGAGAAAAACCTCCAACCCAGTATACTATAAAGTTAATTTTTGGCAGGGTAACTGCATTTACAGTGTAGTATCTGTACAGGGCAGGCCACTCATAGAACACAACCAGAAGCGGAACCATAGCCGTCAGGGTTGCAACAACTATATTGCCGATCAGAAACTGTCTTTTATAGCTTGCAGAATAAAAATAAAGCAACCCGGAGACCACCAGGAACATTGTACCTAACCAGATATACCCTGCTTTCCAGGAGATATAGAATCCTGCTGCAACCCCGGCTATATTAAAGATATTGTGCCACATCATTGCCTGACGTCGCGGTATCCTTGTTCCGACAATTACCTTACCCTTATTTATCAGATCTGTCTTTATATCAAAGTAATCATTTATAACATATCCGCCGGCGGTGAGAAAGACTGTTGCAGCAACCAGCAATATAAAATCAAACAGTGAAAACCGGAGTTCCATTGGTATCTCTTCACCGGTTCCTTTAAGAAGGATTACACCTGTCCTGCTTATAAGGGGTTCAATTATTGCATACCTCATAAGTATCATGGTTAAGATTACCATGAGGAGGTTTTGCCATCTGATCAGTTTGAAAAATGCTTTCATTATCTACCATGTAAATGCGTCAGAATCCATCCATTTATTGTGCAGCCTTAATACCTGTTCAATAACATCCCTTACACAACCTTCGCCGCCTTTCTTATCAGAGATATATGCTGCAACCTGCCTGATCTCACTGTCTGCATCGGACGGACAGACAGGGATGCCGGCCTCTTTCATCACTTCATAATCAGGAATATCATCTCCCATGAATAAAACATCTGATCTGGAGAGATTATGCTTTTTAAGAAAAATATTAAAATGATGAAGCTTTGAGCGGCTATTGAGGTAAATATCTGTCACTCCAAGGAGCTTAAGTCTTTTCTGATATTCCCGTGAGCTGGATCCGGAAATGACACAGATATGGTACCCCTTTCTGACTGCAAGCTGCAGGGCATATCCGTCGCGAAGGTTAATTGTCCTGTTCGGAACGCCGAAATAATTGAGATTAATAGTCTGCAACGATAAAACGCCATCGATATCAAAAATGAATGCCTTTACCTTTGCAAGATCTTCCTTAAAGTTGGCCATGCCTCATGACTTATTATAATAGTTAATTATTGATATGGTGATCTCTCTGTATAACCTTTCCAGTCCGGGTGAATAAGACAATAATTCCATATGCCTGTCAATTGTGTTCTGATCGTTTCGTACAGCAGGTCCGGTCTGGGAATTTTCCGGGCCGAGCTCCCTGGCCTTTGAAACAGTTTCCTGTAATAACGGGTACAAAATCTCAAACGGAAAACCTGCTCTGGCAGCAACATTCCTGCCTTCTGTCAGCATATGGTTTGTAAAGTTACAAATAAAAACGGCTGCAAGGTGAAGCATTCTCCTTTGTTCTGTGCCGACAAAATAAGTCTTGCACCCGATTGCTTCTGACAGGTTTTCAAGTATTGCAGATGATTGCTTATCTGATGATTCAATAAACAAAGGAAGGCCTTTAAATTCAACTTCTCTTCCTGCTGAGAAAGTCTGCAGAGGGTAGAATACTCCCCTTCTTTTCAGATGGGGAGGAAATACTTCAAGTCCTATACTCCCCGCTGTGTGGACAACAATGGTATCGTTACGGCAGACTATTTTATCAAGTACATCCTTCAGCTTATGATCAGGAACTGCGACAATGATCAGGCCGGTGGAATCCGGAAACCGGAGACCGGATGACCAGGTTGCTCCGCATGAGGAAGCGAGTGACCTGCCGCTGTTCTCTGATGGCGATGCGATCAGTTCGACCCGGAAACCTTCATTAAAGCTTTTTTTGCATAAAGCGGATGCAACCCTTCCTGCTCCTGCAAAAGAAATAGCGGGGTGAATCATTGCAGATTTTTCCGAAATATACAAAATTGAAAGGATCAGAGATGAACATCGTATTGAAAGAAATGGAGAGCCCCGATCAGAAATATATAAATTGAGCCTCTTGCGAAAAGTAAATCAGTCACGAATTACCTGGCAGGATTTTATTATTCTGCTTTTCAGGGTTTTACTTTTTCCCGTACAGATTCATAAAGATATCTGTAACCTGGATATTAAAGACTTTAGAATATCCGATATATGATGAATTACCGGCCTGGTACAGATAATTACAATCATAGTAGGCACTGCCTGAAACCAGCAACTCGTCACCGGTTTTATAATTTTTAAGTTTTGGAAATATCTCGCTGGGATTGCACAAAGTGTATTGTGAATATGGATCATTAATTTTATAGAAATATATAGAAGAACCAGTCTCGGTGAAAAAGACATTGGCCCTCTCATTTGTAAGGATCTCAATGACATCTTTTCCACAGCCGCATTTTGGCTGTTTTTTACAGCCTGAATAAGAGATAACCGGCGACACAATTATCAGTATGACCAGTAATTTTCTTAATATATTCCCTTTCATAGCAGCGTATAATTTTAAACAGGGTACAAGATATGAAATTAATTTCAGGCCTGAGCAGTGGGACCACCAAAATTTAATGGCATGGCAGGTCCCGGTCCTTTTTGCTCCTTGATTGGTCCATGTACCGATTCATACTTGTCGATGTTATCCTGAAGAGCAGCGACAAGCCTCTTTGCATGTTCGGGTGTAAGGATTATTCTTGATTTTACCTGTGCCTTGGGTATACCGGGCATTATCCTGATAAAGTCAATAACAAATTCAGAGGCTGAATGAGTTATTACAGCAAGGTTTGAGTAGGTTCCCTGCGCAACTTCTTCATTCAGCTCTATACTGATCTGTGCCTGATTTTTCGTATCTGTCATAGTGTATACTTTATTTACCGGCTTCAACCTTGGTCTCCTGATGGGTTGCTCCCACAAGGGCTTCATATTCATCAAGCGAGCCAACTATTATACTGTTATACTGACGCTGGCCGGTGCCTGCGGGAATAAGGTGACCAACAATCACATTTTCCTTCAGACCTTCAAGCCTGTCAACCTTGCCAAGGATTGCAGCCTCGTTCAGTACCTTTGTAGTTTCCTGGAATGAAGCAGCAGAGAAGAAGCTTTTCGTCTGAAGCGAAGCTCTTGTTATTCCCTGCAGAACCTGGCTTGAGGTTGCGGGAATTGCATCCCTTGATTCAACGGTTTTCAGGTCACGACGCTTAAGGACTGAATTATCATCCCTCAGTTTACGGGCCGACACAATCATACCCGGACGAAGGGTCTGGGAATCGCCGCTCTCAATAATGACCTTCTTACCATAGATCCAGTCATTCTCATCCATGAACTCAAGCTTGTCAACGATTTGACGCTCAAGGAACTTTGTATCGCCCGGATCCACGATTTCCACCTTTCTCATCATCTGGCGCACAATGATCTCAAAATGCTTATCATTGATCTTCACTCCCTGCAGACGGTAAACTTCCTGTATCTCATTGACAATATACTCCTGCACTTTTGTAGGCCCTTTTATTGCCAGAATATCGGAAGGTGTTATTGCTCCGTCAGAAAGAGGAATACCTGCCTTTACATAATCATTTTCCTGAACAAGTATCTGTTTTGAAAGCGGAACAAGGTATTTTTTAGTCTCATCAGTTTTGGATTTGATTGAAATTTCCCTGTTGCCTCTCTTTATTTTCCCGAAAGTTACTTCACCGTCAATTTCTGAAACGATGGCGGGATTGGATGGATTACGTGCTTCAAAAAGCTCTGTAACACGCGGAAGACCACCGGTTATATCTCCGGATTTTCCTACTGCACGGGGTATTTTTGCAAGTACCTCACCAGCCTCAACCATCTTGTCGGTATCAACCACAAGGTGCGAACCCACAGGAAGGTTATATACCCTCAGCTCCTCACCCTTGGGTGCAAGTATCTTGATAGCCGGGTTTTTGGTCTTATCCCTGCTCTCAATAATTACCTTTTCCTTGAATCCTGTCTGTTCATCAGACTCTTCCCTGAAAGTGACTCCTTCAATAAGGTAATCATATCCTATCTTTCCTCCCAGTTCTGAAATAATCACAGCATTGAAAGGATCCCATTCGCAAATGAGCTTACCCTTCTCAATCTCCTGTCCTGGTTTTACATAAAGTTTTGAACCGTAAGGGATTGTATGGGTTGTAAGTGCTATCCCGGTTTTCTTGTCTATAATTCGAAGTTCGGCAAGACGCCCGATAACAATATCGATTTCTCCTTTTTCAGGATCTTTTTTAGGAACAGTTCTGATCTCTTCAATTTCGGCTATACCTCCGTAACGTGCCACCAGTCTGGATTCTGTTGTAATATTCGAAGCAGTTCCCCCGACGTGGAAGGTACGCAGGGTAAGCTGTGTACCCGGCTCACCGATACTCTGGGCTGCAATTACTCCCACGGCTTCCCCTTTCTGGACCATTCGTCCGTTGGCAAGGTTACGGCCATAACATTTTGCACAAACGCCCTTTTTGGATTCGCATGTGAGAACCGATCGGATCTCAACCTGTTCAATGGGGGAATCTTCAATCTTCCTTGCCAGATCTTCGGTCAGCTCCTGTCCCGATTCAACGATCAGTTCACCTGTAAGCGGGTGGTAGACATTATGAACCGCAGTACGGCCGAGCACTCTCTCATATAATGATTCAACTACTTCTTCATTCTTTTTAATTGCCGTGGCAATCAATCCCCTGAGTGTCCCACAGTCTTCTTCATTAATTATTACATCCTGTGAAACGTCAACCAGACGACGGGTAAGATATCCGGCATCAGCAGTTTTCAGAGCAGTATCGGCGAGTCCCTTGCGGGCTCCGTGTGTTGAAATAAAGTATTCAAGAACTGATAACCCCTCTTTGAAATTAGAAAGGATGGGGTTTTCAATGATCTCTGAACCTGTTGAACCTGATTTCTGTGGCTTGGCCATAAGACCCCTCATGCCCGAAAGCTGACGTATCTGTTCCTTTGAACCCCTGGCGCCCGAATCAAGCATCATATAAACGGAATTGAATCCCTGTTTATCATTTGAAAGCTGTTTCATCAGCGTCTGGGTAAGTCTTGCATTAACATGTGTCCAGATATCAATGATCTGATTATAACGTTCGTTATTAGTTATAAATCCCATGCTATAGTTGTTCAGGACCTCATCAACCTGTTCATATCCTTCAGCCACGAACTTTGTCTTTTCCTCAGGAATGATCACATCGTCGAGGTTGAATGAAAGTCCACCCTTAAAGGCGGAATAGAATCCCAGGTTCTTTATGGCATCGAGAAAGTCGGCTGTCTTTGCTGTGCCCGCAAGTTTAAGCACACGGCCAATAATATCCCTGAGTGATTTTTTTGTCAGGATCTCGTTTATATAGCCAACTTCAAACGGTACAAACTGGTTAAATATAACCCGCCCGACTGTCGTTTCAATGATATGGTTTACAAACTCACCATCCACCCTGTCATTTGCCTTCACTTTAATATAAGCGTGAAGATCAATCTTACCTTCATTATAGGCAATGTTTACCTCCTGCGGAGAGTAGAATATCAGACCTTCTCCCCTGACTTTCTCCGTTTCCGTGCTTTTGCGTCCCTTTGTTATATAATAAAGTCCCAGGACCATATCCTGTGACGGAACTGTTATCGGAGCTCCGTTTGCGGGGTTAAGAATATTATGTGATGCCAGCATAAGCATCTGAGCTTCAAGAATTGCAGCATTCCCCAGAGGAAGATGGACTGCCATCTGGTCGCCGTCGAAGTCGGCGTTAAATGCCGTACAAACCAGCGGGTGAAGCTGGATAGCCTTTCCCTCTATAAGCTTCGGCTGAAATGCCTGTATCCCCAGTCTGTGAAGTGTGGGGGCACGGTTAAGAAGCACGGGATGACCTTTAAGTACATTTTCAAGAATATCCCAGACTACAGGGTCCTTCCTGTCAACGATCTTTTTGGCAGATTTGACTGTTTTTACGATCCCACGTTCAATCAGCTTCCTGATAATAAAAGGTTTATAGAGCTCTGCAGCCATATCCTTCGGCAATCCGCATTCGTGTAATCCCAGTTCGGGACCAACCACAATAACTGAACGTGCGGAATAGTCAACTCTTTTTCCAAGAAGGTTCTGACGGAATCTTCCCTGTTTTCCTTTAAGACTGTCGCTAAGTGATTTAAGCGGTCTGTTGGCATCCGTTTTTACAGCGTTTGCCTTACGTGAATTATCGAACAGAGAGTCGACAGCTTCCTGCAGCATTCGCTTTTCATTACGAAGTATTACCTCGGGAGCCTTGATCTCTATAAGCCGTTTCAGACGGTTGTTTCTTATTATGACCCTCCTGTAAAGATCATTCAGATCGCTTGTGGCAAACCGGCCTCCATCGAGAGGAACCAGTGGCCTGAGCTCAGGAGGAATGACCGGAACTACTTTTATTATCATCCATTCAGGCTTATTGACCTGTTTGGAATCTCTGAATGCTTCAACTACCTGGAGGCGCTTAAGTGCTTCATTTTTACGTTGCTGGGAAGTCTCAGTATTTGCCCTGTGCCTGAGAGCATAGGACATCTCATCGAGATCTATACGGCTGAGCAGTTTATAAAGAGCTTCTGCTCCCATGTCAGCAACGAACTTGTCAGGATGGTTATCTTCAAGATACTGATTATCTTTTGGAAGTGATTCAGTGATCTCAAGATATTCCTCTTCAGTAAGGAAATCGAGATATTTGACACCATCAACAGCTTTAACACCCGGGTTTATAACCACGTATCTCTCATAATAGATAATTGAGTCAAGCTTCTTTGTGGGAAGTCCGAGAAGGTAACCTATCTTATTAGGCAGAGAACGGAAATACCATATATGTGCCACAGGTACAACAAGAGAGATATGGCCCATTCTTTCACGACGGACCTTCTTTTCTGTCACCTCAACACCACAACGGTCGCATACAATTCCCTTATAACGGATCCTTTTGTACTTTCCGCAATGGCACTCATAATCTTTTACCGGACCGAAAATCCTTTCGCAAAACAGTCCGTCGCGCTCAGGTTTATAGGTACGGTAATTTATCGTTTCGGGTTTCAGTACCTCACCGCTGGAGCGATCAAGGATCTCTTCGGGTGAAGCGAGACCTATTGAGATTTTTGAATAACTGGTCTTTGTTTTATTATCTCTTCTGAATGACATATGCTGAATATTTTTTTAATCTAAAACTAAAAATTCAAAACTACGCGCGATACTTTAATCAAGTATTACGCTAAGTCCGAGACCTCTCAGTTCATGCAGGAGAACGTTCAGTGATTCGGGGATGCCTGGTAATGGCATCGGTTCTCCCTTAACTATTGCTTCGTATGCCTTGGCACGGCCCACAACATCGTCAGATTTTATTGTAAGTATCTCCTGAAGGATATGAGCTGCACCAAAAGCTTCAAGGGCCCATACTTCCATTTCACCAAAGCGCTGGCCTCCGAACTGTGCTTTACCGCCCAGGGGCTGCTGTGTTATGAGTGAGTAAGGACCTATTGACCTGGCGTGCATTTTATCATCAACCATATGGCCAAGCTTGAGCATGTAAATTACGCCTACCGTTGCAGGCTGGTCGAATCTTTCGCCGGTGCCCCCGTCGTACAGGTAAGTCTTTCCGAATTTCGGAAGTTTTGCCTGTTCCGTATATTCATTGATCTGGGTAATTGTTGCTCCGTCAAAGATCGGGGTTGAGAACTGGAGCCCGAGCTTCTGTCCGGCCCATCCGAGTACTGTCTCGTAGATCTGTCCCAGGTTCATCCTGGAAGGAACACCCAGCGGGTTCAGGACTATGTCGACCGGAGTACCATCCTCCAGGAAAGGCATATCCTCTGAGCGGACTATCCTGGCAACGATACCTTTGTTCCCGTGACGACCGGCCATCTTATCACCAACTTTTACCTTGCGCTTCTTGGCTATGTATACTTTTGCAAGACGAACGATGCCTGCAGGCAGTTCATCTCCGATTGTAATATTGTACTTTTTACGCTTATAGTTTCCGTCAATCTCCTTATACTTAATTATATAATTATGCAGGAGCTGCTTTATACTATCATTTTTCTTTTTATCTGTTGTCCATTTATTTGGATTAACATTCAGGAAATCAACTTCCTGGAGCTGTTTCAGCGTAAACTTGCTTCCTTTGGGAATTACGTCTACGTTCAAATAATCCTTGACACCCTGTGAAGTCTTGCCATTTACCAGAATAAACAGCTTATCGACGAGCCTGGCCTTCAGATCCTCAACACTTCTGTTGAATTCGGTTTCAATCTTGTCGAGCATCGGCTTCTCAACCGCTTTGGCTTTCCTGTCCTTGATAGCCCTGGTAAACAATTTCTTATCTATAACAACACCTTCGAGAGAGGGACCTGCCTTAAGGGAAGCATCCTTCACATCTCCTGCCTTATCGCCGAATATGGCACGCAGCAGTTTCTCTTCCGGTGAGGGATCGGATTCCCCTTTGGGAGTGATCTTGCCAATTAGTATATCGCCCGGTCTGATGTGCGCTCCAATCCTGATGAGGCCATTCTCATCAAGGTTCTTTGTAGCTTCCTCGCTCACGTTTGGAATATCGGATGTAAGCTCTTCCAGTCCACGCTTTGTGTCGCGCACTTCGAGCTGGTACTCATCTATATGCACGGAAGTAAAATAATCCTCCTGAACAACCTTTTCGGATATTACTATTGCATCCTCAAAGTTGTATCCTTTCCATGGCATGAATGCCACTTTAAGGTTTCTTCCGAGGGCCAGCTCTCCGTTTTTGGTGCCATAACCTTCGGTAAGGACCTGACCTTTGACTACCTTTTCACCTTTTCTTACAACTGGTAATATATTGATGCAGGTATTCTGGTTTGTCTTCCTGTATTTAGAAAGGGTATACCTTTTTATATCATCGTCAAAACTTACGAATTTTTCCTCGTCGGTCCGTGTGTATCTTATCACGATTTCGTTTGAATCAACGAACTCTACAACTCCATCACCTTCAGCCATATAAAGTATGCGGCTGTCGCGGATTACCTGTGCCTCGAGGCCGGTACCGACAATCGGAGCTTCAGGATTGATGAGAGGAACGGCCTGACGCATCATGTTTGAACCCATGAGGGCCCTGTTGGCGTCATCATGTTCCAGGAAAGGTATGAGTGAAGCAGCAATTGATGCGATCTGGTTAGGAGCCACGTCCATAAGATCCACTTTTGTCACTTCCTCAAAGGGATAATCAGCTTCATATCTGCATTTTGCCCTCAGGTTTTCAAAATGACCGTCTTTAAGAAGAGCTGCATTCGCCTGGGCGATCATCTTTTCCTCTTCCTCTTCGGCTGTGAGCCAGACAATGCCTGTATCACTGAAATCGACCTGCGCATCCTTAACTTTAAGGTAGGGAGTCTCAATGAATCCAAGGGAGTTTATCTTTGCATAGACGCACAGTGAAGAGATAAGACCGATATTAGGACCTTCAGGAGTCTCAATGGGACACAGACGTCCGTAATGTGTATAGTGAACGTCCCTCACTTCAAAACCGGCTCTTTCACGGGAAAGACCACCGGGACCCAGAGCTGACATACGGCGTTTGTGTGTCATTTCTGCAAGCGGGTTGGTCTGATCCATGAACTGTGAGAGCTGGTTGGTCCCGAAGAACGAGTTAATGACCGATGAAAGAGTTTTTGAATTGATAAGGTCGACAGGTGTGAACACCTCATTATCCCTTACATTCATTCTCTCACGGATAGTACGTGCCATTCTGGCCAGTCCTACTCCGAACTGGGCGTACAGCTGTTCTCCCACGGTGCGTACCCTTCTGTTGCTGAGATGATCGATATCATCAATATCTGTTTTGGAGTTTATCAGCTCGATAAGGTATCCTATGATCTTGATTATATCTTCCCTTGTAAGGATCTTGACATTCATCTCAGTGTTAAGGCCAAGCTTTTTATTAATCCTGTAGCGGCCTACTTCACCAAGATCGTATCTCTTATCCGAGAAGAAGAGTTTGTCGATCACATCCCTTGCTGTTGCCTCATCGGGAGGTTCAGCATTGCGCAGCTGACGGTAAATGTATATTACCGCCTCTTTTTCAGAGTTGCACGGATCTTTCTGAAGAGTATTGTATATAATAGCATAATCTGACAGGGTTGTATCGTCCTTATGCAGAAGGATTGCTTTTGCACCGGAGTCCACGATCAGATCGACATGTTCCGATTCGATTACTGTCTCCCTGTCAAGGATTACTTCATTTCTTTCAATTGAAACCACCTCGCCGGTATCTTCATCGACGAAGTCTTCGACCCAGGTTCTCAAAACCCTTGCCGCAAGCTTTCGTCCGACGAGTTTTTTGATATTTGTCTTTGACACTTTATGTTCTTCGGCAAGGTTGAAGATTTCAAGAATCTCCTTATCGCTTTCGAATCCTATGGCACGTAGCAGTGTCGTTACCGGCAGCTTTTTCTTCCTGTCGATATAAGCGTACATTACATTGTTAATATCCGTTGCAAACTCTATCCATGAACCTTTGAAAGGTATAATCCTTGCGGAATAGAGTTTTGTTCCGTTGGCGTGAATACTCTGTCCGAAGAATACTCCGGGGGATCTGTGAAGCTGTGAAACCACAACCCTTTCAGCTCCGTTAATTACAAATGTAGCCCTTTCCGTCATATACGGAACGGTTCCAAGATAGACATCCTGGATTACTGTATCAAAATCCTCATGTTCGGGATCGGTACAGTAAAGTTTTAGTTTTGCTTTAAGTGGAACGCTGAATGTAAGTCCGCGTTCAATGCATTCCTCGATTGTATAACGGGGAGGGTCTATATAATAATCCAGAAATTCAAGAACGAAATTGTTCCTTGTATCAGTTATTGGAAAATTCTCAGTAAAGACTTTGAAAAGTCCCTCTTTTTTCCTGTTTTCGGGAGTTGTTCCAAGTTGAAAGAACTCACCGAAGGATTTCAACTGAATATCCAGAAAATCAGGGTATTCCAACTGATTCTTCCTGGAAGCGAAACTTATTCTTTCGGTATTTTTTGAGGACATTTATTAAAAGATTAAGTGAACTTATAATTTAAAGAACAAAAAGGCTTAGTCCCGATAAGTCGGGACTAAACCTAAAACCCAGCGATCAGGTAAAACTTATTTAAGTTCAACTTCAGCTCCTGCTTCTACTAATTGACTTTTTATTGCTTCTGCTTCATCTTTGGAAACACCTTCCTTAACCGGAGAGGGAGCAGCATCAACTACTGCTTTAGCCTCTTTCAGTCCGAGACCGGTGATATCTTTAACAAGTTTAACAATCTGTAATTTCTGACCACCTGCTGCTTTGAGAATAACATCAAATGTTGATTTCTCCTCAACAGCATCAACGTCGGCGCTGGCTGCGGGACCGGCTACGGCAACAGCAGCTGCTGCAGGTTCAATTCCATACTCTTCTTTAAGTATTTTAGCCAGTTCGTTCACCTCTTTTACAGATAAGTTAACCAGTTCTTCTGCAAATTTCTTAAGATCTGCCATGTTTATCGATTTTTTAATTGATTATACTTTAATTATTCTTCTCTTTTTGAAAGTGTTTCAAGAACACCGTGAATTTTAGTTCCACCTGATTGCAGGGCTGAAATAACGTTTTTGGCCGGTGACTGCAAAAGCATGATCACGTCGCCAATGAGTTCCTGTTTTGTTTTAACGGAAATAAGTGCGTCAAGCATGTTATCTCCAACATAAACCGATTCCTGAACGTATGCGCCTTTAAGCAAAGGTTTATCATGTTTCCTTCTGAATTCCTTAATAAGTTTTGCCGGTGAATTACCGGATTGGGTAAACATGATGGACGTTGAACCTTTAAGAACCGGATAAAGTTCTTCAAAGTCTACTTCAGACTGCTCCAGTGCCCTTTTGAGGAGTGTGTTTTTTACCACGACAAGTTTAATATCGTTGTCAAAGCACTTTCTTCTCAGGTCACTTGTGTCAGCTGCATTTAGCTGGGCAGTATCAGTCAGGTAAAAGTGACTGTACTCTTTGAATCTCTCAGCAAGGCTGTCTATGATAGCATTTTTCTCTTCGCGTCTCATTTTTCTTTCAGTTTAACATAACTAATTAATCATCAAGACCTTTTGGATCGATCTTAACCCCCGGACTCATTGTACTTGAAAGGAATACGCTACGTATGTAGGTCCCTTTTGCAGCTGCCGGTTTAAGTTTGTTTACAATTGAGATAAACTCTCTTGCATTCTCGACGATCTTTTGAGGTTCGAATGAGACTTTTCCAATAGAGGCATGAATGATTCCTGTTTTATCAACTTTGAAATCAATCTTACCCTGCTTCACTTCTTTTACAGCCTTACCTATCTCCATGGTTACAGTACCACTTTTAGGATTCGGCATAAGTCCTCGGGGACCTAGTATCCGACCTAACTGACCGACCTTTCCCATAACAGATGGCATGGTTATAATAACATCCATATCTGTCCAACCTCCCTTAATCTTTTCTACAAAATCATCGAGGCCTACGAAATCAGCTCCGGCGTCTTTTGCTTCCTGTTCCTTATCGGGAGTGCAGAGCACGAGTACACGTGTCTCTTTACCTGTTCCGTGAGGAAGGGATACAACACCCCGGACCATCTGATTGGATTTCCTTGGATCTATACCTAACCTTACATCTAAATCGATAGAAGCATCAAATTTGGTCCTGGTTATTTCCTTGACCACAGAGGAAGCCTCTTTCAATGTATAAAGCCTGTCCTTGTCTAATTTTTCAAGAGCAAACTTCTGGTTTTTGGTAAGTTTAGTCATTTTTTTTCCTGATTAATTATTTTACCGGGAATTCTCCCCTTACGGTGATTCCCATACTTCTGGCTGTTCCAGCTACCATTCTCATGGCGGACTCTACTGTGAAACAGTTTAAATCCTCCATCTTGTCGGAAGCAATTGTCTTGACCTGTTCCCAGGATATTGAAGCTACTTTGTCTCTGTTGGGTTCCTGGGAACCTTTCTTCGCTTTAGCAACCTCAAGAAGCTGAACAGCAACCGGTGGAGTTTTTGTTACGAAATCAAACGATTTATCTGCATAAACCGTGATCACTACCGGTATTACTTTCCCAGCCTTGTCCTGAGTCCTCGCATTAAATTGCTTACAGAAATCCATAATATTCACACCTTTGGAACCCAAAGCAGGTCCGACAGGTGGGGATGGATTAGCTCCTCCGCCACGAATCTGTAACTTTATCAGTCCAGCAACTTCTTTTGCCATAATTTTAAATTTGCTTATTTATTGCGAGAGCTTGATAGTTATTCAGGAAGCATTATGAATATTACAACTACCAATATCTTCTGTTAATTCTCTTTTTCCACCTGCATAAAACTCAGCTCGAGGGGGGTTTTCCTTCCGAAGATCTTAACCATCACCTTAAGCTTTTTCTTTTCATCATTCACCTCTTCGATTATCCCTGTAAAGCTGTTGAACGGGCCATCTATCACCTTCACCGATTCTCCTACAAAGAACGGGACATTCAGTTCCTCATCGCTGGCATTCAGCTCATCGACTTTTCCGAGAATGCGGTTAATCTCAGCTTTCCTGAGTGGTACCGGTTCTCCGTCCTGCGATCCCAGAAATCCGATTACATTAGGAACGTTTCTGAGAAGGTGCGGTATCTCTCCGACAAGAACAGCTTCAACAAGAACATAGCCGGGAAAGAATGTTCTCTCCTTGCTTATCTTTTTCCCTGCCCTTATCTGATAAACCTTTTCAGTAGGGATAAGAACCTGTGAGACATACTCCTCAAGCTTCAGGCGCACAACTTCACTATCGATATATTCCTTGACCTTTTTTTCCTTTCCACCGATAGCCCGGAGCACGTACCACTTCTTAATATTCTCACTCATTGCAATCCTCTCCTGTTAATATAACAAACTGTAAATAAATTGCATTGCCCTGCTAAAGGTAAAGTCCATGCCGGCAACAATAAGAGCAAATATCAGAGACGCAAGCATTACAAGAACAGCGCTGTTCTGAAGTTCGCTCCATGTCGGCCAGGTTACCTTATGCACGAGCTCAGTGAATGATTCCTGGAAATATCCTTTTATCTTCATTTTATTAAAAGTTTAGCACGGGAGGAGAGACTCGAACTCCCGACACCTGGTTTTGGAGACCAGTGCTCTACCAACTGAGCTACACCCGTTATTTTGAAGCGCCACAATAAGTGCAACGCTATCTTATTTATCTCCAAATATACTATTCGAGTATCTCAGTTACCTGGCCGGCACCTACAGTTCTGCCTCCTTCACGTATAGCAAAACGCAAACCAACATTTATAGCAACCGGATAGATAAGATCCACAGTGATTGTAACATTATCACCCGGCATTACCATTTCTGTACCCTCAGGAAGAGTTATTTCACCAGTAATATCAAGAGTCCTTACATAAAACTGAGGACGGTATTTATTATGGAATGGAGTATGACGACCGCCTTCTTCTTTCTTAAGAACATAGACCTCGGCTTTTATTTTTGTATGAGGAGTTATTGAACCCGGTTTGGCAAGAACCATACCCCTTTTAATCTCCTTTTTATCAACTCCGCGAAGCAGCAGACCAACATTATCTCCGGCTTCACCCCTGTCGAGAATCTTGCGGAACATCTCAACCCCGGTACAAACTGATTTACGCTTTGAAGCGCCCAGACCTATAAGTTCAAGTTCGTCACCCGTAAGAACGACACCTGTCTCAATACGTCCTGTTGCTACAGTACCACGTCCTGTGATTGAAAAGACGTCTTCAACAGGCATAAGGAACGGTTTTTCATTTTCGCGTGGAGGTATTGGAATATAGGAATCAACCGCATCCATCAGTTCCATAACTTTCTCTTCCCATTTTGGCTCACCATGCATGGCACCCAGGGCAGAACCGCGAATAACTGGAGCATTGTCACCATCGAATTTATAGAAGTTGAGCAGATCGCGAACCTCCATTTCAACAAGTTCAAGAAGCTCTTCATCGTCAACCATATCCACTTTATTCATGAAAACAAGCACTGTTGGCACGTTAACCTGGTGTGCAAGAAGAATATGCTCGCGTGTCTGAGGCATAGGACCATCATCGGCAGCAACCACAAGTATCGCTCCGTCCATCTGTGCGGCACCTGTAACCATATTCTTTATATAGTCGGCATGTCCCGGGCAGTCAACATGTGCATAGTGACGTGTAGCAGTCTGATATTCAACGTGAGCAGTGTTAATTGTAATACCCCTTTCCTTTTCTTCGGGTGCATTATCAATTGAGTCAAAATCCCTTATTTCAGAGAGACCCCTCTTGGCAAGGACCATAGTGATCGCTGCCGTCAAAGTGGTCTTACCATGGTCAACGTGACCAATTGTCCCAATATTTACGTGCGGTTTCGACCTGTCAAATTTTTCTTTTGCCATAACTCCAAGCGTATTAAATTTAGTTTATCTATAATCAATTCAAAATCATTTATCCTGTTGAGCCGGAGGGGGGAATTGAACCCCCGACCCCTTCCTTACCAAGGAAGTGCTCTACCCCTGAGCTACTCTGGCCGCAAAAGTGAGCGGGAGACGGAACTCGAATCCGCGACCCTCAGCTTGGAAGGCTGATGCTCTACCAACTGAGCTACTCCCGCTTAATATCGTCCAAAAGAGCCGTATCCTGTCACTTTCCGACCCAGAGCTTACGGCCTCCCGCTTTATGTGGGGAGAGCAGGATTCGAACCTACGAAGGCATTCGCCAGCAGATTTACAGTCTGCCCCAGTTGGCCGCTTTGGTATCTCCCCAATAAAACAGAGTTCACTCTTAAGACACACTTTTAAAATCTTTCAAGAGCCGATGAAGGGATTCGAACCCCCGACCTGCAGATTACAAATCAGCTGCTCTGACCAACTGAGCTACATCGGCAATTTAAAGAACGCACCGCCAGAGCATAAATCACCCCTCAAAAAACGGTTTGCAAATGTATGAATTTAAATTTTATTATTCAAAATAAATCACTCTATTTTTAATATCCGATTTCTCAGACCCCTCTCTTCTTTTGCTTATGCTTGGTTATCTGCTTTTTAAGTGCATCAATTGCCTCATCAGTTGCTTCTTCAAATGTTTTACTTTGCTTCTTTGCAAATAAGGGACAACCAGATAACTCCAGCCTGATTTCGCTAATTTTGTTCTCACGATCCTGATCTTTGTCAAGTCTCAGAAAAACCTCCGCATTAACAATACCTTCATCAAACTGGGTAAGCTTTTCCAGCTTCTGATGAACAAAGTCGATCAGCTTTTTGTCGGCATCAAACCGCACCGAATGAATCTGAATGTTCATAGTAGTTCCTCCTTTTTATTATTTGCATTTTAAGCCCTCGGATGAGCCTGTTTATATATTTTTCTGAGTTTTTCAAATGTATTGTGAGTATATATCTGTGTGGCAGATAAATTAGCATGACCCAGAAACTCCTTTATCGAATTCAGATCCGCGCCACGGTTAAGCATATGAGTTGCGAATGTATGCCTGAGGATATGCGGACTCTTCTTTTCAATAGTAGTAACCATGGCAAGATACCTGTTAACAACATTATAAACATATTTATCATATAACTTGTTCCCCTTGTCAGTTATAAAAAACCAACCTTCATCTCCCGAAGAAACCATCTCCTTCCTAAGCTTAATATATTCCTCCAGACGCCTTATAAATGAGTTTACAAGCGGAATAATCCTCTGTTTATCCCTTTTCCCCGTTACCTTTACCATGCCTTCATACAGACTGACATCCGTATTGCGAAGTCCGATAAGCTCCGCCCTCCTCATCCCTGTAACATAAAGCATCTCTATGATGGTCCTGTCCCTTACCCCTCCGAAATCTTCCCCAAAACTATAATTGTCAAGCAGTCCGTTGAGCGCTGCCTCCTCTACAAAACCCGGCAGACTCTTTTTCCTCTTCGGAAGTACTACCTTCTCAAGCGGATCCGCCTTAACAACCCCCTCTTTTCTCAGATAACGGAAAAAAACCCTCAGAGAGGAAATCTTCCTGTGAACACTTACCGCAGAATAATTGCCTTCAAGCAGACTGACAACCCAGGCCCTGATATCATGCGAGGTAACTAATTCCGGATCAGCAGACTGGTCCAGGGATGATAAAAATAAAAAAAACTGATCAAGATCATTTGTATACGACCTGACAGTATGAGACGAATATCGCTTCTCGATTTGCAGATATTGTAAGAATGATTCCTTATGACTCATGAAGGAACCCCCGTATCTGTTTTGTTAATAATTAAAGACCAGGAATACAAACTACTCTTCGCTCTCCTGCATCTTCTGAACGTACATAGCCTTCTTGATTTCTTCTCTCCGGCGAACTGAATGCTTAATAAAAGCCTGCCGCGATCTGAGTTCACGGATTACTCCGGTCTTCTCAAACTTTCTTTTGAACTTCTTTAAAGCCCGTTCAATATTCTCACCTTCTTTTAATGGTACAATTATCATAATTGAAATTTCTGATTTTAAACGAGGCGCAAAGTTAGAAATAGAAAAAGTCTTTTCAAAATTTTACTGGAATAAAATTAACCACAACACCTCAATTTGTTGATTATGTTTAATAATAATTCACATTTCCGGCTTAAGTGTATACAAAGTTAAAAATATTACTGCCCTTTTCCAAATAAAACTCTCAAAATGTACCGATTGAAAAATGCCTGAGATCTCCCGTCCCGGCAACTACCGCTCAAAATCAATATAAGGCGTCACCTTCCATGCCTTCTCAGCTGTCAGCAGCTTATTTTCAACAAGTTCACCTGGCCGGCTTATCCGTCCGCTCAGCTCCCTGTACTTGAGTATGGCTGCAAGTTCATATTTTTCAATATAAGGAAGCCGGCCAAGCTCCTTCGCTGAAGCTGAATTGATTTTTATCCTGATGATTGCCGAACTGTCAGCAAATACCCTGTCGCTGATAAGATCATATGTCTCAGCAGGCAGACCATAGACCTCCTTAAGCTGCTCCTTACGGGCAAAACCGCCAAGCAGATGCCTGTACCTTATAATCCGGACTGACAACACAGGACCTATGCCTGGCAGTCTGACCAGCGACAAGGAATCACACTTATTTAAATCAAGCGGGGTCCACTTCTTCTGCCGGGTTGCAATTGGGACTCTGCTTTCCCCCACCTCTGCAACCCTGATATAAGGAATAAGCCGTTCAGCCATTATACTATCAACACCATATACCTTCCGGATATCTTCTGATTTCCTGAATCTGCCTCCCTTATTTCTGTATCTGATAAGTGTCCCGGCTTCCCTGGATGAAATTCCAAGTCTTACAAGGGTATCAAAAGATGCAGAGTTCGGATCAAATACAAACAGACCGGAAGGTTCTTCTTTACCGGAGACCAGCACTTCCACCGAACTATCCTCTCCGGGAAAAGCCGGGTAGAGATCTTCTATTTTAATATTCCGTGCGGGAAGAACGAACCTGGGAATGATTATTATAATCATAATTACAAGCAATACAGAAGCAGCTCTTCTCTCCCTGCGGGTATATCCGAACCAGTTATTAAAAGGTTTCCTGTTGAATATCATTGGCACAAAATGCGGTAAGACTATCTGCAATTTACAAAATCAGGGGGAATTCACGGCTTATACTATTCAAATAATATCACGATTATCTTAATCTTCCTGAAAATCCCGCGGAGCCCTGATAGCCGGAGAAAATGAGACAGCGACCGTTATCAGAACGGATAGCCTATCCCGACAACTACCACAAAGTCACGCCTGAAACTATATGGCTGATTAAATATTATCCATTTTGAGGGGGTCCTCAAAGCCGGATCACGAAGCTTCATGCCCAGATCGACCCTTCCTATTACGAATTTAAAGTCGAATCTTAATCCTGCTCCGGTACCCACGGCAATATCTTTATAGAATTTATTGAATTTGAACTGTGAGCCAGGCCTGGAAGGATCATTCTTTATTGTCCAAATATTACCGGCGTCAAGAAATAATGCTCCCTCCAGTATCCAGAAAAGCTTAAACCTGTATTCAGCATTTGCCTCCAGCTTGATATCGGCTGTCTGGTTAAGAAATTTCACAGAATCCGGAATGACGGATGAGCCCGGACCAAGAGACCTGACCTGCCATGCTCTTATCCCGTTTGCACCACCACTGAAATATTGCTTTTCAAAGGGCATTGCCCGTGAATTTCCATAGGGAACGCCTACACCGGCAAATACCCTGTATACTATCGACGCCAGCTGATTGAACCTGTAATTGTATCTTGCATCAATATCTGTCCTGATATACTGTGCAAATGGCTGACCAAGAAAATCATAACTACCATCGCTCTTCGGTCCGCCCGTAAAATTCTTAATCATGGCAAGCATGTTCCCCGAGGCCTCGGCATTTATTCTGAAGAACCAGAAATCGTTTGATTTATTGATCTTTTGATTATTAAAGATATATGAGTAGGTACCTCCGAGTATCATTACATCCTTATAACTGTATGCCAGATAAGAAGAAGATTCTATCTGTACGGCGTAGGCTGAATCAATGGATAGAAGCTTTATAACGTTGAACTGAAGGGGAGCAACTATGTGTTCAACATAACTGCTTGATTTCCAGTCATATCGAGAAGGTAGCGTTAGACATTATACGGGTGTAGAAAGGAAGATTCTGATAGTTATATGCTGCCAGAATGATAGTTGAAGGATTGTATTTCTTTATGAACTTCTCCTTATCTATGAACGGGATCAGAAACTGGGGAAAACGCAGGCTTGTTTCAATTCCGTACTCCTGGGAACTTCTTATATTTGTATTCTGCTGCGAAAGAGCTTCGTATGCTCCTTTGAGCTTCAGACTGAAAAGCTGGGCCCCGTGAAAAAGATTTTTGTGCTGGTAAATCAGGTTCAGGGCCCCTCCTATGTTCCCTGCGGAATTGGTTCCCTCAAGTTCCACTTTATAGGATTGCTGACTCAGAGGTGTCAGCTGAATATCACAGTCAAGCTCAAGAGGTGCGCCATTTTCTGACTGGTTCACAGGCATCTCATTATAATTGATATTAACAAGCCTGTAAACCTTTAAAGAAGAGAGATGTGATTTCGATTCCTCCGTATTTGTATAATTATAGGTTGAACCGGGCTTCAGGTAAAGAGACTGGATAATAAGGTCATACTTTATCTGCTCCTTCCTATTGAATTCACAAAATAATAGCCACGGTAAAAAGTCGTATCGAGGCTCTTCAGGTATGCCGTTCCGCCTTCCAGTGCATTCTTGGGAATGAAATCAGGATAGATATATATATTCTGCACTTTATAAATTGAGTGAGGCACGAGGGTCACTCTGCTGTTCTCGTCAATGTTCATGTATTTCCTTATTCCGTAGAATAGATCAACCTGCCTGTGCCCGATCGAACTGTCTACCTTAAAATAAATATCATCTCCGGAGAATGTATAAAAGCCATGGTCCTTTACAAACCTCACAAACCTCAGCCTTTCAGCCTGTAATATATCAACATCATATGGCTTTCCCCGCTCTATCAGACTGTTGATAGAATCGAAGTCATAAAGCTTTTTCATATTACTGTCAGCTATCTCACTGTAAATGTTGCGAATAGTATAGGGTGACTTCAGAACAACATTATAGTAGACATCCGACTTCCTCTTTTCCGTTTCAACAGTGTCAGTAACCTGCCCGTCGAAATATCCCTTTGAAGCAACATATGATTTTATCTGTTCCGTCGACTTGGTAGCGGCGTAGGGATCAAATATGACAGGCTCCTCCCCTATTTCCCTGAGCCATTTGTTGGGCCATTTATCCTTATCAATATTAGACAGATTATAGAGGGCAAGATGAAACCTGGTGCCAAAGATCCGCTTGTTAGGCTTCTGCTTGATGTAAGGCATCAGCTCACTTTTCCTGATCTTTTCATTGCTGACCTTTACATAATCGTGATTTAGAAGTGTTTCGCCTTCCGGCACGTATTTAGTTGGATTACAAGATGTTATACTTATAATAAAAAACAGAAGGAAAAAGTAATGTCCCGGGAGAATGTGGCGTTGATATATTCCGTCCTTTGTCAAGCTTCAGAACTAAAGATGGATTCAAATATATCAATAATAATCATAAATTAAACTTAAAACTATTTACCATTGAGGATTACGAAGATAAAAAGTTGAGTACACTCCGAAAAGTTTATTATGCTGAATTTCAGTGTTTTTTTACCCCTGACCCCTAAAGGGGAAACACTGAATTCAGCATAATAAAAAAGTCCCCCTCAGAGGATTAAGGAAATTATTTCTCTTCTTTGATATAACTTTGGCAGTTATCCCGGATAACAGAATTTCAATCCTGTTCCGGGGAACTGATATAGGTTAAGACTGAAAAACATGATAAGTAAAAGCAAAGCAAAATTCATAACTGCGCTTCAGAAGAAGAAGGCAAGAGAAGAGCAGGGATTATTCGTGATAGAAGGTGATAAACTGGTAAGGGAATTTCTCATTGCCCGGTATCCGGTGAGGCTATTGCTGGCAAAGAAGGAATTTATAAAAAGCCTGACGGGTGAAATGAATGAATCCGTCTCCGAGGTGGAAGATGTTACATATGAAGAGCTTAAACAGGTAAGCACCTTAAAAACCCCGCATAACGCCCTGGCAGTGGTACAGATACCCGGGCGCAGGCTGAAGCCGGAAGAACTATCCGACAGGCTGACAGTGGCGCTTGACGGCGTACAGGATCCCGGCAATATGGGTACGATCATCAGGGCTGCTGCATGGTTTGGAATCGAAAATATTATCTGCTCATATGATTGTGTGGACGCCTATAACCCAAAAGTGATCCAGGCAGGTATGGGGGCAATTTTGCATGTAAGGGTCTTCCATACCGACCTTAAAGAATTTTTAATTAATGCCAACAGGAAAAAGTTACCCGTTTTCGGCACCATGCTGGATGGTGATCCTATTTATAATCAGGAGCTTGACAAAAAAGGAATCATACTTCTGGGGAATGAATCAAAAGGAATCTCCGGGGAACTTATCCCCTATATAACCCATAAAATCGCAATCCCCGGGATCAAAAAGGGTTTGCCGGGAATTGAATCCCTGAATGTAGGCATGGCTGCATCAATTGTTTTCTCAGAATTTCTCAGGAGAACAGGCAGTTTGCCTGATTAATAAAATTATATTTGCTTTCTCTCATATTAATTTCGTTCGGTTGTAATGGGTTCATTTACCTTAAGTAATTTTTAACAAGCTATGATACAATCAGATTTCAGGGTCTACAGGATTCGTTGGTTTATGCTCACCATTTATATGCTGCTTGTAGCAGCAAATCAGCTTTTATGGATCACGTTTGCTCCGATAACCGGTGATGCCACACGATATTACGGAGTATCTGACCTGCGAATAGGCATACTTTCCATGTGCTTCATGATCGTATATGTGGCGGTGTCGATCCCTGCTTCATGGATCATCGACAGGTACGGGCTCCGGACCGGAGTGGGGATCGGGGCGGTCTTTACAGGCATTTTCGGCTTACTGCGGGCATTTGCCGGCACCGACTACACTATGCTTCTCCTGGCACAGATAGGCATTGCCATTGGACAGCCATTCATTTTAAATGCTATAACAAAACTTTCCGCAAGATGGTTTCCTATGGGGGAGAGGGCGACAGCTGCCGGCCTTGGTACCCTGGCAATGTACATTGGCATTCTTGCCGGAATGACTCTTACACCTTACCTGATACTTGGTTCAGGTATAGATGGAATGTTATATATCTACGGAATATTTTCTGTATCAATTGCCGTGATCTTCCTTCTTTTTATTAAGGAGAGGCCGCCCACAGCACCCTGCCTTCCGGAACAGGAGGAACGTTCACTTGTATTTGACGGGTTCATGCAGACCCTCCGTACCAGGGATTTTATCTGGCTTATGATAATCTTTTTCATCGGACTGGGAGTATTCAACAGCGTTACAACCTGGATTGAAGATATAATGAGACCAAGAGGATTTACTGCAACCCAGGCAGGAATAACAGGCGGATTAATGATAATAGGAGGCATAGTAGGAGCGCTTATAATTCCAATGCTTTCCGACCGGTACAAAAAACGAACTCCCTTTATTATTCTTGCTTTATTTGGTTCAACACTGGGCCTGGCGGGCATCACATTTGCAACAAGCTACTGGCTTTTGATAACTTCAGGCGTTGTGCTTGGATTCTTCCTTCTCAGCGCCGGACCGGTTGGTTTCCAGTACGGTGCTGAAATAACCTACCCGGCATCCGAAGGAACATCCAACGGAATGCTACTCCTTATGGGCCAGATATCAGGTATAGCGTTTATTTTCGGAATGGATAGTATGAAATCGTCAGCAACAGGCTCAATGACCAGGTCGCTGGTAGTTCTTATTGCATTGATGGTTGTCAGCATACTTATGTCCCTGCGCCTTAATGAGTCTACAATCCTGACAAGTGACAAAACTCTTTAAGGGTATTTGATCTGCTGCTCATTTTTGCAGCGCCACTCTCAGTGACCATCCATATGATGTGGGGGTTGGTTGTCCCCGCATATTTAAATGGCCTTTTGAAAGGATTAACCATATCCGGAAACCTATGCATTAGTTTTAATCATGCCTTTTTTTAATAAGTTCCCGTTCAAGTTCCTCAAGGCTTTTTCCTCTTGTTTCAGGTACACGGAAGATAGTAAAAAGCAACAGGATAATGCACATAATATCAAAAATAAAAAATGCGGTTGCTCCTCCAAATCTGTTAAGAATAACAGGAAAAACAAGGATAAGAAGAAAATTAGCCATCCATAATGAGACAATCGCTACCGACATTGCCTTGCTTCTCAGTTTATTGGGGAATATCTCAGAAACAAGAACCCATGTCACCGGTCCAAGTGAAGCTGAGAATGAGGCGATGTAAGTAAGGATCAGGAACAGGATCAGGTATCCCTCGTACTTTTTAAGATAAAAAGCTATTGCAATTGCAGTAAGTGAAATGATCATCCCTGTCACACCACCGATCAGCAGAGGTTTACGGCCCAGCTTATCTATCAGCGATATAGCAACAAATGTAAAGATCAGATTGCCTCCGCCTATGATGGCTGTCTGAATAACAGCACTGCTTGCTCCTGCACCTATGCTCTGAAATATAACGGGGGCATAATACATAATTGAGTTAATACCTGTTATCTGGCTGAATACTGAAAGGAACACTCCTATTATTAAAATAGGTCTCATATGTCCGGAAAAAACCTCGCGAAAAGTACCTGAATCTTCCTCTGTTTCAATTGATTCTTCTATCGATGTAAGCTCTTCTCCTGCCTTTACCGTACCATTAATTCTCTCGAGGATACTGAAAGCTTTTACGGAAAATCCTTTTTGCACAAGCCATCTCGGACTCTCAGGAGCAAAAAAGAGGAAAATAAAGAAAAGTATTGCCGGCAGGCCCATTACGGCAAGCATCCAACGCCAGTTGTTCTCACCTGTATCGACCAGGAGAGCGTTGGAAACAAAAGCAAGAAGTATTCCTATCACTATTGCAAGCTGGTTATACGAAACGAGCCTCCCCCTGCTTGCGGCCGGAGATACTTCAGAAATGTACATTGGAGAAAGCATGGAGGCTATCCCCACACCAAAACCACCTATGATCCTGAATGTGATGAAAAAAAAGAGATGGTGAGCGAGGGCTGAACCAATCGCTGAAAAAGCAAAAAGGATCGCGGCACTCATCAGGGTCTTCTTCCTGCCAAATACATCGCTCGGTTTACCGGC
The DNA here is from genome assembly GCA_963816345.1 of uncultured Bacteroidales bacterium. Classification (GTDB taxonomy): domain Bacteria; phylum Bacteroidota; class Bacteroidia; order Bacteroidales; family VadinHA17; genus LD21. The sequence goes on from CAWFKI010000005.1 coordinate 2,244,164, forward strand.
TGATATTACACCAATAATACATCCGCCGAGCAGGCTGCTGACTGTCCATCCCAGCCAGATATCATCAAGCCCGAAGTATGGTTTTATGAATGGAGTGGTACCTGAAATAACTGCCGTGTCAAAACCAAAAAGCAATCCGCCAAGAGCGGCAATGGCGCTTATAAGGAATATGTAATTTTTTTGTTTTGAATCCATAGGAATATTGGTCTGCATGGTTATATCACCTCCCCGGACTCCTGAGGAGAAAATTCAGAATACAGAATCCGGAGTGGTAAATATAATTGTTTCTGCAATCAGTTCAATGAAGAATTTTTTGCAGGACCGCATCAGCAGCATTAATCCCGTCAACCGCTGCTGTCACTCCAATTTACACTAATTGCCGGCACGGATTTTCAAATCCATATATTTAAAAATCAGTGTTTATGAATAAAATATTAAATTTGTTCTTATTAAAAATATTTTGACTCTTTTGCAGTATAAATGAAATTATTCGATTGGAGATATTTCAACAGGGAATTTGATTTCAGATCAGCAGGCAGATGGTTGTTGCTCGGTTCAATAATAGGTATTATCGCCGGTCTGGGCGCAATAATGTTTCAATCGCTGCTTGTCATTGTAAATGAGTTTTGCATAGTTCATCTTATGGGACTGAGTCCCACAGCGCCCGGTGGTGAGCAGGTGGCTTTGCGTTTTACACATGGTAATTTCAATCCTTATTTTATTGTTCTGCTACCCGCTGTCGGAGGGTTGCTGGCCGGATTCCTTATCTTCAGATTTGCCCCGGAAGCAGAAGGACACGGTACTGATGAAGCTATAAAAGCATTTCATCACAACAGTGGATTAATTAAACCGGTAGTTCCCGTAATTAAATTTATTGCTTCGATTATAACAATTGGGACGGGTGGATCAGGAGGACGGGAAGGACCAATAGCACAGATCGGAGCAGGTTTCGGAAGTTTTCTCGCCACACGCCTGAATCTCGATGTCAGAACAAGGAGGTGGTTGCTCGCAGCCGGAATGGGTGCCGGTATCGGAAGTATCTTCAGGGCCCCGCTTGCAGGTGCTATTTTTGCCGCGGAAGTACTTTATTCCTCAACCGAGGTTGAAGCTGAAGTGATCCTCCCCGCTGCAGTGTCGTCGATAATAGCATTTTCTGTTTATTCTTTCAAATACGGATGGGAACATATTTTCACCGGCGCAGGCCAGCATGGTTTTACGCAGCCGCTGGAACTTATTCCGTATACTATTGAGGCGCTGCTGCTGGCTTTTGCAGCATTGCTGTTTGTAAAATCCTTTTACGGGGTCAGAAAATTCTTTATCAACTGGAAGATACCGAAATATCTAAAACCGGTAATCGGCGGATTTATTACTGGCGGTTTGGTTTTGTTACTGATAACCATAACAGGCGACAGAAAATTTACTGCAGATATTATGGGTGGAGGCTACGGAATTTTACAGGAGATAATGGATAATGGTCTGACAAATGTAGGTCTGGGTATATTGCTGGTTGTGGCTGGCGGAAAGATCTTATCAACTTCCTTTACAATAGGATCCGGCGGAAGTGCGGGTGTATTTGGTCCATCGATGGTTATCGGGGGAACACTGGGTGCAGCCTCGGGATATTTACTGCAATTCATTTTCCCCGGCTTTACACTTTACCCTTCAACATTTGCCATTGTCGGAATGGCAGGATTTTTCGCAGCAGCAGCCAAAACTCCCATTTCAACAATCATCATGGTAAGTGAGCTTACCGGCAATTATGAACTTCTTTTGCCAAGCATGTGGGTGTGTGCACTCTCATTTCTTGTATCCAGGAAATGGAGCATATACCAGAGCCAGGTTCCGGGGAGAATTTACTCCCAGGCTCACTTCGGTGAATATACTCATGACATATTCAGCGCAATCACTGTTGGGGATACTTATAACCAATCCAAGAATAACAAAACGCTTCATGATTATATGCCAATACCGGATATTCTTTCCGTAATTCAGGAAACCAAGCAAAGAATGTTCCCTGTTATAAACAAGGAAAACCATTTAACAGGCACTTTTTATATTAAAGATATTCCCAAACTTCTCCAGCAGTCTGATGATCATTTTAAAACAGTTGCCGACATAATGCAGCCCCAGGTCCTTAAGATAGGTCTTAATGAAACGATCCACATGGCCCAGGAAATTATGCTCAATAATCATGTGGATGAACTGGTGGTTGTCAATGACTATGAGGATCCCGACAAGGTGCTGGGGATAATCACTACAGCCGATATTATTAAGGCATATCAGAAGGAAATGAATCTGCTTAAAACCGGTAAAGAAAGACCTGAATCCCTTCCGGGCGATCAGTCGCTGCTGCGGCACATGAACCTGAATAAAGTGCTTGAAAAAGGGTTCCTCACTGTTGATCCCGACGCTACCCTTGGAGACCTGGTGGATATCTTTACACGTTCAAGCCGGAATATCTTTCCTGTGGTCAATAAAGACAAGCATTATTTAGGGATAGTCATGCTGAATGATATCAGGAAACTGATGTTCGACGTAAGTAAATATAAGTCAGTGTTAGTAAAAGATATTATGATTACTCCGCCGGAAGTAGTGAATATTGATGACCGTATGGAGCAGGTGATGGCCAAGCTTGAAAGAACCAGTACCTGGAACCTGCCGGTTATCGATAGTCATAACAGGTATGTGGGTATGGTTTCACAATCGACAATTTTCTATGCATATCGCAGTCAGTTGCTTAAACAGCTTGAGGTCTAGATCCCGGGACGTCTGGCTACCGGGAGCTATAGGGGGCATTGGGCATCCTGATAAAAGCAATCTAATTTTCAGAAGATATTTTCCTGTCAATTGCCTCGGCCGCCCTTATTCCATCGACAGCGGAAGAAACGATCCCACCAGCATATCCTGATCCTTCCCCGCAGGGATACAATCCTTTCACCCTTATATGTTCCATGGAATCAGGATCCCTGGGGATCCGTACCGGGGAAGAGGTCCTCGATTCAATTGCAAGCACTACAGCCTCATTTGTAACGTATCCGTTCATTACCTGTCCGAATAAACGGAAGCCCTCTCTGAGGCGCCTTCCAATATTTTTTGGCAGCCAGCTGTGAAGCGGAGAAGCTGTCACGCCCGGGAAATAGGAGACAGCCGGCAGATCAGCAGATGTGGTTCCTGCTACAAAATCAGCCAGGCGCTGGGCAGGAGCTTTTTGAGTGTGGCCTCCATTCTTCCAGGCCTCGCGTTCCAGCTCCCTCTGAAACTCCAGCCCTGCAAGTTCTCCGGAACTGCTGTATTTACCAAGATCGCCGGGACCTATTTCCACCACAATACCGGAATTGGCCCAGGGCGAATTTCTTCCGGAGGGCGACATACCGTTAACCACTACCTCTTCCTGAAAAGTAGCCGAGGGTACTATGAACCCGCCCGGACACATGCAGAATGAATAGACACCCCTTCCGTCTACCTGCCTGGCCAGGTTATATGCTGCCGCCGGCAGGTAATCTCCCCTGGCGTTGCCATGATACTGTATCCTGTCAATAAGATCCTGGGGGTGCTCCACTCTTACACCAACAGCAAAAGGCTTCATCTCAAGCTCTATATCATGCCGTTTGCATATACCATAGATATCCCTTGCCGAATGCCCGGTTGCCAGAATGACATACTCTGACAGGTAAGTTTCATTGTCTGAAGTTATTACACCTTTGATCGCATTACCCTCTATCAGGAAATCGGAAATCCTTTTCTCAAGTAGAAATACCCCCCCTGCACTTTGAATGCTCTTGCGGATATTGGAAATAATGCGTGGAAGCTTATCTGTACCCAGGTGGGGATGAGATTCGTACAGGATATTTGTGTTTGCTCCATGGAGGCATAAAAGTTCAAGGACCCGGGTGTTGTCTCCACGTTTCTTTGAGCGGGTATAAAGCTTTCCATCCGAGAAGGTACCTGCTCCCCCCTCTCCAAAACAATAATTACTGTCGGGATCGACAATATGTTCCCGGCTTATCTTTGCAATATCTTTTTTCCGGGAGGAGACATCGCGCCCTCTCTCAATAATAACAGGGCGTATCCCCATTTCTACAAGACGCAGGGCGGCAAATAGTCCGGCCGGTCCTGCTCCGACAATTATCACCTCCTTCTTAAGGGTTACATCAATGGGGATGAAGGGAGTGATTGCAGGAATTTCAGGATCTGTTGCAGAAAAGATATCGACAGTAAGATTAACACGGATATTCTTTTTTCTTGCGTCAACCGATCTTTTGACAATCCTCAGGAAAGAAACCGCTGATTGATCAATTCCGGCAAGTGATGCAGAGATCTTCCTTACCATTGACTCATCTGCTGCTGCTGCAGGACTAAGATTGATCCTGACCTGTTTCATCGGTACTATTCAAAATGAAATGCAAGGATCCATATCTGCGACTTCATGCTTTGAATTGCATTGACATACTCGGGATGTCCGGGAGCAGTCTCCCTGACAAGAACGTTACCAAACCCGTTAGACATTTTAATTTCCACGGAGAGTTTAAAATAAGGAAGATAAAAATCGAGGCCTGCCCCGAGCTCATAATATAGATCAGGTTTCTTTATCCTTATATAGACTGGTTTATTATCGTCAAATTCTTTTTTTGCCGCCAGATCATACCTGTAATTAAAGCCCCCGATAACATATGGACGGACATTATTGAGCCTGTCGCCTTTAAATTTAAGCAGCAGTGGAAATTCGAGAAACGACGATTCAAGTTTCTGTGTGGTGTTGAAGACTTTGGAGTCTTTATAGTACCTGACAACTCTCTGTCCGAATGAAACGCCGGGCAGGAATCTGATATCAAAATGTTTTGCCGGTCTGAGGTCGGTGACTATCTGAATATTTATACCCGGATTGAGCCTGCTGACATCGGGGTAGAGGGAATCCTGCCTTAAATAACTCTGATTGGGGGTAATCTTGAAATCCATGGTATTCAATCCAAGACTGAAACCGAAATGAAGCAGCTTTTCATCATACCATGATTCATTCTTAGGCTTCTGCTTCTGCCCCCAGAGGTTTAAATGGATCAGAAAAAGGGCCGCTGCAAAAAATAAAAAGAGGGTTCTTCGTTTCAAGCTTTCCGGATTTATGCCGTTATGGATACAAGATAATAAACTGGTTTGAATTCTAATTATTGTACTGGTAATTTTGTTCCGGTATAAATACTCGCTACCCCTCCTGTCAGTTTTACCTGACGTGTACCGGAAAAGCCTGCTTCAGTCAGCAGACTCAGGAATGCTTCATTATCCGGAAAATTCCGAACTGAATCAGGCAGATATGTGTAAGCATTTTTATCTTTTGAGAAAAGTTTGCCTATAAATGGAAGTATATTGGTGAAATAAAAATTAAAGACCTGTCGAAACGGAAATCCTGATGGCCTTGAGAATTCAAGAACCAGTATCATACCTTCATCGCGTATCACCCGCTTCATCTCAATGAGCCCCTTAAGAGGATCTGTAAAATTCCGTACTCCGAATGCCACCATGGCCACATCAAATTTATTATCCCCGAACGGGATATTTTCCGAATCTCCTTCCATTAATTCTATCCTGCCGTTATAGCCTTTTTTCAGGATCTTGTCTTTGCCAATCTCAAGCATTTTTGGTGAGATATCAATTCCGGTCACATGTGCAGGATCAATCCTCAATGCTGCAATTGCAAGATCCCCGGTGCCAGTTGCAACATCGAGGATAACAGGCTTCTGGCATGATTCCGAGATAATTTTTATTGCTTTTCTCCTCCAGAGATGATCTATTCCGAAGGATAGAAAATGATTCAGAAAATCATATCTCCACGCAATTGAATCGAACATCTGTCCGATTTCATTCTTCTTGCTTTTAACGTTATCAGGAGGCTTGTTATCCATCTGAAAGTAAAAGGGCAAAGATATAAGAATTTAGAGATCACAATACTCTGTTCGATTCTCAATTGCGGAACGCAGAGCGCAGAGCTCAGGGCACAGAGCGCGGGGATCAGTGAGTAGAGCGTAGAATGTGCCGTTATGCCGTTATGCCGTTGCGCCGTTGTGCCGTATCTTGATGCACGGAGAGTAGAGATATGAACAGGGTTAGTTCATTTAATTTTTATTTCTATTTTTACATAAAACTTTAATTTCACTCCACCATGAATAAGATTATAATGATTACCGGGGCAACAGCCGGTTTTGGTATGGCAACTGCCGTTCAGTTTGCAAAAAACGGATATGATATAATTATAACCGGCAGAAGAAAAGAGAGACTTGATGGACTGGAAACTGAACTGCTGGCTTATTCAAGGATTAAAGTGCTGGCTCTCAACTTCGATGTAAGAAAAATGGATGAAGTAGCTTCTGTCATCGGGAATCTTCCACAGGAATGGCGGGCAATCGATATACTCGTTAACAATGCCGGACTGGCGGTCGGATTTGATCACATTGATACCGGCAATATTGACGACTGGGAAAGGATGATAGATACAAATATAAAAGGACTTCTGTATGTTACAAGAGCTGTCGCTCCTCTTATGGTGGCAAGGAACAAAGGGCATATTTTCAATATCGGATCAATTGCAGGAAAAGAGAGCTATGAGTACGGGAATGTTTATTGCGCATCAAAATCAGCTGTGGATTCCATTTCAAGGTCAATGCGGATAGACCTGCTGAGGAACAATATAAGGGTAACCCATATCGCTCCGGGAATGGCAGAGACAGAATTCTCTCTTGTCCGTTTCAAAGGCGATGAAGAAAAGGCCAATTCTGTATACAAAGGGATAGATGCTCTCAAAGGAAAGGATATCGCTGATGTTATTTATTACTGTGCTACACTGCCCGATCATGTCTGCATCAATGATCTTGTAATTACTCCAACGCAACAGGCTGATGTGAATCATAATTACAGGAGGGGGTAGTATCGTTTCAACCCAATCGTTAAGAGATTCCGGATTCCGTAAACCCTATGTATCAGAGAAGTATCCTGGATCCGGGAGCTGCTACTGATCCATGAAACCCTGGTCCTTCAAAACCTGAAGGAGTATGTTTGAGAAATGAATATTATCGGCTTTCGTATATCTGACATCTGTAAATACCTGTGCAAGTGTCTCTTTTTTATTTTCCGCCACAAACTGCCTTGAATCAGGCCGGTCTTCTTTTGATTTAAAAATGGTCTCAAGCATTTCATCTGTATAGTCACAATAAGTCTCATTATGGATTACTGCTTCAAGTGCCAGTCTGTCAACCTGTTCAGGTTTCTCATCCGGCCAGCCGAGAGTTACAGTAGCAACCGGGACAACGCCCTTCGGCAATTTTAAGGTGGCAGTTATCTTATCAGCTGTATAAATAGTTGTTCCAAGGTAGCATATGCCTAACCCTTTTGCCTCTGCGGCGATGCAAAAGGTCTGTGCGACAATCAGGGCATCGATGGCTGCTGTAAAAAATGAAAGAAAGTTGTCATAACCGGGTTCTGCTTTCCGTAGCCTGCACCAGCTGTTAAACCTGTTGAAGTCAGCACAGAAGGTAAGGACTACCGGAGCCTCAGTTACCATACCCTGATTAAAATGAAATGGCGCCAGCTCCTTTTTCTTTTCCTGATCCCTGGTTATTATTATGCTGTAAACCTGCATATTGCCAGTTGTTGAAGCACGGCAGCTCATCCTGAGAAGAGAATGCAGTAGTTCATCATCTACCAGCTCTTTACTGTATTTTCTTATCGTCCTGCGGTTTAACAGGATCTCTGAGATATTTTCCATACCAGTACATTATAGTTTAACACGACAAAATAAACATTTTCCGGTAGAATTTCAAGCAGGGGTCAGAAGTCAGATTCCTGCCTGCCGGAATCGAGGCCGCTAGGTCAGTAATAGTTATTTTATATTATATCGTTCTTCACCAAATTATAATTGCATTTTAAGAGAATGTTTTATATACTTGTTATGGAATTAAGACGGGAGACGGAAGACGGAAGATGGAAGACAGAAGACAGAAGACAGGAGAATGACAACTGAATGACAACTGAACGACAACTGAACGACTTCGGTCTTCTGACTTCAGACTCCGGACCCAAACTATAATAATATTCAATAATAATTTTAAACACACAGAACTATGAGCAGACCAGTTACTTTATTTACAGGCCAATGGGCAGATTTGCCGATTGAAACAGTTTGTCAGAAAGCCAAATCATTTGGTTATGATGGTTTGGAACTTGCATGTTGGGGCGATCATTTTGAAGTCAGCAAAGCCGATGACGCATATTGCCGCAGGAAGAAAGAACTTCTTGCAAAGTATGGCCTTAAAATCTACGCCATATCCAACCACCTTGTCGGGCAGGCTGTCTGCGATATCATTGATGAGAGGCACAAAGCTATACTGCCGGCATATGTATGGGGTGACGGGGACCCTGAAGGTGTACATCAGAGAGCCGCACGTGAGATGATAAATACGGCAGAAGCAGCCAAAAGACTGGGCATTAACCAGGTAAATGGATTTACCGGCAGCTCCATATGGCATCTGCTCTATTCTTTTCCTCCTGTTACTCAACAGATGATCGACGCTGGTTATGCTGACTTTGCAAAAAGGTGGACCCCTATTCTTGATAAATATCATGAACTCGGGATTAACTTCGGACTGGAGGTACATCCTACAGAAATAGCTTTCGATATTATATCAGCAAAAAGGGCACTGAAGGCCATCAACAACCACGCTAACTTCGGATTCAACTTCGATCCGTCACATCTTGGATACCAGGGAGTTGACTATGCAGGTTTTATTCGCATTTTTGCAGATAAGATTTACCATGTACATATGAAGGATGTATGGTGGTCAAAAGTACCAACTGAAGCCGGAGTCTTCGGAGGTCATACTGAATTCGGAACATATGGAAGGTTTTGGGATTTCAGGAGTCTTGGTCATGGCAACATTAATTTCGAAGAAATAATCAGGGGCCTGAATCGCATCAACTATAAAGGTCCTCTTTCGGTTGAGTGGGAAGACAGCGGTATGGACAGGGAATTCGGAGCAAAAGAGGCTTGCGAATTTGTCAGGAAAGTTGATTTTCCTGCTTCCAATATCGCATTCGATGCAGCATTTGAAAAGAAGTAGCATCGCGTCAACTCAATATTGACAGATTATTAACCTAACCTTTCAACCTCAGGATGGAAATCGTTAAGAAATCACAGTTGTTCAATGCAAGTTGTGTTGCATTAGTCGTTACTGCACTGGCCTTTGCCACAAGAGGTTCATTTGTTGAAGCCTGGGCGGCTGAATTCAACCTTACACATACACAGATAGGGTGGATAGTCGGTACTGCCTTCTGGGGATTCACCCTGGCAATGGTCTTTGGTGGCCCGCTTGTCGATATAATCGGTCTTGGCAGGATCCTTTCCGTTGCCTTCTTCTGCCATGTGGCCGGAATTTTGCTGACTATAATTGCTACCGGATTCTGGTCATTATTCATCTCCACATTACTTGTAGGCGTTGCCAACGGCAGTGTTGAAGCTGCCTGTAACCCGTTGATAACAAGCATGTATACTGAGGAAAAGACCCGACGGTTAAACCGGTTTCATGCATGGTTTCCAACAGGAATTGTAATAGGAGGCCTGACCGTGTACCTGTTCAATAAAATCGGACTTGCCGACTGGCGTTATGCCATGGGTATTATGCTTGTCCCGACTTTTGTATATGGCTACATGTTTCTTAATAAAAAGTTCCCCCAGACAGAACGTGTGGTTGCCGGTTTTTCATATAAGGACATGCTGAAGGCATGTGTCAGTCCGTTGTTCCTGTTCATGGCTTTTTGCATGATCCTCACAGCCTCAACGGAATTGGGTACCAATCAGTGGATTGCAGCTTTGCTGGAAAATGTTTCAGATAATCCTATCCTATTACTTGTATGGATCTCCGGTATTATGGCTCTTGCCCGCCAGTTTGGAGGGACACTTATCCACAATCTTAAATCAACCGTGGTACTGCTTACCTCAGCTATACTGGCATTTGCCGGATGCGTTCTCATGGGTTATACCAATGGAGCAATGGTGTTTGCTGCTGCAGGCATTTTTGCCCTGGGAATAGCATTTTTCTGGCCATCAATGCTGGGATTTGTTTCTGAGAACATACCCGAAAGCGGTGCTCTGGGACTTGCTATTATGGGAGGTATCGGTTTCCTTGGCGGAGCTATTGCCCAGCCGGTGCTTGGAGCAATATTCGATGCCCAGACTGCTGCTGCGGTACCTGCGGGCCAGACTATTGAGGTTCTCAGGGCTGCGGCAGCCGGAACACCGGATGCTTTAATGTGGTCACACGCCAAGTTGACCGGAGGAGCTCACACACTAAGATATGTAGCCATCGTCCCGGCTGTTCTGATACTTTTTTTCTCAATGCTCTATATCAGGAAAAGAAAAACAGCATAGAGCGCGGGCATTGCCAGCCGAAGCTTTAGCGGAGGCTGGGCACAGGGCACAGGGCACAGAGCACAGACCGCAGGGCCAGGGGCACGGAAGTTATGGCGCAACAGTAAAGAAAGGGAGAAAGGGAGAAAGGGAGAAAGGGAGAAAGGTGAGATATGAGATTTGAGTGTAGAGCGTAGAGCTAGGAGAGATATGAGCAAAGAGCGGAGAGCGTAGAGCGCGGAGCAAGTACTTTAGCGGCGCGAGGGCAAACCGGAAAAGGTGCGAACCGCACCCTGTTTGGTGGCGCCTTTAAGGCCCTGTGCAGCAGGCGGACAAACAGGGTGGGGTTGTCTTTTCCGGCGCATTTTCTTTGGTACTTTCTTTTTGCGTAAAAAGAAAGTTCAATAAAAAGTCCCCTTCAGGGGATTTAGGGGTGAATAAAAGAGCAGAAAGTGTTTCATCAAGTTGCTGGTAACTTGTAAATAACTGAAAACCAAAAGCCCCCCTGGGGGGTTGGGGGGTCGGTCCGGCGAGGAGATGGGAAGACGGGAAAAGACAAAAATCAAAAGACAAAAGACAAATAATTAAATCAGGATATATGAAGAAAATAAGAATGGGAATGATAGGTGGTGGTTTTGGAGCATTCATCGGTGATGCTCACCGCCGTGCATCAAGAATCTGCAACGATTTCGAGCTTGTTGGCGGTGTCTTTGATGCAGATTATGATAAGAGCCGTGACTTTGCAAAGAAGGAGGGCATTAGTCCCGACAGGTGCTATGAGACAGTAGATGCTCTGATCAGGGCGGAAAAGGCTCTGCCTGCTGATAAACGGATTGAAGTTGTAGCTATAGTAACACCCAATGCTCTTCATTATCCTTTCGCAAAAAGTCTCTTGAACAACGGGTTTCACCTGGTTTGCGAAAAGCCGATGACTATGACAGTTGAAGAGGCTCTGGAACTTGAGCAGCTTGTTTCAAAAAACAAACTGACCTTTGCTCTTACCCACACCTATACGGGTTACCCTATGATACGCCAGATGAGGGAACTTATAAGTAAAGGAGAACTGGGAACAATTCAGCGAATCGATGCACAATATTACCAGGGCTGGATAAATTCAATAATTCATGGTACGGAGAGCAGGATAACGGGGGTCTGGCGACTCGATCCCAAACATGCCGGAGCCAGCAGCTGTATGGGTGATATCGGGGTTCATGCATTCAACCTTATCGAGTATACGACGGGTCTGGAGGTAAAAGAGGTACTCTCGGATCTTAATCCCGTTAAAGATGGCATAAAGCTCGATCTTGACGGAACGGTTTTAATCCGTTTCAGCAAACAGCTGAAAGGGGTGATCCGGGCCAGTCAGGTTTGCGGCGGAGAGGAGAATAACCTTACAATAGCTGTTTATGGATCAAAGGCAAGCCTTAAATGGGGTCAGGAAAATCCAAATTATCTCTATATGCTGAGCGACACTGAGCCTGCCAGAACATTTAAACCTGCTCATGGCTATAACGGACCCACTGCTGAAGCTGCTCATACGATGCCATCGGGTCACCCGGAAGGTATCTACGAGGCTCTTGCAAATATTTACAAGGGAACGGCAAAATCAATAAGGGGTGAGAAATTTGATCCATGTGAGTTCCCCACTGTACATGATGGTGTAAGAGGAATGAAATTTATCCATGCTGTTGTTGCATCGGATAAGGCCGGGAATGTGTGGAAGAAGGTTTAAATCAATAAATCCAATATGGAAAACTCTAAAAAGTACTTCAATCAGGTATCAAGACGGAAATTTCTTGGCATGACAGCCGCTGCAGCAGCCTTTTCAGCAGTTCCGCTGAATTTCTATATTTCTGAAAGCCGGGGCAATCCAAAGGGAAGCAAACCCGACTCAGTATTCGGAGGTGTGCAGGTGGGAGCAATAACCTACTCCTGGCGCAGCATGCCATCCGCTGCAGAGGATATCCTGCAGTACTGCCTTCAGGGAGGAATCAGTTCCATAGAACTGATGGGCGATGTTGCCGAGAAATATGCCGGTCTTCCCCAGGGTCCTGACAAACCGGCTCCGGGAGTATTGCTGACGGAAAAAGAGATAGCCGGTTTTGAAAAAGCTACAAAAGAGGCAAAAGAGGCCCAGAGAAAATGGCGTATCTCTGCCCCTATGAAAAAATTTGAAGCTCTCCGTAAGATGTACAATGATGCCGGAGTGACAATACATATTGCAAAATTTTCGCCCGAGAGCTGGAGCGATGAAGAGATAGTTTATTCTTTTAAGGCAGCCAAAGCACTGGGAGCCAAAGGAGTCTGTAATGAAATTGGTGACAATGCGGCAAAGCGAATGGGACCTGTTGCAATGAAACAGGGGATGTATGCCATATTCCATCAGCACCTGCAGCCCGGTGAACCGGGATGGACATTTGATAAATTTCTTGAATATTCCCCGGCAAATATGCTGAATTTTGATACGGGACATTATTTCGGAGCAACAGGTCTTCATCCTAACGGTATTATCGAAAGGCTGCATGATAGAATTGTGAGCATCCATCTGAAAGATAAGACAGGACCAAAATCCAATCCCCCCAATACAAATATGCCCTGGGGGATGGGAGAAACGCCGATTGCCGATATTCTGCTCCTCCTTAAAGACAGGAAATGGCCAATATATGCTGATATTGAACTTGAATACCCGATACCCGAAGGTTCAGATGCGGTGGCTGAGGTAAAAAAATGTGTTGAGTTTTGCAGGAATATCCTCGATTAGGAGTACGAAGGGTGGCGTAATGGCTTAAAGGTGTAACGGCTCAAAGGCGTAACGGCGCAACGGCTCAACGGCTCAATGGCGTAACGGCTCAATGGCGTAACGGCTCAATGGCTCAATGGCTCAACGGCTCAACGGCGTAACGGCTCAAAGCCTCACGGCGTTTTATTCTCTACGCTCTTCCCCCTTACCGATTACAGATTACCGATTACTGAATACCGAATTTGATTGGCATTATTCATACCTCAGTGCATCTATAGGATCAAGATTCGAGGCTTTCTTGGCAGGATACCAGCCAAAGAATATTCCGATTACAGTACAAACTGCGAAAGATAAAATTTCCGACCCCGGCAAAACAACTATAGGCCACGACATTACCGATCCGATTATTTTGGATGCCGCTATGCCAACCAGAATACCGATAACACCTCCGGTAATGCTTAATAACATCGATTCAGCAAGGAACTGCATCAAAATATCGATTCCTTTTCCTCCGATTGCCATACGCAGCCCTATTTCCCGCGTCCTCTCAGTAACAGACACATACATAATGTTCATAATGCCGATGCCTCCTACAAGGAGTGAAATGCCCGCTATCGCTCCCAGCAGAATTGTAAGAATATTACTTACCGAACTGAACGTTGACAATAATTCAGCCTGGTTCCTTATCCTGAAATCATCCGGATCAGAGGCTCTTATCTTATGCTGTATGCGCAGGGTCTCTTCTATCTGCTTGGCGGCCAGATCTGTCGATTTGGAATCAACCGCAGAGGTATAAATAGCCTGGACCCAGGTTATTGCCAGTACCCTTTTCTGAACTGTTGTATATGGGGCCAGTAATAAATCATCCTGATCCTGTCCGAAAGTATTCAAACCCTTTGCATCAAGTACGCCAATTACAAGAAAGGGGATATTTTTAAATCTGATTACCTGTCCTACCGGGTCTGAGCCGGCACCAAACAGATTTGTGATTACTGTCTGACCCAGAAGGCAGACTTTGGCTGCGGTGTTAAGCTCATTCTGACTGAACATCCGTCCATTGGTAACCGAACGTTCCCTTATCTGAAGGTAACTTGTATTTTCACCAAACAGCGTTGTGGGCCAGTTTGCTGCTCCAAAAACGGCCTGTCCGTTACCGCGTACTTCGGGTGTGGCAGCAAGTACTGCCGGACAATCCGAAAGAATTGCATCAACATCACTCTCTTTAAGACTCTGCATTGTTGAAGCCCCGTACTGGACACCCCCTCTCTCCTGTGATCCGGGGATAACCACTACAAGATTTAATCCCATGCTGGCAATTTGTTGCTGGATACTTACTTTTGATCCCTGTCCGATCCCCAGCATTGTAATGACAGAAGCAACTCCGATAATTATTCCGAGCATAGTCAGAAAAGCCCTGAACTTATTTCTTAATAATGCATTAAGAGCTATTTTGAGCAGGTTTTTTATACTCATTTTTATTTTTTTTACTAATCTTCTTCTACCGGAATGCTGGCAAGCATCTCAAGTGCATTTGTTCTGTCTTTTACGGGAGTTTCCCTCAGGATCAGACCATCCTTAAATATTATATTCCGGGTAGCACATCTGGCAATATCCGGCTCATGGGTCACAAAAACTATTGTTTTTCCTTTGTTATTGAGATCCTGAAAAAGAGCCATAATCTCATATGATGTCCGGGTATCAAGATTTCCGGTAGCTTCGTCTGCAAGAATGACTACCGGATCATTAACAAGTGACCTGGCAATTGCCACTCTCTGCTGCTGACCTCCGGAAAGCTGGTTAGGCTTGTGATACATTCTGTCTGCCAGTCCTACTGACTCAAGAGCAGCTATCGCCCTCTCCCTCCTCTCTTTTGATTTTACCGTGGAATTGTAAAGAAGAGGTAACTCGACATTGTCCAGCGCAGTAGTACGCGGGAGAAGATTATATGTCTGAAATACAAAGCCCAGCTTTCTGTTCCTGTAAGAAGCTAGTTCATTTTTACTCAGACCTGAGATATTGATACCGTCAAGTACATAATCTCCTTCAGTGGGTTTATCAAGACAACCGATAATATTCAGCATGGTAGATTTTCCTGATCCGCTTGCTCCCATTATGGCTACAAACTCCCCTTCAGTAACAGACATATCAACGCCCCTGAGAGCATGTACAGTCACCTCTCCCACATAATAGTCTTTTCTAAGTTTTATTATCTCGATAAGAGTTTTCATAACAGTGGCATCAGTATTATCGTCTTCCTCTCTGAGGCATGAAAGGGCTTGTTGCTGTCTGGGATGATCCTGAAGCATTAGACCCTCCGTCCTTCATCATTGAGAGGATAACCTCGTCGCCTGCTTTAAGCCCCGATTTTATCTCAACATTTGTTCCATCCATTGCTCCTGTTACAACACGCACGCGGTGAAATTTGTCTCCATCTTTTACCCATACTATAACCGGCTTTTTACGAGTCTGACCACCCTGTTGAAATTCTCCCTGGTTAGACTCTCCTGATGCTCTATCACCCTGTTCGCTCCGCGTGCCGGCATTCTGACCGGCGCCTCCATTCTTCATTCTCTGGGGAGGTGGATTGTTTTTCAGATATTCAGTCAGCCAGGCAGCTTCGGGGGTGAACCTTATAGCTTTTGCAGGAACAATAAGCACACTATCCACTCTCTGTACCTGCACCGTTATATTCGCTGTCATACCTGGCATGAGCTTCTTTTCGGGGTTCGGGGCATCCACAATTACAGTATATGTCACAACATTATTTGTAACTACCGGCTGAAGCCTGACCTGCCTTACCACACCCGTAAAGGTCTCGGTAGGATATGCATCCACGTTAAATGTCACAGGTTGCCCCTGCCTCACCTGTCCGATATCAGCTTCATCGACATTAGCCTGCACCTGCATCTTTGTCAGGTCATTGCCGATTGTAAAAAGATTCGGGGTACTGAAGCTGGCAGCGACCGTCTGCCCCTGATCCACTGCCCTGTTCAAAACGACACCCACTATCGGGGAATAGATCGAAGCATAGTTCAGATTAACTATAGCTTTGTCATATCCGGCCTGAGCTGTCTTCAGATCTGCCAGGGCCTTTTCATAATTATATTTTACCTGATCATAGTCAGCCTGGGCTACAAGCTTCTTATCAAGTAAAGCCTTATATCTTTCGTAAGTTGCTTTCTGAAATTCAACCTCACTCTTTGAATCATCGAGAGCAGCCTGTGCCTGCTGAACCTGGGTCTGCAAGGGTGTTTTATCGAGTTCAGCCAATAATTGGCCTTTTTTGACTTTTGAGTTGAAATCGACATAAATTTTCTTGATTACTCCGGAAACCTGCGTGCCTATTAATACCGTCGTATCAGCCTCTACCGTACCGGTAGCGGTTATTGTATTTATTATGGAACCTTTTTTAACCATTGCAGTCTCGAAGGAATAGGAATTTTTATTTCGGTTGCATGCAACATATGCGATAGCGAGGAATAAAGTAACTATGGCAAAAACTGTTCTTTTCTTAATTCTTATCCTTTTCATTACTGTGCTGATTTATTGATAATTAATAGTCTTTTTTATTTTTAAATGTCAGAGGCTGACCCGAGTAAAAATCAAGAATTTTATAACTGAATATCAAAGCATACTTTGACTGGAGAAATGTGCTTTCTGCTGCAATAAATGTTGTTTTCTGGATTAAAAAATCAACCGAATTCATAAGTCCCTGATTATACTTTTCAGAAGCTACTTCGAATGATTCTTTTACCGCCTTATAGGCCTCAAGGCTCGCTTCATACTCAATCTGAGTAGATGTAACATTCTCGCAGGCCTGTTCAATAGCTTTTCTGAGTATGTCTCTTGTGTTGAGTTCATTCAATTCTGCATTATTTAAGTTCAGCTTTGCGATTTCGACTCCTGTTTTAGCTGACCTGTTCTCAAATATCGGAATTGAAGCTGAGAGTCCTATTTCAGGGCTGATATTGTTCTTAAGCTGATCCCCAAAAGTGGTTCCTGGTCTGTAACTGGTTGAATAACTTGTCTGATAACCGGAATATGAAGTTGACACGCCTGCATTCAAAGAAACAGTAGGGTAATAATTTGCCTTTGCCAGATCAATAGCTATTTGTGAACTTTTCTTGGTAAGTTCCGCATTTTTCACTTCCGGTTTTATACCCAATGCTGTCTGGTAAACTTCTACAGCATCAGGAGTCCGCTTCTGATTGATAAGGCTGTCCAGATTCGGGTGTTCTATCTGAAAGTCACTGGTTATCGGATACTCCATTAACTGCATCAGAACTATCCTGTTAATTGCCAGCTGACTTAGATTTGTAGCAAGAGTCTGCTTTTCAGTCGCGAGTTGTGATTTAACCTGAAGATAGTCTGAATTTGCTATTGCCCCCAGTTTCAGTCTCTCGTCTGCCAGATTCAGTTGTTCTGCCAGGGAGGCAATCTGATCCGTATCGTTTTTGACCTGTTCCTCTGAATAGAGAACCTGCAGATAGGCATTCAGCACATTGAGACTCACGGCTTCTTTTATGACCTCAATATTATACTGAGATGCTTCAAATTCGGTCTCAGATTGCTTTACGCCATTACGAATTCTGGAGGCATTAAAGAGTGTCATTGCCGAACTGGCGGAAATATTGATGCCATTGGTTCCTTTGAAAACATTAGATCCTGTCGTGGAATTAACAATATTATTCCAGTTATAGTTTTGTCTCGCCGAACTGCTCAGATAAGGATACCATGCTGCTTTTGCCAACAACAGGTCTTCATTTCTTATACTGCTGCTTACCTGAGCCTGCTGCACCTGTATATTCTTTTGTTGAGCATATTGTATACAATCATCCATGCTCCAGACTTTAGTCTGGGCTTTGACAGGAATACTGTATGCAACAAGCAGGAAACAGGTTACAGTAAACAGGCTCACATCTTTGGTATTCATCTCTTTTGCCATTTGCTCAATTTTTGTTTTGTCTGCTGTTTTTTGCTATTAAGCTTTTTGCAGGACATTTTAGATTAAGTACTTATTATGACATCTGCCCTGTCCGATTTATTCCACGATAATGTAACTGCGGTGAAATTTTAACGATTTCTTAATAATTGCTTTTTATGTTAATATAATAACAATGGACAATGAAAAAGGTTGGCACGGATATGGAAATGAAATTGTTCCATACCCGTGAGATTTTACACCGGATTAATAATGGCCTGGGAAGAAAAGTGTATTAAGAACCGGCTTTTTTATCAGGGTTGAGCCATGACACTTTTTGTACCGGAGTATGAGCTTGTCCTATGATATCCCTGTAAAGGTCGGGCCTCCTGGCTTTGAGATACCTGTATCCCCCTGCCATGGTAAGCTTTTCGGATATAAGGGAAGCCGTGACATAATCGTCACCGAGGGTGCGGCATTCAGCTATAATATCGCCAAAAGGATCAATAATCATGGAACAGCCATTTTTAAGCTGATCATCATCCATCCCTATCGGATTGGAAAAGACTACGTAGATCCCGTTATCATAAGCCCTTGAGGGCAGCCATTTCATCAGCCAGCCCCTCCCCTTCATACCGTCAAACTCCAATCGCAGAGATGTTGGATCAGCCTCCCTGTTCTTCCATAGAACGGGATCAACGAAGCCAGCCCCGGGACGTGTTGAAGGGGTGCACATTGTAACATGTGGCATAAAAATTATATTTGCTCCCAGCAATGTGGTTGCACGTACATTCTCAATAATATTATTATCGTAACAGATAAGGATACCGCATCTCCAGCCAAAAAGATCAAAGACACAGTAGCTGTCGCCGGGCGTTATATATGCATTTACAAAAGGGTGAAGCTTCCTGTACTTTGCAACCAGACCATTCCTGTCAACACAGACGTATGCCTTGTAAATTTTCTCCTCCTTGTCTTTTTCAAAAAGCCCTGCTAAAATTACAATACCGGATTCTTTTGCTATCCGGATCAGCCGTCTGATACTTGGTCCTTCAGGTATGGGTTCAGCAATGTCCAGCATCTCTTCCCTTGAAAGGTGAAGGGCAAATGTATAGCCGGTGACCGAACACTCGTGAAAAGCTATCACCCGGGAACCTTCCGAAGAGGCTTTTACCGCAAGAGCTTCGATCCTTGACAGATTATACTCTTTGTCACCGCTCCGGTTCTCGAACTGGGCCGTAGAAATTTTAATTTTATCCATACAGAAGGCATTTAAATAAAATGATCTTTAAAGCTTTTACAGTTCTTCTCTACCCTGGCTGTTAAAGGCCGGAAGGTGATTCCAGACCATAATTTCAGTGCTGGACCTGAAGAGCAGCCTATTTCTTTTTCCTCAAAAAAATGTATGCTCCGGCGGCCACTACAACGACTGCCCCGGCTATAATAACAATTGTTACTGTTCCGTTTTTTTCCTTGCCCATCTTTTCATCTTCTGCATAATAAAAAGTCGGCTTGGCATCGGTATCTATATTTACCGTATCTTTTTTTGGTTTTGGTTGTTCCTGAGAGAATGCCTGATTCAAACCTCCAAAAAGCAGGAGGGATAACGATAACACTAAAACTGATTTCTTCATCTTTTATCTGTTTATAAACTATTTCTTCAAAAGCTCCTTATTTTTATGATCAATTAAAAACATCTGACTTAATTCTTTCCATTTGCCAGTTCATCATATTTCCTGGCTATATCAGGGTCTGAATTCCTGTATGTATCTGCCAGCGCTTTAAGAGCCGGCTTATATCCGGGATTCATCTCTATGCATGTTCTGAGCAAAGCCCTCGCCCCCATTATGTTTTCAGATGCCAGCAATTCTGCTTTTCCCACATATGCCTCAAAGTACTTCCTGTTAGCTTCAATTACCCTGCTGTAATACATAAGCGCCTCATCTTTATCGCCTTGCGATCGTGCTATATTTCCCAGATACATCAGGACAGGCTCAAAATCAGGATTAATTTCAAGACCCGCTTTCAAAACAGAATCTGCTCTCTGAAACCGGCCCTCCCTATATAAAGCACGTGCAAAATTATAAAAAATCATTTCATCACTGCTATCACTTCGTAAAGCCTTTCCGTAAAATTTTAAAGCATCACCCGTCCTGCCTTCATTCAAAGCAATGTAACCATCCAGATCATCCCTTGAACCCCTTTTCAGTACAGCACAAACCGGCACCTGATCAGCATAAACAATATGTATGGCATTTGCGGGGGGCCATATCTTATTTTTTAGCTGATATGGAGTGATATACCTGTTGGCTACAATTGCGTAATCCCAGTCCGACTGACTCCGTTCGGAATACCTGAAATAGGATGTTTTAAATTCAGGATGATGCCTGAAAAGCCAACTAACCGAATATGTGGCTTTTATTTTAACAGTGTCATTGATTTTCTTCTCTTTAAGATACTCAAGAAGCCATTCTGAAGCTTCAGTCTGACTGACATAATAGTAATCGGTTTCAAAATTCCCGTAAGCCCCGGCTAGTCCTCCAACCAGCTGATTATAATAAATATAGCTATAGGGAATATTTTTAATCATATACTTCAGGGGATGAACTGAAAGAAATGCTATCAGTAAGACTATTCCCCATTTGATATACCTTTTGTTCTTAAAATAATCGAACAGAAAATTGAAGCCGGAGGCTGCAATTAAAACGATCCCCGGATACAGGAAGAGGAACTGTCTCCAGGAACTGTAGAGGTTTGATCTCTCAATGATCACAAAAACAACAGGGAATATGATCGTGAAAACCAGAAATCCATAGATTAGCAGCCTTTTATCCTTTAAAAGCGATCCCGGGAAGATAAAAAATGACAAAAAGCCTCCCAGAACTACAACTGGTATTGTAATAAGCATAGATTCAGGCAGATAGTACCATGGCATAAAATCCGACCACTCCATCTTTCCCCGGAAGATCTGCATGAAGGTATCAGGAAAATGAGCCATAACATGGTATGATTCCAGAACATTCCTGACAGGTGACTGAAGTGCATAGGGCCATAACAGGATACCCAGAATAATCGAGGCCAGTGATATTGCTGTAAGCAGAAAAAGCTTTTTAACTATCTCTGCTGCTGTTACAGGCTCTTTAATAAAATATCTGAACAGATAGAAAAGGAAAATGAATAACCAGGCATAACATAACAAAAGCAGACCTCCGGCCCTGATACTTATTGAAAATGCAATTCCCGCGGTTAAAAATATTGTATCGGCAACGGAAGGGTTTGTTCCGCCTGTAATGAATTTACACATATAATATATGGCGCAGATATAACCAAGGGCAAACGGTATATCCTTCAGGTTATTCTGGGAATGACCCAGGAAAGAAGGCGAAACCGCAAAAAGGATTATCACCAGGATCCCTGTCCTGTAACCACTTAGCCAGACTGCAAAGAAAGCTGTTATCATTATTGCAAGCCAGCCGGCAATTGAGCTCATAAAATGCCGGAATCCGTAGATATTTTCAATGCTGAACCATTTTATGAGAACAGTTACCAGGTTATCGTAAGCTTGCCCGTAATATTTCAGGTGGGTGACAGGCGTATTGAGTGCGGACCGGTCCTCTCCGTGTGTGGCAAAATAATTATAGACAGCCACCGAGTGATTATAATGAAGTACCTCATCGCAGTTAATGCCCGCTTCCCGGCTTGCAAGCAACATTAAGACAAGAAGTGATGCAGCGGCGGCAAAGAAAAAATATTGCAGAAGAGATTTTCTCATCATTTTTCCTGGCCGCCCTCATAAAACTTTCTTACGAAGTAGACCGGGCGGTTCTGGGATTCCTTATAATTCCGGTAAACATATTCACCCAGTATACCCATGAATACCAGCTGGATAGAGCCCAGGAAATATATGCTCAGCAGAGTGGATGACCATCCGGTTATTGCGAAACCGTACGCTTTGGCAATTAAAACATAGATTCCGGCGCACATAAATACCAGGGTGCCAAGCGCTCCAATAACCAGGCAGAAACGAACCGGAAACCTTGAGAAGGCAAATATTGCATCAGATGCCAGGGTTAAAAGCTTCCATAAGCTCATCTTAGGGTCACCATTATACCGTTCTTCCCTGATAAATTCGACATATCCCTGTCTGAATCCTATAAATGTCCGCAAACCCGGAAGATATCTGATCTTTTCCTTCATTTCAATAAGTGCGTCAACGGCTTCCCGCCTCATTACCGAAAAGTTACCGGAATTCTCCATATTCCTGATTTCCCCAATGTGTTTAAAAAACAGATGGAAAAGGTATGAATAAAGGTTTCTTCCCTTATTGCCCCTCCGTCCTGTTTTTTTCCCGCTTACAATATCGAAACCTTCATCCTTTATCTTCCTGATCATCGCCGGAAGGAGTTCCGGCGGATCCTGAAGATCACCATCCATCATTGCCACAAGATCACCTTTTGCATGCTCGAGTCCCGCCGTAAATGCAGCCTGATGGCCAAAGTTCTTTGATAATGACAATATCTTTACAGCGGAATTTCTTTTCTGCCATGAGAGCAGTAAATCAAGACTTTTATCGGTACTGCCATCATCGACAAAGAGCACTTCATAATCTGTAATAAATGAATCGAGAGCAGCAATAGTTCTTTTCACAAGCTCATCGATCAGCTTCTCTTCGTTGAAAATTGGTATTACAAGTGAAAGCATTAACTAATTCATTTATAGCCTCATCACTTCTGTGCCCCTGCTCCCTGAAGCCTTTCAAGGGCAAATTCAGCTTCATCTTTTAACTCAGAATCGGATACCAGGTTTTTAATTGCAGGCAGGGAATAATCGCTCCCCATCCAGCTAAGCTCACGGAGCATCATCTTCTTAGCTTCTGCAGTAGACTCTTTTGCTGTAAGAACCCTGACCATGCGCTTTTCAATATCAAGCAATCCTTTTTCATCGCCTGCTATATTCCGTTCATGACTTTGAATACAGGTCAGGTATTTGGTGCTTTTTGTAATTTCATAGCTACCTATTTTTGAAAAAGCCTCGTCAAGTGTTATCTCCCTGAAATCCGGACGCAGCACTACTCCTGCCTCATTTGGAAAATCGAATGGTACAGGCTGGGTCACATTTCCGGTTACTGCCCACTCTGCTCCCCTCTGGAGGGTTACAATGAACCCGGCACACTGCATTGCAGGGCCGCCACCCTCATCAGCATGACCAAGGGCTGTGTGGAAAATCCTGCCTTTGCCATATGTAATTGTCATAAGCACCGGTTCATCACGCATTGTGCCTCCCCCGGCAGCGCTATCGGCAAAGGCCGTTGCAAGTATCTGCATGTTTTTTGCCGGTCCCCTGAGCTGACTGTATAATTCATCAGTGGCATGGTACCATTTTACAGGCAGACCTTTAGTAACCGGATGGTCTAATATCCTGTTGGTTACCAGGAATTCACGCCTCTTACCATGAGAACCTCCCGGACCGGCGGTAGTGTCGCGGATAAGCTGGTTATTTCTGTAATATACATACGGGCCGCTTTTTTCATTACGGTCGCCCCATCCGCCAAGTCCGATAATCTCATTATACTCTTTCCATCCCGGAAATGAATTATCGGCGGCATGGTAAATAACCAGACCTCCTCCGTTTTTAACATAATCAAGAAATGCCGCGTTTGTTTTATCGGACCACGAATCTCCGTTATAATCAAGGACAACAAGCTTATACTTTGAAAAATCGGGGTTAAAATTTTTCATATCGCCTCCTTTTTCCGGCGATATCAAAATTTCAGAAGCAAATAAGCCTGTTTCGTCGAGGATTTGTTTCAGAACGGGGGAGCTTGCCTTCCAGTTATGATTGTTCTGACCAGTAATTATCAAAGTTTTATAGCCTGTCTCATTTTTGCATGCAGATAAGAAGGTCAATAACACTGAAATTACTATTATAAAAAGTAAATATTGTTTCTTCATCATAATGTAAGTTAAATTTTAAAGGTATTTTATTGTTTATGATCTGAGACTCATTTTTCAAGCAGTTGGAGACTCCCATGGTTGGCGGTAAGGACGGCCCAGCAGTCTGGCTGCCATAGGATTGCCAATGATCTCTTCCTTATCGGGATCCCATTTTATAGTCTCTCCGGTCGTCATGGCTATTTCACCTAATAAAGCTACAGAAATGGCCCTGTATGCCACATCCACCGGAGCAATAGTCTGCTTGCCTGACCGGACACAGTCAATAAAATTCTGCCAGTGGTTATCACTTTTATAAAGCCTGGTCTCATTCTCACCTATAACCTCCTGAAGTATTTTAGGGTTGGAAGCTTCTATTATATTGCCTCTGTCAACATGAATCCATCCGGTTTCACCGTGCCATGTCGTTCCCATTCCCAGTGGAAGTCTGGCGGCGTTTGCCACCCGCATTTCAAGACCGTTTGCATACTTGCAAAAGATGTCGTATTCAACCGGCACATTAAAGATCCCTTCAAAAGGATAGCTGCCTATCCCGAAAATCTCTGCAGGACCAGTATGTTCCAGTCCCGCTCCCCAGTTGGCTATATCAATATGGTGTCCGGCCCAGTCGGTCAGCTGACCACCTGAATAATCGAGTATCCAGCGCCAGTCCCAGTGTGAAACTCCCCGGTACGGGACTTTTAAGGCAGGTCCCAGCCACATTTCCCAGTTCAGCTCCGGTGGAACAGCCATTGGGGGCGGTGTACCGATACCTTTGCCTCCATCAGGCAAACCTACCTCAATATATTTTATCTTTCCAATCCTGCCATTGACAACAAGTTCTGCACCGCGATGGAAATTAGGTTGTGAACGCTGCCAGCTGCCGGTCTGCCAGATAATATTATTCTTCTTTACAGCGCTGACAATGGCCTGCCCGTCTCTTATTGTGCGGCAGATTGGCTTTTCGCCATAAACATTAAGTTTTTTATTTGCCGCGGCGGAATAAATGATACCATGCCAGTGGTCGGGAAGAGCAATTGAGACAGCATCGAGTTTTTCTTTCTCCAGAAATTCCCTGAAATCGCCGTAAGTGCGGCAATCACTGTTTTTATTTGCCTCATCTACTGTCTGTTTGGCAGTTGCCAGATGATTGGTATCTACGTCGCAGACTGCAACAAACTGGACGGCATTTTTCAACTTTAAAAAATCTTTCAGATTGCTCATCCCCTGCGAACCGGTACCGATGGCACCTATCACAATCCTGTCGCTCGGGGGAGTCATCCCTCCCCTGCCGAATGCTGAGGAAGGAATGATGCTGGGAAGAATTACAGCACCGGCAACGACTTTAGCCGATTGCTTAACAAATTCTCTTCTTGATGATTTGTCTGTCATTTTGGATATTATTTAAGTAAGATAATAAATAAATTTCAATCCTGAATAATCACCGGCGTTCCCGGTACCGGCGTTTCAAATACCATATCAACCGGCCCGAATTCAATTTTTGCCGGTCCAAGGTTCATGTCTGACCTGAAAATCTCATCCCAGGTAATAAGTCGCCCGGTATAGGCTGAAGTTCTTCCCATAATGGCAGTAAGCGTTGATACTGCTGTTTGCTCTGCTTCATTTACGTAATTACCTGTCCTTATGGCATATACAAGATGCATATGTTCCTGGACATATGGAGGTATCCTGATCTGGCTCATGGGATTTCCGTTCTCATCTTTCGGATATTGGAACTGCCATGTTATGTTACCCTTCAGATCCCATATTGTATTTACACAGTTTGTATAGCCTTCGGTGCCCATAATCATTTCCCCCGTTCCGTTGGCACAACTGTCTATCTGGCGGCACATGCTGTGAGAGCTTACACCGTTCCCGTAATCAAAATCCACACTGAAGAAATCATACTGATCACCTGTCACCCTGCGCTCGCGTCCGCCATATCCGATTGCCTTCTCGGGATGCCTGCCTATAAACCAGTTTATAACATCAATGTTATGTACATGAGTGTCAAGGATATGATCGCCGCATAAGCCAGCAGAAATTATTCCAGTTGCGGATCATGTACTCCATATCGTTCCATCCCTTTTCCCTGGTGCGGAACCATACATGGTCCTGATTCCAGAAAGCCTTTGCGGAGGTAATAGTACCAATGGCACCATTCATCACCTGCTTATAGGTCTCAAGATAATCTTCCTGATGCCTTCTCTGTGTTCCTGTAACAACACAGAGGCCCAAAGCTTCCGCCTTTTTACCGGTTGTTATGACCGACCGTATGCCAACCGGGTCAACAGCGACAGGTTTTTCCATGAATACATGCTTGTTATTCGTTATGGCTTCAAGGAAATGATCAGGCCTGAACTTCGGAGGTGTTGCAAGCAGTACAACATCTATTTCAGGAATGGCCATAAGCTTCTTATAGGCATCAAACCCCGTAAAACAGTTCTCCGCCGGTATCGGAAGATTAAAAGATGCAAATCTTGCCCGGCATGCATCTATCTTATCCTGAAAGACATCAGCGAGGGCTATTATTTCGAGATCGGGACCCGCACTTATAAAATTTATGGCGGCGCCTGTGCCTCTTGCCCCGGCTCCCACCAGCCCGGCTTTTAACTTTCGGCCCTTCGGGGCTCCCCTCAGCACCGGAGGAAGCTTCAGCGATACCGGATCTCTTTTGCATGCTGAGATCAATGATGCGGCACCTGCTAACCCAATACCGGCGATTGCAGTTTTTCCTATGAATCTTCGTCTGTTGATATCGTGCATATTTTAAAAGTATAATATTCAGATTATTGTGCGGTTAAGCTGTCTGTTACACATACAACCCTGAAGCCGACATCTATGCAGTCGGAGTACCACCATATGCTCTTTGGCATCTGGGGGTCGGTGACCAGCCATGCTTTTGTCCTGGTGAAATCCCGTGCAGCGCTTCTTACCTCTTTCGCATCACTTTTGAATGAACCTCCCCTGATAACATGTTCCCTGCCACTTACCGGGCCTGTCGGGTTAACAAGCGTAACCGAATCCGCCTTATAAGCATCTGCAGAATAATAGTCAAGACAAAACTCGGCCACATTTCCCGACATATTTTTCAAACCAAAAGGATTTTCTTTCACTGAGGAAGGTTCCTTTGTCCTTGAATTACTGTTTACCTTATAAACCACCCGGGAAGCAATGTTCGTCGTATCGGGTCCGAATATTCTCCTTAAGATACCTGTCGAAGTAAATTTTTCAGGTTTCCCCGGAAAGAAATAGGGAGTCGTGGTACCGGCCCTGCATGCATATTCCCACTCTGCTTCAGTTGGCAACCGGTATTTTTTACCGGTTACTTTTGAAAGCCACTGGCAGTATACAGTTGCAGCATGCCACGACATAGTAATTGCAGGCCTTGAGCCTTTGCCCCAGCCCTGATCGGGAGCTCCCCATGGAGGAGTTGCTCCTGTAATTGCATCAGTGGATTTATTTTTTATTGGCTGTCCTTCCGTCCTGCCCTGTGATCCGGTGGCCCTGAAGAAAGCCATGTACTCATCCCAGGTGACTTCAGTTCTGGCAATCCAGAACCTTGAAAGAGTTACTTTTCTTACGGGACCCTCATCCGGCTTCCGTAATGGTTCACTTTCCGGACTACCCATATCAAATGTTCCGCCGGGTACAGCCACCATTTCGAAGGAGACGCTGGTCCCTGGTATAGTTTCAGTGAAGTTCTCAAACTTATCGATCTTTGCCGGGGTTGTAAAAATTTCCTTATCTGATGTCACGGTAACGCCAAAAGCAGTATCGTGGGCATGGATGGCCTCCCTGTCGAAATGGCCCACGTTAAGGTGGCAGTTTATGCAGCTTAAAGGTTCCTTGCTTGTAGTATAGAAGAGATGTGCATTACCTCCGTTTACAGATAATCTTACCGGAAAAAGATTCTGATGACATTTCAGACAGGATTTTTCATAGACGAATCCCCTGGCATTTTCAAGAAGCTTTTTCTCCTGCCAGTTAATAGATGAACTATCTTTAAAAAAATATCCATATATATCTTTCAGCCCATGTTTTGCCTTGGCCGGCAGGTATCCGTGATCCTCAGGCGGCAGGTGACATTCAGTACAATGGATTATGGTCCCTGAGCGATTATTGTAATGGGTCGAAAGCTTCCAGCTCTGATCAGCCTGAGGATGGATATGACAGGACATGCAATATTTATCAGATGAAGTATATGTGATAACAGCTTTCCCGGATCTGAAAATAATCAAACCCAGTAAGATCCCTCCGGCTATTAACCAGAACCTACCCTTTCTCTTTGAAGATGCAGGGATGCGATATTTTTTAGAATTCATGCTTCCCGAAAAACCAATTTAAATTTGTTAAAGTTAACTGTTTACCGGAAGAGGTCACAAATTTTTATTATCAATTTTGATTTTTTTTCTCAGCTAATCACAAAACCGTATTGGTATACCGGACAACAGGGAAGCCCTGCCTGCAGTGTGAAATATATTGCAGTCCGGTAATTAAAAAAGGTCTGTTAATCCCCAATTAACACTGTCTTATGGAAAGGATTAATTTTATTTACGGCATGAAGATAGTTTTTAGAATGAAAAGTATATTTTTGTAAGGAATTAAAAATGATACCCGGTATGAAAAAATTTGCTGTTATACTTCTGGTTACCTTCATTGCAATAATAGTTGTCAGTTCATGTAACAAAAAGGAATGTCCGGCTTATTCCAAAGCTAATACCGAGCAGGCAGTAAAAAATGTCTGATTCACGGAACACACTTTTTTCCTGTTTTATAAGTTAGCATAATAATGAAAAAGCTGCTTATAATAGCGGTCTTAATAGTCCTTTTTGCAGTTTCACTTAATGCCCAGGGGGAATTAAATGAACAGCAGAAGGTATTTTTCCGTAATGAAAGATCTTTTGGAATAATGCTTAATTCTGATGGTATCGGAGTGGGTTACCGGGGCGCCAAAAGAATCGATTTCCTCAATAAGCGCCTGCTCGAAATTGAAGGAGGATCATTAAAGAATCCTAAAGAGTACAGGCTGTCCAATCCCTATACGACCGGCAGTTCATTCGTTTTCGGAAAGCTGAATTCCACTTTTTACATAAGGGGTGGAATTGGCCATCAGCATGAGATCTACAAAAAGGCTGATATAGGAGGAATAGCTATAAGATATTTCTATTCTGGTGGAGCGGTGCTTGCCATATATAAACCAATTTATTACAGGGTCATGTACCCTCTTTCTGCATATGAAGTACTAATAAAGGAGGAAAAATTCACTCCCGCCATAACCCAGCCAACGGAAATTTACGGAAGGGCATCCTTTACAAAAGGGCTGGACGAGACAAAGGTAATACCCGGATTATATGTCAAGGGAGGCTTTAACTTTGAGTACAGCAAACAGGACAAAGTTATTCACGCAATTGAGGTCGGTGCACAGGTAAATGCATTTCCCAGGGTGATCCCGATAATGGCCACGAGTGATAATAAAGCAGTATTCTTTTCAATATTTGTCAGCTATCGTTTTGGAGTAATTATCGATCCTCTTGATCCTGAATCAAATAAGCTTTCAAATATCTTTAAAAAGAAAAAGAATAAATGATATTTTCTATCATTTGCCTTTTTGTCGGAATTAATTATTTTTGTGCTTCAAATTTATTAACTAATTAATAATTCACAGATATGTCGAAAATTAAAGTAGCTATTAACGGTTTTGGAAGGATAGGCCGTAATGTTTTTAAGATCGCTCTTGAGAAACCTGACATTGAGATTATTGGAATCAATGACTTGACTGATACTCAAACACTTGCACACCTTCTTAAATATGATTCAACACAGGGTAGATTTGCCGGTGTAACTCACGATGCAGAGAATATCATTGTAAACGGAGTTAAGGTAAGAGTTACTGCTGAGAAGAATCCAGCCAATATTCCATGGAAAGAAAAGCCGGATGTAGTTATTGAATCAACTGGTATTTTCACATCAAAGGAGAGTCCTAAAGGTGGATATGGTGACCATCTGAAAAATGGCGCCAAAAAAGTCATTCTGACTGTTCCCGCTAAAGATACTATTGATGCAATGATAGTTCTTGGTGTAAATGATAAAGATCTTAAACCGGAGCATCAGTGTGTTTCAAATGCCTCATGTACTACCAACTGTCTTGCTCCTGTAGCAAAGGTTCTGAATGATAATTTCGGAATCGAAATCGGCTACATGACGACAATTCACTCATATACAAATGATCAGAGGATCCTTGATTTTCCTCACAAAGACCTGAGGCGCGCAAGATCTGCTGCTCTGTCACAGATCCCTACCACAACAGGAGCTGCCAAAGCTGTCGGTAAAGTAATTCCCGAGCTTAAAGGTAAATTAGATGGGATTTCAGTCAGGGTACCTACCCCTACCGGATCACTTGTTGACCTGGTTGTTGTACTTAAAAAAGAGGCAACAAAAGAGGAGATCAACGCTGCTATGAAAAAAGCTGCTGAAGGTCCTATGAAAGGGATACTTGAATATACTGAAGACCCTATTGTATCAGTTGATGTAATTCATACTACAGCTTCATCAATTTTTGACTCACTGAGTACAATGGTTAACGGGAAAATGGTTAAAGTTCTCGCATGGTACGATAATGAGTGGGGCTATTCCTGCAGAGTGGTTGACCTCATATCATTGGTTAAATAAATTTATTATTTTTTAACCCCTCCCTAACCCTCCCCTTATTGTTAAAGGAAAGGGGATGGGGGAAGGATTAAGAAGGATAAAGGTGAAAAAAAGGGCGTCCTGAACGCCCTTTTTTTATTAAACGATCATATCAATTTCAAGTGGTATTCCTGCCATATCCCTGTAATGCTCACCCAGTTCCAGGATAGCTTCATCATCCTCCTCATAGAACCATTTCATTCTGACCTGCTTGCCTGTACGGCCGAAGCTGGTCAGCCTTTTCAGGATCTCATACAGGTACTTTGATGAACCACTGTTTATATATTCAAGCCTGAAATTTACATCGAGTCCGCCATTCTTCTGAAAATGGATCGTGATCCAGTCATCAAGGCGTCTGAAGATAAGTTCAGGATTCTCGGGAATTGACCGGCCGATCAACTCAAGCTTGTTAGATGCCGGATAATAGGCAATACCCGGACAGTTCTTTAATTCTTCCTGAATAACCTGCTTTTCCATATCCTCTTGACTTATTCGTATCTCAAAGCCTCAATGGGATCAATGTTTGCTGCTTTGACAGCCGGAGCATAACCGGAAACAACTCCTACTACAAAACAGACAATGATTCCCAGGAAGACCCAACCCCACGGAATTACAAAACTTGACCTCAACATCGAAGATACGACATTTCCGATAATAATGCCTAGTATTATTCCAAAAACTCCGCCCATCTGACCTATCATTATAGATTCAAACAGAAACTGGTATTTGATAGTCTGCGTTTTAGCGCCAATTGCCTTCCTTACACCAATCTCACGTGTGCGCTCCGTGACAGATACAAGCATTATGTTCATCAGACCCACTGCTGCCCCGAATAAAGTCACAACCCCGATGAGCGTAGCTGCCAGGGTGACATACCTTATATTCTTGAGAAGAAGATTAACTATGTTGTCGCTTTTTGAAATATTGAAATCAGATTCGTCCCTTGGATTGAGATTCCGGATTATCCTGAAAATTCCCTCTGCCTCTCCGGTCATCATATCAAGGTTAACTGAACTGAATGGCATCACGGTTATACTGAATGTCTGATTAGGCCTTGAAAAATACTGCCTCGCCGTTGTTACCGGCATGAAGCATACATTGTCGCCGTTTATTGCACTGGCCCCTTTGCTCTTTAGAACTCCTGCGACCTTCAGCTTCAACCCTGCGACGGTAATCAGCTTACCAAGGGGATCAACACCTGTTGGAAAAAGATCCCTTACTATATCCGTACCTATCAGAACCAGGTTCCGGGCTGACTGGATATCATCTCCGCTGAAGTTTCTGCCTGTTTCAATCTCATACCCTGAAACTGTCAGGAAGTTTTCGTCAACACCCTGAATATTTACATTGGGGTTTGTCTTCTCTGACTCATATTTAATAGTAGCTAAATTGGATGCGTAAAAAGATACCGAGACCCAGGCTGGTTCTGTAAACCTGTTTTTAAATTCCTCAGCCTCCCTGTAGGAGATACGTGAAAAATTCTTTGTACGTGTCCTGTTGTTCCCTATCCTGATGTTCATCCCCCATGAAGTAATTGTAAAGGAGTTGGCTCCCATCATAGTGAACTGGTTGGTAAGCGATGACTTTATCGCATCGATTGCTGTAA
This sequence comes from uncultured Bacteroidales bacterium, assembly GCA_963816345.1. Classification (GTDB taxonomy): domain Bacteria; phylum Bacteroidota; class Bacteroidia; order Bacteroidales; family VadinHA17; genus LD21. The sequence goes on from CAWFKI010000005.1 coordinate 2,276,438, forward strand.
GGATCCCGACAAGGGCCATGATTCCAAAGGCAATAATACAAATGGTAAGGATAGCTCTCACCCTGTTGGATCTGATTGCCCTTAATGAAATCTTCAGATTTTCCTTTAAAATAGCTATTTTTTTAATGCTCGCTTTCATCGGGAACCGGTTTCGGATGTTTGAAAAAATAAAAACTAAAAGTACACTTTTTTCCTGTACCCAAAAAACACGGCTGCATAATTGTACTGCCAGGGCTCAAATGACAACCTGGATAATAATTAAAAGGAGCTTCTTCACGAAATTACAGTAAGAAAATGTATTTTTAGTTGCATAACTAACTTTTTCGTTGTATATTTGTTATTGTGTTGGTGTATTACAGGATATTCAGAGGAACTTATTAACAGGCATGATGTAAATACAGAATTATGAGAGAATTAACCAAAGCGGAAGAACAGGTAATGCAGGTTCTGTGGAAAATTAAGAAGGGATTTGTAAAAGATATTCTTGAACATTTTGATGATCCTAAACCTGCATATAATACTATAAGTACCATAGTCCGCATTTTGCAGGATAAAGGTTTTGTAACGCACAAAGCTTATGGCAGAACCCATGAATACTACCCAATTGTAACAAAGGAGGAATATTCTAAATCTCACCTGAGTACATTCGTTAACGACTATTTCTCTAACTCCTTTGAAAAACTGGTCAGCTTCTTTGCAAAAGAGAAAAATCTCTCCGTCAAAGAGATGGAGGATATTATGAAAATAATGGAGAATGAAGTAAAAAAACAAAAAAACAGATGAACGCGCTTCTCGTTTATATGTTCAAAGCTGCCCTTTATCTTTCGGCTTTCTATCTCATATATTTTCTTTTCCTGAGCAGAGATACAACTTACTCGCGCAACAGGGCGTTTATCCTGATTTCTGTTGCAGCTGCAGTGATTTTGCCCGGCTTCACGGTAAATACCGGCAAATTTCAGGATTTACCGTTTTTCGGGAAATATCTTGCTGATGTGCTTGTTTTACCTGCTTCTGCCGGCGCTGAAAAGTTAAGGTTTCCCGAATTTTCTGCATTTCAGATACTTTACATTGTCTATCTGGCAGGAGTAATGTTCTTTGCGCTTAAATTGCTTGTGGATCTTCTGAACCTGCTGTTTTTAATCAACAGGCAAAAGAATAAGGAGAGCCGGATCATAAGATTCCATGGATTTAATACCTCCGGATTTTCAGCAATGGGCTATGTGTTTATAAACAAAAGGATTGAGCCATATGAGGCCGAAGAAATAATCAGGCATGAACAGAACCACCTTAAGAGGAATCATTTCATTGATATAATATTTTTAGAAGGGATAAGAGCATTTCAATGGTTTAATCCGGCAATATATTTGTTTAACAGGTCATTAAGGGCCATTCATGAGTACCAGGCTGATCAGGAATGCCTCACCTCCGGCATTACGGTCGTAAATTACCAGAGTATACTCCTGAACCAGGTATTTAAGACTAATACCTTTACCCTGACCAACAGCTTCTCAAACCCATCCCTTATAAAGAACAGGATGCTTATGATGACCAGAAAACGGACTTCTGCCCTGGCCAATATGAAGCTTCTGTTTGTGATTCCTGTTATCGGATTTGTGTTTCTATTCATTTCTGCTTTTACAAACGCCGGTATGGCCACACAACTGACTGCCGGTGAAGAAGAACCATATTTGTCAGTTGACCAGATGCCAGCCTTCCCCGGTGGAAATGAAGCCCTGCTGAATTATATAGCGCTAAATTCAAAATATCCTGAAAACGCCAAAATGAAGGGTGAACAGGGCAGGGTCGTACTGAAATTCTGTATAGAAACAGACGGAAAGGTAAGAAGGGTCAGCGTAATCAAGGGTATAGATCCTGATCTTGACGCAGAGGCAATCAGGGTTGTGAACAGCCTGCCCCCGTTCATACCCGGGAAACTGGCTGGCAGGCCGGTACCCGTATGGTTTATGGTACCTATTACCTTTGCCCTGAAATAAAGAGTCCACTCCAAAAAGTCAATTATGCTGAATTTCAGTGTTTTTTCACCCCTGACCCACTAAAGGGGAAACACTGAAATTCTCCTGCTGTGCCTGCTTCATGTCAGAAGTCACGGTAAAAAAATCATACTGAATTCTTAAAATTAATTTCAATTAATTAAATATTTAGTTGTATAACTAACATATTAGTTATATATTTGTATCAAGAATTTATTCACTTAGTTATTTACGTTTAACCAATAAAAAAAAGTCATGAAAAGAGAGAAAAAATTCAGAACACTGCCAGGTATCAGTCCGATAATTTTGTTGCCGGCAGCAGCGCTTTTGTTCATTGTCATTGCCTCCTGCGGCAAAACCTCCGGCGGAACCGGAACTCCCGGGGAAACGGCCGTACCTCAGCAGTCGACTGTGCTGCCTGATCAGGACAGCGCTTATGTATATGTCGATGAGATGCCTGTGTTTCCCGGGGGAGAATCCAATCTTCTGAAGTATATAGCAGAAAACACAAAATACCCGGAAGAGGCAAAAAAGAATAATATAACCGGAAAGGTATTAGTGAAATTTGTAGTGGGAAAAGACTGTTTCATTTCACATGTGGAAGTATTAAAAGGAGTTGATCCATTACTTGACTCAGAAGCTGTCAGAGTCATAAAAACCCTTCCTAAATTTGAAAAACCAGCAATGATGAAAGGTCGTCCTGTTGCAGTTTATTTCATGGTGCCAATATCTTTCGCATTAAAATAGATCTGACAGGGTACAAAAAATATTAAAATCTTATTACCTTAATAATTAATTCGTTGTAACTTTGAAATAGATAACAGCAAGGCCCGGACAAAATAAATCAGCTAAAACAAGAATCTCATGGGACCATTAAAAGCATCATCAGCAAATGTGGCCTGTGCCATATTAATTGTTTTTACAGCTTCATTAGTCATATTGACAACCTTCCCATCATGCGGCCGCAGCAAAAAAGGTCTGACAAGTTTAGAGAAGCTCGATCCTCCCCCTCTGCCACCCCCACCGCAAAAGATGCCTTCGATGACAGGAAGTGACACCACCTGGGATATGACTAATCAGATCCCCTTGTATCCGGGTGGCGAAGAACTTCTTATGAAACATATTGCAAGGAATATCAACTATCCTGCAGCAGCCAGGGAAAAAGGCATACAGGGAAGAGTTGTTGTGAAATTCATGATAACAAGCAAGGGAAGGGTGAACGGCTATGAAATATATAAAAGTGTCAGCCCTGAGCTTGATTCAGAAGCATTGAGGGTAATAAAATCAATTACAAGGTTCGAACCTGCAATTATTGAAGGCAAACCTGTATCGGGATGGTATTATCTGCCCGTCAACTTTAAACTTCAATAAAAATATCTGCATATCCGGCTATGCTTCAAATTAGCTAACTTTGCATTTGAAATATTACCGGATGAACCTACAGGAGAGAATCGATGCCTTTGCGGAACTTGGAGAAGTCCTGCGAAATTACCTTTCAGGGAATGAAAATGAATCAGTATCGGGTCTTACAAGCCTGATAAATTCTCAATATCTGGCAAACCCATGGTTCACTCCTGATAATGTTACTTTTGCAATAAGTGCTATTGCCAATGAACTCACCACTGAAAACCTTCTAAAATGGACAAATGCTTATCCCCAACTTCAGGCAGAAGTCAAACCATTGAGAGTCGGAGTAATTATGGCAGGCAATATCCCTCTTGTGGGCTTCCACGATTTCATATCTGTTCTTATCAGCGGAAATCATCTGAAGGCAAAAACGAGCTCAAAAGATTCCTCGCTTATTATTAAGCTGAGCGAAATACTTTGTTCGATCAATCCCGGCTTCAGGCAAAAAATTGAATTCACCCCTGATCATCTGAAAGATTTTGACGTGGTTATAGCCACAGGCAGCAACAACAGTTCCAGGTACTTTGAATATTATTTTGGAAGATATCCGAATATTATAAGAAGAAACAGGAACAGCATAGCAATTATTGAAGGCGGTGAGACAAAAACCGAAATGGAGCGGCTTGGATCAGATATTTTCCTCTATTTTGGTCTGGGCTGCAGGAATGTTTCTAAAATCTTTATCCCCGCAGGTTTTGACATATCGACCCTCACCAGGAACTGGGAACAATTTTCAGGAGTTGTCCGGCATAACAAGTATGCGAACAACTATGATTTTAACAAAGCTCTTTTCCTGGTCAATAAGGAGAAATATTCCGACACCGGCTTTCTTCTGTTGAAGGAGGATAAAAATTTGTCGTCTCCTGTAGGGGTTTTGAATTATGAATATTATGACTCCCCAGGTGCTTTACAAAAGGAGACGGATCTCCTTAAAGATAAAATCCAGTGCGTGGCAGGCAGGCGCTTTATGCCTTTCGGTGAGGCCCAGTCACCGCATCTGTGGGAGTATGCTGACGGGGTTGATACAATAGAATTTCTCTCAAAAAAAAATAAAGCGGGAATATCGTAATCTAAAAAATATTATATTGCACCCGTCGAATAAATATATATTATGGTTTACAAATTTGTTGTGCTATCGGATGAAGATGAGTCATTTGTCAGGGAATTTGAGTTTCTCGATACGCATACCTTGATAGATTTTCATAACGTTATCCAGGATGAACTTGAGTTTGACAAATCCCAGATGGCTTCATTTTTTATGGCAACCGATAATTGGGAGAAGGAGGAGGAATTTACTCTTTTCGATATGGGAACGGGTTCTTCCACAATGGAGACGGCTGTGCTGGAGGATATAATATTCCGCAAGAACCAAAAATTGCTTTACGTATTCGATTTTTTTAACGAAAGAGCACTTTTTGTGGAGTTTACGGGAGAAGCCAAGGAGGTTGAAGGCCGTGAACTCCCTGCATGTACAAATTCAAAAGGTGTTCCCCCTAAACAGGTTATATTTGGAGGAACATCCCGCAAGCTGTATAACAACATCGTTGTTTCCGATGATGATGACGAAGATGAACCCGAGGTTGATGATCTTTTTCTTGAGGGGGAAGATGAAGAGACGCTGCCCGATTTCGAAAATATAGATAACCTGAATGAGGAAGAGGAGTAATCCTTTTCAGGATCACTCTCCTATGAATAAAATCCTTCTTGTCCTGCTGGGCCCGACGGGGGTCGGTAAATCTGATATTGCCGTGGAACTGGCCAGTCGCCTGAATTGTGAAATCATATCGGCCGATTCAAGACAGATATACAGGGAGATGCGGATTGGGACAGCCGTTCCTTCTGATTATCAGTTAAATACTATAAAACATCATTTCATCAGATCAATATCTGTCGAAGATTACTATAGTGCCAGCATTTACGAAAGGGAGGTGCTCGCGCTTCTTCCTTCGCTTTTTTCTTCGGGTAATATCGTCCTGATGGTTGGCGGATCGGGAATGTACATAGATGCTGTCTGCAACGGAATTGACGATATTCCTGATGTTGATCCGGATATCAGGCAAAAATATATATCACTTTACAGGGATGAAGGGATCAACGGCCTGAGGCTTGCCCTGCGGCTGCTCGATCCGGATCATTATGCCAGAGTTGATCTCAGAAATCCCAAGCGTATAATAAGAGCCCTCGAGATCTCAGAAACAACCGGAAAGCCATATTCTTCCTTTCTCCTTCAGCAAAAGAGAGAAAGGGAATTCAGGATCATAAAGACAGGGCTCACAAGGACAAGGGATGATCTATACGGAAGGATAAACACAAGGGTCGATAAGATGATTAATTCGGGTCTGGAGGAGGAGGCACGTTCACTTCTCAGGTACAGGGATCTGAATGCCCTGAACAGTGTGGGATACAGTGAGTTTTTTGATTTTTTTGATGGCAAAATCCCGAGGGATAAGGCAATTGAGCTGATAAAGCGCAACAGCCGCAGATATGCCAAACGACAGCTGACCTGGTGGAGGAAAGAGAAGGATATTACATGGTTCGACGCTGAGAGGAAACAGGAAATTTATGACTTTACCAGAGAGCTCTCAGGTAAGGGTTTTTAACCTGCGGATGGTTTTAGCAGGGTCTTTCGAGCTGAAAACAGAATTTCCTGCTACCAGGACATTCACACCTGAGCTGACAAGCTTTGATGCATTTTTTGTATCGATACCTCCATCTGCTTCGATCATAACATTGAAGCCGCCCGATTCAATTACCATCCGCATTTCCGATATTTTATTGTAGCTCTCCATTATAAAGGACTGGCCTCCGAAACCCGGATTTACAGTCATTATCAGTACCATATCAATATAAGGGAGAATGTTCCTGAGAAGAGAAACCGGTGTATGAGGATTCAATGCCACACCTGCCTTCATGCCAAGGTTCCTTATCTCGGTAACCGTTCTGTTAAGATGCGTACATGCCTCATACTGGACAGTCAGGATACTGGCGCCGGCATCACGAAACCGTTCCAGGTACCTGTCGGGGTCCACAATCATCAGATGTACATCAAGGGGTTTCCCGGATATTTTTCTAACCTGTTCGATTATGGGAAAGCCAAAAGAGATATTCGGCACAAACAGGCCATCCATAATATCGAGATGTAGCCAGTCGGCCTGACTTCTGTTTACCATTAAAACTTCACTGTTCAGATTGCCAAAATCAGCAGCTAGCAATGACGGAGAGACAAGGTGGTCCATTTTGGGATATTTTGGCAAATATAGGAACAAATTATTACCCGAGGTAGGTTTTGAGTATTCTGCAACGGGTTGTAAACTGGATTTTTTTAATTGCCTTTTCTTTTATTTGCCTGACCCTTTCACGGGTAAGAGTTAACTCTTCTCCGATCTCCTCCAGAGTATAGGGGTGCTTCATCCCTAATCCGAAATATAATTTCAGTACTTTGGATTCACGCGGAGAAAGTGTATTAAGAGCTCTTTCTATCTCATAAGCAAGAGATTCATTGATAAGGTTTTTGTCAGGACTGGGGGTATCAGTGCTCTGGATGAGGTCGTACATGTTATTATCCTCCTCTGCGCTCACCGGGGCGTCCATGCTGACAGTCCTTCCGTTTGTCTTCAGTGCGTCCTTAACATCTTCAGGAATCATTTCCAGCATATCGGCGATCTCCTGGTGAGAGGGTTCCCTTTCATAGAGCTGTTCCAGACGTGCAAATGTCCGGTTTATCCTGTTAATCGATCCGATTTTGTTAACAGGAAGGCGAACTATCCTTGATTGTTCTGCGAGGGCCTGAAGTATTGCCTGCCGGATCCACCACACGGCATAAGAGATGAATTTGAAGCCCCTGGTTTCATCAAAGCGCTGTGCAGCTTTCATCAGTCCCAGATTCCCCTCATTTATAAGGTCAGGCAGACTTATTCCCTGATTCTGGTACTGTTTTGCAACTGAAACCACAAACCGGAGATTTGCCTTAACAAGTTTTTTCAGCGCCTCTGTTTCTCCGGCTCTGATCCTTCTGGCTAAAACTACCTCTTCCTCAGGTGATATGAGCTCAACTCTACCTATCTCCTGAAGATATTTATCCAGTGACGGGGTATCCCTGTTGGTAACCTGTTTAGTTATCTTTAGCTGACGCATTGACAGGCTTTGAATTGGTTGTTCAAAGAAAATTTTAGGTAATGATTACAATTTTAATAAAAAATTTATGTTTTCCATCATGATCATTCTGTTTTTTTTTCATTTATGCTAGTTTTTTAAGAACTTTCTGTGTAATTTTACCAGCTGAAAATCAAATTTAATTTGATTCGATAAAATCCCGTTGCATTTTTAACTGCTTTTGATAGGAAATATATTACCGATTTAATTTAATATTGCAGCTGTTTTCTGTTAAGCTAAGCATTGTAATATAATCCAGCGGGTTCGTAATAGTTTCTTGACCTGTTTTTCCAAAAACCATCATTTAGTTTTCTCATATTATATTTATTATTAAAATATGTACGACATTCTTGAATTAAGTAAGAAGCTCCTTCCTGAATTAAAGGATATTGCAAAGGAACTTAAAATAAAAAGACCGGAATCTCTTAAGAAGCAGGAACTTATTTATAAAATCCTTGACCAGCAGGCAATCGAGGCAACAGATGTAAAAACTGATATCATACCTGCTGCAGATTCATCCCCGGAGGCGGCAGATCAGGAAAATGATATGCCTCTCAGGCGGGGGAAACGTCCGAGGACTCTTAAGCCAATTATAAAACGGTCTACCGAATCTGTTATGTCTGTTTCACCTGACGATCTGAAAAGACCTGAGGGTGGCACCGCAGATTGGCAGGATCATTCCAGAAAAAAAACAAAAAACGACGATAAGCCTGATCTCTTTAAGACACCGGAACCCCTTCATGAAGAAAGAAAAGCTCCTGAGTGGAAAACCGGGCAGAGATCCGGACAGGGAATAAATTCTAACGAGCGATTTGAAAAGAAACAATCCCAGAAAGTCGAAGAGAGGAGAATTGAGCCTATGCCGGATCCGGTGACAGAAAATGAGCTTCCCCTGGTTGATCCCGAACCTGCATTTGATGATACGAAGCAGGCAACGGATGTTTATTCTGGCGATATTATTGTTGAGCTACCTGCTAAAGAGGCTGTACCGGAAATAGTCCCTTCCAGGGAGGATAAGAAGGAAAAACCTTATGATTTTGAAGGAATAATTTATAATACCGGCGTACTGGAGATCATGCCTGACGGCTACGGATTTCTCAGATCTCCTGACTACAACTACCTGAACTCCCCTGATGATATCTATGTTTCCCAGTCCCAGATAAAGCTCTTCGGACTCAAAACAGGAGATACAATCAAGGGCTCAATCAGACCTCCGAAGGAGGGCGAGAAATACTTTCCTCTAATAAAGGTAGACGAGATAAACGGACGGAGTCCGGATTATATAAGGGACAGGGTTCCGTTCGATTTCCTTACTCCCCTTTTCCCGAATGAGAAATTCACATTATGTCAGCCGGGAGAAGGTTCATTGTCCGTAAGGGTCATCGATATGTTCACACCTATTGGTAAAGGACAGAGGGGACTAATTGTTGCACAACCAAAAACAGGTAAGACAATCCTTCTCCAGGAGATAGCAAATGCTATTGCAAGGTATCATCCGGAGGCCTATCTGATGATCCTGCTGATTGATGAACGGCCTGAGGAGGTGACGGATATGGCCAGAAATGTGAAGGCGGAAGTTATTGCCTCGACATTTGATGAGCCGGCTGAACGTCATTGCCGCGTTGCCAATATCGTTCTTGAAAAAGCCAAGCGACTTGTTGAATGCGGTCATGATGTTGTCATTCTTCTTGATTCCATAACCAGGCTTGCCAGGGCATTTAATACCACAGCACCTGCTTCAGGCAAGGTTTTATCAGGTGGTGTCGACTCAAACGCTCTCCATAAACCAAAGAGATTCTTCGGTGCAGCACGAAATATTGAAAACGGGGGTTCCCTTACAATCCTTGCCACTGCGCTTACCGATACAGGATCAAAAATGGACGATGTCATTTTTGAAGAGTTTAAAGGGACGGGCAATATGGAATTGCAGCTTGACAGGAAGCTTTCCAACAGGAGGATCTTCCCGTCAATAGATATTCCGGCATCCAGCACCAGAAGGGAAGACCTCCTGCTGAACAAAAATATACTGCAGAAAATATGGGTTTTAAGGAATTTCCTTACTGATATGAATTCAGTTGAAGCCATGGAATTCCTGAGAGACAGATTGCTTCAGGCAAAATCAAATGAAGAATTCCTGATTTCGATGAATGGTAGTTAATCTGCAGATTATTTTATTATTTTTGCACTCGATTTTAAATATTCTTCTAATAAAAATTATAACTTATAATGGGAACAAAAAAATTTATAACATGCGACGGAAATCAAGCCGCAGCGCATGTTGCATATATGTTTAGCGAGGTTGCCTGCATATATCCAATTACACCTTCTTCCACTATGGCAGAGTACGTCGATGAGTGGGCTGCCAACGGACTTAAGAACATCTTCGGAGAACAGGTAAAAGTTGTTGAAATGCAATCAGAAGCCGGAGCTGCAGGAGCGCTGCATGGTGTTCTTCAGACCGGTGCCCTCTGTTCAACTTACACAGCATCACAGGGACTTCTTCTGATGATCCCTAATATGTATAAAATTGCTGCAGAGCTGCTTCCGGGAGTTTTCCATGTTTCAGCCCGTACGGTTGCGGCACATGCACTCTCAATTTTTGGAGATCACAGTGATATCTATGCCACCCGCCAGACAGGTTTTGCAATGATTGCAAGCGGCGGCGTCCAGGAAATAATGGACCTTGCAGGTGTTGCCCATCTTTCGGCAATCAAAACAAGGATCCCCTTCCTTCATTTCTTCGATGGTTTCCGTTCCTCCCACGAGGTGCAGAAGATAGAATATCTTGAAATGGAAGATCTTAAGAAATTACTTGACTGGGACTCACTGAAGAAATTCCGTCAGAATGCTCTTAATCCCGAGCATCCTGTAACAAGAGGCACAGCACAGAATCCTGATATCTTCTTCCAGGCAAAAGAGTCGATCAACAGATTCTATGAGCCAATACCTGATGTTGTAAACTCTTATATGGCCGAGATAACCAAACTCACCGGAAGAGAGTACAAACCATTTACATATTACGGAGCCCCTGATGCTGAGAATATCATAGTGGCCATGGGTTCTGTAACGGAGACTATAAAAGAAACTATTGACTACCTTACAGGAAAGGGCGAGAAGATAGGATTGATAACTGTTCACCTTTACCGTCCTTTCTCAGCAAAATACTTCTTTAATATATTCCCCGAAAGCGTAAAAAAAATTACAGTACTTGACAGGACAAAAGAACCCGGTGCCGGGGGAGAACCTCTCTACCTTGATATCCGGAGCATGTTCTATGAAAGCAGCAAAAAACCTCTTATTATCGGAGGCAGATACGGGCTCAGCTCCAAAGACACCACCCCTTCAATGATGATGTCGGTATTTGAGAATATGAAGCTGGCTGAACCCAAAAACCAGTTCACAGTGGGGATAGTTGATGATGTGACATTTAAATCACTGCCTGTTCTGCCGGAGATAAATGTTTGCGACTCAGGAACATATTCTGCAAAATTTTACGGACTTGGATCCGATGGTACAGTGGGGGCAAATAAGAACTCGATCAAGATCATCGGAGACTCAACCGATAAGTATTGCCAGGCATATTTTGCCTACGATTCAAAAAAATCAGGCGGTATAACCACATCACATCTTCGTTTTGGAGATAAACCGATCCGCTCCCCCTATCTTGTCAATACACCCGATTTTGTCGCATGCCACGTGCCGGCTTATCTTGAGAAATATGATATGCTTAAAGGACTTTTAAGAAAAGGCACCTTCCTTCTTAATTCAATATGGGATACAGAGGAGACAAAGCATCGTCTTCCGGATCATATGAAAAAATACATGGCTGAAAACAAGATTAACTTCTATATCATCAATGCAACGGCCATTGCAGAGCAGTTAGGACTTGGTAACCGTACCAATACAATTATGCAGGCAGCCTTTTTCAAGGTAGCCAGCGTCATCCCTTACGATAAAGCCGTAAGTGAGATGAAAAAAGCTATATATAAATCATATGGCAGGAAAGGTGAAGAAGTTGTCAATATGAACTACGCTGCCGTTGACAAAGGCGGAGAAGTGACCAAAATTGAGATCCCTGCTGAATGGGTCGATATCAAGCCGCAGCCGAAGGCAAAAAATACCGAAAGTGCCGGAATTTATCAGCGCGGTTATGGAGCCTATAAACAGTATGAAGGGCGATGACCTGCCCGTCAGTGCCTTCGCCGGACGTGAAGACGGAACATTCCCGGCCGGAACAGCGGCTTATGAGAAGAGGGGAATCGCAGTCTTTTCTCCCGAGTGGCAGCCGGATGAGTGCATCCAGTGCAACCAGTGTTCATATGTTTGTCCTCATGCCTGTATCCGCCCGTTCCTTCTGACCGATGAGGAAGCAGCTGCTGCTCCCGCCGGAACAAAGGTTATCCAGGGTGTCGGTGGTCCTCTTAAAGCCTATAAATTCAGGATACAGTTAAGCGTTTATGACTGTACAGGATGCGGCAACTGTGCCGATATCTGTCCTTCTAAAAATAAAGCACTCATCATGAAACCTTTCGAAACACAGCTTGCTGAAGCTGAAAGGTGGACATATATGCATGAAGAAGTGGGCTACAAGGACACTGTCGCTGACAAATTCATCAATGTCAAGAACAGTCAGTTTGCCCAGCCGCTGTTTGAATTCTCCGGTGCATGTGCAGGCTGCGGAGAGACACCATATATCAAAGCAATTACCCAGCTCTTTGGCGACAGGATGATCGTCTCCAATGCCACAGGTTGTTCTTCTATTTATGGCGGTTCGGCTCCTTCCACACCTTACACGGCAAATAAGAAAGGATTTGGACCTGCATGGGCCAACTCGTTGTTTGAAGATAATGCTGAATATGGGTTCGGACTCTCTATCGGATCCTCCAAGCTGAGAGAACGCATTGCTTTGAAAATGACTGAAAGCCTGTCGAATGGTAAATTAAATGAAGAAACAAAGCTGGCATTTGAAGAATGGCTTAAAAATAAGGATAAGGGCGAAGCTTCGAAAATTGCTTCTGAGAAGGTAATTGCTGCCTGCAGCAAAGACAAATCGGAAGTTGCCGGAGAGATACTCAGCCTGAAACAATATCTTGTCAAAAAATCCCACTGGATCTTCGGTGGCGACGGATGGGCATACGATATTGGCTACGGAGGACTTGATCATGTTATTGCATCTGGTGATGATGTTAACATCCTGGTTCTCGATACCGAGGTTTATTCCAATACGGGTGGACAGGCTTCGAAATCTACCCCTGCCGGCGCGGTTGCCAAATTTGCCGCATCAGGGAAAAAAGTACGCAAGAAGGACCTTGGACAAATGGCAATGAGCTATGGTTATGTATATGTTGCACAGGTTGCCATGGGTTCGAATAATGCCCAGTACCTGAAAGCAATCAGGGAGGCGGAAGCCTATCCCGGACCATCACTCATAATTGCCTATTCTCCATGTATAAACCATGGATTGAAGGAAGGTATGGGACGCACACAGGCTCAGACAAAAGCTGCCGTTGAGTCAGGTTACTGGCATAACTACCGCTTCAATCCGCTCCTGGAAGCTGAAGGCAAAAATCCGTTTATTCTCGACTCCAAGGAACCTGACTGGTCAAAATTCCAGGATTTCCTGAAATCGGAAGTAAGATATACTTCTCTTCATCAGTCGTTCCCGAAAGAATCGGAGATTCTCTTCAAAGCTGCCGAGGAAAACGCCAAATGGAGGTATAATGTTTACAAGCGACTTGCCTCAATGGAATATGCAAAAACTGAATAGAGTTACAGAAACCACCCCCCGGGGTGGTTTTTTTTCTGGGACATTTCGTAAAACACCCTTACCATACCCCTGACACTTTACAGACTTTTTTAGTACTTTTGCACACATTAAATAGTATGGGCAGGATAATCGGGATAGACTACGGGAAAAAAAGGATTGGTCTGGCTGTTTCAGATCCGTTGCTGATTTTTGCATCACCGCTGGATACTGTTACTCCGGAGGCATTTTACAGCTATATTGAAAGCTTCCTGAAAACAGAACCAATAGATGCATTTGTCATAGGCTATCCTGTGCAAATGAACAATAAACCAAGTGAATCTGTTAAGCAGATCAATCCGTTCATCAGGAAGTTAAAAAAGACTTTCCCTGAAAAGCAAATACATCTGATCGATGAGCGGTTCACTTCACAAATGGCGTTAAGGACCATGATCGAAGGTGGTGTGAAGAAGAGTGACAGGAGAGACAAATCAATGGTCGATAAAATAAGCGCTTCCATCATTCTGCAGTCTTTCCTGGATAACAGAACAGGTAAAAAATAAATAATTAATTGCAATGACATATCCGATAGTTGTATACGGGCATCCGGTTTTAAGAAAAGTCTCAGTCAGAATTGATAAAGATTATCCTGAACTTAACCAGTTCATAGAGGATCTTTTTGATACTATGTACCATGCTGAGGGATTGGGCCTTGCTGCTCCACAGGTCGGAAAATCAATAAGGATTTTCGTGATCGACGGCAAGCCGGCTGCTGAAGATGAGCCAGCTCTTGCTAATTTTAAGAAAGCATTTATAAATCCTGACATTGTCGAAAGAACCGGGGACTTTGCTCCAATGGTGGAGGGTTGTCTCAGCATCCCAAGTTTAAGGGAAGAGGTTTCACGCGAATCGCATATCAGGATAAACTACTATGATGAGAACTGGAAATATCATGATGAATCTTATGATGGTTATATAGCCAGGGTCATACAGCATGAATACGATCATCTGGAAGGCATTTTGTTCACGGATAAGGTGAGCCCTCTCAGGAAAAGACTTATAAAAAGTAAACTTACTGCAATAAGTAAAGGAAGATTTGAAGCTGAATATAAGACTATTCTGCCCGGACAGAAGATAAAATAACTCCTTACTTTAGCTCGCTTTAAGTATTTTTTCTACCTTTATACAGTCTCTTAACTGCAGACTGTGCTAAACAAGGAAATTCCGTTTCTTCGTATATGCCTGCCGTTATGTGCTGGCATAGTATCGGGCCTTTATTTCGTGCCAGGGAGGTTATTCATTTTAGTTTCCGCTGTAATTATCATAGCGGGCTTCTGCGTCAGTCTGTTCTACAATAATTTACAGACAAACAGGATTTTTGGGGGTTCCCTTACCGCAACGTTTTTCCTTGCCGGCCTTCTGCTCTACACTTATCAAAAGAGCAGTCTCTCAATACTTAAACCTCAACAATCGATATTCGCCTGCACAGTTTCAGACTTCCCGGTTGAAAAGATTAACACCCGGATGATCGTTGCAAAGCTGAACTGTGAAATAGACAACAACACTATCCATCCTCTGAAGGGATCAATAATGCTCTATTGTAAAAAAGACTCTTCTGAGATCCGTTTCTTACCTGGCGACCGGCTGATAGTAAGATGTTCTCCTGTAGAGATATCCAACAGAGGCAATCCATATGAGTTCGATTACAGGTTCTATATGGAGAACCAGGGCATCAGGTATTATGCTTTTACAACAGGGCGCAATTTTTTAAGCCATATTATACCTGAGCATAGGAAGCTGATTCACAAAGCGTTGATTCTGAGGGAGGAGATCATCAGAATGTACAGGGAAAGGGGCATCACAGGAGAAAGACTTGCTCTGGTGGCTGCAATCACACTGGGGCAGAAAAACATGCTCGACCCGGAGCAGAAGAATTCATTTATAAAGGCCGGAGTAATGCATATAATGGCGGTTTCAGGCCTTCATACAGTCATTCTCAGCCTGTTCGTTTTTACCATGCTCTTCTTCCTGAAGCGAAGATTCAATGTTATCAGGATAATTCTGACTCTATTAATTCTCTGGTCATTTGCATTTGTGACCGGGCTTACAGCTTCTGTGCTGAGGGCAACACTTATGTTTTCATTTCTTCAGGCCGGAGGACTGTTGAAAAGACGTGTAAATGGGATAAACTCGGTTCTGGCATCTGCATTCGTTCTGATAATTATAAGACCTTCCGTAATCTTCGAGGCAGGATTTCTCCTGTCCTACCTGGCTGTGATTTATATTATAGCTTTTTACCGGGAGTTGTATCAAAAGTTACTTTTCAGGAAATATCTGGCTGACAAGATCTGGCAATCAGCGGTTGTCACAATAGTGGCCCAGACTGGTACCCTGCCTCTTACGATAATGCTTTTTAACAGGTTTCCTGTTTATTTTCTTATAACAAACATAATTATTGTTCCACTCTCTTCACTCCTTGTTATAGCCGGGTTCCTTTTTCTGGTGCTTTTCCATATTCGTTTCATTTCACTTTTCCTCGCCACAGTTCTGAATAATCTGGCCCGGCTTACTGAGCTGGCTACAGGGCAGGCCTCTGCACTACCAATGGCATCAATTGAAAATATAGGGATGACGAATATTGAATGTCTCCTTCTTTCAGTCACAATTTTTCTCTTCAGTCTTTATATTTTAAAGAAAAGACCGTTTTCAGTTATTTATCCCATTGTCTCCATGCTTATATTTCTTGCAGCCGGCACTGCAAGGGAATTATGGGTAAGATCGACAAATGAACTGATAGTATATAATTCACCGTTGTCACCGACGATCGGCATCAGAACGGGTAAGATCCTCAATCTCTTCTCAGATACAACGGTAGCCGGAGCCGAGGTAAAACGTCATTGTGCAGCACTGGGGCTCAGATTGAATATGAACTATTCCGGCAAAGACCAGTACTGCATCAAAGCAGGTGAAACGAATGTATTGGTGACAGGATCGCCCGATAATTATATGCCTGGTATGTTCCGGTCGGGCTTTGTTATACTGACAGGCAGAGAACCCGGGAAAAAGAAGTTCAGGACTTTAGAGCTCCCCGAAGATATATTTATAATTGATGCTTCAGGTACTCCGGGAACACAATATATAAGAAATAAGGAACCGGGAGGATCCGTTAAGCTGCATTCCGTCAGAAAGTCAGGAGCATTCCTGCAAAGGATATAGGCCTGCACAAATAAAAGTCCCGGAAAACTTGAGTATTAAGCGATTTATCTCTTATTTTGTCATGTTTTTCAATAAATTTTTAGATGAGAATTATTATTGCCGGTGCCGGCGAAGTTGGTACGCATCTGGCGAAGATGCTATCGAACGAGAATCACGAAATTATCCTGATCGAACCTCTGGAGAGCCGTCTTAAACCTATTGACAATTCACTTGATGTTCTTACACTTGAAGGATCTGCCACATCGGTAAAGATTCTTCAGGATTCGCTGATAAAAAAGACCGACCTCTTTATAGCTGTGACCCATTCAGAGGATACCAATATTGTATCTGCCATTCTTGCAAAAAGATATGGGGCTATCAAGACGATTGCCAGAATTGACAATATTGATTACCTGGAGGCTTCAACAACTGAGTTTTTCAGGTCACTCGGTATCGATTCTCTTATATACCCTGAACTGATTGCCGCAAGAGAAGTACTTGGCCTGCTTCATGAAACAGGAACAACGGAATTTATGGAGTTTTGCGGAGGTAAGCTTGCAATGTGTGTCCAGAAACTGGAGGAGAATGCACCGATAATAAATAAAAGCCTTCAGGAAATTGCTGTCAGTCAGGCCACTGACAAATACCGCGCTGTTGCTATAAAAAGGGCAGGTAAGACTATTATTCCGCGCGGCAATGAGCATTTCAGACTGGGCGATCTGGTCTATGTCATCTCAACCCAGCAAGGGATTGATGATATGATGAAGACATCAGGCAAAGAGAATTTTGAAGCCAGTAACGTCATGATTCTCGGAGGCAGCAGGATTGGCAAGCATGTAGCACTTTATATGCAGAAAACCTGCGAGGTCAAGCTTATAGATTATGACATAAAAAAATGTGAGGAGCTTGCTGAAATCCTTGATAACACCCTGATTATTAATGGCGACGGCAGGAATGTTGATCTTCTTGAGCAGGAAGGTATAACAAAAATAGACGCCTTCGTAGCAGTCACCGGAAATTCCGAGACTAACATTCTGTCGTGCCTGCTGGCAAAAAAGATGGGTGTTAAAAAGACAATTGCCGAAGTTGAAAACATGGAATACATAAATCTTGCTGAGAACACAGGCATAAATACAATTATAAATAAAAAGATTTCTGCTGCCAGCAGGATCTTCCGTCATACTTCAAATCCTAATGTAACCCAGGTAAAGTATATGACCGGAACCGAAGCAGAGGTCATCGAATTTACTGTACCGGAAAATTCCAGGATAACCCGGGGTACTCTGAGGAGTCTCGAATTCCCGAAAGAGGCCATCGTGGGAGGAGGGACAAGAGATGGAGTTCCTTTCATAGCCACCGGAGATACAATTCTTAATTCAAATGACAAAGTGGTAGTTTTTACATTACCATCCGGTTACGATCAGGTCTCAAAATATTTTAACGGATAATATATGATCAACTTCAGAATAATAGCAAGGGTATTCAGCCTGTTGCTCATTGTTGAAGGTTTGTTCATGCTTGTTTCTGCCGGTATCTCTTACCTGTTTCATGAGCCGGTTGCCTCCTCTTTTGGCTATTCTGCGCTTATTACTATAGTTACAGGCAGCATCGTTTTCACTCCCCTGAGGAATGAGGAGAAAGTATATGGAAACAAGGAAGGGTATATAATAGTTACCGGTATCTGGATCATTTTCAGTCTTTTCGGAACGCTTCCTTTCATTCTGAGCGGGTCGATAAAGAGCTTTGGGGATGCGTTTTTTGAATCAATGTCAGGTTTTACAACTACCGGAGCTTCCATACTTACCAACGTCGAATCGATGACTCATGGTATCCTTTTCTGGAGAAGCCTTACCCAGTGGATCGGGGGCATTGGCATAATACTCATATCACTTTCGGTCTTCCCCGTCGTAAAGTCAATTAACATTCAGCTTGCAGCAACGGATTTTCTGGGCCGGCAGACTGAAAAGATAAAACCAAGGATAGCAGATGCCGCCGGGCGCCTGCTGATCATTTATTTCATAATGACCGTTGCCGAGGCTTTACTTCTTACGGCAGGGGGAATGCCGGTATTTGATGCAGTATGTCACTCGCTTTCCACTCTTTCCACCGGGGGATTCTCGACAAGAAACAACGGTCTTGCAGCCTTCTCCTCCCCTTTCATAATGACTGTCATTACTATTTTCATGTTCATTGCCGGAACGAACCTCACTCTGGTCTATTTTGCATTAAAAGGTAATTTCAGAAAATCCGCCGGGAATAATGAATTTGTCTTCTATAGCGTTATCGTTCTGGTATTTGTTCTGATCAGCTCGTCAGGTTTATTTTTTAAAGAGGGGTATACTGCAGCCAGATCAATAAGTGAAGGAGCTTTTCACGCTGTCTCAATAATTACCACAACAGGCTTTTATACAAATAATTATAACCTGTGGGGATCATTCATGGCAATGATTATTTTCATCCTGATGTTTACGGGAGGAACTGCAGGGTCGACAAGCGGAGGACTGAAGATTGTCAGGCTTCTGCTTATTACAAAAAACAACAGGCAGGAATTGAAGAGGCTGGTGCATCCCAACGCATTTATTCCAGTGCGGGTCAACAGGCATATTGTACCCCAGGCAACTATCAATAATATACTGGCATTCACCACTCTATACTTCTTTGTTATATGTATAAGCACCCTGGTCATTTCAGCTATGGGATATGATATGGTAACCTCTTTCAGTACGGCAGCCTCTATGCTGGGAAACATTGGCCCGGGCCTTGGGACATTCGGTCCTTTTACAAACTACTCTGAAATTCCGATGGCAGGTAAGTGGTTTCTGTCGGTGCTGATGTTGCTTGGACGGCTGGAACTGCTCAGTGTACTGATACTTTTTTCGAAGAGCTTTTACAGGCGCTGATTATTATACCTCGAGAATTCCCAGGCCCTGTCGCACAACCTCTATCTCCTCTCCTGTGCAATCGACTATTGTGGAAGCCTCATTTTTTCCGTAACCTCCATCAATGACAGCATCGGCAAAGTCACGATACTTTTCATAAATAAGTTCGGGGTCGGTTGTATATTCGATAATCTCATCGGGATCATGAATTGAAGTAGTAACAAGAGGTCTTCCAAGCTCATGCACAAGTTCAAGAATAATATTATTATCCGGGATCCTTATTCCAACCGTTTTTTTCTTATTCTTAAACAACTTCGGGATCTGGTTATTGGCCTGTACAATAAATGTAAACGGCCCCGGGAGGTTCCTTTTAAGAAGCTTAAAGATGTTGTTATCCCTTATAATTGTGTATTCTGAAAGCTGACTCATATCATGAAATATCAGGGAGAGATCAGGATTTTTCGGATTCACTCCTTTGAACCGGGCAATCTTCTCAATCGACTTAGAGGCCCGGATATCGCAACCGATAGCGTATACAGTGTCGGTAGGATAGATAATAACTGCCCCTCCTTCAAGAAGGTCAACGATCCTCCTGATCTGGATCGGGTTCGGGTTCTCATTAAAGATGCGTACGAGCATGTTTTTTTCTGAATTCCGGCAAAGATAAAGAAAATATCTTACCGCCGGGGTGCTGATGAAGTACATTGGGTGCAGTGTATTGTGCATACCTGCAATCCGGGAGGCCGGGGAGAAAAATGAGAATAAAAAAGGGTAAGCTACTTATATCGCACCGCTACAACTGCCTACCCTTGCTACCTTCCGGTCCTGGGGGAGTTCAGCAGGAGCTGGTCGTATAAGACTTACCCCGCTCAAAAGTACAATAATTCCTGTATTCTCCCAAATAATAATCCTGTTTTAACCCTGTTCTCATTCCCATATTTACATTATATTTGTTGTAGCTCACTTAATCTATCTCGGAATTAATAACTACAAATCATGGAACAAAATGTCAATGTTTGGAAAGCCAACCTTACAAATGGTCTGATTTTAGGGCTTACGGGTATTGTATATTCTCTTGTTGTTTATTTTCTCGATCTCTCCTTAAACAAAACCCAGGGGTTTATCTTCCTGGCTCTTGAGATTGTACTGCTCTTTTTTCTGCTCAAGTCCTACCGCGACAATTACATGCACGGACAGATAACTTATGGTCAGTCTCTTGGCGCTGGCGTGATAATTTGTCTCTACTATGCAATACTGATGGCCATTTTCGCCTATATTCTTTACACCTTCATTGACAAAGGACTTATCGCCAAACAACTGGCATTATCAGAAGAAACTCTGGTTAAAAAGGGACTTCCGCAGGCCTCAATCGATACCGCGATGGCCTTTCAGCAGAAAATTATGAAACCGGCAATAATGGCACCTCTCAGTGTTTTCGGTAATATGCTTTGGGGTGTTGTTTTTTCGTTGATTGTAAGCATCTTTATAAAAAAAGAGGGCAATCCGCTGATCGATGCTCCGGTAAACTGACCTGAACTGATTTACGATGGATCTGTCTGTTGTTATCCCCGTCTATAATGAGGAGGAGTCAATCCGGGAACTGACGGGATGGATCGGGAAGGTATGTACCTCTGAGAAATTATCCTTTGAAATTATTTTCGTTGATGATGGAAGTTCAGATTCATCATGGGAAGAGATAGTGTCACTTGCCGGCCATAACAGTTTTGTAAAGGGTCTGCGCTTCAGACGTAACTATGGGAAGGCTGCCGCCCTGTACACAGGTTTTGATGAAGCATCCGGTGATGTTGTGATAACGATGGATTCCGATCTTCAGGATAGCCCGGATGAGATCCCTGAACTGGTAAGGATGATAAGGCAGGATGGATTTGACCTTGTATCAGGATGGAAGAAGAAAAGATACGATCCGTTTATCAAACGCATCACCAGCAGGTTCTATAACCTTACCGCAAGATGGTCATCCGGAATAAAGCTTCATGATTTCAACTGCGGCCTCAAGGCCTACAGGCAGGAAGTTGTGAAAAGCATAGAGGTGTTCGGCGAGATGCACAGATATATCCCAATGCTTGCAAAAGAGGCCGGATTTCACAATATAGGTGAAAAAATTGTTGAGCACCGTTCACGTAAATACGGTGTTACCAAATACGGATTTGACAGGTTCCTGAAAGGGTATCTCGATCTTCTTACTATTGGCTTTATAACCCGTTTCGGGAAAAGTCCTATGCATCTTTTCGGATCGCTGGGTTCACTTATGTTCCTGATAGGATTTGCAATGGCCGGGTACCTTGGGATAAGAAAACTTTTTTTTATAAACCATCACCTGCGGGCGCCACTTGTTACTGACAGTCCCTATTTTTTTATTGCCCTTACTGTAATGATCATCGGATCAATCCTTTTCTTAACAGGATTCCTCGGAGAGTTAATAAACCGTAACTCCTCTGAGAGGAATAAATACCAGATAAGGGAGAGGGTGTAGGGCAAGGGACACAGAGCGTAGAGCGTAGAGCGTAGAGCGAGCGTAGAGCGTAGAGCGTAGAGCACAGAGCGCAGGGCACAGAGCGCCGTTGCGCCGTTGAGCCATTACGCCGTATCTAGGGTCTTCCTGAAATCAACGCATTTATTATATACCTCAATAATTGAAGCCGTCATCTTATCCCATGAGAATTTTTCTTTCTCACCCCTTACTCCTTCAGTGAATTGCCCAATCCTCTCATTTTCAAAGTAATCAAGGATCGCCTCTGCAATATCCCCGGGCTCCGGAGGCACAACATATCCGCATTTCCTGTCGGCGATGATCTCCCTTAACCCACCGACATCTGTAACCAGCATCGGCTTCTCATAATGAAATGCTATCTGAGTCACTCCGCTCTGGGTAGCTGTTTTATAGGGCTGAACAACAAGGTCGGCAACACCGAAATAATCAGCGACTTCGCTGTCTCTTATGAAGTGATCATGAATGATGACTTCATTCTCCAGATCGTACAATTTTATCAACTGCCTGTACGGTACGTCATTCTCATAAAACTCCCCGGCAATGAGGAGTTTCAGCTTTCTGTTTCTGAGTCTTTTATCTGCAAATGCTTTGATCAGCAGATCAAGGCCTTTATATGCCCTAATGAATCCGAAAAATAGCAGATATCTGGTTTCACTATCCAGACCGAGGGCAGCCAGCGCCTCTTCCCTCCCTACCTTAATCCCGTAATTATCAAACAATGGATGAGGAGTCAGTTTTACAGGCATCTGCTTCCGGAATAATAACAGATCTTCAAGAACGGTCCCCGACATGGCAATCGCTCCGTCAATCCCCATCGGTGAAATATTTGGTAAGGATCTTATCCCCAATCCGTTTCTCATGCGGAATAACATTGTCGAAGATACAGATCACTGCCGTATGCCTGTTTGTTTTTGCAATTCTGGCAACTGTCCCAAGGCAGGGAGCCATGAATGGCAGCCAGTATCTTATTAGCAGAATATCCGGTTTTGCCTTTCTGATTCTGAGTCCTGTCTTAATCCAGCTGAGCGGATTTATGGAATTCAGGGTCCGGGTAATTTTGATCCCCTGTGGCGGAGGGCCCTCAGTGTACTGAGTCTTCCCCGGGAATAAAATAGCGGGATATTGTACAGTAAAGGTGAATATCTCAATATTATGACCCTCACGGGTAAACTGTACTGCCAGCCGGTCGTTGAAGGCAGCCAGTCCTCCCCTGAAGGGATATGCAGGTCCCAGCGAAATAATATTCATATCGTGTCAATAATCTGCGAATGTATAAAAACCTGACTGAATATCACATTTATCACAGTTCAGGCGCCGGCTTTTTGCCGTATTCTGACAGCATCAGAACTTAAGGATTTTTTGCTCTCCTTTTCCAAGTATCAATCCTGTTTCCTTCTCCCGGTAAATAATGGAGCACTTCCCTCCTTTCAATGAGCTGATCCTGGCCTCGAGGAGCATATTATTATCCCATTTCATATCTACTACAAAACCGCCTCTTGCACATAGTCCAGTGACCTCTCCCCTGCTCCATTCCTTTGGAAGAGCCGGAAGCAGTCTTATGACACCGTTATGAGACTGAAGAAGCATTTCTGCTATACCGGCAGTACCGCCGAAATTACCATCGATCTGGAAAGGAGGATGGTTGTCAAAAAGATTTGTGAGGGTCGATTTGCCAAGCAATGCCAGAAGGTTCTCATAAGCTTTCTCTCCTTTCTGAAGACGGGCATATAAGTTAATTATCCATGCCCTGCTCCAGCCCGTATGACCTCCTCCGAAAGAGAGCCTGCGTTCAATTGTCGCCTCTGCAGCCCTGTACAGATCAGGAGTTTCAGGTGTGAACTGCGCCAGGGGGTAGAGCCCCAGCAGGTGAGACATATGACGATGGCCGGGTTCCGGTTCATCATAATCCTTTATCCACTCCTGTATGACGCCTTTGGAATTGATCCTGACAGGCGGAAGGCGCTTTTTAACCTCCCTGAGCTTTTCCGCAAACTCCCGGTCTGTCTGAAGTATTTCCGAAGCTTCAATGCAGTTGTCAAGCAGGGCATTAATTATTTCAATATCTGTTGTTGCAGCATATGTAAGAGCGGATACCTCCCCCGATTTATTATCCCTGAAATTATTTTCGGGAGAGTGTGATGGATTTGTTACAAGGTAGCCCTCAGGTGATTCTACCAGGAATCCAAGGACAAATTCTGCTGACCCCTTCATTAAGGGATAAGCTTTGTCTCTCAGAAATGCAGTGTCCTGGGTGAATAAATAATGTTCATAAACCGGAAATGTCATCCATGGGCCATCCATCGGAGTTATGCCCCATACGCCATCTGCAACGCCTGTTCTTCCGAATGGATCGGTAAGATGGTGAATGGTCCATCCTTTTGTGCCATACATCTCTCTTGCAGTGATTGTTCCGGGAGTGACCAGTTTTTCCATAAAAGAGATAAGCTTTTCAGAGGTCCCGGAGAGATTACAGACCTCAGCCGGCCAGTAATTCATCTGCAGGTTTATATTTGTATGGAAGTCGGAGTTCCATGGTGCGGACAGATCTTTGTTCCATATCCCCTGGAGGTTAGCCGGTAGTACTGCAGGATTACGTGAGGATGACATCAGCAGGTATCTCCCGTATTGAAAATACAAGGCGATAAGACCGTTATCGACGCCACCATTTTTCAGATCTGCCAGTCGTTGGTCAGTTGGTTTTGAGGAGAGGGAGTCATTGCCAAAAGATAAGCTCACCCGGTTAAACATCTTCCGGTATTCCTCCAGATGGCTCATTTTTAACTGGCTTACCGGTACACCGTCTGTTCTCCCCAGTATGGCTTTACAGGCAGCAGCAGGATCGATGGAGCGGTCAAAATCAAGAATATCAGGATTATAATCTGTTGCAGCCGTCAATCTTACGGTGATCTCTTCTGCATTTTTTACAGTCAGGAGATCCTCATTTGCAGCTATTGATCCCTTTTTCGCGGAAACCCTCATCTCGCCTGCAAATTTCATATGTGCCCCACCCGGACCGGATTTGTCGTCCTCCGTGTCAATTATCTGTCCTGTCAGCTCTATTATGCCGCTGCCATCAGCCCTGACGACAGCATCCTTTTCCCGGCTCATTTTAAATGAAGCACTTATCAGAGCTCCGCCAGGTGAAGTGATATGAATAACAATTATATTATCAGGGGCTGAAGCAAAGACCTCCTCCACTATCTTTTTCCCGTCAACCGTAAAGTTTGATTTTGCGATTCCCGTACTGAGGTCAAGTTCCCTTGAATAATTCCCGGTTTTTCCCTTCCATTCATAATCAATAAAGAGATCTCCCAGCGGCTGATATGACCTGATATTGGGAGGCGTTCCCAGAAAGTTTTCTTCGGCCACCTTCTTCGCCTCTTTATAGCGGCTACCAAACAGGTATTTCTGCAGCGTGGGAAGAGCGTTCAGAGCCTTTGGATTATTGTTATTGATCTTACTCCCGGCCCAGATGCTTTCCTCGTTAAGCTGCAGCCTCTCGTGCAACGGATCACCGAACACCATGGCTCCCAGCCGTCCGTTTCCGACAGGAAGAGCCTCCTCCCAGGCAACTGCCGGTTGTTTGTACCATAGCTTAAGGGTGTTATCAGGATTTTCAGGATTTTTTCCGCAGGATGAAAGAAGAAGAGCAGGGAGTATATATTTCAGTAAATAATTTTTGTGCATTTTTGATTGGATTTAAGGCAGGCCAGGATAGTTATATTGCATGTTCCAGATAATCGCGCAGGTATAAAAAACGCTCTGTCAGCTGACCGGAGTTAAGGACAGTTGCATTCCTGATCATGCTGCTGCTGTTTTCCGTAAAAAGTGAAAACAGAACATTTTCCATCAGCTGAATGCCAAAATCGTGAGAGGCATCACGAGGCAGTTCTCCGGGAAGATTATCGATCGACATCATGTAAGGTTTTTCGGATTGGAAAACGGAGGTTCTTCAACTCCGGGCCAGGGGTTATAGCTGTAGAACGGGTCTGCAATTGTTGTTGCCCTGATGGTGGAAGGTATCGGCCCGTTGATATCGCAGCTGATATCGGCAATCACTGATATCCTGAAGTCGGGGTTTCTCATATCCTCTCCTGTAAAGAAGACGGGTGACCGGGGTCCCAGTAATGCCCGGTTATTAATATATCGGTGACCTTTGTATAGGGAAGAAATACAGATTCATATTCCTGTGGAGATGTTGTAAAATGTTTAAAATTGAAATTATGTCCCTCCTTATGCCGGGTATAATGTTCAGGTCCGATCTGGCAAAAGACCGGGACTTCGAAATCCCTGGAAAGATATTCTTCAGGGGTGACCTGGACTGACATTTGCGATACCCAGTGTCTCGAGTGCTCCCTGGGCAACACGTCCTTTCCCGGTAACAAGGATTTTCAGTCCCGGTTTTAGTTCTATCAGTCTTAAGCCCGCCCACATCTCTTCCAGATCGTGGCACTGGTATGCCGGTTTAAGCTTGAATTTGTTTGTTTTAATTCCTCGTGCCCTTAAACCGTTATAAGCTACCGACAATTCCTGCATGTCGTGCCAAAGGCGACAACTCTCTGGCCATCTCGGTAGTAAGATATTCAAAATCGATAAGAGTGATATTTCTCGCTGCCATCGCCCTGAACATCTCAAGGTTATGTGGCTGTTTTTTTGCTCACATGAGCAAAGAAGAGATATGTTTTTCCGGGAATAAAAGTTCGTTTATCGATCTCCTTCACTCCCATCAGAATATCGCATTCCCTGAGATCTTCCTTTAGCGGAATATTGAGATATTCATATTCCTCATTCGAATAGCACCTGTAGTCGCTTGGCTGGACAAAGAACTGTACTCGGGGTATGTTTCCTCGAGCGCGACTATCTGCGGAGGAGTAAGAGGGACTCTTCTGTCGGGAGGATTTTTTGTTTCCCGCAGGATACCAATTTTTAATGTTTTCACCATAAGTGGTATAAATGCGGTTATATCAAAGATACTCAATATGGCCCGTTTTTTGATGGATTACTGTCAGCTATGAAGGATGAATTTTGTATCTTTGCAGTTCATATCATCCGGGGCTGACCTGGTTTTGACAGCATGAGGGGTGGTATGTAAGCATGCAGTGTGTGGTGGCGCGTCACTTGAACAGTGTCACAAAACAATAAAAGGCGAAAACAATTACGCTCTCGCAGCATAAGCGAATAACAGTAGCTTAGGCACTTTTTGCCGAAAGGCAAGATCTCTCAGCACATGTGTTGGGACGAGACGCTTCCCGGGCGGTCATGCCCTGATCCAACCCGACACGGAGGCGCACGCAATCCGGGGCTAGTCTGAAGGTTGTTCCGACCCGATGGCGAAACAAACAGGAAATAAGGGCAGGTTAGGTTGTTCTGCAGCTGACAGGTCACGAAAATCAAGCAGGACTAAGCATGTAGAAAGCATATGGTCTCCATGTATGGACGCGGGTTCGACTCCCGCCAGCTCCACGATCAAGCAGAAAACAACCACCCCGAAAGGGGTTTTTGTTTTTCGGATACCGTTGCAAGCTTGCTTGCATAAGGAATCTGAAAAACAAAAAAACCATGCGCAGCATGGTGGTTGTTTTCTATTTGCAGGACGGCAGCTAAGGGATCAATGAGCGAAGCGAATTACCCCCGCCATTATGCGAGTGGTTGTTTTCTATTTGCAGGACGGCAGCTAAGGGATCAATGAGCGAAGCGAATTACCCCCGCCATTATGCGAGTGGTTGTTTTCTATTTTGCAGGACGGCAGCTAAGGGATCAATGAGCGAAGCGGATTCCCCGCCATATCCACTTGACCTAATCTCATCTGTTGGTTTAAGAATCCTTCGCAACATTATCTCCAGCACAGGAAGAATTAATGCCAATTGCAAAGACCGCAAGTAAAAATTATTGGGTCAATTGTGCTCTGGTTTATTATGGAATTTTGCCATAATTATGA
This sequence comes from uncultured Bacteroidales bacterium, assembly GCA_963816345.1. Taxonomy (GTDB): domain Bacteria; phylum Bacteroidota; class Bacteroidia; order Bacteroidales; family VadinHA17; genus LD21. The sequence continues at coordinate 2,304,255 of CAWFKI010000005.1, forward strand.
TTTCTGTATTTCTGTTATTATTTACAAAAGGAATACCGACACTGACGACTTAAACATTACTAAAATAGGTATGCCTTGAAAATACTGAACAGTTTTCCATAGTATCCAAATACTTTGTTTATGAAAATGAAATTATACAGGTAGCTTGCAAACAGACTATTTCTTGAGCGTTAGCCGTCATCGATGAAATTTAGCGTAATTTTAATTATTTAAATCAAGATTTTTATGGTAATCCGATAAAAATTAACTTCATTTAATGTTTGGACTTTAACCTGTTAAAACTGAATAAATGAACTTTAAGCCGTTACTTCTATTCTCTCTCTTTTTTGTTACTCTCCTTGCTTGTTATAAGCAAGTGAGTGTCTCAGGATAAGAACTGGACTCACTTCAGGGGAACTAATCTGAATGGTATGGCAGAAACTGAAAATATTCCGCTGAAATGGGATGACTCCGTAATAAAATGGAAAACTGAAATTCATGATAAGGGATATTCTTCACCTGTTGTTTATAACAATCAGATATGGGTAACAACAGCAAAAGCTGACGGAAAAGAACTTTATGCAGTTTGTATCGATTTTCAAACCGGTAAAATAATTCATGATATAAAGGTTTTTACTCCTGATGAAATTGAAAGGAAGAACTCTGTAAATACTTATGCCACTCCCACACCATGTATTGAAAAAGGCTTTGTATATGTTCATTACGGAAATCTGGGAACAGCTTGTATAAATACTTCAAATGGTTCAATCGTTTGGAAACGTACCGACTTGAAATGTAAGAACGTCCATGGGCCGGGTTCATCGCCAATAATTTATAAAAACCTGATCATTCTGCATTTCGAAGGTACTGATGTCAGGTATATCGTAGCACTTGATAAATCAAACGGAAGGCATTATGGAAAAGTAACAGACCGGCTGAGCCTTATGTACCATTAACCGGAGTCGGCAAGCTTGCATATATAACCCCTATAATAATAAATGTAAAAGGACAGGATATGCTGATCTCGAATGGCTCAGCCATCTGCCAGGCATTCGACCCCAATAATGGTAAGGAAATATGGAGAGTGGTCGATGGTGCAGAAACTACAATATCGATGCCAGTCACTGAGAAGGGAGTATTGTTCTGGTATACAGGATTTATGATTGATAATGATGGTAAGAACTACTCATATTTACTTGCTGTCAATCCGGATGGGAAAGGTGATATAACAGGTTCAAATATCATATGGAAAAAACAGGATAAACCTGCAGAAAACCAGATGTTGAGCCCTGTCATTAAGGACGGATTGATATATACTGTAACTTCTATGAATATCATGATGTGTATTGATGCAGAAACAGGGGAAGAAATCTGGTCAAAACATGTAACTTCAAATTATAATGCCTCGCCAATATACATTAATGGTAATCTCTGGTTTTTCTCTGTAAAAGGTGAAGTTCTTGTTTTAAAAGCCGGTCGTAAATATGAAGTTATTTCCCAAAATAAAATGGATTCAGGAATATGGGCAACACCTGCGATCTTAAGAAACTCGATGATAGTGAGGACAGAAAACTATTTGTACAGGATAGGCGTGGAATAGGAGAAGAAGTAACCTGACGACAGGTAAAGAGTGATATGCCCTAACTTTCAAACATCAGATCAAAATTATGATTCTTATATTTCTTTTGAAATTCTGATGGAGTCATCCCTTTTATTTTCCTAAACTGACGATTGAAATTTGATAAATAGTTAAATCCTGATAAATAACTTACCTGGGAAATATTTTGCTTATTCTCTATCAACATCTTGCATGAGTTACCAATTCTAACCTCATTGACAAACGATGAAAACACTTTTGACGTCCTTGATTTAAAGAACCGGCAAAATGACTGTGGAGTTAAATTTACAAGCGATGCAATTTCTTCCAGATGTATCTTATTTGGAAAATTCTGAATTATATACCTGAAAATAATTTCCATCCGGTATTTATCCTCAGAATTTATTATTCCAGGCGTATAATCAGGGGATGACAAATATTTAACATCACTTCTGGTGGACATAATATCTAAAATTGTCAATAATCCAATTAGTCTGTCCATTCCTCTCCTGGAAGGCAGTTCTTTGATATGTTTGACAAGAATGTTTTGTGACTTGTTAATAAACTGCATTCCCCGCTTTGCTTTGTTAAGGAATTCATTTAACATATGGAATTCCGGAATAGTCCGTGAAGTGTCCCCAATAAAATCTTCAACGAACTGAATACAGATTGCTCTTGACATAAATTTATTTTCAGGATTCAAAAAATCCGGAGAACATGACCATACATGCGGAGTATTTGAACCAATAATCACCAGATCTCCCGGATAAAAAGAGCCAATATTATCTCCAACATATCTGGTTCCATAACCTTCCTGTACATACAAGATCTCTATTTCGGGATGAAAATGCCAAAGGTCACTAAAGTAAGGTTTGTTAACTTCCTCAAGATAAAAAGACTGATCCTCAAGTTTGTTTATTTTTTCAAATATTGGTTTCATCGTCAGGAAGATTTTTAAACAATGCCGAATACCAATTAACAAATTTTATAAATTCCGTAACTTCTTCAAATCTATCAATAATTCTTCATACATTATTAGTATATTTCTGAACAGATATAATAATCTATTTCCCCAAATTGTCAGATTACTCAGTTTTCAACAGACAATTAGCCGATTAAGGGATAAAAATACAAAAAAACAAACAATTTCGTTATCCTGAAAATCACAGGATATTTTTCTGCAAAATCTTATCCTCCAATCTTTTAAACTGGCAGGATATCACTTTACTGAGCTTAAAATGTTTTAAATTGCAAACAGGAGTCGGATTATAGATCTGAGGTCCACAGGCAATAAATCTTTCCTTGATTCTAATATGAAACTTAGGTCTAAAACCAATCCGGGATGAAAAATTCAATTTTTGAATATAGCCCTAATATCTGATAAAGAAACATTCAGAAGTGATCTGGCTATTAAATCAAGATTTTTTTCATCTCCTTCCAGATGATATGTTCTTTGAATATGAATAATTTCCTCACCTGATTTTAGGAATGCAGCCGGGGAAGATACTTCAAGCTCATAAAATGGGCCTAACTGGGTACCATTTCCGGAGGGGCCATCATTATAAGAATTTATTACATCACCGCAAAAAGGTTCTTTCTGTATCTCCAGGGCTGAATTCACATATTCAGAGGTATTTTCAGGCATTGTAAATTCAATCAAAGTCAGAATATTGTTTTTTGCATCATAACTTCCAAGTACTGGAACTGCCCTTTGCGGAGAGATTCCGATTTTGCTCCTGAATTTACCATCAGCAAGAAAAAAAACTGCTTTATCAGTGACCTTTAATCTGTTTTCCGGAATCTTCCCAAAATAATCGCTTACAATTTTCCCCTTATCTCCTGATCTATATGGTAATACAACGGTGACATCAGATGAAGGATTAAGCATACTCAACATCCAGACAGATAAAGCTCCGCTTTCTTTGTTCCAACTATTGTTACCAGTATTTTTCAATCTATTTTCAGATTGATATGCAACCACATGAACTGATTTGTCAACTGTTTTCCCAAGGAACTTATTAATTTTATCTCTGCTTAAGAGTGTAATTTTCCTGGCAATTTCCAGATTGAACATTGTTCCATGTAAATTCTCAAGCTTAACATTTTTGCTCAAGGTTACATTGTTTTCATCTTTATCTCTGACTTCAAATGGCTCCTTATCAAGAACTGCCGGTACGAACCAGTTCTTTAGATTAAAGGAAGTGTCTCCTCTAAAAAAAAGTGAAAATTGGCCCCCTTCCGGTCCTAACCAAATCCTTTCTTCTCCTCCATAAGGATTGAAATGCTCCTGGATGATTGAACTACTAATTAGATTATAGTTTATCCATCCATAAGAAAAACCCTTCATTCCTGAAGAGGAACTGGTCATAACCCTGCCCTGATATTCAGGTTCTATTATCAGTCGTGAATCGCCATTTACGAGTTCAACAGGTTTAAGATATTTTTTAAGAAATTCCAAATCAAACCCATATTCACCCTTATCGAATTCAGATGTATCTGAGATATTATTACATATTACAGGTACTACTGTTTTATGACTACTATTAAAAGATACAACAACTATAGTAAAGACCAGAAAAGTTATTATTGTTTTCATTTCTTAAGAGATAACTTCTAATCTGCCTTATCAGCCCTGCCGGGTTTGATTTGATCATTGGCATTCCATGACGTCATTTCTTAACCATAAATTCTCCTTTAAGCCGTATATCCTCTGAAGAACTGCCTACCATAACACTAAAAGTCCCTGGTTCTACGACCCGTTCCATAGATTTATTATATAAGGATAAATCGTCATGATTTATCCTGAATTCGATTGTTTGCTGTTCTCCAGGTTCTAGCATTATTTTCTTAAATCCCTTCAGCTCTTTAACCGGAACTGTTACAGAAGCTATTAAATCTCTTATGTATAATTGAACAACCTCCTTCCCTTTCCTGTCGCCAGTATTCTTGATATCTGCACTTACACTGACTTCCCCATAATCACCCGTTTCTCCGGGTTTAATCTGGAGATTGCTATATTCAAATTTTGTATAACTAAGTCCAAATCCAAATTCCCATAATGGAGTTGCCGGCATGTCCGCATAAGCTTTGCCCCAACCATGTTTTATCCATTCTTCTTTTTCAGGCATGTAGTTATAATAGACTGGGAGTTGTCCGACATGCCGAGCGACAGTCACAGGGAGTTTTCCACACGGATTATAATCACCAAAAATAATATCACTCACTGCCTGACCACCTAATTCTCCTGGTAACCATGCCTCAACAATAGCAGGAATCTTTTCAGCTGCCCATCGAACTGAAAGTGGCCTTCCATTGATGAGTACAAGAATTGTTGGAGTTCCTGTTGAATAAACAGCTTTGAGAAGATCTTCCTGCAGCCCTGTCAAATCGAGACTTGCCACATCGTAGCCCTCGCCGTCAGTTCCTGTTTTGTTTGGTGACTGCCATTCATTTTCACCAAGAACGACAATTGCTACATCTGCTTTTTTTGCAATACTACTGGCTTTGGAAATTTCGTTATGATCATTTCCAATAACTTCGCATCCCTTTACATATTCGATCTTGGTTTTTGGTGATACATTGACCTTTATGGCATCAAGGACTGTGATTATATTCTGCAGCACAACTTGTGCCGTATAGTCTCCAAGCTGGTTTTTTTCATTATCGGCGTTCGGTCCGATTACAGCGATCTTTTTTATATTTTTATTAAGTGGCAAAATATTATGCTCATTTTTTAGCAGAACTATACCTTCACGTGCAACATTCAATGCAACCTCCTGACTTTCTTTTGTATGTGTGACCTTTAACGCGTATTCAGGATCGACATATGGATTTTCAAATAAACCCAAACGGAATTTCTGTTCCAGTATCCTTCTCACAGCCCTGTCTATCAGCTCTATAGAAACTTTGCCTTCATTTACATTCTCAATCATAGGTTTCAAATATCCTGTTTCATAGGAAATGCCTACGTCAAGGCCTGCCTTAAGTGCTAATTCACCTGCTTCCTTATCACTTTTAGCAAGTCCCATGTAAGTAAGAGTGCTTAATCCTCCTCCTTCACTGAGTACTAATCCTTTAAAGCCCAATTCATTCCTAAGGATCTTTGTCAGGATAAATTCTGATCCATGAGTAGGGATTCTGTCAATTGCCGGATATGTAGCCATAACTCCAAGCGCTCCACCTTTCTTAATTCCTGCTTCCCATGGTGGAAGAAAAACTTCCCTGAGCGTTCTTTCCGATATTTCCATTGCGCCCCGTTCCAGCCCACTTGCTGGCTGGCTCTGACCCGGGTAGTGACACAATCCGGAAACCGTTTTATCTTTTGCAGAAACATCATCTCCCTGTACCGCGTTTACTATGGTTTCCGCCATGCGTGAACAGAAGAAGGGATCTTCACTAAATCCTTCCTGATTCCTGCCAAGTCGCGGGTCCCTGTTTGGTTCCACAACAAGAGTATATATCTGATGAATACCTACTGAACGAGCTTCTTTTGCCGCAATGGTATATATTTTCTTTACCAGTTCCATATTCCAGGTGCTGCCAATTGCCAGTCCTTCAGGAAAGATTGTCCCGCCTGAACACATAAGTCCATGTGTGCCTTCCTCAGACTGTAACAAGGGAATTCCCAGACGTGTTTTTTCGATAGCAATTTTCTGTAGTTCGTTAAAGAATTTTGCCTGCTGAATGGTCCCTTCATGCAGAATTGTATTTGCCAGCGTAAAAAATCCACCGGCAGGTCCGGGAAAATTAAGATATTTCCCTTCTGTAAGTTCCCTGCATGCATCTGTTTTTGCAGGAATTTCTTCTCCGAGTTCAGAGACGTATACACATGGCATGTTCATCTGTCCAACTTTTTCTTCGAGCGTCATACGGCCAAGAAGATCTTCCACTCTCTTGTTAAGTGGCTGTTTAGGATTAAGATAAACAGGATCCTGACAGAAAGAAGAAATTATATATATATGTGCCAGAACATATACGATAAAAGCTTTCTTAAGATTTGATTTAGTCTTCATAGTTACCTTGGTTTATAGAATTTCTTATTTAATCAATTAATTGATTCCCATCCATTTGAAAGTTGTTATTGAATGGGCCTTAAGCGTTTGTATTGCCATTTCATTTTTCCAGGATATCCTGCAGTCAGTCTTATCTCCATTGTTCAAAACATTCAATACAATGCTTCCATCCTTATTCTGAAAACCCACGAAATTAAGCTTCGGAGTGCCACCAGTACAATTAATGCGATATGATCCAGGTTTTACAAACTTACTAAAGTGGGCCAGATAATAATACAATCCGGTATAAGTAACTTCTTTGCTATCACGGTCAATAATCACCACAGGGTGCTGGTGATTATTGTCCGGATCTCCATGTTGCAGAGAAGTTAACCACGGACCGCCCTCCTGATCAAGGATCATGTTCCAGTAGATCCAGCCCGAAACCCAGTTTTTCATATCATTAATAATCATATTACCCCAAAATTCCCCATCTGAAAATTCGTAAACCGGAAGTTTAACATAACAAATTTCTGTCATCCAGACCGGAAGGTCCGGATACCGATCATGAAGTTTTGTGAGGGATGAGAACTTGTCCCAGTCGTAGCCATGAACCGCAAGTCTGCTTATATATTTTCTTGTTTCAGGATCGTCTAATACTACCGGAAATAAGTCAAGTCCACTGTAACGAAAACAAGTTTCGCCTAATATAATTTTTGTGGTTAATTTGTGATCATTTAAACGAGGAATAAGAAAATCTTTTAAGATTTTTCCCATTTCACCATAGGTAACACTTGAATACCCATGATCAGGACAAGTATCGCAAACTGATTCGTTAAAAAGAACCAGATTGTTGATAGTTATTCCATTAGCAGCATATTCCTTCAAATATTTTAAATAATAGTCAGCCAAAGCGTTGTAGTATTCCGGTTTTATATTCTTTTCCTCCTTTTTTGACATGCCATAATACATCCAATCCGGGGCAAAGTCCATCGGAGATTCAATTTCAAACTTACCATATTTGTATGCTTTCTTTATGAAAGTAATCAGACCATTTGGCCCTAAATCCCTTTCGATCGTAAAATGTTCCATAGATGTATCACCCGGAGTATCGTTGTAACTATACCATGGACCGGCTGAGGCAAAATCGCATGCGGCAATTGGTGACTTCATTAAGGTATATCCCGATCCTGATTCAGGATCAAACAGCATCTGCAGTACTTTATCCTGAGCTTCAGCATTAAGGGAATTAAGACAGATCATCCCTGCTTCGTTAAAGGAAGCCCCGAATCCATCAATCTTCTGAAATCGAGTTTTTTCATCTATCTTAATTACAGGTAATGAGGACTCTCTGTCTGATATAAATTTCGTATCACTCTTTTTGGTTAAGCGGTCACCATCCTGCGATGAGGAGAAAACGGTAATTCTCGGATCTCCTGATCTCCTGCAATTAATATTGACTGTTAAGATACCTGCTAACAAGGTATAGCCAATTAACATGTGAATATCAAAGGGAACATTTTTCTTCATCAGCTGGTTTTCACAATTTAAAATTAAATTTCCATCTTCTCATTCTTGCTATACTCTATTGACAGTAATAGTTTTTTTTAGCAATACCATTAGATTATCTATTCTTGTTCAATATATAAATTATCAAGCAATTACACTAATTTAACAGATAATTAACATTTCATCTTTATATTTTATTTGTAAAGGTCGGATGAAACCACATATGATTGAAGGCGAATTATATTAATACTTGGATGTGATTGTTATCAATCATGTGGGTTTCATATGTTGTTTTTCCACTTGGACCTGTGATGTCTGTTTAATATTTACAAATCAGTCGTCAACGAGATCTATCCCGGGGTTCCTTTTACCTTCATTCGTATCCTGTAAAGACCTTTGCTAGCAGTGATAAAAAGACTTTTCATATCAGAATCACCAAAACAAACATTTGCTGTCCAGTTCTCAGGAACTGCAATATTACAGATTTGTTTTCCCTTCTTATTAAAGACTGTAACTCCATTACCAGTCAGGTAGATATTACCTTCAATATCAATTGTCATTCCATCTGAACCCATATCGCAAAAGAGAGTTTTATTACTCAGACTTCCATCTTTATTCAGGCTGTATGACCAGGTCTTATTTCCGCCTATGTCAGCAACATAAAGAGTTTTTCCGTCAGGTGAACCAACTATCCCGTTAGGCTGTACCAGATCGTCTATAACTCTGATCACTGTTTTATGGTCAGGTTTGAGATAATATACTCCCTGACAATTCTGCGGCATGGAAGAATGTTTCCACCATGATCTTTGATAATAAGGGTCAGTCAGATACATCCCTCCATTGGAGCTTATCCAAAGATCGTTTGGACCATTAAACAGTTTGCCCTGGAATTCAGATAGTATTATTTTGACATTTTTGTCAGCGCTAATACACCAGAGTTCATTTTTTTCATCAGCACACGCCCACAGGTTTCCCTCCTTATCAAAATAAAGACCATTTGAACGACCACAAGGTTGCATAAATGTGGAGAGCTCCCCGGTTATACTCCATACCATTATTCTGTTATTGGGCTGATCTGTGAAATAGACATTTCCTTTTGCATCAGAAGCAGGTCCTTCAGTAAACATAAATCCATCAGCAAGTTTTTCAAGTTTCGCTCCGGATTTCACTATCTCATTTCCTCCCTCATCCTGAAGGAATCCAAAACCAATGTAAGCTATAGCTATCAGAAGGATAAATTTAAGTGGATTCATAATCAGTTAAGGTTAAGTAAGTTTCTACGGCAATGTGAATTAGGTTAAATATGAAGATTCTGTCATTACTTTTTAAGAGCGGAAGATTCCTGAACATTGGCTATGATGATACCCAATTGCATATCAACTTTTTTCCCCGCATCGTTGATTTCAGCAATAAATTTGGCATTATCCGCACCTGGCAAAGAATTAAAAACAAGAGGAAGATTATATTTGCCGCGCGGACTTATTTTAATCAATCCTTCAGGCAAGCTTTCAACTGTGTATTTTGCAGGAAGATTTTTTATATTCAGAGAAATCTGTTTCTCTTTATCCGTTTTATTAACTATACTGATATTTAATACTTTGGATTTACCAATCTGTATTTCAGGAGTTCCGGCATAGTCGCAGGAGAATGTCAATTCATTTGTATTGCGGGTGATTTGATAAGGAGAACGCTCCCATATCTTTACAAGTTCATCTTTATTAACAGTAAGCAATTCCTGTGAATTTAATAAATTTGTTTTGTCCGGGGTCACCTTTAGTGGCGACTGATATGTCTCTGCAACTTTTTTTTGCATTGCAACTGTTTTGTCAGTAAGTACCTGCAAAGTTGCCGGCGCTTCAAATCCACTGATAGCTACCGTTTTAATCCCATCGCCGATTGGGGCTCTCCATCTTTCAGGTATAATGGCAGTACCATGAATAATGCCTAAAATTGAGCCCATAGTAGCACCAGTACAATCAGTATCATCCCCGCAATTGACAGCAATGCAGAGGGATTTGCCAAAATCATCATCACCATAAAGCCATCCTATCATTGTGAAAGCAACATTTCTTGGGGCCTGAAACCAACCCAGATCTTCGGTTACCTTAATAACTGCCTCACGAGCCTGAGGCCATGTAATTCCGCTTTTCTTTGCTGCTATAGCGGTATTCACAGCCTTTGCAACAAGACAATCAACAGGGATCATTGAAAGAGCAAATTGAATTAATTTATCCCGGTCTTTTTCTATAAATGCAGCACTCTCAAGTGTGGCTGTAAATATTTCAGCAAAGGTACCTTCCGCACATCCATGGTCAACACAAGCATCATTCCAGGCAAATTTAGCCGCCAGCATTGGATTACCAGGTGCAAGACATGCCCATATTTCGGAGCGTATCCAGGCGCCATTGCTTGTTTTCCATTTTGAATTATTATATTCTCCCGAAAGAGGAGGCATAATACCCAGCCTCATGTTGGTTTTGCCTACTCCATATTCATTCCAGCTTGCAACAGGTGGACATATTTTAGCCAATATTCTCCAAGAGTATAAGCATCAACATGTACCATTATTTTCCTCCATTGCTTTAAGCCAGAGAATCTGAAGATCAAGGTCGTCATTAGCTGCCGGCTCACCCTCTTTTACATTGGTATAGAAGTTAATATTATTTATATCTGTTTTGCCCTCAAATGGAACTCCTAATGTTCCGCCGATGTTTTTACCAAGCCAGCAGGCATATACATGATCCCGATATTCAGCTTCGTTAATTGTTACATTTCTGGTTGATGTTTTGCACTGACTAAAGAAAAGGAGAATAGAAATAAGAATGAATGTCTGTCTGAATAAAAATAAATTGTAAGGTCTGATATGTTTCATGGCTGTGAGTTTTGGTTTGTTTGCAGATAAACTAATTTGATACTTTATATAAGCAGAGACAATTTAAAATGCATCACCTTTTTTACATAATATCTTACTTATACCTCCATCTATTAAATCACTCCCATAGAAATTTGAGACTGTTAATGCTTTTATTTCATTTTTATCATTATTCAGATAAAACGGGTAACTATTATGTGCATTAACATGAATTATATTGGAAGCATTAATAACATTCAAATTCCCTGATGAATTAGAAATTATCGACGCAATACCATCTGTATTAATTCTGTTGAATTGCAGGTAATTAACATTGCAATTATTCTTGGTTTCAAGTAATACGCTATTATTCTGTACCTCTTTATCGGTACTGCTGATCGATACATTAGAAATGCTTAACTGATTTATTGAAGAACCCTCTACCAGGATATGCGATATAGCAGAATTTTCAGTAGTATCAAGACTATAATATCCATCTACTTCCATACTGCCAATTACAGTATTCTTTCCCCTTATATAGATCGTTGGCTCACCAGCAGAAAAATGCTTCCTTTTTATATTTTTAATAATAAGCTGTTCAACATTTGTACTGACATTAATGCAGCTTTCATTTGGCATATTTTCAGGGCCAGGGTATATAGAAACATCAAAATCTTCAATATTGATTGTTCCGATATTCCCAGGTCCTGCCCATGTTACCAATGGAGGATTATGCTGATAATTATCAACAACCATTGCATATCCTTTGGTATACCCCTTTATATTTCTTATTGTAATCCGGTCAACCCTGCTTTTTCCACTTAAAATCCTTATCCCAAAGAGTGAACTGTTAAAAGTAATATCATCTATCAGGATATCTGAAATAGGTCCGGCACAAGCTTCGGAATAAAACGATTTTTCTGAACTTGCGTCATTTCTTGTCATACCAGTTCAGATAGAGATCATCAGCATTCAACCCGATACCATCATCATGAGTATTAATAATACAATGCCTGATGACACCATATTGGGAATTTCCGTCAATATGCAAACCATCATTATTTATTAATGGATTGGGACCTACATCGACAATAATATTCTCATATAATACATGGGTCACATTCGCTGCTGCCAGTGCATATGTTGCAGGCTTATAAAGAATTGCATCCCTTACAATTAAATTATCAACCCCATAGAACCTGAAGCAGGCAACAAGCCCGTTTACCCTGTTTCCCTTACTCTGGGCTCCACGTGGTATTTCGGGATTATAATAATTCCCGTTCCATATCCCTCCGCTTATTACTATATTCGAATCTTTCACAGAGCCAAAAGACTGGCTTGCATTTATAAAAATGGATTTATCGGAGTGATTCCTTAAAATTGCTCCGCAACCTGCATTTGCAATTATAGTTGTATTACTGTAAATTTTTAATCCCGTAACTGAATATTTTCCATCCCAATAAACAGTTATTGGAAATTTTCTTGCATTATCTAAAACAGACTGTATCACAGTGGTATTATCTGTACCAAATGTTACACTGTTCATGCCTATTTCAGCATCCGATACCGCTCCATGAGTAGATAAATAAAAGACATTCGCAGATAATCCGGCATCTTTGGTGATCACCGGAGATTGATTTTTCGTTTTATTATTATGTTGCGAGTAACTGATAATAAATAACATTAAAGCAATTACCAACAGAAGAATCTTCTTCATAATGATTTATTTATGATTACTAACCAAGTATTATCTTTCTTAAATATTAATCCCTCACAAAAAATACCAATCGCTAATACTGCCTGCCCGATACATCATTTGCATACTGTAAAACAAGTCATCCTCAGGTTAGTACATCCATAAGGGACCATCTCAACGATCTCAGAAGCAGAATCGGCGGTTACCGGATTTCCGTATGCCATTGGTGTATTTATCTGACCATTCCTGGGATAAGCATATGCTGAACGGTGCATTGGTACCTCAAGTTTTAAAGGACTGTCATCCCATGGATACGCTGACTCTGATTTCTTTTTAACGATTGTCCTTCCACCATTCAGATCAGTTAACTTAAGTGCATAAAAAGGTGGCAGAACGGGTTTTTCTTTTGCAACAATAGATGCTTCATACCATGACCAATCCTTTGGTAGAGGCGTTAAAGGTGTCCCTGCCACCGGAGTCCAGAACGCAGGATATTTTAATGAAAACACCAATGGCCCGCATTCGATTTCCTGTAAAGGTTCTTTCTGGAAATATACATCCTTTACATTAACAACTGTGGGTGTCATACCCAGAAAAATTGTAATAGTATCATCATTCCAGTTATTATCAACCGGCAGGTAACCATCTGCTTTGACCAAACCTTTAACAGGTACGCCATTAAGTCTGACTTCATGATTATTACACCATGATGGAATTTTAAGCATAAACTGTTTCTTCCAGGGGGCTGAGGCCTTTATATGAAGGGTAATGGTTTCATCAAATGGATAGTTGGTCTCTTCCAGAATTGTCAGGGCGGTACCTTCCTTTGATGTAAAGTGGACACTGCAGGGACCATATGCTGGTAAATACAAATTCTCATCCTTGTCACGCATGAACATTGCCCGAATGTACTCAGGTATTAATCGAACCGACTGAGTTGGACAACAGGCAATATTATAGCAAGGGGAGTAGACTTCCTCTGAAATAGTAGCAAACCTGCATGACTGCATAGTAGCATAGAGCTGATTTGGCAATCCAAAGCGCTGAATTGATGCTGGTTATCTTTTTATATCAGACCGAATCTAAAGTCCGAAGAGTTAATTGCTATCATTTCACTTCAAATTCTCCATTAAGCCGTATGTCATCTGATGAACTACCAACCATCACTTTAAACTTTCCCGGTTCTACAACCAGTTCGAGATTCTTGTCAAGAAATGCAAGATGCTCAGATGTAAGTTTAAATTTTACTGTTTTTTTCTCCCCTGCACCAAGACTTACTCTTTTCAAATCCCGTAAGTTCTTTTACCGGTGTTGACATTGAACTGATGACATCATCAAAATATAACTGGACTACTATCACTAGCCTTCCCTATTTCCTGTGTTTTTCACATCAGCACTCACATAAATCATCTCCTGCAGGGCCTGTTTCTTTTGGCGTGATCTGAAGGTTGCTGTATTCGAAAGTTGTATAACTTAACCCAAAACCAAATTCCCATAGTGGTGAAGCAGGCATATCAGCATATGCTTTTCCCCATCCCTGATTAATCCAGTACTCTTTTGAAGGCATATAATTATAGTATACAGGAAGTTGCCCGGAATGGCGAGGGATAGTAATTGGCAAATGTCCTCCCGGATTGTAATCACCGAACAAAACATCAGCAACAGCATTTCCGCCTTGTTCACCGCAATTCCATGCTTCAACGATTGCGGGTATATTCTCTGCTGCCCATCTTACTGATAATGGCCTTCCGTTTATCAATACCGCAATTGTAGGTGTACCGGTAGAATAAACAGCTTTGAGCAGATCTTCCTGAAGACCTGTCAGATCCAGACTTGCCACATCATAACCTTCGCCATCAGTTCCGGGACGTTCAGAATTTTCGCCCAATACCAACAATAGCAAAATCAGCACTTTTTGCAACTTGCCTGAGCCTTTGATATTTCATTAAGTTTATTGCCAATTATTTCACAACCTTTTACATAGTTGACTTTTGTCTGGAGGAAACCTTATTCCTGATACCTTCCAGGACGGTTACCACATCCTGCGTGAGGGTTTGTGAAGTGTAGTCACCAAGCTGATTCATTTTATCATCTGCATTTGGGCCAATAACGGCAATAGATTTAATATTTTTATTCAAGTGGAAGAAGATTCTTTTCATTTTTTAATAATACAATTCCTTCCCGGGCAGTCTGAAGTGCCAGTTGCTGACTTTCTTTTGTTGTACTTTCTCTCACAGCCTTCTCTACATCAACATACGGATTTTCAAACAATCCCAAAAGAAACTTGATCCTTAAAATTCGTCTGACTGATCTGTCAACCGTTTCAATTGAGACTTTACCTTCCTGCACATTTTCCCGCATGGCATTCATATAACCCGTCTTCGTTCCATATACTCACATCCACACCTGCTTTAAGGCATAACTCTCCGGCTTCTTTCATTGTGGATACTATTTGCTCATAAACAAGAATACCCAAGCCTGCCCCTTCACAAAAGACCAAACCATTAAAATTGAGTTCCTCACGAAGAATTTTTGTAAGCAATTTTTCTGATGCCGTGAGCAGGCATACCGTCTATTGCCGGATAAGTGGCCATTACTCCCAAAGCGCCTGCCTTTTTTATACCTGCTACCCATGATGGCAGGAATACTTCCCGTAATTTTCTTTCGGAAATCTCCATCGCTCCTCTCTCAAGCCCACTCACTGGTTGACTTTGACCCGGAAAATGACAAAGCAAGGCTATTGCCTTTTCATCAGATGTTAAATCATCCCCCTGCATGCCTTTGACAATAGCTTCCACTATCTGTGAACATAAATAAGGATCTTCACTGTACCCCTCTTCATTTCTTCCAAGTCTGGGATCCCTGTTAGGTTCAACTACAAGGGTGCCTAAAAAGTGAACTCCTCTTGTCCTTCCTTCTCTGGCGGCAACAGCATAAATCTTTTTGACCAGTTCCGGATTCCATGTACTGCCTATAGCCAGACCTTCCGGAAATACTGTTGCGCCCGGGCGTTAATAATCCATGTGTACCCTCTTCCATAAACAGAAGCGGAATTTTCAGACGGGTTTTCTCTATTGCAATTTTTTGAAGTTCATTCAGAAACTCAGCCTGCGGTCTGGGACCTCCTTTGAACATACCTGTCGGTCCCCAAATCCCTCCTGCAGGTCCTATATTGGCTACTAATTTTCCTTCTGCAAATTTCCTGCATGAATCAATTTGTCCCGGAAGATGTCTGGCCATCATACCAGGTGAAGGCATATTAAGCTGGCCAAGTTTTTCTTCCAGTGTCATCTGCGAAAGAAGATCTTCAACTCTCCGTTCTATCATGTACATTGGATCTCTATAATCCGGGAGTACCTCATATCGCGCTTCGCCTCGTTTCTCCCTGACATAGGAGGCAATGTTGTGGACATTATCAATCCAAATGCCATTGGCCGGATCTGATGCATACTTGCAGATCTCTTCAATGGTAGAGAGCAAAGAGGTTTGCTTCCCATCATTGTTAATCTCATGACCTGCCAGAATCAACCATTGTCCCTTCTTTTTAGCTGATTCAATTAGTGTTCTTATCTGATCAAATGATTTCCCATCCAGCTCCATACCTGTAAGCTGAGCCATATCACAGTTTACAGGATCATTTGGCCCTTCACTGAGCCATAGCCGTCCGGATTCAAATAATGAGGCAACAACCGGGATATAGCTTTTCAAATTTACCCCTTTACCAACAAAAGTCTCTCCGCAGGGATATGCAAAGGAGACCGGTTGTATACCCAGCAAGCTCTTTATAATAGCGCTTGCTGAATCCAGCTCAGTTTTCATTCTTTGAAGAGTATAGGTTTCCAATTGAGCTTCCGGTGGCCATCCATAATTTACTGTACAGGGATGCAACAGAGAATGATTTCCAATATCATGTCCTTTCCTGATTGCATTTTTCCAGCCTTCTAGTCTCTGTTTCATGTTATCGGGTGAAAGGTAAAACGTAGCCTTCACATTATACTTGTCAATGAGAGGTATTCCTTTGTCAATCTGAGTCAGCCTCGCATCGTCAAAAGTGAGACTTATTGCCATCTTTTTTCCTTCAGGCCACGGGAAATCAGATCTTTTCTCACCTCTGTCAGTCAGATACGCCTGAGCAAAAGAAGTTCTTATTGTCAAACTAAATACAATTGTCGCAATGACAATTAACATTTGTTTATTGATTTTCATAGTATTAGCAGATTAGTTGATTATCAGTGTTATAGAAATTAACACATCATCTATGTTAAAAATCCTGGCAAAAGATGGCTTTTTTGTGTTTATATCAAATTCCCCCTTACATCCGAAGATATTTTATTCGTAAGGAATAGTGCTCCAGTTAAACTTTTGTCCAGATTCTGTTTACTGCCGATTTCTCAACTGCTTCCAGTACTTCCTGGCATCTGACCCCATCTTCAAAATCAGGAGCGAAAGCTGTTTTCTCAGCTATTGAACGAATAAATTCGGCCACTTCAATCACAAATGAATCCGCGTAACCAATCCCATGCCCCTGAGGCCACCAGCCACCTTTGTAAGGATGAACATCATGCGTAACATTTATCTTTCTAAAACCAGCTTCCTTTGGTGATTGGGTATTGTCATAAAACATCAGGTAATTCTGATCTTCAAAATTCCAGACGACAGATCCCTTTTCACCATTTACTTCAATGGTGTTGTAGTTTTTACGACCCGTTGCAAGTCTTGTTGATTCATAGCACCCGGTGGCACCTCCTTCAAAATTTACCAGAAACTGCGCAACATCGTCAACTGTAACTTTACCTTTAAGGCCATCTGGCTTATTGCTGTCAAGAGGCCGTTCCTTAATTAAAGTCTGGAGGTTCCCGCTTACTTCATTAAATTTCAAGCTTGTCACAAAGCGCGTTGCATCGATTGAATGAGCACTCAGGTCACCCAAAGAACCCGATCCTGCAATTTTCTTATCAAAACGCCAAACCATTCCAAAGTTCGGGTTAGTTATCCAATCCTGTGCATATCGCACGAAAACATTATAAATCCTTCCAATTCTTCCATCCAGAACCAGTTGACGGGCCAGAGCCAGTGACGGGGTAAAACGATACGAAAAGCCACAGCAATGCCGTACGCCGGCTTTTTTAACTGCAGCAAGCATATCTTCTGAATCCGCTAAATTATTCGCTAATGGTTTCTCACACAGAATATGTTTTCCGTTTCTTGCTGCTTCAACTGCAATTTCTTTATGTAAAAAATTCGGAGCAGCAATACTAATAAGATCTATATCATCACGTTTAACAACTTTGTGCCAATCAGTTTCACAGCTTTCCCATCCATATCTCGTGGCAAACACTTTCAGATTATCCATAGTATCGTTTGCACATAAGCATTTCATGGTTATTTTAACGGGTAGGTCAGTCCACATCGAAGCGTTGCGGAATGCATTTGAATGGGCTATACCCATAAATTGATGCCCTATCAGGGCTACCCTAATCTCTTTTTTTGACATCCTGTTTGAAATTATTTGATTTTAATTGTTATTTCATTTGCAGGCTTTGATAAACTGTAACGCGGCAGCTTCAATCTCTGCATCGGTTGAATTTATGTTAATCCCCCATCCGGTACCAAGACCTCCGTCTACCACCCCTACACTTATATTCATCGAACGACTCAGAATATCATCGGTTTTTGGATATGATCCTTTGGTGTGAGGCTGGCCAACCTGCTTCAGATGATTTAAAACATGTTCCATATTAAAATAGACATGCCAGCCACTCTGGTCAACAGTTTTAGATCCCAGGGCCTTGCTGACTTTTATCGCTTGTTCCCTGGTATCGAAAATAACAGTGCATACTGTGGCACAGTCTCCTGAAGGATCGTTCAGTGTCCTGAATTTAAAACCTTTTGCATCAGAGATTAAACTCTTGAATTTCTTTCTTTTTTCCCTCAGGGTATTTACAATTTTGTCAATTTTTTTTAATTGTGCAATACCAACTGCAGCTGTTATTTCATTCATTCTGAAGTTCAAACCAAGCACATTTCTGTTCCCTACCTCAACTCCATAACGCATCGGTTTGTGTCCCTGATCGTGAATTCCAAAAGCAGTCTCATAAAGTGTTTCATCGTTAGTTATGACAAATCCTCCATCTCCGCTGTTTATTGTTTTGAAAATATTCAGAGAAAAGGCGCCTATATTACCTATTGTACCTATTTTTTTTCCTTTGTACGAAGCTCCCGCAGCCTGGCAGGAATCTTCTAAAACCAGGAGGTTATGCTTTCTGGCAATTGCCATTATCCTGTCCATATCACTCGGATTTCCCAGCATATGTACAGGCATTATAGCTTTTGTGTGGGAGGTGATCCTTCGTTCGATATCGTCAGGGTCGAGAGTAAGACTATTGTCTATTTCCGTCAGTACAGGAACCAAACCTGCAAAAATCATTGAGGTATAGCTGGCAACAAATGTATATGCCGGTACAATTATTTCATCACCCGGTTTTAACCCTAATGCCAAAGCCGATGCAACCAATGAAGATGTTCCTGAAGAAGTAGCCAGCGCATATTTAACTTTACTGTAACTGGCAAATTCTTTTTCTAAAGTTGATACCTTATGCAGAAATTTAGGATCACTTTCGCTTCCATAACGAAAAAGATAACCGCTTTTCATTACTTCTATGACTGCTTCCATTTCTTCTTTTCCAAACCAATATGCTCCAGGACCTGGCATGATAACCTCCTTTTTAATTAAATAAATTTATATTCAAACTATAATTAATATCAAAAAAATGCCCGAATCAGAAATAAAGCTATTTCCCTTTTTTACAGGAATCCGGCTTAATGTTTCCTTAAACTTTTGTATCCAGAAATATGAGTTCTCATTTCCCCATGGAGATAGGTAACAACCGCTTCTGTTAAATCATTGGCAGATTGTGGTGTATATGGAGAAACTGTTGGTTCATAACCTCCATGTTTGTATTCTGATTCCGTCAGTAAATATCCAAGCCATCCATTTGTATAGCCAAAGTAAAAAGTGTATGGAAATGGTGATTTGTCCCTTATCTCATTGGATATCTCACAAAATAACTCAACCGGAGCACTCCAGATGGCAATATCTTCATTTATCCTGAGAAAGCGAATGGGAAGCCGTACCATGTTAACACCCGTATTAGTCTTCCTGGTGTAGTTATCAAAATCCGATGGCCAGCCAAGTCCGTCCCTGCGCGGTGTTTCTACAGTCAGGGATCCGGAACTAAGAGTAACATCGCTGGTCGTGTTTGAAATCTTCAAGTTTGCTTCAATGATCTTATCTCCGAGCAAGACTCGAAATTCTCCCAAGTGTCCGGATTTAGCACTTGGATATACACTGTAGACAGGTGCCAGATTTCCTGCAGCTCCATTTATAAAAACCAATGGAGCTCCGATCTTCTCTTCAACATATTCTGAAACAATGCCAGGAGCATCTCCGCTTATTAACACGTTTTCACCTCCCATTACTGTCCCATGTATAGGATAATTCGCTATCAAAGCCATTATGGTACCATCCATTTTTTCAATTCTCAACAGACCGATCCTTCTGTCAACAGGTCCGTCAGGATTTAGGCCGAGAGATGCTTTCCCATCAATATCCTTTGCACGCCTGTTTATATTCGCCTGTGAGAATCCCCAACCTACACCTAATCGAGCGGGGGAAAGTGTTGCCCGTGCTTTTTTTATTCCTTCTATCAACTTTTGTTCTACAAAAGCAGTATAAACAGAATCAATATTATGTTCATAACGCTCACCCATGAAAATTTTATCCAATCCAGATTTACCAACTTCAGGTGCAGAGTGTGTATGTGTTGTGGTCCACCATAGATCGACAGGGTTTATACCAAGCTGGTTCTTTATCTTTGCTGCTATCCTGTCATACTCAGTCGGCGAGAAAATGCAAATTTCCGTCGAAACCAGGAAGAATTGGGTAGTACCATCATCTAAAGCTACAATTCTATGGTAAATCGAATCATGCACTCCTGTTGACTTCCGCTCATTGTAACCCAGAAGATATTGAGAATTGTCCGGCGTAATATTTATCTTAATTACTGATGCACGAAATTCTTTTGCCGCAGCTGTACCACGATTATTATCATTCTGACCGTAAGTAATGTTACTGATCAGAATTATAATAAAGATCAGATTAAATCTATTAATCATTTTTGTCATCATTTAAAAATCTATAAAGGATAATTTCCGCATTAATTTAAAAAACAAATCTTCTCGGGGAAAGTATTTATAATTTAAATCTATTGATCAAAATAACAGAACATTTCCCATACAATCAAAGAGTAAATTACCCAATTATTACACTATATTAACATGAATCTATTTTTCTTCCATCCCGATGTATAAAGATTCAAGGAGTATTAATAAATTGTGAAAAAACTCTACTTAGACCATGCTTCAGAAACGAGAACTTTGGAACATATTTTAGAAAAAGGATGTTTAACTTACCTGATAACATATTAATATTAAACCCAATATAAATGACAATTAATAGAAAAAATTATGAAATATATATTCAGTATAATACTTACTGTGATAATGATTCCATGTTACCACAGTTGTATTAGCTCAGATATAAAAGTGAGTAGTGAAAATTTTTTTGCAGACTCTACCAGTATTAAAAAACTGGAGAGTCAATTCTTACTAGGTTCACATTTGTGTCGTGAACCTATGCCGCCTCTTGATGAATTGAAAAGAGATATGGAAATCCTGAAACAAAAGGGATTTAACCTGATCAAGCTTCAGGAACATTGGGCTATCGATGAACCGGAAGAGGGCCGGTATAATTTTTCAAAATATGAGGAGCTGATTGCATATGCAAAAAAACTTGGAATGTATGTATATATTGGCCTCACCTGCGAGCAGGCGCCATCATGGCTTTACAGGAAATATCCTGATTGCAGAATGGTCGGCCAGAATGGGTTACCAATTGTCTATGAAGCTCAGAGCACGATGCCTGCAGATGGTAAACCAGGACCATGTTTCGACCATCCCGGTGCCCTCGAAGCTCAGAATAAATTTATTAAAAACTTAGTTGAGACACTAGGCAAATATGATAATGTGCTGGTCTGGAATACCTGGCAGGAAGTGGGATATTGGTCCGAAAGACTTGTGGGCCAGCCAGTTTGTTATTGTGAGAATACATTGACATCTTTTCGTAATTGGTTAAAGGATAAATACCAGACTCTTGACTCTCTTAATTACGAATGGAAAACTAATTATACCAGGTGGGAAAATATTTCACCTAATCGAAATTACAAACAACAATTTACACTCCCTCAAGATGTCAACTGGTATTTTTTTATGGATAATGTTAAAATTACAAACACGCTCAAAGACAGGGCAAAAACTATACAGGAGGCTGATAAGATGCATCGGCCAGTGTTTTGTCACCTCGGAGATTGGAATTATGGTTCAGGTAAGGATTGGAACTACGCCCGCTCCCAGGATTTTTTAGGGTCATCATCATATCCTGCATCAAACTGGGGAGAATTCAATGACTGGGATGATGCAGTGGTAAACAACGGAGAATATCTGAATAAGTATGAATCACTACTTGATGAAATGTGGCGTATGCTGGCTCTGAGATTTGATTTTTTACGATCAAGCAACAGACCAGGGTATCCGATCTGGGCTGCTGAGTTTCAGGGGGGCCCGGTGTCAACCGGATTTCATAAAGGAAGAGTCCCTTCTGCTGAAGATATTCGAAGATGGATGCTGACAGTTGTGGGCTCAGGAGGTACCGCAATTTCATTTTGGGTTACGCGTGCCGAAATAATGGCAAGTGAAGCAAATGGATTCAGCTTGCTGGATAGCGAGGGGGACAGTACAAAACGTTTGGACGAAGCTTCAAGAATTGGAAAGGCATTAATAAAACACTCAGACCTGTTTTCGAAACCTTCGTTGACAACTTCAAAAGTTGCCATTTTAGTTGATGAACATAACTCACAGTTTTGCCAGCATATGTTATCCGGTGGTAATAATCTGGAGTATTCAACAAGGGGTTGGCACCGGTTACTATGGGATGAAGGGATTCCGGTTGACTTCATTGAGGCATCATATCTGAATGAGATCGAAATGAATAACTATAATGCGATTGTTATGCCCTTTCCTCTGGCAATTTCCAATGAGGTAATGAAAAAATTAGCTGATTATGTAAGCAATGGGGGCAATTTGATTAGTGAAGCCGGAGTATCAAGGTTTGATAAGAATACATTCTGTGTACGTGGTGAAATTTCCATGGCAGCTTCAGAATTATTTGGCGTAAAGCAATCAAGTTTTACCATGGTATGTGAACCAAATAATGGTCATCGCTGGTCACCATGGGCAAGAACCTGGGGAGAATTTCTTGAATCTGCTTCCCTAAAAGGAGTAAATGATATGGATGGTTTTTCGACACTGGCTAATGTTTATCTGCAAACTTATAAGTGTACAGGAAGCAAGCCAACACTGACATATAAAGATCAGGTTGCAGGAACTGTTAATAAATATGGAAAAGGGAAAGCGTGGCTACTCGGTACTTTCGTGGGTCATAATGGAACGGCCTACAGAAATAAGGCTACTCATCAGTTTGTTAAGAAATTAATGAAAGAATGCAACATATTTCCTGAACAGGACGGGGAATTAAAAATCAGGAAGAGGGTAAGAGCTGGGAAAGAAGCCTGGGTGATTACAAATCCTACTGACCACATGATAACAGAAAAATTACATCTCAGCAAAAAATGGTCTCATGCATCGGACTTATTTGATAAAGAATTAACTATTGAGAATCAAAGCATAGAAATATCATTGGAAAGTTTAGATGCATCTATAATAATTTTACAATAAATGTTTAAACATCCATATTATTCCGGACTTATAAAATGATGATTCGGGAATTTAAATTATTCTGGAAGAGTGAGTTATTACATAATATTTAATCAGGAGAAATGAAAAAGATATTTGCTTGCGTGCTTTTGTTAACACAAATTTCAGTGATGGCACAAAAGACTCAGGGTCTTGTTCTTACCCCACCTATGGGATGGAATAGTTGGAACAAATTTGGATGTGAAATTAGTGAGAGTCTCATTAAAGAAATAGCCGACGCGTTTGTAAATCAAGGCTTCAAAGAAGCCGGATATGAATATATAGTTATTGATGATTGTTGGCAAATTTCTCGCGATAAGAATGGGAAAATAGTGGCTGATCCTGAAAGATTCCCTTCAGGCATTAAAGCTCTGTCCGACTATATTCATTCAAAAGGACTTAAGTTTGGCATTTATTCCTGCGCCGGAAGACTGACCTGCCAAAACCGACCAGGAAGTAACGGACACGAGGTTTTAGACGCTGAAACCTATGCCGGTTGGGGAGTAGACTATTTGAAATATGACTGGTGCAATACTGAAGGAATTGATCCTGGAATTGCTTATACGGCAATGAGCAATGCTATTGCAAGTAGCGGCAGACCCATCGTATTTAGCATGTGTGAATGGGGCCTCAGCCGGCCATGGAGCTGGGCTCAAAATGTCGGACATCTTTGGCGTACAACAGTTGATATTCAGGACTGCTGGGACTGCAGAAACGATTGGTGGGGTGTTGGCTGGGTTGGTATCCTGGATATGCAGGAAGGTCTCGAAAAATACGCCGGCCCGGGCCATTGGAACGATCCCGATATGCTTGAGGTAGGTAACGGGAAAATGAAATATCATGAATATATTTCACATTTCAGCTTTTGGTGCTTGCTTGCCGCACCTTTAATGGCTGGTAACGATATACGCACCATGACTGATTCAACTAAAACAATTTTACTTAATCACGATGCGATTTCAATAAATCAGGACAAATCAGGTATTCAAGGCAAAAAAGTATATGACGACGGTGATTTTGAAATTTATTCCAAACCGCTTCAAGACGGGGATTTAGCTATCATCTTTTTCAACAGAAATAATCAACACTTTGAATTCCCGGCTCTTTGGAAAAAATCAGGAATCAAACATAATATGAAAGTGTATGACATCTGGAAACATGAAAATATTGGAACGACCAATCAGATTAAGACAGTCTCAATAGACGGACACTCCGTTCTTTTCTACCGTTTATCGAAAAAAGGGAAAGTATGAAATATTTATCTTTTTTCACTTATTTGATTGCCCTTATATTGATCAGTATTAATTCCTATTCCCAGAAGAACCCGGACTTGGCGAAAACTCCTCCAATGGGCTGGAATAGCTGGAACTGGCATGGTAAAAAGGATATAAACGAACAGGTCATTCGTGAAACTATTGATGCAATAGTAAGAGAAGGTTTACGTGAAGCTGGTTACAGATATGTTGTTATTGACGGAGGTTGGCGGGATAATAAACTCGGTCCCGATGGGGAACTTCTGCCCCATCCCGTGAAATTTCCGAATGGGATTAAACCACTTGCTGATTATGCGCACGCTAATGGTTTGAAGTTAGGGTTACACATAGTTCCCGGAACAAATGATTGCCTGGGCGATCCTGTCGGAAGCTATAATCACGAAAAATTACACTTGAGTCAGATGTTGGAATGGGGTATAGATTTTATCAAACTGGATCTGTGCCGTCACTTAAGTGATCCCTGTTCTGAATGCAAAAAAAATGAATTGGGATGGAGTGAAAATCTGATTTTTGAAACTTATGTTAAATGGAGCCGATTACTTTACAATTGCGGAAGGGATATTTTATTTAGTGTAAGTACATATAAATTTCGTGATTGGAATCCTGAATATTGTAACATGTCAAGAACAACTGATGATATTCGCTGCAGGGTATATGGAAGCTGGGAAAATAAATATTATGGGGCTTCATTTGATGAGAAGGATAACCCGGGAAGTGTGATGGCGATTGCTGATATTAATAATATGTCGGCAAAATACGCCGGCAATGGCTACTGGAATGATCCTGACATGATGGTGACAGGAGAACAAGGCCTCTCAATAAACGAACAAAAGGCTCATTTTGCTTTATGGTGTATCATGTCTTCGCCACTTATTCTCGGCAATGATCCAAGATTTATGTCTTCTGAAGAAATGGAAATAATATTGAACAAAGAAGCTATAGGAGTAGATCAGGATCAGACTGAGCAAGGATCCCGAATATTTAAAAACAGTGACGCTGAAATCTGGGCAAAAAGACTGCAAAATGGAAATGTCGCTGTCTTACTTTTAAATCGGAATCCATTAAAGAGAATTGATATTAAGCTTAAGTTTAAGGATGTTGATCTTAATAAAGAAGTTAAAGTAACCGACATTAATCTTCACAAGGATATCGGATATTTTAAGAACTCAATAACCAGACAAACAGATCCTCATTCAGGTCATTTTTTCCTCCTGTCAGAGAATTAATAATACAAAACAAAATAATAAATCATACTTCATGAGATCATTAGTGACTTTGTCGGCATTAGCACTTTGTTTAAATTCAAATTCTCAAACGCAACGGGTAACCACCAGACCTAATATCATAATATTTTATGCAGATGATCTTGGTTATGGGGATGTCAGTTGTTATGGGGCACGTCGGGTTGAAACGCCAAATATTGACAGGCTGGCCAGAAATGGATTAAGATTTACAGATGCACATTGTTCCGCTGCTACATGTACTCCTTCCAGGTATTCTTTGCTTACCGGCAGCTATGGTTTCAGGGCAAGAGCTGAAATACTACCCGGTGATGCACCTCTGATTATCCGTCCTGGATCCACAACGCTTCCCTCCATTCTGAAGCTGGCTGGCTATAAAACCGGAGTTGTAGGCAAATGGCATCTTGGATTAGGTGATGGGAAAATTGACTGGAATACAGAAATAAAACCCGGTCCTCTGGAAATCGGATTTGATTATTGTTACCTGATTCCTGCAACTGCTGACAGGGTACCATGCGTTTATGTTGAAAATCATAAAGTTGTTGATCTTGATCCATGTGATCCAATATCAGTCTCTTATGATCACCCATTTGAAGATAATCCTACTGGTTTATCAAATCCAGAGTTATTAAAATTCAGAGCAGATACTCAGCATAGTCAGACTATTGTTAATGGCGTAAGTCGAATTGGATTTATGGTTGGAGGTAATTCTGCCCAATGGCAGGATGAACAATTCGCCTTTAGATTATTACACAAAAGTCGCCAATTCATTGAGAATAATAAGAACGGACCATTCTTTCTCTATTTCGCTTTTAGTGACATTCATGTACCTAGAATGCCAAATCTTCAGTTTTATAATTCTTCAAAAATGGGGCCAAGAGGAGATGCAATAGTACAAATGGATTGGTGTTGCGGACAAATAATTCAACTCCTGAAACAATTTGACCTGGAGAATAATACATTAATTATATTTTCAAGTGATAACGGACCGGTAATTGATGATGGTTATAATGATAAAGCTAATGAATTGTTAGGCGACCACAATCCATCAGGCCCATATCGGGGTGGCAAATATAGCTCATATGAGGGGGGAACCCGTGTTCCTTTTATCATTTACTGGCCAGATATTATAAAGCCTGGTATAAATAATGCATTGATCAATCAGGTTGATCTCTTAGCCTCCCTTGCCGAATTAGTTGGTCAGCCTTTGGGTACCAACGATGCAGGTGATAGTTTCAATGTTCTACCTGCTTTATTGGGAAATTCAGATAAAGGAAGAACTTTAATGTTGGAAGAAGCTTTCTCTTATTCTGTAAGGCAGGGGGAATGGAAATACATTCAGAAAGCCTTCACCTACACACCGGATTGGTTAAAAAACAAAGAGGTAGAAACTGGTATTTCAGATTATGACCAATTGTTCAATCTCAGAAATGATCCCGGTGAAAAGAACAATCTTTCTGATAAAAACCCTGAAAAGCTTATTGAAATGGAAGCAATACTTAATAATATTTTGAAAAAAGAAACCCGTCCGGGTTTTGGACAAAAAGAGAATATCCTGCCTTGATTTTTGCATAATATCTTCAGGCCTTCAAGCCTAAACGGTATATTTCAAACTTTCTTAATGGGATCCAAATACATTTCCCTAAAACACTTCGGAGTAATGCCATTAAATTTTTTAAACAATCGATTGAAGTAGGTCAGGCTATTAAAACCACATTGATAACAAATGTCTAAAATCTTCCGGTTACTTTCAATAAGAAGTTTCTGGGCATTTGCAATCTTAATGTCATTCAAATATTGTGTAAAAGTCTTTTCAGTTTTATGTTTAAAATATCTGGAAAATGAAGATTTACTCATATTGCAGTCTATCAGCTTAATGGCATTTTCGAAAACTGATTCATCCGAATAGTTCTCTTCCATATATTCTAGTATCTCGTAAAGGGGACCATCCTTTAAGACATAATAATGCTTTCTATACCATTTAAGCGATAATAATTTATAATTTTCGCATGAAACAAGTTTATCAAGAATAAAGGTAAACCCAATAATGCCTTTCAGACCAGTTTTTTCATTCAGATTTAAAATGGAAGAAACAATTTCAGGGTCAGGACTTAAAATTTGAATGCCTTCTCTGGCATTTGTCAGTAAATTATTTAAGGGTTTTGCTTCCTCTCTTTCCAGGAAATCATTACCAAAAAAATCAGGTTTAAACCATATTATGGTCGCTCTGGCGTAATTATCCCTGACACTTGCAAACCTGGAATTTTTGAATGCGTGAACCAATCCTGGAGAGAAAATAAACAGGTTCCCGGAATCAAAGTTCACAATGCTATTTCCAGCAAACAGTTTGCCACTACCGTTCTCAATGTAGGCAATCTCATATTCACTATGGAAATGACGGGGAGAAGTAAAACTAATCTGATTATAATGCTTTGTAAGGTAAGTTACATTTTTATCCAAGAAGAGTTTTTCAATATGAATATCCATATTCAATTAGTAAGATAAAACAAGATCCAGTTATCTTGTCTGGTGAAAAACTATTACCTATATAAAACATATAAATATTTTACTCTATGCAAGGGATAATAAAAGATAATTATTGTATAAATATAAAGAAATTGAACGGTTAACTAATGATTTTTAACATTAATAAGCTTCACTTCACAATTTTTAAACTATAAATTAACACTGTGCAGCCTGAAACCTGCACATGGTTAACCTGGATTTTATTAGAATATTATTTAATTAAAATTTGAATAGCACTTAAATATTCATTAATCAAGACTTACTGTATAACAAATATTTTGATTTTTCAGAAAATGGCTTTCATAAAATTTAATATTTTTTAATTATGTTATCAAAAAATAAACTTGCAATTGATGGAGGGAATAAGGCTAAAAATACCCCAAATATTCCTATGTATCCTGGTGGTCTTGAAATCGGGGAAGAAGAGAAATCAGCAGTTATGCAGGTATTGGATGACAAGTACCTGTTTCGTTATTATGGTCCTTCTAATGTTGAATCAAAAGTTAATCTATTTGAAAAAGAGTTTTCAGCAAAGATCGGCGTTAAGTATTCCTTGGCTACTAATTCCTGCACATCAGCGCTGATCTGTTCACTTGTTGCGCTGGGAATTGGTCCGGGTGATGAAGTAATTGTTCCGGGATATACGTTCTTTGCATCCTGTGCAGCAATAATTGGAGCAAAAGCAATCCCTGTTATAGCGGAAGTAGATGACAGCCTGACCTTGGACCCCATTGATGTTGAGAGAAAAATAACTCCAAGAACCAGAGCAATTATTCCTGTTCATATGAGAGGTGCTCCCTGTGATATGAAAAAAATTATGTCGCTAGCCAAAAAGCATAATCTAAAGGTTCTTGAGGATGTAGCTCAATCTGCCGGGGGAAGTTACATGGGTAAAAGATTGGGTGGGATTGGAGAGATAGGTGCTTTTAGCTTCCAGTATCATAAAATTATTACAGCCGGTGAAGGTGGAATGGTTACAACCAATAATAAACGTCTCTATGAGAGAGCCATGTCTTTTCATGATACAGCAGCCTGCTGGAGACCTGGCGGACCCGAAAAAAGATTCGCTAAAGCCAGGTACAATGGCGAACTTTTCCCCGGCGTAAATTACAGGATGAACGAAATTTCCGGAGCGATACTCAGAGTTCAGCTTGAAAGACTGGATAACCTAATTTCAAAAATGAGACATAATAAATCGCGGATAAAAAAAGCGATTGAAAATATACATAATATAGAATTCCGGAGACTGAATGATCCTGAAGGAGATACCGGACTGGTTCTGATATTTTACCTGACGGATCCTGACCTGACTGGCAAATTTGCCAATGCGCTGAAGGCAGAAGGTATTTCAGCTTCCTCAATGCATAATAAGAGTATTCCTGACTGGCATGTATACAGTCACTGGGAGATGATTCTCAATAAATGGACAGCTACACAGGAAGGATGTCCCTATACCTGTGACTACTACCTTAAAAAGGGAGGTAAGGTGAATTACAGTCCTGATATGAACCCAAATACATTACAATTCCTTGAGCGGTCAATTCATATAGACATACCCCCACAAATGTCAGAAGATGATTGTGATATGATTGCTGAGGGTATCTCCAAAGTTGGTAAAGCATACTTATAAAATGGGAGGAATTACAATGCCAAAAATAGATTTATGCATCGAACCCTTTTTTCAGGGGACCGACACATCCGAAAAAATAAAAAAAATAAAAAAACTTGGATTTGAGGCTATTGAATTCTGGTTTTGGGATCATGAATTTATTGGAAATGATCTGATCAAGGGTAAGAAAAATATAAATGAAATTTCCGGAACATGCAAGGATTTGAATATCACGATAACTAATCTGGTAGTCAACTCACCTGACGGATCAATAGGTGGATCTCTTACAAAACCGGAAGATAATGATAAATATATCGAGAGACTTAAAGAAACAATCGATATCGCACATAAACTGGATTGTAAAAAACTGATTACCTGTACAGGAAATGAAATTACTGATAGTTCATTCCAACAGCAGTTTGACAGCATAGTCGTTACTCTTACAAAAGCCGCTGAAATTGCAGACAAAGAGGGAATTACCCTGGTACTAGAGGCACTTAATTCTCATGTAGATCATCCGGGATATTTTCTGACATCATCAAAAACAGGTTTTGATATAATAAAGCTGGTCAATAATAAAGGATTAAAACTTTTATATGATATCTATCACATGCAAATAATGGACGGGAACCATATCGCAACAATAAAGGAAAATATATCCCTGATTGGGCATTTTCATTCTGCCAGTGTACCCGGTCGCAATGAGATTTATTCTGGTGAAATCAACTATTCCTCAATTCTTATGGCTGTTGATGATTCAGAATATGACGGATATTTCGGACTTGAATATTGGCCAACAATTCAGGAAGAAATATCATTATCAAAAACGCTGAAGTATCTGAAGAATTATAAAAATGAAATTTAAATACATGAAAACATTTCATAGGACTATAAAAACCCTCATAACATCAGTTTTATGTGTTATTATTGCTATTCTTACCGGCTGTCAGATCAGTAAAAAGCCTGATTCGAGTTCCAATGTTGAAAAAGATAAATCAATAAGAGAAACAGTTACTCTCTCCAATAACTGGAGATTCCAGCTTGATGTCAGAGATATTGGTGAGAAAGAACAATGGTTTGATAAAGACCATGGCGACTGGGGGAAAATGACTGTCCCCCTTGCATGGAATTGCTATGAAGATGCATTATGGGAATACCTCGGCATCGGATGGTATACAACTACTTTTACCCCATCTGAATCCATTGCCGGCAAGAAAACTGATATTGTTTTTGGCCGTGTAATGTATTATAGTAAAGTTTGGGTCAACGGAGAATTTATCGGTGAAAATATAGGTGGTTATTTGCCTTTCCGTTTCGACATTACAAAATATCTTAAACCGGGTCAGGAAAATAAACTTGTTGTCAGAGTGGATAACAGGCCCAGGATCAACTGGCTTCCGGCAGCAGAACAAATTGAATGGATCCAGTATGGTGGCATCCTCCAACCAGTAAAGCTGGTAAGCACTTCACAAACTTATATTGACGACTTAACTGTCAGGACAATACCTGATAAGAAAGGTGCCAGCATTAACTGCATCATCAGTCTGACCAATGAAACTGCCACGGAAGATGAAATGAATGTGGATTTGAATATATCCCGGAATTCTGTTATAATAAATAAAAGCGTAAAGGTCCGGTGCAAACCCAATGATATTACTAAGGTAAGGATAGATTTCATCCTTGAAAATGCTGAATTATGGTCTCCCGAAACGCCTGTGTTATATACAGCAAGTGCCAGTCTTTCAAAAAACGGGAATAAAATTGATGATCTCACTGATCGTTTTGGTATAAGACAGGTGAGTGTGGAAGGGACATCTATTCTGCTGAATGGGAAAGCGATTACAATTAAAGGTACGCATCGCTATGATGCATACGATCGCCTTGGTCCAAATCCACCTGAGAAATTTCTCAGGGAGGAACTGGCACTAATGAAGAGTGTCGGAATAAACACAATTCGTGTTCATTACCCGGCATCAACCGAATTACTGGATCTATTTGACGAATATGGTTTCATGATGATGGAAGAAATTCCGTTAAACTGGTGGGGTAATAAATGGGACATGACATCCATTGGAGGCAAAGAAGAACAAAGCCTAAATATTCTTCCTCAGGCTAAATCTACCTTAACAGATATGATCGCAAGGGATAAAAATCACCCCTGTATTATAATATGGAGTATGGCAAATGAATGTGCTACTGATAATGAAGTCGGAATAACAGTTATGCGTGATCTTTTGAAACTGACAAAGTTGCTGGATCCTACACGACTGGCAACATTTGTAGCCGGAGGTAACCCGACGAAGCATCTGGGATTTGATGAAGCTGATATAGTATGCTTCAATGAATATTTCATTTGCGATCATATTAGCCAGATAGATTCTGTTGTCTATAAACGGTTAAGCAGGGATCTGGCTTTGTTTCGCAATAATTTCCCCAATAAGCCGATAGTTATGTCAGAATTTGGAAGACAGGGAATAAAGGATATACATGGCGATGTTTTTTATTCTGAAGAATTCCAGGCTGCTTACATAGAAAGCAACTGGAAGGCTCTGAAAGAAAATTCTTCAATATCCGGGGGTATCCTGTGGACCTGGGCAGACTATTTCCACGAACAGCATTTTGCCTTGCATAAAAGTTATGGATTTTATGGGGTAATAAATGCTAATTATGGTCCATTTGGTGTTGTAACAGGAGACCGCAAGCAGAAAAAATCCCTCCAAGCGCTTGCACGTATGTATGGTGGCTCCATACCAGGGAATTGATTGAATTATTTCCTCGCTCACAAAACCATTTTCGGGAAAACAATTGTTTAAATTATTAATCTCTTTTGATAAAACAATGAAGAAGAAATATAGTACTAAAACAGATAAATTCTGTAATCGAATTATATTATTAGCTGTTTTTATAAGTCTCTTTCTTTATGGTTTTAAAGCTGAAAATCAGAATAACAGTCCGTATGCCGTTGAAAATCAGCGATCAGTAAGGAAAATACGGGTATTATCCAGCGACTGGAGATTCCAGCTTGATATCAGAGATGTTGGTGAGAAAGAAAAATGGTTTGATAAAGACCTTGGCGACTGGGGGAAAATGACTGTCCCCCTTGCATGGAATTGCTATGATGATGCCTTGTGGCAATATGAGGGAATTGGTTGGTATACAACAATCATCAATCCGGATGAATCGATTACGGGCAAGAAAACTGATATTGTTTTTGGCCGTGTAATGTATTATAGTAAAGTTTGGGTCAACGGAGAATTTATTGGTGAAAATATAGGTGGTTATTTGCCTTTCCGTTTCGACATTACAAAATATCTTAAACCGGGTCAGGAAAATAAACTTGTTGTCAGAGTGGATAACAGGCCCAGGATCAACTGGCTTCCGGCAGCAGAACAAATTGAATGGATCCAGTATGGTGGCATCCTCCAACCAGTAAAGCTGGTAAGCACTTCACAAACTTATATTGACGACTTGACTGTCAGGACAATACCTGATAAGAAAGGTGCCAGCATTAACTGCATCATCAGTCTGACAAATGAAACTGCCACGGAAGATGAAATGAATGTGGATTTGAATATATCCCGGAATTCTGTTATAATTAATAAAAGCGTAAAGGTCCGGTGCAAACCCAATGATATTACTAAGGTAAGGATAGATTTCATCCTTGAAAATGCTGAATTATGGTCTCCCGAAACGCCTGTGTTATATACAGCAAGTGCCAGTCTTTCAAAAAACGGGAATAAAATTGATGATCTCACTGATCGTTTTGGTATAAGACAGGTGAGTGTGGAAGGGACATCTATTCTGCTGAATGGGAAAGCGATTACAATTAAAGGTACGCATCGCTATGATGCATACGATCGCCTTGGTCCAAATCCACCTGAGAAATTTCTCAGGGAGGAACTGGCATTAATGAAGAGTGTCGGAATAAACACAATACGTGTTCATTACCCGGCATCAACCGAATTACTGGATCTATTTGACGAATATGGCTTCATGATGATGGAAGAAATACCATTGAACTGGTGGGGACAAACAAACTGGAAGGGAATCATTCCAATCGGAGGTACTGCAGAACAGAGTCTGAATATTCTTGATCAGGCAAGATCTACCTTGAAAGGTATGATCGCAAGGGATAAGAATCACCCCTGCATCATAATATGGAGTATGGCAAACGAATGTGTTACAGATAATGAAGTCGGAATAACAGTTATGCGTAATCTTTTGAAACTGACAAAGTTGCTGGATCCAACACGACTGGCAACATTTGTTGCCGGAAGCAATCCGACCAAACATCTTGGTTTTGATGAAGCTGACATTATATGTTTCAATAAATATGTAGCCTGCGATCATATCAGCCAGATAGATTCTGTCTGCTACCAGTCACTTGCCAGGGATCTTGTCAATTATCGTAATTACTTTGGCAATAAGCCGATAATAATGTCAGAATTCGGACGGCAGGGAATAATTAATATACATGGCGATGTCATCCAATCTGAGGAGTTTCAGTCAGCTTATATTGAAAGCATGTGGAAAGCTCTTGTAAGTAATCCGACAATATCCGGAGGCATTCTATGGACCTGGGCAGATTATTATCATGAAACACATTTTGCTTTGACATCTCCATATGCACCCTATGGTGTTGTAACCGGAGACCGCAAACGGAAAAAATCGCTTAGAACACTTGCGCGTATGTATGGAGGTTCCATACCAGTTGATTGAATGAATTTTTCTAACCATTTTACAGAAATCATCATTTCTATCTCTGACTCCTGAAAAAACAGAGCAATGAAAAAAATATTTAGCATCAAAGAAGAGAGATTCTTTAAGAAGAAAGTGATCCTGGTAATTCTGACTGTCAATCTCTTTTATTCCGGATGTCATCAGGAAAATAATAATGGTGGTCCGGTACATGTTGAAAATCATCAATCAGTCAGGAAAATAAAGGTATTATCCAGCGATTGGAGATTCCAGCTTGATATCAGAAACTTTGGAGAGAAAAAAGGCTGGTATAAAGAGGGCTTTGACAGGAATAACTGGGCCAGGGTAACAGTGCCCCAGGCATGGGATTGTTATGAAAACATTGATGATCTGACTGTATGGTCTGACCTGGCAGATGGGAAAGCTCAGATAACATGTATTGCAGCAGTTGTTAATGAGTCAGATGCTGAATCCGAAATGGAACTTGAAATTGAATTATCAAACGGTGGGGACTTTACAAAAAAATCAGAAAAATTATTGTGCAAACCGAATGACACTACAAAATTAACAATTGCTTTCACAGTGGATCATCCAAAATTGTGGTCGCCTGAGAGTCCTTCTTTATATGAAGTAAAAGGAAAGCTTAAAAAAGACGAAGCAGTGATTGATGAAGTTGCAGACCGTACCGGAATAAGGAAAATAAGCATACAGGGTAATACAATTCTTCTGAATGGTAATCCGGTTACCATAAAAGGAGTCAACCGCTATGATGAATATGGAAATTCAGGAGTCAATGTTCCTGAAGACACCTTGCGTAAAGAACTCACTCTTATGAAGAGCGTTGGAATAAATACAATCCGCGTACATTATCCTCAGTCACCTGATTTATTGTCGCTTTATGATGAATTCGGATTCATGATGCTGGAAGAAGTTCCGTTAAACTGGTGGGGGCAAACCTGGTTTGGAGAGGACGTAAAAATGAGTCTTGATATTCTGGATCAGGCAAAACCTGCTTTAAGAAAAATGATAAGAAGGGATAAGAATCATCCTTGCGTAATTATCTGGAGCATGTGCAATGAGTGCCGTACTGATACTGAAATAGGAATAACAGTTATGAGGGAATTACTGAGACTGGCAAAGTCGCTTGATCCGACCCGTCTTGTTACATTCGTAGCAAATGGCAATCCGATGGCTCATCTGGGATATGATGAAGCTGATATTGTTTGTTTCAATAAATATTACGGAACACTCGAAGGAACGTTATGTGACAATACTTCACAGATAGACTCACTTGGCTTTCAACCATTCGTTAAGGAGCTTAGCCTTGTTCGCAAAAGCTTTATCAACAAACCGATATTTATCACAGAATTCGGAGCTCAGGGAATAAAAAATATTCATGGCGATGCTCCATATTCGGAAGAATTTCAGGCTGCCTATATAGAGAGGATATGGGAAGGAATCAGGAGTGTCCCCGGTGTATCGGGAGGCGTTCTCTGGTGCTGGGCAGACTATTATCACCGGAAGTATTTAATCACCTATAATGATTACGGACCTTATGGTGTTGTGACTGTCGACCGGAAACCAAAAAAATCTCTTGAAGCTCTTGTTCGCATGTATAAAGGTTCTGTGCCCCTGAAGTGAATAGAATGGATTTTATCTGATAACTTATAAGTGATAATGATAAAGAAAATACCCAAAGAGATAAACCAGAAAGAAATACCGCATTTAAAACGTGCTCTAGGCTTGTGGGATCTTGTATTTTACGGCATTGTACTTATTACAATAACTGCACCCCTTCCTATTTTTGGGATAATAAGCAACGAAGCAAAGGGACATGTGGTTTTGACCATTCTTATAGCGATGGTGGCGATGCTCTTTACTGCAGTAAGTTATGGCCGTATGGCAAGCGTTTTTCCACTTGCTGGCTCAGCTTTTTCCTACGTTGGAAGGTCTATAAATCCGACACTGGGATTTCTTACAGGATGGGGTATGGTGATGGATTATATGTTAAATCCCATATTATGTACTATTTGGGCCAGTAAAGCACTAATGAATATCATACCACAAATTCCATATCCTGTTGGAGTAGTTTTTTTTGCATTGTTGTTCACATCATCAAACCTTCTGGGCATTAAATCTAATGCCAGAAACAACAGAATATTGATTATAGTGCTTACAGCTATCGTTTTGATCTTTATGTTTTATGCAGTCAGATTTTTATTAAGTACGCCTGAACTTATACATGGACACCTGCTTAAGCCATTATATGATCCCCAGACATTTTCCCTTCCGCTGGTACTCACCGGGACCTCTATTGCCGCATTAACATATATCGGTTTTGACGGAATCTCGACACTTTCGGAAGAGGTCAGGAATCCGCGCCGGAATATATTACTGGCCACGGTACTGACCTGTTTATTTACAGGAATAATTGCCTCTATTGAAGTATACATAGCTCAACTCGTTTGGGGAGAATGGGGAAATTTCCCCGATATCGATACCGCCTTTGTATTTGTTGCCAGAAAAGCAGGAGGTAATTTACTTTTTCATCTTATGAATGCCAGCCTCCTGTTTTCATGCATTGGAGCTGGAATTGGATCCATGCTGGGAGCTGCCAGATTGCTTTATGGAATGGGCAGAGAAGACGCTATTCCAAAAAAGTTTTTTGGAATGATTGATTCTAAAAGGTTTGTTCCTCGCAATAATGTCTTGTTTGTAGGGGCTATTACTCTGATCGGATCTTTTATACTCAGCTATCAGCTAACGGCAGAGATGCTGAATTTTGGAGCTTTTTTGGCATTTATGGGAGTAAACCTATCAGTTTTTTTTCATTTCTTCATAAGGCAAAAGAGCAGGAAGTTTATAAACATTGTTCCTCCTTTTTTTGGATTTATTTTTTGCTTCATGATATGGATAAATTTGCGTATTCAGGCACAGATAGCAGGAAGCATCTGGATTATGATTGGAATGACTGTTGGATATATAAAAACAAAAGGATTTCGTAAAAGCATTGCATTTTCATTAAACCTGGATTCTGAATCATAGAACTAAATACTCAGAATACTCGTTGTACGAGAATAATGTTGTTATAATGCAAAATTATTAATTCAAAATCCATCATTTAATCTGCACTTTTAAATATGACATTTTCAGGTACGGATTTAACAATCTTTGCAAATTTTCTGGGATTTAATTCAATACGCGTTGTAACGAACTCAGGAAGGTTGAAAGATTTCAGAAAGTTAAAGTAGAATCCGGGGTTTTTTTGTGGCAAGATAAAAGGTTTGTGGGCCCGACCTGATGAATCAAAATATGAAATGTATGGCCATGTGTATAAACCGTCTCCTCTTTTACTGCTGAATACAATCCATCTCCCTGTGGATGACCAGGAATGAAAACTTTCTGTTTTATTACTGTTTATTTCCGGTTTGGATATTTTACCAGTTGTCAGATCAAGCAAATACAGATCACTTTCAGGGTGCCAGATAGAAAAATTCCCATAATCTGATATACAGAAAAGGAGATATTTACCATCTGGTGATATCCTTGGAAAGGAGATGCTTTTTCCGTATTGTGAAACTAACAAGACTGTATCAAGGGTCCCAAAACTAAAAATATCAGGATTGAAAGATATGCGAAACAAATTATACCTGACCTGCTTATACTCTTGCGCAGGCAGTTTTTTAGCGCTGCAAAAATAAAGGTACCGGCCGTCAGGTGACCAGGAGGGAAAAGTTTCAAGTTGCCCCGTATCTGAGAGGTTACGACAAGTGGCAATAATATTCTTATTTACATCGTATACAATTATGGATGACAATGTATCATAAACTTCAATTCTCTTTGTACGGATGGAATGAAAATTCTGGTAAATATTATTTACAGAGAAAGCAATAAAATTTCCTGACGGATGCCATGAAGGATAGACGCCTGATGATATCGTTTTTTCCAGTTTGGTGTTTATTTTAGAAAGGCAATTATTGCGATATATAACTGTACCAGCATGTTCACCTCTCATATGAAACATCATTGTACTGCTGCTATTTCTGCAAAAAGTGTGGCAATTCATACAGTTGCCGTCACTTACGCTGTTAAGCATCACGGGTGTCTCTTTAAAGTTTTCAAGATTTCGCTGGTAAATTCCCATTTTATTCCAGCCTTCAAATCCTGGCTCTATCAACCTATATACCAGATATTTATCAATAGAATCTTGCGTAACATTATTCTTTATTGTATTATATTTTGTCCATTTCTGTGATTTTTCAACAAACACGTCCATAAAGAATTCTTTCGAAACAGCATTCGCCAATAGGTTGCTCCATTTTCTTGGTGGAATTTCAATATTACCATTACCGGATTGAACGATGAATTCATCACCATTTGAATTATGAAACCAGACCATGTATTTATCTGCTGATTCATTTATTCTGAAATTCAGTGGAGCAATATTAAGAGGAACCGAAATTGAAGTATAGTCAGGATTCAAATCCACATTTTGATTTATCTCAGTATATTGAGGTAATCGTTGTCTGCAGCCCAGATTCATTTGAAACATTACAGCTGATAAAATAAATATCAATAACCGATTAAATCTTAATCCTGAATTTCCCTGAATCATTTTTATTCGTTGTTAATGAATTGGAGAAAATACCAATATGTTTTTCCATAACTTATTTTAAGTTCCTTTGCTGCCAGTTCAGTATTGCCTTTATATGAATTATATTTATCTATATAATCCTTAAATCTCCGGATGGTTTCCGGGCGAAATGAAAATCCGTCCGGCAGAATATTATTATTTTTATAGGTATTATAAAATAACAGTGCCTCTTCAAGATGGACTGGCATACTTGAATAACCATAATCCTTTATCCTCAAAACATATAGTGCAAAGGCGTCAAGTCTTTTATCCAGAAGCAAAGATGCCATTAAGTACTCATAAGCCATTTTATTCTCAGGGTGGTTTTTTAAAAGTTCTATCAGGTTCAGATCATTTTCATTTGAAATAAAATCTGAATGAATCATCAAATGGCGGTTCATGGAGATATCCGGGTCTTTATCAGCCAATTCTGGATTATTGAGATAAGAAACATATTTCTTTGTAAACCCATGGTAAAATAGAGTCTGATGTAAAAGATATAAATATTTTTTTGCAATTTCGGTATCTCCATTTATGATACAAGTCGTTATAAGTCTTTTCAAAGCCCTGGGATTTAAGCCTCTTGCGATCATTGTTTCGAATGCCCAACGGTTGGCTTCACTCGTATGTGACAAATAGTAAAATACTTCACCCCCAAAGAAAAAGCCTGAACTGCGTTCCCTTTTAAGCCTCAGTCCATTTGAACCGGTTTGCGGATAACTGAACATTTTTTCCAACAAATTGCCTGTTTTGTAAAGTGCCAGATTGGTATAATAGATCACCAGAAGGTTAAAATCAGGGTATTGTTCTGAAAGCTTAAGGACTTTATCCCATTCTGCCTGTTGAGCATTATAGTCAATTCCCAGCATAAGCTCTGTCCTTTTATTATAACCATATTTATAAACACCTAATCCCATAAGGAAAAATATGAGAGTAGCTGCAAATACATTGAGTGATCTACTGTTTATCAGCTTTCCTTTAAAACTACTGATCTTTTTCATCACATAAGCGACCACTAACATTAAGGGACTCCAGAGAAGTAATAATATTAAAGAATACAGCGAATAGGCGTGAAATTCCAAAGGTATCGGATAAGTAAAAATTACTCTGGCCGGTATGTAAAATAAAAGTGTAGCGAAAAGATATGGCATGAATACTCCCGTAATAATTAGTAAAAGAATAATTGTCCCATAATAATCCAGTTTCCTAAAAAGCAATTCGTGGATTATACATAAAAATATAACAGGGATGGAATAACCCCCTGAGAGTATGTAAAGTACCGGCCATCCGAAAAAATAAATAGTATACCTTAATGACGATTTATCGATAGAAATGTATAGGGCAAAAAATAAAAGAAGGGAAAGAAACCCAATTGATTGACTAAATGTAAATAACTCATTACTCTGTAATATTGTCAGTAGAAATACGGGGACAAAAGCTGAAATTACGTTTTTTACGTTGTGTTTTTTATAAATGTAAACTGATAGCATAAAAACCGCAAAAGAATTCATGGTGATAATAAATGCTCCAGCCCATGAAGAGATAAAAAATTGAGTAAAAAAGCTTCCCAGGTAAAGAGGTAATCCTCCGGGCAGTGTAAATTGTTCTTTAAGAAAACTAAAGTTGTAAAGGAATAACTGACTTTGTTCCAGGTACAATATATGATACCTGTTTAAAATGCCGAAATAGAGGAAAAGGACAAAAAACAATCCCGGGACAAGTAATCGTCTGGCATTTTGGTTATCTATAAGCCTTATCATTGCTAGTATTATTTCCCCAATTTACAAAATATCAATATCTTTTAACCAAATGTGGACAATATTGCATTGACACCGCGTAACAATTTACTGCTCAAAATAATAAGGCCATAAAAATTATTTTTATGGCCTTAAATGATACTAGGATAACTGATTAATCAATAACCCCAGTTTTGTTTGACTTTTTGATTCTGGTCAATTACAGACTGAGGAATAGGATTGAAATACATTTTTTGTTGAAAATTATGAGGGCGATTAAGCGATATAGGTGTATAAACCCATACTCCGCTGTTATCTGCTTCAACAGTATTTTTGATCAGCATCCCCTGCAAATCTTCATTCATTTTTTCTTCTGCAATTTTCCATCGGAGTAGGTCAAAAAGTCTCTTGTCTTCGTATGATAATTCGATTCTCCGTTCATGCCAGATTGCTGCACGCATTTCAGCCTGGGACAGTCCTGGCTGCAACTCGGGCAAATTGGTACTTGGCCTGGCCCTGACAGCATTAATTGCCTCATATACAGAAGCATCTGGTCCGGCAGCCTCGTTCTGAGCTTCAGCATAGTTTAAAAGAACCTCTGCATAACGGTACAAAACATTATTTTGTCCATTCATCTCACCCGGCATATTATTTGGATCAAGTTTCTTTTTTGAAGAATATCCGGTATTCCCCACATCACCTCCGCCAAAGTCAATCTCATTCAGGGAAGGATGTACTTTATCCACACGGTAACGTATTATGTCAACTTCCGGCATCCAATTTTGTTTATACTCAGCCCCGTCATACACAACAAAATTGTAAAATCTCTGTTCACGATTTACATATGGATTCTGAGGATTATAACCTGAAGTCGGATCTGTAATATTCTTACCATCAGCTGTCTGAAACTCATCAATAAGCTGTTGAGTGGGACTATAATTCCCCCAACAAATATAAGTATTGAGTACATAAGTCGGACCACCTCCATATACATCGTAATAGTTTGGCATTGTGGAGGCAACATGTTGCCTGTCCCATATAACCTCTTCGTTATATTCATTTTCTACCTTCCAGAAGTCAGTCATTTGCGGGAACAGGTTATAATCACCCGAGCCTTTATGGCCCCATGTTTCAATGAATTTTCTATTTGTTGCTGCTGCATCCGCCCATCGTGACTGATCAGGAGCAGCAAAACTCTGCAAATTATCAGGACCGGGAGGAACGGCCGGTGATGAAGAATTATATGCCGGACTGGCGGCGAACAGCTGAAGCCATCCCTTTAAAGCCAATGCTGCACCCAGAGTCGCTCTGCCTGCATCATCATCCCCGTGGTTATATTTGACCGCCAGATTGGCGTTCATGAGAATAGTGTCCAATTGCCCGATAATAAAATCATAGGTCTCCTCGAAGCTGCTTCTGGGCACGTAAAGCTGATCTTCAGTCATTGTTGCCCTGTCCTGAGGTTCTGTAATAATGCACAAGCCCCCTATGCGCATGAACAACTCGCTGTAATAATATGCCCGTAAAAACCTGGCTTCATCAATACGCTTTGCCGTATATTCTTCAGAATAATTTGAAGAAAATATTTGTACATTGGTTATAAACGTATTACATGCCCTTATTTGAGAGTATGTATCCCACCAGTTTGCATCCATTGCAAAACCTTCTTCTCCCGACCAAGGACCGGTGTAAGTGTTTGTCTCATTGACAACACCTTTTTTCCAGTTAAAGGATGTATAATATTCTGAGACATCATTATCATCTGTAAAATTATCGAGACAATCAGGATTATTAGCTTTATCGTAAAGCAGACTGTAACAATTATTCAGATAAATATCAGCATTACTTTCACTGGCCCACATTGTCGCGTCTGTAAGTTTTCCCTTGTTGGTTGTTTCGAGGAAATCATTCTGCTTACATGAAAAAGTACCAAATAGTATTAATCCTGTAAACGTAATATATCTTATTATTTTAAAATTTGTCATAGTAGCTTAGTTTTATAAATGAGATGGTTAGAAGGTAACAT
This sequence comes from uncultured Bacteroidales bacterium, assembly GCA_963816345.1. Lineage (GTDB taxonomy): Bacteria > Bacteroidota > Bacteroidia > Bacteroidales > VadinHA17 > LD21. Next base: position 2,347,490 of record CAWFKI010000005.1, read on the forward strand.
TTATACCAAAAGTGTACGACTTCATAAGAGGATAAGAATTCTGGAGATCGGAATAACCTGTTTCCGGATCCATGAACTTAATCTTACTAAAGGTAAGTAAGTTCTGCCCTGAAGCATATACCCTTATAACCTTAATTTTCAAAAAATTCAGAACACTGTTTGGAAGAGTATATCCTAATGTTCCGGTTTTTAACCTTAGGAAGTTAGTATTTCTCATCCAGAAATCCGAGTTTTTGTTGTTATTAGTTGTAGGACCCAGATCGGCTTTTGGATATGAAGCACCCTGATTTTCAGGAGTCCAGTGATCATTATAAAATTCATAATCAGTGTTACTGTTATCATTCTCAAAACTAACAGTCTGGAAACCATAAATTCTTATTGAAGCTCTCGCTGAACCCTGTAAGAACAAGCTTAGATCGAAGCCTTTCCAATCAATTGTCGGTGTAATTCCATAAGTCATTAGAGGATAGACCGGATATCCTATTACACATTCATCGTTACCATCAATTTTACCATCGGGGATACCATCCGGGCCACTGAGATCAACGTATCTGATATCTCCAGGACGCAAAGTTCCAAACTGGACAACATCATATCCATCATCACTATTGATAATCCCATCTCCGTTTTTGTCATCATTTGTGGAAAACAGCCCGTCTGACTTATAGCCAAATTGAGTATTATATGGTCGGCCTGTTCTTCTCCGGTTAGGATTATCATAGGTCGCAGAGGTTTCGAATACCTGGACCATTTTGTTTTTGGCATAACTGAAATTCCCAATAATTCCTAATCTGAGTCCGTTTCCAAAATCATGCCTTGAACCTACAGTCAGCTCAAATCCATTGTTTTTCATTTCCCCTGCATTTTCCTGTGCAAGTGGTATACCGTATTCTATGGGAACAGTAACTGCTGGAGGCAGTAACATACCTGTCCTGTGTTCATAAAAATAGTCTGCTTCAACAGTCAGCAAACTGTTCCATAAACTCGCTTCAAAACCGATATCTGTTTTAGTGGATATTTCCCATGTAATATTAGGATTTGCTTCCTGGGGTGAATAGGCTATGGGAACCATTGTCCCGTTTCCGTAAGCATATTGGCTCCCAACCATATTATATCCGCTCAGATACTGATAGGCACTACCAGCAAGATTACCGGATTTCCCCCATGAGGCCCTAAGTTTCAGATTATTGATGAAATCAATACTCTGCATAAAATCTTCTTCCGAAAGTCTCCATCCCAGTGAAAATGCCGGAAAATATCCCCATTTCCTGCCCGGGGCAAAATAATAATGTCCGTCATATCGTCCTGATGCCTCAAACATGTATTTATTATTATAAACATATCCTGCCCTATATACGTATCCTATCTGAGTGCCATTGGTCGATGAACCTCCGTTGTCAAAATCGTTCTTGTCAGAACTACCCATACTTATCTCATCGATGGTGACAACATAGTTATTCCTTCTGGCCATAATATAGCTACTCGAAGCATTTCTTGCTTCTGCAACAAATAATCCTGTAATTTCATGTTTACCAAATGTTCTCTGGTAATTCAAATAGCCCTGCATGGTATAAGCCGCTCCCCTACTATTTGTCTGGGCCAGATATGTATAGGTAGGTGCACTTCCATCCTCTTTCGGGTTAATTTGCCTTGTATATGTATATGGTGTTGTGGAGATGTCCTGAGTCCAGTAATACCATGGTGTGTGCCACCCTTTATTAAACCCGGCATTGTTATCATAACTTACACTCCCTTTTATACTTAATCCTTTGACAAAAGGTAATTGCTGCTCTATCGTAATAGTACTTAACACAGTATTCACATCATTATTCACATAACTATCCGAATTAAGAACAGCTGCCGGAGCATTTCCTGAAGATTGTCCCCACAAGCCGTTTGTATAATAGATATTGTGAATAGGCAAAGTTTTGAAAGCAGATCTGAACATATGCACTGTATTTTCACTGGGATCAAGATCGCTAGTACGTTCCATGGAACTAATTACTGATAGGGAAACTGTGGTAGTTTTGGTAACTTTTGCATCGAGGTTAATATTATAGTTGAACCGACTATAATTAACCTTTTCAAACAAACCCTCCTGTTTGTAATATCCCATTGCTGCATAATACTTGATTTTTTCAGTGCCGCCAGTTAACTGAAGATTATAGTTTTGAAGTGGGGCAACCATGTTTACAAGATCCCTGGAGTTACTATTAGGATAACGGTCAGGATTACTTTTGTTCAAATCCAAATAGTTAGTAATAAGATCGGGTTGAAATGGATATGTAGCCGGATCAGCTCCCGGATTTGAATTAAGATAAGCTTCGTTCTTCAGTTTCATATAATCAACAGCATTCAGGAGTTTTGGGTAATAAGTTGGCGTTTGCCATCCATAATAGGAATTTAGTGAAAGTGTTGGTGTACCTAAAGCTCCCTTTTTAGTGGTTACCAGGATAACTCCATTGGCTCCTCCCAATCCATAAGGTGCAACAGCAGCAGCATCTTTCAGTACGGATACCGATTCGATAATTGACGGGTCAAGTTGATTTATATTGTTCCTCACAATTCCATCAATAATAATTAATGGTCTTGATGATCCCGTAGTTCCAAGCCCTCTAATATATAATTCAGGGTTATCATATCCTGGCTGCCCTCCGTTGGGTCTCATTGTTACTCCAGCAGCATTTCCGGCAATGGAATTACTAATATTTGCAACCGGTATCTTGTTAATAATATTTCCTTTTACCATACTTACCGATCCGGTTACCGAGGTCTTTTTCTGAGTGCCATAACCAACTATCACAATTTCATCAAGGTCTTGTAATTCAGCTTCTAAGGCCACATCAAGTACAGTTTTACCCGCTACAGGCATCTCGGTGGTCGTATACCCAACAAAGGAAAAAACAAGGATAGCCTTGTCAGAAGTGACAGTTAAGACATACTTTCCTTCTGCGTTTGTAATTACTCCATTCGTTGTACCTTTTTCAACAACGTTCACACCAGGTAAAGCTTCCCCGGCCTGACTATCAGTGACAGTACCGGATATAGACAGTTTCTGTGGTTCTCCAGCTTTAGGAGAATAGGCTAAAGTTAAGGTCTGATCAAAAAATCCAAAAATCATGATCAGAGAAGCAATCTTCATAAACTGAAATAGTTTCTGAAAACTACATAACGTTTTGCTTAATACATAACAACAAAGATTTTTTTTCATAGATTAAGAATATTAATTGGTTAGGGGTTATTCTATTCATGATCTTGGGGAAAATTTTTAGTAATCAATCAACTTCAACGTTAACTACTTAATTAGCCTGAATTCCGACCTGTAATAAGGATAAGGATAAGGATAAGAAATAGCCTGCCAAAAAACATTTCCAAATTGATACATCTATAAAGTAAATAATTATTCTATAATAAATTATTAGCCCATGTTATCAGGTTATTACACTATTTTAACATACTATCTCCAATTATCCAAAAGTTTAATTTGCCTTCAAGGTAAACCTCTGTAAAAACCTGAAGAAAATGGCCTCCAATTTTATTATTTATTCGGGCAGGAATAACCAAATATAATTATTTTGGATGGATCAAAAGTTCATTTTATCCATCCCATAAAATCATTATACAGTTTTTCAGTCGAATTCAGTGATACAATATTCAATTGTATGTCAGCATTTCCAGAATGATAAGCACTTTTAATTATCATAAGATCAGTATTGATGCCTTCAATATCAGTACTTTTCCCGTTCCCGTCAGTAACACCTGCAATCAAGAGCCTGCGAGGTGCAAGGCTGGCTTCAAGATCAGGAAGATCATAAGCGGTAAGCGCTCCGGGAACTATACTGTAAACATACTTGGGATTATAGAAACGGTTCAAGACTATAGACCTGTAAGAGGAATATGGTTCAATTAATGCAATCCGGGTTATCGCAGGTTCAAAAGCTGCAGCATATAATAATACCGGGGTCAGTTCATTCCTGGCTATACCATAAACATCATCTATCTTATTGTTTTTTAGTAATAACCGCGTGAGTCTTACTACATCGCCTGCTCTTATTCCAACTATGCTTCTGCCTATAAGTACTGAGGTATACCACAAATTATAGGAAATGCTGTCAATATCCGTATCTCCTATAAAAACTCCCGGACCCATTTCGCCAATCCCGGGAATATCAGGAGCCAGCACAGTAAACCCTTTCCTGACGAACCACTCCATTTCCCCGCCTGCAGATGCTTCGGCTGACTTACCTGAAGGATGAAGATAAATCAAAGCTTTGGCGTTTGGCTTGTCAGGTATCAATAACAGGTATGGAACAGGATAGTCACCCCCGCCATTTACAAAATACTTCTCAACTACATAACCATAGCGCTGAATACGCCCGGTAAACACCGGTTCACCTATAACTAATGGTTCCTTATAACCCGAAAGTTTTTTAGCAGAATTAATTACGTCTGAAAAATGTTTCGTAAGATTTTGTCGTGAAGTCTGCAATTCATCAATAAGGTTTTCTGATTCTTTGCGATTCAGACTAAAAACAGTCTCTCCCCCAAGAGATGTTGATAATTGTCCGGTAGAGGTTTTCTGCAACTCCTGTGGAGTCGGATAGTCGACTTCCTCTTCAGCAAATGAACCCGGAAGATTCAGATGATTTTGAAAAAAAGCATACATTGCTTCACGGTTCTTTTTTGTATAGCCATGGCCAAAATCATCTTCAGTAAGTTCAACATTATCAGGTTTCCCAAGAAGCTCATAGATACGTTTTACCTCTTTGTATGTTTCACGCGACCCCTGAATACTGAAAAAGTCGCGGGTAGTAGCCATAATCAGAGTTGGTTTTGGCGCCCTGACCTCAATAAAGTCAGCATGGTCTATCCCATCAGAAATACCATGGTAAAAATTCTGTTCCCCGTCCTGAACCCCGACTGACTCAATAAGTCGCCGGTAACTTGTGATATAACCTGCGGGAGCAGACGCAGCTACCCTCTCATCAAGAGCAGAAATATAAGCAGCCTGAGTGCCTCCTCCTGAAAGACCATGAACCCCTATCCTCTTTGGATCCACCTCCCTGCGGCTCACCAGATAATCTATTCCACGTATCCCATCCCACAGAAAATACCTGGCTATAGATTTCCCTGTCAGGAAAACCTGCACTGAAGGGTAAGAATGTTCCTGTGTGGAACTGCCAATTGCGGACTCTCCTGTTTCCGGATTAAAATATTGAAGCCGTTCTCCCTGACCCAGAGGATCAATAGCCAGAACAATAAATCCTTTCTTAACAAGATTCAGCAGAGGCTGCTGGTAAAGGGACAGCCTGTAAACACCACTACTATGTCCGCTACAGAATAATATGGCTGGTGCCGGTATTCTTACATTTTCAGGAACAAACAGAGAAGCTGTAACATAAAATCCGGGCAATGACTCATAAATCAGATTCTCCACCCGGTAATCCCTTTTCTTAACTATGCTTGTGATCTTTGCATTCAGGGGTGTTTTCTCCGGAAATGGACCAATTATTTTCCACATGGTCTGACGAACCTCTTCCTGCCGGAGTAACAGCTCATCCTTTGTACTTATTTTTGAGATTTTTTCTTCTCTTGCTCCTGAAAATTTATATGCTTCATTTGAAAGAAAATGATAAAATGCATTTGGAGCATCACTGAATTGAAGCCAGTTATTCCTTATCACATCAAGTTCATCCTGGGCATTCAGCGTGCCATTTGTCAAATACATGAGTAATGATATAATGCAGAGGAGTTTCATATAGTTCTTAGAATTTATTCAATTGTTCTTTTGCATTGGTTAACATTTCAGCCGCCGTCATTACCTTTAATTTTTCAATTTTAAAAGCAGTTACAATATCATTTAATTCCTTAATATTTTTTTCGTTTCCTTCTTTATTAAACTGCTCCCTCAGTATTCTGATCTTTTCAAAATCCTGTATACCTTCAATTAATTTTTCGAAACGGACAGAAGTCCTGGGACCCGGATAGATTTGATAATTTTCTCCCGCGGGCCAGGTTCGGAAACGGGTATCCAGTAAGGGAGCTTTTGCCCAATTATTATATGCCCAACGCAGATAGCCGGTAAATCCTGCTGAAGCGGCATACCAGCTCAGCCAGGCATTTTCAGCAGGTGGCGAGTATGAGTGTCCGTTAGGATGTTCGTCATCACAGGCTGTGTAAAATGTACTTGGTTCACCAAGAGCTTTCCGCTGGTTCAATTCCGTTTCACTAAATGTATCGCTGATATATAAGCAGTAGTCATAAATGTCCTTTTCGATTTCAGCATGATAAACTCCGGCTAATGCAATTTTCCAAACCGGATCAATCTGTTTTAATACTGAAATAACTGCTTTCATACTTTCCATTGGCCTTTCGTCCATTGCTATTGCAGTAAGGTTAAACCAACCTTTATCTTTTAAATGTCTGGTAAAATCAATCAGCATTGGCGACCAGTATTGAAGATATTCAGGGGAACCTGGTTTTACCTGTAATGAGGTATCTCTACCGGAGGCTTCATCAAAATAAATAAAAGACAAGTCCCATGTTACCATGCTGTAACAATTAATTCGTTTGTCAATGCCACAATCCATCATAAACGAAATATACCGGTCAAAAACACTATAATCATAAATCCAGGTTCCATCCTTTTTTTTGACCCAGCGTATAAGGCTGGGGTCTTCATAATAGATATGTGTCTTACCCCAGGGTTGGCTTATTATATTCGCAGTAATCGTTTTTTGCCCGGCACTGGCAAGCATTTTGAAATAAGGTTTCATTATTTCGAAATGTTCTTTACTCCATAATTCCACGTCATGCACTTTCGCAATGGAATTAGCACTTTGCCATAAATCCAGATCAAATTTCCACATATCCGGAGGTGGCAATAAATGATTCAGTACATTCAGGACAATCTTTAATTCATATTTCTTTAGAGCATTGATAATGATTGTCCCGGTATATTTGCCTGCCTGGGTATTCCCAGGCACCTTCACGCTTAACCAGATTGGTTGTACTGTATTTGGCTGAACCGGGATAACAGTGATAATATCAATTGGATCCTCTACTAATGAGGAATCATATTCTGATGGTTTTCTATGATCACAACCACGACCAAACTCATCTGTCATAACATATCGCACAAAACCCGGGATTACATTTTTACTATCAATGCGATCGCCCTTTTCATTAACAAGATCATTCACTTTAAAACTGAGATCCGGAATATTTTTTTTGGTCCAAACCAAAATTTGAGTATGGACTTTTTCCCCTTTCCAGGCAGTTGCATTCCAGTTGGTCTGAGAAGAAACAGCAGGAACGTTTTTTTTCGGATATCTTATATTATCACTTGCAAAACTTACATTTATATCATTGGTAAGTTTCGACCACTCTTCAATGGGAGTTATTGCAGGATCGGGTAACTCCTGATAAAAGTTGTTTCCCGGTCTGGTATAACTCATATCCTGGGCAAATAATGTTTTGCTTATCAGACATGCAATCAAAAAAAATGTTTTTCGCATCTGTCGTTTTCCAGATTAATATAACCAGCTCATAATTATTTATATATCAATTCCCCTGGTCTGACCATCCTTATAGTCCAACTGATCTGATATCTCCAAATCGTAAATATGACAGTTATTCATTTAAAATCCCAGCCTTCAGGTCTTCGGAAGAACATATAGTCATTTACAATCAAATCCGATTTAACGACAGGCTTCATTTCAGTCTGATTAGTTTTTATTTCCAGAACCCCATTTTTTAAATTCTCCGATGTTGCCGTTACAATTATGGTTCCGGCTTCTTCATTTGATTGAACAATAGCTGAGCAAAGTCCGCTAAAAGCTCTTGTTTCAGGCAGTTTTGCCGGATTAATATTAGTAGGATTACCATTGTCGACACCCAATAAATGGCCATTGCCTTTAACTGTGATGATTATGATATTATCAGCATTGGGACAAACAATACCATTCTTATCAAGAATTTCAAATTTTAAGGTAACCGCATCCTCTCCGTCAGCTTTCAGGTTGTTTTTATATCCTGACACTTTCACAGAATAAGGTTCTCCTGATGTTACAATTTTGTCAGTAATAATAAGTTTGCCATTCCTGTAACCTTTGGCAATCAATGTTCCGGGTTTGTAATTTACCTTCCAGCTTTGATTTTCAAATGGTAAAACTTTTTGTTTACCTAAACTTTGCCCATCCTGGAATAATTCCACTTCCTCAACATTTGTATAAGTAAAAACTTTAATTTTTTCTCCCTCCTTCCCTTTCCAATTCCAATGAGGAAACAGGTGAATTACGGGTTCGGCAGATTGAACCGATTTATAAAAATATGCCGGATCCTTTGGAAAGCCGCATAAGTCAAACAAACCGAAATGACTGCTTACTCCCGGGAAAAATCTATAAGGAGTAGGTTCACCACGATAATCGAACGCTGTCCATACAAATGCCCCGGATATCCGGTCAGTGGTCATAAAATTTTTTATTCGTTCATGAGTTTTCCATTCGGGAATTGATGAGACCCACATTTTTTCCTTATTTGTCTCATAAATTCCCCTGGTACACATATTGCCACCTGATTCAGTCTGAATTATCGGCTGTCCTTTACCTTCGTAAGCATACATTATATCATCACTATAGCTGAATCCGGCAACATCCAGAATCCGACCTGCCCCGGAATATGCACGTCTCAGATATTCTTCATTACTTACCTTGTTTTCACCTTTTTCATCCGGCTTCCAGAAAATGCGATTCATTGTTGCAGCTCTTTTTTGCGGATCCAATCTTGAAATTTCCTGCATTAAAGTGGAGGCCAGGCCTTCTTCAAAATCAGTATCGACAATTTTGTTCTCTTCATTTGCGAGATTATAGAGAAAAACTGATGGATGGTTTCTTGATTCTCTTATAAGTTCACGCAATTCTTCAAGATACCTAGGGCTGGTCTCAGGAATTCTCTGTTCATTAATAACCAGCATACCTTCTTCGTCGCAGATATCCAACAATGCAGGCGCTGCTGCATTATGTGCACTGCGATAACCATTAAATCCAAAATTTTTCATGGTTTGTATTCTGTACCGTATTATTTCAGCCGGAACTGCAACTCCGACACTCCCATTATCCTGATGTGTTGATGCTCCCATGACTTTGACATGCTTGCCATTCAGGAAAAGTCCTTTATCGGCATCAAAAACAATGCGTCTGATACCGAATCGGGTTTTGTTTCTTTCAATCGTTAACCCTGATTCTTTGATCTCAGATTCAACAAAATACATAGTTCCTTTCTTCCAGGGACCAAAGTTTTGGGGAATTTATTTTTACTCCCATCCTGCATTCTATTTTTCCCCATGGGTCAATATCAAATATTGCTGAAGAGGAATTAATCTCTTTCCCTTCCCGGCCGGTAATTTTTGATACGATTTCGAATTTTCTGCTTTTTCTTTCCCTGTTCTGGACCGTATAGGAAACTTCGACATTTGCCGATGCATAATCTGCTGAAAGATGGGGTTCACTGCTATACCATCCGGCTCAAAATACAGAGAGCCTCCTGACTTTTCCATATATACCGGACGATAAATACCGCCTCCTTCATACCACCAACCTTCGTCTTGCCGGGAATCGCATACTACAAGCAAAATATTTTTTTGATTTCCATAATGTACTACATCACTTATATCTATTCTGAACGGCGTATAACCACTGTGATGTTCCAATAATTTAAATCCATTTAAGAATACCTGGGCATCACGGGCTACACCTTCAAATCTGATCCAGATTCGTTTCCCTTTATCAGATTCGGAAAGATCAAATATCTTACGGTATAATCCTATGCCTGTTTCATAGAATCCCTTATTTTCATCAGTTACACTCTTTAACCGGCACACTTTCAATAACAAAATCGTGTGGGACATTAATTTTTCTCCAGGCCAGAATCATTATACGAAAGTTGCATTAATTCATCCCCGCTCCAGCCGATAGTGGCTGATTGGGCATTTTTATAAAAATAATTGTTTAAGACCGATTCTATTTCTTTACTGTCCGGAGCTATATATTTAAAGCTCCATCCTTTATTCATCGAAAGTTTCTCCTGTTGTGCAGTGAGACTAAATGAAAACAGACTAATTAATATTATTATTATAATTATAGTTTTCATCCTTTATTTTGTTTTATCCTGAAGTCTCCCGAGATAAATTTAGAGATCATTCAATATTTCCTGAGCCTTAACAACCAATTCTTCTGCATCAAAATTATTCATCTTATCGTTTTCATATGTAAATTTTTTAATTACTTCCTCAAGTTTTCTTAATTTCTCAGCAGATCCATTTTTGGAATAGAGTGCCCTTATTATCCGGATTTTTTCAAAATCCTGAATACCTTCAATAAGTTTTTCAAAACGGATTGAACTTCGCGGACCCGGATAAACCTGAAAAGTGTCTCCGCCGGGCCATGAATATTTTGGAAAGCGTGAATCTCTTAATGGATTTGCAGGCCAACTGTTATAGGCCCATCTGAGGTATCCTGTAAAACCTTTATTGGCCGCATACCATCCGAACCAGACATGTTCTGCCGGCGGTGAAAAAGTAAATCCATTGGGAAAAGCCGGACCACAACAAGTGTAAAAAGTGCTGGGTTTTCCCTGCCCTCTGCGTCGATATAAAACAGAATCAGGGAAAGGTGCACCTATTTCGAGGCAATAATCATATAAATCTTTCTCAATTTCAGGGTGATAATTTCCTGCTAAAGCTAATTTCCATTCGGGATCAACTTTTTTAATCATATCAATTATTTTCCGGGCGACTGGTAATGTGCTCTCATCCATAGCAATGGATGTAATTGGGAACCAACCTTTTAATTTCAAATGCTTTGTGAAGTCTTTAAGCATTTTAGTGCAAAGTACTTTATATTCAGGTGAGCTGAGCTCACAAGTTAATATCCTTTCCTGAACTTTCATCATAATATGTAAATTTAGTGAGCGTGTAACAATTGATTCCCTTCTTAATCCCACAAGACATTGCAAACTCAACATATTTGTCAAAAAGGCTATAGTCATAACTCCATGAACCGTCAGTTTTTTTGATGCACATGATAAGACCCGGATAATCGTCATAAGTCTGGTGGTCCCATGGTTCATCTACAATACTGGCAGTTATTACTTTTTGTCCGGCCTTAGCCAGCATAGTATAATACGGTCTCATGATCTGAAAATGTTCTTTACTCCAGAGAGCAACATTATGAACTCTGGCTATTGCTGCAGGATGCTGCCAAAGATCCAGATCATATTTCCATTCTTCCGGTGGAGGCAAGACATGATCCAATACCTGTATAGTTACATCTAAAGTATATTTCTTATCTGCAATAACATTGATTTTGCCTTTATATGTTCCGGATTCAGTCTTTTCCGGAACATTTATTGTAAGCCATACCGGCTGGACAGTATTTTTATTTACCGGGATGTTTTCAATGATATCAATAGGGTCGGCACTCAGTGAAGCATAATTACCAAATTGTCCATAACCGGGGTTGGTCATTACATATCTGACAAAACCGGTTTTAATATTATCAGCTGCAATGGATAACCCTTTGTCTGAAACCAGTTTTTCAACCTCAACATATAATTTTGGAATATCGATTTTGGTCCAGATCAGTATCTGAGCATTTACTTTTTCTCCTTTCCAGGTCTTTTTGCTGAAGGTTTCCTGTAACGATATTTTTGGGATCAGGTTTTTCGGAAATCTTGTATTGCTGCTGGCCAGGCTTACGGAAACATCATTCTGAATTTTTGACCATTGACTTGACAAAGTAGTAAGATCTTGTCATCACTGTTATCCGGAGATATGATCTGGCAGCTCCCTGTAATAAGTATTCCCCGGATTACTATAACTACTGTCCTGTTTAACAGATGGCTTTATCCCGGAATTGCTTGCAGTCTCCGAACATGAGATGAGCATGAAAGCACCCAGACCAAAAATTGTCAACGCGGAACCTGAATTCATTTGATTAAATACGGTACTAATGCATTAATGATTTGATAATATACAGGTCCAATTCTTCATAGTCACGTTCCCTGATGCATTTCTCCATAAACTCGTCACTCAGGCCTCTGGATATTTCAAGAAGTCTCAGGAATACTTCTTTGCTATTGCTTAAATGTTTGGTAGCCACAATGTCTTTCTGGGTTCTCATAGCTTTTACATCAAGTCCGACCCATTCGCCATTCTTTCCATAATCATGTTTATCGAGAATCCGAACCTGGTTCAGCGCTCTGCGAATATCGACTGATCCGAATGATTTATCCTGGTCGAATTTCAGACCGTTCTGATCATTCAGATGAACGGTCCATAACTTGTTAAATGATAATGCAAATCCCATTTCATCTGATGGATCAAGTCCGGCCAGGATAGCATGGGCACTTTCAATATTAACTCCTACACGATCCGGATCGGTGCACAGCAGTGATAGCGCTATCGCATGCCCTGTAGTGGGGATATATGCATGATCCATTGGTTCATTAGGTTTTGGCTCTATACAAACTCTGATGCCAGGATGATATTCAAGCATCTGGTTGATAGCATGCACAATTCTTTCCGTAGATACTTTGCTGTCTTTTGATTCCCGGATATACGTTCCCTCACGGGCAAGCCACAACACGAGCAGATCGGTTCCCATTGCATTGGCAATATCGATGGCCCTTTTGCTTCTATCAATTGCATACTTTCTCAAGTCAGGATCGTTGGAGGTATATCCGCCATCAATGGTACGGGCATCTTCCCATAACCTCGGAGCTACAAACTCAGCTATCAGGCCATGATCATCCAGTAACCCTTTCACATCTTTTGCTTTCTTAATTATCTGTTGCGGTGTTAGTTCATTCATATCGGGCACTGCATCATCATCGTGAAACTGGACACCGTCAAAGCCAAGCTTTTTGTAATAAGTCAGCTTGTCGCTAAAAACTATAGATTTGCGCACCATGGGACCAAAGGGATCTGATCCTTCATGAATATTCCACGGGCCAAAAGTAAATCTGAATTTTCCTGCCATCATTTTAATTTTTAGATTGTTACTTATACTATATACTCTATTGTATTAACCTAAATTGATTTATAACTGGTCAGACCGAAGTCCGGAGTCCGGAGACCGAAGAAGGAAGACCGGAGATTTAATTACTGTCATTTTATTTCGAATTCTCCTTTAAGTCGTATATCAGCAGATGAGCTTCCAACCATAACTTTAAATATTCCGGGCTCAACAACCCATTCGAGGTTCTTGTCAAGAAAAGCCAGCTGCTCAGGTTTAAGCTTAAATTTCACCGTTTTTTTCTCCCCCTGGGCCAGATTTACTTTTTCAAATCCGGCAAGTTGTTTTACCGGTGTTGACATTGAACTGATGACATCGTCAAAATAGAGCTGTACGACCTCAGCACCTTCTCTTTTTCCAGTGTTTTTAACATCGGCGCTAACATAGACCTCTCCTGCAGGACCTGTTTCTTCATGTTTAATCTGTAGATTGCTGTATTCGAAAGTTGTATAGCTTAACCCAAAACCAAATTCGTAAAGCGGGAAAGAGCTCATATCAACGTAATTTACTTTTTCAGTTTTAATCCAGTACTCTTTTGATGGTTTATAATTATAGTATACCGGGAGTTGTCCTGAATGTCGCGCGAAAGTAACCGGCAATTTTCCTCCCGGGTTGTAGTCACCGAATAATACGTCGGCAATGGCATTTCCTCCTTCTTCGCCGCACATCCAACCCTCAACAATGGCTGGAATCTTTTCCGCCGCCCATCGTATTGATAGTGCTCTGCCATTTATCAATACTGCAATTGTGGGAGTTCCTGTGGAATAAACGGCTTTTAAAAGATCTTCCTGAAGACCAGTCAGATCTAAATTTGCCACATCATTTGCTTCTCCATCTGTTCTTTCGCCATCTTCACCTAGGACAACTATTGCTATGTCTGCCTTCTTTGCTGCTGCTTTAGCTTTGTTTATCTCATTAAGCCCATTGCCAATTATATCACAACCTTTAACATAAGTGACTTTTGTCTGCGGAGAAACCTTATTCCTCACACCATCCAATACCGATACAATATTTTGTAAGATAGTATCAGCAATATAGTCACCAAGCTGTTTTCGTCCTGCATCGGCATTCGGGCCAATGACTGCGATTGATTTAATATCTTTTTTAAGCGGGAGAAGATTCTTTTCGTTTTTCAATAGAACAATGCCTTCCCGGGATGTCTGGCGGGCCAGTTCGCGACTCTCTTTTGTATTTGCTGCCTTTACAGCCATCTCCACATCAACATACGGATTTTCAAACAATCCCAGAAGAAACTTAATCCTCAATATCCGTCTTACCGACCTGTCTACAGTTTCTATTGAGACTTTACCCTCCTGTACATTTTCCCGCATTGCATTCATATATCCATCTTCGTTCCAAATACTGACGTCCACGCCTGCCTTAAGACATAATTCTCCGGCTTCCTTCATGGTCGAAACTATCTGCTCGTATACCGGAATACTGATTCCTGCTCCTTCACTAAAAACCAAACCTTTAAAATCAAGTTCCTCCCGAAGTATCTTTGTAAGCAATTTCTCAGAAACATGCGCAGGTAGTCCGTCGATTGCCGGATAAGTTGCCATTACTCCCAGAGCACCTGATTTTTTAATACCTGCCACCCATGATGGCAGAAATACTTCCCGTAATTTTCTCTCAGAGATCTCCATAGCACCTCTCTCTAATCCGCTTACAGGTTCACCTTGTCCCGGAAAGTGACATAGCAGTGCTATTGCCTTTTCATGAGATGTCAGATCATCACCCTGCATGCCCATAACAATTGATTCTGCTATCCGGGAGCATAAATATGGATCTTCACTGTAACCCTCTTCATTTCTTCCGAGCCTGGGATCCCTGGTGGGCTCTATTACCAATGTACCCAGGAAATGAACTCCCCTTGTCCTGCCTTCTTTGCCAACAACAGAATAAATCTGTTTTACCAGTTCCGGATTCCAGGTACTTCCTATAGCCAGGCCTTCAGGAAATACAGTTGTTCCCGGTGTTAATACTCCGTGAGTACCTTCTTCCATAAACAGAAGTGGGATTTTCAGACGGTTATTCTCAACAGCAATTTTTTGAAGTTCGTTCAGAAACTCAGCCTGCTTCCGGGGTCCCTCTTTAAACATTATTGTCGGTGCCCAGAACCCACCCGCCGGTCCGATATTAGGCACTAATTTCCCCTCTGCGAACTTCCTGACTGCATCAATTTTAGCTGAAATACCCTTTGCCATCATGGAATGATAAGGCATATTAAGCTGGCCAAGCTTTTCCTCAAGTGTCATCCTTGAGAGCAGGTCATCCACTCTTTTTTCAATAGGCTGGCTGGAGTCCAGATAAACCGGTTTCTGAGAAAAAGAAAAATTAACCATTATGAGATCTAAAACGATAATAGTAAATGCAGTTTTTAAAGTCCATGCAATTTTCATATTTCTGATATTAAATGATTTAATTCCTGTAATATAAATTTAATGAAAGATTAAGCTATTTTTTCACCTCAAATTCGCCTTTTAACTTTATATCTTTCGATGAACTGCCAACCATTACCTTAAAAATACCGGGTTCAACAATAAAGTTCATATCCCTGTCAAAAAGCGACAAATCTTCAGGACTAAGTTTTAAATGCAAGGTTTTCTTTTCTCCCGGTTCAAGAGCTACTTTTTCAAATCCTTTGAGTTCTTTTACAGGCGTGGTAACTGAACTGATAACATCGTTGATATATAACTGCGCCACTTCAGATCCTGCGCAGTCACCAGTGTTTGTAACATCAAAACTTATATTTACATCTCCCTGACATCCTGCTTGTTGTGGTGTAATGACAAGATTATTGTACGCAAATGATGTATAACTTAGTCCAAACCCAAACTCAAAGAGTGGAGTTGCACTTATATCCACGTAAGATCTGTCAATCTCATTGGCTTTGGAATATTTAAAATTATAGTAACAGGGAAGTTGTCCGACATTTCTGGGGATAGTTATTGGCAATCGTCCGGATGGGTTGTAATCACCAAAGATAACGTCTGCAATAGCATCTCCTCCTTTTTCACCGCAATACCATGGTTCGATTATCGCTGGTATATGTTCAGCTATCCATCTTGTTGAAAGTGGCCGACCGTTTATAAGGACTACTATGGTCGGGGTTCCAGACTCGTACACTGCTCTGACAAGATCTTCCTGAAGGCCGGTAAGATCCAAAGACGAAATATCCCTGTGTTCTCCGCTTGTTGCCCCGTTAGATGAATAACGTTCATTTTCGCCAACGACAACTATTGCAATATCCGCATTCTTTGCTGCTTTTTTTGCCTTAGCAATATCATTGATCTCATTCCCCATAACATTGCATCCCTTTATATAGGTAACTTTTGTTTTAGATGAAATTTTTCTCTTTATGCCCTCTAAGACAGTCACTATATCCTGATAGTCAGGAATCGAGCTGGCAGTGTAATCACCAAGCTGGTTAAGGTCATTGTCTGCATTAGGCCCAATGACTGCAATTGATCTGATGTCCTTTTTCAATGGGAGTAGCTTGTTTTCATTTTTGAGAAGTACAATACCCTCGCGGGCTGCCTGCAGTGCAAGTCCCTGATTCCTGACCGAATGAACAATGCTATCTGTGCGGCTTGGATCTACGTATGGATTTTCAAATAAACCCAGCCGGAATTTCTGCAACAGAATCCTGCGGACAGCTCTGTCTATAGTTGAAATATTTACTTTTCCTTCATTAATATTTTCTATCATTGAAGACATATACGCCTTTTCATATGATATGCCAACATCAACTCCTGATTTCAAAGCCAGAGCTCCTGCTTCTTTTTGTGTGGCCACAACATGATGATAAATCAGGTAAGAAATACCACCGCCTTCACTCAGAACTAGTCCTTCAAAACCAAGTTCGTTTCTGAGAATGGATGTCAACAGTTTTTCCGAGGCATGTGCAGGAACTCCGTCTATCGCAGGATATGTTGCCATTACTCCCAATGCGCCTGCTTTTTTTATTCCAGCCTCCCACGAAGGAAGAAAAACATCCCGGAGTGTCCGGTCCGATATTTCCTGCTCACCGTCTTCAAGGCCGCTTACGGGTTGAGTCTGACCCGGGAAATGGCATAAGACAGCAACAGCTTTGTCCGGCGCAGCAATATTTTCACCCTGGATACCCTCAACTATTGCTTTAGCGAAGGAGGAGCACATATAAGCATCCTCGCTATATCCTTCACAGTTCCTTCCCATCCTGGGATCCCTGTCAGGCTCAATAACCAGGGTACACAGGTGGTCAGTTCCTGTTGATCTGGCTTCTTTTGCGACAGTTGAATATATCTGCCTGACCAGTTCCGTATTCCATGTACTTCCTATTGACTTACCCTCCGGAAATATAGTGTGACCTGATGCCTGTAGACCATGAGTACCTTCATTGATCATTATCAGTGGAATCTTTAACCTGGTTCCTTCAACAGCTATTTTCTGGAATTCATTGTATAATTCTGCCTGACGGCGTGGCCCCTCAGGACACAGTATGTCGTACATTTGCATCAAACCGCCTCCTGGCCCTATACCTGATTCTATCGTCCCTGCAACAAATTTCCTGCATCCTTCAATTTTACTCTGTATATCCTTGCCAAGCGGAGGTTCATAGACACAGGGCATATTCAACTGTCCTATCTTTTCTTCAAGTGTCATACGTGAAAGAAGGTCTTCAACTCTTTTTTCATAAGGCTGCTTAGGATCGAGATAAAGAAATTGTTGCCCTGAAGTGAAGGAATTTACTATCAGAGTTATAACTGTGACAGATAAAGCTCTTTTAAAATTTAAGTTAATGCACATTGATTATTTGCTAAAAAATTTGGTAATTATTACAAGTAATTTCAACTGAGAAACTGATAGATTATTATTTCACTTCAAATTCTCCTTTAAGTCTGATATCTTCCGATGAACTGCCAACCATCACCGAGAACATTCCGGGTTCAACTACCCAATTCAGATCCTGATCAAGAAAAGAGAGATGCCCGGGTGTAAGTAGAAATTCAACTCGTTTTTTCTCTCCAGGCTGCAACATCACTTTCTCAAACCCTTTAAGTTCTTTAACTGGTCGAGTAACCGTACTGATTACATCGTTTATGTATAATTGAACTACTTCACCACCAAAGAGTTTTCCGGTATTTGCAACATCGAGACCAATCTTATAATTTCCATCAGATCCGTTATCTTTCGGGGTTATAGAGAGGTTGCTGTATTCGAAAGAGGTATAACTTAAACCGTACCCAAACGGGAACAGAGGTGTTAAATCCATTCCAATATAACCATCTTTCATTCTTACAGCTTTCGAGTGGGTATAATTATAATACATTGGCAGCTGACCAGCGCTTCGGGGGACTGTTACAGAGAGGCGTCCACTGGGATTACAGTCACCAAAAAGGATGTCTGCAAGCGCTTGTCCCCCCTTTTCACCACAATTCCAGGCTTCAATAATGGCAGGTACATTTTTAGCAGCCCATCGTATTGATAACGGTCTTCCATTAATTAGAACAACAACAGTCGGGGTACCAGATTTATATACTGCTTCAATCAGCTCTTCCTGAAGTCCTGTAAGATCAAGAGATTCTACGTCTAATCCTTCACCGTCAGTTCCGGTTCTTTTAGGAGCCCGCCTCTCATTCTCTCCAACTACTACTATTGCAATATCAGCATTCCTGGCAGCATTTTGTGCTTTAGATATTTCATTAAGCTCATTACCAACAACATTGCAACCCTTAACATAGGTGATTTTGGTCTTCGCCGACACCTTATTCTTAATACCTTTAAGTACTGTCGAGATTTCCTGAGGCACAACTTTAGGAATATAATCACCAAGCTGGTTTAATCTGTCATCGGCATTAGGACCTATTATGGCAATTGAACCGATATTTTTCCTGAGTGGAAGAAGGCTTTTTTCATTTTTAAGCAATACTATACCTTCTCTGGCAACCTGAAGTGCGAGATCCTGGTTTTCCGTAGTATGTGATACACTGACAGCATGGTCCGTATCCACATATGGATTTTCAAATAAGCCAAGGCGGAATTTCTGCAGGAGTATTCTGCGAACTGCTCTGTCAATCAGAGACATATTAACCTTGCCTTCACGTACATTCTCAATCATCGGCATCATATATCCTTCCTCATAGGAGATACCTACATCGAGGCCTGCTTTCAATGCCAGCGCTCCTGCTTCTTTCTGGGAAGAGACAACATGCTCATATACCAGGGTTGATATACCGCCGCCCTCACCAAGGACCAATCCCTCGAAACCAAGTTCTTCACGGAGTATTTTCGTCAGTATCTTTTCTGAAGCATGAGTAGGAACACCATCTATCGCAGGATATGTGGCCATTACTCCAAGTGCTCCGTTTTTCTTTATACCTGCCACCCATGGCGGAAGAAATACCTCTCTGAGAGTTCTCTCTGAGATTTGCATGGCACCACGTTCCAGACCACCCACTGGCTGACTTTGTCCGGGATAATGGCAAAGCCCGGCTACAACCTTGTCAGGTGCAGATATGTCATTGCCCTGTGCTCCACGCACAATTTGTTCAGCGATACGTGAGCACATATAAGTATCTTCGCTGTAACCCTCCTCATTTCTACCAAGTCGCGGATCTCTGTTAGGCTCAACTACAAGAGTGAACAACTGATGAATGCCAACGGCCCTGGCTTCACGCGCAGCAACCGTGTAAATTTCCTTTATCAGGTCCATATTCCATGTGCTGCCTATAGCCAGTCCCTCAGGGAAAACAGTACCCCCCGGACACATCAGTCCATGAGTTCCTTCCTCTGTGATTAAAAGTGGTATTTTCAGACGAGTCCCCTCAACAGCTATTTTTTGAATTTCATTAATAAATTCTGCCTGCTGCCTTGGTCCTTCATGGAGTATTTCATTTGTTAAAGTAAAGAACCCCCCCCCGGGTCCAACACCCGGTTCCTTCGTGCCTGCTGTGAATTTACGGACTCCATCAAACTTACTTTCAATATCTCTTCCCAATCCTCTTTCGTATACGCAGGGCATATTCATCTGACCGATTTTTTCTTCAAGGGTCATACGATTGAGAAGATCTTCAACTCGTTTATCGATTGGCTGTTTAGGATCAAGATACAGTAATTGCTGCCCAAACAAGGACACTTCTGTCAACAGAGCAAATACTATTACAAACAATTTGATCAAATGATGCTCGAATGATTTCATAGTTAACTTTTAATTAATCGTTCAAACCCACTCTATGGTCTGGTAAATGTTAATTTGACCGAAGCAGGCATTCTTGGTAATATTAATTTTCAGCAATAGCTTTATTCCACATTATTGTTGTTATCGAATGGGATTTAAGTCTTTGATTTACAGTTTTTTTGTTCCATAGTATTTTACAATCGGTTTCATTCCCATTGTTTATTACGTTAAGAACTATGCTCCCGTCAGAATTGAGAAAGCTTGCATAATTCAGCTGAGATGAACCACCTGTGGAATTTATGCGAAATGCTCCGGGCTTAATAAATTTACTGAAGTGTGCCAGGTAATAATATAAACCCGTATAGGTTACTTCTTTAGTATTTCTGTCTACGATTACAACACAGTGCTGCTGGTTGGGATCGGGATCTCCGTGTATCGGAGATGTTAACCATGGACCTCCATCCTGATCCAGTATCATGTTCCAGTAAATCCATCCCGAGACCCAGTTTTTCATATCGTTCATAATCATGTTTCCCCAGAACTCGCCATCTGAAAATTCGCGCACCGGGCACTTAACAAGACCGCTTGGAGGAATACACATTACCATGCCATAGCAAACTTCCGTCTGCCAGATCGGAATATCAGGAAATCTGTTATGCAATTCCATAAGGCTGGAAAATTTGTCCCAGTCATAACCATGTGAGGTCATTGTACTGATATATTTTCTGACATCCGGATCTTCCAGTACAGGAGGAAACTTTTCCAATGCTTCAGGACGGGTACAGGTCTCACCCAATTGAATTTTTGTCGATAATCCATCAGCCCTGAGCTGCGGTACAACAAAATTCTTTATCATTTCTCCCATTTCTTTGTAGGTGACATTTGAATAATGCGGATTATCACCCTCATTGAAAAGGTTCAGATAGTTTATCGTGATTCCGTTTGCAGCATAGGCCTGGATATATTTTGAATAATATCTGGCCAAAGCTCTATAATATTCAGGTTTAATATGTTTTTCACCTTTCTTCAGGCCGTAATACATCCAGTCGGGGGCAAAGTCCATGGGAGATTCTATCTCAAACTTTCCAAAACGTGATGCTGCATTTATATATGTGACAAGACCATTTGGCCCCAGATCCCTCTCAATTGTAAAATGGTCCATTGAGGTATCGCCCGGAGTATCATTATAAGTATACCAGGGGCCTGCAGAGGCAAAATCACAAGCTGCAACAGGAGACTTCATCAATGTAAATCCTGCTCCTGTGTAAGTGTCAAACAACATCTTTAATACACTATCCTTTACAGCTGGACTAAGGGAATTAAGGCAAATCATACCTGCTTCGTTAAATGTGGCTCCAAAACCATCAATCTTCTGAAAGCGGGTCCTTTCATCTACTTTAATCTCTACAGCAGGCGAATTAGTATCTGAAGTAAATAACAATCCTACTCCCTTTGTCAGCCTGTCACCGTCCAGTGATGAAGAATAAACAATAATTCCAGAATTTTTGTATCTCTGGCACTGAACATTAATTATAATCATAATTATGCTTATTGTAAGCATCATCAAACGGACTATTTTAAACCGATTAACTTTTTCTGACATTTTTTCTTGAATTATCTTAGTTTAAATTCCTCATACATTAAATGTATCAATAAATTGTGCGGTACCTTGTTTGATTTCAGCATCTGATGAATTAACGTTTATTTCCAGTCGGTTACAAAACATCTGTCTGCCAAGCTAACCCTGATTCACGCAAAATAATCAGAATATCATCCGTCTTTGGATATGTGGATATGTCTTTTTTGTGTCGGTTACCCTACCTGCTTCAGGGATTTAAAATATGTTCAGCTTCAAAATAAACGAATATTTGACTACCTATTAACGATTGAATTATCCAGTTATTACACTATTTTAACATAAAAATTATATTTTAGAACAGGTTTTGAAAAGGATGAACTTGACCAAGTAGATGAAAACAAAGATTTAGCTTAAATCATAACCAGACAATAGAATCTTCAACGGTTGAGGCATTTTATTCATAAGCGAACAGAACATCGTAAAACCACAGTTATGGAGCAGGAATTTCAATCTTATTTTTTACTTTGAGGGATTCATTTTTCGCATTTCAAAACCCGATATTATTTTCTGCCCTGATTGTTGAGGGCTCACAGCCATTACCAATTTTTAATCCTGATGGGCTGTTTGTCAGTTTATTGCCAGTGATAATGACATTGTTTGTATTGTACAAAAAGATAGCCACATCTTTTGATCCATCCATAATATTGTTGAGAATCTTCACACCATCAGCGGAACCAAGTTTAATAATATTCCCGTCAGAACCGAGGAAAATGTTATTTTCAATGGTGATATTCATGTGAACGCCTGGTGGTGCGGTTTGACTCATTGTGTGTGACTCGATCACTCCATTCAGATATTCAGGTTCAAATTTACAGCGAATGAACCGGTTATTTCTAATAATAACATTGCGTGAGCCTATTGCTTCCCACCATGCGTTAACATCTGCTTCTAAACCAACTGCCGATGCACATATATCCTGCATAGTACAGTCTTCAATTATTACATCACGGGTTTTTACAATAAAACCTCGTGCACGGTTCCTTACAGCTGTGCAGTTTCTTATACGTAAAACAGGACAGGAACTGCTATTGCCCACAATATCTCCCCTACCTGTATTTTCAGGAAGTTTGTTGGAGAATTCCACAATCAGTGCATTCTCTTTCTCATCCACTTCAACTGAACGAACCATAGAAGTGGCATACGGTATGAGAGGGTTACTTCCGCTGCTTAGTTCCAATATGTCGCCGGTCCTGGGTAATTTTGGGATGCCACTGGTATAACGGTACCCATGCTTAATCTTCAGCTTTGAGTCGTTTAAACGTTCATCCACAAGCAGATACTCACCACTGCGTACATTGGTTGCATCATCACCCTGGCCTTCAAACAGGCAATTTTCCATTGTAATCGTACCACGGCATCCCTCAAAATTAGTCGCATCTGCGGTGCACGACATCCATCTGCCTGATCCTGGCCGGATCATTACTTTCAAATGGTTGATAATTATATCACGACAATCTTCTGCAACTAATCCCATCCCCGGATTACAATATATATACACATTTTCAACATGAACATCGGAGCATTCTGAAAATTGAAATGACTGGTAGTTATATACCTGGTGACGTGCGATTAAATAATCTCCAACTGAGGGTAGTTTTCCTGCAAACCTGTCGTGTCTGCCAATAAAAATACGCATTGCTCCGGGCCTAATCACTTCAGATCTCTTATCATAACCCTTCTGATAATGATCTGTAAATCTTCGTGCCATCCGGTGATTCTCCATATCATATCCCAGTATCGCCTCAGTAGGCCGGCCAGCCTGGGCAACGAAAGGAGCTACTACTTCTATATCAACAAAGGCCGTATCCACTTTGACGACTCTTCCCTGTGTATATGGAAGAGGATTCCAGTCGGTCGTCAGGTTAGTGATGGTTATATTATTACAATTTGAAAAATTAAACATTGTTGACAGATCGTGCCCTGTCAGTTCAGCACCGCGACCATCTATGGTAAAATCATTCAGATCCTTCACATCAATACTTGGCTTGAAATTTCCCCGTTCATTTTTGTGGCTTCCAAAGATATCATATGAGCCAATTTCAAAAGTCAGGGTCACATTCTTTTTACCCTTACAATTGCTTAATGCAGCCAGGATAGCCGGTGTATCATCTTTTCCATCGTTTGGAACCGCACCAAAATCTGAAACTTTTACTTCTACTGTTTGTGCACATAGAGTTATGGCAATAAAATTACTTAGTATAATGCTTGTAATCTTTCTCATCTTAATTAAAGCACTTTTAGAGTTACTCCGGGTAAACATTTTTATATTAAGGATTTTCCTGTGATTTTTAACATTTTTAGATGATTATAAGATCCTGAATGTAAATATTATATTAATCAGAAAATTAAATATAATGTCTGCAACTATCAAAGTTCCCTGGGTGTTTTTCCTTTTCTCCAATGTTCTTCAATATATTCAAGTGATTTTCCTTTGGTTTCAGGGATAAAGAAAAACCCCCAGATACCGGATATTATTCCCATAATTGTGAAGGCCCAGAAAGTCCCTGCAAGCGTCAATGCATCTACAATTTTAAGAAATGAATAATTAACTAAAGCAGTAGCAGACCATAGGGTAAATGCACCGATACTCATCCCTAAACCCCTGAATTTTAAAGGAAATATCTCAGAGATTATAAGCCAGGATAAAGGACCAAAACTTAAAGCAAAGGAGGCAATGAATAAAAACATTGTTACAATAGTAAGCAAGCTGAAAAGTTTTCCTAATTCATTTTGAAAATGAAAACATAAACCCAGGGAAAATAAAGTAATTACCAAACCGGATAAGCCTGTAAAGTATAAGAGCCTCCGCCCTATCCTGTCTAATAAGAAAATTGAGGCGACTGTGAAAATAACATTTGAACTTCCAACAATTATCGCTGGTAAAATAGATTGTTCATTACTAATATAGCCCGCAATCTTGAATATTTTTGGTGTATAATATACAATTGTATCAATTCCTGTTATTTCAGTCAGAATCATAATTCCCACACTTATAATCAAAGGATATTTCAGCCAGGGTGTAAAAATTTGCCTTACCGAGCTTTGATTTACCTCATCAAGTGCAATTTCCTCCTTCAATTTATTCAATGAGGCATTAACTAAATCCGAGTCTTCGACTTTTTTCAGGACTTGCTCCCCTTCTGAGTATCGTCCTTTTTTAATTAACCATCTTGGAGTCTCCGGAAGAAAAAACATACCGGTAAAAAGCATTAGACCAGGAAAGAACCCAATATGAAACATTAATCTCCAGGAAAAGGGATCCGTATCATTTGCAATCCAATAATCAGTAATATATGAAACCAGAATTCCAATTGTAATCATCAGCTGATTAATTGTAACAAGGGCACCCCTGTTTCTGGCCGGGGATATTTCAGCAATATATAAGGGGACTGAAAATGATGCAATTCCAATTCCAATACCAAGGAACAATCTGCTTATTATTAAAAAATTTACATCAGGAGCATAACCACTTAACAATGCGCCACACATAAATATTGCAGATGTTATGATGATAATTTTTTTCCGCCCCAATATATCTGTGATTTTTCCGCTAATTGCGCATCCAAAAACAGCACCTAATAATACTGCAGTAGTAACTCCACCCAATTGAGAATCTGTAAGGGCCCAACCTTTAGCATCCTGCAAAAATATCAATGTTCCTGAAATGACTCCGGTATCAAAACCAAATAGGAAACCGCCAATTGCAGCTATACTTGATATTATGATTATATAGCGTCTGTTTGCCTTACCTGCGGACTTCATTTTTCCAAATATTTATTACCTTCTTTAAAGAAAAGAAATTCATTTATCGAAATAAATGTTACATCTGGAATACTTCATAACAATGTGCTGGCATCCAAACCTAAGAAAGGGTTAAAGTCATCTTTAAGTGTCCCACTTCATGGGTTCACCTCCAATTTTCCGGAAAGTCTTATATCATCGGATGAACTTCCGACCATCACCTCAAAGATTCCTGGCTCAACTACCTCCTTCATATTACTGTCAAAAAGAGCCAGGTCTTCTGGAAGCAGCCTGAATTTTACAGTCTTTGTTTCACCCGGTTCAAGTGAAATTCTTGAAAAACCTTTAAGTTCTTTTACAGGAGTTGTTACACTGCTTATTACATCATTGATGTAGAGTTGTGCAACCTCTTCTCCTTTCACTCCGCCAATATTTTTAATGTCCAGGAATATTTGAGCTTCCCCTGCAGGGTTTATTTTATTCGGAATTATCTGAAGATTACTATATTCAAAAGTTGTATAGCTTAAACCATATCCAAATTCATACAGAGGAGTACTGGGCATATCAACATACTTGTGCCATTTGTTTTTTGAATGATTATAGTAAACTGGCAATTGCCCTACATGACGAGGTATTGTCACCGGAAGCTTTCCACCGGGATTGTAATCACCGAACAGGACATCTGCTACAGCATTACCACCCTGTTCCCCGCACATCCATGCTTCAACGATGGCAGGGGAATTTTCAGCAGCCCAGCGGATGGATAAAGCTCTTCCATTTATCAGAATGACAATTGTCGGGGTACCACTATTGTGAACTGCTTTAAGCAGATCTTCCTGCATACCTGTCAGATCAAGGCTGGCAATATCATTCCCTTCTCCGTTTGTGCCTTCTCTCCCCATGTTTCCTGCCTCACCAATTACGACTATTGCTACATCTGCATTTTTTGCCACTTCTTTTGCCTTATAAATTTCATTCAGATCATTTCCAATAACATTGCATCCTTTGACATAGCTAATTTTCGTATTCGAAGAAACTTTGTTTTTAATACCTTCCAGAACAGTGACCACATGTTGAGGAATATTTTTTGCAATATAATCGCCAAGTTGATTCCTGCCAGCATCTGCACATGGTCCGATAACGGCGATGGACTTTATCCCTTTTTTTAATGGCAAGGTACTTTTCTCATTTTTAAGTAATACTATACCCTCTCTCTCAACTTGTAAGGCAAGCTCCTGATTTTCTTTTGTATGCCTGATCTTTGCAGCGTAATCAGGATCAACATAAGGATTCTCAAATAAGCCCAGTTTAAACTTTATATTTAATATCCTCCGCAAGGAGCGGTCTACTTCTGAAATATTTACATTTCCTTCTTTTACATTCTCAACAAGATCTTTCATATAGGCTGGCTGGTATGAAATTCCGACATCAACACCTGCCTTCATGGCAAGAATTCCGGCCTCCTTAAATGTGTCTGCATGCCCTTCTTCAATTATAGTGCCTATTCCGCCACCTTCATCCAGGACAATTCCGTCAAATCCTATTTCATTCCTCAGGAGTTTCGTTAATAAATACTCAGATGCATGAACAGCAGTACCGTCTACAGCAGGATAACCAGCCATTACTGCCAGAGCACCTTGTTTTTTAACAGCTGCAATCCAAGGTGGTAAGAATACGTCCCTTAACTTCCTCTCGGAGATCTCCATGGCTCCTCTTTCAAGTCCGCTTGTAGGTTCAATCTGTCCTGGAAAATTTGTAAAGGCTGCCACAACATTTTCTTTTCCTGAAATATCATACCCCTGCATTGCTTTCGTAATATTTTCTGCGATCCGGGAACACAGGTATGGATCTTCAGAATAACCTTCCTCCCCTCTGCCCATTCTCGGATCTCTGTTTGGTTCAATAACAATTGTGCACAAGAGGTGAATCCCCGTTGACCTTGCTTCTTTCGCTGCAGTACTGTAAATTTTACGCACCAGATCCATATTAAATGTACTTCCAATGGCTAATCCTTCCGGAAATACCGTACCTCCTGCAGACATAAAACCATGACAACCTTCCTCAATCTGAATTAAAGGTATTCCCAGGCGGGTTTTTTCCATTGCAATCCTTTGCAGTTCATTAAAGTATTCAGCTTGCTGGCCGGGGTTTTTTGAACCTAACACTTCATTGGCAACATCAAAAAGACCGCCACCCGGTCCTATTCCCTTTTCGATCGATCCTTCAGCAAATTTCCGGCACCCTTCTGTTTTAGTTTCAACGTCAGTGCCCAATTCCTTGACATAAAGACACGGCATATTAAGCTGACCTACTTTTTCTTCGAGTGTCATCCTGCCAATAAGGTCATCTATTCTTTGCTCAACAGGGAAGGAAGGGTTCTTATATACTGGTTGATTAACAGTCTGAGAATAACCTGGTCTAATCGAAAGGCATAAGATCAGGAATACCAAAAGGGTTGTAATACTTCTGAGATTTTTCATGTCGTAATTATAATGTTCGCACTTTCCTAAGCGCTCCTTTAATTTTTTTCAAAAGCCAAAACTGCCACATCCAGACTTTTCAGTGATAATCTTCCTTTACCATCAATTAATTGCCATTTATCTCCAATCAACAATTTCGGGTTTTTCATATCCTTGCAATTGATAGTCTCGATAATATCAGTTTCGGTCGGATTTGTAATAATCCACCCTTCTTTATTGTCAGTAATTCGTTTTTGAAATATTAACTTTCCAATTTTTTGAGGCGTTACGCCTGCCAACTGCATAAATTTATCGCAAAGACCAAGAACGGAAGGAGTATAATAGGCGGTGCCATTATGTCCTATAAAGGTTCCCAATAACCATATCTTGCCTTTCCCTACATTATTTTCGCATGCTGCCACATTGTTGTTAACTAAAAAAATTGGAGTACCGCTCTTGCATTCAAATGTTTGCAGATAATAATTTGCCAGGGTTTTAAAACCTTTAAACTCACCGGTTCCTTCAAGATATGTAACGGGTGCGTATTCACCCCATGTTCGTTCCACAGGAGTCCACCTCCGTTCATTATTCGGTTCAGCTACTTCGATGAAACTTTTTTGTTCAACACCTGCCATTTCTGCTATTACAGGAGACATCTCACCTCGTACAGCAAGTGAGTTTTCATTTATCCTTCCGGCAGCACCCTCACAGATCAGATTACCTCCCGCAGAAACGTACTCTTTTAACTGCAATGCAAATTTATCTGATAACTCCAGTGGAAACGGAAGAATCAAAGCCTTATACTGATCAGCCGCTTTTGCGTCAACATCTGTACTGATTACGAAGTCGACCGGATAACCGCTTCTCCAAAGCATATGGTACCAGCCCCGGATGCTGTTGTATAAATGTCTGTCAGTTCCATAAAATGATCTGCAAAACTGATAATTGTCTTCATTTATTATAATTCCGACCTTCGATTTTTGTTTGGTAGGATGAGCAAACAGATCGGAATTGTCACGCAGAATCTTTCCAATTCTTGATGCCTCCTCATATCGTTCGGTCGTATTACCTTTACTGTCGAGAAGACTAAATCCATTATTTTCCTGAGCAACTATCTCAGCCCTGGTAACCCAGAATGATATGGTTGATACACCACAACTCATTGCAGTGAGCATCCACCGGCGTATATCGGTTGCAGTAGGAATTCTGCCCTTATGAAAATCTGATCCGACAGGACCTCCCTGGAATTCAGCAGCCCAGACAGGATTATTATCCGGATTGGCACTTCTGATATAATCGAAGTTTAATGCAAGAGTACTCCACATCTCGGCATATAGAGCTTCATATTGTTTGGGAGGATATTCCCTGGATTGGTGGTGATCATCCCACTCCCCGAATGAGTGCCATGCCGGATAATTTGAAGATCCCATGAAATCTTCGCAGCGCGCATAGGTCCAATCCTGTCCTGATGCAACAATAGCCCCTCCAACATGTGCAAAAACAGTACGCTTCATTGGATCGGCTTCCTTTATTGCTGTGTATCTGGTTTGTAATGTTTGGGCTACATAATCGTTATCCATAAAATATCTGAAATCTTTATCAGCAGGCAATCCAATCGGACTTCCACGATGTGGGCCAACCTGATCCCAGTCACCAAAATTCGCCCCCCAGCATCTGTTCAGATTTTCGAGTGAACCATATTTCTCCTTTAACCATTCCCGAAAATGTTTTTGCGTATTCTCACAATAACAGACATTTGATCCCATAAAACCTTCAGCCCAATATCCAATTTCCTGCCATGTGTTCCACACCAGGATATTATCATATACTGAGAAGTGCTTTACATAAGCATGAATATAATCTTTCATTTTCTGCATGGCAACAGGGTGATCAAAACAAGGCCCTGGCTTGCCGTCAGCCGGAATTGTGTACTGAGTTTCGTATTTTATGGGTAACCCGTTCCTCCCTACCATCCGGCAATCCGGATACTTGTTGTACAACCAGGCAGGAGCCTGTTCAATCGTAAATCCCATGTAGACATACATTCCTAATTCTTTTGCATGCTGAATGAGAGTGTCGTATCGGGTAAACTCATATTTTCCCTCCAAAGGTTCGTCAATTGCCCAATGAGTTTGAATTTTAATCATGTTGAACCCGTGTGCTTTCAGGTTGTCCATGTCGGCAAGCATCTCTTTAACATCAGGTGCAGGAACCCTGCATAGGTGTGTCCCCAGAATAAATGTATCAGGCAATTTAGCTCCTGTAACTTTAAAATCAGTCTCTTTTGACTGATGTGAGCAGTTATAAAACAGAATTACGGAAAAGAACACCGAATAAATTCCGAATAAAGATCTTTTGTTTTTCATAACGAATTAATTTATAATTAAACTGGCAAATTAGTTATCAATCAATAGTATTATTTCTTATTCTTTAAATCGAACTGAATTAATATCAGATCATTCAACAACAACGATGATTTTACTCTGACCTATCTTCAACTCATGTTTACCCGGAGTGGATAAACTCAATTTGAATTTGATTTCATCGGTTTTATCACCTCTTGCCCATGCCCATCTGGATTCTGATGGTTTGCCGTCTGTCCAAAGCCAGACACGGCTTCCATCCAGAAATGTACCGGAGATACATGCTATCAGGGTAAACTCTTCACCTGATTTGATCTTATCATTCAATATTTTCAGGTCTGTGCATTTATAATCCGTTTGGATGTTCCAGCCTCCTAATTCAAGTTTTAACTTTCCCTGTCCCACATCCTCTCTGATCAATCTGGCACTGATTTCACGAGATTCCCCTGGCAACATGCTAAAATAGTTAACATCCCAAATTACAGGAAGGACTTCATTGCCATCGGGTTTGGTAAGAGCCAATTGGGTAAAGAAGGCAATTCGATCGGAAGAATTTGTTAGCTTTGCATGGGCTAACACATTATCACCCTTATTTTCCATTGTTAATATAGCTGATAGCTTTACAGGCTCCAAATTCTGTAGTGATTTATAATCTGCAGTATTTCTATTGCGCAACCAATAAAAATTCTCAGAAAGTAGCTGGCCACTGGAATTCTTTATCTCAAGTTTTACGAAATAAACTGGCGATGAATTTGTTGGTTCAGGGACTATAAAAGCTTCCTTATACGAATTTTCCTTAACATCAACAGATCCGGTTTTTTCCCAAAGCAATTTCGAATTCAGATCAAATACCCGGGCTGAGACAATGATCCCTGACTGAGCTACCAACCGGGTATTGATTATACTTACCATATTATCAATAAGGTTCAGTTGAACATGAACAGGTTCACATGCACTTTTTATATAAAAATGACTCACTCCGGGTTTAAAATAATAATCAAAATTTTGCCACTGAATATCCGGGTAGCTGGAGTTGATCTTCCACTCTGTGAATCCACTGGTTATGTCCCACAGACGATGGTTTACCGCCTCGTATTGGGAACGGTGCTGGTCGGCCGTAATCAGGTGGGCTTTCCAGCAATAATCGGCAACGCTCTCCGGTTCACCATGTAATCGACGGATTGCCTCATCGTATGGTTTGTAATAGCTGTTTGCCCCATGATGAGCCCAGGTCTCCGTCAATGGAAATGGTGCACCTTGTGAACCTGGCTTCCCAAGGTCAGGTAAAAATTTTGCCAGGCTACTTATTGGAGGGAGAGATGCAGAACCATTTTCAATTTTAAACATCCAGGTTCCATCCTCCCTTACCCATTTAAAGTAACTGACAGGTTCTTTCCATCCGTAAGACTTATTGCCACCTGAGTCATTCATTCCGGTTGGCATATCTTCCTTAAACCATTCGGGTACCTCTTTTTTTGAATCAGGAAAAAACCCTGACGGTATCCAGAAACGGGTACCATCAAGCTCTTTAACATGATTACGCCACATAACATAAGCCTGCTCACGCGGCGAAAATTCGTTCTGGGCCATATACATTATCATGCTGGGGTGATTTCTGTAACGCTTTAACAGGTCGATCGTGCAAATTTCCAGAAGATTGAAGTCATCAGGGTAATTACTGCCTTCATTCACCCAGTTACTTGCATAAAAAACATTACCAAATAATACCCCAAGCCTGTCACATTCATCCAGAAATAAATCGGGAGGATTAGGAATATCCTCAAAATAGATGAGATTCATATTGGCATCGGCATAATATTGCAATTCTTTCTGAATTCGATTATTGCCCCAATCAAGCATTAGTTCAGGCTGAATATAACCGCCCCTGCAATAGATCTTCTGACCATTAATATGTATTTGCCGTCCATGCCAGGGGCCCATTTCATGCATAATTGATGTGATTTTGCGTACTCCAAATTGGACAACTTGTTCATCAGAAACCTTCCCGTCGGATATGAATTGCAGGATGAGGCTGTATAAATATTGCGGTCCATAATTCAAAGGCCACCACAGGTGAGGATTTTCCATTATTGCCTTTGATTCTAAACTTACCACCTTCGTCTCATTCGGACTCAATTCAACGATTTTACTAAATTCCAAGCCTGTTCCGGGGATCTTACCTTTAAGAATACCTTTAACTGAACCAGTACCGGCATTGGTAAGGTCTGCAGTTATTGTTAGTTCCGCCCGGCTGGTATCAGGCAACTGTAAATCTGTAATAATAAATGGATTACGAATATCAACTGAGCCAGACCAGTCGATATAAACTTCCTGGCAAATACCTATATTCCGGTCAGGAACCGTCATCATGCAATCGTAACCAATTGACATTCCTTCTGAAACATCTCTGTATATCTCACCTCCATAATTACGTGGCCTGCCAAATACCTGTAACTGTTTTTGAGGTACTCCCGGGTGATCCATCGGAAATATTTTTACGGCCAGCGCATTCATACCTGCTTTAATATTTGGTGTAACGTCTAGTCTGAACCTTCGGAACATGCCAACAAGACTGTCCTTTCCGGCAACCATTATGCCGTTTATCCAAACCTCTGCACGGTAATTTATACAATTAAAATTGAGCCATGTATGTTTATCAGGTTCCACCGAAGGTAAAATAAACTCTGTGCGATACCAGTAAGGATCCTTCCATGGATTCCTCTTATCAGGTAAATAACTGAATTTAGCCAGGTCGTATGTTAAATTAAATTCTTCAGATGCGTCCGGGATAAGATAACAGTCCAGCCCATTGCGCGGATCAGGGTATACTCCATTCTTAACTAATGCTGTCAATACCGTGGATGGCACTGAGGTCAGATACCAACTCTTTGGTTGATAACCAACTGTCGATAATTGTTTACCATCCTCTTCAACTACATAAGAGGATTTCAATTGCCAATTATCTGACAATAATTGTCTGTCTTTGATTCTATCTGATTCATCAATTAAGCTAACTTCAGGCTTTATTACCACCTTAGAAGCTCTCACCTGTATCCGATTAAAGGATATCAGAGAAACAATAATAAGTATCAATAAAGTTGCTTTCTTCATAATCCTTATAATAATAGCTATAGTTCTTGTATCAGAAATTTTTGCCTGCCATTGGGGCTATTGAATACTTAATTATTAAATCCTTCTTATTGATATTCTTTCCAGGCATTTATCATGGCCTCAACACCTTTCCATGGAGTATCAGGGAAAATTGCATCCATTGGATGGAGGATAAACCTGTTTGTCGGAGCCAGAATGTCAATGGCTTCTTTTACTTCTTTCCGGATTTTTTCAATATCATCAGAAGCCAGACTTATCGAATTTATTCCACCTACCATTGTCATACGATCCCCAAATAATTCTCTGGCTTTTATCAGTGGGATTCTGTCCTGAACAGGATCAATAAAGAATAACAAGTCTACACCTGCATCTGCCAGACGCGGACCAAGTGCTTCAATGCCTGTTGTCATAACATATCCGAACTTTTTTCCATATTTATGTGCTAAGGCAGTAAGTTTTGTAAGACTTGGGAATACATAAGCATCAAACAATTCCGGGGACCAGAAATCTGTTGAAGAATACCATCCGCGCTGACATACCATGTCAATGCCGGGAGTTTTTGCTGCCAATTCTGTTCGAGCATAGTCGGTGGCTTCTATAATGTTAATCATCTTTTGGAATGCCTCTGGTTCTGTCATCGACATTGTAACAGCACCATCTACACCGGCAAACCAAACCACAGCATCCATTCCAAAGGCAGTCCAAGCCTGAACAAACAATCCATGCTTCTCAGAAAACTTTTTCACCGAAGCAATGCGCTGATCGTACCATTTTATCTGTTTGGCGTCAGGAGGACAATACAGATACTCTAATTTATCAACCTCGGAAGCTTCTCTGATAAGATGTTTCGTTGCCCGGGGAATATTATAATCCTCGATAGCCGGAACATTCTTTGGTTGAACTGGCCAGCCATCTGGCTCTTTGCCAGTTTGTTTAACAGAATGACATATTTTACCACGAGGTGTATCATATTCACGAACCATTACCGGATATTTTTCATCACCACCTTCATTTCCGGGAGGAATTACACTATCTTTCCATGTGATCTCGGAGCTCATACTCCACGGAACTGATACTTCCAACACATCGTCAACACCAAGTGACAACCATGCCAATGCACGTTTAAAGTCATCTTCAAGCGACCATGCCTGAGGCAGAGTATGTAAATATTCCAGACGTTTGGTATACCAATATTTGACTTTTTTCCCATTATTGGTCCAACTTAAATGTTCCGGAGGTTGGAAGCCGAAACACCAGGTTGTTAAGGGTACATGATCGGGCGTTTTTCCCGTTAGTGTACACAGGATCCTTTCTTTTGAAGTCATTAATTTTTGTATTTCAAATTAAATATCTCTAAAGTTTAACATATTCAATGTTAACAAACTGACACAATCGTTCCAGATTTTCACAATATTTACCAGGAATTACAAGGAAATGCTGGCTAACTCCGAGTTTTAATACAGTATTAAAGAAGTCCGCGACTGACAGGTTCAATCTGCAGAATAAGTGGTTGGTATCTTCCAGTTTTGGAGGACAGTCAACAGATTCACCTTCAAATGTTGTAAATCGAAGTCTATTACCATTATAAACACAGTTTACCAAAGTAACGTTACCGGGCTTATACTTTATACAAGTCACTGCCCCGGAAAATTTTCCGGTTGACCTGTACTCAACATCGGGGACAATCTTTACCGGATAGTTTTCGTCATAATTAACAGCTTCATGATAACCTGCATGGCCTAATATCAGACTATTTTTTTCTAAATCAGCCGTTAAAACTTCGGTAAAAATTGGAGTCTGACCTGTAAACAACTTAAGAATATACATTCCTATACCACCTGAAATATCTGCTTCCATAGCCACAACTACTCCTGATTCACTCAAACGGGGGTTATATAAACTGGGACGCAAACCTGTCACTGAATGCATTTCCTCAATAATATCATTTATGCAAAAAATATTAATATTTTCCGTCCGGACGATTTTTTCCATTGCCAGGGCATATCTGATACCTTCATTTAAATTTCTTTCATCAACCTCAATTTTATACCCTTTTTCTTTAATCGTAATTTTGAATTCATCAATTTCACCTGGGGTACTCTCCTGTGCAACCTTATATAAATGGTTTATTTCAAGGTATTTATACTCCACTCCATATAATTGCCTGATTTTAAATTCATCAACATAGGTTGTCGACATCTGGTTGCATGGGAAAGGTAATACACCACAAATTGTGTTGTGTAATATTTTCTTAACTTTAAGAGCGTTACAATAATCTCTTAAAATTTCATAAACGACTGGATCTTTATAATAACCAGTTACAACCTGATAATTAAACCCTTCTCGTTTTAGAAACCCGCTTAGCTGGAGGGTCCCTACTGTACCAGAACCTTTTAACATTTCAGTATATTTCAGGTATCCGGGCAAGGTTGTATATGGAAGGAAGGTACATACAATTAAAGGAAGTACAGGCAACTCTTTTAATGCTGCGCGAAGTATTTGATCCTCACACCACATTAGAGGAGATACAATCAAGCCTTCAACTTCGGTTTCTTTGATCTTTTTAGCAGCCTGTCTGGAACTTGTTTCCGAAAATAAAACTCCTGAATAAACAGGATTGATAAAATCCGATAATTGTGAAACAATTTCTTTACCTATTTTTTCAACTTCGTCGGAAAATGAGGATTCATCAGACTGCAATCCAATATTCCTGAACCAGCCAGATGTAATAAACAATATTCCTATTTTTGGTTTATATTCCATAGAGTTGTTGCATTATAGTATTAAGTATGTTCATATACATAATGGTCAATTAATCAATTTATTTTTGCACTATCAAAATCAAACAAAACCGTTCTGTTTTTGAATCCTTTAGTTTTATATGCACTGTAAATTACTCCAATTATCAACCAGCCGGTACCAGCAATTTTAGAAATTCCCGGAAGTCCCATCCAAATTACAAAGCAAAATAAGAATCCCACTACAGGCAATATCAAGTCTTTAAATATAACCCTTTTATGACCATCTGTTGGATAAATAAAATAACACCAAATTACAGCCAGGTTTACACCCATATATCCCATAAAAGCACCAAAGTTCAGCAGGTCACAGGCACGTTCGAGAGGAAGAAAAATAGAGCCGATAAAGGCAACTGATCCAATAATTAGAATATTATATCTTGGGTTTTGATTTTGTTTGCTCAGAAATCCAAATATTTTTCGTGGTAATACATTATCGCGTCCCATCCCATAAAGAAGTCTTGCAGCACCAACCTGGCCCGATAGACCGCTTCCAAACTGACTGATGCTCATCACGACAGAAAAAATACCAAACAGAAGACTTCCTCCTACAAGTTTCATAATATCCAGGTAAGCGGTATCCAGATTCTTAAAGGACTTCCAATCCGGCCAAACCAGATGAAAGAGATACAGTTCTAAACTGCTCAGTAATCCTGTAATCAAGCAGATCAGGATTGTGGCCAAAACAACATTTCTTTTTGGATTAATAGTATCTTCAGCAAGAGTAGTTACCTCATCAAAACCTATGTAAGTAAGTGCTGCCAGTGAAGTACCAGTAATAATATTTCTTATACTAAAACTCTGAGGATCATAAAAAGGTGCTATAGAGAAAATGCCATTCCAGCCGCTTTTAAAATAAACAAAACGTATTGTCATTACAATAAAAATGATGACAGCGGCCCCAGTGATAATTAATAACAATGCATTGGCCCTGTTGGTTGCTTTTATGCCTCCAAGATTTAAAATTGTCATTACCAAAATTACAATCAAAGTGAGAAAAGGAAAAGGGACGCCGGGCAATAGCTGCTGAAGGACCAGACCTGGAATGATAATGCTTATTAAAGGTATAATCAGATAATCCAGTACCATAGTCCAACCTACCAAAAAGCCTATATGGGGATTGATGCTGCGGGCGACATACGTATAAGCTGAACCTGCCATAGGATACTTATAGGTCATACGACCATAGCTCAGGGCAGTAAAAATCATTGCAACCATCGCAAACAAAATAGTACACAGAGCATTCCCGGATGAACGCAATTGAATGAGCCCGTAAATTGGTACCGGGGCAACTAACTGCATAAGTATCATTCCGTAAATAATTAAGTCCCAAAGACCTAAAACGCGCTTTAAATGTGGTTCTGATTTTTTTCCGTTTGATTTTTCCAAGGGGTTAATCGATATAAGTAATTTCCAAATTATACTAACATCTTTTGTCAACTATTTTCAAATGTAACAATCACAATGCCCGGCCTTTTAATTTTTACCAGACCATTTTTGATTCCCATTTATCACCAATCAATACTTCCGGATATTCATCTGAGTAATATTAATGATTTAAGATATATCAGGTTCAGTAAGATTAGTAATAATCCAGAAATACCGGTTAGATTCATAAATTTATTAACCAGAGAAAATGTCCCGGATGTAACACATGCAATATCAATATGCCCGATAAAGGTTCCTATCAGCCATATTCCCCCTTTGCAAACTATATTTTTACAGGCCGCAACTTCTTCATTGTCTTTCAATAAAAATCTTGTATATCTCAATATATTAGATACTTGTTATTACATTTAATATATATGCAGAAATGGAATGATATGGTTTGACCATGATATCAAGACTCTATTTATTATTTCTTCCCCAGACACATGAGTATATAATTGGAAAAATCACCTCTGGGTTTAATAACTTTGAAATAGAGATTTGTAAAATCATGATCGCCTGGATTTAATAGAAGAACATCGATCCA
Source organism: uncultured Bacteroidales bacterium (assembly GCA_963816345.1). Classification (GTDB taxonomy): domain Bacteria; phylum Bacteroidota; class Bacteroidia; order Bacteroidales; family VadinHA17; genus LD21. The sequence continues at coordinate 2,385,811 of CAWFKI010000005.1, forward strand.
TTGAGTGTATTTTGAGAGGATTTTATATGATTTTCGTCAAAGGATCTTTATTCCCAGTAATAAAGATATTAGAAAATCAAAGCTTATCATATATATTTTGCGGATAATAGTATATCAAATGCGAAAATATAACCTGGCATATAAAGAGATATAATTCTATGAATCAGAGTATTGATAATTTAGAGATACATTTCACATCTTTATTTTATCTGAAATTGTTTGCGGAATTCTCCAGGTGATATTTTTTTTTCGTTTTTAAAATAGTTCGAGAAAGATACAATGGAATTAAAGCCCAGAGTATATGCAATTTTACTAATAGGTTCTCTGGTGGTAACTAATTTATGAACGATTGTTTCAACGCGCACTTGCTTAATTTGCTGCAGAACCGACCTGTTTAGCAATTTTCTGAAACGAATCTCTAACAAACGTCTTGAAAGAGTAGTTGCTGCAACCACTTCTGCAACAGAAATAGACTTCCTGGTTGCATTTTCCTTTATATAATTTAATGCTTTAACCAATTGAATGTCTTCAATTGCGAATATGTCTGTGGATCGTCTTGTTACAATCCGGAAATTGCTGCTTATGATTTTACTATTAACTTTCTTACCATTCTTAATTATTTCCTTTACAACCTGTGCAACTTTGAATCCAACATTTTCAGGTTCCTGATCGATACTTGACATTGGTGGATCATACAGCTCACATATAAATTCATCATTGTCTACTCCCATAATAGCCACCTCTTCCGGAACCTTAATATCAACCATATTTGCAGCCTCAATAATATGAATACCAAAATCATCATTGCAGGCCATTATGGCAACAGGTTTTGGAAGACTTATCATCCAATTTGTTATGATGTTCACGTTGCTTTGCCACTTTTCATTCAGCAGAGATTCAAACTGGAAATAGTTCAGGTTAAATGAATCAACTGTCTTGCGGAAAGATTCCTTTCTGATTCTCGACCAGAAGATTTGATCGGTTCCATAAAATGCAAGATTTTTATATCCTTTATCAATAAAGTATCTTGCACCCAGTTCACCTAATTTCTCATCATCAGCAACAATGTTAATTACATCCGGGATAAGTCTTTTTGAAGGGGTAACAAGAATAGGTATTCCCAATGATTTGAATTCCGGGGTAAAAAAACTTTCATTCATAATAATGCAATCCGGTTTCCACAATTTCAGTTTATTCAACAGACCAATATTTTCTTCAACTACAGTAAAGGCAGGGGCCTCAAGAAAAAAATCCCATGGGGAAGAAAGGTTAGCAAACCTAATAATACCTTTGATGAGCCCCCTATCATATGACCCAGACTTATCTATTAATAAAGCAACCCTTATTCGGTTATTTTTCATATTTTAAATTTACCCCAATCAAAGCGGAAATTCAGTTTTATAAAAACATTTTATTGAGTTTTAAGTGAGCAGTCCATTCCAAGATAAATTGAGCTTTGACATATTCACTAAAAATAAAGAACCTTATCAATCTGTTTTGGTTAATCAAAAGTAAATATTTTTTAAGCTTATTATCTCGTCTCGTCTTGAAATAGCCCGTCACACTAAAACTATAAAGACAGATATTAAACCAAAAACATTAGAGACCTTGATTAAAATTAACCTCTTCTTAATCTGACTTTAATTGAAACTTAATTCCTTATACTATATTAAGAAATACATTTGTGAGTATTTGTTTTTGCTCCAGAGTGCAATAACTTGGGTGAACGGAGTGAACCATACGATAAAAGATGAATAATATTATAATAAAGTAGTAGACACAAATGTTTTAAGGATGTTTTATTTTTTCAATTTTAATTTTTGAGATATGAAAAAGTTATTGTTTTTATTTTTGGCATTGATGGTACCGTTATTCCCAATTTTGGCACAGGAACTGGACATAGAAGAAGTCCCTGTTGAGAGTCTTAACCTTAAAAAACCTAATATTCCTCCGAGTGTAATTAAAGCTGCAGATAAGCTGTTTGAGGGGAGTACACAGGTAGCTTGGGGAAAATTTCCATACCAGTTAAAAGATTATGGATGGGCAGTTGACAATGAATATAATTTACCGATAGACCATTATGAAGTACTGTTTAAGACAAAAGACGGGTCAGATATACATGCAATTTTTGAATCCAATGGTGAGTTGATACGCTACAGTGTCATAAACAAGAATACACCACCTCCAAAAGTCATCATTGATAATTTGGAAAAAGGTCCGTATAAAGACTGGAAAATAGTCGGTGATATAATGAAGATTGTAAGTAATCAGAAAAAAGTTGTGGAACATTATAATGTAAAAGTGGCAAAAGGGAACATGACTAAAAATCTTTATTTCACTGTAACAGGAGATGCTTTAAAAGAAAGATAACAATTATCCGAATATTGTTTTTTAAATGAAAAAAACCTGCTGTCCAAAAAGAATTAGCGGGTTTTTTTATTTAATTGCATTATTGGCATCTAAAAACAAAACATCCATGCGCAGCATGGTGGTTGTTTTCTATTTGCAGGACGGCAGCTAAGGGATCAGTGAGCGAAGCGAATTACATGTTTTTGCGCGATTTCGGATGATAAAGATTTGTTTAATTTCTGTTGCAAAATTGAATTCGTTTCGCCATTTTTATAAAGCAATATTCCTGTACCTTACCAATTACTGACATAATGAAAAGTGTAAAATTATTCTGCTCCTTTTTCTGCCCGGATTACTTATTATTTTATCATCAGGCTGCAAGAAACAAGAGACTGAAAAGCGAGACAATACACCTAAAACCCTTGGAGAAAAGACTTTTCAGATCGGAACCTATCAAACATGGCCTGAAGTAATTGATTTTGCTCATGACAAAGGATATGTTGTTGCCGGGACTGCCGTTGATGCAGAAAATGAAAACCATCCTTTCCTGTCCCTGCTAAATGATTCTCTGCGTGTAACCAAAGTTTTATTTCCCGCCTGTACATTAAATCCGGCATGGACCCAGGGATTAACAAAACTTTCTGATGGATATGTACTCCTGTCAACTTATAGTGGAAATCTGGATAATACTTATGGCGTTTATCTGACAAAGATTTCTTTTACAGGAAATATAATATGGGAGAAAGAATATTTGTCAGGGTACTCTACATGGGGCCCAAATATCTCCTCAGACAGTGATAATTCAATTGTCATTCTTTGCCAGCAAACCCTGCCACCGGATTATAAATCTTATTCTCGTATATCAAAAATAGATAGTGACGGAAATCTTTTGTGGAGCAATGATTTCTACCCTGAAATTCTCAATCAACCTGAAACAATCATCACTGATAAGCAGGATAATTATATAGCTATTACTGACAGTATAACAGATCACTACGGGGCAGGAGAAACCAGGGTTTCCGTGCCTGTAGTCAATAAGATCAACAAGGATGGGACAACTCTCTGGACAAAAACCTTGGATAGTGATAATGGCCTGGCATGGATTACAAGAGCATCAATTGACAATGATAATAACATCATTATAGCACATCAGCCCGGATTTAAAAATGTTGTACTAAAACTTGATCCCTCAGGCAATACCCTGTGGAAGACAACCTTAACCAGTGATATTATTGGCTTTGAAAGGATGAGAGAAGTTACTGTCGATAATGAAAACAATATATATATTATAGGCTATTCAAATTCTCCGAGATGGGTGGCACTGGTAAGTCTAAGCCCTGATGGTGTAGTATTGCATAAAAGGCTATATAATGAAGAGGGCTCAGAATATTATGGCAACTCAATCAAGTATGTTTCTGATAAAAAGCTGGTTCTGCTCACCACAAAGTACTCCCCGCTGAAAGCATCAGTATTTTACATGTCCAATGGATTTGGGTTATTGTAATTTCTTTGGAGTCCGGTAGAAACCTGCTCATCGCAATAAAGAGAGGCCAAATGGTGGTTTGCAGGACGGCAGCTATCACCCTTAAAAATTACTCATCTCCTCTTTCCAATCCTTAAATTATCAGCATCGGACAATACTGGAAAATAGCCTATATTTATATCTGAGTAATCAGTTAACCAAATCTTTCCAGTTATGAACTATAAGAACCGAATCGAAAGGTTATCCGGCAATGATATTGTACTGGCGCCAATAAAAAAAAGAACTGCAGCATTTCTCATTGACTGCGTGGTCATATTACTCTTATATTTTTTCGTCCTGTTCATATTCAGCCTTTTCAACATCAACGACTGGAATATAAATGTTGCCAGCATTTTTGAGGTCGAAATTGAAACAAACATTCATAACCCATATTTCATTTTCTTCCTGAAAGTACTTTTTGGATTATTGCCGGTTATCTATTTTACAATATCCCTGTATTTTTCAAAAGGCAGAACAATAGGAAAATATCTGCTCAGGATAAGGGTTGTTTCCCTGTTTCATAAAGAACTTGGATTATGGCATTGCTTCGAGCGAAGCCTGGGCTACTTTACATCTGCACTCGAGTCAGGATTTGGATTCATTCAGGCTATATGGAATCCCAACAAAATGGCGCTGCATGATAAAATTGGCGAGACAATTGTAATTAGTCTTCCCCCACGTAAGCCAAGGTAATTAACTATGGCAAAAAACAAATCTTAAGGTTTGGAACAAATAGAGTTAACTTAACAATGAACAAGGCTACTTTTCTTAATGTTAAAAGTTTAACAAAGGCACGAATTTTGTCTATCTGATTGTAACCCGGAACCTGATCCGATGAGAAAAATATTGATCCCATTTTTGTTATTGACAATTCTTATTGGTTGTGACAAAAAAGAACCTGGTGGTCTTAAATATGTAAATGCCATCTCCGGGGGATGTTTTGTGGACAAAAATTCATCGTTTAAGGGTGACCCGCTTTTTAAACCAGATACATTGTATTATTCAATCACCAGCGACAGCCTGAACATATTTGTCGGATTTAATTCCACGTGCTGCTCGGAATATAGCAGTTCATCTTTCATCGAAGGAGATTCGATACTCATAAAAATTCTGTCAACGCAAATCGGCTTATGTAATTGTATTTGCTATTATACTTATAATTTTAAATTTTCGGGAAATGCTAATTTTTATAAGTATCACGTAAGTGGAAGTAATTTAAATTTTAAAGGTCAGATTGAACCGTAATTGTCAAAAGCATTTTGGTACTATGGCTTATACATTCAGGCTTCATGCGGATTTATTAAAATAACTGACTAAACCGGACAGGTTGTATCTGACAAAATCCATATCATTATGAAAGTCATAAGATTAATCTTTCTTCTGTTCATCATGATTGCCTGTACCAAAGAAAATAGTAACTACGAGTCAGTTGGCACAATAACAGGTATCGATGGCACTATGTGTGGATGCTGCGGGGGCTGGATTATTTATATTGATGATGATAGATACCTGATTGATTCAATACCGGTATTTTCGAACCTTGATCTGGCTACAGAGACTTTCCCGGTTACAGTCAAACTTGATTGGCAACTGGTCAGTAATGGCTGTAGTGCATTTAGCAGAATAACAGTTACAAGGATAAAAAAGCTGTAGAGAATAAAGTGATCTCATATATATAAAATATCAAAACTAAAGGTATCATGTACTGTAGTAATAGCTGCAATATTTTTTTTCAATCGGCATCAAACAAAACATTAATCTGGAGTAAAAGATAATATGATTGTAAAATTTTTTCACTTGAATGCGTAAAAATATTTTACATCTGAATTAATTAAAATTTTTTATATCATTGATAATTAGCCATTAAGCTATCTGGCATGATCTTGGGACTGTAAGGATATTACCAATAATATAACCTTGATTAAAGTCATGAAACCAGAATTTACAAACCTGCAGAATAATTCTTCAGATAGTCCTTTTGAACTCATCCAGAGATGCAGAAGCAGCGACCAGAGAGCCCAGCTGCAGGTTTATAAGCTCTATTACAAAGCGGTCTTCAGCATCTGCCTGCAAATTGTAAACGACCCGGTTGTGGCTGAATCCTTAATGCACGAGTCGTTTCTTCTCGCTTTCGAGCACATACACTCGTACGAAGGCGATATCAGTTTTTCATCATGGGTAAATAAGTTCATTAACTATGCCATACCACACCTGTAGGAAACCGGCACAAAATAACTATTTGACCTGGTTTCAGATTACCTGATCCATCTTTTTTTGTAAGGAAGGATTCCTTTGACTTCCAGCCGGCCCGTTCTTAATTAATAATTGGGCGGATGTAAAAAGGGTGCCTCTGATATTATGGTTATTTCTATTGATACCTGATGGTCCGTTCCGGCAGGACAGGAAATTTTTCATCAGGAGCAAATACCTTATCATCCATGAATTTTATCCATTGTCCCCTCGTAAAATCCGGGAAATCCACCGGAGCCCCGCCACGGGCAACTGACATTTCCGATAATTCGGCTATGGCACTCCAGAGTGCTCCGTCATAGACATTGATGGGGGCCGGCTTTTTGCGCCTGACAGCCTCATAGAATGAGGAGAGGGTGAAATAGTCATTATTCCCGTGTCCAAATCCGGTTTCATCTCCCTTTACTTCCCTCCAGTATTTGTGGTCGTACTTCCTGATCCACTCTTCATCCGGCTCATACCGATTTTTAACAGGGGTCTGTTTTTCAATATAAATAGATCTCCAGTCACCATACCACAACCCGTTTGTTCCCTGTACCATATAGTCGGAAACATGAGGTCTCGGGTTATTGCAGTTATGTGTCAGAATTACAGTTTCACCATTTTCACACCTGATAACAGATGTAACAATATCCCCGCAATTCCATTGGATATTTGCCAGGGGATGGTTCGGGCCACCATATTCCTCGACATATTTTTTAAGGCCACGTGCTTTTGAAGCAAAGGATGATATAGTCAGAAAACGGTTACCGTTATGAATATCAAGTACCTGTGCAACAGGACCTATTCCATGTGTCGGATAGAGGTCCCCGTTTCGCCGTATTGAATGTAATCCCCTCCATTGAGCCTCAGCAATTGCATCTTTGCCAAACTTCAACGGATGCCCGGGAACATAATCATAATCAACTCCATCATTGAACTTTACCCCCCTCAGGTCGTGCAGATAACCGCAGTGACAATGGAGCATTTCACCAAAGACACCCTGCCTTACCATATTTAGTATTGCCATCTCCGGACGGCCATAACAGGCATTCTCAAGAAACATCAGGTTTGTGTGAGTCTTTTCATGGGTATCCACAAGGTCCCACGCCTGATCGACTGTAACACAGGCGGGAACTTCAATACCGGTATAGATCCCTGCCTCCATCCCTGCAACAGCCATTTTTGCATGCCACTCCCATGGGGTAGCAATGATCAACCCATCGAGCGATTCACTGCTCAGCATGTCGAGATATGCATACTCATTCCCTGTATACACTTTTGGCTCCCTGACCTTCTTTTCGGCTATAACATTTTTAATACGATCTATCGAAGCCTGGGAGATATCGCAGATTGCAGCTATATCTGCATTTCCCATGGCCAGAGTAATATTAATATGATCTGTTCCCCTGTTACCAACTCCAATAAATCCGATCTGGAGTCGGCCTGAAGCCCCTGACTGGCTCACTGTTTTCTGACCTGTTGAGGGCTGCCCCATATGCATTGCAGCTGTTCCGACACCTGCAAGAGCGGCATTCCTGATAAATTCCCTGCGTTCTATTTTCATGACTGGTTGATATTTGGATTAATAATATTAATAATTATGCTCCGTTCTATCAATTTATTTTTAAAATATATTTCAAATCTAAAAAACCAATCCGCAGGTACTATGCAGTTTAATCCCCCAGATCCTGGTTCAATCTATTCGACAGGTTCGTACTTAAAATCCACCAGTCCTCTTAGTATCCCTAACCCGTTGGTAAATCCCTCTTCCATTAACATATATCCGCCTATTATAATCTGCTCATAGGAATAATAAACCCTTTCGATTTCTATATCCTGAATGGTCAGGGGCATTTGAATATATCCCGACTCATAACCTGTTCCGGCATCAAATACCGAATTATGACTCTTATTAAAATAACTGATCAGATAATTATGGCCTTTCAACAGGATTACTTCCTGATTAACAGGAATATACTGGAAAACAGACGTATTTGTGTCCATTGATCCGTCTGAAGTCCACCAGTTGCCCTCATAACCAATGTTGGCATACGCTCCGGATAAAGTAATCAGACTACCGGGCAGCGCGGTAAATCCACTTTCATTTGTAGCCTCAGTGTTCGGACTTAACCAATGTGTATACCCGTTCTCTTTGAGCTTACCTCCGGAGACCTCTTCAACGGATAAAGATGTGGTTAATGTGGTCCATTCCACATCGGTCGGTACATGCCATCCAGTGGGACAAAGTTTCCCGGTGCCTACCGCATACCAGTTGTAAAGTGCTCCATAATCAGCCTTATACGTGACTTCCGTTATAAAGATTTTGAATCCGTGAGACAAAAAATATGACATTCATGTCGTAAGACGGATAACCCACAGGAATGAGACTTCTGTGGTTTAATTTTTTTAGTTTAAAACCCATCCCCCAGCCCCTTCCCTTAAGAATAAGGGAAGGGGTAAGAGCCTTATCATAAGTGATTTAGCTTTCCCCTCCCCTTATTTTTTAAGGGGAGGGTCAGGGAGGGGTTAAGAATAGAAGAGAGAAGGACACTTAGATAAAATTCAGGATTTTTCTTATATATCTCAGGTTGACGGCTAGGGGTACCTGTGGCGGCTTAAATACGTGAATAAAAAAATGTCAGCTCGTTGATCTCCGTCATGTCTACGACCTTAAAGCCGTGCTTTTCTAGCAGCCTCTTTACATCCTTCTTATTCATTTCATGATCTGTCCTCAGATCAATGAAATTATTGAACCTGGTCACAAGGTTGAAGAGATATCCCTCCATATCAGAAGTAGTATTTTCAGTAAAGCAACCCACAAAATTGACATTCGGAGGTAAAATCTGAGCTACCGTAAGTAAAAACTGATCAAGGTCTTTAATCAGATTAAGCTTTTTAAGAAGTATAAATGTCTTGATATTTTTCAGGTCGTTCTCATCATAATAGTAATGGATATTGGGAGAGAGAATAAATATATCCGGTTCATTAAAAAGATTGAAGCTTTTCAGATACCTGAAAAAGTTTTTTCCGCCCTCAGCTGTCAGACTAAAGTTTTCCGGACTAAAATTTGGATTTCCTGAGGAGATCATTTCACAATCAAAATTGGTTCCGCAAAGATATTCATTCTGGATTATTTTCCTGAATTTTCAATTTTATTTTAATCACTATCCACGTGAACATTAACGGTAACTTCCCCGGCTTATTTCACGACTTTGAATTTAAGAGAGGCAACCCCTCAATCTGTCACAACTCTGAAGGAGCTGCCTAACTGAAAATGTTAAAACAAAAGCCAGCCAGCAAAGCTCCGAACAGGGAGAATGAAAGGTAAAGAAACATTCACCTGCCAGGGTATCTGAATGTGTAAAGATATAGAGTTTCCCTGTGAGAAATTAAACATATAGATTTATAAATTTGTTATGCTATTTCAGACTGCTCTGAGAAACATCCCCAAAAAGAATGAGATCATCCGGATTGCAGTAAAGGGAATAAAAATAATATGATCAGGCCGATGGAAAATCAAAAATATAACCACACAGTTCACCATAATCACCCGGATGCAGCAACAAATGTGAATACTGCCTTTGTAGTGGGCATTTCACTTAATTTCGTTTTTGTAGTGATTGAAGTGACAGTGGGATTGTTCGTTAACTCGCTTGCTCTGCTTTCGGATGCCGGTCATAACCTGGCTGATGTGGTGGCTCTGGCTCTTTCACTTTTAGCTTTCCGGCTGATGAAAGTGAAATCGAATGACCAGTATACATATGGCTACAGAAAGACCTCAATTCTGGTTGCCCTTCTGAATGCAATGTTTTTGCTTGTTTCAATAGGTGCAATTATTTATGAAGCTGCCCACCGTTTGTTCAGACCATACCCGACTTCAGGTGAAACGATCGCTCTTGTGGCAGGTATCGGAATTATAATCAACGGGGTAACCGCATTTATGTTTTTACGCGATAAGGATAAAGACATCAATATAAAAAGCGCTTATCTCCATCTGTTGAATGATGCAATTGTTTCCTCGGGCATTGTTGCCGGAGGTATCATTATGTTTTATACAAACTGGTACTGGATAGACAGTGTTCTGAGTATAATAATTGCTTTCGTTATCCTGTTTTATACCTGGAAACTGCTTAAGGAGAGTCTGCGCCTGTCACTCGATGGTGTTCCTGAATATCTTAATCTTGACGATATTATATCCACTGCAATGAGCATTAAAGGGGTGAAGGATCTCCATCATATTCACATCTGGGCTATCAGTACGAAGGAAAATGCGCTGACTGCACACCTGGTGCTGCAACAAGAGACTACCTCCGAGGAGGAACAAAAAATAAAAAAAGAGCTTAAACGGCTGCTGGAGCTGAAAAAAATACATCACATTACACTTGAAACCGAAAAATTCAATGAGCCATGTGAAACAGTTCCCTGCTGAATTACAATGACTATCTCCTCTGCCTTGAAATAAACCCGCTAAACAAAAGCAATCGCTGTTTGTTTTTCTCAATAATAAATAACCTTCGGACATGGCAGAAGTTACTACCTATAATGGATATTTAATTGCAATGAAAAATAAAACGATTAGATGAATGGAAACTATTGGCAGGACAATTATTGCAGTAAGTGCAACAATTAATGCACCGGTGGAAAAGGTGTGGAAGAGATGGACCACTCCCGAAGATATAAAGGCCTGGAATAATGCCTCATATGACTGGCATACCCCAAAAGCAAGTAATGATCTGCAAAAAGATGGCAGATTCAGCTACAGGATGGAAGCGAGGGACGGGAGTACGGGTTTTGATTTTGAAGGTGTATACAATAACGTTATTGAAAATAAGCTGATCGATTATACTCTTGGGGACGGAAGAAAAGTTAAAGTTACTTTTACACCATCGGGCAACAAAACCAGGATCATCGAAACTTTTGAGGCAGAAAACACAAATCCCGTGGAACTACAGCGTGACGGATGGCAGGCTATCCTCAACAACTTCAGGAAATATACCGAATCGGATTTATAACCATAAAAATCTGTATTATGAAAGATCATATCACGATATGCCTCTGGTTTGATAATCAGGCAGAAGAGGCTGCCGGTTTTTATACATCTGTATTCAGGAATTCAAAAATAGAAAATATAAGCCGGTACAGGAAAGAAGGTTTTGAGGTCCATGGTCAGAATGAAGGAACAGTTATGACTGTAAATTTCCGGATCAACGGACAATCATTTACTGCATTGAATGGTGGTCCGGTCTTTAAATTTAACGAGGCAATCTCGTTACAGATCTTCTGTGATACCCAGGAAGAGATCGATTATTACTGGAATAAACTCACCGATGGCGGGGAAGAGAGCCAGTGCGGATGGCTTAAAGATAAATACGGGATCTCGTGGCAGGTCATTCCAACTCTGTTACCGGAACTGCTGGCCAATCCGGAAAAGGCCAGCCGGGTTACAGAAGCGTTTCTGAAGATGAAAAAATTTGATATCGGAAAACTGAAGAACGCCTGAGACTTTCTCCCTAAAGGGGAAACACTGAAACTCAGCATAATAAAAAAGTCCTCTTCAGGGGATACAGGAGTAAATTAACTATTCGGAGCAGTCTCAGGAATAATTGTGCAACATTTGCTTCGACCTCCAACTGTCATAATCGGAAACTTTCATTAATTTACCTCCGGAATTATTTTTGAATAACATCAGGATGGGAATCTCACAATTTTCTCTTTTTCCGGTTATAATTCAGACATGTGGTTAATAGTTTTATTGTTCGCAGCCATTGCGTTCATTATATTCTCTACCTCAAAGCTTAAATGGCATCCTTTTTTGTCGCTTCTGACTGCCGCGCTCGGTTACGGTGCATTGTCAGGAACGATGTCCCTGGAGGAAGTGGTAAGGTCAGTCAACTCAGGCTTTGGAAATACCGTCGGTTACATTGGCATTGTAATAGTTGCCGGATCTGTAATAGGCACCTTCCTGGAAAGATCGGGAGGAGCATATTCTCTTGCCGGAAGCACACTTAAGATGGTCGGCAGGAAGAATGTTCCTCTGGCATTGAGTATCATAGGCTATATAATAAGTATCCCGGTATTTTGCGATTCAGGTTTTATTATCATGGCCCCTCTGGCAAAAGCTTTAACAAAACAGGTAAAGATTTCCTTCGCAACGGGAGCAATTGCACTGAGCCTTGGACTTATAGTAACTCATTCAATAATACCTCCTACTCCCGGGCCGGTTGGCGCCGCGGGTATTCTTAATGCTGATCTCGGAATGGTTATATTACTTGGTCTCCCGGTAAGCCTTGCAGGCCTGGTTGCAGGCTGGCTCTTTGCAACCAGGATCGCGCCAAAAGTCAGATACGAATCAATGCCTGATCCTCCATCAATGAATCAGGAAATATCTCACAGACCATCTACAGCAATGGCCCTTCTGCCTGTATTCCTGCCGATTATGCTGATAATACTCAGGTCAGTTGCTTTACTTCCCTCCGCCCCGCTGGGTTCAGGAAAGTTATCAGCAGTGATCGGATTTTTTGGTCAGCCTGTCATAGCACTTATGATCGGTGCCTTCTTTTCATTCCTCCTGCCGGCAAAACTGACCCGGGAAATGATCTCCCCATCGGGTTGGGTGGGTGATGCAGTTCTGGCAGCTGCATCCATTATTATTATTACCGGCTGTGGCGGCGCTTTTGGTCAGGTCCTGCAGAATTCCGGGATCGGAGATTTTATAAAGAGCAACCTTGAAGGTGCGAGAAGCTTAAGCATTCTTCTGCCGGTAATAATTGCCGCATCTCTTAAAACAGCACAGGGCTCGGGGACCGTCGCAATTATTACAGGCGCAAGTCTTATGGCTCCCCTGCTGATCCCGCTGGGAATGGACTCTGTAGCTGCAAAAGCACTTGTAGTCGTAGCCCTTGGTGCTGGCGGAATGATCGTGAGTCATGTCAACGACAGCTATTTCTGGGTTGTTACACAATTGTCAGGTATGAATGTAAAGCAGGGATATAAATTGCAAACCCTGGGAACCCTTACAGTTGGTGTGGCTTCCTCCCTGGCCGTATGGCTGATAAGTCTGTTTATATTATGACTAATTTTAGCCGGCACTTTAAACTTATTTGATCCACACTGTAATTCATAAATTTGTGCCTTCAGGGGCAAATGTAAATTGACTATTCGGAGCAGATTCAATATTGAATGATTCTCTGTTTAATTTTAAATACAAGTAATGAATATTAAAAATTATCATCTTACAAGGATAAGACAACAGTTCGACGAAAACTCATTACACGACATCAAAGCTGAAGTTGCACGGAGAGTTATTGAAACTGCGTCCGGCGATAAAGCCGGGCACCAGCATTGCAATTGCCGTCGGGAGCCGCGGGATAAAGAATTTAGTAGTTGTTGTAAAGGAAGTTGCAGAGTTCGTAAAGGCCTGCAACGCCTCCCCTTTCATTGTTCCGGCCATGGGAAGCCATGGTGACGCAAATGCTCAGGGGCAGAAAGAGATCCTCGAAGGATACGGGATCTCTGAAAAAGCTATCGGAATACCTGTAAAATCGTCGATGGAAGTTGTTAAGCTTCCCGGCGGAGATTCTCCTGTTCCGGCATATATGGATAAAAATGCATGGGAATCAGACGGGGTAATTCTCATAAACAGGATCAAACCACATACTGATTATCATGGCGACTATGAGAGCGGACTAGTGAAAATGTCCGTCATTGGCCTGGGTAAGGAAAAGCAGGCATCGGCAATCCACAGGTACGGAGTGTATGGCTTAACCGTCCTGATCACTTTAACGGCAAAGCGGATAATTTCAACCGGAAAAATAATCGGAGGCCTGGCCCTTGTCGAAAATGCATATGATGAAACAATGCTGGTTACTGCCCTGAATGCAGATGAATTCCTGGAAAAAGAACCTGCCCTGCTCGAGATTGCCCGTAAAAACATGCCGTCTCTTCCTGCAAATGATATTGATCTGCTGATAATCGACAGGATGGGTAAAGATATCAGCGGGGTCGGAATTGACACGAATATTATCGGAAGGATAAAGATAACCGGACAGAAAGAACCGGAAAACCCGGCCATAAAGGCAATAATGGTATCCGACCTGACTGATGGTTCACATGGAAATGCAATCGGTATTGGTCTTGCAGATGTTATTACAGGAAGACTATACGATAAAATCGATTTCTCTTCAACTTATAAAAACGGGATTACAAGCAGCTTTCTTGAAAGGGCCAAGTTACCCATAGTTGCCGGAAACGATTGTGAAGCTTTTGAGATCGCATTGAGAAGCTGCGGGTTCATAAAAGAAGGCCGGGAAAAGATCATCCGTATCAAAGACACACTTCATCTCGATGATTTATATGTATCAGGGCAGGTACTTGACTCAATCCGGTCCTCCGGCAGGATAACGATCATAGAAGAGAATGCAGCACTTTTTCAGTCTGAAACTGAATTTGCCCAATTTTGAATATAATTGAGATTAAACCAGAGTATTGAAAAACATGGCTCCCTTTAATGCGCATAATGAGACAGCATCAGCAAAGCTTTTAATAGTTGCCGATGATCTTACAGGAGCAGGTGATACGGGCGTTCAGTTCAGCAAAAGAGCATTAAAGACCATAATAATTACTGGTAATGATCATATCAAAAACTCTCTTAATAATTGCGACGTACTTGTAGTAAATACTGACAGCAGGCCGGATCCCCGGGAAGTAGCATATAATAAAGCCTATGAAGCCGGAAAGATCGTAAAACCGGAAAACATAAAATATTTCTACAAAAAAATTGACTCTACAATGCGGGGAAATATCGGAGCCGAGATATCAGGCCTCATGGATTCCCTTGGGATCAGTCATACCTTCGTGGTTCCGGCTCTTCCCTCTTATGGGCGTACAACGCTAGACGGAAAAGTCTTTGTAAATGGGATTCCGGTAAGTGATACTGAATTTGCCCGCGATCCGCGAAATCCGGTAAATGAATCATACATTCCGGCAATACTTTCCCGTCAGACAGATAAAAGCATGGCTTTGATAACTCTGAAGGAGGTCCGATCCGGAAGAGAAGACTTTGTTCAGAAGATAGGATCCGAAATGGCTGCGGGAGCGCAAATCATAATTATTGATGCCGCCAGCAATGAAGATCTTGATCTTATAGCCTCCGTTATTGCCGGAATCAGGGAAACCATTCTGTTTTCAGGTTGTTCGGGTCTCGCCGGGTACCTGTCAGAATACCTGGATTTTAATAAAGAGAAAAAAAGCAGCATTGTAATTGCAGGAAGTGTGAGTGAAGTAACCAGGAAGCAGACAGAGTTTGCTGCAGATAATATGCATGTCAGCCTGGTTGATATTGAAACTTTAAAGATATTTACGGGTGAAAAGGAGGAAGAAAGAAAGCGGATTTTAGAGCTGGTAAGGGAAGCCTGCCTCCGGGGAGAGGATCTGATATTAAGAAGCGCCCCCACTGCTGAAGCCGTATCCGGAAGTGTTGAGAAAGGAAAAGAGACCGGCCTCGGCAGGTCTGAAGTAAGCGGGCTGATTGCGTTATTTCTTGGGGAAATTGCCAGGGATATAATCCTGAAATTCAGAATCAGGGGGATGCTTCTCACAGGCGGTGATACTGCTATAAAAGCTGCGAAATGTCTTAATGTTTCAGGCATTATCATCATGGATGAGATACTGCACAGTATCCCTTATGGATATTTTGCAGATGAACAGTATAAAGACATAATAATTGTTACAAAAGCCGGGGGATTTGGTAGTGAAGATGCCATATTTCAGGTCCTGAACTTCTTAAAAAATTACAGACACAGATGATCCGCGTCAAAAGAACAATAGTAGGAATAACAATGGGTGATCCTTCGGGAATAGGTCCTGAAATCATTCTTAAAAGCTTTGAAAATCCTGAGATAAGGGCCTGTGCAATTATTGTTATTGGTGATTTCAGGGTTATGAAGGCTGCTTATGAAATGCTAAAAATAAAATCATATGAACTGAACAGCGTGCCTGATATAACAAATGTCCGGTTCAAACCATCTGTTCTGAACATCCTCGATCTGAATCTTATGAGTGTGGAAGATATTCATCCCGGCACTGTTCAGGCGGCTTCGGGCGCTGCCGCCTTTCGATGTATAAAAAAAGCTGTTGAGCTTGTCAGGAACAAAGAAATAGACTGCATCACCACTGCCCCTTTAAATAAAGAGGCTCTTTACCTTGCCGGATATAATTATCCGGGACATACCGAAATTCTGGCCGGCCTTACAGAGACAAAAGATTATGCAATGCTTCTTTACGATAAAAGGCTTAGTGTAATTCATGTCTCAACCCATGTCTCTCTTATGCAAGCACTTACCGGACTTAAGAGGGAGCGGATTGAAAAAGTGATAGAGCTGGCAGATGGTGCAATGAAGAAGCTGAAAAACGGGGCTCCGAGGATTGCAGTTGCCGGTATAAATCCTCACGCCGGAGAAAACGGTCTTTTCGGAACTGAAGAGCAGGAGATTATCAGACCGGCTGTCATGAACATGAAACAAAGAGGGATAAATGTTACCGGCCCTGTTCCTCCTGACACCGTATTTTTGCAGGCAGTGCAGGGAAACTTTGATGTTGTTGTTGCAATGTATCATGATCAGGGACACATTCCCCTGAAGCTGCTTGGATTCAGCTCCGGTGTAAATGTTACAGTGGGACTTCCGTTTATAAGGACATCCGTAGATCATGGTACTGCCTTCGAAATAGCGTGGAAAGGCATTGCAAATGAAGAAAGTATGATAAATGCGATAATGCTGTCAATAAAACTGGCTTAATAACTGTTCCGGTGACACTTATAAAATAGTATCTTTACCAATCATTTTCGGGGATGTAGGGTGAAAAAAAATTGAGTATATTTTATTGTTAAGCATCATCAGGATCTAAAATTAATTTATATGGAAAAGTCGAACCGTCGTGAATTTATTCAGAAGAGTGTGGCCGGACTGGCCGGATTAGCTGCACTTTCATCAGGTTTTAAAGGTTTTGATCCGGGATCAGCCCTTGCAGAAATAGATAAAGTGGCTCTTGGTAATACCGGTCTGACAGTATCGCGTGTTGCCTTTGGGACTGGCTCAGCCGGCTGGAAACATGTCTCCAACCAGACAAGGCTGGGTATGAAAAAGTTTGTGGAGCTCTCCCGGCATGCTTACGACCGGGGGATAAAGTTTTTTGATACAGCTGATATGTATGGTTCTCACACTTATGTGCGCGAAGCTCTGAAGGTGATCCCCCGCGATAAGGTTACGATCCTCACAAAGGTAATGACATATAATCAGGAAGGCTGGTATACCACCGAGCCATTCCAGACAAGTCTCGACCGCTTCAGAAAAGAGATAGGCACCGACTATTTTGATATCTTCCTTATGCACTGCATGACAAATGGCAAGTGGCCGACGGAATACAGAAAATATATGGATGGACTCTCCGAGGCAAAGCAAAAAGGAATAATCAAGGCAGTGGGTATCTCATGCCACGATATGGATGCTATGAGAGAGGCCGCAAATAATCCATGGGTCGATGTGCTTCTTGCAAGGATCAATAACAAGGGGCCAAAGATGGATGGGACTCCTGAAGAGGTTGCGAAGGTTCTGGAAACTGCCCGTAAAAACGGGAAAGGAGTGATAGCCATGAAAGTTTTTGGCATGGGAGATCTTATTCAGGATGATCAGAGGGAAAAATCCCTGAACTTTGTTATCAAAAGCGGAAATGTACACTGTATGACCCTGGGTCTTGAGAGCAATGAACAGGTTGATGATGCTGTAAGCAGGGTGATGAGGATCGTGAAAGCCTGAAAATTTTTATTATCACTTCACTTTCCACAGTTTCAACGCAATATCCTCAGTATAGGCAGGAGATGTGATCTGCATCCAGCCACCTTTATGACTGACTGCAGGAGCCTGGTTTTCAATACCTGTTTTCGTATCTGTCCATGCAATGTTGTATAAGCCCGGCAACAGTTCCACTTCAAGCTCCGATGCCATATTAACCGTATCTTTTCTGTGAAGATATATCGCATACAGATCATCTTTCCCTGCAAGTGCCTGCAATGATGTATTATATGCGTCGGTAAGCCTGATCTTTTCACCATTCAAAGGTTTCATGCTTATATAATCCAATGATTTCATAAATTCTGCCAGTATCCTGAACTGATTACGCAGAGTTTTACCTCCCCCACCAGGTTGCCCCGGCTCAATCTTATAAGTACCATCCTCATTATCTGTAGTAAACGAATAATCGAGGTGATCAAAAAGGCCGCCACCGGCAAGGAGGAAGGCCCATGCTTCTGTCCTGTAATTTGAATCCCCGATGCCGTCAAAACCTGTTTCATTGTCTCCTATCACTTTATTAAGATGATAGTTCATTTCAACAGTAAGCGGCGGTCTGGCATAGTGAAAATTATAGATTGAAACTCCCTGACGGGGCTCAGCAACAAGCTTGTGACTATTGGCTATATTATTAGATATAAGATGTTTATATTTAAATTCTTTTTCTTCTTCTATCACCACCTCCGTCATATGAGCTTCCCAGTCCCTGAGAGCGACTGTATCACCGAAGTAGGGTTCATTGCAGACTTCATAATACAGATTATCAAAGTCCTTTAGTTCGTGAATGATCTTTCTTACCATGTTTTCCTGGACACTTACAACTTCCGGATGTTTCAGTGAAAGGACCTCCTTATGATCCTTAATATCACCGACACGGTTTATATTATTCAGGATATTCAATGGCGATAATTTCCATTGCACAGTATCATAGTAATTCGAGAAGAGATCAAGCTCAACCACAATGTTTCTCTTTCCGGCTTCGGAAATAAAATCTTTTAGCCGCTTAAAATAAGCCTCATCCCACTCCGAGAGATCAAATTTATTCCCCCCGTTGGCGTATCCCGGCCGGGTACTTCTTGACCATGGACAAATATATCTTCCCGGTGCAGGCGCCAGAGTGTTCTTCTTTATACCAAATGCTTCGGGAGGTTCGACGTAAGCACCTGAAAAAGTGCGGGTAACATTAAATCCCGATCCGGCAATTTCATCCAGGTAAGTAATATAATTAAAATCGAGGTTCATTACTGCACCATAGTGTTCGGTTGAACCAATTAATATGGCAGGGTTTCCCCGGAAAAGGAAATAGTGAGGATTTTCCGGATTAAGCGAAAGGGGAACCCGCTCATTTTTTGTTCCTGAACAGGATAAAAGAGAAAGAAGGCACATAAATAAAAAAGCCGGCCTGATATAATTCATAACTGTACTGTTTTGGTTCTGTATTTATTCAATCATTACGAATTGCCAATCATTTATCTGCCATGGGTGCAATCTGCCCGGATGATATTACTCCTGAAGGTAACTCAATAATTCTTATATTCCTGAAATGTATCTCTCCTCCTTCCGATTCAAGACAGATGTAGCCTTTCCTCTGAGATGATGCTGAAATTCCGTTTACAAATTTCCCATTCACCGATAGCTTAATCACGCCGTCGATGCAGACAACATCATATACATTCCACTCTCCTTTGCCCTTGCATCTGTTTTCAATTGATTTGCTTCTGGTGCCTCTGGGATTATCCGGGAGAGTCACCACACCTCCCACCCCAAAAAGTTCACCATGAACATATGCTTCAGGAGGTGTTACTCCATCTTTTTTATTCAGATTTATCCAGTCGAGCTCAAGCATCTGTACCTCCACTCCGTCAGGAAGACGGCTTTCTTCAGCCGGTCTTGCGGCACTCCATACGAAGGTTCCTGAATTGCCTCCCGATTCCATATGCATCCATTCAATGTGCAGAATGAAATTCTCATACTGTTTTTCTGACCTCATTACTCCGATAGGATGACCTGAACAGACCAGTATATCCTTATCAACACGCCATGTGTCAGGCGAAGTGTTTACATTCTTCCAGAGTAAAGGCAGATCTTTCTCCCTGTTCATTGAGAGAGCTTTATAAAGGCTCTCGGATTTTCCAAAAGAGATAATAGTTTCCTGCGCGAGGGATTCAATCCGGGAGGCTGTCAAGCATGACAGGCACAGCAGGATGATAATCAGAATCTTAAAATTTCTCATATTATAGAATTTATGATCTGAAAGTACAATTTATTTTGCACCAGAGCAACATAATCACAATAGCTATCTAAAATTTTATTGCTTCCTGTATTCCTTAAACCCTTATCCGTTATGAAATTAGATGTAAAAAAAAATTTGGTGGTGCAAACCCTTTCCCCCCCGGGGGAAATAAGAAAGGGGGTAAAAACGTGCAGAATAGGCCTGACCCTTCATGGTCACTTTCATCATGTTGCCCGTCATCTCAGTTTTTACCTTTCGGTTTCACGAAGATAAAATAACCATCCTTTTTTAGGTTCAACAGGAATAGATTCCCCGGATTTGAAAACTCTCTCTTCCTGGAAATCCTTAATGTAAGGGGCAACAAGGGCAGCTTTGGTGGAATCCAGTCCGAGCGCTTTCCAGTCAAAATGAAGTGAGAACGTTGCCGTCTCCTCAGCCCAGCTTCCAACTGATATCAGAGATTCTCCATTTTTCTGATAGACAGTTGCTTTAATATCAGTGCGATCAGTTTTTACAGGACAGTCCTTCTCCCAGTATCCTTTCATAATTGAAGATTCAATACCAAATTCATCCCAGATTTTCCAGACAGGTCTTGGATCGCACCTCACTCCTTCGGTCAACCAGGGATGACGCACAGTCATGCCATAAACCATCCCCAGCCACCTGTTTCCTCCTCCCTGGAGCATATCTCCCATCAATCCGAAAGGAATCCCTGATACTTCAACGAGCCAGTTTTCAGGTGGCATATTATCGTATTGAAAACTCTCTCCAAACCATAGTTTATCAACAAATGGAAAATACTCGGCGTATTGGTTTGCCGGCCCCTTTGAAAAACCTGTATTGGAATGCAGGTCAATCAGGCAGCCGGCTTTTTCCCTGTCCAGAACCTTTCTGATCCGCTTTACAGTGCGTCTGTCATAAGTAACATCATCGAGGTAAAGACCGTCAATATCAACGTTTCTAACCAACCACGAAAGTCCTTCAATATAATAGTTATACCATCTTGAATCTCCAGGGGCACTAAGTATTGAAGCATCTGCACTTTTATCCTCGAAATGCTGATACCATTGAGGATTGTAGCCCTCAATCAGGTGTTCACGCAACCAGGGAAAGCCCCCGCACTTACCATTGCCAAGTATTTCATCACCAAGGCTGCGAAGTGCCCATATTTCAGTAGTATAATTAGTAAGTTCGCGGATTGTGTAGTAGATTTTCACTTTTTGTCCCTTGCTGTGCATCCTGTTCACAAACCATTTCATTGAGTCCACCGCAATAAAAGGATAATTGATATGAGGATTGTAATTGTTGGCATGATGAAGGTTTACTATTTTTACCCCGCAGGCGAGATCAGAATCCGGGGGCATCGGTTTCTCTCCGTTATGATAATATCTGTCAGAAAACTGACTCTTATAATTTATCTTCTTAACCGGCGTAATGAGTAACGACCACTCAAATTCCACTTTTTCACCGCTTTTCATGTCACGTTCGCCACTATAAACTACAGCTTTTACCTCTCTTGGATCCTTTTTAATACTGAAGCCTCCCCGGCCTTCATTATACCATGATGAAGGAAAGGCCGGATGGTAAAGGTTCAGGAGAGGGCCATGATAGCTGCTTCCCCTTAATTCACACCAGATCCCGGCAGATGTATTTCCGATCCAGAAACTGTCATGGGGCCCTTTCCAGCCTGATTGATGTTCCTGAGGAACAATTGTCCCCGGCAAACCCATTCCTATCATATATTCAGCAATGCTTTCTGAAAATGGTAATTCAAGCCGGATATCCTTTATATTCAGATCCCTCAGGGCTGTAAGCGATACTTTATAATTAATGTATCCATCCGACTCAATAATACCAACACCATTCAATAAAATATTCCCCGAATGGCTTTTCCAGGAACCGCTCATTGCTCCAGGTTCATTTTTCAGCAGGGCAACATCTTCAGGCAAAGAGAATTGTTCTGTTCCGTTCTTTGTTTCGACAACAAATGAGAGAGGACGAGCCAAGATTTCTGTACCTGATACCTTAATTGATCCCGGCATTCCTCCCGGATCCATAGTCAGTTTTTTATCTGTAAGCCGGTAAACATTGTTTCCCATGAATTCAATTGCATCATAGGGCTTTGTTGGCTTATCGTCAATACCCAGAGTTGAGTTCAGCCAGCGAAGACGGGAATGTCTCCATGGCTCGCTGTCGCCACGATCTGCAAGTATTTTTTTCAGAATCTTAAGATTGATCTCCAGGACCTGAGGATCAGCGTTTTCAGGCCTTATGATTATTCTTCCCGTGTAGTTACCGGCAGGAATATTTTCCGGTATATCAATACCGATCCAGAGTGGCTGAACAGCTCCCTTAAGTACATCAACCCTCTTTTCGAATGACCTTCCGTAAGGTCCTGTCCCCCCCGTGTTGAAGCAGGTAAGTGCTGATGCCGGAATATTGTAACTGCTGTTTTCAAGAGATGAAAATTCAACTTTTACATTCATCAATTCCTTCTTCGAGGCATATACTCCGATCTGAAATGCATAATATTCGTTCCGGAGGGCTTCCCCGCTGAACTTTCCCGATGGTCCTCTCTCAACCCATTTCAGTGGTATTTCGTCTTTCATCCTTACAGGGAAAGTTCTATCCTCCGGAAAGATCAGGTAGTCACTTGTAAATTTCGTGAGTAAGCTCTTCTTTTCTGAAGAGAGAGGAATAATTTCCATGGGATAGAAAGAGTCAAAAGCTGTCCTGGATTGAAATCCGGTGAGTTTTGCCAAAGAAAAGGATTTGAGTTTCGACATATCTCCAGCCTTATTCAAATTAACCCATTTTCCTGAAGGTGATTTTTCAGGTTTCAGATAGTCTTTCCCATAAAATCCCCAGTCCTTCTGAACCTCATACGGCAGATAGTAGAAATAGTATGTCCCGGCCTTTTTAACTGGCCCGAAAGCCAGACGGCAACGCTCATTAGTTACAGAATAACGTAAAATGTTTTCAATGGTATCACCTGTTGAAGCTTCAACAATTATGAACCGTTTCTTCTGAGGATCCTTATCATGTCTTCTCCAGAGGATATCAAGAATTGCAACCTGATTTGCCCTGGATATCTCAAGGACTGCCCTGTGGTTTCCGAAAGATTCAGGCCAGAGTATTTCAGGCACTGAATAGGACGAATACTTTGGTTTTTCACTTCGCCCGACAATTGTCAGAGACAAAAGGAGAACCGAAATTAATATTTTCATACTGTACTTTTTACTTAAATTAAATCGCACCTGGATTCTGAAGTAACATCGTATTTATTTCAATGTACTATTTGAAAACTGCACCTGCCAATCAATTACTCCACCCTGACTTCCGAGACTAAGTTTAAGCATATTACCTGTTAACATATTTGTCACTTTTATCTTCTGACCATCAGATGCTGAGGCTGTTGCCATTGTAACGATCATCCCGTCAGGAATATAGACAAAAATTGAATACGGATCTCCCTTTATAGTTTCTGACTTTCCGCTGAGAGTTTTTTCACTGTTGTCCCACTTCAGACCAACAATTGAATGTACACCTGAAATATGTCTTGAATTGCCTATCAGCTGCGGATGCCCCAGCAGCGGATGAATCAGCAGAACACGGGTATCATGGGGTTCAATATCAATTTCCATCTTATCGCGGTAGACACCAAGAAGCTTTTGATTCCAGAAATCAAAAACAACAAACTGTGTTTCACCAGGCAAACCAAGTTTTTCTGAGAAGGAGACTGATTTTAAGATTTTTTCTCCCCTCCAGTTGGTAAAAGCTGCAACATCATACACACCTGATATAGCATTTACCTTAAGATCAATAATTTCAGGATAGTCATGGATATAGTTATCAGGTGTGGTAAACTTAAATTTATCCCAGGTAATATCCGATCCCCTGCTGAAGAGATCAACAGGGATAACAGGCAGGGTTGGCATTGTCTTCTTCAATAGAGTGACCCTGTCGTCAGGAAGTCCGGGCATGATGCTGGTAAGAGGGTACACCACACCGGTAAGTGATATGACAGAAACGAGCGTACGTGCTTCTGCAGGAGTTACCCCGAAGCCGGTGAATGGATCTTCACGGGTCAGAGCAACCTCTATTGCCCTCGGAGCCATCTTGCTCCTGGCTTCCTCTGCACTCATAAGCGGCGATACATCTATTCCCTCGCCCGGCATAACATAAATAGCCATATGGTTAAGGAATGCGTTGGCGTTGATGGAGCTGAAGACTGCGTATGAGCCTTTCCAGCTGTTGTACATATCAGCCCCGTTAAAGCAGGAATTGAAATAGCCTATTCCGTTCAGCGGTGTGCCGGCCACACATCCCTCAATAAAGGTCTCCGGACCAATAACACTACGGATCAGGCTCAACCTGTCGCGGTAGGCGGTCAGAGGATCGATGGTCTTGTCATATAGCCTGCTTAAATCCAGATCCGGAACATACTCAGGAAGTGACAGTTCTCCGTCGAACTTGAAGTACTCAAAGCCCCAGCCTTTAAGTGTTGTGAACAGTTTTTTAAGCCATTCCTGAACTCCGGGATTTGTATGATCCAGGGCTGGTGTCTTGTAATCCTTGATTATTTTCCCTGATTTATCATATAGATACCAGTCAGGGTGCTGTTTTAAAAAGCCTGCATACGAGTTTGGCACTAACCATAATCCGGGATGCAAGCCTTTTGACTTAATATATTTTGCAAGCCAGGCCGGCCCATGGGGGAATAGTGTTTTATTCCAGTTTTCAATCCAGTAATGGCCTTCGTCTTTACCACGGTCATAGCCATCATCAATCTGAACATACTGAAATCCATAAGGCTTAAGGTTTTCTGAAAGCCAGTCGGTATTTGCTACAATATCAGATTCACGCGCTTCGTAATAGTAAGCTGTCCAGCTGCCCCAGATAACGGGTGCCGAAGGAAATACAGAGTCATCGAATTGCGAATAAACAGGAACACCAAGTGTTCTTGTGTAATAGTCAGGTGTAAGCCTGATAATTGACTTCCCGGGTACAGGAATCGTCATATCCAGCATATCCGGATCAATACTGTCCCGTTTCATCAGAGTCATTGCGGAAAAGGTGATCGCAATATCCCTCTTGCGGTCAAACAGGCTATGCAGGTTGGAGGCAGATACCTGTCCCAGTGCAAAGGTCATCACCTCAGGATTTTCCGGAGGAAGAAATGAGGGATGCTGAGTATCTTTTCCATTCCAGGAGACTGAAATCTCATTTGTTCCACGCCAGGTGACAGGTATACCTTCAGGATCAAGGATCCTGGAAACGACCCGGCTGGCAGGAGCCGGCGCTTTGGCAGTTATAACCATGCCGGCAGATGTAGCTGAGATTATTATGTTATTTTGGTTCAACGCAAATGTCCATTCTGAAAAGGGATTGGATGTCCTGATTACAAGCAGGTTCTCACTACCCTTACCTGCGGTCCACTTATTCAGGGGAGTCAGCTCATTATTGTTTTTAATATTCAGTTTTATTTCCTGCAATACAATTCCGAGGCTGTCGTGCGACAGGTTGATTATACCCGTTCCCGGATCTGCAGTAATGGTCCATCCTGAAGAGGTTAATGTTACAGGTTCAGCTTCAGTATTCTGACAAAAAGCCGGAATCTCTATTATACAAATAATTGCAAAACAGAGGGATAATCTGACTGATGAATAAAAAACCTTCTTCATGTTCCTTAAAATAATGATGATAAATTTTATCTTTCTCCTTATGTTCCTTTTTGCATCCCTGAGATATTCAATTACCTGAAATTTCTTGCGGTTTCGATCAGAGTATGAATATTAACGGGAGGAGTTGTCGGAGGAATAGCACATCCGGCATTTAATATGAAACGATGAGAATTCCGGTAGATATCCAGCAGCTCCAGTGTTTTTTTCCTTACTTCATCCGGCGTTCCCAGGGCAAGGACCCCGCTGGGGTCAATGATACCTATAAGCGTAGTTTTGTCATGAAAAGCATCATAGATTTTCCTGATGTCTGTCTTATAGTCAAGTTCTATAGCATCAGCGCCGGTAGTGAGCATTTGTTCAAGAATGACATCCGTGTTTCCGCATATGTGCAGTGCATACTTTACTCCTTCTTTATGCGCAACTTCAACCAGCCTTTTCTCAAAAGGCAATGCATATTTTACATACATGTCGGAGGAGATCATTTCAGGTCCTGCAGGGCTATCGCCGTTTGAGACCATATGGCAGCCTGTCTGAGTCATAAGCCTGATAAACTGTGAGCCTGCATCAAGACAATATTCCAGAAGAAAGTTTATCTGTTCGTCAGTCCCCATCATAAGGTCCAGCATCCATGTCTGGGCGCCCCGCATCATGCTGGCAAGGGAAAAGGGAGCCTGGTCGCAGTTTCCCCTGATAAATATCTCATTTTTATAATAATCCATTAAGATGCGGACTGCCTCCAGCCAGATCTGAATGTACCTGTAGTTCTCAACCTTAACAGGTTTAAGATGATATACATCCTCCAGATTCTTAATGTTGCCCAGATGTGATCTTGCCGGGTCATCAGCTGGAAAATCGACCCGCACACCAACTGCTCCTGCAAGGGTAACAGTATCAATATCAACGAGTATACCATCATATTTATACCTGTCAACAGCTGCAATAAAGCATTCCGCGATCAGCTTCGGATCATTCCGGTACTGATCCATTGTGATTTTATATTCCCGGGCGGCAAGCATAAAGTTATGTAGCATCACAGGAACTTTATCAGGTTTTTCACCATTCAATGCGGCTGTAATTCGTTCGTATCCGTTCATATTGAATTTATTGTTTATAGTTCAATTCCGGTATTTTCCATATTCGTTTACCAATTCTGAAACCCGTTTTACCCTTCTCTCCAGAGCGTCAGGCGGGACCTGGTCGGCAACACCAAGAACAAAGCGGGGTCTCCGGATCATAATTGAGAGAAGGTATTTTACATGCCTGTCAAATTCCTCATCATCAACACAACCTGTAAAATAAGAGCCGGGTATTCCACCCCAGAGTATGCTGTCAGAGTTCCCTGAAAGGGTTTCAATATCTTCAAACCTGACATCACCTACCGGATAAGGCGTCAGCGCTTCCAGTACCGTAAATCCTACGCCTGCCTCATGCTCCAGTAATCCCTGTAATGTTCCGTCGATATGGATAAATGAGTATTTTCCGGCATCTCTTATCCTGGTTGTCCATTCCTTCTGATAATCGTACATATATAATTTAAACAGATCAGGGCCAACCATTTCTGAGGAGAGATTCTCAGGAATCATAAGAACCTCTGCCGGACTGTCGACAGCGATCCGGGCTGCCTTGTCAAATGCCGTTTTCATAGTATTCAGAAGATCCCTGAACTCATCTGACATTGTCAGTGCCGCCATCGTTACAGCCTCAATACCCGCCTCCAGAGCCATGAGATGCATAAAGGGGCTTTTAGGCAGATAACACAAAACAACTCCCTGGTCGCCGACCTGTTCTCTCCGGAGGTCTGGCAATATCATAATCAGGTTCAAAATGAGTGTTTTCATAGATGATATTTCATAACCGGTATGTCATTTCCTGATTTAAGGAAATGTTCCACAGGACCTTCTGAAAACGATGTCGGGATATATTCCCAGCATTCCCTCACCCGGCCTGCCGGAGTGATGATTTCCTTATAATGCCTGTGGCCTTCATGCCACTCATTTACCTTGCAACCCGAGATAATCTGTTTGTACGGGAAGTATCCCTGCAGATAAAATCCGACACCAAGCCTGCGATGCCAGTTGATATAATCTTCAGAGAGAATAAAACCCTCTGGCTTGAGACCTCTTTTGATGAGTGAGTTTGCCCAATAATCAAGATCTCCGAACCATGGAACCTGATCCGGTTGTTTTCCGGAAAGTATTGTCAGTAGTCTTTCCCGATGGGTCATTTACTTGTATAATTTGATGCTATTTATTAATTTACTTGTTAAATACAAAGGACACAATGGTTTAGCAAGGTCACAAAGTATTAATAAAGAACCTCTTTTTCAATCTGTTCGAGTGTTTTGCCTTTTGTTTCAATAATATTGTTCTTAAGATAGAAGAAGCCTA
This sequence comes from uncultured Bacteroidales bacterium, assembly GCA_963816345.1. GTDB lineage: Bacteria > Bacteroidota > Bacteroidia > Bacteroidales > VadinHA17 > LD21. Next base: position 2,414,061 of record CAWFKI010000005.1, read on the forward strand.
TAAGTGTTACACATGCGAGAAAGATGAATGCAAAGCTCATTCCCTTCTGCTGTTGTGCCAGTGTTATTCCGAACAGACCTACCACCTGGGGGAAGAGGAAGTTGAGAGAAGCGCTCACTCCCCAGTTGGCAAATGATCCGAGGGAAGCACCACGTGCCCTGATTATATTAGGAAACATTTCAGATAATAATACCCAGATGACAACTCCCATTGATGCAGCAAAAAAAGCTATGTAGGCGACGAGCAGGAATACAAGCCAGTAACCTCTTATATTTCCGGAGAGCAGACCGTATCCGAACAATGCTAAAACTGTCACCATTCCCAGCTGACCTGTCAGCAACAGGTTCTTTCGTCCCACTTTGTCGATCACGGCCATTGCGAGCAGCGTAAAGACCAGGTTTGTCAGTCCGAGTATTACACTCTGAAGCATTGATGTGTCCGGTGAAAAACCTGCTATGCTGAATATCTGGGCTGAATAGTAAAACACAACTCCGATCCCTGTAAGCTGACTGAATATCCCAACAAATATCCCGATGAAGACAATCCTGCGGTAGGGTCTCTTAAACAGATTTATTCTCTTTGCAGCATTCTCGATATTGATTGATTCCTTTATCTCAGTTATTGTTTGTTCGGTATCGATTTCATGCGAAGAGAGATCTTCAATATTCTTTCTGGCTTCTTCTATCCTCCCCTTTTTCACAAGCCAGCGGGGGCTTTTCCTTATAAAGAAAAGCATAAGGAAAAATACAACAGCAGGAATGGCACCACTGAAAAGCATCCATCGCCAGTTATTTTCACCTGTATTCAGAAGAAGATAGTTTGATATCAGCGACAATAAAATCCCGGTTACGATGGCAAGTTGAAATGTGGAAGCCAGCAACCCCCTGTGCTTTGGCGGAGATATTTCAGAGATATACACAGGACAAAGCACTGAGGCACCGCCAATTGCCAGTCCTCCTATAAACCTGAAAAGAATAAATACATCGATTGTCGGCGCCAGGCCGCATCCGGCAGCAGAAATGAAAAACAATACCGCAAGAAGCTGTAACAGCCTCTGAGAGCCAAATATATCTCCCGGCTTTCCAATAAGAATGGTTCCGGCGATGCAACCCACAAGCGCCGAACTCACCGTCCAGCCCTGGATTGCAGGGGTCAGGTTGAAATGCCTTACCAGATCGAGCATTGCACCGTTTATTATGACGGTATCGTAGCCGAATAACAACCCGCCAAGGGCTGAAGCTATTGTACACTTGATGAGGACTCTGTTCATATCGGGATCAAGGTTAAAGGTATTCAGTATTCAGTATTCAGTATTCAGTATTCGGCATTTGCTTAAAGGTGTTTTGGTCGCAGCTCGGCGAAGTCTCCAGACTTCGCCGTTAAGCTTAAAGCTGTCATAACCAATCTGCGAAGTCCTTTGTTACTTCTAAAACGTTGTCTGAAGACTTCGCTTAGCATAGCTTACCGATTACTGCTAACCGAGCATTTTATCAATTCTACTCATCATCTCCATCATTGCTCTCCCGTTGTGATAGGGACATTTCCAGGGGTCAATTTTCCAGTCGTTCCGGTAATAAGGTGAAGGGTCATCTTCCGGCTCAACAAGAAAAGGAACTCCCAGGCGGTTCAGCTTGGTAAACCATTCACCCCTCTCATGGTCGATCAGGAAGGAATCAATAAAATTCCATGTCAGCTTAACAGTATTCCAGTATTTTACATCGCCTGTCAGCTCAAAAGCATTCATGAATCCAACAAGGGTCTCGGCCTGTTGCCACCAGTGTTTGTTGGTTTTCAGATGGCTCCCGAAACGGGTTGACTCCAGAAAGAGACCGCCATCCTTATCAACTGCCACCCGTTCAATATTATCGACCATTTTAATTACCAGGGGGCGCATCCTTTCAATTATCCCGGCGTTCCCAAGTATCTCCGCTGCTTCCCACAGTAACCATGAACCTTCAATATCATGACCAAATGAGCATATGCCTTTTGAGGAATCAGCTTCCCGGAAATTTTCACCGAAGAAGATGCCAAAATGACCTTCCTTACGGATTATTCTGTCAAGGAACAAATTCATCATTTCCGTAAGTCTTCTCTCAACCAGGGGATCCTTCCAGACCTTATAAAGTGCAGCCCATGCCTCAAGAACATGCAGGTGGGTATTCATCGATTTAGGTTCATTGTTATCGGCCATCCTGTTTTCGCCATAAATTTTCCAGTCGCGCGTGAAAGACTCCAGGTAGCCTTCATTGACCGGATCCTTAGCCTTCTTCTCAAGGAGTAAGAAAAATCCTTTAATCTTCTGCATCACCTGAATCAAGAGGACGAAACTCATAATATTTACATAGAGAATAAATGACAAAGGCCTGAGCGTATGTATGCTTTATATCATTGGCTACCTTATTGTCAGCTGTCAGCTCCATGTAGTAGCCTCCGTATTCCTTATCTTCGAAATCTTCCGTTATTACCCTGTAAGCTCTGTCTGCGATAGCTGCATAAGCTTCGTTACCCTCAGGTCATTGCTGCAGCAGAAAATGTCCATAAGATCCTGGCATTCAGAACGCTTGTTTTATTTGCGGTAAGCACCGGGTTTCCATTGAGATCGACAGCACCCTGGAATCCATGGCCGTTTTTTTCAATTCCGTATTTCATCCAGTAGGAAAGAATATCACCGTGAAGTTCTTTATGGAATTTGTCACGATACAACCTTAATTCTTTTTCTGTTTCTGTCGTTATCATTTTTGTCAGCTATCATATTGGAATCGTACCTCTTTAATTTTTCAAAGCCTTTAAGTGGCAAAGTACAAGGTGCTCATTTGACAAATAACTTGATCGTTTCTATTGAATTATGACCTACTCTGAGGCCAAGAGTGTTTCCGCTTCCCGGGATCACCTTACCCTCCTCTTCAATCATGTTGGTCAGCTCAGCCTTCCCGAATGGAGCCGAAACAGATATACCGGCATCACTGTCAGTACCTTCAATATCATAACATCTTACAATCACATTGTCATCATCTTCGCATTTTTTAATTGTGCTCAGGATCAGGTTTTTATTCGCGACAGATATGAAGCTCATTGTTTCAGGCATTTTTCCAACAGCTGACGATGGCTTTGAAACCACGACCTTCAGTGGCTGATTTGACTGGGTTCCGTATCTGTATCCGCTTTTCCAGTCACCTTTGTATGAATAGAAAGAAAAGGTATAGGTGTGATCCCCCGGCTGCAGGTAGTAATTACCTTCGCTATGACAGCTCTTGCGGCTTGCAAGCAAAACAGGCTGAAGAATAGAATAACCGGCAGGATCTGAAGTAGGATCAATCCAGTCAAAAACAGCTACATCCGAGCTTATTGTTATGCCGTTTTTTCCGTCGGAGGCCGAGAACCAGTCCTGAACTTCCCGGGGATGAACCTGGGAACATGGAGTACTATAGATCTGTGAAGCTTTTGAGAAGCCTGCCGCGCCTGCTATTTCATCCTTCCCTACCCTTACAACTCCCATCGGGACTTCATAGGCAATCTCAGATTTTGCCTGATCTACCGGAAAGGCAAGCCGGAATTCCCGGTATTGTTCTCCGTCAAATCCATTAAGATCAATATGCACATCTATCCGTTTGATTGTTTTGTAGAAAATCAGTTGCTGAACAACTGTAACATGGCTGATCTCTTTCCGGAATTCATAAACATCTCTTACAGGGCCTGATGAAACGAGTGTCCATGGCTGATTGTACCGGCTCATCTTTTCAAAACCATCCATTGTCGGCTGCTGGACATCAGTAAATTCCCCGGCGCCGTTACCAACAGACTGCATGGTGAACAACTCGGCTCCAAGGAACTTGTCGGTTTTGAGAAGATTTACTGACAACTCTTTATCATACAACGATTTAATTCCTCCATCGGCAAATCCGACTTTATAATAATTGTTTTCATAACTGTTGCTGCTGTTTTTAAAACCGGATGAAAAAGCAGCCGGCTTTCCTTTCTCGAGGTAGTATGTTTTATAGCCTATTGAAGGCACTTTTTCAGCCACGAACAGAAATGTGAGAACTTCGTCCTTGTTACCCGATATATCATGTTCATCAATAAGCTGATACGGAATTTCATTATCATTTTCGTCGACCAGCCTGAAAATATCCTGATCATTGCCTTCAACATTCAGGGTAAATTTCACAACATCAGTACGCTCCCAGGAGAGAGTATTAAAAACTGTTACAGGTATACCCTTATCGGAGAACTGTATTCTGGATGCGATACTGGTCAGTGATTTTTCAAGTATTCCGGATGCTATAGACCGTGCCTTTTCAAAAGCTGTGCGAAAAGCTCTGTCAGTCAGTGAACCATACTTGCCGCCCCATCCATGATCAGGATATATGGCATTCTCCCAGGCAGTTGTAAAAGATGCCTGCGGATAATCCTTAAATGATCCCGGACTGAAGGGCATCGAAGGTTGCAAATTTTTCCGCGGCTGTCAGGAGTCTCGATCCTTCTCTCGATGCCTTCAGAGCTTTCTGATGTGAAGGGCCATGTATATAAAGCCAGACATCGGGCCTCTCTCCCTGAATTTTATCAAATGAAGGATCACCTTTGGTAACTGCTTCAAACCATTCAGTAGCCGTAGAATAATTAATTAATGGTTTACCGCGTCTGACAGATTTTGAATTCCAGTCATTGAAGAAAGCGTCGTAATCGGGAGGAGTTGCAAAATCTGTTGAATAGAGAAACTGTAATTCAGGCTTTATGTTTCTTATTTTGAAATAGTTACTCCACTCTGACGACATTGCTGTAAAGGCCTTCGTGAGAGAATTAATGTCTGTCTTTGCTGCCCTGACAGGTATTCCGACTTCATCATATTGCCCGGGAGTAAAACATGTAATGTAGCTGCCATCGGGACTGTACCATCTGTAGATACCTGGCTGATGCCGGCTGAACTGCATGTATGGTATGCCGGATTTTGAGAGTATCTGTGCCATTTGTAAGGATCTGCCGGGGACATCTTCATTCCAGTATGTCTTGAAATCGCAGCCGGGAAGTGTTTTTTTCAGCCATTTCCGTCCCAGGTAAGCCTGTCTTATAAGAGACTCCCCGTCGTACATTGATTCATAAGGCTGTTTATAAGTAGCGCCCCATTCAAGACGACCTTCACGGGTATATTCAAGGATCTCGCTATATGAGTCAGGGTGTCTCTGAAGATATTCCCGCAGGCTCAGCCCGTCTTCAACAGAGAATTTGAAATCACTATTGGCTTTAAGGCGTTCCAGTACCGGGGTAATCATCTTCTGATCACGGAACTCTATACATTTGCCGATGCTGTCCATCCATGCTATATCCTGATGAGAAGATGGGACAACAAATATTTCTCCTCCCCTGAAATAGGAAAAGTCTCCTTTGCCAGCTTTCCCCGGGGAAGATTGCGATTGGCTTAAAGCCTGAAATTCAGGCCTGATAATAAAAACAACTGAGAGAATAATCAGTCTGCAAGTCGTTACTGCTTTCATCATATATAATTTTGATTTTAAAGGTAGAATGCCTGCCTGCCGGCAGACAGGGAACCACACATGATTGTAAATTATATTTTTTCATATTTGTGATTGTTGTCAATCATGTGGGTTTCATCTGTTCAGATTTAAAAATTCCTGATTAAAATACGGACAAAAACCAAATATACAAGTTTACAAATGCTCTAAATGGGTTAACCTGAGAATAAGAGATTTAAAATGCAGTTTATATATTACTTTATATTCTGGTATCTGTTTTTCAGATAAGTTTGTGATAGAAAGTTAGTTTATTTTTAAAGGTAAATTTACAAATGGTTTTTTTATTTTTCGCTTTTGCAGATCCCGGAATATTTATTTACCGGCTTAAAATAAAATCTTTAATTTAAATATTTTACCTATGAAAGTACTATTATCCCTGGTTTTAATTTTTTCATTAGAGGCATGTAACATAACATATGGTCAGCAAATTGCCAACAAGCCTGAACGGGAACAGTGGTTCATGGATCTGGGCTTTGGGATGTTCATCCACTGGAGCATGGATTCCCAGCTTGGGGTTGTGATAAGCCATTCAATGGCCGGGGCATCTGAAGATTACCTGAACCGTTATATAAATGATCTCCCGGGATCATTTAATCCCGCGAAGTTCGATCCTGAAGAATGGGCTGTTCTGGCAAAGCTCTCGGGAATGAAATATGTTGTCTTCACAGCAAAGCATCACTCGGGTTTCTGCATGTGGGATACCAGGACAACAGGCTTCAGCATAACCGGTACCCCTTTCCATCGCGATATCCTGAAGGAGGTGATCGATGCTTTCCGTAAGCAGGGACTCGCTATCGGAATTTATTATTCTCCTGAGGATTTTCATTTCTTTTTTCAAAACCATATTCCTGTAGGCAGGCTGCAGAATCCTCAGCATTTTCCGGTTAATAATCCCGCTCTGATGGCTTATGATAAGGCTCAGATAAAAGAATTGCTCAGTAACTACGGAAAAATAGATATTTTTTTCTTTGACGGCCCGGCAGAGGAGCTGAAGGAACTGGCATGGCATCTCCAGCCGGATGTTGTGGTAACACGCGGACAAATGGAGACTCCGGAACAGAATATACCTGACAAACCAATGCCCGGTCCATGGGAAGCCTGTTTTACAATGGGAACCGACTGGCAGTATAAGCCTACGAATGATCCACACAAGAGTGGTACTGAAATAATAAATATGCTTATCGAAACAAGAGCAAAAGGAGGAAATCTATTGCTAAATGTAGGGCCAAAGCCCAATGGTGAGATTCAGATAGAGCAGGAAGCCCTCCTGCGTGAGATCGCATTATGGAATTTTGTCAACGGGGAGAGCATTCACATGATCAGGCCCTGGGAAGTGGTAAGAGAGGGGGAGATTTGGTTTACACGAGCAAAGGATAAGAATACTGTCTATGCATTTGTTCCTGCAGGGCCGGCCTGGAAATTCGGAGAACGTAAAGATTTTGTGTTTAAAACCTTAACGGGAAATGACAAGACTAAAATAAGTGTTCTGGGTTACGGCAGCGAACTGGTTGAATATAAGCCAGGAGTCGATGCGGGTGTGTACTTTAGCTCTACACCCTTAGGCCTGGTGGTCAGCGCTGTAAACGGCCAGCGATTATATACTAATTATCAGTGGCCCAATCCGGTTGTATTAAAGATCGGGAATGTAAAGTTTAATCCTCCCAAACAGATCCGGGAAGTAAAAACCAACATTGACGGAGCGAAGTAAATAAGAAAGTCTCCCTGACTGATCCTTTGAGTAGCCTTCGTGTAAATCTTTGAGTACCTTCGTGCCTGCCTGCCGGCAGGCAGGTTTAATATGAACCTAGCGTTTCCGGGCCGGAGTCCAGACTGAACGGCCACCTGTTTCAGCGAGGAATTTCATAGCCTGCTGATGACAGATAAGCTGCGATTCGAGCAGATTTTCAGTTGTGAGCATAACAGGTTGTCCCTTCTCATTTTTACCTGAAAACGCATGACTCGGCGATTCTATAACCAGGCTCAGTGCACCACAGTTAAAATCAAGGGCGCCGTCGAGGTTGAAAACGCCATTTGTCGCAAGCTCCGGGTTTCCGGCAACCTTAGGATTTTTGGAATATTGCAGCCCTTTGACTGCAAGTTCTGAATGGACACACGTGAATAGCTTATCAAAAATGGGCCTCAGCACAGGTTCCCCGACAGGTCGATCCATCCTCATATACACGGCGCCTGTATGCATGTTCAGGATCAGATCAGGCTTTTCTCTTTCGGCAAGATCAAACAAGGCCTGTGTTTCAGGCTGACGTTTCCCAAAGAAATCATCATGCTGAATATTCACTCCTGCATCATTCGGATAACCACCGGGAAATCCGGGACGGCTCATATCCATCGGGATAAACTCTTTGATCTGTGGCCACCCTGTAATTGTACCGTCAGGTTTTCCTCCTGTATTTAGATATTCTGCAATGGTGAAATCAGTATCCCTGTATGCTTCCATCTTCAAAGGAATTCTGACCCTTCCGTCAGGATTGACTATCGGGATAAGAATTATCCTGTCAATTTTTGATACGATAGCTGTTATAGCCGGCCATTCTATACCCCGGAGATCCTTCCCTGTCTCGATAACCGATATAAGGTTCACCATTCCCACGATCCCTTCAAATTCGCCACCATGGACAGCTGCCATACCCATATAAACAGTTTTACCGTTATCGGGACCACGGTAAGCTTTTATGTCTCCGAAACCAAGAGATCCGGAGAAGGTGGTAGTTCCCTTACCCTGCCGCGGCTGACCATAGAATACTGCCCGGATAGCTCTTCCTCCGGCAGAGGTGCCAATGACCTCAACCTTCCCCTTGTGAACTTTATTCCTGAGAAAATCAGTCACCTCATCATATGTTGATAGCCAGAAGCCCGGAATTGTAGCCGGCTGCTTCAGATAATCAGGAGGGATCTGATAGGTATGAACCACTGGCTTTAACGATTTCTGCGTCTGACAGTCCAGTTCATTAAACCGGACAAAAAAAGTAGTTAAGAAAATGATAAAGATTATTTTCATGCCAATATTCCTGATTGATGGATCGGGGCAATTATTATTACTGCCTTTCAACAATGTTCTGAACAGGGAAAGGCCATTTTTTCTTTGAAAAGAAACCGAAGCGATTGTTTTTTTCATAATAATTTCAATTCTAATTTTTATTTTTCTTCTTAAATACTATCAAAAATCCCTCCTTTGCAGGAACAGATATCTTATTCAATTCAACAGATTTTTGTTCTGACTGAAAACCTTTTATACCGGGAATATAAATATCAGTAGCTGCTCTGTCATATCCCAGTTTTGACCAGTCAACAAGTAGGGAGCACACCTGGTCCCTGTCGCTCCAGCTGGCAACTGATACAATTGTCTCATCAGAACCTTTATAAACAGATGCTATAATTAAAGGATTACTTGTTTTGACCGGGCACTCCTGATCCCAGTAACCTGTCATAATTTTGTCCCCGATTCTGTAATCATCCCAGAATTTCCATAATCCGGCGGGTGAATTACCTGCCCAGCCCGGACGATTTGTAATGCCATAAACCATTCCTCTCCACAGGTTTCCGCCACCTTCCAGCATTTGCCCGGGCAGGCCAAAAGGTATGCCTGATACTTCTATCAGCCAGTGATCAGGTGCCCGGTCATAATCCCTCCCCTCTCCGATCCATACAAGATCCAGATAGGGCAATAAATCCATATAAATATTCAAACAGCTTGCAAATCCGGCCCATTTATTAAAATGATTCCAGCTGTGAAGATCCATTCTTCCTTCAGGGCGGTAATGATCGATTATCTTTCTTGCCCTTCTGAGAGTATAACGATCAAGTGCCGAATCGTCAATATAAACACCGTCAATTCCAATATTCCGAACCATCCAGTCCAATCCGGCCACATAAAAATTATTAAGCCGGCTATCAGGTGTGGAGACAACAGAAAGGTCAGTTTCGCCCTTGAATTTTCCCTCTTTAATTATATTGTACCAGGCTGGAATATAATTTTCTCTTAAATTTTTTATATACCATTCTTTTGGTCCGTCGGGATTAATCACTGTTTTGCATGTGTTTCCCGGACCCGGATATATCACCTCTCCATTAAGGCTGTTAAAAGCCTGGAATTCGGGCAGGTTCTTGGTAAACTCACGGGTAGTATAGTAAAGCTTCAACCGGATATTTTCCTTATGTGCATTGCTGACGAGTTGCTTTAGTTCCGGAACATTGGCATCAAGGTAGGGATAATTAATAAAGGGATAAATATCTTCTGCATGATGGATATTCAGAATATTGGCACCCTCTTTTTTTGCCATTTCTACTTTGACTGAAGTATTGGTACCTCCACCGTGAAAGTACCTGTCACCAAATTTGATTTTTTTGTCGATAACCTTAAAAGGTGTAATAAGCAATTCAAAATTATAGTTGAGTATCTCTCCCGGTGTCATATCACGGCTTCCCGAAAAGGCATTAATGACAACCTCTCCGTTTTTTTCTGTTACATTAACCCCTCCTTTACCCTCATTTCCCCAGGAGGGAGGCATTTTCAGCGGTCCGAATTCATAATAGACATTTATAAGAGGACGAATGTAATTCTCAGCCATCCATTTTACCCTGAGGCCACCATTAACAGATCCAACCCAGAGCATATCCTGGTCTTTTGATACATCCCATCTCCATCTCCATTCCGGAGGGCGTATTCCACCTTCATGACCCAATCCCATCATATATCCGGCTTTCCTGCTCTCCACGGGTATTTCAAGCCTTATATCTTTCACCTTTCCGCCGGTTTTTGCGATAAGCTTCAGACTGTAATTTATAAATCCATCATATTCCATCTGACCGGCAAGCTCAAGATCAAATCCGGCTGATGAATTAAGCACCTGCCAGGTAATCCCGGACGGGGTCGTTTTTGTGAAAATAAGATTCCCCGGAACTAATCTGACTACTTCACCATTCTCTTTCTCAATAATGAACCGGAACGGATGACTGATTACCGGTTCCGCTTTATCCACAAGTGATTGATTGGATGGTCCGAAATAACTAAGAATGGAAGCAGGCAGACCATTACCGGCTATCTCAACAGTACGGCCGAGAATAGTTATCCTGTTCCCGTCATGTTTAACAGGGATAAAACCCCCTGTTATGTTATCATCGGACCCTAAAGTAGAATTTAACCAGTTAAGCCTTGATAAGTGTGAACCTTCGTCATACCCATGATTAGGAACAGGATCCCCGTTAACATGCAACAACAGGGGGATTAGCTGGTCATCACCATTGGCGCCAACAGTTACTGAGCCTCTGTAGGTACCTGTCGCAACGCTGTCAAGATCAATACCTATCCAGAGAGCCTGTACACGGCCTCTGGTAATATTCAGGATTTTCCTTAAAGGATTTCCTCTGAAATCTATGCCTCCAAGGTTGTAGCATGTCAGCCGTGAGGAAGCCACTTTGATTCCATTTTTCGATGCCAGTTCTGAAAATTCAACTTTCAGGTCTCTGATATCACTTTTAATTGCCCATACACCTAACTGAAAGACAAAGAGCTCACCCGGTCTTCCACTGATCGTAAATCGATTAGGATGAATTGCTTCCTTTACCCTTGATTCAGGAATCGAATCAAACCACTTTAAAGGTTTCTCACGTACTTCGGGAAAAACAAAAAACGATTTATCTTTAAGAATGTCCTCATACTTTTTATATGCTGCAGACGTATAAATATTACCTGCAGGCCTCTCCCTGCAAGCCGAAATAAGAAGCACAATTAAGAGTAAAAATCTTATTTTAAACATATTAGATATTCCTATAGTTATTAAAATTTAATATATTCACCCTGAGAGGTTCTCCCCCAGTTCCTCAAGGGTTCTCCCCCTGGTCTCAGGAAAATACCTCCAAACCACAAATACCTGCAGTAACATCATAGCTGAAAAGAACATAAATGCATGGCCTACTCCAAATTGCGATAACTTTTCAACTACGGGGAACAGGAAAGTAATAAGCGCTGCAAAAAACCAATGGGTAAAACTTCCGAATGACTGGCCTTTTCCACGGACACTGTTTGGAAAAATTTCGGCAATAAGTACCCAAATCACAGCGCCGGTGGAGAATGCAAAAAACATGATGTAAATAAGCAGGTATGCCAATAATCCAAATCCTGAAAAATCCTGCGAGTAAAATGTTCTGGCTACAAGCGCCAGACAAACAGACATCCCCATTGATCCTGCAATAAGTAATTTCTTCCTGCCAACCCTGTCAATAAGCGTAAGTCCGAGAATAGTAAATATTCCGTTTGTCACCCCGATCAGTATCGATTGAAACATTGAATCGGAATTGGTAAGTCCGCTGAGCGCAAAGATGCGCGGAGCATAATACAAAATTGCATTTATGCCTGAGAACTGGTTGAACATCGCTACCAGGAAAGCGACAGAGATCGGCTTAATATACAAATGCGAAAAGAGGGTCTGCTTTCTGACGTCCGATTGCGATACACTTGACTTTATCTCCTCTATCTCCTTGTCAACCGATACTATTTCTGTCTTTTCCAGTATTGCCCTGGCCGTATTTATCTTCCCTTTCTTTATAAGGAACCGGGGACTTTCAGGAATAAGAAACAGCAGGACCAGAAACAGGAATGCCGGTATGCCGGCAACACCAAGCATCCACCTCCATGGTTCGGAACCTGCATCCCGTAAAAGGAAATTGGAAACATACGCGATCAGTATCCCCGAAATGACATTGAACTGGAACATTGCGGTCATTCTTCCCCTTATTTTTGCAGGTGAAATCTCGGCAATGTACATAGGTGCCACTACGGAAGAGGCTCCCACCCCAATGCCGCCCAGGAACCTGAATATTATGAACGAAGCCACATTACCCGAAAGAGCACTTCCTGCGGCCGTGATAACATATAAGGCAGCAATAACAAATAAAATGGGCTTTCTTCCGTACCTGTCTGCCGGCCTGCCGGAGATGAGTGCCCCGGTTACAGTCCCGATAAGCGCTGAAGAAATTGTAAATCCATGCAGAAATGAAGATAACTGAAAAAGTTCCTGTATATGTTGTTCAACCCCTGATATCACAGCAGTGTCAAAACCGAAAAGAAACCCTCCCAATGCGACAATTATTGACCATGTAAAGACATTTTTGTTTATTCCGGTTATCATCGAATAATTCTTAATAATTTGCTTTTAGCTGTTATGCCTCTCTTTACAGGGGATCCTGTAAGCAATATGAAATGAAAACTATTTTTTGACATAATCAAACGGAAGGTTGTTATAAGATCTGGCAAGCAATGCGATATTCCTCTCATCTCCTTTCAGACTATCAACAGGGACTGAAAGGTAATACCTTACAGGCCGCATCATAGAACCGGCAACGGGTTTTGTGAAGCCATAAAGTCCTACCTTATCCCTGATAGCAGCCGGAATTACCGCGGCGGCATCCTGCCCGTTCCAGTTGGCAAGGCATGTAACCAGCCGGGTATGACTGCCAAGCATGCTCCTGACAGATTCCGTTGTGGCAGTGTCACCTGCTTCATTAAGCACCCAGTCAACCTCTCTGAGCATATCAGAACCTGCAATGTCTCTGCTGGTCAGCTGGCATGATGTAAGCCAGATTATGCATGAAGGTTTCGTCTCCTTTACTGCTTCTCTTATCCTTTTCCAGCACCTGTCTATAGCTTTACGGCGGAACCGGAGTTCAAGTTCCGGGGTTATCTTATCCATTCCCGGAAACGGCTGACCCATAAGCTCGCCATACATGGCCTGTTCACAATCAATCCATCTCAAAGGAGGATAAGGCTCCATAGTAGCCCCGGGATTCCATAACCAATCGATAAAGACACCATCCATATCAGTCTTTTCTATTGCATCCCTGATTGAGGCACAAAGGAAGTCAAGATATTGAGTAGTGTAAGGTATATGAGGACTTGAGGGTATTCCATAGCTGAGATCAGGATGTTCCTCTCCCCACCTCGTATTGGACCCGGCACAGAAATACCCGAATACGATCATATTCTTCTTATGTGCAAGTCTGACCTCTTCCGTAAGAAAATCGTTTACCAGCCCGGGCTGTTCAGGTACTATTCCGTTTTTATACCAGGCATAACCATTGCATGAAACAGCAAACGACTGGATCACATTACATCCCATCTCAGCGTACCAGTTAACATGCTCAGCGGGGTCCGCATCCGCCCATAAACCTGGCTTTGCAAAACCGTTGGGGCCCCCTTCGCCCCAGTTGAAATCAATGTCATAAGCCTTGATCGGACCAGGTTCGTCCTTTCCATAACTGCCTTTGCATCCTGACAAGAGTAAAACAGTAACAGAGGCAAGCAGAAGAATACATTTTTTCATATGCCAGGTTTAATTTATCCTGTCTGATAAAAGCAAAATTATTTTTACTAAGATATTTATTTATATTTACAGTGCATAGAGGGAGCTCTATGAAAAGGCAGGTGAATATTTCATAAGAAGCTTTTTTCTGCTTTTTTATTTAAATATCCAGTGTGTTTATCGCTATTGATTATATCTCTAATGTACAGGAACAGGAAATCATGAAAAGAAGTGAGGTAAATAAAATAATAACAGACGTGGCAGCATTTTTTGAGAAACACCATTTTATGCTGCCTGAATGGGCGTCATGGCCGCCTGAGAAATGGCGGGGGATGTACAGCCAGTGTTCTGAGATAGTCGATAATAAACTTGGCTGGGACATCACCGATTTCGGAAGCGGTGACTTCCTGAGATGTGGTTTGTCACTCTTTACAATACGGAATGGCAACTGGGATAAAAAAGACAAGATGTATTGTGAAAAGATCATGGTGTCCGGAGAAGATCAGGAGACGCCGATGCATTTTCACTGGAATAAGACTGAAGACATAATAAACCGCGGAGGAGGTAACCTGGTCATGGAACTTTATCAGGCCAAAGCCGACGACAGATTTTCCGAAGAACCGGTGACAATAAGCATTGACGGGGTACAACGGACAATCCCTGCCGGTAAACCTCTGATATTGGTGCCGGGTCAGAGTATCTGCCTTAAATCAAGGGTCTATCACAGGTTTTATGGTCAGAAAGGGAAAGGCCCGGTTTTAACAGGAGAAGTAAGTATGGTAAATGATGATGCCAGCGACAACCGTTTTTATGACGAGATCGGCCGGTTCCCTGAAATCGAGGAAGATACCAAACCGGTTCACCTGCTTGTTAATGATTATGCGAAGTATCTATAACCAAAACCTTATATAATAGTTTGCAAATATGCCGGAAAAGATCATAGTATCAGGGGTTGGTTGCTGCCTGGTCGACCTCTTATTCAATAATGTTGATTTCGGAAGCGCCGGAATACTCCCCTACCTTTCATCAACACGGGGTGACGGAGGATTGACTCCCGGCCATCTTGTTTTTAAGGAAGAATTTGAAAGATTCAGTGGAGATTCTTTCGAATCAGTGCTCAACAGGATCACAGGTGGAAGAAAATATGACAAGATTAACATCGGAGGGCCGTCTGTTGTATCACTTATAAACGCAGCACAGCTGACTGATAATGAGCAGTGTGAAGTACGGTTTTATGGCCGGGGAGGTAACGATGAGATTGGCAGCTATCTTTTATCAGCCCTTCAAAAGACTCCTGTGGTTTTAAAGGATTTCAAACTTATCGATAATCAGACTCCTTCCACTGTGGTGCTGTCAGATCCCTCATATGAACATGGTCATGGTGAAAGAATGTTCATCAACTCTATCGGGGCAGCATGGGAATATGGCCCCGAAAATATTGACAATGATTTCTTTAATTCGGATATCGTCGTCTTCGGAGGGACAGCCCTGGTGCCGCAGATACACGACAGCCTGACTCACCTGCTTAAAAAAGCCAGGTCAAAAGGATGTATTACCGTAGTAAATACAGTTTTTGATTTCAGAAATGAAAAAGCAAGTCCTTCAGGGAAATGGCCCCTGGGTGATAGTGATGAAAGCTATAATTACATCGATCTGCTTATTACTGACCAGGAGGAGGCCTTCCGTCTCAGTAATTCCGGAAATCAACAGGATGCAATCAGGTTTTTCATCGAAAACAGGGTCTCATCATTTATCATAACTAACGGATCAAAAGATATAACACTTTACTCCGACGGACGATTTTTCAAAAGCTCAGGAATAACGAAGATGCCTGTTTCAGAAAAGGTTATAAAAGAAAGAAAGAATACGGGTGGAGACACCACCGGCTGCGGGGATAATTTTGCAGGAGGGGTGATAGCATCTATAGTGACTCAGATGAAAAATGGAGCATTTCATCCCGATATCACCGAAGCATGCTGCAGGGGAATTGTATCAGGCGGCTTTGCCTGCTTTTACCTTGGAGGTACCTATTTTGAAGATAACAGTGGTGAAAAACGGTCAAAAATGGAACCGTATTATGATGCTTACAGAAGACAGATCGAAGGCTGATGCCCGTAAAATAGTAATTTTCGGTGCAGGTAAAATAGGGCGGTCATTTATCGGCCAGTTATTCGGCAGCAGCGGATATGAGGTCATATTCATTGATGTTGACCAGGCTGTTATCGACCTCCTTAACAAAAGAGGCAGTTACCGGGTTGTGATAAAGGGTGAACGGGAGGAACAGATCAGGGTTCCGAATGTAAGAGCTATCTCAGCATCCGACAGGCCAAAAGTAATAGATGCAGTTTCTTCCGCGGGGATTTTAGCAGTATCAGTGGGTAAAAACGCTCTTGAAAAAGTAATCCCGCTTATTGCTGCCGGTCTTGTTAAAAGGTATGAGAAAAATTCGTCCGGACCGCTTGACATAATACTGGCAGAGAATATGAGATCTGCAGCCGATTTTACAAGGGGCGAGCTTATAAAACATCTCCCCGGAGGATTTCCTGTTGAATCGTATGTCGGGCTTATTGAGACAAGCATTGGTAAAATGGTTCCTATAATTCCACTGGCTGAACTGGAGAAAGATCCCCTCGTTGTGTTTGCAGAACCTTATAACACATTGATACTAGATGGTAAAGGCTTCAAATCGCGGATCCCTGAAGTAAAAGGTCTGGCTCCGAAAAATAATATAAAAGCCTGGGTCGACCGTAAAGCATTTATCCATAACCTTGGCCATGCGACAGCTGCCTATTATGGCTACTCACTTCATCCTGAAGCTGTATATATGTATGAGATACTTGATGATCCTGATGTTTTCCGGTTCACAAGGAAAGTAATGGTGCAGTCAGCAGCGATACTCAGGAAGGCATACCCCGATGAGTTTACTGCTTCAGATCTTGAGGAGCATATTGATGATCTTATTTCCCGCTTCAGGAACAAAGCACTGCAGGATACTATTTTCCGAGTGGGTCAGGATCTGCCCAGGAAGCTGGGCCCCGATGACAGGTTCATGGGTTCCGTTCACCTGGCAACAAGGTTCAGGATGCCTTACGACATGATAATTAAAGCAATGACATATGGTCTTTTCTTCAGGGCAACTGACGAGGAGAAAAATCCTTTTCCTCGTGACAGCTCCTTCCTGAATGCAGTATCAAAGGACTTTGAATCGGCATTTATCAACACTCTTGGATTTAACAAGGCTACTGACCTGAAATTCATAAATGAACTAAGGGAGTTGTATAACACCCTCCGGCTAAAATAAGACTTAAATCAAAATTATATAATGATGAAAAATTTTGAGATCATAAGCAGCCACATAAAGGCATCGTTATCAAAATCCGGTCTGTTATTATTTCTCGCCGGATCCATGATCATTATGGGCATTATTACAAGTGAAATATTCTATAAAACGGAGTTCACCACGAAAAATAATTATCTGAGCGAACTGGGCGTCCCCTTGTCTGCCCCGCAAACCGGACCTGTGATTGCCGCACTGATCTTTAACTATACCATGATCGTAACAGGTATTATGATACTGATCTCTGCATATTTTGTTCAGGTGATATTTAAAAAACTGCTCACTGCCATACCTCTTGGATTGTTTGGTCTGGGAATACTGGGAGTTGGCATTTTCCCCGGAAATATCCACCCCTGGCACGGCATCTTTGCCCTGGTACTATTTATTGCAGGAGGAACAGGAGCTATAACCTCCTATAAGATAGTAAGTGCACCGCTCAGATACATTTTTATATGTTCCGGTATAATCACACTTGGATTTCTTATTTCCTATAAATATTTTATACCCTCGCTGGGAGTCGGTGGAACCGAACGGTGGGTACTTTATCCTGCCCTTTTATGGATCATCGGATTAGGAGGGTATCTGCTTGGGATTAAAGATGAATACAAACATATTTCACGTGTAAGAAATGATCCCGGCGTTCATGATGATGTATAAATTTAATTCTGAAACTTTGCCCTGGAAATTTAAATCCCATATAATATAATTCTGCTGAATCTGTTAAATGTTTTTTATGAATTAATATTATGACCCGGAGGGAAGTTATAAAAAAAGTGCTGGACGGTAAAAAACCGCCCTACACGCCATGGTCGTTCAAATTTACGGTGGAGGCTAAAAGGCTGCTGCAGAATTATTACAATACGGAAGATCTTGATAACAACCTCTTTAATCATGTGCTGATGCTTGGGGCCGACATCGGCTTTTTTGACCGGATAGGAGATAATCTCTTCCGCGATGTTTTTGGCGCAGTATGGGACAGAAGTATTGATAAGGATATCGGCAATATAACAGGAAGCATAATAAGTGAACCTTCGCTTAAGAACTATACCTTCCCCGATCCCCTTGACAAGAGGATCTTCGTTGATATCGCGCCTTCAATCAAAGCCCATCCTGATATGTTCCGTCTTTTTGAGATCGGCTTTTCACTTTATGAGCGTGCATGGACCCTGAGGGGAATGGAGAACCTGTTAATGGATTTTATGGTTAATCCTGGTTTTGTGCATGAACTGATGACAGCTATTGCAGATTATAATATTTCCCAGCTGAGAGAGGCTGCGAAATATGATATCGATGCGGTTGCCTTCGGAGATGACTGGGGACAGCAAAGCGGTCTTATCATGGGTTACGCTACATGGAAGGAGTTCATATATCCTCAGCTGAAGCGTATGTATAAAGCCGTGCATGATGAAGGCAAGTACGTATTTATCCATTCATGCGGAGATGTCGACGAACTATTTGATGATCTGATAGATATAGGATTGAATTGTTTTAATCCATTCCAGCCGGAGGTAATGGATGTACTGGCATTAATGAAAAAGTACCGCGGCAGGCTTACATTCCACGGAGGGTTATCAATTCAAAAGACGCTCCCGTACGGGACCATGGAAGAAGTGAAGGCTGAATCTGAAATGCTTCTAAGGGCAGGTTCTGAAGGGTCATACATCTTCTCACCTTCCCATGCTGTAGAGGGTGACACATCGCTTGAAAATATGCTCATTTTCATAAATGCGGCGCAATCCCAGTTAAAATAAGCCAGATTCAATTATGACTGATAATAAAAACATCAATACCGGATATGTGGTGTTCCTCGCTCTTGTATCCGCAATGGGCGGACTGCTGTTCGGATACGACTGGGTAGTTATCGGGGGAGCCAAACCCTTCTATGAACGGTACTTTGATATCGCATCATCTGCTACATACCAGGGTTTTGCAATGAGCAGCGCACTTTTTGGCTGTATTATCGGATCAGCCGTTTCAGGCAGTATAACCGATAAATACGGAAGGAAGATTCCCCTGCTCTTTTCTGCCTTCCTCTTTATTATTACCTCCATCGGAACAGGCGCCTTTAATTCGTTTGCTTCCTTTATGATCTTCCGGATTATGGGAGGTATCGGCATAGGAATTGCTTCCAATGTTTCGCCTGTTTACATTGCTGAAATATCTCCTGCGCACATGAGAGGCAAGCTTGTCTCGATAAACCAGTTTACAATCGCTTTTGGTGTTCTGGCAGCGCAGCTTACAAATATGATTATTGCTGAACCTGTTGCTGTCGGAGCAACTGATGAGCTGATTCGCAATTCATGGAACGGACAGATGGGATGGAGATGGATGTTCTGGGCATGCAGTGTTCCCGCTACCCTCTTTTTTATACTAATGTGGCTTGTTCCTGAAAGCCCCAGATGGCTGACCAAGGCAGGCAGGAAAGATAAGGCGATGAGGGTTTTTGAAAGGATCGGTGGAAAAGAATATGCCATAACAGAAACCGATGATATAAGCCTCTCATTATCAATGTCTGAAAAACAGGGTACAAAAGAGAAATTCAGCAATCTCTTTACAGGACAGCTGGCACCTATAATCACCCTTGGTGTAATCCTTGCAGTGTTTCAGCAATGGTGTGGAATAAACGTGATTTTCAATTACGCGGAAGAGATATTTTCAGCAGCCGGTTATGGAATCTCAGGTACTCTCTTTAATATTGTCCTCACCGGAACCGTAAGCCTCATATTCACAATTCTTGCAATGTTTATTGTCGACAGGTATGGCCGGAAGATCCTTATGCTGACCGGTGCCGGAGGACTGGCAATAGTCTATGTAGTTATTGCCACTGGTTATTACCTGCATTTCAGCGGTATTTTTATGGTATTCTGGGTCGTTACTGCAATAAGTATTTACGGTCTTACCCTGGCGCCGATTACCTGGGTTCTGCTTTCAGAGATATTCCCGAATAAAATACGCGGCCATGCCATGTCTGTTGCTACTTTTGCGCTCTGGACATCATGTGCCATACTTACATTATCCTTTCCATTCCTTAACAGGGGCCTGGGGACATCGGGTACATTCGGCGTTTATGCCGCAATCTGTTTCATGGGATTCTTTTACATACTCAAAAAGCTGCCGGAAACAAAGGGTAAATCGCTTGAACAGATTGAGAGGGAACTTACATCATGACTGAAATAAAACTATCAGTTTAGAGTTAAGATTACGAAGAATAAAAAAATAAGCAACATGAATTCAAAAGAAAGGATGATTGCGGCAATGAGCCATGAGACTCCTGACAGGGTACCGGTTATGTGCCAGCTATCGCTTGGTCATTATTTTTTGAACTGCAAATACAAGCCATCGGAAATCTGGTTTGATTCCGATACATTTGCCAGGGCGCTGACAGACCTCCAAAAGGAATATAACTTTGATGGCATCCTGGTAAATCTGCCCGGAAGACCTCACGATTGGGAAAAATACCTGGCATCCAGGGAGAAAGCAGACGGTTCTGAAATACTTGTGTGGAAGGATGGTTATGAGACACATGTCCCTCCTGATGATAACGCCCATACGTTTCTTCCGGGTAAAGTTCCTCTTCCCCGCGCCACATTTGAATTTACTGATCTGAAAAACCCCGCTGAATTTATAACACGCGGCTATATCTGGAACACCTATCATATGCCCGGATTATGGGGTTTTGATAGTGATGCCGATTTAACTGATCCTGCTTCATATCCGGCATCGTTCACAAACGCTGTGAAAGCAGTTAAGAAATATGCCGGCGATATTTCAATTCATGCAGAGGTCTTTTCCCCTTTTACCCATTTACTTGAACTGTTCGGTTATGAAGAAGCTTTGATGGGAATGATGGTCTATCCCGATCTCTGCCGGGAGCTGCTTGCGTATTTTACAAGGATTGCCCTGGCAGAAGTAAACGTCTATGCCAGGGAAGGAGGCATCGATGCAATACTGGTAAGTTCAGCATTTGCCGGTGCAGGTTTTATAAGCCGGAATGATTACAGGCAGTTTGTAATGCCTTTTGAAGAACCTGTCTACAAAGAGATCAGGCGGTTCGGCCTGTTCAGCTATGTGCATACCTGCGGTTCCATTGGCGACCGTCTCGACCTGATGGCTGAAATGTCAGTCGATGGCATTGATACCCTAGATCCCCCGCCCCTCGGAACTGTTCATCTTGAAGAAGCAAAGGAAAAATTCGGAAAGAGATTCTTTCTGAAAGGAAACCTCGACTCGATAAATGAATTACTCAATGCTGACGATAAAACCTTTGAAGAAGCAGTGACGGGGAGAATCAGGACAGGAAAGCCTGGCAGCGGCTATATTCTGTCCACTGCCTGCAGCGTATCTCCATACGTTAAACCCGAAAGGCTGAAACGACTCGCTGAGCTTTCGGTCATGTATGGCAAATATTGATTTAAATATGCCCTCACCTGGTCAGCTTTATTGTCCTGATCTTTACAGACTGCAGATCCGGTAAATTATCTATCGGACTATCAAGGTAGAAATAGGCTGTTGCAGCGAGGTCGTCAGACCTGTAGAAATTTGTCCAGGCATTGGGCAATGACGGATCCTTAAGATTTACAGTGCTATCTCTTTTATAGATATGGATCATTTTTGGTGCGTCGTGGATTGTCACAGGTATTAACCTGACATTTTCTTTCTGAAGTTCTATCACCTTATCCTTTGTGTTTCCACCTATCTGTTGTATTGTTACCCTGCAATCCGTGGCAAAATAGACCGGGTCGGTAATATGATACCTGTAAAAAGCCCATTGCAGGTTCTTGCTGTCTGCCACAAGGCAGCCGGTGGTATTTGTAAAGAACTGACCCTGTCCCCAGGCTGTTCCGATATAATCTTCGGTCCCCGAACCGACCAGGGTTGGATCCTGTCCATCACCGTCGAGGTAAACCTTAACTTCACCCTCACCCCACCAGCAATCCTTATAATCGGGATTTGCATTTATGCTGATATTTGAACCAAGGAACCTGCCTTTCCCTTTCACAGAGGGCATGATCTCAAAATCCTTTGCCAGTGTTGTTGCCGTATCCCTGTGCCAGTAGCTGTGAAAATAGAGGAAATTATCGTCCCATCTTTTCAGCAGCTGCAGATCAATGTCAAAAAAGACCATGGGCAGATCGACACCCGATTCGTTCACAAGCTCAACACGGGCAGCTGTTTTAAAAGGCATCTGGATAAAGCAGTTAAATGAACGTCCTTCCGGATTTGCAAAGAGGGCATTTTCATAAACGGCTGTTTTGCCCAGTCCGATACCGAAAAAATCACCAAAAGGTACAGAAACGGCAGGTTTTTTTTCATTATCCCAGTACATTTTAAGGACAAGGCTCCTCAGCATCACCGGCGAACGGTCACTTATAGTAACCCACATCCTGTTGATCACACCGGGTCCGGTCATATTCAGAATGGTTTTTGCCGATCCGGCTCTTATGCTGTCGCAAGCATGACCTTTGGCCCCGTTATTCTCCATTCCTCCCCTGCCCTTTTCCCCTTTTATGTTTTCAAAGCTTACCCATCTTGGCTCAATATTGTTGCTGTACTCAAACATGCTTGAAGGGAAAAGATCACCTGATTTCACAGCTGCCTGGTCTTTACTGTTGCAGCCTGCCAAAGCAGTAATCAGGATAACGGATAGTAATAAGTACTTCATTGTTTTTATTTTAAGTATCTGATTATTTTAATACAACGACTTTAATACCGGGTAAAGCTTCTTATAGATGCTGAATTTTCTATCGTAATAATCTTTCTGCATTGGTTCAGCCCGGGAAACAGGCTTTACCCACCGGGCAGCAATTTTGCCAACATATTCACCTGTGTCGTGGGCTTTTGCCAGCATTGCTACTCCCATGCATCCCGCCTCAGTCACGTCCGGAATTGTAACCGGCATTCCAATCACATCGGCTTTCAGCTGAACCTGTTTTTTGGATCTTGCACCTCCTCCTATCATTCTCAGCTCCTTTACCTCATATCCCGATTCCCTCAGGATTTCGAGATTCAGCCTGATCTCAAGAGCTACTCCTTCCAGCAATGCTTTCAGTATATCCTCCCTCGTAGTAGTAAGATCCATACCTGTTATTGCTCCTTTTACCGATACATCAAAATAGGGAGTGCCTGATGGGGTGAAATATGGAAGAACAAGCAGATCCGAATGTTTTTCAGGCATGGCATCAATTAGCAGCTCAAAAGGATCTCTTTTTTCTATCCTGGCCCTTTCAACTTCGGCATCTCCGAACTGATCCCTGAACCATTTTAGTATATTTCCGCCTGTCAGACTGAAGGCAACTGTCGCATACATACCGGGAGCTGTATGATCATAGGTGCAGAGATTGTTTTTGCGAAGTTCCGGTGTAAAAACCGCTCTCTCAAATGCCGGCGTAATACACTCAACGGTTCCTGATGCAAAAACAGCCATGCCGGGTTCAATAGCTCCGGCTCCCAGGGCTGAACAGGGCTGATCATGCCCTCCCGTAACAATAAATGTGTTTGCAGAAAGATTCAGCCCCGGTGCGATCCGTGGATCAATATAACCTGCAAGTAAACCTGACTGAAGAGGAACAGATAGTTGCCCTGCCGTCAATCCGGCAGCATCAAGTATTCCGGTGTCCCATTTATGGTTTACAACGTCGAAGAGCATTGTTCTCCCGGCAAGCGGCCAGCCTATTGAGGGATTTTTTATGCCTAACCGGTATTGCAGGAGATCTTCAAAGCAAAGTATCCTGTGAGCCTTCTCCCATATTTCCTTATAATTTTCTCTAATCCACAGCAACTTGAACAATGAGAACATCGGATGGGGAGTGTGTCCGGTAATACTGTAAAGTTTCTCTTCCCCGAACCTGTCTGTCCATGGTTTTATAAGTTCATTAGCCCGTATATCTGATGAGACAAGGGCATTACAAAGTGCCTTACCTTTTTCATCAATTATGGTGAATGCCTCGCCCTGGCTTGATATCCCTAATCCCCTGATTGACCTTTGAATCAATTCCTGATGCAGATTCGCGAATCACATCAAAGCATTTATTAATGACCTCATCGGTATCAAGCTCAGCCCATCCCGGATGTTGTGAGATCAGGTCATAACCCCTGTAGGAATCCGAAACCTGATGTCCGGCTTCATCAAAGATCACAGCCTTGCAACCGCTTGTCCCGATATCTATTCCGAGGTAATAGTTCATCTCTGTTTGTAATGTTCCGTTCCGGGTGTAAAGGGTTAAATCTTCAGACGTACCAGAGGTTGAGGTAATCAAGTACAATTTTCTTCATCTCTTCAAAAATAATATCCTGCCTGTAAAGAGTTGTATAATGCGATAGTGATGCCTTCCCTGTTTTATCCGCATTATCACCGAGGAGACCTTCCCGGAACATAGCCTCAGCCTTTTCCTGTCCTGTTATTTTTGAAGCATTCCTTACCATATCTTCAAAAAGGACGGGGGAGCTGTTCCTTTCCAGAATTGTCCAGATATTGACTTTTGCTATCCCGTCGTTAAAAAGATTTCTGATCTGGTCATTCCCTACCGACGATGTTCCGTGCAATACCAGTACAGTACCTGTCAGCCTGCTTATCTCCCTTGCCAGTTCTCCGTGATATTTAAGATCGGCAGCGCTTGCCCTGTGTTCGGTTCCAAGGTTGGCAACAATAAAATCCGCTCCTGTCTGCTTCAGGTATCTTAATGCCTGGTCTGGTGTTGTCAGATCGCTCCTTGTATCACCCGTTGCATCCACAATCTCATCGCAGGCGCCCTCAATTACTATCTGGCGTCGGTTTTTTTCAATAAATTCTGCTGTCTTTTTTATATTCTCTTCAAAAGGCAGTGCAGATGCATCATACATGATCATTGAAAACCTGTCCATATCCCATTCCAGCAGAGGCCGGTCAGC
The DNA here is from genome assembly GCA_963816345.1 of uncultured Bacteroidales bacterium. Classification (GTDB taxonomy): domain Bacteria; phylum Bacteroidota; class Bacteroidia; order Bacteroidales; family VadinHA17; genus LD21. The sequence goes on from CAWFKI010000005.1 coordinate 2,439,128, forward strand.
ATCCCACTGGGTATGATCGAGGTGGATCATCACATTGAGTTTTTCAAACGGGGATCCCCTGCCAGTCAGTATATCCAGATCGGCAAGAAAGAGCCTCAGCCCTATATCCCATTTTCTGGTATGGGTATAATAAACTGACTGGCTGCGATGGCTGTACTGATTGGTAATACCTATCGTAACAGGCAGATGAGGAAAATCTATTGTCTCGCTGTATTCAAGGGCAGCAGATAAGATAGCTTCTGTCGTCGTGAGATTTTCACTGTTAAATGTAGGGATTACCCATTTTTGTTCACCGGCTTCCCTGTAAATATCCAGAACATTGTTTCTATCAAGAATTAGTGGCATATAAATGATATAAGTTAAATTTTTAATTGTGAGCCCCGGTGAGCTCAAATCCCGGATTTTTGCAAAGTTGAAATTAAAATATTTACTGACTTAAAGATAAACAATCCCGAACTCCATGGAAAGGGCAGATGAATTTTATTTAAAGCTTTGTGTTCCTTTGAGATATCCTTCGAGTCTTTCGTGCCTGCCTGCCGGCAGGTAGGTTAAATAATATTAATTTAAACAGAAAGCAGTACAGAGGTTCACACTAAGTGCACACTATTTAATGAATTGTCCAGGTTATTTCCCAGGCCATAGGTTTTCCTGGTCCGACTGAGAGGTAACTGCCATCCCTGAAGGATTTTGAAAGATCGCTGCAGGTTCCGGGTATTGGCTCAAATGCACATTCGCTCCGCACAATGCCTCCCTCAGGATAACCTGCATTATTCCACCAGATACCCAGGGTCGGGAATAGCTTATGATCAAACCTGATCGAGAGAGTTGATCCATTAATAAACTTCAATTTTACGGAACCATCGATAATGTTTCTTAACAGAAGCATAGAAAAAGATCCCGGTTGAAAAGCAAGCAGATATTCCCCCGAGTCTGCAGAGCTTTTCATACCGGGATCTACTGATTTAACTTCATCAAATATTGTCCTGCACCCGGGGAGTTCAAGAGCTGTAACTTCACGAAGCGGTAAAAGGGCATGCATTACATGAAGGAACACCGATCTTTTTTCCGACAGGGCTGAAGCTTCAAATCTCCAGGTCAGCCTGTTTCCCTCAAATGTGAGGATCCTTTTAAAATTCACCTCCGGTTGCTGACAATCAGTAAAAAACAGAAGTCTGTTTTTACCGATTTCTGTATCCCATTTCTGCCAGCAGAGCTGTCCGTGGTCCCTGCATTCAAAATCATTCCCGGGGTAAGTGCAGGGATCCACAGTAGGAAAGCAATCGTCATATCCATATACCGGCCTGGTTTCAAACTCTCCGTAAGGCCTGTCTGGAGGCCTGAATACCGCCGGTTCAGAAGTAAGCAGCTCATGACCGGCATAATTCAGCGCCACTATCCGGGCCCCGTCATCCGGGTCATAATTAATTTGCCATTTCCCAAATTCTGCTTTCAGAATACCCATCAAAGAGCGATTGCTTTTATCCCTGTCAGTTCACAAAATGCTTTAAGCTCTTCATACAGATGGGCCCCGTATCCGAGACAGGCGTACTCATTGTTCCATGACTGCAACAGGGATTCGATATCGCATTCAGCTTTTACGAAGCCATGAGGCCAGAATGGAATGCCACATTCGTTCTTTCTCCGTTCAAGTTCACCGGCAGGCGGTTCGAATATTGTGCAACGTGTAATGACCATTTCAAAGAGGCCATTATTCCTTCCCAGTCTGGCAAGAACTCCTTCACCTACCTTGCAAACGAGCTTTATTGATAAACCTCCGGCCTCGCCTTCTGTCGGGATGCCATGTTCCGCAAAACCTGCGGGTCCAAGCTTTCCGGCCAGTGAAGGCGGACAGGCGCCATCACCAATAATCTTAATCTCATTGTTCGATTTATCAATATGCTGAAGATCACCATAATAAATCGGATCAGCGCTTAAATCCGTGAGACATTTTACCGTCAGTGCGGTATTGAAATCCCCAAGGGTCGAGGTACCCATGCCATCCTCCAGGATCATGCTCTGGGCAAAGCATGTAGCACTGTACTCATCGCCCAGTCCGGGGAATGACTGAATTGTATAAAAGTCCCACTCATTCTTTTTTACCAGTTTCTTAATCGCCAGATAGAGCCGTATTGATCTTTCAGACTGATCATTTTCAGGAATTGGTTCGGAAAAAAGTTTCTGAATCCGTTTTTTTGCTTTAGTTATCTCCTCCGCTGTTATCTTTTTTGCTGTATCGAGTAATTCCGATGTATCTCTTGAATCAATATCTATTCCAAAGGTCTTCATCCATTGTGAAGGATCGGCAGCTCCGCATGTCTGGCCCATTCCTCTTCCTCCGAATGTGCCAATGGTGCTCATGTTCAGGGAATTTTTCATGGCGCTTGCCCGGCAGTAAGAGGTGATCTTTTCAACCTCCTCCGGGTCCTCAAAGCTCCCGTAGACAAACCGGTGTTTTATTCCTATCTCTTTAAGGGCTCCCTGCATTACCAAGCCCCCTACCGGTCTCCATCCCTGGCTTCCCGGATTGGTCCAGAGGATAATTCCCCTGCCGGTAGTGGCAAAATCGCGGATAGCTGCTATAAGATGGGCTGCCCATACCCAGGTGCCGGAAAACAGGATCACAGCATCAACATCGTTCATTTTTTTGAATTTATCAAAGCAGTCCCTCGCCTCCTTTTTTGAGGCAATCACCAGTTCATGTTCCACGAGATCGATGCCGCTTTTCCTGAGGGCTTCTTTCGCACCACTCACAATACGGTCATCAATAAAAGGTGTTCCCATCGGATCCTGCAGTCCGTCCTTATGAACACCATAGACTATAAATCCAACCCTGGCTTTGATCATATGCATTATTTTAATGTTAAATTAATTTCATTTTTCAGAGAAGGTATTATTCTCAGTATATTTTCATAATATACTCTCCTCAGAACCTCCGGGGGAAGACCTATTCCGCAAATCGGCCATCGCGACCTCTCAAAAGTGCCGTCATAATCGGGGGAATAAAATGACTCATCATAAGTTTCAAGGAACCTGAAATAAGTGCGGTACATCTCAACGGAACTATCAATATTCGCCGGCATATCGGTCCCGAAAATAATCCTGTCCTGGTGCTTTATGAAGAATTCTCTGGCAGTATATGGCTGCCGTCCCAGTTCATCCAGCCTGGCAGAGAAATCGATATAGACATTTGGATTATCAGTAAGTAATTCCGAAACATACCTGATATTTTCAGGCATAATTCCCGAAATGAGGCAGAATAAAAGTTGTGCCGGGATGCTGCCTGATAAGATCATCGCGTCTTTTTAGCAAATCAGTCTTGCGCGGATATTTCGGATCGGCAAAGCTCCATGACGGGATATTTCTTCAGTGATTCAAAATGTTCATTTTCAGGAGTAGCCGGTTCAAAAAAACCTGACGGATCTGCCTGGTGTATCAGTACCGGCATATTCAGCCGTCCGGCTTCTTCCCAGATCGGAAAAAGCCTTGGGTCATTACAGTTGATAAGTTCACCGGCTGCATCCCTGTAATGAAGTCCAAGCTCCTTGAGAATCTTAAGTCCTTTTGCTCCCTGCTGAACATGAAGATTCAGAGTCTCAATACACTCATGCCACAAACTGTTTATGATCAGTAAAAAGCGGCCTGTCTGCACGGCCTGGCAAAATCAGCCATTGTAAAACAGTAGAAACGCCCGGGATATTTATGTGCGCAATTCTGAAAGAAATCCCGAATATTGCCCGGGTTTATTACATATCCTCCTTCAGAAAATTCAATATGAACATTCCCGGTCAGATCACAATAGCTTACTACCCCAACTTCATCAAGTGTTTCAATGACCCTCGATACCTGCCAGTTTCCCCAGAGATGGTTATGTGCATCAATAACAGGGAATGCTGCCCTGACTATCTCAGTCTGATTATGAACCAGCCAGTTCTTTTTTGCCATTATGGTTTTTTTTCTTAATTTATCTATAAAAATGCCCAATGACGATAAGGTAGATTATATTCACCAAAAGTATCTTTTAGGAATCGATTTTTATGATAGTTTTGTATTAAATAATAACACTATATTGACATGTTACCTAACCTTGAAAAGGTTGAAGCCAATATCAACCATTCCTTTCACATTAATCATATGAAAGTTGATTTTTTCCCTTCACTGCGTCATTTTCATCCTGAGGTTGAGATACTGCTTGTAGTACAGGGAACAGGCACCAGGTATGTAGGTGACTCGGTTGAATCATTTGCTCCGGGTGACCTGGTGATGATCGGGCCCGAATGTCTCCCACGAGTGGTGCAGTGACAAACCGGCCGGAAACAGTTGCTCAGAAGCTATCTATATACTGTTCAATACTGAAATTATGGGAAATGAATTCTGGAATCTTCCGGAGTCCAAGATCATTCTGAAAATAATACAGCAGGCAGGCAGGGGAATCAAACTTACCGGCAGGACAAGGGATGAAGTGGCCTCTCTGATGAAACGTATCGACACTTCCTACGGGTTTACCAGGATCACCCTGCTTATGACAATCCTTGAAATGATAGCTTTTAACGGAGAATATCAGTACCTGGCCACTCCTGTTGTACAAAACACAATTAATGAAAGGGACAGTGAAAGGCTCAATAAAGTATACCGTTATGTTCTGGACAACTGTCAACAGGATATAAGTCTCGGAAGGGCTGCATCATTGGCCAATCTTTCAAAACCTGCATTCTGCAGGTATTTCAAAAAGAGAGCAAACAAAACCTTTGTGAGTTTTTTAAATGAGATAAGGATAGGACAGGCATGCAGATTTCTTGTTAATGAAAACTATTCAATTGCTGAAATATGCTACTCCTGCGGGTATAACAATATTTCATATTTTATAAGACAGTTCCGTGCAATAACCGGCTTCACTCCTCTTGGCTACCGGAAGAAATTCGCTGATTAGCAGATTGTCAAATAGAATTTTATCTGCTGCAATAATTTAAGTCATTTGAAATTAAACTTACGGATTATCTCCTTTGATCCCTTATCATTGCTGGCTACGACTCTTATAGCTCCCTGGGTGAGGGCCATCTTTGTTCTGTCAAGGGTATCTCCCCCGAACTGCTCAAGGAAGTATCCCTCATCACTGACCGGTAATTCTTTTCCGTTCACCACTATTTTAGTTCCGGGCTCCGTCCACCCGAATACTTCAACTGAAGAGTGCTCTGTAAGAGGTGAGTTTTCCAGTGGGACTGTCTGTACATAGATCATAGGACTTTTGTCAAATCCGGTCAGCTCATCAAGTAACTGTTTTTTAGCGTCATACAGTACTGCCGGATCATCGGAATGTTCTGATCAATTGTCATCACAACCCTGCCTGAGATCTCATGTCCGCGCTGCCTGGGATCAATCCATTCAGCATGTTTTCCCAGGGAGTCTTTCAGGTTGCGGATTTTATTCTCCAGCATCATGAAGCAATCGTAGTCCTGAATGCCATTCCTCATCTCCTCCCAGCGCAGTGAGTTGATAACGCCATCCTTAACGGGATAAACATGCCATCCATCGCCGATATGCATTCCAACCTCCTTATAAGGATCTTCCGTCCATTGGTTCCACCCCCAGTGAAGATAGCCGGTTGCATCAAATCTGTAATTAAGCCAGTGCATTATTCGGCTGTTCATAACCGGCATGTCAATAGTCTTATTCGGAAAAAGGCTTCCCTGGTAAATCCCGACTGTATAAAACCATAGTTCCACACCTTTATGCTGTGCTTTCCTGTATTCATCATACCAGGTACCGAAAGCATCAAGTTTTGGTACTGCAACCTCTATATCATTAAGCAGGTTAGTCGTTTCAATGGCATCAATCCTTATGAGATCGGGTGCGTACTTATGGACATACTGTGACATCTCGACCCACGACAATGAATTATGCATAGATGGCTCATCCTTGATATGGAAGAGTGTATGCTTCAGCCATCCCTTTGCTCTCAGATGATCTTCAGTTGCTGACAATAGAGCGGGAGCAACTTCATTTCCGGCAATTTTTTCAGTTTTTCCCGTAACAGCATCCTTTACCCTGAAATCCCTGAGTTTAATATCCGTACTGTACCATGCGTCACTTCCAAATCTTGTCAGTTCTCCGGTCTCCAGATAGTCCATATTTTTTGTATTCCAGAATACCTGGGCAATCTGGTCGAACCTCGTGAAATCGAAAGTTAATTTACCATCTTTTGACTTCTGAATTTCTATTGCCTCCATCGGCACCTGAAATACATTCTGCCTGTGTGATGCCATGTTTTCCGCGTATTTTCCGAGCATCGCGAACCAGGCCGGGGAATATTCCTCATTAATACCGTGAAAGTGTGCAAAATCACTGGTGTTATACCATTCCGTCACTTTAAGGTTCCTTTTTTCCGGAAGTGTTAACGGATATACAGTAAGCGATACAGGAAGCCTTGCTTCTCCCTGCTGGCTTGTAACTGTGATCTCACCTGTATAGCTGCCCGGTAAAGAGGATACGGGAATATTAATTGTGATCCAGATACCTTTGCAGGATTTTTCTTTTAATGTGAGCTGCCTTTCCTGCATGAGATAATCAGGAAACATAGCCGGAGCCTTTCGTACCACTGCCCTGACCGGCTGATTTGGCGTGTTTTCGGTGAGAGGTATGCTGCCTACAAAGTTCCATTCCACATTTATTGCAGGGAAAATATTGCCTGTGCTTTTATCACTCAGAGCTCCAACCACGGCAGTAACATCTGTCTGAGCCCTGGTTGCCTGAACGGCGCACTGCCCTGATAGTATTTCGCCCCTTATCCCAAAAAGCTTAAGAGTATCAGCCATTAAAGGTAACTGATAGCCATCTTCAAAGACCCTTTTCAGGTCGCTTACAGCTTTAATCTTCAAGGGCTGGGCAGAAAGGAGAGCCGATGAGAGAAATATGATCATGAGCGCCATCGGGCGGGACACCGATAAACGGGATGAGAGGAATCTGAATTTTTTCATTTTGTTTAAGTTTTACTATAAATCAATCCTTATTTAATCCAAAGGTCTTATAAAAATCGGGAAGAGTTTCTTCTGCGCCTGTTTCAATCCTGGTGCTCTCCATGCCCTTTATCTGTATATTCTGCCAGAATTGTATTTCGTGGTCAAATCTTGACAGTGCGGCACCCAGTTTAAATCGGGTATATTCATTCAGATATGCCTTTTCATAATCGCTTTTCAGTTCGCTGTAGTAGTCAATAAGATCAGTCGCTTTGGAATGACAATGTCCGGCCAGATCGTAAAAAAGCAGGAATCCGTTATATTTTCCTTTTTCCACAGGGCTTGTCCACCTGTTGTGAATATATTCTGCGAACAGGGCGCGCATGGAGGTATACTCAATCATTCTGCAGACTACATTCAGGGTTTGCATCATATGGTCGTCAGGGTATTTCTTTTCCAGGGTTATCAACTCCTCAAGGGCGTCCTCTGCCGCAATCCTTGATTTTTGAAGAACTTCCTTATTCTCACGGACCATTTTCAGATAATATTCCTTGAAAGGATCCACCCATGCCTGGTTCTGGGAAGCCTGAGAGAAAACTTTTGTCAGGTAATCGTTCGACTCCTGCACCTTATTTAAAGCTTTAATCATTTTGGCCCTGTAGAACGGGTCGTCATAATGCAGATATCCGTATTGTTCAACAAAATGTTGTTTATCAGGGTTGTCTTTCTGCCACGAGCCAGCTGCTGTATAGGCTATCTGAACCAGTGAGGGTCGTGTAAGAGTTATCATAGCATCCGTCCACAGACACTGGGTCATTCCGAGTGCGCCTTTTCTCTTTCCCAGGGGCAGGAAAAGATCAGCATTAGTATAAGTAAGCTGTGTACTGTAAAAATCGTTCCAGTTATCAATGGAAGGCTGGACAAAATACTTCAGTTTATTCTTGTTCATAACATCGATCCACTTATTCATCTCCGTTGTATCAGCATCATAATACCATGCCGGGTAATAGAAATCCTTTGGTACTTTTTTAAACTGATCCATCAGGCTCTCATTGACGAAAATATCCATCCATGCCATCCCTGTTTTGCCATTCTCCCTCAGAAGTCCGGCGACATAATCAAGTTGTTGCAGGAAATAGGCATTTGCGTCAATAACCTTACCGTTTTTCAGCGGTGCCACTCCATCAGCCTGCATGCGCGAAAGCCGTCGTGTAAACCATGTTTCATCAAAACCTATGTGGAAAAAAGGACTCGGGAAAAGATCGGATATCTCCTTCACCATCTTTCTCACCATATCTCTTGCTTCCGGATTTGTCGGATCAAATTCAAATCCGTACTGCCCTGTGCTAAGTGAAGAATACTTCTCGATCCTGAATATGTCGTGAAGATGACCATAGAGTGCCTGAAAGGGCACTATATCCACATGTCTCTCCCTTGCATATGCGATCAGGCTACGGATAACTTCTTTGGGGACTTTCGATTTGTAACCTACCAGCGGGAACGAATCAAGCTCAATACTCGATTCCGAGTAAAACATGAGCTGATTGCTCTTGAACATTGCCAGTTCATCAATAATTTCGCAGGTAAACTGCTCATTATAGATGGCTCCTTCGCCAAAAGCGACAAGCAATCCCCTGTATGGTAGTGCGGGATAGTCGGTTATCTCTACCTCAGGTAAAATGAACTCCTTACCTCTCTCTTCAGGTAGCTGCCTGAGGCTCTGAATTGCATACCAGGCCGCTGCAGAGGAGTTGCCCGTGATATAAACACCATCCTTTCTGATACTTAATTTATACGCTTCCCTGCTTCCGGGGCCGGCTGATTCATTCAGCCCTGGCACTGGAGGAAGATTTCCATGATCGATGATGACCTGTTTCCCTTTTTTCTCCTTTATGACAGGTACTGAAATCCCGGTACGGCTCTTCAGGAAAGCTGCCAGCTGACCCGCATTGAAGATATCCTCCTGCCCGGTACCGGACGGCAGGTAAATAGTGAGATCTGAGATCAGCAGCTGACCAGAGCCATACTTAATCTGTTGTGGCTGAGGCAATAATACAGGATGTGGCTGGGACAATGCAGGAATACTGAATAAAAGCAGAATCAGAAATTTTATCGCTTTTTTCATCATATATCCTTATTAAAGATTATTGTTATTAAGGGATCCGGTGTAATTTCCCAATATAAATAAAAATGAGGTCAGTTGATCCAAAGTGATAAAAAAGTTAAAGGCTGACCCTGCAGCGAAAGAGGACAATAGCCTGAATTCCTGAAATACTTTTTATGTTCAATGGATTAAATTTATTGAAACCTCTATTTGCTGTTGCAGTTATTAGTCACTCTGGTACATGACTTAAGCAAAACCGGAGGCACTGCCGGATTCGAGGGGGACGATACTGCAGTCATATCATTAAGTATCAGGTTATCGACCTTCACTGCCATCAGTGCATTTGTGTAATACGGGGCCTCCACTCCGTCCCAGTTAATGGTCCCCTGATTAAAAAATACGTTTCTCGCATTTTCTATATAAACTACCGGGATATCCGATTTATAAATTTCCTTGCCTTTAATAATATTCGGCCTCAGATCAAAATTACCACCGCTGACCTTGTCCAGTGTACTTTTTCCAATACAAAATCAAAGTTGGTGAAACTGATATTCTCTAATTTTGTCTCATCCGATGCATACATCAGTATTGAATTCTCACCCCGGCAGGTAATATTATCAAAATAAATATTCCTGATAAATCCGACAGGATCATCTTTGACACCGCGCATTGCCGAAATTTTTATGGGTTCTCCGTTACCCCACCAGTCGCCGGTATGCATCCGGGTCTCAATGCGGATATTTGAAAAATTTACATTCTGAACCGACCCGGAGTCACGTACTGTTATGTTAATGCCGCAATTGGAATCATAGATGGTTATATTGTCAAAATTATAATTGGACATTGAGTTCTGATCCCATCCCCCTATTCTTATGGCACTTGACCTGGACCTTAATATGCAATTGGAGATATTGATATTTTTCGATGGTTTTATAATATCCTTATAACCGGGATCACCAAAATGGTGAGCATATCCTGCGAGTACTATGGCATCATCGCCGCATGAGATTATGCATCCTGAGACATTGACATTGCTGCTGGAATTTATATCCAGACCGTCGCTGTTTGGGATCAGCAGGTTATTGTCTATCGATACATCAGTTACATATACCCTGTCGCAATGAACAATAAGGAAAGTCCAGTAAGGAGCATCGACCACCTCAAAATCCTTAAGGGCGACATTAGTGCAGTTGCTGAATATTATCATCTGATGATATCTCTCCCTGGGCATTACCGGGCCGTCGCCGATTCCCTTTTCAACTTTCCGGAAGTCATATTTCTGGCGGATATATTTATTTACCTCTCCCCTGATAACCTTTGCACTGTCTCTGTACATGAATTCCATTCCCTGGCCAAATATTCTGCCCTGACCCGTTATGGATACATTCCTGGAATCTTCGGTATAGAATACTCCGGCAAGCTGTTCATTATGTTTCTGATATGCAGACAGATCAGTGGTGGCTTTCAGCACTGCCCCGCTCTCGAGATGAAATTCAACATTTGATTTCAGATTCAGAGTTCCCACAAGGTATTCACCACAGGGAACATATACGACACCTCCGCCATCGAGGGCGCATCTATCAATAGCATTCTGAACAGGTACCGTTGTAAGTTCCCTGCCATTGTTGATGGCTCCATAATCCATAATGTTGTAAACAGCTGATATTGATTTAAGACCGGGAACCACAAGCAAAAAACAGAACAAAACCTTTCTGATCATAATGATGCGTTATTATATTCTTTTAATTCAGGACAGGCTGAAGATCAGTTCCGGAACAGGCTCTTATTGGGCTTGGAATCCATCGTGAAATCCAGGGTACCGCCATTCATTATCTCATCGTGGGTAATATATGACCTGTTGAGAGTTACTCCGTTAAGCTTTACTTCCCTGATGTATTTATTATCTGCCGAAGCCATTGGAGCATTAATAGTAAAATATTTACCCGGAGCTACTTCGATCTTTGCTTCCTGAACAAACGGGGAGCCAAACTGGTACTTAAGCTCTGAAGGATTCACCGGATATAAGCCCAGTGAGCTGAAGACGTACCATGCTGACATCTGCCCGCAGTCTTCGTTTCCGCATAATCCGTCAGGAGCGCTGCTATACATCGTAGTCTGGATCCGACGGTTAAGCTCCTGGGTACGCCACGGCATTCCACAATAGTTAAACAGAAATGTTGTATGATGGCCGGGCTCGTTCCCCTGGGCATATGCGCCTATTAATCCCGTTATATCAGGAGAAGCCTCATTTCCCCTGACCCCGACCCTGACTTCAAAGAGTTGTTCCAGTTTAGCGGCAAATCGCTCCTTGCCGCCTAGCAATTCTATCAATCCATCCACATCCTGTGGTACAAGCCACAGGTATTGCCATGCATTACCCTCCGTGTAGTCACTTCCTTCATGTCTGGAATAAACAGGATCAAAGGGTGTCGTCCATTGACCGTTACTCAGCTTACCCCGCATAAAGCCTGTACTGCTGTCAAAATATTCCCTGTAGCTTTTCGACCGCTTTAAAAAATATGCCGCATCTTCCATCTTTCCAAGCTTAGCTGCGACTGCAGCCACAGCCCAGTCATCAATTGCTACCTCGAGTGATTTCGAAACAGACTGCTGGACCTTATCGGCAGGCATGTAGCCCAGTTTCATATATAATCCCATTCCGTCGCGGTCAAAGAGGGATGTTTTTTTCATGGCCTCATATGCGAGATTCCGGTCGAAATCTCCTATCCCCTTCAGGATTGCCTCAGCAATAACAGAAATGGAATGATTTCCCACCATGCAGAAAGTTTCATTTCCTTCAAGCTCCCAGACAGGAAGAATACCGCACTGCTTATAATGATCCAGCATTGATTTTACCATATCATTTACTCTCGGCTGCTGGGTTAGGGTAAAAAGAGGGTGCAGGGCGCGGTATGTATCCCAGAGTGAGAATACCGTGTAGCGGTTATACCCCTCAGCCTTCTGAATATCACCTTTCAGACCTTTGAACTCCCCGTTCAGATCAGAGAAAAGGGCGGGAGCTATCATTGTATGATAAAGAGCCGTATAAAAAACTGTCTTTTGATCCGCATCATTTGACTTGATCCTGATTTTGCCAAGCTCCTTTTCCCAGGCGGCATCAGCAGCATTCCGGGTTGCTTCAAAGTTCCATCCGGGAAGAGATTCGCTCAGGTTTTCAAGTGCATCTTCCGTGCTTATTGAAGATATGGCTACCTTTGCCATTATGACTTTATCCCGGAATTTGAAATAACCTGCAACCTGTTCTTCACCTCCGGTATTTGTTATCTGATATTTCGAAACCGGCTTTGAGAATTTAACTGCAAAAAAGACATGCTGGTCGGCTGCCCATCCTGTTGATAGCCGTGTACCCGTGACTAGCGAATCATTGACGACTGTCAGTGAAGTTTTATATGGCTTATCCCAGTTAATAGCAAAGCCCAGGTTTATAAGAAGGTTATTCTCTCCTCCTGCCGGGAATGTATAACGGTGGAGACCAGCTCTTTGTGTTACTGTAAACTCCGCCATTATCCCGCTGTTTTTAAGAGTCACGGCATAATAACCCGGTCTGGCAGTCTCACCGTCATGACTATATTTACCTGCATATCTTGATACAAAACCTGCATTGCTCTCACCTTCACGGAAAGTCACCTCAGAGGCTACCGGGAGAAAAGAAATATCTGCCAGATCTCCGATACCGGTACCGCTCAGGTGCAGATGGCTGAAACCCGCCAGAACACTATCGGAATAATTGTATCCGGAACACCAGTCCCACCCCTGAGTGCCATTATCCGGGCTAAGCTGGATCTGCCCGAAAGGCCAGGCAGCACCGGGAAATGTGTGCCCGTGAGCAGCAGTTCCGATAAAGGGATTAACGAAATCAGTAAGCCGGTCTGTCATAGAAACTTTCTGCCTGGAACAGGAAAATGCTGAGATAAGAATGAAGGTTCCGGCTATAAAAGAAAGATAATTCCTCATTGTCTGTGTGTTTGATACATATTTATTGATGAAAGTAAAAATAGGCAGATTTTATTCTTTTATCCGGCCGTTTTCAATAATGAAAATCCTGTCAGCAATATTTTCAGGAATATTTCCATGCGTAGCTATTACAACAGTCACTTTTTTCTCATTCCTTAAAAAGAGAAGATGGTCCATGATTTCACCTGCTGTCACCTCATCAACCGATCCGGTGGGTTCATCAGCAAATATGACTGATGGATGTTTTACCAGTGATCTGATGATGGCAACTTTCTGCTGCTGACCTGCACTAAGTTCAGAGGGCATCAGGTCAGCCTTATCCTTCAGACTGAACTGACCGAGAAGAGCGAAGATGTCATCCCTTATAATGCCTCTGTTAGATTTTTCCGGAACAAGCGCTATCTCTATATTCTCATAAACAGTATACGTGGGCAGGAGATTAAAGCTTTGAAATATAATACCAATTTTTTCCGACAACAGATTGCTCAGCAAATTGTCAGACATATCGCTTATACAATCACCATCAATAATGACCCTGCCATGAGTCGGCCTGATCAGCCCGCACATCAGATTGAGAAGGGTGGATTTCCCGGCTCCTGAACGGCCTTTGATAAGCACCATCTCATTCTGCTTTATGGAAAGATTAATGTCATCCAAAGCTGTAACAATTTGGTTTTTGCTACTGTACTGCTTTGTAAGAGAAACACATTCTATATGGTTCTGAGCCATAATTGCTATATGGTGTATTACATGTAATTATTTATCATATCACCGGCTCTGGTCCTGTAGAGTTTCAAAATCGGAAAAATTCCGGCAATCAATCCCCCAGCTAAAGGCAGGAGAATAAGTACCGTGATGCTGCCTGCCTGAAAATGAAATTCAATCAGCCTGAACAGCTTTACCTGGTAACTGTTCAGAAGGGATATCAGTATAAATCCGGACAACACTCCCAGAGAAGCTCCGATTAAAGACTGTAACAGGGATATAAGTAATATCTGGCGGCTCAGCCTGGCGTTCGACCAGCCAAGTGATTTCAGGATACCTACCTCCCTGAATCTCTCCATAAGAGACGTTAATTGTGTCTTCGCCGAAAATATGATAAGGAATAAGAAGATCAGAACAGTAAGAATTGCAGATGTACCTTCCATTATATTCATCACCTCACCCGCGGGCTGATAGCAGTTGTAACTTGAAACGGCAAGATAGTTCATCCTCTCCCTCAGCTGCTTTATTACACGCTCCTGTATTCTTGCATCTGTTACTTCAACAAGCACTATGTTCATATCAAATCCCGTTGATATGCATTTCATCCTCTCTTTCAGAATGGCTCTCACATTATCTATAGGCGCATAGAGATCAGCTTTCCCCGGTTTAATCCCAGAATTTACAATTCCTGCAAGAGTCAGCCTGCTGCCGTATGTTTTCAGCGTATCTCCGACAGACAGTCCGTGTGCCTTTGCAAATGATTCTTCTGCAACGATTTCATCAGGCTTGCCGGACAGATACCTTCCCTCAATAAGGTTTGTTACGGCACAGACATTATTTTTTGTTGCAATACTGTTAGTATCTATGCCGCCCAGGGAGACCTCAGCCTTCAATTTATCATCATAGATTCTGTACAAAAGATACGGGGCAGCATCCCTCACTCCATCCATTTCCCTGATGGAGGCAAGCAGGTCACTGTTCAGCATCAGTGTAAAGACTCCCTCAGCCATCAGCGAGCCGCCGGAACTCTCGCTGTCGCAGCTTACACAACAGGAGGTATTGCTTGGGATATATACTATGAAGTGCGTACCGGTCCCTTTAAGTATGCCAATCGAGTCTTTCTCATTGGAACGGGTAACAGATAAAACCATAAGAATAAAAAGCGTTGCAATTATATAACCGCTTATCCCTGCAACCGTTCTCCACCTGTGACGTAATAATTCTTTTATTAAGTAATTCATCCGGCAAAATTCAGATCACAAAGATATTCATTTTCATGAGGTGGTCGAAAATGAGCCGTTGAATATGGAAAGTGTATCTTTTTTAGTCAGCGAGTTTCTTTTCAGTGCCTGACACCATTACTTTTTTAGCATCGATCGTTCCGTAAACAACTTTCATAAATGGCTGGCCATTTTTGAGTCCGACGTTGCCAAAACCTGTATCGGTTGAAAGGAAGCTGGTGAAATCACCTATCCTTGAATCGATGAATAATGTCTTATCAACGGCATCATACCTGACGCCTGTAAGCCCTTCAAGAATTGCATAACTTGACATTGCCCGGGCATACCAGTTCCCGCATTCATACTCATTGAACGGATTGCGGACCCTGCCATCGTACCTTTCACGGCATTTCCTGACAATTTCAAGTCCCTTTTCCACTTCTCCCTTGAACATTAGATGACTGGCCACCTGGTACTCTATTCCTGTCCACACTTCGTTACTATAAACGAATGGCAATGATAACTGTCCTCCTTTTGGCCAGGTGCATAGCAACAATCCTCCGTCCTTTCCGTCAGCATATGTGGGTCTCTGAGGATTTGAATGATTATACAGGACCTGTCTGAGGTTATATTTATGAACAGAAACAATATGACTTGTCACTTTTTGATTATCAAGCGCTTCATTCAGTCCGCAGACAGTTGCCATCCACATGCCGAGTATTCCGTCGGAAAGACATCCTTTGCCATACTGATATTTAGGTCCCTCCTTTTTCATCAGCTCCAGAGCCTCAGAGGAATAGGTAGTCATTAAACTTGTTTTTGCGGCCTCAACAGGACTTGGCGCTCTCAGCCCTTCCCATATTACCTTCTGGATGAAGTATTCGCCATCATATAATTCAGATTCCATAAAGGTCTTCCCTTTCTTAAGAAGCATTTCATATTCGTCATATGGCGCATTTACCGCTTTGCTCATCTCAATTATTGATGTAAGGGCACCAAGGTAAAAACTTGTGCACATTCCGTCCGGTCCCCAGAATTCTATGTCGTATGTATTATGATGGGGTTCCACAAGGTAACCCTGGTGTTTGGGATCCCAGGTCTCGGTGCAATAATCGAGACTTTTTCTGACATATGGGTAGAGGCTGCTCATCCATTCTGTATTTCCACTGATCCTCCATTCCCTGTAAACTTTCATAATGCCACCAAGCTGACCGTCGGCCGCCGCATAAAAATCATGCACAGGCTCAGCTATGGGCAGGGCTGCCCTGAAAACCTGATGTCCCTGATCGTTCTGGCTGACCCTGAATTCCGTCTCACGGAGGCTCCTCTCAAGTGAGGGAAAAAGGTGCGAAATAGCCTGGGCATAATTCCAGACATGGGTGCAGCTGCCATGACAGCAGCCCTCATTATCACCGCAACCTTCCCATCCCCAGAGCCGTCCATCACTCTGCCTGAGAACAGTCGGTGATTTCAGTATCGTAAGGTTGGCAGCTACAGCTTCCATGGCCTCCGGTGGCAGGGTGGATGAAAAGAAAGCATCACGGAATAGTTCGCTTTTCTGCTTCAGATCAGAATAGTTGGCTGACCAGTAATCTGTTACTTCATTCAGGTTCCTGAATCTTTCAGAATACCAGGGTTTATAAAATCCCATTTTGGCATCGAGAACAGGATTGACTCCTATTGTAAGACTTGTCTGAGGCATATACCACGCCAGATTTACCACAACAGTCTTTTCTTCTCCCGGCTTTAACCTGAAAGGCACAAAGATGGAGGCTCCCGGAGCCGGTGTTTCAACGGGTACATTGTCGGGCATTTTGCAGCCTGCAATATTTTCCCACAGGATCATGTGGGGATCGAACCATGCGCCCCTGAACCAGCAATAATCAATTTTGGCATTATCATCCCTGACTGATGCAGAAAATCCTGTTACTCCTGCCGGTGTTCCATCCATGCCGTTTTTTGTCAGAACAAATCCGTTTTTTATTGCAAGAATCCGGCCGGTATTTTCGGATATGATATTCCTTGAATTCCATGAAAAAACTGCCTCAATCTCTTTTGAGGAATTATTTGTAAACTTATATTCCATGGCTCCGACAGGAAGACTGGAATTATCCGCATCTGTAGGAATGAAAGGACTCCATCCTGTTATTTCCACAGCCATGGGAATGTCACTATCTTCGAGCTTCAGTGTTGCAAAAGGGAACCGCGGAAGGAACCTCCCGTTTTTAAAACGGGGGAAACCATAGTTTTTTCCTGCCCCTCCGTTTCCGCTACCGGGCTGACCAAACATCTTCCATTCGGGAACCTGCGCTTCCAGTACCTTCGCTCCATCCTTTATCCCCTTTACACTTATTGCTGCAAATGAAAAAGGTTCATTGAAGATCTCAGGCCTGTTATTAACTGAAAGATGAGATAGTGAACCTGTTCCATCCATACAGAACATACCGGCCCCTATACCGCCGATAGGAAACGAGACCCTGTCAAGGAATTTTCCCGTATAGTCGCCATTAAATTTATGATCATTTGAATCAGCTTTTTCCTTTTCTCCGGAGCAGCTGAATAATAACAAGCCTGCGAAAAAGAAAAGGATAAGGTAAATTGGTTTGCTTTTTGGTTTCATCTCAAATGAAGTTAGGTTAATCAAATCGGTTATCATAAATGAAGTAATGCGCAGATCTATTTTTTCCAAAGCAACTCTATCTCTTCCAAAGACTTACCTTTTGTCTCAGGAACGAACATCAATGTAAACAGCCACTGGATAAACGACATTAAAGCAAGGAAAAGAAAGGTGATCGCTCCTCCCAGAAGGGCAAGAAAGTGCGGAAAAAGCAATACAACAAGAAAATTGAATATCCATTGTGTAAAAGAGGCAAATGCCAGCGCCTTTCCCCTTATCCTGTTTGGAAATATTTCTGATACCAGTGTCCAGAATACCGGGCCGATGCAGGAAGAGAAAAATGCCAGGAAGAGCATGATACAGATCAGTGTAAATATTCCCTCCATTTTCAGATAGAACGACAATGCCAGCAAAACCAGAGTAACCGCCATTCCCATTGAACCTATCAGATAAAGGATTCTTCTGCCAACCTTATCAATTAAAAGTATGGCGACAAATGTGAAAATAAAGTTGATAAGACCGAGCAGGGAGGTCTGAAGCAGTGCATTTTTTATCTCCACCCCCGCAGCAAGTAATATCTTTGGTGCATAGTCAATAATTGTATTTATACCGCTGATCTGCACCAGTATGGCAAGAAAAAATCCAACAAGCATCACTTTCCTTGATGAGAGCCTGAACAGCTCTCCTCTTGCAGCCGGCTTATCGTTGCCGCCCAGTGATTCTGCTATCTCCCTGATCTCGGAATGTGCCAGGGTCTCACCACCAATTTTTATCAGAACCTTCAGGGACTCAGCTTTTTTCCCGGCTTTATAAAGCCAGCGCGGGCTTTCAGGGATAAAGAACAACCCGGTAAAAAACAGCACTGAGGGTACGATCCCTGTGGCAAACATCCACCTCCAGTTGTTTTCAATACCGTGAAGCCAGTAGTTGATCGTATAGGAACATAATATGCCGAGTACTATTGTGAGCTGATAGACAGCCACCAGCATGCCCCGGATATCAGGTGGTGCCACTTCCGCGACATACATCGGGGACAAAACTGAAGCTGCACCCACAGCCAGTCCGCCAAACAGGCGTGCGGAAATAAAAAGAACCGAAGAATCTGCCAGAGCTGTCAACGCGCATGAGACAGCAAAGAACAGTGCCACTACTATCAGAACTCTTTTACGTCCGTATTTATCTGTAAGGATCCCGGAGCCAAAGGCCCCGACGACTGCCCCCACAAGGAGAGAGCTTACACCCCAGCCAAGCTCCAGTTCATTCCATCCGAAATAGGTTTGTATAAATGGTACTGCCCCTGATATAATCGCGATATCAAACCCGAACATCAGCCCGCCCATTGTCGCAACCATACATATAAAATACAAGTATCCCCTGTCCCTCTTCATAATTTTTAATGTCAGTGTATGGTAATCAGATACCCATTGTTTTTCTCATATAGTCCCTGCTCATCTTCAGGCTCTCCCTGAGTGGTCTTGTAGTAACAAATCCGTTTTCATGAGCAAGTTCTATAATGGCATAACCCTCAAAGCTGATCTCATTAAGTACTTCAGCAATTTCCCTGAAATTCACATTTCCTTCTCCCATTGATTCCGGCCATTTCCCATCAGCCAGCTGATCACGGAGATGCAGAAAGACTATCTGTTTCCTGAATTCTCTCAGAAAATCAAGAGGATTAATACCTGCCCTCAAAAGCCAGTTCAGATCTGGACCAAGCCTGATATCAGGTATCCTCTTAAGCGTCCCTCTCAGATCGTACATATTATTTTTGACTTCCGCCGTATGGTTATGAAGGTTAAGTACGATGCCTTTTTTTTCTCCCATGGAAATCAGTTTCCTGAGCAAGGCAGCCTGAGTATCAAATTCCTTTTCAGTTTTCTCACGGCCGGAAGGCTCACCGACTGAGACACCAAAAGTTCTGGCCCCCAGGGATGCCATATTTGTAAAGATCAGATCGACATCCTCGGTGATCTGATTGAATTTATCCTTATCCCACATCTCTCCCGACCAGGAACTTCCTATCAGTTTTATTTTATACTGATCAATTAATTCCTTTATCTGCCTGGTATAGACAGTACTTCTCAACGGTTGCTCCATAGTTTCCACACCGTCAAAACCGGCATACGATACATCTGAAAAGATCCGCTCCAGAACCGGTGATACATCATATCCGGGCAAAGTACTTGCATAGACCCAGACATGAGCCCCTGTTATAATTTTTTTACTGCCGGGGACTTTTAAGGTTCCGAAAGGGAATGCCGGCTTTAACAAAGACATTGCCAGCATGGACATTGATGAATTACGAAGAAATTTTCTGCGATCCATAAAAATAACTTATTACAGCAACCTGTTGAATGAAAATTTATTATAAATATAAATGATCAGGAGGGCATTGACGGCAAGCTCCATCCCTCCCTGTAATTATGCCTGATATACCCTTCAGCACTTTCCAGGGCGTTGAAGGTCACATATTTTTTGTCGAAAGTCGGATGACCGTCAACGACTTTGAAATCGTCAGTCAGCATTATCTTCAGCTCCTCCGAAGGTGAAATATTGGTAAATCTCATTTTCTCACCGTCCCACTGAAGAGCCTTGTTCAGTCCCTGCAGCCTTACGGCCAGAACGCCCAGCAGTACCATTTCATTAAATGGCCCTGAATAGGCAAAATTTGATGTACCCTCGGTCCTGCTTCCGGACGGTTCCTTGCAAGCCCTTATCCAGTCCTGTTCGTGAGGTCCGTCAGGATAGAAGGTGTCACCTCCGGGGATACGCCGGAGATAAGGAGTGACATTGGGTTTACGACCCGAGAGCAGGCGCGGGTTATATCCTCCGCATCCGCACATCAGTGTATCTTTCGAACCAATGAACAGACAACCACCCAGGCCGTCAGCCATCAGATTTTCTCCCTCCGGCAGCAGGTCAGTAAGGTTTGGTAATAATCCTCCGTCGTACCAGTGTACCTTAACCGGCGGCAGTGCCAGCTTTGGAAGATTATCGCGGGATGGAAACGAGAACTCCACAGTTTCGGCCTGGGGAGCCGACTCTGTATTTACAGATGTTGAGCTACCCCTTACCTTGTCAGGATACCCAAGCTTAAGAGAGCGGTAAACAGGATCAAGAACATGGCATGCCATATCGCCGAAGGCCCCGGTGCCAAAATCCCACCATCCTCTCCAGTTCCAGGGTGTATATATTTCATTATACGGTCTTACAGGGGCGGGACCAAGAAAGAGATCCCAGTTCAGTGTTTTCGGCACAGGCATTACCTTCGAAGGGCGAGGGATGCCCTGGGGCCATATCGGACGGTCAGTCCAGGCGTGCACCTCGCGAATCTCACCTATCTCGTCATTCCAGATCCATTCGCAGAGTTGCCTCACTCCGTCGCTTGAATTGCCCTGGTTGCCCATCTGGGTGGCAACTTTATGTTTTGCTGCAAGCTTTGTAAGCAACCTTGACTCATACACGGAATGGGTCAGTGGTTTCTGACAATAGACATGCTTTCCCATAGTAAGCGCCGTGGCGGCAATAGGGGCATGTGTATGATCGGCAGTGGCAACCATTACGGCATCAATGGAGCTGCCAAGCTCATCAAACATCCTGCGCCAGTCCTGGTAGCGTTTCGCACCGGGAAATTCCTTAAAGCAAAGATCTGCATATTTCCAGTCCACATCGCACAGACCTATAATATTCTCGGAAGCCATTCCCTTCAGGTTAATATGCCCCTTGCCACCGATTCCGGCACCTGCAATATTTAATTTGTCACTCGGGGCTTTATGTCCGAAACCGCTAATTACATGTCCCGGGAGAATTGTAAAACCGGCTGACATGAGGCCGGCTTTTTTCAGGAATGAACGTCGTGTCTTATCCGGTTTTTTCGTTTCCATGACAGGGATAATTAACTAGAGGAGTTTGATCTTAATTGACCGGTACCATACTTTTGTTCCATGGTTCTGGAGTGAAATATATCCCTGGTCGAATTTGCCCCAGTCAGGAAATTGTGCCCATTTTCCGCTATTCCTCAGCTTTTTCCATTCATCGGAATATTTCTCATACTTTACCACTACCACCCCATTGATAATCTGAGTTACCATATTACCTTTTACTACCAGCATGAGCTGATTCCAATCCCCGAGAGATTTGGCAGGTTTTGCAATTGGAGGGTACATGGCATAGTTTGCGCCATTGATCTGCCAGTCAGCCAGCGGATCGGGCCAGTTAGTATCATCTATGATCTGAAATTCCGGACCGGTTTCATAAGGAAATTTATATTTAGGATCCTCTGCGACCTGGAAAATCACACCACTGTTAGCTCCCCTGGTAAGCTTATATTCAAGTGTAAGGGCAAAATCGCGATATTCCTTATTTGTTATAATATCCTGGCTTTCAGCAGCTCCCGTAGTATTCATAGTAAGAGAGCCATCTTCGATAGCCCAGCTGTCAGGAAATATTTTCATATTATAACCATGCCAGCCTTCGGTTGTTTTTCCGTCAAAAAGCAGCTTCCAGCCTTCTTTTTTCTCACTGGATGATAATGTATTAGGCACAAGATTCTTGTCAACTTCCGCATAAAGTCCCAGTGCATCTTTGGGTTTTGATTGTCCGCATGAAATAATGACTGACATCATTATCAGCCAGAGTATTCCCATTGTGATTTTTTCATCTTACCTGTTTTTATGATTAGTAATGTTATTTTTTAATTGTTAATTGATTCTCCGGGGTTTTAGTCAGTGTTCTAACACCTGTATTTCCACCTTTGGATAAACTTATATCCACAGGAGAATTCGATTTGTACGAGCCACATGTAAAATCAGGTACCTGGATGGAGTTGGAACGGTTTGCAACTGACCATTCGCTTAAAGGGGCAATGCTGCTCCAGAGTGCAGCGTCATAAACATCCTGATCCAGAGGTAATCCGTTTCTCAGACAATCGATCAGACGCCAGTCCATCATAAAATCCATCCCTCCGTGGCCTCCTATCTTCTTAGCCATTTCGCCGACCCTTTTTACAATTTCAGGAGTATATTGTTCCTGCAATTCGGTCATCCTGGCTTCGTCAAACCATTCATGGCCCAGGGCAATCCTTCCCGGCTCGGGATACTTTACAGCTACCCCTTTGGTACCACTTATCAGGTGGATACGTGAATACGGACGCGGCGAAGTGGTATCATGTTGAATCATAATTGTCTTTCCCTTCTCAGTCCTGACTGTCGATGTGTTCATATCACCCCTGTAACCGTTTGTTGCAAAAGGCTTGTAAAAATCATCTGTTGCAGCCAGCTCCTCAGCTTCCTTTGCCAGCATGAAGTCATTGCCTGACATTGAGGTCATATAATCCATCCTGTCGCCACGGTTGATGTTAAGCGCCTGGCATACAGGACCAAGGCCATGGGTGGGATAGAGATTGCCGTTCCTGTGCTGGTTCTGTTTCAGACGCCACATATCGACATATCCCTTTTTATTGAACAATAGTTCCCTGAGATCATGTATATAAGCTCCTTCTGCATGAATAAGCTCACCGAAAAATCCCTGCCTGACCATATTGAGAGTGAGCAATTCGAAAAAGTCATAGCAGCAGTTCTCAAGCATCATGCAGTGTTTTTTTGTCTTTTCCGATGTTTCAACAAGCTGCCAGGCTTCATCAAGAGTAGTGGCAGCTGGTACTTCCGATGCCGCATGTTTGCCATTTTCCATGGCAAAAACTGCCATTGGCGTATGAAGTGGCCAGGGAGTGCAGATATAGACCAGGTCAATTTCATTACTCTGACAGAGTTCTTTCCATATATCCGCTGTACCTCCATAGGACCTGGCCGGTGGCAGACCATGAGCTGCAAGAATCTTTTGTGCCTTATCAACCCTGTCCTGGATCATATCGCAGAGAGCCCTTATCTCCACACCTTCAATATTTGCCATCCGTTCCACGGCACCTGGCCCGCGCTGGCCCAGACCGATAATGCCAATTCTTACTGTTCCGATCTTCGGAGCAGCATAGCCGCTCATATTGAAACGCTGCGTATGAACTCTTGTGGCAGCTTCTTCAATGAAAGCTAATGGCGTTGATTTCTTGTTTTTTCCCTCAGGGACGCATGAAGTCAGATTGCCTGACACGATCCCGGCACCGGCGACTCCGGCAATTTTAAAAAAATTACGGCGGTTGGTTTTCATTTACACTGATATTTTAATTATAGATTAACCCTGTTATTATCAATTATTTATTGCTCCACCGACTAATACACCGAATTTCCATTCCGTATCATCCTTTGCGGCATTCTGTGTCTGCTTCATGAGTACACCGATCAGATCTTCTTTCGGATCAGCAAAATAACTGGTATTAAAATAACCGCCCCAGCGGAAGGTCCCGACGCTGCCATTTCCACCTTTATCCTGTCCCCGTTTTGTTGTAACCGAAAATGCCAGGCCATAATAGCTTTCAGCATCCTCTCCCCAGACCTTATGATTCTGATTGCTCATTATCGCTTCAATAGTGGTACGGCTGAGTATCCGTTTCCCGTTAAGCTCACCACCGTTGAGATACATCTGTAAAAATGTCGCATAGTCCTTTGCAGTACTTGATAGCCCCGCTCCTCCCGCAAAATATTTTTTTGCACCAGTGACGGGATAATTCACATCGTAAAAGGTATCGGGATATCTTGTCCAGGAGCCATCCTCCGGCTGCTGAACAGATACAAGCCGGCCGGCTTTGCTTTCGGGGAGATAAAACCAGGTATCGTCCATTCCGAGGGGATCAAAAATACGTGTTCTTAAGAAAATATCGAACGGAATTCCCGATATTACCTCAATCAGATAGCCCAGTACATCCAGTCCTTCGCTATAGGTAAATTGCTCGCCCGGGTTATGATGCAGGGGCATTTTTGCCAGCTTCCTGATGTTCTCCTTCAGAGTCACATCAGCTGTAGTGAAGGCATCAATTATTCCTGCTTTATGATATATCATACTGAACCGTTCATCGCCGTCAATAGCGCCATACCCAATCCCTGATGTATGGGTGAGAAGCTCCCTGATAGTGATCTCACTTGCAGCCGGTACCGTAGTATAAGTGGTATCCTTATAATTGAAATCCTTCAGTACCTGGGGATTTTTGAATTCGGGAATATATTTTGAAACAGGATCATCCAGTCTGAATCCGGCCTCTTCCCAAAGGATCATCACAGCTGTAGCCGTTATTGCCTTGGTCTGGGATGCGATCCTGAAAATATCATCAGGTGCCATTATCCTGGCTGACTGATTATCTGCCTTTCCGAATGCTCTGTAATAAACTATTTTCCCATGACGTGCTACAAGCGCTACAGCACCGGGAATCTTTTCTGAAGAAATAGCCTGAATGATCATGCTGTCTATTCTGGCCAGACGATCTGCGGACATCCCCACGCTCTCCGGTAATGCATCGGACAGAGGAAGTGACCTCTTTACAAAATCTGTCTGAGTGCATGTTGTCAGAGTAACAGTTAATAACAGGATAATAGCGATGGTTTTCATAATTATTTAAGGTTTAATCATGTCAGGGTATCAGGTGAAATCCGACGTGCGGAAAGGGAGCCTGCCGTCATTTCTCATCTAAGATAAAATCTATTTTTGATAAAACCACGGGATGCCTCACACTTTCAATATCAGGCTTTATATTTATGCTGAAGGGAGGAAGAATATAATACCAGGATGTGAGGGCATAGTTCATTCTTACAGATGCCCAGTGCCAGAGTTCTATATTTGAACTCAAAGAGGTTGTAAAGGGAATTGCATCAAGAGATCTGAGTCGTGTATTCACTGTAAGGCCCCATGACATATTTCCATTGCCCACCGGCTGTGAAACAAACGGATGTGAAAAAGGCTCCTCCCTTCCGAATGAGTAACCATAATAATCTTCCGATACCGGTACCGAAGCTTGAAGGAAAAGATTCTCCGTCAACAAAGATCTTCTCATCACCTTCTCCCCACCATTTATACGTGTTATTAAAGAGAGTGACCTGATCTCCGGCATACACGCCCTTCCCCCTGATTTCGATAAAATTCAGGTCGAACGGAGAGCCATTCTCATCCCGGGTATTAATATTATAGTATTCATGCCAGGAAGCCCCGAAATACATGCTCCCGGGCTTCCACCGGTAATCAGTAAGTCCCGCCGATCCTTTAAGATGAATATCCTGGCTGCCATAGTTTTTTATTGTTAGCGTACATCTTTCCCTGAATGGCATGATCCAGAACGATTCCATTTTCCCGTTCTCATCAACCTGATTCATCCAGTTCCTGTGAGGCTTCTGACAATATCCCGTACCAAAGAATTCACCGACAGGCGACCATATTGTTTCATAGCCGTCGAAGGAAACTTTAAGTACCGCAGATCTCAGAGCCTGTGGCATAGCCTTTGCCTCCATCTCAAGGGAGAGATGGTTAAGGGCATGATCCGGCAAAGCAAATTCAACCACAAGGGAATCACCTGGAATAATGCTCTTCTCAAAATTATTCTCAACCTGAACGGTCACCTTATTCTCCAGTAACTTCTTTCCTGCTTCTTCAAGTAGTGGTCTGGCTCTTTCCAGTGCCTTCCGGGAAACTGATTCCACCCTGATCCCCTTTGAATATTTCCTGTACCCGATATTATAGAAAACATCGGGCCACCAATAGCCCTGAGGTACCGGAATACCTTCATTCTCAAATCGTAATACAAGGGAATCACATTCATATGTGATCTTGCAGTGGCGGGAAAACGGCAGGGGAACATAAAAGTTATGGTCATAATCCCTCCCTTCTTCCCCCAGAGGGGCGCCTTCCTGTACGGAAACTGCCAGAGGGGGGCAGGATATAAGCCTGCCTCTCAGCAGCTCCTTGGTGTTCCCTTTATCACTGGAGTAGTGTCGTTGTCAATATAAACCCTCAGAACACCGTTCTGAGCCTTGTAGAAGGTCATCCACCACCGGACTATGGCGCCTGGTCCGTCGGCATCAAGTAGAACAAATTCGCGTCTGCCTGAGTTATCCTCTTTCCTTATGAAATGAGACATATCATTATTCTCAAACCACCCTTTGGTACCAGGTGATACTGACGCCCTGTTATAGCTGCTGAACTGATGATGTGTATATGCTTTTTCCGGAAAACGGGTCAGATTTTCCCTGTTTGTCATTTCCGTAACCAGGGAATTCAGGGTAACCTTATCAGTTGAACAGGCGGTAATTAATAATGATGCAATGATCAATTTCAGACATCCGGAGCAAATAAATCCGGGAATATTGAGATATTTATAATGCCGGTTCAAAATCAAGAGATTCCCTTCGTTCAAGATCTTTAAGAATATCCTCCCTTGTCAGAAGGGCCGGCCGCAACTCTTTTCCGGAAAGCATCTTAAGCTGATCACCGATGTGCTTATTTCCCGGCTGGGTTGCATTGCCATAGCTCAGCAGCACACTTGCTTTAACTTTTTCTCCAAATTCCGTGACGGCAACATAAGTGTCACCGGCAACGGCAAATTTCTTATTGTCAGCATCATCTGCAAAGTACATTGTCCTGAAAATACCATAATTATTGGGTCCCCCGTTTGCCGGATAATCAAGATTTCCTATCCGGAAACGATATACTTCGCCCCATGCTATATCTGCAGAACCGTACAGCTCTGTTACATTTATTATAAGCGCTGCCCAGGAGTGCAACTGCCTTCTTCCTGTCTTTTAAGCCTTCAGGTGTTGAAACAGGATTATTCCGATCCCAGGGTATCTCATACATATTGTTTCCTGCTTCATCGCACCATTCTGCAAACAGAATAGCTCCACGATCGTTGCATTCGGTTTTTTTATCCCATGCTTTCAGAATGGCTGCAGCTTTGAGAGCTGCCGGATCAGGAAATTCTTTAACTGCAGCAAGCAGGTCATCAAGGAATCTGTCAGCAATCTCCATCCCGGTATTTAGTTTGTAATCAACAAGCTGATCAAAAGCTGATTGAATGATTATCCTTTATCATATTTATTGCACGCTGAGCCCTCCAGAATGTACCCCGGGAGCCATATAAGGCGGAAATTTCCCGGGATCCAGTACGGGAGGATAAGTGCATACCCAGGGAGCATCATTGCAGTTCTGAATAAATCCGGCCGGAGGATTTAGATACCCTTGGAAGATCTCTATAAGGATGGATTTTATCCCAGATATATCTTGATTCGGATCCGTTTATTGTACCACTCCAGAATGCAAAGTCTCCTTCACGGCCTGTACCGGAACATCCCCATTAAAAAGATAAAATATATTACCTGCCTTGTCGGCATAAACGACATTGAACATTGGATTCTGAAGCATGCCTAAGGGCTGACTCAAACTCCTGAAGATTATTTGCCATTGCCATTTTATGGTACTGCTCGATTATACCGGTATTATTCAATCCTGCAATTCTTATAGCATATGCTTTATCTTCTTTTTCACCTGTGACGGGTCCATGTTTTGAATATTTGAATTCAAGCTTTTGTTCCCTCATAGTGCCATCGTCCATGTCTTATTTTTATCGTCACACTCCTTTTATTCGAATGGCACTGATTTTCCCATCAAGAAGATAGCCATCTCCCTTCAAGGAAAGCTCATACCTGTCGGATGCATCTATTGTATTTACAGTATGAGTCCAGCCCAGATTATTGTTAAAGGCAATTGTCAGCACCGGCATTCCGACAAGAGCTACCCCGTAGGCAGAAATCCGGTGAATTCAGATGTGCTTCAAACCAGAGAAAAAAATCAGACCAGGGAAGATGCGGATTGGCCACCAGCATGGCATTTCCTGATTTTGACCTCGAAGGTGCAATTGCCAGTGAATTTGAGCCCGGTTCAGTCAATCTCTTGACATTATTTATATCATCCGATGCAAGAAATTCAAGACAGATAACCCTGTATGGTATGAGCAGAGTACATCATAAGCCGTCACAGGTAAGACCTGTCTGAAATTTTCACTTATTCCGGGGTTCTTCTCTGCATAGTCATTCATCCCCTTTACAAATGCATCAAGATAAGATCTGTATTCCTGCACTTTGCTGAGCTATATGCTTTTTCTGCAAGGCCGGGAAGGTCAAACAGCAGTATCTGTTTATCAGATTCAAGATATCTTCTCACCGAAATATTCGGCAGCCCTGCCCCTCGCCTGTGCATATAATTTTAATATCAGGTCGGCATGATTAGTCATCTGTGCCCAGCCGAATGCATAATACATTTCCTGGCTGGTTTTACGCGTAAATATGGGGGACTCCCAAATTGTCCCATAGGATTTCGGGTCCCCGCTCCTCTCCCCGGATAAAAGATCCTGATGTAAATACCAGAATCAGGATAAGAATTATAAAGTGAAGCAGCTGTTTATTGCGTTCCGGGATTCTCTGATGAACGGGGCAATACCTGTAATGTTTCATAGTCAGCTGCCAGGATTATTTGAAAGCCGCCCCTATTTCAGACAGGCTGTGATTGAAACAGCTTTTCAGTGATCTGCGTCAGTTTTTCCTCACTCCCTGTTATATGAAATATCCTCTGTTTATGAGTTATCTTTCCACCCGGATGAAGGAAAGCAGCCGGTGAAGAACTTTCGATTTCATAGAAAGGTCCCATTATACTTCCGTCTGCCACGGGGCCGTCATTATACGAGTTGACAACATCACCCCTGAAAGGGAACTGCTGGTCGCCCCATTTCCCATTCACATAATCTGAGAGCGTATCGGGTGTTGAATACCAGAGCAATGTAAGTACCCGCTTTTCAGGATCATAGCTTCCGCAATATTGCAATGCCCGGTTTGGAGAGAGCCCGATCTTGCTTCTGTATTTTCCATCGGTTCTGAAAAACAAAATGCCATCTTTTACTATCAGACGGTCAGAGGGTACTTTCCCAAAATAATCATCACTTACTATTGCGCCCTTTTCTTTTTCATCTCCTGTTTTGAAAGGGATAAAAACAACTCCCTCGGGGGAGGGATTAAACATTGCAAGCATCCATATTGATAATGCACCGGTTTTTTCTGTCCAGTCAGCTGACCCCCTGTTTGTAAGGATGTTTTCAGATTCATATGCTACATACGAGAGGGATTTATCAATTGAGAGTCCGAGATCGGTCTCTGTTTCCGGACCGGAAAGAAGCCTCACCGTTCTTTCAATTCCGATATCCATTCTTGTTCCGGAAGCGTTCGAAAGCTCAAAATTCTTGCTGAAGGTCACCCTGTCAGGTGATTGTGAAACAATCTCAAATGGTTCAGTATCAAGCTCTTTAGGCACCACCCAGTTTGAAAATATCTGCTCAGCCTCCTTTTTTAAAATATATTGAGAACGGACCACCTTCAGGTCCCAGCCAGATACGTTCTTCGCCTCCTACAGGATTGAACTGGCTGCTGACTTTTCCGGCTTCGATGAATTTATAATTGATCCATCCGAAGCTTAACCCGTCGTTTCCTTCAACGCTGCTTGTCATTACCCTGCCCTGATAACCCGGGGCCAATAGCAGGCAGGCTTTTGAATCGCTGCTTTTCAGCCCGACTGTTTTAATTTTGTTTTCAGAAAAGAAAGCTACATCATAGCCGAATTTTCCTTTGGAGAAACTGTTTTTCATCTGATTGGAATTATTATTCACGGAGGATGAACAGCCTGTCAGAAAAACAAGCGACAATAACAAAAAGGCTTTGCTATAATCAGTAAATCCTGCTTTTTTCATCTCTGCCCTGTATTAAGAATTTATAATAGCTTACCTGTGTGAATTTTGCCGCAGCGGAATATCACTGATTTTCACGATGTTACTCAGGCAGGATTCATCCAGACCAGCTGATCATTGATATTATCGCTGAGCCTGTAAGATTTTTTATGATTGCTGATTGATTCTCCTATTATTTCAATCTTATCCAGGTCAGCAACTCCCATTCCTGCGTTTGCACAATAATTAAGGTAACCTATTTTTCCAAAATCTATCCCCATAAGTTCCACAGCTACCCGGTCGGCTGCCAGCCAATCCATTCCTGCCACGCATACCCTGTGATCAACAGGTGTTCCCTTATTGGGACCATTTCCTTCCATTCCCTCAAAGCCGTCAATGACAGCAAGATGCGGATGCAGTTTGGCAGATAATGTAAAAAGATTGTAATTAAGTCCGCGGAACCCGCTTCCGTGTGCTATCGGTTTATCATTTTTCGTACCGGGTTTCCGTGAGGCGCTCCAGCTGAAGCCCTGATCCTTTATCGGTGCTCCCAGGACAATATTCTTCAGCGACAGGGTGGCAACAATACGGTCATGAGTCTTCATCCTTGCCACGGAGATTATGTAGGAATCGGGATCGAGCAGTACCTTTGACATTCTGATAGGATGAGGTCTGAAATCCTTTTCATCAAAAACATAGAGCATCTCAAAGGGCTCCTGGTCAAGGTCAACCATTTTAACGGGGTATTTTGATACAAGTTTGTAATATCCATAATTACTGTATCCGTCAAAAGTAGCCCCGCCGGCTGCTGATTCGGCTATTATTACATTCTTGTCCTTCCTGATAGACTTTAAAAATTCCAGCACACCTTCGAGTGTATCAACATGCGTTGCACACAGGGGAACGTCGATTGAAACATTATTCGGTTTAAGCACCACCCGGCGGTTTCCGATTGCCTTCGCCACCTGGTCAGAAAAAGGTTTAAGGGCACGAAAGGCCATATCAGCGCGGTTGCTACCGGTTGTGATGGCCACACCTGATGAAGATTTCTGTTGCTGAACTCCGTTCCCGTATGAGGCCAATGCATCAAAAGGCCGTAAATAGGCTGCTGCAACTCCGCCTATAAGGGAGGTTTTTAAAAAATTTCGTCTGTCGTATGTACCCATTCTTTAATCAGATTTAAATTTACTGTTATTAATTTCAACCTTAAACAAGCGAATCCCTGTTTTCATAGACTTTGGATATTGCGTTTACAATATCATCCATATCGCTTTTGCTTCCAAGCAATATACTCTGGTAAAAAGTAACTGCTTCATCGCATACCTTGTCATTTCCGGGAAGCTGATTCTCTTCGCGCCATTGCTTCAGCCTTGCTTCAGAAAATAATCTCTTATATCCCCTTGAATTGAAGGCCTCTTCAAAGAGCAGGTCCTTATTCTGCTTGCCATATCCGCCGGAAGCGGGGATACCTTCGGCAACCAGGGCATTTATGAATTTTTCCTTGGGAATATTATTGAATTTCTCCTTTTCATACCTGAAAGGATATAAGTGATAGACAGCCCTTGTGGCTCCGCTGGCAAGCTTGTAGGGAACAATTCCGGGTATTTCCTTTAGTTTCTTATCAAGGTAAAGGGCATTGGAGAGCCTTATATCATTATCTTTTTCAATACGTTTCATCTGTGACATCAGGATAAGCGCCTGTGATTGCTGCATCCTGAAGTTTCCTCCGCGGTAGGGATATCCGGCTACAGGCTTCATATTTCCATATGGCCTGCCGCAGTTATGTGCCGTATGGCAACGGTCAAGCAGATCACCGTCATTACCCAGGATAGCTCCTCCTTCTCCGGCCGGCAGGTGTTTTGAGTTCTGGAAGCTGAAGCATCCAAGATCCCCCTGGGTGCCTACCCTTTTGCCCTTATACTCGGCAAGCCAGGCCTGGCAGGCATCTTCCACAACTTTAAGCTTATGAGCCTTTGCTACCTTATTTACACCGTCCATATCTGCGGGCAGACCATAAATATGCACAGGAAAAACGGCAACGGTACGGTCAGTTATCCTTGATTCAATCTTTGAAGGATCCATCAGGAATGTTTCAGGATCAGTATCTACAAAGACCGGAAGGGCTTTATGAAAAAAGATCGAATTATACGTTGCAATAAATGTATAGGGAGAGACCAGAACTTCGTCACCTGCATCCACCCCCATGACTCCGAGCGCAGTAATGAGCGCCGTAGTACCGCTGGCTGTGGCTACACATTGTTTTGCACCCATCAGTTCAGCATATTTCTTTTCAAATTCCTCCACATGTTCCCCGGATCCTCTCCACCACCTTCCTGTTCTCAGCATCTCAACGATTCCGGGTTCTGCACTCTTATCCCATACCGGCCATTCGGGCCAGGTTCCCTTATGTACCTTCTCGCCTCCGAGAATTGCGAGCTTTTCCCTGCCATAGGAACTAACCCCAAATGAGCTCAATGGCCAGGTGATCATTGTTCCGATTGCTCCTGCTGACGTTGCAGCAATAACCTGACGACGGGTAAATTTTCTTGTTTTCATAATAGTTAATTTTTTGAAGATGTCTGTTGCTGAAGGCTGATATAATCCCTAAATAGTGATACCCAAATTTAATTATAAACTGTAACAAAATATCAATAAGCCCAACCAATATACATTAATCTTTGGCTTAAGAGGTTTAATCTCCTCTTAATATTAAGAATTATTAACATCTTCCGTCAGGATGACAAAAGGCTCATCACTCAGTGTAAATCTTCCGGATGTGTAACATTTTCACACACCAGGCTGTCTATTTTTTTTACAGATACCAAATACACCGTTTTATTATATAGCTGATAATATGATAGTTATAATAATGGCACGCTCTTTGGAATTTTATATAACAAACATTAAAGAAAAAATGAAAAGGAATATTTTAATTTTTATGCTGATTATATTTTTAAGTATCCATAAAATATCTGCACAGGTAAAAAAATGGACTCTCGAAGACATAATTAATTACGCTGTAACGAATAACATCGGACTACAGCGGCAAAGACTGGAGACCGAAAATGCACAGGTCGATTTCACAAAGTCAAAAATGGATCTGTTGCCCTCTCTCAATTTCCAATCGGATGCACAGCTCGGTTTCGGAAGAACGATTGACCCTGTCACCAACGCCATCACATTTAACCAGAATATCAGTAACCAGTATATTCTGAATTCTGAGATCTCGCTTTTCAACGGATTTACAAGGATGCATACGATTTCAGCCTATAAGTATATGTACAAGGCAGGACTGGAGACAGAGAAGATTAAAAGGAACTCCCTCATACTTGACATCCTGGCACAATATTACCAGGTTTTATATGCAAAGGGTCTTGAGGATGCCTCTAAAATGCAGCTCGATCTCTCTGAGAAACAGCTTTTCAGGATAACAAAGATGGTTGAAACAGGCAGGGAGGCATTATCAAAGCAATATGAGATCGAAAGCCAGGCCTCCAGTGATAAACTTTCGTATACAATTGCCCAAAACACTTACAGTCAGGCACTGACGACCCTGAAGCAGATGCTGCAGCTTCAGCCCGGGACCGAATTTGATATACTGCTGCCTGACCTGAACCAGATCCTTATTTCTGACAGCCAGTTTAGCCCAGATAGTGTCTATAATATAGCTTCACAGGTGCTGCCGAGGCTGAAAGCAATAAACTATGAACTCGAAGCTGCCGATAAACAGATAAAGGCTGCAAGAGGCTACATTTCGCCAAATCTGACTGCAGGCGGATCGATCTATACCGGTTATTATAACGTTTTGAACAATGGCAGTCTTGAACAGGCTCAATTCGCTGACCAGATAAAAGGCAACAGCAGTCAGACTGTCTATCTTTCACTGCGGATCCCTATATTCAACCATTATACAACTGCAAGGAATATAAAGCAGGCCAAGATAAAGAGGAATGACACCAGGCTGAAACTCGAGCAGGAAAAAAACAATTTATATACTGAAATTGAAAATGCATGTCTCAATTTTAACCGGGGAAAGGACGAGTTTGCCTCAGCTACCGCAAGCCTCGAATTCAATAACAAATCGTTCAAAGCCGTTGAAAAGAAATTTGAATCGGGTCTGGTCGATGTTACAGATTACTCAGTAGCTCAGACCAATCTTTTCAGAGCTGAAACAGAGACTATCAGAACAAAGCTTCAGCTAATGATCCGCGAGATCGCAATTAAGTTTTACTCTACAGGAGAATATGAAAATATAATTAATAATTAAACTTTAAAAACAATTGAAATGGATACCCCACGTGAACAAATGGATAAACCCATAGCAAAGAAAAAAGGCCTTCAGAAAAAACATATTATATATCTGACCATAGCACTGGCAATGATAGTACTTGTTTATATGGCCTTTTTCTCAGACCGTACCTCGACTTATAAAGTTGAAAAGGACAAGCTTATAATCGAAACTGTGACTGAAGATCAGTTCAATGATTACATCACCGTTCCGGGAACCGTTGAGCCTATAAGCACAGTATTCCTGGATGCCCAGGAGGGTGGCCGTGTAGAGGAGAAAGTAATTGAAGAGGGAGCAATGGTAAAAAAAGGAGATATTATCCTGAAGCTTTCAAACCCCGACCTTCACCTGAACATTCTCGACAGTGAGGCTCAGCTTGCAGAGAAGGAGAACTTCCTCAGAAACACCCAGATCAATATGGAGCAGCAGAGACTCCAGATTAAAAGAGAGCTTGTCAGCATCAAATATGAAATTGAAAGGAAGGAGCGCAACTATCAGCAGAATGTTATTCTGATGAAAGATAATCTTATATCGAAGGAAGAGTTCATCCGCTCAAAAGAAGATCTGGATATGGCTATTCAATCAAAAGAGCTCTTTCTTGAGCGTCAGAAACAGGACTCAGTTTTCTATTCGATAAACATAAACACAATGATCACCAATCTTGACAATATGCGCAAGAACCTCCAGCTTGTTCGGGAAAGAGCTGAGAACCTGAATGTACGGGCCCCTGTCGATGGTCAGCTTGGCTTGCTGGTGCCGGAGATCGGACAGAACATCCAGAGAGGAGCAAATATGGGTCAGATAAACGTTCTTACCTCATATAAAGTTACCGCACAGATAGATGAACATTATATCGACCGTGTCAGGACACAGCTTACCGCAACTCTCGACAGGCAGGGGAGTGAATTTAACCTGGTGGTGAGAAGGGTCTATCCTGAAGTGAGAAACGGTACTTTTAAGATAGACATGATCTTCAGGGACAGCATGCCTGATAATATCAGGACCGGACAGACATACTATACAAGCCTTCAGCTCGGACAACCGAAGGTATCAGTACTTGTTCCGATAGGCGGTTTCTTCCAGGAGACCGGTGGCCAGTGGATATTTGTTCTTGATCCGTCAGAATCATTCGCTACCAGGCGCAATATATCAATCGGAAGAAAGAATCCAAGGTTTTACGAAGTACTCGAAGGTCTCAAACCAGGAGAGAAAGTAATTGTCTCAGGTTATGAAACATTCGGCAAAAATGAAAAATTAATTCTCAAGAAATCTAAATAACAACTAATACTTACAGTCATGATCAAAACAAATGATTTAACCAAAGTCTTCAGAACAGAAGAAGTTGAAACAACTGCTCTTAATAGGGTAACCCTCAATGTAAAAGAAGGAGAATATGTGGCAGTCATGGGCCCTTCGGGATGTGGCAAATCGACCCTGCTCAATATCCTGGGCCTTCTCGATAATCCCTCCTCCGGAAGCTACATCTTCAATGGTACTGAAGTAGCTAACCTCAAGGAACGCGACAGGACGATCTTTCGTAAAGGAAATATCGGATTTGTCTTCCAGAGCTTTAACCTTATCGATGAACTAAATGTTTATGAGAACGTCGAATTACCTCTTATCTACCTTAAAATGAAAACCGGCGAAAGGAAGAAAAGTGTTGAAGATGTTCTTGAAAGAATGAAGATATCCCACCGTGCAAAACATTTCCCCCAGCAGCTCTCCGGAGGACAACAGCAGAGAGTAGCTATTGCACGCGCCGTTGTAGCCAATCCCAAACTGATTCTCGCTGACGAACCTACCGGTAACCTCGACTCAAAGAATGGGATTGAGGTTATTAACCTGCTGACCGACCTGAACAAGGAAGGTACAACAATTATCATGGTGACTCACTCCGACAGGGATGCAGGCTATGCCCACAGGGTTGTCAACCTGTTCGACGGCCAGGTAGTAAATGAGAAGTAATCTGATATAGAAAGCTGCTATCTGATAAAGAAAGAGGTGTCGTATTTCTGACACCTCTTTCTTATTTATTAAAGCTCATATTTCCTGATCTTATTGTAAAGGGTCTGCCTTGTAATTCCCAGCCTGGAAGCCACTACACTCAGATTGCTTCCATATCTCCTCAGACTCTCCCCGATCATCTTTCTTTCCATCTCCTCCAGAGTG
Organism: uncultured Bacteroidales bacterium; assembly: GCA_963816345.1. Taxonomy (GTDB): domain Bacteria; phylum Bacteroidota; class Bacteroidia; order Bacteroidales; family VadinHA17; genus LD21. Next base: position 2,475,796 of record CAWFKI010000005.1, read on the forward strand.
ATCTCTGAATGTACCGTATTCCTCACTGCCGAATGAAATACAAAGTCGGAAGGCTTGAGAACAGGCGAATCACTCATAATTACAGCCTTTTCAATTGAATGCTGCAACTCCCTCACATTACCAGGCCAGTTATGGTTTGATAGTTTTTCAAGCGCATGGGTACTTATCTTCAAGGCTCCCTTGCCATATCTTTCCCCGTCAACCCTGAGAAAATAATTCGCCAGGATTGGAATGTCGTCCACCCTGTCACGAAGGGGTGGAACCTCTATCATTATTGTATTGATCCTGTAAAGAAGATCCTCCCTGAATTTCCCTTCACTTACCATTTGCATAAGATCACAGTTGGTGGCGCATATCAACCGGATATTTATGGGGATCTGCCTGTTTGATCCTACCCTGACAACGTACCTGTTCTGAAGCACGCTCAGGAGTTTAGCCTGGGATTGAAGAGTAAGGTTACCTATCTCATCCAGAAAAAGCGTTCCGTTATGGGCTATTTCAAACTTTCCCTTGCGGTCCTCCCTGGCATCGGTGAATGCACCCTTCACGTGCCCGAAGAGTTCACTCTCAAAGAGCGATTCAGTAATTGAGCCCATATCGACGCTTACAAGGAGTTCTCCGGCCCTACCGGAAAGATTATGAATCTCCCTGGCAACCAGCTCTTTTCCTGTCCCGTTCTCGCCCGTAATGAGAACGTTGGCATCCGTTCCCGCAACCTTCCTTACAATATTCATTACGTTGATCATAGTCGGTGAAGCACCGAGAATGATCTTCTCACCCCCACTGTTAATCTTCTCCTTCAGGAGCTGATTATCTTTCTTCAGTGTAGTGGCTTCAAGCCTGGAAGACCGTAGCTGCCATGCTGCATTTACTGTTGCAAGAAGTTTGCTATTGTCCCATGGCTTCAGAATATAATCAACTGCACCTTCCTTAATTGCCCTCACTGCAAGTTCAATATTCCCGGATGCGGTTACAATAATTATACTGATGTTGCTGTCATACTTAAAGATCTCCTTCATCCAGAAAAAACCCTCATTTCCGTTATGAATGCCCGATTTAAAGTTCATATCAAGCATGACAATATCGATTTCATCCTTTCTTAACAGACTTTGTATCCTGTTCGGATCTGTAAGGGTAATAACCTTTTCAAATTCAATTTTCATTATTTGCTCCAGGTCCTTCAGTACGCTCCTGTTTTCATCCACTATAAGAAGAGTTCCTTTTATCATCTGAATTTTTTCTTAAAAGACGGAATAAAAATCAATATGTGTCAAAAAAATAGACAGAAAAATAAAATTGTCTCCTCCGTGCAACATTTAAACTTGCATCACGTCTTTATTATGAATCAAGAGAGAAAAAAGAAAAAGTTAACAGGATCAAAAAATTACCAGAGCCATGACAGTAAAGTTAAATGCAAACGAGGTTGTTTTAAACGCAGGTGATACAAACCAGGTAATAGACAACAATAAAGTTGAGGGAAAACTGATAGTGACCAACCAGAGGATATACTTTAAGGCGTTGGCACAGGAGATGGAAAAATTCAATCTTGAGATCCTCTTTGATAATATCCTGGAGGTAATATTTTACAGCAAAGGTCTGTTCCCGGTGAAAGGATTGAATGTTGTAACAAGAGACGGCAAGAGTCACAGCTTCCCCCTTAAAAAACGTGATGAGATTGGTCAGCTTATAAATAAAATGTACTAGTCTTAAATCAAACTATATAAATATCCGTTTATTATTCTGAACCTGAATACCTGCCTTGCCGGCAGGTATTCAGGTTTAATATTGTTCAGAACAGGTACGGCAATCGGGAGCCGCTTTACTTTATTTCATCAGGATTAAGAGGATCGGGGACATCATTAACAACCGGCTTTATGCTAAGCAGGTAAGTAAATATTGGTGTAATATCTTCATCTGTGAGTACGGCAAACCCCTGCCATGGCATTGGAGGCAATAACTTACGGGTGCCCTCCAGCCCTTTGTACCAGCCCTGTCGCAAGGCGGTTGCAAAATTCTCTTTCGTCCAGTTACCTATTCCGGTCTGATCAGGAGTGATATTTGCGGAGAAAGATACGCCCCACGGTCCTGCCATAGCAGTAATATCTTCTGTTGCCACAAGCCAGCCCTCTTTGAGTACCTCCTTGTTCACCTTTTTCAGAGCCTGTTTTGAAGGATAGCCCGACAGCAAAAGTTCAGGAATGACTGCAGGTCCCTGCGGTCCGTTTTGCTTGGGTGAATGACAGTCATTACAACCCATTATTGATACGAGATATTTACCCTTTTGAACCAATTGTTCTTTGGTCAGCTCAACTGCTTCCTGCCTGACTGGCTTCGGGTTCGAAGTGCAACCTGCAAGCATAACGGAACAGGGAATGAGAGCCGCTGCTGAAATTCTGAGGATGTTTTTCATGTGGCTGTATCTGTTTAAGTTAAGTAATAGATAATAAACAGATTAAAATTAATAAAAAACATTCTATCCACATTATCACACAGCAGATTTTATTGCTTTCATTATTATTGAGCGAAAATCAGGCTCACATACCTATTCATATTTCAGAGACTGGGCAGGATTTACTCTTGCGGCTTTTACAACCCTGTAGCTGATTGTCAACATGGCAATCCCGAGTGCAATTGTCAGACCTGCCAGGAAACTGAAAACACCCGGACTTATCCTGTAATAGAAATTCTGGAGCCATTTCCCGGCAAGGTAGTAGATAACAGGCCATGCTATGAGAGCCGAAATGGAGACAAGTATGACTATTTCCTTCGAAATTTCAACATAAATACCGGCTATCGATGATCCCATAGCCTTTCTGACTCCTATCTCCTTGGTGCGTTGCTCAACTGTAAATGATGTCAGTCCGAAGAGCCCCAGCGCTGCAATAAAGATTGCAAGTATTGCAAAGACCACAGCCATCTGTGCATTTTGCTTTTCCTGAACATACATTTCTTCAAAATCTTTGTCGAGATAGTAATACTGCAGAGGTTCATTAGCCGTAAATTCCTTCCATTTGGCTTCGATCGCGCTGATTGTCCTGGCGTAATTGGCTGCAGAAAGCCTTACAGTGAGATAGCCCCACAACATACCGTCATCCTGGAACCTGAAAATATAGGGTTGTATAGGATTACGAAGTGATTCAAAATTAAAATTCTTTACCACTCCAAGGACCTGGTAATATCTGGCTTTCCCTGAATTGTCCGGTTCAATGAAGCGTGTAGTGCCAATATTGGCTATACCAAAATTCTTTACTGCAGATTCATTTACAAGACAGGCCTGCTGGTCAGATGTGTACGATTCGTTAAAGAATCTCCCCTGTGAAAGGGTCATGCCATAGGTCTCTAGATAACTATAGTCAACCCAATTTGTAACAAGCATGAAACTTTCATCCTTCCTGCCTTCAATTCCATAACCATTGGTGTTATTTACCCGGTTTGGAACCGATGTAGAGCTGGCAATGTTAATGACACCCGGGATATTCTTTACAGTCTCCTTGAATGCTTTCATTTTTGTTCCGAGAACCTCGGCCCTGTTTATTACTATAAGCTGTTCCTTATTGAATCCGACATCCTTGTTGAGCATGAAACTTATCTGCCGGTACATGATCAATGTTCCAACAATCAGCAGAATTGAAACGGTAAACTGAAATACAACAAGTACCCTCCTGAGCCTGCCATTCTTCATACTGTTCTTTACACTCCCCTTGAGCACCTCATAGGGATTGAAGGATGAAAGGAAAAGGGCAGGGTAGCTGCCGGAAAGAAATCCGGTAACTCCCGCCAGAAGCAACAGTAAAGGCACTGTAAACCATTTTTTAAACAGGGAGAGATCAAGACTTGTACCCAGAAGGTTATTGAAGAACGGTATGGTAAGCTTAACAAAGATCAGAGCCACTATCAGAGCAATAAATGATAGCAGGAAAGATTCTGAAAGGAATTGCGTTATCAGCATACCTCTTGATGATCCTCCTATCTTTTTTATACCCACCTCTTTAGCCCGGCGTGCCGCCTGTGCGGTTGACAGATTCATGAAATTAATTGCAGCTATCAGGACTATCAGGATTGCGATGCTCGCGAATATAATGAGGAATTTCGGATCGCTTGCAGGTTTAAACTCCTGCTGAATGGTATTGTCAAGATGAATATCTTTCAGGTTCTGAAGGAAAAACCTGTATTTGTTGCCCTGTTTTTCAAAATCTTCCATCGAGGCTCCCATGTATTGCTGCAATTCCGGGCCAACATATTTTACAAGTAATGCCGGAAGCTTCTCATCAATAACCTTATAGTTTGTATTTGGCTTAAGAAGAAAATAGGTGCTGAGGTTGTTAGCCAACCACCGGGTGCTTGTTGACTGCGGTTCTGTCATGAATGAAAGGAGAATATTTGCCTCGAAATGCGAATTTGCAGGGATATCAGCCATCACACCTGAGACAGTATACCTTATTGTATCGGATCCTATCTTTACCTGCTTGTCAATAGGATTCTCATTACCGAACATTTTTTTTGCAGTCGATTCCGATAAGACAACTTTTCTGGGGGCATTAAGCAGATTAGCCGGATCACCCTTAATAACAGGAATAGTGAAGAAGTCAAAGAAGGATGAATCAGCCTCCACCAGATGATCCTCGGTGAATGTCTGGTTGTTGTATTCCAGAGTTGTAGGTCCCATGCCATGCATTCTCAGGAAGCTTTCAACCTCCGGAAATTCCCTGACAAGCACGGGGCCCATTACAGCAGCAGAGGTTGCAATTGTAACTTCCTGCCCTCCGATCTTTCCGTTCAGGATTGCCCTGTAAATGCGGTCTTTTTTTGTATTGAACCTGTCATAACCGGCTTCATTTATCACAAATAATGTAATCAGAAGGCTGCAGGCTATTCCAATAGAAAGTCCGATGATGTTTATTATAATGTATGCACGTTGTCTTTTAAAAGACCTTAAACTGTATTTTATCAGATTATTGAACATCCCGAAGAGGTTTTGAGGTTAATACCGTATTTATTTATTTTTTGATTATTCTGTAAAAAGCGTGTCCTGTAATATCAGACTTTATAAAGAGACGAAAGAATAATTTATATGTTGCATGAGAGAATTAATTATCAGATTTTCGATTCTGGAAAATAAATATCCACGACTATAATCCTGTAATTTAAGCTATTACAAAACATGCCCGTGGCAATACACAAAAGATTACCCCCGTTGTGAAGGCTGAGATCCTGTTACAGGCGTTTTTACTTAGATGTTGTAATTAAGCAGGAGATTCCTCTATCAGGCTGAAGGTCATTCATATTTGAGTGATTGCGCCGGATTCACCCTGGCAGCCCTGAGAACCCGGTAACTGATTGTAAGCACCGCTATTCCGAGAGCAATTGTAAGACCGGCAACAAAGCTGAAGATACCCAGGTTTATTTTGTAATAGAAGTTTTCGAGCCACCTTCCTGCATAGTAGTAAATTACCGGCCAGGCTATCAGCGCCGAGATCGAAACAAGAATGACGATCTCCTTTGAAATTTCCACATATATGCCTGCAATTGATGAGCCCATAGCCTTCCTTACACCGATCTCCTTGGTACGTTGTTCCACGGTATATGATGTCAGTCCAAACAGGCCAAGGGATGCAATAAATATCGCAAGTACTGCAAAGATCACAGCCATCCTGGCATTCTGTTTTTCCTGCGAGTACATCTTCTCAAAGTCAGCATCCAGGAAATAATACTGAAGCGGGCTGTTCGAGGCATATTCCTTCCATACCTTCTCTATCTCATTTATAGTTTTTGAATAATTTCCTGCTGCGAGTCTTACCGTAATATAGCCCCACCGGCTATATTCGTCCTGAAGAAGCATTATGTAAGGCTGTATGGGATTCCGCAGCGATTCGTAATTAAAATTCTTTACCACTCCGATTATGGAGTAGCTGTCAGGGATCTTTTCTGCAGGTTTGAGTATCCTGGTTTTCTCAAGATCGGTGATGCTGAAGTTCTTAAGCGCACTTTCATTTATAATGCATGCCCTGTTGTCCGTTGTAAAGGATTCATTGAAAGTTCTCCCGGATGCAAGTGTCATACCGTATGTCTCCAGGAAATCATAATCAACCCACGCTGTGAACATAAGAAAAGTCTCATCTTTCCTTCCTTCCATCATGTACCCGTTATTATTGTTTGTACGTCCCGGCAGGGCGGTGGAACTTGCAACATTTACTACACCGGGGATCCCTTTTATGCTTGCCTTGAAGGCTTTCATTTTACTGCCTACCACATCAGCTCTCTCAATAACGATCAGCTGGTCCTTTTTGAACCCAACATCCTTATTAAGCATAAACTTTATCTGACTGTTCATTATCAGTGTACCTACTATGAGAAGAATCGAAACAGCAAACTGAAACACAACAAGGATCCTTCTGAGTCTGCCGTTGCTCGTACTGTTTTTTGCATTTCCCTTGAGCACCTCGTAGGGACTGAAGGATGAGAGGAAAAATGCGGGGTAACTTCCGGCCATTATCCCCACTACGAACGTAAAAATAAGAAGGATGGGCAGAGTGTACCAGGCGGCGAACAGGTTCAGCGCAAACTTTGTACCCAGCAGGTTATTGAAATATGGCAGACTGAGCTTTATAAAAAGCAGCGCAAAGATCAGTGCAATGAAGGCCAGCATAAACGATTCGGAGAGAAACTGTGTAATGAGCATTCCCCGGGTTGATCCTCCAAGCTTTTTGATACCTACCTCCTTGGCTCTCCTTGACGCCTGAGCAGTTGCCAGATTCATGAAATTGATGGCTGCAATAACGACTATAAGTATCGCAATACTGCCGAAGATGATCAGATACTTGGGATCACTGGGAGCTTTGAACCCTCCCTGTACACTATTGTCGAGATGGATGTCGGTCAGTTTCTGAAGGAAAAACCTGTATTTATTGCCTTTTTTCACAAACTCCTCTATGGAAGTTCCAAGGTATTTCTGAACTTCAGGTCCTACATATTTTACTATCAGATCATTGAACTTGGAATCCACGGTCTTGTAACTGGAGTTGGGTTTCAGAAGCACGTACAGACTGAAACTGTTGTTGAGCCAGACCTCTTCCTTTGACCTGGGATTAGTCATGAAGGATGTGACCATACTCGCATCGAAATGAGAGTTCGCGGGAACATCTCCCATGACACCACTGACAACAAACCTTGTTGTATCACTGCCGATCTTGATCGTTTTATCGATAGGATTCTCATTACCGAATATTTTCCTTGCAGTTGATTCAGACAATACGACTTTATATGTACTGTTGAGCAGGTTGGCTGGATCTCCCCTGAGAACAGGTATAGAGAAGAAATTAAAGAAGGAGGAATCGGCAGAGACTATATCGTTCTCAGTGAAGGACTGTTTATTATATTCGACTACTGTCGGCCCCACGCCATCCATCCTCAGGAAACCCTCGACCTCGGGAAACTCCCTCGGAAGGGTAGGCCCCATAACGGCAGGAGTGTACGAACCGGTGATCTCCTGTCCGCCGATCTTACCGTTTAGAATGACTCTGAACAGCCTGTCTTTCTTTACGTTGTACTTGTCGTAACCCGACTCGTTGATCACATACAAAGCGATCAGCAGACTGCACGCAATACCGATGGAAAGACCAAGGATATTGATAATTATATATGCACGTTGCCTTTTAAAAGACCTTAAACTGTATTTTATCAGATTATTGAACATCCCGTAAAGGTTTTGAGGTTAATACCGGATTTATTTATTTTTTGATTATTCTTAAAAGCCTGTCATGTAATATCAGACTTTTATAAAGAGACGAAAGAATAATTTATATGTTGCATGGGAAAATAAATTATCTGATCATCGATTCTGAAAAATAAATACTCATAACTATAATCCTGTATTTTAAGCTATTACAAAACATGCCCATGGCAATACACAAAGTCATTCATATTTAAGTGATTGCGCGGGATTCACCCTTGCAGCCCTGAGAACACGGTAACTGATTGTAAGCAGAGCTATCCCGAGGGCGATTGTGAGACCGGCAACAAAGCTGAAGATACCCATGTTTATTTTGTAATAGAAGTTTTCAAGCCACCTTCCTGCATAGTAGTAAATTACCGGCCAGGCTATCAGGGCCGAAATCGAAACAAGGATGACGATCTCCTTTGATATTTCCACATATATACCTGCAATGGATGAACCCATAGCCTTCCGCACTCCGATCTCCTTGGTCCTCTGCTCGACGGTGTATGATGTTAGTCCGAACAGTCCAAGTGATGCGATAAAGATTGCAAGGATAGAAAAGATCACGGCCATCTTGGCATTCTGCGTTTCCTGTATATACATATATTCGAAATCCGCGTCAATAAAATAGTACTGCAGGGGACTTCCGGCCGTGTACTCCTTCCATGTTTTTTCAATCTCAGAAATTGTTTTGGAATAATTCATCGCTGTTAGCCTGACTGAAACATAACCCCAGATATTATCCTCATTCTGGAATTTAAAAATATATGGCTGAATGGGATTCCGGAGTGATTCAAAATTAAAGTTCTTAACCACTCCCAGTATTGACAAATAACCAGGTCCATTCGGACCGGGTTGCATTATCCTGGTCTTCCCGAGATCAGTAATACTGAAATTTTTTACCGCGCTTTCATTTAGAATGCATGCCTGTTTATCGGTTGTATAGGATTCGTTGAATGATCTTCCTGATACAAGAGTGATTCCATAAGTAGCAAGATACTCATAATCAACCCAGTTGGTCTGCATAAGAAATGTCTCATCTTTCCTTCCCTCCATCATATAACCGTTGCTGTTGTTATTCCTTCCCGGAACAGCAGTGGAACTTGCAATATTGACAACCCCCGGAATTCTTCTGACAGATTCTTTAAAAGATTTGATCTTAGATCCAAGTGCATCAGCCCTTTCAATTACTATAAGTTGTTCTTTATTGAATCCCACATCCTTATTAAGCATAAATTTTATCTGCCGGTACATTACCATTGTACCAACTATAAGTAAAATAGATACTGCGAACTGAAATACGACGAGAACCCTTCTCATCTTTCCGTTTTTCATGCTGTTTTTTACATTGCCCTTTAGAACCTCATACGGATTAAATGAAGAGAGAAAGAAAGCAGGGTAACTTCCGGCCATAATGCCTACTATTAATGTAAAAAGAATCAGAACCGGGATTGAATACCAGGAGGCAAAAAGATTAAGAACAAGCCTGGTACCAAGCAAATTATTGAAATATGGAAGGCTTATCCTTATCAAAATAAGCGCCAATATGAGTGAAATAAAAGAAAGAATGAATGACTCTGAAAGAAATTGGGTAATAAGCATTCCCCGTGTTGAACCGCCAATCTTTTTTATACCGACCTCTTTTGCCCTTCTTGAAGCCTGGGCTGTTGAAAGATTCATGAAATTGATTGCAGCAATTACTACTATCATGATCGCTATGCTGCCAAATATTACAAGATACTTCGGATCACTTGAGGCCTTGAATGATTGTTGAACACCAGTATCAAGATGTATATCCTTAAGGTTCTGTAAAAAAAATCTGTATTTATTTCCCTGTTTGATAAATTCCTCGATTGTTGTTCCCAGATATTTCTGAACTTCCGGCCCTACATACTTTACAATCAGATCGTTGAATTTTGCATCCACAGTCTTGTAATTTGTATTCGGCTTTAACAGAAGATATGTACTGAAGCTGTTCTCCATCCATGTAGGATTATTGGACCTCGGGTTTGTCATAAATGAAGCCACCATGGAGGCATCAAAGTGTGAATTCCCCGGCACATCACCCATAACACCCGAAACAATAAACCGGGTAGAGTCGGATCCGATTTTAATTGCCTTATCAATCGGATTTACATCACCAAATATTTTTCTGGCCATCGTCTCTGATAAAACAACTTTATGCGGCCCATTGAGCAGGTTTTTCGGATCACCCTTCAGAACAGGAATTGAAAAGAAATTAAAAAAGGATGAGTCGGCAAGTACAATATTTTTATCCGTAAAGGTTTGTTTTTCATACTCAACTGAGGTGGGTCCGAAGGCATCCATTCTGAGAAAGTCTTCAACTTCCGGAAATTCCCTGGGAAGCGTAGGTCCCATTATTGCAGGCGTATAGGAGGCCGTAATCTCCTGTCCGCCAATCTTGCCATTGAGAATTACCCGGTAAATCCTGTCTTTCCTGGCATTGAACCTGTCGTAGCTGGCCTCATTTATTACAAAAAGTGCTATCAGAAGACTGCAGGCTATCCCGATCGAAAGACCCAGGATGTTTATGATTATGTAGGCACGCTGCCTTTTTAGGGACCTTAAGCTGTGCTTTAGCAGATTACTGAACATATCTGGCTGATTTTAAGAAGTTTGATTAATCAATTATTGAATTACACAGTTATAATAATCCATGTAAGCATTAGCACCCTAATGACTATGAACTTTATAATATATTGTAAGCCGGGTGATCATTCCACCTTTAGCGCTTCAGCCGGATTAATTCCGGTTGCCCGGTAGGCCTGTAAACTGACTGTCATTATAGCAATCAGTATTGCTCCGAATGATATTCCGGCAAATACAAGAAAGCTTATATCAATTCTGTAGGGAAACTGACTTAGAAGCTTTCCCACAATGATCCAGCCGACAGGCACTGCAATTACAATTGATATAAGGACAAGCACCAGAAATTCTTTCGTAAGAGTATACATTACTATAAAAGACCCCGCTCCCATAACTTTTCTGATCCCTACTTCATTGGTTCTCCTTTCTGCAGAATAGGACGCCAGTCCGTAAAGTCCAAGGCAGGCTATTATGACTGCAAGAACCGTAAAATATTTAAGCAGCTCAGTAAGACGTATCTGTGATTTGAAAAGGTCGTCATACTCCTGGTCAATAAAGTTGTACTGCAGTGGATACTCAGGATAGAGCTGCTTCCAGACCTTTTCAACCGATTTCAGAGATCCGGGGATATTTCCCGGAGCAAGCCTGATAAGCATCAACCGGAGATAGCTTGTGTCAACAAGTGCAAATGCGACTGGCTCAATAGCCTGATCGGCCCCCTTAAAATGAAAATTTTTCATTACCCCCACAATACGGCCGTTAAGTCCCATGAATCTGAAGCTCTTTCCAACCGGATCACCAATATTCATAAGTTTCACCACCTCCTCATTCACAAGAAAATTTCCGGTTGTATCCCTTGCCACATCTGAGGTATAATCCCTGGAGAAATCACGTCCGGATACAAGCTCCATTTTCATTGTCGTTATATAATCATAATCAATGCCATCAGTACCAATCAGTACATTTTTGTCAGGATCTTTCCCTTCCCAGGTGGCCCCTCCCGCATTACTTCCGATCATCACCGGATTCCATAACGATGCGGTGACTCCCTGGATTAATGTTTCCTTCCCGAGCTCTTTTTTAAAGGAGTAGTATTTTGACTTCATATTGTCTGCCATCTGAATCCCTATAAGATTTTCCTTATTAAAGCCAAGGTCCTTATTTAGCAGGAATTTAAGCTGCATATAGAGAAATATGGCAGCTATTCCAATAAGCATGGAAAGTGAAAATTGTACAACAACAAGGATCTGCCTGAGCCTTCCGTTACCCCTTGAGGAAGCCATATCACCCTTCAGCACGGCCACCGGTTTAAAAGATGAGAGATAAAGAGCCGGATAGATACCGGAAACAAGAGCCGCCAGCAAGCCAACAGCAACAAAACTGAGAATAAACTTCAGCTGAACCAGGTCTGAAAGGCTAAAATTCTTTCCCGAAATATTATTGAACACATGGAGAAACAATCCCACAAGAATCAGGGCAAACAACATTGCTGCAGCAACAAGCAGCAGCGACTCAAGCATGAACTGAATTATCATCGAGAGCTGATCGGCTCCGGCAACTTTCTTTATTCCTATCTCTTTACCCCTTGATGAAGCTTTTGCAGTTGAAAGATTAATAAAGTTGATGCAGGCTATAAGCATTACAAATAAAGCTATTAACGAAAAGATGTAGACAATAACTACGGGACCTTTACTCTCCTTAAAACCAAACTGCTGATGAAGATGGATGTCAAGAAGCGGAAACAGTAGGAATTTTGTGTTAGTCTCGGGTGCATGTTCAAGAACTATATCAGTGAGTTTCTTGTTCACTGACGGGATATCTGAATTTTTATCGAGCCGGACATAAGTAAATATTGAATTGCTGCCCCAGTTATTATCCATGGCCCCCATTTCCTTTAAAAACATAAAAGGGACCAGGGCTTCAAAATTAAACATTGAATTTTTGGGTAGAGGCTTCAGTACTCCCGTTACCATGAACTGGTACCTGTTTTCTATATTAATGGACTTGCCAAGTGGATTTGTATCACCAAAGTATTTCCTGGCAAGCTTTTCGGAGAGTACAATAGAATGAGGGGAAGTCAGGGCTGATGCTACATCTCCTGTCTGCAGCTGAAAGCTGAACATATCAAAAAAGGCGGAATCGGCAGCAACTATCGAAGTCTCAAAAAATACTTTGTCATCCTGACGGAATAGCATACGTGGCATCCATAAATGCACACGGACCTGCTCTCCTATTTCAGGGATTTTTTGTTTCCATTCCGGTCCGCTCGGGAAGGGGGTTACAGTTACATGATAGCGTGCGCCGGAATAAAACTGATCTTCTTCAACACGGTAAATTGTACCTGCATTCCTGTTGAATCTTTCAAAACTTAATTCGTCCTGAACCCACAAAAGTATAAGAAGCGAAGCTGCCAGCCCGACTGCCAGTCCCGTTACATTGATAAATGAAAATACCTTGTGTTTTAAAATATTCCTGACGGCTATAACAAAGAAGTTTTTTATCATTGCAGATAAGTTAGATTATATGCTAATGACGAATTCCTCTCTGACATGTTGCACGATACAGCCAAATTATTCTCAGGGCTCAGGGGGCAGGGCGCAGGGCTCAGGGTTCACCAATTACCGATTACTGATTACTCTTATATAACTTCTTTTTCAACAGTTATTCTTATTTGGGGCCATATTAGCATATACTGAGGGACTGATTACCGATTACCGATTACCGATTACCTGCACTTTAAAGGCAGTTGGCAATGAGCAGTTGGCAAAATTATTGAGAGACCGATTCCCTATAGGCTCCACCCCTTCCTGTACTCTGTATGGAGAAACCGGTCGGCTTCAGGCAGGTTTGGGAAACTGAATTTATCCGGATCCCATTTCAGTACCTGTCCGCTGAGTTTTTCCTTCAGTTCCCTTCTCAGAGCAATATTGCCAAGAAGTACCGTCTCAGTAAGCGGGCCTGCCCATTCAAAATCGGATCCTCCCGGCGCGCCTCCCTTACAGGCAAGGATCCATTCCTCCTCATGGCCAGGCGAGGAAGGGATACCAGGCGCAGGAGCTTTGTACGCGTCTCTGAGTGTCTTTGGAAGTATCTTATCATCAAGTAACTTTCCTTTATCGCCAACATAAAGTGTTCCCCCGGTACCCAATTGCATTCCTTCCTCCATCTCCTTCAGAAGCATCGGACGAAGGCCTCCGTCATACCAGGTAAGGCTGACCGGTGGCATATCTGTTCTTGCAGGGAATTCATACCGGACTATCGAACCTGAAGGGTAGGTCTCTCCGTTAACAATAGTTGATACAGCCTCTACGCTTGTCGGGTATTTAAGCTTCAGAGCCCGGAATATTGGGTCGAGGGAATGACATCCGATATCACCAAGCGCCCCGGTGCCAAAGTCCCACCACCCTCTCCAGCTGAATGGATGATATGCAGGATTATATGGTCGCATTGGTGCGGGACCAATGAAGAGGTCCCAGTCAAGTTCCGCAGGTACTGCAGGAGTTCCTTCAGGACGGCCAACACCCTGGGGCCAGTAGGTCTTCAACAAACCATTATTTGGACGGTCGGTCCATACATGAACTTCACGTATGGGTCCTATAACACCGTCCCAGATCATCTCCCTGAGACGTCTGGGACCATCACTTGCCTGACCCTGATTGCCCATCTGCGTAGCAACCTTATACTGCTTTGCTGCCCTGGCAAGCTCTTTCGCCTCAAAGACAGTGTGTGTCAGCGGTTTCTGGGTATAGACGTGTTTGCCCCTTCTCATTGCTTCAAGACTGATTAAAGCATGTGTGTGATCGGGAGTGGCAATTATAACTGCATCAATATCTTTTTGTTTGTCAAGCATTATCCGGAAGTCTTTGTATTGCTTTGCTCCGGGGTAGGTCTTAAAAATCTTCACAGTTGGCTCTCTCCAGTCGACATCGCACAGAGCCGTAATATTCTCTGCCTTTGCAACATTTTCCAGATTTACCCTGCCCATACCGGATATTCCAACACCGGCAATGTTCAGCTTGTCACTTGGAGGAATATGACCCAGACCGGATACAGCATGTCTGGGAACAATAGTCAATCCGGCCAATGCCATGGAAGAAGTACCTATGAATCCTCTCCGGCTTATAGATTTCGAATTTTTGCCCTTCATTATAAAAAAGATTTGGTTGTTAATTTGATCAAAATAGCAAAATGGTCATTTTGCCGACCAGTCATCAGTCCGGAAGGATGAAGCCGGCAATCCTTCTGTATTGAACAGGTCACCGACGATAAAATCCTTAAAAGCATATCTTACTGCAGCAGGTTTATCAACATCGGGAGAGATCACTGTTATACCCTTGTCTGTAATAAAGGCTTTTGCCGGGAAGAACCTTTTATCAGCACCGGCAACTTCAAAACATGACAATTCCTTTCCATATGAAGTAAGACCATTCACTGCAAAGTTAAAGGTCAGCTTAACAACAGGACCCTCAACAGTCATCTCTTTCAGTACCGGACCTGAAGAAGCAAATCCGGTTTTTCCGTAAGTGTTTGCCAGTGCGAGGAGGGCAAGACGTTCGGAACCTGTTTTCTTATCGAACGGATGAATATTCTCTTTCTCACCCAGATCCATAATGCATGCCATTCCGATGTCCGGAATGGCTGTTGAAGCTTTCAGCTGTGCCTCACGCAGGTAGGCTGAACTTAAACCTTCAGATCCGTAATCAAACGGAGCTATCTGCATATAATAAAACGGAAAGTCGCCCACACCCCAGGCAGATCTCCAGTTTTCCACGAGCCCGGGTAACAACAACAGATATTTGTCAGCCTCATTCCGGTTCGATTCTCCCTGGTACCAGATTGCACCCCTGATGCCATAGCCGACCATAGGATTTATCATTGCATTGAAAAGAACGGTAGGTGTCTGCGGAGAAAGCGGTCCCTGCTGATTTTTATCAGGAAGGGTGACAGAGCTGAACTTTTTGATTCCCTCCTCACTTATCCATGGTTCGATACGCGTACCTCCCCAGCTTGTATTGATGAGCCCTACCGGTACTTTAAGTATCTTATTCAGATAAAGTCCAAAGAAGTAGCCAGTTGCACTGAAATCGCTCACATTTTCCGGCTCACAGTTTTGCCAGCTGCCGGTAAAATCTTCTGCAGGCTGCAGAGCAGTGGATTTTTTTACAGTGAACAGGCGAATTGAATTATTTGATGAAGATGCTATTGCCTCATTGGATCCGCTCACAGGCTGGTTAAAATAGCCCTTTACAGGCATTTCCATATTTGACTGGCCGGAACAGACCCACACCTCTCCTATCAATACATTTCTCAGCTTCAGGGCTGTTCCGTCAGTGAAGGATACCTCAAATGGCCCGCCTGCAGAGGGCGTCGATACCTTGAGTTTCCACTTCCCGTCATTACCTGTTCGTACGGAATAACTTTTATTATTCCACGATGTAGTCACCCTGACAGTCCCGTTTTTCGCAGCTGTACCCCAGAAAGCTACATCACTTTTTTGCTGCAATACCATATTATCACTGAATATAGCCGGTAGTTTTACCTCCGCAAACAGGCTTCCGGAGGTGATGACAAGCACAAAAAGTACAGTCATCACAGAGGAAAAAATCTTTTTCATTTATCTGTTTAAGTTAAAGATATTCAACTTCATCGCCGTGCCTGCGACACGACGCTTAAAAGCCGCAATAAGGTCCGCCTTAAAAACAACAGGACACTAAAAGATGTCACTTAACTGCCTCGGTCCAGGCCAGTGCCATGAGCTGTGCCCCGGCAAGTGAAGGATGAACCCCGTCGGGAGTCCAGTAAGAGCCGGGAGCCTGCTTCTAGTGCCTCATCAAAGATTTTCTGGTAGGGAATAAATATGGCACCGAACTTTCCGGCAATTTCCCTGGCAGCCTTCTGGTAACCGTAGAATTCAGGATACCATCTTTCATCTACAGCCTTTACACCGGGAACGGCAAAGGGTTCACAGATAATCAATTTCACTCCGGGCAGAGCTTTTTTTGTTCTTTCAAGCAGTGCAATATAATCATTGCGGTAAATATCGACTGTGCCGTTATATTCTCCATTCAGCTTATGCCAAAATCGTTAACGCCGATAAGAATGCTCAGGACATCAGGCTTAAGAGCTATGACAATCGTTGTCCCATCGTTCGGCAAGCTGATAACACCTTATTTCCTGAAATTCCTTTATTAAATATCTTGAGGGCAAGCTTTGGATATTTTTCCAGCAAGTGATGCACCCGCCAGCATGGCATAGCCCGACCCCAGCGATGCGGGATCATTGAAGTCGTTATCATCACGGTTCCTGCCGGCATCGGTAATGGAATCACCCTGGAAAAGAATGACATCATCTTTTTTCAGAATATTCTTACCGGTCTTCTCCGGTGATATTGCCAGTGAAACTATTTCAGGGAGGCATACTGCAAGAACTCCTCCCAGTGCGGCTTTCCTGATAAAGCTTCGCCTGTTATTCTGATTCTCCTGTCATATAAATTTAATTTTTAATACTTGAGTTATACTTCATCATTAACAACATATGGCTTGCGGTACATACGGGTAAGCATTTCATCAGCTTCCGGATCATTGACAAATTTTTCATAGTCACCCATAAATCTCAGTTCACGGCCGAGCCTGTAGGAAATATTGGCAAGGTGAGGAAGTGATGAGGAATAAGAATCCCTCAATTAATGTCACAATGAAATTATCATTGTTGCCTGACTCTGATTGCATCAATAAAGTTAGCATAATGCTCTGTACCTCCGGGGGCAGCCAGGTATTTTGAGTCAGCCTCTTTCTTTTCACTTGTTGCTGAACCGGCAAATGGCTCATTTTCTCTTTTGCGGAAAGCTTTCCAGGTATCCCTCATTTAGTCAAGGTACCCCTCAGTGCCATAAAAAATATTTCCAATTCTGATATCCGAGACCCGATTCGGCATTTGTGTACCTTCCCCTGGTTTCAAACTCCAGGATTTTCCCGTCTTTGTATCTGAAGACAGATGTCTGGGTATTGGGTGTTTCCTGTTCGCATTCTTCAGGACTGATGCCATAAATACCTCCGGAAGAATAGACTGACACAGGATGTTCATTCTTATTAAGACCCCAGCGGGCCAGATCAAACTGATGAGGCCCCTGGTTTCCTGTATCGCCGTTACCTGTAGCCCAGAACCAATGCCAGTTATAATGCACATGCTTTTCATTGTAAGGGCGGTAGGGAGCAGGACCGAGCCAGCGCTCATAATGTAAAGTGGCCGGAGGAGTGCTGTCTTTTGCAATACCAAAGGAATCACGTGGTTTATAGCACATTCCCTTCGCCATATAAACGGTTCCAATACCACCCTCGATGCAGGAAGTTCATAGCTTCCATCACATTGGCAATGGACCGGTTCTGAAATCCTGTCTGAACCCTGACATTATATTTACGCGAAGCTTCAATCATTTTCCTTCCTTCGAATATATTATGGCAGGCAGGTTTTTCAACATAGACATGTTTCCCAGCCTGGCAGGCCCAGATAGTTCCAAGTGCGTGCCAATGATTGGGAATGGCAAATGATACAGCATCTATCTCCTTATCATCAAAAACCTTACGCATATCCCATTCGGTGACAGGTTTTGTGCCTGTCTTCTCCGATATGTACTTTGATCTCTCCGGGAAAATACTGTTCATCAACATCGCAAATTGTTTTCAACCTTATATTGCGGTTTTCCATAAGTGCGCACCAGCTTTCAATATGGTCACCCCCCTGCCTCGTATTCCTATAACAGCCATTGTGAGCCTTTCATTTGCTCCCACAATCGGAAGCATAAGACTTTGCACTGAATCCCATGCCGCCAATTGCTATTCCTGCTGTACCCAGAATACTTTTTTTGATAAAATCTCTTCTCTTTGTCATCTCTGATAATTTTTATATGTTATTATATTTTAAGCATTTACCTCTTGTTTTCAATGCTTTTGATTTTAAAATATCATAAATTTAATCTTTTTTAAATTATAATTTTCATTTAACTTACACGTTTATTAGTTTCAAGGGAGAAATTCATGCAATACTTATCCTAAGCCTATGAAAAAGTCCGCCAACCAATACCTGAGAACTTTATTAACAACTGCTTTCCTTACGGTAATTATTTTAAGAGCCGGAGGTCAGACTTCAATGCCCGATGAGTTTACCAATAGTCCCGTGAAAGATCAGTTGAAATATCTTGAGGAGCATACCAGGATCTATGAAAATTACCGGGCTATTAGGGAAGATATGTTTCAGAAGGTAAAGGATAATATATCCGACACTCTCTCGGCAGCAAATAAAAAGATCGGTATGCTCAACAATAATGTCTCAGAACTGAAGATTACGATTGACACACTCAGAGCTGATCTTGACCATACCAAAAAGAACCTTGAGACCGCTGCAAGTACAAAAAACAGCATGTCTATTCTTGGAATTGAAGTTAATAAGCTGACTTACAATACAGTAATGTGGCTGATAATACTCGGACTTGCAGCTGCAATGGTAATAGGGTTTCTGGTTTTTAAAAGAAACATGATGGAGACCAACAGTATTAAGAAGGAGCTGGATGAGTTGAAGGATGAGTTTCAGACTTATCGCAAAACGACCAGGGAGGCAAGGGAAAAGATGGCGCTGGATCATTTCAATGAGATCAAAAGGCTGAAGGGGGGATGAAACTATTCATTCCATTCCATTCCGTACTATTGGATAATCAGAACTCTCAGAAATCAAAAATATGAAGAGCATCCTGGACAGTACCTTCTTTGGTCACTAACTTGGATTCCCAATAACCAGGTATGGATTTTTTTGAGAGGTATTCTTCCATTGTCGGACCAGGAGAAAGGTACATTTCTTTAATTTTAATTGGTATCTCAAGGGTGTATGGTTTGCATGACTTGATTACTGTCATAGCACGTTTAGCACCTTCATACAGTGCTTTTCGCGTTTCAGCAAAAGGATAAAGGACAGCTGCTTCCCTGGAAACTCCACGTTTTACAGCAACAGTAACGCAGTTATTGCCAAAAAAATTCCTGGCTTCACGGCAAGTTGCCTCGTCGCCTGTAGCCATAATGGGAGGAACTCCAAAATAGCCGGCAATAGCAGCATTCTGAGCCAATTCCCCTGATTCCACCCCATTATACCAATAGCGGTTTTCCACTGACTGGGTGTGGTTCAATACACCATCCGGGGTACCTCTCATTGCATGAAATCCAAGCAGGACTACCCCGGAAAAAGATTTATCAAGACCCCAGAGGGCCCCCGGGGCCGGTTTGGGTTTTCCAGTGATATATGTTGCACCCGGCTCCATCAAATGTGGGATCACAGCCTGGTCTCCATGACCGTCACAGACCACAACTTCAGTTGCCCCTCCATCGCGCAGGCCACGTACCACCGCTGCCACGTCTCCCATGAAATACTCACAGGCCTGAAGATTTAAAGGAGTATCTTTTACCCAGGCCTGGTCAAACTTATAAACACCACTTATACCCTCCAAATCTGTAATAATATAGATTTTCGACTGGGCTGCCGCAGGATTTGCGTAAAACAGAAATACGCTTAAAACCATAAATAGCCTGCAGTACGGCATTAAACCGGATGGGAGATAAACATCTCTCCGGCCACAATAAGACTTTGCCTTTGGCAGATTAAGATTATTGTATACCGGTTGAAACAACTTTTTAAAAAAAATCATAATATTCATTTTATTTGAATTATAGTGTAAAAACTCTGCAGGAAACAAATCAGAATTAAAATCCTGCTATTATAAAATTAATAAAACAGATTCAACTTACATGTCAAATCTACTATTTTCCAACTTCCCGGAAGTCATTATAAATTAATGGCATCAGGTACTGGTTCGAAACCGCCGGAACATTGAATTAAACTGATTAAATGGATAATGAATTCTTTTTTATGTATTCGTCTAATGGAGATAAAGCATTCGGGTATTTATCATCAGTCATATAATGATAACCTTCAGCCCAACCCAGCCCATACTTTTCACCCAATATCTTATTCCTGTTGAAGAGAAAAGCTTTTGCATAGTTAAAATTGGCTGTATGATCATCTCCCTCCAGAATTGGTAATCTCCTTCCCTCTTTGGCAAGCTTCTCCCTAAGTTTTACTCCATTATTTCCGGCAGGTCCCTTCGCCGCATTCAACAGGTTGACTTCTATTTTCTTATCAATATAATCACTGATGTCCACAATCAGGTTGTTGGTCTGTTTAGCTCTTGAATAATAATATCGTTCTTTTGGCACATACGGACCAATTCCTGCTGCAAAATGTTCAGGGTAATCATTTGATCCGGCAATCCACCTGGCAGCTTCGACTGCAAGTCCTGTCACATAATGATCAGGGTTCTCTTCATAATGTCCCCAGGGATCCATGCAGACAATAGTGTCAACTTTTAAAAACCTTATCAGAAAAATGAATCGCTGTTTTAAATCCTGAATACCGACACTGTCCATCTGATGATGAGGCATAAGAAATTCAAAAGAATTTTTCATTCCATAAAAATCTGCAATTTTTTGATTGTCGATTCTGTTCTGGGCATACTCCCCTTCGCCTCTTGCATCATCTGATACAGAGCATAAATATCCTGTATACCCCTCATCCATTAATTTTGCCACTAACCCACCTGCAGACAGAGGGATATCGTCGGAGTGAGGCTGAATTGCAAGAAGTACTTTACCCTTGTGGGGTTTACCCTTAACCGGTTTTTCAATCTGGACTTCTGAATAATTTACATCATATCCCCAGGGCGTTTTGGTAAGCTGATCTTTCTGACCGGCATCATCTGATGCTGATACCCATGCGGAAGAACCAATCAAGGCACTGGTTGCCAGGCCTTTTTGTAAAAATTCTTTACGTTTCATAAGGATTACTTTTAAATAATGGAATTTCTATTAACTATTTCTTATAAATGGATATATATTCTGATTATATATAATAGTTCATAAAATCCTATTTTCCTCTGTCTTTTGGTCAGCAGGGTGTAAATGAATCCTGAAAAATGAAAATGATAAATCTGGTTTAGTAGTAATAAAGAACAGCAAATGGGAATGATTAGTTTTTAATGTTATTAAGCTTCCTGGTCTATCAAAGGTTATAAGTTAAGCAGATAATAATTCTGATGTAGAGCCTCAGTTTCGGATTTGTCTGACAATGCAAATAATAATAAATCCCTGAATAGTAGGATGAATGGTCAGACATCCCTACCGGAAATAAGGTTACATTTCAACAAATCTCAAAAAATTTCAAAAAGAATATAATCTCAAATACCAAAAAGAAAATTAATTCAGAATCTCTGGCTTCCTATTTAGATACAGCATTCTTTTTAATATACTCTTCCACATCGGGCCTCACAGGAGGTGCGCCTTTTTGAGTATAATTATCGAATGGAACATCGGTCATATAATGGTATCCTTCAGCCCAGCCCAGGCCATACTTTTCTCCCAGTTTTTTATTATGGGTAAAAACGAATTCTTTTGCGTAGTTGAAATTGGCTTTGTTGTCATCACCTTCAAGCATAGGCAATCGCTTTCCCTCTTTTGCAAGTCTTTCTCTTAATAATACTCCATTATTCCCGGCGGGCCCTTTGGCGATATTCAGCATGTTGAGTTCTACCTTTTTATCGATATAGTCGCTTATATCAACAATCAGATTGTTTGTTTGTCCTGCTCTTGAATAATAATACCTCTCTTTTGGCGTATAAGGGCCAAATCCTGCTGCAAAATGTTCCGGATAATCCCTGTTTCCTGCAATCCACCTTGCTGCTTCTACAGCCCGTCCTGTAACATAATGATCCGGGTTTTCTTCATAATGTCCCCATGGATCCATAGATATTATTGTATCTACCTTAAGAAATCTGATCAGAAATATGAACCGCTGTTTTAAATCCTGAATACCAACACTATCCATTTGATGGTGAGGCATCAGTAATTCAAAGGAATCTTTCATGCCATAAAAATCAGCAATCCTTTTATTGTCAATTCTATTCTGGGCATAAGTTCCGGATCCACGTGAATCATCCGATACAGAACAGAGGTATCCGGTATACCCCTCATCCAGAAGTTTTGCGACTAATCCTCCAGCTGAAAGCGGAATATCGTCAGAGTGAGGTTGAATTGCCAGAAGTACTTTACCCTGGTGAGGCTTACCTTTTACTGGTCTTTCAATCTTTACCTCAGCATAATTTACATCATATCCCCACGGGACTAATTTTTCCTGAGTATTCTGACCGGTATCCTCTGATGCTGATACCCAGGCCGAAGAACCAATCAATGCACCGGTTGCCAAACCTTTTTGTAGAAATTCTTTACGTCTCATATTATAATTTTTTATTTGAACTTAAAAACCACTTTTCTGATGCCGATCTTCTTATAAATATATTGAAAAAATAGTGCATATCAACATATTTCATCCTTAAATTATATTTATCGGACTACTATTTCATTAATTCCGTTCGCAAGAATTAAGAACAGAACCGGAGTAATTTTAAGAAACCCTGGTTTCAGGTAAAAAGCAAGCTATAAAGCTACCGCATGTTCTTTTATATACTGTTCTGTTTTATTGGGTACATCATCAGTGATATAGTGATATTGTTCAGCCCATTCCAGGCCGTACTGTTCTCCCAATTCCCTGTTTGAAACTGTAGGCAAAAATGTATATAACCGCTCAGTATCTATTCCAAATACAACATATTTAACGAAATTAAAATCAGCAGAGTGGCCGTCATTACCAAGAATAGGCAGTTGTTTACCTTCCCTGGCAAGCTGTTCTTTCAGTTTCACACCTGCCCCTTTTCCGGCTGGTCCTTTGGTAACATTAAGCATATTGACCTCAACCTTTTTATCGATGTAATTACTTATATCAACAATTCGGTTAACTCTCTTATTATCTCTTGAATAATAATAACGTTCTGCCGGACCATAGGGTACAAGACCTGCATCCAACTGTTCGGGATAATCTGTACCCATCTGGGCCATCCATCTTGCTGCTTCAACAGCATGAGCCGTTGCGATATGGTCTGGATTTTCTTCATAGTGTTCCCAGGGATCCCAGCATATTACAGTGTCTACCTTAAGAAGTCTGAAAAGGAAAACAAGTCTGCCCTTCAGATCCTGAATCTGAATTGCGTCCATCCGGTGATGAGGATATAGAAAATCATACGCCTTCTCCATCCCAAAATACCTGGCAATATTTTCGTTATCCTTCTTATTACCCTCATAATCCCCGCTGCTGTCATCTGAAGTACGAAGCAGGTAACCTGTATAGCCTTCATCCATCATCTTTGCCACTAATCCTCCGGCAAAAAGCGGAATATCATCCGAATGTGCCTGAATTGCCAAAAAAACTTTCCCTTTGTGAGGTTTACCCGGAACAGATTTTTCAATTATTATTTCTTCAGGATCACCAGCTGGCATTTTGTGTTCGTTTTCTTTTTTGATTTCTTTTTCTTTTCCGGCTTCAGGATTAATTGCTGATGAAATTACAGAAGTGCCTATTAAAGCACTTGATGCCAATCCTTTTTGTAAAAATTCTTTTCGATTCATCATAATTTTATATTGATTCTGTTTGGTTTAAAAGTGCGAGCTACAATGGGATCGCATTCTTATTGATATATTGTTGTAACTTATTTATTGATTGGTAATTAATGTAATGAAAATGCTCTGCCCATTCCAATCCATAAGGGGCTCCGATCTCTTTATTTGAAAACTCCGAGAAATTTAACCGCCAGGCATCAATATCAAGGACAAAATGTTTTACATAATTGAAATTAGCCATTTTCTCATCGTTTCCCAGGAGCGACAGTTGTTTTCCTTCACTTGCTAACCTTTCCATTAATCTTTTGCCTTCCCCCTTTCCTGCGGGACCTTTTGTTGCATTTAACATGCAGGCTCCAACTTTTTTATCAATATAGTTACTGATGTCAACCACTCTGTTGACCCTTTTAGGGACCCTGGAAAAATAATAACATTCCCTGGGAGTATGAGGTTCCAGTCCGGCATCCAGATGCTCAGGATAATCTGTGGAACTACCTGCCATCCACCGGGCAGCTTCCACTGCATGTGCAGAAGCTGCATGATCAGGATTTTCTTCATAATGTTCCCAGGGATCATAGCCAATTATGGTATCAACTTTAAGTAGTCTGAACAGGAAAATCAATCTTGCCTTGAAATCCTGAATCTGAATTGAATCCATCCGATGATGAGGATACAGGAAATCATAAGCTTTTTCCATACCATAGTATCTGGCAATATTTGCATTATCCTTTTTATTTCCCTCATAATCCCCGCTGCTATCATCAGAGGTACGCAGAAGATATCCGGTATAACCTTCATCCATAAGTTTAGCAACCGTTCCACCATAATCAAGGGGAACGTCATCCGAATGTGCCTGAATAGCCAAAAGAACTTTTCCTTTATGCGGTTTCCCAGGTACGGACCTTTCAATTATAACTTCTTCAGGATCTCCCATTTGTCAATTATTGTTTTGAGGTTTTACAATCATTTAACTAATATCATTATTTAGGGATGGCCTTTTCTTTTATATATTGTTCCAACCTGTTCGGGGATGCACTGTTTATATAATGAAACCGCTCAGCCCAGCCCAATCCGTATTGTTCTCCCAGTTCCCTGTTTGAAATATTAGAAAAATTTAATCTTCTTGCATCAATATCGAATACAAAATTTTTGATATAATTGAAATCAGCCTTACTGTCATCATCGCCCAGCAGTGCAAGTTTTTTGCCCTCTCTGGCCAATTGCTCTTTAAGAGCCCGGCCTTTCCCCTTCCCTCCGGGACCTTTGGTTACATTTACCATGTTGACTTCAACTTTCTTATCGATGTAATTAGTGATATCAACGATTCGGTTTGCTCTCTGAGGAGTCCTGGCGTAATAATACACTTCCCTAGGGCTATGCGGCTTCAGACCGGCATCAAGCTGTTCCGGATAATCTGTACTCATGCCGGCCATCCATCTTGCTGCTTCAACAGCATGAGCTGTAGCAATATGGTCTGGATTTTCCTCATAATGCTCCCATGGGTCCCAACATATTACAGTATCTACTTTCAGGAGTCTGAAGAGGAAAATCAGCCTTCCCTTAAGATCCTGAATTTGAATGGCATCCATCTGGTGATGCGGGTACAGAAAATCATATGCCTTTTCCATGCCAAAGTATTTGGCAATATTAGCATTATCCACTTTGTTCCCCTCATAATTACCACTACTGTCATCAGAGGTACGCAGAAGATATCCTGTATAGCCTTCATCCATAAGTTTAGCCACTGTTCCACCTGCAAACAGGGGAATATCATCTGAATGTGCCTGAATTGCCAATAGAACTTTCCCCTGATGTGGTTTTCCCGGTACAGGCCTTTCAATTACAATCTCTTCCGGATCTCCCATAGGCCCAAAAAAACTTTTGTCTTTACTTTCTTGTTTTTGTTTTTTATCCTCTGCACTTAGACCCGGGGCAAATGTTGTAGCGCTTATTAAGGCTCCCGAGGCCAGGCTTTTTTTTAAAAATTCTTTCCGTTCCATATCTTATGACTTAATTAATTGATTTTAGAAATTTAAATTAACATGTTGATCTATTTCGCTTTAGCATTTTCCTGAATATATTTCTCCAAGCGGTTCTCTGAAGGACCAATATAATGGAAGCGTTCTGCCCAGCCGAGTCCATATTGTTCACCTAATTCCCTTGTTGATATTGAATAGAAATTCGGATCTTTAGCCTCAATGTCGAATACAACATTCTTGATATAGTTGAAATCTGTTTTACTGTCATCATCTCCCAGAATATCAAGAGTCTTTCCCTCTTTGGCCAGACGTTCTTTCAGTTTTGTTCCTTTCCCCACACCTGCTGGACCTTTGGTAATATTCAGCATGTTGGATTCAACTTTTTTATCCATGTAATTGGTGATATCCACGATCCGGTTGGTTCTTTGAGGAGCCCTGGAATAATAATATACTTCCCCGGGAGTGTGGGGTAAGAGCCCTGCATCAAGATGTTCCGGGTAGTCAGTTCTCATCCCTGCCATCCACCTGGCTGCTTCAACTGCATGAGCAGTTGCTATATGATCGGGATTCTCTTCATAATGTTCCCACGGATCATAGCTGATTATGGTATCCACCTTCAGGAGCCTGATCAGGAAAATAAGTCTTGCTTTAAGATCCTGGATCTGGATTGCATCCATCTGGTGATGCTTATACATGAAATCATATGCCTTTTCCATTCCAAAAAATTTTGCAATAGCTGCATTATCCTTTCTGTTTCCTTCATAGTTACCACTACTATCGTCCGAAGTACGCAAAAGGTATCCGGTATAACCTTCATCCATCAGCTTTGCAACGGTACCCGCAGCATACAGGGTTATATCATCCGAGTGAGGCTGAATAGCCAGAAGGACTTTCCCCTTGTGGGGTTTCCCGGGCACCGGCCTTTCAATTACAATTTCTTCCGGGTCACCCATCGTTTTCAACATTTTTGCATCCGGAAGATCCTGCCGGTCTTTGCCTTTGTGAATTTTTTTCTGGTCACCATCTCCTGAACCCAATCCCGGGACAAAAACCGCACTTCCAAGTAATGCACCTGAAGCTATCCCTTTTTTTAAAAATTCTTTCCGTTTCATATTTTAAGTTCAATTTTTTAGTTAATAGCGATATAATGTGACTGGTTTACCGTGCCTGTCACAAAAGCTTAACGTTTATATAATTCAGTTCCACCAGTAGTTCTGCCGCTCCATAGAAAATCACTGGAGTTTGAAGAATCCCACTCCGGAGTTGGTAGAAAATAATTTTTATTCTCCCGGCTAAGATGCTGTTTTACAACATCCTCGTTTAATTCGATCCCGAAGCCAGGCGCATCAAGCGGTACATTAGCAAAGCCTTTATCGTACAATTTCCGGCCATCGGTAGTTTTTACCAGCTCTTCCCACCATGGATTGTCCAGCGACCCGTTATTAGGCATCTCCAAAGCAAGCATGTTGTTTGTGGCGGCAGCACAATGAACATTGGCCATAAAAGAAACAGGGGAACCGGCAAAGTGCATAACCATTGGGACACCCTTTGATTCGGCATAGTCGCCTATTATCTTTGTTTCCAACAGTCCGCCGGAGGTGGCCAAATCAGGCTGAACAATATCTACTGCATGATTATCAATAAGTTTAAAGAACTTTTCTTTCAGATATATATCTTCCCCGGTAAGAGTGGGTGTATTTATTGCGTCAGTTACTGCCTTCCACTGTTCAATATAATCCATAGGGAAAAGGTCTTCAATCCAGGCCAACCGGTACGGGTCAAGAGCCAACCCAACACGAATGGCATTATTCACATCATAATTTCCATAACCATCGGAGCCAAGCGGAATATCCCAACCAATAATGCTGCGAATCATATCTACATATTTGGCCAGTTCATCCAGTCCCTTTTCAGTAACCTGAATCTGTGTGAAAGGCTGTTTGGTCCTTAATTCACCTGTTTGAATGGGAGAATAACTATTCCTGTATGCAGGATTAGTCCAAAACTTATCATTGACTGTTGTACCGGGAATGTTGCTGACCCATGAGAGAGACGGATACATTTTGAACCATGTTATCCCCAGCTCTTCAATACGAAATTTAATTTCTGCTTTAAATTTATCGACATCCATGTTCGGTCCGTCGTGCCTCGGAACATATGCATACATTCTTATTCTGTCCCTGTATCTTCCACCGAGAAGTTGCCAGGATGGGACACCATAGGCTTTCCCGGTTAAATCCCATAGAGCCATTTCTACAGCGCATACACCGCCTCCCTGCCTTGATTGACCGCCGAATTGTTTGATCAGCCTGAATAGCATTTCGACATTGCACGGATTCTGACCCATAATCCTGCTCTTAAGGATCATGGCATATCGCCAATCAGCACCATCTCTTACTTCCCCCAATCCATAAATGCCCTGATTTGTATCAATCCGGATAATTGGCCGTTGATTCTCAACTACGCAATAACGCATATCGGTAATTTTTAAATCAGATGGTTTTGAAGAACGCTGAACTTTCTGGGTTGTCTCAGCAATTGTATCTTCCATTGATAAATGAGTCATCCCCCCCAGTGCTATTCCTCCAAGAGTTGCCTTTTTAAGAAAATCACGACGACTTTCGCTGGTTGACGGATTAGCCATTTCTGCCTTGAGGTCATCAGCATCCGCTTTTTCTTTTTGTTTAATCGCCTCATTAATTTTATTCAAATTTGTTTTCATATTCTATAAGTTTATTAATGAATAATATTTTTAAAATCTTTTAAGCATTCCAATCAAATTATAATATTTATCGACCAATATTCTTTTCAGTGTTGAATACATCTAATCAGGTCCGGATCTTTCACAAAGAAGTCAAATAAGAGGAAAGTCTGCAGATTAATCCCGGAGATCCGGCTAAGCCGGATTGAATCAGTTAAAAAGTGATTACCCGTTCCCCTGCTTACCGCATGGAGACTTGCTGAAAAATGCTTTGCAATATCTTACGATAACCTTTGGATCTTAATCAAAATAGAAGCTCTGTGACCGACCTTTAATTCAACATATTCCCGGTTATTAAACCGTAGAATTTCCCCTGTTACATTACCTTTTCTGGCTGTGTATAAAACTTATAAAATTCAGAAATGTCGGGTCACTCAGGTCCGTCGTCAAACACTATTATTTTATTAAAACGTATACTACTCTCTTTTATTATTTTAATTGACCCTGATGGGTATGTTGCACAACCTCCTCATTCACCCTATTGTAATAAATATCTGGTTATTAATAGTTTATCATTTTTTGTTTCTTTTTTTTTAAATATTTTTAACACCATAAAATGAACCTCACCCTCATCAGACTAAATATATGCTGAGAAGGTGAGATTCTATTTTATTGTAATAATAATATTCAGGTATTCCGGGCCGGTATTATTTATCCCAGAATACACGAGTAGCCAGATTATCAGGTCCCATAAGAGCCATGGCTTCATTGTAATTGGCCACATTCACGGTTCTTTCCGTGTTCTGGTGCTGTAACCGGTGAACGAATCCTCCTGCGTCCGGAGTGTTGACAACAGGATCAGCTCCCGGATAGGGATTGGGAGCCAATGCCGGAAAACCGGAACGACGGTGATTAGACCAGGCTTCCTCTCCGGTTGCAAAAGAATTTATCCAGTATTGAGTATTGATTTGTTCCAAAGCGGTTGCAGGATCATAAGGATTGGCAGCAAGAAAGGCATCCTGCTCTGACGCAGGAATTGCTGCTGTAGCATCAAATTGGGCCATTTGATCCATACCTCCTTTTACAGCAGTGTTATATATTTCAGCAGCATCACCTGTTGCCCAACCTCTTTGCACAGCCTCGGCGAGTAACAGCTGGGTCTGGCAATAGGTAACAAAGAAATATGTGGCATCGCTTTTGCCCAGGGTAGTCCTGTTAACCTGGGAATATTTCCAGGCTGCACCTGTTTTACCAGGATAATCAGGAGCTGTGCTGATAGTAGCATCATTATATCCCATCGGCATTCCTAACTGATGAGCAGGGTCGGTGTCTGCAAAACCGGCTGTTGACAGATCGTTAGCAGGAAATTCATAAAGTACAGCGATCCTTGAAAGCCTGGGATCGTTTGAATTTTGTAATATATCAATGAAAGGCTTGGCTATGTAATAATTAGCTCGTTCTGTTCCCTGCCATGTACCGGCTGTCGGGGCCAGATATGAAGGACTGCATATGACCTTTGCATTATCATCAATGCTGCTCATTAATCCTCCGTTTGCAGGATTAACAGCTATGGCCACATATTGCTGTGCTTTAGCCGCGTCAGCTTTTGAATACCTCATTGCAACCCTTAATAAAATCGAGTTGCCAAGCTTTTTCCATTGAGCAACATTCCCAGAATAGAACAGATCAGTTTTCTCTATTGTGCCTGCCGGATCTAAAGCTGCGGTAGCTTCAGTCAGCTCCTTAAGCAAATCCGCATAAATGACATCATCAGCATCATATTTAGGCAAGAAAATCCCGTTTAAGAAGGCCTGACCTGCCTCGGAATAAGGCACATACCCATAGGTATCTACTAAAACCTGAAAACAATAGGCTTTCCAGATGCGTGCCATATTATACAAGTTACTTCTTGCAGGATCATCTTTAGTCCTGTCAATAATGTCAGTCAATAAATTAATGCATCCTGGATAATAGTCCCCCCAAACCGATGATCCGTCACCGGGCTCAAACCATATATTATGTTGTCCTCCTTCCAGAGTACTCCCGAAAGGAGTAATTATTTGCTGGGCTATCGGGCTTTGGTACTGTATGGTATAAAGCATTGCACTGTACTGTGCGTTGGTAAGCAAATAAGCAGGGTCCAGGTTTGTTGCGGCTACCGGGTTTGTATTCACCTCAATAAATCCTTTATCACAACTGCTTAAAATAATCCCAATCAATAAAAGATATGGATATATTGTTTTCATATGAAAATAATTTATAATTAAAACTTAACATTTATATTAACTCCAAAGTTGCGAGTTGTAGGAAGAGTGTTGACCTCCATTCCCGAGTAATTATCATTTGTCGCGAATGTTGCTTCAGGATCCAGATTGTCGAGATATTTCTTAAGCAAAGCAACATTATTACAGAATACTGAAACGTTGAACCCTTTTATGAGGCTCCATTTGATAATTCCTTTAAAGTCATATCCGAGAGAAATTGTGCGCAGCTTAAAATAATCGCCTTTAAAAATGAACGGTTCACCTAAGCCCCTGACAGAGTTATAGTACTCCTCGGCGGGAACTGCCTTGGTATTAGGGGTTCCGTCTGCATTCCAACCTTCCATTATCACACCGCCCTCTCTTCCCGGTAAGGATGCCTTGGAAAGACCATGTCTGAGAGCATTAAAACTGGTGTTGGAATAGATGACATTGCCGCCCTTTCCGTCTATTTGTATAAAAAGACTCACATTTTTATAGGTCAGAGTATTCATCCAGGCTACTGACCAGGTTGGCACTCCGCTTCCATAGGTCTTAAGATCACCTAATAGGGGCTTCCCGCCTGAGGTAAGTATCCTGCCCTGTTCATCCCTTTTATAATCAAAGCCTTGTACAGAAGCCAGGGGTTTTCCCAATTCATGAGCAACAAAACCTACCCAGCCACCGGTTGCAACCCTGAAGCTTGTCTGACCTCCGGCCAGTTCCACTACTTCGCTTTTATTAAAGGCTCCGCTGAAGCTGGTTTGCCATACTATCTCTTTTTCAACCGGAACAAGGGTGAGCATCATCTCAATTCCATCGTTCCTTAATTTTCCGATATTTACCTTTGTCTGATTGTAACCTGAAGCACTCGAAACAGCTACGTTAAGAATTTCATCAACAGTGTTTTTACGATATATCGAGATATCAAGGTTTACGCGGCTGTTAAACGTCCTCAACTCCAACCCTACTTCTGCCTCTTTAACTTTTAAGGGTCTCAGATTAGGGTTAGGACTGATAGTAGTGCTTATGCCTCCAATGCCTACTCCATTAAGAGTATTGGCATTTATTCCATAATAAAGGGCATTTGTGTAAGGATCAGTATCACCACCTACTTCAGCATAAGCAACACGGACTTTACCAAAATTAAACCACTTGGGCCTGTTGGCAAACACATCTGAGAATATAAAACTGGTACTTGCCGAAGGATACAAATAACTGTTGGAATTGGGATTAAGGGTTGAAAACCAGTCATTCCGTGCTGTAAGGTTAACAAACAACAACCTTTTATAAGATAGCTCCAGAGTTCCATAAAGAGAGTTTACTTTCTTTTCGGCATAACTATATCCCGGGCTCTTAGTCTGACCATTCTCAATAGTATATAAATCACGGACATAGAAGTTGGTGACGCTTGTGCCCATCCTGTCGGATGTTTGATCCATTCTATTCCCTCCCACTGTAAGGTCTGCTCCCAGGTCGCCAAAATCATGCTTGGCACCGATAAGGAAGTCCATATTCAATTCCCGGAAGGTGGATGCATCCTGATAATAAGACCCGTTGAAACCGGTTGGAGCTGCATTTAACCAACGAGTACCTGTAGGCACGTTATAATTTGAGGGTCTGCCATAATAATCCTGCCCGATACGCCCCAAAGCATAAAGCCAGTCGTTAAACTGATAGCGAAGTGAGATATTTCCGAACAGCCTGTCGCGGTGGATATCTTCGGTATGTTCATATGCCACCCAGTATGGGTTATCCCTGTTTGTAAAACGGGCAAGCGGCATTTCTGTATTCTGGTCAGTTTTATAATTTTTCAGCCAGTTTACATCGATACTGTTAGCAAATGTAGAAATTGTTGTAGGAATACATAAGCTCTCAATACCAATCTGCGGAGGATTATGATTAAACTCATTCGAATAATTGGCATTCATATTAACAGTAAGCTTTTCTGTGAGCTTATAGTCAAAGTTTACGTTAAATATTTTCTTATGAAAATCTGAGTTGGCTATAATATTGTTTGCATCAGTATTCGCAAATGATAATCTGAAATTTCCCTTATCATTTCCGCCGCTCACGGCAACAGTACTGGTATAAGTCATCCCGGTCCTGTAAAAGTCTTTAATACGATTCTTAGCAGGCAAATAGGGCTGACTGGTCCCATCAAAAATAGGGGTGGGTACACCATCGAATTTCTCACCAAAACTCCAGACACCTGAACTTTGAGCATCAGACTGGGAAGTAGGACGTAATCCATTTTCACCCTGTCCGTACTCATACTGCCAGTCTGTATAGTCAAGCGCTGTTGCTGACTGAATATTTGAATTAATTTCAATTCCGATCCCCCTTTGTCCCTTCCCTGACTTTGTTGTAATAATTATTGCTCCGTCTTTAGCTCTGTATCCATAAAGAGCGGCAGCGGCTGTTCCCTTTAAAACAGTCATTGATTCTATATCATCTGCATTCAGGCTCTGTAATCCATCACCGGAATCAGAAGAACCACCGTTTGGATTGGCATAACTTGTAGATGTGGCACCAATGGAGTTATTGTTGAACGGAACTCCGTTAACAACGATCAGGGGTGAGTTATATCCTCCAAACGATGACTGACCACGAATACGGATCTTTGAAGATCCACCCGGGCCGCTGGTTGGAGCGGTTACAACCATCCCTGCAACTTTACCTACCAGGCTGTTCCCAATATTTGATACAGTGGCGACAGCAATCTGCTTATTATCAACGGATGCTGCTGCATAACCAAGACTTCTGGCTTCTCTCTTTATACCCAGGGAGGTAACAACTACCTCGTTCAATGCCTGGACGTCAGATTCAATTTTGACATCAATTACCTTTTGCCCGGTAAAGTTTACCCGTGCAGTTTTATACCCGATATAGGATATAACCAGCACCGAGTTTAAAGGTGGCGCAGCGATAGTAAAACCTCCGGTTGCATCACTGATTGTCCCGGTTGTTGTACCCTCGATGGCTATATTCACGCCAACAAGCGCCTCCCCGGTTGTGAAATCAGTAATTTTGCCGGTAATTTTTGCCTGCTGAGGCTCAGACATCCCGCTTACAGCGTCTGCAGGATCCAGCACTGAAGCGTTAGTTCGCGAAATTCCCAGCATCATTAAGATCAATGTAAAATTGAGAGCCAGGAACAACTTTCCCAGGGAACTATTGAATAATTCCCAGAAACGGTGGTTTTTTTTCATAAGTTTTAAAGGTTTAGGTTCAAGAACTCGAAATTATTTTCTACAAGGAAAAGTAACAAAATAGTTTTAAAATGCAAGCCCGATTATCATTTATTTTCTTGATAATATTAAAAAATGCTAAATATCACAAATCTATTAAATGAATCACTTAAAGCTTACGTGGTAGTTCTTGCTGACAGGTCCGGACCTCCTTGGTGTGAAGATTTTAAACCAATGAGAGGAATGCTCCGAGTAAATACTGCTTTCCTGTAATAATGAGTCTACATTCGCGACTTAATCTGCACTATTTCAGCGTTTTTAAGGTCATCTTCGTAGGTTACCAGACCAAATTCCTTCGTTATGTCACTTATAAATACCTCAGGCGATAGACTTTCAATAGTAGTCCATTCTTCTTCATGATGCGTAGATATTTTGACTTTCCTTCCATATTTTTGCTCAATATCCTTGTATTCTTTGAGAAAATCAGCTGTCGGGAAAAATGCTTTTTCCATGTTCACCGGAGCACAATATAAATTGGGATTCCAGATCCCGGTCTCAGCAACTGTTTCTCCTGAGATATCGCAGATCCTTGAAACATTTTTTAAGGTACTGGAAGCTACAACGACCTTATGCTGCCATGCTTTTGTATTTACCATTTTCCCACCATCAAATGCTGAACACCAAAAAATGATCTTGGCGCCTTGTTTCTTAAGCATCTGCCATCCGTCATCCCAGTTAATATCATAGCAAATCTGGATTCCGATTGGTCCGAATTCAGTCTGAATTACCGGCTGAATTAAAGGACCACTTGTAACGCCTCTGGTTGTTATTTCCCTTTCAGTTGCATGAATCTTATGGTAGGCGCCGATCTTTTTGCCCTTCCTGTCAAAAACTATTATCGAATTATAATTTCTTCCGTTGTCCGAAGTATAGGCCGGACAAAGAGTATAACAATTATTATTTTTTGAGAATTCCGAAAGCTTTTCCTGAACACCGTTTGAAATTTCAACTTTTTGAGCAATTGTCAGCTTGACCGGGACATATGGGAAAGATTCAGGAAGAAGAACAAAGTCGGGATGATATGGCACAGTTTCATTGAGAATCTTATATACCTGATCAGCCATTAAAGCGGGTGTTTCTGCACTTAATCCCATCTGGGAAATTCCTGCAATCCAAACCTGCCGGTTAGTTCTTTTGTTTTCCTGGCCTGTTAAGTAAGGAATATTTGCTGCCCCAAGAGGGATGATTGATGCCATACCTGTTGTCACAGCTGTTTTCTGAATAAAATTTCGACGGGAAATCTGATTTGTATTCATCGCTTAAATATTAATTAATTAATTACTACTCTAAAATAAAAAATGGTTCAATCTATTGCTTTTCAAGGAATGCTTAAACCAATATATCTCTTAAACATGATTCCATCCGGTGTAACTTAATATAAACAATTACCGGCAGCCTGGATTAAAATCTATTCATTTTAATATATATCATCTGAAACACCATCCGGCAACCTCTTTTGTCCATTCTGACGAAGATATAATTTTCAGGTTATCACTCACACCTTTCTTCATATAAACAGAAGCCGGAAAAGCCATTTCCTGATTTATCAGCTCATCTGAAGCGGTTTCAAGAACCTGGTCTTTTATATCAATCAAAGCCACTTTCCTTGGAGCAATGCACCCTATCAGATCAGGCAAATCGTAAGCCGTCAATACTCCGGGAACCCCCCAGGAAAAGTCCATATCATAAGGATGATTAGTGCCTCCACTGGCACTTTTTGTTAGTCCAATCTTATATATCTTGTTCATGACAATCGACCTGTATGAGATCGGGGAACCGATAAGGGCAATACTGTTTATTGAGCTATCAAATGCCGCTGCATGAATAAGAGGAATACACATCTCATTAATTGCGACGGCTCCTATCTTCTCTGACTCAGTATCATTCCGGGCTGTTAAGTAATGCACTACTCTTATAATGTCTCCTGCCTGAATTCCAGCCACACTTCTTCCGATTAAAAGGGCAGTATATCCTGCATCAGCTTTTCCCTGTCCGTTTGCCACAGTATTTTTTAATTCCCCTGTACACGGGAGATCTATGGCTGCTATTATGTAGCCCCTTCTGACCAGCTTTTCTATCTCACCTCCGGGTCTTGCATCGGTAGCCTTTCCCCCGGGGTGAAGATATACCAATGCCGGATGACGTTCCTTATCATTATTGGGAATAAAAAGTAGCATAGGAATTGCATAGTCGCCTTCTCCATTGATCGCATATTTAGCCACTGAGTATCCATCGCGCTGATACCTTCCATTCAAAGTGGATTCTTCTGCCTCCATGGATGGAGCAATAAATCCGGAAAGTTTTTTAGCTTTAATTTTTATCCCAATAAGATGTTTATCAATCTCTTTTCTTGATCTCTCAAGATCATCGATCAATTTTTCAGTTTCCTTTTTATTGACATCAAATATAATGTCACCACCATAGGAGGTTGAAATCTGTCCTGTGGGAGTGACTTTAAATTCTTCCTCCGGCAATATTTCCGCTTCTAATTCCTCAGGATCGCCAGAAATATTAAAATGTTTCATGAAAAAGGAATAGATATCCGATCTTATCTTTGGAGTCATCCAGTGTTTTGAATCATCTTCTGATATTTTCAGGTTGTCTTCCTCTCCCAGAGCCTTAAATGCTTTTTTAGCTTCGGTATAAGCCTCCAGAGGACCCTGTACTGTAAGATATTCATCCCTTGAAACAAAAGTCAGCAATGTGGGTTTTGGGGCTCTAACCTCAATAAGATCTTCAAAGGTTATCCCTTCTAATACCCCATTAATTAAATCACCTTCCGCATCCTGAACACCTTTTATTTCCAGTTGTTTTCTGCTCGAATTAGCCCAGCTGCATGGCACGGAAACATTTACCCTTTTATCAAATGCGGAGATGTATGAGGTTATCGTCCCCCCGCCTGAAAATCCTGTAACCCCGATCCTTTCCGGATCTACATCATTACGGCTGACCAGGTAGTCAATTCCCCTGATTCCATCCCATATAAAATATCTTGCACAGGAAATGCCTGAGAGGAAACACTGACTTCCAAAATAGATATGCTCCATTACTGAGTAACCAACAGAGGAGCACTTGATTTGAGAATCAAAATACTGTACATGCTCTCCCTGACCCGGCGGATCAATGGCCAGAACTATCATTCCTTTCATTACCAGATTGTAATTTATCACCTGGTAAAGCGGTGCCCTGAATGCTTCCTGGTTATGTCCTATAACATTCAATATTGCAGGTACCTTTCCCTTGATGTTATCAGGTACATAAAGACAACCTGTAACATAAAATCCGGGCATTGACTCATAAACGATCTTATCGATCCTGTAACCATTTTTCTTTATTGTTCCGGTGATCCTTGGCTTAAGGGGGCTTTTTTCCGGAAAAGGTCCGACTATCTGCATTAGCCGATCCTGCACCTCAGCCTGTCTCTTCATCCATGCGCTCTTAGTCTTAAGTGTGGCTATTTCCCTGTCTCTTATCTCGTAAAGGGCCATAGCCTGCTTTGTCAGATGATTAATGAACAGGCTTCCGGGGTTGTTCCACCTGATCCATTGCTGAAAGACATTCAGGTTTTCTTCATCGGGGGCCAGTGTAATGCTGATATTCTTTTGCGTTTCTTTTTCCTGTGCGCAGACTATTACCCTGGGGAACGCTATCCAGAATAATAAAACAAAATAATAACAGTTTTTCATTTTGCTTTTCCGTAAACTTTTAAACGATTCGTGCTTTTCATAGATAGCCTTACATTCAAAATTCCACCCTATTTGTCACACATGTGTTTAAAACACCAGTCAACAATATCTCCGTGGTCAACATCTGAAGAGGTAATCTTCAGGTTACCTGATGCACCTCTGCCTGAATAAACTGAGACCGGAAAGGCCATATCCAATTCAATCAGACCGGGTGAAGCTGATTCAAGAGCATGATCCACCGGATCAACAAGGGCAACTTTTCTCGGAGCTATGCATCCTATCAGATCGGGCAGATCGTATGCTTTTAATACTCCGGCAATACCCCATGAGAAATCAACTTCATAAGGATGACCTTTAACCACCTTTTCATATTTTTTTACACCTATTTTATATAACCGGTTCATTACTATTGACCTGTACGATATAGGAGAATTGATCAGTGTAACATTAAGAATTGACGGGTCAAATGCTGCTGCATGTAAGAGAGGCAGGCACAACTCATTAATCCCGAGACCACCTATTTTTTCAGGATCAACTTCATTACAGGATTTCAAATATCCCACAACCCTTAAAATATCTCCTGCCTGAATACCTACTACACTCCTTCCTATTAATACCGCTGTATAGCCATCTGTAATTGCACGTGCAGCTGTGTTCTTCATTTCACCGATTCCGGGCAGATCAACCGCAGCTACTACATAGCCTTTCCTCACCAGTTTCTCTATCTCTCCACCCGGTTTTGCTTCTATTATCTTTCCTCCCGGATGGAGATAGACAAGTGCGGGATGCTTCTCTTTAGTATCTTTTGGAACAAAAAGAAGAATCGGAATAGGGTAATCCCCTTCTCCCATGATCGCATATTTCGCGACAGAGTACCCCTCTCTCTGGTACCTGCCGTTCAGGAAAGCCTTTTCCGGCACATTTGATGGAGCCAGAAATCCGGAGATTTCTTTGGCTTTTATTTTTACACCGGCCAGATGTTTCTCAGTCTCCTTTCTTGAGTTCTCAAGATCCACTATCAATTTCTCAGCCTCTTTCCTGTTCACATCAAAAATCATATCACCTCCCAGAGAGGTTGAGATCTGCCCGGTAGGAGTTACCTGCAATTCTTCCTGTGGTAAGATTTCCGCTTCAAGTTCTTCAGGATCGCCAGAAAGGTTAAAATGTTTCATAAAGAATGCGTAGATATCCAATCTGATCTTTGGAGTCATCCAATGTTTTGAATCATCTTCCGACAATTTCAGGTTATCTTCCGCACCAAGGGCCCCATAGGCAATCTTTGCTTCAGAAAAAGCTTCATGTGCACCCTGTAAGGTAAGGTATTCGTCTCTGGAAGTAAAAGTCATTAATGAAGGTTTTGGAGCTCTCACCTCAATAAGATCCTCAAATGTTATCCCTTCGGCAACTCCTCCAGGAAAGGAACCTTCAGCATCCTGCACTCCTTTGGTTTCCAGCTGTCTTCTGTTTGATGTTGCCCAGCTGCACGGAACTGAAACCTTAACCCGGTCGTCAAAGGCAGCTATATAAGAGGTAATGGTACCTCCTCCTGAAAATCCGGTTACACCAATCCTCTGCGGGTCAACATCTTTCCGGCTCACAAGGTAGTCGATAGCCCTGATCCCTTCCCAGATGAAGTACCTTGCTGCGGATGACCCGGATAAAAAGCACTGATTTCCAAAATAGCAATGTTCAACTACTGTATATCCTATCGACGAGAAATTGGTTTCAGGATCAAAATACTGAACATGCTCACCCTGGCCCGGTGGATCAATTGCCAGAACGATCATCCCTTTTTTTACCAGGTTATAGCTGATTACCTGGTAAAGAGGCGCTCTGAAAGCTTCCTGATTATGCCCGATAACATTCAGAACTGCAGGAACCTTGCCCCTTAAACCATCCGGGACATAAAGACAACCGGTGACATAATATCCTGGCATTGACTCATAAACAATCTTCTCGATCCTGTAGCCATCCTTCTTTATTGTACCTGTAATCCTTGGTTTAAGCGGTGTTCTCACGGGGAAGGGTCCGACAAGCTCCATTAGTTTTTCCCTGACATCAGCCTGTCTCTTCATCCAGTCACTTCTGGTCTTCAGCTTTGCTATCTCCATATCTCTTATGGCATAATAATCCATAGCCTGCTTTATCAGATGATTCAAAAGCAGGCTCCCTGCGTTGTTCCACCTTAACCATTGCTGAAAGACATCCAGATTTTCCTCATCAGGTACAAGGGCAATGCTGACATTTTTCGGTCCGTCTTTTACCTGAGCATTTAAAATGCCCGTTGTGATACCTGCAAAGAATATCAGAATTAAATAAGAATACTTTTGCATCCTTTCTACTCCTTTTATAATCAATATTTCAAATAGTTAGATGTTACTAATTTATAATCAATTGTCATAGAGTTAATCCTCTGGCAACTTTCAAATTAATCCTCTGAAGAATTATTTTGGAACAATTCCCGTTTTTTGACCTATTGTGAACCTGCCACTCCAGAGATGGTCTGATGAGCGCTTATCATTCCACTCGGGAGTAGGAGCAAAAAAGCTCTTGTCGGTAGGGAATAAGTGCTTCTTAGCTTCATCCTCATTTAATTCGATCCCTAAACCCGGAGCCGAAACCGGAACATTAGCGAACCCTTTCTCAACAAGTTTCCTTCCATCGGTCGTCATAACAAGATTTTCCCACCACGGATTATCAACTGCCTGAGTTGTCATTTCCAGTGCAAGGAAATTTTGGGTTGCTGCTGCACAATGAACATTTGCGCTAAATAAAACAGGTGATCCGGAAGAGTGCATTGCCATGGCAAGGCCTTTTTCTTCAGCATAATCGCCAATTTTTTTTGTTTCAAGGATACCTCCTGAAGTGGCAAGATCAGGATGGATAAGATCAACTGCATGATTATCACAAAGTTTCCTGAAGCCCTCCTTAAGATAAATATCTTCTCCTGTGATTGTAGGCGTTTCAACTGCTTCAGTTAATATTTTCAATTCCTCCGTCATCTCCCAGGAAAGCATATCTTCAAACCATGCAAGTCTGAATGGATCGAGTGCTTTCCCTACCCGGATACAATTATTTACATCATAATTTCCATAACCATCAGATGAGAGAGGAGTTTCATAGCCAATAATATCGCGTACAGTACCAACATATCTGGCAAGTTCTTCAAGACCCTTATCAGTAATTTGAAGCTGGGTAAAAGGTTGTTTAGTCTTGCTGAAGGAGGTTATCTCATTATATTTTGGCTGTGACCAGAACTTCGAATTGACAAGGGTTCCCGGGATCTTGTTGATTATGTCCAGGCTCGGATAAAATTTAAGCCAGGTATACCCCTGTACTTCCAGGCGCTGTTTAACATCTTCCTTGAATTTTGCAACATCCATATTAGGCCATTCATGTACAGGAACATAACTATATAATCTGACCTTATCACGGTATCTTCCTCCAAGTAATTGCCATACAGGAACTCCGTACGCTTTACCTGCCAGATCCCACAGAGCCATTTCAACACCGCTGACGCCACCGCCCTGGCGTCCATTATCGCCGAATTGCTTGATGATCTTAAATAAGAGCTCCACATTGCATGGGTTTTCACCAAGTATCCTGCTCTTCAGCATAAGGGCATAACGCTCATCAGCAGCATCCCTCACTTCGCCCAAACCGTAAATACCCTGATTTGTATCGATTCTTATTATCGGGTTACGGGAACCCTCATTGTCCAACTGAAGAATACAATAACGCATATCGGTAATTTTCAATTCCGAAGGGCTCGATGCGCGGTTGACTTTAGAAGTGGTTTGAGCTACAGCATCTTCAGTAGAAGATAACATAAAAGTGCCTAGTGATAAGCCGCCAAAAATAGCTCCGGATCTTTTCAGAAAATCCCGGCGGCTTGAAGAAGTCTCAGGATTAATGATTTCAGCGTGAAAGGCATCTGCCGCTTCTTTTTCTTTATCTCTGCTTTTCTGAGCAATGTTTTTCAAAATGGTTTTCATAGTTTTTAAGTTTATAATGTAATGTTTAAATTAAAGAATTTTATAAAATCAGATCCCTATCATTCTAATCGCATTTCCTGATCTTAACAGATCTTTCGTAGCAGCATCTGCTTCAGAACCGTTAAGTGATTCAATTCTTAACAGTCCTGTAAGATAATCAAGGATAGGCGAATGAGTTCCAAAGGCAAATTTTTCTTTCCCAAATCTCTTAAGCAATTCACTCAGTGTATTATCCTTTCTGATAGATCTGCCGGAGGTATCAAAAAGAAGATCTGCCTTTTTAATCAACTCTGTTTCTTCGTCATCCAGATTTAAACTGGTCGCAAGATTTACAATTATATATTTCCCATCCGGTACCTCCTTCAAAACAGGCACAACATTTTTTAAGGACCATTCCTTTGTAATTATATCATATTTTGTTTCTTCAGGTTCAAAAACCGGAATATCCAACCATGAACGCTGCCTGCTGTCGACCATACGAATATCAATTGCTACCGGCATTCCATAATCACGGGTACGCTTTAAAAGTTCTATAAATGAATGATCTGTAATCTCATAATCATGATATTGAGGGTATACCCGTACCCCTTTCATTCCCAATTTCTTAACACATGTCTTAAGATCGTCCCTCCATCCTGCATATATCGGATTGATTACGGCAAAAGGAATGAACCTGCTGCCGAAACGATTGTCAGACTTCAGTTCGTCGTATAATTCTTCATTTGCCGACTGTGTGTTCTTATAAAAAGCACCATTAAGATTACTGATCACTGAGACTTCAATTCCAAACCGGTTCATTCGTTCAAGCCTGGTTTCACAGGTATTGTATTTTAACTGCTTAAACGGCCAGTGCCCGACATATGAATTGATATCAATCAACATTGTGACCTCCTCTTCTTAACATATTATTATAATTGTCAAAAAATATTTTTCTTTTCTGGGTTTCAGTAGCATTGGAAGCAAGAATCTTTCCAACACCATGGTGGTAGCAATTGTCTGTACCGAAAAAAATCCTGTCTTCCCCAAGATGACTGATCGCGAAATCGACCATATTCTCTTCATTGTTGCTTCCTCCTGTATCAACATAAATATTCGGACATACTTTAAGAGTTTTACATTCATATTCCCAGTCAAATCCTCCCCCGATATGTGCAAAATGGAACATAGCTTCGGGATATCTTGTGGCTGCATCGACAAAATCTTCCGGCGTACTGGTATTTGGAGGCTTACCAACATCATATTTCATCCGGTACCCCCCCACTCCAAGCTGACATTCTGCATGCAGATAACAAATCATTTTCAGATCAATCAGTTTTTCGATTATCGGATAGTACAAAGGATCATTTACTTTCACCTGTGTATAACCCTTATATCCGGCCATCCCAAGATCAACGCATCTCTTCATCTCTTCGAGTGATTCTTTCTGATATCTGGGATTTAAAGTAAAAAATCCAATATACCTTTCAGGATATTTTTTCATAGCAGCCAGAACTTTATTGTTATTTTGCCTAACCTCCTCCGGTTTGAAATCATCTTTTGTACCTGGCTCCGAAATTTGGAGTTTAGCGATTCCAAGCCTGTCGGCAATTTCAATCTGTCTTTCCGGATTTTCGTCGGGATGTGAATGTCCATCTATTTTCTTATATTTCATTACATCTTTCATAAGATCATATGACAAAAGGCCAGACTCTGTATCAGAGGAGGATCCTAAAAGATTGCTTCCAAGCATAATACCTGCTGCTGAAAGTGATGAACCGGCAATAAATCTCCTTCTATTGAATTTTTTTGGCATGATATTAAGCTTTAATGAATTTTTTTGGGACAACAACAATGAGATCAGATTTCATGTTCCCAATCCGGTTGATATTCCTGACAATAATACCGTTTAAACATTTAAAGTCCTATCTTTTTTGCCTGCTGCATACCTTTTTGTGTTACCTTTTCAACCTCCACAGAAATTCCACCTTTAAGCTTACTCTCATCAGCGGCAGTCATAAATGCAAAAATCTCAATGGTCTCCTCTGGTTTTACAGGTGCGATTCCTGTCTTAAAAAACTCAATTATCCTCACAAGTAACGGATTATATCCGGCCTCTTTCCCGAGAACCAGATTGGATTTTTCTCCGAAGGCAATTCCGCCAATGTCATAAACCCCTGAACGGGTACCTCGGAAAGTACCCACGCGATTATCTTTCCATACTCCGGTGACAATATCCGTATCTTCAGTATAAATTCTTGAAACGCTTTTACACCCGGTGCCCATGAGGGTAAACAGTGATTCAACACCATGTATCCCGTACCAGTACAGATCGGGATGGGTTTTCTCTATTGTTGCAGGACTAAATGTATCTGCACCCAGTACCTTTCCTATCCTGCCGCCGGCAATTTCCTGAGTAACCTGTTCAAATCTCAGCGATGATGATGTGAAGACCGGAACATTATATTTTTTTGCTGCTTCAAAAATAGCTATTGTATCTGCAAGTGATGCGGCAACAGGCTTATCAATGAACATTCGTTTACCGCTTTTTATAACCTGCAAGGCTTGTTCAAGGTGAAGACGACCGTCATTCGTTTCAAGGAAAACCACATCAACCATGTTGTTTAATTCTTCAATGGAGTTTACTATTTCCACTCCTAAAGCTTTAACTTCAGTCGTATATTTGGGGATTCGTTCGTAACTGGACTTAATATCACTGCTCCCTTTGGGAAAAGCAGCTACTACTTTGTACCCTCCGAATTCAGGTCCCGCATCAGGACTGTTAAGAGCTTTTGTAAAAGCAACACTATGCGATGTATCAAGTCCGATTATGCCGGCTCTTTTTCCCTGATCCGGACCTTTTTGCCAGGAAAGAGAAGTCAGATTACCGGCAAGTCCGATACCAATACCTCCAATTGCAGCTGTTCTTACAAAATCACGGCGATTTATATCCTTTTTCATATAGCTTAAAGATTATTAATATAATATGTATTCTCCTCCTGGTTGCAAAAAATAGTT
The DNA here is from genome assembly GCA_963816345.1 of uncultured Bacteroidales bacterium. GTDB lineage: Bacteria > Bacteroidota > Bacteroidia > Bacteroidales > VadinHA17 > LD21. The sequence continues at coordinate 2,520,507 of CAWFKI010000005.1, forward strand.
TTACAATTTAACTATTATATCTTAATAATTTAATTCTGCTTTGGCAGATTCTAATAACATCGAAAAATGATTCTGATTTTCCCCTTTCCCCCATAGCTGTCAACTTAAGATATATATAAGATAAATCCTGAATTTTATCTGATTTAACCCCACCCTGACCCTCCCCTTTTTTATTTTATTTTTAACCCCTCCCTGACCCTCCCCTTAAAAAATAAGGGGAGGGGAAGATAAGTCATTATGTTAAGGCTCTTACCCCTTCCCTTACTCTTAACCTGACCCTCCCCTTTTTTATTTTATTTTTAACCCCTCCCTGACCCTCCCCTTAAAAAATAAGGGGAGGGGAAAGCTAAGTCACTTATGATAAGGCTCTTACCCCTTCCCTTACTCTTAACCTGACTCTCCCCTTTATTTTAACCCTCCCTGACCTCCCCTTAAAAACTTATGTTAAGGTAACCCTTCTTACTTTAATATTTATTAACCCCTCCCTGACCCTCCCCTTAAAAAATAAGGGGAGGGAAGAAAAGCATTGATGTTAAGGATCTTACCCCTTCCCTTACTCTTAAGGGAAGGGGAAGGGGATGGGTTTTTATCTTAACAAGAAAAGGGAAGGGTTTTAAACCAAAAGAACAAGGGGATGGGTTTTAAACTTAAAATGGGAAGGGTTTTAAACCAAAAGAACCAGGTGATGGGTTTTAAACTAAATGAGCAGAGGGTAAGTTTCCTTAAGAGTAAGGGGTAAAAAAGCAGAAAAATCAGATCAAAATTTAATCTGTCAAAGCAGAATTAAAATGAGTTTAAAAAATCCGGAGACCCTTTTTGATGACATTAATTAAGAAAAATTTGGTAAGTTTGATTTTAAATATTAATAAAATGGCAAAATTAACAGGCAAAACATCACGACGTGAGTTCATTACTCAAACAGGAATGATCTCCGCAGGTCTTACAATTGGCGTAAATCCGATTACGGCAGCCAGCTACAACAGGATAACCGGGGCAAACAATAAGATCCGGGTAGGGTTTATCGGCCTTGGAAATCGTGGAACTCAACTCCTGCAAATTTTTATGGATCAACCTGATGTTGAAATAGCAGCCTTGTGTGATATTTATGAGCCATATCTGATCCGTGATCGTTCGAGGGTCGACCCCAGGTATATCAAAACCAGGCCTGGCCAGGTCCCTGAGATGGCTGAAGTATTTCCAAACAAAGTAGAAAGATATTCCGATTACCGCAAGTTGCTGGAGGATAAAAGTATAGATGCCGTGTGTATTGCAACTCCCGATCACTGGCATGCCATTATGACAATTGAGGCTATCAGGGCGGGAAAGGATGTATATATTGAGAAGCCTCTTTCCAAAACAATACATGAAGGCCGGGCCATGGTAAATGCCGGTAAGAACAGCAAACAGATAGTTACGGTAGGGTTGAACCGCAGGGGTGCTCCGACTTTTCAAAAGCTGGCGAAGGAAATACCTGCCGGGAAAATAGGAAAAGTCACCTTTACAAGCGCCTGTCAGGTAAGCAATATGTTCCCTGATGGTATTGGAAAAATGAAGCCCGAAAATCCCCCTAAGGATTTTAACTGGGATGCATGGCTTGGTCCCAGGGCATTCAGACCCTACCAGTACAACATTGCGCCCTACATGTTCCGCTGGTGGGAGGACTATTGCAACCAGATAAGCAACCAGGGTGTTCATTACCTTGATCTTATAAGGTGGTTGCTGAACGAGGAGGCTCCTTCTGCAGTGAGCGCCATGGGAGGAAAATATGCTGTAAAAGACGACCGTACTATCCCTGACACAATGCAGGTCACATACGAATTTGCATCAGGTTCACTGGCTACCGTCAAAGTTTTAGAGGCCAGCTCAGGCAGTTTTATCCCATATGGTTTTATTGAAATGAGAGGCACAAACGGAACGCTCTATACCAACGAGAATGACTATAAGATTGTTCCCACCACTCCCGGCCAGTTTCAGACCTGGGATAAGCTGATGGAACCTGAAGTATATAGTATTGAGACAAAGGATAAGCTTCTTGCCGACAATAGTTACCTGAACAGCACGGCAAATCTGATCCGCAATTTCCTGGATTGCATTAAATCAAGGGAGACTCCGTTATCCACCCTGGAAACAGGTCACCGTTCCACTTCGCTTGCGCATATGGCTACAATTTCTCTGATTACAAAACAGCGTCTGGAATGGGATCCGGTAAAGGAATTATTCACCAATTCCGAAGAGGCCAACAAGTTACTCCATTATGAGTACCGCAAGCCTTATAAACTCTGAACCGGGGAAAATTTTTCCGGGAATGGCTTCAGGCATACCATTTCCTTTCGCGTTTAAGATCTGAATTAAGAATATTATAAGCGGTATTGGCGTTTTCAACAACCTGAAAATCGAACATCCCAACGCATGCAAAATCGGCTCCACTTGAAAATGCATGCCGAAAACCATCTTCAGGCTTTATTGCACCTGCAGCAAGCACCTTATATGCAATCCATGGAGTCTCATTCTCCTTAAAGAAATCAGCGACTGCCTTGTCTGACATACACCATATATTGTCATGAGCCATGTTATGTTCCTCTCCGTCTTTTGGGAGCTCAGGATTGGCAGGATCAAGAGGAGTGGCTGACCAGTAATTATTGCTATGAAAGGTCTTCATGTAAAAATCAGGATTTATCCCATTTTCGATACATGTTTTGGGGACCATAATCGAATGTGCTGCGGTACCGGCAATAAGACCCTGTTTTTGTATAAGTTCAACAGGTTTCCGTAAAAAGTCAATCTGCCTGTCGGAAATGTATTTGTCTGCTATGCCTCCCATAACAAATGCCCCAATGGCACCATGATCTATCGCAGTCTGGACATTTGTCATATCGTTATCCTTGGGATAGGTCTGTGCCAGCCATTGAACTTTACCTCCGCGGTTCCAGTACTTTTCCAGTATCCTGATAGTATTTTCATCACACCTGAAAATAGCAGTATTGATGCCGCATGCTTCACACAGCCATAAGGTTTCAATTACCTTTTCATCTGTAAAATATTTCTTGAGCCAGGTGGAGACATAGATCAGATCACGGGCATGAGCAAATCCACTGATAAGATTCCCTCCTATCATTATGCGGCTGAGCGTTTTATCTTTTATTTTCCCCGCGGGAACTTTGCCTTTCAGCTCACTTATCGACAGAGACTTCCCAAGCACTAATGATGCGCTGCTCACAGCATCAGTTTTGGTAGCAAGATTTTTCTCCTCAAAACTTATCCATCCCCGTTTCTTTGCCATACCGAAAAAAACTGCTCCGAATAAAGGAATGACCGCAAGATTCTTTATCACTTCCCTGCGTGATGTATCAAATGACTCAAGGATCTCGTGATTATCTTTCGGAGGAAATTTAAGATCCTTCCGCTTTGTATGGTAATACATAATCAATCGTTGGACCCCGAAGAGAGAATCTTTTCGTAATGATGACAATACAACTAGCACTATAGCTTCTATAAGGTTATAATTGAGAATATAAAAATGGCTTTGTGCAGGAATTGAGGAAGAGACGAACGGGGGATTGGCTACATAATACAGTAAAAGAAGAAGCGCTCCCGAAATGCCGGCGATGCGGGTAAAAATCCCGATAAAAAGGCAAAGTCCGATAATAATTAAGCCCCATATGTTCAGAAAATCCACAATCTGTAACGTGGTGTTATTGCCAATCAGCCAGTGAAAAAAACCTGAGAACAGCCATTTGGACTCCATAAGGTACATAGTCGAGGACCAGTTCGGGTTAAATAATTTTGCTATCCCTTCATAAAGGAAATGCCATCCAATTACAATCCGCAGAACTGTAAGGAGCCATGCTGAAATTTTACTCATTTTATCCATAACGTGAACCTTTCTTTCAGAATATGTTTTGGTAAATATAACATCTTCTGTCAGCTGATATGTTAATTAATAGAAATTATTCATATTATCTGTCCTTAATCCAACAGGTGAAGCGCATTATCGATAGTCCATTCCCTTGTAACCAGTTTTGGCATTATGGTCGACGGGGCTTTTTCCAGATATGTCTCCTTTGCTTTAATTGGCGTTTCCAGGATATAGGGTTTGCATTTTGGAATTGCAGCAATAGCTTTTTTTGCGCCCTCATAAAGGGCCTTTCGTGTTTCTTCAAACGGATAAAGGACAGCGGCTTCACGTGCAAGTCCCTGCTTGGTTGCTACAGTGACAACGCCGTTTCCGAAAAATTTAGTGGCTTCCCTGCATGTAGCCTCATCACCTGTGACAAGTACAGGTGGAACGCCAAAATACCCAGCAATAGAAGCAGTCTGTGCCAGCTCCCCCGATTCGACTCCATTATACCAGTATTTGTTTTCGGTCATGGAAGATTGGGTGTGACATAAGACTCCATCCGGAGTACCATTCATTGCATGAAATCCGAACATGACAATTCCGGCATAAGATTTATCGAGACTCCAGCGGTTTCCATCGGGTTTTGGCTGACCGGTCACATATCTGGCGCCGGGTACCATCAGGTCAGGTATCATCGCCTGGTTCCCGTGGCCGTCTATAATCAGAATTTCAGTGGCGCCACCATCACGCAGACCTTTAACCACAGCAGCAAGGTCTCCCATAAAATATTCGCAGGCCTTTATGTTTTCGGGGGTACCTTTTTCCCTTGTCTGGGAAAACTTATATACACCGCTCACTCCTTCCAGATCAGTTTCAATGAAGATCTTTATCTGAGCCGGAAGGGTGAAGACTCCGGAAAACAATACAAGGATCGTCAGGGCTAAGTTCTTCAATGATGATTTCTTCACTTCGATGGGGTGAATCATTTTGGTTAAGTCGTTTCTTTTCATGGCTTGAAAATTAATTAAACTAAAATCCTTTTTCTCCTTTTTCATACTATTAACATCAAAATCCCTGCAGTTAAATTATTCATTTCTTAAATGGCCCCGGGAAGCTTATAAGATCGGTCCTGGTTGTGCCGTTTTCGGTTATTCTTGCAAGAGTACAGACAGTACCGTCTGCTCCTATTGCGATAGAATTGACATATAACGGTCGCTGCCCGTCGGGGTAGAATACGGCGCCATGATCAAGATATTTCCCTGTCGGAATATCATACGTGATCAGATGCAGGTCCTCCAGACCCTTTGCTTCTCCTTTTGCAGTTGAGGTGGCGCCCATAACACGTTTACCATTGATATAGATGGGACCTCCTGTCAGGTAATAGATGGTTCGTCCGTCAGGACCCAGCTTGAAACCAAGATAGCCATAACTGAACTGATCACCCATGCCGGTCAGCTTCGAAGGGACAGAAGTGAGCCTCTCCAGAACATCGATCCTCGGGATGGCGGGATCAAAGCTGAAGAGATAACCTGAATTTCCGTGAACACCATAGATCTTCTTCTCAGGGGTATACCAGAATACCTGCCTCCAGTTGTAAGCCATGCTTCCCGAAGTGAAAATGTCATAAGTTCCAAAGTAATCTTTTCTCATATCCTCACCTTCAATTGTCCCGACAGAGTCCTGACCCGATTTCAGACACTTGATCTGTCCTTCAGCATTGGTGAAGTATACCGAACCGTTATCGGGATCAATTGCAATTGACCTGCACACAACACGAAAATCCTTCCCCATCCCGTCTTCCCCTTTACCGGTAACGGGTCCCAGATCTTTCATTTCCTTTTTGGCCACATCATAACGAAAAAGATATCCTGTAGGCCATGAAAGGCCGTAAATAAGACCACGGGCCACATCCATGTTCATTGTAATAATGCCTTCACTGTGAGGCCCGATGCCCAGATCCTCAAATTTCTTTGTCTTCATATCGAAGGAAAGGAGGTGTCCTCCACGATAGGCTTTGTACTCTCCTGTGGGTACACCTGTTTTCTCCATACCGTCTATAATACTGTAATATCCCAGATGCGTGGCAAAATAGAGTTTACCTCCGGATTCCACGAAGTTGACATGGCTCTTGCCCTGTGCAACAACCTTCATCCCCTTTTCACCACAGATCTCAGTCAGGTCACCTAGATGTTCAATCGTACCCGATTTTGGATCGAATGAATACATCTGTCCGGCTACATCCATAAGTTGCGAACAGAGCACATAATAGATCTTGCCGTCGCTTGCAGAAGAAATACCGTTGTAGGTATCATGTGCGTGTGCGAAGCCTGAGTTGTAAACGGTAGCGATAATTCTTGCGTCGGGTGTTGATACAGCAGCGACTGCCGACTCAGATTTCGGCGATTGGGTACATGAAGCAATAACCGTCATGACGAATACCCCTGTAAAAAAAATTCTCTTTAAGGTCATTATTTTTGTCATTTAATTTAAGCAGTATTATTGTTAATAAATAAAAGCGGCTGTATTCCTTTGTATTACTAAATGCAGCCATTATTAGACTAAAGAAATCAAGGAATCAGGGGATTTACAAAGCGATTGATTTTGCCGTTGATTTATGCTTTGTTCCTGATTTTATCTGCATTCGTGTGTATTCTTTCTATTGCAGTTGCGATATCATCCATATCGGATTTTTCTGCGAGAAGCAGGTTTTGCATAAACCAGACGGTCTCATCACAGAGCTTATCATTTGCCGGGCACTGATTCCTTTCCATATATTTATTGTAATCAAGCATCTCTGCAGGATACATCAGCTGAAAGTTTTTTGTTTTAAGCACATTTTTCAGATAGGGCATTTTATTCAAAGGAGTATATCCATTGGAGCAGGGTATTCCCTCAGCATTCAGTGCTTTAATAAATTCTGCTTTTGATAACCCGGAAAATTCCTCTTTAATGTATTTAAAAGGAAAGATATGAAAAGATGCTCTTGTAACCTTGTCATTGAATTTGTACGGCACAATCCCCGGAATTTTCTTAATCTGTGATTTCAGGTATGCAGCATTTTCGTTTCTTTTTGTTGTTTGTCCTTCGAGCCGTTTCAGTTCGGCAAGTCCAATAGCAGCCTGATATTCAGTCATTCGTAATTTTGTGCCTGCAATGAGTGTACCCGAACCTACTTCTCCGATCATTGTACCATATGGATTACCGTAGTTATGATAGGAATAGCAGCGGTCCATAAACTCTTCGTCGTCACTTACAATTGCACCCCCCTCTCCAATAGGAATGTTTTTGGGATTCGAAAAGCTAAAGCAGCCTGCGTTACCAAATGTTCCCATTTTTTTGTGATCAATTTCAGCAAGCCATGCCTGGCATGCATCTTCCACAACTAAGAGATTATGTTTTTTTGCGATTGCCATTATCTTTATCATATCACAAGGAAGGCCAAAAATATGTACTGGCATTATAGCCTTTGTGCGAGGGGTGATCTTAGCTTCAATTTTGTTATGATCAATCTGGTAGGTCTCAGGATCGGGATCTACAAATACAGGCATTGCGCCGGTCTGAAGTATAGATACTACAGAAGCAATAAAAGTATGAGGAGAGACAATAACTTCATCACCGCCACCGATCCCCAGCTGAACCATGGAAGCAATTAAAGCATTAGTTCCATTTACAACAGCCAGGCAACGTTTTGCCCCAATTGTTTCAGCATATTTTTTCTCGAATTCGGTTACTATTTTGGCCCGCGACCATACACCGCTTCTCACAGCCTGAAGAAGCAACTCTTCATCGGTATCCGGATTCCACATTGGCCACCGGGGCCATTCGGCTGTCCTTACTTTCTGACCGCCAAGGATAGCTGGAATGGCCGTGTCATTGGCATAACCCGCCATTAAGGTAGGCCCAACACTCATAGCGACTGCCGTACCAAGACCAGCCAGCGAATTTTGCCTCACAAATTCGCGCCTTGAATAATTTCTTTTTGACATACTTTTTGTATTTGGTTTATATAACAGATCAGGATATCTTTCTTTTATGCCTCTCAAATTAACCTGTTAAAGGTAAATCATAAATGTATCAGAATAATCTCAGAAAATTAACAATTATATTCAATTAAGCTTATCCCAGTTATCATATACTTTCATAAAAGCATTTATCAGGTCATCCGTTTCGCCATATGTTCCGGCAGCAGACCTGATAGCCGGAGTAAAATTATTGCGATACTTCCTTAATCCCCGACTTCAGCGCCAGCTTTCGCATTTCACCAAATATTACTGACTGAACATCGTTGCTCCATTTAGCCGGTAAACCGTAAACCATCTGCGAGGATTCTCCTTCATAACCCCCCTCCTTAAGTATAGTTTCGGATGGGATATACGCCATATCATCGTTTACATAACCCATAACAAATATCCCCTGGCCAAAAAGCTCTTTTAAACCGATCGAATAGTCAACGACCACTTCACCTCCCAGCGCCATTATTACCTGGCTACCAAGTTTCCAGATCTCCACGGGATAAGGATACGATGTCATTAATGATCCCTCCTTTTTAAGTCTCTCCAGCTGCCTGGAAGCCCATCGCCTCTGATACCCTTCGGGTCCGTTCAGAATCTTTATAAGTGAATCTTTCGAAGGCGGAGGTGCAAAAGTGAGGTCAACTTCTGAATAGGCGGTGGTAAGTGCCGGATCAAGCTTATTCATATTTTCATTCAGGACTCTCTCGACGGCAGCTGCCAGCTCTTTTCCATACTGCCTGGCAAGAGGAATCGTTCTGCGTGGTAATGGATTCTGGTCGGCCCCTGCCCCCTGAAAAAACATTGCCGTTGCACCGGGATGCAGTTTCTCCATCTCTATCTGTGCAAAGCCGGGATAATCACCTGAGATCATATAAATATCAAGAACGGTAGCATGACAGGCATACCCGAATACAACAGCCATCAGGTTGCCTGTTGTATCCGTAACTTTAAGAACAGGAACGGAGTAGTCGTTAGGACCTTTTAAAGCCGTCAGGGGTGTTAATGATGCCTCATTGTTATTCCGCCTGTTTACCTGAAAACGGGTAACACCTGCCCTGGAATAAATCCGGGCGGGTACCATTGCTTTAATAGCTTCTCCGGAAAGATCCACAATCCTTTTTTCAAGAAAATGCGAATATTCGCTTATTACCTCCGACTGGTCTTCATCAAGCGGATAGATGTCTGACAGTGCATCGGTAAGCACGGGTCCGGAATGTGTATGGGTATAGCTCAATATTATCTGGGATCTTGTCAGGCCATATTTAACAGCTATCTGATCTCTGATTTGATCTGATATCTTCTTTGGAAATCCCAGAAGATCACAGGTGATAAGCAGTGCTTTTTTACCATCGGCGTCTTCAATTGCCAGAACTTTTACCCAGAGGTCTGTAAGTACACCTTCAGAGGGATGGTCACGTGATGCATATCCTGCCAGCCATATAGGCTTTTCCGGAGTAATAGTGGCCCGTGATACACCGGCTTTCCAGTCATTTGCAGATGGACTCTGACCCGAAGCAGTACCTGTATAATAAAACGGGAATACAAGTAAATATGAAAAGAGTATAAACAAGAATGTCTTCTTCATCATCAGATGAGATTAGTAGCTGTTCTCCTATTATAATGGAAATATATCAATTTTAAAATTAAAAAATATTGATATCATCCTATCGGTTAAGCAGTTTTTTTATAGCCGCCATAAGAATTTTTTCAGAACCGGGGGAAACACCCGAAGCCTCACCCGCTTCATAACCACCCTCCTGGTATGCAGCATCGGTACAGATATATTCAGGTCCGTAATCACCGTAGGCTGCCATTGCAACAAACAGATCCGGACGTTCAGCCTTTGCGGCCAGCTGATATTCCACAAACAATTCCCCCGGCATATGCAGGATCCGCGCCCTCCCAATGGAAAGGCAAGAAATATTTATCTTTTTACCCTGGCGACACCTGTCAGACCAGACAATCTTTGAAATGGTGTTTGAGATATATACAGGATCATCGGCTTTTGCTTTCAGTTCCAGGTTAAGCTTTTCCAGGTATTTTGCAGGAGGCAGAGCTACGGCTTCGGTCGTCCAGCTGACATCCGAAGCAGCCACCGGCTGTTTCTTTGTCGTTTCCCATGCTCTTTGCATACCATCCGCAAGACGCCTGGCAAGAATCCCGCGGTTTTCATGGGAACCATCATTGTATTTTCCTGCTCCCACATTGCCTCCTGCCCCGTTAAAATGAACATGAAGCGCCTGGGGAACAGCAAGTTGCCGGTAAAACCGTGCGATACCCGGAAAATCAGGATTTGGGAGCCCTGTCAGGTAATAGCTCTGCGGATGAACCGCATAATAACTTAGTACTGCCAGAGGTTTGTCATCATCCCAGAAACTTACAACAGACACCATGGGGTCAATCAGCCCTTCAGGCTCGGCCCGAAGTGCTGAATCGGCACAGGATGTATAGCGCGTGGCCTTTATCCGGCCGTCAGGACCTGGTATCCGCCTGTTAGATGCGACCATATAAACGGGTGCTTCTCCCAATCCAATCTGATTGAATGGACGTGCATTTTTAATCGCTGTACGAATAGCTTCTCCCAGGTTCAACATGACACTCCTGGTAAATGAGCTCTCATAACTTAATGGATCAACACCAATATTTTTCAGATAATTCTCAGCGCCAAAGTCACAGATGGGAGCGTCATGCTGATGAACCGTATGCAGAGCGACCCTTTCGGGATCGGTACCTGCTGCTTCAGCCATCACTTTTTTAAATTCATCCTGCGAATCATTTGCAATGCCGATCCAGTCCACAGAACATAAAACTATCGGTTTGCCTGACCCTAATAAAACAATACCACGGGCACGAAGACTCATATCCCAGGTACCTGTTGCATGTCCGTAGGCCATATAACTTCCAACCGGTGGTGTGGCATCAATATCGAATGCAGCAATACTTAGTCCGGACAACTTATTATCCTGTTGAATGACAGTATGTTCAGAGAACGCGGAATTACCAGAGAAAAATAAAATTATCGGGAAGAATATTAACCTTATCCAATTTATAATGCAATGAGGTGATTTTATTTCTGTCATAGCTTCAATTTTCTTATTTATATTTCAAAGCATTGTTCCTGAAATAGTTTGTGCTCCTTCAGAAAATATCTCCACTATTTAGATTGCTCCCGGAAGACCAGCAATTAAATCACCTGACGCAACAGTAAAGCAATCGAACATCTCGAGATTCAGTATTGTTCCCTTTGTCTGTGCCAGAGTCGGCTGTGTCTCTTTAGATTCCATTCCGGTTGTGCAATCGCGGATCAGTATGATCCTGTAGCCCCTGTCCCTCATTCTTATTGTCCCATAAGTCCGGTTAATTATACATGCATTTGTATTAAATCCGGCATACAGAAGAAAAGCTATTTTATGTTTTTTGCAGTATTGATGGAGTTCCTCTCCTGTGGCTACTACCGGTTCTCCGGCAAGAGGCACAACCTTTGGGTGAAATGTCAGAGGAGCCATTTTATTTCTTATCTCTTCCCCTGGTTCATAAGGCATTGCAAAAGGCTTATAAGGACCTGTTGAAGAGCGGAATTCAGCCGGAGGCCATTCATCAGGTTTTGGGAACACCTGCTCTCTTGTCTGAATTTTCACCCAGTTAGGAGAAGTTACTGCCACTTCAGGGGAGGGAGCATGTATGATTTGGACACCTGCCTTCCTCAATGAAGCTAATAATGGCAGAATGTTAGTATTAATTATCACTTCAGCTCTTGCCTGGGTATCCATTATATAATGGCGCTGCCATACATCTACAAGAACCAGGGCTGTTTGTGACAGAGGAATCTTCCAGTCAACATTAGCAGACCGGGTATTAGTTTCCAGCCACTCAACTCCGGGATCAACAAACCATCGATGGTATCGTGGTTTTATTGCTATGGTTCTGTTATCATTACTATCTGTTATTATGCCTGGAAGAGGTTGGGAGAATGCAGAAGTTCCTATACCAGCTCCAAAAACTGTTCCCAGTCCAACCAGAGAACTTTTTGCAAGAAACTCACGTCTTGTTGAAACAATCTTCTTTTTTTTCATGACTATTTTATTTAATTATTATTAAAATAATGTCAGATGGGTTTCACCAGCGATGTTTTACCCTTTAAACCGCATTTGGTTCTGGCTTTATCAAATTCAAGCTGAATATCATTAAGACCGCTCTTATCAATTGACTTACCCGACATTGTAAGGGGGTTGATAAAAATAATATTCCCTCCGCTGAGAGCAGCAGCCAGTGACACATCTCCCCATTTCAGAAAATCCGGAAGATGTATTCCCATTCCATAGTAATCAACAGAGTCACGGCTGTCAAAGAGGTAGCTTACAGGGGAATCTCTTAGAGTAATGCTTTCAACTTTCCTCCCCATGGCACCCAGAAAGAGTCCTGCAAGCCCTGCTTCCCTGGTACCGTCAATACTGATCTTCCTTGCATTATATCCTGAGTAAAGAAAGCCGGTGACCAGATCAAGTTCTTTTACCCAATCTCCCATAACAGTTCTTCCAAGCCATAATTCCGCCCGTGAAAGGGTATGCAGCTTCCCGTTATAATCATATGAAATTGTCGATGTGGAAGTTAGTTCTCCCGTGCCGGCAAGGTCGGCAATAACTATGCCTGTCCCGCTACTTTTCAGTTTATCAATAAGAGAAAGAGGAATTTGTCTTTTGCCGTCAGGGTTACAGATGATCACATAACCGAGAGATTCATTCACAGGCGCAAGAAGCAGCAAAGGGATAAGCATTCTATCGGAAGTTTCGAGAGCAAGCCTTTGCCAGCCTCCAAGCTGAGAATACTGGTGCACCTTCTTCAGAGTGACAGACTCATCTATCCTCAGAATATTTTTAAGTTCCTTTCTCTTAAGTTCCGGATTAAAAGATACGGCATTCAGGTACTCATTTCTAAGATCCTTTCCTTTCATCCGGCAATAGTCTTCGGTAGTTACAATATCCGGATCTCTTTTCCCGTCAGGATAAACGAGCAATTTTCTCTCGGGGAGCTGTTCAAACGGGATCTCCTTCTTAGGTTCTCCCGTACCTGTGCCCTTCAGGTGAAGATCAAACCACCCGAGCATGGCTGAGCGGTCTTCTGCCATATACCCGTGGGGAAGATCAAACAGCCGGTAAGAGATATTATTTTCATTCCCCTCCAATTTAAACACAGGCCTGGCATTTCTGAACGTTCGCAACATCTCGGAAGGAAAAAATGTAGGATTTGAATCCTGATTATGGTTTATAAGCAGTATTGCCCTGGATAAGGCAACAATGCCGGCCTCTTCAGTAAATGTAAGGCCGTCGGGCAGAAGTTCACAGATGCAATTCGATTCCATTATATATGACTCAAACGTACCAACACTCACAACCGGTACAGCTGCCTTCACACGTTCATCAATTGCCGAGAACCACATTGTCTGGTTTCCTCCGCCGCTTGCTCCCGTAGCGCCAATTTTATTTGTATCGACTTCAGGTAGTGTGCACAGCAGGTCGACGCCCCTGATATTGTCTGATATCTGCATTCCGATAAGGGGTTCGCCAATATTCATAAGTGATGCACCCAGGTTTCCTCCATGATATTCGAAGTCGCCATGTTTTGTTGTTCTTTCTCCTGCTCCCCATGGATCGATAGTAAGGCAGACATAGCCATTAATCGCAAGAGTGTGCCCGACAGCCTGGGGACCGGTACTGTCAATTTTACCTTTTCTCCAGTGGCCGAGCATATTTACAACTGCGGGGAATGGGCCTGGTCCGTCAGGTATAAAGAGGTTGGCTGTTGCATATACTCCCGGACGGGTCTGAAAGGCTATATTCCTGATCGTATAACCTTTCATCCTTATCAGGGCTGTCTCTTTAATATTTACCGGAAGCCTGTGGTCTATGACAACCCCGGCCTTCCTGATAACCTCATCCCTGAGCTGTACCCTGTATGCTTCCCATTCTTTCAGCGTAGCCGGCAACTGATGTTCGGAAAACTTAAGAGAAGCCTCATGCTTTAACTTTATTGCAATCAGATCACTCCTGTTCTCAGTCAATACATCAGGCAGACTATCGGTCTTCCGGTACTGGCCGGAAGGCCGGTCACCTCCCATGCTGCTGGTGCAGTTACGGAACATGAGGGTAAAAAGGCCCAGGCAAAATATTATAACATATCTTCTCATGATAAAATCTTAATATAAAATATTTAAAAAAAAGCTGTTTATAATTTATTCAAACTACAAAGCAGAGGAAAGCAGGCCGGACAGATCAAAAGTGATTTTTCGAAAGCAAACTAATACCTGACCCTGATCTTAATTGCTCCTTCAATTTCTTTTTCAGAAGCAACAATGACGTAACCACCTCCGCTGCCCGATGTAATTGCCCCCGGGTAATCCTGCAAATATTTTGTTTCCATCTCCTTCATCACACTGACGGGTACCGTAAGCGGCAATAACTTCTGCCATGAAAGAAGGGTATCCGTAAGTGATTTGCCAAGCCCCTTAATATCTTTTCTGAGGATAGCTTCCCAGCATTCGTCGCCTGCTTTGCCCAGTGAACGGATCAGGGGCTTCTCAAGGTGCATGATCTTCAGCGGATCATAACCGTCGGGACGGGGTTCAAGAGCGATCAGGTGAAGAACCCCTGAAAGCCAGTCGCACACTTCCTTTTGGGTTGTTGATTCGATTTTCTCAGGCCAGTAACCTCCTCTGTACCAGAGTCTGTTGATACCGGGATAGAGCAAACCGATATGATCCTGGGAACCTGAGACATACATTTTCCCCGGAGGATTTTCTGCTCCGAACAACAGTTTTGCATTCACTTCATGATCACCCTCAGGATACCTGTCACCCCAGATTTGTATTCCGGTTTTTCTTGAGCTGGTAGCCAGGCCCGATCTGTCGTTAAATTCCATTGTTGGCCATATCTGGGCCACGACAACTGATCCCGGGTGTATTTTAGAGACCCAGGGCTGGTCAATCCATCCTCCCGCAAGGCATAGCCGGTACGGGAACTTCAATTCCATCTTCGTCAGGGAGCTTGATCTGGCGGGTAAACCAGGTTCAGGTATTCTGTCAAGCACGATATATTCTATTCCCAGGCTCCTGCAAAGTTCTTCTTTGCCGGAGGTATGCCCGTCATGGTTCACAATGAATATATCCGGCTTAATCCTTTCAAGGTCCGGCTTAAAATCAAGTAAGCCTTTCCCTGAAGCAAGGAAGGCATTGTGCACAAACTTTATTGAATTTACAATATATAGACGTTCCTCCTCAGAAAAAACCGGTTTCTTCCCCTTCAGAAGCAGAAGATTTTCATCTCTTCCCAAACTTACATAAAGTTTTCCGTAGGATGAAGCTGTTTTAAAAAAGGCAATATGCCCTCCATGGAGCAGATCATAGCAGCCGCTTACCAAAACCTTTTTTCTCTGCATCAGGAGATTTTAAGTCATTATAAAGAATACCTTATTTTAATTATTGAAACGATTTTTCCCTTTAATCTCTTTGCCATCAAGAACCTGTTCCCTGATCCAGTCGTATGTTTTCTTCATACCTGTTCTGAGCGGCACTGAAGGTTCCCATCCAAGATATTTTCTTATGAGTGTATTCTCGGAGTTGCGTCCCCGCACTCCTTTCGGTGCATTCAGATCATAATTCCTCCGGAGCTTATAGCCTGCAATATCTTCCACTATACCGACAAGTTCATTTATCGATACCATTTCACTGCTTCCAAGGTTGAGAGGCTCTTCTATGGTGCTGTACATTATATCCCTGATACCTTTTATACAATCGTCAATATATGTAAAGCTTCTCGTCTGAAGTCCGTCACCCCAGATCTCTATCTCCTTCTTTCCTGAAATGCCGGCCTCAATTACTTTCCTGCAGACGGCAGCCGGTGCCTTTTCCCTTCCCCCGTCGTATGTTCCGAAGGGTCCGTAAACGTTATGGAACCTGGCCACCCTTGTGATCAATCCGAAATCTTCGGAAAAATGCCGGCACATCCTTTCACTGAAAAGTTTCTCCCAACCATAACCATCCTCCGCCATTGCGGGATAGGCATCCGATTCCTTAAGTCCGGGATTTGCAGGATCAGTCTGTTTTTCCGCGTTATAGACACAGGCTGATGATGCATAAAAGAACCTCTCTATGCCGCACTCTCTTGATGCAATAAGAAGATGTGTATTTATAAGGACACTTATCATGCAGGCGGCTTTGTTCTTCTCGATAAATCCCATCCCTCCCATATCGGCAGCCAGATTAAAGACTTCATTATAGCCATTCACTGCATGGACGCAGTTTTCTTTCAGTCTGAGATCAAGGACGAGATTATCGGAGCCCGGAGTAACCTGGTACCATTCATTCAGCGGTTTAATATCCACTGCCCTGACATGGTAACCGGAAGTAATCAGTTCTTTAACGAGGTGACCACCTATGAAGCCTCCGGCCCCTGCAACGACTATCTTTTTCATAATCCCTGATTTTATGCAATTAAACTATTTCAGGTTATACGAATGTAAATATGCAAAAGCAATTTTGATTTAAATAACTTATTATATAGTTTTTTGCAGAGGTTTAAAGCAGATTTAAATATTTAAAGTAATTCTTCTGCCTGTCCTATGAGATTCCAGGGCAGAGGTAAAGAGCTCATGACTCCACCTGGTTTCTTCAGGGGTAACATTTTTAAATTGATGGTCCGATCCATTGCCCGACAGTTCATGTAAAAATGCTCCTATCATCTGCTGAAAGGCATCGGAGAAACCAAATTCAAAAATTCCTCCGGTTATTGTTGGTATCGCTGATTGAGATCCAGTATCAAATATAGTCCAGCCTTGTTCTGTTCCTCGTGAATCAAGGATTTCGAATGCTTTGGGATTGTGTGTGGAAAACCTTGCCGAGCCTTCCGTACCAAACACTTCAATAAACCAGTTATTAGTCGCACCGGGTGCCATGCGTTTTGTTTCTACTACCATTGAAAAGTAATGCCCTGTTGAAGGATCAGCTGTTTTACAGGTAAGGACAGCATTATCCCATGTTTCACAGGGAACTATTGCCCCTTTTCCATCAGGACGTGTATTTACAACTTTTTGCAGGTCAGCATATACGCTGTCCGGCTTCCATCCCATATGAAAAGGAATATGCAAGGTATGCATCCCTAAATCACCCATGCACCCATATTCCCCATTTATTTCAATCATTCTTTTCCAATTGATTGGCTTTGAAAGATCCAGATCGCTTGAATGATGAAAGCCGGTTCTGACCTCAATAAGCCGCCCATATTTACCAGTTCTTAACCATTTTACAAGTTTCTGACAGGCAGGAAAATATGGAAATTCTGAGCTGCAACGGACAACAATGCCCTGATTTGCTTTTATAGCCTTTAAGATATTCTCATTTGCTTTTTTATCAATGCCGAAAGGCTTCTCTCCCAACAGATGCTTTCCGGCATTTATAATATCAATATAAAATTGTTCATGGAGATTATGCGGAACAGCACAATAGATTGCATCAATCTCCCCTGACTCGAGGAGCAGTTTGTAGTTATCTGTTTTTATCCGGATCCCGGGGAAATTGTCTGTGTACCATTTCCACGCATCTTTATTCCTGTCACAAATACCCGTCAGAACAGGTACCGGACCATCAGAAAGAAGACTGCACCATCGGGCTACGGAGCTTCCAAATTCTCTGCCCATGAGTCCGAGTCCTATAATACCTATTCTGATCTCTTTCCTTTGCATTTTAGTCTATTTGTATCCAAATTCCTTTTCCACTTCTGTAATTGCTTCTTCAATAATATCCATTCCCAGGGAGGCATATTTTTCATCCATAATCAGCGGAGGAGACATACGCAGAATATGACCGGCAGGAATCCAGGCCAATCCTTTTCTGAAAGCTTTTTGATAAACAAGTTTCCCGGCTTCATCAAAGGGTTCTTTTGTTTTCTTATCTTTTACAAGTTCAATACCCAACAGGAAACCTTTACCTTTGACATCACCGATAATTGGATGTTGCTCTTTCATTTTTTTCATGCGTTTCATGAAAAAATCTCCGACAGTGCGAACATTTTGAAGAATATCCTCCTCTTCAATTACTTCAATAGATGCCAGTGCGGCAGCGCAGGCCATCGGATTTCCTCCATAACTGGATGAGGCAGAAATTTTTTCAAGAGCGCCTCCGTTTTCTTCGCTTACAACCATTGCTGTAACAGGGAATCCATTCCCAAACGATTTTCCAAATGTTACAATATCAGGTATAACATCCCAATGATTCAGAGTAAGCCATTCGCCTGTACGGCCCATACCAGCAAGGACTTCATCATCATAAATAAGGATCTTATATTTATCGCATAGTGTCTTAAGCTTGGGGAAAAAATCATCCGGAGGAAATATGCTTCCTGCCCAGCCCTGGGCAGGTTCCAGAACAAATGCAGCCACATTGCCGACAGTTCCTTCCTTAATAAAATCTTCATAAAATCTGATATATGCATCGGTATCAATTGATCCATCAGCCTTGGTCCAGAGGGGACGATAAGGATCAGGACGGGGAACCATATAAAAGCCGGCTGCGCGTGTTGGTCCATAACTGTAAGTTTCGCCTCGGAACATCTGGGCACAGCTTACGGCACCCAATGTTTTTCCATGAAAATCACGGTAGGCTGAAATAAATTCATGTTTATTGGTTATGGCTCGTGCCGCACGGATAGCTGCCTCTACTGACGCTGTGCCGTCAGAATATAATTGAATTGCGTTCAATCTGCCAGGGAGTATGCTGGCCATTTTTTCCATCAGCTTTTCCTTAACCGGCGTTGTAAAGTCATGTGCATTCATCAGTTTTTTTGCCCAATAAGATATGGCTTCTGATATTTTTGGATGACAGTGCCCCAGGGAAGTGACATAAATTCCCGATGAAAAATCAAGGTATTTATTTCCATCAACATCTGTAAGGGTAATCCCAAATCCCTCTTCAAAACAAACAGGAAATAATTTTACCTGTGAACTCAGCCCTTTCATATACCTGGCAGTATTTTTATGCATACGCTTTGATTCCGGACCTGGGGTTTCAGTAATTAGTTTGGGAATTCCCAATGCGCTTTCTCTCCACCAGTCCTTTGATACTTTAGTAAGATTTTCCATGTTACATTATTTAGTTGTCATTCAGTTGTCATTCGGTTTTCATTCAATTGTCATTCGGTTGTCATTCGGTTGTCATTCGGTTGTCATTAAGTTGTCATTAAGTTGTCATTCGGTTGGTATTCGGTTGGTATTCGGTTGGCATTCAATTGTCAAAATGACACCGGAAGCCATATGAAGCCGAAGGCAAATGATCACTTCCAACATCCGACAGCTTAGAATTTAATTAATTTATTATCAACAACTTTAATTTCTTCTGCCATCTGCTGCCAGTTAATGAGGTCATTATAAATATCTTTGCAATAAAGGCTGTTTCGGCCAGCCATGGCAGCATATTTAACTGAAGAATCTGGATCTTCTCCCTGAAGAATTGCTGTGAGAAATGCTGCAACAGCTGTATCTCCTGCTCCTGATGAATTTCTTATTTTAACAGGATCGGCTTTATATGCTTTACACCATAACTCACAGTTATTCCATTTTTCAGTTGACAGTGTCAAAGTAGCTTTCTCATTTATTGATGAAACATCACCAGTTATTAAATAGGCCCCCAGGTGACCGGCCTTGATCAGCAATATTTTGACGCCATAATTGATGAACTTTCTCCCGATCTCTCTTATAGATTTCATAATTGCCTTATCAATAATATCGGAACTGACTGCTGGAGAAAGTATCTCTGAATAAACCCCGGGATTCATAATCTGAAGTATTTCATCCAGACTGGGAACAAATATGTCAGTATATGGCAATACTTTATTCATAATTTCAGGCCAGTCTAATTTCCTGATTCGCTTTCAGGATCAGGTAAACTAAAATCAAGAGAAGTCACAACTCCCATCGATTGTATCCTTGAAAACAAATCAACAAGCTCACTTCCATCATTCTGATAAAATTGTTTCAGGAGCGGAGGATATCCGAAATGAAACAACCGGCTCTCAGAAATAGCATCAAAATTGATATAACTAATACCAAATATCTGGTTACAACCGGGAGATTCAAGGAAAATACGATCAATTCCCGGAGGAGCTATTACAATACTAAATGCAGTTCCAGCTTTTCCGGTTGTCCTGATTCCTTCAGAAAGATTATATTCATCCAGCCATTCTATGGCAATTTTACCGATGAAGTCATCTCCGACCAATCCATTCAGGAAAACATTTTTATTGAATTTCTTCATTGCAAGGCCGGTATTTGGCACAGCACCACCCAGTACAAAACTAATCCCGTCGATCTCTATTAATTTTCCAGGGATAAAAAGGTTCGATAAACCAATAACCG
Organism: uncultured Bacteroidales bacterium; assembly: GCA_963816345.1. GTDB lineage: Bacteria > Bacteroidota > Bacteroidia > Bacteroidales > VadinHA17 > LD21. The sequence goes on from CAWFKI010000005.1 coordinate 2,540,757, forward strand.
GCTGGCTCTTTTTAAAATCAGGAATCAGGTCAACACAAGTATACCCTGCGATTATGGCATCGTACTTTTTCATATTTCTGCGTTTAAACAACTTTGATATCTTTTAGAAAACAAAAATCTTTAATTGCCTGTAAATGATCTCCATAAGCAATAATATAGTGTTGTCCGGAAATGTTTTGTGCAAAATCTTCAACAGGAGAATCAAGAAATATTTCAAGACTTGGGAGCTGAGGTGCAGGATAATCCCATCCCGCTTCTTCCCATGATTTTAATTTCCCTTCACCTGTACAAATATGCATTGTATATTGGTCTCCGGTGTTTGACAATCTTGCCAATGTAAGTTTGCCCGTTTTCAAGGTTGAAATATTTAATAGTCCGCCACTGATATTTCCAAATGCAGCTGGTGTAACTTTAACTTTTCCGTTAACAACTTCGGCCGGAACGAAATCAGGCACACCCAAAAGAACACTTTTTTCAAAAAACTCATAAAACTCCAGGTAAGCGGCGCATTGTCCGGTAATATGCTTTACAATCAACTGCGTAACTGCCCCCATAGCATCATTTTCAGGGATAGTGCACAATTGCATTTCATCCGAGAGCAACATAAAAATCATTGCTGGAGGAAAACCTAAAATCTTTTTCATCCCATCAACATCCTTCATGGATATTGCATCTAAAAATTTTTCTTCTGCAATTTTCCTGACAGCTAAATAATAGCTAATGCCCTTTTTAAGGAAATTATCATCAGCTGGTTTTTCAAAATTCCACTCTTTTTTAATCTTATCCAACAGTGGAAGAATTTCCTTATCAGCAATTTTGTCGCTTAACTGAAGCATCTCAAGCATTTCAAAAAACTCAATTTCGGTCCCGATTTTCTCTTTCAGGGAAAGCCCTTCATAGAGTGTATTGTAAAGTTTCATATCGCGATAATCCCATCATCCCCACTTTTGTCCTTGCTACTGAACTAACTGCTGCTGCAGCTGATGCAAAGTCTTTGATTTTATCCAAGAGGAGAGGGTTTCCCAATGATATTATAAAGATATTTGAACTTGTACCCAAGGTCCTCAAATACTTTACGGAGAGCTGTAGTCCCCGCCTGAGGAGCTGCCGTAACAATACGACCATTAATCAATATCTCCGGCAAGGCCCCATAAAATCATCGGTTTACACTTAAATTCATTCGTGATTGAAATTACTGCATGAGAAGGGATCCAACCGGCAAGGCAGATGATCAGCAGATCAAAATCTTCTTTTTGAAGTCAGCTAATAGCTCTTTTGACATCAATCCCATTGGGATCATCAGTAACAGGTTCTGTGGTTATGATTTTAATTCCCAGAGATTTGACTTCTCCCAGTGCCTTTAAGCATTTTGATTTAATTAATTGCTTGCGGAGAATTAACCTCTCCGAAGCCGACGAATGCAGCAGTCAGGTTGTTCTTAACATTTTTCATATTGTGTGTTTATTAATCCCGTCTTTAGTAAGCAGAATAAGTTTTTACTTTTCAATAACGAACATTTCATTTATCAGTTTTACAGTGCTGTCAACTAATATCTGGCCCCCTTCAGGACTAACTACGTCGCTTTGTATAACAGCGCTGTATCCTCCTCCTTTAACAGCCTTTTCAGTAGGGAGATATGAACCTGACCCAGCTGCCAGTTGGATGACAAATGTCTGTAGTGCATTGCTTCGGGCCTGTATCCGGATCCCGTAATCTGTAAAAAGTTCAAATTGATTTGTACAGATTGCAACATCTCCGATACGTAATACGTGAATCTCTGCATGCATTTTTGGACTGGGATCAGTTTTCTGATTTTCGAAGCGGTTAACAACATCCCTGTTCCAGGTCATACGAGACAGAACATCGCCTGTCTTTGATGAGTCTGTAGCCATTTCTGCTGATGCTTCATCACGTTCTGATTTGCAGAATTCATATTCCTGCTCCGTCACCAAACGCATCGGCAACGCAAGTGTCTCCACCCTGTGGGTCAATTGCACATTGTCATGCCTGTCATTCTTAACAGTTTCGAACGATTCTTCTACAGCCATGACAATTCGCCTGGCTATTTCTTCCAACCGGCTTAAATTTCGTAGTTTGATCATTCGTTCTTCTGCGGCTTTGCGGTACATTGGTCTGGGTGATTGATCGCCTGCAGCACCTATCCACCCCAGAATGCAGAGATCCTGACCAAATCGTTGCTTCAACTTCTCACGAACAGGATACCAGTAGTCAGCATTGATTGCGGAACGGTTCTCAACTTCCTGTGCAGGACAGGGAACTTCAATAGTCATTGCAATTAATTTACCGCTATTGTCCCAAAAGAAAAGCGTATTGACGTCATGATCTTCCATTCCTTCCAGATTTATGAAATCAGGAAGGTTGGTATTTCCATACATCTGTGCTGTTCCGTTAGAAAAATAACCCGGAGTGGGAACGGCCTTTGAATAAACCGCCCGCCGGTTGTAGGCAATTGCTGCATGACCAAGACCCCAGGTAACACTTCCCGGCGAACGATTCCTCCATGCTTTGACAACAGCTTCAGATATTTGATGTACAAAAAATGTATCATATTCTTTGACCTGTGTAACTCCCTTCTCAGGTATCTGATATCTGAATGAAGATTCAGGGTCATTCTCTAAAACCGGCGCCGTGTGAGTATGAATTGCAGTCATGAAAAGTTTATTTACATCAAACTCAGGTAATTGCCTGTGTACTTCATTACGTACCATTTTAAGCAATTTCTCAGGGATTTCGACTACATCACAGGAGATCATTATTGCGGCATCAAGTGACCTGCCGCCATCACGTGATTCAAGGACTATTACATTCGCCGATAATGGAGTCTCAATTGTATCGGCAATGCGTAAGTTAAACTGACCCATGAGGGCTACAGGCAGTTTAGGGGTAATGTCTGCCGTAGAAGTGCCGATATGAAGTTCTTCAGCATAAGTACTGACAGTAAAACATAGTGCTGCAACAAAAATTAAGATGTGACGGTTCATATAATTATTTATTTGTTATAACTATCATATCGCTTAACCTGATATCCTCTGAAGATGCTCCGATCATAATTTCGAACTCACCGGGTTCAACTACATAATTCATGTTTTTATCCCATAATCCAAGTTCTTTGCACGGAATTGAAAAATGAAGCCAAATTGATTCATTTGGATCCACTGCAGCCTTCCTGAACCCTTTTAATACTTTAACGGGTGTAGTTACCGAACTTATTTTGTCGTGTATATAGACTTGCGCAACTTCTTTCCCCGTTACAGCGCCAACATTTTTAACCTTAAAAGATAATTTTACCGTATCTGTTGCTCTTAATTGTGTATGGTCGATTTTAAGATCTGAATATTCAAATTGAGTATAACTTAAGCCAAATCCAAAAGGGAACAAAGGATCCGTAGAAGAAAATACATAATCTCTTCCGGGTTTTTCTCTGGTTCCTGGTTTGTGATAGTACCCTCTTCCCGTGGGTTTATAATTATAAAATACGGGTATGTGACCAACGGATTGAGGAACAGAAACTGTCAGTTTTCCGGAAGGTACTACCTCACCGAAGAGAATACGGGCGACTGCATTTCCACCCTCCTCTCCCGGATACCATGCATCGAGTATTGCAGGGATATGTTCTTTCTCCCATTTAATGCTATAGGCGCGTCCGTGAACCATTATCAGTACTATTGGCTTGCCGGTTTTATATATTGCCTGAATCAGCTCCGGCTGAATTCCCGGAGGAGTCAATTCAGCCCTGTCATATCCTTCCCCGCATGTCGGATAAGCTCCTTCATCTGCTAATTCACCCCATCCTGTCCCTGACAAAGACATACTCGTACCTCCAATTACGAGTATAACCACATCACTTTTTTTTGCTGCATTAATGGCATCTATAAATCCACTGCTATCCAGATCAGTGATGCCACAACCTTTTGCATAGTTGACTGTAACCTTGCCCTTTGATATGTTTTTGATCCCTGCAAGGATCGTAACTCCTGAAGAATTATCTTTTGTGATACTATAATCACCATATTGAACCTGGTTCGCATTAGGTCCAATCACCGCAAGTGATTTAAGCATGGAAAATTTAAGAGGCAGAATATTATCCTGGTTTTTAAGCAGTACAACTGATTCCTCAGCTATTTCACGTGCAAGATTAACTGACTCTTTCGCATGAACAATATCTGATATCTTTTCAGGTGCAAAATATGGTCTGTCAAACAACCCTGCCTTGAATTTGACTGTAAGAATGTTCTTCACAGCTTCGTCAACTAATACCAAAATGTCCTTGTCACTTTTTGCCAGATTGATCAACTCAGAATAAGCATAATCAGAGCCTTCCTGGTCAACACCGGCCTTAAGAGCAAGGAGCGCAGTTTCAGCTTTACTTGCTGTAAGATGATGAGCAAACTGTAACATACCTACTGCACCATAATCAGCAAATACATAACCCTTGAAACCATATTCCTTTCGCAGAATATCACGCAGCAGATATTCACTGGCATGCACCGGGATACCATTTACCTCATTATACGAAGGCATAATAGAATAGACATTGGCTTCTCTCACAGCTTTTTCGAAGGGATATAAATGCAAATTTCTCAAATCCCTTGGTCCTACTTCAACCGGTGCAATGTTTATTCCGGCAGTTGGAGTGCAATATGCAACATAATGTTTTGCCGTACCTATCAGATGGTGTTCAGGAATATATTCTTTTGTTATTTCGGGGTCTCCCTGCATTCCAATTACGAAAGATTTCCCCATTTCAGCAACGAGGTACGGGTCTTCTCCAAAACATTCTTCAACCCTTCCATAACGTGGATCTCTTGCAAGATCAAAAAGCGGAGCGAAAGCCTGATTGCAACCGGTTGCGCTGGCTTCTAATGCTATAATCTCAGCCATTTTTCTGATAAGTTCAGTATTCCAGGTGCAACCCTGCCCGATTGCCTGAGGAAAATTAGTTGCACCATAAGCCAATTGACCATGCAGACCACTCAGTTCTACATGAATTGCCGGGATACCTAATCTTGTATTCTCTCTAAGATACTGATCCGCTGCTTCTGAAAACTTTGCGATACCTTTAACATCAATAATCGGAGGATCGAGACATCCGATGCTTTCACCATGAAACAAATTATCCAAAGACTCTTTTGTAATATTTCCTTCCTTGTCAGGTTTCAGATCAGCAAGGTTAAGCTTGAGCATCTGGTTGACTTTCTCCTCAATAGTCATCCGGTTCATCAGATCTTTTACCCGCTCCTCCACCTTTAAACCTGCATCTTTATATGGCAATATTTGCCCATTTACACTTTTAAGGGATAGGACAGTTAAAATGGTCAGGTGAATGGTTAAAAAGAGAGCTTTTTTGTTGAATATTTTCATACCTATTGTTTTAGTCTTTCTTAACAAGCTGGTAGTAATCAAAACTATTAAATCATTATCTTTCAAAAAACTACTTCATTTTCAAATCACAATACTGTATTTGCATAAATTGATGATTCTTGTTAAGATTTTTCACAACTAAGGAGCAGCATTTATAAGTAAACAACTTATTCTGAGCACTGTAATCGAATACTCCCGGAAAACGTAATTAAATCCGGAACTTGCAGCAAACATAGTTTCAGACGGAATTACTCTTGTGGGATTGTCAAGCGAGTTTTCATCTTCCGGAGCAGCTTCTAAAGTAAAAGAATGACCTGCAGCATCAACTTTGCCAACACCATTAAGAATAATATCTACAGATTCGGATCTGGCTGATTTATTTACAACTTTGAGCAGTATATCGTTTTTGCCGGACTCGGTATCAATTGATGCTGACCAGTAACAACTGGTCGTATTCTGGGTGAATGGCAAAACATGTGTTCCCTGGTTATCTGAGAAGAGCATTTTTTGCATATAGTATGAAGGGGATGCAAAGTTTGATACTGCATCATTCCAGACAATACAGGGTCCAAAATCACAGTGACCAACAAAACCGGAATAATTGCCATATCCTGTCCACCACATTCTTTCAGAGTTTTTTTCACAACCAAGCATAAATACAGCATCTCCAAGTGCATCTGCAAAATTGCCAATTTCAAGTTTTGCATTGGATAGGCTATTGGATGCATACTCTGCGACACATATTTTTTTGCAGGCCCGATCTATGCTATCGTACTTGTTGTACAAAACTGACAGATCTTTCTCATAAAAGTGCTCATCCACGAAATCAACAGGATTACCCCTGGTTGTCGAATATTCATTCAGACCGCGGCTGCCATTGTACATAACCTGTATATCAGGATAAAAAGACTTTACGGAGCTATAGATCATTGAATATCGTGAACTGTATTCACCAGCTGTTTCCTCCCTGCCATTTTCATTTCCGATTTCTATATACTTAAGTTTATATGGTTCCGGATGACCATTTGCCGCACGTTTGGCTCCCCAGACAGTTGATACTGATCCTTTGCAGTACTCCAGTAAATCCAAAATATCATCAATTATCGGCTTCATTTTGTCAAGAGGACACAGGGCATACCATTCGGGTGAATTTGGCCTCTCATCAATTCCGGCAGAAGTTACATAAACGGGTTCTGCTCCCAGATCTTCGCACAATTGAAAATATTCATCCAGGCCAAAATAAAGGTCGTTTTTATACCACCATCGATTTCTTGTCGAGCCTGACCTTTCTTCGATGGGGCCGATTGAGTTTTTCCAGTTCCAGCATTTATCCATACTTGCAGACTCGGCAGTACATCCTCCCGGAAACTGTATATATTTGAATTTTAAGGCATTCAGCTTTTCTGCCAGATCGGGCCGCAAACCATTTGGACGATCCTTCCATGTCGGGGGCATTACCGTTACCACATCTAAATAGACTGCGCCTGTATCTGAGGCATATATTACAAACCGGTTGGTTCCTGTTACATTTGATATACCACCGGTTGTAAGATCGCATGTAAAATGCTTCCAGCTAGTATTAATTTTAAAATCAGCCGAATGAGCATAAACTTTCCCGTCGTTACTTTCCAGATTTGCTCTTAGAGTACCCTTGAAATTTGATCCTCCTTTAGCCCAGAAAGAAACTCTGTATTTTGTATTGTTTTCCAGTTTAATGCCCCAGTAACCTCCATTGGCAATGCCTACGCTTCCTGAAGCTATAGAAGTAACCGCAAGCTTAATACAATGATTTTGATAGCTGTTCAGCATACTTGTTTCCTCTGAAGTCTGACCGTATACCATGCCATCTGACGATCCCGATTTTACCACAGACCAGTTAGCTGCCGGGGTACTGTTAAATTTATGATCTTTCTCTTCAAAGGAGGGATTATTGATAAGCTGGGCATATAATCCTCCCTCAAACTGGTGGTTGAATTCTTCAATCTGCTGGCCTCTGCAGATGGGAGCTACTGAAGGGCCGGGATTTGAAACGTAAACAGTAAAAGTTGAACTGGCAGTTTGTCCGTGAATAACGGTTCCATTAACACTAAGAAAAACTATTAAAGCCAAAACCATCCAAAGTTCATTTAGTGATCCTGTTACATCCGTTTTTTTACACATTGTTTAAGTTATTAATGCTTTTACAACTCATCACCCTCTATTTGTTCATATTGATGTATTCATTGTCATCTATTCCTGTCACACTGCTTCCTTTCCCATTCGAAACATAAAATGGGGGTCCGATTGCCTGGGTTAACCTTGTTGATGAATTTACACCTCCCGGAATTAACTTTTCAGCTTTCTCCCATTTTTCTTTCTGTTTTATCATGAATTAAGATCTTATAGTATTTATTTCTAATGGTTTCATCTGACACTTACTTCTGACTTAAAACTCCAACTCTCAGGACGGTAATTGACCATGGAGGGAAAACATATCTAAACCCGGGGCCTGCAGTAAACGTACCTGGAGTCGGAACAACCCTTTCAGGATTTGAAATGGAATTTTCATCATCCGGTGCGCCGGTCAGTGTAGTGGAATGACCTATCCGGTCTACCTTTGAGGCTCCTTTAAGAGTAATACTTACTGTTTCGGAGGTGCTTTTATTGTTAACCACTTTCAGTAGAACATCGTTTCTCCCGGAATCAGTATCGACAGATGCTGACCAGTAACAATCTGCAGTATTCTGTGTGAATGGTAACACACGGGTTCCCGGATTATCCGAGAACAACATCTTTTGCATATAGTATGATGGTGAACCATAGGATGATACACTATTATGAACCACAATATTCGGTCCAAAATCATTATGTCCTGTAAGAGCGCCATAATTCCCATATCCGGTCCACCACATTTTATCGGAGTTTTTTTCGCATCCCAGCATGAAAACAGCATCGGCAATTGTCTTTATTAAATTACAGCTTTCCTTTTTAGAACCATCATTCCCCATACACGCGTACTCGGCAACGCATATTTTTTTGCAGGCAGGGTCAATACTATCATATCTGTTATACAGGTTGGTCCCGAAACCGAAATAGAAATGATTATCGGTAAAATCAACAGGATTCCCATAAGTATGTGAAGGTTCTTTTCCAAAACAATTGCCATTATACATAACTTTAATATCAGGGTATGCGGCTTTTACGGCGTTATAGACCATTGGATAGCGTTTGTTATAGTCTTCCAGCATAAAATAATTTTCATTGCCTATTTCGATGTATTTGAGATTATAAGGCAGCGGATGACCATTGGCAGCACGCCTGGCTCCCCAGTAAGTTGAGGTTGATCCATTGCAGTACTCCAATAAATCCAATATATCGTCTATGATTGGTTGCATCTTATCAATCGGACAAAGTGAGGAAGGCCACCAGGTTGGCTCAGGCCTCTCGTTAATTCCGGCTGAGGTCGTATAAACCGGTTCAGCTCCCATATCTTCGCACATCTGGAAATATTCATCGAGACCAAAATAATGGTCGTTTTTATATCCGTAACCGAATCTTGTTGCACCGGCTCTTTCTTCCAGCGGACCAATTGAATTCTTCCAGTTCCAGCAAGTATCCATGTGGGCTGACTCGGCAGTACAACCACCAGGAAACTGTATATATTTCAATTTTAAGGCATTCATCTTCTCTGCCAAATCTGGACGCAAACCATTGGAGCGATCCTTCCAGGTTGGGGGCATTACTGTAACTACATCAAAGTAAACATCACCGGTAGCTGAAGCATAAATAACAAAACGGTTGTCGCCACTTACCTCTGATATACCACCTGTAATAAGATCGAAGGCATAATGCTGCCAGGTCATGGTTGGTCTAATATCTTCAGATTGTGAGTAAATGGTACCGTTATTGCTTTCCAGCTTCACTTTCAGGGAGCCATTGAAATTCAAACCCCTTTTGGCCCAGAATGAAACCCTGTATCTTGTATTGTTCTCAAGTTTAATTCCCCAGTATCCTCCGTTCGCAACACCCACACTCCCCGATGAAACCGATGTAACCTCCAGGTTCATGCAATGCTTCTGATATCTGTTCAGTAAACCGGTTTCAAAAGGAGTGCGGGGGCTTATTTTTCCCCCTGAGGAACCTGTCTTTACGATGATCCAGTTAGCTATCGGATTATTCCACTCCTCAAAGGAAGGATTGTTAATTAGTTGAGCATACAACCCTCCTTCAAACTGGTGGTTAAATTCCTCTACCTGTTGTCCCCTGCAAATTGGAGCAACAATTACCCCGGGACTTGATACATTAACCATACAGGCAGAATTTAAATTTTGTGCCTGGACCATGGCTGCTCTGATAAAGAAGATGATTGTTATTGTCAGGACCAACCTGTTCCTATTCAGAATGCTCATAATTTTAAATATTTTCAAATAATTAAAAATGACAACCGGATGCCATATTCTGCCGAAAAAAATTGCTCTTTAAGAGGTTCCGTCTCCCTTTTATTTTAAAATTCCAACTCTTAGCACAGTAACCGAATAAGCCGGAACCTGATATTTGAAGCTGGTACCGGCAGTAAATGTACCTGCTACCGGAGCTACTTTGGTCGGATTCGCAATGGAATTTTCATCATCCGGAGTTCCGGTTAATGTTAAAGAATGACCCAACCGATCAATTTTTTCAGCTCCTTTGAGAATAATATTTACTGTTTCTGCAGTGCCTTTATTGTTAGCTACTTTCACGAGTACATCATTTTTACCGGACCCAGTATCAACAGATGCGGACCAGTAGCAATTTGACGCATTTTGAGTGAAAGGCAAAACACGGGTTCCCAGATTATCCGAGAACAGCATTTTTTGCATATAATAGGAAGGGGATGCAAAGCAGGAAATTGCATCATTCCATACAATGCAGGGGCCAAAATTACTATGATTCAAAAGTCCGCCATAATTCCCATATCCCGTCCACCAGATTCTTTCGGAATTCTTTTCACATCCAAGCATAAAAACCGCATCGCCGAGAGCATCGCCAAAATTACCGATTACATCTCCCCCGTTTCCGTGGATTGAGGAGGCATACTCGGCAACACAGATTTTTTTACAGGCAGGATCAATGGTGTCATATTTGTTGTATAAAACTGACAGATCTTTCAAATAAAAATGTTCATCAACGAAATCAACCGGATTTCCAAAAGTATGCGAAATTACATTGTCCTGACGAAATCCATTATACATAATTTTTATATCCGGATAGTGAGCCAGTATTGAGTCATGGATCATGGCATACCTTGGTTTATACTCTTCGGCTGTCTCCCATCCGTTTTCATTGCCAATTTCAATATATTTGAGATTATATGGTGCAGGGTGACCGTTGGCAGCCCGCTTAGCTCCCCACACTGTAGAAACTGATCCGTTGCAATACTCCACTAAATCCAATATATCTCTGATTATCGGCTGCATTTTATTAAGGGGGCAAATACCAAACAAGCGGATTGTGCGGTGTTTCACTGATTCCTGATGAAGTGACATAAACCGCCTCAGCTCCCAGATCCTCACATAATTGTAAATACTCATCCATTCCAAAATAGAGGTCGTTTTTATAATCCCAGTTATTTCTCGTGGAACCTGGCCTTTCTTCCAGCGGACCGATCGAATTCTTCCAGTTCCAGCAAGTGTCCATGCTGCATGATTCAGCTGTACATCCGCCCGGGAATTGAATATATTTTAGTTTCAGAGCATGCCAGCTTTTCCCCTAAATCAGGCCGAAGACCATTCGGGCGATCCTTCCAGGTTGGAGGCATTACAGTAACTACGTCAAAGAAAACATCACCTGTCGCAGATGCATATATTACAAAACGATTGTTCCCGGTAATATCTGATATGCCGCCTGGGATAAGATCACATGTAAAATGCTGCCAGGCTGTGGCTGGTTTAAAATCTGCCGATTACGCGTAAACCTTACCGTCATTGCTTTCCAGTTTTGCCTTAAGAGTACCATTGAAATTTGAACCTCTCTTAGCCCAGAAAGAAACTTTGTAGGTGGTATTGTTCTTCAATCCAATCCCCCAATAACCTCCGTTGGCCAGACCTACATCCCCTGAAGCCACAGAGGTTACTTTAAGGTTAATGCAGTGCTTTTGAAACTTGTTCAGCATGCCTGTCTCTGCAGAAGTCTGAGAGGACAAATTTCCATTTGAGGATCCTGATTTTACCAGAGACCATTCAGCTATCGGGTTTTTCAGCTCCTCAAATGAAGGATTGTTTATTAATTGAGCGTAGAGGCCACCTTCAAACTGGTGGTTGAATTCCTCTAGCTGCTGACCTCTGCAAATATCAGCAACTAAAGCGCCGGGTCTGGAAAGCTCAACAGTAAATGTCGGCCCGGTATTTTGAGCACATGACATTATAGTTGCAACCAAAATTACAATTGTTGCCGGAATCAGCAATTGTCTAAAAATAAATCCGTTAACTTGTTTCATTTTCAATGGTTTTAAAATCATTAATAATATTTTGATTATTGACGGTAAATTCTTAAAATAAAAGTCAAAATGGCAACTTTAACCATGAATGATAACTGTTGGTTTCTACTTTAATAAACTAATTCTCAGGACTGTCATCGAACGAGCCGGAAAGGTGTAGGTAAAGTCATTACTTGTCCTGAAGGTTCCTTCCTTTGGGAAAACATTTACAGGATTCGTAATTGAATTGACTGCGTCATTTGCAGCGGTAATCATTATATAATGTCCGTCAGAATTGACATTAGATTCACCTTTAAGTATTATATGAACAGCTTCTGAACTGTCAGCTTTATTAACCGCTTTAATCAGGATAACATTTTTACCGTCAGATTCGTCAACAGAGGTGGATAAGTAAGTTTTTTTTGCATTGGAAGTAAATGGCAATATCCGGGTTCCATGGTTATTCCCGAATAGAGTTGTATGCATATAATATCCTGGATTACCATAACAGGATACCGCATCAAACCAGAGTAAATTACAGCCAAAATCACCATGGCCTACAATTGATCCAAAATTACCATAGCCTGTCCACGACATCCTTTCAGAATTTTTCTCACAGCCCAGCATGAAGATACCATCGGCTAGCGCATCGCTGAAGTCAGCGTCTACATTTGCTGCCATTCCTTTATGCGATGAACAATACTCCTGTATCATAAACCTGCTTATGCCGGGGTCGCAATTGGCGGAATCATAAAAGTTATACCTTCCTGAATTGTCATTGCTGAGAAAATGGTCATCAACAGCCCAGAAGGATTGCCCCTCCGGATGTGAAACTTCGCCATAAAAATGACCATTAAAAGCTATCTTCATATCAGGATAGTACTTTATTATAGTATCATGAATAATCCGGTAACGCTGAGCATACGCAGCTGAATCATTAGCCCTGTGATTATTTTCAGCTCCTATCTGAACATACCGTAGATTATATGGAGCCGGATGACCATTTTTTGCACGGACTGCGCCCCATTTGGTAGAGACAGCTCCATTGCAATACTCTAAAAAATCCAGGCAATCATCTGTTACTATCGACATTGAATCGAGAGGAGTATAAATTATCGGTAGTTTTGTACAATCATCACTGAATATTCCGGCTGTAAACACATACATTGGCTCAGCACCCAAATCGGTAGCCAGCTGAAAAAACTCATCCGTACCAAAATAGAGGTCGTTTTTATAACCCCAGCAGTAAGAGGTGGACCCGCCTCTTTCTTCTAAAGGACCAATAGATTCTTTCCATCTCCTGCAATAATTATAATTTGCCCAATGAGCATCGAATCCGCCGGGGTATGCCAAAAATGCCAGATGCATACTATCAAGCTTTTTCGCAATATCAATTCTGCATCCGTGATCCTTCCAGGTAGGCGGCATTACAGTGACCACATCAAAATAAACATCACCTGGTGCGGAGGCATAAATCAAGAATCTGTTGTTCCCCGAAACAGATTTAATTCCGCTGGTAACAAGATCACATGTATAATTTGCCCAGCCTGACGTTGGAGTAAAGCTTCGGGAAGCATAGGCAGTACCATCACTGCTTTCAAGTTTTGTAGTAAGGGTACCGGAGAAGTTTGAACCTTTTTTAGCCCAGAAAGAAACTTTATAAGTTGTGTTATTTTCTAATTTCATACCCCAGAATCCATCATTTTTTATTCCGACGCTTCCCGAAGCAACCGAAATGACTGATAACTTGATACAATGAACCTGATGACTGTTCAGCATAGCTGTATTGACTGAAGTTTGTCCCGATATACTACCCGATGAAGAGCCTGGCGTTACAATACCCCAATACTTGTCGGGAAAGGGAGCACCCCATGCATCGACTACCTCTTCAAATGAAGGATTGTTAATCATCTGGGCATATAACCCTCCCTCTATTCCATGATTAAATTCTTCCAGTTCCTGACCTCTGCAAATAGGAGCGACTGGAGCTCCCGGCTTCGAAACATTAACAAAGCATCTTGATGTAATAGTTCTTTTACATGCCATAAATGTCACAAGACAAATACCGACTAGTATTACCAAACCCCATGCGGCTCGTAAAATAATTTTTAGAGTTCTCATTTGTATGTTATTCTTTTATGAATAATCTACCCTGTCTGTTTGCCTGTGGTTCAGTGTTAATATTATCCTTTCTTTCGAATTCATATTTAAACAGGATGCAGGTTACAATATCTTAGTTTTTTTTAAGACCGCCTATCAATTGTGCTTCATAAATATTTTCTCCAACTCCTCCAGACTTTTTCCTTTTGTTTCGGGAAGTTTAAAGATTACAAACAGAAGCAATAAAACACACATCACATCAAAAATCAGGAAGGCAACACCACCGCCAAGCCTGTTTAAGATGACAGGGAAGGTAAGCGTAACCAGAAAATTTGCAGCCCATAAAGCTACAATAGAGACAGACATAGCCTTGCTTCTTATTTTGTTGGGAAAGATCTCTGATACCATCACCCATGTCACAGGTCCTATTGATGCTGCAAACGAAGCCATATAGGTTAGAAAAAAGAAAAGGATGAAGTAACCCTGAAGCTTGTTCAGGAAATATGCAATGGCTACCATGGTAAGCGATACTGCCATTCCTATGGTTCCCCAAATCATTAGAGGTTTTCGCCCCCAACGGTCAATCCATCTTATGGCAACAAGTGTGAACAGAAAGAGTACTCCCCCAAGAATAGCCGTCTGGATGAGTGCAGAATCTATACCATTGCCCAGATTCCTGAAGATCATAGGTGCATAATACATGATAGCGTTGATACCAGTGACCTGCTGAAAAACGGCCAGCAAGATCCCTACCCAGAGTATATATCTCATTCTCTTTGAAAATACTTCCCTGTAGCTCGTAGGTTCCTCAGAAGCAATGGAGGCTTCAATAGCTGCAAGTTCAGTGGCTGCTGTCCCGGCACCATTGATTCGCTTTAAAATTTTAAATGATTCATCCCTCCGGTTATTCTGCATCAGCCATCGTGGGCTTTCAGGAACAAATATCAGTGAAACAAAGAAAATAAAGGCCGGAACTGCCATTACGGCAAGCATCCATCTCCAGTTTTGCTCACCGGTACCGGAAAGAAGATAATTGGAAAAGTAGGCAACCAGATCTCCGGTTACAATAGCAAGCTGGTTGAGCGAAACCAGCGATCCCCGTTTTTCGGCAGGCGCTATTTCGGAAATGTACATGGGTGACAGCATTGAGGCGGCACCAACTGCTATACCTCCAAAAAAGCGACATGAGATAAATATTCCAAGATGAGTCGATAGTGCTGACCCGATGGCCGAGATAACAAATAGTAATGCTGATGCCAAGAGCATTTTTCTTCGTCCGAATATATCCCCTGGTTTGCCGGACAAAATAACACCGATTATACAGCCAATTAAAAGGCTGCTTACGGTCCATCCCAGAGCGATGTCGTTGAGTTGAAAATAAGGCTGAATGAAGGGAGTTACCCCTGATATTACAGCCTCATCGAAGCCGAAAAGCAATCCTCCAAGTGTTGCCACTATTGTGACCAAAATTAAAAACCGGGAATCTTTTTCTTTCATATTGAGAGAATTGATAAATGGCTTTGTATTTATTTCGGTATTGAAATCCTGATCCTCAGGACGGTAACCGACCAGGCTTGAAAATCGTACTTAAATGTTGTTCCTGAAGTAAAGGTACCAGCTACAGGAACTATTTTAGTTGGATTAGCAATGGAATTTTCGTCTTCAGGGACTCCTGTTATGGTAGTGGAGTGACCGTCAGGATCAACTGCTTCAGCACCTTTCAGAGTAATATCAACAGATTCGGTGGTAGCTGATTTGTTTACAACCTTAAGGAGAATGTCGTTTTTACCAGAGGCGTCATCAATTGATGCAGACCAGTAACAATTTGTCGTATTCTGTGTGAATGGCAATATACGGGTTCCCTGATTATCCGTGAATAACATCTTTTGCATATAATATGAAGGTGTTGCAAAACATGATACAGCATCATTCCATACAATACAGGGTCCGAAATTGCTATGATTCACATAACCGGCATAATTTCCATATCCGGTCCACCAGAGTCGTTCAGAATTCTTTTCACAGCCAAGCATAAAAGCGGCATCTCCGAGTCCATCTCCAAAATTGCCAATCACGTTTCCACCGTTTCCTTTAATGGAGGTCGCAAACTCAGCGACACAAATTTTTTTGCAGGACGGATCGATAGTGTCATATTTGCTGTACAAACCTGAAAGATCTTTCCTGTAGAAGTGTTCATCGGTGAAATCAACCGGATTCCCGGAAGTCCGCGTTCGTTCATTCCCTGAAGTGCCATTATACATGATCCGGATATCAGGATATTTCGCTTTTATAGCGTTATAAATCAACGGATAACGGGCATTGTACTCAACAGTTGTTCCATAGTTTTCATTGCCAATTTCGACATACTTGAGATTATAGGGCGCAGGATGTCCGTTTGCTGTCCGCTTAGCTCCCCATTTTGTCGAAGCTGATCCTTTGCAGTACTCAAGCATATCCAAAATATCATCTATAATTGGTTGCATTTTATCGAGCGGGCACAGGGCCCACCAGGCGGGATAATTTGGTCTTTCACTGATTCCGGCCGAAGTGACATAAACAGGCTCGGCGTTCAGATCCTCGCACAATTGCAAATATTCATCCAGACCAAAATAGAGCTCGTTATTGTACCACCATCGATTCCTTGTGGACCCTGCTCTTTGTTCCAGGGGTCCGACAGAATTCTTCCAGTTCCAGCACGTATCCATGCTTGCAGACTCAGAAGTACAGCCACCCGGGAATTGGATAAACTTCATTTTCAATGCTGCCAATTTTTCGGCCAGATCGGGTCGTAATCCGTTGGGACGATTCTTCCAGGTCGGAGGCATCACTGTGACTACATCAAAATATACATCACCTGTTGAAGAGGCATATATTACAAAACGGTTGTTTCCGGTAATACTTGAAACACCTTTTGTTGAGAGGTCACAGGTAAAATGCTGCCAGCTTGTTGTTGGTTTAAAATCAGCTGATTGAGCGTAAACTATTCCTTCATTGCTCTCCAGTTTTGCCTTTATTGTACCGCTGTAATTCGAACCTTTCTTAGCCCAGAAAGAGACTTTATATTTTGTGTTGTTTTCAAGTTTAATACCCCAGTAACCACCATTGGACAGTCCCACGCTGCCTGAAGCCACAGAGGTAACCTTAAGTTTGATACAATGATTTTGATGGTCGTTCAGCATACCTGTTTCCCCGGAAGTCTGACCTAATAAGTTGCCCTTTGATGATCCTGGGTTTATCAGAGCCCAATAAGCAGCAGGGGTACTATTAAACTTGGTGTCAATCTCTTCAAATGAGGGATTATTAAGAAGCTGGGCATATAGTCCTCCTTCAATCTGGTGGTTAAACTCCTCTATCTGCTGGCCTCTGCAGATATCTGCAACTGCAGCTCCAGGTTTTGAAATGTCCACAATACAGTTCGTTTGTGCCTGAACTTGAATAACTACTGTACACAAAAAAAATACTGCCGATAAGCACATCCAAAGTTGTTTTGGTAATCTGCCTGCATTTTCAATTGTTTTCATAACTTAAAAAGTTTATTGTTACATTTTTTACTTCAAAATTCATTAATTCACCAAAGTCTCCGATCTGACGGGCAACTATGGATTACATCTTTCGAATCTTAATTTCAAAAGCCCTTTGTGGGTTGACGACTAATAGCTGATTAAGTTCATCATTTGAGAATTTCTCCTGTCGTAACATTGGAATAAGCTTCTCAAAAAGTACAGAATAACCTCTGTATTCTCCCCCATTAATTTTTTCAGGGTCGTACCATCCGGCATCGTGTGATAACAGAACTTTGTTTAACAAACTGTTTTCTCTCATATTCTTAATCAACCTGATATAATCCTGAATATTGTTATTGTTTAATCCATCAAAACCTATCCATGCACCTAATCGGGCTGCTTTTATATGGTTTGCCGGATTTTTTTCATTTTGGGCATGAACCCAGATAAAAGCTTCAGGAGATACTCCCTCGTTTTGAAGAATGGCTATCTGCTCAAATGCAGGAATTGCAGGTCCTGTATGGGAGGCAATTACCAATCCGGTCTTTAAATGTGTCATGGCAGCTGCAGTAATCAGCTTTCTGTGCATTTCCGATAAGCTACCGCTATCGACTCCAATTTTAATGAATCCTGGCTTTATGCCTGTAGCATCTATTCCATTTTCCCATTCAGTTATCCATCTACCGGCAAGTTGCTCAGTGGTTTCATGAAAAGCATAGCCGGGAATGAATTTGTTATTATTGGCACCATAATACCCTGTATTGGTAATAATATTCAGTCCGGAAGAATCAGAAAGAGTTTTAAGAAGAAGTGGATCCCTTCCAAGAAATGCAGGAGTGCAATCGACCAAAGTCTGACTACCTAAATCCTTTATCTTTTTCAGGTGGGGCAAAGATTTTTCAATGACCTTTAACCGATCCCATCTATTAGCATTTATCAAATCTGCCCCTATGAAATCGACAAGTATATGCTCATGAATTAGTGATATTCCCATTTTTTCAACGGGAATAGGTCCATTCACTGTCATAATAATTCCTGCCTCCCGGTCAGTTTCAGATTGACAGGCCACGATGGAAACCGGGAAAAATACAAGTAGCAGTTTAATAAAAATTTTCACAGGCTCGTTTTAATTAAAATATGACTTGTAGATCTCAGGTACGTTATTGATCTTCCTTATCTCAATGTCTTTATAAAAAACCTCAGCAGCTTCACTTTGTAATTGAATTCTTCCTTTTACGAGAGGTTTAAGAGCATTCCCATCCTTATACACTAATTTTGAAAGAGCCATAACTACATGGCCATTAACAATGTGGATACTCTTATCTCCAAAGCAAATGAGTTCTAAGCTATTCCACTCACCTGGTTTTTCAAAATCCTCGCTATGCTGTACAAAACCCGTTCTGGTACCGCCAACACCCATTGGTGTATCTATTCCATCTGGATCATAGACCCCCATATCATTTCTGGCATCAGGATCATGCATTTTTACGTGAGCACCTGTGGCTGCACAGCACCAATAATCTCCAAATCCTCCCTCCATAACCTGAAATTCCTGTGATTGCATCCATGAATGCCAATAATCTACACCACATTTGCCCTGCGAATGATATAGTATTCCTGAATCCATCGGATCATTTCGTCTTGGTTCCCATTTTTTGGTACCCCATTTCACTTTAAGTTTAAAATGATAATTCTGAAATTCCTGCTTTGTAAAAACACATCCATATATTTCTCCGCTTATCTTTAAAACAGGTTCATTGTCTTCTATGCTCATTGATATAACATTTGCTTCATTTTTATTATATCCTACAGGTTCAATTTTTTCACCTTTATCATTCACAGGGATCGAACCATCATAACCGTCATGAAATCGATAACTCAGGTATATCTCCCATTGATTCAGATTTTTATCCAGTAACATTATCCAGTCATATTCATTGGAAAAAGAAGTGAAAAACAAAAGGAATGTACAAAGAATAAAAAACACAATTATTTTTTTCATCTCAATAAAGCTTTTATTTACAAAATTATTTGGTAGAAAGATCGACGGGAACTTCAATATCTCAACAAAAATTAATATCTGTCTTCATTACTTAAAAGCTGAAGAACGAGTGATCCTCATTTTTGTATTATCAGAATATATCAGAGACTTTATCCCTTCTACCTTTTTAAAATGTACATTTTTTAGTTTAACACTTTCAACATTTTCAAAACCCATTGCTGGTCGTTCTTCCACACCTTTAAAATCCAGCTTTACATTCTTAAATTCAATATTCTTTACATTACGGACATAAAAGCCCCAATAGGGAAGAGGTCTGGATTCAGTTCGTGGACGCTCAATGGTTTTAACTTTTAATAGATTCGGATCCGTTATCTGGTATGATACGCAAAGGTTTTTAAATTTGATATCCTCATATTTGCTGTCTACGGGCCATGCTTCAACAGAACAGGCGTTATGGGAGATCCCGGTAGCAACAACATTTTCGACAAGTATTTCTCTGGCTGTGTTACCTTCATTTAATACAAATGTCAAAGCTGTCTGAACATCTTTAATTAATATATTATGTATAAAAATATTGTCAAGTTTTCCAGGTCCTTTTGCCCAGGCTCCTGGCTGCATTATAATACCTGTGAGGGTCTTTCTTATCCAGGGGTTGTCGATCGGACCGCGGTAATGACCAAATACACCCGGCCCGACTATACAACAATTTCTTATCTCCAGGTTTTTAACCGGCAAAACAATTCTGATGCCATTGCAGGCGCTATTAATGGTACAATCAGTAATTAGCGCGTCTACCCAATATCCTCCTGCAATTGCATCGTCACGGCAATACAATTTACAATTCTCAAATACTAATTTTTTACCCTTTCGTACATGAATACCATCATATCCGTCTGTTACCGTCACATTGCTTACTTTATAATCTTCAACATAAAACCCAACGATACTCCAATTTCCTGACCTGGTAACTGTTATATCAGAAATGGCTATATTTTTTGACTCAGTTGCCATAATACCGTGTATTTCCCTGTGGGGTTCAGGTACCAACATCATACCATCAATAGTTCCGGTACCGGTAATAGTTACATTTTCAACTTTTTCAAGGAGTATTATTGCCCGGGTCCAGTAATTCATATCATTGGTACCTATGCCGATAGGCTCGTTCTCATCCTCAGGTTTTACATCTGCACCTTTAAATTGGCTTTTGTCATCGGTTGCCATAATGGTTGCATTTTTATCAAGAAATAAAGTAATATTGCTTTTAAGCTTAACAGTTCCTGTTAAAAATCTCCCGGCAGGTATCAGCACGGTTCCGCCTCCTGCCTCGGAACAGGCGTTAATAGCTTTATTTATTGCCTCAGTATTCAACGAGCGGCCATCGCCCACAGCCCCATAATCTTTAATGTTAAATGCCTTTACATCTTGATTTAGATGATCACTTGAAGCCACAAGAGCAAAGCCCAAAAAGGAATTTGTCATGAAAAGTAAAAAAAGTATTCCTGAAGGTTTCATAATATCGGTTCCCCTTATCACTACCAATAAGACTTCACAAAAAAGCATGAATATCAGGGGTGCCTGAAAAGCAAAAATTATTTATCTTTTCTGACACCCCCATGTAATGTTCTGACTGCTCAAAACATTCAAAGTCAATTAATAATCAGGATTCTCTTTCAGGTTGGGGTTATTATTGATCCTGGTCTCACCTATCGGAAGGTAATAGTATGCCGGTCTAAATACACGATTAAAGGTTTCAGCATTGGAAACTTCATACTGGTACTGGTTTGGTGTCGTGTTGAAATGCCAGTACGCGAAAGCAGCAAGCCTGTTGGTATTCAATTCTGCTTCTGCTGTCCTCCAGCGCCTTAAATCATAGAATGCATGTTCTTCAAAAGCCAGCTCGATTCTCCGTTCATGGCGAATCTTGTCCAGGGTAATGGTTGTTAATTCTGCGACACCAGCTCTGTCCCTGATTTGATTTATTGCATCTAAATTGTCGGCTGCCGCACCATTAAGTTCAAACGAGGCTTCCGCATAGTTAAGTAAAATTTCCGCATACCTGAACGTCAGCCAGTCCTGGAAGGAAGAGTTTGTAATAGGAAATTTATGTGTCGGGTCAAGGAATTTTTTCAACAGGAACCCCGTTGACGGACGTTGAAATGTCGTTTCATCAAGTCCGACAACATCTCTGCCATTATAGGTAGCATATTCTGTAAGCAGTTTTTCTCCTGTTTCAGTATATACACCTTTCCAGAGGGCTACAGTGTCTCTGGTGCCTATCCACGGTGTACCGTTATACATTATGGATGCCTCACATCTAGGATCCTTTTTTAATATGACTGGTCTCAGATAGCCTTTCAGATTCGGCCAGTCGATTTTACCATCCGATCCATCAAGATTATCATACATGTCTACCATTTGCATGGAGGGAGAAAATGTACAACCCCAGTAAGTATAATTGCAGTTGGGATTTTCAAAATCATCCCAGCTATGGCCATAATTAATATCGAAGAATTTTTTTGCCAGGATGACCTCTATGTTATCCTTCTCCAGAAATATCATCTGGTAATTAAATGCTTTATCGGGATACTTATTAAACAATGCAAATTTGCCACCGTCTATAATTGCTTTTGAGGCATCGAGTGAGGCTTGCCAGTATTTATTAGCATCTGACGCAGGAATTCCTACGAGTCCATCAAGCTGAACCGTTCCATATTTTGCGATGCTGGCGGCATAAAGCATGGCCCTGCTTTTTAGCGCCAGAGCACCATATCTGGTAACTCTTCCGGGAACATCAGTTTCAGGAAGTATAGTTGCAATCGTATCACATTCCTTCCCTATTAAATCATAAACCTCCTGTTCCTTGTTTCTTGTTACAAATAAAGTGGCAGAGTCTGCATCAATGGATTGGGGGGTCAGGATAATTGGGACTCCTCCATACCGTTTCACCATTTCAAAATAAACAAAGGCCCGTAAAAATCTTGCTTCTGCGTTGTACTGGGTTTTTAATTCTTCAGCATTTTTTCCACTTTTAAGATTAATGAGAAAAATATTAATATCACGAATGATCGCATAATCAAAATATTCAAGCTCGCCTCCGGAACCATTTAATAAACCCTGGCCTATGAGTGTCAGATTCCATGGTAAATTGGTGCACCCCTCACCTGAAGCGACTATGGAAGCGAAAACATTGAAGTCATCATAACCTCCAAATATATTAGTCCCGTATAATCCGGCTAAAGGCGTTATGCGGCCGTATAGGTTGCTCAGGTAAGCGCCTGTCAAAGCAGGATCATCCCAGACCACTGCATCTGAAATTATATTTAATGGCGCTTTATCAAGCAGTTGCTTCTGGCAGCTCTGCGCAAACAGGAGTACCGCAAGAAACAATATTAGAGTAATAATGGAATTTTTCATAACTGATTTTTTTACTTATTTATAATGACTTTTATAAAAACTTCACACAACATGACTTAAGGATCTTTGCATGGGTAGTTTAAATAAATAGATACGTTAAAAATTAAGATCAATACCTGCCTGAAAGTTTTTCATTAGCGGATAATTGTATGCACCATTGTTGCCAGTGAAGGAAGGACCTCCCCCTGGATTTAACAAATAAATAGTTGCCTCGGGATCTAATGGGTATACATTATCAAATGTAAGTATATTCAATCCCGTTATGAAAATGCGGCATGATCTGATTTTCAGCTTATCAGATAAGCTTTTCGGAATTGTGTAACCAAGTGTAATGTTTTTAAGACGGAGATAAGTGGCATTCATCATCCAGAATGATGAAAATTTCTTATTATTTTCGGCTTCGCCGCTCACTAACCTTGGATATCTTGCACCGGTATTCTCTGGTGTCCAGTAATCAGTCATGTATGTAAAGGGAACAGTCCCGTTTTCAAACGGATTCTGATGTGCATAAGCATTGAACCCTGAAGCCCCCTGGAATAATGCATTGAAATCGAATCCTTTATATTCAAGTGTCAGGTTGAATGAAAACATGATGTCGGGAATATAACCCTTTCCGATTTCATGCTCGTCTTTGAAATCAATTACCCCGTCCTTGTTGAAATCTTCATATTTTATATCTCCGGGTTTGATAGTTGCGTTCCCCTGTGTGTCCTGATCGGCCCATTCACTAATTTCGGTCTGCGTCTGGAAGAGCCCCAGGGCTTTATATCCGATAAGCCTGTTTTTCCATTGGCCGGATAACCCAAGACGTTCTCTTGTTGCAGCGTCAGGATACGTGGGTTCATCATAGTGTATCCATTTCGACCTGGCATAGGTTACCATACCGCTAATTGAATACCTAAGGTCGCCGATATTATTTTCATGTCTCAAAGTAAGTTCAAATCCTCTATCGTCGAAACTGTTTATTGGTTCCTGAGGCAAACCGGCTCCAAAAGTTAGTGGAATTGATTTGCTCCTCGTGCCGGCTACATTTTCAACTTTTCGGTAAAACAGATCAAATTCAAAAGAGAATAAATCTTTCCAGAAACCTCCATCCAGACCGAGATTATAGTTGGTCGATATTTGCCAGGTTAAATTTGGATTAGGAATACCGGTCGATATAATACCTTTATTAATTGAAGTCCCAAATACATTACCGAGCCCATATACATAGCCGGCTATATACGAATAAGCTGGCACGTCGGCATCACTTCCGGCTTTTCCCATCGAAGCTCTTAACTTAAGATTACTTATAGCCGAAATATTTTTTATAAATTGCTCTTCAGACAGGCGCCAACCGAGAGATATGCTTGGAAATGTCCCCCACCTTTTATTAGAGACGTATCTGGATGAGGCATCATAACGAACAGTTAATTCAGCGAGATATTTACCGGCGTAAGCATAATTTATACGACCGGCATAACCTATACGGCCATCCTGATACTGAGTACCTGAAGCATCCTTGTCGGCATCTCCCCCGGCAAAAAGTTGCTCGACAGCGGTACTTAGATAATTTTTTCTGAATCCATAGAAGGTATTATTCCCGTAATCAATGTACTCCCCTAGAAGAAGGGCATTTATTGAGTGTAATCCTACAGTCTTATCGTAATTCAGCTGGAATTGTGAAGTCAATTGAGAATATCTGTACATTGTTTCCCTGTCACTATTTTCTGATTGCTGAGCTGGCATAGGATTTGAATATACGTTGGTTGTTGGGTCATAATTCCAATAAAAGAATTGCTTCCCAAATTGTTTGGTATATGAGAATGCATTATTGGTTGCGAAGTTAGCTCTGGCAGATAATCCTTTTAAGAAAGGCGCTTCGTATTTTAAGTTCAGTTCTCCATCGAGGTATTTCGTATCATCATTGGTATATCCTGAGAAGCTCTTGTTCGATCTGCCAACAGGCTGGGTTGAACCATGCCCTGTAAAGGCTAACTTTGTCGGATCTGGATAATGGCCCGGGAAAGTTGGTTGGGCGAAATTGGCATCCTGCAAAACCAACCAGAAAAGATTATTAATGTCATTTGATTGAGATTGCGAAGCTGAGGGAGCTGATATTTTTTCCTGTCTTATGCCAATTTTGACAGAAGCTGTAAAACCCCTGGCTACTTTTGCCTCGACATTGGACCGAAAATTAATTCGATTATAGTCAAGATCACCGCTTTTCAACATTCCGCCATTATTAAAATAACCTAACGAAAAGAAATAATTCAACTTATCAGATCCCCCGATTGAACTGAGATTATACTTCGATATGGGTGCAGTTTTGTTAAAAACTTCGCCATACCAGTCTGTATTGGGATAGGCGGGATCAGTACCATTTTTAAATTTATCAATTTGATCCTGAGTCCATGTTGTAAGTCCGGCCTCATTAGACATCCTTGCAAATGTACCAGCGTCGACCGGATGTGGCATTCGTGTTGGTGACTCCATCCCATAGGAAGCGTTAAAATTAAATGTGGGCGTCTCTGATTTTCCGTGTTTGGTTGTAATAAGCAGCACTCCATTGCCTGCCCTTGCTCCGTAAATCGATGCAGAAGCATCTTTCAAAACAGAAACACTCTCGATGTCCGTCATATCAATCTGGTCCCAGCCAAATGGGTATTCAACGCCATCGACAATTATAAGCATGTTGGCAAAACCTCTAATAGATACAGAAGGCGAATTTTGCCCTGGTACTCCACCCGGGCTGACAGCAATTATGCCGGGTAACCTGCCTACCAGTGCTGTACCGACATCCTTTACCGGCAATGATTTTATCTCCGAACCTGAAATTGATGCTACTGATCCGGTAACATTTATTTTCTTTTGCGACCCGTAACCAACAACGACAACATCCTGCAAAGCTTGTATATCGGAGACGAGTTTAATATCAAGAACTGTCAATCCATTTATTGGTACCTCCTGTGTTGCATAACCGATATAAGAAATTTTTAAATTACCACTTAGGTTCGGCACTGAAATGCTGTATTTGCCACTTATGTCAGTAATTACCCCAGTGGTAGTCCCTAAAAGAACAACATTAACACCAACAAGTGCCTCACCAGTGGTAGCGTCGGTAATAGTACCGGCAACTTTCAACTGCTGAGGTTCTGCTGGTAATGTTAAATTGTCCATAAAAGCATTAGCCGTACTGGCAATACCAACACCTTTCACATCTTCAAAGGCTGCATGGGCAAGCTGGATTCCGCAAATCATAAAGACGATAGCAATACCTACAATTGGAAAAGTTTTTTTCAGAGAATGGTAAAACAATTCTCGTGAAGGTTCATCATTTTTCATAGATCTGTGAGGTTTAGGTTAAAAAAAACTTTTTCATATAAGATCTTAAAAATCTTATATCATAAAATTAGATTACAAGAATTGCTTAAAAAACTACTACATTTTCAATTCACAACACTATTTTTGCATATATTGCTAGTTTAATTTGGTTTTCGTCACAATTAATATGTTAATCATGCAAGCCAAACTTGAAAAAGTAATTCCCAACCAATCTTCCTCAATTTTCGTAAAAAGAGAAATAGTACCTTATATGGATTACCCATGGCATTATCATCCGGAGGCTGAGATCATATTTGTTGAAAAAAGCTATGGCATACGATTTATGGGAAATCATGTAGGACCTTTCGGTGATGGAGATTTAATGTTTATAAGTCCGAATCTGCCCCACGTATGGAGAAATGATCAGGATTTTTACAAAGGAAATAAAGACCTATTTGTTGATGTATATGTGATCCAGTTCCGCGAAGATGCTTTGGGTGAAAGTTTTTTTGATTTTTTTGAATTTGCCCATATTAAAAAGCTGTTTCTTCGCGGGCAGCAGGGTATATTAATAAAAGGGAAAGAGCATAAGGAAATCTCTGAATTGATTAAGCGGGTTTACAATTCTTCCGGCTTTGACAGGATAGTTTTATTCCTGGAAACACTTAATTCATTTTCCAATGCTAGGGATTACACTTTACTTTCAAGTTTAGGTTACACAAGTCCTGTTAATGTTCCAGACAAGGAAAGAATCAATAAGGTAATGAGCTTTTTCATGGATAATTACAGGAAGGAATTTAAACTTGAAGAAATAGCTGATCTTGTTAATCTTAATAAAGCCTCTTTTTGCCGGTACTTCAAAAGCAGAACTCACAAAACCTGTTCTCAATTTATAAATGAAATAAGAATTGCTCATGCATGCAAAATGCTTATAAACAGCGATATGACAATTACTGAAATTTGCTATTCAACAGGCTATAACAATATTTCCCATTTTAACAGGCAGTTTAAGCTGATTACCGGATTTACTGCCAGAGAGTATGCAAAAAATTATCTGAGGAATGGATCTTTAGAATAAGGAACAGGTTTCCTTTTTATTTTTTCAGCCATAATGTATCAATAAGCTCCAGGGTCTTTTCCACAAGCTGCTGTCCTCCTTCCGGACCTATAAAAGCTTCAACCGGATCACTTCCATATGCCCCACCTGCTTCAGAGCGTTTTGTCGGAAGGTACCCGTCATAGCCGTTGGACAGCTGGACTATAAATGTCTGAACTGCAGGGCTGCGTGCCTTAATTCGCATGCCATAATCAAGATAGAGTTCAAAAGGATTAGTTGCCATAACTATATCACCTAAACGTATAACATGAATCTCAACCGGCAGCACGGGTTCTCTCTTCTGTAATTCATAACGCTCCATCACACTTTGCTGTGACGTTATCATTGCATAACTTTGTGTAATCTCAGTGTACCATCCTGGCTTGCTTTTCAATGCCGGATTTTCTCTTATCTCCCGAAAGAGTCGCTCATAGCTTTTTTCCCATTCGTCAGTTTCTTTGCTTAAATTTTTAACATTCTGACCACTTATAAGTAGCCTTGGAAGATCAATAGTTTCCATCCTGTTGTAAAATACCGGCTTCCAGTCTATATTTGCTTTCGTATATTGTAACACAGCGGTTGCCGCATCTGCAATACTGACTGCAATTTGTTTTCGCTGTCCGATATTTGCGCTGCCGGAATTGGTACTGTCGGGCCACATGAGACGCTCCATCCGTTCTTCTGCTTTTTTTCCAACCATCAAATGAGGGGACTGATCACCGGCTGCGCTGCATTGGGCTAAAATAAAAACATTCCTGCCAAGCCTTTTTCGGATCTCTGATCGCGTATCATGCCAGTAATCCGCGCTGATAAAATATTCATTTTCGCTTACCTGTGAAGGACAGGGTATATTTATTATCATACCTGTCAGCGTGCTCTTATTATCCCATGTATAGAGCAAATTAACAGAATGGTCCTCATATCCCTCCAGATGACTAAACTCCGGAGTGTTGGTATTCCCGTACATTTCCGACTTTCCTGACATATATGCTGCCAAACGGTTATGACCCACTACAGCATGACCTAAACCAAAACTTATGCCTCCCTGTTTGCGGCTTTTCCAGGCCATTACGGCTGCAGAGGCAATACGACGGCATGAAAATTCCAGATAATCTGCCGGTGGCATAACATTGAGCTCTATTCCAACCAGATCTTTTACGGCTGCATTTGATCCAAGAGGAGCTGTATGTGTATGTGTTGCATTTATAATAATCTGTTCCGGCCGGAGTTCAGGAAGGGATACTTTTAAAAGTTCCCTTACCTTCTCCATATAATCATTTTTAAATCCGGATGCTTCTGCTATGCAAACCAAATCACAGCTAATCAGTATTGCCTTTTCTGAAGATGCCCCGGTGCCGGATTCTATGGCAAGGGCCGTCACTGTTATAGAGTCCATGACACCTTCTGAAATTCTTGCCTGCCATTGCCCGATAAGAAGTACAGGTTTATCAGGGGTTATGTTGGCAGATGCCCATCCTATCTTCATATTTCCCGGGTCAGCTCCTGCAATAATTGATTTATTCTCAGTCCTGTTAACACATGAATTAAAAAAGAAAATTATTGTAACAGGCAATAAGAATGACCTTAGAAGTATTAATTTTTTCATCGTAATTAATTAAAAATCAGAAATGAGCCAGCTGGCAGCCCCGGACCTGGCGACAAGCCGGTTTCATATAAAGAACATATATTATTATTGAGGCAGCTTATACCACTTTATTGCATTTTTACTATAGATCTTTTCCACAACTTCCTTCGGGAGCTGCAATCCTTCAAATTCTCCCCTGAAGGAGGCTGAAGTCATTCTTTCATTTGTCGTAAAATACTTCCAGTCATCAAGCCATGTCTCATGTATCCCGGCTGCCAGTTCCTGAACATCCCCTCTTCCCTCGTCCGAGAGATCAGTGCCATATAATAACCTGTCCTGATATTTTATGCAGAAATCCCTGACCTTTTTGCGGTCCCTGGCTGACTGATACTGGAGATGGCAGATACGGGCCGCCATATCCACTGCCATATTGGGAAATTTGTCAAGTCGTCTGGCAAGCTCATCTACGCTCCACTCAAGGCTTCCAAGGTGGCAGCCTATAAAAACCAGATCGGGATGCATCTCAAGCATATGATCCCTTGCATTTATCTGATCTTCATATGAGGGATACTCAGGATGCAGGAACATGTGATACTGAGGATTCTCGGCAAAATAGCTGCTGTCGCCGGTTACCGTCATCTCATTAAGCGGCAGCCAGCAGTTGCGGGGCTCTCCAAGATGCCCTGTAATAGGCAGATGCCTGCTGATTATATAGTCAATTACAGGTTGCAATCCGGGATCGTCCACCATAATGAACCTGCCACTCCTGTCGCGCTCGGTCATCCCGATATTTTTCCAGAACTTGACCGATACCGCTCCTCCGGATATGGCCTTTTCCAGGTGTGCAATTACCTTTCTGCTCCAGCTCTCAGTTCCCCAGCCGGCAGTATCAAAGTAAAAGGTGGCTGCATAATAGACCCTTCCCGGGTACTTCTTCATTGCTTTCAGGGCAATCTCAAGCTGCTGCTCCACGGCAGCTGAATCAGAATGGTCAACATTGGGGGAGATCAGCCTGAAATTATCCTTAACCGCCTGCTCTTCAAAGAAACCTTTATCAGTGTCTATATGGGCATGCGAGTCAATCTTTAATACAGACTGGAAATCCTTCTGCGTAAAATAGTTGTTTTTACATCCTCCGATTATAAAAAGCAAATAAATGAGATAAACAATCCTGTTCTTCATCTTTCACAATACGTATTTACAGATTAAAAATAAGAAAACAGGGAAGTCCCGATACTGATCTGTCTCTGCAAACTTCCCCGCTAAAGATAATAACTATTCAAATATATGCCATTAATTTTTTGGCATTATGACATAAGGTGCATTATTCAGGAAATCAATGCTTTTCTGGCAACTTGTATATTCGTCGAAATTATACTCCTCGACTTCAACAATACCGTATTTCATTCCTGATTTTGCAGCATCTGCCCAGATAGCTTTAAAATCCATCATCCCGCTTGCACCAACCTCTGCTTTGTCTTTTATATGCCATAGTTCAAAACGACCGGGATATTTATTAAAATAATCAACCGGATTTGCTCCTCCCACAACAGTCCAGTAAAGATCCATCTCAAATATGACCTTGGAGGGATCAGTGTTTGCAAGCATAAAGTCATAGACTGTCTGTCCGTCGATCTTTGTAGAGAACTCCTTATCGTGATTATGATACCCGAACTGAATACCTTTTGCCTTGCACTTTTCACCTATCGCATTGAAATAATCGCAGTAACGTTTCAGCACATCCAGGCTCTGGTAGGCATCTCCGCCCATAAAAGGTTGTACCAGATATTTGACCCCCACAGCTGAATGAGCAGCTATACAGGCATCCCACCATTCCATTGTAGCAGCCCAGCCTGCGGAATCAGGTAGCGCCTGCCCGGCATGAGAACTCAATACGGGCATTCCTTTGGATTCACAAAGAGCCTTAAAAGCTTCCGGCGTCATGTCATAAAATTTACCATCCTTATATCCGGCCGGTTCAACAAACTTATAACCCATTTCGCTTACTTTGGCTATAGCTCCGGGTACATCCCTCATAATCGAATCGCGGATGGAGTATAACTGTAACCCGATATATTTTCCGGGCGCCTTGCATGAATTAAAAGTTGAACAAATGAGGCCTGTAACGGCAATCAGCATAAAAATCGCAAATAGACTTCTTTTTTTCATTTTGATCAGGTTTTTAAAATTTGGTCTAAGATAATAATTATTTGCCACCGGGGCACCAGGACATAATTTTACTAATCACAGGTAACTGAAAAGCTGTTAAAAAATAAGTAACCTTTGATCGATCCTGAAATTCACTCACTTATGAATTTGTATTCTGGTATCAGGATTGGCCGGCCTTTTTCGGCATTGCAGATCATTGCATTTTTCTTATCGCCTTCAGAGTTGCCAGGGTAATCTGAAGATGCGACATGAACGTATGGATTCATCTTGGTTATGAAGATAAGAGCCCGCTCCCGTGCCTCTTCCGAGAATTTTGCAAACTGCGGATAAACCAGTCTGATAATTTCACCCAGTTCCGTTTGTTTTGAGTAGATAACTCCTTTTTGTCCCGCACCGCTATTCTCATCCGGGACTATAACAACAACCCCGCCGGAAGGGATCCAGTTCAGCCAGTTCATCTCTTCCCCTGCATTTTTTTCACTCCCCCGTCTGATAATCAGGTCGGTATAGTATCTTCTTAAACTTTCCTTAAATAGCGGAGGCAGCTTTGTTTTTTGTATATATCCTGAAATCAGCCGGCAGTTATTATAATGATCAATATTGAAATTATAATCTTCAGCTGAAATCCTGCCTCTGTAATTCACCATCTGATTTGAAAAAAGATCAACCAGGACTTTAAATTCAGTGGATAATGTATCCGGCAAATGATTATTTTTCAGGATAAAGCTCCTGATGCCCCTTGAATAGCCTTTTTTATCCGATGCTCCCGAAATGAGATTCTCCGATGTCCGGACAATCTCTTCAGGAACCGCATCCAGCCTGTCAGGATTAAGTATTATCCCCGTAACCGGTTTCCTGGTTTCATCGTCTAGCTTCGGTTCGGTTATAACTGAACTGCCGGAATGGATCTCTTCAGCATCGATTTCAATTGAACCCGAAGCCAATCCGCTCGAAAAAACTGTCACTCTGATCCTGCCGGGTTCCCCCGTCGACCTGATAAGGTTTATCGCCGGGGTCCCAGTATACCATGAATGATAAGCGCTTCTTTCCATATCCATGGCAGGCTCATAGAAGGCCGGTCCTACCAGCCTGGCGGGCCCGGAGACTTTCCAGCTGAGTATATTGGGTGCCCCGGCTACATTATTTCCTCCTGAATCAAGGATATCGGCCTTTATTATTACAACTGACCCGCGATCGGCTCCTGTTTTCCCGTGTGATGCGGAGAGGAGTATCCTTGAAGGTTCTCCGTCCTTTGAAGCTACAGGCCCGGAGGTGTGATTTTTATCTCCGAAATTAAAATATTCCAGCGATGAATCTGTCTTTACCGGTAAAGTGCTGACAATCCGTGCCGGATCTTCAGACATGGCAAATTTTACATTTGCCGTGTCATCAGGCTCATAACTCACATTCCATAACACTATGCTGGCGAAATTGCGGTCGCGGCGGATCATTTCCCTGATCTGCATTCTCTGTTCTTCAGGAGAGAAACCCGACTTTGAGACTGCACTGAAATCTTCGGCGGCTATTATTCCGTATTTATCAGTAAGCTCAAATACAAGTTTATTTTCAGGAAAATTTTCTGTCCTGATGAAGTTAAATTTCATTGCTCTCTTCAAATCCGCCAGGTCCATTACAGTCATCCAATCAGGTACCGCTGCTCCCAGCCAGGGGTATTGCTGATGCCTGACAGCACCTTTCAGAGCGATTTGTTTCCCGTTAAGATAGAGCGTATCGCGCATTTTACTCAGACTGAACCATCTGAAACCAAATGTACCTGACAGGGAATCTGCCAGTTCTCTTTTGTCAAAGACTTCAGAATGAACCGTATAGAGATAGGGATCCTTATCTGACCAGAGGTGAGGATCCTTTACGGGCCTGGAGGTCTGATCGAACATAAATAATTTTCCTGGCTCAATGGTAGCTTCTGTTTTCATTACCTGAACAGTCTGACCTTTCCGGTCGGAGAGAGTGGTCTGAAGCAGGCAGTTTTTTGCAAGGGAATTATCATTCTTCACCCAGGTAATCACCTTTACAATACCCTCTTTTTCCGAAACAACCGGGGTGGTAATGCAGGTACCTCCTTCATGCACTGCCGATCCCTGCATTGGAATATGGAGCTTATTCCTGATGGAAATAGTCACATTCCGGAATATCCCGCAGGAAGTATTATAATTCCCCTCGGAAAGAGGATGAATCCTGAACTCATCTTTTGGAAGGTCAATTACTGCTACTGCCAGCACATTCGTCCATCCCGGGCTTAAGAGAGGCAGTTATATCAAAATCGAAAGAACCGTACCCTCCTTTGTGATCACCAAGGTAGATGCCATTAAGCCATACTTTGCAGTATTTCTGAACACCTTCAAATTCAATGAAAACCTTGCTGTCAGTATACTCGCTGACTGTTGAGAAATGTTTGCGGTACCAGCCCCACCCTTTCCACCAGTATGTCTCTCCGGTCTCTCCCGGACACCTTGTAAAGGGACGCACCTCGCCGGTTGTCTCAAAGCTGTTCCAGGTATGAGGCAGGCTTACAGCAAGCCATTTTGAATCACTGTATACCGGTGATTCGTAGCCTTTATCGGCTGTTGGTAACGGAAAATAGTTAAAGGTCCATTGAGAGTTGATCACCTGTTGAATTCTGCCGGATATGGCAGCATCAACCTGTTTTTTTTGCGCAACCGAAAATGCGGAACTGAAAAATAATGCAAGAAACAGTGCGATTACTTTCATTGCCAAAATCTTATAAGAGTGTACAAAATAAGAAAATATTATCATAAAGTATGACCTGTCCATGATTATTTCACAATAATTTCCTTTATAATCTCTCTGTGTTAAGCTGGATTAATATCTTAAGCGCATTTCCGATGAATAAACGTATCCGTTCAAATTATATATTTATTTAATATTAAATTACATATTTATTAATAAAAAAATACTTTTTGCTTCTATTAATGAATTGAATCTATATATTTGCTTCAAAAAGTAAAGAATATGTTACAGGAAGATATTCAGATGAGGGTCTCAGTTGTTTCGGGCAGATTGGAGACGGAGGAGGCTATTGGCTTTATCAAGGAAAAATTTTCAAAGAGGCTTGCGAGGAAGCTTAATCTGGTCTCCGTCTCAGCCCCCATTGCCGTTCTGGACGGGACAGGCATCAATGATGATCTGAACGGGATCGAGAAACCAGTTAGCTTCTCCATAAAAGGTATGAACGGACATAAGGCGTCAGTTGTTCAATCTCTTGCAAAATGGAAGAGGCTTCGCTTGAAGGAATTTGAAATTGAACCCGGGATGGGCATCCTTACTGATATGCGGGCTTTAAGGCCTGATGAGGAACTGAGCCGGATACACTCGGTATATGTGGATCAGTGGGACTGGGAAAAACGCATCTTCCCCGAACAAAGGGTTCTGAATTATCTGAAGTCAACCGTTGAGAATATCTATGAAGCGATCAGGGCCACTGAAAGGGATCTCTTTGAAGCATATCCGGCGTTCGCTCCGGAATTGCCTGATAAGATATACTTTATACATTCCGAAGAACTTTTAAAGCAATTTCCGGATCTTACTGTCAAACAGAGGGAAAATGAAGTCGCACGTATTTTTGGTGCGGTATTTATTATCGGGATCGGGGCAAATCTCAGCAATGGTGAGCCTCATGATGGAAGGGCACCGGATTATGATGACTGGAGCTCATTAAATGAAGAAGGTTATTCCGGACTCAATGGTGATATTATCCTGTGGAATCCGGTTCTGAACTCTGCTTTTGAGATCTCTTCCATGGGAATACGTGTAGACAGCAAGGCAATGGAAAGACAGCTTGAGATAAGGGGATGTTCCGAAAGACGGAATCTTCTTTTTCACAGTATGCTTCTGAATGAACAGCTCCCTGCCAGTATCGGCGGAGGCATCGGACAATCAAGGCTTTGCATGTTCTTTCTGAAGAAGCTGCATATTGGAGAAGTACAGTCAAGTATCTGGCCGGACGGGCTTCTTCAGCAACATGACCGGAATGAACTTAAATTACTTTAAAGGGTTTATATATTTAAAAAATCTATCTTTTGCTTGTATTTTATAAAAAAATATTACATTTGCATTCTGATTTAAAGAGATTATGCAGAAACATACAATAATATATATTATTATCCTCGTACTCCTCATTGCTCTGCGCAAATGAACCGGGAATAATATGTAGTACTATAAACTTACAGAAGCTTTCCGGGAGACCGGGAAGCTTTTTTAATATGAATTCATAATATGAAAAATCAGCTCAGAAGTTCAAAGACCACCACCGGGAGGAATATGGCAGGGGCAAGAAGTCTCTGGCGTGCCAACGGTATGAAGCAGGAACAATTCGGAAAGCCTGTCATTGCAATTGTCAACTCATTTACTCAGTTTGTGCCGGGCCATGCCCATCTTCACGAGATCGGTCAGCTGGTAAAAAAAGAGATAGAAAAGGCAGGATTTTTTGCTGCTGAATTTAATACAATCGCAATTGATGACGGGATTGCCATGGGACATGAAGGGATGCTTTATTCCCTTCCGTCCAGGGAACTGATAGCCGACAGCATTGAATATATGTGCAATGCTCACCTTGCGGATGCCATGATATGCATAAGCAACTGCGATAAGATTACTCCCGGAATGCTTATGGCAGCAATGAGGCTGAACATTCCTGCGGTATTTGTATCCGGAGGTCCTATGGAAGCAGGGTTCCGCAATAATAAATATATCGACCTGATAGATGCCATGGTAGCAGCCGCCGATAATTCGGTAAGCGAAAATGACCTGAGCGAAATTGAAAAATTAGCCTGTCCAACCTGCGGTTCATGCTCCGGCATGTTCACGGCAAACTCCATGAACTGCCTTAATGAGGCGCTTGGCCTGGCCCTTCCCGGAAACGGAACAATAGTGGCCACACACGCGAACAGGATAAAGCTGTTTGAAAAAGCTGCCGCATTAATTGCCGATATGGCTGACAGATATTATAATAAAGGTGATGCCTCTGTTCTTCCCAGATCGATAGCCACAAGGGAGGCGTTTATGAATGCAATGTCGCTCGACATAGCGATGGGAGGATCGACAAATACCGTTCTGCATCTTCTGGCCATCGCAAATGAAGCCGGAGTTGACTTTACAATGAAGGATATCGATGAGCTCTCCAGGAAAATTCCTAATATCTGCAAGGTGGCTCCAAGTTCACAATATCATGTCCAGGATGTCAACCGTGCGGGAGGCATTCTTGGAATAATGGGAGAACTGGAACGGGCAAACCTTATTAACAGCAAAGTAGGACGAGTGGATTATGCCACTCTCCGTGAAGCTGTCTCCGACTGGGATATCATGGGAGGAAAAGCTGTTCAGGAAGCAACAGAAGTATTCCGGAGCGCGCCTGCCATGGAGAAAAACCTGGTCATGGGATCGCAGAATACAAGTTATAAAGAGCTTGATACCGACAGGGAAAAAGGGTGTATCAGGTCCGTAACCCACGCATATAATCAGGACGGAGGTCTTGCAGTGCTGTATGGGAATATCGCCAAAAAAGGATGCATTGTCAAAACTGCAGGTATAGAAGAATCATTGTTTAAATTCTCAGGTGGTGCGGTGATTTTTGAATCACAGGAAGATGCTGTTGAGGGAATTCTTAACGGTACCGTAAAAGCCGGGGATGTTGTTGTAATTAAATACGAAGGTCCCAAAGGTGGTCCCGGAATGCAGGAAATGCTATACCCTACCTCCTATCTGAAGTCAATGGGTCTTGACAAGAAATGTGCCCTTATAACTGACGGACGCTTTTCAGGCGGTACATCAGGCCTTTCTATCGGTCACGTCTCCCCGGAAGCTGCCTCGGGAGGAGAGCTTGCACTGATCAGAACAGGCGACAGGATTGAAATAGATATTACGGGAAGAAAGATAAATGTTATGTTATCTGAGGATGAACTTGATTCCAGAAGGGCTGCTGAATCATCCAAAGGGAACAGGGCATACAAACCTGAAAAACGTAACCGTATTATCTCCTCTGCACTTAAAGCTTATGCAAAATATGTAAGTTCAGCAGACCTGGGAGCTATAAGGATGATATAGCACGGGGCACAGGGCACAGAGCACAGGGCACAGAGCACAGAGCAAAGAGCACAGACTAGAGCATAGAGATTACTAAGGGATAAAAAACAGGATATTAAGACAAAAATCGAAATATGAAGAGTGTAAAGGAAAAAGAACAGGCAACAGCACAAATTAACGGACTGGAGTGTATTACAGGTGCAGATGCCATAATAAGATGCCTCATTGAAGAGGGAGTTGATACTATATTTGGTTATCCCGGCGGAGCTATCATGCCTGTATATGATAAGCTTCTTGATTATGAAGGTCAGATAAAGCATTATCTTACCCGTCACGAGCAGGGAGCAGCTCATGCAGCGCAGGCTTATGCCATGGTAAGCGGGAAACCGGGGATCTGCTTTGCAACATCAGGCCCGGGTGCTACAAATCTGGTAACAGGGATAGCAAATGCGTTTCTCGACTCGGTTCCGGTTGTTTTTATTACAGCCCAGGTAGTATCGGGCCTCATAGGAACAGATGCTTTTCAGGAGACTGATATTATAGGTGTATCGATGCCTGTGACAAAATGGAACTGCCAGATCAAGAAGCCACAGGATATACCTGAGACACTTGCAAAAGCTTTTTACATAGCAAAAACAGGCCGCCCCGGCCCCGTACTAATCGATATTACAAAAGATGCACAGATTGAGAAACTTGATTTCAGGTACTCCAAATGTGTCTCACTTGAGAAGCTATAATCCGAATATCCCCCTGCATACCAAGGCGATAGAATCGGCAGCAATAATCATCAACCATGCCGAAAGGCCTCTTATCCTTGCAGGACACGGAGTGCTTCTTTCCGGTGCAGAGAAGGAGCTTAAGGCATTTGCTGAGAAAACAGGCATACCTGTTGCGCTTACCCTCCTCGGGTTGTCTGCATTTCCATCCGACCACCGCCTCTTCGCCGGGATGCTTGGCATGCACGGAAATTACGGCCCGAATCTGCTGACCAATCAGGCTGACCTCATAATAGCAATCGGAATGCGTTTTGATGACCGTGTTACGGGAAATCTTAAAAAGTATGCAAATAATGCAACGATAATCCATATCGAGATTGATGAAGCCGAGATAAATAAAAATGTTGTGGTCGATGTTGAAATAAATAATGATGCAAAGGAGGCTTTAACATATCTGACACGAATTGTGAAGGAGAACTCCTTTGAGAAATGGATCAGGGAATTCAGGATATGCGATAAAATCGAATACGATAAAGTTATCAAGCCTGAAACGAAACCAGAATCGGGTGAGATTAAGATGGGTGAGGTAATAAGACTGGTCTCCGAACATACAAAAGGAGATGCCATTATTGTAACGGATGTCGGACAACATCAGATGTATACTGCCCGTTACTATAAATTTAATAAACCAAACACACTTGTCACCTCGGGTGGAATGGGAACAATGGGTTTCGGCCTTCCTGCCGGGATAGGAGCAAAGATCGGAAGCCCGGAAAAGACTGTAATAGCATTCATAGGAGACGGTGGTTTCCAGATGACAATGCAGGAACTGGGAACAATATTGCAGTATGGCATTGCTCTGAAGATCATCATACTCAATAACAATTTCCTTGGAATGGTGCGCCAGTGGCAGGACATGTTTTTCGATAAGCGCTATGCCTCAACAGAACTGGTAAATCCGGATTTCGTTATGATAGCCAAAGCTTTCAGTATACCTTCAAAAAAAGTTACTCTGAGAGAAGACCTTAAAGATTCCCTTATTGAGATGATAGACGCCGAGGGACCCTATCTTCTCGAAATAAAGGTGGAGAAGCAGGGAAATGTATTCCCAATGGTTGAACCGGGAAAATCAGTCTCGGAAATAAGATTGACTTATTAACCCGCATTGCTGACAGCATGAGGGCAGAAAATCTTTAATATCAAAATTATATTACGATGAAACAGGAATATACAATATCGCTTTTCACTGAGGACCATATCGGTATCCTTGGACAGATAACAATCATACTTACCAGGAGGCAGATAAATATCGACAGCTTCAGCGCCTCCGAATCAGCCGTAAAAGGGGTTCATCTTCTCACAATCGTTGTAAAAACAACAAGCGAGATGATCCAGAAAGTTGCAAGGCAGATGGAAAAGCTTGTAGATGTACTGAAAGTATTTGTGCATACATCCGACCAGATCATCTACCAGGAGATTGCACTGTTCAAGGTGACAACCAAGGGGCTGATGTCGGGAAACATCATTGACAATATAGTCAGGACTCATCATGCACGTATCCTTGAGGTATCACCCGAATACATTGTAATTGAAAAGACCGGTCACAGGACTGAAATTGCCGAATTGCTCAGCCAGCTCGAGCCGCACGGAGTGCTGCAGTTCGCCAAATCAGGAAGAATAGCGATAACAAAACAGGTTAAAGAGCTTAATTCATACCTTAAAGAGATGGATGCCGCTACCAGGCTAAAGCCTGAATCGCTGGACCTGCCACACAAAAATTAACTGCCGGGAAAACCAGTGTAAACTAATGACTATAAGAAAAATACCAGTATTAATCAAATATTTAATATTTAAAGATCATGGCAAAAATTGATTTTGGCGGAGTAGTTGAGAATGTAGTTACAAGAGATGAGTTTCCACTCTCAAAAGCCCGTGAAGTGCTTAAGAATGAAATAGTAGCTGTAATTGGTTATGGCGTACAGGGACCTGCCCAGTCTCTTAATATGAGAGATAATGGAATAAATGTAATCATAGGACAGGCTCCGGAGTTTAAGGCCGACTGGGACAAAGCTGTAGCAGATGGTTTTGTACCGGGGAAAACTCTTTTCCCTGTTGAGGAAGCAGTAAAAAAAGGCACAATCATTCAGTACCTTGTTTCAGACGCAGCTCAGCGTATTCTCTGGCCAAAAGTCAAGGAATGCCTTAAGAAGGGCGATGCACTCTATTTTTCCCATGGTTTTTCAATAACTTATAAAGAGCATACAGGGGTTATTCCTCCTCCTTATGTGGATGTTATACTCTGTGCGCCGAAAGGTTCCGGGACCAGTGTCCGCAGGAATTTCCTGGCAGGTGCAGGAATTAACTCCAGCTTCTCAGTCTTTCAGGATTATACCGGAAGAGCTGAAGAACGCACCATTGCACTTGGTATAGCAATTGGTTCAGGTTACCTCTTCCCGACAACTTTTGAACTTGAGGTTTTCAGCGATCTGACGGGTGAACGGGGAGTTCTGATGGGTGCCCTTGCCGGCATTATGGATGCACAGTACAAGGTACTTCGCGAGAATGGTCACAGCCCTTCGGAAGCATTTAACGAAACTGTTGAGGAGCTCACCCAGAGCCTGATACGGCTCGTCGATGAGAACGGCATGGACTGGATGTATTCCAACTGCAGCGCTACTGCCCAGCGTGGAGCCCTCGACTGGCGTCCGAAATTCATGGCTGCAACACTTCCCGTTTTCAAGGAGCTCTATAGCAGGGTCAAATCCGGTGAGGAATGTGTCAGAGTGCTCAAATCCACCGGCGCTCCCAACTATAAAGAGATGCTCGACGGAGAACTCAGGGAACTTGGCGATTCTGAAATGTGGAGAGCCGGAGCTGCTGTCAGGAAACTCAGGCCGCTGAAAAAATAAACTGTTATAAACAACTGATAAAATGAATAATAAGATCATAATTTTTGATACTACCCTCAGGGACGGGGAACAGGTGCCGGGATGCCAGTTGAATACAATTGAAAAGATCGAAGTGGCCCAGGCCCTTGAAGCGCTTGGAGTGGACGTCATCGAGGCAGGTTTTCCCATTTCAAGTCCGGGAGATTTCAAATCAGTGGTTGAAATTTCCAAAGCCATTACGAATCCTGTGATCTGTGCCCTTACCCGTGCAATTAAAAAAGATATTGAAGTGGCCGCCGAGGCCCTTCAGTATGCAAAAAGGAAAAGGATACATACCGGGATCGGCACTTCTCCATTCCATATACAATATAAGATAAAAACAACTCCTGAGGAGATATTGAAAAGAGCTGCCGATGCAGTCAAATACGCCAGGAAATTTGTGGATGATGTGGAGTTCTATGCAGAGGATGCAGGCAGAAGCGAAAACGAGTATCTCGCAAGGGTTATCGAAGCTGTTATCAAGGCAGGCGCCACTGTTGTAAATATTCCCGATACTACCGGCTATTGCCTTCCGGAGGAGTACGGAGCAAAAATAAAGTATCTTAAGGACAATGTGCCCAATATCGACAAGGCAATAATTTCAACCCATTGCCATAACGATCTTGGAATGGCTACCGCCAATACAATGATGGGTGTCATAAACGGCGCCAGACAGGTTGAGGTGACAATAAACGGTATAGGAGAGAGAGCAGGGAACACCTCCCTG
Source organism: uncultured Bacteroidales bacterium (assembly GCA_963816345.1). Taxonomy (GTDB): domain Bacteria; phylum Bacteroidota; class Bacteroidia; order Bacteroidales; family VadinHA17; genus LD21. Next base: position 2,582,174 of record CAWFKI010000005.1, read on the forward strand.
GAAGAGATAGCGATGATCATCAAGAGCCATCACAACCTTAATTTAAAGACTGACATCAATACCAAGCTGATCTACAGCACCAGCAGGCTTGTATCAACACTGATGAGCATGCCTGTTCAGGCCAATAAAGCCATTGTCGGAAGAAATGCATTTGCGCACTCATCCGGTATTCACCAGGACGGCGTACTGAAAAACAGGGAGAACTATGAGATAATTGATCCTGTAGAGGTGGGCGTTAAGGAGTCATCAATCATACTTACAGCACGTAGCGGAAGAGCCGCTCTTAATCACAGGCTTGAATTGCTCGGTTTCAAATTCGGTAAAGAAGAGATAGACGATATTTATCACCGTTTCCTGCTTCTTGCCGATAAAAAGAAAGATATCAACGATGAAGACATGCGGATCCTGGCAGGTGAGGTATTCCAGGGGGAGAACTCCCTGAAGCTCGATCTGCTTCAGGTATCCTGCGGAAAGTCACTTATCCCTGTGGCCACGGTAGGTGTGAAAATCAACGGGGAACTTCATTTTTCAACTGCTTCCGGCAACGGGCCCATCGATGCGGCATTCACTGCCGTCAGGCATCTGATAAGCAAGACCGTTCATCTTGAGGAATTCCTCATCCAGGCGATAACAAAGGGAAGCGATGACCTTGGGAAGGTTCATATCCAGGTTGAGCACGAAGGAAAGACGTACTACGGGTTCTCTGCCAATACCGATATCATTACTGCTTCTGTTGAAGCCTTTATTGATGCACTGGCGAAGATTGGCTGACCTCAGGACATTACGTCATGAGGGCAAAGGAGGCGGGTTTTACCCCCGGGTAAAGAATAATTGGGGGTTGCGCCGGAAGGGGCGATAAGATCAAAGTAATAGAAGAATATGTATTTAAGAAATAATAAATGAAGCCAAAAACACTTTTTGACAAGATCTGGGACGGACATGTGGTACGATCCATAGAAGAGGGTCCGGATGTTCTGTATATCGACAGGCATTATATCCATGAGGTAACCAGCCCTCAGGCATTTAATGGATTGAAGGAGAGAGGAGTATCTGTTTTTCGTCCTGAAAAGACACTGGCAACGGCAGACCATAACATACCTACAAAAGACCAGCATCTTCAGATCAGGGATGAGTTATCCAGGAACCAGGTTGAAAGGCTGACTGAAAATTGCAGTAAATACGGGATTCAACTCTTCGGACTGAATCATTCCAAAAACGGGATTGTTCATGTCATAGGCCCTGAACTGGGCTATACCCTTCCCGGAATGACAATAGTCTGCGGGGACAGTCATACCTCAACGCATGGGGCATTCGGAACAATTGCGTTCGGAATAGGAACCAGTGAGGTCGAGATGGTTCTTGCAACCCAGTGCATCCTTCAGCCGAAACCGAAGAAGATGCGCATCACAATAAACGGAAAACTGAATAAAGGAGTAACATCGAAGGATATAATAATGTATATCATCTCCGAACTATCCACCGGAGGCGCTACCGGTTATTTTGTTGAATATGCCGGTTCAGCCATCACGGGACTCTCTATGGAAGCAAGAATGACTGTGTGCAATATGAGTATAGAGATGGGAGCCCGGGGAGGATTGATAGCGCCGGATGAGACCACATTCAGCTACATCAGGAAAATTCCTTCAATACCCGGAATTGAAAATATTGAAGCAGCAATAAAAAACTGGAAGAATCTTAAGAGCGACCCTGATGCCCTCTTCGACAGGGAACTGACATTTGAAGCAGGTGATATAAAGCCCATGATAACATACGGAACAAATCCGGGAATGGGAATGGCAATTGACGCCTCAATACCCTCTGCTCCTGAAAATGGCGGAGCTTCTTACCTGAAATCGCTTGATTATATGGGCCTTAAGCCCGGGATGAAACTCCTTGGACACCCTGTCAACTATGTATTTATCGGGAGCTGTACAAACGGAAGGATTGAAGACTTCAGGGCATTTGCCCGGGTAATAAAGGGAAGGAAAAAAGCGCCCGGGATTGAAGCCCTTATAGTTCCAGGATCTAAAAGGGTTGAAGCACAGATGATTGAGGAAGGACTTATCGAAATATATAAAAATGCCGGCTTCGAGGTGAGACAACCTGGTTGCTCCTCCTGCCTGGCTATGAATGAGGATAAGATCCCTGCAGGGAAATATGCGGTTTCTACATCAAACAGGAACTTTGAAGGCAGACAGGGCCCCGGAGCCAGGACTCTTCTTGCGAGCCCGTTCACTGCTGCTGCTGCTGCCATAACCGGAGTGATATCCGATCCCCGCGAATTTATTTCTGAAGAAACCAACGTCAAAATATAAACTCATGGCAAAAGTAAAATTTGATATTCTTGAGTCAACCTGTGTACCATTACCATTGGAAAATGTTGATACCGATCAGATTATCCCTGCAAGGTTTCTGAGTGCCACATCCAGGGAGGGGTTTGGGAACAATCTGTTCCGCGACTGGCGATATAAGAAGTCAGGCGAGCCTGAAACGGACTTCGTTCTCAATAACCCGGTTTTCAGCGGAAAGATTCTTGTTACAGGCAAGAATTTCGGAAGCGGTTCGAGTCGTGAGCATGCCGTATGGGCAATATTTGATTATGGCTTCAGGGCCGTGGTATCGAGCTTTTTCGCTGATATCTTCACAAATAATTCCCTGAATAACGGACTTCTGCCGATAGTGATACCGGAAGAACTCCTGAAAAAGCTCCATGCACTGATTCAGAAGGAACCAGCAACAAAAGTTAAAATAGATCTTGAAAACCAGACATTTACAATAGTCTCAACAGGAGATTCCGTCAGGTTCGCTATAAACCCCTATAAGAAAGAATGCCTCCTGAAGGGACTCGATGATATCGACTTCCTGCTTGGAATGAAAGAGATGATAACCGGTTTTGAAACAAATAAAAGTGTGATGAGATGAGAGTTGAAATTATGGATACTACCCTAAGGGATGGTGAACAGACTCAGGGTGTGTCATATTCACCGCTCGAAAAACTGCATATAGCCAAGCTTCTTCTCAAGGATCTGAAGGTAGACAGGATTGAAGTAGCTTCGGCCCGAGTATCTACCGGAGAATTCGAAGCACTCACTAAAATTACCGAATGGGCCCGCCATAATAACCTTCACAGGAATATTGAGGTACTTGGTTTTGTGGACGGCGATATTTCCCTTAACTGGATAAATGATGCAGGAGGCAAAGTTGTGAACCTCCTTTGCAAAGGCTCTCTCAGACATCTTGAAAAGCAGCTTAGAAAAACACCTGAACAGCATGTTAACAATATCAGGGAAATCATCCGAAGGGCTGAGACTCTTGATATGGAGGTAAATATCTATCTGGAGGACTGGTCGAACGGAATGATCCACTCCGAAGAGTATGTGTTTTATATGCTTGATTCATTGAAGGATGATAACATTCAAAGATTCATGCTCCCGGATACCCTTGGAATTCTTAACCAGGAACAGACATATGCCTTCTGCAAAAAGGTAATCGATAAGTATCCTGACCTGCACTTTGATTTTCATGCACATAATGATTATGATCTTGCTGTTGCCAACGTCTTCTCTGCTGTCAGGGCAGGGATTAAAGGCATTCATACTACAGTTAACGGGCTTGGCGAGAGAGCCGGTAATGCACCGCTCTCAAGCGTAATAGGCATACTCCGCGACCAGCTTTCTGCTGAGACAGGCATCAACGAATATGAGATAACAAAAGTCAGCAAAATTGTAGAGACATTCAGCGGTATCCGCATCCCGGTCAATAAGCCGGTGATAGGTGAGAACGTATTCACCCAGACATCGGGCGTACACGCAGACGGTGACAGTAAGGATAATCTTTATTACAATAATCTGATGCCGGAACGTTTCGGCAGGAAAAGAAAATATGCCCTGGGAAAACAATCAGGCAAAGCCACAGTAAGAAAAAACCTCGAGGAATTCGGACTCTTTCTTAATCAGGAATCGCTTGCCAGGGTAACCCAGAGAGTTATTGAACTGGGCGATAAAAAGGAAAATGTGACAACCGAGGATCTGCCATTCATAATTGCTGATGTTCTCGGCAGTGAACAGATAAACTATAAAATCTTAATTAAAAATTATTCCCTCTCCCTCTCATACGGTCTTAAACCTTCGGCAAATGTCCAGGTGGAGATTGACGGTAACCTTTACCAGGAGGCATCCTCGGGCGACGGTCAGTATGATGCGTTTATGAAAGCATTGAGGATTATCTATGACAAGCTGGGAAAGAAATACCCGGCGCTGACAGATTACCAGGTATCGATACCTCCGGGCGGAGCCACCGATGCACTGGTGGAAACAGTGATTACCTGGGATTATAATGGAAAGGAATTCAAAACCAAGGGACTGGATGCCGACCAGACTGAATCGGCAATAAAGGCAACAGAAAGAATGCTCAATATTGTTGAAGGACTGGTTGAGAAAGAGCTGAGATCACCGGGCCTGTAGATTTAAAATTACGACAATCATTATTAATCAAATAACTAAATATAAAACGTTTAAAACTTATGGGGAAATCATACAATATCGCAGTTATTCCCGGTGATGGCACCGGTCCGGAGGTTGTAAGGGAAGGTAAAAAAGTGCTTAGCGCCGTTGCCTCAAAATTCGGATTTAAACTGAATTATGAAGAGTTCGATTTCGGAGGAAACAGGTACCTCAAGACCGGCGAAGTACTTCCTGATTCTGCATCGGAAGAGCTAAAGAAGTTCGATTCAATATTTCTCGGGGCTATCGGACATCCCGATGTCAAGCCAGGCATCCTCGAAAAGGGGATCCTTCTGAAGCTTCGGTTTGATCTTGACCAGTATATCAACCTGCGCCCTATCAAACTTTACCCGGGGGTGGCAACACCACTCAAGGATAAAGGACCCGAGGATATCGACTATGTTGTTGTCAGGGAAAATTCAGGCGATGTCTATACAGGCAGCGGTGGCACCACTATGAAAGGTACTCCCCATGAGGTTGCAATACAGAATATGATCTATTCCCGCATGCAGGTGGACCGGTGTCTGCGCTATGCATTTGAATATACCAGGAAGAGAAATAAGAGAAAAACCCTGGCTCTCTGCGGAAAAACAAATGTGCTTACATATGTTTTTGACCTTTGGGAGAGAGCATTCCATGAGATCGGCAAGGCTGAATATCCTGATATTAAGCGGGAATACTACCATGTCGATGCAACATGCATGTGGATGGTTAAAAATCCCGAATGGTTCGATGTTATCGTTACAACAAACATGTTCGGGGATATTATAACGGACCTCGGGGCTATAACGCAGGGAGGCATGGGAATAGCAGCAGGTGGAAATATAAATCCCCAGGGTGTCTCAATGTTTGAGCCTATCGGCGGATCCGCTCCGAAATATACCGGCAAAAATGTAATCAATCCTCTGGCTGCAATAGCCTGCGGCGGAATGATGCTTGAACATCTTGGTGAAGAAAAAGCTGCACACGCACTCGAAGAGGCAATAATGTTTGTCACTGCCAACAAGCTGAAGGATATGGGCGCCGGGAAAATGGGTTACTCAACAACTGAGGTCGGGGATCTTGTAGCAGAACGGGTATAACATGCTGATTTGCCAACCGCCTCCGGGGGTGTGGAAAATGATACTTTCTTCACCTTTGTGTTGTCCTTTGTGATCCTTTGTGTTTAACCTTTGTGTTTAACCTTTGTAAATACATTTAGCAGGCAGACAGGTTAATTATCAATTTTATAGCTGAAATTGTATTATTTATTAATTTTCTTCTATCTTTGCATTTACAAATTAAAGAAATGAACCACATTACATCACATCATCATTTTTCAGATGCTTGCCTTCAGGCGAGGAGATAATGATATGTGAATATATTAAGATATCATAAACCCGTCTGAACAGATCAGGCGGGTTTTTTAATTTCCTGCCGGGCCTGTTCAGACACAAAAGCTGATGAAAAATGAGTGTACTGAAAATAGCAATCCAGAAAAAGGGCCGGCTGAGTGAAAACTCAGAGAAACTTCTTGAAGAATGCGGCATAAAATTCTCTAACGGGCTCTCTGTTCTTAAAACAACCGCCCAAAATTTCCCTGTTGAATTGCTGTTCCTCCGCGATGATGATATTCCGCAGTATGTTGAACAACAGGTAGCCGACATAGGAATTATCGGTGAAAATATGGTCTATGAAAAAAACAAGGATGTTGAAATAATTGAAAGCCTCGGCTTCGCAAGCTGCCGGCTCAGCCTGGCAATACCAAAGGAGGAGAGCTATACCGGACCAGAATATTTTATGAATAAGAAGGTAGCTACAAGCTACCCGAAAATACTAACAGACTTCTTCCGGAAACACAATATAAAAGCAGAGATCGAAGAGATCAGCGGCAGCGTGGAAATAGCACCGGGTATCGGTCTTGCGGATGCCATTTGCGATCTTGTGAGTTCAGGAAGCACCCTGCTTACCAACGGACTGCATGAAGTTGAGACTATCCTTAAAAGCCAGGCAGTTATAATAGCCAGCAAGGATCTCAGCAAAGCTAAAAAGGAGATCCTGAAAAGGCTGCTGTTCAGGATCCGGTCAGTGATAAATGCAAAGGAAAATAAATATATCCTGCTGAATGCACCGCTCTCGGCAGTACAGAAGATATGCTCTATCCTGCCCGGAATGAAAAGTCCCTCTATCATTCCTCTTGTAAATGAAGGCTGGTGCAGCATGCACTCTGTTGTAAAGGAAGATCAGTTCTGGGAAAGAATTGATCAGCTTAAAGAAGCAGGTGCCGAAGGTATACTGGTAGTTCCAATTGAAAAAATGATCCTGTGATGAACACAATAATCCTTCCCGGTAAAGAGAGCTGGGACTCGCTATGCAGGCGACCTGCTGTCAAAGACGATCTTAAAAATATTGTCAGGGAAATAATCAATGCTGTCAGATCAGAAAAAGACAAAGCCCTTTTCAGGTACTCCGAAAAATTTGACGGGGTGCTTCCCCGCAATTTAAAAGTCACTCCGGAGGAGATTACGGAGGCAGCAGAACTTATCGGAAGTGATCTTAAGAGGGCAATCATCACCGCAAAAAACAACATTGAGAAGTTCCACCTGGCACAGCTGAAACCAGAGCCTGCCGTTGAGACCTCTCCCGGTATCAGATGCTGGAGAAAGAGCGTGGCAATAGAAAGAGCAGGGCTGTATATACCAGGCGGAAGCGCTCCCCTCTTCTCCACCGTTCTCATGCTCGGGATCCCGGCAAAGCTTGCAGGATGCAGGGAGATTGCAATTTGTACTCCGCCCGGAAAGGACGGAAAAATACACCCCCTGATACTTTATACCGCCAGCCTCATCGGAATAACCGAGATTTATAAAACCGGAGGTGCCCAGGCTATTGCTGCGATGGCCTTTGGCACCGAAACTATTCCCGGAGTCTATAAAATCTTCGGTCCGGGGAATCAGTATGTTACAAAAGCCAAGGAGCTGGTGCAGGAAGAAGGTATAGCAATAGACCTGCCTGCCGGTCCAAGCGAGGTTCTTGTAATTTCAGATGACGGCGCCGATCCAGAATTCATTGCTTCTGACCTGCTTTCCCAGGCGGAACACGGCCCTGACAGCCAGGTTGTCTATCTGACCGACAGCCCCGGTATGATAGAAAAGGTGAAGAGCCGGATTGAGGAGCAACTAAAAATCCTGCCAAGGGAAGAGATTGCCGGACGGGCTCTTGAGCACAGCAAACTTATCCTTCTGCCCTCACTGGATGATTGTATAGATTTCAGCAACAGATATGCACCTGAACATCTTATTATAAATACTGCTGAACCGGCAGAGCTCTCGGAAAAAGTAATAAACGCAGGCTCAGTCTTCCTGGGCCCCTACAGCTGTGAAAGCGCCGGTGACTATGCCTCCGGAACCAACCATACTCTGCCTACAAACGGATTCGCAAGGAATTACAGCGGAGTCTCTACTGAAAGCTTCATGAAAAAAATAACTTTCCAGGAAATAAATGAAGAGGGTATCAGAATTCTTGGACCTGTGATTGAGCTTATGGCCGGAGCAGAGTCCCTGAACGGACATAAAAATGCAGTAAGTATCAGATTAAAAAGTATTCGAAATGGCAGAAGTAAATAAACTGGTGAGGGAAAATGTGATGAAGCTTACCCCCTATTCGTGTGCCAGGGATGATTATCAGGGAAGCACAGGCATATTTATGGATGCAAACGAAAATCCGTTCGGCACACTAAACCGCTACCCCGATCCCTATCAGAGGGAACTGAAAAGCCTGATTTCAGCCTTCAGAGGCACGGCGGAAGAGAAAATATTTCTTGGCAACGGAAGTGACGAGATAATCGACCTTTGCTTCAGGATATTCTGCAACCCGGGTATTGACAAGGCTATGATATTCACTCCTACTTACGGGATGTACGAAGTGTCTGCATCAGTAAATGACATTGAGGTGATTAAAGTGCCGCTGAATGAGAATTTTCAGATCGATATCAAAAAAGCCGAACCATTCTTCGCTGACAAGAGACTGAAGCTGATATTTATCTGCTCTCCGAATAATCCTACAGGCAACGCCATGAATTTCAAGGATGTGGAACATATAATCTCTCACTTCAACGGGATAGTTGTAATTGATGAAGCCTATATTGACTTCAGCGATAAGCCCTCCTTTATGAAACTGACTGACAGGTATAATAACCTTATCCTTATGCAGACATTCAGCAAGGCACTGGGACTCGCAGCAGCAAGGATCGGAATGGCTTTCTGCAGCCCGGAGATCGTTCACTATTTTAATAAGTTAAAGCCTCCCTACAATATAAGTACTATAAATCAGAAGGCCGCCCTCAGCAAACTGAGGAGGTCGGGAGATTATCTGAGCCAGGTCAGGAAAATCAGGGAAGAAAAAGTAAAGCTTGCAGCAGTTCTTGAAAAAATGAAGATAACTGAAAAGATCTATCCTTCAGACGCCAATTTCCTTCTGGTAAAAGTCACCGATGCCGATTTCATATATAATTACCTGGTGAACAGGAACATAATTGTAAGGAACCGCAGCAGTGTTGTAAATAACTGCCTCAGGATCACAGTCGGCAAACAGTCAGAAAACAGGAAGCTTATAAATGCATTAAATTCTATGTCGATATGAAGAAAGTTCTCTTTATTGACCGGGACGGAACAATTATTAAAGAACCTGAAGATGAACAGGTGGACAGTTTTGAAAAGCTGGTCTTTCTGCCTTCGGCCATATCATGCCTGTCACGCATTTCAAGGGAGACCGACTACGAACTGGTGATGGTCACTAACCAGGATGGAATGGGTACGGAATTATTTCCTGAAGAGACCTTCTGGCCTGTACAAAATAAGATGCTGGAGATACTGAAGGGTGAAGGAGTCGTATTCAGGGAGATCTTCATTGACAGGTCGATGCCATCGGAAAATGCTCCCACACGTAAACCCGGTACGGCAATGCTTGTAAAATATCTTTCGCAGGGAATTGACCTGGAATCCTCCTATGTCATCGGCGACAGGGTCACTGATTTTGAGCTCGCAAAAAATCTCGGATGTAAATCGATCCTTCTGAGAGACGGGAGTTTCCCTGATGCAGACCTTTGTACCTCCGACTGGAACGAGATCTGCAGATACCTTAAACAGGCGCCCCGCCGGGCAGTAACGGAAAGGAATACATCCGAGACAAGGATACGGGTCGAACTAAACCTCGACGGAACAGGTAAGAGCACAATAAGCACAGGGCTGGGCTTTTTCGATCACATGCTTGAACAGATCGCAAAGCACGGAAACATTGATCTTCTTATAAAAGTTGACGGGGATCTTCATATTGACGAACACCATACCATTGAAGATGTGGCTATTACGTTGGGAGAAGCAATACTCAGGGCATTGGGAGGCAAAAAAGGCATTGAGAGATACGGATTCCTCCTTCCTATGGATGACTGCCTTGCACAGGTAGCTCTGGATTTCAGCGGCAGGCCCTGGATTGTGTGGGATGCTGAATTCCACAGGGAAAAGATCGGGGAAATGCCTTCCGAACTGTTCTTTCACTTTTTTAAATCATTCAGTGACAGCGCCAGATGCAATCTGAATATTAAAGCTGAAGGTCAGAACGAACATCACAAGATAGAGGCAATCTTCAAGGCTTTTGCGAAAGCTTTAAAAATGGCTGTCAGACAGACAGATAACTTTAATCTTCCAAGTACAAAAGGCAAATTATGATAGCAATTATCAAATACAATGCAGGTAATATCGGGTCGGTTCAGAATGCCCTCACCCGGCTTGGCTGCGAGAGTATTATAACAGACGATCCGGAGGAGCTGGCAAAGGCCTCCAGGGTTATTTTTCCCGGAGTGGGAGAAGCAGGCTCGGCAATGAGTTACCTGAAAGAGAAAGGACTGGATAAAACAATAATATCCCTTAAGCAGCCGGTTCTGGGGATCTGCCTTGGATTACAGCTTATGTGCCGGTACTCTGAGGAATCAGATACCGGATGCCTTGGAATTTTCGATTCTGATGTAAGACGGTTCCCTGAGTCTGATAAGGTTCCGCATATGGGCTGGAACAATTTCCTGAGCCTGGCAGGTGATCTCTTCAAAGGTGTGGCTCAAAGTGACGATGTCTATTATGTGCACAGCTATTACGCTGAGATCTCGGGCTGTACAACAGCAACCTGTGATTATATCATCCCTTTCAGCGCAGCGATGAACCGGGGTAATTTTTATGCAACGCAGTTTCATCCTGAAAAGTCGGCAGCTGTCGGCGAAAAGATCCTGCGAAATTTTCTGGAACTATGAGAATAATTGTAGCTCTCGATATAATTGACGGAAAATGTGTCAGGCTTACACGCGGTGACTTCAGTACAAAAAAGGTATATAATGAAGACCCGCTGGAAGTGGCCAGGCAGATCGAGGATAATGGCCTGCAATATCTGCATCTGGTTGATCTGGACGGAGCAAAAAATAAAAAAATTGAGAACATCGCTGTTCTTGAAAATATCTCCTCAAAGACTTCATTGAAAATTGACTTTGGCGGAGGCATCAGAAATGAAACAGAGCTGAGAAGAGCTTTCAATTCGGGTGCAGGGCAGGTAACAGCCGGAAGCATTGCACTAACAGATCCTGAACTGTTTATAAGCTGGCTCTCGGTGTTCGGCCGGGAAAAGCTTATTCTCGGAGCTGATTATAAAGAGGGAAAAGTTGCTACGGGTGGCTGGCTTGACAGTTCTGACAAAGATCTGATAACTTTTCTGGAGGAGTACGTAAAAAAAGGTGTGAGATACGCCATCTGCACGGATATTGCCCGCGATGGCATGCTGAAAGGTCCGGCTACAGAGCTCTATTCGGAGATCCTGGAGAAGATTGAAATCGATCTTATTGCCAGCGGCGGAGTAACATCCCTGAAAGATATAGAGGATCTGAGAGCCGCCGGATGCGAAGGAGCGATTATAGGCAAAGCTGTTTATGAAGGCAGAATTACATTAAAAGAGCTGGGAAGGATATGTTAAAAAGAAGAATTATACCCTGTCTGGATATCAGGGACGGCAGAACTGTAAAGGGAGTGAATTTTATCAATTTAACTGACGCAGGCGATCCGGTAGAACTGGCAAAGGAATATATCAGGCAGGGAGCCGATGAGCTTGTTTTTCTTGATATCACCGCAACAATTGAGAAGAGAAAGACTCTTGCAGGACTTGCCGGGAGAATTGCTGCAGAGATAAATATCCCTTTTACGGTCGGAGGCGGAACTGATACTGTTGATGATGTGGCTCTCCTGTTAAAGGCAGGGGCCGACAAAGTTACTGTCAATTCATCTGCCGTGAGACGGCCCGCACTGATCACAGAGATTGCCCGGCAGTTCGGCAGTCAATGCGTTGTCGTAGCTATCGATACAAAATTTGTCGATGGCGAATGGATAGTATTTGTAAATGGAGGACGCACCCCTGTACCTTTGAAAACAGTCAGCTGGGCACGACAGGCCAGGGAACTGGGAGCAGGAGAGATACTGCTTACCTCAATGAATAACGACGGGACAAAATCAGGTTTTTCTATTGATATCACTGCTGAAGTGAGCAATAGTGTAAACATCCCTGTAATTGCATCCGGCGGAGCAGGCTCAATGGAGCATTTCCGTGATGTTTTCAGGAACACCGGCTGCAGCGCTGCTCTTGCAGCCAGCATATTTCACTTCGGTGAAATTGATATACGGGATCTGAAAAAATATTTATTAAATGAAAATATCAGTGTCAGATTATGATTAACAGGGCAACCGTAGCCATTTGCTTAAGATGCTCTTTGAGTTCCTTTGTGATGCCCTTTGTGACCTTCGTGTTTAACTTTTTAAATAATGATATAAAATGGAAATTGATTTTAATAAAGGAAACGGACTTGTACCGGTAGTCATCCAGGACAGCAGCACCCTGCAGGTTCTGATGGTCGGATATATGAATCAGGAGGCTCTTGAAAAGACCACCGTCGAAAACAGGGTGACTTTCTTCAGCAGGAGTAAGAACCGCTTATGGACCAAGGGAGAGACTTCCGGAAATTTTCTTTATGTTGAGACGATTCAGCCCGATTGCGATAATGACGCTATCCTGATCAAAGTAAGACCCACCGGACCGGTTTGTCATACAGGCAGCACTTCCTGTTTTGCGGAGGAGACTGCAAAGGGATTTATATACCAGCTGGAACAGATTATCAACCAGCGCATTGAAGATAACGTTGCTGACTCATACACAAATAAGCTCTACAGGAAAGGCATTAACAAGGTAGCTCAGAAAGTCGGTGAAGAGGCAGTCGAATTAATTATTGAGGCAAAGGATGATAATATTGAGCTCTTCAGAAATGAATCGGCCGACCTTTTATATCACCTGCTTATATTACTGAAATCCAGGGGCACAGATCTTAAGAGCATTGAGGAGGTCCTGAAGGAACGGCACAATGCCCGCTAAGCGAAGTCTCCGCTAAGCGAAGTCCCGCTAAGCGAAGTCTCCAGACTTCGCTTTATCTATTTAATCCTGCCCCGCTAAGCGAAGTCTCCAGACTTCGCTTCATATATATCACAGAATTCATAATTTTAACAGGATCATTAGTTTTTAAACATTTTTGTTTGTTATTTCAAAAGAAATAAATACTTTTGTAACCCAATAAGGCAGTCAAATGAATATTGTGTACAAATATTTTATCTCCTTTTTCTACTTCTATTTTTACTTTAAAAACAGATAAGGGGATTTTTGTATACAGATATAATTAATTTATATGAAACAAGGGTCCCGCAAAGGGGCCCTTATTTGTTTTTAAAACATTTAAGATGAAGGTATCGATACAGGGAGAAGCTGGAAGTTTTCATGAAGTTGCGGCAAGGCAGTACTTCAGCTATGATGAGGTTGAAATTGTTCCATGCCCGACATTTGATCTCACTCTGAACACACTCAAAGCCGGAGAATCAGATTTTGCCGTTATGGCAATAGAGAATGCCCGCTCGGGAAGCATTCTTTATAACTACACACTCATAAGGGAATCAGGGCTGAAGATCCTCGGAGAACACAATCTCAGGATAAAGCAGAACCTTATGGCGCTTCCCGGACAGCTTATCACCGATATCAGGGAGATAAGGTCCCACCCGATAGCCCTGGCCCAGTGCATGACATTTCTGAATCAGTTTCCCGGCATGACCCTTATTGAAAGCGACGATACGGCAGGAAGTGCAAAACAGATCAGCGAGAATCAGCTGAAAGGAGTGGCAGCCATAGCATCCGTTGCATCTGCTGAAATATATGGTCTTGATATACTTGCCGAAGGCATTGAGACATACAAACAAAATTATACCAGGTTTCACATAATCGGAAGTGAAGATAAGGGGAATACGAAAGGGAACAAGGTATCCATCTGTTTTTCAACGGGTCATAAGCCCGGATCACTGGCAAAAGTTCTGGTCAAGCTTGCGGAACTGGAGATAAACCTCTCTAAGATTCAATCGGTTCCAAGGCTCAACGGTGAGTGGGAATATATGTTCTATCTCGACCTGGAGCTGAACAAGAATACAAAATCAGAGGTAATAAAAAGGGTACTGAATAACCACACAAGCAACCTTGAGATACTTGGTGTATATTTTAAAGGAGACATGCTATATGAAAGTTAAACCGGCTGACCGTACAGGCAATGTACAGGAATACTATTTTTCGCAAAAACTTGCCCAGATAGACAGGATGCGGAAAGAAGGAGCTGACGTCATTAATCTGGGAATCGGCAGCCCCGACCAGGCTCCATCGGAAAGCACCATCGCGGCCCTGACTGCTTATGCAGGAAAACCGACATCACATGGCTATCAGAGTTATACAGGAGTATATGCCCTCAGAAAGGCATTTGCTGAGTGGTATAAGAAATACTTTCATGTTGATCTTAACCCCGAGAATGAGATACTACCTTTAATGGGCAGTAAGGAGGGAATAATGCATGTCAGCATGGCGTTTGTAAATCCGGGCGATGAGGTGCTGATACCCGATCCCGGATATCCCACCTACTCATCTGTTACAAATCTTGTCGGGGGTATTCCGAGGAAATACGACCTGACGGAGGAGAATGGCTGGCTTCCCGATCTCGAAGCCCTTGAAAACAGCGACCTGAGCAGGGTCAAGGTGATGTGGGTAAACTATCCCAACATGCCTACCGGGACCAAAGGATCAGTGCAGCTCTTCGAAAAGCTTGTATCATTTTCAATGAAACATGGAATACTACTTTGCAATGACAATCCTTACAGCTTCATTTTAAATAAGGATTATCACAGTATTCTTCAGGTTGATGGCGCCATGGAAACAGCCCTGGAGATGAATTCGCTTAGTAAATCACAGAATATGGCAGGCTGGCGCATAGGAATGGTGGCAGGCCACAGAGAGTATATAAAGGAGGTGCTGAAAGTAAAAAGCAATATGGACTCAGGCATGTTCCTGCCGATGCAGATGGCTGCTGTTGAAGCGCTTAACAACCCTGACTCATGGTATGACCAGGTAAATGAAGTATATATTAAACGGAGGAAGAGAGTTGAAGAAATAATGGACCTGCTTAAATGCAGGTATGACAAAAGCCAGGCCGGATTGTTTGTCTGGGGGCGAATACCGGATAATATCAGGAGCTGCGAGGATTTCACTTCGGAAATACTTGAAAAATCACATGTATTTATCACACCAGGGTTTATCTTTGGGAAAAATGGCGAAAGATATATCCGCATCTCACTCTGCGCTACAGAGGAAAGACTGACGGAGGCGCGGGAGAGGATTATATCAATAGATTCCCCTCCCTGGAGGGGGGGTGGGTTCTAGGAAGAAGCACAGGGCTCAGGGCACGGGGCTCAGGCATTGCCAGCCGTAGCTTTCTTCGACCTCCGTAGCTTTAGCGGAGGAGGTAGCGAAGGCTGGGCACAGAGCAGTAAGCAGTACTTCAGCAGGATCCCCTCCTGGGAGGGGGCAGGGGTGGGTTCCAGGAAGGGGCACAGGGCACAGAGCACAGAGCACAGGCATTGCCAGCTGTAGCTTTCTTCGACCTCCGTAGCTTTAGCGGAGGAGGTAGCGGAGGCTGGGCACAGAGCAGTAAGCAGTACTTCAGCAGGATCCCCTCCTGGGAGGGGCAGGGGTGGGTTTAAAGTAAGAAGAATAGTTATTAAATAAGATTACATATAAAAAACATGACAATTGCAGTTATTGGAGTAGGGCTCATAGGCGGATCGCTTGTAGTGGATCTCCGCAAGAGGAAATTTGCAGACAGGATTATCGGAGTGGACAGTAATATCCATCACCAGAATATTGCTCTACTCTGCGGACTTGTGGATGAGAATGACACCCTGGAAAACGCTGTTGAAAAAAGCGATCTTATCATTCTTTCAACTCCTGTGAATACAAACTCTGCGATGTTGCCCGGGATACTCGATATGATTGCCGGCACCTCGAAAGTGGTGACTGATATGGGCTCCACAAAAGCAAGCATTGCCAGGGCTTCGGTTAACCATCCTGCAAGAGGTCGCTATGTTGCAGTCCACCCTATGGCCGGAACAGAATATTCCGGACCTCTGGCTGCCATTGGAAAACTTTTTGATTATAAGAACGCCATTATATGTGACCGGGAGCTCAGCGATCCTGATGCCCTTGAACTTGTCGAGAAAATGCTCGATACTCTTAATATGCATAAAGTGTACATGAGCTCAAGCGACCACGATGTTCATGTGGCCTATATTTCACATATTTCCCACATTACATCTTTCTCACTCGCCCTCTGTGTTCTGGATAAGGAGAATGAAGAAGGGAATATCCTTACACTTGCCGGTGGTGGTTTCGAAAGTACCGTACGGCTTGCAAAGAGCAACGGAGATACCTGGGCGCCTATCTTCGTGGAAAACTCCGAATTCATCCTCGAAGTAATGGATACATATATAGATAAAATGAATTCCTTCAGAAAGATGATAACCGATAAGGATGTCAGCGGTTTGAAATCCCTTATGGAAGAGGCAAATAAGATAAGGAAGATATTGAATTAATAATAAATATTAATTATGGAAGTCAAACTTGAGAATCCACTCATAAAAGACTGGAGAGGTTATAAAGGGCGGCCTTTTTTAATTTCAGGTCCGTGCAGTGCAGAAACAGAGGAGCAGGTAATGGAGACCGCCAGGAAACTGGCTGAGATAAAAGAGGTCAGTGTGTTTCGCTCCGGGATATGGAAACCAAGGACCCGCCCCAACTCCTTCGAAGGTGTCGGAAGCGAGGGACTGAAATGGCTTCGCAGGGTCAAACAGGAAACAGGGTTGCTCGTCGGAACAGAGGTAGCCAATGAAAAGCATGTGTATGAAGCGCTTAAATATGGTATCGACCTGCTGTGGATCGGCGCCAGGACCTCCGTTAATCCGTTTACAGTACAGGAGATCTCCGATGCCCTTCAGGGCGTGGACGTTATGGTACTGGTGAAAAATCCGATCAACCCTGATATCGAATTATGGATAGGCGCCATAGAGCGTGTTGCCAGGGCAGGGATAACAAGGATAGGAGCTATTCACCGCGGATTCTCCTCTTACGAAAAAACCCTGTACAGGAACCAGCCTAACTGGCAGCTGCCTATTGAACTCCGCAGGCGTATCCCCGACCTTCCCATAATCTGCGACCCGAGTCATATTGCCGGTGCAAGGCAATATCTTCATGAGATCTCCCAGAAAGCCATGGATCTTAACTTCGACGGATTAATGCTTGAGTCGCATATAAATCCTGCAAAAGCCCTGAGCGATGCCGCTCAACAGATTACACCAAACGATCTGAAAGAGCTTCTGAGCAGGCTTATCCTCCGGAGTCCGGACACTTCCGATCCGAAATTACTGGATGTCCTTGGGGAACTGAGGCAGCAGATCGATGTCTATGATGATCATCTTCTTGATCTGATGGAAAAAAGAATGAAGGTGGCCGAAACGATCGGACTCTATAAAAAGGAAAATAATATCACTATATTGCAGAGCCTGCGATGGGATGAAATTATAAGCAAAGCAATAATCAAAGGCAAGGCAAAAGGCCTCAGTTCTGAACTTATAGATACCATTTTCAAAGCTATACACCAGGAATCAATAAACCATCAGATCAGAGTCATGAATAATGGAGTGAAAGATCCTGAAAAGAAAAAATAAATTAATCAGCGAATCAATGGAAAGATGTGTAGTACCCTCCGGACTTAAGGGCCGGATTAAAGCCCCGGCATCAAAGAGTATGACACAGCGAGCCATAGCCGCTGCCCTTCTGGCTGAGGGACAAAGCACTATATACAATCCCTCCTATTGTGACGATTCGCTGGCTGCAATGAGTGTAGCGTGCGGACTTGGTGCAAGAGTTGAGCCAATGCCGGATGAAATGAAAATTTTTGGCTCAGCCATTCTTAAGGAGCCAAAACTGAACTGCGGGGAATCCGGCCTGGCGATAAGGATGTTCTCCCCTATTGCAGCCCTCTACCCGGCTGAGATTACAATGGTTGGAGCTAACTCTCTTAAAAAAAGGCCCATGGATATGATCGGAAAGGCCCTCGTTCAGCTGGGAGTTAAATTCACAAGCAGCGGAGGTTTTCTTCCGCTTACAATCCAGGGACCACTTAAAGGCGGATCATGCGAAATTGACGGCTCTGTGAGCAGCCAGCTGCTGACGGGTCTGCTGATGGCATTGCCTCTGGCACAGGAAGACTCTGAGATAAAGGTTAAGAACCTGAAGAGCAAGCCTTATATAGACATGACCATCCAGCTGCTCAGGTCGTTCGGGATCTCTGTCAACAGTACAGGTTACGACCTGTTTAAAATCCCGGGGAATCAGAAATATAAAGCTCAGGAATACACTGTGGAAAGTGACTGGAGCGGCGGAGCATTCCTGCTTATTGCCGGCGCCATAAACGGACATTTAGATATAACCGGTCTGCGGAGAGACAGCAGACAGAGCGATAGATCAGTATTGAACGCCCTGGAAAAAGCAGGCGCATCAGTAAATATAAGGGAAGATGGCATTGGGATCTCCGTATCTGAATTAAAAGCCTTTGAATTTGATGCGACCGAATCACCTGACCTCTTCCCTCCTCTTGTGGCACTGGCGGCCTATTGCAGGGGCACCTCGACAATAAAGGGAGTATCAAGGCTTATTTACAAGGAGAGCGACAGGGCAGCATCACTTCGGGAAGAGTTCGCTAAGATGAATATCGGAATAGAGGTCGACGGCGATATCATGAAAGTGACAGGCGGTCGGCCCGGAGGAGCACATGTGGAATCGCACGACGACCATCGTATTGCAATGGCAGTTGCAGTAGCTGCGCTCGGAGCATCAGGCAATGTCTGTATCAGGGATTCTCAATGTGTTGCAAAATCTTATCCCGGGATTTTTTGATGATTTGCGATCGCTGGGAGCAACAGTAATCGAGTGAAAAAAGTAAAAAAGTTGATTTTGTGATGATAATTTAAAAATTTAATTATTTTTGTGTAACGGCTGCAATCAGCAGAGTAATAATTATGAAAGTAAAAATGTTTAATATCTGGTCCTGGCGCAACTTAAGCGATTATGCTGTGAAATAAGCCGTTATATAACATTTAAATGATATTTATCTATAAAGGCACGCTTTTCACAGCGTGCCTTTTTAATTTTGCATTTTCAATCAACCATCAAAACTAAATAAAATGGAAAAACTCAGAAAAATCATCCTAAGTGAAAAAGAAATGCCAACGCACTGGTATAATATTATGGCAGATATGCCAAACAAGCCATTGCCTCCGTTACATCCCGGAACAAAAAAGCCTGTAGGTCCTGAGGATCTTGCAGCTGTTTTCCCCATGGAACTGATCAAACAGGAGGTATCAACAGAAAGATATATCGAGATACCTGATGAGGTCCTTTCTCTTTATCATACCTATCGTCCGTCACCGCTCTTCAGGGCTCTGGGTCTCGAGAAGGCTATTGGTACAAAAAGCAAAATATACTACAAGTATGAGGGAGGCAACTATTCCGGTTCGCATAAAGCCAATACTGCCATTCCCCAGGCCTATTACAACAAGAAGGAGGGAGTACGCAGGATCACCACTGAGACCGGCGCCGGGCAGTGGGGAAGTGCGATGAGCTTTGCCTGTAACCATTTCGGTCTCGAACTGCTGGTCTTCATGGTAAGGGTCAGCTACGAACAGAAGCCTGGCCGTAAGCTTCTTATGAATGCCTATAATGCAAAGGTGGTTCCATCACCCAGCTCAATGACCGAGGCCGGCAGAAAAGTACTTGAAATGTTTCCTGATTCCCCGGGCAGCCTCGGGATCGCAATCTCTGAAGCGATGGAGGTGGCAGTTCAGGATCCCTATACCAAATACTCACTCGGAAGCGTTCTCAATCATGTTATCCTGCATCAGACCATTATCGGACAGGAAGCCCTTATACAGATGGGAAAGACAGATGATTATCCGGATGTGGTAATCGGTTGTTTCGGTGGCGGTTCCAACTTCTCCGGAATAGCATTTCCGTTTCTGAGGGAAAATCTGGTCAATGGTAAGAAGACAAGGCTTCTGACAGTTGAACCAGCTTCATGCCCTAAGCTTACAAAAGGAAAATTCATGTATGACTTTGGTGATTCTGCAGGAATGACCCCTCTTCTCCCGATGTACACCCTGGGTCATAATTTCATCCCTGCAAAGATCCATGCAGGCGGCCTTCGCTATCATGGCGCCGGTGTTCTGGTAAGCCAGCTTCTGAAGGACGGATTCATCGAGGCCAGGGCCAAGATGCAGAGGGAATGTTTTGAAGCCGGAGTGCTTTTTGCAAGAACCGAAGGGATCCTGCCGGCACCCGAATCTACATACGCTATTGCTGCAGCTCTTGATGAAGCAAGGACAGCCGATCTCGAGGGAGTATCAAAAACAATTCTCTTTAACCTGAGCGGACACGGTCATTTTGATATCTCGGCTTATGAGAAATATTTTGAGGGAAATCTGCCCGACCATGAGATGACAACCGCAGAGGTCGAGGAGGCTATCTCAAAAATAGATCTGCCGGTATTGATGTAAAATTATTTTCTTCTCTTTTAGTTTAAAACCCATCCCCTTCCCCTTCCCTTAAGAGTAAGGGAAGGGGTAAGAGCCTTATCATAAATGACTTAGTTTTTCCCTCCCCTTATTTTTTAAGGGGAGGGTCAGGGAGGGGTTAAAAATAAAATAAAGAGGGGCCAGGGGTGGGTTTAAGGGAATGGCCAGGGCTCCGGGTTAGCAGAAAAAACGGCGAAGTCTGGAGACTTCGCCGAGCGTGCCACGATAGCTATCGTTATGAGAGTAAGTTTAACGGCGAAGTCTGGAGACTTCGCCGGGCAGTAAGCCGGTAGCTGTCTCCTAGAAATCAGAATATGATGTCGGATGAAGCAGGTAAATATTTGCTTTGGAGACTGTGTTCTTATATTCATCCAAAGCAGATAATTTCTTCCATTCAGGTGAACTGCCGAATTCCTTCCAGTGCGCATCGTGCGATTTCATATCCGCAAAGGTGGTCATGTACATCAGGTTTGGCTTCTGGCTGCCGGCAAGAACTTCTCCGTAAAATACAGCATTGAAATTAAGCTTCTTAAACAGAGCAATTTCGCCTCCCTTGTTGAACATTTCTATCTTTTTGGCAGCCTTTGCCTCAGTGGCACTTTCATAACTGCGTAATTCATAAATCCTTTCCGAAGCAGGTGTTGAGTAACTGGGAGCCATGAACTGAGGCATATCAAGGAATGCCTTCAGAAGGATGCTCTGATGCCTCTGATATGGAGGATTGTCGATTGGCGCATCAAGGAAGGACTTTCCTGCTGCTTCATAAGTCTTATCCTTCTCCAGGGTAGCAGGCAACAGCAAAAACTGATCAAAGGAGTTATATGGAATAAAAACATATATCATCTTCCCGAAGGATGCAGTGTCGCTCTCCACAGGCTTGAATACGCCTACCTTTTGAATACCTGCCCGGTGCAGCGCAGGAATAAAGGCATCTTTCAGAAAAGCATCAACCTTTCCTGACTGAACACTATTTGCGACCTGGTAGATCCGAATCTCGTAATACTGCTGTTTTACAGGAGCTGTGCCATAGCTTGTGAATGAACATGCTATAAATAACAACAATGGAAGAGCCATGAGAGGCCGTCTGATAAATTCTGATTTTTTCATAGATGAGGTTATTAATTTTTAACTACATTAAAGATAGGCATTTTAACCAGGTCAGGCTCATTCATTACTGGTATTCTCAATATGCACGAAATTAAGCGGTTTACGAAACCAGTTTGTCCTGTAGGCTCCGTATAGTACGCCGGCAGAAAGCCAGCACATTCCAACGATCTTGGCATTGAGTCCCAGGCTTAGCCACAGGAAGAAACAGATTGTAAATCCAAGGAATGGAATAAGTAGGTTAATGAATGACTTTTTTTCATTATGTAAAAAATAACGGGTGAAAGAGGAGGCATTTACGCCCATAAAAGCAATAAGGGCTCCGAAATTCAATAGCTGGGCTCCAATCGGATAGGTAAGCAAAAATGCGCCTCCGAGAGTTAATGCACCAACAAGTATTATATTATTTGATGGTACCCGTGTGCGGGCATTCACAACACCAAAGAATTTCTTTGGAATAGCATTATCGCGTCCCATTCCATAGAGAAGCCTGCCGGCTCCGAGCTGTGCCCCGGCACCTGAACCAATAGTTGCTACAAGCAGGGCAAGGTTTACCGTATGAAAAAGCCACTGGCCGCCTGCTCTGCCGGCAACGAAACAGAAAGCGGTATCCTGATCAGGGAAAGTTGTTGCCGGCCATACCATCTGGGCGAAATAGACCTGAACCGAAGCAAGGACCCCGGTAATAATGCAGACAAGAACAGAAGCCAGAAGGATATTGCGTCTTGGATTATGTACCTCTTCCGACAGCGTCGATATTCCATCAAATCCGATATACGTCAGTACTGCAAGTGATGCACCCGCAGAAACTCCGGAAAATGAAAAAGTTTTCGGATCATAAAAGGGCCTTGTCCAGTCAGCTGCTCCGGCGGGTGGGTGAATAAGCAGATACCTTACCGCTGCTCCGAGAAACAACACTATCACTACTCCCAGCCCTGTTGCAATTACTGCATTTGTCCTTGAACTCGATTCGATGCCACGAAGGTTCATTCCTGTAAAAAGTAATGTGAAAACCACGAGGTAAACCCCCAACGGTATCTCAGGAATCAGATTGATTGCAGCTTTGCTGACCCATATCACGCATATTATCGGATTCATTACATAATCGAAGATCATGCCCCAGCCGACAAAGTAACCCAATGCAGGATGGATCTCCCTGCTGACATACGTATAGGCGGAACCGGCGCTGGGATATGCATTGGCCATCTTTCCGTAACTTATTGCCGTAAAAAGCATTCCGACCATCCCGATCAGGATCGTAGTGACAACATGCCCTTTGGCCAGGCCGACGGCAGCACCGAAAAGCGGCATCGGAGCAGTAGGCTGAATAAGGATTATACCGTACAGCACAAGGGCTGACAAACCCAGAACCCGCTTTAAGCCTGGACCGGAACCGGACGATGATTGGGTATTACTCATAATTTTAAAGGGATTTAAAGATACAATGTCATATATGATTATCTATATTTGGAAACATCTTTCCGGGAATTTCAAATATGCAAAATAAAAGGTAAATAATCCGAAATAGATTAATTATTTTAGACAAATTTTGAAACTGAACAATTAACATTTAATTCAAATCATGGAAAACCAAAACAACCCTTCTGTAAAAAGATTACAGTCGCTTGATGCACTTCGTGGATTCGATATGTTCTGGATCATGGGCGGAGAAGGAATTTTCGTTGGTCTTGCCACCCTCACCGGCTGGCCGGTATTAACCTGGTGGGCAGGACAACTTGACCATGTGCCATGGCACGGTTTCCATTTTTATGATATGATCTTTCCCCTGTTTCTCTTCATAGCCGGAATATCATTTCCGTTTTCCCTGGCCAAGAGAATCAGGAATAATGACAGCAGGCAATCAATATATAAACACGTAATAGGCCGTGGATTGATACTTGTCCTTTTAGGCATTGTCTATAATAACGGGGTAAATTTCGATTTTGCCAATATGCGCTACGGAAGCGTCCTTGGACGTATCGGTCTGGCATGGATGTTTGCCGCCATTATTTTCATGAATACAAATCTCACCTGGCGTATAGTCTGGCTCGTCGGAATACTGGTTGTCTACTGGCTGCTGTTCCTGATCTTTCCTGCCCACGATCTTGGCGCTACCGACCCCTTCTCAATGGAAGGGAACCTGGCCGGACATATTGACCGCCTCCTGTTACCCGGGAGATTTTGCTGCTACAAATTCGGCGATAGTGAAGGTATCATGAGTACAATACCTGCAATCTCAACAGCCCTGCTTGGTATGCTTACCGGAGAGTTTGTAAAGTCACAATACCTGGCCGCTAAACCCGTGCGAAAGGTTCTTTATATGATCCTGGCTGCAATAGGCTTAATTATCCTTGGCAGGATATGGAATCTCGGTTTTCCTATCAATAAATACCTGTGGTCAAGTTCATTCGTCTGTTTTGTTGGCGGATTGAGCCTGCTCCTCTTCTCAATCTTCTATCTGATAATAGATGTATGGCAATATAATAAATGGATACTCTTCTTTGTGGTAATAGGCATGAACCCTATAACCATTTACCTAACAGGCAGAATTGTCAATTTCGGTGCGGCATCCAGGTTCTTCTTCGGCGGAATTACTGCCCTTCTGCCCGAATCATGGGCACCTTTCATGGACGGATTGGGGATAACCACCGTGGCATGGGTATTCCTTTATATTCTGTACAAAAAGAAGATATTTCTGAAAGTATAAAAAAAGCGAAGTCTGGAGACTTCGCTTAACAACTTCGCTTAGCAACTTCGCTTAGCGACCCGCTGGCGCCGATTTGTAATTGGTGCCATATCGATTTCCGCTGGCGCCGATTTGTAATCGGTGCCATAAACAAAATTACATAAATATTAAATAGGCACGGATTGCAAAGCGCTGCCCGCTGGCAGACCCCCAAACCCCCTAAAGGGGGCTTTTTTATCGTGATCTACAAGTTTTCAGTATTACGCGAAGTGTCATACCACGACACCGCTGTGTCAGCCAAGCTCAGCGAAGGCTGATTCTGAATACCGGATACCGGGTTGGCACGGATTGCAAATCTGCGCCATAATCGGTGTCATAAATGAAAATTATATTGTAAGTGATGCGGATAACTGCACTGATGCTAATTGGCACGGATTGTAAATCCGCGCCAGCGCAAGGGAGGAGGGGCCTCCGCTGGCGCCGATTTGCAATCGGTGCCATAGATAAAATATACCATCTTTATTTTTTGACAATGAGTACTATTGCATCATTTGCATTGATTGTAAATGATTTTCCGGATGGAATTTTACCATATAAATTTTCAGCTATCTTCCAACCCTCCTTCAGTTTCAGGTCTGCAGTACCATCTTCATTATTATAATTGATAAGTACTACCACCCGTTCATTATCACTGATACTATGCTCTGTCACACCGATATAAGGATTGTTCTGAGTTAAGACCCTGTCCTGGATAACATCTTTTGCAACAAGCTTGTATATATTATAGTAAGCCGGCATTCCCATGTCAAAGGCACCGGGGGTATTCGCCAGGTTGCTCTCCAGCGGGAAGGTAAGCAGGTAACTTTCCCTTGCCATATTGTGAGACCATCAGCGCCGGATCCCCATCAGGCTCTCTCCCCAGCACTTCAAGATCGACAGGAGTTATGTTGAGCTTTCGTTCAGAGAATGTCTCAAAATTAAGGCTGTCATTCCCGATCCTGGAATTAAAATGCAAAGCTCCGAATACGCCGGATATTAGTCCGGATCTCTATCCCCATTGGTTCAGTCAGTGTTGGCAGATATACAAAATCAAGGGAAAGATACAGAGTGGCGCCCTGTTTTACTTTGTCAAGTATCCCATACCAGGAATCTTTAAAAATGGCATACAATCCCTTTACTGAAGGAAGCATATAAACAGCGGCTTCCCTCAGCTCCTTGCCTGATTTCTGGAACTGAATATCAAATCCGGTGCTTTGCCAGTATAAAGCTGCTGTAAGCCGCTGCCCAGCTGTCCTGTCCTTCCGTCAGAATGCAAACAGCTTCTGTTTTACGTGGAGGAAGTGTTTTAAAGGGAAGTTTCTCAAGAAAACCGGAGAAATTTTTAAATTCGGCGAGTACCGGCTTGGGAGTTCTGTCTTCTCTTATTAGTCCAGCTGCTGCTCTACTGCCGAGTAATTATATGGAGGATAATCAAGCTGAGCGATCAAAACCGCACCACCACAACATCCCTTTGCAATCATGTGCCCAGTTTGAAAAAAGTGCCGTCCGGGCAAAAGCGGCTTTTTCCTTCTCTCCTGCATCATCGGGCCCATCATCTTTCTTTTTACGCAAAAAGAAAGTACCAAAGAAAATGCGCCGGAAAAGACAACCCCACCCTGTTTGTCCGCCTGCTGCACAAGGCCTTAAAGGCGCCACCAAACAGGGTGCGGTTCGCACCTTTTCCGGTTTGCCCTCGCGCCGCTAAAGATGATAATTTTGGAAATGCGAATGGACAGGCCACGCCATGGCGTGGCCCTACGACCTCAAACATACAATAATGTAGGGTCATGCCATGGCATGACCCTTTCAATCGTAATCCAGGCACTTTAAAATCCTTTCCATTTTATGTCATTAGAATCACAATTACGCGAGCACAATTGAAGTTTTCCTCTGCAGGTTGTGTGCTCCATGCTTTCCGCTCTCCGCTCTACGCTCAAATCTCAAATCTCCGATTACCGATTACCGATTACCGAATACCTTTTAACCCTGTACTCGGTGCCCTGTGCCCTGAGCCCTGCGCCATATCACCCCATCTCTTTCCTTGCCACGTCCAGATCAATCTCCTTTTCCCATTTTGCAATGACTACCGTTGCAACGGAATTCCCAATAAGGTTTGTGATAGCTCTCGCCTCACTCATGAAGCGGTCAATGCCAAGAATTAAAGCAAGCGAGGCAACAGGGATATTTCCAACTGTCGGAAGAAGGGCCGCAAGAGTTATAAAGCCACTGCCTGTCACCCCGGCAGCGCCCTTGGATACGAGCAGCAGGACAAGCAGCATCGTCACCTGGTGAGTGAGAGTCAAAGGTGTATTTGTAGCCTGCGCAAGAAATACTGCTGCCATTGTCAGGTAAATTGAAGTGCCGTCGAGATTAAAGGAATATCCTGTGGGAATTACCAGTCCCACAACAGATTCCGATACTCCCCCCTTTTGCAGCTTAGCCATCAGACTAGGCAGTGCAGCCTCTGACGACGAAGTGCCAAGCACGATAAGGATCTCTTCCTTTATAAATCCGAGCACTCTGAAAATATTAAAGCCAGCGTACTTCAGGATACTTCCTAACACAATAAATATGAATAGAATACAAGTTATATAAAACGACAGCATCAGCTGTCCCAGTGATGCAAGGGAGCCAACTCCGTATTTGCCTATTGTAAATGCCATTGCTCCAAAAGCTCCGACAGGTGCAACTTTCATGATGATATTAATTACGGCAAACAGACCGGCTTCAAGAGATTTGATCCCCCTGAGTACAGGCCTGGCTTTTTCGCCTATCCTCGAGAGAGCGATACCGAAGAGAACTGAAAAAAACAGTATCTGCAGCAGATCGCCATTCGAAAGGGCATTAATAATATTATCAGGTATTATATGAAGCAGGAAGTTCACCACTCCGGTTGTCTTGCTTTGTGTGACATATGAAGCAACTGCATCGGCATCAAGGGTTGAGGGGTTTACATTCATGCCCGACCCTGGCTTGAGGATATTTATCACCCCAAGGCCGATAATGAGCGCCAGTGTTGTGATTACTTCAAAATAGATTATTGCTTTGATACCTACCCTTCCAACCTTTTTTATGTCCTGCATACCCGCAATCCCGTTCACTATTGTACAGAAAATTACGGGTGCAATCATCATTTTCACAAGCTTGATGAACCCATCGCCCAGCGGCTTCATTTTGACTGCAATTGCCGGCCAGAAGAAACCAATTGCAATGCCGATCAATATGGCTGTAATAACCTGGGCATATAGACTTTTAAAGATCTTTGGCATAATTTGTTCAAGGAATAATATGCTATAATATTAATGAAATAAAATTAAACTGTATTTTTTTTTATCAGGAAGACCTGAAGAAACTAACTAAACAGGCGCGGATGTGATGAAGCGAAGTCTGGAGACTTCGCTTAGCTCGGGTTAAAAAATATTAATCTGATATTGCCAAATCGTTAATATCTTTAAAACTATCAAAAAATCTGATAAAACGTTAAAAAAGAATCATGAACTCAAGGGAAAGAATTCTTTCGGCAATAAACCATAAGCAGCCCGACAGGGTACCCATTGACCTCGGCAGTTCAACAGTTACCGGGATATCTGCCATAGCATATAACAAGCTGAAGCGTCACCTGAACATTGAAAGCAAAACCAGGGTCTTTGATGTGGTGCAACAGCTGGCAAGTATAGATATGGAAATAGTCGGCATGCTGGGTGTTGATGCCCTCGATATTAACAGGGTGTCGACTGAAGGCAACGACTGGTATGATGTTGAACTGGCTGACGGAAGCAAAGCACAGTATCCGGCATGGTTCAGACCCATTCGGTCAGAAGATGGCTCATGGTATACAAAAGATAATGATGGCCTGGTTCTCTCAAAGATGGCAGCAGGAGCCACATTCTTCGATCAGATGCAATTCCCCTGGGAAAACGGATATCCTGAGAGTACCTCCACCCTGAAGGAGGATCTGAAGAAGATAAGCTGGGTTGTTCACTCACACGCCTCGAATCTGAACGAGACTGAGCTAAGGGAAAAACTTGTGAAACTGAAGAACTCCACCGGCAAGGCCCTTGTAATGTCCGGCGGAGTGAAGCTTCTCGAGCTTGGATTTTTCATCAGGCGAATGGATAACTTCCTCATGGATCTGATGACGGATGAACCTAAATTATCCGAACTGCTCGATATGCTTGTGGAGATGCACCTGTCAGGACTGGAGAAAAAATGCCGCAACCTGGGGGATGTCGTTGATGTGATCAGGTTCGGTGACGATCTGGGTATGACATCCGGGCCGTTCATGGACCTGGAAACTTTCCGGAAATTCCTCAAGCCCAGATACAGGATCCTATGCGATTATGTAAAGAAACACAGCAACATGAAGATCTTCATGCACTCCTGCGGCAGCATAAAACAATTCATCCCCGACCTGATTGATGTCGGGATTGATATTCTCAACCCGGTGCAGACCAACTGCTACCAGATGGATCCGGTGACCCTCAAGAATGAATTCGGAAAAGATATAACCTTCTGGGGAGGAGGAGTTGATACTGCATCAGTTCTGAACAACGGCACTCCTGAAGAGGTACGCGCTGATGTTCTTAAAAGATGCGAGATCCTGTCGGTTGATGGAGGATTTGTCTTTGCTCCGATTCACAATATCCTTCCTGATGTATCGCCGGAAAATATAATGGCAGCCTATTCTGCCGTGAGGGAGTTCAATGGGGAGATATGAGCGTAGAGCGTAGAGCGTAGAGCGTAGAGCGAAGAGCATGGAGAGCACAACCTACAGAGGAGAACGGTTAAAGGGGTCATGCCATGGCATGACCCTACATAATCGTATGTTTGAGGTCGTAGGGCCACGCCATGGCGTGGCCTGTCCATTCGCATTTCCAAAATTATCATCTTTAGCGGCGCGAGGGCAAACCCCAAAAAGGTGTGAAATTAATGGCTTTGGGCCCTGGTTCGGGAGGGCCCGTGGGCAACAAAGCCATTAATTTTTCTTTTTGGGCGCCTTTTCTTTGGTACTTTCTTTTTGCGTAAAAAGAAAGTACAATAAAAAAGTCCCCTTTAGGGGATTTAGGGGTGATAAAAGGGTCTCACATCTCACACCCGTCTTCGTATCTCTTTAACTGCCTCAATCATGGCAAGAAATCCATCGACAGGAATATAACCCGGAATTGAGTTACCGGATCCAAGCCCGTATCCGTTTGCCATCCGGCGATAAGCTGTTCCCTGCTTTAATACAGTCTGAAATACATCCTCAGGTTTACTCAGTATTAAAAGGTTAAGATCAAAACCGCCGAATAGTCCGATCCTGCCGGAATATCTCTCAATCCATTCACTGAAAGGAGCAATCTGATCCTCATTTGAATGCTTTGCATCAATCCCGAGAGCAATGAGATCATCCATCAGCGGGAAGATCCTCCCGCAGCTGTGAAGGAGGAATTTCTTTCCGGAGGAATGGACAAGGTCAATCACACGACTGTACTGAGGGAAAATATGCTGCCTCACTATATCGGGATCAAGCATTGTGGAGGTCTTATGACCAAGGTCGTCTCCCATCCTGTAAAAGACAAAAAGATCATCATAATTCTCAATAACCCAGCTCCACAATTCCACCCACAGGTCCCCGATCCTTACAAACAGATCCCTGAACAGCTCCGGATCAAGGCACTGCATAATGCATAAAGGTTCAAACCCGACAATATCCTGGCTTGCCTCAAATATGCCATAGCCGCACCCTCCGTAAGCCTTCATGCCGGCAGGCAGCGTCTTCCTGATCGCCTCAAAATGAGGGGTATAAGTCTGTTTGAAGATTGCAGGAATTTCATCCCACGGATATTTCTCAAAATCATCCCTGGTCTGGACCGGTCCTTTCATACCTCCCATTATTGCACCATGACCGGGTAATATATCACATATTGCAGCCTCAAAATCAAACCCGTCGTATGTCATCTCTTTCCAGAAGCCGATGATCTTCCGGTAGTATCCAATTAATTCATCCGCAGTAAGATTCTCCGGACTCAGCTCCTCGCCTGCCGCTTTTGATATAAACGGCGCATCTATATGATGCTCATAAAGCGGAAGACGACCGGGCTTCTGGTTTTGCAGCACCCGGAGAAGGTTGGTGTAATCGGGTTGGAAAGTAGTCTGTTTCATTCTGAATTATAAATAATATAGGCATCAGGCATCAGGCTTCAGGCTTCAGGTTAAGCACAGGGCACAGGGCGCAGGCACGGGCGCAGGATTAAAAGGTATTCGGTATTCGGTATTCGGTATTCGGTGTCCGGTCGTCTTGATTACTCTTATGTAACTTCTTTTTTCAATAGTTATTCTTATTTAGGGCCATATTAGCTTGTACTGAGGGACTGATTACTGATTACCGATTACCGATTACCGATTACCGATTACCGATTACCGATTACTGATTACCGATTACCGCTCTCCGGTGTAATGCCAATCGTCACAATCTCATTCGGCCTGATCTTCACCTGAAGTGTCCTGCCGTTAACAACAGGAGCAGCTGCCCCGGTAAGAGGCATTTCCAACAGGTTGAGCCTCCGGGCAGAACTCATACTGACAGGTACGGTAAGATTTATAAGAGTCTCCCTGCCTTCAGTCTCACAAAGCCTGATTATCAGTTCATTTCCATCCTCAGACTTTTTGATCCCTGTCATTACAACCCCCGGATTATCGATCGCAATAAATGAATTCTCTTCTGGACGCGTTGCATGTTCCTTCCCAAAAGCAAGCGAAGGGGGCTCGGCTGCATACACAGGAATATTGAAATCTTCGCCTTCGGCCCATACACCGTTTTTCCAGTCACCGCTGTGAGGGAATAATGAATAGCTTATAATGTATTTGCCGAGATTCGGATAGATATCCGGATTACCAGCCGCCCTCATAAGAGTAATCCTGAGCTCACCATTATGATATGAGTGCCCGTATTTGGTTTTGTTTAAAAGAGCAATACCAACCTTCCCGTCAGTTACATCGACCCATTTCTGTGCCGGAACCTCCTGTCCGTCATTAGTTTCACCTGATATCCCGTAAGCACCCTGATGCCTCTGATAAGGAGGCGCCTCTTTACCATTCATCATACCGTCGATTGGTCTCTGAACAACATTGAAGGGAACCTGGGAGTAAAATCCCGGATTTTCGAGTGAAAGCGGGAAGACCGCCCTCAACATAGGAGAATCCGTTGAATCGCTTCCCGTTTCAAGCCAGTGCACCTCCATATCATAATCGATACGCGGATAGGAACGGTAGAGATATGTACGTTCAATAAATCTTGATTTACCCCATGTTTTTACTGTCTCCACACAGGCCCTGACCGGTCCGTCCTCCACAACTTTCACACCGGCAACATTTGTAACATCTTCCTGCCCTGTATATTTATTAATGACCCACGACTTCATCTCTCCCTTTTTATCCTCGAGCGAGATCCGCAGGGTATTAAGCCGGCCTCCCTGCCTTACATACTCTTTACTGGTCCGTTTATCAAAGAGGCTGACAATGCCTCCTGTTTTCATATCAAATCTGACTTTGAAGAAATCCGTTTCGAAAGTACTGCCGTCAAAAGGGATAGTCTGATTGAATTCACCCGGTTTTTCAACATCCACATAGAAGGTTTTATATCCGCCGGCAGGCATGTTGTCAGCAACAAACTGAATTTTTGAGGTGTACCCCGGAGGTGTTGATTTTCCCCATACAACCTGTGCGGGATATGTTTTCCCTGCTGCATCCTTAACAAGAACCGTTGGAACATTACCCTGTCCCTTATCGACAGGAGTGATATATTTTGAAGCATAAAAATCCGGCCATCCGGCCAGTTTTGCTGTTGCCGGTTCCTGATGAGTCCATACTGTTGCTTCGACAACCGCCTTTCTGGTAACCGGCTGCAGGTTAAAAGCAACCACGGGTTGTCCCATACCCTCATGGAATTTTACCTCGTCAGCCATTTTCCTGAATGCATTATTACGTAAATCAGTTGCTTTAAGGATCACTTCGCCATAGCGTGCCACTGCCTCCCTGTTCGCTTCATAGATGGCTGATCCGGGCAGTATATCATGAAACTCGTTAAAAGTCACGGTGGTCCAGAGGTCATGATATGCGTCAGAGGGATACTTTTCCCCGCTGAGCCAGCTCAGGGTGTTAAAAAACTCACCTGCAAAAAGTAAATTCTCACTGTTCCTGTTGCCTGCCTTAATATCGGCCACATTTGTGTAGCATCCTTCAAAAATAAATTGCATCTCTCCCCTGTGAGTGGGGCGGCCATCCATCTCCTTTAATGATTTTCTGAAAAAATCTCCGGCTGTCGTGAACTTCACTGAAGCGTAGCCGGGTGTCTTATCGAGCTGGTGCACCATTTCTATATTGGCACGCGTGGGACCTCCACCATGATCTCCCACACCGGTGATCTGCAGTATCCGGTGTTTGACGGGAGAGAATTTATCAACCTCTTTCTTAAGATCAGGAGTTATCTCCCCGTTATAGGTATCGTTAGCATAGCAAAGCACTTTTGAAGAATCCGGACCAATCCACCAGAATGTTCCCAGATATGGCTTGCAGCGATGAAAATAGAAATAGTCGCAACCGGCGAGCTTCAGTATCTGGGGCATTTGTGTTATATGGCCAAAGTTATCGGGAAGCCAGCCGATATTTGTCATTTTTCCGAAGCGGCTCTGAAAGTAACGCTGTCCGAGAAGGAAGGAGCGGGCTATTGCCTCCCCGGATGAGAGGTTCTCATCTCCTTCGGTCCACATTCCCCCTGCCAGTTCAAGGCGTCCCTCTTTAACGTATTTCTTAACCTCTTCAAAGAGAGGAGGGTCAATAAGCTCTACAAAATTGTAGATTGCCGCCTGGCTCTGCAGCATTTTATAGTCAGGAAATTCCTTCATGAATGCCACCACCTGTCTGAGGTTGTCGTTGCACATCCGCATCGTCTCGGAAGTGGTCCATAGCCAGTTCATGTCCATGTGTGCATGGCCGATCACCTGGATGGTGTCCGTTGCGGGCCTGTTTTTGCTACCTTTTTTCATTTGTCCGTAAACTGGTGAAAATGTGATTGATAAGATCACAAAAATGATCATTGAAAGGGAAGCTTTTTTCATGGTTTTTCATTTTGAAATTATAATCTGTTCAACCCCTGAATCCTCTGAAGGGGACTTTTGGTTATCAGTTATTTACAACCTACCTTCACCTTCCCGACAGTTTGTGTGACTCCCATTGCTGGCGCCGATTTGTAATCGGTGCCATGTCTGGCTTAGAGCAGGAATTGCATCCCGATTGCTGGACACTTTCTCCCCTTTTATCACCCCTAAATCCCCTAAAGGGGACTTTTGGTTATCTCTTCTCTCTATGCTCTCCGCTCTACGCTCTACGCTTTATGCTCATATCTCATATCTCATATCTCTGCGCCCTCTTCTCCCCATCTCCCCGCCGGACCGACCCCCCAACCCCCCAGGGGGGGCTTTGGTTTTCAGTTATTTACAAGTTTTCATCATTACGCGAAGTGTCGTATCTCGACACTGAATACTGATTACCGAATACCGAATACCTTTTAACTCCTTGCCCCGTGCTCTGTGCACCGTGCCCTGTGCCCCCTTCCTGTCTTCGTGGCATTTTTTTTGCTATCACAAAGTCTTACCGGAACTCATCCACCGCTTCGAACATCGCCATTATATTTTCCGGCGGCACATCCGGCAAGATATTATGGACGGTTGTGAACACAAATCCTCCGCCCTTATGGAAGACCTCAATATTATTTCTCACATGATCCTTTACCTGCTGAGGGGTGCCCTGGTTTAGAATGCTCTGGGTGTTGCACCCGCCGCCCCAGAAGGTGAGATCCTTTCCGAACTCCCTTTTTAACCTCTCCGGCTCCATATTTACTGCATTGATCTGCACCGGATTAATGATCTCGAAACCGGCGTCAATCAGTCCGGGTATGAGTTCATAAATACCGCCGCAGCAATGAAGCATAGTATGTGCCGATGAGTTTGCCTTAACGTAATCGCACATCTGTTTATGCCGGGGACCAAAGAATTCTTCATAGATCTCCCTCGGCATAAAGGGGCCCATGTTTGTTCCCAGGTCGTCGCCGAATTTGATGATATCAACAATATCTCCCACCGATTCACATAATTTTGAAAGAAATTCAAGGTGACCGCCTACAAGCTTATCGAGCAGCCTGTGAACATTCTGAGGTTCCATGTAAAGGTCCATCAGGAAATTATCTATCCTCCGCAGGAAGGTCCCCCACTCAAAAAGGTTGCAGCCGACACCAATAAGAAAAGCCTTATCTGATTTCGATCTCTCCGTAATAATTTTTTCTCTAAGCATCTTCCAGAAATCCTTTTCATCGATCCAGTCGAATGGAGTGAAGCCGAATCCGCCCCAGATGACTCTGGTCATTTCCCGGCTGACATCCTTGTAATCAGCAGGATAACCATCAATATAAGGGAATATCAGCTGATCAAAGAATGTGGCGCCCAAAGGCATCTTTCCGATGAACTCACCCGTTTTTCCCGGTGCAAGCCAGCTGCCGTCCTGCTGTTTTTCGGGGTTAAACCATTTCGGGTAGTGAGCAGGATAGCCTTTGATAAGCTCAAGTTTCTGCCAGTAATTATCCCCCTGGTTAAAGAATCTGCCAACATCAACCACGTCAACATTAAACCTGTCGATGAATTTCATCTCAGGCTGCGCCACCTCCTGGATGACATCATAGACCTCAGTCCTGAGGTGGTTCATTCCCAGGTGCTTTATCAGGTTCTGATAAGCTACTACCGAAACACCCGAGCTGGGGGTAGCCCCGATATCTACCGGAATCTTGTCGGGCTGTTTATGGTTAATGGCTGAAAGTATTCGTTCGCGTGAGGTCATATAAATTATGTTTACATTTTAAAAATATCTGGCCATAATAACCCACTTTGAAGTGGTCTCTCCCCAGATTCCCCCTTTGAAGTGGTCTCACCCCAGATTCCCCCTTTGAAGGGGGCCAGGGGGATGTCCTCATTTACTTCTACTCATTCTCTTTTTTTCCTCAATCTCTGAAATCACAAACTCTAATGCTCTCAAAATATCATTAATATTCCGTTTCACATCGTAGTCACTAAACCTGACAAATGAAATCCCAAGATCTTCCAGTTTTCTTTGTCTCTTTTCATCATTTGCATAATTATAATCATGTGTATTTCCATCAATTTCAATAGCAAGTTGTAATTCATGACAATAAAAATCCACAATAAATTCATTTATAGGGACTTGCCTGTGAAATTCATAACCGTAACATTTGCCTTTAATATTCTGCCAGAGCAGGACTTCTGCAAGCGTACTGTTTTTGCGTAGCTCACGGGCAAGGTTTTTAAGTTTTGGGTTGTATGGTATTATTTTATTTGGTGACATAAGTTAGTTCTGACATTCTATATTCCTCTTCAAAAGGGAATCATGTAGGATTCCTCTTCTATGGGTCAGAAGTGGGTGCCTTTTACTTTAAACATCCCCCTAACCCCCTTCAAAGGGGGAATCATGTGAGAAAACCCTTCATAGGGGAAATTCATTAAAAAACCTTATCCAAAATTACGAAATAAAAATTTTCATATTTAGTACTTACAGCCCCCTTTCCACTTTAAAAAAGGAATCATGTGAGGTTCCTCCTATATGGGCCAGAGATTGCTGCCTTATACTTCAAACATCCCCCTAACCCCCTTCGAAGGGGGAATCATGTGAGAAAACCCTTCATAGGGGAAATTCATTAAAAAACCTTATCCAAAATTACGAAATAAAAATTTTCATATTTAGTACTTACAGCCCCCTTTCCACTTTAAAAAAGGAATCATGTGAGGTTCCTCCTATATGGGCCAGAGATTGCTGCCTTATACTTTAAACATCCCCCTAACCCCCTTCGAAGGGGGAATCATGTGAGAAAACCCTTCATAGGGGAAATTCATTAAAAAACCTTATCCAAAATTACGAAATAAAAATTTTCATATTTAGTACTTACAGCCCCCTTTCCACTTTAAAAAAGGAATCATGTGAGGTTCCTCCTATATGGGCCTGAGATTGCTGCCTTATACTTCAAACATCCCCCTAACCCCCTTCGAAGGAGTATGTGAATCCCATTTCTTGAGAAAACAGGTTTCATTGGGGAAATTTACTCATATTAAAAAACTTTTTTAGTTAATAAATAGCGAGATTGTGCTTGTTGTGAGCGTCTCGCTGTTTTTTATTAAAAATATCATATTTATTTGATTACAAAATAGTTAAACATAATATTTCTTCGAGTCCGAGTTTATTTTTCTTCTTATCCAACCAATGCTTTGACTGAAATATATCTGCTACCATTTTATCCATTGATTTAGCACTTAGCCCCCTTTCCACTATGTATCTTAATCGTGTACTATTTTCCTTGAGCGTATTAAAGCATTTGATGATACTCAATAGTTTCCCTGTTTTTTTAAACAAGAGTCCCCTTTGAATCATGAATGTTTCCCAGTTTACCATACAAGCAAAAGCCGGACATTTAGAGGTACACATTAACCGCTCGTATTTCATATGGAGAAATATTATCTAAACCGAATATTGATTTCCAAATCTTAAAAACTAATTCTATCTGCCAGCGTATTTTATATATTTTAGCAATGGCTTCTCCATCGATCTTTTAAAACGGGATATTGCTTATAAACAGGTTGAACCTGGCTCTGTTACTATAATCCTTGCTCGTTTGGTGTCCCTTCTTCTTATTGTATTTATTTACCTTCTGCATTCATGTGATAAAAACTTCATAGGGCATTAATTCAATGATCAACCGCACTGGTAATTTTTCATCCTTGCCAATATAAACCTCTTTATCAAGCCTATCAATATGATTTTTCTTCATCATTTGATAGAGTTGTCCAAAATTAAGTTCTTCAAACTCATTCCCTTTCATCACGTAAACATTAATCTTTGCATGGAGCCTGGATAAAAAGAAAGCTTCTGCTTTCTTTGCAGCTGTAAAGTATTTTAGAGCAAAGTATCCTAAGTCGCGTATTGTCAGATCTCCTTTCATAACTGATCCCATGGTTGCTAAAGCATCTTTTGAGTCTGGGCGGTTTGCAGGGGTGATTGTCAAATCATTTATCTGGCCTGTTTTTAATTCAAATTCATATTGGATGCATGCTCCTGCTTCGGAAGCACTTCCTCCAAAACCCGGCAGCATGTCCTTTAGTCTCGATGGCAGATCAAACTTACTGGAATCCTTTACATTTACCCGGTTAAAAAGGTTAAGCCATCCAATTAATGAACTGAGATACCTGTGTGGTAAGCACTTTACTCATCAGCGATTGAATATACTTCAGCGCTGATTCATTAAAGCGTTGGTCTATGCCTTGTTTGGAGATATCTACCTTATGGATTGATTTGGTTTCAATAGCCATTTGGTTGTAACTCTTAGTGGTCACTGATGTTGCGTCGTATAGTAAACTGTCAAAGAACATTAGAGGGGAAAATTTGGATCCCCTTTTACAAAAACCGCTTTCGAAAGCATCTATTCGAAGTTGTCGCTCTGAAAAAACAGTTTTAAACTTCTTTAGTAATCTTTTTAAAATAGGTTAAGCATTATCCTCCTATATGGCAACAGAGATAATGCTGCCTTATACTTATAATTAACCATACCCCCTAACCGACCCTTCGAAGGGGGAATCATGTGAGATAACCCTCCTATGGGAAAACAATTTTATTAGCCTCCAGTATAACGTAATTCAAAGATCTCTGTAATCAAAACTCTATTTCAATAAACCTGACCTCATACGGCTTCAGCTGCACCGATTTAAGAGGCGGTCCGGTTTCTGTTCCTGTTGCATTCACCTCAACCATTTTCTTTATCATCTTTCCGGGGACAGCCGATGAAAGAGTTACTTCGGCATCCCTGCCCTCCAGCTCACGGAAATGAAGAAGAATAGTTCCCTTTCCTCTGAAAGCCGGCCTGCTGTTGACAAGCATTGCATTTGCCGGACCGGAGATCTTCAGCGTCTCAAGCGATGGCGCTTTTAACTCATTATTACCTGCCGGGAAGGTCCGGGTCGGGAATGGATTTCTTTCATTCCAGGCAAATTTTGTAGCAAAGGTATTTGTAGTATCGGATTTGATGTGAGCTGATAGCTCCAGCTGAAGGCACCTTCCTGGAATGCACGGAAATTGGTCATCCAGTAGTTATTCATTACATATGAATAGAGCCATGTCTTTCCCTGTTTCGGATTGCGCTCCCATTTGCCCATGTTGAAATCGCTGAACTGCCACAACGGCGCCTCGTTGCTTACAACCACTATCTGTCCCTGTTTTGCCCCTGACTGAAACAAAATTCTGGGCAGCATTCCAGTCCGATGATGACCCCGGCAGCTGCTGGCCCTGGGTAAGGATGCCACCGATAGTCTCGAAGACAATCCTTGAACCCGGCAATGAAAACGGAAATGTAACATAAAGTGCTTCAGGGTCGGTAAGGATAAGCTTTCTTGCCATATACTTGAATTCCACCTTCTTCACATTCTTATAAAGACGGATCTCAAGCTCAATGCCTTTCGGAGAACCCTCACTCCCTTTCTCAAATCCCGGCAGATCTGCCGCTATCTTTACACTCTCCCATACCGGACCATTTACTCCCTTCTCAATTTTCACATTCGAGACAGAGGTATGGTTAAAGGGAGGAATGTCTCTTTTCACAGATGTCTCCCTTACAGGCTGCCCGATGTTATATGGATTCTGTCCGTCGGCAAGCTCCTGCTTAAGCTCCTTATCGTACAGGCTGCTGATTGATCCTGTAGCTTTATTCAGAACGATCTTATAGAAGCTGTTCTCAAGGATCTCAGTATTTGTACCTGTCTCCGCCACCGGCTCCTGCGGGGTTACCTCGATCTTAAGAGCTTTATATCCCATAGCAGGTATGTCACTTACCTCCAGCACCCAGTAGGCACCTTCGGCACGCCTGGTAAGTACCTGGGCAGGAACATCCTTCCCTGTTGTCATATCAATAATCCTTGCCTTTGTCTTTACAGGAAGAACTTCATAATCGACGAAGAGGTTAACATGACCTGAGCGTTTCCATCCCATGGAATTCATAACATAAATAACAGGGAAATCAGCTTTTTTAAGGAACTCCTGGAAACGTGCCAGAGCCTCTTCGTCCCAGCAGTGTCGTTTTCTTGACTGCTTCCCAGGCATAAGCACCTTTCTGAAGCCATTGTTTTGTCGAGTTTTCTGAGAAAGGAAGGTCGATGCTTTCCGCTGCGCCGCAGGTATGCTCATCAAAAAAGATCTCATTCTCACT
Source organism: uncultured Bacteroidales bacterium (assembly GCA_963816345.1). Lineage (GTDB taxonomy): Bacteria > Bacteroidota > Bacteroidia > Bacteroidales > VadinHA17 > LD21. The sequence continues at coordinate 2,621,834 of CAWFKI010000005.1, forward strand.
TATATGGTCCATATCGGATTCAAGAGTGGGGCTTAGCTCTCCGCCCATCATGGAGACCATGGCAAACAGGCCCTCATCGGCCTGCATATTATTCTGGTTTTTTCTTACCTCGGCGGTCTCCCGTGATGTTGAGCCATAGCCATCGGTCCACCAGTCGAGCCATGCTTTACGGTAAACAGGAAGAGTAGTCGGCATAATTCTTCTCCACATATTCAGGGAATTCACTGGCAACGGCAAGCCTCAGCTTCGGACATTCATATTTCTCATTCCATTTCTTCACAAGCTCACATGCAGCTGTTGAAGGTGGAGCATTATCGGTAAAATATCCTGAGAACTGAATGCCGATCCTGTCGAACGGGTAATTTTTGCTTATCAAGATCAGCCAGGTGGCCAAGCATATTTTCAGCCTTTATTGCTTCACTCTCAAGACCGAAAAAATTACCGGTCATATAATGGTCGGCCCGGAAGGCAAGCAGCCTCTCTCCTGAAGGTGATTCCCACCAGAAGGCAGTCGGTTTGTCAAATGGCAAGACTGATCTGGTCTCGTTGATCCCCATGACAAGATATTTTACACCCGTATTCTTAAAATAATCCGGCATGCACCAGGCAATGCCGTTCACATCGTTCTGCATTGCTGTCTTTACAGGGATCCCCTGCTTATCGAACTCTTTCAGCGGCTGAAGAAAATCATACATCACATTTTCATCGGATATCTCGGCCATATTGCAATACATACCGGCCACCTCAATCCGTCCCTTCGGCGATCCTCTTTTTGAACCTCGCGATCTGTGAGGCAGGTCTTGACCTCAGATACTCCCTTGTGACCCAGGCTGATTCGCAGGTCCAGCGGAATTTTGCATCATCAGGCATATTGTCTGTCTGGTCGCAATAATCGAGGGCATAATCGATATAGCGCATATGTTCTGCAAGGATCTCCGATTGCGGACGCGTATAGCCGATATCGGTATGTGAATGCTGAACGAAATAGATCTCCCATTTCTTTGGCGGGACGAGGGTAAGAGTATATGTCTCTGCAGCTCCGTCATTGATTTTTGCAGAGAATGTTGCTTTTTTCGGTTTTGTAACGGCAGGAACGGTAAGCAGGAACCTGTTTTGTCCGGGTTTCAGATCAGCCCGCAGCAGCTCTTTTCCTTCGCCGGAGATCACTATTTTACCGGGTTGTTCGGTCCGGTATGATGCAACGACCTGCTGAAAACTTTTATTACCCTCTTTAAAGAGGACAGGAGCATTTAAAAACTCAATTTTTGATTGTGATGTTGTCTGGCCATTCAGTATCATTGAGGTGAATGGGATCAGCAATAACAGTAACAGTCGCAGCAGATTTGTCCTTCTCATAATATGTATATTTAATTTATTTAGCGGTCCTTGGTGTTCCTTAGTGATGCACTTTGTGAACTTTGAGTTTAATAATTCATTTAAAACACAAAGGACTCCAGGGGTACGCAAAGGTTCTCAAAGGAGATCACCATTCCCTTATTTATCTATCTCAAAAATATGAAAGATTTGGCAAATAGCAGTTGGCAAAATAGCAGTTGGCAAAACGAAGTTGGCAGTTGGTAAGTAGCAGTTGGCGAAACGGCTATTAGACGATTTTTTTAAACCGCAATGGCATCTAACCACTGGGTTACACTGAGTTATTACGGAGTTACACTGCTATTACTGATCACCGATTACTGTACGTACCATTATCGATTACTGATTACAGATTACTCTAGGCTTTGTCAGCTCTAAGCTTTAGCGAAGGCTGGCTTCCGTCTTCCGTCTTCTGTTCTTGAAAAAGCTGGCCGGAAGAAAAAATGAACCCGATAAAAAACCAAATGTCAATGGAAAATCCTTCTCTGTAATGTCAATTCCAAAATATTTATAATGTTCGGCAATATTTCCCCACAGCAAAAATTTATCGATATCCTTATTGTTCAGAATTTCACCGGCAGCAGATATACGGACAGGATAAAAGCTCATGGAACCAAAGGTGAAGGTCTCCTGCAATTCCGGCATGCTATTAAAATAGTTCCGGGTGCACTTTTCCGACATCTTTTTCTCTGATCTCATATTAATCTGTGCATAGATTAACTTTTTCAAAGCCGGGTTCATTGCCAGGATATTTATAGTCTTTTCCTCGGGTCTGAATGAGCTGTTTCCTCTTTTGATACTTTTTGCTTTGAACCAGGAAAATATAAGGTAGATAAAAGAAAAATGGAGTTTAAATCTGCGGAGAAGCTCTTTTGGTCCGGGCTTTCCGGAAGGAAGCTGACTAAAATTGGTGAAAAGAAGATCTGCAGTTTTTCTATCCCTCTCCTGATTGGTGACCAGCAGTCCGCCCCCTCCTATTGTAATCGGTTTCCCGGAATTGAAACTAAAAACAGAATAATCGGAATAGTTTTCTTTTCCGGCTGTTTTTACGAAATCCCTGACATCGACATGGCTGCAATCCTCCACAATGATTAAGCGGGGAAATTGCCTCCTGATCTCTTTTAAGATATCATTGTATCTGAATCCAAAATAGTTGACCCATATCAGAACATCAAGTTTCTTTATCTGTTCGAGTAATCCATCGGTAGTGGAAAAGTTAAACGGATCAATATCAAGTAATAAAGCATCATTTCCTGATTCTTCAACAGCCTGGTAAACCGTATAGCATAAATAGCATGGCAAGCCGACAGTTAATTTTTTCCCCATCAATGATTTAAGTTGAGAAAGCAGCCATTTAATTGCCCCTCTTCCCGAATTAAAGAACAGGAAATTTTCAGGGAATTGTGATTCTCCGATAAACAGCATTTTAAATAAAGAGAGAAGAGGTATTTTTTGGATCTTATCCGGGATTGTTTTCATATCCAGCTTTTATCAGATCAAAAATATAAAACATTGGCCTCAATTAACCATGACCGGAATTTATTCCTCTAACCAGTTGATTTTAAAACAAAAATCCCGGCTGGTTTGGGGCCGGGGGCGGGTTTGAAATGTGAGGTATGAGCGGAGAGCGTAGAACCCTGTTGCTCCGATATACCCTTGCGGCATTGCGAGAGTCGTACCTCTTCCGGGTTGTCCTCGCATAGCAAATTAGTGTATCTATGAATTAATTGTTCATTTCTTTTGCTTCTCCAAAAGAAACGAACCAAAGAAAAGGAGCCCGGAAAAGACAACCCCACCCTGTTTGTCCGCCTGCTGCACAGGCCTTAAAGGCGCCACCAAACAGGGTGCGGTTCGCACCTTTTCCGGTCTGCCCTCGCGCCGCTAAAGAACCTGCATCAATCAAAGCCCATCAGGCTTCAGGCTTTGTCAGCCGAAGCTTTAGCGAAGGCTGGCATTCAGGTATTCAGTAGCAGTTCGGGCTTAAGTTGCAGTTGGCAATGGTCTCAAAGCGCCAGGCGCTTAAATGTAAACTCCTTTAATTTCAACCAGATGTCAGCCAATTTTACCACTTCTTCGGGTAGCAGATTTAACTCTTCCATCTGTACCTCTTTAAAAAAGGGATACTCGTGAGAAATGGTATTCCTGATTTGTCTGAGAGCTATCCAGTCTTTGGCATCATCAAGAAGGTTAAGCTTTTCCAGTTTATAAAGAATATCAATAAACGGAATTCCGGCAACGTCCTCTTCAAGCGCCTCCAGAAGTTGCTTAAATAATCTCGATCCCATGCTATCCTGAAGTTTTGAAAAACGATAAATCAACTGGTCAAACAAAGCCAGTTCAATGGGAGATATCCGGCTGAAGCTTAGTTCCGTCAACGGAAAATACTTTTCAATGCTGGTCCATGCAAACATCATCCGCTGATGATGCAAATCACAAATGGCCAGTGTTTCTGTCAGTTTATCGGTAAGTTCTTCAGTCAGCATAGACGTATTCCGGTTTGATAAATTGTTTTAAAAAATACTGAATTATTCTCATCCGGATTATCCAACACTACATCAATCTTTTGTTCACCAATAAGCAGAATAAGATCAGTTATAAAATTGATTTTTGTGCGTGAATTAAGAGGTACGCCATTCGGATCATGGATAAATAAATCAATATCTCCACCCCGCTGCCGGTTATTGATTCGCGATCCGAACAGAAAAACCTGAACATCTGTTCCAAAATGACGACAGGCCACGGTTTTAATACTCTCTATCTCAAATTCACTAAGTCGCATGTTCAAAGTTAATCATTTGTTGTGATCCACGCAACGGTGAAACGGTATAGGGCACAGGCATTGCAAGCCGAAGCTTGTAGCGGAGGAGGGGCACAGGGTTAAAAGGTATTCAGTATTCAGTATTCAGTATTCGGTGTCTTTGTTCGGTGTTTGTAAAACCGATTACCGATTACCGGTTACCGATTACCTGTACTTAAAAAAGAGGTATTCGGTATTCAGTAGCAGTTGGCAAAATAGCAGTTGGCAAATTCCGGCTCTCGAGTGCAGCGATTACTGATTACCGATAGGGCTTGAGTAATTCTTCTATTTCACTCTTCAAAACTGGTAAATGACGTATAATTGTTCCCCAGATAATTTCATCATCAATTCTATCATAGCCATGAATAACTCTGTTTCGCATATTTGAAATCTGTCGTTTACCTGAAATGCTGAGATTTGAATCAATTTTGTCAATCCGGTTCATTGCTTCACCAATTATTTCAAATTCCCTTTCAACTGCTCTTCGAACCATTTTATTGGCCTTATAAATATTAATATCCTTGTTATCCCCCAAATAATTATCAATGGATTGAATAGATTCTATTATATCATACAGGTACTTTTTTATCTCGTCATTCATTATATAACAAGGTCTTTGTTTTGTTAACCGACTCAATGAAATATGGATTTGACAAAGATTTATCAGTAACTAAATCAACATGTTTATGAAACAAACTTTCGAACCTGTCAGCTAATTCAAAGTACGCATCTGCATAATCACCATAGTCCATTGGTTTAAAAGAAATCAACAGATCTATATCACTTTTTTCACTGAAATTTTCGGTACAAACCGAACCAAATGCAAATAATGTCCTGACATTATAAATTACACATAATGTTCTGATTTTATCAATGTTATCTGAAATTAACCGGTTCATACTTTTTTTAGCAAATTTACACTTTATGATGAAAATACACAAATGAATTCAGGGCCATCTATTTGAACAGGTGTTCATGGCTGAAATGAAGGGTATCCGGTATTCAGTTGCAGTTGGCAAATTCCGGTGCTCTTGTGCGATTACTGATCACCGATTACTGATTACCGATTACAGGTCACAGTCCCTTAGTATCTTTACTCTACGCTCTACGCTGGCTTCAGGCTTCGGGCGTCAGGCTTCAGGCGTAAAGAAAACTGCTTACCGATTACCGATTACCGGTTACCGGTCAGTCACCAGTTGTCGGATGCTGACTTGCCTTTTCATATATAACTTTCATCTCTGAAAGTTCCTGTCCGATCTGGTTGATGCCATACAGAATCCGCTGGCTCTGTTTTTGTGAAGGTCGCTTATGGCCTCTGACATATTGTGAGAGAAGGGTTGGATTCATACCGATCTTCTGAGCGAGAGCTTTGGAATTTATTATTTTATAATATTGAAAGAACTGTTTGAAATCTATTTCAAATGTTATCCGTGAGGAGTCAAAGTTTTCATTTTCAAAATAAAGGGAGAATGCTTCAACAGTATTATCAATCAGCTCATGCATTGTTTCTCCGGTCGTAAATATGGGATAAGCTGCCGCATAAGCGGAGAAGCCCGTGATACTCTTCTCAATTACAACAATTATTTTCCCCTTTGCTGTCATATTTTAAACATTGCAAAGGTAAATAATTATTTACCTATTCACAATATTCAGATGGACATGTCCTTTTGCTCACTTCGTTCGCAATTTTTATTGTACTTTCTTTTTACGCAAAAAGAAAGTACCAAAGAAAATGCGCCGGAAAAGACAACCCCACCCTGTTTGTCCGCCTGCTGCACAGGCCTTAAAGGCACCACAAAAAAGTATTCGGTATTCGGTAATCAGTAATCGGTGTTTGGCATCTGCTAATTTTAACGATAAATTATTAACGATTACTGAATCTTCGTAACTTAGTCGTTGCGCTCTACTCTCATATCTCACATCTCACATCTTACCTCTTAACCCCTTTCCCCCCTTCTCCCCAACTCCCCTTCTTTACTGTTACGCCACAACTTCCGTGCCCCTAGCCCTGTGCTCTGTGCTCTGTGCTCTGTGCTATTCTGCACCTTTTCCGGTCTGCCCTCGCGCCGCTAAAGAACCTGCATCAATCAAAGCCCATCAGGTGTTGGGCTTCGGGCTTCAGGCTACTTCAGGGCACAGGGCTCAGGGATTGCCGGCACGCGATTTAAAGGTATTCAGTATTCGGTATTCGGTATTCAGTCTTAGCCTCACGCTGAAATCTTAACCGATTACCGATTACCGATTACCGATTACCGATTACTGATTACCGATTACCGATTACCGGTTACCTAATTTTTGTGGATTGTAGCCTGGTGTGACAGGGGAATATTGAGTCTCGCAACCCTTCTGATCATAGTATTTTTTTTGCAGTACAACTTCTTCAGATATACGGCAAGAAGCATTTCGACTTCATTCAGATTTTTGTTTCGTTTAATAGCAAGATTGACAAGTATGTTGGACATTATCGTTGCCATTACTGCCATGAGAAATGTAAGCTTTATAATTCCAAGTTCCTGGAATGAAAAACAAAATATTATAAAGAGGATATTTACTGACAGAAGTATTAAAGTGGATTTCAGATGAGAAAAGCCAAGTTGCAGTAACCGGTGGTGAAGGTGCTGTCTGTCAGCCTTGAAGGGAGATTTGCCTTTCGAAATGCGTAGAATAAATACCCGTAGCGAATCATAAAGCGGGATAATAAGGATGCCGATCACAACTGCAGGAGCAGCCGGAATATTTATGCCTGCAGGAGTAATCAATACTTCCTGCAGAAAATGGCATGTCAGGATACTGAGTATGAATCCGATCAGCATGGATCCTGTATCGCCCAGAAAGAGTTTGTTCTTCCTTCCGAATACATTATAGACAAAAAATGCGGAAAGTGCGCCTATAAAGGAAAAACAGAAAATTGCATAGGGAATATCGCCGGTTTTCCAGAACCATAAGGCAAAGATCAGTGAGGTCACTATCCCTGTGCCCGATGCAAGTCCGTCTATCCCGTCTATAAGGTTAAAACCGTTGGTGATAACTATAAATACAAAAACTGTGAGAAGCATGCTGACGATATATGGCAATTGACCTATGCCCAATAAACCATACAGGCTTGTGATCCTGACATCAGCAAAAAGTACCAGAATTGCAGCCGCACCTATCTGACCGGCCAGCTTTTTCATAGGATCGATCACCAGTATATCATCTTTGATACCGATGAAAAAGACTATGATCAATCCTGCAAAAATATATCTCTGCTCGAATATGGAATGAGTTCCGGCTACAAGTATCATAGCCAGAACAAATCCGATAAATACTGCAATACCCCCGAATGTCGGGGTTGCAATGGAATGTGATGTTCTTCCGTTTGGAGAGTAGCAAAGGCTTTTTGCCCTGGAGATATTTACAATTGAAGGAATTATAAAACCAGTCAGGCAAAATGCCACAATTAATCCAAGAATGATAAGCATCCAGTGGGGGATCGGGACAGAGAGGATGCTGTCAGGCAGGTTCAATGGGGATGAGTTTGGTTAGTTTTATGTTAGTGATGAGTGATGAGTGATGAGTGGTGAGTGGTGAGTGATGAGTAGAGTGATGAGTGGTGAGTGGTGAGTGAGTGATGAGTGATGAGTTATGAGTTATTAATTACACCATTTTTCAGGATTATTGATCATTGATATTAACATTTTCCGGACTTCATCATATTCACTCAAAATCCTATCATGTGTTTCAATTTGGACATATTCACAATCCCTTGAATAATCAAGCCATACTTCAGTTTCATATTCCTCACCCAAAGAATCAGTTAATTTAGAAACAAATGATTTTGGATATCTCTTTTTTGCCCAGGCTTCCGCTAAATTTGAAGTTATTGACCGTGATGAACGTCTTATTTGATCAGTTAACGAGTATTTTTCCTCCTTTGGAAAATCCTTTGAAATCATAAACATTTCCATCGCCAGTTTATATGCCTTCTGGTAAACAATCAATTCCTTAAAACTATTTACGTGACTCATCCCTTTGGTGTTAAAATATTTATCCTCAAACTCACTACTCACATGCTCACTACTCACTCTCACCTACTCTCACTACTCACTACTCACCACTCACCACTCCTTCCTCACCCTAACCAAAACCCCATACGAATCATAATACAGCTCCCCAACATCAAACGCCCCGGTAAATCCCAGATTCAGACCATTTTTTAATTCCCTGGTTGCATCAAGATATGCTGAAAATTGTTTTGTTTCAGGGAATATCCCATATAGGGAGATCGACTTTCCAACAGTATGCCACCTCACTGGTACCATAAGTTCCATAATTCAGTGAATAAGAAGTTTTTAAAATGAAATCCCATTCCTGTACAGATCCTTCAAAACCAAAATGAAAAGCAACTACCCTGTTATTGATGAAGTACTCACAGGATCAGATGGTAATCCTTCCCTTGTATAAGCTCGTGGGCAAATGAATGGATTACCTATTCCAATACCCTTATATGACCAGCCCTGAATATACTGGTAATGATTATAATAATCTTCAGCTCCTGAGGGTCTGGGTACCGACCAGGATTCCCCGCCCTGACTTTTAGTGTATAAAACTTCAACAAGGATCTTTTTCCATTGAAATCCTTTGCTGGTGTAATGTATATTTACCAGACTCAAACCGTTCAATCCATCGCGGATGTTGGCCATATAGTAAAGGGCTCCGGCATCATAGAGATTCTGACGATAAGCTAATAATCTGATATTTTTAAACTTATATTCAAAACCAAGGTCAATTGATCCTAAATGATCTCCCATTCTTGATACCATCATATAACCTCTGCCTGTTATTACATATAAGTAGGTTTTAAAAGGCGATAATGTATAGCTATCTCCATAAGATTCTTTTTCATTACCCCATAAAACCTGGTGGTTAAATCCTCCATACAGTTTCAATTTCCATTCAGGTTTGCCAAATCTTCCGTAAAGTGATTTTTGATGCAAATAGGTTCCTATCTGAAGAACATTACCTATCCAAATTCATGAAGGAGTCTCTCCAATCCAGCCATGAGCATAATTTCCTTTGAAGGCAAATAGTTTGCCAAATAATGGCAAACTATAGAATTCAGGTATACTGATTTGAACCTTTGGAATACCAAGGGCATTTCCTGAAACAGAAAATGATCCGGAAGATAAACTGGTATCACAAATGCCCATTATTTCTTTTGACCTGCCTGCCCTGATCTCAAAAACACTCAATGCGTATTTTTCCGTATCCTTCAATTAAAGTGAAGTTTGACTTATTTCCAATATTTGCTCGTCCTTCAACAGAAGCGCCCCAGTCAAAAATTCGTTTTTTGTCAGTATCGTAATTTTTTGCGAATTGACCCGATAAAACTCAAAGAGGCATTATCAAGAGGAATACTTCCAAATTGGTTTGATCTTAGCCAGAATGGCATATGACCTGAAGAAATATAACCTGCTGAAGAACCTAAATTATAAGAGAAATACGCTTTCTGTGCGTTAATATTCGCAAGTGAGAATAGAAGGCTATAAAATATGATTTGGAGTTTTTTCATGCATAGAACCTTACCTGCTCTTAACGTACACTATAAAACGCTAAATGCTAAGTCTCACACTTTTTGGTGAATATTATCTTTCGAAGTTTTTCTATTAAAACATTCCAGATAAATAGAGGCGTGGAAATAAATGTGCGACGCCAGAGGCGACGTGGCTCACGAACCAATCGTGGCAGCCATTCAAGGCCGAGGGAGATCCAGAATTTACCAGGACGCTTTACTGTACCAGCATAAAAATCAAAGACTGCACCGATGGAACAGATCACAGGAGCTTTAATTAAATGCCTGTTCTCATAAACCCATTTCTCCTGTTTGGGAGCGGTCATACCTACGAAAAGCACATCGGGGTTAAATTCATTGATAGCTTTATCATAGAAAATTATCATCCTCACTGAAAAGAGTTTTGTACGGTGGGCTCAATAATCCAACCCTTATACAGGATGTTCATAGAAAAGTCTCTCTTTTATCTTGCAAAGTGTTGTTTCAGAAGATCCCAGGTAAAAGCAAGAACTTTCTCGTTCATTGAGAGCATTTATTAATTACCTTATGGAGGTCAGAGCCTGCAATTTTTACATATCTTCTTTCCCGAAAGTACTCTGGTTGCCAATATAATCCCTACACCATCAGGTATGATAAAATCTGAAGCCATCAGTGCTTCTCGAAATTGATTATCTTTTCTGGCAACAATATAATGAATGAGGACTGATTGTATTAACAACTCCACTGAATTCATTTGAAAAAAAATCTTTTCTTCCACAGAATATATTATATCCTAATAACTTTAATATTGATATTCCACACATGAAGTCTATTGTTTTTTAGGTCAAACCTGTTAGAGGTCAAATTTGATTTTTTTATATCTACTATTTGTAGAACAACAAAAGTTTTAAAAATTAAAAGGCCATAGGCTAGGATATAAAAAAGTCTTACCATATGCATTAGACCTTTAATTTCTCATATATTTTCACCAATTTTTCAACAATACGCTCAGATGTATGTCCATCCCATAATTCAGGTCTATCAGAAATACGTTCAAGAGTAAGCGATAAATATTCTTCTCGGATCCGGTCAATATTATTACCTACCAGTACACTGGCACCTCCATTTTCGCGTAAAGTAACCGGCCGTTCTGTATTCCATCGCAATGTCAGACAAGGAGTACCTAAAACACAGCATTCTTCTTGAAGCCCCCGAATCGGTCAACATAATTTTAGCTCCCATATTCAGCCGGAGCATCTCATGATAACCTACGGGTTCAAGTAAAATCAGTTTAGGATGATTTATAACTGTTCCCACAAACTATGGACTTTAATTGTTTCCTGGCTCGCGGGTGCATTGGCCAGATGAGCGAATGATCTTTTGCAACTTCGTTTAAAAGAAAATTAATCAGCGGAACAAAAACTTCTTCGGGATCGACATTTGAAGGCCGATGAAGTGTCATTAATGCATAGGAAAAATCAACAGGAGATTTTCCGGATTGACACATCCAGCGACAAGGTTTTCTTTAATAATAGTCTCAAGTGAAGATTTGCTGACTTTTTCCTGTTATCTTCAAGGGTATCGATCATAATGTTACCTACGAAATGTATTTTTTCTTCAGGTGTTCCTTCTTTTCTCAGGTTATCTGAAGAAAGAAGATCAGGAGTAAGCAAAAGATCTGAAAGCCTGTCAGTAACAAGACGGTTTATTTCTTCCGGCATGCTCATATCACCTGAGCGCAGACCTGCTTCAATATGGCATACTTTAATATTTAGTTTTTTTGCAACCACTGAACATGAAAGAGTTGCATTCACATCACCGACAACGACAACCCAATCAGGTTTTTGTTCGAGTAGCACCTTTTCAAATGCTACCATTGTATATCCTATCTGTTCGGCATGGCTTCCTGATCCTATTTCAAGATTAATATCAGGATCCGGAATCCTGAGAGCCGTAAAAAAAGCTTCCGACATCCTGAAATCATAATGCTGACCGGTGTGAACAAGAATATGTGTATCCCTCCCCCATTTTCATGATTATATTTTTCAATTGCCCTGATCAAACGGGGCAATTTTCATGAAATTCGGACGGGCGCCGACAACTGATAAGATCTTCATTTTTAAATCTGAAATTTTAGATATAAAAATATTAATGGTGAGAGTAGTCAAGCAAATACAAACGAATGTGCTCTTGCAGATCAGCATTTTTCTCAAATCTGTTTCCAATTTTTTTTGCAGGAACCCCTCCGTAAATTGAATAAGGTTCAACATCTCTTGTTACTACTGATCCTGATGCAATTATACTCCCTTGTCCCATTTGACACCACTAATTATTATGGATCCATGCCCTACCCAAACATCATCTTCAATCACTACTTCTTTCATATTAAAACCCTTCCAGAAATAGTCCGGATTTCTTATTTGCGAAGCTAAACAAATAGGAACTCCAATTTGCTGATAATTATGATCATACCTTCCAACTGAAAGATACACAATTGGCAAACATCACATTGTGGCCAATATTGCATCACATTCAATTTGGGAGAACCTACCTATATAAAAGTTGTCTCCAATAATTAATTGGTTTTTTGCTCAAAGAAATACAAATCTGCCTGAATGGAAATTCTTTCCAATTTGATATTTTCTCCAAATTGTTTTTACAAGGAGAAAACATCTAAGCTTTTTTAGTAGAAAAAACATTATTTTTGTACAAGAATATTAAGATTCACTTTTATTTATATAATATTAGTAAAATGGACAAATCTATCCATCATGTTTTCTAGACTATAGTTAGAATACAAAAAAGACTCAGATTTATACCCATTTCATGCCACTCATCTATAGTTTTTGAAATAATATAATTGTAAGCATCATTTCAGTATCCCTATATACTGTAACCGGTTTCACCAGTAATAATAAGGTCCTTCTCAGCACCATCAGCACCACTACAAATAACAGGTACTCTAAAAGCCATAGATTGATTGATCGAAAGGCCTCCTAATCCAGGAAGAATGGAAAAAGAAGCTAATTCATAATAAGACAACAATTGCTCCAGTCTTTTATAACCAACAAAAATATGATTGGTACCTTCAAATACTTTTTCCAGTTCAATCTTATACTTAGGATTTCCATCTCCAACTATAATCAAATAATACTTATCTCCAAGCATTCTCAAAAGTTCAGACATGGATTCAATATTTTTACTTTTTAATAGTGTGCCAACATAAATAAAAAAAATATATTCGTTTTTTTGCTTTTCTAAGCTCATTTGGAACCGAAGGAACATTTTCAGACCTTATACTCCTAATTTTCCTGGAGTGTCAATAGTATTATTTAAAATGATAATTTTATTCTCTTCAATACCGAGTGTTTTGAAGTAAGCTTTACTCTGTGAATTATACCCATAGATTAAACATGAATGTTTCAAAATAAACTTATATAATCTCATATACACTCTTCTCTGAAATGAATGAACAAAATCCGAATAACCTTTACCCAAATCCCAAACAATATATCTACGTCTCCTTAAAAAGCTTACAATACATGAGTACTTGAAAATTATTTATTGTGTTTTGCCCTCCTTCTGTAACAATCACTCTTGGTTTAAGTTGAATTAAACTGAAGAAAAGAAAGGGGAAAATCACATAATCATCTCCAATAAAGAAATAAAACAATTTTAATACGAACGATTTACCCTTAGCTTCTTCATGTACTTTTACTCTGCCTTTTGAATTAGTCGCATTTATTAGGTTGAAATCAATTTTTTTATCAGATAAATAGTCAAAAAAACCTTCCCGAAAATTGTAATAGAAACGCTGTATTATTAAAATATTCCCGCCCATTGGATGGTGATATAAATTCTCATGATCTAATAAACGAAACAAAATGTTATTTTGCTACTTATAATTAATAGCTTGTTATTAAATTATCTAAGTCATCAGAATTCAGTGTCTGATAGCTCGAAGATATAAAGGCTAAATTTAGCAAAGCTTGTTTTGAGATAGTCTTTGGATGTGAAATAATTACAATAACAGAATGCTTTTGAAAATGGTATTTTAATAAAAACGTTAAAAACCTTTTACATGTTTTATCAATTGTCAAGAAAGCTTTTGAGAAACGGACCCTTCTTGATAAAGACCTAAGAAAAAAGTGGGACTTCTCTTGTATACCGATTCCATCACCAAAAATCATGTCCTTTTCAAGTATTAAAATTAGCTTATTTAACAGACGGTAAAAAGGATTATTATTATATATACTTAATGGAATCTCCACAAAATTTCCTTCAGGATCCTGTGTTTTCACATCCTTTTGAAAACAATAAAAATGAAGGTTTGGCGTAGTTGAAAAGTCAAAATCATAATTATCTCCTTCATTAAGAACATTCCTGGGACAACTGAAAAGTCATATTTAATATTAAATAATTCAAAGGCATTTTGGATCTGGTCAAATGGTTCTATACAAAAACCTCCAGCTCGGAAACAACGAACTTTCTGAGAGGTAATACTTTCTAGTAATTCAATAGATTTCCCGAATAGATCAAGTATACTCTCCTGACTTAATGAATGTAATCTATAGTTCTTAAATGATTTAAATATTATTTTATCTCCAATTTTGCTTGCTTGCACCCATTGTGGATGCAGATGCAATTCCACAGACGATCCTAACTTTATTATATCTTTTAATTGATCTGACACAAGCTTGAAATCGACAGGAAAATTATCTTTTAGGAAAAGCAACCATGTTGCATCAACAAAAAAAATAGATTTTGCATTGTTTTTTTTTAAAATTTCTAAAATTGATCTTGTTGTTTAATAATACAATTCATTATGGTACCAGTTCGCTGCCCTAAAAATACTTCATAATCAAATGTAATTATAGCATTCTTCTTCATAGAACATTTTTAAATTAAAAACAAAAAGGACATCAAAATACTTCATTCAATTTATTTAAATATTTTTCACCAAAAAGTTCCCAGCTATTCTCTTTGCAAAAATTCATAACTTCATTAATTATTGAATCTCTTCCTATAATTAAAATTATTATAAATAACAATATTTCATCGTAAGTATTATAAGTATTTCACAAAATTAAATGAGCTTAAATCTTTAAAAGCCCCAATATTAGGTCCTATTATCACAGATCTCATTCTGATAGATTCCATAAGTGATCCAGAGCTTAAAACAGATTCTGATTTATATGTAAATAAAGTAAATTTCGATAGATTTGCAAGATTGGCAATTTCTGAATCTCATAAAATTCATCATGTGAATAATATTCTCTGGAAAGATACATTTTAAGTTTTTCTTTATAATGATTATCGAAACAACGTCCAACAATTAGTATCTTAAATACTTCAATATTCCCGATTCTTTAAGAAATTCAAGAAATTCAATAATCCCTTTATAAGGGTAAATGTCTCCCCAAATTAAAAAATCGTAAATATTAATTCTATTAGACGATAATTGGTAAAATAGGGTTAATAGGATGTATTATAAATATTGTATTTTTCCTCATAATTAGGATGTGTTTTTCCGTTTAATAAAATTAATCCCTGATTCGGAATGTGTAAAAATAAAATCGGAATGTTTTATCATGAAGTTATACATAAAATTTATCACGATTGCTTTTGGTTTTATAATGTGTAATACTTATTATGCAAAGTCCATACGATCTTCTTTTTCAAGCATTTAGCACAAATTATAAAAAATAACATAAAGCCACTATTTGAACATTTCCATATTTTCTTAAAGCCAAATCTTCAATCCAATTTAAAAAATAAATATCAGTTTCTAAAAAATGAATAAACAAGTCGATTACACCATTTTAAGATTTATATTTATTTATAATTTTATAATATATTGACAGCGAATTCTCCAAATTTTCAATATAAGGATTACGGTCATGGGGATCTTTTGGATAAATATATATACTTTCCATATTATTATATTATTGAGAACGAAATTGGTTTAATTATATACCGGAAAGTATATTGTTTAATGTGGTCTCGATTAAACAATTTATATTTATACGAGATGTAAATTATGTTCCTTTATTCCAGCAATTCTTCCTGCTTGCAGATTGCTTTCTTTGTCCCCAATTAACACAATTGATCTAGTGTTATGTTAATCGTAAATTGACGGATATAATCTCTTCAGTTTCACTCTTGCCTGCTTGTTTGTGAACTGCCAGTTTATTTTACTTTTTTTGTTATTCCGATTTGATTTTCCATGCCTCTACTTCCTCTTTTATTTTATCCATCGTGGGTATATGCCGGTTTAAGCATTGCCCATTTAATACATGCAATTCTATTTCAGCCATATTGAGCCAGCTACCATGCTTTGGTGTATATACAAATTCAAATCTGTCCCATAACCTTTTTGCTTCTTCTGGTCTGAATGTTTCATAAAAAGCTGATGCTCCGTGAGTATTATAATTATCCATTACTAATGTTATCCGTTTTGCTTTGGGATAATGCTCATCTGCAATTTCTTTTATGAATATTGCCCAATCTTTCTTGGTCTTAAATTCAGTAACTTCAACAAAACGTTTCCCTTTAAGTGGTTCATTTGCCATAAATATATTTACCACACCGTTTCGTATATATTCATAATCTACTCTGGCTTCCTGACCTGGTTTCATATCTAATCGATGGTTGTCCTTCTTCAATTAACTGCTTTGGTGATTCATCCATACAAACTACCGGATAATCTTTGTCATAGGGTCTTTTATAAACATCCAATACCCGTTCCATATTAGCCACAAACTCACTGCTTTTTTCGGGAGGAATAACCCAGCCTTTTACTTTCCAAGGTTTAAGTTCGTTTTTTTTAGAACGCTTCTCACTGTTACATGAGAAATGCTTTCTACATATTTTAATTCAACCATCTTGTCAGCCAATAATCGAAAGGACCATTTGGCATATCCTTTTGGTGGCTCACTGCAACAAAAATTTACCAATTTAGCTTCCAGATCTCCATCTGCCTTTGTTTCATAAATCCGGCTGGTAGGTCGCCTCTTCAAGACTCCTTCGAGACCTTCTTCAATGAATTTCTTCTTAATCCTGTCTATTGTGCGCATGCCAACTTTAAGCACTTTACTTACCTGTTCATTGGTCACTTTTTCTGAATATTTGCCTTCATCGCAATTTAATAGAATATATGCTGTCCGGAATGTTTGTGAAGTATGTGAACCTTTATTGATTATATTCATAAGTTCTTCTACTTCGCCTTTTGTTAGTTTAATTATAGTACCGTATCATTTGTATATTTTTTTACAAATATACAAATATATTTTAAATAATACGTCATATTATAATTAACTTAACACTAGGTCAAGACTGAACTCATAAACTGCCTTGAATATCATACCAGGTTTAGGCTTTCGGATTTCACAGGGAACATCTAAATCAGGATGGTGAGGACAGTAACATACTTTCTTTATGTTGATACCTTATCTTTGGAATTGGCAACTATCCAATCCGTAAGTTTTAAAAAATCATCAACTGAATATAATTTATTCCATCAATAAACTCAAAATCTTCTATTCGATAAACATAATTTTTATCAACATTGATTACACCACCTCTATTTAAAAAAAGTGTCTTATTTATTAATTAATTGTGGCTATTTACTGAGCTATTCAATATTATTGATTCAGCTTTGAAGTAATCTTCTGGGATACCTATGTCGATAAACGTAATGTCAAAGACTATACCTTTCAAGTTAGATGATCAGCCTCTTTTCTAAAACTTCTTTCTCGAAAGAAAAAGCTTCATTATCTGGGTATAAAAGTAGAAATTTATCTGCCAATTCCGAAAAATGCAATCACATATGCTCTGTTAGCAAATTGCCTTCATTAGTGCTATCCAGATTGAAAGAATAATGAGCAGTTTAATTCTTTAATCTAAGATATATCATTAATGATATCTTGCCGAGTAAGATACTAAGCTTTGAAACACCTTTGTATGTCATATAATAATAGCTCATACTGGTAAATTGTTCTTTTTGAATCTGATAGCAGGTAAAGTATTGGGAAGTATTTTGATTGTGCTCATGTAGAACTCCAACCGATGGATAATAATATATTTTCTTTTTTAATTTCTGTATTCTTTCCGAAAGTATTATCTCTTCAGCATATAGAAAGGTATTCGAATCCATCATGCCACACTTTACAAAATCTGTGGCTTTAAGGATAAAAAAAGAGCCCATTACTTTATAGTGAAAACCTTCTTTTGCGTTTTTACTATAATCCAATTTGAATATCTTTTGTTTTTTACTTTTTGAAAGAAAAGGAGTAAGCCAGTACATCCAAATATATCGATTCCAAAATGAAATATAAGGCTCTGGGCTTTGAGATTCTCCGTTAAGACCAATTATTTTGGGTCCAATCAATGCAACAACAGGAAGTGTATTTATCTTATTGATTAATCTGTCGACAATATCATTATCGATAAATTTTATATCACTATTCGATATCAGGAAATAATCAACATTAAAATGAGTTAATGCAAATTTTGCACCAAGGTTAATTCCTTTTGCATATCCGAGGTTATCAGGATGTGGGATAATGAAAATTTTTCCGTTGGAATTTGGTTTTTTCTCGAAGTTTGATTGCAATTCAGCTCCAAGATCAGTAATTAATTTATTATTACTTTCTGATGTTGCCTGATTGTTAACTATAACTATTATGTGAGGAAAATCAATTTTTGTTAATTCATTTATTACATAAAAGATAGTTCTGTTTTCGTTATTAAAATTGACAAGAATTATAGCTAACATATAAATGGATCTAATATATTTTTTAACGGATCATAAATAAAACTAAAATTCTATCAAATACAATTCCACATCATAAAAACCTTTTGCCAATAAATAGGAAGCCCAGAAAATTGATATCGAGATCAAATTTTAGAGTAACAGTTATGATTCAATTCTGTCTTAATTGATAAAATTCATTTTTATGACCAACAAATAGTAGGGAGGATATAAACCAGAAAATTCTAAAGGTATCCATTTCACCTGTTAATAAAATAAATACGATATGACCAAAGAGAATTGCATTAAAATAAAAACTAAAACTTGTTTTTTTTGGAAAATTCATTTTGTAATAAGCTAAATAGTATAAAGACAAAAAAGCTATTATACCTGCAATACCATAGTTAATTGGATAAGTCATTATTACGCTTTCATAACCGAGTGTCCGGATTTGTCGTCTCATACATAAAGGTATCCACGGCTCTGGCACCATATCCAAAAACTCCAGAATTAACCCACAACGGTTTAATAGAATTGAACTGTTCAATTCGCAAACCGAATGAACTACCGCCAAAATCAAGATTTGATATTTTACCAATTAAATAATAGCCTGTCAACAGAATTAATGCTATAGAGACTACTTTCAAAAATTTACTTAACAATGACTTTTTAACAAAAAAATCATAATAGATATAAACTATAAGAAGAACTATAAAACTTGATAACCATGCTGATCTTGACATTGTTAAAAATACATTTATTAAAAGCACAATGAGTAATAGAATTAGAAGCAAGGATGGTATTTTTAAAGACATTTGTAATTCTTTTAAAAGCAGAGGTAAAAGGACTACAGGTAACAATAAACTCAGAATGCCACCATAAGCAATACTATGCCACGAAAAAGATTGAATAAGTCTAGAAAATCCTAATCTATTTAGATTGATCGATTCAAATATTGTTCTGTTGGAGTTCAAATAGTACTGTTTTAAAGATTCAATAAAAGGGTTTTCATCCGTGATGTATTCTAACACACCATATAGACTCATAATTATAATTGAAAACATTATCCATTTAAGTACGATATCAAAATCAGTCCATTTTCTAATAGATATAATTATAATTGAACCGGGTACAAATACGTTTAAAATAAAAGATGAAAAAAACAGGTAAGTTCCTTTAATAAAACCTTCTGAAAACTGAGTAATAGTAAAGGAAGGCAGCATTAAAACTGAAAAGAATATCAATCCTTTCAGTAGCAATGGTCTATTTTTCAGAATTAGTGAGAAATTAAATATTAAATTATCTTTAACAATTAGAGTTAATATACAAATAAATAGTGAAGATCTTAAAAGATTTAATCCCAAAAAATTTAAAAAGGGCATTGAACTAGAAAAAACGATAAAAATAAATGCAAAAAGACCTAGTCCCCAATTTTTGTTTATCAGTCCCAAAATTAGCTGAGTACCAACTAACAGTAATGAGACAATATTAAGGACAGACATAAAAAAGATAATTAAAGTTATATGATTTAAATGGGTCTTAAAAATTTCATTCGATCTAATAGCAATCTAACAATATCAATTTTAGTAATATTTAATTCAATTGCAACCATTAGAGGCCACTTCCAATTCTGATAAACGCCCTGAACCATTCCCGGCGCGGCTATCATCATCCATAAACCTGGATGTGACAAATGGAAAAATATTATTAAAAGTGCAACAGTAAACGCTCCAGAAAGTAAAGATGCTTTAAAAAAGGGAACTTCATTTTTTGAAAGTAGAATCATTCCAGCAATGCTATGATTGCTTTCTAAAAAGGATACAACAACTGCTGCCAATATTAATAATTGAGGCATTAATTGGGTATGACTACCAATAAGTTTAAGAGCCCATTCTCCTAAAATGGTCAAAACCATTCCTCCCGCCACGTAGGTAGACAATAGAACCAATTGGCCTTTCAGGTAAAGCTCTTTTATAGCTGGATTGTTCTCTGAAATTCGTAACTGTGCAATTTTAGGTTGATAAGTGATAGTATATATTCCTGCCAATCCAGCAATTACTGCGATTAGTTGCAGAGTAATTCCATATGAAGCAATTTCCTCCAGTGACAAATATAGTGACCCAATTAAAATTGCTGATCGAGTCACCATGAAACCACCCAGAGAGGTTAATCCTATTTTGAGAGCATTAGGGTAAATAGCTTTTAAAACTTCCTTTTGGGGTCGTGATATTACATTATGCAATCTTTGTTTTATTTCTGAAGTAAAAAACGAATGATAGGACAACCAACGAATGATGATGACTGACGATGCCTGAGCAGAAATAATGGCTATTAAACCATAACCCGTCAATTATTAGAATTGACGCAATAATTAAATAAACAGATTGTCCAATGATCAAAATTTGTTTTGATATTTTAACTAAACCCTTTCCCTGTAATAAAGATTCGTAATAAAGTGTAAAAAGATTGTAAGTATTAATAATACAAAGTAATGTCCATGCCATATATACCTCTCGATGTTCGCCTTTATAATTTTGCAGTAAAGAATAGATATAGTAAGTACCTAAAGTCGCAAGTAATAAAAATAAAACAATTGCCATCCGTAAATAGAACCATCGCATTGCAGAGATAAGACCTTTAAGAAGGCCATAATCAATCGTTTGGTTCTCTATTGAGGTGGATTCAAAACCTATAACTTTTAGCGTCCGTACACCGCTGAAAACATAAGTGACATTTCGAGTAAAAGAAGGGTTAAAACCAAAATCAAGTAATCCTGTAAAAGCAGTGATTGTCATAAAAACTGACCAGATACCAACCATCTCTGACGGCATCATCCTTAAGATAAATGGCAATAGCAGAGCAGATGAAGCTATTTTCAGGAAAGTCGCTGCATAATTCCAGATTACATCTTTTCGCCCAATGTGCATCATTTTTTTACTCCTAACTAAACACCCCCACTGCAAATCGAAGAATTATTAAAAACAATTCAAATGGTAAGGTTTGATATCTTAGATTAAAATAGATATAATTATAATCTCATGCCTTGTTCTTTTAAAAGTCAAGCATAGGAAAATATTTGTTGATTGCCTTCTTTCACTACTTCTCAGTGAGCAATTAGTTACCTTTCACCAGATAGTATTCTGCCATCCTCCTCTTACCCTTTTTCCTGTCTTTTCCTGATCTCCCCTTATTATTATAACCATACCCATATCCATACTGGTCGTAATAAAGTTTATTATCATTCAACACAATGCATACATTTCCTACTTTTTTCTGGGACAGATCTTTCATTATCAATGATAAAACATTCTTTAATGTAAAATTCTGACGGACAATGATTATTTTCAACTCAGCATGATCGACAAGAAGATACGCATCCGTTACCTGGGCCAGGGGTGTTGTATCCAGTACGATTATGTCATATTCCTCTTTAAGTTTATTTAAGAGTATTTCAGTTTTATCGAGAGCTATCAGTTCAACAGGGTTAGGAGGCAGAATTCCCGAATGTATATAATCAAGTTTTTCGTGGGGTGATTTTTTTATAATATCCTCAAGGTTTGCTTTATTGATCATATACGAACTTAAACCATCCTTCGATTCCTCCTTTTCACCGAAATAGCTTTCTGTTTTTCGCAGGTCAAAATCAACAAGTATTGTTCTCCTGCCCAGTTGAGCATAGCTCATAGCAAGGTTTAAAGCAACAAAAGTTTTGCCTTCGCGTTCAAGACAGGAAGTGACCATTATCACCTTTTTGTGCCCTCCCCTTACATAAAAATCAAGATTGGTCCGAAGCGCCCTGAATGATTCTGCTACGTTGGATTTGGGAAATTCAAACATAACATTGTTTGTTTTGTGGTGGTTATGAAGGATCTTACCCAAAACAGGTTCTTTTGTCAGTTTTTCAATATCATCCTGAATTTCAATTTTATTATTCAGAGCACTTTTCGTGACCAGAAATCCAAACGGTAAAGCCAGTCCTAAAAACATCGCGATCAGATAATTCATTTTCTTATTTGGTGAAATAGGAGACTATCCCTACCATTTTTGCCGGCTCAATAATAATGTCATCAGGCAAATTTGAGGCTTTTGTAATTTTGGCTTCTGCCCTTTTTTCAAGCAGATAATTATAAATGGCATCATTCAATCTGTATTTACGTTCTATATTGCCAAGGAGCCTTTGTGTCAGCGGAAGCCGGCTGATCTCAGCTTCTATCTTCTTAATGCGTTTGCTCATTTCATCAATCGAAATTGTAGTGGTTTTGCTTACCGCCGCAATATTGTCCGAGATTGTCTGTTTTAACATTTTCGATCTGGATAGTCAGTTTCTGAACAAGGGGATTCTTCTCCTGGCTGTTTTCAATAAGATTGGAACGTTGAGCCTGCGCAGCTATCAGTTCCGACATAAGATTGTTTAAGAGCGGATCCTGAATGCCGAGTGAAGCCGGGACGATCATGTTAGAAAAATTGTCATTTTTTAAAAGATAGTCAGCAACATAATCATAATATCTCTTCCTGGTCACGAGTTCTGCAAGCTGGTTCTGAAGATCCATGTACTGGGCTGAAATCCCGTTTGCCTGTTCTGTGATGTTCAGCAACTGGTTTGAAGAGCGGAAAGTCTGAAGGTTGACCTCTGTCTGGCTCAGAGAATCAGAGATCTCATTCAGCTGTTTTTCAATATAATCGATAGTAACTGTTGCTATGTGATTCTTCCTGGCAAGGTTCTGATCGGAATAGACATTCATCAGCTCATTTACCATATCGATACCCTTTTTCAATGATTCCGACTTGAGACTGATCTCGATCACCGTCGCCATCTTATCCACAACACTGAAGCTCAGATTATTTTTGATCCCGTTGCCCAGGGATGAAACAGTTTTAAATTCAAATGCATACCCGGGCGATTTTCTGTCGAATGCTTTATTCGTACTGTCAGATTTAATCACAAATGCAAGATCATCAGTTTCTATCATCTCCCCTAACCTGGCATTTTTAACGAACTCCCAATTATCCATTTTTCCGTGTAACCCGATCATTTTCAAAATTATAAAATGTAGTCGCCCCGGAATTTGCCTTTAGACGAAAATAACCATCGGCCAGGAAGGTGAGCTCAAACCGTACATTTACCGGCTGAGGATGGTTTGAAATAAAAAAGACCTGGAAAGGCGCTTCCTGGTAAGCATCACGGTACTGAAACTTCTCCTTCTTGAAGTAATTGACTGACAGGTCAAGATTCCGTACGGTCTGTTCAAGGACAGGCGATGATTTTATGACCCAGAGCTCATTCTGAAAATTCTGGTTCTTTCCGAACAGGCTGCTGTTAAGGTAATCGTTTACATCTGTCCTGCCCTGCTGCGTTTTGTTTTCCTTAATAAGAATTGAAGAAGAGACTTTATAAACCGGTACCGAAAAGCGGTTTACCAGGAATGCTGCAACAAGTGCAACGACTACACTAAGTATAAATAATTTATAATTCCTTTTGAAGATCTCATATATTTTCCGGAGATCATTCTCTTCCTGGGGTTGGATGTTGTGGGGTTGGTCCATGCTGGTCATTAAGTGGTCATTAAGTGGTCATTAATTGTCATTAATAGTCATTAAGTGGTCATTAAGTTGTCATTAAGTGGTCATTAATGTCATTAAGTGGTCATTAAGTGGTCATTAATTGTCATTAATGGTCATTAATGGTCATTAATGGTCATTAATTGTCATTAATTGTCATTAATAGTCATTAAGTGGTCATTAAGTGGTCATTAAGTGGTCATTAGGTGGTCATTAAGTGGTCATTAAGTGGTCATTAATGGTCATTAAGTGGTCATTAAGTGGTCATTAGGTGGTCATTAATTGTCATTAATTGTCATTAATTGTCATTAATTGTCATTAATTGTCATTAATTAGTCATTAAGTGGTCATTAAGTGGTCATTAAGTGGTCATTAAGTGGTCATTAAGTGGTCATTAATTGTCATTAAGTGGTCAATGATGCGTCATTAATCGTCATTAATGACCACCAATGACAGCGAAGCGTAATGACGGCCGCATGCCGAATGACATGCGAAGCGCTCATTAATGACAACTCGAAGCGCTAATGACCAGCGAAGCGAATGACGGCCGCAGGCCGAATGACGCGCGAAGCGCTAATGACCACCAATGACAGCGAAGCGAATGACGCGCGAAGCGCTAATGACCATTAAATACAGCGAAGCGAATGACGGCCGCAGGCCGAATGACGCGCGAAGCGCAAATGACCACTAATGACAGCGAAGCGAATGACGCGCGAAGCGCTAATGACCACTGAATGACAGCGAAGCGAATCATGAACATTACGGTTTAACCACAGTATAGATAAGCAACGCAGTCGTTATAGTAGATAAAATGACCGAATATGGGAATTGAGCCATGTCCCAGAATCTTTTCCTCAGAGGTTTCACATATACGATATCGTTAGGTCTGAGGTTATAATAATCGGCTGAAAGGATATCCGATCTGGTGAGATTTACGTTAATACGCTTGTTTTCGCCGTTTTCATTCCTCACAAGGATCACCTGCTCACGGTTTCCGTAAATGGTAACATCACCTGCCAGGCTTATTGCATCGTAAATTGAAAGCTTGTCCTGGGCATATGGGAAATGACCGGGATTCTTTACCTCGCCGATGACTGAAACATAACGGTTAACCAGCTTAACTGATACTATAGGCTGGTTCAACACATGGGTCAGTGAATCCTTCAGTACTGCACTGACCTCCGAAATTGTTTTATCCTTAACCTGAATACTGCCTATCACAGGCAGATGCAGAAATCCATCCTTGTCAATTGAGTATGATAATAAAGATGCCCCGTAAGGCTGCATCGTCCCGACATAATAAGACTGATCTCTGGAGTTGGCAAAAATACCGGCAGCTGCCTCATCGAGACTGCTGACCTGTATGTAGAGCTCGTCGTTTGGCTTAAGCTTATAGTCCGGAAAAGAGGCTTCCTTAAAAGAACGCGTGCTCTCGTTCTCGTCCTGCATGTATTCGAGCTGCTTCTGTGTGACGCATGAGTTCGCGAGGAGAATCAGGCTAATGAGGCCTGTCAGGAGGGGGGCCATGGGGGTTGGGGGCTTGGGGTTTGAGGGCATGGGGCGTGTGGGCATGGGGTTTGAGAGGTAGGGTTAGGGTGTGGTTATTAATAGGTATTCGGTATTCGGTAATCGGTATTCAGTGTCTAGGTTCGGAATTCTATGTCAGGATCCGTATTAAGTCTTCAGTATCAGCTCTTTGATTTAGGCTAAAGTTAAAAATTATTTTTTGCAGAAAGTGGAAGATTTGTCAATCATCGACTGGAGCATTTTTCCAATGGATTCACACTTTTGCAAAAGCAGCTTTGAAGATTCAGCTTTCAAATATTTACATTCTTCGGCTTCTTCAAGCCAATGCTGAGTCTCCAGTTGTTCTGAATCTGCATCTGTTAATTTCGTAATAAAATGATGCTCATACCTCCTTTTCCCCCATGCCTCTGCAATCTGAGCACCAACCGACCTTGATGACCTTCTTATCTGATCAGTCAAAGAATAGGTTTCTTCTTTTGGAAAGGACTTGCTAATAATAAATATTTCTTGTGATACTTCCCTTGCTAATTTATATACGTCCAAATCTCTGAAACTCTTAACGTAAGACATTGCAGTATGTTAATTTCTTGTTACTGAGACTAATTACTGATTACCGAATACTGATTACCGAATACTGATTGCCGATTACCGATTACCGATTACCGATTACTGATTACCGATTACTGATTACCGATTACTGATTACCGATTACCGATTACCGATTACTGATTACCGATTACTGATTACCGATTACTGATTACCGATTACTGATTACCGATTACTGATTACCGATTACTGATTACCGATTACTGATTACCGATTACTGATTACCGATTACTGATTACTGATTACCGATTACTGATTACTGATTACCGCTTACCGAATACCTCTCTCTCCAATGCAGCAATCTACTCACTTTCACTGACCGCCGGCCACGCTCCCGCCCCGTCAGTCACATCTGTTGAAGGGCCGCAAAACACCATTTGGTGCAGGGTGGAGCAGGATTGCTCCTGGTTCCGGAATTTCACCGGCGGAGTTCTTAAGTTTTGCCCGGAAACGCCGGGTTCTGATGAAAATCTATCTTTCTACGATCTGTATCCTTTAATCCTTTTTTCAAGGTGCACTAATTCAAACTGATCAAAAAACCTGGCTCATAACCACAATAAATTACCAAACGCACATTCAGTGCGTATCAATTCCCTGCCAGGAACGGTTTACCGAAAAGACAATATCTTCTCGTCCAACCAGCTATAGTTTCCCCTTTTTGTCAGGATTGAGCCCCGAACGGGCAATAATTGTTCAACCCTTTGTAAACACCGGTCCAGTAATACTCCCCTGTTTCCCGCAATGACCATCACGGACGTATTGTGACCTGGATTATACCGATGAGTTCTTAACAGTCGTAAATATAAATAAAAAATAATACCATTTACAAGAGGTTGAAAAAAAATTGACAGATGACGATTTTCGTTGACAAACTGGCGAAAAAATGAGATGAACTGAATTTTGAGGCGCAACGGCGCAACGGCGCAACGGGGCAAAGGTATTCGGTATTCAGTGGTAGTTGGCAGTTGGCTCAGGGCTCAGGCATTGCCAGCCGTAGCTTTAGCGGAGGCTGGGCTCAGGGCACAGGGTTAAAAGGTATTCGGTAATCGGTATTCAGTATTCAGTGTCGTCGTTCGGGGTTTCGCGTCAGGTGGCAGGCGACAGGCGTCAGGCGTCGGGCTTCTGGTTAAGCAAAGGGCACAGGGTACAGAGCACAGGGTTAAAAGGTATTCGGTAATCGGTATTCAGTATTCAGTGTCGTGGTTCGATGTTTCGCGTCAGGTGGCAGGCGACAGGCGTCAGGCTTCGGGCTTCAGGTTAAGCAAAGGGCATAGGGCACAGAGCACAGGGTTAAAAGGTATTCGGTAATCGGTATTCAGTATTCGGTGTCATCGGCGTTTGTAGTTTTACCGGTTACCGCTTACCGATTACTGATTACCGGTTACTGATTACTCTCCACCTCACCGCTCTACGCTCTTCGCTGGCTTCAGGCTTCGGTCTTCAGGCTTAAGGCTCAAAGCATTGTACCAGCTCAAAGCTATATATAAAAAAAAAGCCACACACAATCGCATGGCTTTTTGAGTTGGCAAAATGACCAATTACCGATTACCGATTACTGATTACCGGTTACTGATTACTACGTACAATATTTCTCCTTAACTTAAACCCACCCCTGCCCCTCCCGGGAGGGGATCCATATGAATTTACCGATTACCGATTACCGATTACCGATTACTTCTTACTCCCTACAATATTTTCTTCTTAGCTTGAACCCACCCCTGCCCCTCCCGGGAGGGGATCCGTATGAACTTACCGATTACTGCTTACTACTTACTACTTACTGATTAGCTATTACCGTTTACCGATCTCTACGCTCTCCCCCTCTCCGCTTCTCCCCTCTTGCTCCCTCTTCCCTTCCCCTCTTCTCCCACTCTCCCACTTCACCCTATGCCCAGCCTCCGCTACCACCTACGCTAAAGCTTCGGAGGTCAAAGAAAGCTACGGCTGGCAATGCCCGTGCCCCGTGCTACTGCCTGACATCAGTCTTCTTCAGTACCTGTCTGCCAGGATCTGCCTGAGAATTTTCTTCAACCTTTACAGGCTCGGTTCTTTTAGGTTGTTCAATATACTGTATGTTCGTGCTTTTAAATTCCGGGACAAGCAGTCGGCAATAATTGACTACCTCATTTTTTGAAAGAGAATAAAGGTTATTTAAAAGAACCTCGATTCTGACAAGTATCTCTGTTTTATTAAGTTTTTCAACCTGGGCAATCTTTATTTTAGGGTGATGGGTAGATTTGGTGAGTTCACGATCTGTAAGCAACTCTTCATATAGTTTTTCTCCAGGGCGAAGTCCTGTATAAACAATCTTGATATCCTTTTCAGGAATAAAACCGGAAAGACGGATCATCTGTCCTGCAAGGTCTACTATCCTTACTGGCTTACCCATGTCAAAAACGAAGATCTCCCCTCCTTTACCCAGGAATCCGGCTTCCAGGACAAGCTGGCAAGCCTCAGGGATAGTCATAAAATAGCGGGTCATCTCAGGATGGGTAACAGTTACCGGTCCTCCGTTTTCAATCTGTCGGGTGAAAATAGGTATTACGGATCCGTTTGAACCCAGGACGTTGCCAAACCTCGTCACGATGAACTGGCTGCCGGATTCAGGTTTCTGGGCTTTGAACTGAACTATCATTTCGCAGATTCGCTTGGATGCACCCATTACGTTAGTCGGATTTACAGCCTTATCGGTTGAGATCATTACAAATTTCTTCACACCATACTTCATAGCCAGTCCGGTTATGATTTTTGTACCTCCCACATTCACCCGGATGGCCTCATGCGGATTCTCTTCCATAAGTGGGACATGCTTATAGGCAGCAGCATGAAAAACCATGTCAGGATGAAAATCCTGAAAGATCCGATCCATCTTTATCGGGTGGGTAACATCTGCAAGTATCATTTCAACGGGGCAATGTCCATAACCGGCTTTAAGCTCATTAGCCAGCTGGAACATCGGAGTTTCAGCCTGATCAACCAGTATAAGTTTTTTAACACTGAACTGAGTGAGCTGCCTCACAATCTCTGAACCAATTGAACCGGCGGCACCTGTAACAAGGATTGTCTTTTTATGTAATCCTTTTTCGATAATGTCCATATTCAGTTGTATAGGGTCACGACCGAGCAGATCTTCCAGTTTGACTTTCTTTATCTGCTGTATCTGAAGATGACCGTTCAGCCAGGTATCAACTGTTGGCGGTTCAAGTACATCGAGGCCCAGATCGAGTGCAGAACTCAGGATCATACTTTTTTTCTCTGATGAGACTTCTTTGATAGCAAAGATGAGGGCGTCAATGTTATTCTTTTTGATAAATGATTGTTTTAGAACTTTCGGATTACATATAGGTATCCCGTCAAGTTTTTTCCTCTGAAGTTTTTTGTTCTCATCAAGAAACCCGGCAATTTCAAAAATGCCTTTTATATCGCTCTGGATAGCGCGCTTGACAATTACTCCCATCTCTCCTGCTCCAAAGATCAGAACCCTCTTTTTCTTTCCCGGAGAGCAAGCCAGCAACTGGTATAATAATTTTATAGCAATTCTCACAATAACAAGGCATACAGTTATTGTAACATAATGGATTATAAGGATAGATATGGGAATGATAAGATTCCTGTCAGGGAAGATAAGTCTGCTAAACAGTGAGGTACCCAGGAGAACTAAAAAAGCTGAGCTGGTGGAGAATAATACGTTGAGGATATCCTCAACGGTTGTATGTCGTATAAGACCCGAGTAAGAGCGGAACAAGAAACTGAAAAGAGCATATACACAAGCTGTGAGCAAAGCATGATGCACGGCAATATTCAGTGCAAAAGCTCTGAACTCAAAGTTATACCGAAGCAGATAAGCGAATAGAAAAATAATAAATACTGCAAGATTGTCCAGCCAGAAAACAATCCATCTTGGTAATGAATGTTTCCGGATAAACTTTATGGCTTTAATTCTTAAAAACTCCAGCCATTCGGGATATTTTTCGACCATGGAGTAAAGTTTTTGAAAGAATTTCTACTTAACAGAGTAACGTAATTCAATGATATTTGTTTAAAACAAAATCAGGATTATTAGATCATTACATTTTATAAGTCCAACAAAAACATCGGCCTTATTAGAAACAAAAATTAATAATTCATTAAAAATTTAATAGCAGACTGAAAATTTTTGAAGCTTAAGCAAATAGATTAATATTTTTGTTCACTATTCTGGTTTGAGACGCAGGCAGAACAGTACCAGTTATTTGAATTTTGGAATTATTTGTTGAACAAAAAGGAAGATTACCGGGAATAACAATAAGACAAAATACCGGGGAATGGGTGGAACACAATGGACCTGAAAAGAAATAAAGTTAATATAGCCAGCTAGCTATACAAATTAAGATGCAAGATCTACCAGTAGTTACCTTTTAATAAATTTTTTAGTGATCAATATATCTTTATCCATGATCATCATCACATAGATGCCGGACTTTAAATAAGAAAGGTCAAATTGCTTTGAAGTAACTTCGTTTATTACGGGTTCAAGATAGATCTTTTTACCTGAGAGATCGGTAATGATTATTTCACACTTTTCATTCTGAAGAGGAGTGACAAAATCTATAGAAAAATGCCCATCATTTGGATTCGGATAGAGATTGACGATTTCAGAATTTACATCATAAATTGCAGCATTCTCCACGGTAAATGTAATAGGGGCTGATGTGGTGGTTGCATTTAAATTATCCGTTGCAGTTGCCGTAATCGTGTAAGTTCCTTTTACTAAATCTTTCCATACAAATGTATAGGGAGCTTCGGTTAATTCCGTAAGCTTGTCTGGTTCCACTGTAAAATTCAATTTTAGTAATTGTTCCGTCAGGATCAGAGGCCGCCAGCTTCGATCTCAAAAGTAGCAGGACTTTCATATTTAAATCCTTTTCGTGGATTAGAAGATTGTGATGACAGGTGGCTGGTTTTCAAGGGGGGTGCCATTATCTACAGTGATTGAGACAGCCGTCGACGTGGTTTTCGTATTAAAGTTATCGGTGGCTACGACGGTTAAGGAATATGTGCCCGCAGCAACATTATCCCAGGTAATAGTATAAGGAGCTGCAGACTTTGATCCAAGCAAAGTGCCGCCATTGTAGAATTCCACTAAAGTAACTGAGCCATCAGCATCTGATGCACTGGCAGTAATTGTTATATTTGACAAAGCCGTAAAGCCGGTGTTGTCAGCCGGTGATGTAATAGCTGTTACAGGGGCAATATTTATAACATTATTAGTAACTGGCTGAGAGCTGATAGTTGAAGCCACGCCTCCTGAAGATGACGTTATTGGGTTAATGGAAGGTTTAGTATAAGAAACAGTTAAAGTATTGCCGTAGACTACCGGACTTGCGAGCGTCAAAAGAACCTTGGTACCTGAAATGGCAACTGCATTAACTGTCCTGGCCGCTGAGTTGACCTTTACCGAAAAGGCAGAGGCAGCAGGAACTACATTGGCAAGTGCCATATTATAAGTCATTTCAGGACAGAGGGTGTCGCGTTTCCGACGGCAGAGCTTATATAAACCGGACTGGCGACAGGATTAACCTTATTCGTTACTGTCTGGGCGCTGATAGATGAAGCCTGTCCACCAGAAGTCAGTCTGCAGCGGATTGGTTGATGGTTTGGTATAGGCAACTGTGACAACGTCCCCATAAACTACCGGGCTTGCAAGCGTCAAAAGAACCATTGTTCCTGATATGGCAACTGCATTAATTGTCCTGGCCGCTGAGTTGACCTTTACCGAAAATGAAGAGGCAGCAGGAACTACATTGGCAAGTGCCATATTATAAGTCATTTCCAGGACAGAGGGTGTCGCGTTTCCGATGGCAGAGCTGACATAACCCGGACTGGCAACAGGATTAACCTTATTCGTTACTGTCTGGGCGCTGATAGATGATGCCTGGCCGCCAGATGCAGTTTGCAGCGGATTGGTTGATGGTTTGGTATAGGAAACTGTGACAACGTTCCCATTAACTACCGGGCTTGCAAGAGTAAGAAGAACCTTGGTCCCTGAAACAGCAACTGAATTCACCGTTCTGGAAACAGAATTTACCATGAACTGAAAAGGCTGAGACAGCAGGAACAATATTAGCAAGACTTAAATTATAATTCATTTCCAGCTTTGCAGGTGCGGCATTTTCAACTGTGGAGCTCACAAATACCGGTATGGGAATATTTGAACTGAGTTGTGATTCAAAGGCACCGATATCCGGTAATCCCACTAATGGATTACCGGAATGGTCATATAGTAATCCTACTTTAATTCCTTTATTAATTGCAGGGGATTTTGCCTGTAAGTTCCAGTCAGAAGATTTATTCAAAAATAAAGGATCACCATATAAGCTGTGAGCATCCTGCCCTGATACACTTTGCCATGCTGAAAGAGTATGATAATTCGTTGTTTTATAAAGAAAAATATTCGTTGTAAAATTAGGTTCATAAAATAAATTATAATCGGATACAAAACTGGGATCTGGTCTGATTACTAATAAAACAGCCCTACTGGTACCCCCTGAATACATTATATTATTTTTAAGTGTCACATTGATCGCACTATTTATCATTATACATGCTGTGTTCACCCCTCCTTCTATATCATTATATACCGTGTTATTACAAATGAAAACACTTCCGGCTCTTGTTGTACCTCCTACAGCAATCCCGTATGGATATGATGTTCCACCACCAGTATTCACTATTAAATTATAGTATACCTGGTGAAGGGTTCCTGCAGGTATATTTCCGCCGATCGTGATGCCTGCCTGCTCAGGATCAGTGTTATGGACATAATTATATCTGCAAATAAAGTTATTTGGATTATCATGGGGATCGATAATTATTCCAAAACTGCTGTGTTCTGCTTCACAATATTCAACTATGCAGTTGTTGCAATTATATATCCCAAATCCATGTCCGTCTGTTACAAGTCCTACTATATACTGGATGTTATATCCGGAATAACATTTTCTAAAAACATTGTTATCTGATCCCCATTTCAGAAGTGATGCAGAATAATATCCATTACCATTATATGTAGAAGTGCAATTTTGAACCAGGTTATTACTATATCCGTCATAGAATTCTATACCAGTAACCCTGTTGCGAAAAAAGATACAACTATCAACAAATGAATTACCTGTTACCTGGCCACCTGCACTTCCATAAAAAAATGCTCCACTATGAGCGGTATTTCTGAATTCCAATCCAACAAGCTTAATATATGTCTTATTATTAACAAAAAATCCAAACTTTCTTGCTGAAACTTCAACAGTTTTTGAAGCAGGATCGGTGTTTGAATATATATAAACAATATTCGGAACTGGTGATTTATCTATATAATAAGTATTTGTTGTATTCACTTCAGCTAAACTGGCCACCTGTGTATACATAGAACCGTCAACAATTACCATGTAATCATAGCCTGATCCTGTATAATCAACAACTGAGGCACATGACGTTTTCCATACAGTAGCTGAATTTTTTGTCCATCCTTTCATTTTATCAGCTCCGTTTATAACAGGGTTTTTACCTGCACCATAAGCTGAATATGTAATGTAAGAACCATTTATTCCACTGTTTGACACTATTATACTTTCTCTCCATTCATCTCCCCTTTTAAATAATATTCGATCTCCCGGGGAATATGTTACGGAATTGACTTTGGCTATAGTTTTCCATGGTAACTCCGGGGATAATCCACTATTATTATCATTACCGGCAGCAGATACATAATAATCAAGAGAAGTCCCGGCAGGAGCAGCTACAAAAGAATCATTATTTGGCACCTGAGCTTTTATGTAACTGCCATAATTACCAAATGCAATCAATTTCAGACTGATAGTTAAAAAAAAACCTGATATTAAAAATCTCAAAAACAGCATCTGAAATTTAGATTGTTGCATTTAATAAATCTGGAATTGGTTTTATAATCCGCTTTTCGCTGCAAGATTATTCACTTTTTACCAGTAAACGAAATATTTTGATTTAAATTATAATTATTTTATACAATTATATCTGAGCACTAATTTTAAATAAAATAATGATTCCAAATTAATTGTGTCAGACAGCCTGACAGTAAGGTTATTACTTTCTAAACGCAAATTTTTGGCCGACATAAATCATTGAAAACAATAATATTAGTAATACGATCAAAAAACCCTGGAAGTATGAAATAATCTTCTTCCAAATTAAAAGACACGTAACAAACAAAAGAAAATTTATTGCCAAACCTGAGATTAATACGCTGAGATGTGAAAGCCCACCCAATATTGCTCTCTGATAAATGTGGTTGTTGTGAGCCATCCAAAGATGTTCCTTATTTTGAATGCGCAGGAAAAGAGTAACTGTGGCATCAAACCAGAACAATGCTGTGATAAGGATCCAGAAAAAAAAGTTAAGTGTTCCGTTGTTATGGAGGTGTAAACCAAATACTACAAGAATAAATCCCAATGTAGTACTGCCTGAATCGCCTAAAAATATTTTTGCTTTGGGCCAGTTCCAGTAAAGAAAACCACCAACTGAAAAAGCCAGCAATAGTAATACGTCTATTCGCGTAAAATACCAGATACCCAAAGTAATTGAAATAGCCTCCATGGAGGCGTATCCATCGCTACCGTCAAGGAAGTTGAAAAGATTTATAAACCAGACAAATCCGAACAGGGCAACAATTGACCATATCCAAATTAAATCAATGTTATAAAAGGCATTAAATCCACCTAAAAAATACAAAGCTGTTACAGAACAAAGGATTTGGGCTGTGAACCGTAAAAGCGGTGATAGTCCTGAGATATCGTCGATTAATCCAACAACAGCAAGGATCAGGCCCGGAAGTAAAGCAAAAAAAAGATTTTTTTCAATTTGTCCATTAAGATAAAAGACAGTAATACCGGAATAAAATGCAAATATAATGGCAATCCCTCCACCGCGTGGAGTAGGTATCAAATGTGAACTCCGTTCATTTGGGATATCAAGAATTGAATGTTTATACGCCCATTTAATATAAAGAAATGTAAGGCAAAATGAAATAATTAACGGTATAACCAATAATATTGACCAATGTAACTTAAACATTTAGAGAATACTAAAAGGTATTAATAGCACAGATTATTCTTTTTCCACCAGGAAATAATTAACCATTTCAGAAATACCTTCGTCGACCGAATGCTTTTGAATTAAATATTCATATGGGAAATTGGTAGATATTTCTAAAGTACCATATAATTTATCATATTCATATGGATATAGCGTCTTTATCAGATTCAAGGCAATTTTGGGTAGTCTGATTAATTTTGCATCTATCTGTAGATACCTGGCAATAGTTCGCAAAATGGATTCGGTAGAAACAGGTTCGTTATCTGAAATTAAGTAAATTCCACTCTGTGGCTTTTCAATAAAAACAGAAATGTATTGAATAAGATTATTCACATTTATAAAATGTCGTTTATTTTTAATTCCCTTAAATGGTAAAGGGTATCCTTTAGCTACATATTTTATCAGGCGCATCATATTTCCTGGTGCCTTACCTCCTCCGTATACCAGGGGGGGACGAAGAATAATAACATTAAAGGTATTTGATCTTAAGTTAAGTAATTCTTTATCAGCAGAGAGTTTTGATTTAGCATATAAAGTAGCAGGATTCTCCAGACTATTAATGCTTATCAGCTCATTATTACCATAAACCCCTATTGTGCTCATTTGGATAAACAGGGAAACAGCGGCTGATTTTGAAAGATTAGCAATTTTTAATGCAAGCAGGTAATTAATTTCATTGTATAATTTCTCAGATACTTTATTTCCCTTATGAACTATAGCTGCAAAATTGATAACAGCATCAATTTTGTAAAATTCACTTTCCGGGATTTTATTAAAATTTTCTATTACCAGTTCATCCTTATACCCGGTAATCTTTCTGGAGATTGCTCTGATATTGAAATGGCCTGAAAACTTCTGAATGAATGTTTTTGCTATGAAACTATCCCCACCGATAATTAAAAGATTCGTTTTGTGATTAATTCTCATTTTGTTTCAAAATCCTGACGTCTTATCCTCTTATCTTATTATCTTATTAAGCTTACAATCACGGGACTATTGATTATGAGATTTAAGATAAAATTACATTTAACATTCTTTTTGCCAATGCAGCTTTATCAAAGTTCTTATTGGAATATGATTTACAATTGTTACACATTTTATTATAGATATCAATATTGTCCTTTAAATAAACCAATTTTTCAACAAGTTCTTTGGGATCTTCAGAGTCTACAGTAAATCCCAGTTCGTTATCTTTAAGCATATCACTAATCCATCCTTTTGTAGTCTGAATTACAGGTATTCCTGAAGCTAAAGATTCAAATAATTTATTAGGTGAAGAGGTATCTAATATTGGAGTTCCCTTTAAAGGAACAAGAGAAACAAAAGAATTTTGAAAAAGTTGAGCCAGTTCCGTTTTAGGCATTAATGGAAAGATCCTGAAATTGTCTAAAGAATGTCTTCTTGCTTCATTTAATAATATTTCCTTTTCTTTGCCATCACCGATAAGTAAAATAATAATGTCATTAATGCCCTTTTCTTTGAGCAAACGGACTGCTTTAAGAAGTAACACAGAATTATTGACCAGGCCTATATTCCCGGCATAAACGGCAACCTTACAAGTTGTAAAAAAGTCAGGCAGACTAGTGTTAATAACTTTATTTCCAAAAAGTTCTATATCTGCACCATTAGTAACTGAGGTTATACTGCTCAGCTTAAATCGTTCAGATATATGTGACTTCATTCCGGGGGAAAGGGTAATGATATGTGATGAAGCTCTGTAACATTTTTCTTCAAGCCAATATGACAGATTTATCAGCAACTTGTTTCTGATTACTCCTAACTCTATTGCCCCCTGCGGCCAAATATCACGAACTTCAAAGATGAGTTTACGTTTTCTGATATATCTTGCCACCAAACCAGGTATACCGACTGTAATTGGTCCTGATGAAGCTATTACTATGTCAGCTTTTAGTTTTATTGCGTACCAGGAACTTATCAGACAATAAATTACATAAGTCCAAATTCTCTTAACGATTTTATCTTTATTGTCTAATCTGATATTAATCACTTTGACAAGGATGCCGTTAAAGAACTGATTTTCTATTAACTTATTTGCTTTCAGGTCAGATTTTGAATAAAGGCAGGTCACCACCGTTACCTGATGACCTTCTTTTACCCACTCACTTGCGAAATCGTAAACTCTTGTACCCCATGAACCTTTAGGAGTCGAAAAGTATTGATAAAAATATAAAATTTTCATTATTAATTCTATAACTGATTGTCAACCTTATGACTATAGATGAAATAGTTAACTGATTGTTAAAAAATTAAAAAATCAGAATCTAGTTCAAGTCAAAACTTGAAATTAATTCATTGGTAAATGTAATTTCGACGACAATTCCCTGGAATTGTTTATTGAATTCCGGCGAATATTGAAACTCGCTTAATAAGATTGAGATAGCTCCAATGAATGTTAAGCTCCCGCAACAGAAAAGTACTTTGTTATCCTTTAATTCAAGGTGTACATCGGGGTGAAAATGGAATCTGGTTATTAAATTCTTCTGATTTTTACCCAAAAGTTGATCCACGATCTCAATTTTATTCTTATGCCATGAATATTTTCTTTTATGGATTATTCCCAGGCACTTATAGCCATCATGGATTGCCTGAATTCCATCGCTCTCCTCTTTTAAATCTTTAACAAATGATCTGCGGGCAACACGAAAACCGCCCCATACTTCAGAGGAGTCCTTCCCATCTACCTGAACGGTATTATGAGCAGCCGTGCTACGCTCCAAATGACGACGTTCATTTTTTTCATATGTCGAAATACCAGTATCAACTATAAGGGGTTTGCCATGATGATGTATTTCGAAAGTAAAGGTATCTGCATGCGCATGTCCGGGCTGATAATCCGGACCTGTCTGTCCGATATCTATTATACATTCGTAATCTGAACCATTAAACCGGCGGTATCCGGAATCTTTCAGGTCAGGACTACCCGAAAAATCAAAAATTAATTCTAATCTTTTAGCATAATCAATTAATTGTGATGGTACCGGTGCAATACCGAAAGCGGAGTCATTAAACAGGGGGATAGAGCCGCTTGAAAAAGTCATACGATTTAACCACTGCAGCATTTTGACAGACTTCTCTTTCATAAGCGTAAGTAATGATTCCTGTCCATCAAATCGTTTATTATTCTGAAGAAGGTTAATACAATCTAATATTCTATCCAGAATGATTTGGTGGTACATCGGACTAAGCTCAAAATGACCTCCATCATCTAATATCTGTTCATTTAGTTGAATTTCAACGAGATTCCTTGCTCTGACATAAAATCTCAACTCATTAAAATAAAATCCACCAAAAAGTAAAGAGAAACCGTTTTCCAGCAAGTGGTTGCCTAAAAGCTTATACTCCAGGTTGTTAAGCAGAATTACATATTGTGCAAAAAGTGAATTGTCAATTTCCGGATTTCCGGAATTGTGTCTGGAAAGAAATTTAATCCAGTTTATGCCTCTAACTGAAATGGGATATGGTTCTAAACCCGTTGATTTGTTATTCAGCTTTCTGATAAAGTCAAGGATCAGCTTTTGGCCCATCTCCTTTTCCATATCGGGTTGCAGCAAAAAATCCATATAATTTAAGTTGTAGTTCCAAAGCTTACCACAACCATCAAAATTCCAGTTGATTACATGATTTTCGAAATGATCTGGCAGGTTCAGGAATCTGAAGGATTTTCCTGAAAGGGTTTCAGGTTTATCAATCCAATCAATAAACTGTAAAGAAATTGAATGAGATGGTGACGTTAATTGGTAACTGTAGTTAAAGCATTTTCTCCATATTGAACGTACCTGATACCATAACTGATATCGGATCTGGATCCATTTGAGATACCTTATGGAATGATAGTATAATTTTATTTCACTTAATTTCAACCCAACGATTTTCTTTAAGTGATTGAATAGCAGCAAAGCTGGCTTTTGAGGTATTGACAATGTCTGCGAATGGAATTATTGACTTGCCTCCGTTTACCAGGGATTCAATTAACAGTTTAAATTGAAGGGCATGTCCTTTGTCCTGGCTTGTTCTTAATTTATTGAATCCTTTTATTCCATATCCACGTAACTCGCGCCAGTTGTCCAATATTAATGTTCGCTGCCCGCTATGAACTTCAATACGTTCTTTGGGATATTTTTTACTACCATTCGCTATGTAATTTATGACAGCACTAGTCCCATTGCCATATTTCAGGAGAATAAAAGCATTGTCCGTGTTTGAATCCGGGTTTGTACCCATAGCATTCATACAAACGGAAACAACATGACTGCCGGCGAAATAAGTGCATAAATCAATATAATGGCAAGCCTCACCAATAATTCTTCCTCCTCCCAATTCAAGATCGTGTACCCAGTGGTTTACAGGAATATATCCTGCATTCATAGTGGCAATAATATTTTTCGGGCCATCTCCAAGTATTCCTTTCAACCTGATAGCAAGCCGGGAGAAACGCCTGTTAAACCCGACTACAACCATTTTATCCGATTTCCCATAAACATTGACAATCTGGTCTAGTTCCTCAATACTCAGACACAGAGGTTTTTCCACGAATACGTGCTTTCCCGACTTTAACGCCTGTTGAGTCATGGCAGAATGCAGGTTGTGCTGAGTTGTAATCATTACCAGATCAATAGCCGGGTCATTTAAAATCTTATGATAATCAGTTGTGGCTTCAGCAATTTTGTGTTGTCTAGCCAGGATAACAGCTGTCTGTCCACCTGAACTGGCGATATATTTAATATTTGCGCCTGCTTTTTTTAAACCTGGCAGCAAGGTTGAGCCGGTGAAATTTCCTGCACCTATTATGCCAATTATACCCTGTTTCCCTTCAAATGTTTTGTTAGTAACCATTACTACTTTATTATCTGATGGATGTTCGGAGTAAACAAGAATGGAAGCGATGGAACCTTCCTTTCTCATATCTCCATATATTTCCATAAAATTTTCGAATGGAACCCGTTCAGTAATAAGTGGTTTAACATTTAATAGCCCTGATGAGATCGTTTGAAGTACAGCTTCAAAATTCCGTTTTTCGGTCCACCGCACATAGGCCAGAGGATAGTCATGTCCATTTTTCTCGTAATTTTCATCATAACGGCCCGGGCCATATGAGCACGAAACCTGAAAAGTTAATTCTTTTGCATAAAAATCTGCACGGTCAAGGTTTAAATTAACAACCCCGACAAGCACAATCCGACCGCGTTTCCGGCACATCTGTGCCGATTGGTGGATAATCTCATCTCCCCTGGCGGAAGCAGTAATGATGACGCCATCTGCACCTGATCCATCAGTATTTTCAGTGACAACTGATACAGGATCAATACCATTGCCCGGATTAAATGCCATTATGCCAAAACTCTTTGCCAAATCCACCTTGCGCTGATCAAAATCGTAACCGATCACCCTGCAACCATGAGCTTTTAAAAGTTGAACTGTCAGCTGACCAACAAGACCAAGGCCAGCCACCACAAAAGTTTCACCCAAAGTCGGATTTATAAGCCGGACACCCTGAAGGGCGATTGATCCAATCACTGTAAATGTTGCCTCTTCATCCGATACATTATCGGGTATTTTCGCAACAAGGTTTTCAGCCAGTGAAACGAATTCAGCATGATACCCGTTCGAAGCGACCCTGTCCCCTATTTTTAATCCATGGATATCTTCTCCTATTTCCTGAACTACTCCAACATTGCAGTAGCCCAATGGTAATGGCTGGTTGAGCTTTGTGAGGACAGCATCCAGAGTAGGAAGGATTCCATCTGTCTTAATTTTTTCAAGAACCATCTTTACTCTCTCGGGTTGCTGTCTGGCTTTTTCCAAAAGGTTTGCCCGGCCAAACTCAACAAGTGACCGTTCCGTGCCCAGAGAAACCAAAGAATGAGTCGTCCTTATCAATAAGGTGCCTCTTTTTACCCCGGGGGTTGGTATCTCTAAAAGCTCGGTTTTTCCTGTTTTAAAAGATTGAAGGATTTGTTTCATGAATTATTTTATTAACAAATTAATTTTCCCGGAAGCCGTCCTTTGAGGTTCATCTCTTTTTACAAATTTAATGTCCAGCTCCAGGTTATTTTTATCGAATAATTCAATTGCTTTTTCAGCGGATATTGTATCAGACACGATATGAACCTCAATTGCTCCCGGAATAACTTGTTTTACCTGAATAAATTTGGAGTGGTAAAATATTTTATGATGTCGGCCAAATATCAAACCTGTCAAATTGATCTTCTTCCCATGCTTATCTATTACAAACTCAGCTGTTCGTCCTTTTTCAATCTTAAAACTATTTAATATTCCATTATCTAAAACTAAATCCGAAATAGTATCCTCTGTATTATATCTGATGAATGGTGATGCAAAGTTATAATAACTGGTGGCAGTTAACTGAAAATCAGGTTCATTCTCCATGGGAATCGCCTCTGCAAAACCATAGGTAACAAATGGTTCATATACGAACTTTTCGTTTTTCTCATAGGCAAGAGTACATCTTTCTGTGTGCCCATACCATGAAATTGTTTTTATATTAAAAGTACTTTCAATTAATTCTCTGTAATATGCGTGAGGGTATTCTGATGCCAAAAAAGCTCCGATCAGATCTTTTGACAGCAGGTTCTGCAATTCCTGATCCTCGTTTTTACAAAAAACAGCGAAATCGTAAATAGAGCTTGAATAACCATGCAGGTATTTAATTTTATACCTTTTTAGTATCTGTTTTAGCCTTTTAGCCACCAATTTATAATCAGCATAAATATCGAGCGAAAAAGTGTTTCTCACTATATCATATTCCACTACTCCTTTTTTAAGATCGCTCCTGCCACCAAAATAAAGTTTCAGATCGGATGTTTTATAGCCTAATTTATTCCAGATATGATGCATATGTGCTGTTTCATGTCCCATAGATCCAGGCTCGATATAAAATCCAAATGGAGTACCTGAAGATCCGCCAGTATTGACTATGTACATTCCCGGTCTTTTTGCACTTCTTTGATCCATGTCATATTCATTGAGGATTCCCTTTGTTATGATCGGTATTTTCTGTATATCCGGAAAGAGATTTAGTTTGCGGGGGTGAAAGCCATTCTTATCGTAAAAATCCTTATAAAATGGAATATTCATATAGCTATATTCTGTTATAGCTTTAATTTTTGAAAAGATAAAATCCTGTTTTTGCCGGGTTGAAGACTTTTCAAGAAGGTCGATCTCCAATTTTCTTTTTTTATAAATAGTTCCGAGTCCGGGTCTGATACTATATGGAATTTTGTTAATCTGTATTCCATAACCAGGCGGAATATTCCTTAAATTGTTCTTCAGAAATACTGCTATACTCATTTTACATATTAAGCGCTAACGAATGACCGTCAATACCTTTTAATGCGTGCCCCGAGAAATACAGTACTTGCCCCGGAGCGCCATACTCCGGGAATTGAACAGTCCCGAACTGGAATAAAAGCATATGCAAAAAATCCTTTTTAAAGGAGGCTATACATTCCCATTCATTGCCATCATATCTCCACAAATAGGAATGCAGATCGTTATTTATTTTTGATGGCTCTACTGCAGTACTGAAAATAGCGTAATTATTTATTTGGGTAGCATTTATAACAGAACCTTGAACATCGAAAATAAATTCATGTTTGTTTGTTCCCCTGTAAATCTTATATATTTTATTCTTCATGGCCGGGGAATCAGTACCATATAAAATATAATCTTTATAAAATAAAAGCTTTACTGCTCTATAATTTTCTCCACCCTTGAAAAGTACCTTAAAAGTCCGGAACTTATTATCGGAATATCCAATGAGGCATTCATCATCCTTGTCGCCGGTAGCAACCCATAGTTTCCTATCAAATTTATCATAAAATACACCATGGATGTGGTTTATCGTATTTCCGGGAAAAGTATAAATTACTCTCCACGTATTCCCGTAGTCTTCAGAGCAATAAATATTTGCCGGCTCTCTTTCCATATTTGAAAAGTAGTCACCGTAATATAAACAGCCTTCTTTGTCTTCTGCTATATGCAATGGACGAGACCCGCGTGTGATTTCTTTTATCCTGATAAATAGTGAACTTGCGGGATCAAATTTGTATATACCTTTTTTTGCAATACAAATATAATCGCCGTTTGAAAGACAGTACATTGCTGAGATTTCACTCCTTGTAAGTCTTGCGAGGAAACGGATATTTGAAAATAATGAGTAAATATTCCATTCAATTTCAGACCAATATTGCCAGCTGGCTCCTGAATCATTTGAAATATATAACCTGTATCCTTTGGATGCAATGATTTTACTTCCGCTGACATACAAGATTTTATAATATTTTGATATGGATAAAGGGTAACTCATCAGAAAATCAATAAATGTTAATTAGCCAAATGCTTTTAACAAAATTATCCAATCTGTAATATTAATTTCAGCCGTAACTAATAAGAATTAAAAAGCAGGCTATTGATTTGAAGCAATAATGTTACAGATCTCAAGATATTTTTTTGCCCTGGATTCTGAAGTTTCAAATTGTTTTAATCGTTCATTCCCTTTAAGAATCAATTCTTTCTGCCGGTCCGGATTTTTTGCCAGTCCAACAATTTTAGCAGCTATATCTTCAGGATCAGTAGGATTAAAATATTCTGCTGCCTCCCCGCATATATTATGAGCAAATGACAGATCTGATGTCAGGATTGGTAATCCCATTCTCATAGCTTCAGGATAACTAGCTGAAAAACATTCAAGTAGCGTCGGTAAAAATAAAAAATCTGCTTTTGAATACAAATACGGACATTTAGCTGTCGGCACAGGTCCGGTATTTATAATATAATCTTTATACCAGATAAACTTTTTCAGATAAATATCTTCTGGGAGGGTCATTATAAATTTAAAATTTAAATCTGATCTTTTTAAAATTGGTATTATTTTATTTATGATTTCCAGGTTCTTATGTTTATAATAAGCTGAAATTGTTATCAGCCGGATTTCATTCTCAGGTTTTGAAGGTAAAATATTCAGATCAATGACT
This sequence comes from uncultured Bacteroidales bacterium, assembly GCA_963816345.1. Lineage (GTDB taxonomy): Bacteria > Bacteroidota > Bacteroidia > Bacteroidales > VadinHA17 > LD21. The sequence goes on from CAWFKI010000005.1 coordinate 2,666,098, forward strand.
GATTTGTCATATAAATGGCTGCAGGCGTTGCCCACTGTAAAAATTTTCTTCCCATTTAAGGTAATAAAACCGGATAATCTGTTTGTAACATCTAGTGTTTCTGTAACATAATATTTCGCATTCCTGGTATAAAAATACCTGTGAAATCTTTTTTTCATTAAATACAGACAGCGTTCAAGAGCTGTCCGTTTTACTTTTTTCAGATATTCAGGATAGACATAACCTCCTAAAGCGAAACCAAGTAAATGTGGAGTTTTCGGGCTCCAGTAGGAAGGACCAAAAGGTGAAAAGACACAATCAGGAGCAATGATTTTTTCAAGATATTTTAATTTCGATATGACTTGCAATCCGAAAATTAACGAGCTGGGAGAATGTTCAAATTCATAAAAATGAAAATTTTTGGGATACGAGGCTTTATCTAACTGACTTGAGATAGTATTCGTCATAAAGACATGGTAATTGTAATCTGAAATCTTTTTTATTTCTTCCAAAAATGAAAGAGTGACCTGGATAACTCCACCCTTATTTAAATTTGTAGTGTTAATAATTATATCCATACCAGATTTCATTTAAGCCTGTTTATAATCAGGCAAATCATTATCCATTTGAGCTGCATTAGGATTTATAATCATGATCATTGATAAAAACAGGTAAAATAGCTGTCCCAATTTATAATGCTCTGTAAGGTCAGCTGTGAATTCCCATATTATTAAAGCAAATGCACTTAAAGCAATTGCCAGGAAAGAAGAATCCAATTTAGAATGCCGGTAATCAATAATTGCCCTGATAAAACCCGAGGTGATAAAGATGTAAAACACGAATAACTTCAAGATCAGGCCAATCAATCCATTGTTTATAAACGCCGAAATAAATCCGTTGTCAGCATACTCCGGATAGGCTTTAGTATAGCCGAGACCAATAAGCAGTGCCAATGGGTTGCCTTCATTAGCAAAAGTTTTAAATCTATCCTGCCACAATACATATCTGCCGGCAAATTTATTTTCGGCTGGCGCAGGTGAGTTTTTACCACTGAGTGCTTCTGTTATTCTATTTTGTATTACGGCTTCGGATTTGAAATGCTGGTATAAATAAAATGCCAGTATAGAAAATAGAATTAATACTAAAAGAAAGAGCATTAATTCTTTCAACTGATTAGACTTTGCAAGGAGGATAAATGCGAATAAAACAGCCAGAGCCAAAATGGATGTCCGCGATCCGGTCATAACCAGAAGCACATAAATTGCAGCGAGAATATATGCTGTATAAAAAAGCCTGTTAATTAAGGAATTTCCCTTACTTCCAATCTTTAAGAGAGGGTAAGTCAGTGTAGTTACAAAGAGCATCGCAGTGGTATTTGGATTTCCCATCACACCGGCCAACCTATCCACTTTAATCAGGTAGTCTTCAAGTTCGGATTGAGGCCTCTCATAGTACAAATCCATTATTGTTTGCTTAAAAGGCTGGATACTATTGTATTCAAGAAATGAAAGTACCATAATGGTTATCCCCATTAAGGTATAAACTCTCCAAAACCTGGCTGCATCATAACTTGTAAAATCATTAAGAATATTTTCGACTAATTTGAATATTAGCAGAAACCGGAGAAAACGGTAAAACTCAAAAATAAAAGAAATATCAAGTGTAAGGCCTGCAGATGATGCCTGTATAAGAGTAGCAATAAACGCTAAAATACCAATGAATAATCCATAATTTTTGACCAGAAATCTGTTTCTAAAGGGAAGTATTATGTTATAGCCATTTATATATTGAAATAAAAGACATATCAGTAACCAGCAGTCTGAAGGACGTATGGCATAAAAAGTCAACTTTGGCGGTTCAAAAATAATTAATATTATAAATATTACCAGAGTTTTCCAGGAACAGTAAAGGGGTGGTGTTCTTACGCTTGCACTATTCATTAATTATCATTAAAAATAATTTTATCATTTTGGTTAATGAATGTCCTCAATAATCCCCTTCAATAAAGATCCATTTTAAACATATTATTAGCTTCTTGTTAACAGAACCCGGTATAATGCCCGCATTATCTGGTTTATTTCCCTTGGCCACAACCATGGAGTAATGGCAAGCCTTTTAAGTAAATCTCTCCATGCGTCACTCCAAAGGCGCTCCCGGATTGCAGAAGTAAGAATGCTTGTTCTTCTCAGACTCAGATATTTAATGCTGGCGAGTAATCCAATCCTTTTTTGAATCAATTCAGTATGACGGTACCAGAATGGGTATGCCTGATTCATCCATATATAATTCTTTTTCAGTCCGGGCCGTGTTTCAAGGTGTACGACAACAAGATCGTCTGCTATAACAGCAAGCCTGAAACTGTCGAAAAGGCGCAACAGGAACTCTCCATCCTGGTTTCTACGCATTTCAGGCATCATTATGCCAGATACACTTAGACAAGTTCTTCGGATCATGATAGTCGGTGTGTAGAACTCTATGTAGCCGCCAACGAATTTTTTGAACGTGTCATTTTCCCAGTTTACATCGGGGACATACCTTGTAGATACGTTTATGTTACCATCTTTAATAATCGTTGCACCGCAGAAGCATATACCCACATTTAAAGGTTCCTGATCCATACGTCTTACCTGTAGTGCAAGTTTTTCCGAACGCCATTCGTCATCACTATCGAGAAATGCAAGGTACTCTCCACGAGCCGCCTGCATTCCCATGTTTCTGGCAGCACCCGCCCCCTGATTATATGGGAGTGATAGCAGTCGAATCCCGGGATTTTTTCGGGAGTAAGCAGTCACCAGTTCATTTGTGGCATCAGTTGAGGCGTCATCACATACAAGAATTTCAAAATTCTGATAAGTCTGAGCAAGAACACTATCAAGTGCTCTGGCAATTGTTGACTGACGATTGAAAGTTGGTATGATTATGCTGACTTTCAATGAAGAGGATTTATCAATATCCTCTTTTATAGCTTCAGACAATGTCGGATCAAACATGCCATATTAAAATTAAATCCGGTGTATACTTTTTTCTAAAATGTTATCATTTAATACAGTACAAATGATTATCGATATCCGGAGTAACTGTTAACCTGACCTAAGTATAATTTATTCATAATTTATGCATTGATTTTTTTGACAAATGAGTGAAACACAGTATAACTGGACACATAAATAATTATACCTTCAAAAATTCTTCCTATAATCGCTCCTTTAAGACCAAAAATCTTAATAAGAAAATACATGATGGGAAAACATATTATTAAACCAATTAAAGAAATATAAAAGTTAATATCAAATCTTCCGCATCCCATAAGAGCAGTACTCTTCATCACATTTAAAAAGTGAATCATCCATGCGATACTTAAAAAAACAAAGTAACCAAGTGATGCATTATATTTGCCAGAAAATACAAGTTTAATAAAAGGTGGAACTATAATTATTCCTGCAAGACACACAATTAGTAACAGGTAATGATTTAGTTTATTATATTTTTCATACGACCTCAGCCAATTTAGTGGATTGCCAGATTTTAATGAAAAGAATGGAAAAGCCACTTGCTGAATGCTTGTAATGATAATCTGATAAGTACTGATAATTGTCAGAGCAAACATATAGAAACCTACCTCCGTTCTGTCTTCGATCAGATAGTTTATTAAATAAATATCTGCCGTATATAAAAATGTGCCCACCAGATTGGCCAAAAGAGCATATTTGGCTAAATTCCACATCATTTTTACATATTGAAATTTAAACTGCAGATTCACAAACTTTATTGGAAGTCCGCGTAATCCCTTTTTCAAAGAAAAAACGGATATCAATCCTGTTACGGAAATAATTGCTACATATCCTTCGAGCTTAAAAAAGTAAGTTGATGCTAAAATTAAAGCTACACTAATCAGTTTTACATAGAACTGAATCATAGCCATCTTTTTAAGTTCTTTTATAGCCTGATAATAGGCAAGTTGCATTGTCTGTACAGTCAGGGGCAATAAGAATAGAGCATAGTACGGGAATATCTTTGTTATTATTGAATCGTTTGATATCAGTGATGTTTTCGATAGAATCAGTAAAACAAAATATATAAGAATAAATGATATTACTGCCAAAAAAATCGATAGGTGAAGTAAATCTGCCTTCTCATCTTCGGAACGTTTTTCCGAGGCCAGTTTCAGCAATGATACATTAAAGCCAAAACCTCCCAATAATGAGGCGAAACCAATATATGCCTGCATTATTTTTATTCTTCCGATATCTGCAGGATCTAAGATCCATGCAACAAATAATTGCGAGACAAATCCAATTACATATACTAATCCATTCACCGCAAATAGATGAAAGAATCCTATTTTGCCAATATTCTTAATTTCCCTTATGTAATAATCAAATTGAGCCTTCACCTTTTAGTGTTCAGGAACAACAATTCCAACGATTTCAAATATGAGATGCAAAGCATTTTTTCACTGGCAGTTCCCGTTTTAAATAGAACTTCCACATCCCTTTTAAGTTCTGCCGGTATGATATTCCAGCTTTGGGAGCTGTCGAAGTTATCGTGGATAAATTCCCTTAAAAGCTCATTTGATGAGATCCAATGCTTCAAAGGATTTTGATTAAAATTATTCCCTGTAATTTCGCGGCTGATTTTATGTAAGATTCTTTCGATCAAAATTTTCACCCTGCTGTTCGTAGGACGAAAACCTAAGGGTGCGCGCTTATATTTTGTCATATCATCATGCAAGGTTTTAAGCCAGTCAATGGTAAGGGATGACTTATATCTCAATTCCGGATTAATTGAAAATGCCAGTTCGGCAAAATCGGGTTCCATAAAGGTATAAACGCTCTCGGTGAAAGGTCTTGCCATCCAGCTGCCATTATGTGCTGCGTTGAAACCTCTGCTATAATGGATAAACATTTCCTGATCAGGGTACGATCCGGATATTTCATTTTTGAACAAAGATTGAATCCGATCAAATAATTTATCAGAAACTGACCAATCTTTAGAAAGTTCCGGAAGCTTATGTTCTGGTCCGGATAAATAGGTGCCTTTGCTGCTTTCTGCTAAAATTCCGTTATGTAACAGGCCAAAAATATTAAAATTCAGCCTTTGAACAGCTGTAAATGTATGGGCAGCTCCAAAATAATAGACCGAGCAGTTATTCAGCAGCAATGGATTTTCTATATCAAATAAATGCAATCCATTATTAAGCAAAATAATAATCTGTTGAATTTTAAGATCATTTGTTATTAACCGGGAAACAATCTCATCACTCTGCATCCCTTCGTCAAAAGTAAGCGCAGTAATTTCTCTGTAACCACTTTCCCGGGCGGCCATAATGTTCATCCGTGAATCCAGGCCGCCACTCAAGGTAGCAAGGTGTTTAACTCCCTTATCTTTATCATACTGGTATTCGAGGTTTAATGACTTCATGAAGCGTTTGTCAAGCTCTTCAATGAGGTCTCTGCTGATTTTATTAAATATTACAGGAGTGTAATAATTATGATACTCATTGATCAGGGTATTATTTTCATTTACAATAATATACTTGCCTGCTTCAAGTTTCTTTATCTCAGTTACCAAAGTATAATCCCTGAGAAGATAACCTATGCTCAGCATCATATAGGAAGCGGGCTCATTCAAAGTCAACTTAATATTAAATTGTCTTAGTATATCACACAGCATGAATATTGATGATGAAAAAGCGAAGAAATCGTTTCCGGTATAATAGAATATCTGGCGGGAGGCTGTTTGATCTGTAAAAAGAAAAAGCTCTTTAGTTTTTTTATTATAGCTGAATCCGGAAAATGTGCCGTGTGTTTTTTTTAATGTATTAAAAAAGTCAACAGGAGGCTGTAATTCCCCCCATTCCATCGCAATCTTATTTTCGAGTTCTTCAGTTTGTATATTAAGAAATACTCCTTCCAAACCAAAGATATTGGATAAACCTGAACGCATAAGAGGAGCCTTATAAAGTCTGTCATTGCCGTAGTAAAAAAAATAATGTGATTCACCACAAATACTCTCCAATTTCGGGTAAAATCTATTTGTGACTTCAGGAAACTTAATTTTATCTGACTTTATCAGAGTGCTGTTCCTGAATAAAATAAGACCCGTAAAACCACTCATTTTTCTATTAAATTATAGGCCTCATACCACGACCGTTTGTTTTTTTTCCAACTTATCAGGTTTAATATGATTTCCCTGTTCTTTCTGCACAATTCCAGGTGGGTGTCAAGATTGTATATCACCTCCAATAGAGTTTCTGCCAGATCTTCCTCTTTTTCTATTCGTATAAAATAAACGCCCAGCTTTTCCAATGATTCATAAGGCAGCCATTTACCGGTTATTACCACACTTCCGGCTGCAAGATGCTCCAGCATAGAAGAGGCCATTTGATCCCTGATTTGAATATGAATAAAAATATCGGTAGCGCGACGAAGGGCTAAAAGTTTTTCAATTGGTAAATAATCCTCCAGGATACGATAATTAAGACTGGTCGCTTTAAGAAGAGTTTTAACTTCAGATCGGGTTATGTTTACCATTTGTCCATAGGTCATGGGAAAAACAACAACATAATCAGTCAGGTTCTTCTCAATTTTAGCCAGAGCTTTAATAATTTCCTTATGTTGTCCAATAGGTGATGCATTATAACCGCATACTATTATTCTCTTTCCATTAAGCCCTAAAATGGATTTTGAATTTTCAACCGAAGAATTTATAACATTGTCTTCAAACAATTCAAATGAATTCATCAAAGGAAATAAGATGCCTGTCCTGAAGGAAGTATCCTGAATATCATATTTTATCATTATTTGTTTCAAAAAATCAGGATTCTCGGTGACAAAGATTTTATCAGCCAGTGTAACTGACTTCTTATTCCCTATGTGTTCATACCAGGCTATATCATTAAAATCACTCCCATAAAAGGTTATGTAGAATTTTTCAACTTTTTTTCTAATAACCGGAGTAAAAAATGAAAAATAATAGTAAAGATAATTTACATGACCTATGTCATAGTCTGATAGTTTTTTCGCCAACTTTATCAATCCATACATATATTGAAAGAATCGCAATTTGGGGATCCTGGAGATAAAACCGTCAGGGTATTTATTAAAATATACATTAGTAAAAACAGAGCTTAATTCATCAACATCTGATTGATTAATTTTAGTTACAATCAAGCAATCAAACTGTACCTCAGAAGTTTGTTTCAATTTTGAGATAGTCGGTAGAATAAATGTTTTAATTATCTGTAATTCAGAGATTAAGAGAATCTTTTTCATTTTAGGGCAGTATTTTTATAGTATTCAGACCATTCGCCCATATCTTTCCAGGACTTTTCCGAAACCGGAAATACCCCAACCATTCCACCTCTGTCTTTAATTATATCTATCAATTGAGTAATATGAAAGAAGGTATTATCGGGTATAAGATCCAACAAATGCGGCTCCAGAATATACATCCCGCTATTAATTTTAAATGTAATTTCAGGTTTTTCTTTCAATCCTAATAATTGACCATTTTCTCCGGCATCAATAGTACCATAGGGAATTGGATAATGTTTTAAAGCTGCAACAACAGTTAGTTCATTCTTGTTCTTACGGTGATAATCCAGAATTTCGGAATAATCCTGATCGATCAGAATATCACAATTGCTTACAAAGAAAGTATTTTTTATTCTGCCTTTTAACAGTGAAAGACTTCCTGCAGTTCCCATCTGTTTTTTTTCTTTAAAAAATTCCAGCTGATAGGGTAAGTTTTGATTTTTAAGCAGGAATTCTATTAGTTCTGATTTATAATTGACTGAGATGTAAAAATCTTTGCAACCATGATTTCCAAAGCGTTCAAAAATCTCTTCAATCATAGTTTTTTCTCCAATCGGAATGAGTGCCTTCGGAAATACATTTGTCAATGGTTTCAAACGTGAACCAATACCCCCCGCCATAACAACGACAGGAAGATTAAACTGCTCTATAGGTTTGGGCTTAGTATCTATAAACAGATCCTCCCAAAAAAAAACTTTTGTTATTTCATTCTCTTCATTTACCACCGGACATAACTCCATGCGAAATTCCAACATCATTTTCCGGATGGAATCAAGAGAATCCACAGGTTTTGCTACAAGATTTTTTTTCCTGATCACATCGATGACAGGTGTCTCTAAAGGTTTGTTCTGGATAATTGCCCGTTGAATATCACCTGCACTAAGCAATCCGACAAATTTGTTTCTGTCAACCAGTATTAAAAGCTTCCTGTCTAAAGCATCCATCTGTTTAAGAGCCTCCAACAGCGTTTTATCTGAGTTTATTTCACGGTTCTTGTATGGCATAACTTTATTATCTTAACCTATTTCTTCTTATTTGATTATAATCTTACACTACTCGGAATATTCACCATCCTTTCTTCAAACCATTGTGAGTTTGGCAAACCATCGGTCTGGCAATTTCTGAACATCTTCAATTTGTTCATCAGACACCAAATGGGGCGGGTCATCACCCCATTAGTGTTGGTATATTCCAAAAATTTATTTCTTGTTTCTATGTCGGTTAATATGATCCCATTCAGCCAATAGTTCGATTTACAAAATTCCGTTTCTGTGAAAAACTGTAAGTCAGTATCTGCAAAAAAAGTTTTATACTTTTCAGCTGTTTCCCGTTTATTCTCCAATAATTTATCGAGATATTCCATTTGTGCACAACCGAGAGCAGCATTAATATTGGGCATCCTGTAATTATAACCGATCTGGTCATGTACAAACTCCCACGGATGTGACACTTTTGCCTGGGTGCTCAGGTGTTTAGCTTTTTTTCCTAATTCTGTATCCTTAAATAGCAACATTCCACCACCACCAGTAGTAAGTATTTTATTCCCGTTAAAACTCAATACTCCAATCTTACCAAAGGTGCCTGTATGCTGCCCTTTAAAAAAGCTACCCAGGCTTTCTGCAGCGTCTTCCACCACAGGAATGTTATACTGATTGCATACATCAATAATCTCATCAATCCTTACGGGGTGGCCGAATGTATGCATGGGAAGACAGGCAGATATGTGGCGGCCGGTTGTTTTGTTAATAGTTTCAAGTCGGTTTTTGGATTTATTGATTTGTTGAATCGTTGAGTTGTTAAGCCAGATTTTCAGGGCTTTTGGAGACAAACCCAAAGTGTCCCTGTCCACATCAAGAAAAACAGGTATTGCTCCGCAATAAGAGATGGCATTGGCTGTCGCAATAAAGGTTAGTGACTGAGTGATGACTTCAGTGTCCTTCTCAACTCCAACCATTTTAAGGGCCAGATGAAGTGCACTGGTACCGTTAACGCAGGCAACAGCTTTTTCTGTACCAGTGAATTCCGCTATCTTTTCTTCAAACTGGTCTACAAACTTGCCAACACTTGAAACGAAGGTAGAATCAATGCACTCCTGGAGATATTTTTTTTCATTACCAAAAAATACAGGAGAATGCAAAGGTATTACGCCTTCAGGATTATTATATAAATAACGAATGTATTGTACAACCTCTTTAAAAACTTCTTTCATTCACAGGTTATAAATTCCAGGTTTATACTTTTTTAAGTTCTCTGGCCTACTAAACCAATCGCACGATAACTTGAGTCCTGTGCGAATATCTGTTTGAGGTTTGAAACCGGTTAATCCATATAAAAGATGGTTATCTCCGCATAAACGGAGTACTTCAGAATTAGCAGGCCTTAAACGCTGATAGTCTGTAACATACTCAACATCGCAATTCATAATCTCCCTGATTAGACCTAAGGTTGTTTCAATTGAAATTTCGAAACCAGATGATATGTTGATCTCCTTTCCAATAGTTTCTTCAGTTCCTGCAATTGCCAAAAATCCATGACATGTATCACTTACATAATTGAGATCGCGGGTTGGCCTTAAATCTCCAACCTTTACTTTCCTGATTCCGGAAGCTATCTGCGTTATAACCGTGGGAATAAATGCCCTTGCTGATTGTCTTGGGCCATAGGCATTGAAAGGTCTTGCAATTGTAACTGGTAAATCAAATGCATAGTAAAAACTCAAAGCTATGGCATCGGCTCCAATCTTGGATGCTGAATATGGTGACATTGGTTGTTTAGGATGTTTTTCATCAATGGGAACGTACTGTGCAGTGCCGTATACCTCTGAAGTTGATGTGTGAATTATCCTGATCCCACCTGCTTCCCTTGCTGCCTGGCAAATGTTCAGGGTACCTTTTACGTTTGTTTCTATATAGCTATCAGGAGCAACATAAGAAAAGGGTATGGCAATTAATGCAGCCAGATGAAAAATGATATCAATATCCTCTACAATTTTTTTACAGAAATGCGGATCCCGGATATCGCCTGAAATAATTTCCAGATTTTGATTTGCGGGGATATCTTCCAGCCACCCCCAGTGATTAAATGAATTGTAATATGACAAAGCCCTTACATAGTAGCCATTAGCAAGTAACAATTCCGTCAGATGCGATCCTATAAAGCCATCAGCTCCGGTAACGAGAGTTTTCTTCATTATATTATTGGGTGGTTATTACGCTTGTTTTAATTTTTTTGATTCCAATGCTTTGTTCAGGATAACATGGCATCTATATAGAAGAATATTGAAGAATTGCATCAAGACATCTTTCTGCTGCCTTGCCATCCCATAATTCTGGTCTGAATGGTGTGCGGGGCTTATTAAGGATCTTCCGGTACTCTTCCTGAATTCGTTCAATGTTATTTCCTACAAGAACGCTGGCACCGCCATTTTCCTGAAGAGTGACTGGTCTTTCTGTATTCCATCTAAGGGTAAGACACGGAGTGCCAATGATTGTACATTCTTCCTGTAATCCTCCTGAATCGGTTAATAATACCTTTGCCCCCATGTTCAGCCTCAGCATATCATTATAATCTAAAGGGTGCAGTAAAATGAGATTTCTGGAAGATTCTACTTCCTGCCATAGATCAAATAACTCAAGTTGCTTTTTCGCCCTGGGATGAATAGGCCATAATAAAGGCATATCCTGAGTAGCCTCCTGGGTAAGAAAATGCACCAATGGCGAAAAGACCTCCCGATTGTCAACATTAGAGGGTCTGTGCAAGGTCATTACAGTGTAATTTTCGTCTTGCAAATCAGTCTTAAAACTATAATCCACTAAAGCATTTCTGTTTGTAATATCTTTAAGTGATATGGAGGATGCTTTATGACGGTTGGCTTCAAGAGTGTCGATCATTATGTTACCGACAAAGCAAATCCTGTGTTCTGGTATTCCCTCCTTCCGGAGGTTATCTGAAGAAATGCGATCCGGAGTGAGCAGTAAATCTGATAATCGATCAGTAACCAACCTGTTGATTTCTTCTGGCATGGTTATATCACCGGAACGGAGACCGGCTTCAATATGACAACATTTTATATTTTCTTTCTTAGCTGTAACCGAACAGGCAAGAGTGGCGTTCACATCTCCTACAACTACAACCCAGTCGGGATTTTCCCGTCTCAAAATTTTTTCAAATTCAATCATTGTTTTTCCAACCTGTTCTGCATGACTTCCACTGCCAACACCAAGGTTAACATCTGCTTCGGGGATATGAAGATCTTCAAAGTATTGCCTTGACATCCGATCATCGTAATGCTGACCCGTATGAACTAGAATATGGGTTATGAAATTATGAGTCGATAGACAGGATTTATTATAATTGTTGATAGCATTGATAAACGAAGCGATTTTCATGAAATTCGGACGAGCCCCTACGACAGAAATTATTTTCATTTTATATCGATAAGTTTGTTAAGAAAAGAAAACCCGGACATTCGCTGTAAGTTCAGAAGGATTTGGAAGAACTTGTCAGGCAGGTATTTAAACAGATATTCATAAGATTTAAATATCAGATCGGATCTATTAACTTTTCACAAGATAGTACTCTGCCATCCTCCGCTTACCCTTTTTCCTTCCTTTTCCTGATCTTCCTCTGTTATTATAACCATACCCATAACCATACTGGTCACGGTAAATCTTGTTATCATTCAAAACAATGCATAAATTACTTACCTTTTTTAAGTGCAGGTCCTTCATTACTATAGAAAATACATTCTTTAAAGTAGTATTTTGCCGTACAATTACTATCTTCAATTCGGCATGATCCATTAGCAGATAAGCATCTGTGACCTGAGCTAATGGAGTAGTATCGAGAACAATAATATCATATTCTTCCTTTAGTTTAGAGAGAAGTATCTCTGTTTTATCAAGGGCAATTAATTCAACAGGATTTGGAGGCAAAATACCGGAAAGTATATAATCAAGCTTGTCATGGGGCGATCTGATTATTATATCTTCAAGGTCAACTTTATTTATCATGTAGGAACTTAACCCTTCCTGTAACTCTTCCTTATCACTAAAATAGTTTTCAGTTTTACGAAGGTCGAAATCAACGAGTATTGTTCTCCTTCCCAGTTGTGCATAGCTCATAGCAAGGTTTAAAGCGACAAAAGTTTTGCCTTCGCGTTCAAGACAGGAAGTGACCATTATCACTTTTTTATGCCCGCCTCGTACGTAAAAATCCAGGTTTGTACGCAGTGCCCGGAAAGATTCAGCAATGTTCGATTTGGGAAATACAGACATCACATTGTTTGTTTTATGTTGGTTATGCGTTATTTTACCCAACACCGGGTCATCTGTAAGTTTTTCAATGTCATCCTGAATTTCAATTTTATTATTCAGGGCACTTTTCGTGACCAGAAATCCAAATGGTAAAGCCACTCCTAAAAACATTGCTATCAGATAATTCATTTTCTTATTTGGTGAGATAGGAGCTATTCCGACCATTTTTGCCGGTTCAATAATAATATCATCGGGTAAATTTGAGGCTTTTGTAATTTTTGCTTCCGCTCTTTTTTCAAGCAGATAATTGTAAATGGCATCATTCAATCTGTATTTACGTTCTATATTGCCAAGAAGCCTTTGTGTCAGCGGAAGCCTGCTGATCTCAGCTTCTATTTTCTTAATCCGTTTGCTCATTTCATCAATCGAAATTGTTGTGGTTTTGCTTACAGCCGCAATATTGTCCGAGATTGTCTGCTTTACATTTTCGATCTGGATAGTCAGTTTTTGAACAAGGGGATTCTTCTCCTGGCTGTTTTCAATAAGATTAGACCGCTGAGCCTGCGCAGCTATCAGTTCCGACATAAGATTGTTTAAGAGCGGATCCTGAATGCCGAGTGAAGCCGGGACAATCATGTTGGAAAAATTGTCATTCTTTAAAAGATAGTCAGCTACGTAATCATAGTATCTCTTCCTGGTCACGAGTTCTGCAAGCTGGTTCTGAAGATCCATGTACTGGGCTGAAATCCCGTTTGCCTGTTCCGTGATGTTCAGCAACTGGTTTGAAGAGCGGAAAGTCTGAAGGCTGACCTCTGTCTGGCTCAGAGAATCGGAGATCTCATTCAGCTGTTTCTCAATGTAATCGATTGTGACAGTCGCAATGTGATTCTTCCGGGCAAGATTCTGATCGGAATAAACATTCATCAGCTCATTTACCATATTGATACCCTTCTTCAATGATTCCGACTTGAGACTGATCTCGATCACCGTCGCCTGCTTATCCACAACATTAAAACTCAGATTCTTTTTGATCCCGTTGCCTAATGATGAAACAGTTTTAAATTCAAATGCATATCCAGGCGCTTTCAAATCGAATGCTTTGTTCGTACTGTCAGATTTAATTACAAATGCAAGATCATCCGTTTCTATAATCTCCCCTAACCTCGCATTTTTAACGAACTCCCATTTATCCTTTTTCAGTGTAACCCGGTCATTTTCAAAATTATAAAACCCAGCTTCCCTTGAATTTGCCATTAGGTGAAAATAACCATCGGACAGGAAGGTAAGCTCAAACCGTACATTTACCGGCTGAGGATGGTTTGAAACAAAATAGACCTGGAAGGGCGCTTCCTGGTAAGCATCACGGTATTGAAACTTCTCCTTCTTAAAATAACTGACGGACAGGTCAAGGTTCCGCATGGTCTGTTCCAGGACAGGTGATGATTTTATAACCCAGAGCTCATTCTGAAAATTCTGGTTCTTTCCGAAAAGGCTGCTGTTAAGGTAATCGTTTACGTCTGTCCTGCCCTGCTGCGTTTTGTTTTCCTTAATAAGAATTGAAGAAGAGACTTTATAAACGGGGATTGAGTAGCGGTTTACAAGGAAAGCTGCAACCAATGCAACTACCAGACAAAGTATAAACAATTTATAATTTCTAATGAAGAGCTCATAGACTTTTTGCAGATCATTCTCTTCCGGGTTTTGGATGTTCCGAGGTTGTAACATGTTGAATTTGATAAGTTGTTATTCAGTTGTCAATCATTGTCATTAAGTGGTCATAAATGGTCATTAGGTGGTCATTAATAGTCATTAATAGTCATTAATAGTCATTAATAGTCATTAGGTGGTCATTAAGTGGTCATTAAGTGGTCATTAGGTGGTCATTAATGGTCATTAATTGTCATTAAGTTGTCATTAAGTGGTCATTAGGTGGTCATTAATGGTCATTAATTGTCATTAAGTTGTCATTAAGTGGTCATTAATGGTCATTAATTGTCATTAAGTGGTCATTATGTGGTCATTAGGTGGTCATTAGGTGGTCATTAGGTGGTCATTAATAGTCATTAATTGTCATTAAGTGGTCATTAATAGTCATTAATTGTCATTAAGTGGTCATTAAGTGGTCATTAATAGTCATTAATTGTCATTAAGTGGTCATTAAGTGGTCATTAGGTGATCACACCAAAAGCGCCAATGACCACTGAATGACAGCGAAGCTAATGACGCGCGAAGCGCTAATGACCACCAATGACAGCGAAGCTAATGACGCGCGAAGCGCAAATGACCACCAATGACAGCGAAGCGAATGACGCGCGCAGCGCAAATGACAATGAATGACGGCCGCAGGCCTAATGACGCGCGCAGCGCAAATGACAATGAATGACGGCCGCAGGCCTAATGACGCGCGAAGCGCAAATGACCACCAATGACAGCGAAGCTAATGACGTGTGGACATTACGGTTTAACAACAGTATAGATAAGCAACGCAGTCGTTATAGTAGATAAAATGACCGAATATGGGAATTGAGCCATGTCCCAGAATCTTTTCCTCAGGGGTTTCACATATACGATATCGTTTGGTCTGAGGTTATAGTAATCGGCTAAAAGGATATCCGATCTGGTGAGATTTACATTAATACGCTTGTTTTCACCGTTTTCATTCCTCACAAGTATCACCTGCTCACGGTTACCGTAAATGTTAATATCGCCTGCCAGGCTTATTGCATCGTAAATTGAAAGCTTGTCCTGGGCATATGGGAAATGACCGGGATTCTTTACCTCGCCGATGACTGAAACATAACGGTTAACCAGCTTGACTGATACTATCGGCTGGTTCAACACATGGGTCAGTGAATCCTTCAGTATTGCACTGACCTGCGAAATTGTTTTATCCTTAACCTGAATACTACCTATCACAGGCAGGTGAAGAAACCCATCCTTATCAATTGAGTATGATAATAAAGATGCCCCGTAAGGTTGCATTGTCCCGACATAATAAGACTGATCTCTTGAGTTGGCAAAAATTCCTGCATTTGCCTCATCGAGACTGCTGACCTGTATATAGAGCTCGTCGTTCGGCTTAAGCTTGTAATCCGGGAAATCGGCTTCCCTGAAAGAACGGATGCTTTCGTTTTTATCCTGCATGTATTCGAGCTGCTTCTGTGTGACGCATGAACTGGCGAGGAGAATCATGGTAATGAGGACGCTAAGGGCCAGAGGGATGAGGGTGCGGGGGGGGCGTGGGAATGGGGTCATGTTGTTTTAGAGGTGGGTTAGGGTGTGGTTATTAATGGGTATTCGGTATTCAGTAATCGGTATTCGGTGTCTAGGTTCGGAATTCTGTGCCAGGATCCGTATTAAGTCTTAAGTATCAGCTCTTTGATTTAGTATAAAGTTAAAACTTATTTTTTGCAGAAAGTGGAAGATTTGTCAATCATCGACTGGAGCATTTTTCCAATGGATTCACACTTTTGCAATAGCTGCTTTGAAGATTCAGCTTTGAAATATTTACATTCTTCGGCTTCTTCAAGCCAGTGCTGAGTCTCCAGTTGTTCTGAATCTGCATCTGTTAATTTCGTAATAAAATGATGCTTTTACTTAGGTTAAATATCTCCTTAGACACCTCACGCGCTATTTTATATACTTCCAGATCTCTGAAACTTTTGACATAAGACATTGTAACATATTAATTACTTACCGATTACCGAATACCGACTTACCGCTTACCGATTACCGAATACCGATTACCGAATACCTCTCTCTCCAATGCAGCAATCTACTCACTTTCGCTGACCGCCGGCCACGCTCCCGCCCCGTCAGTCACATCAGTTGAAGGGCCGCAAAACACCATCCGGTGCAGGGCAGAGTAGGATCGCTCCTGTTGCCGGGATTTCACCGGTTGAGTTATAAATTTTACCCGGTAATGCCGGGTTCTGATGAAAATTTATCTTTGTACGATCTTTATTTTTAAATCCTTTGCTTAAGGAACACTAATTCAATATAATTATAAATCTGGTTCAAACCAATATCTAATCGCCAAACCCACCCTGAGTGCGTATCAATTCCTTATCAGGAACAGTTTAGCGATTAGGTAATACATTCTCAACGTACCAACAATAGTTTCCCCTTTTTAGTCAGGGTTGCGCCCCGAACGGGCAATGATCGTCCAACCCTTTGTAAACACCGGTCCAGTAATACTCCCCTGTTTCCCGTAATGACCATCACGGATGTATTTTGATCTGGATTATATCGATGAGTTTTTCACAAAGGTAAATATAAATAAAAAAACCAGTTTGGTAAAGTAAAAAGTTATAATTTTTGACACTGATGATTTCTTTGTGCTAAAATTACAATCAATATAAATTGACTTAAATTGAGGCACAATGGCGCAACGACGCAACGGCTTAAAGGTGCAAAGGTATTCGGTATTCAGTCTTCACTAAAGCTTCGGGCTTAAAGAGAAAGGTATTCGGTAACCGGTATTCAGTATTCAGCCTTCGCAGAAGCTTCGGCTGACACTGTCAGTGTCGTTGATCGGGGTTTCGCGTCAGGTGGCGGGCGACAGGCGTCGGGCGACAGGCGTCGGGCGTCGCGTTTCGGGCTTCGGGCTTCAGGCTCTAAGCATACCAGCTCAAAGCTATATATAAATAAAAAAGCCACACAATCGCATGGCTTTTTGGGTTGGCAAAATGACCAATTACCGGTTACTGATTACCGACTTTGTCAGCCGAAGCTTTCTGTGACCACCATAGCTTTGGCGAAGGTGGTAGCGTAGGCTGATTACTGATTACTGATTACTGATTACCTGTACTTTAAAAGAAAGGTCTTCGGTCTTCAGGCTTCGGTCTTCGGACTTGTTTTTAATAGAACGCAGATGACACTGGCAATGGCTCGGCGGCTCAACGGCGCAACGGCGCCACGGCGGGCAGTGCGACATCTGTGTGCCATTGCGTTGGGCGACAGGCGTCAGGCGTCAGGTTTCGGGCTCCGGGCTTCAGAGATTAACACGAAACAATTTTTGAACTTTGAACCTATTCTTTACCAGATTATTAACCTAATTTGTCTTTTAATCTATTAAATACGGTTTCACATAGTTGTATAAATGGTTCTATTTCAGAAATTGTTGGTTTCCCATGAGGGAGAAGTCCTAAATCTCCCGGATAGCGGGCATCAATATATGTCTCATTGATCATACTAAGCAGGGTTGTTTCCGAACCTGAAAGCTGAATATTTGCAAGAAATTGAAGTCTTAACAGATCATGTGATCTGACCAATGGCATATCCTGTTCTTCGATCACCGCTTTGAAACATTTTTCCAGGCATTGCTGACAATGAAATGACACCTGATTGGTAAGACGGACGTCGCCTGCAAGTTTTTTCGCTGCAAGCAGATCATCTCCGGCAAGTGTTAGCCAGTCTTTAGTCGTTTGCTTCATAAATAACAGATCCTGAACTAAGTACTTCCTTTTTAAAACCACTGTTTAATTGAATGAACTTTTCGTACATAGGTTTTGTATAAACAATAAGGTCTATGTCTGCATATTTTCGCAAAGCATTAAGAGCATTGGCTATTTTAAGTTTGATTTCCATCTTTTGGGTAAATGATTCGAAAACAAAATTGTCATTTGTTACAACCAGCAGATCAATATCGCTAATGTCCGAGTAAGTGTCTTTGGCGTATGAACCAAACAAAATAACCTTGCTCACATTTAAATGCTGCAACGAATGGTTTATTTGAGCTATGATATCCTTTTTGGTCATGATACAAAAGTAATCAAAAGACAGATGAAAAATAGAAAAGAGGATTTATTAAATGACCGGATAAACGTTCAGGGCTCAGGGCTCAGGGCACAGGGCTCAGGGTTAAAAGGTATTCGGTAATCGGTATTCAGCCTTCGCTGAAGCTCCGGCTGACACAGTCAGTATTCGGTGTCTTTGTTCGGTGTTTGTAGTTTTACCGCTTACCGGTTACCGATTACTGATTACTGATTACTGATTACTGATTACTACGTACAATATTTCTCCTTAGCTTAAACCCACCCCTGCCCCTCCCGGGAGGGGATCCATATGAACTTACCGACTACAGATTACCAGTCCCTTTACTCTACGATCTATGCTCTCCGCTCTCCGCTCTCCGCTGGCTTCAGGCTTCGGGCTTCAGGAAAACATTTCGACAATTACCTGACGCCTGATGCCTGACGCCTGACGCCTGATCCCATTCTCAAAAGTCACTTCCTGGAATATATCCATGCATCCGGTTTTGTATCCTTCTGGAATTGCTTCAGAAAGATAGTGGCGTCTTCTTTGTGACTGAATGTCTTTACCGAGACAAGCTCCAGATCGGCTCCATCTTTTCCGGTGGTTTTAATAATTGTTGCCTTATAACGGGCTCCGGAATACTTCTTCGTTGCCTGGAGTGCATTTTCATGATTAGAAAAACTGCCCGCGATAATATAAAAATCTCCCTTCAGATCTGCTGCCGTACCTGCCGGTCCTGCAATACTCATGAGAGAATCCGTAAGGGTCTTTTCAAATACTTTCTTTTTTGCCAGTACTCTCTTCACCGAATCAGGCAACATTCTGTCATTAACCTTTTTACCCTTATGAATCGCTTTCAGTGAATCGGCAACACGGGCACTGTCCCTCTTCGCCCACTCAACGGCCGCCTTCAGTGAATACTCCCCGAGATTGAACTTTTGTTTTAGATATCTGCACGACGGAAAGAGTAGTGACATCAGGATCAGAAATGTCACCGGAAGAATTAACCCTATATTATGCTTTGTACTGTTCACAAACGGTAAGGTTTAGGCCAAACGAGGGTCAAAGATAGAAAATTTTGGAGATAAAAGGAAGGGACGTGGGGAGCAGGGTTTCGGGCTCTAAGAAATAAGGTATTCGGTATTCGGTAATCAGTATTCAGTGTCGTGGTACAAAACTTCGCGTAACCCTACTTTATCGTTTGTTTGAGGTCGTAGGGCCACGCCATGGGGTGGCCTTTCCATTCGCATTTCAAAAATTATAATCTTTAGCGGCGCGAGGGCAAACCCCAAAAAGGTGTGAAATTAATGGCTTTGGGCCCTTGTTCGGGAAGGCCCGTGGGCAACAAAGCCATTGCGCCATTGCGCCCTTTACTTACCAATTGTTATTTTATCCCGTGCCATACATTACTCAGACGTGCATTGCCTGTTATGAGCTTTAGGACCCGCCAGGAGGTATTAGTTATTTCATATTCGTGGGGCAATTGCCTGCCGATTCCACTTTCATGCTCGAGAATAACGGTCCGTATGGCACTCAGAACAATATCCGGATCAAAGCCTGTCAGGATTATTGTGCCGGCATCCTGCGCCTCCGGACGTTCCATCGATTGCCGGAGAGAGATTGCCGGAAAGGAGAGTATAGCCGATTCTTCGCTTATAGTACCGCTGTCGGATATTGTACACTTTGCATTCAGTTGCAGATTAACATAGTCGCTGAATCCGAATGGCTTCAGAAAACGGATATTTTTATCAAATACTCGTCCTACCTGCTCCTCTAGCCTCTTCCGCGTACGGGGATGAGTGGATACTATCAGCGGAAGCTGATATTCTGAACTTATCCTGTCGAACAACTCCAGAATCTTCCGGAGATTTCCTGCATTGTCAACATTCTCTTCACGATGGACACTTATTGCGAAATAGTTCTTCTTCTTTAATCCCAACTCGTGAAGAATGCCGGACTTCTCAATCTTTGGGTGGTAAAAATCAAGGACTTCCTTCATGGGGGTGCCTGTGAGATAGATCCTGCGCTGCGGCAGACCCTCAGCGATAAGATGCCTGCGGGCATGCTCGGTGTAGACAAGGTTGAAATCGGCAATGTGATCAATGATCTTCCTGTTTGTCTCTTCGGGTACGTTTTCATCGAAACAGCGGTTGCCGGCTTCCATATGAAAAACAGGAATATGAAGACGTTTTGCCATATAGGCGGAAAGGCAGGAATTGGTGTCGCCCAGAACAAGCAGGGCGTCGGGGGCCTCTTTCCTGAGTACTTCACCGGATTTATGGATAATATCTCCGACAGAGGCTTCGAGGGAAGAGACATCGACGTTAAGAAAGTAATCAGGCTTGCGAAGGTCGAGATCTTTGAAAAATATTTCATTCAGTTCATAATCATAGTTCTGGCCTGTATGGACGATTACCTGGTTAACATGTTCATCAAGAAGGGACATAACTCTTGAAAGCCTTATTATTTCTGGTCTTGTTCCAACCACAGTCAGTACTTTAAGAGAGGATTTTTTCATGATTTTTTTGTTTCTCGCAGAGTCTCGCAGATGAAATACGCAGAGGTTCGCTGAGTTATAAATTATTTACAATTCTGACAATTGATTCTTTTAATAAAGATACATTAATATTGTATCAATCCTGCTTAACTCTGCTTAACTCTGCTTAACTCTGCGATAAACTCTGCGAAACTCTGCGAGAAATATTTTTTTATACTACTTCATAAAACGTGTGCGGATGGTTTTTATCTCGCAGAGTCTCGCAGATAAAATACGCAGAGGTTCGCTGAGTTATAAATTATTTACAATTCTGACAATTGATTCTTTTAATGAAGATACATTAAAATTGATTAAAAGTCCAAGTTTCTTGCCTGATAATTTAAGATAAGTCAGCAATTGCTTATGATGAACATCCGCCAAAGCCTCAACCGATTTTATTTCTATAATTACTAAATCATTAACCAACAAATCAATACTATACCCGATATCGAGCTTGATCCCATCGTATACTACCGGTAGTCCAACCTGGGTTTTGACCTCATATCCCATCTTATACAACTCATGGGACATGGCAACTTCATAAACTGACTCCAGTAATCCTGGTCCCAGAGTAGTATGAACTTTAAAGGCCGCACCTCTTATATCATATGAAATATCATTCTCAATCATCTATCCTGGACTCTGCGAGTATTTCTGTGTTCTCGCAGAGTCTCGCAGATGAAATACGCAGAGGTCTGCGGAGCTATAAATTCTTTACAATTCTGACGATAAATCTTTTAATTGTAATCAATCCTGCGTAACTCTGCGTAACTCTGCGAAACTCTGCGAGAAATATTTTTTTATACCACTTCATAAAACGTGTCCGCATCGCCGGGATCGAAAAACTCGTTGATCCAGAACAGGGTGTAAAGATCATCACTTCCGGTGTTGGTTATGTTATGCGTGTACCAGACAGGCATATCGACATATGCCGGGTCACTCCCATCCAGCTCATAGTTGTGCACCTCGCCGGTCCCGATTCTTCGAAGCTGTATCAATGCCTTTCCCTTCAGGACAACAAAACGTTCAACTTTCCTGGTATGAAAATGATTACCCCTTGTTATACCCGGCTTTGTTGTAGAAAATGACACCTGTCCCCCACTGTTCATCCTGATGACCTCCGTAAACGAACCTCTTGAATCACTGCTTTGCTTCAGCCTGACCGGGAAAAACTTTCCAATGTCCATAAAACAGACAAACGTACTGAACAGATCACGCTCAAACGGATCCTCCAGGTCAGGAATGATCCCCTTTTCAAAATAGCCCTGTTTAAAGCTTTCAAGCAAAGCAAGGATCTCACTGACTTTTATCTCCTTTGTAAATGGTACATGGAACTGATCATCTCTTTTCCCGGTTTTTATGGAATCATAAAATATTTTCACCAGGTCATTGATATGAATCAGCTTCAGCTCTGCATCCACCTCGATTTTTGGAGTCCCGCCGTGAGTAAGCTGATGAGAAAATGTTGCAATTACAGAGTTGTAAAAGGGATGGCCAAATGGTCCGAATACATTTGGAATGATGAGCCCGGTAAACGGAACATTCTTATTCTCAGCCCATTTAGCCAGAAGATTCCTTCCCTCCCGCTTCGATCTGCCGAATATGTTCTCCCTTTCTTCCTGGGTGGAAGATGCAAAGAGGATATGGGGACGGCTGCCGGTTTTTTCCAGGGCTGTTATCAGCTTTTCAACAAGCAGGATATTTGTATCATATATCTTTTGAGGATCGTTGTGACGGTTAAGCGCGGCAAGATGAATTATCGCGTCGCATTTACTCACAAAGCTTTCCAGCTTTTCTTCCGAATCAAAGAAATTGTCTTCAAATGGCAGGCACGTTACTTCATCCTTTTTCAATCCCAGGAAATTGAACAGATGAGTCCCGATAAAACCTGCCTGACCTGTTATTCCGATATTTATCATCCTGCTCAGGGTTCATAAATTTGTTCAGGCTTCGACTTCAGGACATCCTCCCTGATGCTTCTCAGCTTCATCAGAAGCGCTTTCGTCTCCTCCACGCTCAGCCGTTTGGTGTTATGTGAATTATATTCCTGCACGAGGGCTACCTTTGACTCTCCTTCAGTAAAGTATTTGTTATAGTTAAGATCTCTTGTATCAGCCGGGATCCGGAAATAATTTCCTTCATCGGAAGCCTTGGACATTTCCTCCCTGTTGACCAGTGTCTCATAAAGTTTCTCTCCGTGGCGGGTTCCGATAGTCTTTATCTCTGAACGGGAATCGAAGAGCTCTTTAAGAGCCTGAGCCAGATCACCGATAGTGGAAGCCGGCGACTTCTGGACGAATATGTCACCATTATTCCCGTTTACGAAAGCAAAGAGCACAAGTTCCACTGCATCTTCAAGAGTCATCATGAACCTTGTCATAGCCGGATCGGTAACGGATATCGGCTCTCCGGCTTTTATCTGTTTTACAAACAAGGGGATCACTGAACCCCGCGAAGCCATAACATTGCCATATCTTGTGCCGCAGAATACAACTCCCGAGCCGTTGAGGGATCGCGATTTTGCAACCATTACCTTTTCACTCAGCGCCTTTGACATACCCATGGCGTTTATCGGATAAACAGCCTTATCGGTGCTCAGCACGATCACCTTTTTGACCTTGTTCTTAAATGCCGAGTCAAGCACATTTTCACAACCCAGCACATTTGTGCGGACCGCTTCGGTCGGGAAAAACTCACATGAAGGTACCTGTTTTAGTGCTGCTGCATGAAAGACATAATCCACACCCATCATTGCATTATCTATGCTCTGCCTCTGACGGACATCACCGATAAAATACTTTATTTTAGGATCTTTATAGTATTGCCGCATATCGTCCTGCTTCTTCTCATCGCGGCTGAAGATCCTTATCTCTGCGATTCCGGAATTTAAAAACCGCCGCAGGACAGCGTTCCCGAAGGAGCCGGTGCCTCCTGTTATGAGCAGGACCTGATTATCGAAATGATCCATTTGGTGTCGTTTTAAAGGATTAATTTAAATTTAAAATTACAAATATTACTCAACATTATTGGCCAGCTCTGTCTGAGATCAATATTATCTTTGAAATCAGGGTAATTTATTTAAGCTTGTTGCACGATGCCAGAGATCGCATTCAGAATGAATTTTTTTGTGCAGGAATTATGAATTATAATGCTGACTGACCGGGACTTATCAGGAGCCCGAAGCAACTTTCTCCTTTGAATGAATTTTCACACTTCTCTCAGGTTTGTGTTCAATAATTCTATTCATTTTATTTCTCTCATTCATGATCTCAAAGATTGAATGGCCTTTATCAAATTTATTTATTGCTTTCCGGTCTCTTATCCTGACGACAGACACCAGTATGTATGACATCATGCATGCCAATCCTACTATGACGGCCATAAGCCATACGATTCCAATTTGTCTGAGCAGATAGGACAAAACAATGAAAAAGAGGTTTACAGAGATAAGAATTCCTGTGGCCTGCAGATGTGTAAATTTCAGCTGCAGCAAACGATGATGCAAGTGCTGCCGGTCAGCTTTGAAAGGTGATTTCCCCTGTAAAATACGGAGTATGAAAACGCGTAACGAATCAAAAAGAGGAACAATAAGTATACCGCATACAACTGTCGGAGCTGACGGAACAGGTGAAAATCCGTCGGTTATCAACTCAAGCTGCAAATAACGGCATGCAAGCACCCCAATGATAAACCCGGTAAGCATGGAGCCTGTATCTCCCATAAATATTTTGTTCTTTTTACCGAATACATTGAAGTAGAAAAAGGCTGAAAGTGATCCGACAAATGTAAAACTAAAAATTGCATAGGCAATATAACCGGTTATCCAGAACCAGACACCAAATACAGATGAGGTAAGTATCCCGATTCCGGAGGCAAGACCGTCAATACCGTCAATCAGGTTAAAGCCGTTGATAATTACTATGAATACAAAAACAGTCAGTATTATGCTGAAAACATACGGTAACTGGTGGA
Organism: uncultured Bacteroidales bacterium; assembly: GCA_963816345.1. Lineage (GTDB taxonomy): Bacteria > Bacteroidota > Bacteroidia > Bacteroidales > VadinHA17 > LD21. The sequence goes on from CAWFKI010000005.1 coordinate 2,690,913, forward strand.
TATAAAATAATCCGTACAGGTCAGTGATCCTGATATCTGCAAAAACAGAGATCAGCAGGGTGGCGAAGATCTGTCCGATAAGCTTTTTTACGGGATCTATAATCAGGATATCATCTTTTATGCCCATGAAGAAGACAATTATTAATCCTGCAACTATGTATATCAGTTCGAATAAATAGTGTGTACCGGCGACTATTATCGTTGCGAGTACAAATCCTAAAAATATCGCTATTCCCCCCAGTGTCGGGATCAGACTGGTATGAGAAGTTCGACCGTTAGGGCAGGCACAGAGATTTTTTAGTCTCGCCACGTTTACAATCGAGGGAACAATTAACATGGTGATAATGAATGACAGTAATAGCCCCAGGATTATCAGAATCCAGTGAGGAAAAGGTATAGAGTATATAATCGTATTCTGGCTCAAAATAAAGGAATTGGTAGCATTGACGTTTTAACTATTTAAATCAGGCTCGGAATTAGGAGTAAAAACTCCCCGGAAATATTGAAAATCAATTACCCGGGTTGCTCTATTAAATTTATTAATTCATGACCTTTGTTACAAATTTTTTGAACAATTTATTAACAGCAAAAAAGTTAAATGTCAGATCAAATTTATGATATATGTATCTTATAATATGGATGTTATAAATTATTATGACTTGATTCAGGCAGCCTGAAAATTTGATTAAGAGTAATTTCTGCGAGACAAAAACCTATATTCCGGTGACTAAATTTTCAGGATTTTGGAGTATTTCCCTGTCTTTGGCCTGAATTGTGATAATAATCTGTTTTGAAATGAAAGAAAAGCTCCCGGATTGTTGCATTCCGCTATGGTTCCGGTGGCAGAAACCTGAAAATCATAATATGTAAATACTTAATACTCTTTGTAAAGAATGATGGAAAATATACCGGTATAAGTAATAAAGAAAATACCTGGCCGTTTAAGATATATGTTAGTCAAATATGGAATACATTCGCTAAAAATCCGGGCTGTTGAAAAAGTTATTAATAATAGCATTCATATTTATTCATGTTGCGTCAAACGCGACTATTTACTATGTTAAGAACAGTGGCAATGATAACAACACGGGTCTGTCTGATTCTCAGGCATGGGCGACAATAGCAAAGGTCAACAGTTCCTTTTCCGGTCTTTCCGCCGGTGATCAGATTCTCTTTAATCGCGGAGACATATTTTATGGCTCAATCATAATTACAAAATCAGGTACTTCTGTATCTCCTATTGTCATTGGCGCCTATGGTTCAGGTGCAGATCCTGTGATAACCGGCTTTACAACTGCAACAGGATGGACCGCTGAAACCGGAGGGATATATTCAACTGTTATTAATTCTCCTGCACAAACCAACATGGTAACAATTGACGGGTTAAATACAGGAATGGGCAGATATCCGAACTCAACTTATCTGACTTATGAATCGTGTGCTGCTAATGTCTCCATTACAGATTCGGGTCTGGGAGATTCTCCCAATTGGAAAGGAGCTGACGTTGTGATAAGAAAAAACGGATGGAGTCTTGACAGGCAGCTTATTTCCGACCATACCGGTAATGTAATAACTTATAAGGGAGGAGGAGAAAACAGCTACTGCAAATTATGGTTATTTTATTGAGAATGATATCCGATGTGTCACTGATTACGGAGAATGGTATCATGATTATTCCGGAACGGGCAGGTTTTATATGTATTTTGGAGCAGTTGATCCGGCGGCCAGAAAGGTCAGAGTGGCAACACAGAAAAACTTAATTTACAACAACGGATATGATTATATTACACTTGAAAATATCTCATTTACAGGATCAATCGGGGCAGGATTGGCTTTCATTTCTTCGAGCAATTATTGTAAAATACAAAATTGCAGTATTGAATTTGCCGGCCAGGACGGAATTGTAATAACCGGAAGCTACAATACAATTGACGGAAATTTTATAAATCATTCTTCCGAGGCAGGTATTTACAGTAGTTGCAGCTATGCCGGCACTCATAATAAGATTATCAATAATGTGATTAAAAATTCAGGTTTAATAAAAGGAGCGGCTTTAAGCGGATATTTCAGCGCGGGAATATACTTTGATCATCAAACAGATGGACTGATTCAGTATAATACAATTGATTCTTCATCATATGACGGTATCTATTTTAATGATGACAGAAATGAAGTAAGAAATAATTTTGTCAACCATTCATTGATAAATCTTGATGACGGAGGTGGCATTTATACTTCCGGAAACGTTCCGGCCGGCAGAGTAATTATCGGGAATATTGTTTTAAATTCCATCGGGAATCCTTCAGGAACAGCATATTCGCCGGAAAAAAGGTCAGGCGGAATATACCTTGATAACTATTCGAAAAATATCACCGCCACCAATAATACAATTGGAAACTGTACCTGGGGGTTGTTTATCAACATTGGAAGCAATAATGATATTGAAAATAATACAGTGTTCAATAATGAAAAAGGAATGATGTTTTCAAACGCATCAGGAAATACAATCCTTAATAATATATTCTTTGCAAAAGGTATTAAACAGCTTACTTTATACTATTTCAACACACTGAACAATATCTCCCTTTTCGGAACATCGGATCGTAATTATTATGCCCGTCCAGCTGATGATAATTTAACAATACAGACTTATCTGACAGAAGGATCTGCATTCAGAACTCTTGCCGGCTGGCAGACTTTTTCAGGTAAGGATGCCAGTTCGCACAAATCGCCTGTAAGCATAGCTGATACATCAAATATTGACTTTTATTACAATCCGGCAAAAACAAATAAGGTTATTACTTTAGGTAAACCAATGATTGATGTTACAGGAACAAAGTATGCAAACTCCATTACCCTTTTGCCTTTTACGTCTGTAATTCTGATTGTCGATCCTCAACCGTCTCAACCGGGTATTCCGGTTTATGCAGGTTCGTCTGTAGAAAATGCGACTCCTTCTTTACTTACAATGACATACAGTCTAACTCTGGCCAATATTGTACCTGCAGCTTCTGCCTTTGCCGTCCGTGTCAATTCAGTTGCCAGAGGCGTCAACTCAGTGGTTGTTTCAGGGACTAAGGTTCAGCTTACTCTTGCGGGCCCTGTTGCTTATGGGGATGTTGTGACGGTATCATACACAAAACCCGCGGTCAGTCCTTTGCAAACAGCTTCGGGAGGAATGGCTGCCAATATTGTTAATCAGGCAGTTATTAATAATCGTGTAAATATCGCTCCGGAAGTGGTAATTACATCTCCACTTAATAATTCGTCATTTACGGCTCCGGCAAATATAACCATTACTGCCGGGGCATCTGATTCTGACGGTTCTGTAACTCTTGTTGAATTCTACAACGGTAACACCAGGATCGGATCAACATCTGTATCTCCATTTTCATTTAACTGGAATAATGTTGCAGCCGGGATTTATTCTTTAACAGCAATTGCCACTGACAACAGGAATTCTAAAACTAAATCAGGTGCCATTTCAGTTACGGTAAACAGTGCCACAACAACTGAAAATCAGCCTCCGGTTGTTATGATCTCCAATCCGGTCAAAGGTACTCAGTTTGAAAACACTGAAAGCATTGATATCGAAGTTGTAGCATCTGATCCTGATGGCTCAGTCTCCAAGGTTATCTTGTATAATGGATCTATCGAGCTTGTGGAATTGACATCAATTCCGTATCTATATTCATTGAAAGATGCGGATACCGGCTCTTATTCAATAAAAGCAGTCGCTTATGATAATCAGAATGCATCTGCTGCCTCCTCAGTAATAGAATTTACCGTAGTGCCTGCCACCGTTTATGACGCAAATTCTGAAATCCTTAATCTTTACCCGAATCCAAATGACGGCCATTTCTCTATTGAATTTAAGGACCCCGTTCAAAGTGACAGAAGTAACATCGTAATTACCGACTTAGCCGGAAAACAAATTTATAATGGTCTCCTGTCGAAAGAAGAGACAATAAAACAGATTGACCTTTCATACATTAAAGCCGGCATTTATCTGCTGATAATTTTTTACAGGGAAATTCTGGTTACGAAAAAATTTATCAAATACTGAAAACCCTGTAAAATTCCGGGTAATCATTTCAATTTTATTAAACGCAGAGTTTCCTTAATGTGATTTTCGCTTGAAGCTCCAAAAACTACCGATTGAATATTTTGGTCATTAATAAAATCATAAGCTTCCTTTGTCGGAATGGCTCCTGATGCCAGGGTTGACATGGCAATCAGTTGATATTTTGAACTGTCGTTATCATTTGCTGCATTGATATATGAATCTCTGTCAGGCGACATCAGATATCCTATTTTGTTAAATGAGCTGCAAATAACAACTTCCGATAATTCCCCATTCTTCAAGTTTTGATTTTAAATATGGCATATTCTGAGTTACCAGTCCCGGCATAGCATTATATCTTTTCCGGATATGCTCACAGAACTCATAGAAAACTTCTTTTACATTATACCCCAGCAACAAGTCAGTGATAATATTCTGAAGAAAGGCAACTTTTATATTCATTCCTTTAAATGCACGCAATTCAACATCTACAAGCATTTGCATGAGTTTAAAAGCATCTTTTGTCAGTACCGCCACTCCTCCCTTTGCAATCATTCCAAGAACACCTCCGGCGGTATTGTCATTAAATAATACTTCGTTTATTGCCGGCATTATACCTTTTTCCGCAACGAGGTTGGCATATTTATATGCATAAGGAATGGAAGGATACCATGAAACACCTTCAAAGCTGAGATTGTTTTCTTTGAAGTATTTACAGATATCATATGCCCTGGCATGGCTGTTCAGCATAAAAGCTCTTATTCCTGCTTCGTAGGCAAGATGGTAAACTTTAAAGATGTTCTCAATATTGTAAAACTGTTCGGCAAGCTGCTGGGCTTTCTCCTGTGACATATGGTTGATACCAAAAAACTGGTTATCTCCGAAAATGATTTTATCTATCTGTTCCATGATTAGATTTTCCCGTTTAGTTCATAATCATTAAAAATATTCTCAATTACTTCCAAGGGTATCAACTCCATCGGCGAAAGTACAACTGTTGGTTTTCTCTTTACCCTGGATACAATCGACAAAATGCCAGAGCTGACTTGTAAACTCATTACCCCGTACATAAAACGGAACAGGCTTAAATACATCCGTAATATATAATGTATTCCATCCCTGGCGCAAATTGAATTTATCGATGGGTTTGTTTAAGAATATTTTTAATGAATGCTGATCGGCCAAAATTTTCCCCTCATCTCCGAAAATCTCGATTTTATTGGTCGGTTTGCGGTAACTTGTATCGCTCCAGTTGATATATATGGTTCCAGTCATTCCGTTTTTATAAAGGAATGTAGATGAAACAGCATCTTCCACATTTTTTGAATAGATATGTTGAGAGAGGATCCTGTCACTTTATCAGGTTTACCAATCAGGAAGTTAACCAGATCAATGGCATGAGAAGCCATTTCAAATACAGCACCACCTCCGCTTTCACGTGATGCCCGCCAACCGGAACCTTCATCAGATTTAGAAATCGTGCAGCTGAACATTTCCGATTTAAACCTGATCACTTTTCCTATCGCTCCATTATCGATGCAATTCTTTTACTTTTCCAAAGATGTCATTAAAACGGTTTACATAGCCTACCTGATTTACAAGTCTGTTTCCCGAGTAAATCCGGGCCAGTTCGGAGGCCTCGTTCAGTTTTGTAGTAAAAGGTTTTTCAACAAAAACATGCACTCCCTTTTTCGGCAGCTTTCTCAATAATAGGATAATGAAGATCAGGTGGTGTACAAACCAGTACTGCATCAGGGACGGACTCGTTAAAAAGGTCATTATAGTCTTTATAAGACTTTACCGGAAGATATTTGTTCATCATGGTCAGAATCAATCCCGAGGGATCAGCCACAGATTCAATTACTACATCCGGATGACTATTAATAATTGAGTAATGAGTTATACCCATTCTCCCCATACCAATTATACCAACAGTGATTTTAGAATTGTCCATATTTATACTTTTTAATTCCAAGAAGTGCTAAAAATAAATGCCAGAAGAAGACTCCGATATTTGGATATCTTTTAAGAATTTCGGGCCGGTTAATTGTTCTGATCAACCATCCCAGCCGCAATTTCCACCAGATTGGAGCGATTGCTTTTTCATTCCCTGCGTACCAGTCAAAAACGGCTCCTATGCAGCAGATTAATTTTGCATGAATCTGTTCTTTGTGCTGGTAAGCCCACTTTTCCTGTTTAGGACAGGTCATGCCGACAAATAACACATCAGGTTCAAAGGCATTCACTGCATCAATCATTTTTTGATCGTCTTCGGCGTTAAATCCCAGCTTGAAAGGTGGTGAATAAGTAGCAATCTTTAGGTCAGGATAATCAATGGAAGATTTAATTGTTATTTTTTCAAGTGTCTCTTCCGATGATCCGAGAAAAAACACCTTTCCACCCTGATCATTCAACCTTCGCATTAAATGATAGTACACCTCTGACCCCTGATTTTTGCGTATATTCTTACCATAAAGAAGGATTGATGACATTGCAAAATAAACTCCATCCAGGACCAGGTAATCCGAATGAAATAATGCCTCCCGGAACAAAGAATCCCTGGTTGAAATCCCATAGGAGTTGGGACTGATAGTTGTCAGGAGCAGAGCTTTAACATTTTCTATGTTAACATTTTCAATGTTTTCTGAAAACACTGAAAATCCCATACATTCAATTGTTTGCATCTTATATATGTGGATTTATTTTTTGAAATTATTCTCAAGCAATAATTGAGAGAATGACAAATTACTTACCGGCCGTATTCTGTACTGAAAAATCCATTTCTTATTACTGACACTATAATAATAAACCGGCGCTTTACGCCATGTCAATAATCTCAGGATATAATTCGTCATCCTGGAATAACGGCCAAATATTCTTAAAGGGTAAAACAATTTCTTCCTGACGGTACAGATCTGGTCAACTTCGTCAAAGTATTTCCGGTTTTGTAAAATGGATGCACTCTGACTTCTCTTCCTGAATGCAGCAAGAGGCAGTCCGACGGAAACCAAATCGCTGTATCCGGCAAACCTTGTCCATAAATCAAAATCTGCTGCAAGAGAATAATCAGTATTCAGGCCATTTACCTTTTCCCACAAACTCCTTTTCCAGAATATGTTTTCCTGCTGCAGGCATCCAAATATACCAGGGCGGAACCAGCCATTTCTGATAAAATCCTTAGGCGCCGCGGATATATTATTACAAATATTGCTCACGTTGCCGGATTCATCCATATAAGCGGGTATGCCACGGATCCAGTTTATTTCATTGTTTGCCGAAAATGCTTTTGCAACAGTGGAGAGTGTCCAGGGAAAATAAATATCGTCAGCATTCAGCCATGCCAGAATGTCTCCTGTAGATGATCTGATGCCTTTGTTGATAGCATCATACATTCCATTATCAGGTTCACTTATAATTGTTGAGATCTTGCTTTTATATTTATTGACTATATCCATTGTGCGGTCCGTCGAGCCACCATCAACAATAATATATTCCAGGTCAGGATAATCCTGCGATATTATGGATTGAATAGTCTGTTCAATATATTTTTCCATATTATAACAAACTGTTATTATGGAAATTCTGGGGGTATTCATGTATGAATCTTAAGAAAAAACAATATTCAGACCGGCTTTGCATTGATCATAACCGGTACATTGATTATGCAGGCTGCAAAATCGTTGAGAATGTCGTACGTTTTGATGATCCTGAAATAGCAAGACCCATGAACAGGCTCATGGAATAAACAATTTCACTTATGCCTGCCAGAAAAAGCAGCAGCAGAAATATTATATTGATTAAATAAACATCCCTGTCGGTTTCAGTTTTGAATATTTTCGCAGCCCCTCTGTATAATAATATGAAATAGAACAGGCTGCCGAACAGTCCGAGCTTGACGACAATGTCAGTAAACCCGCAATTGCTATGGGTTCTCCATGGAGAATAATAGAACCTGTTTTTCAACAGGAAACCGGTTCCGGTCACCCACGACTTTTTTAAATCCTCATAATCACGGATTATTGATACAAACCGCCCTTCGTTTAAAATCACCCCTTCAATTTTAGCTTCCCTGATCTGAGTTGTGAGCTTATTATAAAGAAAATCTGAATTCAGAAATATGACGATAAAGAGTGTTACTGAAGCAAGTATATAAGCCACCTTGAACATCTGCCTGGAATAGATGGCGTAGTATAAGATCAGTAAAACAAAGAATATCAAATAATTGGTAGTTGAAAAGGTGGTTAATACCGAAGCTATTTCAAGTAAATTATTTTTTAATTTCTTTTCTAAAATGAAGAGTTTAAAAAATAATGAAATATTAATAAAAATGCCGAAAATCCCGGGTTCCCAGAAGGGACCTATATTTCTGTAAATCGTATTTATGGGACTAAACTGATAGACAAATATTGTAGTTGTAAAATTCCATTCACCTGAATTTCTAAAACCTTTCTGCTCAAGGTAGTAGTATAAACCCGGGAAAATATTGAATGTCAGATAAGCAATCAAGCTTATTAAACATATGACCTGCATTGTCTTTACATATTTTGCGACAAACTCCTTCCCTTCGACCTTGAGATAAAAGAGACCGGTAAGCATTCTTAACACAATACCGGTAAGTGTGGTGAAGGAAAAAACACCAAACAGGTAAAACTGGATGCAAAAAATTAATACAAAAGCTAAAATCGTGAACACTTCTATCCAGAGGATCTTCGATCTGGTTTGTATCACCCTGACCAGGATATAAAGAAAATAGACTATCAGGGCAGTATCATTTAGCAGGAATGGTATGCCTGAAATTGCAATTATCAGATAGGTCGGTAAATATTTATTTATTACTTTCAATTCGTTTATGTAAATTATGTATTGTATTTCAATGCCTTTACTGAAAGATATTACTGGCCAAAGATCTCAGTCAGCCAGTTTCTCAGTGAGTATTTATTTATGCCATTCAGCTCTGAAAAATTCAAAGGCCTTTTAATAAATTCAAGATCCTCATCCCCAAGCGATGAAACAGAGGAATAAGTCCGGATAATCTCCGGGGAGAAAAAATCTGCGTTTTCAATACTTTTGTCAAAAGTAAGAAGCTTCCTTCCCGCTCCCATACATTCAAAGACACGCATTGAATAACCGTTACTTTTATGATTGGCGATGTCAATTATTGTATTTGACATAGAAAGAATCCGGTAGTTTTCTTCCCTCTTCATTGCTCTGAGATGCAATCTCTCAGGGATAATACCCTTTAATAAAAACTTTAAATAGACGGAAGGTATCGTACGGCAATAATCATAAAAAACCAGATTATTTCTTGCAGCCCATTGTCTCAGGGCGACAATTTCAAAATACCGGTTTGGATTAATTACTGTTCCGACGAAGGAGAGGTCAAACGATGGAATTTCGAAATCATTGCGGTATTTCTCAACCTCAACGACATAGAATAACGGCTTGTAAATTAATACATTATTATTTCTGCAATCTTCCTGATCAAAACTAAAAACAAAGTGAAAAAATGAAATATAAGTAGAGTAATCATGTTTGGATAAAGAATCCCAGTTATACAGAATAAAGGTTGATCCGGGAAATGTCTTTCTGTATTTTTTTATTATAAGATGGCTCATCTGATGAACCTGAATAAAAAAAACAAAATCGTATTTTTCTGTTTTTCTTTTCTTTAAAATCAGCTGATGATAAATCTGATTTACAAGCTTCCCCGACCTGAAGGGCAATTTATTAATCTGCCTGTATAGAAAACTTTGAGGTTCATTATAATACAAATCCACCCTGGCGCCCATGGCCTCAAGTTCATTTTTAATACTAAGCGGGTAGAACAGGTAACCACAGGAGATGAAAAGTATCTTTTTTCCTTTCATAATCTAAAACAGTTTAATTGGGAACCAAAGGGGTCTGACGATTCTAATTTGGATTAGAAGCAATGAACTTATCAATGTCATAAAACAGATGAGCTTTCTCTCTGATTTGCTTCTCATCCCAGTTCCACCATTGAATTCTAAGCAATTCGCGAATCTGATCTTCGGTGAATCTGTAACGCATGTGCCTTGCCGGGATGCCGGCAACAATAGAGTAAGGTTCAATATCTTTTGTCACCACAGATCCCGCTGCTATAATTGCACCATCGCCGATTGTTACTCCTCGCATTACAATCGTGTTCATTCCAATCCAGACATCGTTACCAATTACCGGTGCTGCTTTTTGAGGTTCTTTAACATCATCAGCTATAAAACCATACGATTTGGATGTTATTATCGGACTTGTAGTAACCCAATTATAATTGTGGCCGGATAAACCTATTATTACCTGCCGCGCTATTGAGCAATATTTACCAATCCGGGCATCTTCGACAAAACTTCGCGGACCGCTTATATAGGAATAATCTCCCAGATTAATATTGTAAACTTCATTGTGTCGTCTGATCATTGTCTTTTTACCAAGTCTGGACTTAGTTGAAAGGGAATAATTCTGTATATCCAGATCTTCTTTCATATTTCTGTAAACCCAGTAGAGTGGAAGAACTATTCTTTTCACGAATTTTATTAGCTTATTCATCTCAGCACATTTTGAACTATACAGGCAGGAATTGTTTTTTTAATTTCATAAATGAAACTGAAAGAAAAATAAATTTAAAAGCAAAATAAATATTGTAACTAATAATCACTGTAGTAAGTGAAAAGAAATGGAATAACCCCAGGGATGCTATCAGTAAGGAATATAGCCCCAGACCATAAATATCGCTCCAGAACAAAGGCTTTAACCTGACGATACTGTTTAACACAACTGATATAGGATCTGCCATACTCCGGAAGATCAAACCAGGTAGTGCGTATATTGCGAATTTTACAAAAGGTGAATGCTGCGGAAAGATCAAGGCTACCAGTGGTTTAAGAAAAAAGAATATCAAAAATGATACGAAAACACAATATCCCAGAACAAAGAATGTATGGATAACTATTATATTTTTAAATCCGGACAAGTCTTTATTCTCATAAAATATGACCGCTCTGGGATAGAATAAATTCAAAATTGATGTCGGAATTAAAATCCAGAGCGTTGTTATTAAAAACACCAGGTAAAGATTGCCTAAAGCCGTGGTCCCGAGAAAAGAAGCGACGCTCCATCTTTCAATCTGGACATATAACAGAAAAAATAAACCTGATAAAAATGGAATGAAACCATAGTGAAGAATTTTTCTGATTTTCGGAATACTAAATATAAATTCAGTTGGCCGTTCAGCCCTGCCGGATAGCAAGATGATAAGACTAAAAACCAAAGGCTGAGCTAAAATACACAATGCACCACCATATATACCCCAAATTAACGCCAGTGGCAGGCATGCCAGGCTAACCAGGGCTGAAATAGTATTGGCCCTGTTAATTCTCCTGTAGTCTCTGATTGCAATCAATGTATTTGACAGCCAGTTATTAATCAGCATACATAATCCTATAATTATTGAAAGAGTTATAATAAGCCTCTCAGAAAATAAACCGGCTATAGAACCAAGAAAGAAAAGAACAGCAATAAACACAGCAAGAAGAGAGATATACGAAAATATCACATTGTTGGTTTCTTCTATTTGTTCGGATTTTTGCAATGCAACTATCCGATAACCACCATTAATAAGACCGATTTGAAAAAAACCTATTAGCATGGCACCCGTCTGGATCAAAGTCAAAATCCCAAGCTCCTTGAAATCCAGATATCTCATAAAGGCAAACGACCGGACAAAACCCAGAAATGCGACAAAAATGTTTATTATAATGAAATTAATTGATTGCTTATGGCCGGACAGATTCTTAATGCTTACGGCTACTCCAGCCAATCTGATGTCCCGCATTTTGATGAAACTGAGATCCATTATAATCGTTTAAGTTTTGAAAAGGTCTGTAAAAAGGTTTGTGAAGAGTGTTTAATCAGGTCAGGCTGTGATCTGTTAATCTCCGCTCAATTGAATGTACGATTCTGTCAACATTTTCTGGATTGTACAATTCCGGATTTGGATAAGGATTTCCCTCCTGGCAGTAATTCCAGACCTGCGCTATGAATTTCAGAGTATCATTTTTATCAGGATAATGATATTGTTTATTGTGAATCAGCGCCTTAAGCTTTTCAAAATTACTAAACCTGTTTATTCCGGGATATTGATCATAAAACACCTGCCCTATTACAACCACCGGTTTGCCAAGGATAAGCGCCTCCCATCCCGCAGTGCTGGTCTGAGTTATTACCAACTCCGACGATTGAATAATCTTTTTTGTGGAATATTCTGCAGGAAGATATCCGACATTTGAAAGATTTTTCCTGAGCTGCCTGAACCTCTTCGATAATAGCATTCCAGGCTGTTCGGGGTGTTCCTTGACAACTAAAATCTGCTTATTGGTTAGACATTTGGCCAGATTGCGTATCAATCCCGCCTGATCCTCATAATACTCTGACATGTAGAGAATACTTGCCTCCGGTTCATGATGAAGAGGATAAAATACTATTTCATAGTTTGCATTCAGCTTTTTATATGAGTGCAGGATTGAATTTATATAATTGGACACTTTGGTTTTAAATACAGGTCTGTTAAAATAATACATCCGGAGATACCTGTTTTTCCTGTGGTTTACTCCCCATCTTATACTGTCTGTCAGAAGCAGGGCTAACCATTTTATAAAATTGATAAAATGATATCTTGAAGGTAAATTTGAAGCATAGAAAGGTTTAATGTTCTCATGCTCATTAAATTTTTTATAATAATTCCCGGCAAATTCCATCGAACCATTATCCGGCTGCTCCCTGAATACCTTATCCTCCAGTCTTGAAACTGTTGGCACGCTCAACCAGTAAAAACATCTTAATTCGAATGGGGAAACCATCCATCCAAAATACTTTATGTTCCTTTTCGCTGCTTCGATGAACATCACCTCTGCAATTTCGACCGCTACCACCTCATTTACCACTGCCACGGGGGCGTACTTTTCATATATCCGCTCCCAGAAGACGATTTCCCTGGATAAGATGGTCCTGCGTTCACCAAGTGTCAAAGAGCCGAAGAACCTGTCTGCAACAAATGATGTTTTAAGATAGGAATCAGGCACTTCATCACCTTTCAGCGATTCAAATTCCTCTTCAAAACAGGCTGCAACTTCAAAACCTCTCTTTTGAATAAGCCACTTCTCGGTGATAGTAAGAGTAACAAAAATACTGGCGTATCTTTCGCTTAATAATTCGGGAAATAATTTTGCCTGATAATCCCGTGCAAAAAAAACTATATTAGGTATCATTTAATCAAAAAGCATTTCAAGTTTCCGGAATAATAACTGGTTGTTAATGTTCTTTAAAATTTTCAGGATAGGGTTACGCAAGGTTAACGACCCTGACTTTACAATTTCCGTATTTGTCATTTGTCGCAACCCCGATCTTGTCAATCTCATCCGGCATCAAGGTTTCCTTATCCAGTGTGTAAGAATATTCTTTCTTAAAGCTGCCGAAATCAAAGTTGTCATGCAGATAGGTGCCATTGGTTGTTTTTATGGCCAGGTAAGGCTGAGGTCCAAATGGTTCTCCGTTGGTGACATTGACCTTAATCACATTCTCTTCAACAGCTATGTCAAAATCTACCCTGTTGCCGGTAATTTCTTCCATCCTGTAACCTATTGCAGATTGAAATGCCTTCAGGGCAGGACTATTGCAAAATTTAACATCAGGGTAACGACGGGCAATATCCGAAAAGAGGGAATTAAATTCTTCAATTTCAATTGACATTTCACGATAATCGTGATTTGTAACCCCTAAATAAACATTGTTACCCCGGGCTGCTGATTCGAAGGCCTTCTCAATTTCTGCCTGATTAATATTCCGGAATCTTGTTTTCAGATTTAACGCACGTGAAATATATCTGTTCAGGTTTCCTTTTTTTCTCCAATCGTACAGATCGGGATTATAGATACTCCAGTCATCAGGAGCGCCTCGCCAGTCTCCAAACCGGCCATTATTGGAATCCAGCTGGAGATTCTTCCCTTTATCCTCTGCCATTGACTGATTCGAGGCATCGAAGGGAATCCATTGTTCGAGGAACCAGTTTGAATCGGGTCTGATTGTGTGAAATCCGGCCCGGTTAACCTGAGGGAACCACTCCTTTTCAATTATCCTGCGACAAATGACCTGATGTAGTTCATAATATGAATTCTCATAGGAAGTTGCACACCTGTGGGCTTCATTTTTAAATGAGACCGGATGAAAATGCCATTGAAATTCATCGTTGAATTTAGGGAGTTCCCTGAATAACCTCTGGTAATGATTAAAGATATTCATGTACCCCATGTCTCTCCTTCTTTCATTTGTAATATAACCGACATGGTCTACTATGTGCCAGTTATATGTCCAGCCATTTCCAAAACTGTCTTTAAATTTATCCCTGTATTCCGGTTTGGTTATCCTGGTGAGCATCTCATCGATTTCATTCCAGTTTTCTTTAAATGAGATCAGATGCGGCGATACTATTTTTTGAATCTCTTTTTTCAGGTCATCCTGCATGTCGATTTCACCATTCTGCAGCCGGATCAGGTTGTTTCTTGTAAAAGCCAGATTTAAACTGATCCCGAGAGTATCCTGCAATCTGATAAAGATTTCATCTATAGGTTCAGAAAGAGGTCCTTCCGTATCAACATGATGAACCAGATAAATAATTCCATTCTCCATAATTAGTTTTTATTATAATGTAAATCCATCGTCAACAGTAATATTTTGTCCATTTACAAATTCCGATAAGTCAGAGAGCAAATAGATCAGTGTCCCGCTGATATCGGAAGTGTCAAGCATTCCTTTATTCAGACAATATGCTTTGTATGATTCAAGAAATATCTCCGGCTGGTTATCAAGTATACCACCCGGACTGATAGCATTTATACGAATATTTTTTCCCTTGTAGTACCCTGCAATGTACCTGGTCAGATTCAACAGGGCAGATTTTATAGCTGCATATTCGACGGGCATTGTCATTGAAGTATCTTCATATATGCCAAAACGGGGAGCAATCAATCCATATACGGAGGAAATATTGACAATATTACCATATCCCTGCCGGGAGAAGTAGCTTAAGAATTGTTGTGAGGTAAGAAAATAGCCTCCCAGGTTAAGACTTAAATTTTCGCAAAAATCCTCATATGTAACATCTTCAAACTTCCGGCCGTAGCCTTTATTTCGCGGGTAGGCATTATTTACCAAAGCGTCAATTCTTTTATACTTTTTATCCAGGGTATCAATCAGGCTTACAATTGATTCTTTACTGCAAATATCCAACGGCAGGTAATCTATTGTCCCTTCAGGAAATTTTCCCTTTAAATTATTGACAGTTCTCAATCCCTTAACGCTATCGGAATCTGCAATAATTACTATTCCGTCGTTCTCCAGTACAGCTTTTGCAAATTCCCGTCCCAGCAGTCCTGCACCCCCTGTGATAACTATAATTCTGTTTTTCAGCATAATCAATGTTTATAGAAAATGTAATTATCCAACGGGTTAGTTATATGTCCGGAAAACCGGTTTAATTGCCGGGCCGATAAGATATTTTTCAATCCCTTCTTCAAGCGCTCTCGAATAGACCTGAAGACTATTCCTGACAGCTTCGAGCGTCCGGTCCAGTTCCTTTTCCCCGTGGGCATATGAGATTGCTATCCATGGCATCAGAAGGCCGTCCCTGATCATCTCCTGAGAAAACAGGGTGCGGAAGGCAAGGGAAACATTTCCCTCCCCGTCCTTCGCTGAGTAATTTGGAGAACATGGGATACCGTAGGCTTCAAAATAATCCTGAACGCCTGTCTCCCTGGCAATATTATTCATTCCGTCTATCAGCTTTTCTCCGTACGACCATAAATGATCAATGACATTATTTGATTTATAGAATTCCATTGTTCTGATAAAGGCTCCCAGCCCGCACATTTCCGCACCATGGGTTGTGGAGGTCAGAAATACACGTTCAGCGCCTTCTTCCTTAATCCCGCCAATCTTCATAAACTCTCTTTTCCCGCCCAGTGCAGCAACTGAGAATCCGTTGGCCATCCCTTTTCCAAAAGTACAAAGGTCAGGTTCCACATCGTAATAAACCTGAGCGCCCTGCAGGTGCCATCTGAAACCTGTTATCATTTCATCGAGAATAAAAAGGGCGCCATTCTTATGACAAAGTTCTTTTACTTTATTCAGGAAATTATCTTCAGGATGTACAGATGTGGCCGGTTCAAGTATTACCCCGGCTATCTGACCGGGATATTTATCAAATAGTTTTGCCAGCGAACCGATATCGTTGTAATGAAAGTTCATTGTAAGCTTATGAAATTCCTCAGGGATTCCCTTTTTCAGGGGAGTATCGCCTATAAACCAGTCATCAAACGAAAAGAACGGATGTTCAAAGCAACGCGCAATATACTTTTTCCCGGTACATGCCCTTGCAATTTTTACGGCTGCCGTGGTAACGTTGGAACCATTTTTTGCAAACTTGACCATATCAACCGAAGGGATAAGATCAGTTAACAGCTCTGCTGCCTGAAGCTCTGTCAATGAAGCCCTGGTCAGGTTATTCCCGTTCATGATCTCATGAATAGCTGCATCTGCAATTTCTTTTTGTCCATAACCCAAAGTCACGGCTCTCAGAGCCATCCCGTAATCGAGAAATCCTGATCCTTCAGGGGTATATAAATATGCCCCTTCTCCCCGTTGGAATAGCTGGGGTGCATTCCACGGGTATTGATCATCGCCCCGGCTGTAGGTATGTGCTCCACCCGGGATCACTTCGTTCAACCTTTCACTATAATTCATGTCAAAATCCTCCTTCTGGCTTTTTAATATTATATATATCAGTCTTTAATTTTATCCGTAAATTTTATTATTAGATTTGGCAGTTAATAAAACACATATGATTACACAAAGGCTGGATGAATGGACAGATGAGCACGATGCTGATTATTATGACCGTCAATTTAAAACCCCATACCGGAGTACAATAAAATTTTGTGACTGGTTAGATGAACTTGGTGTCCTTTCAAAAGAGGCAAAGTGTAATATCCTGGATATAGGAACAGGTAAAGGGGCAAATCTTTACTATATGCAAAACCGGTTTTCAAATTGTCAATATTCAGGAATTGACATAAATAACGATTATATAAAAGAGGGAAATTCATTTTTTGAACGGGAAAATACAGGTAATTGTAAACTGGAATATGGGGATTTATACAATCTTAATTATGAAAAATATACCGGCAGATTTGATGGTATTGTGAGCTATCAGACTTTATCATTCCTCCCTGAATATGAAAATGCCCTGACTGCGATAATTAAACTGAATCCTGACTGGATTTCACTTACATCACTATTCTATAAAGGTTTGGTTGATGCTAAAATTGAAATCACTTCTTTTTCCAATCCTCAGGAAAAAAACAGCTTCAGGTCTATTTTTTATAATATATATTCTTTACCCAGAATAGAAAATTTCTTCAGGGAAAAAGGCTACAAAATCTTCAAATCCTGCCCGTTTGAAATTGATATTGATCTATCGGAACCAGAGCACTCATATATGCAAACATATACCAGAAAACTGGCTGACGGGAAGAGGATCCAAATTTCCGGTCCTTTGCTCATGAACTGGTTTTTTATTTATGCAGCAAAAAAATGATCATCAACCTCTCCGGGAATCATTCCAATAAATTCAATTATTAAAGATATCGCTGATATTTATTAACCCCTTTTGAAGGAGAAATTCCGCATAGTACCAATCATTGGGTTCATCTATTTCCAGTTCGCTGGCTGCTCCTACCAGATAGCTGAGGGTTTTATCAGTATAGAATGTCTTTGATTTTTTAAATGAGTCCCATCTGGCTATATAAAAGCCTCCGCTCGGTGTTATTTCTCTTGCGAAAGCCTGTCGTGCATGAGACTTAAGCAACGATAGCCTTTCAGCCAGTTCTGCCAGATATTCTGAGTCTTTCTGAATAAAATAACTATTTGGCCGGGATTCTCTTACGGCCACAATATTTTCTGCCTCTTCATTATCAAATAATTGCTGAACTGCGTTAGCAAGCTGGGAATAACCAATAAATGGTGAAGTGGGTTCCAGCAATCCCAGACCGGAGTATCTCAAACCTCTTTTTTCAGCTTCGTTTATGGCATGAAGGACAACATCAGCGCTTGTGGCAGTCCCGGAAGCAAGTTCTTTCGGCCTGATGAAAGGTATTGTTGCACCAAATCCTTTTGCGATCCGGGCATATTCTTCACTATCTGTTGAGACCCATACATCATCCGCTGAAGATATGGATAGCGCAGATTTTATCCTGTAAGCAAATAAGGGGTATTCACCCAATTTTTTTATGTTTTTATGTGGTATAGACCTGGAACCTGATCTTGCAGGTACCAGCCATAGAATTCTGTTCATAGTCTGCAAATTTTACAGGTGTTTAACTATTTCCTGTGCCTTGGCATAATCATCATGTTTCCCGATATCGATCCAGAAACCGGTAATAGGGCTGTGAACCAATTTACCGTTATTTGAAATGATCATCTTCATCAGATCGGTGGCATTGAAAAAAGTCTCCTTTGGTACCTGGCAGACAAATTCCTTTTTTATAAGATAAATGCCGGCGTTAGCGTAATAGGTATTTTTTGGCTTTTCTACAAAATTGACGATAGCCTCATTATTCAGTTCCATAATGGCATAGGGGATATCAACGGAATAAGGTATTGAGGCAACTGCCATATCGGCCTTTGTATTAAAAAAATTAAGGTAAAACATTTCATAATCGATACTTGTGAAAAGATCGGAGTTTAAAACCAGGACAGCATCGTGCCTGACATTTTTTATCAGAGACAGGCACCCAATTGTTCCCAGGGGATTATCTTCCTCGATATAGCTTATTGAAATACCCTTTTCAGATCCGTCGCCGAAATAATCAATGATCTGTTCAGAGAGATAGCGGACAGAGATTGTAATCGACTCGATTCCAAAGGAGATCAAACGGTCGATATTGTGTTCTATGATCGGTTTATTTCCAAGGGGTAACATTGATTTCGGGGTATAATCTGTCAAAGGACGTAACCGTTCACCTCGTCCGCCAGCCATAATTACCGCAGTCAGAGGAAGGATGGAGTGCAGGCGTGAGAGATCATATACTCTTTCTATTTTCCCTTCCTTATTTAGTTTTGGCAAAACTCTTATCCCTCCTTTTTTCAAGACTCTGGATCTGGAAAACATCAAGTTTGCCATTAATGAAACTGAAATCACTGCAGCTGAATTCCTGGACCGGGGTCTCAATGGTCAGGCCTCTGATTAGTCCCCGGCGTATATCGCCGTCAGTCACCGTACCAACTAAATGCTCATTATCATCCAATACAAAAAGGGTTTGATTGGATTTTTCAATATTCAATTTTTTCAGCGCCTCCAGGCAACTTGCCTGTTTGTTTATTGTATAATTTTTAAAGTCTTTCATTTGAGAGCCTTCAGGATGGAAATGATACTTTCCTGCCACATTTTCCTTAAAATAAATATTTGTTCCGCTGTAAACCGGATTTTGTTCCAGCTCATCTACTGCCCTTGAACATAAGTTCCGTTATAAAAGGAACATTTTTCGTATTCTTACTCTGAGCTCTTCCCATTTGCCGGTTCCCTAAATTGATTACCCATTTGTGAAATGAGGCAGCTTCAATGATGCCACTTGAGGTGTTGCCCAACAGAAAGGCACAATACTTCATGGCTGTAAAATAGTCCTGTGATCCAAGGTTCTCACGGCAGGTGATCCGGTTATCTGATTCTGTCATCAGTTGCAGGAAACGCTGTCTGATAGCAAATCCATCATTGTCGGCATTGGGAAGTGAAATCAGTACCTGATATTTTTTTAACCCGAGTAAAGCTTTTGCCACTTCCTCGGCATAATTTGCATTTTCTCCGGGGGAAGCAGTTTCAGGGTGAACAGTTACAAGTATCGTTGGCTTATTTAAATCCACGCCAAAACGAGTAAGGAATTCCTCTTTGCTTAAGACAGGAAGGGAGCTGAGATTGTCCAGACTAAGTGCGCCAACATTAAAAATATTTTCTTCTGATTCAATCAGTTCTGCAACCCGGCCGGCATGAGCTTCACAAGTAACAAAATGATACTTGCTCGCCAGTGAGATAGAATGTCTGAAAATCTGGTCAATAGCGCCCAGGGTTTTTTCTCCGCCATGCAAATGTGCATATTGCATTCCGAAAGGGATACCTGCCACCACAGCAGCAAACATTTCGTAGCGATCACCCAGACAAAATACCAGGTCAAAATCGTGCTGATGTTGTTTCCAGAAATCAGCAAATTTAATAGCCGTCAGAGCCATGGAGGTTGAAATTGCATTAGCGGAATCTCCTGCCAGAATTGATTCAATCTGATAAGGAACCTCAAAACCATCGTTCAGGATCTGAGTAAGGGTAAAACCATAGAAAGGAGACAAGTGTGTTCCGAATGCGATTATTGTCACTTCAAAAAACGGATCTTTTTTTAACGATTTAAGTAATGGCAGGTAAATCCCGTAATCGGCACGTGCACTGGTCAAAACCGCAATATGTTTCATAGTGTTTTGTTCATTTATCAGACTGCTTTCCTTTTAATCCCGTCAATTCCGGGAGGTCGACTTCAAAGCTCAATGAAATCATCAGCTTCAAATTCCCTGACTGATCTTATACCTATTATTTCGTCCCATAGCATAGGGTTAATGCCATTTCCAGGCCTTTTGACTGTCAGATTTTCCTCTGTAAATACTTCACCTTTGTCTATATGTCTGGCAGCAACTATACTTCTCCTTGCTACAACAATATTTTTCAGTTCACTCTTGCTGGGTTCCTTGATCCCGTTTCCGGAGATTGCCTTTTCAATATTTCTTATCGCCTTTATCATTGCTTTCAATTCATCAGGTTCCAGTGATGCTTTATGATCAGGACCAGGAAGATTCCGGTCAAGGGTAAAATGTTTTTCAATTATAGTTGCTCCAAGAGCCACTGCTGCTATTGGAATTTCAATACCGCTGGTATGGTCGGAATAACCAATGTTAACCCCCAGTTCCTTTTGTATTGTCAGCATGGCTTTCAGGTTGACATCCTCCATTGGTGTCGGGTATTCCGTATTGCAATGCAAAACAGTAATCTCATTTTTTGAGATGCCATATTCACAAAGCACATCCATGGCAGCCTTTATCTCCTGCATGCTTGCCATTCCGGTTGACATAATTACCGGCTTACCCTTTTTGGCTATGTGCCGTAAATAAGGCTTGTTGGTCAATTCTCCGGAAGGAATCTTAAACAGGGAGAACTCCAAGCCGGTCCAGAAAATCTATGCTGTCGTTGTCAAAACCTGTCGATAAAAATGATATTCCCAGTTCACTGGCATACTGTATTAGTTTGCCATGCCATTCCTCGTGTAACTCCAGCTGTTTTAACATGGCATACTGAGAATCATCACCATCATTGATGTTTTGCTGCTGATAGGCTGCTTTTTTAGCAGTGCTGATTACCAATTTATTTGCTTTGAATGTCTGAAACTTAACATAGTCAGCACCTGCAGCCGCAGCGACTGAAACTAATTTCTTTGCAGATTCGAAATTGCCATTGTGGTTTACACCCGCTTCTGCAATGATCAGAGTACTCATGATTTAACAGATATTCGCGCAGGGTTTCCGATATAGATGCCTGTAAGTGCCGGGCTTTTCAAAATGCAGTCTCCCGCTGATATTATTATGTTTTCGGGTAATATACATTATTTGCAATCACAGAATTACTACCTATAAATGAACAATTCCCGACAGTAGCCTGCCCATTCACAACGGCGTGAGTTGAAATATGGCAAAAATCTCCTATAACAACCTCATGTTCGATCAACGCACCGGTATTAACAATGCAGCCTCTGCCAATGACAACTTTTGCATTTACAAATGAATTACTCATAATGATTGTCCCCGGATTTATGACAGCTGAAGGACTGACATATGCTCTAGGGCTGATTATTACCGGCAGATTGCCACCGTATTTTATAACAGTATTGTAAATCCTTACTCTTTTATCTGAATATTTTATCTGACCAATGGTGATCAGGAAGTTTTTGTATCTGCTCACCAATAGGGGAATATCCTCATCGGTACCGATCACTTTTATACCTGCTATTGAACTGCCCGACTTATCGGAAATGTCCAGTATTCCTGCTATTTCGAATTCCTTTCCCATTTCGAGGACATCGATACAGGAGAGACAGTGCCCGCCGCCTCCTATGAGTATTATAGGTTCCATAATTATAGTTTAATGCTACTTGGAAGATTTACAACCTTTGCCTCGAACCATTCAGCGTTTCCCAAAGGGCCTTTCTGGCAATTTTCAAACATACGCAGCCTGTTCATTAAGCGCCATACAGGCCTTGTCATCACTCCCTGAGAATTGGATTCAACAAGGAACCGGTCCCGCTCCTCTTCAGATTCGAAGAGTATGGACGTTAAGCCAATAATTAGAAATTCCGTTTTCCGGCTCTCTGAAAAATGTGATCTTTCCGGGCTGGAAAAAATCTTCATATTTTTTTGCCAGTAACCTCTTTTTTTCAAGGTAAAAATCAATGTTTTCCATCTGAGCCACACCCAGCGCTGCATTAATATTGGGCATCCGGTAATTATAGCCAACTTCATCATGCACAAAATTCCAGGGATGAGCAACTTTTGCCTGAGTGGTCAAATGTTTTGCTTTTTGAGCCAGTTGCTTCATCATTGAATAATAACATACCCCCTCCACCGGTAGTAATAATTTTATTGCCGTTAAAGCTCAGTACACCTATCTTCCCGAATGTGCCGGTGTGCTTTCCTTTAAAAAAACTACCAAGGCTTTCAGCGGCATCTTCAATAAGCTCAATTTTATGTTTTTTACAGATTACTGCAATTTCATCAATCCTGCATGGATGTCCAAAAGAATGCATTGGCACACAAGCTTTTATCCTCCTTCCAGTGGAATTATTAAAGCATCCATCACCTTTCATCACGGATTGTGAAGTAAGAAATGTTTCAAGTGCGTCAGGACTCAGCCCCATTGTTTTTCTGTCAACATCAACGAAAACCGGAATTGCACCGCAATAACTTATAGCGTTGGCAGTTGCTATGAACGTAAGTGGCTGGGTGATTACTTCATCGTCCTTTTCAACACCTGCCAATTTCAGTGCAATGTGCAGTGCACTTGTGCCATTTACGCAGGCTACCGCTCTTCCGGAACCGGTGTATTCAGCAATCTTTTCTTCAAAATGGTTTACAAACTTACCTACACTGGAAACAAAGGTTGAATCGATACATTCTCCAATATATAATTTCTCATTCCCCATAAACAGCGGGGAATGGAGTGGAATATTCTCCACGGGTTCGCCAAATAGTTCCCGGATTTTATTTATAATATTCTGATATTTAGCCATTACTAAATGTTAAAGATATCTGCCTTAAATTTCTTCAGGTTCACAGGATTGGTATACCATGCACAGGTGTTTTCCAGACCTTTACGAATATCATATTCCGGTGTGAATCCGGTCAGCTGCCGTATAAGGCTATTATCGCCCAAAAGCCTGATCACCTCAGAATTAACAGGCCTTATCCTTTGGTCTTCTGTTGTAAAAGTCACTTCGGTCTGCATGATTTCCTTTATCATTTCAAGGATCTCCCGGATGGAACTTTCAGAATTTGAACAGATATTAACTTCCTTACCAACAGATTCCTCGCATTCAGCCAGGGCTATAAATCCATTGCAGGTATCAGTTACATAGTTAAAATCACGGGTAGGGTTAAGATCACCAAGCTTTATTTTCTTTACACCGGCAGCTATCTGTGAGATAATTGTGGGTATAATAGCTCTTGCCGACTGACGGGGCCCATAAGTATTAAAAGGTCTCGCTATTGTAAGTGGCAATCCGAATGCATTGTAAAAACTTATTGCAATGGCATCGGCTCCGATCTTCGAGGCAGAATAGGGTGATTGAGCTTGCCTGGGATGCTTTTCATCAATAGGGACATATTTGCTGATCCATAAACTTCTGATGTAGAAGTATTTATTACCCTGATATTCCCATTTTCCATCGCTGCCTGACAGATATTAAGCGTTCCTTTTACGTTAGTATCGATATAACTGTCAGGTGCAACATAAGAATAGGGAATAGCAATCAGGGCGGCCAGATGGAAGATCAGATCAACATCTTTTGTCAGCTCTTTGCAAAAGTGAGGATCACGGATATCACCTGTAACAATTTCAAGTTTCGGATTGATAGGCAATATCTTCAATCCAACCCCAAAAATTGAATGAATTATATTGTACCAATGCTTTAACAGAACAACCTCTTTTCAATAATAATTCAGTCAAATGCGATCCGATAAAACCGTCTGCCCCGGTAACGAGAACACGTGAGTCCGAAATTTCAGAACTGCTATGCATTGAGAAGTTTGGGTTTATTAATAGTTAGACGTGGTCAATTCTTGTTTAAAAAGGCATCAGCTTTTTGTTCATGCCGTTTACGGGTTTTAATGTTAGCCCAGGCCCTGTTCAACCGGATTATTCCCGTTTTATTTGTTTCAGAACCATTTCCATATCCGTATTTTCCGTTGTACCCGTATCCGTTTATCTCTGAACCGATATCATTAATAACGATACAACTGTTCTTTATCCCTCTGAATTTCAGTTCATTTATTGTTCTCTCAATAAGGGATTTTAATGTTTTATTCATCCTTACAATAATCAGACAGGTATCAGCCAGGGATGCGAGATAGAATGTATCAGAAACACTGCCAATTGGTGGAGTGTCAATTATTATATATTCATATCTTTTTTTCAGGAGGTTTATTAATTCATCTGTTTTTGAGGATGATATTAACTCTGAAGGGTTAGGCGGAACAGGTCCTGCCGGGATAATGCTCAGATTCTCATACGTGGTTGCCTTTATAACTTCATCAATTGTATCTCTTCCGGTGAGCCAGGTTGATACACCCTGGTCATTCGATATTCCAAAGTCCTGGTAAATTCCCGGTCTCCGAAGGTCATACCCTACCAGAATTGTTTTTTTACCCATAAGACTGTATGCCGATGCCAGATTTATAGATGTAAAAGTTTTTCCCTCGTCAGGCATTGAAGAAGAAACAAGGATAACAGGCGATTTTATTTCCCGCGTGAAAAAATGGAGACTCGATCTAAGGTAACGGAAAGATTCAGCCAGATAAGAATGGGATTCTTCAAACACTACAAAAGGTGATCTGAATCTGCTGTGCAGCAAATGTCCTGCAACCGGCATATTGGTTATCCTGAGAATATCTTCTTCATCTCTCAACTTGAAATTCAATAGATCGGATAGTATGATCCATAATAAAGGGAAGCCGAAACCAGCCAGAATGGCTATCAGATAGTTTAACCTCGTTTTAGGAGAAACAGGTTCGCTGGCCGGTCTGGGAGGATCTATAATTTCATTGTCGGAAGTATTTGAAGCTTTTTGTATTTGTGCTTCTGATTTCTTTTCAAGAAGAAATGTATACAGAACATCGTTAAGTTTAAATTGCCTCTCTATTCCAAGAAGTTGTCTTTCTGTAACCGGAAGGGCCGAGGCTTTTGAATTGACTGCCTGGATCTGGTCCTGGTTCTCACTTATTGCCAGTTCATTGGCTCTTTTTACCCCGTTTAGTGTTTCCTTCAGTGCATCTTTTGTGTTTTTCAATTTTTGCGCCAGTTGTCCCTGCATTGGATTTTTATCCCCGAGACTCTTACTGTAATACTGACTCTGCAACAGGGCCAGATCCGTCACCAGATTTGCCAGTCCCGGGTCAGTTATTCCCATCGTGGCAGGTGCAATTGGAACTTCTCCGATATTATCCTTGGAAAGATATTCTGAAAGATATTTGTAATAATCAGACTCAATTGCAAGGCGGGCCTTTTCGTTTTCGAGCTTCATTGCCTGGTCAATAATTACCTGTCCCTGAGCCGAGAGATTCATTACCATCTTTTTTGATCTGAATCTTTGAAGGTTTCCTTCTGTAATTGCAAGGGAATCGGTAATTCCTACCAACTGTTTATCAATAAAATCGATGGTCCGGTTGGCTTCCTTATTTTTCTTTACGAGATTATAATTAATAAAAATTGTAGCCAGTTTGTTCAGGAAGTCTATATCCTTTTTCCTGTTGGATCCCTCCAGACTGAGTGTTACTATATTGGCTTTAGCTTCACGGGTAGCCGGTTCAACTTTCAAACGTTTCTTGTACGCTTCCTGAAGACTTGTGTGGCTGTATATTTTAAAATAAATATCCTTACGGGTGCTGTCTGCAAACCATCCATAGTCGTTGCATACTATCCTGAAACTTCTGTTATTAACCTCAATTTTCTCACCAAACGATGCCCTCCTGTCCAATCTGAAATCTCCCCTGGATTCACCTTTTAATTTGAATTCATAATTGGCAAGAAATGTAAACTTAAACTCGACATCATAAGGTAGCGCCCCTGCAGAGTCTTGCACAACCGTAATAGGCTGAAAGGGATAAAGATCTACTTTGTTAAATCGTCTGCGGCAATAATATTCTGTTCCAAAATTCATTGAATCAAGTGTTTTGCTTATTAAATACCACGACGAAAGGAGATATAACTGGTAATCAAGATTCTGTATACCGGGTCTTAAACCAAAACCCTGAAGCAGATCATCGTTCGCCTGAGCTGAAGTTCCCTTTTTTGTCTTCTTCAATAAGCAGTGTAGCAGTAACCCGGTACCTGGTTTGAGTGTATTTGTTGAATAACCAGGCACAAATTAATGCAACCACTATTGTTAATGCGAATAAGTGCCAGCAATGAAGAATCTTACTAAAGAGCTTCCTCAGATTAATCACGCCCTCATGGTCGATTTCTTTTCTTTGCTGGTCTGCCTGATTGAAATTGAAGTTTGACATATTCGGTTTGTTTTTGAGTTCAGAAATTACTGCAACACATTCCAGAAAAGGACAAATGTTGTAAGTGCACCTATGACAACAGTATAAGGGAATTCATTCATATGGAATAACCGGCCTTTCATTGGTTTGGCATAAATGATGTCATTCGGCATAACATAATAAAATTCCGAAGCCATGATGCTTCTGTCCGAGAGCGTGAACTCCTTTATTAAATTACCGTCCGGGATTTGTCGGATTATCTGTATCTTCTGCCTGTCGCTGAAATCATCCAGATCACCTGCCATGGCAAGGGCCTGGAAAATGTTCATCCGTTCCTTATATATCGCATATTTGCCCGGCGACTTAAATTCACCGATCAGACTCACATAGTTATTTACCAACTTAACTGTAACTGCAGCATCTGCGATATATGCCTTTAATACATTCTGTACATCATCTGTTACAGCGTCCAGTGTTTTCCCTGCTACCATTATCCGGCCAGCATATGGAAGACGTATGTAGCCATCACCATCCACAACATAACTGATCATGTCGGCGCTCTGTTCCGTCATGCTGAGGCCGGTAACCGTTGCCGGAATTGTGTTGAACATATCAGCTAATTTGGGGTCGGGAGTCATAACCCTTATAAAGAGATTATCAAAAGGCATTACAGTATATGCTTCAGGGGTAACGGTCCTGATTGTATCATTCCCTGAAGATTGATTCTGCAGATAAGTAAGTTTCCGGGTAGTCACACAGGAAGAAAAGACTAACGTTAACATGATTATGATCAGGCAGTGTTTAGTATTCATAGGATTTGGATTCGAGGATTAAAATTTATGAATTGTTGTAGAATTAAGCATCGAAGGTTGGCGTTTTGAGTGCCTGAGGTTCTCCACCGGGTATGCTTCCGCCCCGTCAGTCCCATTCCTGTAAGGACCGCAACTCACCATCTGGTGAGGGCAGGAGATTGATTTCTCCCTTTTCCGGATCTTTTAACTGATGAACTTTTTATGCTTTTCCCGAACCTGCCGGGTTATTAAAAATTCATCTTTTGAAACTTCCTGTTTAAAAATCCTTATTATGTCAGCAAACTTTAAAACAACTTGTTAATAAACCTGTTATCAGTCATTACGCCGGGTTGCATAGCGCGGCCATGAACCATACCGCAAAGGGCATAAGCTTACAATCTAAACAATAAGATTTCTCTCATCCGCTGGAGCTAAAACTCCCACAGACTAAATTTGTTTAGTCAAATTAATATGTAAGTTAAACAATAATCACCCTCTTGTCAGTAATAAACTCTACTGGCGTTCGATCAAAAATTACAAACCGGTGACCTTTAACAGAAGTAAACTTAAATAAAATTACTGAAGATCAATGTTGTAATCATGGGTTTTTGACAGGCATCAGTTTTCCATCAGCAAACGGAGAATTCCATTAGATGAATTTTTAAGGTAAGCTGTCACGGAAATGATTTTTATACCTTCCCTTGCCTGAATTATTGGAAAACAGGCGTATAATCCGGTAACTGACCTGATGCCGGATTTCTTCCGGCTAATGTGGTAAGCCGGACCGGTTATATATTAAAATTATCAGCAATCCTTAATTGGAAACTAAATGTGACAAGTGTATATAATTATTGCTGGTCTTACATCGATGAAGATCTCCTTTCTGAAACTTTTAGCCTATCTTTAAGGAGATATTACTATTGGGAACCACAAAAAACAATACTAAATGAAGAGACTATATTATTTATGTGCAGTGCTGATGGCGGTTCTTGGCTCAACCTGTAACATTTACGGACAGCAGGTTGCAAACAGGGAACCAGGGAATAAAAGTTCTGACAACACCCTCTCTGCAGTTGAAATTAAAGCGGGATGGAAGCTTCTCTTCGATGGCAGGACCAACAATGGCTGGATGAATGCAAAGACAAAAAAATTTCCTGCCTCAGGTTGGGAGATAAAAGATGGCTGCCTGATAATCGATCCTCAATCAAAAGGGAAAGATGGCGGCGGCGATATCGTCACAATGGAAAAATACAGAAACTTTGAACTGTCGGTCGATTTCCTCTACAAAACGGGTGCAAACAGCGGAATAAAATATTTTGTGGATACCGACAGGGATAACGGTGAGATGGTATCAATCGGCTGCGAATACCAGATCCTCGACGACAAAAACCATCCGGATGCAAAAGAGGGAATCGGAGGAAACCGGACCCTCTCCAGTCTTTATGATCTCATCGCACCGAAAAATACAAAAGATAACGGTCCCGATAAATGGAACACCGCACTCATAGTAGTAAACGGAAATAAGGTCCAGCACTGGCTCAATGGTGTTATGACCGTGGAATATGACAGAAGCTCTCCTGAATGGAAGGCGGCCATTGCCATCAGCAAATTCAGGAATATCCCGGATTTCGGAGAAGCAGCAGAGGGCCGCATCCTTCTGCAGGATCATGGTGATGTGGTGGAGTTTAAGAATATAAAGATCAGGGAGATAAGGTAGAAGGCACGGGGCTCAGGGCACAGGGCTCAGGGCTCAGAGCTCAGGGCTCAGGGCTCAGGGGGGATTTCGGGGCAATATTCACCATGCCGATTGAACCGTCAGGTGGTACAATTGTTATATTTTCTGAATAATATTAAAACCTATCAGGATGAAAAACCTTGCATTACTTATAACCATAATCTGCTGCTTCCAGATCTTCTCATGCAGTAAATCTCCACAGTCCGACAAATTCAACCTTCTTACCGGTCCCGTATGGGTGAGCGACAGCCTTCTGCTGAACGGCGCCGATGCAGGCGGTCCCGGAGGACTGCTTGCAAATTTCAAAGGGGATGCAAAATTCAATACCGACTACACAGGCTATTTTGGCAAATATACCGGTACCTGGAGATTTGCCTTCAACGAAACCCAGCTGGTCATCGAATCCGATTCACTACCGATACCTCTGACGGCAATAATAGCAGAACTGAACAGCACCTCCCTGAAAATAACTACAAGCTTCCCCGTCACCCAGGGCAACCCGGTTAATCTCCGGATGACTTTTAAAGCCAAATGATGCGCAGCCCGCTTGTTGTGATCATAATACTGGCATGCACATACTCCGGCATTTCATATGGTCAGGGTGTTGTAAGAGGTATAGTCTCCGACAATAAAACCCATGAGCCCCTTCCGGCTGTGTATGTGATCTATCAGAAAAACCAGGGAACAATTACCGGATCCGACGGCAGATATACAATAAAGGCGGAGCCGGGGAAATTTGATATAACTTTCAGGATCATAGGATATAAGACTGCAATAAGAGAGGTCGATCTCAAAGCAAATGACACAATCGAACTGGATGTCGGACTGGATATGGAGCTTCAGGAGATAGGGCAGATAGTGGTCAGCGCCAACAGGTCGGAACAGTCTATAGCCGGACTGGCCGTATCAATGGATGTCCTGAAATCCTCTGATTTCCTGAAAACACATATCAACGATGCCCAGGAGCTTGTCAATAATACGCCGGGGATCGAAGTCCTGGACGGGCAGGCCTCAATCAGGGGCGGAAGCGGTTTCAGCTATGGCGCTGGCAGCAGGGTGCTGGTACTTATCGACGGTCTGCCAATGATATCTCCCGACGCAGGAAATATCAAATGGCAGTTCCTCCCGATGGAAAACATATCACAGGTTGAAATAATCAAAGGTGCATCCTCAGTCCTTTACGGATCATCGGCGCTCAACGGGATTATCAACTTTCGCACTGCGGATGCGACAAACACGCCAAATACACAATTCTTCACAGAAGCAGGGGTTTTCGGAAGCCCTGCAGATAAAAACTGGAAATGGTGGAGCACTCCAAGGATCTTCACCAATTTTTCTTTTTCCCATCTTCAGAAGTATGGTAAAAACGATATCGGAGTGGGCTTAAACTTCCTGACCGACAATGGATACAGGAAATATAATGATCAGATACTGGGCAGGTTCAGCTTAAGATTCAAACATCATAATGAAAAAGTAAAAGGTCTTGTCTATGGAGTAAACCTTACCTCAGGCTATATTGCCAAAAGAGATTTCGTTCTCTGGAAAGATGCACAACACGGTGCGCTCATACAGGATACATCAACAGTATCTCTTATTCACATGACTTATATCGCCCTCGATCCATATGTCTCCTTCAACAATTCAGGCAGATTCAAACATGATCTCAGGATACGGCTTCAGCTGTCTGACAACAGGTTTCCTGTCAGATCTGAAAATAATTCCGATGCATATTCAGTCTATGCAGATTATCAAATGAATTACAAAATTTCCGATATCCTGAATATTACGGCTGGTCTTACGGAAAACAGCAGCCGGGTCATTTCCAACTTTTATGGGAATCATAACGGGATGAATATTGCCGGATTTACCCAGCTTGAGATAGTTCCTGTCCCAAGGCTTAAACTGGAGGCCGGACTGAGGGTTGAACAGAATTCACTCGATCAGACAAGAGATAAGGTTGTGCCCGTTTTCAGAACCGGGTTAAACTGGCACGTGGCAGATTATACTTTCCTGAGAGCATCATTCGGTCAGGGCTACAGGTATCCCTCCATAGCAGAAAAATATGCGTCGACAACCCTTGGATCCATTAAGATATTCCCCAATCCTTATGTAAAATCCGAATCAGGATGGAGTTCGGAGATCGGCGTAAAACAGGGTGTACTGCTGGGAAAAACAAAGGGAGGGGCAGATCTGTCTGTGTTCTTTTCACAGAATTATAATATGATAGAATATGTTTTCGGCAATTATCCCGATCCTGTTACAGGCCTCTTCAATTTTGGATTTCAGTCGACAAACGTCGAATTTTCGAGAGTCTACGGATATGAACTTGAGTTTAACCTCAACAGGATGTTCGGACAGGTCAGCACATCCGTGACGGGAGGATATACATATATCTATCCAGTGGAATTTAACCAGGTCACAAATAAAAGCACAGGCATCTACTTAAAATATAGAAGAAAACACTCTGCATCACTGAGCCTTAACAGCTCCTATAAAAAGTTTGAACTGGGACTGAACCTCTTTGCCAGATCAAAGATCCTGAGGATAGATGATGTATTCCTTAATCCGCTGACAAGGGAACAGATCCTTCCCGGCTTTTATGAATACTGGCAGACACATGATACGGGTTATTTCAGGATTGATGGAAACCTGGGCTACAAGATCACCAAAACCCTGACTGTTTCGGTTGCTGTGAAAAACATTACAAACACCGAATATATGGGCAGACCAGGGGATATTCAACCCCAGAGGAATTATAGTCTCAGGCTTTCGGGGAACTTTTAGAAGAGCGGAGAGCGGAGAGCGGAGAGCGTAGATGGGGAGATGGGGAGATGGGGAGATGGCGAGACTGAGAGACTGAGAGACTGAGAGACAAATACCGGGTTACGGCCCTGAGCCCTGAGCCCTGAGCCATTACGCCGTTGCGTCGTTACGTCTTTAGATCCATGTGATTAAAAGGAGTAAATTCTGTCAATCTTTTATCAAAAGTTAAACAGCTATTAGAATTACGTTTAGTAACTTTAATAAATGAAATTTTAACTGCAGACTTTGTGAATCCCGGTGTCTTAGTGCCTCAGTGGCAAAAAAAACAGCCACAAACCTGCCTGCCGGTAGGCAGGGCCAGGAAGGCACAAAGTTGCACAAGGAGAGTTCCGCCAAAGTTTGTTTCATCGTGATTAAAAAAGTAAAACCTGCCAATATGAAACCTTATGTTCTGAAAGCCTTAATACTTTTCTCTGCATTGATCTTATCAGACTGTAACAGAGCTGGTAAAGAGTATGGTGAGGAAAAACGCCCGAATATTCTGATAGCAATGGCTGATGACATCTCCTTTCCACATATGGGCGCCTACGGAACATCCTGGATCAAAACCCCCGGATTCGACAGGGTGGCGGCAAAAGGCATCCTTTTTAACAATGCCTATACTCCCGCGGCAGAATCATCTCCCTCAAGAGCCTGCTTTCTTACCGGCAGAAACAGCTGGCAACTCGAGGCGGCATGCAACCAGGATCCATTCTTCCCTCCAAAGTTCAGGACCTTTTTTGAGACTCTCGGTCAAAAAGGCTACTATACCGGTTATACTGCAAAGGGATGGGCGCCCGGTGTAGCGATAGACAGTTTCGGTGTTGCCCGGCACCTTACCGGAAAAGCATTCGATTCAAAAACAACTGTCCCACCCGCGACAGGGATTTCCGATAACGATTACGCGGGGAATTTTGCCGAATTCCTTGATTCCTGTAAGGATGACAAACCTTTTTGTTTCTGGTACGGGTCAAATGAGCCGCACAGGCCTTATGAATATGGATCAGGTACCGGAAAGGGTGGCAAAAAGGTAAGTGAAATTAAAGCCGTTCCGGGTTTCTGGCCCGATAATGACATAGTCAGAAATGACATGCTCGATTATGCATATGAAATAGAATATTTTGACAATCAGCTTGTAAAGATGCTGGACCTTCTTGAAAAGCAAGGCAAGCTTGAGAATACAATTGTTATTGTCACAGCTGATAACGGGATGGCGTTCCCCCGGGTGAAAGGCGATACATATGAATTCTCCTGCCATATCCCGCTTGCAATAATGTGGGGAAAAGGTATCAGGAACCCTGGAAGGAAAATCTCCGACTTCATAAGCTTTATGGATTTTGCACCCACATTGCTTGAGGTTGCCGGAATAAATGAATCCGGATCCGGAATGAAGCCCATGCAGGGCAAGAGCTTTGCCGATATTTTCAGAAGCGGCAAACAGGGATATCTGAGCAAAAAACGCAACCACGTCCTTACCGGTAAAGAACGGGATGAACCAGGCCGTCCCTACGATGCAGGTTATCCTGTAAGGGGAATAATCAAGGACGGTTATCTCTATCTTTCCAATTACCATCCGGAGCGCTGGCCGGCCGGCAATCCTGAAACCGGGTACCTCGACTGCGACGGCAGCCCGACTAAAACGCAGGTCCTGAACGAGTGGCGAAACGGCATATCAGCTAAATACTGGAAGCTTGCATTTGGTAAGCGAGACGATGAGGAGTTTTACGACCTGAATAAAGATCCGGAATGCCTTACAGATCTTTCAACAGATGCCGGGTATAATGTACTGAAGAGGAAACTTCACGACCTGATGTATCTTGAGTTGCTCGGGCAGGATGATCCGAGGGCCTATGGAAAAGGGGATGTCTTTGACAGCTATCCGTATGCCAATGAAAAGGTGAGGGATTTCTATTTCAAATTCATGAGAGGCGAGCTCACAAGGAGAAGTGCTGTGTGGGTCGATTCCACCGACTTCGAAAAAGGGGGTTCCTGATAGCATAGAGCGTAAAGCGTAGAGCGTAGAGCGTAGAGCGGAGAGCGGAGAGCGGAGAGCGTAGAGCATAGAGCATAGAGAATAGAGAATAGAGAATAGAGAATAAGAAAATAAGAAAATAAGAGACTTAGAGACTTGGAGACTTAGGGGACAAAGAATCGGTACTCGATACGCTAATGACCACTGAATGACCATTCATTGTCATTTGGCATTTATTGTCATTTATTATCGCGAAGCTGAAGAATCGCAAGTTCTTTAGCGGCGCGAGGGCAAACCCCAAAAAGGTGTGAAATTAATGGCTTTGGGCCCTGGTTCGGGAGGGCCCGTGGGCAACAAAGCCATTAATTTTTCTTTTTGGGCGCCTTTTCTTTCGTACTTTCTTTTTGCGTAAAAAGAAAGTACAATAAAAAAGTCCCCTTTAGGGGATTCAGGGGTGACCTTACTGACATGGCTCCCTGCCGGGGCTGAAAATTTACCTCTCCTGATTTGGATTCTTCTGATAATTAAGTTAGTTTTCAACTTATAAAACCAACTTAATATGAAATTATACGGAACCTGCCAAAAATCTGCAATTCTGGCCCTTGCAGTTTTTACTGCAACCCTGATCTCCTGCAAAAAAGAGACTATAAACGAAGTCAGGGTACCTGACTATGCAACTCTTTCATATCAGTTCAGCGATCCCTCAAGGGAGTATACCACCGCGCCCTTCTTTGTGTGGAACGCTGAAATAACGAGGGAAGAGATAGATAAATTTATGGAGAGCTTTAAAGATGCAGGTTCATCACAGGTGATCATTCATCCCCGACCGGGTTTAATTACAGAATATCTCTCGGAAAACTGGTTCGAGCTTTACCAGTATGCTATTGAAAAAGCAAAGGAGCTCGGAATGAATGTCTGGATATATGACGAAAACTCATACCCAAGCGGCTTTGCCGGCGGCCACGTTCCGGATGAGATGCCTGAATCATATAACCAGGGACAGGGCCTCGAAATGACAAAGACGGAAACCCTGCCCGATACATGCGATAAATTTTACCTATGTCTTAAAGAGACTGACGGGAAATATACTGACATCACATCATCTCTTTCAAATGAAAAAGGGAAAACAGGAAAATATCTCCTCTTCTCAAAAACCTACAACGCCCGTTCCGACTGGTATGGCGGATTCTCATATGTCGATCTTCTGGTGCCCGGAGTAACCCGGAAATTTATCGACGTTACAATGTCAGGCTATGAGAAATATCTCGGCAAGGAATTCGGAAAAACCATCCCCGGCACTTTTACAGATGAACCTCAGATAGAATCTCCGGGTGGAATACGATGGACTCCTGACCTTTTTGATGTTTTCATGAAAAGATGGAATTATGATCTCCGGACTCAGCTTCCTTCATTGTTCGAGGAGACCGGCGACTGGAAAAAGATCAGACATAACTATACACAGACCCTGCTTCAGATGTTCATTGACAGATGGGCCAAACCCTGGTATGCCTGGTGTGCAGAAAAAGGCCTGAAATTTTCAGGTCACTACTGGGAACATGAATGGCCGAATATGAGGCCGGGCGGAGACAATATGGCAATGTATGCCTGGCACCAGGTTCCTGCCATCGATATGCTCTTCAATCAATGGAATGATTCCTCCTCCAAAGCACAATTTGGGAATGTTAGATCGGTCAAGGAGCTGGCAAGCGCCGCAAATCAGACAGGCAGACAGAGGAAACTGAGCGAGACCTACGGCGGATCAGGCTGGGAACTGACCTTCAGGGATATGAAACGGAATGGCGACTGGGAATATGCCCTTGGAGTGAACCTGATGAACCAGCATCTCATGTACTTCACCCTTGCCGGGGCAAGAAAATATGACTACCCGCCCACATTCGACTATCATGAGCCCTGGTGGAACGACTATAAATACATCAATGACCATTATGCAAGACTTTCGCTGGCACTATCCTCCGGAAGGCAGATAAACGACATTCTGATACTGGAACCGACTACATCCGCATGGCTGTATGACTCTTATGTAAATCCGGATCCGAAGTCCAATGAGACAGGACAGACTTTCCAGAGATTTGTCACACAACTCGAAAAGAGCCCAGGTTGAATATGATCTTGGATCTGAGAATATTATAAAAGATCTCGGAAGTGTATCGAAGGGGAAGCTGGCAGTCGGTCAGGCAAGCTATTCAAGGGTAGTTATACCGCCCATGACCGAAAACCTGGATCTACCAACCTTCGGACTTCTTGAGAAATTTGTTTCTGACGGAGGAACTCTGATTAGCTTTTTCAAAACCCTCACTTATTGATGGTTCCCCAAATGACAGGTTAAATGGATTTTTTACTAAATATTCAGGAAAGATCGTACTTCTGAGTGAGCTTACAGGTCAGGAAATCTCAAAATACTTTTCTTCAGAAGGTCTGAGTTTTCAAGATATCAGCGGAGGTGACCTTTATCACCACAGGAGGATGCTTACAGACGGAGAGCTTCTTTTTCTCGTAAACTCCAGTACAGAACTGGCTCTTACCGGTTCATTTAAAATCAGGGGTGCGGATGCGGTTGAGATGAACACACTGACCGGGGAGAACTATGGTTATTCTAAAAAGCAGAACGGCAAGGATATTTTCTGCTCTATCTCCATACCTCCTGCAGGAAGCCTGTTGCTCTTCATACCGAAATCAGGAAATGAATCATTGCCGGTCCCGTCAAAACCTGGGAACATGACATTTGTTCCTCCCTCCTCCCCTGTCACAGTATCACCGGATTCGGATAATGTGGTAATGATAGATTTCTGTGACCTGAAGATTGGGGATGAGACAACAAATGATCTCAATAATTATGATGCTGCAGACAAAGTATTTAAATATTACGGGTTCAGGAACGGCAATCCATGGAATACCTCGGTGCAGTTCAGGACAAATACTGTAGACAGGGATACCTTTGGCACAGGCACCGGATTCACAGCCACCTACCATTTTAATATAAACGGGAAATTTGATGTGTCAGCTCTGAAGGCAGTTGTTGAAAGGGCCGGACTCTGGAATGTCTCTGTCAATGGTACTGAGGTTAAGCCGGAGAGCGGCAAGTGGTGGCTTGACAGATCATTCAACGTATTTGAGATAGGCAGCCTGGTGAGGCCGGGAGACAACACAGTTACAATGAATTGTTCCCCGATGAAGATCAATGCCGAGATTGAACCCGTCTATATTCTGGGAAACTTCTCAGTGAAACCGGCAGAAAAGGGCTGGATCATCGCTGCACCAGAGCAAAAGTACATAACAGGAAGCTGGAAAGACCAGGGACTGCCATTCTACTCCTGGGGTGTTACATACAGCCAGGAATTCAATATAGAAAAGCCTGAAGGAAAATGGGAAGTCGGTCTCGGCAACTGGAGCGGAACGATCGCTGAAGTATCTGTCAACGGGCAGCCTGCCACTGTCATAGCCTTTCCCCCATACACAACTGATGTTTCAGATCTCATTAAGCCCGGCTTGAATAAGATAGATGTGAAGGTGATCGGCAGCCTCAGGAACCTTCTGGGTCCGCATCATAATAATCCCTCTTTGGGATTTGTCACCCCCTGGTCGTGGAGAGGTGTGAAGGGATATCCGTCCGGCAGGGATTATAAGATGATCGATTATGGACTCTTCGAGGAGTTTACTCTTACGCACGGAGAGTGATGGCTCAGGGCACGGGACTCAGGGCTCAGGGCTCAGGGTACGGAGCGTGAGGCACAGAGCTGAGAACGTAGAGCATAGAGCACGGAGCACGGAGCAAGTTCTTTAGCGGCGCGAGGGCAAACCCCAAAAAGGTGTGAAATTAATGGCTTTGGGCCCTGGTTCGGGAGGGCCCGTGGGCAACAAAGCCATTAATTTTTCTTTTTGGGCGCATTTTCTTTGGTACTTTCTTTTTGCGTAAAAAGAAAGTACAATGAAAAAAGTCCCCTTCAGGGGATTCAGGGGTGATTAAAAGGGGAAAAAGCAATTCTTCTCATCCCTTCGTCGAACGCCCTATAGAAACCTGTATAAAGAACTAGAATCCAATAACAATTTTTCGAACTATTGCAGGAAAGAATTATTTTTCTACATTTGAGACGGCATTTATTAATTTCCACATTATCTTATTATATATTTAAAAACCCAAATTCCCGGAGACATTGTACCAGTATACAATTATCAGGGAGACTTAAAACTAAAAACTGACCTATGAGAAAACTTTTAATTTTTATTGCAGCTGTACTCATCAGCGGCAATCTGCTTGCAGGCGGACTGGTTACCAACACAAACCAGAGTGCCATGTTCACGCGACTCCAGAACCGCAATGCTTCAACCGACATTGATGCTGTTTATTTCAATCCGGCCGGTGTTACAAGGCTGAGCGATGGTTTACATATCGGACTGAACAATCAGTACATCAACCAGACTCAGACCATAACTAATAACTACACCTATCTCTCCGGAGCCAAACCCAGAGAGTATGTCGGTGATGTAAAAGCACCTTTATATCCAGGTGTTTATGTTGCCTGGAAGAAGAGTAAATGGGCAGTGTCAGCCGGATTCAATGTGATCGGCGGCGGCGGCGGAGCAAAATACAGTTTAGGGTTGCCTTCCTTCGAAATGCCTGTTGCTGATCTGGTTCCAGGGCTCCAGAACCAGCTTACACCGCTTGATCAGGGGATCCAGGCCGCTACAGGCACCGATCCCGGCTTCAGGAATATAACAGGTTATAATTCAAGTATTTACTTTGAAGGAACATCAGCATACTTCGGTTACCAGGCCAACGTATCCTATGCCATAACCGACATGATATCCGCAGCTATCGGAGTAAGATATGTCTCTGCAAAAAATACTTATAAGGGCACTATAAAGGATGTCACAGTTGATGCTCCTGCAGCTTACGGAGGCACTCAGACACCAGGGAACTATCTTAGATTCATCGCCGGAGTCCTCCCTGCACCCTATGCCGCCTCTGCCGCCCAGCTAAACGGTGCCGCTACACAGCTAGATGCAATGACAAATGTTGAAGCTGACGCTGAGGAGAAGGGACACGGTTTTACCCCCATAGTTTCTGTTGATATTAAACCTTCGGAAATGTTTAATATTTCTCTCAGGTACGAATTCAAAACAAACATGGACCTCAAAACAACTGTAAATGATGGTAAATCCGGAGGAATTTTTGTAGATGGCGATACTACTATTGCTGATATGCCTGCTTCACTTTCAGTTGGAATTAACGTTAAACCAATAGATAAATTAATGCTTTCGGGCAGCTTCAATTATTACTTTGATAAAAATGTTGATTACGATGGCAGTGCAACCCCTCCTCATATAAATATGATAGACAAGAACTTCACTGAATTCGGAGTTGGCGCTGAATATGCACTAAGTGAAAAGCTGAGAGTAAGTGCAGGATGGGTGGCCACCATTACCGGAGTCAACGATAATTATCAGAGTGATATGCGCTTCGACACTAATACTAACTCATTCGGAGCAGGTGTGGGCTACAGGATTACACCAATGATTGACATTAACCTTGGAGGTCAGTACACAACATATGCCACTGCCACCAAAACATTCGATCACTACCTTGGTACTTTTCCAGTCCCTGTAACTGAGACCTACACAAAGAAAACATGGCTGATTGGTCTCGGACTCGATTTCAACTTCGGAGCAAAATAATACTATTTAAAACTATAATTCCAAAAAAGGCTGGCTCAGTTGAGTGCAGCCTTTTTTTGTACCAATTAATCCCCTGTCCCTAATAACTTGCCTCACCCCCTCTGATCCCCCTCTCCCTTCGCCTTCGCGTAGCCGCTTCGCCGAACCAAGACAAGGGCGAGGAGGAAGTGTTATTACATAGATAGTCAGCTTTTTAAGTTCCTCTCCCCCAGGAGAGGGATTCAGGGTGAGGCCCTTAATACTTGATGCCCTGCGCATTAAGATGATTAAGATAAAGAGAGGTCCAGGGAAGACCTGATAATTCCAGCTTTTTATAATATTCGGCAGCTTTGACTTTATTGCCTGTGGTGACTGAAAGCTTGATAATATTCATATAAAGAAGACCTTCCGCACCGGGATTTTTATCGCCGGTCTCGTCTGATATTTTTGTAAAACTCAAAAGCGACCGGGCGGGTTCTCCCTTCTCCGCAGAAATGAAAGCATCATCTATTTTCTTATTCAGATCGTTATCAAGTATTATTCCATAGAAAGAGAAACAGTTGGCCTGGCAATCTTCTATAAGGTCAATTGACTCTGTCCCTTTTTTGAAGGGAGGAAATGTAAGAACAAAATCCAGCTTCTCTCCTGGTGCCTTGAATTTGTGAACCTCCGGACAGACTGGAATCCCCTCCGAAGAGACCAACCTGCTCCTTGTCCCGTCAGGATATATAATATAGATATTCCTGTCGGCGCAGAAAGTGCCTCCTGTAATACGGTTTTCAACAGTCAGATATATCTCTGTCTTTTGTCCAGATATCATGATCTTCATGATATCAAGTGTCTCATGACTTTTAAGCGCAACATTCGGCATAAGGACTGATTGTGAATATGAAACTCTCAGACTCAGAAATATCAGTCCGGTAAGCAAAAGAAGATTTTTAACCATCAGAGGATATTTTACTGACCCGCAAGTTATAAAATTCATTGCTGAACAGGAAATGGGGAAGGTTTTTTCAGAGACATAGATTGAGAGGGGGGATGGGGAGATGGGGGGATGGGGAGATGGGGAGATGGGGAGATGTGGGAGATGGGGGGAAGAGAGCGTAGAGCAGCCGTTGGACGCCTTTTCTTTCGTACTTTCTTTTTGCGTAAAAAGAAAGTACAATAAAAAAGTCCCCTGGAGGAGATTTAGGGGTGATTTAAAGGGACAAAGAGTTATAAGCGTAGAGCGAATCAGTATTCCGTGCAAATATAATATGTATTTTATCTATGGCACCGATTGCAAATCGGCGCCAGCGGAGCCGTTAATCCGTTGCGCCATTAAGCCGTTGCGCCGTAATATGTGTTTTTGTAACAAAAATGTAAATTCCGGTTAACCGTATTGTAACAAATTCATTACAATTTTGCAGTATAAAATTAAACCGTAACTATGGGAAATAAACTTACCGCCATATTCTTATTCGCAGTATCACTCGCTTTCAGCACAATTAATGTCGACGCCCAGACAAGCCCGTCATTCACCCCTTATGGGAACCCATTTGCACTTATCTACACAGACCTGAGTTCAACAATCACAAAAGACGGAAATTCAAATTCGTTTAATATTACAAGAGCCTACCTCGGGTATGAATATTTCTTTTCCAAAAACTTCTCATCAAGGATAAATATTGATGTCGCTGACCCTGGTGTGGGCAAACTGCAGATGACTGCCTTCCTGAAAAATGCCTTCATCCAATATAAAACAGACAAGTTTACAGGCCGTTTTGGTATGATTGGTACAAACGAGTACAGTCTTCAGGAGAAACTGTGGGGTTATCGTTATATCTACAAATCATTTCAGGATGCATATAATTTCGGCCCGAGCGCCGACCTTGGAGCAGCTTTCGAATATTCGCCGGCAAAATTTATATCTGTCGATCTCTCCATTCTGAACGGGGAAGGCTATAAAAAGCTTCAGGCTGACAGTACATTCAAAACAACATTCGGAGTGACAGTCAGACCTGTTGATGGTCTTGTTATCAGAGGTTACTATGATATGATGAATCATAATTATAACCAGACAACATTATCCCTGTTTGCCGGCTATACATATAAGGGTGTCAGGGCAGGTATCGAGTATAACAACCAGAAAGATAATGGAATGTTATATGATCATAATTATTCCGGTGTATCTGTTTACGGCTCGGTAGCTGCGGGTAAAAAATTCACCATATTCGCAAGGTACGATAATCTGAAATCAGGGATTCCTGCCGGGGAGACATTACCCTGGAACAACAGTAAGGACGGCCAGCTGTTCATGACGGGATTCGATTATTCTCCCGTACCCGGGATTAAAATTGCTCCCAACTTTCAGGGCTGGTCACCATATAACAAATCAGCTCCTTTTTCATCAACTATTGCTTTAAACTTTGAAATAAAATTTTAGACACGATTAAATTTACAGAAATCCGTAAATTAAAAACTATTAAACCCACAAGATGACGACAATCACAAACACCAATAATAATTTAAATTCATGCATGGTTCGATCTTATCTTAAAAATCAAAATTATATTATGATGAAAAATCTATTAATCTTTATTGCGATACTGGCACTTGCTGTATCATGCAATTCCGGAGGTAATAAAGCTGCCAGCAGTGATAAGAAAGTTTCTTTAACTGCTGCAGGTGCAACATTCCCAATGCCATTTTACAACCTCGCCTTCAAAAAATATTCTGAAGAATCAGGAATACCAATGAATTACGGCGGGATAGGCTCAGGCGGAGGTATCAGAAGCCTCCACGACAAAGTTGTGGACTTCGGGGCTTCCGACGCTTTTCTGTCCGATAAGGAATTATCAGAAATGCCGGCCGAAATAGTCCATATACCTACCTGCATGGGAGCCGTGGTAATAGCTTATAACCTGCCCGGGGTGGATAGCCTGAAAATGACCCCTGAATTACTTTCAGATATTTTCATGGGGACAATTACCAAATGGAATGATCCTGAAATAAAGACCGTCAACCCTGATCTGAAACTGCCTGATACTAAAATTACGGTAGTTTACCGCTCAGACGGTAGCGGTACTACGAACATTTTCAGTGATTATATGAGCAAGGTAAGTAAAAAATGGAGCGAGAAAATAGGTACAGGCAAATCGCTCAACTGGCTGACAGGGATCGGGGCAAAAGGCAATCCCGGAGTAGCAGGCACTATAAGTCAGTCGGTCGGAACTATCGGGTATATCGGTTCTGAATACGCCTTTGCCCAGAAGATCAAGTATGCCAGGGTGAAGAACAGCTCCGGCAATTTTATTAATCCTGAAATCAAAACTGTAAGTTCAGCCGCAAAAGGAGATATGCCTGCAGACGGGAGGATCATGGTGACTAATTCCTCAGATCCGGAAGCTTATCCGATAAGCGGGTTTACCTGGATAATACTTTATAAGGAACAAAATTACGGTGGTCGTTCGCTGGCAAGGGCAGAAGCGATTGTCAATTTTCTTAACTGGCTGGTAGGTCCTGATGGCCAGGCAATTGCCGAAAGCGTCAATTATGCCTCCCTGCCACCTGAAGCAGCTTCTGTTGCTAAAAATATTCTTCGCACAGTAACTTATAATGGCAAACCTGTTCTAAAAGAAGTAAAATGAATGAATGAATAGTGACAAATTAACAAAAACAGCTCTTTTTTCCGCATCGCTTATAATTCTGATAGTCTCAGCCGGGATAGTGTTCTCCCTTGCTGCCGGATCTGTTCCTGCATTCAGGACGTTCGGGCTCAGGTTCATTTTCACAAATGAGTGGAACCCGACTGCAGGTCGTGAAGTATATGGCGCTCTTCCTTTTATTGCCGGAACATTGATAACCTCTGTTCTGGCCCTGTTAATTTGTCTGCCTCTTGCATTTTCAACTTCTTTATTTGTAGCAGAGTATTTCAGGGGTACCAGGCTGGCAAATATCCTGAGCTCAATGGTCGATCTTCTCGCCGGCATTCCTTCAATTGTATATGGTCTCTGGGGATTTTACACCCTGAGGCCACTTATCATAAGACTGGGTCTGAGCGACCAGGGTTTCGGAGTATTCACATCTTCCCTGATCCTGGCTATTATGATAGTGCCATATGCAACCTCATTAAGCACTGAAATCATTGCAATGGTACCGGATGAACTTAAAGAGGCTGCCTATTCACTCGGGGCGACAAGACGTGAGGTAATTTTTAATGTGATCCTGCCCAACGCCCGCTCCGGCATTGTGGCAAGTTACATTCTTGCTCTCGGTCGGGCTCTTGGAGAAACAATGGCAGTAACTATGCTTATTGGTAATTCAAATGTAATCCCGTCGGGCCTGTTTTCTACCGGCAATACAATGGCCAGTATAATAGCCAATCAGTTTGGGGAAGCATCCGGAATAAAACTCAGTTCACTTATTGCCATCGGACTCATACTATTTGTCATCACAGGCATTGTCAACAGCATCGGCAAATTAATTATCAAAAAATTCTCCTGAAAAGTCAATTTATGGAAGTCGCCAGAAATCCGGTTCATTTTGATCATGTCGCGGGAAGAAACTTGAAAGATAAGCTCTTCAGGGCTCTG
This sequence comes from uncultured Bacteroidales bacterium, assembly GCA_963816345.1. Taxonomy (GTDB): domain Bacteria; phylum Bacteroidota; class Bacteroidia; order Bacteroidales; family VadinHA17; genus LD21. The sequence continues at coordinate 2,735,428 of CAWFKI010000005.1, forward strand.
GTGATTTTAATGTCTGTTCTTACAATAGTTCCCATAGTCTTTATTATTGGTAAGATTATAATAAATGGTATAAGCCAGATAAATTTCAATTTTTTTACAAAAGCTTCTCCAGACTCACTCCAGGCAATGACTGCGATTGCTAATAATAATGTCATACCCGGAGGTATTGCCAATGGAATCACAGGAACATTCCTGATCATACTTGTTTCTTCATTACTGGCTATACCGACAGGCATAATGATCGGCATCTATCTTTCTGAAAACCAGGGTCGTCATTACTCAAATCTTCTCAGAAATCTTACAGAAATCCTGCAGGGCATTCCTTCAATCGTACTTGGTATAATATCTTACCTGTGGGTTGTAAGGCACATAACAAACGGATATTCAGCTTTAGCAGGCAGCTTAGCCCTTTCCATCATGATGCTTCCAATGATCATAAGATCGACCGAAGAGACTATAAAAATGATCCCCAATGAGATAAGGGAGGCTGCCTATGCCATGGGAGCTCCCTACCATAAAGTAATTTTCAGAGTCCTCATCCCGACCGGATTCAGCGGACTGTCTACCGGAATATTACTTTCTATATCACGTATCCTTGGTGAAACAGCGCCCCTTATAATGACAGCCCTGGGAAGCTCTGTCATTAATCTTGACATTACAAAACCGACGAGTGCAGTGCCTCTTCTTATCTGGGAGTTTTACAACGACCCTAACATGGTAAAACTTGTGTGGAGTTCTTCACTTTTTCTTATGATATTTGTACTGACACTTAATATATTATCAAACAGGTTTTCAGGTAAAGGCAAGGTTGGGAAAAAAAGATGACAGAAATATTACTTAATATAAATAATCCGGTCCTGAAAGTAAGAGACCTTTCAATTTCATACGAAGCAGGGAAATACGCTGTAAAAGATATAAAAGCAGATATTGAGAGAAAGGCAATAACAGCTATAATGGGCCCTTCCGGTTGTGGCAAAAGTACTCTGCTCAGGGCCTTCAACAGAATGCATGAACTTTATCCCAATATAAATACAACAGGAACCATACTGCTTAATGACAGGGATATCCACGATATGTCAACAATCGAACTGCGCCGCAGGATAGGAATGGTCTTTCAAAGACCAAACCCGTTCCCCACGATGGACATATATGATAACGTCATTGCCGGCTATAAACTTAACGGGATAAGATTAAAAAGAAGTGAGCGTGATGAAATAGTTGAAAGATCCCTGACCAATGTCACTCTATGGGATGAGGTTAAAGATTCTCTTTTCAAGAAAGGGACTTTTCTTTCAGGAGGCCAGCAACAACGGCTCTGCATTGCCAGGGCAATCGCTTTTAATCCAGATGTGCTTTTACTCGATGAACCAACATCAGCACTTGACCCGGTATCCACCGCAAAGATTGAAGATCTCCTTGAAAACCTTAAAAAGGACTATACAATCCTGCTTGTTACCCATAATATGTCGCAGGCAGCACGAATCAGTGACAACTCAATATTTATGTACCTGGGAGAGATGGTGGAATATGGAAAGACCGATGTAATGTTCACAAATCCAAAAGATCCCCGTACGGAAGGATACCTGACAGGGAAATTTGGATAAACCTTTAAAATCGTTGAAAATATTTACCTTGTAAATAATTTAATAAAGATGAGTACAAAAAAAGAACAGGCTATTGAGGACATAATGAGCAACTTTCAGAATATGGCAGACCTTGTACTGGGTCAGCTGAGCCTTCTTGAAAAGCTTATGGCAGGAGAGGATAAAAGTAATAACGATGGTCTGATAATTACAATAAAAAAGAATGAAAAACAGATTGATAAGTACGAAATTTCACTCAGCGATAAATTTATAAACGCAATTGTACTTTATCAACCCGTTGCTTCTGACATCCGCAGACTGGTTGCCGTTTACAGAATGATTATCAATCTTGAACGGATTGGAGACCTGGTGATGAATATTACCTATACTTTGGAAATATTGAGAGATACAAAGGAATTTAAGGCAATGTCGGAAGTTATTCAGAATATGCTTTTATCAGGAAGGATGATGGTTGAAAAATCGCTCCTCTCATTTGTTAACAGTGATACTGATTATGCCATATGGACCATTAAAAATGATTCGATTGTTGATGATATGAATCAAAAGCTCCTTAAGAACAGTATCTCCAAAGCCAGGATGAGTGCAAAGACAAAAGAGATGCTGTTAAGTTATGCTGATCTGAAAAATATTATAACAAATATTGAAAGGATTGCCGATCATGCCACCAATATTGCAGAAGCTACAATTTATTCACTTCAGGGAACAGATATAAGACACACCGGATTTAACAAAGATCCCGATAAGTCTGTTAAATAGAGTCATGAGCTAAATGCCAGATTATGGAAACAGATAGACTTAAAATTCTGATTGTTGACGATGAGGAGGACCTTTGTGAAATACTTCAGTTCAACCTGAATAATTCAGGTTTTAGTACCGACGTCGCCCATTCAGCTGAAGAGACTTTGAAAAAACCTCTCTACAATTATGACCTTTTCCTGCTCGATGTTATGATGGGCCCGATGTCGGGATTCAAACTTGCTGATAAATTAAAAAAAGAGTTTGGGATAAATACTCCTGTAATATTTCTTACTGCCAAAGATACTGAAAATGACAAGCTTACAGGCTTCAGCCTTGGCGCGGATGATTATCTGGCAAAACCATTCTCAATAAACGAATTAATAGCCAGGGTGAAAGCTGTCCTGAACAGGGCAGGAACAAAAAACTCTAAGAGCGTAAACAACCTTAAGGTAAAAAATATTGAAATAGACGAGGCCAGGAAACAGATCTTAATCAATAAAGAACAGATAGACCTGACTAAAAAGGAATTCGAAATTTTTAAACTACTGCTTGAAAATACGGGGACTGTTTTCTCAAGGGAAGATATACTCCGAAGAATATGGGGGGGCGATATTATCGTTACTGACAGGACAGTTGATGTAAATATAACCAGGATCAGGAATAAATTAGGGATATACGGCCCTAACCTGAAGAATAAAACAGGATATGGATATTATTTCGATCTCTGATCTAATAAAAGAATAAAATGATTCCAAGGAGCAGATTCAGAAACAAACTATTTATTTACTATTTCAGTGTTTTTCTTGTATTTACACTTCTGATAGTGGCATACCTTTACTATCGCGAAAAAAAGTACAGGACTGAAACTCTTAATGATGAACTTTATAATATCACCATAACAATAAATAATTACATCAATTTAAATCATATCTATAAAAGCGGGAATTATAAGGTTGTTGATTCACTTGTAAAAATACTGCCACAGAAGGAACTTCGTATCACTATTATCAGTCCCCTGGGGAAAGTACTGTACGACAGTTCTGTAAAAGACTGGGAAGAGATGGTGAATCACAAAAACAGGGCTGAAATAATGGAATCAACATATTCTGATTTTGGTACTTCAATCAGAAAATCGAATACCACCGGAATTGAGTACTATTATTATGCAAAATTCTATAACAGATACTATATCAGAGCCGCCGTCATCTATGATATTAATACTATAAATTTCCTGGCAACTGAAAAGATGTTTATTGTTGTCATCATCATTGCCTTCATCCTGATATGGTTTATACTACGGGAAGTAACGGACAGATTCAGTGAATCGGTTACCAAACTTAAGGATTTTGCCGTTAAAGTCAGCCGTAATGAGCCTTTTGACCATAATATACCTTTTCCAAGAAATGAACTTGGAATAATCGGCGAAGAGATTATTGCTATCTACACTAATCTTCGTAAAACAAAAGATGACCTGGCAGTGGAAAAAGAGAGGATCTTTAACCACCTTAATGTGCTGAATGAAGGAGTCGCCTTTTTCACAAAGGATAATGATAAAATACTGACAAACAACCATTTCATTCAGTATATGAATATCATTTCAGGTGAACTTACAATTTCGTCGGCTAATTTCTTCAGGATCCCCGATTTCGGGCCTGTAAATGAATTCATTCAAAAACACAGAAACCAGGAAATAAAAGCTGCCGATCTTCCCCGGATGGAATATCAGATTGCCAGGAACGGTAAATATTTCAGGGTGCAATGTGTACTGTTCCACGATGATAGCTTTGAAATTATATTGAGCGATATAACTACTATTGAAACCAACAGGATCATCAAACAACAGGTAACATCGAACATCGCACATGAACTGAAAACACCTGTTTCATCAATAAGAGGCTATATTGAAACCTTACTCCGGGATGAATCCATTGACCCTGAAAAGAAGAAGTATTTTCTAGAAAGAGCGCTGGCCCAGTCGGAGAGACTCTCACAACTTATTAACGATATCACAGTACTTAACAGGATTGAAGAGGCAAGTGACAGTTTCAAATTCGAAAAAATAAGGATGAATGAGATCTTTTATGAAGTAAGGGACAATTTCAAATCTGCTATTGAATCGAAGAATATGAATGTCACCTGTGATCTCAAGGACGATATATTCGTTAATGGCAACCGCTCATTGCTTCTCTCCGTATTTCAGAATCTTCTTGAGAACTCAATAAACTATGCAGGAGAAAACTGTACGGTAAATGTCACTCTGTTCCATGAAGATGAAAAATATTATCATTTCTCCTTTTCGGATAATGGAGTAGGAATTCCTGAAAAACATCTTGCCAGGGTATTTGAACGTTTTTACAGAGTCGATTCAGGAAGATCAAGGAAACAGGGAGGAACAGGACTTGGCCTGTCAATAGTAAAAAATGCCATCATGTTGCATAAAGGTGAAATTACTGTGCGGAATATTCAATCAGGGGGAATAGAATTTCTGTTTTCCCTTCCGAAATTAAAATGACTAAAACTTCCAGTGATGCCCATAGCTGGTACGATGACATGTCCATTGTCTTTCCGAAACCCAATGGGAGGCTTAGCTCAGGGCTGACCAGCGACTGCCTTTTCAGCTTCCTGAAGATGGGAATATAGGCTATAGTCATAGACAGGCCTCAGATCCCAGCTTTTTTTAAGCAGCTCAAGCGCCTCCTTATACTTTCCCTGTTTATATAATCCCCAACCTTTCGTATCCAGGTACCTGTAATTGTCCGGATCAGATTTTAAAGCCTTACCGGCAAGTTCCAGCCCTTCGGCAACATCTCTTCCGTTATTAATCAGGAAATATGCGAGATCATTCTGCCGTTCAGGATTACCAGGCTGCTGCGAAAGGGCCTTACGGTAATACTTTTCTGCCTTATCATTCATCCCGGCCGAATAATAAATTCCTCCAAGGCGGGCCGAGATATCTGCATCCGATAACCCTCTGTCCCTGTTCAGGGAGATAACTTTTTTAATATTATTATTTGCTGACAGGGTATCTCCATCTGTTAATGAGAGAATGATCTCACTTCTGATCAATCCCGGAGCACCCGGGAAATCAGCCAGTGCCTTTTTAAGCAGCTCTTTCTCTTTTTTGTAGTCGCCGCTTAAATGATATGCACTTAAAAGCTCCTCATAATAAAATGCATTCAGGGGCTTGGTGTTCCAGCTTTTATAGATCTCCAATGTTTTTTCCAGCTCTGGTATTGCCTTACTATACTGGTGCAGATTATAATAATCAGACCCCACTATCCAGTGAGAAACCGGGACCCGGTCATCGAGTTCCAGAAGTTGTCTGGCATATTTTATTTCTTCATCCATAGACCTGTCAAAGTACCGGGCGTACAGAAGGTCGGGATAAATTCTCAGGTCAAATGATAACTGATCTTTCTTTTTATACGCTTTCAGACACCATATTTTAGCCTGGTCATATAAACCCTGATTTCCATATGCCAGTGCAAGCCAGACATAAGCATAGACAAAACCCGAATCGATTTTTATCGCCTGCAGGAACATTTTTACTGCCGTGGCATTATCACCGTTAAAACTTGACTTATACCCCACAAGAAAGGCCCTGTACGCTTCTACTGAATTAGGTATAGAGGTTTTGAATTCACCGGAAACTTCCTTCTTTAATACGGATATGACAAGATAACTTCTGATCATATTTGACAATGAATCGGTGATTTCCAGGATATTGCCTGCATACCCATCAATATGAAAAGACTTGAATATTTCGGCTGTCTTTGAATCAATGAGTTGTGAACTTATCCTTATTTTATTACCTGATTGATTAATATTTCCCAGAATAAAAACATCAGCATCAAGCTTTTGCGATACGTTAAGGGCAACAGATGAGGTGATCATCGCATAATCATTATACCCCTTGCTCTGAAGCAGTTTATTTGTCGATTCTGACTGCAGTACCTCCAGTTCCTCGGAATTGGAAAGTGAAGATATAAGATTAAACTGGATTCCTTCCTGCCAGATATTCCAGGTTGAATCATTTGTCATGTTCCGGAACGGCATGACCGCAACCGATATTCTTTCGCCTGAAGAACTCAGATCCCTGATTGTATTACGTCTTAACAACGCAGGATAAATAAATATTGAAGCGACAATTATAATTGCAACAACTGTTGCTATTACGGGCAACCTGCCTTTAAATTTTCCTGACCGCTTTGGCTGCAGTTGAGCGGCCTTCTCCCCTGCCCTCTCCGGATATTCTGCCGCAATATTTTTTTCTGATACAGGTGCATCAGGTCCTGATTTCAACCCTGATATTATATCGCTGATCGCATTTGCCATCTTGTTAACCTGGATCCTGTATCTTGTATTGTTCAGATTCTTTTTTTCATCATCCTCTGAAGTCAGCGGTTTGTTTACTCCCGGTTCTTTGTAAATAAATTCAATCCCTCGTAACGGATCACCAAGAACTGATTCCCAGAGCTTAATATCATCATTATCCAGGTCGTGAATACGGACAGGCAGTACTCTGTTTGCAACATTCCCGTTCGGCAGCCTTACCTTTAATCCAAACCGGTCTGCCGAAGCCTGTTCAACAAAAGCTTTGAATTCATGTTCCCAGGCAAATGACCTGGGATCACAATATGTTCGTGAAATAACAGGAATAAAGATAAGGCACCTTAGCTTATCCTTAAGTGAAGACCGGACATCATGGGTTTCCTGTATCCCGTCCTGAGGATCATTATCAAAATAGACGCTAATCTCTTCTTTAAAAGTAGACTCCAGCTCTGTCTTCAGATCATTGACAAATTCGCTCACCCACCGGTCGCCTCTGTTGTCTTTCTGACGGTAACTGATGAAGATGTCGTATTCAAAGCCTTGAATTATGCTTGCCATTGTAGTTGTTCAGAGCGTTAAAGGTAGGGAAGACTTGTTCACGGTGCAAATTAATACTTATATGAAGTTAAAGATACTTAGAAATTAATCATTTGTAATTGCATCCTTTTTAATACTTTTAAACCGTGAAAAAATATATGACCCCGGCCTGCGTGCGGGAGGTTTTAACTCAATAAATACAGAAATTATGAATAAACTTATTTCAATTGCTCTCTTTCTTATCCTGATCTCATGTACCTCGCGGAATGAAACTAAGATTAAGTGCTATGCATGGACGGGTGGACCGGGTAAGGCGACCGACAGCGAGATCAGGGCGCAATTCACCGACTTTAAGAAGAAAGGTATTGACGGACTTATGTATTCAGGCGGACGCGATCCGGAGGTATACCGGAGGGTAGCCAAAATCGCCAAAGCAGCCGGGCTGGAGTTTCAGGCCTGGGTACCAACTCTGACACAAAACAATAACCCTGATATGAAACCGGAATGGTTTGCAATAAACGGCATCGGGGAATCAACATATGACAAGCCTACCTTCGGAGCCGGACATTACCATTTTGTCTGCCCTAACCACCCCGAGGTCTGCGATTATCTTGAACAAATGTACAGCAGAATTGCAGATATTCCCGAAGTTGACGGGGTGCACCTCGACTTCATCCGTTTCCCTGATGTTATTCTGGCAAAAGGGCTGTGGAAGAAATACGGTCTTGTAATGGACAGGGAGTTTCCGCAATATGACTATTGCTATTGTGATAAGTGTGTCGCGGATTTTAAGGCAAAGACAGGAATTGATATTAAGGCAGTTAAGGATCCTTCCCAGGTGGAGGAATGGAAGCAGTTCCGGTATGATCTGATTACAGATCTGGTAAACCGACTGACAGTATTGGCCCATTCCAAAAATAAGCAGATCACTGCTGCAGTTTTCCCCGGTCCCAATTCCATTGCAAAAAAGATTGTAAGACAGGAGTGGGATAAATGGGATATTGATGGATTCTTTCCTATGAATTATAATGACTTCTACCTTGAAGGTACGAAATGGATCGGTGATATGTGCAGGGAAGGTGTTACAACTATCAATAACCGGAAACCCATATACAGCGGTCTGTTCATCTGTCCCGATCCTGCCAGGAAAGCTTCAGATCCTGATCCTGAAAATCATGGCCTGCTGCCCGCAGAGCTGGAACCGGCAATACGTGAGTCAATGGAAAACGGAGCCGCAGGCATCTGCCTCTTTACACCCGAGAGAATGACACCTGAAGACTGGGTCATTTTTAAAAAGGCTATCCATACCAGTTACGTCAAAAAACAGTAGAATAAGGAAGGTAGATGATCAGATATCGGGTGCATGATGCAGAATCAGTTCCCCAGATAAATGTATTTGTCACCAGGAGCGGTCACCTCGCCGATTATTGCCGCAGAGGTTAACCCTGCGGAATGCAGCTCCTGAAGTACTGTACCTGAAATACCGGGTGCAACACTCATCAGAAGGCCTCCAGAGGTCTGGGCGTCGAAAGCGATCATCCGGAGGTTATAATCCAGCCCGGGATCAAACTTTATCCCTGCTTCTGCAAAATCAAGGTTACGGAAAGAGGCACCGGGTATACAGCCTTCATCTGCCAGGTCATATGTCTGTCCGATAAGCGGTACCTTTTTCATACTGACATTTACGGATACCTTGCCTGCCTTTGCCATCTTAAGGAGATGGCCGGCGAGGCCAAAGCCGGTAATATCAGTGGCGCTCTTTATATTAAATTTTTTCATTACAGCTGCTCCGGTCTTGTTCAGCAGCTTCATCACTTCCTTAGCCTCTTCTATATCAGCCTGCCGGGCAATACCAAGCCTCTGCGCCGCCATAATAATACCGGTACCGACAGGCTTTGTAAGGATAAGGTGATCTCCCGGTTCAGCTCCGGCATTCGTGATTATCCTGTCGGGATGCACGTATCCCACCACTGCCAGACCATATTTCGGAATTGCATCATCGATAGTATGACCTCCGATGATGCGGACACCGGCTTCCGTAGCCTTGTCAAACCCTCCCTTCAGGATCTCAGCGTACACCTCCATGGGAAGCTTTGCTGAAGGAAACATCATAATATTCAGAGCGAGGACAGGATCTCCGCCCATCGCGTATACATCACTTATGGAATTGGCCGCCGCTATCTGCCCGAACTCAAAAGGGTCGCTGCATACAGGGGGGAAAAAATCGGTAGTGAGTACCAGGGCAAGCTCGTCATTTACCCTGTAAACCCCCGCATCATCGTGTGTATCAATATCAACGAGAATGTCAGGATCCAGGGGAAGGGGAAGATATTGGAGGATCTCCTCAAGCTGTTTTGGAGATATCTTGGCCGAGCAGCCACCATATTCAACCATCTGAAGAAGGTCGGTTTTCATAAAATCAGTTTATATTGACTCAAGGTCTGACAATGCTTCCGGCAGTTGACATCACTTCAGCTATGGTGAACATATTGCTTAATATACCTGCTCCGGTTTTATCAGTGAGAGCGTAATGGTCAACGCAGGTGGCACAAAGCAGTATTTCAACTCCCATATTCTCAAGATCCTTCAGATGGGCTATGCAATGAGAGTCTTCTGCAAGCAGGGTGACCCCCTTATTATAGAAAACCATCTTTTGTGGCAGCTTATCAAGATCCATCAAGGCCCTGATAAAATTATTCATAAGCAGGTGTCCGAGCTCATCGTCGCCATCTCCCATCCTGTCGGATGTAATTACAATTATAAAATCACCTTTCTTAAAATGAGGTACAGCGGGTGTGCAGTAATCCTCTGCATTAACACGGGTGGCTTCTCCTGTGGTCCGCTCTATCGTGAGTGTCCATAAGCCTTCGGATTCACCTACCAGGAAAGTGGTGTTGTTATCTTTAAGGAACCTGCTGACATTATTTAACGAGGTTCGATTATCAATCAAAAGCTGGAAAGATTCGCCTGCCCGGGTCTCCTTCAGCGCCCGTTTTGTTGCAATCAGCGGCGCCGGGCACAGTTGACCCTTTGTATCAACAATTCTCATCAATTGTAAATTTTATGAGTTGCAAAAATAGGAAGAATAGCCGGAAAAGAAAAAGATATTCAGCCTTCTCTGAAAGCTTCGGCTGACGCGGTCGTAACCGGTATTCAGTATTCAGTGGTTCAGCGATTGTAACATTTAATGATTATTAATTACCGATTACGAAGATTAGAAAAAGTTTCCCCTCCTTTTTGAAGGGGTGGCCAGGACGATTGATTATCTGAACTTTACAAGGTTCATTCCCTGGCCGGGGTGGTTGGTTAATCTTTTTCAAATCTCATATCTCTACGCTCCTCGCCCTGTGCACTGTGCTCTGTGCTCTAGGCTCTCCACTCTACGCTCTACTCTCTATCCCCCCATCTCCCCCTTTTATCACCCCTAAATCTCCTAAAGGGGACTTTTATATTGTACTTTCTTTTTACGCAAAAAGAAAGTACGAAAGAAAAGGCGCCCAAAAAGAAAAATTAATGGCTTTGTTGCCCACGGGCCCTCCCGAACCAGGGCCCAAAGCCATTAATTTCACACCTTTTTGGGGTTTGCCTTCGCGCCGCTAAAGAACTCGTATCAATCCAAACCCCTACCGGGAGGGGATCCTGCTGAAGTTGCCTTTTACCGATTACTGTTTACTCTTATGTAACTTTTTTTCAATAGTTATTCTTATTTGGTACCATATTATCTTATACTGAGGGACTGATTACCGATTACCGGCTGCTCTACGCCCAGCCTTCGCTTTCTCCTTCGATAATACTCTTCAGGTAATTGAAGCTACGGCTGGCAATGTCTACGCTCAAATCTCACATCTCATATCTCTACGCTCTGTGCTCCGTGCCCCGTGCCATCCTCCTTAACCACCCCGTCCCGACACTACGGGATAAAAGAAACAGTTTAACTCCATGGTCGGGCCACCCCTCCTTGAAAAAAGGAGGGGAAAGTTAAGAATTATACAAATCTCTCTGGTAGTATCTTGACTCTCTGCTCTCTGCTCTACGCTCTACGCTCTACGCTTTATGCACCACGCTCAGCTCCTGGACAGCTTTTTAAGGATCTGCCTGCCCCTGGCAATAATAGCGGCAGAGCCTTCCGTCAGCAGCATTGTGATTGTTGCTGCGAGTTCATTCCCAAGTTCGGGATATCTGATCGTGAGCTTGTACAATATTTCCATCGAATGGGCTTTTATGGCAACAGGTGAGGTTCCTGAACGCAACAGGTTGAAGCAATGGTCGGCAAGTATGCCGTGATGTTTCTCACTTATCCTGTCCAGATCACTAAATGAAATGATCCGGAGAATAGAGCGACGGGCGCTTTCGTTGTCAAGTTCCTGCAGTCTATCTATTATTACCTGAAGATGAGGATAGATTAATTCAGGGTTCAGATCACACGCTTTGGAGAGAACCCAGGATGCGTGGAACGCAAGCTTGCTATCGCCGGTGAAGGAGTACTCAAGAAGCTTTTCAAAAACTGCCGGGTTCTCTGTGGCGGAGGTGGCAACCCATCCGGCCTCTTTCATGCTGATCATCCTTTCTATCATAGATTGAAGCTCTGTATCATCCATGATCTCCCCGGATGGTTCCTGACGAGCTGTCGCTGTTATGTGATAATCTGATTCTGCTCTTATCTTTTCAAGGTAAGATGCTGCAACAAAAACATCGGCAGCGGTGAAATCGACAGCTATTAATTTTTCAGGAGGGATCCATTTGAATGCCAGATGCTCTGAGAGGAGTGGAAGCTCATCAAGGGAGTCGCATATGAACGGTATCAACCTGATCTTTTTATGGCCGTAATCGTGGTCAACTACAGGCAACCTGCCGGATATTATGATCTCCATCGACAACTCCTCTTCAACCTCCCGGATTATACACTCTTCCTCGCTCTCGCCGGGAGAAAGCTTGCCTCCGGGGAATTCCCATTTAAAATGATGATCACTCATCTCTCCTCTCTGGACAATCAGAACATCATTGTTCTCATTCCGTATTATGGCACAGGTAACATTGATCATAATCAATCTCAGGCTATAAGCTCCTCATAAAGAGGTATCACAAGCAGATACTCCCAGGTCGCTCCTTCATTGTCGAACCTGCAGGCATAATGCCTTAGTCCGTTTGTAACGACGAGATAGGGAACTTTATATTTCAGGTTATAAGTAGCGATCTGGTCAAATACTTTCTCATCGAGCTGAACATCGGTAGATTTGCATTCCACTATCATGACCGGTTTGCCCGACCTGTTATGGACAAGTATGTCAACCCTCTTTTTCAGCTTATTCATGCGGAACAGCACTTCGATTCCCAGCAGACCGGCGGGATATCCTCCCTTGTCGATAAGGTACTGAATAAAATTCTGCCTTACCCATTCCTCAGGAGTAAGGGTAACGAATTTCCTTCTCAGGGGATCGAGGATCATTTCTCTTCCCTCATTACCCCTTATTTTAAATGAATATTCCGGCAGGTTTAACTGTTTCAACTTAGTTTTGTACTTTTGAAGCAGAATTCTAAAATTAAAGTTTACCCGGGTGTCCCTTTGCAAAAGTTCTTATGCTCTTAATCCCAATGACTAACTCTAAGGATGCACAAAGGACACAAGGTATAAACAATGATGATTTTAACATAATCTACAAATATATTTAGATAATTATTATCTGAAATACTGATATGAAAACAAAAGAAGAAATTGTTAATAACTGGCTTCCAAGATATACCGGCAAGGGTCTGGACTCCTTCGGTAAATATTTTCTTCTTACCAATTATCTGCTTTATGTTGAACTCTTTGCCAGATGGAACAATGTACCTGTAGAGGGGAAAGATAAGAATATGCCAAGTGCCACAGCCGACGGGATAACAATAATCAATTTTGGTATGGGCAGCCCGAACGCAGCGACAATAATGGATCTGCTGAGCGCGGTAAGTCCAAAAGCCGTATTGTTTCTTGGCAAATGCGGAGGACTGAAAAAAAAGAACACTCTTGGTGATCTTATTCTTCCTATTGCTGCCATCAGGAGCGATGGTACCTCTAATGATTATCTGCCCAGCGAAGTTCCGGCCTTACCGGCCTTTAAATTACAGAGTGCAATTTCTGCCACAATAACAAGGTATAATAAGGAATACTGGACAGGCACCGTTTATACAACCAACAGAAGAGTGTGGGAGTATGACGACAGGTTTAAAAAATACCTTGTCAAAACGCGGGCAATGGCAATAGACATGGAGACGGCAACTATTTTTACAGTTGGTTTTGCAAATGAAATACCCACAGGAGCTCTTCTCCTGGTTTCGGATCAGCCCATGATTTCTACCGGAATAAAGACGGAAGCAAGCGATATAAAAGTTACAAGCGAGTATGTCGAGACACATCTGCGTATTGGCATCGACTCTTTAAGGGAAATAAAGAATAACGGGGTATCGGTGAAGCATCTTAAATTCTGATAATGGCATTTACATACGAGGAAATTATTTCAGATCTGAAGAACAGGATTTTCAAACCTGTCTATTTTTTGTCAGGTGAAGAATCCTATTATATTGATCTCATTACCGATTACATTGAAGATAAAGTACTGTCTGAAGATGAGAAGCCCTTCAATCAGATTACACTTTATGCAGATGACACCAATATTGCCGCAATAATTGATATAGCGAAGCGGTTCCCTATGATGGCTAGTCATCAGGTTGTAATTATCAGGGAAGCTCAGTCGCTTAAGAAAATAGAAGAGCTGGTTGCCTATCTGGAGAAACCACTGGTCTCAACAATTCTTGTATTCTGTTACAAATACAAGACAATTGACAAGAGAACCAGGCTTTTTAAAGCACTTGAAAGCCATTCGGTTTATTTTGAATCGCCCCGTTTGCGCGATTATCAGATACCTGCATGGATTGAACAGTTCCTAATGAAGAAAGGGATAAAAACAGATCCTTCTGCAAGTGCGATGCTTACCGAATATCTTGGCTCAGATCTTCATAAGATTGCGAATGAACTTGACAAGCTCATTATCACCCTCCCTGCAGGGAAACCGGTAATTACAACTGCTCTGATAGAAAAGAATATTGGGATAAGCAAGGATTATAATAATTTTGAACTGCAGAAAGCAATAGGTGAAAAAAATATACTCAAAGCCAATATGATCGTCAGATATTTCGCTGACAATCCGAGGGATAATCCCATCACCCTCTCCATTGCTTCAATTTTCAGTTATTTCAGCAGGCTGCTTCAATACCATTATCTTACCGACAAATCTAAAAACAATGTTGCTGCAGTTTTAAAGATAAATCCATTCTTTGTCAGGGATTATGAGAGCTCGGCAATGAAATATAATGTATCCCGTACTGTTCAGATAATAAGTCTTCTGCGCACGTTTGATATGAGATCAAAAGGTTACGGAGATGCGGGCACAGAACCTGGGGAGTTACTTAAAGAGCTGGTATACAGAATACTGCATATCTGAATCTGCAATGGAACAGGTCCACTTCGGCTGAAGCAGATTGACCTACTCATATGGGATTCCTTATGAAGCCCGTTATCTCCGTTAAGAAATTACCCTGTGGGCAATTTTAGGGAGGAGCCAGCCTGCAGTGAAGACTAATATCTCAAATAATTTATTATCTGATCTTTATAAGATTCATCTCCCGGCCGGGGTGGTTGATTCACAACCGGGAAGATATGCCACCCCTTCGGCGTTCGCGGAATGAGCGTGGATCATCACCCCCAGCTTGGCGCTGGGGGTTATTAACATACCGCCACTTTCGTGGCTGAGCCAGCCTGCAGGGAGGGAGAAAAAGTTTCCCCTCCTTTTGAAGGAGGGGTGGCCGGGAAACTGATTATCTGATCTTTACAAGATTCATCTCCCCGGCTGGGGTGGTTGATTTATGGTAAATGGGCCCGCTCTCAGGTACTTTTCCAAAGGATCGTTTCCGGGATTGGAGATCCCTCACTGCGTTCGGGATGACAGGTCATTTTTTATAAATGAGGAGGGGAGAGAAGCGGCGATTCGCGCCTGCAGTCTCTTTTTTTCAGCCTGTCTTTCTTGCGCGAATCGCCGCTTCTCCCCTCGTTGACCCCATGAGGGTTGTCATTCCGAGCGCCAGCGAGGAATCCTGAACTCCCGTTGCATGAACACTTCAAGCGATCTTATAATGTATGAGTTATGAATGTTGTCATTATTAGTTTTTATCCAATGTTTTTGTACTTCCGGTATTATGACAACCGGCCTGACAGACTAGCAAAAGAACTAAAAGTGCAAGTTATTTATAATGTATGAGTTACAAATGTTGTCATTAGCAACGAAGCGAGGAATCTCCTGCTCAATTACGATCTCTCAGGCTCTGTTTACTCCTCTAATTCATTTCAGGAGAGTCGGGGAAATCGGCCCAGATCCTGTATTTATTATTAAAGCTTCGCAGGACTCTTTTCCATGTGGTATCGCCCCGGTTATCCATAATTATCTCAGACCTGACTTTCGCTATGATCCAGGAATTCTCTTTCAGCTCACGCTCAAGCTGACCCGCTGCCCAGCCTGAGTAGCCAAGAAAGAAACGGATCTGTGAATGATCAATCTTCCCCGAGGAGATCATTTCCCTGATTGTTTCAATATCGCCGCCCCAGTATATGCTGTCCTCTATGAGTACGCTCTGTGGAATGATCTCTCCAAGAGTATGCAGATAATGAAGCGTGTCAGGAGCCACAGGCCCTCCCATGTTAAGATTCTCATTCCATCCCTCAAAACCTGCCACTGCAGAACTGATATTCAGGTCAAGCTTCTTGTTCAGTATAAACCCTACCGAGCCCTGGGCAATGATCGGTAAGATATACGATGCTCCTGTTAAAAAAAGTATCAGGCAGGAAAGGTTCGGAGATAAGTACCTTGCCTTTCTCAGGTATTTTGTCCTCGGGCAATATCGTGAACAGGTCAAGTTCCGTTTGCATACTCTAATAGCATTTGTGCAAAATTAACATAATACAAAAATAATTAAGTAAAACCTTAACTTCAATTAAATATTGTCATATTTTTGCCCCGATCGATAATTAATCTTATGCAAAGAAGTACATTACGTATAATCGGGAACAAAGCTGTGCTCAATATCCGTGAAAGGATGTGCGAGACACAGGAGGAATTGCTGGCAAGCGATAAATTTCGATCCGTTCTGGATCATTGTATTGGGAATCTGAAGTCAAAAAATTCCCCTCTGCTTGGAATTTTTGTAAATAACGATGCCAGTAAAGAGGCAGTTGACAACCTTGTGAAGACACTCTCTCTTCTTGTGAAATATGAAGGCAATGTTGTCCCTCATATTTTTGAAGAATCCATGATATTTCTCAGGGAACTTGACAGGCTTGGCAATTTTGTGGAATATCTCTATGACTACTGGCGTCATTTTGACCGCTTCATCATAAATGATTCGGAAGGCGACCGTCTGGATAAAAGACCTTACAGGACCTTCAATGAAACAATTGAACAGCTGACCCATCTGGTACGTACCGTTTACAGGCATATTCAGGAAAATATAACCGGGAGTCATCCCAATGTTTACAGGCAGGTACCGGCAGGTGGAGAGATAGCAGTCATCTCATTACCGAAGGATATTGCTTACAGGGGCGAAAAATATGACAAACTGAAAAGCATCCCTGTAATCAGGCAGATGCTTATTTATCCTCCGCTTGTCATACAGCAGCCTATGAATAAGACGGACGGGACAGTTTAAGAAGGTAAACCAGAATCCGATCGATCTGGTTAAAATTAAACCCGGGGAATGGATATGCTATCCTGCCAAGGTAGGGAAGCTTCTTATAATGGTCTATTTCCATATTGATTTCTTCGAGCTGGGATTTTCAATGTGTAACCTCTTCCAGCTTGCTGATGATAATGATCTTGAAAGAAAACCGGATGCACTGTTTTTATATGGTGTGACGGGAAATGTAATTGACCATATTTCCACTTACTCAACCATATTTTATGATGATGAGGAAAACGGGATATTTGTAGGGGCAATACCTGACAGGCCCGAATTCGGCTATTTTGGCTATCTGAAAAAGATGGTTCTCACCCTCCATAATTCGATTGTTATGAAGAAGGGGAACATGCCATTTCACGGAGCTATGGTTAAGATACTCCTTCAGGGGAACAAAGAGGCGACAATTCTTATGATGGGTGATACGGGTGCAGGCAAATCCGAGACACTTGAAGCTTTCAGGGTTCT
Organism: uncultured Bacteroidales bacterium; assembly: GCA_963816345.1. Taxonomy (GTDB): domain Bacteria; phylum Bacteroidota; class Bacteroidia; order Bacteroidales; family VadinHA17; genus LD21. The sequence continues at coordinate 2,752,866 of CAWFKI010000005.1, forward strand.
GGGTGAAAAGCATATCCGTGAACTGACAATTATTGCAGACGATATGGGATCGATTGAACTTGATGCAGAAGGGAATCCCATTGGTTACGGGACAGAGATCGGAGCCTTCCTCCGCCTGGATGACCTGCAGCCGGGTTACGCCTTTGGCCATCTCGACAGGTCGATCATATTTAATCCCAGCCAGGTGAATGCGAGGATTGTTTTTCCCGTTACAAGGTTTGAGACCCTGATTCAGGGTCATAAGATAGATTATATCCTCTATGCCAATAACTATGAAGAGATTGACAGCGAGCATCCTGCAATAGAGCGGTTCAATACAGTTGAATGGGCCCTTGACATTTTCAGGGAAGGAGCCGTAATGAGCAAAGGGACAACAACATCGAGCGGCCTTGTACATTCATACTTCGCAAATATCTTTGGCCCGCCCGAATACAGGTGTATACATGAGGAGATTGCTTTAAAATATTTTTCGGCATTCTTTAAGAAAGAGATCTTTGTTGGCCAGATGAGGACCAGGCTGGGGATTCCGGGTTATGAATCGACCGGACCGAAAGAGACCGCTCTTGAGCTATTAAAAATTATCGGGGTCACAGAGAATCAAACCCCTGCCACCTGAGAGGCGCTTGTTGATCTCTCCGGCGGTTGCAAAAGTTCTATTATTCTCTTTGTGATGTGGTCAGTACTTTTCAGGCCTGGCCTCCTTCATTATCGAGTATACTACATCAAAGATATCTTCAGCGCTTGGTTTTGAGAAATAGTCGCCATCGGTAGTATAGGCCGGACGGTGTTCTTTGCCTGTGAGCGTCTTCGGAGCACTGTCAAGGAACTGCCATGCTCCCTGTTTTTCAAGAACTTCCTCCATCATAAATGCCGTTGTCCCGCCGGGCACATCCTCGTCAACAAACAATATCCTGTTAGTCTTTTTGATAGATTCAATTATCATTTTCCCCCTGTCAAAGGGAACAAGCGTCTGAACATCTATCAGTTCTACCGAGATGTCATGCCTGGCCAGTTGATTTACAGCCTCAACCGCAACTTTTACTGTTGAACCATAGGTAATAATGGTAAGGTCAGTTCCGGAATTCATGATCTCGGGAACGCCAAGAGGTATCCGGAATTCGCCAATATTATCCGGCAGCTTCTCCTTCAGCCTGTATCCGTTCAGTGGCTCAATTACTATTGCAGGATCATTGCCTTCAAGCAGTGTATTATAAAAACCTGCCGCCCTGGTCATATCCCTTGGAGAACATACATAAACGCCTCTTACCGAATTTATCAGCATGCTCATCGGAGAACCTGAATGCCATATACCTTCCAGACGGTGCCCTCTTGTGCTGATGATCAGAGGTGCTACCATGGTGCCCGCAGTACGGTAATGGGTTGTGGAAAGGTCGTCACTCAGCAGCTGCAGGGCATACATGAGATAGTCGAGATACTGGATCTCGGCGATAGGCCTCATCCCCCTGAGCGATAATCCGATACCCTGACCCAGGATAGTTGCCTCACGTATACCGGTATCAGTGATACGCAACTCCCCGAATTTTTTCTGCAGTCCTTCAAGCGACTGATTAACTCCTCCTATATGACCAGTATCTTCACCGAATGTAACAAGCAAAGGGTATTTACTGAAGAGCTTTTCATAGTTATCCCTTAATATCTGACGCCCGGGAACCTCCTGTGAATTTTCAGAATAGACAGGAGCTACAGGTTTAACACGCAGTACCGATGTTTTTGTTTCATTATAAAGAAAGGTATCGTAACTTTTACTGGCATCCTGGTAATTACGTTTGAGCCAGCCCTCCAGGTCTTCTTTCAGACTGTCGGACATTTCACACGTAAGGCAGATATTTCTTAATATTTTTCTGGCGGTCACAAAATTGTCTTTTCTTATCGGGGCGATGACTCTTTTAAGATCTTCTGCGTAGTTATCTATTGATTCCTCTTTGGGTGTTTCCGAACATCTGCACCGGCGGTCGTTTATAATTTTAATCAGGGCATCGCGTTCAACTTTGATAGGCTCCTGAAACATTTCCCAGCTTTTCCTTCTTGATTCCTTTGCCTCCTCTTCGGCATCAGTGGCCAGCTTATCGAGTTCATCAGAAGTGGCTATACCGGAATTAATTATCCATTCCCTCATTTTCCTTATCGGATCAGCATCCACTTCCCATTTCAGACGTTCCTCGCTTTTATATCTCTCATGCGATCCTGATGTGGAATGTCCAAGTGGTTGTGTAACTTCCTCAAGATGAAAAAGGACAGGAATATGATCTTTCCTGCAGATTGCGATCCCCTCTTCATACAACTTAATCAGCCCGGGATAGTCCCACCCTTTTCCCTTGAAAATCTTTATTCCCGGTTTTCCTTCTTCAGTTTCAAATCCTTTAAGGACGTCAGAGATGCTCCCCTTGGCAGTCTGATATTTTTTAGGGACCGAAATGCCATAGCCATCGTCATATACTGAAACTGCCATCGGCACCTGCAGAACAGCCGCAGCATTCATTGTCTCCCAGAAGTGTCCCTCAGAGGTGGCGGAGTCGCCAATTGATCCGAAAGCCACCTCATTTCCCTTATTTGAAAGTGTCGTGTACTGATAAAGTTCCTTGTTTTCCCTGAATAACTTCGAGGCATAGGCAAGACCGAGCAGCCTTGGCATCTGACCTGCCGTAGGAGAGATATCAGCCGATGAATTTTTCTGTTTTGTAAGATCACGCCACGAACCGTCAGGATTTATATTCGGAAGGGAAAAGTGATTATTGAAGGCCCTGCCTGCACTTCCGGGATTGATACTGCTGTCGGTATTACCATAAAGCTGATGAAAAAACTCCAGAGAGTTATAAACTCCCATGGCCATCATCCATGTCTGGTCCCTGTAATATCCTGACCTCCAGTCTCCATCCTTAAACTGTTTGGCCAGAGCCATCTGTACAATCTCTTTACCATCTCCGAATATGCCGAACTTTGCTTTTCCGGTAAGAACCTCACGACGCCCGATAATGCTTAAATTTCTGCTTAGATTTGCCAGTCTGAAATCTGCAAGTATTTCCTCCCTGCTAATTTTTAAATCAGATATACCGCTTTGTTTCATGTTGTTTGAAATAATGAGAATATTCCTGGTACTTATTAACTTAACAAATTATAGTCAAGCTTGTTTAAAATTTGTCACAGAAATGATTTTTCCTCAGGCAACCCTTGCCGGTTTTGACCACATTGGCAGGATTCCTGTAAATTTACAAATTTTAAGTTAAAGTTTTAAATCCCTGAAGTTCCCGGGATTATTATTCCTGGTATTTACTTCAGTTCGGAGATCATTTTCTTCAGATCCTCAGACATCCAGGTCTTAAAATTACCGCCATCATCCGAATAGACAAGGTAGGCACTTAATTCGGGGTGTGCTTTGATGAATTCGATTGATTTCTCTGTGCCCATAACCATACAGGCAGTTGCGATTCCATCTGCCATAGCGCAGTCATTGGCAACAATAGTGGCGCTCAGCAGCCGGTTTTTGGCAGGATAGCCGGTTTTCGGGTCAATTTCATGTGAATATTTCACGCCGTTCTCGACATAAAATTTCCTGTAGTTGCCTGAGGTGGAGACCGATTTGTCGGATATCTTTATAATAGCCTGAAGCGACTGGCCCGGTACCATATTATTATCTTCCGGACGGTCAATTCCGATTCTCCATGGAGCGCCGGCCTTTGTGCCCACTGCTCTTACCTCACCTCCTATCTCAACAAGGCAATTCCGAATGCCGAGACTTTTGAAATACCGGCATACAACATCCACTGAATAACCCTGGGCAATGGCATTTACATCAATCTCCACGGCTGGATTCGTCTTGACAAGACGGCCGTTAACCATTGATATCTTGTCCATCCCGATCAGTTTCATCAGGCTGTCGTGCTTCTCTTCAGGTAAGTTCCTGTGTTCTTCGGGCCCGAAACCCCAGGCTCTCACAAGCGGTCCGACAGTTATATCAAAAGCCCCACCGGTCATCTGTGATATCAGTACGGATTTATTATAGACATCAATAAAAAATGAGTCAGGCACGGCATACTCATTGTTGTTTATTTTTGAAATTATTGAGGAATCCTGGTAAATCGAAAGTGAGCTGTCAAAATCATGAAGGATCTTATCAACTCTTGTCTTAAGCTCTGCAGGGCTTATATTCTTACTGTTGTCGTAGACTATACTGTAGGTGGTGCCCTGGGTGAATCCTGTAAAGCTTTCAAATACAGGCTTCTTGTTTATGCAGCCTGAAATAACTGCGGAAAGGGAGATCAGAAGTGCAAATATTCTTTTAACCATCTCTGAGGGATCTTAATATTCCATAAAAGAGTACAATGTTAAATAATAATTGCGCCTCTTCAAATTATTTATATTGTAAAAATATAGTTATCCTGTCAACGTTTTAAAAATTGGTAATTATTATGTAACCTTTACATATATTTGGGTTTTATATAATTGTCATAATTTTTATAATGAGGACAGTTTTTCTCTTATTTTTTTCCTGCTTTCTCAATTCACTTGCGGCACAAACAATAAATGCCGATGCGATTAAGTGTGTAAATCATGTATTTAACGACAAGATTAAAACCGTTCAGCTCTACAGGGAGGGCTGGAATCTCTCGTATCCCATAATAAAGCTTAACAGCGGGGAGAAGATCCTCTGTAACTTCGACCTGCTTGACGACCAGGCTGAAACTTATTATTATACTTTTATCCATTGTGACAAGGACTGGAAAAAATCCGATATTTTCATTAATGATTTTACTGATGGTTATCCCGAAAATCCGATAGAAGATTATCAGACATCATTTAACACCACAGTAAAGTACATTCATTATAAATTCAGTTTTCCGAATGAGAGGGTCAGCTTAAAGTTTTCAGGAAATTATCTGCTTGTGATTTATCCGGTTGACAAGCCGGACCAGCCGGCAATAACCCAGAGATTTATGGTGACCGAGGATGCTTTAAATATAGATGTATCCGTGCACAGGCCTCTTATGAACAGCAGTGACAATGCCCATCAGCAGGTTGATTTTACCGTTGAGTGGAACGTTCCCGGATTTATTGATCCCTACACGAATTTTTATGCCTTCATTCTTCAGAACGGCAGATGGGATAACGCCAAAAGGGACCTTAAACCAGATTTTTCAGAAGTCAATAGACTTAAATACAATTCGCTCTCTGATAAAAATATTTTCTCGGGAGGAAATGAATTCCGGTACTTTGATATCAAAAGCATCAGATACCAGAGTGAATATGTCAGGAGAATAGATTTTGTGAATTCATACTATAATGTATATCTCTTCCCTTCAGATAACAGGGAATTCAAACCCTATTTCTACTGGCAGGACTTTAACGGCAAATATTATATTGCCTTTCAGGAGGGTAAGCGCAGCGACATTGAAGCAGATTATGTCTATGTCTATTTTACACTTCCGTCAAGGGAGAATATTGCCGGTGGAAATATGTATGTATCGGGCGGTTTAAACAACTGGAATTACGATAAGAATAACCTTATGTCGTACAACTCCCAGCTTCAGCAGTATGAATGCACAATGCTTCTGAAACAGGGCTGGTATAATTACGAATATGTATTTCTGAAAAACGGAAGCAGTGACGGAACGGCAACACTCTTCGAGGGAAGCCATTACGAAACTGAAAACGATTATATTGTTCTTATCTATTACAGGAAACCGGGTGGCCGTTACGACAGACTGACGGGATCGGTTGTATTCAATACACTGAACCGCCTTACATTTTAACGGCTGTCATGGGAATCGATACCGTACTGCATAAACACTGTGTGTCTGAGTGTTTTCAGGATCTCTTCCATATATTCCTGTACTGCTCTGGGGGAACCCGGCAGGGTATAGATGAGAGACGTGCCCATCAGCCCGGCCACTCCCCTGCTTAAAAGTGCATTTGGTTTTTCAGATCCATATTTGATCCTGATGTACTCCATTATCCCCGGGATCTCCTTTTCAAGAAGAGGCCTGACAGTTTCCACTGTAATATCGCGTGGTCCGATACCTGTACCCCCTGTCGTGAAGATCATATTGTATTTTTCACGGGCATCAAGCAGTAGTTCCCGGAGCACCGGGGCATCGTCGGGTAGCAGAGAAAGGTCAACTCTGAACTTCCATCCGGTTGTATGAAAGAATTCTGACAGCTTTTCTTCAATTACCGGACCGCTAAGATCTTTATAATCACCTTTGTGAGCTCTGTCGCTAAGGGTTATTACCAGGACATTATATTCTGCGGGAAGATTCATATTTTGATTTTGCCGGTGAGACTTATGTTATCAATTACCATCCCTTTATCAACTGCCTTGCACATATCATAAACCGTAAGAAGGGCGATGCTTACAGCCGTCAGCGCTTCCATCTCCACGCCGGTCCTGCCGGTACATCTTACTTCACTTTCTACCTTCACACCCGTATCATCGGCGGCCAGATCAACCTTAATATTGTCAAGTACAATATTATGGCACAAGGGTATAAGCGCTGATGTCTGCTTGGCAGCGCTTATTCCAGCCAGCTGAGCTACGGTCAGAACATCACCTTTTTTCAAAAGGTTATCCTGTATCAGCTTAAGTGTATCAGCGGCGAGAGTTATGTGACCCGCAGCTTTGGCTATCCTCACCTGTGGATCTTTGTCACCCACATCAACCATCACTGCCTTGCCCCGTTTATCAGTATGTGTAAGTTCCTTCATAATTTATATGCATTAGATAAAGCACGATCAGCCTCCGATATTATAAAACGCACCTGTCTTATTCTTTGAACCACATGCCGGCTTTAAAGCAACTGCATTGTTTAAGGCTTTCTCAAAACCCAGCTCACGTATATCAAATTCAATATCATTAAACAGACATGGCTTCAGCCTGCCGTTAGCTGTTAATCTTAACCTGTTGCAGAGGGAACAGTTTCCGCCTGTACCTCCATCTACAACAGAAAAATGACCCTTAACGAGATCCATCTGAGTTATGTATCTTATCTCCAAGTTGTTATCGTCACAATAACGGGCAACAGCCCTGGCTTCCTCCTCTTCTTTCGTCGTTCTGATCACACAATTAATCTTGATCGGGTAGAGTCCCGCATCTTTTGCGGCCTGAATGCCTTCAAACACATCATTTAAATTTCCTGTACGGGTAATAGCCCTGAATTTTTCAGGATTGATTGTATCGAGACTGATATTTATTCTTTGCAACCCTGAGGCCCTGAGCTCCGGGGCAAATTGTTTAAGAAGTACGCCATTTGTTGTCATTGAGAGATCATCTATCCCTTTAATCTCAGAGATCATACGTACAAGTGTAGTGATCCCTTTTCTTACAAGCGGCTCGCCACCTGTGATCCTTACTTTATTCACACCGCCGGCAACTGCGATCTTCGTAAAATCTCTTATCTCATCATAAGTAAGTATATCATTATGATGGAGTAAACGGATACCCTCCTCAGGCATGCAATAGGTGCATCTCAGATTACACCTGTCAGTGACAGAGATCCGCAGATAGTTTATATTTCTGTTATAACTGTCGTACACTTACAATTTCTCCTTTTTCAATATTTCTTTTCCCTTCGGGTATTGTAATTATTCCTGTTGCCAGTGAAAATGATGATATATGTGCGGAACCATGATATTCAACCGGAGAGACCAGCCCATCACCCGTGATCACAACCGGGATGAGGGCTCGCCTGTCAGCTGACTTCCTTGAAAAAGAGCGCTCCATCGGCAGGTCAACAGTCGCAGCCTCCCAGTGATAGCCCATCATTTTGCATAAAAGAGGCCTTACAAGTATTTCAAACTGGATAAAAGAGGATACCGGGTTGCCGGGCAGACCGAATACCAGGGTTTTTCCATGCAGGCCAAAAGTGGTAGGCTTCCCGGGCTGGATATTTACTCTTGAAAAAAGAATCTTTACTCCTGCCCTTTCGAGCACTGAGGGCACAAAATCGAAATCACCCATTGATACACCGCCTGTTATAAGGATGAGATCGCTTTTTCCCATTGCATCCTTTACAAGATCAAATGTTTCATTTTCATCATCCCTGGCAATCCCAAGATATCTTCCAACCGCACCTGCCTGCCGGATCTGAGCCATCAGCTGATAGGCGTTGGTGTTCCTTATCTGTGACAGGCCCGGCTTCCCGGTTGGTTCAACAAGCTCGCTTCCGGAACTTATAACAGCAACAACCGGAAGCTTATTCACCTTCACGGATGTTCTGCCTGCCAGCGCCATTAAAGCAATATGCTGAGGTTTGATCAACCTGCCCCTTTCCACTATGGTATCACCCTTTCTGACATCCTCTCCCCTGCCTGCAATATTTGACTTTGAGGATGATCCTTCATACCTGACCTTACCGGAAGAAAGAATGGCTGAATCCTCCACCATGAAAACCATATCTGCACCTTCAGGTATCTCTGCACCGGTCATTATCCTTGAGCATGTTCCTGATGTGACTTTTTTTTCAGGAGGCTTTCCGGCAGGAATTGTTTCGATTATTGCCAGCTCTCTTTCCAGATCTGCTTTCCTGCATGCAAATCCGTCAACCGTTGCCTTGTTGAAGGGAGGCATATCCATGTCGCTTCTGATATCCTCCGCAAGAACACGGTTCAGAGAATCGTCAAATGAGATCTTTTCGGTTCCGGTACGAAAGGCCGATTCCATCACAATCCTGTATGCTTCATCAAATGTTATCAATTTCATCTGTTTTTATCTCATTATTACAAGAACTTAGTCATCTGATATCTCCCATTCTCTAATGCTCGGTCCCCTGCAAAGCCACGCCTGCTTCCGGTGAAAATGTAATCCAGACCTCCGATAGCTCCTTCACAGGCTGTTGCTTAAAAGTATCGGAAGAGATGTCAACATAGAACAATTCCCCGGCGTCAACTGCAATTTCCATTCCATATTCACTTGGCAGTATCTCCCTGACAACGCCCCTGAAACAGTTTTCCGGTCTTATCTCAGGAAGCTCCCGCGATATTTTAATGTCATCGCTCCTCAATATCAAAAGCCCTTCGCGAGGATACGAATTGCCTGTCAAATTAATTGTCAGCTTATTATTGCAAACAGCTCTCCAGGCACCATTCTCATTTTTAAATTCAACCCTGAAAAAGTTCCTGATACCCGAATATCTGGCAACAAATTTATTTACCGGTTTCCTGAATACATCATCCGGCTTTCCCTCCTGTATTATCTTCCCGTTATGTATCACACCGACCGTGCTTGCCAGGTTCACCGCTTCCCTGTAATCATGGGTCACGTGAATTATTGTAAGTCCGTTGTTGTTAAGTCGCCTGAGCAACCTCTTGATATCGTCCTTCAGGCTGGCATCGATAGAGGCCATTGGTTCATCCAGGAGGAGAAGCCTTGGAGACGTGATAAGAGTTCTTGCCAGCGCGACTCTCTGCAGCTCACCCCCCGACAGATGATGTGTGCTTCTTCCGAGAAGGTGAGAAATGTTCAGCTCCCGGGCTACCTTTTCAACCTTCTCCTTCACAACGTTCCTATCTGTTTTGCATGAATGGAGTGAGTAGGCAATATTGCCAAATACTGTCATATTGGGAAATATTGCATAATCCTGAAAAACGAGTCCGATGCTTCGCTTCTGAAGCTTCCTGTGTGTGATATTCTCGTCATCAAGCCAGATCTCGCCCGAATCAGGCTTGTTCAAACCGGCAATAAGCTCAAGGAGCTGGGTTTTGCCTGATCCTGACCTGCCCAGAAGAACATAGTAGGTGCCTTCCGGTATATCAAGGTCTATATCCGTAAGGTTGAAATCCCCCAGTTTTTTCGATATCTTCTTAAGAGTCAGCATATTCGCTTTTTATTTCCACGGGCTTTCTCCCCTCAGCCAGTACCCGCAGAATAGTAAAAACCACAAGGGCGACAATGATGAATAGTACCGCAGTGGGCCGGGCATATGACAATCCAAAAGAACTGAATCTGTCATAAATAAGCACAGGGGCAATCATAGGGTGATATGCGATTATTACTACTGCCCCGAACTCACTCATGCCCCGTGCAAACATCATCACAAAACCCGTGACTATACTCCGCCATGCCAGGGGAAGGGAGATTGAAAAAAAAACTCTTGTATTGTTCGCACCCAGGTTAAGCGCAGCCTTTTCCAGCCGCTCAGGGATAGCCGTAAAACCATCCCTTGCAGAGTTTATAAGAAATGGAAGGGAGACAAATGCCATCGCCAGTGCAATTCCTGCCGGATTATTCACCAGGTTGAGCCCTGCCAGCGAAGCAACTTTTCCAAGCGGACCCTCGCGGGAAATAAATCCCAGAAGAGCTATACCTGCAGCTGTATGAGGCAGTACAACCGGCAGATCAATTATGCCCTGGACAAGGCTTTTGGCCGGGAATTTTTTTCTGGCCAGAAGCCAGGCAAAAGGCACAGCAGCCAAAGAAAAAAACAGCGTCGCTGCAAATGAGACCCATACTGTCAGAATGATACTTGACTGAACCTCTTTATCGCCTGCCGTCTCAAAAAGCTTACCAGCGCTGGTCTGTATAAACATCCCGAGAAGGGGAGCTACAAGAAAGAGCAGAACCAGTGATGACAACACAAGAAGAATCCAGTTAAATGGTCCGTATCTGTTCATAACCAGATTATTTCACTTTAGAATCAGTCATACATTTTAATATTTTTTCAGGCAACTTATCAGGCTGATCGGTCAAAAAAGGGACTATCGGTTTCTGTCCGTTATTTGCAAATATCGCCTGACCTTCCCTGCTGAGAATGAAGCAAAGGAAATCCAACGCTTCCGCCCTGTCAGGGGCATTCTCCAGTACTGATATGCTGTAATTTATATATTCACCTGTGACTTTCATTTTAGTTCCGGGAGCGTTACCGGTGACCTCGGTGGAGACTGATTTATAAATATCGTTTTTTGCAGGATCAGAAAGATTTATATCGTCAGGCAACTCAATAAATTTCAATCCATGCTGAATTGCCACCGATTTGTACTGGAACATATAGTCCGCCGCACCCGATTCTATCAGGGAAACAAGATCCACCTCCTTGGGTCTTATGAAATCCCTGTCCTTTGACATCAATTTTTCTGCCAGTCCCGGTTTCTTATAATATTTCTCAGCAAGCTTCATTGTTAAAACAGCTCTGTAACCGCATGGATCAGCATCAGGATCAGAACGGGAGTAAATAACATCATTCATCAGAAGGATATCGAACCAGTTATTGCTGTTTATCTCAGCTGAATGTTTTGCTTTGCCGGTGTAGGCAATAACAATCTCATTACTGGCAAACCTTATGCTCCATTTCGTATATTCGGGGATAAGGAGTTCATTGATAACAAAATAATCTGCGGAAGCAATTATATCACAGGGCTTCCTGAGTTCTGTAATCTTCCTGGCACATACCAGGCTCCCGGCAGGTTCGAGAAGTATCTTTATTCCCGGATTTCTTTTCTCGTAAACCTCTTTCATCTCCCTGAATGGAACGGCCAGACTGCCTGCATGGAAGATAATTATCTCCCTGGGTTTCCCTGATGAATTTCCGCAGCGGTTAAGCATCACAAGAGGCATCAATACTAAAAGAAAAACAGGCTTCATCTTCTGGAATTTTAATTCTGTTAAAAAAATGCTTTTATTCCACACCTTCTCTGCCAACAGCGATATCCAATAACGCTGATACTGTCTTCCAGTTTCTGGCAGTCCCCTTAACATTCATTTTCTTTTCAAAGAAATTTGTGTACAACTTTGTCCTTCCAAATCCGTCAGGACAATAAGTGTATATCTCACTTCCGATAATCACAAACTTATCCGGAGGATAGCTGACATCCGAGACTTTCCGGACCTGATCCTCAGAGGTTACTTCATGAAGAAAGATCACAGCCATTTTTGAAGGATCAAAATTTTCTTCCCGGAGGAAGGGATTGACAGCAGTAATTTTTCTCATCTCAGGGATACTCCTTATCATTACAGGAACAATGAAACTGAACCTTCCGAGAATGGCCTTTTCTATTCCGGCGGCGGTATCACTGGCACAAGAAGCCTCATTAGTACCGAATACAACATTCCCGCTCTGAATATATGTCTGCGGCTGAATAAAGCCAAGGTCATTATAGAGCGCCTCCAGGTCGGTCATTCTGATCGAATTATGTCCGGTCATATTTACTCCCCTCAGAAATGAAATACAGGTATTCATATTGAATAAGATAAAGCTACATTCAATTAAAGGTAAAATCTCATCACACTATTGAAAATCCCTGACCACCTCAATTACCTCAGGCAGGTCCATTCCGATCTTCTGAAGGAATGCAATCGTAGGAACGCCATTGCTGTTCCATCCCCGGCGCTTATAAACGGCATCAACAAGTGATTCGTATTGTTCCTCCCGGTATTTTCTCAGAACTCTCATCTTCTCCTCTGTGGATTTTCCCTCCGGATCGAATCCGGCCTTCTCCTTCAATTGCCTGTCATACCGTTCTGCCCTTGATTCATACTCCTCTTTTGTAACCGGGCCCGCAGCCCGGTAAGGTTGCCTGTCGTAGGTCCGGGTACCAAATCCCCTTCTCAGATTAAATACTCTCTGGAAATTATATACTCTCTCGGAATCTGCTATCAACCGGGTCCGGTCAAATTCCCTTCCTGTAACTGCCTTATAAATTGTAATATAATTATCCACATGTTCAGGCACCTTTGCAGGTTCATCGCTCTGCGCATTACTCTCCGGCTCAACATCATTCCATGGAAGTTTGCACAAACCGACCAGTCCAAACCAGGTGCGGAACATCGGGAAATAATGCAGTGCCTCAGCTTTGTTTTCGAAGGTCGGGATCTGGTTATTGACCATATCCATGAATATAAGCCATGCCTCATCGTGCTGCGGGCCTTTATTTGTAAGTGCGAAGCCTCCCTGCTGCGCAAGGGATTCCTTTGGCATATACTGGGAGTACTCAAGCCCCTTATTTTCCATGGCGATATCATTAAGGAACGATTTATCACCCCACCCTTTGCTGATAAACAACTCCTTCATCTTTCGCACCCCGGTACCCGCAATTTTTCCAAATCCTTCTCCGCGGGCAAGCTGGTGAAGCATCTCCAGGGCGGCCTCCTGGTTTCCGAAGTGAAGATCCAGACCGCCTGTTCTCTCTTTATTCAGGATCCCATTCTCAAAACACTCCATAATAAATGCCGTAACGGTGCTCCATGTTATTGTGCAGATCCCGTAAGTATCGCAGTAAAAATTAGTTTCTATGACATAACCCGGATCAAAAATACCACAGTTAGATCCAAGTCCGGCTGCATTTTCGTATTCCGGACCATCGACAATTACCGCCTGACCTTTATAGGGACCTGTTTTAACTATGTAATCATCAACCCCTTTGCTGCACGACATGCTGCAACCTATCCAGCAGCCATCAGGTACATTCTGAGTGAAATGGCTCTTCCAGACAGAAGAATCTATTCTGAAGGCATCGGGATGACTGCCAAATTTGTAGTTCATTACAGGAAGAAGATCATGGTCATTCATGATTTCAATAAGGTGTGCCGTTCCAGTCTGTTTCATCTGGCATTGCTTGTCGTCGAGCTCGCGCATTTCCCTGTTAAACCTCTTCCCTCTCTCCATTATGGCTTCAAGATCAACGACATTGTTAAGATTACCTTTCACTCCGGGGATCTTACAAACTAGCGCTTTAATTTTCTTATTCCGGAAAACTGTACCGATTCCCCCCCTGCCGGCCTGCTTCAACCGTACCTTTTTCCGTTTCGGATCATAAAAGCTGAAGTTCAGCATGCCAATGAGGGAATGATCTGCAGCGGATCCTGCCGACACAACACCGATCAGTTTCTTCTCATTATCGTTATCGGCGAAGATCTCTGTCAGCTGCTCGGCCAGCAAATGGCTGTTGACAGCCTCTGCCGGGGCTTCAAATATTTCGACCTTGTGATTTATCCCGTCAATAAAAACAACTACCTCGCTTGCCGATTTTCCCTGTATCTCAAGGGCATCGAAACCTGAAAATTTCAGAAACGGCCCGAAAAAGCCGCCCACATTACTGTCCATAACTGAACCCGTCTGAGGCGACAGACTGACAACCAGCGATTTACCGGTCCCGGAATACTGTGTTATGCCACCAATAGGTCCTGACGAAATAATAATCTCGTTCTCTTCATCATCCCATTTAGTAAAGGGACTGGTGGCATCCCAGAGAAGCCTGAGCCCATACCCCTTGCCTCCGATAAATTTTTCCTTCATCACAAGTGGGACATCCTTCTCCTTTATCTCAGCGGTACCAACATTAATATAAAGGATCTTGTCTGTATAACCCCTGTGTAAAGGGGTCCAGTCGTATTCCCATCTCCTGAGAAGTTTATGCTTATCTTTAATTGACTTTATATCCATACCTCATATACTTGTTTGCATAACGCCATCTTCAGCCGTGTCAAAGTTATTACATTATTCTGAGCTATAATATGATATTAATCAATTTGCCCGGAGCAGATATATAACATAAGCTGGTTTGATTATGATTGTATTAATTTAGATTTGTAACTATCTTTATAACAGAAAATATTAGAGGATGAGATTTCCCGATATCAAAGCTCACCTTTGGAAATTCAGGGTAGGTATTGCAGGAGCAGGAGGGCTGGGTTCAAATTGCGCAGTGGCACTTGCAAAATGCGGTATCGGAACACTCGTAATATCTGATTTTGATATTATAGAAGAAGCAAATCTCAACAGGCAATACTATTTCACCGATCAGATAGGAATGCTCAAGACTGTGGCATTAAAAGAAAATATTTCAAGAATAAATCCTGAAGTATTTGTTATTATCCATCAGAAAAAGCTTGACGATCAGAATATTCCTGAGATTTTCTCAGGATGCAACATAATTGTCGAGGCCTTTGACAGCCGTGAGATGAAACAGATGATGATTGAAACAGTACAGCTGAAGATGCCCGGAATACCTCTGATAGTCGGTTCAGGAGTTGCCGGATGGGGAAAAAGCGATACAATAAGATACAGGAAAATCGACGATACTCTATATATTTGCGGTGATGAATCTTCAGAGATATCAGAGCAAATGCCTGCCATGGCTCCCCGTGTAGGGATGGTTGCAAATATGCAGGCAAATGTTGTTGTTGAGATACTTATGAATATGCAGTAAGAGGTAAAGTGTGGCAGTTATGAAGATTATACTGAATGACAGGGACGAGGAATTCGATGAAGGAGAATATCAGCATCAGCGAAATGCTGCTGCTGAAAAAGTTCTCTTTCAAAATGAGGATCATAAAAATAAACGGGATTCTGATCTCCAGAGAGAACTACGATTCTACAATTATTCATGACGGGGATAAAGTACAGATGCTTTATCTGATGAGCGGAGGTTACAAAAAATGATGAGGCTGGACAATTATGATCAGATTCAAATATACAGACAGGATCCCGGCAGTATTCAGGAACAGATATCTCCTG
Source organism: uncultured Bacteroidales bacterium (assembly GCA_963816345.1). Taxonomy (GTDB): domain Bacteria; phylum Bacteroidota; class Bacteroidia; order Bacteroidales; family VadinHA17; genus LD21. The sequence continues at coordinate 2,768,327 of CAWFKI010000005.1, forward strand.
ACTATTATTATTTTCTTCGTCTGGCTTTTACTTCTTGACTCAAACAACCTTATTTCCAGATATAAGGAGATGAGGGAGCTGAGAAGCTCAGGAGCGACAGGGAGTATTATTTAAAACATATTGAAGCCGACAAACAAAAGCTCCATGAGCTGAAGACTGATAATCACAACCTCGAGAAATTTGCCAGGGAGCAGTACCTTATGAAGAAGCCGGATGAGGACCTCTATATTATACTGACTCCCCAGGAGGACCGGAGAATAGCCAGAAAAAACAAGTAATAAAGTTACCGCATTCCTCTTTCAAGTGAACGGTAAAGGTGAAGAAGGCCGGCCGGATCATCTGAATCAGATTCTATGCCCGATTCCTCCAGCAGCTCCGATGGCGGCTGTGACAACCGGCCTTTTCTCAAGCGTATTGGAATGGACATGGTTGAGGTATTTTACTATCCTGAACATATTGAACCAACCGAAAAATCTCTTTTTATATGAGGGAAAACCTGAGGTATTAAGTTTTATCTCCAGGAGCTTCGCTTCGAGCTCCTTTTCCTTAACAAACGATTTCACACCCTCCGGAAGGGAGTCGTAAAATCCCGAAAATTCCTGCTGCTGGGCTTTCGTAAAAATCCTCTGATCTTCTGAAAAAAACCTTCATCTCCCTGAAAGCCTGCAAATTATACGTCAGAAAATCAGGATCTTCCAATTCCGTTTGCCTGGCAATGGAAGCTCCGGTACCAAACGGAACCCTGAAAGAAGGTCTCGGAGAAGGATAAACGGTAGTGGAATTCAGATTGAAATATCCTCCTGATGGTACCAGCTTCTGTATAAAGTAAAAATCTTCTCCGGCCTGTCTCCTGTTCATGCCACCGGCCTTTACATATTGGAATGCTTTCACTCCCATGGCAGACCCTACAGTGTGAAAAACATATGGAAAGCCTGAAAATGCAAGCCCCCTGAAATAGTAACGGAGATGCAATTCGTACAGTGTGATGAACCTGTACACTTCTTCCGGGAATTCATTCCCTGAAAGCGGATGCTCAAAAATATCGAGCATGCAGTCCTTTCTTTTTCCCTGAAAATTCGTTGAAGACCGATACTAAATAATTCTTAGCAACCAGGCAATCTGCATCAAGATTGAGTATTACCCCGCCGGGATTCTCAATAGTGTTGAAGCGGCGCACAGCCTCATCCATACCTCTTTTTCGCGCCATGCCGACTCCCCAGCCATCGGCAGGTTCAGCTACTGTTGTAAATGCAAAAAGCCGGAAGAGACAATCATAGTTTTTTCTCTTCCAGTTTTCTATATTTTCAATTGTCAGCTGATTGTTCCGGAGGCTCTGCAACAGAGGCGTTCGAAGGTGCATTGACCACAACAATGACTTCGACTTTACATTCCGGAGGAGTACATTGTGCAAGAGAATCAAGCAACCTGCCTATACCTGGTTCATCATACGCCGGTACAACGACAATAATGCCTGTATTTTCATCTGGCGCCTCTTTAATTAATTCAGGGTACAGTGACCTTTCCGAAAGGTATGCAGAGGCAAAACCCATTTTATATTATTTTTCCTTCTTGTACTTATGATTTAAGGCATCAAGTACTTTTTGTGTGATATCCAGTGCCGGAATCGGTGTAGAGGAGAACGCTTCCGAAACTCTTACCGAAAATATACTGGTAGTTATAATCCGATTTGTTTTCAGCAAGAAATTTAGTGATGTACTCAAGAATCTGACGGTTCATAACCTGTTCCTCTTCCATGAGATTTGACTGCAGCTTATCGCGTAACGAGACAAGATCCTGCTGCTGCTGCATAAGTGCTTTCTCCATCTCTGCTGCTGTTGCCCTGGTTACCAGTCCTTTTGATACTTTGTCCTGATAATCCCTTGCTCCTTTTTCATATTGACTTCCCTTCGAATTAAGTTCAGCCTCAGCGCTCTTCTGCTTTGCCATCAGATCCTTACGCTTGTCGTGGAACATATCAAATTTGAATATTACCGTATCAATATTAATATATGCAATTCCCTGGGCAGAAGATCGATGAAACCGAAACAGCGCCCATGTTTTTCTTATTTCCCGAGAAGTGCATAAAGTAGAGGCCAATTACTGCCAGAAACAAAACAACATACAGAATTACAGATAGTTTCTTCATCACAAAAAAATAAATGTTAAACATTAGTAAGGCGCAAATATAAACAAATTAATAAATGGGACTACTTCAGACAGATAATTTTAAGTCAGGTCAGAATTCAGGACATGGAATTGCCCGGATCCTTTTTTTCTGGGCTCCGAGTGGAAAAATTGTTGAATTCATAGATAAGGGAGAGCTCATGGGATCCGCCGGAAGATCCTATAAGATTGGAAATGGTAAAGTCGTAGCTGTACCCTATCGAGAGAGAATTTGTCTTAACTCCTATAAGCCCGATGAGTGCATCTCCCGCCTGGGAAGTTGCAAAGGGGATTCCCCTGTACCATAATCCGAAAATCAGAGGGTCCTTATAATAATAGACTCCAAGATCAGACTGGTAGAATTTTCCCTGTTTCTGAAAGTTCATTGCAACTGAAAGCACTTCCTGCATTTTCTGACGCAACCTGGTCTTTTTTAAAACCTGTACCCCCCCATACACATTGAGTTTAACCGGAACGGTGGCTTCATCGCCATAGAATGAGGTTTTTGGTACCAGAAGGTGATCGAGGGTAAAACCGCCCCATATCCTGTCATTATACACGAGAGCTGAAGTGGCAAAATCGACATCTGCCACATTATCAAACGGAGGAGGATTGACGGTAGGGGTTGTGCCGCTTCCTGTTATCTGACTGTTAAAGATCAGCTTTCTGATATCGAGTCCAAGATAATAGAATTTAAAATTTACCCCGGGCCGTGATATGCCAGCTCTTGTTTATATTGAAATCGTAAGAATAGAGCAATCCTATATTTGTCGTGCTCAGGTTTCCTGAACCTGCTACATCATAAGTTGCAAGGATACCAATACCTGAATTGAAGCTGGGCATTGCCTTTTCGAATGAAATACTGTAGTGTCTGAAAACACCCGGGACTGCAGGCCACTGATTCCTGTAGTTCATTGCAAACCTGTACTGTTCTGTCGCTCCCGCAAAGGAGGGGGAGAGGTATAATTTATTGGCATAAAACTGAGAGAAGGTAGGATCCTGACCTAAACTATCTACAAAATGATGAACAACAGTAAGAATAAATATATTATCCGTTTCACCAAGATTGAGTACCATAAGGTTTACATCTACGAAAATAGTGAATTGAAATCGAAAATCCATTACCATTCGTCAAAATTATCAACAAACCTGCTGACTGAGCCGTTTTTGTCATACTCATAAACAAAAAATGACGGATTTCAGTCCGGGAGGATCTCCTGTGAGATATTTTCTGGTCAGGAGCTTACCGGTTATAAAATTCAGTTATTAAGCAGGGTAAGATCGCCCATTCTGATAAAAGGTTCTCCATTGCTGAAATTTCCCGCTTACCTTCCAAATATATACACCGGGATTGCTCAGTTGGCCTTTGAAATAGCCATCCCATCCGATATCAATATCATGAGGTCTCAAACAGCAGTACCCCCATCTTACTGAATATTTTCAACTGATATTCGGATACCCCTGAAAATGAGGGATGAAATAACTTGCGGATTCATCGCTTTTTGATGAATAGTACGCCTCCGGATGGTCCGTCAGCATTAGGGATAAATGCATTCGGGAACTCAATGAAAAATCCTGAACCTGAAAGGACATTATAAACCACCAGGGAATCAGAGCAGCCGTTTTCCGAATATACCCTGAGGGTGATATTGTAATTTCCGGATTTTAAATACCTGTGAACCGGCTCAAATTGTTCAGAGGTACTCCCATCGCCAAAATTCCATAAAACCTTATGCCTCCGATGAATAGTTCTGAGAAGCGGATCTCTATCATCTGATTCCTGGTTTGCCGGCAGGATCTCAAAACGGGCAGACGGTCCGGGAAATACTGTTATAACGGTTGAGGATACCGAAATCACTCCTCCTGGTCTGAACACTTTCAAGATCGACATTGTATTCACCTTCAACATCGTATATCCATTCAGGACCTTCCTCCCGCCTTATAAACCTCCGTCACCAAAGTTCCACATGGCAGGAATCATAATCGGTTAATCTGTTCCTGAACAGTACTTTCAGCGGAGCACATCCCCCGGTGACTGATGGCAGAAAGAGCGGTTCACCCTGCTGAAGCATTTTCTGAAGTTTATAATTTCCATCCGGTGTGCCGGTAAAAAGTTTTTTACCTTCAGGAGACATCATGTGTTACGGGAGCTGATTAGGCCTGTACACTCATAATTTTTATGCCTGACTGTATTCATTGCTCCAGCTCTTTTCCTGCATGCGCAACAAGATCATCCTTCCGGGGTTCTGAGCTGACCCGGCTGTATATTTCAGTTTTCGCTTTAAAGGCAGGTGATGAATGGAAGAGTCAGACTTCCTGAAGTTTTTAACCGGTGACAATTCACCGGATAACCCTCCGGAGTTTTATGACTTTTCATACCCTAGAGCCGGATGACAGAACCAGGGTCGCGATACCGGCAGCAATGATCCCGCCAAGATAATAGACATTAAAGCTGAAAGGATTAAAGTGAAAGAACTCCCTGACGGCAAGCTTACGCATCAGCTCGCACACCGACGGATGGAGCAGGAATGACCTCGGCATTTTCAAGATTATGCCTGAATAATTCCTGCAAACCTGTCTTTCTTTTTTGCCTTCAACTTATGTATTAATCAATCATATATTATATCCTAAATGGATAGCTGCTTTTTAATTTTGTCAACTGTTCAAGCTTATCCCTTAATACAGCTTTCGCCCTGCTGTACTGAGATTTGGATGTATTTGTATCTATTCCCATCATCTCAGCAATTTCCTTATGCTTATAACCTTCAACAGCGTAAAGGTTAAAAATCATCCTGTAACCCTGCGGCAGTTCGCTCAGTACCTTAAACAGTTCATCCGCAGTAAAAAAATCCTCATCAAAACCAGAACTCCCTGATTCATTTGCCACATACTCCTCGATATCGACATGATACCTGTATTTAAGATTTAGATGGTAATGTGTTATGGCAGTATTTACTACAACCTTTCTCATCCAGCCTGCAAATGAACCGGTTCCTGAAAAATCCTTTATCCTTAAAAATATTTTCAAAAAACTATCCTGCAAGATATCCTCAGCTTCCGCCTTATCGCCTGCATAGCGCATACAAACACCCAGTAATAAACGCGAATACTTTTCGTAAAGCACCTTCTGCGCTTTTCTTTCATGCCTGGCACACCCCTCTATTATTTGTTGGTCGCTCATCATAATCTGAGGCCATTTTTAAGACATAACATTAAAAAGAATGGTTGCATCCGGTGGAAAATTTATTCAAAAAATAGACAACCACTTTTATCATTTACTGATGACAAAGATCATTAAAAAATGTTTCGATTTTGATTTATTTAGCACCATTAAAAAAAATGATTTTACAAATATACAAAAGTAATATGTTCAACAGATTCATTGCGGCTATATTGCCATATTTTCCCAAGAAATTTATCTGGATATTTTCAAGACCTTACATCTCCGGGTGAGACTATGGAGGATGCAATGCGGGTATCCAAAGAACTGAATAAGAAAAAAATTAAGGTTACTCTTGATGTGCTTGGCGAATTTATCAGCACTCCTGAAGAGGCAGAAACGAATAAAAATGGAGTATCTCGAATCTTATAGATATTACATTCAAAAATGGCGTTAACGGGAATTTCTCCCTTAAACCTACAAGCTTTGGCTTGCTGCTGGATAAGGAGATATGTCTGGATCACATACAGGGAAATTGTCGCAAAGGCAGCTTCATATAACGGTTTCATACGGATCGATATGGAGGATTCACCCTGTACTGATCTGGAATTAGAACTATTCCGCAAGCTCAAGGGTGAATTTCCCGGCAATGTCGGACTCGTCTTGCAGGCATATCTAAAAAGGACCCTCCAGGATATCAGGGATATGATGGATCTGAACAGTCAGCAAGAATCCATTAAGCTTCAGGCTTTGCAAGGGAATCTATGTTGAATCGGAATCAATTGCCTACAAGAAGTATGAGGAGATAAACATTCATTTCCTGGAGGATCTTGAATTCCTTTTCCGCAATAAGATCCATGTGGGCATTGCCACACACGACAAAGCTCTTGTGGAAGGTGCCTATAAGCTCATTGAGAAACTATAATGTTCCCAAAAACATGTACGAATTTCAGATGCTTTACGGGGTAACTCCCAAACTACGCGAGAGTATTGTCAAGTGACGGTCATGGTATGAGAGTCTATGTTCCATTCGGCAAAGAATGGTTCGGATATTCCACCAGACGTCTAAAGAAAATCCGAAGATGGCAAGCCATATAATAAAAGCCATATTTAATAAGGGATGATACGGGGCACGGGGCGCAGGGCACGGGGCACAGGGTGCAGACACGGGGCACAGGGCTGCCAATTATCGCAACTTAGCATCATTTTTTCTGCCGCTTCAATTCAAGATATCTGTTCTGAATCATGTCTACTTCCTTGTTGGTCAGTTGCTGCTTAAACTCAAGCATGATTATCCGGAAGCCGCGTAAAAGCATAATACCTGCAGGTAGAAACATCAAGGCATCCAAACCGGCAATATGTTCGGAAGCGATTGTTCCTTTTTCAAAAGCTTCGATTTTTTGCCTCTGGTTCAAAAGAGATAGTTGTTCTGCGCATTGCCGAGTTCGTTCCGGCCTGCTATTGCCTGGTAAGCAGTTACAGCAACATTGTATCGTGGCATTATCCATTATTTCAGGGGTTGTACTGGCTGAATTCAAATTTCTGATTTGAGATTTTTATACCGCGGCAGAATAACAACTTCACCTATTGTCAGAGTGTCGCTGTTCATATAAATTCCTGCAATGAAATCACTTCCTATAAGGGTATCGCTGATAAACATTGTCTCCGGCTTATAGCCCAGCCTTTGAAGACAACAGTATCCTTCCTGTGAACATACATAGTGAAGGCTCCCGTCTTCACCACCTATGAATGAGAACTCCCTGTTAACAAAATCTGTGAATTTGATATCGGGACAAGAGTCTGATGCATCCATAATCAGACCCCTGAAAGAGAATCCTGGAATCAGTATCCTCCTTAAGCTGACTGAACCCTGCATGAAGAAAGATGAAAATTGAAGAAATCGTAAGAACAATTCGCTTCATCGTTAATTTTCGATTTATAATCTCAAAATCAATTCCTTTAAATTCCTTTTCGGGACATGGTGATATTCCCTTTTCGTCCCTCCAGTATTTTACATCATCATCTTTAATCTCATCAATTATGACTTTTTCAACCGGTTTTCCAAGAGCAATAACAAACAAGACCTCATATTTGTCGGGGATTTTCAGTTCATCACAAAGCTCTTCCCGTTTTATTGATGCGATAATGCAGCCTCCCAGACCTTCATCCGTAGCACCGAGCAGATACTGTGAGCGGCTATCCCATGGTCAACACCAAAATTATCAGTTATCGGATTTGTCACCCAGTATAATAATATATGCTGAAGGCCTTTCACCCTTTTCAGGGCCCTGCCATTCATTCAGATAGCCTGCCCATGCGAGGTAGGGAAAGATCTTTTCACATTCTTCCGTTTGATTGTAGAGGAGATATTTAAGAGGCTGCCTGTTTCCTCCGGAAGCTGACAGTCTGGCAAGGTCAATCAGATTTTCAAGTGTTTCCGATCTATCCGATGCGTCTCATCGAAGACGGCAGCTCATGCTTTGTAAAACGTCCTTTAGGTTCATATCAGCGTATTAATTTAAAAAAATTAAATCTATAAGGAATCATTCCTGATTCCCCAGTAAATCAGTCATTTATCAGTATCTTTTTGCAATAACGTCCCAGTCAAGAATTTCCCAGAATGATTTGATATAGTCAGGACGTTTGTTCCTGTAATCAATATAATATGCGTGTTCCCACACATCACACGTCATAACTGGCGTTTAAGACCCTTGCGAAGAGGATTGCCTGCATTTGATTCCTGGATAATCTGCAAGCGCTCCGTTTCCATTTTTTGCCAGCCATGCCCATCCTGATCCGAAAAGAGGTGGCAGCGGCTTTATTAAACTGATCCTTAAATGAATCAAATGAACCAAACGAACTGTTAATTGCATCAGCAAGGAGACCGGATAGGATTCCTCCTGCCTTCCGTTGAAAAAGATTCAAAATAGAAGGTGTGATTCCAGACCTGGGCAGCATTATTATAAATACCCCCTTCAGCTTTTTTAATGATCGTTTCCAGATCAGCTTTTTCAAATTCAGTTCCCGGCACCAGTCCGTTAAGGTTATTTACATAGGCCTGATGATGTTTGCCATAATGGATAATCAAGCGTCTCTTCACTGATGTATGGAACAAGTGCGTTCAGCTTGTACGGTAGTTTAGGTAGTTCAAATGCCATAGTTAAAGTTTTTAATTAATACTCTGAACTATTAAACAACGAACGGGAATCCTATGTTCAAATTTAGCATTTTCTGAAAGGAAAAATGCTACAGGGATCGGTAAGAAAAATCCTGCCGGGGAGTGGCGGAATAACCTCTTTTTCGCGGGCAATCCTGAACAGCTCATTAATAGCCTCTCTACCGTTAATGCCCAGGTCAAGAGTATATTCATTCACAAAAAGCTTGATATGATTGTTCATCACCGTACTGTCGATATCGAGTGGCATTCCCGGCGACAAAACTGTAGGAGGCAATGGAATCCTTATATGCATATTCAAGGCTCCTGCGCACTATCCGGTTTACCTTCAAGTGCAATATCTTCAGGGATATTTCTGTTGATCACAATTGCGCCAAGTGGCACGGGTAATCCTGTAAGTTTTTCCCAGAATTCTCCCATATCGGCAATCTTGGTAAGGCCCAGTTTTGCATAGGTAAATCTGGTTTCATGTATAATCAGACCTGCATCAACTTCATCCTTTAAGAAGCGCTGCTGGTATATCCGAAAAGAGGTATTCATTTTTATTTCCGGCATCGGGCCATGCAATGCTGAAAAGAAGATTGGCTGTTGTGATATTTTCCCGGAATTGCTATCCTTGACGTGGGAAAGTCGGAAGAGCTGATCAGCCGCTTACTCACAAGCAATGGCCCGTTTCTATGGCCAAGAGCACTGCCCGAATCAAGAATAAGGTAGTTCTCAGCTATATATGCATAGGCATGGTAGCTTACCTTGGTAATATCAACTTCGGAAGAGAGTAGCTCTCCTGTTAAGCTCCTCTACATCTGCAAGAAAATAATCAAACTCAAGCCCTTCAGTATCGATCCTGCCATGCACCATAGCATCAAAAATAAATGTATCATTAGGGCATGGAGAGAATCCAAGTGTCAGTTTCATAAATATTTTATTTATTCTTCAGAGGCCGATGTAACATTACCAGTCCGGATGTACTCCGGTACTCCGGAAAAAACTTCACCAAGCTTTTCTGACAGATTACTGAGGGCAAGCGGAATATCCCATTTGCTTTTGTTTCGAAGCTCAACCATATTTGAAATTGCCCTCAGAGCCAGAAAAGGTATTTTCTCAATGCTGCAAATATAGAAAAAAGTTGCGCCTTCCATTGTCTCGATATCAGGATTATACTTTTTTACCAGTTTATCTCTGGTGGCTTCGGAACCTGTGGCTGTATTGACTGTAATAGCCCTCACCGGCATTAATGTTTTACGCATCATATCGGTAAACCTGTTCCCGGCAGGAATAACCCCCTCCCTGAAGGGAAAATCGTCTGCACCGGCAAGACCGGCTTCCCTGAGGGTCAAAAATTCATTGCCATCCTCGATGCCGGCATCCGCAAAACAATCGCTTACCGGCAACACCACATTTCCTGTCACAATATCCTGCCGGTAACTGCCTGCAATACCCGCATTTATTGCAAGGTCGGGTTTTTCATTGACCGAAAGCCATTTATGCATAGCCCACGCTGTTGCTATTGATCCTACCCCTGCGACAAGAACACTTATCTCAGAGTCACCCGACCGGTAGCCGCCCGGAATAGTAACTATTCCCCTTGTTTTACCGGGAGCCCCGGCTTCAACATCCGTTGCTGCAACATATAATATTTTAAATGACATAGATAGAGTGATGTGTTTCCTGTAAGTAAAGTGGTAAATATATTGCTTTTATAAATTATACAGATCAAAATAATTGGCTAATATTGCACCATAAACGGAGAGCAGCATGATTTACCTAACACGCCGGGAACGATTCTCTGCAGCGCACAGAATGTTCAGGAAAGACTGGTCCGATGAAGAAAATCATATAGTATTCGGAAAGTGCTCTAATCCAAACTGGCATGGACACAATTATATATTATGGGTAACCGTGAAGGGCGAGCCTTCTCCGGAACTGGGATTCGTATTGAACATTAATAAACTGAAACAGGTTATACTTGAAAATGTTATTAATAAGCTTGATCATAAGAACATCAATCTTGAAGTTGATTTTATGAAAGGCAAAATTGCGACTTCCGAAAACCTGGCCATTGCGATCTGGAATGAGCTTAAATCCCCTGTAGAAAATGAGGGGGCTCAACTGCATTGTGTAAAAATTGAAGAGACTGAAAATAATTTTATCGAATACTATGGTTAAGCATATAGAAAAGGTCAATGACGGATCTGAAAAAATGTCAAACGGATATAATAAGATCGAGACCTGGAACAGTGAAAACATTGAAGAACTTTCAAATATTTACTACAGAGTGCTCAGACTTATCGGAGAAGATCCTGATCGTGAAGGATTAAAACGTACTCCTGAACGGATTGCCAAAGCTCTGAATTTTCTCACCAACGGCTACAACCAGAACCCATGCAAGATAATTAATTCGGCAAAATTCAGGGAGGATTACAAACAGATGGTCCTGGTTAAAGATATTGATATCTATTCAATGTGCGAGCATCATATGCTTCCATTTTTCGGAAAAGCTCATATAGCTTACATACCCGACGGGTATATCACCGGACTCAGCAAAATTGCCAGGGTGGTGGAGGCGTTCAGCAGGAGACTACAGGTACAGGAAAGACTTACCGTGCAGATCAGGGATTGCTTACAGGAATGTCTCAATCCCATGGGCGTTGCGGTGGTTATTGAAGCACAGCATATGTGCATGCAGATCAGAGGAGTACAGAAGCAAAACTCCGTTACAACAACTTCTGCATTTACAGGTATATTTCTAGAGAAACTGAATACAAGGGAGGAGTTTGTCCATCTTATCGGTACCAGGCTGCATTAATCATTTATCTATTTATTATGAGAGCATACGTATTTCCGGGGCAGGGAGCCCAGTACACAGGCATGGGTAAAGATCTCTATGACAGATCTTCCCTGGCAAGGGAGATGTTCGAGCAGGCCAACTCGATCCTTGGCTTCAGGATAACCGAAATTATGTTTTCCGGCTCTGCTGACGACCTGAAACAGACAAAAGTGACGCAACCCGCGATATTCCTTCACTCAACAATTCTTGCAGCCGTCATGGGGAATTCCTTTAATCCCGATATGGTTGCCGGTCATTCTCTCGGAGAGTTATCGGCAATTGTAGCCAATAAGGCGCTCTCATTCAACGAAGGACTGATACTCGTTTCAAAAAGAGCAATTGCGATGCAGAAGGCATGTGAGAAGACTCCTTCCACAATGGCGGCAATAATCGGATCGGAAGACAGGGTTATTGAAGAGGTGTGTGCTGCCATAAAAGATATTGTGGTTCCGGCAAATTATAACTGCCCCGGACAGATTGTTATCTCCGGTTCAAATGAAGGAATAGAGAAAGCTATTGAATTACTTAAGGAAAGAGGTGTCAGAAGAGCTATTAAACTCTCTGTCGGAGGAGCATTCCACTCCCCGCTGATGGAATCTGCCCGCCTTGAACTTGAGGAAGCAATAAACAATATTGTATTAAAAAAGCCTATATGCCCTGTATATCAGAATGTTACAGCGCTTCCTTCTCTCGATCCCGAGGAGATAAAAAGTAATCTTGTCGCCCAGCTGACATCACCGGTTCTGTGGACCCAGACCGTCATCAATATGATCTCCGGCGGTGCAACATCATTTGTCGAGGTGGGACCAGGCAACGTTTTGCAGGGACTTATTAAAAAGGTAAACGGTGAAGCCAGGACGGAAAGCGCAACTTTCTGAATCCTTTCCGCATAATATCGCCTGCTGTTAATACCGGCAATTCATTTTAATGAAGGTTTTAATATCACACCCTTATGACTCTTCCCGTCTATCATGATCTCCAGCGCGTCCGGAAACCTCACATGCCTGATATAATTGCCTTCATATATTCCTTTAAGGCTGTTCAGGTACTCAACATCATAATATCCCTCGTTGATATACGGATTAATAGTAAAGTATCCCACGCGGAACGATGTAAGGTTCTGAAAGAAATGAGTTCCCTGGCTTGGATCAATCCTGTAATTCTTAAGTCCTGACTCAATTATAATTCTTGCAGCTGAAATATGAGGCCACTTCACCGGGATGCCTAGCCAGGGATCCGCAGAACCCCATCTGCCCGGTCCTATAAGTACATACCCCTTTGCCTCCTTCACGAACAGAGTATTGATCTTCTCAATCTCAATCGCCACATTCTTGTTATTTGATGCATTGAAAGTCTCGGGCTTAATATATACAAGATCATGGATACCCTTGAAGAGGCCGTTGCCAAGGGCTGATTCAGAATATATAATTGTATCTGACGTCTTTATATGGTCAAGATTTATGTTCTGCGTCTCTTCATTATGCACAATAGGCCTTATCTGAAGAAAGTTGAATATTTTGGGCAATCCTGAAGGTGTTTCAAGATTTGCTGCAAATTCAATCTCAACAGGATTATTCATCTCCCTGTGGCCGATTTCAAGCAGAGTGGTTAATATATCAGCAAGTGGAAACGTTTTATGCTGAAGAATATTGGAAAAAGTAATTACCCGTTTGCCCGGATGAATAATTCCATCGCGAAGAACATTATTGTTCCTGTCGTAAGTCGAGGCAACGTATTTCAGCGCAGCTTCATTATTCATATCTTTAATATCGATCCTGAGGATATTAACCCCGTCGTCAGTTGAAGGAACAAAGCTCTCAATATTAAGATCGAGGGCACAAAACTCCTTCTGGGTATCCCTTAAGGCAGCATCCGGGGAGGAAAGCTGTAGGATCTTTTTCGGATACCTGGGCGAAAACCTGAGCGATAGCCCACCCTCTACAATCAATTTGCCAAGTCCGAATGCTATATTTACAATACCGTCCTCAGCTTTTTCAGAACCAATAGGGTAATAGTTTATCGACCTTGCCACTCCGGATAATGTAGGATAGTATACATCGCCATGCCTGTTGCCGCATACTTCCTGAAGAATTATTCCCATCTTCTCTTCATCAATAACATTTGCCGTAGCGGTCATATATGCTTTGCTGGCCTTGTAATAAACAGAAGCATAAACCTCCTTGATCGCATCGGACAACATTTTCACCATCAGCTTATTATCGGTGAGCCTTGGTATCATATATGTTGAGTATATACCTGCAAATGGCTGATAATGTGAATCTTCAAGCTTACTGGAGGAACGGACGGCAATTGGAACATTTCTTGAAACAGCCAGAAAGGCATAAAAATCCTGATAGACATGTCCGGGAAGCTCAGCATTGATGAATCTGTTCAGGATCTCATCATCAGACAGATCAGAAAGCGCAATTGAATAAAGGTTATTCTGATCCATGAATTCATCAAAGATATCGGTGCTGAGGACAACCGTTCTCGGGATTGATATAAGTACGTCGGGAAATTTATTGAATAGCTTGTTGTTTTTAATTATCCTGTTTATAAATGCCAGGCCTCTGGCCTTTCCTCCGATGGAGCCTTCTCCGATACGTGAAAATATCTGATATTCATCAAAGCTTGTCTTATCGAATTTTGCGATTACTCCCCTGCCCTTTCCAAGCCTGAAGCTTGAAATTGCCACATAGAGAAAGCGTCTCATCTCATCCATCGATTCAAAATCCTCCCTGTTGAGGTATTTGAACATCTGGGCTACGGGAAAGAGAGCCCGCGCATTAAGCCATTTCGAGAAATGATTCCGGGAAGCGTGGTACTCAAGCGTTTTGTCCGGTATTGTGAGAAGTTTCTGCTGAAGGCTCTGAAGGTCAGTTGCTATGGCAATAGGTTCCATGGTCTCCGGATTCCTGAAGACAAAAGGACCAAAGGCAAGGTACTGGATGATAAAGTTCCTCAGCTCAAGTGAAAGGGATTTGGAATATTTATAAATAAATCCGGCTCCCAGTTCCTCAGCAGCCTTTTTATGCCTGAGACTGGAAGACTGTATCAGGAACGGGACCTTGTCATCATCAGCCATAACAACCTTGCATAACTCTATCCCTGCATTTTCATCGCTCACACCATCTCTTTTATAGCTGATATCCGAAATTATCCCGAGCACATTATACTTATACTTCTTATAAAGGCTGAGGGCATCATTGAAATTGTTTGCCAGGAGGATCTTGGGCCTTCCCCTCATCTTGAGCATCCGCTGATGTTCATTAAGCGCTTCACGCTGAAAATCAAGGGATTGCATAAGAATGATCTTGTAAATATTCGGCAGATACGAAGAGATGTACCGGATCGAATTCTCCACAAGGATAATTGCCTGTACCCCGATATTCTCGATGTCATAATCAGCATTCATCTTGTCCTCAATAAGCTTTATTATCGCAAGGATCAATGAGGCATCCCCGAGCCAGCAGAATACATAGTCGATGGCACTGAGATCTTCTCCCTCAAGCCTGAGTGACACCTCCCTTGAAAAATAGGTAAGTACAACAATCGGAATATTTATATACTTTGACTTGATCCTTTTTGCAAGGGCGAAGACATCAGTTCCCTTCAGGCTTAACATGGAGATTACCAGATCGATATTGCCCTCCTGAAGTAATGTGAATGCATCCTCTGCATTATCTGTCTGAACAAATGTCGGAGGATTCTGGAGGTTAAGGGAAGCATATTCATTAAATATCTGTTCATCAATCCTTCCATCTTCTTCAAGCATGTAATTATCATAATTGCTGCATATTACGAGAACCCGATGTATCCTCTTCTGCATCAGGAGATCAAAAGATGTATCGGTAAAATCATATTTCTGAATATCCAGGATTCCGTCGATAATTGTCATAGATTCTGAATTTATTAGTTATTCATGGATATTACAGCCATGCCCTTCTTACCATCCATCCTTATAAGAAGTGGTTTTTCAAATCTTACATGAGTGAAGAATTTTCCCTTTTCGATAACGCGTTGTTCTTTAAGTTTCTCCCACATAATAGTCCCATCGTGCGATCCTGTGCCGACTGAAAAATATCCTACATTCATGGATGTAACATTATGAAAAAAATGGGATCCGAGGGAAGCATCAGCATGAAAACCGGGAAGGCTTACCTCGACAATAACCTTTGCATTTGAGATCTGTGGCCAGGTCACCGGGATCCCAAGAAATTTGTCTCTTGTGCCCCATCTCCCCGGACCAAGAAGGACATACCTGTCTGTTTCCCTTCAGCATCTTCTCATTCATGCCTGCTATCTCACAGGCCATTTCATCGGTAAGCATATTATTGAAATGTTCCGGATCCACATAGATGAAATCGGAAATATCATCAATGACCCCGTTCCCCATGCTTTTTCGTGTCATCAGTATCAGGTCATCATTGCATATCGTATCAGGATCAATTACGTAGCCGGCCCCGCTGCCTACAAGAGGCTTTACCTGGAGAAGATAAAAAGAGGCATTCCCCTCTTCATCCTTTGAAAGATCAACTGCAAATTCAATCTCAACCGGAGTCCCGAATGCTTCTGCCACAACATCCAGTACTGTTCTGAGAGTAGAGGCAAGAGGCACATAGTCATATTTTAAAATATCGGCAAAATTGATCACTCTCGGACCTGCAGTATCAAGCCCGGGAACTATTGTATCATTATCAGCGCTGAGGACGGAAGCGGAATGCGTCAGAGTGCCATGTTTTTCAGCCTGGCTTATATCAAGGGTGATAAGGCCGGCATTTTCCCCTTCCAGCAGATTCAGCTCATTTTTTGTCATGTCGACAGCATAAAAATGTACCTGCGAGTTTTTATAAAGATCCCGGGGAGAAATTATATCAAGAGCGGGATAAACAGGAGAGAATCTGAAGGCCCTTTCACCTTCCACAACATACTGTCCCAGTCCTACGGCAATGACTGAAAATCCATCCATTGGCGTCATATGGGATACAGGATAAAAATTGAATGACTGAGCTGTGCCACTGATATGAGGATAAAATGTATCATCAAACCGCTGGCCGGCAACCTCCTGGATCACTATGGCCATCTTCTCCTGTTCAATTTTATAGTTGATGGCTTCAAAATATGTACGCGAATTGTCAGAATATATTGATGAAAAAACCAGCTTGATAGCCTCAGATAGCTGCCGGAGCCTCTGCTTCAGGATCATTATTCACATTTGGAAGAAGGTATGTCCGGAAGATTCCGGAAAAGGGCTGACTCATTGAATCTTCAAACAGGCTGGATGACCGTACTGCCAGGGGTTTGTTCGTATGTCTCAGGAAGATACGCAGCTCCTTCTCGAGGGTGTAACTCAGGCTCCCTGCCAGAAACAATTCCTGAAGTTCTTCAAAATTCAATTCTCCTTTCACCTTGTCCCACAGATGATTACGTTCCATGAACATATCAAATTCATCGGTGCCAATGATTGCCGTAACAGGGGTTCTGATATTGATTCCCGGTAAAAGTCGGCCAAGCTCAAAACTATAGATCAGGGTATTTATAAATGCAAGTCCCCTTCCTTTTCCTCCCAGAGATCCTCCCGAAAGACTGACGATATTTGTCTCATCAATCACCGCTGATTCCTCAAAGTTAATCACCCTTCCCTTGTTCATCTCCTGCCTTCTCTTCCTGATAATCTCCAGAAGAAATTTCCTGAGTTCCTTCAGGCTTTTGAAGTCGGACACTTTCATCGGGTTGATCATTTTTGCAATTTTGACCTCCCCCCTTGCCATGAGCCAGAGTGAGAAATGGTTTTTCATGGCATGATAAGCCAGGGAATCCTCGGGTACGGTCTGCAGATAAGATTCGAATTCCTTCATCGATTTTGCCACTGCAATCTGATGGCCTCTTGTATCCCTGTAGACAAAATGGCCAAAACCAAGGTAATAGTTGATAAATAATTTAAGATCTTTCAGCAGGCTCTCAGAGTTCTTATTTATAAAATTTGATTTAAGAGTGAAAGCGTACCTGGCATTATCCGGATCAGACGACTGCAGCACAGTGGGAAGGTTCGGAAGCTCCTCCTTGATCTGTTTAATAAGATCGAATCCGGCAGTATCATGCAATTCACCGTTTTTCGGGAACCTCATGTCAGAGATAACGCACAGCAGGCTCTCCTTGTATTTATTGAAAATTGTAATGGAATCTTCATAATTGGAGGCAAGAAGGATCTTTGGTCTTGCCCTCAGCTTAAGCACTTTGTATAACTCATCGGTGGAGACATCCTCTATAAGATTTTTTGTCTGCTCCATCACCAGCGTGTACAGCATAGGAAGATAACTTGAATAGTACTCCGCTGAGTCCTCAACAAGGAGTATTACCCTGGTGAGCCCCTTTTTTGTGTCATTATCAACATTTACCCTGTCTTCAAGCAGATTTACCATAGCAAAGAATACCTTCGACTCTCCTGTCCAGACAAAGTAATTATCGATAGGAACACCAAGCGATTTCTGGTTTTTAACAAATGGCACATCACCCGGATTGTTCAGAAGGATGTAAGTGGGAAGATATGGATACTTCTCTTTAATTCTTTTGCACAGAATCATTGGGCTCTCCTTGTCCACTCCGATCATTATTATTATCATGTCATAGTGCCTCGACTTAAGCCTGCTGAAGGCCTCTTCTTCACCCGATACGCCTGTTACCCTGGGTATTGATGTAAGACTCATCTGGTAATATTCGCCAAGAATATGGTCAGAAAACCTGCCCTCTCCTTCTATTGAATAAGCATCATACAGATTGGCAACAAGAAGTATCTCTTTGACTTTAAAGGGCATAAGGTCGTGAAAAACATCCCTCTCGGCATTATGCCTGTCAAGAAATTTCTGAAGCAGTTTTCTGCTGGATACCTCTCCGGCATTTTCTTCCTCGTCACGGGGTATGCGGGTAAGCCTGATAATATCGCGGGCTTTATAACTATTTATAAACCCTGTCAGAAGACCGGCGATATTCTGGATCAGGTCTCTCTCCTCTTTCAGAAAGGGCCCTTCATATTCTGTTTCAAATTCAGTTGTATAAAAGATCTCAATCGAACCCTTTTCATCATCAATTGTGGTGAATTCCTGCAACATTTTCCAGCTTGTCTCGATAAAGCCGGCTGAAACAAAGAGGTTCCCGGCAAATTTTATTCTTGCAACGGTATACTCAGGATATTGCCATGCAGCGGGTAATAGCAGCACTATTTGCTGCAGGGATTCCTCCACAGGCTTACCCTCCTTCATAATGGCAGTTGTCTGGTTGATACAGGCCAGCTCTTTCAGCCTTTCCTGCTGATCATGCAATAACCTGTTAAATATCTGATTATTGTTTTTCAGTTCATCCATGAGATAAATATCTGTCAGCCCAATTTTTAAAATTACAAAAATAGTTCCAGATAATGCCCGGAACCATGTATTAAGAGCTTGCAGATGTGCGGAGATCTGAAGGAGTCTCAGACAGATGTATCACAGACCTGTCAAAGGAACAGATCCGGAAAGGTAATTGAAAAGGGTAAGAAATTACTAATCTACAGTCCAGGTAGATCCGCTTAAGAGCAGGTCATCGACACACTTGATTTTTGCTTTCTCCTGTACTGCATTTATCTGTTCTTCCACTGCTCTTTCATATGTAACACCAGGAACCGATCTGATCACTCCAAGAGCGACCGGATATCCCGGGTATCCCATGTTGGCGAGCATATATTGTATTCCCGGGTTGGATTCAGTGGCATCATGTACGAGAAGATCCTTCTCGCTTATTCCGTTTTCACCCAGTTTAACAACCTTCAGTTTCAGTCCTTCCAGAATCAGGCCCTTATCATTTCCCTTACCAAAAATCATCGGTTCACCATGTTTAAGGATAATTGTCCGATCCTCCCTGACCTCTTTACCGGCCACATGTTCATGAACACCGTCGTTGAAAATAACGCAATTCTGCAGTACTTCAATTACCGATGTACCTTTGTGTTTTGCCGCATCGGCATAGATCTGCGTTGAAAGGGCAATATTCGTATCTATTGTACGGGCGAAAAACTTTCCTTTTGCCCCGATCACCAGTTCACCGACTGAGAATGGTTCTTCAACTGTTCCGAAGGGTGATGTTTTCGTAACGATACCCCTGACAGAGGTCGGGGAATACTGGCCCTTGGTGAGACCATATATCTCATTGTTAAACAAAATGATATTAATGTCAATATTTCTCCTGACAACGTGAATAAAGTGGTTTCCACCGATAGCAAGAGCATCGCCGTCACCGGTTATCTGCCATACCATTAAATCAGGATTTGCGACCTTTACCCCTGATGCAATTGCTGACGCACGTCCATGAATACTATGAAATCCGTAAGTATCCATGTAATATGGAAAACGGGAAGAGCATCCGATACCTGATATCATAGCGAACTTTTCCTTGGGAATGCCCATCTCCGCCATGGCTTTCTGAACGGAACTCAAAACTGCATGGTCGCCGCAGCCCGGACACCATCTTACTTCCTGATCGCTCTTAAAATCCCGGGGAGTATATTTATTTACTAAAATTTCAGCCATTTTAATTTTCCTCCAGTATTTTGATACATTTTTCCTTAATCTCTTTTATTGTAAATGGTACCCCCTGTACCTTATTAAGTTGTTCATATATGAACTCCTGGTGCCTGATCCGCAGATAATCTGCAAACTGACCCAGGTTTAATTCGCATACAACAATCTTCTTAAATCTTTTGAATACATCCTTTACGTTCCGGGGCAGCGGGTTAATATAATTAAAGTTCACAAGGCTCACCTTATGTCCCTCAGCCTGCAATTCACGGACTGCAGTAATCAGATAGCCATACGATCCGCCCCAGCCAGCAACAAGCAGATCACCGGATTTGTCTCCCTGAACCTCAAGATCGGGTATTGAAAAGGCAACCCTCTCTACTTTTTCCTCCCTTAGCTTAACCATGAGTTCATGGTTTTCAGGGACATAAGATACTGTTCCTTTTTCTGTTTTCTCAAGACCTCCTATCCTGTGCTCCAGTCCTTCTATTCCCGGTATTGCCCATGATCTTGCAAGCGTTATCTCATCTCGTTTATAGGGCAGGAAGGGTGTCTGGCTCCTGTCAGCAAACGGGGGATGGATTTTAGGCAGATCTTTCATAGCAGGTATTCTCCATGGTTCAGTCCCATTTGCCAGGTAGCTGTCGGAGAGAAGTATTACCGGGGTCATATGCTCCAGGGCGATCCTGGCCGCTTCGAATGCAAAATGGAAGCAGTCGGATGGCGTACTGGCTGCAAGCACAACAACAGGGGACTCTCCGTTCCGCCCGTAGAGGGCCTGGAGAAGATCAGCCTGTTCGGTTTTTGTAGGCAGTCCGGTGGAAGGTCCGGCTCTCTGGACATCTATAATGACAATTGGCAGCTCTGCCATAACACCGAGTCCTATGGCTTCAGACTTCAGCGCCAGTCCGGGACCCGAAGTGGAAGTGACTGCAAGATTGCCCGCGAAGCTGGCGCCAAGAGCAGTACAGATACCGGCTATCTCATCCTCTGCCTGGAAACTTTTTATTCCGAGCTCTTTGTGGGCAGCCAGCTCTTCGAGTATACCTGTTGCAGGTGTGATAGGATACGACCCGATAAAAAGCTTAAGACCCGACTTTTCAGCTGCAGCCATCAACCCCCAGGCTGTAGCAACATTCCCTGAAATATTACGGTAAACTCCTTTTGCTATCTGGGCCGGCAGTATTTTATAAACCGGCGACAGGGCTTCAATTGTCTCTGCATAATAATATCCTGCCCGCAGGGTGATCTTATTGGCTTCCGCTATATCCGGCTTATTATGGAATTTCTTGTCAAAATATTTCTCGGTATAATCCAGTTTCCGGTCGAAAAGCCAGTAGACCATACCCAGTGCGAACATATTCTTTGTCCTTAAAACTGTTTTCGCATCCAGTCCGAAATCCTTCAGTGCCTCTTTCACCATTGAAGTGATCGGGGCAGCTATGATATTATAACTCTCCAGCTTCTCTTCCCTGATGGGATCTTTTTCATATCCGGCCTTTTCTATATTCTTTTCCGTAAAATTATTCTCGTCATATATGATTGTTCCTCCGGGTTTGATCCATCTGGCATTGGCCTTTATAGCGGCGGGATTCATTGCAACAAGCACATCGGAATAGTCTCCCGGAGTGTTGATCTCCGAATGGCCAAGATGAACCTGGAAACCGGAGACACCTCCGACAGTTCCCTGAGGGGCGCGTATCTCAGCCGGATAATCAGGAAATGTCGATAAATCATTACCAAAAAGGGCTGCAGTGTCAGAAAACAGTGTTCCCGTCAGTTGCATACCATCACCTGAATCTCCGGAGAACCTGATTACAACCTCTTCACGTTCGATAACCTCTGTTTTTTTACCCATTATAGCTAAAAATTTATTCTCAGTAACCTACTAATCACAATAAAAAAAAATTGACCAACAAAATTAACATTTAAAGACTTTCAAAACACACAAATAATTCTTTACCATATGATATTGATCATCTTTTGAGCCTCAGCGCTGCGTAATTTCGCAGGCTGCTGAAGTATACAGGCAGTCAGGACACATCGCAATAGAACAATAAAACATCTAAAGAGTTCACACAGGCCTATAAGCCTCAGACTGAAAAACCGGGATGACCGGAATATGAAAAAAGGAATATTAAGGATATCAGCTCCAGATGTCGGCTTTCCTGAGGTTTAATTCGCCTTCAAAAAACATTCTGGCTATTTTCTCGAAATAGGTTGTGTAATCGGAAACGAAAAACTGATCCTTTACTGTTCCGGAATCGTTGAGAAGGGCTCTCTTCTCGAGTGCCTGCCGTAGCAATATTGATACAATCCTGGCCGAATCCACCACTTCAATATTGAAATTGAATATTTTGCTGATCTGGTTTTTAATGATCGGGTAATGGGTGCAACCAAGGATTAAAGCCTGGATGCCGTTAAGAGCCTCATCAGAGAGATATGACCTGATTATGGCATTGCTTATGTCATCGAATATAAATCCTTCTTCAATCATCGGAACCAGAAGCGGAGTCGCCAGGGAGATCACGTCTGATGAAGGAGATATTTCTTTAATCTTCTTTTCATATGTGCCGGAGCTGATAGTTCTCTTGGTTCCGATAACTCCTATCCTGTTGAAATTTTTTGTACCAATATAACTCACTACCGGATCTATCACATCGAAAAGTATTGTTTTATCCTGAAATTCCTTTATCAGCGAGTCGTAGGCAGAAGCAGAGGCCGTATTACAAGCTACCAGAACGACCTTTGCATCGTGATCCAGAAGGAATTCCGTGATCTTGTGGGAATAATATTTTATTGATTCGGCCGATTTATCCCCGTAAGGCAGGTGGGCGGTATCTCCAAAATAGATAATGCTTTCCCCTGGCAGTATCTGCTTTATGGCATGTGCGACGGTGAGTCCGCCGACACCTGAATCAAATATCCCGATAGGCTGTTCCTTCAAAATCCGGTGTATTAAAAAATGACCATCCCCAGATGGCGGATGGTCATCGGTTTAAGATATTCACACTATTTTAATCCAAGTTTGGCTTTTGCCAGAGGCATAATATTGGTACTCTTTGTCTCATCAAAGAAGAGGAGGGAACTTCCCTGACCTACACTGAAGATATAAACAAATCCGTTCTCCTTGCCTACCTCTTTAATTGCCTTGTCAACTTTTGCCATTATGGGCTGGAAAAGTTCACCCTGCTTTTCCTGCAACTGCTGCTGCGCATTGGTCTGAAATTCCTGGATCCTTCTGTTCATATCAACAAGTTCCTGTTCTTTTGTCTGTTTTACAATATCGGTAAGATTTTTACTCTCCTTATTATATGCATCATTTTTATTGTTCAGTTCGACAGACATCAGTTCAAGTGCATTAACCAGATCTTTGCGGAATTTTTCAAGCTTTACGTTAGCCGAATCGAATTCGGGCAATGCCTGAATAAGTTCCTCACTGTTTATGTGTCCGAATTTTATATTCTGAGCCAATGCTTTCTGACCAACCAGGGTAATGACAGACATTAAAATAGCTACGATTAAGAATCTTTTCATTTCGATAATTTTATTTAACAATTTGTGCAAAAGTAATTAATTAATTTTTATAACCTAATTTTTCAAGCACCTGATCGCTGATATCAAATTTCGGATTTGCAAACAGGATATTGCCTCCTGAAGCGGTATCAAAAATAACAGCATAGCTGCCATCTATGGCGATCTCCTTAATGGCTTTAATAATTTCGTCCTGTATGGGTTTTACGAGCTCTTCCCTTTTTTTGAAGAGATCACCATCCATTCCGAAATATTTATTCTGAAGGTTTTTCATCTCCTTTTCCTTGGCGACAATTGCTTCTTCCCTTTTAGCTTTCATATCCTGGGAAAGAAGTACTGATTCATTCTGGTATGACTTATACATCTGTTCTACAACAGCATATCCATCGGCAACCTCCTTTTCCCATTGTTTTGAAAGCTTGTCGAGCTGCTCCTGGGCGGCGGTAAATGCAGGAATATTATTCCGGATATACTCGGAATCGACAAAGGCATATTTCTGAGCAGAGGCTATCGCCGAAGTCAGAACAATTAATCCCATTAGTAAGCCTATTTTCTTCATGACTGAAAGATTTAACAAGTAATTAATTAAAACTGCTGACCTATAATAAAATGTATTTGAGAATGATTGGCATTAGCCTGGCCCGTAGGAACCGGATCGAAGCCGTAACCCCAGTCTATTCCGAGTAATCCGAACATCGGAAGGTTCGCTCTCAGTCCAAATCCTGCCGCACGGTTCATCTTGAAAGGATTATATTCCTTTAGAGTGTACCATGCCCGGCCTGTTTCAAGAAATGCAAGGCCGTAAATTGTAGCCTGAGGGTTGAGAGACACAGGGTATCTGAGCTCAAATGTTATTTTTGAATAGACGTTGCCTGAAGGGGTACCACGCGTCGGTTCATACGGAGTAAGAGATCCGTTTGTATATCCTCTCTGTGCTATCACCTCGCGGCCGTAAAAACTGTATCCCGACATACCGTCACCTCCGACATAGAAGTATTCAAAAGGTGATGGCCCGATAGCGTCATTATAATGTCCCAGATAGCCAAAGGCATACTTGGCATTCAGCACCAGCTTAGTATCCTTTGACAGGGGGAAGTAATAATCTGCCTTAAAGATCCATTTATGAAATTCGATCCATTTGTATTTCACCTCATCAGGCACGTTTGTCATATCCTTCCCGCTAAGCAGGGAATAGGGCGGTGTGGCCTGAACGGACAATGCAAAGGATGAGCCGCTCCTGGGATAGATCAGGTTCGGACTTGTCGAAAACCTCGTCAGCTTTAACTGCAGGCTCAGAAGATTGGATGTACCGTTGGAGAACAGAAAACTATACACATTATAATCCTGCAGCAGGTATCTCTGATAGTTCACTTCACCATAGATAGAGAAGAAATCATCGGGCCATTCAAGTCTTTTACCCAGACCTAAAGTTGCTCCGTCGATAATCATTGCCTGACGGCCGTCCTCTCCCTTTTTCTTGCCATTTGTCATGATTGACCTGTACACTGATATCGAGAAGGTATTTGGTTTTTTTCCACCAAGCCAGGGCTCCACAAATGAAATATTATAGGATTGATAGACACGTCCGTTAGACTGGACCCTAAGGCTCAGCGATTGTCCGTCGCCTGAAGGATAAGGCTTCCACTCCTTCAGCTTGAAGAAGTTGCGCATTGCGAAATTATTGAACCTCACGCCAACGGTACCGACAAGCATTCCTGCACCCCATCCTCCGGAAATCTCAAACTGATCGTTGGGCTTCTCCTCAAGCTTGTAAAGAAGGTCGACGGTACCGTTCGTAATATCGGGAAGCGGAGTCGGATTTATTTTTTCCGGGTCAAAATGGCCAAGGACGCCAAGCTGCCTTATAGATCTCAGTATTTTATCCTTACTGAAAAGATCACCCGGCAAAGTATAAAGTTCACGCCTGGCTACACGTTCATTTGTTCTTGTATTGCCTTCGATCAGTACATTATTAAGGTAGGCCTGCTCTCCTTCATAGATCCTGATTTCAAGATCAACCGAATCATTATCCACCTTTGCTTCAACCGGGGTTAGTCTTGAAAAAAGATATCCGTAATCCTGATACAGCGAACTTACCGCATCCTGGGCACCGGCTGAACCATTAAGCCTGTCTTCGATGAGAGACTGATTGTAAACGGATCCCTTTTTAACATTAAAGACCTTCTGAAGAGCCTGTTTGTTATAGACACTGTTCCCGACCCATTCTACATCCCGCAGAAAATACTGTTTCCCCTCCTCAAGCTTCAGGACTAATCCGATACGGTTCTCTGAAACAGTATAGATGGAATCTGAAATAATTGAGAAATCCTTGAATCCGTTATCATTATAGAAAGTCTGTAATTTCAGCTTATCCTCCTCGTATTTTTTATCAATGAACTTGGAAGACCTGAAAAAATTAATATTCTTAACCTTGGTCCCCTTCAGCTGCTTCCGCAGTTTGGCCGCTGTAAAATACTCATTCCCGATAAACCTGATCTCCGCAACCTTGACCTTTTCCTTTTTATCCACATCCACGGTCAGGATTACATTATTGGGCCTGTCGGGGTCCTGCTTCTGAATAAAAGTTACTTTTGTATTATAATAACCTTTATCGAGAAAATGGTCTTTGATTATTTTGCTTGCCGTATTCAGGAGGTATTCCGTAACCTGGGAACCGACAGGAAGGTTTATCTTCCCTACCAGGTCATCCATTTCTGATTTTTTCAATCCATTATATTTTACGGAGGAGATCCTGGGCCGCTCCTGAAGATATATATCGAGAAAGACCGAATCTGAAACAACCTTTGCTATACTGATCCTCACATCGGAAAATAATCCCTGCTGCCACAATTTCTGGACGGCAGTTTTAAGTGCATCACCAGGCACAGTGATCTCCTGCCCTACCCGCAGTCCGGAAATTCCAATCAAGGCATTTGCATCCAGAAACCTGACGCCCGAAATGCTGACTCCGCCAATGATGTAATCATCTGAGGACATGAAATTGAAAACCTCCTGCTTTTCCTGCGCATGCAAGTGAAAGACCTGTAAGAGTCAGGAAAATTGTTGTTATTAAAAACCTTTCAATTATTCTAATCCCCATTATTTCATCATTATATAATTATGATTTTAAAGATATGAAGTAACCACACATGATTGTAAATTATTTTTGTTCGTGCTTGTGATTGTTATCAATCATTTGGGTCTCATCATTTTTCCAGTACCTGTTCACTTGTTTTTCCAAACCTTCTTTCCCGCTGCTGATAGTCAATTATTGCCTTATATAAGTCTTCTTTACCAAAATCAGGCCAGAGTTTATCGGTAAAGTACAGTTCAGTGTATGCCAGCTGCCAGAGAAGAAAGTTACTGATCCGCAATTCGCCACTTGTTCTGATCATCAGCTCAGGATCAGGTATACCATATGTTGTTAAATACCTTTCGAATTCAGATTCATTAATCTCTTCTGGTTTCAGTTTCCCGCTGTCAACATCGGCAGATATTCTTCTTGCTGCTTCAGTGATTTCCCACCGGGAGCTGTAGCTCAGGGCAACAACAAGATTGAGTCCTGTGCATACTGATGTCTGCTTAATAGTTTCAAACAGCCTCTCCCTTACCTCATCGGCCAGCCGGTTGACGTCGCCAATGGCTCTCAGGGAGATATTGTTTTTGATAAGTGTTTCAGTCTCTTTATTTAAGGATTGAATCATTATTCCCATTAAGGCTGAAACTTCCTCATCAGGCCTTCCCCAGTTTTCAGTTGAAAAAGCGTAAAGTGTGAGGTATCTGATCCCCATCTCACCTGCAGCTTCGATTACACTTCTCACGGCATTGACCCCCTGCTGGTGTCCGAATACTCTTTCAAGGTTCCGCTGACGTGCCCACCTTCCGTTTCCATCCATTATTATAGCAACATGAGAGGGCAGTTTCTCTGTATTTATACGTTTCCTTAAAGACATTACCTACCTTTTTCTTTTCTGGTCCACATCATTGTACGCCGGGCATCCTGCCAATTTACTATAGAACTTCCAGGTGACTGCTACCCCTGTGAATGTGTACCAGTCATTGTTATGAGTCCATGTGTAATCAGACGGGGCAACCAAATCTTTTAAGGCGTCAAAGTTATCATAAAAAGTTTTACGAAAACCATATTCAGCTTCCAATCCCACATTTTTATGTATATTAATCTTAAACCCTACAGAGAATGGGATTATGGGTACTGTAGCGCCGGTCTGATTTACATTGCTTGCGGCGCTGGAATATGCAACTCCTAACCCCGCAGCAAAGTAAGGTGAAAAGTTCCACAGCTTTCCCATTGTGGAATATGGGAAAAAGTTGAATTCATATTGTAATGCAACCTCTGTCACAGAACCGGAGAACCTGTATCCTCTTGCAATCTGAAAACTGTTATTGAAATCAAGATCATCTCCCTTTAAGACTGCCGTGAAAGATATTCATTCTAAGGGATTGCCTGGGATGAAAATTATACCGGTAGAAAACTCCGAATGCAGGACCTGGCGAATAGAGCAGCCTGCCGGGATTTATATCCCCCATGTAGGATGAGACGCCGCCGAATACTCCATAATCAGAATTGGTCTGCCCATTTAAGGTGAGCATAAGAAAGATAAAACAGAAGAAACTAAAAACTTTTTTCATTAAAAGTGGTCCAGCTCTTTATGGTCTGAAAATCGGGAATCTTTTATACTTTTATAACCTTTAAAAGAGTAACCTGTTAACGCTTATAAGTTCTCCTTAAAAGACTCTTATTTACTTTTGCCCCGGTCCTCAGCCTGTAAGTGACAGTGAAGTCAAAAAAATAATAAACGTCATTCGCGCTGGAATATTGCGAAGGATAACCGTCAAGGTTATCAGAAAATGTATATCTTCCTCCCAACTCCAATCCAAAGTTAACATTGGGATATGCAGTAATTGTTGTACCTAATCCTACAGGAATTACAGGTGTGAAACCGCTGGGGTTCAACCCGTGCTTCAGTAGTTTTTCATTCGGGGTTACAGAATAAACAACTCCTCCTATTCCTGTAAAAGCATAAAAATCAAGCGATTTAAAAAATCCAATGAATCCTGCTCCCCTCCCTTTATTAAATAGGTAACTGTTTTCAGCGCTGTTTTTTACAAAATAGTACTCTCCCATCAGAGCAGGTTCAAATATAGATGTCCGGGCAGCAAATGCCCTTCCCTCATTTGAGCCTCTTGAATCTGTTGCCCGGAGAACCCCGTAGCTCAGACTTGCTCTCGCGTTGATCGTACGCGTGATCCTGTACTTAAAATTGAGATTTAAATCGTAGCCGGTCTGCCTGAAGGCCATATCTTTCAAACCCAGCAAATTAACCGATCTTGAATAACCTCCGACATTTCCAAAAAACATCGTGGCCCCCAGCCCGCCGGCCAATTCATACCTTTTCAGTTTCCAGAGTTGCTGTGCCTGAGTTAATGAAGCAATTAGACAAAAGAGAAAGATTACCAGCAGAGACCGTTTCATAGATTCAAGCTTTACAGGTACAAATATAATAATCAATTTTTAAGGATAAACAATAATTGTCACCAAAATTCAGATTATGTTCATATTAGGAAAGTACCTTTAATTGCATCCGTGTACTGAATCATTCCCGCTTTTCACTTTCCATGTCTTTTCAATTCAGGAGATAATGAAAAGCCGCGGATCAGTTCCTCCTGTCAACCCCCCACATCAATCTGTTCCTGAGCGTACTGTAGAAGTCCATGCCCTTCAGCATCACAGTCTTAAGCTTGACAGCGGCTTTTTCAATATGTATCTCTTCATGGAATGGCAAACGTTTTGACCTGAAGTCGCAGGTTGCCAGGTATTCGTTGCTCCTGCCCTCAATTACCATTCTCAGTCTGCTCTCTCCCGAAACGATTATAGGCCGGATAGTAAGATTATGAGGGGCAATGGGAGATATAATAATACTTTCATCCTCGGGTGAAAGAATTGGTCCGCCTACACTCAGATTATATGCAGTTGAGCCTGTTGCGGTGGAAATTATAAGCCCGTCAGCCCAATATGTATTCAGGTAAGTATCGTCAATATAGACATTTATTGTTATCATACTCAGGTCTGCCTTCTGCATTGTTATCTCATTCAGTGCCGATGCGGCGGTACCATCAAAAAGTGACGCAGGCCTGACAACCTGTAACATACACCTTTCAATTGTCTTAAATTCGCCCTGACAGAGCATATCAATTGAATGATTCAGCTCCTCCTCGGAGATATTTGCCAGAAATCCCATTCTCCCGGTATTGACTCCGGCAACCGGGATCTGAAGATCCTTTACTTTAAGTACTGTTTCAAGAAAGGTGCCGTCGCCTCCTACACTTAATACAAGGTCAGGAAGGCCTGATACAGACGAAAGCTCGCTGAACCTTTCAACTGACTCACCCCCCGGACAGGAAATCGGATCTCCCGATTTCTGAATGATCTGGATTTTTATTCCTCTCCTGCAAAACTCATTTATAAGACGGTTTACCCCCTGCCTTGTCTTCTGGCTATTCTCCTTGCTGTATATTGCAACTCTCTCAAGCATATCTATTTTCTTAATCAGATTTCTTCTTCAGATGTTCAGGTACTTCATAAGCTGATCGAGCCTCTCCGAATAAAAACGGTCCATCGAGTCATTATCTGATACCCATGTTTTTACATCGTAGTTGTAACGTTCGAAAGTTCTTATTATCGAAACAAGATCGCTTGTGTTGACTTTCAGGGTGACCTCCAGCCTTGTCGATTCAGGCGAGGATGTAACATAGAGGCTCAGCACTTTTACATTATTGCCTTCAACAATCTGGGCTATCTGCGACAGGGAATAGTCCCTTTCAGACATCTCAAGAACAACGATACCGCCCGGTTGATCTATAGACGAGATACCGGCAATATGCCTTATCAGGTCACTGGAAGTAATGACTCCTTTATAATGTTTTTTAGAATCAAGAACAGGCACAACCGACAACTTCAGCCTCGAGGCAAGCCCGATAACTTCAAAGATATGCTGTTCGGTTGTAACATAGGGTTTATATAATGTAAGAGCATGATTACCAATAGGTTCATCAGGCTGATTCATGTCGTAGATGTCGGTATCGGAAATAAGTCCAAGAAACTCCTGATTATTCACAATAGGCA
Organism: uncultured Bacteroidales bacterium; assembly: GCA_963816345.1. Taxonomy (GTDB): domain Bacteria; phylum Bacteroidota; class Bacteroidia; order Bacteroidales; family VadinHA17; genus LD21. The sequence goes on from CAWFKI010000005.1 coordinate 2,798,879, forward strand.
GGTGCGATACCCTGAATACCTCCATCCAGTTAAGGGCCGTCTGCCCGAGATCCGAGGTCTTCAGCGAAGGAATTACTTCTGATATTAAGTCTTTAGCAACCATTGATACTTTTATTTTCAACCAATATAGTAATAAAAAAGAGAGTTATTGTATTTTTGTAATTCAATAAAATTTGTCTGAATACCATAATTATTATAATGACAAAGTTAAGCGTTAATATCAATAAAATTGCCACCCTCAGAAATGCAAGGGGAGGAAATATCCCAAATGTATTAACGGCTGCAATAAACTGTCAGCTGTTCGGAGCTGACGGCATAACGGTCCATCCGAGGCCGGATGAAAGACATATCAGGTACAGTGATGTCCTTGATATAAAACCTGTTATCACAACTGAATTCAATATTGAAGGTTATCCTTCCGGGAAGTTTATAACACTTGTTCTGGCTGTCAGACCTGATCAGGTCACCCTTGTGCCTGATGCCCATGATGCCATAACCTCAAATGCCGGTTGGGATACACTTAAATACAGGGCATTTCTGACCGATATTATCTCTTCTTTCAGGAAAGCGGGCATCAGGACCTCCCTCTTTGTCGATACAAACCCTGTAAATATTGAGAACGCGGCATTAACCGGAACCGACAGGGTGGAACTTTACACAGAACCTTTTGCCACAGGATTCAGTGAGAATGCCATTAAATCGGTCACTCCATTTATAGAAGCCGCGGAAATAGCAAGGAAGGCCGGACTCGGTGTGAATGCAGGTCACGATCTGAATCTTGATAATCTGAAGTTTTTTCATCAGAATATACCCTGGGTTGATGAGGTTTCCATCGGTCATGCGCTTATATCAGATGCCTTGTACCTTGGCCTTGAGAACACGATCCAGATGTACAAACGACAGCTCTCCTTATAATCGCAGATGAAATTGTTCTACAGGAAATTTGGTGAGGGACCTCCGCTTATAATTCTGCATGGACTGTACGGATCATCCGATAACTGGGTAACAATAGCCAGAAGCCTCAGCGACATCTTTACAGTTTATCTGCCCGATCAGAGGAACCATGGACAATCTCCCCATTCGGAAATTCATGATTATGATTCAATGAGGGATGATCTTTTTGAACTGATCACCGATTTAAAGCTTAAGAAGATCTTCCTTGCAGGACACAGCATGGGAGGAAAGACAGCTATATCATTTGCCATCAGATGGCCTGAGCTGATTTATGGACTGCTCATAGCTGATATCTCTCCGTTTACAAGTGAAAAGTCAAACAGCAGGGGGTATAATCAGCACCTTAAAATACTCAGTACCATCCTGTCTCTCGATCTTTCAATGATAAAATCACGCGCAGAAGCCGAGTTGTTTCTGAAGAAAAACATAGAAGAGGAAAAGGTCAGGGGATTTATTCTCAAGAATCTGGGGAGGATTGACGGAAACGGATTCAAATGGAAACTGAATGCTCCATCACTTCTTAACAATCTTGACAGGATCATGGAACCAATTGACATGAAGGAAGCCATGGTACAGCCTGTTACCGGGTTTCCGGTGATTTTCCTCAGGGGCAGCGATTCTGATTATCTTCCCCCTGAAGACATCAATGGTATAAGGAAAGTATTTCCGGGTGCAGAATTCCATGAAATAGCAGGCTCAGGCCACTGGGTGCATGCTGACCGGCCTGAGGAAGTGACCAGAAACCTCAGAAGGCTTATCGACGGTTAACTATAATAATGTTACGGATTCCACCCTGTCATCAGGAATCCCCGGAAGATTCATGAAACGAAGCAAGACCTGTGCTATGGCAAGTACATCTTTTTCACAGTAAATTACTATCCTGCCCAGGTCCTTTTCGGTGTAATATACACCGGCAACCATATTGCCCGCAATATCATCCTTTGGAGTTGGGATCCCGAGTATTGAAGTAAGCAGTTCCAGTGAGATATAATTCTTATAATCACCAAATTTCCAGAGATCCAAGGTATCAAGAAGCTTTATCTCCCATGGCTTTTTCCCTGAATTATCCAGTATATCAGGGATCCTCAGACTGTTTATGATCATTCGCCTGGCGATATATGGAAAGTCGAATTCCCTGCCATTATGGGCACAGAGAACAGAATCCCTGTTTGACTTTGAAAATTTTGATAACATCGCGGAAAAGTCGGCCAGGAGAATTTTTTCATCATCTCCATAGAAGGATTTTAGTCGCAGGCTATAAGGATCCCTGCCCCTGATAAAACCTACGGAAATGCAGATTATTTTCCCGAATTCAGCATAGATGCCCGCTCTTTCATATACTTCCCCGGCGCCCTGTTCGGGAGTCCTGAACTGTTTTGACTTTTTCTCCCACAATGCCTGCATCTGCGGATCAACAAGATCAAAGGAGGACAGAGCCGGGACTGTCTCAATATCAAGGAAAAGTACATCCTCAACCTTTATATTATCAAGCATATATCTATAATTTAGTTTTTTTCAGGTGCTTTTCAATTATCGAAATAAGAATCTCAATCCCTACCTGGTTTTCACCCCCACCGGGTATTATTATGTCTGCGTATCGTTTTGAAGGTTCAATAAACTGAAGATGAGAAGGTTTTACTGTATCGTGGTATCTCTCCAGGACATTAAGGACAGAGCGTCCGCGTTCCACAATATCACGCTGTATGACCCGGCCGAGCCTGTCATCCGCATCGGCATCCACAAAAACTTTAATATCGAACAGACTTCGCAGTCCGGGATCCGCAAGGATAAGGATCCCTTCCACAATCACCACCCTTGTAGGAACAATTGATATTGTCTGCTCAGCCCTCAGGCATGTGAGATATGAATAGACCGGCATTTCAACCGTTTTGCCCTTCCTGAGTTTTTTCAGATGATCAATAAGTAAACTGAATTCAACAGAATCCGGATGGTCAAAATTGATATTTTGTCTCTCCTCAGGCGGAATGGCGCTGCTATCCCTGTAATATGAATCCTGGGGGATTACAGTTACTTCCCCGTTTGGGAAGGACTCCGTTACCTTCCTTACCACCGTAGTTTTTCCCGATCCCGTCCCACCTGCTATTCCTACTATCAACATATTTATGTACTTTTGCAAAACCTGATTATTACCAAAAATAGTAATTTGTAAAATATTAACCGACCAAAGCGGAATAAAGTTCCGGGAGGTGTGAGACACTTTAAGCAAAAAGCTGAGGAAGGTAACTTCAGTGCTGTTATAGAATATGAATTTTAAAAATCTCAGGATGTCAGAATTATATCCTTTAAAGTTTGAACCATTGTTGAAAGATAAGGTGTGGGGAGGAGATGCACTTAAGGACCGGTTCAATAAAAAACCCGACGGACTGCCAAATATCGGTGAAAGCTGGGAGTTATCAGCAGTTTCCGATAACCTGTCTGTAATAAGTAACGGATTCCTTGCCGGAAATAATATCGAAGAGCTCATTGAAGTCTATATGGGCGACATCACCGGCGATTCAATCTATGAAAAATTCGGTAATGAATTTCCACTTCTGTTCAAATTCATTGAAGCCAGGGAAGATCTCTCTATCCAGGTGCATCCGGGAAATGAGCTTGCCAGGAAAAGACATCATGCATACGGGAAAACGGAAATGTGGTACATACTTGAAAGTGAGAAGGATTCTAAAATTTATACCGGGTTCAGGGAGGGTGTGACAAAAGAGATGTATCAGGAGTCGGTCGGAAATGGAACACTTCCCGGCCTTTTAAATGTCGAAATTACCGAACCGGGAGATACATTCTTTACACCGGCAGGAAGAATTCATGCTATAGGCAAAGGAATTGTCCTTGTTGAAATACAGCAGACATCGGACCTTACATACAGAATCTCTGACTGGGGAAGAAAAAGCGGCGGACCAATTACACGGGAGCTGCATCTCGACCTGGCAATGGAGGCAATTGATTTTACAGCAACAGGAAAAAACAAGATAAAAAAGGTTCCTGCAATAAATAAAACAGAAAATCTGGTAAACTGTGAATTCTTCAATACGGGCATTCTTCATTTCAATACTGCAATAAGGAAGGAATACTATTTAATTGATTCATTTGTTGTGTATATTTGTATTGACGGCGAATTCAATATCAGGTGGGATGATGCTTCAGATAAAGTGTCCAAAGGGGAAACCGTGCTGCTCCCGGCAATGATAAAAGAGGTGGTACTTGAGCCGTTGGGAGATGCCCGCTTACTTGAGATATTCATTAACACCGAAAATAGTCTATAACATAATTAACATACTGAATATGAAAATATTATATGGCTCCCTCATTTTTACTTTTACGCTGATGCTTATGTCAGGCTGCGGCGGAAAGGGAACTTCAAAGAAGGAATCAGCCACTGTCCAGGATACAACATCCGTTGCGGATACAGGATTTACAGGAATCAAGAAATATATGAGCGGTACCCATCTTGTCATGGAAGCCACACTGAAAAACGGTGTGAAGAACGGATTGATGAAAACCTTTTACATCAATGGCAAGCTGAGAAGGACATTCATCTACAAGAATGGTCTGAGGGAAGATACGGCAAAATGGTTCTACGAGGAGGGTCAGCTTTTCAGGGCAACCCCTTACGTGAGAGATACCGTTGACGGGATCCAGAAACAGTACTTCAGAACCGGAAAGTTAAAAGCCAGCATTGGTTTCAAAAAGGGATTCCGCACCGACTTTTTTGAAGAGTTCACAAATGATGGAAAACTTATAAGCGGATACCCCTCTCTGGTTGTGAACATCGACGATGAGTACAAATCAAAGGGCCTCTACAGGATATTACTTTCCCTTACGGATAAATCAACCGAGGTGAGATTTTACAGGGGAGAGATGACAAACGGCGTCTTCGACACATTACGTTGTACCAAAATAAATACAATTAACGGAATCGGGACACTTGATCTTAAAAAGAGAGGGACACCTCAGAGCGGTTCCGTAGGGGTAATTGCTGAGGTTCTCACCAACTATGGCAATAATTATCTGATCCATAAAAAGATAGCATTACCATACAAAGATCTTAACTGAACGGAAGAGATGTTAATCCGAACAGCCGCCTTTGTTAAGAGCAGTCCCACTTTAAAAGAGTGTCCGGAACCAACCCTGCCGGAATTCGGATTTATCGGAAGGTCAAATGTCGGTAAATCTTCACTGATAAATATGCTTACCGGCTGGTCGAAGCTGGCAAAAACCTCCGTACAGCCGGGAAAGACCCGGACAATAAATCATTTTATTGTAAATGGGGAGTGGTACCTGGTCGATCTTCCGGGTTACGGTTATGCCAGGGTCCCGGTAAACATGAGGGAGAAATGGGTAATAGCCACAAAAAATTACATTCTGAAACGCGAGAACCTGGTTTCACTCTTTGTACTTCTGGATTCGAGACTTAAACCTCAGCGGTCAGATATTGAATTTATGGAGTTCCTCGGAGAGCGCGAAGTCCCTTTTGCACGGGTATTTACCAAGGCGGACAAACTCCCGCCTGTTCAGCTCGCGAGCTCAATAAAGAATTATGATTCCATTATGCTGGAAAAATGGGAGTCATTACCGGCTACCTTCATTTCGTCAGCCAATAACGGAACAGGAAGAGATGAAATTCTGGACTATATTGAAGAATCTATTAACAATTTATCAAATGGGACCTGATATCGGGATGGAATTTCTAATTTTGTACTCAGTTTTGAAAATTATAGTAATCAGCTAAATTTAAAGAAATATGTTTGGAACTGCGCCTATGAAAATATTCTCCTGCAGTGCTTCGAGGCATCTGGCTCAGATGATCTCGGAAAAACTTGGGATCGAACTCGGAAAAAGTTCGGTAACACGTTTCAGCGATGGGGAATTTCAACCATGTTTTGATGAATCGGTAAGAGGCTGCATGGTATTTATCGTTCAGTCAACTAATCCTCCGGCTGATAATCTCTTCGAGCTTCTCCTTATGATAGATGCCGCTAAAAGAGCATCTGCATATAAAGTCATCGCCGTTATACCTTATTATGGTTTTGCCAGACAGGACAGGAAAGACCGGCCAAGAGTATCAATTGGCTCAAAATTGTCGGCCGATCTCCTTAGCACTGCCGGGGTCGACAGAGTGATAACAATGGACCTCCATGCCGATCAGATTCAGGGTTTCTTCAATGTTCCTGTTGACCACCTTTTCGGATCTGCCATATTCGCTCCCTACATCGCAAATCTTAAATTAAAGAATCTTACTGTTTCCGCTCCCGATATGGGAGGATCAAAGAGAGCAAATGCCTACTCCAGACATCTTCAGTCTGAAATGGTACTCTGCTATAAACTGCGCAAGAAACCAAATGTCATCGAAGAGATGTCAATTATAGGCGAAGTGGAAGGCAGGAACGTGGTCATAATTGATGATATGGTGGATACTGCAGGCACTCTTGTTCTTGCTGCAGATATGATGAAAGAGAGAGGTGCCACAAGCATCAGGGCATTCGCCACGCATCCCATACTTTCCGGAAATGCTGTTGCAAGGATCGATGATTCGGCAATCGAGGAGCTGGTGGTGACCGATTCGGTGCCCTTTGTTAATAATTCAGGTAAAATAAAAGTGCTTTCAATAGCTGATATATTTGCCGATACCATCCTTGCTGTAACAACGAACAGGTCGATAAGCACTAATTTTGTATTCTGAATCCTTTGTTCTATATTTGCAGGCCAAAATTTTTTAAGAATGTCAAACGTGTAATGGGAGATCACCAGGCAGGTAATCTTTAGTAGCACAATAACTTTTAGTCAAATGAAGACAATTGAAATCAAAGGATCTTTAAGGACAGAACTTGGGAAGAAAAGCTCCAGACAGATCAGGAAGACAGGTAGTGTACCATGTGTTATCTACGGAAAAGAGAATAACGTACACTTTCAGGCAACGGAGCTCTCATTTAAAAATCTCATCTATACCCCGGAAGCTCATCTTGTCGACCTTAATATAGATGATAAAACATTCAAAGCAGTTCTGAAAGATGTGCAATATCACCCTGTAAGCGACAAGATCCTTCATGCTGACTTTATTGAGGTTTTTGAAGATAAGCCTGTGTCAATATCCGTTCCCGTAAGAGTTAAGGGTGATTCAGTCGGGGTAATTGCAGGAGGTAAATTAAGCATAAGGAAAAGAAGCCTTAAAGTAAAAGGGCTGCCGGTTGATCTCCCTGAAGCTGTTACTATAGACATCTCAGATCTGAAAATACACGAATCTGTTAAAGTAGGTGATTTATCGTTCGATAAGATTGAACTGCTTGATCCGAAAAAATTAATGATCCTGACCATCGCTACCTCACGCGTTGCACAGAAAACCGAAGAAGAAGTGGCAGCCGAAGCTGCTGCTATTGAAACTCCGGCTGAAGCACCGGCCGCTGAATAGAATAGGTCATTTAACAACAATCAGGCTTGATGAAATATCTGATAGTTGGCCTGGGGAATATCGGTGAAGAGTATAAAGATACCCGGCATAATATAGGATTTACAGTGTTGGATGCCATGGCTAAGGCATCCAATACTTCTTTTACGGATAAGCGTTACGGAGCAATATGCAGGTTAAAATATAAAGGACGTGAACTTATCCTTCTAAAGCCATCAACTTACATGAACCTCAGTGGCAATGCAGTGAGTTACTGGTTGAAAAAGGAAAACATCACCGCAGAAGCAATGCTTGTTATAGTCGATGACATTGCACTTCCCCTTGGCAGCATAAGGATGAGGCACAAGGGACAGGATGGTGGGCACAACGGACTTGCACATATCAGTACTATCCTGGCTACAAATGAATATCCGCGCATCAGATTCGGAATAGGTAATAACTTCAGGAAAGGCTCCCAGGTCGATTTTGTTCTTGGTCAATGGAGCCCGGATGAAAAGAAAATCATTGATGAGAGGATCTCCATAGTAATCGAAATGATAAAATCATTCGCATTTGCCGGAACCGAACTGACAATGACGGCCTTCAATAAAGAGGGAAAGGTTCCTCCTGTTATCAGTGAATGATCAGGCTGTAAAGGAAGTCTGAAAAACTGGAGACAAATGACCGAAAATAACCCTGTCAGAATCGATAAATTCCTCTGGTCAGTAAGAATCTATAAGACCCGGAGCATCGCTTCCGCGGAATGCAGGAAGGGCAGGATCCTCATAAAGGAGATCCAGGTCAAACCTTCCAGGACCGTTTCAAAGGATGAAATTATAACTGTAAAAAAACCTCCTGTCATTTACACCTACAGAGTAATTGAACCGATTGAGAACAGGGTAGCGGCAAAAATTGTGAGCCGGTTTATAGAAGATCTTACACCTGAAACGGAAAAAGCCAAATCCGACATACGGAACATTGGCGGACTGATCTACAGAGATAAAGGAACAGGCAGGCCTACAAAGAAAGAGAGAAGACTGATAGACAGGCTTGAACAGGAGCCCGGGGAAAGTTAAAATGGTAGTAAAAAGACTTATTGTTTTAAAAAAAACAAATATAATATCGTGGATTTCAATACTGAAATTCCATTTTATTTAACTTGCAGAGTACTGCTTCATGCCGGTGACTGAGAACTGATCTGGCATTTGAAAATATTTAATTGTTGTATGGGTAAGGAAAACATTGAGAGGTATTCTGCCAGGTATGCCCTGCTAAAGTCGGTTGCGGGTTTTTGGCACAATAACGTTTTCTACAGAAAAGTAATCGTTCTTGGCCTCGAAAACATCAATCCTAAAAGCCATCTGATATTTGCTCCAAATCATCAGAATGCTCTTATGGATGCACTTGCCGTACTTTTCACGCATAAAGGACAGCCAATTTTCCTGGCCAGGGCAGATATTTTTAAGAAAAAGCTGCTGGCCTCATTTCTTTACTTCCTTAAGATATTACCCGTCTACAGGATGAGGGATGGCTTTGCAAGCCTGAAGGGAAATGATGAAATATTCCTCAAGACAATCGATGTGCTTAAGAACAAAAACGGACTTGTCATCCTTCCCGAGGGAGATCATGCGGGCTTCAGGAGACTCAGACAGCTGAAAAAAGGAATATGCAGGGTAGCTTTTCAATCAGACGAAGCAACGGATTTCAAGCTTAACATAAAAATTATACCCGTCGGCATTGAATTCTCAAACTACAGCAGATTCAGGCAGGTACTTACTGTCGTATACGGTAAGCCGGTAGAAATATCAGAGTTTTATGAATTATACAGGGAGAACCCTGAAAGGGCTCTTAACGCTTTAAGGAACAAGCTTTCCGACGAGATGAAATCAAATATGGTGCATATAGAATCGGAGGAAGACTATGAGGCCATAGATGAACTGAGAAGCATGATAAACGGAAGGTACAGCGATGACATCAGGTTTCCGAAATTATTCAGGGACCGAATTCTTATCAAAAGGCTCAACTTTCTTAAATCAGCTAACCTGAATGCTTATAAAAAGATCTGCTCCCTGAGCCTTCTGATAAAGAAGAAAACAAAAGATCTGAACCTCGACTACAGGCTACTGGAAAAAAAGAAGCATCCCTTTGGCCTGCTTACAGCCGGTATGGCAGGAGTAATTCTTACCTTCCCGCTTTTTCTCTACGGAAACATCTTCATTCTTACATTTCTTGGGATCCCTAATCTTCAGATGGGCAAAATAAAGGATCCTCAGTTCCACTCCTCAATGAAATACGGAATATCCCTTGTTCTTGCATTATTTTTCATTCCTCTCTACCTGACCCTGTCACTCCTCCTTTTTTCACCCTGGTGGATCGGAATCCTGATCTTTCTCACACTGCCCCTCTCAGGTTTGTTTGCCTGGAACTATTATCTCCTGTTCAGGAGAATACTTGGAGGATATAAGGTAAGAAAGTACATTTCAGATAAAAACAGAGATTTCGGACTCCTTATGAAACATCATAATGAACTGGTAAAGCTGGTCTCAGAACTGTAAGGCTATGAAAAAAAATATATTTGAAGAAAAAGTAGCCTGGATCACCGGAGCATCATCAGGTATCGGTGAATCACTTGTCTATGAGTTTGTAAGGCTTGGTTCAACCGTTATTGCATCTTCCAATGATATGCCCGGACTTGAAAGGGTCAGGGATGCCTGCGGTGACAGATCCCCAAAGGTCCATTGCGTTCCGTTCGATCTTTCAGACACCACCGGAATAGAGAAAATTGTTGAAGATCAGATAAAAAATCACGGGAAAATTGATTATTTGCTTAATCTGGGCGGGATAAGCCAGAGGGCAAGAATTGATGAAACACCCTTGTGGCTTGACAGGAAAATCTTTGAGATCAACTATTTCGGAACAATCTCTCTCACCAAAGCCATACTTCCGTACATGATGCGGCAAAAATCAGGACATGTACTTGCAACAAGCAGTATATCAGGAAGGTTTGGATTTCCGCTCAGGTCATCATACTCTGCATCGAAACAAGCTTTGCATGGATTCTTTGAAACCCTCTACCTTGAAAACAAAAGCTCAAATATCAAATCATCGGTTATTATTCCGGGAAGAGTAAATACATCGATATCAATTCATGCGCTGAATGCGGAAGGCAAAGAACACGGAAAGCTGGATGACGGACAGGCCAGGGGCATTTCGCCCGGGAAGGCCGCAAAAATCATATTGAAAGGGATAAAGAAGGATAAAAGAGAAATTCTTGTGGGAAGAAATGAGCTTCTTTTGCTTTATATAAGAAGATATACCCCATGGCTTTTCTTCAGGATTGCAGATAAGATCAAACCAACATAAACATTAAATAATAACAGCGAGATGGATGGATATGTAATAAGCGGCATACAACAGATGGGAATTGGCGTTCAGAATGTTGAAGAGGCATGGAAATGGTATATCAATCATTTCGGTATGGATTGCAGGGTATTTGAAGATGTGGCTGAAGCAAAACTGATGCTGCCTTATACAGGAGGAAAACCCAGGAGCAGGCATGCCGTTCTTGCACTTAACCTGCAAAGTGGCGGAGGATTTGAAATATGGCAATACAAAGGAAGAGAGCCAATGACAATAAAGGAAGAGATTGTGCTCGGTGACCTGGGTATCATTGCCTGCAAAATTAAGACTAAGAATATTGAGGAGGCTCTCAGATCATACCGGAATAAAGGGATTGCTGTCCCCGATATGCTATTGCCTGATCCCACAGGCAAAATGACCTTTTTTATTAAGGATCCTTACGGGAACATCTTTCAGCTTGTTGAAGCCACCGACTGGTTCAGAAATGAGAAAAAAAATACGGGCGGTTCCTATGGCGCCATTATCGGAGTAACCGATATAGATAAATCCAGGGTGGTGTATTCTGAAATTCTCGGTTATGATAAGGTATTATACGATTCAACAGCGATCTTCCCTGACCTTGCAGGTCTGCCTGGTGGAAATAAAGAATGCAGGAGGGTGCTGCTCGGAAGATCAAAATCATTCGCCGGACCTTTCAGCAGGGTCCTTGGTACAAGTGTTATAGAACTTATATCAGCAACGGGCAAAAAGGGGAAAAGGATATACGAAAACCGGTTCTGGGGCGACCCGGGATTCATTCACATCTGTTTTGATATGCGGGGGATGGATCAGCTGAAGGCATTTTGCGGCAGGAAAGGATTTCCCTTTACGGTTGACAGCAAACAGAGCGGCGATGGCAACAGCTTCGATATGGGTGAAGCGGCAGGCCACTTCTCATATATTGAGGATCCGGACGGCACACTGATAGAATTTGTAGAGACACATAAAATGCCTGTCCTGAAAAAATTTGGCTGGTATTTTGACCTCCGGAAAAGAGATCCTCATAAATCACTGCCGGACTGGATGGTTAAGACACTGAAATTCTCAAAGGTCAGGCTCTGAAAACTTTGATTTTTAATGGCTGGAAGCCAGCTCCTCGACCTTGCGGAATACCCTCATGAAATTGGCACCCCAGATCTTTTTGATGTCACTATTCGAATATCCTCTGCGGAGCAATTCCACTGTAATATTCTTTACTTCAGCTGCCGTACGGCAACCCTCCACACCTCCACCTCCGTCAAAATCGGATCCGATGCCAACGTAATCAATGCCTATGACCTGCACCACATGATCAATATGATCAACTATATCTTTCACAGTGGCAAGCTTTTCATACCTGCTCTGAATATCATTATACTCCTTTCTTACAACCTTCTTCAGCGAATCGGGCAGTGTGCCGTATTCACCGTATTTCTTCCTGAGCTCATTCAGCCTTGATTCCATTTCCGGATTTGGTTCAGGGGTCTTCAGATAACTGCTGAGAATACAGATCTGGATCACACCGCCGTTTTCCCTGAGGGCAACAAGCATATCATCCGAAAGGTTTCTCGGGCTGCCGCAAAGTGCCCTGCACGAGGAATGAGATGCAATTACCGGAGCTTTCGAGACCTTCAGAACGTCATAGAATGATTTATCCGATATGTGTGAGACATCAACCATCATTCCCAGACGGTTCATCTCCTTAACCACCTCCGAGCCGAATGAAGAAAGACCATTGTTTTCAGGTCCCTTCGGATCAGTTGAGGAGTCGCAGATGTCATTATTTTTTGTATGTGCAAGGGTTATATACCTGGCTCCCAGGTTATAATACTGCCTGATCCTTGAGATATCCCGGCCTATCGGATAACCGTTCTCAATGCCGATATAGGCAGCAATCTTACCTTCCCTTTTTATCCTGTAACCATCATCAGCTGTAGAAGCTATTTCAGCAACCGAAGAGTTTTTTTCAACGTTCTTATGAATCTCGTTTAAAATAGTTATTGCTTCATTATGTACCTTGTTGAATGTCGAGTCGTTCCTTGGACCCTGCGCCGTAAAAACAGCAAAGAATTCTGCATGCAACCCACCTTTTATCATCCTTGGAAAGTCAACGCACCCCTCCTTATGTTCCTGCCCCAGGTCGTAGTTTCCCTCTGCAAATTCCATTGGTGTATCGCAGTGAGTATCAAGCGTCAGCATCGATGAATGAATTTTATCAGCCCTTCTGACAAGGCTCTCTTCACTGTTGCGGCAACCGCTAAGGACTGAAATAATCAATGAAATAACAAATAATAATTTCATGCTTATTTTAACTTGTTTAGTGATGCAAGATAATTAAAATGGCATCCGTGTTTCATAAAACCTGCTTATTTAACCAAATTTAACAATGCAAAATACCCGGTGCCCGAGCCGGGGCAGCAATGAAAAGAATGAGAAAATAAAATGAATTTACAAAGTTGATAAACATACTATCTTTGCGTACCATAATACAACAGCAAAAGCCTGCATGAATAAATATACTCTCACCATGCTCTCCCTTACAGGCGGTATCCTTTCAGGACTGGCCTGGACAGGATGGTGCACGGGTTTAATACTTCTTGTATCATTTGTTCCTTTTTTCTTAATAGAGAACTGGCTCTTTGAAAATTCACGGAAGTATAGTCCAAATGCCTTCTTTGTATATCTTCTGCCTGGTTTTGTCATCTTCAGCATAATGGCTATCGGATGGATGAGGATTGCAAGCATTACCGGGGCAATCTGCGTCATCCTTGGACTCTCTTTCCTGATGTCATTCACGCTGTGGCTGGCTCATATTGTCAGACTGAAGGCAGGCAATATCCCGGGTTTTGTCGCACTTATAACATTCTGGCTCACATATGAATTCATAAGCCTTCATATTAATATAGTAACTCCCTGGCTTAACCTCGGGAACGGACTGGCAAAAGATATCCTGTTTATTCAATGGTATGATCTGACCGGTACCGCCGGCGGTACACTCTGGATCCTCTGCTCCAATCTCATGCTCGCAATATTCCTGGTAAATATTCATGGTGCAGTGAAATGGAAGAGGTCAATCTTTTTTTCCTGGGTCATTATACTCCTTCTGCCCGCTGCTGTCTCGGTAACAAGATATTATACTCTGAAACCGGCTACCGGCGTGCCATCTGAGGTGGTCATAATTCAACCCGACACCGATCCATATACAGAGAAGTTCACCATCCCTTTTGAAGTCCAGCTGAAGAAGGTTATCGGTATGGCTGAAGCCTGTGCAACAGATAAAACTGCCTGGATCATAACACCTGAGACTACAGTTGATGATCCTGTCGATCTCGATAGTCTGAATGGAAACAAATATATCAGGATGGTACGGGAACTTGCGGAGAAGTATCCGCAGGCATCTGTTGTCACTGGTATGGTAAGCTTCAGGATATACCGGAATGTGAAAGAAGCGCCAACTAAAAGTGCAAGAGAGACCGGCGCTGCAGACACCTTTTTTGACCATTTCAATTCAGCATTCAAAATTGACACAGGCAGGAAAATTGAAGTGTACCACAAGTCTAAGCTCGTGCCGGGCATAGAAATGCAGTTCTCCAACGGCCCCGGCAGATTAATCAGCAGGATTCTCCCCTATCTTGGGGGCACCAGATGGGGTTATGGTGTCCAGGAGGAAAGAGGATGCTTTGAGAATGTTTCAGGCAGCTGTAAAATAGCTCCCCTGATCTGTTACGAATCGGTTTTCGGAAACTATGTTGCCCGGTTTGTCAGAAACGGGGCTGAGGCATTATTTATCATAACGAATGACGGCTGGTGGAAAAGTACAGATGGTTACAAGCAGCATCTTTTCTATGCTTCCCTGCGGGCAATTGAAACAAGGAGACCTGTTGCCAGGGCAGGCAACACGGGGATATCGTGCCTGATTGATATCAGAGGCAAAAGGACCAGGGAATCAGAATGGTGGACTGAGGCGACAATTAAAGGAGATATAATTCCTGAGACCAGGATCACGCCGTACGTAAAATACGGCGATTGGCTCCTGGAGATCTCAGCCTGTATCAGCCCGGTCATACTGCTGATCCTCATATTTCTTCCGAAAGTAAAAAAACAAATTGACTGAATTATGCAACTCAAATTAATCATTACATCAGCCTGCCTGACATTAATGATATTCAATCCGTTATCATCACAGGGCAGTTCAGAGACACGTAATTTTATTAAAACTTTGCCGGGAGTGACGGGTATTACTTTCCGGAATTTTGTGCCCTGAACCGTTCCACCCCCTCATCAAGCCATTTTTTATACTCTTCGATGTTCATATTTGTAGGCATTGGCTTATTCAGAGCATTCCCGTCATAACCGGTAATGACATAAAGAGGCAGTGCATTGGTCTTATATTTAAAAATTTCAAGATCTTCATTTATTCTGCCAATTGTCTTCAACTCCTTGCCATCAACAGCGGACTTCACCCATTGGTCTTCAGGTAATTTGGTTCTGTCATCAACGTACAGGGCAATTATCACAAAGTTTTCCCTCAACCGCTTAAGTACTTCAGGATCGGACCAGACATTGGCTTCCATAAGCTTGCAGTTGGCACATGCGTGCCCCTTAAAGTCTATCAGAGCCGGTTTCCCCTGTTCTCTGGCACACTCAAGGCCCTGTTTGTACTCATAGTAACCCTTAAGCCCGAAAGGCATATCAAATATGTCGGCATACTTTGGCTCAGCGCATAGCTTGCCGGAAACGCCGGCGGGTTCAGGACCGGCCTGATAGGTACGGTTCTCACTTATTAATGCCGGAATATTGAGGCCGGAAGTTGTCGGAGAGGGCAAAAAAGAGGCAAGCCGTTTCAGTGGTGCCCCAAAAAGTCCCGGAATAAGGTAAACAACAAAAGAGAAGACAATTATTATCAGGAATAATCTGAAAGGTCCGATAAATGGAAGATCGCTGTCATGAACGAATTTTATCTTACCCATCAGGTAAAGGCCGAGAAGGGTAAAAAGGACAATCCATATTGCCAGGAACAGATCTCTCGGCAATATCCCGAGGGAGTAAACACTGTCAATTGTCATCAGGAATTTCAAACTGAAAGCGAGCATTATAAACCCCAGCACCACTTTAATTGAATTCAGCCACCCGCCTGATTTCGGGATACGGCTAAGGATAGAGGGGAAAAGAGCAAAAATGGTAAATGGAAGTCCAAATGCAATTCCAAATCCGAGCATTCCGATTGTTGGTCTGAGTACATCACCTGTTGCAGCCTCAACAAGAAGAGCGCCGATAATCGGTCCCGTGCATGAGAATGAGACAATGACCGTCGTCAGTCCCATGAAGAAAGATGCCATGATCCCTCCCTTATCAACCCTGGTATCAGCTCCCGTAACCCAATTATTTGGCAAAACAATCTCAAATGCACCAAAGAAGGAGATGGCAAAGATGACAAACAATAAGAAGAATATAGTATTAGGTATCCAGTTGGTACTTAAGGCGTTGGCAAAACCCGCACCTGCACTGGTCAGTGAGACAATGATGCCAAGCGATGAATAGATCAGCACAATTGAAATTCCGAAGATCAGAGCTTTGAATATTGATTTCCTCCTGTTTTCAGACCCCTGTGAAAAAAACGCAACTGTCATGGGGATCATCGGGAATACACAAGGAGTAAGCACTCCTGCAAATCCTGCCAGCAGTGAGATCAGAAAAAATTTCAGTAATCCTCTTGCAGGAACCACATTTTCAGCTCCGGCACCGGAAGTGACAGATTGTCCGGCACTCCTGGCTGCAGCCGGTTCACCTATATTTATAGCGAATTCTACATCTTTTGGAGGAGAACAGGTTGAATTATTGCAAGCCATAAATGTTACCACTCCCTTAACCGTAAAAGAGGGATCAACGGCAGTAATCTTCTGACGAAATTCCGCTTTGGTACTGAATGTTCTGATCTTAAATCCGAATGCCTCATCAAGTACTTCAACCGGTTTTGTGACTTCATATGGCTTACCGTCGAGTTTGTAGGCAGGTATCGTATCAAAGCTGATTGATGTTGGGATAGGTCCTCCCTCCGGAAGATTCATTGAGTATATATGCCAGCCGTTCTCAATAGATGCTGTGAATATAAGCTCATACTGCCTGTCTCCTTTTTTCTCAGAACCAAAATCCCATGTTACGGGATCATAGATCTGGGAGTAAGCGCAAGACGCTACAAATAGCAGTGCAAGAGTTATCCGGACTTTTCGTAACATGAGAATGATAAATTTATTTGGTGCAAAAGTAATAAATCACCCGGTTCATGGAAAATAATCTGACCCGAAAAGTGTAAAGGAACAGAATGACTTAAGCCAGATCTATTTCATTATCAAACCTGTCGTAGAAATGATATTCCAGCATATGGTAGGATGTAACTGCCTGTACCTTAATGCTTACTTTATATTTAAAGTTCCACTTTCGATATAGAGGGAAGAATCCTTTTGTAAGGTAAGAGGCCACAAAGGGATGGACATTGAGAATCAGCTTCCGGGTCTTGATCTTATCGACAATAAAAGCAAGTCCTCTTTCCAGTTCATCTGTAAACAGAATTGTAGGCTTTGTTTCACCTGTTCCCTGACAGGAGGGACATCTTTCATCGGTGACGATGTTCATTTCAGGTCTGACACGTTGCCGGGTGATCTGCATAAGACCGAATTTGGTAAGAGGAAGGATATTATGCTTTGTTCTGTCACCTGACATCACCTCCTTCATCTTATCATAAAGTTGCTGCTTATTCTCAGCCGATTGCATGTCAATAAAATCGACAACAATTATTCCTCCCATATCTCTGAGTCTCAGCTGTCTTGCTATCTCCGTGGCAGCTTCCATATTTACTTCAAGAGCATTTAACTCCTGGTCATTGCCTGATCTTGACCTGTTTCCGCTGTTAACATCTATTACATGGAGAGCCTCGGTGTGTTCAATGATAAGATATGCGCCATGTTTAAATGAGATAGTCTTTCCGAACAGGGCTTTTATCTGCTTGTTTACGCCAAAGTGGTCGAAAATGGGCAGAGTGCCTTTATATACCTTTACGATCTTCTCCTTCTCTGGAGCTATTTCTCTGATATACAGCCGTATATCCTCAGCGAGTGTGGGGTCATCAATATGTATGCTGTTAAAAGTTACATTAAGCATGTCCCTGAGAATGGTAGATGTCCTGTTCATCTCGCCGATAAATAACCGGGGAGATTTGGTCTCTTTCCTTAATGATGCGAAGGCAGATTCCCATTTCTGTACCAGATCCCTGAGTTCGGCATCAAGCACGGCTACCTTTTTACCTTCGGCTACCGTTCTCACAATGACCCCGTAATTCCTTGGCTTAATGCTCTGGACGAGAGATTTTAACCGGCTTTTCTCCTCGTTGCTTTCAATTTTGGAGGAGACGGAGACCTTGTCAGAATAAGGCATCAGCACCAGATTCCTGCCTGCAAGGGATATTTCGGAGGCAAGCCTGGGGCCCTTTGTCGAGATCGGTTCCTTTGTTATCTGCACAATAACTGTTTGTCCTGTTGTCAGAACATCGGTTATCTTGCCATCCTTGTCAATATCAGATTCGGGTTTGAATTTGTGTACGGGAGGTACTTTACCCTGTTTCTGAATAGCGGAGGCATAGTATTTGTGCTGGGTTCTGAATTGAGCTCCAAGATCGAGATAATGGAGAAATGCGTCACGTTCGTATCCGACATTTATAAATGCCGCATTAAGTCCGGGCATAATCTTCTTTACCTTCCCGAGGTAAATATCCCCGACTGAAAACCTGATATTTCGTTTTTCCTTGTTTAACTCAATTAACTGCTTGTCTTCCAACAACGCTAAAGAAACCTCGGAATCACCAACATTAATGATTAAATCCTTGTTTACCACTTCACTATATTAATCTGAATTAATATGTCATCAGCCCATTCCGACAGGACAATACAATAAACCTAAAGACCGTCAGATCTTTAGGTTTATTATATTCTTTATATGACCACTGGCTGATCTGCTACTTCTTTTTATGTCTGTTCTTCCTCAAACGCTTTTTGCGTTTGTGAGTGGCCATCTTATGTCTTTTTCTTTTTTTTCCGCTTGGCATAGATGATTACTTCTTAGCGTGTGATTTGACTTTGGTTATGAAAGATTTTGCCGGCTTGAAAGCTGGAATATTATGAGCAGGAATAATTATTGTTGTATTTTTTGAAATATTCCTGGCTGTTTTTTTAGCTCTTTTCTTAACGATGAAGCTTCCAAATCCCCTGAGATATACGTTATTACCTTTTACCATGGAGTCCTTTACGGTTTCCATCAAGGCTTCAACAGTTTTCTGAACTGTTACCTTTTCAATACCAGTGTTCTTGGCAATTTCATTAACAATGTCTGCTTTAGTCATTTTTCATGAAGTTTAAAATTCTACAAATTATTTTGAGCATTCGTTTTTTTCAACTGTGCAAATATAAAAATATTATTTGTTTAAATTGAAACACTTACATAATAATTTTTTTATCAAAGATATTATTAATGACTTAATTACAATGAAATATAGGTTTGATATACAAGATGTGGAGTAAAATCATCCTAAAAAATTATGTGTTAAAAATCCTCTTCCACCCGACAGGCTGGCGTTTAAGCCGATTTATACTAATTCTGAAAATGTTGATTGTACAAAGCGGTTTTTTTATTACCTTTACAGTCCGTTATCCGGATTTTAACATTTAATACTTAACTATATGTCAATCAATAAGGTTATACTTGTCGGTAATGTAGGAAAAGATCCCGTAATCCGCTATTTTGACAAGGGAGTTGCCAAAGCAAACTTTCCACTTGCCACGAGTGAATCCTACACTAACCAGCAGGGTGAATCAATAACTTCAACTGAATGGCATAACATAGTTTTATGGCGGGCTCTTGCCGAAGTGGCAGAAAAAACCGTAAAAAAGGGCAGCCAGGTCTATATAGTAGGAAAAATAAAAACCAGGTCGTATGTCGATAAGGATGGAATTAATAAATATATTACTGAAATTCTTGCAGATACACTTCTGGTACTTGAGAAGAAGCAGACTCCGGGCAATGCTGCTTCGCAGGCAGAGTTAGGAAAAAATGAGATCCATGGCAAAGGATCCTCCGGCACGGCCGTGAACGAACCGGCAGCTCCATACACCTCACCCGCCGACAATAGCAATAAGTACCAGCCCGATAAAGACTTCCCAGCCAGTGATGATATTGAAGATCTTCAGAAAAACGGACCAGGCCCTGGTCAGAATGAGGACGATCTGCCATTTTAGCTGATTTTATTAAATGAGACTCACTTGGAACAGGCATTTTCACCTTGCTTATTATCAAATATTTCAGGCATAATAATTAATGCCCCTGATTTTAAAATAATTATCGGATTCGGAGTACTTCTTCTACTCCTGGTCATATCAGCTCTTATGTCAGCATCGGAGGTGGCATTCTTTTCATTCAGACCGGAAGATATTGAGAATCTGAAATCGGATAAGAACAAAAGACCACAAATTGCCATAAAGCTTTATAATAATCCGGAAAAACTCCTTAGTACAATTCTTGTAGCAAACAACACTACAAATATTGCAGTTGTATTACTGGCTGCATATCTCAGCTCCAGATTATTCGATTTCACCGGAGAACCTGTTCTGGGCTTTATCTTAAATGCAGTTGTCATAACCTTTCTGCTTCTTTTTTTCGGTGAGATCCTGCCAAAGGTATTTGCTTCAAGGAATCACGTAAGGGTGGCTCTTTTCATGGCCCAGCCTCTCAAGTTCCTTCAGAAGATCTTCCTCCCGATAACTAATCTTCTGATTCTCTCCACCTCATTTGTAAAAAAGAGGGGAGGAACCCGACGGTCCAACATTAGCATGAATGACCTTTCCGATGCCCTGGAACTGGCCTCTGATGACTTCAATGAGGATGAGAAAATACTGAAGGGGATCGTTAACTTCAGCAATACAAGCGTAAGCGCAATAATGTGCCCCCGTATCGATGTGACTGCCCTCGACATAAGATCGGGGTTCAATAAGATTGTTCCGGAGATAATCAATTCCGGATTTTCAAGAATCCCTGTATATTCAGGCTCATTCGATAATGTGAAAGGAATATTATATGCCAAGGATGTATTACCGTATACCAGCAATCCCGCAAATTTTAAATGGCAGGCACTCCTGCGACCTCCTTATTTTGTTCCTGAAACAAAGAAAATAAATGACCTTCTCAAGGAGTTTCAGACAAAGAAGATTCATATGGCGGTTGTAATTGATGAATACGGTGGAACTTCAGGCATAATAACCCTTGAGGATATACTGGAAGAGATCGTTGGTGAGATATCTGATGAGGGCGACCAGGATCAGTTGCTTTACAGGAAACTTGATGAGAACAAGTATGTTTTTGTAGGAAAGATATTATTAAACGACTTTTGTAAGATCCTTGACATTGATGAAGAAATACTGAATGATGTAAGAGGTGAATCAGAAACTCTTGCCGGTCTGATCCTTGAACTGACCGGAGCGATTCCTGAAATTAACCAGACAATAAATTACGGGAAATTTACCTTCAGAATAAATTCTGCCGACAAGAGGAGAATAAAGGAAATACAGGTTGAAATTAACAATGACGATGCTGAAAGCAGGAAAGTATAGATTATTGATATTTACGGCAATACTGGCCGGCATATATGGCTGTAACGAGGTCCCGGTACCCAAACCAACCGGCTATTTCAGGATAGACCTTCCTGAGAGGCAGTACCGGGTTTTTGATCAGGGGGATATGAAAAATAAACTTCCCCTCTCCTTCGAGTATCCTGCCTACGGGCAACTGACTTTCCCTACCGGCAATTCAAGTGAACAGGGGTGGTTCAATATTGAATTTCCCTCATACAAAGCCAGGATTTACCTCACATACAAGGATATTAATAAGAATTTTGAGGGTCTGATGGAACAGACCTATAAGATGAATGTGAAAAACCATATTTCAAAAGCAGATGCAATTGATGAAAAGATAATCAATAACCGTAAGAACAAGGTTTACGGGATACTGTACGATCTGAAAGGGAACACAGCTACAGCAGTGCAGTTTTATGTTACGGACAGCGTCAAACATTACCTGCGGGGATCTCTCTATTTTTCTGCCGAACCGGATGCAGATTCCCTTGAGCCGGTAATAAATTTCTTCAGGGGCGACATAGAACATTTAATCGAAACCCTGAAGTGGAAAAATTGAAACATATTTCGTATTAATGGGTTGTATTACAAAGCATTATCTAAACGAGTTCTCCATACTCGGCGTTTGGAAAATAGAAGAGGACCTGGATACTCTGTTAAATCTTGTTTCACTCGATAATGATGAAAAGAAGAAATATAAGGGATTCAGCAGCAACTCCCGGAAACTTGAGTTTTTAAGTGTCAGGGCCCTGCTTTCCGAGCTTATTGGAAAGGAAGCCAGGATCGTTTATAACAAGAATAATAAACCATTCCTTAAAGACGGATCAAGGTTCATCAGCATCTCTCATTCCCATAAGCTCACAGCCATACTGCTCAGCACAAATGAGAAGGTCGGGATAGATCTCGAGTATATGAGTTCAAATATAGCTGCAATTGCACTTAAATTTCTGAACTGGCGGGAAAAGATCACAAAGGATCATGAGTCCAGGAGATATCACCTTTACCTTCACTGGTGCGCCAAAGAGGCCCTTTATAAAATCTGCGACAAAGAGGGCATAAGCATCAGGAAAAACCTTACCATTGAACCTTTCACCGTGAAAGAGTCCGGGGAGATCAAAGGACACGTTCATACAGATAAGATCAATGAGTCGTTTGACCTTTACTACTCGAAATATGATAATTATGCAATTGTATGGACTAAAAAGAATTATGAGATCCGGGGAGGAGAACCTCACTGCGGAAAATAATGAAAACCTCCACACAAGTACTAATACAGCCATTATGAACGTGATCGGATACCAGCATTACAGCAAAAGCAAAGAGATAAGCCCTGGAGAAGCCAACTATGAAAACTGACAAATTCCCCGAAAAAAAGAGCATAGGTCTCCTTCTTGATCCGGATAATGCCAGAGGAGATTCACTTCACAATATACTTTCCATTGCAGAAGAGTGCGGTACAGATTATATCCTGACCGGTGGAAGCCTTACTTTCAGCAGTGTTGATGACCTTATTGATGAGATCAGGAAAGTCTGTTCAATACCTGTTGTCCTGTTTCCCGGCAACCTTCTTCAGCTCTCCCTGAAGGCTGACATAATAATGCTTCTCTCTCTCATTTCGGGACGCAATCCTGAATTACTCATTGGCAATCACATTATTGCAGCTCCATACCTGAAGGATGTCAGGGAAAAGCTTGTATCAGTAGGTTACATACTCATCAATTCCGGAACAAGAACATCAGTAGAGTATATAAGCCAGACGGAGGCAATACCTTCCGGCAAGACAGAAATCGCTGTGGCCACTGCGATGGCAGGAGAAATGCTGGGACTTGCCATGATCTACCTGGAAGCAGGAAGCGGGGCTGTTGCCCCTGTTCCCGCCGTCCTGGTGAAAGCTGTCAGGGAAAATATCAAAATTCCTCTGGTGGTCGGAGGCGGAATCAGAAGCAAAGGTGAAATTGAAGATATTTTCAATGCCGGAGCAGATACCATAATTCTCGGAAACGGTTGCGAAAAAAACCCCGGCCTGTTAAAAGAGGCCTGCAGGGTCAGAGATATGTTCAGAGCTCCGTGAAAAAGCTTTAAGACCGATAGTAACCTTTATCTCACCCCGCGGTGACGAAAGCCTGTTTACCTGAATAGTTCAATAAGCGGCTCTCCGGTACAGGCATTGGGATAGGGAACCTTACAGAGCGATGATAGTGTGGCCGCAATATCCGTGAGGTTAACCTGACGCGTAACAGCCGACCTGTTCACAGTCCATCCATACCATATAAGTGGAACATGTGAATCATACTCATATGGTGAGTTGTGATCGGTCACAAAATCACCATCTTTCTCTATCCATCCGGGATTCAATGTTACAATAACATCGCCCGACCTTTGCGAGTTAAAATTATTTATAATCCTTTTCAGATTCCCATTGCCGAAATCGTTTGCCTCAAAAGCTGAATAGGGATATGCAGCAGCTACACCGGAAAACTGAACAAGCAGCCGCGCTACCTTTTTCTGGACATCTTCCAGAGGGATCCTTGCATCTTCAATAAGCGACCTGTTCAGATAAATCTGTCTCTCGGAATAGCCTTTTACCCAGTCGCCCTCTCCATAGACCGCATTGAGATAGCTTCTAAGCAGCTGCAGAGCCTGGTTCTGCTTGAAATATCCTGCCGGGATCCGGTTACTTTCCAGAACTGCAGGAATCTCTGATACTCCATGGGCTGCAGTAAAAAATATCAGGATATTTCTCTTCCCTATGCTGTCATTAAGAAATTTGAGAAGATTTTTAATATCATCATCAAGCCTCAGAACGGCATCCTCCATCTCTACCGATGAGGGGCCGAATCTGTGCCCTATATTATCTGTAGCAGAATAACAGACCGAAAGATAATCCGTTATATCATCCTGCCCAAGCTTTTCATTTTCAATAAGCCTTATGGCAAAACTGGTCGTAAGAGAATTGGCAAAGGGAGTTTCCCTTAAAAGCGAGAACTCTTTCTTTGTACCTGTCGTTAACCTGGATCTCAGCTTCTTAAGATCATACGGAAAGTAATTTACTGAGTTAAACCCTGCTTCGAACCTGTTTGAATCAGGCAGACAATCTGCATAATCTTCCGTTGGCCTCAGCAGGTTCCAGACGCCATTAAGGTACGATTCCGGAAAACCCATTGCATTAAAGTCCTTTACCCAGCCAGGCAGATCATTCATGTAATATGTGCTTGTCATCCATGTGCCTGTTGCATTATCAAACCAGTACACTCCATCTGCTGCATGCCCTGTTGACAGGATTGCTGAATTCTCCTTTATACCTACCCCGAATACCTTTGCCTTCTGCCTGGTTGCCATCTTAAGCTCGTCCGCAAATGTAGATGCCTGAAGATTAACAGGAGAATTCAGTCCCGATTCAAAGCTTCCACCCACCGCATTCACATCAATATCTCTTGTACAATAAATCAGCTCATTCCTCAGTGGCAGATACCAGTTGTCAGATGTAATCCCATGATATGAAGGTTCTGTACCTGTTGAAATCGTTGCATGGCCCGGGGCAGACTGCGTAAGCATATATGCATAGGAGGCATTCTTAAAGTATGTCCCCTCATTTATAAGCTTCTTTATCCCATCGTCACTGAGCTTGTCGCGGTACTTTTCTATCTGGTCATATTTCAGCTGCTCCACAACAATCCCAATCACCAGCCGTGGCTTGTCAGGCGGGATATATGCTCCCTGGCCTGACACAATATTATAACCATAAAATAGTATAACCAATGCCAGGGAATATTTCCTGACTGCTCCAAAATTCTTCATCTTCTTCTGATAGATTATTTCCTGATATAGTAAACTACAGATTCCCCTTAAAATTGAGTAAGCTGTAAAAATACTTGTTTTAATTACAGATGCAAATCTTGTTGATTATTTAATAACGATGAATTTGCCGTGGCAGGATTTATTCTTTTTAATGTTTTTAAACACAGCATAATACGTGCCCGGCGCTATTCTTCTCACATCAATAATAACCGGAATGCCTTTCTGCGTTTCACTATTATAATCTGCAATTAATTTACCTGACTGATTGATTATCATAATATTTACAGAACCGGCAACTTCATCGGGAAGGAGTGCCTTTATCTCTGTTGTGGCAGGATTCGGGTAAAGCGCAGGGACTTCCGGCACTGTTGTATCGGGCCCGGAAACTTTTTTCGTCAGAATAACGTTAATATCGGTTCTTTGCCCGGCATAGACATCAATATTTATTGTTGTATCGCGATAACCGCCGGCAGTAAAGGTTACGGCCCATATCCCGGGTGAGAGAAGACGGACAAAAGTCCCGTTAGGAGCATCGGAATAAACCTGGGAGCTGTCCTTATCATGACCGGCAATGAAAACTTTTGCAGCTACAGGGTCAGAGGTGAGGGAATCGAGGACCAACCCATGTATTCCGTATATGGCATTTTCAAGATATCCCAGCAATGAACGCCGGTTATTCTCCCAGAGTACCGGTAGCTTAGCAGCAGGAGTAATATACTGGTTGTCGAGTTCAATTGTAACCTCACGTCCCTGCAGATCGCGCGTAACATAATCCTGTCTGCCGCCAAAAACCAGGTACCAGACTGCTCCCCGTGTAACGCCGTTGTCAAGAAAAGTCATATAGCCGGGTGCAGAATAGACATGAACAGTATCGGCATAACCCCTGGATATATCATAGAACCAGTTGTTATCAGCATGCAGTTTTGTCAGCCAGCTGTCCCACGGGTAATTTACGACCTCGGTTCCTGAATGAAAGTTTGCAGAGATTACAAACCGGTGCTCTCTCATGAACCTGATCATATCGACGTTTTCCTTTTCCGGGACAATGCCCGGTTCCTGGGGATCAGGGAAGTTACGGTTCAGATCGACTCCGTCAGCATTAAACCTGACAGGGGATTTTATTGTATCTCCCTGATTGTATGTTCCATCGGGATTTGCAAGGGGGTTAATCCAGACACTGAGGTTATCCAAAAGGTTCTTCACCCTCCCGTCAGATGGGTAATTCCTTAGCAGGAAATCCGCAAGCCTGAGCATCAGAATGAATCCTCCTGTCTCATTTCCATGCATTGTTGAAGTATAGAATACCTCGGTTTTTGGCCGGTCGTTTCCGGCATCTCCAGTAATTCCAACCGCCAGCACAAGCTTCCCGTTTATACTTGTCCCTATGGTGTCAACATGACATAACGAGGGATAAAGCGAGGCAAAACTCTGCATTACTGAATCATACTGGGTATATGTCGGATATTTGTCCCACTCTAAAACCCCGGCCGCACTTGCTGCAGATATAATGCCCTTGGGCTCAATCCTCTGCTTTATAACATAATTGAATTTCTGACGGATAAACCATTCGACCGTCCGGGGCGACAGACTTATTTCAATCATCTTATCTGCAACAGATAAAACTGAAACATTTCTGGTAAGATAATCAAGTGTTTTGTTATCGGTGTAGGGAACTGTTACCTGAACCTCTCCGTATTTTATGATAAGCCCGCGGAGAGTTTCATCGTTACTTAAAGCCTGTGAATGGCCTCCCAGCGAGAAAAATGTTGCTGCTGAGAACAATAAAAGTAACCGGGTTACCATAAGAAGGCTATACGTTAAATCTTATATGCAATATGTCGCCATCCTCGACGATGTAATTCTTCCCTTCAACGAAAAATCTTCCTGCTTCCTTGCAGGCGTGTTCTGATCCGAGTCTGACAAAGTCATTATATTTCATGACTTCTGCCCTGATAAAACCTCTTTCAAGGTCACTGTGAATAACTCCTGCAGCCTGCGGTGCGGTCATGCCATTTTTGATGGTCCATGCCCTTATCTCCATTGGACCAACTGTGAAGAACGTTCTGAGATTTAGCATCTTATAGGCCGCCCTCACAAGCTTATCAACAGAGGGTTCAGTCAATCCGGCATCCTTCAGAAAGGCCAGGCGGTCTTCATCATTATCGAGTTCAGCTATCTCTGCTTCGGTTGCTCCGGCAATTACGATCAACTCAGCCTCCTTGCCTTTCAGGAACGACATCACCTTTTCCACATATTTATTGCCGGTAACAGCTGATTTTTCATCGACATTGCATACAAAGATCACAGGCTTCATTGTCAGAAGAAAGAGATCATCAACAATTCTCTTCTCATCATCCTTCACTTCAAGGGACCGCGCATTGCTGAAATTTTCAAGGTGATCCCTGTACCTGCCGAGGATCTCAATTCCCCGTTTTGCATCTTTATCACCAGCCCTGGCCGCCCTCTCAAGACGCTCAATCTTTTTTTCGACGGATTCCAGATCCTTTACCTGAAGCTCCAGGTCAATTGTCTCAAGGTCACGTACCGGATCAACGGAGCCTTCAATGTGAGGCAAAGCTTCATCATCAAAGCACCTGAGCACATGTATCAGTGCATCGGTATTCCTTATATCTGCCAGAAATTTATTTCCTACCCCCTCCCCCTTATTAGACCCTTTTGCGAGTCCGGGGATATCAACAATCTCTATAACCGTAGGTACAATCCTGTCGGTAACCTGATATTTTTCCATCTCATACAACCTGGGATCAGGAACCTGTACCACTCCGATATTTGATTTTGTTGCACTGAAGGCATAAGCATTGGTTTCACCCTTTGTCTTTGAGATACAATTAAAGATTGTAGTCTTTCCGACATTGGTTATCCCTATAATTCCACATTGAAGAGCCATCTGATATCAGGATTATTATGTCTGCAAATTTATTAAAAAACAGGTATGCTTCACTATACTGCCGGCAATTGAATTTCTGAGCTGAGTTGCAGCGTAACCGGCAACAACACGGGGAAGAATCGGGAACGGCTTTTAACTAAAACTTAAAGTTCCTTATAAACTCTACCGACCTGGCAATTTCGGTGTACATTACCTTATCATCTTTGACGAAAGGAATTGTTTGGCGAAATGACTTAACCACATTTTCTATGTAACCGGATGATCGCAAAGGCCTTCTGAATTCCAGCGCCTGAACCGCTGTGAAGAGTTCGATTGCCAGGATCTTCTCAAGATTTTCAGCAACCCTGAGCAATCTTGTAGCGCCGTTTGCGCCCATGCTTACATGATCCTCCTGTTCATTGGAAGAGGGGATGGAATCGACCGATGTTGGCGTGCAAAGTTGCTTATTCTGACTGACTATTGAAGCTGCAGTGTACTGTGGTATCATGAAGCCACTGTTCAGGCCCGGGTTCACAACAAGGAATTCAGGAAGATCACGCTGTCCGGCAATTAACCTGTAGACTCTCCTTTCAGAGATACTACCAAGCTCAGCGAGTGCTATAGAGAGATAATCATAAATAAGGGCCAGGGGCTGGCCGTGGAAATTCCCGCCGGAAATTATCAGGTCAAGATCAGGGAAGATTGTCGGATTATCAGTTACGGAATTAATCTCTGTCAGGATCACTGACTCTGAATATCTTATTGCGTCTTTACTTGCTCCGTGAACCTGTGGTATGCAGCGGAATGAATAGGGATCCTGGACATGAACTTTAGGCTGCGAGATTAACTGGCTGCCTTTCAACATTTCCCTGAATGCTTTTGCAGTGTTTATCTGTCCCTGGTGTGGCCTTATTGAATTAACGCATTCGAAGAACGGATCAAGACGACCATTATAAGCCTCAAGTGAGATGGCGGAAGCAATATCCGCGATTTTCGATAACCGTTCAGCCAATAAAATAACATAGACGCCATAAGCACTCATGAACTGCGTCCCGTTCAGAAGAGCCAGTCCCTCCTTTGATTTTAATTCAACAGGAGACAATCCGTTCTGTTTAAGAAATCTGCCTGATTCGTGCCTCTCTCCCCGGTATATCACCTCTCCCATGCCAAGCAGTGGCAGAACCAGGTGTGCCAGTGGTGCAAGATCACCTGATGCTCCGAGAGATCCCTGCTCGTAAACAACCGGCGTGATACCATCGTTAAAGAAATCTATCAGCCTCTGAACAGTCTCTACCTGTACTCCTGATCTGCCATAACTTAATGCATGGGCTTTCAACAGCAGCATCAGCCTGACAATTTCCTCCCTTACCACCGGTCCGGTGCCACAGGCATGAGACATCACCAGGTTTTCCTGCAGCTTATTCAGCTGGTCACTGCTTATGGTTTTATTCTGAAGAGAACCGAAGCCGGTAGTAATACCATAAATTGGCGAAATGTTGTTCTCCAGCTTCCTGTCGAGGTAATCCCTGCAATGGCTGATTAGCTCAACCGATTCCTCAGACAGGGAAAGGCTTATATTTTCAGTTAAGATCTTCCCTATCTTTTCAAGAGTGAGTTCTTCCGGTGATATCTTATGAATCATCTGTAGTGTAATTTTATAACAAGTTTCATATCTGCACGCCGGCGGGCCTTATTCTGTTCTTCACAAACGAATCAAGCTCACTTAATGACAGGCTTATCTGTTCGCCGGAGGTCATATCCTTAATCCTGACTGAATCATTCTTTATCTCATCTTCCCCTGCAATAATGATAAAGGGAATTTTCCTGGAGTCAGCATACGACATCTGTTTTTTGAGCTTAACCTGATCGGGATAGAGTTCTGCGCTGACATTCATTTTTCTGAGTCTTCCCAGGATTTTTAATCCATATTCCGTTTCTGCTTCACCGAAGTTCAGCACCAGCACCCAGGTTGATGAGGAGCCTGCCCTGTCAAAAAGATTTAAGCTGCTCATAACGTCGAATATCCTGTCAGCTCCGAATGAAACTCCTACTCCTGAAACCCCTTCCATACCGAAAACCCCTGTCAGGTTGTCGTAACGGCCCCCTCCGCAAATGCTTCCAATACTGACCTCAGAGGATTTTACCTCTATTATTGCTCCGGTATAGTAGTTTAATCCCCGTGCAAGAGTCAGGTCAAAAATCACCTCAGAATTCAGCGCCGTCTTTTCAAGCAGGCTCATCAGTGCCTTCAGCTCGCGGATACCCTCGATCCCTGCAGCTGAGCCAACCAGAATTGAATTTAAATAATCTGCCTTTCCCTTATTGTCCTTATCTATCACTCTGATTATTCCGCCAAATTTGTTTATAACATCGCCTTCAATGCCCTTGCTTATGAGCTCCTCCTTTACATTTTCCCAGCCTGTCTTTTCATATTTATCGAGAGCCACCGTAATATCTGTAATCCTTTCAGCAGCACCGGCATATTCTGCAATGCCGGTAAGGATTTTACGGTTGTTTAATTTAATCTGAACCTTCAGCTTAAGCCTTCCGAATACATCATCTATGATCTGAATAAGCTCAACCTCATTCAGAAGCGAATTGCTTCCTATAACATCAACATCACACTGATAAAACTCGCGGTATCTTCCTTTCTGGGGTCTGTCGGCTCTCCAAACAGGCTGGATCTGGTATCTCCTGAATGGAAAGACAATTTCATCGCGGTGCTGAACGACATACCTGGCGAATGGCACCGTCAGATCATATCTTAACCCCTTTTCGCACATTTTTGAGGAGAGTATTCCGGGGTCTTTTTTTACCAGTTCTTCATCGCTTACATCTGACAGGAAGTTACCCGAATTAAGTATTCTGAAAAGAAGCTTATCTCCCTCATCGCCATACTTGCCGAGAAGCGTCGTCAGATTCTCCATGGCAGGTGTCTCAATAGGCTGGTAACCATATAACCTGAATACCTGCCTTATAGTGTCAAAGATAAATTCGCGTCTGAGCATGTCTCCGGTTGAAAAATCCCTTGTTCCTTTTGGTATTGATGGTTTTGAGGACATAAACGAATGTTAAAAGATAAAAGATAAAAGATGAAAGACAAAAGTATATATATAAGTCGAAAGTTCATAAAGGTGAAAGTCTATAAAGTAAAAAGTCTATAAAGTCGAAGAATAAGAAAGTAATAAGTTCTTTCCCTCAGACTTTACAGACTTTATGGACTTTACGGACTTTACTTAAGGGTCACTGGATGAAAGGAATGACAAGCGGATATTTGAAAGGTTCGCCCCGGGATGCTTTGATACTTGCAATTATTATGCAGACAATCTTCAGGGTTGCGAGTGCTATTTCAATCGGAATTCCGACCAGGATGAAGCAGAGCGGAAAGGCAAGCACCATATAAAGCAGCATGGATAACTGGAAATTCAGTGAGTTTCTCCCGTTTACATAGACCCAGACCGACTCATCTTTTTTAGACAGCCAGCAGATTAGCGGCCCGATAATACCTCCAAAAGGGAAAAAGAAACCGGCGAAGGCCGACAGATGGCAAAGCATGGCCCAATTTCTTTCAGATTCCGATATGATTTTATTCTCTTCCATAGCGCTTCAATGTTTATTAAAAGACGGTTCTGTTTCCCCGATGATGCATTGATTCTATCTTGACAGTCTTTTAAGATCAGAAGGCAATAATCCGTTAGGGTTTGCTTTATCTATTAAGTGCTGGTTATAATAATACAATTCCGAATCATCCGTCCCGATAAGCATTGTGAAGCAATATCCTGATTTCTTGTTTTCAGGAGGGCCAACTTTGTGCAGTATAAGGGTTTCCGGAGCTTTATCTGCGATTGCCTTCATAATCTCGCCTTCAGTTACAATTCTGATACTGTAGGGATATATCGCCTTGATTTTTTCTATTGTTGAGATCGCCGGTGAAAGATCCCGCTGTTCAACAAGTATTGTTTTGCCGGCAACCAGCGGAATATTTTTATTGTAATACTTCAGATATTTTCTGCCGGTCAGGGAGGGATCTTCTGAAATCATCCTGGCATGCTTCTGCATGAATGAAAGAATGGCTCCCAGCTTATAGCTGTATTCAATATCATCTTCGCCTGCATACGAAAGAGGGATTGCACATATCTCCGGCATCTTCCCCAGGTTATCAACATCTTTACCCTCCAGTAAATTTATAAAATTGTAAAGAGCTCCTGATTTATCCTTTTCATAATTTGTCTGGGTAAGCACTATAAATGAGTATGCCGGATTGAGCCGTCTGACGTTAAACTCACTCACTTCGATGAACTCGTAAGGGGTAATTGTCCAGAATGCTTTCACAGCATCCTTTATATATACATTATAGGTGGATAATTGATTCTCCTCCAGTACAACGCATGTTTTTGAATCATCGAACTGTTTTATCTCTTCCCTGCTGGGAAATGGTGCCTGACCTTTCAGCATCATGGAAAGGGAGAGCATTAAAAGACCAGAAAAAATTAATTTCATATTGAGGCTATTGTTCAGCGGGTATATACAGGGGGTTTTTCTCATCGAACTTCCGGATATAGACAAACATCAGATCTTTCTTCTTTTTCCCTGAAAGCTGAACGTATTCGTCGTAAAGCTGGGGATCCTTCATAAGAAGTAGTTTAGTATTTTCCACGTCAAATTCAAGAATCTTCCCGCTTTCAAAATCTATCAGATACTGTTTTAATTCCGTGCGTGGCATGCTTGACTGATTGTATGGAGAATAATAGGGATATGACGAGTAGGGGGAATAATAATTTCCGTATCCGTAATATGGGGAATAATAGGGATCGTTATATCCGTACGGAGAATTGTAATAGCGTGAATCATAAGTAGTAACATCTGCAACAAAATGGCAGATATTACCAATAAAAGTTACCCTGTTGAAATTCTCCTGGACCTGCACATATAATACTCCATTCCTGGAATAGCCCCAGATATTAGCTTTTGCCACCTCCTGACGAACTCCCATCTCGTCATAGAAATAGATCTTATCACCCTCCATTATCCGCTTAAAGAATTCCCTGTCGTTATAATCGACCGAAGTAAG
This sequence comes from uncultured Bacteroidales bacterium, assembly GCA_963816345.1. Classification (GTDB taxonomy): domain Bacteria; phylum Bacteroidota; class Bacteroidia; order Bacteroidales; family VadinHA17; genus LD21. The sequence continues at coordinate 2,832,040 of CAWFKI010000005.1, forward strand.
AAGCTTGGCCTTTGGTATGGGGCTGTTGTTTTTTACCTGCTCAAAATTGAGATATATTCCATCCTTAAACCGGAAATCGGGGGTATACTTCACCATTCCTTCCTTTTCCTTTACCGAATCCTGTGCGGAAGATTGCACTCCTTCCTTATCCTGTCCGGAAGATTGCATCCATGGTACGGCTGCAATAATGAAACTGATCAAAAAAAAGATTCTTACAACTCTCTTCATATCTTATGACCTGTTATCTTTCCCAATCAAATATCGTACCGACAGGACAAAATTAATCTTTTCTTTGAAGGTTGTTAATTTAAGGTAATGTATATTTCTTACTAATTTTAATTAAATTTACAAAACCCCAAATTGCAGTTTATGGTCAGTGAATCTGGAAAAAGTGCAGGTAATAATGGCTATGGTAAGTCCCCTGAGGAGTTATTTGAGAAGAGCAGCAAGGAAATTGAAAAATATGCAATTATTGCATTATTCTGCTTTATAGCCGCCGTACTTCTTCTGACTTTCGATCAGAAGCTTTTATCAGGCCTGATGGTAATCGCAGGAGCAATTATAGGATTGCTCATTATAAGAAAAACCTCATCCCAGAATATTAAGGTCAATGAAGCATTAAAAGTTTATTCCTCGCTTAATGAAAAGAAAGATGATGTAATCACCGATTTTTCACACAGGATAAGAGAACCGCTGAATAACCTTGTTATTATCATTGATATGCTCATTGAATCGGGGCTTCAGAAGAAACAGAAAGAACTGCTTGAGACATTCATAGCATCTACCAACAACATGGTGACAACTGTCAATGAGTTGACCATGAAGTCGGCCGGCAATTTAAGTTATCAGCAAAGAAAAGCCATAAGATTCAATCTCCTTTCAACCATTCAGAATACGATAGAATTGTATAATCTGAAGGACAGGGCCAACATTGACTTCATCCTTAACAAAAGGGAATTCAGCGATATGGAATGTTTTGGCGACCCGATAATATTAAAGCAGATATTTCTTGACCTTTTCAATACGGTTGAGACCCAGGCCACTGACAGAAGCAACAAGGTTACCATAAACCTGAAAAAGGAGAAGGAAAGAGGCAACGAAAGCTTTATAGGACTCCGGATACAGACTGACAGCAGCATCGTACTTATTGATGAGGATGGAGCGGAACGGAGTCTTGCAGCCAGACTTATCTCATCCAGCAGGGGAACTTACAGCCAGGAGGTTGGAAACAACTCCACAGTTCTGAATATACTTCTGCCATTTATAAGTCCGGTTGCCGAACCAAAACAAAAGAGTGCCTCACCAAAGATTGAGGAGCTTATCCAGAAGGAAAAGACACATAAGGAGATGAAAGACCTTAAAATACTTCTTGTTGAGGACAATCTGATTAATCAGAAGATCACTCTGCTTACACTCAAGCCGCTTGTGAATACTATTGATACCGCTGAAAACGGGAAGGAGGCTCTCGATAAATTCGGGACCAATAACTACGATCTCATACTGATGGATATAAAGATGCCCGTTATGAGCGGTCTTACAGCTGCCGAAAAGATCAGGGCCCTTGAGTCAACCACAAATTCTCACGTACCTATTATTGCAATCACCGCCAATGCAATGATTGGCGACAAGGAGAAGTGTCTCTCTGCCGGGATTGATGACTACATCAGCAAACCCTACCAGCCGGCTGCTCTGGTGAGCAAGATAAAAAATTTCCTTTAGCCCTCCCTGTCAAACGGCCTGAAGCCGATTACCATAATATCATCTACCTGAACATTATATCCCATCCATGTTCTGAAATTCTCCTCCAGAATAGACTTCTGGTCCTCGACCGAAAAGTTATGTATCGTCATTAACAGATATCTGAATCTGCGGTACATGAATTTTTTGTTCTCTGATCCGCCAAACTGATCGACATACCCGTCGGAGAATATATAAAAAATATCATCTTCCATAATATCAATCTCATGATCCTTGTAAGCGATGCCATCGGGATTCAGACCAATAATGATCTTATCGCTTTTTATCTCAATGAGACTGTTGTCGCGGATAAGGTAAAGAGGAAAAAATGATCCCGAGTATAAAAGCTTTTTCCTGGCTTTATCGATCCTGCAAAGTCCGATGTCCATGCCATCCCTTATTATGGTCCCGATATTCTTTTCGCTGCTGAATGTTTTTTCAAGTCCTTTATTGAGAACTGCCAGGATCTTCGACGGGATCTCAATATTGTCTTCATTAATTGCCTTTCCGATTATCTCCATGCCTATCATCGACATAAGGGCTCCGGGGACCCCATGTCCGGTGCAATCGGCTGCCACAACAAAAACATTATCTCCCTTTTCGCCAATCCAGTAAAAGTCTCCGCTTACAATATCCTTTGGTTTGAAGAAGATGAAAGAATCTTTGAAATGCTTCCTGAAATATGTCTCTGAAGGCAGGAGAGCCTCCTGTATCCTCTGAGCGTATATAAGACTGTCTGTCAGATTTTTATTTTTCAGATCAAGTTCACCATTCTCTGTTTTCAGCAGATCAAGGAGCTGTTCCCTGTCTGCCAGGGTTTTCCTTGTCAGAAAAAGCATCCTTCCGAGGATTATCAGGAGCAGAAAAATAAAGGCACCGGCCACGCAATACAGAATCAACCGGTAATCAGTGGCGGTAAATATCACATTACTCTCATCCTGCGAACCGGGCAGGATAAGTAAGTAATTAAGTGCTGCAGTGTTCCTATATGTAATATGGAGGTTTCCCATCAATACTGCAAAAATAGATTAATTGGCTTACCTTTTGCCTGAATAAGGCGGAAAAAACTGAATCAGCGGTTTCCGGTGAAAATTTTATCGTCACCTTTAAGACACAGCTTGCCATAAATTTCTGAGGGTGAGGGGACATATGGCCCCAGCCCCAGTGAATCCCACATTTTATCAACCGCAGAGATGGTCTCCTCCCCTGAACAGACAACATTGGGCCAGCCCCTGGGAAAACCTCCTTTCCTGAAGGCCTTTATTGTGCCGTCAATCATCACTGACGAAGCAGTTACATAATTATGATCGCGCCGGGGATCGGTATTCCCGAGGATCTGCCAGGCTACCATAGGCAGGTTGAACGGATCAACGGCATGATCTACAACCAGGATCAGTCTGCACAAACCTCCGGGATCATTTTTCAGGAAGAGATCCCTGACCTTATCAATGACCTCCTTATCACGGGACCTGTCGACTGAAATTATAATCACCGGGATCCCATCCCTGAGCAGATCTGAATTCAGCTTTTCAATAACAGTACCTGAAAGGTATTCAAAGGTATTTAACAGATGTCTGTGGTCCTCCGGTTTGCTGATCAGTCTGCCGGCATTCTCTTCCGGCAGCTTAATTGTAGCGTCAACCCCCAGCTTCCCACCGAAAGAAAATGCATCTGAGGCATGATCAAGTACATCCAGAGGGCCGCTGAAGAACAACAGGTCCTTTCCCGGATCAATATTTTCAAAGAGATGAGCGGTCAGCTCCCTGTAATTCCTGATCTCTACGTCACCGCTAACAACAACCAGATATTTTGCAAACATCATCTGTCCTGTCCCGGATAATGAGCTTATTACCTTCATTCCCTGGCCCGGAAAACTCTTTTTTATCTTCACTATCACCAGGTTATGAGCTATCCCTGCAGAAGGCATATGAAAATCTTCGATCTCGGGAAGCATCGCCATTTTAACCGGAGTGAGAAAGATCCTCTCAGTGGCTTTTGCAAGCCAGGCATCCTCATGCGGGGGTACTCCCACCACAGTTGCAGGATAGACGGCATCTTTTGTATGGGTTATGCATGTGACATGAAATTTCGGGTAAGTATCGGCCAGTGAATAAAAACCTGTATGGTCGCCAAATGGACCCTCCATAACGGGCTCCTCTGACGGATCGACATAGCCTTCAAGGATAATGTCGGCGTCATACGGTACATAAAGTTCATTGGTGATGCAACGTACCATCCTCACCTTTTTCTTTCTTAGAAATCCGGCCAGGATATACTCATTTATCCCTTCGGGTAAGGGGGCGGTAGCTGAATATGCATATACCGGATCGCCCCCGAGAGCTACAGCGACCGGCATTCGTGATCCGATCTTCTTCCAGGCTTCAAAATGGGCAGCTCCGGTCTTATGCCTTTGCCAGTGCATTCCTGTAGTCTCTTTATCAAGGATCTGCATCCTGTACATTCCCACATTCGTTTTGGCTGTACCGGGGTGAATTGTATGAACCATCGGAAGGGTGATAAATCTTCCCCCGTCGAATGGCCAGCATTTTAATACAGGCAGGATCCCGAGGTCGGGCTTTCTTATTATCACCTGCTGGCAGGAGCCCCGTCCCCTTACCCTCGATGGCAGGTAGCCGGCCAGCTTAATGACAGACGGCAGTGCTGAAAGCTTGCTAAGGAAATTTTCCCTGTTATCAGAAATGATGGCTGATAATGCTTTTATCTCTGCTCCTGCATTATCAAGATCCTGCATGCCTATGGCCATAGCCATCCTTTTATCTGATCCGAAAGCATTTATCAGGACAGGGAAAGCTGTTCCGGTATTTTCAAACAGCAATGCTTTTCCGCCGGATTTGGTCACCCTGTCGGTAATTTCTGCTATCTCCAGTACAGGATTAACAAATTCCTTTATCCTCAGAAGTTCATTATTTTTTTGCAGTTCATTAATAAAATCCCTGAGCCCTGAATATGCCATATTAAATGTCTGTGTGAAAAACAAAGATATTCAATCGGCATAAATCCCCCAAATGCAGGATTGTTATCAGAATTTAAACGGGGATTCTGGCATGGGGTAAAAACAATAATGGGAACTATTCGTTAAGATTAGTTCCCATCCACCGTTTACAACCGAAGTTGTGCGCAGCGTCAGATTACTGTTATTATGATCGGCTGCTTCATTTGATACGAGATCATTTTCAGCAACCCATGGCTTTCTGGTTTTGCCTGTTACAGCATAACCTTCCGGCTGTCCTTTTTTCCTGTCTTGCGACGGGAGTTCCGGGACGAAGTGTCTTTCAGGCTCTGGTGCGCATTTCCCGAAGGATCTGGCATCAGTTTCAGATAACCCGGGGCCGAAGCCCGTCATTTTCTGAAGCCCTGTGACTCAATCGAAGAAAGAACGTTTCCGGTCTCGCTGATTTCGTGAACATCATGAACGCCTGGTCCATTAAGTTCAGACTCCGGCTCTCCTGATACGCAAACCCGGAGGTTTGATTGAAGCTGATAATGTTTCACTTAAGTAACCTTCTCTGCTTCCGTATCACTTGAGCAATCTTTTATCGCTCACCTGATGAATCAAAATTACACCATCAGTTTGAAAAACAATCATAAAACAGGGTGATGTTATAAACCTGATTTGAACAGGAGTTATCAACAATTGTTAATAACGTCGGAAAATGGCAATACATCATGTCATTAGCGCTTCGCGCGTCATTTGGCCTTCGGCCGTCATTAATGGTCACTGGCGCTGCGCGCGTCATTAGGCCTTCGGCCGTCATTAATTGGTCATTGGTGGTCATTGGCGCTGCGCGCGTCATTAAAAAAAAGGCCGCCTTTTCAGACAGCCTCTTTAATTTAATTTATTTCAGTCTATTTCTTATATCCATAGACTGCTAGTGCACCAAGTTCTTCCTCAATTCTGAGCAACTGGTTATATTTGGCAATCCTGTCGGTTCTGCTGGCAGATCCGGTTTTGATCTGTCCTGAATTTGTAGCTACCGCAATATCCGAAATTGTTGTATCTTCAGTTTCCCCCGACCGGTGCGATGTGACTGTTGTGTAGCCTGCACGGTGAGCCATATTGATAGCGTTGAGGGTCTCGGTAAGGGTACCGATCTGGTTCACTTTGATAAGTATGGAGTTGGCGCAGCCCAGATCAATGCCTTTCTTAAGATACTCAACGTTTGTCACAAAAAGGTCGTCACCGACAATCTGGCACTTCTTGCCGATCCTGTCTGTGAGCATCTTCCATCCATCCCAGTCATTCTCAGCCATCCCGTCCTCAATTGAGTCGATAGGATATTTGCTGATAAGCTTTTCAAAATAATCAACCTGTTCCTTGGAGGTTTTTCTTGCCCCTTTTGGTCCTTCAAATTTTGAATAATTATACATTCCCTCGCTATAAAATTCGCTGGCAGCCGGATCAAGAGCTATAGTAATATCGACACCAGGTTTATAACCTGCAGCTGATATAGCTTTTATTATTGTATCAAGTGCATCCTCGGTACCTTCAAGTTTCGGGGCAAAGCCCCCTTCGTCGCCTACTGCCGTGCTAAGACCACGTTCCTTAAGAACTTTTTTCAGGGCATGGAATACTTCTGCGCCCATACGCAGACCTTCCCTGAATGAAGGAGCTCCCACAGGTCTGATCATGAACTCCTGGAAAGCGATAGGAGCATCAGAATGAGATCCTCCATTAATAATATTCATCATAGGAACCGGCAGTGTTACGGCATTTACTCCCCCGATATACCTGAATAATGGCAATCCGTGATAAGAAGCGGCCGCTTTGGCAACAGCCAGGGATACACCGAGGATTGCATTGGCGCCAAGGCTGCTCTTCGTTTTTGTCCCGTCCAGATCGATCATCTTTTTATCAATGCCGGCCTGATCTGTAACATCCATGCCAGTAATTTCCTCTGCAATAACATTATTCACGTTATGAACAGCTTTCAGAACTCCCTTGCCCAGGTAACGGCTTTTATCGCCATCCCTCAGCTCAAGAGCTTCATTTTCTCCGGTCGATGCACCTGAAGGCACTGCTGCCCTGCCAAAATAACCACTGGCTGTCATTACATCAACTTCAATTGTAGGATTGCCCCGGGAATCCAGGATTTCACGAGCATTAACACTAACTATCTGACCCATAGATTTTTATTTAAATATTAAACAATAGTGCAATATATAAAAAAAGGGATAGAATCTCAATGACTTATCCCTCTCTTTTAAAATTTCCACCGGCATCTTTTTATTCCAGTGCAGCTGATTCATCCTGGGCTTTCTCTTCCTTTGCCTCCGGAACCTTAGTCTTCACTGCTTTTTCCTTTGATGTCTTAGAAGTTTTCTTCTCAGCCACTGCAGCTGTTTCCTCTTTCTTTTTAGGAGCTCTTCTTCTTCTTGTGGTTTTAGTTTTTGCAGCCTCACCACCGAGCATAGCTTCATTATAATCAACAAGTTCGAGGATACACATATCTGCATTATCTCCAATCCTGTTACCAAGCTTTAATATCCGTGTATAACCTCCCGGACGCTCTGCAATCTTCGGTGATATGTCCCTGAAGAGTTCGGCCACCGCAGTTTTATCCTTAAGGTAGCTGAATACCACTCTTCTGGAGTGTGTTGAATCATCCTTCGATTTTGTTATAAGAGGCTCAACGTATGTACGAAGCGCTTTAGCCTTGGCTGTTGTTGTCTGAATCCTTTTATGAAGTATAAGTGATGTGGCCATGTTTGCAAGCATCGCTTTCCTGTGGGAACTTGTTCTTCCTAAATGGTTAATAACTCTTGAATGTCGCATTTCTCTTTTTCCTTAACCAGTTTATATTAATCTTTCTCTAATTTATACTTGCTTACATCCATCCCGAACGAGAGGCTCATAGATTCGAGCAATTCGTCCAGCTCAGTGAGCGACTTCTTGCCGAAGTTTCTGAATTTCAACAGGTCATTTTTATTGAATTTGACCAGATCACCAAGTGTTTCCACTTCTGCTGCTTTAAGACAGTTCAGCGCTCTGACCGAAAGGTCGAGATCGACCAGTTTGGTCTTCAGCAGCTGTCTCATATGCAGTATCTCCTCATCAAACTCCTCATTTGCCATCTTATCATCCGAATCGAGGGTAATTTTCTCATCCGAGAAGAGCATAAAGTGATAGATCAGGATTTTAGCTGCTTCTTTCAGAGCCTCTTTCGGGTGAATTGAGCCGTCTGTTTCCACTTCAAAAAGAAGTTTTTCGTAGTCGGTTTTCTGTTCAACACGGTAGTTCTCAACCGAATATTTCACATTCCGTATCGGTGTAAAGATCGAATCGATTGCGATGAGCCCGAATTCACTGTCAACCGGCTCATTTTCTTCTGCAGGAACATAACCTCTTCCCTTATTTATAGTAAGTTCCATCTGCATTTTGACATCAGGCTCCATCCTTAAAATGACCTGCTCGGGATTCAGCACTTCAAAGCTGCTCAGGGCGCTGTTAAGGTTACCTGCCTTGAATATATCCTGCCCGCTGATCTTAATTGTAACCTTCTCATGATCAACATCATCAACAGTTCTCTTAAAACGGACCTGTTTCAGGTTCAGTATTATCTCAGTTACGTCCTCCATGACACCGGTAATAGTAGAGAACTCATGGTCTATTCCCTCGATCTTGACAGTTGTTATGGAAAACCCTTCGAGCGAAGAGAGAAGAATTCTTCTCAAAGCATTGCCGACAGTAATGCCATAGCCAGGTTCAAGCGGACGGAATTCAAATTTACCGTGCTTGTCGTCAGCTTCAAGCATTATTACTTTATCAGGTTTCTGGAATGATAAAATGGCCATAGAATTTGTCTTAAATTATTATTTCGAATACAATTCAACAATAAGCTGTTCCTTGATATTTTCAGGAATCTCAGTACGTTCAGGCACGCTCATATATTTACCTGCCATTTGTGCATCATCCCACTCGAGCCATGAAAGCTTTGTGTACTTTCTGGTGGTCAGTGAATCAACAATTGCTTCAAGAGACTTTGATTTTTCACGGACACCGATAATGTCACCCGGCTTCAGCTGAAATGAAGGAATATTTACTACAGTACCATTAACAGTTATATGCCTGTGTGATACCAGCTGACGGGCTCCGGCCCTCGTAGGAGCCACACCCAGGCGGAATACCACGTTATCCAGGCGGGCTTCAAGGAGTTGGAGCAGTACTTCACCCGTTACACCTTTTCTTCTGGAAGCTTTTTCAAAAGTATTGCGGAACTGACGTTCAAGCATTCCATAGGTATATTTGGCCTTTTGCTTTTCCCTGAGCTGAACACCATATTCTGATGTCTTCTTCCTCTTTTTGTTCATACCATGCTGTCCCGGGGGGAAATTTTTCCTTTCCAGGTGTTTGTCGGGGCCAAAAATTGGTTCTCCGAATTTCCTTGCTATTCTTGATTTTGGGCCAGTATATCTTGCCATCTCTTAAAATATTTATAACTTACAAATAATCAACTTAATAACTTATTAAACTCTTCTTCTTCCGGGTGCACGGCAACCATTATGAGGCATCGGGGTAACGTCAACTATCTCTGTGACTTCAATACCTACATTGCTTATTGATCTGATTGCAGATTCACGTCCGGAACCCGGACCTTTCACAAAAACTTTTACTTTTCTGAGTCCAAGGTCATAAGCAACCTTGCCACACTCTTCAGATGCCATCTGGGCGGCATAAGGGGTATTTTTCTTCGAACCCTTGAATCCCATTTTGCCGGCTGATGCCCATGATATAACCTGACCCGAATTATTTGTCAGGGTAACAATGATATTATTAAACGATGAATGAACATGCGCCTGGCCTGAAGGTTCAACCTTAACGACTCTCTTTTTTAATGCTCCGGTCTTCTTTGCCATAATCTAATTATTTAGTAGCTTTTTTCTTGTTTGCAACGGTCTTCTTTCTCCCTTTGCGGGTCCTGGCGTTGTTCTTGGTACTCTGCCCCCTGACCGGTAAACCAATTCTGTGACGCACACCACGGTAACAGCCTATATCCATAAGCCTTTTGATATTCATCTGCGTTTCAGAACGCAGTTCACCCTCAAGCTTGTAGTTATCATTCAGAATTCTACGGATGGTGTTGATCTGTTCATCGGTCCACTCCTGGACTTTTGCATTCCTGTCAACTCCAGCCTCATCGAGTACTTTTTGCGCTGTGCTTCTTCCCACACCGTAGATGTAAGTCAGCCCAACTTCGCCTCTTTTATGTCTTGGTAAATCTACACCAACAATACGTGCCATATATTACTTTTCTTAAATAATGTGCAAAACTAGTTAAAATTATCCCTGTCTTTGTTTGAACTTGGGGTTTTTCTTGTTAATAACGTAAATGCGGCCCTTTCTCCTGACAATCTTACAGTCAGCGCTGCGCTTTTTTACAGATGCTCTTACTTTCATTACCTTAATATTTCTTATTTATATCTGAATGTTATTCTTCCTTTTGTCAAATCATATGGTGACATTTCCACTTTCACTCTATCGCCTGGCAGGATCTTTATGTAATGCATTCTCATCTTTCCTGAAATATGTGCCGTAATCACATGTCCGTTTTCAAGCTCCACCCTGAACATTGCATTTGAAAGGGCTTCGATGATAGTACCGTCCTGCTCAATTGAAGATTGTTTTGCCATACGATTACATTTTATTTAGAACTTTTTCAATAAACTCAAATGTTGTCAATACATCTGCCTGTCCTCTGTCAATTGCAACCGCGTATTCAAAATGTGCGGAAGGTTTTCCATCAGCTGTCTTAATGGTCCATCCGTCGCTCATCTGCCATGTCTCCTTCCTTCCGGTATTTATCATTGGTTCGATACAGATCACAAGTCCCTTTTCCATTTTTGGTCCTGTCCCTTTCCTTCCCCAGTTAGGCACCTCAGGCTGTTCATGGAGCTTTCTGCCAAGGCCGTGTCCGACAAGTTCCCTTACAACGGAATATCCTCCGCTCTCTGCCATTGTCTGTACTGCATCGGAGATATCCCCTACCCTGTTACCGGCAACGGCTGCCTTTACTCCCTCTTCCAGTGAAGCCCTTGTGTAATCCAGAAGACGTTGTACCTCTTCCTTTATCTCTCCCACTGCGAAGGTATATGCGCTGTCGCCATACCATCCGTTCAATATCACCCCGCAATCAACAGATAAAATATCGCCCTCCCTGAGCACATAGCCGGATGGTATCCCATGAACCACTTCGTCGTTGACAGATGTGCAGAGCGTATTTGGAAATCCACCATATCCCTTGAATGCCGGAGTTGCACCATTATCACGGATAAAGGTTTCGGCAATCCTGTCGAGATAAAGAGTGGTGATCCCGGGTTTTATAATCGCAGCAACCTCCGCAAGTGTTCTCGACACCAGCATATTGCTCTCTTTTAACAACCCTACCTCTTCATCAGTCTTCAAATACAACATCAAAGAACGTTAAAAACTTATTAAATTGAGGTGACTGAACCCGACCTTCCTTTTACCCGGCCCGATTTCATCAGACCATCGTAATGACGCATGAGCAGGTGACTTTCAATCTGCTGAAGCGTATCAAGAATAACCCCTACCAGAATCAGAAGCGATGTGCCTCCGTAAAACTGTGCGAACTGGGGTGTAACTCCCGATTTCACTGCGAGAGAAGGAAGTATTGCAACTATCGCAAGAAAAACTGAACCCGGTAAAGTAATCCTCGACATAATCGTATCGAAAAACTCCACTGTCTTTCTTCCCGGCTTTATGCCCGGGATGAAGCCACCGTTTTTCTTCATATCCTCAGCCATCTGTACAGGATTTATCGTAATGGCTGTATAGAAATAGGTAAATACAATGATCAGAATTGCCGTCACAAGATTATACCAGAATCCATACATATTCGAGAATGCAACTATGAATCCCGATCCCGAACTGGAATATCCCGCGATGATCATAGGGAGCATCATAATTGCCTGTGCGAATATTATCGGCATAACACCTGCAGCGTTCACCTTCAGAGGTATATATTGCCGTACCCCGCCGTATTGTTTATTTCCAACGATTCTTCTGGCATACTGTACCGGTACCCTGCGGGTTCCCTGAACAAGAAGAATTACTCCAAGGACAATGACAAAGAGGAAGAGTATTTCGACGATAAGGGCTATAGCACCTCCGGCACCGTTCATTCTTGTTCCTGCCTCGAACACGAAGTTGGCAGGCATTCTGGCAACGATACCAATCATAATTATAAGTGAGATCCCGTTACCGATCCCCTTATCGGTTATCTTTTCCCCCAGCCACATGACGAACATTGTGCCTGCAGTAAGAATTATTACGGAAGATACGGTAAAGAATGTTCCTGAAACTATAAAGGCTGTAGCGGGAAGCTGTGCGTGAAGGTTTACCAGGTATGTAGGTGCCTGCAATATAAGAACTCCGACTGTGAGATATCTCGTATACTGATTCATCTTGCGCCGTCCGCTCTCACCCTCTTTCTGCAGTTTCTGAAAATATGGAAATACGATCCCAAGAAGCTGCACGACGATTGAGGCTGAGATATAGGGCATTATTCCGAGGGCAAAAATGGATGCCTGGGAGAATGCTCCCCCGGAGAACATATCAAGAAGACCCATTATACCGCTGGAGGTCTGATGCTTGAGATTTGCAAGCTGTGCTGGATCGATCCCCGGAAGGGTAACGTATTTACCCAGTCTGTATAATAAAATGATCCCAAAAGTATATAGCAGTCTTGCGCGAAGATCTTCTATCTTAAAGATATTTTTTATAGTCTGAAACAGTCTCATGAAATTACAGTATTACGGCGGTTCCCTTTTTTCCTTCTATTGCTTCCACGGCTGACTTGCTGAATGCATGTGCATGGACCTCAAGCTTTCTCTCAAGGGTCCCTTTTCCGAGGATTTTAACGTGAGCATTTTTCGAAACCAGTCCGGCCATTACAAGCACTTCAAAATCGATCTTCTCCAGATTGTTATGTTCGGCAAGGGTCTGAAGAGTACTTATATTAATGCCTTTATATTCTTTTCGGTTAATATTTTTAAACCCGAATTTCGGAACCCTTCTCTGCAGAGGCATCTGGCCTCCTTCAAATCCTATTTTCTTGCTGTAGCCTGACCGGGATTTTGCCCCTTTATGACCTCTTGTAGAGGTACCTCCTCTTCCGGAACCTTGTCCGCGACCGAGACGTTTACCTTTCTTAACTGATCCCTTAGCAGGTTTTAAGTTACTCAAATCCATAACTTTGTATTATAAAAATGTTTAATATCTCAAATATTTTCAACTTTAACCAGATGTCTTACCTTGACCACCATACCCAGGATCTGAGGGGTAGCTTCATGTTCAACACTATGGTTTAATTTACGGATGCCAAGAGCTTCAAGAGTCCTTTTCTGTCTTTCGGGTCTTCCGTTCTTGCTTCTCACCTGGGTTATACGAATTTTTGCCATCGTAATCTTCTTTACTAACCGTTAAAAACTTTATCCATCGATACGCCTCTGTGTTCGGCGACTGCAAATGCATCCCTCATTTCAAGAAGAGCTGCAAACGTAGCCTTCACCAGGTTATGAGGGTTTGACGAGCCTTTTGACTTTGCGAGTACGTTTTTCACGCCCACACTTTCAAGAACTGCGCGCATAGCGCCACCTGCCTTAACACCCGTTCCGTCAGATGCCGGTTTGATAAAAACCTTTGCGCCTCCGAATTTGGCTACCTGCTCATGAGGTATGGTACCATTTATTACCGGTACCTTGATCAGGTTCTTTTTTGCATCTTCTATACCTTTTGCAATAGCTGTTGTCACTTCACTGGCTTTACCAAGGCCATGACCAACAATGCCATCCTCATTCCCAACCACTACAATGGCTGAAAAACTGAATGTGCGGCCACCCTTGGTAACTTTTGTCACTCTCTGGATACTTACAAGCCTGTCCTTAAGTTCGAGATCGCTGGTTTTAACTTTTCTTATACCGTTTCCCATAATCAATTAGAATTTTAATCCGCCTTCGCGTGCTGCATCAGCCAATGATTTTACCCTGCCATGATATTTATATCCGCTTCTGTCGAATACGACCTTCTCAATACCTTTTTCTTTGCATTTGGTAGCGAGCAGCTTTCCGACCAGTTTAGCCTGTTCAATTTTCTTTATCCCTTTCCGGGCAGCTATCTCTTTTTCTTTTGAAGATGCCGAGAGCAGGGTTACGCTATTCAGGTCGTCAACAACCTGAACATAAATCTGTTTATTGCTTCTGTAAACTGCAAGCCTGGGAGCTTCGGCAGTTCCGTTTATTTTCTTCCGGATCCTCATTTTGATCCTTGTCCTTCTTTCCAACTTAGTTAAGGCCATGATCTTCTTTCTTTTACTTTATTATACCCTAAACACTTGCAGATTTCCCAGCCTTTCTTCTGAGCTGTTCTCCGACAAACTTGATCCCTTTTCCCTTGTAAGGTTCCGGCGGACGCAACGATCTGATCTTTGCCACCACATGTCCGATAAGCTGCTTATCGATACAGGTGAGGGTAATTATCGGATTGGCCCTTCTTTCCGTTTTGGTCTCAACCTTAACTTCATCGGGAAGCTGAAGTAGTTACCTCATGTGAGAAATCCCAGACTCATCTCAAGGTTCTGTCCTTTTGCCTCAGCACGGTATCCGACCCCCACGAGTTCGAGTTCGTGTTTTGTACCCCTGCGAAACCCCTACGACCATATTATGTAACAAGGCACGGTAAAGGCCATGCAGTGATTTATGGTTTTTGGATTCAGATGGTCTTGATACTATTATCTCGTTGTTCACCACTTCCACCCTCATGTCTTTATTGACAACCTGAGTCAATTCTCCCAGGGGGCCTTTCACACTGACCACATTCGCGTCACTGACACTCACAGAGACGCCTTTGGGCAGGGTTACAGGTAATTTTCCTATTCGTGACATTAAGCTTTCCTCCTATTAGTAAACGTAACATAACACTTCACCACCAATCTTTTCCTTTTTTGCCTCTTTGTCGGTCATTAATCCCTTTGAGGTCGAGATAATTGCTATTCCAAGGCCGTTAAGTACACGTGGCATTTCTTCAACTCCGGCATATTGTCTGAGACCAGGCCTGCTGATTCTCTGTATTTCTTTGATTGCAGGTTTCTTGCTTTTTGAATTGTATTTAAGAGCAATCTTCAATGTACCCTGCGGTTTATCACCATCAATAACCTTATAGCTGAGTATATAGCCTTTCTCAAACAGAATTCTGGCAATCTCTTTCTTAAGATTGGATGCTGGTGCCTCCACAACCTTATGACCGGCCATAATGGCGTTCCTTATTCTGGTCAGTAAATCTGCAATTGGATCAGTCATCTTTATTTATTTAATATAGTTTATAGTTTATTCTCAATTTACCAGCTGGCCTTTTTAATGCCAGGAATAAGACCAAATAATGCCATTTCCCGGAAAGTTATCCTGCTGATTCCGAACTGTCTCATATAACCTCTTGAGCGGCCTGTCAGTTTGCATCGGTTATGCATCCTGTTGGGATTTGAATTTCTTGGCAGGCGGCTTAGTCCGACATAATCTCCCTCGGCTTTCAGCTTTGCTCTTTTTACGGCGTATTTCTGAGTAAGTTTTGCTCGTTTAACTTCACGGGCTATCATCGATTCTTTAGCCATATCACTAATTTTTAGTATTTTTAAATGGTAAGCCAAATTGTTTAAGAAGGGCCAGAGCCTCTTCGTCAGTGCCGGCCGATGTTACGAAAGTCACCTGAAGGCCCATGATCTTGGCTATCTTATCAAGGTCTATCTCAGGGAAAATTATCTGCTCGGTTATTCCGAGGGTATAATTTCCACGTCCGTCAAGCCTGGAGTTGATCCCTTTAAAGTCACGTATTCTCGGCAGTGCTACAGATATAAGCCTCTCGAGAAATTCAAACATCTTATCCTTGCGTAATGTCACCATTACACCAATCGGCATGTTTCTTCTAAGCTTGAAATTAGAGATATCTTTTGTTGAAATAGTCTGAACTGCCTTCTGTCCGGCTATATCCGTCAACTCCTTGACACCGAATTCAAGCAGCTTCTTGTCGGCGATTGCCTGTCCTACTCCCTGGCTGATAACAATCTTTTCCAGCTTCGGGACCTGCATTATTGTTTTGTATCCGAATTCCTTCATCAATGCAGGGACGATCTCGTCTTTATACTTGGTTTTTAGCGCAGGTATGTACATTACTTGATCTCCTCTCCTGATTTTTTTGAATAACGCACTAATTTATTTTTATCATTGAGCTTTCGGCCGATACGTGTCGGTTTCCCTGAAGCCGGGTCTAAAAGCATAAGATTTGAAATATGCACGGGAGCCTCTTTCTTTAATATGCCTCCCTGTGGAGCCTTGGCATTTGGCTTTGTATGTTTGGATACCATATTCACTCCTTCAACAATAGCTCTTTCTTTTTCCCTGTCAACTTCCAGGATGCGGCCTTTCTGACCTTTCGATTCGCCGGTTACCACCATAACCGTGTCGCCCTTTTTAATATTTAATTTCTTCTGCATCGTTGCGTATTTAAATATATTACAACACTTCAGGTGCCAGTGAGACAATCTTCATGTACTTGTCACGCAATTCCCTGGCAACCGGGCCGAAGATACGGGTACCGCGGACTTCATTCACATTGTTCAGCAGGACAACTGCGTTATCATCAAACCGGATATAGGAACCATCCGCACGACGGATCTCCTTTTTTGTCCTGACGACAACTGCCTTACTTACTGTTCCTTTCTTTGCCTCGCCGGAAGGAAGTGCCGATTTCACACTGACAACTATCTTATCTCCGACCGTGGCATATCTTTTTTTGCTGCCTCCGAGTACCCTTATGCACAGTACTTCTTTGGCTCCCGAGTTATCGGCTACGCTTAATCTGCTTTCCTGCTGTATCATGATTACTTAGCTCTTTCGATAATTTCAATTAATCTCCAGGATTTATTTTTGCTCAGAGGCCTGGTCTCCGAGATACGAACAGTATCGCCGATGTTGCATGTAGTTTTCCTCATCATGTGCCATCAGCTTCTTTGTTTTATTAATGAATTTACCATATATGGGATGCTTCACTTTTCTTTTTACGGCAACTATAATGGATTTGTCCATTTTGGCACTTACGACTACACCTGTACGTTCTTTTCTAAGATTCCTTTCCATTGCTGTTCTAGCTATTAGATTTCTTATTTAACTCTCTTGTACGCAATTCTGTCAGCAGACGTGCAATTGTAAGTTTCACCTCTTTCACCTTCAGCGGATTATCAAGCGGGGTGATTGCATGGTTAAGCTTCATCCTGACAAGCATAGTTCTCTCGGTATCGATTCTCTCGAGAATATCCGGTGTGCTCAATTCCCTTATTTCTGAAGTCTTCATCTCTGTCTAAAATTTTATTCCTGAATGTAATCGCGTCTTACAATAAACTTTGTGGTTATAGGAAGTTTCTGAGCGCCGAGCCGCAGTGCCTCTTTGGCCACCTCATAAGGTACTCCTTCAGCTTCCATAAGTATCCTTCCCGGAGTGACAGGAACAACAAAACCCTCAGGTGCGCCTTTTCCTTTACCCATACGTACCTCTGCAGGTTTCTTTGTGATGGGCTTATCAGGAAATATTCTTATCCATAACTGCCCCTCACGTTTCATATGACGTGTAATCGCCTGACGGGCAGCCTCTATCTGTCTACCTGTGATCCAGTGCTCCTCAAGAGCCTTGATACCAAATGACCCGAACGCCAGCTGATTGCCTCTTTGTGCATTGCCTTTCATTCTTCCCTTCTGGGCTCGCCTGAATTTGGTCCTTTTCGGTTGTAACATTGCTCAAATATTTTTGTGAAATTATTTACTACTAAGTATCCTATTTTTTTGTTTTCCTCTTAAGGCTTTTGCTTTTTGCATTCTTTGCACCGATATTCGGACTCAGGTCTCTTTTACCATAAACCTCCCCGTTGCAAATCCATACTTTAATACCAATGAGACCAACCTTTGTATGAGCTTCCGCCACTGCATAATCAATATCTGCACGGAAGGTATGCAGAGGGATACGCCCCTCTTTATAAGTTTCGCTTCTTGCCATTTCAGCCCCGCCAAGGCGTCCTGAGATCATTATCTTAATCCCTTCGGCGCCCATGCGCATTGTTGAGGCAATCGACATTTTGATAGCACGGCGGAATGAAATTTTGCCTTCCAGCTGACGGGCAATGTTGTTTCCGACAATGTTGGCATCCAGTTCCGGACGCTTAACTTCAAAGATATTTATCTGGACCTCTTTCTTGGTGATCTTCTTAAGCTCTTCCTTCAGCTTATCAACCTCCTGTCCTCCTTTACCTATAATTATTCCGGGCCGTGCAGTATTAACCGTTACTGTAATAAGCTTCAGGGTTCTCTCAATAATGATCTTTGAAATGCTGGCTTTTGCAAGCCTTGCATTAAGATATTCCCTGATCCTGGTATCTTCCACCAGTTTGCCGGAAAAGTCTTTTCCGCCGTACCAGTTTGAATCCCATCCTTTGATTATGCCTAATCGGTTACCTATCGGATTTACTTTTTGTCCCATCTGTTCTATTTTGATCTTGTTTCAACTTCCTTATTCTTACTGTCAAGCACGAGAGTCACATGGTTTGATCTTTTTCTCAGTCTGTAAGCCCTTCCCTGAGGTGCCGTCTGCAATCTCTTCAATGAACGGCCTCCGTCAACATGGATCAGTTTTACAAACAGATTGCTCTCCTCCACTCTGACACCTTCATTCTTGGCCTGCCAGTTTGCTATTGCAGAGAGAAGAAGTTTCTCCAATCTCCTTGAAGCCTCCTGTGAACTGAACTTAAGAATATCAAGAGCCTTATTGACTTCCATCCCGCTAATCAGATCCGTTACCAGTCTCATCTTTCGCGGTGAGGTGGGACAGTTCCTGAGGATTGCCTGGTACCTTGTCCGGGCTTCCTCTTTTCTCTGGTCTGCTGTATTTCTTTTTCTTGCACCCATTTCTAAATGATTTTCAATGTTTACATTACTTATTTATTACCAGAGTGACCCCTGAAGGTCCGGGTGGGGGAAAATTCTCCCAGCTTGTGACCTACCATGTTCTCGGTAATGTAAACAGGAATGAACTTGTTTCCGTTGTGAACTGCTATAGTATGTCCGACAAAATCAGGTGATATCACCGATCTTCTTGACCAGGTCTTTAGTACCGATTTCTTCTGTCCCTCATTCATTTCAAGGATTCTCTTTTCGAGTTTAAAATCGATAAAGGGGCCTTTTTTAATTGATCTGCTCATAATATATCAGCTATTTTTTCCTTCTTTCAATAATAAATTTTGCAGAGTATTTTTTCATATCCCTGGTTTTGAATCCCTTTGCAGGAATACCCTTGCGTGACCTGGGGTGACCTCCGGAAGCTCTTCCTTCACCTCCACCCATCGGATGGTCGACAGGGTTCATTACTACGCCTCTCACTCTCGGGCGGCGACCCTGCCAGCGTGAACGGCCAGCCTTTCCTGATCTTTCAAGGTTGTGATCGGGGTTTGAAACAGTGCCTATTGTTGCACGGCATGTAGTCAGGATCATCCTTGTCTCACCTGAAGGAAGCTTTACAGTGGCATATTTTCCATCCCTTGCCGAAAGCTGGGCATAAGTACCGGCGCTGCGTGCAAGTGCTCCGCCTTTCCCCGGCTTAAGCTCAATGTTATGAACGATGGTACCCAGAGGAATATCACTCAGGAACATTGTATTTCCGATCTCAGGGACAGCCTCTTTTCCGGACATCAGTTTCTGACCGACCTGAAGGCCGACAGGAGCAACTATATATCTTTTTTCGCCATCACCATAAACTACAAGAGCAATTCTCGAGGAACGATTGGGATCGTACTCTATAGTCCTTACTGTTGCAGGTACGCCATCTTTTTCCCTGAGGAAATCGATAACTCTGTACATCTTTTTATGACCGCCGCCGATGTATCTCATAGTCCGTTTGCCGTTAACGTTCCTTCCTCCGGATTTTTTATGCGGTCGAAGCAAGGATTTCTCCGGCACAGCACTTGTGAGAGTATCAAAAGTGCTTGCAATTTTGTGTCGCTGACCTGGTGTTACAGGTTTGATCTTTCTGACTGCCATATAGGTTTTTAAATATTGCTATAGAAATCAATCTTATTCCCTTCCGCCAGTGTAACGACAGCTTTCTTTGTTGCAGCTGTCCTTCCTGTCAGAAGTCCCGATTTTGTGTTGCGGGATTTAATTTTCCCGCCGTAACGCATCGTGTTCACTGAATCAACTGTAACACTGTACAGCTCTTCAACGGCCTTTTTTATCTGTAACTTGTTTGCGTTCCTTGTTACCAGAAAACCATAGCGATTAAATTTATCACCCTGGCTTGTCATTTTTTCCGTTACGATCGGCTTAAGCAAAATATTCATTACTCAAAGTTTTCTAGTTTTCAAATGTTGCCTGTAAAACGTCAACTGCACTCTCCACAAGTATCAAAGTTGAGGCTCTCATTATCTTATAAGTGTTTAGCTCACTGGCAATTACAACTTCAACCCCTTGTACATTTCGGGTTGACAAATATATATTATTATTTTGTTCCGGGAAAACAAATACTGATTTTTTATTTGTAATATTCAGGATATTCCCCATTTTGATGATCTCCTTTGTTTTAGGCGTTTCAAATGAGAAGTCTTCCAGTACAATTATATTATTTGTTGCTGCCTTATATGAAAGGGCTGATTTTCTTGCCAGTTGTTTGACCTTTTTATTAAGCTTGAAGCCATAAAACCTTGGCTTTGGTCCAAACATACGTCCTCCTCCGCGAAACAGAGGGTTCTTAATGCTACCTGCGCGGGCTGTTCCTGTACCTTTCTGTCTCTTGATCTTCCTGGTACTGCCGGCGATCTCACCACGCTCCTTGGATTTGTGGGTACCCTGCCTCTGATTGGCCAGGTACTGCTTTGTATCCAGATAAATGGCATGGTCGTTAGGTTCAATGCCGAAAATTGAATCGTTAAGATTAACTTTTCTTCCGGTCTCCTTACCACTGATATTAAGAATTGATAATTCCATTATTTTGTAATTATTACGTAACCACCTTTGGGACCCGGGACCGATCCTTTTACAATTAGTATGTTATCCTCAGCCATAAGCTTCACAACTTTCAGGTCCATCGACATCACCTTCGCTCCGCCTGTGCGGCCCGCCATTCTCATGCCAGGCAATACCCTTGAGGGGAATGATGAGGCTCCGAGTGAACCGGGTGCCCTGCCCCTGTTATGCTGTCCGTGTGTCTGTCCTCCGACGCCGGAAAATCCGTGACGTTTGACCACACCCTGAAATCCTTTTCCTTTTGACCAGCCTCTTACATCAACTATTGAATCTGTACTGAAAAGTTCAGCAGTAAGTATATCACCCTGTTTGCACTGACCTTCATCAAATCCTGTAAACTCGAGGAGTCTTCTCTTGGGGGTGGTGCCTGCCTTTTTGAAATGACCCAGTTCGGCTTTTGTCGTGTGTTTTTCCTTCTTATCGTCGAATCCTAGCTGTACAGCAGAATAGCCGTCGTGCTCCACAGTCTTAACCTGAGTTACAACACATGGACCGGCCTGCAAAACCGTACAAGGAATATTCTTTCCATTTTCATCAAAAATGGAGGTCATTCCTACCTTTTTACCAATTAATCCCTGCATCTCTATTTTACTTTACTGGTTTCAAACTTTAATCTCTACTTCAACTCCGCTGGGAAGCTCAAGCTTCATCAATGCATCGATTGTTTTTGGTGTCGAGCTGTAAATGTCGAGCAACCTTTTATAGGAGGAAAGCTCAAATTGTTCTCTTGCTTTCTTGTTTACAAAGGGGGAACGAAGCACTGTATAAATCTTTTTGTGGGTCGGAAGCGGAATCGGTCCGCTGACAACTGCACCAGTAGATTTTACTGTTTTTACAATCTTCTCGGCAGATTTATCTACCAGATTATGATCGTAAGATTTCAGTTTAATACGAATTTTCTGACTCATCTTTTATAGAATTTTTCCTTTTGTAACTTCCACAATTCTGTTTGATATTTCCGCAGGTACCTTCTCGTAATGGGAGAACTCCATTGTTGAAGTTGCCCTGCCCGAGGTAATGGTACGCAGCACGGTGACATAACCGAATTTCTCAGCCAGCGGTACTTTTGCCCTGACAACCCTTGAGCCTGCTTTCGATTCCATACCTTCCACCCTTCCTCTTCTTCTGTTGAAATCGCCAATTACATCGCCAACATATTCCTCAGGAGTTACAACTTCAGTAGTCATTATCGGTTCAAGTATGACCGGATTGCATTTTCCTGCAAATTTCCTGAAGGCCTGCTTGGCAGCAATTTCAAACGAGAGAGCATCGGAGTCAACAGCATGGAACGAACCGTCTTTCAGTATTACCTTAAGACTTTCCATCGGGAATCCTGCAAGCGGACCATTGTCCATTGCCTCACGGAATCCTTTTTCAACCGAGGGGATATATTCTTTCGGAATATGTCCGCCTTTTACATCATTTATAAATTGAAGGCCTCTTACATTATTATCGGCCGGCATCAGTTCAAAGGTAATATCTGCAAATTTTCCTCTGCCGCCTGTCTGTTTCTTGAATACCTCACGGAACTCACCCGATGTTGTGATTGCCTCCTTATAAGCAACCTGGGGAGCACCCTGATTACATTCCACATTAAATTCCCTTTTAAGACGGTCAATAAGTATCTCAAGGTGCAATTCACCCATTCCATGTATAATTGTCTGTCCGCTGTCGGGATCAGTGCGTACCTGAAATGTAGGATCTTCCTCTGCAAGCTTGTTCAGCGCCAGCGATAATTTATCAACATCTGCCTGTGTCTTAGGCTCTATTGCCACACCGATAACCGGTTCCGGGAAATCCATTGATTCAAGCAGGATCGGTTTATTTATGGCACACAAAGTATCGCCTGTTTTTATATCCTTGAAACCGACACCCGCACAGATATCGCCTGCAGCAATACTCTCCTTCGGATTCTGCTTGTTTGCATGCATCTGGAAGAGCCTGTTTATACGTTCTCTCTTCCCTGTCCTGACATTCAGAACCGTATCTCCTGCACGCAGTGTGCCGGAATAGATACGAAGAAATGCAAGGCGGCCGACAAAAGGATCAGTAGCGATCTTAAAGGCCAGAGCTGCAAGAGGTGCATCATTATCAGGCTCACGCAAAATCTCCTCATCATTCCTGGGATCGAGTCCCGTCACGGAACCCTTGTCTACCGGCGAAGGCAGGAAAGCCACCACTGAATCAAGAAGACTTTGTATCCCCTTGTTTTTAAAGGCAGCTCCGCATATTACAGGTACGGCCAGCCCGTCTATTGTTGATTTTCTCAGGGCCACAAGAACCTCTTCACCTGTTATTGACTCATGATCTTCAAGATATCTTGCCAGAAGGGTATCATCCACTTCAGCCACCGCTTCAATAAGTTTTCCTCTCCACTCCTCGGCCTCCTGCAGCATCCCCGCTGGAATCTCTTCTACCTCAAACCTTGTTCCCGTATCCTTATCGTTATAATAGACAACCGCTTTCATACTGACAAGGTCGATAACTCCGGTAAAGTTCTCCTCTGCACCTATGGGTATCTGAACCGGTACCGGGTTTGCACCGAGCTTATCGTGAATCTGCTGAACAACACTGAAAAAATCTGCCCCGGCACGATCCATCTTGTTTATGAAAGCAATACGCGGTACAACATATTTGTTCGCCTGCCTCCAGACTGTTTCCGATTGTGGCTCCACACCACCAACCGCACAGAATACGGCAACTGCTCCATCCAATACTCTGAGCGACCTTTCCACCTCCACGGTAAAGTCAACATGACCCGGAGTATCAATAATATTTATTTTAAAATCTTCATTCCTGTATTTCCAGTAGGTTGTAGTTGCAGCCGAAGTAATTGTTATCCCTCTCTCCTGTTCCTGAACCATCCAGTCCATCTGGGCATTGCCATCATGTACCTCTCCCATCCGATGGGTACGGCCAGTAAAGAACAGAACTCGTTCTGTCGTCGTGGTCTTACCGGCATCAATGTGGGCCATGATTCCGATGTTTCTGGTATATTTCAGATTCTTATCCATTCAACCTGCTTCCTTCCTTTCAGTATTATTATAAATTAAAACCGGAAATGTGCAAAGGCTTTATTTGCCTCAGCCATCCTGTGAGTATCTTCTTTTTTCTTATATGCGCCACCTTCAAGCTTATAGGCTGCCATAAGCTCAGCGGCCAGCCTTTCTGCCATCGAATGACCAGTTCTCTTCCTTGCAAAGGAGACCATATTCTTCATACTGATGCTTACTTTCCTGTCGGTCCTTATTTCCATAGGCACCTGGAAAGTGGCCCCTCCTACCCTGCGGGCTTTTACTTCAACCTGAGGGGTGACATTATCAAGAGCCTGCTTGAAAATCTCAAGGGGACTTTTTCCTTCACTTTTAAATTTATCTCCAATTATATCAAGCGAGTCGTAGAAAATTTTAAAAGCAAGATTCTTTTTTCCACTGAACATAAGGTTATTCACAAACCTTGTTACATAGGGATCTTTATATTTCGGATCCGGCAACAGAATCCTCTTCTTTGGTCTTGACTTTCTCATTATCTTATACCTTTAACTGTTACTTCTTTGGTCTTTTTGCGCCATATTTTGATCTTCTCTGAGTGCGTCCATCAACTCCCGAAGTATCAAGAGCACCACGTACCAGGTGATAACGAACACCCGGAAGGTCTTTAACCCTTCCACCCCTGATCAGTACGATCGAGTGTTCCTGAAGATTATGTCCTTCACCCGGGATATAAGCATTAACCTCTTTCTGATTGGTAAGCCTTACCCTGGCTACTTTTCTCATAGCTGAATTAGGCTTCTTAGGCGTGGTAGTGTAAACACGAACGCACACTCCCCTTCTCTGAGGACATGAATCCAAAGCAGGCGCTTTACTCTTATCGATAAGTTTTTTCCTGCCTTTTCTTACTAACTGCTGAATTGTCGGCATATATCCAATTTATTTTAGCATTAAATTCTATCCAAAAAAACGGCTTGCAAAGGTATTATTATTATTTAATAAATTACAAACAACAATAATAATTTTTCAAAACTACCTGTGACTCATGCTCAACAGGCATATGCGTACTATCAGCCGATAATTGCACACCCCGGAGCATGTTCAGAAACAAAATATCTTACTAAATAATGTAAGTTATTAACAGGTTACTTCCCGACCTTTCCATATGAAAATCTTTTTGTAAACTTACCCTGAAAGAAAAACCGGTACTCCTGTGTTTCAAAAAACTGGTGCAAAGGAAATAAAAAATTTGGAATTATCCTCACTTTCTTAAACTGTTTTAAAAAATTATTATTTTTGTCCCCTCCTAAACATGTGCGTATAATATAAATTGTATAATATATAATCAGGAAAATATGAAAACATTCCAGGCTGACCAGATAAAAAACATTGCCCTGCTTGGTAACTCAGGGTCAGGAAAAACAACACTCTCGGAAGCAATGCTTTTTAATGGCGGCGTCGTTGAAAGAAGAGGTACAATAGAAGGGAACAATACAGTGTCCGACTATCGTCCCATTGAACATGAGAATGGGAACTCCATCTATTCAACGGTCCTCTATGCCGAATCCCATAACAAAAAAATAAATATCCTGGATACCCCGGGCCTGGATGACTTCAGCGGAGGTGTCATATCATCCCTCTTTGCATCCGATTCGGCGGTGATGACTATAAACGTACAGAACGGAGTTGAAGTTGGAACCGAGATCCATTTCAGACACGCCGAAAAGGAGAAAAAACCTCTCATTTTTGCCGTTAACGGCATGGATCATGAAAAAGCCAACTTCGAAAAGTCAATTGAGATGATGAAGGAGAGGCTATCCGGGGATGTTATACTTATTCAATATCCGGTTAATGAAGGAATAGGATTCAATTCGATTATCGATGTCCTGAAAATGAAAATGCTCCGCTACCACAAGGATGGAGGAAAATATGAAGAAGCTGACATCCCTGCCGATCAGGCAGCAAGGGCAGTAGAGCTGCACAGCGCCCTGGTTGAGAAGGCAGCCGAAAGTGATGAGGCACTTATGGAGATCTTCTTTTCAAATGATACGCTTACCGAGGAGGAGATTAAAAAGGGTATTGCCAAGGGAATAGTCAACAGAGGATTGTTCCCTGTGCTCTGCATCTCGGCAAAAAACAATATCGGTGTTGACAGACTGATGGAATTTATAGTGAATATGGCTCCCTCAATTTACGATCTGCCTGCCCCTGTCAACAACAAGGGAGAGAAAATTGCTCCGAATCCTGAGGGACCCGCATCGGTATATGTCTTTAAATCATCGATAGAAGAACATATCGGCGAAATAAACTATTTCAGGGTATACTCAGGCAAAATAACTGAAAACATTGATGTGATTAACAGCAACAACGGTTCAAAAGAACGGTTATCGCAGTTATATATCTGTGCAGGTAAGAACAGGACCAGGGTCCCTGAACTGCATACCGGCGATATAGGCGCTCTGGTAAAGCTGAAAAACACCAAAACAGGCCACACTCTTAATGCCCCTGGAAATGACTGGAGATATGAAGGTGTGAAATTTCCTGAACCCAAATACCGGACAGCCATTAAGGCCCAGAGCGAAAGCGACGATGAGAAGCTTGGCGAAGCCCTTAATAAAATTCATCTTGAGGATCCTACAATAATTATTGAATACTCGAAGGAGCTAAAACAGATAATTATACACGGGCAGGGTGAATACCACCTCAACATTATGAAGTGGCACCTGGATAATATCTATAAAATACCCACAGTTTTCAACCCGCCGAAAATTCCTTACCGCGAGACTATTACGAAAGTGGCACAGGCTGATTACAGGCACAGGAAACAATCAGGAGGTGCAGGACAGTTTGGTGAGGTTCATATGCTGATCGAGCCTTATGAAGAGGGTTCCAAAGAAGCAACAATGCAAAAGATCGGAGGCAAAGATGTCAAGATCTCCGTCCGCGATAAAGAAGAAATTGTCCTGCCGTGGGGTGGTAAACTTGTTTATGTTAACAGTATCGTAGGAGGTGCAATTGACGCCAGGTTTATGCCTGCCATCCTTAAAGGTATAATGGAGAAAATGGAGGTCGGCCCCCTGACCGGATCCTATGCCCGCGATATCAGAGTATATGTATATGACGGGAAGATGCATCCTGTCGACTCCAATGAGATCTCCTTCCGTCTTGCAGGAAGAAATGCATTCAGTCAGGCCTTTAAAAATGCCGGACCAAAGATCCTTGAGCCTGTTTATGATGTTGAGATCTTCGTACCTTCAGACCGTATGGGTGATGTAATAAGCGACCTGCAGGGTAGACGCGGAATGGTTCTTGGAATGTCGAGTGATAAACGCTTTGAAGTGATCAAGGCAAAAGTACCTCTTGCTGAAATGAACAAATACTCAACTGCGCTGAGTTCCATAACCGGCGGCCGTGCAATGTATTCAATGAAGTTTGCAGAATATGCACAGGTTCCCGGAGATGTACAGGATGCTGTTATTAAGGCTTATGCAGAGGAGGAAGAGGAAGAATAGAGTTTTTATCAATGTTATTACTGTCCTCCCCTTAAACAATGGGAGGATCAGGGAGGGGTTAAGAATAAAAGAGAGAAGGAGACTTATATAAAATTAAGGATTTTTCTTTATATATGTCTTTTACACTGTTTTCAATATATCCCACACAAAAACCCTTATACCTACCTTCTCATTTATTGAATCGATCGCTTTTATCTTTTCCAGCACTTTATCCACAAGATCATCTTCAATAATTGTAAGGACACTTTTATTTATCTCAGGCCAGGTATGAGTTCCCAGATGAGGGTCACCTGAATTTGTTCCCCTTCCCTGTACATTCTCCCAGAGCGAGTAACCATTTATTCCCAGTTTATCCAGGGTATACTCTATTTTTTCCGTATGAGCCTGGTTGAATATGATCATGACTGCTTTCATATTGACTGCTTTTTAAGATCGTTAAAAAATTACCTGCCCGCCTCTGCTTCCTTCATAAAATCAAAATCAGAATAGGCTGCCAACTTCTTTTTCCTTTCCCCATGTTTTGAAAAGATTGCGTAAACAACAGGTACGAGCACAAGAGTAACAACAGTTGAGAATATGAGCCCTCCAATTACAGCCACTCCCATCGGGCTCCAGAGCTCAGAACCTGATCCTTTGCTTATTGCAAGAGGGAGCATACCAAGTATGGTGGTGGCGGATGTCATGATCACCGGCCGCAGACGGGAACGTCCCGAGATTGCAATTGCCTCATAGAGCTCATAACCCCTTTCACGCATAAGGTTGATAAAGTCTACCAGAACAATCGCGTTCTTTACAACAATACCAATGAGCATAACTGCTCCGATACCGGAAATAACACTCAGTGCAGTATTTGAAATAAACAACGCTATGGCGACACCTGAAAATGCAAATGGTATTGAGAACATAATTATGAAGGGCATCTTCAGCGACTCAAATTGTGATGCCATTATTAGATAAACAAGGATAAGGCTTATTACCATTAGCATTGCAATATCCATGAAGGCCTCCATCTGCTCTTTTATTGCACCCGATATCTGAACCATAACTCCTGCCGGCATAATAGTCCCGTCAATTGCCCTCTGTACATCCATCTGGATATCGGTAAGGGATCGCTTGTATGGAGTAAAGGAGACCTTTACAATCCGTTCCTTGCGCTTCCTTTCAATGCTTGGCGGAGACCAGTATTCCTTTATCCGGGCAATTTCACCAAGCCTGATCAGCTGCCCTGCCGGGTTCGTTATCCCCAGGTTCTCTATATCAGTAAGCGTGCTCCTGGCATCTTTCTTAAACCTCACCACAACGTCATATTCATCACCGAACTGGCGAAGCCGTGTGGCAGTCAGACCATCAACCCTGTTCTTTACCGCTGCCGATACCATTGCAGTGTTGAGCCCGTTGGCACTCATCTTATTCTGATCAAAAAGTATCTGCAATTCAGGCTTCGACTTGGCGCGGCTTATAGTAACATCCTTACAACCCTGTATTTTCTTTATCTTGCCTGACAGCTCTTCAGCCACAAGGTTGGTTTCAGAAATATCATACCCATAAATCTCTACATCCACTGCGCTGCCTCCGAAGCTTCCCATATTATCGGAGGTGCTGAGAGAAAAGTTAACAATTTCTGACATTTTTGAAAGGTCGGCTCTCAGCTCCTCTACAATGTCAAAAACCGATTTTGCCCTCTCCTCGATTGGTACCAGACTCAGATTATATGTGATCTTATGTGTACCTCCCGCACTGAAAATTGAAGCGAACCCTCCCTGATCATCCGCGCCGGTTGAGGTTGCTATAATGTTTACTTCTGGATATTTTGCCCTGATGAGACTATCAATCCTGTTGGCAGTAAGCACAGTCTGATCAACCCTTGTCCCGGTCTGTAATTCAATAGTCGCTGAAATTCTTGATTCATCGGCCTGAGGGAAGAATTCGGTCCTGATAACTCCGAAAAGACTCATTGACCCTACAAACACCACCAATGCCATGATCGAAACAAATGTTTTATGGTGGAGCGCCCAGCGTAATGTTTTTTCATACCAGCCATCAAACCAGTCCAATCCTTTCCTGATACTTCCGTCGTATGTCCAGAAAGAGGCATCTTTCCTGATAGGATACCATTTTAACAGGAGTGAGCTTAATGTAGGAGTAAGAGTGATGGCTGCAAAGACCGATGTCACGATTGTTATTGTCACAATCATTCCGAGCTGCTTAAACAGTACCCCCGTCAGACCCTTTACAAATGTCAGGGGAAAGAAAACCGCAACAACTGTGAGGGTTGTAACAATAACTGCAAGCCATACCTCATTGGTGGCATAAATTGAAGCCTCCCTTGGCCGGCTCCCACGTTCAATATGCTTTGTTATATTCTCCAGGACAACAATCGCATCATCAACAACCATCCCGATGGCTATCGAGAGTGAGGTAAGCGAGATTATGTTTATGGATGCATCTGTCACAAAAAGATAGATAAATGCCACGATAAGCGAGATAGGAATAGTGAGGATGACGATAAATGTGGCCCTCCATCTTCCGAGGAAGAACAATACGACCAGAATAACAAAAATTGCTGCATACATCAGTGTTTCGGTCAGGTTCCGGATAGAACCCTTGATAAAGGAGGAACTATCGAACAGCTTTTCAATTCTGACATCCTGAGGCAGATCCCTGGAAAGGGTCGCCAGAGCTTTTTCGACCTCCTGTGTAACCTTTACCGTGTTACCACCGGATTGCTTCTGAACATAGAGGCTCATCCCCCTTGCCCCATTGATTTTGGTATCAAGTTTCGATTCGCGGATTGTATCCCGTACCTCAGCGATATCTTTCAGGTAAACATTGTTACCATTGAAGCTGCTTATTACAAGATTTTTAACAACATCACTCTCAGGAAATTCCCCCTGGATACGGAGCGGATAGTCTGTTTTACCCATTTCAATATAACCGGCAGGTAAATTCAGGTTTTCAGCCCTCAGCACATTCCCGATCTGTTCTATGGTGAGGTTATATGCTTCCATCTTCCGCGGGTCAACATCTATATAAACTTTACGGCCCGGAACACCTGACAGGGCCACTGATCCAACTCCTTCTATCCTGTTAAGAGGGTTAACGATCTTCTCATCAAGTATCTTTTCAAGTCCTGCATAGCTCTCCTTCGCTGTAATTGCATAAAAGATAATAGGCATAAAGCTTGTGCTGAACTTTATGATTGTGGGTTTCTCACAATCCTCGGGAAGAACTCTTTCGGTAAAGCTGAGGGCGCTCCTGATATCATTGGAAGCTTCATCAAGATTTGTCCCGTACTCAAAATTCATGAATACCACTGATGTGGCGTCGCTTGATGTGGAAGTGATCTCCTTGAGTTTGCTTACAGAGTTCAGGGCATTCTCGAGTGGCCTGGTAACATTCGATTCGATATCTGATGCACTTGCCCCCGGGTATGTAGTATAGACCACAACGAAAGGCAGTTCCATCTCCGGATAAAGATCCACAGGCAATTGCATCAGTGAATAGATACCCATCACCATCAGTCCTACAAAAATCAGGATCGTAGTTACAGGTCTTTTTACGGAAGCACTATATATACTCATTTTGATTATTTTACTGTACGAAACTTACTTTACAATTTCAATCATGTCACCACCAATAAGCCTGGCCTGTCCTTCCGTAATAAGCTGATCTCCTTCCTTCAGATTGGTGGAAACTATTTCAAGCTGGTCATCAAATCTTTTCCCCAGTGTGACTTCCACCCTTTCAGCCAGATTGTTTTTCTCAAGAAACACAAACCTTATGTTCGTTCCCTCCTGAATCAGAACTGTATTTGCCGGTACGACAAACGTTTCAACTTCTCCCAGGTCCATAGATACCCTTATGAACATTCCGGGCCTGAGCTGGTCATTCCTGTTCGGAAGCTCAAGCTCGGTTATAAATGATCGTGTTCCAGGATTGATCGTCGGAGAAACCCTGAAGACAGTACCTGTGAATTTTTCATTTTTGAAAACATCAGCGGTAATATCAGCTTTCATCCCTGTTTTTATGAGAGGATAATATTGCTCGGAAATGCTAACATTGACTTTTAACGGATTTACCTGCATAACCGTTACAACTGCAGCTCGTCCCGTCTGTGTTGTAGGGCTTCCGGAATATACTTCTCCATCCTCAAAATATTTTCCTGTAACCACACCGTTAAAGGGTGATTTGAGCAGCGTATTTTCCCTCATGTAATCGACATTCGTCTTTGTCACATCATACTGTGTTTTCATCTGGTCGTACTGCTGTTGCCTGGTGCTGCCTGTCCTGAGCAAAGTATCAAGTCTGTCAAGGTCTTTCTGAAGATTGCCCAGCTGAAGCTCAAGCTGATATAGCTGTGAACGGTCCATAAGGAACAGATTCTCATCCTTTTTAACCTTATCTCCCACCTCCACGTAGATCTTATCTATTCTTCCGGGGGTAGAAGGAGCCATGTTTACCTCCTCAAAAGGAAGTACAGTTGCCGTATAATCGATAGTCCGCGAAATTTTAGTTTTTGACAGGGTCATGACTTTCACGGGTACGGCAGCTTTTTTTGTCAGCCCGGCAGGATCAGATGAGGCAGATGCAGAATTTTTCCCTTTTGATGAGCAGGCAACGATTAAGAGACCACTTATAATTAATGCCGGAATTGATCTTGAGTAATTCATTATGTATGTTTTTATAGTTTCGGATTTTATTTATTACAGGTTATTTAACAATTTATCAAGGGCCAGTTTGGTCTGCAGCAGGTTTAACAGTGAAGTTATATAGTTATTTTCTGCCTGAAGATAAAGAGTATTTGTCTGGGTCAGTTCAAGACTTGATGCCATTCCCTGTTTGAATTTATTCTCCATGCTTGTATAAACCCTCTGAGAGACTTCAATATTGTCTTTCTGACTTTTATACTGAAGGTTAGCATTCACAAGATTGTATCTGAGTTGTTTCTCCTGAAGTAAAAGCTGATCCTTAACCATCTCTTTTGCATTTCTTGCCTTCTCAAGGTTCACCTGCGCCTTCCTGATACTGCTGTAGCGCTGTCCGCTGGCAAAAATAGGAATGTTAAGCTGAAGTCCAGTCATGGAATTTGGAAACCATCTCAGTTGCCCGATCTTATCTCCCATTCCGTTTGTACCATATGTGTAAAATCCTGATAAAGAGGGCAATACTGCTGTCTTCTGGGATTTAAGCGCCAACAGCGACATTTTTTCCTCCCCTTCAGTCAGCTTATAGTCAATATTCTGCCTGTGGTCAAACTCTGTGAGCAAAAGAGCTTCAACATCTATTTCCGCGATGAGAGTCTCAAGTGTTTCGGTCAGGGAAATTGTGCTTTCAGCCGACAGACCAAGCTGGAACCTGAGCATATTGTAGTTGAGTTCAATTGTACGTTGCATTGTACTCCTGGCGTTCTCAACATCAGTGACGTTGGTTACCATCTGATCAATATCGGTCATCTCAGCCATGCCTGCCTGGTACATTGACCTTGTGGATTTAAGAGTTTCTTTAAGGTTTTCGATATTGGCATCGAGGATTGTCAGGGATTTTTCCGAAATAAGAATCAGGTAATAAGCAAGGGTGACCGATTCTTTGGTATCCAGCTCTGACTTTGTCACATTCTCTTCACTTAAAGTTCTGGCCAGTTTTGAGGTTTCTATCCCTATGTATAACGGAGCATTAAAGAGCAGCAGGCTTGCCTGAACTGCAGCACCCGAGTTGAATTGTGATCCGAATGTCACTGGCACCAATTCTCCGGGTTTTCCAAAAAAATCACCCGGCAAAAGGGTTGTCATTAATTTCAGATTATCTGTAAATGATGCGGAGGCACTTACCTGCGGAAATAAATTTGAGGCGGTCTCCCAGATAGCAATTTTAGATGAGCTCAGATCGAGCCGGGAGGAAATTACCAGCTTGTTATTCTGTACCGCATATTCCTGAGCCTCCTTAAGGGAAAGTTTAAATTCTCCGTTGGGAGCCTGTGCATTCACCTGGCTACCAAACAGAAAGATAATCACCAAAACATTCAGAAATCGTTTGTCTTTCATTTTTAAACTTTATTATCTGCTTGATTGAAATTAATATAGGTAAATCGTTTCTCTTTTAAAATTCTGCCTCAAACTTACTGGTCAGTTTAGTTCCTTCAGTTGTCAGGTTATTCCATTCAGGTAACTGATAATTACAATTTGTATTACTTCACAACGGCTGAAGCCCGGTTGCCGGTGCAAAAATTGGAAAACGTTTTTAGTTTACAAAGTTTTTTTGGTTTTAATAGGGTAAAATATCAGTAAAAAACCGAAATTTACCGGTAAACGGGGAACGGCCGGGGTGTATTGCCTTTGCACTGTTAACTGTTAATGCATTGATCTGTTCTGATTTTAACTAACTTAATCTATCTTATTTATGAAACACGATCCGGATTTGCGCATTATTGAGCTGGGTCTCATTCTGCCCCCGGCACCCAAACCTGTCGGCGTTTATAAGCCTCTTCTTGTTGTTGACAAATTTTTGTATATCTCAGGCCATGGACCTTTTAAGTCTGACGGTACACTGATTACCGGTAAGCTTGGAGCAGACCTCGATACTGAGGAGGGGAAATTCGCTGCCAGGCAGGTCGGACTATCCATACTCTCTACAATAATAGCTCATTTTGGAGACCTTAAGAAGATAAAAAGGCTCGTAAAGGTTTTTGGTATGGTCAATTGTGCACCCGGTTTTGAAAAACAGCCTGCTGTTATAAACGGATTCAGTGAACTTATGGCTGAGGTCTTTGGTGAGGAGAACGGCGTCGGGGTAAGAAGTGCCGTAGGGATGATCCTTCCGTCAAATATTCCGGTCGAAATTGAAGCTATGTTTGAGTTATACCAGGAACAATAAGAGAGGAAAATATGTCATCCGAAAACATGTGGTACAAGATCAAAAACGTCTGCGACGTACCTTCCCCTGCTCTTCTTATCTATCCCGACCGTGTTGAAAGCAATATCCGGAAAATGGTTGAAATGGCCGGAAATGTCAGAAATCTCAGGCCGCATGTCAAAACCCATAAAATGGCAGAGATCATCAGACTGCAGATGAAATACGGGATCAGCAAGTTCAAATGTGCAACAATTTCTGAAGCTGAACTGGCAGCCAGTTGCGGGGCATCAGATATCCTGCTTGCAATGCAGCCTGCAGGACCAAACATGGAAAGGTTCTTCAGGTTAAAACGCGAGTTTGACCGGATACAGATCGGATGTATTGCCGATTCTGAGCTTATTATTCTACAGCTGTCGCATATGGCGCGGACGATAGGAATGGAGACGCCGGTATGGCTCGATATAAACAGCGGAATGAACAGGACAGGTATCGTCCCCGGTGAAGATGCAATCAGGCTTTATAAGCTCATTGGCAGCTTACCGATGCTGAAAGCTGCCGGTCTTCACGTATACGACGGGCATATCCATGAGAAGGATCTGAATCTCCGGCAACAACAATGCAGCGATTCGTTCAAACCTGTTCAGAAGATGATCGAAGAACTGCAGAAAGATGGCAACGGCCCGATCGGCATAGTTGCCGGCGGTTCACCAACATTCCCGATCTGGGCATCAAGAGGAGATGTCGAAGCCAGTCCGGGAACAACTCTCCTCTGGGACTATGGCTACAGCAGCTCATTCCCTGATATGGATTTCCTTCATGCTGCCGTTTTGCTCTCACGTGTTGTAAGCAAGCCGGCAAAAGGACTGATATGCCTTGATCTCGGGCACAAGGCTGTTGCATCTGAAATGGCTCCGCCGAGAATTAAAATTCAGGAGATGGAAAATTATTCTTTCATAAGTCACAGTGAGGAACATATGGTGATCAGTACCCCTGATGCAGGAAGGCTGAGACCGGGAGATCCTGTCTATTCCATCCCATGGCATATCTGCCCGACTGTCGACCGTTATGATACAGTATATGTGGTCAATGGATCAGAGGTAACGGGAGAATGGAAGGTTGAAGCCAGGAAAAGACGGATTACAATCTAGGATGGCGTAACGGCGTAATGGCGTAATGGCGTAATGGTTCCCGTTTGCCCTCGCGCCGCCTGTGCCTCCCGGCACTTTACCTGTATAAATAAACGATTCCCTGGTATTTTTTTCCGTCATAGGCAATATTATCCCATCCGTAGGCGGTTATTATATAGAAATAGACCCCGGGGCTGGCTTTTATTGAGGAGTGGTTTACATTACCGTCCCATCCTTTCCACTGCCTGAGGATCTCTCCGTCACCAAAGAAGTCGTAAACTCTAACCCCACTGCGGCTGAAAATCTCCACACTCAGAAATCTTAACGACTCTGATTCAACCAGAAAATAATCATTCAGGCCATCCCCATTAGGAGTAAAAACATTGGGAACATCAAGCTTTGAAGGTTCAACGACAATGGTTTCGGATCTCATCGAATCAATGCAGTGCATATCACTTTCAACAGTCAGCAGGATAGAGTAGTCACCCGGGATATAGTATGTATGCGGCGGTGGTTCCGGTAGTGTTGATATGCTATCCTTATTATCGCCGAATTCCCATTTATATGTAGAAGCCCTGACAGATTTATCAGTGATTGTGACTTCAAGGGGTGCCCCTCCCTTTAAGGGATCGACAGTAAAATCAGCTTTTACATGAATTGACTGATAAAAGAACGAGGATTCGCTTAAACACCCGAAGCTGTCGCTTACCTGAAGCTGATACGTAACGTCTTCAAGGGGCGGATCAAATGTCTGAGGATTTATCTCAAGATCTGGGTATGGTATTGAGGAGGGAGGATCGGAGGACCAGAGAAAGGTCACACCGTTTGGCAGTTTAACAGGAACTCCATTGGCAGGATTCCTGTAGAAAAATGTATCAACCGCAGCTAATCCCTTCAGGGCGACATAATCGCAGGTCCTGTTCTGAAGTGCTGCCTCCGAATGTGGCTTGTCGATAAATAACCAGCCAACAAGGGTCGTATCATATCCGCCACTTATGACCACTTTGTATCCCCCGTCACCAAGATTGTCGGCCGTTGAAGTTAGTGCTCCCGTTGTTGTTTTAAGAAATATGGTGAAGTTTTTCGTGACATCACTCCACTGGTACCATGAGAAATTAAACGGGCCGGTACCTTTCGGACTGCCTGCAACAAGGGTTCCCTTCTGGGTCCCTGAAAGGTTGCAGTAAATAAATACCGGATCTTTAACTGATGGGGCTGTGGGATATGAAGTATATCTGACGGTTTTCATCCCCGGAGCTGAAAGCTGAGCTTTAGTAAGAGCAGGTAATAAGAGGATTATTATCAAACAAAAATAGCGCACGGTCAGTCGGATCTTATTATCAAAACGCAATCTCAAACTCTTTGGTATTTACATTTGCAAGTATAATAAAATAAGGGCAGATTCAGTCACTAATCCAGGTGAAACACCTCCTCCATTTCTGCCCACCACTCTCCTTTTTTGCGTGTCCCTACCGGTTCCTGCATCGGCTCCATAACCGACCACCATTCACGGGTTTTGGGGTCCGCGGCCATTTTTGCCATATCACCTTCAAAATCAACGCCTGTATACTCAAAATATGCATAGAGCATATTGTCCTTATGGTAAATTGAATAGTTCCTGATATTACACTTCCTGATCATGTCAAGCACTTCGGGCCAGACAGCTGCATGATACTTCCTGTAAAGCTCAAAGTGTTCAGGTTTTACTCCTATAATCTGACCATACCGCTTCATAATTTTAATTTTTGGTTTATGACTCTTTTTACTGCTTCTCCCTGAATTTATAAATATTACATGAATCCGCTTATCCCGATAAGATAAGATGAGATAATTATTATTACCAGTGACAGGACTACCATTGTATACACTTTCACGGAAGAGCCTTTCCACTCCCTCCGGAATAATCCCCAGAGTGTTGCGAATACAATAGTCAGACCAACCAGTATTCCCCAGGAGGTGAACGTAAAGGGTCCCATCCTGCTTTTCCCCATTCCATACAGAATAAACTGCATAAACCAGAGAAAACCCGCGCTGAGTGAAAAGATATAATTAAAGGTCAGGGTTTTAGCTGAGCCTCCCTGTAAATAATCTTTCAATGATCTGTTTCTTATGCCACTGATCAGGCACCATATAATTGTGGTAACCAGGGTGCCTGAAAGGAGTATCAGCATGACCGGTATTGTCGTGAATAAGGGATCAGATCCCGATTGTTCAAAAAAGAGTGCCAGTGGTCTTCCCTGCTCAAGGCCCAGAGACATTGCGGAACCGGTTACCCCCACGAGCACGGCTGCCAGTGAACCTTTAATGAAATTAAATTCAGATTTGCCTTTATCCTCTCCTTTACCGGAAGATGATTTTTCCTTAAGAAGCCCCGCAATACCCGAAAGAGCAATCCCGAAACAGGCTATACCAACTCCCAGAATGAGGACACTGCCTCCCGAGCTGTCAATCATTACATTAAGCCTGCCGTCTATCATCGGAGGGATGAGCGTTCCCAATGCCAGTATCAGGCCCAGGGACAGGGCATATCCCAATGAAATTCCAAGGTAACGCAATGATAATCCGAATGACAGGTTCCCAATGCCATAAACTGCCCCCAGTAAAAATACTTTCAGCACAATTTCGGGTGGGGCACTCCTGTATATCCTTACCAGATCAGGTATAAAGATTATGCACGCGATAAGAGGAAAAAGGATATAAGCTCCAAAACTATAGACAAACCAGTATGTCTCCCATTTCCATCCCTTTACCTTCCCGAATGGAATGGCAAAGCTGCCTGCTGAAAAAGCTCCCGCTGAAATCAGTAATAGTCCGCTTAATATGTTCAGGTTCATCTGCTGTTTTAAATATAACACTTTCAGAGGTCCGGGTAAAAAGTGAGAAGTAACCTTATACAAGTATAAGAAAAATTAAGATATCTATAGCCTGTTATTAACTATGAGATGATAGTAAATTTCACTATACCCTGTGCTACGTGCATCAGGTTATGGCGTAAGGGCGCAACGGCGTAACGGCTCAATGGCTCAATGGCTCAATGGCGTAACGGTGCAATGGCGCAACGACGTAATCTTTTCATCATTACGCGAAGTGTCGGACCACGACACTGACAGTGTCAGCCGAAGCTTCTGCGAAGGCTGAATACTGATTACCGAATACCGAATACCTTTTAACCCCCTGCCCCGTGCCCAGCCTCCGCTTTCTCCTTCGATAATACTCTGAAGGTCATTGAAGCTACGGCTGGCAAAGCCTGTGCCCCGTGCTGTTAATAAATATTCACTTTTAATTCTCAACAGAGTACCTACCAGACACGGTTATTATTAAATTTGCCGGTCCGGATCGCTGTAACTCCAATAGACAAATGACAACCAATTATCTGAACGATCTCAATGAATCACAGAAGGAAGCCGTTATAAATTCCGAAGGGCCTTCCCTTATAATAGCCGGAGCCGGAGCCGGCAAAACAAGGGTGCTGACCTACCGGATCGTTCACCTGCTGCGGAAGGGAGTTCCCGCAAATAAAATACTATCACTGACCTTTACAAATAAGGCTGCCAGGGAGATGAAAGAAAGGATCACAGGGATAATTGGAGCTGAAAAAGCCCGCTACCTCTGGATGGGCACCTTTCATTCCATCTTTGCCAAAATCCTGAGAATGGAGGGTGAAAACCTGGGATATAAATCAAACTTTACGATATACGACTCATCTGATTCCAAAAGTCTTATCAGATCCATAATCAGGGAGCTCAGCCTGGATGACAATATTTACAAACCGGGGGTAATAGCTTCGAGGATATCTGCTGCAAAAAATAACCTTGTAACGGCAGGCATGTATGCTGCCGATGCATCCATGCAGGATTATGACAGGGCAAGCCGGATGCCGCTGCTTGCAGACATTTACAAAACTTATGCCTCCAGGTCCTTTAAGGCTAATGCGATGGACTTTGATGATCTTCTGTTAAATACAAATATTCTTTTCAGGGATTTTCCGCTGATACTTGCAGCATACCAGGAAAGATTCAGATATATCCTTGTTGATGAGTATCAGGATACAAACTACTCGCAATATCTGATAGTTAAGAAGCTTGCTGCTTCACATCATAATCTTTGTGTTGTCGGGGATGATGCTCAGAGCATTTACTCCTTCAGGGGAGCCCGTATTGAAAATATCCTTGAATTTAAGAATGACTATTCCGATTACAAGCTCTTCAAGCTCGAACAAAATTACCGGTCGACCCAGACAATTGTAAATCTTGCAAACACTATTATCTCAAATAATGAGGGTCAGATCCAGAAGAAGGTCTTCTCAATGAATGAGACCGGAGAAAAGATCCAGGTAATTCAGTCGATGACCGATTCTGAAGAAGGATTTAATGTCACATCAGATATATTTGATAAAAAATTTTCGCTGCAGCTTAACTGGTCTGATTTTGCGATCCTTTATCGTACAAATGCCCAGTCGAGGATCTTTGAAGAGACACTGAGACGGAAAAATGTACCGTACAAAATATACGGAGGATTGTCTTTTTATGAGAGGAAAGAGATCAAGGATATACTGTCATACTTCAGGATGGTTATAAATCCTGAAGATGAAGAGGCCTTTAAAAGATCTGTGAACTATCCCAAACGGGGCATAGGAGATACCACTATTCAGAAGATCCTTGAACTTTCAGTTTCCCATAGCCAGAGCGTATGGAATATCCTTAATGAAGCCGGCAGATATACTGAATACTTTAATTCGGGGACTGTTAAGAAGCTGTTGATGTATGTCAGTATAATAAATACACTGAGACTCGATGCAGATAAATCGGATGCATTCGAAAAAGCAAGGGAAATTGCCATCGGGTCAGGTATAATGAGAGAGCTTAAGGAGGGAAAGACTACTGAAGAGGTGAGCAGGTATGAGAACCTAGAGGAGCTGCTTAATGCCATAAAGGTATTTACAGAAGCCGCTGTGACAAACGGAGAACCTGCAACACTCGAAGCCTATATGGCAAATGTGGCCCTGCTTACCGATCAGGATACGGAAAAGGAGGAGGATCGTAATAAGGTCACATTGATGACTATGCATTCGGCCAAGGGACTTGAATTCAAGCATGTCTATATTGTCGGAATGGAAGACACGCTTTTCCCCTCACCAATGTCATCGGGAAGCGCCCGTGAGCTTGAAGAGGAGAGAAGATTATTCTATGTTGCTGTTACACGTGCAGAAAAGCAGGCTACGCTGAGCTACGCACTAAACAGGTATAAGTGGGGAAACCTGGAGAGATGCAGTCCAAGCAGATTCCTTCGGGAGATTGATCAGAAATTTCTGCATTATCCTCAGACAGGAGGTAAGCCGTTTAAAGCTGTAAATAATAAGGCTGATAAACTTCCTTCAACGCTGGAGGAACCCGTGCAATATATCAATAAAGAGAAATTTAAAAAGATTGTCAGAACAGAGCTCCCATCAAATTCTCCCTTTTCAGGCACTGATCCTTCTCTTTTCTCGGAGGGAGACAGGGTCGAACATGAGAGATTTGGCAGAGGCCTGATATTATCCATAGAAGGGAAACAGCCTAATACAACAGCAACCGTGGAATTCGAAAAGGATGGCAGTAAAAAACTGCTGTTAAGGTTTGCCAAGCTCAAAAAGATCTGACTTTGTATTTATAACCCCTCCCTGACCCTCCCCTTTTTTATGTTATTCTTAACCCCTCCCTAACCCTCCCCTTAAAAAATAAGGGGAGGGAAGAAAAGCATTGATGTTAAGGATCTTACCCCTTCCCTTCCCTTCTCTTCCATTCTTAACCCCTCCCTGACCCTCCCCTTAAAAAATAAGGGGAGGGAAGAAAAGCATTGATATTAAGGATCTTTCCCCTTCCCTTACTCTTAAGGGAAGGGGAAGGGGATGGGTTATGAAATTAGAGAGAAGGGGATGGGTTATGAAATTAGAGAGAAAGTGATTGGTTTTAAGCTTAAAAAACAAGGGGATGGGTTTCAAACTGACCTCATGCTGCAATCTCCACGGCAGGAGTTTCCTTTTCTCTGAGAACTGACTCATAAAGAGCTGCAAATGAACTTGAGATCCATATTGCTGCCGGAAACACACCTACGACCATCAATATGAGTCCAAATAATAATATAAAGATAGACACAAAGCCCATAAAGAAGATCTGCCAGCCATGTCCCTTTGTCAGCTTCCAGCTCAGCTCCACAGCTTCAATGGGATCGAGTTTTTTATCCATTATTATATATTTTACAAAAACCAGCCTGCACCCGATTATAATACCAGGTATTAAAAGTGCAAACAGACCCAGTATTACGAGAGCAAACACGAGCAGGTTGGCAAGAACAATATACAGGTAGTTTTCCATAAAGCCTTTTACGAGATATTCGAAGTCGGGCTTTACCTTCCTTGTTGCCTGTACAAATATCATATTACCTCCATACCTGAATATGGGGGCAATAAGAAAAGCATAAAGTATGCCTATAAAGGCGAAAAATGCTGCAAAGATTCCAAGGGAAGCCAGTCCGAATAAATGTTCCATGTTACTGTGATCGCTCCAGTTCCAGTTCCAGTTCCAGTTCCCGAAACCATCATGCATATGGCCCGGGCCAAGATTAAAATTAAAGAGCCTGTAGGGAGCAGCTACTATGCTCAAAATAAGGATAACCAGAAAAAGCCTCAGAAAATTATCAGTCATAACCTTCCATCCGGCTCCGAAACTGTTCCCGAATCCCGGCACCAGTTTGTAATCATTTGTTGTTTCCATAATCTTGATATAATAAAATACATTAATAAATCAGTACGGAACAAAATTAAACCGCTCTCATTTAATGGAATTCATACTATAGTATTGATTTTTATAATTCCTACTTAAGTATGTGGTTAACTACTTTGGTAGTGGGTAATTTTATGAGTCCTGTTTTCCCGGTTTTTAATATCTTTATAAAATGTTGACTTACCTTATCTATCTTTTATTTATCCTGACAGTTGCGATGGCTGCAGGAGGCGTAGTTATCTCATCCAAACTCAGGAACAGGTACCGCCAGGGCATCTTTTCGACCCTTCTTTATTTCCAGGTATTTATTTTTACATTCGGTTTTTATGGAATATGGGGACAGGCTGTGATCCGGGCATTTCTTTCGTCCTATATCTCTGAAGATCTGATTGTCCGGTTTTCAGATCTTGCAATGCTGATGGGGCTGCCGTTTCTGGTTTTTGCATGGCTGATGCTTATCCAGTTTTCGCTCGAGATCTCAGGAAGAAAGCGTACCAGGGTGTTTGTTTTCCTGTTCCTGCTGATCAATTTCTCAATACTGATCATTATGGGATATGTCATGGCAAAAACTAATGCGGTCAGACCACTTTCGCTGATGAAGTATTATTTCCTTTTCCTGAATTTTATCTATACTCTGCTTGCCTCAGCTTTTATTATGCTCCCCGTGAAAAAATTGTCTGTAATTCACGATCATGACAGAAAGATCATAGCTCCTTCCCTGGTTCTGATAATGATATTGCAATCCCTTCCACTTTTAATTTATGATTCACAGCTCTCCCTCGCAGTGATTTTCATCTTTACTTTTTTTGCCGGGAATACATTTTTACCGATATACCTTAATTACGGCACTCTCCTGTCAGCCTTTACCGACGAAAACAAAACGGACCTTTCCTTTGAAGATTTCTGCAAAAAATATGAGGTTTCACCCAGGGAAACTGATATTGTCCGTGAGATATGCAACGGATTAAGTAACAAAGAGATATCCGATAAATTATTTATCAGCCTTCAGACTGTAAAGGACCACACCCACAGGATTTACATTAAGACAAATGTCAGAAGCCGTGTCCAGCTTATTAATCTCGTTAAAGAGGCTCTTGGATAATTAATATGAGAACTTCTGGTATACCAGAACAGGTCCTCCGTTAAATTCAAGTGAGAAATTTTCTCCTTCCGACTCATTTAATGTAGCTGTCCACCAGTTGGTTAGTTTTTTGTGATTAAGGGGGTAGAGCAGTCCGCGTGATGATATTTCCGTTTCCGGATTAATTGAAAAAACGGAAACCTGCTGCCCGGGCAAAGAGTTTAGTAGCGTACTCTTCCGCAAAGCCATAATGATTCCCGTATCTGTGACAATTATTGCATTCACCTCTTTGATATATTCCGCGAGAAGCGAAATATTGCCAAGGGTATGATCTTCCCGTTTGCCAGTGGCCCCGAGTATAACAAGATCCATGTATCCGCGTCCGATACACCATGATACAGCTTTTGACAGATCATTTGTCTCCTGGTCCGGGTTATGAAATATACGGTCGCGAAACCTCCCGGCTATTGTATTGCTTAAAGAATCCATATCACCGACTATCGCATCAGGGATATATCCGGCCTTTATAAGGCTTTCTGTACTGCCATCACAGCATATTATCCTGGCTGCGTTCTTAAGATAACCAAGAGGTATATCATGTTCCGGGAATGAACCATTGGCAACAATGATGGTATTTGATTTAACCGGAATTGCATTCATTTTCAACCGCTTTTGATTCTGATCTGATCGTCTTCCGCCATTCCACAAGACCGGCAAAAGACATTATTCCATAAACCATATAGAGAATTACAGTAGGATAAAGACCTCTTATAAGGAAAACAACAGATGCAACACTGTTTACAACAATCCAGAGGAACCAGTGTTCATATATCTTCCGTGCAAGCATCCACGTTGCAATAATTGAAAGCGATGTTATGAATGAATCCCTCACGGGAACAGGAGAATCTGTCAGTCTGGTCAGTACAAGCCACATTCCGGTATACAACAGCAAAAAGACAACAAGCAGTACGATGCCTGTCCTGAGCTTTAATCTCGTCACCGGCAATTCATCTTTTACCTTCTCTCCCACACCTGTTTGCCCTGAGCCTCTTGCCCACCAGTACCAGCCAAGGCAGCTAATGATAAGATAGTATCCCTGCAGGCTCATGTCTGCATAGAGTTTACCGGTGAAAAAAACCCATACATAAACTGCAGAGGTTAATATTCCGACAGGCCATAACCATATCGTCTGCCTGATCTCCAGAAAGACATATATTATGCCGGTAACAGCGCCAAAAACTTCTATATAATTAT
Source organism: uncultured Bacteroidales bacterium (assembly GCA_963816345.1). Taxonomy (GTDB): domain Bacteria; phylum Bacteroidota; class Bacteroidia; order Bacteroidales; family VadinHA17; genus LD21. The sequence continues at coordinate 2,876,440 of CAWFKI010000005.1, forward strand.
CTGATATCCAGGATAGTATCATCTTAATAAATCTATATATCAGAACTTCAGTCCAACTTTGAATAAAAAGTTGGTGCCGGCCTGGGGAAAATATCCATCCATGACATGAAGCGAACCTCCCTCATAATATTTATAGACCCAGGCATTGGTTTCATATTTCCTGTCAAAGAGATTATTCACTAAAAACTGGAATGTAAGTTCCCTGAATATCCTGTTCTTAACAGTATACAGAAAGGAAATATTCTGCACCAGGTAGGCATTCAGCATTCGTTCATTACTTTGGGTGTTATCGATATATTGCTTCCCTACATATTTGGTATTCAGAAAAATATGAAAATCCCTGAAAGGTAAATAGTCAAGGACTGAAGCTGCAATTACTGAGGGAGAGAAAGAGATTGTCTTGTCTTTCAGAGTCTGTTGCTCCTGTACAGAAGTATCCCAGTTATCGGTCAGATCCACAAAGACCGGAATAATATTTCTGCTTAGAGTCATATTGCCGCTCCAGTTAAGATTTTTAAGAATTCTTATCCCTGTCTCAATTTCAATCCCCTGTCTGTAACTTTTTGGCACATTTGTCAATATTGTTGCACCGACGTCATTTATCTTACCGGTCAGTATTAACTGGTCGCGATAATACATATAGTATAAATCAGCTCTCACCATGATACCGGAGGAGTGAAACTCATAGGCAGCTTCATAATCATATAAATTTTCAGGAACCGGTACCTTTCCCGGATCAGCATCGGTAAAATTGTCCCGGTCAGGTTCCCTCCTGGATATTCCAAATGAGGCGTATACTTTTTGCTTCTCATTGAAATTGTAAACAAGCCCCGTTTTGGGGTTAAAAAAATTATACCTGTGATCCTGTGTTACATCTTTAAGGTTCTCATCAAATCCTTTTATCGAGTAACTGATATTCCGGAACTGCAGATCGGCATAGAGATTCAATTTGTCAGTTAACGAATAACTGATCTTAAGGAATGTATTCAGATCCTTTTTGTTTCCTGTGCCTTTATACCAGCGGTAACTATTACTGTCAAAAGTCACAATTTTAGCCCATATTATATCACCGTAATGATCTCCAAGATATTGGTTCCAGCCTCCCCCGGCTATAATATTGATCCTGTTTTTCCTGTAATCTAACGAATATGTAAAACCGTAAAAATCATTTTTAAGCCATTTTTGAGCAATAAAATCCGTACTGGCTATCGTATCTGCATTAAAAACAGCATCAGGCAGATTAAACGAACTGAACTTTGCGTCCGGCACATAGTTTTCATAATATCCTTTCCCTCTGGTGTAATGCAAAGCTATGCTGGCATTTATGTATCCGTTTATTTTTTTGGAATAGTGAAGCTGGTAGTTATCCTGCCAGTAGTTATCGGTTTCATTACTGTAATTGTAAGGATTATATGTCCTGTGGGTTTTCAGGGAATCTTTCGGAACACCCATCCAGGCCTGGTAAGTGTGTTCCACTCCCGAAAAAATAATAAGTTTCAGGATACTTGATTTCCCGAACATTGTACCTGAGAGATAAAACGATTTCAAATCGCTGTAAGCCCTGTCGATATAGCCGTCTGACCAGATTCTGGATAAACGGGCATCAATTGCAAACTTATTATTTATCAGTCCGGTACCCAGGCTGATAGTATTTTTTGATGTATTGAATGATCCATACGAGGAACTGACCTCTGCATAAGGATCATGATTCAGACCTGCTGTCTGAAAATTAATTGTTGCACCAAATGCACCTGCCCCGTTTGTTGATGTCCCTACTCCCCTCTGAACCTGAATGTTATCTGCAGAAGAAGCCATATCAGGGAGATCGACCCACCAGACTCCGTGTGATTCGGCATCATTTACCGGAATGCCATCTATTGTGACATTAATCCGGTTCACGTCAGTGCCCCTGATTTTGAGGTAAGTATAACCGACTCCGGTTCCGGCGTCTGACGATACAACAACAGACGGAGTATAATCAAGCATATATGGAACATCCTGAGTATTATCCGACTTTGAAATATCTTCCCTGGTAAGTGTGGAATAGGATAATGGAGTATTCTCAGCGGCCCTGGTGGCAGTAACAAATACCTCATCTGTCATAAACGATTTTGATCTGAGTATAATGTTAAGCACTGTATCTTCCCTGAGTTTTATCTCACTTACCTGTGGTTCGTATCCGATAAAGGAGAAATGGATCTTATAAACCCCGCTTTGTGGAACCAATAAAGTATAATCACCTTTCGGATCAGTATGAACTCCAAGAAACGTGCCTTCTATTGTTATGCCTGCCCCGGGCAATCCCGCTCCTCCAGTATCAGTCACTTTACCCCTTATCGCCAGACTCCTGGTCTGAGAACCGGCTACCTGAATACTGAATTGCAGCATGGAAAATATCATCAAATATATCAGCTTCCTCATAGCACCATTAGTTACGTAATATTCAACATTCTTAGAATGAGGGTGTTATGCGCTGCTGATTTGCCCGAAACTCTCTTTCCCTCCGCCGGCATTATCCGGATCAGGTTTTTAGGGTGTGATCTCAGCCCGTCATATTAAGGCACCCCATTTTATGATAGAACAAATATAAGACCTTTTTATCTATTATTTCCAATTTTTTGTTCCATATTTAACTTAGAACCGGATCATATATTTGATAATCATAAATATAGATGCTCAACCCGGGGCTATTTTTTTGGAATAAATTAATTGTTAATTTTGCAGTTCATTCAGGAGGTATAAATGAAACGGCTTCTGGAAAAGCTTAATTATAAAGAGAAGGACAGAATTGCTGTATTGAATGCTGAAGATAGTTTTGTGATTTCTCTTTCCGGGGAACTCAGGGATGTAGCTATTGATAAGACAATAGACCCGCGTTTTCCTTACGGTTTCATGCTAATATTTGTAAAAAGTGCGGCTGAGGTGGAGACATTCACACCTATTGCCATCCATAATCTCCTGTGCGATGGAGTTTTATGGTTTTGTTACCCGAAAAAAACATCTAAAAAATACAAAGCGGATATAGACAGGGACCATGGGTGGAAGCCTCTGAATGATATAGGGTTTCACGGCATCAGGATGGTCGCAGTTGATGAGAACTGGTCTGCCCTGAGATTCAGGAGCGTCAGGTTCATCAAGTCATCATCCGGGAAATTTGCAAAGTGATATCCGGCCTTTAAAACCGTTATCAGGGGTGTAGCAATTACGATGATCGAAACAGTTAAAATAGAATCTCCCGTGGGCTTTCTTACTGCCGGGGCAACGGACGAAGGTGTTTGTCTTCTGGAATTCAGTGACATGAAGCGGGTGACAGAAGAGATGAAAGACCTGTCGGAATTGCTGGATGATTCCTTCGCTGAAGGTGATAACAATCACCTTCAGGCACTCAGAATTCAGTTGGATGAGTACTTTGCCGGAAAAAGAAAGGAATTCAGCATTCAACTGGTTACACCCGGTACCCCTTTTCAGCAGGCTGTCTGGCAGGAACTTATCAGGATCCCTTTCGGCAGTACAAGATCATATCATGAACAGGCGGTTGCTCTTAACATGACTGAATCGGTGAGGGCAGTGGCTAACGCAAATGGGATGAACAGAATAGCCATTATCATACCCTGTCACAGGGTGATCGGTTCTGATGGAAGGCTTACCGGCTACGGAGGAGGCCTGCAAAGAAAGAAATGGCTGCTCGATCATGAAAGAAAATACTCAGGCAAAGCTTTCGATATGAACCTGTTCTGAAAAAATAAATTATTACTAATCTAATCCTGAATAAAATGAAAACCTCCCCTTCCTTAAAGATTTTAGTATTCATGGTATCTGCTTCAGCTGTTGTCTTCCTCACAGGGTGTGCAAGGAATGAAGTTGTACAACAATGCCTTACCGGACATACATATGGCTTTCTCGGTGGTTTGTGGCATGGGTTTATTGCGCCGTTCGACTTTATCGGAATGTTGTTCAATAAGGATATTACAATGTATGCACAAAATAATAATGGTGGATTGTACGCCCTTGGATTTCTTCTGGGCAGTGGCGGCTGGGGATTTTTCGGAAGCAAAGGGGCAAGCAGGGTAAGAACGGGCCGGGTCAATTTCCAGTCACAGAAATTTGATAAGGCCGAGATAGTGGAATAAAGACTTATTAACAGACTTTGTAAGATTGGTGGCCTGAGGGAGCGGATAAAAAATATCACTTTCTCTTTCACTTTATTAAAAATATTGTTTCCTTTGCATATTCAATTAACAGGAATGAGACTTTTACTTAACAATTGGTGGTGGCAAATCTTACCGGCGACAGCCTGGAGGTGAGATAGCACTGCTATATTGTATAATATAACAACGACCTGTCGGACTCCCGGCAGGTCGTTTTGTTTTTACAGGTTTCTAAATTACTTAATTATGAATGAAACAAAGCTTATCACCAGCCTTCACCCTTTTCCTCCCGGATTGGCAGATATCATTACACCTGTAACAATCTACCTCAAGATCAGGGATAAGTTTCCAAACACAATACTCCTTGAAAGTTCTGATTATCACGGAAATAATAATAGCATGAGCTATATTTGCTTCGATGTAATGGCAGAATTCAAATCAGAGGATTACAAAATACAGATCAATTATCCGGATGGCACGCACGAAGATATCCCGATAAAAGACAAACACACTCTGTCTGACAGCTTTAATGAATTTATTAAATCTTTCATTATCGGTAAAGGATCCGATCAGGCGGGAATAGCTGCAAACGGTTTATTCGGATACACTACCTATGATGCAGTCAGATATTTTGAGGATATTCATCTTAAATCCGTTGTAAACCTGCGATATCAGATCCCTGATTTATGCTACTCGCTATACAGATATATAATTGCCATAAACCATTTCACCAACCGGATATTCCTGGTTGAGAATCTTACCGAAGGCGACCTCAGCCGCGTCGAAGAGGTGAAAAGTCTTTTGCGGAACCGCAGTCTCGGGTCTTTCCAATTTATGCCTCTGAATCAGGAAAACTCCAATCTTACCGATTCCGGTTACATGGAAATGGTAACTCAGGGTAAAAAGAACTGCTTCCTGGGGAATGTTTTCCAGGTGGTACTCTCACGTCAGTACAGCCAGCAGTTTAACGGAGACGAATTCAATGTATACAGGGCATTGAGGAACATTAACCCCTCTCCTTATCTTTTTTATTTCGATTACGGAGGGTATAAGCTCTTCGGATCATCCCCTGAAGCCCAGCTTGTAATCGAAAACGGATTTGCAAAGATCAATCCCATTGCCGGTACTTTCAGACGGTCGGGAGATGATGAAGAGGACAGGCAGGCTGCCATTGACCTTTCGAATGACAGTAAAGAGAATGCTGAGCATGTGATGCTTGTTGACCTTGCAAGAAATGATCTGAGCCGGAATTCAGATAATGTAGCTGTAAAAACATTTCGCGAGGTTCAATTCTATTCGCATGTGATTCACCTCGTTTCCGAGGTGGCAGGTGAACTTAAATCAGGATACAATCCTGTAAGGGTTTTCGGCGATTCCTTTCCTGCCGGTACGCTTTCCGGAGCACCCAAATTCAGGGCAATGGAGATTATCGACTCGCTTGAAAACCAGAACCGGGGATTTTACGGGGGGGCTATAGGATACATTGGATTTAACGGCGACAATCAATCATGCCATAATGATACGGTCATTCCTGAGCAGGAACAATACCCTGTTATTACCAGGCGGGAGCAGGTATAGTTGCTGCCTCGGTTGAAGAGAGTGAACTGCAGGAGGTAAATAATAAACTCGGCGCAATGAAAGCTGCAATTGCAATTGCATCAGCTATATAACTTAAAAGAAGCAACAATGAAAATAATGGTTCTCGATAATTACGATTCCTTTACATATAACCTGGTTCATATTCTGAAGGAGCTGACAGGTGGGCCGGTTGATGTATACAGGAACGATGAGATAACACTGGAAGGCGTCGAAAGGTACGACAGGATAATAATCTCTCCCGGTCCGGGGGTTCCGGACGATGCCGGAATAACAAAACAACTCATCAGTCATTTCGCTCCGACAAAGAGTATCCTTGGAGTATGTCTCGGATGCCAGGCCATAGCAGAAGTTTTCGGCGGACACCTCATCAATCTTGACAGGGTGTTTCATGGCGTAAAAACAGATATTGAAGTTGCCGATCACGACGACCGGCTATTCAGGGATATGCCGGCAAGTTTTGGAGCCGGCAGGTACCATTCCTGGGTGGTAAGTGACAAAGATCTGCCTCAGATCTGAGAATCACGGCAAGGGATAACGAGGGTATGATAATGGCTCTGACTCATTCGGTCTACGACGTGAAGGGCGTGCAGTTCCATCCCGAATCAGTGATGACGGAGCAAGGTAAAAAAATCCTGGGCAACTGGCTGGATCTTTAAATAAAATCATGCATTGAATATAAAAATATGAAAGAAATTCTACAGAGGTTAACCTCACATCTGACTCTCGGAAGAGACGAGGCAAAGAATATTCTGAAAAAGATTGCCGGAGGTGAATATAATAATTCACAGGTATCAGCATTTCTTACAGTATTCATGATGCGTATGGTCACCGTTCATGAACTGGCAGGATTCCGCGACGCTCTTCTGGAATTGTGCCTTCCGGTTGATCTTTCCGAATTTGACACAATTGATCTTTGCGGTACAGGAGGCGACGGGAAAAATACATTCAATATTTCAACTCTGTCATCCTTCGTGGTGGCAGGGGCAGGATGGCAAGGTTGCAAAACATGGCAATTATGGTGTATCATCTGCCTGCGGCTCAAGCAATGTGCTTGAATATCTGGGATATAAATTTACCAGTGACAGGGATATACTCAGAAATCAGCTCGACAGGCAAATATCTGTTTCCTTCATGCGCCCCTGTTTCATCCTGCAATGAAGGCTGTTGGCCCTGTAAGAAGGGAACTGGGTGTAAAGACTTTTTTCAACATGCTTGGTCCGATGGTAAATCCCTCCTTTCCCGGAAACCAGCTGATCGGGGTCTGGAACCTCGAAACTGCCAGATTATACAATTATATATACCAGCAGACAGATAAGAATTATTCTATTATCTATTCCCTGGACGGATATGATGAGATCTCCCTCACAAGCGAGTTTAAAATGATATCAAACGATGAAGAAGAACTTCTTTCTCCTGAAAAAACAGGCTTTCCCAGACTATCCCCGGATGAGCTGAAAGGTGGTGTCACAGTTGAGGAATCGGTAAAGATCTTCCTGAATATCCTTGATGGGAACGGTACCAGGGCACAGAAATCAGTAGTGATAGTAAATTCGGGACTTGCGCTTAAGAAGACTGTTCCCTTCCAAAAACCTGCAGGAATGCATATCTGTTGCAGAAGAATCATTACAGGAGGGTAAAGCGAAATCGATGTTAAATAAATTACTGAACTATAAGAACATGAATATACTGGAAAACATAGCATCTTATAAGAGGCATGAAGTAAAAAACAGGAAAATGACAAATCCTGTCAGTATCCTTGAAAAATCTGCCTTCTTCAGACGGAAGGCCCATCATTCTATCCAGGCATTGGCAAAACCCTGACCATCACGTTATAGGTGAATTTAAAAGGAAGATCTCCTTCCAAAGGAGATGATCAATTCTATCAGCCGATATCGAACAGGTGGCAGATGGATACCAGGAAGCAGGAATTGCAGCAATGTCGGTGCTTACTGATGAAAAATATTTTCGGAGGAAAAAATGCTGATCTTCAGGATGTTGCCGGATCTTTAAACATACCCCTGCTCAGGAAGGATTTTATTGTGGATGAATACCAGGTTGTTGAAGCAAAATCGATTGGCGCCGCCGCAATACTTCTTATTGCATCAATCCTGACAAAAAAGGAGGTCAGAAATTTTTCGGGACTGGCATTAGACCTGGGATGGATGTACTTTTTGAAATCCATAACAGGAAGGATCTTGAAAAGATAAATCAGAATATAAGAATAATTGGCGTAAATAACCGGAATCTTAAAACCTTTGAGACCAGCATTGATAATTCGCAGGATCTTTTTCAACACCTGCCTCAGGATTGCCTGAAAGTTGCAGAAAGCGGCATTCAGACCGCCAGCGATGTGAAGCAGCTTTTTTCCACAGGTTACAATGCTTTTCTGATCGGGGAAAATTTCATGAGATCAGTTAATCCCGGTCTGGCTGCTTCAGCGATTTATTAAGGAATCTGAATCAATACTTAAATGAACCGGTTAATAAAAATATGCGGAATGCGGGAGGCAGAGAATATAATGGCGGTTGCAGAACTTAAGCCTGACCTTATGGGATTCATCTTTTCATCCCGGTTCACCCAGGTTTGCCGGAGAAATCCTGAGTCCTGAATCACTGAAATATCTCCAGGGCAGGATCAGGAAAACCGGGGTATTCGTCAATGCTGATTTTAATGGGATTACCGGTACTGTCAGGAAATATTCCCTCGATATCGTTCAGCTGCATGGCGCGGAATCTCCTGAAATATGCCGCAGATTAAAGGAGACGGGAGTACAGGTAATAAAGGCATTCAACATCAGGAAGAGCTGGTGATTTTGCCAGTTGTTCACCAATTCATTACATGCACGGATTATTTCCTGTTTGATTCTGCATCACAGATCTATGGAGGTTCCGGACAGAAATTTAACTGGAAGCTGACTCGGAGAGTATGATCTTGACCATCCTTTTTTTCTAAGCGGAGGTATTAATCCTGCCGACACCTGTAATATTATGAGCATAGCAAATCCCTCCTTCCATGGAATAGATCTTAACAGCAGGTTCGAGACAGGACCAGGTTTAAAAGACATTGAAAAACTGAAAAAATTCATTAAAGAACTGAGACTCAAATACAAAACATTATGAATAAGACATTTAACGCTGATGAAAATGGATATTACGGCGAATTCGGAGGCGCATTCATTCCTGAAATGCTCAGGCAGAATGTTGAATCGCTGAGGACAGTCTATTATCAGATAATAGAATCGGCGGAATTCAAAAAAGAGTTCACCGCTTTACTTCGCGATTATGCCGGCAGGCCCTCTCCCCTCTTTTATGCCGCCCGTCTCAGCAGCAGATATGGTGCAAAGATTTATCTGAAGAGAGAGGATCTTAAATCATACCGGCTCGCATAAGATCAACAATACAATCGGTCAGATACTGCTTGCAAAAAAGATGGGCAAAACGAGGATCATTGCAGAGACCGGCGCAGGCCAGCACGGAGTGGCAACAGCAACGGTCTGTGCACTGATGGGACTTGAATGCGTTGTCTATATGGGTGAGACGGATATGTTAAGGCAGGAGCCGAATGTAAGACGGATGGAGATGCTCGGAGCAAAAGTGGTGCCTGCAATGTGCGGCAACAAAACCCTGAAGGATGCAACAAATGAAGCGCTCCGTGACTGGATATGCAATCCTGAAAATACTTTTTATATAATCGGTTCGGTTGTGGGGCCTCACCCCTATCCTGACCTGGTTGCAAAGTTCCAGTCGGTAATAAGTGAGGAACTTATGGCACAGTTAGCAATGCAGGAAGGTACGGGAGATCCGGATATCATTATTGCATGTGTAGGTGGAGGAAGCAATGCAGCCGGAATTTTTTATCACTATATCGACAGGGAAAATGTAAGGCTCGTAGGTGTGGAGGCCGCCGGAGAGGGGGTCAATACCGGGAGGAGCGCTGCAACTATAGCCCTGGGAGAGTCCGGAGTAATTCATGGCAGTAAAACTCTTCTGCTCCAGAATGATGACGGACAGATAACCGAACCATATTCCATTTCCGCGGGGCTTGATTATCCGGGAGTTGGCCCGATTCATTCGTGGCTGGCATCTACCGGAAGGGCTGAATATTTAAATGCAACTGATAATGAGGCTCTGAAGGCCGCATTTGAACTTGCCCGTCTTGAAGGTATAATACCGGCACTTGAATCAGCCCATGCCCTGGCGATATTGGGTAAGATGAAATTCCGAAAGGATGAGATTGTAGTTGTAAATATCTCAGGCAGAGGGGATAAGGACATGAAGGCATATTCAGAGGCATTACCGATGTTCCCCTGAAAATAAAAATTTCAATTTATGACCGGCAGCAATTGAATATTTATTAAACCACTAATTATGAACCGTATAGAAAAACTTTTCGCGACGAGAAAAAAGAATATATTATCTGTATATTTTACTGCAGGGTATCCCGGCATTAATGACACACAGTCAATTATCAGGGAGCTTGACAGATCCGGTGCCGACATGATAGAGATCGGAGTACCCTTTTCTGATCCGGTGGCTGACGGACCTGTCATACAACGCAGCAGTGAAAAAGCTCTCCTGAACGGGATGTCCCTTAATCTTCTCTTCCGGCAACTTGAAAATATAAGAAAAGTGACAGATATTCCCTTAATTCTCATGGGATACATAAATCCGTTTTTAAGATTCGGCTTTGAATAATTTCTTGAAGAGATGCACCGAAACAGGCATTGACGGGACAATTATTCCGGATCTCCCTGTTGAGGAGTATATCGGATCTTATGAAAAGAGCTTTGAAAAGCATGATATACTTAATATTTTTCTTATCTCTCCCCAGACTCCGCCGGAGAGGATCAGATATCTTGACTCAATTTCAAGAGGTTTCCTGTATATCGTATCCACCGCGTCAACAACAGGGAACATGGCTGGTTTTGACAATTCACAAAAAGCTTATTTCAGAAAGATCAGCGAGCTTGAACTTAAAACACCCACCCTGACCGGATTTGGTATTTCGGACAGATCCTCTTTCGGGCAGGCGTGTGAGTATTCAGCCGGGGCAATAATAGGCTCTGCCTTCATCAGATCGCTTGATATGGAAGGATCACTGTCTGAGAATATACACAGATTTGTGAGGGGTATCAGGGTCTGAGCCATTATTTATGATAACCTCCTGAAATAAACAACTGCCAAAATTATTAATGCTGCATTCAACGATTATCTCCTGCTGACTGGAATCAGATTTCAGCAAGGTCTTATTTCTATTCGTACATTTATTGTAGATTTACAGTGCTTTAAAATCAGATCTTAACTCAATATATATCGAATGAAAAGCATTATTTCAATATTTTTATTAATAATGGCCGGTATTGAATGTTATTCACAGCCAAAAGAGCTGATTCACCTCTGGCCCGGGAAAGTTCCAGGAGAGATCGGCGATAAGAAACCTCCGGTTATCAGTACCGCCGGAAAAGATAATATATTACGTTTTTCAGAAGTTACTGATCCTGCAGTTGAAGTCTATCTGCCTGAGCCTGCGGCTAAAAACGGTGCTGCTATGATTGTGTGTCCCGGAGGGGGATACAACATTTTAGCATATGACCTTGAGGGAACTGAAATAGCAGCGTGGCTTAATAAGGCAGGTTTTGCAGCCTTTGTTCTGCAATACAGGGTTCCCGGTAAAAAGGAGGGAGCTTTGCAGGATGTGCAGAGAGCTGTCAGACTGATAAGACAGGATGCCTCAGTATGGGGTGTTGATCCTGGGAAAATAGGAGTCATGGGCTTTTCAGCAGGAGGCAGCCTGGCAGCAAGGGCAAGTACTCTTTTCAATAACCACACATATCCCCCGGTCGACAAAGCCGACAGCCTGTCGTGCCGGCCATCCTTTGCTATGCTTATCTATCCTGCCTACCTTGACCAGGGGCCAGGCTTCTCCCTCACCCCCGAACTTCAGATCACCAGAGAGGTACCGCCAATGTTCATATTTCAGACAGCGGATGATCAGTACGGGAACAGCGCGCTGGTTATGGCAAAGGCACTTCGCGATGCAAAGCTCTCCGTTGAGCTTCATTTGTTGCCTGTTGGAGGACATGGTTACGGTCTGCGTGCAGGAAGTATAGCCGCTGAAACATGGCCATTGCTGGGTGAAAAGTGGATGAAGAACGTATTACATATATCCAGATAAAATCGGCATGCCCGATTGGCCGTCAGTTGAAGCAGAATGATCTCTGATAAATTATGCCAACCCTGTTAAAAGATGGAGATTCCTAAAGTAATTGATATTGAGAAAGCCATCAGGAGCAGCAGTTCAAAATTTATTAGCTCCCTTCCCGGGTTTATCGTAAGATTAATCGAAAAATTTGTATACCAGGATGAAATGAATGAATGCATTGCAAGGCACAGCAATAAGACCGGTGTGCCTTTCATAAATGATATCCTGGATGAATGGAATGTAAAAGTAGTTGTAAAGGGAGGGGAGAATGTCCCCAAATCAGGCAGGTTTGTATTTGTTGCAAACCATCCCGTGGGAGGAATTGATGCTCTTACATTCCTGAGCACTATCTACAAATTCTTTCCGGATGTCATCTCACCTTCAAACGAGTTATTTAACTATATCCCGAATCTCCATCCTGTAATTCTGGGAGTGAATGTATTTGGAAGCAACACAAAGGAAACTGTCCTGAAATTCAACAGGCTTTTTGAGTCTGATTCACAGATAATGATCTTTCCTGCAGGTATAGTTTCCCGCAGAACCGGGGGTGTCATTTCTGACCTCCCATGGCAAAAGACATTTGTTACCAAATCGGTAAGGTACAACAGGGATATAATCCCTGTACATATCAGCGGGAGGAACTCGAATCTCTTTTACTTTATTGCCGGTCTGAGAAAGTTCCTGGGAATAAAGATGTCTGTTGAGATTGTTCTCCTGCCCCGGGAAATGATGAAACAGAGAAACTCAACCGTAACATTTACAATAGGGAAGCCAATTCCCCGGGACCTGCTTGCCGCGACAGGGACAGACCATGAATGGACCCTGAAGATAAGGACACTTGTCTATAATCTGCCTGAAAAAAACTCATAATGATGAAGAACAAAATTCTTGGAAATGAAATTGACAGAATGCCGGATTATGCATTCAAAATGATGAAGGTTCTGTTTGCTGTATACTATACCTTCAGGCCTGCCGGGAAATATCTTAAAAAATTCGGGATCAGACCCGGATTTACAGTCGTCGATTGGGGATGCGGACCGGGAGCATTCGTCAGGGACACTTCTGCCATGACAGGGGAGCACGGTATGGTCTATGCTGTTGATTTACATGAAATGGCAATATCTTCAGTTGAAAAACTGATTAAGAAATACTCTCTTACAAATGTAAGGGCAGTTCTGTCAGAGGGTAACAGGTCATCGATACCGGATGATGCCGCTGATCTGGTTTTCGCTCTTGATATGTTTCATATGGTGAGCGATCCTGATTCATTTCTGAAAGAGCTTAACCGGATAACAAAGAAAGAGGGCATCCTTATAATTGAAGATGGGCACCAGCCCAGGAGTCTTACAAAGGATAAGATTCTCCGGTCGCGCTGCTGGGTGATTGACAGGGAGGAAAAAAGATTTCTGAAGTGCTCCCCTCTAAAACCGGTAAGCTAAGTGAGTCCGCTGGCGCTGATCAACCGGGACCCCCGCTGGCGCGGATTTGCAATCCGTGCCCCCTTCTTCTGCAAACCCGGTACTTGTAGCAATCGTGTTCTTCCGCTGGCGCGGATTTGCAATCCGTGCCTCTTTCTTCAGCAAATCCGGTACTTGTAGCAATCATGTTCTTCCGCTGGCGCGGATTTGCAATCCGTGCCCCTTATCCTGCAATCACGGTACTGATAGCAATCGTGTTCCTCCGCTGGCGCGGATTTGCAATCCGTGCCTTGTCCTCCTATCTGATTGGTTGTCACCTGTAAGTTCGCATTTTAACCGTTTCCAATACTATTTTCCTTCCGCTGGCGCGGATTTGCAATCCGTGCCTTGTCCTCATATCTGATTGGTTGTCACCTGTACGTTCTCATTTTAACCGTTTCCAATACTATTTTCCTACCGCTGGCGCGGATTTGCAATCCGTGCCTTGTCCTCATATCTGATTGGTTGTCACCTGTACGTTCGCATTTTAACCGTTTCCAATACTATTTTCCTTCCGCTGGCGCGGATTTGCAATCCGTGCCTTGTCCTCATATCTGATTGGTTGTCACCTGTACGTTCTCATTTTAACCGTTTCCAATACTATTTCCAGACAATTATCCAAACCAGCATAATTTCTGGCTGAACTGAAATAGTAATCCTCCGGCTTCTCGACAATTAATTCTTTCACCGGATTATTATGAATGTAATCCAACTTTTCATCAAAAAATTTATTCGATGATATGATTTCCGGATGATTCCCTTCCTGCCAGAATTTATAATGAGATTCACCTTTAGACTCAACACCTGCTTTTTTAAAATATTCCAACATCCAGTCCGTCCGGCTTTCCGGTTCATTCAATATTTGTTTGATAATTTTCTTGGAAGTGAATTTCTTAAAATCCCTCATTATATCCGATAATGAAGATTCACTCTCGGACCTGGCTATTAAATGCAGGTGACTTGGCATAAGACAATAGCCGAAAATCACCAGACCTTTTTCCTTTTGACAATAAGTTAATGAATCAATGATTGCCAGTTTATGATTCTTTCTTGTAAATACATCTATCCACCCAACTACCGTTAAAGTAAGGAAATATGCTTTATTCTGATCCCAAATCTTGTATTTATCCGACATTACCGTTCAAATTCACAAGATGTAATTTAAACAAAATTTTTGAAAAGATCAAGGAATCAGCTGATTTTTAGGATGGTTACGGGAAATGGCACGGATTGCAAATCAGCGCCAGCAGTTTGAATTGGCACGGATTGCAAATCCGCGCCAGCGATGAACCAGGACCGCGCCAGCAGTTTGAAATGGCACGGATTGCAAATCCGCGCCAGCGATCGACCGGGATCGCGCCAGCGATCGACCGGGACCACCAGGGGCTAAAAGCCCCGAAGGGGTCACCAGACTTTTATCTTCAGCAGTCCCTTGCCGGGGTTCTCAAATGGTCCGACAGAGGGATTGGATTCAGAACGTTTATTTCCCTGATAATCAGTATCTATCTTCAAAGGCGTCCCGTCGGGATTCTCAAAAGCTTCCCGGGGCATTTTGGCCTTCCCCAGCATTGCAGTTGTAACCAGCCGGGTTTTAACATCTGTTCCCCGGCTGTCAAGTGAAAAACTGAGGTAGACATTTTTTCCCTCCTCAGTAACTGCCAGTAATGGCCTGAATCCGGAATCCTTAATAAATTCGCTCTCATCTTTATACGGTAGCGCCTTATTGTAATAGATATTCCCGTTTATCATAACAGGCCAGACAGCACTTTCAAACCCCACAAGCCCGTAATGATATCGTGAATCTCTTTTATTTTCCTCCGGGCCAAGGCCAAGAAAAATATTATTTAAGCATCTGTAATCGCCTGATAATATAGTGGATAAACCAGCTACAGCAGTTGAATGCGGAAGATGGTAAGGGGTATAGCGGTTAGGCTCGGGCCACATGCAGATCTGACCGGCTATCAGGTTATGAACCACGGCTCCACCCTCACTCTGGGTTACTATCCCCACTTCCGATAAGAGGAGGTTGTTATCCACAAGTGTGGGACCGTGATTCACCTCCATAAAGAGATCTTCAAGATCGTTATTATAGAGAAGATTTTTTGAAACACGGGTTCCCTGAGCCATCCAGTCAAGCCATATCCCGCGACCCGTGTCGTGAATGCGGTTATGTTCTATTTTCGTATCAATGGCGGCATGGAATTTTATCCCTGCTATTTCAGCCCCGTCAAACTGCCTTTTTGTCCAGATATTATAAATATGGTTATTCTCTATCACGCTGAAAGCTGCTCCCATACTACCGCACATTCCGGTCTGCTCGCAATTGAATATTTCATTATTCCTTACTATGTGGGAACCTATGTTCTCTTTACTCCATCCGTTTCTTAATGTCCTGAATGTTACCTCGATATAATGAAGTGAACCATCAATGCTCTGATCTGCCAGCCATACATTATGTCCGGTACTGCGTTCTTTTCCAAGGGTAATTCCCGAGCATTTGGAGTCGCTTATTATGTTGTTTTCGATGATCCAGCCCTTATTCCAGTTCGTTGAGATCATTCCAATCTGTTCTGCAGTAGGGGCAGCCCACTGGGTAGCTGCCTGACTGATATGAAAGCCTCTGAGGGTCAGATAATTTATACCGGGCTTCTCAGGATAAAAGCATGTCTTTCTGACACTGATCTCAACCAGTTCCCTGTTCGGGTTGAACTTATGAAAGTTTGCCAGGATGGTTATGCCGGCTCCGGTGCTCTCACAATACCAGGTATAAGTAGAGCCTTCTTTATCCTTTGTATTTTCAAAAGGTTCCGGATTATAGACCTTTTCAGGTTTCTCCTTCTCATATAATGACTTTCCGTTAAGAAAGACCTCACCGGTGTGATGGATCCTTCCGTGATTATTGAACCAGTCTCCGTAGATAGAATCCCTGTATGGATTATAGTTTCCAAAAAAGGTATCGGGAAGGGTTACCTTCCAGACTCCCTCTTTCACCTTCTTCCATCCTGTTATCACCTCAGATCCTTTTATAAAAACCTCTTCTCCCGGGGCCGCCTGATATACAATTCTTTTAGTATCGCTCTCTCCTCCGCGGACAGGATTGATCCATTCCCTGTATGTACCAGAATGAACAGTTATCACATCACCGGGCTGAGCAAGACCCGCGGCAAAATTTATTGTTTTGAACGGAGCCATGGCAGATCCGTCATTGTCATTGCTGCCCGTAACCGCCACATGATACTCTCTTGAAAAGGAACCGGCTGTCGCAGCCATGCAAAAAACCAATAAAAAGGAAGCTATTCTTTTCATCATTATATAATTTTGATTTTAAAGGAATTATTCAGGCCAGCCACTCCGGGGTCAGATCTTAAAATCCCTTATACTTTTTACAGTCCCGAAAGGGTTATCTTCAAGGGATACTTCGATTGTGTATTTCCCCTTCGGCAGCCCCGTACCAGTTGAAAACATACATTTATTCTGACCAAACGGAGCAACCGTAAGTACTTTGGTTGCCTCAAGTACAACTTTTTCGTTCTCTATTACCCTGAACAACACTGTGCCTTTCCATTCCTGCCCGAGGTCGTTTATTACTATAACCGGTATGTCGCGTGCAACACCCGGCCTGATGGAGTCATCCCAGAAATCTATCATAAGCCCGACCGGGGAAAACGCATTTCTCATATATTTCAGAAAATGAGGTTCCCATTTCAGGTTTTTAAGATCGATCCAGTTATCGCAAGTCTGCCCGTCGGGCCTGTCATACCCAAGTCCTGTAAAATGCAGCACTCCTGCCGCTTTTCTGTGGCAGCGCCAGAATTCGGTTTCAGCTGCAATGTATTTTGCGTATAGCTCCCTGCGTTCCTCAGCAGTTGCATTTTTACCAAGCAGATTCTCATATAGTTTTTTGGTAAGCGTTGTCGGACTCCCGTCGCGATTCAGCCACAGCCAGCCGTATTCGTTGATAATGACCGGGAATGTACCCGGATTCTTTACTGCATTGCCTTCCGGAATAATATCCGCTTTTGAGATATCCCTCAGTTTAAAATTCGGATCTGAAAAATGGTACGGATGCGATTCGAAAATATCACCCGGTTTACGGTCAGTGCTATAGCTGTTGTCCCAGCTTCTGCCGGAAAGATCAAGTGGTCTGACCCGGGCAATAGCGGAATCGATGGAAGGTTCAGACAGCAAAGTCTCGTTACTGGCATCCCATATAACAACACTTGGATGGTTCCATCTCTCCTGCATCCATTCCCTGAATTCAGTGGCAACCTCCTCACTATTTAATTTCTTTATCCATTTATTCCATGACGGGGCACCATACCATATCGGGAATTCATCCTGGATCATAAATCCCTCCTCATCAGCAATATTGTACCATTCCTCCGGAGGAAAACCTATACAGTTCCTGTACGAATTCAGGTACATATCTGTCTTAAACCGCCTGTGCATCATCCTGACCCAGTCATAGTCCCATGGCAGTGTGTCACATAGCGGATCCTCAAAAAAACGATACATGGTGATGTTTGTTCCCCTCAGAAAATATGGTTTCCCGTTCAATACGGCGTGATGATCCGACGGGTCGAAGCGGAGCTCGCGCATCCCGAAGCGAGTTTTGTACGAATCAGCATTAGTGCTCACCTCCAGGGTATACAGGAATGGTGTTTCGGGCGACCACAACCTGCAATCACTGACCGGGATTTCAACATCAATAGTTATTGTTCCGTTTGGATCGAAAGTTAATTTACCTGTGGTATATTCACCTGCTATCTTACCGCTTTGTGCCTCTTTGATCAAAAAAGTAACTGTGGAGGACGCAGATTTTTCACCACTTCGGACAATAGTCTGAATTTTAGCGGTTTTCTTCCCGATTTCCGGTGCAACCTGCACATTCTGAATATAGGGAGTCCCACTGAGGATCAGGTCGACATTATCAAAGATACCTGAGATATATCTTTGTTTTTCATAGTCAAAGCCATCAGGAATGTCAGATGGCAATGAACTTCTGCTGGCGCCCACAGCAATGATCAATTCATTTTCGCCTTTCCGGAGAGCCTTTTTCAAATCAAAATAGCCGGGCGTAAAACATGGCAGATGTTCCCCGATAAATGTCCCGTTTAGAAAAACCCTCGTTCCGAACATCGCTTTACCCACTTTTAAAAGAACAACCTCAGGCATAGGACCACTCATGTTAAAAGTCCTGTGATACCAGTAGGTCTCCCGCAAACTGTCTTTCTGATTATAGAATAATTCCAGATCTTTATCAATGGCGGTCCTGTCGGGTACCCGTGGAGCAGAATCTATGAAAGCAGGCTTTGCCAGGATCACCAGGCCCGGGACAGGGATTGTACGGTCGAATTTCCCCGGGATTAAATCCTTTCCACCGTCGGTAATCTGCCACATGCCGTTAAGTGAAATTATGATTCTTTTTTCTGAAGCTTTCCCGCATCCTGTCAGAAGGATTGTAATAACAATAAGTATCTGGCTGATCCTGATCTTTTTCATGGCTGGCATATTTAAATAGCAAACGAAAGATACTTATTTCCTTCGTCTGATTCTGCAGCTGCCATAATTTTTAAATC
This sequence comes from uncultured Bacteroidales bacterium, assembly GCA_963816345.1. Classification (GTDB taxonomy): domain Bacteria; phylum Bacteroidota; class Bacteroidia; order Bacteroidales; family VadinHA17; genus LD21. The sequence continues at coordinate 2,895,424 of CAWFKI010000005.1, forward strand.
CTTTTTTACGCAGGTTAATTGATTTAGCTGAATAGTCTTCTGGTAAATACTATGATCAAGTAAATTTCTGCATTTTAATAACAAAAAGCTGCTGACGCAATGCCAGCAGCTCCCATTCTCACGTGTAAAAATAAACACCAACCGCTTCTTCTTATTTTTCAGATAAAAGAACTCCATCAGGAGTGTAATAAAGAACTTTCCTCATATTGCCTTTTTCGACTGTCACAGTATAATGTTCTTCAATCTTTTTCTGGTTGCTCTTAATCCGCATTATATCTCCCACTATTTTCCAGTCTTTATATTCACTTTTATCAATGGCTGTTCTGACGGGCTTCGGAATAACAGCATCCTTGTTTACGATCTTGCACTTTATCAGTTCCCCCGTTGATTCAAAAACGGCAAAAATATCTGAACCGTCCTTGCCCTTGAATTTTACCTCATAATGATCTATGGGTTCATTATAGTTTTTATTGACTTCCCATCCGTAATCTTTCAGCTCATACGGAAAAGAGCCCCATGCAACCTGTGTATTTCCCTGAAACAGCTGTTCGGCAGCAGCTATTACAGGAGCCGGGATATTCCCCTTTCTGAGAAACAGGGATTCCACGGGTTCCTCGTCTTTAGTATTCTGGGCGATGGCCGGAACCGTCAGTACCAATAACAGAGGTATATAGAAAATTGACCTTTTCATCATTATATAATTTTGATTTTAAATATTATGTCTGCCTGTCGGCAGACAGGGAACCACGGGGGGTTATTCGGAATCACCACATATAAAAGTAAACGGTGCCGGAGCACCGTTTATCTGAAAACATATATTGACAAATTACTTTTTAGGAGTATGACTCATTGTTGAAGATTTTGATTCAGATTTCATTGTTGATTCTGATTTCTGAGCCCACTTCTTTATAAATTTACCATCCTGGTCATAAACGAGCGTCTCTGTTGTAGTTCCCTTGTTCACCAGAACATCGTACCTGACTGTTTTATTGTCAGTTATTTTAGTAGCCTCTTTTATGGTAAATCCCGGATATTCCTTAGCAATATTGTCAGTCAATGTTTTTGGCAGATCTGAGATTTTGACCACAAGCTTGGTGACCATAGCGTTGGCAGCCAGAGCTGCAAGCATAAACGTAAGAATAAAAATTACCTTTTTCATAATCGTAAAATTAATATTTGGTTTACGCGTCAAAAGTATTCAGCGATTCTGAAGACAATCTGAAGTTGGGAAAATTTAACAGAAAATTAAGAATTGGCCGGAGGCAGGATCAGGATTGCAGGTTCCCGGAATAATTTAATTTTATCTCATGAATATTTCCTGTCCAGCTGTAACTGATCTGCATTTTGTAATTATCCGTTATCTTTCTCACGATGGAGAGCCCGAGCCCGACCGACTGGGGATTGTCGGTGTTCCTCTGAAACCTGTGAAAAAGCGATTCCGGATCAGCATTCAACGGGAGGCCGGAATTGGAAATTGTCACATATTGTCCATCTACCCTGCAATATATGAAGCCATTATCGATATTGTACCTTACAGCGTTACTCAGAAGATTTGAGATAAGGATATCGGCGAGAACTTCATTCATTTCAACCACAGCATTATCAGTTGCTTCCATCTCAACCCTGATCTTTTTAAGCTGCATGATCTCACGGTAGTTATCGAGACTCTTTTCAATGACTTCTCTTAGTGAGATTTGCTTGTTATCGTGATAATACTGATTATCAATTTTTGAAATTATAAGCAGTCCCTGGTTCAGCTTAAATAGCCTTGTAATCGCCTCATTAATCGACTTTATGAGATTCAGACTGTCTTTATTAAGATATCTGTTCTGCATCAAAAGCTCCGTCTTTGACCTTATTATGGCCAGGGGTGTCTGTATTTCATGAGCTGCATTTTCATTGAATTCTTTCAGATTCAGATAATCTGCTCTCATCTTCCGGGTCATTCTCAAAAAGACCCGGTTCAATTGCCTGAATTCCAGTATGTCGGTATCAGGAAAATCCAGTGGCTTATCAGATAAAACATCAAAATTATTTGCAACTTCAACCGATCGGTAAAAAGGACTCCATAATCTTCTGGAAATAAGATAATTCAGAAAGATTGATATTATCAGAAGAGATAGAAAAAGAAAGGATGTATATATGCTGATCGCTTCAAGCAAATCCAGTTTTTCGCTTAACGGATGGAGAATGCTTATAATATATCCTATTTTTTTAGGAGTATTCCCCGTATAGAAAATGTATCTGTATGGGAGGTTATCACCTGATTTATCATCATGAATAATTGTATCCTTAATGACCTGAGCCTGATGAGTCGGGAACTCCAGGAATTCGACATCTATCTGCCGCCCCAGACTTGCGGAAAAATCAGGGATCATCTCAGTCTGTTCTATCTGACCCTTAATAATGTCTTTTTCAGTGATAAGATTGTTATCGATCTGTTTGTATATATCTTTCCGGATAGCCAGGTAGAGAAACATGCCTCCTGCTATCATCACAAGCATGGAGAAGAAGAAATAGTAATATAAGTTTTTGGTTAATAATTTCAACTATCAAGAAATTTATATCCGAAACCGTATATACATTTAATATAATTCCTGCCACGGGCAGCAACTATCTTTTTGCGCAGATTCTTTACATGGGTATAAACAAAATCAAATGAGTCGGTAAGAATAACCTGATCCCCCCACAGGTGTTCCACAATTGATTCTTTTGTTACAATCCTGTTGCGGTTTGTCATGAAGAAAATCAACAGATCGTACTCTTTTTTTGTGAGAGTAAGCAAGGTATCATTAACATATGCCTGTTGATCATTTGTATTGACTTTGATCTCGTTAAAATTAATCTCATTCATTCCCGAAAAATTATTCCTCCGGTAAATGGAATTGATCCTTGCGCTAAGTTCTGCAAAATGAAAAGGTTTGGTAAGGTAGTCATCGGCACCAAGTTTTAATCCAGCGAGCTTGTCATCAAGGGAGCTCTTCGCGGAAAGTATAAGTATGCCGTCAGATAATTTGTTGTCTTTTAGTTCTTTAATAATGTTCAACCCATTCCCGTCCGGTAACCCGATATCAAGAATAATGCAGTCGTACCTGTTATCGGCAACCTTCAATATTGCCTGATTTTGATTCTGGGCGGTCTCGCAGATATGGCCCTCCATCTTCAGATATTCATTGATTGCCCTGCTGAGAGACTTATCATCTTCTATAATCAATATTTTCACGACTGCTTGTTTTAAATCCTTAAGATTCCCGTTATTGTATAGCTGCATATATTATTTCTTCAGCAGATAAGGGAGCAGAAAATCGGAAAGGAGCACGGGGTCATGTGTTTTGGCCCATTGCGTTGTAAGCTCATATTGCTCCCTGAGATTGGAAAAACTGAACATAAGAAAATCAGCCTCAAAATCGGGTATCCAGACATAACTCCTCGATACAAGCTCCGGAGCCTTCTGGGCAAATGCCTTAAGCCTCCTGACCATCCCCTTTTTAAGGATATTATCCAGAGATATTCCCATTTTATCAAACCTTCCCCTGTCATTTATTCCCAGTACCTCCAGCTCTTCGCTGATTTCCGGTATGCTGTCGCTTTTTCTGCTGATGAAGTAAACCTTCTCTACTCCTTCCCCGCGGAACTTTTCAAAGTCAAGTAATGCCTGGAAAGGAACATGATCATCTCCAACCCCGCCATCGACATATTTTACATCAGGGATTGTACTCACATTTCTGATCCTTACAGGAGGAAATGCTATCGGAAACGATGTTGAGGCCATAAGTATATCTACCAGGCTTAACGAAGTATCAGACTCAGCATTTATTTTCCTGCTGCACATGCGGTATACAGTTTTCTTCAGATCAAAATCCTTCAGGTGTGTAAAAGAGATCTCGGTCATGATAGGAAGGTCTCCTATGCTGCTGAATGACAATTTCTTTTCCACAACATCCGTAATAAAATTTCTTAAGGGTTCAGTATTTACGGGAAGTTCCTTCCCCTCCTGAATATACACATCGCTGTTTTTCAGATTAAAGAGGATTTTCTTATACTCGTCCCAGGTCATCTTTCCTGTAAGAATGCCATTAAGTACCACTGAATTAAGAGCGCCTGAACTCACCCCCGAGATAAAAACCACATCTTTCAGAAGTCCCCTGTGGTAGAGCTGTTCCAGCAAAGCCGCTTCCTGTGGGATCCGCGCGGCAGCTCCTGTCATGATTATAGCCGTACCGCTCCTTTTTTCATAAACGGGTATTTTATCTTTTGTACCCTTCATGCCTGAGACTAACAGGGTTATGGCCAGGATTGACAAAAATATCATACCTGATGATCTTCCCGGTTTTTTCATAGTAAGGCTTTTAAATTTAATAGTGAATTGCAACTGATAAATTTCATAAGCATCCGGATATTGTTATAGACAAAAAAAGAACCGTTTTGTTCTCTTACTGTTTATTCCTGAGTCTGTCACAAGAACAAATTTCGTCAAGTCACCCGTGAAAACAAAATATCAGCTAAGTATTCAGGGTTCCCGGCATACTGCTAATTATTTTCCGGATAAGTCCGGAACTGCTTCAAGAATTTTTGTCTCAAACGGCTTAAGCACGATTTTCTCCGGATCCCCTGAGGCTATGCTTATGCCTGAATCGGCGGGATCTGTACTTTTCAAATGAAAATATCCTTTGAAGTTAACTGGTATCTCAAGCAGATTATCAAGGGTAAAGCTAAATTCTCCCGGCTTGTCAGAAGGATTTCTCAGGGTAATTATACCTTTTTCAGGGGTCCATGAAGCAAATCCGTATACCTCCATGTTTATCGGGCTTCCTCCTATCCAGTGGGTATCCTGCAGGATCTTTTCATTCGTCTTTGCCCATTTTGCCGCCTCAGCCAATACCGGCCAGAACCCGGGCTTCATCCTGTCGGTGCTTATATAGAGTTCCTGTAATGCTGATCCTGCTCCGAAAAATGACCAGACCATATCCGTAAAATCACCAATACTGTCGTTTATGCACTGGGCCGGAAGTCCCAGGTCTGCATAGGCAATACCCACCACCATTATTGAATTCAGGGGATAACAGGGAGCTTTGCTTACAATATTATTATAAAGTGTGCCATCGCGGTAGGTAATAAATTTCTGGGTACGGGTTCCCTTTCCGGCCATGTGCAGGTCGCCTGATCCCCGCCATGTACAATCGGCATATTTCAGCCAGAAAGGCGATGGCCAGGAACCGACCGTAATGTTGATAAACAGGTCGGGGTTATGTTGCCTCAGAGTTTCTATCAGCCTTGCTCCTGCCTCCATATCAGGCAGGTACCCGGGTTCAGAACCTCCAAATCCGTCGAATTTAAAGTAATTTACCTTATAGTTATCAACCATGTCAATTGCCCTGCTCAGAAACCGGTTGTAGTAGTTTGGTCCGGCCAGGCTCAGTCCCTTGTCATTTGTCTCAAGCCCTTCACGATGAGCTGATTCAATCCTCCTCTGTTTATTTTTTGAATATCCTCCGAAGGGTGACATCCATACACCTATCCCTGAATTTAATTTCCTGCACAGCTCAGCTTCAGGCGCAAAGCCATGGGGAAATTTAACCGGATCGAAATACCAGACACTGTCGAGGTTATCCCAGCCATCATCAAAAACAAATGACTGAAGTCTGACCCCGAACGGTTTTATAAATTTTTCATTCCAGGCATTCATCCTTTCAATCAGCTGATCCGATGTAAAACTTGAAGCTCCGTCAGTTGTAATATCCCACCAGCAGTTATAATGAAGGAACTGTTTATAGGGACGGGCCCGCTCGCGTTCCAGAAAGTAAAGAAATGCCCTCCTGTTCTGCCCTTCGGGGGATACTCCCACGACTGCCCATTCAGAAATCATTTTCCCAGGAATAAGTTCGTCGGAACGATTCACATAGAAATTTAATAGCCCGTCGCTCTTCCTGCAGATATGAAAATCGCCGTTCGCATTTGCAGCGTTAATTAACCCGCCACGAATCTGATACCTGGCTTCAGGGTTGTATTTTTCCAGCTTCAGATGATAGGCGTCTGTGCCATTTTCCCCGATAAGAGAATGAGTATCAATACTTACAATCCTGTTATTTTCGAGAAGTGAGACAGACTTAAGGTCATAATATTCCGAACTGCTGCCAAGCTCAACGGTTATAATATATTCCCCGGGAGCATCAATTATTCCTGACACATCAATATCACCGCCGCCTACAGCTCCTATATTCCTTGCAAGCAGTGATTTACTCAGGGCTATCGGATGCTCAAATCCGAAAAAAAAGTTCTTATAACGTATGGGTGAACCGATTACCATACCTGAATATTCAGCTCCTTCGAGCCTCCCGTCAAAGAAGGTTACCTTACGTATCTTAACTGGCCGGTCAATCGCTTTTATCTCAATATTCTGCCGGATGTAATTCGAGCCTTCCCGGAGCTGGGCTTTCCACTGAACAGAAATATTTCCATTTTTTGTGACAAGTGCAGCACTGATTTCCCTTCCCGGAAAACGTGATGCTGACTGAGGTTCACTCCGGGATATTTTCAGCGAGTGTACTTCAGGTCTCGTTTTAAGCTTAAAATCCAGATTTGTCAGAGTAGTTCCCTCATCAAGCTCCAATGCAAAAAGGAGCACATTCTGAAGATTCACTGTCTGACCGTCATATTTATTTGTTACCTGCTTCAGAATGATCGAACTATCCTCAATAATCCAGTCGGCTGATAAGGCACTGTTTGACAGGCTAAGGCTTCCATCGGAAATTCTGTAATCAGCCTCACCCGGATACTCGCCCGGGAAAAATGATACAGGCGACTTCTGCCGTAAACATCCTGAATTGCAAATTGATGCAATCAGTAACAATATCATGGTATTTACCAGTTGCCGGAGCATAACAAGTTTTTTATACCCGATCAGGATTTATCCTCTCCATGGGCGGGTCCGGTTTACATTGGCAAGAACATTCAAGGCAATATTTACATCCTCCACTATCTGGAAATCATACATTCCCACGCAGATAAAATCAGCACCGTTATCGAATGCATATCTGAAACCGTGTTCGGGTTTCAGAGCACCGGCGGCAAGTGTCTTAAAGGCAATCCATGGCTGTTCAAGCTGACTCATATAATCTATTGTTTCCTGGGGTTTGTGACAAAAATTGTTGTCTTTCCAGCCTGGTTCCGGAACATCTTTATTTTCAAGATCCACCTGAACCGACCAGTAATCATGTGTATGAAGCGTTTTAACCCAGAAGTCGGGTTTTATCCCATGCTCCACACAGGCCCTGATAGTCTCAACCCTGTGAGCTCCGACACCTGCAGGTTTTCCATAGCTGCGGATCAGCTCAAGGCCTTTCTGTAGCTCATCAAAAAATCCGGGGGTGTTATTATAGACTGCGATATCAGATTTTCCTCCATGGCTGTAAAGAGCATCAGCTCCTCCCTTTATAGATGCTTCAATCCCCTCGATAAAATTGTTGCCCACTCCGCAATCGGATATGAATTTTATTTTCCCGTCAGTCTCATGTTTATATTTGTTCACAACACGCAGCTGTGCCGGATTTGAAATAATAGCATTTATCCCGCATTTTTCTGCCATCTGCAGGGTCATTATAACCTTCTCATCCGTGTGATACATTTTAATAAGCTTATCAACATAGATCAGGTCACGTGCATGCGACCACCCTCCTATCAGGTTTCCTCCCATAATAAGCTTGCTGAGCTCAAAATCCCCGATTTTTCCTTTGGGTATTGTACCCTTCAGATCAGCCAGAGAGGTCAGCTGAAAGCTTTTCAGGGTAGCGCTTGAAACCGCATCCGGCTTCTCAAGCAGATACTTCTTTTCAAAACTGTCCCATTTGTTTTTTTTATAAAGAACATAGGCAAATGCGCCAAGGAAAGGCACGCTTATCATATCACGTAACAATTCCCTGCGTTTGAAGGAATATCCTTCTTCTGTCTTCTCCGGGGGAACAGGCGCATTGGGCTTCTCCTCTCTCCAGAGTTTCAGCCACCGGTCTGCGCCAAAGAGAAAATCAGCCGGAAGAGTGGCAAGAAGTGCAAGCATAAAAAACTCAATCAGGTTTTTGTCAACCCATTGATAATTACCCTCGGAAACCACTGCGAATGTATATCCGGAGATTGGCGGATAGGCAACAAAATAGAAAAACAGTAAAAGGGCCCCTGCAATAGAGGACCACCTTACGAACAAACCTGTAAACAAGGATAATCCGATCAGGATAAGCCCCCATACATTCAGGAAATCCACAGCTTTAAGGATGCCCGGCGAGGAGGCCATCCAGTGAAAGATGTCGGCAAAGATCCATTTCGAGCCAAGCAGGTAAAATTTGGCACTCCATGATGGATTTATTAGCTTGGCTATCCCTTCATAGAGGAAATGCCATCCTATTAGGATCCTGAGGATAGTGAACAGATAAGCTGAGAATTTTTTCATTGGAGAAAATATTATGATAATTTAATTTGATTAAAAATACACTTTGGTTATTTAAAAACCTAGTTAATTCTGCTTCGGCAAGTCTGACTAAAACCTGATCTTTCTCCTTTTTTACCCTTTGCTGCAGAGCTATTTTATAAATATAATATCCCAGTCCACATCACCACCTGTTTTGCATGATAGGGATAATACAGCCAGGCCGTTTTTCAGGTCTGTCATTTCAATTTTTGAACCGGCGTTACCTGAAGAACATGCCACAGGTTTGTAGCCATTAACTGCAATGACCACTTTATAAACTTCACCTCCCACAATCCTTGACCTGCCCGACAGGGTTTTATCGGCCGGCTTCCATTCGGGCAAAACAGTCATATCGACCAAACCCTGCATTATATGCCGGTTGGTGGATATGAACTGGGGATATTTTTCCACTGAATGAATGCTTATCATACGGGTTTCACCCGGGCGCAGATCCTGTTTTACCAGATCACAGCCACTGAATTTTCCGACGAACCTGTCGTTCCAGAAATCATATAAAAAGTAACTTCTTGTTGTATCCAGCTGCAGTCCTCCTTCGTTGAGAGAAGATCCCAGATTAACCCGGAAAGAATTAAGCTGCCTAAGTGAAGTATCCCCGCCGGGGTTGTATAAAGTAAGCTGATGCCACGATGGGTTAACCTCGAAGTCAAAGACGCGGGGCACCTTATATCCGTTTGTGAATGCATCCACAGGTCGTGAACTTCTGGGTATTTTATGGTATGGAAAAGTCCGGCTCATAATTTTCAGCTGTTCATCCGAAAGCTGATAAAATCCCCGGGCCAGCAGAAACCTTCCGCTTACAATATAGCACATTGTCATAAGCGTTTTCAGTCCGTCATTGTTGCCCGCCGGTCTGGCTTTGAAAGGATCCTTGGCATCCAGGTCATAATTGATCACAACGCGGTTTTTATACCAGCGCAATCCTGAACGGCTTACCATTTCAGGCAGGAAGAGATCATTGTCACCCCATACTCTCTGGGAAGCAGTCAATCCTAACGCGATATCGGATCCTCTGCCTATTAAGCGCTCATCAATATAAGAATCAGCACCCAATCCCTCGAAGGCCAATCTGAAAACGTTCCGGTAGGCCCGTGCCGTTGTTGAATACTTATCTTCAAATCCACCGTTGAATGCCCATGCTGTTGCTTCAGGATAATCAAACATAATGCCTTTAATGCCTGCATTTTTAAGGTTTGCATACACCTGCTTCATGTGATTTATAAAACCCTCATCGGTAAAATCATACCCGGCCATATTTTCCTTATCCCACCACTGATTAAGGTAGCCTTCCCCTGATTCTTCCCCCAGGTCAGAATTCAGGTGCTTCATTTTATCTACCTGACCGGAAGCCAGCCGGTGAGGGTCATTGAACAGCATGAACTGCGGATTTTCTTCTACGAAATCTTCGGAGCGACGACCGGACTGAAAATATGTCAGCGGTACTCCTCCTTTTTTAATGATCTCCTGGCACCAGCTCGCTGTTGTCAGATAAGGTTCACAGTAATTACTGCTATTTGCAGATGCCGGATCGCCCCACATTGCCCAGTGCCTGTCATCCCACCAGCCTTGCTGATTATAATGTCCGTAAGCGTCAGGAACGAGCCGGATAGCTATCCTGGTATACCTGGTGAATCCGGTTTTGATGGCATTATTCATTTCATCAACCGCCCCTTTGGAGTCGTTGAATTTCGGTCGTCCGGGGTCCTTTGCATATACACTGGCATACCACAGGCATTCAGTAGGAAAATCATAGTAATTCAGTTTTATCTGTTGCGCATCTCTTACGGCCAGGCCATATTTTTCCAATGCTTCAAAGGGGTTGGAGTTATTGATACACAGATAGAACATCTCGTTGTTTTCCCAGGAGGTGCCTGGATCGATAAGCTTACCAACCGGATCCTCACTGAACAGCTGAATTTCCAGGCTGTCTTTATAATTAAATACTTTACAGAACTTCTCAAACTCATTGTATGTCAGGCCACCTGCAACAATTATCCTGGGATTGTTTAATTCGCCAAAACGGATCAGCACATTATTGAAGCAGATAAGCCGGCCGGTATCTGAGACACAGGTTTTATTTCCGCCTGAGTTGCCATTTAATACTGCATAGTTTTTTTGCAGATCCATACCTTTACAGCTGCTCCGGGTCTTAAGAGGATAAAATGCGGTCAGACGGAATGGGATTTTTGAATCATTGATGATTCCCATATTAAAGACTATAAAATCCCTGTCATCATAGATGGTGGCTGTCCATACCACATCAGAATAACCCCTGTATTTTTTTCTTATCTGAAGAGATTCTCCTTTCCCCAGATGATCTTCTGCTCTTTTCTGCGACCATTCTATTGTGCCGGTTGTGTCATCAGAACAGAGTCCTTCCGCCTGGAAACAGGCGCTGGAGAAAACTGTAAAATCAAGGGGTATATTTTTAACCGAATATACTCCTCCGGTAAGGTCGAAAGTAAGCGACACCATTTTGTTCCCAATAGTGACGGTACTGCCTGAATTAATGATCTTCGTCTGAGCAAACAGCTGGACTGAAATCAGGCAGAAGCATATTAAAAGGACTCTTTTTGCCATAATCATACCCGGTTTACCCGATAATATCAAAAATCACATATTCAATAACTTATCTGCCGCTTTAACACAGAATATATATGTGGCTACCCCTGACATCACATATTCCGTCTGTTGCCAGAGATAGGGATAAGGTTCTTTCAGCTCAGGAAAATCAGGCCGTATGAGGGCTGTCCCGGAGACCATGCCTCTTCCCTCATCCTGCATACGGATGAAGCCATTGGTGGCAATCCTCTCCCCGTGCTGGATAATTTCAATTCCTCCCTGCTTTCCGCCCGGATAATAATCATGAAATGCCAGAACTGAGAGTCCGGGCTTTTCAAGGTACTGCTGTTTGTTGACACTCCATTTCCCGTTGGTCGTTTTTTGAGTGCAGCCGGCCAGGGCAAGAAAAGCAGTGATTGCAATGAATTGACAGAAAAGAGATAAGGTCTTCATGATCAAAAGTTATTAAATTAACATATAAAGCCGGGTTCATTCATTAAGCAGTTTATCAGCCGCCAGTATGCAGAAGATATAACTTGCGGCCCCCGGCATGACATATTCGGTTTGTTGCCACAGATATGGATAGGGCTCTTTCATCTCCGGGAAATCCGGCCTTATAAGCGCAGTTCCCGATACCACTCCCCCGGGAATATAGGACCACCAGTGCATATTGAATCCGTAGGCCGGGATTATGGAATGAGCTCCCACACCCGAAACAAACGATGTACCGGAACCAGGGTGACATCCGAGGACATAATTTACAACCCTGTAGAGGTTTTCACTGCCAAACAGGTCAGGGAAAGCACGATGAAGAAAATATTGGGCAACAGCATAATCCTGGATATTCCATCCTATTCCCCATATCGATGGATGCCATGGGACCCCGAAAGGATTCTTTGAAAGGGTTGTGTCGAGTTCGGATCTGTAACTTTGCAGAGCCTGCTTAACTCCACCCGTAAATGCTTCATCATTAACTATTTTCAGTGCCCGGGCAGCATACCAGCCTACCTGACGAGGATTTGCCATTATTACCGGCAGGAGTGCAACAAGCCTGTCCCTGTACCGGCTTTCCCCGGTGGTAATAAGCAACTCACATGTCGCTTTCACCTCCTGCTGCTCATAATGGCCCGGAACATAGGCATTCGGCTGAATTACCGGGACATGGCTCTGTTCGTAGGCCCAGGCTTTAACTGAGGTTGAAAGGCATTCCTCCGCCAGCTTATCATTATACCCCCGAAGAAGCCTGCTGGAAGCGGCCAGCGCCGTGATAACCTCATATTCGAGAGAGGCATCCCTGTTTGTTACCACCCAGCGATCATCAGGATTTCCTGAACGGTTACCCCTGATCTCACCCGGTTTAAGTGAAGCATCGTAGAACAGCTGGTCGCTCTCGGAAGCCACATCCCCGAGAAATCCGCGGCCTTCCTTTGTCTCGATGATCCCAACAAATGAATGGCCGGATGCACGGTATCCTGATAGTAAATTAATTACTCCGTGTTCGATCTGCTGCTGCAGATCAGGAATGCCGTCGGGTCGTCGCAGCTCAACCGACAGGGTCTTCTGGTTTATCGTAGTCTGATCGACATTTATGCCGAATTCTTCACCTGCCAGGGCAAGCAGAAGCGTGGTCTGTGCCTGCGATCCGGCGGCAAGATCATTGTCACCGGCATCGTGCCAGCCTCCCCTGTTAAGACCCGGTATTGTAGTGACAGGCTTATAATTGGTTTCTGTAGTTGCGTAAGTCCGGTATCCGTCAGGAAGCACAGTGGATAAAGGTGCCTGAAGTGCATCGTCGAGATGGCAGGCTCCATGCCATACACGCGACCTGTCCCTTATACGCATATGACACATCTGCACCGGGAAGAAGATCTCAAGTGTAGGCTGCCAGACGCGTTGACTGTAAACATCCCTGCTTATCCTGAATGGTTCGCCTGTCACATTTCCATAGCTCACCGTATAAATACCAGGATCCTTTACCTCTGAAAAATCAAAGATTTCATACCTGTACCTTAGAAATTTCCCCCATTCACGCGGCGGGCCGGATTTTACTTCGCTCAGAGTTCCGTCATTCCCAATTCTCGTAAGCACTGCCTTATCAACTCTTGTTGCACGCTGGTCCAATTCAATAATTGCCTGCTTCAGCTGATCAGGATGATATCCAACCTGAGACATGCTTACAACCGGGGTACGAAGCCATCCCGGTACCAAATTGGGGGTTATCACCCATTCCAGGGCCCCTTTTTCAACTCCTTCCGGGATCTCTGACCTTACTGTGATCCATCCTCCGAGTGAATTATTCCTGTCATCGATCAGTGACATGTTTCCCTTCATCTGTTGAATCTCCAGCTTATATAAGGGATCTTCCGGGGCAATCACAAGCTTATTCCCGCTGGCCAAAGGGACAGGTTCCCTTTTTCCATCGGCCGAAGTGATCATCGGATCGAGGCCCTCAACGGGAAATAACCCGAACTGATCACCCAGATGATAAGTTTTTCCTCCATAGGTTACGGGAAACAACTGTAACTCAAAGTTCATCCTGCCTTTCCATTCTGCAGGAACAGGTTTTTCAAGGTCAACGGCAAGGTGTACCGAACCATTTTCAGGCCAGATTCTTATAGTATAATTAAAATTAAATTCCGGCACGCTTACCCGTGCGCTGATCTCCTTTTTCTTCCTGTCAATGGTTCGCACTGCTTTTTCCGGCATGGGAAACCGCTTCCCTCCTTCCAGCTCCACATTGATGAAACCATTGGCGGCTGTGCGGTTATCATGATGTATGAACTCAATACCTCCCTGTTTACCTTCAGGATAATAATCGTTGAAAACCAGCACATTAAAACCGGGTGTTTCAAGATATTCCTGATCATTTATTGTCCATTCCGTTTTCCCTCTATCATGCCTGCACGTGGCCAATAATATAGCCGGGAGAAGGATAAGCAGAAGATTGAATCTTGTCATAATTCTTATATTATTTATATTTAGTTACATCGATGCTTATCAGGTAACCTGGTTACCTCTTTTTCTTAAAACCGAATTATAATTTTCAAAGAATATTTTCTTCTTCTGAGACTCATTCAGCCCTGAAGAGAGAATAGTGCCGACACCCTGGTAATAGGAGCCGTCCGTTCCAAAGAACAACCTGTCTTCCCCAAGGCATTTCAGCGCAAAATCCACCATGCCTGATTCATTGTTGCTGCCCGATGTATCCACATAGATATTCGGGAACATCCTGAATGCCTTGCAGGCATATTCCCAGTCTCCTCCGCCTCCGGTATGTGCATACTGAAACATTGCCTGCGGGTATCTGCCGGCAATTTCCACGAAATCGTCAGGGATGGAGGTGTTGGGGCTTTGATTTGTATCATATTTCATCCTGTACCCTCCCATCCCGAGCTGGCAATTTGAATGCATCAGGATAAGAAGATTAAGGCTTATGGCCTTTTCGATAACAGGGTAGAATAAGGGATCATTGATTTTTACCTGGTAATAGGCCTTTATCCCGACCATTCCCTGATCAATGCATCTGTCTATCTCTTCAAGGGATTCCTTTTTATAGACCGGATTCAGCGTAAGCTGACCCATTATCCTGCCGGGATACAGCTTCATTGCCTTCAGGACATGATCATTGGCATCCCTGAACTGCTCGGGAGTAGCTGTCTGCATCACCACCGGTTTTGAAACAACCAGCTTTTCAATGCCCAGCCGGTCTGCAAAAGCAATCTGCACCTCAGGGCCTCCCTCATAAAGATCAACATGTTCGTGCGCATCTATCTTCCGGTATTTCCTGACCTCAGCCATGATATCATAATCTGATACAGCGCTCTCCCTGCTGCCGGAACAACCGGAAACCGTTGCGCCAAGAAATATACCGGCAGATGAAACTGCACTTTTTTCAAAAAAAGTTCTTCGATTTATTTTTCGTGACATAAATAAATATCTTAGTTAATTATTCATTTAAGGCTCCAGTTAACCAGTCTGCCTGTTTCATTATACTTTGTTTCAACTTTCAGATTCTGAGATGCTTTTTTAAAGGTAAATGCCCTGCGCGGGAAATCAAGCTCCTGGCTTACAATACTTCTTCCAAGCATTACTGCGGTATAGCCGTCAGAAATGCCTCTGGCAGCAGTATTTACAGTTTCCCCTATGCCAATAACATCAGTTGCTGCAACGATATAACCCATTTTCACCAGTCTCTCAATCTCCCCTCCCTTTTTTGCATCTGCGGCTTTGCCTTCAGGATTAAGATAAATAAGCGCCGGATGCTTTTTTACAGTATCATCAGGTACAAAGAGAAGAAACGGAACAGGATAATAACCCTCACCTCTGATGGCATATTTACCGACAGTATACCCCTCTCTCTGATATCTGCCGTTAATAAACGGTTCATTAGCCTCATTGCCTGGTGTAATATAACCCGATATCTCTATAGCCTTATCCCTGACAGTATTAAGATGATTGACTATATCAGCCCTCGATTTTTCAAGTGCACCAATAAGCGGAACACTCTCCTCCCTGTTAAGATCAAAAATCATTTTTCCGCCCAGCCAGGTTGCGATCTGACCAGTGGGCGTTACTGTCAGCTCTTCAGGAGTCAGTATCTCAGCTTCGACTTCTGCAGTATCTCCGGCAACATTAAAATGTGACATGAAAAATGAATAGATCCTCTGACGGATCTTTAAGGTCATCCAGTGTTTGGAATCATCTTCAACCATAGCGAGGTTTTCCGGTTTTCCAAAAGATTCATATGCTTTTTTTGTTTCCCGGTAAGCTTCACGGGCACCCTGAAGGGATAGATATTCGTCATGCGAAACGAAAGTCAGTAGTGTTGGTTTCGGAGCTCTCACCTCAAGCAGATCCTCAAAAGTAATCCCCTCCTTCAAGCCTTTATAGAATTCAGCTTCTGCATCCTGACCTCCTTTTGTCTCCAGCTGACGGCGCGAGGCGGTGGCCCAGCTGCAAGGAACAGACACTTTGACTCTGTCGTCATAAGCTCCGAGATACGAAGTAATGGTTCCCCCGCCTGAGAAACCTGTTACCCCGATCCTTTCCGGATCGACATCCTTCCGCGAAACAAGGTAATCGATCGCTCTGATGCCGTCCCGGATGAAATATTTTGCGCAGTTGAAACCGGAAAGGAAACACTGATTTCCAAAATAGCAGTGTTCCAGCACTGAATAACCGGCATAGGAGAACTTTACTGCAGTATCCCAGACCTGTACATGCTCCCCCTGACCGGGAGGATCAATTGCAAAGACTATAATTCCTTTTTTCACCAGGTTAAAATTAATGACCTGGTACAGAGGATTCCTGAAGGCTTCCTGGTTATGCCCTATCACATTGAGGATTGCAGGGGCATTTTTCTTTATCTTTTCCGGAACATATAAACAACCGGTAACATAAAACCCGGGGAATGACTCAAAGACTATCTTTTCAATCCTGTAGCCATCCTTCTTTATTATGCCGGTAATCCGGGGGTTAAGGGGCCCTTTATCAGGAAATGATCCCATAAAGCCCGTTAACTTTTCCCTTACTCCTGCCTGTCTCCTGCTCCAGTCCTCAGCAGACTTAAGCTTTGCTATCTCCCTGTCCCTGTTATCATAAAATTCAAATGCAAGTTTATCGACATAGTTTATAAGGAGGCTCCCGGGGTTGTTCCATCTGATCCATTGCTGAAAAACATTTAAGTTTTCTTCATCCGGGGGCAGCGAAATCAGAGCGTTTACTACCGGCTCTTTTACCTGAGCCTTAAGACTCTCTCCGCCAGGAAAAAAGCAGAATAATAAAAACAGATATACATATTTTTGCATAATTTTCCTCCTTTTTCAGATCAGTTCACAGCTGAACGGCGCTTTAGAAAATTATAATCCAAGAAATTTTTTTGCATTCCCGGATCTCAATAGTTCCCTGGTCTCATCATCTGCCTCTGCACTGCTCATAGACTCAATACGCAGACGAGCAGTAAGGTAATCCAGAACGGGTGAATGGGTGCCAAATGCGAACTTCTCTTTCCCGAATCTTTTAATCAGCTCACTCAGCGAATTATCAGCCATCATTACCCTGCCCGAGGTGTCAAAGAGTATATTGGTTTTCCTGAATAGTTCCAGGTCTTCATCATTCAGTCCTATACTGTTGGCAACATTAACGATCATATATTTAGCATCCGGTATCTCCCTGACTAAGGGAACAATATTCTTAAGTGACCATTCCTTGCTGATAATATCTTTTTTTACGGGGGCATTATAATCATACAGAGGTATATCCATCCATGACCGCTGTCTGCTGTCGACCATGCGGATATCGATTGCCACGGGCAATCTGCGGTCACGGGCCACGCTTACAAGCTCCAGGAGGGAAGGGTCCGTTATTTCGTAATCGTGGTATTGAGGATACACCCTGATCCCCTTCATACCCATTTTAGTAACACACATCTCAAGGTCGTCTCTCCATCCCGCATAGATAGGGTTAATTACTGCAAAGGGGATAAAGCGGCCGGAGAACCGGCTCTCTGATTTAAGCTCGCCGTACAATTCCTCATTTGCCGACTGTGTGTTTTTGTAAAAAATACCATTCAGGCTGCTGACAACCGATACTGTCACTCCATACTTATTCATTACCTCAAGTCTTGAGGCACAGGTATTGAATTTCAGTTGTTTGAAAGGCCAGTGGCCTACATAGGAATTAATATCAATCAACATTGTGGCCTCCTTTTCTCAGGATATTATTGTAATTGTCAAAAAAGATCTTTTGCTTCTGGGCCTCAGTCGTCTCAGACGCCAGAACCTTGCCTATACCATGATGATAACAGTTATCCGTGCCGAAGAAGATCCTCTCCTCGCCCAGATGTCTGACTGCAAAATCAATTATGTTATCTTCATTATTACTGCCGCCGGTATCGACATAAATGTTCGGGCACTCCCGAAGCATTTTGCATTCATACTCCCAGTCGCCTCCCCCGGCAATGTGCGCAAAATGGAACATAGCCTCCGGATATCTCCTGGCTGCATCCACCATATCTTCGGGGATAGTGGTGTTTTGAAATCTGCCGATATCATATTTCATCCTGTACCCGGCCATTCCCAGCTGGCAGAATGTATGCATAAAAACAATCATTTTGAGATCGATCAGCTTTTCTATGAGCGGGAAATAAAGCGGGTCATTTACCTTTACCTGGGTATAACCCTTATATCCTGCCATTCCAAGATCAACACAACGCTTCATCTCTTCCAGGGATTCCTTTTTATATAACGGGTTCAGTGTAAAGAATCCAATAAACCTGTCAGGGTATTGTCTGACAGCTTTCAGTACGACATCGTTATGTTCCCTTACCTGTTGCGGACCTTCCGGTTCGGTACCAGAGAAGTTTGTTACCGGATTGGAGATCTGCATCCTGCTTATTCCCAGCCTGTCGGCTATCTCAATCTGCTTTCCCAGGTCATCATCAGGGTGGCAATGGGCATCTATCTTCCGGTATTTCATTACCTCCTTCATTATATCATAAGAGGAAATACCATGACTTTCCGGGGAAGTGTACCCGTTAAGTCTGCTTCCCAGCATAATGCCAGTTGCTGAAAGTGTACTCCTGGTAAGGAACTTCCTGCGGTTCAGCATGGAAGACAAGGACTTATCATCAACACATTTACTGTTCATTTATTCAGCAACTGATTGGTAGCCAAGACAAGAAACATAAAGTTCGTTGCGCCGCCCCCCAGAACATATTCTGTCTGTTGCCACAGGAAGCTCCAGTTATCTTTTAATTCAGGAAGATCAGGCCTTATTATGGCAGTTCCGGAAGCCACCCCTCCCGGGATATAGGAAAGATCAGCACGATTGACACCATACGCGGCAGTAAGTGACTTTACTCCCACACCTGAAGCGAAAGAGGCAGTATTGATGCCCGGATGACAACCCAGTACAAACTGCAAAGCATTGTATATCCTGTCAGCCTTGAATACACCCGGAAATCCTTTAACGAGGAAATATTGTTTAACCCCAAGCGTCTGTATTGTCCAACCGTCTCCCCACACATCAGGCTTATAAGGAACACCAAATGGGGTAGTGCCGTTTTCTTTGTCGATAATGGCTGAATAAGCTATGACAGCCTTATCCATATCCTCATGGAATTTTGTATCTGTTATCTCTTTATACACCATTCCCACAGCCCATGCCGTACCTGGCATATGCTGAAGTATGTAGTCCTTCTGAGAGGTGATTGCATCGAGATATTTTTTATTTCCAGTTGTTGTGAACAGTTCAGCAGCCGCAGCAACCCTTTCATCCACCATTGCTTTTTTTGCCGAGATAACAAACAGCTCCTCAGCGGCTTTAAGGCATTCTCCTGCCATAACTGGCCTCAGGGATTTTAAAACGCGGGCAGCAGCTGCCAGGCTGGCAATACCCGTCATTTCATGCCTTGGATTATCTTCGGTAAAGACCCAGTTATCATCCATTACCGACGATTGATATGCTGTTTTCCCTCCTTCCGGAAGATCCCGGCTGTAGATCAGGTTGTCAGTCTGGGAGCTCGCATCACCCTGCAGTCCATATTGCTTTGTTGTCGGACTTATCATACCACGGTAAAACCTTCCAAGTCCCTTATAGCCTCCGAGTATTGTAAGTACACCATGTTCCACCTGCTGGAGGGCATCGGGCACTCCGTCAGGCCTGTGAATTGTGGTTATCCTCTTCTCCTGATCAATTGTTGTGGCATCCAGATTGATATGAAAAAGTTCATACATCATAGCCAGGCGCCATGTAGTCACAGCCTGCGATTCAATACGCAGATCATAGTCTCCGGCATCGTGCCAGCCTCCCCTGTCGAGAAAAGGAACATGGTCGGGGTATTTGAATTCTGTAAATGTTTCAGGTCCCTGTTTGTACCCGTCAAAATGAACATGGTTCACAGGTGCCATTATGGCATCGTCGAGATGACACCAGTCGTGCCATACCCTGGAGCCCTGTTCAATACGCATATGGCACATCTGCACAGGAAGGAAATATTCAAGGGAGGGTTGCCATACATAGCGTTCGTAAATATCATTGCTGATCTTAAACAGGTTTGACCTGACATCCCCGTACTGTATCACATAAATGCCGGAATCCTTCAGGCTGCTGAAATCACAAATTGCATAATTATATCGCAGGTATTTCCCCCACTGCACAGCCGGAGCTGAAAGCACTTTTGTCCTGGTACCATCGGCATTGAGCTTAAGTATATCTGCTGTCAGGTAGGTGTTAGTACGTTTATCCAGTTCTATTACAGCTCTTTTAGGTTCACCCGGCAGGTAACCAACCTGGCTGATATGAATTACCGGGGTATAGGTATAGTCTTTCAGCGGAACCACTTCTATTTCCCATTCTATAGCTCCTTTTGTCTGATCAGAAGGAATGGCCGTCCTTACGACAAACCAGCTTGCCTTGCGGTCTATCCTCCCGTCGACAAGCTGCAGGTTTCCTTTTAAAGACCTAATTGTCATGCGCTGGGCATCAGCTTCAGGGGCGACAACCAACACCCGGCCCTCTGCATAGGGTTTCAATTCAGTTCCTTCCATTGGACCATATGAATCGGTCGGAAAAAATCCTGTCTGATTGTCCATATTCCAGCTCTTCCCGAACAGGGTTGCCGGAAAAAGCTCCAGCTCAAACCAGGCCTTTCCTATCCATTCCTTTGGTAATTGCTGCCCCAGATCTGCTGAAATTAAAATTTTGTGGCCATCCGCTTTCACCTGTACGCTGTAAGGGAACGGGATATCCGGATAATTCATCTGGACCTGTATTGTCCCGGCAGCCCGGTCCACCTTCTTTGGCCCTTTTTCGGAAAAGCCGACGAGACGGATATCCCCGTTGGCAGCTGTACGCACTCCGTTCTGCACAATCGTAACTCCACTCTGATGACCCATCGGATAATAGTCGTCAAAAACCATTACGTCAAGCCCGGGCATTTCAAAATATCCCTGGTCATTTATTGACAATTTGCTCTGTCCCATTACAGGGTTAAAAAACACAGGACAAAAAAGAAGGCCGATGAGAACAAAGCTTGCAACCGGTTTAATTTTCATGATCAATTAGGTTTTATGATTATCATATAAGATTTTTATTTAAAGTTTATCATCTGAAAATCAATTATATTCCCGGGCATGAATGCACGGATAATCAATTAGCCCGGGGGAAAGAACAGAGGGAATGATATAAAACCTTTCAGAGCCACGCCGGTTAAAATGATGAGGACATTTCCCGAGTCCATTATGAAATAAATATAAGAATTTAATTTATGCAGGTTTAAGCCTTCCGGACTAAATTTAATGTTTTTTAACTAATGACAATTTGATTATTGTGGAATAAGCCTCCGGCAATCGAATAATAATTTGTATTTTTTCGACGGGATATTGTTTTATATCTGTATCGGATTCCATATTTACCAGTTATGATAATGGAATCATGTGATGTTTGAGATCCCCCATTTAAAGCGGATCATTTGTTAACTGATTAAATCATTATTAATATATAACTGTAAATTAAAATTATGAAAAAGTACATCCTCATTCCGGCAATTATTCTTGCCGTTACTGTTTACTCATGTATGAGGCCCGCACCTGATAAGGGTGTGAAAATAATGGCCTATTATTTCCCTCACCGGGGAGATTTCAATACTGAAACATTACCACTTGATAAACTTACTCATATCATTTTTTCTTTTACCGAGGTGATTGGCAATGAAATGAAATTCGAAAATGATTCCGCAGGGCTGATGCTGAAAAAACTTGTATCTGAGAAGAAAAAACATCCGAATCTGAAGGTTATGGTAGCATGTGGCGGATGGGGCGGCTCAGGAGGATTTTCGGAGATGTCGCGCACACCTGAGACCAGAAAGAAATTCGTTGAAAGTGTGGCCAGGTTCATTAAGGAATATAAACTGGACGGACTGGATATCGACTGGGAATACCCGGGAATGATTGGAATAGGAAATCCATATGTTCCTGAGGATAAGGAGAATTTTACCTCTCTTATGCGTGAACTCAGGGAGGCAATGGATAAGACCGGAAAGGACCAGGTCCTTACCTTCGCGGTTGCAGGCTGGGAGGAATTCTTTAACCATGTTGAACTCGATAAGGTGATGCAATATGCTACATATATGAATGTTATGTCATACGACCTGGCAGGTGGTGAAGATAACTTTACGTCGCATCATACCAATCTGGGCTGGGTCAGAATGGAAGATATCGAAGGAACGCCTGCTGCAACCAGTATACGTGAGGAAGGAGATTCGACAAAACCCTACTCCGCAGAGAAGATCATCTCTTATTGCATGGGAAAAGGGGTGAATCCTGCACAGATTGTTATCGGAGGAGCATTTTACGGGAAAGCATGGCAGGGAGTACCCCCTGAAAACAATGGATTATACCAGCACAACAGAGGCGCATGGAGAGAGCGGAACAGTTATTCCACAATCCGTGAAAAACGTGAAGACAAGAACGGATTTGTAAGGCACTGGGATCCCGTGGCAAAAGCGCCCTTCCTTTATAACGTCGCTGACAGTATTTTCATTTCATATGAAGATACAGTTTCAATAAGGCTGAAAACGGAATATGCAATCAACACCGGACTTGGAGGTATAATGTTCTGGTCACTCGGAGGTGATACCCCCAAAGACGGCCTTGTAGATGCCATATATGCCACTAAGATGAAAGCTGCCAGAACCCTGAACCCTGAACCCTGAACTTTGAACCTTTAACCCTGAACCCCGAACCTTATAAAACTGATATGTCATGAAAGCAAAAACAAGTTCTGTACTTAGATTCTTTTTATCTGCCATAATTTTACCGGGACAGTTCTTCCTTTCACAGAATATCCACTGCCAGGATGTTAAGAAAACCGAAGCCGACCTGATGAAAAAGGCTGATGAGAACATTGAGAAATACAGGAAAGGGGATGCGGGCATCCGGTTTAAGACAAAGGATGGTAAACCTGTCGCTAATGCCAGGGTTGAGATCCGTCAGGAAACTCATGATTTCCTTTTCGGATGCATCATATTCGATCTCATAGGGAATGAGAATACTTACAAGGAAGAGCTTTTCAAGGAAAGATTTAAAAAGATATTCAACCTTGCCGTATTCCCATTTTACTGGCCGGGTTACGAACCTGTACAGGGTTTTACGGGCTGGGAGAAAATGCCGGGAGTCATAGACTGGTGCAAATTGAACGGGATAACTACAAAAGGCCATCCGCTTGTATGGGCTACAAAATCGGGTACTCCTGAGTGGCTTTCCCGGTATGGTGTTAACGAGACCGAAGAGCTTCTGAAAACCCGCGTACTCAATATCACGGCCGGGTTTCGTGATAAGATCGGCCTATGGGATGTGGTAAACGAACCTGTGAATGTAAAAACCTGGAAACACAAGATCCTGAACTTCAATGAGGAGAATGACTGGGGAGTCACGGATACTCTTTCGCTTGTAGCAGATTATGTTGAAAAGGCCCTGAAATGGGCACATGAGGGAAATCCCGATGCTACTCTTCTCATAAATGAATACAGGTCGATAGCAGATAAAGATGTAAGGAAAAGGTATGATGACCTCCTGGCAGAACTTAAGAAAAGGAATGCCCCGCTTTCAGGAATGGGGATACAGGCTCATGAACCCAGACAGGAATGGTTCTCACCCGTTGAGGTCTGGAAAACATTTGATCAGTATTACAGATTCGGGTATCCGATCCATATCACCGAGTTCCATCCACAGTCATCAGGAGTACCAATAACAGGCGGCTGGAGAACTGGCACCTGGACACCTGAGGCACAGACCGAATTCACCGAACAGTTTGTGAAATTATGCTTCGGTCACCCGGCAGTTGCCTCCATAAACTGGTGGGGTTTATCTGACCGCAACATCTGGCTGCCGGGAGGCGGACTCATTGATGAGGAGTATCAGCCAAAACCGGTTTATATTATGCTTGATAAACTGATCAACGAAACATGGAAAACCAATACCAGTGTTAAAACAGATGACCAGGGAAAAGCTAATTTCAGGGGGTTTTACGGCGAATACCGGATCAGCCTCACAACTGATGACGGAATAACGCGTTCCTATAAAATACATCTGGATAAAAATGAGGAAAATAACTGGGTCTTTACTATTAATTGATTATAAACTGATAAAAAATGAGAGATTCAAAAACCGGTGTTTCAAAACAGGTCTCAAGAAGGAGCTTTATTAAATCATCATCAGCGGCAATGGCATTTGCCGCTATGAATAAAAACGGGCACCTCTTCAACCTCAGCAGGAAGCGAAGAAGGATGATCCTCTCCTTTTATATGGATGACACAAATCCGGAAATTGTAAAAGCCGGTGCTTTCCGTCTGTTTCTCGATTATTGCAATGCGTACGGAATCAGAGGTGAGTCGAGTGTAATCCTGGGATATACCGGTAAATCTGTTACAGATGATCCGAATGACAATCAGCGCATATATATTTCTCAGGTTAAACAGGCGCATGAAAAAGGAATTGACTCCCACATGGAGATCATGACACACAGTACATTATTCGACTTTGCCGAAGAAAAGAAAAATGAGGGAGGAATACATGAAGGGTTATGGTTGCATGAACCTGCCGTTACAGTTGAAGAGTATCAGAAATACTTTTCAAAAGTCGTGGCAGAAGGTGAGAAATCCGGGATTAAATTCACCGGCCTCACGTGGCCGGGGTGCGGATGTGATGCATGTACAAAACGTTACGCCGAATTAAAAAGTGCCGGACCGCTGCATATCAGCCAGGCAGCTTTTGATGCGCTTCTGAACCTGAGCAAAGAGGGAAAATTCCGTGGTCGCGTACTTCCTGTCTTTTACGAATCAAGTGAAACAGAATATGGTATATTCCGACGGGCTGCGGATGGGACTTCGGGTGTATATGATCTGATGCCAAATGCCCAGGATCATTTCGGGATCTGGGAGAACTCTGTCGATCATGTCGATCCTGATTATTATATCACAGAGAACGGTAAGTCAGGTATAATAATTAACCATCTTAAGAATGAGGCTCCCTATTGCATGTGGTATATGCACTGGCAGGGGGTTAACCCGGAAAAGGGAAAAGGATGGGAGGCATTTAAGACAGTCACCGGACGGATCAGAAAACATCTGAGTGATAAGGTTGTATGGATGCGGCCGGGAGATATTGTTACTGCATACCACGATGCCGGGGGCTGGGGCTTTACTGATGACCTGTAAAAATAACCGGAAATTAACTCCGTTACTCTTATGATACCGGAACTCGGACAAACCAATCTTAACCTTTCAAGTTTTATAATATTGCTGGGCGTTTTCTAAGGCCTTTAATCCTGCCGGTTGTACTTTTTCTTATCAGGCCTGTAACCGAAAGAAGTATTCCCTTTTTAAATGAAAAAGTGGGCACATCATTTTACGACTGGCTGGCAGCGTACAGGGTTGAGGAGGCAAAGAGACTGCTTGCAGATCCGAAAGCAAAGCTGTTTACAATCGAACAGATAGCTGAAGAGGTCGGCTATAATTCAAAATCTGCTTTTAATAAAGCTTTTAAAAAGTTCACAGGCAAGACTCCCTCAGAATACAAACAAGCCTGATATCAGTCCCCCCCGGGAGTGTGCACATTCGTAAACGCGCACTCCGTTTTTGCAAATGAGCACTGCTCATTCTATCGTGCGTGTCCTTCTGAAGAAACATTTCCCTGATTATACCGGCTGGTGCGATCTTGCAGTGTTGTCTTATATATGATCTCTTTCACAGTGAAGGGGACAGGCTTCGGGGAACTATTCCAGAACAATAAACCCGAACTTTACTATATCTTCCAGGAATCGGCAGGAGCGCTGGCAACCTGGTCCTTTATTGTATTTATTACTGCAATGGGTATGAAATACCTGGATCATGATTCAAAATACCGTCAGCCACTCAACGAAGCCTTCCTGCCTTTTTATATCCTGCACCAGACTGTCCTTCTCCTTATCGGTTACATTGTCGTCGAATGGAGCTGGAATAACTGGAGCAAATTTGGCATTATTTCCATAAGTTCTTTATTTGTCATCCTTATAATTTACAGGCTGGGAGTGGCTCCATTCAACATTATCCGGTTTCTTTTCGGCATGGGTAAAAAACAAAAAGCGTGAGAGGTTTATCCTCCTGAGGCAATCAGCGATCCATACCAGTATCCATGTTCTGATATTTATTTCTCCATGCCAGGTATTCTTCAGGTGACAACTTATTGAACTTATTTAACAGGAAATCAGTGATAGCCCAGATCTGCTGATCAGTATGTGTCGGACCAAATGCCGGCATACTTGTCATCTTAATACCATTTTTTATGATCCAGAAGGCTTCCCCTGTTTCCGGCATATCGTCGGATTTGTAAAAAACAGGCGGCCTGGGATAAAGACCCTGTACCAATTCCCCGGGCTCGATCCCGGGAGCGCCGTGACAGATAACACACATTTCATTATAATGGCTGAACCCTATTGCAATCATGGAAGTATCAGTAAACGCAGGCACCTGTATCTTCTTAAACCTTTTTTGTACCGAGTAGTGCAGAGTGGTCTGGATCACCCATTTGGTGACAGATTTATGCGAAACCAGCTGGCTTACATTAAATATTCCCGAGAAGATGTATGCCACTGACAGAGCACCCAGGACAACCAGAGTGACAACGACGGTAATAATTGTTTTTTTCATAGCCGAAATATTAAGTAAATAATAAGATCCCTATACTTCCATATGCTGTGTTTCTTTTCTCACGTCAACCCCTCTCACGCCGATTTTTTCTCCCGGGCCTCATTTAGGGCCTCCACTCCCTCGCTCGCCGAGAAATATATCAGACCTGCCGTACCTATGATATCTGCATACGCAAATCCCGTCAACTCATATATTAGGCTTGAAGCAAGAAGCACGAGTGACATATATATGCAGATCTTTGTACAGTTGGCATCATAAATTACAGGCTGGGATTTTAACTTACGGCCGGCATTTAATTTGGATCTGTAGAGCCATGTCATTGAAATTATTGAGACCGACGAGATGATGATACCCCAAAGAGTTGTTTCAGGCTTGTGATGATTTATAAGATTCAGAATGATACCTGAAAATAACCCGGCAGAGAGAAGGTAAAATGCCAGACCGGTGATCCTCAGGGCTAATATTTCAGGTTCATTATTTGATTTCCCGTTATTCCTTTTTATCCGTACCAGCATTATCAGAATCCCTGATGCTGATATCACTTCAATAAAACTATCAGCCCCAAAACCGAATAATGCAAGGGTCTCATCCCTGTAACCCAGGATCATCGATACAACTCCCTCTGCAATATTGTAAAATATTGTAAAAAGTGTAAGGAACCAGACTTTCTTAAATAGCTTAACATCAGAAGTATTCATGTTTCTACATTAAGTTACGGGAAGAAGCGGTACTGAAATAATACCCATTACCCCCGGGTTATTCATTTCCGGGGTTCAGAGCATCGGTCAGTACAACAATGTTTATGAGGTAAAGTTCTTTCAGGATACCGGTTGATAATTATCTCAGGCTGATATCCTGTTGCAGCAAAAAAGTCGGGGGTCTTCCGTCAGGTCCGCGGTATCCTTAACGCAGCAGATATGGATTCCGCTATATTTCAGTTCAGCTATTACAATATCGCACTGTAATTTTTAGTTTTCGGTTAAGGTTTTTTTATTGAAGAATGAACTGGTAAATATTATCCTTTCCTGTCCTGGATATATAGGTCCATTTAATTTCAATTTTACCATCATATGAGATGAATAACCTGTTACTTTCAGTTCTTATCGATTCTTCCGGTACAAAAAATTCCACTTTTTTCACAAACCATACCTGGTCCGCGATAACAGTAACTGCCTTATAATTCAATATGTTAATCATATTACCGGCATTGCCTAACCTTAACAGGGTTGAATGGAGAATGGTACTGTCATTGACAGACTCAGCATGCATCGGATCAAAACCCCGAAAATCCGGAAATGCTTCAAATGAAAGGACAACTTTTACCCCCGGCTGCCTGGTAAAGTCCTGGTAATTTATTGAATGTTTTTGTTTTTCAATACCGGTGAAATATTTTGCTTTTGCTTTGTTATAAGTCAAATCGGGAAGGGTAGCTTCCCGCGGTGACATTTTTTTACGAAATAATCATAAAGGAAGAGCCCTGATGAATAGTACTCTGATTGCCAGTCGCTGACATACTTCGATAAGATCAGACATTGAGCCAGCCCGGTCAGCAGGCAGTTCCCTCTGAGATCATTCCGGCTATAGAAGGGTTCTGTCAGTGAATAAAAATATCTGTGATGGATATATTCCTCATCGCTCATATCTGATGCGTTTTTTTTCAAATACTGATATTCGCAAAACATTGCAGGTCCTTCCACCGATTCAGCACCTTTTTCATAATCCATATATTTTACACCAATCATTTCCTTCCTCCTGTTCCGGCATGTAAAAAAGAGATCCAGGCTATGTCTGAACTTATCAGGCGCCTCTGACAACATATCAAGTAACAGACTATTTTCGTACTGCCTGATCGCAAAATTGCTGTCATTCTCCGGGTATGTCAGCAGATCGGCCGGATTGTCATATTTAAGATCCTTAATATAATTTCGCTGGAATAAATGCTGAAGTTCGTGAAACAGCTCAGCATAGAATTGATTTGCTGAGGAGTAGAATTTCTGACCATAATCATTATGGGCGGTCAAAACCCCGTTTATAAGAGATTGTGTTGCGCCGAATAACCCGAAGTCCTGCTCTTCAAACCTTATTACCTTATTTTGGGTCTTAGATATGACTTTTTCTACTAAGGTCAAAAGATAAAAATAAGGTTTTAAAAAACTCATTAAAGCCGCTTTTTGCCAACTGCTCTTTGCCAACTGCCAACTGAATATTGAAAATAAAGACCGAAGACCAGAGTTTATGCCCATTGAGAATTGAGACCAGTTTTACTCCGGGTAACATTATTTACAAAAAAATCAATAAGACAGGGAGCAAGCACCTTCATAGAGACATTATGACCTTGATCTTTCAGGATTCTGATCTGACTCTTTGGAATCAGGTGTGACAATGCCTCAACAGCGTTCTTAAGATTCCGTGAGGATTTTTCCCCTGCAATTAAGAGAGCCGGGATATTGACTGAGGCAGCTATTCTTTCGGGCACAGAAAAATTACCCATTATAGTTACTTCATAAGGCAATGTGTGGGCCACTGATTCATTTCTTTTCCATAAGGATCTGCCAAAGCATCTGAACAAGAAGACCATAATATCTGGCATTCCCATAACATCCGTCATAAAATAATTTACCGCAAGGCCTCTTTTTCCCTGTCTGACGAATTCCGTCAGTCTCCTGCCGGCATCTGCTGGCGGAGCCGCATTGTCATTCTGATCAACAATATAAGGTGGCTCAAAAAGGGCTATCCCGCTTGCTTTGATTCCCTTGTCCATTGCCAGCAGAAGAAGAGCCGCGCCGGACGAAAAGCCACAGATGAACGGAGGTTCTCCTGCTTTCTCTACGATTGTCTTAAGATCATCAATTTCATTATCTACCGAGTAGGGTTCCGTGTCAGAGCTTTCCCCCCTCCCTCTCCGGTCATATGAGTAAACTGTAAATGATCCGGAAAGAAGAGGAACCAGCTTCGGTGTGACTCCATAATCTCTGGAGCAAAATGCACCGTCGACCAGGACAATCGCAGGTCCCGTTCCTTTCTTATCGAATGCAATTGTTGTTCCGTCCTTTGAAATAACTGTTTCCATAACAATAAGTCCTGAACCTTCTCCGCAAAGTAAATTTATCAAAATATACTACCGGTGCACCCTTTATTTTATTCCGTTTTCATGGTACCCATTATCTTAAACCCGGTGAATACATCATCAAAATGAGGCGCATCCTCCATTTCCCTGGTAAGGTCTGTTCCCGCTTCATGAATTACCCAGTGATTACCCTCTTTCCACTGAAAACTTCCGGTAACGTCATAGACTTTACCTTTGTACCCAACATATGCCGGTC
The DNA here is from genome assembly GCA_963816345.1 of uncultured Bacteroidales bacterium. Taxonomy (GTDB): domain Bacteria; phylum Bacteroidota; class Bacteroidia; order Bacteroidales; family VadinHA17; genus LD21. The sequence continues at coordinate 2,925,470 of CAWFKI010000005.1, forward strand.
TGCCACCTTTACCATTGAATTCTGAAAGCTGCTCCCTTGTGAATGTCCTATCATCCACGATATCGCGGTTACAGGAATTTGCTTACGAACGGGGAATTCTCTCCGGCATGACGCTGGAAATGTCCTGATGGTCCTTCCCCTATAAATTCAGAAAACCAGGCCTCATGCTGAATCTCTTCGCTCAGTATTGCCAGGGAAAGCTCGTAAGTCCTGTGATCCTTTCCGAACGTCAAGTTGCAGATAGCATTGTAGCCCCTGATAGCACAGCGTTCAGCAGCTACAAGCACCTTTAACATTTCCTGTATGTCCTTTGGATCTTTAGGCAGATATGCTTCCGGGCAGGCAGAAAGATCATGAAAATCCTTCATATTGCGTGGCAGTTCACCGCCGAGTTCATAAATACGGGGCACCAGGGCCTCAAAGTGATTCCTGTCCTCTATCCGGGCATCTTCTGTCAGAGCTTTCAGACCTTCACCATCAAGACCTATAAGATTGACCCTCAGAATGGTGTAATAATAGTAGGTGGTAAGTTCAGCGGCTGCGTTCTTTACCAGAAGTTCGAGAAGGACTTTTACATCAATACCCGATTTTTCTACAATTTCCCTTGCTACTTTTCCCATGATTGTTATATTTATTGGTTACATGGGGTAAACAAATGATTTTAATCTTTTGTTTGTTACGGATCATGCAAATCTTCCAGATGGTCAATCAACACCCTTACCGCAAACCAGGATACCACGTTCAGCCCTGTCACTTATTAACCATAAACAATCATTCATCAGATTCACCTGCAGCTTTTTCATCTACAGGCCCCTCATAAGTCAGCTGAAGCCCCCAGTCTGTATCGCCCGGGAAATCAGGCACTCTTATGATCCCGATCTTCGAGGATACAAGCCTGCCGTTACCGGCATCCGACCAGGAGCCGTCGCGGGGATTGAACCACCTGGCACGGTAGAGACTATTGAGCAGGGTGCCCCTGATCTGGGATTTCGGACATCCTCTTTCGAAATAGACAAGGAATATTTTCTTGTCTCCGGTACGGGCACAATAGGCCCATCCGTCATAACTCAGCGTTTCGTGTGTTTTGTTCGGAGATACGAGGTCTGCAAGGGGAACAAGCTCCTGATAATGTTTGCCAATTGAAAACGCAAATTTTTTAAGGTACTGCATTTCAGCGCCCGAGCCCCACTGGAAAGCCTCCCACATATGAACCGGTGCTGAAGGTTCAATGTCGGCTCCCCATATACCCTCAGCGCCATATACGTGACCGGCCAGACCTCCCGAGAGAAAACTTCCGTACATGCCCGATCTGACATATTCATTGTCACGGTCAGTGCCGCCTGCTGCCCCGCGGGTATAGTTAACTGATCCCGGGCCGCGGGCATCCTTGTATCCGGCATAATAGGGTTCCCCGTTAAGGGCTGGCTTAGGGTCACTGAGATTAAAGATCTCGGTCAGATACCAGTAGTTGTTGTGTTCACGCATGTTACCAATCTGGTGCAGGGTGACCCATGAATTGTCACCCCAGTTCTCAAGTGTAGAGGGATTGGCATTGGCGGAGAGAAGAGTTCCGAAAGGTGGCGGTCCGTATTTTTTCTCCATGAAATGAATTGCAGCTGTATAGTCTTCCGGGCTTACGGTCTCATCGATTATATCAAGATGGATAGGGCTGAGAACCGTATTATTAGCCTGATAACGGGAGAATATATACTGAATAAAACGTGAATAAGAATCAGGCCATCCGTAGTATTTGTACCAGCATAGACCCGCATCACGCCGTGACACCTCGATAAAGGGAACGAATCCGTTTTCATTCAGATAATCGATCTTACGGTCGATGTACTTGAAATATTCGGGGTTTATACGGTCCATATCAGGGAACTGGTACTCATAACCGGGTACCTTCCCGGGAAACAGAAAGGGTCTTCCTCCTTCATTGTCCATATTCTTGGCGCTCCCTGTGCCAAACTCGAGCCAGGCGGAACGGACGGTTGTCTTTTCCGGATCATCCATAACAATATGCCAGGGTTTCCCGTCTGTCATCCAGTTAGGGAAGGCTGCAATAACATTCACCCAGTTATAACCCTGTGATTTACGTAAACGGACATAATCTTTAAAGCCGGCGCCGGGACCAATGGGACGCTCTTTATTGTCATCATACCAGAGAAAACGGTTGGTACCGACGGAGTACCATGTATCTCCTATAACAAAAAACGGGGTACCGTCGGCATGCTCCAGTGCATGCTGGTTGGAAGTGGCCCTGATGAAACCGTGCCGTAAAGGATTCTCTGCTTTTTCGGCTTCAGTCCATCCGATGGCAGTGAAAGAACCTGACTTACCGGCCAATCCCGGATCAGCAGGCTCCGAACCGCTTTTCCAGGTCCATTTTCCCGGCTGGGTAGCAACAAGACGCAGATGAAATACCTGGCCGCCATCCCAGAAACCATATACCCTCTTGTTAAACCCCGGGCCGGAGAGATCAACCCAGACGGTGACTTCCGTATATGGGTTTTTATATGAACCTGTTGCAACGAATGTCAGCTCCTGCTTTTCCCATACATGAACAGGATTCTGAGCTTTCAGAACGGGTGCGGCAATAAAAAGCAGTGCACATATCAATAGTTTAATTAATCTCATGCAATTTTTTTTTTGGTAAGTAAATTAATTATAAGTATCAGGAATTATGAATAACAGTTTAAACACTAAGGATCTCAAAGTGCCTCACAAAGACGCACAAAGAACTTTTTCAACACCTCTTATGCTGAATAATGAACTATCGTTCCGAGCCCTGGCGGGGAATCTGATAATCAAAAACACCTTAACTTTTGCTACCTTGAAATGATATACCATAGTGTCTTGTACTGGGAGCCAATACCGAACGACTGATCGGTTCCCTTCAGACTGACCGGAACCTCTTTCCCCTGGTTACCTGAGGGATCAAGGGCATAGACACGGAATTTATCCATATTCCGGAACAGAAGCTTAGCCGGAATGCCCTCAGCACGGGTGGGCGCTTTCCCCCAGTCACCGCCAACAGTTGTCTGCTCTTTATTCCACTTCCAACCGGTATTTTCAACCCTGCCGGCTGCAACAAGAAGGATCCTTGAGGATTTCTCCAGAGGCTTTCCGTCAAGTGCCGTCACGGTGATTGTAGCCCAGTTATAGCGGGTGGTATCCATTGCAATTGTCACATTGCCCAGTTCAATGCTTTTCCCTCCGATATAGCCAACGGCCGCTTTTGCCGAAGGGGAATTGATCCTGTAGACCGCATTCACAGAATCCCGTGTGTCCCAGATAATCTCACCAGTTTCACTCACCCAGGGGCCTGCCGTAGGTGTAACAGACTCGGAGAGACCGAATTCAGTGGCTTTCACATTCACATCCAGGGGGTGAATTATAGCAAGACCGGGGAAAGCTCCTGCCTCTTCCCAGACATACTTCATATTTGAACCATGCAGTCTCAGCTTATCTCCTGTTTTAATAAGATTCTCAAGAACTGATGAGGGAGGAAGGTTGAGCTGAATGGCATGCCCGCCCGGCCTGACAGCTCCCATACGGAAAAGCACCGCTCCGACAGGAACAAAGATCTGCTTGAGGGGATGGCCCGCACTTGAAAAGAAATTATCTATCCTGCCACCATCATACGGGGCATCAAATGTGAAATGATATATACCGTCAAAATTCTGGAAAGCAGAAAATGAATTCAGCATCGGGAACATCTCTGCACAGAAAAAGCTCGGGGCAGGATGATCATATTCGCTGATTGTCAAAGGCATACCAGCTACGCGGTGCTGCGCAAACCAATATAAAGTCCCGGTATTTTTGTCCGTCACCATTGATGAATTTCTGATGGTCCAGTTGGTTGATGACCAGCTCTTTCCGGGGAAATCGGGATGTTCCCAGTAGGAATGCATATCGACAAAATCAGAGACCTGGGATTCACGGTAGACGCCTTCAACACCGCTGTAATAGGCCTGGGTCTCAGCTAAATTTGCTTTTATTTTAAGTACATTTTTATAATAACTGACCATCTCTCTGGCGTATGACATCTCCCTGTCCATCAGAAAACTCCAGAGCATATCCTTCTGCACCAGCGGCGTATTTTCGCTGTAATTGCTTATTATCCCCATCAAATCATTGCTGAATCCTGCCTTTTTATTGTTTCCGGGATTTAACCTGAGCCATTCCTTCCACTGCAGCAAGAGAGCATCCTTATGCGCCTTGTTAAGCTTTGGCAGAAGCTTCCAGTTGGACATCAGTGAATTTTCATTGTTCACCTCAACAAAAGCCACTGCAGGCTCCTCTGCATAAGTATTTCCGGTGTAGGGGTTTTTGTGGGTCAGCAGCTTTTTTGCATAATCCTTCTGCATCTCAATATAGGGAGGGTAGAACTGGTCAATGCCCTTTCCGTAATTGAACTGTTCAATATCTTCATATTTACTTCCCGGGTACTCTCTTGATACATGCGTGTTTATATTGCTGTAGATACCGTGCTGCTTCAACTGATAGACAAGCCAGTCGAGTTTATCGAGCTGCCCGGCATCCAGCTCCTTCATCGATTTATCCCATATCCCGCCTGGCGCTGACTGGTTATCCATATGATGGAACCTTACAACATTCATCCCCAGCTTCCTTAACCTGCCGGCTATATTTACAGCTGTCTCTTTTTCAGGAAAACATGAATTGAAGGTAAGGTTGGTCCCGAAAAAACGGATAGCAGCACCTTTGCCATCAATAAAATGTCCCTCTTTTACGGTCACAAATCCTGAACCACCTGCCGGTCCCTCATTAAGAAATGACATATCCACTGCATTATGGGTTGTGTCAGTATCTGGAATGACAAAATCAAACCAGCCGTACTCCCGGTTTTCAACAGGGGATTTCTGACAGGCCGTGATAAAGAGAAGAGTTAAAAAGGAGAGTATCAGCATTGATGCCCTGAGTGGGAAAAAATTGGAATGTCTCATATTTTCGAAGGTTTGTTGTGAGTAACTGATTCGGGTGATAATTGGAAGTACAATTTACAAAAAAAGCCAGGATCGCGTCAAAAAGAACCGGGTTTCTTTCTCAGATTCATCCGTGAGACAAAAATCTTCCCGTCTTAAACACCCGTGGCGGAGATCATGACTGAAATGAAATTCTTTGAGATATTCAAAATCGGATAGTCAGCCTATTGGGTTTTGTCTTTTTATCCACCTGTTCCGGATAATTTCCAGCTTGCTGATCTGGCTTCCTGTAAGATAAATATCCGGCTCCCTGCCCAGAATTCCATTCACAATATCCTCTGCCTTCTCCTCTATCGATATGGATCCGCTATTCTCCCACCTGCTCCTGTTTGTACGGTTTGGCAGGCCGGAATACCTTATCTCTTCCTGAAAGTGTTCAAGTGTATGTGCTGACTCAAGAAATGAACCTTTAAATGCCACTTCCTTTATCAGGTTTAAGGCAAGATGCTCTTCATCCACTTTAAACCTTTCGGAGAATCTTTTGCAATTGCCTATTATCTCATTATCAATAACTGCTATCTCAGGCGAGATCGTCTTTGATGTCTCTATATTTCCCACGCCCCAGACCATGTTGACTTTACTCAGGGTGTGGGTCAGTGCAGTGAGAAGCTTTTCATAGGAAGCCTGGGAATCGAGCATGGCAGAATCGCTCAGAGCCCATGATGCCGAAGGCAGTCGATGAAACTGCGCCATTTCAGCTCCTGCCGCCTGAAGCAGGGCATTTTCCGGAGAACCCGTCAGTACAAGCGTTGTCATCATATCAAAAACATGGGCAAAACCTGCATTATATATGCATGGTCTCCCGGGTTCGAGTATCTGGTTGATCACAATTCCGCTGATGACCTCGGCATCAGCCAGTGCAAGGCACCCGGCAAGAGTCACAGGGGAGGTGCCGCCTGCCAGTGGTTCAGAGTTGATCATCATTGGAATTCCATAACCCCTTGTCCTGTAGAATAATTCCAGCGCAGTGTCAGTCCAGGTAAGAGGGCTTACAATACTGTATCCCAGGGTGAAGAACATATTGTCCTTTAAAGATTTTCCATCCAGGATGATATCTGACATCTCAATAATTGCCTCTGCACCTGACGGAGTGTAAATGCATGGTCTTGAATGTTTGGCCGAGTATTGCGCTGAAATTTCAAAACCTGCAAAATCCCTGGAATTGGGAGGAAATTCTTTCAGGCTGGTTCCCACGATTCCATTGACATTTTCAAGCTTATCAGCCACACGAATAAAATCAGTGAATTCATTCACCCCCAATTCCGCAGCCTTCCTTGATGTTCCTCTTAAATAATGAGTGGCATTTGAAGTAAAGTAAAGTGTTGCTCCCCCGCTTTTAATGACAGTCTCTTTCCCTGTTCTGTCTTTAATTTTAAATTCCCGCGGGCAGAGGGCAAGGTACCTTTCAACAATCTTTTCCGGCAGATATACCCTGGCATTGTCAGAGTTATCCGGTTCTGCACCGGCATCAAGAAGCATATCATAAATTGTCTTGCTGTGCACCCGGATACCGGTCTCTGCAAGTATCTGTTTCCCTGTTCTGTGGATCAGGGCTTTTTCATCTTCCGTAAGGATCCGTAACATTCCGTTAAGGTAACCGGTATTTATCCTGGATCACTGTTGCCTCCTTTATCTGTTCTTCCAGCGTAGGTAGTCCGAATTCTTTCAGGACATCGTGAATTTTCACATCCGGATCAAGGCTCTCAAGGGTGGCCCAGTTTTCAGGATGGTAGATCTTTATCCCTACCTTTCTTCCGTATTTTTTCCGGATATCACCAAACTTCAGCACCTGAGGCCATATTTCAAGAAAAACCTTCTCAAGATTTACAGGTGCACACACCCATCTTGCAAATTCTCCGTCAGAGGCAATAACATCCCCGGTCATATCAATGATCCTGGCATCTTCCCCCGTAGCTGATACAATGTAATACTGGTTCATCCAGGCATGGTGTGAGAGGGTATCGCCGAATGGACCCTGAGAGGGGAAAAAAACGATTTCGGCACCATCTTCCCTGAGAGACTGCCAGTTGGCAAACCAGGAAGCATCCATACAAATCTGCATCCCGATGGTTCCAAAGTCGGTCTTAAAGACAGGCGGCCGCAGGACTCCGGGCGTAGTTCCTCCTCCTTTATAATATGTATCAGGAATCGTTTCAGTATCTGTCGGGTGAATTTTATGATAGACTCCATCAATTTTCCCCTGCCTGTTGATAAGTAATGAACTGTTATAAAAATGTCCATCCTTCTTAGTAACGACAGGACATATTATATAACAGTTATGCTGTCTTGCTGCCTCAGCAATCAGGCTTGTCACCGGGCCGGGAGTATTTTCATCCTCGGCAATCTCTTCCAGGGTCTTTATCTCATTTACCCATGATATCTGGAATGTTTCAGGTAGACATATGATATCCGGCTCCAACGGATACACGTTTTCCATTCTTTCCAGCATATCACTGATCCTTTTCGCGATGGTCTGTTCGGGCCAGAGACCCTTCAGGCTTATGGCTGCGACCCATATCTCCCGGGGAAGCCTGTTTCCTTTTATAGCTCGCATAATTATCAGATCATTATATAAATTAAATTCATCGTCAGATTTTCCGTATCACAGAGTATTAACCGGTGATATTCCCGGATTGAACCTATTGTTACAGCCTGTACTTATCCTGTACAATCTCAGAGCTTCTGATATTCTCATCAACAGTCTGTATTTTAAACTCCTTCAGAACATCTCTAACCCTGATTGCAGGATCCATACTCTCAATAGTTATTACTCCGGTATTGTCCCATACCTTTATCCGCAGACGCTCCCCGTATTTATTGAAAAGGTCAGGAAGCCTTTCATTGGTTGGCCAGGTGTCGGCATTTACTTTCTCCAGGTTAATCTCAGCCCATGCATATCTCACGAATGTGCTGCTGGCATGCAGGTCATTACCTGACATATCGACGATCCTTGCGTCACCTCCTGTACTCGAAATTACATAACAACCTATACCTCCAGGCATAATAATTAAGTATCCTCCCTCCCGGAAACTGGGAAGAGAATAATATTATGTCGGCGCCCTGCTTTTTGAAATTATCCCAGCCATCGCTCCAGTTGGCATCATAACAAATCTGAATTCCAACCTTTCCGAAGTCTGTTTCAATAACCGGTTGAAATTTTGCTCCCGGAAGGACCCCTATGGAATCCTTTCCGGTCTCTCCGGTAATAATTTCATCTTTAACAGGATGCATTTTGTTATAGGCCCCGGCAATGTTTCCTTTCCTGTCGATTAGCAGACAGCTGTTATAGAAATTGCCATCTTTTTTTGTATAAACAGGCGATGCCACATAGCAGTTATTCTTCCTGGCAAATTCTGCAAACCTTGAAGTAACGGGACCGGGATTTTTTTCATCCTCAGCTATTTCACTCAGGACGAACTTTTCATCAACCCAGAAGTATCAACCAATTCAGGCAGGCAGATCAGATCAGCGTGAAGACCGGCAAGGTTCTCCATCCTTTCCAGTATCCTTTTTATCCTTGATTCCCTTGTTTTATCAGGCCAGAGTCCCTTAAGATCAATACTTGCCACACTGACACGCCGGGCCATCGTTCCATTTGCCACAGGAATACCAGAGCTGCAGGAGGGAACCGACAAGCCCACTATTCCTGCTCCCAGACCAACAGAGGTTTGCCTTATAAAATTCCTGCGTGAAACGCCACTTCCATTTTTCATATTAATGTATGTTAAAGCTATTTCGCACTAAAAGTGAAGATCAGCCAGGTTCTAATATCAGAGGTTACATACCCACTTATCCCACAAAATAAGGAAGTTTGGTAACATCGGGATCAAAGTTCAGCTTAACCCGGATCTTTTCAGCTTCTGCCGCGGATATCACCGGCTCCTTCCCCACCTTTACACATGATTCCAGGGGTGCAAACCCATCCATCCCCACATTTGCCACGGAGAAGGGAAGGGTAAGCGCATATCTTAACAGATCGTCTCCCGTAACATTCCCAATAAGTGCATTCTGACCCATAATTTTAATAGCAACTATACCCAGATCCCTCTTAAGTGCCAGTGGTATGAGATTGTCTTCATTCCCATTGAACCTTGCAGCATTAATGACGCACAGAACAACATCAAGATCAAACTCCTTAAATGCTTTCTGTGATGCGTCATTCCATTTATGGTATGAGAAGCAGATATTTTTTACAACCCCCTCATTCTTCAGTTTTAAAAATGCTTTATAACCTCCTGAGGAACTGAGGAGTGTATTGACATCTTCAATTTTATCTATGGCATGCATTGTGTACATATCAAGATAATCTGTCTTTAATGTCTTCAGAGATGTTTCAATATCTTTCATAACGCCATCATAGGTCCTTTCGCCTGTCTTGGAGTTGAGGAATATCTGTTTCCTGTATTTTGGCGTAAGGAATTTCCCGTAACGCTCTTCCGACAGCCCGTTGCCATAGGAACGGGCAGAATCAAAATATGTGATTCCCAGATCAATTGCATGATCAATATGATTCTGCAGAATTGCATCGGATGCTACCCAGCTGCAATAGCGCGAACCGGATCCAAAACCTATGCAAGAGACCATCCTGCCGGATCTGCCAAGCCTGCGTTTTGGCATCTCGTTTGATGTTCCTTTTTTATCTGTTCCGGATGCTGCCAGCCTGACCCCGGGGAGCATCGCGACCGTAGCGGATACAGCCGTTGTCTGTAAGAATTTTCTTCTCGTAACTTTTGATTTCATATATTATTTTTTTATAAACCTGTCTAATCCTGTAATATTGCCTGATGGAAAAAGATAAAGCACAAAAAGCGCTGCCAGTTCAATGAGATTTTTATTTACAATCCAGTAACTGCCTTCGACCGGTGTATTAATGACGACTGATGAAAAAGGAGGATAGGCTAAATAATAAAGCAGAAGCATAGCTATCCCGAAAAGTTTAAAAGGTCTTGTAAACAAACCTGTAAACAGGCTTAGCCCAATTAATATCAATCCCCAGATATTCAAATAATCAACGATAAGCAACAGGGTTGACCCGGAGGCCAGGGCTTTAAAAATGCCGGAAAATGGTCCTACAGATCCCAGAAGATATGATTTGGCTGTCCAGGCCGGGGTGGAAAACAGCTTCACAAGTCCTTCATACAGGAAATGCCAGCCGATCAGTACTCTCAGAAATGTAAGAGCGAATACCTGCCACCCTGAGTAGCGCTGTTCAACACTTTCCTTTTCAGGATAGATCTTGTCCATGAAAGTCTTATTCATATCATCGTTGCTTTTTCTGACACCGGATCCCAGAAAACCTGCTTCCTGTTTACAAAGGCAAGATTTGCCAGGTTAAATGTAACAGCTTCAGCAAATCCTTCATCAATATTACAGCTTGTCTCCGTCTTGTTCCGTATTGCATCAAGCCATTCTTTAACATGGAGGAAGCTTGCATCAATGACTTTCCCGTCAATAAAGGTTGCTCCATAGCCACCTTTAATATAGGCCCTTGCTGTTGCCGAAGAGACAGCATCGACATCTGTTCCGCCATTATACAGATAAAGCGGTTCCGATGAATCCATGCCATTATCCTTATAACGATCCGAATAATCGTCCTTAAAGATTTTTATACCCAGATCAAGATACATTGCAGCTTCGGAGCCCATGATATAGTTTTCCCTGTAGATTCCGTTCTTAAGTGTCCCGTCGTATGTAAGGGTAAATCCCTTCTCCGGATAGCTGAAGATAACATTCATGACATCCGGCATGTCGCCGCAATTCTTATAATAGTACTGCCCCCCGAGAGCAACTACTTTTTCGGGTATGCCAACCCGCAGCACCTGGTTGATGCAATCGTACTGATGTGAGAAGTCATTGCCGATAAAACCGGTACCATATTCGCTGAAGCGGTGCCAGTTAAAATATCTCTTCGGATCAAAGTCGTAGAATGGCGTCGTGCCAAGGAATTCCTTCCAGTTAATATTGTTTTGGTTTCCCTGGTCATCGAATTTTCTTTTTCTGATCCAGGCTCCGTACAACCCGTTTCTGTTTGTAAATGTCTGGGCCATTGAAATGGTGCCCAGTACACCTTTCTGAATAAGTTCGCGGGCTATCCTGAAACTCATCTGCTGGCGGTTCTCGTGACCCAGCTGAAAAACAACGCCTGTTGATTTTATTGTATTCCGCAGTTCAATGGCCTCTTCTATACTATGAGTCATAGGCTTTTCAAGAAAAATGTGCTTACCTGCCTTTGCCGCAGCAATAGCCATCGGGGCATGCCAGTGGTCGGGAGTTGCAATGACAACTGCATCAATCTCACTGTCTGCTACCATTTCCCTGTAAGAGGGATAGATCCTGGCGGGTCTTGTTTTGCCTCTTCCTCCTCCCGGACGGATGTCATTTTCAGAGATCTCAAAGCCCCGCTGTGCATGAACTGAAAAAGTATCGCATACTCCTGCAATCTCAATATTCAGATCTTCCTGCGTGAGAAAATTTTTAAGCCAGTCATTGTATTTGCCGTTAACACTATTTTCCCTTATCTGCTCAGGATGTATAAAACCGAATGACTGTAACAGCTGTTCTCCCCTCCATCCGTTGCCTATCAGGCCGATCCTTAATGGCCGGCTCTCCTTACCGGCAGGTGGCAGGAGTCTTACTTTGGGCGCTTCCAGGTTATCTACTCCAAGTAAATTGAGGTAATCAGGATGCGATTTCCTTGCTTCCGCCGAGATAGCGCCTTTGAAATTAAATGCAAAATAGCCCAGGAAAGGAATTGCTGCGAGTCCTTTCAAAAAATCTCGTCTTAAAAGACCCTTACGGGGATTTTTCATCCGGTTCATAAGAATAAAAGATTAAAATCATTTTATCACCTCAAAGCTACCCTTGAGCCTTATGTCTGCTGAAGAACTCCCTATCATCACTTCGAATGCACCCGGCTCGACAACTTCCTTCATATTCCTGTCAAGAAGAGAGAGCTCTTCCGGGGTCAGTTTAAGTTTTACTGTTTTTGTCTCGCCCGGTTCCAGGGAGATTTTTTCATAGCCCTTCAGCTCCTTCACGGGCCTCGAGGTACTGCTTACAACATCATTGAGGTAAAGCTGCACTACTTCGTCACCTTTGACAGCGCCGGTGTTTTTTACATCTACCAGGATATCAACATCACCTTCGTTATTTATCTTTCCGGGAGTGATCCTCAGATTGCTGTATCCGAAGGTAGTGTAACTCAAGCCATAACCGAACTCATACAATGGGGTAGCCGGCATATCGATATACTTTGCACCTTCCTTTGTTGCCGAATGGTTGTAGTAAAACGGGAACTGACCTACCGTGCGTGGTATACTGACCGGAAGCTTGCCTCCGGGATTATAGTCACCAAAGAGTACATCAGCCACCGCATTGCCTCCCTGTTCCCCGCACATCCATGCTTCAACTATCCCGGGTATCTTCTCTGATGCCCAGCGGATTGATAACGGCCGGCCATTAATAAGAACGACAATTGTGGGAGTACCTGTCGAATATACTGCTTCCAGCAGCTCTTCCTGAAGACCGGTAAGGTCAAGGCTGGCAACATCCCTGCCTTCGCCGTCTGTTGTGTATCCTGCTTCCCCGATAACAACTATGGCAATATCGGATCTTTTTGCTGCAGCTTTTGCCTTATCGATCTCATTTAATTTATCTCCCATTACTTCACAACCTTTTACATAGGTAACTTTCGCTTCAGGGGATACCTTATTTTTAATCCCTTCCAGAACCGTCACCACATGTTGCGGTACAACCTGTGGATGATAATCACCAAGCTGATCGATGGGCGCATCAGCATCCGGGCCGATAATTGCTATAGATTTAATATCTTTTTTCAGCGGTAAAATCTTCTTCTCATTCTTCAATAGCACTATTCCTTCCCTGGAAGCTTTCAGGGCAAGAGCCTGGTGCTCTTTTGAGTTGACTATTTTTTTGGCATATTCCGGATCGACATAAGGATTTTCAAATAATCCCATCTGGAATTTAAGTCTGAGCAGCCTTGATACCGCCCTGTCAACTTCCTTCTCTGATATATTTCCTTCATGAACATTCTCAATAAGTCCACCCATGTAGGCATCCTCAATTGAGATCCCGACATCGACTCCTGCCTTAATGGCCAGTATCCCCGCCTCCTTCTGAGTTGCAGCATGCCTTTCGGTAACAATTGTACCCAATCCGCCTCCCTCGCTCACCACAATACCCTTAAATCCCAGTTCTTCTCTGAGTATGCCGGTCAGTATCTTTTCAGAGCTGTGGACTGCCACTCCGTCTATTGCAGGATAGGTTGCCATCACTCCCAGTGCACCATATTTTTTGATACCGGTTTTAAATGAAGGAAGGAATACATCCCTTAACTTCCTCTCGGAGATCTCCATTGCGCCTCTTTCAAGTCCGCTTACAGGCTGACCCTGACCCGGATAGTGACACAGAAAAGCAACCAGTTTGTCGGGAGCGGAAATATCATACCCCTGCAGTGCCTGTACAATATTTGCAGCTATCTGTGAACAGAGGTAAGGATCCTCACTAAAGCCCTCCTCATTGCGTCCCATCCTGGGATCACGGTTCGGCTCAATGACCAGTGTGCACAGCCCATGTACTCCGATTGCCTTTCCTTCCATGGCTGCAACAGTGTAAATCTGCTTCACGAGATCCCTGTTCCAGGATGAACCGATAGCCAGACCCTCAGGGAAAACAGTACCACCCGGGCACATCAGCCCGTGAGTACCCTCCTCTATCTCAAAAAGAGGTATCCCCAAACGGGTTTTTTCAAGGGCAATCTTCTGAAGCTCATTCATAACCGTTGCCTGTCTCCAGGGACCCTCATGAACAAGCCTGTCGGAAAGAGTAAAAAATCCCCCGCCGGGTCCGAACACTGTATTGTGCGTTCCTTCAGCCCATTTCCTGCAGCCCTCAAGCTGTTTTTCCCTGACCTCCCTGGTGTTCTCCATATCCCACATATAGGGAGCGTTGCTGTTCAGCCCCCATCCAAGCTCCGATGAGTAGCAGGTTGGGATATTCATCTGTCCCACTTTCTCCTCCAGGGTCATCCTGGAAAGCAGGTCATTTACCCTTTGTTCTATCGGGTAGATGGGATTCTTATATAGCGGAACTTCTGTAAAAGGAGCTTCTCCTCTTTTTCCCTTTATATATGATGCAACAGCATGCACATCATCTATCCAGATCCCGTTGGCCGGATCAGTTGCATATCTGCATATTGCCTCAATGGTGGGAAGCAGGGACGTCTGAACACCTCCCTCATTCATTTCATGACCCGCAAGAACAAGCCAGAGTCCTTTACTTTTCGCCGATTCAATGAGTTCTTTTATCTGATCAAATGATTTTCCGTCCAGTTCAATCCCGGTGAGCTGGGCCATATCACAGAATGCAGGATCGTTTGGACCTTCATCGAGCCATCCGCGTCCGGATTCAAACTTTGAAGCAACTACGGGTATATAACTTTTTGTCAGCTCACCCCTTCCCACGAACTTCTGCCCGCACGGATAAGCAAAGGAAGCAGGCACAATACCCAATTCAGTTTTAATAATGTTATTGGCTGAATCAAGTTCCCTGTTCATCTTCAGCAAGGTATAGTTCTCCAGTGCTTTCCCCCTCGACCAGTCAAAATTACCGGTGCATGGATGTAAAAGTGAATGATTGCCGATATCGTGACCATCCTTTACCGCCTTTTTCCACAGCTCAAGCCTCTGCATCATGTTATCAGGGGAAACATAAAATGTTGCTTTGACTCCATACTTATCAAGAAGGGGAATTCCGAGATCCGGCTGGCTCAGACGGGCATCATCAAAAGTAAGGCTTAGTGCCATCTTTTTACCTTCAGGCCATTGAAAATCAGATTTTTTCGTAACTGAATCTGCCTGGTATGATTGAGCATAACCGGCACTGACACTCAAGATCAGGCTCAGGGTCAGTAGTTGATAATGGATTTTCATATTCTGATTATTTAAGAGAGATGACAAGATATTAATTTTAAATTGAAAAAATTTAATTCCAATCCTAAAATTAAACTATAAAACAGGCTGCTTTGGCTCTCTGTTTTTGAATAATTCAGAATATATTTGTTTTAAGATTAACTAGTTCGTCAGGCTGTGAAAACCCGGAAGGAATATCTCTATTGGGCTATTGTTGGCTTGCTCCTTATGGCAACTTCCTTAAGCTTCCTCGACCGCCAGGTCCTCTCAGTATCAATTCTGAAGATAAAGAATGATTTGCTTATTTCAGATATCGATTATGGCTTAATAAATATGGGTTTCCTTGTCGGTTATGCCATCATGTTTACTCTCGGGGGGATTTTGATCGATCGTTTCGGGAGTCGCCTGGGTCTCGCTTTATCTGTCGGTTTCTGGTCATTTGCAACTTTATTGCACACTTTATCCAACAGTGTTTTCCAATTCGGAATATTCCGGTTCCTGCTGGGTGTTGGTGAAGGAGGCTGTTTCCCGGGAGCTGTTAAGGCGGTAATGGAATGGGTGCCTAAAAATAAACAGGCTCTGGCAAATGGGATTGCCATTGGAGGTTCTGCTATTGGAGCAGTAATAGCTCCACCTTTAAGTGTATATCTTTTACGTATCGTGGGGTGGAGAAATGTATTCCTCATCACCGGCAGTTTTGGATTTATCTGGCTGGCAGCCTGGCTGATATTCACAAGACGACAAAAGAAGTCATCGTTTAAGCCCCAGGAGTCGGTTGTCAGAGTATCAGAAAACAGAAAAGAAAAGATAAAACTGGCAGCGCTGTTGAAGAATAAAGATGCCCTCGTATTTATTTCCATGCGTTTTTTACTGGATCCTATTTTTTACTTTTATATGTTTTGGATCCCAAAATATCTGAACGAACGTCACTCACTTTCACTTGAAACAATCGGAAGAATTTTCTGGATCCCCTTTCTGGCTTTAGGACTGGCAAATATACTGGGAGGATGGTTCTCAGACCTGATTTTTATCAGGACATCAAATACCAACCTTGCCAGAAAGATGGTAATGGGCATAGGGGCTGCATTGACAATCCCTGTTGTTACTATAAGTTTTGTAAATTCTTATGTTCTGATTATTGCGCTTATATCCCTGGCCTTTTTCGCACATGGCCTGTGGATTACTAACTATATCACTTCGATCGGTGATTTATTCGGAAACAAGGCTACTTCGACTGTTGTTGGCCTTTCCGGTTCTGCCGGAGCATTGTTGTCGCTTGTAATGAACCCGGTAATAGGTTATATTGTTTCGACTTACTCATACAATCCAATCTGGTGGTATGCAGGGATTATGTACCCCGTTGCTTTTGTCGGTTTCATTTTGCTTATTCCACAGATCAGACTGAAAAGCCTGGTTGCGGATATCTGAATCATCAGATATTTTGAACTTAAAAGATTATTCATTAAATAGGATAAAAATTCACCGGTATGGTAACTAAAGAAAATTATGGCAATGGGGTATACGGAACTTCTTCTTCTGTCAGGATAGGGGTATTTGGAGTCGGTTATGATATTTACTGGGAACAATTTAAGGGATTATACGAGGAGTTGATGCAGAAGCAGGCAATGCTGATTAAAAAGATCTATGATTCCGCGAACGGGATTGAAGTTGTTGATTTTGGAATGGTGGACTCACCTCATAAAGCATATGAGTCAGTAAAAAAAATGGAAAGCGCAAACCTTGATCTGCTTTTTTGTGATATGCTTACCTATGCGACCTCCGGAACCTTCGGGATTATCATAAAAACTCTCAATGTCCCGGTTATCCTGGTGGCCCTCCAGCAGTTAAAAGCACTTGATTATACCAAAGCATCCACCCAGATGCAACTTGCAAATGATGACATCTGTGCACTTCCTGAATTTGCAGGAGTCGCCGTCCGGATGGGTAAAAAGGTTCCTGAAATGATCATAGGAACTCTCTATGACGACGCTTCAGCAGATGGTCAGATCAAAGAATACTGCCTGATCGCAAAAGTGCTGCATGATCTGAAGAATGCACGTCTTGGACATCTTGGTCACCCTATCAATGCTATGCTTGACATGCACACCGATGCAACAATGCTGACTTCATTTTTTGGGAGCCATATTGTGCTTTGTGAGAGCCACCAGTTGATGAAAAGTTTCGGGCAGGTCTCTGAAGAGGAGATTGCAGCAAGAGAAAAACAAATTCTTGATTTTTTTGACACACCTGATCCGGTATCGGACCCCATATCCATGAAGCTTCAGGAAGAAGATCTTAGGACTGCTGCAAAGGTGAGCGTGGCTCTGGAACATTTTGTCCGGATAAACAAGCTTGATGGCCTGGCCTATTATTATGACGGACCTGAAGAGAGCGAGCTTCGTAAAGTTATGTCTAACCTCATTGTAGGTAACTCATTGCTGACAGCAAGACACGTTCCTATGTGCGGCGAATCTGACTTAAAAACTCTGATTGCTTTATTGATCTTCGACCGGTTAGGTATTGGCGGAAGTTTTGCAGAGTTCCATCCGATTGATTTCAATGATGGTTTTGTTCTTGTGGGACATGATGGGCCCCATAATATTTCAATTGCCGATGGAAAGCCGGTCTTGCGAAGTTTAAAAAAATATCATGGAAAACCGGGCAGCGGTGCCGGAGTGGAATTTAAAATTAAAGAGGGACCCATTACAATGTTATCTATAAATTCAACCTATGAAGGCAAGTTCAAATTCATTATTGCCGAGGGAGAATCGGTAAGAGGTCCTATTCCACCAACCGGAAATACAAATACCAGGGGTTTTTTCAAACCTGATATCAAAACGTTCCTGGAAAACTGGATGAAAGAAGGCCCCACTCATCATTTTGCTCTCGGGATCGGGCACCATGCAGCCGCTATCGAAAAGATTGCCAGATTCCTGAATCTTGAGTCGAAAACTGTATAACCTGTTTAATAAATGAAACCATAAGTATTGCTTAATGAAATTCATCATATCCTCAGGAAAATGAATAAATCATTACTGATTCTGATCACAGCATTTGGGATCACGGGGAATCATCTTTTGTCAGCACAGGGTGATTACTATGAAATTTTAATTAAGGGGTTTCACAATCCGCCCGATTCTGTACGACCAAAGGTCTACTGGTGGTGTCTGAATGGGAATATTGATACCGTCAGGGCAAAAGAGGAATTTCATGCCATGAAAAACGCCGGTATCACCGGTTTTGATATGTTCGAAATCGGAGTTCCGAAGGAAGATTCAATGATCAGGGGCGGACCAGCCTTCTTAAGTGATGAATCCCTGCAGGTAATAAAATTTGTTGTTAATGAAGCCGGCAAGCTTGGTTTGCAGGTTGGTTTAAACCTTGCAAGCAGCTGGAATGCAGGTGGAAGCTGGGTACTGCCTGAAAATGCGGGTAAATCACTCTATTACTCAAAAATCAGTGTTAAAGGTGGTTCTAAGAGTCTGAAAATCAACATTCCGTTTCCGGAAATCTCCGCAAAAAATAATGTAGGCAAGTCATTTATTAACTTCCGGGCAGACGGCCGGCCTGTATATTATGAAGATGTCGTTCTGCTGGCTCTCCCTTCCGATATGGATAATAGCCAGGCTGATACAAGTAAAATAATAAATATTTCAGGCTTTTTTGATTCTAAAAATGATTTGCTGGAGTGGGATGCTCCGCCCGGCAACTGGGATATATATCGTTATGTGTGTTCCAACTCGGGTCAGCAACTGGTCCTGCCCAGTCCCCGGTCCGCAGGTCTGACAATCGATCATTTTGACTCTGTTGCCGTCCGTACTCATTTAATGCACATCATTAACCGGTTGAAACCTGTTTTGGGGGATTTCAGGAACACAGCCCTGAAAAGCTTCTATCTTGCAAGTTATGAAGCCAGGGGATTTGTCTGGACAGCTGCTTTGCCTTCAGAGTTCAAAAAAATTAATGGATATGACATTTATAAATTTATACCTTCTCTTTTTAACAGGGAACTGTTTGATCAGAAAACAAGTGACCGGGTTCAAACAGATTTCAAAAGGACCTTATCTGAATTAATGATCAATAATTTATACCGTACTGCAAGACAAATTTGTCACAGTTATGGTTTAAAAATTAATTGTGAGGCCGGAGGACCAGGTTATCCCCTGTACAACGGTCCTGCTGAACCATTGAAGGCACTCGGCACGCTGGATATCCCCAGAGGAGAATTTTGGGTGAAACATTCCAGATATTATATGTACAAAGATGGTAAAGACAGTATTGATATTCTGAGAGTTGTAAAGGAAGTCTCCGCTGCTTCACATATTTATAACCGTGGTATTGCTGAGGAAGAGTCTTTCACCTCATTTCAGCACTGGCAGGAGGGACCCTCGGATTTAAAACCCGTCGGAGACAGAGCCTTTTGTGAAGGAATGAACCGGGTTGTCTTTCATGGCTTCAGCCATAATCCTTCAGGAACAGGTTTTCCGGGTATTGTATATCATGCAGGAACCCATTTTAATGATAAAAGGGTGTGGTGGCCTATGGTCAAACCATTTATTGACTACATTTCACGAGTTTCCTATATTGCCAGAGAATCAGGTTTCGTTGCAGATGTGTTATATTACTACGGCGATAAAGTACCCAATTCTGTTACTCCCAAAAATACAAGTTTTGAGGTTGGTCCGGGATATGATTATGAAGTGGTAAATACTGATGTACTTCTAAATAATGTTTCAGTAAAAGATAGAAAATTACTGCTTCCGGACGGAGCTCAGTTCAGTATTCTGGTTTTAAAATATGAAGATAATATTAATCCGCTTGTTTTAATTAAGCTTAGTGAACTCGCAAAGCATGGCGCTATAATAATTGGAACTAAACCGGAAAATGTCACGGAATTAAGAAATCTGCCTGAAGAAAGAATGAGATATAGATCATTAATAAATCAGTTATGGATGGATGTCAAAGGCGATTCCAGTCTGGCAATAAATATTCAGGGGAAGGTGCTTTCCGGTATTAAGCCAGCAGGTATACTGAGAGCTCTCGGGATCCCTCCGGATATAAATATTTCAGGAAATAAAACCGGTCTTATGGATTATATCCATTACAGAAAATCTGAAACGGAATTCTATTTTATAAGAAATACTTCAGATCAATGGATTTCCGGGAAATATGGTTTTCGCCAGCATTCAAAGATCCCTGAAATATGGGATCCTCTGACAGGAGAAATTCTTCCTGTCCTTGTTTATGACCAGGAAGTTAAATACATAAATATCCCCGTTACACTGGCTCCCAATGGTTCCTGTTTTATTGTATTCAGAAAAGGAGCTCCTGTATCTCACTATACATCAGTTTATAACCAGTATAATAAGACCCCACTTCTGGAGTTTACCAAAAAAGGAATCATTTTTCTGAACTCAGGAACATTTTGCCTGGAAAGAAATTCTGAATTAAAGATAGTCAGGAACAAGATTAAGACTCAGCTCCTCGATGGTGAATGGAAAATCTTTTTTACAAAAGGATGGGGAGCTCCCGATTCCATAATAGTTTCCAAACTGACCTCCTGGACGAACAACGACAACCCGGGTATTAAGTATTATTCAGGTTTAGGAACTTACCGTAAAACCTTTCAGTTTAAGGGGAGAGTACCTGCTTTAAAGGATCAGAAAGTTTTCATAAATCTCGGGCAATTATCCAAAGTGGCCCAGGTATGGTTAAATGACCGGTACCTGGGAATATTCTGGACCACTCCATTTAAAGCTGACATCACAGATTATATTAAAAAGGGAGAAAATACACTCACAATTAAAGTTGCAAATGTATGGTCGAACAGGCTGACCGGGGATGCAATTACCGGGGAAAAATATACAAATACGAATATTACCGGTAATGGTGATAATTTAACACCCTGGGCTGATGTTCCATTGATTGAATCAGGATTATTAGGCCCGGTTACAATTCAGACGATAAATCTTGTGGAATAACCGATAATGATGTTTATGGGTAATAGCTGTTGACCAGTCGGGGAACAGCAGCCGGTAGTAATAATCGATGGCATGTTAGCATGATGTGTGATTATACCTGAACCAGGATATCCCATACTAAACAATTGGTGCAATCAGGTGTTATCAGGTAGAAAACACATTCTAAATGAATAGTAAATATAAAGGTGTCGGGGCGATCATACCTCCCCCGCCATTTCATATGGTAGGCGATGGTTTCAGAGTGCATAATTTCTTTCCGTCCGATTCCCTGATCGGAATGACCGGTATGAGCCCGTTCTTCCTCCTTGATTACGGATCAAAGTGGGATGTTCCTCCATCGGCCAAACCCAGAGGCGTGGGAGTGCACCCCCACAGGGGATTTGAAACAGTTACAATAGCATATCATGGGAAGGTTGCCCATAACGACAGTTCGGGAAACAGCGGTGTTATATCAGAGGGTGATGTGCAGTGGATGACAGCCGGCGCGGGAGTGCTGCATAAGGAATACCATGAAAAGGAATTCAGCAAAAAGGGAGGCGTTTTTCAGATGGTCCAGCTCTGGGTTAACCTTCCGGCGAAATATAAAATGACTCCTGCAAAATATCAGCCAATTGAAAAAAACATGATGGGCATGGTTGTCCTGGATGACGGAAGAAGTGTTGTTGAAGTTGTTGCAGGTGAATATAATGGAACGAAAGGCCCGGCTTCCACATTTACCCCCGTAAATTTATTTAATGCAAAGCTGGAGGAGGGATCAAAAGCGGAATTCAACTTCAGCCGGGAGTACAGCACAGGAATGCTCGTTATTGAAGGAGAGGTAAGGGTAAACGGCTCCAAAACTGCTCCTGAGAATAATTTCATCCTTTTTGACCATGATAAGAATGAAATTCTGCTTGAGGCTCTTAAGAAAAGTGTAATACTTGTGCTCAGCGGAGAACCCATTAACGAACCTATTGCCTCATATGGCCCCTTCCTGATGAACACGGAAGATGAAATAAAACAGGCATATGACGATGTGCGCAACGGAAAATTCGGGTATCTTGAAGATTGACCGGCAGTTGAATCTGTTTTTGCGATTATGATATTATCAATAAAGCATTTCAGGTCAGGATACCTTACCGTTCTTTCTGTTCTTTATAATCAGATAGATTGTAAAAGCTACTCCAAGGACAACAAGTATATGTCCGACATATGGAAAGATCTGTTCCCTGACTGCGTACAGGTAAAAACCAATTACCGCCAGGATAATATTCCATATCCCCGCACCCAGAAAGGTGAAGAGCATAAAATCGCGCAGGTTCATCCTGGCTAATCCTGCAGGAATTGATATCAGGTGACGTATACCGGGAACAAGCCTTCCAATGAATGTTGAAGTTTTTCCATTCTTCAGGAAAAAATTTTCAGCATGCTCAACTTTTTCCCTTGAAAGCAGGAATAGCCTTCCGATCTTCGATCCGGCAAATCTGTAAACAAGGGGACGTCCCAGGTAATATGCAAGAGTATAGTTTATTAAGCGAACCGCCAAGAGCTCCTATTGTTCCGGAGATCACCACAAGAAAAACATTCAAATCACCCTGTCCGGCCTTATAGGCTGCAAAAGGAATAACCATTTCTGACGGTAATGGCAGAAATGTACTTTCGATAGCCCATCAGCAGCATGATTGTAAAGTAGTTCAGATTGGCCATATACCAATCAAAAAGTGATTGAAAAAACTCCATATATCATGAAATAAATAAAAGTAAGATGTCAAAGTTAACCAAGATTTTGAATTGGCAATAATTCTGATGCAATGCTGAATATTAAGCAAAAGCCTTTCGTACCCTGCTGAAATTTTTCTCTCTGCGGGTCAATATCAACTTTAGCTTCGACCTTCAGAACAAAAACAGAGAATTATCTGTTTAATGAAAAAACAGTTTCCTGTTTCAGAAATTTTCAATAACTTTATTGAGAAGGATAATTGCACCTGACCTGAATCTGACCGATAATTATGACTATGTAACCCTCTGAATTCAATAGTATTCTGGCCCTTTCTGATCTATGCAGGTGCAGTGATTTT
This sequence comes from uncultured Bacteroidales bacterium, assembly GCA_963816345.1. Lineage (GTDB taxonomy): Bacteria > Bacteroidota > Bacteroidia > Bacteroidales > VadinHA17 > LD21. Next base: position 2,948,443 of record CAWFKI010000005.1, read on the forward strand.
GATTGCAGGTGATAATGATAAGTCTTTCATGGGTACTTGGTGAACGACATAAGGAAAAACTTACTGACGAGCCTTATGAATCAGGGATCCCTCCTACCGGTAATGCCCGCTTACGGTTTCTCTTCCCATTTTTATCTGATTGCCATATTCTTCGTGATTTTTGATCTGGATGCTGTCTTTATCCTTGCCTGGGCAATATCATTCAGGGAACTTGGGATTGCAGGATATCTCGGCATTCTGGTTTTTATCGGGATATTACTGGTAGTACTTGTTTATGAAATAGGGATCAAAGCTCTTGATTTCGGACCACAGGGGAAAAAGATACTGAAATTTAAAAACAGACTCTTAAAATGAATTATACTTTAAATAAACCATCTGAGTCGGAATATCCGGGAATCAGTTGACTGATATTGATGAGGCTATTCAGAAGTCTGTTCTTTTCAGCAGACTTGATGATATGATCGCCTGGGGAAGAAAAAATTCAATCTGGCCATTCAATTTCGGTCTTTCCTGTTGTTTTGTCGAGATGGCCACATCAATAACAAGCCGTTATGATATAGCCAGATTTGGAGGAGAAGTTATCCGTGGAACTCCCCGTGAAGCCGATATGATGATTATCGCCGGTACTGTATTTATTAAAATGGCTCCTATAATTAAAAGACTGCATGAACAGATGATGGCTCCCAGATGGGTCATATCAATGGGATCATGTGCAAATTCAGGGGGTATGTATGACATTTACAGTGTTGTACAGGGAGTTGATAAATTTCTGCCGGTAGATGTTTATGTTTCAGGTTGCCCTCCCCGGCCGGATGCTTTTCTTGAAGGACTGCTCCTTCTTCGCGATTCAATTGGTAAAGAGAAACGTCCGCTGAGCTGGGTAATTGGTCCACAGGGAATTTCACAGACAGGAAAAAATCTCGCTAAGGGATCTGAAAAACGAGGAACGGATGAAAATGGGCAGATATAAGGCCAATGAATGAAATATAGATTGCGGCATAATTTGAAATATTCTTAATAACTAACTGGTTATTTTATGAATGGTGATCTGTCTCTGGTTTCAGATATTAAAGCTAAGATTCGGAGAATCCTCTGTATTCAGCCGTTCAGAACACCGCAGATGGCATTCTTACTATATGGGTTAATACAGACCTGCTAAAAGATCTGCTGAAATATCTGAAGAATGAGATTATCGAGTCCCTTCCGGATGCTTTATGATCTGACTGCCATTGATGAACGAAGAAGAGCTGAAAAAATAAACCAACCGGAAAGTGATTTTACTATAGTTTACCATCTTACATCTTTCGAAAGAAACGAGGATATCCGTATCAAAGTTCCGCTTAAAGGGGAATATCCTTCAATTCAAAGTATTACTGATATATGGCCTTCTGCTGACTGGTATGAGCGTGAAATCTATGATATGTTCGGTATCATATTTAATGGTCATCCGAATTTGCGCAGGATACTGATGCCAAAATCCTGGAAAGGACATCCACTAAGAAAAGAACATCCTGCCAGGGCAACTGAAATGGGTCCGTTCGTTCTTGAAGAACAGTTAAGGAAATCGCTGATAACGATCTTAAGTTTGATCCTGAGGAATGGGGACTGAAAACACAAAACCAGGATACCGATTTTATGTTTCTCAATCTTGGACCGCAGCATCCCGGAACCCATGGTTTGCTGAGGCTTATTCTTCAGCTTGACGGAGAGGATATAGTTGAGATAATCCCCGATATCGGTTTTCATCACCGGGGCGCTGAGAAAATGGGGGAAAGACAATCATGGCACACCTTTATCCCTTACACTGACCGGATCGATTACCTGGGTGGGGTGATAAATAATCTGGCATATCTCCTTTCAGTTGAAAAACTTGCAGGTATTGAGGTTCCTGACAGGGCAAATGTGATCAGGATAATGATGACCGAACTGTTCCGTATTGCAAGTCATCTTGTATGGTTCGGTACTTATGCCCAGGATCTTGGTCAGATGTCACCGGTATTTTTTGCATTTAATGACAGGGAAAAGATATTCGATATAGTCGGCGCCATTACCGGGGGACGAATGCATCCCTCATGGTTCAGGATAGGTGGGGTGGCCCACGACCTGCCTGATGGATGGAATAAGCTGGTTCAGGATTTTGTCGATTATTTCCCGAAACGGATAAGGGAATTTGAAAAGGTAACAATCAGAAACAGGATATTCAAGGAAAGAACTATCGGCATCGGTGCCTATACTTCGGAGGAGGCAATTGAATGGGGAGTAACCGGACCGGGTCTCCGTTCGACAGGCTTTGACTGGGATTACAGGAAAAAAAGACCCTATTCCGGCTATCGAAAAATTTGAGTTCGAAATCCCTCTCGGGAAAAATGGTGATTGCTATGACAGATCCGTTATCCGGATGGAAGAGATGCGGCAGAGCCTCAGGATAATACAGCAATGCATAAATAATATGCCGGAGGGTCATTATAAATCAGACCATCCATCTGACGACACCTCCATTAAAGGAAAGAACAATGCAGGATATTGAAACACTTATTACCCATTTTCTTGGTGTGACCTGGGGTCCTGTAATTCCTGCAGGGGAAGCAATGGTTCCGGTTGAAGCATCAAAAGGAAGCAATGGCTATTATCTTATCAGTGATGGTGATACCTCATCCTACCGTTCGCGGATACGGACACCCTCCTTCCCGCATATGCAGATGTTGCCATTGATAGCAAGAGGATATACAATCCCTGATCTGCTGTCAATCCTCGGAGCAATGGATTTTGTGCTGGCTGATCTTGACAGGTAGAGGGAGAAGGGGAGATGGGGAGATGGGGAGATGGAGCGAAAAGCACTGAGCTTGATCAGATTCCCCTCCCTGGAGGGGCTAGGGGTGAGTATAAGGTGAAGGGACGGAGACGGGGCTAGAGCACAGGACACGGAGCGAAAAAACTGAATGACTCAGCAGGCTGAACTTGAGACAAGAGACGAAAGATAAAAGATATTTATAAAATGCTGAGTGACAAAGAAAAAGAAGAGATCAGTGAAGAGATAAAGCTTTATCCCTATCCGGCTGCAGCTTGTATCGATGCTTTGAAAATTGTTCAGAATCACCGCGGATGGATCTCTGATGAAGCAGTTGAAGATATTGCCGCCGAACTTGGAATGTCCGGTGAGGAAGTGGACAGTGTTGCTACATTTTATACCAGGATTTACCGCAAACCGGTCGGAAGGAATATAATACTGGTCTGTGACAGTATAAGCTGCATGATAATGGGATATGAATCCGTGTATAACTATATTTCTGAAAAACTGTCAATCAGTTTCGGAGAAACAACTCCCGACGGAAGATTTACACTGTTGCCGATATCCTGTCTTGGCGATTGTGACCATGCTCCGGCTTTAATGATAAATGAGGATCTTCATAACAATCTAAATATCAATAACATTGATGAAATTCTCGAAAAATATCAATAGCTGATTATGGAAATCCCTCTGACAGAACATATTAAACAAGACGATCTCCGCCCGGACTTGACTGAATACGAGAAAGCAGGCGGATACAGGGGAATGCATAAAGCTCTTAAAGAAATGGCTCCTTCTGATATAATCGATCTGGTAAAAAGTTCAAACTTACAGGAAGAGGCGGAGCAGGATTTCCGACCGGACTTAAATGGAGCCTTGTTCCAAAAGAAGCTCATGGCAGCGGAATAAAATATCTTATAGCCAATGCCGATGAAATGGAACCCGGGACATTCAAAGACAGATATCTGCTGGAAGGCAATCCTCATCAGCTGATTGCCGGGATGATAATTGCTGCATATGCCATCCAGGCACAGAAAGCATATATATTTATCCGGTGGGCCTACAAGAAAGCTGAAATCGATTGCGTAAAGCAATTTCTGAAGCATATCAGGCAGGTTATCTTGGAAAGAATATACTGGGAACAGGATATAACCTCGATCTTTATATTCATAGCAGCGCCGGGCGGTATATCTGCGGTGAGGAGACAGGCACTGATCAATTCACTTGAAGGCAAAAGAGGTATTCCAAGGGCCAAACCTCCGTTTCCGGCAACAAGCGGACTTTTTGGCCAGCCTACAGTGGTGAATAATGTCGAGACACTATGCTGGATACCCTCATATCGTTGAAAAAGGAGCGGAATGGTTCATCGGAACTTAGTCTGACTGGGGAAGGGGGAACCAAAATATATGGTGTCAGCGGTCAGTGTTAAAAAACCCGGGCTCTGGGAACTTCCGATTGGAACAACAGTAAGGGAGATCATTGAAGAACATGCCGGGGGAATGCAGGATGGGTATAAATTGCGGGGAATAATTCCGGGAGGAGCATCAACCGATTTTCTGACTGAGATCCATCTGGATATCAAAATGGATTTTGCATCAGTGAAAGAGGCGGGAAGCAGACTGGGAACCGGAACAATGATAATACTCGATGATAAGACATGTCCGGTTGCATTTATTCATAACATGATAAAATTCTTTGCCGTTGAGAGCTGCGGATGGTGTACTCCATGCCGTGAAGGACTTCCCTGGGTGCAAAAAATCCTTGAATCATTTGAAGAGGGAACTGCCAAACCGGATGATATTGGATATCACTGGAATTTCAGACTAAATATATGGGTCCGGGCAATACATTTTGTGCTCATGCTCCCGGCGCAATGGAGCCATTGCAGAGCGGGCTGAAATATTTCAGAGAAGACTTTTTAAAACATATTCACGAGAAACATTGTCCCTGGAAATAATTATGGTTAAAATACAGATAGACGGTAATTTTTACGAAGTCAGTACAGAGCAAGAATCTGCTTGAGACCTGTCTTGCACTGGGTTTTGACATTCCGTATTTTTGCAATCATCCCGCTTTGGGATCTGTTGGAGCCTGCAGACAATGTGCAGTTAAAAAGTACGCCAACGCAGATGATAAAAAAGGCAAAATAGTCATGTCATGCATGGAACCGGTTACTGATGGAATGATAATTTCCATTGACGATCCCGAGGTAAAAGCATTCAGAGCTGCTGTAATTGAGGGCCTTATGACCAATCACCCTCACGATTGTCCGATCTGTGATGAAGGAGGCGAATGTCATCTTCAGGATATGACAGTAATGACAGGACACGATTACAGGACGTTTTACTTTTAAAAAACGGACTCATAAGAATCAAAATCTGGGCCCGTTCATTCATCATGAAATGAACCGTTGCATTCAATGTTACAGGTGCGTACGGTTTTACAAGGATTATGCAGGAGGAAAGGATCTTAATGTTTTCGGATCGGCCAGACAGGTTTATTTCGGCCGCCAGAGTGAAGGAGCACTTGAAAACGAATTCAGCGGAAACCTGGTTGAAGTATGCCCTACCGGGGTATTTACCGATAAAACACTGAAAAGACATTATACCCGTAAATGGGATCTAACCAATGCACCTTCAGTATGTGTTCATTGCAGCCTCGGATGTAATATAATTGTCAGTGAACGATATGGTACGGTAAGACGGATCATGAGCCGGTATAACGGCGCGGTCAATGGATATTTTATATGCGACAGGGGACGGTTCGGATATGAGTTCATTAACAATCCGGAAAGAATAAAAAAGATTCAGATCAGATCATCAAAAGAGAGTGATCTCAAGGAGGCAGGGGAATATTCCGCGTGCACTTCTATGCAGGTTCTGAATAGCGGAAAGATTATCGGGATCGGCTCGCCAAGAGCCTCTCTTGAGGCAAACTTTGCACTTTCGGCTCTTGTAGGAAAAAATAACTTTTTTCATGGAATTTCAGCAAGTGACGCACGAGCTTGACTAAAAAAGCGGTCGGATCTGATGGAAAGTGGCATAGCATATTCACCTTCTCTGAAGGAAATTGAAAAATGTGATGCAGTGTTGATTCTTGGAGAGGATGTTACGAATACTGCCCCCATGCTGGCACTGGCTCTCAGGCAGGCTCTCAGGAACAGATCCTTCGGATTGGCATCAAAGGTGGGGATCCCAAAATGGAATGATGCCGCAGTCAGGGAAATGGACCAGAATGAAAAAAGTCCTCTGTTTATTGCTTCACCATTCGGCACAAAACTGGATGAGTCAGCCAGGAAGACATTTCATTCGCTCCTGCAGATATAGCCAGACTTGGATTTGCAGTTGCTTCGGCAATTAGACTCCGGAGCGCCCGTTGTGCCTGATCCGGATGACAGGCTGAAGAACGCTGCCAGAAGGATAGCCGATGCCTTATCTGAGGCTGCAGAAAATCCTCTGATTGTGACAGGTATATCTTTGGGAAATGAGGAGATCCTCAATGCATGCGCAAATATTGCAATTGCACTTTCAGCCAACAGGCAAAAAGCCCTCCCTGTCAATTATTTTTCCGGAATGTAACAGCGCAGGCTTGTCAATGATTGATGGAGAATCTCTTGATGATGCAGTTGAAGTGATAAATAAAACACGGTCCTGATACTCTTATAATTCTTGAAAACGACTTATACAGGAGGGTTCGAAGAGATAAAGCTGATGCGATTTTTGAAAAATGCCAGCAGGTAATCGTTATCGATCATCTGATGAATGAAACAGCAAAGAGAGCAGATATTCTTATTACCGGCAGCAACATTTGCCGAATCAGACGGAACAATTATAAATAATGAGGGCAGGGCCCAGCGATTTTACAATGTTCTTCCGGTAACCGAACCGGTGAAGGAAAGCTGGCGATGGATTAGTGAACTGATCAGGATATCAGGAAAGCATGCAACAGGTGCAACTGGGAAAAATTTGATGATGTAGTTGCCTCACTCGTCAGTGCTTATCCACTCCTTTCAGCAGTAAAAGAGAATATGCCAGCAGCTGATTTCAGATTCTATAATGAAAAAATTGCAAGACAGAATAAACGATTCAGCGGCAGGACGGCAATGAATGCCAATATATCGGTAAGTGAACCCAAGCCTCCGCAGGATGATGATTCGCCTCTTGGATTTCAGCATGGAAGGATACAAAGGTGATCCTCCTTCTTCCCTTATGCCCTATTACTGGTCACCGGGATGGAACTCCGTCCAGGCAATGAATAAATATATGGATGAACCTGACGGACATCTTAAAGAAGGCGGCGATCCGGGCATAAGATTATTCAGCTATAAGAATGATGGCTCAATCGAATACTTTAAAGAAATGCCCTGACCGTTTAAGACCAAACCGTCTGAATTACTTATTGTTCCGGTCTATATGATATTCGGTTCGGAGGAATTAAGTTCCAAAGCAGAAGCCATTGCCGAACGTATATCCCGACCATTTATAATCTTAAATGAAAAAGAGATAGTCAAGACTGCATCTTATTGAATCTAAGAATATTGAACTTACTATTAATCAGGAGGTCATAAATGCTAATAGTTAAAAAGGATAATACCCTGCCGGATGGCATGGCCGGTCTGTCGGTTATCTAACCTTAACAAAATATCATGATCTGCCTGCTGTGGGGAAATTTTCTGAATGCCCGTGAAAAGATAAGTTAGATTATTTGATTTAAATGATTTTATATGAAGTATCGTTTTTATTATAGCAGGGGTTTTACTTATCGTGCTTACAATAGCAGCAGGACTGATATATGTTGAGCGCAGATTCTGGCTCTATTTCAGGACAGGTATGGTCCGAACCGGGTCGGTCCATTTGGTTTATTTCAGGTTATCGCCGACATGATAAAAATATTTTTTAAAGAAGACTGGATCCCTCCATTTGCTGATAAAGCAGTTTTTGTGATTGCTCCCGGGATACTTGATTGCAACTATACTTCTGACATTTGCAGTTATTCCTTTCACTGCAGTTTCCTTGTACTTGATTCAAATATCGGACTGCTTTTCTTCCTTGGGAATTCATCACTCGGAGTATATAGTATTGTTCTCGGCGGATGGGCTTCAAATAATAAATATTCCCTGCTTGGCTCAATAAGGGCATCTGCCCAGATGCTTACCTATGAGGTTTTTATGGGATTGTCACTGGTTGGTGTGGTAATGATGGCTGACAGTTTCAGTCTGCGTGAGATAGTTGAAGCACAGCGAGGCGGATGGTTCGTCATTCCTCAGTTTGTCGGATTTGTGATCTTTTTTATAGCAGGATAGCTGAAACACACAGAACTCCTTTTGATATTCCTGAAGCTGACGGGGAACTGGTTGCCGGTTATCATTCGGAATATTCGGGAATGAAATTCGGAATGTTTTTCGTAGGTGAATATATGGGTGTTACCCTTATTTCAGCCCTGATAGCAACTTTGTTCTTTGGCGGATGGCTGGGACCATCATTTCTGCCTCCTGCTTTCTGGTTTTTCTTCAAAACAGCATTTTTTATATGTATGTTCATCCTGATCAGGGCTTCACTTCCCAGACCGCGTTATGATCAGCTTATGGAACTGGGATGGAAGGTGCTGCTGCCACTTGTGTTGCTTAATATTTTAATAACCGGAGCAGTTCTATTTATGCACATTCATAATAACAGATCAGATAATTTAATAATGAATCAAAAAACAAATAGAACGAATGATAAGCATACTAAGAAGTATATGGTTCACATTTCTTCATGCTTTTCATAAGCGTGAAACCCAGGGGTATCCTGAAAAGCTGCCCTATCTGCCGCCGCGCTACAGGGGAAGGATCATTCTTTCCCGCGACTCCGGACGGGAATGAAAGATGTGTTGCCTGTAACCTGTGTGCTGCAGCCTGTCCTGTGGATTGTATTGCACTTCAGTCGGCAAATGATAAGGATGGAAGAAGGTATCCCGAGTTTTTCAGGATAAATTTCTCCAGATGCATTTATTGTGGTTTTTGCGAAGAAGCATGTCCTACCTATGCAATACAGCTTATTCCTGATTTTGAAATGGGCGAATACGACAGACAGAATATGGTATATGAAAAAGAGCATCTTCTGATAAGCGGTGAAGGAAAATACCATGGTTATAATTTTTATAAAGTTGCCGGAGTGGATATGGGTGTGAAAGGAACAGGGGAAGGTGAAAATGAAGAGCCTCCGGTTGATTTGAAAAGTTTAATACATTAGAGATAATGAAACAAGTCAATTATAATGAATACAATATTTTATATAGCCGGATCAGTGGCAATAATTTCATCACTGATAGCAATTTCCAACCGGAATGCCATCCATGCTCTGCTTTACCTTATCATTTCCCTTCTTTCGATCTCTGTTATTTTTTACATTCTCGGAGCTCCTTTTATTGCTGCCCTTGAAGTAATTGTATATGCCGGTGCAATCATGGTCCTCTTCATTTTTGTTGTAATGATGCTGAATATCGGTCTGGAAGAGGAACAGGAAAAGAAATGGCTGACACCCCGGATGTGGATTGTTCCGGCCATACTGGCAGCTATACTCCTTGTCATATTTATTTATGTAATGAAAGAATTTCAATTTGAAAAGACCATCAGCTGAGATAATCGGACCGAAACAGGTTGGAATATCAACTGTTCACAAAATATCTTATTGCAGTGGAAATCATCGGCGTACTGTTGCTTGCAGGTATCATAGGCGGATACCATCTTGGAAAACAGAAGAAAAAGATGTTGCACCGGTTTCTTGAAAAAAACAGGAAATAAATAATAAACATAAATGAAAACTGAAGCTATGGTAACTTATCAATGGAAATACAGATATTGTTTGCAGGGGCATTATTCCTGACCGGACTTGTGGGCTTGCTTGTGCGAAGGAATATAATTTTCATGCTGATGTCGATAGAAATAATGCTCAACAGTGCCGCCCTGGTATTTGTCATTGCCGGCTCACACTGGATGCAGGCCGACGGACAGGTCATGTTCATCTTTATACTTACTGTTTCTGCAGCAGAAGTTTCCGTTGGACTTGCATTAATACTTCAGATGTACCATCATTACAGAACGCTTGATGCAGATGCAATTAAATATGCTGCATGATAAAAAGGCGAATGAAAAAATTATAAAATATGATGACATATATCGGGCTTATACCTGCCTTACCTCTGCTGAGCTTTCTGATAATTGTTCTGTCCGGCAGGATTTATTTCACGGAAAGCGGTTGCTGTTCTTGGTGTCGGTTCTGTTGCTCTCTCTTCACTGTTAACCATTGTTGCCGGAGTGGAATTTCTTTCTTCCCTGCCTGCGGGAGGAGCCTGGATATCCACATATTTATACATGGATAAATGCAGGAGGTTCTCAGCCGATATTTCTTTCAGGCTGGATGCATTATCACTTATCTTCTGTTTTGTCATCACATTTGTCGGTGCTCTGATCCATCTCTATTCAGTTGAATTCATGAAAGATGATGAAGGATTTTCACGCTTTTTCGCATATATGAACCTGTTTATCGGTTCAATGCTTATCCTTGTTCTGGCTGATAATCTGTTGCTTCTTTATCTTGGATGGGAAGGAGTCGGTCTCTGCAGTTATCTCCTGATCGGTTTCTGGTACAAGGATCCTGCAAATGGCTATGCTGCAAGAAAGGCATTTATTGTAACCCGTATAGGTGATACATCAATGATCATCGGACTCTTTCTTTTATTTGTCAGTTTTGGAACACTGAACATTGAATCATTGATGCAGCAGGCTCCAGTTAAATGGAGCTCCGGGTCGCCTCTTGCAGTAATATCCGCAATACTTTTACTCGGCGGGGCACTTGGAAAATCGGCCCAGCTACCCCTTCAGACATGGCTGCCGGATGCAATGGCAGGCCCTTCGCCGGTAAGCGCCCTGATACATGCAGCCACAATGGTAACTGCAGGGGTATACCTGATTGCCAGACTGAATGTACTTTTTACTCTTGCTCCGGTTGTCATGGCCGCTATAGCAATCATTGGCGCTGCAACATTCTTATTGCAGGATTCAGCGCACTGACACAGCATGATCTAAAACGCGTCCTGGCGTATTCAACTATCAGCCAGATAGGTTATATGTTCCTGGCACTTGGGGTGGGAGCATGGTCAGCAGCAATTTTCCATTTCATGATCCATGCATTTTTTAAAGCGCTGCTTTTCCTTGCCGCAGGAAGTGTTATCTGTTGCTTCATGAGGAACATGATATGTTCAAAATGGGAGGCCTTAGGAAAAAACTGCCGGTTATATTCATAACATTCCTGATAGGCGGAGCTTCCCTTTCAGCATTGCCATTGATAACAGCAGGCTTTTACAGCAAGGATCAGATATTATGGCTTGCATGGTCATCAGGAATGGGCAGCAAATGGCTGTGGCTTGCCGGAATATCAGGTGCATTTATTACTTCATTGTACACTTTCAGAATGATCTTCCTTACCTTTTTCGGTGAACTTAAGATTCAGCCTGCACATAAACCCGGACAGCTGATGACAATTCCTCTTGTCACTCTTGCATGCATTATCAATAGCAGGAGGTTTTATTGAATTACCTGAAAATCTTGGCCTGTACAGACTGTTTTCAAAATTGCTGACCCCTCTCCTCCCATCAGTAACTCATGGCAATGAAACAACTCCGGAATGGCTATTTCAAATTATTTCAGCTATTATCTCCATTGGAGGAATTTATCTTGCCTATATCTATTTTTATAAAAAGCCTGCCTTTTCAGTATCATTTGGAAAAAGCCGGCTGAGTGACTTTTTTTACAAAGGCTGGGGATTTGACTAGTATATATGATAAATTATTTGTCAGGCCTGTTGTATGGTTATCCGAAATAAATAAAAAAGATTTCATCGATAAGGTTTACACATTTATTGCAATGGCAACAGGCTTTTTCAATTTGCTTCTGAGCAGGACACAGAACGGTAAACTCAGATGGTATGTCACGGTTCTTACAGCAGGTATTATTGTGTTACTTGATAATTATGCTTACCATATGATACTTATTATACCTTATAATAATATTAATGGCAGGCGGAATCATTGCCTGGATCTCCGGCAGATGGAATCCCCTTCTGGCAAGATAGCATTTCACTTGCAGCAGTTCTGACCGATTTCATAATCGTTACAGTGATCTGGTTCACTCAGGGAACTGAACCCGGAAAGACCTGGCTGATAGAATACAATGCTGACTGGATCCCGCGTTTTGGAATTAATCTTCATCTGGCACTGGATGGACTGAGTTTATTGCTTTTAATGCTTACTTTCTTTATCGGAATAATTGCAGTTCTGATCTCATGGAAAGAAATCAGGATAAATACTGGATTCTTTCATTTCAATATTTTATGGATACTCTCAGGGATAACAGGTGTCTTTCTTTCAATGGATCTGTTCCTGTTTTATTTTTTCTGGGAAGTAATGCTTATCCCGATGTATTTCCTTATCGGGATCTGGGGGCACGATAACAGGATCTATGCATCTTATAAATTTTTTATCTTCACTCAGGCCAGCGGATTGCTGATGTTTTTGGCAATCCTGGGACTCTATCTGGTCCATGGAAGCAACACCGGCGTATATACATTTGATTACCAGCAACTTCTTAATACACCCATGGGTTTCGCCCTGGAAATGCTATTAATGTGCGGCTTCCTGGCGGCATTTCTTGTAAAACTTCCCGTGGTTCCATTCCACAGCTGGCTGCCCGATGCCCACAGCGAGGCTCCCACAGCCGGAAGTCTGATACTTGCCTCACTTATGCTGAAAACTGGCGCCTATGGATTGCTGCGTTTTGTTGTCCCTGTATTCCCGAATGCCTCAGCAGCATTTGCACCTGTCGGAATGATACTCGGAGTTACGGGGATCCTGTATGGTGCAAAGCTTGCTTTTTCACAGACCGACCTGAAAAGGCTCGTAGCATATACAAGTGTAAATCATATGGGATTCATAGTTCTTGGAGTATTTGCATTTAATGAACTTGCTTACCAGGGAGTAGTTATGCAGATCATTGCCCATGGGATAAGCACCGGGGCCCTGTTTGTCATCGCGGGACAACTTTATGAGCGGATGCATACCCGTGATCTGAATAAGATGGGGGGATTATGGGACCAGATCCCGGTGATGGGGGGTACGGGGCTAATATTTGTCATGGCATCGCTCGGGTTGCCCGGACTTGGAAATTTTATAGCTGAATTTCTTACACTTACAGGAGTATTTAAATCCGCGTCCTGTTTGCATGCCTGGCAAGTGTAGGACTGGTGGCAGGAACAATTTATGCCCTCAGGATAATGCAAAAAGTCTTTTACGGTAAGCAAAACCAGGAATACAAAATGAAGGATCTCTCTGTCCGCGAATCAATTACACTCGGAGCTATGGTAATAGTAATCGTTTTCCTCGGGGTCTTTCCTCAATCTGTAATTAAGACAGCAAAACCGGCAATTCAAAAATCGCTTAACATTAAGGAAAAAACGACTGCAGTAAGCTCCGGTAAAAACTATAAGCTTTTGACTGTGGCGCCAAACAACTCTATAAACAGAAAGTAAACAAGGCTGACTAATAAAACCTGTTTTATGACAATGACTGATATACAGTGCCTGATTCCGTTCATGATTATTGCAAGTGGCACCCATCATTATAATGCTCACAATAACAATATCCAGAAACTATAAGGTCATTTACGGCTTTTCACTTATTATGTTCCTTGCAGCATTCCTGTCGCTTTTTATTGTCAGGACTCATTCACCCCATACACTTGAACCCTTGATTATTTTTGATAATTACAGTATTCTGCTTCTTGGTACCATTTATTGAATAAGCTTCCTCCTGACCATCCTCTCCTATGTCTATCTGAATCAACAGGGCGGAGAAAGAGAGGAATATTTCATAATACTCTTTGTTGCAACCCTTGGTGCATCAGTTCTGATAACCGCAAATCACTTTATCTCATTCTTCCTGGGGCTTGAAACTTTAAGCATATCGCTATATGTCCTTATTGCCTATCTTAAAGAGAGGAATACCTGCATTGAAGCAGGAGTAAAATTTCTTGTTATTGCCTCGGTAGCCACAGCATTTTTGTTATTTGGCATGGGATTGATCTATGCCTCGACGGGCAAAATGAGCTTTAATGATGTTGCCGCATCCATTGTTGCCACTGGTCTCTCCCCTCTCCTTCTGGCAGGATTTGGAATGCTGCTTGTTGGTATAGGATTTAAGCTTGCACTGGTCCCGTTTCATATGTGGACGCCTGATGTTTACCAGGGAGCACCAGCTCCGGTTGCCGGATTTATTGCAACAATCTCCAAAGGAGCAGTTCTGGCTATTTCAATCCGGCTGTTTTTTGTTACCCGTTTGTATGAGTACCCTGCCATAATAGCTATCATCTCTGTAATAGCAGTACTTTCAATGTTCACCGGGAACCTCCTTGCATTGAGACAGTCAAATTTTAAAAGGATGCTTGCATATTCCTCGATTGCTCATCTTGGATACCTGCTGATAATACTTCTGACCGGTACGGAATATGGCATACAGGCTGCCTTATTCTATCTGATATCGTACATGATCACTACTGTCGGGGCTTTTGGAGTTATCTCGATCCTTTCCGTCTGCAACCGTGATGCCGAAGATATAGAAGATCTCAGAGGTCTTTTCCGGAATAGCCCGTGGATCGCAATAGTTTTGTCACTTACAATTCTTTCGCTTGCAGGAATCCCCCTCACAGCAGGGTTTATATCAAAATTTTACCTTGTTCTCGCCGGCCTGAAATCCGGATTATGGGTATTAGCTATAAGCCTGATAATTAACAGTGTGATCAGCCTTTATTATTATCTGAGTGTAATTAAATCAATGTTCACGCCTGCAGGTGAAAAGAAAAATATCAGCATTTCACTGGCAGGCAACCTTGTGCTTGTTATTGTGTTCGCCGGAATATTGTTCCTGGGTATTCTTCCTTCATTCCTTACCGATCTGATTGCCGGCTTTTCGACACTCAATTAAGAGTAATACCTGTTCTGCCTTAAACCTGATTTTATATGAATATTAACATCTATATCATGAAAAAATTTATTTTTAAAGCAGGCCTTCTTGCAGCTTTATTTTGTACCGGCGCTGCGTACGGCCAGAAAACCACCAATGAGGGATCCGCTATGGAAAAACAAATCCAGTCACTTATTAAAAAGATGACAATTCAGGAAAAAGTGGGGTTATTGCATGCAAATTCCAAATTTTATGTAAGCGGGGTGAAAAGACTCGGGATTCCCGAATGGGCGCTCTCGGACGGGCCTAATGGTGTGCGTGCTGAAATCAACAGGAATGACTGGAATTATGCAGGATGGACAAATGACTCAGCCACATGCTTTCCAACCGGAACAGCCATGGCCGCCAGCTGGAACCCTCAACTGACAGGCGAAAGGGGAATGGTTCTGGGTGAAGAAGCACGGTTTCGTAAAAAAGATGTTCTGCTCGGACCGGCAATAAACATTATCCGCTCTCCGCTCTGCGGCCGCAACTTCGAATACCTCAGTGAAGATCCGTTTCTGGTTTCAGCGCTGACGGTTCCCTATATCAGGGGATTGCAGTCGAAAGATGTTGCAGCGAGCGTCAAACATTACATTGCAAACAACCAGGAGGAGAACAGGACGACAATTGATGTGATCATGAGCGACAGGGCATTGCACGAGATCTACCTGCCTGGCTTCAGGGCAGCTGTTGAGGAAGGAGGGGCTCTGACGGTAATGGCAGCATATAATAAATTCCGTGGCGACTGGTGTTCCGAGAACGAATTCCTTGACAGACAGATTTTACGTAATGAATTAGGGTTTAAAGGGGTACTGATGACCGACTGGAACGCGGCTCACAGTACTGTGAAAGCTGCCCTGGCAGGGCTCGACCTGGAAATGGGAACAGACATAAAGGATTACAATGAGTGGTACTTTGCAAATCCCCTGATAAACGCCGTGAAAGAGGGGAAAGTACCCATGAGCGTTGTTGATGAAAAGGTTGGGAACGTCCTGCGCGTAATGATAACGACCAGGATGCTCGAAGAGAAGAACAGAGCCAAAGGATCAATGAATACCGCCGCCCATCAGCATACGGCTTATCAGGCAGCTGCGGAAGCAATTGTTTTGCTTCAGAATGAAAATAAAACTCTGCCGCTCGATTTCTCTGCAATAAAATCAATTGCAGTGATAGGCGATAATGCAACACGCAAGCATTGCAGCGGCGGGCTTAGCTCCGAAATAAAGCCTCTGTATGAGATTACACCTCTCGCAGCTTTGACTCAGAAGTTTGGAGCTTCGGTTAAAATAAACTACGCAAAAGGATACGAAAAACAGTCAACATTTATCGAAGGGAGCAATAAGGGTCAGTCGGATACAAAAAAAGTTGACTGGAAACTGATCGATGAAGCCGTAAAGGCCGCCAGGCAATCAGACGTCGCAATAATCTTTTGCGGTCTGAACCACGACTTTGACACCGAGTCATTTGACAGGCAGGACATGAAGCTGCCATATGGCCAGGAGATCCTGATAGACGAGGTGGCGAAGGCAAATCCGCGTACGGTGGTTGTAATTATCGCTGGTTCACCCCTTGAACTGGCTGGAGTAGTGTATCGTGTTCCTGCTATATTATGGTCGTGGTATGGCGGAATGGAGGCAGGCAACGCTGTTGCTGATGCCCTGAGCGGGAAAGTAAATCCTTCAGGAAAATTGCCATTCACAATGCCCGTGGTCCTTGATCAGTCTCCTGCTCATGCACTGGGTAACTTTCCGGGCCATAATCTTAAGGTGACTTATGAGGAAGATATTCTGGTCGGATACCGTTGGTTTGATGCAAAAAATATTGTACCTCAGTTTCCATTCGGTTTCGGCTTGTCATATACAACTTTTGAACTTTCCGGTTTAAAAACGGATAAAGCCATTTATGGCATGAACGACTCCATTCATCTGATGTTCACAATAAAAAACAGTGGCGCTTACCCCGGGGCGGAAGTTGCTCAGATCTATACCTCCGATCCCGTATGTTCTGTGATGCGGCCTCCCAAAGAGCTCAAAGCTTTTGAAAAAGTCTTTCTGCAACCCGGAGAATCAAAAGCCGTGAAGACCGCCATAAAAGTTTCTGATCTTGCTTTCTATGACTTAAATAAGCATGGATGGGTTGTTGAACCAGGTGATTTTCTGCTGCATCTGGGAATATCATCACGGAATATCCTTCAAACTGTAAACATTAAAGTTGAATAACTGATTTACGATAACTTTAAATAATTACTTTTACAGGAGACAACTTAATACTTTTAACAATTTTAATCTGATGTAAAAATGAAACTATCGGTTATCGTACGCTTTCTGTTATTTCCACTCACAGTTCTTCTTGCTGCTTCATGCGGAACAAAAACAGTTGATTATGGTTCGGATATTTATCAGCCGGACAACTCCTTTAAAGTGGTAGGATACATTGGCGGAGGAAATTTTGATAAGCTTGATTCCATAGAGGTGAACAGACTTACATATCTGAATCTTGCCTTTGCCAACCCTGACAGGAATGGCAGACTTGTAATGGATGACAATGCCGACGTTTCAACCGGGGTGAAAAAGGGCCATGATGCCAACCTTAAAGTTTTCATCTCCCTGGGAGGTGGCGGCCGGCCGGACACATTAATATGGAAATCAATTTTACAGCCTGCCAACAGATCCGTCTTTATTAAGAATATTGTAAAATATGTGGAAGAAAATAACCTTGATGGAGTTGATGTGGATATTGAGGGCAATCTTTTCCCCCACATAGGTCAGACATATGGCCCTTTCGTGGTTGAGTTAAGAAAAGCCCTTCATGCAAAGGGCAAGGGAATGTCATCAGCGCTTGGCGCCCTGGAAAGGAATGAGGTTGTAACCCAGGAGGCCCTGGAAGCATATGATTTTATAAATATAATGGTATATGATAAGACGGGAATCTGGCGGCCAACTGTAATAGGACCACACTCTCCCTACTCCTATGCTGAAGAAGCAATACAATATTACACTGAAGAGAGGAAGATTCCAGCTTCCCATTTAACACTGGGTCTCCCGTTCTACGGATTTGATTTTACACCGCCTGCCAGGTATATCGATTATTCAGAGATTATAAAAGATAATGTGGCCAATGCCTTCATTGATTCAACCGGGATGAGGTATTATAACGGTATACCAATGATTGTCAGGAAGACCGGACTTGCCAGGAAAACCCTGGGAGGAGTCATGATCTGGGAACTTGCCTGTGATACAAAAGGTGATCTATCGCTGCTTCGGGCTCTTGATCAGACCCTGAAGGCAGGAGACGGTACAGTGACGACCTTCTACAGGGACGAAGACGGCGATGGTTTCGGTAACCCCGCCAGACCTTTCCAGGCAGTGTCAGCCCCTGAGGGTTATGTTTCAAACAGGGATGACAGTGATGACAACAATGCAAAAGTGGGTCCCCTGAAAGTAAAATAAGTCTTTTTCTTTCTTTTGAGATAAATTTTTGGCATGATGAAAGGACTCTTTCATCATCATGTGATGTCATGTTTTTTATTCTTCAGGTAGCTCCTGAATCCTTCGACCCATTTCGGTAATGCGTTGTAAAAGATGATCACCACGCAGATCAGAATGCAGATTGTAAGGACAAGATTGATTAATCCGGGGACCCTGGTCGCCGTTAACCGGAGCTGCGGAAGATAAATATTCTTCATGTTAAGAAATGCAGCGGTAACGGTAGTCACACCTACAAAGATCATGGGCAATATCGTTACCCATGCATACTTTGCCCGTCCCCTGTTAATAATGAAGGAGGTGCCGATTGCAAGGGCTATTGTTGCAAGCAGCTGGTTCGCGGTTCCAAACATCGGCCAGATTGTTGTCACTGATCCGGTATAGATGAAATAGGCCCAGAAAAATACTATCAGTCCGCTTGTAAAAAGATTCCCTGGCAGCCAGTTTGTCCTCTGAAAAGGCTTATACACTCTTCCAAAAGCTTCCTGCAGCAGGAATCTCCCTATCCTGGTCCCGGCATCAATTGTCGTAAGAATGAACAGCGCCTCGAACATGATCGCAAAATGGTACCAGTATGACATCAGGTGCTTCATACCGGGTATGGAAGAAAAGATGTAAGCCATTCCGACCCCGAGGGAAACGGCACCTCCGGTCCTGCCGGCGATTTTCTCACCGACACTCGTCGAGAGCTCGCCAAGATTTGATTCGGTAAACCCCATTTCATGTAACCGGGGCAAAATGGCCTGTAACTTCTCAACAGGAACATTTATCTGAAAATAATCAAGGGGAAGGAGGCTTGTGGCAGCAATAAGCGCCATTATACTTACTACCCCTTCGGTAAGCATGGAACCCACGGCTATCATTTTGATATCCGACTCCTTCATAATCATCTTTGGTGTGGTTCCGGAACTCACAAGAGAATGAAAACCTGATATGGCGCCACATGCAATTGTTATGAAGAGATATGGAAATAACCTTCCGGGAATAATCGGTCCCCCGCCTTTCCCAAAATCTGTGAAGGCCGGCATCTTTATCTCAGGAGCAACAATTATTAATCCTATGGCAAGCAATCCTATCACTGAAATCTTCATAATTGAACTCAGGTAATCGCGGGGCGAAAGTAAAAGCCAAACCGGCAGTACCGAAGCAAAGAATCCGTAACCTGCTATTATCAGTGTAAGTGTTTTATGATTAAAAGTAAACCAGGAAGCATATTGTGAATCAGGTATATAACGACCTGCAATAACGGCAAGCACAAGCATAACCACTCCAAAGAGAGTCGCCTCCAGGGTTTTGCCTTTACGGATCCTGAACATCCAGAGTCCCATGATTATCGCAATGGGAATTGTGGATGCGATTGTGAAGGTGCCCCATGAGCTTTCAGCCAACGCGTTGACAACGACCAGCCCCAGGCCTGCCATTGCAACGACAATTATAAGGATTATGGCGAAGGTGGTAGTAACACCACTGAACTTGTTGATCTCCTCCTTTGCTATGTAGGCCAGCGACTTTCCGTCGTGCTGTACTGAGGCAGTAAGTATCACATAATCGTGCACTGAACCTGCCATTACCGCACCGATGAGCATCCAGAGGAATCCCGGCATAAAGCCGAACTGCGCTGCCAGAACCGGACCAACCAGGGGACCTGCACCGGCAATTGCAGCAAAATGGTGACCGAACAGAACCCACCTGTTCATGGGATAGTAATTCTGTCCGTCATAAAGCCTGTTAGCTGGAGTAACTGCCAGATCGTTCCGTACGGCTACCCTGGCAGCAACAAAACTGAAATATAGCCGGTAGGCCAGTGCAAATACTGCAACTGTTCCTACTACAAATGGCATTGCATTCATCTGTCGGATGCTATTCTGGTATCAAAGGAACAAAATAATAATTATCATTCTCCCTGCAATTTCAATTATCATATATATTATGCCTGTACCTGATTTTAATAAATCATCGGCGTAAAGATAATTTTTAACCAGTCGCTCCCTGAATTGAAATGATTGTATTTAATTTGTTACCGGACGTTGTCTGCGGAACGCAATTAGTTATTATGCTAAAATAAGTATTTATGAGGATCAGAAGGGTTAAAGACAGGAGAACAGGTAAGTTATTCTTTAACGCAGCCGGAGCGATTTACAAAGATGATCCGGTATGGGTATGCCCTTTAGAGAGGGAAATTGAGGCAATATTCGATCCTTTGAAGAATCCCTATTTTAAACATGGCGAAGCCGACCGGTTTATACTTGAGGACGATGATAATAAACTGATCGGCAGAATAGCAGTCTTTATCGACAGAAACATGGCTTTTTCATATGATCAGCCAACGGGAGGAACAGGGTTCTTTGAATGCATCGACGATAAACCCTCCGCATTCATGTTGTTCGATACTGCAAAAGAATGGCTTAAAGAAAGAGGGATGGAGGCTATGGATGGTCCTGTAAATTTTGGCGAAACCGATAAATACTGGGGTTTGCTGGTGGAAGGATTTACTCATCCATCATTTGAGGTGCCTTATAATAAGCCATATTATAAGGATTTGTTTGAATCCTATGGATTTGCGACATATTATAAAATGGAGGGGTTCCATCTCGACCTCACCAGACCAATGTCGGACAGGTTCCGTAAAATTGCGGAATGGGTCGACTCAAGACCGGGTTTTGAATTCCGCCACTTCACATGGAAGGGGGAGAAAAAATATACAGAGGATTTTGCCGAGGTTTACAATGAAGCCTGGGCCACTTTCAAAAAACATTTTGAGCCCATTGAGACAGAATATATAAGTGCAGTCCTCAGGAAAGCCAGGATCATAATTGTTGAGGAATTTATCTGGATCGCATACTTTAACGGAAAACCAATAGCCATATTCCTGATGTTCCCCGATCTGAACCAGATATTAAAGCACCTTAACGGTAAACTTAACCTTTTGAATATGATCAGGTTCCTTTACCTCAAACGAAAAAACACAATGACGAGGCTGAAGGTCCTTTTAATGGGTGTTATACCTAAGTACCAGGGTATGGGAATCGAATCGGCTTTCATCCTGAATTTACTGAAGGTGCTAAAGAATATGTCCCATTATAGTGAAGCAGAATTCACATGGGTGGCTGATTTCAACCCCAAAATGAGAAAGATCTTTGTTTCTGTGGGCGGGCAGCCCGTAAAAAAATATATAACCTACAGGTATCTGTTCGACCGCACAAAAGAATTCAGGAGATATCCGATCCCTGATATAAGGATAAAAGGTTGAGTCTACTCCGAAAAGTCAATTATGCTGAATTTCAGTGCCACTCTCACGCTCCCCTTTTCCCCGCCGGACCGGCCCCCCAATCCCCCAGGGGGGCTTCTTCAGGGGGAGACCTTTGTGAACCATTGTGTCTTAGTGGCAAAAAAAATAGCCACGAAGGGGCACGAAGACACGAAGTTGCACCAGGAGAGCCCTGTGGAAGGTTGGGATGGGGGTTTATCCGTTCTATGTGATTTTACCCCCTTTCTGATTTCCCCCAGGGGGGAAAGGGTTGGCCCTACCGATTACCGATTACCGATTACCGGTTACCGGTTACTGATTAACCGCCGGATTTATCCTCTTTTCAACCGGCTGCTTTACAAGTACCGGTACCTGCTCCACTAACGTATTCGTAATGTCAAGGTGCAGAGCCCTGGCCTCAGGGATACTGATATACCTGACCAGGTCCCGCAGGGTGAGAATAAAGTTTTCTGTGGCTGACAGTTTGGTATCTCTCGGCATTATCCTTTCAATAAGCACAAATTTGAAATCACCGGGCAATCCGTACTTTTTCAGAGAATCATACCCGCTTTCAAGCTTAATTTCTCCCGAATTTTCGAGGTCTTCCAGTACCTCCCTGAAATAAAGATTTATCCTGGTATCCATCTTAAAGCCAATATGGAAATCGATTCGTATCAGAACCCCCGGGATAATATGGTTCACTTTATAGTCAAAACGGTTGGGTTCATCTACCCTGTCAATATGAAGAAGCCAATAGGTATCGGCACGTTTGGGAAGCTTGTTAAAGATTGAATAGATTACCTTTGACTCAATCTGATCCTGCCTGTTGGCCTTTATAAGATAGACAAGATTGGTCGCTATTTTAGGAATGGTACTGTCAACTCTGAGGTCTTTGAATATATCAATATAATTTGCGATGTAGGAAAATGAGATCCGCCGGTTTTTAATCTTTCTCCCGAAGTACCAGCTGAACATTATAAGGAAATAGAGAGATGCCAGCATGATTGTGAACCAGCCTCCATGTCTGAATTTATTCAGGTTTGCAGCAAGAAAACTGCCTTCAATCGTCAGAAAGACCACCAGAACGCCATATGCCAGCCGCCGGTCAGTTCCGCTTTTGTGCAGATAGTACGATAACAGTATGGTGGTCATTATCATTGTTATTGTTATTGAAAGCCCATATGCTGCCTCCATATTTGATGATTTTCCAAAGAAGATAACAACAAGGCTGCACATTATCCAGAGGGTCCAGTTTACAAATGGCAGATAAACCTGTCCTCTGACATATGTGGGATTAAGTATCCTGATCTTTGGCCAGAAATTAAGCGAAATGGCCTCACTTATAAGGGTATACGATCCGCTTATAAGCGCCTGGCTTGCAATGATTGAAGCAGCGGTTGATATAATAATCCCCGCAAGAAGAAACCATCTGGGCATTATTTCAAAGAAAGGAGAGACAACGGTACCAGGAGTATAGTGGGTAATGACCCATGCTCCCTGCCCGAAGTAATTCAGAAGAAGGGCTGTTTTGACAAAAATCCATGACACCCTGATATTTTTCCTTCCGCAATGGCCAAGGTCGGAATAAAGAGCCTCGGCGCCGGTGGTACATAGAAAGACCGCTCCCAGCAGTATGAATCCACCCGGAAATTGAGTGAGAAAACGCACGGCAAAAACAGGACTCACGGCCCTCAGAATATCAGGATAGAGAATTATCTGGGAAAAGCCCAGAATTCCAAGCATCAGAAACCAGATCACCATTGTCGGTCCGAATGCGGCCCCGACAAAATTGGTGCCGAACTGCTGCATAAAGAACAGAATGACAAAGATTATCAGCACTATAGGTACCACTGTTAATACCAGGGTCAATAAACCCTCAATCCTTCTATAGCGAGCTGACTGTTATTGCCGGAGTAATAACACCGTCAGCCAGCAGGGCTCCCCCTCCTATCATTGTAAGAATAGCAGCCCAGGTGGATTTTTTCCTTATAAGTGCAAAAAGAGCAAAAATCCCCCCTTCACCTTTATTGTCTGCCCTCAGGGTAATTATGATGTATTTGACAGTTGTCTGCAGGGTAAGGGTCCAGAAGACACACGAAAGAGCTCCGTAAACAAGCAGATGATTAAAAGTTTTGGCATTATTTATTATTGCACTTACTGTATAGAGCGGACTTGTCCCTATGTCTCCGTACACAATGCCAAGAGTGACTAAAAGTCCTGCAAGGGAAAGCTTGTTTATATCTAAATGATGTTCCTTCCCTTTCATCTTCTACAACTTCTAATTCATAACCTATCCAAAAAGAAGCCGGCAAATTTAATTAATCTTTTTAAACTGCAACACTACTGAGCTCTCCTGATTCTTAAACCCACAGGCTGGTCAATTGTTATGGGAACCTGTTCTTCAGTAGTAATTGTTGAATCGAGGTGAAGGGCTTTTATATCGGAAATACAGAACAATCGCGAGATACCGTGAAGAACCAGAGTGAAATTTTCAATGTTTGGCAGCTTGTAGTCCCGGGGCATTACCCTGTCGATCAGCACGAATTTAAATCAGCGGGAAAAGAGTGCTTTCTTAAAGAAGGAAAACTGCTTTCAAGATTTATCTGGCCTGATTCCACCAGATCCTCCAGAACTTCCCTGAAATAGAGATTAATTTTAGGTTCTACCTTAAAACCTATATGGAAATCAACTCTGATCAGTATTCCAGGAATGATCTGGGTTACCTCATATTCAAACCTGTTGGGATCGTCAACGCCGTTTATATGTAAGAGCCAGTAGGTATCAGCTCTCTTGGGCTGTTTATGGAAGATTGAATAAATCACTTTTGACTCCACCTGGTCGGGCCTGTTGGCCCTTATAATATACACAAGGTTGGTAGCATACTTCGGGACGGAAGTATCTGCCGATAGATCCTTAAACATACTGATATATTTCTCCAGCGGAGTAAAGGTCACATATCTGTTCTTTAATTTCCTGCCAAAATACCAGCCGTACATTATTATGAAAAACATTGATGCAATAAGCAGGGTTACCCATCCTCCATCATTGAATTTATGCAGGTTAGCTACCAGGAAACTGCCCTCAATTGTAAGAAACCCCAGGAAGATCAGCAAAACCAGCCTGTGATTCAACCCTTTCTGGTATAAATAATAAACAAGAAGGAATGTAGTCATAAGTTCTGTCAAAATGATTGCAAGGCCATATGCCGCTCCCATATTTGCAGACTCCCTGAAAAAGATCACTACAAGGCTGGATCCGATCCAGAGGTACCAGTTTACAAAAGGCAGATAGACCTGACCTCTTATGAATGTTGGATTCTGTATCCTGATCTTGGGCCAGAAATTAAGGGAAACAGCCTCTTTCACAATTGTAAAAGATCCGCTTATTATAGCCTGGCTTGCAATAATGGATGCCGCGGTAGCAATCAATATTCCGGGCAGAAGAAACCATTTGGGCATCATTGCATAAAACGGATTTATACCCTCTATGGGAGCACCATTTAACATGAGCCATGCCCCCTGACCAAAATAATTGATCAGCAATGCTATTTTAACAAATATCCATGAAACCTGTATGTTGGCTTTTCCGCAGTGTCCAAGATCTGCATACAGAGCTTCTGCACCGGTTGTAGAGAGGAAGACCGCTCCCAGGAGAATAAACCCCCCCGGATATTCGTCAAGGAATCGGATCGCATATTGTGGATTTAAAGCCTTTAAGATCTCAGGGTAAAGGATAAGTTTTGAAAAGCCAAGCACACCAAGTACCAGGAACCAGATAACCATTATCGGTCCGAAGGAACTGCCGACAAGGGTAGAACCAAATTGCTGTATAAAGAAGAGCACCGCGAAAATCAGCAGGACGATAAGAATTACAGGAATGTCAGAACTTAGCATTTTCAACCCTTCAATGGAAGAGGTAACCGTAATGGCGGGGGTGATAACCCCATCGGCAAGCAATGCCGCTCCTCCTATCATCGTCAGAAGCGCCGTCCATGATGCTTTTCTCCTCATTAATGCAAAAAGTGCCAGGATACCGCCCTCACCCTTGTTATCTGCATTCAGGGCTATGATTATATATTTTGTTGTGGTCTGCAGTGTCAGGGTCCAGAATATCAGCGACAACGAACCATAAATAAGAAGCTCATTAAACTCAGAGCTGCCTTTTAAAATAGCCTTCATCACGTAGAGAGGACTGGTACCCAGTTCTCCGAAGACTATTCCGAGAGTTACCAGCATCCCAGCTAATGACAGATTCTTTATATTCAGATGCTTTCCCTTCCCTAACATGATATTCTTTTCCTTTAAAAGCCTGAAAAAATTGAACAAAAACGGCCAAAGTTAGCAATTATAAATATTTTAAGGATCAGCCTGTCAGTAATAATTTTATAATAAACGTATCTTTGGCGCAATTGTTAAAATGTGTAGTTTTTATTGCAGTAATTTTAGATTCAGGTATGAAGGAAAACTCAGGATTCGGAAAGTTTTTATTATTGATATTCTTCCTGTTATACGGCTTCGTCCCGGTTTTTAACCAGGGCGGCCAGACAGCGGGAGAAAAATTATCATTTCTGTTCATTGGCGATATAATGGGTCACGATGAACAGATCTGGTCGGCAGAAAACAGGGAAACACACACTTTTGACTATAATAACGTATTCAGCTATATCAGGCCCGTAATAGCAGAAGCCGACATCGCAATTGCCAATTTCGAAGTGACACTGGCCGGTCCCCCCTATTCAGGATATCCTCAGTTCAGCTCACCTGCGGCGCTTGCCGCTGCATGCAAAAATGCCGGTATCGATTATATGGTTACTGCCAATAACCATGCTGCCGACCGCGGAATAAAAGGAATAGATGGCACAATAAACCGGCTCGACAGTCTGGGAATATATCATACAGGTACCTTTCTCAGCCCCGCTGACAGGGATAGCCTCTATCCGCTGATTATTAAAAAGAATGGAATATCGGTTGCTCTGCTTAATTATACTTTTGGCACCAATGGAATAAAAGTTCCGGAACCGGCTATTGTAAACACTCTCGATAAAAACTTAATTACCGAAGATCTTAAAAAGGCCAGAGCCAAAAATCCTGATATTACAATATTGTTCCTTCACTGGGGAACTGAATACGATACCGTTCCGTCAAAAAGCCAGACAGACCTTGCTGAATATCTGCTCTCTATGGGTGCAGACCTGGTAATAGGATCTCATCCGCATGTCCTGCAGAAAATGATGTGGGTAAAGAATGGAAGCGCAAAGAAAGATGGCATTATTGTCTACTCCCTCGGCAATTTCATATCCAATCAGAGAAAACCTAAAACTGACGGAGGAGCAACCGTACGGGTTGAATTTACGCGGCAGGCTGACGGGTTCAGAATTTCAGATGCTGGATATTTCCTTACCTGGGTATATACACCGATTGAAAAATACAGGAAGAAGTTCTTTATACTTCCATGTTCGGAATTTGAAAATAAACCTGAATTCTTCGCTAAACCCTCCGACTACCTGCAGATGAAAAAGTTTATAGAGGATGCCAGGGCACTTCTTTACAATCAGAACCTTAATATCAGGGAGGAAATTTTTAACGGGACGGGCTGGTTTTAAAATAACTTTAAGCTCCTCCCGCACAATTCCCGGATCATCAGCCGGCTTCAATAAATAATACCGGACAAAAATATACAGCTCCAATTGGCTATAAATTATTAGCTTTGTAAAAAAATAAGCACAGGATGAATTACGATTACAATACTCAGAGGAAGATGATGGCACTCCCCGAATATGGCAGGAATGTCCAGAAGATGGTTGATCATATCAAAACCATTGAGGACAGGGAGGAAAGGAACCGTGCAGCCAGGACTATTATTCAGATAATGGGTAACCTGAATACCCATATCCGTGACGTGGGCGATTTCAAGCACAAACTCTGGGATCATCTGGCCCTGATCGCAAATTTTGAGCTGGATATTGATCCGCCTTATCCTGTACCCGAAGCAGCAAAATTTGTTGAAAAACCCAAACAGGTGCCATACGGGCAGGGAGGTATTAGATTTCTACACTACGGACGGATCATAGAGCTGATGATTGAATGCAGCTTCAGCAATGGAAGACGGACCTGAAAAGGAATATTTTACCACCCTCATAGTCAATCAGATGAAGAAATCATATATCACCTGGAACAGGGGACAGGTTGCTGATGAGGTGATAATCGGTGATATGAAATTACTTTCCAGAGGCAAGCTTAAGATGACCGATGGAGTAAAAATCCTTGAGGTGAAGGAGCTTATCCCGCCAGTAAAAAGAAAACCCCAGGGTAAACCCCATAATAAGCAGCAGAATAAACCATTCAATAAGAAAAAAGGTTACACAAGGCACTGATGGGTACTTTTATTGTCCATGGTGGAAAATCCCTCAGGGGAGAACTAACACCACAGGGCGCAAAGAACGAAGCCCTGCAGGTCATATGTGCCACTCTTCTTACAACTGAAAAAGTTACACTCAGAAATATCCCTGACATAAGTGACGTTGCACGACTTATAGATCTTATTGAATGTCTTGGTGTTAAAGTATTAAGGGAATCCGATTCAGTAGCCAGTTTCCAGGCTTTAAGAGTTGATCTTGATTATCTCCAGACAAAAGAGTTCAGGGATAAGAGCTCCAGCCTGAGAGGGTCAATAATGATCGTCGGGCCCCTTCTGGCCAGGTTTGGCAAAGCTTTCATTCCGAAACCGGGCGGGGATAAGATCGGAAGAAGGAGGGTCGATACCCATTTCACAGGATTCCAGAAGCTTGGAGCCAGGTTTGAGTTTGACACTTCCGATCCCTTCTTTAAGGTCGAAGCCCCGTTGCTGACTGGTACCTATATGCATCTTGATGAGGCATCTGTCACCGGGACAGCCAATATAATAATGGCTGCAGTACTGGCCCGAGGCCGTACAACCATATACAATGCAGCCTGTGAGCCCTATATACAGCAACTTTGCAGGATGCTCGTTTCCATGGGTGCCAGAATCGATGGTATAGGCTCAAACCTCCTTTATATTGACGGCGTTACGGAACTGGGCGGTTGTACGCATACTATTCTTCCGGATATGATCGAGATAGGATCATTTATCGGTATGGCAGCAATGACAGGATCGGAAATAACAATCAAAAATACTTCATACGACCAGCTTGGTATTATTCCCGATTCATTCCGCCGTCTTGGAATACAGCTTGAAAGAAGGGAGGATGATATTTTCATCCCGCGTCAGGAACATTATGAGATTGAAACCTTTATCGATGGATCGATAATGACAATTTCGGATGCAATCTGGCCGGGGCTGACCCCTGATCTGCTAAGTGTCTTTCTTGTCACCGCCACCCAGGCAAAAGGTGCGGTTCTTATACACCAGAAGATGTTTGAAAGCCGCCTCTTCTTCGTCGATAAACTAATCGATATGGGAGCCCAGATCATCCTTTGCGATCCTCACAGGGCAACTGTGATCGGTCAGGATAAATCGATCCGCCTGAAGGGAACTGTAATGTCCTCCCCCGATATAAGAGCAGGAGTCGCCCTGCTTATCGCAGCCCTGTCAGCTGAGGGGAAAAGTGTAATTCATAATATTGAGCAGATCGACAGGGGATACCAGAATATAGATAAGCGCCTTAATGCTATCGGAGCCGATATCCGGAGAGTGGAGTGACCGGAGTACCGACACATCAGCATGACCGCCGGCGACATAACAAGTTGCCAGTCGGAGCCTGTTTTGACAGCCGCAGTATTAACTAAAAGGTGGCGAAGGCCGGGAGTAAGGGTTTATGCCATGTAATGGTTTTACCCTTGAGCCCCGGAGCTCCTTAGTCATTGAGACATTATGCCGTTGAGTAATTCCCTGCCAAATTGTCAATTTCCTTTAGTTGGCAGGTAATTTGATAAAATCTGGAATAAACTGTAAATGCGAGTGATGATGAAGAAAAAATTTAAGGAGAAGGAAGAGAACCATCAGGAATATATTGATAAACAAACTGAAAATAAAGAAAATAGTAATCCGGAATTAATTAATGAGGAAGAGCTTGAGCTTCCCGCTGCCGGTGATTCTGACGAGCCTTCTCCGGAAATGGAGGAAGAGAATGAGCCCGCTTCTGACAAAGATGTATCTGAGGCAAGGGCAATGGAAGAAAAATTGGCAGAGATGCAGGATAAATATATCCGGCTGTCTGCTGAATTTGATAATTACAGGAGGAGGACTCTCCGTGAGAAAATGGAATTATCAAAATATGCTTCGGAAGATCTTCTGGCAAAGATCATTCCCCTGATGGATGATTTTGAAAGGGCTCAGGCACATCTTGAATCAGCAAAGGATTGCAATGCTCTGAAGGATGGCATCGATCTCATTTATAGCAAGTTTTCCGAATTTCTCAAACAAAACGGGATCAAAGAGATTGAATCACTTAATGTGGATTTCAACGTCGATCTCCATGAAGCAGTCGCAAAAGTACCGGTGACTGAGGCGGAGAAAAAGGGGAAAGTGGTTGACGTCCTTCAAAAAGGATATTATTTACGTGATAAGGTATTAAGGTTTGCTAAAGTTGTCGTTGGAGAATAATTTCAATGAGCTTTAGCCTGTAAAACAGAAGAAGTGGCTGAATAAAATAAAAAAACAAGGATGGGAAAAAGAGATTATTATGAAATTCTCGGTGTGTCGAAAGAAGCCACGAAAGAGGAGATTAAGAAGGCTTACAGGAAACAGGCGTTAAAGTTTCATCCGGATAAAAATCCTGGCGATAAAAAATCGGAGGAGAATTTCAAGGAGGCTGCGGAAGCCTATGAAGTTTTAAGCAATGATGAAAAGAAAGCCAGGTATGACAGATTCGGACATGCCGGAATGGGCAGCAACTCAAACGGGTTCAGCGGTCAGGGGATGACAGTCGAGGATATTTTCTCCTCGTTCGGTGACATATTCGGCGATGCTTTCGGAGGTTTCGGTGCTTTTGGTGGAGGCGGCAGAAGGGCCAAAAGAGTAAATAAGGGAACCAACCTCAGGGTAAAGGTTAAACTGACCCTTCAGGAAATCGCAACCGGGACAGAGAAGAAAATTAAGGTCAGCAAATACGATGTCTGCGATACCTGCAACGGAACCGGTGCCGCAGATGCCTCCAGTATGTCAACATGTACGACATGCCAGGGAACAGGGCATGTTACACGACTTACAAATACAATGCTCGGACAGATGCAGACAACTTCCGTTTGCCCTGCCTGCGGAGGTGAAGGCAAGACTATCACCAAAAAGTGTACTGCCTGCTATGGCGAGGGAATCATTCAGAAAGAAGAGGTTATAAAGATCAATATCCCTGCCGGAGTATCCAAAGGAATGCAGATGACTGTCAGCGGCAAAGGAAATGCCCCCAGAAGAGGTGGCGTTAATGGCGACCTGCTCGTTGTTTTCGATGAAGAGGAACATCCGGCTCTTATCAGGGAAGGCAATGACCTGATTTTTAATCTGTTTATCAGCATACCTGATGCCATACTGGGAACACATGTTGAAGTACCGACTGTCGATAACAATGTAAAAATAAAGATCGAGCCGGGAACACAACCTGGCAAAATACTGCGGCTCAGGGGAAAAGGGTTGCCTGAAGTAAACGGGTACGGAAAGGGCGACCTGCTTGTCAATGTTAATGTGTGGATCCCAAAAAGTATGACAAAGGATGAGTTGAGAGCCTTTGAGAAATTCAAAGAATCGGGTTCTTTTACACCCGCACCGGATAAAAATGACAGAGGATTCTTCGACAGAATGAAAGGATACTTCGAGTAACAACTATATCACTCAATTGGGCTAAACCAGATTTTACTTCTCAATAGAAAGTAGCGGGATAGGCAAGTTGTCACAGAGATTTTTTATATTTACACATCTTATATAAATTTTTAATATCCCCCCTATGGCACTTTTTGAAGCCCATAATGTTACCAAACAATACGGAAACCAGCTTGCCCTCGACAATGTCAGCATATCAGTGCCGGAACAATCAATATACGGGCTTCTCGGACCCAATGGAGCAGGTAAAACAACCCTCATCCGGATTATTAACCAGATCACCGCACCTGATTCAGGAGAACTGTTCCTGAACGGGAAGAAGCTGATGCCGGACGATGTTCAGCTGATAGGATATCTGCCGGAAGAAAGAGGAATGTATAAAAAAATGAAAGTGGGTGAACAGGCCCTCTATTTTGCCCAGCTCAAAGGACTCTCCAGAGCCGAAGCAATGAAACGGCTGAAGTACTGGTTTAAAAAGCTTGATATAACAGAATGGTGGGGAAAGAAGATCGAGGAGCTGTCAAAAGGAATGGCCCAGAAAGTGCAGTTTGTAATTACAGTGCTTCATGAGCCCAGACTGCTGATTTTCGACGAACCTTTCACCGGGTTTGACCCCCTGAATACAAGGATTATTAAAAATGAGATCCTCTTCCTCAGGGAAAGAGGTGCAACAATTATTTTCTCTACCCATAATATGGAATCTGTAGAGGAACTCTGCGATAACATTACCCTTATAAATAAGGCAAAGACCCTTCTTGAGGGCAGTGTGCATGAGATAAGGAGCCAGTGGGCTGCCAATGAATACGATCTTGTATTTGACGGTGATGTCAGAATTGAAGGGAACGGATACTACCAGGTACTGAATCAGAAGCAGGAGAACAGCAGAAGTATTATTCGGTTGAAGACAATTACAGACGTTAAAACCAATGAGATCCTTCAGTCATTGATGAAATCAGGCAACCTGGTTTCTTTTAATCCCTCCATGCCATCGATGAATGAGATATTCATCCGGGTAATAGAAGCCCGTGGTTGAAGGCGGAATACCTCTAAAAATAATCTATATCGGGATGAATAAAATTTCAGTTATTATTAAAAGAGAATATGTGACAAGAGTGAGGAAGAAGTCATTCATAATAATGACAATTCTTGCCCCGGTTCTCATGGCTGCCATAATTATTGTTCCTACCCTCTTAATGGTGAACCAGGGTGGTGAATTTAAAAAGATCGCTGTAGTTGAGGATAATTCAGATCTTTTCAAAGGGGTAATTAAAAATACAAAAGAGGTCGAATTTGTGTACCTTGAAAATGCAAAGGTGGCAGATCTCCAGAAGACTTTTGAAAAGGCAGGATATTATGGAATACTCTACATCTCTCCCGAGCTGATAAATGTACCCAATGCCGTGCAGCTTATCTCAAATCATCAGCCTCCCCTCTCGCTTCTCCAGTATATTGAGAATTCTCTCAGGAAGGAGATAGAAAGGCAGAAGCTGCTGGCTTACAAGATCCAGAATCTTGATGAAATAATGAAAAACGTTGAGACCAACGTAACTGTTCAGACCAAAAAGATCGATGATACGGGGGCCATTAAAGGCACAAGCACTGGTATATCCATGGCTCTTGCCTACCTGCTTGGATTCCTTATGTATATGCTCGTATTCATTTTCGGTGCACAGGTAATGAGAGGTGTAATAGAAGAAAAGACAAGCAGGGTTGTCGAAGTGATCATTTCCTCCGTTAAACCGGTCCAGCTGATGATGGGCAAAATTATCGGTATTGCCCTCGTGGGTCTTACGCAGTTCATGATCTGGATAATTCTTACTGCAACAATTGCTACGGTTGTGAAAACCACTGTTCTTAAAAATGATAACCTGACGGAGATCACACAATCGGTCCCGCAGAATTTAATGTCGGTTGATAAGCAGGCTGCAGCAACCACTCCGAATACAAAAACATCACCGGAACTCGCAGAATTCTCAAAAATGTTTGATAATGCCATGAATCAGCCATGGGGTCTTATAATAGTCGCATTTATCTTTTATTTCATTACCGGATATCTTCTTTATGCTTCAGTCTTTGCCGCTATAGGATCGGCTGTCGATAATGAAACAGAGACACAGCAGTTCATGCTCCCGGTTACAATTCCGATTATCCTTGCCCTGATGGTTGCAATGGGAACAATGCAAAATCCGGAAAGTCCCCTGGCTTTCTGGTGTTCAATGATCCCGCTGACCTCTCCCATTGTTATGATGGCCCGGATCCCGTTCGGAGTGCCCGGATGGCAGATTGCCGTTTCAATGATTCTGATGATAATCACTTTCGGCGGGTTTGTATGGATGGCTGCCAAAGTTTACAGAACGGGTATACTTATGTACGGAAAGAAAACATCCTGGAAGGAGATGTGGAAATGGCTCAGATATAGTGGATAATACCGGGCGCCCGGGAGAATCGATTTAGAATAAAATATGTCAAAAATACTTGTTATAGACGACGAAAGGGCCATCCGGAACACTCTCAAGGAGGTCCTGGAATATGAGAAATATGAAGTAGACCTGGCAGAGGACGGACCAAAAGGACTTGAAATGTTCGCTGCCAACTCATATGATATAGTACTTTGCGATATAAAAATGGCAAAGATGGATGGTATTGAAGTTCTGGGCAAAATAGAGGAGATCTCGACCGATATACCCGTAGTAATGATCTCAGGACATGGCAATATAGATACTGCCGTGGAAGCAATAAAAAAGGGAGCCTACGATTTCCTCGAAAAACCACTCGACCTCAACAGATTACTGATCACAATCAGGAATGCAATGGATAAATCGACTCTTATTAACCAGACCCAGGTCCTGAAAAATAAGGTCAGCAAAATGTATGAGATCGTTGGCGAATCGTCTGCTATCAGACAGGTAAAGAATATGATTGACATAGTGGCACCTACCGAAGCCAGGGTTCTTATTACCGGAGCAAATGGTACCGGGAAAGAGCTTGTTGCTCATCAGATACATGAAAAGAGCAGCAGGGCAAAAGGGCCCTTTGTGGAGGTCAACTGTGCAGCTATTCCATCGGAACTCATCGAAAGTGAATTATTCGGCCATGAAAAAGGTTCCTTTACCTCGGCTATCAAACAGAGAATTGGCAAGTTTGAACAGGCCAACGGAGGAACTCTTTTCCTTGATGAGATAGGTGATATGAGTCTCTCCGCCCAGGCTAAAGTCCTGCGGGCTCTCCAGGAAAACAAGATTACCAGGGTCGGTTCGGATAAAGACATACATGTTAACGTAAGAGTTATTACGGCGACTAACAAGAATATAAAAAAGGAGATTGAGAGTAATTCCTTCAGGGAGGATCTGTATCACAGGCTGAGCGTCATCCTTATCTACGTTCCGTCACTGAACGAAAGAGAGGAAGATATCCCCCTCCTTGCAGAACATTTTAACTCTCTGATCTGCAATGAATACGGCATGAGCCGGAAGTTTATCAAAGAGGATGCAATAGAGGAATTAAAGAAGATCCGCTGGACAGGAAATATACGCGAATTCCGTAATGTGCTTGAGAGACTGATAATACTATGCCCCAGCGAAATTACCGGAAAAGATGTGCTTGCTTTTGCAAGGCCGGTATCAGGAACAGACAGTTGAATCTCTCCAACCGCTCTGAAATAGATACACGGGTCCCGGGAAGATTATCCGGAGAGCCACATTAAAATCCAATATGCTGAAGTACAGGACAGAAGAGGACAGCCTTGGCAGGAGACAAATACCCGGAGACGCATTGTACGGAATCCATACCCTGAGAGCCCAGGAAAATTTTCCAGGCAATATCCCGTTCCCTGTTGAATGGTACATGGCCACGGGTATTACCAAAAAGGCATGCTATATTACTTACAGGAAATTCCGCGATGCCATACTGAAAAGATCCGGAAAGTTCCCTCATCTGAGAATAATCGGGGATGATATATTGAACCCTTTGATAGATGCTGCCACAAATGTCTCTGCAGGGATCCATTATGATCATTTTTTAGTCCCTGCCATCCAGGGGGGCGCAGGTACCAGCATAAATATGAACATCAATGAGATAATCTCAAATTCTGCCCTTTTGTTATCAGGACATAAACAGGGAGAATATCATATTATTGACCCGCTGGAACATGCAAATATATATCAGTCAACCAATGACGTCATACCCACGGCTCTCACAATCGCTGTCATGAGGCTCCTCAATAACCTTGAGGATAAGATAAACCGGCTCAGGCAAAAAGTTGAGAAGACCGAAAAAGAGAGCCGCGGGAAGCTGCGCCCGGGATATACCCAGATGCAGGAAGCCGTTCCATCATCTTTTGGATTGCTCTTCAGCACATATAATGATGCTCTTTCGCGCGACTGGTGGAGAGTATCCAAATGTGCCGAAAGGATTAAACAGGTCAATCTCGGTGGCGGCGCCACAGGTACCGGACTGGCCTTACCCCGCTTTTACATTATGGAAGTAGTGCCCGAATTACGTGCTCTTACCGGGTTACCTCTTGCCCACAGCGAAAATCTTGCCGATGCCACCTCCAACCTCGACAGATGGGTTGAGATCCATGCCACTCTCAAAGCACATGCGGTAAACCTTGAGAAGATCTCCTCTGACCTCCGGCTTCTGGCCTCCGATATTGCCGGTGATAGAATCCTCTCAATACCCGGGATGCAGGTGGGGAGCTCAATAATGCCCGGCAAGATTAATCCTGTAATACCCGAATTTGTAATATCATCAGCCCATAAGGTATATTCAAATGATGTCCTTGTAAGTTCGCTCTGCGGACAGGGATCACTTGAGCTCAATGCCTATATTCCCGTTATCGGATATGCCGTTATTGAGAGCCTCCGGCTCCTGATATCATGTAATACGTCACTTCTTTTTAATCTTTTCGAAGGATTGGCTATAGATGAAATATCCGGATATAATGCCCTGATCTTCAGCCCATCGGTAACGACAGCACTGAGCCCGCATGTGGGGTATCATAAAGCAGCGGAACTTTCACAACTGATGAAGGAGAAGAAGATAGATATTCTTGAAGCCAACTCAATTCTGAAAGTTCTTGATGATTCAAAGCTCAGATCAATCCTTCAACCCGACAACCTTCTTAAGCTTGGGTTTTCTCTCGACGACATCTCCTGATACTGGTATTGATGTAATATATATGTATGGCACCGATTGCAAATCGGCGCCAGTGGTTGCGGGTATCCGCTGGCGCGGATTTGTAATCGTGTCTTATTTCCTTAACCCAACCTAAAATTTGCTAATTTTGCACCAGATTTCACAAAAAGATGACAAAAGGCAGAGAGGCAAAACCACATATCGGAATTTACGGACGCAGAAACAGCGGAAAAAGCAGTCTGATCAACTGTCTTGCAGGCCAGGATATTGCTATTGTATCAGGCCATGCGGGAACAACGACAGATCCCGTGAAAAAATCATTTGAGATCACGGGGTTTGGCCCGGTGATTCTCATCGATACTGCCGGAATAGATGATTCAGGCGATCCCGGCCAGAAAAGAGTTGACCGTACAATCAGGACACTTCAGATAGCAGATCTTGCCATGCTGATTGTAACAGGCAATGAATGGGGCGTTTATGAAGATAACCTCATCGGAAAATTCGGTGAGCTGGACTTACCATATATTGTAATACACAGCAAGTCAGACATTGAAGAAGCAACTTCAGAATTCAGGAATAAGGTTCTCTCACTTACCGGCAGACAATTATTTGATTTTTCATCTGTCGATAAACGGAACTTTGAAGAGCTCATTGCTCTTATCCGTACCACAATCCCTGAGCAATCATATAAAACACCCGCTCTCCTGGGCGATCTCATCAGCTATGGAGATATTGTTCTTCTCATAACACCCATCGATGTTGAAGCTCCGGCAGGACGTCTTATTCTTCCCCAGGTCCAGGCTATAAGAGATATCCTTGATAATGAAGCAGTGGCAATAATCCTCAAGGAGAGGGAAGTTGACAGCTTCCTGAAAAAAACAAAAATCAGACCTGCCCTGGTAATCACTGATTCCCAGGTTTTTGTTAAGGCCGACGCATCAATTCCGCGCGACATACCTCTGACAAGCTTCAGCATCATGCTGGCCAGGTTCAAAGGCGATTTTGACAACTACCTGAAAGGTACACCAAAAATATCTGAACTGAAAAACGGCGACAGGGTCCTTCTGCTTGAATCATGCACACATCATATAACATGCGACGATATAGGAAGAACAAAAATACCGAGATGGATATCCAGCTTCACCGGGAAAAAAATTGAATTCGATGTTGTTGCAGGTCATGATCCGCTGCCAAGACCTGTAACCGAATACTCTCTTGTTATACAATGTGGTGGCTGTATGATTACAGCCAGGGAGCTCCGTGGCAGGCTTCAGGCTGCCGTATCGGCCGGGGTGCCGGTAACAAACTATGGCATGGCAATCGCCTGGGTACAGGGCATTTACGAAAGAGCAGTCGCCCCGTTTTCAAAGGTGGAAATGAGCCCCGATATTTATCTTTAATTCAGGAGCAACCCCGTTACCTGTCACCTTCAACTATCACAGGATCCGCGAGCAGCCCGAACGGGATCATGCAATAATCATCCCGCCAGATATTGGTGCTGTCAGGACCTTTCAGCCTGCGCTCATACCAGTCATTTTCACCTGTTCTCCCTGTCGTCCAGGTACTTACTCCCGTAAAACTCTCAGGAGAGAGCGCTACAAGCTCGCCTTCGGCATTATGATGCGGTCCCAGCAGATTCCTTAACGAATTTATCACTGTAACGGTAACAGAATTGGTTCCGGCCTTCAGTGCCCCTGTAATATCCACCTCCCAGGGTGACCATGCCACGGGAGGCAATTCTGTTCCGTTAAGACTGACTTTAATTACAATAGCTTCACTTAAAGGGAAATTCAGAATATATTTTTTTGCGTTGTCAACGGAGCCGATATCAAAGCTTTTTTCAAGAGTAAAGCTTCCGTCATAAAAAGGATAACCCTGGGTAACAAGATCACCATTGAACGCCGATTTTTCATTTGTCAGACTGAATGAAGAAAAATGATATACCTCCTTTGGTATAAGATAACCTCTCACATTATGCTGCGATGGTTCGGAAGGTCGTAAAGATGTATCGGCCCTGACGGCAAATCCGCCCGTGAGGTATATACTTTCTATTTCGCTGCCATACCGTTCAAGGGGATTGCGACTCTCAGGTATAGCTGCCTTGTAGTCAAGTTGCAATGAAATGGTGTTCTTGCCGGAAACCAGCAGGTTGCCGATCCCGGTAGTCTTAAATGCAATATCCCTGTAAAATGAATTGCCGTCAAATTTCACCCTGCTCCCGTTCACTTCAATTCCTGAATACATATCAGGCTGTTCCAGCACAAGGTTGCAATCCCTGAAAATGGTGTCCGCATTAAAGTCAAAGACAAGTATCAGGGAACCGTTATACTTTTTCTCAGTAAATCTCTCATGAATCCCGATTACCGGTTCCGGTGCGGAGAATGTCTTCCCATCGTCTGTCGAATAACGTGCAAAATCAAGAGTAAGAGCATTCACATCCAGCCGTTTTCCTTTCCAGTCGCCGGAAAGAGGGAGCAATTCCCTCTGGTTTTCAGGAATAGAATATTGACCTGACATTACGGCACCTGTTATAAGATTTTTATCAGCGAGGATGTAACTCTGCGCCGGATACAGCATCAGCTCATAATTATTCTGACTTTTGAAAGTGTAGCATTTCCCGTAAGCCGGGTCAAGAAGCACAATATTTCCCGACCCTGCGTTAAACTTAATTTTACACCTGAGGCTACTTTTTCTTGAGGTATTGGTAACCTGCAGAATATGCTTCCCCCCGGAAATCCTGTGGCTGATCCAGATCTCTCTTACATTTTCGCCCATAACAGTGACCTGAGGCTCAACTTCATTACCTATAATCCCGGGAAATTCCACAGGTCCGGTAAGTTTAATGATCTTCCTTAGTTCCCCAAGCCCTTTATCATCTTTCCTGCCATCAATATAGAGAGGCATTTCAAGTGCGATTATCCTGCCGCCGGAGGCTGCAAACCTCTTCAGCAGGTCGACGGTAGACTGTCTTATTGTAAGCATGTAAGGAAGTATGACACCTTTATAGGTCTGTTTGCCAACAATGACAGAACCATTTTTCACAGAACCCATCCCAGCCAGAACCTCCTCATCTCCAAGGTCATAATCGCGATGGTTTTCCTGAAGCATTTCCAGCACATTCAGATAATTTGTCTGCCTCTCTGACCAGGATTTCAGGTTAGTACCTCCTTCAATATATTCGCTTTCCAACGGATGAACAACAAGGAACTCGGCAGAATATTTTCCTACAGTACTGAGATAGCATAAACGGGCTACATAATCCTCCAGGAGTTTGTTGTACTGCCAGTATGGCTGCTGGGAACTCAGTGAAGGCGGGTAGTCCCTTTTCCTGGTACCTTTCATACTATACAGGGCAAGATGGGGACAGATGTGGTTTATTCCGTTAAGTGTATGCCATGAAGCGATCCAGGCACGGTCTTCAAAATTCATGTTCTGCCCGCTGATGCCATAGGCTTCGGATAATCTGCGTGTAATCCCATATTGATTTGATACGGATGAAATGTTCCTTGCCGCATTAAGCTCATTATCTATATGCAATCCCAGGTGATCCATTCCCGGCTGCTGCATATTCCGAAGCTGCATCATCAGGTCTCCCACATTGTTCCGGATGCTTGTAAGGCTCTCTTCGCCATTGAAATGGCCTGTAAACATCATGTTGTTTTCTTTACAATAATCTCCAATCTGTTTGCTGAAGCTGAGCTCCATCTGACTGGAGAGAGTACGGTAATAATCGACCCTCACTTTTTCGTAGCCCTCAGGCTTTTCGAACAGGGCAGGAAGAACATCGATCAGATCATACCCGTTGTCAATCCTGAATTTCTCTATTATTACCGGAGAAAACGGTTGTACACCATCATTTTCAATGCCGTCAGTTACAGGGAAAAACTGCGGTTCATCAGTAAATATTCCCAAAGCAGTGTTACCGAAATATTTTTTGTACCGTTCAGCGTAGGGTTTATAGCTTGATCCGATAAATTCTTTTACCGTAGCCGGGTTCAGCAGGTCAACATAACTAGTACCGTTGAACCAGGCGTTCCCGCTCCTGGCTTTATACGACAGGTAATACCAGTCACTGTCCTGTTTCAATACTGTGGCACCCTCAGGCAACTGTTTTTTTCTGTCAAGTCTCATCAGGCAATGCGCCTGGAACTCGTCGCCCTTCAACGGAACAATACCTCCTGCAAATCCGCTTGGCCACTTATCCTCGTCATAGAACCAGGCGTATATACCGTTTCTTTCGCAGGCGCTGACTCCGGCGTCCATAGCCTTCCACCAGTCCCTGCCAAGATATTCCGTAAGCAAACCGGTGCGACTGTGAAGATAGACTCCTCCATAGCCCCCTTTTGCAAACTGGGTGATCTGACGATCAAGCTCAGCTGAATCAAGAAGGTCGTTCAATGAATAAAAGGGCACTGCCCTGTAATTCTTTGAAGGATTCTCAAATTCCCTGAAATCAATATTCTTTGATACTCCGGTATAGGTGTAGCTTTTCGAGCACGACCAGACAATCAGCAGGAGAAGAGGCAAGTACTTGTTCATTGATATTAATATATTAGTAAAATTACCATTACTAAACGGATAATATGTGAAATTAACCCGGGATTCTTCATTTCACTAAGTTCCGTGGCTTCAGAATCTGAAATAAATAAATGGCATTACAACTGAACTCCTCATCTGGAACAACAGCACGGCAACTACCATTATGAAAGCCATCTGAGTGGCCAGAGGTATCCTGATAAACAGCCCCCGGTATGCTTCCTTTACCCTTTCAGGGAGAAAATGAATTATATATCCCACTGCAATAAGCAGAAAGGTACTACTATAAGCCGGAATGACAGTCAGATATGATCCGGGAGAAAAATTTTCAGTAATCTGTTTTAGCATTAATTTCACACTGTCCAGGTCAGGTGCCCGGAAAAATATCCAGCAGAAGCTTACAAACTGAAATGTTATGAAAACCGAGAGTGCCCTGCCAAAGCGTCCCGGCCTCACCCGGTCGCCCACAATTGAATGCCAGGCCTTATTTATCATCAGTCCGGCGCCATGCAGGAATCCCCAGATGATAAACCGTATTGATGCACCGTGCCACAGACCTCCCAGCAACATTGTTATCAGAAGGTTAATGTACATTCTTACCTTTCCCTTCCTGTTGCCGCCCAACGGAATATAGAGATAGTCCTTAAGCCATCTTGAAAGGGATATATGCCACCGCTTCCAGAAATCGGAAATATCTGTCGCCTTGTATGGTGAGTTAAAATTAACAGGTAACCTGAAGCCAAGTATCAGCCCCAGTCCGATTGCAATATCGGTATAGCCGGAAAAATCACAATAAATCTGCAGACCATAGCCATATACTGCCATAAGGTTTTCGAAGCCTGAATAGATTGATGGTGCATCGAATACTCTGTCGATCAGATTAACTGCAATAAAATCAGAAATGATGATCTTTTTGATCAGTCCCTTGGATATCAGGAACAAGGCATGGCTGAATTCCCGGTTACTCAGCTGAAAATCATTGTAAAGCTGTGGAATGAACTCAGAAGCCCTGACAATGGGTCCTGCTACAAGCTGAGGGAAGAACGACACATAAAAACCAAAATCGATGATATTCCTAACAGGTTCCATCTTTCGCCTGTACACATCTATCGTATAGCTGAGCGACTGAAAAGTGAAGAATGAAATTCCAACAGGCAGCAGTATATTACTTACATTAAAAGAGGTACCAAGAAATGAATTTGAAAAGGTAGCCAGGAAATCATTCACCTTTAAGTCAGTGCCCAGGAGATTATTTATTGTACTGACAAAGAACCCCGTATATTTAAAGTAAGCGAGTATTCCAAGGTTCGAGATTATACTTGTCAGGATAAAAAGACGGCGTATTATTCTCTTTTCCGAACTCCGGATAAGTAATGCGCAGGTAAAATCGATAAGAGTGACAAGGATCAGCAGGAACAGGAACAACCCTCCTGATTTATAATAAAAGAAAAGGCTTACAAAAAAGAGGTAGGCATTTCTTACAAATAGCTTTTTATAAACAAGGCTATAGCCTGCAAGCACCAGGAGAAAAAAAAGCCAGAACGCAGGCGTGGTGAAGATCATCGGATTTGCCGGATCATACTTAAATAACCACGAGACCAGAAGAGACACAGAGCTTTTTTTCTCAGTGGCCGATGAAGGTCCTGAAACAGGCAGAACCGAAGGAACATTTACCGTATCCGGTACTTCTTTCTCAGGATTCTGCCGGAGCGTATCGATTGTTTTTTCAGTGAAAAGGGCACCTGTAAGAATTTTAGAAAGAGTGTCTGCACCGGGATAGGTGAGGTGAATAAAGTCTTTCTGGGCCAGCGGGGGACTTTTTTCTGCCCATTTTATGATAGATGATTCCCCTCCCATAGACTGGTATGA
This sequence comes from uncultured Bacteroidales bacterium, assembly GCA_963816345.1. GTDB lineage: Bacteria > Bacteroidota > Bacteroidia > Bacteroidales > VadinHA17 > LD21. The sequence goes on from CAWFKI010000005.1 coordinate 2,991,332, forward strand.
ATCCCAGAAAGCTTCTCCGGCCTCTCTTGTTGCCTGCTTCTGTGCATTAATTATTGCCGGTATGTTCCGGTACGATCTTATGCTGTCGCCTTTCCCTTCAGCCATATCGGTAAGGCTGATAACCAGTATGGGTGTTTCGGGAGAAATGGTTTTGATCAGGGCGAGTTGTCTTTCCAGCCCTTTCTGAAAATAGGAATATTCTTCCCTGACATTTTTTACAATATTCAGTCCGTAGTGAAGAATCACCAGGTCGGGCTTAAGCATCCCGTAGGCCTCGGAAAGATTATTCCTTCCAACCATCGTAAATTCAAGTCCCGCGCTTCCCCGCTGGGGAATATTATCGACTATGACCCCTGTTTTACTCTCAATGCTGATACCATAGATATCGGGACTTACTACCCCTTCAAACTCTATTGTTATCTCCTTTGCCCTGTGAAGGTCACACCCGGTCTCGTAATATCCGTTGCCTCTCTGCAGGGTACTGGCAAAGACTTCCTTCCGGTCGGCCCTGATCCTGAGATTAACCGTTTCCGATACTTTACCATAGAAGATGCGCAGTTCATCATATTCAGAAGATGACTGAGTCGGCGATTTTTGAAGGCCGGATCCGGATGTAAGCTTTTTCAGGAACCAGTGTTTTTTCTCCTTCAGGCAGATAACGGCAGATAGCCATGAATGGTCCCAGGTCGCGGTGCGAGATTTCGCCTGATCTGAAAGAAAGATAATTATATTTCTTCCAGTTTGAGGAGGAACGGAGCCAGATCGTCTTCGTGTACATGACAGGCATAAGAGGCAGAAACAACCCCGGACCCGTGCCTCCATGCCCCTGCCTGAGACTCTGACGCAGGTATGAGGTTATCCGGTCGCCCTCTATCTGAGAGTCGCCATAATAAATTACCCTGACCTGACCCCTTGAGTATTTCAGTGAATCGAGAAACCGGGTCAAGGGATTGACCGGCAGGGTCCTGACTGCTGAAGAATCAGGAATTGAATTGATTACCGTATCAGGAGCTGTGATTTTTGGTGCTTCCGGGGGAATCTCAACTGCCTTATTTTCAGACGCATTTTTTGCCGGCAAGAGAACTTGTGTCAGATTTGCAGGAACAAATTCATTGACAGAGGGAAATAACCACTTTGCCGGGATAATATAATGTAGACCGGTAAAAGAGACTATAAAGATCAGTAACAGCAAGAATGATCTTAACGGGCGCATATTTTAGAAAAGAATCAGCTTTTCTTCTTGATCTTCAGCTTCTGTCCGACTTTTATCTTTTCAGGATCCGAGATATTATTCAATGACATTACCTCTGTTGTTGTCACATTATCGAACATCCTGACAATGTCCCAGATTGTATCGCCGTACTGAACCGTATAAATAACAAATTCACCGTCGGTCTCTCCCTGAAACTGAGGCACAACTGTCGTGGATACCACAGGAATAGTATTCCCTGATCTGCTCTGCTTTTCTTCAAAGGTCATCGTATTTATGTTCGAGAAATAATCAGCTTTTGCAGGATCGACATAAATTGCCAGCTTCTGTCCTACCCTGATCACATTCCGGTAAATATTATTCCAGTATCTCAGATCTGAAATAGAAACACGGTACCATTCGGATATGAATCCAAGATTATCTCCATCCTTAATTGTATAGAAGAGTTTTGTTTTCCCTTTCACGTCTGCAGGAGCGTTAGAAAAATGTTTCGGATCGGCTATCTGAGTTGTTTTATTCAGATAAACATCAGATTTATAGCTTCTTATAGTGTCATTCAGGTCAATAAAATCACTCAGGTGGTTCATGGGAAGCGTGAGAGCCATAGGTTTCGATGAACCGGGTACCAGACCGGTTTTGTACTGGGGATTCAGGGCCTTGAGTTCTCCCAGGGGAATTCCCATAACCTCTGAAATCTGTGAGAGATGAATATCCTTACTCACCATAATTGTATCAGTGGAAACGGGAATATTCACCGGAAGAGGAACGAGGTTATGCTCAGCATAATAGTTAACTGAATAAGCTGCAGCGATATATTGTGGAATATATCCTCTTGTTTCCCTCGGCAGCCGGTAGTAGATCTCCCAGTAATCCTTCTTGTTCCCTGATCTCCTTATGGCTTTGTTTACATTACCCGGTCCGCAGTCGTAAGCAGCTATAACAAGAACCCAGTCGTGATAGATATTATACAGGTCCCTGATGAATCGGGCTGCAGCATGGGTTGATTTTACGGGATCTCTTCGCTCGTCAATAACGGAATTGATTGTCAGACCATAAAGTCGTCCGGTGCTGTACATGAATTGCCATAAACCGGTTGCCCCGGAATGCCTGTTAACTGCATTCGGATTCAGGGCGGATTCAATGATCGCCAGATACTTGAATTCTGCAGGAAGCCCGTAGCTGTCAAAGATATTTTCGATCATCGGGAAATAATAATCTGTCAATCCGAGAACTGCACTGAATTTATCTCTCTGCCTGACAGTATAAACCTGGATATGGTTCTTTATTATATTATTGAATGGCAAGCTTATCACGGAATTTATTTTGCTCAGCCTGTCAACATATAATGAATCAGGATATTGTAATTCCACAGAGTCGTTTTGAAATCCGCCGGCATTGCTTTTAAATGCCATTTTCACATACCAGCTGTTTACAAGGCTGTCGAGATCACGCGTGATTCTTTCTGTGCTGTCGTCCGATTTTATGATTATGGTATCATTATCGGGTGATGCATTTACTTTCAGAACGCCCAGGAAAACCGTGATAAGTAAAATTTTAAATCTCATAATTTATAAAAGGTTTAAAAGGTTAAAATGTCAATCTGATGTTTGCGGTAATGCCTGCCCCGGTGTAGCCCCCCGGAAGAGGCAATAACATCGGGGCAAAGGTAATATCAAGATTGTTGCTTACGTCAAAGTTATACAGGCTGGCATCCACATTTGCATCTAGGATGGAGAGCAGATACCATGCTGCAATACCTATATATGAAAGATCGCGGTATCTTTTGTAATAATCCACCATACGCAGAAGGCCATTCTTATAATAGAGGGCACTCGAAGGGTCATAAGACTCGGGATAAAGAACCGGGTCGTATGTCGTTGGATTGGCAGGAATAAGCGTCAGATAGCTGTTGGTCTCAGGGATAAGATCCGTAAAATCCTGGTAGGCTTTCACATATGTGGTATAGCTCCTGGAATTGAACCCGGCGCTGTAGAAAAGTGCGCCAAATCCTGCATAAACTACAGGTATCTTCCAGTATTTCCTGTTATAGACCTGGCCCATACCCGGAAATGCCACAGCCAGCATGGTAGCCCTAAGTGGCTCAGCCTTAAACTTATGCTTTTCCGGCTTGATATACGCTAATGAATCCTGTGCAGAACTGAACTGTTGAAAGCAGATCAGCTGCAGTATCAGGAAAACCAGTATTTTTTGAGCTCTCTTCAAATTAAATCATCCCGTGCTTATCAACCTGATCTTTTTTAATGGTGCGATAAAGATAATTATTTTCAGGAGTTAAGCCGGTCAAATACTCCTAAAATGCGCTCCATATCCTCAGGTGATTCAAAAGAGATGACAATCTTACCCTTACCCTTTTCGTTTATTCTGAAGTTTACCTTTGTAGAAAATATTTTATTGAGATGGTCTGAGAGCTGCGTGAAATCGGCATTGAGCTTTTTCTTTTTCTCGCTTTTTGCAGGATCCCTGACCTTTTCTGACTGGAGCTGCCTTACCAGGTCCTCAGCCTGTCGCACTGAGAGTTCACCATCAATAATCCTGTAGTAAATATTTATCTGCTTTTTCGGATCTTCGATATTGACCAGGGTTCTGGCATGACCCATCATCAGATGTTTATTTTTTATCCCAAGCTGTATCTCTGCCGGCAGTCTCAGAAGCCGCAGATAATTGGTGACGGTGGAGCGTTGCTTGCCAACCCGGTCGCTGAGCTGCTCCTGGGTAAGCTTGCACTCCTCTATAAGCCGCTGAAAGCTTATAGCTACCTCAACTGCATCCAGGTCTTCGCGCTGAATATTCTCAACAAGGGCCAGTTCAAGCATTGCCTGGTCATCCGCCGTTCTGACGAAGGCAGGAATATGCGTCAGTCCGGCCAGCCTGGCAGCCCTGAGCCGCCTCTCCCCTGCAATTAGCTGATATCTCCCGTTGTCTGTCTCCCTGACAGTTAACGGCTGAACTATCCCCAGCTTTTTGATCGATGTTGCCAGTTCTTCCAGGGACTTTTCATCAAAGGTTGTCCTTGGCTGAAATGGATTGGCATCGATCGAATCGACAGAGATATCAAGGTTTGCCTCAACTTTTTTTTCAAGTACCTCCTTCTCCACACCATCAATCAATGCACCAAGACCTCTTCCCAATGCATTCTTCTTTGTCATATTCATTGCTTTTTCCCGAAATAGATTAATTACGACTGATTCTGCCTGTACTCCTGCTTTTCAATCAACTCCCTGCCCAGACTGAGATAATTGACTGTGCCCCTGGAATCTGCATCGTAAAGAATTGCAGGTTGTCCGAAACTCGGGGCTTCGGAAAGTTTTATGTTTCTCTGGATTATCGTCTTGAAGACCATCTGCTGGAAATGCTTGTTAACCTCATCGGCTACCTGGTTGGATAACCTCAGACGTGCATCATACATAGTCAGGAGGAATCCCTCTATCTCCAGGGCGGGATTAAGATTTGACTGAATGATCTTAATTGTATTAAGCAGCTTTCCGAGCCCTTCCAGGGCAAAATATTCACACTGAACTGGGATTATAACGGAATCCGCCGCAGTAAGCGAGTTAACTGTAAGTAACCCGAGTGACGGGGAGCAGTCAATCAGAATATAGTCGTACCTGTCTCTTATTTTATTAAGGACCACCTTAAGTATCTTTTCCCTCTCAGGCCTGTCAAGCATCTCTATTTCAGCTCCGACAAGATCAATATTCGAGGGAATAATACTGAGATTCTCAACCTCACAACTCATTAATGCCTCTCCGGGCTCTTTCCCGTCAATAAGACAGTCATATATTGTTGACCTGATCTGCCGGGTATCAATTCCTATCCCTGAAGTAGCGTTTGCCTGCGGATCTGCATCAACAATCAGCACACTCTTCTCCAGAGCCGCCAGACTCGCCGCCAGGTTTATTGCTGTTGTTGTCTTCCCGACACCACCCTTCTGATTCGCTATCGCTATTATCCTTCCCATCTGCTCTACTGATTTTTTGAGTATATTTTGAGTTTCAAATTTACTATTTAAGAACCACTGCTGCCGGTGGTAAAAGATGTAATTGTAAACATTTTTTTTGGGGTTTTCAACACTTTATTAACAAGCCTGTCTATTGTATTCATCAGTTATTTCTCATCAGGAGAGACTTAAGATATTAAATCATTTTTAGAAAAAGTAAATCATTTATTTACATCTTTGTCTGCCATATATCAGAGCGACAGATGAAAAACATTTCCAGAAAAAAGGAATGGCTGGTTATAGTAAACCCAAATGCCGGAAACGGTAAAGGAAAGAAAGACTGGGACAAGATCTCCGGATTTTTGAAAAAAGAAAATTTGTCTTTTACAGTTAAATTCACTGAGGCAAAAGGGCATGCCATTCACCTTACCAATGAAGCAGTGGGAACGGGATCAAGGAATATAATCACAGTAGGCGGAGATGGTACCCTGAATGAAGTTGTTAACGGCATCTTTTCAGGAAATGCATCGCTTTCCACTGAGATTTCTCTTGCTCTTATACCAGTCGGAACAGGCAATGACTGGGGAAGGATGTTCGGGATTCCTCTTGATTATGAAAAAGCAGCCAGGATAATCAGCGATGACAAAAGTATGCTCCACGATGTAGGTCTGATCAGTTATTTCAACGGGGATAAAAGGGAACAGAGATATTTTATAAATATAGCAGGAATGGGGTTCGAATCGGTTGTTGTCAGACGGACCAATAATCAGAAAGAGAAAGGATATGGCGGAAAAGCAATTTACTTCTATAACCTTCTGCTTAGCCTGCTTTCATACAAAAATACCCGGGCTGAGATAAAAGTCGACGGGCAAAAAATAAGCGCGGATGTTTTTTCTTTAAATGTAGGCAACGGAAGATATTGCGGAGGTGGTATGCGACAGACACCTGATGCGATGCCGGATGACGGACTGCTTGATGTAACCGTTATAAGCGGTATGGGCAGGATTGAGATAATCAGGAACCTGAAAATACTCTATGACGGAACGATACTGAGCCATCCAAAAATTGAGGGTTACAGGTGCAAAAACTTAAGCGTGAGTTCTGACTCTCTTCTTTATATTGAAGCTGATGGAGAATCCCTCGGACATTCCCCTGCTGAATTCAGTATAATACCCTCGGGAATAAATATAGTTTACGGTTCAAAAATTATTCAGTAATCCTGATCTCGAACAGCTTCGGCCATAGCTTCCCTGTCACAAAGATCCTGTTGCCCACCTTATCGAAGGCAATGCCGTTAAGCACATCGGTATCGGGACCTCTGTCCGATTCAGGCAGGATGCCAGCCATATTTATGTAACCAAGAACTTTCCCGCTCACAGGATCAATTCGTGCAATAAAGTCACTCTGCCAGATATTTGCCCATATTTCCCCATTTATATATTCAAGTTCATTAAGCGATTCAACTTTCTTCTCATTGTCATATACTTCAATAGATGAGACCATTGTAAACATTTCAGGTTCATAATAGGCGAGCGTATTTGAACCATCGCTCATTACGATTTTATCTCCGACAGTTGTAAGTCCCCACCCCTGCGAAGAATAATAGATCTTATTTATTACGTTGAATGTTGCCTTGTCGTATACAAATCCGATTTTATTTTCCCATGTTACCTGATATATCCTGTTGTTATACAGTGTAATGCCTTCCCCGAACAACGAGGGATCGAGATTATGCTGGCGGATCACCCTGCCTGTCTGCAGCTCCACCTCCCTCAGACTTGAGCCGGTCTTCTGTCCCGTACCTTCGTATAATACTCCGCCATCATAAAAAAGCCCCTGTGTAAATGCATCCTTATCATGAGGATATGTATGGACCACCTTGTAACCGTATTTTGCCGGTATCACATCCGAATAAACTACAATAAAACGGGTGACGGGATTCTGTGGTTTCCCTTCCTTAAACGGGGTAATTTTTATTGATTTTCTCCCTGTGGTAACTGTATATGACTGAGATATTGAATATTCCCAGGGTGCCGATTTTAAAGAGGCAGTTCTCTTTCCCTCGAAAAATATAACAACCGAGTCAGGGGACTTACTCTCATTCTTAAGACCAAGCACAACTTTAACCGGCTGATGCAGCTTGAATCCGGCATTCTCTTCCGGAGAGATCATTTTGATGAGTCTTCCGGCAGAATTTTCAACAGTTGCCGGATTGTCACGGATGACCCTTTCCGGTTTACTGCCAGAACCCCCGGAACAGGAGCTTGCCCATATTACCTGAAGCAGAATTACGGGTAAAATAAAATACTTTTTTAAATCGTGTCTGCATTTGACCTTGTTTATCTCCTGAATAATTTATTTAAAATACTTACAGGTGTGGAAGCAATTCTTTTTTCAGCTTCTTTCTGTTCAAGCTCGAAAGGATTAAGCATCTGCCATATTGCGCTCCAGCCCGGAAATCCTCCGATATTTTTATCATCTATAAAAATATCGGCATCGAGCTTACGGCTTACTGTCTCATTTACAACTTCCTCCGGATAATTTTTGTTGACTGCATAAAATTCGACACCATTTTTTCTGCAGAACTCAACGGCATCATCAAGCTCCTGACCGGTACGTAATGGTCCATAAAATCAGCCTCGCACCCTTTTTGTGGAGTTCCCTCAATGTCAGAAAGGCAAAGAGCTTCTCCTTTCCGATTTCAGGATACTCATGTTCAACTATTGTTCCGTCAAAATCGACAGCAATCTTAATCCCCGAAAGCTCATTCATCCATTTATAATTTATGCGATACAAATCTAATAATAAATGAGAAAAGTCCGATCTATTTTATCTATCCCCCTGAATGAACTGCTACTGCAGGATATTTCCTGAAATGACTTTCCCGGACTTACCGGCAGGATTGCTTTATGGCAGAGTCGCATAAATTGCAGAAAGTGTACGAAATTGAGGATATGAATTTGTCTGCTGAACTGAATTTTATCTTATTTTTGATCTCCTTCTGATCATAATTTCTTATAGTAATGCGACATATCCCCAACTTTATTACCTCCCTGAATCTGGCAGCCGGCTTTACAGCTTTGATCTTTGCCGCCAGTGGTGACCTTGTATCCGCATCATGGTTTATCCTGGCAGCAATGATATTCGATTTTTTCGATGGTTTTTCTGCCAGACTTCTTAAAGCTTATTCCAACATCGGGAAAGAGCTCGACAGCCTGGCCGATGTTGTAAGCTTTGGTGTAGCTCCCGGATTTATTATCTATAGCCTGATTAATAAAACTTTTACCGATGGGGTAAACGGAAATATTTTCAATGGCAGCCTTATCACGGCTTTCATCATTATCGTAGCTGCAGCGATGCCCGTGTGCGCCGCAATACGTCTGGCCATATTCAATATTGACGAATCACAGTCCAGGACTTTTAAGGGAATGCCAACTCCGGCAAACGCGCTTGCAGTAATTTCTGTTGTTATCTCCCTCCGCTATGCGCCATCACAATTTCTCCTTTCATTTTCACACTCCGCGGTATTGCTTGCACTCTATTCAATTGCATTATCACTGATGATGGTGACCAGGATTCCGCTGCTCTCGCTTAAGTTGTCGGACATGAAACTTAAAGGAAATGAGGGACAGGTATATACTTGCCGGATCAGTGCTGATCTCATTCCTGATATTCGGGTTCCAGGCAGCTCCGTTTATTATACCCCTCTATATTTTATCCTCGTTGCTTTCACTGCTCTTCTGAATCCTCTCCCGGGAACTTTTTCTCGTAAGCAGATAAAGCAATATTCACGGTTATCAGTGCCAGCAGGATAAATGCCGGCCAGATCAGGTATTGTAATATTCCACTCAGGTACATATTCTGTTCTTTTGGTTTTTAAATCTTTCTCTACGCTCTACGCCCCCTTTACCGGTTACTGAATACCGATTACCGAATACCTCTTAGCTCCGCGCCCTAATATTTATGATCATCCGAGCTTATCTCATCAGAAGTGATCTTTTCATTATTGATAGCTTTCCACGCATACCATATATAGGCAAAAACAAATGGTATTACAAATGAGACATACATCATAGTCTTCAGGGTGAACTTGCTGGATGATGCATTAATTATCGTAAGTGAGCTCTGAAGATCATGTGAGGAGGGATAAAATGAGGTTCCGTTAAAGCCGGCAATAAGAAAAAGGGCAAATACCGCCAGTACTGTTCCTGTCCCCGAATACCAGATCCCTTTCACCTTTTTGCCCCGGAGGGAGATGGCGATCCCTGATAAAACTCCTGCTACTCCTGAAAGGAAAATTATTGCGATAAACGGCATCGCGACGAAATTATGCAGATATTTAAACTTCTCAATTGTTATATTTCCGGTTACCGGGTCAGCTGCAAAACCTGGAGAAAGAAGCAATGAAACAAGAAAGAAAAGGAAGAATAATAAAAATGGAATTGTATTAATTATCAGCTTTTTTACTGCCCGTGCAAGAAGATCCTCATTACTTATTGAATTAATTAAGTATAAAAGTCCGTTTATCCTGGCAAGAAATAAAACCGCAAAACCGAGGGAGAGATTTTTCAGATCCAACAGGGCTTCAAGTCCATACCAGTGAGTGTTCCATTTTACCTGGTTCAACTCATTCAGGGTGAACCGGGAGCCTGTGAAGAATGTGGCTACTGCCACTCCTATCAGAAACGGGCCGAGCGAACCGTTAAGAAAAAGAAATATATCAAAAGTCCTCTGTCCGAAAATATTATCGGGCTTCGACCTGAATTCATAGGCTACCGCCTGAATTATAAAGCTGAACAGGATAGCTATCCAGACCCAGTAGGCCCCTCCGAAGCTTGTTGCATAGAAGAGAGGAAAAGAGGCAAAGAAAGCGCCTCCGAAAGTAACAAGAGTGGTAAAGGTGAATTCCCATTTTCTTCCCATGGCATTGACTATCATTGACTTCTGCAGATCGTCGCCAGGCAGGGTAAAGATAAAGGTCTGACCACCCTGTACAAACATCAGTAACACAAGGAGCCCTGCAAGGAGGGAAACGATTATCCACCAGTAATGCTGCAGAAACAGATATGATAAAATTGGGGTCATATAATCGTCCTCCTAATGTTTTGGTCCGGTTTTGATTTGTCTTATCATTATTGAAAGTTCGGAGATAAGTAAAAGAGTGAAGAGAACTGCAAATAGAATGAATGTTGCAATTACCGATCCCGGAACTATTTGTGATACTCCGCCTGAGACTGTCATCAGATCCTGGATGATCCATGGCTGGCGTCCCATTTCTGCCAGCACCCATCCGAGCTCCCCTGCGATATACGGAAGTGGTATTGACACCAGGGCAATCCATAAGAACCACCTGCTTTTTGAAAGGGATCCCTTAAAGAGGAGGTACAGTGCCGTTGTAAAGATCATTATAAAGAGGAATCCTAAAATAACCATAAAATGAAATGAATAATATGACAGCGGAATGTTCGGGAGGATATCATCAGGACTTTTAACTGATGCATATCCGAAATATCTGAAATATTTGTTGTTGAACTGTTTGTCGCTGAAGAAAGCTTTAATGCTGTCGGCCTTTAAGGTATTGCCTTCCGACCTGGCTTCCTTATACCCGATAAGTGCATTCCTGGCAATCTTTCCTCTTTCCACCTTTTCGGAAAGTGGCATATATGCCTTTTTCCTGATTTCCTGAAATGTGGTCCGTGATTCCCGGAACATATGCATTCCTGTCACCCCCTGTGAGTATTGAAAGCAGGCCGGGGATCTCTATTTTAGGTTCCAGATTCCTGACAACAGTTTCACCGATCCTTTTTTCCTGTCGCTGTAAGTAATCCGATAGCACTCAGGCCGGCATTGCTCTTTCCTTCGAACAGGGCCTCCATGGATGCAAATTTAACAGGCTGCACCTTTGAGAGAGTTCTTGCTGACCCGTCTCCCGTATATGCTACCATAAGCGAGGACAACAGACCAAAAACCCCGGCAACAAGAATACTTCGTTTTGCAAGGAAATCCTCCCTTTTCTTCAGGATAAACCATGCACTGATCCCCATAACAAACATTGAAGCGAGCAGAAAACCCGAAGAGATTGTATGCAGAAACTTCTCTACCGCGACTTCATTAAACAGAACGGCCCAGAAGTTTACCATCTCATTTCGTGCCGTTGAGGGATTAAATATCATTCCAACCGGATTCTGCATCCAGGCATTGGCAACAAGTATCCAGAGTGCCGACAGGTTGGCTCCGATGGCAACAAGCCATGTCGATGTCAGATGAAACCTTTTGCTTACCTTGTTCCAGCCGAAAAACATCACGGCAATAAATGTCGATTCCAGGAAAAATGCGAGTATGCCTTCAATGGCAAGAGGGGCGCCGAAAATATCACCGACAAACCAGGAGTAATTTGACCAGTTGGTTCCAAATTCAAATTCAAGGATAATACCCGTGGCAACCCCGATTGCAAAGTTTATACCGAACAGGGTCATCCAGAAACGGGTAATTCGCTTCCACTCCTCCCTGCCAGTCTTGAAATAGATGGTTTCCATTATGGCAAGGATGAATGATAATCCGAGCGTCAGTGGTACAAAAAGCCAGTGGTATATAGCCGTGAGTGCAAATTGAGCCCTCGACCAGTCTACAAGCGTCAAATCAACATTCTCAATCATAGGTTCAGGGTGAATTTATTAATTGGTCCAGTACATGTTCGCTACGCTGCCTGTCATTTTCATATTTTTTTTGCAGAAAATCAGGAAAAAAGAATAACCTGAATAGTGCAAATATTATAAATAACTTAATGAGTATTATCAACCATACTTTTCTGCCCCAGCCCGGCATATGCATGAATCCGTCATGATAAAAACGGAATATTCCGGAAAATATGGACTTTTCATTCTTCACTGGCAACCTGTATTACACAGCATTTAATTTTTAAACCTTCCAAGTACATTCACGACCCGTCCCTGTCAGGCGGCTCTTCATGTTCTTTCTTGTGAAACAACAATTTCGAATTCAGGTCGTCCGTTGACAGACCTGAAGTCAGCTTTTGTACTGCCTTAAAATTATTAAAGAACTCCTTTGCAAATACCCTGATAACAGTATAAGTCGGAATACCCAGAATCATCCCCGGGATCCCGGCTGCAAACCCTGCCGCAAGTATCACAATAAAAATTTCAAGAGGGTGCGCCTTTACGCTGTTCGAAAAGATTACCGGCTGAAATACAATATTGTCAATAAGGTGCGTAATGGCCTCGACTATTATCATGTATGTAACAAGAGGTGCGACAACAGTTGAAAAATCCTCATGAATATGTGATGCTACCCCCATTATAATTGCAATAAACAGACCCAGCCATGGACCAACATAAGGAATAACATTTAAAATACCAATGATAAGACCCATGACGAGCGCCTGCTGGAATGTGATACCCACGATCGTCATCCCCGTTGTCACAAGTATCATTATGCAGGTACTCTGAATTATAATTCCAATGAAGTATCGGGTTAACAGTCTCTTAATAGAATATAATGCCCTTGAAACATTTTCGGTATACTTGTCCGGCACCCACATTAAAATTGATTCAAAAAAGAGATGCTGGTCTTTAAGAAAGAAAAATGTTATAAACGTGATTGAGAATATGGCTACAAGTATATTCCCAAGAACACTCATCAGGGATCCGAGAAAATTCTGGACCATCTGAATATTCAGTAACCCTGATACTTTATTGACAATATAATCCTGAATGGATAATTCATTTGTGATATCCTTATTAAAAGCTCTGAAAAAAGATTCAACCTTTCGAATAGGGTGCTCTATCAGCTGTACTATCTTCTCTCCGTCAATTGTTGAAAAATAATTGAGCTGACTTGTTACAAGAGGAATGAAAATAGCAAAAAAAGTTATTATAAAGCCCCAGATAATAAGAAGGGTTAATAAGTGCAGCCAGCGACCTGGGAAATGACCATTTTCTGATCCTGATCCTGCAAAAAAGATCAACAAGCGGACGACCCATTATTGAAAATACACCCGATACCAGAATGTAAACTACAATATTGCGGAAATACCAGGCACAGGCCAGAATAAGCAATATCCCCAGAAAGATCAGGATGTTTCTAAACGTGGTGTTCATAGGTAAAGGCATTTCTTCATACAAACCTAATTTAAATTTTTTTAATTCGCTAAAATATACCGTCTTACTATATGAGCCTGACAGATAAATCAGCTCCTTTTATCGATTTCATTTTATTTTTTTACTCTGCCATTTTGTCTGCTAAGTTCATACATGTTATGTCATTTTGTCGTTTTTTGAAATTGGAACGGAGTTTGAAACACTCATTATGTAAAAAAAAATAGCAAACTAAATTAATAGGAGGATAAAACCATGTTACCAACAATTACAAGAAGAAGTTTCAGACCGTCATATATGGCAAATCTTTTCAACGACGAATTTTTCCCTGTGTTCAGAAGACTACCGCTTCAATGCCGGCTGTCAATATCAGGGAAGATGAGAAGAACTATAGTCTTGAACTGGCTGTTCCGGGTATGGACAAGAAAGATCTTAAAATGGACATAAATGAGGATGTTCTTACAGTCTCGTCAGAATTAAAAAATGACACTGAGGAGTCTCGTGACGGATACAGGAGGAAAGAGTTCAGCTATTCCTCATTCGGAAGGAGCTTTTATATTCCTGAAAATGTGAACAGGGAGAAGATTGAGGCAAACTATAAGGATGGGGTACTTACGATTGCTCTTCCAAAGATGGAGGAAGAAAAATCAAAAATCGCCAGGCAGATCAGTATCTCATAAGAGAACCCGGTGGATTGACAGGGAAATAAGAGGGTTTTTCAGATGCGGAATATTTATCAGCATCTGAAAAACCCATTATTTTTAGCCGCACTCTTCCCTGAATTTCCGGGCATAGCTCCTGCCAAAATCCCTCAGGAATATTTCCTTGTCGCCTGCAGGTGAAAATTTAAAGGGTGCAGTCTCTTCAAAAACCTTAAGTTTAAGCTGTCTCAGGTTTTCAAGAATTATCCTGGTAGCCTCACCGCTCCAGCCGAATGACCCGAATGCTCCGCCAAGCTTTCCCTTATCTCTTATAGGATTTATAACTGCAAAAAGCTTATAAACAGGAAGTAACACGTTCTGATTAATTGTAGGGGATCCGATAAGTATCCCATCGGCAGTAATAATTTTTGATTCCAGTTCCTCGAGTGAAATATTCTCAATATCAATCAGTTCTGTGGTAATGTCGCCTTCCTCCCCAACACCTTCGGCAATATATTCCGCCGCCTTGCCGGTATACCCGTAAGCAGAGACAAATGCAACGAGTATGTTTTTGTGCGTTCTCTTTTCACCCAGTCCGAGGTATTGGCTGGCATAGTATTCCGAAAGCTCAACTGCCTTTCCGGCGTTATCGTGGTGTATCGGTCCATGGCCCGGGCAGATGAAATCAATATCAAGAGGCTTTATCAGTTGGATAGCCCTGATCATAAACCTGCTGAAGGGCCTCATGATCACATCGAAATAATATTTAAATGATTCCGTATATGCTTCCGAAAAATCGCTGAACATCTCTCCGGTACAAAAGTGTGCCCCGAAGGAATCGCATGTAAAAAGTACCTTGTCCTCCTGAAGCCAGGTGTACATCGAATCAGGCCAGTGAAGATTCGGCGCCGAAATAAAGGTCAATGTCTTATTACCAAGATCAAGTTTATCGCCATGCTTTACAACAAGGGATTTAAACGGCACATTTACAATATCTTCAAGGTATCTGATTGCATTTCCGCTGCCGACCACCGTAGCTGAAGGAGCCAGCCCAAGCAGAAGCCCGAGACTTCCTGAATGATCAGGTTCTGTATGGTCAAGAATAATGTACTGTATTTCAGCAGGATCTGTGACTGCCCTGAGCTTTTCAAGATACGTATCACTGAATTTTGCCTTGGCAACTTCAACTATTGCCTTCTTTTCAGCGTCAATAAAATAAGAGTTGTACGTGGTTCCATAGTCAGTGTGCATCACAATATCGAAAGTCTTTATATCATAGTCGGGCACTCCTATCCACTTTACACTTTCCGTAATGTCTATTATCTTATTATCCATCCTTATCCTCTCTTCAGAATTTTTCAGATTTTGGCAATAACACTCTTGTTTGCTTTTACGTGCTGAAGGATCGGAACCTCGATCTCAGTACCAACCGGCAAAAAAACATCCACCCTTGATCCGAATTTAATGAACCCAAGCTCATCTCCCTGCATAACATCCTGGTTTTCTTTTGCATAAGTTACAATTCTCCGGGCAACGGCTCCTGCAATCTGCCTGATAAGCACCTCAGTCCCGCCAGATGTTTCAATAACTATTGTGCTTCTCTCATTAAGTTCAGAGGATTTCGGATGCCAGGCGACCATATAATTGCCGGGATGATACCTTACATACTTTATGCGACCCGATACAGGGTACCTGTTACTGTGAACATTGAAAGGGGACATGAAGATCGAAAGTTGCAGACGGTTGTCCTTAAAATACTCGTTCTCAACTGTTTCTTCAATTACAACAACCTTGCCGTCAGCCGGGGCAAAGACTAAGCCCCTGATCGGGTTCGAGCTCCCTTGAGGGCCATCTGAAGAAGAAGAGCAGAAAAATGTAAAGCATCAGGGAACAGATTATAAATGCCCATTTTAAAAGCTCGTTTTCAGACCAGATGATGTTTATGGCAACATTTATCAGCAGTAACACAATAAAGCCAGAAACCAGTATCTTATATCCTTCCTTATGAATACTCATCTGTTTAAAATTTGCACAAAACTAATCAAGTCCTGCCAATCAACCAAAAAGTGAAATAAAAAGATATACAAGAGGGAAAGATATTATTGTGCTATCGAAGCGGTCAAGAAATCCTCCATGGCCCGGTAATATATTTCCTGAATCCTTGACTTCGGCGCTCCTTTTCAGCATTGATTCTATAAGGTCGCCATATGTACCTGCTATAGAGACAATTATGGCTATGATGATCCATCCGGTTCCATTTACAACCCCAAGCCAGCCTGAAAGCAGCCAGGCAACCAGTACTGAGAACACGATCCCTCCCAGGAACCCTTCCCACGACTTCTTCGGAGAGATCCTTTCCATCAGCCGGTGACGGCCAAATGAGATGCCGACAAGATAGGCTCCCGTGTCATTAGCCCAGATGAGAAGAAAAAAGCCGATGATAATGCCAGGGGAAAAAGTAATTCCTTCATGTGGTAACAGGGAATTCAGACCTGAATGGGAGAAAGCCGAAAAAGGGAACATGCAAAATGGAAGTGCAGTATAGAGCACCGCGAAAAAGGTATGTGCAAGAGAGTCAAATGGCTTATCATCTTTCCGGTAGAGTTCAATTATCATGACCACCACCATTACCGGGATGAGAAAAAGAAATGAATGTGCAGGAAGGGTCCCTGAGGCGACAAGAGTGGAAATGACGTATGCCGCAACGCCGGTGATTATTCCAGGGACTATCTGCGGATTGACTCCGGAATTCCTGATGATCTGATAATACTCATACTGGCCTCCGATGAGCAATATCAGTCCTGTTATCAGGAATGACACGGGATGAAGCCAGAATCCTCCCATTATGAAAATGACTATCCAGGCGCCGGTCAGTGTTCTTCTGAAAAAATTATTCACCCCTGGTTTTTGCTTTTATTTCTTTGCCTGCTTTTTTCTGGCCTTTGACCATTATCTTAAGCTCTTCCCCATCTGATCCTATCTTAATATCAGGAGCAGGTGATTTACCGGATTTTTTCTTTTTCTTATCTGCTTTTACTTCCTCTGTCTTAATTTCAGTTCCGGCTGCAAGCTTCAGCTCAGCTTCTCGTTCTTCCTTGAGAAGGTCAGCTTTTCTTTTTCCGAAGATCCTTTCAAGGTCCTCGCTGAAGATTACCTCTCTTTCAAGAAGCAGCTCCGCAAGTTCCATAAGTCCCTTCATATTTGCTTTAAGCACTTCCTGCGCCCTTATATATGATTCAGCAATTATGCGGTTCACCTCCTGATCGATCAGCTCGGCGGTCTTCTCACTGTAGGGCTTTGTAAATCCGTAATCAGACTGTCCTGTGGAATCGTAAAAACTTATATTACCTACTTTTTCACTCATTCCGAAATATGCTACCATTGCGTAGGCCTGTTTTGTGATCTTTTCGAGGTCACTCAGGGCGCCGGTCGAAATTTTACCAAAGACCAGCTGTTCAGAGGCTCTTCCGCCCAGTGCATATGCCATTTCGTCAAGGATCTGTTCCCGGGTTGTAAGCTGCCTTTCTTCCGGCATATACCATGCTGCCCCCAGGGATCTGCCCCTCGGGATTATGGTCACTTTAAACAGCGGGACTTGCATGTTCGAGAAGCCAGCTTACTGTTGCATGTCCTGCCTCGTGGTAGGCAATTGTTTTTTTCTCAAGCAATGAAATTATCTTTGTCTTCTTTTCCAGACCTCCGACAATACGGTCTACTGCATCAAGGAAATCCTGCTTTTCAACAACGGTCTTATTTTTTCTGGCAGCAACAAGGGCTGCTTCATTACAAACATTTGCAATATCCGCACCTGAGAACCCTGGTGTCTGTTTTGCCAGGAACTCAACATTAAAATCTTTCTCAAGCTTTATAGGACGCAGGTGCACTTTGAATATTGCCTCTCTCTCGTTAAGATCGGGCAGTTCAACATGGATCTGTCTGTCAAACCTCCCTGCACGCATCAGCGCACGGTCAAGTATATCAGCCCTGTTGGTTGCAGCCAGGATAATCACTCCCATGTTTGTCCCGAAACCGTCCATTTCTGTAAGAAGCTGATTTAGAGTATTCTCCCTTTCGTCGTTTGATCCGAAATTTACATTTCTTCCTCTCGCCCTGCCCACAGCATCAATTTCATCAATGAAGACAATACAGGGGGCTTTTTCCTTGGCCTGCTTGAAAAGATCGCGTACCCTGGAAGCTCCGACCCCCACGAACATCTCAACGAAATCTGATCCGGAAATTGAAAAGAACGGCACATTTGCCTCACCGGCTACAGCTTTGGCCAGCATGGTTTTCCCCGTTCCGGGAGGACCAATAAGGAGGGCTCCCTTTGGAATTTTACCTCCCAGATTTGTATATTTCTTGGGATTCTTCAGAAAATCGACTATCTCCATTACCTCAGTTTTCGCCTCCTCCAATCCTGCAACATCACTGAAATTTAGTTTTACGTTGGTATCCTTATCAAAGATCTGTGCACGCGATTTGCCTACGTTGAAAATTCCTCCTGCACCTCCGGCTCCCCCTCCTGCCATCCTCTTCATCAGGAAAAGCCATAAAACGAGCAGCAATGCAGGAAACAGAAGCCAGGAGAGTATATCTCCCAGGTAATTCTTCCTTGTTATATACTCGGGATATATAAGTTCTTTTTCACTATAACCGGCTGCCTTCTGAGCCTCAAGAAGGAAAGGTTCAAAATTGCTTATATCACCAATATTATAGGTATAATTTGGTTTTGGCGCTGTCATTCCTATACCTGTTGAAGGTTTAGGTAAATTAGGGTACCTTCCCGATTCAATTGCCTCTTTCTTCAGGAATATTTCAGCGATTTCCTTGTTTACAACAACCACCTTTTCAATGTCCCTGTGAGCAATCATTTCCTTTATCTGACTGGTAGTTGTTTTCTCGACAGCTTTTCCTCCGTAGAAAAACTGGAAAAGAATAACTGACAGAGCAAGAATTGCAAAGATCCAGTTGGTATTAAAACGTGGTTTAAGATTTTTATCAGGTTTTTTTTCAGCTCCCTGACTATTAGCATTGTTTTCTGCCATAAAAATTTAACTTACTTTAATTATCTTCCATCCTTAAAACATTTGCATCGCCCCATAGCGATTCAAGACTATAAAAACTCCTGTACTCCTCAAGAAAAATATGGACAATTACAGAACCATAATCCAAAAGTACCCAGAAACAATTTTCAAGACCTTCGATATGCATCGGCTTCTCGCCTGCCTTTAACCTTACCACATCCTCAACCGAATCACATAGTGCGCTGACCTGCGTCGTTGAAGTTGCATGACATATAACAAAATAATCAGTTATTCTGTTTTCCAGTTTTCTTAAATCGATTTTAAGAACTTCCAAACCTTTTTTTTCAAAGATCCCCTTTATTATATTATCCAAAACTACTTCGGTTCCGTCTATTTTTTTCTTCATTAATGTTATCACTTTGATATTAAGTAACAAAAGTACCACTTTTATCTGTATTTTTGTTACTGATACCTGGTTTTTGCAATTTCAGTGCCAATCTTTCGGAGAGATAAAAAACCATGAAAGAAAATGGCAAATAATTATCCATATACTTTAATATCATGATCATAGGTTCCAAACTATTTTTTTATAAGAATCTGACATCGACAAATTCCTTTGCTGCTGATTTGCTGAGACAGGGCAACCTCCGTGAAGGATCAATTATCTATACCAATTACCAGTCGGCAGGCAGGGGACAAACAGGGAACAGATGGGAAAGCGGCGACAATAAAAACTTATTAATCAGTATAATACTATACCCCAAAATCATAAGTCCTTCCGGTCAGTTCCTGATTTCAATGGCAATTTCCACCGGTATTTGCGATTTTCTCAGGCGATATATACAAGGGGTTGCAATAAAATGGCCTAATGACATTTATGTAATTAATGACAAAATAGCAGGCATTCTGATTGAAAACTCGATTATGGGAGATACTATCAGTCATACAATCGCAGGAATTGGCATTAATATTAACCAGACAGAATTTCCGGAGCTTCCCAACCCGGTTTCCCTTTGTCTGCTGACAGGCAGTGTATATGATCTTTCACTCCTGCTGAAGCAGCTTGCCTCTGATCTGGACAAAAGATATAAACAGCTTATCTCGGGTGATTTCAGTAATACCAGACAGGAATACATTTCGCTGCTCTACAGGCTTAATGAATGGAGGCAGTTTCGTGATGCATCGGGCCCATTTACCGGCAGGATATCAGATCTGAATTACGACGGGAAAGTGCTCATCGAAAGGAGCAACGGAATTATAAGTGAATACTCATATAAGGAGGTTGACTTTATAATCTAGTATTTTTCCATCCCCTGAATTTCTCCATCTCATCAATTATGATCTCCATGAATCTGCCGATCGGCTTTGCCGCCATCATCCTGAGCACCGGGTTCAGGTCGGCATCAAGGGAAATAGTTACCTCTGAGAGCTCCTTTGAGCTATCGCTTATATTCAGTGTCAGTGAAAAATCATTTTTTTTCAACGCATCACCACTGAAAACAACTTTACTGAAAGGTACTTTCTCAGCTAACCTGAAATTGATTGTCCCTGCCATCGACACCTTGAAACTGCATGATTCCTTCTCCACCTTCCAGTCGCTGACGGCACCCTCCGGAACGAACTGCTCAAAATTCCTGATGTCCGTCACAAAATCAAAAACTTCCCTGGATGTACAGGACACCTTCCCTGTTCTGCTTTCAAAATGTGATGTATCCTCCATGATTAATGTCCTCTTTGTTAAATGTTACTATTTCACGGCAATTCTGACTGAAACCCTGACGGCAGGTACAGGCCGGCACACTAATTAATATATGACCCTGTTAATTTATGCCCCATACTGAAGGATCGATCCTCCATTTTTTCAATGTCTCTACTTCTGTCGCACCTATATAACCGGATTTCAATGCGGTATCGATAAGTACCGAATAGTTGCACAATGTGTTCAGGGTACAATTTTCAGCCCGGAATTCATCCGAAGCCTTTTTAAATTCGTAAGTAAATATCGCCACCATTCCCAGAACCTCACATCCTGCAGCCCTTAATGCTTTTACAGCTCCCAGGCTGCTGCCTCCTGTTGATATAAGATCCTCAATTACAACCACCTTCTGACCTTTTTCAAAATATCCTTCAATCTGGTTCCCAAGTCCATGCTCCTTGGCAGAGGATCTTACATAAATAAAGGGCAGTCCCAGTTTATCTGCGGCAAGTGCACCATGTGCAATCGCACCGGTGGCTACTCCGGCAACCAGACCCGCATGGGGATAGAGCTCCCTTACCATACCGGCAAAAGAATCCCGGATGAATGACCTGACCTCCGGAAATGAAAGAGTTTTGCGGTTATCGCAATAAATTGGGGATTTCCAACCTGAGGCCCAGGTAAAAGGATTTGACGGTTGCAATTTAATTGCTTTAATTTGTAACAGATATTCAGCTGTTTTTATTGAAAAATCCTGCATCGGTATATGTATAAAGTTCATTTTGAAAACAGATTCATAATGATAAGCTCTGAACCTGACAGGCTACAAAAATACGGCTTATTCCATAACTTCTATGCTACTGATGTGCTTTATAAGTTAATAAACGATTTCCAGACCGATAAAAGCATCTCCTCGCTTAATATCTATGGAACTGACATCGAGCATCTCTGGAAGCTTTTCCGGATCTATTTTACTGAAGTGGGGGCTGCAGGCGGAATCGTGAGGCACACCTCGGGCAGATATCTTTTTATTGAAAAGAAGGGGAAGCTTGACCTGCCCAAAGGGCATATTGAACCCGGGGAAGAGCCTGATGAATGCGCTCTGAGGGAGGTTACCGAGGAGTGCGGGATCATTGGCCATACGATAGTCAAGCCGATCGATCCCAGTTATCACACATATAGCTGGGAAGGGATTTCATATCTGAAAAAAACGTACTGGTATCTGATGCAGTATGACGGGGAAATGATTACGGAACCTCAGTCTGAGGAGGGGATAACAAAAGTGGAATGGCTGTTGCCCGATGATCTGAACAAGATCAAGAAAGATGCGTGGCTTTCACTGATGGATCTTATCAACTGCAGTATCCTTCGTAGCTGTCCCTAATCTTCTTCCCCCTTATAATCTTCAAGATTTATACCGGATGGCAGAAACTGTGATGCATTTCCTCCGCTTCTGATTATATCGCGTACGATTGTCGAATTGATATGGCTGTGTTCGGGAACTGTCAGCAGGAACACAGATTCAACATTCGGAGCCAAAACCCTGTTCACCTGCGCAATAGCTCTTTCAAATTCAAAATCGGCAGCCGTTCTCAGTCCCCTGACCAGGTAAGCAGAGCCGTTTTTTATGCAATAATCGACCGTAAGACCTTCATAATGGTCAATCCTTACTCTTGGTTCATCTCTGAAAACCTTGGATATCAGCTCTTTTCTTACGGCCAGCGGATAATAATTCTTCTTAAGGGCATTGGCTCCGACGGCAATAATTATCTCATCAAAGAGACTTAATGCCCTTCGGACAATAGCTTCATGACCAATAGTAAATGGATCAAATGATCCTGGGAATACAGCTGTCCTTTTCATTCAAATGATATTTTTTTCGGATTTTTTACCTGTTGTTTCAGAAGTGCGATCTCGAGCACACCCATTATTGTATCAACATAGTGAAATTTTAATCCCCTGATATATATCTCCTTGATGTCTTCAACATCTTTCCTGTTTTCCCCTGACAGGATTATCTCCTTGATACTTGCCCGTTTGGCTGCAAGGATCTTCTCCTTAATGCCACCGACCGGCAGAACCTTCCCCCGGAGAGTTATCTCACCTGTCATTGCCATATATTTCTTGACTTTCCTTTGTGTAAATGCCGATGCTATTGATGTTGCCATTGTAATCCCTGCTGATGGTCCGTCTTTTGGAATTGCCCCTTCCGGAACATGTATATGAATATTCCATTTTTCCGAAAAATTTTCCGGTAATTTAAGCATAATGGCATTGGACTTAAGGTATTCAAGTGCGATAATAGCTGATTCTTTCATCACCTCTCCCAGGTTGCCGGTAAGTGTGAGCTTTCCGTTACCCTTGCTCAGGCTTGTCTCGACAAAAAGTATCTCTCCGCCTGCGGCAGTCCAGGCAAGACCGGTTACTACCCCGGCCTGTTCGTTTCCCGCATAAATATCCCGCGTGTATTTTGGCGGGCCAAGCATCTCAGCCAGATCCTGCAATGAAAGTGACGTATCGTATTTTGTTTCGGAAGCTATATTCTTTGCGGTAACCCTTACAATTTTTGCGAGCCGTTTGTCGAGCTCCCTTACTCCCGACTCCCTTGTATATTTATCGATAAGAGCTTCCATCACCTTTTTATCGATTGTAATCTGCTCTTTCTTAACACCATGATTTTCAAGTTGTTTTGGAAGCAGATGTCGTTTTGCTATTTCAAGTTTCTCTTCAACCAGATAGCCCGTTATTTCAATAAGTTCCATCCTGTCACGGAGTGCGGGGCTGATAGTTGCCAGGTTATTTGCAGTTGCAATGAATAACACCTTTGACAGGTCGTATTCCATTTCCAGGAAGTTGTCATAAAATGTGCTGTTCTGCTCCGGATCAAGCACTTCAAGCAATGCCGAGGAGGGATCGCCCCTGAAGTCCTGCCCTACCTTGTCAATCTCATCGAGTATAAATACCGGATTTGATGATCCTGCCCTTTTTATGTTCTGGATGATCCTGCCGGGCATGGCTCCGATATAGGTTTTCCTGTGACCCCTGATTTCAGCCTCATCGTGCAAACCACCAAGTGACATTCTGACATACTTTCTGTCAAGCGCCTTGGCAACCGACTTTCCAAGAGAGGTCTTTCCTACTCCCGGAGGACCATAGAGGCAGAGAATAGGCGATTTAAGATCACCTTTCAGCTTCAGAACCGCCAGGTGTTCAAGAATACGCTCCTTGACCTCATCGAGCCCGAAGTGATCAAAGTCGAGAACATTACGTGCATTTTTAAGATCAAGATTATCCTGAGTATAGACGTTCCAGGGAAGATCAAGCAGGGTCTGAATATAATTTACCTGAACAGAATACTCGGCAGCTGCAGGATTCAGACGATGAAGCTTGTCAAGTTCCTTCTCGAACACCCTCTTCACATCTTCATTCCATTTTTTTGTTGCAGCTCTTTTCTTGTACTCGTCTATCTCCTTTTCAATGGGATTTCCTCCCAGTTCATTCTGGATTGTCTTCATCTGCTGATGCAGAAGGAACTCACGCTGCTGCTGATCGAGGTCGCTCTTGACCTTTGACTGCAACTCGTTTTTAAGTTCGAGAACCTGGATCTCCTGAACAAGAAACTCAAGCAGCAGGAAGCCCCTGTCGCGCAGGTTGTCAATCTCCAGCAACCTCTGCTTATCCTGTACCTTAATATCAGTGTTTGAGCAGATAAAGTTTATAAGGTATGTATTATTCTCTATGTTTTTTATTGCGAAGGAAGCTTCCGGACTTATATTCGGATTGATCTTGATTATTTTAAGTGACAGGTCCCTGAGCGATCCTACTATCGCATCAAAATCCTTACTTAATATATCAGGCTTTGTCTCCGGCAGCGTCTTTACCCTGGCAATAAAATAGGGATCATCCGATACAAGCTCATTCAACCCCATCCTTTTCCGTCCCTGTATAATTGCAGTGGTGGATCCGTCCGGCATCTCCAGAAGCTTGACAATCTGACCTATTGTACCTATGGAGTGCAGGTCCTGAAACCCGGGATTCTCAATATCAGGATCCAGTTGTGCCACAGTTCCCACTATTTTGTCGTTGCGGTATGCATCTTTTATAAGCTGGATTGATTTCGGACGACCAATTGATATCGGGAGGACCACCCCGGGGAAAAGCACGGTATTCCTCAACGACAGCACAGGAATACTTTCAGGAACATCAACATCCTCCAGATCACCATCATCACCGTCAGCGATTATTGGAATTATATCTCCCTCTCCGTCAACGATATCAGGAAGAAACATCTCACTGACAGCTTTCCTGAATTTCTTTTCCATTTTATAATTTACTTTCATTTTAATTACACTTTTAAAAAACGCTCAATGGCATTCAGGTTCTTTTGCCTTTCAGGCATCGGAGAGTATGCCAAAATTACATATTATTTTTACATCCCATCCCGGTAAGTGCATTGCAATGATTGTGCCACAGAATCTTAAAAAAAAAGCCCCCTGACCGGAGGCTTGTTCCTTTATGAAATTAACTGCTATTTCTTTTTAACAATACGATCCTTATAGCGGTTCATGTACTTATCAACCCTTCCTGCAGTATCCACAAGCTTCATTTTTCCGGTATAAAACGGATGAGATGTATTCGATATCTCAAGCTTGATAAGCGGATATTCAGTTCCATCTTCCCATTTAATGGTATCTCTTGAAGGTGCCGTCGATTTGCTAAGAAATGAAGATCCGTTTGACATATCCTGAAATACCACGAACCTGTAATTTTCAGGATGAATTCCATTTTTCATTGCTCTCTTTTTTTTCGTCCTTAATATTAAAAAGTTCCCTCCGTTAAGGGAATGCAAAATTAATCAACAAAATTTAAAATACAAACTGTTTTGAAAATTTATTCCGGCTTCCTTATGATCAGTCAGAATAATCTAACCATCTGCCATTTCGTCCCGGTAAGTAGAGAATTGGATTTTATTATTAACCAGATAGCGGTATGTAAAGTGTGTTTTTGCCTTCTTTGCCCCCAGAGCCTCATAGATGGAAATCATCCTCGGGTTAAAGTCCCCTACCCAGGAGAGTTCCAGCTCTTTTAGCCATGGCTTTCTTTTAAATACATTGTAAAGCTGAAGAAAGATTGCAGATTCAACTCCGCTGTTCTGGTGGTTGGGATGAACGCCTCCGACTATTGCCCTGACACGTGTCATTTTATGGGTAATCTTCAGGTACGTAAAGCCTATTATGCTCAGGATGTTTAATTTCCCGTTGAAATGTTTAAGTATCTGGTTCAGATCCGGAATAAGAACGAAAAACGCTATCGGTCTTTCATTAAAATAGGCAAACCATATAAGCTCTTCGTCAAGTATGGGCCTGGCCTTCTTTATATAGCCCAGCAGGAATACAGGGTCAAGTGGTGTAAAGTCCTCCTTGAATACTGACCAGGCTGAGTTATATATTTCCACTATATCTTTAATAAACTTCTCCTTATTCCTGATATCGAAATGATGAAATGAATAGCCCGGTCTTTTTGAGAGCCATGCCGCAATCTTCATAATGCGCTGAGGAAATTCAACTATCCTGTTATTTGAATCTCTTATATCCCTGTGGTAAGAGTATTGCTCAAAGTATTTTTTAAAGCCGTACTCCTCAAAAAAATTCCTGTAATACTTTTTATTGTATGGCATGCCGTATCCCTGCTGCATAAATCCTTCCACAAGAAGTCCCCAGTTATTATCATTCTCGCCAAAATTGATTGGCCCGTCCATAGCTCCCATTCCATGTTCCGAAAGCCATTCCCTGGCAGTATCAAAAAGCATAAAGGCAGCCTTCTTCTCCTCAATTACCTCAAAGAACCCGATTCCTCCCGTGGGCTGCTTATTTGCCGCTGATCTGACTTCATCAATAAATGCGGCGATCCTTCCGGTTGTTTTACCTGCGTTATCCTTAAGGATCCAGCGCATGGCACTTCCGTGATTCAGGGCATAATTTGTCCCCGGATCAAATACTGCTTCAACAGAACTGTCGAGTGGACATACCCAGAAAGGATCATCACTGTAGAATCTTTTTGGAAAATCAATAAATTCCTTTTTTTCCTGCTTCGAAATGACCCTGGTAATCTGCATGATAATTTTAATTTGGTCTCAGACAATTAATAAACCTCCGGTCGCTTTTTACCTTATGCTGAATCAAACCGCTCATACCTGATTAATGAATATCGATCACCCTGTGGTCAATAAGGATAAAAACAATACCGACTAGTGCAGAATAGATTGAATAAAGTCTGACAGGAATATATTCCGACGGTTTTATCTTCATTTTTAACCAAAGATATCCAATCAGAAAAACCTTTCCAATAGCATAAACAATAAATGTCGAAAGAGCAACTCCTACCAGTCCATAGCCCCATTTTATCATCAGAAGGCTTAAGGGGATATTGAATGCAAGCTCCAGGAGAGCTGAAATAAGACTTATATATGTTTTTTTCCTTCCGACGATTATTGTCTGGGGAAAGACAAGCCTTGGCACCACCAGCAGCGAATAAATAAGGAAAATGTCGGCACTTCTTTCAAAGTCAGGGTTGAATATTCTCGGGTATATCCATCTGGTACCCACCATCATTATAATTGCCGCAGGGAACAAAATATGCATCAGTCTTTTTGATTTGACCCTGATCTTGGCCAGTGATTCTCTCATCCTCTCCCTTGTTGAGAATTCGGGAAGCATTGCATTGCTGAGTCCGTTTGCAAGCATAAGAACAAGCGGAAATTCCTTGGCACCATACCTGAACCATGCAAACATTGCCGGATCCCTGTAAACTGCAGATATTATTACGCCATCCGTATATTGTGCAGAGCCGCTTATCAGGGAGGTCAGAATAAGAGGTGCGCCAAGATAAAGGTGCTCCTTAATGAACTCAAATGAAATCTTCATTTCAGTATATCTTCTGAGCAGAATAAGAAGCCATATCCATCTGATAAAGGTGACACTGAGCAATCCCCATATCGACCAGATAATATCTTTACCTAATATTATTGGTATGATTATCAGGAGCATCTGAATTGTAAACGTTATCAGACCATACTGGAATATCCTGTAAGACCTGTTGTTAAGCAGGTATATATATTCTATCAGACATACAGGACTGCTCAGAAGTATGTAGAGTAACAAAAGGTTTATAAAAGGAACGTTCCCGGAAATATGGAAAACTGAAAAATGGCTCTTAATCGAATGTCCCATGATGAAAAAGAGCAGGCTGAAAAAGCACAGCAGCAGAAAAGCATTGAATATTTCCGGGGATTTGGTCGTGCCGTTATCGCCCATTTTATGATAGGTCGTGTTCCTGTGGTAGAGAGGCAGCAACGACTGAATTATTCCTGTGACCCAGAAGAAAGTCATCAGTCCGCCTATGAACATGAACATTTCCCATTGTCCGATTTCGGCACGGGTCAGATGGCTTTTTGTAAAAACAATACTTATAATAAGAAAGGCGACAGGTTTCATCAGCTGAAAAAGCTGCAGCCCTGAAATATTGTCTATAAATGCAAGTTTCTTCAAATTATAACAGGCCTTAAAAGCATTCTACTGATAACAATCTTTGTAATCAAAAATTGTGCAGGCATATTCGTTTTTAAATGAACTTTTCAAAGATAGCAATTGACATCAGCATGAGAAAATAAAACTAAAATTTTGTGGAATAGAAATTTTGGGCTTATTTTGCACTCCATAAACGGTGGATGTAGTTCAGTCGGTTAGAACGTCGGATTGTGGTTCCGAAGGTCGTGGGTTCGAGCCCCATCTTCCACCCCACCCCAAAACAACGAAGGCAATTATCTGAAATATTGATAATTGCCTTTTATGTTTACCAAAACTAAAGTGCCTGTGGGTGGTTATGCATTTTTAAATGCCTGCTTACCTGCAAATTTCGAAGCACTACCCAGCGCATGTTCAATTCTCATTAACTGGTTGAATTTTTCAACCCTTTCACCCCTGCATCCGCTGCCGGTTTTCAGGTGTCCTGCATTGACTGCTACTGTCAGATCAGCTATAAAACTGTCAACGGTCTCGCCACTTCTGTGTGAAACAAAACAGTTATATGAATTCTTGTATGCCAGTTCAATTGTCTCCAGTGTTTCAGTTACTGTACCAATCTGGTTAAGCTTAATCAGAACTGAGTTCGCAACACCCTTCCTGATACCTTCAGTAAGTATTGCTTTATTTGTGCAGAAGATATCATCACCGACAATCTCAATTTTCTTACCAAGGACCTTAGTCATGTTCTGCCAGCCATTCCAGTCATTCTCTGCCAGTCCGTCTTCAATCAAAACAATCGGATATTGTTTCACCCAGCCTTCCCAGAGCTTTACCATTTCATCACTTGTAAGGAATTTCCCAGTGCTTTTAAATAATTTGTATTTCCCATCATCCCACAGCTCACTTGCCGCAGGGTCAAGGCAAATGCTTACCTCATCCCCGGCTTTGTAACCAGTTTTTGATATGGCTTCAAGAATAACTTCAACTGCTTCATCATTCGATTTCAGGTCAGGCGCAAACCCGCCTTCATCACCGACACCGGTACTGTAACCTTTTGCTTTAAGAACTGATTTAAGGCTATGAAACACCTCTACTCCCATGCGGATTGCTTCGGTAAAAGTCTTTGCTCCATGTGGTGCAATCATAAATTCCTGAAAATCCACATTATTATCAGCATGTTTACCACCATTGATGATATTCATGCATGGCACAGGCAGCAGGTGCGCGTTACTTCCGCCAAGATACTGATAGAGAGGAATATCGGCGCTCATGGCTTCTGCACGGGCATATGCCATGGAAACTGCAAGCAGTGCATTTGCACCCAGTTTTGATTTGTTTTGCGTTCCATCCAGGCTAATCATTAAATAGTCCAGTTCACGCTGACTTACGAAAGATTTACCGGTTATCTCTTTTGCAATAATGTTATTGACGTTTTCTACGGCTTTTAAAACACCTTTCCCTCCGTAGCGTTTTTTGTCACCGTCCCGTAATTCACAGGCTTCACGTTCACCTGTTGACGCACCACTGGGCACCATTGCCCTTGATTTTGTTCCATCTTCCAAAGTTAAGTTTGCCTCGACTGTAGGATTACCCCGTGAGTCTAAAATTTCCATTGCAGATACCTCAATAATTTTCATTGCTTTCGAATTAATAGTTAGTTAGAATTTAATATTATTTGCAATTTTCATGAATTCATCAATATCCATATCATATTCTTTACACCGGCTATTACCCATATTTACGTTTTCTTTTTTGTGCCCTGCTTGTGAAGTATAATATTAGCCTTCTCTACAGTGATCATACAACCTTTATTAATGTTATCGAAATAGGGAAGAATGGTATCTGTGAATTTTTCTATTTTTTCAGAATCGTCAACTATCTCAACAACCATTGGAACTTTCTCAGTTATCTCCCAATAGGTCGGAGAGTAAACGGTACTGCTCACCCCAAAACCCATAACCCCCTTCAGGACAGTTGCTCCTGTGAGGCCGTAACGTTTTGCGGCAAATACTATGACCTCATAAAGTGGCTGGTGTTTGAACTTATCAGTGGAACTGAGAAAAATGCGCAGGAGTTTTGCTTCGCCTTTCAATTTCATAGTTAAAATAATTTAGTGGTCAGATTTCCTAGATATGTTGCCATCAGACCTAAAAATACACTCAGGCCTGTATAAAGTGCAAAATAAAAGAAGTTCCCGTCCCTGATCAGGGATACGTTTTCATTTGTAAATGTTGAGAAGGTGGTAAAGCCACCACAAAAGCCAACCGTCAGGAACATTCTCCATTCCGCTGTCATAAAATTACCACGCTCAGATAAGCCATAGAACAAACCTATAAGCAGGCAGCCCAGAATATTAACTACAAAAGTTCCGAACGGGAATGAAGAAATAACATGGTTTTGGATAAATTTAGAAGTCAGAAAGCGTAATACCCCGCCAATAAAACTCCCCGTGCCGATGATGAAAATTAATTTTGCCATATAAACTGCATTACTTTAAAGTTACTCAATAAAGTTTAAAGCAGGAGTTATCAGCTTTTGCAGGGCGGTTTATGGCGAACTCCATCGCACAAACATCAAAATTAACAAAATATATTTTACGTACCCCTTTTAAACGACTAATTTATATGACCGAAATGAAAAAGTCCGGAGCAGAGTAACCTATACTTTTTCGGGAGCTTTTACATCCTGCCGGTTTTTATAGCTGCTGTAACGCAGATATGATACAAGAGAGAGAGTTGCCAGTAGCAAAACGGTTATGTAGACAAATGATGGCACCGGAACCGGATCACCGGCCGCATAGGAATGCAGGCCCGATAGATAGTAGTTCACCCCGAAATAGGTCATAAGGACCGAGGAGAAAGCAAACAGTGAGAGCAGGTTAAATGTAAAGATATCCTTCATGCCGGGAATATTGCGGCTGTGAATTACAATACTGTATAATATTATTGTTATGAGCGACCAGGTTTCTTTCGGGTCCCAGCCCCAGTATCTTCCCCAGGATTCATTTGCCCAGACAGCCCCGAGGAAAGTTCCTATCGTGATAAAATAGAGTCCGAAGGTAAGGGACTTATAACTGATCACGGTCAGTTCATCAACAGTGGCTGATATCCGTTCGCGGTTCCTCTCATTTGACAGTACAAGCAGGATCATATTTATAAGCCCGAGTATTGCACCAAGGCCCAGGAATCCATAGCTGCCTGTTATCACCGACACGTGGAGCGTAAGCCAGTATGACTTGAGGACAGGTACCAGGTTTGTAATTTCAGGATCCATAAAACTCAGGTGTGCAACCATAAGCGTCATTGATGCAAGGATTGCAGTTGCGGAAAGTGCGAAAGCCGATTTGCGGCTGAAAATGAACCCGGCCAGGAGTGTAACCCATGATATGAAGATCATCGATTCATAGCCATTGCTCATGGGCGAATGGCCAGCAATATACCATCTGAGTCCAAGTCCGAATGTATGGAAAATAAACCCCGCAAACAGCAGCCATCCAAGTATCTTAATGAACGGGGATGTCCTGTTCCTCCCCCTTATTACCATGGTGATCAGCCCAATAAGCATAATAAGTCCGACCGTGGCATAGAACGGGAACAACTTTTCAAATATACCCAGTCTGTAATATAACAGTTCGGCACTGGTTCTTGTATCCGACGGAAGCTGATATTCCGAAAACCTTTTCTGATAACTGCTTATTGATTCCGTTACCTGCCGGGTGGTTGTAATATTATTTGCCTTGATGGCATCATCCAGAACCGGGAGGATACTATTCAGATAAAGAGAATCATCCCTGTTTACTGCCTTTACAAGCGCTTCCTGTGAGGAACCCCAGTCGTGGGTGCCATTCTTCAGAGGAAAGAGCTTTAAGAAGTCGCCCTTATAGATCATATAGACGATATTCACCCTTTCATCCACTTTCATTATCTCCTTATCCGTTTTGTTCCTTTCGCCGGGAGCTTTTGAATAAGCTTTACTGACATCTTCAGATATACGGTACAACCCGTCGCCATCAAGATTTACTATATCCGTGAAGGCGGCAAACTTTCCCGTGATGCCCAGTTTTTTGCGGATATCCTGGTTCGAAATCCTTATAAGCGGAACACCTTTCCAGTTGTTGAAGTCAAGATAAAGGCCAAGAAAAACCTGCATGGAGGAAAGCCCTTCGAATTCATTTTCGTGGGTCACCTTACGAAGGATATCGTTGCTTAAAGTGAACAGAGGTTTTGTCCTTCCCTTCTGATCCTGAACAAGTACTTTACCAAACTCGCGGGCTACAG
This sequence comes from uncultured Bacteroidales bacterium, assembly GCA_963816345.1. Classification (GTDB taxonomy): domain Bacteria; phylum Bacteroidota; class Bacteroidia; order Bacteroidales; family VadinHA17; genus LD21. The sequence goes on from CAWFKI010000005.1 coordinate 3,023,775, forward strand.
CTTTATCAGGAATGAGCTTCTGGGCATCTATCCTGCCAAGCCCTGATAAAAGGAGTATAAGGGCAAAGGCTGTTACTGTCTTACGGATGGCGGAGTTCCAGTATCCTGCAGTGATATTATGAAATAATGACTTCTTATTGATCATAGCCAGGATAATAAAAAAGAACAGCAAGCCATAGCCGGTATATGAAACGACCATTCCTGCCATATCGTGGTTTACTGAAAGAATAGTTCCCCTTTCGTCACTGTCAAAAGAGGATTGATAAAAGCGATACCCCTTATATTTGAGTATATTGTTCATGAAGATCATAAATGGTCTCTGAATATTTCCGGCTTTATCTATCAGGACGACATCACTTTTATATCCTGACGGACTATTTGACCCCGGATATCTTTCAAGGATAAAGTCATTCAGTTTTATGCTGAACGGCAGATTTTTGATCTCCGGTCCGTACCTGAGCTCAACCGTCCTGCCGTCAATTACACAGGAGCCGGTTGCCATCGGCTCTGCTTCCCTGTCCCATAGGGTAAGCGTTGCGGATTCTTTAGCACCTGTAATCTTAAATATAAAAGCGTTTTGTCCGGTACTCTGCACCTCAGGATTTACGGCAGCAGTGTTAAGCATTCCTGCGGCTAGCATCTCCTGCGGTACTATTCTGGTCCCGTTTACAGTCAGTACCTTCATAGGCTGCAGCTTTACCATCTTACCCGGTTCGGTCATTACTGACTGCCGGGTCATCATACTCAACTCTGCCAGCGGAAGGCTGGAACTCATATAAAATGCACCTGAGTCAAATGATATGTTAAGGTCAGCAGGTTCGGAGGAACCGAAGCCGATGCTGAGCCCTCCTGCCGATTTCCTTTCTCCCCTGTTCAGAATTAGAGATTCCTTTTCAGCCATGGCGGTTGTTACGAGCAGCGATATTATCGGGTTGCCAACGGAGCTGGCAACGATATTCTGGCTGGCATTAGGAATTATCTTTGAGAGTACCAGATCATATTTATTGTTGTTTATATCAATTTGCTTATTATAATTATCAGCAGAGACAGATGTCAGCGAATATTTTTGTGACTGGCTGCTGCTGACATTCCCTCCCGGTTCTTTCACGGAATAACCAATGTACTTTTCAGTCGAATAACACTGAGCCTGCTCTTCACCCTCACGTATATGCATTGTTCCCTCCCATCCGAAGTATCTTGTTATCCCGGCGCCTGCCACAAGCAATAAAAATGAAAGATGAAACAGCGCAACAGTGAGCTTCTCCCTTCTGAAAAGTTTATAGATAAATAACTGTCCAATAAGGTTTACGGCAAGAAGAAGCAATATCAGTTCAAACCATTTCGTACTGTAAACCATACTGTAGGCAACCGGCGAGCCAAAGTCATTTTCCACAAAGGTTGCCGCAGCCATCGCAACTGCAAACGCAACAAACAGTAAACCCATTAAAACAGGGCTAAAGAGGAACTTCAGGTATTTCATCATAATATATTTTTGGTTTTAAAGGTATTATGTAACCACCCATGATTTTAAATTAAATTTATTCGTGTTTGTGATTGTGGTCAATCATGCCATCTGCCATTCCCGATTTCGTAACTCCGGAACATTTTTATCCCCGTTCGGATATCTGGATCAGCTTCTGCCTGTCCAGAATTTTTATCCTTGAAGAATCAGAATAGACCACTCCCGAATCTTCGAATTCTTTGAGAATCCTTACTACACATTCCTTGGCCATACTTGTCATCTCTCCAAATTCCTGGCGTGAAAGGATCATTTCATATTCATCGCTGTTGAATATTGAATCAGAAAAGTACAATAATGCATCGGCAACCCTTCCTGACATTCTCTTCTGCGACAGGTTTACCATCCGGGTATGCGACTCAAGCGATTTCATACTTATGTCCTCCAGCATTCCTTCGGCAAAACTCCCGTTATCCCGTATAAGTTGCCGGAAGAGATCAAAACTAATAAAACAAGCCTGCACGGTTGTAAGGGAAGAAACAGAATAGGTGTGCCGCGAATCCACGTAAGCCCCTGGTCCCATAATAAGCATCCCGGGCATTCCAATACCCAGAATAAAGTTTTTCCCGTTACGTCCCTCGATGTACAATTTGGCCATGCCGCTGGCTATGAACAGTGCATTTGAGGTAGGGGAACCCTGCTTTAACATTATCTCGCCGGGTTTGAATGTCGCCTCGTACCTGTTATCATTAATCAGTTGCAGTTCACTTTTTGTCAGGTGATGAAAATTCTTCCACCTGTGTGTGCAGTTTTCACAATTATTTATTAAATTAGTGCCTGCCATATATACTTTTTGAGGGATTCAAAAATAGTTCTTAAAAGAGAAATGAATTTACAAAACTAACAAATATCATTATATAAATTGACATTTATCAAGTAGCTGGTATATATCTATCAACTTTAAACCTCGCAAATAGCATAGAGACTGTTAATATGATAACAGAGGTTTTCTTTAGATTGCACATAGAATTTTTAACTAAATAATCCAATATGAAAAACCTGATCAAACTATTTACTTTCGTTTTCGCTGCAGGGTTCCTGCTTGCTTCCTGTGAAGGTCCGGCCGGACCTGCCGGGCAAAACGGAGCGAATGGCACTAATGGCACCAACGGTGTAGATGCCAACCAGACCTGCAAAGAATGCCACAATCCTACAGTAGTAGACGCTGTTGCTGTACAATTTGAGTTTTCAAAACACTCCTATGGTGAAGCAGCATTTGAGGAAGCCGGAAGCACAGGTTGTGCTCCCTGCCACGAATCGGAAGGCTTCAAGTATGTATGTGCCAATAGTGTACCTGCAACCTTTACAGCAGGCACCAATGGCAAGTACACCAATAATTATGCTTCAATAGCCTCTAAATCCTATGGAGAACTTGATTGCTTTACCTGTCACAGCAGCCTGCACACTACTTATGAAGGAACTGATTTCTCACCTCTTACAACCACTGCAGCTGTCGATATGACAATGTGGGGAGGGACCAAAACCATTAACATTGCGCAGGATGGTGGGATGAGCAATCTCTGCATCAAATGCCATCAGCCCCGGCCAATTACAACCAGCAGCACACTCTCTGACGGTAATGTAGTTGATTATGTTGCTCTTGCAGCAACCCCAACTGCTTTGTTTTATGACGGTACTGTAGGTAACGCAGCACCGAATAAACTTGTACCTTCTTACAGAACAGGCGTTCACTATGGTACCGTAGGTGCAATATTCTCAGGCACGGGCGGTGTAGAGTTCACAGGAACACTTACCTATGCAAACTCACCTCACCCTTCAGTTGCCAGCTGCCAGGACTGCCATATGGCCGGCATTACAGGCAAAGCAGGCGGACATACATTCTTTGCAAAAGGTAACTTCAACGGATGTAATGCAACCAACTGCCACACCGGATTAGATGCTAAAAACTCAACATTCTGGCTTAACCCGAGGGCTGAAATGCAGGGTCTCCTTGATGCACTCGCCACAAAGATCAACTCCGTCGGAGGAGCAACACCAATTCTCCATGCTGACGCAACAGAAACAAACCTCTGGGCTGGTCTTACAACCAATAATTTTGACGGATATATCGACATGTATGATCCATCCGCAAACCCGACAGGCGCATGGAAAAATCCGGCAGCCAGCAATTCCTGGACTACGGCTCAGAAAGCTACCAATAATGCACTGCCATCGTTCCCCTCACTTACAAATGCACAGATGGGAGCCATAATTAATTTCCAGTTGTGTCTGAGAGAATCAAGTCTTGGAATTCATAACACCCAGTACACTAAGGCACTTCTTCAGAACACCCTCGACGTGTTGAACGGAGCAGTCTAGTAATTACTTAAAGTAATATAAAAAGAGGGTGTCTAAACAGGACACCCTTTTTTATTCCAGGTAATTTTATTCGGTTGTTAATAGAACGCTGATTATACTGATGCAGCTGATTTTCACGGCTTCAGTTGGCAGTTGGCAAAATTGTACCGATTGCCGGTTACTTCTTACCTTACTTCTTACTTCTTACTTCTTACTTCTTACTTCTTACTTCCACTTTTACCGATCACCGGCTGCCTCTCACCTCTCACCTCTCATATCTCATATCTCATATCTCATATCTCACCCGATTTTAACCACCCCGGCCCGACGAGAAGGTATAAAAGTTCCGGTCAGACTCCCCGGTCGGGCCACCCCTCCTTGAAAAAAGGAGGGGAAAGTTAAGAATTACGCTCTACGCTCATATCTCATATCTCAAATCTCATATCTCATATCTCTACCCTCAGCGCCCCATGCCCTGTGCCGGTAAAACAGAAAAGGTGCCATTGTGAGGCACCCCTTTTAACTGATAAATTGCTTCTGCCAGATCTACTTCTTGAATGTTCTCATGTAATTGACAACATTCCAGATATCAGTATCTGATAATTTACCTTCATATTTCGGCATTTCGCCTCTTCCTGTTTTGGTTTTGTAGAAATGATCCCCGTCAGTCTGATCCTGGAATTCAGCTTTGGAGAAATCACCGGGGAAAGTCTTCAGAGCTCTTGCCTTCACTCCGTCACCAAGACCTGCTTTTCCATGACATGTAGCACAATTCTTGTTGTAGATAGCCATACCTGCTTTGTTACTTTCTTCACCTTTTGCCACAGGATTCTTCATAGATTTGAAGTTAGCCGGTACTACCCATGGTTTAGGTTGGGCACCAATGGCGCACTCAGCATCAGAACTGCTGCACCTGATAAATAATAGTTTCATAGTTTTCATAACAATCTGGTTTTAATTAAGATTAGTACAATTATCGTGCAAAAGATCATTTCAAATCCTGTATTCTTCCCTGGCCTTCCTTTTTGCATTTATTTTAATCCTCATAAGGCTTATAATTGCAAAAAGATAATGGCCCCATACACCAGCCAGCAGTACTGACAGTGTATAGATCATCCATCTGGGCGCAATTTTTGTCCAGAGAGCCCTGTGAGTGACCGGTACCGAATAATCTGTAGGAGTACCCCATTTCATGCTTTCCCTTTTTTCCACATTCCCGTATGTGGCATTCTCCTCAATTTTAGCAATTATGACAAGGTTACCCTCTTTATCACCCGGAAGATCTGAAGGGAAATCGAGGCTTGCAGTACCTGAGTCATCAAGGGTGAGTTCACCAATTGGCAGAAGACTGAACATCCTCGGCACATAAACGGTGACTGTCTCTCCCGATACAGGCTTCTTTTTTCTCCTTCTCCGGTAAAAGCATTTACTGTAACTGTTTTAATACTGTCCGTACCGGCAAGCGTCATACCCAGCTTTAGATCCTTAACTGATATTTCAGATACCCCTTTCTCAATTGTATCATTACCATTGAATTCAGAGCTGAAAGCCCACACTCCTTCATTGCCTGATTTGAGTTTCATGCTGCCCAGGTCAAACCCGGCTACACCTTTATTGTCTGTGATAACCTTTGCAAGAAGCTCTTTTTTATCCGGACCGGTATAGAATGATATCTCCATTCCGGGCAGTGGTAATTCCATCCTGTTTTTTGAATAGGTCAGAGTTGTCTGCAGAATTCTCTGATCATCAGTGTTTTTAAAATACTGCAGCTGGATATAGGGAGTAATTTTTGCCGCGTCCTGGGAATAGATATGACCGGATAAAACCGGCAGGAGTGATAAAAACAGTATAATTATTGATTTATTCTTCATTAGCTCATTATTTTACCCGTTACTTCAGAATTTCGACTTTATCCTTTTCCTGCATCTCGGAAATAGAGATTATCGGAGCAATCTTTGAGACAAGCATAAAGAGCATTGCAAATACTGAGACGCCTGCCAGTGTAAGTGACCATTCAACCCATGTGGGAGTATACTTGATCCAGTCAGGACGTATATCCTGGATAGGAAGGAAAGGGGTTTCAAGGGTCGGGATCACAATAATATACCGGTTTACCCAGAGGGCGGTAACCGCAATTACAGCGGCAATTGTAATGCTTGGTATTGTTCTGAACCTGGGAAATGCTATTATTATACAGGGAAGAAGAATTCCGATATAGTTGGCAAAGATAAAGAGTGAATAGTAATCTGTGAAAAGCTTATCGATCAGGATGGAATCCATTTTATTGATCCATACCACTTCGTAAGGTAATCGCTGAATGTAAAATATCCATAGAAAGCCGCAATTACCGTAAGCAGGACTCCAACGTTGACAAAATGGCGCTTCGTGATATATTCTTCAAGATGATAAATTTTCCTGAAGATCCACATCAGTATTATAAGTAAGCCTGTTCCGGAGAATACTGCTGCAATTACAAAATAAGGTCCGAAAATTGTCGAATGCCAGCCTGGCTGAAGGGTAACACCAAATATCCAGGCAAGAACGGAGTAGACAATTATCGCAATTGCAATTACCATGGCAGCCATTACTGTTCTCGCCCTTGAGAGTATCTTAAGTTCCTGTTCCGTACCTGTAAAGCCGAGAGAAAGGATCTTGTACAGTTTCTTTTTCCATGCAGGTACCTTAAGGTCAGGATAATCGCGCAGGATCGCAAAATCTTCAATGAAGGAAAGATAGAGATAGATGAAACACCCGATGAGGTCAGTACAGATAGCTATTACGTCCCAGGTTATTGGTGACTGGATGCGCGGATGGGTAAAAAGGAAATATAGCCTGTCGAGCCGTCCGATACAGAAGAAAATGAAGAAAGGTCCGATTATAAGTGAAATAATCGTTATTAATTCTGCCATCCTTATCACCGGTTTTCTCCATCCGGTATGAAACAGGTGCAGTACTCCCGAAATAAGTGCTCCGGAATAGCTCAGTCCCATGAAGAAGATAAAATTCACTATATAGAATCCCCATACTACATTATCGCGCATACCGGTGACAATATGCCCTTTGTCAATCTGCTGAATAAGTCCATAGATCCCGACCGAGAAGAATGCCAGGAAGATAAAAAAGGTTATATACCATTTCACACTTGTCTTCTCAATTTCCGGGGTAAGATCTTTTATCAATTTTCTATCGGCTTCCATATTCTCTCCAGATTTTATTTAAACTAATTACCGTGGACCGGCATTTTTATACCTGTCCTTTATGGCCTGATCTGCGTCCTCCAGACCACTTTCTACAGGAAACATCCTTTGAGCAGGGGGCAGATAGTAAACACTGGGCAGAGTACCAAGTTCTTCACGATACCTGTAACCGGCCCTGTCGGTTATCAGCTTGCTGAATCTTACCGTTTCATTCCCGTTTGTAACAGTATCTTCAAGTATATCTCCAAAGAATATCACACCCATCGGGCATGCAGTTACACATCGGGGCAACTCATTTTTTCTCAGTTTATCGGCGCAGAATACACATTTCCCTACTGTGCCTTCCAGTGCCGGGATGTTTGTTTCAGGATCATACACATGGCCGGGCGGAACTTTCACTTCCGGATCTTTCCAGTTGAATACCCTTGCTGAGAACGGGCAACCGGTCATACAGAATTTGCATCCGATACATCTCTGATTATCAATAAGAACTATCCCGTCAGGACGTTTATATGTTGCACCAACCGGACAAACGCTTACGCACATGGGTTTATCGCAATGGAAACATGGTCTGGGAAACCAGTATTTTGCTGTATGATTATCATCCTGCAGCAGATAGAGCTTCATCCATTCATGATCCTTTGGCAGCAGATGACCTTCCTGGCATGCCTCAACGCATTTTCTTGCATTCTTGCACCTGGCAAGGTCAATCACCATTGTAAACTTTCTGTTTGGGAGTCCTGCTCTTGCCTCTTCTTTGAGTTCAGCAGCGATCTCCTTTGCTGGTTTAATATCATCCTGATCGACCTCAACCAGTTTCCCGTCCGTCGAGAGAAGCTTCACTTTCTTACCCGATTTTGCCTTTTCGCTGCCATTTATTATGAAGCGCCGGCAATCCCGCTGACAGAAATGGCCCCGACACCGGCTCCCACTTTTTTCAGGAAATTGCGTCTTGACGATCTGTCACTCTCTTCTTCAGCACTGTTTTTCATCTGGCATTTTTTATTTTATCCTAGTGTTCCTCAGACCGGTGATATCCTGAAATCATTCCCCAGAACAGAGATGTTGGCTTTTCACCCAGTGTACAGGTATAAATATGAATGATCATGAAAATGGAAAGGAAAAAGCCCATTGTTATATGGAGAATATCTGTCAGAATAAGACCGCTTACTCCAAAAAACTTTGTGATTGTAATTTCAGGAAAAAGTAATCCTGTACCCGAGATTATCAGTAAAGGAACAGCCACATACATGGCAAGCACATATGAGAATTTCTGAAGAGGATTAAACTTGCTCTTTTCAGTTACCGGGAAAGGATGTTTCTCTCCTTTGAACATTCCCCAACGCGTAATATTTCAGCTGTTTCAACAGATCTGCGCTGAAATTCTCCCTTCTTATTTTATAGTACCTCCCGTTCCTTGTAAGGATATTCCCCGTGACAAATACTATATAATTTAATACAAGAACCATTGCTGCAAAATTGTGCCATTTTACAGCTATAGCAAATCTTACAACATAGGCAGCCTGCTCCTTATCGGTATATTGCATGCTTAAACCTGTAACAATAAGAATTATAAACATTAATGCATTTAACCAATGCCACAATCTTATCCATTTGGGGTAAAGATACATTCTTGTCTTATTTAAGTTGATTCGTTATTTTTCTTTATTCTGAACAGGATATGAATTGCTACTACACCTAAAACTCCAAAAAGGATAATAAAGCTCAGAAGGTTCAGGTATTCATTTCTGTTGGCCCCTATCACATACGATTCATTCAGGATGATCCCGTTAAAAAATCCGTCGCGGCGTTTTTCCTTCGATGCAAATTTATAGAGGGAAGCCATAAGGAGCGAGTTTCTGGAATGGCATTCATTGCATAGCCTGACTGCCTGGGTTTTGGGCAGGATCAGATGAGCTACCGGGATATTATTATTAATTTTAGTATGGCACTCAATGCACCTGACATTTGCAAGATGTGCTGCCTGGTTGGGAAGCCAGTCATGCTTTTTAATCAGGTTTATCTCCTTTCTGTCGGTAAGCAGCTGGAACTGGCTGAAATCGGAATGGCAGTTCAGACAGATTGCGTTATCGTAAGCAATAGTCTCCTTGAGGTTAGTACTGTTCCTTACACTTATTCTGTATGTATGAGGGTTATGACATTTCCAGCATGAGAAACCATCCTTCTCCAGCTTATAATGTACACTTTCCTTATATTCAGCTTCTATCTCCTCAAAATGGTACTGGGCAAATTTTTCATCTCCCCCATGGCAGTCGATGCAGTTGTTTTTCTGCTCCATCCTCAGCTCTCCCGGATGCGGAAATATGGTATATTGCTCCGAATGGCAATCAGTACAACTGAAACTTTTATGGTTCGACCTGTAGAATTCATCCCTGTTCACAATCTGTTCCGAGCACATCAGTTCCCTGACCTGCCTGCCAAGGTTCTTGTTCGTATATTCGTACATTCCCTGACCATGACACTTAAAGCAGCGTTCATTGTCATTATAAAACGGAGATACATAAGTTGTTGTATCCGAGCTGGCCTGATTATCTTTATTAAAACTGAATACTTCTGCAGGTGAGGCAGAAGTATTACAGATCTGGAACAGAACAGATATGATCAGGAATCTGAAAATCTTCATCAGTGATCCCGGTTATTTTTAGAATCTTACGGCTATATTAAAACCAAGCATGTAACCTCCGTCACCTGCAGCATTTGTGTTGTAAACCAGATTATACTGGTGGTCAAGAGCTTTATAGTTGGAAGCAAACACCTGGAAAGTATGGGTTGCAGTGCTGATCTCCCATCCGAAGGCCAGATTGGGTTTTGGCTGTTTCAGATTATCGCCTGTATCCTGACTGGTAAGAAGCTGGTCATACTCAAGAAGAAGCGAATGGTTACCGAACAGGTTGGCACGTGCCCCTGCATGCAGTCCGATGTTAAAGTTCTTATACCCTTCGGTATCTGAAAATCTTTTAACGGTGTTCATATACATAAAGGAAGGAGCTATCTGAGCAGAGATCTTCTCACTGAACTTGCGGGCAAGTATAAACTGTGTAAAATAAGAGAGCCTGTGGATCTGCTTAAAATCACCTGACGGGCCAAACTGATCCTCGGCCCTTGCGTCAATCACAAGGTTGCCATAATATGAAAGAGAAACCGGCATACTGTTGTCCTCGGTTTGCTGAAGGATAAGATATTTCCAGCTGATATCCTGGAGTTTATTATCCTTTTCAGTTCCGACTCCTATCATTAACCTGTCTGTAATGCCATAATTAAGGCCAATGCGTGTATTGGCAGCGCCATAGATGCCATACAGGTTATGTATATTTTCTATCAGGCCAAACCTGTGTTGAATCTGGAGTACCAGGCCCCCTTTATAGGGCGACACAATGGTTTGATTGTCAATCAGGGTTTCGGATGAAAATGTAAAACGTACCGGCGCTGATTTTTCCTTTGCCTGTGATTCTTCCTGAGCAAATAACGGGGAAAGGAATAATGATAAAATTAAGACGATAAAAATCTTTTTCATGTTTTTAGGCTTTATCTGGTTTATTTATTATTAGTTATTTAAGGCTCCCTGGTTTATCCAGATGAGAACAGTCTGTTTGTCCGCATCAGTTGATCTCGGGGCATGATCAGGACCTGTCATTGTTGTGTAAAGAACACTGGTCGCCCCGGGCAGGTTGATGAATCCAAGTTTTGTAAGGGAGGCCCACGACTTTCCATCCCTGAGGTCCGGAGCTTTTATGGCTCCATGACAGGAGAGGCAGTTTGCGTTAAATATCGGCTGAACCTGAGCCTCGAAATGGATCGTATCCACCGGATTAATTACCGGAGGCGTAAACGTATACTTTTCGCACGACGATAGTCCCCCGATTGCTGCGATTACAAGAAAAGCAGCAAATAACTGTCTTACCATATTTAATCTCTTATTCATACTTTTATGAGTGTTAATTAATTCACAAAGATACCCGATTTTAATAAGTATTGGTTTTTAAAATAGATAAAATTTATGTCTGTCCAATGCTGTATATCATATTAAAAATTGATCTATATCATTTACTATGATGATATAAATTTTAATTAAGGAAGAAGAAAGGGTGAATGACAAAGGAAGGGGGCCCGACGTGGTTGCCGGGCCAGGCCATCAGAATTTATAGGTATTATCCGCTATAAGCTTATCGGCAATGCGACGGCGGGCATCCTTTACATTGACACAGGAAACTCTTGTGAGATTTTCAATTGCCTGGATCAACAGCGGGCATGACTCCGGAGAAGAAAATGCACTGATTGCCTCAAGAGATGATTTTCTTACAATCCCGGCAGTATCAAAAATATTAACGTCAAGCATATCTTTATAAAGTGCCGTATCGCTTTTGTAAGTGCCCATCTTCTCAACCCTGAGAGCCAGGGATTCGGAAACATAGGTTTCCATGATCATCTCGGCAATATTATTCAGAACTTCCTGTTCATTGATAATATTCTTTTCAAACCTTTTGGTTGCTCCATGTATGCAGAGAAGAATAACCTTCTTGAAATTTTTTACATATCTTATTTTTTCCTGAAAATAACTCTCTCCCTCTTCCCTTCCGTCAGTGAGCTCACCCAATTGAGAGTAGAGTTTTTCAGCCTTGCCGTAGAGGTCAAATTCACCTTTCATGGCACGCTTCATGGCGGTATCAACAACAAGAAGCCGGTTTATTTCATTCGTGCCTTCGAATATTCTGTTGATCCTTGAGTCGCGATATCCCCTTTCGACCGACATCTCGGCTGAATAACCCATTCCTCCATGTATCTGTACAGCCTCATCTGCAACAAAATCGAGCATCTCAGAACCAACCACCTTTAGAATGGCAGCCTCGACAGCATAATGGCTTATTGCTTCTATTGTGGCCCTGCCATAATCTCCACAGTCGGCAATCAGTTTTTTCAAAAGGATGTCAACATCGTTACTGACTCTGTATACGGCTGATTCTGAAGCAAAAAGACGAATGACCTGTTCTGCCATTTTATGTTTTAATGCCCCGAAAGTTGAAATAAGCACACCAAACTGCTTTCTTTCATTTGCATATTTAACCGAATCATTTATTGCTTTTTTTGCTGCACCAATAACATTAGCTCCAAGCTTAAGACGGCCCATATGAAGTATACTGAGTGCTATCCTGAAACCTTCTCCCCTCTTGCCCAACAGGTTTTCGACCGGAACTTTTACATCATTGAAATATATCTGTGCTGTCGAAGATCCCTTTATTCCCATCTTGTGTTCATCGGGACCTATAACCACGCCGGGATATCTGGTCTCAACAATGAATGCACTGAGCACCCTGTCGGTATCAATTTTTGCAAAAACTACAAGGGTGTCAGCAAATCCGGCGTTTGTGATCCACATCTTCTGTCCGTTAAGCAGGTAATGGGTACCGTCTTCTGTTAATCTTGCATTTGTTTTTCCCGAGTTTGCATCACTCCCGGCGCCCGGCTCTGTAAGACAATAAGCTCCAATGAATTCACCGGAAGCCAGTTTTGTCACATAGCGCTCCCGCTGGTCTTTATTACCGTAATACATTATCGGCAGAGTTCCGATGCCGCAGTGTGCCATATAAGCTACCGAAAAGGAATACCCGGCGCCGGTAGTTTCAGCCACCAGCATCTGGGTAACAAATGACTGTCCGAATCCCCCGAACTCTTCAGGAATTGATATCCCCATCAGGCCCAGCTCCCCGGATTTCTTAAGTATGGTCTTCATCAGATCCCTGTCGCTCTTCTCTACCTTTTCCAGGTTGGGATATACTTCAGCCTCAATAAAGTCACTGCATGTCTGGGCTATCATTCTCTGTTCCTCATTGAATTCCTCGGGAATGAATATATTTTCCGCTTCAACTTCCTTTACAAGAAATTCACCGCTTTTCAGGAGTTTATTGTTTTCCATTTTATCAGTTTATTATTTGAATTTTTCTATAGTTTAAGTGATTGTGCAATAAGCTCTGCGATATCAAGGTTCCTGACATCTTCCTCCCGGTTCTTGTATTTAATCCCGTCCGTCATCATTGTCATACAGAAAGGACATGCGGTTGCAATCACGCTGGCCTTTGTCCTGAGAGCATCGCCTGTTCTTTCGATGAACACCTCCCTGTCACCCTTCTCTGCCTCCTTGAACATCTGTGCACCACCGGCGCCACAGCATAGTGCGAAGCTCCTGTTCCTGTCCATCTCAACCAGGTTGGATGTAAGACCTGAAAGAATGCTCCTGGGTTCGTCATAAATGTCGTTCGCTCTTCCAAGATAACATGGATCGTGGTATGTAACAGTAATGTCCTTCAGACCGGCAGGGTCAATCTTAAGGGAGCCTTCTTCAATTTTTCCATTCAGAAACTGAAGATAGTTTATAACCTCATAGGTCCCGCCAAGATCGGGATATTCGTTCTTAAAAATATTGAAACAATGGGGGCATATTGTGATAATCTTCTTCACCTCATACATCCTGAAAATCTCAATCACCTGCAGTGCCTGCATCTGATACAGCATCTCGTTGCCGGCACGCCTGGCAGGATCTCCCGTACAGGTCTCTTCCTTCCCCAGAACGCCGTAGCTCACCCCGAGATGTGTGAGGATCTTCGTAAAAGCCCTTGCCACTTTTTTATACCTGTCATCAAAAGCACCGGCACATCCTACCCAGAAAAGGTACTCCGGTTTCTCTCCCTTTGCAAAGAGGTCGGCCATTACTGGCACTTCTATCTTCCGGGTCTCCATATTATAAATTATCTGTCCTGATTTTATTAATTTAGCTTAAGATTTGCCATTCAATAAGTTACAGCTATGCATTGACATTGATCTCCAGATCTTTTGCCCAGTTGAGCCTGTCTTCAGAGGAATATTGCCATGGAGCTCCATTATTTTCAATATTGCTGAAAACAGCCTTCAGTTCCCCGGGAGCTGATGCCTCCTCCATCACCAGGTACCTGCGCAGGTCAACAATAAGAGTGGGATGGTTTATGTTGATAGGACACTCCTTTGCACAGGCGTTGCATGTTGTACATGCCCAGATCTCCTCCTCAGATATGTAATCACGTAGAAGTGACCTGTTATCATTAAAATCCCTTCCGTTTTTGATCATAAGGGGACCTTTCTCCTTCATCCTGGCCCTGAGATCCATTATCACTTTTCTTGGCGATAATTTCTTGCCCGTAATATTGGCAGGACATACAGCAGTACAACGACCGCACTGCGTACAGGAGAGTGAATCAAAATAGTTTTTCCAGGAAGCATCCTCTGCATCCCTTACGCCGAAGCGCTCAACCGGAACATCAGCCGGCTGCGCGGCAAAAGCTGTTTCAGGATTCATCATAAGCCTTACCTCACGTGTTACGTTATCCATATTCGGAAGCTTTCCCAAAGGCTCAAGCCTTGAGAGAAAAACATTCGGTACCGACATGAATACATGGAAATGCTTTGAGTAAGGAAGAATATTGGCAAAGAGGAAGATCAGAAGAATATGGGTCCACCATGATATTTCATACATAAGGCTGAAGCTGCCTGCAGAACCGCCTGAAATAAAGCGGGCGATAACGGTGCTGACAGGATAAACCCCCGTAACAGATTCTCCCTGAAGTGACTTAAATTTCACATACCCGGTATTCATCATAAGAAGTGAGATCATCAGGAGCAAAATAATTGTGAGGGCAATGTTAGCATCAATATGAGATATCCTTTTCATCTCTATCCCTTCAAACCTCTTTATATGGAAAAATATCCTGCGGCTGAGAAAGATTACTATTGAAATGGCTACAACCAGTGCAAAAATATCGCCGGAGGCCACAATAACATTATATACCGGTCCGAGAAATTTCAAAACACGCTCACTTCCTGAAAGCCCGTCGATTATCATCTCAACGCTGCCGACAAGAATTATGCAGAATCCCCAGAATACAAGGGCATGGAACATCCCTATCACAGGTCTCCTGAAAATTTTGGTCTGACCGAAGGCAACCGAGAGCATGACCCTTGTCCTTTTCCCAAAATCTTTTACCCGGAATGCGGGTCTTGTAAAACTGAAAAAACGGATTATCCGGTTAATTGTATAAGAAAATACTACTATGGTCACAAGAAGTGAAATAGTAAATATTATCTGTTTTGTCATGATCTCATCGGTTAATAATTGACTTAATTTATTATGTCACGAAGCTGTCAGGAGAAAATGGAAACAGAAAGGATTATCTTCTTGCCCTGACTGCTTCAACAAGTTTCGGAAGAACCTTCAGGGCATCACCAACAATACCATATTGTGCTGCTTCAAAGATAGGTGCATCCTTGTCGGTATTGATTGCGACAATATATTTTGAGGAACTGATACCTGCAAGATGCTGTGTTGCACCTGAAATACCAAAGGCAATATAGAGGTTTGGTGATATGATCTTACCTGTCTGTCCTGTATGTTCGTCATGAGGCCGCCATCCTTCATCCGAAACGGGACGTGAACAGGCCGTTGCGGCACCCAGCAGGGAGGCAAGCTCAACAAGGGGCGCCCAGTTATCAGGAGACTTCATGCCACGTCCTCCGGAAACAACTATATCAGCATCGGTAAGCAATATTTTGCCAGCCTGTTTCTGAACATCCTTAACTGTAGTCTTTATCATTGAGCCATCCACCGTGATATTGCGATTCTCCATAGTACAGACATTCCCGGGCGTCTCAGCAAGCTCGAATGAGTTTTGAGCCAGGGTCAGTATCTTAACATCAGATTTAATAACAAGGTGTGCAAAAGCATTCCCCGAATAGGTCCTTTTATATACAGTAAAGGGATTAAGGTTTAACGGTAGTCTGCTCACCCCTGATCCAACACCTGCCTTTAACCTGACCGAAAGGCGTGGTGCAATGGCTTTGCCGGCATTATTATTGGAGATTACAATAACAGTTGCATTTTCTTTCAGTGCAATTTCGGAAATTACAGCTGGCATAAGCCTGGCTGTCAAGCACTGACAACCTCTCATTATTTACATTGATGACCCTGGAGGCTCCGTAGTTTCCAAGTTTCTTCAGTTCCTGCTCCTCAACCTTTCCGATGGAAACTGCTGTCACATCTGAGCCGACCATTTTCGCAACGCCGGCTGCATAGGAAACGAGTTCGAACGAGAGCTTCTTGAATTTTCCGTCCCAGTTTTCGGTATATACTAATACTGACATATCGAATTGATTTATTAATTATTAATTAAATATCAGATAACTTTTGCCTCATTCTGTAATAAGTTCAATAAGCTGTGCCGGATTATCGGCATCAATAAATTTACATGCGGCACGGGGTGCAGGTTTTTCAAACTCCGTTATCTGTGTAAGAGGCTCAACCGGTATTGGTTCAACAGCTTGACAGGCTTTGATCTTGCCATCATAATTCCGCGCATCGCTGCTATCCTTGGTTCTTTTGCAATACCTTTCTGAACGATCGCCACAAAAGGTGCCGGAACCGTCACTACCTCTTTTCCTCCATCTATCTCACGGGTCATAACAGGTTGTCCGTTTTCAATTTTAATACCTGAGACGGCAGAAACTGAAGGGATGCCAAGAAATTCGGCAACCATCCCTCCTACCAGTGATCCATTATAATCGCTCGATTCGATCCCGCACATAATGATATCAAATTGCTCCTTTCTTGACAACATCTGCAATCTGGGCTGCAACAAAATATGCATCAGATGAATCAGCATTTACCCTTATGGCATCATCCGCCCCAATAGCCAGGGCTTTGCGGATTGTTGGTTCAGAGGCTGCAGTGCCGACATGCATCACAGTGACCGATTTGACTCCGTTAACGGCATCATCCTTAAGTTCAAGCGCCCGGGTAAGCGATAATTCGTCCCACGGATTGATAACCCACTGAATACCGGTTGTGTCAACAGAGGAATTTCCTCTCGACAAATTTGATTTTTGTCGTCGTGTCGGGAACATTACTCATGCAAACCAGAATTTTCATCTGAATATTTTTTTTAGTTATTTAACTTACCCTAAATTGATTAATAGAACGGTTTGTACTTTTTAACCTTTAAGGCGGCAAATATAATAATTTATGATTCACAATCAAATCTGATAATTATCAATCATTTTTATATTCGAAATTAATATCTCCCGTAAGTAACTTCATAATACTGAATTATTAATAGACAGCCACTGCCTGGACTCCTGATGGTCGAAATTATCAATCTTATTGATCTTTCGCAGGTAAAAGTTTTTTCAGGCTCTTCCGGAAAAAATGAAATAATAAAATTAAATTCGCGACGCCATAATACGGCATAATTTTAATTTTTAAAATATTGAATAGCAAACTAAAAACATATAGTGCACTGGTCCTGTCAATGATCTTCTGGGCATTTTCCTTTCATCTGGTTCAAGATTGCAAACAAAACATTCCAGCCAATTACAATAGTCTTTCTAAGGCTTCTTGTTCGCCACTGTTATACTGACAGTCTACCTCATGATTTCGAAAGGCTTCATGAAGATAAGAAAGGGAGATCTCAGGCTATTCATGATGCTGGCACTATTCGAGCCTTTCCTCTATTTTATCGGAGAGAGTTTCGGCCTTACATATGTCTCCGCAACAGTTTGCTCGGTAATGATATCTACTATACCTGTATTTGCCACTCATTGGTGCCTGGCTTTTTTTCAGGGAGAGGCTAAGGATTATAAACTATGCAGGGATTATATTATCATTTATAGGGGTACTCGTCTTCCTTCTCAATAATAACGGTACAATTTCATACAATCTTAAAGGGCTTGCACTTGTTCTCTTTGCAGTTCTGTCGGCTGTGGGATATAACCTCACTCTCAGCAGGCTTGTCGGAAAATACAGTCCGGTCTATATAGTAAATGTTCAGAATCTTATCGGGGCTACGCTCTTTCTCCCCCTGTTTCTGATATCCGATTCCACTGCCTTTATACATTCCCGGTACACTCTTTCAATGTTTCTGCCTATATTGTCCCTGGCGGCTTTTGCTTCATGCGGCGCCTTCATACTATTTGCTTTTTCTGTAACGAAGATAGGGATCCTTAAGGCTAATGTCTTTACCAACTTCATACCTGTTTTCACTGCTCTTTTTTCTTTTATATTAATTGGTGAAAATCTTACTTTTCAGAATATACTCGGGATGGTAATTGTTATCTCCGGTATTCTGATGGCACAGATGAACGGCAGGGTAAAAAGTATAGATGAAGCACTGACTCTCACCGGAAAAACTGCCTGATAACAGAGATAGCATAAATCTGTTCTTTATTACTAAAATAAAAGTAATTTTGGGATATCCGTTTGCCTGGATTAAGGGATAGAGCGAACGGATTATCAGGTGTTGAACAATAATATTTCAGTATATGAATAATTATAAACCATTGGTTGCGGATGACAATTGTCTTCTGCTCAATATATTTATTGCCTCAAAGCATAAGATGTATCTGTTCCTGGCGGTTCTTATTCTTTTCTCCGGACCGTCATATTCGCAGCGGATCGCGGAGAAGGCTGACCGTTTTGACTGGCTTCAGACTGCCCGTGTCTTTCTTATGGATGCCTATCAGCCTCCTTTCGCTCCCAGTCTTGAATTTGATGCCAGGCTCCTGGCTGAGACAATGGTTGATATGAATGCAAATGTCGCAAGGATCTCTACAATGGGAAAATATGCCACTATCCAGGGAGTCCGTTTTACAAGGCACCCTTCCCAGGGTAACCGCGACCTGTTGTCGGAGACAATTGAGGCCTGTAAACCCCTCGGAATAAAAGTGATCCCATATATCTCAACAGGTCATAAGCTGGCCTGGTCGATGGTCACCAGGGACTACCCGGAGTATGGTCAGAAAACCACGCCGGGCGGGCAGCCTGACAGGTCAGCATATGTATGTCGGGGAAGATCATGGTACGGTCTGCTGGATGACACCCTACAGGGAAGCCTTCCTTGATCTCGTTGAGCATGTTGTACGCGATTATGATATTGACGGCATTTACTTCGATGCCTGGATGCCATTTTATTTCTGGCCCGGGAAACAGCTCTGCTACTGTGATGGCTGCCGGAACGGTTTCCGCAGCGCCACGGGGCTCGAGATCCCATACCATGAAAAAGATGAAGATTATACTCCGCAGGAGTTAAAGACAATCGATAAATACCATAAGTGGTATGTCGAGGTATACATAACTAAGGTTCTGCTGAAAGTGAGAGAGATTGTAAAGTCACATAAGGATATCCCTCTGATCTCGAACATCAACAACCCTGAGAATATGGTTTCCCTCGATCCCCGGATAATCAACTCCATGGATGCCTTCCTTTATGAACGGGGACATTCAATGCTTGAACGTGCAGAGGGAGTCGGAGTTCCGAGGTCGGTCGGCCTCCATGTCTGGCCATATGTGGGAACATATCATAACTGGCCGAGACTTGCCTTCCAGGGCATCAATTATCAGCAGGAGATATTCACCAACCTGATGTTTGGCGGAGGCTCAATCATTGCCCAGCCTACAGGTTATATGTACCAGCCCGACAACCGCGAATATGTACGTCATCCTTTTAGCCTCATCAAAAAGTACGAAAAGGAACTGGAAGGGATGGAAAGTTATCCCTATGTGGGTGTTGTCTTTGCATTTGACAGCCCCCCGGGAATGATACACACGAGCTGGAATGACGGAGTCGTCAATGCACGTACTTCCACACTGGGCGCCTTCTCAGCCTGCTTATACAATCATATTCAGGCGGGTTCTGTCAGTGAACTGATACTGGACGACCCTGCAAGATTAAAAAAATATCCTGTTCTTTATCTTGCGAATTTCCCCTTCCTCTCAGACGGAAGGGTAAAGAATATTACAGAGTATGTAAAAAACGGGGGATGCCTGATCGCAAGCTGCGATGCTTCACTGTTTGGTGCCTCCGGTGAGCGGCTTCCGCGTTTCGGGCTTGAGGAGCTTCTAAAAGTGCGCCCCTTAATACCGTCAGGTGAGCTGGCTGCTACAGTTAACAGTTACACTTCCATGACAGGAGGGCCTAATGATCTGTACCTTTCGGTATCAAAAGGAGACAATATGATGGCGGGGGCAAAAGCCATGAGGGAACTCTATCCGCTATGGTTTTATGAGCCCGTTGAAGTTCTTGAGGGTGGCAGGGTCCTGATGGATATTGTTACGGGACCTGACAAAAAGCCACTACTCCCGGGTATTGTAATGTCGCAATATGGAAAAGGCCGCGTAATTTATTGCGCCTCTGCGCTGGAATCATTATATCAGGCAGGTGGTCAGGATCTTACAGGGGAGCTTATTCAGAAGATCATAGAAACCGCAGCACCGGATTCTGCTCCCTATCAGCTGGAAGCCCCTGCAGCTCTCATTGCCAACCTGACGATGAATGGGAACCGGATGATACTGCACATGACAAACTGGACAGGGAATAAATTTGAACAGCCCTTGAAGAATGAATATTACCTGGCGCCTGTGGAAAATGTCAGGTTGCAGATCCGCATTCCCGCGAATAAAAAGGTGGAGAAGGTTTACACTCTTGAAGAGGCAGTTTTTGAGAAAAATATTAACGGGCAGACCCTGGAGCTCTTCTTCCCTTCCATCGGAGCTTACCAGGCTGTAGTTATTGAGCTTAAATGACAGGGAAAGATAAGAACAGGAATTCTGTAATATATAAATCCGCGATTAACTATCAAACTTATGGGAACACTTAAAGGAAAGTCCGCTTTTGTCACCGGTACCTCGCAGGGGATCGGGGCAGCTATTTCAGAGGCTCTTATTGAAAAAGGCTGCAATGTCTGCATGCACTATTTCCATTCATCCGGATATCCGGAAAAGCTAAAAAAATCTGCAGAGGCAAAAGGTCAGAAAGCCGTATGCATAAGGGCAGACCTTACAAAACAGGAAGAGGTCCAGAAGTGCATAAATGAAGCTATCCTCTTCTCAGGGACATTTGATATCCTTGTGAATAATTCAGGTGGCCTGGTCGAACGGCGTTTTTTACCTCAGGTTGATACGGAATATTTCTACAGGCTTATCGACATCAATCTGACCTCGATGATGATGGTCACGAAGGAAATCCTTCCTTATCTTAACCGGGCTGAAGGATCCAGCATAATCAATATCTCATCCCTGGCAGGAAGAAGAGGAGGACATCCCGGTTCTCTCATTTATGCCACAACAAAAGGTGCGGTGCTAACCTGGACAAGGGCTCTCTCGGCGGAGCTTGCACACGAGGGGATAAGAGTAAATGCGATTACCCCGGGATTTATTGAGGGAACTGCTTTCCACAGTACCCATACGACGAGGGAATCCGCGTTGAAGACAATAGAAGGAATTCCGCTGGGGCGTTCAGGCAATCCTGACGACATTGCCCGTGCTGCAGCCTGGCTTGCATCGGAATATGACGGATTCATTACGGGAGCGACTCTTGATATCAACGGCGGTGTCTATTGTGCATAGTCAAAATACGGAAAAAGTCGTGGCCGTTAAATGAAGTAAAGTACTTAATGTGTCAAAAAGAAATTATCCCGGGGTAGAGCTCCCGGCAGATTCCGGACCTTTGAAGATGCGGTGGGTAATGATCAGCATGGCCTTCGCCGCAACAGTACTGAATTATCTGCACCGCCTGTCATTTAATTACCTGGCAGCCAACGGCCAGCTGAGAGATTTAATACCTGATGACGCCTTCGGATATATTGCTGCGTGTTTCTTTATCGCTTACCTGATCTCAAACGGGGTTTCCGGTTTTATAATAGATAAATTAGGGACAAGGCTTGGATATTCACTGTGCATGGCATTCTGGACCACGGCCGGGATCTTACATGCCATTGCCAGGTCTCCGTTTCAGTTCGGGATTTTCCGTTTTCTCCTGGGAATAGGAGAAGCAGGTAACTGGCCTGCGGCAATAAAGCTGACAGGAGAATGGTTTCCACCCGAAGAACGGTCGACCGCATCCGGGATATTCAACTCCGGAGCCGCGGTAGGGGCCGTTGTTGCTCCTGTTCTTATTGCCTGGCTGGGTACGACATTCGGATGGCAGATCACATTTGTTGTGATCGGCATCCTGGGATATTTGTGGCTCTTCTCCTTCTGGTTCATATATTATACTCCCGAACGTTCCCTCAGGGAATCACGAGCCCGTATTATCCCCCCGCTTAAACTATTGAAAAACAAGTTCATTTCAAATCTGATCCTTTCAAAAGTTTTTATAGACCCTGTCTGGTACTTCATTACTTTCTGGATCGCCAGGTATCTGGCCGATACCCATGGATGGAATCTTGAAAAGATAGGGTGGTTTGCGATGTTCCCTTTTATAGTTGCCGACATAGGTAACATAGTTGGCGGACTCTTTACCCAGCTGATAATTAAACGTGGCGTTCCGATACCACGGGCCAGGAAAATAGCTGTCGGGCTTTTCGGAGGTATCATGGCTGTTTCGCTGTTAGCCGGCCCGTTGTTGATAAATGGCCCTGTGGCGGCGCTTATCACGCTCGCTATCGCCGGTTTCGGATACGCTTCATGCACATCCAACATGCTTGCAATTCCTGCAGATGTTGTCCCATTGAGCGCGACAGCTTCAGTATGGGGACTGGCAAGCGTCGGATCAGGACTTGGCGGTGCAATTTTCCAGTCTTTATCCGGATTGACTATAAAAAATCTTGCAGCCCGGTACAGCTATTCATTTGCATATAATGTTGTTTTTGCAGGGTATGGAGTACTGGCGGCAACAGGAGTTTTAATCCTCCTGTTCCGGACAGGGCCATTTGTCAGGAGCAGGGAACTGCAGGAGTACGTTGACATGGAAAACAATACGGTAAAACCCGGAGTGCTGCCTGCTCCATAAGGTTAATATTTTGTCAGGCAGCGGATTATAACATCAAGGTGAAAAAGGCACTAAATATCCTGGTATTCGCTTTAATGTCAATTGTCTCCTTCCCGCAGACAGGGGGTGACCATATATATGAATTCCTGAACCTTACCCATTCAGGTCTCATATCTGCTCTTGGAGGCACAAATGTCTCATTGCAAACCGGTGATCTTAATACTGCATATCATAATCCCTCACTTCTCAGCAGTGAGATGGATAAATCCCTTGCATTAAACTACGTAAACTACTTCGCCGGCATAAATTACGGGCTGGCAATGTATTCAGGATCCTTTCCGGGCAAAGGCAATTTTGCCGCAGGATTGACCTACCTTAATTACGGCACATTCACCGGAAGTGATGAGTCAGGAATAATAACCGGTAATTTCAGTGCCTCTGAATATGCCGTTTCAATAATCTATTCCCGTGAAATTGATTCGTTATTCTCGGTTGGAGTGAATTTCAAACCCATATTATCTCATCTCGAAAGGTACACCTCCATAGGATTTGCATTTGACATTGGTGCTTCCTTTCACAGCAGGAGCAGACTTTTTTCCGCGGGGGTTGTAATTAAAAATGCAGGATACCAGGTCACTTCCTATGCCGGGGAGCCACACCAGAAACTACCTTTCGAGATTCAGGCAGGAGTTTCACAGAAGCTGGCTTATGCTCCTCTCAGGTTCTCCCTGACACTGAGACATCTCGAGAAGTATGACCTTACTTACCAGTATCTGCCGGCGGGAACAGCCGGAAACAGTAATACTTCAGACTCGGAATTTATCGAAAACATGATGAGACATGTTATTATCGGTGCGGAAGTTATACCTCATAAGAACTTCTATTTCTGCGGAGGATACAACTATCAGAGGAGAAAAGAGCTGCAGGTGGATTCAAGAATATCAACTGTGGGATTTTCCTGGGGCTTCGGTATAAATACCTCTCTTCTTGATATTGAGTTTGGCAGGGCCACCTATCATCTGGCCGGATCATCCACCAACGTCTCACTGATTTTAAGAACTGACAAAATTTATAAAAAATTCCGGAATTAGTCTTTTATTGATATGTCAGGGATTATTTATAAACTTTACGGCAAATTTTCGCACTCTCAGCCAGCTACATGTCTGCCGGCCGGGTGAAAAAGAGCGACATGGGTAAATGTTGGAGCCTTGAATAATTTTATGGAAAAACGACTTATAATAGCGATCGATGGTTACTCCTCATGTGGGAAGAGCACCTTTGCAAAGGCAATTGCGAAATCATTGAACTATCTTTATATTGACAGCGGGGCGATGTACCGTGCAGTTACCCTTTACTGTCTCAGAAGACACTTCGCAGGCAAAGGGTTATTAAATTTAGACGGGATCATCTCCGAGCTGGGTGAGATTGTTATTGATTTTGTATTTAACCCCGACATCCAGGAGTATGAGACTTTTCTCAATTCTGAAAATGTTGAAAGAGAGATCAGGAGCATGGAAGTTTCCGCCTACGTAAGCAGGATCAGCCAGATACATGAAGTAAGAACCCGAATGGTCGAACTTCAGAGGGAGATAGGCGCATACAAGGGGATAGTGATGGATGGAAGAGATATCGGTACGGTTGTATTCCCTGATGCTGACATTAAAATCTTTATGACAGCCTCGGTCGAAATAAGAACTAAGAGAAGGTTTGATGAGATGAAGGCCAAAGGGATGACCGTTGAATTTGAAGAGATCAGAAGAAACATTATTGCAAGGGATATAGCCGACGAGAACAGGGATATCAGTCCCTTAAGGAGGGCCGATGATGCAATAATCCTTGATAACAGCAGGATGAGTGTAAGCCAGCAGATGGAATGGATAGAAGAGATAATTGAGAAAAAGAAAAATGGTAGTCGAAATTGATAAACAATCCGGCTTCTGTTTTGGAGTGCAAAACGCCGTTGAAATAGCCGAAAAGGCACTGGAAAAGGGCGAAAAGGTTTTCTCACTTGGTCCAATTGTTCATAATGACAGGGAGGTAGAGAGGCTCTCACGGCTTGGCCTCATTTCAATTGATCATGCGCAATTCGGAAAACTTAAGGATTGCAAGGTGCTTATACGTGCCCACGGGGAACCTCCTGAGACATATCTGATTGCAGGCAGGAACAATATCGAGATCATCGAGGCCACCTGCCCCATAGTAAAAAGGCTTCAGTCGAAAATAAAGAATACCTGGCTGAATACCAAGGAAGACAACGGGCAGGTAGTAATCTTCGGTAAAAGCGGCCACGCAGAGGTGGTCGGGCTGCTCGGACAGATAAATAATGAGGGGATTCTTGTTTCAGGTCCCTCCGATCTTTATAAGATTGATACCCGGAGACCGGTCTATCTATTTGCCCAGACGACAATGAGTGTGAAGGACTATAACACTTTTATAGCCCTGCTCCGTGCAAAAATGGGAGAGGAAAGCACATCCGACCCTGATACAATGCTGAAAATCAATAAGACAATATGCGGACAGGTATCAAACCGGGAACCTCATCTGAAAGCATTTGCGAGCAGACATGATGTGATAATTTTTGTCAGCGGCAGGGAAAGTTCAAACGGCAAAACACTTTATTCGGTCTGTAAAAGTACCAACAGCGATACTCACTTTGTTTCATCGCCTGATGAAATTGATAAATCATGGTTTACCGGCAGAAAATCTGCCGGAGTCTGCGGTGCAACATCGACACCAAAATGGCTTATAGAGAAAATCAGTGAAATTATTTCAAATATCTGACTACAGGAAGATTCCGTCATTTGCCGGGCAGAAAAAATATCCTACCTTTGTCGCCGTATTTTAGAATTTATTTTTATGGGAAAGATTAAGAAAATCGGAGTGCTTACATCCGGGGGAGATTCCCCTGGCATGAATGCTGCTATCCGTGGTGTAACAAGGACAGCAATATACAACGGACTGGAAGTTGTAGGGATCCGTCATGGGTTCCAGGGCATGATTAATGCAAATTTCAAACCATTGCAGTCGCACAGTGTAAGTGATATTATCCAGCGGGGAGGGACTATACTCAAAACGGCCAGGTGTGAGGAGTTCAGAACACCTGAAGGACGGGCCAAGGCATATGTAAATCTAAAGGAAGCACAGATCGACGGGGTTGTGGTGATTGGCGGAGACGGATCATTTACCGGAGCAAGGATATTCAATGAGGAATATGACATTCCCTTTGTAGGTATACCCGGCACAATCGACAATGATATATTCGGAACTGATTATACAATTGGTTATGATACAGCGCTTAATACAGTAGTCGAAGCTGTCGATAAGATAAGGGATACGGCCAGTGCGCATAACAGGATGTTTTTTGTTGAGGTTATGGGTGCAGAGGCAGGATTCATTGCGCTGTACAGCGGCATTGCGACCGGTGCGGAAGCAATAATTATACCTGAGCTAAAGGGTGAAGCCCGGAATCTGAAGGCATTGATCGAGACAGGCAACACACGGAAAAAATCAAGTAATATTATAATTGTTGCTGAAGGTGATGAAGAGGGTGGGGCATTTGCAATTGCCGAGAAAGTGAAAAACGATTTTACAGATTATGATATAAGAGTTTCGGTACTCGGCCATCTTCAGCGCGGAGGATCCCCTTCAGCAATGGACAGGGTTAATGCGAGCCGTCTCGGACATGCAGCTGTCGAGGCCCTTATCGATGATCAGAAAAGCGTAATGGTCGGTATTATGAACGGTGAGATAACACTTGTTCCTTTCCGCAGAGCTGTTAAACTTCACAAAGATGTTAATCATAGCCTGGTTGAATTAGCTAAAATATTATCTGTTTAGTAAACCCGGAAATATGACATCTTCAAAAGTCTTTTTTACCAATCTCAGGGCTAACCCATCTCAAAATCTCTTAAAAAAGCTCGAAACACTGGTTGTCAGGGCTGGCATAGGAAACATTGAATTTGAAAAAAAACTGGTTGCTGTAAAGATCCATTTCGGGGAACCCGGAAACCTCTCCTATCTGAGACCTAATTATGCCGCCCGAATCGTAAGGATTCTGAAGGCAAAGAATGCTGTCCCTTTTCTGACAGACTGCAACACGCTCTATTCCGGACGCCGTTCTAATGCACCTTCACATCTTGAAGTTGCCTTCGAAAATGGATTCAATCCTCTCGCAACAGACTGTCAGGTCATAATAGCTGACGGCCTCAGGGGAAACGATTTCACGGAGATCCCTCTTGATATGGAGTATTGCGCCACTGCCAAAATTGGAAGAGCCATTGCAGCATCCGATATAATTATCTCGATGAACCATTTCAAGGGTCATGAAATGACAGGCTTCGGCGGCGCGCTGAAAAACCTTGGAATGGGTTGCGCATCTGTCGGAGGAAAACTTTTTCTCCATTCGGGCGCTTCCCCGGAAATATATGAAATGAACTGCACGGGATGCAAAGTATGTGAGAGATTCTGCGCCTATGGAGCGATTGAGGTAGGAAAAGACAAAATAGCACATATTGATTATGAGAAATGCGTCGGTTGCGGTCAGTGTGTAGCCGTGTGCCAGTATGATTCAGCCAGGGTAGTATGGCAGAGTTCCTCTGAAATAGTTTGTAAAAGAGTTACTGAGTACTCCTATGCTGTGGTAAAAGACAAACCGTCATTTCATATTAATTTCATGATGAACATCTCCCCCGATTGTGATTGCTGGGGATATAATGATTACCCTCTTGTCCCCGATATGGGGATTGCTGCCTCATTCGATCCTGTGGCTCTTGACAAGGCATGTGCCGATATGGTGATAAATGCACCGGCACTTCCCGGAAGCAGGATTTGCGAAAACCATACTCATGGTGATCTCTCGGGGAAGGATAAATTCAAAATTGCACATCCTGATACCTTCTGGCAGGCCGGACTGGAACATGGAGTAAAAATCGGGCTCGGAAACATGGAGTATGAACTGGTAGTGATTTGATTAGCTCGAATGCATTCCCTGACTTTTTGTAAAACCTATCATGATGATTATATCTCAGCTACTTTTCAGGAGAAGTTGAACGGGATTCTTCGCTCAGACCTTCTGGCTCTATAGCAATCTTAAGCTTAGCCGTTATCAAGCACTTCGAGTTGTTAAGTTCTTTCCTACAGCCTGATAAAGGCGGCAGAGCCATGCTTGTGGGTATGAAATTAATTGCTTATTTTGTCGCATGCCTTTTACTGAAAATTGAAAAACCTTTTAATCTATTATTGGGTAAAATCAACTGGAAGTAATTGAATTTAGCAACGATATTATTAACCAGTTTTAATCTAAATACTTTTAATAATAAATTTAACTTTGGATAATAACCGGTAACTGATCAATAATTATGTCAAGATTCATCCCGATTTGAATGTACTTAGACTTCGACTCCTGCTGGCACCAAATACAAAATGGTGATGAACATGCTCTGGAAAAAGTTTACAAGGTATCTTCCAGGTCTCTCGTACTACTATGCAACAGAAATAATCAGGCAATCTTCAACTGGCAGAAGAGGTGGTTCAGGTGTTTTTATTAAAATCTGGCAAAACCGATTGGAATTAAATCATCAAAGGGTCTTTTAATGCCTATCTATTTCAATCTGTCCATAATCATGCTCTAAATGTCAAAAGACAACTAAAGACCAGAAAAGAATCAGTTAATATCGTCTCCCCCTCGAAAGACCTGGCAATTCATCTCTGATAATTACAGAATTGACGAAAACTTTATTGAGAAAATTTTCTCAGATGAGACTGAAGCAATAATTGGTCAGATAATTAAAGAATTACCTGACCAGAGTCGCAAAGTTTTTCTTATGAGCCGGTTTGATTCTTTGAAAAATGAAGAAATTGCAATTCAGCTGGGATTATCAGAAAATACAGTTAAAACGCATATCTACAGAGCTCTTCGGAAAATAGCTTCAGTCCTGAAAACAGAGAAGTAAAAATATTTTCAGGAATCATTCATCGAAATCAAAACTTTAAGTGTCTTATTCATAGAGAAAACATTATGGAAAATTCCGAATTATCTGAACACTGACATCGAATTATTGATTGTCAGTTATCTTACATGTTCGATTAATGATGAAGAACTTGATCCGGTTAAACGACCTGGATCAATGCCTCAAGTGAAAACATGATTTATTTCAACAAATTAAAGGACTCCTGGATTTTATCCGGGAGAATAAACATTGAATCATTAAATCAAACAGAACATTCCTGGAATACATTAAAGCATAAATTAGCTCAAAAAAACATAAGATCAGGGTTTAGTTTTGGAATTTGGAGCCGGGAAAATGTCAGTTTGAAAAAATATTTTAAACTGGCAGCCTCCTGGCTTCTTATTTTTGGTTTAGGATCAGCTGTAACATGGTGGCTATCCGGAAGATCCGAAGGAGATACTACCTGCAGATACAAACAGGATAATCGAAATCTCAACCCCAATGGGAGCCAGAATCATGATTAAGATGCCTATAGTACTCGATATGGCTTAATGCAGGGATTCAATAACTGATAGTCAGGATTACGGTAAATCAAAGCGTACAATCAACCTTAACGGGAGAGGCCTATTTTAAAGTAGCAAAAGACAGTACAAATCCTTTTATCGTGAATACTCAGGGTATTGTAATAAGAGCTCTCGGTACCCGTTTCAATGTAAAAGTCCTATCCTGAAGAACAAACTATAGCCGCTACCCTTGAAGAGGGCAAAATTGACATAAGTGTTTTAAGCATGGCAGATAAGAATTCCAGAATATTGCTGCACCCTAAAGATAAGCTCATTTATCACAAAGAGACAAATGTGACGGAAAAATATAGCGAAAGCGCCAAAGACAAAGGTACATCTGAACCTGATTCTAAGGTTAAACTTAAAGCTATAAACCTTCAGTCAAATGTGAGGACCGAACTGTACACTTCATGGAAAGATCCGAGATGGATCATTTACAGGGAGCCATTAAGTACTCTTGCACCTATGCTGGAACGCAGGTACAACCTCAAAATCATATTTAATGACGAGCAACTAGAGAAGTATAAATTCACGGGTACAATTGAAAATGAGACAGTTGATCAACTGTTTAATGCTTTAAAACTGACTGCCCCTCTTGATTATCAGATCACTAAGGACACTATCAGGCTTACCCTCGATATTAATCACAGGGATGAATTCAAAAAAATTATGAAAAAAGAGAATAATTAAGCTAAAATTTCAAAATATGAGAATTCTGAAACCACCATGAACAAGGAAAAAGGGAGTAGTTTGCCCCTACCCCCTTTAAAACAATCGATTAAGTCTTAAAATTAATTAAAAACCTAACATTACAAAAGTATGAAAAAAAACCATTCATGGAGGTACTATGCTTACTTTCCTCCCATCCCTCTCAAATTATTACGCGCTATGAAACTATCAATCATTTTAACATGTTTCTTGTCCGTTAATTTGATGGCTTCTGTGTATTCACAGAAAACCAGATTTGATCTGGACATCAGGGATCAGTCCGTTCGTGATGTACTCAAAACCATAGAAAATGAAAGCCTTTTCAGGTTTTTCTATAATGATGAATTTAACGTCCTTGACAAAAAGGTGACTTTTTCTAATTCAGATCAATCGATAGATGACTTACTGTCCTTCCTTCTGGACAACACTGAGGTGAGCTACAAAGTACTGATAACAATTTTAATGCAATTACCCCAAAATTGATTGCTTCAGTAACTGCAGGTACAGGTAGTTATGATGAAAAGGGTAATCCGATTCCGGGGGTGAGAGTTCTTGTAAAGGGGTCTGCAAACGGTGCACTTACTGATGAAGCCGGTAGATACAACATAAACAATGTGGGTCAGAATGACACACTGACTTTCTCGTTTATTGGCATGTTAAGACAGGATATTCAAACCAGTGGTCGTATTTTGATAGATGTTGTGTTAAAAGAGGCAGCCATCGGGCTAAACGAAGTTGTCGTTATCGGATATGGCACCGCAAGAAGAAAAGATATTACCGGTTCTGTTGCCTCAGTGCAAGCCAATGAACAGGTAAAGACTCCTGTTATAAGTACCGAACAATTACTGGAAGGCCGGGTGAGCGGTGTACTTGTTACCCAGCAGCAGTCGCAACCAGGAGCTGCTTTCTCTATAAGGATCCGTGGCACCAACTCTATCAATTCCAGCAGTGATCCATTATATGTTATTGACGGTTATGCAGGTGGTGGAGGTGATATCAACCCCAGCGATATTTTATCCATTGATATATTGAAAGATGCTTCCGCCACGGCTATTTATGGCAGCCGGGGTGCCAATGGGGTTGTCCTGATAACAACAAAGAGAGGAAGTCCTAGCGAAACAAAAATTAATGTAGATGCATACTATGGAATTCAGCAAACGACTAAGAAATTTGATTTAATGGATGCAAAACAATTTGCCATCTATAACAATACAGTATACCAGGAGAACAATGACCTGAATGGGACATCCTACCCCCTCCCTTTTACCCAGGGACAAATCGATGCACTTGGTAAGGGAACAGACTGGCAGAAAGAGGTTCTGCGATTGGCACCCATTTCTAACCTTTCATTAAGTTTTAATGGAGGCAGTAATGATTCCAGACATTACCTTAGCATTAATCTCTTTGATCAAAATGGTGGAGTAATAAGTTCTGATTTCAAAAAAGCCAATGTCCGTTATAATTTACCAGACTATCAGTCCAAGAATAAAACTAGGGATATCCTCTCAATTGGGTTACAGCTTGCAGAGTTCGATTCCTGTAAGTATTGACTATGGAACGGTATATTGAAAAATGCATTGGAGTTTAATCAATGACATGTTTTGGATAGCAATGGTGATTATACCCTGCAGAATGAACGGTAGGCCTGGTTTACTTTAGGGAACCGGTTACAGGGCCAAAAAGTTAGGAAATTCACATGGTTGAGATCTTTCGCAAATGTCAAAGGCGAATGGGAAATCATAAAAAAATTGAAATTAAGAAGCACATTCGGCGTAAATTACTACAAATGGCCGGGAACAATTTCTTCCACTCACACATAGGAATATCTGAAAGTCGGATATTCCTCCCAACTGGGAGTATAACTGGCTTAATAAAAACTTTTAAAGATTTTAACACTTTCGCAGGAACCACTTTGTAAATATTACGACTGGCTTCACTTTTCAACATTGGTATAGCAAGGGCTTTGGTGCCAATATTACAAACCTTTCAACAAATCTTCTCGGTGTCAATAATTTTGGGGTTGGAACTCCGGGTGTGCCATATGCTTCTTTTCAGGAAAATGTTTTAGCTTCGTATTTCGGCAGGATCAACTACTAGCTTATGGATAAATACCTTTTTACATTTACCATGCGTGCCGACGGTTCTTCCCGCTTTGGAGAAAACAACAAATGGGGATATTTCCCATCGGGAGCTTTTGCCTGGAACATGTCTCAGGAAAACTTTATTAAAAATATAGAGACAATTAGTGATATGAAGCTGAGGATGAGCTATGGGGTTACCGGCAATCAGGAAATCGGTTCATATAACGCATTAAGCCAGTACAGCCAGAATGAGTATGCCTTAGGCATTACACCTGTAAGGGTTGTTGGAATCTCTCCTGCCAACATAGCCAACCCAAATCTGAAATGGGAATCAACAGCTTCGACTGATATCGGCCTTGACCTGGGATTATGGAAAAACAGGTTGACAATTACTACTGATTACTACTACAAGAACACCTCAAACCTTTTGTTGTATGTAAACATCCCGATGACTTCCGGCTATACAAGTATTCTTCAAAATATAGGAAGCGTGAGCAATAAGGGTTTTGAATTTGCTTTAACCACACTTAACGTAGATAAGAATAAAATAAAGTGGAGCACTACTTTTAACTTTTCCACCAACAAAAATAGGGTAGAGAGCCTCGGCCCAAATCCAACAAAGATATACCGGAGGGCTCAGCAGTGACGTTTTTCATGGCAATGCCCCTAATACCCAAATCCTGAAACCAGGTTATCCGATCGGTTTATTTTACGGTAATGAATTTGGAGGTATATGGCAAACGCAGGAGCAAATAAATGCCAGCGGCACTTTGCAGGCGGTTTTGCCCGGTGATCCTATTTATAAAGACCTGACTGGCGACAAACAGGTGAACTCAGATGACAGGACCATACTTGGCCAGGCAGCACCTAAATTTATTTATGGACTTATCAGCAATCTTACCATTGGAAAGTTCAATTTAAGTATATTCCTGCATGGCGTTAATGGAAATAAGATAATCGATGAGAACCTGTATCTTCTCGAAAACGGCTGGACTAACACCAATAAATTTGCGTATGTGGCAACAGATAGCTGGCATGGTGATGGCACAAGCAATACTCTGCCAAGGGTGAGCAGTACTCTTCGTAATGCAATGGGGTGTACCAGTGATGCTACTGAAAGACGGAAGTTTCCTTCGCATTAAAACAATAACTTTATCGTACGAACTTCCGCTGCCAAAATTAACCTCGGCATTCAAATCGGCCAACATTTATGTTACTGCCCAGAATTTATTAACCTTCACAAAATACACAGGTTATGACCCCGAGGTAAGTTCATCACTGGACCCTCTGAATCTGGGCACAGATTATAATGCCTACCCCAACTACAAAACTTTCCTGTTAAGGAGTAAAGTTTGGTTTTTAAAACCATGAAATATTTTACATAAAATTAAAATACTATGAAAAAATATATTCTTTTTCTTGCTATCATCTCTTCTTTAGTCTCTCTTACATCATGTAAAAAGGCACTGGAAGAACAAATGCATGACGCTATTTCACCAACCAATTTCTATAAAACGGCACAAGATGCTGAAGCCGCCTTAAATGGTGTCTTTGCTCCAATGCAGTATCAAAATTATTACCAACGGACTAATTACATAATTACAGACCTTTCCGGTGATATATATCGTGTCAAAACCCTAACGCCCAAGGGAAGAAATTATGAAATGTCAGGTTTCACCAACTAACGGTCTAACCAACGATTATTGGATGTACAGCTATAACATGATCAAAAACGCGAATGATGTTATTTTGTATGTGCCTGATATCAATATGGATGTTGTTCAAAAAAATAATATACTGGGCAATGCATATTTTCAGGGGAATGGCTTATTTTGACCTTGTCAGATTTGGGGTAATGTACCTTTGGTGCTCAAAAATACCGGCGATCAGGATCTTTTCCCAAAACGGACTGCTTCAAATCTCATTTATGACCAGATTGTCGAAGTACCTGAAGTTCGCTGAAGCTAATTGTCTGCATCTGCACGAACTCCCTGCAAGTGAAATTGGAAGAGTTACTTCGGAAGCAGCTTCCTCTATGCTTTCCAGAGTTTTCCTGCAAAGATCAGGAACAAGCCTTGCTTTACCAACGGATAATCAGAGCGCATTGGACGAATGTAACAAAGTTATTAGTTATTCTGCATCCCATCCTGATGTATTGACCCTGGTTCGGGTTACAAGGATATTTTTGATGTTACAAAGAAAAACGGTCCGGAATGTATATTTAGCGTACAGTTTGGAGAGCCTCCTGTTACCACCAATAATATCTCTTATATGTTTACCCCGGCAAGTATAAATGGTTGGGCTTCATTTCTGCCATACGACAACTTTGCCAATATATACGATCTGAATGATAACCGCAGGGCTGTTGTTGTAGGTATAATAGATGCGGGAAGACTTATATTTCAAAGTATGTTGATCCGGACATGGCCAGTTCCGGTCAGCGCACGCCAAAACTGGGTCGTGACTGCGTATGCGGAAAAATAAATGATGCAATCTGAAGACATGAATAATATCAATCCTTCCGATGCTAATAAATTGAACGGAATAAATGCAATCAGGGAAAGAGCGGGACTGGGAGACAATATTGCTTGAATTTGTAAGTACTCCTTTTCATCAGATTTAATAAATGATTAGCTACCAAGAGACTTAAGGAGTTACCAATTGAAGGTGTCAGACGATACGATCTGATAAGATGGGGGAAAACGCATTTCTGCCAAAGCCTCCCAGGGTTATGCGGTAGATGAGAATCATCTGCTGTTGCCTATACCGCAAAATGAACTGGATGCTAACAAGAACCTGACTAAAAACCCTGGTTACTAAAAAGGAAAATTAAACATTGTCTGATTTTTTTGAGTTTTAATAAATGATTAATTTATAATATATAATTTATTGGCAGGAGCGAAAAAATCCCTCCTGTCAATAAATTATTTAATCATGGAATAAGTACTGGCTTTTGTCCGTAAATCATATTTTAAAGAAGCTGGTTTGCACCACTTTTAAATTAATAATAGAGCTATTCAAATTATATACCTGAAGTATCATGAGAAAATTACAAAATATCTGTCTCCTGAACTTAATTTCCCTAATCCTGCTGATTTTATCTGATTGTACTTACGCACAATATAACCCGGGAAGACCGGACATTACCCTGAATGATGCAACACAGCTTTCTGTTGAAGGACCATATCGCTTTCTCGAATAGCCTGGCAATAACAGGAATAAATGTCAGCAGCCTGAAAACAGAAGCTTCTATTGAAACTACTGCATTACAGGCAGATAGTGGTACTTTATCAATCTGGATGTCTCCTCTGGAAGATCTTGACAAGTCACCTGGCGCCGGTTTGAATACTATATTTCCTCTTATATCAGATTATTACCCTCCGAGCCTGACTGATAGTTGCGGTTTCTCAGTTTATTACGAAGGATCCGGATATCCGAGGGTGATAGCCCGTTTCACTGACGGCAGCTTTTGGGAACAAATGGATTATGTGGATAGCTCCTTTCGTTTATGCCGAATCTCTTCCCCTTCAAAAAGGACAGTGGTACAATTTTGTAGTCACATGGAACAGGAGCGCAGGAACAATAATCATGTATGTTAATGGAGAGCTGGTTGGCCATAACTTCCTGGCTAAGAATTTTAAATCAGCCAGGAAAAAAATTTTTATTGGAAATCCGTTAATGATTCTTAGTAATCTAAAAATACAATCCGATATATTAAGTAGTGAAAAGGTGAAGAAAGAATACCTTTCCATGAGGCCTGTATCCAACGAACCTTCGGATAATATTATCCGGAATATTGTTATTCCGCATAATAAACCTTCTCTCAAAGATAATCTGTGATGATTCATGGAAAAAAAGTATATGAATGTAGTTTTACTGAAAAATCTGATATGGAAGGATGGACCTTCCAGACTTGGCGATAAATTCAGGGACAGGTTCAAATTAGATATCACTGAAAATGGTCTTTACTGGGAAACCCCTGATATTATTGATACAGAATCCAGGGGTTACTTATGGTGTCCTGCAAAAGTTGAAGGGGATCAATGGATCGAATTTGAATTTCAACTGGTTTCTCCAAAAGGACTTGCCCTGGTAATGATGTGCGCGAGTGGTAGTCAGGGGTGAGGATATCATTGAGGATCATGGATTAAGTAAGACCGGTTCTATGGGTGACATGCTTGCTAATTACAGAAGCTATCACTGGCATATATCGGGGTGAGGCAAGCAACAGACGTGGAAACTAAACGCCGGTAAAATCAGGTGATATAACATTAAATGGAAGGTGCCCTGGACAGGAGAAATTCTGGATATTAAATCCGGTTATCAAAATGGGAATAACTATAGATACCTTTGACGGGAAACCGTTTTTGATGTTACGAAAATGCTATATAAAAACAATGGACCTGTCTTAAATTCAGGCAGGGTGGTACTTCGCCAAATGTATAACACTGCAATGCGCTACAGGAATTTTGTAAATTAACAAAAAAATATACTGAGTTAAAGCATTAAAATGATAAATTTAATTATATTCGACGAGTGTAATATTAATTGCAAATTAAAGTCTTTTCAGTTTGACTCTCGCTACCCTCGGATTAGATTGACCGAATTCGGATTAAGAGTTAAATGGAATGGGCTAAAGATAAATTATTTAAGCTAAAATAAGTTTTTTTGATAGTCGCTGTCTATACTTAAGGTATTATAGCCGCTGTATTATTATTATATTTTGCCTGGTGAATATTTTATAACTAATTTTGATCCCTTCTCATTACCCTGAGAACCCTATGAACGCAAAAGTAAGCATAGCCCGCCTTTCAATAATCTCAAACAGCTTGCTGATTATTATGAAGCTGGCGGTGGGTATCATCAGCGGATCGGTAAGCATAATCTCTGAAGCAATTCATTCCTCAATGGATCTGATAGCCTCCGTTATTGCATTTTTCTCCGTTAAGGTTTCCGATAATCCACCCGATTCAAGACACCCTTACGGACACGGAAAGGTTGAAAATATATCAGGCGTAATTGAATCGATACTTATTTTTATCGCGGCTATATGGATCATCTTTGAAGCTCTGAAAAAACTCACCGGAGAGAGGTTCGAACTGGATTCAATTGGCTTAGGGTCAATCGTTATGCTTATCTCCGCAGTAGCTAATACCTATGTGTCAAGGAAGTTATATAAAGTGGCAAACGAGACGCATTCAGTCGCACTTGAGGCAGATGCCCTTCATCTCAAGACCGATGTTTACACCTCTCTCGGTGTTGCTGCAGGACTTGGTCTTATCATCCTTACAGGAATTACCTGGCTGGATCCGGTCATTGCAATCCTGGTTGCACTCTTTATAATCCGGGAGTCATATTTTCTTCTCCGGAGAGCTTTCACTCCTCTTCTTGATACTGCCTGGGGCGAGAATGAAATTAAGGAACTTAAAGAAATCCTTAACAGGATGGATGTAAATTATCATGATCTGCGGACAAGGGTCGCCGGGAATTACCGGTTCCTCGACCTGCATATCCAGATCCCTGAAGACGTATCAGTAGGAAGCGCTCATCAGTACTGCGACAGGATAGAGAATGAACTCACCAGAAGCTATGAAAACCTGACTGTTACGATCCATGTGGAGCCGACCTGAAAAATAAACCGCAAAATCGTTTTCACCAATGCCATATCAATTAACTCAGGCAACCTTCACCTTCTTCAGCAATGCTTCCAGATTACCCGAAAAGATCTTCTGCTTCTGTTCATCAGTAAGAAAAGAATTATTTATTCTTGCAATAACTGTCGACGGATCGTTAATACTGAAATCCGAACCATAAAGTACCCTGTCCGGACCAATGCTCTTCACTGCGTATTCAAGTACACCAACCCGGTCATGGCCATAACCTGAGGTGTCGAGGTAAAAATTCGGATTTTTTGCCACCATATCTATCCTTTTAAAGATATCATCATATTCCCGGTCATCCCCGAAATGGGCAAAAGCAATCGTGGCATGAGGAAATTTCTGCGTAATATATTCCATCTCCCCATGCTCGGTATGAAGGGCGAGTACCATATTGAGCGAAGCAACCTTATTCACCAGCATTTCAAATTCTTTAACAGAATAGTCGTACGGGACCATATAGTTGCAAAGCTCTCCGACCCATACGAATCCAAGCTGGTCGTGGCAGAATTCTATCTCCCTCAGGGATTCCTCGATATACAGCGGATTTACCACACAGGCTCCCAGGAACCGGCCCTTGTATTTTTCAACATTGCGGGCAACCTCCCTGTTTCCTGCAATAAATTCTGCAGGTACTTTACCAAAGCTTCTCTGTGAGTTTATTATCCCCCTCTGAACTCCGGTTTTATCAAGATATTTCACAAAATCAGCGAATGTTTCCGTAACCTTATGCCATTGCCATGCTTCCCCGCTGTCGGCAGGAGAATGAAGATGACAGTCAAAAATTTCAAATGAATCCATTTTCGGTCCGGCATCAGTGTTAACCGTCCCTGAAAGACCCGGTACCTTTCCAAATTGCAGAGTCAATGCACCTGCCAGGAAAGCAGAACTTTTTGTCAGAAAATTACGTCTTGACCCGACTAATTGCCTGTCAGAAATTTTTTCCCTTTTATCTTCCATAATCATATTATAATTAAAATGTCAATCTTTCAAGTAATTTACCTCTGAGTTTAAAGGTTATCACTGAATTACAGTGTTTCAGCTTATCGTCGGAGTATACACTGTAATTATGGTAAGGTAATATTACTTCTCGTGAACTACTCCGTGATCTTTACTCCGTGATACTCCGTGCAATCTCCGTGGTTATCTTCTTCACACAGTCATTGTATCCTGACTAATTTATTCCGACAGCAGGACAATCGCCACTGACGCAATTATCAGTCCTGTCAGCAAAATTCCTCCCGGCACGACCCCATAAAAGATCAGTGACAATATTACCGTTATGACTGGTGCCAGCCCGGTCATTGGTACAACTATTATAGCCTTTCCGTACCTCAGGGCGTAAACGAGGGTAAGAGCGCCTATTGCATTAAGTATCTGCACCATGGCGGCAAGCCATGGTCCCCGGAATCCCCAGTTGATAGTCTTTGAGAAATCAGTCATTGCAATAGCAACCGGGGCCAGTACCAAGGCTGTGATTGTCATATAAAAAAAGATGCTTTCTGCCTTCATCGTAAAGTTGGAAAACTTCATTGCATAGGCCTGCAATGCCCACATAATAAATACGAGCACAGCCAGTATCAGCCATCCTATTCCTGATGAACTCACCGGATTTATCTGCGGATTTGAAAGAAAAAACATGGCAATTATCGCCAGAATGATCCCGGTCCATTGCCTGAGCCGGGTCCGTTCCTTCAGAAAGACCAGAGATAGAAAAATGGTCAGTACAGGGTAAAGTGATATTATAGGGAATACTATATAAGCCGGTCCCTGACGTAAAGCCTGAAACAGGAAGAGCTGTCCGCCGGCTCCAAGCATGCCTACCGCAGATCCGAGCAGTATGGAGCGCCTGTCGTAATCCAGTTTCCACCCTATTCTTGAAAGAGCAAAAATGGAGCAGGGTATCATTGTCAGTGACCAGACCACATAACCAAGAGTTGCCGGGAACCCTGCCTTCTCAGGGATTTCAATAAAAGCTCCCCACACTCCCCAGAAGATAGTTGTAACAAGTGCATAAAACAACCACAGACGCTTTTCTTTCATAATATTTATGTCAGTACCATAAGTAAAAATAATCAATATATTTGTATCTGAAACGAATCGAAAGTTTTAATAACGTTTAAGCAAGATCTTATCTCTTTTTGCTACTTTGTGATTTCCTTCGAAAAATAATAAGATATGAAACGGAAAGAATTCATCAGGCTGGCAGCCATCACGGGAGGTTACCTCGCAGCCTCAGGAGCAGCAACCGGAAAAGAATCCGCCGCTGACAGTAATTCCTCAGTAATTACTGCTGAAGAGCTCCAGAAATTCCTGGTTTCCCTTGTTCCTCTGAAGCCCACGACAGTCGACCGTTTTATAATCGGAGATCCGGCCACACAGGTCAGAAAAATTGGCACCTGCTGGATGTCTGACTTAAAGACCTGTAAGAAGGCTGTGGAATCAGGTGTAAATGTGCTTGTAACTCACGAACCTACATTCTACACTCACAGGGATCTTGATGAAAAAACCGGAGATTATTTCGCCTCCTCTGAATATACAAAAGAGTTATATCTCAGCCAGGTTGAGAAGAAGAAGAGATGGATAAACGAAAATAAACTTGTTATAATCAGGAACCATGATACAATGGATGCCCTGAAGGATACCGGGATACCTTTCTCCCTTGGAAATTTTCTCGGCTTCAGCAATTCAGAGATCATTGCATCGCGAACCTATTATAATGTTTACAGACTAGACAACCAGTCCGCAGCAGATTTTGCTGCGAAAGTTGCTGGAAAGCTCTCGGAATTGGGTCAGCCGGGCGTAGCATTTTACGGCGATCCGCGAAGGATCATAAAAAGTGTCGGCATAGGTACCGGATGCATCTGTGATCCGATGGAATTTGCCGACCTCAAGCCTGATCTTTTCATTGCAATTGATGACGTGGTAAGGACATGGACTCAGACAGCCTTCGCAAATGACACGGGAGATCCGCTGATAGTAATTAATCACGGTACCTCGGAGGAAATGGGTATGAGAACACTGAACAGGATAATAAAACAAAGATTTCCCTATATTGAAACGACACATTTCAACCAGGGATGCACTTATAAATGGATCACCGGTTAAGGTTGGGTCATTAATCGTGATCAGATAAAAACTAAAATATTAAAATATGAACCATATTAAATTCTCTGCAAAACTAACCCGGGCTTTGATACTTTTTTCTGCTATTATATTACCATTCAGTGCTATAAGGGCAGAGAACCTGATATTAAATCCCGGTTTTGAATCCTCATCCACAGTTGCCAGGAACTGGATTATTACCGGTCCCGTAGCCTCAATGGAACCCGTAACAACAATTGACGGTCAGATGCGCTTCAGCGGGCTTTACGGGCTGAGGATGGAGAGTTCAAATCCTAATTGTCATGGCAGGGCTGTGCAAACCGTTCCTGTTACGGCCGGACAGACCTATCTTTTCTCCGCCAGGTTCCGGACAGAAAAGATACAATCGCTGCATAAGGATGTTCTGATAAGGGTAAGATGGCTGAAGGACAAGGTGCAGACGGGTTACAACTTTATTTATGATGTTAAAGGCGAACCGGGAGACTGGCTTTTGGCTTCAGACAGGATAAAGGCTGCCGAAGGATCCACATCAGCAGAGATCTCGCTTGAATTCCGCTGGACAACAGGAACAATCTGGTGGGACGACATCTCCATGGAAGCATGCGCTGAAGTACCACCCCGTAATGTAAAGGTCGGCACTCTGTACTTTCGTCCCCACGGACCAACTGTGGAAAAGAATATAACTCAGATGAGTGAAATGCTTGACAAGGCCGGCCAGGCAGGATGCGATATTGTATGCCTGCCCGAAGGATGGCCCACATGCGATACAGGACTGGGGATGACAAAGGTTGAAGCCAATACACTGCACGGAAGCGCTTCAGTGATGATGTCGCAGAAAGCAAAACAGTATGGTATGTATATCGTATCAGGATTATACAGCTGGACAGGAGATACCCTGAAAAATATAGCTGTTCTCTACGACAGACATGGGAATATTCAGGGAGTCTACGAAAAGATCCAGTTGCCCGATTCTGAAACAGAAGCCGGCGCCGTACCGGGAAATACATTTCCGGTGTTTACGACCGATTTTGGCAGGATCGGCATTCTTATCTGCTGGGACAGCGCATTCCCTGAAATCTCAAGGATGCTGGCCGTGAACGGTGCAGAAATGCTTTTCTGTCCTGTCTGGGGAGATGTAAGAGGACCGGAATCGTGGAAGATCACAGCCCGCAGCCGCGCCATTGATAACGGAGTCTATTTTGTTACATCCATATTCGATGGGCATAGCGTCATTGTAAATCCTGCCGGCGATATCCTGCAGGAGAGCGGAACTCAGGGCACGCTGCTTACTGCTACGGTTGACCTGAATTACAATCCTCCGTGGGACTGGATCGGCAATGCAGGCAGAGGAATATGGAAGGGTGTGTGGCGCAAAGACCGCAGATCGGATATTTTTGGTACATTGGGAGAATAATACAATAAAAGCTATGATCAGCAGACGTGAATTTATCAGGAATACAAGTATGGGAGCAGCAGCAATATCAATCGGCGGATTGCCAGGTTACAAAACAGGCAGCGAAGAGCAAAATACAAAGATAGAAGGCGGAAAAGTAATAGATGCACATGTACATATAACTCCGGAGAAGGTAAAGAAGGCCCTGGAGGTAATGGACGATAATTCCATCCGATATGCAGTTATAATCGCATCCATCGGGGGTGCTGATCCTGACCAGTATGTCGGGGATAAAGCCTTTTATGAGATTCTCGACGCAATCAAGCCTTATAAAAACCGGCTGGGGCTTCACTATACCTTTGACTGGAGCCTGGCAGAAACAGATCCTGAATTCTTCAGCAAAGCCCCCGATATGCTTGAAAAAGCTGTAAAGGCAGGCGCAATAGCGCTTAAAAACCTGAAACAGCTCGGTCTTGTTGCAAAGGATCGCGAAGGAAAGCTGATTCCAATTGATGATCCACGCCTGTTCCCTATCTGGGAAAGGGCAGAAAAGCTGAAAATACCCGTTGCCTTTCATACAGGCGATCCTGTAGCTTTCTTTAAACCCTGGAATTCCGGAAATGAGCGCTGGGATGAGCTTAAGCTGCATCCGGAATGGTCATTTGCCGACAGCAGTAAATACCCTCCGCTTGAAACACTTTTTAAACAGGCAAATAATGTTTACAGGAAATTCAGAAATATCCGGTTCGTATCGGTACATGTTGGAGGATACTCCGAAAATCTGAAGGAGGTTGCCAAATGGCTCGAAGAGATACCGAACCTCTCGGTAGATACGGCAGCACGGATAGGAGAACTCGGGAAACATCCTGCATCACAGGGTCATGACTTTTTCACAAGGTACAGTGACAGGATCATGTTCGGGACCGATATGGCATACTGGGCAAACTGCGACGTTC
The DNA here is from genome assembly GCA_963816345.1 of uncultured Bacteroidales bacterium. Taxonomy (GTDB): domain Bacteria; phylum Bacteroidota; class Bacteroidia; order Bacteroidales; family VadinHA17; genus LD21. The sequence goes on from CAWFKI010000005.1 coordinate 3,067,000, forward strand.
AGGGTGCAGGCCCCTGCAAAAATTTCTCTCTCGCCGACGACAGGAAATTCTATGATATACACTGGCGCTATTTCCAGACAAATGATAAACAGTTCGACCATCCAACGCCTATCCAGGGAAACTGGAAAATAGACGGAATAGGACTGGAGTCAGCTGCTCTCAGGAAACTCTACTGGGATAATGCATACAAGTTCTACAGGCTCGACCGGTTTAATGTAGTATAAAAATAAGGTAATAAGGTCTGAAGATATATTGTGTCATTTTCTACTAAGGTCAGGAAAGAAAATAAGGTTTTTTGGACCCCTGGCAAAACACCGGTAAAACTCAGTGGTTATCATCTTCTCTCTTCTGACTTCGGTCTTCGGTCTTAATTTTCAATATTCAGTTAGCAGTTGGCAAAATTGCCTTTAAAAAAATTTTATTAAACCTTATTTGTATTTAACCACGGAGTGACGCTGAGTTTTCACGGAGGTACACTGCTAAATTGGTACTCCGTGATACCCAGAGTAACCCGGTATTTACTGATTACTACTTACTTACCGATTACCGATTACCGATTACTGATTACCTGTACTCTAAAAGACAGGTCTTCTGTCCCCGGTCATCATATTCAATATTCAGCTTCAGTTAGCAAAGAGTAGTTGGCATTTGGCAAAAAGCAGTTGGCAAAAAGCGGCTTCAATGAGTTTTTTAAAACCTTATTTTTATCTTTTGACCTTAGTAGAAAAAGTCATATCTAAAAGAGTACAACCTTATTAGCTTATTAATTATGCCAACCAAACATCATAAGAAACATACATATAGGTGAATATGATTCATTTATTAAATTTTACCAAAAAACAATAAGACCCAAAATAAGGTAATAAGGTTTGAAGATATATTTTGTCATTTTCTACTAAGGTCAGGAAAGAAAATAAGGTTTTTTGGACCCCTGGCAAAACACCGGTAAAACTCAGTGGTTATCATCTTCTCTCTTCTGACTTCGGTCTTCGGTCTTAATTTTCAATATTCAGTTAGCAGTTGGCAAAATTGCCTTTAAAAAGATTTTATTAAACCTTATTTGTATTTAACCACGGAGTGACGCTGAGTTTTCACGGAGGTACACTGCTAAATTGGTACTCCGTGATACCCTGTGCAACTCAGTGAAACTCTGTGGTTATCATCTAATCTCTTCGGTCTTCGGTCTTCTGGCTTCGGTCTTCATTGTCAGACATTCATTTGGCAGTTGGTAAAAAACAGTTGGCAAAATCGGCTTTAAGAAGATTTTTTTAAACCTTATTTGTATCTTCAAACCTTAGTAGAAAAAATCATATCTAAAAGAGTACAACCTTATTAGCTTATTAATAATGCAATAACAATTTTCAATGGTAAATGTCATTTTTTTAGAGAATAGTCATAAACCGGGTTAAAATATCCTCATCCCGGTCTTTAATTTTCTCTTTTAAAAGGTCCGCTGTTATTTTTTTATAGTCCCTCTCCCCTTCCCTGACCAGGATTGTCAACTTGTTACCGAGTTGGCTCGTCCATCCGTCAGGATTACTGTAACCTTTTATATATGAGAAGGAGTTCTCAACCTCCGGTTTTATCCTGAGCTTATCAAAGCAGTAGGCTCTTAGGAATTGAGTAATCCTGTTGTCAGCCAGGTAGGGTTCTCCTGAAAAAAGATTTTCGGGCCATGTCTCAGCCTGCCTCAGCGAAATAACTGCCTTCTTCCATTTTCCGGATTTCATATATTCGAGGGCCAGGAGAATATTTGTCTCCCGGAACAGGGCATGTGCATTTACATCTCCCTCGGCAGGAAGCATTTCCAGCCCTGAAAGAATTTCAAGCGTTTCAGCATATTTTCCCTTAAGCTTAAGTATGCTGGCATACTGCAAACCTGTAATAAAGCTTCCCGGATTGTATTTATAGTTCTTCTCAGAGATCTCAAGCGCCTTATCAGGCTGATTTTCCCTGACATAATACTGAGCCAGCTTAAGCCCTGCACGCCAGGACTGAGGATCAAGCCTGTAGGCGGTTTCAAGTGATGCCCCTGCAACTGAAGGATTATCATTGAAAAGCTCTGCCTTTGCCAGGTAGAAGGGTACAAAATCAGGTTCTGTTCCGCAGGAGTTAAATAACGAATCTGCAATCTCTTTCCTGTTATCCTGCCATTGAATAAGTGCTTCATAATATCTCCATTTCCAGTCGGGCTTCCTGCTGTTTGCCCACGACAATACCGGGATCATTTCATTCCTGAAAGGAAATACAAGCTCAGGCGATGCAGCCATGGCCAGAATGAGTTTATCATCAGCTTCTGATTTTTTCCCGGCCCTGTCAAGCAGATATGACTGTAACAGATTAACCAGCGGATGGACAGGCGCCAGCTCAAGCATCTTCAGGGCCTCGTCATCCATGTTCCACTGATAATACTGAACAGCCATTTCCAGGAACGTCTCATAAGGCAGCTCCTGCCGGATATAATGCACAAAGTCATTCTTGTCAGCTTCTTTACCGGTATTTAAATATTTCTCAAAACGGGCAAAATGATTCAGGGGGTCAAGATCAAGCTGCTGGTTCAGGTATTTCAGGGCAGTATCGGAATTGCCCTGCATGCGCTCGGTCATCGCTTTCACTACCCGGGCATTTTCATCCGGAGGATAGCTGGCAAGACACTTGTCAATAACACTCCCTGCCCCTTTCCAGTCTTTTCTTTTGATGGCAAGATATGCGATCCGCAGCCATGCAGCCCGGCGGAATTCAGGGGAAAGGGTAGCTACTGAAAAGCCGTCAAGAGCATCTGCAGTATTTCCTGTCTGTTCACACGAGAGTCCCCAGAAGTAATTTGCCTCAGGGTCGTATGTATTAACTGCCAGAGCCTTACGTGCGTATTCCATGCTTTTTTCATACATTCCCTCCCGGTACATTATCTGGGCCATCCCTGTAAGGGCCGGTACAAGGTCAGGATTTTTTCCAAGAGCCAGCAGCAGGTACTTTTCTGCCTCTGCATAATTTTTTTGCCTGCTGAAGTCCGTACCGTGAAGCATAAGGCCATATTCCGATTGCCAGTCAAAACCGGCCGGTCTGAGCGGACGGTTAAGCGGTTTCCCGGGGTCATCAGTCAGTACATCGCTTCCCAGCCTTACAACAACCTGATCTGCCCTTCCGCCCCATCTCACAGAATCACGGTAGAGCTCCATCGGTTTAAGAACCAGCTTCTTTTTAAGTAGAGATGCTCCTTCAGCAATAACATTCATCGTATCTGACTGGTTTTCAAGCGACATCCAGTCAATCTTAAGCCAGTTATCCTCCACCCTCAGGTTCAGGGCTCCCCGGAGGGAAGCATTTGTCATCCCCCTTGTGTGCTTTACAGGGAACCAGGAATCAGACCATGTATCGGCAGAATAGGGAGCAAAGCCCACATGCTTGAATGGGGTATACTCGCTTCCACGGCGAAGCCTGGGTAAAAAGACGGCCCGACTGTAGCTCTACATTCAGCCCGTCATGGTCTCCCAGAAGGTTCTCCCAGCGGGTAGCTTCCTGGGAAAGTCCCAGGATCCAGATTTTCTTTCCCAGCTTTTCATAGTATGGTGAATAACGCCCGAAACCCATATTGTCATTGTGCCAGTAACCACCATAAAAATTTGCGGGCCGGCCTTCGATATGATAGGATTTATAGCTGCCGAAATTATTGTTTTTATAGAATGAGATATTCCGCCCCATCGAATCTACAGGCCAGGTATCAAATTCCCCTCCATGACCTACATGATGAGTACCGGGAAAGACAAACTCAAGATCATCAGCCGCCTTAAAGCCGGCGTTTATCCAATGGTAGAACTCCTGCTCAACAGGAGTATTGTTGTACCACCATGACCGGGTCGTAAAATAAGCCTTATCGGGAGCAAGCCTTATCTCCACCCTCCACGTAGTCCGTGATGCCCATTCCGTAGCTCCGATGAAACAGCTGACACTGCCGTCGGAATTATTCCTGATAAAATAATCGACCGGAGTTGAAGCCGTTGTGGCATGTCCGATATCACCGAAATTAAATTCCAGTCCTCCTGTTGTCCATGCACCCCGGAGAGAGATATCACGGAACTTGACAACATGGGTCGTGAAGACAAAAGGATACTGAAGGGACTTCTCAACAGCTTCCCATACCTTACCTCCCATTTCAGGCATAACCGCAAGCCTGATATAATCATTTTCAAGCTCAACCATCTTCCAGTTCCTTATTTCCGACTTATTTGTAAAGCCATCAAACCTGAAATAGGGATAAACCTTGCCAGGACGGGCCACCGGGTCAGGATCTGAAAAGGGGTATGTTTTCATTGGACGCTCAACTTCCTTTATGACAGCCTGCTGCGCATATATTGAGGAAGAAAACAGAAGGAAAAGAAAAAGTAAATATCGCATCTTAAAATAATTTAAAGAAACTCGGAACTAAGACTACAGGATCATAGCAGTGAGAGAAATTTTCTCAATAATTCAATCTCTCCGGACCTGTTCCGGCTATTGATCAAAGTTTCAGTAATTGATTTGAAATTCCTGTTGCCATCTTTTATAAGTCCGGACAATTGGTTCTCAAGGGGACTTGTCCGGTCATCAGGATTGGTGTAAGAAATAATGTAAGATAATGATTTGTCATACTGAACTTTATCATTCAGCTTCCTGTAACAGTAAGCCGACATGAACTGCGTCAGGCGGTTATCCGGGAAATATGGTTCTCCCCATCCAAGATTTTCAGGCCATTTTGTGGCTTCCTTCAGATATGAAAGAGCCTTTCCCCAGCTGCCTGATCTCATCTCATTAATCGCCAGCAGGATATTTGTTTCCCTGAAGAGACTGTGACTGTCGGTTTCGCCTGACCACTTATCGCTTTCGGCAGGAAGCATTTCGATATGGTTCAGAATATTTAGTGTCTCTGCATATTTCCCGTTCAGGCTGAGAATGTTTGCATAATGCAGGCCTACCATACACTTGTCAGGATTCATCCTGTAGTTCCTGGCTGCAATCTGAAGGGCTTTCCCGGGCTGGTTTTCCTGAATATATAATTTTGCCATTGCCATTCCTGCCCTCCATGAATCAGGATCAAGCCTGTATGCCTCCCCGACAGCCTCCTTTACAACTGCAGGTTCGTCATTGAAAAGCTTTGCCTTACTGAGGTAAAAAGGTGAAAAATCCGGTTCCGTGCCACAGGAATTGAATAACAATTTTGCCTGGGGAAGCCGGTTATGCTGCCAGCATATCAGTGCTTCATAATAAGGCCATTTCCAGGAGGGAATTATCTTATTGGCCCACTCAAACAGCGCGATCATATCGGGACGGAATGGAAATACCAGCCGGGGCGAGGCTTCAGCAGCCAGCTTAAGGTGCCTGAGAGACTCGGCTTTATCTCCGGTCCTGTCGAGGAGCCAGGCCTGCCAGATCTGCACCATCGGATGGGCAGGAGCCAGGTCTAGAAGCTGAAGGGCTTCCTCTTCCATGTTCCATTCATAATACTGCAAAGCCATTTCAATATATGTTTCATGGGCAAGCTCCTGCCGGATAAGGCTGATAAACTCCCTCCTGTCAGAATCATTATGTGTGATCAGATATTTTTCAAACCTTGCCGCATGATCCAGGGGATCCTGCCGTAGTTGTGAACTGATTATTCCGAGAGCAGCGCTTGTATTTCCCAGTTTCCGTTCTATGACTGCCCTGACGTTCAGTGCATTCTCATCCGGGGGATAGTTGCCGGTGCACTTGCCGATAACTCTCTCCGCCTCTTTCCAGTCTCTCCTCTTCATAGCCAGGTACGCTATCCTGAGCCATGCTGCATTACGGTAAGCAGGTGATAAAGTTGCCACGGAAAATCCATCCAGGGCATCGGCGTCATATCCTGATTTCCCGCTTGAAAGGCCCCAGAAGTAGTTGGCCTCAGGATCATAAGTATTAACGGCCAGAGCCTTGCCGGCAAATTGCCTTGCACTTTCATATAACCCCTGACGGTACCTGATCTGCGACATGCCGGTTAATGCGGGCACCAGGTTGGGATCTTTTTCAAGGGCCAGAATCAGATATTTCTCCGCTTCAATATAGTTCTTTTGCCTGCTGAGATCCGTTCCCCGGAGCAGCAATCCGTATTCCGAATCCCAGTCAAAATTTTCAGGCGATTTTAAAGGCCTGCTGACAGGTCCGGACGGATCGTCCGTGAGCCTCTCATCTCCCAGGCGGACCACAATCTGTCCGATATCACCATTCCACTTTACTGAATCACGATAAAGCCCCATCGGCTTAAGATCGAGTTTACGCTTCAGGAGAGAAGAACCGGAAGAAAGCACATTCATCGTATCAGTTGTATTTTCAAGTGACATCCAGTCTATTTTCAGCCAACCACCTTCTGTACGAAGATTCAAAGCTCCCCGCGGAGAAGCATTTGTAAGTCCTCCCGTATGTTTTACCGGGAACCAGAAATCGGTCCATGTATCAGCGGTATATGGAGCAAACCCGACATGCTTGAACGGAGTTAATTCGCTCCCCGGCGATGCCTGGTTAAAAAGCCGTCCCGACTGCAGCTCGACATTCGGGCCGTCAGTGTCAGTCAGAAGCTTTTCCCACATAAGCCCCTCACCGGAAAGACCCCATGACCAGGCCTTCTTGCCCAGCTTTTCATAGTAAGGTGTATAGTGACCAAAACCCATATTGTAATCATGCCAGTACCCGCCATAAAAATTTGTCGGCTGACCGATGACATGATAGGATTTCATGCTTCCGAAATTGTTATGCTCATAGAAAGAAATTTTATGGCCGGCAGAATCAACTGGCCATGTATCATATTCTCCCCTGTGTCCTATATAATGTGATCCGGGAAAGATGAATTCAAGATTCCCCGGCGCTCTGAAACCTGCATTGATCCAGTGATACATTTCCTGCTCAACCGGGGTGCCGTTATACCACCATGAGCGGGTTGTGAAGTAAGCTTTGCCGGGGTCAAGCTTTATCTCGACACGCCAGGTGGTCTGTGATGCCCATTCTGTTGCGCCGATGAAGCAGCTGACACTCCCGTCAGGATTGCTCCTTGTGAAATAATCCACAGGAGTAGAGGTAGTTGTGGCATGACCGATATCTCCAAAGTTAAACTCCAGGCCATCTGAAGTCCATGCACCTCTCAATGCCACATCCCTGAATTTTACAGAATGGCCTGAAAAGATGAACGGAAAGTTTTCCGATTTTTCATATGCTTCCCAGACCTTGCCTCCCATTTCGGGCATAATGGCAAGGGTGATATAATCATTTTCCAGTTCGACGAGCTTCCAGTTTTGCATGACCGGGTGATCTGTATAAACATCGAATCTGAATAACGGGTAGACACGCCCCGGTCTGGCTACAGGATCAGGGTCCGAGAAGGGATATGTGGTCATTGACCGTTCAACTTCTTTAATAACAGCATTTTGCGCAGAGGCTGAGAGTACAGGAAGAAGGAGAAACAGGAGAAAGTAACGCATGAATTAATATTTTAATTATGATTCACAGAGAAGAAGCTATTGCACTCTTGCCAGCTCCTCGCGGATAATCTTTTTCATCTTTTTCACCTCAAATTCAATAATATCTTTGCCATACCTGCTGCTGGCATAGACCCTGGGATCTCTACCCAGCATTCCAAGAGGCCAGGTATTTTTATCAGCAGGAAGTTTATCCAGATGAACCAGTTCAGGATGAAGGTACATCATCAGGGATGTTTCATTAGCCCCGGCATGATCACATTGCAGGCAGAGTTCGGATGAATCATTCCCCCAGCAGTTCATTACAACAAGATCATAGCGATCCTTAAATTCCTTCGCATGGGAACCGATGTAACTTGTTGAAGGCCCGTGTCCGTGGGCAACAACGATCCTGAATCCTGCACGGCTCAGCTGCTTCATAATACCATTAATCATATTATCGAATGTGGAATCAGCGACCCAGTATGCACTGCCTCTCAGCTGCTGTATGGGGTAGTTGCCCTGACTGCTGAAGAGAGAGGCGCAATCCATTCCGTAATATTCCTGGCCGTTGATCAGGGTATCGTAGCCATCCGGGCCAACGAAAAGCATGGGAAGTACAATGCCTCCAGCTTCCGTTGCCAGCTTTTCGAAGAATCCCTGAGCCTGCAGACCATCCGAGCCGAGGGGCATGTGTTCCCCATGCCATTCGATAGTTCCCAGAGGCAGATAGGCAACCGGGCATTTTTCAAGCCTTGATGAAAATTCCGAAGGAGAGAGTTCCTGGTAAAGAACCTTTTCATGTCGATTGCATGATATCATAAGAACTGTGACAATAAGATAAAGACATTTATACATGGGACAAAAGTTAAGAAAATGTAAATCTTAAGACAAAAGAATTATGAAAGGACCAATGTAGTGATTTTCCAAAATAATCTGAATCTAATATTAAACAATGAAGACCCTGATCCGGAGAAAAAACATGAAGGTTAAACTATCGGAAATCAACTTTTATAAGTAGTTTTATCAACAAATTACTTCAAAGATCTTTCAGCTCAGGAGTCAGAACACTATCAAATTAATTCAGGTTAACAAACCAATGTATATAAAACAGGACCCGATGACCTCTCCTATTTTTAGTTTTTTTATGGTGATCTGTTTATTTTCAGTTATGTTCCGGGTAGATGGTTACGGGGCTGTTACCGAGGACCATACGCATTACAGCACAGTCCTTGGCATGACGCGCAATTACCGCATATTTCTCCCTCCTGATTATAATCAATCCGGAAAACGATACCCTGTACTGTACTGGTTTCATGGCAGCGGAGGATCGAGTAAACAGGAAACTTACAGGTCGGAATTTGAAAATTATGTTAACTGCCACGACCTCATTATTGTGAATGTCGACGGCTCAACAGGGACTGGTGCCACCTGGGATTACGGTCTCGCATTTGAATATGACAGGAGGACACAGGAGAATAATAAAGCTCTGACAGGCATGCATTTCTCGATCTATATAAGGGAACTTACAAGAGTAATAGACTCACTTTACAGGACTATCCCCGATCGCGATCACAGGGCGGTCTCAGGACAGAGCATGGGAGGACTGATGTCTCCCTGGATTGCCAGTCAGAATAAAGACCTTTTCGGGAGTGCCAGCATGTTCTCACCCTCGCCCGATGCTGCTATGTTCGGACCTGAAGGGAAAGAGGTCTGTTTTGTAAACAGGGAACTCTACAGGAGCCTGAAAGGCATTCCTCTCCGGATCACCGCTGCCGGAGGGGATCGTTACCGTCAATACTATTTCGAGCAAAAAGCAGTATGGGATCTGGCCGATCTTACTCATTTTGAATTTCATGTGGCAAATTACCCTGATCACAGGGCCGTTGATATCCCTGAACAGTTCAGCTTCCATATGACACAATTTTCAATGGTTCACCCCGCCCCTGATAACTGGAATCATGCTGATCCTTTCACCCACTTTAAAGTTTGGAATTATGATGTCAGTGCAAGGCGGAAGGAGGGGGCTTTTACAATTCTTGAAAAGGTCACTCCTTCAGGCATGATGGTCTGTTCAAGGAGCTTCCTTCCCGACGGACCCATTATCAGTGATGAACAGATAACGATAACTACCGATTCAATCTATAAATCATCGGAATACTATATCCTGACAGACTTCAACAGCTCAACAGGTAATGTCAGAACCTCACGGATCCTGTCCGACAATAAAGGCAGGCTGAAAATAAACCTGTATGGCGGCGGGCATGCCATAGGAATAAACAGGGAAAATGATAAGGCCAGATTGTATCTTATTCCTGAATTCAACAGGGAGGAAATCTATTGTGAAAATGGTGTGGTAAACACACTGAACTTCACTGTTATAAATACAGGGGGGAGTCCTTCCGGACCAGTACATATCAGGGCGTTTACACCAAAGTCATTTCTGACATTTAAGGAAGATACCCTGACCCTGGGAAGTCTGGTACCCGGTCAGCAGGTAAGAATTACCAACCGGTTTCCGTTCGTGATTGCACGCCAGAAATATGGCGACCCCGATAATGAAAACTTCATCACAAAGATCTCTCTCGCTGTTACCTGCAATGATTCACTACAGGATATTTCCGATATTTTTATATTCCCCGTTTCCAACACATCACAGTTGACTGTCAGCTCTGATCTGATAATTCTGGACGGAACCGCACGAACTGTAAAATGTTACGATAACCGCGCTCACAAAGACACCTTAATGACTATTTCCGGTGGTTCGGGCAACGGCAATTCCATACCTGAGCCGGGTGAAACAATTGAGCTTTGGGTATCTCTTCCTCAGGGTCTCGGACCTTCTGATAAAAATACCTTTCATCCGGCGTTTCTGGTAAACTGCCATGAGATCCCACGGATAAGTGTTAACCGGCTGAAATATAATATCAAAGGCTCCGAATACAGCGGTGCTGCAAATCTGCAGTCATGTATAAGAATAGATCCTTATACAACAGCTGGTACTGAATTAGATCTCTGGCTGAAGTGTGAAAGTTATGAATTCAGTGAAGAGGGTTACAACAGGCCGCTTCAGCGTCACCGCTTTGATTTCCGGAGGGTTGTACTCAGAGTTGGAGAGACTGCATCTGCCTCATTGCCGGATCATAATGGCCGGTGAACCGCGGTTTAATAAAGCCTCCTGTTCACAATAAGCTCCCTTCTTTCAAGCTCCTCATGCATTGCCAGGCAGTTGCCTATCTCATAATCAGGTTCTATGTGATATGCAATCTGCAGTGGTCCTCCCTTGTTCTCTGAAAGGATCATATCGAGCCATCCCAGTATCTCAGACCGGGGAGAACCATTCATCATCATTTCCATGGGAGGGGCTATATGTATTGTAAAATCAGGCCCCATGAATTGCCTTATCTTTTCAACAGATGTGCCTGATCCTGTGTCTATTATCTTAAGATTCGTGATATGGGAAATAGGATCGATAAGGTGATCGGATATACCGCATGAATGAAGACGCACATCTCCAAGCTTATCACCTAGCTGACTGATATAGGGAACAATAAATTCTTCATACAAATCCGAAGAGATCATAGTGCCGGCACATTCTCCCACATGTATTGAAGTTACAGGAAGTCTTCCGAGATCTGCAAAATGGCGTATAAGAGTTATATATGCCTCAACGATCCACTGATGGATTGCATGGGCAAGCTCAGGGTCAAACATCATTATAGTCATTATGTTATCACCTGTCAGCTTAAGGGAGGTTGTAATGATGCCATGGATCGTTGCCCTGCCTGATTCGTCCCAGAAGAAGGGCGGGATGACCCTCAGATCGGGCCGGGTCTCAATGATAAGCTTAATCTGCTTGTCAAGGTCCTTCACCAGCGAATGTTCAAGGATCGTTGAGATTGAAGGCAACTCCTCCTTTTTGGCAATAAACTCAAGCGGCCTTCCCGAAACATCGGCATCTTTATCTTCGAAAAATGAGAATTGCGCTCCCAGGATTGTTGCCAGTATCATATTTGGCTGAATTGCTCCTACCAGTACATGGTTTTCATTCACATATCTGGCCTGCAGAAGGTTTGCCTCCATGTTATAAATGGCATACCGCGGAAACCGCTCCTTTACAAACCTGTTTATGATGCTGTCCTGCTCCCACCTGTAGACAGGGTCAAGATAATACTTGTTATCAAATACAAAACCTCCGTTCTTATGGAGCCATCCTTTGGAAACGCTTGCTTCAATGTTTATCATAGTATCTTAAAATAAAAATAATATTGCCGTGTCAATCCTAAGTTGGCAGTTGGCAAAGAGCAGTTTGCAAAGGGCTCAGGGCTCAGGGCTGAGGGGCAGTTGGCAAAATGCAGCCGGCAGTTTGCTAAATTACTTTATCCATAGCAAAGTATGGTTTGTTCGTCCTGCCATTTTCCTTTTGTAAAATCAGGGAATGGCACCGGTGCATTTTTCTCAATTGAAATACCGGAAAGTTCCACGATAGCACTCATAACAGCAGAATCATATACATCTATTGGTGTCGGTCCCTTTGCCTTAACGGCCTTTGTGAACTGTTCCAGCAACACATAATCAGTTCCTCCGTGCGACTGTGATGACAAGTCTGCCTGCCACCATTTATGGTTATATTTCTCCTCATAGGGTTTCCATGGCTCCCATTCATGGTACTTCGGACTATTCTTTCTCAGGTAGATAGAGCTCTTCTCTTCATCATACACCCCCAGAGTACCCTGAAGCATCCACCTGTTTGAGTATGGTCTTGGAAGCTGCATGTCATAATTTATAACGAGTGTTTTACCTGATTTTGTCCTGAGCAGTGAAGTTACAATATCGCCCTGTTTATAATTAAGATTTGCATTAGGGTGATCCTCCCCGAATTCTCTTTTGAAATAGGCATTAATTCCCTTTGAAGCTGAAGCCGTGGAGTAGATCTCTGTAAAGATATCGCCCCTGTTAATATCCAGCCAGCTTATTACCGGGCCAACGGCATGGGTAGGATACTGATCCCTGTTATACTTCAGCAGGTATTCTGCCGGCCATCTCTTTTCACCTGTTTTGCTGTCGAAAAACCAGTGGTCGATACAGTCATGAGAGTGAGCGCAATGGCAATGGACTATATCTCCAAACATTCCAAGCCGCTTCATATTAAGGGCAGCAAGGTTATCCTGCCGGAAGCTCCAGTTCTCAAGCATCATACAGGGGATGCCCGTTTTCACGGATGTCTCCACCAGTTTCCAGGCATCATCAACAGTCAGTGCCGCAGGAACCTCAATACCCGGATAAGTTCCGTTATTCATTGCATGAAGTGCGATAGCCGTATGCGAATCCCAGTAGGTCGCAATAATAACAGCATCCAGCTTTTCCCTGTCAAGCATCTGTCTGTAGGTGGTTTCATCCTTCGAATAGACAACAGGTCGTTTCCTTCCTGCATTTTCACAAAGAGTCGCGGCATTTTCCGCCTTGCTTTCCACAAGGTCGCACAAGGCAGCTATCTCCACTCCCTGAATGGACAGTAATGTACTTACATGTCCGGTGCCACGGTTGCCTGTCCCTACAACTCCTATTCTGACAGGCTTGTCACCGGGATCAGCTGCATTTGCAATTCGTGGCAACATGCCTAATCCTACGCTGGCAATAGTACCTGTCCTGATGAAGGTTCTCCTTGATACTTTTTTCATATCAGTCTGGTTTTAAGTTGAACTTAATATTTTACAAAATTGTTTCCCTGAAAGTTAAAAAATTTAAGCCATCTCAGCCAGCTGTTTGACCCTTTTCCCTGCTTTATGACCCGATACTGCATAGTATAGGATAAAGAGATAACAGGGTAAAACAACCAGATAGGCCTGCTGTGGAGTAGCAATATCTGCAAGCCGGCCATAAAGCAATGGCACAAGCGCTCCTCCAAGATTACCCATTATAAGCAGCGAAGATCCGATGCGTGTAAAACGGCCGAGACCTTCGATTGCCAGAGGCCAGACAGAAGGCCATATCAAAGAGTTAGCCATACCAAGCATGGCAATGAAAACCACCGAGATCATACTTGGAGATGCCACGGCAAGTACCGTTAGGATAATACCCAGTACCGCACAGATCCTGAGAGCCTTACTTTGGGAAATATACCGTGGAATGACGATTACCCCGACCGTATAGCCAATTATCATTGCAACCATTGTCAGCGAGGTAAAATACTTTGCGATTGATATTGGTATTCCCTGGCTCAATCCGTAGCTGATGATGGTATCTCCAGCAACAATCTCCAGCCCGACATCACAAAATATTGCAAGAACGCCCAGCAACAGGAAGGGGAATTGAAATATTGAGGTTTTGGAACCATAGAATTTTTCATCCTCTCCTGCATTTTCAACATTCGGATCAATTTCAGGCAATCCGGAAATTTTCACCAGCACCCCGATTATTAAAAGAATTGCAGCCATTCCGATATATGGAATGATCACCCTGGATGCGAGATCATTCAATGCTGCGGCCTTCTGGGTCACATCCATTGTATTAAGACTTGCAAGAAGAGCATCTCCGTTTTTCAGGGCCATTACACCAAACAGGAATGTAGCGATCACCCCTGCCGACTTATTACATATCCCCATTATACTTATCCGCCGTGCAGCGCTTTCAATTGGCCCAAGCATTGTTATATACGGATTGGCAGCTGTCTGCAGGATGGCAAGGCCGGTTCCCATTATGAACAGGCCTGAGAGGAAAAGTGAATATGTTCTTGTCATTGCTGCCGGAATGAAAAACAGCGCTCCACCGGCCATAACAAACAATCCCAGCATCATCCCCGTTTTCAATCCCGTCTTTTTCAGCAACCAGGAGGAAGGGATTGCCATGATGACATATGCGACATAGAATGAAAATGCAACGAGATATGATTCAAAATGAGTAAGTTCACAGGATATTTTGAGATAAGGTATGAGTATTCCGTTCAGCCATGTGACAAAGCCAAAAATGAAAAAAAACAATCCGATTGTTCCCACAGTAATCCAGTTTGCCTGGACAGCCTTCCTGGAAGAATTATGTTTTTCAGTCATCAGTAAAATTATATTATGATTTTATGGCTCACAATATAGTAAAAAAAAGAACTGGGGAATTTACGATACTTTTATTCCTTCGTCTCAGGATTTTCATAAATTTGGATCTCACATATTTCGATTCATACAGGTTTTTACCCGGGATAGTCTTATTTTTATACCTTTAAATTATTGAAAATGAATAGACTTTATCTTATCCTGATACTTGCCATATCTGTCGTTGGATGCAGTTCATTGCACAGGGAAACAGTTTCAGACGGCTGGAGCCCTTTCTGTTCTGCCTTCATCGGTGCGGTTGATCCTGTAAGTAATGAGATCATAGATAACCGTTTCTGTCTTACCGCCAGCAGGGAACAGGGTCAGGAGATGCTGAAAAAAAACCATATCTACGATGGAGCCCGGGTCAGACTGTTTGCAGCAAGGGGAGAATATATCTCCTGCCAGCTTGTGGTAACAAATAACAGCGGAAAAACTTTAAAAAATATAAGAGTTGGAATGCCGGCCTTCAGAGATGCTGGTTCTCAGCTCCCGGCCGGACCGGAATTTTTTCTTGAATGGTCGGTGCAGGTAAAAACCCCGAGCACGGGATACTCAAAAGCCTCCCTCGGAACCGGCTGGTATCCTGATGCACTTATTCCTTTCAGGTATATTCAGGATGATTCCGCTGCAGTACGCAGCCGCTGGACATATCCCTTATGGTTGCCGGATTTCAATAACCGCATCGATAACCAGAGATCCATGATCGTATGGATTGATCAGTATGTTCCGTTTAAAAAAGAAGCTGCAATGCCCGGTACCTGGTCCTCGGAGATATCTGTTACAATAGATGGTAAGACCCGGAAAATACCCGTTGATCTGACAGTCTGGGATTTTGCTTTACCAAACGAGCAATAAATTCAAGGCAAGCCTTCAGCATGAGGGATTCCTCAGAAACATGACTGAAAAGCAGGAGCTGGAGCTTTACCAGCTCTTCAAACGAAACCGTATTGCTCTGCTCGATCCGACATATGATCCGGACTTCAGTATCTCCGACGGCGGGAAGATCTCTATTAACTGGAAATCATTTGATGACCGCCTGGATAAGTATTTCTCCGGGAAGGCCTTTACCTCTGAATATGGATATTCTAATGGCCCGGGTTACGGAGAACCTATTGAAACATTTGTTCTTCCCTTCGATGTTTATGGCAAGCATGGTACAAAGGGCTGGCCTGATGTCGGGAAACCCGATGTTGAAAGAGATCCTGCAAACAAAGCTGTTTACATAGATTGCATAAAGAAGGTGCGGGAGCATTTTGAATCATCTTATCGATCCTCAGAAAACCGATATTACAGTCTATCTGAACGGGCTGGACGAGTCATATTTCCCGGAAGCATGGAGCAGGATGGTCTATTACGGCGATCTTTCCGCACATATTACCCTGAAGCTCTCTTCAGAATTGACGGAGGCTATACGGAAGAAGCCCTTCAGATCGTTAAAAATTCAATAACTTCATGGGCATCACATACAATTGAATACGATTTTGATAACAATAAAAAAGTACCAGGATATGGGCATTAAAGTCTGGCTTTACGGACCGATGCTATATGAGAGCAAGGTAAACAGCTGGGTGGGTAGCTCCACATTCATTGATCTTCCTCTTGTAAATGACCGGGCAATCAGCTGGAGCTGCTGGAAATACCGGACATTTTCCTGGATCAGCTGGGGCGCCGGAGCAGGATGGGTGAACGGCTGGTATGATCCGGAATCGTGGAAAGATGCCTCAAAGGCAGGCCCGGAATCGGAGTCAGAATATACATACAAGAAATTGAACGGGAATGCGTTGCTGGTATACAGCCCCGGCGTTGTCCCGGATGTTGACGGTCCCTGCCCCTCTATCAGGTTGAAGACTATGCGCGACGGCGTTCAGGAATATGAATATATGAGGTTACTGTCAGAGATGGATAAGAACAAATCGCGTGCTGATTCAGTTGTGAACAGTATTATTAAAGAGCCATTCGGCCCGAAAGTCCATCGGCAACCTCGATGTCTGGAGCTATGATGCTGACAAATGGGATGAAAACAGGATCATTCTCGGAAAGATGATAAACGAATCTTTACCAGGTCGACTGAAAAATTTCTTTGAAATGGAAATTATTATAAATAAATTAATATAAATAAAAGGAGGTAACATTATGAAACAGAAATCATTACTGAGCCTTATCCTTCTGTGCCTTTTTACATATACATGTTAAATTGGGGTCAGGGAATAGGCCTTGTGGATGTGAACTATGCTGAGCAGGTAATTACAGTAGGAGGAGCTGATGCCGATATTCCCGGTTTTACTTCGGGAGCAATCCAGATTGCACTCGATGCAGTAAAAACAAGAGGCGGCGGAACTGTTAAGCTTAACCCGGGTATTTATGATATCATAGGCCCTGTCCGGATGTCCGACAATACTGCTCTTATCGGATCAGGAAAGACAACCATTCTGAAAAAATGTGATGGATTCAGAACCAGCTATACAATAGATGCGGACTGGGGGATGTTAAAAGCCTCTGTAAAAGATGTAAGCGGTTTTAAGAAGGGAATGGGGATCCAGTTGTTTGATGATGATCACAATCAGGGATGGGATGTAACAACTGCAACAATTACTGATATTAAGGATAATGTTATATATTTTGATAACAATACCGTTTATGATTATATAGCTGAATATGAACGGTACAGTTTCGAACGGTTGTTCAATTGTCGATGCAGTCGGAGTTGAGAACGTCAAAATTGCCGACCTCGTTGTTGAGGGCAATAAAAAGACGAACGACTATATCAACGGATGCCGGGGAGGCGGAATATATATCCACAAATCAAAAAATTGCCTTGTAGAAAATGTTGAAAGTGAATGAGTTCAACGGGGACTCTTTCAGCTGGCAGATAACTGAAAAGATAACGGTCAGAGGTTGTGAGGCATCCAACGGGGATGGACTTGGATTTCATCCCGGAACAGGGTCAGACCATCCCATTGTTGAAAATTGTATAAGCCATAACAATAAAGGCGACGGGATCTTCTTATGCTGGAGGGTACAGAATGGCATATTCAGGAACAATACTGTCTATGCAAACGGAGATAACGGCATTTCAATAGGTCATAAGGATACTGATAACATTTTTGAAAACAACCATGTCTATGAGAATGCAAACCAGGGAGTTCTTTTCCGTGAGGAAAATGAACAGAACAGCGGCCACCGGAATACTTTTACAAATAACACAATTGAAAACAACGGGATAAAGCAGGAATCAAGCGGTTTCTACATAGGTGGCAACACCCACGATATTACCATTAAAAATAATACAATCCGTTCCACCGGAAAAGGTAATCAGTCAACTGCTATTTTCGTAGGGAAGAACAGTTCGAAGATAACTGCCACTGATAATAAGATCTCAGGATCGAAGGAGATAGTTTACGAAAAGAAATAAGATGCTTTCGATAAATGAAGATTTCAGCCATTAAAAAAAAGTACCATAAATTCTGACATATGATCTTAAGAAGCCTGCTCATTATTTTCCTGTGCTATGGGTTAACCTCCAATGCACAGACCGGGGATAGAAAAGCCTACATCAGGGATAATTACACAAAAATGGAGAGATATATCACCATGAGGGATGGGGTCAGGCTGTTCACCTCCATCTATCTGCCAAAAGATCAGACAAGAAAATATCCTATCCTGATTACGCGAACACCATATTCAGTAAGTCCTTATGGCGAAGATGAATATCCCTGCCGCGCTTGTCCCTTCGATGCTGTTTGTAAAGGAGGGATATATATTTGTTTATCAGGACGTCGGGGCAGGTGGATGAGCGAAGGAAAGTTTGTTGATATCCGTCCATATATTCCCGATAAGAAAAACAAGGAATGACATTGATGAAAGCAGCGACACCTATGATACCGTCGAATGGCTGCTCAAAAACCTGCCTTCAAATAACGGGAATGTGGGTATTTATGGAATCTCATATCCGGGCTTCTATGCCTCTGCTTCATTGCCCGGGGAACATCCTGCGGTTAAGGCTGTTTCGCCGCAGGCTCCTGTAACTGACTGGTTCATAGGCGATGATTTCCATCATAACGGAGCCTTCATGATGATGGATGCATTTCATTTTTATTCAGTCATTCGGAGTTCCTCGGCCAAAACCGATAACCCCCGACCAGGGTCCCAAACCATTTCATTATTACACGCAGGATAACTATAAATTTTTCCTTGAACTGGGACCATTGAAAAATGTTCAGGCCAGATATTTCTCCGATACAATTAATTTCTGGAATGATCTGATGGCTCATGGGACATATGATGCTTTCTGGAAAGCACGCAATATACGCAACTACCTTACCGGTATAAAGCCGGCAACCCTTGTTGTCGGAGGTTTCTTTGACGCTGAAGACTGTTTTGGCGCATTACATACCTATGAAGCAATTGAAAAGCAGAATAAGGGCAACTACAACTCACTTGTTATGGGACCCTGGTATCATGGCGGATGGTCAGGCGGAACAGGCGGATGGTATGGTGAAGCCTCAGAGATATTCAGCGATATAAAATCCGATGCTTCTACAAGTACCTGGTATCAGGAAAATATCGAATTCCCGTTTTTCCAGCATTTTCTGAACAACAAGCCGGATCCGGGTATTCCGGAAGCGGTGATCTTTGAAACCGGATCAAACCAGTGGCGCAGGTATGATACCTGGCCACCATCAAACAGTGTGCAGAAGAGGTTATATTTCCATGAGAATGGTATTCTGTCATTCACAGCTCCGGTTGAAGAGTCAGGTTATGATGAATATGTCAGCGATCCCGCCAAACCTGTTCCGTATGATGAGGGTATCCACCTGCAGCGTACAAGAGGTTATATGATAAATGATCAGCGATTCGCATCACGAAGGCCTGATGTGATGGTATATCAGACGGAAGTGTTGCCGGGGGATATCACCCTCGCCGGACCTGTAATTGCAGATCTCATGGTATCCACAACCGGTACCGATGCCGATTATGTTGTAAAGCTTATTGACGTTTATCCGGATGACTATCCTAACCCGGTTCCGAATCCTGAAAATATTCAGATGGGTGGTTACCAGATGATTGTAAGGGCAGAGGTCATGAGAGGCAAATTCAGAAACAGCTACGAAAATCCTGAAGCCTTTGTCCCGGGTAAGATAACAGAGGTGAAATATAACATGCCTGACGTGGCACACTGCTTCAGAAAAGGTCACAGGATAATGATACAGGTGCAGAATTCGTGGTTCCCTCTTGTTGACCGGAATCCACAGAAATTCACCGATATATATCATGCCGATGAAAAAGATTTCCATAAAGCCACACACCGCATCTACCATGACAAACAGAATGCTTCATCCGTCATTTTGAATATTTTACAATAATTACAGGTGATGTGATAACTCCTTTCATTGCCACCAGGGCACAAAGGGTGTCTCGGAGGCAAAGATTTTAATTTTTGAAACTATGCAGTTCAAGTTTCCGGTAAAATTATTTCTTTTATTATCGCTATTGCTTTTAAATTTTAAGATCATTGGTCAAAAGTCTGTAATAAAAGAGGAAGCCAGATCAATTCTGACCTATCCCTATTCAGATCCGAACCCCGTTCCTGCAATGGCAGTCAGTTCAATGGCGTCTCCTTTCTATCCTTACTTTGTATTTGACGGATATACCGATAAGGGATTAAACAAAGATTGGAAAGTGATTTCCCTTGATAATGATTTCATTAATGTGACTTTGCTTCCTGAAGCAGGTGGAAAAGTCTGGGGTGCCATCGAAAAATCGACAGGCCGGGAATTCGTTTATCAGAACCATGTGATGAAATTCCGTGCTATCGGGATCAGAGGACCATGGACAAGCGGCGGTATAGAACACAACTTCGGGCTCGACCTCGGTCATGCTCCATGGACTGCCTCACCAGTCGATTATCTTATTAAGAATAATGATGACGGAAGTGTAAGCTGCATAGTCGGGGGATTTGATCCGGCCTCACGTACGCAGTGGCGCATATCAGTTGTTCTGCCAGCTGACAAAGCTTATTTTGAGACCCGTGGCATGTGGTATAACCCCACACCGCTTCATGATGCATATCTCTCCTGGGAAAATGCAGGGTTCAGGGCATCAGACGATCTGCAGTTCTATTTTCCGGGCAACTATTATATCGGGCACGATGGATCCGTAAATCCATGGCCGGCTGATAAAGAGGGAAGAGATCTCTCACTTTACAGGAATAATAATTTCGGAACAAGTAAATCATACCATGTATCCGGTGCCTTCACAGGCTGGTTCGGAGGATACTGGCACGATGCAGACTTCGGATTCGGCCATTCGGCTTCTTACAGTGACGCCCCGGGGAAAAAGATCTGGATCTGGTCACTTGCCCGCGATGGGGCTATATGGGAAGACCTTCTTACCGATACGGATGGACAGTATATTGAAGCACAGTCGGGAGTCAAATTCAACCAGGCAAATGCTGAAAGCGGTTATCACTCACCATTCAGCCAGCTGTCGATGCGTCCCTTCTATACCGAGACAAAAACAGATTACTGGTTTCCGGTTGTAAAAACAAGGGGAATAAAGGATGCTTCTCCTCTCGGAACGCTCAATGTAATTGCTTCCGGGGACAGCCTGGAGATATTTATAAGTCCCAATAGTGGAATAAGTGATTCGCTGACTGTGATGACTGACGGAAACCACTTCTTTGCAACATATTTAAACCTGAAACCACTGAGCCTGTACCACAAAACAATTCCTCTCAGTCACGGGGAATATAAAAATGTTGTTGTTAAAGTCGGGAATAACCTTTTATATTATAATTCTGACCCTGAAAGCCTGAACACTGACAGGCCGGTAAGATCTTCCCCGGATACAGATTATAATTCTGCTGAACAACTTTTCAGGCTGGCTGAAAATATGAGCGCTATGAGAGATTACAGCCAGGCCCTTAAATATTATCTCGAATGCCTTGACAAGGAACCTTCACACAGCAGGGCCCTCTACAGGGTCGCCGAACAATATTACCGTCAGGCCGAATATTCCAGGGCTGCTGACATAGCAGAAAAGATCCTCGGAAATGATACTTATGACGGAGCAGGAAACTTCATTTACGGGGTGATACTGCGCCGGATGGGAAATCTGAATCAGGCCGAAGAGGCATTCAGCGTGGCAGCAAGAACAATGGAGTTCCGCTCTGCGGCTTACCTTGAGATAGCAGGAATCAGGATCCGTCAGAATGATTTCCGGAACGGGGTCATATATTCTGAGAAAGCCCTTGATTATAACCATTACAATATCGGGGCATATGAGCTTCTTGCTTCATGTTACAGAAAGCTGAATAAAGCCGGGGAGGCAACCCGCGTCCTTGATCTCCTGCTCGATATTGATCCCCTCGACCATTACGCACGTTTTGAAAAGTATCTTCTCGATCCATCAACGGAAAACCTTGGGAGATTCACATCTATGATCCGTAATGAGCTTCCCCGGGAGACCTACATGGAGCTTGCAATGCAATATATAAATCAGGGGCTCAACGATGAGGCTGTACAGGTATTGGAACTGTCGCCGGCTTACCCGGTAGCATATTACTGGCTTGCATATCTTTATCGTGATTCTTCAAAGGAAAAAAGCGATCTCTGGCTGCGGAAAGCAACTGAGATGTCTCCTTACCTGGTATTCCCCTACCGCCAGGAAACAATTCCGGTGCTTGAATGGGCAATTGCAAGTGACCAGTCGTGGAAATCAAAATACTATCTCGGTCTTATTTACTGGCATATTCTCCGCACCACTGATGCAGCGGCACTTTTTGAACAGTGCGGGGATAATCCTGATTTTGCTCCTTTCTACATCGCAAGGGGCAGCCTGTTTCAGAATATCCCTTCAAACTATTGCTACCCATGCAGTGACTTCAGTGAAGCCGTTAAACTGGATCCCGGCGAATGGAGAACCTGGCATTATCTCACAAACTTTCTCCAGGCAAGCGGATCATTTCAATTGCAGCTGGAAAATTCCCGGAAGGCTTTCGAACGTTTCCCCGCCAACCCGGTCATAGGAACAGACTATGCCAAGGCACTTCTTAACTCAGGCAGGTACAGGGAATGCATAAGTATTCTCGGTAAGGTAAATATTCTTCCGCAGGAAGGCGCTCATGAAGGTCATGATATATTTGAACTGGCAAACCTGTCAATTGCAGTTGATCTGCTTGAAAAGGGCAGATACAGTGAGGCACTCAGATTTGTCAATATTTCCAGGAACTGGCCGGAAAACCTTGGAGCCGGAAAACCTTACGGGCCGGATAACCGTCTCCAGGATTATATTTCAGCATATTGTTACGCAAGGCTTGGGAACCAGAAACTTTCAGACAGCTATTCGGATCTGATAATAAACTATTTACCTGAGAACGAAGGCCTTTACCAGGATCCGTCCAACCTCCTTTTATCGAATCTGGTGTTGAATGACCGCGGGAGACAAAGTGAAGCCAGCCGCAATATTGAGATATGGAAAACAAAACAGGATTCTCTTTTCAACTGGCACATCTCATCCGGCTCTTCATCAGGGAAGGCTCAGTGGCTTCTGGCCAGATTTGGCGGGGAGGAAGAAAAAGCTGCCGCAATTGAAAAAGAGATATCATCCGTTCCGTCTGAAAACCGGTTCAGGCTGTTTCTGAGAACTTTAAACGACATAAATAAAATAAGAAAATGAGTACAGGTACAAAGATCAAAATTTCATCCCCTCAGGGTTTTGAATCAGCATGGCAATATATTTCCACACGGAGAATTATTATTATTGCGTTCTTATTAGCCTTTGGAGTACCCTTTTATGGCTTATGTGAGCCGGCACAGAAAAGCAGATTCCCTGAAATTCTTTGACGGACAATCATTTACAATCATCGGCAAATAC
The DNA here is from genome assembly GCA_963816345.1 of uncultured Bacteroidales bacterium. Taxonomy (GTDB): domain Bacteria; phylum Bacteroidota; class Bacteroidia; order Bacteroidales; family VadinHA17; genus LD21. Next base: position 3,090,404 of record CAWFKI010000005.1, read on the forward strand.
CATCATGAAAAGAACTATGCACGCTTCCCTGCTGAATACAAGGATAAGCTTCGCGAGGATGTCTGGGATCTTGGCCAGCATTCAGCCGGAATATCAATCCGTTTCAGGACCAATGCCACACAGATTACAGTAAGATGGACAGTAATCGGCGATAATAACATGGATCATATGCCGGCCACCGGAATAAAGGGAATCGACCTTTACGCCCATCTGGATAACGGGTGGAGATATGTCAGTACCGGCAGGGTAAAAGGAAAGGTAAATGAGTTCACGATGGTAAACACTGATAAGGCAGTTTACAGGGAATACCTGCTTAATCTTCCTCTTTATGACGGTGTTGACTCATTATCAATAGGAGTGAACAAAAGTGCTGAAATAACTCAGCCAGAGGAGAATTATCTGCTTGTTAAGAAACCTGTTGTCTATTATGGCAGCAGTATTGCACAGGGTGGTTGTGCCTCAAGGCCCGGAATGGCATTTACCAACATTCTGGAACGGGCGATGGACAGAAGCTTTATAAATATGGGGTTCAGCGGAAGCGGAACATTTGATCTGCCGGTTGGAGAGGCCATGTCAGAAATAGATGCCTCCCTCTATGTCATAGATTGTAATCCAAATACAATTACTGAGGTTATTTATGACCGGGCGGTTGCATTGGTGAAACTTCTAAAGCAGAAAAGACCCGGGGTCCCTGTGCTGCTGGTGGAAGGCTATTATTATGAAAACGGTTTCGGGAACCCGCAGGAATCGGATACTGAAAAGAAGAGGGTTGAGTTGCGGCGCGCCTTCAATACACTGAAACAGTCAGGGATTAAGCAGCTCTATTATAAGAAAGGCGATGGTATGATCGGATCAGATCACGAGGGAACAGTTGATGGAGTCCATCCTAACGACCTGGGAATGATGCGCATGGCAGAATCACTTCAGCCCGCAATCAGTAAAATTGTAAAGTAGTATAAACCTCTCGCATTACGACTTAATATGAAAAACAGCAGAAGAAAATTCCTTAAAAACGCCGGTCTGGCAGGCCTTGGAATCGCCGGCAGCCGGTTCACCGGGGCGATTGCCTCAGCACCCGGTATTTACCCGTTTTTAAATTCAAAAACAGCACTTAAACCAGATACAATGATACAGGAAGATCAAAGCATAAGCGTCATCGGACAATATGGAAAGTGGGCCGCCTCTCTCACTGACAAAAGGATCCCGTCACTCTCATTCAGGAAAAAGGAATGGTCTGATGTTCAAAAATGGAAGAAGGTGGCACTGACAGCGCTTCAGGAAAGACTTGCCATACCTGACATCGGAGGTATCCCTGAAATAAAAGTTAAAAGACAATATAACTGGGATGGACTGCATATTGAGGAGTTAAGCTGGCAGCTGCCTTATGGCCGTCCCACCGACGCAATTCTCCTGAAACCTGAAAATGCAAAAACACCTCTGCCCGGAATACTGGCATTTCATGATCATGGCGGAAATAAATATTTCGGAACAAGGAAGATAACCAAAACAGGCGATGATCAGCACCCGCTGATGACAGAGCATCAGAAGTCATATTACAGTGGTAAGGCCTGGGCAAATGAAATAGCAAAAAAGGGATATGTTGTACTTGTATCCGACGCATTCCCTTTTGCAAGCCGCAGGGTAATGCTGAAGGATGTTCCTGAAAATCTGCGTGAGGGGCTAAATGATAACGACCCTGAAGAATCAAAAAATATTGCAGCTTATAACCAGTGGGCAGGAAACCATGAATCAGTTATGGCAAAATCATTGTTCTGTGCAGGAACTACCTGGCCCGGGGTATTTTTTGCAGAGGACCGGATTGCACTTGACATTCTCTGTTCCAGGAAAGATGTCGATAAAGAAAAAATAGGCTGCGGCGGTCTGTCCGGTGGCGGTATGAGGACTGTTTTCATGGGAGGACAGGATCCGAGGATCAAATGTGCTGTATGTGTCGGCTTCATGACCACATGGAAGGACTTTCTTCTGAACAAGTCTTTTACCCATACCTGGATGACCTATGTGCCTGTACTGCCTAACGAACTGGACTTTCCTGAAATACTCGGCCTCCGTGTGCCTCTTCCCACGCTGGTGTTGAATGACACGGATGACGACCTCTATACCGTTCCGGAGATGAATGCTGCCGATAAGATCCTGAAAGATGTCTACACTAAGGCCGGCGCGGCCGACCGGTATAAATGTTCCTTCTATCCGGGTGAACATAAGTTTGATTCGGCTATGCAAAAAGAAGCCTTTGACTGGTTCGATAAGTGGCTTAAATAATGGTTGTCACCCCATATATTTTTATAACATCAGTTAAAACTCCGGTAACAATTAATTATTTCACACATGCTTAGATCACACCTCTTTTCTATCTGTTCGCTATTGTTACTCAGCGAGATGTCCATACTGGCCCAGGAAACGCCGGTAATTAAGGTTGTAAAGCCGGTTGAGATTAATGATGTACTTATTAATCCGGGAATCGGATTTATGACATTTCAGCGGTTTAACGGAGATACACTGAACGCGGGCATGGGCTGGACAGAGGGTCTCCCAATTGTTTACCAGGATTTTGACGGAGATCTTATCAATAAGAACCACCCGCAGACAAGCATAGCATATTTCAGGGTTTACTGGACTTTCTTTGAACCTGAACAGGGGCAATATAACTGGGCAATGATTGACAAAGCACTGAAAACAGCTGCGGAACGTGGACAAACCCTGATGCTCCGTATACCTCCGTACAGTGCTGAAGTTGATGTACCTGCATGGTACAGGAAAATGGTTGGCAAAGAGGTTGATTCTAAAATTGCGAAATGGAGGGTCGATCCCGAAGATCCCAGGTATATTGAATATTATGGAAATATGATACGGGCGTTGGGAGAGCGTTATGACGGACACCCCGACCTGGAATCTGTCGACATGTCGCTTGTAGGATTCTGGGGTGAGGGAGAGGGAAGTCATCTCCTGACTGAAAAGACCCGGCTGGCATTGATAAATGCATACCTGGACAATTTTAAAAAGACTTACCTGACATTTCAGCCTCTTAACGGTGATGCTCCGGATGCAGGAGTTCTGGTTAAAAATACCACTATAGCCGCATATTGGCCTGATGGAAGCAACAATGGGACCGGACCGCAGATGCGCAATCTGGGTTGGCGTCTGGATTGCCTGGGTGACATGGGTTTCTGGCCGGCCTGGCACTGGAACCATATGACTGATGTCTATCCCCGCGATATAGTTAAGAGCGGGATGAGTCAGGCATGGAAAAAGGCACCGGTCACTATGGAAATATGTGGCACTTTTCTGCGATGGATTGAAAAGGAAAAATACAATAAGGACACTGTAGAGTATATTTTTAAACAGGCGCTCAAATGGCACATATCATCCTTTAATGCCAAAAGTTCTGCTGTCCCTGATATTTATTCCCCCCTGGTGAACGAATGGCTTAACAGGATGGGGTACCGGTTCGTTTTGAGAAGGTTTACCTATCCTGCTGTCGTTAAACCACTGGGTCAGTTACCTGTTACAACATGGTGGGAAAACAAGGGAGTTGCTCCGCTGTACAAGGATTATAAATTTGCAGTTCGTCTTAAAAATGCTGAAAGAAATGAGATAATGATTACCTCCGCATATTTGCCCGACTGGCTGCCCGGAGATATTGTGCACGATGAAGTACTTTATATACCATATGATATGCATCCCGGAACCTATAACATTGAAATAGCAATAGTCGACCCTGTTTCATATGAACCCAGAGTCAAACTTGCTATAGCCGGTAAAAATGACAACGGCTGGTATACATTAGGTGAAATCCTCGTAACGGATAACAAATAGAAACAGGCCGCGACGGAACTGAATTCTATTCAGCATTCTCAACCTGCTGATGAAAAAAACTGACTGTCTCCTCACCGTATTCAGCATACCGTGTTATTCCTTCACGCTTTACAATCTCTTTGAATTTTGTATAAGTTCCATCGTTCCTGGCAATTACAGGTGTCCTTTTGCATTTAAGATACAATACAGGCAGAGATGCGAGTTCCACACGATGCAATATTTCACTGTTATCTGCCACTCTGGCTGCCTCTTCAAAGATAGCGCACGACTTTGTAATAAATTCGTCTGAGAACATTTTATCCTTATCTGTAAGCCTGTCATAATTAGCTGTTTCTATATGCATGTGGGTTTCAGGGGTAATCCTTGAATATAACAGGTCGAAGTACTGACGAACCTGTTTTCCTGCTCTTCCATAATACCCGTAAATAAAATCATCAATAACATCCTCTGCATTACAATCAGGATTCCACAAAAGGCGGGATATAAGATAAGACCTGAGCTCCGCAAATTCTCCCCCACGGCTCTGGTAAGCTCCCTGTTCCATTATACCGATAGCATTATTATCCCTGAATGTCTGTATATTCGGTTGAAGGACAAGTATATTGGGATAAGGCATTAAATAGTGCTGAAAATATACAACATAATCCCAGATATACATGTTTTGTGCAATTGCCGACCATCCTTTAAGGTCTTTAAGAAATGGCTCGTTCCTGGGACATGATTTGATATCATGTGAAAAACAACATTCAATGCTGCACAGGCGGACCACGACATTTTTCCGGGCATGAATCGTTTTACAGGGCTTCCGGGTATACTTATATGCCAGGGTACCAATATATTTATCCGGAAACTCTTTCTCAACGGCCTCTGCGACCTGGTTGACAAACCATAAAACCACTCCTGATTCGCTCCCTTCTCTTTTCGCAATAGCCTGACATTTATCACATTGGCATGGATTGTCCCAGTCATTCTGGGATACATCGTATATAAGATACTCAGGATTCTGACGCATTATTGCCTTAATCCTTTCCGTTACGATTTTCAGGACATCGGGATTTGTAAGGCAAAGCTGCGCCTCTTTGTAAATACGCTTATTATTTATCAGGCTGTAGTACTCAGGATGCTTAGCATAAAATTCTTCAGGTGGCATTAAAGGATAGAAGGTATGTACCGCCCAGTAACTCTCAACCCCTCCGGGCTGTTTTCTTTTTGTCGCCCAGTTCTCCTCTGCTTTAAGAGTATCCTTTGTTGAGCCCATGGCTCCGTTCATTCTGTTCCTCGCACACCAGACCGGATCAAATGCTTCAAAATAAAAATCATTGCGGACCCTTATTCCCGGACTCTCCGAATGATCATACGATTTAAATGATATTTCATCCCGGCGGGGAATAACACTTACTGCAGGGGTGTACCATCTGCATCCCAGCTCATTTTCAAGAAATGCCATCACCCCATACATTGTACCGCGCCGGCTGCCGCCATAAATATATATGTCAGCACCGGAATTGAAATAATGGAATGATTCATCTGATTCTGCAGGTGCTGCAGCTCCGGTTTTTGTCTTTATGAAATTATTATAGCCAATAATTATCCGGGGGCCGGCAGAAGCATCATTAATGTCCTGAACAGGTAATTCTGCACCTGAAATTTCCTTAAGCCAGTGTTGAAGTTCATGGGCAGCCCATTTCTCTGATTCTGAAGCCATGGGATCAATCGCAATCCTGTACGCTGATTCTTTTCCCGAAACCAGAGTATAAGTTTCAGTCTCTTCTGAAGCTGACAGGCGTGTTTTGCCAATTGCAACATCCCGGCTTGCTGATGCATATTGTCCCTCTGAGTTTAATCCGGGGAACAGTAAGATCAGAATAATAACTATAGAATTCCTTAACATTTTATGATAATCAGATTAGTGATGCTGCAGTGAGGTAGCTTTTAAGTGTGACAAGATCCTTTTTCATTTTTGATAATACCTCATCTCTGTTCATGGTTATCCTCGATGCCCCGTTTTCCGCACCACCCAGGGGATATTCATAATGAAGCGATAAAGGCACATTAATACCGTATTGTTTAACAAACCCGAAATATCTTTTAAAGTCAACCACTCCTTCACCAAGCGGTACGGTTTCCGAGATCCATTTCCCCTCCTTCTTTGACCAGTGAAAATCCTTTATGTCGCCTGATCTGATATAGGGACTTATTAGTTTCATCCCAATCGGCCAGGTATTTGCACCCTCCACGGTCGCATGCAGGACATCATATTGTGATCCCATCCATTTTGAGTCGATGTTTTTCAGTACCGTAGCAATATCCCAGATCGGACCGCCAAAGTAAATCCCCTCCCTGGCAACGCCGGAGTGATTCTGATATTCTCCTGATATTGAATATTTCTCATTGAGCTTCGCCAGCTTGCTCAGCTTTACCTGCATCTCATTTATATTATCCTCTACTGACATGGAATCTTCATAATGTCCCCATCCCATCCTGTAATGAGGAATGCCAAGGGAGCTGGCAGTTTTGAGGATCTTTTCAGTCAGCGGATCGTCAGCATTTTCGATAGCTGTTGTAAGCATATAAATTTTCTTACCGGCTTTATTTACAGCATCAAAGGCCTTCGGCAGATCTTCCTCCACCCGCTCCGGAAGAACATGGCCTCCGGGCCTGACAGTAAGATCAACACCATCGAATCCGATCTCTGCAACCGCCTTAGCCATTTCCTTATAGTCAAGCCATTGAAGGTGCTTGGAAAAAATACTGATCTTGAATGCATCAGGGTCTTTTATACCAGTAACAGGGGCGGGAACTGCCTGGTTGCTTCTGCCATCAGATGGCCTTGAAAAGGAGTTGAATCCTGCCGAGACACCGGCTGCAGCCAGAATTGATTTTGTAACGAAACTTCTTCTTGTGGTTTTCATAATGTATATCTATATGTTTATAACTCAGGCACATCTACCCAGCATCTTTTCTGCCAGCTTTCCAGACCTTTCTCTGCCAGCTGAACGCCTTTGGCTCCTTCCATAAGGTCCCAGGGAAAGGGAGCATCTTTTACTACATGCAACAGAAAAAGCTCCCACTGCACCTTGAATGCATTATCAGAGGGCTCCTGTTCAGGTACTTTCGACCATCCTTCATAAAAATTGATTGGCTGTGCAATATCCGGGTTCCAGACCGGTTTCGGAGTATTTCCATAGTGCTGGATATAGCATTCGCGCAGTCCTGCAACAGCCGAACCTTTTGTCCCGTCAACCTGAAGGGTGAGCAGGTCATCACGCCTTACCCTCACTGCCCAGGAAGAGTTAAACTGGGCGATAATGCCTCCCTCAAGTTCAAAGGTGGCATAGGCAGCATCATCGGCCGTGCACTTATATTCATTTCCCTTCTCATCTATCCTTTTCCCTATATGCGTTGCACCCAGACAGGAAACCGCCCTGACTTTTCCAAAAACGTTATCGAGCACATACCGCCAGTGGCACAGCATGTCGGTAATTATACCCCCGTCATCTTCCTTCCTGTAGTTCCACGAAGGCCGCTGAGGAGTAACCGTATCACCCTCAAAAACCCAGTAGCCAAACTCCCCTCTCACCGAAAGTATTTTACCAAAGAAGCCCTGCTGTATAAGCCTCTTAAGCTTGATAATGCCCGGAAGCCACAGTTTATCCTGAACAACGCCGTTTTTCACTCCTGCTTCCCTGCAGAGGTTATAAAGCTCCAGAGCCACACCGGTGCTGACAGCTATTGGTTTCTCGCAATAGATATGTTTCCCTGCTTTTACAGCCTTGCGGACAGCATCAGCCCTTCTTCCGGTAGTCTGGGCATCAAAATAGATGATATTGGCGGGATCTTTCAGAACTGTGTCCAGATCAGTGCTCCACTTCTTAATACCAGTCATGTCGCAGAGCTTCTTCAGTTTGGCCTCATCACGGCCAACAAGTACGGGATCGGGCATGATTGTATCACCTGATCCTGATCCTTACTCCTCCCTGTTTTATTATCTCCATAACTGACCTGAGCAGATGTTGATTCGTCCCCATCCGGCCGGTAACCCCATTCATTATAATCCCTATAGTATTCTGTTTCATTATAAAAATGTTTTGTTGATTGCTTTTACCCTGGTGCTTCTTTGCAGTGTACTCGTGGTTCTTTGTGCTTCAATTTTTTTATTAAACACTAAGGATTCAAAGGTTTGCACTAAGTGGCTCAAAGGTTATTCCAACAGCTTATAAGTGGTTAAGTATGTTTCATATAAGCTTCAATTATTCTTTTCAGAAACTCCGACTGATCCGTTTTCCAGTATTCATTTGAAAAGATCTCTACTTCTATAAATCCGCTGAAACCGGCCTCTTCAACCCAGGATCTTATTTTCCGCAGTGGGATGCACCCTTCCCCCATGAGCCCGCGGTCATTTAGAAAATCAGTGGTAGGGGATTTCCAGTCGCAGATATGAAATGCAAGTAATGAGCCGTTCTTACCGCATCGTGCTATCTCACTTTCAAGAGCCGGATCCCACCATAAATGATACACATCAACCGCTACTCCGACCCATGGGGAATTCAACTTTTCTGCCAGGTCGTTTGCCTGGGCAAGAGTGTTGATCGCGGAACGGGTATCGGCATACATCGGGTGGAGGGGTTCAATTGCCAGCCGGATGCCCGCAGCCCCGGCCTCAGGGATAATTGCTGCAATCCCGTCATGGATCTGCCTGCGCGAATCCTCCAGCGGCTGGGCAGGGTCGGCGCCGCAAACGAGCACTATCTTATCCGTTCCCAGCTCAAAGGCCTCCTCAATAGCCCTCCTGTTGTCATCAAGGGCCGACTTTCGCTTCCCGGGCTCCTTTGATGGGAAAAAGCCTCCCCTGCAAAGTGATACGATCTGCAATCCCTCCTGACGCAGCATATCTCCTGTCTTTTTAATGTTTCGGCCATTGAGAGCATCCCGCCACACGGTTATTCCCTTAACCCCGCCGGCTGAATAATTCCTTGCAGCTTCTTCTATACCCCATGGCTTTGTGGTAATCGTATGAAGGCACAGACGTGACAGGCCGGCAACTGATAATTCGTTCATCGGACGCAACTGAAATAAGTGTAATAATTTTCATTATTGATGATCCTCCGGAGATACAGAGCTACCTCACGGATATGGTAATCTCCCCACATGCTTGATTCTCCGTAAGGTACAGTGCCGCCCCCGGGAATATAATCCCAGCCGTTTGGCCTGTGGTAGACTGAGTGCAATAATAACCCCTGATGAGCCGCTGAAGTGCTTAAATATGGTTCATCAAGCAGTGTACTTACAACAGCAAGACCTGCCTGCCAGTAGCGGTCTCCCTCCTCCGGGCTGCCGTGCAACGTAAGATACCTCCCAAGCCGCAGGAGACCCTGTGATGCAATGGCCGCGGCCGAACTATCAACAGGTTCGAAGGAATTGAACGGATCGGAAGCTCTTTCAAGATAATCACCCATACTGACAAGCCCCGGGGCGCCGGTATCCCAATAGGGAACACCATCAACCGGCGTATTAACGATGTAAAAATCGCATGTCGCTTTTGCTGCCTTTAATATCAGATCAGAAACGGATCCTTTTGACCCGAGAGCTTCAAGCTCCTGTTCATCAACCTCATCAATCCATTCAAGCTGCTCGGCAAAACCGCACATGGCCCAGGCAAGTCCTCTTGTCCACGTAGTGAATCCGGAATAGCCCTGCTGCGAATTTGGACAACGGAAATTGCCATCCTTTACATTGAAGATGCACTCATGGGCTGTGCGTCCGCGAACGTCATAAATGTCGCGTCCTTCACCATAATATATTGAATACGCGGCAGTCGCCCTGATATGCTGAATGGCCCTTTCAAGCAGACTGATTTTTATATCGCCTTCTCCCTGAAGCATATGACCAAGCATATGGCTTACTGTAAGAGAGCGGACAGAACGAATAGTATCGACAAAAAGGGAATGGGCGCCATTAAATGAGTGAATATAGCCTCCGCCTTTTACAGGGGTCCAACGTGAAGCCTGTACGGCGCCAGAAATTTTAAGAGCCAGCTCATAGAAATTTTTCTCCCACTCATTGAAGGGAATCTTCCCCTCCTTCAGCAGACGTAAAAGATTTCCATAGGTGCTTATATTATTAAAACCATGATCGTGCACACCGGTATGACTAATGTGTGGCGCCATCTTTTCAAGGATCTTCCTCTTTGCATATTCCAGTATCCCCTGCTCTCCCGTGGCATCATAGTGCAGCAATGCGGAGCCATACTGAAAGCCCTGTGTCCACTCGGTCCAACCCCTGGTTGAATACCTGCCTTCAACGGTAAATACCGGAGAGCCTTTCGTTTCATCATAATTTGCCCTGATCAGAAGGATCTTCTGATCGGAAAGTTGCCAGAACCTGTCAAGTTTCCCTGAAAGGTCGGCAGGCTTGATCTTCAGGTCAGATTTAATCATTTACAAGATTACATTTTTTTCAGGAAATTTAAACACTACTAAACGGATAATATGTAAAATTAACCGGCATTCTTCAAATAATGGGAGTGGGAGATCTTTTATTATGTTGTTTGTTTAAAGCCACTTAAAACTTAGGATGATGAATATAGAAAAATTTGTGCAAATGATTGTAAAGCACAGAATATAAGCATTATACATTTGCCCTCCTTTTGAAGGGGGCTGACCGTTAAGAAATTGCCCTGTGGGCAATTTTAGGGAGGAGCCAGCCTGCAGGGAGGGCCCCGTTAAGAAATTGCCCTGTGGGCAATTTTAGGGAGGAGCCAGCCTGCAGGGAGGACGAAGGTCCCATTAAAAGCTGTACAGGTAATAAAGAAGGAGATCCCTCGCTAACGCTCGGGATGACAGGGCTTTAGGGGTAGTATAGGGGGAAGAAGCGGCGATTCGCCTTAAGAAATTTCAGGCAAAATGAAATAACGCTTTTAAGGCGAATCGCCGCTTCTTCCCCCCTGTTTATAAAAAATGACCTGTCATCCCGAACGCAGTGAGGGATCTACAAATCCCGGCACAATAGCTCCCTGGGAAATGCAACTAAGAGTAGGTCTGTTTTCATGTTATAGTGAAGATATTAAAAGTCAAGTATATACACATCTTTTAAAAAGTATTTAAGACTTTTGAATCGGCATTTTGTTAAACCTGTTCCGGAGCATTTCAGATTCCCATTTTGATATCCGATTGGGTCTGCTCTGAAAGAGCATAAGGTTAATAACCCCCAGCTGCAGCTGGGGGTAGGGTCACACACACTGATGTTAGCTCCGCAGGAGCGTAACAATTGGATAACAGAACGTATCACAACCAGAAATATGCCACCCCTTCGGGGTTTGCGACAGGAGTGTAGCTCTTCCTGCCTGCCGCCTGCCTGCCGGTAGGCAGGGTAGGCAGGGGGTGGCCGGACCACTTTTTAAAACTTTTCCGCCCTCCCTGCAGGCTCGCTCCTCCCTAAAATTGCCAACCGGGAGCGGGGAATCTCATGGTTAAATACGGCCTTTCAGGAATCCGTCCCTGATCTCAGGGAATTTTCTTCGTTTTATAACTTTTTATATCATGATTTACTTATATTCAAATTATTTTTCCTTTCAGAAAAATTCTATCGTTGTTTATTACCTTTGTAATATATGCAAAAAAGTAAAATCCACTTAATGACAAGATCCGGAATTATTATTTATGCCGGAAGCCTCTGCTTTATATTATTCTCTGCGAACGGCTGCCGGTCTCTCTCTGAAAACAAAAAAAATCCTTCAACAGATCAGCAATGGGAAAAGCTGGGCCCGGGAGGAGGAGGGGCAACTTTCATCCCCACATTTTCTTACAGCAGGCCCGACAAATTCCTCCTTCGTTGTGATATGACAGGAAGCTATCTGTCAGGGGATGGAGGAAGCTCTTATAAGCAAATAAACCTTGCCGGGGGTGCCTCATCTTTTGCATGGGATCCTGTTGATTCAAATATCGTTTACATCGGATCAGCCTGCCTTAACCGGTCAGCTGACGGAGGAAAAAACTGGGAACGGGTGTTCCCTCCAAAGGAGGAAATAACCGGAGAACAATTCAGGGGGGACCACGCTGATTATTCCATAAAAACTGCTGAGAACTCACTTTACGATGGTGAATCCGGACGGATTGGCGCAATTCATCCTGATGGTATGAAACCAGGATATGTATATTTCAGTATGGGCTCTCAATTTTATTATCCCGACAACTCTCCTTCCAGGTGGAAAAAAGTGTCGCTCGATCAGACAATCGGTTATATATACGGGAATAACCGGGTTACGGAAAATGATCTTTATCTTTTCACTGAATCGGCAGTTGAGGTATTCAACAAAATTTCCCATGCCATTCTGAGCAAAAAACTCCCTGAATCAATGTCTCCTGCCTTTTCATTTACAGCAGGGACAGAAAAAGGTACAGGGAAAGTGATCTTTTACGCACTTCATCATGATACTTCCCTGGAGATCAGCGGTGAGTTCGGACACACTGAGGTCTGGAAGTCCGGCGATCTTGGAAATTCCTGGGAAAGGATTATGAATAGCGTTGTAACAAACAGTGCCACCGGGATAAAGCCAAGCTTTTCCATGATTGGCTGCGCAGAATTTGATGCCGGACAAGCATACCTGATAACAAACCGTTATGAAGAAATGAGTCCCGGAAAGAAAATTCTTTACTGGTACGGAGCATTAAAAACAAATGATACAGGCAATAACTGGGAATGGGTCTGGAAAGGCGGAGGAGGTTCAGGGCAATACGGAGTTAAAGATGGCACAGGTGTCACTAATCTGAAAGATGCCTGGGCTGAAAAAGCTTTTGGCGGTGAATATATAAGGCTGATGGATGTCGGAGTAGCTCCCTTCGACGGGAATACAGCAATCGTAACCGACTGGTACCGGACTATGAAAACGGTGGACGGAGGAAAGAACTGGGAAGAAATTTACAGCAAAAGTCAACCCGACGGATCCTATATTACCAGGGGACTCGATGTAACAACAGCATACGGAGTTCATTTTGACCCCTTTGACAGTAATCATATTGCCATCAGCTATACGGATATCGGCTATCATCACTCCTTTGACAGGGGAAAAAGCTGGCGCAGGTCCGCAGAAGGAGTACCTGCTGAGTGGGTAAACACATGTTACTGGGTTGTATTTGATCCTGACATCAAAAATAAGGTCTGGTCGGTATGGTCATCGATTCACGATATACCCCGCGGTAAAATGACCCGGAATCCGGGATGGAGGGAATATGGGAAAGGCGGGGTTTGTGTTTCGGATGACGGGGGAAGAACATGGAAGCCCAGTGTTGACGGAATGGGCTTTGATTCACCAGCCACTTCAATTATCCTTGACCCTGAATCACCCCCCGGCAACCGCACATTGTACGCAACAGTATACAGCAAAGGGGTGTTCAAATCAACCGATGACGGCAGGACATGGCAGCTTAGTAACAACGGAATTGAAGCTAATACCTGTGCCTTCGAGCTCACCCTGACAGGCAAAGGAGTGTTGTTTCTTACAGTGAGTGCAACTCCGGCACACACTGATGGCAAAAAAGGAACAGCATTTTATTCCGGTGCGGTATACCGCTCTTCAGATGGCGCGGCAACCTGGACAAAACTGCATGTTGCCGATGGTAATCTCTTCCCGAATGGAATAGAATATGACAGGAAGAACCCTGACCGTCTTTACCTGGGCTGCTGGGCAGATATCGATCTGAGCGACCTTGTGGGCGGGGATGTGGTCAGGAAAAACGGAGGTAACAGGCCAATCTCTATGCCGGGAGGGATTTTCCTTTCGGAAGATGGAGGAGACACCTGGAAACAGATATTCGATGAAAAGCAATACATTTATGACGTGACTTATGACAGTTATCACCCGGGAAGACTCTACTGCAATACATTCAACCAGGCAGCATACCGGAGCGATGATTACGGAAAAACCTGGAACAGGATCAGAGGGTATGACTTTCACTGGGGACAGAGAATTATCGTTGACCGTAACAATCCCGGAAAAGTTTATATAACAACCTTCGGATCAAGTGTATGGCATGGGATGCCATTAACGGAATAAGAAGAGAGCGTTCTTCGCCTTGCCTACCTTCACTACTTAAAATATTCACAATTCATATAAAAGACAGCTCATGGAAAAAGTTACACTGCCAGTCATCCGGGACTTTATCCGGTCACGATCCATTGAATATTTTGGCTGGATAATTCTCACCGTCATAATGATCACCGGGTGCAATTCTGCAAGAGAGGCTTCTGTTCAGACCGTCAACCCGAACGGAAGAAATGACAAATGGGGGTATTCCGGTTATGGCGGTGGCGGTGCCATGTTCTGGCCTGCTGTAAGTCCTCATAATCCTGATTATGCTTTTCTGGCATGCGATATGACCGGGTCATTTGTCACCCACAACGGTGGGGAATCATGGAGGATGTTCTCTTTGCACGGGCCTGTAAAATATTTCGTATTTGATCCTGCCGATTCAAATGTCGTATATGCAAATTCCATTGCCCTGTTCAGGAGCAACGACCGGGGAAATACCTGGACTCTTTTTTACCCGTCGCCATCTGAGGTCAAAGGTTATGTTGCAAAAGGCGATCATGCTGAAGAAAAAATTATCACAAGTGACAGTACCGTACGGAATGTACTTGCAATGGCCGTTGATCCTGCTAACTCGTCAAGACTGCATGCAGTCATTACTGTAAATGGTGATGCTGCATATTACACTTCAGCTGACCGGGGGCAGAGCTGGAAGAAAGAAAAAGAGACCGAAAGAAGCGTAAGGAATATATTTATTGTCCCTTCATCCCCTGAAGACAACCGGACTATCTACCTCACAGGCAGAAATTTCATAACTGTCAGGGAAGACGGCATCTGGAAAACCAATCCCGGTCCTGCAGGAGACCTTCCGGTTACAGGGTATACAGGTGGCTTTGACAGTGCCGGTAACAAATTTATAATTTATGCCATCACCGGTAAGTCTTATTTCAATCCTTCAGGAGATCCCCCCGGAATATTCTATACGGATGACGGAGGAAAAACATGGGAGAACAGGCAGGAAGATCTGCTAAAACTTAATAATGGAAAAGCAGGTCAGCCGGAATGGCGCTGTATCGCTACAAGTGCCCTCCATCCTGAAGTTGTCTATGTATCCTATTCCGGCCTTAAAGTATCAGACGACACCTCTGCACTGGGGGTTGCCAGGAGCGGAGATTATGGAAAGAGCTGGCGGCTGGTATGGGAAGACAAGCTCGCAAAAGGCGGTGATCTCTATTCTCCTAACTATGAGAAAGGCTGGATCGATGAAAGGTTCGGACCCACGTGGGGAGAGAATCCCTTTTCAATAGCAGTATCACCTTCAAACCCCGGAATTTGCTATACAACTGATTTCGGAAGAACAATTAGTACCAGGGACGGGGGAGAAACCTGGAAACAGGTATATACAAAAAGAAAGGAGGGCGCCGGCTGGATCTCAAGAGGACTCGAAGTCACAACAGGATATGCCGTTGTATCTGATCCCTCTGACCTCAGCCATCTCTTCATTGCCAACACCGATATCGGTCTCATGGAAAGCAGTGACGGTGGAGAAAGCTGGTCGAGCGCCACAATGAATAATGGCATTCCGCGGAAATGGATGAACAGTACCTACTGGCTTGCATTCGATCCCGACATTAAAGGGAAGGCCTGGGCAGTAATGAGCAATGTGCATGATTTGCCGCGTCCCAAAATGTGGAGACGCTCACCTGTTGAAAGTTTTACAGGTGGTATACTGGCCACAGTGGATGGTGGAAAATCATGGAATCCCGTCAGCCAGGGTATCGGAGAGGCTGCCTTTACCCACATCCTTGTTGATAAGGGATCAGACAGGGAATCAAGAACATTGTATGCATGTGCCTTTGGCAAAGGAGTATATAAATCAGTGGACGGAGGAAAATCCTGGGTTCAAAAAAACAGGGGAATTGAAGGAGACGAACCTTTTGCCTGGAGAATGGAAAAGAATGAGAATAACGGGGAGCTTTATTTAATTATTTGCAGAAGAAGCGATGACGGCAGCATCGGGAACAGCATGGACGGAGCTGTCTACCGCTCGGGAGACGGGGCTGAATCCTGGGAAAAAATGACACTTCCCTCAGGTACAAATGGTCCGATGAGCCTCGTAATCGACCCTGACAACAATAACAGACTGCTGATATCGGCATGGGGCCGGGCAATGCCCGGACAATTCACTCCAGACAGCGGTGGCGGCATATTCCTCTCAGAGGACAACGGCGCCACATGGAAACAGGTTCTTGAAAAGGATCAGCATATCCACGATATAACTCTCGACACGCGAAATAACACGTTCTATGCCTGCGGTTTCAACGGATCGGCATACCGCTCGGGTGACAGGGGCGTAACATGGTCACGTATCAGAGGCTATAACTTCAAGTGGGGAAAACGGGTGGATCCTGATCCCCGCGACCCCGGAAAGATCTTTATCATAACTTTCGGCGGCGGAGTCTGGTACGGACCTGCCGGCGGAGATGAAAATGCCATCGAGGATATCACTACACCTGTATTGGCCCGCTGAACCGGAGCAATACCTGACACGACAATCTGATTTAAAAATTTTAATAGATCCAAAATGAGAACATTCATTAAGCTCTTTGTACTGGTAATAATAACAGGAGGATGCGGACATAGATCCTCATCCGGAAACAAAAATGCAGGAAATGAGGGTTTCCCACCTGAAATCACCCGGTTTGTGGCATACAAAAACAATCCTGTCATGACAGGTTCAGGCGCGGCCACATGGGATAGCCTTATCCGCGAAAGGGGATATATACTCAGGGAAGATGGAATATATCATATGTGGTACACCGGTTACCGCGACGGAGAGAATAGTGAGAAACATCTGGGGTATGCAACATCTCCCGACGGGATAGTATGGACAAAGTACAAAAATAATCCGCTTCTGGCTTCCGACTGGGTTGAAGACATGTACGTAATCAAACATGACAGCACTTATTATATGTTTGCGGAAGGACGGGGAGATACTGCCCACATGCTCACCTCTGCCGACCGGATACACTGGGATGAGAAGGGACCGCTTGATATACGCTACACAGATGGCAGACCTCTTGACAAAGGACCTTTCGGGACACCAACGGTTTGGTTTGAAAATGGCCTCTGGTATCTTTATTATGAACGCAATGATCTGGGCATCTGGCTGGCAGTATCAACGGATCTTAAAACCTGGACCAATAAACAGGATGAACCAGTAATTAAAATGGGACCTGAAAAGTACGATCAGTATGCAGTTGCCATGGATCAGGTAATAAAATATAAAGGCAGGTATTACGGGTATTATCATGCAACGGAATTTAAAGACTGGCACGAGTGGACCTCATGTGTTGCCATGTCGGAAGATCTCGTACACTGGATCAAATTCCCCGGGAATCCCATTATGAAGGATAATAAATCCAGCCCTGTCACTGTGTATGACGGGAAAAGGTATATTCTCTATACGATGCACCCGGAAGTATGTGTTCACTTTCCTCAAGATTGAAATAAATAATCCTAAATAAACCTCACGAAATGCAAAAAAAACTCCTACCCGAATCAGGAATTATCCGGTCCATATTATTGACCGTAATTGTCCTTTCAATGCTATCATGTACCTCAAAATCAGGGCTCGACAGGGCTTGGGCTGTCGATGATGGAGAGAAGATCAGGCAGGATGATATAAACCACCCGCTTGCAACCGATGAAAAAAACAGCGTCTGGAAAGACAACTCTGTAAACATATTTGGCGCCAGGAATGAAATAATAGCATTCCAGCTGATCCTTCAGGCCGGCATCTCCGGAGCTCAGGATGTGGATGTAGCAATCAGCGACCTGAAAAACGGGACTTCAACGATAGCCGGATCAGAAACCGGCCCGGCCGATCCCTTCGATTACAGAGGCCGTAATACTGAACTGTTCACGGAACATTATCTGAATATTACAAAACGGACGCCTCCTCTCTGGTTTTTTTCTGACAGCGCCGTTCCTCCCCCCTATTATATAGGCTGGATCCCCGACTGCCTGATACCGTTTTCGGCACCTGCCGGAAAAGGCGGAGCTCCTTTCGCTATCGAAGCCAGAAAGAATCAGGGTGTATGGGTCGATATACTGATACCGGAGAATGCTGTTCCCGGCACCTATACCGGAAATGCAACAATAACCACATCGGGTAAAGTTTATAAAAAAATAGCTGTTCATCTGAAGGTCTATGATTTTACACTTCCTGATTCGACCCATATATATAATATGTTCGGATATTCTCCGGGCAGCATCGCCAAACGTCATAACGTAGCCAAAGGCAGTCCGGAATATTATGATCTGGAAACAAAATATTACCAGATGGCACACCGGCACAGGTTTGATCTGGTAACTGATGTGGCAAATCTGGATGATATGACAAAATATTACAAAAGGTATTATACCGGCGAAATTTATACAGACTCAAAAGGTTATGACGGACCAGGAAAGAATACGGGCAATACCACCTTCTCGATCGGCTACAGCGGCGATCTCCCCGACGAATATGGAAAGAGTATTCACCGGATGAACAGATCTGACTGGTGGAAAGGTTCGGATGCCTGGGAACAGTGGTTTGCTCAAAATGGTCCGGGCGTGGAAATCCATAAATATCTTTATCCTGACGAACCCGACTTCAAAGGTCCGGATAACGCAAAAGGGACAGGCTCCATTGATACAATCAGGATGCAGGCCACCTGGTCACACACCAATCCGGGTCCCGGGAGAAAAATTCCGGTGCTTGTAACCAATAAGATAATTCCCAGGCTGAAAGGATACGTTGATTTCTGGTCAATTTCAGCACAGGAATGGGTTGATAACCTGACACCCGGCGATGTGGCTTCAGAGAGGGCACAGGGACATAAATTCGGCATATATAACGGATTCCGCCCGGGCATGGGAGCCGTGGTCAGCGATGCGGATGCTGTCGACTTCAGGGTGATGCCTTGGATTGTATGGAAGTACAAAATAGATCAGTATTTTTACTGGTCCACAACTTTCTGGACAAATCTTGATGTCTTTGTCAATCCTCTGACCTATGAAAACAGGATAAACGGAGACGGCACATTCTTTTATCCCGGACAGGATGCCATGTTCCCTGCAGAAGACAGGAAGCTTGCCGGACCGCTCTCCTCGATAAGGGCAAAAAACTGGAGAAGAGGCGCCCAGGATTATGAATACCTGTGGCTGGCTAAAAAAATGGGACTTGAAAACGAGCTCGGAAAAATTGTTAATAACTGCGTACCTGAAGCTGTCTGGGATGCCAAAGACCTTAATAATGTAAGCTGGTCATCCCGTGGGTATAAATTTGATGAATACCGTAAACAACTGGCTGAACTTATCTCTTCTTCCTCCTCAGGAAAATAGGGAGGGTAACTGAATGATGAAAGCAATATCCTTTATAAGATCCTTCTGGAAAGTAACTCTACTGACCATTCTGCTTGCTCAATGTTCGGAAGGGAAAAAAGATAATCCCTCAGACTTTACCACATGCATTGTTTCCGACAAGGCGAAGCTGGAAGAGATCAGTATATTTCCGGCTGATAATCCCCTCAACAGGGATATATCAGAAACTCCCAGGGATATCCGTTCAGATTCCATTATAGCGATGATTGGTTCTCCATCCATACACCCTGACTTTGGGAGCGGACTCTGGGAAGGAAGCCCGGTTGGGATACCCTTCATCCTTGTATGTAATTCGCAATCTGCCATCCCGGTCGTTTTCAGAAGCAACGAATATGATGGCAACTATGGCAACGAGAGCGATCCGGGTCCCTATCCGGTTCCACTGAGCGCTCCCATTGAAGGAGATGGTACGGGAGACAGCCATGTTCTTGCCGTGGATCTGGATAATAAAATATTGTACGAGATGTACAATGCCACTCCCGCAGAGGGCAACTGGGAGGCTTCAAGCGGCGCTGTATGGGATCTTAAGGTCAACACGACAAGGCCTCAGGGCTGGACCTCTGCCGATGCTGCCGGGCTCCCAATCCTGCCTCTGCTGGTACGTTATGATGAAGTGATGACGGGCAGGATAGATCATGCAATACGGTTTACACTGAGCAAAAGCAAAGTCACGAAGGGATATATCCTGCCTGCAAATCATCTTGTCAACGGCACAAATACAAATGCAAATTCACCTGCTCCGATGGGCATGCGGATGAGACTGAACCGCAATTTTGACATTTCAGGTTATTCCCCGGCCAACCAGGTGATACTGACAGCAATGAAGAAATATGGACTTA
Organism: uncultured Bacteroidales bacterium; assembly: GCA_963816345.1. GTDB lineage: Bacteria > Bacteroidota > Bacteroidia > Bacteroidales > VadinHA17 > LD21. The sequence continues at coordinate 3,110,528 of CAWFKI010000005.1, forward strand.
TCCTTACAGATATCGGTTCCGATCTTTTCATTTCAGGCGCGCCTGATGAACGGTGGGACAACGATGATCTCAACCAGCTGAAAAATATAAAAGCGACAGATTTTGAAGTTGTCCAAATGGGAGACCTTATATATAACTGATGTTCATGCAGGAGATGAAAACTTTTATATCTTTACTTTCTCTCATCGAAAAAGTGAAGAGATACTAAAAACAATCATTAAGAAATGCTGCATCATGAAAAAGAAAATCATCTTATTTAATCTGCTGATACTCGCCGGATTGACCGGAAATTCATGCCTCCTGAAAGCTGAAGATCCCAAAACACTGGAAATCGGAGCTTCCGCACCTGCCTTCTCGCTTCCGGGTGTGGATGGGAAGACATATAATCTGGCCAGCTTCAAAGGCAAGGTCCTTGTAATGATTTTTACCGCTGACCATTGTCCCACAGCCCAGGCTTATGAGGAGAGGATACTTAAGCTATACGGGGAATATCATCCCAGGGGAGTCGATTTTGTACTCATCTCTCCAAATAATCCGGAAGCTGTTTGTCTCGAAGAGATTGGTTACAGCGATCTCGGGGATTCATTTGCCGAGATGAAAATAAGAGCCAGCGATAAACACTTCCCTATGCCATACCTGTACGACGGTGATAAGCAGGAGACAGCAAAAGCTTACGGACCAACTACCACTCCTCATGTTTTCATATTCGATAATCAGCGAAAGCTCCGTTTCTGCGGCAGGATAGATGAGATGGAGAATCCCTATGAAAAGGCCACACAGCCTGATACAAAGAATGCCATTGCAGCGCTCCTTGAAGGGAAACCTGTTCCCGTGGAGAAAACCAAGACCTTCGGATGTTCTATTAAGTGGGCAAGTAAAATTGAATGGAGACACAAGCTTGATGCTGACTGGAAAAACAAGCCGGTTGAGGTTGCAGATGCCGATATCAGCATGATAAAAGAAATAATGGCAAACAAGTCAAAGAAATACCGTCTCGTTAATATCTGGGCAACATGGTGCGGACCCTGTGTAATTGAGTTTCCTGAGTTCATTACAATGCAGCGCATGTATGGCGCCCGCGATTTTGAGTTTGTTTCAATCAGCACTGATGGGATAAAGAAAAAAGAAAAGGTCCTGGAATTTCTGAAGGATAAAAACGCTGCCGTAAAGAACTACCTCTATTCCGCCGAGGATAAATACCCGCTTATTGAAACTGTTGACAAGAACTGGCCCGGGGCGCTTCCCTACACTTTACTCATTGCTCCCGGAGGGGAGATAGTCTATTCTCACCAGGGGGTGATCGATCCTCTCGAAGTAAAGAAACAGATCATTCTTAAAATCGGAAGATTTTTTGCAGATGATAAATAACCAGTTGAGTTTATTAATTTGACCTATTCTGTCTGATAACCCCTGAAATCTTAACTGCCATGAATAAAAATATCTCACGCCGTCATTTTACAAAGCTCTCGCTAACGGGAGCAACAGCCCTGGTGACTTTAAATCATCCGGGAATAAACAGTGAAGCAGCTGCAGGTCAGAACTGCATCCGTCTGGGGGGACCGGTTTTCGGAGAATTCCGGGATCCTCAGGAGTGGGTAAAGGCTGTCAGAGCCGAAGGATACAGCGCCGCTTACTGCCCTGTCCAGACAGGCGCCGGTGAAACTGAGATCAAAGCATTCGAAAAAGCTGCCAGGGATGCAAATATTATAATTTCAGAAGTAGGCGCATGGAGCAATCCCATAAGCAAAGACGAAAAGGAGAGAAAAGAAGCAATAAAAAAATGCCAGGACTCCCTTGCGCTTGCCGACCGGATCGGAGCCGGCTGCTGCGTGAACATTACCGGCTCAAGAGGGAAACAATGGGATGGTCCTGATCCGGAAAACATCTCACCTGCTACATTTGACCTGATTGTAGAGGTCACAAGGGAAATTATCGATGCCGTAAAGCCTGTCCGTACATTTTATACCCTGGAAACAATGCCCTGGGCCCTGCCCGATTCACCCGATTCCTACCTCGAACTGATCAAAGCAATCGACAGGAAACAGCTGGCCGTACACCTCGATCCCGTTAACATGATAAATTCCCCGCGACGGTATTATAATAACGCTGCCTTCCTCAAGGAATGCTTTGCCAAGCTCGGACCTTACATAAAGAACTGCCATGCCAAGGATATCCTGCTTGGCACGAAGCTGACAGTCCATCTTGACGAAGTGATCCTGGGTACCGGAGGACTTGACTATAAGGTATTTCTGACCGAGCTGAGCAAGCTGAAGAACGTACCTCTGATGCTTGAACATTTAAATACAAGGGAAGATTATAAACAGGCTGCGACAAATGTAAGAAGTGTGGCAAAATCTGCCGGCATAACTTTCTGCTGATAATATTGCCTGACTGCCTCTCCTTTTGTCTTCCTGTTCAGATATGATAATGTTGGTAACCAATCTCATACTTGCCTATGAAAACCAGAATTTTAAGCGTGCCGGTTTTACTGGTTCTGCTAGTCAGCGGCTGTTCTGAAAAAACAGTTCAGAAAACAGCAAATTTTGAAGGCATATATGCGGAAAACAGATGGCCTTTAAAAGAGTTAAATCCCAGGCTGCCGGAGGACTGGTCATCAGCACGCTATCTGACTTTCGATATGAACTCTTCAACAACCCAGCGCTTTGAGATAAATCTGTATGATGCCGGAGGAATACGCAGGCTCGAAATTCTGCCATTCCAGGGCGTCTGGATACGCGCATCAATACCTCTTATCCATTTTCAGAAGATGAACACCGAAGGAATGGATCAGGCTTCCATCTGGAAAACACCTCGTCCCGGTTACTGGATCGGCTTCACGGGTGCGATTGGATCTATAAATCATATTGATTCCCTGGGTTTTGCCATGAATGAACCAATAGGTTCTCCCACACTTACGATAAAAAACGTCAGACTGACTATGACTGACGAGGATTCCGTTATGACAACGAAGCCTGTCGTGGATGACTTTGGCCAGTGGATACCTTCTGAATGGGAAGGCAAAGCTAAATCAATTGATGATCTCAGGGCCTCCTGGGCAGGGGAGGATAAATCCCTTCCCGCTGAAAATCCTGATCTGTCAAAGTACGGTGGCTTCAGGAGCGCCAGGGGAAAATCAACAGGCTTCTTTCATGTTGAGCTTATAGATAAAAGGTGGTGGTTCGTGGATCCGGAAGGCTTCCTGTTCTTTTCAAACGGCAGCTGCTGCATTGAATCCCGGAGTGACCTGTCGCGGTTAAAAGGCCGGGGGTATCTGTTTACCTCACTTCCTCCGGATGCTGATCTCTCAGGCTCGCGTCACGCGGGGAGAGAAGACGGCATCTCCTCATTTTACAGCTGGAATCTCTTTCGTCGTTTTGGCGCTGAGTGGCATAAGAAATGGATAGATCTTACAGTTCTGCGAATGAATAACTGGGGTATCAACACGGTTGGAAACTGGTCAGACGAAACACTTGGACAAAGCCATAGGAAAGCGTATGTTTCTACCCTTGAGGGATGGGGAATTGAGACAGGAATAATGGGAATGCCCGATGTATACGACCCTGGTTACGGGGCGATGGTGGACAGCGCAGCATCAAGGCAATGTGGCCCCCTTAAAGATGATCGCTGGCTTCTGGGATATTTTATAGGCAATGAACCTCCATGGCCCGGCAGGGAAACTGAACTTGCACAGGTCATCCTGGATGGCAGGGAAACAGCTATTCAGACGGCGCTTAAAAAATTCCTCTCCGCCGGTGATACACCTGAGAGACGCAGACAATTTGCATATGAAACATATTCTCTGTTTATCGATATTGTCTGTTCGGCAATCAAAAAATATGATCCCAATCATCTGAATCTGGGACTGCGCTTCGGAGATACTCCTGCCCATGAGATTATAATGGCATCGCGGAAGTATTTCAATGTTTTCAGCATCAATCACTATGGCTATGAAGCGCCCCTGGATGAGATAGAGGAAATATACAGCCTGACAGGACTGCCTGTTATCATCGGTGAATTTCATTTCGGAACGCCCGGCCGGGGGCTTGCTCCGGGTCTGGCTCAGACAAAAAATTATGAAGAGAGGGGTGTTGCCTATCGCTATTATGTCGAAAGCGCGGCATCGCACCCGGCTCTGATAGGTGCTCACTGGTTCCAGTGGATAGATCAGCCCTGCACCGGCCGGTTCGACGGAGAGAATTATAATATCGGACTGGTTGACGTCACTGACCAGCCTTATCCCGATATGATAAAGGCGACAATTGAAACCTTTAAAAGACTTCCTGCCATTCATTCCGGGAAAGAACTACCGGCCAGCAGAAAAGCCCTGACTCAATAACAGGGGTAATTTCAATGTATTACTAATGAGTTCTATGCTTTCAGGAAGATTTTTCTTTTATAAAGGAACCAGAGAAATAGCCACTTAATTCCTACCAGGCAGATTGCCAGGAAGAGAGGCTTCATTACTCCAAAGTATTTTGAGACACCAAGGAAGAGCATGTCGGTTGTGAATTTAAAATCTATTAATCGCTGTCCCACCCATATTGTTATTGCATTCATCCCTATCACAACAAGAAAAATTGACCACTTCCTGTAACCCTTAACATCGATTATCCAGTAGAATAAGGCCAGTGCAAGCAAACTCCAGCCCGAAGAGTAGAGTACAAAGGAGCTTGTCCATATATTCCGGCTGATAAAGAAAAACTGACCCCATATCCAGCCTGCTGCAAGTAAGATTAACCCTGCAGCTACAAATCCAAAGGTTTTTTGAGTCGCACTTTTTTCACTGCACAACCAATAACCTGCCAGCACACCCGTAATTGTCGTAGCCAGAGCCGTAAATGTCGAAAGTACACCCTGACGGTCATAGATCCCCAGGCCAAGGGCGCCGGGGATTATTTTCTGATCAAGCCAGGTGGTCAGGGAGCCTTCAGGAGTCAGTACTCCGGGTCCAAATCCCGGAACAGGGATAAATTCAACCGCAGCCCAGTATCCGATAAGTATTGTCAGAAATACAAGAACCTGGAATCGCCAGTTTGTATGCAGTGCAAGCAACACTGAAAAAAAATAACAGATACCAATTCGTCCCAGTACACTCGACCATCTCATTGCGGGCCAGTCAAACCGGAGCAGTCCGTAATTGACAAGGCCAAGTAAAATGAGGACCAGTGTCCTCTTCCCGGCATGCAGTAATATTTCCCTGTTGGTTTTCCCTCTCTCCCGGTTTCGCAGAATAACAACAGGTATAAGTACCCCTACAAGAAACAGGAACAGAGGAAAGATCTGATCATAGAAGTAAAATCCTTTCCATCCTGCATGCTCCATATTTTTGGCTAATGCCTCCGTGACAGGGTTGGGCCATATCCCCCATAAACTTGTGAAGATCCCTTCTCCCCCAATAATAAAAAACATTGTAAGGCCCCTCAGGGCATCTATTGATGTTAACCGGTCTCCGGGTACCTGATAATTGATTGCCGGTTTGTCTGATATCATTTTACTGAGCCTGTTAGGTGTAATTCTTATCTGAGAGAGAAAGGTGCCGGATAAATAATATTTCATTTCCTTATGATAAAGTCAAAAATAAATAATTAATTGTATTCGAAATGATTGATAATATCATATTTTTGTTTTGAATGGAAACGTAAATATATAAAATCAAAATACACATATATGAATAATACGATTCAAACAAGTCCGGTACAAAACAGAATTGTTTCGGTTGACTTCTTCAGAGGTTTTACAATGTTCCTTCTGATGGGTGAGAGCACTGAGCTTTACAGCCACATTAATTCAATTCAAGGCAGCGGGATAATGCATTTTCTTGGTAACCAGTTAAGCCATCATGAGTGGAACGGGCTGCACTTCTGGGATCTCATACAACCGTTTTTCATGTTTATTGTCGGGGTGGCGATCCCTTTTGCCGTAGCAAACAGAAAGAAGAAAGGCGATACCGACAGGCAGATCCTGATACATGCCCTTACGCGTTCGGGGCTTCTGCTTTTCTTTGGATGGGCGCTTTATTGCATGGAACCTGAAAAGATTGTTTTCAGACTTCAGAATGTACTTGCACAACTTTCAGTTACCTACCTGGTTGCTTTCCTGATAATGAAAAGAAGCTTTTCATTTCAGCTTATCTTCACCCTTGTCATTCTTCTTATAACTGATCTGGCATACAGGTATTTCCCTGTCGCAGGCTTCAATCATCCATGGGTTCCGTTTGAAAATCTCGGATCATGGGCCAACAATAAGATCGAAGGCGTGGATAAAGCAAGCATCTGGGCGTCGATCAATGCTTTCCCGACAATTGCGCACACTGTGTGGGGAGTCTTATTTGGTAAGCTGCTGCAGAGCGAACGGACCGTTAAAAACAAGTTACAGATCATGGTCGTTGCAGGCCTTGCTGGGTTGATAATTGGATACTCACTTGATTTTCTTCATATTACGCCTATAATCAAAAAGATAGCAACCTCATCATTTGTATTCGCGAGCGGAGGCTGGGCGATACTGGTGCTGGCTTTCTGCTACTGGCTGATAGATGTGAAAAAAGTTTTTACAAAAGGCTCCAGGTTTTTCATTATCGTTGGTATGAACAGCATATTTATCTACCTTTTCTTCTCTGTAGGCGGAGCGGAAGTGATCAGAAGGTTTTTCACCCCCTTTGCCAATTCATTTTTTGGCTGGGGAGGGGAGATTACTGCAGCTATAATTGCCAGCCTCTTCACCTGGGCAGCTCTGTGGTATCTGACCTACTGGCTTTATAAGAACAAACTATTCATTAAGATCTGAAGAAAATGAGTGAAAAAGTTCAGTTAAACCAGGAACAGGACCGGGTTCTCTCGATAGATTTTTTCCGGGGATTCACCATGTTCATGCTTGTTACAGGAATTACAGGAGTTTTCAGTATACTCGCCGAAAGTGGCAAGGGAGGAGAGGTTATAGGGTTCATCAATAAACAGTTAGACCATGCCGACTGGAATGGCCTTTACGCATGGGACCTTATACAGCCTTTCTTCATGTTCATTGTAGGCGTTTCGATGCCATTTGCAATCTCAAAGCGCCTGGTCAGGGGGGATAGCTGGAAAAAAGCATTCTATCACGTTCTCAGAAGGTCTTTCCTTCTGCTCGCCTTCGGATTTATGCTCGGGGCTGATAAGAACGGCTTCAGCCTGACCAACGTTCTGGCGCAGCTGTCATTTACGTATCTGGTGGCATTTCTGATCATGGAGAAAGATATTAAATGGCAGATTGTTGTTTCATTCGCCATGATAATCATAGCCGATGTGTTGTACCGTATCTGGCCGATAGCGGGCTTTAATCAGCCATTCACGGCTGACCATAACTTCGGCTCCTGGGTCGACATGGCCATCACCGGAAAACTGAGCGATGACAGGTGGGTCGCCTTCAATGCAATACCCACAACCGCCCATACGATCTGGGGCGTCATTGTCGGGAAGGTGCTTATGAAAGATATCTCTCAGAGAAAAAAGATACTTACTCTTCTTATACCTGGCATAATTGCAGTGATCATAGGGTATTTAATGAATCCCTATATTCCCATTATAAAAAGGATCTGTACAAGCAGCTTTATGATCGTAAGTGGCGGGTGGTGCCTGATTGCGATGGCATTCTCATACTGGCTGATCGATGTAATGAAGTACAGGAAACTTGCCATCTTCTTTGCCATAGTCGGTATGAATCCGATATTTATCTACCTCTTTTCAAATCTCGGGGGGAAACATCTGCTGACCGGGATGGCGGAGCCATTTACTTCAAGGCTGTTCGGATGGAGCGGCGAGATAGTAATAAATGTGGTTACAACAATTGCTGTGGCAGCAATGGTGTGGTATATCTGTTATTTCCTCTACAGGCGCAGGATATTTATAAAACTCTAGAGGGTTACCCTGTTTAGTGTATAAGCCTTTCTTCAGGCTTTAAGAAAAAGGTATTCGGTATTCAGTATTCGGTTTCTTCGGTGTCTGAAGATTATTACGATAATTGATTACCGATTACATAGTCTTAGTCACTTATTCTTCAAGCTACGAGCTACGGTCAACGCCGCTAGGCGAAGTCTCCAGACTTCGCCTTTAAACTTAAAACTTTCATCCTTTCCGGGTTAAATCTCACATCTCTCCTCTGAGCCCCTTGCCCTGTGCTCCCTGCCGTCCTCCTTTACCACCCCGTCCCGACCCAAAGGTATGTAATCCAGGTCCCTTTAAAAGTTGTACAGGTATTAAAGAAGGGGATCCCTCGCTAACGCTCGGGATGACAGGGCTTTAGGGGTAGCATAGGGGGAAGAAGCGGTGATTCGCCTTAAGAAATAATTACCGGCAAAAGAAACGCTTATAAGGCGAATCACCGCTTCTTCCCCCTTGTTTATAAAAAATGACTTGTCATCCCGAACGCAGTGAGGGATCTCCAAATCCCGGCAATAATAGCTCCTTGGGGTGTGTGTGACCCTACCCCTGGCATGGCACCGATTGCATCCCGACAGCTATCGGGACGGCGCCAGCAACGCTATGTGTTCTTTGCTCTACGCTCCATGCCCTGAGCCCTGAGCCCCGTGCCCTGTGCTCCGGGTTATTTTGCCGTTACCTCCAGCAGTCTCTTCATCATCATAAACCCGGTGTTTGACGAGAATTCCTTATCCAGGCCGGCAGCAGCCGCCTGATCATTATTGGCTGTTGCCACCACCCATTTCTGAACGGGGTTATCTGACCGTTCCATTTTCTGAACAAGCGCATTGGCCTCTTCCGTTTTTCCCTCCTCCCTGAGAATCTTTACTGCCAGCAGATTACTGAACGACGGTCGCCTGTGGCTGTTGGTATAATCAACGATCGACTTCTTTAACTCACCGGTCTGATCAGACTTTTTAAGTTTATCAAGACAATAAATATTAAGCCAGTCCTGAACTCTCGTATCAACATCATATGGTTTGCCAACACCAAGGTTCTCAGGCCATTCCTTTGATTTTTCAATCATCCTGACAGCAGGATCATACTTACCTCTTTCAATCAGGTCCATTGACAGGAACAGGCATGCCTGCTCATATACAACATGACCTTCACTTGCCCCTTCAAAAGGTAAAATATTCATTTTCTCAAGAACATTCAGACTGTTGGCATACTGATCGTTGTTTATCAAAGCGATAGCATATTGCAGTCCCAGGCTTGAGTTATCCTTATGCAACTTGTAAGCTTCCGAGGATAATGTCAATGTCATCTTGTAGTCGTGTTTAAAGGCATAATAATTTATCAGCCTTGATTCTGTCCTCCAGTCATCGGGTGACATACGTTTTGCCGTATTTAGATCCTGCAGTTCCTGGACCTGATTTGTCCTGGTAAAAAATGCTGCCCGTGCAAGATAGAACGGGGCATAATCAGGGTCCTCACCACATTCAAGCAGTAGCCTCATGGCATCTTCAGTACGCTGGATGGCATCATAATTCAGTGCAAGATAATATCTGAACTTCCAGTTGTTGTTTTTGGAATGGGCCCACTCCAGCGCCGTAACGGTTTCTTCCCTGTACGGAAAAACAAATGCCGGTGAAGCAGATGCGATCTCATTAAGCATCGACACATCATCTTTCAGATAGGCAGTCCACAGGGTAACCAGAGGATTCGACGGTGACTGCCCGAGCACTGCCAGGGCATCATCCTTTAATCCGAACCCGTAATAAATCATTGCAAGCTCAAGATAGGTCTGGAAAGGCAGTTCATTTGTTATTGTCGATTTGAACTTAGTAAGATCCTCTGATGACTTATGAAGTAGATAGCGTTCAAAATCAGCAAAATGACTGAGGGGATCAACGGTTGACAGTGTCTGAATATATTTCTCAGCCAGTGCATTATCACCGGCTTTCCTGTAAACGACTGCCAGTGCCCGGAGTGCATTTATGCCGGAACGGTCGTAATCAAGTGCAAGATTCGCATAGTGTTCCGTGAGTTCTTTATTATTCTGCCTCAGTTCTATAGTTGCCATCCATGCATAGGCGACAGAGCGATACTCAGGGGAGCGTGCCGCCCATCCCAGGGATTCAATGGCATCAGCCAGATCTCCCTTTGCCAGGTAGGTAATCCCGGCAAAATAATTGGCAGCAGGATGATAGGTATCAAGCTGGAGTGCATTATTGGCATAGTACAGGGCAGAATCAAACTGCATCTTACGATAATATAATTCCGTAAGAGCTGCCATTGCGTTTATATGGAGGGGGTCCATTTCAAGGCATTTCTTAAGGACTGGCAATGCTTTTTTGTAATTCCTGCTTTCCTTAAGCTGCATGCCTTCCTGATAAAGTGAAGAGGGAGTAACCAGATCTTTTGGCATGGTTGAAACAAAGGGTCTTTTCAGAATTATCCGTTCAGAAGGAGCGTACTTAAGATCCATCCCTTCCACAGATACCTCATAATCAGCATTTGCTGCCAGAGGAACAGTGGTCTTGTAGACATCCATAGGCTTGAATTTCTTCTCCTCAGTAAATATGACCTTACCGGCTGACTTTACAACCACTTTTCCCTGTGCAAAAGCCAGAGCATTTACCCCTATCTCAAGCTTCCCTCCCTCAGATACTACATTCAGGACACCCATAGGTGAGACAGCCTTTAGTCCGCCGATCTCCTTCACGGGAAACCAGATTTCATGCCACCTGTCAGTCAGTCCCGGATCGAAGGGAGTCTGTGCGATCGGAGTCTGAAAGGCGGAGGATCCGCCGTACTGGTTGAACATGCGCCCTGCCTGGAACTCCATGTACTGACCATCTGAATCCGTCAGCAGATCTTCCCAGATGCCTCCGTCCCTTGCCAGTGACCATAACCACAGCTTATGACCCGGCATATCATCGTAGAGCGCCCAGTGACCGAATCCGAAATTCGAGTTATGATAATAACCCCCCATGAAGTCGTTATATTCACCCACGACATGGTATGATTTACTTGATTCGAAGTTGTTATTCTTATACATTGCAAGGTTCCGTCCCTCTTTATTGACAGGCCAGGGACCCCATTCACCACCATGTCCGATCTCAGCGCTCCCGGGATAAGAAAATTCCAGATCGGGCGTAACAACTGCGGCAGCAGTCATCCAGTTATAATATGTCTGTGGCAGGGGAGTCGGATTGATCCATACGGCATAGGTCTCAAAATAAGCCCTGTCCTTTGGCAGCCTGATCTCAACAATCCATTTTGTTCGCGATGGCAGATCCAGGCTGCCGACAATACAACTGGCGCTTCCGTCAGGATTGTCCACCAGCTTGTAATCGACAGGAACACATGTCGATGGATTATGCCCTATATATCCGAAGTTAAACTCAATACCTCCCGAGGTCCAGGGACCTCGCATGGAAATATTCCTGTATTTCATTACCTTATTCATGTATATAAACTCCTTGCCGGTGGATTTTTCAATTGCCCCCCACACCTTTCCGCCATCGCTGGGAAGTACATAGACTATTACATAATCATTTTCGAGTTTAACAACATTCCACTTTTTCATTATCCCTTTCAGACTGTACCCGTCAAATCCGAAATAAGGATAAATCTCACCCTTGCCTTCACTCAGAAAAGGTATGGGATCAGGGTCGCTGTAAGGATAAGTCAGTATGTCCCTGGACTGCATTGTAACTGTGGCTTTCTGGCCCGTTAACAGCTGTGAGACAATTAAAAACAGAAATAACAGATTTTGCTTAAGCATGACTGAAGGTATTTAAGTTGAAAATAAATTATAAAGAGATTTTAAAGTATCGTAATATAATGAATCGTAATATATTCAAATTTAATCAACATAATGAAGATGGCAATCATTTGAATGAGTTTATTGGATTCCGGTCAGAAGGAGAATACAATCAGGTGTTAAATTCAAGTGATTTATAAAATTCAATCTTTATCGATTTCATTAATTCTACCTGCTGTTTATACAGTTTCTCGTGCTCTTCATTGCCGCTGAAAAAGTTCAGGGCCATAAAAGCAGTCTCTATATCCGGAAATTCACATTGCCAGATCAGTGTATTAACCGGCTCCGCTGCCGAAACCGGCTGCATCCGCTTTCCCCTTGGAAAATCAGGACGCTTTCTTTCCAGCTCGTCAAATTTACTTTCCAGCGTCATAAATTCGCCTTCACGTGCCGGATCAAATTGCTGAATTATACGCATAATAATTCCCATTTTTATTCCTCCAGAAGCTTTAAAACTGATTGTGAAAACTTAATATCTGATGTCAATAAAAATTGCCTCAGCGTCGTCCTGTCAACTCCTTTATGTATCGTATCGGGAGATGTAACGCTCAATCCGGCAATAAGTGAGGCAAGCTGTTGTGCATCAAAAAGATGAAGGCCGAGTGAAATGCCACAGATAAGCCCTGAGAAGAAAGCATCACCGGCTCCTGCAGTACTTATAGCTTTAACCTTCACTGCCGGAAAATGGTTAAGACTGTCACCATCCCAGCACCAGCTGCCATCTTTGCCTGACGTGACCGAGAGCAGTATATCCCTGTTGCACTCCCGGAGTTTTTGAACTGCAATTTTAACAACAGATAATTCATCTTCCCTCCCTTCATGGATACCTGCGGCAGCGTAGGCTTCATCTATATTAATCGCGACAAGATCAGTATTTTCCATTATGCCTGTCTCCATTGCTTTGCGGATCTCTCCAGAGGTAAAGGAGGCTGTACAGAAGAGCCCGTATTTTCTCCCGAGCTCCAGAAGTCTTCTCCGGGCATCCAGCGGAACCTCCGGAGCGGCCATTATCAAACCAGCCGTACCAAGCTTCTCAATATCAGGAGCCACCCTCTCGATGAACCGTGCATCCACAAGTGAGCTGGCAGAATTATCGGTTGTCAGATTACCCCCGCTTCCATCAGGGTAATAGAAACAGAATGAGAACAGGGTGGAAACTTTTTCTGCTTTTTCTATCCTGTGCATTAAAAAGCCTGTCTCGCTCATTTCACCAAAAAGAGTCCTCCCCTCATCATCATCACCTGTTTTCCCTACCGGCATCACTGAAAAGGCAGGGCCAAGCAATACTTTAACATAATATAATATGATATGCTGCTTGCAGTAATCATGTATATCAAGGAAATGTCCGCTCCTGCTCTCCTCCCTTCCCAGGGTATGATCACCATTCAGAACAAAGAATTTTCCCGATCCGATTCCACCGGTGCCTGCTATTCCGGTAAAGCGTAAGGCGGAGGGATCAAATTTCAATTCTTTCAATTTCATCCCCGGATTAATAAATAAGTTCCCAGTCAGGATTTTCGCTTACCGGATGGGCTGCAGTTGCAATGGTGGCTGTAATCAATGCATCAGGATGTTCCTGACAAAGGGTTATCGGGTATTCCGGTGTCAGAGGCCCGAACAGGGCAACCCTCAGGGCAGTCTGCTTCCAGGCTCCGGTATCGCTGAACAATCTCAACTTCCGTGCAGAGAGACATTCCTTTACCCCCAGCGTCACGGACATCGGAGGAACGAACTGGTATGCCGAACCAAAAGTGCGATGGGCAAGCGCAATTATTGTATCAAGATTGTTCTCCTGCACCCTGATTGTAGAATTACGGACATCTTCAAGGGTTACGTGGCTGAATGGATGGCGTCTGGCCTGGTTGTATGCAATATGGCCGTCCTGTCCCCACCCTCCGTATGTTATATCGATTGGCTCCGCTTCAATCTCCTCCCCGATCTCCCTTATGTTCCATCCGTTGAGCCATTTCCTGCTATTTTCCGGCACTGCAAGTTCCGGAAAAACGGGATCATAAAAATGCTTTTCCATAAAGCCCCTGAAGCTGTAGGGATGCCTGCGTGGCAGCTCTCTACCCTGCCAGTCAAGACATTCATCCATATGAAAGACAATAAGCCTGCGCAGACTGATCCTTTCCCTGTTTACCAGATCGGTGAACGGCTTGTACCAGCATGCAGGCCCGCAGGGAATAACGGCACGTGTTGATCTCCCAAGAGAATTATTTGCCAGGATCTCCTCTGCCAGTTCGGTAGCCATTATCGTTCCCATCTCAGCGGAATCCTTTACAAGGCGGAAGGGGACTTTAAGCCGAGGGTTATTCTCAAGCTGGTCATATGGGATCTTACACCATGGATAAAGTTCTGCCGCAGTTATTGTATAGCTCATAGGTAAAGAGTGTTAGAAACCTTCAAGAGTCAGCTTCCCGCTTTCACAAATATATGAATATTAAGAATAAGCTTTCATAACTTTTATTGTTTAAAAAAAGTTATAAATAATTATAATTATTGTCCCTAATATTTCGTACTTTGGTTCAATGCATGAAATGAAAGATAATCTCTCTACAACCTTAATAAAACCTTAAAACTAATGAATGTTTTGTATCGACAATTAAGAAGAGCAGGATTGTTATTGATCTTTTTGACAACCTGCTCCTACCTCTTCGGGCAGATCACCGTAAAAGGTAAAGTTACTTCTTCCGAGGATAGCCAGCCTATGCCTGGTGTCAATATCCTGCTTAAGGGAGCCGGACAGGGTGTGGTAACCGGCCCTGACGGATCCTACAGCATTTCTGTCCCCGGGGCCCAGAGTGTGCTAGTGTTCAGCTTTATCGGCTACAAGTCCCAGGAGATCACAGTTGGTGGCAGGACCAAAATTGATGTTGCGCTGACTCCTGATATTATTGCAATTGAAAGCGTTGTGGTTATGGGCTACAGTACCAAGAAGAGAACTGAAATAACAAGCGCAGTTTCAACGGTATCAGCCGATAAACTGATGGATATCACCTCAAATGATATCGGGTCCATGCTGCAGGGGAAAGTCTCCGGCATACAGGTTATTAACAGTTCCGGAGCTCCCGGGTCCAGCTCCGAGATCCGCGTCAGGGGAATATCTTCTTTCAGTGCACCACAGGGTCCGCTGTTTGTGGTGGATGGCATTATTGGCGGAACTTACGATCCCAACGATGTCGAGAGCATAACGGTACTTAAGGATGCAGGCGCTACCGGAATGTACGGATCTCAAGCCAACGGCGGAGTCGTGATAGTTACCACAAAGCAGGCCAAATCTGAAAAGCCCCTCTTCGAGTTCAAGGCAGTAACCGGTTTCAGGGTAGCCGATCAGGGACATGTTGAAATGATGGATAGCAAAACTCTGTATGAGTATCACAGGGAGTTCTTCCGCGACCCTGTAAATTTTATAGTTGATGACAGAAAATTCAAAGCTGCCAGGCCGCTTTCACTGCTGGACGTAAATACAAACTGGCTTTCCGAGACATTCAAACCGGCCCTGATTCAGAACTATTTCCTGTCATCCTCGGGAAAAAGCGATAAATTATCCTATTATATCGGCGCAAGTTATTATGATGAAGAAGGTACATTTGTTAATACCAACTTTAAACGGGCCAACCTCCGGGCTAATACCACCTATAAGTTCTCCGACAAGGTTTCCCTTACAAATAATTTCAACCTGAGCGGATCCAAAAACCGTGGTGCAGATTATATGAATATTTACTACGCCTACGTTAATATGCCCTGGGATAATCCGTATGACGCAAATGGCAATGCAAGAAGCTTCAAAACCGCTGAAGGGATATGGTCAAAGGACAAAATCAATCCGATACAGTCGGCTCAGAATTCTGAACTGAGCTTCGAATCGTTCAGCTTTGACTACGATCTGGATCTGAATGTTAAGATAACCAGCTGGCTGACGGCATCCAGTACAAACAGGCTAAGCGCTTACAGTGGTCTGGACAAGACCTATTATGCAAAAGCTGCAGACAACATTGTCTATTACGGGCTTGGCTACGTAAGCTCGCAAAGCAGCTTTAACTACAGCGGTATTACAACTGATATGCTTAAGTTCAGTTTCCCCGGAGCTATTCATTCATTCAGCGGACTGATCGGATATGAAGCGCAGGGCGGGAATGATGATTACATAATGGGTTCAGGCATGGGTATTCCGGAAGGGTTAAGAGTGCCTTCGGTTGCCTCCGGACAATACCTGATCGGCGGGTCACCAACAAAATCGGTGATGCAGTCGTTAATTTCCCAGGTAAACTACAGCTATGCAGCAAAATATTTTCTTTCAGCATCTTACCGCATAGACCAGTCCTCACAATTTGCTCCCAATAAACGAACTGCAAGGTTTCCAAGCCTGTCGGCAGCATGGCTTGTAAGCAATGAGGAATTTGCAAAAAGTATTGGTGCCCTGTCAAATCTTAAGCTGAAAGCCAGCTGGGGAAAAACGGGGATGAAGGATATCGGTCCATACAGGTTCATGGAAATGTTCAGCTTTTCCTCACAGTATGACGGGCAACCGGCTGCTGTACCTACACAGATGGGAAACCCTGACCTCACCTGGGAACAAACGGATCAGCTTAATGCCGGCTTTGAGCTGGGCCTGTTCAAAAGAATAGATCTGGAGGTTAACTTTTACAGGAACATGACAAAGGATCTGCTTGTGGAAAGAGCCCTGCCCCCTTCGGGTGGATTCAGGACCCAATGGCAGAATATAGGCAGGGATATGAACACGGGAGTAGATATCAGCCTCAGTGCAACAGTTGTCAGGACATCAGATTTCACCTGGTCAGTCGATTTCTCACTGGGCTATAACAAAAATAAATTATCGGGATTCGGAGGTGACACTATCATCACGTCAAACAACTATGGGGTACTTCAGGTATATCATGACGGAGCACCTCTTTATTCGTGGTATGCAAAAGAGTATTACGGTATCGATCCTGCCAACGGATCAATGCTATGGGTCAACAATAACGGAGAAACCACTCATGAATATCAGGAAGCCCGTTATGTTGAATACGGCACACCTATGCCAAAATACCAGGGAGGATTTTCTTCCGAGTTCAGATACAAGGCCTTCACTCTCCGGGGTAATTTCTCTTATGTCAAAGGCAATAAAATATTTAATTACTTCAGGAGATATGTCGATCATGACCTTAATGAAACACAGTTCAACGTCATGGAGCCAAGGGATGATTACAGCCTCTGGCAGAAACCCGGCGATATTGCGACAAAGCCGCTTCCCCAGAATGCCAGAAACTCCTTCGACCCTTCTACCCGTTTCATTGACGATGGCAGCTTCCTGAAGATAAGAAATATAGCACTTTCATATGAGCTTCCGGCAACCCTCGTCTCGAGAGCCGGCCTCAGGTCGGTACTCATTACCCTGTCTGCCGACAATGTCTATACTTTTACAGATTTCTGGGGTCAGGATCCTGAAGTATCTATCTCGCCTTCACCGGGTTTCCTGCCCGGGTATGCTGAATTTAAATACCCGAACAACAGGCAGTACCTTGTAAGTCTGAATCTCCGTTTCTAAAAATAACAATTATGAAAAATATACTTAAATATACAGTCCTGCTGCTCGCTTCTGTTATGATCACAGAATGTAATCTGGAAGTCATTCCCCAGGATGCACTTACAAGCGAGCAGATTACAAATACGTCAGACGGTCTGCCAAGCCTTGTCAACGGACTCTATGCCATGTTCAAAGAGTCCGCTGATTACGGAAGTCACTGTTATGTAAGGCAATTCTATCAGATGAGCGATTTTGCAAGCGACGATATCGTTTGTGCATATAAAACAGAAGATGACCTTATCAACAGTTTCAGGTACAGGGACAGAACGGCAGAAAAGTCAAACATAAATTATTTCTGGGAGATCTCATATAAAATAATTTATGGCGCCAATGTTGCAATATCAATGGCAGATCTGAAAGGCAGCGATCCGCTTACTGACCAGCTCAAGGGAGAAAGTTATTTTCTGAGGGCTTATTCAACCCATAACCTGGTCCGTTTTTTCGCAAAACCATATAATAACACCAACAGGCTTGAACCCGGAGTGATCCTCCGGCAGGATAAATCCGACAATATGCCCAGGGAAAGAGCCACCCTGGAAGATACCTACATTTACATAATAAAAAGTCTTAAAACTGCCGAGTCGCTTATGAGCGAAGAGATGCCATCTGAAAGGAGCAACGATAACCACAAATTTGCAGGCATAGATGCAGTAAGGGCTTTCCTGTCAAGGGTCTATCTCTATAAGGGAGAGCTTGACAGCTGTATAATGTATGCCAGCAAAGTGATCGATGCCGGAATGTTCACCCTTGAGTCGCCGGAAAGCTTTCCGTCATTTTTCGCTTCTGCAAAGTCAGCGAGCGAAAGTATCTGGCTGATCCCCTTCAACCCGGTCGACGATCAGCTGGAAGGTTCCGTGGCATCTATGATTTTCAATGGAAATAACTGCTGGGCCGAGGAGGGAGCTACTTCTTCACTGATGTCCGATATGGGCTTTGGATCAGACATGGTGGATATTGACCAGAGATGGAAATATATACTGACCGATGCGCCTGTGGTAAAGAACGGAGTTAACATGTATTATATCAGCAAATTTTCGGGCCAGGATGGATCGCCTACCCTTAGCTCGCCGGTTTTTCTGAGGCTTGCTGAAGTATATCTGAACCGCGCCGAAGCCTATGCCAAATCGGGGGATGTTGCGTCAGCGCTGGCCGATGTTAACCTGATACGCGAAAACCGCCTTATTGTACCTGACGGCGCGACAATTGATGACTATCTGTATAATGAAGCCAATGTTAACACAGATGAGATCACCGGTGTTGTCCTTAAAGAGAGAAGGATTGAACTTGCCTTTGAAGGACACAGGATATTCGACCTCCTGAGAAACGGTACTGATATCGTTCGTAATTACTGGGGCTTTCACCTCGATAGCTACAACGGCGTTCCCGGATCCAGCGAGCCCGGACTTAATGCCGGGGGCGTTCTCTTTCATGCTGATGATATAAATGTAGTATACCCGATACCTTCGAGTGAGATCAGTACAAACAAACTTTGCGTACCTAACCTATAACCAACAGAGCTATGAACTACTTTAAATATATTTTCACGTTTTCAGTTGTAATGCTGATCCTTTTTTCCCTGTCGTGCAGCAAGGAGGGCCATTATAAACTGGAGGAAACACCCCCGCTTGATTTTCGTTCGTACTATAACGGGCTGATGGTCACCTTTGTAAATTCGACGACGGGAGCCACAGATATTTCATGGGACTTCGGAGACCAGTCCTCTGTTGTGGACGGCGATTCCGTGGAACACACATATACGGCAATTGGCAACTATGTCATAACAATGAATGGTACTCTCGACGGCAAATCATATGTTTTCCATACCATTCTGAGAGTTGATAAAGCATCGGTGGTTAACCTTGAGGATGGAACATTCGATGACTGGAAAGGGGTGACCTATCCTGACTTTCTGCTTTCAGGAAAGGGAGCCGTTGATACTGCAAAAGTCGATTATGATGCCAACTATATTTACGTGTATGTTGAATTTGATTCCATTGCGGAAAACGCAGGATTGATAGATCATATATTTGGTGTTTATATGGATGTTGATAATTCAGTAGGGACAGGATTTCCCATGAAAGAGATGGGTGTCGACTACGGTTGTGAGGGAAACCTTTATGGCGGTGGATGGTTTGCACCCAGTATCGTCGATCTTGCCAATGGCGATCCGGGATGGCCCTTTGTGGGATTTGATAATGAAAATGCTATAAAAGCAGGCTATATAACAAAGGAAGGAAATACAATTAAAATGGAATTCGGGATTTCAAGAGAAGTCTTTAAAATTAATTCTGATGCAATGTCCTTCTCTATGAGTATAATGAATTCTGACTGGTCAGATGTGGGAAATGTTGTCACACCTATGCCTGATTTCAGCGAAAGAATCCAGGTACTAATGAATAAAACATCCAGGAAATAAATTGGTCTAAGTACTGGTTACAAACCGGCGCCAGCGGAGTGATTAAACATGAAGGGCACGAAGTCAAAAATATTGTATTCTTACCTTTGTGCTACTTTGAGAAGTACTTTGTGATCCTTCGTGTTTAATTACTTTTTACTAAGCTATGATGACTTTTATCGCGGCATCTTCGAGGCGTTTCCGGTCTTCGTCAGGTATTCCGTTATCGGTAACTACGGTATGAATCTTATCAATTCCGCAGATATAAGCCAGGCTGCGTCTTGAAAATTTACTTGAGTCACACACTACGATCACCTCCTTTGAGATCTTGATCATGATCTCATTAAAATAGGCCTCCTCGATATTTGGCGTATATATTCCATGCTTTGTATCGAATCCGTCAACACCGATAAATACCTTATCAACATAAAGGTTCTGAAGGTTCTTCTCGGCAAGGGGACCAACGAGTGAAAGTGAGTTCTTGCGCAGGTAGCCTCCCGGTATTATGAGACTGAGATTTTTCTCCTGGATAAGGTGACTTATGATATTAATTGCATTGGTTACCACAGTCAGATCATTCATGTGGCTCAGATTTTTTGCCACCTCCATTGTAGTTGTACCCGAATCAATAATTATTGTGTCGTGTTCATTTATCAGTTGTGCTGCCTTTTTCCCTATCCTTGTTTTCTCTTCACTGTTCAACTTATCCTTCTCCGAGAGGCGATAGTCAATCCCCACCCCCCTCTCTGCCTTGATTGCGCCACCACGGGCACGTATGAGCAAATTTTTCTTTTCCAGCTGTTCAAGATCATTGCGGATGGTCACTTCGCTGACATTGAATTCCCTGCCCAGCTCATGAACCAGCACCTGCCCTGCTTCATTTATCTGGTTTAAAATGCTCTTTCTCCTTTCTACAGTTGAACTCCATTTATGCGTCTTCATTTTGAATATGTTTTTACCGTAATTGCTTTATGAAAGTAAAGATAATAATCTTAATCTATTAAAAAAGAATGTGAAAAATAATTTTAATTTAAGTAAATTTAACCTTTCAAATACTTATTAATAATAGAGATTACCTTTCATTAAATTTGTTTTTATCTGGGCTATTATTTAAATTTGCTGCGAAAAATCACACAATCAAGAAAATATATGGGGCCACTTAACCTGGAGACTACATCGCTTACAGAGCATGGAGGATTCAATACCGCGAATGAAATTGCCGGACAGCCTGACCTGTGGTTGAAGATATACCGGCAGATACTGGAGGATAAAGAGAGAATTCAGTCGTATCTTATTGAGACTCTGCCCGAAGTGTCCAAGATCATCCTTACCGGAGCTGGCACAAGCGCCTATATTGGGCTGTCGCTGCACGGAATATTCAACCGCTCCATGAGAACTCATACTGATGCCGTGGCCACTACTGACCTTGTATCTCATCCGGGTAACTATTTCTTTAACCATGAGTCCATTTTGCTTGTCTCCTTTGCGCGTTCGGGAAACAGTCCGGAGAGTACTGCGGTTGTCAATCTTGCTGACACTTTATGCAGGAAATGCTATCATATAATTATTACCTGTGACGCAAACGGGCAGCTTGCGAAATGGAAGTCAGATTCCACAAAGCTTATAATAGTCCTTCCACCGGAATCAAATGACAAGAGCCTGGCAATGACAGGCAGCTACTCCGGTATGCTTCTCTGCGGGTTGCTTGTGGCACGCCTTAAAGAGATAACAAAACTGGCCTCCCAGATCGAATTCCTGCATCAGTACGGAAATAAAATTCTCAAACACTATGCCCCCCGTCTTAAAGAGGTGGCAGACCTTGATTTCAAACGGGTTGTATTCCTGGGTTCCGGGCCTTTCTACGGAACGGCAACAGAATCAAATCTCAAGCTTCAGGAGCTCACGGACGGCAACATAGTCTGTAAAAACGATTCATATCTCGGATTCCGTCACGGGCCTAAGGCAGTGACAGATGAGAAGACTCTTATGGTTTTCATCTTTTCCAATAACCCCTTTGTCCTCCAGTATGAAAGAGACCTGGTCCTCTCGATGAAAAAGGGGAAAAAGGCACTTTTTACAATTGGTGTCTTTGAGAGCGATGCCGATGGTATGGAACTTGACATGGAAATAAGGCTTTCTGATACAGGTAATCATCTTGACGAAGAGCTGCTGACAGTATGCGATATAATCCCGGCTCAGCTTCTTGGATTCTATAAATCCCTTGAGCTTGGACTGAAACCTGATTCTCCCTCTGTGAGCGGAGCTATTTCCCGGGTGGTAGAAGATGTAACAATTTACAGGTACTAATCTCATCTGATGAATAAAGTGCTTCGGGAGAGAGCTGCTGCAGCCGGTCTGCCACTCATGGATTATCTGATGAAAAGGATCAGTGACCTGGAAGCGGAAACCGGTGTAAAGCGAACCATCTTTGCCGCCTGTCCCAATTCACAATCTGTGATCAGGGCTGCCCTTAAATCATCCAAACGGTGGAATGCCCCTGTCAAATTTGCTGCCACGCTTAATCAGGTCGATACAGACGGCGGATATACCGGACTCTCCCATTCAGAGTTTGTAAAAACAATAAGGCTCAATGCGATAAACCTCAATGTCACCTCGCCGGTAATAATTGCAATTGATCATGGCGGTCCGTGGCTTAAAGACCTTCACAGGATCGAAAAGTGGCCATACCCGGCCACCATGGCTGCCGTAAAGAGGTCTTTTGAAGCAGCTATCGCTGCGGGTTTTGATCTTATACATGTTGATCCTACAATCGATATTACACTTTCGGGAAATGAAAAAATCAGTATCGGGGTGGTCGTTGAGCGGACAATAGAACTGATTGCACATTCGGAAAAATTCAGGAGATCGTACGGGCATCCCCGCATCTCATATGAGGTGGGCACTGAGGAGGTTCACGGAGGACTTGCTGATCTTGAGACATTCCGCAACTTCCTGAAAATGCTTAAACTGGGGCTGAAAAAGGAAGGCCTGGAGGAAATCTGGCCATGTTTTGTAGTCGGTAAAGTAGGGACCGACCTTCATACCACAACTTTTGATGCTTCTGTCGCCGTAGAGCTTGCCGGTATTGCCGCGGGCTACGGCAGCCGCATTAAAGGCCATTATTCTGATAATGTTACAAATCCTGAAGATTACCCCGCCTCGGGAATGGGAGCAGCAAATGTAGGCCCTGAGTTTACGGAAAAGGAATATGAGGCCCTTGCAGAACTTGAACGCTTGCAGCACTCGCTTTCCGAAGCCGGCAGAATTGCAAAACCAGCCCCGATGATGGAGCAGTTATGGAGCTCGGTGATAAATTCGGGACGATGGAAAAAATGGCTGCAGCCGGATGAGAGTCCCGGGGATTTTCATTCGATATCTCCTGAACGCCAGGAATGGCTTGTAAAAACAGGATGCCGCTATATCTGGGAAAATCCGGAGGTTGTTGCAGTACGCAACAGGCTCTATCAGAATATCGGCCTGCAGGGAACAGATGCCGCAGCAATTGTGGAATCATCAATAGAAAGCGCGATGGACAGGTATTTTCATAAATTTAACCTTACCGGACTGAACAGCCTCTTATGATGATACAATAAACCGGCATCTCCTTTTTATTAATAAAGCTTTAAATGCTACCTTTATAGCAGAGGACCATATATGAATGCAGCTGAAAAGAAGACCGATGTAGTAGTAATAGGCGAACTGAACGTCGACATTATACTTAACGACATCGAAAGCCTTCCCGTTATCGGAAAGGAGATCATGGCCGGTTCAATGTCGGTTACCCTTGGAAGCTCTTCTGCAATTTTTGCGAGTAATCTGAGCTCTCTTGGACCAAATGTTGCCTTTATCGGCAAAGTCGGCCGTGATAACTTCGCCTCAGTCGTCCTGGATTCTCTCGATGGGAAAAATGTTGATACACGTCATATCATAAAGTCAGAGTACCTTTCCACAGGCGCGACAATTGTCCTCAACTTCGGCCAGGACCGGGCCAATGTAACCTATCCCGGAGCAATGAACGATCTCAGACTTGATGATATTGATTTTGAATTCCTCTCGGGTGCCCGCCATATGCACTTTGCAAACTGTTTTATGCAGCCGGGGATAAGAAACGATCTTGTTGCCCTCTTCCGGCGTACAAAGGAACTTGGACTCACCACTTCATTTGATCCACAATGGGATCCTGAAGAAAAATGGGATCTTCCGCTTCAGGAATTATTACCCTGGGTCGATGTGTTTCTTCCCAATATGGCAGAATTCAAAAATCTTACGGGAAGCGACAGCGTGGAAGAAGGCCTCGGCAGGCTGGAACATTTTGCACATTACATTATTATCAAGGATGGCAGCGAAGGCGCAATGGGATGGAACGGGAAGAAGCTGATCCATCAGCCTGCCTTCAGAAATGACCAGGTGGTGGATTGTATTGGAGCTGGTGACAGTTTTGATGCAGGTTTTATCAGGGATTATATTAACAGGCTTCCCTTGCAGAAATGCCTTGAAACAGGTGCACTCACAGGAGCTGTAAACACTACCAGGGCAGGTGGAACAGGAGCGTTTGAGAACATTGACATTATCCGTAAAATAGCAGTTGAAAGATTCAACTATACATTCTGACCTATGAGATTACAGGAAAAACTTTTGCAGCTTAAGAAGGACAGAAAGGCCATACTGGCAACCAACTTTTATAATTTTGAGACTTTGTCGGGAATACTCCAGGCTGCCTCAAATCTTAAGATGCCTGTGATCCTTCAGCTTTCCGAGAGCTCAATCCGTTACATGGGACTTTCGGTAGCTGCTTCCATGGCTAAAGCCGCCATCAGGCAATATGATGTCGAAGCATGGCTTCACCTCGACCACGGAAGCTCGCCGGAGATAATAAAGAGCTGCCTCGACGAGGGATTCGATTCCGTGATGATCGATGCAAGTGAAAAATCACTTGACGAAAATATCAGTCTCACAAGGAGTGTGGTTAAACTTGCATCCCGGTATCATGCCTCCGTTGAAGCAGAACTGGGATTCGTGGCAAAACTTGGCCAGGAGCAGAATGACCATCCGTTTACAAGCCCCGAAGATGCAAAAAAGTTTACTGAAAGCACTAATGTAAATGCACTCGCTGTAGCCATCGGATCAGCACACGGATTTTACAGACAGGCTCCCAGTCTTGATATTGAATTGCTTTCCGCCATAAATGAATCCGCCAACATTCCCCTTGTACTTCATGGCAGTTCAGGCATCCCTGATATGATGCTTCAGGAAGCCATAAAAAGCGGGATTTGCAAGATTAATCTCGCCACCGAAATAAAAAACACCTTTATGCGGGCTCTCAGGGAGAGGCTGAAAAACAATGAGGAAATTGACCTGCGGATCGTATTCCCTGATGCCACACAATCAGTAGTGGATCTTATTGAAAATAAACTGGAAGCTATTTCCCTGTCTGCCGGCAGGCAGGCGCAGTACATTTAAAATCAAAATTATATTATGATGCAAACAAAATTTATAACGGGAATAAGTAAAGCAGCATTATCGGTTATCTGCATTGCAGTAATGACCGGCATGTCCCTGCAGGCTCAGAATGCCGAAAATATTCTGCTGAAGAATTACAGGCCGGTCTCTATATATAAAGTCCCGGTATCTCACATCAACAGGGCAGCCTACCCCATTCTGGATGCTCATACCCACGACTATGCCAGAACTGATGCAGAGATCAAAAAGTGGATCAAATGCATGGATGAATGCGGAATAGAAAAATCAATTGTTCTGACCCAGACCTCAGGACCAAAATTCGACACAATCTATAATCTCTATTCAAAATATCCCGACAGGTTCGAGATCTGGTGCGGATTTGATTACACCGGTTATGATAAACCGGGATACGGGCCGGCAGCCGTGAAGGAACTGGAGCGCTGTTACAAACTTGGAGCGAGGGGAGTCGGAGAAGAAGGAGATAAAGGCCTCGGGCTGTTCTTTAATGATCCGGTGAAAGCCTGGGGAATGCATTTTGATGATCCGCGCATGAAACCTCTGTTTGAGAAGTGTGCCCAGCTTGGCATGCCGGTAAGCATTCATGTTGCAGATCCAATCTGGATGTACGAAAAAATGGATTCAACAAACGATGGCCTTATGAATGCCGAGACATGGCGGATCGATATGTCAAAGCCGGGAATAATCGGATTTGACGCCCTTATTCAGACTCTTGAAAATGCGGTAAGGGATAATCCCAATACAACCTTTATTGCTTGCCATTTTGCCAACCTTAATCATGATATGGCAAGGCTCGGACAACTCTTTGACAAATACCCGAACTTCTATGCCGATATTTCAGCCCGCTATGCAGAGTCAGCTCCCATCCCGCGTTATATGAGGACATTTTATGAAAAGTACCAGGACAGGCTGTTGTACGGCACGGATATGAGCTTTACCCCTGAGATGTACAGGACAACATTCCGGATCCTGGAATCGTACGATGAGCATTTTTATGCAACCGAACTTTTCGGCTATCACTGGGCTCTCAGCGGATTTGGGCTCCCCAGGGAGGTGCTTAAAAAGATCTATCACGATAATGCTGCCAGGATTTTAAAATAAAACAGAAATTACTGTGGGGAACCGTGCATTTGTTCTGCTGATATTGATCTCAGGCCTGCCACTCTTCCTGAGGGCGGCCGGTGCCGGGGGACAGGAAGGTAAAGCTGATCCTCACTCCGGAAAGCTGCGGATTGCCTCATGCCAGTTCCCTGTCTCCTCTGACATCACTCTCAATTACCAATATATCGCAGCCCAGATGACAGAGGCAAAGCTTAAAGGGGCCGACATAGCTCATTTCCCTGAATGCTCATTGTCGGGTTACCCGGGAACCGATTTTATGTCCCTCGGTAATTTCAACTGGAATGAGCTGCACAGAATGACAGACTCTGTCATCTCTTTTGCAAGAAGGCTTAATATGTGGGTTATAATCGGATCCCTTCACAGGCTAAGCGGAAACAACAAACCCTTTAATTGCCTCTACGTGATAAACCCTGAAGGGAAAGTGACGGACAGGTACGATAAACGGTTCTGCACCTCCAGCGATCTTGAATACTGTTCTCCCGGGGATCATTTTGTCACGTTTAAGATCAACGGGGTGACATGCGGATTGCTGATCTGCTATGATGTAAGATTTCCCGAATTGTACCGCGAGTACCGGAAACTGGGATGCGATGTCATCTTTCAGTCATTTTATAATGCAAGACAGAATCCGGGAAGCATACACCCTGTCATAATGCCGATCTCCGCCCAGGCTCACGCAGCAACGAATTACTTCTACATGTCTCTTTCCAATTCATCCGCACCTGAAAGCTGGCCCTGCCATTTTATTACTCCGGACGGACTTATTCAAAATAAGCTGCCACTGAATATTCCGGGAATATTAATCTCAGATATAGATCTCTCTGAAAAATTTTATGATGCAAGCAAAGAGTTCAGGGATAACGCCATGAACGGGAAATTAAACAGCGGGGAAACAGTAAAAGATCCTTCCTCCTCCGACAGAACAAAAATATATTGAGTGGAAAAATGGTATAGATCTTGTATCTTTATCATTAATTTTATCAGTGTCGGATAATTAAAAATTCTATTATGTCACTTGCAGAGAAAATTGCCAGCGATCTGATTAATGCCATGAAAGCCAAGGACAAAGTCGCCCTTGAAGCTATCAGGGCAGCAAAAACTGCCTTTATCCTTGCCAGGTCAGAGAAGGGTGCCAGCGCCGTTATGACCCCGGAAGACGAACTGAAGATCATTCAGAAGCTGGTCAAGCAGAGAAGGGAATCTGCGGAAATCTATAAGGAGCAGAACAGGATGGATCTCTATGAGAAAGAGGTGATCGAAGCTGACGTGCTCGAAAGATATCTTCCGGCAAAAATAAGCGATGAGGAGCTGGAGTCTGTTATCAGGGAGATCATAACCCGGACAGGTGCAAAATCCCCGGCAGAAATGGGCAGGGTAATGGGGATTGCTATTAAGGAGCTGGCAGGAAAAGCTGACGGGAAGGAGATCTCTTCCAAAGTAAAGCAGCTTCTCGGCTCCTGATAACCCCGGCAATCATTCCCCTGTTAAGCATAGTAAATATTCATGATTAATACCTTAGTGTCAGAATAATGAAAAAATTATCCTTTATTACGGTCGCTGCTGCGTTGTTGAGCGTCCACCTGGCGGCTGAAGCTGCTGTACCAGACACAGTAAATGTCGCACCCTTCGGGAAAGTATTTATTTATAATCCTTCGCCCTCCGTAAAGAATGTAGTAATAATGATCTCAGGTGACGGAGGATGGAAATACGGAGTGGTCGGATTCGCTGAGACATTTTCAGCGATGAATAACCTGGTGATAGGGGTCGATATACTGAGGTATTACAGAGAGCTGCGGCAGCGTACTGATGATTGTTACAGGGTGGCAACAGATTTTGTTGAGCTGGCAACAATGATCCAGAAGAAATATAACTTCGCTGAATACAAGCCTCCCGTAATTATGGGATACTCAAGCGGGGCCACTCTTGTATACGGAATTCTTGCGCAGGCCAGACCAGGTACATTTGCCGGGGGCATATCACTTGGCTTCTGCCCTGACATTGAACTCCCGAAAATGCTCTGTGAGACAAACGGACTTGAAGAAAAGCCCGGAATCCCTGGCAAAAGCTATTTTCTTCAACCTGATGCAAAGCTCGGAAATCACTGGATAGTACTTCATGGTGAGCTCGACAAGGTATGCAATTACACGGAAGTTGTGGATTTTGTAAAGAAAACAACTGATGCTGAACTGATTTCCCTTCCTAAAACAGGACACGGGTTTGCAAAATGGAGCGATTTTATGCCGCAGTGGAAGGAAGCATTCCGCCGATTGACAGAAACTGCTGCGGAAAACAAGTTGCCTGCAGTTGATGGGGAAAAGTTAAAAGAGCTCCCCCTTGTAATTACAAATGCTAAAATTCAGGATACATCGGCTCCGCTTGCGCTGATCATTTCAGGTGACGGAGGTTGGTACTCCTTCGAGCAGTCAATTGCTGACAAGCTTGCTGACGTGGGAATTCCGACAATCGGACTCGATTCTAAAAAATATTTCTGGAAAAGGAAAACTCCGGAAGAGTCTTCAGTAGATATAATGTCCGCATTAAACTATTACAGCAGGGAATGGGGAAGAGATAAGTTTATACTCATCGGATA
Organism: uncultured Bacteroidales bacterium; assembly: GCA_963816345.1. GTDB lineage: Bacteria > Bacteroidota > Bacteroidia > Bacteroidales > VadinHA17 > LD21. Next base: position 3,139,427 of record CAWFKI010000005.1, read on the forward strand.
TTCGCTTGGCTCTGAAATAGTCCCGTTTATTATAAACAGGATGCCCGAAGATATGAAATCAAAAGTTGTCTCTTCCGTTCTGCTCTCACCGGAAACAAGTACTGACTTTGAGATCCATATTTCAAATATGCTTGGAATGGGCAGCCGCCAGAACACTTATAATGTCCCGGATGAGATCCTGAAAATGCAACCTGTGCACACTCTCATTATTTTTGGCCAGGGAGAGAAGACAAAGATCCCTGAACTGCTTGCAGGAAGTGATGTGATCATCCAAAAAATACCGGGCGATCATCACTATAAATTTGACCTTCCGCTCATAATGAAGACCATGAAAGATAATAAGGTCTTCTGATACTTTAACTGATCCTGCATTGGCCCGGATACCGGACTTGTTTTTCATGTCCGCAAAAGTAAAATGTGCTATTTAAGAAATTCAGCACTTTTTGCCTTTTAAATAAAAATGCTTAGTTTTATGACACGATTTTTAAAAATGATAACACAATGGCTTTAGCCCGATTTGGCGTCAGTCTCGAAAAGGAACTTCTCCAGGCCCTCGATGGCTTCGTAGTTGAGAACAATCTACCAAACCGTTCCCAGGCAATCCGCCACCTGGTTGAAAATAACCTTGCCGAGAAAAAATGGCACTGCAACCAGGTAGTTGCAGGCGCAATTGTAATGCTGTACGATCATCATAAAAAAGATATTACTGCTAAATCGAATAATATTCAGCATGAGTATTTTGATGTTATCCTCTCCTCCCAGCATTTTCACCTGAACCATGATAATTGCCTTGAGATAATTGCAGTAAAGGGCACATCGAACAGACTGACTGAACTATCCGGTAAACTCATCGGAATCAAAGGCATTATTCACGGAAAACTGGTGATGAGCCGCGCTGAATAATTTTTTTTGGCATGATGGTAACACGAATTTTTATAATTGTAGCATCCAGTCTCATAATTACAGGATATAGCTTTAAAGAGAATGCTTTTGAAACTGGTATAAAAGAAACCCCGGGAGACCGGAAGAAAAGAATAAAATAACAGGCAACTATGCATATTCCTGATGGTTATCTCAGTCCCCAGACATATATTCCCCTGTTTGGATTATTTGTATCAGCTGCAGCTGTGGCGGTAAAGAAAGTCAAAAAGGCCGTTTCTGCGCGTAACATTCCATATCTCGGAATGGCTGCAGCATTTTCGTTTATTATCATGATGTTCAATTTGCCGATACCCGGAGGAACAACCGGGCATGCGGTTGGCTCTGCTATAATTGCTATACTCTTCGGACCATGGGCTGCCATGATTGCCGTATCGGTGGCCCTGATACTACAGGCTCTTATATTTGGTGACGGCGGAATTACAGCTATTGGCGCCAACTGCTTTAATATGGCAGTCTTTATGCCCTTTGCTGCATACTATATCTTCAGGCTGCTCTGCAAAAATCCCGCAAAAAAAGCAAGGGTGACATTTGCAGCCTTTACCTCGGGTTATGTGAGCCTTGTTCTTACTGCGATACTTACGGCAACTGAATTCGGGATACAACCGATCATTGCCTCAGCACCTGACGGAAAAGCCCTCTACTGCCCTTACGATCTCAGCATTGCAATCCCTGCCATGGCTGTCGAACATCTGCTGCTCTTCGGAGTAGCAGAAGGTATCATTACTGCAATAATCGCGGGATATTTCCTTAGAAATGAGCCGGGATTAATATATGCTTTCAGGAAAGGAGGAGGAAATGAAAACGGATAAACTACAGAAAAGGATCCTTGTAATACTTCTGGTGCTCTGCCTTCTGACCCCTGCAGGAATTTTATTACCTGCCTGTTTTAATGCAGGGGATGCCTGGGGTGAATGGTCCGCTCAGACACTGAAGGAGCTTACGGGGTATGTCCCGAAGGGGCTGGCCCGGTATTCCGATATCTGGAAGGCCCCGCTGCCTGATTATATGATAAATAACGGACATAAATCTGCTGTACATCAATCGGGTTATTATATCGTTTCAGGAATATTCGGAGCCACACTGGCTTATATCATAATGCTTTTGATATCAAGGTTAATCGTCAGAAATGGAAAATAATATTCCTGCATATTTACTCCGGCCTTTACAGGAAACGTATGTGCCTCCAAAGGTAAACAGAACAAAACTGTCATTTCTTGACAAGACTATCCTGAACTCTGCCGGGGCCGTAAGATCAATCTATCTTCAGGCAGAAAGTGCGACGAGGGAGAATCTGATACAGAGGATAAATCCTCACGTAAAACTATTTTCTCTCATTTATATTGCAGTAGTAATCAGTGTAATAAACAACCTGCAGGCACAGATCCTGGCTTCAGGGGTGATACTGGTATTTTACATTATTGCCGGAATAAGTATTCCCGGGGTCTACAGGAGAATCTTTATTATTGCATTCCTGTTTGGCTTTCTTGTTGTATTCCCGGCATCGCTTAATATCATAACACCCGGCAGGATAATACTGAATGTTGTAAAATTCGAAAATCCCTCACATTTCTGGATCTATGACATTCCCCGGAATATAGGCTTTACAGAAAATGGCATCAGGGTTGTTCTTCTGTTTTTCCTGAGGGTACTGAATTCTGTCTCATTTGCCATGCTGATTGTATTTACAACACCTTTCGCCTCCTTCATAAAGGCCTTCAGAATATTCGGTGTGCCTGATACATTTCTTATGATAATTTCGCTGGCATATAAATATATTTTTATTCTCTCACGCACCATTGAAGAAACATACTTTGCGTTAAAGTCAAGGCTTTCAGGCAATATAAAAAACATAAGTATCAGAAAGCTTGTCGGGGGACGGATCTTCTTCATCTTCAAAAGATCAATGATAATTTATGAAAATACCTATTATGCAATGGTCTCCCGGGGCTACCAGGGAAGTGTAAAATTGCTTTCCAAAAAGCATTTTACATATTCCGATTACATTGCCCTCCTGGTAATCGTTGCTCTTGGAATTGCACTTTTATTATTCTGAACCGGTTATGGAAGATATTATTACATTGGAGAATATAGACTATTCTTATTACGGCAAAATCCCGGCACTTAAAAATATTAATCTTTCGGTAAAGAAAGGTGAAATGTTTTCTATCATAGGCCTCAACGGAAGCGGCAAATCGACCCTCCTTCACATTATAAATGCGCTTATCTTTCCCGATTCGGGACAAGTCAGGTTCAGGGGAACAATTGTAACCGAAAAATCAGTGCATGAGCAGGGTGCAGGAATGCCCTTAAGACAGGCCATGGGTTATATCTTCCAGAATCCTGATATACAATTATTCTGCCCTACGGTATTTGACGAACTGCTGTTTGCACCCCTGCAACTTGGCATTCCTCCGGATGTTGCTGCTGAAAGGGCAGAACAGACCCTCGTATATCTTGGCATTGAATACCTTAAAGACCGGTCGGTCTATATGCTGTCGGGAGGAGAAAAAAAAAGGTTGCTATCGGCTCTGTCCTTACAATGAATCCGGAAGTCCTTCTGGTTGATGAACCGCTGTCAAGTCTGGACCCAAAAACTCAAACCTTTTTCATAGAGCTTCTCCTTGAACTCAACCATGCAGGAAAGACCATAATTTTTACTACCCACCATCTGGATCTTATTGAACACCTTCAGCCAAGAGTTGCAGTTCTTTCCGAAGAACATACAATCAGGAAAACCGGAACAACCAGTGAAATACTTGAAGATCAGGAGCTTCTTGCAAGCGTCAACCTTATCCATGAACATATTCACAAACATGGAACAGAAGAACACAGACATTTTCATTCACATTATGTCTTCCACAGGCACTGAAGAATTAATAAAGAAGGAGCATACCGGGGTTGATCGCATCATTAAAATGGCCCTTCTGCTTTTTAAAACAAAACAATCATAAATATCCTGTGTTATTAGTATTGTTTTTATAAATGAAAGATTATGAAAGCAATTATCCTGAAGGCATTCGGCGGTGTGGAAAATCTCGTAATGACAGAGCTTCCTCTTCCTGAAATATCAGATAATGATGTACTTGTAAATGTAAAATCTATTGCAATAAATCCGGTAGATATTAAAGTACGCATGGGTAAAGGACTGGCGGAGAGATTAAAGGAATTTGCCCCGATAATACTGGGCTGGGATATCTCAGGTATCGTTACGGCCACCGGCAGGAAAGTAACTGCCTTTAAAAATGGTGACGAGGTATTCGGTATGATCAACTTCCCCGGGCACGGAAAGGCATACGCTGAATATGTCGCAGCACCTGAAGCACATCTGGCATTAAAGCCGGCGAATATATCCTACGAAGAGGCAGCTGCGGCATCACTTGCCGCTCTCACCGCATGGCAGCTCCTTAAAGAGTATGCCGCGATAAAAAAAGGTAATAAAATTCTGATCCATGCAGCGGCAGGCGGTGTCGGGCATTATGCCGTTCAGATGGCAGTACATCTGGGAGCCTGGGTAGCAGGTACGGCTTCAGCAGAAAACAGGGATTTTATATTGAATCTGGGAGCCTCCAGGCATATTGACTATGAAAAAGAGGATTTTGAAACTGTTTTGAAGGATATGGATTATGTTCTGGACGCTGTCGGAGGTGACTATTCCTTACGTTCATTGAGCGTACTGAAGCCAGGGGGTACTATTATAACAATCCCTTCGGGCTCTTCCCGTGATATTGAAGAAAAAGCCCGGTCCATGGGTCGTAACGGATATCATTTCCTTGTAAAGTCAAATGGTCAGAACATGAAAGAGATTGCGGATCTGCTTGAGAAAGGGATTGTTAAATCTTTTATCTCAGAGACCTATCCGTTCAGTGAGATGCGGGCTGCACATCTTCAGATAGAGACAAAAAAGACGAAAGGCAAAATAGTCCTTACAATAAGTTAAAGGTCAGGCCGGTTCCGGATATCTGCCAGTCAGCTGCCTGTTTACCATCCATGCAGGATATTCCGGAGCAAGGGCGCTTGCTGATTCCAGTTCCCCCATCTCCTCATTACTGAGATTCAGCTCTGTGCTGTCAAGATTATCAAGAAGCTGTTCCTTATTTTTAGCGCCGAGTATTACACTTGTCACTCCGGGTCTTGTCAGCAACCACGATAATGCAACCCTGGCAACCGAAGCGCTGTGCCGGTCACCTATAACTTGCATCAGGTCAATAATATCGTAGGCCCTCAATTTGTCCAGCGGAGGGAAATCAAATGTATCCCTGCGGCTCTCTCCCGCGATCTGGTTGTTACGGGTATATTTTCCGGAAAGGAAACCACCGGCAAGTGGGCTCCACGGCATTATTCCAATGCCTTCGCTGAGGGCCATCGGCACAATCTCCCGCTCAACATCGCGGGTGGCGATGCTGTAAAAGTTCTGCGATGCAACGAATTTTGACCAGCCCATCATCTCTGCTATGCCATTGGCTTTCATGACCATCCAGGCCGGATGGTTGCTTACACCAATATACCTTACCTTCCCCGACCTTACTACATCCTCCAGTCCCCTCATGGTCTCCTCCAGGGGAGTCAGCGGGTCAACCCCGTGAATATAAAGGAGGTCGATGTGCGATGTTTCAAGCCGCTGCAGGCTGTCATCAACGGAATCGCTTATATGAAGCCGCGACAGTCCTACCTGGTTTGCTCCCGGCCCCATGCGAAGCCTGACTTTTGTGGCAATTACAACCTCCTGCCGGGGAATACCAAGGCTTTTTAAAGCCTTACCCAGTAAGATCTCCGATAAACCTTCGGAATAAGCATTTGCAGTATCGATAAAATTAATGCCCCTGCTGAGCGAGGTTTTTACAAGAAGCTTCACCTCATCAAGGGGCAGTTTTCCGATAGCTTCCCAATAACCTTTTCCACCGAATGTCATCGTCCCCAGGCATAGCTCCGATACAAGAACACCTGTTTTTCCAAGCTGGTTATACTTCATAACTGGAAATTTTAAATTGTTAAACAAAATCTGAGACTAAAAGGCAGATACTTAAAATTGCTTCACTGTTACCTTTACAGATCTTAAAACAATCACTGATATTTTTTGTTGGATAATTACAGTAATTTTATAGGAAACGGGAGATAAAAAACAATACAAAATTTATAATGATATTAAAAAGCATAAACCCATATACAAATGAACTGCTCGGGGAGTTTGATGAGTACCCGGAGAATAAAGTTGCAGATATCCTCACCCGGTCGGCTGCTGCATTCAGTTACTGGAAGATTACAGGGCCGGAATACCGCAGATCGCTGATTAATAATGCTGGCTCTTTGCTCAGAAAAAACCTGGATGATTATTCCCGTGCAATCACGCTTGAAATGGGTAAGCCTTTAAATGAGTCGATGGCAGAGGTTGAGAAGTGTGCCTGGGCCTGCGATTATTATGCCGCCAACAGTGAGGATTTTCTGAAAGAGGAACCCGTTGAGGCCGGCGCATATTGGAGCTCTGTATGTTACGAGCCTGTTGGCACGGTGCTTGGAATTATGCCATGGAATTTTCCTTTCTGGCAGGTCTTCCGTTTCGCGGTCCCTACCCTTATGGCAGGGAATACGGTAGTCCTCAAGCATGCCTCAAATGTACAGATCTGTGCGGGGCATATTGAAAGGCTTTTTGCAGACGCAGGGTTCCCTCCGTATGTATTCAGTAATCTTGTGATCGGATCACACCGGGTTGGAAAGGTCATAGGGCATGAGGCAATTCATGCGGTTTCACTTACCGGTAGCGAACATGCAGGGATGAGTGTTGCCGGAGAGGCAGGCAGGAATATTAAAAAATGCGTCCTTGAGTTAGGAGGCAGCAATGCATTTGTAGTGCTTGAGGATGCTGACCTTGAAAAAGCTGCAGAGACAGGGGTAAAAGCGCGTATGGCCAATGCCGGACAGAGCTGTATAGCTGCAAAACGATTCATAATACACAGGTCTGTAAGCGACAGGTTCATTAAGCTGTTCATTGAAAAACTCGGAAAACTGAAACCCGGTGACCCCATGGATAAAGAGACCGGCATTGGCCCTCTTGCCAGCATCTCCCAGGCAGAGACGGTTGAACGACAGGTTCTTGAATCGGTGAAAATGGGGGCAAGGATCATTACGGGAGGAACCCGCAAAAACGCTTTCTACCCTCCCACCGTACTTCTTGATGTAAAGCCCGGAATGCCTTTGTTTGATGAAGAGGTCTTTGGTCCTGTTGCACCCATAATAATTGCCGGAGATACAGGCGAAGCAATTGCCCTGGCGAACCAGACAAAATTCGGGCTGGGTGTTTCCCTTTTTACAAACGATCTTGTTAAGGCACGGACAATGGTCACTGAATTCAGCGACGGCGCCGTCTTTATAAACGACCTGGTCAAATCCGATCCCAGGCTGCCTTTCGGTGGTACTGGCCGGTCAGGATATGGAAGGGAACTCTCTCTCCACGGAATACGCGAGTTTGTAAATGTAAAAACCGTGTATGCCAAGAAATTCTGACCGCAATGGAAAAGGATCGCCGTTATGAGCCCATTGTGCCATTTGCTTTGTTATTCCAGGTTTTCATGTTGATCATATTGAATTTTCAGACTTTGAGCAATTTCATCAATTCGTCCAGCTTGGGAGAAAGAATTATTTCTGTCCTCCGGTTTTTGGCTCTTCCCTCAGGGGTCGCATTATCAGCTTTGGGGAAAAATTCGCCTTTTCCCGAGGCGGTCATGCGGGTCGGTGCAATTTTATAGTCATTCATCAGTATCCTTACTATTGATGTGGCCCTGGCTACACTCAGATCCCAGTTATCTTTATAAACTGAAGTTTTTATCGGAACATTATCCGTATGACCTTCCACCAGGATATCAATGTCAGGATTTTTTTCCAGAACGCCCGCCAGAAGCTTCAGAGCCTCCTTCCCTTTCTGTTCCACGGAGGAACTTCCTGATTTGAACAAAAGCTTATCTGACATTGAAACGTACACTTTCCCGTTTTTGATCTCTACCGATAACTCATCGGAATTAAATCCCAGGAGAGCATTTCTTAATATGGCGTTTAAACTGTTTGTTATTGAGTCCTGCTTTGCTATGATCTGTTGCATCTCATAAAGTTTCTTCTCCCTGTCAGAGAGAAGTTGCTCCTTGGAATTGAGTTCATCTGATTTTGCCTGCAGAGCCCTGCTTAATTTGTCGGTTTGCGAGAGGCTCAGATTTGTCAGGCTCTTATATTTGCCCTCAAGGTCGGCCAGGTTATCTGTCAGTTCCTTATTTCTTCCGGTCATGTCAGCCAGCTCCTTTGTCAACCCTTCATTCACCCTCTTTTCCGATGCCAGGCTGGTACATAAACTGTCCCGTTCATTCACAACCGATTTCATTCTTTTACCCATCATGGGCAGCTTGTCAGGCTTCGGACTACCGCACCGGTATACCGAAGCACAGGAATTCAGCAAGATAATCAGTGCAATGAGAACAATTACAGACAAAAGATTTTTCATTTGTGTCGTTTTTAATTCTACACAAAAATATCATAAACTTTAAGACCAGGAAAGTAATAGATAAGGAAAGTTAAACCTGCCTGCGGGCAGGCAGGTAGTTTAAGGATCTCACCACCATCTCCGGAATTTCCTGCCGAATCTCCTGTCAAAGCTGTATGAGTTCATTGTTACGTTGTTTGTAACTGTTACAAGCGTAAACCGGGGATAATTGGGATCCTCTTTGTATGTAATTGTATATGAATATGTTGTGGAGCCAGAAATTGTAAGATCCAGTGTTCCTGAAGCTATTACAGGGGACCCGTGATAAAATAACACAACAAGTGGAGTATAGGAGCTTACCGTTTTCGTATACGCATCGCCGGCTTCATTGATACCTGTCACTGTTCCTGACCAGGTTATGGTATCCTTTGACAAATTATATCTGAAGCGGCTGGTATGCCAGGTATCTCCTCCGAAATTGTCATAATGAAGGATTGCTGTCCGCAACCGTGAAAGGACTCTGGTGAACTTAAGCGTGTCGGACACTCCGGTCTTTGTAATGGCGTAGCTTAAATCTCCCGTGATATTATCTGCCACCGTTATCCTCAGACCCTGGAGGCCATTAAATTTAAAAGTATGACCGGTCCTTGTCACAATCCGGCTCCCGTCCAGAGTAAAGGTGGTGCTGTCGGTAGTTACCGAAAAATGCTTAAAGGTCTGGTCCCAGGTAACAAGCTGCTTATCATCAGGATTGGCCGATATCGTAACATCTACCTCTCCGTTCTTGACGAAGCTTTCATCAGCAGTACTGTCCTGGTAATTCGTATAAACCAGCGTCACAACTTTCGGAAATGTCGTACTGTCAGGGTAATTGACTGTGATGACCAGATTGCCGGAGGTTGATAAGGATTTCAAATTTGTTGTTTCATAATTTGAAGCCTGAAGCAGATCAATGGATTTGTCTATATCCTGATCAGTCTTCTCAGCAATGGCATCCTGAACATCTGAATTCTCTACCTGGGAAATTTGCTGGCCCGTAAGCGTCGACGGCATCTGGGAGTTGTTGTTCTTGCTGCAACCGGTTGCAAATAATGCAAGCAGTGCCAGGATCATCGAAATAACTTCAAATCTTAAGGTTTTCATATTCTGAAATATTAAGTATAATAATCTCAAACAATCCCGTGCATAATTTGTTTCACAAAAAAGCCTGTTCCGGTTAAATGTACACAATTTAAGATCCGTGGCATATTCCTGATTATCATCTTAATCCTGTCTTAAACTAAAATTAATCTGAAATTAATTCAACACAATTTAATCAGGTCTAATTTTGAGGCGGTTTATATACGGGAGGACCCGGGTCCCCGGAGAAAGGAAGGCAGCGTTTTCCCGCATCTATTATCTGAAGGAATAATATTATGTACCGGAAAAAAATCTTAAGAGGAGAGTTGTCAAAAGATAAATCCCTGAATCTGATTCTGTGGATTTTGTTTCTCTTTTCAGGTCCCGCGCTGCATGGTCAGGAGGCACAAAACGTGCTGAAAGATAGTGTTTCAGTCGAGGAATGTATTAAATATGCCTTTCAGAATCAGCCACTTGTAAAGCAACTGAAGCTTGACGAAGAGATATCGGCCCAGACCGTTAAGATCGCTTTGTCTGACTGGCTTCCCCAGATCAATTCCTCATTCGGACTTCAGCATTATCTTAAACAACCTTTTTCCCTGTTTCCTAACCTGTCGAACCCATCCGGTCCTAAAATTCTTATACCAAGTGGAGTGCTTTACAATTCCGGAATTTCCTTCACAGCTACCCAGAATATATTCAACAGCGACGTCTACATAGCCGGACGAACCGCGAGGGTTTACCGTACCCAGGCTGCTCAGACAACACATAGCGCACTCATAGAGATAGTTGTGGGGATAGACAAAGCTTTCTATGATGTGCTCCTGTCGGTTCAGCAACTGGATATTATAAAGGAAGAGATCGGCAGACTCACTAAAAGTCTGAAAGATTCCCGTGCTCTTTACGAGAACGGCACTACTGACATGGTCGACTATAAGAGGGCAACAATAGCGCTTAATACGGCCCTGGTACAGAAAAAGAGTGCGGAAGAGGCAATACTGGCAAAAATCAGTTATCTGAAACAACTGATGGGATATCCTTCAGAGAAGCCCCTTACGCTCGATTACAGGACTAATTCTCTTGAAAATGATGTTATGCTTGACACTCTCCGGAATCTGAATGTTTACAACCGCATCGAATATCAGCTTCTTCAGACAAACCTGAAACTTCAGAAATCAGTAATTGATTACTACAAGCTGGGCTTTCTTCCATCCCTCTCAGCGTTTGCCAATTATAATATTAATTACCAGAATGATGCTTTCAGTGAACTTTACAAAAAAGCTTATCCGAACTCGACTATAGGGCTTACGTTGTCGTTCCCGATATTCCAGGGGACCAAAAGATTTCACAATGTAAGAAAATCAAATATGGAATACGAGAGGCTGACGCTCGATACGCTCAATACCCGCAATGAAATGAACACGGAATATGTCAGTGCAATGGCAACATATAAAAGTGATCTGGCAGCTTACAATGTCACCCGCGAAAACATCACTATTGCACAGGAGGTCTATAATACAATCCAGTTACAGTATAACCAGGGTATTAAGACCTATCTGGAAGTTATTGTAGCTGAAACTGATCTGATGTCAGCCAAAATTAATAACCTTAATGCGCTTTTTATGCTGATGTTCAGCAAGATCGATGTAAAACAGGCATTAGGGGAAATATCAGTCGACTATTAATTTTTACTATTTGAAGTCATGAGTAACAAGAAAAGAATTGAACTGCTGTTGATCTGTTGTCTGATCTTCTTCATGCAATCCTGTAAAAAGAGTGCCAGGCAGAATCAGTTTTCAGGAGCTGTTCCCGTAGTCGAGTATACCGTTCATCCACAAAACGTAAGTTTCTACGACTCCTATCCGGGAACCGTGATTGCCCTGAACGAGGTGGAACTTCACAGCCAGGTGAGCGGATTTGTAACAGGATTTTTTTTCAAAGAGGGATCGCATGTTTTCAAAGGGGAAAAGCTGTATGAAATTGACAGAAGAAAATATCAGGCGGCATTTGATACAGGCTAAGGCTAATGCCGATATTGCCGCTGCCAATCTTGATAAGGCACAGCGTGATGCCGACAGATATACGAAACTGAATGAGCAGAATGCAATAGCCAAACAGATTTTTGATGATGCCATGACCAGCCTGCAGAATTCCAAAATGCAGGTGGTATCGGCAAAAGCAGCTCTTCTGAATGCAGAAACAGATTATAACTATTCAATTATAACAGCCCCGTTCTCAGGCACTATCGGCTTTTCACTTGTCAAACCCGGAACATATGTAGTTTCCGGCCAGACTTTGTTGAATACTATCTCATCGGATGATCCGATAGGCGTCGATTTTATTATAAATGAAAAATCCCTCCCCGGTTTTATTGCAATGCAGAAGAGTAAGGCCCCACAGGTGGATTCAACTTTCAGGATCACTCTGGCAGATAACTCCGCATATCCCTTCTTCGGAAAGTTAAGTGTTATAGCCAGGGCAGTGGATGCACAAACGGGAACAATAAAGATAAGGCTTGTTTTTCCGAATCGTGACAGAATATTAAGGACAGGAATGAACTGCCTTGTAAAGGTGTTAAGCGGAAACTCCGGCGACCAGCTTGTTATTCCCTTTAAAGCTGTTATAGAGCAGATGGGGGAATATTTTGTGTACGGTATTGACAGCGCCAAAAAAGCAAGACAGATCAAGATCATAACCGGATCAAACCTGGGTGAGTACATAGTTGTCAGACAGGGACTTAAACCGGGTGATATAATTGTTCTTGACGGAATCCAGAAAGTACATGAGGGATCGCTTGTTCAGAATACGAGTCCGGGAGGAAAACAGGAAATGACTAAGAGATAATAATGATCCAAATCACCGATTATGATAGCAGACCAGTTCATAAAACGACCCAATACGGCAATAGTCATCTCACTTATAATTATTATTCTGGGTGTAATATCCATTGTGACCCTGCCTGTAAGCCAGTACCCTGATATCACTCCCCCGGTGGTCCAGGTTTCTGCAAACTATATAGGCGCAGATGCCCAGACTGTGGAGCAGACCGTAGCAACCCCGATAGAGTCACAGGTGAACGGGGTTCCCGGGATGGCTTATATGCAATCGAACAGTACCAGCAATGGTAATATGAGCATGAATATCACATTTGATATCGGTACAAACATTGATATTGCAGCTCTCGATGTTGAAAACAGGGTAAATGCGGCTACCCCTTCTCTTCCGAATGATGTAAAGAACCTGGGAATTACGGTAAGGAAAAGGACCCCGAGCATCCTGATGCTTGTTGCCATTTATTCTCCCAATTCTACCCACAATATTAAATTTATTGATAATTACACAAATATTTTTATCAGGGATGCTCTTCTCCGGGTGAAGGGGGTGGGCGATATTTTTACACGTGCGGATGACTTTGGAATGCGCATCTGGTTAAATCCCGAAAAGATGGCGCACCTTAATCTGACTCCTGCAGATGTGATACAGGCTGTTCAGGAACAAAACGTGCAGGTAGCTGCCGGAATAGTGGGATCAACTCCCCAGGCAGTAACTCAGCCATTTGAATATACTGCCTTCGTGGAGGGCAGGCTTACCTCCGAAAAGGCCTTTGGTGAAATTATTGTAAAAACCAATATTTCAGACGGCTCACTGGTATACCTGAGAGATGTTGCAAGAGTTGAACTTGGAAAATTCAATTATTCAGGGTATTCATTCGTTGACGGAAGGCCGGCTTCATTCCTTCTGGTCTTCCAGCTTCCCGGAAGCAATGCCATGGAGACAGCCAGCGGGATCTATTCTGAAATGGAAACAATAAGCAAATCATTCCCGCCTGATATGGCTTACAGTGTACCTTTTGAAGCCGTATCAGTAGTAAAGGTTTCCATTCAGGAAGTGGTTAAAACCCTGTCTATTGCATTATTGCTTGTCGTCCTGGTGGTCTTTATATTTCTTCAGAGCTGGAGAGCCACAATAATCCCGATCCTGGCAATACCGGTTTCAATAATCGGCACTTTCATGTTTTTTGGTCCTCTGGGATTCACAATCAACACCTTAACCCTTTTTGGACTTGTTATGGCTATAGGAATCGTGGTGGATGATGCAATTATTGTAGTTGAAGCTATCCAGCATTATATTGATGATAAGCATCTTACGCCTCAGGAGGCTGCCTTCAGGGCAATGCAGGATATCTCCGGACCGGTAGTGGCTATCGCTCTGATCCTGGCAGCTGTCTTCGTACCTGTGGGATTTATCCCGGGAATAGTGGGTAAGCTTTATCAGCAGTTTGCAATAACAATTGCCATCTCCGTACTTCTTTCAGCTTTTGTGGCATTGACCCTGACCCCTGCTTTAAGCTCCCTCCTGCTTGTTCCCAGAACAGAGATCAGAAACCGTGCACTGGACAAGTTCTTTAATTTTTTCAACAGGACGTTCGATAAAGGCCTGAATACCTATTCCTCAACTGTTGGAAAAGTAATTCATTATTCGCGTTTCGTCGTAATACTGCTGGTTCTGGTGATCTTTGGCACAATGTTCCTTTTCAAGAATAAACCTACAAGCTTTATCCCGACAGAGGACAACGGACGTATCTATATCACTTTCGAAGGCCCTGAAGCAGCCTCAACTTCAAGATCTGTGGATATTTTGAAGAAGATGATGAAAATACTTGATGAGGTGCCAGGGGTAGGTCATTATGCCGGGATTGCCGGGCTTAATGTCGTTTCATTTTCAACAAAATCAAACAGCGGTACCATCTTCTGTCAGTTGAAACCATGGGATGAACGCTCGAAGAAGAGCGAGCAGCTTACGGGGATAATAGCTGAACTAAATAAAAGATTTTCGGCAGTAACAGAGGCCCGTGTCATCGTAATAGCGCCTCCGGCAATACCCGGGTTGGGCAGCACCGGCGGATTCAGCTTTATTTTGCAGCAGCGCGAAAGCAATGACGATATTAAAGGGTTTCAGAATGTAGTCTTTAACTTCATGATGGCAGCAAACAAACGTCCTGAGATTGGCAGTGCATTTACCTTCTTCACAGCTAATACACCGGGATACAAAATTACTGTCGACCGGGAGAAATGTAAAAAGCTGGGAGTGCGATTGTCGGACGTTTTTAATACCCTGCAGACCTACATGGGGAGCTTCTATATAAACGATTTCACAATTTATGGCCGAAACTTCAAGGTACTGGCCCAGGCAGATACGACCTTCAGGGACAAGATAACCTCAATAGACAAGTACTATGTCCGCAACAGCACCGGCAGCATGATTCCCATGAATACATTTATGAGTTATAAAATTATAGAAAGCGCCCCGCTTATCTCACACTATAACCTGTACCGTTCCACGGAATTTGACGGTGAGGCCGCAAAAGGATACAGCAGCGGACAGGCTATCGAAGCTCTGCGCGAAACAGCTGCACAGGTTCTGCCTGCAGGTTATGGCTATGAATTTACAGGACTGAGCCATGAGGAAATAGAGGCAGGATCAAAATCAATACTGATCTTTTCAATTTCCATTCTCTTCGTTTTCCTGTTCCTGACTGCATTATACGAGAGCTGGTCGGTACCTTTCTCCATTCTTCTTGCCGTACCGCTGGGCGCCTTTGGAGCAATACTTACCCTTACACTGGTACCGAAACTAAGTGATAACGTCTATGCCCAGATCGGGCTGATAACACTGATAGGTCTGGCTGCAAAAAATGCAATTCTGATAGTGGAATTTGCCAAAAAGCGTGTCGACAGCGGCATGGAGCTGATAAAAGCCACGCTTGAGGCTATACGTCTGAGGCTGCGGCCTATACTTATGACCTCGCTGGCTTTTGTTTTCGGGATATCACCCCTTATATTTGCATCGGGGGCCGGCGCTGTTGCCCGGCAGACAATCGGCTACACCGTTCTCGGTGGGATGCTGGCAGCAACCTTCATTGGCATCTTTATGGTTCCCGTGCTGTTTGTTGTTATAACAAGACTTTCATACGGAAAGAAGAAGCTTGAGGAATTGCAGAAAAATTACCGCGAAGAGGATTATCACGTATAACAGGTTAGTTCGTCGAATAAGGGTTCGGGAAGAGAGTATCCGATATGAATCGTGCTTATCAAACGTACAAGGTTTTTCACCGGAATATAACTCCGCACCTTGCGCATAAGAAGAGCCTCCTCATTGTAAGTGATTTCATCACAGTTACAATTACTGCTGCAAGAGTAAAAACGTTTGGCACTGAGGCTGCCCATATCCAACAACCAATCTATCTTTAAAAACTCTGAATCCAAAATTTTCACCGTTATCCGGACTTATTCCGAATATATCGCAATAATAACCATATGGTTTAAGACTGCAATTAATGTAATAGAAAGCTGACCCATTTTTATTTTTCACGGTGATACCATAAGTATTTGCGTTGGAAATGTATCCATACGAAATTTTTAACCCCATTTCATAGTTAACGAAAGTTTTATTTTCCATATACTTTATAACATCAGTCTTAGAATTGAATATAGTCTGACTGCTTGTAGTTATTGCTATAAAAGAAATTATCGCTGATAAAATGCCTATTTTCATTGGATACTGATTTAGTCAGAAAGATAAGGAAAGCTTTTTGTATACTTTGATCTTTGTTATAAAATCCTGGTTCAGGATAAAATGGACACGTTTTGATTATATGTCCAGAAATATTAAAATATTGGACATGTATTATTGTTTTTAATGAAAATAGGACACTGCTTTTTGTACTGCTAATGACAACATTTGTAAACTATACATTATTAACTACTTGCATTTTAAGAGGCTTAATCTTTCTGGCTATAAAGGCAAGATCGCTCGAAGTGTACAGGTAACGGGAGTGAGGGATCCTTCGCTTCGCTACTAATGACAATATTTGTAAACTACACATTATAAGTTAATTATATTTTAAGAAGCTTAATCTTCCGGAAACATAACCGGAAGCAGGCAACTATGCGCCATTTGAAGAATGCAATTAAACAAGGTTTATGATTCTGGTTTTCTACCCAAATATACTCGCGTCTGCATTAAAGATAGTACCCGTTTCAATTTACAAGAAAGGCTAAGTGATTACTAAAATGGAAGTGGTGAGCAAAAGGCCGTAGGCCTTACATATTATAGGGCAGGGCGGAGCCCTGCCTGATGGTACCTCCCTCTCCTTCAGCCCCGTAGGGGCGTAATAAAGTGATACCATCAGCCATAGAGGATCAGGGGAAATGGATCTTCCGGAATTTTGTTATTCCGCCCCTACGGGGCTTTGGGGTAAGAAGAGAGCGTTTTTACACAGGGCGTTGCCCTGTGTTATGTTATTATGCCCCTACGGGGCGAAAATCATCTTTTAAACATACCTGACGACTGACAGGAGTTTGAGATTCCTCGTGGCACTGCGTCCATCCAATAAATCAAGGTATTTGCCTTTCATCTCTTTTGATAAAAAGCTAATATTAATTAAAGTCTTCCACTTTGGGATTGCTATGGATATCGTCTCAAGAACTTTTTCAATGCTCTTTTCAGTCAGACCACATCTTTCTACCCCAAAGTAATTTACTAATGTGTTTCGGGTTAAATGCTTTTTCTTCCCTTTCAACGTCAATGCAATTTCTTCATTTTGTTCCTTTAATTCAATTGTGGAATTTACCAAATCGTAACATGGAGACAGCTTTATCTGATTATCATCAGTAATAATTGAAAAGTTTTTAAGATGTGAATCTTCATTACCAACTAAATAGTTAAATATGATCAGTTTAAACAATTTTAATTTCTCAATTGCAGGGAATGTGCAAAAATCATCGATCAAATTAACGATTTTTTCCATGCTATAATCATACCTGGTATCTCTGCTTAAACCAGCCAATTGAGCAAAATCTTCAACAGGAACTTTATCATTCTGTCCTTTCCTGTCAAACCGTTTGATGAAATAAGTTAACGTGTTATCCTTTGACCATAATAAACCATGAACAGGTATTTCCAAACCGGCCTCGTTTGCCAACCTCATTGTAAGGTCTTCATTCTCGGGCAACTGAGTATAATGTTGATGTTGAGGCTTAAGTATATATCTTCCTCCTTTATCTACAAGAGTGAATTTTTCATCTTTGATACTAAGTACAGCACTAAACTTAGGCTGGACTCCCTGAATTGACATTTTTGCCGCACGGTTGAAAGCCTCTTTTCGTTGTTCTTCAGCAGTATATTCCAGGTCTTTCAGGCTCTTCAGTCCAGTGGCTAAGAGTTTAAGACCTGCTTCGCTGTAACGGTTTTCACCACATGGTGTATATGTTATTGGGCATAAATTCATTAAATAATTTCTTTTACTGTAACAGCTCCGACCATGTCATCGCCAACTGCAATTAATTGTGAGAAATGATCGCTCCTGTCGATTTTTTTAATTTTCAACAATCCGTCAAGTTGTATCCCTTCTGGCAGTAATCCATCAAAGAAGGGTGGAAATTTATCAAACTTATATACCTTAATATTTTTTGGCATCGTCCTTGAGACTTCAAGACCTTCATACCCGTCAAGGTATTCAAACAGATAGTCTTTCCCTTGTTGTAATTCAGTCAAAGTTCCTGCCTCAACTCCTTTAACATATATTTTAGCCTTTTTCATTTCCCTTGTTTCGTAAATTATCCATTAGCGGACTTGTTAATTCTATTTTGATGTTCAATACACTGAGTACCTTTCGTAAGGTATTCAATTGAATAGTTTCCTTCCCCTTTTCAATATCGTAAATCACAGTTTTACCAACGCCAGACATTTCTGCTAATTTGTCACGACTTAATTTAGCTGCTTTTCGATGCATCCTGATTATATCTGCTAATTCCTGAGACTGTATCATTTTTTACTGTTATAGCGGTAAATATAGTCAATTATATTTAAAACTACAAGCATTTGGCAAATATTTACTGTTGTAGCGGTAATTTTAAGATTAATGATACTCTCATTTAATTAAAAATGGACATTTTACTGCTAAAGCGGTAAAATCAGTCAAATCTTTTTACCGGTATCTCTTTGTCTGGTAGTGAAGGCAGACGACTCCTGATCTGAAGGTATTGGCTGAGAGGAGCTGAAGGTTTATCCTGCCTCCGGAATGGCCGAAAAGAGGGATGCCGTTCCCCAGCACGATGGGGTTGACAAGGAGCCAGTATTCATCGATCAGGTTTTCCTGGATAAGGGTGGAGGCGACTCCCGGGCTTCCGAACATGATAATGTTTTTTCCTGATCCCGCTTTCAGCTTCCCGATCTCCTCTTTCAGATCTGAGCCGATTATGGTGGTATTGGCAGGTGCGGGACCTTTCATTGTTTTTGACACGACGACCTTTGCCACCTTGTTATACCATTTCGAATGCTGTATATCGTGTGGAGTGGCGTCAGGATTGTCTGCGGCAGTTGGCCAGTAGCTGTCCATCAGCTGGTAGGTGACCCTGCCATAGAGTGCCATGTCGGATTCTTTTGTACGCTCTTCGGCATAACCGAACATCTCCTCCCCTACGTTGATCCACTCCATTTTCCCGTCAGTGCCGGCCGTAAAGCCATCGAGGGAGACGTGCATGAATAAGACCAGTTTTTTCATGGATGATTATTTTAAAGTTTTATTTTGCATTCAGAAATAGCTTTTCTTCCGGTTATATAAAACAATTACCGGTTGATCAAGGTTCAAACGGGGAAGGCGGATCAGAGGCAGGGCGGGGTCCTCAGCTTTTGAAAACAAGCCTTCAACGCTTCGGATCCCTATCTGAAAGTTAATCCTTATCAAATTTACAAATAAAATCATCTGCCCTGTATCGGTTTTCAGCTATTCTTTCAGCACCCAGAAGGCTGATTATCTATTGATTTGATCAGAAGATTAATTTTTTATATTATTTGTTTTTAGTTTAATTTTGATATTAAGTATTATTAAGAAAGCAACTTAATTTAAAGATTGTTTTGTTGTATGAAGAGGGCACATTTAATTAATGAAATCTCCCCGTATACAAGGGATCTCTTCCCGGGAGGAAATAAGATATTTATATTAAATTAAATAGATAGAAAATGAAGTTAGCGCTGTTTATTATTTTTTTAATGTGTCTGATTACCTTTTTGACCACCTTATTTGTAATCAGCCCCGGAAGATCGAAACCTTTTTTAGATCAGGCAGGACAAGTTCTGGCTGGCAGTATCTCCGAAAAAGTATTTATAAAAATTGGCGGGGTAGAACAGGGGATGTTTATCAGAGGAAAGGATTTAAAAAATCCGGTCTTGCTTTTTGTGCATGGCGGACCTTCTTTCCCTGAGTACTTTCTTGTTGAAAAATATCCTGTCGGGCTGGAGGATCATTTTACGGTATGTTACTGGGAACAACGCGGTGGCGGGATTTCTTATACACCTCAGGTTACCCTGGAGAGCATGACTTTGCAACAGCTTGCCTCAGATGCAATCGAGGTAACAAATTATCTGCGTAACCGTTTTAAAAAAGAAAAAATCTTCATTATGGCTCACTCGGGGGGAACAGCTTTCGCAATACAAGGCAGTTGAAAGTTATCCGCAAGTGTTTCATGCATATATAGGAATCGCACAGATTACACGTCAGGCGGAGTCGGAAAAACTGGGTTACAAATATATGATGAACCAGTACCTGGCCAATGGTAATTCAAAGATGGTTGCCAATCTTAAAAAATATCCGATACTGGAGAATGACTCACTTATCCTGCCTTTTTTAAATTCCGTTTTAAGAGATAAGGCACAGCACGAACTTGGTATAGGTACTATGCACAACATGAGATCAATCATTAAAGATATTTTTCTGCCTGTCTGGACTTGCAGAGCTTATACTGTCAAAGAGAAATTTAACATATGGATATCAAAATTCTCATTTATCCCCAAGTCAGGGCTAAGATATCAGATTATCAATCTGGACATACCAATCGATGTGCCCAGGCTTGAAGTTCCGGTATATTTTTTCAGTGGAAGGTATGATCTGACAGTTAATAATGAATTGTCGAAAGAATATTTGAAAAAAATAGAAGCACCTGTAAAAGGATTTTACACTTTTAACGAATCAGCTCACAGTCCAATGTTTGAAGAACCTGAAAGATTGCTGGAAATTTTAACAAAGGATGTCCTGAAAATGACAACTATTCTTGCAGACAAGTGAAAAACAAAATGAAATACATCTGCTAAAAAATTAAATGGGAAAATATGATTATTGATGGACAGGCCCATGAACTGTTTAACCAGATAAAAATTTGCTCACTTTAGGCGCACGCTCAAATATTTTATTTAACCTGCTAATTATCCTTCAACTTCCTGATTTTCCTTACCGTGTTAATAGAATGACCGGTGATTCCTGCAATCCTTCTGACAAAAAGTTCACTCTTATCAGGAAGATCAGCAATATATACCATATCCACAATTTCACTACCTTAGTGCTACAAACTTAAATCAATGAATGACATTCAATTACTTATAGACGAACTTGTTAAATTCCGGGATGCCCGGCACTGGGAACAGTTTCATAATACAAAAGATCTTGCCCTGGCAATCTCAATTGAGGCTGCTGAGTTAAATGAACTCTTCCTGTGGAAAACAACTGAGGAATCAGAACTTGTTGATCAGAATAAACTTAAGGAGGAACTGGCCGATATCTTTGCATTCAGCTTTTTACTGGCGGGAAAACATGGCTTTGATGTAAAGGAGATAGTACTTGAAAAGATCCGGAAGAATGGCGAGAAATATCCTGTTGAAAAGTCAAAAGGAACTGCGAAGAAATACAACGAACTGTAATCAATGCTGATCTACCAGGCACCTTCCGACAGATTCATTGATGATGTCAGGGAAAATACTATTTCTGATATCATGTCGGAGAACTATAAGGCAAGGCTTGGTAAGGATCCCGGTGTTCCGGAGTTTGTATCATGGCAAAACAGTCTTTCGAGAGTGAGGGATCTGCTGGAACTTGGTAAAATTACATGACACTTTTGTTGCTCTTGAATATGAGGTACCGTATAATCAGAGTCGGCTTGATTGTCTGTTATTTGGCAAAGGGGAAAATGATATTTCAAATGTTGTCCTTATTGAACTTAAAGCAATGGTCCACATGTAAAAGCACTTGCTGAAGAAGGAAACTTTGTAGAAACATATACCGGAGGAAGGGAAAGGATTGTCCCTCACCCTTCACAGCAGGTAAAGGGATACCACAATTATATGCAGGGATTTGTTGAGGAGTTTGAGAAAGAACCAACCCTCTCTCTCTTCAGTTGTGCCTATTGCCATAATTATTCAAGAACGGACGGGAAGGGTCTTCACAGTCCGGTTTACAAAGATCTGATAGCAGAATTCCCTCTCTTTACTAAAGAAGACACAAAGTTACTTGGGATCCGGATCAGAGAACTGCTTGAAAACGGCTCAGGGTTTGAGATATTTCAACCGTTTTATGCAGAGTCGGCTGCATCCTTCAAAGAAGCTTCTGGAGAATGTACATAAGATCATTAAGAATGATGTTGTGTTCTCATTGCTTAATGAGCAGCTTGTTGCAAAGAACCTTATCTGGGCAAGGTACAGGATGTCGGCAAAGAAAGAATGAAAAATCAGTAATAATTGTTCATGGTGGACCAGGAACAGGGAAATCGGTTATAGCTTTAAATATTCTTGCCGAAGCAGCATTAAAGAAAAAGAATGTCCTGTATGGGTGCAAATCAAAACCATTCACATCAGGGTTGCAGAAACTGGTTGGGAGAGGAGGAGAAATAATGTTCTCAAATCTTTATCGTTTCATCCCCAGCAGGACCAGGGAAAATGAATTTGATATACTTCTTATTGACGAAGCTCACAGGATAGAAAAGAACAGTAACCATCAGTACACAAAACCTGAGGACCGCTCTGACATGCCACAGATGGAGCAGCTTGTAAGGTGTGCGAAAACAACTGTATTCTTCATAGATGACAGGCAGAATGTGCGTTCATCAGAGGTTGGAAGTTCCGGTCTGATAAGAGAAGCTGCAGCAAAGTTCGATGCAGGTATTCATGAGGTTACTCTGGAAACTCAGTACAGGTGCATGGGTTCTAATGATTACCTGTTATGGCTCGAATCGGTTCTGGGATACACTGATGAAGAGAGGATTTTCAGGAAGGATGACCAGTTTGACTTCAGAATTTTCTCCTCCCCGCAGGAGATTATGGATATCCTTATTGAAAAGGAGAAAGAGAAACCAAACTCTGCAAGGATGGTTGCCGGTTTCTGCTGGCCATGGAGCAGTAAAACAGACAGTAATGGTGAACTTGTTAAAGATGTGAAAATCGGGGATTTTGCAATGCCCTGGGAGACACATGATAAAATAACCTCAATACCAAAAGGTTACGTCAGGTGGTATGAATGGGCATATCGCCCGGAAGGAATTAAACAGGTGGGTTGTATTTATACTGCCCAGGGATTTGAATTCGATTATATAGGCGTAATAATCGGGAATGATCTGTGTGTGGATGTGACTTCCGGAAAATTATCGGCAGATATAACTGCCACCAAAGACCCGATGTTGAAAAGAAGCATAGACAATTTCGAAAAGCACGTTAAAAACATTTACAGGACACTTCTTACCCGGGGTATGAAAGGGTGCTATGTATATTTCACTGACAAGCATACTGAAGAGTATTTCAGGGAGAGGATGGAGAATTGATAATTTATTTACTCACGTAGATAAAATTATCCAGAACTGATTTTTCTTTTCTGACTTTTTAATCGAATTGAGTATACAATATGGTCTATTCCTGGTGGCACCACTCCTGGTAAATGCAAAACCCGTAAGATCAATGTCTTGCGGGTTTTTGTTTTTAAGAGGGTGATGGATTCGGTGTCGGATTTTGTAACGTGCACAATATCAATCTTATCCTGCTTTTAAGAAGTCCAAATATCTCCTTTCAAGCCTTTCTTTATCTGGCCAATGAATTCTATGTGATGGTAAAATTAATTTAGCATTGTTAAGCGATTGAATACCATATTTAAGCATCGGGCCATCAGTTTCTGTAAGAAGATCCGTTCTGATTTTAATAATATAATCTGAATTTATACCAATAAAATTATTATCAAAAGCAGCATGATGTATTTTACATAAAGCTAATCCATTTGGAATTATAGGATCACCAATATCTTCTTTGTCAGCAATGATATGAGCTGCATCGAGCAATTCAACATGTTTAAGATTACATAAGGCACAATGATTCTGATAGGCAAGTAAAACTCTTTCCCTAAATGATCGTTGATGAACTCTTGTAAGAATTGTTGATGTTAGGTACGACCGCCTGTAATAGGTAGCATCCTCACCAACTTGTTCATATTCTTTTTTGACAGACTTTACATCATCAACAGCTACAGTAAAAACCAAATCTTTTATATTATCATTAATTATGTATACAGGCTACAAAAGCCGGTCTATCTGACCACATTCAGCCGGTCTAAATTGACCACATCGAAGTTGCTGATATTTCAAAGAGTTTTTCCATCCATAAAAAGTGGTTATACAAATCTATCTATTTTAATTCAAAATTCCATTTTCTTTATTATTGTCCCTGCCTTTTCTCAGAGATTCTCCCTTTAGTTCTATCCTGTGTGCATTGTGAACGATCCTGTCAAGGATTGCATCGGCAATAGTTTTTTCTCCGATGACCTCATGCCAGCAGTTTACTGGCAGTTGGGATGTTATTACAACTGATGCTTTATTATGTCGGTCTTCTATTATTTCCATCAGTGCCGAGCGATTTTGGTTATCGATAGGCAGTAGTCCAAAGTCATCCAGGATAAGTAAATCCTGCCGCTCTATTTTTGATATTTCACGGATATAGGAACCATCGGCCTTACCCATCTTTAGCTTGGAAAAGAGCTTTGCCATATTTGCATAATATACTTTAAACCCAAGAGTACATGCCTGATGCCCAAGTGCTGTAGCCAGGTAACTTTTCCCTATTCCGGTGCTTCCGGTTATAAGTATGTTCTCATGTTTTTTGATATAAGTGCATTCTGCGTAGCGCAGCATCTGGTTCCTGTCAAGATTACGGTTTGCTTCATAATCAATGCTCTCAATAGATGATTGATACCGGAACCTTGCATTGCGCAGCCTTCTGTCAATATTACGGTTTTGACGGTCATCCCATTCTGCCTCCACCAACATTCCTATCAGCTCATCAGCTGACAGGTTTGCCAGCTTATCATTCTCGAGGCTGGTTTCATAAGCCCTGGCCATTCCGAGCAGCCTGAGCTTCTTTATTCTGTCGAGTATTTCTTTTGTCATTTTACTTACTTTTTATGTTATTGTTTTTACCTGTAATAGTTCTCCCCCCTGATGTTTTCATGATCCGGGATCTCTGAAGCTAACTCCACATAAGTTAAAAAGTCATACTTGTTTTCCAGTATTGACTTAATTGCACCATAGGAGTAATTTTCATACTCAATGGCTCTTCTGCAGGCATTTATCAGTCTTTCCCTGCCTACCTTGCGTTCGTAACCAAGAACTCCCTGACAAGCTTTATAAGCCTGCTCGGGATGGGTTTTACTTGCCATCAGGCCTACAATAAACTCCCTGACAGATCCATCAATTGACTCTGCCCAGTTAAGAAAGCGGTCAGGGTTCCAGTCGGTAAGATATTTATGCGTTGAAGCCAGATGCTCTTTATCGGTTGTATAACCATATTGCCTGCGATCTCTCTTATGGCGAGCCAGCAATACATAATTGTAATAAATCTCCACATGGGTGGTCGAGTACATGATCTTTATCTTTTTACCAATGTAACCGTAAGGAGCACTATAATAATGCCGGTCTTCTTTTAAGCATACATGTCCGTTTACGGCTATTGTGGCCTGCTGATGCGCTTTTAAATTCATAAGGTAACTCAGGAAGAGGGTGCAGTACAGCTCGCTCTACATCTTCAAACAGGTCTCTGCGGCTATATGGTCGACCTGTCATCCTTGTATTATTATGAAGCTCTACTATTTCTCTTATTGCCTCATTTAATTCCTCAAGAGTATGGAAGATCTTATTGTCAAGCACAGAGTAAATGCGCCTGTAAGCTATCTTAACGGCTCCTTCAACAAGAGCTTTGTCTTTGGGTTTATAAGCCCTGGCAGGTAAAATGGTGGTACTATAATGCAAAGCAAAGTTCTCAAATGCCTGGTTTAAAGTTGGCTCATAAAGGCTACTCTTAGTTACAGCACTCTTAAGATTGTCGGGAACAATTGCCATTGGCACACCTCCGTAATAAAATAAAGCATGCTCGCAACAGCTGATTAAATCTTCTTTGCGCTGGCTTAATGTTCCCTCAACATAGGTTAACTGACTTGCTCCAAGAATAGATATAAATACCTCTACATCTGTTATCTCGCCTGTTTCTTTACTTACCAGATGAAGCTTCTCTCCGGCATAATCAATATACATCTTATCGCCGGCAACATGCTCGATATGCATAACCGGTTTACTACGGCGGAGCCACTGCTGGTAATGATGTTTGAACTGTGAAGACTTAAAGCCATCAGGATGCATTGCTATGTACCTTTCCCACTGGATCTGGCGTGTCATCCCTCTTTTCTTCAACTCTTTCTCTATGAGAGGAAACAAGGGTTCCAGAGCTTTATATTTGTCGCTGGGTTCTGGCATCAGGTTATCGCCAAACAACTGATCCAGTTCCAGGTCGCTCCTGCTTATCGATCTCAGCAAGATCAAGGCCCAGGCTGACATAAATTTTAAGGTATTTTTTTAGGGTGTTGCGAGACACACCTGTCAGATCGCTGATCTTCAGCTTACTCTCGCCCTGCGCATAGAGCCGCAGCATTTGTCTTAGTTTACTCATGTCTGTCTTTTTATTGGCCATAATCCCTCTGTTAATATAAAACCAACAGTAAGGATTATAACTTACTTTTTAAACATGAGAAAAACTCTTTTCAGGTGGTCAGTTTGCTCCGGCGCGAGGTGGTCAATTTGCTCCGGCGTCAGGTGGTCAGTTTAAACCGGCGCGAGGTGGTCAGTTTGACCGTTTTTTCCACTATTAATAGAAATGGGGATTTTCTGCAAATCTCAGATTTCATCAATCCTTCAACCCCCTGATGAATCAAAACAAGAGCTGTCCTTAATACAATTTGATTATAATCCCAAATCTCGACTCGTGGTGTCTCATCATTTAAGCTGTTGTCAACATTAACAATATTGTTATATGCCTGAGTTAAACATTCAATTGCAGCATCTTGATATTCCACAATTTGATTATAATCCCAAATCTCGACTCGTGGTGTCTCATCATTTAAGCTGTTGTCAACATTAACAATATTGTTATATGCCTGAATTAAACATTCAATTGCAGCATCTTGATATTCAGATGGAGAGGGTAAATCTTTTATCATTATAGAAGTTGGTCAATATATTTGTAACGAAAGTTTGTATAATCGGCTAATAAAGTACACTAAATTTAGGCTATTTTTGTCAAATTTACTTATAACAATCAATATTGGTTTTTATAGCACCAGAACCGTCAATCGCAAAACATTAATAATCAATAATACAGTCAGATAATTTTGAGGTGGTTGATGGATTTGATGACAAAATCAAATTTTTTTGCATCTCTTGAGTTGTCCCATCCTATCTAATGCCGGAAAGATCTGAGAAGGAATAAAATTTATATTCTTGAATTTATTAAAAGCTAAGCTTATTGATCATAATAGCAAGGGCACTTATGCATCCTGGTTGCACTTATAAATGTATCAATTTTGTATGCCATTCCATTGAATATTCATTTTTTTCCCTTGCACTTTGTTTTTAAATTTAAACTTTGGATAGCCAATACCAATCATCCCACAGATACGTTCGTTTTTCTTTAACCCTAATCTTTTTCTAAAAGAGTTATTCTTATTAAGTATTCCCTGGTTACCTACCAGATTTCGACATCCTAATCCTTTAGTTTGAGAATATAGATTTATATTATATAATGCATATTGGGCACTCTCTATGGAAAATGGCACTCTTTTATCCGCAATGATTAAAATGAAAGCTGAAGGAAAGCTAGGAAATACTGTATTCCTTTCGACAACAACTGAAAGTTTTGATTTTGCTTTTAAATATTCAGCTTCAAGAACCGGTGAAATGAGTCTTGCGATTTTTTGTAGTATAACGGATCTGATTAAATTGTATATCCTGAATGTAACTCGCATGAGGATTTTATCGATCAAATCTTTAATCTTATCATCGTCTACTATAATTGCTCTAAAATCAAAGCTGTGCGCCGGGGCATATATCCCGTAATTTATAATTTCCTCGAGTAGTATTTTATCAATTTTACGGTCAGAAAAATCTCGTATTGTTCGTCTCTCTTTCAATAATTCATCAACTTGTTTATCAGAAGGTAAAACTTCTTTATTAAACGCAGTGGGTTGAACATTATCCCAGGTCAAAGCTTTTTGAGGGCAGATGGCGATACATTGACCGCAGGTACTACATTGATTATATCTAATAGTAATCAGGTTGTTTTCAAAATCCATACAATGTTCATGGCAAATATCCGTACATATTTTACATCCATTACATTTTCCATTGTTAATTATAACCATTTTAAAACTCTCCTATTTTTAATATATTCTTTATATACAAGCAACAAATTATCACTTTAAATATTTAAGATCTCAATTAGAATAACTCGTGTTATGGTTGGTTCTTTTCTTTGCTTCGTAATTTTGTTCACGGTATCTCTGCTTATCTCTGTTTTCAAGTTTAATTTTATAGAAGACATAAATGAAAATCCCGATAAAGAGCATTCCAATATCAGTTACTATAGCGATAGTGAAAGTGTGATTATATAAGCCAAGCCCTACTTTGGATGAACCATTGAAGAAAAGAGGCAGATCGGGAGGTAAGGGCATACCGCCAAATATTGCACCCATCGGATGTGTGATGAAGTCTATCACCCAGTGACTGAAAACAAGAAGTCCAACAAATATGCCTGAGCGGCGGCCATGATAAATGCTGGCAGTAATAAGCGCTGCCAATACCGACCAGACCACTGACATGAAGAGACTGTGCGACCAGGGCGATGAATATATACCAACTCCGTTAAGGTCTATGCCTGTAAAATAAAAAAGGCCCCACAGTATATCAATAAGTTCTGTAGCAATCAATAAAACTAAAAGATGTACTTTGGGAGCAATAGGTTTTGCGGCAAAACCGAATCCAATATGTCCTAAACCTGCCATATAATTTTTCCCTTAGTTAGAAGCTTACTTCTTTTGAACTGACATAACCGAGTTTGAATAAACTTATCATAAACATTATCATCCAAACCATTAGTAAAAGCCCACCGGGCATGGCAAATGCGGTTGCCATTTTTTCAACTCCTGTACTAAAGTTGACCAATATTACATACAGAAGCATTAATATACTGCCGATAATTCCAATCCATGAATTTGTTTTGCTGAATACTTTGCCTTTTAACATTACAACTGACATTATAAGGTTTGCTATGTTAGGAATGAAAAAACCCAGAAATATTCCCGGACTACCATGAGCACCCTGGGCAAGCATTGATTCTCCGGCTGCAGCATATAAAATTTTTTGAGACTCAATTGTTGTGGAAAAAAATTTATTGCTTAGTTCAAGCATAGGTAAAGCTGTATTGTTTGCAACCATAATAACCGATCCGAAAAGAAATACTATCAATGCTAAAAATCCAAAAGCTTTGTTAATATTGCGATGAACTGCAAAAAGTGCATAATAGACAGGAATTAATATCAACTGAACTATTATATTCGCCAAATCAAGATGATATAAGCCTTGAAACTTATTTTCATGAAACTGAGCAAACCTGTCAATTGCTGTTTGTGGAAGAGTGGACAAGTCTCCTCCATTGATAGTGCCTATAACGACATCTAACGATATCCCTGTCAATGCAAGAAAGGTAGCGATACCTCCCAAAGAGTAAATGTCGTTCCATTGTTTTTCTGAGTTTTTGATATGGAAATACTCCTCAATAGTTTGATTCATTTTATTTTCCTCCTTTTTGACAATTATTTTTAATTTTGTAATTGAGAACTACTTACTGTAGACAAAATTAATCTGGTGAGATATAGTCAGCAATAGTGAATTATCATCATTCTTTATGGAAATTAAACCTATAAAAGACTCAATCGATAGTGTCTTATCTCAACAAGACTTCAGCAATGATATTCCGGACTACAAAACCGTTGAGAACAGTATCGCACTCCTGGAGCGAATGGCTGAAGTTGAAAACAGTTCGATAGCAGTCTTTGATCTGTACAGAAAAGAATTTATCACCATCAAATCAAAGTACAAGGATCAGGTAAAAGTTGATATGCAGGAAGCTAAAACATACGGACTAGCTTATTTTATTTCTATAATGCATCCTGATGACGGACCTGTTGTGCTTGATACCTATAAGAAAGTCTTCGAATTCAGCTTTAATTTACCGGTGGAGGAAAAGAAAGATTATAAAACAATTTTTAATTTCCGATTGGGATCTCAGGGAAAATATTTCCATTTTGTTCAACAAATTGTGGTGTTAGAACTGACCAGAAGTGGAAAGATCTGGCTTGGTTTATCGCTTTCAGATATGTTGCCCGACAATGAAAAATTTGAAAAGGTTAACCGCAGGGTAATTAACTTACGAAATGGTAAGTACTATTTATTTAATGAAGATGACAAAGAAAATACCTGGCAAAGTCTGTCAGCAAGAGAATTGGAGGTTCTTGGTTTAGTTTCAAAAGGCTTCATAAGCAAAGAAATCGCTGATAAGCTTTTTATAAGTGTTAATACTGTTAATAATCACAGGCAGAATATTCTTGAGAAGATTAAAGCTGCCAACACAAATGAAGCAATCAGATATGCCAGGAATTTAGGGCTTTTATGAGAAATAAACAGGTTAAGATAACTTACTGACAAACGAGAATGGATACAAAGATTACGACTATTAATTTTGGAGGTGTCAATTGCTATCTTCTTCAATCTGATACTAATTATATTCTCATCGATAACGGTATTCCTGCCAAATGGGCTTATCTTGAGAAAGAACTTCAAAAAGCTGGCTGCAATTCCATAAACCTAAAACTCGTTGTTTTGACACATGGTGATCTTGATCACGCAGGAAATAGTTTTATGCTTAAAGAGAAATACGGCGTTAAAATAGCCATGCACTCCAATGATTCATTAATGGTTGAAAAGGGAGATATGAATTGGAACAGGAAAGAAAAACCTGATAAATTCTCGATTCTGTTCAGAGCAATGAAATTGATGTCTTTTTTCTTCAAGCCCGGTGAATTTAAGATATTTGCGCCGGACATATATTTGGATGAGAATTTTGATTTCTCTCAGTATCGGTTCGAAGCTAAAGTTATTCATATCCCAGGGCACTCGAAAGGTTCCATTGGTATTCTAACAAGTGATGGATCTTTTATTTGCGGCGACTTTCTATACAATTTTTTTGGAAAACCACGGCTGGAAGTTTGTGACAATTTAGTAGATTTTAATACCAGTGTCGAAAAATTGAAAAATTATGAAATAGATACTTTTTATCCGGGGCATGGTAAACCATTCACTATGGAGCAATTTTTAAAAAAGTACTAATAACTTGACAATAGTAAGCCAGTATATCTCTAAAATACAGTAACTTAGAATTACTGAATAATAAATTACATTATTGATTTAGTGCCGTTAGCACTCGAACCCATTTTGCTAAGAGGCATATTTACAATATTATACAGTATAATCTAATAACAAGGATGATGATTTTGCTGATAATTTTTATACCCTTTTACTATAGAACCCACAGAAAAAGGCATTAAATTATTTAATAAAGTCAGATCTGTTCAAAATGACAGAATAAACAGATTAAGCGCTACCAAAAAAGCGGGAAATATAATTTAACCAGAATTCCTCACCTAAGAATTTTGTACTACATTTTGTACAACTAATTAAAATGGCCTCGTAAATATTTGATTTACAAGGCCATTTGATTTGTTTTTGTTGGGGAGGAATAGGATACTAATATAATATATTGTATTAGTGATACTTAGACTTCTTTATTTCTTATTAATATTTATAGTATCAGTTTCTAGCCTTTTCTCACCAACAAAAAAATAGAATAGATTTTTTGCATAAAAGGCCGAAAAACGGTACCTTTCGCAAAATATCACTTTTTACTATATGCTGGAACAGCTTAACATAAATGCAAGTCAATGGATTGAAAACCTTGAAAAAAAGGGGAGAATTTCATTTTCACTGAACCAGTTAGAGGAGGAATTACCGAACTACTCCGGTGTAGCAATTAAAAGCGCTTTAAAAAGATTATCGAAGAAGGGGAAAATAGTTTCATTCCACAAAGGATTCTATTTAATAATATCTGCACAATATGCAAACAGAGGGATTCTTCCTGCTGCATTGTTCATGGACAATTTCATGAAATATCTTAACAGATCATATTATGTAGGATTATTAAGTGCTGCTGCTTTATATGGTGCGGCACACCAGCAGCCTCAGGAATATTTTGTTATGACTGATTTCCCTGTACTTAGGCCATCTCATAAAAAGGGATTAAAAGTGAATTTCATCAGTAAAAGGAATATTGAAAGTCGGTTGCTAAAAGAACGAAAAACTGAATCGGGTTATCTTAAAGTATCTTCATCGGTATTGACTGCCAGTGATCTCGTTCAATTTGAAAAAAGGTCCGGAGGAATTACCAGGGTAGCTACCGTATTGAACGAACTTGTAGAGGAAATGGATCCCAAAGAGTTTGATCCAATATTTTTTAGTTCTACTCCTTCTACCGCTATACAAAGACTTGGATATCTAATTGAGAAAGTAATAAATAACGAGAACGTGGCTAACGAGTTATTTGAAGCCTCTCAGAAAAATGGTTTAGATTTTTTCAGGATTCCTTTAAAAGCATCTGCTCCTTCAAAAGGTTTCTCGTCAGATAACCGATGGAAAGTAATTGTAAATGCAGAAATAGAAATAGACGAATGATCCCACAACAATATATTACAGAATGGTCTGAATTTGCTCCATGGAAGGCTAATGAGCAGGTAGAACAGGATTTAATTATCTGCCGGTCACTTGTTGAATTATTTTCAGATGACATAATAGCTGAAAAACTTGCTTTCCGGGGAGGTACGGCCTTGCATAAACTTTTTCTGGAACCTCAACCCAGATATTCTGAAGATATTGATTTGGTACAGATTACAGCAGAACCATTTGGTCCATCAATTGACAAAATCAGGAAACTGTTAAGTTTTTTAGGTGAACCAAAGATCAAACAAAAAGACAGAAATACTACACTGATATTTAATTTTGAATCTGAGATACAACCTGTACAGGTTCTAAAATTAAAGGTAGAGACAAACTGCAGAGAGCACTTTTCAGTCTTTAATCTTAAGAAAAAGATATTTAAAGTCAATTCACCATGGTTTAAGGGAGAATGTAATATCACAACATATGAGATCGAAGAATTGTTGGGTACTAAGCTGAGGGCACTTTACCAGAGAAAAAAGGGAAGAGATCTTTATGACCTTTTTAAAGCACTAAAAGCAAATGATTCTTTATCCAAAGAGAAAATAATTCAGGTATTTCAACATCACATGAAACACGAAGTCACAGGTATTCCATCTGAAGCAGCTTATCTTAAGAACCTTGAAGATAAAATGAATGATCCGGAGTTCCTTGGTGATACAACTGCTTTGCTTCGTCCTGATGAAACTTATGATCCTATAGAAGGATTTGCTCTGGTAAGAAAAGAATTAATTGAAAATATGTGAAAAAACTTGACTGTGACATTTAGTTCAGGTAATCTCATAATATAATTTTGTACTACTTTTTGTACTACTAATGAAAATGGCCTCGTAAATATTTGATTTACAAGGCCATTTGATTTACTCAGATAGGTGAGAAGATTGTCAGCCCCGCCGGGGCGGGGCTAACGGACTTCCAGGGGGCGGCTGAAAAAGGAAAAGCCTTTTATTCGCTCCGCTCATCAGAGGTCTTTGTTTTTCCAGTTGCTTTCGAAAGCAAGCTTTCGACGCACTGTAAAAACAAAGCCCTCCCGCTATCGCGGAAAGGCTTTTCCTTTTGTCGGGGTGAGAAAACTATTTTTAACTACCTATATAATTGAATATCAATATAGAATTATATGTCATTTTTTAATTATTAAAAAATAATCTACCACTTTCAAGTATCATATATTCTTATATATTCATATATTTGCAATAGGTTGGATGTAAATTTATAATTATCTACCATTATTTGCAAATATTATGAAAAGAAAAATACCCTTTACCCCCACAAAGGGGGTTGATAGCGATGGTAGTGCTATAGATGCGTATCAACAACTTAATAGTACTTACACGGTTAGAAAGATGATCAGACCAGAAAGAATAAACAAGGATGGTTTGACACGGGTTCACATTGAAGTTCGTAGGCATATGTATGGTGGAACTGGTCAGTATGAAGATGAATATAAAAGAATTCCAACAAAGGTATATATCCACCCAAAAAATTGGAACAAGAAGAAGGAAATTGTTAACGATAACGAACCGAATGCTGATATTATTAATAAAGACATTGAAAAAGCACTGGTTGCTGTCAAACAATTTGTAAATAGTAAAGGTCTGCAAACAGCCGAACAAGTCTATTATGAGGGACTGGATTTAGAAGTCTTGCGAAGATTCTTCCCAAGTAGAAAGGAAAATAAAAAGTGTTTTTCAGATTATATCGATGATTATATAAAACACCGTAAAGGTCAAAATACTCCCAATGGGACTCTGAAGGAATTTAAATCAATGCAGAACAGATTAAATGCATTTGATGAATATAGAGGCAAAAAAACGCAATTTGAGGAAATCAATTTGTCATGGTCTGATGATTTTGCATTTTACTTAAATAATGTAGCAAAATATAAAATAAAAAAGGAAGAGAAAGTAGGTTACCATAGTAGTACAGTTGGAAAAACCTATACAATACTGATAACTGTCTTAAACCATTTCTATAATAGG
This sequence comes from uncultured Bacteroidales bacterium, assembly GCA_963816345.1. GTDB lineage: Bacteria > Bacteroidota > Bacteroidia > Bacteroidales > VadinHA17 > LD21. The sequence continues at coordinate 3,173,941 of CAWFKI010000005.1, forward strand.
AGAAAGGCAGAACAAATAGACTTAACTGACGATTTTAGAATAAAAAGTAACAGTGGAAGCCAGAATGGCTTTAAGCGTGGTAAAAAAGCGAAAAATGAGGGCTAACCCATTAACAAAAGATCAAATAGATACCCTGTATTTTCACCAGTTTAAATTAAAACATTTACAACGTACCAAAGATAGATTTTTGTGGCAGTGTTATACAGGAGTAAGGTACAAAGATGCATTCACTATTCCAAAGTCAACAATCATAGAGGGAAAGGGATGGTTAAGATTTATACCCACTAAAACAAGTAGGTTTGACAAAAAGGTTGAACAGCCTCTTATCTCCTGTTGCGTTAGAAATACTCCACAAATATAATGATGACATAACTAAATTAGATATTACTAATCAGGCGTATAACAAGGAATTAAAGCAGATGTTTACCATTTTAAAGGAGAAGTACCCAAATTTAAAATATCAGGTTGATTATGGTACATATGCAAGTCGTGATACTTTCATTTCGAGAGCTGTTGAAGGTAAAGCAGACTGGAAAAGTATTCTATTATGGGTAGGTCAATCCAGTTACACTATAATGGACAGGTATATTAAAATTGAGGATGAGACTCAAATAAAATCAATAAAAAGGATATTTTCGAAACCCAAAGAACCTATTACTAAGAAATAAAACCTTCATGATTCCATTATGGGTAGTCTTATACTAATTTGAAAAAAAATTTCAGAATTTTTTAAGAGTCAGACTCTTCCATATTCGGAAAAAAATTTCAGAATATTTTTTCGGCTGAAAGAATTATGAACGCTGCACCCACAGCCAGAAATGGCACTGCTGGGGGGAGGGGGTAAGGAGGTCGGAATACCCACCCCCTACCTGTTTTCATGCACGAAAGTATTTATTACAAAGATTGTACGAAAACTATGAAACTTCAAGACAAATACCCATATGACTCAAGCACTTTATGGACTTAATGGAATCTTTCATCCTGTTGGAATAAATTCATTCTATGTAAACTCCAAATGCATATTGGCAAATAAAAAGATCATTACCAATGGCAGAACTTATTTAATTGCCTCAACATAAGATGAAAACTCAGAGGTTATTGTACAAGAAGTAACCCTAATGGATGTACTTTTCAATAAGGGTTTCCTCTTTCTATTTGTATTGGATTTGAAAAGCAATAAGAATTATATTCTCAATTTACCTATTGATTGTCCAGATAAGAATTGTGATTGGGTTCTTGCTGAGTTAAATGATCGTGCCAAATTAGAGGACTATATGTCAATTAGGTCTTTCTGTAGTAAGTGTGAGCGACATAAAGATTAAGGGTGCTTCCGAAGATAATGCCAGTCAAAACCATAAGGATGATTTATTGGAGTTTGATTTTTAATTAAGATCAATTTCGATAGTTATTGTACACATAATCAATCTTTAATATACCTTTGCACCAACCACAAAACATATGAGTAAAATAAAAAAAGATCGTCTGGAGATCACAGAGATGTTCATTGCGAAAGCCACATGGATAGATGCTTCTTTGGCATAATTAAAAGGTTTGAAGATCATCTGGGCAATCCTCTGGTCTTCAGCAAAATCGTAATGAAAGACAATGGGTACATTTGTGCTCAGGCATCAAATCAGAAAGTACTCAGTAAGAACCTCAATGAAATGTGCGTTATGATCTTAGACCTTGGATTACATAATGATAGTGGTGTTTCGATTGATATCTTTATGTCGAAATTTTTTCTGAATTAGCTTAATCGAATTAAATTACGTAAAAAGTTTATTATATAAAGTTAGGTTATTCAACCTAACTTTTGTATATTTGCCAATATTATATATGTATTTTATAGGTAAATGAACCGATATATGAAAGAAGAAATAGATTTTAATGAACTATTTACCAAACTAATTTCACCAATTTCAAAGGAAGAAGGTGATACAGATAATAAATTCAAAATACTTTTTCAACAGAGAATTGAAGCGTTAGGGATTACTCAAAGCAGAGCAGAAGTAATTCTGGGTATAGAAAAGAAAACGTTGAATAAAATTCTTAATAATGATGCCAAAAGGGTAGACATCATTACAGCTATAAAACTCGCACAATTTTTAAATCTTTCAATTGAAAAATTTATAGGTGTCTACTTGAAAGAATTGTCTGTTGATCAGGTAGGAGAAATAGATCGGACGAGAAAAGCAAATTATATTATACAAAACTTCGATTTAAGCCAACTTTTTAAAGCAAAATTCATTTCTTCAAAATCTGATTATACTGCTATTGAAGAGAAGATTGTAACCTTTTTTAATCTAAAAAGTATATTTGATTATTCTGATCAGGTACTTACACCAGCATTTAGTAAAACAAAAAGAAATTCAAGTGATCTCATGCGTGAGTTTTGGGTTAAGTCTGCATACTCACAATTCCTTGCAATTAACAATGATAATCTTTTCTCAAGAGATAGTCTGAAGGAGTTAATTCCCAAAATTAGACCATACACAAGAAATTTGGAATCTGGATTAATAACTGTGATTCGAGCATTATACTCTGTTGGAGTCACTGTCATTCTACAACCTTCTTTACCTAATGTACAGGTTCGTGGTGCAACGTTTATTGTTAATGGGAAACCCTGTATCGTCATCACAGATTTATTCAAAAGATATCCAACATTATGGTTTGCTCTGATGCATGAGCTACATCATGTTTTATACGATATTGACGAAATCGAAAAGAGAACTTATCATTTAACTGGTGAACCTGATCTATGGTTAATGCAGGAAGATAAAGCAGATGATTTCTCAAGAGAATATCTTTTCGGAACTGAACGTAGTAAGTACATCGAACCATTCATTAAAGACCCATTAATTGTAAACCTGTACGCTGAAAAGAATCAGGTTCATCCAAGTATTATTTATAGTTTTTATATGCATGATCACAAAGCATGGAATTTATTTGGTGATGAATTACCAGATATTAGTATTGCAATTAAAAGATTAAATATTAATCCATGGGAGAAAAAAACAATTCAGGAAAATATTAGCTTAATGAAAGAAGAAATTTTCAACACTTAAAATAATTGAAATGAGTACTAAAAAAGACGTAAAAGAAGTAGATCAAAAGCAGGAATTGGAAAAGATGGAACTAATCTCAAGGGCAGATGAGATTAAAGGTGAACAACTTAGTATTGGACTTCAAGGCGAGATTCTTACAGAAAACGAACTGAGAAAATTTGCATTAGGCGATATTGAAAACCCTGAAAAAAAATATGATGTTTATTATAATGGTATTAGTAGGTTGTTACGGAAGCATCTTCCCAAGGGTGAACCATTTAAAAAAGCACGTTATTATATATATGAAGAAAAGAACACTTTTCTGACGAGAGGACATAGAATAAATAAGCAAGGAATCAGGGGTGCAGATGGCAGAATGGGACATTTAGAAGATGCTGAATTTATATTAAAAACGATCACTGATTGGATAATTGAAGGTGGCACAATGGTTGATCTATTTTCGAAGATAAGAAACCAGAATCTTGAAAGAGGATATGGGAAACCTGCATTAGAAAATTAAAACTGGAACATAACTCTACAGTGAAATAAGATCATTGGTCATAGTTAAAGTTGATAACTTTCCACCATTAAGTTATGAAAACGGGGGATAATAACATTCCTGATGACTAAGCAGATACAATTAAACTCAATTATATCTTGTCCTGAGTGTGGATTTAGCAAAGAAGAAACAATGCCAACAGATTCTTGTCAGTTCTTCTATGAATGCACTAATTGCGGACAGATTCTCAAACCAAAAAAAGGTGATTGTTGTGTATTTTGTTCGTATGGTAGTATGAAATGTCCATCGATTCAGAAAACAAAGGATTGTGATTTTTTTCGGTAAATGTTTCAATAAGTGACCAGACTTAAAATTCTATTGTTAGGTTTTTCTGTTATTAAAGTGCTTAGAGATTAATCCATCCAGAAAAGACCTGCTATAGGGTTTAAAGAAATAATCATTAATCTCCTTCCCTTTTGTTTCTTCGGTAATTTCTGAAAGTGATTTAGCAGTTTCTATAATTATTACAACTTTCTTATTGATCATTCTTATTAATTTTGTTGCTTCTAATCCGTCCATCTTTGGCATCGAAATATCCATTAAAATCAAATCGATATCTGGGTTAGAGGCGCAGACGGTAACCGCTTCAACACCTGTTTCTGCATAGAGAATTTCTCTACTGTAATCTTGCATCATTGCGCCAAGAATTATTCTCAATCCTGCATTATCATCGGTAATTAAAACTTTAAGATTATGATTCGATTCTGAAGTATTTACTAAATCAGCTATCGCTTTCAATGATTGATGGCTTGGGATATCAAAATAAAAGACTGTACCTTTTCCAACCTCGCTTTCAACCCAAATTTTACCTCCATGTTTTTCAACAAAATCTTTACAAAGTAATAATCCTAACCCTGTTCCCTTTTCGTTTGCGGTTCCCATTGTCGAATGAGAGTGCGAAATATCAAACAGTTTTATCAATCTTTCTGACTCCATTCCTACTCCGTTGTCAGATACAGAAAATAAGACACTCGAATTACTTTGCAAAGCGGAGACCTTTATTTGTCCATTCGTGTTTGTGAATTTTATTGCATTCGAAACAAGATTTCTGAAAACTGCTTTTAGCATTTCCCGATCAGCAACAACATTTATCTCTTTTTCTACATTGCATCTTATTGTGATTCCCTTTGCTTTCGCAATTTGGGACAGAGAGCTTATAATATCAATGCATATATCAGTAAAACTCAATTCTAATGGTTCAAAGGGGATTCGTCCCATTCGAATTCTCGACCATTTCAACAGGTCTTCGAGTAAGTTATACGAGTTCAATGCTGATCTGCTAATTTCGCCTAAAAGGTCATTATATTCTTTTTCAGATAGCTTTTTGCCATCTTTTAATAAGATGTCGGTAAAACCGATAAGCACCCCGAAGGGATTTCTTAAATCGTGTGCGAGTACTGAAATAAAAAGGTCTTTGTCAGCATTGAGCTGTATTGATCTTTCAAGTTCATGGTTAGTTTCCGCTAACTTTTCTTCAGCGTTTTTTCGTTCAGATATATCCACCATGCTTATATCACAACTAATTCCATCTTTGGTAGCAATCCCAATCAGATAAACATAAATTGGGAATTCCCCCTTGCCCAACATAGTAACCTCACACGATTGCTCAATTTGGCTTATAAAAATTTCTGTTAGAAAATGATTGAACTCTTGTTTTGTGTTATCAGTTACGAATGCACCAAATCTATTTTTAATTAAACGACTCCGTTCCTTGCCAAGCATCTTTGAAGCACAGAGGTTCAATCCAATTATCTCACCGTCTCTTGAAAGTGTGAGATAACCTGTCGGAGCAAAATCGTAAAGGTCAATATATTTCTCAACCGCAACTTCCAAATCATCCTTTGCCTTGATAAGCTCAGAGTTCTGGATTTCCAGTTCGATCTGGTGTACAGAGAGTTCGTGGTTGAGTTTTAGTATGTCTGATTCATCGGAAATAGTACTACCAACTGAAATCTTTGTTTTGTACAAATCTTCTGCTTTTTTTCGAAGCATTTGTGCTTCAGTTAAATTTGGTTTTTGTTTCGTCATGGTTTGTACAAATTATGTTCCTGAAGAATCTTTATTGACTCTTTGAGGTCGGATTCTAATTTCTTCGCTGTGGTAATATTAATAAATGTAATTACCAATCCTTCAATTCTTTCATCTAAAGTGCGGTAGGGCATAATTCGAACCTTATACCATCTATCATCATCAGTAGAAATATCATTTTCTTTAAACATAAGTGTGCTCAACACTTCTTTTGCATGATCATCTATTTCAGGATATTTAAGATCGGAAACCATGTCAGTAAAAGGTCTGCCGAGATCAGAATGTCGCAGTTTTATTATTTTAGTTAACTGGTCGGTAAACCTTCTGATGTTAAGATTTTTATCGAGGAATAATGTGGCAACCTCGGTGCTGTTAAGAAGGTTTTTCATATCATTATTTGCTTCCATAAACTCGGTCACCTTAGTTTGTAATTCCAAATTTACAGTTTGCAATTCTTCATTCAGACTTTGCATTTCCTCTTTCGAAGTCGTGAGTTCTTCGTTAGTGGATTGCAGCTCTTCATTGGTGGATTGAAGTTCCTCGTTTGTGGACTTTAACTCTTCCTGTGAAGTCTGCATTTCCTCACGTGTGCTTTGCAAATCTTCAAGAATACGTTGATGTTCCATTTCACGTTCACGATCTTGATTAGTGAGACTTTTCCCCTTTGCTTTCCCTTTTCTATCTTCAGGTAAATCATGGGGTGGTACATCTGCAAAAACTATTAGTATCGTGTCTTTAAAATCATCTGGTTTTTCAGTGGTCTGAATAGTAATATCGACTAACTGAGTTCCTCCGTTAGTACCTACTTTTATGTTTCTTAAATAAATGGGTTCATAATATTGCTTCGCCTTACGTATTGCTCCGAGTAGTTCATTTCGAAGACCCTCACGTGCCATTGCATGTATGTTCCAATTAGCTTTCCCAGCAGCAGGTTCTAAGTATTTTCCTGTCCTGCCAGTTATATATAGGATATCGCCTTCCTGATTTATCAAAACACTTGCGGGAGAATATCGTTGCAGAACTAATTGGTCGGCAAATGTTTGAATATTACGGGTTACTTTTACAGAAGTTGTCTCTTCCTGTGTCCTTTTTGTTGAATGAGAATAGGAACTTGGGAAGTCCATCTGTTCAATCTCCATCGGAGTTAATGATCGTTTGTAGATTTTTAACTTGTTATCAAGTGAAGTAAATAGCCTTTCCTGTTGATTTACTGTCTCAGCAGTACCGAGTAACATTATACCGCCAGCATTGAGGCTGTAATAAAATAAATTCATCAATTTCTTCTGTAATTCTGGTTCCATATAGATTAACAAATTACGGCACAAAAGAAAATCCAGTTTGGTAAAGGGTGGGTCTTTTATTACATCATGGGGTGCAAATACAACCATTTCACGTATGGAATTATTTATTGAATAGCTTGTACCATTTTTTGTAAAAAACTGGTTTATCCTCTCAGGTGATACATCGGATAATATATTCGCACTGAAAAGACCTTTTCTGGCTATATCTATGGCATCAGTATCAATATCAGTAGCAAATATTTGTAATGATATATTTTTAGTTTGCTTTACTTTATCATATGCTTCCTTAAATACCATTGCCAAAGAATATGCTTCTTCTCCTGTGGAGCAGCCAGTAATCCATGCTCTTAGCATATAATCATTTGGTAATAATTTAAGTATATCAGGAAGAATATGATCTCTTAGTTTATCCCACATTGCTGAATCACGAAAAAAACTTGTGACCCCAATCAATATTTCTTTGAATAGAATATCCAATTCACTGGGATTGTCCTGTAAAAAGCGAACATAATTCGTAATCTTATCTATTTGATGAATATTCATGCGCCTTTCTATGCGCCTGTATAGCGTGTTTTTCTTATATAAGGAGAAATCATGTCCTGTTTGCGTACGAAGAAGGATAGCTATTTTTTGAAGACTGCTCTTGTTTTTTTCATCAGTCATTATATCCAGTTTGACAGCAGGACTGTTTTTAAGAAAAGATATAAGTCGGGCAGGTAATTCATTTGCAGATGCTATAATATCAACAGACACAGAGGCAATGGCACTACTTGGCATCCCATTAAATTTTGAGGTCTCTGGGTCTTGTACCAATACTATACCATTTCTTTCTTTTATTGTTTTTAGTCCTTCACAACCATCTGACCCCATCCCTGAAAGAATAATGCCAATACTTTTTTCCTTTTGATCATCTGCCAAGGAGCGTAAGAAAATGTCAATAGGAAGCCGTAAACCTCTGAGTTCAGTAGGTTCGAACAAATGAAGACGCCCATTTAATATTGCCATGCTTTTGTTTGGGGGGAGAACATAAACATGGTTTGGCTTTATTTCGAGATTGTCGGTAACCTGAATAACCATCATTGAGGTAGTCCTTTGAAGAAGTTCAGGCATGATTCCTACATGAGTTGGGTCAAGATGTTGAATGACAACGAAAGCCATACCACTGTCTTTTGGCATATTTTTAAAAAACTGCTCTAATGCTTCCAAACCACCAGCCGAAGCACCTATTCCTACCACTGGAAATGTTATGGGTGTAAATCTTTTATTTACAGATGGATATGAAATTGCTTTTAGTTCTGGCTCTTTTTTATTAGTCGTTTTTTTCATGAGTCAATATATTTTGTGTTGACTATAATACTCCCCATTTCCTGTACCAAAGGTATTGTTTGTTAAGTTAACCATTTAACTGTCGGATATAATTTCTCTTATAATGGAGATTATGCGATTTAAAGTACCTGAGTAACTTTTTAATCTGGAACATTAATAAAGGTAATTTAATGTTCTGAATGAGCACAATATTTATTACAATTAGATTGTTTTGGCTCTTCTAAGAAAGCGGATAATTATTTGAAGTCATAAAAATAATGAAGGATGATCAGTTTTTAACTTGTTCCCCCTAAAGTAATTTAGACATGTTGAACAGTTTTAAATAGCGACTGCATATCCCACAACTATTGCACTATATAAGTACCATCAGTACTTGGTGTAAGAGTAACTGTGGTATTGTAGAAAGTAACAATACTTCCTTGTTTATCAATATCATCTGACTTGTGATTAATAAGCACAATACTAACTACCCCATTTTCTGATACATAAACACTACCATTCTTTGCTGTGCCACCGAATTCCAGTTCATCACTGGGTTTATCACCTGCCGTTCTCCAAGGGAAATAGCTAAGTATGAAGTACGATCAACATATCCAACCATTATGGGTTTATCACATGCGATTGTCCACCACTGTCATCTAATCGGTATAGGTACAGGTTTCTCGTGATTCTCGTTTGTGGTGATTCCATTAACTCATTTTCCCTGAAATCCCGATCTTCATATGAAAGCATGTACAGTTTGTCCTTACTGAAGAATGAATATGTTTTTTTATTAAGGTAATCCAGAAAATCGGGTTTTAAGCTTGTACATCCTGAATTGTCACAACATTAATTGCGGGTTTTTCATAAAAGTATCCTAACAAACCACCCCATAACTGACCAAATGCGCTGTTTGTAAGTAGCATAAATCCAATAACAATATATAATCTATTCATTCTTAAACGATTATACTTTTGTTTACAGAATGCATCGAAATGACATTCGAAGGTA
>CAWFKI010000006.1:0-689842 GCA_963816345.1 uncultured Bacteroidales bacterium
TTGACTATTCCGGCCAATGTGTACAACGATTCCGGAGTATACTGTACAATCCAAAAAGGGATTAATCTGTAACATAAATATAGCTTATTTTTTCTTTCTAAGCGATTCTCCTTTTAAATCAATTCGGTGTGCATTAACTGCCAATCTGTCCATTATTGCATCGGCTATTGTGGATTCTCCAATATACTCGTGCCATTTCGTAACGGGAAGCTGAGAGGTCATAATAACGGACTTCTTACCATACCTGTCTTCCAAAATCTGTAGTAATGCAAGACGTGTTGCTCCATCCATTGGATGTAACCCGAAGTCGTCTAATATTATGAGATGAGTTTTTTCTATCTGATTTAAAAGCTTAATAAAAGAACCTTCTAATCTGGATGTGGAGATCCGCTCCAGAAAGCGATTTAATCCAAAGTATAGGGTCCGGTATCCGAAGGAGCAAGCCTGACGACCTATGGCGCAGGCCAGATAGCTTTTACCACACCCAGTTGATCCGGTGATTAGCAGGTTTTCTGCACGTTCAATAAATGAACAATCGGCGAGCATCATCAGTTTTTCCTGGGTAAGATTCCGGCCAGGATTACAATGGACTTGTTCTAAAACGGCATTATACCTTAGCTTACTCTGAAGCAGGAACATTTCGGTTCTTTTTTGAGTGCGGTCCTGCATCTCAGCTTCTGCCAGCCGGGCAATAAATTGATTAATAGATGGCTGATCCTGCAAGGGCATTGACAGTACAGCTTCGTAAGCTCGTGCCATACCGTGGAGCTTTAACTGAGCAAGGTGATCGAGAGTGATTTGTGTATTCATGTTTTTGATTTAGTTTAATATTTGGTTAATTGTAATTCTGTGGTCCACGTATGTTTTCATGATCAGGTATCAGGAAGAGTCCCATCTCTGGTTCTGCTTGTTTATCCAGATTGTTTTCCAGTATGTTTTTGATCATACCATAAGTTATTCTGCTTCCCTTTAATGCTCTGCGACATGCTGCATCAAAGCGGGTTGTTCCATATATCTCTGATAACCTTTTTAAACCTATGCAAGCATTGTAAGTCTGTTCAATAAAGTCTTTTGAAGCGAGTACTTTCTTAAAGACAGTGACAGCACTATCCCCGATTTTCGATGCAAGCGATATGAAGTAATCTGCATCCCATCCAAGTGTCTCATTGTATTTGAGGTGCTTCTCTGGCATATGTTCCGGAAGAGTGGTGTAACCATGTTTGCGGTAGTCACGTTTATGGAGAGCTATCCTTTGAAAACCAATATAGATTTCCACGTTATGTTCATCATATATTATTTTAGTTGTCTGCCCGATGTACCTATGGGGAACACTGTATTGATGTTTGTCTTCACCTAAAATAACATGGTAGTTCATCTGCACCTTTCCTGCGGTTGTATGTTTAAGGGCAAACATATCTTGCGGGAGCGGTTTTAGTAAAGATTTTTCATTCTCCAAAAACCTTTCGTACCGGCTGCCTGATAGTTTCTGGAAAGAGGTTTGATTGTATGACCCCAGGAGCTCCCTGATTCTCTTATTTATCTCAAAGACACTATGGAACTCTTCGTTGCGGATCTTGGCATAGATACGCAGATATGAGAGGTAGACACTGTTCTCAACTGTTGGTTTGTCCTTGGGCTTGCGTGGACGGGTTGCGACAAGATTTGTATTATAGTAAACAGCCCACTGATCGGCTAACTCCTGGAACTTAAATTCGTACCTCTGGTTTTTACCAACAATCTGTTTCATATTATCACTTAAAAGATTCCGGGGAATGCCACCCAGGTATTCAAGGCATCGGTTTAATGCACAGAACAGATGCTCTTGTCCCGCTGATGGCAAGGCTTCTACATAAGTATATCCACTAAAGGGTAAGCTACAAATCAATACAGGGCATGCCACGATTTCGCCTGTCTGTATATCAATATAATGTAAGTTCTTCCCGGCAAAATCAACTTGCAGATAATCACCTGCACGATGGGTAAGGTGCATGGTGGCTTTGGTGCATTTTATATGCCTGGCAAAATGTTCGCAAAATTGAGCGTACCGGTATCCTTCAGGGTAAGCTTGATAGTACTCTTCCCAAAGGATTTTACGGGTTACTCCGGGGCGAGAGAGTTCTTCCCTGAAGTAATCCAGATGTTTCCTGAGTTCATCGATCCTGCTATCAGCTCTGGGTGTTACAGGGTCGTGATAAACCAAAGCCGTCAACTGGTCATCACTAAGCTCTAATAGTTCAGGTAAACTTTTTTCACTGGCCAATAATTTTAGAAGGTAATTATCAAGAGTAGCCCTGTGAATGTGAAGCGACTGAGCGATCTTTAGCTTGCTTAAACCCTCTACCTTTAATTGAATGATACGTCGAACTTGTGTCATACTGATTGATTTGTTTGCCATAGTGCCTTATCTTTTTTAGAAGGCACAAAAGTCACAAATCAATCCCCTTTTTTATCCGATTGTACACTTTACTCCGGAATCAGTTGTACACTATATGCCGGAATGTCACCCGTGGATAGGGCTCCGCCCCGCCGCAAAAAACACCTTTTAATTGAAAACCTCTCTTAAAAAGTTGTACACTTTGCTCCGGAATCAGTTGTACACTTTACTCCGGAATAAATTGTACACTATAGTCCGGAATACTCATTAGTAATAGCAACAATAAAAAATAATGGTGAGTATGACTACTCTAGTCCACACTACAAAATTGATTGGGATTTAAGAAATCCTAAAAACAAAAGCATTAGAGATGACATCTTCAGAAAATTTGGGTTAGATCCAAATCTGTCCTATGATGAAAATCGAAAGATTAGCAACATGATAGATGTCTTGGACATAATAAAAAATAATAAATAACGAGCCATAACACGGACGGTAGCATTAATAAACTCGTCACGGTTTTTGCGGTATTTCCTGCTTTCTAGAAAGATTATCGTGTACGAGGCACCCGGATACGCTCATCTGCCCTCCATTAAACTTTAGCACCGTGACTAATTACCGGCTCCGATCAAAATTGTACCGCGATACTGCACCATTGCCCATTTACCAAATTTTGAACCGTGACTAATTTTCGCCACTTAGTAAGTTTGTACCGCGATTACGCCAGTATGCAATTAAAATTGTACCATGAGGGCAAAAACCGCGCCGTGCTTCGCTCCCATACGGCCTTATAAAATCGTGATGAAAACCCAAATCCTGCATACGGCCTTCGGTCGACTCAGCAACGTTTACTAATGCTACTGTCGGGCTACACTTACTTATCAATTTTTGTGGCACCCGACTGATCCTGCCACCGAGACAAACGGTTGGCGCTGTCGGCCGACGCTCTGGTGCCTTGCTTGCCTATCGGCAGGTAGGTTTTTTGCTCGTCACCTAGACTATTTCATCATGACAAGAAATTGCTCGGCCATCTATCGGGACTTGGTACCGTTTAACAGTTTCACCGTGACAAGAAACTTTTAGTCCATCTACCGGGACTGGCAAAAAACGCGGCACCGCGACCCTTCGCTATCGCTCTTGGCAGGCTCCGACGTACCTAATTAAACCGCCGGGCCGTTAGCATTCAGGCCCTCGAGCACGTAACCGCTGACAAATTACACATAACTAGACAGTTACGTACCGAAGACAGATGGCCCGAAATGCTAACGGAAAAGCAGAATATCACTTGACATCGGGATTCAAAATACTTTGTAACTTTAATTATTACTAGAATCTAAAAACGAGTTAACAAACGATTTAACGGTCACATTAAATTCCACAATATGAAAATAAAGCTTCTACTACTATCGATTCTTTTAATCAGCTGTAATTACAAAAAGATTAATGTTAACTTAAATGAATATCAACCTCTTCCTCCACTAAACTATGAGGCGATATTGCCTGGACAACCTTTTGATGACTGGACACTTTTTTTCAGTGACTTGAGTTTTGATTCTATAATTTATTCGTCAGGGCATTTTAAGAAGGATCATTTCAAGGATATCCAATTCCCAAAGCAGGGATTTAATTTTGATTGTTTACCCATTTGCTTTTTTGAGTTCATTATAACCTCGAAAAGTGGAGAGACTAATATCTGGGATACTCAGGATAGCCTTAAATTGTTTCTAGGTTCAATTGATAACATTTCAGAAGCTCAATTATTAGCAAGCGGTTTACGATACTATTTTAAAAACGAAAGTATTTACAAATCCACCGATAATGGTTTTAGAGTTACAATGTTTAAGCTTGTAAAAACTGGCATGCCAATCCAAGTTGATAAATTTCTATTGGACATTTCCAAGAATGGGAAAATAAAAATAATTGGCCGAGAAGTATTTAGTAAAAAAGAGAATGCAATAATCTAATAAATGCTCCCTTTGAACAGACAATATGGGTAAGTTGATTTCCCCGATTTTTGCTTTTGCCCCTGCATCCTTGGCAAATTTCTACTTGGTTGACAGTTTTTAAATTGGCCCGAAATGCTATACGTAATCAGCTTTTACCGTGACCAGACAACTTGCGTCCGCCAACCGGGACTGGCAAAAAACTCGACAACCCTGACACAGACGGCACCTAACTATACCACCGGGCCGTTAGTGGTAACCCTAGCGCCGTACCATAATTTAAACTCCCAATAGTTAATCTTTTTAACCAGCCAATTGTTGTTATGAGGAAAATGATTCATTTTTAAAATTCAAATATCGTGATGACAAAAGAGCTTCTAGAATTTTATTATAAAGGATTTGCACAAAAGAGTAATTGGGAATCAGTCCTCTCAGACGATTTTAAATTTATCGGTGGGGATATGACTAAAACAACTCCTTTAATTGGCAAAACAGCATATATTGAAGTTATTAAGAGATTTTCGCAGCTATTTACTAATATGCGGGTAAAACAAATGATTATAGATAATGATAATGCATTTGTGGTAGGAAATTATGACTATGTTTTTCCAAATGGGAAAAGTATCAATGGTGATGTCGCTGAAATATGGAAAGTAAAGAATGGTAAACTAGATTCGCTGACAATATTTTTTGACACCTTGACCTTTAGTTTAAATTCAAAATGATCGTAATTGGTACAAGACTAGGATAAATGTAAATTATGTCAGGCACGTACACAGTGTACAAGATCTAAGAGTGCCAGGCTGATACACAGAAGCGAATTCGCAGAATATTACGAGACAAATCGCAGAAACTATGAAGAGAAGAAGCATCTCTATAAACGTCGCCAGGCAATAGTTGAACACCATTATGGTACTTTAAAACGATCCCGATAGCCATCGGGAGGGGTTCAGCTATATTCTTACAAAGAAGGGAATGAACAGGGCAAGCTACGATATAGTGCTTATGTTTATTGCATATAACCTACGGCGAATTGGTAATATTTTGACCAGAGATCAGATGAAAGAGTATCTCAGGATACTCATTTCCCTGTTTTTAACAATTTTCGACCTCCTGCGAGGCATTTTGATGCAATATAAGAGATTTGTTTTTACAGAACAGGAATTGGTAAGTCAAAACCAGGTATTGCTTAATCTCGCTTAGAAAAGGTTAAATTTGACAATACAAAGGAGGTTATCAGACAGACTCCCGTTATGCTTTATTAAAAACAATAAACCTATGAGAAGAATTTTATTATTTGCAATAATTATTGGATTTATTTCCTGCGATTCTAAGAATAGCAAAACGACAAACGTAGCCCAAGAGAATATCATAGATAATCCCGAACTAATTGAAATGTTTAAAAATGACCAAGCAGATAGAACTAATCATATCGATTGGAATATTGTACAAAAAAACGATAGTTTAAGGGAAGTAAGAGTTTATGAATTATTAGATTCAAATAAAGTTCGTAGCTCATTAGACTATAATAATGCTGCACTGATTTTTCATCATGGAGAAGACTCTGTTGCATATAAAATGGCCGTTAAATTGATGAAAAAATCAATAGAATTGGATTCAACAAGAAATAAATGGTTCCTAGCTGTAATAACAGACAGATATTTGTTGAGCATAAATAAACCTCAGATATATGGCACTCATTATAAGAGATTAGAAAACAATATTGTTGTAAGAGAAGAAATGGACTCAACAAAAATTACTGATGCTGAAAGAATAGAATGTGGTGTGGAAACTTTAGCTGAGCAAAGAGAGAAAATAAAAAATTTGAATAGAAAAAAATTAACAGAATTAATGGATGAAGGGAAAACCATTGATGAAATAATAGTTTTTGTCAAGAATAAGGATGTTCTGACATTTCAGTATGATTTACGTGAAACTTGGTTTAATCACTTTGGTTATAATCTTATGAACGAAGGGAAAAAGGAAGACGCATTAAAAATATTTAAATTAAATACAGAATTATACCCAAATAGTTTTAATACGTTTGATAGTTATGGTGAATGTCTATTAGAATTAGGGGACAAAGAAAATGCAATTATTTCATTTAAGAAATCTTTAGAAATAAATCCAGAAAATGAAAATGCTAAAAAAGTATTGTCAGAAATGAAATAACAAAGCATAACACGCAATAAAAAACATAGGGCGGAAAGTGCTAAATTTGAACGACATAACATTTAATAAACGGCATTGTAAATTGATATTCCCATCGATTACAAGGTCAGCAACCAGAACGATAGCAAAGCGATGGGGAATATGGTTCAGAGAGCAAAGAGTATTCTTCGGACAAATGATTTCACTGTTCTTTATGATAAAGGTTTTCATACCGGTTCTGAGCTTAAAACAGCACAGGAGCTGGGAATAGAAACCATTGTTGCAATACCCGGAATTCCATCAACCAGCCAGGCTCCGGATCATAATTACAATTATGAATGTTTCAGATATAATCCCATAGGTGATACTTACACATGTCCGCAGGATCAGATTCTCAGAACAAACGGATCATGGTAATACAAAGGAGGTTATTAGACAGACTCCCGTTAGGAAATATATCGAGCCTACTACCTATGTATTAATCAGATTAATTGGCATATATATTGCTGTAAGATAGTTAGCCTAATTTCTTACTTCCACTTAAAAATCGGAATAATGAAACTTCTTCGCGGATCTTCTATAGCTATCTTAATCACCGCCAGTTTCCTTGCTGGTTGCGAAAAAGATGAATTCCCAAACGTAAAAGTTGACAAAGATTTAATCCTTGAACTCAAAAGTAAATTTGTGAGTACGGTTACAATCAACTCACACAGTTATTCTATTGATGCTTATCTTTGGCGCGACTTTATGCCAATAAGCCCGCCTAATGGTAAACCCCTTATTTCAATAAATTGGCTGATTAGTGCAGATAGTAGTGCAATTCCTGATAATATTGTAATGACGCATCAATATATAATTTATGGTGATTCAGTATGGATAGCTAATTATGAAGACGAAGCTCCTCCTCCATCAACACCTGATTATAAAATCGAAAAAATTTCTAGAAATGGGCCTAAATGGGGACCTTTTGTTTATGTTGATGTAATTGCCAAAATTTCTAATACAAAAACAAATCAGGACTATTATTTAAAACGAGAAAAAGTTCTCATTTTAAGGACTGACTAAAAATACATTGCCTAACAGGACGGTATCACCAATAATTGCTTTCCATATAAGCGTAACTTTGTACACCGCATAGGCTTTTCAATACCTTGATAGATTTTCGTCCGTAACCCTTACTGGTCATACCGCCAACCGTTATGTTTAAGCTTCTGACCCCCAGCTCAATGACTAGACAGATTCGCCATGACGATGGTATTTTCTGTGAGGACATATGATTCTATAATTTACATTGCATTAAAAAAATCTAACAAATTAGTTCCCAATATGGGAATTATCTCTATCTTTGTTGCCAGACTATTAATGAATGGAGAGAATATTTGCTAAAAGTACTTTAAGACAATTTTGGGAAAAACACCCTGACTCTGAACAATACTTGAAAACATGGTACGACACTGCGATGAATTCGGAATGGAATACCCCAAATGATGTTAAAAAGACATACTCTAATGCAAGTATTCTGAAGGAAAGCAGAATAGTTTTTAATATAAAAGGTAATGCGTATCCATTGGTTGCAAAGTTCAACTTTGAGAAACAATGGATTTTTATTCGATTCATCGGTTCTCATACTGAATATGACAAAATCGATGCAAATACGATCTAAAAACAATGGCTATGAATATAAAACTCATAAAAACAGAAGAAGATTACCAAATAGCACTGAAAAGACTTGAGGTCATTTTTGATGCTAAAACCGGGACAATAGAAAGTGATGAGGCTGACATTCTGGGATTAATGATTGACGAGTATGAAAAAAAGCATTATCCAATTGAAGCACCAGATCCTATTGAAGCCATTAAAATCAGAATGGAAGAATTGAATTTAAAACAAGTTGACCTTGCTGAGACAATTGGTGGTAAAAATAGAGTCTCGGAGATAATGAATCGTAAGCGCAAATTGACCTTAGAAATGATTCGCAATCTTACCGGACGGTTAAACCTTTCCCCGGGACTTTTGATTCATGACTATAAACTGACTGGACAAAGAAAGACCTTGACTAATAAAAAAGTTGCAGACACCAGATAAGGAATAAAAAAAACCTAAACATAACTCGGACGGTGCTTTAATTAAGTGCCTTAGCCAGCGCCAGGACAGATTTGTAATCTTGCCTTGATAATTAGCGTTGTCAAGGCTTTTTAATATCATTTAAAAAGGAATTAAGACTTTTGCATCGGCATTTTGTTAAACCTATTCTGGAGCATTTCAGATTCCCATTTTGATATCCGATACGACCTGCTCTGAAAGAGCAAAAGGTTAATAACCCCCAGCGCAGCTGGGGGTAGGGTCACACACACTGATGTTAGCTCCGCAGGAGCGTAACAATTGGATAACAGGAAGCATCACAACCAGAAATATGCCACCCCTTTGGGGTTTGCAACAGGAGTGTAGTTCTTCACCCCCAGCTGGGCGCTGAGGGTTATTAACATACTGCCACATTCGTGGCAGCATGAATTGGTAAATGAAAAATAAGTCTATCAAGAGGGAAAAATGAAAATCTTACTATACTCAGAGCATAATTACACATAATTATATTGAAAATGTGATGAAAGATTAGATCCGGAATGAGGGGCCAATTAGTCCGGAATAAACAATATCTGGCTTTAATTCATAGAGTTTTTGCAATTCATCATAAAGGTTCGATAATTCTCTTACTGGGGCTACACTTTAAAATGCTAAAACCTGTATAATAATTCTATACAGGGTTTTTAGTTTTAATTGTAGAAAATGCTCCCTGAGATGATTTCCGAGAGCTGGAAATGCATTACTTGCTATATTCAAAACTTACTGTAATTCTTGGGTAATTAAGAGTTGGTGGCACTTCAATAGTAGATAAATAGCCATATGAATTATATGTAAGTGTTCTTGAATCCCAAAGTGCCCCATCCTTAAATTTATTAACTATATTGTTAATCGAATAATAGTCTGCCTCATCAGGATCGTACCATTCATAACCTTCAGCCATATAGAAGAGAAATTCTTGTATCTCGGGTTCAAAAAGAGAATATGGATTTTTTCTATCGTCAAATTGATATGTTAAAACTTCATTTTG
This sequence comes from uncultured Bacteroidales bacterium, assembly GCA_963816345.1. Taxonomy (GTDB): domain Bacteria; phylum Bacteroidota; class Bacteroidia; order Bacteroidales; family VadinHA17; genus LD21. The sequence continues at coordinate 9,578 of CAWFKI010000006.1, forward strand.
TTGTTCTATTTCTCCATTCAATCCCCATTCTGAAGAATGAGTGATTTTAGTTATATTATCATTTAACCATGTTAATAATGATTCATAATATTCATAAGAACTACTTCCCGACTTTTCACCTGAAGATATTTTATATATCTTATTACTAGAATTCGTGTAAATTCTGTCACCGGATCCATCATCCTCTCCGTAATATATATAGGTCATGCCCTCTGAAAATGAAAATTGTGTAATACCGTCATCATAATTCATTACCCCGTCACTACTATAACCTTTATCCGTTACAGAACTTATTTTATTATTAGTATATGAAATTTCAAAAATGTAATAAGTGTCTTGATCGTTAGCTTTGATTTGAATTAATGACCCATAAGTATTATAAGTAAATTCCATATACCTATTATTCTGACCAAAATCAATTTTCAATAATTGCGGCCTCTCATTAAGGCTACTCTTTTCTTTTTTACAGGAATTAGTAATTAAAATCAAACTGAAACAAAATACAATAAACGCTAATCTTTTCATGATTGAATAAATTGCTTAAATAATATTTACAGCAAAAAGGTATAACTAAAATCAATATTAAAACAAATTATATAGTTCTTATTTAGATCAAAAGTTCTTTGTGATATACTAGATATGTCTTATCCTTTGAAATCTTAACTATCTTCATTTAAGCAGATTTTATTTGGTTAGGTTATTATAAAAATTATCTAATGCTAAAATATGATCAATATAATCATTCCCGTTTGAATTTCAATCTATTGGAGAACAAGATTTGTCAAAGGATTTGAATGATTAATCAAATATTTTTTTTCAATGAAATCAATTTTCACTTATTTGTGCATATTCTTGCTTAAAGCGGACACCAATTCCTAAGCAAAACAGACACCTGCTTAAAGCGGCCAGCATTTCCTTTTGAAAACGGAGACTTGCTCTTGAACAAAGCAGGACGAGGTAAGGTAAAACTGGGTGATTCTTGCTGAGAACGGACACTTATCTTTTATCATTCTAAGTTTCCAGATCTGTACAAGGTATTATAATAATCTGACCGGTGTATCCAGCCTGCAAAAATATTATCTACTTTAGCGCGAAACAAAAAAAATGAAGAAAATACAGAACCTGCTAATCCTGTTTATCACAGCTGCCGCCATAGTCTCCTGTGGTACTGCAAATAAATTACCAGTTAAAAGTACCCCTGAAATAAAAAACATAATCCTGATGATTGGCGATGGGATGGGCCTTCCTGATGTCTATGCTGCCATGACTGTCTCAGGGAAACCACTTAATATTGAGAGGTGCAGCTTTATCGGATTACAAAAAACATTTTCTGCCGATAGCTATATAACTGATTCGGGTGCAGCCGGCACGGCTCTGGCAACCGGGAGTAAAACCAAAAACGGAGCAATCGGGGTGGATTCTCTGGGAATCCCTCTTAAATCAATACTGGAAATTGCAGAAGAACATGGACTCTCTACAGGACTGGTCTCTACCTCTTCAATTACAGATGCTACCCCTGCTTCATTTATAGCTCATCAATCAAACAGGGGAGATTTTGAAGCCATTGCCCTTGATTTTCTGAAAACTGACATTGATGTTTTTATCGGGGGAGGATATGATAATTTCGGGAAAAGAGCAGACAAACTGAACCTTCTCGATAGTCTTAAATTCAGGGGTTATGAAGTTGATACTTCTATGACAATGATTATGAAATCTGATTCCAGGAAACTTGCAGGACTTACAGCTCCTTTAAATAATCCTGTACGATTAAAAGGGAGGGGAGACATGCTTCCTGAGTCCACATCTAAAGCAATCGAAATACTGGGCAAAAATAAAAAGGGATTCTTCCTGATGGTTGAAGGATCTGAGATTGATAAGGTTGCGCATCAAAACGTTACTGATACTCTTATTGATGAAACACTCGATTTTGATAATGCAGTCGGTGTGGCGCTTGATTTTGCGAAAAAGGATGGTCACACACTGGTTGTAATTACTGCCGACCATGAAACCGGGGGAGTGACAATTACAGACGGTGACAGACAAGCTCATAAGGTTGTACTGAATTTTTCAACTGAAGGACATACAGCAGTCCCGGTCCCGGTATATGCTTATGGCACCGGCGCTGAAAAGTTTGCCGGCATTTATGACAATACGGATATCTTTAAAAAAATCTTCTCTGCCTTTGGGTTTATGCAATTAAAATAGCGATAATCTCACATACATAGGTGGCTGTTTAGTTCTTTCAGGACCACCATACTAACATATAAAGCCCTGACAAATTATTATGTCAGGGCTTTTCTATTCAGGTTAGCTGGTAAATCCATTCAAATAGTTTAATTTTGGAATAGCCACCTGATCAGGCCAATTTAAAACACAATATTCTGATAAAATGAAAAGGACAATTTTAATCATAGCAGTAACTGCAATTTTTGGTTCCGCTTCAGTCGCACAGACTATAAATGACACAATTCAACAGCTTCAAAACCAGATCGAGAACCTGGCAAACCGTAACACCAGATTGTCAAAGCAGGTAACTGCAGCTAATTCGGATATCAGAAAACTTGAAGGCAGAATCTCTTCTGCTGCCGATAGCATGGATGCCCTGAAGCAACAACTGGCCCTGACAAGGAATGACTTACAGGCACTGGCAAATAAACTCGAGCTGCAGTTAAGTGAATTAAACAATAAAACAAATTCTGACTATTCGACGTTAAGCAAAAGAGTGAGCCATACTACTACCCTGTACTGGATCCTTGCAATTATTGCAATTGTACTCTTTCCCGTAATCCTGTTCAACTGGTTAAGAAGCAGGTTAACTTTGGTTAAAACAGAATTGTCGGACCAGATAAAAAATAGTTCCGAATCAATCCGGGAAGAGATTATGAAGCTGGACAACCAGGTGCTCTGGTCACTGGATTTGCAGAAGAGACAGGGGAAAACAGAACAAAATGAAACTGAGATTATTGACCATTCTCTTGCTTTAAATGTTGCAGATGAAATTATTCGTATTCAGAGGTATATAAGCAGCATGGATCCCGAAACGAAAGTATTGAAACAGCTTGAATTTGCAATTGAGCGCATCCAGGATAATTTCAGGGAAAATGGCTATGAGATGGTTGAACTGCTCAATAAACCATACGATCCGGGAATGAAGGTATCTGCAAAGTTCAGACACAATGAAAACCTGAAACATGGTGAACAGATCATTACCAGAATTATTAAACCACAGATAAACTATAATAATGTTATCATACAGGAGGCTCAGGTTGAGGTAAGTGCCGGTGATTAAACTGATAATAGATAAGTGTTTTTATACCGTAAAGGTCTAAACCAAAAAGAATATTATCAACCTTAATAGCAAATTATCATGAGAATGTTAAAATGTTCAGTTTTGTTCCTGACAGCAGCATCTTTATTTCTTTTGATATCCTGTAACAGGGTTAAACCGGGTGAAGGTATCAGACCTGATCCCGACAATGGAGGATTAAAGCTGCCTGAAGGTTTCTCGGCTCTTGTTGTAGCTGACACTCTTGGATCCGGCAGACACATTGCGGTAAGAAGCAACGGGGATGTATATCTGGCTCTCAGAAGCCTTAAAAATGGTAAGGGAATTGCTTCCATGCGTGATAGCAATGGTGATGGACGGGCAGATATCATAAGATATTTCGCCAATACTATTACAACTGGCATGGATATCGACACCAATTACCTTTATTTCAGTAATTTCGGTGAGGTATACAGAGCTCATTTCTCACAAAATGATCTTATTCCGGGAGGAACACCGGAGGTGATTGCTACAGGCTTCCCTGAACAGAGCCAGCATCAGGATAAATCATTTACTCTCGATGGACACGGAAATCTTTTTGTTAATGTCGGAGCTCCCTCAAATGCCTGCCAGGTAACAGACAGAACAGCCGGCAGCCCCGGAATGGACCCGTGCCCTCAGCTTGAACGCCATGCAGGCATCTGGAAATTCAAATCAGACGTCATAAATCAGACCCAGATGGGTGAAGGGCACAGGTATGCATCCGGTATAAGGAACTCGATAGCGATAGCATGGAATCAGTCCAATAATAAGCTTTATGTCGTACAACATGGAAGAGACCAGTTATACCAGCTTTATCCCGATCTGTACACCCCTGAACAGGGAGCTGAACTTCCTGCCGAGGAATTTCTCCAGGTGGAGGATGGTGATTTTTTTGGATGGCCCTATTGTTATTACGACCAGTTTAAGAAACTGAAACTTTTGGCGCCGGAATATGGAGGCGATACAAAAAAGGTTGGAAGATGTGCAGATGCAAAAGATCCGATTATGACATTCCCGGGACATCTTGCACCTAATGACCTGATGTTTTACACAGGTAAAATGTTTCCTGACAGGTATCAAAACGGAGCCTTTATAGCATTCCATGGTTCATGGAACCGTGCACCGGAAGTTCAGAAAGGGTATTTCGTGGCTTTTGTCCCCTTTAATAACGGCATGCCTTCCGGTGAAATGGAGACCTTTGCAGCCGGGTTTGCAGGAACAGATAGTGTAATCAGTCCTGCCGATGCACGCTACAGACCAATGGGGCTGGCCCAGGGACCAGACGGATCTGTCTATGTTTCCGATTCACAAAAGGGAAGAATATGGCGAATCATTTACAACGGGAAAAAATGAGAAGAATAGGTTTAGTTGTAGTTTTATTTGAAATATTACTTATTTCCGGATCGTGCCGGGATAATAAAAAGTCAGATAAATCACATGATCAGACTGCTGTTCAGGCACAAACGCCTGGTTGAAGCTCCAAAGCCTGCAACTAATGTCACCTCTCCGGGAGAAGAGGCATTCAGAAAGAATTGTCTTACATGCCATCAGGCAGATGGCTCCGGGGTGCCTGGAATGTATCCGCCTCTGAATAACTCCGAAAAAATTAAGGGACCGCCGGAGGGGATAATAAAAGTAATTTTATATGGTCTTAAAGGACCTGCAGTAATCAACGGAGAGACATATACCCAGCTGATGCCCGCTCAAAGCCTGTTAAACGATTCAACAATAGCTGTCCTGGTAAACTACGTTAAGAAAAGATGGGGAGGTGGTGAGAGTGCAGTCACGGCGGGAGAGGTCAAAAAGATCAGAGCATCAGGCAAACCTTAAGATCATACCTTAAAATTTCTGAAGTAATATATTTTGTCTTTTCCGGTTATTTCCCTTATTACCCTGCAGGGGTTTCCTGCGGCAACCACATTGGCAGGTATATCCTTTGTCACAACACTTCCTGAGCCTATAACTGAATTATCACCGATAGTTATTCCGGGATTGATCACAACCTTGCCACCGATCCATACATTATTTCCGATATGTACCGGGAAAGCAAATTCGTAATCAAGGATTCTCAGTTCATGATCTACCGGGTGACCTGCAGTATAAATTCCGACGTCAGGGCCTATAAGAACATTATCCCCGATCTCGGTCCTGGCACAATCAAGTATGGTAAGGTTAAAGTTGGAATAGAAATTATTTCCGATAGAAATATTGGATCCGTAATCACAGTAAAACGGAGGTTCAATAATGAATTTTTCACCGGTTTTGCAGAATAGCTTTCTTATTATCTCATTCCGCCTGTTGACATCCAGCGGAGGTAGAGAGTTAAACATGAAGATCAGAGCTTTTGTATTTTGTCTTTCTGTAAAAAGTTCATTATCAGTGGCTTTATAAAGCTTTCCCTCAAGACTTTTTTCCTTTTCAGTTTGCATTTTACAATGGGTTTAGATACCTGATATCATCTTCATTTGTTATTGCACAGGCAGAAGCATTTCCTGTAGTACCCGGGAATACGTTTCTGAAAGTTTTCAAATTTATCCTTCTTTCCCTGGCATGTGACTTATCATTAACAACTACCTCATTCAATTCAAATATTCTGGGACGCAAATAAACTATATTCGCTTTACTTGTTGAATAATCAGGAAGAGAGACTGAATAATATCCGATAGCACTTACTGATAAGGGTATGGAAGAAAAATTCAAATTATTTAAGTGGAATTTTCCATCTTTGTCCGTAAGAGTTCCCACAGAAGTTCCGTTAAAATAGACTGCTGCAGAATATACAGGATTATTTGTTCCCTTATCGAGGACTGTTCCTATAATAGCTTGATTATAAGCAGGTGTTGTGAAATTTAATATAAGCAATATTAAGATTGTCTTTTTCATTCAAAATCAATTTTTATATTGATTTTCAGAAAGGATCCTGGTTATGGTACTATTTAAGTGTCGTTATAATAATTAAAGGTAGTTATTAAATTCCGGATGAATGAGCTCAATGCTATTTTTATCGGCGCTTAGGGTATCACAACCCTGGCTATTCATATTTTCCTTCCTATTCATATTTTATTATATCGACGGGATTTGTGTTGGCTGCCTTAAGCGTCTGACCTACGACAGTAATAATTCCTGTTATAAAAACTATCAGAATGCCTGTCAGTATGGTGCCTGCACCGAAGGTTACATGGAATGCCAGGAATTTCAGCCAGGCAGAATTTAATAGATATGCCAGGGGAGCACCGATTGCTGCGGCAATAAGAAGCATTGTAAAAAACGTCCGGCCAACAAGCAGGGCAACACTTTTTGACTGTGAACCAAAGACTTTTCTGATTCCAACCTCCTTCAGCCTTGTCTGAATACTGTAGGTTGCCATCCCGAAAAGTCCGAGGCTCGCAACAATTATTGCCAGTATTGTTGCAAATCCGACGGTATACAGAACATCTCCGAATATTGCATAAAAATCTTTTATCTGATATTCAAGGAATGAGCCATCAATATCATGATTGGGATCAACTGACTTCCAGACCTCTTTAAATTTAGCCAGCGATGCAGCCCGGTCCTGAGTATTGACTCTCAGAACAGCAATCTGGTACTGAGCCGGATTCATCCTCAGGATGAGGGGTTTAAGTGGCATGAAGAGAGCAACATATTTGTAATTATCAACCACACCTATGACTCTGACCGGAAGAGTATCATAAATCAGGATGTTTTTTCCGACGGCCTCCTGGGAAGAATTAAATTTAAAATGCTCAACTGCCTCCCTGTTAATAATAACCAGGCTGGTATTTGCAGAGGGATCCTTTGGAAAGTCTTCACCGGCTATGACTTTAATTCCCATAGTACTGAGATAATCCCCACCGACCGAAAAATATGCAGCATCATATGATTCCTCCTCCGGTTTGATTTTTATGCCCGTACTCCAGTAGTTCCCGATTCCCGGAACGTGTGATCCGGCTGAAATCATCGCCACCTCCGGCAGCTGGCTGAATTTATCCTTAACCCTGGAGTAATCCTGCCCGTTGAGACGTATGTTATAAACCATATCCTTATCGAATCCCAGCTCACTCTTCAGCATAAAGCTCATCTGCCTGTACAGGAGGATTATTGATATTATAAAGATTATAGAGAAAGTATACTGTGCCACCAGGAGGATCTTGCGGAAGGTTATTCTCTTCAATAACCTGATGTTAGTCGAGGCTTTTAGTACTTTGACAGGATTCACCGATGATACATAAACTGCCGGAATAAGTCCCGCAAATAATCCTGTAATCACAGCAAAGATGAAGTATGAAAGGAAGGTTGCAGGATTTTGATGAGGATCGATACGGAGCAGTGTCATAAATTTCATCCCTGAAAATGCAGGAATAAGTAACTGAAGAATAAGCAAGGCAAAGAAAAGTGAGATAATTGAAAGGCTGACTGCTTCTGCAAGGATCTGTGAGACAAGCTGACCTCTCGATGCTCCAAAAGACTTTCTTATCCCGTATTCCCTGGCCCGCATCAGTGACCTGGCCAGAGACAGGCTGGTATAGTTAAATGCTGCAGAAAGCATTATAATAATTGCAAGTCCTGCAAAAAATATCACAAATGGTTTGGGGAGGAACATTCCGTTCTCATTGGCAAGCATGGGGCCGGGAACTATCTTTGATACCGGAGTGCTGTAAAATGAGACTTTCACCTTCCCGTTTTCAGGATACTTTGATTTTCCGATTTTTACAAGGGCGGAATCGAGATCGCTTTGTTTTGCGTTCTCATTGAGCATTACATAAACAAAGCTTGAGACAAACTCATCCCAGTTATCTGTAATTTTGCCCCTCTTATTTTCCTTTTCCAAAGCAAGAAGGGTAGCGTCTGATACAAGAGCTTCAAACTGAATGTGCGATTTCTGATTCGTTTTCTGCAATACGCCGGTCACTTTTAAGGAGCCATAATTCTCAAAATTTATGACCTTGCCAATCGGATCATCAGATCCGAAATATTTTTTGGCTACATCTTCGGTCAGGACTATTGAATAAGGTTCGGCGAGTGGATTTGACTTAATATTATGCTTTAGCCTGAAATCAAAAAGATTGAAAAATGAGGGCATTGCAAAGAGGCCGCTGACCTGGAACCTTTTCTCTCCATAAATACCTTCACCGCCAAAACCTGTATTAAGGGATACGACATCGCTCACAAAAGGATAATTATCCTTTAACTCCCCGGAGAGGGGCCAGGTTGTTGTGGCATATTTGTTAAAAGAAATCTTGCTAAGATTATCTTTAGTCTGAACTCTGTAAATACGGTTAAGATTCTTATGGAAATTGTCGTATGAAAGCTGGTCCTGAACCACCAGAATGATAAGCATGCATACAGCCATACTTATTGATAGTCCGAAAATATTTATAATAGAAAAGTTTCTGTGCTTTGCCAGGTTTCTGATCGCGAGCAGGAAGTAATTTTTAATCATGATGCTGAGGTATTTTTAGTCTGTTTCAAGGTCATTGTTTTATACTTAGACGAGATTTAATTTTAACGGTTACATTCCTTTAACGGACAAGGTACCCCTCTGATTCAATTGCATGCTGGTTTTTACTTTTAAGAGATTAAGCAGCCAGGGAATAATTGCAGGGAATCAGATGTCTGATAATCAGGAAGATTTATTTGCAAACAAATTTTAAGAGTAAAAATTTTTAAATCTCACGATTAGACTTATTTTAGTCACTTAATAAATTCAAAATATGAATCTCACAGGCAATTTTGCAAAGGCCGGCATATTCATGCTGATTCTGACTTTTATCTCATTTGATTTACCGGCTCAGGATAAAGCTGATACCCTCCTGCCTCAGTTCCTTTTCCCCAGGTTCACTGAAGGCATAATTATTATGAAGGATGGAAAGAAATTCTCCTCTATGCTGAATTACGATATGGCAGATGAGAGGATGATCTCTAAACTGAATGGAGTTTACAGATCAGCAAATGACACCTATAATTTTGATTCAATTTATATTCAGAACCGCACATTTATCCCGGTAGGGAAAGCCTTTTATGAGCTGCTTGTCAACGGCCCGGCAACTTTTCTCCTTGAGAACAAAGTCTATATCACACCCAAAGGGTCCGATGTGGGATACGGAGTAAAGAACCGTTCCATACCACCAACGGAGACGAAGCGGTTCGAGCTCTCATCCGTCAAGTTCAATGAGGTAGTGACCATTGATCTGCCTCCTGATGTAGAGATATCTCCTGCATCGGTAAATTGGGTCAGGAAAGACAATAAACTTGAAAAATTCAATAATCAGAAACAGCTTATTAAAATCTTCCCGGGGAAGGAAGCGGAGCTAAAAGCGTTCATTAAAAGAGAAAAAATAAATTTTGGCGTGAGGAAAGATATTATCAGACTTGGTAAATACTGTAATGAACTCAAGTAACACTACCGGCTCATATCTCAGAAATATTATTTGTCATCATAAATTTTACCGGAATATTGAAAGTTGAGGAGATAAACTCTCCCCGTTCGAGTATATCCTCATCATCCTCTTCATAATACCACTGGATGACAAGCTTGTCAGGAAGTCTGATTCCCTCTGAAAGCTTTCTGAGAATCGAAACCAGAATTGTAGTACTAAGACTGTTAAGATATTCCAGGGCAATATATACATATGTGGTCTCAACAGGCTTATTAAGGTACTCATCAATCCATTTCATAATTGAGTCAAGGACTTCGGCATTATGACCAAATAATCCCCTTCCCTTTATCTTAATAATTCCTTCAGAATTAAGAAAGAATTCCGGACTGTTCCCGCTGGGCAGAATATGTAAAATTCCCGCTGTCATCTTTTAAAACCCGTTAATACCCCTGATATTAATGTCATATAAAACAATTACACCGGCATTAAGTTCTCGGTTTTGTTTATGCCTGAATGATCGGGGGGAAATGGTTAATCTGAATGCCTGGCCCCTTTTGTACAATAAGATCAGAGCTGATCAGGGCCTTTAAATATTCTCCTACTGTCAGAAAGATTATCAGGATCAATATACAGAAAACGGGATTTTAATCCGAATCAGGGAATATTCACTCTTTTCCCTCATCAACCTTTTTTTCGACAAGGATGGTACAATTGGTTACAAGTGCCGCCAATGCACCTACTGCTGCGAATACCGGGGCCATAACCGCACCTATCGCACCAATTGTAAGGGGAAACTCTGCTACTGTCTCATCATTTTCATTTTTTATAATGATTCTTCTCGCATTTCCTTCCTTAACGATCTCCTTAACCTTGGTCAGTATCTCATCACCGGTAACCTTAAATGATTCCCAGGTTGATTTTTCTTTCTCTGTCATTTTACTTTTTGTTTAATGATCATGGTTTTCCGCAGGATTCAGAACCTGCCATTGGTATACCTCTTCAGTGAGTTCTGTCCTTGCCGTATGTTTTGATGCCCAGATAAGCCGTAAAAGCAGCAATCAATATAAACAGGATTAGCAAACCAGTCAGGTATCCAAACCCGAACTCTGTAAGACGATGGAAATAAAATATTAGTATATGACCAATTCTTACCGACACTATCAATCCTGCAATCAATAAGATCCAAAAGAGAATTCTCTTCATATTCCGTTAAATTAAGGTAATTCTGTAAATCCACAGAGAGAGGTGAAATGGGACCCTCCCTCTGTGAATTTAATGCCATCCTACTTTCTGACTATGGTAGTCGTAGGAGAATAAATTCCAAATGTAATCCCTGTAACAATTCCATTTAAAAATGAATGTTTTACAATAACAGTATAATCCTTGGCTCCGCCGGCAAGTACCTTTGGATCGGATACAGCCACAGGGATAAGCCCTTCAATCACATAGCTGTTCCATTTCTGGACTTCCTGGTTTCCTTTAGCTCCTTCACCAACGACGGTGGTATAAACGTAGCATGAGGTCAATAAGCTTGAGCACAGTAGTACTCCTCCTAGCATTAAAAAGATTCTTTTTTTCATCTCTCTGAAATTTGGTTTAAACAAATAATGAACGATATAGTGATACTATTTTATGCCGGACAAACCTTAATACTGATTAACACAATTTCCAGAATCAAAATATTACGATAAGTTAAACAATTTTAATTGAATATAAGTTCAGATTGGAAAGTTTTTATAAGTGGCAAGCGGAAATCAGTAATCGGTAATCAGTAATCGGTAATCGGTAATCGGTAATCGGTAATCAGTAATCGGTAATCGCCGGGTCCGGACACCGAATACTGAATACCGAATACTGAATACCTTTTCATTAAAGCCTGACGCCTGAAGTCTGACGCCTGAAGCCTGACGCCTGATGCCTCTAATGGCAGAAGTCTTATGATTTTCTTTTAGAATGCGGTATGCTCTATGAGGTGGCTGACCGATTCCTGCACTGCCTGAAGGGAACTGTATCGCGGAATCCAGTTCAGGAGCCTTCGTGCTTTTTCAATACTGCAGGCAGGACTATGTGCTATATGATCCCATGTAGCCTCAGCATCCTCTTCACTTACAGTTTTCTTCCATTTTTCCCATGGAAGGAATTCAAGTATTGCCTCCATTCCGAACCATGCCGCCATCGCCTCTGCATAACCCCGTAAAGTAAGGGCTTGAGCCGAAACAACATGAAAACTTTGACCAACCGAACTGCCCCGGTTATCAATTGCTTTCATAAAGGCCAGAGCAACATCGTCAGCATGTACATGATGTACGGTTTCCATTCCCAGGTTTGGCAGCAACAGTTCTTTTCCTTCAGCAAGTTTTTTAAATACACCGGGGTTAAAATTGCCCGCGGGATTCAATGGGATCCATCCCGGTCCGACTATGTGGCCGGGATGTAATATTGTTGCAGGGAATCCTGAGCGGCGGGAGAAAGAAAGAAGGTATGATTCTATGGCCGCTTTGTTAACGCCATATTCTCCGAAAGGTTTTCTCGCCTGAACCTCGGTGGTTGGAACCTGCTCACTATGTCCATGAACCCAGATCGTTCCGCAGTGCAGAAAATGCTGTATGTGACCCTGAAGGGTCTCTGTAAGACTTCTGGCGCTATCCGGGGTAAAGCAGATCATATCAATGACCACATCCGGAGAAAGGCTCAGGATGCGGTTTCCAAAACTTTTATTCTTTTCAGCTTCCGCGCGGTCAATTACAACCTGCTTTACATGATTCCAGGCAGGATGCGATCGGTAAGGCTGCCTTTTCTGCCGGCTTACCGAGATGACCTCATGACCGGCAAGTATTAACCTGGGGACCAAAAATGTTCCCACATGTCCTGTTCCTCCGATAATTACAACTTTCATTCAGAGATTCTTTTTATAACATTTACGCAAGGACACGACATGTCGTGTCCTTACTGCACAATAAGCGTATCGGTCACAATATCATTAGCGTCTCTGGTTATGTAAAAAATATACATTCCAGCCAGTGCAGGCTTAAAGTCAATTATTGTATCGGCCATAACCATGACTGAAGGGCACGCACCATAACTTTCAAAGGTCCCGTATGCCTGTAACGAGTAGTTAAAATCTGTTTTCTTCTCAAGTATAAAATGGAGGTTGCTCCAGCAACCGTTATCCTCTTCTGCATGAGCACTTATTTGTGCAATATCAGCCAATTTTACCGTATCAGGGATGTGTACGGTCTTGATCGGTACATAACCGGTTATCAGTAAATAATAACCATTATTATTTAAGCTGGAACATGATAAGGCAATGAATACCAGGATTATAAACGATATTGTTTTCATCATAATTAATTTTTGATTTTGATTTCGAACACAATTCTTAATAGATGGATCTTGTCTGTCAGAATCATGGGTAAATATATTTATTTCTTTGAGGATTACGGTAACTTTGATCAAAGTTTTGCATCGTTTAATCGAGTAGGGACACGACATGTCGTGTCCCCTACACCATCGGGCCGATCATGCATTTATTTACCGGAGTTTAGAAAATTGTTATCAACCTCTTCGATCATTATACGGTAATTCCTGAAAGTCTGTTCTGTAATAGTGCGTCCGTAAGGAGCAGAAGTAGGGGTAAGGACAAATCCTCTGCCTTCACCTGATGTGCCGTCAGAAATGGCTTTCCTTACCACTTTTCTGAACTGTTCCGAAGGCATATTCTCAATATCAGATATCTCGATATTACCAAAGAGTACAAGCTGCCTCCCATATTTCTCTCTCATATATTTCAGATCAACATCACCATGCGGAGGAGGTTCCAGAGGGTCGGTCGCATCAGCTCCCATCTGAATGAAATAATCGACCACGTTCCTTATACGACCGTGAGAGTGAATGCGGACCATCCCGCCATTCTCGCGGATAAGCTTCACCATAGGCCCGGTGTACCTGACAACATATTCCTCAAAAAATGAAGCCGGCAGGAATGGTTCCGTGACGTACTCAGGTCCGTATATGCGCCACAGATGGCCCGGAAATTCCTTTGCAACTTTTGCAGTGCGCTTATGGAGGTAGCGGGCATGTTTCTCAAGAAGCTTATGGCATAGTGATGGTTCGGTATAAGCAAAGATCGAGAAGTCACCGAGACTGAATAATGACGCTACGGCACAAACAGGATCTTCCGTATCTACCATTATTATTCCCCTGTCGCCAAGCTTTTCCTCTTCAGCAATAAGATGGGAAATATCAATAGTCTCCTCAAATATTTCATCCGGCAGCTCAAGGAAGAGCTTTATATCTGCGGTATTTTTCAGAAGAGATTCAACTGTCCAGACCGTATCGAGATTTTTATCACGGCGTGAGAGACTTGACAGCTCCTTTCCTCCTGTCCTGAAGGTCTGTCTTGTGAAACGGCTGTCGTTATTTTCCCATGATTCCTCTGTCACAAACCGGCTCCGTATTTCAACATTTGAGCTTCCGTCCCACGACAGGTGCGACTGCGCCCTTACGGGACTTACAAGCCGGATCAGGTCTGTGTAATTCTCGGCAAGTTCGAGTAATGGCTGCCACGAAGGGGAGTTATAAATATTATATTCATCCGGGTCTTCGGGATTAACAAGGAATCCTCCTATTTCATAAAAATTTACTGCAGGACGGTCGATTGCTTCTCCTCTCATTGTAGCCATCAAACGTTCCCGTCTTGTCATTTTACCCATTCTATTACAGATCTTACTGTTGTTCAAGTACTTTCCTGAATAAATTGCCGAAGGCAGCGGTCAATTCATTTTGAAGTTCACTTTTCATTGTAAACATAACACAAATGTTATCCGAATAATGTGTTTCCTTTTCACTTTCATTGGTGATGGTCTCATTATACACACATTTATTGTCTTTTGTAATCTCATCAGGACTGCAGGACCAGCAAACTGAACTGTTGCCCTCGTATGCGGTATCTCTCTGAAATGAGCTGCCAAGATCCCTGATCCTGGCTTTAAAAATTGTTTTGAAAGGACCATCGAATTCCATGCTTACCAATAGTTCCCTGTCAGGGGTGACATCAATTGAATAGTGAAAGGTGATTTCAAGGAAAGTGTCCCGGTAGGGATTCACACTGAGGATCGAATTAATGTGATCGATCTCCTTCCTGATTGTCAGGTCCTGTGATTTTAATGAGTTGAACCTGAATGAGAAACCTGAAATAATTACAAGAATAATTAAGGCCTTCATTTTATCTGTTTTTTGAGAGATGCTGTAATTTGACTGGAACGGGTATAAACCAAAGTTACAATATGTTTGGCCATTTCAAGGCGAAAGAATTGTACTATTTCCCTCTTTGTTCAAAATTTGTTTCTTTTAAATGGCAGGTAAGATATCCTCATTTTGGAATATATTTACTTATTAAAAGAAGGTAGCCATGAAAAGACGGAATTTTATCTCACATAATATAGCGCTTGGAGCGCTTATCCCGGGGGCCTGTGCTTCGCTGGGTTTCACCGGCCGGCAGAATGATGATCAATCAGCGCAGGAGAGAGATAAAAATGAAGTGGTCATTGAAAGAGTATTGGAGGATCATCCTCACATGGGAAAGGTGCTTGCGGTAATTCAGCCCCACAATGATGATATTCCGCTTTTTGCCGCAGGAACCGTAGCAAAGCTTATATATGAAGGCTACACGGGCTACCTGATCCGGACTACAAATGATGAGGCAGCAGGGAAAGGTAACAGTATGGGAGAGAGAGTTTTGAATAATGAGAGGGATAACGAAGAGGTTGCAAGAGTGCTTGGTTTGAAAAAAGTCTACAGTCTGAACTACAGTAACCACCGGATGGATGAATATAATATCCAGGAGATTAAGGGAAGGCTTATTTTCTTATTCAGGTTGTTGAAAGTGGATACGCTTATAAGTTACGATCCCTGGGGGCAGTATGAAGAGAATCCTGATCATTACATAACTGCAAGGGCTGTTGAAGCGGCCCGGTGGATGGCGGGTATGAATACAGACTATTCCGAGCAGTTAGAGGTTGTTGAACCACATACCGTAAAAGAGATGTATTATTACGCCAGGGGTCCGCAGATCGTGAACAGAGTGGTGGACATAAGCAGGTTCATTGACCTGAAGGTGAAGAGCACTATGGCATGTAAAACACAGGGACCAGGGGGTGACAATGGAGCCCTGCTTCGTAAGAGACTGGCAGAGGAAGGGAAAAAGCTGACCCTTCTTGGTAATGATGACAGTACGGCTAACTTCAATTATATAAAGGAATTTGTTCTTGATATTGATTCCGGATACTGGAGAGGGATTCCATCTGACAGGAAAACGGGGGTGAAGTACGGACTTCAATGGGCTGAAAGCTTTCATTATATTGGTCCCTCTACCTCAGGTATTGACGGGTATATTAAGCAAAATGCCGTGCCGCTGTAGAAAATCCCACTCTGTTGTTCGCTGTAAAAGAAGAAAAGATTTTTTCAGGAGTGGTCCCTTCGGGGAAACCAGGGAAAGAATGCGCTGGTTGTTTCAATGTATTTTTTATACTGAGGCTTTTTCTCCTTCAGGGTTTTCTCCAGAAGGGCAATCCCTGAGACTTTGATTATCAGAGCTGTCATAAGTAATGAGCCCAGGGCAGGTATATAGCTGCCGGCTGAAACACAAATAAGTCCGTAGCCCCACCAGACTGATGAGTCACCAAAATAGTTCGGATGACGGGTATAACGCCAGAATCCCTTGTCCAGAACTTTGCCTTTATTTGAGATATCTTTTCTGAAACGGGCCAGCTGAAGATCACCACCTGCTTCGAATATGAAGCCGATGATCCATATGATTATTCCTGAAAGGTCGGTTAACCCGGGCTCACGCTCTTTCCCGAAATACTGGGCTCCCAGCAGCGGGGCGGAAATAAGCCACATCAGGATTCCCTGAAGCAGGAAAGTCTGGAAAAAGCTTATCCACCAGTATCTTTTCTCTCCGTAGTTTTTACGGAACTGCCTGTAACGGAAATCCTCTCCTTTACCCTTGTTTCTCCAGGCCACATAAAAGGATAAGCGCAGACCCCATATAGCCACAAGTGACATTAGAATGATCTTTCTGGACTCATTTCCATTGCAATTGAGAAAATAACAGGCGCAGGAAATTATAAAGCCGGGGCCCCAGAAGATATCAACTATACTTACATTTTTAATAATCACACTTATGACCCACAGAATCGTCATGATGATCATTATTATAATGAACATCTGAAGATATATCTGGAAGAAGCTCATAATGGTATAAATCAGTCACAAAGCAATGCAACGGCTGCAGCTCCGATACCCGTATTGGCCCCAATTACCGGTGAGATGTTAACTACTGAAACAGGTTTTTTCCTGGTGATCTCTTCCATCCGGGCAGTATACCAGATTGCGGCATCAGGATTATTTGCATGCAGGACAATATAATTCCAGATCACATTTTCCCGGGCTACTTTTGAAATGTAACCCATTACCTTTTCCATGTTTGCTTTCTGATTAAATGTCCTGTCAAAGACGATTGCTTTTCCCGACTCGTCTATGGAAACTATAGGATTGACATTGAGGATCCTGGCGATCAGTCCTTTGGATGCAGAGAGCCGGCCTCCGCGGATCAGGTACTTAATATCCCTGACGCTGACAAATATTTTCACTCTTTTAACCCAGTAACGGGCCATTTCAACAACCTGATCATGAGAATATCCTGCTTCAATTGCCATTGCCGACCTTAACAGTATCAAGCCAAGGGCGCCCGAGAGATTTTTGGAATCAATAACTGTGATGGGCTTTTTGAATTCGGCACTTATAGCCTGTGCAGCCTTACTGCTGCTGCTGAATGTTCCGCTCAGCTTGTCGCTCAGGTGAATAGCAATTATAGAATCATAATGAGAAGCAAGATGTGAATAGAGATTTGTAAATGACTTCTCGTTGACCTGGGAAGATTTTGGATATTGTTTATTTTCTTCAAGAAGTGTGTAGAACTGTTCCGGTTGAATGGTGATCTTGTCGAGGTAATGATTTTCGCCGAAATTAATATTTATCGGAAGCATGTTTATCTGATATTTATCGATCAGATCCTGTTCCAGGTCACAGGTGGAATCAGTGACAAGTGCAATTTTCCATTTCCTGCTGTATACCACCTCGCTCTGGCGGATCATATCGTCGGCTTTCTGAAAGGCCAGGGTCCCTGTGTTCCGCAGTTCGTTGAAAAGATCAGCGGGAGTATTTGTGTGCAGATGCAACCGCCTCATCCTGTCAGATCCTGCTATAACTATTGAATTCCCGTATTTTTCCAGAATGGACGATAATGTTTTTTTATCTATGCTGCTGTTTTTGACAAGCGCTTCAGTGCAATACCTGAGATCCACCTTTTCGGGTATTGTCTCTTCTATCTTTTCGAAGAGGGACGTTTCTGCCTTTACCTGAATAAGCTCTTTAAGGTTGCGCCGGTTAATGAATTCAATGATACCCTCGACAAAAAATACAAATCCTCTTGCCCCGGCATCAACGACATTTGCCTTTGAAAGGACAGAAAGCTTCGACCTGGTCTCAATAAGTGATTTATTAAGTACCGCCAGGGAGCTTATGAACATCTCATTGAAATCCGATATATGGAACCTGTTCTCGTAAATATAATTTGCCCAGTCTTTTATTACGGTGAGCATTGTTCCCTCAACAGGGTTGGCTACAGCTTCGTAGATATACCTTACGGAATTCTTGATACTTTCAGCAAACTGACTTACTGTAATAGTTTTGAAGTTCCCGGTTTCCGTACTCATGCCATACAGGAACTGGGCAAAAATGATCCCTGAGTTTCCCCTGGCATTTACAAGTGTAGTCTCAGCGATCCTGTCAGCGGTTATTTTATATGACCTGTGGGGGCGGAGAGAGTCAATTACCGACCTGATTGTGGAGGCAAGATTGGTACCGGTATCACCATCATTTACCGGAAATATATTTATTTTGTTCAGTTCGACCTGGTTTTCAATAACCTTCCTTGCACCTGCAATAAAAGTATAATAGAGCCTCCGGCCATCCATCTCATTTAGCGGAACAGGTGCAACTAATGTCATAAGTGTTAGCTTCCTAAATGTTTTGCAAAGGTATTGAATATTATGAACAAAAATTCAAAATATGTTTAAAATGATATGTATGAGGTTGGTCTGCAAAGGTTAATGTGCGTACCCGGCAATTAATTTCACAGACAGCATTATTTCTTATATTTTGCTTTAAAGATATAATCCCCTGAGTGTATTCTGCAAACTGTTTTGCCATCAGAAGAGCTTATTCCACTTACATCGCCTGAACCGGCTATCGGGATATCATTCTCAGTAATCAAGCCGGGATCAGCCTGCGGAATGACAACCGAAGCGCTGCAGCCTGCAGGTATTTTGACTTTAAGAGTAAAATTGGCTCCTTCAAGGTTCCATGAGGTTGAAATTTCTCCATGAATCGAATTGTATTTTGTTTCAGCCCATCTGATGTCACCTACTACCTCAGGTTCAATGAGAATATTTTCATAGGCAGCGGACCCGGGCATCTGCCGTATACCCCCCGGACCACTATAGAACCATTCCATAAGATGACCCAGCATCATATGATTATTTGAAACATATTTCAGGGCAGCCCACGATTCGGTCAGTGAGGTGGCTCCCTTCGCCAGCTGGTAAGCATAGCCAGGCACGTCTGATCCGGAGTTCATATCATATATCAGCTGAGACTGACCTTCCTCTTCAAGGACCCTTAAAAGGTATCTGTACCCTATATCACCGGCAGTCAGTGCTTTATTGTTCTCATTTACCGATCTGATGAGATTCGCCACTATAGTTTTCCTGCAGCTGTCATCAGCCATTCCGAAAAACAGCGGCATCGAGTATGCAGTCTGACTGCCTGTAGAGTATACTTTTGTTACAGGATCAAGGAACCTGTTGTTGAATGATATTCTGATCTCCCCGGCAAGTTTATTGTAATAAGATTCATCCTGTGATTCTCCGATCAGTCCGGCCATTTTGCCAAGGAGCTTTGCATCATAAAAGTATATTGATGTTGCCGTAACGGCTTTTGGTGTGAGCTGAGCCTCTCCGGGAAACTTCGGACCCAGATCGAACCAGTCGCCCAGCCCGTGCGAGAGAATATTTCCATCAGACTTATCCCTGAGATAGTTCACATATTTTTTCATCATAGGATAAGCTTTTTTAACAGCTTCGGTATCCCCATACCATTCATACATGTCCCAGGGAAGGATAACACAGGCGCTGCCCCATTCCGGGGAATCACGGAATCCTGCCACGAAAGGGACATATTCCGGGGCAATATCCGGAACCAAGCCCGTCGGCGAGCTGGGCATCAATCATATCATCAATGACTTTACTGTAGAGGTTATGTATATCGTAGATGAACTTTATTGAATTTCCCATTAGATGTGCCTGTTCGAGCCATCCCAGTTTTTCCCTGTGGGGGCAGTCAGTTGCGACACTGGCCAGGTTGCTCTTTATTGACCAGTCAATAAGTTTATAAATCGAATTGAACAATTCATTTGAACAGGTGAATGACCCTGTCACTGCAGATGAATTCCTGGTATGCAGCAGGTCAGCTTCCAGAATAACAGGCAGGCTGTCAGGATTCGGGTAGCCTTCAGGAACAGCTTTGTCTGCCCTTAAGTATCTGAAGCCGTAATATGTGAACCTGGGCATCCAGATCTCTTCATTTTCTCCTCTCAGGGTATAGCTGAAATAGTAGGGTTCTCCGGTTGCCTTTTGAGTCACAAGGGAATCCTCATCAAGGAGCTCTCCGGGTATGAATTTTACCTCCTGACCTCTTTTACCCTTTATCCTGACTTTTATAATCCCGGAGGCATTCTGTCCGAAATCATATGTATAAATACTGTCACTCCGATGAAGGATCTTCTTCATCCCGATCACCTCTGCCACTTTCAGGGGATAATCACTTTCCGGAGTAAGTTTCCCCGCGGGATCCTTTACTATCAGTACTTTCTTCCATGCTGAATCATCGAATCCCGGCCTGTCCCAGCCATCCTGTTCAAGTCTGGCATCATAGTCTTCCCCACCGTAAATACTTGAAAATGTGATCGGAGATGAGGCCGTCTTCCAGGTCTCATCGCTGATTATTGTCTCTTGCGTACCGTCGGTATAGACTACATCAAGCTTAAGTATCATTTTCGGTGCACCATAAGCGATAACAAGCTTTCTGTAGCGTTCCCTGTTAATGTTATAGAATCCGTTACCGATAATAGCGCCGACACTATTTTCCCCGGTGATCATATTTTCAGTCACATCATAAGTATTATAAAAACAAGTCTTGCGGTAATCCGACCACCCGGGGGAAAGAAAGCGGTCCCCGATTTTTTGACCGTTGATGTAAAGCTCATATTGCCCGAGTCCGCAGACAAAAACTGATGCATGGGCGATCTTCTTCCCTAGCGCGAACTCCTTCCTGAAAAATGGAACAGTTGTCCGGTTTACTGCCACCTTGCCCAGGTTATCGCCTGAACCATGCACCCCGGGAACCAGCAGCAGGGAATCGGGGATTTCTTCAAAACCGATCCATCTGGCTCCGTTCCAATCCTTACTTTCAAATAAACCTGTGAAAAACATACCCTCTCCGCTCCAGGCAGAAGGTTTATTGTCTCTGTCCCAGACGCGCACCTTCCAGAAATATTGTCTTCCGGGTTGAAGCTCCGGTCCTTCATAGGTTATCCAGGAAGATTTTCCTGATTCAATTTTACCCGAATCCCAGATGTCGCCGGCTTGTCTTCCGGCCATTTTCCTGTCAGAACTTATAATAATCCGGTATGCCTTCTGAGACTGGTTACGTTCCGGGGAATTAATTATCCAGCTGAATACGGGTATTTTATTGATCCCCAAAGGATCTTTGGATCCATTACATTTTATCTGCGAAACATGCAATGAGGTACCGGGACCCTCTGAACAGTTGCTTATCAGTAACAAAAATGAAACGGAAGTTAAGAGGATCCTGATTCTCATGTTATTGGAGTCTTAATTATATTGATTATCTCTTTTCCACGGCATGCTCTGATACCAGTACATGGCCGGATGTAAAATTATCCGAATTAATCTGAAAACGCTTATTTTTTGAAGAAATTACATATTCTTAACCCCACCCTGGCCCTCCCCTTAAACAATCTTTATTATTCTTAACCTCACCCTGACCCTCCCCTTAATTATCCTATTTTTAACCCCTCCCTGACCCTCCCCTTAATTATCCTATTTTTAACCCCACCCTGACCCTCCCCTTAATTATCCTATTTTTAACCCCTCCCTGACCCTCCCCTTAATTATCCTATTTTTAACCCCACCCTGACCCTCCCCTTAATTATCCTATTTTTAACCCCTCCCTGACCCTCCCCTTAATTATCCTATTTTTAACCCCACCCTGACCCTCCCCTTAATTATCCTATTTTTAACCTCTCCCTGACCCTCCCCTTAAAAAATAAGGGGAGGGAAAGAAGAGCATCGATGATTAGAGAATCTCCCCTTCCCTTAGCCTTAAGGGAAGGGGCAGGGGATGGGTTTTGAATACAAGCAACAGGGGCCGGGTTTTAAACAATAAGGGGAGGGGAAGAAAAGCATCGATGAAGAAAAGCATCGATAATGAGAGGATCTCCCCATCCCTTAGCCTTAAGGGAAGGGGCAGGGGATGGGTTTTGAAGTAAAGCAGCAGGGGCCGGGTTTCAAACAAAAACAGCAGAAGCCAGGGCAAAAAAAAATCAAACAATTTATTTTTTCAACAGATCACGGATCTCGGTAAGGAGTATCTCCTCTTTTGTAGGGGCGGGAGGTGCCTCAGGAACAGCTGGTTTTGCCTTCTCCTTCCTGTTGGCGAGATTGATAGCTTTAATGACCAGGAAAACAGAAAAAGCAACAATCAGAAAGTCAAATGTAACCTGTAGAAAATTGCCATAATTCCAGGTCACTGCCGGGTGAGTATCCGCAGCTGCCTTGAGTATTACTTTAAGATCGGTAAAGTTTACTCCGCCGATAAGCAGTCCCAGAGGGGGCATAATAATGTCTGCAACCATTGAGGATACAATCTTGCCAAATGCAATGCCGATAATTATACCAACTGCCATATCAATGACATTGCCCTTTATCGCAAATGTTTTGAATTCGTCCGCTAGTTTCATAAGTTCAGGTTTTAGTTATTAAAAATTTAAAGCTAATCCGACTCCGAGTATTTCTTTGAACTGGATCAACGATCTTATGCCTTCTCCAGGGGCAATGATCCCGTTCCCGTTTACATCATACGGCACCCTTATCTTATCATCATAAACCAGCTGGGTGTTCAGGTTTGCGGAAAGGAATTTATTTACCTTAAAGGCAACAAGCAGCTGCCAGTTCACAACAATATTCTGGGGATCCTTAAGATAATTTGAGAAGAGATCGAGCTCAGTTGTAAAAGAAACATTTTTAAGGAACTCATTTTTAAAATCATTCCTTGAATATATTGTTCTGAAATATCCTCCAAATTCGCTTAATGATTTCTTACCCGGAGTTACACCGAATGCCCCTTCATCAGAAAGTTGCTGGTCGTTGACAAAAGTCAGTTTCTCCGTAATGGGGGCAAGAAAAGCGCTGAAATAATGATCGGGCCTGAAGTCCATTCCCAGAGCTATCAGTAAATATGCAGGCGAAAGAAAATCCGAGATCTTATTTGTAACATCAGGGTATTTATACCCGGGTGCCATTTGTGTCTTAAAATTCAATAGGGCAGAATAATAGAAATTTTTAAAAGCTTCCTGACCATATTTTGATAACACATCAAATTTATCATCGGTTTTCATATATCCCGATGTCTGCCCCTGCTTCAGGAGGCCATATCCAACGTCAAGAGTATTATCCCAGACTGACCTGCCTTTTTTATAGCTTGCAAAACCGCTGAATAATCCGTTAACTGCCAATGAGTTATCACCTCCTGCCGCCCAGTTGGTAAGTGAAGTCTGGGCCAGATTGAATGATAACACACCACCTGTCTTCCAACCCGGGATGGAATCGGAGGAGCGGGTCCTCATAGCTTTTTCAGTTTCGGTTACCTGACTGTATGAGTACTGACATAAGCAGGTAATTGACAGGAGAGCCCAAATAATTTTTGATTTCATCATAGTATAATTTTAATTTTAATGTATGATGCCTGCCTGTAGCTTGCCTGCCGGCAGGGAGGGGAAAACACATTAAAAAATGCAAATTGTTTTTTTGTTATAAATTTGTTATAAACAAGCCGGTTGTGCTGGAAATTACACTTTTACTATTAAATTGCATTTGATCCTGAAATATAAAATTACGATTTTAAATTTATAGTATATGAATAAGGAAGAGAGTTTTTTTAAGTATATAAACGATGGATATTCCTGTAAAGGAGATACTATAGTGTTGGGGGCCGCAATGCTCGACGGCGCACCGGTTTCAGGCACTCAGGTAAAGATACCTCTAAAAACAATTAACAGGCATGGACTGATAGCCGGAGCCACAGGTACGGGCAAGACCAAAACGCTTCAGGTTATATCGGAACAGTTATCCGAAAGCGGGGTACCGGTACTTATGATGGACATAAAGGGGGATCTGAGCGGCATTGCAATGCCTGGGGAAGAGAAGCCATTTATTCTTGAAAGGATGGCCAGGGTAAACCTTCCGTACACGCCAAAAGGATTTCCTGTTGAGCTCATGTCCCTCTCACAGCAGGAGGGAGTCAGATTAAGGGCCACAGTTTCCGAATTCGGCCCCGTGCTTCTTTCACGCATTCTCGATCTGAACGATACACAGGAAGGGGTATTGTCAGTCATATTTAAATATTGTGACGATAAACAGCTGGGTCTGCTTGATATTAAAGATATAAAAAAGGTTCTGCAGTATGTCACGGGAGAGGGAAAGGAAGAGATTGAAAATGATTACGGAAAGATCTCCACCGCCACGACCGGAATTATTATGCGAAAGCTTCTTGAGCTTGAACAACAGGGAGCTGACCTTTTCTTCGGAGAACTCTCCTTCGACATAAGGGATCTTATGAGAAGGGACAAAAACGGTAACGGGTATATAAGTATCATTCGGCTGACAGACATACAGGATAAGCCCAAGATGTTTTCTACATTTATGCTGTCACTACTGGCGGAGATTTACAGTCAGATGCCGGAAAAGGGCGATGCCGATAAGCCGGAGCTTGTGATCTTCATCGATGAGGCTCACCTGCTGTTTAACCAGGCAAGCAGGGCGCTTCTGGATCAGATAGAAAATATTGTGAAGCTTATCCGCTCGAAAGGTATCGGGATCTTTTTTGTAACTCAGAATCCGATGGATGTTCCCAATGGAGTTCTGGCCCAGCTGGGACTGAAAGTCCAGCATGCACTCAGGGCCTTTACAGCAGTCGACAGGAAGGCCATAAAGCTTACTGCCGAAAACTATCCTCTTTCTGATTATTATAAGACGGATGAGGCAATAACAGCCCTAGGAATAGGTGAGGCTCTTGTAACGGCATTGAATGAGAAGGGCATCCCCACTCCCCTTGCTGTGACGATGCTTCGCGCCCCGATGAGCAGGATGGATATCCTTACTCCGTCAGAGATATCTTCAATAAACAGCGCCTCTGTACTCGTGCAGAAATACATCCGTACAATAGACCGCGAGAGCGCTTATGAAATACTAAGCAGGAAGGTTTCAGAGGCAGAAAGAAAGAAGGCTGATGAGGCAGCGCCTGAACAATGGGGGAATGGGAGAAAGGAGGAGGGGGAGAGATATTCAGGGCCGACACCATCCCGGACAACCTGGGGAAGAAGCAGCAAAACTCCACAGGACGAGGTGCTCAAAGTGCTTACAAGCGCCACATTCATAAGAGGGGTATTCGGGATACTGAAAAAGGTGATGAAATAACAGCTAGCGTTTTAGCTTTACACTATCAACAAGATACTCTGAATCGCCCCGCCAGAAAAGGGTGCCGTTCTTCTGTTTATAATGGACAATGACCATTTGTCCCTGTATTGTGTCAAACTCTCTTACAAGAGCCTTGTTAGTAAGAGTAAAGAAAAATTTCTCTGAGGCAATCGCCACATCCCTGTTTGAAGATACACTGCTGAGGATCATCTCTCCTTCGTAAGTCTTGAAGATAGTGCCTTTGCTGGAAAACTTCTGAAGTAATCCGGCACGATAACCTTCACTGTAAGTATAAAAATATTTCCAGTAGATGACTATAGTTCCTGCGATCAGCACCACTACAAGGGTCCACTTCAGAAAAATTCTCACTTTCCTGATAAGCCCTGTCCAGAATGAAGGGTTTTCCCGGGATGACGGAGTATTCATAAAGTATTTATTTAAAATTTACATAAATACTTTCAGACTTAAGTTATTCACTGGTAATCTTTTTGCAAGTTAACCAGGATACTTCACTTCAGGGACAGATTTTTCAGAACCATAAATTTCCTACTTTATTTTTTCCAGAAGCGCCCCTACAGCATCTTTGTGAACCATAAAATCCATCATTTTCAGCTTCACATAATCCCCGGAGAAAAAGTAATATCCGAATTCCGGTGCATTGGGGTCATTGTTTCTGGAACCTGAACCGGAATCTTTTATAAGAAACCACTCCTTTCCATCTTTTACAAGGGAACCTACCAGGTGCATTCCGTGATCATCGGTTGTAGTCTGATTGGAAAATCTGAATTGCCTTGCATCATCATTGATGAAGGATGACGGGATATCAAAATCAGGAATTGTTGCGCACTGTGTTTTACGGTCAAACCCCGGCTCCGAAACATCGCCTCCGATACTTACTGTATATCCGTTGCCAATTGCATTTTTAAGGGCATCCATAAACTGTTGAAGAGGTACATTGCAGTAATCGGTACTGTGCCACCAGTTATCAGGCACCTTATACTCAACATGCTCATAAAAAGGCTCCTGCTCATAAGAAAGAATATCCACATAGTCATCGGGGTTTATTCTTACAACATCATGCAGATATTGAAGGGGGGTCATTTTCTTTCCGTCTACTGTTACTTCTGCCGGAGGAATTCCGATATAATGATTCATTATGGATTTAATCGTAGCAATGACTGTCTCTTCATCCCAGTCTGAAGTGGATTTTACCGATTCGAGGTAATCCTTCATTTCAGTAATCAGTGCCTCATGGTTAAGGTACTTTCTCCCATCAAGGAGTCCGGTATACGATTCTTCCGGTACAATGCCATATTTTTTCCACATACGCGTAACGGCATTTGCTTCAGACCCTTCATTGAATTCCGACTCTCCTCTTTCCCTCACAAATCTCCGGGCCTTTTCCACATATTCCCAATAGACAGTGTACATCTCGGAAAGCTTAACTTTAACCTTATTTATCCTGTAGGCTTCCGACTCCAGGAAGGAGGTAGTTGAAAAACACCAGCAGGTATTTGTATTCCCCTGAGATACAGGTGGATTGTGCCATTGGGCGTTAGTATAAAGCGCTACCTTGTCAGGCAGATGATCACCTGAATTATCAGCAACAAAAATTTTATTCTCCTTAACAGGCGACAATTTTTCTTTAACCCTTTCATCATCTTTTAAGATTGTGTTCTGAAAGAATCCGGGCTTTGGTACTAGAAAACCGGCTTTGTCTTTGTTCTGGGAACTGACAGAAATGGGGAGAATTAAAAAAGAAATTATAATTCCGTACAGGATTTTAAAATTCATTTTGGGCATACTTTAAAATGTTGGTTATGCAAATTTATAAGGTTTTCCAATGCGTACGCAATTTATGGAAATAATTAAGTGCTCACGATCGCCTATTTCTTGTTCCTATGTTTCCAAAGCGATCTGCTGCGATGTTCTGTCTGTTATTTTATTTAACAAATGCTTTAACCACCACAGCTTCTCCGGGAGTCAGATTTATAAGCCTGTAACTGCCGGCAGCTGCCGGGATAACAAATGTCTCGGCATAGCTGAATTCCGCTCTGTATCCATTGGCTGTTTCAACAATAACGGCTCCTCCTTCAACAAGGCTCATTACATGGAATTTATTCTCTGTCTGAACTTCGATCTCCCTGTTAAAATGAAGACGGTGAACATCGTAAAGATGTGTCTCATGTGTAGGAAGATGGTAAAGCCTCCAATCTCTCCCTTTGTCAATCAGAACCGGCTTTGATATAAGCTTCTCCTTCACGTACCTGCCCTTACGGTCAAAATAGAGGTTTTCCATTCCCCGTGGAATGTTCAGGGCCCTGGGCATTCCATCAAGGTCAGGACGGAGCCAGTCATACATTTTAAATGTAAAAATATAGGGGGTGGAGCTTATCTCAAGAACAAGATTATTGGCACCGGATCCATGAATAGTGCCATAAGGGATCAGGAACAGATCGTGCCTGGAAGCTCTGTGTTTCTGAACATATTTCTCAATTTCCAGTGGCCTCGATTCCCTGAAGCTCATTTCAAGTTCCCTCCGGAATTCAGAAGGATCAATGTCATCCCGGAATCCAAGATATACGACTGCATTATCTTTTGTATCCAGAATATAATAGGTCTCTTCCTGGGTAAATTCCTCACCGAAATTCTTCCTGGTATATTCAGGGCGGGGATGGCACTGAATTGACAGGTTGCCACCGTCAAAAGTATCGAGGAAGTCGAACCGGATCGGAAAGTCAGTCCCGAACCTTGCATGGCAATCACCGAGAACTGCCTTTGCCTCATGGAACATCAGGCTATCGAATGATACTTCAAGAAGCCTCCCGGAGCTCTCGAAGAGTATTCCGTTTTCCGGTACTATCAGTTCGAAAGACCAGGCATAATTGGGTACATTTTTGTTAAGTCCTTCTATATGATCCTTTATCCAGGTTCCTCCCCAGACACCCGGTTCAAACCAAGGCCGGACCCTGAAAACACTTTTACTCATTTCACTTAGCGCAGCTCTGAGATTATCTCCCTTCATCCAGACAGGATCTTCCGGTCGTTGCCCGTC
Organism: uncultured Bacteroidales bacterium; assembly: GCA_963816345.1. Taxonomy (GTDB): domain Bacteria; phylum Bacteroidota; class Bacteroidia; order Bacteroidales; family VadinHA17; genus LD21. Next base: position 38,213 of record CAWFKI010000006.1, read on the forward strand.
AGCGATCAGATCTGTCGAGGGCAGGAGATTGCGTTTATGCCTGTTCAGGACTACCCAGTCGACAAAATAAAATCGTTTGTACATGTACCTTGGATCAGCAGGAGCTGAGGCGCCAAGATTTATGACTGACCCGGCCCGTCGACCGGAATTGTATCTCATTCTTTGGCAGATCGATATATATCAGCAGCCCCTTCCAGCCAGAAAGTGCTGCTCCCGGTCCGATAAGCAAGTTAATATCAGCATTTTTATCAGGGATAATATTCCCGAACCTCCCGAGGTCGAAAAAATCTTCAATAGTCAATGAGGTGCGGGTCCCGAAAAGCGGATCATTCCCTCCCATGAACGGGGAGATCATCTCTTCAATAACGGCAGCGGGTTTTAAAAAATCAGATGTAAATTTCCAGGAGGTTTTAAGACCTCTTTCTTTTAATTCTTTATCGAGCTTATCATGGAACAGCTCAGTAAAAACGCCGGAGTAACTATCTATTATAACTGTTTTATGATCTTTTACAGCTTCAGCCAGCGATGTAAATCCGGTAAATATCTGTTCCTCTTTCAGCCTGAATGACGGATAGATATCATATTTCCCCTGTCGGGGCCCCGCCTTTGACAGTGGCAGAAGATCCTGGGTTGTTTTGCGCCAGATTTCCTTCAAGTTATTTTCTTTTAATCACCGTAACACATCCGCCGTTCCTGGCCACCGACACCTTGAAATCATCCCCGTTTTTTACGGTTTGCTTCAGGTGGTCAAGCTCTGCCGGCTCTTTATCCGCGTTTTTTGCATCTGCCCAGCTCTCAGCTTCATAGTCACCCTCAGGAAGAAAGTCAAGCTTCAGCACAATGTTTTTTCTTACCTGGTTATTCATAACCCCAATAAACCATGTATCGCCGCTGCGTTTGGCTAATGCAATATAATCGCCGGGATAACCACCAAGGAACCTGATATCATCCCAGACTGTAGGTACTATTTTCAGAAAATCAGCTCCCGGCTTGCTCGAGAATATTATCAGGGTGATCGCAGACTACTGTCAGCGGACTTTCGTAGATGACAAATTTAGAGAGTTCAGCTGCCCGGGTATTCCATACAACTGCAGGGAGTCTGTTGTTTAAACTTTTCCTTTGTAACATTGAGGAATGCCCCCGGTGTATAATCCATCTGTCCGGCCAGCATCCTTGTAAATGCAAGTTTGACATTATGTTCCGGGCTCATCTTATTTGAGAACTTATAATATTCATTGCCCATCAGCCCTTCGCGTGTGATCATATTTGGCCAGGTACGGATAATCCCGTCCGGTTTATAAGCTCCGTGGAAATCGACCATAAGGTGATTTTCTGCCGCGCATTTGATTATATCATGATACCAGTTCACCATCTGCTGGTCATCGCGGTCCATAAAATCAATTTTGATCCCTGCAATGCCCCATTTTTCATAAAGCGGAAATGCAGTTTTATAGGCCGAATTCCTGTTAACATCACTTGAATAGAGCCATACCAGTATCCTGACATTTTTTGATCTTGCATATTCAATTATTTCCGGCATGCTTATCTGCGGGGCCCATTTTGTTATATCCGCCTCAGGAGAATTGAACTTGCCATACCATTGCCAGTCAACAAGCATATATGGCCAGCCCATTTCCGAGGCAAGGTCGATATAATGTTTTATCACAGGCATCTCCATTTTTACATCCCCGCTCCACCAGTTATCCCATGCGCTCATCCCCGGCCTGATCCATGAAGGATCCTTGATGATGCACAGGATCGTTAAGGTTCTGGATTATTTCAGACTCGATCAGCCTGCCAGGTGTCTCTCCTATCATCAGCACCCGCCAGGGGGTAGAAACTTCATCATTGAACCTCACCTTGACACCTGTTTCCGGTTCTCCCGGAACCGGTACAAGCTTTGTTGTCAGAGTATTGGCAATTCCGTTCGTTCCAATATAAAAAGCGGCATAATTTTCTATTTTAGCTTCGGTAATGGCAACCCAGCAATTGTTGCCATATTCCATCAGCATTGGCATGCCGGCAATTGATTTTTCATTAAGATAACTCAGCGGATGCTCCATGAACTCAGCCTCATTTGAGTGGCGTATCCTCCATATTCAACAATCCATGATTTCGGGTCGCCGGGGATAGTGAAAGTTGTCAGTTCCCTGACAATCTGCCTGTCGCCTGCCCTGGCGCTCCTCAGCAGCTTGTACCGGAAGGCGGCCCCGTCATTGTATGCTCTTACATACAGCTCCATCTGGCGCATCGGACCGGACTTTTCCTTCAGTGTCAGCTTCAGCTCATTATATTGATTCATTATCTCTGCATGTTTTGACTTTACAACAGGGATCCATTTTTCATTGAAATTTTTTACAGACTGATCAACTATTGAAAAGTTTCCTGCCATAGGTTCTTCATCTTTCAGCTCAAATCCCAGCTGCTGACGGATTTACAATATTCCTGTCCATTCCACAATACTGAATAGCTTAGTTTTTCTCCATTGCTGACGGTAACAGCAATATTGCCATCGGGCGATTTAACCATGATGTTCTGACCCCTTGTAACAGAGCACGGTCATAATTAAAACAAGCAGAAGATAATTCTTAATTGTATTCATGTCTTGTTAATTGATTTCACTTAATGTAAAAATATATTTTAAGTCAGCTGCCCATGCTGATCTTTTGTCCGGGTTTAGTCTGAAATACAAGAATGTCATCAGATTTTGTATAAGGAGCTGAGCATTTAAAAGCATCATTTTTAAAAGGATTTAATATTTTCAGCTCGCCGCCTTTTTCAGAAATAATGTCAACGTCAGTGACATCTCCTTTTTCCATTTTTGCGGAAACAAGGAAGGCTCCCTCTGCCCGTAAGCTTTTAAAGCTGACATCCTTCCACTCTTCAGGAATTGCCGGGAAAATTCTGACAATGCCTGTATGGCTCTGTATCAGCATTTCCTGGATGCCGGCTGCAAAGGCGAAGTTTCCTTCAAGGGTAAAGGGGCGGTAAGTGAATTTCGATTTGCCTGTTCCCGACTGATCACCGTTTACATGGAAACTGTTCTTCAGGCAAAAATCAGTTGCAAAGATCTTTAAGCGCTTCAGCGGCTCCTTTTCCGTCAAAGGCCCTGGCTTTAATATTTCCCAGCCAGCTGTAGGAATATCCGCACCACCAGTCGGGGCCAACCTTGTCAAGAGTAGCAATCGTGGATTTGATGATCTGCTGATCCTTTTCTCCTTTTGACTATCAATCAGGCCAAGAGGATGAAATGCTATCAGATGTGAAAAATGCCTGTGAGACTGATTATAGGGATTCCCTTTTGCATATGTCAAGCCTGTTCAGGGGTCTATATCATAATCCGGCCATTGAGATAATGCTTTCTTCCAGTGGCTGACTCATCCGTTTTTCCAAGTTCTCCAGCCAGTTCAGCCGCCTTTTCGAAAGTCCACCTTACAAGTCCCAGATCGAAGTTGGTCATTTCGGTGAACCATGCTTCCCTGGAATTATTGAATATTTCAGGGCTCGAGCTCAGGGGTAAGTCTTCTTAATCCGTTTTTATCTGTTACGGATAATGTGCTCAAGGTATTCTGCAACATCTTTTATCCATGGATAGGCCTCATTTTCAAGAAATTCCCTGTCCATTGAATATCTCCAGTGGAGATAAAAATGATGCCCGAGCCATGCTGATACTGTGGGTCCGAATGAATACTGGATCCAGCCGCCCATGGGCATGTCCTGTAAGAGTTGCCACCCCGGGTACATTAAGGCCCGGTACCTGGAAAGTACTGCTTTGTATATTTTTCAAATGCCGGTTTGTTCTTCTCAAGCCAGTCTATGAAACCACTCTCCTGGATCAAATGATTTGAACTGTATGCGGGCCAGTAGCTTAGTTGTGTATTCAGATCGTTATGAAAATCGCCTTTCCAGGGAGGTAGTTTTCCATTGTCGGCTGTCCAGACTGCCTGAAGGGAGATAGGGGGGGCTCCATTGCCTGTTGCTGCTCCGAGCTTGTACATCTCAAGATACCATTGTTTGTTAAGTATACTGATCGGGAAGGGAGATGGCTGATTGTGACCAGAAATTATTCCACCATCTGCAATGATTTATATAGGCTTCATGATACCCGATTACATTGCTGATAAGGTTGTCCTTTGCGCTTGCCTGTTTTTCCCGGCCTGGAAATTCTGAACTGATGCTCCAGCATCCTTCAGTAACGTTTCCCTGTTTTTTCCATCTCACATTTACCTGGTACTGAAACCCACCCCAGCCTTTCTGATCATATGTTATCGAATTGTTTTCTTTCACTATCTCGCCCTCAGGATAACCCAGAAGCCTCAGATCCTGACCGGAATGAGAATTGTCGGCACCGGTATCATCGGCAATGTTATAGGCAGGGGCAAGAAATTCCGGGAAAAGTCCCGGACCTGGAGCTTTAATCCTGAACCATCCTACTGTATTGTCAGCACATACAAAGGTTTCAAGAGTTGCCCCGTTCTTCCATTTTATCCTGCAAAGCGCATTTTCGAGGGATAGTCCGGCAGATTGAACCTCACCAAGTGGAGAGATATCAAACTCCAGTGCTCCCCCGGGTATTTTCGAAGGTGCAGGATTCCTGTCATAAGGAGCATCAAACATCTTCTGAACTCTGGAATAACTTATTTTTTTCCCACTGTTCTTTCACCCAGCTGAATATTTCCATTCGGGCTTATCAAGGTTTTCCATAGGTCTGAGATCCCAGAGATCAGCCCTGTCGAGTGAAAATCTGAGCCTTTTATCTTTTTCCCAGATCAGGGCTCCAAGCATTCCGTTACCAAGGGGAATTGCCTCGTCCCAGCTGCCGGCAAGCTGATTGAATTTCAGATCAGATTCCCTTCCCGGGAGGAAATCTGATCTTTTTTCACCTGACCCGCATGAGACCAGAATCAGGACGATAACTGCAAAATAGAAGTACTTCATGGATCTCTTAATTACAAAGTTGTTTCGGCCGTGAAAAATTATAATTTGCCCCGAAGGAACCCGCCCACTCAAAGGATTATCACAAATTAGTTATTTTTTGTTTTGTGAAGTATGGTTAATATAATCAATCATAATTGATTTGATAATATTGGCAAATTTTACCCCGGGTATCTCCTCCCTTGAAAAATACTGAGCACGTTCTCCTTCCAGGAGGGTGATCTGATTAACCGGCAGGTTTATTTTTCCGGTGTAAATATATTTTATATTCTTATAAGCATCTCCTTCAAAACATTCAAATATTTTATAGAATGAGTATTCTTTCAGTTCAATATTCAATTCTTCCTTTACCTCCCTGACCAGAGCCTCTTCAGGTGTCTCCCCTTCTTCCACATGACCGCCTATCAGATCCCAGTGATTCGGGAATGGGATCCAGGCTTTATTGTCGCGCAGGGCGAGCAGAAATTCACCTTTATCATTTTCCAGAATAATAGCCGCAATCTTTTTCATTCTGATAAAAATACGAAAAATTGTTATTTGTCTGTTGATCGGGCAATAGACATCCGCTTCAACATAAAAGCTGCCTCCATAAAAATCTGCCCACAGCGGAAGTAATACAATAAGAGGATAGTTCCAGAACATAAATCCGGGTAAGCTGTTTCAATAATAAGCAGCTATTCTTTTAATTTCAAGAGACAAAGTAACAGGGTTTTTGCCAATGGATCAGTAATTTAGTATTAAGTTTGTAATGGAGTTGAAACAACCTTCCTGATGAGACCAAGGAAAATCAAAAAAGCGATCATCATATTTCTGGTTTCAATAATCGGTCTGATATTTCTGATTGTTATTTTAATTAACTTTTCATTTTCACATCGCTTTGTGACAGGAAAGGTGAATGAAATTTTGTACAATGCTCATATCCCTGTAAAAATTCACTCCCTGAATACCATTTTACCAAATTCAATGGAATTGGACGGCCTGTTTTTACACGGGCCGGGAGGCGATACCATCGTATACGCCGGCAGAGTAAAGGTGAGATTCAGCCTCTTTGCTTTAATTAAGAAAAAAGTATACATAAGGTCGGTGTCTAGTCGACAATTCCAGAGTTATCCTGTCACGATTGAATAAGGATGAACAGCTGAATATTGCCGCTGCTTTTTCAGGGGGGAAGCAAGATACATTGAAGGCCCTTTCCGATATACGTCCATGGGAAATATCTGTCGGCAAAGCCGGGGTCACAAACCTGCGACTTGATATGACTGACTCTGTCGGGGGGATCTATATAAATCAGTACGTCAAAAAGATATTGATCAAAACAAAAAAGACATCCCTGATTGAGAGAACAGTTCTCGTCAGATCCCTTGAAATAGACGGGGCAGCCGGAAGCATAATTACAGATCCGCCTGCCGCGGAGCAGGATACCACCCAGGGCTCCGGCTGGAATATCGGACTTACCGAACTCTATCTGAATGATATAAAAATCCTTTTTGATGATCCCGGCAAAAAACTGAAAGTGGACCTTACAGCAGAAGAGTTCCGGGTAAGAGCAAGAAAAACGGACTTTATCAACAGGGTACTTGAATTTGACAATGTTTCACTTTCCGGGACAAATGCAGTGCTTCATATGGATGTTCAGAAGCAGGCACCTGGGATTGAAAAAACAGTCAGTCCCGTGATTTTTCCATGGGAAATCCGTGCCGCGGATATTAAACTGGAGGAGCTGGATTTCAGCATGTTAAAGTACAGTGATTCAGGCGAAGATGACACGCTGCCCAGATTCAGTATTGCTGACCTGAATATGCAGGTTTCTGATTTTCAGCTTGGCAATGCTGATATTAATGCAAATATAGAAAAGCTGGATTTCGTTTCAGGCAATGGCTTCTGCCTGAAGAAAATGAAAGCTGACATCTCCTCACATTCAGGGAAAAACAGGATTGATCTTTCAATGGAAACTGCGAACAGCCGGCTTAATCTGAACGGTTCTGCAGAAGGAAATCCCTTCGATATCTTAGACGACCCTGCCAGGATCCGCCAGGCAAAAATTTCTGTCAGCAAGACCAGTATCTCCCTCAGCGATCTGATTTATTTTAAGCCCGATTCGGATATAATATCAATAGATCAGAACCATTGACATTTCACCGGTCTCCGTTGAAGGTGATATCGTGCTGGAGAATTCTGCTCTCTCTCTGCCTTCATTTTCCATCTCCCTTGCAAAAAAATTAAATATTTCTTTAAAGGGGAAAGCCGGGAACATATTTTCCCCAGATAAAGCGGTGGGTGAATTGCACTTCGGTATATCGGATATTGATACTACATGGCTTAAGAACCTGTTTACTGTTCTGAAGATGGGGAAATATGCTCCTGATTTTAGAAACCTCTCATTTGAGGGTAACCTGTATGATTCATTAAGAGCTCCCGGCTTTAATATTAAATTGAAAAGTGACCTGGGGAGTGCCGGTTTTAGCGGATCATATAATACCAGAAATGACAGTTTTTTGATAAAAGGTATGCTCACCGGATTATCGCTGGATAAGATTACAAAGAATAGTACCCTCGGATCATTCAGCGGAAATGTTGAAGCAAAAGGAAGCGGGATAAAGACAAAACCATTAATGGCTGATATAGATCTTCAGATCGATACTCTTAATTTCAAAGGCTATAATTACACCAAAGCACTTGTTCACTTTGTGATAAGGGATCAAAAGTATGATGCGAGGCTGTTCATCGATGATCCGTCGCTTGAATGCAACCTTGACGTAAGCATGAATTCAGGTGATTCAGGATTGGAAATAACAACAGCAGGTAATTTTATGGCTGAACTTAAGGAGTTACATTTTTTTAAAGATACTCTTTCGGCAGAAGGGACATTTGAAGGAGATTTTATAAAGAGCGAAGGCGGGATTAAGAGCGGGATCAGAATTTCTGATTTGAAACTTTCCACTCCGCGCAATAAGGCGGGTACCGGCTTGATCGATATCTCACTCCAGACGGATTCTCTGAATACTACCATGAAAGCCAGGTCTGATTTTTTTATAGCCGGGATATCAATTGAAAAACCATACAATGAACTTGGGAGTGTTCTTACCGGCTTCCGGAAGTATCTCCTGTCATTCGTTGATCCCCAGATACGCGACAAGGCTTACAGGATCTCTTTGTTGCCTGAGATGAATGCCAGCATTAGTTTGCATAATAACAGGATGCTGGGGATATTCAGCAGCGATACAAACATTAATTTCAGGGATCTTTCCATTTCATTCTTTAACAGGCGGGCAGACAGTACAATCTATTGCGATATCAAAGGTAATTCGGTCAGGTATAAAATGGCTGAGATAAAAAGACTGAATGCAACCCTTACCGATTCAACGGGGGTAATGAAACTGAAAGTTGAATCTGATAGCTGCCTCGTCTTTTCACATCTTCTGAATGAAATTTTAATATCCGGCCGGTTCGCTGACTTAAAGGGACTTACAAGAGTTTCCGTCATGGGCCCGGGTAATAAGATGGTATACGATCTTGAAGTCAGTGAATTAATCGATAAAGGAAGAATCAAATTTGAAATTCCTTCCAGGCAGATTGTTATGAATGGTTTCACATGGCAGATGGATTCACCTGATCTTCTCACTTTCAACCGTACGACAAAATCAGTTTCCCCGGCTTTCAGGATCCATACAGACAGCTCATGGCTTGACGTTATCACCCTTGATACCGCCGGAGTTCACAGATACAGAATTGATCTTAAGGATGTCACTTTAAAGTCTCTTCTAAGAAATGACCTGGTGGAAGGTGACCCCGGGGGATCAGTATCGGGTTTTGCAGAGTATTCAGGGAGTGCGGATAAGGGTAATAAGGTATCCGCTGATCTTCATTTGGGGGATGCAAGGTGGTCAGGACTGGATTTCGATAGTATAGCTTTATCAGGTTTTTATTCCTCAGGAAAGTCGGGGAATTATGATTTTAACCTGAAAGCCCGTCTTGACTCTGCTGAAATAGGTTTAAAAGGTAAAAATCCTGTAAATGGTACCCGCGCAGTAGATGCTCAGTTTAAGGCAATCCCGATAAAAATAATTCAGCCTTTTGTAAAAAAATATCTTACTGATCTGAAAGGAATTATTTCCGGAAACTTTGACCTTTCCACCGGAGAAGGGTCGGAAAGTCTTACGGGAGACCTTTTGATTGATGGAGGAAATCTCAGGATAAATTTATTGAATTCGGCTTACAGAATGCCGCAGGAAAGGATCAGGTTCAGGGGACAGAAAATTATTCTCGACAATTTCAAAGTACTCGATTCTCTTAATCATGAATTGCTGGTTGACGGAAATGTTGACCTCAGCAACAGACAACAGGTAACGGCTGATCTGTCTGTTACTGCTTCCAATCTGCAGGTAATGAACAAAAAGGAAGATCAGACTTCTTCATTTTATGGAGTCATCTTCGTTGATTCAAAGCTGTCGGTCAGGGGACCGGTTACCGGTCCGGTCCTGAAAGGTAAAATTATACTAAAGAGCGGAACAGATATATTCTTCAGGCAACAGGAGGACCTCAGTGTTTCAGAAAGCCAGAAAGTGGTGACATTTGTGAGTAATAACCATCCGGGAGAAAAAAACAATCAGGCAGCAGAGGCAGGGAATGGCATCTATAATAAAACCTCTGTTGAATCTTTAGTTGAAATTGATCCGGCTACCATAATTAATATAACATTATCACAGAGAATGTTCAATATAAATTTAGTGATAAAAGGAGGAGGTGAACTGAACTACACGATGCTTGCCAGCAGCCGGGTTAACCTGGCAGGTAAATATGAAGTCAGTGAAGGGTCTGCTGATCTGAAAATGATAGGCTGGCCAAATAAAAAATTCGTAATATCCGGGGGAGGGACTATCCGATGGGATGGAAAACTTGATGATCCGGAATTGAAGTTTGAAGCACTTAATAAGGTTCACAGTTCCTATACGAATCCGGTTGACAACAGGCAGCGTGAGGTGGATTTTAATGTGGTGCTCAAGCTCTCGGGCCGGCTTTCTTCTTTGGATATATTATTCACAATAAACACTCCGGACCAGTATCTGATGAGTATTATCAACACTCTGAGCCCCGAAGAACAGATGCGGCAGGCAATAACTACCCTTCTGTTTGAAAAGATTGACCTCCCGGGTATATCAACCACCTCAAGCTATATGACTGAGCAGGTAAACCAGCTTGTTGCCTCGCAATTGAACAATCTTACGAAAACTACAATAAAGGGCATCGATATTTCATTCGGGCTTGATACCTATGTAGAATCCTCAACCCCGGGAAGTCAGCAGACAAAAACAAGTCTTTCATACGATGTCAGGAAGGCGCTTCTCAATAACCGGGCTAAGATAGAAATCTCGGGGCGTCTGAATGATTATTCAAACAGCCAGAGTAATTCAAATTTATCCCTTAACAATTTTTCTTTTGAGTACCAGCTTGATTCTCTGGCAACGAAATTTATAAAAGTTTACAATGAGCGCTCTTATGAGGATGTGATTGAGGGGGAGGTCGTAAAAACCGGTGTAGGCTTTACGTACAGGAAAAATTATCATTCCCTCAGTGATATCTGGAAAAGAAAAAAGAAAAACATTAAAACAAAAAACAAGGATAATTGAAAGCAGGATCCTTCATATTTCTGGTTTCTCTTCTTATAGTTCTGCCGGGCTGTTCCAACACCCGTTTTCTGACAAAGGATCAGGCGCTGTATACAGGACATAAAAAGACTGAGATTATTAACAGGTCTGATATTAAGAAAATATCCGGGGTAAAAAATCAGGTTTCCTCCACAACCGCTCATAAAGTAAACAATGCGATCTTCGGCAGGCGGGTTCTTCCACCTGTAGGTTTATGGGTTCATAATTACTGGAAAGTGAAAAAGTCAAATAAGCTTATGAGCTGGGTCTACAAAACTCTTTCTTCATCTCCTGTTCTTGTTTCTGATGTAAATCCTGACCTCAGGACAAAAAAAATTGAAAGTGACTTGTTTGACATGGGCTATTTTCATGCCACGGCCTGGTCTGTCATTGATACCGGCGGCAGGAATCACAAAAAAGCCAAAGTAAAATATTTTGTCGAACTTTCACCGCCCTATCATTTCAACAGGATAGTGAATGACACCCTTCCGGATCACCTGGATTCACTTATAAAGAATTATAATGGATGGAAAAAGATCAAACCCGGGGATCAGTTCAACCTGGATAATTTAAAATCTTCCAGGGACATTCTTGCAAGAGAAATACAGGATAGCGGGTATTTTTACTTTATGCCGGAATTCATTGAGCTAAGGGCTGATACGACAGGAGATAAAAATGAACTGAATCTCAATATTGGTAAGAGAAACGGATTACCCGAATCAGTTCTTTCAATATACAGGATAAACAATGTTATAATCAACAATTCACAGGGTACACTCAAAGTTATGCCGGGAGCAGATACTGTCCGGAGCGATGGGGTCACAATTGTTTCTGCACCCGGCATTCTGAACAATGATGTATTGCTTGCATCTTTATTTATCGGTAAGGGAGATAAATATTCTTACAGTTCGTACCAGAAAACATTGAACCGTTTGAATAATCTTGGAATATTCAAGTCTGTAAATATCTCATTTGTTCAGAATAAGAGCGACAGCCTCTCTTATTTGCTTGATGTTGTTATCAACCTTGTCATGGCCGAAAATATCACTGTTGATTATGAAGCCAATCTTATGACAAAATCATCAGGTTATTTCGGTCCGCTTTTATCAGCCGGCATTTCCAACCGCAATACATTTAATGGTGCCGAGCTTCTTAAGCTGGCGCTTACGGGAGGCTTTGAATGGCAATGGGGAGTCAGATCGGCCAACCAGCTGGGAACCTATTCATATCAGTTCGGACTTGCCTCGGGATTGTCATTTCCCAGGATCATTCTTCCACTGAGCCATTCGAGGAAGAACTTACTGCTGCTGCAAAGGAGTTCCGTTAACCTAGATCTGAACCTTCTAAACAGGGTAGCCTATTATAAGCTGTTTTCGATAAAAACAAATATTAATTATCTGTGGAGCAGGAACAAATATATTCAGCATTCCTTATTTCCCCTGTATATAAACTCTGTGAACCTCCTTGCAACTACCCTTGCATTTGATTCGGTTGTGAACCGCAATATATATATCCGAAAGAGTTTCGAAGAACAATTTATAATTGGTCCGAGGTATGAATTCAGCTACAATAACACTCTTACAGTAAAGCCTGATAATTTTTTCTTTCAGGCCGGGATCAATACTTCGGCAAATCTTATAGATCTGTTTGCCGGATTGGGGAAGTCACCTTCCAGGCGGCCGTACTCACTTATCGGTAATGTATATTCAGAATATATAAAATTTACCTCCGATTTCAGATATTACAGGAACTGGTATAAAAAATCATTTGTATTCAGGTTTTATACAGGGATAGGGATCCCTTACGGCAATTCGACTGCTCTGCCATATGTGGAACAGTTCTTCAGCGGAGGTGCTTACAGCATCAGGGCTTTTACAGCAAGGTATGTCGGACCAGGTTCATTTCATGATGCTAATCAGAGGGGCTACATAGACCAGTCAGGAGATCTTAAACTGGAAAGTAACCTGGAATTCCGGTTTGATATGACTAAATTGCTTAAAGGAGCACTGTTTGTTGACATGGGCAATATCTGGCTTGTAAATGAAGACATAAACAGGCCGGGTGCAAAGTTTGATATCAATACTTTTTATGATCAGATAGCAGTTGGGACAGGCTTCGGACTAAGATTTGATTTTACCTTTTTTGTGCTTCGGGCCGATGTCGGATTCCCGCTCCGCACTCCATATAAGACTGACGGGAAAAACTGGTTATCCGGAGTGAAGAATATATTATCCGGGGGGCTGTTGAATCTTGCGATAGGCTATCCGTTCTAGGCTATGGCGGGCATGGGGATAAATTATCTAATATTAAATCAGTTACCTCAGATAAAGATTTTTTCCTAATATTGTATTTTGTTCCATACCCTTCTCAACTACAGTGATAAAGACACTCTGTATAAACCGGATATAACAATTACAAAAATAAACCTTAAATATGAAAAACCTCAAAGAGACTCTGTTTATCATTTTAATCCCCGGGCTTCTTGCATTTTCCGGAATAAGTGTTAATGCACAGAAGCTTGAACTGAATCCGTTTGCCGGGTATTGCACTGGTGCAAAAGCTTCAGCAAATCTGGGATACCTTCATTTCAGTAACGGCATTGACCTTGGTTTATCTGCAGATATCGGGATCGGAAAAGGTCGTTACGCCGAACTATCCTTTAATCATGTGAGTTCCAATATGAATCTTGAGGGAACATTCAATAACCAGAGAATTACCAATCTGTCGCTTAGTTATGTCTCATTGGGAGTATTACAGGAAATCATTCCTGACTCCAGGGCAACTCCATATGGACTGCTTTCACTCGGTCTGGTCAATTATAATCCCACAGAAGGTAATTATTCAAGTGAAAACAGGATGCAGATCAGTCTTGCGGGAGGTTTTAAAGTACGGGCCTCTGAGCGTATAGGTCTGAGATTACAAGCACGCCTCCTGTTACCCTACTTTACCTCTGACACCTATTTTCAAAACGGACCGGATGGGACAGCCTACGTAATTGCCAGTGGAATAAGAGCGGTCCAGGGGGATATTACCGGCGGGGTGATAATTTTTCTTAAATAACCCGTTTCAGCACCGGGCATATTTTCCATAGTTTCCTGCAAGCTTCTGGTGTAAAGTTTTGTTCCCCGCTACCCGTTCACATTCGCAGAAATTTTATATATCCATATTGTGTTTGGAAGTATAAAAATCTAAATTTTTGAAAATAAGGGTATTAAGAGAAAAGTAGAAGACATGTGACTGAAGGCCTGCATAGGGTTTAATTCCTCCTCTGTCAATATAATTCCTGTTATGGAATTCGCTGAGGTAGTATTTGAATTTGAGATTCATACCATACGGAAATTGAACTCCCACAAGAAATCCATGTTGTATCTGTTCCTCTCTCGGGCTGAACCATCCGGTAATCTTATCAATTTTATCACCGTCGAAGAATGTTTTTTCCTTGTAAAGGAATGGAAATTCAACTTCATATCCTCCGTAGATGAACATTTTGTCAAGATTCCCGATCTTTATACCAATAGGGATAGCAAGATTGTAGGATCTGAATTTCTTCTTGTATACAGTCTCATTTGAGGGATCAGTATAGTTGTCATAAATATAACCGACATTTCTTACGGCCAACCCTGAAAATATCCCGAAATGGCTGCTAAGGTCAGCATTCCACATGCTTTGAATATTTATGACCGGAGCCCATCGAAGAGCAGGACTTTCATCACGTCCGTTATCGTCGATATTTGCAAATGAAATGATCATTTCAAGCCCTGAGGTGACATATGTTTTGGCCTGGCTATATCCTGAAAGAGAAAAAGCAAGGCAGCAAATAAATAAAACAGCTAAGCGTCTCATAGGTTTTAAACTGGTTAATTATATGATATCAAAATTAAAATATTATTTGAAAAAACTGCTACACCCATTGGCACATAATACTCCCTTTACAAAGGGAGATACTCATCATCCCGGGCCCGTAAATTAGTCCGGATCCGCATTCCTCACTTCTCTTTCCTTTTTTCAAGCGGAGCAATTGTACCCTGATATGTTATGGTGCTACGGTTATTGCTTATAACAGAAAGAGAAGCGCTTCCGTCGGGGCTGACCCAGAGTGAAAGCCTGTAAACATCATTTCCTCCTTCAACTGAGACATCTATCACGTAGTTCTTCTTCCTCTTTACAATTTTATAATCCTTTGGGTATCCCTGAAATTTTATACCGGCATCTCCACCATATCCTATTCCGGCATAAGCCGTGCCGAAAAATGGCAGGTAACTGTCGATCAGGTCCGGAGTGAATTTAACAAAATTCGGATTTGTTGTCAGATCAATCTGCCCGGAACCCTCAGGCAAAGCATATCTGGCGATAAATATAAAATCTTTGGCTTCCACCAAAGCTTCTGTCTGTTTTTGTTTTTCAAGGTTCTGTTCCTCTTTTAATTCTTTCTTCGTTTTGATCTGTGAATATCCAAGTGTCATTACAAAAGCCAGAGGAAGTATCAATATTAAGATCTTAGATTTCATAATTTCATATTTTTACTTCAATACCTGTTCTACGAGGCAAAAAAAGTGCCATAGTATGTATACTGAGAGGGAAATAATAGGAGCACAGAGCACAGAGCTCAGAGCAAGTTCTTTAGCGGCGCGAGGGCAAACCCCAAAAAGGTGTGAAATTAATGGCTTTGGGCCCTGGTTCGGGAGGGCCCGTGGGCAACAAAGCCATTAATTTTTCTTTTTGGGCGCCTTTTCTTTCGTACTTTCTTTTTGCGTAAAAAGAAAGTACAATAAAAAAGTCCCCTTTAGGGGATTTAGGGGTGATTAAAAGGTTCATTTCCTGGCTTATCTTTCTGACCCGCAAGGAAATCACCGATAACTGGTAAAATATATTCTCTGGCAAATGATAAAACCGTTGATGAGACTGAAAATGCCTCACTGATCAACAGGATATTGAGATTGATTTTTGCTTCAGAGAGCTGGCTCTTAAGTTTAAGTCTCTCTTTTTCAACCTGCAGATCAGCGAAAGACGATAATTCCGAATAACGATTGCTATTATTTCTTTTCATCGTTATGATATTTGGGAAACAGCAAGCTGACCATAGCTCTTATTACAGGCCGGTCAACAATTTGCTTTCTGAAAAGCAAAAAGATTAATAATATAAGAAAGTAAAAACCGGCAACGCACAAAAAACCTCCTTCAACCGAATCCAACAGATTGCCTATGAAATAGCCTGCCGCAAAAGAGAGAAACAGGAGTATCAGAAACAGGAGATATCCTGTAACTATTACAGTCACAGTATTTCTAAACATCCTGGACAAATTTTCAGCTATATGAAGTCTGATAATGTCAAGTTTTATTTCCAGATACTCCATAACATCCTTCTTCAGGCCATCTATACCATCCAGCATAATTATAATAAATTTATCAGATTGTTTTTGCCAGGTTTTCAATCTCTTTCTTCAGGGCAGCCAACTTTTCAGCTATGTCACTTTTCATCTTGCCGGTTTTTTCAGCTGCCTTACCCTTTAATTCCTCGAGCTCTTCTTCCAGCTCACCGAATTTTTTCTTTATCTGTTCGCGGGTCTCTTTTCCGCTTTTCGGGGCATAAAGAAGGGCAATTATCCCGCCTATTGCAGCCCCTGTCAACAAACCTGTTAGGAAAGAATTTGACTGTTTCATGGCATTTTTTATTTTCCCGGATTTTTATTTCCGGGGTGATTATCCTTCTGACTTTTGAGACGTAATAACAAAGATAATAAAAGGTGGGGAATCTTTCGTTGATCAGGATTCTAATTCTACATTGAAAGAATAAATTATTTTTCTGTTTTTTTACCCGGTACCCTGAAGCCTGCCTGCAGGCAGGGGAGAAGGTATCTGTCAAGGCAGGAGTAAATCAACACCGGCAAAAAACGGAGTCATCATTGCGAAGTGACACCAGGTTTCATAAAGAGGTTTTACATTTTATTTCTGAGCGATAAATGGCGGAGAGGCTTATTTACCCTGATTGTAGTAATGACAACTGCCAGTGTCATAATTCCTCCGAACACAACTGAAGGGACCAGACCCATTAATTTTGCAGAAACTCCTGACTCAAAGGCGCCTAATTCGTTCGATGATCCTATAAAAATACTGTTTACCGATGCCACGCGCCCGCGCATTTCATCAGGTGTAAAAAGCTGCAGGATAGTCCCCCTTATCACAACGCTGATATTATCGAAAGCCCCGCTGAGAACAAGCATCAGCCCCGATAAGATAAAACTTTTTGATAGTGCGAAACCGATCATGCTAAGACCGAAACCCAGAACCGAGATGAAAAGTATCTTCCCGGTTTCATTTACAGGTGGGCGGTACATAAGGACAAATGCCATGATCATTGCTCCTGCCGCAGGGCAGGCTCTCAAAAGTCCAAGGCCCTGAGGTCCGATAAAAAGAATATCAGAGGCAAATACAGGAAGAACTGCAACAGCGCCACCGAAGAGGACGGCAAACATATCGAGTGCAAAGGCTCCAAGCAATTCGGGTGTCCTGAATACGAAATTTATACCACTTTGTATCCGTTCGAATACTCCCTCAGAAGTTTCTTTAACTTCATGTTTGCCGGCTTTTATGAAGAGCACCAGAAAGTAGGATACTGTGTAAAAGGCAAGAACCAGGGAATAAGCCGGAACTATACCCCAGTACCCGTAGACAAGTCCTCCGATTGCCGGTCCAATTACTGCTGCGACCTGCCAGTTTGCGCTGTTCCATGTAGCTGCATTTGCATAGAGTCTCCTTGGAACAAGCTGGCCCAGAAATGCAACCTGCGCAGGGTATAATATCCCACGCGAAAAACCTGTAAGAAAAATAGTGATGAAGATTGGGGCAGCGCCGTATTTTGCTGAAAAATATGCAGCATTGGAACTGTATATCAGCAGAATAACTGACCCCAGAATAAGCAGGAGAGTAGTATAATTAATTATCTTGCGACGGTGCCATAAATCTATAAAATGGCCGGCAAAGAGCGATATGCTTATCTGGGGAATAACTTCCGTGAGGCCAATGAATCCCAGCCAGAGTACATTATGTGTAAGCTCATATATCTGCCATCCGACGATGACAGACTGCATAAGGGTTGCCATCGTCATAAAGATGCGATAGAAGAGATAGAACCGGAAATTCTTCACATGCATTGCAGCAAATGCCTCACCGTCAAACCATTTTCCCATCCGCATTTAATTAATGAACCTGCCGGTACCTTCCGGGAGGCATGTTTGCCTTTTCAGGGCACTGACCGGGTGTGATCATTGTAAGTTAATAACTGTCAACCGGAGTCTCTCCCATCTTAAAGGTCATTTTACCTCCGTTTACTATAGTTGAAAATGGGATAGATAGCCCTGTCGACCGCACACCGTTGACCGATACGGACTGCACATATTTATTATTGCGACTGTTATTCTCAGTTTCTATTGTGAATTCCCTGCCCGGGTAATATTTATTATTAAGGCTTATTGTTATTCTGTCAAACAGCGGGCTTCCGAGGCCGAATTCAGGTACCGCGGCGGTTAATCCTCTGACATCAAAAAGACCGATGCCGGCCATAACAAACCAGGCACCCAGCTGACCCTGATCCTCGTCCTGCCCGAAGCCATACCCATGTATACCCTCTGTTCCGTAGAAGTCGTTGCAGATTGCCCTCACCCATTTCTGGGTTTTTGAAGGCTTGCCTGAATAGTTAAACAGGTATGAGATATGAAGGCATGGCTGATTACCATGGTTATACGGTTTCATAATACCGGCAAATGCATTTATCACATCGCCTCCCCCGAAAAGATCTTTCTGTGATATCAGGAAGGTACTGTCGAGACGGTTATTGAATTCATCCCTGCCGATCTTTGAAATTATACCTTCCGGATCCTGCGGAACATAAAATGTATACTGGTAAGCATTCCCTTCCTGGAACCCGTTATGTGGTACTGAAGGATCAAAATTTTCAAAAAACTGTCCGTTCTCCAGTTTTGGCCACATAAGCTTCCGCACAGGGTTATAGATTTTCTGCCATCCCTGCGAGAGGTTCATGAGCATTTTGTAATCCTGTTCTTTACCAAGCGACCTGGCCAGCTGTGCCACTGCATATGAAGTGTATGAGTATTCAAGGGTATGGGAGCAGGAAAATTTCCATAGTTCATCAGGCAGATTCATACTGTCAATGTAAGGGACATAGCCATATTTCACGAATTTGCCCACATCTGCCTTTCCGGCACCGAATGGCCGGTTTTCACGGAGCCAATTTCGTTCTTCAGCGAAGCTTCATATCCTTTAGCAACATCAAAGTCCCTGATGCCACACATATAGGCGGCTACGATTGCCAGTGGCACCTGGTTTGTCCCGACACCTGATACATATCTGCTGCATGCTATCCCGTCACCAAGCCATCCGGCATCACTGTATACAAGAAGCTGGGTTTTTATGAAGTCTGAAAGATATTCAGGGTAGGCAAGCGCCCAGAGCTGTACAAGGTTCCACTGGCCACCCCAGATCGCATCAGTATTATAAAAATTATATTCAGGTTTATTGTCTTTGCCGGCGGGTATCACTCCTGTTGTTCCGTCGTGTCTGGGATAGGCTCCGTTAACATCGCTTGCAAGTCCCCGTCCGAGAAGGGCATGATAGAGACCGGTATAAAACTTTACCTTATCATTCCGGTCTTTTCCCTCAACACGGATTCTCCCCAGATATGAGCTCCAGGTGTTGTGAGCCATCTCCTTCGCCCTGTCAAAACCTATCTCTTTTGCTTCTGTTTCGAGATTGTTCCTGGCGTTATCTATGGAAGTATATGAGAGACCGGCTTTTATGTTAATGCTTTCATTATCGGTTGTTGAAAAAGTCAGGTACAGCCCTGCCCCTGGTCCGGTTGCTTCATTTTTACCTGCTTCGGCAGCTGACCCGTGAAATATGCCGTATGATTCCGGCTTCTTGTCGATGAGTGCGTAAAAGTACATTTTTACACTCGCTCCGGCCTGATATTTCTTTACGTACTCAGGAAGAGTCTCAACAAATCCCTCAACGTGTCCGTCGGCAGCCAGAGAAACCCTGGCGTCCTTTACTTCGCCACTCTCTCCCTGTTTATTTCCGATATCAAAAAGGATATGTGAATCTTTACCTGCCGGAAACGTATACCTGTGAAAGCTGACCCTGTTTGTTGAAGTTACTTCAGCCCTGATGCCATAGTCCTTAAGAATAACGGAATAATATCCCGGGATGAATTATCCTCATCTTTTTTATCAAAGTCTGAGCGGTATCCTGTACCATGGGAATCAGTCTCCCCCGGAATGGTCTTAAGTTCTCCTTTTGTCGGCATAAAGACTACTCCTCCGATCTGAAACTCATGGAAATTTGGAAATCCTTCGATGGATGTATGCCTGAAATCGTAACCGACAGCTTCCCATCCGCTTAAATTACCTTTGTGTCCGTCTGTCGAGGGACCAGGTTTTGCCATTCCGAAGGGACTGGCTCCGGGAGCAAAATGAAACCATCTGCAATGAGCCGTCCCGATAAGCGGATCAACATACAATGTAAGATCTTCCGCGCCAAAAGCGCTGGTGGCGTCTGATTTACAGGAATATAAGCCTGATGCCAGCATTAATAAAAGCAGAAATATAAGTGATCTGTTATACATAATACTTTAATTGTGATTAATGGCTCAAATGTAGCAGAAAAACACTTTCTCCCTTTTAATCACCCGTAAATACCCTCACAAAGAGAATGGCTCAACGGCTCGGCGGCGCAACGGCGTAACGGCGGGCGGTGCGTCATCTGTGCCCCGTGCCCTGAGCCCTGCGCCCTGAGCCCTTAAACCCACCCCTGGCCCCTCCAGGGAGGGGAATCCCCCGCTGGCGCCGATTTGCAATCGGTGCCATAGATAAAAATTACATAAATACATGTATCAGGGTAACCACTCTGGTGGAACACTCCTTGTGCAACTTAGTGCCTTCGGTGCCTTCGTGGCTATTTTATTTGCCACACGAGACACAAGGGTTCACAAAGGTCTTAACAACTTTAATCACCCCTAAATGCGCTAAAGGGGACTTTTTTTATTGTACTTTTTTTTACGCAAAAAGAAAGTACCAAAGAAAATGCGCCGGAAAAGAAAAAGGTATTCGGTATTCGGTTTTCAGTATTCAGTGTCGTACAGAATGAAATTCTGACAAAGGGATAAGTCAACCACCCCGGCCGGGAAGCGAAGTTTGTAAAAATCAGATAATCAATCGTCCCGGCCACCCCTCCTTGAAAAAAGGAGGGGAAAGTTTTTCTAATACCGATCAACGATTACTAATTACTGGTCTCTTTACTCTACGCTCTACGCTCTACGCTCTACGCTCAAATCTCAAATCTCAAATCTCACATCTCACATCTCATATCTCTCCTCTGGGCCCTGTGCCCAGCCTTCGCTTCCTTTTTCGATAATACTCTGTTGGTCATTGTAGCTACGGCTGGCAATGCCTGCGCCCTGTGCCCAGCCTTCGCTTCCTTTTTCGATAATACTCTGTTGGTCATTGTAGCTACGGCTGGCAATGCCTGCGCCCTGCGCCCTGTGCCCTATTGACTTTCAGCTGTTTCGTGGAGATATCGTTTATACCAGTACAGAGAGATATCAGCATAGCAATAATTTTCAGTCCTGAAAAGCTTTGTGTTGAAGAATTTTTTACCGGTCATGCTATCTATTTCGGCCGCACTTTTATTAATACCGTAATTGTAGGCAGTAGCCAGGAATTTAACCCTTCCGGTATCATCTCTGAAATTTATCCTGAAATTCTTTTCACAGATCTTAAAAAATACAACCAGATAATTTAACTCGGTCCTGGTATCTTCAAGATCCAGGACAATTGATTTGCGGTAGTTACTCAGACCTTCATACTCAGACTTTTGTTTAAAGCTTATTCCCGACCTGCGTCCCAGAACAGAGTGAGCCTGTTCCCGGACCATCTCTGCGAATGAGGGCTTCATCTGGAACTGTCCGACCGAAAAATTGGCATAATCTTCGCCGAGGTTGATATAAAGAGCCTTCAGAAGTGTGATCTCCATGGCGTCACGCAGGGCGGAATATCTGACCAGTTCAGGAAATATTACTGCAATTGCAAGTGGGTAGGAGATATGATTTCTGACAAGGATTGGTTCCATCCAGCTTCTGTTTTCCCTTACGAATGACAGAGCTTTATTCCAGTCATCACCAAAAATCTCCTCATAATTCAGGGATTGCGGCCAGGAACTCTTAAGAAGGAGCGAAAGAAGCAAAAAAGTAAGAAATATCCTGCGTCGTAGCATCCTGGCGTTATGATAAATTAATTTTTACAGAATGTTTAAAGCTGGCAGTTGGCAAAGAGCAGCTGGCAATTTAGCTGACACGACACTAGAACGGCATCTTATGCTGCATTATGGCGTTCCTTTTTGGTGAATAGTATAAATAAGCAAGCCATACCTTACCCTCTGCTTTTATCATGTGAGGATTAAAAAGCTCTGACATGGTTTTGTTGTCATTGAAGGTGAGTGTCCCGGATTTATAGACCGCATAGTTGCTGTTGTCAGAATTAAGGAAAAGGGTCTGAACACCGATGTCATCGCGATTAAGGGTCCGGATAGTTTTTCCCTGCATATTCAGGATTTTATCATAGGCAACAAGAACAATCTCATCAAATTTGATATCCCCGTTTAAACTTGCGCCAACTGTTGTTAACGGATCGAAAGTTGCGTTGCGGTCATTGCTGACCAGCTTTGGCTGGATGCTGTTCATGCCACCGCCCTTCATCATATTCTGCTGCATCTGCTGGCCATACTTCATTGCAATTTCCATACGCTCCTGATCACTTTTGGCGTTTTTAACAGCCTCTTCCATCTTTTTACCCTGGTCTTCAGTCATAGCCAGGTTTTCAACAACTATAGCCGCAAACTTTTCCTTTGATCCCGTAACGGCAAAATCGTTGATCTGGGCATAGGGGCCATAACTTTTACCGCCAAATGTAATAAGTAATTTATCGGCCGATTTGCTGATATAAGGTTTGTGCCTGATTATAAAGTTTTCAAGCTCATTATTTGGTTTAGCATTACGAAACTGATAACTACCGAAAAACAGATAAACTTTTTCATTGGGAGGAATTGATTTATTTTTAAAAATAAAAATAACTTTTAGGGTACCTAAAGTTATATATTTTTCAGAGTAGTTATTACATCCTGAATATTTTTATGAAGATCGTAAAGGACAGAACAGTCAGTAAGACAAGTCAATCTTAGCTGGCGGTATAAGATGGCTTCCCCCGAAAGATGTCAGTTGGTTTTAATTAATGACCCCAGCCAAACTGATTTCCAAACCTCGGGTTTACAACATTATTGTAGATGGAACCGAAGGTGTAGGAAACTCCAAAACTGCCCCAGTATGCAAACTGAGTTGCAAGTTCCTTTTTCTGAAGCAGTATCTCTTCGGTCGTTGCACCGCTTTTCACCAGGCCAAGCTGATCATGAAGAACTGAAGCGCCTCCGCTGAAATTAACTGACAATCCCTTGATTATCCTCAGGTTAAAATTTCCATAAAGTGAGAGATTGTTCTTTGACCAGTCGTATAAATAGTTACTGTATTCAGAACTTAAATCGATTGTTCCCCATTTCTGCACAACTGCATAAGCCACGCTCAGAGAATGCTGGGCATGGCCCTCCCTGATCATATCGTAAATCGTTGTGTCTGAATAATTAAAGTAATTATAACCAACTGAATATAAGATTCTTAATTGCTTTCTCGTAGATTGTGAATAGGGGAAAATGTCGTATTCGATTCCCGGCATGACAGATATGGACCTGTCAAGGTTATTATAGACAGAAGAACCGAAATAGAGAGAACCTCCGTACGACCAGTGATCAGAAATGCTCTTCACCACGAGTGCACTTATTGATTTTGAATTGGTTTCGCTCATTATGGTCTCTTCATCTATTTCAAATTTCTCTATGCCGTAGTTATATCTGGCCCTGAGGTTTATTTTCCAGTCCTCTGTTACCCTGTTGGCCGAGAAGGAACTATTCAGGTTGTTTGTATAGTATGACTGTTGTCCGCTAAACCAGCCATTGAGCTGAGCCCTGAATACCCAGCTATCCCATTTGTCAGTAGAAACGGTTGCCGAAATTGGTTCGCTGAAGCTTATTTGTATGTATTGTGCAAGAGGAGTTTTTACAATATAGCGGATCAGACCTAGCTTCAGGGTGTTGACCTCCTTCAGCCTGATCTCTTCATAAGTGGCATCAGGGGCCGAAACGAATGAAAGTGTATCCCGCATTCCGGCATTCTCATTCTGTCCGACAAGATAATATGTAAATTCCGTGCCGCCGGAACCGGTCCTCTGCTTTGTTGAAATAATATAGACGCCTGCATCTTTTATATCCCTGACATAATTTACATAGGGGATCTCTTTCCTTATGTAATCATTTGCTTCCATATAGACATGTATTGCGTCTTTCCGCAACGAGTCAGGTTTTGAATCTATCCCACCGGAGAATGCCTGGCTAAAAATTGACAGGAAGATGATTGTAAATGTAATTTTATTCATGCAAGCGGTTAAGTTGAAGGAAAGTGAGGCAAGCGAAGATAAAGAAATTGATCAATGACAACCTGCTCTGCTTTCACGATTAACAATCTTTAACATCCTGATAAAAAAATCCGGCACCGAAGAACGGATACCGGATGTCATGGAAGATATCAGGAATGAAAAACAGGAATTATTTATTTTTCGGGACATGTCCGGAGACCGGTTCCAACCCCTCCTCAGTAAGCACAAATGACTGGAGCCCTGACTGAGAGTCTTTCGTATTGAAATTCTCATAATAACCATTCCATCTTTGGGAATGCAATAATCTCCAGGAGGGTTTGTCGAGTCTGATGATTGTGCCTTCAGGAACATAGATATTTATACCGACATTGTCGGCTGACCATTTTCTGCCGGCGGGTATAGTAAAGTATTCATCAATGAACAGAGTATCCTTTTTCAGGTTGAAATTGTAGATCAGATCCTCCGTTTTTTTCAGGGCATCTGCCTCATTCCGGCCTGCCGAGCGTTTTCTTAATTCAACCCTCGCGAGCTCATTATCTGAATCGTAAACATTCAGATAGGGACGTATATAGAGCTCCTTTGTTTCATCATTCATCATGATATTATATCCATCTCTTCCAAATGTAAGTTCCTTATCAAATTTCAGGGCGGAAATTTTTTTGCCAGCCATAATATAAAGAGTATCAGGATTATGAGAAAATATTTCCTGAGTTGAAGATTTGCCTGTATCAGCGAAGCTTATTCCTTCATTGAAGAGTATTACGGAAAGCCCTGCAATAAGAAGTATCCAGAGGACGAAACCCACGAGGCTGAAAACACCATCTTTTGCCCTGAACCAGAATATCAGCTTTATGCCCCAGTAGACAAGGGCGATCATTGGTAAGATAAGTATGGCGAGAGTGAGCCCGGTTATCCAGGGAACAAGGACGGGATTTATTACATATTTCAGGAAATCAGAAAGATATGCCAGGTTCATAGTGAATCCTGTATCGGAGATGCTTGCCGGATATTTAAAGATCAGGATCATTGCAAAACCTGCAATGAAAAGGAAACCGGTAAGGACAAATATTACTCCCACTATTATCAAAAGGATGCGCACAATGATATAGAAGACTCTTCCAATAGCCCTGAATATTTCATTCAGGGCATTACTTACCCTTGAAGTATTATAATACCCTTTATTATATGAGGGCAGGTTTGAAGCATCATTGGGCTCTCTTTTTACTGACATGACCGCATTATAGGAATTGCCGTACATTTCCCGTTTACGGGCATCGCTATTGGCCGGGGGAAGGGAGATCCAGAGAGCCAGGTATACAAAAAAGCCCACTCCGAAAAAAAGTGTAAAAATGACAAAGAGAATCCTGAAAAGTACCGGGTCAGTATTAAGATAGGCGCCAATCCCGCCGCAGACACCGCTGATTATGGTGTCATCGGGATTTCTGTACATTCTTTTTCTCTGGGGGGTATGCAGCTGAGGCTCCGGTTCATCTTCATTATGGTCAAAATCTTCAGGTTTGCCTATAACCGAAATCATATGCCTGAACGTTTTTTATTGTTATGATACCTGCCAGGCCTTTCTGTGACTGGAATATCTCAGCAATACGCGATTCAATATCCTCAACTGTCTCAGCTCCTCCCTTCATGTTCCGGAAACGGTTATTTATAGCCTGCAGGTAATCACGCAGGATCGCAAATGCATCTTCTTCGATCTTGAACAGCGTTCCTGCAATATTAATAGTTATTGTCTTATCCATCATATTCAGTTTTAATAGGTTAGTAATAGGTCACCTGGTTCTGATCAGATTCACTGACTCAACAAGCTCTTTCCATGATTTGTCAAGGTCAGCAAGATATGTGCGGCCTGACTCGGTAAGTTCATAATATTTGCGTGGAGGGCCCTGTTGTGATTCCTCCCAGCGGTAACTTAACAGCCCGGAGTTTTTCTGTCGCGTCAGCAGGGGATAGAGTGTGCCTTCAACCACAATAACCTGTGCTTCCTTAAGTTCCTTTATGATGTCACTTGCATAACAGGAATTCCTGGACAGAACCGATAGGATGCAGTACTCCAGTATCCCTTTGCGCATCTGTGCTTTTGTATTTTCTAAATCCATGATATTTAATTTTAAGTAGATTGCTATGATAAAATGAAGACGAGCTTTTCTAGAGTTTCATGTTCTTTCTTACTGAATCAAATTCCTTTTTTACAGATTCTTTAATGTTATGAATATTGACAGGCTCACCTTTCATTTCAATTTTCTGAGCTGTGGTTTTTGCCTCCGGGAGAACAATATATAATATGAGATATACCAGTGCGCCTAATCCGCCTGCAAGGGCAAGGGCAATGAAAATGACCCTGATTATAACAGGATCAATATTCCAGTAGGCCCCTATTCCTGAACAGACTCCGCCGATAACCCTGTGATCCGGATCACGGTATATCCTGTGGTACCCGGGGGAGGAGAATTTCTCGCGGGAGGAGGTCCTGTCACTGTCGGAAATATCCTCCGGCGTTCCCAGAACAGAAATGGTCTGGCGCACATCCTCAATATTTATTACCTGTTTATAGCCTGTCAGCTTTAAGCGGAAGAGCTCTGCTATGCGGGTCTCAATATCTGCAAGTATCTCTGAAGAGCTCTCTTCTCCAGCAAAATGAAGCTCGAGTGTCCTCAGGTACATTTTAAGTTCGGCGTAGGCATCTTCGTCAATGTTGAAGGAATAACCGCCGATATTAATGCTAAGAGTGATTTTCATGGTTCTCTGTTTTGTTTACTACCGTTTAATACATATAACATTACAATGCAAAGATATATTAAAAAATATATACTATGCAATACCTAGTACTAAAAAAATGCAATATTTTTGAAAATATTTTTTAAGTGGAAGATAATCAATGAGATATTAGAAGATTTAAAAATGAAGAAACTCATTCATCCTATGTCGTGTCAACTCAATATTGATGGATTATTAAAAGTTGGCAGTCAGCAAAGAGCAGTTGGCAAGGTTGGCCCGACACTAGTCACATTAGTCACTCTTTCCATAACTTATTTCTATATTTATAAAAATTATATCAGAGTTATGAAACGAAAATATAAATGGGGCATTCTTGCCCCCGGGAAAATGTCGGCTAAATTTACCAGAGGACTGAAATTGCTCGGCAATGCTGAATTATATGCCGTCGGATCACGTGATATTCAACGTGCCAGGCAATTTTCTGCCGATTTCGGGTTCAGGAAAGCCTATGGAAGCTATGAAGAGCTTGCTGCTGACAGGGATGTTGACGTGATTTATATTGCATCGCCTCATTCCCATCACCACGAACATGCAATGCTCTGTCTGAAGCACAGGAAGGCAGTTTTGTGTGAAAAGGCGTTTGCAATTAACAGCAGGGAAGCTGATGAGATGATATCTGAAGCTGCAGCTCAGAATGTGTTTCTCATGGAAGCCTTATGGCCTCCTTTTCAGCCATTGTACATTAAAACAAAGGAGATCGCGGATAGCGGGCAGAGTGGTAAAATTATTCACCTTAATGCAAGATTTTCATTCCAGGCGCCCTTCAGCCCGAAAGACAGGAAGTTCAATCTTGAACTTGGTGGTGGCTCCCTTCTCGATATCGGGATCTATAATGTGATTGACGCTCTCTATTTTTTGGGCGTTCCTGATGACATAACAGCCAGGGCAACCTTTACAGAGACCGGATCGGAAGACTCAATAAGCATAATATTCGGATATAATGACGGTCGGATGGCTAACCTTTACAGCTCATTCAAAACAGCCGGCGGTATCGGATGCGACCTCCTGTGTGAAAAAGGTAATCTTCACTTTTCAAGGGAACGCGATATGTCACAAAGACTCAGGGTGGAACTGACCGGCGTAAAGAATAAGGAATATTCCCTGCTTCCGCCAGGAATGGGTTATCACTTTGAAGCTATCGAAGTGATGAAATGCCTTGATGAAGGAAAACTTGAAAGCGATGTGGTGCCACTTTCATTCAGCCACGACCTTATGGTTACACTCGACAGGATAAGAAAGAGTGCGGGAATTGAATTTCCGGGAAGATAGTAGGCGAAGTACGACGAAATCTGGAGACTTCGCCGAGCGAGGAAACGGCGAAGTCCGGAGACTTCGCCGAGCGCGGAATACCGATTACCTCTTTCTATAACAGATAATGTTAATAATATGAAGGATCCTGACAGGGAAATATCCAGTGAAACAGCTTATTACAGAAAGAGACTGCTTTTAGCCATGGTAATCCCGGGGATTTTTGTCCTGGTGATGTGGCTTGTGAAAATAAGCGAAGTCCTTTTTGGGATTGATCTCTCGGACCTGGGGATTTATCCCTTAACTGTCAGGGGATTGCCTGGAATAGTGTTCTCTCCTTTTATACATGCCGGATTCAGGCATCTTTTCAGTAATTCCCTGCCATTTTTCTTTCTTGCAACGGCACTCTTTTATTTTTACCGGAGGTGGCTCTGAAGGTCTTTGCCTGGACATATTTCCTTACTGGGGTAATGGTATGGTTATGGGGCAGAGAGGCCTGGCATATAGGTGCAAGCGGACTGGTTTACGGATTGGCGTCATTTCTCTTCTTCAGTGGAATAATACGTAAATACTTCAGATTAATAGCCCTGTCACTGCTTATAGTGTTTATTTACGGATCGATGGTATGGGGATTATTTCCCGGTGTCTATAAGGATGTTTCATGGGAGTCGCACATGCTGGGCTTTGTTTCAGGGGTAATACTTGCGATCTGCTACAGGAAAGAAGGTCCTCAGCCTCCTGTATATGAATGGATGGATGAGGATGAAGCGATTATTGATGAAACCGGTGAAGAAGAGGATGGGGAAGAAAAGGAGAAAATTTAAGCTTTCCCATAATAATGAAGGATTTTGATCAGAAAATGATAAGCGGCAAGATATTTATTTGATGATTGTAGCGAAAGTCAGGCAAATTATTACCTTTAAAGCGGCATTTACTGTAAAACCGATTATCTATTTATTCATGAATGACAAACCTGTAGCTGTAATTACAGGTGCCAGCAGGGGCATTGGCAGGGCTGTAGCAATTTCTTTGGCTTCTGAAGGTTATGATATTGCTGCAATAGCAAGGTCAGTCGACAGTGAAGGGATGGAAAACCTTGGATCGGAAGTTGAAAAGAAAGGTGCCAGCTTTTTCCCTGTAGGGCTTGATATCTCCTGCACCTGTTGTCATCAGGAGGTTGTCTCCAACATACTTGAAAGATACGGAAGAATAGATATTCTTGTAAATAATGCGGGTGTAGCGCCTCTCCAGCGAAACGATATACTTGATATGACTGAGGAGAGCTATGACAGAGTGCTAAATATAAATCTGAAAGGTCCGTTTTTTTTCGCCCAGAAGGTCTCCAGGGAGATGATATGGCTGAAGAACAAGATAGAAAATTACAGGCCTGTAGTGGTATTTATTACATCTGTGTCTGCAGTATTATCCTCTACAAACAGGGCAGAATACTGCATATCGAAAGCCGGGCTCAGCATGGCCTCGACATTATTCGCCGACAGGCTTTCCGGGGAGGGTATCCTGGTATATGAACTAAGGCCCGGTATCATTCTGACAGATATGACGGCCAGGATCAAGGATAAATATGACAAGCTTATTGGAGAAGGGCTCGTTCCTCAGAAGAGATGGGGCCTGCCGGAGGATGTCGGCAACGCCGTTGCCTCTTTAGCCCGGGGTGACTGGAGCTTCTCAACGGGAATGGTATTCGAAATCAGCGGGGGACTGAATATCCATAAGCTCTGAGCTTCCTGATAATTCTTAAAAATATTTCCTTGTAATTATTACCTGACCCAGACTGCGGGCGGCCTGCTCACGGGAACCTGTACTTATATCGCCAATAATTTTTTTAGCAAATCAGGAACAAAGTATTGGTAAAGTCAGAAATCATGATAATCTTGTATGTTTAAACCGAGATAATTTATGACACAAGATTTAACCGTTGACGTTAAACGCCAGAAATTAGTCACATACGGGTTTTTGATCCCGTTTATACTTGTAACAAGTTTATTCTTCCTGTGGGGTTTTGCCCACAGTCTTCTTGATGTACTGAACAAGCACTTTCAGGATATCCTTGGCATTACAAAAGCCAGATCAGGATGGGTGCAGGCCTCACTTTACGGCGGATATGCCGTGATGGCTATTCCGGCCGGCCTGATAATGAACAGGTTCGGGTACAAAAAGGGCATAATCTTCGGCCTGCTTACATATGCTGCAGGGGCTTTCCTTTTTATGCCAGCCGCACATATTCAGACTTTTGAGTTTACTCTTTTTTGCCTGTTCGTAATTGCATGCGGGCTTACCTGTCTGGAAACAGCCGCAAATCCTTTTTCAACCGTGCTGGGCCCAAGAGAGACATCCGAACAACGCCTTAACCTGTCCCAGTCCTTTAACGGACTCGGATGGATAATGGGACCTGCAATCGGGGGACTTCTTATCCTGGGAGGCGACGGAAAAGAAACAAATAAATTTGCCTCAATGACATTGCCCTATATGATCATTGGAACAATTGTTCTTCTGGTTGCTATCCTGTTCATGGTTACAAAGCTTCCTGAAATACACGAAGGTGAGTTTGATGATCGTGGTGACAGGGGCCGTTACAGGGACCTTCTGAAATATCCGCATTTCAAACTTGCTGTTGTGTCACAATTTCTTTATGTTGCTGCCCAGACCGGTATTAACAGTTTTTTTATCAATTATGTAACTGAAACAATGCCTCAGTTCTCTAACGAGAAAGCTGCGTATCTTCTTTCCCTGGGATTTATCTTCTTTATGGCAGGACGTTTTTCCGGGAGTGTAATGATGACATGGTTTAAACCGAATCAGATGCTTGCCCTGTACGCCTCAATAAATGTTCTGGCTATGGTGTTTGTCATTATGGGACTTGGCTGGCTGTCACTGATTGCAATTTATTTTACCTATTTCTGCATGTCCATCATGTTCCCTACTATTTTTGCCCTGGGGATTAAAGACCTGGGAGGACTGACAAAAAAAGGATCATCGCTGCT
The DNA here is from genome assembly GCA_963816345.1 of uncultured Bacteroidales bacterium. Classification (GTDB taxonomy): domain Bacteria; phylum Bacteroidota; class Bacteroidia; order Bacteroidales; family VadinHA17; genus LD21. Next base: position 69,383 of record CAWFKI010000006.1, read on the forward strand.
TGTAATGATGGTGGCAGGCGGAGCTGTCTGCCCGATTTTCATGGGCTGGATAGCAGATGTATCCAGGATGGCTACCGGTTTTATTGTTCCTATGGTCTGTTTCGCCTTCATAATATATTTTGGTCTTAAGGGATACAGGGTTAAACCCACTGTCTGATCTGGCCGGATTTGCAGATTATTGGCATGCCACCTGCATAAGCCTCTCAGAATAATAATTCCTGTCAGCCCTGTTTCAGGTTTGAGATTATTTTATATATTTGGGACTTAATTTGCAATAACCTGTTGAAAAATAATAATATAGCATTATCTGCCAGTGTCGATGGGAGGGAAACGGATTTTTATTCATTTTTCCAGTCTTCTCCCGATCTCCTTTTTGTAATCAGCTCCGCAGGTCTGATTATCGAAGCCAATAGAACGGCTCAGGAGAGACTCGCGTACCTCAGGGAGGAGCTGGTTGGAAAATCCATAATTTCTTTACATCCTTCTGAGATGCAGAAGGAGGCGGAAATATACCTGCAGGAAATACTTGGTGGAAACCGGAGCATATGTCCCCTTCCCCTGATAACATCATCGGGTGAGGTATTATATGTTGAAACAAGGATATCCCATGGCAAATGGAACGGCGATGAAGCCATTTTTGCATCCAGTAAAGATAGCTCGGAACGCCGTAATGCGGAAGAGTCAGCCAGGAAGAATGAAGAGCGCTACAGGATTCTCTTTGAAAATATTCAGGACATTTTCTATCAGGCTGACAATGATGGAAGGATAATTGAAATCAGTCCTTCGATAGAGAGATATTCAGGCTACAAGCCGGAGGAGCTGATAGGGAAGAAGATAGAAGAAGTGTATCTCAATCCGGAAGACAGGCAGGAACTGATGAAGATCCTTTCCGTACGGGAAGCAGTTGAAGATTACATTATCAGACTACGTACGAAGTTCGGGAATGAGGTATTTGTTTCTGCGAATGTTCACAGGTTGATCGGACCCGATGGGACTCAAGTTGGTGTCGAAGGTTCACTGAGAGACGTTACGGAAAGAATTATTGCCGAAGAAAAATTAGTGACAAGTGAAAAACTTCTCCGGAAACAGAATGAAGAGTATTATATCCTGAACGAGGAGCTGAGAAAGAGGAATGAGCAGATCCTGATGATAAACAAGGAACTTCAGCAGGCTTCAGATATATTCATGAACATAAGGACAGGGCTTCATATCTATCATCTCGAGGATATTGATGATGACAGGACCCTGAGAATGATTGCCGTTAATCCGGCTGCTGAAAGATTAACAGGCGTCCGGGCAAAAGATCAGCTGGGAAATACACTTGATGAAAATTTTCCCCGGCTGAGAGAGAAAGGTATTCCTGCAGAATATGCAGATGTAATAAGGACAAAAACCTCCAGATTATTTGAGGAGCTGATGTATAGTGATGAAAGGGTAGTTGAGTCAGCATTCACTTTTAATGCCTTTCCCCTGCCTGATAATTGTGTCGGTATCTCATTTGATGATATAACGGAGCAATATAAAGCCCGGGAGGCGATTATTGAGAGTAACAGACAGCTTAAGGAATCAAAGGAAAAGGCCGAAGAGAGCGATCGTCTCAAGTCTGCTTTCCTTGCAAATATGAGTCACGAGATCAGGACCCCCATGAACGGTATAATGGGTTTTTCGATGATGCTTGCTGATCCATCCATACCAAAAGAAACAAGAGATTCTTATGTGAAAATTGTAAATTCGAGCTGTGAGCAATTGCTTCACATAGTAAATGATATTATAGATATTTCGAAAATAGAGGCAGGACAGGTAGACCTGGCTGAATCATCCTTTGATCTGGAGGTGCTGCTGAATGAGGTCTATTCTTTTTATTATGCCCCGGCGCTTGAAAAAAGAATTTTACTTGAAATTGAACAGCTGCCCGCTGGCCTGACTGAAGGCAGCTGGATAATATCCGACCGGACAAAGCTGAGGCAGATATTTGATAACCTTTTAAGCAACGCGGTTAAATTCACTCCTTCAGGCAGGATCACTCTGAGAAGTAATCTTCAGGATGGATTTATTCACTTTGAGGTTGAGGATACCGGGATAGGAATTCAGCCTGAATTGCAAAATGCAGTGTTTGAACGGTTTCGTCAGGCGGAGACCACTTTTACCAAAAAATATGGCGGCACCGGCCTGGGGTTATCCATAACAAAGGCATATGTTGAAAGGATGGGAGGAGATATAAGCGTGACCTCCGTGCCGGGAAAAGGTTCTGTATTCTCATTTAAATTGCCCTGCAATCCCTCTTCCCCGGGAATCACAATGGAAAGCATACCCGTTAAAAGCAATCTGTTAAAAGAAGATACAACGGTGCTTATTGTAGAAGATGAGGAGATAAACAGGTTATACCTCAATGAGATACTCAGGACTAAAGTAAAAACAATTCATGCGGTAAACGGGAAAGAGGCAATTGAACTGGTGAAAAATCACCCCGGAATTGATGTGATCCTTATGGATTTGAAGCTTCCGGATATAAATGGCCTGGAACTTACAAAGATCATCAGATCAATGAACAGCAGCATAAGGATTATAGCCCAGACAGCCTATGCCCTTGCCGGGGACCGTGAGGCCGTGTTGGAAGCAGGATGTACGGATTATATTTCAAAGCCTGTAAACCGCGAAAAGCTTTTAAGCCTTATCTCGGCCCATAATGGTAAATCCCATTAGAACATAATTCCCAAGGAGAAACGATGCACTGGATGGAGCTGCTGGACATAAAAATCATTCGTCCTGTTGTTGGTATCCGTTGTAGGATCTGTATTCAAAAACAGACCTTTACCATATTCCAGCATGATCATCAGATGGAGATTCAGATTGTTGAAGATCCTGGTTCTTACTCCTAATCCGCCTGCTCCTGTAAGTTCCCCGCTTTTGAAGATGCATTTTGCTGTCTTCAGAAGTGGTTATTTCATGGTTCCAGTTTTCTGCCTCTGCTACATGAAGGTAATCAGAATCTTATGAAGTACTGATATGCCATTCCTGCATTAATATAAGGCACAAACCTTCCGCCTGTAAGGGAGTATTGAAAAAGCACAGGAATCTTTATACCTGTAAATGTAAAATAAGCATCATCCCTGGTTGTGCCACCGAGTGAATTGCTCCGTTCTCACTGTAGCTGTAAAAACTCTGATTGTTATATAAGATATCGATCCTGGCAGAGATACCTGTCAGATCTTTCTAAACAGCAATCTTTCGTATGTCAGTCCTGCTAGCGAGACCCATCTCTTTTTCCGGGTCAGGTACATAACTGTCTTCCTTAATTCCGTACATATCGGGATTGAATTTCAGATCAAGCATATACATGATTTACCCGCTGATAACACCAAATCTGTTCTTTGGCAGATCTGATTCTCCAGAGTATCCTGAGTAAGCTGCTTCTCGGAAATTGACCTGTTGAAGACATTATAACTTTTTCCTGATACTTTATTATAAGATGTTATAAGAGGTACAATCTCATTTTTCACATTGAATTTATCCGAAACGGTACCGGTTTTCCCTTCTGTGATAGAGTTAAGAAATTCAGGGAGGCTTTTGAATTCTTTTATCCCGTCGGCGGAATTATATGTTACTGATCCGTTTTTGAGCTGCACAAGACCAAGATTTATCCTTATCGATATAATATTTTGATCCTTTCTGATAAAGTATGATTTTACCGGTCACAATAACCTCAAGAAATGAGACTTTCCCCGAAAATTCCCTGGATTCATACCTGTTCCCGTTCCTGTAGCCGAATGCCTGTATCTCATCAGGAGAATAGATCACTGTCCGTGCAATATCAAATCTTTTGAATTTGCACTCAGATGGGATACCACGTTTTGGTGAATATTCAACAAGACCTGTCATAAGCTCGCCGGTTTTTTTTACGATATATCCCTCCCTGAATATTTTCTGGCCGAAAAGGTCACTTGCGGAAAGGAATATGATAAGGATGAAAATCAGAAAAGTTTTATTCATAGCAGACTTTCAGACGTTCACGACTAAATTAAAATAAAATTCAAAAAAAATGTGTAAGGAGAAAAGAAAAATGAATTATTTATTAAATTTGGTCTGATACAATCCTGTTCACTGTCGGCACAACACCATATTATTATGTTATTATTTAAAGTTAAGAAGAATCTTTTTAAGGCTTTGGCCTGGATTTTCTTTTTTATCCTGCTGGTCCGCCTGTTAAGTTATTGTGAAGAAGAGAAATCTCAAAGCAGAAGCTATCCAAGGGTAAAGACTTATGCTGTATCAGATATCACCGATAAGGGTGCAACCTTTAACGGAGAGATCTATTCGCCGGGTACGGAACCAATCATCAACCATGGATTTGTCTGGAGCGAAGGTGATAATCCAACTCTCCTTAATAACAAGATCCTGCTTGGGGCAGACACTTCCTCCGGTGCTTACAGCGCTGAAATATTCACCTCTCTGTCAAAAGATGTCGAATATACCGTTAAGTCGGTTGTTCAGACGGCGGAGCATGTCATTTATGGTACGCCTGTGACATTCAAAAGCCTGGGCAGCGGAGCGCCGGTAATAACCGGTTTTGAGCCGGATTCAGCAGCCTGGCTGGATACGGTTAAAATCTCAGGGAAAAATTTCTCTTATGATAAACAGCTTAACCTGGTAAAGCTGAATCAGACAAACTGCTCTGTAATTGCTGCTACTGATTCGACTCTATTTGTTCTGGTAGGTACAGACATAACGCAAATTAAGAATCTACTGTCAGTTGAAATTTCAGGTAATGTATCTGTCTGTATCAGGGATACATTAAGACTTCTTCCTCCTGTTATTAATGGTTTTTATCCTGTGAAGGCATTTTGGTCCGATACACTGCAAATTAAAGGAAAGCATTTCAGATCCTTCGGTTTAAAACCTGATAATGCTATTAAGATTGGTACTGTAACCTGTGAAAAAGTCGGGCAGAGTTCTGACAGTTCAATATCAGTAAAAATTCCTAATGAAACAGCTCTTCTAAAAACTAACCTGGGCATGAAAATTAATGGATTTAACCTTGTTGCCGGTCAGCAATTTGAGCTTCTTCCTCCGCATTTTACTTTTTCGCCCTCCAGCGGTACCTGGGGTAGTACCATTACTTTAAATGGAAAGTTCAATGCAGTAACAGCAAGGAATTCGTTTTATTTTAACAATGCACAGGCAACAGTACTGTCTTCCTCCCGAAATACAATTACGGTTAAGGTGCCATACTCACTCTCAGACGTAAAATCCAATATTGTTTATAAGGTTGATCCCTTCACAATCATTGCCTCTGATACATTCCGCCTTTTCCCTCCTGTTATCAGTTCTTTCACTCCGCTATCCGGACCCTCGAGTACGGCTGTAACAATCAGGGGAAAATACTTTGATGTCATGTCCACGGCTGTAAAGTTTGGAAATATGACAGCAACTGTTTCCCGCTTAAATGATTCTGTCATAGTCGCTGTTGTTCCAACAGGAATTGACGGGGATTTAAAAATCAGCATTATGGGCAGATCCCAGACAGTTATATCTTCAGATTACTTTGATGTCACAAATCCAAAGATCACCGATATCTCTCCTTTATCCGGAACTTTTAACGATGAAATTACAATCACCGGGGAAGGCTTTGAATCTCTATATGGCGAAACTTCTGTGTCATTTGATGAGATCCCTGCCGTTATCAAATCAATATCTGCGACATCCATTGTAGTTAATGTTCCCGCTTCTGTTGATAGTATTCCCAGAACTATCAAAGTCAAAGCCGGAATTGAAATTGTATCTTCAGCCCAAAAGTTTGTTCTCTCACCTCAACAGATCAGCCTTGTATCTCCTTCAGTAATTACTCCCGGAACTGATCTCACAATATCAGGCACAGGATTTAATCCTGAACCCTCAGGGAATATGGTATTATGGGACATTTATCCACTTGTAATCAAAAGTGTATCCCAGACAGAAATAATAGCAACACTGCCTCAGGTATTACCACGTGGGAATTTTGGTATTAAAGTAATTACAGGGGGATATTCCAGATCATCCTCGCAAAGGTTCAGTATTGATTCCAGGTGGCTGAGGTTAAATGCTCCTGAAATTCCAGGTACTTTTCCCTCTGGTTATTACGGAGGCATTTCTACTTATGCAAAAAGTTTAAAAAACTTCGGTTATATCTATTCCGAGGCAAGTACTGAAACCTATAAATTTGATCCGTCTGACAACACATTCACCAGATTAAACGCAGCCCCGGCATATGATGGGAATATACGTGTTCAAATGGGCGAAGTTGTTTGTAAAGACACCTTTTATCTTATTTCAGGCCTTTATAATGGTTATAGTATGTGGGGATTAAATGACGAAACTAAAACATGGAACTTGATGGCTCTGCCCCCATCTGTAAACATGGCTGGAATTGCTTTCAGTCTGAACAATAAAATCTATTTCGGACTAGGTTACCGAACCGCTACAGTCTCATTCTTTGAATGTGACCCGGCGAACAACTATAACTGGACAAGCAAAAGTGAATTTCCCGTTGAACCTCCTATTTATTATTCAACCTACTTTTCTGCAGGAAACAAAGGATACGTTGTTTTTTCTGATAACAGTGTCTGGCAGTATGATCCCGATCCTGATCAATGGACAAGAAAGGCCAGTTTCCCCGGTCCTGGCAGGATACTGGCATTTTCTTTTGTCATAGCTGATAAAGCCTATCTGGGCTCAGGGAAATCAATGTCTGATAATAGTGAACTTAACGATTTATGGGAATATGATCCCGGAACAGATTCCTGGACATTCAAAACATATATCCCATTAAAGAGACATTCTGCAGTGGCTTTTTCAATTGGTAGTAAAGCATACATTGGATACGGATTGAAAAGTGCAGATGGATTCCTGAATAATCTATACGACTTTTATGAATATGATCCCAACTATCCGGCAAAATAACCTGAAACACCCTCTTATGACACGATATTCTCATATTTCTATTATTATAGCGGTTCTTCTGGGTTTTTTCACTCTGAATGTTTCAGCACAGTTCAGCTTTCCGTTCGGAGATATTTCCACGGAGGATCTTTCCAACAGGCTTTATAAGCCCGACCCCGGGGCTGATGCCATTATCCTGTCAGAAACCGGAATAGCCTCCCTGCAATACCAGAAGGGATTTTATGTGGAATTTGAGGAGGATATCCGGATCAGGATCGTAAACAGTAAGGGCTACGGTTATGCAAATATTGAGATCCCTTATTCAGTCGACGATTATCTCGCTGCCTACAGGGCTTCGACATTCAACCTGCGTAACGGGGTAAAAACAGAAACCCAGATCCCAAAGAAAAATTTCATACTTGAAAGGACGAGCCCGTCAGTAAATACTCTGAAATTCAATTTTACCGATGTTCGTGAAGGATCTGTAATAGAGTTTACATACAAAATAAGACTTAAGAGCAACGACGCGATTTTCAGTCTCGTCCCCTGGGAGTTTCAATCTGAGATCCCTGTCATCAGCAGCTCATTTACAGTTGCCTATCCTGATGCATTCGTGTATAAAAGCCTTATTTCGGGATCAGCCACGGACGTGCAGACAAGCTATTCCTCTGCCAATACCAATTTCTTCGGAGAAAGCGTAACTGAGAGCATCAGGACCTGGACTGCAGCCAATGTACCTGCATTCCGGAGGGAACCCAATATATTGAGCAACAGGGAACATCTGACAAGATTAACTTTTGAACTTGCGAAAGTTGATTTTCCCGAAATCACGCTGAATAATATCTCTCCTACATACCAGACTCTTAATGAGAAACTTCTTGACAGGTGGGACTTCGGGATCGCCTTTAATACAAACCTGAATTCACTTGCAGAGAGTGTCACCGCCGGCGCAAATGATGAACTTTCAAAACTTAAAAAGATCCATAAATATATTTCGACAAGGATTTTATGGAACGGCTATAATGGAGTTACCACATCTTCCACTCTGAGAAATGTTTTAAGAAAGGAAAAGGGAAGCTCAGCCGATATAAATATGATCCTGATCATAATGCTCAGAGCGGCTGGAATGAAAGCCGATCCGGTAATCCTGAGCACCAGGTCGAACGGAAGCCTGAACCTGAACTCGGCAATTCTGCAGCAGTTTAATTATCTTGTAGCTGCCGTGAAGGTTGATGGCATGTTATACATGGTCGATGCAACAGATCCGCTTCGTCCATTCAATATGCTTCCATTTGATTGTATGAACAATACCGGCAGACTTATAAGTCTTTCCGAATCGAGATTTGTCGATTTAAAGAATAGCGAAAGTTATAATGATTCCTTTAATCTGAACCTTGTACTGGATAAGCAGGGGAATCTTGACGGAAAGCTGGAACGCCGGGCTTCCGGTTTTTCAGCCTACAATATAAGGAGCCTTTTTAAGCTTGAAAGTGAGGAGGGATATATTGATATCTTTAAATCTCTCTCTCCCGATGCAAAAATGTCGGGATTCCTGTTTACGGGAGTGAAAGATCCTGATTCTGATCTGACAATGACCTGCAATCTTAAAATGGACAATTTAGCCCAGGTTGAGGGAGATATAATTATAATAAACCCGTTTTTATCACTTTTAACCACTAAAAATATATTTTACTCACCTGAGCGGAAGTTCCCTGTCGATTTCGGCTGCCCTAAAACAGAATCCTATTCCCTGAAACTTAGTATACCGCAGGATTATTCTGTAGTTGAAATGCCTTCCGATACCCTGCTTAATCTGGGAAAGGGCGATGGCAAATATGAATTCGGATGCACTTTGAGCGGTAATGAGATCTTGCTGAACAGCAGGTTCACCATTACAAAAACTTTTTACCCGCTATCCGAATATAAATCGCTGCGCGATTTTTATAATAAAAGGCTTCAGAAAGAAGCTGAACTTATTATTTTGAAAAAGAACCCTTTTATTAAAAAATAATGAAGAGATTAATTCTATCGTATATTCTTTTAATTATTGTTCTGGATCTCTCAGCACAATTCTACCGGTTTGATTCCATACCGGATAATCTGAAAAGAGGTGCAGATGCAGTTGTGAGGACACATGAGTCGGTCTTTACTTTAATAAAACCCGGAAATGCCATTCACAGGGAGAAGAAAGTTATAACTCTTCTTAATGATAATGCTGATAACTTCAGGGATATTGAGGTCCAGTACAATAAATTCTCAAAGGTTAAATTTCTCAGGGGGGCTGTTTACGATGAAAAAGGCGACGTTATTAAAACTCTCGGAGCTCTTGATATCCTGGACAGAAGCGCCGTATCAGGAGGGCTCTTTTATTCAGATTACAGGGTAAAATCCCTTTCTTCTCCTGTCTATAAATATCCCTATACTATAGAATATGAGTACGAAGAGGAACTCTACAGCCTTATAAATTATCCTGAGTGGGAGTTTCAGGAATCATCTGATGTATCAGTTGAAAGGTCGGGAATTCAGATTATTGTTCCAAAAGGAATATCATTCAGATATTTTACCCGGAAACTTAAAAATCCTGTTGATTCTGTGATTCAGAATGATGTAACTATTTACACCTGGCAGGAGGAAGATATTCCTGCCAGATCAAGAAGACAATACACCTATGAAGAGATCCGGCGGCCTCCCTCACTTTATACCGCTCCCATGGATTTTGAATACGGCGGATATAAAGGATCGATGAGTTCATGGAAAGCTTTCGGCGAGTGGAACTATAATCTTATTAACGGGAGGGATTTACTGCCTGAGGAACAAAAGCAAAAAGTTGCTGAAATTGTTTCAAAGGCAAAAAGCGACAGGGAAAAGGTAAAGCTGATCTATGAATATATGCAGTCAACAACGAGGTATGTTCTGATTTATATCGGGATAGGAGGATTTCAGCCTGCAGAGGCTTCTGCAGTTGCAAAAAACGGATTCGGCGACTGCAAGGCTCTGGTCAACTATACAAAAAGCTTGCTTAAAGCTGCTGGAATAAATTCCTTTTTATACTTAGTCATGAGTCAGGTGAAGATGAGGCATCCCAGGTTAAAAAGGATTTTGTGATCAATCATTTTAATCATGTCATACTGTGTGTTCCGATGGAGAGTGATACAGTGTGGCTTGAATGTACAAACCAGACAATACCGTTCAATTACCTTGCCATACAACAGACAGGTATGCACTTCTGATCAACTCCTGATGGGGGAAAACTTATAAGGACGCCGGCCTTTGGAAAAGAGGAAAATGTATTCAGGCGGACAGGAACCGTTTCTTTGAATAATTTCGGAAAATCTTCAGTCAGGCTATCCGATTATTATTCCGGAGCAGGCTTCATTCAATGCCAGCGGGCAGTTCAGCCAGGCATCAGAGGAGGAGATGAAAAGATACCTTAACTCTTCGCTGAGATTCTCAGATATTAATACGGCTTCAGTAAAATATCAGGAAGATAGATCTGAAAAACCTTCAGCCGTATTTGCATATGAGACAAGTGTTAACGACTTTGCCGTGCTTTCAGGCAGGATGATGATCTTTGATCCATCATTTGACCAGGTGGAATACCTGCAGGATTTCCCGGCATCCATTGAAATATCCGATTACAGCATTTCCTCTGATTCGATAACCTTCAGTCTGCCTCTAGGATTCAAAGTGGAATCCAGGCCGGCAGATGTTTTTGTTGAGAATGAATTCGGTAAATTCAGGTATCAGCTTGAATCTGAAAATGACAAGCTGATATATAAAAGATACCTTCAGATAAATAAGGGTGTGATCCCGGTAGAGAAATTCAGTGAGTTCAGGAGTTTTATAAATTCAATTGCAAAAACTGACAGGGAAAAGGTAATCCTCAGTAACTGATCTGCCTCCCTACCTGGATTTTATAATCAGAGGCATGCTTGCAGTTCCTGTCCTTCCATCACTTGTGATACCTTCAACTGTAATTGTATATTCGGCCGGTTGATCCGATGAATAAAACTCAACCGATGCTTTTCCCGAGATATCCGTATGAAGATCGGGTTTCCAGTAAAGGGTATTCCTGAAATCCGGCAGATGACCATTCCTCAGGGAATCAATGGAATAGTCGGGTGAATAGAATTCATTTTTCTCCTTTGGAAAATCATACTCCTGGCGGAAAACTGCTTTTTCCATTTCAAACGCTCCCAGATCACCCTTTTTTGAAACAAAATGAAGGATCCCGTCAAGGATATTATCTGAGATATAATATCTTGAGATCAAAACATCTATTTTATCAATGTCCCTGGAATTCATATCAAGGACTTTTGCATAGTCATACACCGGAACCCCATCCACCAGAACCAGCGGATCTTTCTCATAAGGGTTAGTCTGATACTGCTTTAATAATCTGAAACCGACCTTATTATTATTCTTTGTTATTGAAACGCCCGGAACCAGCTCCCTGATGACCTCCCTTATGGATGTAAGTTCAATATAGTTGGCCATCACTATCGTATTTTCAGGGTTTCCATAAAAATTATGACGGATGGGAATCGTTTTCTTAGTTGCAGAAGCAGGATAGAAAGGTTCATAAATATTGTTGATCTGCATGCTGATGATCGCATTGTTTATCTCCCCGATCCTGCTGCTGTCGATATAAAAGCTACCGTGCTTATAATCAGTATAAGTTGATGTAAAGGGAATATTAAGGTCAACATAGCAATCAGCCAGGCCCGAATTTAATGGCTGTATGACAATTTCATGCGATCCATGCTCCCTGGTCAGAAAATTGAAATCACCATTATTGTCGGTTTTTGCAAACTGGCATAATGCAACTTTCCCGACATATGATAAAGAGATCTTCTCGTTTCTGAGTGGTTGCTCTGATTTTCTGTCCCTTATAGTGCCACTTATCAGATGTCCTTCCAGTTCAGGAAGAAATACCTGATCAATACCTGAATTACTTTTCTCCTTTTTAAAACTGACTTCCCCGCCTTTCAGGAGAATCAGGTAATCATTTATATCAATGGAACCTGACCCTGTACTGAGAGCAGCCAGTTCCGGCAGTTGCCTGTACATGTTGTTGTCAGATCCGCTGTTTTCTACGGTAACAGCTTTTGCTACCGATATGGAGAAGTCGCTTTCAACCGGATTGCCTTTAGGATCAGTGGCCGAAATCCCGATCCTTATTTTTTCTCTCGTACCCTGATTGCCCCGGATATTAATTTTAAAATTAACCGGTTGTTCCACATCGTTGTATATCCACCTTTGGGAAACAACATTATTCTGATCATCAACAATCATAAGATCTGACAGCCCGAAAGGGATATCTTTCCTTAAGATTCCGGTCTCATGCTCCACCGGAGAGATTTCTTTTCTGAAGCTGAGCTGGCTGGCAGAATTTAAAACAAGGAATAATTTCCTGGTGCCCGGGTTAAAATCCGGACTCGTATTTATTCTGACGAGTATGGTGGTATGTTCACTTTTCTCTGTTGCCGATAACGTAATACCTTCATTTTGTGCTGAAGGCAGACGGAATTTCCTGGTCAGGCCTTCGGGCGTTGATGTGATAAGATATATCTCTTCCTGTCCGGAAGGATTTACCAGGGTCCATCCGTATCCCTTATTGTCAGTCCGGACGTTACATATAGTGTCATTATTCCCTGTTACGAGAGCTCCCTTTATGCTGACCGGTTCCCCCTTTCTGTTGATTGATTTGAATCCGGTCCTGATGGCGAGCCCATCTATCAGATGGCCTCCTTCAGGGTAAAAATAAATGCTGTCCGCGAACTGATCATGAGAAGGGATCTTTATGTTGCTGATATCTTCAAAGGGGTTTATCACCGATATGCTTTTATACGAAAACAGGTCATCCGGATAATTCTGCATCCAGTTTGTATAGGAACGGAGAAAATAATTTCCTGTACGTAATGTGTCAGGAAGTCTGAAATCTCCATAACCTGAATTTCCTTCGATTCCGAATTTCAACTGTGTTACGGGGTTGTTATCGTTATTGAGCAGATCGACATAGACTATCTGGCTCAGATTGACAGGTGAATGGGTCAATCCGTTTAATTTATAGATTTTAAACCATACTTTTTCACCGGCTATATATAAGTCACGGTCAGTTTTTGTATAGATCTCTTCGCTGAATCTCTTTTCAGGAGAACCCTCATTTTCAGCTGCAGCCAACTGGGAAAACGAGTATGGATCAGATAGTAGAAAAAGGAACAGGACCAAGCCAAAGTATCTGGCAACGACCTCCGAAGTGCAATATTTAATAAACAGTGTCATCTTTTTTTCTGAGCCGGATAGAGATCGACCCAGAAGTCAGGTTTTTTCAGACTGCCTCTGGTTGTGCATAAGGCGCAAACAGGTTTTGAGAAGACCATTTTTATCAGATTCATTCTCATATCGTAAACAGGCTTTATAAATATATACCCGCCCATTAAATATCCCTCATAGATTTTATCAAAAGAAGAATGCAATGTGTCCTGTGCCCCGGGGAAATAGTCACTGAGGCCCACTTCCACACTTTCACAATCGTACTTATATTCGGGGATATTCAATCCTTCGAGCTGGTTGGGTGTTATGTAGATCCTTTTCGTTGCTGCTGATGAGACCTGAAAATAGCCTAAGACAGGCTCACGGGGATTATTTTTATTATGAATATTGCTGACAATTGAAAATGGCTGCTTTTCAAAAATATCCCCTGTGCTCTCATTTATCTGTTTCATATGGTCCCAGAATTCGAATTCTGTCTGCGAAAGCGAGAGTTGCCTGACCTCAATGCAATACTGAAGAAGTAGCCGGTCAGATTTAGCGGATGCGATGAATAATATCGGTTCTTTTTCAATTCTGCCGGATTGCGATGATTCAGTGGATCGTATATTAATGCCATCTGAAACTGCTGAGGTCCAGCATACCTGTTTTATTGTGTCAACTTCAGGAATATTGAACTCGTCTATATAAGTAAACAGTTTAGGAAATGGAACGCTGAACTTCCACCATTCCTTATAGTCCCACCGCAGATATCTGCTGCCCCCATTATTTTCCGAATCAAGAAAAATCCTTATGCCGTCATCAAGATCTGTCCCGTTAGCTGAGAATGCCTGGTCCCTGGTAAAGTAAACATTGTCGATCGGCTCCACAGGATACATGATGCATGGATCGGATTCATATTCATTTCCATCCGTGGTAACTATGTCAAGTACATATGAATAGCCGGTCTGGCCAAGAAACGAAAGGCTGTCAGTTTTATAAATACCCGGAGCAGTTTCATATAAGTAATGAGAGCTTCCGTTGTTATCCCGGATGTATATGTTTGCTCCGGAAACCTTTTCTGCCGGTATATTTTGTGACGGAGTAGTTCTTGAAAGATCAACTCTGTATGATCTGTTCTCATTGGTGAGGAGGGCATCCACCACCAGTATGGATCCCGTACCCTTAAGATGCGGGTTGAACGGATCAATACATGTTATCAGAATTAATGCCAATATCAGAACTAGAAGAGGATTTCTTAAATATTTTAACATGTCTCCCTTGATATAATTCCCATCCCCTTTGTAATTTTATTATGTCAGTGAGAAACAAAATTAATATTAATTACATGCAGGGGATACCTCTAAATGTTAAAATTGCACAATTCGTATTCTAAATCAGGCTGAGGTTTCATTATTATAAATAATATTTGTTATTTCGATGCGGGAGACAGGATAAAATCCTTTTTATGAAAATAACTCTTTGGGCTTCTTTTCTGCTTTTTCTTTTTCTTGCCTGTCCGTTACATGCTCAGAAAAATCTTACCCTGACAGCCAATGAACAGGAAACAGATTACGGAGCTATTACGGATAAACAGATGGAGTATTTACATACGCTTTACAATCAGAAAGTTAAAGACATTGATGAATTAATTGACGGCAAAGATTATATTCCGTATTATTTCAGGTCTAAATCAAAACCTCTGTTATTTAACGGAATGAGATGCAAAGGATCATTGATCTTTAAAGGGCGAAAGTATGAGGGACTCTCCCTTGAATATGATACTTACAGGGATGAGCTGATTTATTATGACAGTACAAAGTTCATTGATGATAAGGTATTCAAGATAGCAATGAATAAAAATCCCATAGGCAGCTTTTCCCTGAACTATGGGACCGACACTCTTAAATTCAAATATTTCGACAGGGAGAAGGATAATAACTTTAACCTTACCGGGGGATTCTATGAGGTAGTATACGAAGGCAAGAGCAGGTTCTTGATAAAGCATCAGTCATTTCCCATTGAAAAGGAAGGGGTAACGGAATATACGCAAACCAAATCCCAATTTTTATCGGTCGGTGATGGGTTTAACAAAATAAGATCATCAATGGGATTTGTAAAATTATTCGGAGAAAATTCTGATGAGGTGAAAAAATTCATGCGGAGTAACAGGATTCATTTAAGGAAAGCAAATAATTATAAGATTGCTTCTATTCTCAATTATTACGATAACCTGGTTTTGCCTAAGAGATAACCTGAATGAAAAAAATCCTGTTCATTTTAATCTGTTTGATACTTGCAGGCCGGGCAAAGGCACAGGACAATAATATCTCTTTTCAGTTCTCAAAGATACTCTTCAGGGATTTTGCCGATACTCTTGAAAAGAGGGTACCGGTCAAAATTTATTATACAAATAAATGGACAGACAGCCTTTATCTTGACATAAATTCCAGGGATGAATCCTTTGAAAACCTGTTGAACAAAACCCTGAAAAAGGAGGGCTTTTCTTTCATTATAACTGATAAAAACAAGATTGTCATTACAAAAGGATATTCGATTAAAACAAATTTCCAGGAGGAGTATTATAACTATCTCAAACAGAATCTGGTTAAAAAGGATTCTTCCAGCTATACCCGGCCCTTTCAGATGCCCGCGAAACCTTCTGCCAGCGATGAATACCGTGTTTTCAGGATCGGCAGGCCTTCCGAAAGCGGCAAAAGTGATAAAGCCACTCTGAGCGGAACAATATTTGATCCCTCCTCCGGAAATCCTGTCACCGGAGCTATAGTATACGTGGCAAAGATCAAAGCGGGAGCCGTTACAAATAATGTAGGCTACTATTCGCTGACATTACCCAAGGGCCAGTTTCAGATCGAATGCAGGATGATCGGTCTGCGTTCGGTGATAAGAAATGTAATTATGTATTCTGACGGGGTCCTTAATATTGAAATGTCAGAAAATACAAATCAGCTGAATGAAGTGGTCATTTCGGCCAATAAGGAAAATATTGTAAAAAATGTAAGGGTTGGTGTTGAAAAAATAGGAGTGAAGATGCTGAGGCAGATTCCGATGGGCCTGGGAGAAGCGGATCTTGTAAAGAGTTCATTGCTGTTACCGGGCGTTCAGACAGTCGGAGAGGCCTCGGGCGGATATAATGTCAGGGGAGGTGGAGCTGATCAGAACCTGGTACTGCTGAATAATGCCCCAATCATCAATACATCTCATTTTTTCGGATTCTTTTCAGCCTTTAATTCCGACCTGATATCGGACGTCACATTATATAAAAGCGGGATGCCTGCGAAGTATGGAGGAAGGATATCTTCAGTAATGGATATTCAGGCCTATGAGGGTAATAATGAAAAGATTAAAGTAAGTGGAGGTATAAGCCCCGTTACGGGAAGGCTTCTTGTTGACGGTCCTCTTAAGAAGGGGAAGAGCACATTCGCAATCGGCGCCCGGGCCACTTATTCCGATTGGATCCTTGGACTTCTTCCGGATCAGCAACTGCAGAAAAGCAGTGCCAGCTTTTATGATATCCAGGGAGTTGTCAACACAATTATCGATGAGAAAAATTCCCTTACCATATCAGGATATTACAGCAACGATAAATTTGACTATTACCGCGTTAATGCGTTTAATTACGGTAACCTGGCCGGGTCAGTAAAATGGAAGCATACTTTCAGTTCTAAAATTTCCGCCCAGTTCTCAGGGATCATCAGTGATTACAATTATAATCTTGACTCAAAGCTGGATTCATCTGACTTCAGTTCCATGTATTATAAATTAAACCAACGGGTTCTCCGGGCCGATTTTCTCTATTTCCCTGCCTATAAACACAAGGTCGAGTTTGGTCTGGATGCAACATATTATTCCCTTCTTCCGGGAGTGCTCAATACGGTCGGAGATTTTTCACTTGTGGAACCAAAGCAGCTGGAGAAGGAGAGAGGTATTGAGCCTGCTTTATATATCAGTGATGAATATGAAGTGACACCTGATTTTACAATCTCCGGTGGCATCAGAACAACCTTTTTTACTTTGTTTGGTCCCGGGACTAAATTCGTATATGCCGGAAACTTACCCAGATCAGTGGAAAGCATTGTTGATACTGTCCGTTACGGTAATGGTCAGATAATAAAAAGCTACCCCGGATTTGAATTCAGGATATCGTCGCGATTGATACTCTCCCCCAGGATCTCCATAAAATTCGGGATCCAGAGGGTGTACCAGTATCTTCATATGATCTCAAATACAACATCAATATCTCCCACCGACGTCTGGAAGCTTAGCGACAGCTATCTCAAACCGGAAAGAGGCGATCAGTTCTCAATAGGCTTCTATAATAGTTTTAGCAGAAAAGCAATAGAGACATCTGTTGAAGCCTATTATAAAAATCTGGAGAATATCCTTGATTACAGGGGAGGGGCAGTGTTGTTAATGAATGAACATCTTGAAACAGATGTGATAAACGGAAAGGGTAAAGCCTACGGTGTTGAGTTTATGATAAAAAAACAGGCGGGGACGCTTACCGGCTGGATAAGTTATACCTACTCAAGAACGTTATTGAAAATTGACAGCCCTTATGAATCCGAGAAGGTGAATGGCGGAAGCTATTTCCCGGCAAATTATGACAAACCTCATGATGTCAAGGTAGTGACGAATCTGAAACTGTCCAGGAGGTTAAATGTATCCTCTATTTTCGTGTATAATACAGGGAGGCCTATCACATATCCTGTTGCTTTTTACGATTTCTATAATGCCAACAGGTTGTACTACTCCAACAGGAATGAGTACAGGATGCCGGATTATGTAAGACTGGATCTGGCAGCCACGGTGAACGGGAACCTTAAGGCAAAGAAACTGAACCACTCCTCATTTACATTTACGGTATATAATGTACTGGGAAGAAAAAATCCATATTCGGTATTTTTCAAAAATGAGAACGGAGTCATACAGGGTTATCAGATGTCAATATTTGGTCAGCCCATATTTATGGTCACTTATAATTTCAAAATACTGGGAAATGCATCAGGGGATTATTAACACAGGAGGTGCCTCATGAGGTGCAATGACAAAATATTAATTTACCTGCTCATATCTGCTGCTCTGTCAGGAGGTACATATTGTAATGCCGGGAGCACAGGTATTAATTACTATCCGGACCCCGATGAGCCTTCTGGTAAATCAATAAGGGTGGAATATCTTGATCCCGTAAATCCTGCTGCAGGGGCCCTTGAAATACCCCTGACAAATGTTACTCTCTCGGGAAATGTACAGACTTCATACTATCTTAATAAAAAGTATTCCGTTGTGATTCATGAAACTGACAGGGGAAATTTTACTGAAATAAGCGGGGAATTTGAACATATTTCAGAGGGCAGTGCGTGTGCCACATTCAGGATAATATTTCCCTTTAACGGCAGGAGCTGGCATTGGTTCCGGGGGCTTGACAAATCTGTTCCGCTTCAGCAGGGGGAGGTCTGTCTGGATACGATAGCCGTAAGGACCGTTCTTCCGCCTGACGGGGCTGCTGATGGCAATAATCTGTCTGAAGGCGGTTACGGAGATCCTGTTGGTATGGGAACAATGTCATATTATCCATTGTGTGCTGTAAATATTGATGACAAGGGGAAGGCCATTGGCATAGATATGTCTCTTCCTTTGGTTTACAGACTTGGTGCTGATCCTTCCCGTGGCTTGTTCGCCGAATTTGACGTTGCAATGAGTCCGTATACTGCGAAATTTCCAGACAGGGCTTTTTTCAGATTGTACAAATTTGGCTTCAAACCTGAATGGGGAATGAGGGCAGCCCTGAAAAAGTATTATTCAATAGAACAGGATGCATTTAAAAAGAGGGTACAAAATGAAGGCATCTGGCTCCCGTTTACCGCTCTCAGGTCCATTCCCGGATGGAGTGATTTCGGCTTTGCCTTTCATGAAACCTCCTGGGGTAGTAAAGATAACAAGGATGGAAAGAAAATTCCGGACATCCTTTCCGATAAAGGAACCGGGATCCTTAGTTTTCAATACACCGAGCCATGGGATGTTCAGCTGCCTGTAATATCCAGGACAATTTCATATGATTCAATCGTTTCAGGCAGTCTGATATCAGGTGAACACAGGAAATATCTTGATGCCAGCGCCACGGAGGATAAGAAGGGAAAGTGGCAGATAAGAAGACTTCAGACGCCCTGGTTCAAAACCGGCTGGGCAGTAAGTATAACCACCAACTGCGATCCGGATCTGCCGGGATTCAATAAGTATCAGTATGTACTGAAAGATGAGATAGATCCGGCTCTTAAGATGAATGTAGACGGGATCTATTTTGATTCAATGGAATGGAACTGGCACCACGATCTGAATTACAGGGAAGGGCACTTTTCTTCCACTGATTACCCGCTGACTTTTTCCAGGAGTGAAGGCAGGCCTGCCATCTGGAATTTTACCTCTGAATTTGAGTTTATGAAGAAGATAGCCGATGAGATGCATATCCAGGGGAAGCTGGCTATGGGAAACGGCCATGGCTGGAATCCTTTTGCAGCTTACAACCTTGATCTGTTTGGCGCCGAGCTGAGCTGGTATTCAACTGATGACCATAATATGGAGGCGCTCGATTTCAAGCGCGCCATCTCATACCAGAAACCAATTGTTTTTCTTTTAAATGAAGGCCTGAATGATAAGGCTTTCACCGACCCTCCCTTCAATGGTTATGAGGTCTATTTTGAAAAGATGCTGGCTTACGGCTTTTTCCCTTCATTTTTCAGCGTCGATGCTTCAAGCGATCCCTACTGGCAGGATCATGTGAAGATTGAGAACGGACGGCCTTTCTTTAAGAAATATATACCGGTTATCAAAAAGATTTCAGAAGCAGGATGGGAACCTGTCACCTATGCCTCGGTCAATTCAAAGGCTATCAGAATTGAACGTTTCGGAAAGGAGGGGAATTTGTATTTCACGGTAAGGAATAACGGGAGCAGCGATATCCCCTGCATAATAACTCTTGATCTCATGGACCTTGATGTTCATACAGATCCTTCAGTGTCGGAGATTGTTGAAGGGCAGCCTGTGAAAGTCAGCGGGAACAAACTTTATCTCGATGTCCCGGCCGGCAGAACCCGTGTCGTACAGATAGTGGCTGATAAATAAAAATAATTAAAACCATTGAATATGAATATTTCAGTTAATCCCTTCTCATCTCCTGCACAGGCTGATCCTGGTACAAAAAATGAAGCTGTTGCCATTCAGCGTATAGTTTCAATTGACATTCTGCGGGCCCTGACCATGTTACTTATGATCTTTGTCAACGACCTCGGGTCACTTAAGGATATCCCAAAATGGCTGGAACATGCCGAACGGGGCGTCGATGGCATAGGCCTTGCCGATGTTGTATTTCCTGCATTCCTGTTTATTGTGGGCCTTTCGCTCCCGTATGCAATAAATAACCGCCGGAAAAAGGGAGATACTGACTGGCAGCTGGTAAAGCATGTCGCCCTCAGATCTCTGGCGCTGCTTGTCATGGGAGTATTTCTTGTCAACGGAGAGACATACAATGAAGGTGCAACGGGGATGGCGAGATACCTGTGGAATCCGCTCTGTTGTTTTTCCTTCATACTGATATGGAACAGCTATTCATCAACATTCAATAAAAATATAGCCATGATTGCCAGGGCAACAGGGATAATTGTATTGCTTATCCTTGCCTTCATTTACCGTGGAGGTGAAGATGGTAATATAGTGCGCTTCGCTCCCCAGTGGTGGGGAATCCTGGGACTTATTGGCTGGGCTTACCTGGCAAGCGCCCTTGTTACTATATTTTCAAGGAACAAATTTCTTATAATAGTGGCCGGCTGGATATTCTTCTGTATACTGAGTATGGTATATAAAGCAGGTTTTATACCCCATGACAGTGTTCTTTCGGTAATTCCCGGGGCAATACTCGGCGGGACTCTTACCGGTCTGACAATGGGAGGTGTTTTAACCTCATTTATTTTCCAGTATTTTGTGAACAGACGTGAAAACGGACGTCTGACTCTGGTATTACTTCTGTTCTCCGCCCTGCTTATCGGATTGTCAGTGATAACCCGTCCCTACTGGGGGCTGGCAAAGCTGGGAGCAACTCCGGCCTGGTTATTCCTCTGCAGCGCATTTACAATACTGACATTCATTGCAATTTACTGGATAGCAGATGTGATGGGCAAATCGAAATGGTTTAACATAATTAAGCCGGCAGGAACCAGCACACTTCTCTGTTACCTGATTCCTTATTTTGCATATGCCACAATACGTCTTCTGAGTATTCAGCTGCCTGATGCCCTTCTGACGGGCGGCATCGGACTTGTGAAATCTGTTCTTTTTGCGTTACTGTGTGTGTTTATCACCGGTTTACTGATCAGGGCAGGAATCAGATTAAAGCTGTAAAAAGCACAAATAAGTAAGACAGAAAGATAGTTTTTTAACCGGTTAATAACAGGATTTTATGAAAAGTGATATCAGCAGAAGAAAAATGCTAAAAGGCCTTGGATTAGGCGCCGCAGGCGGAGCTCTGACTTTTTTGGGAACAGGTACGGCTGCAGGTATGATTAGCGGGAGCAAGTCCCAAAATGAGGGTAAAAAAAGTGCAGACAGAACGGATTCTTTAAAAATCATAAAAGTTGAAAGTATCCGTTTCAGCGATAAAATCAATATCGGCGGAGGTTCCGGCGGAGACGGACGGGCAGAGTTCTGCTGGATAAGAATACATACCGATAAAGGTATTACCGGGATTGGGGAGACCTATCCTTCAATAAACGGTGAACTGGGCAGTCTTAAGGATATTGCATCCGAATATCTGATTGGCAGGGATCCCCGGGATATCGACAGCATCTGGAAGGAAATATATAAATACCAGAGCATGAGAAATGCCGGTGGCTCTGAAATGCACATCCTGAGCGCTATAGACATGGCATTGCTTGATATTCTCGGAAAGTCTGCTGGACTCCCTCTTTACCGCCTGCTGGGCGGCAAAACGCGGTCAAAAATAAAGGTCTACAATACGACGACCGACTACTGGGCGATCAATAATATGAAGATGGGCCCTGATACGGAGAAGATAGTAACATTTTTGCTTGACAGGGGAATAACTGCCATGAAGATCTATCCTTTCCATACAGAAGGCGACTTTATCTCCACGGAGGATATAGAAAAGGGCATCGGATGGTTAAAACAGATCGAAAAGACTGCGGGTAAACGCATGGAGATCCTTATTGACGGCTGGGGAGGCTGTGATTTACCTGGTGCAGAGAGAGCCATTAAGGCATGTGAACCTTACAACGTTATTCATATTGAAGATATCCTGATCCCCAATTCTTTCCAGTCGTATGCAAAGCTTGCCGAAGAAACTTCAATTCCCATTGCCCATAGCGAGACCATGGCAACCAGGTATCAGCTAAAAGACTTCCTGGAAGCCAGGGCTCTCGATATATTAATGTTTGATCTTTGCTGGTGCGGCGGAATTACAGAGGCAAAAAAGATGTGTGACATGGCTGATGCCTATCATATTCCGGGATCACCGCATACCTGTGGCGGACCCCTGCTTTATGTAGCCTCTGCCCACCTTTGTACTGCAATACCGAATTTCTGCTATATGGAAAGCAATTACTGGAAGTACACTTATCAGTACCCGTATTTTATCAGTGGTGTGCCTATACCCGTGGATGGATTTATTACAGCTCCGGAAGCTCCGGGTTTAGGTGTGGAGATCAATCCCGAGCTATTTAAAAATAACGATGCCATCGTCGAAATAGTTGCCACAATATAAATTGGAATGTTCCTCAGAAGGTAATTTCATTCTGAGGAACATTCCATCCTTCAATTACAATCTTCAGGTCATTGCCCGCCTGAATCTTAACTGCGGAAAGATCCAGGCTTATCTTCCTTGTATCTCCGGGTAATAATGTTATATAATTATCTGAGAGAAAGACGGGTAAAATGAGTTCATCCTTTAGGTTTATGACCTTTAGCCTTATAAAGAATGCTGTCTCATCTGACGGATTGGAGATCTCAATAACTGCATTACCGTTCTCACCCCTTTTTACGGAAGTGACAGTAGCCACTTTCTTAAGCCCGTTCAGTTTTTCATAAGAATGTTTTTTGTTTGAGAGCCAGTAGAGATTCTCATCCAGCAACTCCGTATAATGCTTTAACCGGAGTCTGAGAAAAAATACCTCGTCGGTACCCTGTGGAAGATTTATACTGTCAAGGATCTTAAGGCTGTGGGCATCCAGGCTCATTCCTATCTCTGATTCAGAGAGTAATCTGCCATGCATGTCGAAAAGCTGAATGCCAGCTGTCAGATCAGCAGATCTGACGGCAGTCTGATTTAATACACAAACAGCTGAATCGTTCAGGTTAAGCTGAATATGGAGGGGAGCGGCACCATGTTTATATCCAAAATATCCACCCGTATAATCGAGGTAATAATCATAGAAAAATCCCCTGAGGGCTGTCCACGGGTTCTGATTTTTCCATACCAGCATTCCAGAGTACCATACCCACATCTTGTAATTAAACCCCTCCTGCAATGCACGGTATTGCTCGTAGCTCACCAGCTGGGCCTTAAAGCAAAAATCCTGAATGTCCTTTACTTTTCCGTAACGGTCAGGAAAATCAAGCAACGGAAGATATTTATGATATGACCAGGATCTGCCTTCCCTGAATCTTTGCTGAGGGATCAACTCATTTTCCGGGATGATCTTTTTGAGTCCGTCAAAGTTTGGTATTCCGATAGAACCTGTTTCTGGATTGAAGGGGAAGGATCTTTCCAGAAAGACAGACTCCGGTTCCCTTATGCCGTACGGCCCGTCTCCGACACCACCAATTGTGTTAGTCATAAGCTCCGGAGATGTTGAATATTCAAGGAAGAACCTACCCGGATCAAAACGAGGGAATATATTCTCTTTTAGTTCCTTAAGAATATCGGCAGGGGGGAGGGTTTCATTCGCTCCGCACCACAGGTAAAGACTGGGATGGTTTCTGAGCATTTTGACCTGATCGGTTACAGACTCCAGGAAGAGACTGTGATAGTCGGGATAAGCCTTTCGCCTGGCCTGTGAATCTTTTTTCAGCGGATCAGGCCATTCCCCGTTACAGTCCCCGGAAATCCAGAGATCCTGCCAGACAAGGATCCCGTATTTATCACAGGCGTCGTAAAACTCGGGACGCTCGGTAAGTCCTCCTCCCCATACCCTGATCATGTTCATATTCATTTCGGCATGAAATCTGATCTCGGCTTCATAACGACTTTCAGACAACCGGAGAAGGGCATCCGATGCGATCCAGTTGCCTCCCTTAATAAAAACCTTCTGCCCGTTTACTGTAAATACCTGTGCTTTAATCATATCATCAAAGTAATGACCCGTTTCCCTGATACCAAAAGAGGTCTCCTCAGAATCCATTGTTACCCCTTCCTGTGAAACGAATTCAAATCGCATTGTGTATAAGGGATGATCTCCCATCCCGTTAGGCCACCATACGCGGGGATTCATAATTTTAATTTCCGGCATGGCAACAGCTTTCTCTTCATATGGATTTAGAGAAACTTTTAACTGGATCTCCCGATCGCCGACCTCAGCGTTCAAAGTACCTTTCACAGTCCTGGATGTGGTGTTCTTTAACTCCACAGATGGTTTTACATATGCCGGATCCTGAACATTCCCGGGTACTCTTGTTCCCGGGAGACGTATTTCAACAAAAGGATTTCGCAGATCTGCCGGACCGGTAACCTCAATCCCGACCTTATCCCACACACCCGTATTCCTGTCGCGGATAGGACAGATCCAGTCCCATCCCGCGGTAAACTGCATTGTGACACTTCGACCGATTGTCCCGTCACCGCCCTGCCCGGCAGATGCATTTCCCACAGGATCAGGAGGTGCAACCCATACTGCAAGCCTGTTGATCTTTCCCTTGTTAAGGAAGGGTGTGATCAGATATTTCTCCCGGAGATACATGCCCTGGTGGGTATTCAGGTTAACTCTCTTTCCGTTCAGGAAAATTTCGGCGAAATAATTTATTCCCCTGAAAGTAATCCAGACCTCCTGACCCTCCTTCAGACCCGGAGTCTCAAACTCATTATAAAACCACCATGTGTAATAATCCCTCCCGGTATTATAAGCATCAGGAATAAGATTATTGTTCATTCCGAAAAAGGGATCGGGTATCTGATTGTTGTGCAACAGGGTAGTCAGGATTGTTCCGGGTACCACTGCCTCAATCCAGCCCTCAGGTTTAAAATCACCGGCGGTTATCTCCGTCCCGTCAAGGGTTATATCGGATGATCTTTTGGCCTTCCAGTTTTCATTAAGCAGATATTTCGCGGGTTGCGCCACTGCCTCCTGTACAGGTACGGCAAATAAGGCAATCAGACAGAAAAGGACTATTTTCATGGCAGGTTGTTTAGATTTGACATCTAATTTACTAAGTAATTTTCACTAATAGCAGGCAGCAGTAATTTATAATAAGGTTATAAGCCTCAGGCAGATCGGTATTCAGTACTCTTCCCTGCTGCAGCCAAGTGTAACCTCCATTCTTAAATCTTCTTCCTGCGGAAGCAGTACCGATCTTTCTGCCGCATCATATGCTTTCCACTCTTTACCATTGATTTTTACACCTGTTATTTGCACGGTCGGATCTTCTGCTATAGATACAAAGTGTTTTGACTGAGGTCCGGCATTCTTAATATGGAAATATAAGGTCACGGGTTTTGAATTAACATAAAGATTAAGATAGAGATAGTTTAAGAGGGCATTCTCCATCTCATGATATGATGCTTTCCATGGCGCTGCCTTGCCTTCGTTAACCGGAACTCCCGAGGGGGAGACAGATTGATATACTCCACCGTATTCCTTATCAACAAAATAGTTGTCCCAGAATGAAGCCATCTTTTTATAATTGTCCAGATAGCGGGTTTCCCCTGTTATATTATAAAGATGAAGCTGAAGAAGAATGCCATAGCTTTGCAGCCACCATGTTACTGATGATGTGTCGGATGTTCGGTCACCCGTTGTTCTATAGAAAGTATCATACCAGCAGCCACGGGTTGAATCCCAGGCTGAATTCAGAAGCTGCCTGCTCAGACGGAGCCCCTTCTCCCTGTAGATATCCTTTCCCGTGATCTCATAAAGGCGTAAAAGAGAGAGGCCGGCAGTAAGCTGGGCACCTGCTGAGATTACCTCCCTGTTATTTTTAAAGACAGGATGCTGTTGCCAGGTTCGGGTATCGGGCTGCGGAAATCCGCCGAACCAACCATAGCAGGAGTCAGTCAGATGGCTGAATGAGATCTGCATCAGCTCCTCTGCAAAATCCTGAATTTCCTTATCACGTGTAACCATCATCAGGTTAATAAGAAGAGAGCTTGTATAGCCGTAATGGGAATGCTTGCTTTTCGAACTGTCCGCTACACTTAAGTCACGTGAGAGGGTTTGATAATATCCTCCGTATGTGCTGTCAAATGCATATTTCTTCCTTATCCTTACTGATTCCCTGATATGGGATAAAACATTCTCATCCTTTGTGGCATAATAATAAAGTGTCAGGCCAACATCAGTGTATAACTGGAAGGGTACTGTTTTGGTTGTTGCCACGGGCTCTCCTGATTCGTCAAGGAGATCAAACCATCCTCCATATTTGCCATCCCAGCCATATTTTAAGAGATATTCCACACCTTCACGGGCGGCAGACAGAAATTCTTCATTGCCTGACATGAGATATGCTGAGGTGAATCCGAATATCTGGCGGCTTATCATAAAGGGATATTTATCCCCGGGAGGCAGCGGATTGCCTTCCCTTGACAGGTTCATATAGAATGCTCCATGTATTGAATCCACTGCATGTTTCTGCCAGAACGGAATAATACGGGTCAGCCCCTGCCGGCGCCAGTACTCCCCGTCAGTTATCTTATAATCCTTTTTATAACCTGAATCGCTGCAGGACAGGCATGTGAATAATAGAAACAATCCAGGTATTGCCAGGATCAGATAGAGAGTTTTTCTGTTCATGAAATTCCGGGTTCTTTAGTATTGTAATTGCAGTTAAAGATAATATGTAAAACCGGTTTCAGTGAATGATTTATATTGATTTAATATATACCGGATCCGTGAAATTTCTTATTTTTATTCTGACTTAATTGATTCATAATGAAATATCCCTTAAGGATCTTATTGATCTTTTCAGCCTGCCTGGTATGCAGTTGTTCACACAAGCCTGACAGAATAACAGGAATAAAGATCTATGATTACAATGGTGATTACTCTGCTCTGGCCGGTAAATGGAAGGATATGGGTATTAATACCTCATTCGTCAGTGCCACTCTTGCTGCCAATGATACCTTCAGAAAGGCACTTAAGGTCAGAAAAATAAAGGTATTTATCATTTTCCCTGTATTCCAGAACCCGGAAATCCTTAAGAAGGACAGTAATCTCTATGCAATTACAGATAAAGGTTTTAAGGCAAGGAAAGATTGGGTGGAATTTGTCTGCCCCTCGCGTGAAACATACAGGAGGTCAAAAGTAGAGGAGCTTGCCTCACTGGTCCGCACCCTGGATCCTGATGGAATAAGCCTTGATTTCATCCGGCAGTTTGTTTACTGGGAGATGATCTATCCTGACCGTAACCCCGAAAGTATTGACAGGGCATGCTACTGTGATAGTTGCCTTGCAGGTTTTAAAGGAGAGCAGGGAGTAGTTATCCCGGATTCCTGCAGCACAACAGCCCGGAAAGCAGCCTGGATCGACAATAATTGTAAGGAGGCATGGAATGAGTACCGTTGCGGCCAGATAACCAGTATGGTGAAGTTGCTTGCAGGAAAGGCAAAGGAGATAAAGCCGGGTATTAAGATCAATTTTCATGCAGTGCCATGGAGAGACAAGGATTTTGATGGCGCAAACATCTCGGTTGCTGCGCAGGATCTTCGGAAGATCTCACCGTACGTTGACTATATTTCCCCTATGTGTTATTCGCAGATGCTTAAACGGGATTGCAAATGGATTTCATCGGTAACTGCTGATATGGATAACCGGGCGGCAGGCAAAATTTTGCCAAGCATACAGGTCTATCCCTATTATATTGACCAGCCTTTTACCGCGGACGATTTCAGGCAATGTCTGGAGGAGGCACTAAAGCCGCCATCATGCGGCGTGGTCTTTTTCTCGTGGCCACTGTTCCGGGAAGATTCGTTAAGAATGAATATTGTGAGTGAAGTATTGACCGGAAGGAGAAGGACTCCATAACCAACCTCAGAAAGTACTGTATGTCAGTTATTTGCTAATCAGACCTCTTCTGATCAGGACAGGAGATATTCCTGTCAGTTTCCGGCCTCCGGTTTTTATCTTTATTAATGAACTGTTTGTCAAAAAACATAATTTTAAAATAGTGCCTTAACAGGGATGAATATTAATCTCTAATATTCTGAATTTATATGTTTTAGCAATAAGTACCTGACCGGTTTATCTGTTTATAGCAGGTCCAGCCGGTAAATTTTCCGGTTTTTTTGACGAATCCATAATCTTCGTCCGGCAACAGCCATTTTTCTTAAATATATCTGTTGATTTCTTCCACGAAAGAAAATTATCAGGGTCCAAAACACCTGTAGTTGAGCTTCATACACTTGACTTCAATGCTGATAAGGTCTAATTTTGTATTGATGATAAATCGTGAAAACCTACAGTGACAAATTTGAAATATTACGATCATGAAAAAACTATTTATGACGCTCCTTTTCTTTTTTGTTTATTTTATCTGCAGTGCTCCGGTTATTGATTTCAGAGTATACATGAATAAGATCAGATTAATAACAGAGGAGTTCGACCGGAAGTTCCATGAATCGGAGCTTTCAAGATTCATAAATGATCTTGGCCACAAGGAATCAGGGAATAACTGGTTATGTGTAAACAGTATAGGATGTTTTGGGGAATGGCAGTTCGCGGAATCTACCTTAAACTTTCTTGGATACAGGAAAATTACCCTCAGGAAGTTCAAAAAAGATCCGGATATTTTCCCCAGGGAGCTCCAGGTTAAAGCACTAAAGGCCCTTATTAGGGTCAATCTTGCGTACCTGAGCGATTATGAGCATTATATAGGGGAATCAATCAAAGGTACGATTATAACGAAGTCAGGGATGATAGCTGCCTCGCATCTCGGAGGCGCCGGGTCGTTAATGAAGTTTCTTGATTCAAACGGTAAGATTAATAAGAAAGACCTGTTCGGAACTTCGATACATGACTATCTGAAGAAATTTTCTTATTATGATCTGTAGTAATGAGTCTACCCGGGATTATTTTAGGGAGGAGCCAGCCTGCAGGGAGGGCGAAGGTCCCTTTAAAAGCTGTACATGTATTACAAAAGGAGATCCCTCGCTAACGCTCGGGATGACAGGGCATTAGGGGTAGTATAGGGGGAAGAAGCGGCGATTCGCCTTATAAGCGATATTTTTGCCTGAAATTTCTTAAGGCGAATCGCCGCTTCTTCCCCCTTGTTTATAAAAAATGACCTGTCATCCCGAACGCAGTGAGGGATCTACAAATCCCGGCATCAATAGCTCCCTGGGAAATTCACCTAAGAGTAGGTTTATTTTCATGTTTTAGTGAAGATATTAAATGTCAATTATATACACATCTTTTAAAAAGGATTTAAGACTTTTGAATCGGCATTTTGTTAAACCTGTTCCGGAGCATTTCAGATTCCCATTTTGATATTCGATACGACCTGCTCTGAAAGAGCATAAGGTTAATAACCCCCAGCGCGCTGGGGGTAGGGTCACATACACTGATGTTAGCTCCGCAGGAGCGTAACAATTGGATTACAGGAAGCATCAAAACCAGAAATATGCCACCCCTTCGGGGTTCGCGACAGAATTGTAGCCCTTCACCCCCAGCTTGGCGCTGGGGGTTATTAACATACCGCCACATTCGTGGCAGAATGAATTGGTAAATGAAAAATCAGTCTGTAAGGAGGAATAAATGAAAATCTTACTATACTCAGAGCTTGATTAAACGTTATTATATTGAAAATGTGATGAAAGATTATCTTCAAAAGGAGAGGAAATGTATAATGCTTATATTCTGTGCTTTACAATCATTTGCACAAATTTTTCCATATACAACACCCTAAGTTTTAAGTGTCTGTTATTGCGCCCCTACGTGACTTTTACCGTATAGGCTCAAAGGCATCGGCGCCTGCACCCTGTCCTGTTTTATAAAAATATTTTTCCAGTACAAGCAATGAGATCAGGTCTTCTCTTTTTTTAACCCTGAACTGCTTTATGTACTCATGTGCATTATTTATAATTTCAAGCGCTTTGTCGGGGTGATTTATAAAATATTCCATGCGTTGCACAAGATCGGAATAATCATCCCTTATAAGAACATAATGGTGATCAGGGATCAGTGTGCCTTCCATAAACCAGGTTTCATACCTGGGCAGAGGCATGACTGCAAGTGACCGGGATGACATTACCCATTTAAGGTTACTGGCTACATCATTCCCTTCCAGGCAAAGAATGAATTTATAATCAAGCTGTTCCTCAATAGTCATCCTCTCCTTTAAAAGATCCTCATGATTTCCGGTTTTATTAATCTTTCCGATATTGCAGAGCGGATGGTTAAGATACATCTGCATAAACCTTATCCTGTGCTCCTGGGTAACATAGTTCCGGCTTACGATCATATTTTTCTTATTCCTGAAATCTTTCTT
Source organism: uncultured Bacteroidales bacterium (assembly GCA_963816345.1). Classification (GTDB taxonomy): domain Bacteria; phylum Bacteroidota; class Bacteroidia; order Bacteroidales; family VadinHA17; genus LD21. The sequence goes on from CAWFKI010000006.1 coordinate 100,271, forward strand.
ATCATTTACAAATGTAAAATGCCTGACCTTATCAAGATTAAGCAGAACTGAGTTTGCGTTTTCCACATTTAATGGTCTGCTTTTTACAATCGAAGGCTCCCCGGGAACGGAGATGACATCACCAAAAACAAATGCTGCCCTCAGAGAGGGGTTAAAATACCGGGTGTATTCATAAGTATCAAAAAAATATGTCTTGTCCTTTTTCCTGAACCTGAAGTTTCTGAGGTCCTGTACATTATCGGATAAGGTGACACTCGCCTCCAGCTTATTATAATAGTTTACACGCTTCCTGATATAATCAGTATCATAATGCCTGATTGCAGATTTTTTTTTCTCAAGAGCCGATTGAAAAATAATACCCGGTATGAGCTGCCGCGCAAAATTGATTGCATAATACAACACCTTATTGTTCTTATGCTTACCTGATAGCTTTTTAAAAATGGGCCACATTTTTTATATATCATTAATCTGTTTATCTGATCTCTGTTTCCTGGCCTGCTAACTACTTGTCCTTATTAAAAAATCTGCCTTTAACGGAAATTGATCCGATAGCCTGATCCTGACAACCGCGGATTTTTCAGTTATTAATGAGCCTGTTGAAACAACCGGGGTAATAAATGCAGGTAAACAAGTGACAAGATGCAATTCCGTCTTAAAGAATTTCATAATATTGCATTTAGTGGTGCAATATAAAGATAAAATATGCATCCGGATATTAAATGATAATCTGACCTTATAATTCGATCACCTCAAGATGACGGCTCCCTTTAAGACAAATTTTATATTAAGTATAATATTCCTGATTGGATTTGCCCTTGTGCTGATAACAGGTGTGAATAAAGAACTTTTTCTGGCAATAAATTCATACGCCTCACGTACTCCGTCATTTATCTGGGCCAACATTACCTTCCTTGGTGATGCTCTTGCTGCCGTTGCAATAATGATACTTTTTATCAGGATAAGGCCTGACCTTGTCTGGTCGGGGATCATTGCAGCCATTTTTGGCACAGTGATCGTGAATCTTCTCAAGGCCTTTCTTGATGTCGGACGCCCTCCCGGAATGATTAGCCCGGATTTAATACATATAATAGGGCCGGCGTATTACAGCCGCTCCATGCCATCGGGTCACACTGCGACAATATTTACACTTGCCGGATTATTAATGTTTTATTTCAGATCCCTTCCGGTAAAGATTGGCCTGATACTTCTTGCCTGCCTTGTAGCATTATCGAGGATTGCAGTAGGAGTGCACTGGCCTGCGGATCTCTTTTCAGGGGCTGCCCTGGGTTGTTTATTCGCAATTGGGGGATTCTATGCAGCCTCGAAGCTTAACATGACAAAAATAAGAACAGTTCAGATAGTAGCAGGATTTATACTTTTGACCTCTAATTTTTATCTCCTGTTTTTTTACGACTGCCATTATGAACAGGCTGTTTATCTTCAGTATCTTCTTGGATTCATTACCCTTGCAGCAGGATTAAGGGAATACTATTTGCTCCTCATAAAACGCTGAGCTGTCTATAACCCGGATTAATCCCGGGGGAGGCCATTAAATCAAAAAGTTATTTGAAAGTGACCAGGTAATTCATTATGAAATTCCAGATTGTAACAACTCCTATTGCAAACAGCTTGGAGAGGTAGAAATTCAGTTTCAATTTATCGTTAAGCAGGAATATAATGATATTATTTATAGCCAGTCCTGCCAGGGAGATAAGGATGAAAGTGAAATATTCAGTTGCAATACGCGTGTTTCCGCTGTGAAAAGTCCAGACTCTGTTCCAGATATAGTTTGAAGTAGCTGCAAGGGTGAATCCTGTGGAGTTAGCGATATATTTGTTTATTCTTACCTTCTCCTTTAATATCCATGTTGTCCCAAAATCAATAAGCATTCCTGAAAAGCCAACAACACAGAACTTGATAAATTTAATGAGAAGCAGCTTGTCAATATTCACTTTTTTTTATGATTTTGTCTTGTGGCTGTTTAGAAAGAGACCTGACGGGTGCTCAGGTCATTAACAAACTCAAATTTTTCATCGGGTTAAAATTAAAACTAATTTTAACTTAAAGAGTGCCACAACCTTTAATTTTAAAACCGGGAGTCTTCATTAACCCTTCCGATCCGGAATTTTTGATATTTTTGCCGGATATACTCAAGTATTAAAAATGAAAGATATAATACCCGGGAGCTTCAAACCATTCAAAATTCCTGAGAAAACATTTCTTTTCCTTGTCATTTCCCTTAATCTTTTAATTAAGGCCATACCGGCATCACTCGTTGAACTGGGGAACGATGAGGTTTATTACTGGACGTATGCATTGTTCCCTGACTGGAGCCATTTTGATCATCCTCCCATGGTAGGCTTCACAATCCAGCTGTTTTCGCTGAATCTAACCTTTCACAGTGAATTTTTTATAAGGCTGGGTTCACTGATATTATCATCGGCCAGCATTGTGCTGCTTTTCTATCTGGTAAAGAAGATTTATTCCCTGCGGGCAGCCTTTATTTCCTCCCTGCTTTTCACGGCTTCATTTTATTTCAATGTCATCAGCGGATTATTCATACTGCCAGATACACCCCAGATATTTTTTGTAATGCTGGCCCTTTACTTCGGAATACCTGCAATTACTGCAGTAAATCCGACAAAGAAAGATTCCTTCCGGATTATTCTTTTTGGATTCTTTACCGGACTGGCCTTCCTGAGTAAATATCATTCGCTCTTTCTGTGGTTCGGATTTGGTTTGTACATACTATTCAATAACCGAAGCTGGTTAAAGAAGCCCTCCCTTTATCTGAGTGTGTTTATAACTATGGTTTTGATGCTGCCGGTCGTATACTGGAACATAAACAATAACTTCATAAGCTTTACCTTTCACGGATCGAGGATAGGTTTGTCGAACAGTCCTTTAGATCCCATTTCATTCCTTCAGTTCAATGTTGGCCAGATCTTATATCAGAATCCGGTATTGTTCGCCATCTTTGTTCTGACATTTATCGCCTTATTCCGGAACCGGAAAGCGAGATTAACTCCTGTAAATCTGCTGCTTCTTTATCTTTCCATCCCGCTGATCCTGATCTTCACCTTCTTTTCACTCTTTAAGAACACACTTCCTCACTGGACCGGGCCGGCATTTATCGGCCTGATAATGTTAAGCAGTGAGTATCTGGCCGGGAGGCTTGAACATAACCGCCGCAGTGTTGTGGCAACAATTTCCGCAGCTAATATCCTTGTCATTCTTTTGTTGATACTGGCGCCTCTGCAGATCAACCGGGGCCTGTTTTACTCCCCTTCACCCGGGCCTGATCCGACAAAACTGGGTGAAGATGATATTACCCTTGACATGTACGGATGGAAGCAGGCAGGAATTAAATTTGAGGAATTTCTCCGGGGGGAGGGTATTGAAGATGAGGATCATAACAGGGTAAAAATACTCTCGAATAAATGGTTTCCGGCAGCTCATCTCGATTTCTATGTGGCCCGTCCCTTAAATATTGATCTGTTGGTATCAGGTGACCTGGGTGATGCTCATAAGTACTACTGGATAAACAAAGTAAGGAAAATCAATCCGGGTGATAGAGTATTCTATATTACTACAAGTCAGCTGTATATGTCTCCGGAAAAACTTCCTGACAAATTCAGGGAAATTATTCCAAGGGATACGATAGCAATCAAAAGACGAGGTAAGACAGTGGAAAATTTTTTCATTTATGAGATGGTGGAGTGATGGTTGGGATGTGTGGACAGCTTGCATCAAGAGAAGGCACAATGGCGCAACGGCGCAACGGCTCAACGGCTCAACGGCTCATCTGCCAGCCGCTAGGCGAAGTCTCCAGACTTCGCCTTTTAGTTTAAACCTGTCATCCTTTTCGGCGTTTTTCTCCGCTGGCGCCGGTGCCTACCCTGCCTTTCCTGCCTACCGGCAGGCAGGCGGCAGGCAGGATCCTTGAAAAACTAACCTTTATACACAAATTTGTATATATTTGATTGTTAATAGCTTCGTTGTAATAAGATTGTTGCCGGGTTTTGGAGATCCCTCACTGCGTTCGGGATGACAGGTCATTTTTTATAACAAGGGGGAAGAAGCGGTGATTCGCCTTAAAAGCGTTTTTTCTTTTGCCGGTAATTATTCTTAAGGCGAATCACCGCTTCTTCCCTTTGTTGACCCCAATCTCTATTGTCATTTAATAACCTGGTATTTAGCCGTTACCACAATCTCAACCTCACATAAACTACTGATAGTTGTCGGAATAACAACAATAAATAGTGTAAATACAACTATAAGTATTTGATTTTGTTTTGATCCTGGAAGTAAAGCCCAATAACTTTGCCGAATCAAAAAATAATAAAAGAGCATATGGAAAAAATTAAAATGATAGGCAATAAAATTGCCATAGCACGAAAAAAGGTAAATATTTCTCAGGCACAGCTTGCTCAGCGTCTGTTCATCAGTCCACAAGCTGTGGGGAAGTGGGAACGTGGAGAATCAATGCCGGATATAACAACTTTTAACCGTCTGGCGGAAATTCTGGGTGTCGACCTTAATTATTTTTCAGAAAGTTTCCAGTCTGCAAATTCTGAAATGGTACCCAATGAACCTCTGGTAAAGAATTCAATGGAGTTGCCATCTGGTAAGCAAAATAATAAGCTTGTGTGGGATATGTCACGCGGGAACTGGGTGGACGCTGATTTTTCCGGGTTGAAAAACCTGAATGACAAATTCAGTTCTTCCAACATGCTTCGTTGCAGGTTTATTGGGTCAGATTTGTCAGGACTTCTTCTGAAAACCAACAATGTTAATAGCTGTGACTTCTCAAATTCAGACATTAGTGGCAGCCACATTCATGGTTCCAATTTAGCCAACAATATATTTAAGGACTGTTCACTTAAAGAAACTGAATTTTCAGGAAGTAATATCGACAGATGCGATTTCTCCGGTGCTAATTTTAGCGGAACCGAAATTTCAAAAAGCTATATGTACGGCTGCAATTTCAACAGAGCCGATTTTACCGGAGTAGTGATTAAATCCGGTGGCTTCTCCGGAGTGGCGGTTAAATCCGCTGACTTCGGGAATAATACCATTGTTAATGCTATCTGGAATCGCACATCATTTATTGATACACAGATTGCTGACATTGTTTTCACCGGAACATTGGAAGACTGCTATTTTGAAAACTGCGTATTTACGAGAGTCACATTTCAAAATGCATCACTTATCAACACATTCTTTAAAAATAATAAAAAGCTGAAACGAATCCGGTTCATAGACTGTAATGCGGACAGGATGACCTGCGAATTCCTTAAACAAGGGAATGCAGATTTAACCGGTATCACTTTGTCGACACAAAAAGGAGGAATCGAATAATGATACAAAGCAGGTATGGCGCAACGGCGTGACGGCGCAACGGCGCTACGGTACTCCGCTGGCGCCGGTTTGTAACCGGTGCCATAGAAAAAAATTACTTAAATAGCTGTACGGGGAACGCCAGAGCCTGGTTGCAGGTCCGGACAGAAACAGGGTGTAACTGCTTGATGTTATTTGGGCACGGATTGCAAATCCGCGCCAGCGTTGGCCCTGCGCTCTCCGCTCTCCGCTCACCTCTCCATTCTTGATTTTGCTTCGATACACCATAACAGCTCATTAATGAAATTTGCCGTCCTGCCCTGAAGACCCCGGCTTTCTTTGGGGATGCCATTTTCGTCAAATGTCTCCATGACATCAGGTACGGGAAATCTTGCAGGTACCGTCCATGCCCTGATTTTCCAGAGCGTAAACTGCAGGGATATTATTACCTGAGTACCGCCAAAACTTCCATCCGACACTGTTGCAATTGCCACAGGCTTCCGGTGCCATTCATCATAAAGAAGGTCAATGGCATTTTTTATGCTGGCGGGATAACCGCCGTTATACTCGGGAGTCACTATTAAAACTCCGTCTGCAGACTTTATTTTCTCAGCAAAATCCAGGGCTTCAGCTGACGGGGTCTTCTGTGACCTTAGCCTTTCTTCAAAAATCGGGAAATTATACAGGTTCAGATCAAGAATTTCAGCTTCTGCAAGTTTTTTTTCTTCAATATAATTTTTGAGATACAGAGCTACACGATGGCTGTTCCTGCCCATCCTTACACTTGAAGAAATAATTGAGATTTTAAGCATATTCCGGCTGTTTGTTCGTAATCCCTAAATTTAAGAATAAAAAAGTCCTCTTAAGGGTACAGGCTGATTTTTCTGCTTACTCCTTTAAGATAAGGGGTAAATAAGCAGAAAAATCAGATCAAACATTGAGTCCACTCCGAAAAGTCAATTATGCTGAATTTCAGTGTTTTTTTAGGATAATCTTGATTTATACAGGATTCTCTGCTAATTTAGTATGGGACTTTTTATTATCGGGAGGTGAATAGCTTATCTTCAAATTAAACTGAATACTATGAAAAATCTGAATCATTACATCAGGCAGGTTGCCCCGCTTACTTTAAAAGCAGCACTCATAATGTTTTTTATTTTTTCATTTGAGCTCAGAGCTGAGTGTCAGAAACAGGATTCAACAAAATCCGTTTTTAAAGGCGGATCATACGAGGAGACATTCAGCACATCAAGGATAGGTCTGGCACAATCGGTCATGACGACTCCCCAGGGAGAATTACATCTTGTAATTCAGCACCGTTTCGGTTTACTTGAAACCGGATCATATAATTTTTTCGGCCTCGATGGGGCTATCCCCAGATTCGGATTTGAATACGGATTTACAAACTGGTTGTCGGGTGGTCTTGGAAGAAGCCTTGGATTCTATGAAAAAACATATGATTTCGAGTTAAAGGCATCAATATTAAAGCAGAATGAGAGTAATATGCCGGTGTCACTTTCATATTATACATCGGTTATGTATAATACTCTCCAGGGGGCATTTCCTGAAGGTCATAATTCGACCGGTTCAAGATTCAGCTTTGCAAGTCAGGTTTTTATAGCCAGGAACCAGGGGATTTTGTCCCTCCAGGTTGCACCTGTCTGGCTGCATACCAACTATGATATAAACAGCGGAAGTAAATTGGATATTTATGCAGTTGACCTGGCAGGAAGGATCCGATTTGCGGAAAAATTTGGTTTTATTGCCGAATATGTAGGTATCCTGACTCAAACCAGTGTTACGGGAACAAATCCTTTTACCGTGGGACTCGACATAAATACCGGAGGCCATCAGTTTCAGCTGATCTTCAGCAACAGCCAGGGACTGAATGAAAAATCATACCTGACAAATAATGGGGGAAGCTGGTCAAAAGGGCATATATATTTCGGTTTTAACCTGACAAGAGTCTTTTTTGCAAAAAATGACTGATCTCTGTTCTTCAGCCAGAAGCCAGCCTGTTCTTTATCATATCAACCACTGAATATAAGGCAGGGCCGTGAATCCGGTTAATCACTTTACGATGACTGACCCGGTCATTGACGGATGAATTGTACAATAGTAGGGGAAGGTTCCGGCAGTGGTAAAGAGGTGACTGAAATTTCCGTTCACGCTTATGGATCCGCTGTCGAATGCTCCGCTGTAACTTGTTACGGTATGTTCAACGGCATCTTTGTTTGTCCAGGTGATAGTGGTCCCTGCTGTAATTGTTATTGGTGAAGGGGTATATGACGTTCCCTGAATAAATACCTCGTTAGGCCCGGGCTGGTTTCCGTAATCTGTCGATATAATCTTTGAACAACTACCCGGGATCGTGAGAGTTGCCAGTAGTAAACCGGCAATAATTATGAGTCTTGCCCCTGATACTGATGTTTTTTTCATCTGCCGGCAGTTAGTCTGTAAATCTGGTAAACAGAGCAGCTCTGCTAAAGTTCAGGGAGCTGTCAGCCGGCTTCAGAAGAAGCATCATTTTGTTTAAGCAGGTATATGAATAAATTCAGAATTTATTTTATATATTTACCTGAGTACGTGATAATAATACTGTTGTTTATTATGATCATCTTAAGAAGATCCCTGCTTTTAACCGCAATCTGCCTGATGGCAATCCGTCAGGGCTTGATTGCGCAGCCGGCAGCTGACCGGGAAGAGTTAAAATATGCTCCGGTTATTTCAAGGGTTGCGGTGTTGTCAATTCATATCAGGGATACAATTGTTCATGATTCCATCTATCATTTTTTAACTGAAAAGCTTGGCCTTCCCGTAGAGTATTACCCTCTGACCTGGATGGACCGGAAATATGCCGGCATTTTTGCCGGGAATATGTACCTGGAACCCTGCGGACCTTATTCAAATTTCTCATATGCCTCCCGTGACTTCAGGGCCATTTTCTTTGGTCTCAATTGTGAAACAGACAGGTCATTATCATCCCTCGCAGACGACCTGACCGGGAGGGGCATTGCCATCAGCCGGGATGAGACAATCCAGGTAACCGACACGGCAATTATAAAGCAGAATATTTACTTCAGCGTTGCCTCCGGACCGGGACGGACAGCAACGCATGAAGATTCCCTAAGGACAGTTTTGAACAGAAATACCCGCAACACTCTGGGAATTGAGAGGATAAAGGAGATAAGGGTAGGTTATCCTGATAAATCGGCGCTTGATAAGTGGGAGGTCCTGATGAAGCCTTCAATACTCTCACATGACAGCCTGTGGGTCGTAAATGAAGATCAGTCGGTAAGATTTGTAAAAAGCAATATCAGGGAGGTAAATGCAATTGTATTTAAGGTCAGATCTGTTGAGAGGGCAAAAAAGTGGCTGGCAGAAAATAACCTGTCAGGGGACGTTTATGGCGATGATATAGCGCTGAACAGATCAGCGACATTCGGGTTGCTGATTCTGCTCAGTGAGAAAGAATAAACATAAAATCCAAACCTGCTGAACATGATTGAAATTCCCGAATCAAAAACAATTGGCCTCCAGGCAGCTGATACCCTGACCGGCAGAAGGATCATAAAGGTCCTTAATTCCACGGCCCCTCATAAATTTGCTTTCTTTAACGGCGATCCTTCAAAATATCCGGCGCTGCTTGAAGGCAGGGAGGTCAGGTCGGCACGTGGGCACGGGATGTTTGTTGATCTCTGCTGCGACGGGGATACATGTATAACAATCGGTGAAGGAACAAATATGAGATATTATTCCTCAGCTGAACAATGCCCGGGGAAATACCAGCTTCTGATAAATTTTGATGACGGCAGCTGCATATCGTTTAATGTGGCAATGTATGGCGGGATATGGGCATATAAAAGCACATTAGATAATCCCTACTACAAGCTCAGTATCAGCAGAACTTCTCCACTGGATGATACTTTTGATGAGAAATACTTTGATGAAATATTTAAGAGTACTTCCAAAGAGGTTTCAATGAAGGCCCTGCTTGCCACGGGACAGCGTATCCCGGGACTGGGCAACGGGGTTTTGCAGGATATTCTGTTCAATGCCCGCCTTCATCCCAGGCGTAAAAAATCTTCTTTATCAGGAGATCAGAAATCGGAGCTGTTTCAGAGTCTGAAAACAACATTAAAAAAGATGACTGAAATGGGAGGAAGGGATACTGAAAAAGATCTCTTCGGGCACAGCGGAGGATACAAAACGCTGCTTTCGAAAAAGGCAGCAAACAGCCCCTGCCCGAACTGCGGTACAGGGATTATAAAAGAGGCCTACCTGGGTGGTGCAGTATACTTTTGTCCGGCCTGTCAGAGCCTTTAACCCGGCAACCCGCACGAAGCTGACTGAGATATATAAATTTTAAACGGCGATGCAATTAAAAAACTGTACTCCTGTAATCTTTGTCAGGGATATAAAAATCTCCAGGGATTTTTATTGTGGCGTTCTGGGATTTGCAATTGACCAGGATTTCGGCAAGAATGTGATTTTCAGATCAGGTTTTGCCATCTGGGAGATCCGGGATGATAATATCATTCCTTCGACGCTTGGCCGTGACAAGCTCAGCAACCCCTCTTATAACAGATTTGAGCTGTACTTTGAGACAGAGGAGCTCCCTGAGGTTTTCGAGGATCTGAAAAGGAATAATGTCAGATTCTTACATGCGATCCATGAAGAACCATGGGGGCAGAATACAATCAGGTTCTTTGATCCCGACAATCACCTGGTAGAGATAGGAGAGTCAATGAGGCAGTTTGTAAGAAGGTTTTATGATCAGGGTTTAACAGTAGGGCAGGTTTCGATACGGACTTCCGTTCCGGAGGATGAGGTGAGAAAACTGATCGGCATAGTTTAGACATACCTTTTTCATCATACAAAGGATTGCCTTCATGTAACAATAGAAGGTACTTATAAAATACTAACCAATTTAGTTGGTCAATAATGTTAGTATATCTATTTTTAATTTTGATTCATCCCTTTATAAGAACCTTAAACAATTTACCTATGACAAAATATTCAATTAGAATAATAACAACATTGCTTGTTATTTCCGCTTTAGTAGGGTGCAGGAAAGATAGCAGCAATAATAATGTTGAAACGTTTAGCAGAATTGTTTCTGAAAAAAATTATTCCGGAGATGTTCTTGAAGGTGTAACACTTTACGAATATTCCAACAATAAGATATCTAAAATTAGTTATTCAGACCCTAACAGCTCCAGTGAAGGTTACCTTGAATATCCCGGTGAAAATTTAATCACAGGTTCTTATACTGATAATTATTATGGTGACGTGCAAAATGGTACAATTGAAATAAAATTAGATAATAATAGTGTGATTGAATATAATGATGGTGAAGAAAAGTATAGTTTCAGTTACAACTCTTCAGCTCAGATTGAAGAGATAATTCTATATGAGTCCGATATTTTGGCTAGTGTTGATAATTATATATATAGTTCCGGGAAACTGGTTCAAAGGATTTATGCGGAATATGGAGGAGGTGATGTAATCTGGCAGGATAAACGGGAATACACATATACTGGAAATGAGATCAATGAGATTACTGGTTATATAAAAGAGGGAGATGCATGGGTTTCAAGTGACAAGGAGGTCTATACATACACATCGGGAAAAATAACAAAGATTCAAAGATATTCCTACCAGGATAACAGCTGGGTTATTTATCCATGGTATCAGGAATATAAATACGATACCTATGAAAACCTGGTTGAATACGCCGTAATTTATCCGGGGAATGAAGGATCTATGGAAAAGACAACTTATTCCTATGAAGAAGGGGAAGGTAATTATCGTCAAATTTATTACGCAATTGATTTCTATCCTACGTACCCAATTCCTAACAAAAAGTCATTGGGTTTCAGGAGGAGTATGACTTTCAAAAAATCCGATCTGATTCCGGCATATCAAAAATGACCCGCCTGTCAAAGATCAATACTGTTATTAAATCTTTGATGAACTAATAATGAATATTCCGGATTGAATTGGTTTGAGGATAGAAAACCAGTGATGCATATTCCGGATTGAAATAATTCTAAAAGTATACAGCAATACACTGGAAAGTCTCCCTTTACCGGGGCAATGTTATTCCGGAATTATATCCTGAATGATTGTGGATAAATATATTGGAACTCTGCCTCATTTATTTATTTAATATTGATTAACTTGTATTCGATAGTGATTGTTAAAAGTCAGGCATAAGTGTAGTAATGCTGTACTGATCAATGTGTTGATTGATTTTACTTATGTGACTGACGGGGCGTAAGCGTCGATATTGCCAGGCGATGCGGAACAGAGGTATTATGCGATGGTGAAGGAAAATGATGCAGTGCAATGGATGCGAGCAGCAAACATAACATTACCGGCCTATATTGACATGATGCAGGTATAAACCGGAAGGGAACAGGCAAGTCAGGCAAAAGTAGAAAAACCAACTACCATGAAAAATATCTTTGTAATAGTTTTATCATTTACATTATCAGCCTCTTTTGGACAAAACAGTTTTAAATCTAACTATAAAGAAGCAGTCGGTTATTTCAAATTAGGGGTAGCTCAGTTTAATAAAAATAATTTTCTTAATGCTGATTCCTTATTTACAAAATCATTGTCCTTTCAACCATCAAAAGACGCATTATTTAATAGAGCAATTACCAGACTCATTTTAAAAGATACATGCTCAGCCTGTAAAGATTTTTTAAGCTCCGGTGAATTATATTTTGACAAAGACGCTTCTAAATTATACTCCAAATATTGTATCCGGAAGGCAGATACAATATTTTTTGACAAAAACCACAAAAGAATTGAATCTGAAATTGATTACAGGTACTATGAAGAAACTATAACAACGAAATGCAAATCTATGAGCTATGGGTATATTCATAAAAAGAACCACTATTCCAGCCTAATGCTTAATGCCGATCTCTCAAAAAGTGATAGGCATGTTGATATTTATGCCAGGTACTCAATAATCGATTCAACCAAGTATTATACTTTCATTTATTCATCATCATTTAGTCAGGACAATCAAGCTAATATTGAAGCATTCAAAGAAAGACTGACACAAAACTTAAGTACAAAATATAAATTTGATAGTATTCCGTATATAAAAAGATATTGCGCCCTGACCGTCTTAATAAATTCTGAAGGACAAATAGTTAGAAGCGAGTTCAATTCAAATCCATTTGAGCATTTAGACAAAACAACTCGTGAGAGTATTGAAAATGAAATTATTACATCAATTAAAAATATGCCCCGATTAAAACCTGACAAACTTTTTGGAACCGATGTAAATACAATATATAATTTAATAATCGGAATATAACCGTTGCCTGACACTTTCGTTATAATTAATAAGCTCGTCACAATTTTTGCGAATCATTCTCCACGCCTACCGTGACAAACATGTTTGCTGATATTCTCCATAATTTTTAGGATGCTTCGTCGGGTAACGCTTACTCCCTCAACCACCGGACATTTTGAAATTTACAAAACCGGACGATGAGGCGATCTGCAAGTGCCTGCCCGGGCTGCCAACGCACGCAACGCCACCCTAACAACCCGGTAAATGCCAGGCTTGCATTTGAGTAAAACCAAATTTACGGTCCTTAAGATAAATATCAGTAACACGAATCAAAATCGCCCTTATCCGCCCGGCACTTACCGGACAACCGTTAGCGGCAAGCCAGCACGACAGTTTCAGATGAATCGAAAATACTTTCTTATCCGCTCTATTATATTTGATCCCCCATGCTTGCTATAGTACTCTACTCTTCGACAATTTTCAGTTTCCTGTCCAGCCTTAATTTGTTCGTCTGTCCACATATATGACCACACAACTTTGCCCTTTAAAATCCAATAATGAGACTTACAACGCAACTGCCAATTACCAATTGAAGGATATAATGAAGGCTTCCCTTTTATCACTTTAAGCTTCCATTCCGTTTTACCCAGTGGCGTAATGATTTTGTTTCCACATCCACATGGGCACAAATGACCCGAAATCCCATATTTTCTAGAAACGTATAATAATCCTTCATCCAGAGAAATTGGTAAATTGGTCACATAATATAATTTAAATTGTTCTATCATTCTTTCACAGAAGTGAATCCATCTATATCAAACAAATGGTGAATGCAACTTATATCAGCTGCATAAAAACCTTTAAACTGCTTATACTTTATTATAGCAAAGCAAGCATTCAAAGCATTTAGTTCAGAGATTTGGATATTATTCTTGTATATGTCATCAGGAATATCATCGAGCGGAGCCAGCCTTTTACTAAGCATATCAGTTGCATTTTCTTCTGTGAAGAGAGTGGTTCTTAATGTGCCACTTAGTTTTAATTTCTCTCTACCTAGTCCCATACCCACATCAATAAAAGGAATTTTAAGTTTTATAAGGAGGTTAAAGATTTCCTCGCGAGATTTCCCTTTATCAACACAAACAAATGCAAAAGTTACATCCTTTAAATCGTCATCAGAATTTTCCAAAATATACTTCGGGTAAATTTTTATGTTTTCTCTAAATCCTTCATAACGACTCAAATATACTTCTGCTTTTGTTCTACCTAATTCATTCGCTTCTAATCTTCCTGGTGAACGAAAAGCATTATGTACATGGAACCAATCAAGGTCAAATCCACGAATCTCTTTAACAGGTGTTTTGACTAAAAAATCCAATAAATATGCACCAGTTCCTCCAAGACCAATGATCGCTATTTTGTCATCCTTGAATTTGCATGATAGATCCCCGATTTCGGCCCTGCTGGTCAGAGTATCACAATATTTAAAAACTGAATCTTCAATCACATCAATGACCCTGAATGTAAGGGGATTTGCGTTGTGAAGCTCAATAGCAGGTCCCGAAATTATAGTCACATAGCTTTCAATTTTGTCAAACAAGTCTGTGAATCCTTGTGGAGGTTTATTTGAAAAGGATCGCTGGACTGTAATATCAGTAGACGTCAATTGCAAATTTATAGCTCCACCTCCAAGATTTTGAATATTGCTTCCGTCAATCTGACATGGGTGAGATCCACAGAAGAAAATCTGATGATCTTCCAGAGAAACATGTTTGTCATCAATAAAAATCAACTTGGTAACAATCGCACCTATTTTAAGTTGCTTCGCGTTATCAAGATAGGGGATATCACGAATTACAAGGTAACCACCATCTAATGATATGGCATACCCTTTCTCGTAGAGCTTATTTAAGTCCTGATTATGATTGACCAGTGTGCTTAACTTTGAATTCCATTCCATCTTTTACTTGTACATCGCTTTTGGGGGTTAGAATACCTTCTGGCTTATTGCCATGTCCTCTTGTATATGTCACAGAATAAGTTCTTTCAGGATGTTGAGGATAGTCAGGAAAAGCCAGTGTTACAACTTCATCATACGAAATTCTTTCTTTTTCTACCTGGAATTCCGTACTGTTTACAAGAATTTTAACTAATTTTTGCATGTCTTTTAAGTTTAAATGTTTGAAATATTACTTTCTACACTCCTACTACTTTTAAGCGTGACATTTTAATTCATTCTGTTTTGTCACGCTTTGGAGTATTAACTATAGATAAATGTCAGAACACAAGTATGAGCAAATAGACTCGGTTGTATTACTAGAAAGTATCAGGGATAACGACGATCCTGAAGCGTTTAAGGAATTGGTAAAACGCTTCTTGCCAATTGTACAAGGCCATTGTCTTACCAGATGCCAACTTAGGAAACTAGATAAGCATATTGGGATACAGTTAGCACACGACACATTAGAAAAGGTCAGAAAATCAAAATCATTTAGGAGAGAGAAATTAAATGGCCCTGATTCTGATTCAATGATAACAGGATGGCTTTTTCGAATTTCTTCAAATTTATTTTATGATTTTCATAATTCTCAAAAAAATAAAGATCTGGTTTATGAGAGTTATTTCGATGACCTCTTTAATAAAGCAAGTGAAATAAATGTTATTTCTTTGGCTGAAAAAAGGGATTTGGCCTTAAAAATCTTGAAAGTTTTGAACCTTAAGGAACGAGAAGTTGTTTTAACTGACCTGGAATACAAAAGGCTACAAAAGTATCTCCCTGAAGATGCAAATGAATCTTTGGCTCAAAGACTAGGCATTAAAAAAGACACCATTAGAAAAATACGCGAAAGAGCAATAAAAAAACTTAATAAGGCTATAGATGAAATCAACCAATAAGGGAAAATTTACATTTCAAGATTTTGAGAAAGGCTTGATGCTAGCAGGTTACATAGCCCCTGCAAATGCAAATGAAGTTCAGGAGAAGCGATTGCTTGATGAGTATGATAAGCAAAATTCTAAGGGAAAACAGATTATTTACTTTAAAAGGGCGGTCTTAGCAGCTGAGATAGTAAGTGAATTAAAAGATGAACGGACTTTTGGGAGGGTGAAATTTCAAAAATTGGTTTATCTCTGCGAAAATGTGGCCCATATGGAACTCTCAGAAGAAAGATATAAAAAATTTGCAGCAGGACCATTCGATAACCGTTTCATGCATTCAATTAATAGTGAGTTTAAAAAACAAAAGTGGTTTGAAGTAAAATTAACTAAAGATGGAAATTACTCAAGACCACAGTATTTTGAGTTGGAGCACTATAATAAATATAAGGAATTTTATAAATCATATTACTCGAGATATGATGTTGCAATTCACAGAGTAATTTCTTTACTGAAATATGAAAGAACCACCTTTGTGGAATTGATTGCCACTATTTTTTATTCTTGGAAGGAGATACTCGGTAGTAATCAAGTCTTTAGCAAAGAATTAATGTACGAAAGAGTGTATTCATGGGCTAAAGAAAAGGCGAAATATTCGCATAGTGATATAGATTCAGCACTCAGATGGATGGAAGAAAAAAGACTCACTCCTACATCAATCTGAAAAATAACGATACTGGCCTGTCGCTAACTCGGACGGTTTAATTAAGTGCCTTCGCCAGCGCCAGGACAAATCTGTAATCAATCCCCAATTCTATAACCTTAAACTCTTTACCATTTATTAAATCCAGTAACACCCGGACAGTTTCGTCTCCCGGGACAGCATCATTGGTGCTGTTGGCCGACGCGCTGGTGCCTTGTTTTTTGCTCGTCACCGAGACTATTTCGTCATGAGCCGTATCTTCACTGCCATCTACCGGGACTTGGTACCTTTTCGCAATTTCACCGTGACCCTTGGCTACACTGCCTTCTACCGGGACTGGTAAAAAACAAGGCACCGCGACACAGACGGCACCTAATCAAACCGCCGAGCCGTTAGCCACAATTCAGCTTACTGGCCTGATTATCAACTTACCCATACTAAATAGATTGATCCTTAACAAAAAATTGAATGAACCTCACACCGAAAAATTATCCCACAAAGTTTGAACAATTTATTTTTAATGAAATTGACCCTAATTTATATAAGTACAAATTTTTGAGCCTCTACATAGACAAAGCATTAAAAGGGCAAAAACCAATATATAATTCATCGGTATTAAACACGAAAGACAAAAGTTGGATTTTGATCCTTCATGGTGAGATGCTTGCAATTTATGGCTATAAGTGGAGTATTGACCAATTCAAAGAAATCTCTGAAATTTTTGATTTAAATACTTTTACCAACTATACTCTTGCAGGAGAAACTGAACTTATTGATGAATTAATCAAATTCTATAATCCGAAGAACTTCAAAATAGAAAAGCGAAGACTTTTTTATCGAACTACTAAAATAATTGATTTTCATAATTCAGAGTTAGAAATTAAACTCGGTTCGATTCATGATTTGGGAGAATTAGCAGTAATGCTACAAGACTATTACCATGAGGAATACAATGGTCTGAATGAAAAGAAAATCGAAGAAATGGAACAAAAAATATTATCATTAATTCAGACGGAAAAGATTTATATTCTTATTGATAAAACGGGAGTATTATTGAGCTTTTGTACTATTATTGATCCAGATATTGGTATCATTTTTACCAAGAAAGAACATCGTAATAAAGGTAATGGCAAAGTAGTTTTATCTTACTGCTCGAATCACTTATTTCGAAAAAACGGTATTGTATACCTTATGACAGACGGGGATAAGGTCGAATCAAATGTACTGTGTGAAAAAGTAGGATTTATCCCATACTTTAATTACTCTATGACTAAAATAAACTGTGGCTAACTCGGACGGTTTAATTAATTGCCTTCGGCAGCCCGGACTGCTTTAGAGTCAGCCCTTAAAGTCTATGAGAGAAAATTCACAGCCGTTTATTAACCTCTGTGCACCGCGACAGTTTCGTCTCCCGGGACAAAGTCTACGTCAGGCTGCCGGCCACCGCGCTGGCGCCGTGTTTTTTGCTCATCATCTCGACAGTTTCATCGTGACACGAAACTTCGCAGCCATCTACCGGGACTGGTGCCGTCTCGACAATTTCATCGTGACACGAAACTCACAGCCATCTACCGGGACTGGCAAAAAACACGTCACCGCGACACAGACGGCAACTAATTAAACCGCCGGGCCGTCAGACTGTCTAAAAACCTATCCGTTTTGTTAATAACTTCCGGGCTCCCATATATCTGAATCTGGATGGTTTTATGTACCTTAACTATATGAAATTCATACAAGGACAAGACAGAACCCAGATTAATCTCTTTCCCGGTTTCACTGGATCAGTCAATCGATCCCGAAAATGAAGTGAGGATAATAGACCTGTTTGTCGATAGCCTTTCTATAAAAGATTATGGATTCAGAACGGACTTTATCGAAAATGGTCGTCCGGCTTACCATCCTGCCGATTTACTCAAGCTCTTCATTTACGGGTATCTTGAATAAGGTTCGCTCATCCCGGGATCTGGAAAAGGAATGCCACACGGAACATTGAAGTGATGTGGCTTTTAAAGTGTCTCAGACCTGATCATAACACAATTTCCAATTTCAGGCGAGACAATCCAAAAGCCATAAAGAAAGTCTTCAGGGCTACTGTTCAAATTGCAAGGCATTTTGATCTGATCGGAGGAAAACTTAATTGCTGGCGACAGCACCAAACTGCGGGCGCAAAACAGCAAGAAGAACAACTATAACCAGGCTAAGATAGACCGGCATGTAGCCTATATTGATAATAAGCTGGAAGAGTATACCAGGGCACTTGCTGAAAACGACGGAGATAATCAGCAGATAATACAGGATGAGATTAAAAAGCAACAGGAGAGAAAAGACAATTATAAAAAACTTGAAAAGCAGCTGAAAGAGTCCGGAGAACCCCAGATCTCGGTATCTGATCCTGAGAGCCGGCAGATAATGATACGCAACAATATCACTGAAGTAGCTTATAATGTACAAACCACAGTTGACTCAAAAAATAACATTCCCATAGATTACAAGGTAACAAACCAGAATGACAGCAAAGCAATGGGAATATGGTTCAACGGGCAAAAGCATTCTCAGAACCAATGAATTCACAGTACTTTATGATAAAGGATATCACACAGGTTCAGAGCTTAAAATAGCACAGGACCTTGGAATAGAAACAATTGTTGCAATACCAGGAGCACCATCAACTAGCCAGGCTCCAAACCATGATTACAACTCTGAGAATTTTAAATACAACAAAGAAGCTGATACTTACACCTGTCCGAGGGCATACTCTAAGAACAAACGGGACGTGGCATAAGGAGCAAAACAGTCCTACTAACATTATCATTTTCAAGCAGTACAGAACAAGTGCCTGTAAAACATGTAAGGCTCATTCACAGTGTACCAGATCCAAAAATGGCAGGTTAATCCACCGGACTACCTTTACAGAATATTACGAAAGGAATCGCAAAAACTTTGAAGAGAAGGAAAGGCTCTATAAACGTCGACAGGCAATTGTTGAACACCCCTATGGCACTATTAAACGGCAATGGGGGTTCAGTTATATCCTCACAAAGGAAGGGATAAAGAGGGCAAGTGCCGATGTGGGCTTAATGTTTATCGCATATAATCTCAGGCGGATTGGTAATATTTTGACCAGAGATCGGCTGAAAGAGTATCTCAGGATACTTGTTTCGCTGTTTTTAACAATTTCCGGCTTCCTGCGAGCCATTCCGGCGCAATATAAGAGATCTGTTTTTACGCAACAAGTACCAGCGAGTAAAATCCTGCCATTGCTTAGACTCGCTTAGAAGGGGTCGATTCTGAAGGACGATTTGAAGTTATTAGACAGACTCCCGTTATAGTGCATTTTAAAACCTTAAATTTCAGGTTAAATTCTAGGGCGCAAAAACCCTATGTTTAAGAAAATCCCGAATAAAAAAAGCTCCGATGCTAAGTAGATCAGATTATAACAAGTTTAAACTAGATTATATAATTAAGACCTTCGTTCACTTAGAACAATTTGCTCAATGGCTGAGAAAGTTTTTTTATCTCAATTATGAACTAAACCGTAAATATGACACTATATACCAAGATGCGTTTTATATAGTTTTTTATGAATTAACAACGGTAGGGCTTGAATACTCAAAAAATGTCTTAAGTCATCTGGAAAAGGGGGATAAGAAAATTGTATGGTATAAGACCCTAGTTGAGGGACTTGAAAACATCAAAAAGCTTTTCACTGAAATCGAATTAGAATACATTAAGTACAAAAGACATAATGCTTCCCATATTTTCCAAAACGCATATGAACATAAAGTATTTGAAAAAGGCGATATTACCACACTCAAGCTAGAAAACAGGATTGATCAAATGTCCAAGAACTTCCAAGATTTGATACTCAGGCATGGAGGTGATAAAAATTTCGATTTATATATGAATCAAAAATTATATCCTTTTGTAATTGACCTATATAATCGTCTTCAAAATAATTCGAAATCATCTACATAAGGACTAATAAACTCACTGTAAAAAAATGAATATGGGCACGTCGATATAAACTGAAAATCCGGTTAACTAAATATCTTTTCTTTACCCTTAGATAAAACAAACCTAAATAATTATGGATATGGAATCTTGGAAAATCTGGATTCTCTTTGGAGGCATCCCTACAGTTACTAGTGGAATAATTGCTGCATTATGGTATTTAATTAGTAAAAAAGTTATTCTAAAGTGGACAACCAATGAAAATCAAAAACTTGAGGAGTTTAAAAACCAAATTAGTAAAAATTCTAGCCTTTTGACAGAAATATTGAATAGTCAAACAAACGCTTATTTTTTAGCCCAAGAAAAAAGACTAGTTGCGGTTGAAACAATTTGGCAAGCTACCTTAAAGATAAAAAATGAATTCCCTGGTGCCATTAATCTTATGTATTCAATACTGACTGAAAAAGAGATTCGGGAGATTTTGAAAGATTTTGATCCAAAGAGAGTAATCCCTAATCAAATTAGACATTTCAACGCAGAGGAATATACTAATAAAATGATATCAGATAGTCTACATCTTGATCAATATCGGATATACCTTGACACACAAATATGGACTTGCTTTTTTGTATACAGGGCACTTTGTGGACGAGTTGCATATTGGGTTGATAGAGGTATAAAAAATGGAGAAATTCAGCCTTGGCAGAATGATAAAGCGACAAAAGAAATTTTAGGAATATTATTTAACCCGAATGAACTAGATAATATAGTTAATCCAAGTTCATCCTTCCAGTTTTGCTTGGATTCAATCGAATTTAAACTTCTTAATGAGATTACAGAACTTACAACCGGGAAAAAATATTCTGAGCTCTATGTAAATCAATTTATAAAATGGAATAAGGAGATGAAAAACCTTAGCAGATCAAACCAAGATAAAATTGTTTGAAAACAAATAAAGAACGCACTATAAAAGCGAGTTATAGTGCATTCGAGGCTCGTAACTGACCCCAAATTACCTGGACGAACGCACTATAACAGTTTAGTGCAGAGTAGATTTTGTGTAATTTCGAAAAAAACTTAAACAACAAACCTAAAAACTAGCATTATGGGATTCTTTGATAAATTATTTGGGAGACCTACTGATGATTCATCGAACGGACAAAATACCGGAAACAGATTAATAGATACTTCTCAAATTTCGGATAAGGAAAGTCTTGACAATTCTTTCGATAATATGGATGAAATCGAGACAGAACGGATGATAGATATGTTGGTAAAAGAAGATTCCTATTCTGAAAGTTTTGAATATTTAAGAATAGATCCATTATTTTTAGAGGCTGCAAGATTAGTTGTTCAACACCAACAAGGTTCTACTTCTTTAATACAAAGAACCTTATCCATTGGGTACATTAGGTCTGGTCGTATAATAGACCAACTAGAAGAATTTGGAATTGTTGGTTCATTCCTAGGAGACAAAGCTAGAACAGTTAATTTTAGAACCCTCGTTGAGCTAGAACATTTTTTAGAGAAGTATCCCCATTTAAGAAGCAAGAAAGAGAGATTCTATGAAAAGCACAAAGAATTGATAGATTCTCGAAGAAGGGAATACATTAAAAATCAGCAAATAGAAAATGATCGACTTGAAAAGGAAGAAATCAAACAAAAACTGATTGAAAAGGAACGTAAAAAACTGTTGCATAAAGAGGCATTGGCAGAGTTAATTGAAACTGGAGAAATATTTAATCACTTCACCAACAGGGAAGGGAAACGGGAAATTATTCCACAAGATGTAATGGATAAGGTTTGGAACAGAGACGGAGGGATGTGCGTCAAATGCGGAAGCCAAGAAAATTTAGAATTTGATCATATTATTCCATTTTCAAAAGGTGGTGCAACTACCTACAGAAATATGCAACTCCTATGCAAAAAATGCAACCTTGAAAAGACAAATAGAATTGGTTAAAACAGAACATCTTACTTTGATAAGTAACTCTATTTATGATTCTTTACCTTTACAGCTTTATGGTTGCAAATCTGTCCTGGCACTGGCGATGGCACGTAATTAAATCGTCAGTATAGCGCGTTTTTTCCCCAGAATCTATGAGTTTTAACTCATGCTTACTTATTAAATTTTGCGGCACCCGGACTGATACTGCTACCGAGACAATAGTTTGGCGCTGCCGGCCGACGCACTGGTGCCTTGCCTGCCTACCCTGCCTACCGGCAGGCAGGCGGCAGGTAGGTTTTTACTCTTCACCGAGACTATTTTGTCGTTTCACACAACTTCGCTGCCATCTATCCGGACTTGGTACCATCTAATAGTTTCACCATGACATCCTCCTCACATTACACACATTCGAAAGTCACACATAGCCAACCCGAAAACCAAAACTTGCAAAAGAGTGTAATCTTGCCAACGGACCGTCTTAAAATTGTTACTTTTAAGAATTAAATAAATCTGCATTTGACAAACGAAAACCTGACCCGGAAAGAAATCATTGACAAACGGTTAAAACAAGCCGGATGGAATGTCGACGACCGTACTCAGGTTATTGAAGAGTTTGATATTATTGTCTATCCTGGTCATGTAAAAGAAGGGTCCACCCCTTATTCAGGACACCAATTCAGTGATTATGTCTTACTTGGTAAGGACGGAAAACCTCTTGCAGTTGTTGAAGCGAAGAAAACTTCTGTTGACGCAGCACTTGGAAGAGAACAAGCAAAACAGTACTGTTATAATATTAACACAACTAAAAAGATAGACCTCCCATTCTGCTTTTATACTAATGGCCATGATATTTTCTTTTGGGATTTGGAAAACTACCCTCCCAAAAAAGTTTTCGGTTTCCCAACACGTGACGATCTTGAACGGTACTCCTATATACGAAAAGCAAGAAAAAATTTAACAGGTGAATTAATTAATACTAAAATTGCAGGCAGAGACTACCAGGTAAGGGCAATCCGTTCTGTTATGGAAGCCATTGAAAAAAGAAAACGAAAGTTCTTGCTGGTAATGGCTACCGGAACAGGGAAAACTCGTACTTGCATTGCGCTTGTTGATTCTCTCATGCGGGCAGGCTGGACAGAAAGAGTACTGTTTCTGGTAGACAGAATAGCATTAAGAGATCAAACGCTCGAAGCATTTAAAGAACATCTGCCAAACGAACCTCGCTGGCCTAAACCAGATGATAAGGAGATTACAACCGATAGAAGGATTTATGTTTCAACCTATCCTTCAATGCTGAATGTTATACGTGATGATAACAGGCCTCTTTCTCCCCATTTCTTTGATCTTGTAATAGTCGATGAAAGTCACAGGAGTATTTATAATACCTATCAGGAGATTCTTGAATACTTTAATACAATCACTCTTGGCCTCACTGCAACTCCTACTGACGTTATTGATCATAATACATTTCAATTGTTCGAGTGCGAAGAAGGGGTCCCCACTTTTGCTTATTCCTACGAGGAAGCAATAAATCATATTCCTCCTTACCTGTGCAACTTTCAGGTAATGAAAATTAAAACTAAATTTCAGGATGAAGGAATTAGCAAGCGCACCATTTCTCTGGAAGACCAGCAGAAGCTGATTCTTGAAGGAAAAGAAATAGAAGAAATTAATTATGAGGGTTCAGAAATTGAAAAGAAGGTAATAAACCGTGGTACAAATGCATTGATAGTCCGTGAGTTTATGGAAGAATCTATCAAGGATTCCAACGGTGTATTGCCTGGAAAAACAATATTTTTTTGTATCAGTAAAGCACACGCCAGGCGAATGGAGGAGATTTTCGATTCACTTTATCCTGAATATAAAGGTGAATTGGCAAAAGTTATAGTTAGTGAAGATCCTCGTGTTTATGGCCCCGGTGGACTTCTAAGTCAGTTTAAGAATAATGATCTTCCCCGTGTTGCTTTAAGTGTGGATATGCTCGATACTGGTATCGATATAAGGGAGTTAACAAATCTGGTCTTTGCAAAACCTGTTTACTCATACACCAAGTTCTGGCAGATGATTGGAAGGGGTACCCGTTTATTGGAAAGCGAGAAAATCAAACCATGGTGTACTGAAAAAGATGAATTCCTGATTCTCGATTGCTGGGATAATTTTGAATACTTCAAACTCAATCCGGGAGGGAAAGAACTAAAACCTCAAATTCCATTACCAGTCAGGTTATTCGGAATTCGTATTAGAGAAAATCGAAAAGGCAATAGAATTAAGTCGTTATGAAATATCCGGAAAAGAAACTCATAAGCTCCGGACTCAAATTGCTGCTCTCCCTCAAAACTCTGTATTCATTCTTGAAGCTAAGCATGAATTACAGGGTCTCGAAGATGAAAATTTCTGGAATAATCTTACCAGTGATAAAATTGAATTCCTGAGAGCCGTCGTTAAGCCTCTCTTCAGAACAGTTGCTGATGCCGACTTTAAAGCCATGCGTTTTGAAAAAGACATTGTAGAAGTTTCACTTGCCCATTTGGCAAATGAAAAGGATAAATTTGAAACTCTAAGGTACAGCATTATTGAAGAAATCGGAGAATTGCCACTAAGCGTAAATATCGTTGCAAAAGAAGAACAATTGATCAGAAATGCCCAGACAAATCATTATTGGGCAACAATCACTGAAGAAAAATTTGATGAATTAATCCTGAGAATTGCACCTCTTATGAAATTTCGCGAAGCGGTTATTCCACTTGGCCCGGCTAAATTTAACTTTAAAGACATTGTCAGCGAAAAAGAATTTATTGAGTTTGGTCCGCAGCACGAGGCATTAAGTGTAGCCAGATATCGTGAATTGGTAGAGCAGAAAATAAATGCTTTGGTTTTAAACAGTCCGATTCTTCAAAAACTGAAGCAAGGAATGGTAATTACAAATGAAGAGGCTGAACACTTGGCAGAAGAGCTTCATAATGAGCATCCTCACATTACAATCGATCTGCTTCGAAAAGTTTATGATAACAGGAAAGCAGAATTGTTACAATTCATAAGACACATCCTTGGAATTGAAGAACTTGAGACATTTGCAGTGACTGTTACTAAAGCTTTTGATGATTTTATTAGCAGCCACAGCTACCTTACAGGCCGGCAATTACAATTTCTCGATCTGCTTAAGAATTTTGTAATGGAAAAAGGTGAAGTAAGTAAACGAAACCTGATTGAGTCTCCCTTCACAATGATTCATCCTGAAGGTATCAGGGGGATTTTTAATACTAAAGAGATTAATGAAATTTTAAGTTTAACTCATAAAGTACTTGCTGCATGAAAAAGGAACTCATCCATGAATTGTTTGAAAAGTTTGAACTTGCTTGTAATATCTATGAAGACGTCGAATGCTGGAGTGCCAGGGAATTACAGGAAATATTAGGTTATTCAAAATGGGAAAATTTCTTAAAGGTTATTGATAAAGCTAAAAAAGCTTGTGAAAGCAGCGGTATTCCGGTTCATGATCATTTTCCCGATATCAGGAAAATGATAGATCTGGGGAAAGGTGCACAAAGAGAAATATTAGATATAGCCCTTACAAGATATGCATGTTATCTGAGTTGCTCAAAATGGCGATCCGGCGAAAAGCGAAATAGCTTTTGCCCAAACCTACTTTGCTGTCCAAACCAGAAGGCAGGAAATGATTGAACAACGTCTTCTTGATGTTGCCAGAGTATCTGCACGAGAGAAACTTTCCAAATCTGAGAAGAAGTTATCAGGCATTATTTATGAAAGAGGTGTCGATGATAAAGGATTTGCAATAATCCGCAGCCGGGGAGATCAGGCTTTATTTGGTGGTTTTAGCACCAATGATATGAAAAGGAAATTACAGATACCTGAGAACAGACCTCTGGCCGATTTCCTGTCCACTCTTACTATCAAAGCAAAAGACTTTGCAACTGAACTCACAGGACATAATGTTGTAGAGAAAGATCTTAGAGGTCATGATAAAATAGGTAAAGAACATATCGATAATAATCTTGCTGTACGGAGGATGCTTATTGAGAGAGGCGTAAGACCCGAAATGCTTCCTCCGTCAGAAGATGTGAGCAAAGTGAGAAGGAAACTTGAAAGTGACGAGAAGAAAATGCTGAAAGATGCTCAGAAGAATAAAAAAAAGGAGAAATAATGTTACAGAATAATTCCACATTAAAATCACTCATTGACAAGCTCTGGCAGAACTTCTGGGAAGGAGGAATTGCCAATCCTCTTACGGCAATTGAGCAGATTACTTATCTGCTTTTCATGAAGCGGCTCGACGATCTCGAAACCAAACGTGAAAAGGATGCAGCGTTTACAGGTGAAAAATATACATCCCGTTTTAAAGGCAAATTTATTGTTCCCGGGAGCAACGAAAGTATTGATAAGAACGAATTGCGTTGGAGTGTATTCAAACACAAACCGGCCGATGAAATGCTTCTGCATGTGCAAATGAAAGTGTTCCCGTTCTTAAAAGAACTGAACGGAGCAACATCGCCATTCACAAAACACATGGCGAATGCGGTATTTATTATGCCAAAAGCCAGCCTGATGGTTTCAGCCATAAACATTGTTGAAGATATTTTTAAGGAAATTGAAAAGGATGCTACCGAAGGGGGACATGCATTTCAGGATATTCAGGGTGATGTTTATGAGATGCTGCTTAGTGAAATTGCCTCAGCAGGTAAGAACGGGCAGTTCAGAACGCCACGGCATATTATTAAACTGATGGCCGAACTTATTGCACCTCAATTGGGCCAACGGATAGCAGATCCGGCATGCGGAACGGGGGGATTTCTGTTGGGAGCTTATCAATATATCCTTACTGATTTGGTCCGGAAAAAAGATCCGTCTAAACTTAGTAAGGACGAAGACGGTTTTGAAAGGGCAGCGATAAGTGCCGGACTCACACAGAAAGTAAAATCAATTCTCGATGACAGTTTTACTGGTTACGATATAGATACAACGATGGTTCGCCTGGGGTTAATGAACATGATGATGCATGGTATCGATGAACCAAAAATCGATTATAAAGACACTCTTAGCAAAAGCTACAACGAAGATGGTTTGTTCAATATAGTAATGGCTAATCCTCCTTTTACAGGGAGTATAGATAAAGGTGATATTAATGAAGGATTAAAACTGCCTACCACCAAAACTGAACTCCTGTTTGTAGAGCGTATTTTCAATATGTTATGTATCGGAGGAACAGCCGCGGTAATTGTTCCGCAGGGAGTTTTATTCGGAAGCGGAAATGCTTTTAAGACACTTCGTAAAATGCTTATTGAAAAAGCAGAACTGAAAGCTGTAATTGCAATGCCATCCGGTGTATTTAAACCCTATGCCGGAGTAAGTACTGCTATTTTACTTTTTACCAAAGGAGGTGAAACAAATCAGGTCTGGTTTTACGATATGCAAAACGATGGTTACAGTTTAGATGATAAACGAAACAAGATTGCAGGTAGCGATTTACAGGACATTGTAGAACGATATAAAAAACGCAAGCCGGAAAAAGAAACCGATAGAAAAGCCAAGTACTTTTTTGTTCCTAAATCCGAAATTGAAGCCAACGATTACGATCTGAGTATTAGCAAATATAAGGAGGAAGTTTATGAAGAGGTTATTTATGAAAAGCCGGAAACTATTTTTAGTAAACTGGAGAATTTGGAAGATAATATTAAAATGGGATTGGCAGAACTAAAAGATTTAATGTAATGAAGTTCGAACAGGTAGGTAATATTGTGTCTATACACAAGGGCAAAAAACACGAAATCTTAAATGAAAAGGTTCCTTCATCAACAAGATTACTGCAAATTGATGACTTAAGAAATGACAATATAATAAAATATACAAATGATAAAAAAGGAGTTAAAGCAACTGATGATGATTTAATGATTGTTTGGGACGGAGCAAATGCTGGGACTGTTGGCTTCGGAAAGATTGGCTATATTGGAAGTACAATAGCTTTACTTAGAAAGAAACATCCGGAAATGTATAGTACTATTTTTCTTGGCAAATTTCTTCAAAGCCAATTTTCATATTTGAGAAAAAATACTACTGGAGCTACAATTCCTCATATTGATAGAAAGACACTCGAAGCATTAAAAATACCAGTGATTGGATTAAATGATCAAGAATCTATCGCAAACATCTTAACCAAAGCTGAAAAACTGATTGCTCAACGAAAAGAAAGCATCCGGCTGCTGGATGAATATCTGAAAAGTACTTTTTTGGAGATGTTTGGGGATCCGATAAAGAATGAAAAAGGATGGGAAATAAAACAGTTGGATGACTTAGTTGCGAAGGATTGCCCTTTAACATACGGTATAGTACAAACCGGAAACGAATATCCAAATGGTATTCCAGTTATCAGGCCAGTAGATTTGACTCAAACTTTTATTGCAAGAAAGGGTCTGAAGCTAATTGACCCAAAAATATCAAATAAATTTAGACGATCCATTTTAAAGGGAGGGGAGCTATTAATATGTGTTCGAGGTACTACAGGAGTTATTTCTATTGCAACAAATGAATTATTTGGATGTAATGTAACCAGAGGGATTACACCTATTTGGTTTTCTGAGAATTACAATAACTTATTTGCTTTTCATCTTTTGCAAACAAAAG
Organism: uncultured Bacteroidales bacterium; assembly: GCA_963816345.1. Classification (GTDB taxonomy): domain Bacteria; phylum Bacteroidota; class Bacteroidia; order Bacteroidales; family VadinHA17; genus LD21. Next base: position 129,041 of record CAWFKI010000006.1, read on the forward strand.
CAGTTAGAAACATAATTAGAAAACTAACGTATGGTGCAACACTCCAACAAATTAACCTTGGTGATTTGAGAAAAATAAAATTAATCAATCCCAAGATAGAAATCCAAGCCCATTTTGCCCAAATCGTCGAAAAAACCGAAGCGCTTAAAACCCGGTACCAACAAAGTTTGCAAGAGTTAGAAAATCTATATGGGAGTTTGAGTCAGAAGGCGTTTAGTGGTGAGTTGAGTTTTAAAGCAGAAGGAATGATGATTGCTGCTGAACCTGAAGTTACCTATTCACTAATTTGTTCCAAAATTCCGGAAAAGAGCCGTGGCTTGGAGTAACCGAAAATCAGATCTGTTTACAGAGGTTGACTTTGACAAAGCATTAACCTGGATGCAAAAACATGAAATCGTTCCAACGGGATTTGGACAGTTAATAAAAGAGAAATTAAAATCAAAATAAACCTAACCTATTTACTTATGAGCTCACTGTATTTAAACAGGCTATCGGGAAATGATCGTGAGATCCTTATTCGAAAATTGCACGATTCGCAGAATGGAAAGTGTTTTATATGTGATGAGGCCATCGATCTTGAATTACATAAAGGATTACTTTGAATATAATAAATCGTTTTGATCTAAAGATTCTTTCTTTAAATTTGGGAGCAAAACTTAAAAGGAAAAGTTAATGGCGGAATTTCTTACAACAAATGGTACTTCATATCAAATTGAAAACATCATCATTGAAGCGAAGACTAAACTTGTTCTTGTATCACCATATTTACAACTTTCAAAAACTTTGTATGAAAGACTGAAAGATGCTTCAAATAAAAGGGTTTCGATTAAGATTATATATGGCAAGGACGACTTAAAACCGAATGAAAGAAACTCACTTGCTGAGTTGAACGGGGTTGAGTTATATTTCTTCGAGAATCTTCATGCAAAATGTTATTTTAATGAAACAAAAATGGTCATCACCTCGATGAACATGTACGAATTCTCAGAGAAAAATAATCGTGAAATGGGAGTCTTAATAGAAATGAATAAGGATTCGCAAATTTATAAAAAAGCGGTTGAAGAAACTCAGTCCATTATCCAATCTGCCGAACAAATCGCCCTTAATAAAGCAAACAGACCTTTAGCTAAAGAAAAAAAGCAAACCGGAGTCAGCATCAATAAAAATGAAAAAATTGTAAGAGGATATTGTATACGTTGTCAGAAAAGAATTGATTTTGATCCTTCAAGACCTCTTTGTGGTGATTGCTATTCTACATGGGTTCAATTTGAAAATCCAAATTTTCCTGAAAATGTATGCCATCATTGTGGTGAATATGAAGAGACATCAATGAGGAGACCTTTGTGTAATGACTGCTTTCAATTATTCAGATAGATTTAAATAAAATTCAGCTGCTGATAAAGTGGACTTCATATGGCATGTAGTGCCGGGCATGAAGTCTCACTTTGCTCTAAATACAGGTACCTGACCATTTTCTATGCACCAGCGTTATCCCTGTTCCATCCACTCCAGCACCTATGGGCGAACCCTTAATAGACTAAATCCGGGATCAGAGGGAGCATCAAATTTTTTATGGAACAGGCATCAGGGTGTTAAAACCTGGCATTGTTTAAACTCGCTTAAATGAGGTAAATTCTGACAATAAGAAGGAGGTTATTAGACAGACTCCCGTTAGTGGTTATTCTTTACAATTTCAGACAATTTCTAAGACTAAACCCCCAAAATAAAACTTATGAATCAGAAACTTAATGATCAATTCAAAATCAAATTTGATGGGGAAACGCAAGACATAAATATTTTGACTTTCTCCAAGACACTTGAGAATATAAACACAATGATTCTTGAGATTAATAAAGAGCAAAACAAATGGACAGGCATAGATCAAAAGGTAGATATTCGAATTAAAGCTCTATCACCTGGTAGCTTTAATGTAACTATTGATATTATACAAGAAATTGTGCAGAATCTTCTTACCACTGACAATGTAGTCTATGCGGCAAGTATCGTAACAATATTGTCTGGAATATTTGGTATTAGAAAATTTCTCAAGGGGAAGAAACCTGAAAGTATATCCGAAATCGATAATAAGATCCAAATAAAAAATAATTCAGGTGATATAACCATTGTTGAAAAAAATACATACAATATATATCAATCAAATACTATGGTCTCTGAGGCCTTAAACAACACCTACTCTACGCTTACCTACGATAAGAATGTCACATCATTTAATATACTTGATAAAACAGAAAAACCATTGTTCCAATCTGATAGAGATGACTTTGATATCTGTTCGGAAATAATTGATCAAAAAGATCAAGAGAAGAAAGTTGTTAGTGAATTAACAAGCCTGAGTATTAACAAAATATGCTTTGAGAAAGATTACAAATGGCAGTTTTATTATAAGGGAACCAAAATTCAAGCACAAATTAAGGATCAGGATTTCTTCAAAAGAATTAACGAAGGTGAAAAATTTTCTAAAGGAGACTCTTTGGAGGTCGAACTGAAGATAAACGAGGAGTTCAGTGATGAGAATAACACCTACATAATAAAATCTTATGAAATAATCCGGGTAATAAATCATATTCCACGACCACTTCAACATACCCTTAAAATGTAATAAACAATCACTAGAAACCAGCTATATATATTCCATATACCAATTTGATATTCAGATATATCCGTTGAATAACGATCCAAATAATTTGAAATTATTCACTATTTGAGTACTAACTAACTTATTACTAAAGTGATAAAAAAGATATCCTCAAAAATTAATTATAAGTGGTGGACAAAGTTCTGCATATATGCTACCATTTCTTTAGTCAGCATTTTAATAATAATAAGTATTGTTGCGGATATTTTCAGTTTTAGAAGAATTGAAAATAATTCTATTCTATTAGGCAAGGACTTAAATTTAAGATTATTAGCACGCATAATAGAAATAAATCCAAATACAGCTTTTGCAAAAATTGAATTTAGTCTTATTGAAGAAATCAATACTGATTCTGTTTTCAAAAACGTTGAAAGCCCTAATTATGATTTTATTGTTTTTAGCGGTGGAGTGATAGAATTTGCGGATAGTACGATCGCTTTTGAAAACAAATCAAGATTTAATAATGAGTTTATTAAATTCTCGAATTATGAGATGATTAAATTAGGCAAATTAACGCAAATGAAATACAAAACAGAACCTATTGATATTAAAGTAGATGCGCAACCAACTGGCTATTTGTTTCCATTTGATAGCTGAAGACTATGTAGAAGTGTATGAGGGTAACCGTTATGAAATCGGGATTAAAGGTGCAATTGATCATGTTCTTGGTGTAAGGAGGGTCTTTCCCGATCTTAAATTGACCATTGAGAATCAAATTTCGGAAGGCGAATGGGTTGTTACCATCTATTCGGTTACCGGCACCTTCAAAGACGAATGGTTTGAAATGAAACCTACCGGTAAGTCAATTAGTTTTACAGGAGTAAATGTGGATCGTCATCAAGGATGGGAAAATAATTGAACATGGAGGTGCTGTCAATCTTATGGATCCATTATTTAAAGCAGGAGTAATAATCAAGAAAAAATAAGGCACAGCCCATAACACGGACAAAAAAAGTCATTTTTTTTGTCACGGTTTTTGCATGCTTCCTGCTTTCTGGTAAGATTTTCATGCTAAGCCAAACCCGGATGCACTAATCCGCACGCCAGCAAGCTTTTTTGTAAAAAAAGAAACGCTCTTTTCAGAGCGTCGAGTTAAAGATGCTATCTTTAACGATGTTTTAGTGATACAAAGTTACGCAATTGCGTATGAATTCTGCAAATAATGGATAGCATTTCGCGGTTTTGTATTTTGAAATTTACAAAACCGGACGATGAGCGCAATCTGCAAGTGCCTGCCCGAGCTGCCAACGCACGCAACGCCACCCTAACAAGCCGGTAAATGCCAGGCTTGCATTTTAGCAAAACCAAATTTACGGTCCTTAAGATAAATATCAGTAACACGAATAAAAATCGCCCTTATCCGCCCGGTACTTACCGGACAACCATTATGGGCAAACCTAAGGTACATATAGACAGTAATTCTACTGGTATAACTGGACTGATCTCTGCTTTTTAGAAGCCTCATTGTGACAAAATAACTATGTGTTTTTTATAGGGACTTTGCCCGCGCGCAAAATTTTTAAAATTCAATGATAGAAAATTGGCACAGTTGCTTTTTCTCCTTCCTTCTCAAACCAACACTTCAGCAAAAGCAAAAGAGCCAATTTTGTAAACACTGGTTCAGTTCTTAATACTTATCCTTACATTAGCATATATTAAAGAATGAATACATTTTCTAATATAAAAGAATTAATTTCTGCTCTCCACCGGGAACAAAAACTTCTTACGGAGATGTTTATGAAGCGCAAGTCACTTTCATACAAGTATGACCTTGCTCTTGAAATGGTTGACTTTGACGATAGCAGAATTCAATATTTGATTGACCGTTCGGTAATTAGAATAAACGGAAATTTTTTGGAGATTGATGACCAATTTCAGCAATTCTTTGAACAGGTTCTAGAAGTGAATGAAGAAATAAATATTTCATACATCAATGAAAACATTCAAAATGTAAAACAGAATATTATCTATTATTTTAATGAGACAAACGAAACAAGAAAATATAACTATCTCCGATTAATCAAAAATACACTTAGAAAAATTGGAATTATTACACTGAGAAATGTTGTTGACTTAAAACGAAATATTGAAACTACTTTTAAGAACGAACCAAATTACAAAATCAAAAAAGCCAAGCTTGAAAACCTTGATAGGAAGCGAATGGACATAACAGTTTTAATTGAACAAACAGCAAAACTTATTTCAGAGGAAGAACAAACCTTTTTCAAAACCGCATTGGATGAAGAACTAAGCAGAATAATCACTCAACTCAAACTTCTATTAGACAAATGCACACACAACCTAATTGAAATAGAAAGACAAATTATTGACTTTCTCAATCAAATCAAGTATCAAAGCGGAGTTATTGAAAAGCTGCGACAATTAAAATATTTGAAAGACCAATTTATTATCCGACCAAGCACAAACATTGATTCAATCTTTGCTAAAAACAATTCAGTAATTTTTGAACCAAACCCCACCTATCCTCTAAAGCTATCTATTGAATATTTGCAAACTAATGAAGATGCATTCGCTAGCATTGTAAAGATTGCAAAACGAGTTCAGTCAGGAGTGAATCTAAAACAACCGCTAGCAGATAAAATTTCAAACGAGTATTTAGAAACCCAGACAGAACAAGAAATACAAATCAATCTGGAAGAAGTGAAAAACAGTTTTATTGCTCGCAGGTAATAATCTTTTTGATTTTGTACTGAACTACAATTTTACAAAGGAAGTTCCTTTTGACGAAAGTGTAACAATCTATTGCCAGTTGATTTCGCAGTATGAAACCATTTTTGAAGTAACTGACAAGTTTGAAGCAAGAAAGGAAATAGAATTTGCTATGGTTTATCCTAAATAAAAACGAGATGGAAGTACCTTCACAAACAGCAGATATATTTGAAATACTAAGCAAAGGACAATTCATATATTCAAACAGTACGAATGATTCCATATGCAAACTCTATTCAATCATTGAGGATGAACAAAACTTTGAAAACTTATATGATTATTTCCGAAGTATCAATTTCACTTTAGAGAAAGGAGATGAATATTTTTATTTTAGCAGAGTAGAATCAAAAGTGGATCTTGAAAGAAAAATTGAAGCTGCGTATAGATGGATTGATATAATTGATTTTCTAAAAACTTATGACAACTCTTTCAGTTCTGGCTATCGTTTCACTCCCTCTGAAATACTTGTAAGAATAAAGATTGATGCGGAGTTGGAAACAAAATTAGAAGGATTAAAAAAACATACAGACAAAGACAAACATCCCGAAATAGTTGACAAATTATTAGAAGAAACTTGTTAAAGATACTTTTCATCGAACTTGAAAATGAAATTTCTCATCAATACAAAGTTTTAGCATCATTCAAATATCTGGAACAAATTATTATTGACCATCAACATTCCAGAGGAAGTAAAAAATGAAATTCCTGAATAAAATAGTATTCATTAATAGTGCCTCTAATCAAGTATTCGGAAATAAATCTTGATGGAAATGTTCATTTCATAGGTACTCAAGGTGTAGGCAAAAGCGCTTTACTCAGAGCTATTCTTTTTTTCTACAATGCGGACAAACTGAAACTGGGAATTCCCAGAGAGAAAAAGACTTTTGATGAGTACTATTTTCCGTTATCAGAACTCATACATCGTATATGAGGTATGAAAGCAGATGTCGGGCATTTTGTAGTTTTGGCTTTCAAATCACAAGGCCGAGTTGCTTTCGGTTTTTTTGATTCGGCTTTGACAAAAAGTTTTTCATTGACAACGAAGGCCGGGCATTTGAAAGTTGGGATAAGACAAGAGAAGCTTTCGGAAAGAATACCTACTTACACAAGAATAATTCATAGCTACGAAGAATACAGAAACATCCTTTACGGCAATAATAAAGGTTTGTCAAGCGAATTTAGAAAGTATGCTATATTGAAAGCAAGCAGTTTCAGAATATTCCAAGAACAATTCAAATGTATTTCTCAACACAAACTTAGTGCAGAATTTGTCAAGGAGACGATTATAAAATCACTAAATGAAGATGAAATAAAAATTGACCTGACGACTTATTCTCAAAATCACTTAAAAGATTTTGAAACCAATTTAAACGACATTAAGAAGTGGACTGACAGAGAATAGGAGCGGAGAAAATCAGGTTCAAAAGCAAGCCAATAATGTTTCAAATTTTATTCTGCACTAAAACATTTAGAAAAAAAGAAAACCGAGTTAGCTGCACAATTAGGTTGGGCTTTATCCAAAGTTGAAAGAACAACATCCCAAAAGTTATCAGAAAACTTAAGCAGTGAAGAACAGAAACGGGACAGAGTAAAACAAAAAGTAGCTGAATTGATAGTGCATTTGATAAAGAAAAAGGAAAAAATAGAAGAACAAATAGGAAAGTATAAAGGTAAGTTAGATGAGATAAAGAAGAAGCATGAAGAGTATGCTTCATTAAAAATTGAAACTATCATTGACAGATTTCATAGAAAACCTCTCTAGAACTGGAAAAGAAAAATCTTTTAGGTGAAAAAGAAATACTTACTTATAAATTTCTTGAAATTGGACAGCGATATGAGGCATTATTAAAGCAATTAGAAAATCAATTGAAGGAGTTTGAAAACAATAAACATGCAGAGGATAACACAAGAAGAGCAAATTTTTTGCACTTCAAAGAAGAATTAAACAAGCAGTACGATTTACTCTTTGATGAAATAAGAAAGCAACACAAAGAAGAACTTGAAGTTGCAAGAAATCTTTTTGAAGAAAAGAAAACAATTATCAACAATCTGAAAATTAAAAAATCAGATGTAAAGAACAACAGATTTTATGAAACTGAGATTGAAAGGTGCAATGCTGAAATCATTAATTTGAAATCAGCAGTTAGTAAATCTGAAAACGAAATCCGGCAATCAGGGGAAAGAATAAAAAACATTCAAAAAGAATGGGAGTTAGAGGAAATAAGAATTAAGGAAGGACGTTCAACGGGAGATTGAAAAACAAAATGAGATACAAACAAAGTTGACAGAAAATATTTCTACAATTGACGCAAAAATTGAGAACAATAAAGATTCACTTTATGGTTGGCTTAATGAGCAAAATCTTGATTGGGATAAAACAATCGGAAAAGTAATAGATGAGGAAAATGTATTATTTAAATCAGGATTAAACCCAAGAAAGTTTCCAAAACTGATTTGAGTTTTTACGGAATCGCATTGACTATGAATGAGATCAGTAAAACGGTTAAAACAATTGACGATTATGAAAAGGAGAAAGAAAGAATTTAAGAACAAATTCAATCTATTCAACAAATTGTTTCTGATTTAAACAACAATTAATGAAGAACTTGAAAAATTGAAAAAAAGATTTCAGCCAAGAGTCAAGAGACCTAGAAAGAAAATTATACAAATAAAACGAATACACTATAAACCAAAAATTTAAGATTAGATGAAACCAGATGTTCGGTTGACCGAACTGGAAAACAAAGCAGAATCTGAAAAGAAAAGGCAGTTAGAAAAAATTGATAATGAAATTGCAAAGACAAGTGAAGAAGAAGTCAAAGCAGAAGAGCAAATATCGAAGATTGAAGGTGAGAATCAACAAACTGATTGATGCAAAGAAGAAAGAGAAGGAAGGAAAAATAAAAACAGAACAGGAGAAATTAATGGAGCACTAACAAGATTGATTTGAAATTCAGGATAAGAAAAATCGAACTAGCAAAGAGAGAAACAGAAATAAAAACTAAAGAGAAAAAGGAGCTTGATAATGAAGGTGCTGACACGAAGCGAATAGAGCGAAATTGAAAACCGAATTTCTGAAATAGACCCTGAATTAATTTTCATAGATAACAATCGGGATAAAGTTGCTGAGTATAAAAATGATAAGCGAGAACTTATTTGATAAAACAGATGAATTTAAAAGTAAGAAATCTCTTTTTGAAAAACAATTAGAAACAGAACTTTCAAAACACAAGCAGCAGAAAGAAATATTGTTTCATGAAATCGGAATTAAAATGTAGAGATCGAAGCAATTAACAAGATACTTCAGATATTTGAGGATGATTTGAAAGCGTTTGAATCATTCAAACTGCAGAAGGTTATACAAACAATTGAGATAATTATCAATGAATATACAGAGGAAAGCAAAACCGAAAAACAATGCACTCAATTGATTGATGAATTAAACAAAACTGATTACAGCGTATTGAAAGATTCGTTGACTTACAAGAAGCAATAAATAAATTCACAGGTAATTTTCAGGAAAACAACATCTTTAGCTTCAAAACAAAGTTCAATGAAAGAGTAGAATACTTTGAATTTTCTGAGTTGCTAAAAGAGTTTGTTGAAGAAGATAAGATTTATGAGTATCAAAAAAGAGTCAATGAAAGATTTGCCCACATAATTCGACAAATAGGAAAGGAAACAGGTGAACTCATTTCCAAGGAAGGAGAAATTCAGCGGAGTAATTTCTGACATCAATAAAGATTTTATCGCAAGAAATTTTGTTGGTGCTATCAAAAGTATGGAATTACGGACTGTTAAAAGTTCAAACAAAATAGTTCAGCTTTTAATTTGATAAAGAATTTCAACGATGAAAACCATATTGAATTAGGGAAACCTAATCTCTTTACATCCGGCGGACAACCAGCCAAAAACGAAAGAGCCATTACGCTTCTGAAACAGTTGATAAAAGAAATGTCTAATTACAAGGAAAAAGAAATTACACTTTCTGATTCGTTTGAACTCCAGTTTAGGATTGTGGAGAACGAGAATGATACCGATTGGGTCGAAAAGTTGTCAAATGTTGGTTCAGACGGAACTGATGTTTTAGTAAAAGCGATGATAAATATTATGCTACTGAATGTGTTTAAAGACAGGGCGGCCAAAAAAAATAAAGACGATTTCCGGTTACATTGTATGATGGATGAAATTGGAAAACTTCATCCAACCAATGTGAAAGGTATTTTGAAGTTTGCCAATGATAGAAATATTCTTCTCATAAATAGTTCACCAACAACTTACAATGCAACCGATTACAGGTATACTTTTCTATTGTCAAAAGATTCTAAGAATATTACCACTGTTAAGCGATTAGTTAGGAAAATCCCAAAGATTGAAACCGAAATTGCACTTGACTCAGAATGAAAATTCCTTTACATATTGCTGAGAAATTATTATTGCTTTCAAACGGAGAAAGTATTCCGGATAGTTCAGCAAGACATTCTATTATTGATGATTTGGTTTTAGAAGGAATCCTATATAGAAGAGGAAGAATCAAAAAAACATTACAACTTCAAGACGACCTTTCATTGTACACTTATCTGCAAAACCGCTATGAAGTAAGTGATCTTGCTTTGTATATTCAGATAAATAAGCAAGAAAATTTGATCCGGGCTGATCTTGTTTCTGTTTCGGCAGATTCAAAATTGAGAGCAATTAGAACCTTCAAAGGTTTTTTAGTGAACTGCTACTCTCCTGTCCAGGCAATATTCAATAATGAATTAATAGTGGTTCTACCAAAAGAAGGAACATTTAGTTTCATTTATGATTTTGAAAAATTTATCCCCTCCTCAGACATTACTGTTGTTGGAATAGAGAACCCTGAAAATTTTCGTCACATTTATAAGCAGAAATATTTATTCCGTAATATTAAACCACTTTTCGTTAGTCGTTATCCACAAAACCAAAGTAAGGACTTAATTAAGTGGCTGCAATTGATACCGAATGACTATTTGCACTTTGGTGATTTTGATTTTTCGGGAATAGGAATCTATCTTAATGAATTTAAAAAGCATCTTAATAACAGAGCCAACTTTTTTATTCCAGAAGATATTGACAATCTAATCAAAAAATCGGGAAGCAAGAAAAGATATAACATACAAACACCTAATTTTGCCTTAAAAGGAATTAAAGAAGAAAGCCTTTTAAAACTTATTGATTCAATCCATAGGCATAAAAAAGGATTAGACCAGGAAATATTTATAAATGGTGTTTAAAATGTAAGCATCCGGCGTAGTACATCTTTTTTCAGTTGTCGCGGCTGATTATTTTTCAGCCAAACATTTAAAGATGATAAACGAATCAAAAATTCTGGAGCTGATCAAAAGACAAAAGGAGACAGGGCTTACCATCACCGCCTTTTGCGCCAACGAAGGCATTCCCAAATCTTCATACTACTATTGGCGAAAAAGACTCAACAAAGAACCAGGGAAACACTTTATTTCGTTAATGGTTAATTCCACTTCAGTACCCATGGGAGGATATTCAAAAAACTACATACAGTAGCTGAAAAAGCATCACGTTTTTCAGGGAACAGGCAGCAAGGACAAAAACCAGGCATTGCTTAAGCTCGCTTAAAAGAGGTTAATTCTGACAATACAAAGTAGGTTATTAGACAGACTGCCGTTAGCTGTAATTTTGAGGGACACTTCCACATTGGGATGACGACCATTGAACAAACATTTTAATACCACTGTTTTATTATCAAAAGCAGAATAATGAAAGAAAATAAAGTTTGGTTTATTACAGGAGCAAGTAGTGGAATAGGTTTGGAGATTGCCAAATCAGCTCTTGCTACAGGTTATAAAGTCGTTGCTACAGGTAGGGATCTTGAAAAAGTTTTAAAATCTATCAGAGTGACTTCCGAAAAATTATTAATTGTTAAAATGGATGTTACCAAGTCAAAAGAAATTGAGGATGCTGTAAAATCAGCAATCGACAAGTTCTCAACAATTGATGTTCTAGTTAATAATGCAGGCAATTTTTATGCAGGTTTTTTTGAAGAGTTAAGCTCGCAACAAATGGAATCTCAGTTGGCTACGAGTTTATTTGGTCCGATGAATTTAACAAGGGCTGTGCTTCCTGTTATGAGAAAAAAACGTTCGGGACATATCATCTCCATTTCATCAACTGCCGGACTGGTAGGTTATGAGTACTGTTCAGCTTATTCTGCATCTAAATTTGCCCTGGAAGGATGGATGGATTGTTTAGCTCCGGAGGTCGCTCCATTTGGAATCAACACAACAATTGTAGAACCTGGGTTTTTCAGAACAGGATTATTGACACCAACTTCAACTATCTGGGCAGAAAACTCAATTGAAGATTACTCTGCAAAGAATGCAGAGCTTCGTCCATACTGGATAAGTATGAACGGTAAACAAGGAGGCGACCCAGAGAAATTAGCTGAAGCTTTAATTAAAATTGCAAGTGAAAAGATCCCTCCAAAACGTTGGTTAGCCGGCGCAGATGCAATTGCCACTGCAGAACAAAAAGTGGCTGATTTTCAGAAACAAATCAATGCTTACCGGGACCTATCGTCATCCCTGGCCCTTGACTAATAATAACGTTAGCTAACTCCGACGGTTTGCTGAATTGCCTTCGCCAGCCCGGACTACTTCGTAACCAGACCTAAAAGTCTATGAGATTTAAAATAAACTCGTTTTATAAATTCTGTGCCGCCCGGACTGTTCCTTCTGCCGGGACAAAGTCAGTAGGGCTGCTAATTGCCTTCAGCAGCCCGAACAAGGTTTGAAACCAGGCACTCCTTAGGCTCGCTTAGAAGCGGTTAATTATGACAATACAAAGGAGGTTATCAGACAGACTCCCGTTACCGGTAAGTTGGGACATCCTGAAGACTAATAGACTTTTTTTATAACTTTGCTTCATGAAAGTAATGGATACTCATATAACAACCCGCATTCGGACTGAAATTAAGAGAATTGATCCTAATGCTAAAATTGTATTATTTGGATCCAGAGCAAGAGGTGATGCTGGAAAAGAATCTGATTGGGACCTCTTAATTCTTATTGACAGTCAAAATATTAGAGAAAAGGAGGACTTGTTCAGAGACAAAATATTTGATCTTGAGTTAGAAACTGGAGAAATAATATCAATGTTTGTTTATAATGACAAAGACTGGAATACCAGACATAAAATAACTCCGTTATACAAAAGCATTAAGAAAGAAGGAGTAGTCTTATGAACAAACCTCTTAAAGAAGATTACATCCAATACAGAATAAATCTTGCGAAAGAAACACTTCAGGCGGCAATAGTCCTGGCGGAAAATGGTCATTGGATTACCGCTTGAAATATAGCTAAATGTTAACAACTTAAATTTTTTATACTATTTCACAGGGTGAGCCGTCCCTGCGCTGCAAAACACATGCTTTTTTGCCTGCATTGACTTCGCCGGAATGACAATAATTTGAGTTATGAAAGCAGCAAGACCTCTGATATCTATAAAAACATAACCACCATGTTTTTCGATCATGTAAATAGTCAGCTTGACACATTATACTTTGACTTCAATTGTAATATTTAAGTACATAAACGGAATCAACAAAAATAGAACCACACACAAGTCAGAAATAAACGCCACTATGGCGTTTCCATAGTCGTTGGCTGTAAGGCGGGAATAGCAAAACTAATTGGAATTTAAACAAATTGGTAATTTTGAAAAGTATGCAAAATAGGAAAGTACTGGTGTTTCTGGCAAAAGGATTTGAAACTATGGAATTTAGTGTTTTTATAGATGTCCTTGGCTGGGCCAGAAACGATTATGGACATAATTTGTTCGTTGATACATGTGGTTTTACTGATAAAGTTATAAGCACTTTTAATGTACCTGTAATAGTAGATAAAACCATCGGAGAAATAAACGTTGACGAATATGACGCCCTGGCAATACCTGGTGGATTCGGGGAATTTGGTTTTTATGAAGAAGCATATGACGAAAAGTTTTTAAAATTAATTAAGGAATTTAATGCAAAAGGTAAAATCATTGCGGCAGTTTGTTCTGCTGCATTGCCCTTAGGGAAAAGTGGAGTTCTAAAGAATCGGAAAGCAACTACATACCACTTAAAAAACGGATACTGGCAAGAAAAACTGAAAGAATTTGGAGTGAATGTTGTGAATGAGCCAATTGTTGTTGATGATAATATTATTACGTCTTATTGTCCTGAGACAGCTCCGGATGTTGCTTTTGAATTATTAAAAATACTGACTTCAGAAGAAGAAATGACAGTGATAAAAAAGGCTATGGGATTTTAAGAAAAATGCTATTGAGTTGAGACGGCGGTTAATTCTGACAATAAAAAGTAGTTAATCAGACAGGCTCCCGTCAGCAGTTTTTATCCAAAGTTTTGTACTTCTGGTATTATGACAACCAGAATCAATTAATTTTGTAAGAGTTACACGAGCATGACCTTCGCCTGATCAGTGCATTTTGCGTAATTTTATTGAGCCCCTACGGGGCTTTGGGTCATGGGGGGGCTTATCCGCACAGGGCGTTGCCCTGCGTTATGTTATTATGCCCCTACGGGGCGAAAACCATCTTTCATACATGCTAACGGAATCCGGAGGCACGGGATATCAAGCCCTGAAAGGGAGCGCATTGAAGGGTAGCTGTTACGGGAGTTTGGGATTCCTCGGTGGCGCCCGGAATGACAGGCTAATATATTGGGAGAGAGGGAAAAGCGGCGATTCGCAGAAGCGATGTGGTATCAAATGCAAATGTACCTGCGAATCGACGCTTTTCCCTCTGTTGACCCCATAACACGCTGTCATCCTGAGCGAAACGAAGGATCCCACACTCCCGTTGCATGTAAACTTCCAGCGATCTTGCCTTTATACATTTTTCCTGTTCCGTGAGCAGCCTTATTTAAGGCACGTTGGATGGGTTTTGGGTTACAGCCGTTAACCGGTATTGTGAGACACTTTAACGGTCTAATGACAAGCAACAAAATAGATATTACAATGTTTAACAGACAAAATAATCAGAAAATGGAATTCAACCCAAACAGCAATGTCGTTAAACTCTGTATTCAAGGTATGGACATGGAAGAAAAAGGCAAACCTGAAGAAGCAGGCATACTATTTCTTCAGGCATGGAACGAAGCGACAACATGACCCTTCTGTCGGATTAGAATAATTAATTTAAAATAAACGCATCACCAGTAATATGAAACCAGGAATTGAGACATTAAATGAAACCAGGTTGATTGGGAAAAGAATAAAAATGTCGTTTGATAATAATAAAACGGTGGAGCTTTGGCGAAGCTTTTCACCAGGAATAAAAGAGATAAAAAATTCAGTGAGTCCTGATTTGTATTCTGTTGATATTTATAATGACACAAAATTTTTTATAGATTTCAACCCATCGAAAGAATTTGACAGGTGGGCAGCCATTGAGGTAAAAGACTTTGACACAATTCCTGATGGAATGGATAAATTAGTTATTCCTGAAGGACAATATGCTGTATTTCACTACAAAGGAAAACCTGGTGATTCCCAGGAAACATTTCAATACATTTATGGTATCTGGCTTCCCAATTCTGAATATGAAATGGATGACAGACCCTATTTCGCTTTAATGGGGAAAAGATATAAAGGTGAGGAACCAGATTCCGAAGAAGAATTTTGGATTCCGATAAAGGAAAAAATGAGGTTATCAGACAGACTTCCGCCAGGTAACATCCATAACAACCACTAATATGAAAGAAAGAACTATTTTAATCATTAAACTTGTTTCTACACATCTTCTGCTTATACCGCTCCTTGTTTTAATTTGTCTCATCTCAAAAAAGTATTCATTTATCCTCATTACAATAACCTTTTCGGTACTTATGATCCTTTTGCTATCAGGATATTGGGAGTTTTTTGGTCTGCGTTTTAAGAGGATCTATGTCCTGGCATCAACTCTCAGCCTCGCAACTATTCTGTTACTTAAGATCTTTTCATTTCACCCCGTTGAGCAAAATATTTACCTCTCAGCTTACTTTTCGGTCCTGCAAATCTACTTGCTCTTCCAAGTGATTAAAATTTTTATAGTTATCACCCGACAAGACAATGGAGCTACTGAGATCGAATTCCCTTTTAAAAATGGCAAATACCTCATTACAGATGGAGGAAATTCCAAAATCAGCAGGTTAATGAATTACCATTACCATTCACCTGTCCATAAAAAGAATAAAACAAACAGGTCAATGTTATACGCAACTGATATCGTCAGGCTTCCTGGTTCCAACTCTAATTTTTTCCCACCAAAAAATGAAGATTATCCAATATTTGGAGAAAAGGTATACTCACCTGTAAGCGGGGTTGTTATTAAGGTTGAGAATAGCATTCCTGACAATATCCCTTATTCCGGCAATTATCCGTACAATACCGGCAATACTATAGTAATTAAAAACAACAACAAATATCTTTTACTTGGTCATTTAAAAAATGAGAGCATTAAAGTTAAATCAGGCGACAAAGTAAATGCCCGGGATCTTATAGCAGAAGCTGGAAATTCAGGATATTCAGAGAGACCGCATATTCATATCCAGCTAATTGAAAGTGCCACTGATAATTACTGGAAAGGTTCAGGGATCGGCATGCTCTTCATGGGTAAAAATCTTTATAAGAACAAGATCATTGACATATTGCATATTGCCTGACACGGACGGTTTAATTAATGTGTGACTTAAATTACAGGCAGAAGGGTGTAAAAATCAGGCATTGCTTAATTTCGCCTGGAAGAGGTCAATTCTGTATTTTTCGATTCCGCAATTCATAGTTTTCTCCATTTCTTAACATTGAATTTTGAACCCACTCCGAAAAGTTAATTATGCTGAATTTCAATGTTTCCCCTTTAGGGGTCAGGGGTAAAAAACACTGAAATTCAGCATAATAAAAATGTCCCCTTCAGGGGATTCAGCGGTAAATCAATTATCCGCAGCAGACTCAATTTTAAAATTTTTCTTACTAAAGGCGCGGTGGCCAGCCGGGCAAAAAGTGCAAGTAGATATTATGATGACAAAAAAACCTGATAATACAGCGTTGCGGACAGCTTTATGGAGAGCATTACACGTTTTGACAGACGACAAACCCTTAGGATCAAACCTTAAACAATCTATTTAAATCTTCTTCCCGATAAAAAACACATAACCGTAATACTCTCTGTACTTGTAATATAATTGAGCTTCATGCCGTTCGCTGGCTATGAACTCTTCAACAGATTTATTTCCTGCATATTTCTTTAAGAAAGCTTCCTGTGCCATGACCTGTGGAGCATAGAAATGTTCCGTCCAGCAGTTTTCAGGCAGGATAAAAGTCGCAACGGGAATATATCCGGCCTTTTGCATCTGGGCGACCTTATTTGGAATAGTATCTATCTCAGAATAAGCATCCTTCCAAAACTTATCGATTTCGGCAGGCCGTTCTTCGGTAAACCACGATACTTCTGAAACGGCAACATAGCCTCCTTTTTTAACGAATTTCTGCCACTCGTTCAGGCCACGTTCAAAACCGATATTATAGATAGCTCCTTCCGACCAGATCAGGTCTAATTCTTCATTCTGAAAAGAAAGATTATCCATCGAACCGACCATACCTTTAATTCTATCCTGAAAATTAAGCTTACCGGCATTTAAGTTGAAAAGGTCTATAAAAGCGGGAAACAGGTCGATACCTGTAATTTGTCCCGGAGCATGCTGGGCCAGCACCATTGTCTGTCCGCCTGTACCACAACCAATGTCGGCAATATGGGATTCGTTGGTAAGATTATCGATAAAGCTCAGCGCTTTAATTGTTACTTCGGGGCTCCCGGGCCCTTGTCGTTCCAGACTTGAAAAATATTCGCAAATTAAATTGAAGTCGAATTCGTGAATTGATTTATTTTCGTTACTCATGATGCTTACATTTTTTATGTGAAAGACGAACTCAACTCTGATTTGTTAAAAATACATATTAAAATTTTGTTAATAACTAACAGCTTCACATATCTCTGATCTGAGAGGTTTTATGTAACTTATCTTTTTGAAATTCATAAGATTTCCGCTGTGTCCATTTCAGATTAAGGGAAGGCCGAACATAATATTAAATAATTAAAGCTGAATGAAATCCCTGGTACCTGGTTTTACTCTGCTGTTTCTGTTTCTCCTATTGGTTAAACCAACTTTTGCTCAGGAAAAAGAGGACCTGATAGGAGTGAGTTTTGGAGCCGGCAATTTCCACATTACCGATGAACATACTTCCCCATTGATATTCAGGGGAACAGGTATTGCCCCTTCAATTAACTGGCAGCATATTGGTGCCAGGTACAGCCACTATGCCGAAGGCTCCTTTTTTTATGATAACCTGTCCACTTCATCTGATAACTTCAGCACTGAAAATTTCAGGGGAAGATTCAGGTATAGCTTTTTATATAAAACATCCGACACTCTTTCAGTAAAAAAGCGTTTTGAATTTTCCTTTGGGGGATCGGTAACATCTTTCTATTGCAAATCCGATTACTATTTTGACTTACGGACAATCCGGGCCAGGGCAATTGCATCATGGTACTGGAGTCAGTCAATCGATGTGGTACTCCAGCTGAACTATTTCTTCTCTGAAAGGAATTATCTGGGTCTTCAGATTTTTTCTCCGTTAATAAGTAGTGTTTCAAGGCCTCCATATTCATCAAGCGGCGGTTATGATTATGATAAAAACGACTGGATCATAAAACCTTTTGGAACGACAGTGTTCTTCCCTCAGAATTTTTCAGTGAATACAAACATGGTTTACCAGGTACCGGTTTCACCGAAACTCAGTATCCGCTTTAACTGGGAATTCTATTATTTGTATTATACTGAACCTGATGATATTGGTATGTATATGAATAATTTCAGGCTGGGCATATTTTATCTTTTAAATAAAAGTCATGAATAAGAATCTGCCACGAATAATAATAGTCTCGTTTCTTCTTACCGGATGTGAGAAATTACTCCTGGGACCTGGCCCCGAAAATACTCCTGCAGGCAACTTTGATGTCCTGTGGAAAACAATTGATGAGAAATATGGACAGTTTCCTGTCAAAAATGTTAACTGGGATTCACTGTATAATGTTTACAGCAAACAGATCACTCCTTCAACTACTGAAAGTGAACTATGGCAGATCTCCTGTCAGCTGCTGGCTCCCCTGAATGATGCGCACATTGCTTTATTCAATCGTGGTTATACAACATCGTACTCTCCGTGGAACATTGATTTTGAGCGAAGCCGGGGATTCGACCCGGGATTAATTAAAAATAAATTTTTGACACATCCTGCTGTTACCGGTGAAGGAATTATCACCTGGGGCACAATCATTAATGCGAATATCGGATATATTCACCTTTCAACCTTCGGTCCTGCCGCTAATGGAAGAAACTGGGCATACGATATTGATAATGTAATAAAGTCATTGTCTGACTCAGATGGAATTTTACTCGATGTAAGGAATAACGGCGGGGGATTCCTCACGAACGTCCTCTATATTGCATCCGCTTTTGTGGATACTGAAATAACTTATTTCTATTCGCAGCTTAAAACCGGACCCGGGCATAACGATTTTGGTGAACCTGTTGCTAAAAAGGTATTTCCGAGAAATAACGGTCCCATCTATTCAGGAAAAATTGTGCTGCTTACTAACAGGTTTTCAAGCAGCGGATCAGAGGTGATGGCGCAGATATTAAAATATGTCCCCTCCTCAGTACAAATCGGTGATACAACTACCGGCGTGTTCGGAGAAGTTACGCATGTGGCACAGATGCCGAACGGGTGGACATTGAACTATCCCTGCACTCTCACCACCACACCCGATGGCAAAAGTCCCGAAGGCATCGGAATTATTCCTGATCTGGCACTGGAAAACACTGAAGTTGATGTTCTTGCAGGAAATGATAAAGTCCTGGAATTTGCAATTGAATATTTGCTGAAATAATCAGTTTGAGACCTGAAATAAATATGAAAGGTCAGTTCTGGCAATACAAAGGAGGTTACAACTACCGTTAACGGCAATAACGTAGCAACTTGTGATCCACTGATGAAAACACACCTGATCCATAACAATATAAACAACTACAATCGATTAACAAACATTTTTTATGTCAGGGGAAATTTTTAACAGTTAAAATTACTGCTTATGACAAAATTTAAATTTGAACATCACAAACAAGAAGTCTTACCATTTAACAAATTCATTCTTAGACTTATCATCTACTTAGCATTCGCCATGGTGCTGATAGTATTCTCCCTGATGTTAGGGATTTTGGGGTATCACTATATTGGGAAACTCAGCTTTCTGGACAGTTTTTATATGTCTTCTATGATTCTGACAGGGATGGGACCTGTTTCGGAAATGCCTTCAGCAAATGCTAAGATTTTTTCATCAATATACGCATTGTATAGCGGAATTGCATTTTTAAGTATTGCTGCAGTATTCTTTGCGCCAATAATTCACAGAATTTTGCATATCTTACATGTAGACAATAACATCGGAAAAAAATAAATTGCTCCCGCTGGGGAATTTGTTGTAAAATTGTTACAGCAAACCATTAGTGGATATGAATAATTGGCAGTGACATGTATGTTCCCGGACGGTTGAATCTGATTATTTGAATTATATAATCTTTCTTAATAATTGTGTAACATTTAAATTCTTAAAAGCGTTTAATTTTATATAGAGAAATGTTCACAATATTTTTAAACGTGCAAACTAGCCAGTAATAAGACAGTTGAACCAAAATATTTTTCAATCAGCCTTCATAAAAGAAAGATGAATTTTTAAAAATCACATTGCGAAAACCTTAATATTTAAAAAAATGGAAAATGTAATCATTCCCATGCCTCGAATTGGCGACAAAGCACCTGAATTCAAAGCTGTAACAACTCAGGGAAATATTAATTTCCCTGCAGATTATTCAGGAAAATGGATAATCCTTTTCAGCCATCCGGCTGATTTTACACCTGTATGCACTTCAGAATTCATGACGTTTGCGAGTATGCAAAATGAATTTACGGCCTTAAATACCCAACTGGTAGGTTTGTCAGTTGACGGATTATACAGCCACATAGCCTGGTTGCGTACGATAAAAGAGAAAATAGAGTTCAAAGGCATGAAAAATGTCGATGTTACATTTCCCCTGATTGAAGATATTACAATGGACATAGCTAAGATGTACGGGATGATACAACCTGGCGAAAGTAACACCAAGGCAGTAAGAGCCGTATTTTTTGTCGATCCCAAAGGAACCATAAGAGCCATTATTTATTACCCGCTTTCATTAGGCAGGAACTTTGACGAATTGAAAAGGGTAATAATAGCCTTGCAAACAGCTGATACATATGGCGTTGCTACTCCGGCCAACTGGAAGCCCGGCGATGATGTAATTGTTTCAACAGCATCTTCGTGCGGGGCTGCAAAAGAACGTATGGAAAGTAAGGATGAGAATATAACTTGCCATGACTGGTTCTTCTGCACAAAAAAATTATCCATTGAACTGGTAAAAAATCCACCTGTAATAAATTAGTTCGCTGACAGACAAATCATCAGTTATCAGCACCGGCTGATCGAAGCAGAAGCATCGATCCAACCCGACCCAATAGTAGATAAACTAATAAAGCAGGCACTCGCACCATATAAGAATGAACTTGCAGAGGTCGTTGGTGAAACTGCTATAGCACTCAACCGGGGAACAAGCAGCCTGATTTCATGCAGGTTAGGTGGTTAATTATACTGGCGGGTCGTCAGGCTTCATGAATATCCACCTGAATTCTTAATTTTGCACTATGTTCGACGAAACAAAGAAATATAAAGAGGCAGGCCACTTCTTCCTCAGATCAGATAGCGATCCCGGAACTTCCTGCAACGCACCAAAAAGTGGCAATGGAGTATTCATTGTTAACCAATTGAAAAATGGTCGGATTGATATCGTTATGATAGATTCGTCAGGGAAGATTCAAAAAAACGGATCATTAAAAAAGACCGATAGTCTCTTTAATAGCATTGTAAATGATCCTCAATTTGGAATATCCTGGATCAGCAAAATAAAAAATGAAAATATTGATGGTTTAGATATCTACTGGTACGTAACTTTTAACCAGAAGACCAAAGACATTCCCTCTTTTGTTAAATCATTATTGCTGCAAAAGTATTTCGGAATATTCGGACGATTACCTGACTGGAATACTGAGTTCTGATAACAAAATACTCAGGGCTTTAAACGGTGTAGAGCACCAGGGGATAAGCCCCTGTTGAACTAAATCCTTCAGACGATTTACTACCTTACAGGAAGACTATGATTCAAATTACCAGGCTATGAGCAGAGGATTTGTTAAAGAAGACGATCAGGAAGAAGTTCCGATGGTTCCGGAGAGAGCATATTTACCAGAAGGAGTGATCAACTTTGTAACCCCGAATGGCATGAATCAGCTATTGGATGAAAGACAGATGCTGACCGATGAAAAAAACAATCTGAATAGCAACGATAATGAGAAACGAATAGCTTTAAATTTTATTAATGCAAAATTACAACTATTGAATAACAGGATTGCCCAGGCCAAGGTAATTGATCTGACCGGGCAACCACATAATGAAATTAGATTCGGCGCATCGGTAACTCTGAAAAATGAAGCATCCGGAAAGACTCAGACTTTTCAGATTGTGGGCGTTGATGAAGCAGATATTTCTCAGGGGAAAGTCTCGTTTATTTCACCTATTGCAAGGGTATTAATAAATAAAAAAACCGGAGACAAAGTTGTCTTAAAACAGGCCGGGAAAGATATTATTTTTGAAATTATCAATATATCATATATCTGACCGCGACGGCAGCCATGGGATCTCGTCTTACCGGGCTAATCCCGGTAATCTTGAGAATTTACGACAAATCAATGCATACTATTTTTTATTCAGTACACGGATTTCTCTTACAAATGCATCTTTAAACTCCATTATCTGCTTCCTCTTCATTGCTGAATTGGCCTCGGCAGCTGAAGTATACCTGCCATACAAATAATGATACATTCCATCAATTTCTTTTGTCTCTCTTACTCCTTTTAAGCCCGGAAATACATTATTCCTGTCTATAGGAACACTTAAAGCTTTAAGCTGAATTGCATAATATTTTTGACTGGGTACAGGTTTCTCACCAGACAAACGGGTAACCTTTTTCACAAACAGATCGTCGGGATAACCTTTGTTAATAAGATCACTTTTGTGCGCGTATGCTTCATCCTTTATTTTAAAAATGCCGGTAGTGTATCTGAAGAACAGATCAGCCGCGTTATATAAAACCTTTATATCTGATACGTATCTGAAATAACTGATATCCACAGGATTATAGAGTGCCATAACCTGTACTGTATAATATAATATTGTTGTATCGAGCATATCATTTTCAGTTACATCTTCGACCTGCAGGTTTCTGATTATTGTACTGGAGTCTACTGCGGACACAGCCGGGATATTGCTAAGATCAAGCCTTTCATAAATAACAGGCGGATTTTTGTCAAGGATTATATCTTTAAGGTTAATGGTCCTGGAAGGTTGATTAAATGCAATTAAGGTATCAATGCTCTGGGGATAATAACCGGAACCTGTACAGGTAATCCGAAATTTACCCGGGGTGACCAGGAAGTTGTAGTGCCCTGTTTGATCAGCCGGATACCCGGTGTCAAGCGTATCGCCCGATGTCTTATCTATCAGGTAAATGGAATTGCTCTCGTCGTACTTAACAATAGTATCCTTAAGCCTGTAATTTCCCGATAATTCGTATACACGGTTTAACCTGGGATCGGTCAGGGTGAGGTAATAGATTTCTTCCGTATTGTGGTCAGTGGTCATTGAATAATACCCATTCTGATCGTTGTTGAAGGGTTGAAAGAATCTATCGTCAGCCGTTGAGTTAATAGGATAACCCAGATTTTCAGGATCATCCCAGCCTCGTCCTGAATAGCGGCTTCTGAAAATATCATATCCCCCCATCCCGCTGTGTCCTTCGGAACTGAAATATAGAAGCGAGTCATTCAATGTGATAAAAGGCGTATCTTCATTATATATAGTGTTAATTGTTTTTCCCAGATTTTTCGCAGGACCCCACTCCCCAGTAGAATCTATTCCCGAAACATATATATCAAGTCCACCATACCCTCCATCCCTGTTACTCGTAAAATAAAGCTTTTTACCATCAGATGAGATTGCCGCGTGTGATTCATAAAATCTGGTATTGATATTTTTGTTCAGCTTTTTAATTGGATTCCAGCTCCCGTTAACATATTCTGCTGAATATATATTTCCATCAAAATTATCGGTTTTGTAGAGGTAAAGTACTGTACCGTCACTATTCAGAGAACAAGAGGAACAATCATTTCCGGCTTTAAGCAACGCAGTAATCTCAATGGGAGCCTGCCATTTGCCATGGATCTTTTTTGAAAACATAATAGCATTTATAACACCCCGGTGTTCAGTATAAACAATTGTTTTCCCGTCAAAGCTTACTGCCGGATTCTCATTGAGAGCACTATTATTAAAACCGGGACCAAGAGGTTTTTTGGTTATTCTGAAGGGTGACAGCTGGTTACTCATAGCATTTTTACAAGCCTGAATCTGCTGATCGATATAAGTGAAGTTTTCCATACCTCCTTCTCCGACTTTATCAAGAACGAGCTTTTTAAAAGTTTCCAAAGTATTCAGTGCTTTTTCAAGCTGATTATTGAACATATAGGCTCTTGCCAGATAAAAATAAGAATCCAGAGGCGCTCTCTTTTCATTAAGGGTTGTGCTTTTTGAATCATAGCTTGAATGTCTGGCTGCTGATTCAAGGTAAGGAATAGCCTTTTCCTTTTCTGCAAGAATATTGAGATAGCAGACCCCGATCTTAAATTTTATGTTATAATTATCTGGTTTATCCAAAAGAAGGTAAAGAGGTTTTGCCTGTTCATATTCATTAAAGAGTTTGTATGATTCTGCCTCTTTAAATATTTTTTTCATGTTGGAATTTGACTGGGCAGAGATTACAAACGAAGATATGAACAGAATAATCAGCTGCAGTAGAAGCCTAAATATCTTTATGTTGATTATCATTACAAGTAAAAATATTTCAGAATTTAATCCTTTGTCAGAAAGAGAATATTCTCCAAATCATACCGATTCTACAAATATATGTAACATAACTATTTTTACCAAATCAACTTGTTTCTATTTCATAATGAAATTCATCCTGAATAATTCTTTTACGGTTTTCCTGAAATTATCTCATTATAAGGCAGTACTTTATGCCTTTCACAACAGGTCTGTTTCTGGCCCAGAAAAGAGCCTCATCGATGTTGAAGCGTTGAGCGTTTCAGCCTCAGAATGTAAAAAACGGGAGTGCCAGCTCCCGCTCTTTTTTAAGCTCCCCAGGTAAGACTCGAACTTACGACCCATGGATTAACAGTCCATTGCTCTAACCAACTGAGCTACTGAGGAAGATAATTTGAAGAACGGATTCTCTTTTCGATGGCCAAAAGTAAGCGCTTTTAGTGAATTAAGCAATATCTTTGCGGAAAATTTTTGAAATGAAAAAAATCCTTGGTATTGGCAATGCATTGGTAGATGTAATGACAATCCTGAATGATGATACTGTTCTTGAAAAGTTTTCATTGCCCAAAGGGAGCATGCAACTCGTGGATAAATCACGATCGGAACTGATAAAATCGGAAACAGCTGCTTTTAAAAGAAGCCTTGCCTCAGGAGGATCAGCCGCAAATACAATTTACGGACTGGCGATGCTGGGCACAGGCTCCGGATACATTGGATCAATAGGAAAAGATGAGCTCGGGGATTTTTTTGAGAATGATATGAAAAGTGCCGGAATCACAACTTTCCTCTCAAGAAGGGATTCACCTACCGGAACTGCACTGGCACTGATCACACCGGATTCCGAACGTACCTTTGCAACTCACCTGGGAGCCGCTGTGGAGCTTAATGCAGAAGATCTGGATCCTGCATATTTTCACGGGTACGATATCCTCTATCTTGAAGGCTATCAGATATACAATATGCCTCTCGTTGAAAAAGCATGCAGGATTGCCAGGGAAATAAACATGAAAATTGCTCTCGATCTTGCAAGCTATAATGTTGTAGAATCCAACCTGAAAGAGTTCAGGGAGATAATCGGGAAATATGTCGACATCATTTTTGCAAATGAGGAGGAGGCGAAAGCCTATACGGGCCAATCAATTTCAGAAGCACTGGATACTCTCTCCGGTATTTGTGAGATAGCTGTGATAAAAGCGGGAGCTGAAGGCTCCTGGATAAAAAGAGGCCAGGAAATTATTAAGATCGGCGCAGCTGAAGTATCCGTAATTGATACTACCGGGGCAGGGGATATCTATGCTGCAGGATTCCTGTTCGGATATTCGAATGACTGCGATCTTGAGATTTGCGGACAATATGGTTCCCTTCTGGCAGGCCGTGTTATTGAGATTCTCGGAGCAAGAATTTACAATAAAGATTGGGAAGAGCTTCATAGCATGATTAAAGGTATAAGATGATATTATTGCTGCCAGGAAAATTGAACCCGGATTCTCCTGTGAGGCAACAGGGCTATTATTTAAAATTCTGAAAACAATTCAACTTTTTATCTGTTAATCTGGTAACAGTTGAATTTAATCTCTATGATTTTTAACCTCAATCCTGCAATGGACATTAAAAAATCAGGAACCATAAGGTTATTCTCAGTGTTGTAACTAAAATATTTGCTATGAAAAGTTTCCGGCTGCTCTTATTTTTATTTTTCTGGGGGATCCTGCTTAATGTCATCTCCGCCCAGATAACGGATCAGAATCAACCAATCCCTCCCGATCCCTCCATTATTACAGGGAAGTTTGAAAATGGTATGACCTATTATATTAAACAGAATAAGAAGCCGGAACACCGCATCGTATTCAGGCTTGCAATTGATGCCGGATCAGTTTGTGAAACAAACGCCCAACAGGGACTGGCTCATTTTTGTGAACACATGTGTTTCAACGGTACAAAAAACTTCCCGAGCAATAAGATGGTAGACACCCTGGAAGAGATGGGAGTAAAATTTGGTGATCAGGTGAATGCCTACACAAGCTTTGATGAAACAATCTATATGCTGGAAATTCCCACTGACAGTGCAACATGGATAAACAGGGGATTTCAGGTTGTGGAAGACTGGGCACACCAGGTGGACTTTGCCGCAAAGGAAATAGATAAGGAACGCGGGGTGATAACTGAGGAATGGAGGCTTGGACTTGGAGCAGATGACCGCATGCAGGCTAAATATATTCCCGTAATCCTCAAAAACTCAAGATATGCAGAAAGACTGCCAATAGGAAAGATTGATATCATAAAGAGCTTTCCATATGATACCCTGCGTGCCTTTTATAAAACCTGGTACCGGCCTGATCTGATGGCCGTTATAGTGGTCGGCGACATTGATCCGAAGCTGGCTGAGGAAAAGGTAAGGGAACATTTTGCAGATATACCGGAACCGGCGCACCCCAAAAAAAGAATTGAGTATCCTGTACCGGATAATACAGCGCCTCTCATTTCAGTTGTAAAAGATAAGGAAGCCACAGGATTCGATATCAGTATTTTTTATAAGCATCCTAAAAGCGAAGATATAACTTATGCTGATTATCGCAGATCATTGAAGCGTTCATTATATACGGGGATGCTTAACAGCCGCCTTGAGGAGATAAGTCAGAAGCCTGATGCCCCGTTCCTGTATGCAGGCGTCGGGTACGGGCCATTTATCGGCAGGGCAGTGGATGTATATTCTGTTTCTGCCGGGGCCAAGGAAAACCAGATGGAGAAAAGCCTTGAAGTAATCCTGAGGGAAGACCAAATGGTAAAACAATATGGATTTACAGCCACTGAACTTGAGCGGCAGAAAAAGGATATTCTTTCAAGATATGAAAATATGGCTAAGGAATCGGATAAAACAGAATCATCGTCATATGCCGATGAATTTGTAAGGAATTTTCTTACGAAAGAATGTATTCCGGGGATTAAAAAGGAGTACGAATTAGCAAATGTTTACCTGCCCGGAATAACACTTGATGAGGTAAATAGTCTCGGAAAGCAATGGATCACCGGTACAGATATGGTTGTACTTATTACCGCACAGGATAAAAAGGGTGTGGAAGTTCCGACTGAGCAAAAGGTACTTGAGATAATTGATTCAGCTAAGACCATGAAGGTCACACCTTATGTCGACCAGGTTTCGGATCTGCCTCTTTTGCCAGTTCAGCCGGTACCTTCAAAAGTCGTAAAAAGGAATGATGATAATGCTTTTGGTTATACAGAGCTGGTCTTTGGAAACGGCGTTCATATGATATTGAAATCCACTGAGTTCAAAAATGATGAGATCCTGATGACTGCCTTTAGTCCGGGAGGAACATCACTTTATCCGGATAAAGATATAATGTCAGCTTACCTGGCACCCAATATAGTTGTCCACAGCGGCCTCGGAGACTTTAATTATATTGAATTGCAGAAGAAGCTTTCAGGAAACACGGCGCAGCTTAGCCCCTATATAAATGAACTGGATGAAGGGGTAAGCGGGAGCTGTACTCCAAAAGACCTGGAGACAATGTTAAAGCTGAACTATCTTTACTTTACCGGGGTCAGAAAGGATGAAAATGCTTTTGGAGCTTTGATCTCAAGGATGAAAAATATGATTGAACCGTTAAGAACTAACCCAAAAGCAATTTTCACCGACACCCTGTCTAAAATAGTTTCAATGAATTCTCCAAGGGTAATTGCTATTCCGACAGTGGCTCAGATTGATCAGGTAAGTCTTGACAAATCGTTATCGATATTTAAGGACCGCTTTGCCGATGCAAGTGATTTCACCTATGTGATGGTAGGTAATTTTAAAATTGATTCTGTCATACCACTGCTTGAAAAATATATCGGAGGGCTTCCCGATATGCACAGAAAGGAGACCTGGAAAGATGTCACTCCGGGATTTCCCAAAGGGCTGGTGGTTGTCGATGTTCCGAAAAATTCTGAACCTCAGAGTACTGTTGCCATGGTATGGAAAGGCGATTTTAAATGGGACCCGGTTGACCGGGAGTCACTTTACATGCTGATGGATATTCTCACAATTAAATGCCGGGAATCGATGAGGGAAGATCAGGGTGGTGTTTACGGAGTAAGTATTGAAGCAAGCGTGTCGAAATTTCCTGTTCCCAGATATTCTATTACCTCATACTGGGGCTGTTCACCTGCCAATATAGAAAAACTTACACAGACTCTCCTTGATGAGATGTCTAAAATAATGAAAGACGGGCCTACAACCATTGATTTAAATAAGGTAAAGGAGACATTGCTTAATGAGCGTGAAACGCAGATGAAAGAAAACAGTTTCTGGCTGGCTGCCCTGGAGAATCATTTCATGCTCGGTGAAAAGCTTCTTTCAATGGCGGAATACAGGGCTTTCATAGCCTCCATTACGGGGAAAGAGATTAAAGACGTCGCTGATAAATATATAAATACGCACAGCTATGTGGAGGTAGAACTGACTCCTGCTGTTAAAGCTGAAGCCAGGTAAAAGTGGCCGGGTTACCCGGCCTCCGGGGTGATACAGATGTGGTCAGAACAACCCGTGCAGCTCGGCGTTGATTTTATCAATTACCTCGCTCAGGTGATCTTTATTGTTCGGGAAATTGTAATGATCTGCTTCAACAATAAGAACCTTTCCAAGGTCATATGATTCCATCCATGCTTCATACCTTTCATTCAGCCTCTTGAGATAATCGATCCTTATCGAGCTCTCATATTCACGGCCGCGGGTCTGTATCTGGTTAACAAGCGTCGGGACTGAAGCCCGGAGGTAAAGCAACAGATCCGGCGGCTGCACCAGGGAGATCATCAGTTTAAAAAGTGTCGTGTAATTTTCAAAGTCACGGGTCGACATAAGTCCCATAGAATGCAGGTTAGGCGCAAAAATATAAGCATCTTCATATATTGTCCTGTCCTGAATGATTGTTTTTTCCGATTTTCTGATTTCAAGTATCTGCCTGAATCTGGAATTAAGAAAGTAGATCTGCAGATTGAATGACCATCGCTGCATATCCTCGTAAAAATCATTGAGATAGGGATTATCATCAACATCTTCATAATGAGCTACCCAGCCATACTGTTTTGCAAGCAGCCCTGCAAGTGTTGTTTTACCAGATCCTATATTTCCTGCAATTGCTATATGCATGGGTCAGATTTTAGTTTTAGAGGTAGTAAAATTACTAAAAATTGATTCAGGTCTGACAGCTTTAATCAAATAAGTAACCGGTGAAAGGAGCTGCCCTCTTCTCCGGGTAATCAGATGTAAAATCATGTCTCACGGGTAGTGACAGCTTTCCCGATTCCCGAAATTGTATAGAGATCTTCAATATATTCCCGGGAATTTGAAAGGCGGGGAACTTTGTTCTGACCGCCGAACTTGTTTTTCAGCTTGAGCCATTTATTGAAGGTTCCCCTGGGCACCACCCTGCACAACGGCCTGCCAAGATTGAGGTTCTTATATCTCTTGGCTTCATAATCTGAATTGACCGACTTAAGAGCTTCATCAAGCGAATCAATAAACATATCAAGGTCACCGGGTTCCCTGTCAAATTCGATAATCCATTCGTGCGATCCCTTTGAAACGGAATTCATGAAGACCGGTCCGGCAGTATATTCTGCTATTACCGCCCCGGTATTTTTGCAGGCTGTTTCAAGGGCCTTGTCAGCATTATCAACTATCACCTCTTCCCCGAATACGTTTATAAAATGTTTTGTGCGTCCTGAGATCCTGAACCGGTAAGGATTAAGTGATGTAAAGATTACTGTATCTCCCATCATATATCTCCAGAGGCCACCGTTTGTGGAGATGATCATAACATAGTTTACTCCTTTCTCCACCTCGGCAAGAGTATAGGCGGGAGGAGAGTCTGATGCCATTTTGTTCAGCGGAATAAATTCAAAGAATATCCCATAGTCAAGCATAAGAAGCATATCGCTGCGATCGGGATCGTCCTGAATTCCAAAGAAGCCCTCTGATGCATTATATGTCTCCATGTACCTCATCTGGTCGCCGGTAATAAGTTTTTTATACTGCTCACGGTAAGGAGTAAAACTTATCCCTCCATGAAAAAAAACCTCAAGATTGGGCCACACATCAAGGAGGTTTGTTTTACCGGTGTATTCAAGGATCTGTTTGATAAGCACAAGATACCAGGAGGGCACTCCCGAAATATTTGTTATATTCTCATTTACAGTAGACCTGGTGATCAGGTCAAGCTTCTTCTCAAAGTCTTCAAGAAGGGCAATCTTCTGCCTGGGGGTCCTGATTATATCCACCCAGAAAGGGGCATTCTCAATTAGTATGGCAGACAGATCACCGTACAACGAATCAGTGCTGAACTCATTAATTTTATGGCTGCCTCCCAGTGTAAGGCTCTTTCCTGAAAAGATACCCGTATCAGGCCGTAAAGCAGTATAGATTATCAGGATATCCTTGCCTGCCCTGTAATGACAATCCTCCAGGGCTTCCCTGCTCATAGGAATAAATTTGCTTTTTGCCGAGGTGGTTCCGGAGGATTTGGCAAACCATTTTATTTCTCCCGGCCATAAAAGATTTGATTCTCCCTTGCGCAACCGTTCAACATATGGAATAATGTCCTCATAGGTCTGCACCGGCAACCTTGACTGATATTCCCTGACCGAAGTAATTGATGAATAATTGTATTTTAGCCCCCACTCAGTCGATGCAGCCTTTGCAAGCAGCCTGTATAATGTCTCGTTCTGAGTTTCGTGCGGATACTTTTTAAATAGTTCGATCTGATTTATACGCTTAGTGTTCAGCCAGTTAATAATAGATGGTATGATCGCCATATTAAATCAGATTTGTACCTAAAGATAGATAAAAAACATCATGGCAATAACTGTGTGACTAGCTGAATACCTGCTTCAGCACTTCAAGGGAATTAATTTTCTTTAGTCCCTGGAGATGCAGGGAATAGTATTTTATCAGAGTGTCAAGTACTTCATTCCTCACGCTCCCTTTTAAGATTATTTTTCCGATACTGTCAAATGATGCAATAAAAACAGCTGCAAGGATCCCTGATATGTCGGGATTGGCATAATTACCATGCAGGGGAGGTACAGGGACAAATATTCCTTCCGCCATATCAAAGAAAATATCGGCTTCATCTTTTCTTAAACCTGGCTCAAATCCCAGGAAACCGCTGAGCCCGGCAAGAAATGCAATATGGAAATTGGAAAATCCTTCCCTGCTTCTGTCAAAGTAGATAATCGATTTCTCTATGTAATCAAACAACTCTTCGTGGGGGCTCTCTTCCCTCAGGACTGAAGTCAGAAATTCACCCAGGAAAATTGCAACACTGCTTTTTTTTATGTCGGAATAGATACCATGAGGAGAGTAGGATACCGAAAATTCTTTAAGAAAATTCAATTCACGCGATGCCTTATAGTTGATCTCAAGGTCCAGAATGAACATCGGCTGAAACAGTATATTATGCTTTCCGGATTTCCGGCTTCTCATCCCTTTTATAATGAATGACTGCCTTCCGAACTTCTTTGTATATATCTGGGCAACGATACCGGAATCGGTATATTTTATCTGATGCAGAACAATTCCTCTTGTTTTTTCAAGCATGATTAAGTGATTAAGATTGATTCTGCTCCCTTACTCCGGCACCCGGCAACTGAAAAGGAAACTCATCGTAATTTATTATATTTACCCCGAAATAGCTGTTATATGCCAGTAAATAATAGTGAGAAATTAATAAAAAGAATTTCACGCATCGTAAAACAGATCCAGGAGCTCGAAGAGCATGTGAGGAATCTGGAGAAGCTGAATGAAAAGCTTTCAGCGGAGAATGAAAAGATCAATACACTTTATGAGAAACTCTCCCCGGGGAAAGGTAAGGAGACTACAGGAGCGGAGAAAAAGGAAATATCCCTGAAATTCAATATGGCAACGGTCCTGTTGGCCGATATTCATGGCTTTTTACGGCTGTCCGGGGATATGGAATCCTCAGCCGTAATGGATGAGCTTGATGAGATCTTCTTTGAATTTGAAGCTATCGTGAAAAGATTCAGGATAGAGAAGATCAAAACAATCGGTGATACTTTTATGTGTGCAGGAGGCATTCCGGTAAAGAATATTACAAACCCGGTTGAAGTTGTCATGGCTGCCATGGAGATGCATAATTTTCTTGAGAGGTTTGAACAGGATAAGAGGGGAAAGGAAAACAGGATCTGGGATTTGAAGATCGGGATTCATACGGGCCCGGTCACAGCCACTGTGTCGGGGCGGAAGAAAGTGAATTATGATATCAAGGGAGATACGGTGAATAATGCCAGCCGTGTGGAAGCTGTATGTGATTACGGAACGATCCTGATCTCTGTGATGACCTATGAGCTTGTAAAAGAGTTTTTTGAATGTGAGTACTTTGGCAGGCTTCCGGTGAAATATAAAGGAAACCTTCAGATGTACAGGGTAAACGGGATCAGGCCTGAATTCTCGGAAAACGGGGAAGGTATCCTGCCGAACGACGCTTTCAGAGTTAAATTCGGACTGATCCGGTTCACTGATATTCAGGAGGTAATTCTCGACAGGCTTGAAAAGGAATTGCCGCGTTATCTCTTTTATCATAATGTGAAGCATACTGTTGATGTGGTTACTGAAGTCGAGCTTATTGGCTTTGGAGAGGGTTGTACCGATGAGGAGATATTATTATTAAAAACGGCAGGATTGTTTCATGATGCCGGGCATACGATTGCATATGATGATCATGAATATTATGGCACAAAAATAGCCCGGGAGATGCTTCCGGAGTTTAATTACAGCCCGGAGCAGATTGAAAGGATCTGTTCGATCATTATGGCTACAAAGCTGCCACCGCAGCCTTCAGACCTGCTGGAGCAGATTATATGCGATTCGGATCTTGATTATCTTGGAAGAAGTGATTTTATACCTGTTTCCAATACTCTTTTTGAAGAGCTTAAAGCTCAGAAAAAAATGGGTTCCCTCAATGACTGGAATAAGATCCAGGTTAAGTTCATATCGGGTCACCAGTATTTTACAAAGACAGCCAGGAGCCTCAGGGAAGTCAACAAGCAGCGGCAGATCGAACGTCTGCAAAGCCTTATTACGGAGTAGATCTTACCTGATGACAAGGATTTTTGTCACAAATGCCTGGGAGCCGTCGCTGCTTGCGCAGAATATGAGATAGACACCTGTTGCTACGCGCTTCCCATTGTATGTTTTCAAATCCCAGGTCGCTTCCCCTCCGTCAGATATTGTTTTATAAACAAGGTTGCCGCTGATATCGGTTATATTGATCTGAGTATCTCTGACAAGCCCGGATATAGTAACATTGCCTGCAAAGTTTTCCCTCACCGGATTTGGAAAGGCATATACATTGGAAAAATGCTCACCTCCGGTTGTTGCATTTCCCCTGAATGACTGAATCCCTTCCGATGTTCCAAACCAGACATCTCCTGTTTTGTTATCAACTGCCAGACTGATTATTGAATCGGAGAGGAGAGGACTATTCTTTTCGTTGAAATTATCCAAGTGCTGATGTGCCGTCGGGAGCTACAAAGTAGACGCCGGACCCGGATGTGCCGAGCCATTTTCTATTCGCCCCGTCGACAGCGATTGATGTAATAGTTTCAGTTTTAAGCAGGTAGTCCGAAAGACCTGACCCGTCATTCCTGGGTATTTTAATCCGGTTTGCCTTTATATCTTCATCAAATACCCTTTCCGGATTGTAATAGATCAGGGGGCCCTGGCCGGTCCCGATCCAAATGTTCCCGTCAAGATCCTCGGCTATTGAATAAACAGAGGAGATTGGCTGATTTTCAGTATCTTTCACAACCAGCTTCTTATACCTGTCATCGTTGAACTGATCGGGTGTATTGTTGTCATCAAGAATAAACAGTCCGTAGCCTCCGGGAAGAATAATCCATTTATAGCCCGGCCTGGTGATGATAAGCTCCCCGATGGAGGGAGCATCAATTGTAACTGGATTAACGATCCAGGTTCCATCCGGTTTGAGAGCTTTGAGGCTTCCGGGAACGCCTGACTGAGTCATCCAGAGCCTTTTCGCGTTATCCATTGCCAGCCCGAAGATCCTTGTATAGGGTTTCCCCGGTATTATACTCTGCAAAGGTGAATTTGCCTCAGTGTAGTGGTTAACAAGGTTGTTGTTTTTATACTCAAGAAGACCTCCCCCCCAGGAAGAAACGAAGAGATGGTTCTCATCAGAGGGATCGGTCAGGGCCCTTACCGGGTCATCTGTTTTGTTATCAGTAACGGAGCTCCAGCTGTTGTTCCTGAATAATGAAACCCTCAGAGGTCTGTGGAGGCTATTCCATGAGGGGTCCGTACCTCCTCCGCAAATTACTGTCTGTCCATTGTATGAAGTAATACTGAATGCATCATTTGAAACTGGACCCGGAAGGCTCAATGCTGAAAAATCACTCATATTCCGGCCTCTGATTAATCCGGATCCAATGTCTGCAATCCAGATATCAATGTTGTCAGCTATTGCCTGGGCTATATCCGGCGTGAAAGGTCCGAAGGAGTTGATCGTTAATTTGATGGTACCGGAGGAATTATAATATCTCACTGATGACCGGGAGGAGACTGTAAATCCAGCGGGCGCCATATCCATCGACAGGTTGATCACCCCCGGAAGATACGATAACAGGGAGGCTGTTTCAGCAATTACAAAGATTGAGTCACTTGAGGAGAGGGGATCTGATTTGTTGACAAATAGCCGGCCGCCTGAATAAATCAGCGTAGTATATTTGCCGTGGGGATCAGGCAGGATATTTATAATTTGCCAGTTACCGAAATAAGAAAGTCCCGGACTGGAAAGGCTGGCAGAATAGACTCCCTTATCCGTGGCAGCAAATATTTCGTCAGTTCCGAAGGTAATATCAAGTACCTCAGTATTTTCCGTATCCGGCCCGGGTTTCCAGGTATCAAAGACCTCCTTTTTGATTAAATCAATAACTACAATACCGAAGCTGCAGGCGAGATACGCATATTTCCCGTTTGTCCGGATCCTCTTTATCTCCTTGTTTCCCGGAATATACTTCTGAAAAATTTCAGGGATATTGATTATTGTGTTATCCTTTAAAAGATCGACATTTGTATTATTGTATCCGATTATCAGCGTTTGGTATTGCTCTGACCATGATATTGCGCTTATTCCCGTTTCAGTAAGGCCATTTATGCGCGACATTTTTTTCAGTTCATTATATTCCTTATTGTAGACAAGGAGAGATGAGCCTGTTGATGCATATACTTCGTTTGTGCCAACAGCAACACTATTTGCAGTATTGTAGCTGAGGTGATCTGACCATGAGCCAACCGGTGTCTGCGCCGGCAACTTCAGGGTCAGCAGGAATAGCAGTGGTATTACCAGTATTTTCCTCATCTGAATGGCAATCGTTTAAATCTGATTTTCCTTCCCGGAAGGATTGCAGTTATTTAAAAACTCTTTAAGTTTCGAGAATGCTGCAGACCTGTGGGAAATTCTGTTTTTTTCGGACAGATCAAGTTCTGCAAATGTCCGGGTTTCACCATCCGGTAAGAATACCGGGTCATATCCAAACCCTTCCTTTCCTCTTTTTTCACGGATAATCGTACCTGAAACAATACCTTCAAACAAATACTCTTTTTTATTATAAATAAGAGCAATTACAGTTCTGAACCTTGCTTTTCTGTTCTTTTCCCCAGAAAGCAATGAGAGAACTTTCTCTATATTGGCCGATGAATCTTTCTCCGGTCCTGCAAATCTTGCCGAATGGACACCAGGCAATCCGTTAAGTGCCTCTATTTCAAGGCCCGTATCATCCGCAAAAACATTCTGCCCGGTAATATTATGCACATACCTGGCTTTAAATAAGGCATTCCCTTCAAGAAGAGGCTCATCTTCAGGGATCTCTTCATTTATATTAAAATCAGCAGGAGAAAGCAGAGTAATATTTTTATCAAGGATACTTTTTATTTCCCTTAATTTATGCTCGTTGGCAGAGGCGAAAATCAGTTTCATACAGTGTGTTGCGTTTGGGGTCAAAAATAGCAAATTTGAGCTTTCCTTTTGACCGGACTGTTTTAAGTACTACATTTGAAATGAAAAGAAAGATAAGAAAATATGTCCTCTTGCATAAGGTATTTTACCCTTTGCGGGGTTTTTATTATATCAGTTTTTTCCTCTGTCTCTTCTTCGCAGACAGGAGACAGTACTGCTATATCACCTTATCTGATGAGGATTATCGTAAACAGCGATTCGGTTATTTCAAACCCTTCTGCTGAAACTGATAACCCCCGGTATAAAAAGTTGATCCTTAATTACAGGGAAAATAATTTAAGATTTGAGATTGCCCCTTCCGGAATTTATGAATTCCGGTATTTCCTCGAAGGATATGACAGGCGATGGACTCCGTGGGGACGATTCAATTCAAAGGAGTATACTAATCTGCCGGCGGGAAACTACATTTTTCAGGTAAGGTACCGGCAATCAGATGATACGCAGGGTGTGATGCCTTCTTACCCCTTCAAAGTGCTTCCGCTATGGCATTTCTCAAAACCGGCGATATTGATTTACATGATATTATTTTCATTCCTGATCTGGGCTATATATGCTTATCTGAATCTGAGGTTTGCCAGGAAACAATATGCTCTCGAGCAGATTATTAATAAGCGTACTGAAGACCTGATTACGGAAAAGGAAAAAACTGAGGCTTTGCTTGCTAATGTTCTTCCCAAAAATGCTGCTGATGAGATAATTTCCAAGGGTAAAGCAACAAAGATTAAATATAATTTTGTTACAGTATTGTTTTCAGATATTCAAGGCTTTACCAAGATTGCTGAAGAGATGAATCCTGAAGTTCTGATCGATGAGCTTGATAAATTCTTTTTCTATTTTGATTCAGTTGTCGAGAAATTCGGAATCGAAAAGATAAAAACAATCGGAGATGCATATATGTGTGCCGGAGGTATTCCTGAAAAGAACAGAACCAATCCTGTTGAGGTGATTCTGGCAGCCCTTGAAATGAAGGCATATATGGCAGGACTTAAGAAATCCTCCGAGACAGAGGGGATGAAGTACTGGGATATAAGAATAGGGATCCATACAGGCACTGTGGTAGCAGGTGTGGTTGGACAGAAGAAGCTTTCTTATGATATCTGGGGTGATACCGTAAATACTGCGAGCCGTATGGAATCATCAGGGGATGCAGGGAAAATAAATATTTCAGGCACAACCTAGGAATTTGTAAAGGATTTTTTTACATGCGAGTATCGCGGTAAGATGCCTGTCAAGTACAAAGGAGAGCTGGAGATGTATTTTGTGAATGGAATCATGCCGGAATTATGCGATGACCAGGGAGGACCAAACAGAAAATTTATTCTGAAAATGCAGATGATCAAGCTGCAGGATATAGAGGAGCGTGTTATCAAGATCTTTGATGATGAAGCACCGCCCAATCTGTATTTTCATAATTCAACTCTTGTACGGAATATCTGCAACCAGGTTGAACTTTTATCACCTGCCGAGAATCTGACCGGAGAGGATTATATTAATCTTAAGCTTGCATCAGTTTTTCTTCTGACCGGTTATATAACCGACTATGAGAAGCCAATGGAAGCATCCGGCCGCCTGGTTGAGGAGTTACTGCCCGGATATGGTTTCAGCCCTGAAAATATCAGATCAGTTAAAAGATTGATATACAATTCATTTACAGAAAATCCTGAAACAATTGCAGATTATATACTTCACGATGCCAGGTTCGATTATCTTGGCAGGGTTGACTATCTGAAGCTTAACGAGAAATTATTCCGGGAATTGAATGAGTACGGTAAATACAGTGACAGGGATTCATGGGTCGGGATGCAGAAAAAATTTCTTTCAGAACATGAGTTTAGGACAAATACGGCAAGAATTCTCAGGAGCGTTTCTGTTGAGGAACAGATTGCCACTCTGATGGCAGATGTTGAATAATCCAAATTCTGAGATAAATCATGACTAAAATTTGTTTTAAAAAATGTACTTTTACGGCGTATTATAATTGTTATAGTCATGGAAACGCTTGATTGGAAAAATCTCCCCTTCGGATACGTTAAAACAGATCATAATATACGATCTGTTTACAAAGGAGGGAAGTGGGGAAAAATTGAAGTTTCATCTTCCGAATATATTGATATACATATAGCAGCCACGGGTCTGCATTACGGTCAGGAGGCATTTGAAGGGCTTAAAGCCTATATGGGAAAGGATGGCAGGATCAGGTTGTTTCGCTGGGAGGAGAATGCAAAAAGAATGGTTTCTTCCGCAAAGGGCATTAAAATGGCTGTTGTCCCGGTTGAGATGTTCAGGGAAGCCATGTTTAAAGTTATTCAGCTAAACCGGAAATTTGTTCCGCCATATGGCTCTGGTGCAACTTTATATATACGGCCCTTACTGTTTGGCAGCGGTGCAGAGGTTGGTGTCAAACCTGCAAATGAGTATACTTTTTTGATTTTTGTAACTCCTGTGGGTCCCTATTTCAAGGAGGGAATAAGACCTGTCAATATGCTGATATGCAGGGATTTTGACAGGGCGGCGCCTAAGGGTACCGGCATTTACAAGGTGGGAGGCAACTATGCCGCAAGCTTGGGGCAATAATTGCTGCCCGCGATGGCGGGTATGCAAGTACAATCTTCCTTGATGCAAAAGAAAAAAAATATATAGATGAATGCGGCCCGGCTAATTTTTTCGGAATAAAGAATAACACCTATATTACACCAAAGTCGGAATCAATTTTGAATTCAATAACAAATATGAGTCTTATTGAGATTGCAAAGGATTTGGGAATGAAAACCGAACGCAGGCAGATCCCCGTTGAAGAGCTGGCGTCCTTTGCTGAAACCGGTGCCTGCGGTACTGCAGCTGTAATAAGCCCTATATCCAAAATATTTGATCCGGAAAAGAATAAGATCTATGAATATTGTAAGGATGGAGAACCCGGCAAAGAATCTATGAGACTATATAATAAGCTTATTGCGATCCAGTATGGGGATGAACCTGACCCTTACGGCTGGATAACTTATGTAGACTAGAATGACGACTTAGTGAACCTGATAAATCAATATAAGATTGAAGAGCAGTAAAACCGGATTATCCAAGACACGGCTGAGAAGCTCATATCTTACTCTTGTCGTAAGCGTCTCTCTTGTTCTTTTTCTCCTTGGGGTACTGGGTCTGGTCCTGATAAATGCCAAAGAGCTTTCTGATTATTTTCGCGAAAGCCTCTCTTTTTCGGTTATGCTAAATGATGATGCAAAAGAGGCAGATATAAGGATGCTGCAGAAAGATCTTGATGCAAAGCTGTATGTTAAGGCTACAGAATATGTTTCAAAAGAGGAGGCTGCAAATAAAATGAAGGAAGATCT
This sequence comes from uncultured Bacteroidales bacterium, assembly GCA_963816345.1. Lineage (GTDB taxonomy): Bacteria > Bacteroidota > Bacteroidia > Bacteroidales > VadinHA17 > LD21. The sequence continues at coordinate 168,937 of CAWFKI010000006.1, forward strand.
CGGAGAGGATTTCATCAATTTCCTTGGCGATAATCCGCTTCCTCCTTCAATAGATGTGTATCTCTATGCAAACTATACAAGCCCCGACAGCGTTGCCAAAATAGAAAAATATGTTCTTGAATATCCTTTTGTCAAAGAGGTCTATTATCAGGAATCCCTGTTGTTCCTGATCAATGAGAATGTAAGGAAAATAAGCATTTTCCTGCTTGTAATCAGCTCCTTTCTTTTTCTTATTGCCCTGACAATCATTAACAATACAATAAGATTATCAATATATTCCAGGAGGTTCCTCATCCGTACGATGCAGCTGGTTGGAGCGACCAGGTCTTTTATAAGACGACCTTTCATTGTTCAGAGTGCCTTTCACGGACTGATGGCTGCGCTTATAGCTATGAGCCTGCTGATGGGACTTCTTTATCTGATTGAGAAGGAATTCCTGATGATGTTTACCTTTGAGAGTACAAACCTTTTGATCCTGCTGGGGATATTTATTGTAATTACAGGAGTTCTGATAAATATAATTTCAACTTTTTTTTCCGTGAACAGGTATCTGAGTATTTCTGAGGATAAACTTTATTATTGATAAATTATGAGCACTAAAAACGAAAATAGGGAAAAATCGAATTTTGCACTCGGCAGGGAGAATTATAAGCTGCTGGCTATCGGATTTGCAATTATTATTGTTGGATTTTTGCTGATGCTCGGCGGGAGATCTCCCAGTCCGGATAAATTCAGTGATAATATATTCAGTTTCCGGAGAATTACTCTTGCTCCGATAGTAGTTCTGGCAGGATTTATCTTTGAGATATGGGCAATTATGAAGAAGCCCAAAGACTCAGACAGGCAGGAATTGTAAATTCTGGTTCCGGGAACAGCTGACGGGATCAGTGGAATAAGGCCGGAGATGAGATCGCCGCATGATATTTATTTATAAGTAATATTTAAAAGTCCTGAATAGATGAATTGGTTTGAAGCAATTGTTCTTGGCCTGATCCAGGGACTTACGGAGTTTTTACCTGTAAGCAGTTCAGGCCACCTGGAATTGGGGAAGTATCTGTTCGGAATCAATCCGGAGGCAAATTTCTATTTTTCAATTGCGGTACATGGAGCTACCGTATTGAGTACAATTTTTGTGCTGTGGAAAGAAATTGCAGAATTATTCAAAGGAGTTTTCCGGTTCAGATGGAATGATGAGACGATCTATGTTCTGAAGATTTTCATTTCGATGATACCTGCCGGGATTGCCGGCTTTTTTCTGAAAGATATTGCTGAAGAGTTTTTTACCGGAAATATGATTGCTCTGGGTTTTCAGTTCATTATAACTTCCATTCTGCTTTTTATGACCCTTGTATTTAAGCCGAAAGAGAGACCTATCAGCTATTTGGATTCATTTATTATAGGCATGGCGCAGGCTGTTGCAATTCTTCCGGCAATTTCACGTTCCGGTGCAACAATTGCCACCGGGATGATGCTTGGAAATAAAAAGTCGGAAATCGCCAAATTTTCATTTCTAATGGTTCTGATACCGGTAATAGGAGCTAACCTGGTTGAAATAAAATCAGGAAATATTTCCACGGAAGGAACATCATTTATTATAATCATGATTGGATTTCTGACTGCATTTGTTTCCGGTTATTTTGCCTGTAAATGGATGATAAACCTTGTGAAGAAGGGAAATCTGGTCTGGTTCGCGAGTTTATTGTGTGGTTATAGGAATCATTTCAATTTTATTAGGTATGCATGTTATCTGAAAAGCAAACTGTATTTGAGGAAGGCAGGTCCTGTTATTCAATAAACCTCTCTACTGGACATCATTTGACCTTGTTAATAAGGTCAGGATCATGATCAGGAGTCCCTGGGAATAAAAAAAATAAAGGTCGGTCATGCCGGTACGCTGGATCCTCTGGCAAGCGGACTTGATGATAATATGCACAGGAAAGCAAACAAGGAGAATTGATGAATTCAGGGATCTTGATAAGGAATATGTTGCAACAATTCATCTGGGCTCCACGACTCCCTCATTTGATCTGGAAACGGAGACAGATAACTTTTATTCAACTGATCATATAACTGAAGATTCGGTTAAAGCCGCACTCAACAGCTTTCTTGGCGGGCAGATGCAACTGCCACCTCTTTATTCTGCCAAGATGATCGCAGGGAAAAGAGCTTATGAATATGCCAGAAAAGGAATTGAAAAAAAACTTGAACCTGTGTCAGTCTGGTTCAGGGAGATTGAATTGCTTTCCTTTTCTCCGCAGGATATAAAAGTAAGGCTTTTATGCAGCAAGGGAACATATATCCGTTCCTTTGCCCGGGATATAGGAGTCGCTTTAAAAAGCGGAGGATATCTCTCTTCACTTGAAAGAACTGCAATCGGTCCGTATAAACTGGTTGATGCGTATGAAATTGAAAAATTTCAGGAATATGTGGAACAAATAAAATCCTCAGGTGTTTCATCCTGAATCATAGTGCTGCTGACGAAAAACAGAGAAAAGTTAAACAGCCGGATCAGACAGAGGCTATATGCCCCTGAAGCGAATTAATGATGCAATTTAAATAAAATTGATATAAAGGTGAAACAAAATTGAATTTATTACGTATAAAGGAATTCTTTAAATTAAAATGCATATATTTTTATTATGAAATTATCACAATTCAGGTATAATCTGCCACAGGAACTTATTGCTCTCTATCCTACTGAAAACAGGGATGAGTCGAGGTTATTGGTTGTCAACAGAAAAACAGGAGAGCTTCAGCATAAGATATTTAAGGATATCACCGAGTATTTTATTGAAAGCGACGTACTTGTTTTTAATAATACCAAGGTATTTCCTGCAAGACTATATGGAAACAAAGAAAAGACAGGAGCTGAAATTGAGGTATTTCTATTAAGGGAGCTTAACAAGGAGCAACGTTTATGGGATGTGCTCGTTGATCCCGCCAGGAAAATAAGAATTGGGAATAAGCTCTATTTTGGTGAAGATGATCTTCTTGTAGCGGAGGTGATAGATAACACAACCTCCAGGGGAAGAACCCTCAGGTTTCTTTTCGACGGGACATATGAGGAATTCAAGCAGACATTATACAGCCTCGGGGAGACACCGCTTCCAAAATTTATTAACAGGCCCGTTGAGCCTGAGGACAATGAGAGATATCAGACAATTTTTGCAAAATATGAAGGCGCTGTGGCTGCTCCGACAGCCGGATTGCATTTCAGCCGGGAGTTACTGAAAAAACTCGAAATAATAGGTGTGGAATTTGCAGAGATAACCCTCCATGTGGGACTTGGTAATTTCAGAAGTGTTGATGTTGAAGATCTTACAAAGCATAAAGTAGACTCCGAAAGGATTATAATCACTGATGAATGTGTAAATATCGTAAACAAGGCAAAGGATAATAAATACAGGATTTGTGCCGTAGGGACCACTGTCGTGAGAACTCTTGAGAGCTCGGTTTCCACCGACGGGTATCTGAAACCATTTGATGGCTGGACAAATAAATTCATATTTCCCCCCTATGATTTTAAGGTTCCTGATATGATGATAAGCAATTTTCATCTTCCATATTCGACTCTTCTGATGATGGTATCTGCCTTTGCGGGATATGACCTGCTCTTTGATGCCTATAAGGTTGCCGTAAAGGAAAAATACAGGTTCGGCACATATGGAGATGCTATGCTGATACTGTGAGGGAGACGTGAACGACCCTGACTGAAAGGGGAATTTCATAGTCCTGCGGTGCATATTGCAATCATTCAGCACTGAAAATGCTTTCCGGTGGCGATCCGGGAATTTCTTTAGTTTTCAATCCAGAGCAATTATTCAATCTCCCGGAACGGCTCCATTGCACTGCGATAACCAGATGTAATGTCCAAAGGATGCCATTTTCCGGCACTAAACAGTCGATTCTCGCGGCTGTTTTTTTCATTTATTAACAGTTGATCAAAATAAATCCAGCGATTTTGAAAATATTTCTATCTTTAAATTATTATTAAATGGCTTGTATATGCAACTATGGATGGATTTTCTTGGTCCTGAAATAGGTTTATAATAGTTCCCGTTTTTATAAAACGGGCAAAGAGATATAAGTAAATGTTGATCGGCTTTAAAAAAAAACAGATTAAAGTCGGCCGGTATTTTTTTGTTCTACCTAACCTGAAAATTTGATCTCTGACCTATTTCATATTGTTCTTTTACCTGAATCCGTTCTGAAAAGTCTTAAAGAGCGGTACATCGGCAAATTATTGTTGATTACCGTATCTATAGCACTTCTCTTCACTTCACGGGCAAATGCGCAGACAGGACCGGGTGGTGTGGGCAATTCCGCATCGAACAGGCTCTGGCTTAAAGCTGACGCAGGAGTCTACAGGGATGCCGGTGTCACTCCCGCGGCAAACACAGATGATGTTTACAGGTGGAATGACTTCTCAGGAAATAACAACCATGCTTCCCAGCCTGATGGTGTTCATAATCCTGTCTACAGAACCAATATAGTCAATAATTCTCCTGCACTGAAATTTAATGGTGACGAATATATTGATCCTTTAGCACTTGGGATTGCCGGAAACCAGGGATTTTCAATTATAACTGTTTTCAAGGTTGATTCATATTCGGCAGGCGGAATATCGGAGGGGAATGGTGATTACATTATTGACAGGGCAGCCTTACAAATAATCTTACAAGCTTAAAATTTGTCAACGGAACAAAATACTGCTTTCAGAAAAGAGATGATGCCAATAACGGGATCAATCTGAGTCCTGTCAGTACCTCAGACGTCATCCACAAGCGCATTCAACGTTATTGATTATATGCGTGAATTGCCACGCTCCTATTACAGACTTTTTATCAATGGGACAAATGAAGCCAGCACTCTTGACGGGGACGGCAATCTGACACCTCCGGTGCTCAGGATAGGGAGACATTATAATGGGGTTAATCTCGGGCTTACCGGATACATTGCAGAAGTCATAGCCTATAATTACAGGATTAACAATGCACAGGTAAATATTATCAACAGCTATCTGGCTGCAAAATATAATCTTACTATTTCGGGTAACAGATATGCCTTCCGCTCCACAAATAAATATGATGTTGCAGGCATTGGAAGGGAAAACGGATCGAACCAGCATAATAATGCCACCTCCGCCGGAATACTGAATATATCCGGTCCGGGTAACCTGAGTGATGGTGACTACATGCTGTTCGGCCATGATAATGGTTCCGTATCAGGCTGGGTTTCGGCAGAGGCACCATCTGATGTATTGAACCTTGATTATTTGCGTATTTCAAGGGAATGGAGGATTTCAAAAACAAATGATGTGGGTACCGTAAATATCACCGGTGACTTTACAAATCTGCCTTCCATAACCCCGGGATATTCATACAGGGTACTGCTTGTTGACAGCGATGGTGATTTTTCGTCCGGAGCAGTACCGTACCCCCTTACCGATATCGGATCAAACAAATATGAGGCCTCAGGTGTGACTCTGAATCATGGTGATTATCTGACATACGCGATTTACAGGATCAATAATGAAGATCCCTGTACAGCCCAGACGGTAAACGTTGGAGCATCATGTAATTTTAAGATATATTCAAATGAAGGGGCTACAGCCTCCGCTGAAGGAGACCCGGGTAATTGCGACGGGACGGGGATAAGCGGGTATTCGGGCGGAGATGTCTGGTTCAAGGTCGTTGTACCTCCCTCAGGCAAAATAATTATAAATACCAATACTGAGTCCACCTCTCCATCAAATAAGGAATGGGCCAATCGTGTCGGTATTGCCGTCTACAGCGGAAACTGCGGGGCACTGACAAAGATCAGCTGTCAGATTTCTCCCCTGACCGTGACTCCCGCCGGGGATGTGGACCTGACGGTATCAGGGAGGACTTCGGGAGAGACGCTTTTCCTGAGAATGTGGGAGTACGGCAATAATGATAACGGCAAATTTTACCTTTGCGTTTTTGATCCGTGTCTGGCTCCTCCGGTCATTACCGGGTCTATAGCACCTTCCACGGTTGAAGGTTGCACAGTGGCAAATGCAACTCCCGCCGTGAATACCGTGGCCGCACTTGAAGCTCTCGGACTGAATATTTCTGATGCATGCACTCCTGACAATTCGCTTGTGGTAACCCACAGTGATAGCTTCACAGGCACATGCCCGGTCGTTGTAACAAGGACATATACCGTTACTGATGCCAGCTCCGGCAGCAGCACCTATAACCAGATAATTAATGTCGATGACAATACTTCCCCGACAGTAACCGGTGCCCTGACAGCAGCAAATGTGGAAGGGTGCAATACTGCAGCAGCACCTGCAGCGGTCACCACGGTTGCTGCACTTGAGGCGCTTCCCGGTAATGTCAACATTTCTGATGCATGTACTGCAGATGCTTCACTTACAGTCAGCTCTACGGATGCGGTATCAGGCTCCTGCCCGACAGTTATCACAAGAACATACAAAGTGACGGATCAATGCGGGAATTTTGTGAATCTCCTGCATACTATCAATATAGATGATAATACTCCGCCTGTAGTTTCAGGTTCCCTCTCTCCGGCGACAGTTGAGGGGTGCAATGCAGCGGCGGCTCCGGCAGTCAGCACTGTGGCGGCACTTGAAGCTTTGCCGGGAGGAATAACAATTACGGATGCCTGTACTGCCGACGGTTCGCTTTCCGTAAGCCATTCCGACGTGGTATCAGGCAGCTGCCCCATTAACATAACACGGACCTACAAGGTTACTGACGCTTGCGGGAACTTTGTGAATATCCCCCAGGATATCACAGTGGATGATAATACTTCCCCGTCAGTAACCGGTTCCCTTACTGCGGTAAATGTGGAAGGGTGCAATTCCGGAGCAGCACCTGCTGCTGTTAATACTGTAGCAGCTCTTGAAGCCCTGGCAGGAGGGATTGCCATATCCGATGCATGTACTGCGGATGCATCACTTACAGTGAGCCATACTGATGTCGAATCGGGCGCCTGCCCGGTAGTAATAACAAGAACTTACAAGGTTTCCGATGCATGCGGGAACTTCGTCAATATATCACAGACTATAAATATAGACGATAATTCTCCTCCCGTTGTGGCCGGATCCCTTACACCTGCCACAGTTGAGGGTTGTAATATCGGAAATGCTCCTGCTGCAGCTCTTACAGCAGCTGCCCTGGAAGCTATGCCTGGAGGGATAACGATCACTGATGCATGCACGTCTGATGCCCTGCTTTCAGTGAGCCATTCAGATGCTGCAACAGGAAATTGTCCTGTGGTCGTTACAAGAACCTACAAGGTTACCGATGCCTGCGGGAACTTTGTCAATATAGTGCATACAATCAATGTAGATGACAATACTGCACCCGTTGTAACAGGTTCTCTGACTCCTGCAACAGTTGAAGGATGCAGTGCAAGCGCCGCCCCTGCAGCAGTGGCAACCGTTGTGGACCTTGAAGCGCTCGCAGGAGGAATATCAATTAACGATGTTTGTTCACCGGATGCTCTTCTTACAGTCACACATTCCGATGCATCATCGGGAAGCTGCCCCCTGGTTATTACCAGGACCTATACCATTACCGATCAATGCGGAAATTTTGTAAATGTTGATCAATTGATCAATATTGATGATAATACCGCACCGGTAGTAATTGGTTCCCTTAATCCCACTCCGGTCGAAGGATGCGATCAGAGTGCAGCGCCGGCTGCGGTGACGACCGTAGCCGCTCTTGAGGCATTATCGGGAAGTATAAGTATCTCGGATGCATGCACGGCAGACGGCCTGCTTACTGTAAGCCATACGGATGTCGCTTCCGGTACCTGCCCGATTCTCATTACAAGGACCTATAAAATTTCAGATGCATGCGGAAACTTTGCGACTACAGTGCACCTGATCAGCATAGATGACAATACAAAGCCGGTGGTAACCGGCTCCCTGACACCGGCAAACGTGGAAGGTTGTGATGCATCAGCTGCTCCGGCTGCAGCAGCAACTGTGGCAGCTCTTGAATTGCTTCCGGGTGGAATAACGATCACCGATGCATGCACTACGGATGCTTTACTATCTGTCAGTCATACCGATGCTGAATCAGGAAGCTGCCCGCTTGTCATCACACGGACCTATAAAGTTACGGATGTGTGCGGTAATTTCGTGAATATCGTACACACGATCAATGTTGACGATAATACGGCTCCTTCAGTTGCCGGTTCTCTGACACCTGCCACGGTAGAAGGCTGCAATTCAGGTGCAGCTCCGGCTGCCGTGACAACCGTAGCAGCTCTTGAATTGCTACCGGGAGGAATAACAATCACCGATGCATGCACTCCGGATGCTTTACTATCTGTCAGTCATACCGATGCTGAATCAGGAAGCTGCCCACTGGTCATCACCCGGACCTATAAAGTTACGGATGTGTGCGGTAATTTCGTGAATATCATACACACTATCAATGTAGATGATAATACAGCCCCTGTAGTTGCCGGTTCCCTGACACCTGCTACCACAGAGGGCTGCAATGCAGCAGCAGCTCCGGCCGCGGTTACAACTGTGGCAGCTCTCGAATCACTCCCCGGAAGTATAACAATTACAGATGCATGTACATCTGATGCCCAGCTTACGGTCACCCATTCCGATGCCACAGCAGGCAACTGTCCTGTTGTGATCACCAGAACCTATACCGTTACTGATCTTTGCGGAAATTTTGTCGAATATTGTACATACAATCAGGATTGAGGATACTACCGCTCCTGTGGTTACAGGTTCCCTGACCCCGGCCACGGTTGAAGGCTGCAATACTGGCGATGCACCTCCGGCTGCAGCTACTGTAGCGGCCCTTGAGGCGCTTCCGGGAGGTATAACAATCAGTGATGCATGTTCTCCTGATGGTTCACTCTCGGTCATCCATTCTGATGCATCATCCGGCAGTTGTCCAATAATTATCACCCGGACTTATACAGTTACAGATGAATGTGGCAACTATATAAATATCGTTCATACGATAAACGTGGATGACAATACTGCTCCTGTGGTGGCCGGTTCCCTTACGCCCGTCAACATAGAAGGATGCAATATCGGAGCTGTTCCTTCTGCAGCTTCATCAGTATCTGCCCTGGAAGCAATGACCGGAGGGATAACGATTACCGATGCGTGCACCCCGGATGCTTCTCTTGCGGTAAGTCATTCTGATGCTGTCTCAGGTACATGCCCGATAGTCATAACCCGTACCTATACGGTTACCGATGTTTGCGGAAACTTTGTGCATATCATTCATACTATCAATATAGATGATACCCAGCCACCTGTGGTAGCTGGCTCCCTGACACCGGCATCGGTTGAAGGTTGCAGTGCATCGGATGCTCCTGCTGCAGCAGTTTCAGTGGCTGCCCTTGAAGCCCTGGCAGGAGGTATGACAATTACCGATGGCTGTACGGCAGATGCCTCACTGACAGTTAGTCACGCAGATGTTGCATCAGGAACCTGCCCGGTAGTCATAACCCGGACATATAAAATTACAGATGCCTGCGGGAACTTTGTCACTATCATCCATACTTTAAATGTTAATGACACACAGGCGCCGGTCGTTACCGGTGCACTGACTCCGGAAACAGTGGAAGGATGTAGTGCTTCGGCAGCACCGGCAGCAGTGGCTACAGTGGCAGGGCTTGAAGCCTTGCCGGGAGGAATAACAATCAACGATGCCTGTACACCCGATGCTTCTCTTACCGTCAGCCATTCGGATCTGGTTACCGGTACCTGCCCCATTCTGATTACCCGGACTTATACTGTAAGGGATGCTTGCGGGAATTTTGTAAATGTTGTACATATAATCAATGTCGACGACAGCCAGCCACCAGTGGTGACCGGTTCCTTAAGCCCTGCAGCAGCAGAGGGATGTGACGCAGGCGCAGCTCCGGCTGCGATGACAACAGTAGCAGGTCTTGAAGCACTTCCCGGTGGCATAACCATCACTGATGCATGTACTTCGGATGCTTTGCTGACAGTAACCCACTCCGATGCAGCTTCCGGAAGTTGTCCCCTGATCATAACCCGCACCTATACTATCACTGATGAATGCGGGAACGTTGTGAACATTAATCATATAATCAATATTGATGATAACACCTCACCCGTTGTCACGGGTTCCTTAACGACAGCTGACGTTGAAGGGTGCAATGCGACAGATGCACCTCCTGCGGCAACAACAGTAGCAGAACTTGAAGCTCTTCCGGGAAGCATTTCCATAACTGATGCATGTACTGCAAACGGTTCACTTGCAGTCAGCCATACAGATGCCGGATCAGGAAGTTGTCCCCTGATTATTACCAGGACATACACAGTTACAGATGCCTGCGGGAATTTTGTAAACATCCTTCAGACTATAAATGTGGATGACACACAGCCGCCTGTGGTAACAGGTACGCTCGACCCGGTTACTGTCGAAGGGTGTGATGCAGGCGCTGCTCCGGCAGCAGTAGCTTCAGTATCAGCTCTGGAGGGTCTGTCAGGAGGGATATCTATTACCGATGCGTGTAGTTCTGATGCAATGCTTAGTGTAAGTCATTCAGACGTGCCGTCAGGTACTTGCCCGCTGGTCATTACCAGGACCTATACCGTTACAGATGCCTGCGGCAACTCCACGGATATTGTACATACGATCAATATTGAAGATAGTACACCACCTGTAATTGCAGGCTCCTTAACACCATTAATGGTGGAAGGTTGTGATGCTGGTGCGGCACCTGCAGCTGTAACCACGGTAGCCGGCCTTGAAGCACTCACGGGAGGTATAAGTGTAACTGACGGATGCACTCCCGATGCTTCTCTTACAGTGAGCCATTCGGATCTCGCTGTTGGGATTTATCCCGTAGTAATTACCAGGACCTATACTGTTACAGATGCCTGCGGTAACTCTGCTACTGTTGAGCAGGTGATCAATATAGTCGATATTACCTCCCCGGTGCTCACCTGTCCTATTGCAACAACAATTAGCTGCGAGGATGACAACACTCCAGCCGGGACCGGAACAGCCACTGCAACTGATAATTGCTCAGCGGCAGCCGACATAGCGATCAGCTTCTCTGACGCAAGTACTTATAATGGAGATCCTCTGACAATACTTCATTATAATTATACTATCACCAGAACATGGAAAGCTATCGATTTAGCTGGTAACTACAGCGAATGCACACAGATCATAACAGTCAGGGATATCACGGGTCCCGTTATTACATGCCCTGGCAGTATAACAATTAACTGTGAGGATGACAACACCCCTGCCGGTACAGGTACAGCCACAGCGACAGACAATTGCACACCCTCCGGAAACATACTTGTCAGCTTCAGCGACCTGAGCACATACAACAGCGACCCATCTGATATACTTCATTATAATTATACCATTAACAGGACATGGAAAGCGACCGATAAAGCTGGCAACCACAGTGAATGTACACAGATTGTGACAGTACAGGATGTTACCGGCCCTGTGATTACCTGTCCGGTCAATTCAACAATTAACTGTGAGGAAGACAACACTCCGGCCGGAACAGGAACAGCCGGTGCAACGGATAACTGCACTCCTGCGGCAAACATAGTGATCACTTCCGGTGATATAAGTACATACAATGGTGATCCGTCGACACTACTTCACTATAACTACACTATTGCAAGGACATGGACTGCAACTGATATAGCAGGTAATTACAGCGAGTGTACCCAGACAATAACCGTGAATGATATTACCAAACCTGTTTACACTGTACCTCAGGACATTACCATTTGCAGGGCATCTGATTGCACATATAATACTGATCCTTCCATAACCGGTGAAATTGGTGATGCTTCCGATAATTGCTCTCCGGCCTCTCTATTGAATATTACGTATAATGATGATCCGTCAGGTTTGACAGGTTGTGATAACTTCGGGTTTATAATCAGAACATGGACCGTAAGAGATGTAGCAGGGAATGCTACGGTCAGGACACAGACTATACGCATTGAACCAACACCCCGGGCAGTTATTTCTACAACCACGCCAATAATATGCGATGGGGGAAATATTGATGTGACTCTCAGCAGTCCTACCGTAAGTGACAGACCGGCTGATTTGAGTTATGAAGTTGAAGTAACCAGCACCGATCCTGCTCATATTGGCGGAGGTGCTTCAGGAGGATTTACGAAACTCCTTGCAGATCTTCCGTTCATTATATCCGGAGATCTTACAAATAGCAGCGATGCACCTATAGTTGTAACTTATACAGTTACACCAAAACTTAATGGCTGCAGCGACGGACCATTACAAACTGTATCAATAACCGTTAATCCCACACCGCAGGTACTGCCGGACTCTCTTATCCAGAGGATCTGCAACGACGCCACTACTAATGTCACTCTTGGGAGCCAGAGCTCATTCACAAGCGGGGTGATAAGTTTCAGGTATACTGTTACAGCTACGGGAGGAGTAACCGGATTTACAACCCCTGTTGCAGGATTGTCAAAGGATCATGTAATTGCTGATATACTTCATAATCCTTCCGACTCGACGCAAACAGTTACTTACAATATAATACCCGTAAGTCCGACAGGCTGTCCTGACGGACCGGGCAAGACGGTTGTCATTAAGGTCAGCCCGACACCGAAGGTAGTGCCTGATGTACTTGCTCAAACGATCTGTAATGACGGTATCACCAATATCGCCCTGGGTAGTCCGAGCAGGTTTGAAAATGGAGTTGTGACTTTCAATTATACAGTAGTAGCAACTGGAGGGGTGACAGGATTTTCCACACCGGTTACTGACTTGCCGGAAGATCATGTCATAGCTGCTGTCCTTCATAATCCTACAGACAGCCCTCAGACTGTTACATATACAATAGTGCCGGTAAGTCCGACCGGCTGCCCGGATGGTCCGGCCAGTGTTGTGGTAATTACTGTCAACCCGACTCCACAGGTTGTGCCCGGTTTACTTACCCAGACTATATGTAATGATGCCGCAACGAATGTAACCCTGGGAAGCCCGAGCACATTTACAAGCGGAGTAATCACCTTTAATTATACTGTCACGACAACAGGAGGAACGACCGGATTTACAACACCTTCTTCGGGACTGGCGAAAGATCATATTATAGCAGATATACTTCATAATCCGGGTGATTCACCGGATACTGTAACCTACACAATTGTACCTGTCAATCCTGCCGGCTGCATGGACGGCCCCGCCAGAACAGTTGTTATAATAGTCAACCCGACACCCCGTGTGGTGCCCGGCTCACTTACCCAGACTATCTGTAATGATGCCGTAACAAATGTCACACTGGGAAGCCCGAGCACATTTACAAACGGGGTCATCACCTTTAATTATACTGTTACAGCAACCGGAGGAGTGACCGGATTCACCACACCTGTTACAGGACTGGTGAAAGATCATATCATCGCAGATATACTTCATAATCCGGGTGATTCACCGGAAACAGTAACCTATACGATTACACCTTTAAGTCCGGCGGGCTGTCCTGCAGGACCGGACGAGCTGGTCGTAGTTACAGTCGACCCGACTCCACAGGCAGAGCCCGGCTCACTTACCCAGACTATCTGCAATGATGCTACAACAAATGTCACCCTTGGCAGCCCGAGCACCTTTGCAACCGGGGTAATAACCTTTAATTATACAGTAGTTGCTACTGGCGGCGTGACAGGATTTACAACACCTGTTACAGGGCTACCCAGGGATCATGTAATTGCTGATACACTTCATAACCCCGGAGATTCACCTGAGACAGTAACGTATACGATTACACCGGTAAGTCCGGCGGGCTGTACTGCGGGACAGGACAAGGTAGTCGTAATTACAGTTAACCCGACGCCCAAGGTGGTTCCGGGCACCCTTACCCAGACTATCTGCAATGATGCAGCAATAAGTGTTACCCTGGCCAGCCCGAGCACATTTACAAGCGGGGTCATCACCTTTAATTATACCGTTACAGCAACGGGAGGAGTAACCGGATTTACCACACCAGTTACCGGACTGGCGAAAGATCATATCATAGCAGATATACTTCATAATCCGGGTGATTCACCTGAGACAGTAACATATACGATTACACCTGTCAGTCCGACAGGCTGCCCGGCAGGACCGGACAAGCTGGTCGTAATTACAGTCGACCCGACTCCACAGGCAGAGCCCGGCTCCCTTTCACAGACTATCTGCAACGATGTCGCTACGAATGTGATCCTTGGAAGCCCGAGTACCTTTGCAACCGGGGTAATAACCTTTGATTATACAGTAGTAGCTACGGGTGGGGTGACCGGATTCACCACCCCTGTTACAGGACTGTCGAAAGATCATATCATAGCAGATATCCTTCATAATCCGGGTGATTCACCTGAGACAGTAACTTATACGATTACACCGTTAAGCCCGGCGGGCTGTCCTGCAGGACCGGACAAGGTGGTAGTAATTACAGTTGACCCGACCCCACAGGTCGTACCAGGTACTCTTACCCAGACTATCTGCAACGATGCCGCAACAAATGTAACCCTGGGAAGCCCGAGCACATTTACAAGCGGGGTAATCACCTTTAATTATACTGTAACAGCAACGGGAGGAGTGACAGGATTTACCACCCCGGTAACCGGAATGGGCAAGGATCATATAATTGCTGACATACTTCATAATCCGGGTGATTCACCTGATACTGTAACCTACACAATAGTACCTGTCAGTCCGACCAGCTGTATGGACGGCCCCGCCAGATCAGTTATTATAATAGTCAACCCGACGCCACAGGTAGTGCCCGGTTCACTTACACAAACTATCTGCAATGATGCCGCAACAAATGTAACCCTGGCAAGTCCGAGCACCTTTACAAGCGGGGTCATCACCTTTAATTATACTGTTACAGCAACCGGAGGTGTGACCGGATTCACCACACCTGTTAGCGGACTGTCGAAAGATCATGTCATAGCAGACATACTTCATAATTCCGGTGATTCACCGGAGACAGTAACTTATACAATTACCCCGATCAGTCCGACGGGTTGTCCTGCAGGACCAGACAAGGTCGTCGTCATCACAGTCAACCCGACTCCCCAGGTAGAGCCCAGCTCACTTGCCCAGACTATCTGCAACGATGGGACCACAAATATCACCCTGCGAAGCCCGAGTGCATTTTCATCCGGTGTTATAACCTTTGATTATACGGTTGTGGCAACAGGTGGAGTAACCGGATTCACTACCCCGGTTACAGGACTACCCAGGGATCATGTAATTGCTGATACACTTCATAACCCCGGAGATTCACCGGAGACTGTAACCTATACTATTACCCCAATCAGTCCCACAGGTTGTCCTGCCGGACCGGACAAGGTCGTCGTAATTACAGTCAACCCAACGCCACAGGTTGTACCAAGCACACTTACACAGATTATCTGCAATGATGCCGCAACAAATGTTACCCTGGCAAGTCCGAGCACATTTACAACCGGGGTCATCACCTTTAATTATACAGTTACGGCAACAGGAGGAGTAACCGGATTCACCACACCTGTTACAGGACTGGCGAAAGATCACATCATAGCAGATATACTTCATAATCCGGGTGATTCACCTGAGACAGTAACATATACGATTACACCGATAAGTCCCACGGGTTGTCCTGCCGGACCAGACAAAGTCGTTGTCATTACAGTCAACCCGACGCCCCAGGTTGTTCCAAGCACGCTTGCCCAGACAATCTGCAATGATGCAGCAATAAGTGTAACCCTGGCCAGCCCGAGCACATTTACAAGCGGGGTCATTACCTTTAATTATGCTGTTACAGCAACGGGAGGAGTGACCGGATTCACCACACCTGTTACCGGTGTTGCGAAAGATCACATCATAGCAGATATACTTCATAACCCTGGTGATTCACCGGAAACTGTAACCTATACGATTACCCCGATCAGTCCGACGGGTTGTCCTGCCGGACCGGACAAAGTCGTTGTAATAACGGTCAACCCCACGCCACAGGTTGTGCCTGGTACACTTACCCAGACTATCTGCAATGATGGCACCACGAATGTCACGCTAGGGAGTCCGAGTACATTTACATCTGGTGTGGTAACCTTTGATTATTCTGTTACATCCACAGGAGGAGTGACCGGCTTTACCACACCTGTTACAGGACTGGCGAAAGATCACATCATAGCAGATATCCTTCATAATCCGGGTGATTCACCTGAGACAGTAACTTATACAATTACGCCGATAAGTCCGACGGGTTGTCCTGCGGGACCTGACAAAGTAGTTGTCATAACAGTCAACCCGACTCCCCAGGTTGTACCAAGCACGCTTGCCCAGACTATCTGCAATGATGCTGCAACAAGTGTAACCCTGTCCAGCCTCAGCACGTTTACAAGCGGGGTAATCACCTTTAATTATACCGTTACGGCAACAGGCGGGGTGACCGGCTTTACCACACCTGTTACAGGACTGGCGAAAGATCACATCATAGCAGATATACTTCATAACCCGGGTGATTCACCTGAGACAGTAACTTATACAATTACCCCGGTAAGTCCTACGGGCTGTCCTGCCGGACCGGACAAGGTTGTTGTCATCACAGTCAACCCGACACCTCAGGTGGTACCAAGCACGCTTACCCAGATTATCTGTAATGATGCGGCGACAAAGTTAACCCTGGCCAGCCCGAGCACATTTACAAGCGGGGTCATCACCTTTAATTATACTGTTACATCCACAGGCGGAGTAACAGGCTTTACCACACCTGTCACGGGACTGGCGAAAGATCACATAATAGCAGATATCCTTCATAATCCGGGTGATTCACCTGAGACAGTAACCTATACAATTACCCCGGTAAGTCCTACGGGCTGTCCTGCAGGACCGGACAAGGTCGTTGTAATTACAGTCAATCCGACGCCACAGGTTGTTCCGAGCACTCTTACCCAGATTATCTGCAATGATGCCGCAACAAACGTAACCCTGGCCAGCCCGAGTACATTTACAACCGGGGTCATCACCTTTAATTATACTGTTACGGCAACCGGAGGAGTGACAGGATTTACGACACCAGTTACGGGATTGGCGAAAGATCACATCATAGCTGATATACTTCATAATCCAACCGACTCACCCCAAACTGTTACCTATACTATTACACCGGTCAGTCCCACAGGTTGTCCTGCCGGACCAGATAAGGTAGTTGTCATCACAGTCAACCCGACGCCACAGGTTGTCCCAAGCACTCTTACCCAGACTATCTGCAACGATGCCGCAATAAGTGTAACCCTGGCCAGCCCGAGCACATTTACAAGCGGGGTCATAACCTTTAATTATACTGTTACAGCAACCGGAGGAGTGACAGGATTTACGACACCAGTTACGGGAGTGGCCAAAGATCATATCATAGCAGATATACTTCATAATCCGGGTGATTCACCTGAGACAGTAACCTATACGATTACACCGATCAGTCCGACGGGTTGTCCTGCAGGACCGGATAAGGTCGTTGTCATTACAGTCAACCCGACGCCACAGGTTGTCCCAAGCACTCTTACCCAGATTATTTGCAACGATGCTGCAACAAATGTAACCCTTGGCCAGCTCGAGCACATTTACAAGCGGGGTAATCACATTTAATTATACTGTTACGGCAACGGGCGGGGTAACAGGATTCACCACACCAGTTACAGGACTGGCGAAAGATCATATCATAACTGATATACTTCATAATCCCACCGACTCGCCTCAGACTGTTACCTATACGATTACACCTATCAGTCCAACAGGTTGTCCTGCCGGACCGGAAAAGGTCGTTGTAATTACGGTCAACCCGACACCACAGGTTGTGCCAAGTACTCTTACCCAGATTATCTGCAATGATGCCGCGACAAACGTAACCCTGGCCAGTCCGAGCACATTTACAACCGGGGTCATCACCTTTAATTATACTGTTACGGTAACAGGCGGGGTGACCGGATTCACCACCCCTGTTACAGGATTGGCGAAAGATCATATCATAGCTGATATACTTCATAACCCGGGTGATTCACCTGAGACAGTAACATATACGATTACGCCGGTCAGTCCAACAGGTTGTCCAGCAGGACCCGTCAAGGTAGTTGTCATCACAGTTAACCCGACACCACAGGTTGTACCGAGTACACTTGCACAGACAATCTGCAATGATGCTGCAACAAGTGTAACCCTTGGCAGCCCGAGCACATTTACAAGCGGGGTAATCACCTTTAATTATACTGTTACGGCAACAGGCGGAGTGACCGGATTCACCACCCCTGTCACAGGATTGCCAAAAGATCATATCATAGCTGATATACTTCATAATCCCACCGACTCACCCCAGACTGTTACGTATACGATTACACCAATCAGTCCCACAGGTTGTCCTGCCGGACCGAACAAAGTCGTTGTCATCACAGTCAACCCAACGCCACAGGTTGTGCCAAGTACTCTTACCCAGATTATCTGCAATGATGCTGCAACAAGTGTAACCCTGGCAAGTCCGAGCACATTTACAACCGGGGTCATCACCTTTAATTATACTGTTACGGCAACAGGCGGGGTGACCGGATTCACCACCCCTGTTACAGGATTGGCGAAAAATCATATCATAGCTGACATACTTCATAATCCAACCGACTCACCCCAAACTGTTACCTATACGATTACCCCAATCAGTCCGACAGGTTGTCCTGCAGGACCGGACAAAGTCGTTGTCATTACGGTCAACCCCACGCCGCAGGTTGTGCCAAGTACTCTTACCCAGACTATCTGTAACGATGCTGCAACAAGTGTAACCCTGGCCAGCCCAAGCACGTTTACAAGCGGGGTCATCACCTTTAATTATACTGTCACAGCAACGGGAGGAGTAACCGGCTTTACCACTCCTGTTACAGGACTTGTGAAAGATCATATCATAGCTGATATACTTCATAATCCCACAGACTCACCTCAGACTGTCACATATACAATTACACCAATAAGTCCGACTGGCTGCCCTGCCGGACCGGACAAGGTCGTTGTCATTACAGTCAACCCGACTCCCCAGGTAGAGCCCAGCTCACTTGCCCAGACTATCTGCAACGATGGGACCACAAATATCACCCTGCGAAGCCCGAGTGCATTTTCATCCGGTGTTATAACCTTTGATTATACGGTTGTGGCAACAGGTGGAGTAACCGGATTCACTACCCCGGTTACAGGACTACCCAGGGATCATGTAATTGCTGATACACTTCATAACCCTGGTGATTCACCGGAAACTGTAACATATACGATTACCCCGATCAGTCCGACGGGTTGTCCTGCCGGACCGGAAAAGATCGTTGTAATTACAGTCAACCCGACGCCACAGGTTGTGCCGAGCACACTTACCCAGACTATCTGCAATGATGCCGCAACAAGTGTAACCCTGGCCAGTCCGAGCACATTTACAAGTGGGGTCATAACCTTTAATTATACTGTTACAGCAACCGGAGGAGTAACAGGATTTACCACACCTGTTACGGGATTGGCGAAAGATCATATCATTGCAGATATACTTCATAATCCAACCGACTCACCTCAGACTGTTACCTATACGATTACACCAATAAGTCCCACAGGCTGTCCTGCAGGACCCGTCAAGGTAGTTGTCATCACGGTCAATCCGACGCCCCAGGTTGTACCAAGCACGCTTGCCCAGACTATCTGCAATGATGCTGCAACAAGTGTAACCCTGGCCAGCCCGAGCACATTTACAAGTGGGGTCATAACCTTTAATTATACAGTTACAGCAACTGGCGGGGTGACCGGATTTACTACTCCTGTTACAGGACTGGCGAAAGATTATATCATAGAAGATATACTTCATAATCCCACCGACTCGCCTCAGACTGTTACCTATACTATTACACCTGTCAGTCCAACAGGCTGTCCTGCCGGACCAGTCAAGGTAGTTGTCATCACAGTCAACCCGACTCCACAGGTTGTGCCAAGTACTCTTACCCAGATTATCTGCAATGATGCTGCAACAAGCGTAACCCTGGCCAGCCCAAGCACATTTACAAGCGGGGTAATTACCTTTAATTATACTGTTTCGGCAACGGGAGGGGTAACCGGATTTACTACTCCTGTTACAGGACTGGCGAAAGATTATATTATAGCTGATATACTTCATAATCCAACCGACTCACCTCAGACTGTTACATATACGATTACACCAATAAGTCCCACAGGCTGTCCTGCCGGACCAGTCAAGGTAGTTGTCATCACAGTCAACCCGACTCCACAGGTGGTTCCGACCACGCTTGCCCAGACTATCTGTAATGACGGCACTACAAGTGTGACACTTGGCAGCCCGAGCACATTCAGCAGCGGCGTAATAACATTCAACTACACTGTCGTGGCCACCGGAGGAATATCAGGATTCACAACCCCGGTTATGGGATTACCGAAGGATCATATTATAGCTGATATTTTACATAACCCGTCCGATGCGCCATTTACAGCGACATACACTATAGTGCCGGTCAGCCCGACCGGGTGTCCTGACGGACCCGCCAGGGTTGTTGTGGTAACTGTCAACCCGACTCCAAGGCTCTTCCCGGTACCAGGAAATTCCATACAATGTGACAGTTTAACGACTGCAATAGTACTACAAAGCCCAAGCACCTTTACCAGCGGCGTGGTAACCTTCGATCTTACGGCCAATGCACCTGCGGGTCTGTCAGGCTATACGGCGAGTGCAGCAGGATTACCCAACAACCATCTTCTTTCAGATAATCTTATAAATACAACAGATGGGCCATTGACAGTTACCTACAGTGTGGTACCGGTAAACGGGATTTCAACATGCAATAACGGGCCAACAGAAATCTTTAAAGTAACCGTAAATCCAACCCCAAGGGTAATTGCCATGAACGGTAACCTGAAGCCTGACTCCTCAATATGCTTTGGCGGAGCTACCCGTATTGTACTTACCTCTCCGACAGTCATGACATCCGGCGCAATCAGGTTTGATTATACTGTAGCAATATCAGGACCATCAGTCATCGGAAATACAGCACCCGGAACCAATCTTACACCGGGGAGTGCGATTAATTTCCTTTATCAGAACAGCTCTGATACGATACAATCGGTTTATTATTATATCACTCCGAAAGTTGATAATGCAATATGTATTCCGGGGAGAACTCTGAGAAGTGAAGTAAAGATCCATGCCAAACCATTACAGAGCCTGATAATTACAAAGCCCCTGACATGCGATGGAGGGTCAGATGCCGCCCTTCGGGGAATTACTTCGAAGGGAGCAGGCCTCTACTATTTTGAATGGACCAAGCCCGGAACCATACCTGTAAAAGGATATGGCATTACAGACCTGACCAACATAAAGAGAGGAAGATGGGATTTAAGAGTGACTGATAACCTGGGTTGTACCAATTCAAATTTCGTATTTGTTGAAGGAGCTTATCTGGACTCATACTTATATGTAATTGATACAACCGGATATGGAACTACATGTCCCGGTTCAAATGATGGTCAGATCTGGATAAAGGAGAAGAACTCCTCGACAGGAATTCCTCCGTTTGATTACTGGATTGTAAGGAACGCCCAGGATACAGTAATACATAGTACTTTGCCTGCAACAGAAGTTCTCCAGAAATGGTATGACTTGTCCCCGGGTAACTACAAGCTTTATATCAGGGACGCCAACGGTTGCTATAATCTTAATTACCCGGAGGCTGTTGTTACCCAGCCGGATGTGATCACAGTAGCATTCGATGCATTAAAATATGAAGGGGGATTTAATATTACATGCAGGGGATATAATGATGGTTCCGTATGGATCAAATCGATTTCAGGCGGTAACGGAGGTTACAGGTACAAATGGAAGCACATTTGACGGAACAATCTCAGGCGCTGATTCCCTGGACAGACTTGATAATATAACAGCGGGCACTTATTACCTTCTGACAACTGACCGGAAAGGGTGCGTTAAAACTGATAGTGTCCTGATTACGCAACCTGATGGAATGCAGCTGACAGGAACTACTTTGCATTATGCAAATGATGGCACATATAATATTTCATGCTACGGAGGCCATGACGGATCGATAGGGCTTACAATTACCGGAGGGTCTGGTATTTATACTTATTCCTGGACCGGACCAAACTCATTTTCATCCGGTTCAAAAGATATATCAGGTTTATCGGCAGGTAATTACCGCTGCACTGTCACGGATCTGAACGGATGCATCCTGACCCCATCGCCCGAGTACAATCTTACTGAACCACCGCCTTTATCAATAACCTCAGTACTTTCCACCTCAACAGACGGAGCCTATAACATAAACTGTTTCGGAGGTACCGGTTCTGCGGATATCACTGTCTCGGGAGGTATTCCGGGAACATATCAGTACTTCTGGAGTACCGATAACGGAACTGGTATAACAGACGGGCAGGAAGATCAGCCTGCACTTACAGCCGGCACCTACCATCTGAAAGTAAGGGATATTAATAATTGTGAAAGTTCTCTGGACTTTGTACTGGTTCAGCCGGCTAAGCTGGGTTTAAATTTCACAGTCACAAATATAACATGCCAGTCATCGGGATTTGATAACGGAGCAATTGATCTTACCTCCTCGGGCGGCGTGGCTCCCTATACCTATCTGTGGTCGAACGGACTTTTAACTCAGGACATTTCAGGACTTACGCAGGGCTCTTATCAGGTTGTAGTTACCGATTCAAACGGATGTACAGAGCGTGATTCAGCAAGAGTCAACCTGCCGCCGCCACTCACTTATTCAAAGATCTTATCGGATTATAACGGATACAATATAACCTGCAACGGGTTGACAAACGGATTCATAAAGATCAACCCGACAAGCGGGGAGCCTCCTTTTATATACAGCTGGACTGGTCAGGATGGCTTCACATCATCCGCAAAAGATGTTTCGGGGCTCAAAGCCGGCTCGTACACCCTTACAATTACTGACAGGAATTTCTGTACAAGTACAGAAACCTTTGATATGAAAGAGCCAGGCAAGCTGGGCATGACAGTCAGTGTATCGGAAAGCATTGCCGGCGGGTACAACATAAACTGTGCCGGGGCAATGACCGGATCGATAAATGTTGAAGCTCTGAACTATGCAGGAACGGCTGAGTACCTGTGGTCCGATGGAATCAATGGGAAAGCCCGCTCAGGGCTTACTGCAGGAGACTACGGATTAATTATTACGGATGGCAATAATTGTCATGCGGATACATTGTTTACTCTTACCCAGCCTGACTCCATAAAACTTTCTTACCTGATAAGACAGCCATTCTGCACTGACAAGCCTGAAGGATCCATAGTGTTGACAGTTACTGGCGGCGTGCCGGATGCCGGGTATTTTTATTTATGGTCAGACAATTCCACCCTGGACAGCCTGACAAATATTCCGGCAGGGGTTTATAATGTAACTGTGACTGATCTGAACGGATGTTCTGTAAAAGAATCAATGAGGGTAGATCCACTTCATGATATATGCCTGTCTATTCCAAATGCAATCTCCCCTAATGGCGACCTGATAAATGATGTCTGGAATATTGGCATGATAGAGCTCTATCCCAGGGCTGAGGTTGTAATATTTAACAGATGGGGCGAGACCGTTTGGAGGTCTGAAAACGGATATCCGCAACCATGGGATGGCAGGAGTGAAGGAAGAGATCTCCCTGTTGACTCTTACCATTATATAATTAATCTGCATAACGGATCCAGGATAATTATCGGCAATGTGACTATAGTGAGATGATCAATCAGTGAAGAAAACTGCTGGCATATTATTTCTTTCTTTTATCGGCCTCATGGCATACGGGCAGCAATTGCCAATTTACAGCCAGTACCTTTTCAACAGATTTCTAATAAATCCTGCTGTGGCAGGAAGCGACGGATATACCAGCTTCAACCTTACCGGAAGGGAACAGTGGGTGGGCTACAGTGGCGCTCCGCGTACATTTTCCTTCAGCATGCAGACAAGGATTCTGAAAAAGGGTTATAAACTGAAGTCAAATATCTTAAATGAAAGGGTCTATCGTCCGAAAACCGATGGTAAAGTTGGTCTTGGAGGATATATCTTCAGTGACAAGAACGGATTGATACAGAGAACCGGGTTCCAGTTGTCATATGCTTATCATATGTGGGTGCAAAGCGGTACACAGTTGTCGTTCGGACTTGCCTTTACAGGTTACCAGTACAAGATAAACGAAAGGGAGATTGTGTTTGAAGATCCCGATGATCCATGGTTAAATAATGATCTAAGGCGGGGAATGTTTGTGCCCGATGCTTCATTCGGGTTGTATCTTCTGAATTCAAAATACACACTCGGTTTCTCTGCTGCACAGCTCTTTCAGGCAGCTGCTAAAATCGGGAGCTATGCCTACAAAAATTTCAGGATAGAAAGGCATTATTACCTTTTCGGATCATATGATTTTGCTTCCGGCAGCAAAAACGTATTCCAGCCCTCATTCATTGTGAATATGTCTGATCAGCTTAAGCCACAGTCTGATATCGGTATGAATTACCTGTATGGCCAGGATTTCTGGGGAGGGCTCGCTTACCGGACAAGCGGTGCTATTATTGCCAATATGGGAGTTAAGTATCAGAATTTATTTATCGGGTATTCATTTGATTTTACGCTTCAGGAGATCCAGCGTGTAACATACGGGACCCATGAAATTACCGTTGCGCTGAAACTGGGTGACAACTCAAGAAAATATCGGTGGCTTGACCGTTACTGACCTGCCGGCTTCCTGAGAAGATAAATGACTGAACTGCTCCTCCCCTTGTTGAAGAGAGACAAAAATGAAAAGCAGAGGGCCTTTACGAAGCCGGTGACCAGAGGAAATGCTGATCCCCTGTACTTTTCACTTAAAAGGGAAATGTAAAACACATCAAAAGGAAGGACCATCATCTTTTCCTGTATCATTCCTGTTTTTAAAATGAATTGACTGAAAGTGGCGGGATCAAAATGCCACAGATGCCTGGGAACATCAAAAGCGGCCCAGTATTGTCTGTAATGTCCTGCATCATATGAACTGCTGTTTGGCAAAGCAATCAGACATACGCCTCCGGGCTTTAGCAGAGGAACTATATCTGAGATATAGCGAAAGGGATCCTGGAAATGTTCAAGAACATGCCACAGGGTCAGGCAATCGAAACTGTCAGGCTTCATCTCCCCGATCTTTTCCGGAGCAACTGTATCCAATCCGAATTCCGAGGCAGCGAAATCCCTGGCTTTTCCGCTTATTTCAACCCCGTTAACCTTCCACCCTGCTTTTATCATCGCTGCCGCAAAATGGCCTGTTCCGCTTCCGATATCCAGAAGAGTGCCTTTTTCCAGACCTGTAATCTTTTTTATGATATCTCTCTTTCTAAGGAGCATGGCCTCTCTTACAAAGCGGTAACCCTTATTTATAAAACCCCTGGAGGTATCGGAATGGGAAATGTAATCGTCTGATTCATAATATTTAGCTATCTCTTTCTCATCGGGATGATCCTGTGTAAATAAAAAACCGCATGTCCCACAACTGTTCAGGGGAAATGTCTCTTTGCTTACAAAATGATCGATGCAGGAGGAATGAAATGATATCATTCCCGATGAGCAGAGGGGACACTTACTATGATGAACCATGCTCTTCAGACTTAGGTTTCATCTTCATTTTTAAAGGGAAATACGCTACAAGCAAAAGGATGAACAAAAGCGAACTTGCCAGCGAAACTTTATTTCCTGTTATATATGAAGCCGGTTGGAAGAGGAATTTTATTTCGTGATCTCCCGCCGGAATTATCATACCCCTGAGGACGTAGTCTGTGCGGAAATATCTGGCTGGTTTCCCGTCGAGAAAGCATTTCCAGCCGGCCGGATAATATATCTCTGAGAACACGGCAAGCCTTTCACCCTGTGCCTTGCTTTTGTATATCAACTCATTGGGCTCGTATGATATAAGCTCAATGGTATCGCCCTGCATGACAGGATAAGAATCCATTGTGATCTGATCCTTATAGCGCTTTTCAATAACCGCAACTTTTGAAGGATCGATCCTGTTTATGCTGGAGAGTTCCTCATTTGCATTATCCACAATGACAGGAGATGGAACAAACCAGCAGTTACCGAGGGCCCTGGGGTTGATGAGCGGAGGATCATCAGGATTATATATAATATATTTTGCGTTTAACATGTTGAGCCCCGTTGTCCTGTTAAAGACCTGCTGGATGTCGGAAAGGGATTTTGCAGCGCCTCCTACTGTCTGAATAAGCTGAATATCATGTATCAGTGATGTATCAATGAGTTCCTGGTAGATCCTTAGCTTGGCGCCATGGTATCCACCTATTGATTTATGATAATATGAAGTGGAAGCGTCATTGAACGGAGAGACGCTAAGATTCAGTACCCTGTAATCCGATTTATCATTTAAAATAAATTTATCTGCCACTGTCGGGGCATTTAATTTTGCCATTGCGGTCTTCCTGACAAACTTGTCGGAATTCAGGTATCTTTTATCAACAAACCACATATCGGTAAGGAACAGTAATGCAAGCAAAGCAATAGCATATTCCTTCTTCAGCTTATTATAATAGAAACCTGCCACAACGGCAGCTGCGAGCAGGATCATAAAGAATGATCTCATGGAATCGCTTCTTAAAAGCATCTTTCTGTCCGAGACCAGAGCAGATGCAAGCCATGCGGGTACGTTTTGCTGTACCTCTGACGGAGATAAAAATGATCCAGCGATTCCGGGTATCAGTCCAAAGATCAATGTAAGGCCACCGGTGATGGCGAATGAAATTTTAAGTCCCTTCAGAAGCTCTTTTCTGTCGGTGGTTCCATTAAAAATATCACGCAGGGCAAGCACTCCCAGAAGAGGTATGCAGAATTCCGCAATAACAAGGATCATTGTAACTGCCCTGAACTTGTTATAACCGGGGAAATATTCTATGAAGAGATTGGTAAGAGGCATGAAATTTTTACCCCAGGCGAGCATTACAGATAATACAGTTGCCGCAAGAAGCCACCATTTTTCACGGCCCTTGATAATGATCAATCCCAGAACAAAGAAGAAGAATACTACGGCGCCTATATATACCGGTCCGTCAACCCATGGTTGTGAACCCCAGTACATCATGAACTGATTAAGATACTGCCCGGCATTGTTTTTTCTCAGTGTTGAAGCAACTTCTGATTTGTTATCGAAGGGGATATCTGCTCCCCCCCTGAAATCAGGTATGAATAATGTAAAGGTCTCTTCAACACCATAGCTCCACTGAGTGATATAATCTTTATCAAGCCCGCTTGTTTTCTCCGGATTGGCTGTCACCAGATCCGACTTTCCCCTTGTCGAATATTTTCCATATTCGTATGTTGAATAGAGCGAGCCGAAGTTCATCCCGATCGCAAGCAAAAGAGGGATTATCAGGATGACGGAACTCTTTATAAATGCCGGGATCTGTTTTTGCCTTACCGCAAAAACAAATTCAGTTATTATGAATACAAGAATACAGATGAACGAATAGTAAGCTATCTGGGGATGATTAGCAATCAGTTCCAGCGACAGGAAGAAAGTTGTAAATAAAGCTCCCTTTAGCATATCACGTCTGTAGGTATAGTATATACCTCCGATCATAGGCGCCATATAGGCAATTGCCAGCGCCTTCGTATTATGGCCTGCTGCCAGACTGAAGAAGAAGTAAGTCGAAAATCCATATGCAAGAGCCCCTGCAATTGCCACCCAGGCGTCAACATTGAAAAACAGTAGGAGCACATAAAAACCCAGCATCGTAAGAAAAATCAGTGAGGCAGGATGTTTCAGAAACTTGAGCGACTGATCAACATATCTCATAAGATTTCCCTTATATAATGTAGATATAAGATATGCAGGCATTCCACTGAACATAGATTCGGTCCAGAGAGGCTCTTTTCCGAACTTTGCCCTGAAATCGCTGATCTCCTTTGCGGAACTGGATGCGACAGATGCGTCATTCGAGCGAAGAACCTTGCCCTCCATTACCGGATAGAAATAAGCCAGCGAAACCGTCATAAAAATTATAACTGCAACTAAATGAGGCAGAACCAGTTTAATCCAATTTTTTATTTGCATAGGAAGATTTTTGTATAATGATTCAACGATTCAGGAACAAAAGTATGTAAATATCAGTGATTTTTACAGCAGAATTTTCTTTATGCAGGATTTTCCTTGCCAACTGCTCTTTGCTAACTACCAACTTTTAATAACCCGTCAATATTTAGTTTACACAACACCAGAGTGACTAAAGTTATCATACTAATTCAGATCCATATCAATCTGGTCATACAGTGAAATGATACTCTGACCAATTTTAATGGAAGAAAATTTATCCTGATTTTGGAGAGCTATCGACTGATAATCATACTGTTTACTGACAATATTCCGAAGCCCTTCCAGCCAGGCTTCAGGAGTGTTTTCAACAAGAAGACCGTTCTTTTCATTTATCAGCTCCGGCAGGGCACCCGTGTTTGATGCCAGGACAGGCGTTCCGGTTGAGAGTGCCTCCGCGGTTACTACAGAAAAGGTTTCAATATCGGAAGCATGCAGAAACAGGTGGGTGTTGTGAAGCAATGATGCAATACCTGGTCTGTCAAGGTATCCTGCCCACTTAACTGTTAAATTGCCGGGGGTTTTCTGTTTGATCAGCATTTCAACCTGGGGCCCTGTTCCCACTACGGTAAGTTCTATATTCAGTGTAGTTTGGGCTGCAAACGAACAGAGGGAATCAAAAATCAGGTCAAGCCGTTTGGGAAGTCTCCAGGAGGCAACGCATAACATGTTGAGTGAGCCGGATTGTGACGTGGGTTTGGGTCTGTAAGTGAATATGGAGGTATCAATAATATTTGGAATGATAACAATATTCCGGTGGCCGGTTATTGCCCCGATTCTCTTTGATAAAAAACCTGATACACAGGCAATTGCATAGCATTTACGATAGGCTCTCAGGGCGATCCTCCTGTAGAGGGGATGCTTCATAAACTTCCCGGTTTTTGACCAGTGCTCCGATATCAGGAGCTGTGCATTAAACTTAAGTGAAAGAAGATATCCCACTATCCCGCAGGGGAATATTACATTTGAATGGATAATGGCAGG
Organism: uncultured Bacteroidales bacterium; assembly: GCA_963816345.1. Taxonomy (GTDB): domain Bacteria; phylum Bacteroidota; class Bacteroidia; order Bacteroidales; family VadinHA17; genus LD21. The sequence goes on from CAWFKI010000006.1 coordinate 198,081, forward strand.
CTTTATTTCACCTGTTCTTTTTATAAAACGGTATATTATCCGGGCGAGCGCCCGGGGATTTACATACCAGAATTTCCACAGGTATGAATAGAGATTTATTGTAATGAGTTTGTTATTACCCAGGGCTGACTCCTTAATTGTTTTCCTCAAAAAGAGACCTTTTGAAGGCAATACGTTTACCTGAAGAAAAATTATATTCTCCCTGAGTTTACAGACAGCTGACACCTGTTCCTGTATGAAGATGCCCTGCTGCGGATATTTATCAGTGGGATTCCAGAAAGAGATAATCAGTACCTGGCTCTTCTCCATATTGTGATCATTTTTCTGAAGGTTTATTCTCACCTTTTTTTGTGTAGCCGGTTTTATAGGATTCATTTCCTATGAGCTTTGCCAGCCACTCGATATCCATTCCGAAAAAGCTGAAGAATATGCCCACCGCGGACCGCAGCTTCCATACAGGTCTGGCAAAGCCATAATGGATAATAGAGTGAATATAATCTTTACGTGCTCCTTTAAAATCCTTCCGTATAAGTTTATAGCGGCCCGACCTTGAATAGCTCACCACCAGCCTTTGCCTGAAATGTTTATCGATCACTTTTTTTGTCAGTCCGTGCTGACTGAAGGCATCGGGGAAACGCTGCATAAAGGATTGGATCAATGCATAATAACTGGTTGTCATCTGACCTGTGTATGTCTTGGTGACCTGATTTGGATAAATCCGCCAGCGGCCCAGAGGCCTGTCTATATAGCTGAACTCTCCCCGCATAAGCAATTCGAGCGTCGTTGGAATGTCGACCAGAGGAAGGTTAAACCCCTGTATAAATCCTCCTATTTCCAGCAGCGCTTCACGTTTTATCACAAGGGTCAAAGCCGGAATAAGGGTACTGTAAATAAACTTTTTTAAGAATATCCCTGGCGGTTTATTGTAAAACAGCTCTGCATCCCTGTCATTCCTCGGAGCCAGATAGTAGTTGAATGAAAGGTCGATAGCTGACAGATATGCCTGTCCCCATGATAGTATGCATTGCGGCTTCCGTTCCAGATCCTCAACCTGAATCTGAAGTTTTTCAGGTAACCACACATCGTCACATTCAAGAACGGCAACATATTTTCCGGAACACTTGCTTAATGCAAAGTTATAAGATTCGCCAAGCCTGAAGATTCCTATATTCTTCTGGGTATATGCTCTGATCCGGCTGTCTTTTGCGGCATAGCTGCAGGCGATTGAGTATGTCTCATCCGTACTTCCATCATCAATAATTATCATTTCCCAGGCAGACCAGGTCTGGGAAAGCACAGATTCAATACAGTCTGAAATGAATTTTTCATGGTTGTAAGCAGGAGAGATGACAGATACAAGGGGTTTCAGATTATCCATGTTTTGAATGTAAGCCTGTTATGAAGCCTGGTCGGTTTAATGCTGTTTATTATCAAAGAATTGGATTGTAAAAATATAACTTTTTTAAACACCGGAATGCCAGTTTCAGGAAATGAAATACTTTGAGCAGGGAAGGAGCCGGTCACTCCGTCTGCATGAACCATTGAAACTCCTTAAATTTGTTTAATTTTGACCTTATTTTTGCAAATCAGGTTATTTGAGTGGGAGTAAGCGATCTTAAGCATAAAACAGTAAAGGGCTTTTTCTGGAGTTCCATGGAAAGTATCTTCAGCCAGGGGATGGGTATTATTTTTGGTATTTTCCTGGCCCGTATGCTTTCACCCGGGGAGTTCGGACTGATAGGGATGATAGCAGTTTTTATATCAGTGGCACAGGTTTTTGTCGACAGCGGCCTTAGCCAGTCACTTATCAGGAAGCAGAAGTGTTCCACTCATGATTACAGTACAATTTTCTGGATCAATCTGGCTATAGGCCTGTTGTGTTACTCATTAATCTGGATTGCAGCTCCGCAAATATCCGTTTTTTACGGTAAGCCGGAGCTTATCTCCCTTACCAGGGTCACCTCACTGGCAATTATTATCGGATCGGTTACTCTTATCCAGCAGACAATACTTACAAAAGACCTGGATTTTAAAACCCTGACAAAATCTTCTGTTGCCGGAACATTTATATCCGGAATAGTTTCAATTCTGCTTGCCTGGATGGGGTATGGAGTATGGAGCCTCGTCTGGCGGACAATCATCAACCAGGCTGTACGGTCTGCTGTGCTATGGAACCGCAACAGATGGTGGCCAAAGCTCTATTGGAGCAAGTCTGTTCTTAAGGATCATTTTGCGTTTGGCTCCAAGATTCTGATTATTTCCCTTGTCGCAGCATTATATAAAAATTTCTATAACCTGATAATCGGAAAAAACTATTCCGCCAGGGTACTGGGTTATTATACCAACGCAGATCAGTACAGTCTGATGCCTTCAAGTACAATATCCTCAATTACAAATAAGGTGAGCTACCCGGTTCTTTCCGGCATGCAGGACGACAATAAACGGCTGAAAACAAGCATCAATAAGCTGATAACCATTGTAATGTACATTTCTTTTGTCGTGATGTTCGGCCTTGCTGCCATCGCCAGGCCACTTTTTGCAGTTGTACTCGGTGCAAAATGGCTGCCTTCAGTTGTAATGTTCCAGGCGTTGTGTATCGCCTATGCCATTTCACCTATGCACATTATCAATCAAAACATCATGAAAATAAAGGGCAGATCTGATCTGTTCCTGAAAACTGAAATAATCAAGTACATCATATTTACGCCGTTGCTTATAGCAGGAGCACTGTACGGGATTACCATCCTCATTGCGGGCGTTGTGGTCTTCTACTGGATAGGTTATCTGATCAATGCCATCTATTCCAGACGGCTGATAGGATATTCAATACTCGATCAAAGCCTCGATTTTCTCCCTGTAATGGGAATCGCACTTGTTCCGGCCGCAATCACATGGAGTTTCGGAATTTTCCTGCCTTTGAGCGATATCCTTCTGCTCACTGTTCAGATCCTGTTCTACCCCTGCCTTGTAGTACTCCTGTCAGTAATCCTGAAATTACCTGCTTTTTTCGAACTTCTCCAGATATTTAAAGATAAGTTTACAATCGTAAATATTATCAAAACGATAACAAGGACAAAATGAACGCAATAAAGCATATCTGGCAGCTTGCGGCCCCTGACTTTCTGCTCGGTTTTGTCCGCTTTATTCTTGAACCCGGAAATTATAAACTGCGCCGGAAAGCAGTTCTGAGATATTACCGGGATGTTGATATAAAAACGTTGCCTCCTGAAATAAGAGAGGGGCTGAAGTATCTCAGGTTCCATAAGTACACTCCGCTTCCCTATAAATGGACAGGGAAATATGATAATATCCTTCCGGAAATTTTCCGCGATAAAACACATCAGTGCTATTTCATTATGTTCGAAGGTAAAAAGATGTATTTTCCGAAGAGCTTTGATTCTTCCGGTGTTACATGGGCCGTCAGGGCAATAATGAGAGAACAGGATCCAAGGTCGCCTCATTTATATCTGAACGGAGATTTTCAGGTGGAAGAAGGGAGTATCGTTATAGATGCCGGTGTGGCGGAAGGTAATTTTGCTCTTTCAGTTGTGGAAAAGGCAAAGCGCCTTTATCTGGTGGAGTGTGACAGCGGCTGGATGGGTGCCCTCAGACTGACATTTGAGCCATGGAAGGAAAAGGTGGTGTTTGTCGAAAAGTATATGTCTGATACTGAGGGAGCAGCCACAACCTCCATAGATGCCTTGTCTTCCCTTGAGGAAAAAGAAAGTTTTTTCATCAAGCTGGACATTGAGGGGTATGAGCAAAAAGCTCTTGCCGGAATGAAGCGATTGATTGAATCGGGAAATCCGGTCAGAATGGATGTTTGTACTTACCATCACCCCGGGGATTTCAAAGAGATACTTGCCACACTAAAATCATATAATTTCAGGTGCCAGGCATCGGAAGGATATTTACTATATTTTCAGCCCGGGGAAGAGCCTTCGTTCAGGCAAGTGCTTATAAGGGCAGAACGTCCCTGATAAGCATTACAAATTTTATCAGCCTTTCTTGTCAAGGAGGGTGGCCAGCTTCCCGGTAAGATATTTTCTGCTGAACTCAGGCGGAGGAGTCATTGATTTTTCAGTTGCCGATGTGTAAAATTCTTCAATAATCTGAATCATACCTTTGACGTCACCCGGTGCGGCACATTTCCCATGACCCGTGCCGGCCAGTATATCCGCTGCATCCCCGTCTGCAGGACCAATGCATAGTATGCTTCTGGCCGATGCAAGATATTCGAACAGTTTTCCGGTAATGATGCTTTTACTGCTCCGGTGATCAGGGATAACCAGTAACAGGAGTGATGAACTCATCATGAATTTTATCGCTTCCTCATGGTTTACATATGGAACGAATTCTATCAGCAGATTTTCATTTTTTGACAGGATCAGGTTCTTCTGCGCGGCCGAAACAGATCCTATAAATCTTAATCGTATGCTGAATCCTTTTCCAGCCAGATTATCAGCTGCATTAAGGAATCCTTCTATAGGATATGCATCTGAGAGTGTTCCTATGTATGATATAGTAAAGCCTGAAGGTTCTCCGGCAACGACACCGGTAAAATCATCAATATCATACCCGTTTGTTATTACTTCAATCTTTTCTTCAATACCCTTAAGACGGGCGGCAAAGCTTTTTTTCAGGGAATTGCCGACTGTGATTATCCTGTCGGCATTTTTCAGTACACTCCTCTCAAGGTTTTCATCGATTTTCCTGGCCGGGAGGGTATGATAAAAATTGCCGTAATAATAAATTTCTGTCCATGGATCACGGAGGTCTGCTATCCAGGTTATCTGAGGATACCTCTTTTTAAGCTCCAGTCCGATAAGCTGGGTAGAATGAGGCGGACTTGTTGTGATGATTTTTTTGATTCCAACAGATTCAATTAACCTGCATGCTTCCCTAAAAGCATATTTATTCCACCCTTTCCTGGGATCAGGTATAAAAAAGTTGCCCCTGATGAATCTCAACACTCTCCCGCGGAGGGTGTTATTGTCATTATTTGCGAAACCTGCCGACGGAATTTTTGATTTGTCCCTGCTATAGATCCTGAACCAGTCTGTAGCTTTTGTATGGATGACCTTCAGATCTGCTGATATTTCTTTCAGAAGAGAATTGTCAGTTGCCGGGTAAGCAGCATATCCGGGATCAACTGTAAGAACGTAAGGCTCCCATCCTGTGGATGGCAGATATTTGGTGAATTTAAGCCACCTCTGCACTCCGGCGCCTGATCCGGGTGGCCAGTAATAGGTGATAATAAGGACCTTTTTCATTTTAAAGCTTCTTTAATAAGCTTTGAATTGATACCTTTTCTTTAATTATCTCCCTAAGTTGCTCAATCCTAACTCTTTCCTGGTTCATCTTATCGCGATACCTTATCGTTACAGTATTATCTTCCAGGGTCTGGTGATCTATCGTAATGCAATAAGGCGTACCGATTGCATCCTGCCGCCTGTACCTTCTGCCTATGGAATCTTTATCATCATACTGGCAGTTAAAATCGAACTTCAGTTCCTTTACAATTTTCCCTGCAATATCGGGAAGCCCGTCCTTTTTAAGGAGAGGCATAACTGCAAGCTTTACAGGAGCAAGATAGGAGGGTAACCTGAGTACCACGCGAGTATCGGTTGTACCATCATCCTTTTTCAGCTCCTCTTCAAGGTATGCAGCTGATATGACCTGCAGAAACATCCTGTCCACCCCAATTGAGGTTTCAATAACATACGGAACGTAAGATTCACCTTTCTCGGGATCGAAATACTGCATCTTTTTCCCGCTGTATTCCTGGTGCTGCTTCAGATCATAGTCAGTCCTGGAATGAATCCCCTCCACCTCCTTAAAGCCAAAAGGAAATTTGTATTCAATATCCGTTGCAGCATTTGCATAATGTGCAAGTTTCGTATGATCATGAAAGCGGTAATTCTCACTTCCGAAGTCCAGGGCCTGATGCCATTTCATGCGGATCTCCTTCCATTTCCGGAACCACTCAAGCTCTGTACCCGGCTGGACAAAAAACTGCATTTCCATCTGTTCAAATTCCCTCATCCTGAAGATGAATTGCCTTGCTACAATTTCATTCCGGAAAGCCTTCCCGATCTGCGCAATCCCGAAAGGGATCTTCATCCTTCCTGTTTTCTGCACATTGAGGAAGTTAACAAATATACCCTGAGCCGTCTCAGGCCGCAGATAGATTTTACTGGCACCTTCTGACGTTGAACCCATCTCCGTAGCAAACATAAGGTTGAACTGCCGGACGTCAGTCCAGTTCCGGGTGCCTGATACCGGGCATACTATTTCATTATCAATTATTATCTGTTTTAATCCCGGAAGATCGGTCTCATTTAAAGCTTTTGCAAACCGGGCATTCAACTCATCATACCTGGCCTGATTTGCCAGGACCCGGGGATTGGTTTCCCTGAATTTTTTTTCATCAAAGCTCTCCCCAAACCTCTCTTTTGCCTTTTCAACCTCTTTGGTGATCTTCTCCTCTATTTTGGCGAGGTGCTCCTCAATAAGAACATCAGCCCTGTATCTCTTTTTAGAATCCTTATTATCTATCAGAGGATCATTAAAAGCGTCAACATGACCCGATGCCTTCCAGATAGTAGGGTGCATGAATATTGCCGAGTCAATGCCAACGATATTATCATTGAGCAGCACCATACTGTCCCACCAGTATTTTTTAATATTATTCTTCAGTTCAACACCATATTGACCATAGTCATAAACTGCACTTAGACCGTCATAAATCTCGCTTGATGGAAAAACATATCCGTATTCCTTACAATGCGCAACTATTTTCCTGAAAACATCTTCCTGGGCCATAAATTTTTTTTTAATCTGAGAGGAGGCAAAAGTAACTTAAAATCTTATGTTTTACAACGTAAAGGCAGTCTCATCTTACTCAAAATAGCTGCCAGGTTTAATTTCTCATCAATGGTCAGTAAATCTATTTGTATCTTTAACATTTCAATTTTATCATATAATGATGAAAAAAAGAACAGATTTTCTTGTTATAGGTTCGGGGATAGCCGGTCTTACGTTTGCATTGAAGGCAGCCAGGTACGGGAAAGTTTCAATAGTTACAAAAGCAAAGATTGAGGATTCAAATACAAGGTATGCACAGGGGGGTATCGCAGCTGTTTTCAGTGAACCGGATAATTTCGAGAAACATATAAAGGACACCTTGATTGCCGGCGACGGTTTCTGCAATGAAGAGGTGGTAAGGATGGTAGTGCAGGAGGCCCCTGAAAGGATCAAGGATCTGATTGCACTGGGCGTATCATTCGACCGGAAAGAGGATGGCTCATACGATCTGGCCAAAGAGGGCGGACACACGGAATTCAGGATACTTCATCATAAGGACCGGACAGGAGAGGCTATTCAGAAGACTTTGACGGAGCAGGTCAGGAAAGATCCTAATATTACAATCTACGAGCAGCACTTTGCTATTGAGATCCTGACACAGCATCACCTGGGCGACGTTTTGAAAAAGAACAACCCTGATATCAAATGTTTCGGGGCATATGTTGCCGATCTGGAGAAACAGAAAGTTATAACATTCCTTTCAAAAGTTACTGTGATTGCCACCGGCGGAATGGGGAATGTCTATATGACGACTACCAATCCCGAAATTGCAACCGGTGATGGTGTGGCAATGGTTTACAGGGCAAAAGGGACAATAGAAAATATGGAGTTCGTTCAGTTCCACCCGACATCTTTATATGATCCCAATGTGAGGCCTTCATTTCTTATTACCGAAGCGCTTAGAGGCTACGGAGCCGTCCTGAAGAACATGGCAGGTGAGAAATTCATGAAAAGGTACGATAGCAGGGAATCACTGGCGCCAAGGGACATAGTTGCAAGAGCGATCGATAATGAGATGAAGATGTGGGGAGATGACCATGTCTGGCTTGACTGCACGCATCTTGAAGCAGAAGGGCTGAAGGATCATTTCCCGAATGTTTATGAACATTGTCTTGCCAGAGGGATCGATATAACAAAGGATCTGATACCGGTAGTTCCTGCTGCACATTATTCCTGCGGTGGCATTAAGGTTGACATGGATGGTCAGAGCAACATAAACAGGCTTTATGCACTTGGAGAGGTCTCCTCAACCGGACTTCACGGGGCTAACAGGCTTGCTTCAAATTCACTTATTGAAGCCGCGGTTTATTCTCACAGGGCGGCTATCCATTCAGGAAAGAGGCTGGATGAGCTGACATATGAAGAGAAGATCCCCGACTGGGATTACAAAGGTACCACACACCTGGAGGAGATGATCCTTGTGACGCAGAATTACAAGGAGGTCCAGATGATAATGAGTAATTACGTCGGAATAGTGAGATCAGATCTCAGGCTGGAAAGAGCGATGGTCAGGCTTGAGATAATCTACAAGGAGACCGAAAGCCTTTATAAGAGATCACTCATATCCAAAAAAATATGTGAATTGAGAAATCTTATAAATGTGGGCTATATTATAATAAAAATGGCAAAAAACAGGCAGGAGAGCCGGGGACTTCACTATTCCATTGATCATCCAAAGAGGGCCGTATCGGAATTCTGATCAATGTATTAGCAATGAATCATCTCGAATCGACATTTAAAGGGAAAAACGGCTTATGGCGTTACGTGGTAATGATTATAGCGGTATTCCTGGCATCCAACTCGGTGGGAGCACTGCCAATCCTTATTTCTATTATTTATAAGTATATTACCAATCCTGAACTCTATTCCGCGTTCTCAGCCAATCCGGGTGATTACAGTGTGCTGGGCATCGATTCCAATCTCATGCTCGTAATGATGTTATTCCCGTTCATTGCAGCTCTGGCAACCTTTGTGCTTCTTATCAAACCGTTGAATGCCCGGACTTTTAGCAATACAATAAACGGAACAGGGAAAATCAGGTGGAGAAGGTTTTTTATTTCAGCATTGGTATGGCTCGTACTTTCTGCCATCTATTTCTTGTTGTATTACAAGTTTGATCCACAAAATTTCTCATTAAACAATCAGACTTTTTCAATAGTAATTCTCACCTTAATATCGCTTCTGATGATACCCTTTCAGGCATCATTTGAGGAGATACTCTTCAGAGGATACCTGATGCAGGGATTTACGGCCCTGGTGGCAAAGAGATGGTTCCCTCTTATAATGACCTCCATACTTTTCGGTCTTCTGCATGGATTAAACCCTGAGGTGAAGGAATATGGTTTCCTTACAATGATGCCTCAGTATATACTTTTCGGCCTGATTTTCGGGGTTATCACTATCCTTGATGATGGAATTGAAGCGGCTATGGGAGCCCATACTGCAAACAATGCATTTCTATGCATCATGGTAACCAACAAATCATCTGCTTTGCAGACTGCTGCGCTGTATGAACAGCACAGCATTTATCCGTGGACTGAATTTGGCGCTCTACTGGTGGTTGGAATTATTTTTGTTGTTATTCTTAAGAAGATCTTCGGATGGAAAAGCTTCGGAATTCTGATGGGAGATGTAAAGAAAGTGAAAAAGCAATCAGATTCCGTAAACTGACGTCCTGTCATCTGTCCGGAAATCCCCCCATTTCTGCCTTATCCCGGTTATGATTGTGATGATCTCTCCGATCTCAAGAGCGGTAAGAAGCTTCAGGCGGGTTTCCCTGAAATGAGGCAACCCTTTAAAATAATTTGAGAGGTGCCGTCTCATCTCAAATATTGCCCTGTTCCCGTTCTTGAACTCAAGTGATTTTTCGAGATGCATTATAGCGATCGCGGCCTTTTCGTCAACGGTAGGTTCAGGCAGCAGCTCACCTGTTTTCAGATAATGTCTTATCTCTTTGAAGATCCAGGGTCTGCCGACTGTGGCCCTTCCTATCATTATTCCATCAACTCCGTATCTGTCAAACATCTCCTTCGCTTTCAGGGGTCCATCTATATCGCCGTTGCCGATAATCGGAATTTTCATCCTGGGATTATTTTTTACTGCGCCAATCAGTGACCAGTCGGCAGCACCCCTGTACATCTGAGCCCTGGTCCTGCCATGTATCGTCAAGGCCATAATTCCAACATCCTGAAGACGTTCTGCAACTTCAACAATATTTTTACTATCGTCATCCCATCCTATACGGGTTTTGACGGTAACAGGCAGTCTTACGGCATCGACAATAGCTTTTGTCATCTCAATCATGAGAGGTATATTTCTGAGCATACCGGCTCCTGCTCCCCTGTTGGCTATCTTCTTTACCGGGCATCCGAAATTTATATCTATCAGTTCAGGCCCGGCTTCCTGTGCAATCAGTGCCGCATCAACCATGGCACCTGTCAGATGCCCGTACAGCTGAATGCCGATTGGTCTCTCAAAATCATAAATGTCAAGCTTTTTAATGCTTTTTTCCCCTTCACGTATTAATCCATCGGAAGAGATGAACTCAGTGTACATCACATCCGCTCCGTTAAGCTTGCAAATCATTCTGAAAGAGGGATCGGTAATATCTTCCATCGGGGCAAGAAATAACGGATAATCGACAAGGGATATATCAGATATAGTCAAGTGATTTATATTTGTAATAACAATAATAATTACCTGCAAAATTAGTAAAATGGACAATAACCTCTACCGATATCCATTTCGTGACAGATCTGCTCTTAGTCAGCTGATTATCTCATTATTCATTATTGTGGCCGCAGGGGGCCTGCTGTTTTCCCTGTTTATTACGGCGGGTAAATATATCTTCAATACTGATCCGGGAATGGTTGAGAATCTCTCCCTTGCAACCGGGAGGGAGGATCTCTCCTTCCTGAGGTATATTCTTGTTTCACAGGATATCTCATTTTTCATAGTTCCTGGTTTGATTATACTATTCTTATTCAGACCCGGTTACCAGGCTGAGGCGATTGATTTAAAAGGCATCAGGATTACAGATGTCATTCTGGTTATCGTGCTGGCTCTTTGCATCATTCCGGTCTCTGCCTTTACAGGAAGGCTTAACGCCTTAATGGAATTCAGCGGCCGTCTTTCCGGAGTAGGCCAATGGATGAAGGAGAAGGAAGACTGGGCATCCCGGCTTATAGATTTATTCATGACGGGCAGCAGTTTCCTCTCAATGCTTCTGAATTTACTCATTATCGCTTTGATACCGGCTGTAGGGGAGGAGCTGATCTTCAGGGGAGTGTTTCAGAAGATCTTCCAGAAGATGGTGGGTTCGGGTCACATAGCAATCTGGATAACCTCTGTTTTGTTCAGTGCTGTACATTTCCAGTTCTACGGATTTCTTCCGAGGTTAATCCTGGGACTGGTTTTTGGTTATCTCTTCCTCTGGAGCAGATCTTTATGGCTGCCGGTCATTGCACACTTTGTAAATAATGCAATCCCCACAGTTGGTGCATACCTGAAAGGATGGGATACAATAAACGGTGCTTCCGAAGTTACAATATGGAGACAGTTTACAGGAATGGTGGTCCCGTTACTTATAGCAATTTCAATACTGATTTATCTGCATAGGAAAAGAAGGGCCAGTGACAGCGTGGAAACCGGGAATAGTGTGAAGCCTGAGATCTGATCATTGTTGCGGTTGATCCTGCAGGGAGGTAACCTTAAGGTTATTTTTTTCGTTTTTTCTGTAAAAATATACCAGACCATAGGTCTCGCACATATTTTTCCTTAAATCCTCTGACAGGGTATGGTACGTTTTCTCCACATCATTCCATACGCTGAGAATAATTTCATCAGCCTCCTTCCGGAGGGAGGTTATCTTTTCATTGTATTCCAGCGCCTTTCTGGAAATCGTATTATGATGATCCAATGTGTCAAGGAAATTTCCAAACCTGACTTTGACAACTGCTATTGTAGGATTTGTAATAGGGCTCCCTCCCTTACGGATCCTGAATTCCTCACCCTCGATGACTCGTCTTCCCCAGGTCACGAGCTCATTTTCAGTATTCAGGGATGGAACAGTTGATTCATCTGTTGCAAGCCCGTAAAAAGCCCTTGTTTCTGCAGGCAGTTCGCCGCGGAATATTGCCATGTTCATCACCCTGATGAAATGTGTCAGATATAACCTTGCCTTCTTCAGAGTGTCAAAATAAAACTTGTTTTTTCTGGTCTGTACAGTCAATGTCTCACGGTAAGACTGTATGTTGCGCTCAAACAGCGGCAGAAATCTTTCCAGCTGTACTGTTGTTTTTGGGGAAAAGGCGAGCTTGTGGGGCGGAAGCTCTTTTCCCTTCTCAAGAGCAGTCTTCATAGCTCTTATACGTGATTTGTCGGTGTTGGGTAATCTCCTGTAGGGCATCGGGTAGTTATAAAGTTGTTGAAATGCTGTTGATAACAAATACGAATATAATAATAAATTGTTAATATCAATGTCTATTCGCAACTAATCCGGGGAATTACAGCCAGAGGCACATTATCGGGAGTATCCTTGTTTTATAACTATCAGAACATTAACTTAGTAGTTTGAAATGCCTGTTACAAATAAGTGACTGGAGTTTGGAGTGACTAAAATGCCTAATGTGACTAAAGTGACAGGATGAATCGGATTTTAGAACAAAATGAAAGCCAAAAATGTTAATTTCAAAACATAACTGTTAATAACATCAGATTTTATAACTTTGAGTCCACTCCGAAAAGTCAATAAAAAAGTCCTCTTAGGGGATTCAGAGGCAATTTGACTATTCTGAGCAGATTCAACTTTAGATTTCAAACTTTAGCTCACTTTAAGTACTTAATATTTATAAAGACCTTAATACCTATCTGATATGTTTAAAAGTGAAGTATATACAAGAAGGAGGCAGGAACTCCAGAAAAAAATATCTGCAGGACTGGCACTATTCATCGGGATGAACGAGGCTCCTATGAATTACCCTGATAATACATACCATTTCAGGCAGGACAGTGATTTTCTTTATTTCTTCGGGCTTGATATACCCGGACTGACCGGAGTCATGGATTTTGATTCAGGTAAGGAGTGGATATTCGGCAACGATTTCGGCCTGGATGATATCATCTGGATGGGGCCTCAGCCATCCGTTAATGAGCTGGCATCCAGATGCGGTATAACCAGTACCGCCCCGGTGTCAAAGCTGGAGGAGATTGTCAGTGATGCCGTGACGAAAAAAAGGAAAATACATTTTCTCCCCCCGTACCGTGGAGAGACAAAGATGAGGCTGGGCTCCCTTCTCAGGGAAAATCCATGTCAGATGAATACTCACGCCTCTGAGGAACTTATAAAAGCGGTTGTTTCGCTGAGATCAATAAAGGAAAAAGTTGAAATTGAAGAGATAGAAAGAGCTGTGGATGTTGCCTATGATATGCATGTAACAGCAATGAAAATGTGCAGGAAGGGGATAAGGGAGCAGGATATTTTCGGAACCATGGAAGGACTGGCTTTAATGAAGGGAGCCGGCACCAGCTTCCCGATCATCCTGAGCATTAACGGGCAAACGCTTCATAACCATGCACATCATAATATTCTGGAAAAAGGAAAGATGATGGTAGCTGATGCCGGTGCAGAATCAAGATTACATTATGCCTCAGATATTACAAGGACAACTCCTGTCGGAGGGAAATTCAGCAAACAGCAGAAAGAGATCTACGAGATTGTTCTGAAGGCCAATACTGAATCGATAAGCGCCGCCGGACCGGGCCTTTCCAACCGGGAGCTCCACCTGAGAGCCTGCAGGATAATTACTGAGGGGTTGAAGGAACTGGGTTTAATGAAGGGTGATGTTGATGAGTCAGTGGCAGCCGGCGCGCATGCACTCTTCATGCCTCACGGACTGGGACATATGATGGGTCTGGATGTCCACGATATGGAGGCATTAGGTGAAGACTATTCCGGTTATAACGAGACTGTCAGAAGAAGCTCACAGTTCGGAACCTCTTTTCTCCGGTTTGCTCTTCCCTTCAAACCCGGGCATGTATTCACAATTGAACCCGGGTGTTATTTCATTCCGGAGCTTATCGCAAAATGGAAGGGAGAAAAGAAATTTACCGGATTCATAAATTACGGGAAAACAGACAGCTATATGTCAATTGGCGGGATACGTATAGAGGACGATGTACTCATTACGGAAAAGGGCCATAAGGTCCTCGGCAAACCGATTCCGAAAACCGTAAAGGAGGTGGAAGCCATTTGCCTGTAAACTTGGAATTCTTAACCCCTCCCTGACCCTCCCCATCTCTTCTATTTTTAACCCCTCCCTGACCCTCCCCTTTTTTATTCTATTTTTAACCCCTCCCTGACCCTCCCCTTCTCTGCTAATCTTAACCCCTCCCTGACCCTCCCCTTAAAAAATAAGGGGAGGGGAGAAAAGCATTGATGTTAAGGATCTTACCCCTTCCCATCTCTTCTATTTTTTAACCCCTCCCTGACCCTCCCCATCTCTTCTATTCTTAACCCCTCCCTGACCCTCCCCATCTCTTCTATTTTTAACCCCTCCCTGACCCTCCCCATCTCTTCTATTTTTAACCCCTCCCTGACCCTCCCCTTAAAAAATAAGGGGAGGGGAAAGCTAATTCACTTATGATAAGGCTCTTACCCCTTCCCTTACTCTTAAGGGAAGGGGAAGGGGAAGGGTTTTGAATTTTAAGGGAAGGGGCAGGGGATGGGTTTTAAACTTAAAGGGCAGGGGATAGGTTTTAAATTTAAGGGGAAGGGGATGGGTTTTAAACTAAATGAGCGGAGGGTGCCTCCGGCTCTCTTAATGGTGATTAATCTTCTCAAGGGTCTTCCAGCATTGATAAAGGCCCCGGGGCACATGAAAACATCCTTTCCATTTGCCGCCTTTCAGCGGCAGAAGGACCTCTCCCTGACGGTTTAAATAACCATACCACTCGGGAAATTCCTTATCTTTGAAGTGATCCCATGTATATTCATGGATGATCTCAAACCATTTGAGGCAATCCTGTGATCCCGTCAGCTGATATCCTTTTGCCAGCGAGATAAGCGATTCAATATGAACCCACCAGAGTTTCTGATCCCATTCAAGCTGCTGTACAGGATGGCCATCCCTGTCAAGGAAATAAAAGATGCCCCCGTATTTTTCGTCCCAGCCATATTCAACCATCTGAACAGCAATCGCAGCAGCTTTTTCAATTAGCCGGGGATTATTAAGCCTTACCCCCAGGTCCATGATGAACCACATGGCCTCTATTGCATGTCCGGGATTCAGTAATCGTCCTTCAAATGTATCAGAGAGATTATTGGCTGCAGTCACATTTTCGATAATAAGCCCCAGTTCAGGACGGTAAAAAACTTCCATTACTTCATGAATACAATTATCTATGGTCTGCTGCAGGAAATCCCTTTCAACAAGATGCTCTATTTCAAGGGAAAGATTACAGAGGATCATCGGAAGGGCAAAATTTTTGAGATCCCTGGTGCCAGGGTATGCCTTATTCCATTTCCCTTTGGGATTGTTCATCCTTGAAAGAATTATATCAAATGTCTTCTTTGCAATTTCCGCATATTCCTGATTACCGGTAGCCCGGCTGAGCTGACCGAAGGCCATGGCGGCGAAGGTATAGGAAAAGATATTACTGGGCTCGGTTAAAGGCTTCCCCTCCCGGGTCAGTGAAAAATACCAGTTATAATTTCCGTCGTGCCCCGACTTTTTTAAGAATTCTCCTCCCTGCACGGCACATTGCAGCCATTCAGGATTTTTATCAACGTTATTGTAAAGCATTGAGAATTGCCAGACCTGACGCCCCTGAAGCCAGATGAATTTATCGGTATCAAAAACGTTCCCCGCCCTGTCGAGACAGGTAAAATAGCCGCCGTACCGGGAGTCCTGCGATTTTCCGAGCCAGAAAGGCACAACATTGTTTAAGAGTTCGTCTCTGTAGAGTTTTGATAAAGATCCGGAATCCATAATTACATTGTTTAAGTTGATATTTGTATTGGGACTGAAGCCTGAAGACCGAAGCCCGAAGCCTTCCGGCTCAGATCTGTCTTTTCCCTCTCTTTATCCACATTTCTTCTATCTCTTCGAGGGATTTCCCGGTGGTTTCAGGTAATAATTTCCATACTATCAGCATATAAGGTATGCACATAAGGGCAAAGAACCAGAATGTACCGGCTGGTGTAAGGCTGGTAAGCATTAAAGGTGTCAGCTGACCAATAAGATAAGTGCCTATCCAGAGAGAGAGGCCGGCAACTGACATAGCTGCTCCGCGAACCTTTACAGGATACATTTCAGAAAGGAGTACAAAAATTACTGCACATATTGATATAGCGCAACAAAATATGTAAAATAGGAAGAATATTAACAGAAAGAGCTGGGGAATGGAAAGTTCATTTCCATATGCAAAATAAATCCCTATCAGGATAAGGGAGATCACCATGCCGGATACTCCCCAGTAAACCAGCTTTTTACGCCCGACCTTATCGATGATTACAAGTGCCAGCACTGTGGTCAGCATATTTACCAGGCCAACGAGCACCTGGTAAAACAGGGAATCTCCGCTTGAAAGGCCGCTCTCCCTGAATATGGAGGGGCCATAATAAAGAACTGCATTTACTCCCATTAACTGGCCCAGCATGGCCAGTGCCACTCCAATGAAGAGAGCCATGCGAAACCCCGGCCGGAACAGGAGACTCCAGTTGGCTCCTGATTCTGAACCAATAAGTGATTTTATGTTACTGATCTGAACATTGGCCTCTCTTTCACCAAAGATCCTGTACAGAACCACCGAGGCCTTTTTATCTCTCCCCTGCACAACAAGCCACCGGGGACTCTCAGGAATAAGAAAGAGCACAAGAAAAAACAATATTGCCGGGAGGGCTTCCATACCAAGCATTCCTCTCCATGCCTCAGTGCCAAAGATCTTACCTGTAATTCCGGAGGTAGCTCCCTTACTTAAAAGCGTCTCAGAGTATTGCAGAAGTCCCCAGTTGGCAAGATATGCTCCCAGGAAGCCTACTGTAATTGCCAGCTGATACATTGACACAAGTCGTCCGCGTATGGAGGGGATTGAAATCTCGGCAATATACAACGGAGATACAACTGATGCAACACCTATTCCTATACCTCCCACAATACGGGCAATAACCAGCTGCACCTGATCAGCAGCCAGCATGCAACCTAAACCTGATAATGAAAACAGGACGGCGGAAAGCAACAAAACAATTTTCCGCCCGAATTTATCGCTCAGATACCCGGCCACCATTACACCAGCAATCGATCCTGCCAGTGCACATCCGACATACCATCCTTTTGTAATGTCGTTGAGACTGAACTGTAATGAGACCTGATCCACAGTACCGGAAATAACCGCGGTATCATAGCCAAAAAGGAATCCTCCAAGAGAAGCGACTATGGACAGCCAGACAATGTATATGATTTGCTTCGGGTGTTCCTTCATAAGGCGATTATAGACTTACCATGGGCAGTTTTAGATATATGTTGGGATGGTCATTTTTTACTCTTCGGGCCAGTGTGTTTCAATACCAGCCGATCGTATCAGATCCTGGAACTCATTCAGAAGGTCTTTACTCTCCCTGACCATTCGTGGAATAACCTTTTTACCAAGTGCAAATGCTGCAAGTGATCCGGCAGATTCGCCAATATTCCATTCGACAGGATGCAGCCGGTAACAACCGTTTGTGATGTGTGTGGTACCTATATTTTTATTTGAGGCGATAAGGTTTTCAACGCGTCGCGGGATAAGCGATCCGAGGGGTATCTGGAAAGGGAGGGAGCTGATATCTATGTAATTGGTTCCTGCACATGAGGGGTGGAGATCTATCCTGTAGTAACCTACACCAACACTATCGTAAAAATCAGCAGATTTAATATTTTTTGTATTGCCGGTCACTTTAGTCCTGTTTTCAAGACCTACATGTTCCTCAAGGATGGTGAATAAGGCTTTAATACGGCGCGATTCACGGATATAGGGAGATTTTGCCAGTCCGTCTTCCGTTCCAAGAATATCGCCGCGGGGCCGTATTCCCTTCCAGCCGTATCCTTTATCAGGATGTGGAGCTTCTGTCTGAAGCCAGTACAAAAGGGACAGACTCAGTTGCCTGGCGCCTTCAATGTGCTTCTTGAGCTCAGAGGGATCCGCACCGATAAGATTTCCGGGTAAATAGTCATTCTGCGGCCAGTTTACCACAGTTATGTCGCCGCGATAGGTGCCGGGCATAAAATTAAGCCTGTTGATTATCCTGCGATAGGTCCAGAGATTGTTAAGAGACGGATCGCTGGTCCCTTCGGGACTGAAGCCGGCAAATCTTGGTTTCAGCGAGATCGGATCCGTAGAGCAAAGGTCAAGAAGTTTTCCCGGCCATGGCGGTGTCAGCTGAGGTTTATAATTTCGCCAGAACTCGTAGTCCCGGGGTTTTTCTATCACATGATCCTCTCCCGGGATATAATCCATTGCAAAACAGACGGTGAATGCCTGGTTATTTTCCGGATCAGCTTTTTCCGGAGCATGCATCTCGCCGGTTTCCCCTGCTGATTCGGTACCGGTAACAAATTCCGTCCCTGTAAGGGGAAGCAGGTCTCCCAGTTCTGTAGCATCTATAAAATAGGGTGCGGAGAGTACCATACTATTACCGTTTGCATGAGAAACGGCCTTCAATGAATGAATCCTGTCGCCGGTAAAATCTGCGCTTACAACTTTTGTATCCGTAAGCAGATTCAGTTTCCCGGAGCTTATATAGGGAGCCATAAGGTCACGCAGTACCGCGAGTGCCACCCGTGGTTCATGACATAACCTTGATACTGATCCATCACCGGGGTTCAGAAATGCGTTATTCCCTGCCTTCTCTGTCAATGGGTAGTTCCGCATGTAATACTGTCGTACCGAGTTGCGAAAATGGCGATAAAGCTTCGTCGAACCATGCGTCTCTATCCATTGATGTTCATCGGGGGGCACACCCTGCGAAGTGAGTTGTCCTCCTATCCAGTCAGTCTCTTCAGTCAGGATCACATTTAAATCATAGCGGAGGGCAGCCAGGGCGGCAGCGCATCCTCCCACTCCGCCTCCGGCAATTACAACATCAGCTTTAAGTTCGTTTATCTTTTTCGGGGAGCCTCTTCCTTCCCCTGAAATTGAGAAGTAGGCAGGTATGGCTGATACGGGTGTTGCTGCAACTGCTCCACCGGCAACAGTAACAAGTTCAATAAACTTTTTCCGTTTCATCAGGGTGTGTTAGTTCAGGCAGGAGAAATGTCAATAAGCTTTATAGAATTCCCGGTTCAGCCTGGCAATATCCATAAGTGTAATCTGCTTGGGACATTCGGCTTCACATGCTCCCGTATTGGAGCAGTTGCCAAAGCCCGCCTCATCCATTGCTTTCACCATTGCCTTCACCCTCTCTTTTGCTTCGATCCTGCCCTGGGGGAGAAGTGCAAATTGTGAAACTTTGGCAGAAACAAATAACATGGCTGAGGCATTTTTACATGCTGCAACGCAGGCGCCGCATCCTATGCAGATCGCCGAATCAAAGGCAGTATCAGAATTTTTCTTGCGTACGAGAATGGAATTGGCTTCCGGGGCAGCTCCTGTATTAATTGAAATATACCCGCCCGCAATCTGGATCTTGTCAAAGGCTGACCTGTCGACAATGAGATCTTTGATAACAGGGAAAGGCCTGGCTCTCCACGGCTCAACCCAGATTGTCTGGCCATCTTTGAAATATCTCATCGAAAGATGGCAGGTGGTGATAGCAGGAACCGGTCCGTGCGGATGGCCGTTTATATACATACCGCACGATCCGCAAATACCTTCCCGGCAATCATGGTCAAAGGCCACCGGATCTTTATCCTCTTCAACAAGTTTTTTATTCAGGGCATCAAGCATCTCAAGAAATGACATCTCAGGAGATACGTCATCCATCTTGTATGTTACAAAATCCCCTTTGGATTTTGCATTTTTCTGACGCCATATTTTGAGTGTAAGCTTCATGATCTTTAAATATAAATTGTTATGTATAAGTACTATCGGATATTTAATTACTGTTAAGAACTGATTTCGATCTATTTATAAATTGTTCATTTCTTTTGCTTCTCCAAAAGAAACGAACCAAAGAAAAGGAGCCCGGAAAAGACAACCCCACCCTGTTTGTCCGCCTGCTGCACAAGGCCTCCGTGCCCAGCCTTCGCTTCCTATTTCGATAATCCTCTGCTGGTCATTAAAGCTTCGGCTGGCAAAGCCTGCGCTCTGTGCCCCCTTAAACCCACCCCTGGCCCCTCCAGGGAGGGGAATCTGAAGAAGCCCTGCGCTCTGTGCCTGTGCTCTGAGCTCCGTGCCCTGTGCTCTTTGCTCTTACTTATAGCTTCTGACATTCATCTCAACCTCTTCAAACTTAAGTTCTTCCTTATGAAGGATATGAGGCTTGCCTTCCCCGGTATATTCCCAGGCCGCCACATAGGCAAACTCCGCGTCATTACGCTGGGCTTCTCCGTCTGGTGTCTGATATTCCTCCCGGAAGTGTGCCCCGCATGATTCATTCCTGTTGAGGGCATCGGTTACAAGAAGTTCTGCAAGTTCAAAGTAGTCTGCAACCCTTCCGGCTTTTTCGAGTTCCATATTGACCTCGTTTATTGTCCCCGGGATAGTGAGATCTTTCCAGAATTCTTCCCTGAGGTCATTAATTAGTGAAAGGGCTTTCTTAAGTCCCTCAGCGTTCCTTACCATTCCGCAATAGTCCCACATTATCTTTCCAAGGCGTTTATGAAATGTCGCTGCAGTCTGTTTGCCTTTTATGGAAATCAGCTTTTCAAGTCTTTCTTTCACAACTTTTTCAGTATCAACAAACTCGGGCCTGTCAGTGGAGATCGCAGGAACCCTTATCTCGCCGGCAAGATAATTGCTTATTGTATTTGGGAGAATAAAATAGCCATCTCCGGAGGCTTGCATCAGAGAGCTTGCTCCAAGCCTGTTGGCACCATGATCGGAAAAGTTCGCCTCCCCGATTGCATATAATCCGGGTATTGTTGTCATTAGTTCATAATCGACCCACAGACCGCCCATTGTATAATGGCCGGCAGGATAGATACGCATGGGTTCTTCATACGGGTCAATGCCTGTGATAGTATCATACATCTCAAACAGGTTACCATATTTGTTCTCTATTACTTCCTTTCCCTGTTTCGTTATTGAATCCCTGAAGTCGAGATAGACGGAAAGTCCTGTTTCTCCGATCCCGAATCCTGCATCGCATCTTTCCTTTGCAGCTCTTGAGGCGACATCCCTGGGTACCAGGTTGCCGAAGGCAGGGTATCTTCTCTCAAGAAAATAATCTCTTTCCTCCTCGGGGATATCATTCGGTGGTCTTTTATCATGCTGGCTTTTTGGTACCCATACCCTTCCATCGTTGCGAAGTGATTCTGACATCAGAGTGAGCTTGGACTGGAATTCATTCAACTGGGGAACGCAGGTCGGATGGATCTGTATAAAGCTTGGGTTGGCAAAGAATGCTCCTTTTTTATGCGCTTTCCATACTGCCGAAGCATTGGAATTGACCGCAAGCGTCGAAAGATAATAAATTGTACCATAACCTCCGGTTGCAAGTACAACTGCATGTGCACCGTGCCTTTCAATTTCACCCGTAATCAGGTTGCGTGTTATAATCCCGCGGGCCTTGCCATCGATCAAAACCAGATCAAGCATTTCGCGGCGGGGATACATTTTTACATTTCCCTTCTTTATCTGCCTGTTAAGGGATGAATACACCCCCAGCAGACATTGCTGCCCAGTCTGTCCTTTGGCGTAAAATGTTCTTGATACCTGCACTCCGCCGAAAGACCTTGTATCCAGTGTTCCTCCATAATCGCGGGCAAATGGCACTCCAAGGGCTGTATAATGGTCAATTACCTGATTGCTCACTTCGGCTGCCCTGTAAACGTTTGCCTCGCGAGCCCTGAAGTCGCCACCTTTTATCATGTCGTAAAAAAGCCGGAAGGTACTGTCCCCATCGTTCTGGTAGTTTTTTGCTGCATTTATTCCTCCCTGGGCTGCAACAGAATGAGCTCTTCTTGGTGAATCCTGGTAACAGAAATTTTTTACCCTGTAGCCCAGTTCTCCAAGTGCGGAAGCGGCTCCTGCTCCTGATAATCCGGTACCGATAACAATTATTTCGAGCTTCTTTTTGTTGGCCGGGTTAACAAGTTTGCCAGATGACTTAAATTTTGTCCACTTCTGGGAGAGAGGTCCGACGGGTATCTTAGAATTTAGTTTTTCCATTTTACTTTAATTTATATTCCAGTTTTACCTGAAAAGCCATAATGAGATTGAGATAAAAGCAAATGATAAGGGAATTATAACAGAATAAACAAGAGCTGCTATTTTGATCACCGGAGACCATATCCTGTGATTCAGTCCCAGCGTCTGGAAAGCAGAGTAGAAGGCATGATAGAGATGAAAGCCAAGTAAGGCAAAGGCGGTGAGGTAAATGTAATTATATGCAGGGATCTTAAAGAGATTATGGGCGGCTGAATAAAAATCCTCCGGATTACCGGGTACCAGTCCGAGCTTTATAAAGAAGAAGTTGAAAAAATGGAGAATAAAAAATGTTAAAACAACAGCTCCTGTCCAGATCATGAACTTCGAGAAAAAGTCAGTTTCTGATTTGCTTCCGCTGACATAACCTACAGGTCTTGCAAGCCAGTTCTGGATCTGAAGGATAAAGGCCCAGATGATATGAATAAATATCATTGCGAACAGGACTACCTCCATGATTCTTATGAGAGGGAATGTGGCCATGAAATGCGCAGCTTTATTAAACGGTTCCGGGTCGGATTTCAGGAGGAGAAGGTTTATTATTAGATGAACCGGTAGAAATGTGAGCAGGAACAGACCGGCAAGTGCCATCACAAATTTTTTTGAAACGGAGGAAATTAAAACTTTATTCATCGGGTATGAAATGTTTATAGTTTATCTACTTGCTTGTATCCGGAAGTCCATCAAAAATAGGTGTTAAGTGTGGCAATAACAATATCACCTGCATGCTAATTATCACTAAGCAGCCTGGTTTTGATCCAGGCATCAGGGATTTTTATTAGGTTTACCTTTACAAAACTAATAAATTTGTTCCATATGTACCTGGTATTTAACGGCAGAAGAATTAATTATTCAGTCACCGGCACCGGGGTGCCCGTTGTCTTGCTGCATGGTTACCTTGAATCATCAGCGGTATGGAACGGATTCATGCAGAAACTTTCGGCAGAATTCAGGGTAATTGCTATCGATCTTCCTGGACACGGTCTGTCTGATACATATGGAGAGACTCACAGTATGGAGTTTATGGCTGCGGTCGTGAAGGATGTTCTTGACAGTCTCTGTATAAATAAAGTGTTTATGGCCGGCCACTCACTTGGAGGATATGTTACACTTGCCTGTGCTGAGCTGTTTCCGGATTCTCTTTCAGGATATTGTCTTTTTCATTCGCAGCCTTTTCAGGATACTCCTGAGGCAATAGAAAAAAGGCTGCGTGAAATCGCTCTTGTCAGGGCAGGCAAAAAGGATCTTGTTTACCTGGCTAATGTAAAGAAGATGTTTGCTGCCACAAACCTGGAATTATTTTCAGAACCTGTCAGGCGGTCTGTCGAAATTGCTTCAGAGATACCCGCTGAAGGTATTATTGCCGTTTTGAACGGGATGATAACCCGGCCATCAAGGTTACATATAATGGAAGAGGGCGGCCTGCCATGTTTATGGATATTAGGCTCTATGGATAACTATATACCTCTGGACGATATCAGGAGAAAGGTTAAATTATCATCCGGCACCAAGCTTGTGATCCTCAATAATTCAGGACATATGGGTTTTATTGAAGAGGAAGACTTGTCGGTCAGCATAATCAGCGACTTTATACAAAGCATAACCTGATCTGAACCACCCTGTCCAGGTCATAGTATGTTGCGTACCAAAGCTATTTTTTATTCAGGAAATCAATCGCATATTTAAGCGTAGTGTCAATATTCTCCCAGATAGGATAGAATCCCTTATTATCAAGTATATTCCTGGCAATATATGCCATGATCTGCGTGTGGATTATGTCTCCGGAGATCTTTAAACCTTCCCTGTCGGGTTTAATCTTATTGGCAGCAGCATATTGCACGAACTGGTCGAGGAGGGGTTGCTTGTCAAGGTATTTTTCCATCTCCGTTGGTTCGGTGTAATTCTTTAAGACCTCCCTGTTTTCTTCAGTATAATTAAGTGCAAACCTGTATATCAGAGATCGCGTTTTAACAAAATAGGGAGATATTCCGCTTGTATCAACAGGTACAAATTTATCAGGCATAATACCACCTCCTCCATATACGATCCTGCCCCCGGGGGTTGTGAATTTCAGGGAATCTGAAAAATGGATGCTGTCGGGGATCTCAAATTCGCCCCTGTGGTATCTTTTAGCCAGGTCTTCAAAATAATCATCAAATCCATCCTTGTATGGTTTTTGAATTGACCTGCCAGTAGGGGTATAATACCGAGCAATTGTCAGTCTCATTCCCGAGCCGTCTGCGAAGGAGATTGGTTCCTGTACCAGACCTTTCCCGAATGACCGCCGTCCGATAATTGTTCCGCGGTCATTATCCTGGATTGCACCGGCAAGAATCTCACTTGCGGAGGCGCTCCATTCATCAATAAGTACTACAAGGTCGCCGGTTTCAAATTCCCCTTTACCTGTTGCCCGGGCCTCATTACGTGGCTGAGCCCTGCCCTTTGTATAGACTATCAGTTGCCCTTCCTTCAGGAACTGATTAGCAATCTGTATGGCCGATTCCATTATACCGCCGGAGTTGGCACGCAGATCAACTATAAGGCTGGTCATTCCCTGTTCTTTCAGATCCCGCAGTCCCTTCATGAATTCATCAAATGTATTAACCGCAAAATTGTTGATCTTTATATAACCGGTGTGATCATTCACCATGTAGCTTACATCAATGCTGTAGATCGGAATTTTGTCGCGTGTGATTTCAAACGGGATCAGCTCTTTTTGTCCGTTCCTCAGGATTTTTATCTTTACCTCGGTTCCTTTGGGTCCCTTTAGCATACCCATCACCTTTTCATCACTTATATGTCTGCCGGCAACAAGAGAATCATTTACATAAAGGATTTTATCACCCGGAAGCAGTCCCATCTTCTCAGAGGGGCCTCCCGGTATAGTGCTTATAACCAAAATGGTATCCGTAAGCATATTGAACGATATGCCTATTCCTTCAAAATTACCCTGCAATGGCTCATTGGCCCTGGCAAGGTCTTTGGCAGGTATATAAACGGAATGCGGATCAAGCTTCTTAAGTATTGCAGGAATTGCAGCTTCAACAAGATCATTCCGGTTTACAGAATCAACATAGTTTGATTCAATAATGTTAAGTATTGTGTTCAGCTTATCATTCCTGGATCTTATACTTGAAGCCTGAGGAAGATCACTTACTCCGGGAAGAAATTTCCCTGCTAATATGCCGGTCGCAAGTGCAACTGCGAGCAATAACGGAATAATAATATTTCTTTTATTGTTATTGTACTTCATAAATATCTTTTTCGGGATCAATATATATCAATTCAATTTCAGCACGTTTAAGCAGATCCAATCCGTCGGTTTTATGATAGCGGTTACAGAAAACCACTCTTTTTATCCCGGCCTGGATTATAAGTTTTGAGCACTCCATGCATGGAGATGTTGTTACATAAAGCGTAGAGTCCTCACTGGAGTTATGGGATTTGGCTACCTTGGTAATTGCATTTGCCTCCGCATGCAAAACGTAAGGCTTTGTCACATTATTATCATCCTCACAAATATTCTCAAAACCGGATGGGGTTCCATTATAACCGTCAGAGATTATCATCTTTCCCTTTACGATCAGCGCGCCGACCTGTCGCCTGATGCAATATGAATTCTGTGCCCAGATGAGAGCCATCTCCAGGTAACGCCTGTCGAAGGCTTTCTGTTTTTCACCATAGGGCTTCAGATATTTATTATCTGACATCCTGTTCTGATAGAGTTTAATAACAGATTAAAAAGGTTTCAAAGTTAATTAATATATAATTGTTTTGCTAATGCCATCTTCTGTCGGGTATTTAACAAATTGGTTATCAGTATTAGATTTTTGCCTGTTACTGAAAAATCAGACCTCTGGTAACTGATTATTACAATAAAATTTGTTATATTTGAAAGAGAGATGAATTTGATTAAGACCCGGCTGTTCTCTTTTTGATAACCTGTAAAGATTAAATATTATGATTAATACAGATCACCTGCACCCAATGGTTGTGCACTTTCCAATCGCCCTGATCATGGTTGGCTTCCTGGCTGAAGTCTCCTCACTTTTTTTCAAAAAAGAGAAATGTCTGTCGCGGACAGGATTTTATCTTCTGATCCTTGGAGCCTTAAGTGCGATAGTCGCATGGTCGACGGGTCAGCTGTTTACTGATGAACCTACCCAGGGCGCAGCTGAAAAAATATTCAATCAGCATGAAACGTGGGCGCTGATAACCTTTATCCTGGTGATTATTGGTGCTGTTTTCAGGATTTTCCTTGTAATAGGAAAAAAGGAAGAGACACCCTTGAAATGGGTAGGTTTCGGACTCTATTTTCTGGCTTTTGTAGCTGTCAGCTATACCGGCTTTTTAGGAGGGACCATGGTGTACGACTATATGATGCCTCTTTAGTAAATAGTGACTGTCGTTGAATTCAATACAATTATTAATATTTAACTTAAAATGAACAGCATGAAAACATTTGCCAGATTTGTTATTCTAGTCTTAGCCGCAGGGCTTATGACGGGGTGTGCATCAACCCCGGTTAAAACAATTGAAAACCTCAAAGCTGCCTATAACGGCGAATCAACTGCAAGTGCGAAATATGCCGCTTTCGCTGAGAAAGCCGCTGCGGAAGGTCTGGACACCGTTGCCGTGATGTTCAGGGCAACATCAAGATCTGAAGCTATTCATGCGGCAAACCACTTAAAGGTGCTTCAAAAACTGGGGGTAACAATCACAGGACCGGAGATCGGTAAGTTTAATGTCGGGTCGACAGCAGAAAATCTTGCTGATGCCATAAAGGGAGAGACCTATGAAATTGAAACAATGTACCCGGACTTTATTGCAGAAGCAAATAAGGAAAAAAGCGCAGATGCGATAAAATCATTTACATGGGCTTTTGATACTGAAAAGAAACATCAGGTATTTTATAAAAATGCCCTCGAGGCAATAAACGGACCGGGTGAAAATATTCTGCCTGTTGCATGGGATGTTTGCCCGACATGTGGAAATACCTATGAGTTGCAGGCTGTTCCTGAAAAATGTGATTTCTGCAAAACTCCTAAAGAGAAATTCATACAGTTTACCTGATCCCGGGCCGTTTCAGGGCTCAGGGCTCAGGCATTTCCAGCCGTAGCTTTCTTCGACAACCGTAGCTTTAGCAAAGGTTGTAGCGGAGGCTGGGCACAGGGCACAGGGTTAAAATGTATTCGGTATTCGGTAATCAGTATTCAGTGTCGTGGTACGACACTTCGCGTAATGTTGAAAACTTGTAAATAGCTGAAAACCAAAAGCCCCCTAGGGGGTTGGGGGGTCGGTCCGGCGGGGAGATGGGTGCTATTATTATTTTTCGCGATTACCGATTACCTGTAATTTCCGAATTCAATTGCTGCCTTTATCATTTCAAGAATTGTACCGGGTGAGACATCAGGCTGAAGGATGTGAGCAGGAGCAAGCAGATAGCCCCTGTCCCTGCCGAAGACAGCGATCCTCTCTTTTATATCTGCCCTGATCTTATTCATATCTCCTGAAGGAAGAAGAGATTGCTGATCTATTCCCCCGAAAAAACATATTTTTTCTCCATACCTGCCTTTAAGCTCCCCGGGATCAGACCCGGGAACGTTCGGCTGTACAGGATTATAAACATCGACCCCGATCTCCGTAAAATCATCTATCAACGGTGCAACAGCTCCGTCGGAATGCATAATCACTATAAGATCAGGATTCTCCCTGCGTAACCGCTCAATCATCCTTTTATGCCGGGGCTTGAACCTTGTCCTCCAGTCCTCAGGTGAAATAAGTGTTGAGGTCTGGCTTCCCAGGTCTTCTCCCAGCCAGATTGCATCTACCCCGGCTCCGACCAGCTGCAGGGCAAGTCCGGTACTCCATTCTTCAACCTTGTCGTTAAGAAGCTCAAGCCATGGTTCATCACAAAGCATACCAACCATGTATTTCTCAAGACCCGTCAGGTGCCAGGCCATCTCAAACAGGGTGATCTCGACATCACCTATAATAAAATAATCATATCCATACCTGTCAATATCCCGCCTTGCCTTATCAAACCGGCCTGCTGCATATGGATCGGGAAAGGAATATCTTTCAATGTCTGCGGCAGTTGTTGCATCCTCAAGCGGACATTTTACAACTTCAACATATAAGGAAGTCGGCTTCATATGCATGCCAAATTCATTCCTGGTAATATCATCATGTACAGTTTCAGCCCTGTACCCATACGGAACAGTGCCTCCGACAACCACCACATCGCTTCCAAGCTTCGTTCTGATTTCATTTGCAGAGATCCTGTAGGTAAGATCCTCATAATATGAAAGAGCATAGTCAGGTTCAATGCCTAACTTCTTCCCGAAGAATTCAGTGTGCTGCCTGCAAATATCAAACTGAAGCGGTACCCTGTCGGGATTTCCCTCTTTTCTTCTTAGTGCCCGTAATACCCTTTCCCTTGAATTCATAACACTTTGTTCCTTAAGGTTTACTTCTCTTATGATACGAAAGTAGCAATATTTTTTATTTCAGGGAATTTGATGCAGTTTAAGGCGGAAACATATTATTTTTGAATTTTCTAAAATCTTCACTATGAATTTAATGGAGAAAAATGATCCGAAGAAAAGGTTCAGCCTGCGCGCCAGGCTGAAAAGCTTCAGGTACGCATTCCGCGGAATCAGTACGCTGATAACCTATGAACACAATGCCAGGATTCATCTGTTCATCCTGGTGTTTGTAATCATTCTGGGGATCCTTCTCCGGATCAGGGAATCTGGCTGGATGGCTATTCTTTTTGTGTCGGGACTTGTTTTTGTAAGCGAGTGTTTTAATACGGCAGTGGAATACCTGTCGGATCTTATTTCCGATGAAAGGAATGAAAAAATTAAAAGGGCAAAAGATGTTGCTGCGGCAGGGGTGCTCATATCCGCAATAATCTCGGTGATCACCGGATTAATAATATTTCTTCCGGGGATCATAAGCCTGATAAAAAACGGATCTCTTTTACCGGAAATTTAGGCCGGAGAGAAAAGATTATTTAACTTTGATTAACTCCAGACCAGTTAAGAAATGTTTAAAGACCTCTCACTTCTTGCTCTTTTCGGGATTGCGATGGCCCACCTTGAAGGGGTGGTTGTCGTATACCTCAGAAAAGCCCTTGGGATGATCGATTCCGAGTCCAACAAGGAATCTCTTCAGAAATTCCCGGAAAGATATCTTTATATTGAGATGACAAGGGAAGCTGCAACAATTATAATGCTTGTGGTACTTGCTTTGCTTACCGGAACCGGCTGGGTTGAAAAAGGCATTTTCTTTCTCTGGACTTTTGCCTTCTGGGACCTGTTCTATTATGTATCTCTTTACATCCTTATAAAATGGCCGCCAAAGCTTTCCACGATTGATGTTCTTTTCCTTATTCCCAGGCCATGGATTGCCCCGGTCTGGTTCCCGGTAGGAGTATCATCACTGACCATTCTGATCATCCTTTTCCTGGCCCTGCTACAGGTGATATAAGTTCTCTTTTTTTTTGTCAATAAATGTTAAAATATTTATTGAATTGAGTTATTCTTATATATTTGACTCAAATTCATTTTGATAACTATTTTTTTGATAAGTACTAACTCTCGCTTAACTGTTTAATGAAACGTGCCTTAATTGATATTTCTTTCTTCCCAGTCATTGTTTTTCTACTTTTTATTTCACTTCAGGCTTATCCTGCCGGCAATTTTTTACCCGCTGATTACAGTCAGGATTCAGTTCCCCGAAAGGGTGCAACCATACAACCGGTTTACACCACTGCCCGTCTCACCACTTACCGGCCGGTGATCGACGGAAAGCTTGATGACGAATGCTGGAAAACCGGGACCTGGGCCGGAGATTTTCATCAGTATATACCAAATGAAGGGGCTAAGCCAACATATCCTTCAGAATTCAAGATTCTTTACGACGACAGATATCTTTATGTCGCCCTTCGTGCCTTTGACGGGGAACCTGAGAAAATTCAGAGGATTGCGGGGTTGCGTGATGAATTTGTGGGAGATATGATGGGAGTGAACTTCGATAGTTATCACGACCACCGCACAGGATTTGAATTTACTTTAAATGCCTGGGGTCAGAAGATTGATCTCATCCTGTTCAATCCCGAGAACTGGGATTTCAACTGGAATGCTGTATGGAGGGTAAAAACAGGCCTTGAGGATTCAGCCTGGGTGGCCGAGCTGGAGATCCCTCTCAGCCAGTTGCGTTACAGCAAGGAAAAGGAGCAGGTCTGGGGACTGCATGTATGGAGATGGATAAACCGTTACCAGGAGGAAAGCGACTGGGAGATCCAGTCAAAAACAGGTCCGGGAGTTTTGTTTAATTTCGGCGAACTGAAAGGGATAAAAGGTCTGAAGAAATCGCAACGCCTTGAGATAATGCCTTATGCACTCGGTGATCTCAAAACAATGCAAAAACAACCGGGAAACCCATTTACTGCAGGCGGAAAGAGATGGGGAGGGAATATGGGGTTGGATGCCAAGATCGGAGTATCAAGCAACTTCACTATCGACATGACTGTTAATCCTGATTTCGGGCAGGTTGAGTCAGACCCTTCTGTAATGAATCTTACGGCATTCGAGACATTTTATGAAGAAAAGAGACCTTTCTTTCTTGAAGGGTTGACAATTTTCGATTATAAATTTGATGAAGAGAGCCTGTTTTATTCCAGGCGTATAGGGCACAGCCCTTCACGGACAGTCGAGCCGAACGACAACTTTTATGTCGATTCACCGGAAATGACAACTATAATGAGCGCTGAAAAATTCAGCGGGACAACTTCCAAAGGTTTGTCAGTGGGGCTTATACACAGTGTGACAGCAAATGAATATGCCAGGCTGAGCGATCTGAACGGGAACATCACAAAGACAAAAGTAGAACCTCTGACTAATTACATGGTTGCCCGGGTTCAGAAGGGATATAATGGCGGAAATACTGTAATAGGGGGAATCCTCACCTCTGTTAACCGTGTCATAAGCGAACCGGATCTTGCCTTCCTGCCCTCTGATGCTTATACGGGAGGCCTTGATCTGAAGCATCACTGGAGGGATAAGGAATTTTATATTGATGCCCGTCTGATTGGCAGCTACCTGAACGGTTCGGCTGAATCAATGACAGTATTGCAGCGATCATCTGCCAGGTACTACCAGCGCCCGGGCGCGGATTACCTTGATTATGACACAACCCGTACCACATTAAACGGATATGGTGGCAAGATAAAGATCGGAAAAGGATCAAAGGGATTCTGGAGATATTCAACAGGAGCTTCATGGTTTTCTCCCGGACTGGAGTTGAATGATCTGGGGTATATGAATACTGCAGACGTAATTAACCAGGAAAATGAAATATCCTATTTTGTCAACAAGCCCGTTTCTATCTTCCGGACATTTAATATCGGTCTGGAACAATTCAACTCCTGGAATTTTAACGGTAATTACCTTGGCGCCGGAAGCCATCTCTCTTTTACTTCCGAATTTAAAAACCAGTGGAGCTTCAACGCAAATCTCATATATGACTCAAAAAAGCTTGACACAAAGATATTACGCGGCGGAAATGATATGATAATGCCTTATACCCTGATGTCGTTCGGAGGCTTGCATACTGATTATTCGAAAAAGGTCACCATTGGAGTGGATTATAATTACCAGTATGGCGGTAATAATTCGTCAGTAACTTATCAGATCCAGCCCGGAATCACTATCCGGCCCTTCAGCACTTTTAAAATAGGTATTACTGCAGATTTTATAAATAACTATAATGAACTGCAGTATGTAGCAACAAAGGATTATTTATCCGAAAAGCGATATATCCTGGGTACGATTGATCAGAAAACGCTGGGACTGACATTAAGAATGAATCTTAATATCTCTCCGGAATTCTCAATTCAATTTTACGGAAGTCCCTTTGTTTCCCGGGGAAACTACTCTGATTTTAAACATATTACAAATTCGGTGGCTGACATATATGATGACAGGTTCGCACTTTATGACAATGTGACCCTTTCAGACGGGAATTATCGGTTCGATGAGAATAATGATCAGATTACCGATTACTCAATTCCGAATCCCGATTTCAATTTTCTCCAGTTCCGTTCAAATTTTGTTGCAAAGTGGGAGTACCGGCTGGGCTCATTCATATATTTTGTCTGGTCAAGCGAACGGACAGCAAACACAGGATCATCCGGGACCTCTATAAAAGATTCCTATAAACAGCTGGGTAATATCTTTCCGGGCAATGTCTTTCTTATAAAACTGAATTACTGGTTCTCGTTGTAATACCAACCGCTCCGGGTTGCTTTTATTTAATTGCCAGTACCCTCATCTGGTTGATCCTCAGTTCATGATTGTATTAGAAGCAATTTTTTTAATGGATTGACTTCAAATTGGTAAATTTCGGGAAAACAAGCTATCATATTTAATTAATAATTCCGATGATTTATCTTATTATCTTTGTGGCGGACTTCCGGGGATAATAATTTATTATTATTTTATTCCATAATTTTGAATCCGTTCAGGAATTATGATATTCTGAGATGAGGTTGCTGGTATGTGAAGATAATATAATGGTAATGAAGACCCTTTCTGTGGTTCTTGAAAGGGAGGGATTTAAAATTGATCAGGCAAAGGATGGGAATATTGCATTTGAATTACTGAATAAGAATACATATGATATGATCCTGGTCGATATTCACCTCCCTTTTCACAGCGGACTGGAAATTATCAGGTTTTTGAGGTCAGATCTTAAAAGGAATACTCCCGTGATTGTCCTGTCAGCTTTCAGTGATCTCCAGATGCAACGTCAGGCAAGGGAATTAGAGATTGATTATTATATTGTTAAGCCTTTTGACCCCTCTGACCTCCTGCAGAAAATCAGATCCATTCTCAGATTAAATATATGAACAGGCGCCCGGTGCTGTTGATAATAGTCTTTGTGCTGAGCAGAATTTTTATCTCTCCTCCTCTCTGCTCACAGAATATATCTGATCCCGAAGCCAGGTATGCAAGGATCAGAGCAATAGCATTCAGCGGGAAGCTTGATTTCGCAGCATCGGAAGCCAGGAAGCTGGTAAACAGCTATCCTTCCTATGGTGATGCCAGGATACTCCTTGGGAGGATACTGGCCTGGAAAAAGAATTATGCGGATGCAGAAGCTGTAATAGACACATTGCTATTATCGGAACCCGGGAATGCTGATGCCCTTTCTGTCAAACGCGATATCATGCTCTGGTCAAAAAATATCTCGCCTGTATCTACAGGCCTCAGGGCAGGCTATTCATTCGACAGTTTTAAACAGCCATATGACAGATTCTGGCAGGTATTCAATGCCGGAGCAGAACACAGGTTCAAATGGGGGCTTGCCGCGGCGGGAATAAATATAGGAAACGCAATAATTGGTGGTGCTTCACCCGACAGGGCAACCGAATGGCAGCTTGAGGCCGAAGCGTATCCGAAACTGTCAGACAAAAATTATGCTTATGTTGCTTATGCCTTCAGCCCCGGAAAATATTTCCCGGGCCACAGGGCCGCAATGGAGATCTGGCAGGTCCTTCCTGCAGGATGGGTCATCTCCGGCGGGTTGAACTATTATTATTTTGACCGTAATATATTCATTGGAACAGCATCAGTTGAAAAGTATACCGGAAAATACTGGATCTCCCTTAAAGGTTTCATTTATTTTAAGGATAATGGCCCGACTACCTCAGGATATCTGACAGTCAGGCGCTATTTTAATAATTATAATTTTCTTCAGGTCACAATGGGGGCAGGAAGCGCTCCTGATGAACCTTTTGATGTGATGACAGACCTGATGAGGTTAAGCGCCTACAGCTTAAGAGTGACGTATAACGTATCTGTTGCCCCCAGGCTGATGATGCGTATAGGCGCAGGTTATTCCCGGGAGGAATATGAAAATAATATCTGGCGCAACAGATATGAGGGAAATATTAACTTTATATACGCAATAAAAATGAAATAATGAACTATTTCATTCTGCTGATATTGCCACTTATTTCAGTCGCCTCTGTGAATGGTTCTCCCGGAGAGCTGAAGGTTTATGATGATATCCTTCATGATTCCTCTCCGAAAGCTGCTTATGGGAGGCATCCCCGGAAAAGAGATACAGTTATTGTTCAGGACTATACCATCCGGATAGCGCTGGTGAAAGGGATCGTCGTTGCGCCACGTGATACATTCCCCATTCAGGTGGGAGCCTTCAGATTCAAGTCAAATGCCGACAGGATCTCCAATGGAATAAAGGCAATTCCTCACATCAGGGTAAGGATAATAGTTGAGGATAATCTGTATAAAGTAAGGATATCCGGATATCCTGATGCAGAATATGATCCCGGAGAAGATCCCGGCCTCATTAAGCTCGCAATGACAGAAAAGCAGGACACATTAATAAATGATACTCTGATCGACCCCCTGAGCCATATCGAAAAACCTAAGTCGGAAATATCGGCTCCGTTCAACGCCGCCTTAGCTTCAGACCCTCCGCCACTGATCACCGGGAATGATTCTATAAAGAGACAAGACCGGTGGTTTACAGGGATAAAATATTATGGTGAATCCTACTCACTTGTAAATGCTCTTATCATTACAATATTGTTCTCCATAATTTCAATGGTAATACTGTTGATTATCATTCTGATGAACAGGGACAGAATGGAAAAGGAGGAAAAATTGCGTCATTATCTTATGGAGAAATACCAGAGTCTTATAGTAGATTATCTTTTCGGGAATGCGAGTTCGGGCGAATTTGATCCTGTTGCCTCAGACAGTTACAGCCGGCAGATCCTTATTGACCAGATGATCGATGTAAGTGTGAATCTTAAGGGTGAAGAAAGCAAAAAGCTTCTTGGCCTTTACAAATACCTCGGCCTTGATAAGGATTCCCTTGCCAGGGCTCACGACAGCAGATGGCATAAAAAAATAAAGGGATTCCGCGAACTGGCTTTTATGAATATCAAAGATGCCAATGATGAAATATATAGGTCGCTTAATTCAACAAATGAAATTCTAAGGATGGAAGCACAGATCGCGCTGGTCAGACTAAATAGCGAAGATCATTTTGATTTTTTGTTCCACCTGAAAAGACCCTTTTCCCTGTGGGAACAGATAACCCTGCATGATCTGATAATCCAGCATAATATTCCGGTGCCCTCATTTAAAAAGTTTCTGTCATCAACAAATATCACTGTAGTGCAGTTTGCACTTCGCATGATAAGGGAGTTTAAGCAGACAGATGCGGAAGAGGCGATCGGGGATATCCTGCAGCATCAGTCAGCAGACGTCCGGCAGCTGGCCGTTCAGGTCGCGGGTGATCTTGGCATGTCATCAACCCTGGAAATAATGAAAAAGATGTACAAGAGCCAGAATTATAAAACCTGTCTTGAGATTGTCAGATCAATGGGGAAGATGCCGGACATTTCGATGATGGGATTTCTTAAACTTGTACTTGACAAGGAAGATGATGTGCAGTTGCAGATTGAGGCTACCAAATCAATCGAGCTGATGGGAGAAGAAGGTGTCAAAGCATTGGTTGTACTGATGAAATCTGACTATAAAAATTATACTATTATTATCCGCCATGTACTCGACAGGAGAATTAACTGAATGATATGGGAATCCTATTTTCAAATCTGATATTCATCCTTACACTGGTAATTTTCAGCTCATACCTTCTGCTGGGGATTTTTTCCGCGATGGCGCTGCGGAAATACCTGAGAAAGAACAGCTATATAAATTATAATTCACTTGTACTGTCGCCGTTGATCCCGAGAATATCAATCATTGCTCCTGCATTTAATGAGAGCAAATCCATTATTGACAATATAAGGACACTCCTTTCACTTTACTATAATAATTTTGAGGTCATCATTGTCAATGATGGCTCTACGGATGACACTTTTCAGAAGATAATCCAGGCCTTTGAGCTTGTAAAGGTCAACTATTATTTTGATTACAGGATCCCATGTGAAAGGATCAAGGGTGTTTATAAGTCAGAGAATCCCTCATATAACCGTCTGACATTCATTGATAAGAATAATGGAGGAAAAGCTGACTCGCTGAATGCGGGAATAAATATCAGCAGGAACAGCCTTATTGTTACAATTGATGCCGATTCAATTATTGAAACTGACTCTGTTCTGAAGCTCGTTAAGCCCTTCCTTGAAGAGAAGGAACATAAGGTAATCGGAACAGGAGGGGTGATCAGAATCATAAATTCATGTGAAGTTGAAAGAGGTCATATAAGTGAGATACGGCTCCCCGACCAGATCCTTCCCAGGCTTCAGGTCCTTGAATATACCCGGGCCTTCCTGCTCGGACGAATGGCATGGAGCCACCTTGACGGTTTAATGCTTATATCGGGTGCCATGGGCATGTTCGACCGTGAAACGGTAATAATGTCGGGAGGATACAGCATTAAAACGGTAGGGGAAGATATGGAGCTGGTATTAAGGATGCGACGATT
Source organism: uncultured Bacteroidales bacterium (assembly GCA_963816345.1). Classification (GTDB taxonomy): domain Bacteria; phylum Bacteroidota; class Bacteroidia; order Bacteroidales; family VadinHA17; genus LD21. The sequence continues at coordinate 234,780 of CAWFKI010000006.1, forward strand.
TATGGCTGAAAAAGGTGAAAAGTATGAAGTGACCTATATCCCTGACCCTCTTTGCTGGACAGAAGCTCCGGCTGATGTCAAATCATTGAGGAAGCAGCGGACGCGATGGACCCGTGGCCTTATTGAGTCGCTCTGGACACACCGCAGGCTCTTCTTAAATGGCAGATATGGCCGGCTGGGAGTTCTTGGTTATCCTTACTGGTTCTTCCTGGAATGGCTGGCTCCCTTAATTGCTTTCTCCGGGTTTCTTTATACAATTTATCTTGTGATAATGCATAAGCTTAATCTTCCGTTTTTCCTGCTTCTGTTTCTGTTTGTCTATACATTTGCTGTAAGCCTTTCGGTCTGGGCCGTTTTATTTGAAGAGATTACATTCCACAAGTACAGAAAAAAGAAGGATGTGATGCGACTGCTTGTTTCATCGCTTGTTGAGCCTTTCTTCTATCCTATGCATACAGTGTTTGCAGTAATCGGGAATATTGAAGCCATGGGTGGCAAACAGGGATGGGGCAAGGCTACAAGAAAAGGATTTGAAAAGAAGAAAAAAAGCAGATCCTGGTTGAAAAAGCATTGATAAACGAGCGTGAAACGGGTTTCCTGAGAGAAATTTTTGGATAGATATGTAATTTTGACAGCTTAATTTGTACAATTATATCAATTATGAGTGATAATTTTATCAGCCTGAGGGCTATTGAAGAGAGAGATAATAAAGAGATTGCAGAAGTGATAAGGTCTGTATTCAGGGAATTTAAGATTGACAGACCCGGAACCGTATATTACGATCCGACTACGGATGATCTTTATAATCTGTTCAGGAAGCCCGGTTCTGCTTACTGGATTGCAGAAGCAGGGGAAAAGATAATCGGAGGCTGCGGTATATTTGCCACCCCGGATCTGCCCGAAGGCTGCGCGGAGCTTGTAAAGCTGTATCTTCTCCCGGGTCACAGAGGTAAAGGAATTGGAAGGATGCTGATGGAGAAAACCTTTGAATCTGCCAGGAAGCTTGGTTACAGACAGCTTTACCTTGAGTCGATGCCGGAACTGAAAAAGGCAATTACTCTTTATGAAAAGGCCGGATTTAAATTTATTCCATCCAGGCTAGGAAATTCAGGTCATTATACCTGCGATATCTGGATGATAAAGGATCTGTAGCCAATGCCCGGAGCGGGATCAGAAGAGATAATTCATTCCAAGATAGGTGCCTCTTGTTCCATCGCGGGGGTCGGCAGCCCACCCATAATCCATTGATATTATGAAGTTTTCATTGATCGCACATTGTGCACCCGCCCCGTAGCTAATATGAAGTTTTTCCTCATCCCCTCTCCTGAGCCATGCAATACCTTCGGGATCAGTTATTTCCGGTAGCTTATACTTGCCTGTCACCATTCCCGCGTCAGCAAATCCTGAGAGTGCAAAATAGAAATTCTGGTTCAGGATAATTGCCCTGAAAAGCTTCCACCTGATCTCAGCATTACCATAGATAAAATCTTCTCCTACGACCCTGTTCCTGAGAATACCTCTCATAGTCTTTGCTCCACCAAGTCCGCTGAGGGTGAGTTGTGGCGCTGAATTATAAACAAGGGGAAGCATATAAAATGGCATCCGGCCGGTCATTTTGGTCTGCCAGGAGAGTCTGTATGCGAAATTTATACGTTCGGGCCAGATTGTAAAATATTGCCTGTGCGTAAAAGCGAATCTGGTGTAACTGTAGCCTTCACTGATAAAACCGGGAATGACAAGTACCTGGGCCTCAGTCCATAATCCTTTCATAGGATTGGCCTCATTGTCGCGGCTGTCATATTTAACTCCCATCTTCAGGGCAACAGTATGGCCCCCGTTCACCTGGTCAGCCGGGATCAGTCCCCACCTTACAAAATCGCCGTAAAGCCCTCCTCGGACAGAGGGCAGATAATCTTCAGGCTCTCTTCCACTGTTGAGATTATTAATATCTACCGTATCCAGCTTATTGTCAAGGTATTCAAATCCACCAAACCATTTCAGGTTATCTCCCTTCAGCCTGCCGATAAATTCAAGCTTCAATTTTATCATGGCCCTGTCCATCCTGTAGAAAACAGAAGAAATATAGGCGGGATTTCCGCGAGTAGTCAGAGCGGGGCTGTACCAGGCATTATAGCCATTGAATCCATAAAAATCCAATACCTTTTCAGTGAGGTAAGCAGCCTCTGCCAGCACACGGATTCCCGGAATGATGGTCCGCGTATCGTAAGTCAACTGATTTATTCCGGAACCTTTGGTCGTCCTTGATAATTCAAGATGAAGGTTCTGATCGTACAATGGATACCGGGTGCCATCCCCGTAATCATATAATTTCAGAATTCCGCCATACTTAAATCCTGTATTCGAGTCGTACCCAAAAACGGGAAATGCCCCGAATGAGAATCCTTTCTTTATCTTCACCTTCTCTTTCTCCTGTGCTGAAACAGGATTGGTAATCAAACAAATACAGACAAACAGCAATATGTATCCCGGGGTTTTTTTCATAGGTCTCTTTGAGCCGGCAATATAACAATACTTTTCAAAAAATCTCTTTCGGAAAGATTTTGATCTTCTTATCATTATAAATACATTTGTTTCCTCACACATTGTTTCATGCTTGAACAGGGAAAGAGGTGTATGGTTACCTGTCTGCCCTGCCTACCCTGCCTACCCTGCCTACCGGCAGGCAGGCGGCAGGCAGGCGACAGGCAGGCATCATACCTATAAAATCAAAATTACACAAAGATGAAAAGACAACTTCTTCTTTTATTTTTTGCTTTCTTTTTAGTAGCAGGAGCTGGCGCTCAGAATAAGCCTTTAAGGATTATCGTTTTCGGAGCCCATCCCGACGATTGTGATCTGGTTGCAGGAGGTATAGCAATTAAATTTACAAAAATGGGATGCAAGGTCAGGTTTGTCTCTATGACAAACGGTGATGCTGGTCATCAGTCAATGGGGGGCGGAGCCCTGGCAAAACGACGCATGGCTGAGGCACAGGAGGCAGGACGTCGTTTCGGAGTAGAGTATGAAGTAATTGATAATCATGACGGTGAATTGATGCCAACCCTTGAAAACCGTTTGAAGGTTATCCGTGAAATAAGGAACTGGAAAGCCGATTTAGTGATCACCCATCCCGCAAATGATTATCATCCCGACCACCGGTATACAAGCCTGCTGGTACAGGATGCCTCATTCATGGTGCTCGTTCCCAATGTGGCTCCGGATACGCCTCCCCTTCAGAAAAACCCGGTATTCCTCTGGCCAAATTCAACTGATCCTGATGTTGCAGTCGATATTGACGATGTGGCTGAACAGAAGCTTTATGCCGCATCGGCCCATGAGTCTCAGTTTTTTGAATGGCTTCCATGGCTCGACGGTACTCTCGATAAGGTCCCTGAGGGCCGGGAAGAGAGACTTAAGTTCATGAAATCATGGCTGACGCCTCCAAATGAAGCTGAAAAGCAATGTCTTAAAAAGTGGTATGGTGAAGAGTCAGCTTCGAAGATCCTGAATGCTGAAGCTTTCAAAATAGCTGATTACAGCAGAAAGCCTGATCATGATGAGTTGCTGAAGCTGTTCCCTATAATTAAGAAATAAAAATGTATTTTTATACGTATCAGTTAAATCAAATTATAACAAACTTCAAAAATGTACAAAATGAAATCATTGTCTGTTGTTCTTTTATTTGTCATAATACTTTCTGTATCCTCATGTGGCACAAGGCCGGGAAAGCAGAGCTCCGGGAATCAGGGAATAAATATTGAATTTGTTGATCACTCTGCAGATAAGAAAATTGATGTCCTGGCAGACGGGAAGCTTTTTACTTCCTATTGCTGGTATGACAATGTTTATAAACCTATTCTCTATCCGGTCTATACCTCCGCTGGCGCTGAAATAACAAGAGGATTTCCGCTTAATCCGAAGCCTGGCGAAAGCACCGACCACAGGCACCAGGTTGGTATATGGCTTAACTATGGAAATGTAAACGGACTTGATTTCTGGGGAAATGGTTCTGAGGGAAAGTGGGGAGTCAGAAGCGGAGAGATAAAGCATCTTAATATTGAAAATATGACCGGCGGGACCGGAGAAGGCACTCTTACTTCAAATGAAAGCTGGCGTGATTCAGTCGGAAATGAACTTCTCTCGGAGAAGACTGAGTACCACTTTATGGCTAAGGGACCGGTGAGGATTATCGACCGCATCACAACCCTGACTGCCACAGGTGACACAGTAAAATTCAAGGATACAAAAGAGGGAATGTTCGGAATCAGGGTTGCCCGGCAGCTGCAATTATCTTCAAAGGAAGATGTTGTACTTAAAGAATCAAATGGAGCTACCACTACTGTCAGGGCCATGTCAAATGATGATATCAACGGAAATTACAGGAGCAGCGAAGGAATTGACGGGCGATTCTGTCTGGAGCACGCGGGCAAAGTGGATGGATCTGTATGGGACCATTGGCAATGAGAAAATATCTCTCGTTGTGTGTGATCATCCCAAAAACCAGAGCTATCCTACATACTGGCATGCAAGGGGTTATGGACTTTTCTCAGCCAATCCTCTTGGAGGTTATGATTTTACAGGGGGAAAGGAAACTGTGAATTTCAGGATTCCCGCCGGTAAATCGACAACATTCAGATACAGGGTCATAATCAGTTCAGGAGCATTTCTTACTGATAATGAGATCAATGAATATTGCAAGGATTTTTCTGAAAAGTATTAGTAGTATTATCTTAAATCTATAACATGATGACAAAGAGACGTGAATTTATTAAAACAGGTGTCATTGGGACTGCAGGTTTAGCTATCGGGGGACTGGGATTTCCGGCAAAATCCTACAGAACGATCATGGGCTCAAATGAGCGGTTAATGGTTGCATTAATAGGGATCAGGAACCAGGGCGGCTATCATATTCAGCGCTGGTGCGCAATAAACAAGAGCCATAATGTGAAATTAAAGACTCTGTGCGATGCTGATGAAAGGCTTTTCGGTTCCAGGTCAAAGATGGTAATGGATAACACAGGAGAAAACCCGGTACTGGAATGGGATCTTTACAAGGTGCTGGATGATAAAGATATAGATGCCGTATCAATTGTTACACCGAATCACTGGCATGCTCTTGCAACAATTTCGGCATGCCAGGCAGGCAAGCATGTTTATGTTGAAAAACCTGCATCATATAATATCCTTGAAGGCCATAAAATGGTAGAGGCTGCACGCAAATATAACAGGAGGGTCCAGGTCGGACTGAATAACAGATCCTCTGTAAATGTGAGGGAAGCTATTAAGTTCATTCATGACGGAGGTATAGGTGATGTGTTTATGGCCAGGGCTCTTTGCTTAAGGCACGCGATTCATACGGTATGGCAAAAGACAGTGAGCCACCGGCTAGGTTTCCATTATGAGCGCTGGCTTGGACCTGCCCCTATGAGACCTTACAATGAAAAGACGGGGCCATTACTGCTGGCACTGGTACTGGGATACCGGTAACGGAGATACAGGAAATACGGGTCCTCACCAGCTGGATATCGCCACGCTGGGGACTGAACAAAAATGAGCATCCGGAAACAGTCTATTCTGCCGGAGGGTTATGGGGTCTTAAAAAACAGCCCAGCCCACCCGATAAAATGACACCGGGGAAAATGGCTTATGGTGATGTTGAGACCTACGGAAATGAAATGTCATCCCAGGAAACGCCTAATACACAGACTGCCGTTTATAAGTACAATGATGGTACAATACTGGAATTTGAAGCCAGGGGGTTATACACCAACCAGGAGGGTTACAAGGGTAATGAAGCCGGAAACATCTTTTACGGAACAGAGGGCTATCTTGAAATACTGGGGGATACCTGGAGAGCTTTCCGCAAGCGGGAAAAAGATCCGTTTATGACCTCAAAAGAGGATACGGTATCTCCACCTGAAAACCATTATATCAATTTTGTGGAAGCAGTAAGATCCGGAAAGAACGATATCCTTCACTGTGATGTTCATGAAGGAGTTATGTCATCCGATCTTCCTCATCTTGCAAATATCTCCTACAGGCTTGGACGTGAGTTGCATTTTAACGGAGCGGCTGAAAAATTTGTAAATGATACTGAGGCTGATGCTATGCTTTCCAGGAAGGAATATCGTAAGCCATATCTGCTTCCTGACAAGGTATAACCAGCTCAGGAACCTTATCTATATTATACATTCAGAATGACCAGCCCCGTGAAGAAGATTGGACATTACAGGTACCGTATTCTTGCCCTGGTGTTCATGGCTACTACAATTAATTATTTCGACCGGAGTATTGTTGGCGTCATGGCGCCTACACTGCAGGCACTTTTCAACTGGACGAACAAGGATTATGCGGCCATAATGGTATCCTTTAAGATCGCATATGGTATCGGTCTGCTGTTCATGGGTGGTATTATTGACAGGTTTGGTACCAAAATCGGATATACTGTTTCAATTGCGATCTGGAGCATCTTCGGCATGTTACATGCCGCCGTCAGGCCGGCCTTCAGCCTTATAGGATTTATTGTTGCCCGTTTCGGACTGGGAATCGGCGAATCGGGCAATTTTCCTGCAGCAATAAAAACAGTGGCAGAATGGTTTCCAAAGAAAGACAGGGCTTTTGCTACCGGGATTTTTGATGCATCCACAAGCGTAGGAGCTATTCTCGCTCCCTTTATTGTAGGAGCCATAGTCTCCGTAAATGGAGATAACTGGCAGATCCCTTTTCTCTTTACGGGATTTCTAAGTGCACTCTGGGTGTTTTTGTGGATAAGAATCTACAGCAAACCTGAGAATAGCATCCGAAATTATCAGCAGAAGAATTATCCTATATTAACAGCGATTCGGAGGAAGAGACAGCTGAGAAGATCCCCTGGCTGAAACTATTGCCAAAGAGAGAGACCTGGGCTTTTGCCCTTACTACAATTACAGACGGAGTATGGTGGTTTTATCTATTCTGGGGTGCAAAATTTCTTGCTGAACAATTCGCAGTCGACATCAAAAATATTGGTCTTCCCTTTCTTATAATATTTGTAATGGCTGATGCAGGAAGTCTTCTCGGGGGACTGGCCTCCGGGGCATTGATTAAAAAAGGATGGTCGATCAATAAGGCCAGAAAAATTACACTGCTTGTCAATGCAATTATTATTCTGCCTGTTGCAATGGTCCCTGTTATTGACAGCAAATGGCTTGCGGTATTCCTGATAGGTCTGGGCGCCGCCGGCCATCAGTCCTGGTCAATAAACAGCTATACCCTGGTTCCTGATGTCTTCCCGAAAAAGGCCATAGCCTCGGTCATCGGAATAGGTAAAATGGTAGGGGTGGCTGTTGCGATAGTTGCAGATATTGCCCTCGGTGCAGTATTGGATACGGCCAGATAATTCAGGTTATTTCTGGGCATTTGTGATAGCGGGCTTTTCATATATCTGCATACTGGGTTTTGTTCATCTTCTTATGCCACACATGACACCGCTGGATGATAATCTTAATCATATAAAAGAACAGGTATAGTCTTAATGTATGGAGCTTTATTGAAAAATTTAAACGCTTATCGATATGTCAAAAAATGAATTATCACGGAGGAAATTTATAGGAAAAACAGCTGCAGGAATTGCAGGGATGACAGCGTTATCCGCCAGCCCGTCAGTCAGCGCCGCATCCTATAACAGAATTATCGGTGCCAACGACCGGATCAATATCGGATTTCTTGGTTGCGGAGCCAGGAGCAGTGGTCATCAGAATATGGTGAAAGCTCTCTGAAAAGGAGAAGAATCTGGCTGTGGTTGCCGTTTGTGATATCTGGAAGCTGAACAGGGAGAAGGCCGCTGCAAACTGTAAAAAGCTTTTCGGAACAGATGTAAAACAATTTAAATATTCGGAAGATATGCTTAAGATGACCGAGCTTGATGCGGTAATGATTGCCACCGGTGATTTTCAGCATGCAAAGATCCTGGCTGAAGTAGTAAAGGCTGGGAAAGATTGTTACTGCGAAAAGCCTATGGCCATTGATATTGATGATGCAAAGCTTGCCAGGAGTGCTGTTCTTGGATCAAAACAGGTTGTACAGATGGGATCACAATGGGTGAGCGATCCGATCCAGAAGAAAGTGAGAGATATCGTCCGTTCCGGAAGACTGGGCCAGATAACCAAGATAGAACAGGTCTGGAATGATAATAATCCCCGCTGGCATGTTCCTGACGACCCTGATGTAGCAGCCATAAGGGAAGAGGATACTGACTGGAACAGGTGGCTCCTTGGAAAACCTTATGTCCCGTTTGATCCATGGAAATATTTTGAATTCAGGATATTCCGTGATTATTCGGGAGGGATAACCTCACAATGGATGAGCCATGGTGCCGGATTGGTTCATTTTTATACCGACACTGCAATTCCTGATACAATGGTAGCCAATGGCGGAATATTCGGCTGGCCTGATATCCGTCAGAATCCTGACACATTCCAGGCTCTTGCAACCTATGATGATGCAAAGTTCCTGTATTCCTATACCATCAAATTATGCCAGCATGTTTGGCGATTATACCTGTATCCGGGGCAAAGAGGGCACTCTTTTTGCCCACGGAGGGGAAGGCAGTTCGAGATGGTTTTTCATACCCGAACACCAGGATCTTCCCGGGAGGATTTGATTTTTATGAAGGCATGAAGGAGACAATAAAAAGCGGAAAAGCGGAAATAGTCACAACTGAGGAATATGGGATGAAACTGGGCCCGGTAAATGTTAGTGACAACAGTAAATATCATCTCGATAACTGGATTGATTGCATGAGAGACAGGAGTATGATGCCCAATGGCAATATCCATACCGGATTCTGGCATTCAGTGGCAAGCATAATGGCTACCAGGGCCTACCGTGAAGGGAAAAAGCTTTACTGGGACCGGACCAAGGAGGAAATTATTGACCACCCTGTGATTGGATAACTTTTAAAGGGATGTTTCCGGATCAGGGAGCGTGTTTTTTGAATACAGGAAGATAAATAAAAATATCAAAATGACAAAAAGAAGAGAATTCATTAAGAAAAGTGTATTGGGAACTGCCGGGATTGCCATTGGAGGCATGGGATTCAGTTCTAAATCATATGCTTCTGTTGTCGGGGCTAACGAACGGCTGAATGTTGCGGTGATTGGAATCAGAAGCCGCGGCGGAGAGCACATATCAAGCTGGTGTTCCATTGACAAATCACATAATGTAAGGCTTATGACTCTTTGTGATACTGACGAACAGTTTTTTGCAGACAGATCGAAAGACGGTACTTGAAAAGAGCGGGGTCAAACCTTCCCTGGAATGGGATATGCGGAAGGTATTTGAAAACCGCGATATTCATGCGGTCTCATTTGCCACTCCCAATCACTGGCATGCACTCGGAACAATCTGGGCCTGCCAGGCAGGGAAGCATGTCTATGTTGAAAAGCCATGCAGTCATAATATTTTTGAAGGGAGGAAAATGATTGAAGCTTCCCGCAGATATAATGTTAGAGTTCAGGTCGGATTCCAGAACCGTTCGGTGAGTAATATAATTGAGGCAATGAAATTCCTTCATGCCGGAGGGATCGGGGAGGTTTATCTGGCACGCGGGTATATGCTTTAAACCGCGTGATTCATTTGGGATAGCTCCTGACAGCGAGCCTCCTGCCTCACTGCATTACGACCTGTGGCTGGGACCGGCCCCATGGCGCCAGTACAATGAAAAACGTTCCCATTACAACTGGCACTGGTTCTGGGATACCGGAAACGGCGACACCGGGAACCAGGGACCCCATCAGTTTGATTTTGCCCGATGGGGAATGAACAAGAACGAACATCCTGTTTCAGTTTATGCTGCTGGCGGGATATATGGAATTGACCCGGCGGAATGCGCCCAGGAGACTCCGAATACCCTCTCATGTACCTTTAAATACAGCGATGGTAAAATGCTTGAGTTCGAAACCAGGGGCAGGTATACAAACAATGAGACTGATGTTGATATCTCAATCGGGAATATATTTTATGGCACCGAAGGATACCTTGAACTTAAAGGTGAAGCAGGCAGGCCCTGGAAAGCTTTCAGAAAAAGGGAAAAAGAAGCTTTTGCCGGATCGGATGTCAGCGCAGACCATAAAGAGGGTACTCTATCCGGAAGCGGAGGAGAAGGTCACTTCTGCTAACTTTGTCGATGCAATTCGTTCAGGGAAAAATGAGGACCTGAATTGCGATATAACTGAAGGCCATTATTCATCTGTGCTTCCGCATCTTGCGAATATATCCTACCGTCTTGGAAGAGAGCTGAGGTTTGAAGGGAAGAGCGAAAAGTTCACCGGCGATGCCGAAGCCGATGCATTGATTACGCAGAAATACCGTAAGCCTTATGTTGTTCAGAGATAAGGTATAAACCGGCCTGGAATTTAAATTGATTAAAGCGATTAACCTGTTTTAAAAAACAAGAAAAGATGAAAAAAGGTCTTGCCGGATTCCTCATTGTGTCAGTTATTATCTTATCGGGATGCAGCCACTCAGGGCATCAATCTGAAAGTTCAACACCGCCGTTTATCATTGATTCCCACATGCATTATACTGCAACCGAGGAATGGGAGAAATCGTTCCTGGATATCTATGCCAGGCACAATGCCATGGCATGCCTGCTTATGCCCATGAAAGATCTTGACCGGGGAATAGCCTTTGCAAAAGCCCATCCCGACAGGGTCATCCCTTATGCGGAAATTAATATAGACAGCCCGACCGTTGTGGAGGATATCCAAAAAGTTCACTCCATGGGATTCAAGGGGCTGGGCGAGTTGTTCGCCATCGGGCCGGAGAGATTACAACGATCCGAAATATGACACTATCTGGGCTCTGGCTGAAAAACTGGGAATGCCAGTGGCACCGCATACCGGTGTGCTGTTTGACGGCACCATGGCCAATTTGAGGCCTGCATTTCTTGCTGATGTCGCTTCAAGGCATCCGAACCTTATAATCCATGCTGCTCATTTCGGTAATCCATGGTATGAAGAGGCCGCAGAGGCGACCCGGAGGAACAAAAATCTATATTTCGACCTGTCAGGTTCCTCCCTGATCAAGAAAGAAAATGATCCGGGGTACTGGGCTCAGTGGCTCTGGTGGACCGATGCTCCGGGAAAGCTCATATGCCCAAAGGATGCCGTACCTGCCTGGGAGAAGATACTCTTCGCAACCGACGAGAACCCCGATGCCCTGGATGAGAATATCCGGACGATTCAATAAGGCTCTTGATGCCTGCCACGTCTCACCGGAGACAAGAGCGAAATGCTACGGACTGACAATGGCAGGAATATTCGGGATCCATCCCGGGGAGGCTAAACCAAATTAATCTTAGTATCCATTTCATGAAGATCTGGAACTTTGGAATTATCGGAGCAGGACTTATAGCCGATTTTCATGCGAAAGCAATACTGAGCCTGAAAAATGCAAGACTTACCGGCATCTGCGGTACCAACCAGGAGAAAGTAAACGCCCTGGCAAAAAAGTACGGATGCAGAGGTTATGCGGGAATGGAGGAGATGCTTCTGGTCGGAGGATATAGAGATTGTGACAATTGCAACTCCCAGCGGAGCCCATATGGAACCGGCCATAAAAGCGGCGCATGCCGGGAAACATGTGATATGTGAAAAACCGCTTGAGATATCGCTCGATCGCATTGACGCGATGATCAGGGCTCATGCAGAGGCAGGAACAAGATTGGGCGGCATTTTTAATTACAGGTTCAACAATACACTTAAATATCTGAAAAAAGCCATTGATGACGGCCGCTTCGGTACCATCACATATGCATCGGTGCACGTCCCCTGGTGGAGAAAGGAAAGTTACTATAAAAACAGCTGGCACGGCACTTTGAAACTCGACGGGGGAGGAGCACTGATGAATCAGTCGATACATATGATTGATATTTTGCAGTTCCTTATGGGACCTGTAGAATCCCTGCAGGCGTATACAGCCACACTGGCCCATCAGATAGAGGCTGAGGATACAGGTACCGCCATACTGCGATTCAGGAACAGAGCTCTTGGATATATCTACGGATCGACCGCATCTTTTCCCGGACAATTCCGCCGCCTGGAGATAACAGGTACGAAAGGTACCGTTGTACAGGTTGAAAACAGTTTTAAAATATGGTCCTTCGCGGATCAGACAGATTATGATACTGAAATACTCAGCAGCTTTTCACAGATAGATGGAGGAGGCGGCGTATCTGATCCGTCAGCCATCCCGTTTGAACCGCATGCAGAAAATATCTCCGCATTTATAGATTCCCTGGAGAGCGGGAAACCTTTTGAAATTGACGGAGCAGAAGCCAGGAAAGCTGTAGAGATCATTATTGCCATCTATACATCGGCGAGGCAGGGAATGCCCTTCCGTTTCCCCTCATAAGCCCTGCTCCGGCGGATGCCATTGTGTTATCTCAGTATATTCCTGGCAATCGCCAGGCTGATTTCATCCGCCATCAGGAACTGATCCAGATTGCACATAACAATGATAGTCAGGTTATATTCAGGTACGGTCAGCGATGATATTGAAAATCCAAATCCGGACCCCGGCGTCCAGACTATCTTTTCCCCGTTAATATATCTTATAAACCAGCCAAGGCCATAGTTAACTCCCGAATCAGGAACAATTTCCACCTCTTTCCCATTATTGAGTCTTGAAGGAGTCCACAGCTTTGAGAGTGATTCCGTTTGTAAGATTTTCCCTTGAGTTAAGGCTATATTCCATCTGAGAAGATCTGGCAGGGCAGACATGAGATCCCCATCACCCTTGCTGGAAAATTCGCCATTTCTGACTGAACTGGTAAGGGTGCCGGATTTAAGAAGATAGCCGCTGACTCTCTGATTGACTATCCCGGTAGCTGATATTCTTTGTGTCCGTTCCATTTTCAGAGGCTTGAAGAAGTTTTCTTCAAGATACCTGTTATAGTCCATCCGGGTGACTGATTCAATAATTCCGGCAGCGATCCAGAACCCTGTATTTGAATAACTCCAGGCTGTACCGGGCTTAAAATTCAGCGTGTCAGAAAATATTTCAGCTTTTACCTTTTCCCAGGGCATGCCATAAAGATCTTTTTCATTTAAATAATCTTTTATGCCGGAGGTGTGAGATAAAAGCTCCCTGATTGTAATATCGGAATATTCTTCAGGGATATCAGCAATATATTCTGATATCCGGTCATTCAGAGACAATCTGCCTTCTTCTGCAAGCCTCAGACAAGCCACCGTTGAAAATTGCTTGGAAACAGAACATATATGCCATATGGCATCGGCTGTCAGTCCGGTTTTGGTTTCAACATTTGCAAATCCGGATATGCCAATGTATTTAATTTCATCATTTACTGCAATCCCTGCGGCAATACCGGGAATATTCAGACTGTCCTGAAATCCCTTAATTATTTTATCTGTTAATGCACTATTGATCCTGATATCCCTCTGTGCATTTAATCCTGAAAAAAGCACAAATAATGCATACAGAACGGTAAATGTCTTCTTCATAATCTTTATCATTTTTATGTTTGATAATATTTTGACGCAGCTGTCGCCCTTTGAGTTTCAGAAATCTGAAAAAACTTTAATATTTTGTGGTTCAGATTTTATTCCTGCGACGACCTGCCACTGCTCCGGAATTATTTGATGCGGCTTTAAATTTTTTTTGTACCTTTAGGACTAAACTCTGCATATCCGGGTCATAACTAAAACAACATATTATTAACCTGCACAACTATCATGGATATAAGAACCTGCCCTCATTGTCTTTACAAATATTCTAAAATTGAATATGTAAAAGAAATTCTGTTTAAATTCATTTTTTCAGAGTGGAAATGCAAAAATTGCGGCAATAAGATCACCTTTAATTTTTACAGAAGGGTCATCGTTGCTTTGTCATTCGGAGGTCTTTATATAGCCCTTTCTGCTTTACTTTCAATTATTAAAAACTTTATCGGAATGACTCCAATAAAATGGATTGCTCTTCTGGCAATTTATGTTATTGGTTCAATTTTCATTTTTACTTTTGACACTTTTAAAAAAGCGGAGTAAGAGGGAGGAAGAGGAGAAGGGGAGATGGGGAGAAGAGGAGAAGAGGAGAGGGGGGTAGAGCGAGAAGTGTAGAGTAATCTGTGATCGGTAATTGTTAATCGGTAATCGGTGATCGGTTAGCACACTGAATACTGAATACCGAATACTGAATACCTTCTTTACGGTAATTGCTTATGGGATATTCTGAAGACATAGACCATGAATTGTTTAGGCTCCTGAAGAACGATGATGAAGAGTTCCTTAAGATTCTCTTCAGATTGTATTATTCAAAATTGTGTGTTTATGCTGTAACTTTTGTTAAGGTGCCGGATCTCGCTGAGGAGATTGTCCAGGAGACCTTTGTTTATATCTGGGAAAACCGGTCTGCCATAGAAATTAGTTATTCAATCAGGTCCTACATTTTCAGAAGTGTTCATAATAACTGTATAAACTACGTGAAGAAAGGTGATGTTCTGAGACGACAGTCCAGGCAGATGGAAGAAGAAATTTTATACCACAATGAGACAGCCCTGAGAAATTTCAGTGTGGATGTAATCGATTATTTGATATCTGAGGAGATGGAAGCAAGGCTCAACCGGGTATTGAATGATCTGCCTCCTCAGGCCAGGAAAGTATTCGTTATGAGCCGCTTTGACCAGCTTAGTTACCAGGAGATTGCCGGGGCGCTCGGAATCTCTATCAACACCGTTAAGACCCAGATGAAACGTACCCTCAATAAATTGAGAAAAATATTTAACCATAAATAAACACACGAGGCACAAAGACAATAAAATATACCCGGTCTTAAAAATTCATATCTCCTGAACTCTTCACTCATTCCCCCGTGGGAAGGCCGGGAGGGGAAAAAATTTAATCTTTTGTCACCCTGTCAGGGTTGTTTTCTTGTCTTATAGTAACATAAATGATTTGACCTGTTTTGCCGGGAATGTTGTACCGGTGATGACCTGAATCGATAGATTACCTTGTTGAAAACATATAAAAACTGAAAATGAGTAATATTTCTGATGACTATATATTACGTTTTCTGAACGGAAAATTAAATAAAGATGATACCAGGGAGTTTGAGCTATGGGTCAGTTCTTCCGATGAAAATCTTGAATTATTTGAGGAATACCGGAAGATCTGGCTGTTAACTGCAGCAGGCGTCCCTGCCGGGAAATATAACTTCGCTCCTGCATGGGAAAAGGTATTTGACAGGATAAGAAAAAATAAAGGCCGTAAAAGGTTGACGGGTCTGTTTATAAATGGAAGCCGGTTAAGCAGATATCTGCGGATAGCTGCCACATTATTTCTTTTCGTAACCGCCGGAGCAGTAGCATCGTGGATGGTTTTCTCAAAACAAAAAATTAGCCAGGCTGACAGTTATTGCGAGATAGTTGCGCCGCCGGGTTCTAAATCCCGGATCACCTTACCTGACGGGAGTAAGGCATGGATCAATGCAGGAAGCAAACTGTCGTATAACGGAGATTTCAACCGGTCTGCCAGGGTAGTAAATCTTGAAGGAGAAGGTTATTTCACAGTAACCTCGAATAAGGCAAAACCATTTATTGTTCAGACAGCACACCTGAAGGTGAAGGCTTTCGGGACCGTTTTCAATGTCAAAGCCTATCCTGATGAAAAAACAGTTGAGACCACACTGGTTGAAGGTGTTGTGGAGATTGAAGCCGGAGGTAAAACCAAATCCGAAGAAACTGTTACATATACTCTCAGACCCAAACAAAATATTATCTACCATATTGAATCGGGCCTTGCCGGGCAGAAATCCGATAATATAGCACCTGGAGAGCAGGCTCCTGTAAGAAAAGCGGAAGTGATTAAAAAGGAAGTTCAGGTAATAAGCAACATAAAGCCCGAACTATATACTTCCTGGAAAGATGAAAACTGGGTCATTGAGGGTATGCCGCTCGATCAGCTTGCTGTCCTGATGGGAAGACGGTTCAACAGCAGGATAGAAATAAGGGATGATGCGCTGAAGCTCTACAAGTTTACAGGAACGATACAGAATGAGACCCTTGAGCAGATGCTGGTCATCCTCAGCCTGACAACACCTCTCGAATATAATATCGGCAAGGGGAACGTTTCCTGGATGCTGAACAAGAACCTGGAAAAAAATTAGACAAGGATACTCAGAAGATAATTATAAATAATAACCGGAATTAACCAAAACAGGACCTATGGATAGAAGCAATAGCCCTTAAAAGACCGGGGCAACAGGTGCCCGGCAAGTTTAACCTGATATTCTCCGCGAAAGAATATCTGATGAATGTATAATTAAACCTTTACAAAACTATGAAAAATCCAGACAGGAATTGTTCTGTTCACCGCAGTACATTCCAAAAACTACTACTAATTATGAAATTGACATTCCTGATAACCTTTCTGACCGTAATTCAGGTATCCGGTTCGGTTTATTCTCAAAATGCACGCCTCACCCTTTCTGTCGAAGATAAGCCGATGCGTGAAGTGTTTAAACTCATCGAACAGGAGAGCAACTTCAGGTTTTTCTACAATGATGAGTTTAATGAACTGAATAAAATGGTAAATCTGGATGTCAGAGAAGAAAAGATTGATGATATCCTTACCGCAATTCTCGACAATTCTGAGGTAACCTACAGGATCCTCGAGAACAATGTAGTCGTAATAACTCCATTAACAGAACCTTTGCCGCAACAGGTAACTGTCAGTGGAAAGGTAACAGATGCCGTGACCGGGGAGCCGATACCAGGTGTAAATATTGTCATTGAAGGAACACTTATAGGCACTGTAACCGGTACTGATGGCAGTTATACCATAAATGTCCCGGGACCCCAGTCCGTCCTGGTATTTTCTTTTATCGGAATGACTACCCAGAAGGTCATTACGGGCAACCAGCAAACAATAAATGTAATTTTGAAGTCTGATCTGACGAAGCTTGAGGAAGTTGTTGTCACCGGTTACGGAACGCAGAAAAAGAAGGATGTTACCGGCGCCATTGCTGTTATCTCAACAAAAGATCTTGATACCAGACCTGCAATGCAGTTCGGAAATGCAATTGAAGGCAAGGCGGCTGGCATACAGGTTATCCGGTCGTCAGGACAGCCTCAGGCAGGATTCTCCATAAAGATCCGCGGAACCTCCTCAATAACCTCGGGAAGTGATCCGTTATATATTGTCGACGGGGTACAGACTTACGATGTGAACGAAATAAATCCTGCGGATATAGAAAGCATTTCAGTACTTAAAGATGCTTCATCTGCAGCTATTTATGGCAGCAGCGGAGCAAACGGGGTTGTACTTATAACCACCAAACGTGGGAAGAATCAGAAAACACAGGTTAATTTCAGCACCTCCATGATGTCATCACAAGCCTGGAAAAGACTTAATGTTTTAAACAGTACCCAGTTCTTTGACCTGGCTAATGACCTTGGCCTGGCTCCGGTCGACAAGCAATATTATAATGCAAATACAAACTGGCAGGATGAGGTTTTCAGAAATGCTTTTACCCAGAATTATCAGATGTCTGTTCAGGGAGGCGATCAGAAGACCGATTTTTATCTGTCAGGCTCAGTTGTAAACCAGCAGGGAATAGTACTGAACAACAGCGTTAAAAGGGCAACCTTCAAGGTGAATCTTGATCATAAGGTAAGTGACATATTTAAGGTTGGAACGAGTATTGCATACGACAGGTGGACCGATATCTCAGTTACGGAAAACGACAGGAACGGAGTAATAACCAGATTATTGACAGCTGTTCCTTTTATCGGGATCTGGGATAAGACTTATCCCGATCAGTATGCAGTAAATCCATATATCCCCGACCTTGAAAATCCGGTATCAACTGTATACCAGCCGGATCAGTTATATGATCATAACAGGTTCCACGGGAATGCTTATGGTGAGCTGACAATTCTTAAAAGCCTTAAGTTCAAGAGCCTTCTTGGTCTTGAGCATAGCAACGGAATATTTACATCATTCCAGAATCCCACCCAGACAAGCTATGGCCGTTCGATGGACGGACTTGCTGCCGAAAGTCACGATGATTACAATTACTGGGTTTCGGAGAACACTCTGAACTACATCCGGATTTTTGGTGACCATAATCTGAGTCTTTTAGGCGGGTTCATTGCCTCGCGAGAGAGTGACCGCGGATTGTATATTGCCTCTCATGGATTTGGCGGAAGTACGGCTATTACAACTGTTACAGCCGGGACTGTTCAGAGCGTTCCGCAGGTTACAATATATGACAAGTCACATGCTGCATTTATAGGCCGCCTTAACTATTCATATAAGGATAAGTATTTGCTGACCTCAAATTTCAGGGCTGACGGCTCAGGCCAGTTTTCATCGGAGAACAGGTGGGGATACTTCCCCTCATTCTCTGCCGGATGGCGCATCTCGAAGGAGAGCTTCTTTGAAAATATAAAAGCAATAAATGACCTGAAAATAAGAGCGGGCTGGGGACTGGTTGGTAACGACCGTGCCAATCCGTATGCCTGGTATGGCCTTGTAGATCCTGCCGTTTATATAACCGGTGGAAGCATTGTTAATGCGTATACACCGGGGACTCTTGAAAACAAAGCGCTGAAGTGGGAGAAAACAGCACAATTCAATGTCGGAGTTGATGTTGGTATATTGGATAGCAGAATAACAATCATTGCGGATTATTACAAGAAAAAGACATCAGATCTTTTATTATATGTTCCAATTCCCGCAAGCGTGGGGATACCGGGAAATGTGGCCTTACAGAATGCAGGAAGCCTGGAGAACAGCGGCTTTGAATTCCAGATCAGTTCCAGAAATTTTGTAAAGGGTGATTTCACCTGGAATACTGATTTCAATATAAACTTTAACAAGAATAAAGTGCTGAATATAGTTGGTACTATTATCCATTCAGGGGCAATTAATCCTGCCGGTACCACTTATAATCTCTCTATCGTTAAGGAAGGTGAGCCGCTCGGTTTATTCTACGGATACATCTCAGATGGCGTTGATCCGTCGACGGGTATGATAAAGTTCAGGGATCTGGATGGCAACCCCGGGATCACTGATGGCGACAAAACAATTATCGGCAATGCCAACCCTGATTTTACATATGGTCTGACAAATACCTTTGCATACAAGAATTTTACCCTGGAACTCTTCCTTCAGGGTGTACAGGGCAACGATATCTTTAATGCAACAAGAATTCTTTCCGAGTCAATGAGGCTTCCAATGAACCAGTCGGCGACTGTTCTTAAAAGATGGAAGAACCCGGGCGATATAACTGACATGCCAATGGCTCTTAAAGATGATGTTACCAATTCCGAGCCCTCAACAAGATATATTGAAAACGGTTCATACCTCAGGGTGAAATCGCTGACTCTTGGCTATACTCTTCCCAAGACGCTGATTGACAGACTTAAGATTACCCGTTTACAGATATATGTGACTTCAGAAAACCTTCTTACATTTACCAAATACTCAGGGTTTGATCCTGAAGTCAGTGCATTTAATGCCTCCTCTCAGGATAATACGAGCAAGAATACCGCTCCGGGAGTCGATTATGGAACATATCCCCAGTCGAGAGACCTGATAATTGGATTGAATGTCACTTTCTAATTAATCACACTTAATTGCTGAAAAATGAAAAAGAATTCAATATACCTGGTTTACCCGTTGATAATATTATCAACAATATTATCCTCGTGTCAGAAATTCCTCTCGGATGCTCCGCAATCGAGCCTGACATCAGGAAATGCATATAATTCCGCGAGTGATATCGAAAATGCCCTGGCCGGCTGTTATAATATCTTCTACACCGATTATTATCAGTGGGAAAACGTTATGATAAGCGATAACCGCTCAGACAACGCTTACCCTGGTGGTGGCGGTGAAGATACCTTCGTCAATATCGATCAGTTCGATGTTCCTCCCAGCAATAGTCATGACTATAGTTTCTGGTGGGGTCAGCCTTACCAGGGTATTGCAAGGAGTAATATTTTGCTTGAGAAGATTGGTGCCGTTACAGATCCAAAACTGGATCTGAATGACAGACGCAAGCAGGTTATTGGCGAAGCCAGTTTCCTGAGAGCCTTTCACTATTATCAGCTGGTGAAAACCTTTGGCGGCGTTCCTCTCGAACTGCAGTCCAACACTGCCGACCCTGCCGTTACGCGTAAGGCAAGAGCTACTGAAACAGAGGTATACGATCAGATTGTTAAAGATTTGCAGACTGCTCTGGATAACCTTCCGGATTCATTCGGTGAACCATCTGTGGATAAAGTAAGGGCCACAAAGGGCGCTGCCAATGCACTTTTAGCCAAGATATGGGCACAGAGAAGCGACAGGGATTATTCCAAGGTACTTGCTTACTGCGATGCTGTAATCTCCAGTCCGGCAGGCTATATCCTCGAACCCGATTACTACAAGCTGTTTGACGGAGCTAATTATATTAATAATGAAGCAATTCTATTGATTCCTTTCATCGAGGGTTCTCCGGCCTCCAACTGGGGCGTTGAGCTGTTTCTTGCACCGGAAGATGGCTGGCAGAAATACTGTGTTCCTTCAGAAGACCTTGTAAATGCCTATAAAAATGAAGGAGATGATATAAGGATGAAGAGCAACATTATCTTCATGAACAATATCCCATGGGCAGATGAAAACTGGAGTCCCTGCGGCAATGCAGAGGATACTGTTCCGTTTAATTACAAGCAGAAACATCCGGCAGGATGGGCCAGCGGAGATAATTACTATCTTTTAAGGATGGGCGACATTGTTACACTGAAGGCAGAAGCGCAAAATGAACTGGGCGATCTTGAGGGTGCAAAAGCTACACTTAACCTTGTACGTCATAGGGTAAATCTTGGCGATGTCGTAGCTTCCACAAAGGAAGAAATGAGGTCAAAAATACTTCTTGAGAGGCGTCTTGAACTCGCATTTGAGGCTCAGCGATGGGATGATCTTGTCAGGGAAGGAGTTGCAACCGATGTAATGACCTCACTCAAAGAGTACAAATATACCTGCAATGACGGAAGCTCAAGTGCCCCGATACCTATTGTTTATAACTGCACTCAGGATAAGTGGCTGATGCCTATTCCGCAGGCAGAGATTGATGCCAATCCTAAACTGGTACAGAACCCTGGGTATGGGATTCAATAGATATTGATTATTCACGGATGTCTCAAGAATCATATAAACCACCCCGGTCTCAATTTTAACTGGGACCCGGGGTGCTGAAAACCCAAATAAAGTTGATTTTTGAGACATTCTCTTTTAAAATGTTCTAACCTGTTTTAAGATGTACATTATTTTAAAAAAGATTTCTTCAATTACACTTTTATTGCTCCTGTCGGGTTGCAGCAAGGGAATTAAGAGCCCTGATCCGGAGACTTTTCAATCGCATGGTATTATACCTTTACCTCATCAGGTAGATTATCTGACCGGAAGCCTGATAATCGATGGTACAGCTTTAGTTGTTGGCGATGATATGTTTGCCGCAGCCAGAATGGTGACCGAAGAGTCGCTCGACATGGCTTTATTAAACCGTCAGAACAATAGCAGCGACACATCCGGCAAAACCCTCATCAGATTTATTACCGGTAATACATCAGGGGAAGAGGGCTATGAGATACATGTCTCGGATAGTGGCATAATTATCTCTTCAAAAACTGCAAGAGGAGCATATTATGCCGCCCAGTCTCTCCGGCAGATGATCTGGGAGATTACTTCCGGCCAGAAGAAGCAATCATTCGAGTTGAGAAAAATAAATATCACAGATTCACCAAAATACTCATGGAGGGGATTTCATCTCGATATTTCCCGGCATCTCTTCACGAAGGAATATATTAAGAAGATAATTGATGAGCTGGCGTACTATAAGATCAATAAGCTGCATCTTCATCTGACTGATGACCAGGGATGGCGTGTTGAAATTGCACAGTATCCGCTGCTGACAGAGACAGGGGCATGGCGCCCTTTTAATGATATGGATTCCGCCTGTATGAGGAAGGCAGTGACGGATTTCAGATACATTATTGATCCCAGGTTCATCAGGGATGAGGGAGGGAAGCCTTTATACGGAGGGTATTTTACAAAAGATGATATAAGGGAGATTGTCGCATATGCCGGCAGCCATTTTATTGATGTGATACCTGAAATTGATATGCCAGGACATATGTCAGCTGCAATAAATTCATACCCGTTTCTCTCCTGTACAGGTTCAACAGGGTGGGGAAAGGAGTTTTCATTCCCGATATGTCCATGCAATGATGAGGTTATTAATTTCTGCCACAGGATCTGGGATGAAATAGCTGAACTTTTTCCTTCGGAATATGTGCATATCGGCTGCGATGAAGTAGATAAGAGTACATGGCAGGCTTCTGCCGGTTGCCAGAGTTTTATGGTGCTACACAACCTTCACGGGATTAATGATATTCAGAATTATTTTGTAAACGATCTTCAGCATTACCTTGAATCAAAAGGCAAAAAGGTGATTGCATGGGACGACGTAATAGATGGTAAGGTGGATAATAACCTGGTTATGATGTACTGGCGTGACTGGGTGACTGATTCTCCAGCCAGGTGTGCCGCCAACGGTAACTCCATTATTCTCACCCCCTGGTCGCCATTTTATCTAAGCAGTGCCAATACAGATAAATCTCTTAAGGCTTTGTATGATTATGATCCGGAGTCGCTCTTTCCAATCCAGGTCACAGAAAAGATAATTGGTCTTCAGAGTTGCCTGTGGACCGAGGAGATACCATCAGAGGCAATGTTTGAATACATGGTTTATCCAAGGATGGAGGCTCTTGCTGAAGTAGAGTGGGGTTCAGGCAAGGACTGGAACACCTTCAGGATCCGTCTGGCTTCACACCTCAAATATCTGGCTTCAAAAAATATAGGCTACCGCAAGCCGGGGTGGGCAAAATAGAGGAGAGGGGGAGAGGAGAGGGGGAGAAGGGGAGAAGGGGAGATGGGGAGCGGAGAGCACAGAGCACAGGCTTTGCCAGCCGTGGCTTTAGCGGAGGCTGGGACGGGGCACGGGGCTAAGAGGTATTCGGTATTCAGTATTCAGTAATCGGTAAGTTAAGATACCTAATACTGAATACTATCTTCTTTTGGCGCTGGTTCAGTAGGACTTGTGGATTTCATCTAGTGTACAGAAAACGGCTTATAAGACATCCAGTCAATTTCTGTTTCGTAGGGATGAAGAGGTCTTTCTATTGAATTGGGATTGGTTTCAACAGGCCAGCTGTCTGTATACCAGAAATTCATTCTGTAGAGCGAATGATTCTGGGGAATTCCTTCCATCGATCCCCTGTAATCCCACAAAACAACTGTATCGGCAGACACCGGATTGATCATCCACCACCTGATCTGATCACTATGCCAGTCAAATCCGTAGGTATAAAATTTTGATGAAGCATCATATCCTTCAATTGCAGGAATTGTTTCAGGCTGATTTTGAGCGCCTGTCAGAAGCCTGATAGAATCACCCGGTCGTTCTTTATATTCAGTTGTATAAATAGTCCCCTCTGCCAGGTTTACCGTGCGGCCGATTCTTTTAAGCTTTCCGCGATGACCTGTCCAGGTCCCGACATATATTATCCGTGGATCGGCAAGGAGCCACTCAAAGTCTATTTCGCTAAGTCCGGGCACACTATCAACATGATATGTAAAATAGCCGACTACGGCCCCCACATTTGGCTGAATATTTTTGACATCAGGAACTTTGAGCCGGGCGGCATAGGTCCCGAAATGAGTGTAATTGTCGGAGATTATTTCCGGTCCGCGTCCGGCACCGGCCCGATCTTCGGGATTTATTTTCAGGGAGAGTACCTTTGTCTTTCGTTCACCAGGCGAACGTACCCCGAATTTCCAGAGGAAGCCGGCTCCTTTTCCATCAGTCCGTGGCTGGAAATACCTGGAAGATGATCTGCTGAAATTTTCCATAAATGGTCCATGATACGTATCCTGCTGAGGGAAAGCTGATAACCCTGAAAGCAGGATAACTGTTGCAAAAAATATATGTTTTCCTTTTCTCATATTACATTGTGGTATATTAACGTTAGAAAAATGATTGGTGTTCCTTCCAAAACTAACAATGTTTGATCAGATTATCAAATCTGTGTGTGGAAAATTGTTTATAAGGGGGACAGGCTACTGATACCGTGGAGGGCTGCTGATCATCAGTGGCTATTCAATCTCAAATAACTTTTATCATAAGAAAATTGTAGCGCGTAGCAGAATCGAACTGCTATCTTCGGATTGAGAAACCGATCTCCTGGCCATTAGAGGAACGCGCCATCAAACACCTGGTATGCACTTTCTCAAATATTAAAGGGAGTCAGACAATCGAAAGATGAGTACTGAGCCTGATATCTGTCGGATTCAGATTCATAAACAGTCTCTCTCAGGTCCTGGGATGGGATATACTCCTTTATTTCATAAAGAGATTCAAGCTGCCTTTTTGTGAGAACCCCGGTAACCCTGTAATGTTTCTTTGACGACGCTACGAATTCATGCTGTAATGAATTCAGATGTTCCGGATTGTTCTCGAGGTAATTAAGCAGAAAATTGATTTCTTGGCGATCCATAATCTTAGGGTTTTAGTGTAAGTAATTACAAAGTCTAAATTATGGCATAGCGGAGTTATCTTTGTTAAAATTGGATTAAGATCCAATTAACTCCGGATTAATTTTTACCTGCCTCCGGAATTTGAGGGATAACAACTATAGCCTTTCCCATCGTCTGCCGGTACATACGGTCCAAATCAGATATGATTGGAAAAGCCGGTACCCTTGACCACAATCAGCCGGAATAGATTGACCACTGTAATTCAGGGTTAAATATATGTAAGTTAAATAAATATGCAAATGACAATCAGACCGGCTAAATATGGTCAAGCCCTCCGGCTTTTGCAATGTTTCCTGAAAAAATTCATTTTGATGGAGAAAATTATCGAACCACTTCTTACAACAAAGTCCTTGAATGGATATTTCAGAATACTAATGAGTTACAAAAAGAAAAAACGGAAGGATCAGATGAAAAATCTGTTTCTTCCGTTTCTGTACCCGGAGCCGGGATCGAACCGGCACAGCATTGCTGCCACTGGTGTTTGAGACCAGCGCGTCTACCAATTCCGCCATCCGGGCTTAAAAATATTTGGTAGGCAGATTATTGAGGAAGGCGAAAATAAATAAAAAAAAGAACTTTTGGCTTTATCTTTTTGTCTTTTGTGTTTTTATTATGTCTTCACATGCACTCCCTTTCTCCTGACCTTGCCTTCAATCTTCACAAACATCTCCCTGATCGCTATCTCGATCCCTTCAGAATCAAAACCGCACTCATGATAAAGCTCATCAGGAGTGCCGTGCTCCACGAAATAATCAGGGATCCCCAGCCGCCTCACCTCGGAACTGTACCCGTTGTCACTCATGAATTCCACTATGGCGCTGCCAAACCCCCCGCTGAGGACTCCGTCTTCAACGGTTATGATATGTCTGAATTCTTTAAAGATCTTATGAAGCAACTCCCTGTCAAGAGGAGCTACGAACCTCATGTCATAATGTGCCGGAGATATATCTTCGGCTGACAGTTTCCGTATCAGCGAAGCGACAGTATTGCCGGGCTGACCGATAGTCAGAACTGCAAGCCCCTTCCCCTCGCTTATCACCCGCGCCTTTCCGACCTCAATCTCCTGAAACGGCTTCTTCCAGTCTGCATGGAAGCCTCGTCCCCTGGGATACCTGATTGAAAAGGGGAAATTGTTTTTCTCCAGCTGGGCCGTAAACAGCAGGTTCCTCAGCTCAATTTCATCCATCGGCGCCGAGATAACCATGTTGGGGATGCTGCGCATAAAAGCCATATCGAAGAAGCCATGGTGAGTTGCACCATCAGCCCCGACAAGTCCTCCGCGGTCGACACAGAACACCACATGAAGCTTCTGCAGGGCGACATCGTGAATTATCTGGTCATAAGCCCTTTGCAAAAAAGAGGAATAGATACTGCAGTAGGGAATTATACCCTGTGTAGCCAGTCCGGCACTGAATGTGACGGCATGCTGTTCAGCTATACCCACATCATAAGTCCTTGAAGGGATCTCATTCATCATTAATGACAGAAAACTGCCCGTAGGCATTGCCGGTGTGACAGCTGTTATTTTATTATTCATTTCAGCCAGTTCAAGAACCGTTCTGCCAAATACCTCCTGCCATGTTACTATTTTATCATTTGCCCTGGTAGTGATAATCTCCCCGGTTTTCTTATCGAACCTGCCGGGAGCATGAAATGTTGTCTGATTCTCTTCAGCCTGCTTAAATCCCTTGCCTTTCACAGTAATGCAATGCAGCAGCTTTGGTCCCGGGATCCTCTTGAGATCCTCAAGAACCTTTGTGAGATGCAGTACATCATGCCCGTCAATAGGTCCGAAATATCTGAAGTTCAGTCCTTCAAAGAGATTACTCCTGTCAAGGATGGTGCTCTTGAACCCCGATTCAAGCTGGGCCGCAAGGGTCCTTGCATTGGGGCTTAATCTGCCGAATATGCCAAGCATCTTCCAGATCCTGTCTTTAAACCTGTTGTAGGTCTTGCTTGTCGTAATATCGAGAAGATACTCCTTTAGCGCTCCGACATTGGCGTCTATGGCGATGTTATTATCGTTAAGTATTACAAGGATATCCGATTTTCCTGTTCCGGCATTGTTCAGTCCTTCAAAGGCCTGACCTGCAGTCATCGCCCCGTCACCTATCACAGCAACCACATGCCTTTTCTCTCCTTTCAGCTGAGCGGCAAGGGCCATGCCCAGGGCTGCCGAGATCGACGTTGAAGAATGCCCGGTTCCGAAGGAATCGTACTCGCTCTCCGCCATCTTAGGGAAGCCGCTTATCCCTTTATATTTTCTGTTTGTGCTGAAGACATCGCGTCTTCCTGTCAGTATCTTATGACCATATGCCTGGTGGCCGACATCCCATATGATCTTATCATAAGGAGTATTGAATACATAATGAAGCGCCACAGTCAACTCAACTACCCCGAGACTGGCCCCGAAATGGCCAGGGTTATTGCAGACAACATCTATTATGAACTGACGTAACTCAGCGCTGACCTGCACGAGTTCCGACGGATCAAGTTTCCTGAGATCATCCGGTGTTGATATTTTTAAGAGTAGATTCTCCTTCCTCTCCATTCCCAAATCGCTAAATAAACAACCTGCAAATATAGCAATTATTATTCCCGGGTGTTTGGGACGGCTTATAAGCAATTTTCTTATTTTTGTTCAGGAATACGAAGAGGTCAGATAATTTTTCGAAAGTTTGAATGTTATAATATTAATCAGATATAGATAATGAATAAATCAGTTTTTGCCATCCTTGGAGCTATTACAATTGTAATATCTGTCGTTTCATGTGTTTCAGCAAAGAAATATGGTGGTTTGCAGGATACAAGCAAGCAATTCATGAATGAACGGGATGCCTTTAAGACAGATAATATAGGGCTGGAGATGAAGAACAGGGAGCTTGAAGCTCAAATTGCCTCCACTCAGAAGGAAATCGCCACTGTGAAGCAGGATATAGTATCGGCCCAGGCTGACCGTGACAAGGCAGTTGAAGACTATAATAAGATCTCAGGAAAATACAGTGAATTGCAGAATGCCCAGGAAGACCTGATACGGGGCAATGTGAAGGAGACGCAAAGGCTCCTGACCGAACTGCAGGCAGCCCAGGAAAACCTTCAGAAGAAAGAGGATCTGCTGCGTCAGCTGGGACAGAACCTCGATAATAAAAAGGCAACCCTCGATGAACTGACATTTGAGCTGGAAAAGAGGAATCAAAGGCTGGCTGAACTGGAAAAAGTACTCGATTCCCAGAAAAAGATCGTCCAGGATCTGAAAAGCAAAGTTTCAGAGGCTCTGCTCGGATTTGAAAATAACGGACTTACTGTGACCATGAAGAATGGCAAGGTATATATTTCACTTGATGAAAAGCTCCTTTTCAAATCGGCCAGCTGGGATATTGATGCCAACGGAAGAAACGCCCTGAAAAAGCTGGCAGTAGTACTTGAGAAAAATCCTGATATTCAGGTAACAATTGAGGGTCATACGGATAATGTCCCTTATAACCCCGGCAGTGGTCCGCTAAAGGATAACTGGGATCTCAGCGTAAAAAGAGCGACCACGGTTGTAAGGGTGCTTCTCGACGGATCAAATATAAAGCCTGACCGGCTTACTGCTGCAGGGAGAGCGAGTATCTGCCTGTGGATAACCGGAGCACCTCAGATGCCAGGCAGAAAAACAGGAGGACTGAAATTATTCTTACCCCTGACCTTACAGAGCTGTATCAGCTGATAAATAAGTACTGATTGAATTCCGGATAACACTTTCACAGGAAGTCTGATATTTATTATTTTGTGTATTCCTGTAATCTGACTTTCATATTCTTAAGGGCTTTAAGGAGGTTATCTTCAGGACGGAGAAAATCCTGGTTCCCCCAGAACAGCGGGTCATAGCTGTTAATTGTTTTTGAGAAGACCGAATGGATCGGTGCGAGTTGCTCTCTTTCAAAGCGTTTAACATTCTTCAGATCAATATCGGTTATAGCCAGTTCAAAGAAAACAAGAAACTGGCTGTTGAAAAGCCTCTTTTTCTGTTTTGATGTAAAGGTCATGTCGCCTCTGACATGATTTAAAAAATAGACTCCATTGATTTTCCGGTAGCTCACCGAATATTTTACAGAGACTGGCCATGTAATGTAGCCATGGGTAGAGCTGGAGATAAAGGAATCCTTCATCTTGTGTATCAAGGCCTGGTTAAGTTCAAATTCAGTATTCAGAATGCCGTAATCAGAAGTATTTATATATATCACACCCTTATAAAGTGGCAGATCAATATCCTCGCGCTGTTCAAATTCGATCTTATAGGCAGATTCCTCATCATATGTAACTATGTCAGCAAGCCTGTACCTGTAGTCAGGCATATTATCCCTGACAAGGAAATCAAAGATCCTCCTGGCTCCATCAAGCTCAAGGCATGTACTTAACCCGGCTTTAAGCCTCACCTCCACGGTATCGGTCTGCCTGATATTCTCAATTTTCCTGCTTTTATATATTTTCATCTGGTCAGCCAGCACGGAACCGTTGTAAGGCGCTTTGAATATCTCAACAATTGCTTCGGAATAGTTCTGAAGCTCCTTCTTTTTTAATACCCCTTCGCGGTAGAAGCCTGTCATGATGGGCTGGAACATTACAGTAATTCTTATGTAATGCGGCCACCGTTTTGTAAATTATTTCCTGTGGTATCTGGTTCCTTATAATTATCTCCGGGATGGAAATAAACTCTCTCCTCATCGGGATCTTTAAGTTATGAGTCAGAGCTCTGCTGACAGGCAGCTCATTCGTCTGATATCCAAGATAGGATACTGAAAGAGTATCACTGAGCAGATCAGGTGATATCTTCAGCCCGAATTCACCATTATTGTTAGAGACGGTCCCTTTTCCCTTGTTTTTCAGACCTATGGTGGCAAAGGGAAGCGGATCAAGCGTCTCCTCATCGATTATAACGCCGGATATATAATTAATTTGTGATGCAGGTAATGAGTCAGACATGGAAGAGGGCGCCGACTCAGTGAGGGAGATAATTATGAATTTATCTATAACTGAGAAATACAAGGTTTTTATTTTTCAGAATGCTGTCAAGGATCACTTCCAGTTTTACCGGTCCGAGATTCATATCAACGGGCCGTTCCCCGTCAATCAGGCGGCTGTCGTATGTGAAGCTATAGCCTGTCCGGCCGGTAATGATATCAAGGGCTCCGGAGGTTTTAACACTCCCTGCCCTGAATGTAAATATGGAATCAAGAATTCCTGCCTGGCACTCTGTTTTCTGTGGCAGGAGCAGGAGCAGAAATAGTGCAATGGCCTGAGATACTCTGAATATAAAGCCATTGGTAGATGACATAACAAAGTATTTTAGCTACTTCCTGGAAAGATGGTACACATTTCCATCTTTGGTATAACTGAGGTTAAAGCTGGCACAAATTAAACGGATAATGGTGTCCTGAGGCTGATTGGAAATAGGGGAGGTCCATCTGTTTTCAAGTATCCCCGGGTCAGACACTTCAATATCCATATTATACACTCTTTTCAGGTCCCTGAAGACAACATCAAGCTTTTGTCCGTTATATACCAGAAGACCGGTATTCCAGGAGAGATAGTTTGGATTTTTATTCAGGGTTTTTTCTGACAGCTTCGAATCCATTACTCCTATATATCCCGGATCGATTGCCAGGGACCTTGAGCCGGAGTTATCTGAAAGCAACACTTCTCCTGTTTTTACGTAAACTTCAACAGCTGATTCGCTGTTTTTTGTAATTACATTGAACGATGTTCCTACCACTTTAACTTTTGCCTCACCTGCATTTATTACAAATGGTTTTGATTTATCGGCAGCTATTTCGAAAAAAGCCTCTCCTGACAGGGTGACTTTTCTGCTGCTCTTTCCGAAATTTGAGCGGTAGCTTAATTCAGAATTGCGGTTAAGGAAGATCCTGCTTCCATCGGGAAGTGAAATTTCGATATTTTTCTGATCGAAATTCGTGGCGATACTGATTTTTCTGCTGAACAGATCAGGATTACTCAGATAAACGGCTGCAACACCGAGACTTATAAGAATCAGAGCAGCTGCGGCTATTTTCAGGAAGGAACTGCTTATGAATCTTATTCTCTTATGACTCATCTCTGCTTCAATTCCTGTCTCATTGATCCTGGAATACAAACTGGTCCAGGCTTTGTCAACATTTATTTTTCTTTCGTCACTCATATTCTTTAGCTCTTTCCATTTTAATACGGTATCATGGGTATCTTCAGACATGAACCGCTTGAGAAGATCCGGGTGTTCCCCCTTTTCATCCGAGAGGAGAGAAGCGAGTTCTTCCCATTCCCTGTCAGTATATTCCTCAATGTTCTTCATTTCTGTCATTGTTCTGTTAAAACCTTCCTGAATTCTTTCAACGCTTTACCCATGTTTGATTCAACTGTTTTTACCGAGACCGATAGTTTCTCGGCAATTTCGTTGTATTTAAGCCCTTCAAACCTGCTCATGCAGAAAATCTTTCCGCATCTGGCCGGCAGCCTTTCAATGATAGCGGCTATTTTTGCCTGCAATTCCTTGTAACTCAGGATATCTGAAGGGCTTTCCGGCATTTCGGGCTGAATGTTGGCCATCTCTTCTGCATGACGGTCGACAACCCTGCAATGCTCTATGTGGTGCAGGCACCGGTTGTGGACTGATCTGAAGAGATAACCATTCAAGGAACTTTCAATTTTGATTTTTTCTTTATCCTTCCAGATTCTGTAAAAAAGATCCTGTACAATCTCTTCAGCGCTATCCTGATCTTTTATCAGATTCCTTGCATATCTTACCAGGGAAACATAGGAGGATCTGAAAAGTGACTCAAACTCTTTCACATCACCTTGTCTGATCCTCCCTATTATTTCAGTGTCCCTGAGCATTATTGCATCCAATTGGGTCAGTTATTTTTCCTCCCTGTCGGTGAACCTTAGTTTTCTGCTTAGTTTGCGGATAGCTGATTCAATACTCTGGTCAGGTTCAATGACATTGTAATCTCCCCAGAATTCTTTATCAGTGAATGCGCCTACTTTATCAGAAAATACATCATTAAATTTTACTTTGTCCTTCCCTGCAAATTTAATAACTTCCTGGTCAGTTCTGTCAGTTACTGCTATTTCTGACATAGTTGTGTAATATGTATTGAAGAGTTTTTTAGCCCAGTTAACTTTAAATTTGACTTCAGCTCTTGAGTAAACAAAATGCAATTTACCATTTTGTTCGCGATATTTCGTTCTGTATGTTGCAACTTCGGGAGTAACTTTCATTCCGATGGGTTTTTTCCTGATAAAGATTGAAGCTGCTTCATCCTTGTTTGACAGGTTGAATCCGAATTCTGCCTCAGTTATTGCGTAGTTGTCCATATCTATATAGAAGCTGCCCATAAACAGTGGGATCTCAACGTTTGGTTTTTGAAGGAAATCGATTACATAGTGTGGCCTGTTGTTGATCTCAATTACACCCGAAAGTGTATAATTATAGTAATCCATAGCTTCCCTGGTGAGGATTGATTCCGTATTTTTTGCTATGTCGAGCTGTAATACGCTGACCGGTCCACCCTGAAGCTTGAACAATACCGTGTCCATCCTCTGAACATCGGAACTTTTTCTTCCTTTATAGATCCTTACACCGTCATAACGGGCGTCACTTGCATAGGGTGCCTTAAAGATCTCAACAACAGCTTCTCCGATAGATACATATGTGCGGTTCTTCTTGATGGTCTCCCTGTAGAAAGCTGTCATGAGGTTTGGCACTGATTCATAATTCCTGCCAATATTCGAGATGGCTTTCGTGACGATTTCCACGGGGTCGAGAGGCTTCACAATGATCTCTTTAATAGGAATAGGTGCGGCTTCCATCTCAATTATATTTGAGCGGTTTCCCTTCAGATCACTTATCGCGACGAGCTTGTTCTTATATCCAAGATATGTCACTTCAAGATTTTTTGAAGGTATGTTTTCTCCTATTTTAAGAGTGAATTCTCCATCTATGTTTGTAACGATTGCAATGTTGGTCTCTGCTACGGCGACCGTTGCAAAAACCAGTGGAGCTCTGGTTTCGGCATCAACAACTTTTCCTTTGATAGTGATAAGTTCCTGCTGATCATTTTTCTTTTTTTCAGAGCGATCGGCAGCAGATATCTTCTGTACCGTGAAGGTAGCCAGAAGCAATACCGCAATTAGTGAAAGGTGTTTATAAGTTTTCATGGCTGCACTTTATTAAGTTAAAAATTAACACTTTAATTGATTTTTGAATACTGTATTCATCTCTTTTCACAACTAAGACCCCTACGCTGATAACCTACCCTATTATCTTTGTTATAATTATTTTATTATCTTACTTCATTATTTGAATTAATAAATGACGGAGGGTCTTATAAAACCTGTAAATGTATTACTTGCAGGATATTCATTTCTGAAGAGTACCGCTTTAAAGCGTGCATCGGTATTGGGGATGCCTCCGGCTATCGGGACTGAGCTTACAAATCATTGTAACCTTCAGTGTCCGCAGTGTGCATCCGGTTCGGGCCGGATGATGAGAGAAAGAGGATTTATGGACATTGGACTGTTCAATAAGATCATTTCCGAGCTTCAGCCATACCTTTATAATATAAATCTCTATTTTCAGGGTGAGCCGATGCTGCATCCGGGGTTTACATCGTTTATAAGGAGTATCGGAAACACCAGGAGTGTAGTTTCAACAAATGGTCATTTTTTATCTGAGGAGAATGCAGATAAGATTGCCAGGTCGGGTCTGAGCAGGCTTATCATATCGCTTGACGGAATGGATCAGGATACCTATTCCGCATACAGGATCAATGGGAGCGTAAGGACAGTACTTGAGGGGATAAGGAATATATCAGAAGCAAAGAAGAGGTACAAATCCTCACTGAAGATAGAGATACAATTTCTTGTCAACAGGCTTAATGAACACCAGATACCTCAGATCAGGCATCTGGCCGGCAGACTTAAGGCTACACTGAGACTGAAATCAATGCAGATAATCAACGGGGAGGATATGGCACGCTGGCTTCCATTTGATGAGAAGTACAGGAGATACAGGGGGATGAACGGAGAACATTCAATAAAAAGTTCTCTGCCCGGGAGGTGTGCCAGGCTCTGGTTCAATCCGGTTGTCACCTGGGACGGGAAAGTTATTCCCTGTTGTTTCGATAAAAATGCTGATCACGTAATGGGAGATCTTAACCAGGAGTCTTTCAGGGAGATATGGAATGGTCCGAAATACAGACTATTCAGAAGAGTACTGCTGTCGGACCGTGATACTATTGAGATTTGCAGAAACTGTACTTCAGGACTCACAGGGGCGAGATACTGAAACCTTGCATAACATTTTATACTGTCATCACGTCTTTTTCTTTCTGCGCCATTACCTTATCAATCTTTGCGGTGAAGGAGTGGGTCATTTCCTGAACCTTTTCCACTGCCTCCATTTCAAGATCCTCCGGCAGTCCATCCTTAAGAAGCCCTTTCAATTCATCATTTGCCCATTTACGTGCATTACGGATGCTTATCTTGGCAGTCTCCCCTTCATTACGCACCTGTTTTACAAGCTGATGCCGTCTCTCTTCGGTCAGCGGCGGGATATTTATCCTGATCACCTCGCCGTTATTGACGGGAGTAAGACCGATATTTGCGGCCATTATTGCTTTTTCAACAGGTCCAAGCATGTTTTTTTC
The DNA here is from genome assembly GCA_963816345.1 of uncultured Bacteroidales bacterium. GTDB lineage: Bacteria > Bacteroidota > Bacteroidia > Bacteroidales > VadinHA17 > LD21. Next base: position 269,104 of record CAWFKI010000006.1, read on the forward strand.
CCAGGGTTGTATCAGGATAGTTTTAGCATCGGGTGTATTAATATTTGACACCTGGGAAAGAGGGGAAATAACACCATAATAGTCGACTGTTATTCCATCCAGCAGGGCAGGATTTGATCTTCCGGCACGGAGCCTTGCAAGTTCATGCTCAAGATGTTCAAGAGCTTTTTCCATTCTGTCACTTGTCTCTTCAATTATAAGTTCAATATCTTCGTTCATAAGGTTACTGGTTAGGTTAGTCTTCAGAATATGTGCGTTTTTCAATGAAATCATCTTATTAAAGGTATAACAAAAATAATAAAATAGGCGGAACAGCAATACTTATTTACCCGGAGACAAGGGTCCCGATCCTCTCCCCGTCTACCAGCCTGCCAAGATTTCCGGTCCTGTTCATGTCAAACACTATTATGGGCATATTATTCTCCTGGCACATTGTAAAAGCTGTTGAGTCCATTACTTTCAGTTTCAATCTGAGCACTTCTTCGAAAGAGATAGTGTCAAATTTTCTGGCTGAAGCATCTTTTTCAGGGTCGGATGAGTAAACACCATCAACCCTCGTGCCTTTTAAAAGCACGTCAGCTCCCACCTCCACGGCCCTGAGGGCAGCTGCCGTATCGGTAGTGAAGAAGGGATTGCCTGTGCCACCTGCTATGATGGCAGCTGTTCCGGTTTTCATTGCTTCGGTTACATGATCCCTGTTATAGAATTCCCCCAGGGGTTCCATCCTTATTGAAGTGAAAACCCTGGCCCTGCCGCCAAGCCTGGAAATTGTTGTTTCAAGGGCAAGACTGTTGATCACTGTTGCAAGCATGCCCATCTGATCGCCCTTAACTCTGTCAAAACCTGATTTTGTGCCGCTCAGTCCACGGAAAATATTACCCCCTCCAATGACAATTGCTACTTCGCAGCCTTTATTCACCACCTCAATAACCTGTTTTGCGTATTTTTCAAGAACGGAATTGTCGATACCATGGTTGCCATTTCCTGAGAGTGATTCCCCGCTTAGTTTGAGCAGGATCCTGGAGTACATCATAATTTTAATCCGGTTTTAGAATGCGGTTACCTTTTCATTCTGTTCCAAAGTAAGCTGATCGGAACAACGAATTTAGTAAAACAGTTTGTAAAAAGAGGTATAAGGGTAAAAAAAAAGGCGCCGGAAGGCGCCCTCTTAATATTTAAATATGAACTTACGTATTTACAGATTAAGGGTGTAGCGTTTAAAACCGGTAACTGTCAGGTCCTTGCTGGCAGACTGAAGATATTGTCTGACAGTCATTTTATTGTCTTTAACAAAATCCTGGTTAAGCAGAGTGCTCTCCCTGAAGAATTTTGAAAGCTTGCCCTGGGCAATTTTATCAAGCATATCCTCAGCTTTTCCATCCCGTCTTGCCTGTTCCCTGCCGATCTCAATTTCCTGGGCAATTATTGCTTCAGGTACAACATCTTTATCTACGGCTACAGGATTCATAGCAGCTATCTGCATTGCAACATCCTTATATACCTGAACATCTGCATCAGATTTATTAAAACCAACAAGTGTTGCAAGTCTGTTTCCCGGGTGAATATATGCCTGAACATGAGCAGCTTCTATTTTTTCAAAATAAGCAAGGTCAAGTTTCTCACCAATAATGCCAATATATTCGACAACCTTTTCGCCGATCTTTCCTCCGTCCAGAGGGAGGGATTTGAGTTCTTCAAGATTTGCAGGATTTTTTGCCAGGGCTGCATCAAGGATTTTATTTGCCAGAGCGATGAAATCGGCATTTTTTGCAACGAAGTCAGTCTCACTGTTCAGCACAATCATTGCTCCGAGTTTCCCGTCAGCGGTAGCTTTTGATAACACAACACCTTCCGTAGCGTCCCTGTCGGCGCGCTTGTTTGCTACTGCCTGTCCCTTCTTGCGGATAATCTCAATTGCCTTGTCAAAGTTGCCTTCCGATTCCTCAAGAGCCTTCTTACAATCCATCATCCCGGCCAGGGTCACCCTGCGTAATTTTGCAACATCTGCAGCATTTATAACAGCCATAGTATTTTCTTTATAATAGGTACGATAAATTTTTATTTCTATATTTCCTCTTCAGTTTCATCACCAACCTTGATGATATCATCCTCTTCATCGTGATCTGCAACTGCAGTTTCTTCATCATCTACTTCGGTTTCAGCTTCTTCCTCTTCATCCTCTTCAACAATTGCTTCAATTATTGCAGCAGGTATATCTTTTGTTTCAAGTTCTTTTCTTATGAATTTTTTATCTTTTGTCTGAGGTTCCTTGTCTTTTTCCATTTTTCTTTCATTAAGGCCCTCTTCTATAGCCTGGCACAGAATGCCGACTATAAGCGAAATGGATTTTGATGCATCATCATTTGCAGGGATCGGGAATTCTATATCCGAAGGATCGGAATTAGTATCAACCATTGCAAAGACCGGAATGCCCAGTCTTTTTGCTTCCCTTACTGCGATATGTTCCTTGCTGACATCAACGATGAAAAGAGCTGAAGGAAGCCTTGTAAGATCAATGATGCTTCCGAGTGTCTTTTCAAGTTTTGCTCTCTGCCTGGTAACCTGCAGCCTCTCACGTTTTGAAAGATTCATGAAGGTTCCGTCTGTGGCCATTTTGTCGATGGATGACATCTTTTTTACAGCCTTCCTGATAGTCGGGAAATTTGTCAGCATACCTCCCGGCCAGCGTTCCGTGACATATGGCATGTTTACTGCCTTTACTTTTTCAGCAACAATCTCCTTTGCCTGTTTTTTGGTTGCAACAAAGAGGACCTTTTTGCCTGACCTGGCAATATGCTTCATAGCTGAAGCGGCTTCATCAAGTTTTAATGACGTTTTCTCAAGGTCGATGATGTGAATTCCGTTACGCTCCATAAATATATAAGGAGCCATAGCAGGATTCCACTTTCTTTTCAGATGTCCGAAATGAACACCTGCATCAAGTAATTCTTTAAAATTTGTTCGTGGCATTTCTTGTTTTTTTAAGTTTACATTCCTTCAATCAATTGCAAAGTAGCTCCGCTAAAGGAGGTCTCCACAATTTAGATACTAAACTTGCATCTATAACAACTGATCTATAAGTTTCTAACGTTTACTGAACTGGAATCTCTTACGTGCTTTTGGCTGACCCGGTTTTTTTCTTTCAACCTCGCGGGGGTCACGTGTAAGGAATCCTTCTGCTTTAAGAGCAGGCTTATTTTCGGCATCAATCATTACAAGTGCTCTGGTTATACCAAGACGAAGGGCTTCGGCCTGGCCTTTGACGCCGCCGCCGGCAAGATTTACATTGATATCATATTTCTCGACGGAATTTAAAAGTACAAGCGGCTGGGTAACAACATACTGAAGTGTTTCAGCGCCGAAATATTCTTTATAATCCCTCCCGTTTACTGTAATTTTCCCTTTGCCATCGCTTAGATATACCCGTGCTACAGCTGCTTTACGTCTTCCAAGAGCATTGATTGATTCCATATCTTTTGCTTAATTTTATATTGTAATTTCTTTTGGTTTCTGCGCTTCATGAGGATGGGATGTTCCTGCATAAACATGCATATTTTTGTAAAGTACACTTCCAAGGCGGTTCTTAGGCAGCATCCCTTTTACCGCATGCTCAACCAATCCGATGGGATTCTTTTTCAGCAATGCTTCGGCTGTAGTGAACTTCTGACCTCCCGGATAACCCGAATGCCTGACATATAATTTGTCTGACCATTTTTCACCGGTCAGATCGACCTTGTCGGCATTGATTACAATTACGTAATCTCCGCAATCCACATGTGGGGTAAAGTTGGTCTTGTGCTTGCCTCTGAGCATTGAGGCCACAGCCGATGCAAGTCTTCCGAGAATCTTGCCATCAGCATCTATAATTACCCACTCCTTGTTGACTGTAGCTTTATTTGCCGATACTGTTTTATAGCTTAAGGTGTTCACTGCTTATTAATTTAAATTGATATACTTCCTCTTAATACAATTACCCCATTATTTTGAGGTCTGCAAAAATACAACATATTTCCTAAAAAAAAGAATATTGAATAGAATTTATTTAAGCCCGCGTAAAAAGCCGGTCAATTCAGGAACCTTAAAATATATGAAGAGGCTATGATGACTTATCGCCTGCAGTGTATAAGATTATAATAAATTGATTCATTTCTTCTCAAATAATCGTTATTCAGGTATTTTTGTGAACAATTGAATTATGGCATGATGGCTGACTTAAAGAAGCTTTTAAATGTTGCAGGGCAATAAATTGTCACGGGAGTTTTATGTGCGTGATGTACTTGAGGTAGCACCAGAGCTACCCGGGAAAATCATGGTCGTACGGCTTGATGACGGATATTACGGCAGATTCAGAATTACGGAAGTTGAAGCTTACAGGGGGAAAGAGGATCTGGCCTGCCACGCCTGTAAGGGAAGAACTTCCCGCACGGAAATTATGTTTCACGAAGGTGGAAGGCTGTATATATATCTGATCTATGGAATGTACTGGATGATGAATATCGTAACCGGGGTTGAAAATGAGCCGCAGGCTGCTCTTATAAGGGGAGCAGGGAACCTGTCGGGGCCTGGAAGGCTGACAAGGTCGCTTGGAATAGATCACACATTCTATGGAGAAGATCTGACTCTTTCCGACAGGATATGGCTTGAAGATGCCGGAATCTCACCAGAGGTCAGAACAGGATTCAGGATAGGGATAGATTACGCAGGTGATTATTGGAAAACAAGGCCGTGGAGATACTACATCTAGTTTTTTTTTACGTTCTTTGTTGTTTAAATGCATTAAAACAATTAGTTTATGAATTCAGTCCCGGCAAACTACCGTCGTTGGAATAATCTGACCGGATGGTTTATTTTTGTCATTTCGACAATAGTCTATCTGTTAACCCGTGAGCCGACGGTAAGCTTCTGGGATTGCGGTGAATTCATTCTGTCTGCCTTCAAACTGCAGGTTGGGCATCCCCCGGGAGCTCCCCTTTTTTTGATGATTGGAAGGATTGCCACACTTTTTGCCGGAACTGACAATTCGAAAGTTGCGATAACAATGAATACTCTCTCGGCAATATGCAGCGGACTTGCAATAATGTTTCTGTTCTGGACAATCACACATCTTGTTAAGAAAGTATTTATCAGAGGCAGGGAACTTGAGCAGGGACATACGGCCGCAATACTTTGCAGTGGAATTATCGGGGCTCTCACATATACCTTTTCGGATACTTTCTGGTTCTCGGCCGTTGAAGGGGAACTTTATGCCATCTCATCGCTTGTCACTGCCCTTGTTTTCTGGGGTATGCTGAAATGGGAGGATGAGGCGGATAAATCCTATTCAGGCAGATGGATTATTCTTATTTCATATATAATGGGTCTTGGACTCGGAATTCACAGGCTGAATCTGCTGGTAATTCCGGTACTTGTTTTTGTTTACTATTTCCGGAAATATGAAGTCACTACAAAAGGGATGCTCAAAACCCTTGCTGTTGCAGTACTCATCCTGTGGCTCATGGTCTTCGTTCTGATGCCCGGGGTGCCGGAAGTCGCGGGCTGGTTTGAGCTTCTGTTTGTGAATGTATTCGGCTTGCCATATAACAGCGGACTTCTTATTTATCTGTTGTTCCTTTTTGCAGGCCTGGCCTGGGGCATCCGCTACTCCCTGAAGAAAAAGAAGATAATACTTAACTATGCACTGACATCACTGCTGGTGGTAATGATAGGGTACTCCTCATATGCAATGATCATGATAAGATCATCGGCACGCCCTCCGATGAACCAGAATAATCCCTCTGATGTATTCTCTCTATCATACTATATTAATATGAAACAGTATGGCAGCTCACCCAAATTCTTCGGGAACTATTACAGCGCTCCAGTTATAGGGGTGAAGAAAACAATCGCAGGTTACAACAAGATAAATGGAAGGTATGAGCCCTATTACCATCCTGAATATGAGTATAGTAAACAGTTTGAAACCATTTTTCCGCGTATGTACAGCTCAGATCCTGAACATGAAAGCGCCTATAAATACTGGGGGAAAGTGGTTGGTCACAAATATTCGGTAGGTTCAGGATCTGAAAAAACGACAGTAGTCTGCCCCACCTTTGGAGAAAACCTCAGGTACTTTTTCAGGTATCAGATCGGATTCATGTACCTGAGATATTTTATGTGGAATTTTGCCGGCAGACAGAATGATATCCAGGGGAATGGCAATTCAATCTACGGCAACTGGATAAGCGGCATAAAATTTATAGATGAAGCCAGGCTCGGAAACCTCGATAAGCTTCCGGAGGATCTGAAAACCAATCCGGGGAATAATAAATATTATTTTCTTCCCCTTCTTATTGGCCTCGCAGGAATGTTATGGCAGTACAACCGCGAGAGAAATGGTTTCTGGCTTGTTATGGCTTTTTTTATAATGACAGGACTTGCCATCATTCTGTATCTGAATCAATATCCAAACCAGCCCAGGGAGAGGGATTATGCTTATGCAGGATCTTTCTATGCCTTCGCAATATGGGTGGGTATGGGATTTATGCTTGTCTATGAAAAAGTAAGGGATTTCCTTGGAGAGAAGGGATCCATAGCTGTCACATTTACAGCTCTTATGGCTGCTGCTCCCATACTGATGGCTGAACAGAACTGGAATGATCATGACCGTTCAGGCCGTTATACAGCAAGGGATATAGGTGAGAATTACCTCAGGTCATGCGCTCCCAACAGCATCCTGTTCACCTATGGGGATAATGATTCCTTCCCGGTGTGGTATGCCCAGGATGTTGAAAATGTGGGAACCGACATCCGGGTTGCAAACCTGAGTTACATTCAGGCAGGGTGGTACATTGAGATGATGAGGCAGAAAGCCTATAAGTCCGATCCGTTACCCTTCTCTCTTGGGCCTGATAAATACATTGAAGGTGTAAGAGAACAGCTACCGGTAGATATCAGAGTCGACAAACCCGTGGATCTGAAAGAGATTGTCCAGTTTGCCGGGAATGATGATCAAAAATATAAAATTGACATCAGTGGCAGGGGAGATTACATGAATTATATACCGACCAATAAATTCATTATAGATGTTGATACAGTTGAGGTACTTCTTAATGGCACTGTAAAACCGTATTATAAAAACAGGATCCTTTCTCCGATAATATGGACATATACCGATCAGGATGTTTTCAAGGGCGATCTGGCAATAATGGACCTCATATCGACAAACAACTGGAAACGACCAATTTATTACTCAACCACTGTTCCCTCCACACAGTATAAAGGACTGGAGAAATATTTTGTACAGGAAGGCCTGGCCTACAGGGTCGTTCCGATTAAGATAGATGCACCGGAAAAAGGTGAATTCGGAATGGTCGATCCTATTGTTATGTACGACAATTTAATGAATAAGTTTACCTGGGGTAACGCTGCTGATCCCTCCGTCTATCTTGATGAGAATAACAGGCGGATGTTCAGCAACTTTAAAAGAATCTTTTCATCTCTTGGGAAAGAACTTGTTCTTAATGGCGACACGGCAAAGGCTGTGGAAGTAGCCCACAGGGGACTGGAAATTGTTCCGTCACAAAAGATGCCAAATGATTATTTCTCAATAGGTCTGGCTGAAGTACTTCTGAAGTCAGGAAAAAAAGAGGAAGGCGAGGGATTATTAAAAGAAGTTCTCAATTATTCCAAAGGTTATCTTGAATATGCGATCAGTATAAGACCAGATGAACGGTATGGACTTGACTACCCTATAGGCATTAATATGCAGGCGATGCTGGATATTTATAATATGGCAGTAAAGATGAAGCTTGATACAATTATTTCGATAGTTGAACCTGAAATCAGTAATTACTATTCTAAGCTCTATTCGGCAAAATAGCATCCCATGAGGCTTTTCAGGCCCGGTTTTGTTGCAGGCTGTCTTTATCCTGAAGCTCTTTTCAGGATTAAGACAGACACAAAATTACTATACCTGACGTTCGATGACGGTCCGGATCCTTATTCCACACCTCAGTTGCTCGGTATTCTCGGGAGATATAATGTGAAGGCGCTATTTTTTTGCAGCGGGCAGGCAGCTGAACAACATCCCGGGCTTATTGACCTGATAAATTCAGGGGGGCATCTGACAGGGAATCATGGTTATTTACATTTTGACGGATGGAGTACTCCTTCCGCCAGGTACCTGGATGACGTCGAAAAAGCTGCCACTCTGACTTCAGCTGTTCTGTTCAGGCCACCTTTCGGGCATATGCGTTTCAGGCAGTACAGAACACTTAAAGATAGGTACAGAATTGTGCTCTGGGATATAATGCCTTATGATTTCGATAAAAACTTCGGCATCAGCAGGTCCCTGAATATCCTTAAGAGAAAGATAAGGCCTGGTTCAATAATCGTTCTACATGATAATCCGGCTTCCTGTGCTGTCAGCATTCTGCCCCGGTTTATTGATTATGCTGTCAGCTGCGGGTACAGATTTGAAATACCTGATTTTACAACTTTAAAATAAGGCTTTTTACGTTGAAGCGACATGAACTGTTACAATCCTTCAGGTCAGGAATAGTGCCGCCTCTGAAAATACCCTTTCGAAACAGGAGTCTACATTACGGGAGTCGGGAGCTTCAAGAACAGGAAATGGATTTTCATGCGAATAACTGTAAGGGAAGTCCCATACTTTAAGGTTATCATTGCCTATAAGTTTGCCAAGAGTCGCTGTCACTCCCTTTGAAGGGATTATGCGATCTTTTACAAGTGTAATTGTCAGAATCTGGTCTCTTAGCTTTTTTAAGACATTCTCCCTGAATATTTTAAATCTTTCCAGATCTATCATTGACCTGAAAGCCATGCCGGTCTGGCTTGACCGCAGAAATTCGGCTATATGGCTTTTCCCGGTTATTATCTTTTCAAAATCGTTGAGATAGAATCTGTGAACCCTGTTAAAGGCCCGGTTATCCATAATATATTTTGAAGTACCCTGCATATTGCTGAAAACCGAACCTCCGCAAAAGATGAAAAGCCTGGATCCCGAAAAAATATTCCCCGGATTTCCCATCATAATAATCTCAGCCAGGAAGGCACCGATCGAATAGGCGAAAATGTTGATCTGGTTGCTTTTGGGAACAACCGGATGGTTCCCGCTTCTTATCGATTCAGTAAGTTTTACTATATCATTCACTGTCTGGTATCCTGATTTGAAAAAGCGTAAAGGATCCTCAGAAAGCCGGTTGCTCAGGGCAATATTTGCAAAACTCGACATATACAGATCTGTCCCTGAAGAACTGTTTTCCTTCAACAGGACTGACATTACCCTTGGATCCCTCCATGAAGAGGGAGAACGGTTAATATGGAATGAGATGGGGAAAAGAATTACATAGCTGCCTGTCTGTCCGGCAAGCCAGTATGCCCAGGCCAGATATTTCTGCCAGCTCCTTTCGTTGAGGCCGTGAAACAGGAGGATTACCCTTGTGCTTTTAGGATTCAGAGGAACAAACACGGGATAGGAAAATGACTGATTCTCAGGGATGAGGGCATCATTCCTGCTAATGAATTCATTTAATGGCACATCTGACCGGAAAGTAGCATTGAAAATTGTTATTTCCGAATCCGGTATATGGATCTCACTTTTATCAGGGCTGAACAATGATACGATCCTTTTAAAAGTAGCTGTGTATTCCATAGGTGCTGCCGGAGATTTTATACAAAGTAAGGACGTATAACAGGCGCCTGCAAATTTATGTGGCAGGGTACATACCTCAGTGATGAAATTGCCCGGGATGGGATAAAATTCTCTTAGATGGGACAGAATTGACAGGATGTTTTTCCTGATGTTATCCCGGATTTGAATTTTTTTAAGTAATAAATTAGTTAATTTTACATTCTGATACCCGCGTTTGAATGATTGATATTCAGAAACCGATACCTTCTTATCTGAATGAAAAGCAGAATATTGTTCGTCTGATACTATTTACTTCGCTCTTTGCGCTGGTATTTATAAATATCTATTCGCCCTTCGGACTTGACCGGTGGTTTAATCTTAACCGGCTGGAGTTTTTCACATACTCAAGTCTTACAATACTCACAGGAGTACTTGTTGTTGTTTTCAGCAGGGTTGCAATGTACATGATTAATAAAAAGCATGCTATTCTCATCTGGCACTACCTTACCTGGATATTCGCTGAGATTTTTTTGATGGCACTGACTTATGCCTTGTTCGAAAAATTTTTGCTAAGGGATGCCAGGGTGTTTTCTGACCTTGTAAGGGTTTCTATGCGTAATACTGCATTGGTCCTGCTATTGCCATATTCGGTTTTATGGCTCTATTTCTCATGGCGCGACAAAAAAGAACAGATTGAACGAATGGCCGAGGCTCATGCTGTTCCGGTGAACGCAAGAAACATGATACCTTTCTACGATGATAAGGGGATCCTCAGGTTCTCAGTCAAGAAGGAAAATCTTCTTTACCTTGAATCGGCGGAAAATTATGTAAGCATATGTTACATAAATAAGGATAAAGTATCAAAATACCTGTTGCGCGATACTCTTAAAAAGATCGAAGAGACATTTTCAGGGACAGCCATTATAAGATGTCACAGATCATATATGGTCAACTTTGAAAAGATCAAGGTAATAAGGAAGGAGAGGGATGGACTGAAACTGGGATTTGATGATCCCTCAGTTGCCGATATTCCCGTTTCAAAAACTTATGTTGAACCTGTCATGGAGACCTTCACAAGATATTACCAGTCCATCGATCCTGACGGATAGTTTCTTGTTACCGTCATGTATATTGGATTTAATGTTACTTTTAAAACAAATACATAACCTATTTTTTTAAAGATGAATATTCTCATTCTGGGGTCGGGTGGCAGGGAGCACGCCTTAACATGGAAGCTTGCCCAAAGTAAGAAAGTCAGCAGGATTTTTATTGGACCCGGCAACGCAGGTACTGCAGATATCGGCACAAACCTGAAGCTCGACCCGGGTAACTTTCAGGAGATCAGGATCGCTGTTGTGGAAAATAATATTGATATGGTGATCGTTGGCCCTGAGGCCCCTCTGGTGGATGGTATCACCGATTTTTTCAGGGAAGACAGGATACTGAGCAGGATACCGGTTATCGGCCCGGGCAAATCTGCTGCCAGGCTTGAAGGCAGCAAGGATTTTGCAAAAGGATTTATGATGCGCCATAAAATCCCGACGGCAGCCTACAGAAGCTTTGATGCTTCATCAAAGGCAGAGGTCCCGAAGTTCCTTCGTACACTCAGTCCACCATATGTTATTAAAGCCGATGGACTGGCGGCCGGCAAAGGTGTATTGATAATTGACGATATATCCGCGGCTGAAAAAGAGGTTGAAGCGATACTGGCTGGTAAATTCGGAGGTGCAGGTCAGAAAGTTGTTATTGAGCAATTCCTTAAGGGTATAGAATTATCAGTATTTATTATAACCGACGGCGTATCATATAAAATATTACCTGAAGCAAAAGATTATAAACGGATCGGAGAGGGGGATTCCGGTCTTAATACAGGCGGAATGGGTGCCGTATCTCCGGTCCCTTTTGCCAATAAGAGCTTTATGGATAAGGTAAAGAACAGGATAATTGATCCTACAGTTAAGGGATTAGCTGAGGAGAAAATTATCTACAAAGGATTCATATTTTTCGGACTGATAAATGTTGGTGGCGATCCCTTTGTGATTGAATACAATGCCAGGCTGGGTGATCCTGAATCGGAAGTCATAATTCCCAGAATAAAATCGGATCTTTTTGATCTTCTGGAAGGTGTTGCAAACGGAGATCTTGCTGAGAGAGATATTGAAACAGATGATAGATTTGTAACAACGGTCATGCTGGTCTCCCGTGGTTATCCCGGTGATTATGAAAAAGGAAAGCAGGTTAAGGGGCTGGACCTTACGGATGATTGCGTCGTGTTCCATGCAGGAACACGGTTGGAGGATAAAACTGTAATTACATCAGGCGGACGCGTTCTCGCTGTCAGCTCATGGGGAGGATCTATGAAAGAGGCTCTGGAAAAGGCGTACAGAAACGCATCCCTCTTGAAATTTGAAGGTGTCGCCTACAGAACAGATATCGGATTTGATTTAAAGGATAGATGATATTAAGGCAATTCAGGGGAACCGGGCCGGGAACAATAATTCTGATTGTTGTTACATTTTCATTTGTCTGGGCAAGTGCATTTATAAGGCTCCGGCACCAGTTTTCATTATATTTTGATCTTGATCCTATGCCATTATACGGTCTGTTGTCAGACCTTGTAGGAACGAATCCCATACCCGGTATTATTTTTACCTTGTCGCTTATAACCGTTATGGCCTTCAGTATGGTCAATCTGAACAGCAAACTCATTTTTATTAATGAAAGGACTTTTCTGCCTGCTGCAATATATATCCTGTTAAGCGGGCTTTTCCCCCAGTACCAGGTGATGAATCCTGCTGTAATCGGTGCTATATTCCTGATGTTCGCCATTAGACGGATAATGGAGGCCTACAGGGTACAGGGAATAGCCTATAACTTTTTTGATGCATCAATACTTATTGGCATTGGAAGTCTCTTCTATGCAAATCTGATCTGGTTTGGCCTCCTGGTTTTTATAGGCATAGGACTGCTCAGGACCTGGAATTTAAAAGAAGTTTTTATATCGCTTACCGGTTTACTGACGCCGTTCGTTATAGCTTTCGCAATCTTCTATATTTCAGGCAGAGATTTAAGAGAGCTGATGGATCTTTTTGAGTATAATCTTTTTGGTAAACCTTCTGAATATGCATTTTCCGGTCTTACCATTTTTGCAATTTCATTTACGGGATTTATCACTGCCGTTGCCGTAATCTACCTTATAATGACGATGAATACCAAGATGATACGGCCACGTAAGACTTTCAGCCTGCTGTTATGGTTGTTGGTGCTGTCAATTTTGCTCTTTATTTTTGTGCGGTCAGTATCCGTCGAAATGATATGGATAACAGCTATTCCTGTGAGTTATATCCTGTCTCACTATTTTATAGGTGCTAAAAAGAAATGGGTATCGGAAATATCCTTCTCCCTGCTTTATGTACTGATTCTGCTTATACAGATCTGGTACCTGAAATGACCTGATTATCTGATCAGAGATACAACCGCAACTCCGGATCCCTGTTGTCCGTCAGAGAAATCATAGTAAAGCTGGTAAATGCCGCTTTTATTGCATAAAAAATCAACGAAAGGATAAACCTTCCCGCTTTTGGGATCGATTGATGAAACAACGATCTTGTTTGTTTCATCCTTCAGACTGAGAATAAGCTTACCCTTTGAATCCTGGGAATTGCACATTGTGAACCTGTACTTTGTATTTTTCCAGAGTGACATATTGGCTTTATACCTCAGTTCACCCCTGGAAGAAGCTTTCCCGAGCTGAATCCTGAAATCTTTCAGGTATTTGGCATTGGATCCGGTGTTCATTACACAATTGCTGACAAGCGGATCAGACGATTGCCCGAAGGACAATAAGCTGATTGTCAGAAGCCACAGAAAAATAAAGTATTTTTGCCTCATGCTAATTATTTGAAATGAGCCTGTTTCTTATATTTTTAGAGTTCTCAATTATGCTCTCAAGCTGGTCCCTGGTCATTTCGACCACACTGGTTTCGGTCTGCGTAATTACAAGGCCGCCGTTTTTTTCTTCACTTACCGGTTTCCCCTGCGTATATGTTATTCTGACTGGTCTGTAAAGATCCTTTATCTTCTGAAGGTCCATGCACAGCCTGGTATATTCCTCGTCGTGGTTGCAATAAGGGCTGATAAGGAGAAGAAGATCATTCAGAATAATTTTCTGCTCCCCTATCCTGTCCGTGAGCATTTTATCAGGGAACTCATTTACTACCTGTGTTGCCAGGTACTGGCCTTCAATCCATACCCCTATTATCATCAGCGCGGAAAGCTGTCCCCTGTCGTTTGCCCTCAGATAATTGTCGATCTGATTATAGGAATCTATCGAGATGAAGAGAAGTGAATCGAGATTGGATCTGTTCTGGGAGAGTCTTTTTATTGTTTCAAAATCGAAGAACTGTCCGACCCTGAGATCTTCGGCAAGCTTTCTGATAGAGGAAAGGACTTCAAGTGAAGATCCTGTTTTCTCATACATATTCAGATACCCAAGGTCAGCGCCAAGAATTCCCAGTTTAAGCGCCTTGTCGAAATTTGTACTCTGCTTATTTACATCTATTGAGCTTGCAAGATACTTTTGTGAGAACGGAACATTCATGGTCTGCAGAAGATTTGCTATTTCAACCGGAGATGAAATGTTTTTCGAAATATCTGCAATGGCTTCAGGACTAAGCTTTTCTGCTTCAGAGACCGGAATTGAATCGGCTTCGGGAAAAACGAACCCCGCTGTTTTTTTTGATGCATTTCTGCAGGAGATGCATAAAAAGACGCCGATTATCAAAATGATTACTTTCCCTTTCATCAAGGTCTGTTAAGTTAGTTGTTACAAAAATATAAAAAATCAGATTACCAAAGGCTTAAATATCTATTTTCGGAATTTTAAATTCTCAAGAAGACTGACTGCTTTCCGGAGCAATCCGAAATAAAGCATTATATAGAGGAAAATTGTGCTGAGAAGAACCAGGGATATATTAAAAACAAAAGTATCCACCCTGATGCCGAAAATAAACTTAACCGGTGCATAGAAATGAGTTCTGAAATCAAAAAATCCCTTCCTGTAAGGATCAAGATAAATTGGATCTGTATTCTGAACGATTGAATTCTTATAAAAGAGGATTTTATCACGCTCATAAGGTTTAGTAACAACCTCCAAAAGCTTATAATTATAATAGTTATTTTCAAGCAGCTTAAGTTTTTCTGCATTCAGCCTGTAAAATTTATCCTTCCTGTCACTTGCTGCATTCGAGATATTACTGAATTCCCTGTCAAGCTTGTTAAGGTAGATAGAAAGTGAATCGGCTATATCGGAATTGAATTTTTCAGGTACAAGTTCATCAATATAATTGAAGGCACTTACCTCTTTTAATCCCGCAATTTTTGAAAGTTCATTCTTAAGGAGAGTCAGCTTGCCCTGGGGAAGGTTGATCCCCTGATGAGAGACGTAGTTGCTGCCGGCAGAATTCTTAAGTCCGGCACTGAATACACTTACCGTTCCTTCAAGAGCATCCCTCAATGCTTTGATCCTGTAGATCTTATTAAATTCAGCCTCGCTTATCTTTTTCTGAAGGAGGTAATATGTTTCATGCTCCCTGTCATATTCCACCTTACTGTAGAGGTTGTCTTTAAACTGTGAAACCATGAGTGCCTCGTAGGTCCACCTTGTTGGCATCAGTTCAGCAATCAGAGGAACTTTTTCCACGCTTCCTACCTTCCTGTTAAGTTTATCAAAGGGAAACATGGCACCACTTAATACCATCATCGGAATTATCAACAGAGGGATGACGATATAAATTGTAATTGCGGAATTAAAAGAGTCAGAGATGTTCAATCCAATCATATTGGCACAGAAGGCTGTTGTAAAAAGAGCAATCCAGTAATTGAAAAACATACCCTTAATACCAAGTACAGGGTTGGCAATTGCTACAAACAGGAAGGTCTGCATTGCTGATATTATAATCAGCAATACAATTTTAGAACCCAGATAACTGGTCCGGCTGAGATTAAGAAAGTGTTCCCTTTTAAGAATTTTCCTGTCACGGAAGATCTCCTCTGCGCTGATTGTAAGTCCCAGAAAGAGAGCTACAATCAGACTCATGAAAATGTAGATGGGGATATTCTCATTTTCCGAGAAAAGATAGGAATCAGAGTCAGGATCTGGTATATATCTTATTATGAATGAGAGGATAAACCCGAGGACTGGCGCTTCCAGCAGTGTAAGCAACACATACTGGCGGTTTGCGATCTTGCTTTTCAGATCCCTCATGAGGTAGATCATGAATTGTCCGAAGGTGCCCGGCCTTCTGAGGTTGCTTACAGGAGCTTCCCTGACCTCAGGTACAGGTACAAAGGGGAATCTTGACCTGTAGATATCTGCCCATTCTTCCGGCTGGGTCTTTCGTTTTTCAGTGTATTTTCCAAATTCATCAACTACCTGGGATTCGATAATATTAAATATCGCTTCAGAATCCACATTTCCGCATGAAGGACATTCCCCGATATCAGAATTGATCTGTGCATCAAGAGTTTTAAAGTAGGTAACGGAATCAACAGGATTGCCGAAATATGCCATATATCCGTTTTGATCGAGTATGACCACTTTGTCAAACATCTTGAATATTTCAGAAGATGGCTGGTGAATAACCGTAAAGATCAGTTGCCCCTTCAGGGTAAGATCGCGGAGAAGATCCATAAGGATTTCGGAGTCCCTGGAAGAAAGACCGGAGGTAGGCTCGTCAAGGAACAAAACATGAGGTTCCCTAATCAGTTCCAGTGCTATGTTTAACCTCTTTCGCTGGCCGCCGCTTATTATTTTGTTTAAAGGTGAACCTACCCTGAGTCTCCTTTTTTCGAAGAGGCCAAGATTTGCAAGCAGCTTATCAACAATCTCCGTAATTTCAGCAACTGATTTATTGCCAAAACATTGCCTGGCTGCAAAAAAGAGATTCTCAAATACTGTCAGATCCTCTATCAGAACATCATCCTGCGGTACGTAACCGCATACGCCTTCAAGTTTTTTTGTATCCCTGAAAACATCCAGACCGTTTATTGTCACACTCCCTGAGGAAGGTCTCTGTATTCCGCTTATCAGGTTAAGCAGGGTCGTCTTTCCTGAACCGCTGGCTCCGAGAATGCCGATCAGTTTGCCCTCCTCAACCGAAAAGCTGATATTGTCTATAGCTCTTTTTCCTTCTCTGAAGTTAAAATTGAGATTTCTGACATCAAAAGAAATTTTCTGAATAATAATATCCGAAAGAAAGCTGGAACTTATATCGCTGTAATAGATTGCGTGACCCTGCTTCGACTTTACTGAGCCTCCTTTGGCGAAAGGGTAGACATAACCCGGTCTTATTGGAAGACCATTGAGATTCAGCTGTTCGGAGGAGATATATCTGATAAAATAGAGTTCAACGCTTTTAACTCTGAGAATAAATATTTTCGTACCCCGGTACCCATTCAGAAGTTTGTCACAAAGAATGCATTTCTCTTTACCGGGAAGCAGTGAAAGGATAGCGGGGTTATTAAAGGCTTCCGGGTCATCATTTTTTATGAATTGTTCAATTGCCGAGTACTCATCTGAAGATATATTGAATACCTCAGCGACTGTAGTGATTATATTCATCCTCTGGCCCGTAAACTGACGGTTACGGTTCACAAGTTCGAACAGCCTTATGAGCACCACAACCTTCTGTTCCTGATTGAGGGTACGGTTGATCTTTTTACATATACCAAGAATTTTTACGGAGTCATTAACAGACGGCGAAGCAGGGCCTTTTATGACGGGTCTTACCGATACAGATCCCGCCTGCTTATCGAATAAGGCAAGAAAGTCATTAACCGCTTCTCTTGTCAGCTGTTTATTCAGGAAATCAGCAACATACTCACGTTCACCTGAAAGAATCCCTCCGTCCTGCTTTACAATAAGGGCGAAAAGCTCCATCAGTGCCTTCAGTATCTCCTCACTCATGCTTCAGGTAGGATACGATCATCAAAAAACCGAAATTTAATAAAATCTGTCAGGAAATAGCATTAAGAGCAGGATTGTTACAAAATTAAATTTCTGATCCTGCAAAAAAGATATACAGAGGAGCCATCTTCTTCAGAGAGGTATGGGCTTACCGGGAACCGCTACTGTGACCATTCCTGGGGTGTTCTGTCCCAGCGGTGTTTCTCAAGCTGTTCCATCAGTTTGTGATCCAGAGGTCCTGCATCGCTGGTACTGAGATTCAGGGTAACATGGCCGGTTTTTCTCATCCCCGGGATAATTGTACTTACAGTGGCTTCACCGAGGATAAAGCGCAGGGCCATTTCAGACATTGTAGTTCCCTTCGCCACAAGTGGCTTCAGTGCATCTGCATGGTCAACTGTGGGAATAAGATTTTCAGGAACGTAATATGTATTCCTCCAGTCTCCTTCCGGCCACCTGGTATTCTTTGTCAGGGTCCCGGTGAGAGAACCCTCATCAAATGGCACTCTTGCAATAACCCCGACATTCATTTCCCTGCATGCGGGGAAAAGCTCATCTTTCGGATTCTGGTCAAAAATATTGTAAATAACCTGAACGGTATCAATAAGACCGCTTTTCACAGCCCTGATGCCGTTCCAGGGCTCCCACCGGTTCATGCTTATGCCGATGGCTTTAAAGAGTCCCTGCTCCTTCAGCTCAATCATTTTTTTTATGCCACGGTCATCATCAAGCCAGTGGTCCTCCCAGGTATGGAACTGCATCAGATCGAAGGAATCGAAACCAGCATTTGCAAGACTCTTTTCTACATACTTCTGAATGTGATCAGGAGGAAAACAGTCATTCAGCGAATACTCCCTCCGGCTTGGCCATTTAAAATTTCTGGGAGGCATTTTCGTAGCAGTATAGAGTTTTTTATCTCTATTCGCCCTGACAAGTTCGCCAAGAAGTCCCTCGCTTTTGCCTGCTCCGTAACCCCAGGCTGTATCAAAAAAGTTACATCCCATGTCCACGGCAAGCTGGAGCGAACGTAAGGATTCTTCATCATCCGAACCGGTCCAGCCAGCCATTCCCCACATTCCGTAGCCTATCTCGCTTATATTCCAGTTTGTCCTGCCAAGTTTTCTGTATTTCATATCAGTAAGATTTAGATTTGTATGAAATTCCTGCAAGATAGTCTGATTCAGGAATATTAACAAATATGTGAGTCTCCTGGAGCTATTTGTCATTAATATTAAACACGAAGGATCGCAAAGTACCTCACAAAGGTGCTCAAAGGAGTCCCCACGCTGGTATGGATTTGCATTCGTGCCTGTTTAGTCAATGCAGTTATCGGCATCGCTAACGGATTATTTAACAAAAAGCCAGCTGACTAGTATCTGTCAAGCCACCTGTACTTTCTGGAGCTGTCACCGAATTTGACTGCAAAGGTCAGTTCGTGCGTTCCATAGGTAACCCGCTGGATCTGATTCAGGGTAAAATCAAGGGCATATCCGAAAAACATTGCAGTCTTATCAGCGTGTTTCGGGACATATTTAAACCTTATGTTGGCAATAACTCCCCCGCCCGTTCTGTAGGTTAAACCTGTCCAGATACTCTGATCATAGATATAGGTCATGCCAAGATCTGCCTGGGGCATGAGCGCTTCCGAAACTTTGCCGAGAACCGAGGGTTCCAGCTCTGACTTGGAGCCCAGCTCAATATAGTAAGATCCAAACATATAGAAATGTCTGTCCATATGGAAGTTTCTGTAGGCATAATCGCCTATCTTGGCAGCTGCTCCGAAGAGCTGCTGAGCTGAAAAGCCAAGATCAAATCTGCGGTTCAGGAGGTAGATCCCAAAATCCACATCAGGTACAAAGATGCCTCTGCGGAGGTTGTCAGTAAGCCAGGGCTCATTGGGGCTCTCAAAGCTGGATTCGTTTGCATTGATAATAAAATGATAACCGGTCAGAGCAAGTCCCAGGGATAACTGAGTTTTTGGCTGTATCCACATATGGTATGCGTAGGCTACCTGGAAGCCGGTTCTCTGAATAAGACCGTTCTTGTCGCTGAAGATATATGCCCCAAGACCCACCCTTCCGTCTGTCTTTGGTTTGTAAACAGTCCGCCGGGTCGATTTTTGTACTATTTCAAGGGGTTTCTTCAGAAACCTTGTTTGCCAGCTCAGTGAATATGTTCTGGGAGCACCCGAATAGCCTACCCATTGTTCCCTTGCCGTAAGGTTAATGCTTGTATATCCGTCGCTTCCGGCATGAGCAGGGTTAATCAGGAACTTGTTATAAAGATACTGACTATAAATAGGGAGCTGCTGGGCAGATGCCATATAGTGAAAACCAATAAGTAATAATATAAATGCCAGCTTTTTCATAATTACAAATTTATATTAATCATCTGACAATTGTTACAGCGCCGATCAAAGCTTTACTGCCGTTATGCAGTTCTATCACATAATGGTATGAGTCAATCGCCAGGGCTGCACCATTGTTCGTGCCATCCCATGGAACAGGATAACCCCTGCCGGATTTCCAGATGGACTGTCCCCATCTGTTATAGATAGTTACCTCCATATCCGGATAGAGATAGGTATTGCCGATATTCCAGACATCATTTATACCGTCACCATTGGGCGAAAATACATCATTCAATACCAGGCAGGTTGTCTGTTGAGCCTGGAGCTCATAAGAACTCAGTACTGAACAGCCATTTGCATCTGTGACCTTTACTTCATAAGTACCTGAAGGGATATTGGTGAGATTGGCACCCGTTGAATTATCTGACCACAGATATGAATAACCTGATGCGGGAACTCCCCCGGTTACGGTCAGTGTGATTCCGCCGTTAGACACGCCGGGACATAAAGGCTGAACAGGATCGAAAATAAGTGCCAGAGGATCCGGTGCCAGCAGAGTAATACTTGAATCGGCCTGACAATTATTCGAATCCGTAAGGATCACCCTGTAGGTATTTGGAGTAAGCCCGGTTCTTTCGTTACCGGTTGCCCCATCGCTCCAGAGGTACGTGACCGGACCTGAATTATTGAGAGGTTCAATTGTTATTGAGCCTGTATTTGCACCGGCACAACTGATATTATAATTCCCGTCAGCGCTGACTGAAAGGTTTACAGTCATACCAAGTGGCTGAGGTTCAATCAGTGTAACAGGATCCGTTGTGAAAGAAGTACATCCGTCTGCATTTGTGACGTTAAAGCTATAGGTTCCGGGAGCAAGATCCGGGATCACTGCAATTGATCCGGCACCAGGTATTGATCCGGGATTAATTGTCCATGTACCGGTTGCAGGCATTCCGTTTAATATCACTGTTCCTGTTGACAGAGCACAGTTTGGTTGGGTAATTGACCCGATCACTGGAATAGCAGGTGCTCCGGGAGCAGCGTTGATCACAATATCAGCTGATGGTTCTGAAGTGCACCCCAGTGCATCCGTAACAGTAAAGTTATGGATACCGGGTAAGACCGATGAGAGAGTCGCACTTTCACCACTACCTGTTATTGCTCCAGGATTGATAGTCCATGTCCCAGTGGCAGGCAATCCATTCAAAACAATGGTTCCTCTGGAATTTTCACATGAGACAGGCTGGGTAATTTCACCTGCAACCGGTGCGGTGGGACCTGCCGGTGCTGCATTAATAATGACATCAGCAGACGGGAGAGAGGGACATCCGGTGCCTATTGTCACGGTAAAATTATAAGTACCGGGAAGAAGTGCATTAACAGTCGCACTGACTCCTGTTCCTGTTATTGCGCCGGGATTGATTGTCCATGTTTCTGATGCAGGCAATCCATTCAATACTACGCTGCCTGAAGGTGATGCGCATGAAGCAGGTTGAGTTATTGTGCCCGGTACAGGGGTGGCAGGGATTACTCCTGCAGAGACTATTACCACATCAGCAGATGGCAGTGAAGTACATCCTGATGCTATAGTTACAGTATAGTTATAAGTACCTGCCGGGAGTGATGCTATAGTAGTACTTGCACCTGATCCGATTATTGAGCCGGGATTGATAGTCCAGGTTTCTGAGATGGGAAGGCCATATAATACCACACTTCCATCAGGTGAGGCACACGAGGATGGCTGGGTAATTGAGCCTATTCTCGGAGTTGCCGGAGTACCGGGAGGTGATATAATAACAACATCTGTCGAAGGCAGGGACACACATCCTGCGTCACTCGTAACAGTGAAATTGTAAGTTCCCGGAATGAGGTTTGTGATAATTATGGTTGTACCGGAACCTGTTATTCCTCCCGGATTAATAGTCCATGTTCCTGCCGGAGGCAGACCATTCAGTACAACGGTCCCGGTTGGTGTTGCGCAGGCCGAAGGTTGCGTTATTATACCAACTACAGGTGCTGTCGGAGCCACAGGCGCTGCATTTATTACAACATCTGCCGATGGACGGGATATGCACCCG
Source organism: uncultured Bacteroidales bacterium (assembly GCA_963816345.1). Taxonomy (GTDB): domain Bacteria; phylum Bacteroidota; class Bacteroidia; order Bacteroidales; family VadinHA17; genus LD21. The sequence continues at coordinate 291,129 of CAWFKI010000006.1, forward strand.
GCTGCAGCTGTGACGCTGAAATTATAAGTCCCGGGAAGAAGGTTTGATATAGTTGCGCTTGTCCCGGTACCTGTTATTGCGCCCGGATTAATAGTCCATGTTCCGGTAGAAGGCAGACCGTTTAATACCACACTTCCGGTTGTTAAGGTACAGGAAGAAGGTTGGGTAATTGTACCTGGCAGCGGAGCTGTGGGAGCTGACGGTGCAGCATTGATTATTATATCTGCCGATGCATGCGAGATACATCCGGGATCGCTATAAACAGTAAAGTTATATCTCCCCGGGGCAAGATTTGTAATTGTTGTGCTTGTGCCGTAACCGGTTATTCCACCCGGGTTTATAGTCCATGTTCCGGTTGCTGGCAGTCCGGTCAATACCACGCTGCCAGTGGCAGACGAACAGGAAGAAGGCTGTGTGACAGTGCCAACTATAGGTGCTGTCGGAGCTGAAGGAGCTACGTGTATAATCACATCTGCCGATCCACGGGATATACATCCGGCGTCACTTGTAACATTAAAGTTATATGTGCCGGGGTCAAGATTTAAGATTGTTGTGCTCGTCCCTGTTCCTGCTATTGCTCCCGGGTTAATAATCCATATTCCGGTTGCAGGCAGGCCACTTAATACAACGCTTCCCATCGGAGATGTACATGAAGAAGGCTGCGTAACTGTTCCGACTATCGGAGCTGTAGGAGCCACAGGTGCCGGATTGATGACCACAGCGGCGGATCCGTCTGATATACAACCGGCTTCACTTGTAACATTGAAGTTATAGGTTCCCGGGCTAAGATTCGTGAGTGTAGTGCTGGTTCCGGTCCCTGCTATTGACCCCGGATTAATAGTCCATACTCCGGTTGCAGGAAGACCTGTTAATATGACACTGCCGGTTGGAGCCGCGCATGAAGAAGGCTGTGTTATTGTCCCTGGGACCGGTGCTGCAGGAGCAACAGGGGCGGCCTTGATAACCACCGTGGCAGATGCGAGCGAAATGCATCCGGCTTCGCTGGTTACATAAAAGTTATAACTGCCCGGAACAAGGTTTGTGATTGTTGCGGTACTACCGGTTCCGGCTATTGAACCCGGATTGATAGTCCATACTCCGGTTGCAGGCAGTCCGGTTAATATTACACTGCCGGTTGATGCTGTGCATGAAGCTGGTTGAGTGATTGTGCTGATAACAGGAGCCAGCGGACCGCCTGGTGCATCATTAATTACAACATCCGTTGAGGGCAATGATATACATCCGGCAGAAGTTGTAATATTAAAATGATAGGTACCGGGATTGAGGTTTGTTATAGTTGCACTTGTACCTGTACCTGTAATTGCTCCCGGATTAATTGTCCAGGTACCCGTTGCCGGCAGGCCATTCAATACCACTGTTCCGGTTGAAGCTGCGCATGCTGAAGGCTGAGTGATTGTACCGATTACCGGTGCTGTTGGTGCAACAGGTGCAGCATTTATAACAACATCTGCCGATGGACGTGATATGCATCCGGCAGCAGTTGTAACGCTGAAGTTATAGGTCCCGGGAATAAGGTTTGATATAGTTGTGCTTGTCCCGTTTCCGGTTATTGCGCCAGGATTAATAATCCACGTCCCGCTTGAAGGCAACCCGTTTAATACAACACTGCCGATTGCAGATGTACATGAAGAAGGTTGTGTAATTGTACCGACAAGAGGTGCTGCAGGAGCTGCCGGTGCAGGATTGATGATTATATCTGCCGATGCATGCGATATACATCCGGGATCGCTGTATATGGTAAAGTTATAGATGCCCGGTGCGAGATTTGTAATTGTTACGCTGGTACCGGTGCCGGTTATTCCTCCCGGATTAATATTCCATGCTCCGGTTGAAGGCAGTCCGGTTAATACCACGCTGCCTGTAGCAGACGAACAGGAAGAAGGCTGTGTGATCGTACCAACTATTGGTGCTGTCGGAGCCGTAGGAGCTACATGTATAATCACATCAGCGGATGAACGGGATATACATCCGGCTTCACTTGTAACATTAAAGTTATAGGTGCCGGGGTCAAGATTAGAGATTATTGTGGTTGTCCCAGTACCTGCTATTGCTCCGGGATTAATAATCCAGGTACCGGTTGCAGGCAGGCCGCTTAATACAACACTTCCCATTGGTGATGTACATGAAGAAGGCTGCGTAACTGTTCCGATTATCGGAGCTGTAGGTGCAACAGGTGCGCGGTTGATGACCACAACGGCGGATTCAGCAGAAATACATCCGGCTTCACTTGTAACGTTGAAGAAATATGTTCCCGGACTGAGATTTGTGATTGTTGTACTGGTTCCGGTTCCGGCTATTGACCCCGGATTAATTGTCCAGGTACCAGTAGCAGGAAGTCCTGTTAATATCACACTGCCGGTTGGAGCTGCGCATGATGCAGGCTGGGTTATTGTTCCTATTATTGGTGCCGGAGGTGCTACAGGTGCGGCATTGATAACCACTGTAGAAGACTCAAATGATATACATCCGGCTTCACTTGTGACATAGAAGTTATAGCTTCCCGGTATAAGGTTTGTGATTGTCGTGGTTGTACCGGTTCCGGCTATTGAACCCGGATTGATAGTCCAGACTCCGGTTGCAGGAAGTCCGCTCAATACCACACTACCGGTCGGTGCTGCACACGTAGAAGGCTGTGTGACAGTACCTGTGAGAGGAGCAGGAGGGGCTTCAGGAGCAGGGCCTATAGCAACATCAGCAGTTGCAGGTGAGGTACATCCTCCTTCACTTGTAACGGTAAAGTTATAAGTACCGGGTCTCAGGTTTATGATCGTAGTGGTTGTTCCTGTTCCGGCTACTGATCCCGGATTAATAGTCCAGGTACCGGTTACAGGCAGTCCGCTTAATTCTACACTGCCAGTAGGTTCCGCACAGGAAGAAGGCTGGGTTATTGTGCCGACAACTGGTGTGGAAAGTACCCCCGGAGGTGAGATGATGACTACATTAGCTGATGGGAGTGAGGTACAGCCTGACAGAATTGAAACTGTGAAGCTATAGGTTCCGGCTGAAAGATTTGATATAGTTGTACTTATACCCGATCCGATGATTCCTCCGGGGTTGATAGTCCAGTTTCCAGTTGCCGGCAGACCATTCAATACAACGCTTCCTGTCGGAGAATCGCATGAAGGAGGCTGGGTAACTGCTCCTAAAGTTGGGGCAGACAGCACATCTACAGTAAGGGTAACGACATTTGAAGTTGTATTGTTAACACCGCCGCAATTTGAGATCAATGAGCGATATTGATAACTTCCGGTTGTTGTAATGCCAGCCACAGTAAGTGTCGCTGTGTTCATATTTGTATATATGGCACCGGCAGGCGTACCATTTGCCAGGGATTCCCAGGTACCTCCGTTATTATATTCCCATTGATAGGTAAACGGAGCTGTGCCGTTTGCGAATACGGTAAATGATCCGATTCCGGGACTGCCGCATATCTCTGTGTTTGCCGGCTGAGTTCCAATTATAACAGGCGCACAAGTAAGTGCTATATTTACTGTAACATTAAAGCTAGCTCCGATGCAGGAACCGGAAGCTGGTGTTACAGTATATGTTGCTGTCCCTGCACCTGAAAGAATAGCCAGGGTACCGCTGATACTTGATTGGGGAACTGGTTGTGCAATGCCACCTGTTACCCCGCCGGTAATTGCAGGAGCTGTCCAGGTATAGGTGGTTCCCGGAGGAACGCCTGCTGGAGTTACAGAGAATGTTCCACCGGAGATAATTGATGCAGTCTGATTGGAAACAATTGGCATTGAGCTAATAGTTACCGTTACAGGTTTGACATCAAAACAACCGGAAGCTGTGATTCCCTTTATGTAATAGGTGTTTGAAGCTGCGGCAGTTGGTGTTGTATAAGGTACCGTTGCAGCAGCATCAAGCCAGTATGAGTATGTAAGTCCTGTCGTAGAGCCGGCTGTTATTTCCGGAAGGGTAATGTCAGCTGTTGCCGGTGAGCAGAGCGCTGCAGGATTCGTGATGACAATTGCAGGAGTGAGATTAACTGTAAGGGTAACAACATTTGTTGTTGCATTGTTTGCCCCGCTGCAATTTGTAATATAAGCACGGTACTCATAACTACCTGCAGTTGTAATTCCGGCAACACCCAGAGTTGCAGTATTTGAACCGGTGTATTCTGCACCTGCCGGAAGACCATTAGTTACCGGCGCCCATGTGCCGCCATCATTATATTCCCATTGATAGGTAAATGGAGATGTGCCGGTTGCGACTACTCCAAATGATGCATTTCCTGATGATGCACACATGCTGTTATCAACCGGTTGTGTTCCAATCGAAACGGGTATACATCCTGCCGTAACAGTTACAGTCACGGTAAATGTCGTTCCGGTGCAGGCCCCTGAGACAGGAGTCACAGAATAAGTTGCAGTACCGGTTCCTGTTAATGTTTGACTGATAGCCGGCTGAGCAGCCTGTGCGCTGCCACCGGATACGCTTCCTGTATAGACAGGAGCAGTCCAGCTATAGGTAGTTGTTGCGGGAACCCCTGCGGGTGTCACACTGAAGGTGCTGCCGGAGAGAATAGATGTTATCTGATCGGTTACAACCGGTGTCTCAGGTTGTGAGTTGATAGTTCCTGATGCTCCGGGTGATGTACATCCGCCTGAATTTCTTGCTGTAATAGTATATGTGCCGGGACTTACCGAAGTAAATATACCCGTGGTATTAGTATATGTTACACCGTCAATGCTGTAAGTCATACCTGATTCTGCAGGAGAAGTAACGGTAATTGTTCCGGTCGCTGCTGAACATGTCGGCTGGATCAACGTCATTAATGGTAATTCCGGTGTAGAAGTGTTGGTGATAGCTGCAGTTGTGGAGAATGTACAGCCGATTGCATCCCTGACATCTATTGAATAGGTCCCTGCCGCAAAGCCTGGATAGCTCGTAGTTGTAGTAAATGCACTTCCGTCAACCGAGAATGTATATGGTGCAACACCGCCGGTTACAGCTCCAAGTGTTACAGATCCGTTTGAAGCTCCGCATGTTTCATTTACTATTGTAGTCTCAATGGCCGTTGGACCGCCTGTACTACTTATTGAAGCAGTAGTTGAGAAGGTACAGTTGTTTGCGTCCCTGACATCTATTGAATAGGTCCCTGCCGCAAAGCCTGGATAGCTCGTAGTTGTAGTAAATGCACTTCCGTTAACCGAGAATGTATATGGTGCAACTCCTCCGGTTACAGCTCCAAGTGTTACAGATCCGTTTGAAGCTCCGCATGTGGCATTATTTACTGTCGTTGCAATTGCTGTCGGGCCACCCGTATTACTCATGGCAGCAGTTGTAGAGAACGTACATCCGTTTGCATCCCTTACATCTACCGTATGTGTTCCGGCAGTCAGGCTGATATAGTTGATAGCCGATGTGAACGGGCTTCCGTCAACCGAATATGTATAAGGTGCAACTCCTCCGGTTACAGCTCCAAGAGTTACAGATCCGTTGGCAGCTCCGCATGATTCATTAACTACTGTTGAAGCAATGGCTGTCGGACCACCTGTGCTGCTTATGGAAGCTGTTGTTGCGAAGGAACATCCGTTTGCATCCCTTACATCCACAGGATGTGTTCCGGCAGCGAGGCCGGTATAGGTGATAGTCGCTGTGAAGGGACCTCCGTCAACTGAATATGTATAGGGAGCAGCACCACCTGTAACTAAACCTAGTGATAATGTTCCATTAGAGGCTCCGCATGTGGCGCCTGTTACATTTGTTATGATTGCTGTTGGCCCGCTGGCATCTGTAACAGTAGCGCTGGTTGAGAATATGCAATCATTTGCATCTCTTACTTCTACCGCATATGTTCCTGCTGCAAATCCGGGATAGCTGGCAGTTGAAGTAAATGCGCTTCCGTCAACTGAATATGTATATGGTGCAACACCTTCTGTCACAGCTCCAAGAGTTATAGACCCATTGGAAGCTCCGCAGGTTGCACTTGTAATATTGGTTATAATGGCAGTTGGTCCGCCTGTATTTGTTATTGTTACTGAAGTTGAGAAGATACAGCCATTTGCATCACTTACATCTACTGAATATGTCCCTGCCGTAAAGCCTGGGTAGCTTGTAGTTGAAGTAAATGCACTTCCGTCAACTGAATATGTATATGGTGCAACTCCTCCTGTCACGGCTCCAAGAGTTATGGATCCATTGGAAGCTCCGCATGTGGTGTTAACTACGGTTGTAGCAATGGCTGTTGGACCACTGGTATTACTAATGGAAGCTGTGGTAGAGAATGTACATCCGTTTACATCTCTTACATCTACTGAATATGTCCCTGCTGCAAAGCCGGGGTAGCTTGTGGTTGATGTAAAGGCACTTCCGTCTACTGAATATGTATATGGTGCAACCCCTCCTGTAACTACTCCCAGTGTTATAGACCCGTTGGAAGTTCCACATGCTGCATTTACTACTGTTGTAGCAATGGCAGTTGGGCCGGATGTACTGCTTACAGAAGCAGTTGTAGAGAATGTACATCCGTTTGCGTCCCTGACCTCTACAGCATATGTCCCTGCAGCAAAGCCGGGATAGCTGGTGGTTGAAGTGAATGCACTACCATCCACTGAGTATGTATATGGTGCGACGCCTCCGGTTACAGCTCCAAGAGTTATAGATCCGTTGGAAGCTCCGCACGATGCGTTTACTATTGTTGTGGCAATTGCAGTCGGGCCACTGGTATTACTTACAGAAGCAGTTGTAGAGAATGTACAGCTGTTTGCATCCCTGACCTCTACCGCATATGCCCCTGCTGCAAAGCCGGGGTAGGTGGTTGTTGATGTGAATGCACTTCCATCCACTGAGTATGTATATGGTGCAACTCCTCCGGTTACAGCTCCAAGAGTTATGGATCCGTTTGAAGCTCCGCATGCTGCATTTACTACTGTTGTAGCAATTGCAGTCGGGCCACTTGTATTACTTACCGATGCAGTAGTAGAGAATGTACATCCGTTTGCATCCCTGACCTCTACCGTATATGTTCCTGCTGCAAATCCCGGGTAGCTTGTAGTTGAAGTAAATGTGCTTCCGTCAACCGAATATGTATATGGTGCAACGCCTCCGGTTACAGCTCCAAGAGTTATAGATCCGTTGGAAGCTCCGCACGATGCGTTTACTATTGTTGTGGCAATTGCAGTCGGGCCACTGGTATTACTTACAGAAGCAGTTGTAGAGAATGTACAGCTGTTTGCATCCCTGACTTCTACCGCATATGCCCCTGCTGCAAAGCCGGGGTAGGTGGTTGTTGATGTGAATGCACTTCCATCCACTGAGTATGTATATGGTGCAACTCCTCCGGTTACAGCTCCAAGAGTTATGGATCCGTTTGAAGCTCCGCATGCTGCATTGACGATTGTTGTTACAATTGCAGTCGGGCCAGTAGTACTGCTTACAGAAGCAGTTGTTGAGAATGTACAGCCGTTTGAGTCCCTGACCTCTACCGCATATGTCCCTGCCGCAAAGCCGGGATAGCTTGTGGTTGAAGTGAATGCACTACCATCCACTGAGTATGTATATGGTGCGACGCCTCCTGTCACGGCTCCAAGAGTTATAGATCCGTTTGAAGCTCCGCATGCTGCATTTACTACTGTTGTAGCAATTGCAGTCGGGCCACTGGTATTACTTACAGAAGCAGTTGTAGAGAATGTACAGCCGTTTGCATCCCTGACCTCTACCGCATATGTTCCTGCTGCAAATCCCGGGTAGCTTGTAGTTGAAGTAAATGCGCTTCCGTCAACCGAATATGTATATGGTGCAACGCCTCCGGTTACAGCTCCAAGAGTTATGGATCCGTTGGAAGCTCCGCACGATGCGTTTACTACTGTTGTGGCAATTGCAGTCGGGCCACTGGTATTACTTACAGAAGCAGTTGTAGAGAATGTACAGCTGTTTGCATCCCTGACTTCTACCGCATATGTCCCTGCTGCAAAGCCGGGGTAGGTGGTTGTTGATGTGAATGCACTTCCATCCACTGAGTATGTATATGGTGCAACGCCTCCGGTTACAGCTCCAAGAGTTATAGATCCGTTGGAAGCTCCACATGCTGCATTTACTACTGTTGTAGCAATTGCCGTCGGGCCACTTGTATTACTTACAGAAGCAGTTGTAGAGAATGTACAGCTGTTTGCATCCCTGACCTCTACCGCATATGTTCCTGCTGCAAAGCCCGGGTAGCTTGTAGTTGAAGTAAATGTGCTTCCGTCAACCGAATATGTATATGGTGCAACGCCTCCGGTTACAGCTCCAAGAGTTATAGATCCGTTGGAAGCTCCGCACGATGCGTTTACTACTGTTGTTACAATTGCCGTCGGGCCACTGGTATTACTTACAGAAGCAGTTGTAGAGAATGTACAGCTGTTTGCATCCCTGACCTCTACCGCATATGTCCCTGCTGCAAAGCCGGGGTAGGTGGTTGTTGATGTGAATGCACTTCCATCCACTGAGTATGTATATGGTGCAACTCCTCCGGTTACAGCTCCAAGAGTTATGGATCCGTTTGAAGCTCCGCATGCTGCATTGACGATTGTTGTTACAATTGCAGTCGGGCCAGTAGTACTGCTTACAGAAGCAGTTGTTGAGAATGTACAGCCGTTTGCATCCCTGACCTCTACCGCATATGTTCCTGCAGCAAATCCCGGGTAGCTTGTAGTTGAAGTAAATGCGCTTCCGTCAACCGAATATGTATATGGTGCAACGCCTCCGGTTACAGCTCCAAGAGTTATGGATCCATTGGAAGCTCCGCACGATGCGTTTACTATTGTTGTGGCAATTGCAGTCGGGCCACTGGTATTACTTACAGAAGCAGTTGTAGAGAATGTACAGCTGTTTGCATCCCTGACCTCTACCGCATATGTCCCTGCTGCAAAGCCGGGGTAGGTGGTTGTTGATGTGAATGCACTTCCATCCACTGAGTATGTATATGGTGCAACTCCTCCGGTTACAGCTCCAAGAGTTATAGATCCGTTGGAAGCTCCGCATGCTGCATTGACTACTGTTGTAGCAATTGCCGTCGGGCCAGCTGGTACTGCTTACAGAAGCAGTTGTAGAGAATGTACAGCCGTTTGCATCCCTGACCTCTACCGCATATGTCCCTGCAGCAAATCCCGGGTAGCTTGTAGTTGAAGTAAATGTACTTCCGTCAACCGAATATGTATATGGTGCAACGCCTCCGGTTACAGCTCCAAGAGTTATAGATCCATTGGAAGCTCCGCACGATGCGTTTACTATTGTTGTGGCAATTGCAGTCGGGCCACTGGTATTACTTACAGAAGCAGTTGTAGAGAATGTACAGCTGTTTGCATCCCTGACTTCTACCGCATATGCCCCTGCTGCAAAGCCGGGGTAGGTGGTTGTTGATGTGAATGTACTTCCATCCACTGAGTATGTATATGGTGCAACTCCTCCGGTTACAGCTCCAAGAGTTATAGATCCGTTGGAAGCTCCGCATGCTGCATTTACTACTGTTGTAGCAATTGCCGTCGGGCCACTGGTACTGCTTACAGAAGCATTTGTAGAGAATGTACATCCGTTTGCGTCCCTGACTTCTACCGCATATGTTCCTGCAGCAAAGCCCGGGTAGCTGGTGGTTGAGGTGAATGCACTACCATCCACTGAGTATGTATATGGTGCGACGCCTCCTGTCACGGCTCCAAGAGTTATGGATCCGTTTGAAGCTCCGCATGCTGCGTTGACTATTGTTGTAGCAATTTCAGTCGGGCCACTCGTATTACTTACAGAAGCATTTGTAGAGAATGTACATCCGTTTGCATCCCTGACCTCTACCGTATATGTTCCTGCTGCAAATCCCGGGTAGCTTGTAGTTGAAGTAAATGTGCTTCCGTCAACCGAATATGTATATGGTGCAACGCCTCCGGTTACAGCTCCAAGAGTTATAGATCCGTTGGAAGCTCCGCACGATGCGTTTACTATTGTTGTGGCAATTGCAGTCGGGCCACTGGTATTACTTACAGAAGCAGTTGTAGAGAATGTACAGCTGTTTGCATCCCTGACTTCTACCGCATATGCCCCTGCTGCAAAGCCGGGGTAGGTGGTTGTTGATGTGAATGCACTTCCGTCAACCGAGTATGTAAAGGGTGCAACTCCTCCGGTTACAGCTCCAAGAGTTATGGATCCGTTTGAAGCTCCGCATGCTGCATTGACGATTGTTGTTACAATTGCAGTCGGGCCAGTAGTACTGCTTACAGAAGCAGTTGTTGAGAATGTACAGCCGTTTGAGTCCCTGACCTCTACAGCATATGTCCCTGCCGCAAAGCCGGGATAGCTTGTGGTTGAAGTGAATGCACTACCATCCACTGAGTATGTATATGGTGCGACGCCTCCTGTCACGGCTCCAAGAGTTATAGATCCGTTTGAAGCTCCGCATGCTGCATTTACTACTGTTGTAGCAATTGCAGTCGGGCCACTGGTATTACTTACAGAAGCAGTTGTAGAGAATGTACAGCTGTTTGCATCCCTGACTTCTACCGCATATGCCCCTGCTGCAAAGCCGGGGTAGGTGGTTGTTGATGTGAATGCACTTCCATCCACTGAGTATGTATATGGTGCAACTCCTCCGGTTACAGCTCCAAGAGTTATGGATCCGTTGGAAGCTCCGCACGATGCGTTTACTACTGTTGTTACAATTGCCGTCGGGCCACTGGTATTACTTACAGAAGCAGTTGTAGAGAATGTACAGCTGTTTGCGTCCCTGACCTCTACCGCATATGTTCCTGCAGCAAAGCCGGGGTAGGTGGTTGTTGATGTGAATCCACTTCCATCCACTGAGTATGTATATGGTGCGACGCCTCCTGATACGGCTCCAAGAGTTATAGATCCATTGGAAGCTCCACAGGTTGCGTTGACTACTGTTGTAGCAATTGCAGTCGGACCGGTTGTACTGCTTACAGAAGCAGTTGTTGAGAATGTACAGCCGTTTGCATCCCTGACCTCTACCGCATATGTTCCTGCTGCAAATCCCGGGTAGCTTGTAGTTGAAGTAAATGTGCTTCCGTCAACCGAATATGTATATGGTGCAACGCCTCCGGTTACAGCTCCAAGAGTTATGGATCCATTGGAAGCTCCGCACGATGCGTTTACTATTGTTGTGGCAATTGCAGTCGGGCCACTGGTATTACTTACAGAAGCAGTTGTAGAGAATGTACAGCTGTTTGCATCCCTGACCTCTACCGTATATGTCCCTGCTGCAAAGCCCGGGTAGCTGGTTGTTGAAGTGAATGCACTTCCATCCACTGAGTATGTATATGGTGCAACGCCTCCTGTTACGGCTCCAAGGGTTATAGATCCATTGGAAGTTCCACAGGTTGCGTTGACTACTGTTGTAGCAATTGCAGTCGGACCGGTTGTACTGCTTACAGAAGCAGTTGTTGAGAATGTACAGCTGTTTGCGTCCCTGACATCTACCGTATATGTTCCTGCTGCAAAACCAGGGTAGCTTGTAGTCGCTGTAAATGCGCTTCCGTCAACCGAATATGTATATGGTGCGACGCCTCCTGTCACAGCTCCGAGAGTTATGGATCCGTTTGAGGCTCCGCATGTTGCGTTTACTATTGTAGTGGCAATTTCAGTCGGGCCACTCGTATTACTTACAGAAGCATTTGTAGAGAATGTACAGCTGTTTGCATCCCTGACCTCCACCGTATATGTTCCTGCAGCAAAACCCGGGTAGCTGGTGGTTGATGTGAATCCACTTCCATCCACTGAGTATGTATATGGTGCGACGCCTCCTGTTACGGCTCCAAGGGTTATAGATCCATTGGAAGTTCCACAGGTTGCGTTTACTACTGTTGTAGCAATTGCCGTCGGGCCGGTAGTACTGCTTACAGAAGCAGTTGTTGAGAATGTACAGCTGTTTGCATCCCTGACTTCTACCGCATATGTTCCTGCTGCAAAGCCCGGGTAGCTGGTGGTTGAAGTGAATACACTTCCATCCACTGAGTATGTATATGGTGCAACGCCTCCGGTTACAGCTCCGAGAGTTATGGATCCGTTTGAGGCTCCGCATGTTGCGTTTACTATTGTAGTGGCAATTTCAGTCGGGCCACTCGTATTACTTACAGAAGCATTTGTAGAGAATGTACAGCTGTTTGCATCCCTGACCTCCACCGTATATGTTCCTGCAGCAAAACCCGGGTAGCTGGTGGTTGATGTGAATCCACTTCCATCCACTGAGTATGTATATGGTGCGACGCCTCCTGTTACGGCTCCAAGAGTTATGGATCCGTTGGAAGCTCCGCAGGTTGCGTTTACTACTGTTGTAGCAATTGCCGTCGGGCCGGTAGTACTGCTTACAGAAGCAGTTGTTGAGAATGTACAGCTGTTTGCGTCCCTGACCTCTACCACATATGTTCCTGCTGTAAAGCCAGGGTAGGTGGTTGTTGATGTGAATGCGCTTCCGTCAACCGAATATGTATATGGTGCAACGCCTCCGGTTACAGCTCCGAGAGTTATGGATCCGTTTGAGGCTCCGCATGCTGCGTTGACTATTGTTGTGGCAATTGCAGTCGGGCCACTGGTATTACTAACAGAAGCAGTTGTAGAGAAGGTACATCCGTTTGCATCTCTGACCTCTACCGCATATGTTCCTGCAGCAAATCCCGGGTAGCTGGTGGTTGAAGTGAATACACTTCCATCCACTGAGTATGTATATGGTGCGACGCCTCCTGTTACGGCTCCAAGGGTTATAGATCCATTGGAAGTTCCACAGGTTGCGTTGACTACTGTTGTAGCAATTGCAGTCGGACCGGTTGTACTGCTTACAGAAGCAGTTGTTGAGAATGTACAGCTGTTTGCGTCCCTGACATCTACCGCATATGTTCCTGCTGCAAAACCAGGATAGCTTGTAGTCGCTGTAAATGCGCTTCCGTCAACCGAATATGTATATGGTGCAACGCCTCCGGTTACAGCTCCGAGAGTTATGGATCCGTTTGAGGCTCCGCATGTTGCGTTTACTATTGTAGTGGCAATTGCAGTCGGGCCACTCGTATTACTTACAGAAGCATTTGTAGAGAATGTACAGCTGTTTGCGTCCCTGACCTCTACCGCATATGTTCCTGCTGCAAAACCGGGGTAGGTGGTTGTTGATGTGAATGCACTCCCGTCAACCGAGTATGTAAAGGGTGCAACTCCTCCGGTAACGACTCCAAGAGTTATAGACCCGTTTGAAGCTCCGCATGTTGCGTTTACTATTGTCGTGGCAATTGCAGTCGGGCCACTCGTATTACTTACAGAAGCAGTTGTAGAGAAGGTACATCCGTTTGCATCCCTGACCTCTACCGCATATGTCCCTGCTGCAAAGCCGGGGTAACTTGTAGTTGAGGTAAATGCACTCCCGTCAACTGAATAAGTAAATGGCGCAACTCCTCCTGTAACAGCTCCGAGAGTTATAGAACCGTTGGAAGCTCCGCATGTGGCATTGACTACAGTTGTAGCAATTGCAGATGGGCCACTGGAATTACTTACAGATGCAGTTGTAGAGAAGGTACATCCGTTTGCATCCCTGACCTCTACCGCATATGTCCCTGCTGCAAAGCCGGGGTAACTTGTAGTTGAGGTAAATGCGCTCCCGTCAACTGAATAAGTAAATGGCGCAACTCCTCCTGTAACAGCTCCGAGAGTTATAGAACCGTTGGAAGCTCCGCATGTGGCACTTGTAATATTGGTCACGATAGCAGTTGGTCCACTGGTATTTGTTATAGTAGCAGAGGTAGAGAAGATACAGCCGTTAGCATCCCTGACCTCAACACCATATGTCCCTGCCACAAAGCCCGGGTAGCTCGTAGTCGAAGTAAATGCACTTCCGTCAACCGAATAAGTATATGGTGCAACACCCCCGGTTACGGCTCCCAGGGTTACAGCTCCATTGGAAGAGCCACATGTGGTGTTGGTTACTGTCGTAATTATGGCAGTCGGGCCTCCGGTATTACTTATGGAAGCAGTTGTAGATAAAATACATCCGTTTATATCCATTACTTCTACTGCATAAGTTCCGGCAGAAAGGCTTGAGTAGCTGGTTGTTGAAGTAAATGCACTTCCGTCAAATGAATATGTATAAGGTGGAACTCCTCCTGTTACAGCTCCAAGTGTTACAGATCCGTTGGAGGTTCCGCACGTGGCATTGACTATTGTTGTAGCTATAGCAGTTGGTCCGGCATTGACATTCACTGTTGAAGCTGCAGAGGCCACACTTTGGCAACCGGCAGCGTTTGTAACCTGTACAGTATAACTTCCGGATGTTGTAACGTTTATTATCTGGCTTGTAGCTCCGTTCGACCATAGATAGCTTGTACCTGCACTTGCTGTCAGGGTCACGCTTCCACCATCACAGAATGTCAGTGGTCCGCCGGCAGTTATAACAGGCTGCGAGGGTAATGTATTGACGGTTACCACTGTTGGAGATGAAGCAGCACTAAGGCATCCTGAAGCATTTGTCACCTGGACTGTATAGTTGCCTGTGGCAGTGACATTAATACTTTGAGTTGTTACACCTGTCGACCATAAATAAGATGATCCGGCACTCGAGGTTAAAGTGACACTTCCTCCCGTACAGAAAATTATTGGTCCGTCGGCTGAAATAGTCGGCTGAGCCGGAGAAGTATTCACAGTAATTGTCAGTGTAGTTGTTGTAGCACACTGACCTGCAGTTGGAGTGAATGTATAGAGCGTTGTTGTTGTATTATTAATTGAAGGAGCCCATGTACCTGTTATACCGTTTGTTGAAGTAGTCGGCAGCGCAGGAATCGTTGCACCCGAGCAGTATGGTCCCACGGCTGCGAATGTCGGAGTGACGTTGGGGTTGACGGTTATTGTCAGTGTTGCAGTTGTAGCACACTGGCCTGCAGTTGGAGTGAATGTATAGAGCGTTGTTGTTGTATTATTAATTGAAGGAGCCCATGTACCTGTTATACCGTTTGTCGAAGTTGTGGGTAGTGCAGGAATAGTTGCACCGGAGCAATATGGTCCCACGGCAGCGAATGCAGGAGTGACATTTGCGTTGACGGTTATTGTCAGTGTTGCGGTTGTAGCGCACTGACCTGCAGTTGGAGTAAATGTATAGAGTGTTGTTGTTGTATTATTAATTGCAGGAGCCCATGTACCTGTAATACCATTTGTCGAAGTAGTCGGCAGAGCAGGAATAGTTGCACCCGAGCAGTATGGTCCCACGGCTGCGAATGTCGGAGTGACGTTGGGGTTGACGGTTATTGTCAGTGTTGCAGTTGTAGCACACTGGCCTGCAGTTGGAGTGAATGTATAGAGCGTTGTTGTTGTATTATTAATTGAAGGAGCCCATGTACCTGTTATACCGTTTGTTGAAGTAGTCGGCAGAGCAGGAATAGTTGCACCCGAGCAGTATGGTCCCACGGCTGCGAATGTCGGAGTGACATTGGGGTTGACGGTTATTGTCAGTGTTGCGGTTGTAGCACACTGACCTGCAGTTGGAGTGAATGTATAGAGCGTTGTTGTTGTATTATTAATTGCAGGAGCCCATGTACCTGTAATACCATTTGTCGAAGTAGTCGGCAGAGCAGGAATAGTTGCACCGGAGCAGTATGGTCCCACGGCTGCGAATGTCGGAGTGACATTGGGGTTGACGGTTATTGTCAGTGTTGCAGTTGTAGCACACTGACCTGCAGTTGGAGTAAATGTATACAGTGTTGTTGTTGTGTTATTAATTGAAGGAGCCCATGTACCTGTTATACCGTTTGTCGAAGTAGTCGGCAGAGCAGGAATCGTTGCACCGGAGCAGTATGGTCCCACGGCTGCAAATGTAGGAGTGACATTTGGGTTGACGGTTATTGTCAGTGTTGCAGTTGTAGCACACTGACCTGCAGTCGGAGTGAATGTATAGAGTGTTGTTGTTGTGTTATTAATTACAGGAGCCCATGTACCTGTTATACCGTTTGTTGAAGTTGTGGGTAGTGCAGGAATGGTTGCACCGGAACAGTATGGTCCCACGGCTGCGAATGCAGGAGTGACATTTGCGGTTGACGGTTATTGTCAGGGTTGCAGTTGTAGCGCACTGACCTGCTGTTGGAGTGAATGTATACAGCGTTGTTGTTGTATTATTAATTGAAGGAGCCCATGTACCTGTTATACCGTTTGTCGAAGTTGTGGGTAGTGCAGGAATGGTTGCACCCGAGCAGTATGGTCCCACGGCTGCGAATGTCGGAGTGACATTTGCGTTGACGGTTATTGTCAGGGTTGCTGTTGTCGCGCACTGACCTGCAGTTGGAGTGAATGTATAAAGTGTTGTTGTTGTGTTATTAATTGAAGGAGCCCATGTACCTGTTATGCCGTTTGTCGAAGTAGATGGCAGAGCGGGGATCGTTGCACCGGAGCAGTATGGTCCCACGGCAGCGAATGCAGGAGTGACATTTGGGTTGACGGTTATTGTCAGGGTTGCAGTTGTAGCACACTGGCCTGCTGTTGGAGTGAATGTATAGAGCGTTGTTGTTGTATTATTAATTGAAGGAGCCCATGTACCTGTTATGCCGTTTGTCGAAGTAGATGGCAGAGCGGGGATCGTTGCACCGGAGCAGTATGGTCCGACGGCAGCGAATGCAGGAGTGACATTTGGGTTGACGGTTATTGTCAGGGTTGCTGTTGTCGCGCACTGACCTGCTGTTGGAGTGAATGTATAAAGTGTTGTTGTTGTATTATTAATTGAAGGACTCCATGTACCTGTTATACCATTTGTCGAAGTAGTCGGCAGAGCAGGAATCGTTGCACCCGAGCAGTATGGTCCCACGGCTGCGAATGTCGGAGTGACGTTGGGGTTGACGGTTATTGTCAGTGTTGCAGTTGTAGCGCACTGACCTGCTGTTGGTGTGAATGTATAGAGCGTTGTTGTTGTATTATTAATTGAAGGACTCCATGTACCTGTTATGCCGTTTGTCGAAGTAGTTGGCAGAGCGGGGATCGTTGCACCCGAGCAATATGGTCCCACGGCTGCGAATGTCGGAGTGACATTTGCGTTGACGGTTATTGTCAGGGTTGCGGTTGTAGCACACTGACCTGCTGTTGGAGTGAATGTATAAAGTGTTGTTGTTGTATTATTAATTGCAGGAGCCCATGTACCTGTTATGCCGTTTGTCGAAGTAGTTGGCAGAGCGGGGATAGTTGCACCCGAGCAATATGGTCCCACGGCTGCGAATGTCGGAGTGACATTTGCGTTGACGGTTATTGTCAGTGTTGCAGTTGTAGCACACTGACCTGCAGTCGGAGTGAATGTATAGAGTGTTGTTGTTGTGTTATTAATTACAGGAGCCCATGTACCTGCTATACCGTTTGTTGAAGTTGTGGGTAGTGCAGGAATGGTTGCACCGGAACAGTATGGTCCCACGGCTGCGAATGCAGGAGTGACATTTGGGTTGACGGTTATTGTCAGTGTTGCGGTTGTAGCGCACTGACCTGCAGTTGGAGTAAATGTATAAAGTGTTGTTGTTGTATTATTAATTGCAGGAGCCCATGTACCTGTAATGCCGTTTGTCGAAGTAGTAGGCAGGGCAGGAATAGTTGCACCCGAGCAGTATGGTCCCACGGCTGCGAATGTCGGAGTGACGTTGGGGTTGACGGTTATTGTCAGTGTTGCAGTTGTAGCACACTGGCCTGCAGTTGGAGTGAATGTATAGAGCGTTGTTGTTGTATTATTAATTGAAGGAGCCCATGTACCTGTTATACCGTTTGTCGAAGTTGTGGGTAGTGCAGGAATGGTTGCACCGGAGCAATATGGTCCCACGGCAGCGAATGCAGGAGTGACATTTGCGTTGACGGTTATTGTCAGTGTTGCGGTTGTAGCGCACTGACCTGCAGTTGGAGTAAATGTATAGAGTGTTGTTGTTGTGTTATTAATTGCAGGAGCCCATGTACCTGTAATACCATTTGTCGAAGTAGTCGGCAGAGCAGGAATAGTTGAACCCGAGCAGTATGGTCCCACGGCTGCGAATGTCGGAGTGACATTTGGGTTGACGGTTATTGTCAGTGTTGCAGTTGTAGCACACTGGCCTGCAGTTGGAGTGAATGTATAGAGCGTTGTTGTTGTATTATTAATTGAAGGAGCCCATGTACCTGTTATACCGTTTGTTGAAGTAGTCGGCAGAGCAGGAATAGTTGCACCGGAGCAGTATGGTCCCACGGCAGCGAATGTCGGAGTGACGTTGGGGTTGACGGTTATTGTCAGTGTTGCGGTTGTAGCACACTGACCTGCAGTTGGAGTGAATGTATAGAGCGTTGTTGTTGTATTATTAATTGAAGGAGCCCATGTACCTGTAATACCATTTGTCGAAGTAGTCGGCAGAGCAGGAATAGTTGCACCGGAGCAGTATGGTCCCACGGCTGCGAATGTCGGAGTGACGTTGGGGTTGACGGTTATTGTCAGTGTTGCAGTTGTAGCACACTGACCTGCAGTTGGAGTAAATGTATACAGTGTTGTTGTTGTGTTATTAATTGAAGGAGCCCATGTACCTGTTATGCCGTTTGTTGAAGTTGTGGGTAGTGCAGGAATGGTTGCACCGGAACAGTATGGTCCCACGGCTGCGAATGCAGGAGTGACATTTGGGTTGACGGTTATTGTCAGGGTTGCTGTTGTCGCGCACTGACCTGCTGTTGGAGTGAATGTATACAGCGTTGTTGTTGTATTATTAATTGAAGGACTCCATGTACCTGTTATACCGTTTGTCGAAGTTGTGGGTAGTGCAGGAATGGTTGCACCCGAGCAGTATGGTCCCACGGCAGCGAATGTCGGAGTGACGTTGGGGTTGACGGTTATTGTCAGTGTTGCGGTTGTAGCACACTGACCTGCAGTTGGAGTGAATGTATAGAGCGTTGTTGTTGTATTATTAATTGAAGGAGCCCATGTACCTGTTATACCGTTTGTCGAAGTTGTCGGCAGAGCAGGAATAGTTGCACCGGAGCAGTATGGTCCCACGGCTGCGAATGTCGGAGTGACGTTGGGGTTGACGGTTATTGTCAGTGTTGCAGTTGTAGCACACTGACCTGCAGTTGGAGTAAATGTATACAGTGTTGTTGTTGTGTTATTAATTGAAGGAGCCCATGTACCTGTTATGCCGTTTGTCGAAGTAGTCGGCAGAGCAGGAATCGTTGCACCGGAGCAGTATGGTCCCACGGCTGCAAATGTAGGAGTGACATTTGGGTTGACGGTTATTGTCAGTGTTGCAGTTGTAGCACACTGACCTGCAGTCGGAGTGAATGTATAGAGTGTTGTTGTTGTGTTATTAATTGACAGGAGCCCATGTACCTGTTATACCGTTTGTTGAAGTTGTGGGTAGTGCAGGAATGGTTGCACCGGAGCAGTATGGTCCCACGGCTGCGAATGCAGGAGTGACATTTGGGTTGACGGTTATTGTCAGGGTTGCTGTTGTCGCGCACTGACCTGCTGTTGGAGTGAATGTATAAAGCGTTGTTGTTGTATTATTAATTGAAGGACTCCATGTACCTGTTATACCGTTTGTCGAAGTTGTGGGTAGTGCAGGAATGGTTGCACCCGAGCAGTATGGTCCCACGGCTGCGAATGTCGGAGTGACATTTGCGTTGACGGTTATTGTCAGGGTTGCTGTTGTAGCGCACTGACCTGCAGTTGGAGTGAATGTATAAAGTGTTGTTGTTGTGTTATTAATTGAAGGAGCCCATGTACCTGTTATGCCGTTTGTCGAAGTAGTATGGCAGAGCGGGGATCGTTGCACCGGAGCAGTATGGTCCCACGGCAGCGAATGCAGGAGTGACATTTGGGTTGACGGTTATTGTCAGGGTTGCGGTTGTAGCGCACTGGCCTGCCGTTGGAGTGAATGTATAGAGCGTTGTTGTTGTATTATTAATTGAAGGAGCCCATGTACCTGTTATGCCGTTTGTCGAAGTAGATGGCAGAGCGGGGATCGTTGCACCGGAGCAGTATGGTCCGACGGCAGCGAATGCAGGAGTGACATTTGGGTTGACGGTTATTGTCAGGGTTGCTGTTGTAGCGCACTGACCTGCTGTTGGAGTGAATGTATAAAGTGTTGTTGTTGTATTATTAATTGAAGGAGCTCCATGTACCTGTTATACCGTTTGTCGAAGTAGTCGGCAGAGCAGGAATCGTTGCACCCGAGCAGTATGGTCCCACGGCTGCGAATGTCGGAGTGACGTTGGGGTTGACGGTTATTGTCAGTGTTGCAGTTGTAGCGCACTGACCTGCTGTTGGTGTGAATGTATAGAGCGTTGTTGTTGTATTATTAATTGCAGGACTCCATGTACCTGTTATGCCGTTTGTCGAAGTTGTTGGCAGAGCGGGGATCGTTGCACCCGAGCAATATGGTCCCACGGCTGCGAATGTCGGAGTGACATTTGCGTTGACGGTTATTGTCAGGGTTGCGGTTGTAGCGCACTGACCTGCTGTTGGAGTGAATGTATAAAGTGTTGTTGTTGTGTTATTAATTGAAGGAGCCCATGTACCTGTAATACCATTTGTCGAAGTTGTGGGTAGTGCAGGGATAGTTGCACCCGAGCAATATGGTCCCACGGCAGCGAATGTCGGGGTCACAATGGGGTTGACGGTTATTGTTCCAGTTGCATTTGCCCCTCCGCAACTGCCTGTTAATGGTATGATGTAGTTAAATGTACCGGAAGCTGTCGGAGTACCACTGATGGTAATGGTATTGGCTGAAAAGGCTGCAGAGACACCAGAGGGCAGTCCAGTAGCGACACCGATACCTGTGGCCCCGGTGGTAGTATGAGTAATATTCGTTAGAGCTGTATTGATGCACAGTGTGGGGGTTGATGAGGGCGTGCTGGCAGTAGGTAAAGAATTAACTGTGACAGGCATTGTTCTGGCAATACTATTCCCGCAGCTGTTTTGAGCAACTACTGATACGGTACCTGATGTTGCTGACGCTGAGAAGTCAGCAGTGACTGAGTTTGAGGTTCCATTAAAGGTAACGCCTGATCCGGTAGGATAAGTCCAAAGGTAGGATGTCGCACCAGATACAGCAGGGACAGTATAGACAACTCCGGTAGCTCCCTGGCAAACAGAAGCTGATGATGTCGTAAATGCTAAAGGTCTTGCAGGGACTGAGTTCAGAGTTATTGTTGCTGCAGCACCCGTAATTCCTGTTGTGCGCGGACAGGAACCTGCATCTGTAATTGATGTGAGGGTATAGTTACGGGTAACAACAGGGTTAGGACTTGCATTGAAAGGGGTTCCACTCACAATGCCGGGGTAAGTAACGGGTATAAGGGTTATATTATCAACAATTATCAAAGTAAATGGACCGGTACCGGCTGATGATGTAAAAGTAAACTGTCCGGTACCCCCGCTACAAATAGTATTTCCGGCCAATGACCCCTGTGGTATGGGATTGACTGTAACAGCAACTGACCTTGGCACACTTACTCCGCAAATATTGGTTGCAGTTACGGATAAAGTACCCGAGGTTGCTGTTGTGGAATAATCTACAGTGACTGAACTTGAAGTTCCGTTAATGGTTGCTCCTGAACCGCTGTAACTCCAATTGTATGTAACTGAAGCATCATTTGGAACTGTATATGTAACGGCGTTTTGTCCCTGGCATACAGAAGTCTGTGATGCAGTAAAAGCTCCGGGTTGTGCTGAAGCGCCAACTGTGATTGCCGTTGTTCTTGCTGTACTTGCACCACAGCTGTTATTTGCGGTTACCGACAATGTGCCTGAGGTGGCTGTACCTGAGAAATCAATTGTAACAGAATTAGTTGAACCATTTATTGTCCAACCTGTACCGGTGGTACTCCAGGCGTAGGTTACTGTGTTGTCAAGCGGAACCGTGTATCTTATGCCTGATGCACCAGGGCAAACAGTAGTTGTTTGAGTTGTAAAATCTGCCGGCTGGAGAGGCGTAGGGTTTATAATAAAATTTGCTACAGCACTGCGGCATCCGGATGTAGTTGAGCATTCTGCATAAAAAGGATAGGTGCCAGGAGTATTTGTATTCGGTAAAACAGAGGGAACCGGATTAAAGGAATTGCCTGATCCAACTACTGAACCACCTGAAGATACTGTGTACCAGTTGATAATTCCTGGTAAAATGTACGCAACAGATAATTGCACATAATCGACGCTTGCAGTTCTTGTGCTTCCGGCTGTATTCGATACAACAAGAGACAACCCAAAATTACTAGCTGTTACTTGTGCAAGGGTTAATCCTCCGGGTACACTCCATAAATCGCTTGTTGTACCATAATTTGTGGCAGCTTCCGATGTGGACCACGTTCCGGGGAGGGCATGGTTATTACCTGTGGGTGTGCCACCAACTATCAGTTGCACCAGATTGTCCTGGATGCTGTTTGTATTGCTTGCTAATCTGCCAATAGTTGCTTGTACACCTACAATTATTGCATTTGCTGGAATGATGCCTCCAAATCCGAAATTTGTCGCATTAAGAGATTGTGATACACCACCGTTTGCGGCGATATTGCCAGTAGTGGAATTAGAGTTGTCATTTGCGGTAACCCTGCCAGCATTATTCCATACAGCGCCAGAACCAGAACTTGCACCTGTTCCTGCAAATCTCGTACTTGAAACGGGAGTTCCCCCTGGCGGACAAATTGCAGTAGCAGTGACTGTTCCGTTATCTCCCTGGCAAATAGTAATTCCCGTAACGGCAGGAGGGGTGTTATTGGTTAAAATTACATCATTAGGAGGAGGAGAACAAGGATCGCTTGTTATTGTCCATCTCAGTGTTGCACTGGTTCCCACCGGAACCCCGGTAACAGAGGAAGTAGGAGATGTAGGTGTCGTAATATTGGCGGTTCCACTTACAACCGTCCATAACCCTGTTCCTGGTGCTGGAGAATTAGCGGCAAGCGTAAAACTACCGTTATTACAATTATACTGATCAGGTCCGGCATCTGCTGTAAGTGTCGGAATTACGGTAACGGTAGCTGAAGAGACTGCTGTGCATCCGTTCAAAGCAGTAGATGTCAGGTAGTAAGTTGTAGTCTGGGCTGGTGTAACGGGGAATGTAATATTTCCGGTAAGCGGCGGGATCCATGTAGGATCAACCGGGACTGAAGTCCAGGCAACTGTTCCGCCACCTCCACCCGTTCCGGGCAGGGTAAAATTAATGCTGAAACTTCTATAGACGCCTGTAAAACCAGTATTCCAGCTGTCAACCATCCGAAGTTTCCAGACCCCATTGGGGTTAATGGTTCCATTCAGGCTGCTTAAAGCTGCAAATGGTCTGTAAGAACCTGTAAAAGAGCCTATCCCTGCAGTGACACTCTGCCCTGCAAGATCTGTAAATACCGTATTTACAAAATTTGCAGTGGGGCCTCCATTGTGCATTGCCAAAGGCACAACCAATCCTGCAGTCCAGTTTTGAGAAGGGTTAGCAGTGTTAAATGGGGTAGGAGTTATGACTGTGGTATTTCCACCCGGAGCTATCAGATACAATTCCACCTCCTGGTCCCGCTGATGGTTAACATTGACAGTGACGGATATATTGAGAACCTGGGATAATGAAGTTATTCCATAGGCAGATAGGTCCACGACAATAGTTTTATCCAGAAATGAAAGCGGATCATGTTGCAGAAATTGCACGGAATTTGTGTTTTCATTATTGGAACCTGATACGGTAACAGGTGGTGATATTGAAGCTACTCCTGTTATATTTGCGGGTACCCCGGCACAAACGGTTGTAGTACCGGTTACAGTAGCTGTCGGAGAGGCATTGACATTTATGGATTTGATAACAGAACCAACACACCCTGACTGTGTTACCGTATATGTTATAACGGCTGTTCCGCTTGAGACGCCTGTTACAACACCGGAGGAATTAACAGTAGCTACGCCATTATCGCTGGTTGACCAGACACCTCCGGATGGAGAGCTTGAGAAAGTTACTGAGTTCAACTCACAGACGTTATCGGAAGTGCTGGTAATGGCTGCGATGGCCGGGGGTGGATTTACCGTTATACTGGCCTGAACAGTACTTACGCATCCATCCTTTATACCTCCGATTGTGAAGACTGTCGTTTGTTGGGAAGTGGTAATATTCGTGAGTACCCCGGGTATTGAAGTCGTTCCACCCGGTCCGGCTGGATCAATACCCACCAGATTATCAATATTATCCCTGGTCCAGTTGTATGCTGTTGCATTGCCTGAAAAAACAATTGTATTAAAAACAGCTCCTGAACAAACTGTCTGGCCAAGAGGAGCAGCTGAGACTGAAAGTGAGGACAAAGCTGTAATATTCTGTATCAATACTGATGAAGTACTTGGATCAAATCCACCCCCTCCGGAGAAAACTGCAGTAATTGAATGAGCACCTGCTGTAAGGGTGGTTGATAAAGATACAATACTGGAAGCGACTGAATTAGAACCAAGTGAAGTGGGCCCGTCAAAAAATTCTACAGTACCGTTATTTGAAACATCTGGTGATATTGTAGCAGTAAATGTAATTGTATTATTATCACAAGCCGGGTTTTTGCTTGTGGTCAGTGAAGTATTAGTCGCAGTCTGACCAATTGTAACGAAGACCATAAAGAACAGGCCTGTTGTTGTTATAAAGATCTTCTTTAAACCAACTCCTGTCTTCAAACTTTTGAAAGCTGACCCAAGTTTGCCCATAATATTTTTAAATAATATTATCAAAATGTTCCACGTACCAAGCGTGAAAAAATCACACCCGGTTTTATCTCAATCAACAAAACCCGGTCTGATTTTCAGCGTTTTATTTTCCTTGTTTAATGCAGATGATCAACCATCTGACACTATAAAAATGTATTCTGCAATCGGTTTAAATTTCTTTCGGCAACAAAAAATACCTGACTAAGGTAAATGGCTTTACAGAAAACGATAGCAGAAAAAATTGCCATTTTGACAAACCGGTTAAAAAATTCCATTAACGTGGTTTTTTCTATTATTTAAATTCAAAAAGCCTGCAGAAATTGGAAATGCAGCCATATGTATCAGAATATGAGGAAGATAGTTGGTGTAAAAATATTAGCAAAGAGTTTTCGGTCTGCGGACAAAGGATTTGGACTTGTTTTTAATAGAACGCAGATGACACTGAGGCTGCAGATTTTCACAGATTCAGTTGGCAGTTGGCATTAAAAGCAGTTGGCATAAGGCAGTTGGCAAAATCGGCTTTAAGAAGATTTTATTAAACCTTATTTGTATTTAACCACGGAGTAACGCTGAGTTTTCACGGAGGTATACTGCTAAATTGGTACTCCGTGATACTCTGTGCAACTCAGTGAAACTCTGTGGTTATCATTTTCTCACCATACTGAAAAAAGTCTCCGGTTTTCGTTCTTCGTTCTTCGTTCTTCGGACTTCGGACTTCGAACTTGTTTTAATAGAACGCAGATGACACTGATGCTGCAGATTTTCACAGATTCAGTTGGCAGTTAGCATAAAGCAGTTGGCAAATAATACCGATTACTACTTACCACTTACTGCTTACTACTTACTTACTGATTACCGATTACCGATTACTGATTACTGCTTATGGAGAGGCAACCTCTTCTAAAAAAAAACAGGATCCAACTCCTTGTCATATATTCCTGAATTTCCTACCTTGCATATGCATTTCAAACTCGTTGCTAAATGTCACTTAAAATTACCGACTGGGCTGTCGAGGACAGACCCAGGGAAAAACTGATCCAGTATGGTACATCCACACTGAGTGATGCCGAATTACTGGGAATTCTTATCAGCTCGGGCACCAAAGATAAATCTGCTATTGATCTTGGAAGAGAGCTGCTGGCAATGGTAAGCAATAACCTTAATTCACTTGGCAAGCTTACAATTGCTGACCTGACAAAGATCCACGGGATCGGTAATGCAAGAGCTGTTACTATTGCTGCGGCCCTTGAACTGGGAAGAAGACGGAAACTTTCGGAAAACCCTGATGTGGTCAGGATCAAATGTTCAAAGGATGTGGCAGATATATTTCAGCCTATTTTATCCGATCTGCTTCATGAAGAGTTCTGGATCCTTTTTCTTAACAGATCAAACAGGGTGATCAACAGGATGAAGCTGAGCCAGGGGGGCGTCAGCGGGACTGTTACCGATGTGAGGATGGTGATGAAAAAGGCAATAGAATACCTGGCTTCGGGAATTATTGTCTGCCATAATCATCCTTCCGGAAACCTGAATCCGAGCGAATCGGACAGCAAAATCACTCAAAAAATAAAAGAGGCGGGAAACCTGCTTGATATCCAGCTTCTGGATCACCTGATTATATCGGATAACGATTATTACAGCTTCGCGGATAATGGATTGCTGTGAGGAGAGGAAGACAGAAGACTGGAGACAGAAGACGGAATAATCAGTAATCGGTAATCGGTAATCAGTAATCGGTAAGAAATAGGATTTAGAAGTAAGCGTAAAAAGTACTGAAGGCGGAAGACTGAACCCGGAAGCGGGAAGACAGAAGCCGGAATAATCGGTAATCAGTTAAAAGTAAGCGTAAAAAGTAAACATTAATCGGTTAGAATTTACGTACGACTCACTGAATACTGAATACCGAATACTGATTACCTTTTTCTCCGGTCTTCGGACTTCGGTCTTCGAAGCCTAATGCCTCCTGAAACTATAATTTAAGTATTTTACTGTTGTCATTACACTCACCCAGAAGAACACTGATACTCTTTCTGAGAATAGGATGAACCACGTCCGGAGCTATTTCACATAATGGTACGAGAACAAACCTCCGCGCCTGCATCAGGGGATGCGGGATCGTAAGCCCATTCTCCTCAATTACCTGATCATCATATAGAAGGATGTCAATGTCTATTACCCTTGAGGTATATCCCTTTCCGGTTCTTACCCTGCCAAGCATCGATTCTATCAGAAGAGCCTTCTTCATAAGTACCCGTGGAGGAAGCTCTGTTTCAACCCTGACAACCATATTGAGAAAATCATTTTCCGATTCAAAACCCCAGGGAGCAGTCTCATAAACAGACGACGAATCACCAACCCGGCCTATATTTTCCCTGATCTTCCCGATTGCTTCCCGGAGATTGACTTCCCTGTCTCCAAGATTAGTGCCGATACCTAAAAATACATTGTTCATTAATAGTCACTTCAGGCCTCAAAAGTACCAATTACCTGCGAACATTCAGGAGAAGTTTTTGTTTTCTATAGTAAGAATTTCTCCGGGTAGAAAAGGTATTCCTGATTTTCAGTTTTTTCCTTTGATCATGAAATCTGTCTGATCAGCGGTGGGGTTTTAAAGCAGAAAAATCAACCTGCACCCTCCAGGGACATGGGTAAAAGAGGTTGATTTTCCTTAAGGGTGATGAACAGGCTAAATAAGGAGTGTTTTTTAATTGAAATGATGGAAATATTAATGATTGAGAATTGGTTATTTTCATTTAAGTTTGTATTTAAATTCTGTTATAGCAGTCTTATACATTTTCATTCATATCATTAAACATAAAGAATATGAAAAGCTTCCTGAAGTACACTCTGGCTACGATAACCGGAATAATTCTTGCCACAATTCTTTTCTTTGTCGTTGGGCTGGCAACCCTGAGCGCTCTTGTATCATCGGGCCAGAAGCCCGTGACGATCAGTGAAAATTCAATCCTTGTGCTGAAGTCAGGTGTCACAATCCCTGACAGGGGAAATCAGGGCCCGCTGGAGGGAATAGATTTTTTAAACATGACCTACACTCCTGTTGCCGGATTAAATGAAATACTGAGGAACATTGAGAAAGCCTCAACCGATGGTAAAGTTAAAGGGATACTGATCGAAACCGGAGTTCTTCCGTCAGGATGGGCTACAACGAATGAAATAAGGAATGCACTTGAAAAGTTCAGGGAATCAGGGAAGTTTGTGATATCCTATTCTGACTATGTTTTGACGCAGCAGTGTTTATACCTGTCATCTGCCGCTGATAAGATCTTTATTAATCCCGCAGCTATGGTAGATTTTAAGGGATTAAGCAGCCAGGTAATGTTCTATAAAAAAGCTCTCGACAAGCTGGGGGTGGAGGTACAGGTTACCCGTCACGGCAAATTCAAAGGGGCCGTTGAACCGTTTATCCGTGACAATCTGAGTGTGGACAACAAAGAGCAGATTAAGGATTATATGGGTTCCATATGGAATATCGTACTTGATGCAATTTCGGGATCAAGAAATATTCCTGTTGAAAAGCTGAACATGCTGGCTGATAATCTATCAGGAAATATTGCCACCGGCGCGCTTGAGAACCACCTGGTTGATGGATTAATGTACCGCGATGAACTGATCGATACCCTTAAAGTACTCTCCGGCATCAAAAAAGGAAAGGATCTTAATCTGGTCTCGATGACAAAATACAGCAAAGTTCCGGATCAGGGGAAGAACTTTTCAGTAAAAAACAAAATTGCAGTCATCTACGCCTCAGGAACTATAGTTACCGGCAAAGGGAGTCCAAACAACATAGGAGGGAATTATTATGCGGAAGTGATAAGGAAAGCAAGACTCGACACAACGATTAAGGCAATTGTACTCAGAGTCAATTCTCCGGGAGGAAGTGCAGGTGCCTCAGATATCATGTGGCATGAACTTGAGCTTTCTACAACTGTAAAGCCTGTTGTAGTCTCAATGGGAAATTATGCCGCATCAGGAGGATATTTCATATCTGCTCCGGCTACCAGAATTTATGCTGATCCTACCAGTATATCAGGATCAATAGGTGTATTCGGGCTTATTCCTGAGGTTGGGAAACTCCTGAACGAGAAGCTGGGCATTACAATTGATGTTGTCAATACAAATACCTATTCGGATTTCCCTTCAGTGTTCAAGCCAATGACTACTTATGAGCAGGAGATTATGCAGACAAGCATTGAAAAGATCTACGGTGATTTTGTTTCAAAAGTTGCATCGGGTAGAAAAATGACTTTTGCTTCCGTTGACAGTATTGGTCAGGGAAGGGTCTGGAGTGGAATTAAAGCTCAGAAGATAGGTCTGGTTGATGAAATAGGGGGCCTGAATGATGCCATAAAAGGTGCAGTTGAGCTTGCCGGGGTTGATAAATATTCTTTAAGAGAACTGCCGGAGATCGAAGACCCTTATACACGACTTCTGTCACAACTGGGTGGCGATGCCAGGTTGCGAATTATGAAAAATGAGCTGGGCGGATCTGTAAAATATTTCGAAATGCTGAAAGAGCTGGCTGATATGTCGGGGATCCAGGCCAGGTTACCATATTTTATTGAGATACAATAATATGGTTGCAAGAAGGAATATTTTTCTGTACCCACTTTCACTCATCTACGGATTTATTACAGGAATAAGAAATTTTCTCTATAATTCAGGGGTACTCTCTGCAACTTTCTTTCCGCTACCTGTAATCTGTATCGGTAACATTACAGTGGGAGGAACCGGTAAAACTCCGCATACAGAATATCTCATAGATCTCTTAAGCAGAAATTTTAAAGTAGCTACACTTAGCAGGGGTTACAAGAGAAAAACCCGTGATTTCAGAATCGCTGATCTGAATTCCACAGTAAGTGATGTGGGCGATGAGCCCTTACAAATATTCAGAAAGTTTCCTGACACAATTGTGGCAGTTGACAGGGACAGGGTAAATGGTGTCAGAAGGATAATGGAGATAACATCTGATACAGATGTAATTATTCTGGATGATGCATTCCAGCACAGGAGAATAACTCCTGGTTTCTCAGTTCTTCTTTCCGATTACGAACGTCTTTTTGTGCGGGATCAAATGCTGCCCTACGGAAATCTCAGGGAGGATAAATCAAATATGAGCAGGGCAGATATAATCCTGATTACAAAATGTCCCAAAAATCTTAACCCGATTCAGAGAAGACTCATTGTCAAAGAGGTGGGGAAGGCTCCTTATCAGAATTTGTATTTTACGGCACTTTCTTACAAGGCTCCATTGCCGGTTTTTGCAGATCACGACAAAACTGCACCCTATCCTGATCTTACAAAATGTTCAGATTGCGGAGTTTTGCTTGTTACCGGCATAGCCAATCCAAAACCATTAAAAGAGTATCTGATGAAATTTTTTGGTGAGATTACTGAACTTACCTACCCCGATCATTATTCATACAGTGAAAACGATATTGCTGTCATTATTTCTGCTTTCAGGGATCTCAGAGCGTCAACCAGGTTCATAATAACAACAGAGAAAGATGCCGTCAGACTGGGGGAATACGATGATATAGAGGAACCTGTGAGATCAGCTATGTTTTATGTCCAGGTCGGGGTAACATTTTTAAATGAAGATAAAGAAGAGTTTGATAAACTGATTATTAATTATGTTGGAAAAAATAGACAGAATAACAGGATTTCTAAAGGATAGGGGATTCATAAATCCTGTTGCGGGGATTGTTCTCGGAACCGGTCTGGGAGGAATTGCCACCGGAATCAAAAACAGGATCGAGATAGATTACAAAAACATTCCTGATTTTCCGGCAGCTACAGTTGAAGGCCACGACGGTAAACTCATTTACGGCGAGCTGGGAGGGAAAAAGGTTGTTGCCATGAAGGGCAGGTTTCACTATTACGAGGGTCACAATTCTGAAAAAGTGGCGTTACCTGTAAGGATATTAAAATATCTGGGAATAGAGTATCTTTTTCTTTCAAATGCAGCCGGCGGGGTTGATCCATCATTCAGGATAGGTGATATAATGATAATAACGGATCATATTAATCTTCTCCCTAACCCTTTGATCGGACTGAATGATGAGCGTATCGGCGTAAGATTCCCCGATATGGGTGAAGCATATGATAAGGCTCTTATTGACAAAGCATTACTTATTGCAAAGAAAAACAAAATCACTGTCCGCAAAGGGATATACCTTGCCACTTCGGGCCCTACCTATGAAACACCGGCAGAATACAGGTATTTCAGGATTATTGGTGCTGATGCAGTTGGAATGTCAACTACTCCTGAGGTGATCATAGCCCGTCACATGAATCTTCGTTGTTTTGCCGTAAGCGTTATTACCGATCTGGGTGTTGAAGGTAAAATTGAATATATCACCCATGAACTGGTTCAGACTGAGGCTGCGAAGGCGGAGCAGAGATTGTCAACTTTAATTACAGGAGATGATAGCCTCGTTGTAGCGCAGAGCTCAGGGTGCACGTGTAGCACAGAGGACGACAGGAGCAACTGGGCCCAGATTAGGGCTCATCAGCAGAGAGGGACGAGAAATCAAACCTCTCTTTTGCCCTGATCCCTTTGGAGGTCATTTCAACAGTACAGCATTCCGTATTTTCATCATGCTGAAAAACAAGAATATAATTTCCTTCCAGAGCTTCATTCAGAAGCCCCTCTTTTTCGCGGATTGTCTTCAGGGATTCAATATCATAGCTCATATTCCAGATCAGCGGAAGATGTGCGGCAGTTGGAATGAGATCGCCACAGAATACGATTTTTTGCTCCTTATATGTTATTACCGGTATCATTAATCCGGGAGTATGACCGTAGCAGATTCGAACGGAAAAGCCTGGAAACAGTTCTCCATCTCCTTCAACCAGGCGGAGATGTCCGCTATCCTTTACCGGAAGTATGTTTTCAGGAAGGAAGGCATCCTCCTCCCTGAGATTGTTTTTTACAGCCCAGTCCCACTGGGTATGGCTCACATGGTAAGCAGCATTTGGAAAAGTAAGCTCATAATTTTTTCCTGCGGATCCTTTTTTCACTCCGCCACCGCAATGATCAGCATGGAGATGGGTAAGAACAACGTCAGTTATATCTTCAGGTTTGTATCCCCTGCTTTTTAATCCTCCGGTAAGACCCTCTCCCTTATGAAGGTAAACATGCCTGAAAAATTTTTCATCCTGCTTGTCTCCCCACCCGGTGTCAACAAGAATCAGATGTCCGGCGGTTTCCACTATGATTGAACGCAGTGCCAGGACAATGAGATTATTTTCGTCAGAGGCATAAACCCTTGACCACAGTACCTTCGGAACAACCCCGAACATAGCGCCGCCATCGGTCCGGAAATTGGAAATATTGAATAGGTGAAGCTTCATGATTGATATATATTTAACACAATAATAAGAATTTTTATACCTTTAAGTTCATTATGGGATTTTAAATCTTGTCATTAGGCCTTCGGCCGTCATTTGGCTAGCGCCGTCATTGGGTCATTAGGCCTTCGGCCATCATTTGGCTGCGCCGTCATTAAATAGTCATTGATTTGCTACTTAATGACAACCTAATGAACAACCTAATGACAACTTAATGACAACCTAATGACAACTTAATGGAACATACCTAATGACAAGCTTAATGACAACCTAATGACAACTTAATGACAACCTAATGACAACCTATATGACAACCTTAATGACAACTTAATGACAATAAATGACAATAAATGACTTCTTCCTTGTGTAAACCAATTTTAACTGTAAAACTATGAGAAAAACTACATTATTACTTTTCATCCTGTCAGTTACATCTGCCCTTACCGGACAGACAGGCAAGGTATCCGATAACCTTTCAATGCACAGCGAGATCTTAAAGATGGACCGGAAATATGCACTCTATCTTCCTCCGGATTATGATTCGTCGGAGAGAAGCTATCCGGTTCTTTATCTGCTTCATGGTTACGGGGATGACCAGACAGGCTGGGTTCAGTTCGGTGAGGTGCTTCATATAGCTGATGAAGCAATCAACTCCGGGAAAGCAACTTCAATGATCATTGTCATGCCGGATGCAAATGCCGGAACGAAAGGCTATGCCAATGATGCCAAAGGGAACTGGCGCTATGAGGATTTTTTCTTCCAGGAATTCATACCCTACATTGAAAAGACCTACCGTATCAGGCCTGACAAGCATTACAGGGCTGTGGCCGGGTTATCAATGGGCGGCGGAGGCAGTTTCTTCTATGCACTTCATCACCCTGAACTGTTCTCCTCTGCTTGTCCGCTGAGTGCTGCAACTGACATGAGGATCATAGATTCGCTTACTAATTTCAAGTATACAAGTGGCGTATCAGCAAAAGCAAAGCAGGAATATTATGAGAAATATGACGTTCTCTACCTCATTGATAAGATGCCCGATGATCAGAAAAAGGCTGTCAGGTGGTATATCGACTGCGGCGATGACGACTTTCTTTATGAGGGTAATTCCCTGGTGCATATTGCGATGAGGAAGAAGGATATACCTCATGAATACAGGGTCCGTGACGGTGTTCACAGCTGGGTATACTGGAGAGCCGCTCTTCCAAATGTACTTGAGTTTGTTTCGATGGCGTTTCACCAGTTCTGACCCGGGAGCCGGACAATATTTTAT
The DNA here is from genome assembly GCA_963816345.1 of uncultured Bacteroidales bacterium. GTDB lineage: Bacteria > Bacteroidota > Bacteroidia > Bacteroidales > VadinHA17 > LD21. Next base: position 324,398 of record CAWFKI010000006.1, read on the forward strand.
TTAACAAAATTACAGTTAACTATGAAAAATTCAGTTTTAGTATTTCTTTTTCTATCCGCTTCAGCTGTTCTAGCTGCCCAGACAGGCAAGGTGTTTGATAACCTTTCCATGCAGAGCAAAATCCTGAAAATGGACAGGAAGTATGCTGTTTATCTGCCGCCTGATTATGAAACTTCCCAGAGAAGCTATCCTGTACTATATCTCCTGCATGGCTCAGGAGATGACCAGACAGGCTGGGTCCAGTTCGGTGAAGTTCTGCACATTGCGGATGAAGCAATTAATTCAGGACAGGCAACGCCAATGATAATTGTTATGCCCGATGCAAATACGGGTAAGACGGGGTTATGTAAATGATATTAAGGGAGAATGGCGTTATGAAGATTTCTTCTTTCAGGAATTCATACCATTCATTGAAAAGACGTACCGCATCAGGCCAGACAAGCATTACAGGGCTGTGGCTGGATTATCGATGGGAGGTGGGGGGACCTTCTATTATGCATTGCATCACCCGGAGCTGTTTTCATCAGCATGTCCGCTGAGCGCAGCGACGGGTCCAAAGGATATTGCAGAGATGGATAATAACAAAAGATATCAGGGAATGGAGGGGGTTTCCGATGCTGAAAAAGAAGCTTATTTCAAACGTTACAGTGTTCTCAGCCTGATTGAGAATATGCCTGATGATCAGAAAAAAGCTGTGAGATGGTACATCGACATCGGTGATGATGATTTTCTGTACGAAGGTAATTCTCTGGTTCATATTGCAATGAGAAAGAAAGAGATCCCTCACGAATTCAGGATCCGTGATGGCAGTCACAGCTGGACATACTGGAGGGCCTCACTGCCGAATGTTCTGGAATTTGTATCGATGGCTTTTCACCAGTTTTGAATTCCCCTGACAATCCGGGAATTACACGCACTGCCTGCCCGCCGGGTTGTAGCGAGCACTACGGGGGCTTTCGTCGGGGGAACTTATTGGCATTTCAACATCCTAGGGGACCTTAAATGGACCGTAGAAAAAATTATTTGGCTTTCCCGGTGAGAAGGAACATCATCCTCATCAGTATCCTTATCATCTGGTAGGAGAACCAGTTGGCGAGCCTTGATAATCGTGTTTTGCGCAGGTTATATTCGCGGAAAATTACCTGGCGGCAATCCTTTTCTATAATTCCGTTTAGCTGTGACTCAAATTCCCTCGTGAATTTTGTGTCAAATATGTCTGCATTCATTTCAACACTTCCATAATCGCTCAGGTGATTAAGGTTGTAGCTGCCTATAGTGCACCATGTCCCGTCAATTGTAGCGACTTTTGCATGAAGGTTTGACGGCAGATATTCATAGATCCTGATATTGTTGCGAAGGATAAAGTCGTAGAGAAAATTTGTTGCTCTTTTAAAAAGATGGGCATCCGATTCTGCTGCAAGCACAATTTTGATATCCACCCCACGCCGGCTGGCAAGTCTCAGCAGTCTTCTCTCATTCCTGCCGGGCAGGAAATAGCTGGCCATTATTATCATATGGTCCTTTGAGTGTTTCATAGCGGAACGGTAGCTCTTGAGGATCTCTATTTTGTTCCGGTACCAGTTATTCTGGAGCACCCTTACACGTACGTTCTGCTCATACCGTTCAGTTAAATGAACTGTTTCATGCGAACGTTCCTTCCTGGCTAAAAAGGTTCTGTTCCATAATCTTTTAAGAATAAACAGGACGTGTGAACATTCCGGACCCCTTATCAGTACGGCAAAGTCGAGCCATTCCTTAAGATTTGTTGTGCCACGGTAACGGTTGGCAATGTTCATTCCTCCTATAACGGCAACCTCGCCATCAATAAATAATACTTTGTGGTGGAGCCTGAGACTTAACTGAAAATCCCTTGTGATAAACTGGGGAGAAAATTTTCTGAAGAGTATTCCCGACTCTTCAACTTCAGCGATGAGATTTTTTGAAAAACTGCTCCCGCCATAGGCATCAAGCAGAAAATAGACCCTTACACCCCTTTTTGCAGCTTTAATAAGTGCATTCACAAAACGTCTTCCGGTCTCATCGTCATCAACTATGTAAGTCTGGAAATGAATATAATGTTTTGCTTTGTCAATCTCCCGTACGCATGCTGTAAAATATTGCCTGCCGCTTCGGAGAAGTTCTACGGCATGGCCGCTCTTATAGTCGTGTCTGGATGGGATCCTCATTTATTCAGTTATATTCCTGTCCTTAATACAAATATAGCATTTTATCGGCATGTTGGATATCAGGAACGGCGCAACGGTGTAACGGCGCAAAGGCTTAATGGCACGATATCTGAATGGAATGAAAGGGGGAATGGCAGGGCGAGGGGGAGAAGATTGGGAGATTAACGGAGATTGGGAGATTGGGAGAAATAATAACAGTTCAAAGGTGCAATCAGCTATAAGTCACCGAATTTGTTAATTTTATATTAACCTTTATGTATATAATTATAATCATCTATCTTGATCTCACTTTATGTACTATCATGTTAAATACGATTATTATAGAGTTAATTTGTAAAACTAATAATATGAACAGAAGAAAAATGATACAGAACATGGCAGGTGCAGCAGTTGTTACAGCAGCTGGCTCCGCAAAAAGTGTATTGTATGGAGCAGGAACAGAAGATGCTCCTCTTAAGGGCAATATACATCATTCTGTAAGTCAGTGGTGTTATGGAGATATTCCTCTCGAAGAGTTTGCCAGGGACTGCAAAGGAATGGGAATAGAATCCATTGAACTCCTTGGGGAAAAAGACTGGCCGGTAGTTACAAAAGCAGGACTGAAATGTGCTGTGGGTTATGCAACTGACTGGGGAATTCCAAAAGGATTCAACCGCATTGCCAATCATGATAAGCTGCTTGCCGATTTTGAAACTATGATCCCAAAAGCAGCCGCAGCCGGGGTACCGAATCTTATCTGCTTTTCCGGAAACCGGGAGGGGCAGAATGATAATGAGGGAATGGTAAATTGTGCCATTGGAATAAGGAAGCTCATGCCGATGGCTGAAAAATATGGTGTGACAATCATTATGGAGCTTCTGAACAGCTATGGTCATGCGGATTACCAGTGCGATAATACAGCATGGGGTGCAGCACTTTGTGAGATGGTCGGATCTGAAAGGTTTAAACTTCTCTACGATATTTTCCACATGCAGATCATGGAAGGAAATATTATTGAAACAATTACAAAGTACAGTAAATATATCGGTCATATCCATACCGGAGGCGTTCCCGGAAGGCATGAGCTGGATGAAACCCAGGAACTTTATTATCCGGCAATAATGAAGGCCCTTGTAAAAACCGGTTATAAAGGATATGTGGGGCAGGAATTTGTTCCGGCAGAAAAAGACAAACTTGCCTCGCTGAAAAAGTGCATCAGGATATGCGATGTGTGATTGGAGAGCATTCATCATGTCCTTGTAATCATTTGGTTACCCTTGAGCCCTTCGTGTTAAAAAAAGAATTAAACTCAAAGGACACTGAGGTTACACAAAGGATGAGTAAGGTTATTATTTAAATCTTAAGTTTTTTACCTTAAAATATTTTGCAGATCGGAAAAAACCTCCTTTCTTTGCATCCGCATTTTAAAGTTCTTTTAATGGTCCATTCGTCTAGTGGTTAGGACGTCAGGTTTTCATCCTGGTAACAGGGGTTCGATTCCCCTATGGACTACAATTTTGAAATATTGAAGAAAAATAACTATTTAACATGGCAAATCACAAGTCATCGGAAAAGAGGATCAGGCAGACTGAAGTAAGGAAAGAGAGCAACAAGTATTATGCAAAGACAACCCGTAATGCCATTAAAGCTCTTCGCGGAACAACAAATAAGGAAGAGGCTAAAGTTCTTCTTCCAAAGCTGACCTCGATGCTGGACAGACTTGCCAAGAAGAACATAATTCACAAGAAAAAGGCTTCAAACCTGAAGTCTTCCCTTGTAAACATGTAAGCGGATTATAATACACAAATAATATATGATGAGGCTGTATCGTTATGGTACGGCCTTTTTTATGTTGCTTCGCGTCATTAGTGGTCATTTGCGCTTCGCGCGTCATTCGGCCTGCGGCCGTCATTAGGTGGTCATTTGCGCTGCGCGCGTCATTCGGCCTGCGGCCGTCATTATGGTCATTAGCGCTTCGCGCGTCATTAATGGTCATTAGGTGCTCCCCATCTCCCCCTCTCCCCATCTCCCCCTCTCTCCCCATCCCCCCTCTCCCCATTCCCCCCATCTCCCTTACGCCTTGAAAATTAATAACATACAGCAATAAGGGGGAAAATTTATTTTTATCATTTACTCAGTTGGTCACCGTTCCCGGAGATTCATCCTGAGAATTGTGCCATTTGTCAAAGCTAAATTTGCGATAGTCAAAAAGAGCAATAATCTTGGCATACGTTAGAAAAATTAGTACTAATATCGGTGTTTGTAAAGTGTCAGGTAACCGATCGTTTAGAAGACATTTTGCAAGTTAAGCATTGAGTTTCAGATAGATAAAACAAATTGATTGCTGACCTTATGACAGCCTATGAATAAACGTCTACCCTCTTTAATAAAAGCGAATAAGGTACATTTTTCTTTTTCCCCTCAGGAGAAAATTCTCTCCGGAGGATACTCTGTTTTATCCAATCCGCAATCAGGAATTTCATCCAATTCTCAAAATATTTCAACAAAAAACCGAATTCAGTAAAGAACCCTCCAGATAAGCAAATACAAAAACTCAACAATATGAGAACCTTAAACTCCCCTTCAGACGAAATGCATAATGCCAGTACTAAGGCTAGTTATGATATTATAACTGTAATCTGCACCTTACCATCCTATTCCGAAAGGAGCAGAATGAGGAAAGAAAGATCATCTTCTACATTTTGTCTCAATGGGATTCCTCCCAAGGTTAACGGTTCATCTAGATTATTTAATGTTACAAATCATATGACGAAGATGGTTTCTCAGGTTAAGGCAATTGCTACCATTATTATTCTGCTTGCAAATATTTTTATTGTAAATACTATATTTGGTCAAACCACAACCTTAGCTACTTATTATTTTGAAAATAATTTAAACGCACAGGTAGGAGCTATAGGTTCTCCAACATTAACCGCTTCAAGTGCAAATTATTCTAATTTTACAACTTGCCAAGGAAGTTATTCATTTAGCGCTGGTACAAGTGGTATTTATGTTGAATTAACAATTTCAACAACAGGATATGAAAATATTGGGGTTAGATGGACTGGTCGACGGTCAAATAGTTCCAGTAATTCGTGGTTATTGACAGCGAATTCAGGACCAGGTTATGGTTCGACTTTATATACACAAACCAATTCAACTTCATGTACTACTATACCAACTCAAACATTAGCAAGTGCATTCGATAACAATTCTTCAATTAAAATTCGAATTACATTAAATAGATCCAGTGGAACAGGTTACCTCGATCAATTAGTTATTACTGGATGTCCTATTCCAGCTCAGCCAAGCGACATCAGCGGAGGTACAACACTATGTCAAGGGTCTTCTGAAATCTATAGTGTGACTAACGTGACAGGTATGACATACGCCTGGACTTTGCCTTCAGGATGGTCAGGATCAAGTACCACAAATAGTATATCGGTTACAGTTGGGGCAAATTCAGGTACATATCAGTAATACCAACAAATAGTTGTGGATCAAGCGGAATTGATAGAACATTGTCTGTTTCAGTGAATACTTTGCCAGCTATTACAGGCCAACCCGCTAGTCCTGTGGCTATATGTGCAGGTACGAGATAGTAACCTTTTACAGTTTCTGCTACTGGAACAGGATTAACTTATCAATGGCAACGCGGAATATCAGGTTCCTATACAAGTATTACAGATGCAACTACTCCAAACGACGAAGCACTTATTCCGATTTTACTTCCCCATCTTTAACAGTGACTGATGCGCCTGTTGACATGAATGGTTATACGTATCGATGCGTCGTAAGTGGTACCTGTTCTCCATCAGCGACTTCAAACGGCACTGCCACTTTAACTGTTAATTCTCCACCCGCAATTACAGGTCAGCCGGCAAGCCCGGCTACTGTATGTGCAGGCATAAACAGCAGTACTTTTACAGTTATTGCTACGGGAGCAGGATTAACTTACCAATGGGAGCGGGGTATTTCGATGTTTATGCTCCTATTTCAGGAGCAACAACTCCCAATGACGGAGCCACTTATTCCAATTATAACACTGCAACATTAACTGTTGCAAATGCACCTATTGAAATGGACGGGTATACTTATCGTTGCGTTTTAAGTGGAGCATGTTCTCCGGATGCAATTTCAAACGGAGCGGCTACTTTAACTGTGGATAATTCACCGACCATTACTACGGCAGCCACACCAGCAATAGTTACAGAGGTTTGTGAAATTGCAGGAATCCAATATACTACACTGGGTTATACAGCCACTACTGGCAGCCCTATTTCCTATAGTATTGACTGGGCTACATTGACAGATCAAAATCCAACTTCTTTTCCATTTATACAAGGAGGAGGCATAATAACCGATATTGCTGTTCCGGCCGGCACACCAGCGAATACTTATACTGGTACTTTGACCATTACCAATGCCAATGGATGCACCTCCACTAAAACCATAACACTAACTGTAAATGCATCTCCCGCTAACAGAGCAGTTGAAGCCCAAGATATTGCTGTATGTACTGGTAGCTCAACATCTATTACTGTTGTCGCGTCACAAACAGGTACATCCTACCAGCTCAGGAATAATTCAGATAATTCAACGGTAGGCAGTCCGGTTACAGGTACAGGAGGCACAATAAGTTTGTCAACTGGAAACTTAACAGCCACTACAACATTTAATGTCCTTGCGACCTCCAATGGCTGTTCTACGCAAATGAGCGTAATTCCTTCTGTTGAGGTAAAGATTACCCCGATTGCAACAGCAGGATTCAACCATACAATATGTGTGAATGGAACCTATACACTGGCCATCGGTGAGGCATCCGCTCCAGTCGGAACCATATTGTGGACAGAAAATGGTGCTGGGTCAATTACTGCTGGCGAAACTACACTTTTCCCAACCTATACTCCGGCAGCAGCAGACGCAGGAAAGACTGTTATACTGACTATGACCGTATCCAATGACCCTTGTACTCCGGCCACAGCAATCTATACAATAAATGTTGATCCATTGCCAACCGCCACAGCAGGTGGCAGCCATGATGTTTGTCCGGGAGGTTCATATACCCTCGCCCCAGGTGAGGCGACTGCAACAAATGGTACTATAACATGGACAGAAGATGGTGCCGGATCTATAACGGCAGGTGACAATACAGAAACGCCAACCTATAAGGCAGACCCATCCGACGTTGGCGCGGTTACTCTGACCATGACTGTAACGAGCATTAATTCCTGTTCGTCACAGACAACCACGGCAAAATATACTTTAAATATCACTCCGACTACCGCTAATGCCGGGGACGACATAACAACCTGTGCTGATGCAGGACCTATTATAATCACATCAGATGCAAGTGCAACAAACAGTGTGCTTACTTTATGGGAATCAAGCGGAACCGGAGAATTTAGCGACCCATTTTCCGTGACTAATTGTACTTACACACCCAGTGCGGAGGATATCGCAGCCGGGGGAGTAACAATTACTTTAACAGCTTTTGCTGATGCTCCATGTTCTAATGTTATTGATTCTAAAATACTTATCATAAAGAAAATTCCTACAGCAACCGCCGGAGGAAGTAAGACGATTTGCGTAAATCAGACAGCAACAGTTAGTGGTGCAAGTTCATCGAATGGAACCATATTCTGGACCGAAAACGGAGCTGGCGATATTACCTCAGGTCAGGGTACGCTGACTCCGACTTATACACCGGCTGCAGGCGATGCAGGGAATACTGTCACACTTACAATGACTGTCACAAATGATCCATGTACACCGGTTACTGCAACATATACTGTAAATGTAAAAGCAATTCCGACAGCTTCCGGAAGTGGCAGCCAGACTATATGTGAAAACGGCTCTGTTACAGTTAGTGGTTTCGGCTCATCAAATGGTAGCATAATGTGGACTCATAACGGATCCGGGACATTGACCAATACAGGTACGTTGACACCAACTTATACAGCAGCCCACGGAGATGCTGGAACAACTGTGACTTTAACTATGACCGTTAGTAATAGTCCCTGCATAGCTGCAATGGCAACGTATACAGTGAAAGTAAACCCCATGCCGACTGCTACAGCCGGCGGAAGTCAGACGATATGCATAAATCAGACAGCAACAGTTAGCGGTGCAAGTTCATCCAATGGAACTATAATGTGGACCGAAAATGGAGCCGGCGATATTACCTCAGGCCAGGGTACCCTAACTCCGACCTATACTCCAGCTTTAGGCGATGCAGGCAATACTGTCACTTTAACTATGACAGTATCAAACAACCCTTGCATTGCTGCTACTGCAATTTACACAATTAATGTGGAAGGGATGCCTACAGCAGAAGCCGGCGGCAGCCAAACAATATGTGAAGATGGAAATGCCACAGTAATTGGAGCCAGCGCGTCATACGGGACGATACTATGGACTCATAATGGGTCGGGTATATTAACTTCTGCGGGCACATTGACACCAAACTATGCAGCTTCACACAATGATGCTGGCAAAACAATTACATTAACTATGACTGTCAGCGATGGTCTTTGTGCTTCAGCTGAAGCTTATTACACAGTTGATGTCACTGCATTACCAACTGCGACAGCAGGTGGCAGCCAGACCATATGCGTAAATCAAACAGCTACTGTAAGTGGTGCAAGTTATTCAAATGGCACTATTTTATGGACTTCCAATGGGGCCGGTACATTAAACGGTGAAAATACTATATCACCAACTTATACACCAGCTGCAAGCGATGCAGGTAAAGCTGTTGTTTTGACATTAAGTGTATCGAGTGTCGCATGCACACCCGCAACCGACATATATACTATAAATGTTGATGGATTACCAACCGCTACAGCCGGGGGCAGTAAGACCATCTGTGTTGGACAAACTGCTACCGTCACAGGAACAACTGCATCAAACGGAGCTATTTTATGGACGGAAAATGGCGCCGGATCACTTACTGCAGGCGAAACTACACTTACACCTACTTATACGTCGGCAGCGGGAGATGTAGGAAAAACGGTAACGTTGACCATGACAGTTACAAGCAATAATGCCTGTTCTTTATCATCACCAGCAACTGCAACTTATTCCGTAATTGTTACCCAAACTACAGCATCCGCTGGCTATGATATTACTACATGTTCAAACTCAGGGACAGTTACTGATATCACAGCCGGCGCCAGCGCAGCAAACTATTCAGCTATACAATGGTCTGGTGGAACAGTAGCATCATGGACCAATCGCAATAACTTGACCTTAGCTACCTACACACCTACTGCTGCGGATATCGCAGCAGGAAGTGTAACTATTACATTAACTGCATTTAATGCCATTTGTGGAAATGCGGTTTCCACTAAGACACTTACGATTACCCACGCAGCTACTGCTACGGCTGGTGGACCTAATACAGTTTGTCAGTCTGAATCACCCTTAGCAATCACCCTGAGTGGAGCATCCGTCGGGGGTAGCGCTACTACAGGTGCATGGTCAATTACCTCAGGCGGAGGTTCTTTAAGCAGTACAGCTCAGACATCCAATCCCGAAACAGTAACATACACCCCTGCTCCCGATTATGCAGGAACAGTTGTTCTTACACTTACTTCAAATTACGGGACGGGTTGTACAGCAGCTACTTCTACAAGGACAATATATATAACAACAGCGTCCACATCAATAGCTGGTGGACCAGATTACACATGTCAGTCAGCTAGTCCCACGTCTAGTAACTTTGGCCGGAGCAAGTGTCGGAGGAGGAGCTACTACAGGGGCATGGTCAATTATTTCAGGTGGAGGAAAATTAAGCTCTATAGCTCAAACGACCTCACCTGAAACAGTGACTTATACACCGGACGCTAATTATACTGGAACGGTAATCCTTGAACTTACAACAAACTTTGGGACAGGTTGCACAGCTGCTACCTCCAACAGGACAGTTTATGTAACAGAGGCTTCTACAGCAAACGCAGGCGGACCCGATGAAGTTTGTCAGTCCGCTACACCTTTGGCTATCACTCTGGTCGGGGCTAGCATCGGAGGAGGTGCTACCACTGGTGCGTGGTCAATTACATCAGGTGGAGGATCCTTAAGCAATACAGCACAAACGCCAAATCCTGAATTGGTAACTTATACGCCTGCTTCCAATTATGCAGGTACTGTAATACTGACACTTACCTCTGACTATAGGAATGGATGCACGGCAGCAACAGCCACCAGGACTATACTGGTGAATACAATTGCAGTATCAACAGCTGGAGGGCCGGATTATTCATGTCAATCGGCAAGTCCGACTGCAGTCACCCTTGCCGGAGCAAGTGTTGGAGGAAGTGCCACTACAGGGGCATGGTCAATTATTTCAGGTGGAGGGATTTTAAGCACAACAGCTCAAACAGCCTCTCCTGCAACAGTGACTTATACGCCAGACGCAAATTATACTGGAACAGTAATCCTTGCACTTACAACAAACTATGGGACAGGTTGTACCGAAGCTACCTCTAACAGGACAGTTTATGTGACAGAGGCTTCCACAGCAAACGCAGGCGGACCTGACAATGCCTGTCAGAGTGCAACACCTTCTGCAATAACATTAGTCGGAGCCAGTGTCGGAGGAGGTGCTTTAACTGGCGCATGGTCAATTACATCAGGAGGAGGAACATTGAGCAGCATTGCACAAACGGCTAATCCCGAAACAGTAACCTACACCCCTGCTGTTGATTATGCAGGGCCAGTGACACTTACACTTACATCAGATTACGGGACAGGATGCACCAGAGCTACCGCCACCAGGACTATAAATGTAAATAGTGCAACAGCCACAGCAGGTGGCCCTGATAATGTATGTCAGTCTGCCACACCTTTCCCAATCACCCTGAGCGGTGCTAGTGTCGGAGGAATTGCGACTACTGGTGCATGGTCAATTTCTACAGGGGGAGGAACATTGAGCAGTACTGCGCAAACAGCCAACCCTGAAACAGTAACTTATACCCCAGATGCAAATTATGCTGGAACAGTAACGCTTACTCTTACTTCAGAGCTTTTAATAGGATGTACATCAGCTACAGCGACAAGAACAATACATGTAAACGCAATTGCAACTACTACGGCTGGCGGACCGAATACCGTATGCCAATCAGCCACTCCTCACCAATCTCACTGACCGGTGCAAGTGTCGGAGGAAGTGCTACCACAGGTGCATGGTCCGTTACAGCAGGCGGCGGGATATTAAGCAATACTGCCCAGACATCCAATCCTTCGGCAGTGACTTATACACCGGCAGCAGGTTTTACAGGAATAGTAACACTTACACTTACCTCAAACTTTGGTACAGGTTGTTTAGCAGCTACAGATACTAGAACAATAAATGTAACACCAGCTTCCACAGCAACAGCCGGAGGACCAGATAATGTTTGTCAATCTGCCACACCTTCGGCAATAACACTGAGCGGGGCGAGTGTTGGAGGGGGAGCTACTACAGGGGCGTGGTCAATTGTATCAGGTGGCGGTACACTGAGCTCTACAGCTCAGACAGCCACTCCTGCGACAGTGACCTATACTCCTGCAGTAAACTACTCAGGCTCAGTGACTTTAAGACTTACCACAGATTTTGGGACCGGGTGTGCTTCAGCTACAGCAAACAGAACAATTAATGTTACCTCACTTCCGACAGCTAATTTTACAGCTAGTCCGCTTAATATTACTGCAGGCTCGACCGTTACTTTTACCAACACATCAACCGGTTCTCCAACAAGCTGGTCGTGGTCATTCCCTGGTGGTACACCTTCAACAAGTACCGCACAAAATCCTACTGTTGTTTATAATCTGGCTGGAACTTATAGTGTCTCACTTATCGCCTCAACTACCTGTCCAAGTGTTCCTTTTACCAGGACCAATTATATTACCGTTACAGCTTTATCCAACCCGCTTACATACGGTTCAAATGGCACCTTTATAGTACCTCCAGGAGTGACCTGTGTTAAGGCTGAAGCCTGGGGCGGCGGTGGCGGGTCGGCGCTTATGCTACCAATGGAGCTGGTGGCGGTGGAGGTGGTGCCTATGCAAGCAGTATTCTTACTGTTACATCTGGGTCATCTATCAACGTTACTGTTGGTTCAGGTGGTGCAGGAGGAACAAATAGTTCGAATGGAGTTGCAGGGAGTCCATCAAGTTTTGGTACATTAGTAACTGCATTAGGAGGCAGCAGCACTGGATTAATAGTGATAGTGGAGCTCCCGGAGGATCAGGCTTCTGGAAGTACAGGAACCATAAAATATTCCGGCGGTAGTGGCGGTAATGGTGGTACTCCAACAAATAGTGGTGGTGGCGGAGGAGGAAGTTCTGCAACAGCTTCAGTGAATGGTGTTGATGGTTCTGACTTCTCAGGAGGTACAGGTGGAGCCGGAGGAGATGGAGCTGATGGAGATGGAGGGAAAGGCGGAAATAATGGTGTTACAAGTGGTGCGAATGCAGAGCACAACCCGGAACAGTTCCCGGTGGTGGCGGAGGAGGAAGAGGAGACAATGGTGGCAACTCAGGTGCTGGAGCAAGCGGAAGGGTTAAATTGACCTGGGTTAATGTATCTGATTTCCATATTTCAGCAACTACACCTATATGTAAAGCAACTACATCGACAGTATTAATAACTTCTTCTACACTGATAAATGGCAGTTATACTGTTACATACAACACTACAAATCCGACCCAGACAGGTCTCACACAACCAGTTACTTTCGCTTCAGGTTCAGGATCATTCTCGGTCAGTGGTTTAAATGGTCCTTCATCTGACATAACAATTACGGATATAACTTTTACAGGATGGACATGTGTAACCTCAGTTTCCATAAGTAACGCAGCAACTGTAACGGTTACTCCTTTACCAACTAAACCTGTTATAACCCAGGTGGTTCTACCGTAATTTGTACATCAGGAGCCGGGAGCGTGGTACTTTCATCCTCATCTTCAACAGCCTATAAATGGTATAAAGATGGCGTGCTTATACCGGGTGCAACAGGCATAGATTATATTGCAACTGAAGTTGGGAGTTATACCGTTGTTGTAACGGAGACTTTATGTTCGTCGACAGCTTCTGATCCGGTAACAGTTACATCGGGCGCCCCGACAATTGCCATTGCAACTACAGCATCAACATGTTTCAATAGTTCGGTACCTCAGCCTATATCGTTGACATACAGTGGTACCACATTTGACCCAAAAACCTATCGAATAGTATCTAGACACTGCTTTTCTGGTCAAAGGCATTACATCTTTGCCGTTAAATGAGATACCTTTTACTGTTCCGGCAAATACAACACCAGGTGATTATTCCGGAACTTTGTATGTTGAAAATGGGGATGGTTGTGAAAGTGATCCGATCGATTTCACAATAACAGTGAAACCTCTACCGGATGCTTCTTTCAGTTATCCGAGTTGGTCCTTACTGTGCTCAGAATGGCGTTACTGAATCTCCAACCATTTCTGGATTAACTGGTGGTACATTCTTGGTTGATCCATCGCGTGGTATTGCTATTGCCAGTAATGGAACAATTGATTTGGGAAATAGCACTGCAGGACCCTATCTAGTTACTTACACTGCTACGGATATCAACGGCTGTCCTGCTACCTCTCTCAATCAGTTATAATATTAGCAACACCACAAGTAACTATTTCCTATGGTGTTCATAGTGCATGTAATACAACAACCCCTGCTTTAAATGTAACAAAAAGCGGTGCGCCGGCTGCCACTGCAACAGGAAGTTACTCATATGCCGCTGTTCCATCAACCGCAGTATTAATCACTCAATTCATCAACAGGTGAGATCAATCCTGCGTTACCAAGTACGCAGGAACCTATACTATAAAATATTCATTTATAGCACCTGGCTTTGCCTGTGGAAACTATGCATTAACGACCTTTACAGTATATGATCAACCTGAATTACGGGTCACAACCTTCAACCACCACCTTCAGTTTATTGCACCAGTGATATTGCAACCGCGTTGACGGTTACTGCAACCGCTGGAGGAGCTTCATCCATAACAGGTTATGAGTGGTTCAGAAACACAACTGGCTTAAATAGCGGAGGAACATCTGAGAGGAAGCGGGGGGGCGAGCAAGTTACACTCCTTCCACTACACTGACAGGTCTTGATCCTGAAGAATACTGGTACTATTGCGTTGTAACAACCAGCAATGGCTGTACTTTGACAAGCAACCGTTTCAGGTTCTGTGACGGTTAACCCCACTATTGGCAATAATGAGGATAACAGGTGGCTTGGATCAGGAATTCTATGTTCAAGTGAACACTGCTTCAATACTCGAGGGTTCGACACCGACCGGAGGTTCCGGAACATTTGTTTATACTTGGCAAACCAGCATTGATGGAGGAGCTAGCTGGCAAACAGCGCAATGGGACAATAAACGGTGCAGGATTTTGAACCGGCACATATGCCACAGACTACAATGTTTCAAAGAACCGTTTCATCAGGAGGATGTACATCTGTTCAGACCCTATTACTATATGACATAATTCCTGCACCGGTAGCTTATCTTGTTACAGGTGAGACTCCCATTTGTACTGGAGTCTCATCGGATATTATCTGTTGCAGGATCTGAAAGGAATGTACGTTATGATCTTATAGATAGTTCCGATCCTTCAATATTGTGGATACTTTTACAAGTACAGGCGATGGAAATCCCGTTATCTTAACGACCAGAAATCTAACAAGTCGATCTTACCAACTACTTTCTATGTCAGTGCCTTTAGTGCCGGCTACGAGATGTTCTTCCCAAATGCTAATACAGTTACCATTAAATGTGCTTGGATAATATTACCAATAGCATAAGTATACTTCGGCAATACATGTACTGGAATTGCTCCTCATGGAATATCAGGATCGATACCTCAGGGTGGAGATGGTAACTATTTATACGTATGGAAAAGCAGCACTGACGGAGGAGAATACCTGGATAGTGCCTGTGGTATAAATGACGGGCAGAATTATTTTCCCGATGTATTGCCAGAAGAGACATGGTACCAGAGGATTGTAACATCCGGCCCATGTTCCAGTGAATCCAATATTATTAAAGTTGACAGTATATATTCCACCTGCAGCTGTGACTGTAACCGGACCTACAGGTGGTCGGTTCTGCGGAAACACTACTCTGACTGCCAAGAACTACCACAAAGTGGACGACGGAACCATATATTTCCAGGGCTCTAGCTCAGGAGGAACCCGAATTGATCTGGCAGGATCACCTCAGATAGTAAATTCATCAGGAAGATATTATTTCAGGGCCTTGAGTAACACAGGTTGCTGGGGACAGGAGGGATTTATTGATGTGACTTTGAGTCTGGCACCTTCTGCAATCGGAACAGCAATTTGTCAGGCAGGTAGCGGTGCGTTAATATCGGCATCATCATGTCCGACTGTCACTAACTTACATCTAATTATCCTTTATCCGGATCCAACAATACCGGAATTGGCTCCATACGCCTGGACCGCTACGGGTAATGTAACTTCCGCTTCGTCTTATGCAACCGCTTCAAATATTCCTATCAACGGAGGTATTACCAATTATCTTATAGCAAATCATTACGGTTTCAATATTCCTGAAAATGCTGAGATTAGAAGGAATAACTGTTACTGTAAATCGTTCTTCTTCGGGAAGCTCAAGCCCATATATACGGGACAATGTTGTATCTTAGTAAGAGGAGGAACCATTGCCGGTGTCAACAGGGCATTATTCACATCAACAATAGACTGGCCAACATCAATGGGGACTATCAGCTACGGAGGTCCTACCGATACATGGGGATAACCGGATTGATTGCCTCGGACATAAGAGATCCTAATTTTGGTGTTGCCCTATCAGCAAAAAATTCCAGTTTAGCCACAAATTACCCTGTAGTGGCAGGATACGGCTACAAGTAGAGAGACTTGGAAAATACATTCAATCATGATGTATCTCTACCTTCAGGGATTGTCTCAGGTGATTTGTTGATTATCTTATGGTCTGACTGGAATAAACCCGGTGCTGTAGTTCCTATACCAGCTGGATGGCAGGAACTGTACAGAAGTATATCTCCTGAAGGAGCGAGACGAATAGCCTGGTAAAGATTGCCGATGGCGGTGAAACAAATTTCACTATTATTACCTCGGGAGGACCGGTAATGACATTGAAAGTGCCCATAATTCATACCGGATTTTAGCTGGTACTTATCAGGGAGTTCCTAAGGTAGGAACTACCAGAACTGGTAACTCAACCAGTCCTAATCCGCCAAGTCTTTCAGGTTTTGGAAATTATAGTACATTATGGATTGCTGCTATTCATACCTTAGTTCACTCAATGTGACAGCTCCTGTTGATTATAATGCAAATCTAATCAACGTACTTCTGATGGCTCAGGCACAGATGAAGCAACAATGGCTTCAGCAACAAGAGAATCGGTGGCCGCATCTGAAGATCCAGGCAACTTTACCATTTCAAATTCTAATGATTGGGCCGCGAATACAATAGCTATTCAAGGTGTACCTAAAGCCATAGATGCAAAAGTTGATTACATTCAGGTTACCGTTGCAGCAAAAGTAAATGGTGTTCTCAACTGGTATACTTCCGAGATCGGTGGCACTTCAATTGGTATAGGATCACCGTTTAATCCGGTTGGTGTTACTGGTTCAGGATTGCCAACTACAAATATGCTGGGAAATGGACATTCTACGCAGAGTGTTCGAATGTCCCTGGTTGCAGAACTGCTACCGATTTTGTGATTAATGAATTACCTGTAATAACAAATGCTACAAAGAAAAGCTATCCTGCTATAAATGGTTCAGACCTGAGTTGTGCCGGATCCAGCGATGGAGAGATCACTATAACAGCGACGGGAACTCCACCACTGCAATACTCAAAAGATAACGGTTTTAGCTACCAGGCATCAAATATATTCAGCGGACTTGGTGCCGGAACATATAATATTAAGGTAAAGAACGGGAACCTGTGTGAATCACTTGTCACGACGGTTACAATCACTGCTCCACCTGCAATTACAGGTAGCGAGACTCATACAAATGTAAGCTGCTTTGGAGAGAACAATGGACAAATTACTGTCTTTGCAAGTGGGGGAACGGGAATCTTCAATATTCTATTGATGGAAATGCTTATCAGCTAAGTAATGTATTTAACAATCTGACTCAAAACACTTATTTCGTAACAGCAAAAGATGTAAACGGATGTCTTCTTTGATCTGGGGAGTGTGATCATAACTGAGCCGATCGAGGTTACTGTAAGTGGTATCGCTACCAATGTAACATGTTTTGGAGCATCTAACGGATCCATAGCAGTTACGAACAGCGTAGGATCGACAGTTGTGATAACGAATTCATCAAATGTTGATGTGACGGCAAACAATGGCAGTTTCAACCCAGATACATACACTTTAACAGCGACTGCACCAAACGGTAACGATAATGGCTTCTGTACGGCGATTGCTTCGGTGACCATAACTGAACCAGCAGTGCTTGCAGCATCAGTAGCCTCTACGGATGTTACGTGTAACGGAGCGGGTGACGGTACAATTACCATCAGCGGAGCAACAGGCGGTTACGGAACATATGAATACAGCATCAACGGTGGAGGCAACTGGCAGACCAGCGGTATATTCACCAATGTTGCCAACGGGACCTACACTGTACAGATCCGTGATGCAGCCCATACGGGATGTGTCATCACTCTCGACGGAGCCCTGGTAATAACCCAGCCGGCAGTGCTTGCAGCATCAGTAGCCTCTACGGATGTTACGTGTAACGGAGCGGGTGACGGTACAATTACCATCAGCGGAGCGACAGGCGGTTACGGAACATATGAATACAGCATTAACGGAACGTGGCAGACCAGCGGTATATTCACCAATGTTGCCAACGGGACCTACACTGTACAGATCCGTGATGCAGCCCATACGGGATGTGTCATCACTCTCGACGGAGCCCTGGTAATAACCCAGCCGGCAGTGCTTGCAGCATCAGTAGCCTCTACGGATGTTACGTGTAACGGAGCCAGTGACGGTACAATTACCATCAGCGGAGCGACAGGCGGTTACGGAACATATGAATACAGCATTAACGGAACGTGGCAGACCAGCGGTATATTCACCAATGTTGCCAACGGGACCTACACTGTACAGATCCGTGATGCAGCTCATACGGGATGTGTCATCACTCTCGACGGAGCCCTGGTAATAACCCAGCCGGCAGTGCTTGCAGCATCAGTAGCCTCTACGGATGTTACGTGTAACGGAGCCAGTGACGGTACAATTACCATCAGCGGAGCAACAGGCGGTTACGGAACATATGAATACAGCATCAACGGTGGAGGCAACTGGCAGACCAGCGGTACATTCTCCACACTTATTCCGTCAACCTATAATGTACAGATCCGTGATGCAGCCCATACGGGATGTGTCATCACTCTCGACGGAGCCCTGGTAATAACCCAGCCGGCAGTGCTTGCAGCATCAGTAGCCTCTACAGATGTTACGTGTAACGGAGCGGGTGACGGTACAATTACAATCAGCGGAGCAACAGGCGGTTACGGAACATATGAATACAGCATTAACGGAACGTGGCAGACCAGCGGTATATTCACCAATGTTGCCAACGGGACCTACACTGTACAGATCCGTGATGCAGCTCATACGGGATGTGTCATCACTCTCGACGGAGCCCTGGTAATAACCCAGCCGGCAGTGCTTGCAGCATCAGTAGCCTCTACGGATGTTACGTGTAACGGAGCCAGTGACGGTACAATTACCATCAGCGGAGCAACAGGCGGTTACGGAACATATGAATACAGCATTAACGGAACGTGGCAGACAAGCGGTATATTCACCAATGTTGCCAACGGGACCTACACTGTACAGATCCGTGATGCAGCTCATACGGGATGTGTCATCACTCTCGACGGAGCCCTGGTAATAACCCAGCCGGCAGTGCTTGCAGCATCAGTAGCCTCTACAGATGTTACGTGTAACGGAGCGGGTGACGGTACAATTACCATCAGCGGAGCAACAGGCGGTTACGGAACATATGAATACAGCATTAACGGAACGTGGCAGACAAGCGGTATATTCACCAATGTTGCCAACGGGACCTACACTGTACAGATCCGTGATGCAGCTCATACGGGATGTGTCATCACTCTCGACGGAGCCCTGGTAATAACCCAGCCGGCAGTGCTTGCAGCATCAGTAGCCTCTACGGATGTTACGTGTAACGGAGCCAGTGACGGTACAATTACAATCAGCGGAGCAACAGGCGGTTACGGAACATATGAATACAGCATCAACGGTGGAGGCAACTGGCAGACCAGCGGTACATTCTCCACTCTTATTCCATCAACCTATAATGTACAGATCCGTGATGCAGCTCATACGGGATGTGTCATCACTCTCGACGGAGCCCTGGTAATAACCCAGCCGGCAGTGCTTGCAGCATCAGTAGCCTCTACGGATGTTACGTGTAACGGAGCCAGTGACGGTACAATTACCATCAGCGGAGCAACAGGCGGTTACGGAACATATGAATACAGCATTAACGGAACGTGGCAGACCAGCGGTATATTCACCAATGTTGCCAACGGGACCTACACTGTACAGATCCGTGATGCAGCTCATACGGGATGTGTCATCACTCTCGACGGAGCCCTGGTAATAACCCAGCCGGCAGTGCTTGCAGCATCAGTAGCCTCTACGGATGTTACGTGTAACGGAGCGGGTGACGGTACAATTACAATCAGCGGAGCAACAGGCGGTTACGGAACATATGAATACAGCATTAACGGAACGTGGCAGACCAGCGGTATATTCACCAATGTTGCCAACGGGACCTACACTGTACAGATCCGTGATGCAGCCCATACGGGATGTGTCATCACTCTCGACGGAGCCCTGGTAATAACCCAGCCGGCAGTGCTTGCAGCATCAGTAGCCTCTACGGATGTTACGTGTAACGGAGCGGGTGACGGTACAATTACCATCAGCGGAGCAACAGGCGGTTACGGAACATATGAATACAGCATTAACGGAACGTGGCAGACCAGCGGTATATTCACCAATGTTGCCAACGGGACCTACACTGTACAGATCCGTGATGCAGCTCATACGGGATGTGTCATCACTCTCGACGGAGCCCTGGTAATAACCCAGCCGGCAGTGCTTGCAGCATCAGTAGCCTCTACGGATGTTACGTGTAACGGAGCGGGTGACGGTACAATTACCATCAGCGGAGCAACAGGCGGTTACGGAACATATGAATACAGCATTAACGGTGGAGGCAACTGGCAGACAAGCGGTATATTCACCAATGTTGCCAACGGGACCTACACTGTACAGATCCGTGATGCAGCTCATACGGGATGTGTCATCACTCTCGACGGAGCCCTGGTAATAACCCAGCCGGCAGTGCTTGCAGCATCAGTAGCCTCTACGGATGTTACGTGTAACGGAGCGGGTGACGGTACAATTACCATCAGCGGAGCGACAGGCGGTTACGGAACATATGAATACAGCATTAACGGAACGTGGCAGACAAGCGGTATATTCACCAATGTTGCCAACGGGACCTACACTGTACAGATCCGTGATGCAGCCCATACGGGATGTGTCATCACTCTCGACGGAGCCCTGGTAATAACCCAGCCGGCAGTGCTTGCAGCATCAGTAGCCTCTACGGATGTTACGTGTAACGGAGCGGGTGACGGTACAATTACCATCAGCGGAGCGACAGGCGGTTACGGAACATATGAATACAGCATTAACGGAACGTGGCAGACCAGCGGTATATTCACCAATGTTGCCAACGGGACCTACACTGTACAGATCCGTGATGCAGCCCATACGGGATGTGTCATCACTCTCGACGGAACCCTGGTCATTTCCCAGCCGGCACCAGTAACCGGTTCAGCAGCTGTCACATCAGCGATCCTCTGCAATGGTGGCACCGCTACAGTGACTATTACCGGAGCAGGAGGTACCGGACCAATGTCCTATACATTCAATAATGTAACCAACGGAACAGGTATCTTCACAGGCATTGGTGCAGGAACAGGATACGCATGGAGCATCACCGATGCCAATAACTGCGGACCAGTAACGGGTACTCTTAATGTAACCCAGCCGGCAGCAGTCACAGGTTCTGCAGCAATCACAACAGAAATCCTTTGCAACGGAGGCACTGCAACAGTGACTCTTACCGGAGCAGGAGGTACAGGACTATTGTCTTACACATTCAATAATGTTACCAATGGAACAGGTGTCTTCACAGGCATAGTTGCCGGAACGGGATATGCATGGAGCATTACTGATGCCAATAACTGCGGACCGGTAACGGGTACTCTTAATGTAACCCAGCCGGCAGCAGTCACAGGCTCTGCAGCAGTCACGACAGCAATCCTCTGTAACGGAGGCACAGCAACAGTGACTCTTACAGGAGCGGGCGGTACCGGGCTATTGTCTTACACATTTAATAATGTTACCAATGGGACAGGTGTCTTCACAGGTATTGCTGCCGGAACGGGATATTCTTGGAGCATAACTGACGCCAATAACTGCGGACCGGTAACGGGTACTCTTAATGTCACCCAGCCGGCAGCAGTCACAGGCTCCGCAGCTGTCACCACAGCTATCCTCTGCAACGGAGGCATTGCTACAGTGACTCTTACAGGCGCAGGAGGTACCGGACTCTTGTCTTATACATTCAATAATGTTACCAATGGGACTGGTGTCTTCTCAGGCATAGCTGAAGGAACGGGATATGCATGGAGCATCACTGATGCCAATAACTGCGGACCAGTAACGGGTACTCTTAATGTAACCCAGCCCGCAGCAGTCACAGGCTCGGCAGCAGTTACGACAGCCATCCTCTGCAATGGAGGCACGGCAACAGTAACTCTTACCGGAGCGGGAGGTACCCCACCATTGTCCTATACATTCAACGGAATAACCAATGCAACTGGAATCTTTGCAGGAATAAGTGCAGGAAACGCATACTCCTGGAGTATTACAGATGCAAACAACTGCGGACCGGTAACGGGGACTCTTAATGTTACCCAGCCGGCAGCAGTCACAGGCTCTGCAACAGTCACCACAGCTATTCTCTGCAACGGAGGCACAGCTACAGTGACTCTTACCGGAGCAGGCGGAACGGGACCATTGTCTTACAGGTTCAACGGAGTGACAAATTCTACAGGAATCTTCTCAGGTATAACTGCAGGAAATGCATACGCCTGGAGTATTACAGACGCAAACAACTGCGGACCGGTAATCGGAGCTTTGAACGTGACCCAGCCTGCAACATTAGTTGGTTCAGCTTCTGTCACATCACCAGTTATCTGCAACGGTGGAACTGGTTCCATTACCCTGACAGGAGCAGGAGGTACGGCACCATTGGCATATACATTCAATGGGGTGACCAATTCAACTGGTATATTTACCGGAATAAGCGCAGGAAACGGATATGCATGGAGCATAACTGACGCCAATAATTGCGGACCTGTTGCCGGTTCCCTTAATGTAACCCAGCCACCTGTGGTCACTGTGACCTCTGCTTCAGTGACACCTTCGTCCGTATGCGGTTCAGGAAATGTAACATTCACAGCTGCAGCAAGTGCAGGTACAATAGTATGGTATGACGCTCTGACCGGCGGGAATGTAGTAATTCCTCCGACATCAATTACCGCAACTACCACACTTTATGCAGAAGCTGTTACTCCTGAAGGTTGTGTATCAGCAGTCAGGATTGCTGTCACTGCAACAGCCTCCCCCAGACCTGCTATACCTAATACAGGGGCTAATACGTATACCTTTAATGGTACGTTGAGAACTGCAGCAGCAACCGTCGGAGCTAACGAAGTAGTCGACTGGTATACTACTGCAACCGGTGGAAGTCTTACAACAGCACCATCTGGAATAAATGCAGGCTCTTATACTGCCTGGGCAGAAGCAAGAAATTTGACTACCGGTTGTGTCAGCGGCGCCCGTTTACAGGTTACCCTGATAATAAACCCGGCACTCATAACCGTTACTGCTGATGCTAAAACGAAGGTATACGGTAATGTTGATCCGGCATTAACCTATCAGATTACTTCAGGTAGTTTGATCGGAACAGATACTTTTGCCGGTGCTTTGACCCGTGATGCGGGAGAGAATGTTGGAAGCTATGCAATAAGACAGGGAACTCTTGCCTTAAGCGCCAATTACACCCTTTCCTATGTCGGCGCTAATCTAACAATCACCACACGGGCTATAACTATCACAGCTGATGCCAAGACCAAGCTTTATGGCGCAGCCGATCCTGCTCTGACATACCAGATAACATCAGGTAGTCTTGCAGCAAACGGCGATACCTTCAGCGGAGCCCTGACCCGTGTTGCAGGTGAGAATGCAGGTACCTACCCAATCACACAGGGAAGCCTTGCACTGAGCAGCAACTATACAATCACTTATGTCGGAGCGAACCTGACAATAACCTCAATGGCTATTACTGTCACGGCAAACGCCCTTACAAAAGTATATGGAACAGTTGATCCTGCTCTGACATACACAATCACCTCAGGAAGCCTGGCCAGTACAGATTCATTTACAGGTTCTCTCTCAAGAGACGCAGGCGAAAGTGTCGGTGTATATCCTATCAGACAGGGTACCCTGGCTCTCAGCGGCAATTATGTACTGACATTTGTCGGAGCTGACCTTACTATCGCTGTCAGACCAATTACAGTTACGGCTGATGCCAAAACAAAGGTCTACGGAGATGCTGATCCTGCCCTGACATACCAGGTCACCTCAGGAAGTCTTGCCGGAAATGGCGATACCTTCAGTGGTGCACTGACACGTGATGCGGGTGAGAATGTTGGAACACATGCAATCACACAGGGAACACTTACCCTGGGTTCCAACTATGACATCACATATATTGGCGCTGATCTTACAATAACCTACAGGTCAATCACTGTCACTGCTGACAACAGTACCAAGCTTTATGGTGATCCGGATAATCTTACCTACCAGGTAACTTCAGGAAGCCTGGTCACAGGTGATACATTCTCCGGTGCACTGTCACATACAGGCGGTGAGGATGCAGGCACATATCCGATCACGCTGGGAACTCTGTCAGTAAACGGTAACTATACACTTAACTTTATCGGGGCAACACTTACTATAAACCCGAGACCTGTGACAGTCACCGCAAATACTCTGTCAAAAGTGTATGGAGAGTCAGATCCAATGCTTACTTACAGCCTTACCTCCGGAAGCCTGGTTCTTGGTGATGTATTCACCGGGGCCCTTATCCGTGAATCAGGTGAAAATGTGGGCGCTTATACGATCAGTCAGGGCGATCTTGCTCTTAACGTCAACTACATTCTCACATTTACAGGAGCAGACTTTAGCATCACACCAAGACCAATAACGGTAACGGCTGATGCCCGTACGAAGATCTATGGAGCAACCGATCCTGAACTTACCTATCAGATAACCTCAGGTAATCTGGCCGGTAATGGTGATACCTTCAGCGGAGCATTAGTGCGCGAGGCCGGGGAAAATGTGGGAACTTATCCAATCATGCAGGGTACCCTCTCATTGAGCAATAATTATACGCTCACGTTTATAGGTGCAGATTTCAACATCGTGAAATCCGGTATCGCACTCACAATTGCCGCTGATCCACAGACCAAGGTTTATGGTGATGCAGATCCTATGCTGACCTATACTATCGTATCAGGTTCGCTTGTCGGAACAGATACCTTCACGGGTGAACTGACACGCGCAGCAGGGGAGAATTCAGGTACCTACGCTATCTCGCAGGGAACACTTGCAGTGAACGATAATTATACCCTGGTATTTATTGGCGCTGACATGGTAATAACCCCAAGACCGGTAACAATCACAGCCGATCCGAAATCGAAAGTGTTCGGCGAAGCTGATCCTGCACTTACTTACGAGATAACTTCCGGAGAACTGGCTGCCAATGGCGATGCCTTCACAGGTGCCCTGACACGCGCACCCGGAGAAAATGTAGGAAGCTATGCCATCACCCAGGGAGACCTGACACTCGGAGATAACTATATTATTACGTTCGAAGATTCAGAATTGAGGATAACAGCCGGCTTTGAGCTGAAAGCTTATCCGAATCCATTCTCCGAACATCTCTGGTTTGAGTTCGATCTGAACACAGACTCCGAGATTTTAATTGAGCTCTTCAATGTGGCAGGTGTTAAAGTAGCAACGGTATTCTCAGGCAATCTGACAGCTGATCACTACCGACTGGAGTATATTCCGGAAAACATCGGACAGGGAGTTCTGATCTACAGACTGAGTATTAACGGCCATTCAATCGTCACGGGTAAAGCAATCTATAAAAAATAGGATTCTGTACCTGAGGCTATCCGGCCGGTAATAAGAAAATCGAAACTGCCTCTTCGGACAGAAGAGGCAGTTTTAATTAAACCTGGGCATATAAACAAGAGTTTTTGTTGTTCAAAAATATATATTTATGAACATATTGGTCAAAAAAATTCAACTATTGATCAAAACCACTTTTCCGGAACAAATAAATAGGTTTATATTTCGGCGGTTATTCAAAAATAATTAAATATTTAAAAATAATATAGGAGATCCGGGCGATGAGAAGAAGTCTTTTTCCAATTATCTGTGGGCTTTTTATGGTGCTGGCTTTATCTTGCGGCCGGCAGGGAACTCTGAAAAATACCCAGGAGTCTGAAAACAGGATCCTGCAGCAGGCAGATGGTACCGTATCGCTTAAACTTGATAAAGCGGTGTGCTACAGTGATGCAGCCAACCCTTCAAACAATACGGCTGACTGGAATATTGTGATCTCAAAGCCGGGTCGTTACAAAGTATGGCTTTCAAGTGCTACAAAAGATACATCCGGGCTTCGCTATTCGAGTTCGGTAAAAGTGAACATCCTTGATGATCATATGGAGGTTACTCCGTCCGTTGATAAAATAGTCAGGAATTCCGGCGATGTCCCGAGTTCCTATTTCAGGGCTGATTCCTATGTCGGATCATTTTATGTCCCTGAAGCCGGAGAATATAATCTTCAGGTTATAAGCGACAAGGTAGTAGCCAGAAACACCGGATCCAAAAATCATCCGCTTGTCGACGACACTATGCTGATGTCTGTTATTCTAACCCCTGCTATAAGATAACCTCTACCGGGGAATTTTATCATCTTACAATTGTTACATGGCCGGCAACCGGCCTTGAACCGTTATGCAGATCGATCAGATAAGTGTATGAGTCCATGGGAAGATCAGCTCCATTACTTCTCCCGTCCCACGGTACCGGATAACCCCTCCCTGATTTCCAGACTGTCTCTCCCCACCTGTTACAGATAGTTATTTCCATTTCAGGATATAACTGAGAATTGCCAATATTCCATACATCATTGATCAGGTCGCCGTTTGGAGAGAATGCATTATGAATAATCAGCCCCATGTCACCATCCTCACATACATATACCAGACCCGAACTTATCTGCCCTTCACAACCGTCTGCAGACCGTTCCTGAACCTCCAGCAAAAATGTATCTGCAGTGTGCCAGGTATATGCAAATTCATTCGCCATAAATCCTGACTGAACCACACCATCGATCCTCCAGATATATGTTGAACCGGGATTCGGATCTACATAATAATGACGGCTTTCTCCGGTACATACATTATCCGGCATAGTCATCTGAGCGTTAACCCCTGTGGTACTTAACAGAATGGTGATTATTAGCAATTTAAGACATCGGTAAATCATACTGAAATATTTTCAATGCGTTTTCAGTTAACCCTGCATCCCCGGGTTGCTGAAAAAGTCTGTCCCTTTGTGTTTAATATTTTAAACTCAAGGGACTCAAAGTTCCTCATGAACATTATTTTTCTGACTTTTTCATCAACCGGAACAGGGGGTGTCAGGTATCATTTTAATATTCAATAAGTTCAGTAATCTAATTGTGATAGATAGGAGAGGTGACCGGCAGCGGATTCACTGTGATTATGAATGACTGAGGTGTCCCTGTATATGTAATCCCGGCGTTGGTGTATGACGGTGTGACAGTAATCGTTGCAATTACAGGGGAAGTGCCTGTGTTAACAGCATTAAAGGTTGCAATATTACCGGAGCCTGTCGCAGCTAATCCGATTGATGGATTGTCATTGGTCCAGTTATAAACCGTGCCTGCAATTCCTCCTGAAAAGTTAATTGCTGCTACAGGAGATCCACTGCATACCGACTGATCCGGGGGATCATCCACAGCCGGCCCCTGAATGACTGTTACAACAACAGAAACGGGCAGGCCCTGGCAACCTGAAGCATTGGTTTCAACTACTGACAGTGTATAAACCCCGGGCAGATTCCAGTCTACGGTGATTGAATTCCCGGTTCCGTTTATTTCCCACTCTGTTCCTGAGTTACCGGGGGTTATTGTCCAGTTGAATGTTGAACCGGTTGCAGGTGTTACAAGGTAAGGTTCACTTCCTGCAGGAACAGTTTGTGTGGGTGATTGATTAGTCTGGGCATTCACCACATTACCCGTAATGAGCAGCATTAACAGCATAAATCCGTACATAACCAATGCTGGCTTTCTTCCGTTTTGATTGTGTGTTCTCATGGCATCTGTTTTTATTGGTTAATAATCTGGTTATTATTTAATTATGGAAAATTGCTGATGTGACCGGCACGGGATTTACACTCCACGAGACTGTAACATACGATCCGTAATTGCAACCGTTAACCCCGGTGGAAATTCTTCTTGTTCTTACCCTTATCACACCGGTCCCTGACATTCCTGTTGTGGAAATATTTTCTCCGGGAGAATAATCATTCCAGCTCGCTCCGCTATTAATGCTGTATTCATAGATATCTGTCGTTCCGCCGGGAAATCCTCCGGATCCACCGGAAAATGTTGTTGAAACAGGAATGCCGGCACACACAACAAGGTTTGCCGGAAGCGGAATTATGGTCTGGGAAACAGGATCTTCAAAGATTTCAAATTCTTTAAAGCCGGTGACTGCCTCTGTACTGCATTCTGTATCGGTCACTTTTCTCCTGTAACAGGTGGTCACCGGAGGAGCTGCAGGAGTATAGCTGGTCATGTTTGTTGATGGAATATCAATCCAGTCTCCCGTACATCCTTCCTGTAATTGCCAGGTATAATAATATGAGCCTGAGCCGCCTGTCGCAGGTCCGTAAGGTGAGCTGGCCCCTCCGATGGCAGCTGTACCCCCGACACAGAATTGTCTCAGAGCAGTATTTATTGATCCCGGGGACAACTCCGGATAGAGAGTCAGTTCCCTTGAACAGGAGTTGGTGCCGTTCAGATCAGTTATTATGACTGTATATGTACCCGCCTGGCTGACAATAATATCCCGTGTGAAGGCTTCAAACCCTCCGGGACCTGTCCAGTACCAGGTTTCCATACCATCAGGAGCACTCCAGCCTGTTGAACTTCCGTCACAGATGAGATCACTGCCACCAGTTATAAAGCAAGCCGGCTGACCAATGATTATCCGGCCGGTAATCAACCAGCAGCAATGCACAAGCAACAACTTTATCCCCAATTCTCTCAAGGACATGTTATTAACAACTTCCTGTGTCAGATAAATTTAAAGTCTATGCAGCGAAAAATTTTAATCCGGTTAAAGTGATCGGTACGAGAAAAAGTGTTTTAGTTTCAAATAGCACGGCATCAATATAATTTATTACGGGGACATTTTATCATTTTTCAGACCTTCTTCAGGAATTATTTTAGTATTGAAATGAGCTCCGTAAGATCACTCTGTTTAGCTCAGAACAGAAAAGAATGGTAATTCCGGGATGAGGCCGGGCCGGGCAATCTGATTTTTATTTGACTCGTATTCAACTCTTTCATAATTTTATAGTAATGAATCGGTACCATGGCAAGTCTCATCCCGAGCTTTGAATATGATATCTTCATCAGCTATCGCCAGAAAGACAACAAGGGCAGCAGGTGGGTCAGCGAATTTGTAGAAGCGTTGAAAACAGAACTCGAAGCCACCTTTAAAGAGGATATTTCAATCTATTTTGATGAGAATCCCCATGACGGATTGCTGGAGACTTATGATGTCAATGCCTCCCTCAGGGATAAACTGAAGGCTCTGATCTTTATTCCGGTCATTTCCCGTACCTATTGCGATCCAAAATCATTTGCATGGGAATATGAGTTCAAGGCATTTGTTGAACAGGCAACAAATGACCGGTACGGCCTGAAAATTAAGCTTCCCGGCGGAAATGTTTCCTCAAGGGTGCTGCCTGTGAAAATACATGATCTTGATACGGTTGACAACAGTTTATGTGAGTCAATTCTTGGAGGGACTCTCCGCGGTATTGATTTTATCTATAAATCACCCGGGGTAAACAGGCCGCTTCACTCGACGGAAGATCATCCCGCAGATAATCTGAATAAGACATATTACCGTGATCAGATAAATAAGGTGGCTAATGCCATAAATGATATTGTCCGCAGCCTTATGCAGGGTAATTCTGAACAGGACCGGCATCCTTTATCATTAACGAAGAGAGCAGGCAGGCACGGGGCTATCATGACGACAGTCATGCCATTATTTTCACGGAAGAATCTGAAAAGGAAGCTCTCATTTTACCTTATTCCCGTTTTACTCCTTTTAATGGCTTTCATAATCTACAGGACCTTTTATCTTAACAATAAAGAAAAGACACTTGCAATCATTCCTTTGCGTATCTCAGATAATGATTCTTCACTGAAAAATGACGGAGATTATTTTATTGAAGCTATGAATGACAAGCTTAATATGATTAAAAGCATCAGTCTTAAACCAACTATTTCAACCATGCAGTTCAGGAATACTGAAAAACCCCTGGACCGGATCAGAAAAGAACTGAAAACCAACTATCTGATTGATGGTAATATAAGAAGAGACGGCGACAAAATAAAAATATGGATTGAATTAAGTGCTGCCCGTAACAAGAAGATGCTCTGGTCTAAAACCTATATCTGGGATAAAAACCTTGTGCACATGATCACTCAGGAGATTATCGGTGCTATTGATACCAATCTGGATATCAGACTGACACCTGAGGAGGAAAAGCAGATCAGAACCGAACCTTCAAAATTCCCCATAGCGAATCTCAACTATATCTCCGCAAATGCGATCATGAAAGATGCCTGGTTTTATATTAATTATGGTGATAAATTGCTCGATTCCACAAGCTTCAAATCAGCAATTGAAACCTATGATAAAGTGATA
Source organism: uncultured Bacteroidales bacterium (assembly GCA_963816345.1). GTDB lineage: Bacteria > Bacteroidota > Bacteroidia > Bacteroidales > VadinHA17 > LD21. The sequence continues at coordinate 354,849 of CAWFKI010000006.1, forward strand.
AAAGAGGATTCAATGTTCGCAATTGCATATGCAAAGCGCGCAACTGCAATCGCCTGGGGTATTTTCGACAAACAGCTTGACACCTCAAACCTGGTAAAATGCAGGAATGATATTAATAAGGCCCTCTCTATTGACAAAAATCTTGCTGAGACCCAGATTGCACTGGGATTCTATTATTATTATTGCGAGATTGATTTTGACAAAGCGCTGTTCTATTTTACGAGGGCTGCTGATATGGCTCCTGGAAATTATCAGCCTCTTTATTATCTGGCTCTGGTATACAGGAAGATGGGAAAATGGAATGAATCCCAGGCCCTTATAAACAGGGTAATTCATTTTGATCCCCAGGAAGCACTTTTCCTGACCAATATTGGTCTCTCATACACATTTCTTCATAAGTATGATTCGGCTCTGATTTATCATCAGAAAGCGATTGATCTTGTCCCCGGATGGCCGGATGCCTATAAAAATAAAATTCAGACCCTGCTGCTGAAAACCGGAAAGACTTCCGAAGTGCGGACTCTTCTGGATGAAGCTATTAAAAAGACGGGAGATAACATGATGAAAGAGAGGATCCTTCTGGACATTTTTGATAAAAATTATGATGAAGCACTTCATAAGGCAGAAGAATCAAAGCCTGCTGATTTTATGGTAAATGGAAGCAGGTTTCTTCACCTTGCTGCCATAAGTAACCTCCTTGGCAAACCAGCAGTTGCTCGATCATATTATGATTCGGCTCTGGTAATCTTAAAGGCCGAATCAGGTAAAGATCCGCTTAATTATCAGATCCATTGTCAGACTGGAATAGCTTTTGCCGGGCTCGGCAATAAATCTTCTGCCATCGCCGAAGGAGAAAAGGCAATCACCCTGGCGGAAAAAAACAAAATGGATGAAAGTGATATGAAAATTAATCTTGCACAGATATATACCCTTGTCGGTGATTATGATAATGCAATAGTTACAATTGCATATCTTTTAAACAATCCTTCATGTCTTTCAAAAAGAATGCTGCAGATCGATCCACGGTGGAAACCATTAATGGAAAATCGTGAATATAAAGAGATGATCAGAAAATATTCCAATTAATAAACAGAAAAGAACAGACAGGCCTGATCTTGATTGTTTAACCTTTAATAGTAAAATTATGCCAAAAAGACCACCATCTGAACAACCAATGCTGAAAAGTCTCATAACGCTTTTAAATGAAAATGAAATTATAAAGTGCCAGTTTGCAGCGATAATGAGATATCATGAAAAATGTGCCGCAGCGTCCAGAGAATTATACGAAGATCTCAGGAAGTGCAGTGAGGATCTCAGGGAACCAGATCCTTCCCATTTGGAGTAATCTTTTATATTATGATCCAATTAATTAAAAATTGCATTCCCAATAAAATGTTTTAAGGCCTGTCTGTTATAAATTTCTCCCGATGAGATCACACCCGATCGTATTTATAACATTAAATGAATATGACAACCTTGGGATTGGGTACATGGCAGCCATCCTGTCTGTCCAGGGATTCAGGACAACGGTGATTGATCTAAGGACTGAAAATTCAGATATTCTCAGACTTCTGAAAAGACTTAAACCTAAAATAGTCGGATTTTCTGTAATTTATCAGTATTATATTGACAAATTCGCTGATCTGGCCGGATTCCTTAGGGAGAAGGGAATTAATTGTCATTTTACGGCGGGAGGCCATTATGCAAGCCTTAAATACCGGGAGCTTTTCGAATTTATTCCTTTACTTGATTCTATTGTCAGGTTTGAAGGTGAGCACACAATATCAGAACTTGCGATCTCCATAGAAAATGGTACTGACTGGAAGGGAATAGCCGGCATCGTCTACAGGGAAAACGGCAGAATTATTTTAAATCAGCTGAGATCTTTTGAAAAGGATCTCGATAATTTCCCGATCCCGTTGCGGTCACCTCTGCGCTCCTATGCCTTCGGAATTAAATTTGCCACTATAATTGCCGGAAGAGGTTGCACTCATAACTGTTCATTCTGCAACACCAGAAAATTCTATGGTCAGATACCCGGTGAGATCAAACGTATCAGGCGTCCTGAGATGGTTGTCAGGGAGATGGAGATGCTCCGGCACAGGCGGAATTGCTCAATATTCCTTTTCCTTGACGATGATTTTCCTCTGAAAACATCTGATGGTAATGAGTGGATTTTAAAGTTTTGTTCTGAACTGAAAAGAAAAGGTCTTGATAAAAAGATCCTCTGGAAGATCAACTGCCGGCCCGATGAAGTTGATGAGGTAACTTTCAGACTGATGAAAAGACATGGATTGTTTACTGTCTTCCTGGGGATTGAGGACGGCACCGACCCGGGTTTAAGGCGGTTGAATAAGCAGATTACCACAGAAACGGCCCTGAATGCTGTAAGCATTCTGAAAAAACTCGGAATAGGAATGGATTTCGGATTTATGCTTTTTCAACCTGATACCACCTTCAAATCCCTGAATGAGAATCTGGATTTTTTAAGAAAGGTTTGCGGTGACGGCTATACCCCGGTGACATTTCTTAAAATGATGCCATATTACGAAACAAGAATCGAGAATGACCTTATTAGTGAGGGAAGGCTGAAGATCTCCCCGGGGATCCGGGATTATGATTTTCTTACGGAACCGATGAATCAGTATTACAATTTTATCACAGATTGTTTTATGGAGTGGCTGAGATACCCCTATGGAGTTGAAAATGTTTCAAACTGGGCTGGCAATTATATTTCTGTTTATAAGCATTATTTTGATGTTCACCCCTTTGCAAAAAAACTGCCGGCCGAGGTCAGGAAGATCATATCGGAAAGCAACGGATTCCTCCTGGATAATATGAAGGAATTGTCTTCAATTTTTGAAACACAGCACAACATTATTAAAGAAAAGGGCCTGCTGGAAAACTATATGGAGAAAATTAAAGCCCGGCATGAATTCTATAAAAAAGAGATAACCGGCTTAATGGCCAGATTGGGTACCATAGCTCATTATCAGCAAACTGAGTGCTGAGGCAAAAGAAGTTCCAGGATGGACCTGATCCTGCAACAAGGCCAGGTTACTCGTCCTTCATAATATGGTTTTCCTTAATATACTTCATATCTTTCAGGGACCGGAAATGATCCATCCAGATATAATTCAGGATTTTCCCTTCTTTTACGATTGCCCCATGCATTGATCCCAAAGGGATATGCAGGAGTGTATTTTCTTCAAATGTCGTCTCTTCCCATCTGCCGTCACGATACAATCATTTTTAGTCAGTCCGAAAAAGAGTTGCTCGAGCATCGGATGAGCATGTGCACCAACCTCGTCAGGACCAGTGGTCTCAACTGACCCCATACAAAAACGGGGTATAATATTTTCAGGAAGGATCATCCGGCTGATCGTTTTCTCGCTTTTAATTGCCTCTTTATACTCCCTGCATTTTGTATAGTCAACAAAGTATGGCAATATATTTTGCTCTTGCTTAACTGATTGTAACTCATCTGCTGTTAAGGTGATTATGATTTCAAGTATCCCGAGATTCCCGTTATCTGCCAGAATTGTAGCTTCTTCCATAACAGAAGGCACAAACAGGTTAACGCCATTCGCCTCAAATTGCCTGCTTCCCTGTTTTATAATTCCCCTCCCGTGTGTGATAAGGAAGACGCTGACCGATTTTTTTCCGGGTTTGTAAAGGATAGAGCTCTCCTTTAACAATTCGTGATAATAAGTATTAATCCCTTCTATTTCTCCTTTTAGTACCGGTTTCCGGTTCAGACTTTTTCCGGAAATTTCAGAATCTTTAATATAGCAGGATTCTTTTTTAATTTCCTTTGACCCGTTATGAACGCCTGCTGATAATTTATTCTCTGACTGACCCGGGGTGCCGGCTTTTCCATCAGCGGCAGAGATAGCATTCTGTGCCTGAATTGCCAATACGTATCCAAGCAGGCAAAATATGATCGATAGTTTATTTAAATGTCTCATATGCTACTGATTGAAATAACAGTTCTCCTGGTCTCAAATTTAATTTTTTCACAGGTTAAATCAAAATTATCTGAATCCATATCTTTAAATCATTCTGAGCAACCTGATTCAGGAGAAGATCACTTCCCTTTTGCTCAGAACTTTATTTACTACCTTTGGAAACGGTTATCCTTATTTAAAAACAGATGATATGAAACGTCGTGATTTTATTAAAACTGCTTCAATTATTGCTCCTGCAATGGGCATGTTCCCCGCTGATCTCTCATCAATTACCAGGGAAATAGTTCCGGGTAAACTTGAAAAAAGAGTACTGGGCCGTACGGGAAAAATGCTGACAATGCTTGGATTCGGAGGCATAATAGTAAGAGATATGCAGCCTGACGAAGCATCCGGAATTGTAAAGTTTGCGATAGATGCCGGAGTGAATTATTTTGATATTGCACCGTCATATGGTGATGCCATATTAAAATTGGGACCGGCCCTTGAGCCCTACAGGAAAGATGTGTTTCTGTCATGCAAAACCGGTGGAAGGAATAAGGAAGATGCGAGGAAAGACCTTGAGAAATCCCTGAAAGATATGCGGACCGGTCATTTTGATCTTTACCAGTTTCATGCCGTTACCACTCAGAAGGATGTGGAAACCATACTGGGGAAGGGTGGTGCCATGGAGACCTTCCTTGAAGCCCGGGATGAAGGTAAAATAAAGCTTATAGGCTTTTCAGCGCACTCCGTTGAGGCAGCCATGGCCCTGATGAACCGGTTTGACTTCGATACAATACTTTTTCCTGTGAATTATGCTACATGGTATGCAGGGAACTTTGGTCCGCAGGTTCTCGCTCTGGCTCAGCAGAAAAAGATGGGCATACTGGCCATTAAAGCCATGGCAAGAAGACCCTGGCCGGAAGGTGCGGATAAGTCAAAATATCCGAGGTGCTGGTATGAGCCTTTTACGGATGAGGAAAATATCCGGATGGGATTGCGTTTTACATTATCGCATCCTGTTACAGCTGCTTTGCCATCAGGTGAAGCAGAATTGTACAGGATAGCACTTAATTTGAGAGGCAGGCTTGACCCTTTAAGCAAGGCTGAAGTCGATACAATAAAGGCAAAAGGTCTTAACGGTAATCCTATATTCAGATATCCGGCAGAGTGATACCGGAGGCCGGAAGACACCGTTTATGGTTTATTTTTTTTCTGTCCCGGAATGAACATATTGTATACCCGGACCGCAGGAACCTGGCAGGTTAGTTACGATTATGCTCTTCTAAAATATTTTTAAAAGCGGGTTGATTTTTTAATGGTGCCCACCTTGGATCCATTTCGAGTAATTTAGCTGAGAGGAATCCGGGAATTGAGAGAAGATATTTTATTTGTTCAAAAGCTTCATGATATTTCCCAATCATTACATAAGTATATGCAAGATCCTCAACCAGATATACACCCCTCCATGCTTCTTTGCTCACCGGAAGCATTTTTACAGCCTTTTCATTTGAGCTGACTGCTTCTTTATCAAACCCTAATCCTGCATAAGCAATTCCCAGGGAACTGTATAATCTTGGATCTTCCGGAAAATTAATAATCATCTTTTCAAGCATTATACGGGCTGAATCATAATATGCCTGCTCTAACGCTGGTTTGTTAATAAAGCCATAGACAGTCGCATAATAAAGAAATTTCGGTCTGAAATAAAATTGACCCTGAAATGCTGTGGAATGGGTGAGTGATAGATCTGTAAGCGCTTCATTATATTTGCCTTCAGCCATATAAATAATGACCTTTGATTCTACAAAAAGGGAATCTGAATTGAAAGAATTATTATTCAATGCTCCGTTTTCCAATACTATCCGGGCTTTTTTTGTATCTCCCTGCCATCTGAGAAACATCTGTGACATGAACACATATGGTTGAATCCAGCCTGGTTGGAGCATGATAGACAAATTATAGTAATACTCGGCTTTTGAATAATTCCGTTGCAGGTCATATACTTCACCTGCATCATCTGCATACCGGGAAGATCTCGGGTCAAGCTCAAAAGCTTTAGTAAAACAAGACTCCGCTAGTCCCCAGTTACCTGCCCGGCGGTGCACGGCTCCTGACCAATATATAGCTTCTGCGTTTTTTGGTTGCTCTTTCAGCACTTTTTCAAATTGTTTCAGCGCTTCAGGGTAATTCAAATAACCCATGTAGTAATAAATTCCAAGGACCAGATGGGCTTCAGGAAGATCAGGATCAATCTCGAATGCTCTGTCAATTGCTTGTTTACATTTAGGAATTATATCTTCACTTCTGTCCTGATAGAACCAGTACCTGTTCATTAAACAATATGCAGTCCCTGTATAGGCCAGGGCAAATTCAGGATCAAGTTCAGTCGCTTTCCTGTATAATTTATTGGCAGTCTTTAAGTCTTCCACATCAAAACTTTTCCGGTAATAAAAATTCCCCTGGAGATAGTAATTATAAGCTTCAAGGTTTTCTGTAGGTTTCTTATCAATTTTTTCTATCTCGTCAGGTGATAGAATTCCTTTTAGCTCAGCAGCAATGTCTTTGGCTATTTCACTCTGAAGGGCAAAGATTTGCTTCATTTCCCTGGTATATTCATTTGACCAGATATGCTTATCGGATTTCGAATCAATTAACTGAACCCATATCTTTAAATTATTCCCGTCACGCCCTACACTCCCTTCAACTATGTAATTAGCATTAAGCTCATTCCCGATGGTGGCAATTGATTTTTTTGTGTCCCGGTACTGGCCGGAAGATGTCCTGGACCTTACCGTAAAATTTCTCACTGCCTGCAGATTATCGAGGATCTCTTCCATAAAACCATCGCAGAAGTACAGCTGGGTTGTATCATTGCTCAGGTTCCGGAAAGGAAGAACTGCAATTGTTTTTTCAACCGGACCGGAAGGTTTGAAAAATTTATTAATAATGAAATACCCGGATAAAATAATAGCAAGCAGTACAAATGAACCCGCAATGATTTTTGGTTTCAGGTTTCTTTCGCGCTGCGGTTTTGCTTTAAAGACTTCATATGAAGCCTCTCTATCCTGCTGATTATATTTACTTATCGTTGTTATAATCTCCTTAATTGCATTACCAACCTTATTTATCTGGTCTCTGTAATTTGTGTGATTCAGATTGTTCTGGGGGTTTTCTTCTTTTGACAGGAGAGGCCGGTTAACTCCTGCCGATTTAAAGAAAAAGTCAACACTACGAAGCGCTCCGCCTAAAACCGATTCACATAGCTTCATATCGGCAGCATCCAGATCATAAATGCGAACGGGGAGCACCCTGCTTGCTACATTCCCGTCAGGAAGCTTTATCTTCAGTCCAAACTGATCCTTTGAAGCTTCTTCCACAAATGCTTTAAACTCATGTTCCCAGGCGAACGACTTCGGATCGCAATATGTACGGGAAATTATGGGGATGAATACAAGGCATTTGATTTTATCTTTAAGTGAAGCATCAACATCATGTGTTTCAAGCAAACCATCATGGGGATTGATGTCAAAATAAACACTTATCTCTTCTTTAAAAGTCGATCCGAGCTCGGTTCTGAGTGCATTAACAAACTCACTCACCCACCTGTCGCCCTTATTATCTTTTTGCCGGTAGGATATGAATATGTCATACTCGAAGCCTGGTAGGAGACTGGGCATAGAACAACCATTTTGATAAAGTTATGAAAGAGTTGGATGCAAGTCAAATAAAATTCAGAAGGAATACAACAATAGCTGCTTTTAAACAATTTTATTTTATCGCCTTTTATCGCATAGTTCCTGGTTTACATAAAATTTTCACAGGTTCCAAAATAAAATTGATTTTGGCTCCTATATTTTGTTACTTGCAGATAATCATTTTATATTATGAACAAACCTCATCAAAAAAACAGGATAGGCCGAAGGGAATTCATCAGGGCAAGTGCAATGACAGCCTTTTCAGTTCCTTTTCTGTCACACGCCGTCTGGGCTGAACCTCAGAAAGGCACTCAGGTGGCATCGTTTAAGATAAAGCCTGAATGGAGAAACCGGCAAGAGGGAATGGCATACCGGCAATTGGGCAGGACAGGATTCATGGTATCGGAGATTGCATTTGGGACTGAAAGAATAAAACCCGACAATATCAGGCCAATTGAAATGGCAATTGAAAGGGGTCTTAATTATCTCGACACTGCACCGCAATATGGGAATGGTGCTTCTGAATCTGCCATAGGGAAAGCACTGAACAGCTCATCAAAAAGAGAAAAAGTGTTTATTGCTACCAAGCTGAGCTCCTTTCCTGCTTTCAGGAACAACCTTTACAAGGAAATATTTGACGGATTACCTTCAGGGAAGAAAGAGGCCATTCAGCATAAAGCACTGGAGCTCAGGAAAAATTCAGGTATGGAGATACCCGGTTATTATATTATTTACTGGCCGGGTATGCAAAGTCAACCCGACGGAGTTTTTCTAAGTGATGCCATGATGGAAGAATACGGCGAAAAAGTTGAAACCAATCCCCTCTTTAAAAGGATGATAATAAGTTCGGTCGAGGAGTCTTTAAAAAGGGCAGGGACAGATTATTTTGACATTCTTCACTGTCCTCACTCGGCCACAAGTCCACATGAGCTAAATAATCCGTTTATTGTCGAAACCTTCAATGAATTAAAGAATCAGGGAAAAGTAAGGCACCTGGGATTTTCTGCTCATCATAATATGGCAGCACTTTTAAATTCAGCAATCGAAACAGGTGTTTTTGATGTTGTCATGATAGCCTATAACGTCATAAACCACGGGTTCCTGGATCATATCATCAGAAAGGCAAATGAAAACAATATTGGCATAATTGCGATGAAAGCTGCGATGGCGGTTTCAACACCCTACCCTCCCGATCAGGTACCAGTGCCAGAATGGAGGATAAAAAAATTGAACCAGATCATCCCTCAGGAAATGAAACTGCCTGTCAAAGCTTTTCTATGGGCTTTGCAAAACCCTGATATTTCAACAGTCAATGCAGGGATACTCAACGAAGAGATGCTGATCGAGGATCTGTCTGTTGCGGGTAAAAAAGTTGAACTTCAACCAGCCTGACACACATCAGTTATAATTTGTAATCTTACTTGAAAGGAGAAACAAAAAACCCTGTAAATGTTAAGTTTACAGGGTAATGCATTAATTTGCATGGTATATCTTTGGACCGCGTCCACCGTAGCCCGCAGTAGCTTTACCAAAAACGGAACCATCTATAAAGAGAAAGCCCTCCTTCGCTAAAGCTACGGAGGGCGAAGGTGGAGATTAGGGGAATCGAACCCCTGACCTTGTGACTGCCAGTCACACGCTCTAGCCAACTGAGCTAAACCCCCATAAAAAGAACCTCATTAAACATCCAAACAACCCTCACTGTTGGAGCTTCCAAATGTAAGAAAAAAATGAAAATAATAAAATAAACTAAAAACCATCCTTAATATAGTTTTGGCAGACAGCCACTATTTTGTAATTTTGCCGGAATTTAAAGATGCTGCAGGAACTTTATTCAATATTTGTCCACCTTTGCAAAAGTACATTATCGTGGACACGCCAATAAAAATAGAAATCAGCGGGAGACAGGGGATTGCAGAATAACAGGGGGTAGAGATGTTCGATAATCTGAGAGATACACTTGAATTTGATGATCTGCTTTTTGAAAAACGGAATAAGGAGTATGGCGCATACCAGCTGCGGAAAAAGTATAATGCTGTTATAGTAGCTGGCGTAATTCTCTCATCACTATTAATCTCGGCTGCAGTACTCCTTCCATTTATTCTTTCCCGAACTTCAAATAAAGTGCTCAGTGTCGGAATAAGCTACGTCCAGGTCAAAATGGAAAATCTCGAGCCACCCGTGGACGAAATCTTCGTTCCGCCTCCGCCACCCCCGCCGGAAGCTGTAAAGGCACAGGAGAATTTAAAATATGTCCCTCCTGTTGTCGTTGATACGGTTTATCCCCTTGAAAAAAAGCAGGCTTCTACAGATGAATTTCTTGCACAGGTGCCAAACGATATCACCGACAGTAAAGGTACCGGAACAGGCGACAATCTCCTTTCAGGGCAGGATGGTGTGGAAGGCGATGAACCATTTTTCCATGTAGAGGTGATGCCCTCTTTCAAGGGGGGTGATATTAACAAATTCCGCGAATGGGTTCAGCAAAGAACAAATTACCCCCAGGCTGCAATCGACAACAGGATACAGGGAAGGGTCTTCCTGACTTTCATAGTTGAAACTGATGGAAGTGTCAGTAATGTCACAGTAGTGAAAGGTGTAGCCCCTATCATTGATAATGAGGCAATTAAAGCAATTCAGTCTTCTCCAAAGTGGAGCCCCGGCCTTCAGCGGGGGAAACCGGTACGGGTCAGGTATTTAATGCCGCTCCTCTTCAAATTTTAATGAACTGTTATTTTTGAACACTTCTTTCCGGCAGCAGGAGATACTTCGCTCAGAATAATACCGTTGTCCTCTGATAACCCTGTCATTCAGGGACCCTATACAACTTTTCCGTATGGATTTTTAAACATAAATGAAGTATTATTTGTTTTTTTCCAGTTTTATTTATCTTTATCAGTCTATTTCAATATAAGCCGATGTGAAACCGGGATGTTATGTTTATTCAAAAACCTGTAAATAATGATTCATTTACATTTGCGGCTCCCTTTCAGTTCAGCTGTAAAATATAAACCAAACTATGATGAAAAAAATTGTACCCTTTGTTTTTATTCTGACCTTACTCCTCTCCGGTTGCGGTTCTTCAAAGAAGCAACTGCAGAAAGGAAATTATGATGCTGCCGTTGATAAAGCTGTCAAACAACTCAGGAAAGACCCTAATGATGCGAAACAGATTGATATCCTCAGCCAGTCATATAAAATTGCAAATGACCAGGATAATGAAAGAATCCGCATGCTTAAAATGGAAGGCAGGCCAGATAGCTGGGATGAGATCTACCTGGTATATAAAGCATTGAATGACAGACAATCGCTTGTAAAAACCGTGACACCCCTAAATATGAACGGCAGACCTGTCGATCTTCAGTTTGCCGATTATATACCGGAAATGGTCTCAGCAAAGCGAAAAGCCGCCGATTTTTATTACACCCATGGCAATGAGCTTATGAAAACGGGACTCAAAGAGTCATACAGACAGGCCTTCAATGAATTTATGAGAGCAAAACAGTACGTTGGAGATTATGAGGGGATAGATAATAAACTGCAGGAGTCAAAGTACCTGGGAATGAGCAGGGTATTAATTACTGTCAGGAATAACTCGATTCTGAAATTTCCTTCTGAATTTGAACAGGATCTTCTTGCGCTCGATCTTCCCAGGCTAAACTCGGACTGGGTAGAATACCACACTCAGAACCTGAATGAGAATACACAATATGACTATTTCGTAAATGTAAATGTCAGAACAGTGGCAGTCAGCCCCGATCAGACAGTTCAGAGAGATTCGGTTATCAGAAGAGATGTAGAAGATGGCTTTTCCTATCTCCTCGATAAAAAGGGAAACGTCATGAAAGATTCCCTGGGAAATGATCTGAAACAGAAAAAGTATAAAACCCTTCAATGCGCTCTTGTAGAGACCATACAGACTAAAGCCTGCCGCATTGACGGTGATATTGAAGTGATACAGGTAAATCCCGGTAAGGTCCTTAAAAAAGATCCGCTTGGAGCACAGTCAAATTTTGAGAATATCTCTTCACGTGCCCTTGGTGATACCCAGGCTCTTAATGCCCGGCAGCTCGAGAGAACAAAAACAGCTATTGTACCATTCCCTTCCGATATTGAGATGGTTATGAGATGTGCAGAATCTCTTAAAATGGCTATAAGGGGAGGTGTGGAAAATAACAGGAGGTTTATTTACTAACAGACACATCCCATGAGCTTCCGGTGTGGTCCTGTCTGAAGAATTAATGAAACGGATGGGAAAAAGGAATATATGGAAGGAGGTCGTAATTTATGATAGAAACAAACAAACCCGTTGAAAGGGCAATACTTGTCGGAATATTATACAAGGATGAGGAAGAGGCAGATGCAGAAGACTTCCTTGAGGAACTTGCATTCCTTACTGAAACAGCAGGAGCAGAGCCGGTTAAAAGATTCATACAAAAACTTGATATTCCAAATCCGCGTACATTTGTCGGATCAGGAAAAATAGAAGAGATCGGAGCATTCGTCAGGGAGAATAACATCGACATGGCAATATTTGATGACGAACTTTCTCCAAGCCAGATAAGAAACATTGAAGAAATTCTCGGCTGCCGCATACTCGACAGGACAAATCTTATTCTTGACATTTTTGCACGCCGGGCACGCACCTCAAACGCCAGGACTCAGGTAGAACTTGCCCAGTATCAGTACATGCTGCCACGTCTGACCGGTATGTGGACCCACCTTGAGAGACAGAGAGGTGGTATCGGACTGAGAGGTCCGGGCGAAACGGAGATTGAGACTGACAGAAGGATCATAAGGGACAGGATCTCGTTGCTTAAATCGCAGCTTAAGAAGATCGATACCCAGATGGCCACCATGCGGAAAAGCAGGGGAAAGATGGTAAGAGTCGCACTGGTAGGATATACAAACGTGGGGAAATCAACAATAATGAATCTTCTGAGCAAATCGGATGTGTTTGCCGAAAATAAGCTGTTTGCCACACTCGATACAACAGTCAGAAAGGTGGTTATTGGGAATCTTCCCTTTCTGCTTTCAGATACGGTTGGATTTATACGCAAACTCCCTCACGATCTTGTCGAATCATTCAAGTCAACCCTTGATGAGGTGAGAGAATCGGACCTGCTTGTCCATGTTGTTGATGTTTCTCACAGGAACTTTGAGGATCAGATAAGGGTGGTCAACGAAACACTTGAAAGAATTAGGATCTTCTGAAAAACTTCAGATTATTGTATTTAACAAGATCGATGCATTCTCCTACACCTTAAAGGATGAATATGATCTTACTCCAATCCAGAGGAAAAACTATTCCCTGGCTGATCTGAAAAAGTCATGGATGGCATCGGACAAGAACCATAAGAGTGTGTTTATCTCTGCCAAAACCAAAGAAAATATTGAAGAACTTCGCAAGCTTCTTTATGAAGAGGTGAAAAAGATTCACGTCGCCAGGTATCCCTTTAACGATTTATTATTCGAATCACCACAAAGCACTTAATGGTACTGAGACGCTAGTAGAGCTTATTATTTGCCATATATTCTGCAATCTGGATGGCATTTGTTGCAGCTCCCTTCCTTATATTATCGGAAACAATCCAGAGGTTCAGACACTTTTCCCTCGACAGGTCCCTCCTGATCCGGCCCACAAAGACCTCATCCCTGTTGTAAGCCATAACAGGCATAGGGTACTTGTTCTCTGCGGGGTTGTCATAGACCACAACACCGGGGAAACCGGCAATAAGCTGCCTTACCTCATCAATATCAAATTCTTTCTCAAACTCAACGTTTACAGCTTCGGAATGTCCTCCGACAACGGGTATCCTCACCACTGTAGCCGTTACTAGTATTGCCGGGTCTTCGAGTATTTTCCGCGTTTCATCGATCAGTTTCTGCTCCTCGGTTGTATAGCCGTCCGGCTGGAAAGATCCTCCGTGGGGGAAACAGTTCTTATCTATCTGGTGGGCATATGCCATCTCACCTTTGATTCCGGCTCTTTCATTTTCCATCTGCTTTACGGCTTTAACACCGGTGCCGGTAACTGACTGATACGTTGCAACAACAAGCCTTTTAATCTTATATTTTCTGTGCAGGGGTGCAAGGGCCATTACCATCTGGATTGTTGAACAGTTGGGATTTGCTATTATCCTGTCTCCTTTTTCAATTACATGGCTGTTGATCTCAGGCACGATAAGAGGAACATTTTTATCCATCCGCCAGTAGGAGGAATTGTCAATCACCACGGTGCCGTTTGCGGCAAATACCGGTGCCCATTCCTTTGATGCTGATGCGCCTGCCGAGAATATCGCAAATTCGGGTTTTGCATTAACGGCATCCATAACACTTACCACCTTTACAGCCTTTCCCCTGAAAAGGATCTCTTTACCTACAGAACGCTCCGACGCAGCCGGTATAAGCTGGGTTACCGGGAAATTCCTCTCTTCAAGTACTTTGATCATTGTCTGGCCTACCAGACCGGTGGCGCCCACAACAGCTGTTTTCATATTGGTTTATTAGGAATTACAGTAAGTAATTTATAAATTTACTATTGTATTAAAACGGTCAAAATTAGCTTTTTTTTCTTTTCGTCCCGCTGCATGAAAAAAGTTATTTTGCTGGTTTTTCTTATGCCTGTTATGGCATATGGCCAGATAGTGGAAAATTTTGAACCCGGAAACATTAATAACTGGGTACAGAGTATTGACAGTCACTGGAAAGCTGACACTTCAGGAAGTATCTCAGGAAGATTTTCATTACACCATGTATTCGATAATCCCGATGCCGGAACCGATCAGGCAGGGATCCGTATTGACAGCCTGCATCCATCGGAAGGATTGACAACATGGAGCTTTACTATCCGTTATGGCTATGATCCTTCATCGTCAAATAACTGGTCGGTGTTCCTCATGTCTGATACTGATCCTTCAGTAATTTTTAACGAGGGAAATACCAGCGGATTTGCAATTGGAGTCAATCTGACCGGATATGACGACACTCTGAGACTTCTGAAAGTCAGGGGAAGTGAAGTTACAACTGTGGCCGATTGCAGAATAAACTGGCAGACAGGGATCGGAATATCTGATGCCGTGAGAATTACCACGGGCAGAACGCCTGCCGGTAACTGGACTGTTTCAGTTTACCGGTTGCCGGACGAACTGATTAGTACAGCATCCGGGAGTGACAGGGAGCTCTTTCCCTGTGAATGGATCATAGTAAATTACAGATACACTTCAAGCAAAGACAGGCTGCTCTGGTTCGATGATCTTTCGGTCGACGGAATTTTTCATGAGAATAACGGGGAACCTGCCACATTCGCCCGACCTGCGGCAGGAGATGTTGTAATTTCAGAAATAATGGCCGATCCCGAACCTGCAGTATCACTGCCTGAAAATGAATATCTCGAAATAACAAACAGGACAGACAGTTCATTCAATCTTAAAAACTGGAAGCTCAGCTCAGGTGATCAGGATTACATCATCCCTGAGATTATTATTGAACCGGAAGGAAGACTTATACTCTGTTCCAGCCGTGATACATCAAAATATTCCCGCTATGGAAAATCAATTGGTCTGAAACAATTTCCATCACTTACAGATAATGGTAAATTGCTGATATTGTACGATAACTCCGGCAATCTTATTCATGGTGTGGAGTATTCCTCTGACTGGTATGGAGATGAATTAAAGTCACACGGTGGCTGGTCTCTCGAAATGATCGATATTGGATCCCCATTCCTTAACAAAAGCAACTGGACAGCTTCAGAGTCAGGAACAGGCGGTACCCCGGGAATGATAAATTCAGTGACTGGTATAAATCCGGATACTGAATTTTCAGGAGATCTGCTTATTTTTCCTGATGACAGCGTTAACATCTCAGTCAGATCCCCGGAACCTTTGTTAAATTTTCTCAGCATGACTGACAGTATACTTATTGATGACAATATTCCTGCTGAAATTTCTTTGTCTGATCCGCTTTTCAGGAAGTTCAATGTTAAATTATCGGTTCCGCTTAAGAGAGGAAAGATCTGCAATTTTATAACTTCCGGAGAGATTAAGGATTTCGCGGGAAACAGACTAATGAAAGATAAATTTTATTTTGGTCTGACAGAACCTGCCGGGCCCGGGGATATTCTTTTCAATGAACTTCTGTTCAACGCTTTGCCCGGAGATCCGGATTATCTGGAACTGTACAACTGCTCTGATAAAATAATTGATGCATCACGCCTGGAGATAGTCTCGGTGAATGATGATTCAGGCGATACTTCCTCCATTTGTCTGATTTCAGGGGAGCGCAATTGTTTTCTGCCGGGAGAGTATTATGCCGTAACAACTGATAAGGAAAGGGTATTAACGAGATATTTTTCCTCTGAACCGGATAACCTGTTTGAGATCCCGTCCCTGCCATCTATGTCTGACGCGGATGGTCATCTTCTACTTTTCAGCAGAGAACTGGTGAAGATAGATGAGGTATCGTACAGCGAAAAAATGCATTCGACATTATTGTCTGGTTATGAAGGAATAGCTCTTGAGAAGACAGATCCCGGAAATAATTCAAATGAGGCCCGGAACTGGCGTTCGGCATCTGAGAGTTCTGGTTGGGGAACACCCGGGGCTGCCAATTCTGTCTATTCAGAGAAGCCTGCTACTTCCGATATAGTGAATCTATCCTCCTCGAAAATTACACCCGACAACGACGGGTTTGAGGATTTACTTTTCTTAAACTTTAACCTGGCAGGGAACAGCAATGTAATCTCTGTTACTGTATTCGATGAATCAGGATCTTATGTCAGGAAAATAGTTGAAAATATGTCGGCCGGAGCTGAGGCATCCCTTACCTGGGATGGAAATGCGGATGATGGCTCACCTGTCTGTACCGGAATTTACATTGTCCTTATTACATTGTTTGATGATTCGGGTAAAACCCGTAATTGGAAAAAGGTCTGTACTGTGATCCGGAGATGAAGAGGTGAAGATCAAATATATATATATAAATATTAAACACAAAGGAGCTGAAAGGAAAGTTTTACTTACGTAGCTTTGAAAAAGTTTCCCCTCCTTTTTGAAGGAGGGGTGGCCAGGACGATTGATTATCTGATCCTTACAAGGTTCATTCCCTGGCCGGGGTGGTTGGTTTATCTTTTTAAAATCTCATATCTCCAAGCTCCGTGCTCCGTACCCTGTGCCCTGTACAACTAAATGCGTGGCCTTTGGGTTATCCTTAGTAATGTTTAAAATGCAAGCTGCTGTATTTTATACCATATTGCGATTCAGAAGGAATTTTGGAAACGCCACTTTTAATTCCGGAATATGGAACAATGTAAATCATTACATTTATAGTTTTAATTTTAACCTGTCGGGATTTAAGATTTTTAAACTTTTATTACTTACAAAATAACTTTAAAAATGGCAGAATTCAGATATGAAAATCCGTTTCAGATCTTAAAGGATGACACAACCTACCGTCTGCTGACAAGCGATTATGTAAAGACAGAGATTATTGACGGGAGAAAGATACTGAAAGTTGATCCTTCAGGGCTTACATTACTTGCAAAAGAGGCTGTCTCCGATATCTCCTTTTTTCTGAGGAGCGCCCATCTGCAAAAGCTTGCAAAGATACTCAAAGATCCGGAAGCCACGGATAATGACCGGTTTGTAGCATATATCATGCTGAGAAACACGGTGATTTCTGCAAAAGGAGAGCTGCCATGGTGTCAGGATACGGGCACAGCTATTGTGATTGGCAAAAAAGGGGAAAATGTATGGACCGGGGCGAATGATGCGGAATATCTTTCAAGGGGAATTTATGAGACATATAAGGAGAAGAACCTGAGATTTTCACAGATCGTGCCGTTAAAGATGTTCGAAGAGAAGAATACTTCAACAAACCTTCCTGCCCAGATTGATATATACGCAAAAGAGGGCAACGCCTATGAATTTCTTTTCATCACAAAGGGTGGAGGATCTGCAAATAAGACCTTCCTTTACCAGCAGACGAAATCTCTCTTAAATGAGGAGTCCCTTATAAAATTTGTAAAGGAGAAAATTAAGGAACTCGGTACCTCAGCATGCCCTCCATATCACCTTGCGCTGGTGATCGGAGGTACCTCTGCCGAAGCTACCCTTAAAACCGTTAAGGAGGCATCAGCCGGGTACCTCGATAATCTCCCGGTTACAGGCAATGAAGCCGGACGCGCTTTCCGTGATACGGAATGGGAGCAGAAGATTGAAAAAATCTGCCATGAGTACGGAGTTGGCGCCCAGTTCGGAGGTAAATATTTTGTTCATGATGTCAGAGTTATACGCCTGCCAAGGCATGCTGCATCATGCCCGGTAGGCCTGGGTGTGAGTTGCAGCGCCGACAGGAATATTAAAGCCAGGATCACAGAGGCGGGTATTTTCCTTGAAGAGCTTGAAAGGAACCCTGCAAGGTTTATGCCCGAAAAAGCTCCTGAACTTGAAAAACCGGTGGAGATCAACCTTGACCGGCCGATGAAAGAGGTGCTTGCCGAGCTGACAAAGTATCCGGTAAAGACACGGTTAAGTCTTACCGGAACCCTTATCGTGGCCAGGGATATTGCACATGCCAGGATTAAAAAGATGATTGATGAAGGTAAACCAATGCCGGAATACTTTAAAAACCATCCTGTTTACTATGCCGGTCCGGCAAAAACACCTGCCGGTATGCCATCAGGCAGCTTCGGCCCGACAACCGCGGGCAGAATGGATTCCTATGTAGATCTTTTTCAGAGTATGGGTGGGTCGTTGATCATGCTTGCAAAAGGAAACCGTAGCAAAGAGGTAATTGAGGCATGTAAAAAACATGGAGGATTTTATCTGGGTTCTGTCGGCGGACCTGCTGCCGTCCTTGCAGCCGAAAATATAAAATCTGTTGAGGTTGTTGATTTTGAGGATCTTGGCATGGAAGCTGTAAGAAAAATAAAAGTGGAGAATATGGCCGCCTTTATAATTACAGACGATAAGGGTAATGATTTCTTTGATGAGTATAATAAATAGCTCCCGTACCCTCACGGTTTCGGGTCAGGGTTGAGGGACAGCGGGAATCCGGGCTGATATCTCTCTGGTTCCCGTAACTTATAAATTGCGTTTATTTTCTTCTGTAAAATCGCACCATGTTGGTCCTCTTGAAAGATATTTCTTTATCTTAGGCCTCATAATTCTCATTTTATGAAGCGATTTCTTTTATGGTTTGCTCCCGGAGTGATTATTGGGGCATTGTTAATTCTAGGGGGCAGTAAAGCAATACATGTAACATCAACGAATGCATACTGTGTATCATGTCATATCCATCCTATGGCAGATGCATCATGGAAAAAATCTGTTCACTATGAAACCCGGTCAGGGTACAGGGTCGGCTGCGTAGAGTGTCATCTGCCCCCTGAAGGACACGGTTATCTTTTTGCAAAAGCAAAAACCGGGCTTCGGGATCTCTGGAGCAAATGGACCAAAGATTCAGCCTCATTTGACTGGACGGCACGTGGAAGACTTGAGGTTGCCAGGGGATATGTCTATAACAGCAGCTGTGTCAAATGCCATGAAAATCTTTTCCCTGCAAAACTTACAAAGGCTGGTGAAGATGCACATCTTTATTATACACAGACAAAAAAGAATGACGAGCTTCAGTGCATAAACTGCCACCTGAATGCCGGCCATTTCATCGAAGGATATACACATGGCAGTAATGCCACATTCGGAAAAGTATCCTCTGCTGCGAAAGAGATCTTTACGGAACCGGTAAAAGTAAATGAGTTCAAAAACTATACCGAGCGTATCCCTAAATCATCAGTATCATTCAATATGGTTGCAATTCCGGGCGGGACCTTCAAAATGGGAAGTCCTCCGGATGAACCATTCAGAAAAGAGGATGAGGGACCTGTCAGGGATGTTGAGATAAGTCCTTTCTTTATGGCAGAAATTGAGGTAACCTGGGATGAATACCTGGCATTTTATGTTCAGACTGCCGCTGAGGGCCGGACAACCGATACAGAAGGATTAAGGAAAGAGATTGGCTAAGCAGACTGATGCAATATCCGGGGCCACTCCTCCTTACGGACAGCCCGACCAGGGATGGGGACTTGGCCAGCGGCCGGCGATTTCATTTTCATTTCATGCCGCGGAGACTTACTGCAAGTGGCTTACCTCCGTTACCGGCAAAACCTACCGCTTCCGACTGAAGCAGAGTGGGAATATGCCTGCAGGGCCGGAACCACAACTCCCTATTTTTTCCCCGGCGATCCAACTCAAGTTTTGAAAAAAGGGTTAATGGCAAAATTTTCCAAAAATGATACCGCAGTAATTAATACATATGTAATTTATAAAGGTAATAGTCCGACAAAAACACAGCCTCCTGACAGGGTAAAGCCTAATCCCTTCGGATTAAAAAATATGCCCGGTAACGTTGCCGAATTTTGTTCCGACTGGTACCAGCCCGATACATATTCCAAATATCCCGGCGGAATTGTCAGGGATCCAAAAGGTCCTGCAGAGGGAACCGAACATGTAATAAGAGGCGGGTCATTTTTAAATACGGCTGATCTGGTCCGGAGTGCTGCGCGTGATTATACCAGAACCGACGCATGGTTGAAGACCGATCCCCAGATGCCAAAGAGTATCTGGTGGTACTCTGATTGTTTCCATGTTGGTTTCAGGGTAGTATGTGAATACAATGAAAAAACAGGTAATGTAAATCCGCAATAGGAAGTTCATATTAAAGAACCTGACGACTGTCTGAATTTCTCTCCGGGGTCCTTTATTTGAAAAATTGAAATCTGAAACCCTGAATGAAGAAACTGTTATCTTTATATAAAGAAGCCCATGTTGAATATTAACCTATAATCTAAGACCTATGCCACGATTACCGCCTGTATTTAATGATGTTCTTTCAGTACATGATGTATGCCGTCTGGTGGGTGCCCCTGGCTGCCTACCTTACCAATCTGAAGTTCCAAGTACTCAGAAAGCATTTATCCTGAGCTCAATGGCAATCGGTTGTATGGCATCCCCGGTGATAGGTATGCTCGCAGACAGGTATTTTTCCGGGCAGAAAGTTCTTATCGTGCTGAATGTACTCAACAGCATTCTTTTGTTCTGGCCGCTAACATCACAAGTGATCCCGACCTGCTATTCATATTCTGTTGTTTACAATGCTTTTTTATATGCCCACCTGGGGCCTCACAAGTGCAATTGCAATGGCCCATTCACCTTCGGAAGAATTTCCGAAGATCAGGGTGTTTGGTTCGGTAGGGCATGTTGCTTCAGGCGTTTGCAGCCTTGTGGTGGTAAATCTGTTTCATCTCGATTTTGACGGAACGAATCTTCCCTTTTATTGCGGAGCCGGGATAGGTCTCGTGGCTGCTTTATTCAATCTTACTTTACCCGATACTCCTCCTGCAGGAAAAGGGAAAAAAGGTTCCCTGATTGATGCTTTCGGACTGGGAACAATCCGACTGATGAAAGACAGGAATTTTGCACTGTTTATCATTTTCTCGTTTCTTTCCCTGATCCCGTTTGCAATGTATTTTTCCTATTTTTCTGAATTCCTTCTTAATATTAAAACTCAATTTATTACAGTCACTATGAACTGGGGAATGCTTGCTGAAATGGGATTTATGCTTCTTATTCCCCTCGCAATCAGAAAATTCGGACTTCGCAAGGTAATGATACTGGGATTGATAGCATGGTTGTAAGATATCTTTCATTATACCTGGGTGGTGTTATTGACCAGCAGTGGTTATACTATATCGGGATACTGGTTCACGGACTGATCTTTGGATTCTTCTATGTAGGCGGACAGATATATATCGATAAGAAGGCTCCTGATGAGCTGAAAGCCCAGGCTCAGGGATTTATTTTTCTTATGACATTTGGAGTTGGTCTTCTGGCAGGAAATCTGATCGATGGCGGAATAATATGGATCTGTTTAAGGAAACTTCCGGAGGAACAAATGTTTATGACTGGAACAGTATCTGGGGAATTACAACAGTATTTTCTCTGTGCTCTCTTGTGGCATTTGCACTTTTATTCAAGGGAAGAAGAAATCCTGAAGCTGTTATTAAAACATTAATTGCTCTCCTGAAAACATATCTCTATAATTACATATATTTACATTGAAGAACATCCTCAAATAATTAATTAACGCATATTTTTATTAAAATTAACCTTACCATCATGAAAAAATCCAGTATTTCAAGACGTAATTTTCTTGGTACAGCTGCGACAGTCGGAGTTGCAGGGGTTGTGGTGCCCACAATCATAGCCAGTTGTTCACGGGAAACAAAAAAGGTTGTTGCAGTTCCCACAATGCTTGATCAGGCACCGGATGGTCCGGTTCTTAAAGCCGGTGTTATAGGTTGCGGAGGCCGTGGTACCGGAGCAGCAATTAATTTTCTGAGTGCAGGACCAAACCTGAAGATTGTTGCTCTAGGGGACACATTTAAAGATCGAGTTGATGCGTGCAGGGAAGCTATTAAGAAAGAAAAAGGACAGGATGTCACCTGTAGAAAACTGCTTTGTAGGATTTGATGCATATCAGAAGGTTCTTGATGCAGGAGTGGATCTGGTCATTCTTGCTACACCTCCTTTTTTCCGTCCCGATCATCTGGCAGCAGCTATCCAGGCAAAAAAACATGTTTTTGCTGAAAAACCGGTTGTGTCGACCCTGTAGGGCCAGATCAGTAATGGCTACCGCACTGAAAGCAAAAGGAATGGATCTGAGAATTGTAACCGGAACACAGCGCCGCCATCAGCGCGACTATGTGGCAAACTGGCAGCAGGTTAGCCCAGGGTGCCATCGGTGAGATAACCGGTGGAAATGCATAGTGGAACGGAGGAAAACTTATGGCATCGTGATCCCAATGCAAGCTGGAGCGAAATGGAATAGATGATCCGCAACTGGGTTAACTGGTGCATGGCTTTCAGGTGACCATATCGTTGAACAGCATGTTCATAATCTTGACGTTATCAACTGGTTTACAGGAACACATCCTGTAAAAGCTGTTGGATTCGGATCAAGGATCCGCCGGGTTACAGGTGATCAGTATGATAATTTCAGTGTCGATTATACATTTGAAAACGGTATGCATGTTCACAGTATGTGCCGCCAGATCAATGGCTGCGTGAATAATGTATCCGAAAGGATTCAGGGAACAAAAGGTTCAACAAACTGCCGGAATACAATCCTGGACCTTGCAGGAACAGAGATCTGGAAATATCAGTATCCTCTTGATAAAGATGGAAAACCGACCGATAATGTAAGTGTAGACCATACGTTCAGGAACATATCGATCTGGTTACATTCAATCCGACCAGGAAAACCATTCAATGAACTGGAAAATACGGCTATTTCGACCATGACGGCAATTATGGGAAGAATCTCAGCATATACCGGCAAAGAGACTACATAGGAGGAGATGATGAACTCGGATCTGAAGCTTGGTCCAAAAGTATTTGCATTCGGTCCGGTTGATATTCCAAAAGAGGTTCCTCTTCCAGGACTTCCTTATATCCCAAAGCCAGGAGAGGTACTTTAATTCTCTGATATACAGTAAATAATCATTATTCATTATGGATAACTCAAGAAGGAGTTTCATAAAGAAAGCCACAGCTACAGGAGCCGCTATTTTAGCTGCTCCTGCAGTTTTTGGTGCACAGGACCGAAGCAAAAAAACAAAAGCAGCTGATCCGGTTACTCCGTTCAAACTCAAATATGCGCCCTATTTCGGAATGTTTCAACGAACATGCCGGAGAATGATCTGATCGATAATATCAGATTCTGTTACGATATGGGTTTCAGGGCAATGTTTGACAACGGACTCATGAGCCGGCCTGTTGAGGATCAGGTGAAAATTGCCAATGAGATTCACCGCCTGGGAATGGAACTGGGACCTTTCGTTTTATATGCTGATTTTAAGGTAACCTCATTTGTTCTGAACAACGAGGAGATCAGGGAAATGCTGGCAAAAAAAATGAAAGAGGGGATCGAGGTGTCAAAAGAACAGGAGTAAAATGGGCTCTCGTCGTTCCGGGAAGATACGATGAGCGTCTTCACAGGGATTTTCAGACAGCAAATGTGATCGATAATCTGAGGTATTGCTGCGATATCGTGGAACCGGCCGGACTGACGATAGTCCTCGAACCACTTAATACCCTGAGAGATCATCCCGGATTATTCCTGAATGGTATGCCCCAGGCATATGAGATCTGCAGGGCTGTAAACAGGCCTGTCATGCAAGATCAACGAGGATATCTATCATCAGCAGATCACTGAAGGAAATCTTATTCCGAATATGGATGCGGCATGGAGTGAAATTGCTGCCTTCCATTGTGGTGATACACCCGGCCGCAATGAACCAACACAGGCGAAATAAATTATAAGAATGTTTTCAAGGCAATCTATGAAAAGCAATTACCAGGGAGTGATCTGCATGGAACATGGACTAAGCAACAAGTCAAAAGAGGGTGAAGCCCGTGTAATTGAAGCATATCGTGAATGCGACAGATTTTGAAAGATAATTATAAATAAATTAATTCTATAATATGAAAAAGAGATCTTATAATCTGTTCAATAATTATTGTAATGATGTCATCATTTTCTCTTCCTGATGGCCCGATCCGGCTTTTTAGCCGGTACATATACCGAAAGGGCGGAAATGGATTGTTTATCTTTAACCTGAACCGTGAAGAAGGAACATTCAATCTGGTTTCTGAATCAGATGCAGGTCCAAACCCTTCATATCTCTGTATTTCAAAGAAAAATGGAATTATTTATGCTTCCAATGAGGTTAGGAAATTCAATGGCATCAAGGGTGGCGGTGTAACTGCTCTTCAGATATGATGCCAAAACAGGCACGGCAAAAAAAATAGGTGACCTGGCTGTCCCAACGGAGGTCCTGCATATATATCGATCTCTCCCTGATGACGACTATCTGTTTCTGGCAAATTACTGGGGCGGATCCGTTGCCGTTGTCAGGCTGAATGAAAAAGGGAATACCGGTAAGTGTAACAGATACAATAATATACAAAAAAGAGGAGGAGAAGGTATCTCATGCCCATATGATCTCTTTTGATCCTTCCGGAAAGAGGGTCTATGTCACGGACCTCGGACTTGACAGAATTGTTATTTATAATTTTGATGCTGCTTCCGGGAAACTGAAGCAGATACCGAATGGAATTGCCACACTTCCCAAGGGCTCCGGTCCGCGCCATTTTGTTTTCAGCCAGGATGGTACGAGGATGTACGTTATATGCGAATTGAATTCAACCGTCTCTTTTTTCAATGTAAGCAAGAACGGAGAACTTAAGCTGGTACAGACTTTATCGACCTTACGTGAAGATTTCAAAGGGAAAAGCTATTGTGCTGATATTCACATAGGTAAAGATGGGAAATATCTTTATGGTTCCAACAGGGGTGAAAATACAATTGTTACTTTCACGATCGGTCCTGATGGAAAATTGTCACTTAAAGGGCACACTACCTGCGGCGGCGAATGGCCTAGAAATTTTGTCATAGATCCTTCCGGTAAATATCATAATTGTCGGGAACCAGAATTCAGGAAATATGTCTCTTTTCAGAATTGATGAAAAGTCAGGCCTTCCGGAAGTCCCTGCAAAGAACTATAAGCTTGCTTCTCCTGTCTGCCTGAAGTTTATAGGAGCAAATTAGGAGCGGAAAAACTTATACTCAGCCTCATCGCGCAGCTTTAATATTTTCCTGATTTAACAATCTGACAATACCAATAATGGCCAGGAAATGAAAGATTTCATCCTTTCTCTGGATCAGGGAACAACAAGCTCACGAGCGATTATTTTCAATCATAACGGGGTGGCATCAGCACTTGCCAGGAGAGAGTTCAAACAGTATTATCCTCAACCGGGCTGGGTTGAACATGACCCTGAAGAAATCTGGGCTGCTCAGGCAGGCGTTGCATCAGAGGCCATTGCAAAGGCAGGTTTGCGGGCTTCAGATATTGCAGCTATAGGGATTACTAACCAGCGCGAGACAACTGTTGTCTGGAACAGGAAGACCGGGAGACCTCTGCATAACGCCATTGTCTGGCAGGACAGGCGGACTTCGGATTATTGCGACCGCCTGAAGGCAGATGGTCATGGTCCGGGGATTCTTGAAAAGACAGGACTTATAACAGATGCCTACTTTTCAGCTACAAAGTTAAAATGGATACTTGATAATGTTCAGGGAGCCAGGGCGATGGCAGAAAAGGGACTGCTGGCATCAGGCACAATCGATTCATGGCTGGTATGGAACATGACCCGGGGTCAGTTGCATATCACTGATGTGTCGAATGCATCAAGAACCATGCTGTTTAATATTCATTCGCTTGCCTGGGATGATGAGCTTCTTGAGCTTTTTAATATTCCCCGCGGTATCCTTCCGGAAGTAAGATCGTCAAGTGAAATTTATGGCAGAACCTCAGGTCAATTCATTTCTGACCTGCCTGTTGCCGGTATCGCCGGTGACCAGCAGGCAGCGTTGTTCGGACAGATGTGCATTGAGCCAGGTATGGTAAAAAATACCTATGGGACAGGGTGTTTTATGGTGATGAACATTGGAGATAAACCAATCAGGTCGAAAAGCAACCTGCTCACTACAATAGCATGGAAAATCGGAAATGAGACTCAGTATGCCCTGGAAGGAAGTATATTCATTGCCGGAGCCGTGGTACAGTGGTTACGCGATGGACTTGGTATAATCAAAAAGTCAGAGGATGTGGAAAAGCTGGCCGCAAGTGTAAGCAGCAGCGAAGGCGTCTGCTTCGTTCCCGCTTTTGCAGGTCTTGGCGCTCCGCATTGGAACCAGCATGCACGCGGTACCATGGTAGGTATCACCAGGGGCACCACAGCTGCCCATATAGCAAGGGCGGCGATTGAGAGCATTGCCTTTCAGACCGTTGAGGTGCTGCTTGCAATGCAAAAAGATTCAGGGATTGATATCCGCGAATTGCGGGTGGATGGGGGAGCGACAGTGAATGATCAGCTCATGCAATTCCAGGCAGATCTCCTGCAGACAAAGGTGGTACGTCCTGCGATTACCGAGACTACTGCACTTGGCGCAGCTTATCTGGCTGGCCTGGGTGTAAATTTCTGGAGTGATATTAATGAGGTAAGAGATCAGTGGCGACCAGACCGGATCTTCAAACCGGAGTTAAATGCCGTTGAGGTTCAGCAGCTCATCAGTGGATGGGAGAGGGCCGTAAGGGCAGCCACAGCCTGGGCTGATGACAGATAGTTTCTGTTATCAGGAAGTTAATTGCAGTCATGCTCGACCCTGATAATTGATTTTACATCATATCCGTTATCAATAGCCTTTTGCAACAACATCTTGTAAGTTGTTTCATCCAGCTCTTTTTCCCTGCATAAGATCCAGAGATATTTATAAGATGGTTCTCCTATCAGTACATATCTGTAATCCTGATCAAGATACATTATCCAGTAATCTCCGGAAAATGGCCAGAAGAACCGGACCTTCAGCTTTGCAGGGCTGCTTTTATCAGGGATCCATGCAATTCCCTCCGCAGAACTGGATTTTTGCGGGTTTGTTATGTAATTGCCTTTATTCAGTACGTCAATTTTTCCGTCATTCCGGAGCGTATAAGTAGCTGAAATACACTTAAGTTTTCTTTCAAAGAAGTTAGGTAACCTTGCAATTTCATACCAGGTTCCCTTATACCTGTTCAGGTCAACTGATGCCACAACAGATGGCACTTTCTGTGGATGGGCTGAGCCAAATATCATAAATGTACTAAGAATAAAGGCTGATCTTTTCATTTTTTGTATTTAATGTGGTTTTTGGTAAACAATTTTTTACAGATTCTGTTGTATTGCGATATAAGTTATTACAGGCAAATGTACAACCAATATCAAAACAATCTTTTGCTGAGTTTTCATCAGGAAAAGGATCAACAAACGTGAGGTATCATACGTTTAAATAATACACAGGACAACTTCGGAAGTATGAGGGAGAAGTCCTGCCAGATGATTGATTCTGGTCTGTTTAGCTCTTTGACAGTTTTAATGTTAAAATATTTATCATATCCATCCTTCTTTTGAGCAGGTTTATGATAGTTATTAGGAATATGAAAAAAATTACTGAAATATATTCAATTTTAGAATAGAATTAACTAATTTAATGTGGTTTTTAAAAGCTAGCTTAAAAGAACATGGAATTATGTTGAATCGGAAGCTTAAAATAGTGCAAATTCCGCTTTTCTTAGGAATTATTGAAAGGTTTAATGCAAGTGAAGGATAATTAAGTTGCCTGGAAGTTGTCGATTGAAATGGGAAATATAGTAAAGTTCACAATTTGTCAATACTTAAAATTCGAAAGCTATGAAAAAAAAATTTGGATTATTTATTATAGCTATGGCTATAGTTTTTTTAACATCATCAACATCTGAACTTAAGGCACAAGCCTTTAAGAATGGAGATATGGTTGGTAACCTGGGTGTTGGTTTTGGGTGGTATGGCTATGGTTATGGCGTAACTTCCTTGCCTGCATTTAGTTTAAGCCTGGAAAAGGGGATTAAAGATCTTGAGAATATTGGCCCTCTATCAATTGGAGGAATTGTGGGGTATAAACATGCTTCATATTCAGGGTATTTGGGCGGCGATTTTGGCTGGAATGATATAATTATTGCTGCCCGCGGAGCAATTCATTATGATCTCTTTAAGGTAAATAAACTTGATACTTATGGTGGAGTGGCGGTGGGAGTAAGACTAGAATCATATGATTATTATATTTTAAATGAGAAGGCTCATGCAAATTATACTCATGGATTATTCGCGATATATGTAGGTGGCCGTTATTATTTCAGTGATAAATTTGCTGCATTTGGGGAGTTAGGATATGGTCTTGGTTATCTGACTCTAGGTTTAAGTTATAAATTCAACTAATATTCTTATTTTTATATTCAAACAGGGGCCGTTCAATATATGAACTGCCTCTTTTTGTGTTCACGCAACTTAACTTTGGGAGTAATTAAATATATTAAAACTAAGAGCCATGAAATTCATTTTGATGATTGTGATTAGTAGTTGCTCATTAATGAACTTATTTGCGGATGAAACAGCTTTTCATAAAGCAGACAAAGTCATTAACTTCGGCTTTGGAGTGGGGTCAGATCTGTATTCGACGAGATTTCATACTCAAATTGGAGTACCCCTTCTATCCGCTTCACTTGAAGTAGGAGTTAATGATGGAATAATCGATAACGGGTCTATCGGCATAGGCGGTTATCTTTTGTATACTTCTTATAAAGAAGATCTGATAAACTGGGGATATAATTATAAGAATCTTATTATTGGAGCAAGAGGTACCTTTCATTATCCATTTGTAAGCAAGCTGGATTCATATACAGGTATAGTACTTGGTTACAATTTCTCAAATTCCAAAGAATTTGGAGTTTCTCCAGGAAATAATCTGGAAGCTAAACCGGGAGGTCTTGTTTATGCATGGTTTATTGGTTTAAGGTACTACTTCACCGATAAGTTTGCCGGAATGGCTGAACTTGGAGTAGGAATAACATATCTGAATCTTGGCGTCGCACTTAAGTTTTAATCCCTGACATAAAATAAGGATCCCTGAGAGGATATAGGAAGCCGTCTCAAAACAATAAGTGAGACGGCTTTTTTACTTTGACTTTATTTTTCAAGAATAAGCTTTTGATGATTTCAAATCTTTCTTAAAGCAAAATTGATAAAAGCTGCTGTAGTCTTAAAAAACTACCTTTGATCTATTAATTTGCATACCTCAAGTTACATAACCTGAGGTTTTTGGAGAGGCATCACCTCTTTTTCTTTAGTTATCAATAATCTAGGTCTTTAGAAAGTGCGAGGGCAAACCGGAAAAGGTGCGAACCACACCCTGTTTGGTGGCGCCTTTAAGGCTTGTGTAGCGGGCGGACAAACAGGGCGTGGTTGTCTTTTCCGGGCTCCTTTTCTTTGGTTCGTTTCTTTTGGAGAAGCAAAAGAAATGAACATTTAATAAAAAAAGAAGGGTGCCCTTTTGAGACACCTTTTTTTATGCCTATGGCTGAGAGCCAATTGTATGGCATACACTCAAGTATCTTATGTTAACACTTTATTAACATCAGTTGGCATTAAAATTGATATATGTTTCTTATTCTATGAACAATGATTATAGTTAGATAATTAATAAAGAAAGATATAAGGAGGGATAGGATATGAAACGCTTACTTAAAATTAAACATCTTGTTTATTTGATAATAATATTCATAGGAGGTATTTCGCTGCAGAGTTGTGCTGTCAGCAATGAATATGTCCAGTCGTCCATACCTGTTTCAGACATAGTTAAGATGACTAAGGATGGAGTCTCCTCAAAGGATATTATTAAGGACCTGAGAAGATCGCATTCGGTGTATTTTCTTAAGGCTGACCAGCTTGCCAATCTTAGAAATGAAGGTGTGCAGGATTCTGTACTGAATTACATGGAGAAAACACATATTCAGGCTATCAGGAGAAACCAGCAAGCTGAAGATTATTATTACGGCGGTTCTGGTTTCGGATATGGATGGTATGGTCCGGGATGGGGATGGCCCTATGGTTACGGTTACGGAGGATGGGCTTATGGTCCGTCGATTATAATCCGCGGAGGAGGAGGACATGGCGATTTCCATGGAGGAGACAGACATTAAAAATTTTTGCAAGACTTTAAATACCATAAAGCTCCGGCAACCAATTGGTTACCGGAGCTTTGTGTCTGAAGCAAGGAGATAAGCCCGTGATGTGGAGTTGGGGCAGGTTGTTATGATTCCGGCTCATACAGACGAAGCCTGTTCTTAAGCAGCCGGATTTCGTCCTGCATATTGTCAATTCTTTGCAGCAGATGTGTAATTGTCTCAATACCTTCCAGGTTTATATCCAGCTCGTAATAAAAGCGGATGTACTTTTCCAGCTGCTGCAACTGACCGGCTTCAATAAACTTCGCCTCCCTGATTGTCGTAATTTCTATTAACCCGTTCTGTTCCAATGAACTGATAAAAGCAATGTCGACATCATTATTGGAACAAAACTCATTTACTTCAATTAAATAATCTGTCTGCATCATTCAACTGTTTATTGTTCTGATTTTGACAATTCTCTGAATAAATCCTTTTGCCTGTCAGTTAAATTCTCCGGGATTTTAACGTTATATGTTATATATAAATCGCCGAAATGCCCTTCATCTTTGTAAACGGGAAATCCCATACCCTTTAATTTTATCCTGGTTCCATTCTGGGTTTCAGGTTTTACTTTCAGTTTGACCTTGCCTTTTAACGTATCTATTGTAATCTCACCGCCCAATACTGCCTTGTAAAGATCAAGATCGACATTTTTATAAAGATCATTTTTCAAACGCTTGATATCAGGATCGGTTGGTTATTGAAAATGTAATGTAAAGATCGCCATCCGGTCCGCCGTTTACCCCGTGACCACCATGGCCCGGAATCTTGATAGTCTGCCCGTTTTCAATTCCGGCAGGGATTGTAATGCGTATCTTTTTCCCGTTTACCGTCAACGTTTGTTTATGGGTACTGTAAGCATCGATGAGATCGAGCTGCAATTCCGCATTGTAGTCCTCTCCCCTGAATTTTATCTGCCTGCCTCTTCCTGATGTTGCCGATCCGCCGAACAATGATTCGAAAAAGTCGGAAAAATTGCTTTCTGATTCTCTTCCGGAAAAACCTGCTCGTTGATTCCCTGATGATTGCTGCTGATATTGATTAGCTTGTTCATGCTCTTCGGCATGTTGCCAATCCTTGCCATACTGGTCATATTTCTTGCGCTTGCCCGGATCGCTCAGTACTTCATTAGCCTCATTTATCTGCTGAAAATTCTTTTTTGCATCCTTATCGTTAGGATTCAGATCAGGGTGATATTTTCGCGCCATTTTCCGGTAAGCGCTTTTGATTTCCTTCTGGGTTGCAGTCTTTTCTACACCTAATATTTTGTAATAGTCTAAGAAATCCATCTTTGTCCCCGGGTTTATTTTTTAGTTTAACAGAAGATCAGGGTTAATGTTCTGAAACAGGAAAATATTACCCGTAAATTAGTTATTCTTTATGGAAAAGCTTTATTGTTTCCGTGTGATTTAATACCCAGATTGAATAGACTCCCTTTACCGTTCCGATCGGAATATTCAGACAACCGATAACCGAAACAATTATGAGCAGGTATCTGGCCCAGGGTTTAAAAACAAGGACACCGATAGCTCCGACGAGTCCAAGGGTCGACATAAAGCAAATGACAATCGGAACGCTGACAGATAAAAACCTGAGTACTGTTCCGGCAACTTCATCATTACCGACAAAGGCCCTGCTGAAAGTGAGCGCAACAAAAATTGCAACAGCTCCCATAAGCCCGATAACTGAAAATCCAATTTGGAGATAGCCGACCACATTAATATGTTTTTTCATTTTTGATTCTTCCATGACGATCAAGATTAAACAGGTTCAGTAATTAGTTTCATTATTTCTTTAATGACTATCATTTTACCGGGTTGCTGCTTGGGAATTCATTAATTATTAATAATAATATCATAACTTATATTGAGTTTCTCCTGTATGTACTCTATGTAAAACCTGAACAAAGCGGTCCAAAAGCCTGCCTGACGGCAGCAAGTGGTGAAAGGAGAAAAATGCTCAGGGTAAAAACAGGCAGATTTTTCAAATATATCAAAGTAATTTAACCATTGGAAAATTATAAATTTACATTCTTATAATACCTGTAAATGAAAGCAATTATAATAGGTGCTACCGGATTAGTGGGAAACCTGATACTTAAAGAGGTTTTAAAAGATGACAATTTTTCAGAAGTAAGAATTTTTGTCAGAAAACCCACGGGGATAACTGATTCAAAACTGAAAGAAATAATCAGTCCCATGAATGATATAAATGCCCTCGGTTCTGAGATCCTGGGGGATGTCCTTTTCAATGCTCTTGGAACAACTATCAAAAAGGCCGGGAGCCAGGTAGAACAACAACGTATTGACAGGGATTTACCGGTTGCCTTTGCCAGAATTGCTTCAGGTAATGGAGTCGGTATTATGGTGAATGTATCAAGTGCCGGGGCAAATCTGAATGGCGGATTTTATCTTAGAACAAAAGCGGAAATGGAGAAAGGCACTGAAGAATACTTTCCTGATAAGATTTTTCATTTCAGACCGGGACTACTGACCGGCGACAGGAAAGAAGACAGACCAATGGAAAAATCTGCTTTTGTGCTGATGAAAATAGCGGACCCCATTCTTTCCGGACGCTTCAGAAAATTCAGGAGTATGCCGGCCGGTAAGCTGGCTAAAGCAATGGTTAATTTAAGCAAATCTCCGGCCGGTAAACCGCATATTTTACACTTTGATGAGATAATGAATTGTCTCTGATCACAAAATCACTGCGCCGCTTCACTCTTTACTCTTCCCTGGTAAAGATATATTCGGTTTTATAATCCGGAACCACAACCATCGTGGTTTTATTATTCTCTGTTCTGAATTTAAAAAGTATGTTTTCGTTTTCGACCATAAAATATTCGGTCTTACTCATTGGTAATAATTCAGTTGGAAGTTCGCCGGAATTTGTGAATTGCCAGTAGAGCTTATTCTTATCCGTAGATATCGAAATATCAGGAACTGATTTGTCTTTGCTTATATATTTCCCCGCGTACTGTTTAAAAAGAACCGGATCAACCGTTATCGCCTGATGAATGTCGCAATATCCGAAAGCTATGGCATTTTGCATAACCTGGGCCAGGGCAGCTCCATGACCTGCCCCCGGGGTAAACTCCTTCCGCAGGATAAGTCCGGGACATTTTAATGAATCAAGGTAAGCGGTAAATAAATTTATATTCTTTACAGTTTCCTTCTCATAACTTCCCACTCCGATAAAAACTTTGCTCTTCAGATCCTTATGATCTTTATAATATTCTTTTGCAGCAGGTATCAGCTGTTTTCCGTTATTTGCCGGTGCCCCAATGAATACCATATCAAACAGGTCCGGCCGCTTAAAAAGAATGTACGTGCTGAACATGCCACCCATGGAATATCCGTATATGGCTTTTTCTTTAGTTGTACGATATTTCTCATTAATAAAGGGGATAACTTCCTTCTCAATAAAATTAAGAAAGGCGGCTCCTCCGGTAGACGGGTCCAGGTCCCGCATTCGCTGGTTTGTCCCTTTTCCATATCCGATACCGGCAATCAATGGTTCGCGGGTTTTGTAATCCTGTCGCAGCATGCTGAAGCAGTTCATGGCCACCGTCATATTCCAGTCCCCATCGGTCATATACAGTACCGGAAGGCTGATTTTAGTAGTATCATATTGTGAAGTCCTTAGCACATAGATTGTATAATCTTCTCCTATAATGGCAGAATGAATTGACCAGGTATCAATATTCTTAAGACATAAGGGACCTGAGGAATCGGCTTTCATGGGGGTGATCTGAGACTTTGCCTGCATGTTGAGGAGGAGGCAGGTCAGGAATAACAATAAAAATCGCCCTGAGTGGTTCATCGTGTGGTATAATTTTAATTTGAATATCACTTTACAGTGTTAAATTAGTATAAATACGTCTCTTTTCAAAAAATGCTGCATAAGAAGGGTATTCAGTATTCGGTGTTCAGTATTCAGTGTCTTTGTTCGATTACCGGTTACCGATTACCGAACACCGAATACCGATTACAAGTCCCTTAGTCTCTTCACTCTACACTCTACACTCTACGCTCTACGCTCTACGCTCTTCGCCCTGAGCCCTGAGCCCTGAGCCCCACTTTATGATAAATGGCAGGAACACATTTTGAAATATTATCTTTAGAGCTAAATTGACGGAGATGAAGAACAGTTCCCTTATATTATTTATAGTATTGTTATTTGGTACGCTTGCTTGCGGAACCAGAACCCATGAAAAAGCCGGCACTGAAAACATAAGACCACTGAAGGATACGGTGGGATTCGCACAATATCCATGGCAGATGGACAGTCTTATGTCGAGGATTGAAAAGGCAGGATGGAAAAGTAACCCGGGATTACCCTGGAAACTTGCTATCTGCCCTCACGATGATTATACTTATGTTGGCAAGCTTTACCCTGAACTGCTTCAGAATATTAAAGCTCCCAATCTTATCCTGATTGGCGTGGCTCATAAAGCAGCACAGTTTAAGATTGAAAATCGCCTTGTTTTTGATTCATTTAAATACTGGAAAGGGCCCTGGAAAAAAGTTCCTGTTTCGCCGGTAAGGGAAGAGCTCTGCAGGCTTCTTACAGATAAGTATGCCATAGTGAACGATTCGCTGCAGAAAGAGGAACATTCCCTTGAGTCAATGATCCCTTTCCTTCAGTATTTTAACAGGAATATCTCAATTGTTCCTCTCCTTGTGCCTGCAATGAGTCCTGACAGGATGCAGGAGTGCGGAAAGGCTCTTGCGGATGCACTCTCGGTTGTGGCCGGAAATCACGGATGGGAGTGGGGCAGGGACTTTGCCATTATAGTAACAACCGATGCCGTTCACTATGGAAATGAGGACTGGGGTGGGAAGGATATGGCATATTATGGTTGTGATGAGGCAGGTAACAGAAAAGCAGTTGAGCATGAATATGAAATTATTGACAGCTGTCTCAGAGATGTGATAACTCCCGGGAAGATCCGCCTGTTTAGCTCCTATACGCTAAATGATTCTGATTATAAAGAATATAAATGGACCTGGTGCGGAAGGTATTGCCTGCCGGTGGCGCTGTATACATCCTTCTATCTGAGTGGTTCCCGTCCTTTGCATGGCGAACTCACAGGATACTCCACCAGCATAACATCCCCGCATGTTATGGTTGATGATATCAGAATGGGCCATACAGCCATAGCAACAAACTGTCACTGGGTTGGTTATGCGGCATTGGGGTATCGATAGGAGAGATATGAGATTTGAGCGTAAAGCGTAGAGCGTAGACATTGCCAGCCGTAGCTTTAATGACCTTCAGAGTTTTTTCGATGGATGAAGCGAAGGCTGGGCGTAGAGCAGCCGGTAATCGGTAACATTCAAGTTCTTTAGCGGCGCGAGGGCAACCCGGAAAAGGTGCGAACCGCACCCTGTTTGGTGGCGCCTTTAAGGCCTTGTGCAGCAGGCGGACAAACAGGGTGGGGAGGAGATAGCGTAGGAGGTAACGAAGGCTGAATGCCGGATACATTTTTCTTATTACAATGCCTTCTATTACAAATCGATACCTATTATCTCATGGTCGTAGATACCTGGAATTGAAACTATCATCCTGCCTCCTGTTAATTCATACTCCGCAGGTGATCCCTTTACAAGAAGATGAACCTCCTTTGGTTTTATCCCCTGCGGGATCCTTACATTAACCTGTGCCTGTACCGGTATCAATTCACGGATCGGTCCTTTCATCATCATCGGATTGGTAAGGTTCACAAGATGTACTGTCATGGAATGCTCCTGTTTCCAGACGGTGACATCTATAACACCCTGTCCTGTTACCTCTGCCAACAACTCTTCATTGAGGGCCCAGCGAATGGAGTTGTTGAGAAGCTTCCCATGATCAGCAGAGAGGATTTGCCAGAACGTGCGGTCAATATCGCCCGGGAAATAGACTATTCTTGAGTTCCCGCTTTCACGCAGATAAAGCTCCCTGATATCAGTATCTTCAACTCTCGGATAGACATGCTCCATAGGCAGATCGGGATAGGAGGGAATCAGCGTGACGGGAGTGGGAAAATCCGCATGAGGTTTTACCTTAACCCTGTAGACTGTATTTATTATCCTGTAAGCATCTTCGAGTCCTTTAAGGACCGGATGATACTGGTTTGTAACGGGGTCTTTCCTGAGCTTCAGGTAACTGTTCTGCATAGGACCTTCAACACCATTATCATAAGACAGACCAAACAGATCAGCAAGTCCGAAATCGGATCGCCGTTTTCCTTCCTCATTATACAGTGAGGTCTCAAATGTGGCCAGAAGGTTCCCGCCTGCAGAGACGAAACTCCGTAGCTGATCACATTGTTTATCCGAGAGAGCAGCAATATCCGGCAGTACAAGCAACCTGAAAGGCTCCAGGTGTTCACGGTCAAGCAGCCGGTCGTTGACCATCTCGAAAGGGATCCTTGCCTCTATGAGGGCATGGTACATTCCTGAAGAGTGGTCTTCCTGTCTCTGCTGCCACTTCTCATCCCACAGGCCCCCTGACCCTTCTGAAAATACAAGGCCCACACGCGCCAGCGGAGCTATATTGCGCAGATATTTCTCATTCCTGAAATGCACCTGATAGATCTTATCCACCGTATCGAGCCAGCGTTTATCGTATAACACACCCGAGAATTTTGTAAACCACGGGCGCATTCCATTTGCAGTTCCCTCAGCCACCCAGACCCTGATCTCTGCTTCACTCTGGACCGAGTCCTTCCACCTGTATTGTTCCTCGACGCCGACGCTGAAAATGCCCCCGAGAGGCTTCATCCCGATGGAGGCCCGCAGCTCCTTGGCTACTTTTCCGTTTGCCCATGGCAGTGTATACCCGCTCCTGGCCTGATGGTCGGTGAACACTATGTCAGATAGCTGGCCGGTAACGACTTTATCAGGGAATCCATTGGGAATAAACCGTGCATCAGCTCTCTGCTTCCTTATCACACTGTCCCAGAGAAGCCACAACTCTTTAAGCCGGCCGGTGCTCCACTCCGAGTATTTCATGTAGGCCGGATCGGAATTGTCATCGTTCAGGGGCAGCTCCATCCCGGCATACTTCCTGAAGTTGCTTCTGCAGTGTTCACAATAACATATACCATGTCCTGCCCAGCGGTTGGAAAATATTCCATCCGGTTCGTAACGTTCCATGATCTCTTTGTGCACCATCGTCATGAACTCAAAGTTATAGGGGCCAAGGGCGCATGTGACCCAAAGTTCAGGATTGGCCCAGTGACGTCTTTTTTCTCCGGTGGAAGTGACGGCTATCCAGTCGGGATGTAATTCATATACATTCTGCCAGGTAGCATGAGGATCAGTACGCGCTATTACCGACATTTCCATTTTCCGGCATCCCTTCAACAGGTATCCGAAGGGATCGGAGGTGCCAAGCCAGTTGCTCCTGTGGTGCAGGGGCACATCTGTCGGATAGTATGCCACAACCCCTCCTGCGCTGAGCGTGGCTCCGTCGGCATGAATGCGCCTGAAATAGCTCAGCCAGAAATCAGGATCAAACCGTCCGGGATCATTTTCCACAAGTGTAAGCTGTGCCCATCGCATCGGGTTGTTAAACCACGACCCGTCTGCCTGAGACCCAATACCTGCAAACAATAAGGGATCCGTAAGCTGACAGGCCCCTGCAACAACCGAGGTTGTCTTTATAAAATTTCTTCTGTTCATACCGTTGCAATTTAAACTTCTGAATTTAATAATATTTGGCTATCTTTCCATTATTCATAACCTTTACATTAGTTATGCAATCAGGCAGGAACAGTATTCAACTCAGGTACGGAAGCTGGTTTAAAGATGCGACTGTAACTTATAATTTTCCCGATAACTGGGATCTGAAGGTTTTTTCAATGAAAGACTCCGGGATCCTGGATATTTCCGGAATCAAAAAAAGCCTTGATCAACCGGTCGGTTCCGGCGGGATTCAGAATCTTGCCAGGAAGGGAATGAAAGTCCTGCTTATATGTGATGATATATCCAGACCGACACGTACGGATCTGGTTCTGCCGGTTATTATCAGCAGTCTGAAGGAAGCAGGTGTCAACAGGCAGGACATTTCTGTTCTGATCTCCTCCGGGACACATGCTGTAATGACAAAAGATGAGATCGATCTTAAAATCGGGAAAGAGATTGTCAGTCAGTATGATGTATATACCCATAATTTCAGGAAAGGAAATGTGTTTATTGGCAGAACACCACAGGGAACGCCGGTTTATGTAAATAAACGGGTTGTTGAGAGTGATCTGGTTATCGGGGTAGGTGGTATTTATCCGCATGATCCTGCCGGTTTCGGAGGAGGGGCAAAACTGATTCTGGGTGTATGCGGGATTTCTTCAATATTGCATTTTCACAAAAAACGGAGAGGACGCGGAACAGGTGGGGATATTCAAAACGACTTTCGTCAGGATGTGCTGGATGCCGCGCGTCTGGCGAAAATGAATTTTATCGTTAATATGCTTGTAAACGGTGAAAGGAAGATAATTGATATTGTGGCAGGTGATACAGAACTGGCATTTTCAGAGGGAGTCAGGCGTGCCAGGCCTATTCTCGGCGTACCTGGTCCCGATTCCGGAACATACGATCTTGTCATTGCGGATGTCTACCCGATTGACTCGACATATGCCTTTATGCGTAAAGGCTGGTGGCCTGTTAAGAATGTTAGTCATAACTGTCAGAAGCTGATTATTGCAGCAATGCCAAAAGGTATCGGAGGACATATGATCTATTCAGTTCCGGGAGAATCCCGGATAAATAAATTAAAGCTCTTATATTTCGAATTCAGATCCTTTGGTACCGCATATATGGCTGAAACCCTGGGTTCCAGATTAGTCTTAAAATTCAGCAGGCTAAAGTCAAAAATATCCCGGACCGGAAATGAAAACAGGCGTCCGGTGAACACGGATAATGAAAAGACTGAAAACAATCAGGGGAAATTCGTTGTTCTTTGCCATCCTGATGGTGAGATAAAAGATCAATTTGCTTCCCTGCCCCATAAGGTATTTGATAATATGGACCACTATATTGAATATGTGAGTGAGATCACCGGCAGGCGTCCGCTCAGGGTAGCTCTCTATAAAAACTCTTCGCTGACTTTCCCTTCAGGTGACTGACATTTGTCGGTCCTACCCTTGAAAGCCGGAGAAAAATCAAATATGCAAACACTTTTATGCCTGGCCGGAAGTTTGGTCCTTTGCCATCCTTCCATAATTGCTTTACGCAGCGTTTGATCCTGAGTCCTTATTAAACAGTTGTACGTTTTAATTGTTATATGAGACGCGTGCAGACTAATTAATGCGTGAAGAAATAATATTAATCCTGGCGAAAGTCAATAAAAAAAATAGAAATATGAAGAAATTGTTTCTTCTGATGATAGTGGTTTTAACAGGAGGTCTGATCTACTCCCAGCCGGCAAAAGATAAGCTTATGACGGTCACTACCAGTTCAAAAGCTGCACTGCAGTCTTATAATCAGGCTATGAAGTACTTCGACGACGTCTACCTGGATAAGGCACTTAAAACTTTTAAAAAAGCTCTTGAAGAGGACAGGGATTTTTTTATGGCGAATTACCAGCTGGCATTTTATTACCTTCTGAACCAGGACCGTGATGATTTTGAAGAGTATGCAAATGCTGCAATAAATTGCAAAGCCAAACTGAGTGCAGGAGAGGAGCTTCTGAAGAGTGCACTGGTCAGCTTGAAACAGGGTAGAACCAATGTCACCGATTTTGGGAAAAAGCTTGTGGAAATGTATCCGGATGATCCCGATTCATATAATAATATGGTTTATTTTCAATCAATTGCAGGCGATTCTTCCGGCATTGTTGTAACTTTAAAAAAGGCAATAAGTGTTTCTGCAAATCCTGCAACCTTTTACAATCAGCTCGGATATGCATACCTTACACTTAGGCAGAATGATAAAGCTATGGAGGCCTTCGATAAATATATAGAGCTTGAACCAAAGAATCCGAACGTTTACGACTCCAAGGGGGATTACTTTATGTATGTTAAGAAATACGATAAAGCATATGATTCGTATATGAAAGCCTATTTCATGGATCCGTCTTTCGGCCATGATAAAGCCGAGATAGCCAGACAACTTTATGAACGTACAGAAGGCAAGAGCCTGGGAATAATCCAAATGTAATCTTACCTCTTTTGCGGTGGTTTAATAAAGTTCCAGACTCCCCTCACTTAATAATCTTTGGGTGCTCAGTCATCGTTCCTCTACCATGAAAATTATTCTATAACTGCCAGCTATTTTAGTGTAATGATTTCCGGATGGGCATTGTCTTTCTTCATTCTTTTCATGTGGATTCAATTTTGGCTGGAGCAAGTTGTTGTGAATTCAGATTATTTACATTTCAGGTTAGTCCGTTTGGCTTTAGATGGAGCTGCAAAAACTCCGAAGCTGGCATTCTTAAATGATTCACAGGCCTCAGCTGTCTGACCTTTACCTTCCTGTGCAAGGGCAACCTGAAAGTAGAATTTTGCTTTGGCTTCGGCACTGCCGGTCTCAAGGGCCAGCCCTTTCTGTGCATACTCTAATCCCTTATCGAAATTCTTCTGTTTGTTATAAACATCGGCATAGTAATATGACACATCTTTGTCATCACCATATTTTGAGGCTTTACCAAGCAAGCCAAGAGCCTCATCAAGCTTATTTGCCTGGTCAGCCTTTGATGCGGCTGCACGAAAGTACTCCAGCGCCTGGGTGGAGGCTTGTTTAACCTTTGATTCATCATTTGCGGCCTTCATCTTCTCAATAAACTGATCGATAGTTTTCTCAAAATCGTCCGAATTGCCTTGTTTTATATATATTAATGCCTTATTATAAAGTACAGAAGCATTATCCGGCTGGATCATCAAAACGCTGTCAAACGCAGCAAGTGCATTGGTATAATCTGCTTTGGAGAAATACTCGCCTCCCATTCTGTTATAAGCATTTACCAGAATTATATCTGCGTTTTGTTTGGTTGACGGGTTATTATATTTTATTGCTGCTGCAGCTGCATCTTTTGCAGCCTGTAATATTTCGGATGTTGGCTTCTTCGCGTTATAGGCATTTGCGGCAACTTTATAGTATAAACTGGGTAATACTTTTATTGCCTGATTACTGAGATCAGTTGCAGAATCTCCAACCTCTTTCGCCATTATGACCACATTCTCAAAGGCTTTAATAGCTGCCTGGGGATCAGTCTGGACTGCCTTGGCCCCCTCATTATAAGCTTTGATAACATCATTTATCCCCTGTGCTTTAATATTTGTAGCTGAAATAACTACAACAAAAAGAAGACAGACTGTTTTGGTTAAGTTTCCTGGTTTCATTTTCATTTCGGTTAAGATTATATTAATACCAATTATTCTTCTCAAGAGGTTAAATATAAAAAAAAAAGTTGTTTTGTCGAATCAATTGTGTAATAATGCGATATTTATCACTTTTTGTCAGATTAGCATACGCGTGTTATAGCATCTTCAAATAAATAGATACCTTAAAATACAACGGGGTGTCTTCCCTCGGATCATTCCCGGAGGCTTATTTAACATATACTTAAGGGAATTATTCCTGAGAACCACTTTATTTTTATCTAAGGTAATATACTCCTTGTTTTCAGTTTGCCAATTAATTGCTTAATTTTGCAGCCCTTTTGAAGGATGTTTACATTAGCAATTATTTATATCAATGATAACAGTTTCAAATCTAAGTATTCAGTTTGGGAAGCGCATTTTATTTCAGGATGTCAATCAGATCTTTACTGCGGGCAACTGCTATGGGGTAATCGGAGCAAATGGTTCCGGAAAATCAACATTCCTTAAGATGCTTTACGGGGGTGTTGAATCACGTACGGGGTCAGTAACTTTCGGTCCGGGTGAGAGAGTATCTGTTTTAAAGCAGGATCATTTTGAATTCGATGACTGCACAGTACTCGACACAGTGAAGATGGGTCATTCAACTTTATGGAATATTACAAAGGAGAAGGAAAATCTATATCTGAAATCTGATTTTTCCGAGAAGGATGGAATGAGGGCCTCAGAGCTTGAAGAAAAATTCAATGAGCTCGATGGATGGAATGCAGAAAGCAATGCGGCAAGCCTTCTTAGCGGACTCGGAATAAAGGAGGAGAACCATTACAAGCTCCTGAAAGAGCTGTCAGGAAAAGAAAAGGTTAAAGTGCTTCTTGCCCAGGCTTTGTTCGGGAAACCTGATAATCTCCTGCTCGATGAGCCAACCAATGACCTTGATCTTGAGACTGTAAACTGGCTGGAGAACTATCTTTCAGAATTTGAAAATACGGTACTCGTTGTATCTCATGACAGGCATTTTCTTGATTCAATATGCACCCACATCATTGATATTGATTTCAGCAGGGTACAACAGTTTTCGGGAAATTACAGCTTCTGGTATGAATCAAGTCAGCTTGCTTTAAGGCAGCAGCTGGCACAGAATAAAAAAGCAGAGGAAAAAAAGAAGGAATTACAGGAATTTATTGCACGCTTCAGGGCTAATGTCAAGAAATCAAAGCAGACAACCAGCCGGAAGAAAATGATAGAGAAATTAAATATTGAGGAGATCAAGCCTTCGACACGAAGATATCCCGGGATTATTTTCACTCCCGGCCGGGAACCCGGGAACAATGTAC
Source organism: uncultured Bacteroidales bacterium (assembly GCA_963816345.1). Lineage (GTDB taxonomy): Bacteria > Bacteroidota > Bacteroidia > Bacteroidales > VadinHA17 > LD21. The sequence continues at coordinate 397,832 of CAWFKI010000006.1, forward strand.
TTTCAGTAAAAGGGCTTACAGGAATTTTCGAAGGAAAGACGCTGTTCAAAGATCTTACTTTCACTGTCAATAAAAATGATAAGATCGCATTTCTTTCCAGGGATACAAGGGCAATGACAGTCCTGTTTGAGCTCCTGAAAGGTCATGACAAGCCTCAGAAAGGTTCTTTTGAATGGGGTCAGACAATTGTAAAGGCATATCTGCCTCTTGAAAATGAAAAATTCTTTGAAAAGAATATAACACTTATTGACTGGCTGGCACAGTATTCTGAAGACACAAGTGAGATGTTCCTTCGGGGATTCCTTGGGAAAATGCTTTTTTCGGGTGAAGAGATATATAAGAAGGTTAATGTGCTTTCAGGAGGGGAAAGGGTTCGCTGCATGATTGCCAGAATGATGATCCGCAATGCAAATGTTATGATCCTTGACAGCCCGACAAATCATCTCGACCTTGAATCAATTCAGGCTTTCAATAATACTTTAATGAAGTTTAAAGGAAATATCCTGATGTCATCACATGATCATGAGTTCATACAGACAGTATGCAACAGGATAATAGAGATAGGTCCAAAAGGGATGATCGACAAGGAAATGCAGTATGATGACTATATTTCCGACGAAAATCTTATGATGAGAAGGGAGAGTTTATATTAAGATCAATTCAGAGCAGAACCTGATCAGGAAGAAATATTATTTAACAAAATTTGGATCGCAGCAAATTTATATTTTACTTTGTATCTCAAAGTACTTTTAAAATATGAAAAACGATTCAAAATCCATCGAGGATATAAAGGTAATCAGGAAAATAATGGAAGATTCTTCCAGATTCCTTTCTCTCAGCGGTCTTTCAGGAATATTTGCAGGGGTGACGGCAATAGCCGGAGCGCTTGTTGCATATTTTTTTATTCTTGATAATGAAACTATACACTATGAATATTTCAGAAGCTTGCCGGGAAATGAGACTCTTTCTATCGGATGGCAACTTATCGCAGATGCTGCTTTAGTCCTTCTGCTTTCAGTGATGATTTCTCTCTATTTTTCAAGAAGAAAGGCAAAGAGGGATGGGAAGAATTTCTGGACCCCTGTTTCTAAAAGGCTGCTAATAAATCTGCTTATACCCCTGGCCACGGGAGGTGTTTTTATTATTGTACTCCTGTTTCAGAACAATATCCAGCTTGTAGTTCCCGGATTTCTCATTTTTTATGGTCTGGCCCTTGTCAATGCCGGCAAGTTCACCTTTGGTGAGATTTTTTACCTCGGGGTACTCGAAATAATTACCGGTCTTGTATCAGCCTTTGTCCCGGGGTGGGGTCTGATATTCTGGATACTTGGCTTTGGTGTGCTGCATATTTTATACGGACTTGCAATGTACAGAAAATACGAGGCATGAAAGCTCTTATTTCGAACATAAAAAAGACTTTTGAAAGCAGGGTAAGATTGGGGATTATGTCTGTTTTAATGGTAAACGATTCCTATGATTTTAACAGTCTTAAAGAGACGCTGGAAGTGACTGACGGTAATCTGGCCAGTCATCTGAAAGCTTTGGAGGAAAAGGGGATGATAAGGGTCAATAAAAAATTCATCGATCGTAAACCAAATACAAGCTACTCAGCAACTGAATTTGGAATCGATGAATTCAGGCAGCATCTGAAAGCTCTTGAAAAACTCATACAGGAACAATAATTTTTTTTAGGCCAGCACTTTGTAATTCAAAGCACTTTTACAACCAGATAAATGATGAAAGAGAGAATTAAAGAACATATCAGGAATCCTGAAAAACTTGAACAACTGTACCGGGATGACAGGAACGGTTTTGAATCAGGTTTCGAAGAGATTTATTCAGAGACGGAAAAATCGGAATTGTTAAGATACTGGAAGATCAGGCTGGATTATAATAAATTGCCGGGAAAGACAAAAAAAACTAACCGGCAGGATATTTACGTATTGATTTCGGCATGTTTTATAGTTGGATTTCTGATTAAGATACCTGATATTTTCACGGTCAGGTTAACTGACCTTGTTTATTATGAGAAAAACGCCGGGATAATTGTTTTCTCCGGACTGACCATTTATATTGCCTGGATTAACAAAGTCTTTGAAATTAAGAGACTTACGGCTATACTTATTACTTTTTTAACGCTTACAATATATATTAATCTTTTACCATCAGTCACAGACAGTGACTCAATAAATCTCGTATACATTCATCTGCCTCTTCTGATGTGGTGCATTTATGGATTGGTATTTATTAATTTTGATTTAAAGGATAAAATCAAACGGATTGAATATATAAGGTACAATGGCGACCTGGCAATTCTAATGGCAATAATATTTATAGCCGGGGGTATCCTTACCGGAATTACTATTGGTTTATTTCATGCAATAGGCATTAACATTGAAAACTTTTACATGAAAAATGTTGTAATCGCAGGTTCAGTTTCCGTACCAATAGTTGCCACGTACATTATTAAGAATTATGCGACATTGACAAATAAAATCGCCCCTGTAATTGCCCATATTTTCAGCCCTTTGGTTTTGCTTACCGCTGTTATATATCTGATAGCTCTGGCAATCTCAGGAAAAGACCCGTACAGCGATCGTGAATTCTTATTGGTATTTAATATTATGCTGTTGGGTGTAATGGCTGTAATTGTCTTTTCAATACCTGAAACATCGGCAACCAGGAAACAGAAATTCAATGAAATGATCTTGTTTATTCTTTCAATTATAACAGTAATGATAGACTTAATTGCCTTATCTGCAATTTTTTATCGCTTAGGCACATTTGGTATAACACCAAACAGGTTAGCTGTACTTGGTTCAAATATCCTGATTTTGGGAAACTTAGTCTTGTTAATCAATGATTTGTACAAAGTAAATTTCAAAAAAGCCCTGGTTAAGGAGGTTGAGTTAACAATTGCAAAATATTTACCGGTTTATCTGATCTGGATGCTTTTTGTAATATTTGGATTCCCTCTGATTTTCAGTATGAAATAGAATAAAGACAAAGCCCTCCATTTTTTCTCGATGCGTTTGGATTAAGCAATACTCTCAAGTCTCACCCGGTTTTCCCCGAGATTCCGAGTTTATTGATCCCGGCAACAACAATTTTGAGCCTGACTTATCAGAGGCACCCTTTCTGTTTATAAATAAATTTGACTTCAACAATAAGTTTGGCGAACTTTGATTTTCAGAGGATTCAGCTTAATAAATATTCACTTGAATGCGACCGGAACAATAACGAAAATCAGAATTAACCTGCACTGGTTAATAATGTTCCTGTTTTTGATCAGGAAGTATATTGGCCTGCAAAAATCAGAAGGTTATGAAACGGTTTGTCCTTCTTTTTAAGTTGTTGTTAATAGTTTCCGTAATTTTTGGACAACGCTATGATCCTGATTGTGGCAAAAATCATTATGGAGTTGGTTCCATAAGATATGCCGGTCTTGAACATAGATGTACATCTGTCTATGCTACAGTTCAACCTGTCGACAAGGGTTTCGGTCTTCGGGTGGACATACCGGTTATATGGGATTTAGGAGTTTATTTATCCTGTTCTGCTTTTGGTGCTTACTGGGTGGCCGGAACTTTTGGAGATATACCTCATTATAAATTTGCCACCGGTTTAATTTATTATGTTAAAGTTTCATCGTTGATTCAACCCAGATTTACTCTTGGCTTAAGTTATCATGAGTTTTGGAGATGCCACTGGGATGCTGCAAATTCTAACCTTAAATCTTATAAAGAATATTTAGCGAATAAAAGAAATCATATTTCTTTAGCACCTGGTGTTGGAATGCGTGTTGGCAAATGGGTTACTCTTGCGTTCAGATATGACTTTTTCAGGGTTGAGTCTAACGTTGACGTAGGAATTTCATTTTAGTAGTCCTGCTGGTGTGCGCGGAGCACAAAGCACAGAGGGTAGAGATATGAGATATGAGCGTGGATCATGTAGATAGGCACCCCAAAAGAATTTTATATAGCTCTTAAGCAAAGGATGTCGAACCTGATATTTTATTATGGTATGTTGCATGAATCGGCATCCATAAAAAAGCCTTACTAAAAAATTAATTATGTCGAATGAAAACAACATTATAGTTGTATATTTGTCGTATTTAAACTACAAATAATGGAAAACTTATTAGAATTTCAGGAAAATATACTTCGTCAGATAAAAAATGATTTCCGAAGATATTTGCATAACCAGATTAACTGGAATCATCGGATGATTGGGATAAAAGGGCCAAGAGGAGCCGGAAAAACCACATTGATGTTACAGCATTTAAAATATGATCTTGGAATACCACAAGAGGCACTTTATATCACTGCTGACCATAACTGGTTCTATAATCATACTTTATTTGATGTTGCAAATGACTGGTACAAGCAGGGTGGAAAAATACTATTTATTGATGAAGTACATAAATACCCTAAATGGTCAGTAGAATTGAAAAACATTTACGATGGGTTACCAGAGATGAAGGTTGTTTTTTCTGCCTCTTCAGCATTGGATATTTACCGCGGCGAATCCGATTTAAGCAGGAGAGTTATGACTTATCTGCTTGCCGGACTTTCTTTTCGTGAGTTTTTAATATTTACTGGCGGGATAAGTTTTGAGACAATCAAAATTGAAGATATCACGAATAATCATCAGAGTCTTAGCAGGCTGATTACCAAAGATTTTCGTCCATTACCGTTATTCCGTAAATACTTACAAGTTGGCTATTTACCAATTATTGCTGAAGGGGAAGATACATACCTGATGAAATTAACACAGGTGATAAATACAATTGTGGACATGGACCTTGCCTATATCGCTTCGTACAATTCAGGAACTGCATTAAAGGTTAAGAAACTATTGGGTGTAATAGCAGAGTCAGCACCTTTTAAACCAAATATTGCTGCACTGGCCAGAAAGCTTGATCTGAGCAGAGACAGTGTCTATCAATATATCTATCAGTTAAGAGATGCAAGATTGCTCAACACTATTAGTTCTGAAGGGAAAGGAGTATCAACCCTGCAAAAACCCGACAAAATATTTCTGGAAAACAGTAATCTGTCCTTTGCACTAAAAGAAAAACCAGATATTGGCAATGTCAGGGAAACTTTCGTTCTGAATCAACTACTTAATGCAGGCTTAAAAGTCAGTTTACCGGATGAAGGAGACTTCATTACTGATGGCTTGACAATTGAAGTAGGTGGTAAACGCAAGAATAGAAATCAGGTGAAGCATCTGGAAAATTTTATGATTGCTTCCGATAATATTGAAATAGGATCTGTTAACAAAGCACCTGTCTGGCTATTTGGGTTTTTATATTAACTTAAATTATTCTCTTATGCTAAACATCTACTAGTGAGGATCTTTGATTATCAAAATCCAGGTCATTTAACTTCATAACCAAACCTTTCAGACCAGGGTAAACGCAGGACCGAAATCCTTTTTGTACCAGGTTGCGGCCCCTGTTGACTGGTACATTTTCGCGTGCCTGTTAACATATACTTTTGGTTTGACCGGCTTCTCCATCCATATGTAATAAGCAGAAGCCACGAATGTGGCGGTATGTTAATAACCCCCAGCGCCCAGCTGGGGGTGAAGAGCTGCACTCCTGTCGCAAACCCCGAAGGGGTGGCATATTTCTGGTTGTGATGCTTCCTGTTATCCAATTGTTACGCTCCTTCTGACTATTTTTAAGGCATCTATTTTCATTTGTAAATCGCCTGTTCATGGAATTTTTTGATTACCAGTTTTTTACCTTATTAAAAAATGAAAAATTCATACTTCCGGCCGTAATAATGGGAATTAGTTCATCAAATAATTTATTGCTTCTCAGTTTCTGACCAACTGCTCTTAGTTTCTCGATATTCTCAATGTGATAAATTAGAAACCATGTATTCCCTTCGATCGCCTTTACAAGTTCGCAATCAATAAATCCATCCTGATTTTGGAGAAAGTCATTGATCAGGTTAGCCTTTGTTAATACCTGCTCTTCGGTTGTTGATGGTAATACTTCTATTCTTACCAGCTCTGTAATCACTGTGTTCTTCATAACTTTATTGTTTTATATGATTTATGAAGACAAAATTACAGGGGCTTGTAAAAAGAAAATAGTACAAAAACGACAGCTATGTATATTTTCCTATTTGCAGGATGGAATTTTGTTGTTGAACAAAATTTTTTGGGGTGTTTCCGGTAAAGCGTTTAAAATCCCTTATAAAATGCATTTGATCAAAGTACCCATTGTCAAAAGCTAAATCGGAAAATCTATGAAAGTCGTTATATATCAATTGATTTGTACTGATATGAAAGCGATTAAGCGTTAAGTAAGTGCTTGCCGGTACACCAACATATTTGTTAAACATTCTCTCTAAACTACGGATGCTTATTTTGTTTTGAGTGCAAAATCCGGAAATCCGGGCGGGATTGCAGTTTTCATTAAGCGCCTTAAAAATTTGCCGGAAATTATCAGGCGTTTTATTTCCTTTTATCAGTAGCCTGGCAAACTCATTTTCAATAATATTCAATCTTGTAATAATATCCGGCACCTCTTTTACTTGTTCACATATTTCGTTCATCAACCTGATACCAATCTCATTTGCTCCCAAAAGTTGATTTTTAAATTCGCTGACAGGGATATTAAAGAAAGGGAAAAATCCTTCAGGGTAAAAACAAATTCCGAGGACATGCACTTGCCCGTTCAATTTTAAGTGGGCATTCATATATCCATCTTGTAAGCCCGAAAAGTTTACATTGTCGAGCAAATGTTCTTTACCATTTATTTTCGCATAATGCAGTGTATCATTTAAATTGAACCTCAGATTAATATTGCGCTGAGGTATAATTTTATGGTTAAGATTTGCTTTTTCAATGTTAAGCTCCCAAAAGAATTTTATATAGCTCTTAAGCAAGGGATGTCGAACCTGATATTTTATTATGGGATGTTGCAATGGTATTTAATAAGCCAATTATTCCAAAATTAATAAAATATAACAAAATTGTCAAAAAATCATGTTAAATCATTACAAGCCGTAGTTTGAGAGAAGATCCTTTGAAAATCACCCCGGCCAGGTCATCTGATTTGTCGGTATTTTTAATATGAAATGAAATTAAGAATGGAATTTTTTTGTAAAGCTGCATGGTTCTGATATCTTAACCGAACTTTAAATGAATAATGATAGTATTGAATAAACAAATTCTTGCCATACTTTTATTAATTTCTGCCAGGATCATATCTGTTTCAGGACAGGCTGGTGAAAACTACCTTGAAATCCAAAAGCTGACCGGTAAAATAAATTTCGATGGTATTTGTAATGAACCGCAGTATGACAGCCTTTCCAATATTCCAATGACCATGTTCAAGCCCAATCATGGCAGCAAGCCGTCAGAAAGATCGGATTTATTCGTAACCTTTGATGATGAGTATTTCTATGTCGGGGCCAGGTTGTACTATCAAAACGGAAGTACAATTCGTTCAACCACAAAAAAAAGAGATGGTGCTGACGGCGGCAGCGATAATTTCGGCATCCTGCTAGACACATTCAATGACAATGAAAGCGCTTTATGCTTTGAGACCAATCCCTCAGGACTGAGATCGGATTTTACGATCGATAACGATGCCCAGGTACCTTTGGGTATGATGCCTTTTAACAGGAGCTGGGATACCTTCTGGGATGTGAAAACCAATATAATCGATAATGTGTTGCATATCGAAATCCGGATTCCTTTTTCCAGCTTGCGGTTCCAGGAAATAGACGGCAAGGTGATCATGGGAATGTCAGTCTGGCGGCAAATTTCCAGCAAGCAGGAATGGAATAATTTTCCAGATATAAGCAATGAATTCGGCAATTTCGGGGTTTGGAAACCTTCGCAGGCTCAAAAAATCATTTTAGAGGGAATAAAAAGAAAAAACCCGGTCTATATAAAACCTTATGTACTGGGAAGCTTTGAGCAATCACACGAACTAAATGAGACAGAAACAGCCTATAAGGTGAATAACAATCCAAAATTCAATGCCGGCCTTGATGTAAAATATTCGCTTACAAGCAATATTACGGCTGACCTTACTTTGAACACAGATTTTGCACAGGTTGAAGTGGACGACCAGATGGTTAACCTTACCCGGTTTTCACTTTTTTTCCCTGAAAAGAGACAGTTCTTTCTGGAGCGTTCAAGCATTTTTAACATCCGAACCGGTTATCTCGACCAGGTATTCTACAGCCGGCGTATCGGATTATACAATGGAGAAATTGTTCCGATCATAGGTGGGGCAAGGGTTGTCGGAAGGGCAGGTAAATGGGATCTTGGCTTTCTTGATATGCAGACTGCAGATTTTGATTACACTGATCCGAATACCGATTCAGTAACTCATTTATATTCTACTAATTATGGAGTTTTAAGGCTGAGAAAACAGATTATTAATGAAACCAGCTATGCCGGTGGTATGGTAACGAGTAAAATTGACGCAATGGGTAATTACAACATCAATACAGCAGCAGATATGATTTTAAACCCATTTAAAAATGATTATATAACCACCAGTTATGTGCATACATTCGATAACAAGGTACCATACACCGGAAACCCGCTGAATCATGCCAAGATCAATTTTGATTGGCAAAACCGTGCAACAGTGGGACTGAACTATGATTTTACTTTTGCCCGGTCAGGAGAAAATTATGATCCCCAGATGGGCTTTGAACAAATGGAAAACTACACGCAGTTTTATGGTCAAACAGGCTACGGTTGGGCTTATAATAATGAAAATAAAAAGTTGCTCAGGCAATACATAATGGTCTGGGCTTTGATCAATAAGAACAATGATGACTGGAGGACCTTTCTGTCGACATATTCAATCGGTTATAGTTTCTCCTTTAAAAACGGATATGGAGGCTGGGTTGACCTCTTCAGGCACCAGGATTACCTTTACGAACAATTTAACTTGTCGGATGATGTCTTTTTCCCGGTGGGATCTTATGATTATTATAATTTCGAAACAGGTTTCAACACTCCTTCGAACCGGTTAATATCTTTTAATTACATGTTAACCATGGGAGGATATTATGATGGTACGTTCGCCAACCTGACTCCTGCTCAGTTTAATTTCCGGATTTCTTCAAATATTAATCTTGGATTAGGCTACCAGTACAGTCAGGTTAATATCCGGGACCGGGATCAGCATTTCATATCCCATCTGGTCAGGTTCAAATCTGAATTTACCTTTACCACCAGGCTTTCGCTGCTGATGTACCTCCAGTACAGCAGCAGTGAAAAATTCGGTGTCAACAATATCAGGTTCCGTTATAATCCCCGGGAGGGGAATGATCTTTATATAGTTTATAACGGTGATTATAATACAGATTTAACCCGGGTGCATCCTGAACTTCCTCTTATGAATAGATCCCTTTTTACTATTAAATATACCTATACTTTTATCTGGCCCAGATAGGATCCATTATGACCCCCTTTCTTTCCTTTTTCCTCAAGGTGATTAAGTTTTCTTATTCGCCAGGATGATTAGTGCTACAAGAGCAATTACTCCTCCAAAGCCTTGTGCGACGTGGTCAATATGATTATTCGCTGTTTCAAAAACGAAGCCATGAAGTGAGCTAATAAGAATGGCTCCGAAAATAATAAATATTGAAAGAGATTGATTTTTGTCGTTTGACAGCAAAGAGCAAATTTTCCTTATTGCAAAAAAGCCAATCGATGACCACACAGTTAAAACAACGATAACCCAAAATCCTTCTTTAAGAAAATTGGGTAGGTGTAGTAATGCAAACCAAAAACATGAGAGGACAATCGCAAAAACAGTTATGGAAGTAGTCCCGTATTCAGCCACCTTTCCTGTTATTTGAAACTGCACTGATTTTTTTCGGATAACAGCTACTAGTAGAAGGGCGATAATGCATCCCTCAGCCATCAAATAGATAGCTGGAGTTTGAAATCCGCTAATATAGTTTGTTCTTATAAAGTGTCCTATGGCGAAAGAACCCAGGAGAAAAAATACTGTTGGTACAATAAGACCTCTGTTGCTCAACCAAGATTGATTTCGAATAGACGGAAATAACCTCCCGGCCAATAGAATGGGCACCGCAGAGCTCCACACCGCATGGTAACCTATCGCCCAAAGAGCAAATAACCAATTTACTCCGAAATATCGTCCCCCGATTTTATCTACTCCCAAAATATTAGGGTGATATAGTGTTTGAAACAAAATTCCTTCTTCAATCAATCCATAAACAAGTCCAAGCAAAAGTATTGTTGCAATCTGCCCACCTAAACGGACTGAGACTTCTCTTATAAGGAGTATTCCGCCTCCGTATAACATAATAACCGGCAAAATGCCCTGCCAACGGCTAACAGTTGTTGCTCCAAGTAAAAACTCCGACAGAAATGGGGCAAGAAAAAATAATGAAAGGGCAGCTAATTTATCTTTTGACTTAGTTTGTTTCATAAATACATTGTATTAAATAGTGATTTTAAAATTGAATTCAAATGCCTGTTTCAACTGTCACATCATAAGCCGGTCTTCTTTAAAAATCCTGATAACTGACCCATCCGATAATTTTATCCTCGGCATCTTCAACCACAAAAAGCTGACTTTTATTTGGCATTTATGAATGATTTAATGTCGATTTTTAAGATTAATTGTGAATTCCTGCATTAGTTTCATCGCGGAAAGCATGTACTTCTCAATAACCTGCAATTCTTTATCGCTGAAAGTAGAAAGCAGTCTATTCGTTATTGATTGTAACTCACTGAATGTTCCGTCTAAAAGTTGAGCTGCTTTTTCAGAGTTGGGTTCGACCATCACCTTCCTTCTGTCGGTCATGTCAAAAACTCTTTTCACTAATTCCTTTTTTTCAAGACGGTCTATTAAACCTGTGACTGCTCCGGTTGTCAATCCTGTTATTTCTGAAAGTTCTCCCGCTGTCATCGTCCCTTTTTTAAGAATGTAACCTAAATATTTGTGGTCTGTTCCAATTAAACCACAGTCTCTTGCAATCGCTTCATGCATGAGGATAGTAATATCCGAAAACTGCCGGCCCAAGTCGGCAATGAGTTGTCGTTTGTTTGCTGTCGCTTTCATTATTGAAGAAAATATTAGTTTACCGAGTAAGTATCTTAGTAGCAAAGATAAATTTAAAAAACCTTATTTGTGCAAAATTTCTTTGAAAATATTTCATTTGTCCGTTGCAAGGTTTTTGCTAAGATTTGAAGGGATTCTATAATATCAGTATTGTATTTTGAAGGTAGGTTAGAACATGATGCTGAAAAAAGTCAATATCTGACCTCAAAAGTTAATAGTCTATTTCCCTTATAAAGTGATTTTATGAGGACTTCGGGAACTTTAAAAGTCAAAATCCCTAAAACCTAACAAGTTTTTCTACAAGATAATGTGTGTTTTGCTTAGTTCATAAATGTTATCTGCCAAAAGGGTCAATCAATTACACACATTTGCATGCTCCTCAAACACTACACACTACCTAGCACGCAAAAGAGTGAAGATAAAAAATATAAATATATTATATTAGTTAGTATAAACTAACTATATTTGTGACATGAAAAATTTAGTAACAATAGTATCAAAGTTGTCAAATCTTTTTGGTCAATCTGAAGAAGCTGCTAAAGAACAATTTCATTTACTAAGTCTTACACATACCCAGATGCATTATCTTGAAACTATCAATTTGCTTCATAATCCGAATATTACGGAGCTTGCCAGGAGTCTTAAACTGACAAAACCGACAGTGAAAGTAGCTGTAGACAAATTTATCGAAAAGGATTTTTTGTACAAAATCCAATCGGATGAGGATAGACGCAGTGCTCATTTACATCTGACTGAAAAGGGTAAATTGATAAACCAGATGCATGATTATTACCACAAACGAATTGCGGAATCTTTTAGCAGAAAGCTAAATAGGGAAGAACTGGAGACTCTTGTCGGATTATTAAATAAGGTTTTATCAGAAAAATAATCTTGGTATAATATAGTTAGTATATACGAATTAAATAAATTTAATTTAAATGAACACATCATCGCAAAACAGAGAATAATAAAGGTATTAGCCAAAAAGAGGCAGCAGAGAAACTTGAAAAAGAAGGCTATAACGAATTACCTTCTTCGAAGCCTAAAAGTGTATTTAATATTGCGATTGGTGTGGTAAAAGAACCTATGTTTCTGCTTCTGGTTGCCTGCGGAACCTTATACCTCATACTTGGTGATATTCAGGAAGGATTAATGCTGCTAAGTTTTGTATTTGTAGTAATGGGGATAGAGTTTTACCAGGAGAAAAAAACTGAAAAAGCTCTGGATGCGCTGAAAGACCTGGCCAGTCCGAGGGCACTTGTAATCCGTGACGGAGAAACAATAAGAATTCCCGGAAAAGAAGTTGTGACAGGAGATATTGTGGTTTTACAGGAAGGAGACAGGGTTCCTGCTGATGCTATTGTTCTGGAAAGTAACAATTTGCTGGCCGATGAGTCTCTTTTAACCGGAGAATCGGTACCTGTAAGAAAAAGAGAATGGACTGAAGGAGATAATAGCTTTCATTCCCGGAGGTGATGACATACCTGTTGTCTATTCGGGATCAATGATTGTTCAGGGAAACGGATTGGTAAAGGTTACTGCCACAGCCATAAATACTGAAATCGGAAAAATCGGCAAAGCACTCGATTCAGTTAAAGAGGAACCCACCCAGTTAAAAAAGGAAATGGGAACTTTAGTGAAACGACTTGCAATTATTGGTATCCTTTTATGTATCCTGGTAATTGCCATTTATACAATTACAAGGGGCGATTTATTGAAAGGTTTTCTGGCAGGAATTACTCTGGCAATGGCTATGCTGCCGGAGGAATTTCCGGTAGTCTTAACTATTTTCCTGGCTCTGGGGGCATGGCGAATGTCAAAAAAATCTGTCTTGACCCGTAAACCTGCAGCCATTGAGACACTTGGTTCTGCAACAGTATTGTGTACTGATAAAACAGGCACACTTACACAGAACAAAATGACTGTTACACGACTCTTTAACGGAACTGATTTTTTAAACATAGTATCAGGAGATACCTTTCCTGAAACTTTCCACGAAATTATTGAATATGGAATTTTGTCGAGTCAGGTGAATCCTTTTGACCCTATGGAAAAGGCAATCATAAATATCGGCGACCAATTTCTTAAAAATTCAGAACATATTCATTCTGACTGGATAATGGAAAAAGAATATCCATTATCTAAAGATCTGTTGGCTATGTCAAGGGTTTTTTCAAGTACAGGAACTAAAGAACAGGTAATTGCAGTAAAAGGGGCTCCTGAAGCAATCTTTGACCTTTGCCATCTGAATAGGGAAACAATATCCGGTTATGAAAAAGCGGTTGCCGAAATGGCCTCGGAAGGATTAAGAGTTTTAGGGGTAGCAAGGGCTAATTTAAATTCCGGGGAACTGCCATCCATTTCAACACGATTTTGATCTTGAATTTGTAGGGTTGATAGGATTATCAGACCCTATCAGGAAGAATGTACCTGATGCTGTAAAGGAATGTTATAAAGCGGGTATTAGGGTAATTATGATTACAGGCGATTACCCTGTAACAGCAACCAATATTGGAAAAGAAATAGGAATCAAAAATCCGGAACTCTGCATTACAGGTTCCGAATTAAAAGATATGACTGAGGATGAACTTTGTGAACGCATTAAAGCTTGTGAATATTTTTGCCCGTGTAATTCCGGAGCAGAAGCTTAAAATTGTGAATGCCCTTAAAAAAAATAATGAAATAGTTGCTATGACGGGCGATGGAATCAATGATGCTCCGGCTCTGAAAGCTTCGAATATAGGAATTGCCATGGGTGAAAAAGGTACCGATGTTGCAAGGGAGGCATCTTCCCTTGTATTAATGGACGATAATTTTGCATCCATTGTTGGTGCTGTGAAAATGGGGCGAAAAATATTTGATAACCTTCAAAAAGCATTGGGATATATTTTTGCTATCCATGTTCCAATTGCAGGATTATCTTTGATACCTGTATTATTCGCAGACTTACCCCTAATCCTGTGGCCTGTTCATATAGTTTTTCTCGAATTAATCATTGATCCGGCCTGTTCTATGATTTTTGAAGCAGAAAAAGAGGAAAAAAATGTAATGTCCAGACCTCCGAAAGATATCAACTGAACCATTCTTCGGTGCAAGAAAAATAATTTTTAGCTGCATGCAGGGCGTTGGCATCTTGGTTATCAGCTTGCTTGTATATTTTATCGGACTTAAAATCGGGATATTCTGAAAAAAGTGTCAGAACACTTACATTTGTTACATTAATAGTTTCAAATATTGCTGTTATTCTTTCAAACCGCTCATGGACATCCGGATTTTTTAAAATTCTTTTAACTCCAAATAAAGCGGTTAAGTGGATTATCGGCGGGGCAATAATCTTCCTGATCCTGATTCTGAATATTCCATTTCTTCTTAATCTGTTCCAATTTGAAAAAATTGGTTATCTGGAATTATTAGTATGCACATTGGCAGGTTTTTCAAGCATTATCTGGTTCGAAATCTATAAACAAGTGAAGAAAAATTGAAACTATAAGCCAGATTCTAAGTAATCAAATAATTAACAATAGTTTAACTTTTATTTCCGCATGAATGTTTAAAATATACATGACTTTTGCTCTCATGAAAAAAAGAAGGAACATATTTCTTAAATTTTTATTATTGATAGTTCTGTTTTTCTTCCAGGGAATTAATGTACATTCTAATTTAGATACACAGCGATATTATATAGAAATTTCACTCGATACTGACAATATTGAGAGTAGGTTAACTCCGGATAATGATTCATCAGATGAAGACCAGATTGACCAGTCTAATAATTCGGATTTATCAGAACAACCTGAATGTCAAAAATATGGTTTAATTACCCTGCCTCTTTTAAATAGTCTATTCTTTTCTGTCTGGCAACCGCCAAAAGTATTCTAAACAAAGATTTAAGCATATCATAAGTGCTGCATGGGTAAATTTCTCCTGCATTAAGAATCTTTGTCTTCTTCTATATTTCATTTAAGACTGTTTTTATTAATCAGATTTTATATAGGTACAGCAAATCGACTCAATGCTTACCATAACAGAAAAAATACTCTAATCCCAATTTAAAATTTACTCAAGATGAAATCATTTATTTTAAAATCCCTTTTATCCCTATTATTCTGTACAGCCATAATTAATATTGTTTTTAGTCAGCTTTATGAATGGCGCGGACCAGACCGAAGCGGGATTTATAATGAAACGGGATTGATGAAAAAGTGGCCTGATGGCGGCCCTGTACTTTTATGGGAAGCCGAAAATATGGGAGATGGTTACTCTTCACCAACTGTTACTGATGATGCAGTTTATATAACCGGAAGAAAAGACAGTTCAGATGTACTTACTGCTCTTACACTTGATGGGAAAAAGAAATGGGAAACAGTATATGGCAAAGCCTGGATGACAAACCATACCGGATCGAGATGTACCCCTACATATTATAATGGAAATATATTTCTTATAAGTGGAAGCGGGGATATTGTCTGTGTTGGATCGGATGGAAAGATAAAATGGTCAAAAAACCATTACAGCTTATATGAAAGCAAACCAATAAAGTTCGGAATTTCCGAATCTCCAGTGGTTGTCGATAATATGGTTATTGCGTCACCAGGAGGGAAAAAAGCATCACTTGTCGCTTTCAATATCAATGACGGCAAAGTGGTATGGGAAGCAGAACCTCTTAACCAGGAGCCCAATATGTTAATCCTAAACTTATTGAGTATGCCGGTAAGAAAATGATAGTTACTGTAATGGGGACAGATATAATTGCAGTTAATGTAAAAGACGGGAAAATACTATGGAAAGTTAATTATGCTGCTGTTAATGCTGCCACTGGCGATGTCAGGAAGAATCATGCCATAACTCCTGTTTACAGGGATGGGTATATTCTGATTGCAAATGGATACAAATGGGTTGCTCTTAAACTTAAGCTTTCTGCAGATGGAAATTCGGTTGAGGTAGTCTGGGAAAACAGGAATTTTGATCCCCAGCTTGGTGGAGTTGTCCTTCTGGGGAATAATATCTATGGTACAAACCATATGTCGAACCCACCCGATACATGGGTTTGTGTAGACTGGACAACTGGTAAAACCCTATGGACAACAAAATGGAACTCAAGAGGATCAATAATTTCTGCCGATGGAATGCTTTACCTTTTTGAAGAAAAGTCAGGCCATGTTGCCCTGGTAAAACCTGATGCTTCAAAACTTGACATAGTAAGTGAGTTTCAGATCACAAAAGGAGAAGGACCTTTCTGGGCTCACCCTGTAATAAATAAAGGGAAGCTTTATATCAGGCATGGCGATGCACTAATGGTATACAAAATAAAATAACGGTTATGATAATTGCTGAAAAGACTTCTATCCGGGTTTCAATAAAAGAATTACCACCGATGAAGGTGGCAGCATACAGAATTGTGAGTTCCACTCCTGAAAGTGATGCAGCAACTTATATGATGGAATTGATGCAAACGAAAAAAATAAAATTTGATGATTTAAGAAAATTTGGCGTTGACATTCCTGTATCTGAGGCTTATCACAGCAAAGGATTACGTGGGTATGAATACTGGGTTTGCCTGCCGGATAAAATTAAAAATGTAGTAGGAGCAACACTCAAGTTCATACCGAAGCGTAATTATGCAGTTCTGAGAATTGAAATTCCTGATGATAAGCCATTTAATGCCATTTCGAAAGGCTGGTTAGAATTACATGACTGGATAGAGAACAGTGAATATGAACCCGCATTACAAGATCCTAACAGGTATATGCTGGAAGAACAAATAGAAATTGATGATATAACTTATATGGATCTCTATTATCCTGTGTGTTTTTATGATTATGCAAATTAATATAAAACGTAAATTTTAAAACGATGATAACATATTTATTGATTTTTGGAGTATTCATGCTGGCCAGCTGGCTAGTCAGCCACCAGCTGAAATCGAGGTTTAAGAAATACTCCCTGTTGCCAATGAATAATGGTTATACAGGCCGGGATGTAGCTGAAAAAATGCTAAGAGAGAATGGGATTATTGATGTAAAGATCATGTCGGTGGCTGGTGAGTTAACTGATCATTATAATCCGGTTAATAAAACGGTTAACCTGAGCCGTGATGTTTACTTTGGAAATCATATAGCGGCAGGAGCGGTTTCGGCACATGAATGCGGTCATGCTATTCAACATGCAAACGCATATTCATGGTTACGCATGCGCTCAAACTTAGTACCTGTGGTCAGTTTTGCTTCAAACTGGGTTCAGTGGATATTACTTGGAGGGGTATTGCTAATAAATACTTTCCCGCAACTTCTTCTGGCAGGAATAGTATTATTTGCATTAACTACAACTTTCAGCTTTATAACATTGCCTGTTGAGATCAATGCCAGTAAAAGAGCATTGGCATGGTTACAAACGGCCAATGTAACAAGCTATTCAACACATCTTAAAGCACAGGATGCACTGAAGTGGGCTGCATATACTTATGTAGTCGCTGCATTAGGTTCTTTGGCAACATTACTTTACTACATTATGATATATTTAGGGAGAAGAGAATAATCCTGTTCATAAATAGGATCATCTAAAATAGTATTTAGGTTCTAGTTTTCTTTCCTATTTAAAATACAAATATTTTTTAATATTTAGTTATAAAAGATATAATATGAGCCACTTAGAAAATTTCGATCACCCATTAAAAAAACAGAATAAAGGATTTTTTGTTCATCTGGTCAAAATTGCAATGGCAGATGGAATTATCTGGCATACTGAACTTGAATTATTGCACCAGATGGGCAGAAAACTGGGTTTTACTGAACCGGAGATAAAAAATTTGATTGATACAGCAGCCAAACAGGACTATGACCCTCCTTATGAGTTAGCCAAACGGTTTGAACAGCTTTATGATATTGTAAAAATGACTCTGTCTGATGGGCAAATTGACAATCACGAAATGCGTCTTGCAAGTGCTTTTGCAGAAAAATCAGGTTTTAAAGAAAGTGAAATTCCGGCTATTGCTGGTTATGATAATGCGCGGTATTAGAGAAGGCAAGGATGAAGAAGATCTCTTTGAAGTCTATAAGAAAACCAGGAAATCCTTATAATAATTAATTTGTTAAATAAGAAGAAAGAAAGCGTTAAATGAATAATTGGCTTAAGAAATTTCACGTCTGGAGTTTGCAGTGGGCAAACACAAAATGGGGTACGTGGTCATTGTTTATTTGCGCTTTTGCTGATGCATCTTTTTTACCACTACCTACACCAATGTTTTTTCTGGCATTAGCATTACTGAATATTACAAAAACATATAAGTACGCCTTATTTGCGACTCTGGGAACATTATCAGGGGCTGTTGCAGGTTATTCAATCGGCCATTTTGCATGGATTAATACAAATGGAGAGTTTACAGGACTTGCACAATTTCTTTTTAATAATATTCCAGGGTTTTCAGAAAGTATTTACAATAAGATACATATACTATATACAAAATGGGATTTCTGGATTTTGTTTATAGCGTCAGTTCTTCCGCTTCCTTATAAGATATTTTCCATTTCATCGGGTGTGTTTGACATTAATATATTCATCTTTTGTACAGCCACACTTATTAGCCAGGGAATAAAATTCTTTTTATTGGCTTTATTAATAATAAAATTAGGTCCGGAAGTTAAAAAACTACTTGAATTTAATTTAAAACCTATCGCAATTATTGCTACAGCTTGTATTGCAATTGCAATCGTTGCAATTAAACTTTTTTAAAATGTTTTTATGAATTGGTTGAAAAAAATGTACGATTGGGTGTTGAAGTGGGCGGAAACACCTTATGGCCCAATAGCTCTTTTTATACTTGCTTTTATTGAATCTGTCTTCTTTCCTATACCTCCTGACATATTACTCATAGCGTTGGCACTGGGGAGTATAAAGAAATCGTTCCGGTTTGCATTGATTTGTACAATTGGTTCTGTGGCTGGTGCATTTGCAGGTTATGCTGTAGGGCATTTTGCATGGATTTCTCCAAACGGAGAATTTACAGGGTTTGCTAATTTCTTTTTTAACAATATTCCAGGCTTTTCAGTTAACCTTTTCGATAGTATTAAAGCATTATTTAATAAGTGGGATTTCTGGGTCATTTTTACAGCCGGATTCACTCCTATTCCTTATAAAGTGTTCACTGTTACTGCCGGTGTTTTCGACATAAATCTTATGATGTTTTTTATAGCATCAGTGATCAGCCGTGGAGCAAGATTTTTTTTGGTTGCATGGCTGATCTGGAAATTCGGGCCTGGTATTAAGCTATTCTTGGAGAAATATTTCAATATACTCGCATTAGGTTTTACTGCCTGTTTAATAGGTGGTTTTGTTGCGATAAAATATTTTTTTTAGGGAAATCATACTATCAGTTTTTAAGTTGCTCTGAAAACAATAAATATGAAGATTAAATAAGGGATGTGTAATCAAAGTGATTAAAAAGTTCAGTAAATGTTTCGCTCTTTATTTAATATTTCTATTTCAGACAACACGCGTCTGATCGGATATAATGAGACGTTTTCGGCAGAATATTTTTCATTATAAGCAAATGGGTCATCGAGGTCATGGATTAATAAAATCAGGAATATCATAAAGAAAGATATAACTCCTACAAAAAACAGAGATTCATAAAATGGATCTATTTTGGAGAATACAAGGCCAAAGCACATTAAAGTAGTCATAGAAATTGCAATTTGATATCCTGATGTAATAAAGTTGGTATCCCTTATTGTATCAACCCTTATAATAGTCTTGCTTAAATTGGACATTTCGTTTTTCAGACGAACAATATAATTAGCCTGAGTATCATTCTCTATTTTTGCAAACAGGGAATTCAAATGCCTGGTTTTTGCAATTAAATTTGTAGTCTTTTCTTTTCTGTGAAACCAATCCAGAATGGATATTGTAAGTTCCTGGCAGTATAACAAACACTCTTTACTTTTCGCTATTTTTTTATCATCATGCAGGTATATCAATTCGGAATAGATATTGTTAATTGAAGAGGCAATTTCACCCGGGAATTTTTTCACTTTCTTTATAATCAGAAAGAACTCCGCTAAGTAAAAATCCCATCAAAAAAACATTTGCTGCAATTATTCCTGAGAACAGATTATTAATAGCCAGAAACTCAAGACCATAAGCATGCGCAAGAAACTTTATCCCAATTATCAGTGGAACCAGAACTAGTGCTTTAACAAAAATCCAAATATTTTTTCTATTATTTTTTCCATGAGTTTTATTTCTATGTATTACCAGCATTTCAAAATTCTCTGTTGTCAGCCTTTCATATTGTAAGGTTGGAACTGAAGTTTGTGTCCAGCATATAATCAAATCCGGATGATCTGCCATAACCTTTTTCGCATGAACTTTACCTATATATACCAACTATTATAGATACAATCTATATACCGGCTCTCTTAATTAATCTTCATCTGCTGATTCTATTCATAAGCTTAAGAATTATTTAGGTTTAAGCAATACATACACATTAACATTCGATACATTTAAAATATTAATTTCGCCACTGTCAATCAAAAAGTTCTGATAAAAAATTTCTTTTTTTACCATATTTAGATCCTCGGGAATCGTCGTGATCAGTTTCCTGCGACCTGTTATAATTTTGGTCGTCTTCATTTGAGAGTTGACCTGATCTGTTTTCAGAATAAATTGTTCTCTCAACTATTTTCTCCAATTCGCCCCTGTCTAACCATACTCCCCTGCAAGTAGGGCAATAGTCAATTTCAATCCCCTGTTTTTCAGACATCAGTAAAGCAACGTTGCATATTGGACATTTCATAATTTTGATTTTAAGAGTTTAGAATATCAATTATCATAATAACAAAAAGTGGTTCAGAATAACCCTATTTTCAACCCGGTAGTAAATGTGAATCCTTTCAGATCCTTTTCAGATATATTCCTGAAGGTTACGTCACTTACAAATCTATATCCTGCAGAAAGATTCAACTTTATAAACTTCTGAAGATTTATTTCAACGGCCACTCCTGGCTCAAGATAAGCAAACCAGGCATCCCCAGATGGAATAATGACTTGTTCGTTTTCATAAGAATCTTTCAGATCAAGTTCAATTTCTCCGGCACCAATTTCAAGAGGAAAATTCAAATGAACCATACCTTCAGGCTTTAATGAATACTCTGCTTTGAATCCAAACCACTGTCCGTGAAGGTATAGCTGATTTGCTTCGCCAGCAGGGGTGCTTTCTGTAACCGTAAGTTTGTATAAGATATTCAGAGAATACTTTTTATTGAGAATAACGCCAGCACCAATTCCGGGTATGACAGCATTTGCCCCGGCAAAGTTACCAAACTGGCAGGAGGGATTTATGAAATAGCCAATATGTGGTTTCCCGTTTCCGAATAGCGTCTTTGCCTCTTCATTGGTTTGGGCTGTAATATTTATTACAACAGCACTCAATATTATTATTAGTTTAATTTTCATATATCCGTATTTTTTTTGTTACAGTTATTGCAGGTTAGAATATATTATCTGGTTACTGGTTTATAGTATGCCTGTAACTAACTTCTAAAAATCTAAATACCTGCAACCACCGTTTATAATAATCATAAAGAATATCACTAAAAATTAATATAGCAATTTGACTGAAATTATTCAGTCAACTGATAAAAGAATAAATAATTAAGGTTAGACGCTCTTAGGCGGTTGCCAAATTGAATCTAGAAATTCCTGGGTGGAAGAATTCAATGTATATATGAACTTTACAGAATTCAAATGGAAAGAGGAAAAATCGAATTTGAATGATCCAAGCCATTTTTCATCATCGGTGAAATTAGCAAAATGTTGTTGATGTGGTATTTCGGTATCGTTTACAAGATCATGGGTAAAAAGTATTTGTTCGTTACTGCTGATTAGCATTAACGATCTGCCCCCATCTATACAAAATAAAGACATAAGGACAATCAATAATTTAATTACAGTTCGTTTACCTTTTCCCATAATTACCATAAAGATAAATAAAGTTTTTAGGTAAGTCTTTGGTTAATCAGGTTTTAAGTTTGTTTTAACATATTTGGTTAAAATATTATTTGAAACAAATAATAAATCATTGCTCCAATAAATGCAGATACGGGTATTGTCAAAATCCATGCCCAGAATATTTTAGTTGTAATCCCCCATTTAACTGCGGAAAGTCTTTTGGTTGCTCCTACAGAACATATCTAACCTCCTATGTTAATTCATTGTTTCTCGCAAAGTCCTAATTTATGAGAAGTTCAGAGGGTATAAAAGAAAAACTCCCCATCAAAAATGATGAGGAGTCGTCTTTAGTAGCGGAGGGAGGATTGTTCGCTTCGCTCCTGATCCGTTTTGAGGTGCTTAACAAGCAAAAAGCCACGCTGTGCTGGTAGGGTGGGAGGATTATTTCATGATCCTCTTAGGGTAACAGCCCAAAGAAAAAGCCACGTAGTGAGGGAGGATTGTTCGCTTCGCTCCTGATCCGTTTTGAGGTGCTTAACAAGCAAAAAGCCACGCTATGCTGGTAGGGTGGGAGGATTATTTCATGATCCTCTTAGGGTAACAGCCCAAAGAAAAAGCCACGTAGCGGAGGGAGGATTGTTCGCTTCGCTCCTGATCCGTTTTGAGGTGCTTAACAAGGAAAAAGCCACGCTATGCTGCGCATAACTGCGACTTTTTTGTTTCCATCCCTCCGCCTCGCAAGCGGGCTTCGGGCTGAAAACAAAAAAGCCGGGCACTTCGTGCCTGGCTTTTTTCTTGTAGCGGAGGGAGGATTCGAACCTCCGACCTTTGGGTTATGAGCCCAACGAGCTACCACTGCTCCACCCCGCAATATTGAGGTGCAAATGTAGTGCATTCAGAAACATTTCCAAAACAATTAGCTGATTATTTTTAGAAGTCAGACCGGGAAACTGAAGAGGATTGCCATTCGGAAGCTATCCGGCAGGCATTCGGGCGTCATTAATGGTCATTAAATGGTCATTAAGTGGTCATTAGGTTGTCATTAATTGTCATTAAGTGGTCATTAAGTGGTCATTAAGTGGTCATTAAGTGGTCATTAGGTGGTCATTAAATGGTCATTAATGGTCATTAATGGTCATTAAGTGGTCATTAATTGTCATTAGGTGGTCATTAATGGTCATTTATAGTTTTTATCCAGGACGTGGCCCTGCGTTATGTTATTATGCCCCTACGGGGCGAAAACCATCTTTTATACATGCTAACGGAAACCGGAGGCGTGGGATATCAAGCCCTGAGAGGGAGCGCATTTAAGAGTAGCTGTTACGGGAGTTTGGGATTCCTCGCTGGCGCTCGGAATGACAGGCTAATATATTGGGAGAGAGGGAAAAGCGGCGATTCGCAGAAGCGATGTGGTAACAAATGCAAAGGTACCTGCGAATCGCCGCTTTTCCCTCTGTTGACCCCATAACACGCTGTCATCCTGAGCGAAGCGAAGGATCCCACACTCTCGTTACATGTACACTTCCAGCGATCTTGCCTTTATAACCAGTAAGATTAAGCCTTATAATATACAAGTAGTTAATAATGTGTAGTTTACAAATATTGTCATTAGCAGTAATTAATAGTCCGAATAGTTAATTTACTGCTGAATCCCCTGAAGAGGACTTTTTTATTATGCTGAATTTCAGTGTTTCCCCTTTAGGGGTCAGGGGTAAAAAAACACTGAAATTCAGCATAATTAACTTTTCGAAGTGGACTCAATATAAAGTTTTTAATCATTATTTTTGTCAGAACAATAATGCTTGACTCATTGTTATAACCGGTACTAAATCATATCACAATGCCAAGGGTATTTAAAGCAACAGAGATAGAAAAGGAAGATAAAGAGGTAAAACGCGATTACCTCGACAGACACATGCCTCATGTGTTCTGTCCCGATACTGTCAAAAGGGGAGAGAAATTTGAAATCAAAGTAAAGCTGGGAGAGGAATATGCCCACCCCGATGATGCCGACCATTTCATAAGTGTGATACAACTGTGGAACCGGGAGACTTTACTCGCGGAGGCGAGGTATACGGCAGGTGTCTATGGCAACAAACCTTCCCATTTTGAAATCGATTTCTATATTGTCGCTCCTGAGGTTTCAATGAACCTGTCAGCCATGGCAGTCTGTACAAAACACGGGCTCTGGCAGAGTGAGGATAAGGCTGTTAAGGTGGTATAATACCTCTTTTTATTTATTTAACTGAATTGATGATGCAGGATTATTATCTTTGCAGCTCAATATGATTATTGCATGACTAAAAACGAAAAGAAAAAAGGGAACTGGCGCGATAAATACAGATTTGCCGTAATAAACGACCATACTTTTGAAGAGGTGTGGAGAATAACTTTAACCAGATATAATGCTTTCCTGCTTATCTCTTTTCTGTTCATTTTTATTACAGGCGCCACTGTGTCACTTATCTCCTTCACAAATCTCAGGGAATTTATTCCGGGATATCCCGATATTACAATGAGACGCAATATCCTTATAAGCGCTATACGTCTCGATTCATTGGACCGGGAACTGGCCCTGAGAGATAAATACTTCGCAAATCTTAATTCCATAATATCAGGGAATCGGCCCGCTATACAGTACTCTCAACAGGATACCTCAAAGAATTATAAATCAATTGCATTTAATAATTCACCCGAAGATTCTGCTTTAAGAACAAGAATTGAAAATGAAGAAAGATATAACCTGAATCTCGGTCCATCCTCAGCGGAATCAGTATCAAGTCTTGCAGGATTGCATTTCTTTCCACCGGTAAAGGGCATAATATCAGGCCGATATGATGTGCGTACTAAACATTATGGAACAGATATTGTAACCGAACCAAAGGCTATAGTTTCAGCCGCTCTTGAAGGCACAGTGATCTTTACCGGATGGACAATGGAAACAGGCTTTGTAATTGAAGTTCAGCATCCCAATAATATTGTTTCAATTTACAAACATAATGCAAGCCTCCTGAAAGAAACAGGAGATCTTGTCCGTGCCGGCGAAGCCATCTCAATAGTTGGCGACTCAGGTGAACTATATACTTCAGGGCCTCATCTTCATTTTGAGATCTGGTACAAAGGGAGCCCTCTCGACCCTGAGAAACACATTTTATTTTAAAATTCAGGTTGCCGGGTATGCCAGAAAGAATAGCACTGTTGGGATCTACCGGGTCAATTGGCTCACAGACACTGGACATTGTTTCACGTTTCCCTGACGAATTCAGTATAGAGGTTCTTATTGCAGGGAATAATGTGGAGCTTCTGACCAGGCAGGCAATAGAATTCCATCCCTCAACCGTGGTTATTGGCAATACTGACCATTATCAGATTCTGAAGGATAATCTGAAAAATACCGATATTAAGATATTTTCAGGAGAGGAAGCAATTGAACAGGTTGTTGCCTCCTCATGCGTGGATGTGGTTGTAGCTTCGATAGTCGGATATTCAGGTCTGCGGCCGACAGTCGCGGCAATAAAGGCCGGCAAAAAGATTGCCCTGGCAAATAAGGAGACCCTGGTAGTCGCAGGAGAGATTATCGGCAGGCTGGTCAATGAGTCGGGAAGCCGGATTATACCTGTCGATTCAGAACATTCCGCAATTTTCCAGTGCCTTGCAGGTGAGTCGGGAAATATTATAGAAAAAATCACTCTTACAGCCTCCGGCGGTCCATTTCTTAACCACAGCAGAGAGATGCTTGAGAAGGTTACTCCCTCTGAAGCTTTGAAACACCCGAACTGGGAAATGGGATGCAAAGTCTCTATTGAT
The DNA here is from genome assembly GCA_963816345.1 of uncultured Bacteroidales bacterium. Classification (GTDB taxonomy): domain Bacteria; phylum Bacteroidota; class Bacteroidia; order Bacteroidales; family VadinHA17; genus LD21. The sequence continues at coordinate 423,672 of CAWFKI010000006.1, forward strand.
TCAGCATCCCTTATGAATAAAGGCCTGGAGGTTATCGAGGCAAAATGGCTCTTTGATCTTACTCCCGATCAGATCTCGGTAGTAATCCATCCTCAGTCAGCAATTCACTCATTTGTCCATTTCACAGATGGATCAGTTAAAGCACAGCTTGGCGTACCGGATATGAGAATCCCGATCCTCTATGCCCTTTCATATCCAAACAGGCTGAAATCGGACCTCCCGCGCCTCGATTTCAAAGATTACAGGACTCTTACATTTGAAGAGCCTGATAACACCAGATTTCAGAACCTTTCCCTTGCATATGAAGCACTTAAGGCAGGAGGAAATATGTGCTGTATCCTTAATGCCGCAAATGAAATGGCTGTTGAAGCATTCCTTGCAGGGAAAATCGGCTTTCTTCAGATGTCCGATGTTGTTAAACATACTATGGATAATGAATTATTTTCACTATATTCAGACCTTGATCAGCTTGATTTTACAAACAACAGAGCAAGGGAGATCGCATCAATTTACATTAATAAACTATCTGAGAAACGATGACTATACTTATAAAGATCCTGCAGTTTGTAATGAGCCTTTCAATTCTTGTAATAATACATGAGCTGGGCCATTTCTTCCTTGCCAAATTGTTTAAAACCAGGGTGGAGAAATTTTACCTGTTCTTCGATCCCTGGTTCTCCCTTTTTAAATTTAAAAAAGGAGACACGGAATATGGAATAGGCTGGCTCCCTCTCGGTGGCTACGTGAAGATCTCAGGAATGATCGATGAATCGATGGACAGGGAACAAATGAAACAACCCCCTCAACCATACGAGTTCAGATCAAAGCCCTCGTGGCAGAGACTCCTGATAATGACTGGCGGGGTGATCTTTAACTTTTTGTCAGCCTTGCTGATATATGTCCTGGTGTTGTATGCATGGGGAGATACATATCTGCCGACTTCTAATGTCAAATATGGTATTGTAACCGATTCCGTCGGATATGAAATGGGACTGAGAAACGGCGATAAGATCCTGTCAGTTGATAACCAGTATGTCGATAACTTTATGGAGATCATCCCCGATATCGTATTGAACAACCGTAAAACCATACAGGTAGAGCGTAACGGAGAGAAACTGACTATTGATATCCCAAAAGAATATATTCAGAAAATTCTGAAGGGCAAAGGCCAGATAGGTTACCGGATACCCTTTCAGCCTATGTTGATAAAATCTTTTGAGAAGGACTCCCCTGCAAAAAAAGCAGGTGTTCTGGTCGGTGATGAGATTACCGGAATAGACAGCATAAAATTTGCCTATGCTGATGAGTTTCAGAGTTATCTGCAGGGAAATAAATCCAGGCCAGTTAAGTTGGACCTGTTGCGTAACGGGAAGAGGGAGGTTATCTCCGTTCAACCAACTGAAGCCGGGTTACTTGGTATCGGATACCTGGGTAAACCTCTTGGTGATATTTTTACCCTGAAAACACTTAAATATGGATTTTTCCAGTCGGTCCCTGCAGGTATTGACAAAGGCTTTAAAACTGTGGCCGACTACCTCAAACAATTCAAGCTGCTCTTTTCAAGACATTCAAAAGCATATGAATCGCTTGGAGGTTTCATCACAATTGGAAAGATATTCCCCGGAGTATGGGACTGGCAGGCTTTCTGGAACCTTACAGCTTTCCTGTCAATTATCCTTGCTATTATGAATATTTTGCCAATACCCGCTCTCGACGGGGGGCATGTAATGTTCCTTCTTTTTGAGGTAATTACAGGACGAAAGCCAAGCGACAAGTTCCTTGAATATGCACAGATTGCAGGGATGATCCTGCTTTTATCACTGCTTGTCTTTGCTAATGGCAACGATATACTGAGATTATTCCGAAAATAGATTTATTCTGATATTGACTTGTAATTAATTAAAGTATTTATAACTTTGTACAAATTCTAATACTAAATGAGATGGGAAAGATAGGTTTAACTGAGATTCTTCTGATTCTGGTTGTAGTTGTTCTTCTTTTTGGCGGACGTAAAATTCCTGAACTTATGAAGGGGATCGGGCAGGGTATGAAAGAATTTAAGAAAGCTTCTAAATTTGATCCTGCTACTGACGAGAGTAAAGAAGTTGCCGAAAAGGATAAATTTTAATCTGAAAATATTTTAAGGAGTCCCGCCCCGGCGGGATTTTTTTGTCTGGATAAATTCGTATTTCTGATTTCTCCTTTGCGGAACAAATCCGGCTTCCCTGATGATCGACTGCATCTCTTCCGCATTGAAGCGGTTGGTTGCCCCTGCTGCACTAACAACATTCTCCTCAATCATTATCGAACCCAGGTCATTGGCTCCGGCGTGAAGAGATAGCATTCCAATCTCCCTTCCGACAGTGAGTATTGAGGCCTGTATGTTCCGGATATTATTAAGCATCATCCTGCTTACGGAAATCATCCTCAGATAATCCGGACCGGTGTAACTGCTTCTTATTGAATGTTTTTTTAATAATACTGTTCCTTCATCCTGAAACGGCCATGGAATAAATGTAATAAATCCATAACTGTTTTCAGGTTTCAAATCCTGAATATCACGAAGTCTGACAAGATGCTCAATTCTTTCCCTGGCAGTCTCAATATGAGCATACATCATTGTTGCAGAAGTAGGAAGATTGAGTTTATGAGCCTCCTTCATAACATCTGTCCACTCCCCGGATGTTGCTTTACCCGGCGACACAATGCGCCTTACCCTGTCGGAAAGTATCTCAGCACCGGCGCCGGGTAAGCTGTCAAGCCCCGATTCAATTAAAGAGGAAAGGACTTCGGAATAGGAGAGGTTTTCCTTCCTTGCCAGATAAACAACCTCAGGTGGTCCCAGTGCATGAAGCTTTAGTGATGGATAGAGTCCCTTGAGACGCCTGAATAGAGTGGTATAAAAGTCAAGACCAAGGTCGGGATTCATGCCTCCCTGAAGAAGCAGCTGATCCCCTCCGAGAGAATATAATTCATCTATTTTACTGATATATTCATCAATGGACGTTACATAGGCGTCTTCCGAATTTTTCTTTCTGCAGAAGTTGCAGAACGTACACTGGGAAAAACAGACATTCGTGAGATTTACATTTCTGTCAATCATCCAACCAACAGTATCCCCGCTGTTATGGAACTGTCTAAGATCATTGGCTACGAACATCAGCTCTTCCAGCGGAGCATGTGTATAAAGAGTGAGACCCTCCTCCACACTTAGAGGAATACGGTTGAATGCTTTTTTATATAGTCGTTTTAATTGCATCTGACAAGGGAGATATGCTCAATGCCTGTCTTCTTCCCGGCATCACCGGTAAAGGAACAAAACCCCCGGGCAAAGGTAACTCTTTGAAGCCAGAACAATCAATAATTTAATTAACTTTACCTGTTATTCCAGCAAGTTATTATGATATGAAACCTGAAATTATAAAAATCCCTCAAATTTCACCTGATCAGTCTGTTGTTTGTATACTCGGAAATGATCGTCTGCCTGACGGTTTAAGGTTGAGCAGTTCGGAAAAAGAGTTTGCTGAGAAACAGATGAAAGCAGGAGATGAATACATTTTTATCAATTCTTACAAAAGGTGCCTTTACCTGATCAGGCTGAAGGAAAATATCGGGTATAAAGTAAGTGAAGAGCTTCGCAAGACCTCTTATAACTTAAGAAAATTAATAAAGGCGAATAATCATTCAGAGCTCGTTGTTACCTCAGAGAATGCCTATCCGGGCGCTGTTGAGGATTTTACCGAAGGACTGATCCTTAGCATCTATTCATTCGACAAGTACAAGACACAGGCAGAAGCGGGCGCTGACAGGAAGTACCCTGCAAGGATACTCCTGCAAGGCGACATACCTGATTCAAATATAAAGTGGCTGACTGAACTTACCGATGCGGTTTATTTTACCCGTGATCTGATAAATGAGCCTGTTAATCACCTGAATGCTACAGCGCTGGCCGGGGCCATCAAAAAAATTGGTGATGCAGCCGGATTTTCTGTCGAAGTACTTGAAAAACCCAGGATCGAAGCTCTTAAAATGGGAGGACTTCTGGCTGTCAACAAGGGAAGCGTTGATCCTCCGGTGTTTTGTATACTTGATTATCATCCCAAAGGCTGTTTAAATAAGAACCCGATTGTCCTGGTCGGAAAAGGAGTAGTTTATGATACCGGCGGCCTGAATATTAAAACAGGTGAATTCATGTCGGGAATGAACAGGGACATGGCCGGCGCTGCCATTGTCGCAGGTGTTTTACATACAATTGCCAGGACAGGTGTTCCTTTACATATCATCGGACTGGTCCCGTCCACAGATAACAGGCCGGGAGGGAATGCCTATACCCAGGGAGATGTGATCACAATGTACAATAAAATGACCGTTGAGATCGGCAATACTGATGCTGAAGGCAGGATGATCCTTGCCGATGCCATCAGCTATGCATCAAAGTATTCACCTGAGCTTATAATTGATATTGCCACACTCACCGGATCAGCTGCGATGACATTTTCAAACAAGGCAATTGCCGTAATGACAAATGCTGACAGGAAATATATTGATCTTCTTGCCGAATGTGGTAATGATGTGTATGAGCGGATCGCTGAATTACCGTTCTGGGAGGAATACGGAGAGCTTTTAAAATCCGATATCGCCGATATCAGGAATATAGGGGGAAAAGAAGCAGGTGCCATCATTGCGGGAAAATTCCTTGAAAAATTTACTGAATTCCCTTTGATACATCTGGATATAGCAGGAACGGAGATACTTAAAAAAGATGATTTTTACAGGTTAAAGAATGGTCCGGGATCTGGATTAAGATTGCTGTCAACCTTTCTGAAAAGGTATGCAGCAAGGTATGCTCAAAAGAAATAACACTTTATGGAAAAGAAAACACTAATAGCAGGAATCTCACATGGAGATATTAATGGAATCGGATATGAGGTCATTATAAAAGCTCTTTCCGATCCGATGATAAATGATATTTGCACTCCGGTTGTCTACGGGTCACCCAAGGTGGCTGCATATCACAGGAAGGCTCTGAACATTTCAAATTTCAGCTTTAACAATATCAGGTCGGTTGAGGAGGCGCATCCTAAAAAAGCCAACATGATCAACTGTCTTGATGATAATACAAGGGTAGAACTTGGAAGGTCGACGCCACAGGGAGGAGAGGCTGCCCTGATATCCCTGGAGAAAGCTGTCGACGACCTGCTTAGCGGTAAGATTGACGTCCTTATCACAGCTCCGATAGACAAGCATAATGTCCAGTCAGATAACTTTCATTTTAGCGGTCATACCGAGTATCTTAAATCAAAAGCCGGCGCCAAAGAGGTACTTATGTTTATGATAGGAGAGAGTCTGAGAATAGGAATTGCAACCGGACATGTACCTCTGAGCCAGGTTCCGGGACTGATAACAGTGGACTCGCTCTTAAGTAAAATCAGACTCATGGATCAGTCACTCCGGTTCGATTTCGCGATCCGTAAACCCCGTATTGCTGTCCTTGGACTTAATCCGCATGCCGGAGACAATTCATTGCTGGGGACAGAAGAGGCTGAGATAATCTTTCCCGCGATTGAGCAGGCTAAGAAAGAGGGAATCCTGACTTTCGGGCCCTTTCCGGCAGATGGTTTTTTTGGTGCAGGCTCATTTTCGAAATTTGACGGGATACTGGCCATGTATCACGATCAGGGACTCGCCCCATTCAAGGCTTTGTCATTTGACACCGGGGTTAACTTTACCGCCGGCCTGCCATTTGTACGAACATCTCCGGTGCATGGTACAGCCTTTAGCATAGCCGGCAAAGGTGAAGCCTCCGAAAATTCATTCCGCCAGGCAATTTACCTTGCATGCGATATCATCCGGAACAGACAGACATTCACTGAAATATCAAAAAATCCCTTAAAACATCAGGATATTGAAACCTATACCGACCGCATGGATGAACTTCCTCCCGATATTTTTAATTCCGAGCAATAATTATGATAGACTATATTAAAGGAACCATTACATCAATTAATCCCACCTTCGTTACCCTTGAATCGTTCGGAATCGGCTATTTTTTAAATATTTCGGTAACAACGTTTACAAAACTTGAGGGGAAGTCTGAGTTTAAGATGCTGGTACATGAAGTTATACGTGAAGACAGTCACCAGCTTTTTGGATTTGCCGACAACAGCGAACGGGATATATTCAAATTACTGATCTCAGTGACAGGCGTGGGCGCCAATACTGCACGAATGATGCTTTCTTCACTGACACCGGATGAGATCGAAAAGGCAATTTTAGGTTCCGAAGTAAATATCCTTAAAAGCGTAAAGGGAATCGGACTAAAGACTGCCCAGAGAATCATTGTCGATCTGAAAGATAAGCTTGGTAAACAGGCTGGAAGCGGTGAAATATTTACCATTTCAGACAATAGTAACCGTGAAGAGGCGTTATCTGCTTTAGTAATGCTTGGATTTGCCAAAAACGCTGTCTCCAAAGTCATCGATAAGATTGTCAGGGAAGAAAAGAATCTGACCGTTGAGGATATGATCAAGAGAGCGCTTAAGAACTTGTAATTCTGAATATACGCTGGATTGGGATCAGGGATATCATATAGAAATATTCTGGTATTTTCATATCTTGTTCTGTTAGCTTCTTTAATCTTAAGATCCTCAGAGGCAAGTAGTCAGGTTGCTTTACAACCTTCAGCAGTTACAGATACCACCCGTAAATCAGTTCTGAAATTAAAAGAGGATACCGGCATCCCCTGGGAACAAAAACAAAAGGCTCCGCTCTTCCTGAATAATCCCTCCAATTTCAAATCCACGGTTGTCTATGATGTAGATAAGAATGAGTACATTCTTTATGAGAAGATTGGCGCCCTGGATTATCGTCCACCCGTTCATATGAGTCCTGAAGAATTCAGGAAATATGAATATACAAGAGCTATGCGCGATTACTGGCAATCGCGTATCTCAGGAAAAGAGATAGGTTTCAGGTCAAGCCTTATACCGGAGCTCGAGGTAGGGGGAGCAGCCTTTGATAAGATATTCGGGAGCAATGTTATAAATATTGTACCCCAGGGATCTGCCGAACTTATATTCGGAATAAATATTTCCAAAACCGACAACCCGACACTCTCGGAGAAACTGCGCACAATACCCACATTCGATTTTAAGGAAAAGATCCAGATGAATGTCACCGGAACAATTGGTGACAAGATGCAGCTTGGCATAAACTACAATACCGATGCAATGTTCGAATTTGAGAACAGAACAAAGCTGGAGTATTCAGGTAAGGAAGACGAGATAATTAAAAAAGTTGAAGCCGGCGATGTTACCCTGCCTCTGACCGGGACCCTGATTACCGGAAGTTACAGCCTGTTCGGACTAAAAACAGAAATGCAGTTCGGAAAGCTTACAATAACAACAGTTCTTTCCCAGCAGAAGGGTCAGTCATCAAGGATAGATGTAAAGGGAGGTGCACAATTAAGTGAATTTGAGATATATGGAGATGAGTATGAAGCGAACAGACATTTCTTTCTTTCACAGTATTTCAGGGATATATATGATGACGCTCTGAAAAATCTGCCGGTGGTCAGCTCAGGTGTCAATATTGAGAGGATAGAGGTGTGGGTCACAAACAAAACAAGCCGTTTTGAAGAAGCAAGTAACAGGAATATTATTGCTTTTATGGATCTGGCTGAAAACGGGAATCATATTTATAATAAGATCCCTGAATTTCAGGCTACTCCCGGGGCAATGGTCTATCCCGACAACAGTGCGAATAATATGTATGAAAAGCTCATTACATCGTATGGTATCATACGCGATGTTAATCAGGTTACCAATGCATTTGCACCGCTTTACCCTTCCTTCCAGGTCGGCCGTGATTTTGAAAAGATAGAAAACGCCAGAAAGCTTAATGACAGGGAGTTTGATTTCAACAAACAACTGGGCTACATTTCATTGAACACAGCCCTTAATACCGATGAAGTTCTGGCTGTTGCGTATGAATATACCATGGGGGGGAAATTATTTAAGGTCGGGGAGTTCTCAACCGATGGGATCAGCGCCCCTCAGACCCTCATACTTAAGCTTCTGAAAGGGACTACACTGAGTCCCAGATTGCCTACCTGGGATCTGATGATGAAGAACATCTACTCGCTTGGCTCAGGGAAACTGGAGACTAAAGATTTTCAGATGAATGTTCTTTACCAGGACGACAAAACCGGTAACTCAATTAATTACCTTCCGGAGGGAAGACTTGCAGACAAGATATTGTTGCAGGTCATGGGCCTCGACAATCTGAATTCCCAGCTGGACAGGGAATCTGATGGTTATTTTGATTTTATCGATGGAATAACTATAATGTCCGACAAGGGAAAAATTGTCTTCCCGGTCATAGAACCCTTCGGAAGCCACCTGTCAAAAATGATAAATGATCCTGCCCTGGCTTCTAAATATGTCTTTCAGGAACTCTACGATTCAACTCAGACTGTGGCAAAACAGATGGCTGAGAAGAACAAATTCAAGCTTTCAGGTCAGTTCTCATCCCAGTCAGGATCAGAGATCAGGCTTAATGCAACAAACATTCCCCAGGGCTCAGTCAAAGTAACCGCCGGAGGGGTGCCACTCGTAGAAAATTCTGATTATACTGTAGATTATAATCTGGGAACGGTACGAGTCATAAACAGCGCGCTTATCGAATCCCAGACACCTATTCAGGTCTCTCTTGAGAACAACCAGTTCTTTGGTTTTCAGACAAAGACTCTTGTCGGCACCCATCTCGATTACAAAGTCTCAAATAATTTTGATATCGGAGGTACAATTCTGCACCTGACTGAAAGGCCCTACACTCAGAAAGTGAATTTTGGAGAAGAGCCTATATCAAATACAATCTGGGGAATTAATACCTCATACAAATCAGAATCTCAACTGCTTACCAAGATCCTGGACAAGATTCCCCTGCTTAATACAAAAACTCCATCCGCTATCTCATTTTTCGGTGAATTTGCTGATCTGATACCGGGTCATTCCAAGGCTATATCAAATGCAGGAAATTCCTATATCGATGATTTTGAAGCGAGTGAGATCCCTCTTGATCTTAAAGCATTTAACGCATGGTCAATGTCCAGCATACCACAGGGGCAGGATCTGCTGTTTCCCGAGGCGCGGTTAAACAATAACCTTGCAAGCGGTTATAACAGGGCTAAGCTGTCATGGTATGTCATCGACCCTATCTTTTTACGCAACGGCTCCTCAACACCTGATTATATCAGGAAAAATGCCAACCTCCAGTCAAGCCATTTTGTCAGGGAAATATATGAAGATGAGATCTTTCCTTACAGGGAAAGCCCGAGCGGGATCCCTTCAAATATCCCTGTTCTGAATCTTGCCTTCTACCCCGGGGAGAAAGGTTCATATAACTTTGATACCGATCCGGGCCCCTACTCAAAGGGTATTAATGCGGAAAACATGTTGAATGATCCGGAAACAAGATGGGGTGGCATTATGAGAGAGGTTCTTACAAGTGATTTTGAAGCCGCGAACATTCAGTACATAAAGTTCTGGCTGATGGATCCGTTTGTGGAAAATCCTGATGCTGAAGGAGGCGATTTTTATATCAACCTCGGACAAATATCAGAAGATATACTGCGTGACTCCAGGAAAAGTTTTGAAAACGGCCTTCCGGGTTCCCCGGAGGTGAAAAATGTAGATACAACATGCATGGGGAAGAGTGCCTACTGTTCAGGCTGTGGTAAATGCCTTTGATAATGCACCGGAATCGAGGCTGTATCAGGATGTTGGGCTCGATGGCCTCGGGGATCAGGATGAACAGACATTTTTTTCAAATTATGTTCAGAAAGTCCAGCCCATTACTACTCCTGAAGTTTACCAGGGGGTATTAAAAGATCCCTCCAGTGATGACTTTCACTACTACAGAGGCTCTGATTATGATGCTGAACAACTGGGTATTCTTGACAGGTACAAGAAATATAACGGACAGGATGGAAACTCTCCTACTTCGGAAATGTCGAAGGAATCCTATCCGACATCGGGATCTACCCTCCCTGATATGGAAGATATAAACAGGGATAATACCCTCAGTGAGACAGAAAGTTACTACCAGTACAAGGTGAGCATGCGCCCCTCAGATATAAAGGTAGGGTCGAATTATGTTGTGGATGAAATTGAATATGAGGCAACTTTTGCAAACGGTCAAAAATCAAAGGTAAAGTGGTATCAGTTCAAGATTCCCATTACAGACTATCAGAAGGTTGTCGGCCCTATTAAGGACTTCAAGTCCATCCGCTTTATGAGAATGTTCCTCAAAAATTTCAAGGAACCGGTAATAATGCGGTTTGCAGAGCTTGATCTTGTAAGAGCGGAATGGAGAAAGTACAATATTTCATTTATGGAAGGTGGCGAAAGGGTAACTATCCCTGAAGCTACTGATGGCACTTTCGATATAAGTTCAGTAAGCATAGAAGAGAATTCCGGAAAGGAACCTGTTAACTATGTCCTTCCTCCCGGCTTTGACAGGATAACCGACCCCCAGAATCCACAGCTGAGACAGCTTAATGAGCAATCAATGGTGCTGAGGGTTCAGAATCTGGAGGATGGCGATGCCCGTGCTGCCTTCAAGAACGTAAACCTCGATATCAGGCAGTACCGGAGACTTAAAATGGAGGTACATGCCGAAGCGATCATCGGACAGAATCTTCATGATGATGACCTTACTGCATTTATAAGAATAGGGTCGGATTACAAAGGAAATTTCTATGAGTACGAAATCCCGTTAAAGCTTACATTACCGGGCCATTATGATAATAATTCGGATGAAGCCAGGGCAAAAGTATGGCCTGTTGATAACAAGATTGACATTGACCTTTCTGTTTTGCAGGATGCCAAACAGGAGCGGAACCGGCAGATGGCTATCCCCGGTTCAGCGCTGAGCGTCTCTGATGTATTTGTCTACACAAGCGGCAATGCCCGGGTATCAGTATCGGGTAATCCAAACCTTAGCAACGTACGGGTAATTATGATTGGCGTCAGAAATCCCATCAAGACAAGAAATCCCGCCCTTGATGACGGGAATCCAAAATATGGAGAGGTTTGGGTAAACGAACTGAGGCTAAGTGATTTTATCGAGAACGGGGGATGGGCTGCCAATGCACATTTACAGGCCAGGCTTGCTGATCTTGGTACTGTTGATATGGTAGGACAGACAAGCACACCAGGCTGGGGAAGCATTGAGAAGAAAGTCAACGAGAGAAGCAAGGAGCAGATCCTTAATTACGATATCTCATCAACTATTGAATTCGGGAAATTTTTCCCGGAAAAAATAGGCGTCAGGCTTCCCGTATATGTAGGTGTATCTCAGACCAGGATCAAACCCCAGTATAATCCGCTGGATCCGGATGTTCCTTTAAAGGACGCCCTCGATGCTGCCGGCAGCAAGGCAGAACGGGATTCCATACTGAATATTTCGGAGGATCTGTCAAAACGAAGGACTTTTACAATCAGTAATGCCGGCATAACAGCCAGGGGAGAGAAGCCTCATCCATGGGACCTTGCCAATATAAGTGCTAACTATACTTATAACGAGATCTATAGCAGCAATACAAAGACAGAAATAAATCTTGAAAAGAATTACAGGGGTGGACTCAACTATAATTATGAAGCCCAGCCTGCCAATATAATGCCATTTAAGAATGTGAAGCTTGTAAATGGTCCGGCATTCAAGCTTATTAAGGATTTCAACTTCTATGCTTTCCCTAAAAGCTTATCATTCAGAACAGAGCTTTACAGATTTTATAATGAAATAAAGACAAGAAATATTAACAACCCATATTTAAAGGTCACACCCTCCTTCAGAAAGGATTTTGAATTCACCCGTATCTTTGACATAAAATATGATATTACCCGTCAGCTGAAATTCGATTTTACATCAAATAATATTGCAAGGATCGATGAGCCCTCAGGAGGAGTAGACAAAAAGCGCTACGCTGATACTTATTATGCCTGGCGTGATTCTGTACTGACCAACCTTTTACACGGAGGCCGGACTACCACGTATAACCATTTTATGAATATCTCCTATACCATTCCTGTAAATAAGCTGCCTCTGCTTTCATGGGTCAACGCAAATGCCAGGTATGGTGCTGACTATACATGGCTGGCAGGCCCTCTTTTCCCCGATAGCCTGCAAATCAATATGGGAAACTCAATAAAAAACCATAATGAGCTGACCCTTACTGGTATGGCAAACCTGGCAACTCTTTACGGGAAGTCCAAATTCCTCAAGCGCATTGAGAGTGATACCAGGCCCGATGCAGGCAAGAGAAAGAAGGAAGAGCTAAAGACAGTCACATACACGAAAGACAACGTAAATTTCAAGGCAAAGAGTATCAAATCGATCATTCATAACCTGAATACGAAGGATGTTAAAGTCAAAATTACCGGAAAGAATGGTGCTGAAGTTAAAGGTAAGATGGAGGTTGTCAATGATAACAAAGTAAATTTCACGGCTGCCGAAGACGCCGAAGGTGCAAAGGTCTCAGTTGAGGGTAAAACAAAAGTCAGGGTAAGCCCGGCTATTGTGGCCGGAGAATTTCTGATCAGAGCTATTATGGGAATAAGGTCGGTAAGCCTGACATTTACATCTTCCCAGGGCCAGTTCCTGCCCGGCTACCTTCCGGGGACAAGCTATCTGGGCATGTCAAATACAGGAAGCAGCCTTGCTCCCGGATGGCCATTTATTCTTGGATACAATGACAATGATTTTTTTGACAGGGCAGTCAGGAACAATTGGATCTCAAAAGATACGATTCTTAATACTCCTGCATCACAATACAATAAATTCGATCTCTCGTTCCGCAGTCTTATTGAACCTGTACCCGGCCTTCGGATAGATTTAAATGCCGACAGGAGATATCTTGAGTCAATAAGCTCCTATTATATCGCTGATTATAACGGCAACTTCCCTGACAGCACACGCAACCGGGTTATGTCGGGTAATTTTTCGATTACGGTTATTTCCTGGGGAACCGCCTTCGAGAAGATCTCGAAGAGCAATGACTATCAATCTCCTACATTTGAAGCCTTTAAAAAGAATATAGTTGTTATATCCGGCAGGAGAGCCACGGAAAGACAGAAGAAGGACCCGGGCTATAATCCTGATATCGACCCTGCCACAGGTGAAGCCTATCCAGGGTCCTTACAAAAGCGGATATGGCCCCACATCGAGAGAAGTATTAATACCTGCATTTATTGCTGCCTACACAAAGACAAATCCTGAAAATGTCGGACTCGAAACTTTCCCTTCGGCTCTGAAAATGATGCCAAACTGGAGAATTAATTTCGATGGCCTTTCAAAGTTCGATTTTGTCCAGAGCGTATTCAGATCCATTAACCTGATGCATCAGTACCGGAGCACCTACCAGATAGGCGCCTACAGTACAAATATGAATTACTTTACCGATGAATCAGGTATAAACAATATCAGAGACATGCAGAACAATTTCATTCAGCAGTACGAAATAGATGTTGTCTCAATTAATGAGCAGTTCAGCCCTCTGATAAATATAGATATGAATTGGAAAAACAGCCTTTCAACAAGGTTTGAATGGAAGAAATCGCGTACTGTCGCTCTTAACCTGACAAGCAACCAGGTAGCTGATGCCCGTGTCAATGAACTTGTATTCGGAGCAGGTTACAGATTTGATAATGTACAGATCATTTTAAAAACAGGAGGCAGGCAGAGGGCTTTGAAAAGCGATCTTAACCTGAGGCTCGACCTGTCAATCCGTGATAATAAAACGCTGGCAAGAAAGCTTGTGGAGAATGTTAACCAGCCTGTTGTGGGGCAGAAAGTATTTACAATTGGTACCAGTGCTGATTATGTTCTCAGCGACAGGTTTAATCTTCAGATTTTTGCCGATCATAGCACCACGAACCCTTTTGTCGCCAACACTTTTCCGACCTCCAATACAAACTTTGGATTCAGCCTTAAGTTCACTCTTGTTCAATAACCTTAAGATCAGTATGTTCCTAAATTAATGAGATTTATCACCTTTGGAATGTAAAAAAAGCCTTATTTTTGGATTGATTAATAAAAGCTAAACCAATATCCAGTTAATATTATAAAATCATAACAGCTATGAACGTACCGGGCGATTTATTGTACACAAAAGACCACGAATGGATTCGTTTTGAAGGAGATTTTGCTTATGTAGGCATTACCGATTTTGCACAGGGTGAACTGGGTGATGTTGTGTTTGTTGAAATTGAAACAGCAGGTGAAACTCTTAAAAAGGAGGAGGTATTTGGTACTATTGAAGCAGTAAAAACCGTTTCCGATTTGTTTATGCCGGTGGGTGGAGAGATCCTGGAGCTTAATCCCCTGATTGCAGATTCTCCTGATGTTGTTAATAAGGATCCGTACGGAAAGGGCTGGATGATCAGGTTGAAGATCACTGATCCTGCGGAAAAGAAAACCCTGCTATCTCCTGAAAAGTACAGCGCTCTGATCTGAAAGTACAGGATGCAGAAGAGCCCTTCGGATTGATTTTTTTAAACCTTATTTGTATCTTCAGACCTTAGTAATAAAAGTCAGCTGAGTGTTTTCTTTACCTCGAATTCCTGGTAGCCTTCAACAATATCGCCTGCCTTTATATCGTTGAAATTGGATATGTTAAGACCGCATTCATAGCCACCGACAACCTCTTTCACATCATCCTTGAATCGTTTCAGTGACCCCAGTTCCCCGGTATATATGACAATTCCATCACGAATTACCCTCACCCTGGTATTCCTGGTAATTTTACCTTCTTTGACGTAGCAACCGGCTACGGTTCCTACCTTTGTGACTTTGAAAATATCACGTATTTCAAGGGTTGCAACTATCTCTTCCCTGACTTCAGGCATAAGCATGCCTTCCATTGCAGATCTTATCTCTTCAATTGCATTGTAGATTATGGAGTACAGACGAATATCGATCTCCTCTTTTTCTGCAAGCTTACGTGCACTTAAAGAGGGACGAACCTGGAATCCGACGATAATGGCGTTTGATGCTGCTGCAAGCAGAATATCAGACTCAGAGATCTGGCCGACAGCCTTATGAATTATATTAAGCTGGATCTCGGGAGTGGAAAGTTTGATCAGAGAGTCGCTGAGAGCCTCAACAGATCCGTCGACATCTCCTTTGACAATAATGTTGAGTTCCTGGAAGTTGCCTATTGCAATTCTGCGGCCGATTTCATCAAGGGTAATATGCTTCTGGGTACGCAGACCCTGTTCCCTCTGAAGCTGGGCTCTCTTGGTAGCTATATCCTTGGCTTCCCTGTCGCTATCCATTACATTGAACTTATCACCGGCCTGAGGAGCACCGTTCAATCCAAGTATAAGGGTAGGGGTTGCCGGACCTACCACTTCCACCCTGTGGCCTCTTTCATTATACATAGCTTTGATATGGCCAAAGCAGCTCCCGGCAAGCATAATATCACCTATTCTCAATGTACCGGCTTTTACAAGAACCGTAGCTGTAAATCCTCTTCCCTTATCAAGGGATGACTCAATCACGGTCCCGATTGCAGGTTTATCAGGATTTGCCTTCAGGTCAAGCATCTCGGCTTCCAGGAGAACTTTTTCAAGCAGCAGGTCAATGTTAAGACCGGTTTTTGCTGAGATCTCCTGAGACTGGAATTTGCCTCCCCAATCCTCGACCAGGTAGTTCATGGCTGCGAGTGCCTCCTTGATCTTATCGGGATTTGCAGTAGGCTTATCTATCTTGTTAATTGCGAATATGATGGGGACGCCTGCGGCTGAGGCATGATTGATTGCCTCCTTTGTCTGTGGCATTACACCATCATCGGCTGCTACAACGATAATTGCAATGTCGGTGATCTGCGCTCCGCGGGCACGCATAGCGGTAAATGCTTCATGACCCGGAGTATCAAGGAAGGTTATCTGACGTCCGTCCTGCAGAATAACCCCATATGCACCTATATGCTGTGTGATCCCTCCGGCCTCACCGGCAATCACGTTAGTGTTACGTATATAGTCAAGCAGTTTTGTTTTTCCATGGTCAACGTGACCCATAACAGTGACAATCGGAGGTCTTGGCTTAAGGTCCTCTGCTTCGTCATCCATTTCCCTGACTGCCTCCTGCAATTCGGCGCTTACAAACTCAACCTTGAATCCGAATTCATCAGCCAGAAGAGCCATCGTTTCGGCATCAAGCCGCTGATTTATTGAAACGAACAGCCCCAGGTTCATGCAGGTTGAGATGATATCCGTAACAGGAATGCTCATCATCGATGCAAGTTCGTTCACAGATACGAATTCTGTTACCTTCAGGATATTCTTATCCTGTTCTATCTTGTCAACTACCTCTTTATGCTTTTGGCTTATTGCCTCTCTTTTGTCACGTCTGTATCTCGAACCCCTCGATTTACCTTTTGTTGTAAGCCTTGCGAGTGTCTCTTTTATCTGTTTCTGAACCTCTTCTTCATTTACTTCAGCCCTGACAGGTCTCTTTCTGATCACCTTCTTCGAACCGGCTTTATCCTTCTTATCGGTAACCACTGGTTTCACAACAGGGGTTACCTCTTTTTCTATCTGAATTCTTTTCCTTCTTTTCTTCCTGCGGAATTCATTATCCCCACCGACCCTGACCGGCTGAAAAGAGGCTGGCTTTTTCTTTTCTTCCACCGGCAGATCTATCTTGCCCACAACAACAGGCCCGGAAAGCTTTTTAAAGTCTGTCTTATACAGTGAAATTAAATCCTCTTCAGGTTCAGGAACAAGCGTTTCGGCAACTTCTTTATCATCCGGTACCGGTTCCACGGAAGGAGGCTTTATTGTTTCTGTAACAATTTCAGGCTCTTCCTTTACAGCTTCCTTTTTAACATCAGCTTTCGCCGCACTTTTTTCCCTTTTCTTTTCTTTCAGGGGCTCTTTCGGCTCTTCCTTTGCGGCCTTTTCTTCTGCAGGTTTTGCCTCTTTGCCAATGGCATCAAGGTCAATCTTGCCAACTATATGAAGATCGATGTTTGGTTTTGATTTCTTTTCTACTTCCGTGACAGAGGGTTCCGGCGCCTCTTTTTCAGCAACAGCACTTTCTTTTTCAGGTTTTTCAGCCTTTACAGGAGCTGCAGGTGGTTTCTGAGGAACTTCTTCTTTTGGTACCGGGATCTTTTCAACTTTTGGCTTCAGGGTTTTTTCAAGGTCAATCTTGCCAACAAGCTTGATATCGGGTTTTTTGATTTCTGTTTTTATGTCGACTGTGACCTTGGCCCCTGATGAATCCTTTACCAGTACATCTTCTTCTTTATCAGATTCTTCGTTTTCAGCTTTTTCAGAGAAATCATCGATTGAAACAGACTCCTTTTTACGGTGGAGATCTTTAAGAATTAATTTTTCAGATTCTTTTTTTGCACTTAAATCAGTACTGTATTCTTTTACCAGAAGAACATACGCTTCAATAGGAAGTTTAGTATTTGGGTTAGGATCAAGATCAAACCCTTTCCTGTGGAGAAATTCCACAATAGTGGATATCCCCACATTAAATTCGCGGGCTGCTTTACTTAATCTCGTGGCCTTAATATCTTCTGTCATAAATATGCCTTGCCTTTATTATAAACTTTAAAAAGTGATCAATACATTATTCAAACTCTGACCTGAGTATATTAACTACCTCTTTTACGGTTTCCTCCTCCAGGTCAGTTCTCTTTACGAGATCACTTATGGAGAGGTTCAGAACACTTCTGGCCGTATCGCAACCTATTGCCTTGAGCTCATCAATTATCCAGTCTTCAATTTCATCCCCGAACTCCTCAAGATTGACATCCTCTTCGTCTTCTCCACCCGGCTCCCTGTAAACATCTATTTCGTATCCCGTAAGCTGGCTGGCAAGCTTGATATTGAGTCCTCCCTTACCGATTGCAAGCGATACTTCATTTGGCTTGAGATAGATTTCAGCTCTCTTTGTCTCTTCAACCAGTTTAATGGAGGTTATCTTGGCCGGACTAAGCGCTCTCTGGATAAAGAGCTGATTATTTGAAGTATAGTTTATTACATCGATATTCTCATTTCTCAGCTCCCTTACAATGCCATGTATCCTCGAGCCTTTCATTCCGACGCACGCCCCTACAGGGTCGATACGTTCATCGTATGACTCGACTGCAACTTTTGCACGTTCCCCGGGAACCCTGACGATCTTCTTTATTGTGATAAGCCCGTCAAAAATTTCAGGTACTTCAAGTTCAAATAATCTTTCAAGAAAAACGGGGGAGGTACGGCTCAGTATTATAAAGGGAGTGTTATTCCGCATTTCAACCTTGATAACTACAGCTCTTATTGAGTCACCCTTACGGAAATGATCGGAAGGGATCTGGTCGCTTTTTGGAAGGATAAGCTCATTCCCGTCATCATCGAGAACAAGAATCTCTCTCTTCCATACCTGGTAGACTTCACCGGTTACTATCTCACCTATCCTGTCCTTATATTTGATGTATATATTGTTTTTCTCAAGATCGAGAATACGTGCAGTCAGATTTTGCCTCAGGGACAATATGGCCCTTCTTCCGAAATCGAGAAACTTAACCTCATCGGAAACCTCTTCCCCTACCTCATAATCCTCATCAATTTCCTTGGCTTTTGACAGAGGTATCTGAACGACAGGATCAGTCAGTTCATCATCTTCCACAACAACCCTGTTCCTCCATATCTCAAAGTCACCTTTATCGATATTGACAATTATGTCAAAATTATCGGCTGAACCGTATTTCTTGGCAAGCATACTTCTGAAGACATCTTCAAGCACGCTCATCATGGTAGGACGGTCAATATTTTTCAGCTCCTTAAATTCCGAAAAAGTGTCGATCAAATTAACGTTTTCCATCTGGTGTTAACCTCTTTTTTACTTAATTGTTAAAATTGCTCTAGTCGTTTTTATCTGGTCGAAATTGAAAGAGATTTCCTTCAATTCATTTGTTTTTCCCTTGATCCTGGTTGCAGCTTCAAGTTCAAAACCGCCACTGGTAACATTTTTCAGTATGCCAGAATGTTTGGATCCGTCATTATCAATTACTTCAACTCTTTTGCCCTCATTTTTGTAATACTGTTCAATTACTGCAAAAGGTAAATCAAGCCCGGGGGACGATACCTGAAGTTCAAAATCCTCCTTCTCCCTGTCAAGCTTACTTTCAATATACCTGTGTATTGCAGCACATTCATCAATAATTATGCCCTCCTTCTTATCAGCAAGCACAGTAATCCTGTTTGAACTGCTTACTTTTACAGCTACAAGAAAAAGCTCTGTTCCCTTAATGTACTCTTCAACCAAACTCCTTATTAACTTTTTATCTGTCATTTTCTGAAAACCGCTAACAAAATAGGGGACTCTGGTCCCCTAGGTTTCAACCCCCTCATTACGGATGCAAAGGTAATTATTAATATTGAATCATCAAAATTATTATAATTAATAATGAAGTATTATGCTTGCAGGTCAAAGATGTAGCTGATTATTCATCAAACATTTCCATCTTTGCAGATTAATTCCGGTTTTTAAAAATAAATTGATAAAAAATCAATTAACACGCTGAAATATAAAGAAATATATAAAGAAGACGATCTTCTGCTCCTTGAAAACTGCACATTGTGCCCGAGGGAGTGCAGGGTGAACAGGTTCAAAGGCCCGGTCGGCTATTGCAGAACGGACGCCGGATTGAATATTGCATCGGTTTGCATCCACAGGGGAGAAGAGCCTTGCATAAGCGGACCTGATGGAATATGCAATATCTTTTTTGAAGGCTGTAACATGAGGTGTATTTATTGCCAGAATCATGATATAAGCCGGAATGCCTGCGGTAACAAACATCAGGATGAGAGCCTGCCCGGTCTGCTGGACCGTATAGAAAGTATCCTGGAGAGAGGGATTAACACAGTGGGTTTCGTTTCCCCGTCACATTTTGTACCGCAGGTTAAAGCAATAATTGAAGGTTTGAATTCAAGGGGATTAAAACCTGTAACAGTCTATAATACATCCGGATATGATAAAGCTGAGACATTAAGGAGCATATCAGACCTTATTGATATATATCTGCCCGATTATAAATATGTTACACCATCACTGGCACGGGAGTACTCAGATGCGTACGATTACCCTGAAATAGCTTTGAAGGCTCTCAGGGAGATGTATTATCAGAAAGGATCCGTCCTTCGTATTGATGCGTCAGGCAGAGCGGAATATGGGATGCTTATCAGACATCTTGTACTGCCCGGGCATGTTGATGAAAGCATTAAGGTCTTAAAAACAATTGCCGATGAGCTATCCACCGGCATACATATCTCCCTTATGTCGCAGTACAATCCGCCTTACCCTGTAAGAGATCATCCCGTACTGAACCGTACATTACTGAGATCAGAATATGAGGCGGTTGCCGGGGCTATGGAAAAGCTTGGATTCAGAAATGGCTGGGTTCAGGAGATGGAGAGTTTTCAAAACTACATGCCTGATTTCAGTAAGGAGAATCCATTCTAGGTGCATTTCCCAAGGAGCTATTGTTTCCGGGATTGGAGATCCCTCACTGCGTTCGGGATGACAACGTGTTATGGGGTCAACAGAGGGAAAAGCGGAGATTCGCAGGTACATTTGCATTTGTTACCACATCGTTTCTGCGAATCGCCGCTTTTCCCTCTCTCCCAATATATTAGCCTGTCATTCCGAGTCTTTATCCAAAGTTTTGTACTTCTGGTATTATGACAACCAGAATCAATTAATTTTGTAAGGGTTACACAAGCATGACCTTCGCTTTAGCAGTGCCACGAGGAATCTCAAACTCCTGTCAGTCGTCAGGTATGTATAGAATATGGTTTTTGCCCCGTAGGGGCATAATAACATAACACAGGGCAACGCCCTGTGTAAAAACGCTCTCTTCTTACCCCAAAGCCCCGTAGGGGCGGAATAACAAAACACCGGAAGATCCATTTCCCCTGATCCTCTATGGCTGATGGTATCACTTTATTACGCCCCTACGGGGCTGAAAAGAGAGGGAGGTACCATCAGGCAGGGCTCCGCCCTGCCTATAATATGTAAGGCCTACGGCCTTTTGCTCACCACTTCCATTTTAGTAATCACTTAGCCTTTCTTGTAAATTGAAACGGGTACTATCTTTAATGCAGACGCGAGTATATTTGGGTAGAAAACCAGAATCATAAACCTTATTTAATTGCATTCTTCAAATGGCGCATAGTTGCCTGCTTCCGGTTATGTTTCCGGAAGATTAAGCTTCTTAAAATATAATTAGCTTATAATGTGTAGTTTACAAATCTTGTCATTAGTAGTAGCGAAGCGAGGAATCTCATTCTCAATTACGATCTTTCAGTAAAAACGCCTGAAATAGTATTTGAAACTGGCGAAGTGTGGGATATACTACCAAATTTCTCTTCCGGAACCATACTACTAAACAGGCAAAATGCACTAATCAAGCGAAGGATGAAAACAACTCACCAAAAATTAATTGTGTATAAAGACCAGTTAGTCTTTAGGGAATGAGTGGAGACGGGTTTTACATAAACTTTTCCCGCTTACGGAGATTATTCAGCGCAGCAAGAAGAAATACCATAGTGCTGACTATTAATATGATCCTGTTCCTGAAGGCAATTATCGCCCATGATGTTTCATTGACATCCCACGCAGGCTGAAAGGGATTCAGAAATATATTCCACTGGCTTTTGCGAAGGGAATCGGCAAGGATCATGAAGATCAGGCCAAGAATGATCATCACTGCTGCCGTTCCATTCCCACTCCTAACAATCGTTGACAGCATGAAGGCCATTACTCCAAGAAAAATGACAGGGACCATTACCTGCAAAGCCATATTTACAAACCGGAATTTCACTATTAAAACTGAGGAGAGAAATGTAAAAACAAGCATGATCAGGAACGAAATGACAAAAATCAATACAACCCTTACAAGCCAGACTTTATATCTGTAGTTCGGGATTCCAAACAGGATCTCTATTGTACGGGCATCCTGGTCATTCTGTATTCCGAATACAGTAGGATAGAAAACAAGGAGTATGCCCGAAAAAAGAAATACTTCATATAAGTCACCCATATTGGATTCTTCCTGATTAAAAACATATATTACCGATAACCCCATATAAAACACAACAGAACCTGCAAGGAACCAGATGAATCTGTTTGCAAAGATTATCCTCAGGTTATAGACAACCATTTTTTGTAACAGGTTAAGAAAATTATATATGTTATTTGATTTCATCATATTAGCGTTTTCTTATTGTACAAGGTTCTCCTTTCTTCTTAACAGCCAGAGGTAAGCATCTTCCAGGTTGGGAACTGCATTTAAAGCCCCTTCCCATGGTGAGGTCTCTGATATTACACGTACTCTGACCTTCTCCCCTTCAGACATATGGTGGACTACCAGATTATTTTCCACAAATTTTCCAAAGTCACCGGCAGGGATATTAAATTGCCAGACATGCCCCTCTGCCTCTTTTGTCATTTCAACGGGCTTTCCGAAGTATCTCAGTTTGCCTTTATTAAGTACAGCAACCTGATTGCAGGAACTGGAGATATCTTCAATTATATGGGTGGAAAAAATAACTACCCTTTCGCGGCTTAACTCCACCAGAAGATTCCTGAACCTGATCCTTTCTCTTGGATCGAGACCGGCAGTAGGTTCATCAACAACGAGAATACGAGGCAGATGAAGCAGAATCTGTGCAATACCCATTCTCTGTTTCATGCCCCCGGAGTATGAGCCAATCCTGTCATTCCTGCGTTCCTCCATGTGAACAGCTTTAAGAACATAAGTTACTCTCTCCTCCCTGGTCCGCACATCAATGATATTCTTCAGCATAGCCTGGTAATGGAGATATTCATGAGCCGTCATGTTTTCATAACTTCCAAATTCCTGGGGCAGGTAACCAATTAGTCCCTGAAGCTCTTCTCTCATCTTCTGGGTATCAAGTCCGTTTATCCAGACTTTTCCATAGCTCTGTTCAAGGATACCGCAGATTATTCTCATAAGCGTCGTTTTCCCGGCGCCATTAGGGCCTAGCAAACCGAACATCCCGTTACCGATTTTGAGCGACACACAGCTTAATGCTTTGAATGGTTTTTTCTTCCTGCCTATCCACGGTACCACGGACACGAGCCTGTATATTGTTTTTCTGATATTTTTAAATCTGCCTTCAAGCCGGTATATGTCAATATTTTCTGAGGAGAGCTTTTTCCCTGTCTTATAAATAAACAGAGCTGAAAACCACAGGACTCCGAGAATAATCACTATTGCCAGGTTGTCCCATTTGAACCTGAACCATATAAGATCAGCAAGCGGAACTATCCAGAAGATTAAAAAATCGGAAATCCTCAAAATCCTTTTTGACAATCTTCTGTTTCCGCCGGCAGATTTGAATGAAAATATTTCACTTATTCTGGTCCAGACAGCAGTCAGGAAGAACCAGGTAACTATACTGAAAATAAAAATCCAGAATCCCTTTTCCAGGTATGAGTAAGTAAAATAAATAATAAAACCCAGAAGTGGCAGCTGCCAGCCGATTTGGGTCAGATCCTTCCATGAGGTGAACTCCCGTTCAAGACCGAGGCGCTTTCTTATTCTTGAGCCGGACTTCCATTCCCTTGCCCACCGGTTTTCCCTTTCATAAATTTTTACAAGGCTCTGAATACAGATCGTGATATTTTCATCAGGAGAGATTACGGTCTCCCTGGCTTTTCTCAGGCTGTTCATTATAAACCAGGTAGTTGCCGGAATTAAGATCACTGCCAGTATGGTAGTGATAAGTTTCCAGAGGAACTTATCTATATAGCTGTGGATCACAAATATCATTACCAGAAAAATAAGAAGCTGGATAAGTTTTTTCCTCCAGTCAAGAGAATAGATCCATTTTAGTGCATTTTCGAGGCCAGTATAAAATGTCGGAATAAATACCAGGGTAAGCAGAGTGCTGAGTGTCAGTCCGCCTATTACTGTAATTGCAAATGTAGCCCCGATAACTGAAACATATTCTGATGTTCCCATTGCAAGCGGGATCATTGCTATAACGGTTGTTGAAGCTGTAATGAGTATCGGACGGAATCTGGCAACCCCTGCCGTCATCAGTGCCCGCTGGATCCTGTTTCCTCTTCCCCGTAATATATTTGAATAGTCAATTAAGATGATTCCGTTATTGACAACAATCCCGATCAGGATCAGGAGCCCGGTAAGAGTATTTGAGTTTATAAGTGAGTTTCCTGTAAGTATCAGCGCAATAAGTGATCCAAGGGCAGCAAGCGGTATACTGAACATCAGAACCACCGGAGTGGCAAGTGATTCAAACACAGCAGCAAGGATCATATAGATAAGCAGGAAGGCGACACCTATCAGGTAATAGAAATCTCTGAACTGGTTTTCCTCATGGACTATTTCAACAGCAATGCCGGACGGAATACTGAGTCCCGCAACGAGTGATTCAACATCGTGCCTGGCGCCTGTAAGAAGATCCTTTGAATTTTTTATTTCATCCTTGAAATTATATGTTACAGTAGCTCTTTTTTCCTGGTTCTCGCGATGGATATTTCCCATTCCTGATGCGAAGACAATTCTGGAGAGTTCTTCCATATCAATCACACTGCCATTACCTCCGCTTACTTCAAGACGTCTCAGATCGTCAATTGTTTTATCCCTGTTCATCCTTACGGCCAGGGTATCATCAGCGTATTTGATCATTATATCATAATTCTCTGTCCCCTGGCGGAAGGTAGCTCCTGACGAATATTCCCTGCTAAAAGTTGACAGGGCAGATGAAAGATTCATAAGCGTAAAATTATTTCTGCCCATATAATCCATGTCAAAGAGAAGATGAATCTCAGGTTTATTATCCTGAACATTGACCCTTGCATTATTTATTGAAGAAAGGGAATTAAAATTTGATTTTACATCATCGGCAAGCTTCCTGATCCTTGCGAAATCCTGCCCTTTGATTATCACACTTTCAGGAGTTGATCCGATCCCGAGCATGTTCATAAATTCTGATCCCGGGTTGTACGTATCCCCGCCGCCATCTCCTCCGCCACCGGAGAACCCGCCCCCGGCAGAAGGCTCATCCATCCTTATTTCGGCTGAAGATATATTTTTTGTCTTTTCCGAGATATCATACCTGATCGCAGGCAGAGACCGTTTACTTTTCTTCTTCCAGTCCGCGGGAAGATTTATAGTTACCGTAGCCTGTCCCTCTTCAATTCTGCTGACGATGTCCTGTTTTTCAGGAAGTGAAGCCAATCTCGACTCTATCTCAGCAACAACCGCATCAGTTTTTTCAAGCGTTGAACCTCCGGGCATCGTAACCGTCAGACGGAAATCAGGAGTCTGCACCTGCCCGGTCGATGAAATGCTTAGGGTAAGACTTATTAAAAGCGCAGCAAAAAAGATTACAAGCGTACCAATAATTGTCGCAGCGGGATTTCTCATACTTGCCTTAAGGACAAGATTATATCCCTGAATTAACCTGTTATGTATTGACAGCTTTTTAAATATACGGGAATCACCCCCGGATGAATTTGAAAGGAGATAGTAGGTTGCCATCGGAATAAACAACAAGGCAACGGCAAGCGAAATTAACAATGTGGAAATGATAGAAACACCTATATTTTTACCTATCATCTTTATAAGGAAGTTGTCCGAAAAAATAAAGGGAAGAAATACAATTACTGTTGTGAGAGTCGATGCAAATATGGAACGCCAGACCTCAGTAGTTCCCTGTTTGACAGCTGTTTCAGGATCCTTACCCTGTCCGGCAAGCCTGTAAATATTTTCCAGCACAACTACCGAATTATCCACAAGCATCCCGATTGCAAGGGCCACGCCTACCAGGGTAAGACTGTTTATCGTAATGTTAAAGGCGTAGAAGAAGTTAAATGCAACATAAACAGAAACAGGTATTGAAACGGCAATAATTGCAACCAGGCGGGTATTCCTAAGAAAGAACCAGAGGATCAGGACCGCAAGTATCCCACCTGTAATTGCCAGGTTGATAACCTCGTTGATATTCTTTTCCATGATCTCGGCATTATTGTTCTGCACAATAATTTCAACACCGGAAGGAGTAAGTTTTTTATTCAGGGCATTGACCTGTTTGATCGCCTCATGTGAAAGATCTATCAGATTCGCCTGATTATCATTGACAAGGGTCATTGTAACCGCATCCAGCCCATTAACCCTGCTGTAAGAACTTTGTTCCTTGACGCCATAAAAAATTTCAGCTATATCACGAAGTAATAACGGCCCGTCGCTTTTAACAGTCAGGTTACCAATTTCTTTGATGTCGGTATACTCCGATGTGACATTGACGAAAAGTTTATTTACGCCATCTGTCACTTTTCCGGCAAAAGTCTTGTTAACCCCGTTATTATTCAGAAGATTTCTTATCTGGCCTATTGAAGTACCGTTGGCCTTGCAGGCATTTTCATCCAGCCTTATTTCAACAGAGTTCTCTTTTCCTCCATATACCTGTACCCCGGCAATTCCATCAATATTCTCGAAGCCGGGTTTGATTTCCCTGTCAGTAATATTTCTTATTCTGTCAATGCCCCCTGAACCTCTTACCTGGAGTTCCATAAACTGGTTGGTAAGTTGCTTCAGATCGATCTTTATGACATTAATAAGGAATTCCGGGGGAATTGAGCTCTTTGCTATGTCAATCTTTTCCTGGAGTTTCAGATTCGCGTATTTGAGGTCGGCGCTCTGAGTATAATAGATCACAATTCTTCCGTCCCGGGATGTTATATTCGATTCAATCTTTTCTATGCCCTCAAGTGTTCCTATTACTCCTTCGAGAGGAATTATTGCCTGAGTCTCAATATATGAAGGGTCCATTTCAAGGGGAGTACTCACCTGAACTATCATGGTAGGCAGCTGTGCATTCGGGAAAAGTTCAACTGACAGCTTCCTGTAAGAGACATAGCCAAGCATCGTAAGCCCTATAAAGAGCATGCTTATGAGAATTCTTCTTTTTATTATAAAGTCCATTTTCAGTATTAAATGAAAAGTTGCCAGGCTAAACCATAACTTTTTTTGAGCCGGTTACCCAGTTGCTGAAGCTATCCAGCACCCAATATACACAGGGGATCAGTATCAGAGTAAGAAGAGTCGATGAAACGAGTCCGCTAATTACTGCCAGCGCCATAGGAGCTCTTAATGATGCGCTTTCACCTATACCGATAGTCAGGGGAAGAAGTGCAAGAATAGTTGTCAGGCTGGTCATCAGAATAGGTCTGATCCTTTGCATACCGGCAAGTACTATCGCTGATTTCTTTTCCATTCCGTTCTCACGCAGCTGATTTATCCTGTCGATGAGAAGAATAGCATTATTGACTGCTATTCCGCCAAGCATAATTATTCCGATATAAGCCATCATATTCAGAGGTTTCCCAAGGAAAAGGAAGGCAAGCACTGTTCCTACACCTGCCAGTGGGATGGTCAGCATGATGACAAATGGCTGGATCAGCGACTCAAACTGAGCTGCAAGTACCATAAAAACAAGAATCAACGATAGTATCAGTGCGAAAGAAAGATTTGACATGGACTCCTTCCTTTTCAACTCCTCGCCTGTGAACTCCATTTTGTAATCCAGTGGCAGGGCTACTGCTTTCAATGATTCACCAGCCTCCTTTATGACTTTGTCGAAAGCCGAATTAGCGCTTACCCTGCCATATACGTAACAGGTCCTTGACTGATTCCGGCGTGTAATCTCCCTGGGACTGATAATTGTTTTGACAGCAGCCAGTTCGCTTAATGGCACTTTCACGTTTCCTGCCGTTATCAGCAGGTCACGGAGCTCATTAAGAGAGATATTTCCCAGCCTGATAGTTATGTCCATCATCTCCCCGTCCTTTTCAAAGCTGCCGGCTGCAGAACCGGATAAATAGCTTTTTATCTGATTTATGATGCTTTCTACTGTAACACTGTAATAGCTGGATTTAAACCTGTCGATGGCAACCTCCACTTCAGGGGTTCCTTCTTCAAGAGAAGTTGTTAAGTTATAAAGACCCCTGTTTCCTGAAAGAATATTTCTTGAATCGTTCACTATCCTTTCCAGTTCATTGTACTCTTTACCTGAAACCTCGAGTGAAAAAGGAGCCTTGCTGGTACCGAGGGACGACTGAAGCGCTGTCTCTTCCCTCGTAAAACCGGCCTCAATGTCAGGTATGGTCTTCAGATAGGTATCTATCAGTGAGATGGCTTCTTCAGTATGTGCGGCATAAGATGGTGTTAATATAACTTTAAGGGAGGCGCTGTTCTCCCCCCTTGTTATACTTGTCTGGCCCAGGGAGGAAGTATTATCTTCACCTGCCTGAGAATAAATAAGGTAAATCCTGTCGCCAAGAAGCTCTCTGATCATGCCTTCGACTTTTGCTGAAGTGCTTTCTGTGCGTTGCAGACTCGTTCCCTCAGGTAGTTTCAGGTTTAAGGTGAATGAGGCAGATTCAGCCCCGGGCATAAATTCGCTTCCCAGGCGTGGGATCAGTAATCCGCATATCAGCATCAATACCAGGGAGAGATATAATTACCGGATTTCTCTTTTCTAAGGTTTGTTCAAGAAGATTTTTATACCAGATGAATCTTTTCGGAGGTTGCATATCTGGTTTTTTCTTCCTGTCTGAGAAGAGCGTTGCAACAAGCATTGGGATAACAAGCATGGCAACAGCAAGCGAGGAGAGAAGCGAAAAAGCAACTGTCCAGGCCTGATCCCTGAACATCTCCCCTGATGCTCCATGCAGGTAAACGATAGGAAGAAATACAACAATCGTTGTGAGCGTTGAGGCAGTGATAGCTCCACCCACCTCCCCGGTTCCCCTGATAACTGCCTCCTTTAATGGGACGCCCTCTTCACGCAGACGGGTAATGTTTTCAAGGACAACTATGGCATTGTCAACAAGCATCCCGGCTCCCAGTGCCAGCCCTCCCAGAGTCATTATGTTGAGGGTAAGGTGATTAAAATACATGAGGTTGAAGGTAGCAATGATCGATAGCGGAATTGCAATGCTTATAACAAGAGTGGTTCCTATTCTTCTGAGGAAGATATAGAGAATAAATACGGCCAGAAGCACACCGACGATAAGAGTATCCCGGACTTCACCTATGGCATTGTGAATATATGTCCCCTGATCCTGCACCCTGATAAACTCATAGCCCGGAAGTGCTTTTTGAAGATCTGTCAATGCCAGATCCAGACTCTTCACGGCGTCTACCGTATTAAATTTTGGCTCCTTGTATATTGATAACCCGATACAGCGCTGACCATTGATGGTCACAATATTAAGTGGATCCTTATTCCCGAATTTTATTGTAGCAACATCTCTCAGGTAAACAGGAACCTTCAGGGAAGCTGATGCAACCGGCTGATTCTGAGTCGTTCCGGTTTTTGCCGGATTTGCCTGTTTAAATCCTACAATTATGTTTTCAATGTCGGTAAGATCTTTTAATACACTAACACCCTTCACAATATATTTGAGGCCCATATCAACGATGTATCCCCCTGATACATTCCTGTTATAATTGCTGATCTGTGATGCGATGGCATCTGATGTAATTCCGAAGGACTCAAGAATATATTTATTTGTTTCAATAACAACTTCGCTCTCCTCAATCCCGGTGAGTTTTACATCTGCAACACCTTCTATTCTCACCAATTCGTTTCTGATATAATTCTCAGCCACTTTCCTGAGCTCATCCATATTGGCTATATTATCATTTTTCAGACCAACGATCATTACCGGTGTTGCATTCGGATCATATTGTGATATAGTGAAACTCTCAAGCTTTTTAACCTGGCTGAAGGAATTCATTTCTTTCTGAAGATCCAGGAAAGCTTCATCCATATCCTTATTCCAGTTATATTCCACAGTTATACTGGCTGTTCCGACCCGTGATACCGATGAGACCTCTACGACATCGCTCTGACGCATACAAAGAGACTCTACCTGATCAACATAGTTTTTCTCAATCTCTTCCGGAGGCTTTTCACCTTCCTTCAGCTCAATATAGATTTTTGGATTGTTCAGATCCGGGAACAGGTCAGTGCCAAGTTTACCGAAGGAGATAAATCCCAGAAGCACAATCCCCAGGACCAGCATTAATACCGTAACGGGGTATTTTACAGCAAATCGGGCAATTCCTTCCATGTCAGTTATTTAATGATTTTAACCTTCGATTTGTTACTGAGTGTTTCAAATCCGCCCGTCACTATCTGTTCGTTCTTAGATAAACCTCTGATTACTTCAACATTATAGATATTCTCAAGTCCTGTTTCAATAATTCTTTCTACGGCTACCCCACGGTCGACGATAAAGACGGTCTTTCCCCTCTGACGTGACAGTATGATGTTTTTTGGGATTACGATCACTGAGTCCCTGCGATCAGTCACAATGTCGGCCTTTACAAACATTCCCGGACGAAGAAGATATTTTGGATTGTTTATTGAAATATTGCCTTTAAAAGTCCGTGTATCAGCATTTATTGCGGGTGATAACTGGGTAATGCTCCCGATAATTGTATCCCCGGGAATGGTATAATTTGTAAGCTTCACCATTTGTCCGGGTCTGATTGTTCCAATATATTTTTCAGGCAGCTGGACATCCATGTACATTGTCTGGTAATCCATGATTTTAGCAATTGTCGATCCGGTTTCCACCTGGGTACTCCGGGTGTAATAGGGAAGATCCACAATTACCCCGTCAATTGGCGCAATAACCTGCGTTTTATCCATTTGCAGCTTTGAATTCTCAACTGTTGTTTTGGCATTTTCATAATTAATGCCTGCAGTCTTAAGCTCCTTAAGTGTCACACCGCCCTTTTCATACAGAGACTCCTGCTTTCTTAGTTCCGTTTCTGAAAGTTCAAGATTAAGCTGATTGGTCTCAAGCTTCAGGGAATTAACATATTCCTTATCCTCCAGCCTGGCAATAAGAGCACCTGCTTTAATTTTATCGCCGAGTTGCCATAATTTATTGGTCTCCGGATTCTTTTCAAGGAAATATGAAGCTGTTATTTTTGATTTGAGCGTAATTTCTCCTTTTGGGAAAGCAGTGGCCGTAGTGTTGATAAATTCTTCAATTGGCTTGAGCTTAATTGTTTCTATAGAAACCGGTACTTCAACATCTGCGTTTAGGTTCTGTTCCTGATTGCGGCAGCCGTTGATTATTATCATACAGCCTGCAATAATGAAAATGCCTTTTTTCATTTTATCTTTTTTATTAATTATTTTGAATTTTCAAAACCGGAGTGATAGGTGCTTTCTTCTCAAAGTCGTACAGGGTCTGAATTTTAAGGTTAAGCAGCTCAAGCTTATAGGTGATCAATGAGTTTGTAAAAGTAAGCTGCTTTTCAGAGAGCTGATTCTGGTAAATATTCAGATCCATCCCCGTAAGATCGCCGTTTTTATATTTTTCCAGATTAAGGTCATAAGTCAGCTGGGCATTCTTGACATTTTGCCTTGCTATTTCAATCTGGTTCCGAAGGTTGAGAAGATTTCTGTAGATTTTGCGTATCCCCAGAATTATATTATTCTGTTCATCCTGAAAATTAATGTTGGCATTTTCAATTGATGCCTCGGAAGCCTTTATTCGTGATTTTCTTTCTCCCCAGTCCCATAACGGAATAGTTAAAGAAAGGGAAACAGACTCATTGTCTGTCGGATTGGCATAGATATCGCTCACCTTGTTATTATCCCCGAAGAGTCCCATGGAGAGGCCCAGGCTCCCTTTGAATTCGTTCAGGGCTTTTGTCCGGATCAGGTTAAATTGAGAGAGCTCTATATCTATTTTGCGTTGTCTCAGCTCCAGCCTGTTTGCCAGCCCCTGATCTATAGCAAAAGAGATATCGACGGATACAGTGTCAACGGCAATATTGGGTAAAACTATCAGGTCATCATAAAGACTCATGCCAATGAGAAGCTTAAAATCATCTTTTGCATTCTCAAAGGAAACCTGCTTGTTCTCAAAATCCGACCGGGCTGTTGCCAGGTTCAGTTCTGCCTGGAACATCTCTTCCCTCGGAGAGATCCCTGCCTCTACCTTATTCATTGATACTTCATGGCTTTTCTGCATATTCTGAAAGGCCTGATTAGCTATTTCAAGACTTTTCTGCTGCTGGTAGACAACATAAAAATCCTGGGATACCTGCATCTCAAGCGAAAGCAGCTGGATTGCATAATTCAGCTGGGCATTTTCAAGATCGTACTGAAGTTCCTTCAGAGTTAATTTTGTCCTGTTATAAGTAAAGAGGGGTTGCTCAAGACTAAGCGAAAGATTATTGCTGAACCCTTTCGATGTTTCTGCAGTATATTCACTGTAAGAATCATAATAACCGAATCTGTTTGTGAGTGAAATTCTTGCATCAGTAAGGACAATAGGCTGTGATATGGTAAAGTTCCCATAGCTTTCAGTTGTCTTTCTTGAATTCCAGCCTGAAATAAGGTCGTTGAACTCCCTGTTCTGGGTATATTCTATCGGATTGAGCGTAAGAGAGAATTGTGATTTAAGAGCAGCATTCTGTGCATTAAGGTTTTCCTGGCTTGCTATAAGCTGAAGCCTGGTTTTCTTCATTGACGGGCTATTCAGTTCTGCAATACGGAGCGACTGTTCAAGAGTCATTCCCTGCTGCGGGAGCAATAATGATTCGTTGAGAATTAAGAAAAATATCAGTATCCCGATCTTTGCTTTTTCATTAAGTTGACCTTTCATTATAAGTATTCTGGTTAGTTAGTTATTTTCTGATTCAAATAAATGCCTTTATATTCTTAAAAACCCACCTCTTTTCAACCCCCTTCAATCCCCTTCAAACTCTCTTCAACCCTCTTCAACCCCCTTCATCCAATTTATCACTGTTTTACCCATTTTACTGCATCACCTATTACAATTCTGCCTGAGGATTTATTGGTGAGAACGACCTTCGCAGTATCTGAAGAGAGGTAATATCTGCCGAGGTTATTCCAGCCACCGTCGGCATTCTGATAATCCAGAGTTATATCATCCACACCGTCATCATTATAAATCCTGTAATGCATATCTTTATAGTTTTCATTTCCATCCTGTCCGTCTCCCTGATCATCCTGAACGCCGGAGCCGTTATCTGATTTTATCTTCATTCTCGAAGTGGTTTTTCCGATATATGTGTAAATATCATAGTAACCGGGCTCTTTGATCAGAGCCGACCAGGTTATGCTTTTATCTCCCGTTCCGGAGCGGGTGTACACGGCTGAACGGATATACTTTCCATAATAGTTAGTAAGTACAACAGGCTGCCAGTACTCAGGTGTCATCCAGACACTTATCTGTGTATAGTTTTCACCTGTTTTATTTTGAATGCCAAGAAGCTTTTTAAGGGGGCTGATTGTGTTCTGCCTGCCTGCTGTAAATCCTGGATCTTCGTTATCAACAATTATTTCGGAGGATCCTGAGGATGCAGGTTGAGCGGGGAGTGTCTCTTCACCTGAAAATTCCTCTGAATTCATTTTTGATTTCACAATCTTATCCACAGGAAAAGTTATTTCACCGGGGATGTTTTTTGCAAATATTGTATTTATCACCATGGTTCTTGGCTCAGCATCCAGTACGACACCTATTTTTTTCGATTCATGCGGTTCCAGCATGACAATTCTGGATATATCGGAAGCCTCCATACTGCGTCCCTGCATAGCTCCGCCACCCGACTCCCCGCCTGTCCGGAATGAGATATTAAAGAGGCCGGTCACTTCTTCGGGGTTTGAAACCGTACAGGTAACCTGATATCTTGTACGGTCACCGACTAATATTTCTGTTGCTGTCAGGTCGCCGAAAAGGAAACCGGGCTGGTCCTTTCCATTGAACCAGTAATTCAGAAAGGGATAAAAATCGAAGCCGAACTTTTCTCTAAGGTCATCATTAAACTTTTGGATGTCAATTTTTTTAAACTTGTTGTCATTGATATAATCAGAAAACCACTTGTTGAATTTTTCCAGGCCTGCTTTTGATCTCAGAAAATTAAAGAGCCAGTCCCCTTTTACTGCCAGAACAACCCGCAACGTATCGCCGGAAGGATTCCTTCCAAGCAGATCCCTGAAACTTACTTTTTTCAGGATGAGGTTGGCTTTATCATTATCTGTAAGACCTCCGAATCCGGCCATGAAACCATTTTGTTCCCTGCTTTGAGGCAGATTCTGAAGGTGTGACTCAAAAAGCGCATTAATAACGGGATACTCATAAGAATAGAAGTTATTCCTGAAGAAATAGAAGCTCGGACCCAGCCGGTATCTGACAGGTTCATTCGAAGGGATCCCGTTTACATAGGAATTGTACACACCGCTGATAAAGGTGTTCCTGATAAAATCATTAAATAACCTTACCTGCAACTCCTTATCGGTTATAACCTGGTTATTGCGGGCCATCCTTTTTTTCTGCTGGCTGAATCTTTTATTGAAACCGGTATTCCCGATAGTAGATAACTTTTCAGGCAAAAGGACCATTGATGGCTGAACCTCTGCTCTTGTCTGGGTGCTTGTTCTCGGGAAGGAATAAAACTGAACCGGAACTTCCACAAGACTGAGAGTCTTAAAAGGATAGGCGGAAGAAAAATTTGTTTCAAGTTCTCTCATAATACCTGAAACGAGTTGAGGGAGAGTATCTTTGATCTCACTCAGGTCTTTTTTGTAATAATCATGTCCCGGGAAATAATAGGTTATATATTCCACAGAATCGACTTTCAGTGTATCAGACATATAGTTTCCGATAGCCAGTGTGAGTCCGGTAAGCGGACTCGCAGATTTAAAGATTGTATATTCCCCGTCTGTTGTTTTTCTGCCCTGTGAAACAGGGGAGAGGCCTTTTTCCGTTTTAACGCGAAGCTTATAGTTGGTGAAATCCATCTTGATACGTGCCGGATCAGACGGATAAAAATTCAGGGCCGCGACCGGATACCAGCAGATTTCAGGAATTAAAAGGACATATTTTCCGGTCAGGAATGCCTGACGTTTATGGATATTCATAACTGCTATCCTGTAAAGAGACGTCTTAATATTATCGGTGAAGTTCGGATAGCAGAATGATTCATTTATCCTGCCTGAATAGTCTATCCTCAGACTGTCTGTCTGGCCCGGATTGAGCGCCTTTCCGGGATCTATCTGAATTATCTGATTCGTCCGTATGAACTTTAATTCCTTCCCTGCTGAGGTTACTTTCAGTACATTCAATGAGGGATTCAGAGAAAAGAGGTACTGATCAAGAGGCTCCTTATTGTCATTAAGGAATCTGATATCAGCGGAGGCATCAAGGGTCTCGCCTTTATGGATGAATTGTATCGTGGATTCCGTGACCGATCCAAAATTTTTATTTTCAAACTTCCTGTTTGTCTCAATAACCTGATGCTTAAAGTTTATGGTATTGCTGTAATCGGAATATGTATTAAAGCCACAAATTCCGGCTCCTGAGAGAAAAATGAAGAGGAATATGATTGTCAGTATCCGGTGAGGCCTGGATTGAGGCAACCGCTTGAATAATAAAACTGTGGCCAGTACAAATGACATGCCCAGGAAGAAATAAAGAAGCCTCTGGTTGATTATAAAGCCAATGTTATCAAATCCGACAATCCCTGATTTGAATATTGGGAGCCCGAAGGCCATATAGTCAAAAAGGGATCCCATTCTGAACCACAGGTAGAACATATTAAGGGCTGCAAGTCCAAGCAGTAACAGGAATGTTATTGCCTGATTTTTGATTACCGACATCAGCAGGAAAGCCAGCCCGAGACTGAATACCAGGGTTGGTACTGATATTATAAACAGGTAGGAAATATAGGCCATTAAATCAATTGACATGCTTTTTGAGATAATATTCATAAGCATTCCGATTGAAAGTATCACAATGTTAAGGCCCAGGAATAAGCGAAGGATTCCCCATGTCTTCCCGGCAACATATTCAAAGTTCGACATAGACCTTGTGTACAATACTTCATTGGTATCCAGTTTCTTATCCCTTTTCAGAAAATCAGCCGCAAGGAAAATCACGACAATGGACTGTCCGATATTTATCAGATACAGGTTAAAAAGGGGCACAGTAGATGGAATTGAGACCATAATCCAGCTTTCATTGCCGACAGGCGAAAACAATGCGATATTCAGAATTGTTAAGATGAAAAGGGAAAAGAGTGAGAATAACCTGAAAAACCAGCTCCTTCTTAACATTCTTGCTTCATACTTTGCAACGGTCCTTATGTTGTGCAGAAATATCATACCTGTATTATATTGTCATTCAATGATCTCGGTGTGAAGTTTGTGCTCCATGAAGTATACATATGCATGTTCTATGTTGGGTGCAATGACTGTTGAGCTGAACTCAGGAACATTATCGGAGACTATCTGCACCTCCCATCCCTCTTCAACAGGAATTGTGGAGATAACATTATACTGTTCCTTTACTTTCTCATAATCATAGGGATTCAGGGTAAGTCTGAATACATGTCCATCGGCATGTTTTACAAGGCTTTCGGGCGAACCTGAGAATGCCAGTTCTCCCTTGTTAAGAAGAGCCATACCCTGACATGTGGACGAGATATCACCTACTATATGAGTTGACAATATGATAGTTACATCATGCTGACTTAGCTGGGAGAGGATATTCCTGAATCTTATCCTTTCATCAGGATCAAGTCCGGTAGTCGGTTCATCCACAACAATAATCCTTGGATTTACCGATAAGAGCCTGTGCAATACCAAGCCTTCTTTTCATACCACCTGATAGCCTGTTGGCCTGCCTGTCACGAACCTCCAGGAGTCCTACCTGATCCAGCAGACGGTCGACTTCGGCAATCCTCTCCCTTTTGTTCCTTAGTCCTGCCAGGGAGCCTGAATAGTCGAGAAATTCCCATGTTTTAAGTGATGTAAAATACCTGAAATCCTGAGGAAGATAGCCAAGCATACTCCTGAGTTCCTTCCTGTTCTTCTGAATATCTTTTCCATCGACAAGAACTACTCCCGATGTAGGTTTCATGAGAGTGACAATTATTCTCATCAGGCTTGATTTCCCGGCCCCGTTAGGTCCCAGCAGGCCGAACATTCCTGTTCCAAACTCCAGGTTTATATCTTTTAATGCATGGTTCCCATTGGGATAAATCTGGTTAAGTCTCTGGATCTCAATTTTCATAAAAGTAAATGTATTACCGGGAAACAGTAATTTTCTCACTTGCCTCTGACAAAATAAAGACGGCGTTTTTTCAGATTGTTACAATATTATACCAAGTTAGAAATAATTATTTTCATTTCCCTGATTCTGTTTCGCGTAATCTTTACCCATCCAGCTCCCTTCAGATGCGGGGCAGGCTCACCTTTGAATGCTGATGAAGAAAAACAGGTCGTGAATGCGGAGGATGGGCAGACGTATTAGTGGCGTAATGGATTATTGCATTGTAAAACTAATTCCTATTTTTACAGAATAAATTTTCTGAGTTGGCATATCAGGTCAATAAGCGAAAAATAATTAATGATCCGGTTTATGGATTTATAAGTATCCCGGGAGATTTTGTTTTTGACCTGATTGAACATCCTTTTTTTCAGCGTCTCAGGTATATCAGGCAGCTTGGTCTCACAAGCTTTGTATACCCTGGTGCCAATCATACCCGTTTTCAGCACGGAATCGGGGCACTTCATCTTATGGTGATGGCAATCTCCACCCTCCGAAGCAAGGGAGTGGAGATCTCACCGGAAGAGGAGGAGGCCACATATATTGCTATTCTCCTTCACGATGTTGGTCATGGGCCGTTTTCGCATGCTCTTGAAAATTCAATTATAAATGGCATCACCCACGAAGATATATCGCTTCTGCTGATGAGAAAACTGAGCGAAATTCATTCAGGAAAGCTTGATCTTGCCATTGAAATTTTTCTGGGGACCTACAACAGAAAATTTTTTCATGAACTTATTTCAGGTCAGATCGATATGGACAGGATGGATTATCTCAGGAGAGACTGTTTCTTCACCGGGGTTATTGAAGGATCGGTAGGATCAGACAGGATAATAAGGATGCTTAATGTGGTGAATGACAGCCTTGTCATTGATGAGAAAGGTATTTACTCAATTGAGAAATTCCTGATCGCCCGTCGCCTTATGTACTGGCAGGTTTATATGCATAAAACCGTGCTTACCTCGGAGAATCTTCTTGTAAATGTACTGAAGCGTGCAAAGGAGCTTGCCGATAAGGGAATTGATCTGTATGCAACTCCTTCCGTGAGATTCTTTCTTTATAATAAGATAGGCCAGGCAGATCTTACTGCCGCCGGGAACTTTACCCCGGGGCTTATTGCAGCAAATTTTACCAGGCTGGACGACAGCGACGTGCTTGTTGCTGCAAAATACTGGGCTGATAGTTCCGACAGAGTCCTTTCGGATCTCTCAAGACGTCTGCTTGGCAGGGATCTGCTTGCTATTGAGCTGCAGAATTTCCCTTTCCAGGAAGAAAGAATTGATGAACTTAAAAGTCTCACACGGGAGAGGATGAAAACAGAGCCGGGTGAGGAGGATTACTATGTATTTACCGGGAGCATATCAAATCTGGCGTATGCACCTGACGCCACTCAGGTTAAGATTCTATTAAAAAATGGAAATACAGCCGGTATTACTGAGGTATCGGATATGTTTGAACACAGGTTCCTTTCCGAAAGAACAACGAAATATTTTCTTTGCTATCCGAAAGAATGCAGATAACTAAAATTTAATATCATGGAATTTACTGCCGCAACAATTGCCGGATTCTTAAATGGTGAAATTGAAGGCAACCCCGATACAAAGGTAAACGCAGTTGCCAAAATAGAAGAGGGTTACCAGGGAGCGCTTTCGTTCCTGGCAAACCCTAAATATGAACATTTCATATATTCCACAGCCTCCTCTGTTGTTCTTGTGAACAAGACCTTCGTAGCTTCAGGGAAAATAACAGCAACACTTATCAGGGTTGAAAATTCTTATGAAGCTTTTGCATCGCTTCTCCGGCTTGTAGACCAGGCCAGGCCAAGGAAAAAGGGGATTCATCCTACCGCTGTAATTGAATCCTCGGCCAAAATCGGTTCCGATGTTTATGTCGGCCCATATGCATATATCGGAGAAAATTGCATAATCGGGGAGGGATGTTCTGTTTATCCGCATGCCTACATTGGAGACAATACAAGTCTGGGAATTAACTGTACCATCAACCCCGGGGTAACAATCTACCACGATTGCATAATCGGTCAGGAGTGCATAATACATGCCGGTTCGGTTATAGGCAGTGACGGATTCGGTTTTGCTCCCCAGCAGGAGAGCGAATTTATGAAGATCCCGCAGCTTGGGAATGTCATCCTTGAAGACTTTGTAGAGATAGGCGCCAATGTGACAATAGACAGGGCGACAATGGGATCGACAATAATCAGGAGAGGGGTAAAGCTTGATAATCTTATTCAGATCGGTCACAATGTCGAAGTCGGGGAAAATACTGTTATGGCTGCACAGACAGGCATTGCCGGATCAACCAAAGTGGGGAAGAACTGTATGTTTGGCGGGCAGGTAGGACTCTCCGGTCATGTCAGAATAGCCAATGGGACAAAGATCGGAGCTCAGGCCGGAATTCCGGGCGATATAAAGGAAGAAAATACGGTGATTCTGGGATCTCCTGCTTTTGATCTTAAGCAATTTCTGAAATCCTCGGTTGTCTTCAGAAAATTACCGGAGATAAATACAAAAATTGACAGGCTTGAAAAGGATGTGGAATTACTGAAAAAGAGGTAGTTTTATCACGCGTTCGATTCTGAGAAAGTTACAATAAGTGCACTTAATAAATATTTTTCTGGATTGTTCGAAAAATTTTTATTTTTTTTGTACGCGAAATTTCATATAAATCAATATAGTTGATGAGCGAGAAACAAAGGACTCTTGCAAAAGAGGTAAGCCTTACCGGAAAAGGATTGCATACCGGGATAAACGTAAAAATAACATTTAAACCGGCTCCGGCTAATCACGGTTATAAATTTTGCAGAGTGGACCTGCCCGGGATGCCTGTAATTGATGCTCTTGCGGAACATGTCTCTGAAACCTCACGTGGAACTACACTGGTTCAGAATAATGCCTCCGTGCAGACTATCGAGCATGTACTGGCTGCCTTTCATGGCCTTCGTGTCGATAACGCACTTATTGAGCTGAACGGGCCTGAAGCACCTATTATGGGAGGTTCTTCAATGATGTTTGTAGAGGCAATCAAGTCGGCCGGGATTGTTGAACAGAAGGAAGAGAGGAATTATTTCGTCGTTAAGCAAAAGATAACCTATTCAGATGAGGAGCATGGCGTGGACCTTATAGTTTATCCGGATGATAAACTTAGTATAAACGTCCTTATTGATTACAATTCCAGGATACTGGGTAATCAATATGCTATTATGGATACAATTGATGATTTTGAAGAGCAGATAAGCAAAAGCCGGACATTCGTATTTTTCCATGAACTGGAACCTCTGTTTAAGTCAGGCCTTATCAAGGGTGGCGACCTCGATAATGCCGTGGTTATTCTTGAGAAAGAGGTTGAACAGGCAGAAATAGACCGTATTGCGACACTTTTTAACCGACCGGGCATCAGTACCCATACCACTGGAATCCTCAACAATACCGAACTTCGTTTTCCCAATGAGCCGGCACGCCATAAACTGCTTGACATTATGGGAGATCTTGCCCTGGTGGGCCACCCGATAAAAGGCAAGGTTGTGGCAACCCGTCCAGGCCATTTTGCAAATACGCGACTTGCAAAGATCATGAGGCAGGAGATGAAAAAAGCTCTTTCAAAACGTGATATCCCTGTCTATGATCCTTCAGCGACACCTGTTTTTTCTATTGAAGAGATCAAAAGACGGCTGCCTCACCGGTACCCTTTCTTAATGGTCGACAAAATAATCTCTCTCGATGATACTTCAATTGTCGGCATCAAAAATGTCACATTCAATGAAACATTCTTCCAGGGTCATTTCCCGGGAGAACCAATAATGCCCGGAGTACTGCTTGTTGAGGCTCTGGCTCAGACGGGAGGTCTGCTCGTTCTGAGCACTGTCGAGGAGCCTGAAAAGTACTCGACATACTTCCTTAAGATAGATAAATTAAAATTCAAACACAAAGTAGTGCCCGGTGACACTGTGATTCTTAAAATGGAACTTACAGACCTGATACGCAGGGGTATTGTTACAATGTTCGGACAGGCATTTGTCGGAAACAATCTTGTCCTGGAGGGTGAGATGACTGCTCAGGTTGTAAAAAATAAATAAAATATCATGATCTCACATCTAGCTTTTGTTCACCCTGATGCCAAAATAGGTAATGATGTAACTATCGAACCTTTTGCCTTCATATCGGGCAATGTAATAATCGGGGACGGAACCTGGATTGGCCCGAATTCGACCATTCTTGACGGCGCACGGATCGGCAAAAAATGCAGGATTTTTCCTTCTGCGGTCGTTTCAGGTATTCCACAGGATCTTAAGTTCAAAGGAGAGGAAACAACCGCTGAGATAGGAGATAATACCACGGTCAGGGAGTGCGTCACTGTAAACAGGGGAACCGCATCTGTAGGAAGAACAGTTATAGGCGACGGATGTCTCCTGATGGCTTATTCACATATCGGTCATGACTGTAACCTTGGTAATAATATTATTATCGGCAACTCAACTGCTCTTGCGGGTGAAGTGAAGGTGGAAAACTGGGCAATACTCAGCGGAGGTACTATGGTTCACCAGTTCACACATATCGGTTCTCATGTCATTATAGGAGGTGGTGGAAAGGTAAGGACAGATGTTCCTCCCTTTATAAAAGCTGACCGGGATCCTTTATCATATATGGGATTGAACTCAGTGGGGCTGACGCGCCGTGGATTTGAGAAGGAGAGAATAGATGAGATCCATAATATCTACAGGGCTATCTATCAGAGGGGCATGAATGTATCACAGGCAATGGAATACCTTGAAAATACATTCAAACCCTCAGAAGACAGGGATTATATCATGAATTTTATCAGAAATTCGGAGAGAGGGATAATAAGGGCAAGATAGTACGACGATCTACTTCCATCCCATTGAAGTGATATCGGCTTCCGATCCGTCATCGCCAACAATAACTCCGGAGGGTGGGAAAGAAGTCATATGACCGATGACTTTAACCGAATTCAGTTTTTTGATATCTTCAATGCGATCAAGGGCAACGGTAAAAAGCAATTCATAATCCTCTCCTCCGTTCAGCGCTGCTGTCATAGGGTCAATATTAAACTCCTCCGCCAGCTTTGATGTTTCATAGTCAATAGGGATCTTGCTGTAAAATATC
Organism: uncultured Bacteroidales bacterium; assembly: GCA_963816345.1. GTDB lineage: Bacteria > Bacteroidota > Bacteroidia > Bacteroidales > VadinHA17 > LD21. The sequence goes on from CAWFKI010000006.1 coordinate 466,025, forward strand.
CTGCAGCCGGTGCCGGATAATTTGCAAATGTGAAGAAGATCTGAGGCAAGCCCGTCGGATATATCTGTCATTGAGGTCGGCCTGATCCCTGCCATGCGAAGTTCCTTTATTGTGGTAGCAGGAAATTCTGGTTTAAGCTGCCTGCCGACAATATATTCATATCCTTCAAAATCAGGCTGGGAGATTTTATCCCTGACGAACAACTTCCTCTCTCTTTCAAGGAGCTGAAGGCCCATATAGGAAGCTCCCAGATCACCGGTCACACAAATAAGATCATTCCGGCCAGCACCATTCCTCTTTACTATACTCTCTTTTTCAGCCCTGCCAACAGCTGTAACTCCTATGGTCAGCCCTGTCAGCGAGCTAGTTGTATCTCCTCCGACGAGATCAATATTGTATTTTTTACAGGCAAGATATATTCCTTCGTAAATCTCGTCAACCTGTTCGACCGAAAATCTTGAGCCTAGCCCGATTGAAACCAGCAGCTGTTCCGGATCGCCATTCATTGCATAAATGTCAGATATAGCCCTGATCACTGACTTATAGCCGAGGTGTTTTAAAGGAGTGTAAATAAGGTTGAAATGGATCCCCTCCAACAGTAGATCGGTTGATACAAGCATCATTAACCCGCCTGCATCTATTATTGCTGCATCATCTCCTATCCCTTCAACGGATGAGCTGTTCCGGAGCTTTATATCCCTGGTGAGATGTTCAATAAGCCCGAATTTGCCTAACTCGCTTATTGGAGTTTTTTTGTTTTCAGCCTTGTCCATTGCAATTGCATATTTTTACTTCAGTGCCTTCTTATTCAGCCTGATGGTTAGTAATCTCTGATATATTTTTCCTGATGTAATTTCAGAAAGCTTATGGTTCCTGTCCCTTGAATTCACTTACTGATTATGTCTCTGCCAAAAGGACTTAAAGCTACTGCAGTAAGCTTGAAATGCTGAAGTCCGAAGGGAATTCCGATAATAGTTATACAAAGGATGAGCCCGAATACTGCATGGGTGATGGCAATCCATAATCCGCCGCAGAGAAGCCATAGTATATTCATGAAAATATAGAGACACCCCGAGGCTCTTACACTCACACGGGTATCCCTGCCAAAGGGCCAGAGTGAGAGGGATGCCATCTTCAGTGTCTGGAGGCCGAAGGGTATACCTACAATTGTCACCATAAGTATAATGCTTCCCACAAAGTATTCAATTGCTATTACGATACCTCCAAAAATCAGCCAGATCAGGTTTCCCAGTAAATTCATCGGTTAATAATTAATTATTCAAGAATGACAATCTTATCTTTAGGATACTTAATTGAATAAGTCAATACTATCTGCCTTGTTTCCTGCTGACTGATATCAAGATCCCACCTTATTTCCCCGGTCTGGCTGTCAAGCCTGCCACCTGATAACTCAACAGGATCAACTGTAATTCCGCTGTTTGAGGAAAGAGGTATCTGATCATTAAGGGTAAGTTTGACAGGAACTGATTTGTTATTCCTTATGGTGGTAAGAAACGAGTAGGTCTCTGTCCTGTTGGATCCGATTATCCTTTTACTTGTGAAGTCAACCCTCTTCTCTCTTTTAACAAGAATACTGTTATCAGTTCCAAGAGACAGAGTCAGGGTATCTTTAAGCTGATTGACATTTATTGTTGATTTTCCCACGAATGCATTATCAAAGTAGAGGGTGGCTTCACCGCTCTGAAGACTCAGCTTCGCCCAGTCGGTTATGTTAGCCGTAAGGTAAGCCAGCTGAGACAATTTTGGCAGTGTGACATATTTATATTCAGCGGGCGCTTTGAGACGCTGCATTTCAATTGTCTGCAAATTCCCATCTGACGGAATGGATACCGCCACTGCTATATCAAAGGTAACCGTAGTCTCCCCGGTTTTTTTCTCCACCGGCACCGGCTCTGTTTCCCGGTACAATTCCTTGGCTTTATCCGTTTCAGCTGCTTTCTCCATCATCATGGGGGCATTCTGCCGTCTGACACCAGAAGCTGTCACAGCCAGATTCGGAACGGGAACATAATAATCAATAAACCAGGGATATAGTACAGGGATGTCTCCTGCTATCCAGGGTGAGGCATTTGAGAAACTTATTTTTACATCTTTCCAGTCAACACCGGTATTCTGAAATACATTAGCCTTGTAATATATTTCGACAGGGTTTTTTATGTCATCAACTCTGATGTCGTAGGATGGATACCAGCCTGAATTTGACACGACATAGCTGAAGGTGAGTTTGCCCTGTGTTTGTCTGGCTGAAGAGACAGTTACATATATTTCACCTGAAGGAAGCCGGGGTTTTCCAAGTTTTTCGGCAATCTGCTTCTCTAGTGCCGAGATCTGTTTTTCGTAATCCTGTATACGTCTCTGCTTTGTCAGTGAAGTGACACTGATCTGTTCCATGTTATTGGTATACAGCTCCATTAAATTTTTGAGCTGCTCAATTGTAAACGTTGTCTCTTTTATCATAATGCCTCTGTTCGCAACCAGGAAGGCCTCTTTTTCCTTCAGTACACCAATAGCTGCTTTCTCATCTTCAACCTTTAGCTTCAGTGACTCAATCTGGCTTCTGATATTCTTTACTTCGGGGGAGTCTTCCAGGTTCTGGAGATAATTATTCCGGAGATTGACTGAGAGGATTGTGAATTCTCCAAATCCTTTTACCTGAATGCTTTGAACATCAATATATGGGGAGAGGCCGGAAAGTCTGAGAATCGTATTTCCCGGCTGGAGAGTAACAGGGGTCTCCTGATTAATCTGTGCCCTGTCAGGGAATACAGTGACATGCTTTATTCCGGCTTTTATCTCTTTTTCTTCCTGCGCCGGAAGCCTGAGAATAGCCAGGAACAGGATTGATAATACAATGAAAATCCTTTTCATATCCTGTATTTTAATTGGTACTCTAAAGGTAAGATTTTTTTAAAATGGTACAAACAATCTTAAATACTTAGCGGTGCATGAGTAAGATAAAGTTACCGGCAGAGTGCTTCAGAAAAAATAAATAAATGTTAAATCTCTCTTTTTCTGCCTCTGATCAAATTAATAATCTACCTTTGCCCCGTAATAAAAAACTCAAAATGAAGGGACTAAGGATTGGGAACCTTGCAATAGCAGTTCCCATAATTCAAGGGGGGATGGGAGTAGGTATTTCATTTTCAGGACTTGCCTCTGCTGTTGCAAACGAGGGAGGAGTGGGGGTTATCTCAAGTGCAGGACTCGGGTCTTCTGTACAGGGATTTTTCAACTGATTTTCTTGAAGCAAGCATTCACGGATTGAAAGAAGAGATACGTAAAGCCCGTGAAAAGACACTGGGCGTCATAGGGGTGAATGTAATGGTAGCAATGACAAATTTCACGGATATGATCAAGACCGCTATCTCTGAAAAGGTTGATATTATTACTGCAGGTGCCGGATTACCTCTTGATCTTCCATCTTTTCTGAAAAAGGACAGTACAACGAAACTGATACCTATAGTATCCTCTGCCAGGGCAACAAAGATTATTTGTGAAAAATGGAAAGCAAACTACGACTATCTGCCTGATGCGGTTATTGTTGAAGGTCCAATGGCAGGCGGGCATCTTGGTTTTAAGGTGGAGCAGATAGATGATAAGGATTTTTCTCTGGAGAAACTTGTTCCTGAAATTGTAAGTGAATTAAAGATATTTGAAGAGAAGTATAACACAAAAATACCGCTTATAGCAGCGGGGGGTATTTATACAGGTCAGGATATTCATGACATTCTTAATCTGGGAGCGTCAGGAGTTCAGATGGGAACCCGGTTTGTCACAACTGATGAATGTGATGCCTCACTGAAATTCAAACAGGCCTATATTGATGCAAAAAGCACTGATATAGAAATTATCAGAAGTCCGGTAGGAATGCCGGGAAGGGCTATCCTCAGCAGCTTTATAACTAAAGTAAAGGAGGGTAAAAAACAACCTAAGAAATGCCCTTTCAAATGTATAAAGACATGCGACATTTCGAAAAGTCCCTATTGTATTATTGTTGCCCTTATTAATGCTCTTAAAGGGAACTTCGATAACGGCTATGCCTTTGCCGGAGCAAATGCCTTCAGGGCAACAAAGATCTCTTCTGTAAAGGAGACCTTCCAGTCATTGCTGAAAGAATACAGGGAAAGTAAATAGCTATCTGATCAGTTCATGAAACCTTATTGGTCCGGCATCAGATAAGGGTTCTGGTTTTATTAGCCATTGGGCATCCTGGTACCGGACAATCAACCACTTTATGTTCCTTATTGTCGGCAGGCTCCCAACCCATAATCAGATACAGGGTAAAGAAACCTATAATATACGCCACGGCAATGTGCCATCCACTTTTTACCCAGAGTAAAACATTTCTGGCTTCAGGAAATTTATTTGTGATAGCAACCCCGGCAGATGATCCGAACCAGATCATCGATCCTCCGAATCCTACGCTGTAGGCTAGCATCCCCCAATCAAAGTGCCCCTGTTCCAGGCAAAGCTTGGTAAGAGGTATATTGTCAAAAACAGCTGAAAGGAATCCAAGAAACAGAGCTGTCACCCATGAAGCTGAAGGAAGCTCCTCAACAGGCATCATTGAGGCGCTGAACACAAGGCAGAGAAGAAATATTGTCCCTTTTATTGCTCCCGGAACCTCTTTCCATGGTACGGGCCTGAGAAATGTACCCATTACTATAGCGATCCATACTCCCAGGGCAGGCATGTCATACAGAATATTTGATATTATAGCACCTGCAAGGATCAGGGCGACACTTAATATCTTTACCCAGTCGATCTTTACCGACTGATCGGCATCCTTTTGAATGCGCTGGTACCTGTCCTGCTGATGTGATGCAAACCAGGCAAAAAATAAAAGTGCAGTACCGGCTGCAATAAATCCATGAAGTACATTAAATGCACTTACCCCGTCAATCCACATCATAGTTGTTGTAGTGTCCCCGACAACACTTCCGCTTCCTCCTGCGTTGCTGGCAGCAACAATAGCGGCAATATATCCGATATGAACTCTTTTTCTGAATACAACAAGAGCGATAGTTCCACCTATAAGAGCCGCAGCAATATTATCCAGGAAGGATGAAAGCACGAAAACAAATACAAGAAGTATGAACGGGCCTTTCCAGTCATCAGGGAGAAACCTTGGTAATACATCGGGGACTCCCGATTCTTCAAATATTTTTGAAAGGACTGCAAATCCCAGCAACAAGCCAAGAAGATTCAGTAAAATTCCCCATTCTCCCTGCCGTAATCCCTTATCCATTATCTGCTCACCCATAGGTGTTGTCCCGAAAAGATGTTCGATGAGGTGAAACCCGGGATCAAAAGTGAGCTTGAATATTAACAATACTGTCATCCCGGTAAGAGCAACCCAGAAGGTGTGCTTATGAAACAGGGCAACCCCGAAAAGCAATAGCCCGAAAATAATGAATTCAACCCTTACCGGCCCGACTGAGGGTACGTTTCCCACTGCAGCAAACAGGGATACCGGTGTTAAAAGTATCATTAATAATATGAACAATTTCTTACTGTTTCTCTGTAATTGTAACTTAAGGTGAGCTATCATCTATTGCGTTATTTGAGAATTGAAGGATCAATTAAAACTGACGCCGCGAATTTATAATTATTTTTAAGTTGAAGCTCCGTAATCCTGAAAATTTCATTTCTTTTTATAATAATCGGATTTGACGGTACATTTTTCATGAAATATTCTGGTACTAATCCCATATTTTTTATATTTTTGCATGTTTATTTAGATTAAATATAATTAAAGAAGGTGTAAACCGGGACGAGTGTTAACAATTTTATTTTCAACTTGTTTATTGATAGAAGGATATAGATGTTGAAAGATAATATGATGGAAAAAGATCAGGAAAAGATATTAAGTGACGTTACATCAGGTGAGTATAAGTACGGTTTCTATTCCGATATTGAAACAGATCGTATACCCAAAGGGCTCAATGAGGATGTGGTGAGAATGATTTCATCAAAGAAGAATGAACCTGACTGGCTTCTTGATTTCCGTTTGAAATCATATCGCCAGTGGATTACAATGAAGATGCCTAAATGGCCAAATCTGAGGATTCCTCCGATTGACTATAATGAGATAATCTTCTACGCTGCACCACGAAACAGAAAGGCTCTTGGCAGCATCGATGATCTTGATCCGGAATTAAAAAGAACATTCGATAAGCTGGGGATACCTCTTGATGAACAGAAACATCTTGCCGGTGTTGCTGTTGATGCCGTTATAGACAGTGTTTCGGTAAAGACTACATTTAAGGAGACCCTTGCAGAGATGGGAATAATCTTTTGCTCATTCAGCGAGGCTGTCAGGGAGTACCCCGACCTGGTGAGGAGATATATGGGTTCAGTAGTGCCCTATACCGATAATTTTTTTGCGAGTCTTAACTCCGCAGTTTTCAGCGACGGATCTTTCTGTTATATTCCAAAAGGCATCAGATGTCCTATGGAGCTGTCAACCTATTTCCGGATCAATTCCGCAAATACAGGACAGTTTGAACGGACCCTTCTTATTGCCGATGAAGAAAGCTATGTCAGTTATCTTGAGGGTTGCACGGCCCCTACCAGGGACGAGAATCAGCTGCATGCAGCTATTGTTGAGATAGTTGCAGAGAAAAGTGCAGAAGTGAAATATTCTACGGTTCAGAACTGGTATCCAGGCAACAAGGATGGAAAAGGGGGAGTATTCAATTTTGTGACAAAGCGCGGGATGTGCAAGGGAGAAAATTCAAAGATCTCATGGACCCAGATCGAGACCGGATCCGCAATAACATGGAAGTATCCTTCCTGCATCCTGCGTGGCGATAATTCAACCGGTGAATTCTATTCCGTAGCTGTTACCAACAATCACCAGCAGGCCGACACGGGGACAAAAATGATACATATGGGTAAAAACACAAAAAGTACCATAGTCTCTAAAGGTATCTCTGCAGGAATGGGCCAGAACAGCTACAGGGGCCTGGTCAAGGTACTGAAAAATGCATCCAATGCCAGGAACTATTCGCAGTGCGATTCATTACTTCTTGGTGACAAGTGTGGTGCACATACCTTTCCCTATCTTGAGGTTGATAACCAGACTGCAATTGTTGAACATGAAGCGACAACATCAAAAATAGGCGAAGATCAGATCTTTTACTGCAACCAGAGAGGCATTTCCACGGAGGATGCTATTGGTTTGATTGTTAACGGGTATGCACGTGAGGTATTAAATAAGCTTCCAATGGAATTTGCTGTTGAAGCTCAGAAACTCCTTCAGATAAGTCTGGAAGGTAGTGTGGGTTAATATTAATATATATTTGAATCTTTTTATATTATGCTGATTATAAATAATTTAAAAGCCGCAATTGACGGTAAAAATATTTTAAAGGGAATTAGTCTTAAAGTAAAGCCCGGAGAGATACATGCAATAATGGGGCCTAACGGCTCCGGAAAGAGTACCCTGGCTGCTGTACTTGCCGGCAGTGAGATTGTGAAAGTGACAGAGGGGAGCATCTCATACTACGGACTGGATCTTCTTGATATGTCTCCTGAAGACCGTTCAAAGGAGGGAATATTCCTGGGTTTTCAATACCCCATAGAAATTCCTGGGGTTAGTATGGTGAATTTTATGAAAACTGCTGTTAACGAACATCGTAAGTACAAAGGACTTGACCCTTTATCTGCATCAGACTTTCTGAAGATGATGCGCGAGAAAAAAGAGATGGTAGAGATCGACTCAAAGCTTGCCAACAGGTCTGTTAATGAAGGGTTTTCAGGCGGAGAGAAGAAAAAAAACGAGATATTCCAGATGGCAATGCTGGAGCCAAGGCTGGCTATCCTGGATGAAACTGATTCAGGGCTGGATATTGATGCATTGAGGATTGTGGCAAACGGGGTAAATAAAATAAGACGATCTGATAATTCATTTATCGTGATAACACATTATCAGAGACTTCTCGATTATATTATTCCCGATGTAGTGCATGTGATGTACGACGGAAGGATTGTCAAAACAGCCGGGAAGGAACTTGCTCTTGAACTTGAAGAAAAAGGGTATGACTGGATCAAGAAAGAGGTGGAAAATAATATTCTGGCATGAACGGGAAATCTGAAATAACGGAAAAGTATTTGAACCTTTTTCATGAAAATATAGAGAAGGTATCGGGAATCTCTTCGCCTTATATAAATTCCTTAAGGGAGGCAGCTTTTGAAAAATTCAAAGACCTGGGCATACCAACCAGAAAAGATGAGGCCTATAAATATACAAACCTCAATATCTTTTTTGATCACGATTATTCCAACTATTTCATTCCTGTCAAAAGGGATTTTGCATTAGCCGAAGAATTCAGGTGTGACGTTGCAGATCTTGATGCTCATGGGATTGTGTTGATTAATGGGTTTTATCCCGCCCTGAATGAGAAGCTTCAGCAGCTTCCAAGCGGTGTCTGGATTGGCAGCCTTAATGAGGCGGCCATAAAGTTTCCGGATCTTGTCGAAAAGCATTATGGCAAATATGCAAAAAGTGATACAGACGGGCTTGTTCATCTTAATTCGGCCCTGGCATCCGATGGTGTATTTGTTTATGTGCCTGAGGGAGTGGTTCTGTCAAAGCCGGTACAGGTTATCAACCTTGTTCAATCTGAGGAAGATATGTTCAATCAGCACAGGAATCTGATAATCGTTGAAAAGCAGGCACAATTCTCAATAATTATCTGCGACCACACTCTTTCTCCAAAAAAGTTCCTGACAAATGCCGTAACAGAAGTTTTTGTTGGTGAAAATGCCCATTTTGATATAATAAGGGTTCAGAATGAACATAATGCGGCATGCAAGATAACTCACACTTTCATCCATCAGGAGAAAAACAGTGTTACATCTTCAAATAATATGTCACTGCATGGAGGACTGATACGCAACAGTACCTATCATCAGCTGGAAGGAGAGGGCGCACAGAGTTTTTCATACGGGCTTTTTCTTGCCGACAAGTGGCAGCATGTGGATAACTATGTGAATGTCGATCACGCTTTCCCTAACTGCTCAAGTAATCAGTTGTTTAAAGGGGTACTTGATGATATGTCAACTGGAGTATTCAATGGCCGTATACTGGTAAGACCAGGCGCCCAGGGTACTGTGGCCTATCAGAAAAATAATAATATTCTTCTTACCGATGATGCCAGGATGGACAGCAAGCCCCAGCTGGAGATCTTTGCTGATGATGTAAAGTGCAGCCACGGCGCCACTATCGGTCAGCTTGATGATGACGGGCTTTTCTACCTGCGGACACGCGGGATCGACAAGCGTGAAGCAATGAATATGCTGATGTTCGGATTCGCCCACGAGGTTATACAGAACATTAAGATCGAACCTCTGCGCGAAAGGATGGATAATCTTGTTATGCAACGTCTTAAAGGCGAACTATCGAGATGTGCCAGCTGTATGGTTAAATGCGGATAATCTGAACAGAGGTGAAAAATATCTCAGAAATAAGAGCCGACTTTCCGATTCTTGCCAGAAAAGTATACAACAAGCCACTTGTTTATTTTGACAATGGGGCCACTACACAAAAGCCAAAAGTTGTAATTGATGCCCTGACGGATGTGTACTCATCATATAATGCCAATATACACAGGGGAGTTCATTTTCTGAGCGATGAAGCATCCGTGGCTTATGAAAATGCGAGGGAAAGGGTAAGATCATTCATCAATGCAGGCAGGCGTGAAGAGATTATATTCACTTCGGGAGCAACAGGTTCTATAAACGGAGTTGCCTTTTCATTCGGGGAAAGATATGTCAACCAGGGTGATGAGGTGATAATAAGTCATCTTGAACACCATGCCAATATAGTACCATGGCAGATGATGTGTGAAAGGAAGGGCGCAAAACTTAAAGTAATACCTGTTGACGATGCGGGGGATATCATATTTGACGAATATCTGAAATTGTTTTCATCAAAGACAAAACTGGTATCGGTAACTCAGGTCTCAAATGCAATTGGAACAATCCTGCCCGTTAAGCAGATAATTGCTGCCGCTCACTCAATGAATGTCCCTGTGCTTATAGATGGCGCCCAGGGGATCCAGCATGGAATGGTTGATGTCATTGATATGGATTGTGACTTTTATGTTTTCTCAGGCCATAAGATCTATGGGCCTAATGGAATCGGATGTCTGTATGGAAAGGATAAATGGCTTTCTGAACTTCCTCCATTCCAGGGAGGTGGTGATATGGTAAATAAGGTGACATTCGAAAAAACCACATATAACGAGCTTCCTTTTAAGTTTGAAGCCGGAACAATGAATTATCCCGCAGCAATCGGACTGGCAAAAGCCCTGGAATATGTGACTGACCTGGGAAGGGAAAGTATTGAATCGAGAGAAATGGAGCTTCTTACCTACATGACTGAACATCTCTCCTCCATCAAAGGGTTGAGAATATTCGGTAATGCTGCCAGGAAAATACCAACAATATCATTCCTTCTGGAAGGCATACATCAGTATGATACAGGTATGATTCTCGACAAAATGGGCATTGCAGTAAGGACCGGAACCCACTGTGCACAGCCTGTTATGGCGCGCTATGGAATTGAGGGTACCGTAAGAGCCTCTGCCTGCTTTTATAATACAAAGGAGGAGATAGACAGTCTTGCTGCAGGAATTGAAAAAGTAATTAGTATGTTCGCTTAAGCAGTAAGTATGACAATTAACGAAACACAGGATAAAATTGTTGAGGAGTTCTCCCTGTTTGATGACTGGATGGACAAATATAACGTTCTGATTGATATGGGTAAGGACCTGCCAGTCATTGATCCGAAATTCAAGGTTAAGGATTTCCTTATTGAGGGTTGTCAGTCCAGGGTCTGGCTTCATCCGGATTACGACGGAAGAAAAATTACCTTTACCGCTGACAGCGATGCGATTATAACGAAGGGGATTGTTGCTCTTCTCATAAGAGTCCTGTCTGACAGGACACCTGAGGAAATATTATCCTCAGATCTCTATTTTATTGAAAAAATAGGCCTCAGGGAGAATCTTTCCCCGACACGTTCCAACGGGTTGCTTTCAATGATAAGGCAAATGAAGCTTTACTCAATGGCCTTCAATGCAAAAGACAAGTACAATCAGATCAGTAAATGAGGGAGTTTTCAATATATGCAGTAAGTATAATTACCCTGGTTATTATGGTAAGGTATATTATCCTGCTTGTAAGAAAGGAGATCAAGCCGGCCCTGGCTATGTGGTTGTTCTTTTCCATAGCTATAATCATGAGCCTTATTACATATCGGTCGGATGGAGGTTACGGTTTCCTTGATAACATCATGAATACCGCCGACCTTGTTTATGTTATTACGGTTACTGTAGCAATCATCGTTTTTGGTGATAATAGTTCAAAATTCACCAGATTTGACGCAGGTTGTCTTGCGGTGGTCTTAATGATACTTATTTTCTGGATATTCACCGGGAATCATAAGCTTACAAATTTATTCGTGCAGGCTATCCTTGTCATTGCATATTTCCCGGTTGTAAAAAGGCTTATCGATTCCGGTGAAAACAGTGAACCGTTTTCCGTCTGGATAGGAATGCTGGTGGCTCCCTCGATCGCTCTGATCTCAAGCAAAGGTGTGCTGGCAACTATTTATTCGGTACGTGCAATTATCTGTGTAAGTGCATTATTGCTTCTTATGCTGAGAATTGAAGTACTGAATTTAAAGAGGAAGCGCCAGGTATTATAATTTATATAGCGGCAGGGAAGAGTCAGGTATTCAAATCTGAGGTGGACAATAGCCGCGCGGATATAAAAGTATTAATCTAATAATTTAATTTCAATTGATATGGATACTGAAGAACAGCTGGAAATTGAAACCCGTATAGGTGAGGTTCTCAAGAGTATCTATGACCCGGAGATTCCGGTAAATATATATGATCTCGGTCTTATTTATGATATTACCGTTGATGAGGAGCATGTTGCCCATATTACGATGACACTCACTGCACCTAACTGTCCGATGGTTGAAGACCTTATCGAGGAGGTAAAATATAAGGTCGGAGGAACAAAGGGTGTAAAAGAATGTGAGCTCAAGCTCACTTTTAATCCTCCATGGGATAAGAGTATGCTGAGCGATGAGGCAAAACTTGAGCTTGGATTTCTTTAAACATCAGACTGAATGACTTCACCGGCAGACAGGGAGCTTTCGGAACTTATCAGGAAAAAAGCATTTGAGCTTGGTTTTGATCTCTGTGGCATTGCGTCTTCACGGATCATGGCAGAGCATGAACCTGTTCTGAAGAACTGGTGTTCTGAGGGAATGAACGGTGGTATGGATTATCTGTGCAGGAATACCGCAAAGAGGATAAATCCTGAAATGCTCTTGCCCGGCACTAAATCGGTAATAGTCACCGGGCTAAACTATTTTACCCGGAGTAAACAGGGAGGAGGGGGTATCCCTATGATCTCGAGATATGCCTATGGGATTAATTATCATGATGTTATAATTTTCAAGCTGAATAAGCTTATTGAATTTATAAAACAATACCGTCCTGATACTGAAGCAAGGTCATTTGTCGATTCGGCGCCGGTACTTGAAAAGGCATGGGCCAGGGAGGCAGGGCTGGGCTGGCCGGGACGTCATTCGGTTCTTATAAATAAAAGGATTGGCTCCTTTTTCTTTATTGGAATAATACTGACCGGCATCGGGCTGGAGTACGACAAGCCTGAGACGGGGGATAATTGCAGGGGATGCAGACTTTGCATCGAATCATGTCCCACGGGTGCAATAAATGAAAACAGAACAATAGATGTGCGGAAATGTATTGCTTATCTTACAATAGAAAGCAAGGAGCCTGTGCCTGAAATGTTTGTACCGGTAATGGAAGGAAGGGTATTTGGTTGTGATAAATGCCAGGAGGTATGCCCCTGGAACAGGGCAGCATTACCCAACACGATTCCCGAATTTGAGATGCCGGCTGAGGTGGAACATATGTCAGCCGTTGATTGGCTCAATCTTTCGGAAGAAAAGTTCAGGTCACTCTTTAAAAGGTCTGCAATAGGAAGAAAGAATTACAGGATCTTTTCAGAAAATATTTCACGTATTACGAAATCGGCCAACTGAGCTCCCGTTCAGTTGCATGGCTGTTTATTTTTACATAACAATACCATATCTTTTTTACCTTATCATCAGATTTACGTCTTAATAATACAACACCGCATAACTTGATAGAATTTAAAATTATAGAAGAATGCCGGGACGGGAATCTTAACAATTTCAGAAAACTTGTTGAATCAACAACTCCACTCGCATTCCCGGTAGCCTTCAGAATGCTCGGCGATGAGGATCTGGCAAAGGATGTAGTCCAGGAAACTATGATCACAATCTGGCAAAAAATCAGAAAGATCAGATCCGTTGAAGTATACAGAACATGGATCTACAGGATTGTGATGAATAAGTGTTATGACCATTTGAGAAAAAGAAAAAGAAATCCTGAATTTATTGCTGATGAAAAAACATGGAAACTTTTATCACTCACTTTAGCAGAAGAACCATCTTCTGAACTGGAAAATCATGAAATGGCAGCTATTATAAATCTTCTCACCGACAGGCTGAGTCCCAAACAAAAAGCAGTTTTTGTAATGTCGGATATTGAGCAGATCTCAAATGAGGAAATATGTGCCATAACAGGAATGAGCAGGACTTCATTAAAATCGAACCTGTATTACGCAAGAAAAAATATTGCTGAGATGATAGAAAAACATTTATGACGATGACTGATTATAAGAAATATGATAAACTTATAAATATTCTCCGGAACTCAAAGCCCCGGTTAGATAATACCGTGGAAGTTGAACGGAAGGTAATTAATGCGATAGCAGAAAAGCAACGGCCGGCTTTCAGTATGGCGGATTTACTGGAATTCCTTTTTGGCTGGGCCAGTATCGGCTGGGTGCGAAGGAGCCTGGTAACCTTATCGGTTTTACTCCTGGTAGCATTTGTATGGCAGCAGAGTATTATCCTGAGGCAGATAAAATATCTGAGCCGGCAGGCAATATATATTAGTAATGCAAACATACCCGGAACTGATGATATTCTTGAAAAGAAACTGTTGATTTACAAATTATCCGGGAAAATATACGCATCCGGTACCCTAACGCTTTCTGAAGAGCAGCTGAACCAGCTTTTTGAATCAGTTAATGATTTGAGTATCAGGTATAAAGATCTCATGAACATCATTGAAGAGAATCCTGACCTCAGAAAATTTGTTGAAAAGAAGCTTTCCGAAAGAGATCATATTAAAATTAAACTGTAGAGAGATGAACAGAAAATCCTTAAAGCCTGTAATTATGTTTTTAATATTACTGGTTGCTTCCTGTGATGAACCGCAGACTGTCGTAACGGATTATGTACATGCCGACGGATCTGTGACACGGAAGATAGAAATGAAGAACAACAAAAATAACTTTAATGCATCAGTTGTTCAGGTACCTCTGGATAGTTCATGGACTACCAGCGACACTATTGAGATCGATCAGAAAGGAGATACCACCTGGATAAAAAAATGCGAAAAGCTCTTTAAAAATGTCAGTGAGATCAACAGATCATATGCCACAGATTCCGGGGCGAATAAAAAAACGGTACGGAATGCATCCCTTACAAGGAAGTTCAGGTGGTTCAATACGGAATACAGGTTTTCCGAAAAAATTGAAAAGGTGCTCCCTGACGGTTATCCTGTGAAGGATTTTCTGAATGGTGAAGAACTTCGCTGGTTTTATTCTCCTGACAGGCTAAGACTTGAAAAAGAGGCAGGGCCTGATAGCCTGAGATACAGGGCTTTAAATGATTCTGTAAATAAGAAAGTCGATAGATGGACACTCTCGAACATGGTTTCCGAATGTATAATGGAGTTTGCAAGGCTCATACGGGGGAAAGAGGGCTATAGCGTAGCTGTAAAGTCGTTAAAATCCAGGGAAGGTGAAATAGTACGGCTTATTGAATCTGATGATAAGCAGCTGGACAGCCTTTGGACCAATGGGATCCTGCTCAGAAGATTCCTGGGCGAAGCAGATGCCTTGAAATTTAAAGCAGATGCAGATTCCGCCATCTCAATATTCTCTGATAGTCTCAACCGCTGGACGGATTTCAAAGAATATACTTTAAGAATTTCGATGCCGGGGAGGCTTACTGAAATGAACGGGTTTATCGACAGCACTTCAGTACCCCTCTGGCCGGTCAGATTTGATTACTTTTTTACCGAGCCATACGAGATGTGGGCTGAATCGAGAATTACCAACTGGTGGGCATGGGCTATTTCCGCAATATTTGTCATTTTTGTGTTTTCAGGGATTATAATAAAAAGAAAAGGCTGAATAAATCAGCCTTTAAAAAATCTATTAGAACCAAATAACCCTGAAGAAACCCAAATTATTTTACATAATCTTTCAGCATCAGCATCAGTTTCTGACGCGTAAAAAATATCCTGCTTTTCACAGTTCCGATCTTTAGTCCCAGCTCATCGGCAATCTCCTTATATTTGTAACCATCAATATGCATCCTGAAAGGAATCCTGAATTCATCGCTCAGAGAATCAATCGCTTTTTCAATTTCACTTTCAGAATATGATGATTCAGGGGAGATAAACCCTTTATCGTGAGGCTGGTTAATATAGTACAGATCCTGTGTGCCGTCTATGATAGTATTCTCTTTTACATTCCGCCTGTAGTTATTAATGAATGTGTTTTTCATTATAGTAAAAACCCAGGCTTTTAGATTTGTATAATCTACGAACTTATCCTTGTACGTAATTGCCTTCAGATATGTATCCTGTACAAGGTCGAGGGCAGTGTCACGATCAGATGTCAGACTCATCGCAAACCTCTGAAGATTGGTCTTCATATCGATGAGATTGTTATTGAATTCAAATTGTGTCATTGCTGTCAGTATTAAAGATCCTAAAGCAAAGTTCTGCAAATAAATAAAGATATACAAATCTTTATATCTTATAATAGCCTTATTCTGCCTGCAATATAAATAGACTTATGTACATAATATAAACATATACAGTCTATTACAATTTCCACATCGGGTTTGTTCTAAATATTTTATAAATTATTTATCACCCTTTTTATTGTTAATCGATTAACAATTCAGTAATATACAGAATAAATGGAGGCTCCTTCCATTCTTCTGTCTCTCAGTTTATTTAGTATACCGGGGTTCTGTTTTGGTAGTTTATTTGACCAACTTTTGTACTTTTAAAGAAAAAATTATATGGACTTTAATATTAAACTGAAAAATGGCCAGGTATTAAAGGGGATTATCCTCAGTCCGGGGGAAAAAACAAAAGCTGTTATTGTGATGGTACATGGGCTTGGAGAGCATATTCAGCGTTATACACAATGGGCCGGATTGTTCACCCGTGAGGGAATAGGCTTTGCAGGCGTCGACCTGCCCGGGCATGGCCGCTCGGAAGGCAGGAGAGGCTTTATAAGAAGCTACAGACAGACAGACGAGATGATCAGTATTCTCCTGAATACCACACGTCAGACTTTTCCGGGGATGCCGGTCTATTTGTACGGACACAGTCTTGGAGGAGGAATTGTTCTTGATTACATACTACGGATGAATCCACGTATCAGCGGAGCTGTAGTAACATCACCATGGCTTCGGCTCTCTTTTGAACCTCAGAGGATCAAAGTAATTATGGCAGCTGTTATGAAGCATATTTTACCCGGGCTCGTACAGCCCTCAGGACTTAACATCAATCATATATCACATGATGAAGCAGTTAATCAGAGTTACAGGACAGACCCACTGGTACATGGTAAGATATCAGTGAGTCTGTTTTGTTCTGCAATAAATGCCGGCCACTATTCCCTGAAGCATGCCCCGGAACTGAAAGTACCAGTGCTGATTCTTCATGGAGCTGATGATCTGATCACTTCACCCGCGGCAAGCCTGGAATTTGCGGAAAAAACAGGGAAGGCCGAGATTAAGATCTGGACTGGCGGGTATCATGAACTGCATAATGAACCATTCAGGGATGAAGTGTTTAAATTTATTCTGAACTGGATCAACCAGAAGCGAAAGTAACTATTTTGTTTTTAAGGAAATGGAACTCAGAACTACATTCAATATTGATCCCTCGCCTTTAAAGATCACCTATAATGATCAGGTAATGTTCATCGGATCGTGCTTTGCAACCTCTGTAGGCAGTCAGATGGAGATGGGGAAAATGCCGGTCATGATCAACCCTGCCGGAACAGTCTATAATCCTGTTTCAGTCTGTAACACTCTGGATATAATTACATCCGGGAAAAAATTTACGGGGGATGACCTCTATAATTATGACGGCACCTGGGTTAGCTTTTATCATTATACTGATTTTTCTTCAGATGATCCTTTAAAAGTACTTAAAAGGATAAATGATAAGACGGAAACGGCATCGGATGTTTTGAAAAAATCAAAGTTCCTTTTTGTTACCTTCGGTACTGCAAGGATATACAGATGGGAAAAGACAGGGATCATTGTTTCAAACTGTCATAAGATCCCTTCAACAAAGTTCAGCTCTGAATTACTGGCAGTAGATGAGATAGTCACTTTATGGACCGGACAGCTGGACAAACTCCGCCAGCTATATCCCCGGCTGAAAGTGGTCTTTACTGTCAGCCCTGTCAGGCACTGGAAGGATGGGGCCCATGGCAACCAGATCAGTAAATCCGTGCTTCTGCTTGCAGTTGAAGAGCTTCTGAAGCATCCTTCAGAACCACAATATTTTCCTGCTTATGAATTGGTGATGGATGATCTGCGGGATTACCGGTACTACAGTGATGATATGATACATCCTTCATCCACCGCAATAAATTATATCTGGAATTCATTTTCTGCCAGCTATTTTGATAATAAAACAATGAATGCCTGGAATGAGATTGTTAAAATAACCAGAGCAGTGCATCATCGTTTTAATACCGATTCACGTTCCGGAATAATCAATTTTGCCGGGAGAATGCTGAAGCAGATCTCCTCTCTCGAAGCAATGGTGCCTTCAGTTGATTTTTCAGATGAAAAGAAATACTTCACGGATCTGCTGTAATTCCATCCGTTCTCAGTCCGGAACAGTCATGCGGAACCGTGCAGGAACCTGAATCTATCTGAGAGTCTCAATAACTTCAATGAAATGAGCCGGATCTTTCGTTAGAATAAGCCTTTCATAATTTCTGCCGGCATATTCTTCCGGAGAATCAGTGAAAATAGTCTTTTTAATCATCAGCGATTTACCGATGTTATTGAAATATCCGATTTTCTTCTCGGCAAAATCAAACGCACTTGAATTAACTACAAGATATTCAAATGGTTTGATTTTATATATTTCAATTACTTCAGATGCAGGAAGTATTCCACCCGTAAAGATCACATCAAAGCCTCTTTTTCTCAGGGCATATTTATAAAACAGAAAATTATTATCGGTCAGATTATCAGACGTATTAATCATTGCAACCGTCGGAATTAATTTCCCGGCGAATGGCTTAAGAAGATCATCCTCAATAATGATAATCTGTTTTACAGTGTTTCTGACAAATTGTTCCTGTGCTCTTGAAAGGCTTCCTGTCTGCCAGAGTATCCTTGCTTTCTCAAGTAACGGGTACAGATATTTGCAGTAAGCTGTTTCAACACCCTGATAATTTATAAAGGGAGTGAGAGCTTCTTTAAACAAAACCTCATTGAACCTTATTGCCGACATCAGAATTTTACCCGGCTGGAAATCCTGATCGATATTGTCATTCCTGCTGCTTACGGTCATTACCATCTGCGTCAGTTCATCCTCGTCCAGCCTGGCGATTTTTGAAATTTTAAGGCCATTACGGTTAAGATAGGCGACGTTCAGAATCTTTTTCAATTCTCCTTCGCTGTAGGTTCTTATATTTGAATCAGTTCTATCCGGTTCAAGTATCTTGTACCTCTTTTCCCAGATCCTTATTGTATGAGCTTTTATCCCGGAAAAATTTTCAAGATCCTTAATTGAAAATACATTTAATCCCTCTTCCATGGCTTTTATTCAATATATGTTCAGCACAAATAGTTATTACTAAATACAGATAACAATACCAAAAGGCATTGTTAACCAGTTTACTGCATAGGTTCTGAAAGACTTTAAAGTTATTGCGGAATCATTCCCCTTTTTACCGCATTAAAAAACGAAAGTAGCAATTTTATTCTAATCCGATTCCTCCACCAATATTTTTTTCACCACCCTTGTTCCGTCACTGAAATTAATTGTTACCAGATACATACCCCTTTTTGGATTATCAAGCATTATTCTGATTAGCTGAAGGGGATTATTATACTTGACTTTGAAAATATCCTGACCTATTATATTTGTTACTCTTATAAATGATATATCCCTGTCAGTCTTAATCGTAAAATTATTGTCCTTTACCGGAACAGGATAAATAATAACATTGACCGACCCTGAAGATCTTATCATATCCTGTTGGGGAAGGGCACTCACAAACGCCGAAGTATCTTTCTGCGCCTGCATGTTTATGGTAAAAATAAGAAGAAGTATTACGAGTAAACTTTTCTCCATAGATACCTGTTTAGAAATACTCTATCAAAAATTGTGCTAAAGTTAATAATAATTAAATATAATGTTCTAAAAACGTTCTTGCTTTTTCCAGATCATCAGGAGTTTCAATACACATGCTCTCAAGAGTTGTCATTACTGCTCTAATACGTAAGCCGTTCTCTATCCATCTGTTCTGTTCAAGCGATTCTGAAATTTCAAGGGGACTGGGGGCCATGCGGGTGATTTTTTTCAGTGTGTTGATCCTGTATCCATACAGGCCAACGTGAGTGTAGTAAACATGCTTTTTTATCCATTCGCTTGTTTCTGCTCCTCTCAAAAAGGGAATTACTGCGCGGCTGAAATATATGGCATCGCCCTCCTTGTTAAGTATGACTTTTGCTTCACCCTCGTTAAATAGTTCTTCTTCTGTCTCAGCTTTTCTTATAAGGGTAGCTATCTTAACTTTACTGTCGTTGAAGCAATCCCTGATAAGGTCGATCTGTTGAGGATGTATGAAAGGCTCATCTCCCTGTATGTTAATGACGACATCAACAGGGGTGCCGGTTGCCCTGGTTATCATAACTGCAGCTTCCGCACAACGGTCAGTACCGCTCCGATGGCTGGATGAGGTCATAACTGCCTTACCTCCGAATCTCAATACTTCATCATATATTCTTTCATCATCTGTCGCCACGTATACAATATCAAGTGATTTCCGGGCCTGCTCATAAACTCTTTGTATCATTGTTTTGTTCCCAATCAGAGCAAGAGGTTTGCCTGGAAGCCGGGATGATGCATACCTTGCAGGTATTATGCCTGCATAGACCGGTTGTGAATTTTTCTTCATAGGGCGAATTTACGAAAAATGGATTTCCCAATGTTTTAAAAATATCTTAATTTCGCAGATTGTAAAATATGATATGAGGGATCTACAGAATATCAAGCAAAGATTTGGGATAATAGGTAATTTTGAAGGACTTAACAGGGCCATTGACATCGCTGCCCAGGTTGCCCCGACAGATCTTTCCGTACTGATTACAGGTGAAAGCGGTACCGGAAAGGAGATATTTCCACAGGTGATCCATAGTTACAGTACCAGGAAGCATGGCCAGTACATTGCAGTTAACTGCGGTGCAATACCTGAAGGTACAATAGATTCTGAACTGTTCGGTCATGAAAAGGGATCTTTTACCGGCGCAACGGATAGCAGGAAAGGTTATTTTGAAGTGGCTGAGGGGGGAACAATATTTCTTGATGAAGTTGCAGAATTGCCGCTTTCCACACAGGTTCGTCTGCTCAGGGTTCTTGAGACAGGAGAATTTATAAGGGTTGGTTCATCAAAGGTCCAGAAAACAAATGTCAGGGTAATCGCTGCAAGCAATATAGACGTGTCAAGAGCAATCGACATGGGAAAATTCAGAGAGGATCTTTATTACAGGTTAAATACGGTTCCGATCAGAATACCTGCACTTAGAGAGAGAGGAGAAGACATATTCCTGCTCTTCCGGAAATTTGCCGTCGATTTTGCTGAAAAATACAGGATGCCTGCTATCAGACTTGATGCCGACGCAAGGAATATTCTTCTGAGCTATTCCTGGCCCGGGAATGTCAGGCAACTTAAAAATATAACTGAACAGATCTCAATAATTGAAGCCGAAAGGGATATTGGTGCTCAGGCCTTGCGTACTTATCTTCCCGACTTCGGGAGCGTAAAGCTTCCTGCAGTTATAAAAAAGGATGATGAGAAATCATTTTCTTCCGAGAGAGAATTGCTGTATAAGATACTTTTCGATATGAAAAGTGATATGAATGATCTGAAGAAACTGGTTTTTGACCTTATAAGGCGTGGAGACCTGGATGTCAGCGTTCAGCAGGGTAACTCCAGGGTAATAAACAATCTTTTCAGGGAGGCCGGGGGAGATGCGGATGACACACATGAGGATCAATCAAAAGCAGCGGGATTTTCACCACACCAGTCAAGGAATGACATACAGGACACAGAAGAGATAGTTGAGGAATCGCTTTCCCTTTCAGATAAGGAGGTTGAGATGATTAAAAAAGCACTTGATAAGTATAACGGGAAGAGAAAACTGGCTGCCAACGAACTGGGCATCTCAGAAAGAACCCTCTACAGGAAAATAAAAGAATATGGAATTGAATCATAAAATTATCAGACCCTCAGGAGTTCTGATGCTTCTTCTTCTGATTTGTGGAGCTTTGATCCCTTCTTCATGCAAGGTTTCATACTCATTTTCCGGTGCCAGCATATCGCCACTGGTAAAAACAGTGAGTGTGCAATACTTTCAGAACAGGGCGCCCATCGTACAGCCTGGGCTCAGCGAGAACCTGACCGATGCCTTAATCGATAAATGCAAGGCCCAGACAAGCCTGGCGACAGTAAATGGCGTTGGCGATGTCAATTTTGAAGGCGTGATAACAGATTACAATACAAGGCCTCTGACAGTGGCCGCAGATGCACAGGCAGCCATGAACAGGTTTACTATTACTGTGAAGGTCAAGTTCACAAATTCTGTGGATCCTGACCTCAGTTTTGAGCAGACATTTTCAGGATATCAGGACTATAATAGTAATCTTGACCTTAGCCAGGTTGAAGGTGATCTGTCGACCACTATAGTGGGACAGATAGTGGAAGATGTTTTTAATCAGGCATTTGTCAACTGGTAGTAGAGATGAACAGGAATGACTTTTTAAATATGCTTGTGGATACCAGACCTATCAACCGTCAGATGATAGGCGAGGTCAACGAACTTGTTGATATCTTCCCCTATTTCCAGAGCGCTCACATGCTTCTGTTAAACGTCCTCTATAAAAATGAAGATGTAAAATTCGAAAAGCAGCTCAGGATATCCGCAATTCATATTGCTGACAGGGAAGTTCTCTACTATCTCCTGAGAAGAAAATCACCTGATCCGTCTCCTGCGGAGGTGGTCAGATCCGGATCTGATTCATCGGAAGAGAAATCATATGATAGCCAGCAGACCGTCATCGAATCAGCAATGAACAGTGAGCAGCTGATAAGTGAAATAGAGAAGAGTTCTGCAATAGAGATTGATTCACAGGCTGATAACACAGATCATCTTTACGGACATTCAATATTAATTCCATCCGAGTCTGAGAATCTGTATTCGGAAGAGGTGATGCTTCTTATGGAACAGGATGAATCTTCTGATGAGGAGAGGATCTTTTATATGGACCCCGGCTTCTCGGTACCTGATCGCAGCGATCTTCTGGAACTGGATTCCGGGGCCGGGAATGTCACAGATATGGAAGAAATTATCAGTCTGGATGAAGAGAACGATTACCATAAGGAAACCAACACAAAAATGTCGGCTTCAGAGCTTATTGACAGGTTCATTATAGCTAATCCGAGGATTGAGCCTGTTAAAGAGATCTCAAGAGGCCCTCAGGAAATCAGTTCAAAATCTCTGCCCGAAGCAGAAGGTGGATTTATTACCGAAACACTGGCAAAGATTTATGTCAGACAGGGGTATTACTCAAAAGCAATAGATATTTATGAGAAATTAAGTTTGAAATTTCCGGAAAAAAGCAGTTACTTTGCAACTCAAATTGAAATAGTTAAAGAGTACTTAAAAAAATAGAGAGATGGGAATTTATATTTTTGTTACAATACTGGTTATTCTGGCGTGTATTTTCCAGGTACTTATTGTACTTGTACAGAATTCAAAAGGTGGCGGACTGGCAGCTAATTTTACCTCTGCGGGCCAATCAATGGGCGTCAGGAAAACTGCAGATTTCCTTGAAAAATCTACCTGGACCCTGGCGGGTGCAATTCTGATTCTTTGTGTGGTAGCTACCGCTACTATCCCGCGCGGATCGGCTGAAGGACGTTCCAGACTGGAGAACCAGATTCAGAACGTCGTCGACCCCAATGCCATTCCTACACTTCCTACTGCTGTGCCCCCTCCCTCAACAACTCCTTCAGGCAATCAGGAAAAACCTTCAAAATAAAGATCAACCGGACTAAATATATTTAAAGTGTCAGTTTGTCATATACTGACACTTTTTAATTTTATATTAAATTATTGTGATACAGCAGTTTGTTAATATTATTCAAGATTCAGATAAGCAGATTGTCATAGGATAATCGCAAAAAAAGTACAAGCCAAACGCAAAATGGCATCAATTCCCATTTGGCATGGAATATGATCGGGGAGGAAGTCAATAATTGATGTTTAACTTTAAATCTAGATAAAAATGGCACAATTAAAAGGAAAAATTTTGGCAGGAAAGGTTCTTGTTAAACCTAATGAAGCTGAAGAAAAAACTGCAAGCGGAATTATTATTCCCGATTCTGCAAAAGAAAAACCTCGTCAGGGAAAAGTAATTCTGGTCGGGGCAGCAAAAAAGGATGAGGAGATGGAGGTAAAGAAAGGTGACGTCGTTCTTTATGGAAAATATGCCGGACAGGAACTTACGATTGATGGGGATGATTTCCTGCTTATTTCCCAGACAGATATTCTTTTTATAGCTTAATTACTAAAACTACTTAAATTTTATTGATATGGCAAAAGAGATTAAATTCAATATTGATGCACGGGCACTTCTTAAAGAAGGCGTCGATCAGCTGGCTGATGCAGTTAAAGTAACACTGGGTCCGAAGGGACGTAATGTGGTTCTTGAGAAGAAATTCGGAGCTCCCCATATAACGAAAGATGGTGTGACGGTTGCCAAGGACATAGAGCTGTCCGATCCTTATATGAATATGGGTGCTCAGATGGTTAAGGAGGTAGCATCAAAAACTGGTGATATAGCCGGTGACGGTACAACGACTGCTACAGTGCTTGCACAATCTATTATAAATGTAGGTCTGAAGAATATTACTGCAGGTGCAAATCCCATGGATATTAAAAGGGGGATAGACAAGGCAGTTGAAAAAGTAATTAAGCATCTTGCCTCACAGGCAAAAGTGATAGGTGACGATCTTGCCAAAATTGAACAGGTTGCCAGAATATCTGCCAATGATGACGAAGAGATAGGTAAACTGATTGCCGAAGCTATGAGCAAAGTTCATAAGGAGGGTGTCATAACTGTTGAAGAATCAAAAGGTACGACAACATCTGTTGAAGTAGTTGAAGGTATGCAGTTCGACCGCGGATATATATCAGCCTATTTTGTTACAAATGCTGAGAAGATGGAAGCCGAGCTTGAAAATCCTTATATACTCATCTATGATAAGAAGGTATCTACAATGAAAGATATGCTTCCTGTTCTTGAGGCTACGGCACAGACCGGCCGTCCGCTTCTTATAATTTCAGAAGATGTTGAAGGAGAAGCTCTCGCAACACTTGTTGTTAACCGTCTAAGGGGTTCATTAAGAGTTTGCGCTGTAAAAGCCCCCGGATTCGGCGACAGAAGAAAAGAGATGCTTGAGGATATTGCTATCCTGACTGGCGGGACTGTTATTTCTGAAGAGAAAGGGCTGAAACTTGAACATACCACTCTCGACATGCTCGGTACAGCTGAGAAGGTTACAATTAATAAGGAAAACACTACAATAGTTAACGGTTCAGGTGACAAAGAGATGATTAAGGCCCGTATCGCCCAGATCAAACAGCAAATGTCAACAACTACTTCCGATTATGACAAGGAGAAGTTACAGGAGCGTCTTGCCAAGCTGGCAGGTGGTGTTGCTGTCCTTTATATAGGTGCTGCATCTGAAGTGGAAATGAAAAACAAGAAAGACCGTGTTGATGATTCACTTCATGCTACAAGGGCTGCTATCGAGGAAGGTATTGTTCCGGGCGGTGGAGTAGCTTATATCCGTGCAATAAGTGCCCTGGAAGGCCTGAAAGGTGATAATGAAGATCAGACAACAGGTATTGAGATTATAAAACGCGCTATTGAGGAACCGCTTCGCCAGATCGCAATCAATGCAGGCAAAGAGGGTGCAGTAGTTGCCCAGAATGTAAAAGCCGGCAAAGGTGACTATGGTTATAATGCACAGACTGATACATATGAAAAGCTTTATACATCAGGTGTAATTGATCCTGCCAAAGTTACCAGGGTTGCTCTTGAAAATGCCGCTTCGGTTGCGGGAATGTTCCTTACAACAGAAGCAGTCATTGTAGATGAAAAAGAAGAACGGCCTTCCGGACCACCCCAGGGAATGGGCGGAGGAATGCCGGGGATGATGTAATATTTATGAAATAGGTATTAAAATTCAAAAGCAGGGATGTGCCATGGCATGTCCCTTCTTTTTATATATTTGCACCTGATGTTAATGAAGTTTATTTAATGGACAATATCCGGAATTTCAGTATAATTGCTCATATTGACCATGGGAAAAGTACTCTGGCCGACCGGTTGCTTGAAAAGACAAATACAATAAATGAACGGGACTTCCAGGCTCAGGTACTTGATGATATGGACCTTGAGAGAGAGCGAGGCATTACAATAAAAAGTCATGCCATACAGATGGAATACCTTCACGAGGGAAGGAAATATTTGCTTAATCTTATTGATACGCCGGGACATGTTGATTTCTCATACGAGGTGTCCAGGTCGATCGCTGCCTGCGAGGGAGCTCTTCTTGTAATTGATGCCACACAGGGTATCCAGGCACAGACTATTTCAAACCTTTATATGGCCATAGATCATAATCTTGAGATCATTCCTGTTCTCAATAAGATGGATATGGCCGCCGCCATGCCTGAGGAGGTCAAGGATCAGATAGTCGATCTGGTTGGATGCAAAAGGGAAGATATAATTGAGGCAAGTGCAAAAACAGGCATGGGCATCGACAAAATACTCCTTGAAATAGTGAAACGTATACCACCACCTGCAGGAGACCCTGATGCTCCCCTTCAGGCTCTTATTTTCGATTCTATATTCAATTCATTCAGGGGTATTATTGCTTACATTAAAATTGTTAACGGAACAATAAACAGGGGCGACAGGGTAAAATTTGTCAATACCGGCCATGAGTATAATGCCGAAGAGATAGGCGTAATGAAACTTAAGCTGGACCCTCATGACACGATCGGGGCCGGCGATGTCGGGTATATCATCTCCGGGATAAAGAACTCTGTCGAGGTTAAGGTAGGGGATACAATAACGCACGTTAAGGATCCATGCGATAAAGCTATCGCCGGATTTGAGGATGTAAAGCCAATGGTTTTTGCAGGTATCTATCCGGTTGATGCCGATGATTATGAGGATCTGAGAGGTTCAATCGAAAAGTTGCAGCTGAATGACGCTTCTCTCTCCTTTATTCCCGAATCATCTGCAGCCCTTGGGTTCGGATTCAGATGTGGCTTTCTCGGCCTGCTCCACATGGAAATAATACAGGAACGTCTCGACAGGGAGTTTGATATGGATGTAATTACAACTGTGCCTAACGTTTCTTACAAGGTGTATACAACCAGGGGGGAGGAGATAGATGTACATAACCCGTCAGGATTGCCCCCGGTGACCAATATCGAACGCATCGACGAACCATATATTATTGCACAGGTAATCACCCGGTCGGAATATGTCGGCTCTATAATGAATCTGTGTATTGATAAGAGAGGTACACTGAAAAATCAGGTTTATCTGAGCAGGGACAGGGTTGAAATTACATTCGAAATGCCTCTTGCAGAAATAGTTTTTGATTTTTATGACAAGCTTAAAAGTATTTCAAAGGGGTATGCGTCATTTGATTATTATTATACCGACTATCAGAAGGCGGATCTTGTAAGGCTGGATATTCTTCTGAACGGAGAGATGGTAGATGCATTATCTACCCTGATATACAGGGGACATGCCTACGAGTTCGGGCGTAAGATGTGTGTAAAACTTAAAGAACTTATACCGCGCCAGCAGTTTGATATAGCTATTCAGGCAGCAATCGGCGCAAAAATAATATCGCGTGAAACTGTTAAGGCAGTTAGAAAGGATGTCACTGCAAAATGTTACGGAGGAGATATAACCAGGAAGCGAAAGCTTCTTGAAAAGCAGAAAAAAGGGAAAAAGAGAATGCGGCAGATAGGGAATGTAGAGGTCCCGCAACAGGCATTTCTTGCAGTATTAAAGCTTGATTAACCCGATCAATTAACCTGAATAACCAAGCCCTGGCCGGATCTGGGAGATGGCCAGGGCTTCCTTTTTATCCGGATCGATTATTTCAGCAGATAAGCTTGTATCCTCTTCCGTGCACATTCAATATTTTAACGGTATGATCCTTGGCAAGATATTTCCTGAGCCTGGAAATGTAAACATCCATACTCCTCGCATTGAAATAATTATCATCAATCCAGATTGTCTTTAAGGCGAAATTCCGTTCCAGTATCAGGTTTTCGTTCCGGCAAAGCAGTTCGAGCAGCTCCGATTCTTTTGTTGTCAGCTTTATTGACTGATCTTTATAGCGTAAAATTTGGGAAAGTGGTTCAAAAAAGTAATTTCCGATTTCATATATATCCTGCTTTTTGTTTGCAGCAGGTCCCGATGTTCTTCTGAGAATGGCTTCGATGCGGTAGATCAGCTCTTCCATCGAAAATGGTTTGGTTATATAATCGTCGGCCCCGGTCCGGAAGCCTTCAATAATATCTTCCTGCTGGTTTTTTGCCGTAAGAAAAATTACAGGCAGTTCAGGACTGGCAACCCTTATCTCCTTTGCAAGAGTAAGTCCATCCATTTCAGGCATCATTATGTCGAGGATACAAAGGTCAAAAGGTTTTTTCCTGAAGGCTTCAAGTGCCTGTAGACCATCGGTAAACAGGAATGTTTCATAATTTTTTGCGTGGAGATAGTTCTTCAATAAAATGCCCAGATTATTGTCATCCTCAGCAAGAAGAATTCTGATACTAGTCATTGGTGTATAATTTACTTTCTTTGTTTTGATGCCATCCCATTCCTGAAACTGAAAACCGGTACGTTATAAAATATGTTTCTCATATCTGATTAAATATATCACACAATTTTCATTTTAAACCGTTTTGCGGAAGAAATATAGTGAACCTCGTCCCCTTATTGATCTGGCTTTCAACCTTTATTTTTCCATTATGTTCGTCGATAATCTTCCTGACGTAGCTGAGTCCCAGTCCAAAACCTTTTACATTATGGACATTTCCTGAAGTGACACGATAGAATTTGTCAAATATTCTTTTGACATTATCACTTGTTATGCCTATACCCTTATCCTCTATTGTAATCAGAATACCATCCTTGTTATTTCGTGTGGAGACCTTTATGACAGGCCTGTCGTTTGAATATTTGATGGCATTATCGATCAGGTTGGAAATCGAATTAAGAAAATGGATCTCATCAATTGTAACGATTGAAAAGGAAGCCTGGTAATCCTTCTTTATCTGCCCGTGGCAGGTTCTGATCTGAAGATTGAAATTCCCGATTGCTTTGTCAAGAATTTTGTGAACATCCAGCTCAACCAGGTTGAGTTTTGTTTTTATCTTCTCAAAAATTGCCATCTGAAGTACCTTCTCGACCTGAAGTGCAAGTCTCATGCTTTCATCGGCTATAATCCTGGCAAGATTATCTATATTTTTGTCTTTTTCTGCTATCGATTTATCAGCTATCATCTGTGCAGCAAGTGATATTGTAGAGATAGGTGTCTTAAGTTCATGAGTCATATTATTAATAAAATCGCTCCGCATCTCCGAGATTTTCTTCTGCCTGAAGATAATGACAAAGGTTCCGGCCGAGAGTACCAGCAGAAGAGTCGTAAATAATATTGAAAGGAATCCGAGATTACCTATTTTCTCAAATTTGTAATGTTTTTCCTGAAGACAATAGAGAACGATTTGATTTTGGCTGGGCACGGGGTCATTCGGGAAAAGCTGGATTATGAATTTGTTGGTTCCGGGCTTATCGGTAAATCCTGGCGTTTTCCAGATGTTTCCCAGCCGGCCCGATCTTATTGAGAATTCAAAGTCGAGATAGATCCCGACATTATTCAGTGCAGATCTGAGCTGGCGGTTGAGATTTTCAGGGTCAATTCTCTCTCTTATATCAGGAGTGTTGCGAAGGATCTTTTCCATTATATTCTCAAGGAATACGATTTTGTTGCTGACCCTTCCGGTGATTTCGGAATTCATTATCTGCCTGGAAGGTTCCGTAGGTTCTTCTGTTGAGAAGGGCGAGGAATCTTCAGCAGAGATAAATATCTTATGACCCGAACTTGTAATGGCTATTGGTTCATTTGGCTTGTTAAGTCCGTACATCTCAAGAAGGGCGGAATTCGGCTGGTATCCGTGAAGCTTCCTGGCGAGCGGTGAATTTGCCGGTACAATGGCAGTTATAGAATCAGTGGATGAGGGATCAATATCCTCAACTATATATTTGATAAGCTCCTTTTCCTCAAGATCAAGGACTACTGATTCAAGTGCTTTATTGGCTAGATAACGGAATTGCTGGTCTGTGATTGCTATTGCATTTCTGATCCAGTATAATTGTATAAGGATCAGCCCTGAAATGGCCAGGAAGAAAAATATTGCCAGTAAAACAATAGTTTTTCGCTTCATAGAGTAACAAAAGTACTTGTATATCTTTTATATTTCAACTCTTTAACTATCTTTAACACCAGAATTCCGTGCATCACCTATCCCGGTCTTGCTAAAGACTGAAAGGATAAAATATTTTAACATTTTATTAAATAAATGTTAATATTCAACTATTTAGATAAAAAGATTTTTTTATTACAAATTCTATGAATACATTTGTAAAGGATTTGGCATGATATTTGATTCATAAATAATAGAGGTTTTTTTCATAGGTTAGGTTAGTTTTAGGGTTATCAAAAGTGAGCCGCTCGTTCGAGCGGCTCTTCTTTTTTATATATATCAATGCATTAGGTCTGATCGCTGATTGTGGTAGTGAAGCGACAGAGGTGCAAAATCATTCTTTTTTTCTGAGATTCAGTACCTTTATTACATTAAGATGTTTTTCTTTTGCGGTAAGATAGATATGTTTCCTGATAAGACTGGATTTCTTCTTTTGGAGCCAGTTCAGATTGACAATAAAGGAGGAACCATCTCTGAGCAGAAGCATTGCTTTCTTCTGAGTGCGCGGAATGATAAGTTCTTTGATGTCAAGCCATTTAAAACTGTGTTTTCTGGGGTTGATAATTCCGAATCTGAACTCAATCTTCTCATCATCAACAGAGAAAAAAAGGTCTTTTCTTTTGATCGTTGCAAAAACCGCAATGAGAGCGACCAGAAAGCTGATTCCAAAAGGAACTAAAGCAAGCGAGGCATGGATACTTTTATGTCCCAGTACAAGACTGGTGATCAGAACATATATCCCGGCCATAAAAAACAATGACGAGAAGACCCAGAGCAGGATTTTTCTTCCCTTTGAGAACTCCTCTTCAGACAGGTTGTAGTACAGATTTTCCATATTTTATTGGATTACATAATGTAGGTTCTTATCCTTCAGAGAGCCGGGCTCGATATTGAAAACTGCCGTTATTCCGGCAATCTCCTTCAGACCGGTAATCAGATTGGTGATAACGTCTTCGTTATCAGGGTCCTGTACGTGAAATATATAATCAATGTTTTTAAGCTTCTTAATGAGAAAGTGCTTTCCTGACCGGTTGCAGATAAGGTCAAAAGCTTTGTCAGGTGAGCCGGATGAGTCGGAGAACCTGCTGAAATGGAGTTCATTTGCGGAATCATCGTTAAGGATGACAGGAGGGGTGTTTTTCAGGGAAATACGGAATTTCCTGTTAATCGAAAGAGAGAGTTTATAGTCAGGTTCTGATGTCACAAGTCCGATCAGGATAAACTCGTTTATCTGGTTGATCCGTAGTTTTACCCGTGTGACTTTTCTGGGTTTCTTCATCACCATGGGTGAAAATGATAAAGTTAGAAAAAAAAGGAGTCAGTTTTAATAACCGTTGAAATTATCTTTCAATCTTTTCCACGCCTGGCTTGCAGCTTCCTGTTCTGCCTCTTTTTTTGTGGATCCGTGTCCTTCTCCCAGTTCTTTCTTATCTATGATCAGGGTTGTTGAGAAGACTGATTTTTTAAGGTTGAAGTCATATTCCTCATTGTAAGTGAATATAAGATTAGACTTATGCTTCTGGACCCATTCAAAAACCAGGCTTTTATAATCGGTATCGGTATTGACTATCACAGCGAGGTCAAGGTATTTATTAAGAACATTCCGGATAAAGAGTTTTTTGGTTTTTTTAAATCCTTTATCAAGGAACACCGAACCGATCAGAGCCTCAAGGGCGTCGCCGTAAAGATTCTTTGTAGGTTGAACAGAGCTGATGTTGCTTATGAGGATATCATGGATCCCCATTGAAATTGCCAGCTGGTTTAGTATTTCCCTGTTAACGATCCGGGAGCGAATCTTGGTCATAAAGCCTTCAGAGGCATCGGGAAATTTTTCGAAGAGATAATCTGACAGAATAGCATCAAGTACAGCATCCCCCAGATATTCAAGCCTCTCGTTATTGATTTTTTTACCATTGGGCATGGTGAACGAGGCTGACCTGTGGATGAAGGCTATCTCGTATAATTTTGCATTACCGGGCTTAAAACCCAGAATCTTTTTCAAACGGGAGATAAATTCCCGTTTCTCAAGTATATATGTACCATTTATTCTTTTACGGAATAATGACACTAAGCTTCAAGTTTTTTGATTATTACGGAAGCGTTATGTCCGCCGAATCCGAATGTATTGCTTATGGCGGCATTAACCGTTCTGTTTTGTGATTTGTTGAGTGTCAGGTTCAGTTTCTGGTCAATTTCAGGATCCGGAACCCTGAAGTTTATTGTAGGGGGAATGATATCATGGACAACAGACATTATTGTTGCGATTGCTTCAATGGCACCAGCTGCACCGAGCAGATGTCCTGTCATAGATTTTGTCGAACTGATATTCAGTTTATAGGCATGTTCCCCGAAGACGTCCAGTATGGCTTTAGTTTCGGAGACATCACCGAGAGGCGTTGCCGTACCATGAACATTAATATAATCGATGTCTTCAAGTCTCAGGCATGCGTCGCTGATAGCCAGTTTCATTACATTCCTGGCACCAAGACCTTCAGGATGGGGAGCTGTCATATGGTAAGCATCAGCAGTCAATCCGGTCCCAACCAGCTCTGCATAAATCCTGGCACCTCTGGCCTTTGCATGTTCATACTCCTCTACTATCAGAGATCCGGCGCCTTCACCAAGGACAAAGCCATCTCTTGTCTTATCAAATGGCCTTGACGCGGTTTTATATTCCGCATTATTTGTAGAAAGGGCCTGCAAAGCATTAAATCCTCCGATCCCTGGTTCATTTACACAAGCTTCCGAACCCCCTGTAACGAACATGTCAGCCTTCCCCCAGCGGATATAATTTATTGCATCAATAATTGAATTAGTGGAAGATGCACATGCGGAAACAGTTGCAAAGTTTGGTCCCCTGAAGCCATATTTTATTGAGATAACTCCGGCTGCAATATCTCCGATCATCTTGGGGATGAAAAATGGACTGAAACGTGGCGTTCCGTCACCAAGAACATAACTTTTAATAGCCAGAAAAAAGGTCTCAAGCCCCCCGATGCCGGAAGCCCAGATCACACCAACCCTGTCTTTGTCTATTTTTTCGAGATCTAATCCCGAATCAGCAATAGCTTCACCGGTGGCAATTAAAGCATACTGGGAATACAGATCCAGCTTATTAACCTCTTTCCTGTCAAAATATTTGGATGAGTCATAGTTCTTTAATTCACATGCGAACTTGGTCTTGAACTTTTCAGTATCAAAACGAGTGATCATTTCGCATCCGCTGATACCATTTTTCAGTCCCTCCCAGAATTCATGCAAATTATTACCTAGTGGAGTTAGTGCTCCAATACCTGTAACTACGACTCTTCTCATAAATAGGATTTTAAAAATGCAAATTATTTTGCATTTTCTTCAATGTACTTGATTGCATCACCAACTGTGCCGATTGTTTCAGCCTGGTCGTCGGGAATCCCTATGTTGAATTCTTTTTCAAACTCCATAATTAATTCAACAGTATCAAGGGAGTCAGCACCTAAATCATTGGTAAAACTGGCTTCAGGAGTTACCTCTGATTCATCTACTCCAAGTTTATCAACTATTATTTCCTTTACTCTTGTGGCAATGTCAGACATAATAATAAATTTTAATTAATATTAATTTTAGAACCATGCAAAGAAATATATTTGTACTTTATTTTTCAAGTGATTTGGTGTTTTTTTATTCATGCTTCTGATTAAAATGCTGATAATCATCAAAATAATCTTTTTTTAGTAACTTTTACAATAATTGTCAATTTAGCTAATTGTCAAGTAATGAGGAATATAGCAATATTTGCTTCCGGCTCGGGAACCAATGCAGAAAATATAATTAAATACTTTTCGAACAAAAAAAGCGCGAAAGTCAGATTGGTTCTCTCAAACAAGCGTAATGCATTGGTTTTGAAAAGGGCTGAAGCACTCAACATAATTACGTTTTTTTTCGAACAAAGGGAATTCTACACTACCGGTGAAGTATTGCAATACCTTGAGTTTTATAAAATAGATTTTTTGGTTCTTGCAGGTTTTTTATGGCTGGTTCCTGAGAATATAATTGAAAAGTTCAGCGGACGTATCGTAAATATTCATCCGGCACTTCTGCCGGCACACGGCGGAAAGGGCATGTACGGTGAAGCAGTGCACAGATCTGTGATCGAAAAAGGCGAAAAGATCTCAGGGATCACGATACATTATGTGAATAAAATGTACGATGAGGGGGATATTATATTTCAGGCGGAATGTAAGGTTGAGGCATCAGATACCTGTGCTTCTCTTGCTGAAAAGGTTCATGCTCTTGAATATCAATATTATCCAAAAGTGATTGAAGATCTTGTGGTCAGGTTGCCGGATCTTTCAGTTGATTGTTCCAAGTAGGTCAAGGACTACCGTTTTTGTTCTTTCAAAACTGGCGCCATTCTCCGCCGAAATCGGTTCCACCGGAGGGGCATCCACTTTGAGGGGGTCAATGGGCGAGCCATTCTGATAAAACCTGAAATCCAGATGAGGTCCTGTTGACAATCCGCTGTTACCGACATATCCTATTATATCTCCCTGTTTTACATAGGCGCCGGGCGAGATACCTGCTGCAAATGCGCTCAGATGCAGATAGGCAGTTGCATACACGCTGTTATGCTGTATCCTGACCATCCTGCCCGAACCGTTTTCAGTTGTAGCAGACGTGATCCTTCCGTCGCCGATTGCATGAACAGGCGTTCCTACAGGAGCCGCATAGTCAACTCCGAAATGAGGTCTCCTTATTCTCAGGATCGGGTGCATTCTGCTGGATGAAAACCGGGAGCTTATTCTTGAGAACTGCAACGGAGCCTTAAGGAATGCTTTTTTGAGGCTTGTCCCGTCAACATCAAAATAAGACTCCTTCCCATCCTGAATAAAAGGAATCGCAGTTACTGCCGAACCGGAACGGTTAAACTGTGCCCCATAAATTCTGCCTGTTCCGAGCAACTTGTCATCAATATAGATTGCTTCATAAATTACCTTGAAACTGTCTCCTTTCTGCAAACCAAAGAAATCAACAGTCCATGCGAAGATGTCGGATAATGTCATTGCCAGGGAGGGATGCAAACCTTCTTTAATCATTGCCTCCCACAACGAGGTTTCGATAGTACCCGATGCATACTCTATTTTACTTTTGATCTCCTTCCTGAAGAGTGTTATATTGAGTGAATCATTAAAGCTGAAGATATAGGACGTTGCAGGATCATGCTCATAAACAAGGTATCTGGCTTTAGCCATGCTGTCCCTGTCGCAAAAAAGAATATAATTATTTCCCGACCTTATATTTCTGACGTCAAAAACAGATTTTGAATTTCTTACTACCTGATCAATATCAGCCATGCTTACACCATGCTTAAGCAGGATCTCCGAAAGGAAACCGTTCCTTTTAATATGTCCGGGAACAAGATCAAACGAGTCTGAAGGAATGCCGAACATAAAGACCTGCTCCGCGGCCTTTTCTCCGGTTGTCGTGTCCGCCAAAACCCGGACTGCCGGAGGGTTATTTTTAACTGAATTCTTACAGGAAGCTGATACAATTATAAATATAATCAGGATTATGGTTGTCCGGTTAAAAAACATCAATTCAATAGGTTAGTATTTGATCACTACGTTAACAATTCTGTTTGGAACGACAATTACCTTTAAAAGGGTACCAGAGCCAATCCACTTTTTGGTCCTCTCATCGGCAAGCACTATTTTTGTTATCTCATCCACTGACATCGTCACAGGCAGATCAATGCTGAATCTCGTCTTCCCGTTGAAGGATACCGGATAACTGAAGGTATCCTCTTTAAGATAATCTTCATTATATGCAGGCCATGG
This sequence comes from uncultured Bacteroidales bacterium, assembly GCA_963816345.1. GTDB lineage: Bacteria > Bacteroidota > Bacteroidia > Bacteroidales > VadinHA17 > LD21. The sequence continues at coordinate 501,938 of CAWFKI010000006.1, forward strand.
CTCATATGCTATTGTATTTTCATGTCCTGTGAGCTGCCATAATTCCTCAGCCAGATGAGGTGCAAACGGAGAAAGTACCTTTATAAATGTGTTTGCAGTTTCTGATGTTACCTTCCCTTTTTTGATTGCAAGGTTCAGGAAAATCATCATAGCTGAAATAGCAGTGTTGAATCTCAGGCTTTCTATATCCCCCTCAACTTTTTTTATGGTATAATTAAGTCCTTTAAGGATCTCAGGTTCCTCTTCGCCGGAAGTTATGTTGTCAGGATTTGTGAAGAACCTGAAAGTTCTTCCGAGGAATCCGGATACTCCTTTGACTCCTTTTTCGTCCCAGGGTTTTGTGACATCCAGTGGCCCCAAAAACATCTCGTAGAGCCGCAGTGAATCTGCACCGTATTTTGACGTGACATCATCGGGATTTACAACATTTTTAAGGGTCTTGGACATTTTGGCAACTATCTGCCTGAGTTCCGCCCCTGTCTGAGTGTGGAAAAATTTGCCTTCTCTTTCTTCAACCAGGTCGCTTGAAACCTTTGCTCCTTTGTCGGTCTCATATGCAAATGCAAGGATCATTCCCTGATTGAATAACCTGCGATAAGGTTCATCAGTTGAAACTATTCCCAGGTCAAAAAGCACCTTATGCCAGAACCGGCTGTAGAGAAGGTGCAGCACGGCATGTTCGGCGCCTCCGATGTAGAGGTCAACAGGCATCCAGTATTTTTCCTTTTCCCTGTCGAAGATCATTTTGTCGTTTTTCGGGTCAATGAATCTCAGATAATACCAGCACGATCCGGCCCACTGTGGCATTGTATTGGTCTCCCTTCTGCCTTTCCGGCCTTTTTTATCGGTTACCTCAAGCCACTCGACCGCGTTGGAAAGTGGTGATTCGCCTGAATCACCCGGAAGATATTTTTCGAGCTCCGGGAGCATAAGCGGAAGCTCCGCGTCGCTTAAAAGGCTGATTTCCCCGTCTTCCCAATGGATAACAGGAAATGGCTCTCCCCAGTACCTCTGCCTGCTGAACAGCCAGTCGCGGAGCTTATAATTAACTTTTGCCTTGCCAATATTCTGAGACTCAAGCCATCGGGTTATATGCGCAATGCCTTCCTCTTTATTCATTCCGTTGATATCAATACCGGTTGATTCGTCTGAGGAGTTAATATATTTTCCGTCCCCGGTCCAGCATTCTTCAGCCTTAAGTATACGGCTTCTCTGTTCTGTATCAGTCACATCAGGATCCTGGATGCATTGAACCGGAAGGTTGAACTTTCCGGCAAACTCGAAGTCCCTTGTATCATGTGCAGGAACGGCCATTATCGCACCGGTTCCATAACCTGTCAGTACATAGTCAGCTATCCAGACAGGGATCTTTTTATTGTTTACAGGGTTTATTGCATATCTGCCTGTAAAGACTCCTGTTTTTTCTTTTGCGAGGTCGGTGCGGTCGAGATCTGACTTAAGTGAAGAAGCTTTGATATAGTCATTTACCCTGTTTTTGTATTCTTCGGTAGTAATGATATTTGTAAGAGAATGTTCTGGCGCCAGAACCATGTATGTTGCGCCGAATAGTGTGTCGGGACGTGTGGTGAAGACAGTCAGTTTTTCATTTAAACCCTCAATTTTAAAATCCACCTCTGCTCCGGTTGAACGTCCGATCCAGTTACGCTGCATATCTTTTATACCTTCCGGCCATAACAGATCATCAATCCCTTTAAGAAGTCTTTCAGCATAAAGCTGTATGCGGAGCATCCACTGTTTAAGATTTCTCTTTTCCACCCTTGTGCCGCATTTTTCATGAGTGCCATCAGCAAGTACCTCTTCATTGGCACAAACTATTTTGCAGTTTGGGCACCACCAGACCTGGGCATTGTCGTAATAAGCAAGCCTTTTTGAATCGATATACTTCGTTATCTCTTTTGTCCCGAGGGCAGCAATATTTTCCGGGATTGTCAATTCGGAAATGGGTCTTCCCTTTTGAAGTTTATTGTCGAACCAGGTGTTGTAGAGACGGATGAAGATCCACTGGGTCCATTTGAAATAACCCGGATCAGTGGTGTTGATCTCTTTCTCCCAGTCGTAGCTTAATCCGAGTTCTTTGATCTGTCTTCTGAAGGTATCGCAGTTTCTTTTTGTAGTTATTGAAGGATGCGTACCGGTCTGGATGGCATATTGTTCGGCAGGCAGGCCGAATGCATCCCAGCCCATCGGGTGGAGCACATTGTACCCTTTCATCCTTTTAAACCGGCTGTAGATATCGGTCGCAGTGTATCCTTCCGGGTGACCTACATGCAATCCGGCTCCCGAAGGATACGGGAACATATCCAGAACATAGCATTTCTTAGGATTTGACAGATCGTCGGGAGTCCTGAATGTTTTTTTATCTTCCCAGTATTTCTGCCATTTTTTCTCAATATTGTGGAAATTGTAGTCCATCTTATTCGTCAATTGTGTTTTGTGTCTGGGCAGAGCCTGAAGCCTGAAGCCTTCCATTATTTGGAGTGCAAAAATAGAAAATCTTTATCAGATTATTGTAACAGGGAATTACATTCGGGAGTCGGGTGAGGGATATTTTGTGATTTAGTTGTAAAACCGGGCTTTTGGTTATACTTTTGCGGAACCATTTGGTCCCGTAGTTCAATGGATACCTGCCTGCCGCCTGCCTGCCGGTAGGCAGGGCAGGCAGGGAATGACAGATTCCATTGAGTTTTGGTTGAAATATTTGGTCCCGTAGTTCAATGGATACCTGCCTGCCGCCTGCCTGCCGGTAGGCAGGGTAGGCAGGGAATGACAGATTCCATTGAGTTTTGGTTGAAATATTTGGTCCCGTAGTTCAATGGATAGAATGACAGATTCCGGTTCTGTTGGTTGGGCGTTCGAGTCGCCCCGGGATCACAAAAAAAAGACGGTATAAGGGCCGTCTTTTTTTGTAAAGTGATGTGTCAGTTCCGCATAGGATCTTATTTTCCCTCAGCTTTTTTATCAGCTTCCTTATTCAGTCCCATTGTTAATGCTGTCATTCCGGCCAGACCCCCGAGCTGCATGGTCTCAAGTGCGGAGCTCGGAACTATAACAATTGTTGAGTTTGTCTTTAAGCCTTCATAGAGCATGTTCATAGCCCGAAGGTGAAGTGCAGTGGGGTTGTTCTGATATGTTTTGGCTGCATCCCCAAACTTTTCGGCCACCTGGCGTTCAGAATCCCCAAGGATTACTCTTGCCTGGCGTTCCCTTTCTGCCTGGGCCTGCATCGACATGGCATCCTCCAGCGAACTGGGTATCAGAACATCCTTAACCTCCACAGAAATTACATTGATGCCCCATGGCTCGGTACGGTCATCAATGATCTTCTGAAGCTGCATACTCATTTTATCCCTGCCCTCCAGCATCTCCGACAGCATTGTTTTCCCGATGACATCGCGCAGGGCAGTCTGGGATGCCCAGTTAATAGCATTCCGGTAATCGGATATTTCGAGGGCAGCCTTTTTAGGATCCAGCACTTTCCAGAAAAGTACAGCGTCAACATCCACCGGTACAGTATCTTTTGTAAGAGTCTTTTCAGCCGTAAAGGAGGTTGTAATAACCCGGCAATCGATCCAGTAAGCTACAGAATCAACTATGGGAATAATAAAAAACAGGCCTGGTCCCCTGAGCGATTCAAAACGCCCTAAACGCAGGACAACCGCTTTTTCCCATTGATCCGCAATTTTAATGGCAGATGATACCACAATTGCTATAAAAAATGCAATGACCGATATCACCCCGGCCTCCGTCATGGCTGAAGCCTTGTACATAGGATAGGCGAATGCCAAACCTATAATAAAAATGACGAAGAAAATCAATGTTCCAAAAGAGCTTTTAGTTTTCATTTATTTCCTCATATTTAAATTTAAAAAATTAATCTGGTCCGGATTGGTACGACGGTGCCTGAAACCAAAGTTCCAAAATAATACCCATTCATGCAAATAATTAGCAGAATGATTACCGGCAATGATTATTCATTTTAATAAGAAATACTCAGATCAACAGTACGCCGCTACGCGGCTCATCATAACAGGATAATATTGGCGCCAAAACAGGCCGAAACTATGCTGCTGAATTCAGGTTTGTAACAAGGAGAAAGAAAGATGTTTATGAAGCTTAATCACTGTTAACACAATTATACTGAGATTATTCTTATCTTTGCGGCATGGTAGTGAAATTTTTCTCAAAGCAAAACAGGCTAAATTATGATTTTAGCCACATACGGCTTCACTATCTTCTGCCCGAAGGCATCCTGCTATTAAAATCAAAATTATATTACAATGAAAAATGAAATAGTTATTCCGATTCCAAAAGAGGAAGATTTTGTTGCTGCAAATAAGCGCAGGGATACTTACGCTCTTACAAGGGATTTGCAGGCCATGGAATTTAACAGCGCAATTGCTACAAGAATGCAGTCAATGGAAAAAAATAACTGCAAATGTACGAAATGCGGAAGGGAATTTGCTGCCGGGGTAAACTGCGCGGAATCCCCAACCTGTCCTGATTGCAGGTAACTTTCTGACTTGCTGTCAGTAACAGAATTTTGTCAGCCGTTGTTCAGGATCTCTCCCGGCAGACACATATCTCCTTTTCATGATCTACAGTACCGGCATGATGTCAAGTACCATGAATGTTCCGGGTTTAACTGCGGGCCTTTTGCCTGGACCGGCCGGTGCTTCAAACTCCGCCGTAGGCAGATATAAATGATGTGTGGACTTGTTGAGAGCAATTGTCCGTGCACCCGGGAGTGTGGTAACATTATCAATTACCCTGAACTCCTCCGGACTAAGCTCCTTTACAACTGTCATGGTTCCTTCCCCATTTGAGCTGAAGGCAAGTTTTAGTTCGGGATCAAATGTGGCTCCGTCTACTCTTCCTCCAATAGGCAGCGTGGTTATAACTTTGCCTGAAACTGCATCAACTACAACCATAAGTTTATTGCCACAGACAGAGAACAGCCGGTGACTGTCATTATCGAGCGCCAGTCCGCTTGGCTCTTCTCCGGGGGCAATGCTCCACGTCTTTTCAACTTTGAAAGTAACGGAGTTGATAACGGATATCTCACTCTTGTCTTCAATATTCACATATATCTTACCTTTTCCGTCTGTAACCGGAAATTCAGGCTTCCCGTCAAGCCTGATCGTCGCAACAACCTTGTTTGAAGAGGCATCGAGAACAGTTGCATTTGCCGTTCTCCCATTGAATGTAAAAACCTTATTGCTGAATTTATCGAATAGAATGGCATCAGGATTCTGCCCGGTAACAGGAACTTTTGCTATAAATGCGAGCGATTTCAGGTTGATAATTGTCACAGAAGAGTCTCTGCCATTGCTTATAAAGGCTTTATTCTGATCGGCTGCAATAGCAATACCATGCACACCTTTGGTGTCGGGAATGGTTCCGAGAAGCTTACCATCCTTTCCATTTATGACATTCACCTCCATCCCATGAGATACAAAGATCCTGCCTGTTGACTCGTCGACACTCAGATAGTCCCATCCTCCATCACCCGGAATGTGGAACCTGTTTGCGATCTTAAATCCTGATGGTCCGGTCTGAGCTTTCAGAATAGCTCCGCCTGTTATAAGAACAAGGCAGCTGATAATTAATAAATATTTTTTCATCATAACATAATTTTGATTTTAAAGATATGATGCCTGCCTGCCAGGCCTGTTACAAATAATCTATATTCCTGTCACGACGATGATCATAATAAGTGTTCTCCTTTCACTTATTCTTTACATTATAAGGAAGATTTTCTGAGCGATCTCTTTTATCTCTAAGTCAGTGAATCAGCGTATCTTCTGGCAAGTTCGGAACAGGTAACCCACTCCAGTGTAGATCCGAATACTTTCTGAATTCTTCCGGCCAGGGTGGCAAATCCTTCCAGACCAAGGGCAGTCCCCTGAGTATAAAGAGATTGCCAGTGTGACACGATTACAACGGGATAACCTGTATCGATCAGCTGTCTGATTCTGCCTGTGCGACCATCAGGGGAGACCAGCCGGTCAATCCCGTCGCTAATCATCTTAACTCTTTCCTGATGGGTAGGCAGATCCATCGTCCAGAATATGTCACCGGCATTGGATGGTACGCTTACAACGACCTGACCACGTTCTGCATCTTTGTATTCAACTGAGCACCGGAATGGGTTTTCCGTGTCAGAGGCAGCGTGAAGAAAGTACCAGGTAAGCTTGCGTTTGAACAGATTCCATTGGGCATCACCCAGTGCCTTCGCATATTTTTTTTCCACGTCTATCCCCGATACCCAGGGTGAAGTAATTCCTGTAGCTTCAATTCCCACATTCTTAAGGATCTGGAAAGCAAGAGTAAAATAATCTACAATCTCTTCAGGAGGTGCCTGTGATATCCAGGTGTCCTCAAAAAGATGACGCTGGTAATTTCCGGTTTTAAGATCGTATGCACAGAGATGGGTCAGAAACTCCGGGGTAATGTCGAACCGTGGATAGATCCGTTCACGTATCAGTTTCAGGAACTCCCGGAGGTGATCCGGGGGTACACGTTTGAGTGACTGATCGATACGTCCCAGGCAACTGGGCATAGGTATTAAAGTAAATTTGCCATGAATGCCGAACCGGTCGAATGTGTCGGCAACCCTCCTGGTAAATTCAGCAGGAACAAGAAACGGCGTCTCATACCCCGGGAGTTCATAAAAAAGCGGGTCAACAGGCGATCCGTCATCTATGATCAGCGAGACAGGCGTTCTTCCTGAAATATTCGGTGTTGCGGTTTTTTTCCCTGTTGCAGTCATGGCAGATGCCAGAATCTGCCCGGCAGATCCTGATAATGCAGCTGCGGCTATTCCGGCCCCGGTAAATTTCAGCATCTTTCGGCGGGATATCTCACTTTTGAGGAGGTTATTGTTATTCATACTGATATGTATTATTTGATTCCAAATGATTTATACGTTTGGTCGCTATCAAAGATATAATAATTGGGGTTAATGATTATATAACTATTCTCCTTTCCATCTGTCCGTAATTTTACATATATATTTTATTGCCCTGTTAATTGAATTTTTTTATTTGATTCTACCTTATCATCCATGGCCATTCCATGGAATGGTCCTACAATGAAATGTTCCGTAATATCTCTATCATATCGGTTATTGCCTCGGTATCCGCCGAATCTTTGACAGGAGACAATCCCAGAAGAGGGCGGACCTTGTTCAGATCATCACTTGTAATATAATCTTTTCCAATAAGAATATGATACAATAAGGCCGATTTTAGAGTGTTCGATTTTACCCTGAAGGAATTCAGGCTTCCACGGGATGGGAAAATATGAACAAACCTTCTTTCGTTATTATGATATTTCAGGGCCCACAGGGAACCGTCTGATAATGTGACAAGCCTGAAATCCCTTACTTTTGTACCTGTCCATCCGGCATATTTCTCCTGTCCTGATAATTCGTTTTGTTCAAGGAACTGATATATCTCAGTACAGATTTCATTAACTGATAATGTTCCCGAATAGACATCCATTACCGATCTCCCGAGATGTCTGAGATCCCTGATAAGTGTTTTTCTGTCGGGAAATGGCTCTGTTTCAGTTTTTTGATAAATAAACTCCCTTATAAATCCAAGATGGTGCTTCAGGGGATTAAACAGTAATGGTTCAGGTATCTGATTATCGGCAATCATAGTGCAAAGATAAAATAAAGGAGAAAGTGATTGGAAAAGATTATCCTCCCTGCGGAGGTTAAAATATTCAGAATCCATTATCTTTAAATCGGATTGAAAATAACTAAACTTTGAAAAATGGCAGCCACTTCAAAACAGAACTTTTTAAAGACTATAAATCATCAACAGCCTGAGAAAGTAGTTGTTGACTTTGGTTCAACTGCAGTGACAGGTATCCATGTACTGGTTGTCGAAAAACTGAGGGAATATTTCGGTCTGGAGAAAAAGCCTGTAAAGGTAATTGAACCATATCAGATGCTTGGAGAGATTGATCCCGAACTGATAAAGGCGATGGATATCGATGTAATAGGACTGTTTGGTGCAAAAAATATGTTTGGAGTCCCCAATGAGAACTGGAAAGTTCATAAAACACTCTGGGGACAGGAGGTGATGTTTCCCGGGAATTTCAACTACACCTACTCCGGCAAAGGAGATATCCTCATGTACCCGGAGGGCGATACATCGCAGCCACCAAGCGGTATGATGCCAAAGTCAGGTTATTTTTTCGATGCTCTTAACAGGCAGGAACCAATCGACGATTCTACATTGAAAGTGGAGGATAACCTGGAGGAGTTCGGTCACATTTCAGGCGGGGAACTCGGTTACTGGAATGAACAGGTCAGTCTGCTTAAGGACAATTCAAAAGCGGTTGTTGCATCATTCGGAGGAACAGCACTGGGCGATATTGCGCTTGTCCCGGCATATAGGCATGAAAAATCCAAAAGGCATACGAGGCGTGGAAGAGTGGTATATTTCCACACTTACGAGAGAGGATTTTATTAAGGAGATATTTGACAGACAGACAGATATAGCTATCGAAAACCTGAAGCTTCTTAAAACTGCCACGGGCGACAAAATTGATGTCGTATTTACATGCGGAACAGATTTTGGAACCCAGAATTCAACTTTCTGTTCACCCGAGACATACGACAGGGTCTGGATGCCTTACTACAGGAAAGTAAATGACTGGATACATCAGAATACAAACTGGAAAACATTCAAACATTCATGCGGAGCTGTCGAATCGCTTATGGATCATTTTATTGATTCGGGGTTCGATATTATAAATCCTGTTCAGATAAATGCGGCAGGAATGAATCCGGTCCTCCTGAAGAAAAAATATGGGGACAGGCTTGTATTCTGGGGCGGAGGGGTCGACACGCAGGGTGCATTTGCCTTTGGAACCCCGTCACAGGTTAAGGACCAGGTCAGATCACAATGCGAAATACTTAATGATAACGGAGGATTTGTCTTTAATACTATCCATAATATACAGGCTAATGTGCCTTTCGGAAATGTGGTTGCCATGCTCGAGGCTTTGAAGGAGCTGTAATTGCTGTAATTAATCAGATGCCTGCCAGGGAGCGGGAGGGGGAGAATGGGAGAATGGGAGAAGCGGAGAGGGGAGATGGGGGGTGACATGGATCAAATTACACGATATACAGATAGATCTCTGTGGTTAAAATAAATTGATATGAAGAGATTGTTAATATTTCTGATCATTGCCGCAGGATGTACAAGTCAGAAGCTTGAAGTAAGAAAGAGCTTATCACTTGCCGGGACATGGAAATTCAGGATCGATTCTCTTGACCGGGGAATAGATGAAAAATGGTACAACACAAGCCTTCCTGAGATAATCAGGCTTCCCGGTTCAATGGCAGAGAACGGCAAGGGAGATGAAGTTACATTAAGTACGGATTGGACCGGAGATATCGTTGACAGATCATATTTTACCGAAAAGAAATATGAAAAGTACCGTCAGCCGGGGAATATTAAAATCCCTTTCTGGCTTAAACCGGTCAAATACTACAAAGGAGTTGCATGGTATCAGAAAGAATTTGAACTGCCTTCTTCATGGACCGGCAGGAATATAGTCCTGTTTCTTGAACGGCCCCATTGGGAGACAACCCTCTATATCAACGGGAAACTGGCAGGAAGTGAAAACAGTCTTGCTGTTCCCCATCAATACCCTGTAAGCGCCCTTCTGGTGCCGGGTAAAAACCTGATAACAATCCGGATCGATAACAGGGTGATAATCCCTATCGGGGTGAATTCGCACAGTATCAGCGATCATACCCAGACAAACTGGAACGGCATTACGGGCGATATCAGCCTGAAAGCAACATCTGAAGTATTTATCAGGAATGTTCAGATTTATCCTGATATTACAGCAAACACTGCAAAAGTTATTCTCAGCCTGGCAAACAGATCAGGCGTGCCATTCAAAGGAAAGGTGATACTGGAGGCGGAAAGTTTTAATTCAGGGATTACCCAAAAGCTGAAAAGTAAAATTGAGACATTTTCAATAGACTCCGGTAAGCTTCAGTTGACAATCGATTATCCTATGGGAGACAAGGTTAAATTGTGGAATGAATTCACTCCTTCTCTTTATAAGCTGACTGTCGACCTGAAAGGTCACAGGGGGGATCTTATAGATCAGGTTTCCAGGGATTTCGGAATGCGTGAGTTCAGGGCTGAAGGGACACGCTTCGCGGTGAATGGTCATAAAGTATTTCTCAGAGGGACACTCGAATGCTGTATATTTCCCCTGACCGGTTATCCGCCGACGGATGTAAAATCGTGGCTTAAGGTACTTCAAACCTGCAGGGAGTACGGATTGAACAATATAAGGTTTCATTCATGGTGCCCGCCTGAAGCTGCTTTTACAGCAGCTGATAAGCTGGGTCTCTATCTGCAGATTGAGTGTTCTTCGTGGGCAAATCAGGGAACAGGTCTGGGAGAAGGAAGTGCCGTTGACAGTTTCATCTACAGGGAGAGCGACAAGATAATGGAGGCTTACGGAAATCATCCTTCATTCTGCATGCTGGCATATGGGAACGAACCGGCCGGAAAAATGCAGAACGAATATCTCGGGGAACTTCTGAAATACTGGAAAGCTAAAGACAACAGACGGGTTTATACCTCTGCTGCAGGATGGCCGTTTATTCCCGAAAATGATTACAACCTCTCCCCGGAACCCCGGATCCAGCACTGGGGAGAAGGATTAAAGAGCATAATAAATGCAGAACCACCCCAGACCATGTTTGATTACCGGGATTACATCTCAAAATACAAAATCCCTGTTGTTGGCCATGAAATAGGCCAGTGGTGCGTCTATCCCGACTTCAGGGAGATCCCTGAGTATACAGGTGTGCTCAAACCGACAAATCTTGAGATTTTCCGTGAGACTCTCCGGGAGAATGAAATGGGAGATCAGGCTGAAGATTTTCTGAAGGCCTCCGGGAAACTGCAGGTTTTATGCTATAAAGCAGATATTGAAGCAGCTCTGAGAACTCCCGGCTTTGCAGGATTTCAACTACTGCAGCTTCATGATTTTCCGGGCCAGGGTACTGCACTTGTAGGCATTCTTAACCCGTTCTTTGAGTCTAAGGGATATGTCACTCCGGAGGAGTTCAGGATGTTCTGCAATCAGACAGTACCTCTTGCCAGGATGCAGAAGATGGTTTACAGTAATAACGAAACTTTCAAAGCAGATATAGAGATGGCTCATTTTGGCGAGAAGCCGCTGATCAGGCCAGTTATAGTATGCGAAATAAAAAATACCAAGGGTGAAATACTATCTGACAAGATCCTTACTAAAGATGTTCTGGAAACAGGAAATTGCATCCCGGCTGGTTCCATATCAATGGATCTCTCTTCAATCTCCGTAGCTCAGAAGCTGACCCTGAATGTCACTGTTGAAAATACCCCTTTCAGGAACAGCTGGGATTTCTGGGTATACCCGGCAAAACAGGAGATCATTCCGGGTAATGTATTAATAACAGACAAACTGGATAAAAAGGCCGAAGAAACACTTATGGAGGGAGGTCCGGTACTTCTGATGACTTACGGCAATATCGGAAAGAACGAGGGAGCACAGGTGGCAATAGGATTTTCAACCATTTTCTGGAATACGGCATGGACCCATAACCAGCCGCCCCATACAATGGGGATTCTTTGTAATCCAGGTCATCCACTCTTCAAAAATTTTCCAACGGAGTATCACAGCAACTGGCAATGGTGGGATCCTGTTTCACATTCCCAGGCTATGATACTTGACGGTTTCCCTGGACAACTGAAGCCACTCATTCAGCCAATTGACACATGGTTTGAGAACAGGAGGCTTGCCCTCGCCTTTGAAGTCCGCACAGATGGAGGCAAACTGTTGGTCTGCAGTATTGACATGAAAGATAACATTGATAAAAGACCTGTTTCAAAGCAATTGCTGATCTCAATTTTAAATTACATGAACAGCAATTCTTTTAATCCCGGAGTAACAGTTGATTCAGAAGATATTAAAAAGTTAATCGCCAATTAACTACTATTAATAATTTAACCTGATATTCTATTTTGGAAAGAAGTGAGAATTGTCTGGCCAAGCTGGAAAGGATGAACAGGGTCCTCAGGCATGAAGAGGCTGACAGGATACCTGTAAGTGATTTCTTCTGGGGTAGTTTTGTAAAACAATGGAGAGAGGAACTGCATCTTCCTGACAGTGTATCGCCGTATACTTACTACGACCTTGACTGGCAGGTTACAACGCCAAATATGGATCCCTTAATACGCTCTTTTGAGACAATAAGGGAGAACGAAAAGGAGGTTGTGATAAAAACCGGATTCCTTGCTACCCTGCGGAAGAGGTTTGATTTTCCGATGCCGGAATTTATGGCTTTCGATGTTGATTCAATTGAAAAGCTTGAAGCATTTGAGTTTGACTCTCCTTCAGACCCCCGTCGTTTCTTTTCTGAAGGTGATAACCAGATCGCCGGCGTGGGTGACGGCTTTGAACGTAACTCACCTCCATGGATTGAAACAGTCAGAACGCTGCACCCCGACTTTCCCGTTTATGGGAGCATCATTGAAAGTTCAGAGTGTCTGACCAGGCTGGTGGGACAGGAAAATGCATTGCTTTGGATGGGTATGTACCCTGACCGGCTGGGGAAATGCATAAACAGGATAGGTCAGTTTTACCTCGACTATACATGTGCACAGATCGAAGCAGCAGGAGGGATGCTGGATGGTTTTGTTATCTGGGGCGATGTGGCATATACTCAGTCACTTCTTTTTGATCCCGAATACTGGCGCGAATATTTCAAACCCTGGGTAAAGGCGATGATTGATGAATGTCACAGAAATAATCTTCCGGTTATTTACCATGGCTGCGGGAATGTGAATGCAATCTTTGAGGATTTTATCGGTATAGGTCTCGATGCATATAACCCTCTTGAAGTAAAGGCAGGAATGGATGCAATTGACCTGAAGAAAAAATTTTGTGATAAGATCGGCTATTGCGGCAATAATGATATCCGGACCTGGGAATCAGGTGATCTTGAACTTATTAAGCACGAGACCCTGAGAAAGCTGAATGCAGCAAAGCGGGGTGGCTTTATCTTTCAATCGGACCATTCCGTATCAAGTGGTGTGAAAGGCAGCACTTATGACTATATTGTTACTCTGGTACGGGAATATGGTAAATACCCATTGAAGCTTGGAGAATATAACATTGATATTTAGCTTTGTACTATAAAAAGTCGGCAGGTTGAATAATATTCTGTTAATATGAAAATTTCTGGTAATAAAATCCTGATTACAGGTGGTGCATCCGGTATTGGGCTGGGACTTACAGAGAGGTTTATTAAAGAAGAAAATGTAGTTATTATCTGCGGAAGACGGGAACATCTGCTTAATGAAGTAAAGGAGAGATTTCCTTCCGTTATGACTATGAGATGTGATTTATCTCTTGAAGAGGAAAGGGAAGATCTGTTCCGATGGATCTCCACGGAGCATAATGATCTGAACGTTCTTATTAACAATGCAGGTATCCAGCAATATATGTCAGTCACCGATCCGGATTTTTTTACAAGGGCTAAAGAGGAAATTGCAATAAATGTTGAGGCTCCGATGCACCTGACTTCTCTTTTACTAAATCTGAGATCATTGCGAACAATCATAAATGTGACCTCGGGACTGGCATTTGCACCTATTGTTAAAGTGCCGGTTTATTGTGCGTCGAAGGCCTTTTTCCATTCATATACACTCTCAATTCGCCAGCTGCTAAATTCCGGAAATATTGAGGTGATAGAATTAATCCCCCCGGCATTGAACACCGACCTTGGCGGAAAGGGGATCCATACATATGCTACTCCTGTGAATATATTCATTGAAGCTGTTTTTGAACAGCTATCGCAGGGAAAGACAGAAATTTCCTTTGGGTTCAGCGAAGCCATGACAAAGGCAGGTCCTGAAGAGCTACGGGAAGCATTTATCAGAATGAATATTCCCGACCAGGGTCAAAAGTAAATCCGACTTCTTACACAGAGGTTCAGATTATCCTTATGCAATCCTGTTAATGAAAGATCTTATTTTTTGAAAATCCGGTTGAGAAATACCTTCATGTCATTCCAGGATTCTGCATCTGCTTTGGCATCATAACGGATAGGCAGGTTGAATTCTTTACCTAATTTTGTGGCATCCGGATTGGTAAAAGCATGTTCTGCATTGTGATAGATTTTGAAGGTATTATCTGCACCAATGGAATCCAGCTGATGCCTGAGCGCATAAACATCCTTCAAGGGTGCAAACTTATCACTATCGCCCTGACAGACAAGAATTTTGGCTTTCAAAAGTTGTTTGTTCACCGGGGCCCCACCGGCAATGCTGCCGTGGAAGCTTACCACTCCTTTAAGGTCTTCTCCGAGCTTTGCAGCATTCAGCACAACTCCTCCCCCAAAACAATAACCTATTGCCGCAATATTTGAGGGATCAGTCTGTTCAAACTTTTTTATTTCATTGACAGCAGCATCAAGCCGGGTTTTCGACAGCATCGGATCTTTATAAAACGGTGCAGTAAGTTGCTGAGCTTCGGTGGGATTTGCTGCAATTTTTCCATCACCAAACATATCTGCTGCCATGGCTATATAGCCAAGTTCAGCCAGCTTGCGCGCCCGCATCTTTACATATTCATTGAATCCCCACCATTCGGGAACAACGATTATTGCCGGACGCTTTCCCTTTAAATTGGAGTCGTAAGCCACATATCCTTTTAATGTGACCCCATTGGAGGTGTATGTCACATTCTTTTCAATGATCGATGGAGCGGGGCTCTTTGAACCGGCGGCAGAAGCAGTTGCCAGCATGCCAATACTTATCAGAAATAAGTTTCTTAAATGAGAAATTGTTTTCATAATTTGTCAGGATAAAATAATATATGGCTAAACAAAAGCTATTGTAAAATGTTCGGGAACAGAATAAATGAACTAAATGCAGAAAATTTTTGTTAACGTTAAATAATAGTAAATCCCATGAACGTACAACAGATAGTATTAGCATCAAGGCCGATAGGGCTACCCTCAAAGGAAAATTTCAGAACAGAATCCAGTGTTCTTGATCACCTGAATGAGAATGAAGTCCTGCTCAAATCGTGGTTCATTTCAGTCGATCCCTACATGAGAGGCAGAATGAGTGATGTAAAATCATATGCAGCTTCTTTTGAGTTAAATCAACCCATAAAGGGGAATATTGTTGCCAGGGTTGTTGAAAGCCGCAGCAGATCTTTTGAAGTGGGAGATAGTGTTGCAGGTCTTTTGCCCTGGGCGACATATAGTATCGAAGATGCGGCAAATCTCAGGAAAGTTGATACCCGGTCATTTCCCCCGGGATATCACATTGGTATACTCGGCATGCCCGGGTTGACCGCCTATTTTGGAATTACTGATATAGGAAGACCCATGCCCGGAGAAACTGTTGTCATTTCAGGTGCGGCAGGGGCTGTTGGTCTTGCGGCAGGTCAGATTGCAAGGATCTCCGGAGCACATGTGATCGGAATTGCCGGAACAGATGAAAAGTGCAGGATTCTGACAGAAGAGTTCGGGTTTGATAATGCCATTAACTACAATAGCTCCGGAAATTTGAGAAAGACCATTGCAGGGATCTGTCCTCTCGGGATTGATGTCTATTTCGATAATGTGGGGGGTGAGATCACCGATGCAGTTGTCGCCAACCTGAATAACCATTCAAGATTTGTACTGTGCGGACAGATATCACAATATAATAGTACAAGGATTGCTACAGGGCCGGCTATTCTACCGGTATTTCTCTCGAGGAGCGTGAAGCTGCAAGGATTTATCGTAAGAAACTACACTGACCGTTTCGGAGAAGGCCTGAAGCAACTTACCAAATGGGTAAAAGACGGGAAACTAAAATATAAGGAAACAATAATTCAGGGATTCGATAATCTGCCTGATGCCTTTCTGGGCCTTTTCAGTGGAAAAAACATCGGCAAAATGCTGGTTGAGGCAGAGTAGTAATCTCCGTTCAGCATACGCCGCATATTGAGGCCCTGCAGGTCCTGTTAAAAAAACTTAATATCCGGACCGGATTGGGGAAAAAACAGGGGTATATTTGTGTAATTTCGTTTAATTTGCTGTAAATTAATACCTGTTTCAATTATTCCGCTTCCCCATGAAACTTAAAAATTTCCTTATCCCGACTATCTTAATAGGCGCTGTTCTTTCTGCAAGTTCTCAGGTTCCACAGTCCGTATCAGTATATACCCAGAGGCCGGATGATCCCGATGCAGTCTATTTCACTAAAGATAACTTTAAAATTACCTCTGACGGCAAGACAGATATTTCAGATATTCTGCAGGGAGCCATTAATAAACTGAAGCTTGAAAACAATTTTGGTATAATATTCATACCAGAAGGGAGTTATGCAATTTCCAAAACCATCTATATCCCGGGTGCAATAAGGCTGATAGGCTATGGTAAAAAACGCCCGTTGATATTTCTGAAGAAGAACACTCCGGGATACCAGCAACCGGTAACTTCCGATAAGGGGAAAGCCAATTATATGATCTGGTTTACAAGCACTGTTGTTGAACCCGGAAAACCTGTAAACGATGCGGGAGCCGGCACCTTTTACAGCGCTCTTTCCAATATTGATTTAAAAATTGAAGAGGGAAATCCTGAAGCTGTCGCATTACGCACTCATTTTGCACAGCATAGCTTTATTTCTCATTGCGATATCTTTACCGGCAAAGGGAAAGCAGGCCTTTTTGATATTGGAAATGAAATGGAAGATGTCAGGTTTTTTGGTGGCGATTATGGCATTTATACTACAAAAGCGTCACCGGGCTGGCAGTTCATGATGCTTGATACATATTTCGAAGGACAGAGGAAGGCTGCTATCAAAACTCAGCAGGCAGGACTGACAATCGTAAGAATGACTGTTAAAAATGTACCTGAGGTGATCAAAGTCGACTCAAATTACTGGGAGAAATTATTTATGGAGGATTGCCGTTTCATAAATGTGCCCGGACCCGCAATTTCCTTTGATAACGAAGGGAATGCAAATATGCAGGTAAACCTCCGGAATATTACCTGTCAGAATGTTCCCGTGCTTGTCAGCTATCTGAAAAGTAAAACAACTACGGCAGGTCCCTCCCCGCTTTATAATGTTGAGAAGTACGTATATGGGCTGCAGATGAATGATCTGGATTCAACGCCGGAAATCAGAACAACATTTAAGACGGAGATCCTGAATAAGCTGCCATTACAGATCCCGTCAAATATTCCTGTTCTGCCGGCCACAGGGTCATGGATGAATATAAGAACACTGGGAGCTAAAGGCGACGGAGAAACTGATGATTCGAAAATTATCCAGGATGCCATTGAAAAATATCCTGTCATTTATTTTCCACAGGGTCTGTACAGGCTGACCGAAACAATAAAATTAAAGCCAAATACCGTTTTAATCGGGCTGCATCCTGTTGCAACTCAGTTTGTACTTACGGAGAGCACAGAATCATTCAGCGGTTTTGGTGCTCCAAAACCAATGATTGAGGTTCCCCGGGGAGGGACAAACATAATTACCGGCATCGGCATCTCGACCGGGGAATACAACTACAGGGCGGTAGCATGTAAATGGATGGCGGGTCCGGGATCACTTATGGATGATGTAAAATTTGTAGGCGGGCATGGATCTATGGTTAAGGGCCCCTATGTTCCATGGGGCGGTTATGGAAATCAGGGTAGCAAGCCGTTGCCTGTTCCCGGTCCTGATCCTGCCTGGGATACACAGTACTGGAGTCTTTGGATTACCGATGGCGGCGGAGGGATCTTTAAAAATATATGGACTGCCAGTACCTATGCGACTTCGGGAATTTATGTCTCCAATACTTCTGCTAAGGCATTCATCTATGCAATGTCAGTGGAACATCATGTCAGGAACGAGGTAAGGTTCAGCAATGTCTCCAACTGGAAAGTTTATGCCCTCCAGCTCGAGGAGGAGAGCAGGGAAAGCTCTGTCTGCCAGCCCATGGAGATCAGCAACTGCAGCAATATGATGTTCGCAAATCTCTATATGTTCCGTGTGATCAGGGTTAAAACACCTTATCCTTACTCGGTGCGGACATGGGGATGTAAGAATATTGAATTGCTTAACATCCATAATTACAGCCAGGTAAAATACACTACTGACAATCCGCTTTTCGATATAAACACAAATACTGAGGTTCGCCCGCATGAGCTTGCCCGGCTTTTTATAAGCGGCAATTCCGCTGATAACTACATCTCCCTTTCTGCCGGGCCGGTTAAGATGCTGGCTCGTGGTTTTGAGTTTGCGGAAGGTAGTTGCAGTGATTCAAAAGGGAATGTATATTTCTGTGAGCAGAGGATGAAAAGGATCTACAAATGGTCTGCAGTAAATAGCCGGTTAACTTTACTTGCTGATTATCCATGGGAGCCATTGTCTCTCGGATGCGACTCCAGAGACAACCTGCTTGTTGTATTCAGGTACAATCCCCAGCCCGGACTTATCATTAACGGTACTCAGGAAAAATTTGTAAATCCGCCGGATGCCTCAGGAACATCATTCAGTATGTGGGGAAATTCAGGCTTCACAACCCTTGCATATTCTGTCAATCCTGAAAATCCTGATGAAACTCTGCAGCCTATGAATAAAATTCCGGTTGCCTCGGTTGAAAAAGTGTACAAAGCTTTATATCCATCGAACAGATGGCGGGATTATCACGATTTCAATAAAATTTCGGTTGCTGAAAACCCCGATTGTTTTATAGCGCCTGATGGGGTTACAATAATCCCGGTTTGTTACGATCTCGCCAGGTCATGTGCTCTTAACGAGGCCTTTCCCGGCCGGACGCTTTATGCGAGTGATGAATATGATAAGCGCACTGTGAGAATGGATGTGGATTCGCAGGGATACCTTTCAAATCTGAAATATTTTGCGGAAAAGGGGGAATTCAGCGCCATCCCTGATGATAAAGGCAATGTATATATAGCAGACGGAGATATCTATATTTACAATTCAGCGGGCAAGCAGACAGGAATGATAAGGATCCCTGAACGTCCTTCCACACTTGCAATAGGAGGTCCGGATAAAAAGACTCTTTTTATTACAAGCCGGTCCGCACTTTTTTCAGTACCGCTGAATCGCTGAGGAAGAAGCGAGGGTGATATGATGAATCAATTACAGAGACAAAAAAGTTTTAAAAGTTAAAAAAAAATATATGAGAAGATTTTCTTTTCCGGTATTGTTAAGGGTCACTTTCCTGTCGGTTTTTTTCCTGGGTTTTATAGCCGAAGCTCTCTCCCAGAAAACGCCGTTCAAAGTTCTTGTGGTTGCCTCTGCTGACCCCGACCACGATCCTATGATAAGTAAGTCAAAGGCATTCCTTGAAAAAATGGGTGCTGAAAACAATTTTGAAGTCTTTTTCACGAGGGATGCGTCTCTTATCAACGATGAAAACCTGGCTAATTACCAGGTGTTTGTACAGCTCCATCTTGCCCCTTTTGACATGACTCCCGGTCAGCAAATGGCATTACAGCATTTCATATCCCGAGGTAAGGGCTGGGTGGGAGTTCATGCGGCCGGACTGACCGGTACACAGTTCAAAGGTACAAAGGTACCCTACTGGATGTGGTTTGAAAAACTGATGGGCGACATTATATATTCTCCTCATCCGAAAAAGCAAACAGGTACAATTCTTGTTGAGGACCGGACACATCCTCTTATGAAGGATCTACCGGCATCATTCAGCTTTTATGACGAGTGGTATGAGTTCAACAGGAGTCCGAGGCCCAATGTACATGTTCTTGCTACTGCAGATGAGTCTTCCTACAAACAGGAGATCCCCATGGGCGATCATCCTATGATCTGGATCAATCCTCTCTGGCACAGAGCTGTATATATAGGAATCGGTCATGATACCACTGCCTGTACTGATCCCAATTTCACAATCCTTATGCGGAATGCCATCCTCTGGGCCGCTGAAAAAGAGCCTGGTATGGAGCAGGCAGCTCTTGATAAGTCCCTCAGCCAGAAAATTACCATTCTTGCCAGCCAGGTAGCTTATAATCAAAAAGGACCAAAGATGGCAATCATAAAAAGCAATTTGCCGCTTCCGGAATCTGCATCTTTTGAGCTGGTTGATGCTCTGACATTTGAAAAAGTTTTTTCCGGAAAACCGGGAAAGGGAATTAAAGTAAAGGAATGGTCGCCTGACATTTATTACGCTCAGGCTGATTTTTCATCATTCATGAAAGCGGGAAATTACAAAATCGTCATTACGGTTGATGGAAAGGAATATTCATCCTGTGATTTCAGGATAGATGATAAGGTAATAGGTAAGATAGCCATCCCCGCAATAACTAACTTCTTTTATCACCAGCGCGCAAATTCGCCGCAGGAGATGGAAGCCGACAGGAGCATTCTTCTTTATGGCAGTAATAAGTCTGTCGACCTGCATGGTGGCTGGTGCGATGCCTCGGGCGATATAAGCAAATATTTTTCTCATCTTGCTTATACCAATTTTATGCTGCCCCAGCAGACCCCCATGGTGACCTGGTCGATGGAGAATACCGTCGAATCAGCCTCTGACCTGCTTCAATCAATAAATGCAAAAGATGCACTTATGAATGAAGCTCTGTACGGTGCAGATTATATAATGAGGTCGCTTTCGCCCGAAGGATATTTTTATATGACTGTTTTTACATATTTTGATAAGGATCCCAAAGCAAGAAGGGTTGTAGGTCTGTTAGCCGACAGCAAGACAACGCCGGATTACCAGTGTGCCTTTCGAGAGGGTGGAGGGATGGCAATTGCCGCCCTGGCAAGGATCTCACGGTGGAAGAGAAACAGTGATTTCACCTCTGAGCAGTATCTTGAGGGAGCCGAAAAGGCATTTGCCCATCTTATGGTAAACAGCACAAAGTATGATGACGATGGGAAGAATAATATTATTGATGATTATTGCGCTCTTATGGCTGCTTCGGAACTGTGGATAGCCACAGGAAAGCCTCTTTACAGGGATGAAGCCAGAAGACGTTCAAAAAATCTCGCCGGGCGCATTACCGGGAAAGGTTATTTTCTCGCAGGCGATACCGACCGTCCTTTCTGGCATGCTGCTGATGCCGGGCTGCCTGTAATAGCACTGGCCCGTTACCTTGATAAGGAAACTGATCCGGAGTACCGTGAAATTGCCGTGGGCACAATAAGGAAAGCACTTGATTATAATCTCAAAATTACTGCTGAAGTTCCCAATCCGTTTGGGTACCCGAGACAGAGCTTCCTGTATAAGGGTAAAATTCAGGACGGGTTCTTTATTCCGCATGAAAACGAAAGCGGCTGGTGGTGGCAGGGAGAAGATGCAAGACTTGGATCGCTGGCTGCTGCGGCTATCGTGGGAGGACGAATTGCATATCCCGGAACGGCTGCATACGGAGTGGATAAGGAACTGGCGGATTATGCCAGCCATCTGGTCTCATGGATACTGGGCTGTAATCCTTACAATATATGCATGATGTATGGTTACGGTCAGAATAATGTACCCTATATGAGCTCCATGTACGGACATGGCTCAGGCAGGGGCGGGATATCAAACGGAATAACCGGCAAAGATGGAAATGGCGACGGATCAGGTATCGACTTTAAAATGGAGGATAATGGAAACGAATGGAGGTGGAGCGAACAGTGGATACCTCATACGGGATGGTTTCTGCAGGCTGTAACGGCAATGTCATCAGGATATTAGATCCTATACATCCTTTACCTTAAACGACGGAGACCTATTATTAAACTATCAAATTGACAGATCATGAAGAATTCAATTAAAAAATCTCTGCTCCTGTTAACTTTTGTTGCTGTTACTCTGATTCAGGGAACAGGGATTTCAGGCAGGACACCTGAGTTCAGAGCCCTGGTACTAACGGAACGCGGTGGACAGCACGAAGGTTTTGTTGTTGCGGCCCTGGAATGGCTGAACAAGCTCTCAGCAGAAAAGAACTTTGAGATCACTGTAATAAACCATGCAAATGACATGGATGAGGCCTTTTTATCAAAATTCAATGTGATAATACAATTGAATTATCCACCCTATTCCTGGGACGAGAAATCAATGGCTGCTTTTGTGAAGTATATCGACGAGGGCAGGGGGGGCTGGGTTGGCTTTCATCATGCCACATTACTTGGTGAATTTGATGGTTATTCGATGTGGAAATGGTTTTCTGATTTTATGGGAGGAATACGGTTTGAAAACTATATTGCAGCTACTGCATCTGCGGTCGTTAATGTGGAGGACAGAACACATCCCGTGATGAAGGGAGTATCCTCTTCGTTTGTTGTTGATGATGATGAGTGGTATACTTTTGACAGGGATCCGCGCCCCAATGTCCACGTGCTTGCTACTGTTGATGAATCAACATATAAACCCGCGTCTGATATCAAAATGGGAGATCATCCCGTGGTATGGGTGAATGAAAAAAAGAAGGCTCGGAACGTCTATTTCCTTATGGGGCATGACGGCAGTCTTATAAAAAATAAAGATTTTACTACAATGGTAACAAATGCCATTATCTGGGCTGCCGGTAAGTAATCAGCTTCAGCTGGGTGGTGGCCACAGACAGAAAAGGCGATGTTTTCAGAAAGTAAAAACGCTGTTCCGGAATAATGCGGTTATTATTTTACTCCGTCAATATACCTGTTATTTACAATCAGTTTTCTTAATTCAACAACGTTGACAGGGCCCTGGATGCGATAAATTATATTTCCTCCCTGTTCAACAAGGAGAGTATATGGCAAAGCACCGTTCCACCCGGGATCAACAGCCTCAACCAGGTCGGAATTATTGTCACTGTCATAGATGAGGTTCTTATTTGAGGCCTGATTCTTTTGCAGAAATTTAAGAACATTCTCTTTCCTGGAAAGTTTGTCTGCATTTATTGAAATAAATTCAAAATTACGGCTCCTGTAAATCCTGTCAATTGTAACAAGGTCAGGAAACTCCATTACACAAGGGCCACACCACGTTGCCCATACATTTATAAGTCTCAGCTTGTCTGACTTATTTCCGACAATTTCCTTTATCCTCTCTGCATTTGTATTTTCAATCGTTACCGGTAATTCTGACCATTGCTTGTAAAGTTTGTCTGTTTCTGCTGTTTTCCACGCCCATTTAGTGGAGCAACCGAATACACTGGTGACAGGACTTTTCAATTTTCTTACCTTCCAGAACAGCATCAATGGCACTACGAAGTGTCTCTGCCTTACCGTTTTCCATTGATGGATCGATGCATCCCACATATTGAAGCTTGCGGTTTTTGTCAAATACAAATGCATGCGGCGTGGCCACGGGACCATAGGCAATTGAAACTTTCTGATCGCCGCCGTCATAGAGATAAGGGAATTTAAAATTCTTGTCCCTTGCCCTGATTTTCATATCCTCAAGCTCATCACCCAGATCGGACCATCCCTGTTCCCAGAGATTCAGCGACCTTGAACTGTTTGGTGAAATAACAACAAGTGCAACACTCCTGGGAGTATATATATTGTAAATCTCGTTCAGGCGATCCTGATAAGCCTGGGCGGTAGGACAATGGTTGCAGCTGAAAACAACGACAAGAACTTTTGAAGAAGCGAAGTCGGAAAGCTTGTGAATTATGCCATCCACTCCCAGGAGACTGAAATCGGGCGCCTCTGATCCTATTTCAAGCGGTTTTGGCTGGGGATGGGTCTCCTGAGCGACAGCACCAGTAGTAAGGAACATTATAATTAAGGCTGATAAAAGTTGTATGATTTTCATAATTCAATCAGATGTTTGTTATTCCCGGTAACCGGGCAGTATTTTATTTCCGGAAAAACTCTCATGAGTTAACGTTCCCGGTGATGCTTTATTTTGCCAATGATCAGGGACGCAGCAGCGGAGTCGAGCAGGATTTCACAGTCCGGATGAAGCTGAACAACTGAGGCAGGAATATCTGTTGTTACGGGTCCGAGAATGGCTTTTTCTATTATTTCTGCCTTGTGGGCTCCCTTTGCAATGAGAATGATCCTGCGGGTATGCATAATATTTTTAATCCCGCGGGTCAATCCACCGAGAACGGTTTCAGGTGGCACCCTGGTTTCCCTCCTGACACGTGCTTCAAAGTCAGGGTCCATTGGCGACACCCATGTCTCGCTTTCAAACGGGGTGCCCGGCTGGTTAATACCTATATGACCGTTGGAGCCAATTCCCAGCATCTGAAGATCAGCTCCGCCGCGCTCAGCCAGGCGGTGTTCAAACAATTTGCACTCTGCCTCAAAATCATCGGACATTGTAGGTGGCATAATAAAATTCTCTTCGGGAATGCCCAGGGGTGATACGAGCTGATTCAGGATCATTGTATAACAGCTGCCGGAATATTCACGTGGCAGATTTGTCAGCTCATCTACATTGAAAATTGTAATGCGTGAAACATCAAATGGATATTGAGAATGTATGGCAGCCACAACCCGATGCATTCCTCCGGTGGTCTGACCGGTTGAGAGCCCGATTACCGAATCCGGCTTTCCCAGCATCTGCCCTATTATCCTCCAGGCCGCGGTCCTGTCAAATTCCTCTTCACTTCCGGTGATTGTGATTTTCATACTTCCTCTGTATTTAGAATTTCTTCATCTCTTCAACAAAAAAAATATCAAGAGCTTTGGCAGCCTCAGTTTCATCCTCACCTTCAAAAATGACCTCAATCGTGTCATCATACTTCAGTGCTAAGGCGAGTATATTAAGCATGCTTTTCAACGGTACTCTCTTCCCGTCCTTTTTCAGAATAATATCTGACCTGAATTTTCTTGCAAGCCTAAGCAGTGCCGTAGCAGGCCTTGCATGCATACCCTGCCGGTCAGCTATTCTATAGTCCTTGGAAATCATGATGATACCTCCATTAAATAATTTCTTATCTCCTTCTGCGCTTTCCATACGTTTTACTTTTTCAGATATATCCCTTGCTTTCGAAATATTATTACTAAGAATAACCTTCTTTACCGCTGGTATAGAAGCTGCTCCCATTGAAAACTCTTTCAGACCCATACCCATGAGTAAAAGTGTCGCAAGCGGATCTGAAGCCATCTCTCCGCACAGGCCAACATGAATTTTATGCCTGTGTGCCTGATCAATTACATAAGAAATAAGCCTTAAAACAGCGGGATCAAAATGGTCATACAAATAAGAAACTCTTTCATTCATGCGGTCAACCGCAAGCGTGTACTGGCACAGATCGTTAGTGCCTATGCTGAAAAAGTCAACCTCTTTTGCAAGAATGTCAGCAGTAAGGGCTGCAGAGGGGATCTCGATCATTATACCCAGTTCAATTTCGTTATTGAATTTTATTCCTGAGCTCCTCAGACTCTGTTTAGCCTCTTCGGTAATTTCCCTGGCCCTTTTCACTTCCGTAACATTGGTCACCATCGGAAACATGATCTTCAATTGTCCGAAGGCGCTTGCTCTCAGTATTGCTTTAAGCTGAGTCAGGAATATATCACTTTGATCAAGGCAGAGACGGAGAGCCCGGTATCCCAGGAACGGGTTATTCTCATGAGGAATTGCAAAATATGGCAACTGCTTGTCGCCTCCGATATCAAGTGTACGGATTATTACAGGCGCATTGTCTGACTTTACGGCAACCTCCCTGTAGAATCTGAATTGTTCCTCTTCACCGGGCAATGATTCCCTGCCCATAAAAAGAAGCTCTGACCTTAATAATCCAACACCCTCTCCTCCGTTGTCAAAGACCTCCTTCAGATCACCGGCATTCGAAATATTGGCAAAAAGACTGATTTTCTGTCCATCAGGAGTTACTGACGGGATCTCTTTCAGTCCTTTCAGAAGAGTGATCTCTTCCGAGTATTTTTTCTGTCTTGCTTTATATTTTTCTATTGTTCCATTGTCTGGCCTGATAATCACTTCACCCGAGGAGCCATCAACAATTACCGTGTCGTTATTCCGGATCTGCAACAGCCCCTCTCCGCATGCAACAACGGCAGGTATGCCTCTCGATCTGGCTATGATGGCTGTGTGGGAAGTCCTGCCACCAGAAATGGTAGCAAAAGCGATAATATTATCCGGATCATAAGAGAGCAGATCCGAGGGAGCTATATCCCCGGCAATAATGATAGAATTTTCCGGGAATTCTGCTGACAGAACTTTTCCACCGGCATCCAGATTCCTCATTATCCTGATACCTGCATCGTTAATATCAGCTGCCCTGGCTCTCAGATATTCATCGTCAATATTCCTGAATAATTTTACAGCTGAATTTATGGCTTCAAGCACTGCATCGCCGGCTGTTTTGTGTTCAGTACTGATCTTTTCCAGGACATCTGTTCTGATCTGCGGATCGGAGAGGAATTCTATCTGGCTGTCAAGGATATCAACTTCTTCCTGCTGAAGGATATTCCTCTTTCCGGCCTTTATAGCTTCTATCTCTTCTACAGAGGAAAGGACAGCTTTATCGAACTTTTCGATTTCACCTGTTATGGCATCGGCCCCATGCACCAAAATTTCTGAAGGTACAATGACCTTTTTTTCAGGTAAAAACGCTTTTCCAATCGAGATACCGGGAGAAACACCAATTCCAAACATAGCTTTTCAGTCAGGAGTTCATATAAACAGATTCAATATACTACCTGTAAAACCCAGTGCAAGAATACCCAGAAGAAGCCAGGTAGTTTTGACATTTTTTCTCACAAGATAAAAGGCGAGGAACGTAAGCGCGAGAGGAAGAAGGTTGGGCGCAAGCTGATCGAGTATACCCTGCAGGGCAACCTGCGAGCCGGAGGTACCTATCTTTATTGGTGTCGAAACGGACATCAGAACTGCCGGCATCGCACCGATTACCATCAGTCCCATGATGGAGGCACCAGTGGTCAGCTTGTCCATGATATTACTTTTTGCCAGGTTCTGAAGGAATTTATTCCCGGTATCATACCCGATAAATGTAAGGTTATACCGTAATAAAAAATGCGGGATATTGAAAATAAGAAGAAAAAGAACAGGACCCAGGATATTTCCGTTCATTGCCAGGGAGATCCCAACACCCGCTGCTATAACTTTCATTGTGCCCCAGAAAAGAGAATCGAAAACCCCTGCAAGCGGTCCCATTAATCCGGTTTTTACAGTATTTATAGATTCTTCATCAAAATTGCTGCTCTGATGATTTTGTTCCTCCATTGCTGCTGTTATGCCGAGGATCAAAGTGGATCCGTGAGCGGTGGTATTGAAAAACTGAAGATGTCTTTTAAGCGCTTTCGACATAGTTTCCTTTGTGGTATATAATTTCTTAAGAACCGGAATAATTGAAAATGCGAAGCCGGTATTTTGCCATGTTTCAAAATTAAAGTTTGCTTCCAGCGCCAGGGAACGGAAAAATATGGAACGCAGGATATTCTTTGAGACCATCTTTTCTTTAGCGGGGAGTTGCTCTTCAGGCACCTCATCAGGAAACATCTCATTCTGAGGTTCCTCTTTATGGGTTATTCCTGTGATTATCAGGGCAGCAATAACACCTAAGCCCCCGATGGCAATCATTGGCAGCTTCAGATAACTGGCAAGAATGAAGCCCAGGAAAAACCAGGCAGCAACCTTCTTATTGAACATCAGGTTCATAAGTAAGGCAAAGCCCACCGCCGGGAGCATATTTCCTGCCACCTGTAATCCCGACTGTACCCATGCCGGAATAGAGTCAAGGAAAGATTTCATGACATTATTGCCAAGTTGCAGCGCCATGAAAGTCAGCAATCCCATCAACAGAGGTTTTAATAACCCGGAAGCCACATGGAGCCTCTCTATATTCTTAAAGTTGCCTTCTGATGCAAACCTGTTAAAATGGCTGTTAAACATAGGTCTGAGAACAAAGAGGCCGCTTATTACCATTTCTGCCAGAATCGATATCGGGATTGCCAGTGCAAGAGCTATGGAAGGACCTTTACCTGACATGATGGCAAAAGCCGTCCCCAGAACTCCTCCGGTAATGACATCAGGAGGTATTGCCGCCCCTACCTTGATATTTCCCATGAAGATCAGTTCAAGTGTTGCGCCGATAATGATTCCCTGGGTCATATCGCCCAGGACGAGACCGACAAGGGGCGCCAGCACAAGCGGCCTGCTGAAAAGAGATGCCCCGAGGAAATCTTCCATATGGCCGAACATTACGACCAGAGTGATTAAAAGATATGTAGTTAACATTATATGAGGTCTTTTACAAATATCTTCTTATCAGTCGGAACCTGTCTTATTTCAAGTTCCAGCCCATTTTCCAGCATCTTATTTGTAATTTCAACCTCATCAGCAGACAGAGCAACAGCTTTCGAAATAAGTCTCGCTCCATCCTTAATTCTTA
Organism: uncultured Bacteroidales bacterium; assembly: GCA_963816345.1. Lineage (GTDB taxonomy): Bacteria > Bacteroidota > Bacteroidia > Bacteroidales > VadinHA17 > LD21. The sequence goes on from CAWFKI010000006.1 coordinate 530,325, forward strand.
TACCACCGAAATTTATTGACTGAATCTCAGGAATTGCCCGGGCCAGAGTAAAAGCATCATTCACACCCGAAACTATAATCATTATTTTAAGATTCCTGCTTCTTGGATCATTAACGAATGTGGCGGTGCTTTCTAGAGACATGATCATAAGCCGGGCAGATGGAGGTTTGGCAAGATTCATGGTCATTTTGAGAAAATCATCAGCTGCCACTTTATCATTGGCAACAATAAGACAATCGACTCCCAGTGAGGGTACCCAGGTAAATGCAACCTGGCCATGAACAAGCCTGTCGTCGATCCGGGTCAGCTTTAACATATTATTCTTTCTTTGAGTTTATCATTTTATTAACAAAAACAATCTGCTCCCGGGCATTTGATATTCCCGTTTCAATGACTTCATTTACAGGTGTATCAGCATCAGCCAGGATGATATCGAGCAGGAGGGGAAGGTTGGTACCTGAGATTATATGGACATTTTTTTTCAGGGCAAACTGCACTATCTGGTTTGTAATGCTGCCCCCCAGAAGATCTGTGAAGACGATGAGTTCGTCGTCATCATTAATTTTTTGCAGAACCTCTGATATCTCGTTCTCAATTGATTTATTGCCTTCAGTGTAAGCCCCTATCAGAAACAGGTTTTCAGTTTCGCCAATAATAATTTCAAGTGAAGATTTTATGCCGGCTGCAAATGAGCCATGAGTAGCTATCAGATATTTCCGCATCAGATTCTGTGTCCTGAAATTGAATGAATGGTTTAGGTAGCTAAATAACAAATAATAGTGACCCGAGCTAATCATCAGGGCACATTTTAATTGTTTTTAACTTAATATTTTTCTGTGGCCCATGAGTAATTGCCTGAAGAGAATGATCTGAATGATTCTAAAAAAAAATCCATCCGCCGGTACCGGAAAGGTAATGACGGATGGATAAAATAATTCCCGAAGAATGAGGATTATTTATCTGGAACCCAGGAATATGACAAAACCAAATTTGAAACCTATTGTACCCTGTACTGTTCTTTCATCATAGGGATTATCGGTTTTGCTTTTTGAGACCTTTGAATTATAACCAGCCAGCATATCAAAAGTCAGTTTATCCGCGAGCCTGACTGCAATACCTACACCCGCACTCAGATTTGTCACAGCTCAGTTCAGGTCCACTACAAGCTCATTATCTCCGGGAAGCAGATCAGTATATAATCCCATAATTATATTTCCCAGATCGGGCGATATTGCATTAATCTCTTCTATTTTGAGATATGTCTCGGCCGACAAAGTCTCATCACCGGCAAAGTGTGAAAGCATGGCTTCTGCAAACAGAGGAGATATCTGTGTTGCCATATCTTCGGGTACATTATATGGAGGATTCATAAGCATATACCTGGCCTGTATTTCAAACCCGTTCAGCGAAAAGCTTTTCTCATATTCGTGAAAGGAAATACCATTGAGACCTCTGTAATTTATGTGTTCTATATGTTTAGTTTTGATATAAAGTTTATTATCGCTAAGATTTATTATCCTGTAGGGAGAATCATAAATCACCGGTGATCCGGTTTCAATATCAACAAGCGACCGGTCGCCAACAGTCATGCCCGTAGCATCATTGGCATGAAAATGGCCTGTGAAGATTACCTTCAGACCTGCCTGCAGCAGCTCCCCGGCCCTGACATTATAGTTATCGACCAGATAGTCGGGGAATATTACTGATTCCCCTGTAAAATGTTCAACAATTCCATGGTGCATCATTGCGATGACTTTTATTCCTTTGGCATTTGCCTCCCCGAGCTGTTGTTTTGCCCATTCCATCGTTTCATCTTTAATGTTACCTGAAACCACGCAGTAATCGGAGGTATTGTTATAGTATTCATTCGCATCGAGAGCCAGAATCCGTAAGCCCTTAAAAGGTTCATAAACATAGCTCAGCGATCCCTGGTCCTCTGCGATGACGTTCCTGTAGCCAAAGTCAGCATACAATGATCTGAATTCATCAGGAGTAATGGAAGTGACAGGAGAAACATTATCTCCGTTAAATAGCTTTGCATCAGGATTATTAATGTCATGGTTCCCCGGAACAACCAGTACCTTAATGTGGTTCATCTCCAACAGCTTCAATTGTTTAATTAGAGATCTGTGACTTACAAGTTCGCCATCCTTGGTCATATCCCCTGAGATCAGAACCAGATCAGGTTTTTCTTCAATTAACTTAAGAATAATCTGTTTCAAAATGGCTCCGCTTTCGGCCAGCAGTTTCGGATCCTGCATAAGGTATGTCTGAAATGCGATGCCATCAGCCTTTAGTAAAGCCGGATCCATAAAATGCAGATCGGATAATACAGCGATTTTTAAATTTCTGCCGTGGCATACCTGATTGTCGCTTTTGTTTTTTAAAGACGGCTGCATGCGCCATCCATGGTCATCTTTGTTACAGGATATAATCGCCAGTAACAGCATAATTGAGATAATTGACACAATGTTTTTCATAATTGCAGGTTTTTAGTTTAACTGATTTTATAAAAGGAAATTCAATAACCGGACCGGAATATTCATTTATCAGAAAACCAGATGTTTGTAATATTAAAAAGATTAAGATCAAACAGGTTTTGTAGCGTTTCGGTACAACACTTTGATTCAGAATGCTACAAAGCTGATCAGTTCATCATTGGTACGCTTGTACGAAGCCTGCCGGTTATTCTCTGAAATATATCCCTTATATCAGGACCCGTTATTGTGATACCATGATTTTTCAGACCAACCTGGGTCCTGGCGGGAGCAGAACTTTTTTTGAGTAAGCCTACTACGTTTTCAGCCAGCTCACTTGTACCGCAGGGATAGCTCTGGGTGGTATATAAAATGTCATCCATCCAGGCATGCAGATGAACTATTGCACCGGTTTCGGGGAATTCCCTGTAGATAAGATAATGTTCTATTGCATCAACAGATACCCGTATCCTGGGATCGTACGATGCCGGAAGAGAAACAAGCATTTCACAGGATTCCCTGTCAAAACCTTTTACAAGAAGTATATCTTTCCCAATCCCCTTCAGGTTGGATTTGTCAACCCCCCTTGCAGTCATCCAGTATGATGTGTCTCCGGTCTTAAAGGTTATGTTCCTGATACTGAGATTCCCGTAACTGAGGCCTTTTATCTGGTATAATCTGTAAAGCTGATCTGTCAGATCTTTATCGAGATAATCTTTAAGCGGGAAAGGGGCAGGAAGCACCCCGAGCTTGTGGAGCTCTTTCCCAAATGTTATGAGCTCCTGAACCTCAGGTATTTTTTCATTTTCTCTGAGTTGAAGATCCTCATAAAGCCTGTTCCTTAACACAAAATGGGAACTTATGACCGGATACATGTATTTGTACAAGGTATCAGGTTCATAATCAAATCCGATAAATCCCACTTCGGGAGTTATGCTGTAAGCCCTGGGGCAGACAGAACCATCGGTTAGAGTAATGCAAAAGAGCATGTTTGAGATGCTTTTTACAAGCGCCACATAACAAGCCGACTTCAGATCCGGTACAGGCTCTCTGAGCAGTGTGACTGAGATCACCATCTCTTCCTGACTTTTTCTCCTGTACGCTTTTGGTGAATCAATATCGATCAGATTCAGGACAAAATTTGAGTTTTCATCTGATCCGACCAGAATGTTTCCATGACTTCTGATCTTATCGGCAAGTTCAGAGCCAAACCGGAATAACTCCTGGCAGCCGGACACATTATTGATTTTAAATTTCATTGGTAAGAGAATTAAAAATTTAGTTATGAATCAGAACGTATCAAGAGATGTCATATGATTGAACGACTCTCTCTCTCTGAGAAGCCTGTGGCGAGCATTGAAAACGGATACTACGGGAGGCCGGGGAAATCCAAAAGAGGATTCCCATGAGGTAAAATATGCCCCGCTGTCAAGGATCGCTATTATCTCTCCTGCAGCCACACAGGGCATCTTTATATTTTTATATACGACATCAGCGGAAAAGCAACCGGGTCCGGTAATTGTAACTTTTTCCGAATCTTTTCTTCTGATATCGTTACAGAGAAGAACCTGATGCCGTTCATAAAAGGTAGGCATTGTAAGGGTGGCAATACCGGCATCCGTAATCAGCCATTTTTTCAGGCCTTTTCTTTCTTTTACCTGGTGTATTCTGAGGAGCAGCATCTGATTCGGTCCTGCAATGCATCTCCCCGGTTCAAGGATCAGTTCAGGGGTCCTCTTTTTGGAAAAAAGAGCCAGAACGCCTTTTGTTATTGATTCGGCATAGCCGGAGAATGATATTTTGCTGTTTGACATTCTGCCTGAGGGTAGAAAGTCAAATGCCTGATAGAATGACAGTTCGGTAGTTGTCATTTCACGGGAGTTCGCTATCCCCAGTCCTCCGCCTATATCAAGTACATCGACAGTGAATCCCGATTTTTCCGCATTGCCTGTAATATTTTTAAGTCCCGATAATGCCCTGGTGAAATCATTTGTATTCTGAATTCCGGAACCAATATGAATATGGAATCCCCTGAATCTGATCCTTTTCATATCCTTTAACATTTCAAGGGCAAGGTGTACCTCCCCACCCTTAACGTCCAATCCAAACGGCGACCCTGCACGACTGGCAGTGGAACTTCCTTTATTCATACCGGAAGGAACAAAATCAGGATTGACCCTCAGTAGAACATCAGCAGATCTATCAAGATCAGAACAGAGGTTGTTAACCATTTTCAGCTCAGAAAGCTAATCGATATTTATAAACCTGACGTTATTTTCAAGGCAAGTTCTTATCAGGCTCTCTGTTTTATGTGGTCCGTTAACAACTATTTCTTCACCCGTATATCCCATCCTGAGAGCGAGCATCAGCTCAAACCCGCTCATTACTTCTGCCTTGAACCCACTGTTCTTTATGATTTTAATTATACCGGGGACGGGATTACATTTGAAGGCGAAATGCACTGAAATTTTACCGGGATATTTTGATCTTATCGTATTAAGGAAAGATCCGGCAGTTTCGCGGAGTCTTTCTTCATCAACAATATGAACCGGAGTTCCGTAAATATGCGACAACTGAACAGTACTGCATCCTCCTGTCATAAGCTCCCCGGCTTCCGAACAGGGAAGGTCCCGTTCCTTTACCGACTCTCCCGATATACTGGTTTTTTCATATCAAGGCATATCACCTTCTCAGGATCATCCAGCAGAAATGCCAGCGCATTACATCCTCCCGATGTGATTGAGAATACCGTATCGCCGGGTTTTATTTTAAAAGCTATCCTGTCCATCTCCGGATCCTCCCAGCACTGGGAATATAAGATGTCCCTGAAAACTTTCGAATGGCTTAATTTCCTCCTTCCCGGAGAATTATTTTCCTTCTTTGAAGGATCTGAAGAAACGCCGATAATGGTATGTATTACAGCCCAGTCGATTACTGCAGGCAGCCCTATCAGTATTGCGTGGATAAACTTCCCGGTATATCCTGCTATCAGAAGACCGGGGATAAAGAGAATATATTGGGCATTATGCCTGAATCCGTCAGAATTTATCCTGAAATGCATGGGAACATTCAGCAGAGTTCTGAGCTGCTTAATCCCCGGTATGATTGCCGGCACCTTGTGCATGTATGCTTCAAAGGTTTTTCCGAATTTCTTTATCATCTTATCCTCCTCATATTTAATAAGCTGATAATAATGTATCATAATAAGAAGCGGTATCAGAAGGCCGATAGGAGTGAGACACAATGACAATGCTGAAAAGGCGATCAGGTCGGCTAAATAAATCGGATTCCTTACAAGATTATAAGGTCCCGAGATTTGTAAGCTGCTATCCTGGATCTTAAATGCCATAACCGTCTGAGAGGTAAGTATACTGCCTGCCCACATGCGGATGACCGAGGCAGACAGAACCAGGCAAGCCACTAACAGATATCCATATTGTATTGAAGCTTCCCCTGATAACCCGGCCCATTTCCCTGCAATTTCCAGGATGGAAGGATTGTCCCTGAATACCAAAAATGAGAGTGTAGTAATGATCAGCACAATTGAAAGAGAGATAAATATTCTTATCTCAAACCAGGTTTTCCTTATACGGATAATAAATGATTGCATATTTTCAGATTTTTATATTTTCTGCTTTAACCCTGATTGCCGAGGGTAAAATTTCTATGTCAACCGGAGTGGTTCCCAGCATCTCCCCATCTCCTTCCAGTGAGACTATACTGTCTGACCGGATGTTAATATTGGTGCATCTCCTTACAGAAAAATGAGGTGAAAAAATATGCCTGCCGGAATAGACTTTTGACAGGTTAAGTATCCTGTGATGGGTCTTCATATTATTGATTGACAATACATCAAAGAGACCATCATTCAGCTTTGCATCGGGGGTGAGTTTCATGCCGCCTGCACATTCCGTCCCGTTTCCGATTACAAGTCCGATTAGACTGAATTCCCCGGCTGAATCTTTATCATAGCCAATCGTCAGTTTAAGGGGTTTCGCCGACATTGCCAGAACAGTTGCTGCAACGCCAAATGCAATTCTGCCACCAAAAATTTTTGATTTTTTGCCTACAGATGAAGCTACCATGCTTCCAATGCCGAATTGGCACTCATTTACAAATATCCGGCTGATAGTTTTACCGGAATAGCCCTGGCATGTAATGTGGCCAAGGTCCAGTGCGGTGCTCCGGGCGTGAAAAAGCTGTCCGATCTGCTGTTCCAGTGAACGGGGATTATTAAGTGTCTTTGAATATCCTCCCCCTGTGCCACAATTTATTATCCCAAGTTCACACAACTGATTTACCGGCTTACGACCGAGAAAGAAGCCGTTTACTACTTCATTGATAGTTCCATCGCCGCCAACAGCTATAACCAGAGAAGCTCCCTCCGTGATAGCTTTCCGGGTGATGAACATGGCATCATCCTTATATTTCGAATATGTTATCTGAAAATCGTAATTGTTTATATTTCTGAACCTTTGCATCAGTTTTTGTGCAACTTTTTTTGCTTTTCCGCTTCCTGCGGCAGGGTTTACCACAATCTGGATATTTTTAGCTTCCATGGTTCTTGTAATTATATGTAAAGGGATAGCCAACAATCGGGCCAGATCATATAACTATAAGATAATCAATATTTAACATTGAGATATTTGCTGCCGGTTAATTATATTTGTAGTGTTTTGCTACAATTGGCTGATTCAGATTGCTACAGTTTATTATCTTTACTAATATTTGTTTCCTTTCTATTAAGGATCAATGATCTGGAAGAAATGAAGTCCATTGGTAATGCAGCATACTTGTTGTAGATGATGATGATGATGTTCTTTATACGGCAAAGCTTGTATTGAAAGGGATATTCGGCAAGGTCGATACCCTTTCGCGTCCCGCAATTTATCCCTGATTGTCTGAGGGATTGCCGGTATGACATGATCCTTCTCGACATGAATTTTTCCCGGGGCATTACTTCAGGAAGGGAGGGACTGGAATGGCTTGGAAAAATCCTCCGGATTGATCCGGATGCCCGTGTGATAACAACAACTGCTTATGGTGAAATAGATGTTGCCGTTCAGGCTATCAAGCTTGGCGCTATCGATTTCATTGTCAAACCATGGAATAAGGAGCAGCTCATCACTGCAGTCAGGAATGGATTTAAGAGCGACAATATTAAAAAAAACGGGAGCGGTAATAAAGGCAGTAATGCAATTTCCTCTGGTTCAGTGAAAAGCAGGTATCCGGAAATTGCACCCGGTCAGCCTGCATGACGGATGGTACTTGATACTATAAAAACAGTTGCCCCAACAGATGCAAATGTCCTGATCCTGGGTGAAAACGGAACAGGAAAGGAGCTGGTAGCATGGTCATTGCATTGTGCGTCGCGCAGGAATCAGAACGATTTTGTTCATGTTGACCTCGGGGCTATCCCCGAGACATTTTTGAATCTGAACTTTTCGGACATACACGCGGAGCTTTTACTGATGCGAAAGAGCAGAGGACCGGCAGATTTGAAGCAGCTTCAGGAGGCACATTATTCCTGGATGAGATAGGTAACCTCAGCATTCCGATGCAGGCAAAAATCCTTACAGCGGTTCAGAGCAGGGAAATAATCAGGATCGGGTCAAATCATCCGGTACCTGTCAATGTCAGGCTGATCTCGGCAACCAATATGCCGCTCTACCAGATGGCGGAATCATTTGAATTCAGACAGGACCTTCTTTATCGTCTTAATACGGTAGAGATAATATTGCCTCCTCTGCGGGATAGGAAAGAAGACATCGTGCCTATTACAGACTTATTATATAAAGCTTTTTTCCGAACAGTATGGGAAGCAGGGAATAGTTATTTTAGACGAAACCCTCGATAAGCTGCAACAGTATCACTGGCCGGGAAATATCAGGGAACTTGCACATACAATCGAGAGAGCTGTTATAATGAGTAAGAATTGCATTCTCAGACCGGAAGATTTTGTTCTGAGAATTAAGGCACCATCTGAAGGGGTGTTCAGAAGAGTCTGTACTGGGTAGAAGATTATGAAAGAAAAGCCATAACAAATGCTTTGAACAAAAATAACGGGAACCTCTCAAGGGCAGCTGATGACCTTGGTGTTGCAAGGACAACATTATACAGGAAAATTTCCCGCTTCGGAATAGAATGCTGAAAATGAGAGAGCCGGAATTCAGGAACAGAAATGAATTCCTGCTCCGATAATTCAAATAAACTATGAAGAACATCTGGAATTATATTTCCAATCTGGGCATAAGGGGTAATGAAGATCCGATGGACAGACGCACAATAATTCTCAGCAACAAGCTTAATTTTGTTATGCTTGGTTCAATGGTCTTATTGCTTGCGGCTACCATCCCGTTAATGCTTCTTACCAATGATCCTATCTCCTATGGGACATTGAGAGTTGCAATTCTTCTGGGATTTACGGTTCTTAACCTGGTTATATCAGGCGCAGGATTTCCGGGGCTCAGCAAATTTTTGCTTATTTATGTTCCTCCTGCTGTCTTCCTGCTTGGACCTACACTTTATTGGTTATGTTGAAGAGGAAAGTTATACATATTATCCTTTCAGCATTATTTGCGCTTCGATAATTCCGCATCTTCTGCTGAATCCAAAAAAAGAAAAATTTCTTTTCTGGTTCTCAATGGCCTATTATTTTGTACTGATGATATCTATCGACAGATTGATGATGTACTTTGGAACAAACCATTATCCTATTGTCGATAGAATAAATACTTTCTATCCCTTTTACAAAATTGCCCAGATAATGTTGTTCCTGTTCATCAATGCAAGTATATATTATCTTCGGATGCTTAACTTCCGCTTTGAAGAGGAGCTTGTACGTCAAGAACAGGGAACTCGATTCCCGGAATATGGAACTTGTCAGTCAGAAGAACAAGATAGAAAGGCAAAAGGATGAACTTGTAAGGAAGGAGACCAATACCTGGCAGAAACTGGTTAATATCATTTCCCATGAGATAGTAAATTCCGCCATCCCGATAACCAATCTGGCCGGGATGAGCAGTCAGATGCTTGAAGATGAGTCGGGTGCCATTCTGAAGCCCGTGAATATAGGAGAGGAGGCTGTCGGGGATATTCATCACGGGCTCAAAATTATCGAATCACGGACCCGCGCACTTATAGACTTCGTTAAGTCCACGAAGAGTCTTACCCAGATTCCCAGGCCAACTATCAGGCAAATCAGGGTAGGGGAGCTTTTTGACAGGATCGGGATTCTATTCCGGGCCAGGTTTAAGGAGAAGTCAGTTCAGTTTGAAAAGTCTCTTGACCCTCCTGATCTTTCAATTGATGCGGATCTGGAACTTATTGAACTGGTGATAATAAACCTTGTTCAGAATGCCATTGAAGCGATGGATGGGAATAAGCATTCAAAACTCTCCCTTAGAGGAGAAAGGAATGAATTGAACCAGGTCCGGATAATTATTACTGACAATGGAAAGGGGATAAGCGATGATGTTCTGGAGAAGATTTTTCTTCCGTTTTATTCCACAAAACCTGATAATTCAGGCATAGGACTGAGCCTGTCGCAGCAGATTATGATGGCGCATAATGCCCGGCTGGAGGTTGTCTCACCTCCGGGGGAGGGAGCAGCCTTCATGATGATATTCTGAAAGACATAACCCCGAAGAATTATATGCTTAAGAAATAATTAATGGATACTCTTTTTTTGTTATTGATATAATCAAATCTTCAATTGCTTTATTAGTAATATCATAAGCAGGATTTAAAAGATCAAAATCTTTGCCTTTTTTATAATTGCTTCCATTTGACAGGAAACTGAGTGCATCTCTTGTTTTTAAAGTGTAATTTGAATATTTGGCAGCCCCTTCAATCATTGTCTTTAATGAATGACCATCCATTAGCAGAGAGTAGATATCATAGTAGTCTCTAAAATTACTTCTACGTAAAACTAACTCCACCTTCATCGTACCCAGGGCATCAAGGTCAGCCGCTTTTACATTATTAAGAATTGGGACAAGGTTATTTACAGGACTCAGGTTTTTCTGTTTTGTCAGGAATGATATTTTAACATTATTAACAATAAAATTAACCTGGTCAAACCCAAGAATATCTAATTTTTCAATCTTCCCGATTGTTTCAAGCTCCTTTTTTATTTGCGGCCAGTCAACTGTTGGTTTATCTTTTTTAATATTTGTTGACCACTTGCAAAAATCCAGATCCGCACTTAATCGTTTACCTATCTGCAGTGAAATTGCTGTGCCTCCGATCAGAGTGTAATCTTTTATACAGTTCAACAAAGAAACAGCTTCAAATATCTTTTCTGTGTTTTTTGTTAATCCCTTCATACTATAGATTTAATGTGTTTATTCTTATAGATTCGAATATACCGGTCAGGATGCTTTATATCAAATAAAAGAAAAGCATAAAGTCTGTTTAAATTATGATAAAGGGGTTCCCGTGACAGAACACCTTCCTGCCAGACTTTTTGTATTTTCTTTTTAGGGAAAAGTGAAAAAAGGGACTGGACATCGTCAATATCGAGATGTATTAAAACCTCTTCAATAAGAATATCGTCTGGTATTACAACGATACTGGATTTATCATAAGACCAAAAGGCGTTTTCTTTAATTAATTTTTTCTCCAACCGTTTTCGTAATAGTTTATTATCCACTGTATTATTGTATTAAATAAATTATTTGCTTTTAGTAAAACCAATAACTTTTACACCCTCCTGCCGGCCTTAACCCTTTTCATATATATAAAATTAACTATTTGTCCAATCTTTTTATCATTATTCGCAGAATTTTACCTGATTGATGATTTTCCTTACAATTAGCTTATGTTTGCAAAATCCGACTGGATTAAACAATACATTAATAAGTGGAGATGATAAAGGGAAACTTTGTAATCGATAAAAACGGTCGCAAAATAGCCGTGCAAGTTCCCATTAAAACCTATGAGAAACTTGTGGCTGATTCCGAAGAGCTTGACGTGATAAAGGAATACCGCAAAGCCAAACCCCACAGAGGTAACGCCATTCAATTTGAACAGGCCTTCAGGGAAATTGAAGAAGCTTTAAAATGACCCTTCAGCACCTTATGAAAGCAGGCTTTCATAAGGTGCTTCGGTCAAATAAAAAATCCCGATTTATCGGGATTAATGGAGGCTTTGCGGAGAGAAGGGGATCTGATCTGGGAAGTAGTATGGATATCGTGCAAACAACTAATTACTATCCTTTTGGCTTAGTCATGAATCAGGTTAACAGGAACACCTGGAGTGACTATAAAATTAATAAGTATCTTTATAATGGGAAGGAAAGGCAGGATGACAAAATGATAAGTGAATCATTAAATTGGTATGATTACGGGAAGAGGCTCTATCATATCATTTGGCGAGTGGGTTTCTGTTATTAAATAAGATGAATAAGTTCCAGGATTTCTTTATTGGTAAGGTTTGCAATATCCGATTTATCGTAGATAGAGAGTAAGTAAACGGTATCGTCCCTAAAAATCACGTGAGTTATAATACGTGCGCCACCAGATTTACCTTTTCCTTTACTGGCAATGGCAATGCGTATCTTATAACAGTTATGACCAATTGAAGTTCCTTTTTCTGGTCCTTCCTTCAGTCTTTAATAAGTTCCTGAATTTCGTTTTTAAGTGAAGGGAATTTTTTAACCAGGCGTTTGGCTTGTCTTTCAAAAACGGATATGGACTTGACATTAAAGCTCATTTATGAAATCTTCAGCGTTACGAGCTTGTTTTTCGCCTTTCATTATTAATTTCATTTCTTCAACGGCTTCGGCAAGTTCGGTCATAAAAATCTTTTTGTTCCTTAAACGGTCAAGTTCTACAAGGTCTTTTTGAATCTGTTCCCATTCTTTCAAGGGCAGCTGTATGGCACTTTTTCGTCCCCTTTTATCGGTAATATATTGTAAGTTCATGGTGTAAATTTTAATAGGAAAAGCTTATCATCCTTTCAAATTTCATAGTAGTACACTAAAGTTAAATGCAAATGTAGTGAATAGTTGTTTAAAAAAATATAAAGTGTTAATCGTCCAGAAGAAACATAAGTGACGATAGTGCTGATAATAGGCTTTTAAGGAAGCATATTCTTAATAAAATACAATACAGTAGATATTTTAAGGATAATGGAGAAGAATGTTCAAAAAATCGCTATTTTCAGTCTGGAAACTATCCTGAAAAGTTGGTTTTACATTGATTTTAAGCCAAAAAGGGCTCTTTAACCGACATCAGATTTTAAGTTCGCTAAAAACCTTTATATTTGTATTAACATGGAACGCAGTGAAATAAATAGTAATATTATTAATTACTTAAGGCCATATAATCCAGTGAGAATTGGAATTTTTGGATCCTTTGCCAGAAAAGAGGAGACGACCAATAGTGATATCGATATACTTGTGAATTTTAAGGAGACTATATCATTACTTGATCTCGCAAGAATTCACAGGGAACTTTCTCTGATATTAGGTAAGGAAATTGATTTGGTTACAGAGTCTTCCCTGAAGAACGAAAGATTGAAGAAATATATCTATAATGACCTTAAAATCATCTTTGAATGAAAGATGATAAAATATATCTTGAGCACATTCTTCAGAGTATAGATAGAATTGAAGACTACTTAAGCGGAAAAGATCATCACGCGTTCTCCGATGATTTTATGACCCAGGATGCTGTTGTTCGGCAATTGGAAATTATTGGAGAGGCAACTAAAAGGATATCAAAAGATTTACGAAACTTAAATCCTCAAGTTCCATGGTCTGATATGGCAGGGATGAGAGATATACTCATTCATGATTATATTGATGTGGATATTGATATTGTTTGGAAAACTGCTTCTGAGAGCATTATTAAGCTCAATTTCCTGCTACAGAATTTGACCTGGAAAAAATAAAAATGTACAAGGTTTTTTCTTAGATAAAGGTGGCTGAATATCATTTGATATTTCAGTGAATTTATTTTAGCAACCTCTCAATCCCTATATTTTCGTTTTCCGAATGTATTTTTGGCTTATTGGAATCATACCGGTGTAATACGGATGAAAATACACTGGAAAATCACTATTTTTACCTTAGGTGCCAGTTTAAAAATCTGTTTTTACATTGATTTCCATCCAAAAAGTTCTTTGAAAACGCTCCTTTTGAATAATTAAGCAGCTTTAAATCTGGTCTTAAAGCTGAATTGGTATGATTACGGCGCAAGATTTTATGACCCACAGATTGGGAAGTTTACAACTATAGATCCCATGGCTGAAGTATCAAGGCGATGGTCACCCTATGCGTATTCATATAAAAACCCATTAAGATTTATTGATATTGATGGGATGGTGCCAGGAGATATTGTTAACAAGAAGGGACAAAAGATTGGTATAGATGGTGTAAATGACAAATAAATCACAATTGTCAACGATAAAGATGCCAAAACGGTAGTCACTAATACAGCTAAAGGAAAGGCAACAGACATTAGTACAACTGTTATTCAAGTAGATACGTATGGCACTAAACAAGTAAACTTTTACAACGGAACCCAGGTTACATTTTCAATGTCTTACTCGGCATTTAGTAAAATAGGGAAAAAATAGAGATATGAGATTATATAGACTTTTCTGTATTGTTATTCTAATTTTTTACACTTCAATTTGTGGGATTGCGCAAATAGTAAACATAAATAAGGGAGCTACTTTTAAAATTAGGGATGAATCTCAAGTAGGAGTAAAATACTATCTCTTAAAGGACAATAAATTGTTTAGCTTAAGATATCACAACGGTGTAATTAGTTTTCCAGATGCTTTGCTGCCAAAATTATTTAACATTTTAGTATCTTATAAGATGCATAGTTTCTTTATCTCAAATATTAGGATTAATGATGTTTACTATCTTAATACCTATTATGATAACAGATTATTTAACAATACTGTAAATAAAAAATTTGGAGGGTATTTAAAATTTAAATATTTATTTAGAAAGAGATATCTGATCGATGATGGTTCTGGATATGTTACCATAACTCCATGGGTGGATATTGGGAAATACAATATTCAAAGTGAATGATGATTATAATGATTATCTCATCAAAGTAATGTAAAAAATGAATGAATTTGTTACTAGTTGGAAAGGATTGATATTAAAATAATAATATGTAAAATATAAACACCTCTTATAATACGTTGATTTATAAGAGCTACTTAATAATTACTGCGGAGGAGGGGGATTACCTGCGGTGATCCCTTAGGGGGGTACCTTGCAGATCCAAATTACTCCCTTACTCATTTCAGCGGAGAAGGGGGATTACCTGCGGTGATCCCTTAGGGGGCACCTTGCAGATCCAAATTACTCCCTTACTCATTTCATTCGTAAGGGTTTTTATTTTACCTCTGACCTCGCTCATGCGGAGCATGGCTCGGTCACAGGTAAAATAAAAATCCCGCAGCAGGCTGCGGGAGTAATTTGGATCTGCGGAGAGAGGGGGATTCGAACCCCCGGTACCCTTTTGAGGTACACACGCTTTCCAGGCGTGCCAGTTAAACCACTCCTGCATCTCTCCTTATTAATCAATGCAGTTCTGAAAAACAGGGGCGCAAAATACGAAAATATTTTAACATTTTCCCCGGTCACGAAATTTCTCCGGCAAGAGATATTTTCAACGACTTGATTACATCCTCTTTTGACCCGTACCTGGCCAGCAGATGCATCAGCTTGGTCACCGATGCTTCCGAAGTGATGTCCTTCCCGCTGATAACTCCCGCAGAGAACATCTGACGACTGGTCTCATATAACCCCATCTCAACAGTGCCGCCATGACACTGCGTCACATTGAGGATAATGCCCCCGTTCTCATTAAAGTACCTCAGATCATCCAGAAACCATTTATAGGTAGGGGCATTCCCTGACCCGAAGGTCTCGATTATAAGCCCTCTTAATCCTTCAGTACCAATAACTGACCTCACCAGCCGCCTGCTGATGCCGGGGAAGAGTTTTAATATGGCTACATTGTCGTCAAACGACCGATGAACAACCAGCTTTTTATCAGCGGGTATAAACCTGATAAGGTTACTGTAGTATTTCAGGTGTAACCCAACCTCAGCCAGCGGGGGATAATTCGGAGATGAAAAGGCATCGAAGTGTTCAGCACTGACCTTCGTAGAACGGTTACCCCGGGTAAGCTTGTTGTCAAAGTAAATACAGACCTCAGGCACCGCAGGCGCATCATTTGCAATCTCTGCTGCTATCTCAATGGCGGTTATCAGATTATCCCTTCCGTCAGTACGCAGCAGGCCTATAGGTAACTGCGATCCTGTAAAAATTACAGGCTTCCGGAGATTCTCAAGCATGAAGCTCAGCGCCGAAGCGCTGTAGGCCATGGTATCAGTTCCATGTAAGATCACAAATCCGTCATAATTGTCATAGCCTTCTTCAATGATCCCTGCTATCTTTGTCCAGATGCCGGGTTCAACATTCGATGAATCATTTACCGGCTCAAATGAGACTGAATGAAGCCGGTAACCGAATTTACGGAGTTCCGGCACATGGTCGGAAATATGGGTAAAGTCAATAGGTACAAGCGACCCGGTCTCAGGATCATGAACCATTCCAATCGTTCCGCCTGTATATATAATCAGTATGGAGATATCATTTTTATGCTTCATCCCTTAAATTCAGATATTAAATAATTCAATTGAGTTGGAACAGGTGATCGATGCGACCTCTTCTTCACTCATGCTGAAGATCTCTGCAAGCTTTTTATTAATTATGCAAATATACGAACTCTCATTTCTTTTTCCTCTGTAAGGCGCCGGAGCCAGATAGGGAGAATCCGTTTCGAGAATAATATTATCTGGTCCGATTGCTTTTATGATCTTATCGAGACCAGAATTCTTAAATGTCACTATGCCTCCTATACCAAGCTTCAGCCCCATACCTGCTGCTTTCTCAGCATCCTCAATACTCCCGGTAAAGGCATGTAATACCCCTTTCAGGCCTTTTCCCTCAAATTCAGCAAGTACTGAAAACACCTGCGGGAATGAATCCCTTGAATGCACCACAACTGGTAAACCCTGATCAAGGGCAAACTGGATTTGCCTTCTGAAGACATATAACTGTTCTTTCAGAAAAGTCTTGTCCCAGTAGAGATCGATACCTATCTCTCCGATAGCAATGAATTTATGTCCGGAAAAGAGGCTTTCAAGCATACTTAGCTGATTCAGATAGTCTTCCTTCACCGAGGTCGGATGAAGCCCCATCATAGAGTGACAAATGCCCGGAAATTCTGATTCCACGGACAGCATCTTCTCCACGGAATGTATATCAATGTTAGGCATCAGCAGCTTTACCACGCCGCTTGTAACAGCCCTGTTCACTACCTCGTCCCTGTCGGCGTCAAACTCCGGAAGGTAGAGATGTGTATGCGTATCAATAAGCTTCATTAAACGACACCCTGGGCGATCATGGCGTTTGCAACTTTAACGAATCCGCCTATGTTGGCCCCGTTGACGTAATTGATGAATCCATCTTCTCCGGTTCCGTACCTGACACACGTTGAATGAATGTTCTTCATTATTGTATGAAGCTTTTCATCAACCTCCTGCCGCGACCATGGAAGTCTCATGGAGTTCTGGGTCATTTCCAGTCCCGAAGTGGCTACTCCCCCGGCATTGGCTGCTTTTCCAGGGCCATAGAGAATCTGGGCCTTCAGAAACACCTCAACAGCTTCCGGAGTGCAGGGCATGTTGGCTCCCTCGGAAACGCAGGTACAGCCATTCTTTACAAGCATATCGGCCTCTTCTCCATTGATTTCATTCTGGGTAGCATTTGGCATGGCAAGATCACACCTGATAAACCATGGTCTTTTGCCTTCAAAATATTCCACCCCGTATTTTTCTGCATATTCCTTTATTCTTCCCCTTTTAATATTTTTAAGTTCCATAATATATCGGAGCTTTTCACTGTCAATACCTCTGGGATCATATATAAATCCGTTGGAATCTGATATTGTGACAACCTTCCCTCCAAGCTCAGTAACCTTCTCAGTTGCATACTGTGCAACATTACCCGAGCCTGAAATGCAGACAGTCTTCCCTTTCAGGCTGTCACCGCGCGTAGCAAGCATCTCCTGGGCAAAATATGTTGCCCCGTAGCCGGTTGCCTCGGGGCGTATCAGTGAACCTCCCCATTCAATCCCCTTTCCGGTAAGTACTCCTGTAAACTCATTTTTAAGTCTTTTGTATTGCCCGAACAGGAAGCCGATCTCCCTTCCCCCGACTCCGATATCGCCGGCAGGAACATCGGTGTCAGCGCTGATATGACGGAAGAACTCAGACATAAAACTCTGGCAGAATCTCATTACTTCATTATCAGATTTGCCCTTGGGATCAAAGTCTGATCCTCCTTTCCCGCCTCCCATGGGCAGTGTAGTAAGACTGTTTTTGAAGACCTGTTCAAATGCAAGAAACTTGAGAATTCCAAGGTTGACCGTAGGATGGAATCTCAGACCTCCCTTGTAAGGTCCTATGGCACTGTTCATCTCAATCCTGTATCCGCGGTTGATCTGAACCTCTCCTTTATCATCAAGCCACGGTACCCTGAATATTATTGTGCGTTCTGGTTCTGCAATTCTTTCAAGGATCTTGGCATGCCTGTAACGTGGGTTTTCCTCGATATAGGGGATCAGTGATTCAGAGACTTCCTGAACTGCCTGGTGAAATTCATTCTCGCCCGGATTCTTATCCCTGATCATTGTCATAAACTGTTGAACTCTGGGATCCATATCTGTTAAGGTTTTGTAAAAAGTGAAAAAGAATCATAAATTTATGAAATCAATTGGAATTGCGCCGCGTTTAACCTGAATAATTATCCACTTTTTCAGGTCGTACTGTAAAGATTACCGGGGTGACATTTCAGCAGC
The DNA here is from genome assembly GCA_963816345.1 of uncultured Bacteroidales bacterium. Classification (GTDB taxonomy): domain Bacteria; phylum Bacteroidota; class Bacteroidia; order Bacteroidales; family VadinHA17; genus LD21. The sequence continues at coordinate 548,704 of CAWFKI010000006.1, forward strand.
CCTTTAAATTCCATCTGAAGGAGAAGGGAAGATAACTTGTAAACAGGAATTCCGGCAGTTCTGCAGATGGTGTCAATATTCATCTCCCCCTGCTTAAGCAGAAGTTCATATATCATCTTTTCAACCTCATCGAGCTCGGAAAACAGGCTCCTCTGGATTGGTGCTTTTGACTTTTCAATTTTCCATCCCAGGAAAAATTCGATGTCTTCAGCCGATCCGGCCAGGAAAGCTTTATTGTTTTTGATAAGACTGTTGCATCCGGCAGACCAGGGATCCTCAGGCCTGCCAGGTACCGCAAACACATCGCGGTTATAAGAATTGGCTATATCAGCGGTTATCAGAGCTCCCCCCTTTATCCCTGATTCAACAACAAGAGTAGCATCAGAAAGTCCTGCGATAATGCGATTCCTCTTCAGGAAGTTATTGCGTTCCGGAAGAGTATCGGAGACGAAATCAGTAAGCAGACCTCCGTTTCTGATCATTGATTTTGCAATTGAGGCATGGACCGACGGGTATATGGTTCTGAATCCATGCCCGAGAACCCCTACTGTCGGGAGATTGTTTGCCAGGGCAGCTTTATGGGCCGCAATATCAATTCCGTAAGCCAGTCCGCTTACTATTATCAGATCGGGATGATCTTCCGTCAATCCCCGCACAATTTTATCACAGAGCTCCCTTCCGCGCGGCGTCGCATTACGGGTGCCGACGATGCTCAGTATCTTTGCTGCATCCAGAGAACAGTTGCCCCTGAAGAAGAACACAACAGGAGAATCATCACATTGCCGGAGCCTGAAAGGGTAATCATTATCAAGGTAAAAGTAGGTCCTGATGTTGTTCTGCGTAACATATTCGACCTCCTTCTCGGCAATATCAAGATAAGACCTGTCAGTAATATATTTCGCAATACCTGATCCGATCCCGGGAATTTTAATAATATTTCTGTATGATTCGTGAAAGACAGCTTCAACACTTCCGAAATGTGAAACAAGCTTGCGTGCATTAATATCCCCGATCCGGGGAATCAGACCTAAAGCAATCTTATGCCTGAGTGTTGTTTCCGACATAGCACGGGTAATTGAGACATACAAATATAATAAAAACGGGGATGTTGAAAAAGTAAAATAATTCATATTATTCCCCTTGAGCTGCTTTTAGCAATATTGATAAAAGCTCTCAAAGGACTTTTTCAACAGCCCCTGCTTTTGTATTACACGGAATGTCTTTCTAAATCACCCCCATATCGAGCATAGAATTTGCTACTTTGAGGAATCCTGCAATATTTGCGCCTTTTACATAATCAACATATCCGTCCGGCCTTTTACCGTATTTGACGCACTGGCCATGAATATTGCTCATTATTTCATGAAGCCTGTCATCCACCTCCTGCCTGTTCCAGCGAAGCTTCATTGCATTCTGGGTCATCTCAAGGCCTGAAGTGGCTACTCCTCCGGCATTTGATGCTTTTCCGGGAGCAAACAGCAGGCCATTCTTATGAATTATCTCAACTGCTTCAGGAGTGCTGGGCATGTTCGCTCCCTCACAGATACATATACATCCGTTCTTTATCAGATTTTCAGCGTCCTGACCATCCAGCTCATTCTGAGTCGCGCATGGCAGGGCTATATCAACACTTACTTCCCATGGACGTTTATTCTCATGAAATTCAACTCCCTCAAAGGCATAGGAATATGGTTTTACAATATCCTCATTCGAAGCACGGAGCTCAAGCATAAACTCAATTTTTTTACCTGATATACCTTCGGGATCATAGACATAGCCATCAGGTCCTGATATTGTAACAACTTTTCCTCCAAGTTCCGTGGCCTTCATGGCAGCTCCCCATGCCACGTTGCCGAAACCGCTTATTGCAACTCTCTTATCCCTGAAGCTCTCTCCCCGGGTGGCAAGCATCTCCTTTGCAAAATATACACAGCCGTAACCGGTAGCCTCAGGACGTACCAGCGATCCGCCCCAGTTGCTGCCTTTTCCGGTAAGAACACCTGTATGATCACCTGAGAGCCGCTTGTACATACCATAGAGGTAACCTATTTCACGGCCGCCAACTCCTATGTCCCCGGCGGGAACATCTGTCTCAGGACCAATATATTTCCACAATTCAAGCATGAACGCCTGGCAGAATCGCATCACCTCGGCATTCGATTTCCCTTTGGGATCGAAATCAGAACCTCCCTTACCTCCTCCCATGGGAAGAGTTGTAAGCGCATTCTTAAATATCTGCTCAAACCCCAGGAACTTGAGTATCGAGAGGTTAACGCTGGGGTGAAAACGAAGACCACCCTTATACGGACCAATGGCATTGTTGTACTGAATCCTGTAGCCAAGATTGACCTTTACATTCCCTTCATCGTCAACCCATGGCACCTTGAAGGTAACAACCCGGTCGGGTTCAATAATACGTTCAATGATGTTGGAAGAATCAAACTGCGGATTTTCGTTGTAAACCTCTTCAATCGATTCCAGAACCTCTCTTACAGCCTGTAAGTATTCAACCTCTCCGGGATGCTTCCTTTCGAGATTGTTCATGATTTTATCTACATTCATTATACTTGATATTTTGATTAATTGCCAGGGATAAATACTTATTCAAATTTGCAGTTGCTAATATTTATTAAAAATGATAAAACTCATATTATCAGATGATAACCTTCACTTCACCGGTGAGTATAAATTCAGCGAGTCCAGGATTTTCTTCCGTTCCTCTGCTGATAGAATGCTGATGTACACCGGCGGGTACTTGGCAACTTTTTCGTTGATTTTCTGGTACAGGGTAATACTCTGCATCAGACCGAAGTACCTGGTTTCAGTTTTATAACCCGAGAAGGTTTTCTTATTAATTTCAATGGAATTCTTCCTGCTCCCGCCCATACCTGTTCTGAAATACCTGAAAACGATTGTTTCCTCTTCATCGGAATACCAGACGTACTGATAATTCAGAAACATGGGAAGAAACGCATAGACAAGATACAGGCTCACAAGAATCAGGGTCCAGGCTGTTTCGCTCATGCCAAGAAGCGGGTATCTTATCAATCTGGCGATATAGGTGAGAACAATAAAGGTCAGAAGGATAATTGTGACTCCGAACAGTTTAATCCTGAGACTGATTATCGTTTTGCTGTTATCAAAAGTCATGTAAATGAATTTGGGTAAAATTAATCTTTAATTTACTCATTTTCCATAATTGCTTTACGCAATTTCATTACCGGTTAAATAAATCTGCCCGTTCCCGGATTACCGTCGTGCTTTAAAGAACTTCAGTAATATTTCTTTGCATTCACTCTCAAGAATTCCGGATGTTACACTGGTCCGGGGATGAAGTAATGTTCCCTTAATTGAACTGAATCCCTTGTTCTCATCTGCAGCTCCGTAGACCAGCGCCGGCGCCTGGCTCCATCCGATCGCTCCGGCACACATACCGCATGGTTCAAGTGTGACATAGATTGTACAATCGGTCAGATATTTCCCCCGAGCCACTCAGCCGCAGCCGTTATAGCCTGCATCTCGGCATGGGCAGTCGGGTCCTTAAAGTTTCAGTAAGATTATGCGCCCTTGCTATAATTGTATCATTGCATACCACAACTAGCGCCGACAGGTATCTCCCCCTTATCAAAGGCTTTATTTGCCTCGGCAAGCGCTGCCTTCATATAAAACTCCTCCTTTTTCTGAGCCATTAACTGACTTATTGATCTCTAAAAGTAGCAAGAAAATTGAGAATTCGCCTTCCACGCGCATCTGATAATTTCTTATTTTTGTCCGGATTTAATATGAAAGAGATGTACAGAACACACACTTGCGGAGAGCTGAGCCTGAAAAATGAAGGAGAGGATGTAACATTATCCGGCTGGGTTCAGAAATCAAGAGATCTTGGCGGAATGACATTTGTCGATCTCCGTGACAGGTACGGGATAACACAGCTGGTATTCAACATGGATACAAACAGGGAACTGTGCGAAAAAGCCCGGAAGCTTGGCCGTGAGTTTGTGGTGCAGACCAGAGGTAAAGTCAGGGAACGAAGCAATAAGAACCTCAGAATACCTACCGGTGAGATAGAGATAGAAACAGAGGTGCTGAATATTCTCAACAGAAGTGAGGTTCCCCCGTTCACTATTGAAGAGGAGACTGACGGAGGAGAGGAGCTGAGAATGAAATACCGCTATCTTGACCTGAGACGATCATCTGTCAGGGAAAATATCATTCTGCGTCACCGTTTTGCGCAGGAGGTACGCAAATACATGGACTCTATCGGTTTTGTGGAGGTTGAAACGCCGGTTCTCATTAAATCAACCCCTGAAGGGGCACGCGATTTTGTAGTGCCCTCGAGGATGCAGCCTGGTACCTTCTATGCTCTGCCCCAGTCACCTCAGACATTAAAGCAACTTCTGATGGTAGCCGGTTTTGATAAATATTTTCAGATCGTGAAATGCTTCAGGGATGAAGATCTGAGGGCTGACCGTCAGCCTGAGTTTTCCCAGATCGACTGTGAGATGTCCTTTGTTGACAGAGACGATATCCTCGATACATTTGAAGGACTTGCGAAATACCTCTTCAGGCAGTTGAAGGGCATAGAGTTCAATGAACCGTTTTTAAGGATGACCTATAAGGATGCAATGAACTATTACGGCATCCGACAAACCGGATCTGAGGTTTGGAATGAGGTTTTACGGGCTTTCGGAAATTGTTAAAGGTAAAGGATTCGCACCATTTGAAGAGGCTGAATATATCAGGTGGTTTTTCCGCACCCGGATGTTCGGAATATACAAGGAAACAACTGGATGATCTTACAGAGTTCGTCAGAAAACCACAGATAGGAGCAAAAGGACTGATCTGGGTCAGGTACAACGCTGACGGAACTTTGAAATCGTCGGTAGATAAATTCTATGCGCCCGGTGACCTGAAAGCCTGGGCCGACAGGATGAACGCACAACCCGGAGACATGATCTTTATTCTCTCAGGTCCCGGAAATAAAACGCTTACTGCCCTCTCGGAATTGAGACTTGAGATGGGTAACCGGCTGGGCCTGAGAAAAAAGGATGTGTTCGTTCCCCTTTGGGTCATTGATTTTCCGCTGCTCGAATGGGATGAAGAGGAAAAGAGATATTTTGCTATGCATCATCCTTTTACCTCCCCGGTGCCGGAGGACCTCAGTCTGCTTGAAACGGACCCCGGCAGGGTACGGGCTAATGCCTACGATATGGTAATAAACGGCGTCGAAATAGGTGGAGGATCAGTCAGGATACATGATGCTTCAGTTCAGAAGCAGATGTTTAAAGTACTTGGATTCAGCGAGGAGGAGGCTAATGAGCAGTTCGGATTCCTGCTGAATGCATTCAGGTTTGGCGCCCCACCGCACGGCGGAATTGCCTATGGATTTGACAGGTGGGTAGCAATGTTCGGGGGACAGGATTCAATTCGTGATTTTATTGCTTTCCCAAAGAATAACTCCGGACGTGATGTTATGCTCGATTCTCCGGCGCATATCTCTGATAAACAGCTGGATGAGCTGCATCTTATTCTTGGTGAAAGGAAGAAGAAATAGAAGCGGGACTCAGTTTTTTAAGACTTGCAGGCTTTGTGGCAGGGTCAGACTATTCTGCCAATAAGCGTGGCTGATGTACACCTCTCAACCAGAACCTGAACATATTCACCTTTCTTATGACCTTCTCCCGGGAAAACCACAACCTTGTTCTGGCTTGTACGTCCGGAAAGAAATTCTTCAGATCTTTTCGAAGATCCTTCAACCAGGACCCGGAAGGTTTTACCAATATCTGCTTTTTTTGATCTTCCGGAAAGCCTGTTCTGAAGCGATATAATTTCACTGAGTCTTTCTGATTTTATATTCTCAGGGATATCGTCTTTATATTTTCTTGCAGCTTTTGTGCCCGGTCTTTCACTATACTTAAACATATAGGCAAAGTCAAATCCTGCCAGTTCCATCAGCGTCAGGGATTCTTTATGATCTTCATCAGTTTCGGTGCAGAATCCTGTGATCATGTCAGTTGAAAGGGAACATTCCGGAATAATCCTTCTGATTGCTTCAATACGGTCAAGGTACCATTCCCTGGTATATTCGCGGTTCATCAGCCTGAGGATCCTGCTGCTGCCGCTCTGGGCCGGAAGATGGATATGCCTGCAGATGTTGTCATACCTGCTGATCACATTCAGCAGGTTGTCAGAAATATCTTTGGGATGGGATGTTGAGAACCTGAAGCGCATAGCAGGATACAAACCTGCAACCTTTTCAAGGAGTCCGGCAAAACCTGTTACCTGACCCTCGCTTGTCCAGTTATAGGAATCGACATTCTGCCCGAGGAGAGTGACCTCCCTGTAACCCATGTCATAAAGATCCCTGATCTCATTCACTACCGACTCAGGATCACGACTTCTCTCGGCTCCGCGTACGTACGGTACCACGCAGTATGAACACATATTGTTACAGCCCCTCATTATTGAAACAAACGATGATACACCGTTTTTGTCCATCCTCACAGGTGAGATGTCGGCATACGTCTCCTCCCGCGAAAGCAAAACATTTACGGCTCTGTGCCCTGCTTCAGCCTCTCCGATCAGTAACGGGAGCTGGCGGTATGCATCCGGTCCGGCTACAAGATCCACCAGCCCGTCAGGACCGAAAAGCTGTTCCTTTAACCTTCCGGCCATGCACCCGATAATTCCGACTTTCAGATCTTTTCTTTTCTTCCTGAGATGGTTCAGGGCATCTATTCTGCCCCGGATACGTTGTTCTGCATTATCACGTATTGAACATGTATTTATAAGTATCAGGCCTGCTTCGTTGATGTTCCCGGTCTGAGTGTAGCCCGCACTTCTCAGAATTGAAATAACAACTTCACTGTCAGCTACATTCATCTGACATCCGTATGTCTCAATATATACCTTTCTCTCCATCGCTCAATTATTACGGTATATAGAAAAAAACGGCACTCTTCAGGCTACAGGTTTCGGTTGTTTGTGATACCACGACGCCTGATGCCGGAATTCTCCGGCACAAATCTATAAAGTATGAATGAGGTTTGAAAGAATTATGTAAATTTGCATTGCTAAATCAATCTTTTAATATATGTCAGGTCACAGTAAATGGTCTACGATCAAGAGGAAGAAAGGGGCAATAGATGCTAAAAGGGGAAAGAAATTCACCAAAATTATAAAGGAGATAATAATTGCGGCCAAGGAGGGTGGAAGCGATCCTGAATCCAATGCCCGGTTACGGCTGGCGGTTCAGAATGCCAAAGGCGCCAATATGCCAAAGGATAATATTGAAAGAGCAATAAAAAAAGCTACCGGTGCGGATGCAGAGACTTTTTCCGAAACTTCATTTGAAGGTTACGGACCATGTGGCGTTGCAATTTTCGTCGAGTGCCTTACCGACAACAATAACAGAACAGTAGCGTCAGTACGGTCTGCCTTCAATAAGCACGGAGGCAATCTTGGAACTAACGGATCACTCAGCTTCCTGTTTGAAAGGAAGGGGATCTTTACTGTCAGGAATGAAGGTCTGTCGCTGGAGGACATTGAACTTGAAATGATTGATGCAGGCGCAGAAGATTTTGAGGTAGATGGTGATATGATTACAATTACATGCGCCAAGGAGGATTTCGGAAGCATAAACAAGAAGCTTGGAGAACTTGGCATAGAGCCTGAAGAGGCCGGATTGAAGAGGATCCCGAATGATACCAAAAAACTTGACCTTGAGTCTGCAAAGAAAGTGCTGAGGCTTGTCGATACCCTTGAAGATGACGATGATATACAGTATGTCTATCATAATCTTGAAATGACTGATGAACTGGCTGAAGAGCTGGAGTAGAAATCAATGGCTGTCAGAGTGTCGTTAAAAATCAGTGAATAAACTTTTTGCCTTAAAGCTTGTTATTCTTCCGTCAAAATCGGGCAGGAGATATGCAAACGATTTTATCAATTAATAATCCTGATAATTATTCCCGGGAATACCCTTTTATCCTGTCAGGGAATTGTTATTTTTGCAGCATGATTAGAATTTTCAGCCTGATTGTTATTATTCTCGGCTTTTCCGCAGGGAATATCGGGGCACAATCATTCGTCAAAACAACAGATCTTTTCAAAAGAGCAGACGATAAATACAGTGCAGGGCAGCTCAGAATTGTCCAGGATCCTTCAATAGATACCCTGATTAACAGGTATATCCTGATTAGTCAGAATATTTACAGGGATAACGGACATTACGGAATGGAAGGATTCAGGATACAGATCTATAGCAGTTCAAACAGGAACGCAAGGGAGGAGTCAAATAAGGTCAGGGCTGAATTTATCAGTAAATTTCCTGATCTGGTCTCATATCAAATTTATGCTGAACCCGGATACTTCAAGATAAGGGTTGGAGACTTCAGAACCCGGACAGAAGCCACCAGACTTTTTCAGATAATTAGTAAAGAATTTCCCGATGCATATCTGGTACCGGATATTATAAATTTCCCGGATCAGAATATAAAATAATTATGAGTGATAATATAAGACACGAATGCGGCATAGCGATGTTAAGATTGCGGAAGCCGATGGAATTCTATATTGAGAAATACGGTACATGGAGTTATGGCTTGCAGAAGATGTACCTGATGATGGAAAAGCAGCATAACAGGGGGCAGGATGGCGCCGGAATAGCCGGAATAAAATTAAATGTACTGCCCGGCAACAGGTACATTTTCAGACAACGTTCAAACCTGGCCAATCCCATAAAGGAGATATTCGACCTTATATACGGAGACATCGATGCCCTGAAACAGAGGAGCGGTAATTCCTTCAATGACCCGGCCTTTATAAAGGAAAAAGTTCCCTTTGCCTGCGATATATATCTCGGTCACCTGCGGTATGGAACATACGGAAGTTATAACATTGATTATGTTCATCCCGTTAGCCGGGAAAATAACTGGAAGTCAAGAAATCTTGTGATGGCGGGTAATTTCAACCTGACCAATGTGGGTGAGGTATTCAGCAGCCTGGTCAGGCTCGGCCAGACTCCAATCGACTTTTCCGATACGGTGACGATTCTGGAAAATATAGGCCACCGGCTGGACGAAGAAAACGAGAGGCTGTTCCGTGAGTTTAAAGATAAGGGATTCTCAAAACAGGATATCTCTCCGCTTATTGAAAGTAACCTTGATGTAGCCTCTATTCTCAGAAAGGCAAGCAGGAACTGGGATGGCGGATATGCTATGGCCGGTATGGTCGGACATGGCGATGCATTTGTCATGAGAGATCCGGCAGGGATACGTCCTGCATACTATTATATTGATGATGAGGTGGTTGTGGTTGCCTCTGAGCGCCCTGTTATCCAGACAATATTTAATGTCCGTACGGATGATGTAATTGAACTTCCTTCTGCAAGCGCAATAATAATTAAAGCTTCCGGTGAAACAACAATCGAAAAGATCAGGGAGGAGACCGAACAAAGGAAATGTTCCTTTGAACGTATTTATTTCTCGCGCGGTACCGACAAGATTATCTACAGGGAGAGGAAAAAGCTTGGCGAGCTCCTGACTAAGCCTGTTCTTAAAGCTGTTGACTATGATCTCGACCATACTGTCTTTTCATATATTCCCAATACCGCTGAAAGTGCATTTTACGGACTGATAAAGGGTGTTGAGAACTTTCTGAACGAGTCCAAGATTGATAAAATTATCAGTAAAGGGAAAGACATTACAAGAGGTGAGCTGGAAGAGATCATCAAGCAGAGACCAAGAGTCGAGAAGATAGCAGTAAAGGATGCCAAGCTGAGAACCTTTATCTCCGAAGATAAGGGACGCGACAATCTTGTAGGGCATATCTATGATGTCACATACGGTGTGATCAGACGGGGCGTAGATAACCTTGTCGTGATCGATGACTCAATTGTGCGCGGTACTACCCTTAAGGAAAGCATAATAAGGATACTTGACCGCCTCGATCCCAAAAAAATAATTGTTGTCTCATCATCCCCGCAGCTGAGATATCCCGACTGCTACGGAATAGATATGGCAAAGCTTGGTGATTTTATTGCGTTCAAGGCAGCTATTGCACTTCTGAAAGAGACCGGCAGGGAGGAGATGATCGGGATAATATATGAGGAGGCTCTTGCGGAACTCCGTAAACCGGTTGAGGAGATGAAAAATGTTGTCAGGGAAATATACAGGCCATTCTGTACAGAGGAAATTTCAGCAAAGATCGCCGGGCTTCTTAAATCTTCAGAAATAAAAGCAGAAGTCAATATTGTTTTTCAGTCAATTGAAGGTCTTCACGAGGCTTGTCCCGGTAATACCGGCGACTGGTATTTCACAGGTAATTATCCCACACCCGGAGGTAATAAGGTTGTAAACCAGAGTTATATAAATTTCATCGAGGGGAGGAATGTCAGAGCCTACTGATCATGCCGTGGAAACCACGTTATTTCATAGTCATTTTTATAGGAGGCGAGATGCCTGTTGATCTTCTCAACATATATGTCCTTTAATGTGATCATTATCCCGGTCTCCTCCACATCTCCGAATTTATGATTGATAAAGGTGCCGAAGGTCCTCATTGTTGGCGACAGATTCATATAGGCATTGATTAGCGGCGGAATATTCTCGTTGAGATTCCTTACCTCTCTTGAAAGAATTTTATAGTTCTCCTTATATCTCCATCCCCTGAATATTTTCCTCATCTCTTCCTGGTGGATTTCAATATTTGCAGGTTCGATAGGTATTACCAGTCTGTCAGGATCACTGAAGTGCCGCTTCAGAAAATATAGTATCATGTTCCGGGCTTTCTGATTGAAATGCGGATACATCGTAACCTTTCCGAACAGGTATTTAAGATGATGGTTATCAATTATTATTGCACCCAGACCATCCCAGAGATTATCAAGGGCGTAGAGGCTTTTTCTTCCCATTGAACGGGATTGATAGTCAGGATGAACAAATGACCTGCCCAGCTCCATCATATGGGGGAAATACTTCTTCATGAATTTGTCGGAAAAATGAAAATAAGCCGAAGATGCAAGCTTCGTAATATCAAATTCTGTTAAACCTTTTTCAGGAAAGTAGAAACGATAACCTCCTATGATCTCCTTATTCTCCGGATCCCATACGATAAGCTGTTTTTGGGGATCTTTAATGGTAGTATCAAATTCATCAATATCGATTTCCTTACCCGTTCCTCCCCCTGCCTCCCGGAAGGTGATCTCCCTTACACGACCGACTTCGTGCATCAGTGAAGGAGAATTATTGTTGTCAAATATATAAACCTCATTGTTGCCGTTATTGGTCCTGCGAAGAAGCTTATCAGGAGTCAATTCTGCAATTATCTGATCTTTTGGTAACTGTGCAACAATAGGTTTCATGGGATCTTGATAATGGGTAATCACGCTACAGGAGAATTTTTACGAAAATCCGCACGCAATTTACGCTTTTTTTTAATTCACTGCTTACACTGTGATAATTGATTCCAGTTCATATGATTTCGATTTCACCCAGTCAGCCCATTCCGGAGCTGTTCGTGTATTGTCAAATGTCTGCCATGCGATCTTCTTTCCGAAGACAAGACGAATCTCTTTATCTTTTTGTTTAAACATCTCGTCGGCAAGGTATAGCATTTCAATATTTGACTTTATCCCAATAAATTTTCTGAAATTGGAAAGATTATAAAAGAAATTGGAATTGCGGCCTGAAAAATATGCCGGAACGATATCCCGCTGGTGCTGTACTGCCTTGGTTATGAAATTTTTGTGCCATTGAAGGTCCTTTATTACACCATTCTTCTTTCGTGAACAGAGACCAGCCGGAAAATAGAGTATCTGACTCTGTGATGCGTAGGCCTCTTCTATCCTTCTGGCTGCATCCCTGCCCTGGGGCCCGTGTTTATTTACCGGAAGAAATATACCTGAAAGATTTTCAATACTGGTCAGTATATCATTTACGGGAAATTTAATATCGTCGAAGATTTTCGACAGCTCATAGATGAATACAAGCCCGTCGAGTCCGCCGAGAGGATGATTCGAAACAAATATGAATCTTCCCGTCCGCTGGATATTCTCCATCCCGGATACCTGGTACTTTATTCCCATGTACTTCAGTCCCGCCTCAATCAGCTCAGCATTTTTCAGATAACCCCACCTGTCAAGAAATTCATTCAGTTCATCCTGATGAACAATGCGCTTTAGCCAGTTTACCAGAAAAGCCGGAACAATCTTTTTCAGAGCCGGATTCTTGGAATACAGTACTTTTTCTACGTCAATCTTCTGAATTTCAGTATCTGCTTTGGCGGTATTCATACACTGATAAAGTTTAAAAAATCACAATTTCAAAAATACCAAAAATTTAATTTGTGTGCCGGGTATTGTATGGGACCGGTTCGCCTGATAACTCAGGTTGCTTCCATCAAACCATCCCGTCTGAGATACCGGCAAAAAAGTTATTAACAAAAAATATAAAAAGTGGATTAAAGTGGGGGAAAGTGGATATTTTTTCCTTAATTTAGCCTTTTATTATAATAAAGCGAGGATGGCCACATTTATAGGTGATTATGCATGCAAAGTGGATGTCAAAGGAAGGATAATCCTTCCTGTGGCTTTCAAGAAGCAGATGCCTGCAGATGCACAGGACCATTTCGTGGTACGTAAAGACATATTTGAAAACTGCCTGGTGCTTTACTCAATTGAAGACTGGAACAGGCAGCTTGAGAAGATCAGAAAACGCATGAACCCCTATAACCGTGAGCATAATATGTTCCTCCGGAATTTTTATAAGGGAACCGCGGAGCTCTCTCTTGACAGTAACAACCGCCTTCTGGTTCCAAAAAGACTGATGGATCTTATTGGTGCTGAGAGGGATGTCGTTCTTGCCGGCCAGGACGGACGCATTGAGATATGGGCAGAGAACCTCTATGACAAGATAGATATGCCTGAGGGTGACTTTGCCAACCTGGCTGAAAAACTTATGGGTGGTAGTTTAAATGATGCCATATAATGGTTTACCATGTTCCCGCATTGCTCAAAGAGAGTATTGACGGGCTGAATATACGGCCCGGAAGAATTTATGTTGATGTTACGTTCGGGGGAGGAGGACATTCGATGGAAATTCTCAGAAGGCTCAGACGGGGAAGACTCATTGCATTCGATCAGGATGCAGATGCCATGACCAATGCTCCTGCCGATGAAAGATTTCTGTTTCTTAACCAGAATTTCAGGTTTCTCAGGGATAATCTAAAGTTTAACGGAATAGAGTCAATTGACGGCCTGATAGCTGATCTCGGTGTGTCATTCCACCAGTTCGATGAGCCGGACAGAGGCTTTACTTTCAGACAGGATGCTCCTCTCGACATGAGGATGAATAAAAGCGGGACCATAACTGCTTCAATGCTGCTGAATAGTCTGGATGAGGCATCACTTGCCGATATCTTCTACAATTACGGCGAACTGACAAATTCAAGAAGGATTGCCAGGGAAATAGTGGCTGCCAGGAGTGCCAGGCAATTGAAAAATGTGAAAGATATTATGGATGCCATTGGCAGGCTGGCTCCGTTTCGCCAGGAACATAAATTCTATGCAAGGGTTTTTCAGGGACTGAGGATAGCAGTTAATCATGAGATTGATTACCTGAAGGAGATGCTCGAACAGGCGTTATCCGTTCTCAATCCCGGGGGCAGACTGGTTGTTATTACCTACCATTCGCTGGAGGACAGGGTTGTAAAGAACTTCATAAAAACCGGCAATTTTGAAGGGGAGGAGAAAAAGGATTTCTACGGAAATATCGAAACACCTTTCAGGATAATTACAAGGAAAGGGATTACTCCGGGTCAGGCGGAACTGGCAAGGAATAACAGGGCAAGGAGTGCAAGGCTTCGCGTTGGGGAAAAAATCTGACAGATGGACGGGACTAAAGAAAACGGCGAAAAACAGGCAAAGAGCGGAAGCTTTATGAAGGAGCTTCTGAGCGGGAGTATGATATCCGAAAAGATCATCCTCAGAAACCTTGGATACATCTCTCTTATTACTCTCCTGGCAGCTGTTTATATCGGCAACAGGTTTCATGCCGAGAAGATAACAAGGGAGACGGCAAAGCTGCAAAGGGAGGTAAAAGATCTAAAAGCGGAAGCGCTGTCAACTTCTGCCGATCTGATGTATGCAAGCAGGCAATCAGAGGTGTTCAGGCAGGTAAGGGAGAAGGGCCTTGACCTTGAAGAGATGAAAACACCTCCTTTTAAGCTGCTGGTAAATAAAAAATAAGGAGAATGGCAGTACGGGATGAGATAGTATGGAGGAGTGGCGTAGTTTATTTTGCCATTGCAGTGCTTGCTGCCCTGCTGCTCGTCCGTATTCTTGTCCTGCAGTACATACAGAGGGGCAAATGGTCGGATATGAGTGAGAAATACGTTTTTAAAACTGCTGAAGTGCAGGCAAACAGAGGTGATATTCTTACGGATGACGGAAGGTTGCTGGCAAGCTCAGTACCCTATTATACGATTTATATGGATACGCGTAGTACGGGTATGTCAGCTTCGACATTCTCTTCCGGAATTGCCGGGTTGTCAGCAGGGTTGGCGCACTATCTCGGAGAAAGACCTGCGTCGGGATGGAAATCCCTGATAATCAATGCCAGAAGAAAGGGCGACAGGTATCTGCTCATCAAACGAAAGGTCGATTATGAGACGCTGAGGGCACTAAAAGAGTTACCTATTTTCAGGGAAGGGAAGTATAAGGGAGGTATGGTAGCTCAGGCCGAAAACAGAAGGATACTTCCGAATAATGACCTGGCGGCACGTACAATAGGTTACCTGAACCTTGGAAGCGAAGGCAATGAGGTAGGAGTGGAAGGTGCCTTCGACAGGGACCTGGCCGGGAAAAACGGGGTTGCTGTAATGCAAAGGCTGACAGGAGGCGACTGGATAACAGTTGATAACATGAGCAGCGTTGAATCACTCGACGGTAATGATGTTGTGACAACACTCGATCTCGATCTTCAGGATGTCGCATCGACAGCGCTGCTGAACCAGCTCCGGAAACATAATGCTCATCACGGCTGTGCCGTTCTGATGGAGGTGGCCACCGGTGACGTCAAGGCGATAGCAAACCTTGAGCTGGGAAGTGACGGGGATTATCATGAATCATATAATTATGCTGTCGGGGAAAGTACGGAACCGGGTTCAACATTCAAGCTTCCTGTCCTGATGGCTGCCCTTGAGGATGGGGTCATAGATACCGGCGATATTGTCGATACCGGGACGGGAACTGTAAAATTCTATGACAAGATAATCAGGGATACAAAAGAAGATGGAAATGGGAAAATAACTGTCAAACAGGTTTTTGAAAAATCTTCAAATGTCGGTACCTCAAAGCTGATTTATGAGCATTATAAAGATAATCCGAAAGAATTTGTAAACAGGCTTTATGCAATGAAGCTTAACGAGAGGCTGAATCTTCAGATCAAGGGAGAGGGAACACCACTTATACGCTACCCCGGCGATAAGCTGTGGTCGGGGTTGACTCTGCCAATGATGTCCCACGGATATGAGGTCCAGATGACACCTCTTCAGATACTCGCCTTCTATAATGCAGTGGCAAATAACGGCCGGATGATGCGTCCGAGGTTCGTTACAGCTATAATGCGCAACGGTAACATACTTAAGACATTTGACACTGAGGTTATCATTAATTCAATTGCATCGCGGTCAACAATCAGAAAGGCAAAGAAAATGATGGAAGGTGTTGTGGAACAGGGAACAGCCACCAATCTGAAAAATGCCAACTATAAAATTGCAGGCAAAACAGGAACTGCACAGATTGCAAAGAATAAATTAGGCTACCGGCAGGGAGTAAGGATATCTTACCAGGCCTCCTTTGTGGGATATTTCCCTGCTGAGAATCCGTTGTATTCCTGCATAGTTGTTGTCAATGCCCCCTCCAATGGGGTTTATTACGGAAATCTTGTTGCAGGCTCCGTGTTCAGGGAGATTTCCGATAAAGTTTATGCTACAAGGTTCTTCCGCGACTATAAGCCTGAAAATAATGAAAGCATCGCATTATCTGCTCCCGAGGCAGGCAATGGCTACAGGGAAGATATTAATGAAGTTTTAAAAAATCTGAATATACGATATATCAGGTCATCCGATGATGACTGGGTTGCTACACGGGAAAGCGGAGATACAATAAGGCTGGCCGGGGTCAGGATCCAGAAGGGGCTGGTACCTGACGTCAGGGGTATGAGCCTGAGGGATGCAATCTATCTTCTTGAAAACTCGGGACTCAGGGTAAGCTATAATGGAAAAGGGAGAGTGCTGAGGCAATCGCCGGAACATGGTGCAAGATATTATGAAGGATCTGTAGTTTCACTGGATATGAACAGGTAATATGATGAAGCTTGAAGAATTATTGGAAGGGATTAATATTATATCTCTCAGGGGAGACAGGAATATATCCGTTTTATCAGTAAGTTTTGATTCCCGGAATGTAGCCGGGGGATCTCTGTTTGTAGCTGTCAGAGGATATAAAAGCGACGGGCATGATTTTATCGCGGCTGCCGTAACTGCAGGAGCTTCGGCTGTAATCTGCGAAACAATGCCATCGCATCCTGATAAAAATGTATGCTGGATCAAAACAGATGATTCTGCAAAAGCCCTGGGATATGCAGCTTCTAATTTTTATGGAAGGCCATCATCCAGAATCACTCTTACCGGCGTGACCGGAACAAATGGAAAGACCACAGTGGCGACTCTTCTTTACAGGATGTTCATGCAACTGGGATATAAATGCGGATTATTCTCAACCGTCTGCAATTATATTAACGGGAAAGAGCTCCCTGCTACTCATACAACGCCTGATCCGGTCCAGCTCAACAGGGTTTTGTCAGAGATGGTTGCAGAAGGATGCAGTTACGCCTTTATGGAGGTAAGCTCTCATTCCGCTGATCAGCAACGGATTGCGGGCCTGAAATTTAAGGGAGGGATCTTTACAAACCTTACCCACGATCATCTTGACTATCACAAAACGTTTGATAATTACCTGACGGCCAAAAAAAGTTTCTTTGATTCCCTGGAAGCAGATTCATTCGCCCTGGCAAATATCGATGACAGGAACGGCAGGGTGATGTTGCAGAACTGTAAAGCCGGAAAATACACCTTTTCGATCAGAGGCATGGCCGATTACCGTTGCAAAATTATTGAACAGGGGTTTGAAGGTATGCACCTTAAAATTCAGGGAGAAGAAGTATGGACCAGGTTTATAGGGGAATTCAATGCATCGAACCTCCTTGCAGTATATGCGGCCTCCGAACTTCTGGGTGCAGGGAAAGAAGAGATACTGACCATACTGAGCGATCTTCACCCGGTTACGGGCAGGCTTGAGGTAATACGATCGCCTGGCGGGATTTGCGGTATTGTAGATTATGCTCATACACCCGACGCTCTTGTGAATGTAATAGATACAATAAACAAGATAAGGGAGGGCGCTGTGCAGCTTATAACTGTTGTCGGCGCCGGTGGTGACAGGGACAGGACGAAACGGCCCAAAATGGCTGCTATTTCAGCGGAAGGAAGTACAAAGGCCATACTTACCTCAGATAATCCCAGGACCGAAGATCCTGAAAAGATCCTCGATGATCTGGAGGCAGGCTTATCGCCCGATCTGAAAAGAAAAACACTCAGAATAGCCGACAGGAGGGAGGCAATCAGGACTGCCGTAATGCTTGCAGCGAAAGGCGATATAATTCTGATCGCAGGCAAAGGGCATGAGAACTATCAGGAAATCATGGGGGTGAAGCACCACTTCGACGATATGGAGGAACTAAAAAATGCATTGTTGCTGAAATAAAAAGAGAGAAAATGCTGGTATACCTTTTTAAATACCTTGATACTGTACATATCCCCGGAGCCGGAGTCTTTCAGTTTATATCTTTCAGATCGGCGATGGCGATCATCACTTCGCTGATAATATCACTTCTGATCGGGAAAAGAATAATACTCTTTCTCCAGAGGAAGCAGGTAGGAGAGGTCGTCAGGGACCTTGGTCTGGAAGGACAGTATCAGAAGAAGGGTACCCCTTCCATGGGCGGAATCATTATTCTTGCATCCATTATTATCCCGACACTCCTGTTTGCCAGACTTGAAAATGTATATGTCATCCTGATGCTTCTCACAACAGTCTGGTTAGGGGCAATAGGTTTCATCGATGACTATATAAAGGTATTTAAAAAGAATAAGGAAGGCCTGGCAGGAAGGTTTAAGATCGTCGGGCAGATCGGACTGGGGTTGATCGTGGGCCTGACACTCTTTTTCAGCAAGGATGTAATAATTGAGGAAAAGGTAAGCTTTGAGAATCTGACACCACGGGAAAAAATCGAACTTCTCGATCCGGCTTATCCATATACCTCACAGTCTCTGATTTCAATGGAAAGGAAATCGACGAAAACTACAATTCCTTTTGTTAAGAATAATGAATTTGACTATTCATGGCTTGTGTCATTTATTGATAAGGACCACAGGGAGCCATGGACCTGGCTGGCCTTTGTTCTTGTGGTCATACTTATTGTCACATCAGTATCAAATGGCGCAAATCTGACTGACGGACTTGACGGACTGGCAACAGGAACCTCGGCAATCGTCGGAAGTGCACTCGGGATACTGGCTTATGTCTCCAGTAACGTTATTTATGCTAACTATTTGAATATAATGTATATACCTAACTCCCAGGAGTTGGTTATATTCGCCAGTGCGTTCATGGGTGCTACAATCGGATTCCTCTGGTATAATTCCTATCCTGCCCAGGTCTTTATGGGCGATACAGGCAGTCTTGCCCTGGGAGGGATAATAGCCGTATTCGCAATTGTAATAAGGAAAGAGCTCCTGATACCTGTGCTGTGCGGGATATTCCTGGTAGAGAACCTGTCGGTTGTAATGCAAATAGCATGGTTTAAGAGAACAAAAAGAAAGTATGGTGCCGGCAGGAGGATTTTTCTTATGGCCCCGCTGCATCATCATTATCAGAAAAAAGGATACCCGGAACCGAAGATTGTCACCCGGTTCTGGATAGTGGCAATACTGCTTGCCATAATCAGCATTGTGACACTCAAGATAAGATAAAAGATGAAGAAAAAGTTAGTAATACTTGGTGCAGGAGAAAGTGGTGTGGGGTCGGCGGTACTCGCCCAGAAACATGATTATGTGGTATATGTGTCCGATAATGGCCGGATAGATGAAAAATACAGGGAGATACTTGACGATCATCAGATAGCATGGGAGGAGGGAAGCCATAATGAAGAGCTCATACTGAAGGCGGATGAAGTTATAAAGAGCCCGGGCATACCTGAAAAGGCGCCAATAGTGAAAAAAATAAGGGAAAAAGGCATACCAATAATATCTGAAATTGAGTTTGCAGGACGTTTTGCCTCGGGGACAAAGATTTGTATTACAGGTAGTAACGGCAAGACTACTGTCACAAATCTGATCTATCACATCCTGAATAAGGCAGGAAAAAATGTGGCAATGACGGGCAATGTCGGGAACAGCTTTGCTATGGCTGTCGCCGAAGGGTCATATGATTATTATGTTATTGAGCTGAGTAGCTTCCAGCTCGACGGCATGTATGATTTTAAGGCTGATATAGCTATACTGATGAATATCACACCGGATCACCTTGACAGATATGAATATAAATTTCAAAATTACATTGATGCAAAATTCAGAATAACCCGCAACCAGACAAAATCCGATTTCCTGATCTATTGGGATGGCGATCCCATAATCAGGAAGGAACTTCTGGAGAAGCATTATGGGATGACACTGCTGCCTTTTTCTGATGAGAGTAAAGAAGGCATGACCGCATATGTAGAAGACAACGAACTGATACTTGATTACCCGAAAAAAACCAAGCTTATGACTATTCATGAACTGGCCCTTAAAGGCCGCCACAATATCTATAATTCCATGGCAGCGGCGATTGCCGGAAAGGTATTGAATATCCGGAAGGATATAATCCGGGAAAGCCTTGCTGATTTTCAGGGGGTTGAGCACCGTCTTGAACCGGTCATTACGGTTTGCGGAATAAACTTCATTAACGATTCAAAAGCCACCAATGTTAATTCGACATGGTACGCTCTTGAATGCATGGAGAATAAGATCATATGGATTGTCGGAGGAACAGATAAGGGCAATGACTATTCCGAACTATTTGATGTTGTAAAGAAGAAGGTAAGGGCCATTGTATGCCTGGGTAAGGATAACAGGAAAATTGTGGAGGCTTTTAAGGACAAGGTTCCTACGATTGTTGAGACATCCTCAATGGAAGAGGCGGTACGATCATCCTATTACCTTGCAAAGAAGGGGGAAACCGTTTTGCTCTCTCCCGCCTGCGCAAGCTTTGATCTTTTTAAGAACTATGAAGACAGGGGCCGTCAGTTTAAACAGGCAGTAAGAAACCTCTAATTAATAATCAGATGCAGCAGGGCTGGGTTACCAGAAAATTTAAAGGGGACAGGGTCATATGGGGCCTTGTAGTTCTCTTTATGTTCTACTCTCTTCTGGCAGTGTACAGCTCCTCGGCAGGTGTCGCCTTTATGAAATACGGAGGGAATACCACCTATTTTCTCAGGACCCAGTTTCTTATGCTGGTATTAAGCCTTATAATAATAGTTGTGGTGCATTGGCTTCCATACAGGATCTATTTCTCGATGGCGGGTCTGCTGCTTGTCTGTTCGGCCGGCTTACTGGTCCTTACATTTGCATTCGGATCGCGGGTAAATGAAGCGACCCGGTGGCTTGTCATCCCGGGGACCGGCTTCAGGCTACAGACATCCGATGTGGCAAAGGTTGCCCTGGTGCTCTACCTGGCCAGATCACTTGCCAAATATCAGAATGATCTGAACAATTTCATGCTGGTTACCAGGAATTTTATACTGCCGGTAGGCATAATCTGCGGGCTGATATTACCGGAAAACCTTTCTACCGCCCTTATGATATTTGGCATCAGTATGATAATTATGTTCATCGGCAGGGTTCCCTTAAGGTTTCTTCTTACATATGTAGGACTGGGCGTTGCAGGCGTCATACTTTTTGCCCTGCTTCTTACGGTCATATCCAAAGACAACAGGGTTCAGGTATGGAAGAACAGGATCGAGCATTTTGTCACCGGATCTTCGGATTCAGATGGGGATTATCAGCTGAACCAGGCAAAGATTGCCATCTCTACCGGGGGATTATTCGGAAAAGCTCCCGGTAAAAGCACCCAGAGAAATATGTTACCCCAGTCAAACTCTGACTTTATTTTTGCAATTATAATTGAAGAATACGGATTGTTGTTCGGTGCGCTTCCCCTCATACTGGCATATATGATATTGCTTTTCAGGGGGATCACAATCGCAAAAAAATGTGAGACTGCTTTCCCGGCCTATATGGTTATGGGGCTCATTGTAATGATTGTCATTCAGGCAATGCTGAATATGCTTGTGGCCGTCGGGTTATTTCCGGTTACCGGGCAGACATTGCCGATGGTGAGCTGGGGGAGGACATCGGTTCTGATGATGAGCTTCTCAATAGGTGCAATACTCAGCGTCAGCCGCGTTGTTAATGCAAGGATAAAGAATGAAGAATTGCCGGAAGAGGAAATTACGGATGAAGGAGAAAAGATCTATGAGCCTGCAAAGACATAAGAAAGTGATTATCAGCGGAGGAGGAACAGGAGGCCATATCTTCCCTGCAATATCGGTAGCAAATGCCCTGAAGAGGAAAGATGCCGGCATAGAAATCCTCTTTGTTGGCGCTGAAGGAAGAATGGAAATGGAAAGGGTACCTGAGGCAGGCTACAGAATAATCGGACTTCCCGTTGAAGGCTTGCGAAGGAAATTCACACTGAGGAATATTTCTGTTCTGATCAGACTGATAAAAAGCCTTGTGATGGCAAAAAAAATCCTGAAAGAGTTCCGTCCTGATGTAGTCGTAGGCGTCGGCGGTTACGCCAGCGGTCCGGTGCTGAAGCAGGCGGGAAGAATGGGAATTCCATTCCTTATTCAGGAGCAGAACAGTTATGCCGGGGTTACAAACAGACTTCTGGCAGGAAAGGCTTCATCAATATGTGTCGCTTATGATGGAATGGAAAAATATTTCCCGGCAGATAAGATAATAAGGACAGGCAATCCGGTCAGGCATGAACTTGAAAACCTTGAAAGCCTCAGGGGTGAAGCAATGTCATTCTTCAAACTGAAGGATGAGCTGCCCGTGGTCCTTGTCCTTGGCGGATCACTAGGGGCCGCAAGTATTAACAAAAGCCTTTCAGATAATATAAATAAATTAAGAGATTCGGACTGCCAGTGGCTGTGGCAAACCGGGAAATACTACTATGATCAGGTACGGGACCTGTTATCAGCCGGAACATATGAAAATATCACGGCGACGGCATTTATTAACAGGATTGACCTTGCTTATGCAGCGGCTGATGTGATTGTCTCAAGAGCCGGTGCAGGAACCATCTCAGAACTATGCCTCGTGGGGAAACCCGTGATCCTGGTCCCTTCCCCTAATGTGGCGGAAGATCACCAGACCTGTAATGCAAAAGCTCTCGCAGAAAAAGATGCTGCGGTACTTGTGCCCGACAGGGAGGCTGCAAAATCTCTTGCTGATGAGGCGATTAGCCTGATCTCGGACAGGGAGAAAAGAAAGAGGCTTTCCGGAAATATTTTAAGGATGGCAGACCGGAATGCCGATATAAAAATAGCAGAAGAGGTAATAAGACTTGCAGGAGAATGACAGATTTTCATAAAACAGAGGGAATTTATTTTGTAGGGATCGGCGGCATCGGGATGAGCGCCCTTGCTCTTTATTTCATAAAAGGAGGATATAAAGTTGCCGGGTACGACAGGACGGAAAGCAGAATTACAAAATCCCTGGTTGACCTGGGATGTCCTGTTACTTATGATGATAATACCGGTTCACTTCCGGAATTTTTCAGAGAATCAGCAGATCCTGACAGTATCCTGGTTGTCTATACTCCTGCTATCCCCTCCGAGAATACTATCCTTTCATACTTCAGGGAAAAAGGCTTCAGACTTGTAAAAAGAGCGGAAATCCTTGGAGAGATCTCTCTTCATACAGATACTCTGGCAGTCGCCGGAACGCATGGTAAAACAACCGTTTCAACTATGATCGCACACCTGCTCAAGCAGTCGGCAGTCGACTGTTCCGCATTCCTGGGAGGCATATCAAAGAACTACGATTCAAATCTGATCCTCGGGGAAAGCAGGTTCACCGTAATTGAAGCTGATGAGTTCGATCGTTCATTCCACTGGCTGAGACCCTATATGGCGGTTGTGACATCACTTGATGCCGATCATCTTGACATATATGGTGATCGCAGCACCATGGTTGAGGCGTACAATATCTTCTGCAGCAAGATCAGAAAGGGAGGCACCCTGATTATTAACAAACGGATCCAGCAGGAAATAACCGTACCGGAAAATGTAAGATGTTTTACATACGGACTTGATCCAGGTGCAGACTATCAATCATTTGACATAAAACATGAGAAAGATTACTACAGTTTCAGCATCAGAACGCCGGAGACCGTTATTGAGGATCTGCATTTTGCTTACCCGGGGATTATAAATATAGAAAATATTACTGCAGCAATTGCAATAGCTCTTTTATGCGGTGTAAGGGAACAGGAACTGAGAAAAGGGACGATGCTCTTTCAGGGGGTAAGAAGAAGATTCGATATCAGGATCAACAAGCCCGGGCTGGCTTATGTAGATGACTATGCTCATCATCCTGAAGAGATCAGGGCATGCATACGGTCATTGAAGGAATTTTTTGCAGGGAGAAAAATCACCGGGATCTTTCAGCCCCATCTTTTTTCACGTACACGTGATCATGCCGGGGGATTTGCAGAGATTCTCGATCAGCTTGATGAGGTTATCCTTCTGCCAATTTATCCCGCACGGGAATTGCCTATTGAAGGCGTGACATCCGGATTGATATTTAATAAAATGAAGCTTGCGGGGAAAAGGCTGCTTAATAAGGAAGATATCCCGGCAGCGCTTGATGTAAAAAACCTCGATGTCCTTGTTACGATTGGGGCCGGTGATATTGATACACTGGTAATTCCCATTGAGGAGGCACTTAAAAGGGAAAAGCTGAGATGAAGAAATTTTTAAAGATATTATCTCTCATTCCATTGATATACCTTATAGCAATGCCTGTTTATCTTGCCCGGTCAGTTAACTCGGTAAGGTGCGGAGGGGTTGTTATAGACATAAAAGACTCCTCTGAATATCATTTTGTTACCCGTAAACAACTTCTGAATCTTGCCTATGGCTCCTCTGCAAGAATAATTGGCCAGCCTGTAAAAGATGTTCCTGTAAAGGAGATAGAGAAAAGGATAAATGTGCTGAGGGAATTAAAGGTTGCAGAAGTGTACAGGACAATTGACGGAAATATACATATATATGCTGATCAGCGTGAACCGCTGATGAGGGTAATGCCGGATAACGGTGGCGATTTTTTCATAGATGAAGAGGGTATCGTTGTCCGCAGAAGAAATCTTTATAATCCGAGGCTGCATATTGTTGAGGGAAACGTAAATATCAGCTCAGCGATGCTGAATGGGGTCAGCATTCTCGATACCACCATAAAGAACTCAATTCTGAAGGATATCTATCCGCTTGTCAATTACATCAATGATGATGATTTCTGGTCGGCCCAGATAGATCAGATCTATATCGACGGCAACGACGAAATAGATCTTATACCCCGCGTGGGCAACCAGACCATACATCTCGGTACAACAGCTAATTACAAAGGAAAGCTCAGAAACCTTGAAGCATTTTATGACAAGGTCCTTCCGGAAGTAGGATGGAATAAATATTCCGTAATAAACCTTGAATTTAAGGATCAGATAGTTTGCAAAAAGAGATAACCAGAAAACCATAATCAAGTTATGACTAAAAAGGAACAGTATGTAGCAGCAATCGACATCGGGACCACAAAGATCGTGGCTATAGTCGGTAAGAAAAACGAGAACGGGAAGATAGAGATTCTTGGACTCAGCAAAGCTCCTTCCAGAGGTGTGAAAAGAGGTGTCGTCCTTAATATCGAAGAGACAGTCACAGCTATCCAGACCACTGTTGACGACGTTCAGAAAAGGTCAGGGATTATGTTCTCTGAGGTTTTTGTGGGGATTGCCGGTCAGCATATCAAGAGTATGAAGAACCGCGGATATATTACCCGCGAAGCTTATGAGGATGAAATCAAAAAGGAGGAAGTTTTCAAGCTTATTGAAGACATGCATAAAATCCATATTGAGATCGGAGAGGAGATAATCCATGTCATTCCCCAGAATTTCATTGTAGATAATGAGACCGGGGTAAAGAGTCCGATTGGCATGTGCGGCAGGCGGCTTGAAGCAAATTTTCACATTGTTATCGGCCAGGTAGCAGCCGCTAAAAATATAGAGAAATGCATACGTAAGGCCAACCTTGTGGTAAAGGATATGATACTTGAGCCCCTTGCATCTTCCGATGCTGTCCTTACCGATGACGAAAAGGAGGCAGGAGTGGTACTTGTAGATATTGGAGGAGGGACTACAGATGTAGCGGTCTATTACGATAATATCATCAGGCACACTGCAGTCATCCCCTTTGGCGGAAACGTGGTAACAAAGGATATAAAGGAGGGTTGTGCCATCCTCCAGAGGCATGCCGAACAGCTTAAAATTCAGTATGGTTCTGCTCTCGGTGATATAGCCCCTGAGGATAAAGTAGTCTCAATACCGGGAATAAGCGGAAGGGAGCCGAAGGAGATCTCCTTCAAGAGCCTGGCATATATTATCCAGTCAAGAATGGAGGAGATAATAGATGCTGTTAACTTCGAGATACAGAATTCTGGATATGCAGACAAACTTGCTGCCGGAGTTGTTATTACGGGAGGTGGCGCCATGCTGAAGCATCTGCCTCAGCTGATGAAATTCAAAACGGCGATGGATGTAAGGATAGGTCATCCTAATGAACACCTGGCAGGCACTGCAAAAAATGAGATCAGCCAGCCAATGTACGCAACCAGTGTTGGATTGATAATGAGGGGATTTGACTTTCTTGAGACATATAAGAAATCGTTTAATGCGGGCAGTAAAGAAGACTTTGCTCCTGTACAGAAAACTTTTGAAGGGCATAAAACGGAAGAGGTTGAAGAGAAGGTGAATCAACCTGTTCAGGAGGAGGAGAAGATACCTCTGACTGAAAAGATAAAGACAATACTTTCAAAAATGTTTGAGGTTGATGATCAGCCCATTAAGTGATTAATTATTCCGGTTATGCTCTGGTAAACGTATACTGTTCGTAATCAACTAAAAATCTAAACTATGTCAGACGATATTATGAACTTTGATCTGCCTCTTGAGAGATCGTCAATTATAAAGGTCCTTGGAATAGGCGGCGGCGGGAATAACGCTGTCAATCACATGTTTGAAAAGGGAATAAAGGATGTGAACTTTGTAGTCTGCAATACTGACCACCAGGCATTGATCAAAAGTCCTGTCCCTTTAAAGGTTCAGATCGGTGAATCCCTGACTGAGGGAAGGGGCGCCGGAAGTAAACCGGAGGTAGGCAGACAGGCTGCAATTGAAAATATTGATGATGTAATGCATGCATTGTCAGGAAACACGAAAATGGTTTTTATTACAACAGGAATGGGAGGAGGTACCGGTACGGGAGCTACTCCGGTTATTGCAAAGGCCTGTAAGGATGCGGGCCTGCTTACAATAGCAGTTGTAACAATTCCTTTTAAATCGGAGGGGAAAGTACGGATAAAGCAGGCAATTGACGGTGTTACAGATCTTAAAGATCATGTTGATTCACTTCTTGTCATTAACAATGAGAAGCTGAGGGAGATCTATGGTAATCAACCTGTTTCAACTGCTTTTGCAAAGGCCGATGATATTCTTACCACAGCAGTTAAGGGTATCGCTGAGATCATTACTGTAACCGGATATATAAATGTGGATTTCGCCGATGTTGAAACTGTAATGAAAGGCTCCGGAGTGGCCATAATGGGGATGGGAAAGGCTGCAGGAGAGAACAGGGCAATAAAGGCTATTGAGAATGCTCTTTCATCTCCCCTGTTAAATTCCAATGAAGTGACCGGAGCCAACAGCATCCTGATCAACATCTCCTCCGGCACGGGCGAACACGAGATAACTATGGATGAACTGGGTGAGATAACAGATTATATGTATGAGTGTGCTTCGGATGACGCTCTGATAATAAGGGGCTTATCCAAGGATGATAATCTTAATGAGGAGATTTGCGTAACGGTGATCGCTACCGGCTTTGAATCCAATAGCATATTCCAGCCATACAAACCAAAGCAGCCGAGCAGGGTTGAACTGATGACAAACAGCAGCGTCATACCCAGACGTGTAATCACTGAAAAGGGAGAGGATACTTTCTCGGTACATGAAAAAGGTAAAAAGTCTATAATTACTGATTTTGAAGAGGAATCGCAGGGAATAATAGATTTCAGCCTGGAACATAGTGATAATCACAATGAATTCAAAGGCAGACGATCTGAAGAGGACAGTGAGCCCAGGGAGAATCCTGAGACAACTCTGAGAAAGGTAAAACACATGCAGAATCTGCTGAAAAAGGAAGGATTGTCGAACAAGACAATGAAAGAGAATATAGATACTTTTGAGGATGTGCCTGCATACGTAAGAAGGAATCTGTCACTCAACGTACCGGACAGCGCGGCAGAAAGCAAACTGTCAAAATTCACCCTGACATCAGGAGATAATGATGAACCTGTTCTGAGGGAAAATAATGCCTATCTGAACGATAATGTGGATTAATAAGCAGAGACAATAACTTACATAAAATCTTTGAGACCTTTGCAGGTAATTGATTCTGACTTTTCTATATTTGCTGTCAATGATCAGACACTTCTTCATTATATTTCTCTTTGCATTTTGCACAGGGTTATTTGCCCAGAAACCGGTTACCAAAGCCCCTGACTCAACTGCCAGGAAACCGGTCAACAGAGCCGTTGTCAGATCTTCCCAAAAACCGGATTCTTTAAAAGAAAAAAGAATTTTGAGAATCTGGAACCTCTCTCCCGACTTCTCGGAAGAGGTCAGCAAACCCATTGATACGGTATTCTCATTATTTAACAGGTTCAAGATTGCAGACAAATATTCACCTGTTAATGCCACACTTGGAAATTATGGTCTTCCCTTTTACCAGATCAGCTTTTTTGACCGCATCACTGATCCCGATGAATTTCTTTACAGCACCTTTTACCCTTTACTGTTTGTTCCCGGGAAAGCAATATTTATGAATACCCAGGTCCCGTTTACCGAACTGATGTGGACCTTCGGAGGAAAAAGAGAGGTGGCTGAACAGACCTTCAGGGTATGGCATTCCCAGAATGTGAACAGGTTCCTGAACTTCGGCCTTATTTATGATATTATTTACAACCTGGGACAATATAATTATCAGAGGGTCGATGACAGGAACTTCAACTTTTATACTTCATACGTGAAGACCCGGTACAAGCTGTACGCCTCCATTGGAATAAATAACTTTACAAATCAGGAGAACGGCGGGATAACGGACCTGAGCGAGCTGGGTAAGAGTACAAGGGATATAGCCGTCAACCTCGGCGGGTTGAATAATGCCACGAGCGTCCTGAAAAACAGAAACTTTTTACTGGTGCAACGCTATACAATGGGCGGTGATAAACCTGTGAAAACTGACACTCTTACCGGCAAAAGTTCAGGATATACCGGATTGACAGGTACATTTTCACATATACTTGTAATCGATAACAGCCGGAGGCGATACACTGACAACGATCCCGGATCGGGCTTCTATGACAGCATATTCATCAACAGGTCTGAAACATCTGACTCTCTGAGTTCACGCAGTGTAAAAAATACTGTCAGGTTTGACTTTTCGACTGATCCGAAAAGAAAGTTCAGACTTGGGGGAGGATTTGGTTTCAGAAATGAGATATTCCGGTATGGCCAGATCATACCGACTCATGACACTCTGCATGTGGCCGATACTGCCCGATGGAACAGGAGCAATAATGTGCTTGTAGGAAAGCTTTTCAACAGAATCGGAGAGAAATTCGGGTGGACCGCCACAGGTGAACTGTACATAACCGGCTACAGGGCCGGTGATTTTAACCTTGACGGTGTGATATCCAAGTCATTTGACCTTAAGAAGGGCCAGGCATCCTGGCTGATCACAGGTGACATAATCAACAGACAGCCGTCATTCTGGTTTTCCCAGTGGGGAAGCAATAACTTCGAGTGGAACGTAAGTCTGAAAAAGGAGTTCAGGATCGACGTCGGAACAACAATCAGTTACCCCCGGAGGGCAATGGATATCAGATTTAATTATGCTGTAATTAAGAACTATACCGATTTTGATTCCACTGCACATCCTTCACAATATTCAGGCGGTCTGTCAGTGGTTTCTCTTACTGTTAAAAAAGGAATGAGAGCCTGGAAATTCCACCTTGACACTGATCTGATCCTTCAGAAAAGCAGTAATATCAATATACTCGATCTGCCGTTGGCGACAATACGTTCTGCGGGATACTTCGAACATCTTTTCAAATTTAAAAATACCGGAGGAAAGCTCAACGTCCAGATCGGTGTGGATGTTATTTATAACACGATGTATCACCCATATTCATATATGCCGGCTACAGGGAGGTTTTACAGGCAGGATGTGATCGAAACCGGGAATTATCCTTTCGTGAATGCATTTCTTAATCTTAAACTGGAAAGAACACGGATCTTCGTAATGATTGATCATCTGAACTACGGACTAATGAGTCCCACCGTAGTGAACAACTATGATATGATACCAAATTACCCTATGAATATCAGGATGTTCCGTTTTGGAGTTGCATGGACATTTTATAATTAAAAATATCGTATCTTTGCACCCGTTTTTAACCGGAAGTCAAACTAATATTCTATTTTGATTAAGAAGTTAATAATCCTGCTCACCCTGCTGGCCGCTCTGCTCATCTGCTGCATGCATAAACACCGTTCAAAAGGGGCTGGCGAAAATTATTCATCCTTTGACCTGGATTCTATCAGGGCAAGAGGCAAACTGATAGCAATTACTGATTTTAATTCAACAGATTATTTTATTTACAGGGGCGAGCCGATGGGCTTCAATTATGAACTGCTTAAATCATTCTCGGATTATATCGGAATCGACCTTGAGATAATATCAGAGAACAATATTGACCGGGCATATAAAATGCTTGGATCAGGTAAGGCGGATCTGCTGGCCTTTGGATTGACACCCGGGTCTGGAACGAATGACGGGATTAAGCTGAGTGAAGTTATCGATGAAACGGCAAAGGTTCTGGTCAGGCGGAAGTTTGCCGGCCACCGGACAGTGATAGCTGATGGTCTGGATAATAAGTTAATCAGCAGCAAGAGTAGAATTCCGGGGAAAACAATTTACGTTAAGGAAAGATCGTTGAGCAGGGAACAGCTTGTCGCTATAAAAAATGAGACAGGTGATACAGCCCTTATTGTAGAGGTCCCGTATGAACCTGAAAAGTTAATCAGGTATGTGGCCGATGGGGTGATTGACTATACAATCTGCGATGAGAATGTGGCACAGGTGAATGCTACCTATTATGAAAATATTGATGCGGGCACACCGCTGAGTCTTCCACAGGGTCTTGCCTGGGGAGTAAGGCGGTCAAATTCAGAGAAGCTTCTTTACGAGCTGAACCGCTGGATAGATGCATACAGGAAAACCGGGTCATATGCACTCCTTCATGCCAAGTATTTCAGAAATTCACGATCCAATATTATCGTAAAAAGCGATTATTATTCACTGAATACCGGTAAGGTATCAAGATATGACGGTCTGATAAGGGAATTCAGCGGCAGGATAAACTGGGACTGGAGATTGCTTGCCTCGCTTATCTGCCAGGAGTCTCAGTTCAAGCCTGATGTCACCTCCGGAGCAGGAGCATATGGTCTGATGCAGGTCATGCCGGTAACCGGCAAAAATTTCGGAATTGACATAAAATCATCACCTGAGAATAATATCAGGGCAGGCACCTTATACATAGCCTGGCTTAATTCAATATTTGATTCAAAAATTCCTGATGAACAGGAAAGGCTTTATTTTATCCTTGCAGCTTATAATGCCGGGCCCGGTCATGTTCTCGACGCAATGCGCCTTGCGGAAAAAAATGGTATGGATCCTCAGAAATGGAACGGAAATGTTGCGTTGTGGCTGTTGAAAAAGTCAGAACCTCAATATTTCAGAGATTCAGTAGTTAAAAACGGATATTTCAGGGGAATTGAGTCGGTCAGATTCGTAAGTGAGGTACTCGGAAGATTTGAACACTACAAAAATATTATTCCGCAAGAGCAGGGCAGCACCTTCTGATGATTATAAGAAATTCATTCAGGATCATGGCAGTTGCTCCCCATATCATATTTCCATCATAGTCAAAGTATCTTACATTTATCATTTCACCCCTGATCTCAAGCGGTTTTGTTTTAATTATTGATGGATCAAGAAGTATTTTAATGTCAGCATAAATCAGGAAGACCACCTCCTCCGGTTTATGCCTGAAAGTTGGTTTCTCTTTTGTCCAGCCTACTACCGGAGTTACAATCATATTACTTACCGGAATAAAAAGCGGTGTAAGCAAGCCTATAATACTTATTTTACCGGGGTTAACGCCGGTCTCTTCGTTGGCTTCCCTTAAAGCTGTCATAACCGCATCATTATCAGTCGGTTCCTTCTTGCCCCCCGGGAAGCTTATCTGTCCCCCGTGCACCCCATCATAATCAGGTCGTTGCATAAATACTGTAAATATAGATCCCCCGGAGGGGTAGAGGAGTATCAGCACAGAAGCTTCACGGGCATCCTTGCCGGGGATCTTCGGGAAATCCCTTATCATTCTGCTGTTTGACGACATCTGCCATTGAACCCCGGTTCCCGGTAACCCTCTCAGGATCTCGCTTCTTAATATTTCAGGGAACTTTTTCATGCCTTTTAACAATTAAGAACATTCAATTGTACAAAAGGTTTCATCAACAACGGAATTCTCAGGTTCACCCCGTATGCTATTTCTTATAAAACAACATCTCTTTTGCAAAAGGCTGAGGGGAAGGATTTTCCTTTCCTTTTACCATACCGGCTGAGATTGATTCGTTGCCACTCTTTTCAAAGTATTTTATAGTTATGGGATAATAGCCCGGAGTAAGAGGAACCACAGCGACCACTGGAACTTCGGCGGAATGAATTCCATCATTATCAAGAATAAGCCGGTTATTGATGTAGAGTTCCGAACCGTCATCGGAGGTGATCCAGAGATAATAAAGTTCTTTTTCAGTTACATGAAGATATCCCTCGAAACGGATGGCGAAGCTGTCTTTCCTTATAGCAGGGCTCAGATCAATATTTTCTGATATGCCCCGCTTCAGGGGTTTAAGCAATGAAAAATCAGGCAGGGAATCCCAGACTCCTTCAAAGTATTCATATTTCAGACCCGGTTTAAGGTTATCTGCCGACTTAGACCCCTCAAGAAATTCTTCCTGGGGGAAATAAAATGTCGAGGTAGGATAATTTTTGTATTTCCGTGTCACATTCTTTACCTTGAGGGTACAACCTCCTGTTAACTGAAGTTTTGACTGGCATCGTGGTGAATCATTTGTCGGTTCGGACCCGTCTGTCGTATACCTCATATCCTGGTTTAAATTCCACATATAAATGTTAAACGGGATTCCTGCGGGTACAATGCCCGAGGTGGGAAATACCTTTAAAGCGCCTCCGGCGTCAAATATAAATCTCAACCCGTCATATACACTCTTGAACGGAACAGATCCATGGTCCTCATCAGCATAGCCAACAATTTTCCAGTTCAGCTCTTTTGGTGCAGCGGTTTTTAAAAGCTTTTCCAGGGCCCCGATTCCCATTTCATTCATACCTTCTCCCTCACGTCCTGTTATAAAAATCAATTTATTCCAGTTTCTGGTTGCGGAGAATTCTTTTTCAGCGCTTTTTAATAACATCCGATCTTTATACCATATGCTGGGATCAATGGCAATATAAGCATCAAAAAGATCCGGATGCGTAAGCAGGGAATGTATTGCAAACAAACCTCCGAAGGAATGACCTATAAGTACTTTATAAGATTCGGTCCTGAAATTCTTGTCGATATAAGGGATAAGTTCCCTCTCAAAGAAGAGGATGAAGTTATCCGCCCCGCCACCGGTAGGTGTGCTCTTTGTGGAATCAGGCAGAAAATCATGGGTCCTGTCTTTATTCATGACTCCCACAATGATAGCCTTTGGCATTTTTTCTGACAGGTACAGAAACCTGGCAGTCGGAACTACATGCTGATCCCTTCCTTCTCCATCCAGTACATATATTACAGGATACCTGTTTTGAACTGTATCATAACCATCCGGAAGGTATACAGCCAGATTCCTGGTTTGATTCAGTATTTCTGACCGGAGGGAATCATGTTTAAGGGTAAATCCATCCTGGGCAGATGTTGCTCTCAGGCAAAAGAACAGGAGTGTCAGCAGGATTGTTGTAGTCTTCATAGCCTCAATTATTAAAGTTTGACTTTTGTTCGTGCGGAGTCAGATGATTAATTAGTGTTGTTCAACTATTTTTATTACTCATACCTTAGAGCTTCAGCCGGATTTTTTCCTGCGGCTCTCCAGCTCTTTAAAGTTACAGTGAACAGAGTCATAAATAATACAATAGCCCCTGCTGCTGCAAATACTCCCCGGTTCAGTTCAGTCTTGCTGACAAAGCTTTGAAGCCATCTGTTCATCGCATATAGTGCAACAGGACAGGCAAGGCAAAAAGCAATTGCAACCCATAGAATAAACTTATAATTCAGCAATAACATCACTTCGCTTATTGTAGCTCCGTTCACCTTCCGGATCCCGATTTCCCGCGTCCGGCGGGCAACCAGAACCGAAGTGACTGAAAATAATCCCATGCAGATTATTACAAGTGCTAAAATAGAAAAGAATGCTGATAGTTTTGCCTGATAAATTTCCTTTTCATATGCTTTCCCGTATAAATCGTTTATAAATGAATAGCTGAAAGGATAATCAGGGTACTCCTCTTCCCATAA
The DNA here is from genome assembly GCA_963816345.1 of uncultured Bacteroidales bacterium. Classification (GTDB taxonomy): domain Bacteria; phylum Bacteroidota; class Bacteroidia; order Bacteroidales; family VadinHA17; genus LD21. The sequence goes on from CAWFKI010000006.1 coordinate 582,844, forward strand.
TTTCTTCAGACCATCAATTGCCTCTGCCTTGTGGAGAGGATCAACTCTTACAAGGAAGCACAGGTAGAAGATAGGTTTCTGAAATAAGACATAAGGTTTTACCGCCTGCCTGGCGGTAGTATAGTTAAAATCGCGGACCACTCCGACAACAGTTCCCCCGTAAAAAATGCCGGGAGTGTCAAATTTTATCTTAAAAGGTCTGCCAATTGCCTCTTCAGGCGTCCAGCCCAGCTTCTTTACTGCTGTTTCATTCAGAATATAATCTTCACCCTTTCTCGCGGGATTGAATTGTGAAAAGGTGCGACCGGCAATAAACTGTAAATTGAAGAACTCCGGGAAATTGTCTTCAACTGCCAGTACATATAAGGGATTTGATTTATGGGCTTCATCAATTTCGGGAGACTCGACCTGCAGGGCATCAAGTGTTTCGCCTGAAGGCTCTTCCAAAGATGCTGAGAAGCTCTTAATATATGGATTCTGAAGTGACCTGTTGCGAAAAGTGGTGTATTTGCTGCGGATTTCCCAGTTTTGATTTCTGAATACCAGGATATCTGAACTCATATTTCCCATGCCCGTGGAAAAAATTAAATTTTTCTGCCTTGAAATTATAATTGCTGAAACCAAAAGGATAATCGATAAAGCCATCTGTACTGTAACAAGCATCCCATAAACAGAGAATCCGGTTGAAGAATGAGTGTGCTTTGCGCTCCTGTAACGGATCAGTTTTCCATGGTCAGCCAGATAGATGAGAACAGGCAGGCTTCCTGCTATCAGTGAGATAATGAATATCAGGACAATTGCAGGCCAGACCAGAAAAACACCTTTGATACCGTCAGGAAGCAGGGTCAGACCGAAAAATGAGCTGCCCGTATTGCCTGCCAGGCCGAGAAGCAGAACAGCCATTACAAACCCCGAGGATACACAGATGAATGATTCAGCAATTGACTGGACTGCAATAAGCATGCTGTCTGACCCGCATATCCTTTGAATATGTATCTGTTTGCGGAGAGTCATCAGCCTTGTTTTGCTGAGATTGTAATAGTTCACCCATGAGATCAGGAGCAACACAAGAGCAATTGCAACAAAGAGGAAAACATTCGTAATGCTTCCGTTTAATTCAATTTCCCGGTCCTTATCTGAAAACAGGTGGATTCTGGTGATCTTCTGAAGGAATGGTTTGAATTCATTTCTGTCACCTTCCGCTTTAACCTTATTTATGAATGATGGCAACCCATGGAGAATATCCTCAGGTTTTGTATTCTTTTTCAGTAACAGATAAACATATGCCCAGTCGGGAGACTCATCCTTTTTGGCAAAAGATGTTATGACATCGAAATGAAAATGTGAATTGACCGGGGTATCCTTCATAACCGCCCTGATTGTGAAAAGAGTCATCTTTTCATCCTGATTTCCTGAAAGAAGAAGAGTTTTCCCGACAGGATCAGCATCGCCAAAACATTTCCTGGCTATTGATGAGGAGATGACTGCAGTATATGGCTCATTAAGAATAATGTCAGGATCTCCACGTGTTATCTTTATGCCGAATATTCTGAAAAAATTGGAATCGACAGCAAAAACCCTGTCGGAATAAAACTTGTTCTCTGCGATCTTCAGGGCCGTATTACGGTAAGGCTGAAGTCTGACCATTTCTTCAATCTGGGGAAAATCAGCTGGCATCCGGGTTATCCAGTTCTCCCAGCAACGTGCAAAATGAAGCCGGTTTCCTGAAAAACTCGTCTCAAAGGTAAGTCTGTAAATCCTGTCAGCCTCAGGGAAATGCCTGTCGTAGCTGAATTCGTTTCTGACCCATGATATTATTGTAAAGGCACAGGTAAAGGAAATTGTGAGGCCAATTATGTTGATGAATGTGTTACTCCCTGAGCGCCACAGATTACGTGCAATAAGTTTTGTAATTATTCTCATGAATCTGTTCTTAAAGTTTAAAACCCATCCCTTCCCCTTTAAGTTTAAAACCCATCCCCTTCCCTTTAAGTTTAAAACCCATCCCCTTCCCCTTTAAGTTTAAAACCCATCCCCTTCCCCTTCCCTTAAGAGTAAGGGAAGGGGTAAGAGCCTTATCATAAGTGACTTATCTTTTCCCTCCCCTTATTTTTTAAGGGGAGGGTAAGGGAGGGGTTAAAAATAAGATAAAAACGGGAAGGTTCAGGGAGGGGTTAAAAATAAAATAAAAAAGTGGAGGATCAGGGAGGGGTTAAGAAAAAAAGGCGGGTGTGCTCAAACCTATCCTCTGCTTTTTAAGTTTAAAACCCATCCCGTTCCCTTTTTATTTTAAAACCCATCCCGTTCCCTTTAAGTTTAAAACCCATCCCCTTACCCCTTCCCTTAAGAGTAAGGGAAGGGGTAAGAGCCTTATCATAAGTGACTTATCTTTTCCCTCCCCTTATTTTTTAAGGGGAGGGTAAGGGAGGGGTTAAAAATAGAATAAAAAAGTGGAGGGTAAGGGAGGGGTTAAAAATAAAATAAATAAGGGGAGGTTAAGGGAGGGATTAAAAATAGAAGGGCGGGAGAGGCTCATGTTGGGGTTTGAAACTTACATTTAAGTACATGGGGGATAGTCTCTATTCATATCTGAGTGCTTCCACAGGGTTCTTTTTTGCAGCCCTCCAGCTTTGCCAGCTGACAGTCAATAACGTAATGCCAAAAGCCAGCAGGCCTGCAAGTACTAAAATCCACCACCTTATTTCAGTTTTATAAGCGAAGTTGTTCAGCCATCTTTGCATAGCATACCATGCAGCAGGACAGGCAATTATGCAGGCGATAGCAACCCATTTCGCATAGTCTGTGTTGAGCATACCCAATATTTCATATATCCTGGCACCGTTAATTTTTCGGATGCCGATCTCTTTCGTGCGATAACGGCTGGTCTGGTATGATATTGCGAATAACCCAATCATTGATAAGAAGAGACTGATGACTGAGCATGCGCCAATCAGCCTGATGTAGTTTTTATTATCACGGTGAAACCATTCATACCGGTCGCCTGTCGACTCAATGTTTACAGGGTAATCAGGAATAAGGTTTTTCCAAACCCCGGCTATTGTTTCCCTGGTCTGTATAGCCTGATTTTCAGTGCCTTTTACCATAAGATGACTGCCCTTATTATCAAAAAAGATGAAAGCAGGTTCCACGTATGTTTTCAGGCTGGAATAGTGGAAATCCTTAACAATTCCGACAATTGTCCTGTCATCCATACCGGGAGTTTTCTTACCTATTAAATCTTCACCGGCGAAGAGCTTTGCAAATGACTCATTAATCAGAATCTTATTTTTGTTTTCTGCTATGTTTTCCGAAAAATCGGATCCCCTGATGAGAGTTATTCCGAGAGTTTTAAGGTAGTTTTCATCTCCTGAAAACCCCGCTGGCCGGTACTGCTTATCAACTCCATTTTCCTTGTAGTCTATCAAAATCACAAAGTGCTCAAGCAACGGAGATGTCCCAACTACAGAGACCTTATCAATTGAACTGCTCTTTAGCAATTCAGCCTTAAAAAGCTCAGCCTTGCCGGCATACTGTGGAGGTAATTTTACCTCAATAACCTCTTTGTCAAGACCAATAGGCTTATTAGTTATGAAGTTCATCTGCCTGATAATGATTATAGAACATATTATTAATGCCACAGCTCCTGCAAGTTGTAAGATATTGAAAACAGGAAAATGAACACTGCTGTAACTCTTTTCCTGTCCGGGTTTTAAAGACATTGTTTTTAAATCAAAATGGATTCTGTACAAAACAAACAAAAAGGTTATAAACAGCAGGATAAATACTATTCCGGTCAGGTAAAAGATCTGACTTCCCTGCATAATAAATCTTTCCGTAATATTACTCCCGGTAAGTTCATTGAAAAAAGGGACCATTTCCTGCATCAGGAAGAGGCTGATTATAAAAGATACAGCAATGACAACAAGATACTCAACCATGCTGTCCAGAATGAATCCGGATGCGGAACCTCCGTTAATCCTTCGAATATTAAATTCTTTTGTTTTTTCATTAAGGTTATTGGCGAGCAATCCAAGATAGTTGAAGGAAGCTATTCCAATAATCATCAGCCCGATTATTAAGGCAATCAACAAGTCCGTTTTATCCCTGACTGCATCAAAACCAGTTCCCCGTGTGGTGTCGAAGTATGCCTCTTTTAATGGTTTCAGGTAATATGATCCGGGTGTACCGGCATAGATTACAGGAATTGTCTCTTTTTTCTCTTTAAAAAGTTTTTCCAGCTCTGCACGATCAGCCATCTTAGTCAATCTTACATAACAACGGCTATCCTTCTCACCTATAAGCCGTACGATATCGAATCTTACCTGGGTATTGTCACCAGGTTTTTCAAATATCCCTGTTACAACCATTTCTTCTGCTTTACCGCTATTAAAAAAAGTGATTATTTTCCCAACGGGATCGGCTGATCCGAAATATTTTCTGGCTAAATCCTGTGAAATTACAAGATTGCCGGGGGCTTCTAAAACTGTTTCAGGATTACTGGTCAGAAGCCGGTATGAAAAGAAACTGAAGAAATTGGAGCTTGTTGCTATTATCTGAGGTTTATCAAGGAATTGCTCGTTATTAACAACAATTTTCTGCGCTCCGGCACTATTTATCCGACAGAAATCTTCAATCCCGGCAAAATTCTTCTTCATATATTCAGCTGATCCGATGCGGCATTGATACATCTTACCTCCCGGAACGAATGGATCGTCACATGTTAAAGCGTAAATCCGATTCCCGTCTTTATGAAAACTGTCCGTTCTTAACTCACGGCTGACGAACATTATTATAATGTTAAAGCAGGCAATCCCAATCGCCAGACTGATGATAATGATGCCGGAGTTTAATCTCTGTCTGAAGATGCTCCTGATTATAATGTTCGGGTTTTTCATAAGTGTATAATTTTGATTTTTTATTATTCATGACGGAGAGCTTCCACCGGGTTCCTGGTTGCAGCCCTCCAGCTTTGCCAGCTGACAGTCAATAGTGCTATGATGAGTGTAAGAAGCCCGGAAACGGCAAAGATCCACCAGCTGAGTTGGGTCTTATACGCAAAGTTCCGTAGCCATATATGCATGGCAAACCAGGCCAGAGGAAATGCTATTAACATAGCCTGGATGATCCAGTTCAGAAAATCCCTGTCAAGCATCATGATCACTTCTGAAATGGCTGACCCGTTGATCTTTCGGATACCAATCTCCCGGGTCCGGCGTCGTGCCATAAATGAAGTTAGTCCGAATAATCCCATACAGGCAATTATTACAGAAAGTACCGAGAAGAAGGAAACGATCCTTTTCTGATCGGTAAGCGTCTTATAGTTCGAAGCAAGCTGATCATTGAGAAACGAGATTTCATAAGTTATCCCGGGGAAATTTTTCTCCCAGAGCTGACGGATCTTTAATGTAAGTGCGGCGATATCAGTAGTGTGGTATCTTATATTCACGCAGTTGTACCCCCAGCCATCATAGGCAGGATTGCACATAATGACGAGAGGTTTGATTTCCGAGTAAAGTGATGCAAAATTGAAATCCTCAACTGTCCCGATTACAGACATCATTCCGTTTCTGTCAATTGTCTGATTGATAGGATCTTTCCATCCGGCCCGCTGGACGAGCTTCTGATTTACAATTATTGAAAAGAGATCCTGACCCTTCACGGCTTTGAAATTTCTTCCCGAAGTCAGTCTGATCCCAAAGCAGTCGAGAAATTCCGAATCGGTATATATTGCGTTTAGCATCGTATAATCGCTTTCTCCTGTTATCTTATATCCATTCAGTGTCAGCCCGGTTCCCATTCCCTGACTTGTAAGAGATACATGGCTGATTTCTGCAATTGCGGTAAGTTGCTGCCTGAATCCCGAGAGTTCATTATGTTTGAACTCCCTGTCGGGAAAAATTGAAATGATATTTTCCTTTGTAAAGCCATATTCCCTGTTATTAACATAGGTATTCTGGCTCTTCATTACCAGCAAGGATATAATAAACAACATGACAATGATGAACTGAAACGTTACAATTATTCTGCTCGCAACATATTTTCCGCGTTCCGGCAACCCACCTCCTTTTAATATTTCAGTGACGTTAAACCGCAACAGACCCTTATTTGAAACTGCGGTAATAATGAGTGAGATTGTTACGGCAATTCCTGTCAGGAACAGAATGGTGTACAAAAGGTTTTGGCTGAGTGTAACAGAAGTCTTAAGGAAATCATTAAGAAGGGGTAACAATAGTGATAGAAGGTAAACGCCTGATAATGACGATATAATTGAGACAATGAATACTTCAATATATGTTTGAACTGAAATTTGCCATTGTCCTGCACCATGTATTTTCATAAGGCATATACTCCTGACCTTCTCTCTTTTCTGAGCCATGTAAAGGCTGATATAATTTACCATTGCAAGCAGAAGTATCAGCAAACCGATAGCCGATATTATCATCAGGCTGGATTTGCTACGGTTGTCAGGGCAATCATAGATAATTGCTCCGTTGGTAAGGTGAACCTCCTGTATATTCTGCAGCCTGGCAGAAATTACCACCCCGCTTCCTTCAAGCTTTTTGTTGATCTTTTCATAAAGAAGTGCAGGAAGTCCCTTTTCTATCTGCCCCGGGGAGACACCTTTTGCAAGTTTAAGGTAAGAAAGGAACCGGAACCCACCATCCCATCCCAGCCAGTAATTTTCTTTGTCCTGCTCAATATATTTAATTGATGCAAGTACATCAAATTTAAGATGGGTATTCTCCGGAGGATCTTCTGATATGCCTGAAACAACGAAAACTCTCTGATTATAAACCAGGTTCTGCCCCAGCGGATCCATCCTGCCAAATATCCTTAATGCCATCTTTTCAGACAGTACGATCTTTTCTGCGCTGTTCAGAACTGACGCGGGATCTCCGGCGAGTAAGCGGAAACCAAAAAATGTAAAGAAATTCTCATCTGCAAACCTGAGTCTGTCCGTCTTATAGATCTGGTCTTTTTTAAAAAATTTTACAGCTGAGCCATCTGAAATCCTGCAAAATCCATCAATCCCCGGAATCGACGCCGTAATCTCAGGAGCATCGGGATAGCAGGCAAAGCCCGATACACTATGGTCATTTCTTGAATCTGAAGTTTCGATTATCCTGAAAAGACGTTTGCCTTCGGGATGAAAAGTATCGTATGTTGTCTCATTTTTAACCAGAAGGAATATGAACAGGATAATCGCAATTCCTATTGACAGCCCTGCAATGTTTATGAGGGAGTATAACTTATTTCTTAAAATATTGTGTAAAGCAAATTTGAAAAACAAAAGCTTCATTTCAATTCAATCTGGTACTGTTTCAGAATAATAAAGTGTATGTTCTCTATAAAATTAACGCAGACAGTTTATCATACGGGAATTCAGGTTCAATTCACTCATATCTGAGAGATTCGACAGGATTCCTTTTTGATGCCTTCCAGCTCTGCCAGAAGACTGTCAGTAAAGCAATTCCGATTATTATTACCCCTGACAGAATGAATGTCAGCAGGTTCAGATTTATATGTTCAGCATAATTCTGGAGCCAGCGCCTCATTACATACCAGGCAATGGGAATTGCAATTATCCCTGCAATCATTCCGGAAATAAGGAAAGGCCTTGTTAACTGTCCGATTATTGACATCACATTCTCTCCCAGACATTTCCGGATGCCTATCTCTTTTGTTTTTTGTTCGATCAGGAACATGACTGTACCCAGCAGTCCAAGGCACAGGACTACTATTGCAAAAACCGAAAAGATACCTACCAGTTTTTTCAGTTTAATTTCTGATTCCAGCATCTGGTTGTATTTATCGTTCAGAAATCCATATTCAACGGGGAATGACGGTTCAATATTTTCGCAGGCTTTGGTGATGTATCCAATTGTATTCATAATGTCCCCGGTATTTACTTTAATCAGGAGATAGTTCATCGCCGATTTGTCTATCATTGAAATAGCCATAGGCTTTGTTGCCGCTGACAGGGAATTGAAACGGATATCCTTAATAACTCCCAGGATGCGGTATTGAGTGTCATTGGAGAGTGTTTTACCGGTAAATCTATCCCAGCCGATAATATCGGCAAATGCTTTATTTATCACGATTCCTCTCTGATCCTTATTTAAATAATCACCTTCAACCATTTGAGCTCCCATCGTCTTCAAAAGATCTTCGTCTGTTTCCCATGAAGTGACGAGTGGTTTAAAATTCGGGTCTTTCCCTTCCCAGTTCCATCCCTCGCCATTATTCCCCGATAATATTGGGCAGATAAGTAACAGCGGAAGAAGAGAACACCCCTGAAGAACGGCCTATCTCCTGCTTGAGTGCCTGCACCTGCTCAACAAGTTTTCCTTTAAGACTCAGGTACATAAGCTGGTCCTTTTCAAAGCCAAGATCCATCTTCTGCAGGTAACCTGTCTGCCTGGAAACGATCATTGTGGAGGTAAGTAATATGATTGAAACGGCAAACATTATAACAATAAGCGTATTCCGGAAGAGCCCACGGCTTTTGACTGTCTGGAAGTTCGAATTCAGTATCTGACCCGGAGTGAAGGAGGAAAGAAAAAATGCAGGATAGCTTCCTGCCAGAAGGACAGTCAGCAGATAGATGCCGAACAATGACAACAGAGGAATAAATGAGAATATGAGAGCAAAACTGATCTCCTTACCGATCACTTTGTTAATTAAGGGCAACCCGGTATAGACCAGGATAACTGCAAGCAAAAAAGAAAGAAAGCAGATAACGGCAACATCCGAATATATTAACCGCACCACATTTAACCTTGATGCTCCGAATGTTTTTCTAAGGCCGGTTTCTTTTGCCTGTCTGGATGAACGGGCTGTATTGAGATTAATGAAATTCAGTGTTGCAGCCAGCAAAATAAGGAAAGCGATCAGGATATAGATCCGTACGTTCCTGATATTTTTCTGTTCAAACAGATATCCATCCTTAAATTTATAAGCTCTCAGATAGTTTGTCGACTCGGGTATCACTTTCTGAATACGCTTTGTAATTGTTGATGCCACCTTTTCAAATCCTTCCGGTTTGGTCAGCAATCCGTAGGTTGAAAAGGCGTTATTATACCAGCTCGTTAAAAAATCGTTCCTTGAGTAATAAAAACCTATGTTTTCAAGCGGAATCACAGCATCGAATGTAATTGATGAGTTGTTTGGGATATCCCTGATGACTCCGGCGACAGTCATATTGATCCGGTTATCCATCCTGATGACTTTCCCTACCGGATTGGATTTCCCGAAATACTTCTGAGCCGCCTTCTCTGTGAAAATAATGCGGTTTGGAGTGCCCGATTCTCCTTTGTCTCCGTATACAAACGGGAACGAAAAGATATCAAATAAGGTAAACTCGGCATAGGCGGTACGCTCCATGAATTTGTTTTCTCCCGAGACCATCAGGTACTGGAAGTATGCAGGAATATACCGGCAGGTTGCTTCGACCTCCGGATATTCATCCTTTAAAGCTGTGCCCACAGCCGGCGGGCAACCTCTGAAGTCGACTTTTTCGCTGCCTCCCTCCAGGTAAGCATGCACAACAAAAATGCGGTTGATCTTTTTATGAAAACGATCGTAGCTGACCTCATCGGTAACAAGAAGGAATATATACACAACGCACATCATTCCGACTACAAGTCCGGCAATTCCAAGTGAAGTTGCGGTTTTATTCTTTCTGAGTTTTCTGAAGATGGATAAGATATTTTTCATAATTATATTTTGATTTTTAAGGTATGATGCCTGTCTGTCGGCAAACAGGGAACCACATATGATTGTAAATTATAGTTATTCATATCTCAACGCTTCAACAGGATTCCTGGATGCTGCTCTCCAGCTCTGCCAGCTCACTGTCAGTAAGGCTATTAAAAGGGCAAATATCCCGGCTGACCCGAAAATCCACCAGCTTAATTCCGTCTTATATGCAAAGCTGTGCAGCCATCTGTCCATGATATACCATGCAACCGGGGTAGATATTACAAAAGCTATGATAACCCATTTCACAAATTCCCTGTTAAGCATAACCATTATTTCAGAAATCCTTGCACCATTTACCTTTCTTACCCCAACTTCCTTTGTACGTTGCAGTGCGAGATATGATGAAAGGCCATAGAGGCCTAAACTGGCTATGAATATTGAAAGAATCGCGAAGAGCAGAAAAAGCTGCTGGGCTTTTTCTTCATTCCTGTAAAGATTATTATACTCCTCATCGAGGAAAGTATACTTAAAGGGTTCGCCATTTGAATAGCGGTACCAGGCATTCTTTATATAATCAATAGATTGGTCGGGATTCCCGGGACTTAACCTGGCCAGGATGAAGTTTGCAGAGGTGTACTCGCTGTTTTTGGCGACGCCATTCAGAAGGATGATTCCCATGGGCCTTATCTGGGTTTGTTTCGACTCGTAGTTGAAATCTTTTATCACACCTATAATGTGAAGGTCCTTGGAAATAGCGAATAGGGTCACCTGTTTACCTAAAGGCTCCTGCCACTCAAGCATTTTAGCAGCTGTTTCATTAATTACAATCCCTGAAGAGTCAGATGAATAGGCCTGGGAGAAAAAACGGCCATCAGCCATTTTCAGCTTTAAAACATTTGCATAGGCAGTATCACAATAAAAGGTATTCAGGGTGAAGGTTTGCTTCCCTTCTGCCCCATAGCCCCAGTTAATAAACTGAGAGCCAAAAATATCAGATGACATCGAAGCGGTTCGCATCCTGGTGTTTGAGAAAAGACCCGATAAAAAAGCATTTGTGTTATTCCCAAGGCCGGAAATGTTCTTTATCACAACCACGTTTTCTTTGTCGAAACCAAGTTGCTGGTAACGGAGGTACTGCAACTGCTTAAAAACTATTATTGTTCCGGCGATCAGACAGATTGATATACTGAATTGTATAATTACAAGTATGTTCCTGAAGCTTATATTGCTCCTGTTATTAAATGATTTTTGTTTCAGGATTACAGCAGGTTTTAATGAGGATAGAAGGATTGCAGGGTAGCTTCCTGAAAAGATCCCGACGATTAGCACAAATATCAAAAGCATAATTATTGTCATGGGATTCAGGTAGTCGAAATCAAGCGGCTTTCCTGTAAAGTTCCTGTAAAACGGCAGAATTGATTCCACCACAAACAGGGCAAGACATACGGAAATAAATGTAAGCAGCACCGATTCGACGAGTAACTGCCTGATTAAACTCATCCTGGTTGAACCGAAAGATTTACGCACTCCGATCTCATTTGCCCTGATGAAGGACTTTGCTGAGTAGAGATTCATATAATTGATGCAGGCAATAATCAGAACAAAGATTGCAGCCAGGCTGAGAATGTAAATGTAAGTCGCATTGCCATTGGCTTCAAATTCACCGTTGAGCTTTGAAATAAGATGTATTTTTGTAAGAGGCTGAAGAGAATATCTCCAGTAATTGCCCCTGTTTTCCCAATCCTTATAAGATTGTCCCTGAAAGAAATATTTTGCAATTAAATCCGGAAATTTCGATTCAAGAACTTTATAATCTGTATGGGGTCTCAGCCTGAGATATGTTGACGAGATGTTGTTGAACCAATTGCCGGAGTCATAAATATCCTTAAAGGTCAGAATTGATATGAGAAAATCAGGATGTAAGTGAGAATTTTCAGGCATCTCCCTGATCAGACCGGAAACACGTGCATTGAATTCGATATTACCTCTTTTGAAAATTATTGATTTGTTAATAGGGTCCTCCTCTCCAAAAAATTTTCTGGCCATCTTCTCAGTTATAAGCATAACTCCGGGCTGGTTTAATGAGGAGGATCTGTCCCCTCTGATAAATTGAACTGAGAAGATATCCAGGAATGATGAATCAACGATATACAAATTATCCTCAGTGAATAACTTCTTTTCGTAATTGGACTGGACATTATTAAATTTTATAACCCTTGACACAGATTCGACCTCAGGGAATTCGGCATACAATGCCTTTGGCAACGGGGGAGGAGTACCTGTCTGATGGATTTCGGTATTTCCCAGCATCCCGTTAACGGCTATCCTGTATACCCTGTCGGCATTATTATTGAACCTGTCGTAGCTAAGCTCGTATTTTACAAAAAGGAGTATCAGTATGAAACAGGTGACTCCGGTAGCCAGACCAAGGATATTTAATATGGAATGAAGCTTATTTCTGAGCAGGTTCCTTCCTGCGACAATCAAATAATGAGTTATCATCTTTTAAGTTCTCCGGGTTGATAATTGTTAAGTATAACTTTTTACTCGTATCGTAACGCTTCTACCGGGTTCCTTGTAGCTGCTTTAATAGTATTATAACTGGTCGTGAAGAGTATGATTACAGAAATTATCCCGGCACTCAGAAGATAAACCCAAAGTTGCGGAGGCAGCTTATCTGCTCCCGGTATTTTATTGTTTGTCCATAATGCTGCCGGGAATGCAATTAATATTGCAAAAAGAAGCATGACATAATAATCGCGGCTCAGTATCCTGAAGATATTTGCTGAAGAGCTGCCGTTGATTTTTCTGATCCCGATCTCTTTTGTCCGCTTGACGACGGTAAAGGAAACCAGTCCGAAGAGTCCGATCATGGCAAGGAAGATATTGAAGACTGTAAAGAAGATGAAGATGCTGTTCACTGAATGATAGACCTTGAAAGTATTCTCATTGTTAAATGCTGTTACGAGGTCGTTAAATTCAAAAGGATCGTTGGGAAATGATTTGCCAAATTCTTCAGTGAGGAGATCCTTTGCCTTATTCTCACTCCCGGGCTTTATCCTGAATGCAAATGTCCATTCGCCTGCAGTCTTGTCGTCAGAGAGCACTAAAATAGCTGGTTCAATGCCATTATGCATATCCTTAAAAATGTAGTTTTTAAGAACGCCCACTACGGTCAGACTGTTGTTATTGAGCTTTTTGCCGATAGGATCGTCCCAGCCAAAACACCTTACTGCTGTTTCATTTATAAGGCACGATTTGCCGATATCAGCAGGGAAATCGCGTGAAAAGTCACGGCCGGTTATCACCGGGATCCTGAGTGTCTTCACAAAATCATAACTCACGGTGTTAAAACGGCAGTTGATCTTTTCATTGGGATCTCCGCCTTCCCAGTTGGTCATCCCTCCTCCAAAGCTTACGAATGGCAGGTGCCTGCACATGGTAGCTTCCGTAATCTCCGGATGCTGCAGAATGCGGTTCCTTAACTGATCAAACGTGACTTCCCTGTTTGAGACAGCAATTTTCGTAAATAAAATATTTTCCTTTTCAAATCCGAGATTTTTCCCGGAGAGATACCTGATCTGCAGGGAAAAGGAAAGGGTTATAAGAATAAGGAAAATTGAAATAGCGAACTGAAAGCTGACAAGTGCATTTTTCAGGTTTATATTTTTATGACCTTTTAACAGATGCCAGGCCCTTAAAAAGCGACAAAATCTTTTGCGAGGAGAGGATCAGGGCAGGATAGATCCCTGATAATATACCGACCAGTAATGCTATGAGTGTTGTTGTGATAATAAATCCCAGGTCATTTATAAGACCGAAAGTTATAGGCCTGTTTATAATCCGCGCGAAGACCGGCAGGAAAACCGCTGCAAGTTCAAAAGCTATGACTACTGCAAGAAGAGCAATAAAAACCGTCTCCCCCATGAACTGAACCACAAGGTTGAGCCTGCTGCTGCCACATACCTTTTTCAGGGCCACCTCTTTTCCCCTGACTGAGGCATTGGCCGTTGTGAGGTTTATATAGTTGAACGATGACATCAGAAGGATGAATAATCCAATAAATCCATAAAGGATCAGAGCAATAATATAATCATCCTCCCCATTGAAGCTCAGGTAGAGGTTCTTCATCGGGCAAAGCTGCAGCTCCTCGAATTCAATCCCTTTAAACCCGGAAAAGAGGTTTTTGATTTTTTCCCCGAGATATTTGTAATCAACGCCCGGATTTAACAGGGCGTATGTCATGCAATCACCTGAATATATGTCACTTCGTGTCATTCCGCCCATTTTAGCCAGTGAAGAGAATGATACTATATAATCAGGACGTTGAGTTGAATTTTCAGGGAGATCCTCATAGACTCCGGTCACTTTAAGTGCGAATTTCTTTTCAAGGGTAACTGCTTCTCCCAATGCATGTTTGTCGCCAAATAATCTCTCAGCCATTGTTTTCGACAGAACTACCGTGAAGGGTTCATCAAGGCAGCCTGCCTGGGATCCTTCAAGGAATTTGTAGGTGAACACATCAAAAAAACAACTGTCGGCACAGATCCCCTTATTGTTGAATATCTGCCTGTTGGGATCATATGCTATGAATTTGCCTCCATTCTCATGGATCACAGTGACTTTATTGAATTCGGGAAACTGTTTTTCAAGAAGCTGTGCGGTGATTGCCCGGGAATGAGGAGATATATCGTTACCGTCCATGGCAAACATCGTCTTTTTATAATGGCGCTGGATCCTGTAAATACGATCATAATTTGCGTTCGATTTATCCCAGTTCAGCTCATAACGGATGAAAAGACTTATCAGAATAAAGGCTGTGAAACCCAAGTGTAAGCCCAAAAACGCTTATCAGTGAATATAATTTATGCTTCATTAAATTCCTGACAGATATTTTCCAAATCATTCTGAACATCGCTTTTCTATTTTTTTATAATGAACTATGTTTTTACTATAATATAAGATGCCATAATGATGCCATATTTATAAGCGGCTGATATACAATAGCATAATTAATATGATTATTGAAATTAGTAAATATATTTTACAATAAAACGTAAAAATATTTTACAGAACGCCTATTCATGGCGTAAAGCCTCCACAGGATTCCGCATCGCTGCCCGCCAGCTCTGCCAGCTTACTGTTGCGACAGCTATCAGGATTGCAGAGATACCTGCAAGTGCAAAGATCCACCAGCTTAATTCCGTCTTATAGGCGAACTGGTTCTGCCAGTGCGACATAATATAATAGGATACCGGGATCCCTGTTATCAGCGACAATAAAACCCATCCTACAAATTCCTTATCCAGCATACAGAGTACTTCGAAGGCTGATGCTCCATTTACTTTTCTGAGACCAATTTCCTTTGTTTTTCTGGCGATACTGATCAATGCTATCCCGAATAATCCCATAATTGCCAGTACTGTTGCCAGAATTGAAAATGCACCCGTTATTTGAGCCTGATTCTTTTCATGGGAATAGAGATCCTTCATCACTTCCGTAATATACTTTACATCAAATATTTCGTCAGGAGCGACCTGCTTATATAACTCACCAAGCCTTTTAACCACAGCTTTGTCATTCGTGCCATCGGTTTTGATTGCCAGAAGTCCCATTTTGGATGGACTCTGCTGAAAGATGATAACCGGCTCTATGAAGGTATGGAGAGAATGTGCATTGAAATCCCTTACTATCCCCCTCACTTTAATACCCTGATATTTTTCTCCTGCTTTTATATTAAATAGTTTGGCGGCTGACTCATTTATAAGAACTTCAAATTCCCCTTGTTTAAAGCTGCCAAAATGATCGCCTTCAATTACATCCATGTTTAACATCTCCGTCATTCCTTCACCCATTATCAGTATTTCAATTTTCATATTCTCACCCTGCGGATTTTTTATATTGGTGGCAATATAGTCGCTGTAAAGAGGAATGAAGGAAGCGCCCGAAACTTTCACAACTCCGGGAATTTTCTCCATTTCGCTGCAAATTGAGGTGAACCCTGATTGCAGAGCGGGAGAATTAAGTTCGCTTACAAGTATATTTTTCGGGTTTATTCCTTTGTAGCTTGTAATTGAGAAATTCACCTGTTTTAATACAGTAATGACACTTACTACAAGAACAATGTAGATACTGAAATGGAATATTAAAAATGAGTGATCCCATTTTTTAGAACCTGATCTTACGGAAGTTTTTCCTGAAAGCAGTGTCAGGGGAGGAATCCTTGAAATTTTGTAACCAATCAGCAATCCTGATATTGTACCGATAAAAATTACAACTGAAATAAGAAAAAGCCACATTAATGGATTTGAAAATATTTGATATGAAAGTGTTTTATTAAGCGTACTGTTAATAATTTTCATACCTGAATCAATTACAAATGAGGCCGGCAGCAGACTTAGAATTGTTATAAGATTCGATTCCAGTATGATTTGTCTGCGCAGTATTTTAGTTGATGCACCCACTACTTTCCTGGTCCCCAGTTCATGAAGCCTGTCGAAGGTAGTTGCCCTGGTGAGAAATATATAATTTGTAACGGAAATTAACAGGATAAGGAAGGAGATAGCCCAGTAATACTTGAGTTCATTTAAATTACCTGACCTGAAAAAATTGAAACCCTCAAGATAACTATCTGATCTCAGATAGATATCATTTACCGGTTGGAGATCATATTTAAGTTTTTGTGTGGCTTCATCAGCTTATGTGTTCCCTGTATTTCTGCATTTTTAATACAAGGGCATTTTTATCCGCATTTTTATCGAGGACCAGGTAAGTATAAAATGCCCGTAAGTTCCAGTTTAAACTTGCAGACCATCCGGATCCGTATTCACCCAGCCTGGTGCCGAATATCCCGAAGAGTTTCAGCGATAGTTTTATTGTTGCCAGATAATCAGGATAAAGGGTTGAATTTGAAGGGAAATCCTTATATACACCCGAAACAGACAGATCGATATATTCATTGTTCAGTTTCACCCTTAAAATTTCACCCAGAGCAGATTTATTGCCAAAATATTTCCTGGCCGTTCTTTCCGATATTGCCACCTCCGTTACTGACCTTGCAGGCGTTCCTGAGATCATGTCAATACCGAGTATTTTAAAGATTGATGAATCTGAAAATGCAAATTCCTGATTTTTGCCATACTCGGTTCCTTTCGGATTCCTGACCTGGACAATATTTGCCTGGTTGATTCTGAAAAAATCTTTTACCTCCGGAAAATCCTTTTTCATTTCATCTGCCAGGGGATATTGAGCGAAACCATTTGAACCGAATATTACTTTATAAACATTGGCGTTGTCAGGGATAAACCTGTCAAATGACTTTTCATGTACTATCAATGCCATCAAAACGATTATACTGCCCAGTCCGATTCCCAATCCAAGAATGCTGATTAATGATTGTACTTTGTTGCGGAAGATGTTTCTGACAGAGATTTTCAAATTCTTAACTATCATAGGTATGGGTATTTATTGAATAATTGCTTCCAGAATGATGCCATAAGTTTATGTAAATGGTATTCAGTAATTTAACTTTTCCTGTGATTTTATTCAGTAAATATATTTTACAATACGGCGTAAAAATATTTTACATAGCTGCCTTTTTGATTCATACATCCGCTATATTTGTGATAGTTACGAACAATATAACGAAAAATTACAGATGCAGAGAGGCAATATCCTGATTGTTGACGATAATAAAAGTATCCTGAGTACTTTGGAGATTCTGCTTTCACCTGAATTTCAGACTGTGACAACTATCGCCAATCCGAACCAGATTCCCACGGAATTGAAGAAAAAGGATTATAACCTGGTAATTCTCGACATGAATTTCAGTGCAGGCATCAATACCGGAAACGAGGGCATTTACTGGCTCGGACGAATAAAGGAGTCAAACCCTGAGATTTCAGTTGTTATGATTACTGCATATGGTGATATTGAACTGGCTATAAAAGCGCTCAAAGCAGGAGCCTCCGACTTTATACTTAAACCATGGGAAAACAATAAATTGCTTTCCACACTGAAGCTGGCGCTTCAGCTGAATATTTCGAAGGAGGAGGTGAAGCATCTTAAGGAGAGGGAATCGGGACTGAAAAAGGAGATGGCCCGTGATAAAAGGAAAATCATAGGTTCTTCGCCACAGTGGTTAAGCGTGTTAAATGTGGCAGCGAAAGTAGCCGCCACTGATGCAAATGTTCTTATAACCGGGGAAAACGGAACAGGAAAGGAGCTCATAGCCCAGGAGATCCACAGGTTGTCGAACAGGTCTGAGGAGGTACTTGTCAGTGTCGATATGGGATCGCTCAGCGAAACTCTTTTTGAGAGTGAGCTGTTCGGACATGTAAAAGGCGCTTTTACCGATGCCCGCGAAAACCGG
This sequence comes from uncultured Bacteroidales bacterium, assembly GCA_963816345.1. GTDB lineage: Bacteria > Bacteroidota > Bacteroidia > Bacteroidales > VadinHA17 > LD21. The sequence continues at coordinate 600,917 of CAWFKI010000006.1, forward strand.
CAGGGCAAATTTGAAATAGCTCATAAGGGGACCCTGTTCCTGGATGAGATCGGTAACCTCTCCTTTCAGCTTCAGGCCAAATTGCTGGCAGCCATCGAGACCCGGCAAATTTCGAGGATAGGATCAAATCAGGTTATCCCGACCGATATCAGGCTTATATGTGCGACAAATAAAAATATTGAAGATCTGGTACAGAAGGGGCTTTTTCGTGAAGATCTCCTGTATCGTATCAATACAATCCATATTGAATTGCCTCCTTTGCGCGACAGGGGTAGAGACATTGCACTGCTTGCGGAATTCTTTCTGAATAAATATGCCGTTAAATATGGCAAGCCGGATCTGAAAATAAACCAGAATGCTATTGAGAGACTTCTTAACTGCGCATGGCCCGGTAATATCCGTGAGCTTCAGCATACAATAGAAAAGGCAGTGATCCTGTGCGAAAAAGATACCCTGAATGCCGAGGATCTTTACCTGAAGCATATAAATAATAATTCCGGAACACAATCCTTTACTACAATTCAGGAGATGGAAAGCCTGATGATACAACAGGCCCTTGAAAAGAATAACGGTAACTTTACTCTTGCGGCCACGCAACTCGGAGTTACAAGGCAAACCCTTTACAACAGGTTTAAAAAGTTAAAAGATGATAAGCAAAAGTCTGTATCTGAACATAATAGTAAGAATTTTGCTTCTTGTGCTCTTTTCCGTGTGCCTGGGATATATAGTATTCACTGAAAAATCATTACGTTTTTCCATTCTCTGTACCATTATAATTGTAATCCTTACTGTAAACCTGACAGGGTATCTCAATGCTACAAATAAAAAGATAAAGTACTTTTTTGATTCTGTACGAAACGATGATTCGAGTCTCTCTTTTTCTGTCAGCGACGATGACAGTACAATAAGTGAGATAAACAGGAGCATGAACAGAGTAAACAGTCAGATTCAGCAACTGAAAATTGAGAACAGGAACCAGGAACAATATTTTCAGATCCTGCTTGAACATTTAGCTACCGGCATATTAACCTATAACGACAAGGGTTTTGTAATACATGCCAATTCCTCCGCAAAAAAGCTGCTCTCACTTGACGTACTGACTCATTTGCAGCAAATTGAAAATACGGATGAGAAACTATATAAAGCAATAATGAGTATAAGGCCTTCCGAGAGGCGATTACTTGCAACAAATACTCTCCGGGGGGAGATCCAGCTCTCTTTAAAAGCTACATCCCTTAAAACCAATCAGCAGGAGCTTACAATTCTGTCAATCCAGGATATCAAGAATGAACTTGACGAAAAAGAGATTGAATCATGGATGAAGCTTATAAGGGTATTGATGCATGAAATAATGAACACATAACCCCCATAACCTCACTTATCTGAAAGTCTTTCCCGTTTTTTCAGCAATGGAGGAGCCCCTGTTTCTCCTGAACAGGTGACTGTTAAGACTATTGCAACTACTTTGCAGGGATTGAATGTGATCAAGGATCAGGGAAGCGGTCTTATGTCATTTGTAGAATCATACCGGAAGCTTACCAGGATCCCGGAACCGGAAAAAAAGGTATTTAAAATTGAGGACCTCCTGAACAGGATCACAGTTCTCTACAGCTCACTTGATAAGAGCGATACAATTGAGCTGTCGGTTTCCACAGCAATCCCGGAGCTTGAAATTTTTGCCGATCAGAACCTGATTTCCCAGGTGCTTGTAAACCTGCTGAAGAATGCGATCGAAGCAAATGAAAATAATCCGGCCGGAATGATCCGCATTGTATCGGGTCTGGATACAAACCTGCGTCCCGAAATATGCGTTATAGATAACGGACCCGGGATCGCTGAGGCAAATATTGAAGAGATATTTGTTCCCTTCTTTACAACACGTCAGAACGGATCGGGAATCGGGCTGAGTCTCTCCAAACAGATTATGAGGGTACATGGGGGAAATCTCAAGGTCAGATCAACACCAGGGAAAGAGACTGTCTTCTGCCTTAGTTTCTAATCATACCTTATCGCCTTAACGGGGGTTATCCTGCTGATAAGCTGCGAGGGAACTATAAGCATGAGAATTATTGCCACCATTGTCCCTGCATTCAGCAGCAGGATATGAGAAAGTTCAAGATTGACAGGAACTGTTTTTATATAATATGAACTGGCATCAAGAGTTAACATCCCTGTTTTTAGCTGCAGGAAAGCAATACCTAAACCAATAACATTACCCCATAATAATCCCTTACCGATGAGATAGGCAGCCTGGTAGAGAAAGACTCTCCTTATCGTATTGTCCTCAGATCCCAGCGCTTTCAATACACCTATCATATTTGTCTTTTCAAGTATGAGAATAAGTAAGCCTGAGATCATGTTAAACCCGGCGACAACAAGCATGAGGATAATAATTATGATTACGTTTATATCCTGGAAGTTAAGCCAGTCAAATATCTGGGGATATTTTGTCCTTATATTCGTTACCTTGAATTTAGTCTCATCCTCAGTAACCTTGTATCCGATGGCATCTCTTACTGCAAGCGTCATGGCATCGAGGTCATCAAAATTGTTAATGAATATCTCAAATCCGCTTACCATGTCATCTGTCCATCCGTTAAGCTTTCTGATATGACCGATATCGCAAAAGACATAAATCTTGTCAAACTCTTCAAAGCTGGTTTCATAAATGCCGCTTATTGTAAATTTTCTCATCCTCGGCGGATCCTGAATGAAGTGCATTACAAAGGAATCACCGGTACGGAGCCTCAGCATATCCGAGATCTTTTTGGAGATTATCACTTTATCCGTACGCCCGGTATCAGTGACATGAAAGACTGTCCCGTCAACCATATTGCTTTTGAAATAGTTCCAGTCAAAATCGCTTCCGACACCTTTAAGAACAACCCCCTGGATATCCTCGTCAGTTTTTATGATCCCTGCCTTGGTTGCGAATACCTCCACATGCTTTATCCCTGGCATCTTCTTTATCTTCGGGATAAATTCCTGGGTATCACTTATCGGAGTAGTTTCAAATGAAAGATTGGAATCGAAATGGGTAATCTGAATTTCACCACCAAAGCCGACCACTTTTTCCCTGATTGCCTTTTTGAACCCGGTAAGTGTCGATACCGCCAGGATCATTACTGCAAGCCCGGTAGCAATTCCTATGATAGCAATCACATTTATCGGACGCGAAAAAGATGTCCCCTCCCGCCTTCCTTTTATGAGCCTTTGTGCTATGAAATAGGGTAGATTCATAAGAATAAAAGTTCCCAAATTTAAGAAATTTAAAATTAGAAAGCGAAGTCCGCTGAATACGACTGGCACGGATTACAAAACCTGCGCCAGCGGAGGATATGCAGATCGGCGCCAGCGAGGTAATTCACAGATCTGCACAGAGAAAAGAAAATAAGTTATAGATTTACAGTTCAAACTCAATGATTTTATGAAAACGCTCCTGATCTCAATATTTATGCTGCAGGCAACGCACATGCTGCTTACAGGGCAGGTAAGCAGGGAACAGCCCGTTCCGGGAGCATATCAGATTGATCTTTACAGGGATATTATTGCCGGTAAGTCAGTCGGGATAGTTGCAAACCAGACCTCAATGGTGGAAAAAACTCACCTTGTCGATACTCTTTTATCAATTGGCATTGACATACGGGCAATTTTCCCGCCGGAGCATGGGTTCAGGGATATGGCCGATGCCGGGGAGGAAATCACGAGCGGAAAGGATCCCCTGACCGGAATTCCACTGTTAAGCCTTTATGGCAATCACCTGAAACCAACCCGTGACGACCTTAAGGGAATTGATGTGGTCATTTTTGACATTCAGGATGTGGGGGCCAGGTTTTATACATATATCTCAACCCTTCACTATGTTCTTGAAGCCTGTGCAGAAAATAATGTCAGATGTCTTGTGCTTGACCGGCCCAATCCGAACGGCTTTTATTTTGACGGGCCCGTTCTTGATACGGCCCACAGGTCATTTGTAGGGATGGATCCAGTGCCTGTTGTTCATGGAATGACAGTTGGCGAATATGCCCGGATGGCAAATGGAGAAGGATGGCTTAAAGACGGAGTCAGATGCGATCTGACAGTTATAAAGTGCAGGAACTATGACCACAAAACATATTATAATCTGCCGGTAAAACCATCGCCGAACCTTCCAAATCAGACGTCTGTTTATCTCTACCCCTCAATCTGTTTTTTTGAAGGCACCAATTTATCCCTTGGACGGGGTACAACTTTCCCTTTCCAGGTATTCGGGTCACCCTTGCTCCCTGACAGGGGCTTCAGCTTTACTCCCGAAAGCCTTCCGGGAGCCAAAAATCCTCCCTTGCTGGGAGTTAAATGTTACGGGACCGATCTGCGGAATGCAATCAGGGATAAAATAGTTCCCAGGCCGGAGCTCAATCTTGAATGGCTGATAAGCGCTTACCATGAATTCCCTCAAAAAGATAAATTCTTCATCCCTTATTTCGATGTACTGGCAGGAGGCCCTCTCCTGAGGGAACAGATTCAGCAGGGAATGACCTCCGCAGAGATCCGGTCAACATGGCAGGAAGGACTGAAGAAATACAGTAAGATCAGGGATAAATATCTACTCTATAAGTAGATGTCTGTCCTGCCGTATGCAAGATTTAATAATTCAAAAGTTAAACGCAAAGCAGCGCAGAGGACTGACTGTCTGACGTTCCGTAAGAAACAATTATATCCTGCCAGGGTAAACCTTCAGAGCTTCAGTAAGAGTAAGCATGGCTTTCCTGAGATCATCGATCTTAAGAACATAAGCGATGCGCACTTCATTTTTGCCGGATCCGGGTGTTGAGTAGAATCCGGAGGCAGGCGCTACCATCACGGTCTGATTGTTATACTCAAACTCCTCAAGGAGCCACCGTGCAAATTTATCGGCATCATCCACCGGAAGCCTGACGACAGTGTAGAATGCTCCTTTTGGTTTGGGACAATATACACCGGGTATTTTATTAAGTGCTTCAACCATATAGTTTCTCCTTGCCGTATACTCTTCATTTACGGACACAAAATAATCTTCCGCAGTGTCTATTGAGGCGTCGGCAGCTATTTGTCCAAGTCCGGGAGGAGAGAGGCGTGCCTGGGCAAATTTGAGGGCTGTTGAAATTACCTCTTTGTTTTTTGTGATCAGGGCTCCTATTCTTATTCCGCACTCACTGTAACGTTTGGATACCGAATCGAGCAGTATGACATTGTTCTCTATGCCTTCAAGGTTCATTGCTGAAAAATGTTCAGCGCCGTCATAGCAGAAATCACGATAAGCCTCATCGGAAAAGAGAAAAAGGTCGTGTTTCTTTACAAGCTCCTTCAGCTCCTGAAGCTCTTCCCGTGAATAAAGATAACCGGTTGGGTTATTTGGATTGCATATTATAATTCCTCTGGTCTTTGGGGTGATCTTCTTCTCAATTTCATTGACAGGAGGTAGTGCGAAATCATCTTCAATCCTGGAGGTTACGGGCACTATCTTAATGCCTGCCAGGGCAGCAAAGCCATTATAATTCGCATAAAACGGTTCAGGAGTTATGACCTCCTCACCGGGGTTTATACATGACAGGAAGGCGAATATTATTGCCTCAGATCCGCCTGTTGTTATCAGCATCTCCGTATGGTCGATATTTATCCCGATCTTCCTGTAAAAGTCAGCCAGCCTTCGCCGGTAGCTTTCATTACCGGCAGAATGGCTGTATTCCAGGACTTTCATATTTATGTTGCGGAGGGCATTAATGGCTACCTCGGGAGTCGGAATATCCGGCTGGCCGATATTGAGATGGTAGACTTTTCTCCCCTTGCGCTTTGCCTCTTCTGCATACGGAACAAGTCTCCTTATTGGTGATGCGGGCATCGCTCTCCCTTTTTCTGATATAGATGGCATATAGTTACCTTTTAAAGCTTCTGGTTTTATTGATTGACAAAAATAAATAAAATAGGGCAGCGATTAAATTATTTATCTCAATTAATATTGTCTGCCGGTTTTCCTGCACAGATTCCATAAAAGCCCGGGAAAGTCCGGCAGCAGATGAATCAGTCTTGCCGGGGCAGACCTTTTTAAATTTGTATTAATCTAATGTAACGATTTTTTATAATTTTGCAGTTCATTATTTTAAGAAATCATCAGCATATTATGGATATTCCTTCAAAATACGAGCCCGGTAAAGCAGAGCGTAAATGGTACAGCTACTGGATGGAGCAGGGATTTTTCAAAAGCACCCCTGATAAACGGGAACCCTACACAATAGTTATACCCCCTCCAAATGTCACCGGTGTGCTCCACATGGGTCATATGCTTAATAATACAATACAGGATGTGCTTGTGCGCAGGGCAAGGATGCAGGGTAAGAATGCCTGCTGGGTTCCAGGCACCGATCATGCCTCAATAGCCACTGAAGCAAAAGTAGTGGCAAAGCTCAAGACGGAAGGAATTGAGAAACGTGATCTTTCAAGGGAAGAATTTCTTGATCATGCCTGGGAGTGGACTCATAAGCATGGAGGGATAATACTCGAACAGCTCAAGCGGTTAGGAGCATCCTGCGACTGGGACAGGACTCTTTTCACAATGGATGAAAAGAGATATGATTCAGTTATAAAGGTTTTTATCGACCTGTTTAATAAGGGACTTATTTACAGGGGTGTAAGGATGGTGAACTGGGATCCGCAGGCCATGACGGCAGTTTCTGACGAGGAGGTTATTTATACTGAAGAGAAATCAAAGCTGTATTATGTCAGGTATAAGATCTCAGGTGAGGAGGGATATATAACAGTTGCAACAACACGGCCCGAGACAATCCTTGGGGATACTGCCGTCTGTGCAAACCCTGATGACGAAAGATATCACCACCTGAAAGGCAAAAAAGTAATCGTTCCAATGGCCGACAGGGAGGTCCCGTTTATTTTTGACAGCTATGTCGATCCTGAATTTGGAACCGGATGTCTGAAGATTACCCCGGCTCACGACATCAATGACTATGAAATAGGTATAAGGCACCATCTGCCCTCCATCGATGTATTCAATGACGATGGCACAATGAGCGAGAGAGCCGGAATGTTTGTGGGTGTCGACAGCTTCAGGGCAAAAGAGCTTGCGGAAGAAGAGCTTAGAAAACGGGGGAACCTTGTAAAAGTTGAAAATTATGAAAATAAGATAGGACGGTCCGAACGCACCGATGCCGTAATCGAACCGAGGTTGTCACTTCAGTGGTTCCTGAAGATGAAAGAGTTATCAGTACCTGCTCTTGATGCGGTAATGAATGGTGACGTACACATCTATCCGGCCAAGTTTAAAAATCTTTACCGTCACTGGATGGAGAGGGTACGTGACTGGTGCATAAGCCGTCAGCTGTGGTGGGGCCACAGAATACCTGCATGGTATTATAATAATAATGATTTTGTTGTTGCAGAGACAATCTCTGAAGCGCTGCTGTCAGCCAGGGAAAAAAGCGGTAACAGCTCACTTACTGAAGCCGACCTGAGGCAGGATGAAGATGTCCTTGATACATGGTTCTCTTCGTGGCTCTGGCCCATAACTTCATTTGACGGTATAAATGATCCGGATAATGCTGATATAAAATATTACTATCCCACCAATGATCTTATAACGGCTCCTGAGATCCTCTTCTTCTGGGTAGCCAGGATGATTATTGCCGGTTATGAATACAGGGGAGATAAGCCTTTTAAGAATGTTTATCTTACAGGTCTGGTTCGTGATCAGAAGAGGAGAAAAATGTCAAAATCGCTGGGAAATTCACCAGAACCAATAGATCTCATTGAGAAATACGGGGCAGACGGTGTCAGGGTCGGCATGCTGCTGTGCTCACCTGCAGGGAATGATCTGCTGTATGAAGACAGCCTTCCGGAACAGGGCCGTAATTTTGCAAATAAAATATGGAACGCCTTCAGACTAATTGAAGGATGGAAAGTCGATGATCAGCTCGTACAGCCTGAATCATCAGAGATAGCAGTGAGATGGATGGAAGAAGTACTGAAGAGATCAATCATTGAGATTGATTCAGCATTCAGGAAATTCAGGATCTCCGAAGCCCTTATGATAACGTACAAATTGTTCTGGGATGAGTTTTCCGGATGGTACCTTGAGATAATCAAGCCTGAATATCTCAGGCCTGTAGACAGAACTACCCTTGACGCCACAATCAGAATACTGGAAAGTCTGCTTAAGATTATCCATCCCTTTATGCCATTCATAACAGAGGAGTTATGGCAGATGCTTTCTGAGAGGAAAGATGGAGACAGCATTATGATTGAAAAGATGCCCGTAGCCAAAAAATTCAACAGGGACCTGGTTGCCCGTTTTGAAACGGTTAAAGAGACAATAAGTGCTGTAAGAACTATCAGGAAAAACAGGAATATTCCCGGTAAAGAGAGCATGAGGCTTCTTATCCGTTCTGAAAAAGAGGCATTTGACACAGATCTTCTGCCTGTAACAGGTAAAATGTGCAATCTGTCTGAAATTGCATTTGTCAGTGACATCCAGCAGGGAGCAGTCTCGTTTATGGTGGGAACAATGGAGTATTATATTCCGCTTGGCTTAAACCAGGATATTGAAGATGAGGTGGCAAAGCTAAAGGAAGAGTTGAATTATTCCAGGGGGTTTCTTATTAAAGTAATGAAAAAGCTTGAAAATAAACAGTTTGTTCTAAACGCACCTGCCAGCGTCCTTGAGCTTGAAAGAAAGAAAAGAAGTGATGCGGAGATGAAGATAAAGTCTCTGGAGGAGCTGCTGGAGAACATTAAAGGAAGGAAATAACTTTCAGGGCATCAGTTTCCTGACGAAATAATTCTGGTTTACGGCAACAAGTTCCCAGTCGTTATTAAGAATAAGCACCCAGTCCTCACCTGAGATATGGTTTTGATCTGCCTTAAATCCCCGTGCTGTTATTCTGAGGAATTTGAAGTTATTCGATACCAGGCATCCTCCCTTATTGACAGTGAGCCTGCCCCAGTTATCTGAGATCCTTATTGAATTATACAGTGTACCCAGGGTATCAAGTGAATGAATATCTTCAGGCTCAAAGTCGAAATAGGGACTTTCAAGCTCGAGGAATACCACAGGCTTTTCCGTGAAAGTGCTGGTCTGTTTATGAATGCTCTCCTTTATATCGGCCAGCCGTTGTTCTTCCTCCTTATTGATAGCTTCAATATCATAATTTACTGCAAGGCTTCCCGCAACATCCCTGCAGATAGCGGGTAATTCTATATTGTACAACTCTTTTACAGCCTTCCCCAGATCGAAATCATTTGTCTTTATTTTTGGAAAATCAAATCCCTTGTCTTTTAGAAGCGATGCATAAAGTGCTCCATGAATAAAACCATATGATCGTGAATATGATTGCATGGCATATATTCTGTCGAGGTCTTCAAAGATCCTTGATTTGAATTCTTCAGGCGACTGGCTGCAAAGCATCGTGTAGGTAAATGTTGCCAGTCCTTCATAATTCTCGAACATATTCTCATCATTGGAGTTTTTCTGGTAAAGTTCCCTGTTTGCGCCTCTGAAAATCAGCGCATCCCGTAAAGCAAGCTGACGTTCTTCCCCTGATGTATTGAGAGCTTTCCTCAGGGCTTTCCACTCAAGTTTAATCCACAGGCGGGCTTCCTTCTCATCCATATTATTTGTGTTATAACCTGTTGAGCTGATCCCTGAAATCCGCTGAATGCGGTGAAACAGACTGTGTACTGCCTGGGTTTTAATCCTGTAGTCATCCTCTTCCGGAGGAAGTGGTGTAATGGCGAAGAGTGTACCCCCGAAATTCAATGGGGTATTGCTTATCAGCACCTCTTTTGGATAGAGGCCGGTGAATACGCCATCCCGTCCTTTAAGAAGGCCGTCCATATCGGGCATATTTGCTGTGATTTTCCGTGTTGTGCGGTCGACAAACATGAGTGGCCCGTAAAGATTCTCTCCCCAGAGGGTACCATTATCCCGGTTACAGATCTCCTTAATGCCTTTAAAGTACTGCAGCGCCTTGTCCGGCGTGAAGTAGGTAGAGCTCTTTTCTGATCTGCAGCCTAGCGTGAATACAATGATAAGGAGAGGAAGCCAATATTTCATTTTGACCATTTTACCGGCACGAAAGTAATGAAAAAAAATACAAATTGGTAACCCCCAAAAAGTACCTTGACATTTATGCCCGTAAAAGACTGCCATTCCTGTTTGTCAGTGGAACCAGAGGGATTCGGATTATCAAGCCCTCCGGGTTAAACGGCTTTAAGGCTCATGTCAATGCTACTGACATGATGTGTCAGGGCGCCAACGGAAATATAGTCAACGCCACATTCCGCATAAGATCTTATTGTTGAAAGTGTTATGCCTCCTGATGACTCGGTCTCATATCTTCCCGAAATCTCCCTGACAGCAGCCGAAGTATCAGCAACACTGAAATTGTCGAGCATTATACGGTCAATCATTCCCACAGAAAGAATTGTTTTTACATCATCAAGGCTTCTGGCTTCAATCTCAACTTTCAGGTTTAAACGGTTCTTTTTCAGGTAAGCTGCCGTACTTAGAATTGCCTTTTCTATTCCGCCTGCGTAATCAATATGATTATCCTTGAGCAGGATCATATCGTATAATCCCATCCTGTGATTTGCTCCTCCGCCGATCCGCACGGCCTCCTTTTCAAGGGCCCTGAAACCAGGGGTGGTCTTTCGGGTGTCAAGTATCTTTGTTTTCAGACCCTCAAGCTTCCTGGTATATTCACGGGTCCTTGTAGAAATGCCGCTCATCCTTTGCATTATGTTAAGGGTAAGACGTTCTGATTTCAGAATTGAAAGCTGAGGACCCGAAATGAAAAATGCAATATCCCCGGGAACAACATCAGCTCCGTCAGCCAATTTAAAATCGGCTTTCAGGCTGTTGTCGACTAATGAGAAGATCTCTTTAGCCACCCTGATGCCTGCAAGCACTCCCTTTTCCTTTATCAGCAGTCTTGCCGTTCCGGTCGCCTTTTCAGGAATGCAGGCCAGAGAAGAGTGATCCCCGTCACCGATGTCCTCATCCAGACTCCTGCGGATGAATTCCCTCAGACTGCTATCTTCCATTGTCAGATTCGATTCTTATCTGGTGGATCAGCAGCTCCTGACCAACTTTTTTAAGCAGGAAGTAGACCCGGAAGTCTCCTTTGTCTGTCTTAAGATTGCCTATCGCATACTGGGCATCATTTTTTGCTCCCTGGTGCAGAATGGTAAAATCTTTTGTCTGGTATTCAGCGAAGAAATCTTTCAGAATTGCTTCTGCGGCATTTTTTTTATAGAAATCCTCTTTATCCAGCAGAAGGAGTTCGATTGTGGAGTTCATATATTTTGCCAGTTCAGAAGCATTACCGGCTTTAAATGCTATCGAAATTCCTCCCGGTATATTGGCCTGTTCCTGTATTGTGGCCGCACAGCAGCTGAAAGAAATCAATATCACAGGGATAATTGTTGCGGATCTCATTTCAATTTAAATTAATGTTTACTGACTGTTCCCATTGTGCTGTAAATTTAATACTAATTTGATTAAGAATTCAATCTGTCCGGCAGGAATAGGATTTTTAATGCTACTTCGTGAATTGAGAATAACCCGTATGATAATCAGCCAAAGAAATATTATTTGTTATTTTTGTAAGAGAAGAAGGTTAAGTAAATAACACACTTTAAGCATTTTTCATGAAAATAGCTCTTCTCCAGAACGGAAAGACAACAGACAGAAACATTGCAGAGGTGGCTGATATATATCTCACGCGGATAAAAAGATACATCGCTTTCGAGATAATTACCCTCCCGGAACTGAAAAATTCAGTTAATATGCCGGTTCCTGAACAGAAGTCAAAAGAGGGGAAGAAGATCATGCAGGCACTTTCGGGTGATGATTTTGTCATTCTTCTCGATGAGCGGGGAAGATCCTTCAGAACACTCGAATTCTCAGACTGGATGGAAAAATCGCTGATGATCTCCAGGAAAAGGATGGTTTTTATTATCGGAGGTCCCTGGGGCTTCTCGGATGAGGTTTATAACAGGGCCGATTTCAGATTATCCCTTTCGATGATGACATTCCCGCATCAGTTGGTACGATTGTTGTTCCTGGAACAGCTTTACAGAATATTTACCATTATCCGGGGTGAACAGTATCATCATGAATAAATAAGGGCGAAAATAGTATGAAAGAGAGACGTTACATCACTGATCCTCGGTATTTCCGCTGCATTGTTTGTTATTGCTGCATTTATTTCGGAATCAGTTTATTTCAGTGATTTTGAGTATCGGTTAAGGACCAGGATGTTCAACAAGATCCTGGGCGAGAAGGAAAAGATCATGGAGAGTTGCCTTAATGATATGAAGCCTGTCCTTGCAAAGGGTGAACATCATGGCTCATTAACTGAGAATAATCTGTTTTCAGTCGCAGAACAAAATAAGATAACCATACTTGAATATCTTGACAATAAACTTCTTTACTGGTCTGATAATGAATTTGATGTACCTCAGTTCTTTGACGATACCCTGTACAGCAGGGATCTTATCTTCCTGCAGAATGGCTGGTTTCTTCCAAAAATAATTCAGGCCGGCAACGAGAAAATTGTAGGTCTGCTGAGAATCCGTACTGATTATAGCTTCCAAAATGATATAATAAAAAGCGGCTTTGAAAAGGAATACAGAATTCCTGAGAACGTTGGTTTCAGTACCGACAAAGCTGCCTCCGCTTATCATATATTTGACGGGAACGGCGATTTCCTGTTTTCTCTCATCTTTCCCGGGACAAAGGTGGAAAGCTATTATATTTTTGTTCCTCTGTTTTTCTGGGCTGTCTCCCTTATCCTTATTATCCTTCTTACCCTCCGTCTGGCCGGAAGAATTGCTTATTCCGGAAGGAGCCTGCTGGCTGCCGGTTTTGTTCTTTCTTTATTCAGCCTGATTTATGCCATTGTTCTTCTTGCAGGTAAGCCTCACGTACTGTTTCAGACTGAACTTTTTTCCCCGGACGCTATTTCCTTCAACAGCTTTATTCCTTCACTGGGACATTTATTCCTGCTGAGTATACTTACAGCCACTTTTGCCTATTTTTTGTTCAGCCATTTTACATTGCCGGAGCAGAAGAAGGAGACACAATGGAACCAGTACATATACCTGACATTGCTGCTGGCCCCCGGAGCAATGCTGGTGAGTCTGTACAACCTTGTTTTTAACCAGCTTGTATTAAATTCCAATATTAATTTTGAAACATATAAAGTGCTGGAGATAAATATCTTCAGCATTGTGGGATTTATCTCTGCATTTTTGCTTGCCCTGGCACCGGTACTTTACCTGTTAAAGATTTTCCGGGAGAGGCAATTCAGTACGGGGGTCGCCATGCTCTCGGTTCTTACCTCAATTGTGATTCTTGTTCCATTTTATTTTTATAATTCTGGCACACTGATACCGCTTGCCATATTCTATTTTGTGTTAACTGTAAGTATCTGGAAATCCGTGGAACTTAAAACAGGTCAGTTTAATATGACTGTTTTATTTTCAATCATTTTCGGATCATACCTGCTTTATTTTATAACAATTCTTTCCGATAAACGAACAACTGAGGATCTGAAAGTACAGGCAGTTTCCCTGTCGATAGAAAATGACCCGGAAGCGGAAGATCTGCTACTTGATTTATGGCCTGTTATTTCTACCGATACTATCCTTAAATCGATGATGCAACCTGATTATTTCGGGAAAGACGATGTTGACAGAATCTACCGCTATCTCGACGATATTTACTTCAACGGATACTGGAACAATTTTAATTTTAATATTGTTCTTTGCCATGTTGACGACTCGGTGAGAGTCGGTCCGGGTAATGAGGTTTATGAAAACTGCTTTGACTTCTTTAACGAAAAGATAAAGCTTGATGGTCATAGCCTTACCGGAACGGATTTTTATTTTATTGATAATCAGGGAGGAAGATCTTATTATCTTGGAAGGATGTACTTTAAAACGGGGGATACAGGCACAAACGGACTGTTTATTGAGCTATATAGTGACATCAATGTTTTTCAGCCCGGCTATTCCGAACTTCTGCTTGACAAGAAATATCATGGAATCGCAGCTATTAAGAGCTACTCATTTGCAAAATATCTGAATGGTTATATTGTGATGAGCACCGGGGATTTTCCTTACGACAAGACTGATGCAGAATATGTTGACAAGATCTCCGATTACAGGATCTTCAAAATGGATGGATATAAGCACGTTTTGTACAAGAACGGGAATACTACTGTAATAATTTCCAGGCCGGTGCTGACCTTCGGTGATGTAATGATATCTTTTGCGTATATTTTCGCATTTGTTCTTCTGTTCTCAAACCTGTTTATTTTACTTGTCAGAAGACCGGTTGTAAAACACTTGAATGTGTTTAACTTCCGTCAGAAATTACAGTTTTCATTTATTGGTATCCTGCTCTTCTCTTTCATACTTATCGGGATTGTTGTTGCTTATCTGACCATCAGCCAGTACCGTTCCAAACATTACGAAAACATCATTGAGAAACTCAATTCGGTCTATACAGAGCTGGACAGCAAGCTGGCAATGGAAAAGACGCTGACCCCCGGGTGGAGAAATAGTAACTATTCCTCATTAAATGAACTTCTTATAAAACTTTCCAATACGTTAAACACCGATATTAATCTCTATGATCTGAACGGTTTCCTTATAGCAACATCACGACCGGAGATTTTTGACAGGAACCTTACAAGCCGCAGAATGAACAATATGGCTTTCATCAACCTCCGGGACCTGACAAGGAGTGAATATTTTCAAAAGGAGAAAATCGGTTCCCTGGAGTATATCTCGGCATATGTTCCATTTTTCGGTACCGATAAGAAAGTTCTTGCATACCTGAATCTTCCCTATTTCAGAATGCAGAGCGTACTGGCCAGGGAAATCTCAAACCTGATTGTGGCCGTAATTAATTTTACCCTGCTGCTGATTGTGATCACAATGAGCCTTGCGGTTTTTATCAGCGGACGGCTCACTACGCCACTTATGATGCTTGGTGAGGGACTGGCTTCAGTTGGGGTTGGCAAGAAAAGCGAACATCTTGTTTACAGGGGAAGCGATGAAATCGGGGAGCTGGTTAGACAGTACAACAGGATGGTAGATGAGATTGAAGAGAGTACCCATAAGCTGGCTAACTCCGAAAGAGAGTATGCATGGCGGGAGATGGCGAAACAGATTGCCCATGAGATAAAGAATCCGCTTACACCAATGAAGCTTAATGTACAACAGCTGTTTAAGTCATGGAGCGACAAGGCGCCCGGATTCGACAAAATCATTGAACGATTCACTAAAAATCAGATTGAATACATTGATAATCTTTCATCTATAGCAACGGCTTTTTCATCCTTTGCCAAAATGCCGGGAAATAACCCGGTGGAGATAGATCTGCTGGATGAGATCAGGACTAACCTGGAGCTTTTCACGAATACCGGCAATATCAGTTTCCGGGTTCACTGGCCCCGGGAGTCAAAGGTTATTATCTATGCCGACAAGGAGCAGCTGAACAGCATATTTTCTAACCTGATCAAAAACGGAATACAGTCTATTCCCCAGGGACGAGAAGGGGTTATAGAAGTGAATTTTGAAATTAAAAGCGATAAGGTTATGGTCTCTGTCTCTGACAATGGCAGTGGGATCCCGGGCGATCTGCGTAAAAAGCTCTTTACGCCCAACTTTACCACAAAATCGTCGGGGATGGGCCTGGGGTTATCAATAGCAAAAAAATATGTCGAAAATGCCAACGGGAAAATATGGTTTGAATCTGAAGATGATAAGGGTTCGGTATTTTTTGTGGAACTGCCGCTGATGTATACAGTAGAAAAGCAGGAATAAGGCCCCGGTTCAATGGGTTTAATCCTTCGTCAGAATGGTTAATAAGTTTTACCATTTGTTGGATAACTCAAAAATCAACAGGATCTAAATTTGGCTAACTTTAGCTCACATCAGGTATTAATGTGCAACTTTTTCATTTAAATAGTTATATTAGCAGCTCATAACTGGCTTTGATGAGGAAAGGATCGGGTTTCAATATCTGGAAAATAATTCTGAGTTTCTTGTTCCTTGCAGGAGGTTTTTTACTTCATGCCCAGGGCACTTCCATAGGA
The DNA here is from genome assembly GCA_963816345.1 of uncultured Bacteroidales bacterium. Classification (GTDB taxonomy): domain Bacteria; phylum Bacteroidota; class Bacteroidia; order Bacteroidales; family VadinHA17; genus LD21. The sequence goes on from CAWFKI010000006.1 coordinate 617,053, forward strand.
GGGGTTGTAAATCAGTACAGACGGGTTGTGTCAATACCCGGAACCGATAATGTAACCCTGACTGACGCCTCTCTGTTTCTTGCAGGAGATACTGTACTCCTGATACAGATGAAAGGTGTTGAGATATTGGTGGATGACCTCAATTATGGCAAGGATTACACATTTTTAGGTACCCCGGGCGCTTATGAATTCCTTATAATTGAGTCGGTAAGCGGCAATAACATTATTTTTACAAGCAATATCTCAAATAACTATGATGTTGAAGGCCTGGTTCAGTTAATAAATGTACCATATTACAATTCAGCTACGGTAAATACCGGACTTACCTGTCAACCCTGGGACAGTACCACAAAAACAGGAGGCGTTCTGGCAATGATCGTTGGAAGAACGCTTACACTTGAGGCAGATATAGATGTCTCAGGTAAGGGTTTTGCAGGAGGTGCGCCATCATCCGGACAGGGAATATGTATCAAAGACAATCTTGTATTATATGACAAGTACAGTTATCCCGATACATATACCAACTCCGGTTTCAAAGGAGAAGGTCTGGCAATCAGGGCATTTATTGATGCAGGCAATATACCGGCTTTATTCCCGGAATATGCAAAAGGCAAGGGTGCCAATTTTACAGCGGGAGGTGGTGGCAACGGAGGATTTTCAGGCGGAGGCGGAGGTGCAGGTTTCGGATTCGGAGGGAGTGGAGGCAAGGAGTTGAATCTCTGCTTTCCGCCATACGATGGAGGGATCAGGGGCCAACAGGTCAAAAACACAACATTTGATGGGTTTATTCTCCTTGGAAGCGGAGGAGGTTCCTCAACCTTCGGAGCGGGCGGTACTGCATCACCAGGCGGGAGTGGAGGAGGGATTATTATTATTGTTTGTGATACTCTTAAAGGTAACGGACACAAAATATCTGCTGAAGGAATGACTCCGGCATTCTCTGCGAGCGGTAATGCCGGGGCAGGAGGGGGCGGCGGAGGCGGATCAATAGCACTCTACCAGCGAAGTTTTTCCACCTATCCGCTGATAATCTCAGCAAACGGCGGAAACGGAGGCAGTACAAATAATTCGCGTGGTGATGGCGGTGGCGGCGGCGGGGGCCTTATACTGACAAATGATATAACGTTTCCTTCAAATGTTGAACGAAGAGTTGCAGGGGGAGGAACAGGCACAACATCAGGTCTGCCGACAGGGAGCATCGGGGCAGATGGAATTACCTATACTACATTCACTCCGCTTCTTAACGGATTCCTCTTTAATTCAATACGTTCCTCCGTGAGCAATAATCAGCTTGACTCTGTCTGCTCAAATATGACTCCTCCGAAAATACTTGGTTCGACACCTGTAGGTGGTTCAGGTTCATATACCTTTAAATGGGAGAAAAGTTTTGAAGCCACTTTTACATCGCCCGTCACCCTGACTAATGATGCCAATCCCGTAAATTATACTCCCAAACCTTCTGATGCAATTACTGCAACAGACTCTGTATGGTTCAGAAGAATAGTCAATGATTTTGGCACACCCGTTATCAACGATACCAGCAAAGCTGTTAAGTTCATAGTCCATCCGGCTATCAGCAATAATATTGTCGGTAATCAGGATACAATATGCTTTAATGGCAATCCTCCTCTGATCCAGCAGCTCTTGCCTGATCTGATAGTTCCTACAACAAAATATCTTTTTTACAGCTGGCAGGACAGCAGTTCAACTGCAACATGGGGATCATCAATCAGCACAGGGAAGAATTATGACCCTCCTGCCGGCCTCTCCCGGACGACATGGTACAGAAGAAGTGTAATTTCCGGAAGCTGCAAAGACTCTTCAGCCAAAGTCAGGATGACAGTTATTCCCAACATAGCCAACAATGTGATACTCAGCGTGCCTCAGGATATATGTTTCGGGACTGCTTTTAATGCCCTTACAGCTACAACGGCCGCCTCAACACCGGCGCTGAGTGGCGGAGATAATAATTACATATTCAAATGGATAAGCGATATCAATTCAGCAGGATGGAGCAATGCACCCGGTGCTGGCAATCTGGCCGGCTATAATCCCGTTGAACTTCCACAGCGCATACCTTCAAACGAGTACTCCTACCGGCGCATAGTGTATTCGGGATCTCATAATGTCTGTGTTGATACCAGCAATACGGTTCACCTTAGAGATTATCCGGTCATAACAAATAATGTCATCAATACAATCACCACAAATCAGCCCATCTGTTCGGGTTCTGCACCGGCTAAAATTACGGGTCCCCAGCCTTCAAACGGCAATGGGATCTTTAAATATACATGGCAGGACAGTACAAACTCCGCAGTGCAATGGAAAGATATTCCCGGAGCCGTTAACAGCACCAGCGCTGAATATCAGCCGCCCGTTCTTACAACAACAACAAGTTACAGGCGTATTGCCCTCTCTTCAGAATGCACCGACATCAGCAATGCTGTCAGGATAATTGTTCATCCTCCTGTCTTAAATAACAATATCTCACTGATTGCGGGAGGAGCCCTCGATACTACAATATGCAACGGTCAGGTTCCGCACAGGTTTACCGGAACGGCTGCAACAGGAGGGAACGGGATATACAGTTACCAGTGGCTTGATTCAACTGCTTCACATTACCTGAGTCCTGTGGGAGGGGCAACCCAGGTCAGTTTCCAGAATCCTTCCGGCCTTAATGTGACTACCTTCTATAAACGGCAGGTCACCTCCGGGGCATGCATAGTGAAGAGCGGCTCGACAATTACAGTGAATGTTCTTTCTCCTATTACAAATAATGAAATATCTGCCGGTCAGCCCGCTGTTTGCGAGAATACCGCCCCTGAACCGATAACGGGACTGTCACTCTCAGGTGGCTCCGGGTCATACTCATATCTGTGGGAGCAGAGCGCCGATGGCGGAGCAAGCTGGGCATATGCTGCAGGCACAAATAATCAGGACAATTATCAGCCCCCGGTGCTGAACACTGTTATGATGTACAGGCGAACAGTAACCTCCGGGCCGGCCGGTTGTTGTACAAATACATCTCCGGCCGTGGATATTTCTATCCTTCTCAACCCACAGAGCCCGGTCAATGCAGGCAATGATGCTGCTATCTATTCAATCGATAAGAGCTACACAATGGATGCCGCTGCCCCTGTTATAACGGGTGAAACAGGTTTCTGGACAGTGCTTGAGCCAGCGACAGCCTTAATTAATAATATATCAGATAGTAAGACCCTGGTGAGAAACCTGTCGACAGGAGATAACTTTTTCGTCTGGACAATTACAAACGGGCCTTGCCAGCTGGAGGACACAGTAGTTATCAACCTGCGCAGGGATTTTATACCGCAGGGATTTTCGCCTAACGGAGATGCCTGGAATAATACCTTCATAATTGAAGGGCTTGATTTTTCAGACCAGCAGATCGCTGACCTTACAGTTGTGAACGGGGCAGGAACACCTGTTTTTTCGACTTCCAACCGTGACGGGCAGGAATGGGTCAACTGGCAAGGGAAGAACGATAAAGGACTTGATCTTCCGGAAGGAACCTATTATTATCTTCTTAAGGTTACAACTAAGGACAATAAGGTGATCAGGAAGAGTGGATTTGTTGTTCTTAAAAGATATTGAAATATATATTGACAATATTTGTTCTGATGATATTTGACTTATGAGCAAGATCAGGTTAGTACTCTTTCTTATTGCTTTAACTGCTTTCACAAAAAGTCAGGGACAGTCAGGTTCTGATTCCACAGGAATTAATCTCGGGTATCCTGTATTCAGCCAGTACCTTCAGAATGGGCTTCTGATAAATCCCGCCTATGCAGGTTCCCGGGGGGCATTGAGCGGTTTCCTGTCATACAGGATGCAGTGGATGGGCATCCCTGATGCACCGGTCTTTGAGACCGTGTCGCTGAATACCCCCATGAAGAACGATAAAGTGGGCCTGGGCATTATGGCTCAGTTCATGCAGTATGGATTCACCAGATCAAAAAGTATCTATGCCAGCTATTCTTACATAATAAACCTAAGAAATGCAAAGCTCTCTTTCGGCCTTAAAGGAGGGGCTGATATGTCAAACACAGATTACTCGGGAATAAGCCTTACCGATCCCGGTGACCCGGTTTTTATTGAAAGTAATAAATCCTATATTCTTCCGAATTTTGGAGCAGGGGTATATTATTACAGCGATAAGTTCTTTGCAGGTATTTCAGTGCCTCAGTTCCTGAGTTACAGAAGAACCGCAACAAACTCTGTTGAGCCTTACCACAGCTTTAATAATTATGATTTTATATTTTCTGCCGGAGGACTGATCACAATCTCCCAATTCCTTAAGTTCAAACCTTCCATGCTGATAAACTATTCACTTCAGGAAACAAAAAAGCTTATGCAGCTTGATATAAATGGCAACTTTATTGTTGGTGACATTCTCTGGCTGGGTGCTTCCTGGAGAACCACCGAAGAGGTGGCTGTAGGAATTCTGCAGGTTCAGATAAATCCGCAGCTTATGCTGGGATTTTCGTATGATTATCCTGCCGGGAGGATGAATTCTTATTCAAAGGGGTCAAGTGAATTTATTTTAAGATATGAATTCGGTTCCAGGATCAGCGCTGCTAATCCCAGGTATTTCTAGTTTTATGGTAAAAAGAGTCTTATTTTTAAGTGCAGCCCTTTTGCTGATATCAATTGTCATCACAAAGACAAATGCACAGCAACCCTCTGTTTATGAGGTTAAAAAGCTGCCGTTTGACTCGGATATCTTCAATGAAATCTCTCCGGTTATTGTGAAGGATGGCCTTATATTCTGTTCAGACAGGCGTTTCAGCGTTATTAAGGATCGCACTGCATTCGATGGTCGCCGGCTCTACAATTTTTATCTCTCAGCGATGAAGGATTCTTCACACTGGGGACGACCAACAGAGCTGAAAAGTGAAAGAAATTCTCTCTTCAATAATGGGCCGTTATGTCTCGCTTCCGATGGTAAAACTGTATATTTCACAAGTGAAATAGAAACGGGTCCAGTGACTAAACAAAAGAATTTCGTGAACCACAGCGGAATATTTATTGCTGATCTCTCAGGTACGGATCTTATATCAATGCGTCCTTTTAAATATAATAATCCCGCCTATGATGTGGGTCAGCCGTCTGTAAGTAAAGATGGGAAATATCTTTTCTTCGCTTCCAATATGCCTGGCGGCCTGGGTGGCTCTGACCTTTATTATTGTGAGCTACTCAATGGCGAGTGGTCAAAGCCGGAGAACCTCGGCCCCTCCGTTAATACTCCTGAGACTGAAAGCTTTCCGTATATCCATCCGACGGGGAGGTTGTTCTTTACCTCCAACCGCCAGGGCGGAATAGGTAATCTGGATATCTACTTTACTTCAAAACTTAACGGCGTATGGGAAGATCCGGTACTTCTTCAGGCGCCGATAAATTCAACCTCCGACGATTTTTCGCTGGTGGCAGGGGATAATCTTCAGGAAGGCTATTTTTCGTCCAACAGGGACAGAAGCGACGATATTTTCAAATTTACGTCCACAATCATGAGGAAAGCCTCATGCAATGCATTGGAACTAAACAGTTACTGCTACAGATTTGTCGAGGAGAATTCAGTAAAATTCGACACAATGCCGTTTCGCTATGAGTGGAGATTCGGCGATGGGGAGATGGCTTCCGGAGTCGTTGTTGAACACTGTTATAAGGGACCGGGCACCTATATCGTTCAGCTTGATGTGGTAAACCTGATAACAAATGTGGTATCACCAAATGAAAAGTCCGATACCGTTGTAGTGACAAGAATCGAACAGGCCTATATCTCAGGTCCCGACACTACTCTTGCCGGCCGGAAAGTAATGCTGAATGCAGACGAAACAAATCTTCCGGGATGGAAAATAGGGCAATATTACTGGAATTTCGGGGATGAAACAATTGCTGTCGGAAGCAGGATCGAAAAGACTTTCCTGAAACCCGGAACATATAATGTACAGCTCATTGTGTCAACTGAACCTGACCAGCGCGGCCAGATAAAAGAGGCCTGCGTTTCAAAAAATATTATTGTATTAAATAAACGCTGATAATGACTAATTTTAAGCATTAATGAAATTATATATATCAAGATACTGTTTACTGATTCTTATCTTCCTTCTTGGCTTGTCAGACTCATCTTTTTTGTCGGGGCAGCCGGTCCCGGGAAAGGATGAAAATATCCCGTTCCTTGTTACTTTCGGGAAGAACGGAAAAACATCGTGGGGCGATATTAACTTCTATGAGATTTTTTTCATCTCCATCCTGAAGGATTACACACAACCATTCTATATCAGGGTTTTTGATCCGGATTGCGGTGGCGAATATGACGAAATCCAGGGCGTTTTTGACTCTAAATTTTTATTTTCTGTCTACGGGGGAAAGGGTGTCGATCCCGATAAAAATGAAGATTCAAAGGGACTCGAGAAAGGTGTAAATTACAAGACTGGCAATTTATTGGCTTCCAGGGTGTTTGGCTCTGAGGCAAAATATGATAACAAGTACTATACATTCGGCCCGTTCAACCCTGCAGAGGGCGATTACAATGAAAGATGGAAAAGCTATATATTCAAGATCATCTGTGAGGGGGTAAGCGGGGATGACGGGAATCTCTACAGGTATTTTATAAGCAGGGACCAGAATAACAACCTGGCTATTGAGGGAGCCAACGCCTTTACATATGAATATACATTCCGCATGTGGAATGATTTTAAAAGTGTTGCACACATCTATCCATATGTGGATACCGGTGTTGTCTTTATCAAGCAGTCGAATTTTGACTGGGATAATGATGGCGAGATACTTGTTGTTTCCAGATATAAACAGGGAATTGAAGTTCCGATTTCAAATGAAGATAACTGGGTTTCATCAAATATCCCTATTGAACCAGCCGAGATCAATTCATCACTCGATTTTCAGTTTCATAAAAGACAGGGAGAGCTTGTAAAAAATAATAACGTGGTTATTACCCTGAAAAACCAGCGTGGCGATGGAATTAAGTTCTATAGTTCACCTATCGGGGGAGTTCCGGTTTACATTCCAAAAACCAATATAACCAAGATACCGCCTAAAAAATAAAGTTGCTCCCAGATGGAAATTAATAAAAGTCTCAGAATAATTCTTGTCACCACCGTATGCATATCTTTATTTTCATCATTTTTAAGCGGGCAGACATATAGTTTCAAGAACTATGGAGCTGAGAATAGTATTCCCAGCGGTTTTGTGTATACTCTTACACAGGCAGATGACGGATTTCTATGGGTGGGCACCGGTAACGGACTGTCACGGTTTGACGGTTATAACTTCTATATTGTACAGTTCCCCGATTCCTCAGAGTTGCGTTATGCCGTTGCGAGTATCAAAGACAGGAACGGGGTATTATGGTTTGGCTGTAATGACGGGTCGGTCTTTTATGCAACAGACAACAAGCTGATCCGTGTTCCATTGTCAAATACGAAAAGTATAGTGGATCTTCTTGAAGGCCCTGACGGAATGATATATGTTATCCCCCAGGGAAAGGCACTGTATAGAATTAACTCATTAAAACCCGGCGAGATTCATACCTATGCCTTTCCGGGAGATCCGGTTATGTTCTCTGCGGCATTCGCTAAAAACGGAGAATTGCTTGTTGGCACACAGGAAAACATTATGATCTGCAGGCTTGTAGCTGATTCAGTTAAGATAACAGGAGTCGTGGAAGGATTTGACTATTCTAGCGTTACTTCAATCCTCCTGTCCGGTGACAGCTCACAGTTTGTTGTAGGAACTGATGGCAATGGCTTGTTCCGTCTGGAACTCTCTGAAAAGAAAGCTTTATTGTCAAGGCTTAAAGATGATGACCAGCTCAGGTCACTTAATATTCAGTCAATCATCCCTGACTCTGAAGATAACCTGTGGGTCTCCACTTTCGGTTCCGGAGTATTTCAGCTGACACTTTCCGCAAACAGGGATGCGATTAATTCTGTGCATACCTATAATGTAAAATCCGGCCTTATTATAAATGATGTCAGGACTGTCTTTCAGGACAGGGAAGGCAATTACTGGATCGGATCTTACGGTGAGGGGATATCTATGCTCACATCATATGCCCTGGGATATTATACTCCCGGAAACACCCCTGTTCAGAATAACATTCTTTATGTAAAGAGCATTAAGGATAAATACCTGCTCGGGACTCCTTCAGGGTTTCATCTGTTTGATCCCTCGACCGGGAAATCATCATCCTTTACGGATCTTGAGCGGCAGGTAGGGAACGTAGAGATTACCTCCTATTATCTTGACAATGAAAATAATCTGTGGATTGGTACAGGAGGGAACGGCCTGTTTGTCAGGAATAGTTCCGGATCGGTAAAACGTTTTTTCAGATCAGGCGACTCCGGTGCAGATTTTGTAAAAGATATAGAGATTGAAAATCAGAATATATGGCTCGCAACGACAAATGGCGTTCTTGTGATAGACAGGATCAGCGCAAATGAAAAGCGGAGATTCGATATAAATAACGGCCTGCCTCATAACAGCATTGATAAAATAATGGTGGCCAAAGATGGCAATGTCTACATTGGAACTGAAAGTGAAAGGCTGTATATGATTGACAATAAATTCAATATTATTCCGGGTAACGGAGTAATGTCCGGCAGCACCATCAACAAGGTAGTGTCAATGGCACAGGACAACAATGGCGTTATATGGGCTGCAACCAAAAGCAACGGGATCTTCAGGTTCCGGAATGATTCTGTTTCAGCTTTGAACAGGTCTGATGATCTTTTGTCAAATTATTGTTACAGTATATTCGCAGATTCCGGGAATTATATCTGGATAGGTCATGATAAAGGTTTCTCAAGATACAATTCCAAAAAAGGAACTATGAGGGTCTTCGGAACCGATTTCGTAAAAGGAGGAGCCTGCAATGCTGACGGGATGTTTGAATCGCCTGACCATAAAATATTTATCGGTACCACTGAGGGTTTGATTATTTATGACAGGCTCAGGGACAGAAGGAGTGAGATAGCTCCCTTTACCAATATCAACTATATCCTGATAAATGATGTAAAGTACGATTACCAGCCATCATTTACACTTCCCTACAGCAAGAGAAACATCATTAAAGTCAATTATACCGGCATTAGCTTCAGTAATCCCGGGAAGGTATATTACAGTACCTATCTTGAAAATTATGATAACGACTGGAGTAAACTGACAACTTCAAGGGATGCATCCTTCAGTCTGCGTGACGGAAAGTACAAATTCAACATTATATCGGTTAATGAGGATGGGTTGTCCCAGGAACCTGCGGTATCTTTCGATATCCTGATCAAACAGCCCTTCTGGAGGAGCTGGTGGTTCATTCTATCAGTAGTGGCTGCAATTGCTGCTGCAGTAATTCTGATTATACGTCAGAGAGATAAGGCCCAGAAGAAGGTGCAGGAATATCTTGAAGATGAGCTTGCTGCCCGTACAAGTGTGGTAAGGCAGCAGAAAGCGGAGATAGAGCTTCAGAATATGGAGATAACAGACAGTATTAATTATGCCAAACGCATACAAACCAGTATATTGCCGGATATTAACAAATTAAGGGAATCCTTTAAGGATGCATTTATACTTTTTCATCCCAGGGATATTGTCAGCGGGGATTTCTACTGGTTCGATAAAATTGAGAATGACAGGTTTATTCTGGTCTGTGCCGATTCTACCGGCCATGGTGTCCCGGGTGCCTTCATGTCTATGATTGGATCAACCCTCCTGCAGGATATTGTTACAAGAAAGAAGATTTCAAAACCCTCTGAAATTCTTACGATGCTTAATACCCAGATATTTTCGACTCTTAACCAGAATCTTGAGCTGGGGGTATCAAATGATGGTATGGATATGGTGGTTTGCGAATTCAATATAAAAACGCGACATTTAAGATTCGCCTCAGCAATGCGGCCTGTAATAGCAGTGCTCGAAGGAGAGTCATATTATATTAAAGGCAACAGGTCATCCATCGGCGGCGAATCGGTAACCGAGAAATTCTTTGCCGATCAGGAGTATTACCTCAATGAAGGTGATATGATCTACCTCTTCTCGGATGGACTATCAGACCAGTTTGGAGGACCTGACGGTAAAAAAATGAAGATAGCCAGACTTAAAAGGTTGATTGAACAGGTTTCAAAGCTTCCTATGTCAGAACAACGTGAGGCTATTTCGAAATTTTATTTTGAATGGAAAGGGAACTATGACCAGGTGGATGACATCCTGCTGATGGGAGTCAGGGTCTGATACGTTTATTTTGTATAAATCCCATTTACCGACAGTACAATCTCACCCGTTGAAGCAACATTGCTTTCGTGAAGCGCCCTGTCCTTTATGTAAAAATCATACTTTATAGTATCCCCCGGAGAATAAAACAGGTAGAGGAAGGTAACCAGGATAGTTCCTGTCAGGTTCTTATTCTGACCCACTCTGACCATATAAGGGATGGTATATGGTGATGGATAAAGAGGGTCGTTATCTGAAGCCGGAACCATTACTCCGTCAATCTTCCTGTAAAGTGTAAAGAAAAGATTTGTAGTATCTGTCTGGATTCCTGAAGGCACCGGAAGTCCGAGATCGCCATCTCCGTCCTCGAAATAAAAATTCAGTCTGCCTCCCTTCGACTGGTTACCAAGTATATCAGTTGTATCAAATATGGCAAAGCTGTTGAACCTGATAGATGGTATGGCAGACAACTGAACTATTTTCTGGCAGGAACCCAGGGAAACAATGATGATTATTACAGAAACTATAATTAAGAGGTTGTACTTATTTATTCTCATGGTTTTTCAGCAATAATTTTTATGAACAAAAACCACACCAAATATGATCATTTTTTTCTGAAAAATATTCTTACAGGTACACCGGTAAATTCAAACTTCTCCCTCATCCTGTTCTCGAGGTACCTTCTGTATGGTTCCTTGATATACTGGGGCAGATTACAGAAAAACGCAAATGCCGGTGTGTAAATTGGCAGCTGGGTCACATATTTTATTTTAACATACTTGCCTTTTAAGGAGGGAGGGGGATTGTTCTTTACAATCTGAAGCATAACATCATTCAGTTCCGAAGTGCTTATCTTCCTGTTCCTGTTGGTATTGACCATCTCAATTACCTCAAGGACCTTATGAATACGTTGCCTGTTGATTGCGGAAATAAATAATATCGGATAGTCTGTAAATGGTGCTGTCTTTTCTTTAATATCTTTTTCAAACCTTGTTGTAATATTGTTATCCTTGGTAATTAGATCCCATTTATTTACCAGGAGGATCAGTCCCTTGTTATTCTTGAGTATCAGCGACATGATATTTATATCCTGTGCCTCTATGCCCCTTGTGGCATCAAGAAGCAAAAGGCAGATATCAGAACTCTCAATAGTCCTTACGGCCCGCATAACGGAATAGAACTCAATATCCTCACTTACCTTACCTTTTTTCCGGAGACCTGCCGTATCCACAAGAAGAAAATCGTGCTGGAATTTGTTGTATCGTACAAATATTGAATCACGTGTAGTACCTGCCACCGGGGTGACAATATTCCTTTCCTCCCCGATAAGCGAATTTACCAGGGAAGACTTACCCACGTTGGGTCTGCCAACTATTGCTACCCTGGGTAGATCAGGAATAGTCTCAGGGACTTCCGGGGGCAGATTTTTTACAACTTCATCAAGGAGCTCCCCGGTACCGCTGCCGTTTATAGAGCTCAGCGGAAAGTAATCTCCCAGTCCAAGATTATAAAATTCAGTTGCATCCATTAACCGTTCGTGGTTATCAACTTTATTGACAACAACAATAACCTTTTTTAAACTTCTCCTGAGCAGATCGGCAACAGACTGATCCAGATCATGGATGCCGCATGTCACATCCACCATAAACAGTATGAGATCAGACTCTTCGATTGCCAGCAGTACCTGCTTGTTTATCTCCTCCTCAAATACATCTTCCGAGTTCCTGACATATCCGCCGGTATCGATAACCGAAAAATCCATTCCATTCCAGTTAGAGACACCATAGTTGCGGTCACGAGTCACTCCGCTCACTTCATCAACAATAGCTTCCCTTGAATCTGTGAGCCTGTTGAACAGCGTCGATTTCCCCACATTTGGCCTTCCCACTATAGCAACTATCCTGCCCATTATCTGTTTTATTATATATTTTACCTGTAACCGAATCTCTTAAGCACTACAGGTTTGTCCCTCCAGTCTTTTGTAACCTTGACATATAATTCAAGGAAGATCTTCTTTCCGAAGAAATCCTCCATGTCCCTTCTTGCCTCAGTTCCCACCCTTTTCAGCATGACTCCCTTATGTCCAATGATTATCCCTTTCTGACTATCCCTTGTAACGTGGATAAGAGCTCTTATTTTGTTAATATTTTTTTCCTCAATGAAACTTTCAATCTCCACTTCTACCGAATAAGGTATCTCTTTTTTATAATTGGAAAGAATTTTTTCACGTATGATTTCGGAAGCAAAGAACCTTTCATATTTGTCGGTTAGCTGATCTTTCGGGAACCAGGGTGGCCCTTCAGGCAACCTGTCGAGTATGGCGTTCAGGAGTGCATCAAGGTTGAAATTTTTAATGGCGGAGAGAGGAATAACGGGCGATGTGGGAAAAGCGCTGTGCCATGATTCTACAATAATTTCAAGCTCAGCCTGGTTTGAGAGATCGATCTTGTTTATGGCAACGATGACAGGGGTCCCGGATTCTTTTATCTTCTCAGAATACTCATTCTGCCAGGCACCGTGTTCATTCACATCAGTTACATACATGATCAGATCTGCATCGGAGAGAGCGCCGTTAACAAAATTCATCATTGTCTCCTGAAGCTCGTACCTGGGTTTTAGTATCCCCGGGGTATCTGAATAGACTATCTGGAAATCCTCTCCGTTTACGATTCCCATAATACGGTGTCTTGTTGTCTGAGCCTTGGGAGATATAATGGAAAGCTTTTCACCAACGAGGGCGTTCATAATTGTGGATTTCCCCACATTGGGATTTCCCAGGATATTTACAAAACCTGATCGGTGGGCCATCTGTATCAATTAAAAAATTCCCCTTTTTAACATGCTTACCTCTTTATCGGTAAGGAATCTCCACTTTCCCCTGGCCAGATTTTTTTTGGTCAGACCTGCGAAATATACTCTGTCGAGCTTCTTAACCTTATATCCAAGCGTTTCGAAAAGTCTCCTGATCACGCGGTTTTTCCCGGAGTGAAGCTCTATGCCAATCTGGCTTTTATCATCTGCATCGGCATAGGCAACTGCATCTGCCACAACTGCTTCACCATCGAGCTCTATCCCTTCGGTCAGCCTGAAAAGATCGTTTTTTGTCACTTCATGATCAAGAAAAACATGATATATCTTTTTCCTCTTGTATTTCGGATGAGTCAGCTTTCCGGTCAGTTCCCCGTCGTTTGTAAGCAAAAGAACTCCAGTTGTTGCCTTATCGAGCCTCCCCACGGGGTAAACCCTTTCAGGGCATTTGTCACCGATCAGCTCAAGTACCGTATGTTCGGCATGAGGATCCTCTACAGTGGTGACATAATCCTTCGGCTTATTCAACAGAATGTATACTTTCTTCTCGGCCGATAGCTTTTTCCCTTTAAAACGAATTTCATCGTCATAGGTCACTTTTGTACCCATATCGGTTACAAGCAGCCCATTCACGCTTACAAGGCCGTTTTTAATGTGTTCGTCCGCGTCCCTTCTCGAGCAGACACCACTGTTGGCAATAAACCTGTTCAGCCTGATCAGGGTGGTCACCTGTTCTTTTCCCTTTGAAGATCTCTTTACTCCTCTGTCCGAAGATTTACCCTGAGATCCGGAATCTTTCCTGAATGGTCTCGTTGCCCTGTTCCTGTCTGTTAATTTATTTACCCTGGTTTTTCTATCTTTTCCTTCAGATCTTTCTTCAGGTGCCCTCTTCTCCATATCAATTAATTATCAGGGTGCAAAGGTACAATTATTTGGCGATATTTTATTTTGATGATTTTTTTGCACCTTTGTCTGTCTTAATACATTATCGCAATGGCATTAATAAAATCAATCTCAGGTATCAGGGGAACCATAGGCGGGAGGCCGGGTGAAAGTCTCTCTCCTGTCGATATTGTGAAATTTACCGCAGCTTACGGTACCTGGCTGCAAGCGAGGCATGGAAAAGATAGTCTTAAGGTGGTTGTTGGCCGCGATGCCCGCAGATCGGGTAAAATGGTCAATAATTTGGTTATTACAACCCTGAGCAGCCTCGGGATCAGCGTGACCGATCTGGGCCTGGCCACAACGCCAACCGTGGAGCTTGCCGTCAGCGGGACAAATGCAGATGGAGGGATCATTATCACAGCAAGTCATAACCCTGCGGAGTGGAATGCACTGAAATTATTAAATGAGGAAGGAGAGTTTCTTTCAGCTGCAGACGGGAACAGGGTACTGGAGATAGCGGAAGCTGAAGATTTTAGGTTTGTCACCGATACAGCTGCCGGTCTCATTGATTTTGACAATACATGGGACAAAAAGCATATAGATCTTGTACTGGGGTTAGACCTGGTATCAGTAAAGGATATAAAGGCTTCAGGATTTACTGTTGCAGTAGACTGCATCAACTCCGTCGGAGGTACCATCCTTCCTCTTCTTCTGAAGTCACTGGGAGTCGGCAGGGTGATAGGACTGAACACTCTCCCGGATGGTAATTTTTCTCATAATCCGGAACCTCTTCCGGTAAACCTGGGAGATATTTCAAAGCTGGTTGTTAAGGAAAAGGCTGATATTGGGATCGTCGTTGATCCCGATGTTGACAGGCTTGCCATAATTTGCGAAGACGGAACAATGTTCGGTGAAGAATTTACTCTTGTTGCCGTTGCTGATTACATTTTAATGAATACGCCGGGAAACACAGTGTCCAATTTGTCATCAACAAAAGCGTTAAAGGATATTGCCACTAAGTACGGGTGCAGCCACTTTGCCTCAGCAGTCGGAGAGGTCAATGTGGTGGAAGAGATGAAAAAAAGGGGTGCAATTATAGGGGGAGAGGGTAACGGAGGCGTAATCTACCCCGGGCTGCATTACGGACGCGATGCACTGGCAGGGATAGCTCTTTTTCTTTCCCATCTTGCTAAAAGCGGGCTGAAATGTTCAGCTCTCAGACAACTCTATCCGCGGTATGTTATAGCAAAAAAGAAACTCATTCTTTCACCTTCTGTTCAATTCAATCAGATTACCGATGCAGTAAAGGATCAATTTAAGGGTCATTTGTTTGATGAGCGTGACGGCTTATGGGTGGAGCAGAAAGATGGCTGGGTGCAGATCAGAAAATCGAATACCGAGCCGGTGATCCGGATCTACGCGGAGGCCGGAACAGAGTTGGAAGCCGAAGAACTGGCAGAAACTGTAATAGCGGTTGTTAAGAAACTCTGATTTCGATTTAATTGCCGCTTTTCGGGAATAAAACGGTGTGCCTGAGTGTCTATAAAAAATGATGAGCCTTTATGACCCTTTAAGGTAATATTTGTTTTGTGTTAAATATTGTTAAGGACAATTAATTGCGTTGGCCTTTTTATACTTTTACGACTGATTTTTAGGTATCTATTAATTATTATTTCAGATGAAGCGAACAATGTTAATTACAGGTATTGTTGTTGTGGTGGCGATAATAATCCTCATAGTATTCAGTAAGGTAACTTCAAAAAAAGATATTTCGAACCTCTATGTTGAGGCAAAGAGAGGTCAGTTTGATATAGTGGTCACAACAACTGGCGAGCTACAGGCGGAAAATTCCACCGACATCAGGGGTCCTGAATTTTCCCAGATGAGAAACATCAGGGGGATGGATATAAAGATACAGGATCTGGTTCCCGAAGGTACTGAGGTAAAAACCGGAGATTTCATTGCAACCCTCGACAGGACGGCATTTGATAATACTCTTAAGGATGAGCTTGACAGGCTTACAACATATGAAACAAATGTAGAGACTAAGATTCTCGATACGGCTGTTACTCTTAGCGGCTTAAGGGATAATATCAAAAACCTGAGGTTTTCAGTTGAAGAAGCTGAAATAACCCTGCAGCAGTCGAAATATGAGCCTCCTACAACAATCAGGCAGGCTGAGATAGCACTGGACAAGGCAAACCGCGCTCTTGATCAGTCTATTAAGGGTTATTCCCTGAGAGTTCAGCAGGCTAAATCAGATATGAGAACCAATCAGCATAATCTCTCAGAACAGCAAATACGTGTAACCAACCTGAGAGAGCTGTTGTCCAAGTTCGATATAACGGCTCCTTCCCCGGGCATGGTAATCTATAAACGTGACAGGATCGGGAACCAAAAGAAAAATCGGTTCCTCAATAAATCCATGGGATAATGTCGTTGCAACACTGCCGGATATGTCCTCAATGATCTCAAAAACATATGTTAATGAAATTGACGTAAGTAAAGTAAAATCAGGTCAGAAGGTTGAATGCTCGTAGATGCTTTTCCGGAAAAGTCATACACCGGTGTGGTGACAAGCGTTGCAAATATCGGTGAACAATTGCCCAATGCTGATGCAAAAGTTTTTGAGGTCCTGATAAAAGTGGATGGATCGGACCCGATACTGAGACCTTCAATGACAACTGGCAATAAAATAATTACCAAAACTATCAGCGACGTAACCTATATACCACTTGAGTCGGTGCAGGCAGGAACTGACAGCATTCCTTTTGTTTACCTCAAGAATGGCAATAAACAGATCGTCGTTCTGGGCGAGTCAAATGAAAATAATGTCATTGTTGAGAAGGGGCTGTCTGCAGGGGCCCAGATCTATCTGAGTACCCCGCTGAAACCCGAAAGATTTGATCTGACAGGAGAGGATCTGATACCCATAATCAAGGAACGCATACAGATGAAAAAAGCCGAGGAGAAACGGCTCAGGGAGGAATCTGAACTGGCAAGGGCACGACGTGATGAAAATATGGGTGGCCCCGGGATGATGGGTCAGCCTGGAAGTATGAGAGGTCAGGGTCAGGGCAGACCCGGCGACAGCTCACAGCCCCGAAGGGTAATGAGAACGCGGGAAGGTCAGCCCCGGCCGCAGAGATCACAGCAGGAGACTCCGGCGCAGACCGGATCTGCAACTCAGAAATAATCACTTAAACAGGAAATAATATGTTCAGGTTTATCTTACGCTATTTCCACGATATTGAAATTGCCGTTGAATCGATAATTTCAAATAAGCTGAAATCCATGCTGACGGCCCTGGGAATAATCTTCGGTGTGGCAGCTGTAATAGCTATGCTGGCAATAGGGAAGGGAGCCAAGACGGAGATTATGGAACAAATGAAGATGGTAGGGGTCAACAATATCCTTATCAATCCTGTCATACCTGAAAAATCCTCCTCCACCGAAGAGGGTGAAAAACAACAGAAAAAGTTCTCCAGGGGACTGAACCTCCTTGATGTGGAGGCGATTAGGGAAACTCTTCCTTCCGTTAAAAGGATAAGCCCCGAGATATCCTTTAATTCCATTGCCATGATGAACGGAGTAAAATATACTGCAAAGCTCGTCGGCGTATCTAATGATTACTTTTATTTGTACAACCTGCCTCTTGTATCGGGAGCCTTTTTTAATTCCTATCAGGAGCAGAACGGGATACAGGTATGTATCATCGGGGCAAATATCAGGGCAAAATTCTTCAGCAAAATTGACCCGCTGGAGCAATATATCAAATTCAACGGCACCTGGCTTAAAGTGATCGGAGTTCTCCAGAAAACCAATGTAAGCCTTACCGGGTTTGAAGAAAAAGGAGTAAATGTATATAACGATAACATTTACATACCTATACAGACTATGCTTTTAAGATATCAGAACAGGGCCCTTCTTAATACAAAGATGGTGTCTGAGGCAAGTTCCATCCAGTTTTTTGGTGGTCATGATATTCACGTTGTGGCTAAGCAGTTCCAGTTCCGCCAGCAACACCGAGACCAATTATAACCAGCTTGACAGAATAGTTGTACAGGTAAATGAAACGGAGCAGCTACAGCCTTCTACGGAAATTCTGAGCAGGATGCTTACACGTCGGCATACAGGGGTGAAGGACTTTGAGATCACAGTACCGGAATTACTGCTCAAGCAGCAGCAGAGAACAAAGGATATTTTTAATATTGTACTGGGTGCAATTGCCAGCATCTCTCTTATAGTGGGAGGTATCGGCATTATGAATATAATGTTCGCATCGGTAATGGAAAGGATAAAGGAGATCGGTACCCGGATGGCTATTGGCGCCAAGAAGATGGATATAGTCGTTCAATTCCTTGCAGAGGCAATTCTCATCAGTGTAACAGGCGGATTTATCGGAGTATTCTTTGGAGTGATAATGGCTAAACTGATTGAACAGATAGCCGGTATTATGACCATTGTTTCCTTCTTTTCAGTATTTATTGCCTTTGGTGTCTCTGCAGCAGTCGGTGTAATATTCGGTTATTCACCTGCAAAAAGAGCATCCGAAAAAGATCCTATCGAATCATTGAGATATGAATAAAACTTATTGAGAATGAAGAAATTTTTGTTTTTTTCCATTTATAGTAATCTGTTATTTTTCAGCCGGGATAGTTAAAGGACAGGAACTCAAGAAACTTACTTTCCAGGAGGTTATCAGACTTTCGGAGGAACAATCACCAAACGCTCTTATGGCCAAACACAGGTTCCGCGCAAGCTACTGGCAGTACAGGACCTTCGTTGCACAGTACAGGCCATCTCTTATCCTTACCGGAACAACTCCTGATTACAGCAATGCCTATGATAAAGTGTGGAACTCCCAGACAGAGAGCTATGACTATATTGCCACAAATACAATCAGCAATCTGGGTTCACTTTCTCTTTCACAGAATATAGGTTTTACCGGAGGATCAATATCACTTAATTCGGATCTGACCATTTTTCAGGATTTTGCCAATGACACAAAAAAATATATTACTGCTCCGTTAAGTATAGGGTTAACACAGCCACTTTTCAGGTATAATGCCCTTAAGTGGCAGAAGAAAACCGAGCCATTAAGATTTGAGACAGCAAAGAAAACTTTCCTGTCAAACATAGAAGCTGTTCACCAGCAGGCCGTAATGAGTTTCTTCTCTCTTGCGCTGGCCCAGATAAACAAGCAGATTGCAGAGATGAACTATTCAAATGCCGATACTCTCTGGAGAATTGCAAAAGGACGTTATGACCTTGGTACAATCGCCGAGGATGAATTACTCCAGATGCAGCTATCGTGGCTTAATGCAGAGACTGCCAGGAAGGAGGCTGAAATCAATTTAAGGGACAGGGAAATACGTCTCAGGTCTTTTCTCGGCTTTAATGAGAATATAAGGATCGAGCTGCTTATTCCAAAGGAAATTCCTGATTTGCAGGTTACTACCCAGGAGGTATTTGATCTTGCCATGCAAAACAATCCGGAGATACTGAACCAGCAGCTTACCGTACTTACTGCCGAGAGCAGTGTTGCTCAGGCAAAGGCTGACAGAGGACTGAATGCAAATCTTACCGCAAGCTACGGTATGAGAGATCAGGATCCAAATTTCATACAGGCATATTCTGATGTTAATAAGCAGCAAAGGATTCGCGTTGGATTCACTGTGCCTATACTCGACTGGGGTCTCGGACGTGGAAAATACAGGATGGCTCAATCGAGCCTTGAACTTGCAAAGGTTCAGTCCCAGCAGGCTGTTATCGACTTCCAGCAAAATCTCTATCTCGATGTTGAGCAGTTCAACCTTCAGGCTGCACAGGTTGCAATCGCAGCAAAATCAGACACAGTGGCTCAAAAGATGTTCGAGGTTACAAAGCAGAGATTCCTTATCGGGAAAATTGCCGTTCTCGAGCTAAATAATGCCGATACACAAAAAGATGAGAACCGTCGGGCCTTTGTCCAGTCATTACAGAATTACTGGAGCTATTTCTATAACCTGAGGAGCCTTACCCTGTTCGATTTCCTGAACAGAAAGCCTCTT
Organism: uncultured Bacteroidales bacterium; assembly: GCA_963816345.1. Classification (GTDB taxonomy): domain Bacteria; phylum Bacteroidota; class Bacteroidia; order Bacteroidales; family VadinHA17; genus LD21. The sequence continues at coordinate 637,041 of CAWFKI010000006.1, forward strand.
CAGACAGATTATGAAAAGCTTATCCAGTAACCCTCACCTTACCCCGCACCCTGCCAGTCTTAAAGCCATTACAGACAGCTCCCGGGAGTGAATGAGCAACCAACTGCTCTCTGTGACCAAAGTAATTGCGATCAGCATAATTCATATCTTATTAATTTGAGGGATTTTGTAAAATTTTAATATCTTTGCGCCTCAATTGAGTAGAAATAAGAAAATAATTTTCCAAATAATTTCAAAAGAAAAGACAGATGCAGAATAAAACGGCAATCATCATTCTGGCAATTGCATTGGGGTTGGTATCGATATACCAGCTCTCATTTACCGTGGCAACATATAAGGTTACAAAAGAAGCCAAAACATATGCAAAAGGCAATCTGGTTAAGGAGACTAATTACCTCGATTCAATTGCAACTTTGCCAAAAGATAAGTGGAGTTTTCTTGGCTATACATTTAAAGAATGCCAGAAGAAAGAGCTGAACCTTGGTTTGGACCTGAAAGGCGGGATGAACGTTATCCTTGAAGTATCGGTAGAGGACATCCTGAAGGCGCTGTCGAACTATAATCCCGACAAAACTTTCAATGCGGCGCTTGCCCGTGCACACGAACTTCAGAAACAGAGCCAGGCTGATTATCTCACACTCTTCGGCAGGGCTTTTCAGGAACTTGATCCGAATGCCAAGCTTGCATCAATCTTCGGAACCCCTGAGTTAAGGGAGAAGATCAATTTCAATTCCACGAATGAAGAGGTGTTAAAAGTTCTCGATACGGAAGTGTCAGGCGCTATTGATAACGCTTTTAATATCCTCCGTACAAGGATTGACCGTTTTGGTGTTGTGCAGCCTAATATTACTAAGCTTTCGACAAAAGGCCGCATTCTGATAGAACTCCCCGGCCAGAATAATCCCAAACGCGTAAGGGAGCTGCTGCAGGGAACTGCCAACCTTGAATTCTGGGAGACATATGAGAATAGTGAGATCTTGCCTTATCTGACCGCTGCCAATAACCTGTTGCGGGAGATGCAGCTCAATGAGCAGAAAACAACGCCTGCTGCTGCCGTCAAAGAGGGGGAAAAAACAGCTCCGAAAGACACAACCAAAAAAGATCAGTCACTGCTTAATCTTATAGGACAAGATACCACCAAGCTCCCGGAAGCGGCTACACGCGAGGAATTTACCCTAAGGAATCCTCTGTTCGGCATCCTTAGCCCCAGGGTAGATGCACAGGGCCAGCCCTTACCTTCATGTATGGTCGGACTTGCACGTTCAATAGATACTGCAAGGGTAGACGATTACCTGAAAATGAATCAGATAAAGGCTCTCTTTCCACGCGATCTCAAATTTATGTGGAGCCAGAACCCCTATAAATACGATCCGACAAAATCATTATACGAACTGCATGCTATAAAGATCACTACCCGCGACGGCCGTCCTCCGCTTGACGGAGATGTCATCACTTCTGCCAGAACCTCTTCCGGTATTACAGGCTCAGAGGTAAAGGTGGATATGACAATGAATTCGGAAGGCGCTAAGATCTGGGCAAGAATGACCCGTGAAAATATAGGCCGGTGCATTGCCGTCGTTCTGGATGGTTATGTGAGATCATACCCGAGAGTACAAAACGAAATTACCGGGGGTAACACGGAAATAACAGGAGATTTCACTATTGAGGAGGCTGACGACCTGGCTAATATCCTGAAGTCAGGAAAGCTCCCGGCTCCAACCCATATAATTTCAGATACCATTGTTGGCCCTACCCTGGGAGCAGAAGCAATAAAAGCAGGTTTTTATTCTTTTATTATAGCATTTACCCTTGTCCTGGTTTTTATGGTATTCTATTACAGCAAAAGTGCAGGTACAATTGCAAATATTGCACTTATTGCCAACGTCTTCCTGCTTTTCGGAGTCCTCGCCTCCCTGAATGCAGTTCTTACACTTCCCGGTATAGCGGGTATCGTGCTGACAATGGGTATGGCTGTTGATGCGAACGTTCTTATATACGAGAGGATCAGGGAGGAACTCAGGGCCGGCAAGGGAATAAAGCTGGCTATCGCTGATGGATATAAACATGCTTATTCTGCAATCATCGACTCCAACGTTACAACACTGCTGACCGGAGTTGTACTCTATATCTTTGGTACAGGCCCTATAAAAGGTTTTGCCACAACACTTGTAATAGGTATTCTGACATCGTTGTTTACTGCAATTTTCATAACAAGGATCATCTATGAAGGACTGCTGAAGAGGAATAAAAATCTCACATTCTCAAGAAAGATTACTGCCGAAGTGTTCAAACACACCAAGATTGACTTTATAGGGATGAGAAAGTATTTCTATTTTGTATCAGGAGGTATCCTGCTGGCCGGTGTGGTTTCATTATTTGTCAGGGGACTGAATCCGGGAATTGATTTTACGGGAGGACGTACATTTGTCATAAGATTTGATAAACCGGTTACTACTGAAGATATAGCTGCAAGGCTTACACCCGAATTCAATGAACTTCCGCAGGTTGTAACATTCGGCAGTAATAACCAGGTTAAGATAACAACCAAGTATAAGATCAATGAAACCGGAGCTGATGATGAGGTTGATACGAAATTATATGACGGACTAAAAGGTGTTATAGGAGACAATGTCACAAGGGAAGAATTTCTGAATAAATACAGGGTCAGCTCTGAAACTGTTGGTCCTGTCGTGGCTGCCGATATTAAGATAAATGCATTTTTTGCTGTTGGTATTGCACTCATTCTTATCTTCCTGTATATCTTCATGAGATTCCGGTACTGGCAATACGGCTTCGGTGCAGTAATGTCGCTCTTCCATGATGTGCTCCTTGTAATCGGTGTATATTCGATCTTCTGGGGGATCATGCCGTTCTCCATGGAGATAGATCAGGCCTTTATCGCCGCAATACTTACTGTGATAGGATTCTCTGTAAACGACACTGTGATTGTCTTTGACAGGCTCAGGGAATACATTCCGTTATACCGCAAAAGACCTATGAAAGAGGTCCTTAATATGGCTATCAATTCAACTCTGAGCAGAACAATTAACACAACCCTGACAGTCATGCTCACAATCGTGGCCATGTTCATCTTTGGTGGCGCCGTTATACGGGGATTTATGTTTGCACTTATGGTAGGGATCGGAACAGGAGTATATTCCTCGGTATTCGTTGCCACGGCCCTTATGTACGACACCTCACCAAAGAGTAATGCAGAAGAAGAACCAAAAGGGAAAATAAAAGCTTAACCGCTTACCCTGCGATTATCTCAGGGAAAGCTTTCGGGAGCGCTTTAAGAGGCCTCCTCTTTAAGGAATGAACGGGGCCTGGCAATGGGCCCCGTTCCCTTTTCAGTCACTTTTTTTGTTTGTCGCCATCAGCATCTTGACCTTAAGCCTGTTCCCGATCTCAAGCACATCGACAAGATCCTGAACCGTAAGGGTACTTTCAAGCCTCAGTATAACAGTAGGTTCCTGCAACGAACTGATCCTCGATTTCAGAAAAGGCTCGATATCCGAGAAGTTAATCTGACGATTGTCAATGAAGTAATTCTTATCCTTTGTAATAGAGATAGTTATCTGCTGTTTATTAAGGTTCTGGGCGGACTTTGAATTGGGCAGCAATAACTTTATAACATTCGGATTCGCCAGCGAGGAAACAATAAGAAAAAACAGGAGCAGGAAGAACATTATATCATTCAGGGAGGAGGTGCTTACTTCAGCTTTAAAGTGTTTTTTTCTTTTAATATTCCATCTTATAAAACTTTTACAACTTCATTAACCTGCCTTTGCATATCTATCGAAAACCGGTCGATCATCATCTGAAGATAATGATAAGCAGTATAGGCTATTACACCTACTATAAATCCTGTTCCGCTGCAGATCATCTTCTGGTATAATCCTCCTGCAATGATCCCGATGCTGATATTATCAGCCAGGGAGATATTATAAAAAATCTTGATTACCCCTGAAATGGTTCCTATAAATCCGAGCATCGGCGCAATACCTGCAATAATGCCCAGGTACCCGGTATCCTTCTCCATGACAGAGATTTCCAGGTTAGCCGTTGCTTCCATGTAACTTTCGGCTTCCTTTGCGCTCTTGCCGGCGTTATTCAATCCGCTTTCAAGAATGCGCCCAAGGGAGGTATTGCTGAACCTTGCCTGTGTAACAGCCTCGTCATGCTTTTTGTTCCTGATACCATCAATGACATTGCTGACAATCGTTTCATCAATGACAGAGCTTCTCCTTATATAGATAAATCTTTCGATGAAAATATATATGCTTATAATTGAAAGAAGAATGATCGGGATCATGATATATCCGCCCTTCATGAGAAGTTCAGCCACATTGTTGACACTGTTGGTGTCTTTTAACTGGGGCTGCAATAATAAAACAAGGGTTCCGTAAAAATTCATCTTAGTGCTTTAAGTTTTATGCGAAATTAATTAATAGACAGTATCTTTTTTGAAACGTGGATCGGAATTTCTTAGTATGCTGTCTGTTTTTTTCAACAAAGCTAAATGATAACTGCTAACATAAGTTAAAAATATTTGCATAAATCATTAATAAGTTATAATATCATTAATCTTTTCTAACTTTGCCTTTCGAAATGGAGAATAAATAATTACAATTTTGATATGAGCGGACAGGAAATATTTGTCATCATCATTGTAGCCTTATTGCTGTTTGGTGCGGAAAAGCTTCCGGATATTGCCAAAACTATTGGAAAGGGGATGCGCGACTTCAGAAAGGCCACTGATGAGATAAGGAGAGAACTTGAGACAAGTACACAGGATATCAGAAATGATCTGAATGATGTCACAACTTCTATAAAGAAAGATGTTACTGATTTTTCCGATAAGATCACAAGGGATGCCAATGAAGTCTCAGATTCTATTAAGAATGATATGAACGATGTCACTTCAGATGTCAGGAAAGAGATGAATACGGTTGCTGAAACCGTTAAGAAAGATGTGAATGAGGTAAATAACAATCTTCAAAAAAGTGCGGATGATGTAAAAGAGAGCGTTCAGAACTAGATATGATAAGAACAACAGGCATCACAAAATCATACGGAGAGCTTAAGGTACTTAAAGGAATAGATATCAGCATAGAAGACAGGGAAGTTGTTTCAATAGTCGGCGCAAGCGGCGCCGGAAAAACTACCCTTCTCCAGATTATGGGGACTCTTGACAGACCTGACAGCGGTTCTATTTTCTATAACGGTTCTGATATCAGCAATCTCAAAGGTAAAGCACTATCCGATTTCCGGAATAAAAATATAGGATTCGTATTTCAGTTCCATCAGCTTCTTCCGGAATTCACAGCTCTGGAAAATGTTTGTATACCCGCCTATATAGCGGGTAAAAGCAAGGCTTTTGCAGAAAGCAGGGCAGGCGAACTCCTGGGATTTCTTAACCTTTCTGACAGACTTGAACATAAACCATCGGAACTCAGCGGCGGAGAACAACAACGCGTTGCCGTAGCCCGGGCCCTGGTAAATAACCCCTCCATAATCCTTGCCGATGAGCCATCAGGCAATCTGGATACCGAGAATAAAAATGAACTTCATAAGCTTTTCTTTAAGCTCAGGGATAACTTCGGGCAGACTATCGTAATAGTCACCCACGACCGTCAACTGGCTGCCATGTCAGACAGGATACTTCAGATAAAAGACGGTCAGATAGTAGACGAATCCTGAAAGATCATCCGGAAACAATACCATTTAATGATTGCGGCAGAATGACGGTGATAAAATATGCGTCAACACTCTGTGTCTTCAGCTCTGAAGATTATGCGATCAGGGAAATTTCAAAAGCTTAAAAACTTATTTACACTTCTCTTGTTTATTTCTATGTGCTCACTTATCTGTTGTATCAGATGATTATTTAATTATAATCATTCGAAATAAGGATAAGTAAAGTGTAAATGTTAAGCTTAGGCCCTTTTTCGGTGAACAAATCAGATTCAAACTATTTGACTCAGTGATTAACATAATATTCCTACGTTCTCTGTACATCGGATATGGTATTGATGCGATTTTCATAATTTAAAATTGGAACTTTTATGAATCCTGAAGTTAGGAACACATCGGATTATAAGGAGATCTCCCTGGAGGAGACCCTCAGGCTCCTGGAGACAACCAGCGACGGGCTTTCTGATACCGAAGTAAGTGACCGGCTTCAGAAATTTGGCTATAACGAAATAGCAGAGAAAAAACGGAATCCCGTTTTTGAATTTCTACTACGCTACTGGGGACCTATGCCGTGGCTGCTTGAGCTGGCAATGGTCCTGTCGTTCTTATTAGGCCATAAAGTCGAAGGAATAATAATCTTTGTGTTGCTGACAGCAAACGCAATAATCGGGCAAATTCATTCAAGCGGGTCTCAAAAAGTAATTGAGCTGTTAAAGAAAAAATTAGCTGTACGGTCAAAGGTTTTGCGGAATAAAATATGGTCTGAAGAAGATGCTAAAGGAATTGTGGACGGAGACATTATATCTGTAAAGCTTGGAGATATAGTCCCGGCAGATACCAAACTCATTTCCGGCGAGCTCTCTGTTGATCAGTCGGCCCTCACCGGAGAATCCCTTCCATCTGAAGTGCACCAGTCTGATATAATCTACTCCGGTTCCGTTGTAAGACGCGGCGAAGCAACAGGTGTTGTGGTTAACACCGGTTCAAAAACATTCTTCGGGAAGACTGCCGAGTTGGTTAAAATTGCTAAACCGAAGTCACATCAGCAGGACGTGATGATGGCTATAGTAAAATATATGATGTACCTTGGTATTGCAGCATCACTCCTGATTTCAGTATCTTCTTTTGTGATGCATCTGAATATTCTGGTAATATTGACTTTCGTGGTAATTTTCCTGCTGGGTGCGATTCCTGTTGCTCTCCCTGCCGTACTTACCATTGTACAGTCAGTCGGGGCAAAAGAACTCGCAAAAAAGGGAGCCCTGGTGACCAGGCTCGATTCGGTGGAGGATGCCGCCTCAATAGATATTATCTGTTTCGATAAGACTGGAACCATTACACAGAACAAGTTATCGGTTGCAGATTGTATCCCTTTTTCAGGAAACAAAAAAGAAGATGTGATCAGGGTGGCTGCACTTACATGCCAGTCAAATGCAATGGATCTTATAGATACTGCAATAATTAATTACGCTGAGAAATCAGAAGTCAGCCTTAACGGATACAAAAAAGTATCCTACACTCCGTTTGATCCCTCATTAAAGAGGACAGAAGCAATTATTGAAGCAGGGGAAGATCGCTTCAGAACAGTCAAGGGCGCAGCTCAGGTGATTTTGGCACTTTGTCATGATACGACCAGAGAGACACTTGATGAGGTTTATAAAACTATTGATGGATTTTCAGGAAAAGGTTACAGAACTATCGCAGTTGCCAGATCGGAGGGAAGCGATTTAAATAATCTTAAACTTGCCGGATTGATCTCTCTTGCTGATCCTCCCAGACCGGATTCAGAAAATATGCTGGATCAGATTAAGAAACTGGGAATATTACCATTGATGCTTACAGGTGATAGCCTTGACATAGCAAAAGAGATATCCGGCAGCGTCGGCATCGGGAAAAATATTATTCGTATGACCGATATTAAAGAATTGACTCCCGATAAGCAGCTTAAGATTGTCAGGGAATGTAACGGTTTTGCAGAAATATATCCTGAAGACAAGTATGGAATAGTAAAACTGCTGCAAACAGCTGGCCACATCGTAGGAATGACAGGTGACGGGGTTAATGATGCCCCGGCCCTTAAACAGGCTGAGATGGGCATCGCGGTAAGCAATTCAACCGATGTTGCAAAGGCGGCTGCAAGTACGGTTTTAACTGAAAGCGGATTGGGGGTAATAGTCGATGCTATAACAATAAGCAGACAGACATACCAGAGAATGCTGACATGGGTAATTAATAAAGTTGCCAAGGTAATTGAGTTTGTCGTATTGCTTACAATCGGATTCTTCTGGTTCCAGAATATGTTGCTTTCCCTGCTGGGTGTTTCGTTGCTGGTGCTGGCAAACGATTTCGTTACAATGTCTCTTGCAACAGATAATGTTGTTTATACCGGAAAACCTGATAAGTGGAACGTGAAGAATAATATCCTTGCATCTCTTATACCGGCGCTGTTATACGTTCTGGGAGATGTCATCGTAATCATGGTTGGCAAGGATTTTTTCCGTTTGGAATGGAAAGAACTTACAACACTTGTGATGCTTATGCTTATATTCAACAGCCAGTTGAGGGTGCTGATAGTCAGGGAAAGAAGACATTTCTGGTCATCACTTCCCGGTAACGGATTGCTGATATCCAGTACCTCAGCCATAATCGGATTTGCTATTCTGAGCCTGTCAGGAATCCTTGTCCCTCAGCTGAATCTGTTAACTATAATAACCATTTTTGGATTTTCTGTACTCTTTTCCTTTGGAATCGATTTCCCGAAATATTATCTGTTCCGCAAATTCGGTTTATAAGAATAAAAATCAGCTTCTGGTTATCCTGAGGTTTTACTATAATTTGACTCACCCCGGTGTATTAACTGTCAACTTAAGGAGTCTGACCCAGGCGGATTTTAATCCTGTTTCAATTTACAAGAAAGGCTCAGTGATTACTAAAATGGAAGTGGTGGGTAAAAGGCCGTAGGCCTTACATATTATAGGGCAGGGCGGAGCCCTGCCTGATGGTACCTCCCTCTCCTTCAGCCCCGTAGGGGCGTAATAAAGTGATACCATCAGCCATAGAGGATCAGGTGAAATGGATCTTCCGGTGTTTTGTTATTCCGCCCCTACGGGGCTTTGGGGTATGAAGTGAGCGTTTTTACACAGGGCGTTGCCCTGTGTTATGTTATTATGCCCCTACGGGGCGAAAACCATATTCTATACATACCTGACGACTGAATGACAACATTTGTAGGCTAAACATTATTAACTACTTGCATTTTAAGAGGCTTGTTGTCATTATACCTGAAGTACAATACTTTGGATAAAGTCTGCTAATAACAACATTTGTATACTACACATTATAAGCTACTTACATTTTAAGAGGCTTAATCTTTCTGGCTTTAAAGGCAAGATCGCTGGAAGTGTACATGTAACGGGAATGTGGGATGCCTGTCCATTTTCACATTTTATTTCATCCTGATGTTTTCAGCTCTTAATTTTTGCAAAGTACATTGCAAATGAGCGATATAGAAAATGTGGCCATTTTCCAAACGGGACTATGATCAAAGCCCATTGCACAAGAATAATTAAATGAAACAGGTATAACCAGATATTATTTTCAAGTAAACCCGTATCAATAAAAAGACGGACAGAAAAAGCAGTGATCCCCATAAGAAACAGCCATATAACAAATAGCCAGTCAGATGGCTGGGAAAATTTATTTATCTCTTTTTTCTTTTTTATCCGGCCGGCCACAAAATCGACCGTAATTATAAAAACTGTTATGCTTACGACATAGCCGGACACAATAATAAATAACTTTTCACTTGAAAACCAGTCGAGAAAAACTGTTGTAAAAAGTAACCCCAAATACCCGATGACAAGAATAAAATGCTCAAACCACCTGAAACGGTTGTCATCACAATCCAGGGCTCTTTTCTGAGTGAACATATGAATTGCTAACTCTGCCAGGCCGGTAAAATATTTTGATACCGGTACCCTGATCTTTGGTCTGTAAATAATAAACCACCACATTCTGATAATATTTGGCAGGAGGATAAGTCCAAAAACAACTGCTATTGCCACCATTTCAAATGTATGGCCGGTATGCATTATTGACGGAAGGTTGAAATTTTCAGAAATGCTGAATGTAAGGACTGCCAGGGCCGCAACGATAAATGCAATAATTGTCAGTGGGAGTGATTTGTACAACAGACCTGCCAGTTTTGTCCAGTCATACTCCGATGTCAGCCACCTTCTGAGCGACATCATTAATTCGCCCGGATTAGCCGTCTGAGGACAATTGGCTGAGCACTCACCACAATAGTAGCAAAGCCATGGTTTAAGTGAAGACTTAATGTCGTCTTCCAGACCTAAAACACTGAACCGCACCATTTCTCTGGGGAACGAATCCTCTTCAGTTGATAGGGAACAAACGGCTGTACATGTTCCGCAATTGTAACACGCATTGAAGTCGAATCCCCCAAATCTTTTCAGTTCCTTCCCGAATTCAGGATTAATTGCAGCCATTATTTTTTCAGTTTGTAAGAAAAATATGCATCCATATCATCTACTGCGCCGGTTTGGACAAAACCATATTTTATCAGGGACATCAGGTAATATACGACCTCATCTGACGGCATATTGAGTTTTTGTGTCAATTGTTCAATAGTCAGATCACTTTCCTGAAGAGAATCCAGTATTAATTTTTTAATCTTTATGAATTGTTTCAGGTTATCTTTTGCTGTCTGGGATACTTCCCTTTTCTCTCTCAGATATTTATATGTTTTGCCTTTTTCAATTTCCATAATATTCTGGTTTAAAACCATTTCCAATAACAGAGAGAAACACATCGCTCCCTTTAGTCACCCCTGAATCAAGGTGGCCTTATATGCCGTTACGCCGTTATGCCTTTGCGCCGTTACGCCGTTATTCCTTTATGCCGTTGTGCCTTTATGCCGTTACGCCGTTGTGCCTTTATGCCGTTACGCCGTTATGCCGTTGCGCCGTTACGCCGTTATTCTGCCAGTGCATCAATCATTCTCTCAATTTCTTTGTTTGAAAAAGCGATTAAATTAATTGCATCATTCGGGCAAACCGGCAGACACATGCCACAACCTTTGCAGACAGAATTATTTATGGCAGCTATATCTTTTTTCTCATCTTTCACCATTTTGATGGCATCGAAAGGACAGGCCTCTGAACATGCCCCACACCAGACACAAAGCTCATTTTGTATTTTAGCTATGACAGGTTCTAATTCCAGTTCTCCTTTGCTGACATATGAAAAGGATTTAGCAGCCGCTGATAATGCGGAATTAACAGATTCCATTATGTTTTTAGGTCCCTGGCAAGCTCCGCAGATTGTTATACCATCTATAACTGTTTCAACAGGACGAAGTTTCATGTGGATCTCATTAAAAAACTTGTCGCGGCCCCTGGGGAGTTTAAACAGGGACCCAACAGAATTATCTGCCCTTGGGACCATACCTGTCACAAGTACAACAAGGTCTGCTTCCACTGACATTTCTTTTCTGGCTGTCAGAATATCATTTATACTGATAGTTATTTTATCATTGTGTCGTTCAACTACCGGAGGGGCATCTTCATAAGACTGCAGGTAAATATCACCACCTTTCAGGGATTCCGCGTATAATACCTCTTGTTTGCCATAAGTTCTTATCCCCCGGGTAAAATGGTAATTGTTAATTCCGTTAAACTTTTTCTTCGCCTGCATTGCCGTGTAAATAACTGAAGTGCAGCAATACCGGGAGCAATATTTATTTTCGCCATCAGTCTGACGGCTCCCTACGCAGTAGATGTATGCAATATTCCTGACTTCTTTCCCTCTGTATATTAAGTTTTTGTCAGTCAGATCAATTATCCTTTTGAATTGAGGCAGGGTAATGACATTTTCAATTTGGTTATATCCAAATTCGCCGTCAGCGGGAGTATAAGTATCAAATCCGGTAGCCATTAATACAGAGCCTATATTAATTTCAATTGTCTCTTTTTTCTGTGAGAAATCAACACCGGGGCAGATCTTTTCGCATTCACCGCAGTGGGTACAGTTTTTTATATCAATTACGGGTGTCTGCGGATATTCACCCGGGAAATTATGATAAATTGCCTTCCTGCTGGTAATATTGAAGTTAAATTCATCAGGCACCACTACCGGGCAGGCAGCAATAGCCTTTAACAGAGCTCCCTCATTGCATTTTTCATTTATATAACGCGGGGTCAATTTTATTTTCATTTTGAAATCCCCGATACTGCCTGTATTGGAGATTACTTCGGCACCTGTTAGCAACCTTATGTTACTGTGACTGACAACGTCATTATAGAGTTTTGTAACCACCTCCCTGCCGGTTTCATTTGTTGTAAAGAGAACGTCCCATTGGGCAACCCTGCCACCTGTAAAATGTTCTCTTTCAATCAGAGTTACCGGACATCCCATATCGGCTAATTCAATTGCTGCTCTCAATCCTGCTATTCCTCCACCAATAACTGCAACAGCTTTCCTGGAATTTATTACAAATGGATAAAGAGGTTCGGCGAGACGTACCCTGGCAATAGAGGCTTTTACCAGGCGGATTGCTGTTTCAGTTGCTCCTGCTTTATCATCGGAATGAGCCCATGAGGCCTGCTCCCTGATATTTGTATGGACATAGTTGTATTTGTTCAGTCCGGCCCGTTCTGCCACCGCCCTGAAAGTCAACAGGTGCAATTTCGGAGAGCAGGAAGCCACCACGACTCCATCAAGTTCATTTTTCTTTATATCTTCCACCATCTCCTTCTGGTTGTCATCGCCACAGGCGAACATAGTTGTCTTTGCAATGCAGACACCCTCCAGAGTTTCAATTGATTTTCTGACTTTTTCAACATCAACAAAATCGGAAATATTTCCGCCGCAGTGACATATATAGACACCTATTCTTTTATTCATAACCGGCGGTTTAGATAACTTATTGCTTCTGCAGAAGACGCTCCGGCTGAGAGAATTGAGTCAGGAATATCCATCGGACCGGTGGCTGTGCCCGCCACAAATACACCTTCAATGCTTGTTTTTGAAGGACTTGCCAGAGGATCGGCCTGATCAACATAATTGAAAGGATCAAGTTTAAGGTCTCCCCCAGGGAAAAGGGCTTTAGTGTCGGTATTCGGAAGAAGGCCAACCGATAGCACTACAAGGTCATGCTCAGACTCCCTGACTACATTGTCATTAATATCTTCGTAACGCAAAATAAGATTGCCGTTCTTATTTTCAGTGATCTTTCCGATTTTGCCTTTTACAAAGTTTACTCCCATTCCTTTTGCCTGGTCATAAAATTCTTCAAACCCCTTACCAAAAGACCTGATGTTAATGTAATAAATAGTAACATCGGCCATAGGCAGGGCTCCCATGAGCAACTGAGCCTGTTTAATTGAATACATGCAGCATATCTGTGAACATACAGGATTACCGACTGTATTATCTCTTGATCCTGTACAAAGCACATAAGCAATTCTGTCGGGAACTTTTCCGTCTCCCGGTCTCAGAACTGTATTAAAGGGCCGGGTAGGAGCCAGTTGCCTCTCCATCTGCATAGAAGTAATTATGTTTTTATAAATTCCGTACCCATAACGTGGTATCATAAGAGGGTCAAAGAGTTTAAATCCGGTAGCAATTATCACTGTCCTGATACTGATACAATATTCTTCTTCCTCCCGGGTAAAATCTATACATTTTGTCGGACAAACTTTTTCGCATGATCCGCACAGCGTGCAATTTTCAATATCAATGGCAGCTACCCTGGGACTTGCAATGCTAAACGGGATATATGCTGCTTTACGTCCGACCAGGTTATACTGGTACTGGTCATGAACAAGGACAGGACACACCTGTTCGCATAACTGGCAGCCGGTACAATCTTCAACAATAACATACCTGGGTCTTCTTATCACCTCTGCTTCAAAGCCGGCCTCTGATTTTCTGAGAATAGATTTTACTTCACTTCCTGTGAAAATTGTTATACCGGGGTGTCTTGAGATCTCCGATACCTTTGGAGTAGTAATACATGCTGAACAATCGAGGGTAGGAAAAACCTTGCTCAGCAAAATCATTTTACCTCCAATGGAAAGATCTTTTTCAATTATCAGAACCTTAAATCCATTATTGGCTAAATTTAATGCTGCTTCTCCACCTGCAATACCTCCGCCAATTACAAGTGCATCAAATGAGTCATTTATAATTTCCCCATGCATAATCAGCTGGTTGAATTTTTAAGTAAATATTCACTGAAGCTTTTCATCTGCCTTACAAAGGACTCACTGCATACCGAGCAAATTGCAGCCATCCGCAGACGAGCTGGTTCAATATCACGTTTCTTCATCTCTTCATGAGTACGGCTTACAATCTTTCCGGTTTTTTCCGTGCATGATTCTCCATAAGGACAATCACTTCCATCGGCAGCAATAAAAACTCCGTCAAATCCCTTTTCAAAAGCATGTAAGATCCATCTTGTTTTTACACCGCTGGAACAGGGAATTGAAATTGTATAAACCGTGGGAGGGTAATGCAATTTGAGTAATCCAGCCATATCTATGGCAGGATCAGATATCTTTTCAGTAGAGAATACCAGAATTTTGGCACTTTTTATATTTATGCCTGACATATGTAAATTTTATTTTTTCTTCATAAAAATCTTGAAATATCCGTTCTCCTCAATTGTTCCAAGATATTCATGCCCCTGCTTGGTGCACCATTTCGGAAGGTCTGATTTTGTACCTTCATCGGCTGAGAGTACCTCCATAATATCTTCTGATTTGATTGTGACAACAGCTTTCTTTGCTTCCAGCAACGGGCCCGGACAGGCTGTACCACGTGCATCAACAGTTTTAGCTACCTGTAATTTTTTTAATTCCTCGGATGTCATAACTGTAATTTTAAATTATATATAAAAGATAAAAACCAAATAGACAGATCGATATCATATGCATCGTCTTCCGGCATATGATCGCAACCCTTTACTTAGAAATAGTTGACTTCAATATCAATTAAATGAACAGATTCACATCAGCTTCCTGAGTGGCTGTTATATATGCTCCTATGCCGCAGATGTCGTCGGCTATATCAATAAAGTCATCAAGTTTCTCTGCTCCCCAGATTTTTCCTGCGAGGCCGCAAATATGAATTTTAACATCTGAAATCGTTTTGCATTCCCTGAAAAATTCCACCCATGTTTTTACTTTCAGGGTTTTTAGCGATTGTAAAAACTCAGCTTTCATATTCGGGTTCTCAGCCATTTGAAGCTTATCTGAATTGTCTCCGATATCTTTCCTGAATGCTCTTGCTCCCTGCAGCAAAACATAGATATCAACTTTCATGTCATCTGCTACTGCGCCGCTTAGGATAATTCCTGCAGCCGTCAGTTTATCAACGCTTCCTGAAAACAGGCCCAGGCACATTTTTTTCTGTTCCATTGCGATAAATTTTTATTGTTAATTATTTCACAAAGGAACTCAATACTTAGGCTGGATTACCGGAAATTGGTGTTAACCTGCTTATACTATTTTGTGATATGCCTCACTTTTCTTAACTTTGCAGCATGGAAAATGATTGTAAGGTATGTGCAATTAAATCGAAAGCCGTATCAAAATTGAGTGCAGATGAGATAGAAAAGCTATCATTCAGTTGTGCACTGGTAAAATTCCGTAAAGGGGATACTTTAATAAGGGAGGGGACCTTCTCAACCAACGTTGCTTATTTGCGAAGCGGTCTGGCCAAGATCAATATCGCGGGTCCCTATCATGAGCAAATAGTCCGTATTGTAAAGGCTCCCAGCTATATGGGACTGCCGACAACTTTCGGAGATAAAATAAATCAATATTCCGTTACGGTTATTGAGGCTGCCGAAGTCTGTTTTATTGATATAGATACATTTCGCTATCTGCTTAAAATGAACCATGATTTCGCATATGAAATCCTTCTGGAAGTATGCAGGAATGAGCTGGAAGTGTTTCACAGATGCGCTAACAGGACTCAAAAGCAATTGAGAGGGAAAATTGCAGACGTACTGATAGAGTTGTCTGATCGAATTTATAACTCCAGGATATTTACAATCCCTCTCATTCAGGAAGATTTGGGAAATCTTGTCGACTCAAGCCGTGAAAGTGTAAGCCGTGTATTGACTGAATTTGAAAAGGACGGAATTATTAAACTTTCAGGGAAGAAAGTAGAGATAATCAAAAAGGAGTCTCTAATGATGATCAGTGCCAACGGTTGAATTGATGAAAACCTGAAAGAATATGACCCCTCGGGAAAAGTAACGGGCCGTATTTGTGATCCGGCATTTCCGGAAAGTCAGCCTTTCCGGCTTATTTCAAGCAATGCATCCTTCTTTAAAATTTTAATATCCTTTTCATGAAGCTTTATCAATCCATCCTTTTCAAATGTTTTAAGCAGCTTGACAGTACTTTCAGTTGAAATTCCGGCAAAATCCGCAAGGTCTTTTCTTGAAAGAAGCTGAAATATTTCTGCCATTTCGCTTTTCAGGCTGTCAATATATAATAAGGTGTCTGCCATCCGGCCATTCATCTGCTTGTACATAAGGTCCCTGACAGTATTAAGAAGGTTCGTATTTTGTTCACAATATCTTTTTATAATATTGAACCCGAACATTCCGTTTTGCTTGGCCACTTTTGCAATAGCTTCTTTTTCAACCAGAAATACATGGCAATCTGTTATTGCAACAGAGGAATAATTAAAAGTATTTTCAGAAAACACAGCTGAAAGTCCTACAAATTCACCTGGTTTTATAATCCGGAGATTGTAATTCTTTATACCATCACCCTCAAGATATTGTTTTGCAAAACCATCTATAATAAACAATACATATGAGGCAAATGCTCCCTGTTTGGTAAGATTATCATCTTTCCGGAAAAGCACCTGAGTTTTGCTTGCCCTCACAACTTCAGCCTCTTCAGGCAGAAGCATCTGAAAGCATGGTGCCTGAATATCACAAATAAAATCACTGTCAGTTTCGAGTATGGTTTTCATTACTATACGATTTAATAAAAGGTACAAAGTTAACTTAAATCAATAAAAAAGTTGTCCTGATTCAACCTGTAAGTTGTTGCGTGAAACTCTCAATTACGGGTTTATGTGCTGTCAGACAGTATTTTTGTACAGTAAATTTAAATATATAAAGTCATGTTGTACACTAATTTAAAACACCTCGAATCAATTGCTGATTATAATAAGGCAATCAGTGAAAATGAAAATGTAATGGTAATTTGCGGACGCATGGGTCCGATGTGTATACCTGTTTATGGAATAGCAGAGGAACTTGAAGCTGAATATAAGCATGTAAAGTTTTATGATATGGAGTTTGACAATCCTATATCAGATGTAATCCGAAGCTTACCTGAAGTTCGTGGTTTTATGGGAATTCCATTTACAGTTTATTATAAAAACGGTAAAGTGGTAAAGGCTACTTCAAGTATTCAGACCAGGGAGCAGGTAACATCAATATTGAACAAAGAATTTTCAGTAACAGTGACATCCTGAATATATGGATACGAATAACCATTATGATGCAATAGTAATGGGTGCCGGACCTGCCGGTCTTACTGCAGGTATTTACCTTTCGCGTGCAAGGCTGAAGACACTTATCCTTGATGAAGGGACAGTAGGAGGCCAGATGGTGCTTACCCATGAAATAGCAAATTATCCCGGAGTTGAAAGTATAAGCGGTTACCAGCTTGCCGGTATTATGAAGAAGCAGGCTAAAAACTTTGGATGTGATATTAAATCGAATGTATCTGTTCAGAGGATTGAACTGGAAGGAGAAGTTAAAAGTATTTCATTATCAGATGGTAATTCTTTTACTTCCAATAGTATAATTCTTACTCCCGGAGGAAGGTCGCGTACATTAGGTGTGCCTGGCGAGGATACTTTCAAGGGGAAAGGCATCTCTTACTGTGCCACCTGCGATGGCGATTTTTTTACCGGTAAAGAGATTATTGTAGCAGGCGGAGGAAATTCAGCTCTCGAAGAGGCTGTTTCGCTTACCAAATACGCCAGTAAGGTGACAATTGTGCATCAATTCGATCATTTTCAGGCATTTGAATATGCCGTTGATGAGGCAGTAAACAATCCCAAAATAAATTTCATAATGGAATCTGCAATTACAGCATTCCATGGAAACGAAAACCTCGAAAGCGCTGAAATTAAAAATTTAAGATCAGGGGAAACACAGACTTTCAGGACCGATGGCACATTTATTTTTATCGGATATATCCCAAACACCGGATTTTTAAGGGGCAAGGTTGAGTTGAATAAATGGGGGGAGATTGTGGTCGGGAGTGATATGTCGACAAGTATTGAAGGAGTATATGCTGCAGGCGACAGCACTGCAAAACGATTCCGCCAGGTAACTACTGCTGTAGGTGACGGAACAGTAGCTGCACTGGCTGCTTCCAACTATCTGAATGAATTGAAGGTAAAACAAAAACAATTAATAACAGGCTGATATGCAAACCACACTTCTTATAACTGGTATTATTATTTCAACTCTTATAGCATTATTCCTGTTTGCACGATCCAGGATGAAAAATATTCCGGTTGTGCCTGATAGTGATAAGATACTGACATTGACTGATAAAAATTTTCAGCATCAGACAAAAAACAGATTGGTTCTGATAGATTTCTGGGCAAGCTGGTGTGTCCCATGCAGAATGATGGCTCCTGTCCTGAATGAAATAGCCGGGGAACTAACGGGAAATTCACATGTTGGGAAGGTAAATATTGAACAATACCAGGTACTTGCACAAAAATTCCAGGTACGAAACATACCTACTTTAATATTATTAAAAAATGGCAGGGAAATAAACAGGTTTGTGGGTGTAAAATCTAAAGATTTTCTATTACAGCAGATCTCAAAAAACCATGAATTATAAACTGGTTTTAAATAACCGGGCAAACAGTCAAAACAGCATAACTGTAACTAAAAGATGAAGAAAGTTTTAATTCTTGGTGGCGGATTTGCCGGTTTGCAGACTGCTATTGAATTGCAGAAAAAAAAGATTTTTGATATAACACTGGTCTCTGAACGCGACTATCTGTATTTGTATCCTGTATCTATCTGGATTCCGGTCCATATTAAGGAATTTGAGGATGTAAAGATTCCATTGTCAGGGATACAGAAAAAATATCCATTTAAGCTTATTATTGACAGAGTTAATGAAATTCATGCCTCAGAGAGAAGTGTAATCTGCGAAAATGCTACTTTAACATATGATTATCTTGTAGTTGCATTCGGAGCTGAAAAAATGCAGCATAAAGGAATTGCTAATACACTATCTGTTTGCTCAAAACCGGAAATGGCATTGGATATCAGAGATAGGCTTGATGAATTAATTCTGAAAAAGGGTGGCAAAATTGCGGTCGGATTTGGCGGAAATCCAAATGATAAATCAGCTTTGCGCGGAGGACCGTCATTCGAATTCATCTTTAATATTCATAACTATCTTAAAAACAAAAACCTGAGGGATAATTTTGAATTGACATTTTTTGCCCCGATGAATGAGCCCGGGGCTAAAATGGGAAAAGGCGCCCTGGCAATGACCGATAAAATGTTCACAAGCTACAATATCAAAAAGCAATATGGCAGGAAAATAAAGGAGTTTGTACCTGATGGTGATAATTTTCGAAGATGATTCAAAATTAGATTCTGATCTTGTTATGTTTATTGCAGCAGGGAAGGGACCTGCTGTTCTTACAAAATCAGACCTGCCTCTCTCTGACGCCGGGTTTATTAAGATTAATAATTATTGCCAGGTTCCCGGTTTTCCGGGGGTCTATGCTATAGGGGATATAGCTGCAATTGAAGGACCTGACTGGATTGCAAAACAGGGACATCTGGCAGAGCTTATGGGAAGAAATACAGCATATAATATTGTTGAAACAGAAAGAGGGACTTCCGGAAGGAAGGGATATCAGGAACACCTGAGCATTCTTTGTGTAATGGATACCGGAAACGGGGCTGCCTTCATTTTTCGTAACGGTAAAAAAGCTTTTATTATCCCAATGCCTGTTTTAGGTCATTGGCTGAAGAAAGGGTGGGGAATATATTCCAGGCTGACAAAGCTTGGCAAATTTCCCTTATTGCCCGGATTGTAAAGTCATTCACTGAATATTTTTTTAAGTACAAATTCATTTTATACGTCTGTAAATGCAAAAAATTTTAAAAATACTGGTCAGCAGGAGGTTCATTATTTTATCAGTATCAGGAGCAGCTCTTTATCTGGGTGTTTCACAATTACATATATCTCTATGGTATGTCTTGCTTGCAGGGGTTGTCCTTGGTTTGATCTTCGGCAAGGTGTTCTGCAGATGGGTTTGTCCGATGGGACTTATCATGGAACTTATTATGAGCATCAGTCCCGATGGGAAATTCCGTCAGATGTACCAATATCATAAGATAGGCTGCCCGATAGCCTGGATCTCGGGCTGGCTGAACCGTTTCTCTCTCTTTAAAATAGAACTGAACGAAGAGAGTTGCAGGAATTGCGGTATTTGCGATAAGAAGTGCTATATAGTGGCAATGGATCCGGGGAAATTCAGTTTATATAAACCAGACGGTATGAGGCCGGGAGCCAGTTATACATGTTCCAAATGTCTGGAATGTGTTGCATCCTGTCCTAACGGCAGTTTAAAATATAAAATGTGAAAACTGAACAATCAAATTGTATACGGTATTTTAAAAAATAGTAATAATGGAAATCAGCAAGATGAGCAGAATGGAGATGATAAAGAATAAAATCGATTCTTTACCTGGAGGGAGTATTTCAGAATCAAATCACTATTGGTGCGTTACCTGTAAAAAATTCTTTGTTCTTGATAAACCCGAGTGTCCCTATATGACCGGGATGTGCGTCAATACCCCAATTGCCGTGGAGAACCTGGCACCTGAATCAACAGAGGCCCTTGAAAAATTCGGGTTATTTTATCCCAAAA
Organism: uncultured Bacteroidales bacterium; assembly: GCA_963816345.1. GTDB lineage: Bacteria > Bacteroidota > Bacteroidia > Bacteroidales > VadinHA17 > LD21. The sequence continues at coordinate 657,714 of CAWFKI010000006.1, forward strand.
TCCCGCAGAGAATCCTGAGTGAAATAATAACTGATAATTTCAGGGAAAGCGGTAAGGACCTTGCAAAAATTTTTCTTGAGTTCTTAAAGGAATGGAAATTTAACATTTCGAAACAGCAGCCGTTACAAACTATTAAAAGTTTTATTATCATCTTAACAGGCTGTGAAACAGCTCAGAGAATAAATAATAAATCAATCACTTTCGTTTTAATGGATGCCGGAAAGATCTGGGAAAAGGACAAAATCAGAGATATCCTTTCGGGAAGCCTGGAATATTTAAAAGACATTTTAAACATAGAACATGTACTGGATGTTGAGTTTATTGATATTCTGGGAGAAAGGGAAGTCGGAAAATATTACTGCGCGAAATGTGGTATGTTCTTTGAATTCGGACTAAAGAGAGATACGGTGACCTGCCCGTTAATGGCTCAAAAGTGTATGTTTGATCCCCGGCATATAGAAAATGGCGGTTATACTTCAGATAAATTAGTAAATCAGTTCCGGATAACTCCCGATATTTACAGGAGGTTTATCAGGAGTATCGGAAATAAAAACGATTTTTCTGATAAACTTGATGAAATATTGCAGGAATGGAAAGTTACCGATAGCCGGGAAGAGATCATGCAGAGATTGGTATAATGAACTCCGGGAAATGCGGGTGGATTTTCCGGTTTGTCTGCACCTTATCAAAATCAGGAGGGAATCAGAACCCCTTCAGAAAATAGGCGAGCGCAACGCCAAAGTAGTTGCCGAGAATATAACCAATTATACCCCCGGTAATTCCCGTGACGATCACATCTTTATTTTTCAGGGCATTAGCTACAAGCGGCACAAAAGGAGGTGAAAAAATAAAAGCAGCCGATGTGATCAGGAAATTATCTGCATCGATCCGGAAAATTTTTGCCAGAATTATATGAAGGATGAGAGAGCCGAAATAACACCATGAAATAAACATTATAAGGTTCAGCATACCAATTCCGAACATAGCCCTGAGGTTTGCCATTGAAGCGACAGTAAGTGAAAATACAAGGATCAGGTACATTCCAAGCTGGAATGTCTTTTCAATACGGTTTATTGGTTTAATCAGGGATGCAAGCAGTCCGAGCGTGGTAATTGAAAGGATTACAACAACCATCATCGGCAATTTGTGAAGGATCAGAGCCAGGATACCTGATATAATAAAAATTATAACTGAGATACCAAGAGCACCGAGAAGAGGAAGAAATACTCCTCTTTTAAAGATGCCCGAGTAATCTTCAAGATTCTCGGTTTGTTTCGCTATCTCTTCCTCATCACCGGTGATCCCTTTTGACCTGTCAAAAGGGGGCAAAATGAATCTGAAAATGCGTGGGGCAATCGTTATGAAAAAGAGCACGAGAAATGCACCTATTATCATATCATAGGTACTCAGAATGACAAAAAGGTTAGCATCAACATCCAGAGCCATCTTGATCGCAACAAAATTCGGAGTTCCGCCAGTATAGATACCTTCAAACATACCTGCAAGTTTCCAGCTCTGGGGAATTGAATCTTTCCAGATAAAGAAACCAATAGTAACCATTACAATACCTGATATTAGTGCCAGAACAACTGAAAAAAATCCCTTTCTGGCATAGCGCAGCCACCTCTTCAGGTTAAGGGAAAATAACAACAGTGGAAAGGCAAGAGGAACAACTATCGATGGGATAATATCCTGGACACCGGCAATCTTGTTGACGAATAAATCATTCTCATTTGCTTTGCCCTGACTTATCAATGATTCAACTTCAGCTTTTGGAAGTGAGGTTCTTCCCTGCAGTGCAAGCTTGTAACCATCACTTCCCTCAGGCATTATTCCGGATGTGCCAAGCAAAAGTCCTATTGCATAAGCGAGTACTATTGAACTCAGTTTCTGAAGGAATGACCATCTTTTACACAGATAAAGAATAAATACCGGGAATAAAAAATAGAATGCTACAAGCAGAACAATTTTGATCATGAGGGTTAGAGTAAGGTGTGGCCAAATTTATTAAATCTGCCTTAGTGTATGTTAAATTAGCTGAAAAATAAGTATTTATGCTTATGAATCAACCCGGCTTTTGAAATGCAAATTGTTTCCAGCTTTATGGAGGTCAGGTCTTATTGCTGCAGGTACCGGGCGATTGACGATCTTATGTTCCCTGTTATCTGCAGGTTCCCATCCCATTATAAAATATAATACAAAAAAGCCGATTACATAAGCAACAGCTACATGCCAGCCGTTCTTTACCCAGCGGCCTACATGCCGTGCTTCGGGAAATTTATTTGTTATTGCAACACCTGCTGACGAACCGAACCATATCATTGATCCCCCGAAACCTACGGAATAGGCAAGCATCCCCCAGTCGTAATAGCCTTGATCCAGACATAGTTTGGTCAATGGGATATTATCAAATACTGCTGATACAAATCCAAGGATAAAAGCTGTTACCCATGAAGCATCAGGCAGATCTCCGACAGGCATAAGCGAAGCACTAAAAACAAGACAGAGGAGAAATATGGTACCCCTTATTGAACCGGGTACCTCTTTCCATGGAATTGGTCTCATAATTGCTCCTATAAGTAAAGCTATCCATACACCAAGAGCAGGCATGTCATAAAGGAAATTGGAAATAATTGCTCCAGCAAGCATCAGTAAAACTATGAGCAATTTCATCCCGTCAATTTTTACAGTAACATTCGGATCATTCCGGATTCTCTGGTATTTATCCTGCTGATGTGAAGCAAACCAGGCAAAAAACAGAAGCGCCGTTATTGCTGCAATGAATCCGTGAAGAACATTAAATGGACTGACTCCGTCAATCCACATCATTGTAGTCGTTGTATCACCAACCACGCTGCCGCTTCCACCTGCATTACTGGCAGCCACTATGGCTGCAATAAAACCTATATGTACTTTGTTTTTAAAAACAATAATTGCAATAGCGCCACCAATCAGGGCCGCTGCAATATTATCCAGGAAAGTAGAAACTACACAGACAAATACCAGAAGGATAAAGGGACCTCTCCAGTCATTGGGAAGATACTTTGGCAGAGATTCAGGAATACCCGATTCCTCAAATATCTTAGCAAGAATTGCAAATCCAAGTAATAATCCCAGCAGATTAAGAATAATACCCCATTCCCCTTGCCGCAGATTTTTGTTCATTAACTGATCATACATGGAGTTTTGTCCGAATACATGTTCCATAAAATGAAACCCCGGATCAAACGCAAATTTGAAAATCAGCAGTACAGTCAACCCGATTACAGCAACCCGGAAAGTCTGTTTATGAATAAGTGCAACACCTGAAAGAATTAATCCGAAAATTATGAATTCAACCCTGACAGGCCCGACTGATGGTGCCTTCCCTCCTGAGGCTGAAGCCAAAAGAGGGACCATAGCTAAAAGTGTTGTTAGCAATGCTTTTTTTGAAATTGAAATTTCGGATTGTAATAAGCTGTATTTCATATAATTGCAAATATTATAAATTCTCTGGTAATATTGACATAACTCTTGAGCAGTCTGTTTTCCTGTTATTCCGACGTTTTTTTGAAGCCGCGACAATTGCAGGTTGAACAAAACAAACATTTTAAAGTTACTATAAAAGATTTAGTGAAAATAGCTGAGAAAAGGAGATATTCCTGAATCAGGCGTTAATTTTATAAAGGAATTATGCAGATATAATATCTCAGAAAAAAATTGCAAGAGTCATGAAAACAGATGCCAGAAAACCAAGCGAATTGCATTATGTAAACGGTCATTCTCTCGGAACTCCTGTCACGTTTCAAAAAAATGCAGTAAGATCGATGAAAAGAATATGTTATCTTTTTGTTTTTACCGGCATTGCAGCACTATTTAATTCCTGTGCGGCCGGTTGGGTAGCAACAGAACCATCATACGGAATTGAGATTGAAAGACCGGCACGACCGGGCGATGGATATATATGGATAGAAGGTGGCTGGAAATGGGATTACGGCAGGCATAGTTATGTAAGAGAACCAGGTTACTGGGTAAGGCCGAGACCAAACCATTCATACATTAATGGTTACTGGCAGTCAGGTCCCCGGGGGAAATCCTGGGTGAGGGGCCATTGGGAAAGAGAAAATAACAGGAATGACAATCACGGACGAGGCCGTGACCGGGATCGGGATCGGGATCATAACAGGTAGTAATATTGAACTTAAAGTTCTTCTTATGACCTGCGATCAATGGTAACCTGGTTAAATCCACTCCTCTTCCGTTACTTCATTGATATAGTCTTACCCAATCAAATGTCATACTGATCGGAAGTTCTTCAGGATGTGTGATCATTCCGGGCCACTCATGTTCTAAAGTCCTTTTTTGCCACCAAGTCACGAACCTGCCTGCCGGTAGGCAGGGGCACGAAGTTACACCAAGTGTAAATTATTAAATATAAGCTATTTGTGAATCTTCGTGTCCTGGTGTCCCTGCCTACCGTCAGGCAGGTTTGTGGCATTTTTATTTTTTAGCTTCTACGGAGTGGACTCAATATTTAATGTTTTAAAGATTGAGTGTTATAGGGAAGGCTGCTCAGTCATACAATTATTTCCATATTTAAAATAAATGCCGGTCTGTTTGCAGAATAAAAAAAAACATCTATTTTTGTTTCGTGATTTTACGAAATACTAAATGAAATGGAGATAAAGGAAAAGGTGAAGGTGTACACCGATAAACAGGAAAAGATTGCCAGGTACTCGAAAGCACTCGGACATCCTGTAAGGGTGTTTATAATGGATTTCCTCGTGAAGAATACGGATAAATGCTGTTACAGCGGTGATATGGCTGAGGAACTTCCCATAGCACGTTCAACACTCTCTCAGCATCTGAAAGAATTAAAAGAAGCCGGTTTGATTCAGGGTGAAATAAATCCCCCTTATATTAAATATTGTATAAATAAGACCGGTTGGTCAGAATCCAAAGAATTACTTGATGCTTTTTTTAACAGAAAATAACTCATTGTATCATGGAAATAAAAATATTAGGCACTGGTTGTGCAAAATGCAAAACGCTTGAAGAGGTTACCCGTAAAGTTGTAAAGGACAACAGCATCGATGCCTCCATTACAAAGGTTGAAGATATAGTTGAAATTATGAAATTCAACATCATGACAACTCCCGCCCTTGTCGTAAACGGGAAAGTAGTTTCAAAAGGACGTATACCATCAGTTGATGAGCTAAAACAATTTCTAACCATATAATAACCTGACCCCATGAAAAAATTCTTATTAACAAGTTTTGTACTGATCACTCTGATTGCTGTTTCCTGCAATGCCCAGACAAACCCGAAACCCGCTTTGACAGTTTCAAACGATAACGATGTTGAGGTTTATTATTTTCACATGACAACCCGTTGCGTAACATGCAAAACTGTTGAAGCAGAAGCCAGAAAGAACGTTGAGATGCTCTATCCTGATCAGGTTAAAAACGGTAAGATAACTTTTACTGCTTTAAATCTTGAAGAAGCAACAGGAAAAGCAATGGGTGAAAGACTGGGTGTTAACAGTCAGACCCTGCTGATTGTGAAAGGCGACCAGAAAATCAATATTACGAATGAAGGTTTCCTTTATGCTGTTTCTCAGCCTCAAAAATTTACTGAGGTAATGAAATCAAAGATAGATCCACTTCTAATTAACTAATTTGAAAATTTGATAATTTGAAAATGGGGAAATCGTATCATTTTCAAATTGCCGAATTTTCAAATTTTCAAATTGGTTTTCAAATTGGTTTTCAAATTGTTTTTGCATTTTCAAATTTTCAAATTGCCACATTTTCAAATTTTTTAAAATTGTTATGAACGGATTTCTCACCGGCATATTGGAAAGCAGTAATGTCCCGTGGATCACTGCCGTGATCCTGGGTTTATTGACATCTATCAGTCCATGTCCGCTGGCAACAAACATAACAGCCGTCGGATTTATAAGCAAGGATCTGGAAAACCGCAACAGAGTCTTTTTCAATGGATTGTTCTATACTCTTGGAAGAGCAGTTACCTATACATTGATTCCGCTTATTATTTTTCTTGGAGCAGATCAGTTTAAATTTTCGGGGTTCTTCCAGAGGTACGGTGAGAAAACCACAGGACCGTTGTTATTGTTAATCGGGATATTCATGCTTGATATAATCAGGATTAATTTCCCGGGGTTAGGCAGGCTTTCAGAAAAGATGGAAAAGAGAAAGTCGTGGCGGTTTATTGATGCAGTACTTCTGGGGGTAGTCTTTGCTCTTGCGTTCTGCCCTTACAGCGGAGTATTATATTTCGGGATGCTTGTTCCCCTTACTGTATCAAGTGCCTCAGGACTATACCTGCCTGTTATATTTGCCATTGCTACAGGGATCCCGGTAATCATTTTTGCATGGGTGCTGGCTTATACCGTATCAGGATTGGGTGGCCTTTACAATAAGATAAAAATATTTGAACTCTGGTTCAGGAGAGTTATTGCAGTTGTCTTCATCATCGTTGGAGCTTATTATATAATCAGGATTTACTTATAAAAAATTTTGCAGTATTATTTCGTAGTATAACGAAATATCTATTCTTAAATAAATGAAGAACATTAAAACAAATATCTGGCTGCCTGTTGCATTATTACCTGTATGGTATATTATTTATCATAACCTTCAGCCAGTAACCAACTGGTTAATAGATTCGGTTTTCGGAATGACAAAAGGGGCGCACCTCACTGAAGCTCTGCGATTTTTTGTTTTTGAATTCCCGAAGGTTATGATGTTGCTTACGCTTATTATTTTCATAGTAGGAATCATCAGGACATATTTCACTCCTGAGCGCACCCGTAAAGTGCTTGAAGGGAAAAAGACCTTCACTGGTAACGTAATGGCATCCGCTTTGGGAATAGTAACACCATTCTGTTCATGTTCCGCGATCCCTTTGTTCCTTGGATTTGTTGAAGCCGGGGTTCCATTGGGAGTTACATTTTCTTTTCTGATTTCCTCACCAATGATCAACGAAGTTGCTGTTGTTCTTTTATATGGAATGTTTGGATGGAAGGTAGCAGCAATATATGTGGGAACAGGTTTGATTATTGCAATTACTGCCGGATGGATAATTGGTTTACTCAGGCTCGAGAAATGGGTAGAACCATGGGTCTATGAGACACACTTGGGTAATAATGGAGAGGAGGATGAAAAAATAACCTTCGGGAACAGAGTCAGTCTTGGGTATGACGCTATTAAGGATATAGTCGGTAAAGTATGGCTTTATGTAGCCTTAGGTATTGCTGTCGGAGCAGGTGCTCATGGTTATGTCCCGCAGGATTTTATGGTGGCTTTGATGGGCAAATCTGCATGGTATTCGGTTCCGTTATCAATATTAATAGGCATACCGTTATATTCTAATGCGGCGGGAATAGTACCAATTGTTTCAGTGCTTATTGAAAAAGGAGCAGCGCTTGGAACCTCCCTTGCTTTTATGATGGCCGTAATTGGCTTATCTCTGCCCGAAATGATAATCCTGCGAAAAGTGCTTAAGCTTCCATTGATTTTCACATTTGTTGGAGTAGTGGGATCCGGGATAATGATAGTAGGATACTTATTTAATTTTATTTTTTAAACTGAAATTCATGGGAAGTAATAATAACAATGCCTTTATAATGATCATCTCTTTTCACTCTTTGCAGAGCATAGGAATAATCTGAAGGTGCGGAAAATGAAGAGAAATATAGCTTGTACAATAATAGCGTAGGAAATTTAAAAAAAATGAAATCTGAATGTATCATTTAAAACTTTGTAATTATGTTAAAAATTCCGGACTGGGCATTTGAGTTTCATGGACACAAATGTCCGTTTATGCCAATAGGTTACCGTATGGGTACCCTGGCACTTCAAAAATTGGATGTTGAACGCTGCAAAGATCATGAGATGCACGTGTTTTCAGAAATGGGAGTAGGCCATCCGCAGGGATGTATGCAGGACGGTATCATGTCCGCCACCGGAGCAACCTTCGGGAAAGGTATGATTGATAAACTCTATTATGGTAAAATTGCCGCTACATTCTGGTATCGCGGAATTAAAGGTGCAGTAAGATATTCATTACATAATGAGTTTCAGGACAAGCTTGCCCCACACGAGTTTTTTAAGTACCGTAAGCAGGGAATCGAACCTTCTGGCATTCCGGCAGAAGTATGTCAGGATATAATAGACATCGTGCTGAATGCCAAAGATGAAGAACTGTTTAAAGTAACAGAGCTACCAGATTTTACTTACAAACCGGTGAAAGGCTCATTTAATAAAGCAGCCTGTGAAGTTTGCGGAGAGTATGTTTTCGAGCGTTATATTCACGTAAAAGACGGGAAGAAAGTTTGCATTCCTTGTGCAAGTCATGAACCCGATGAAAAAGTCTTCTACCAACCTTCAATAAAATAACTACACAGATAAATTTAAAAATTATGAGAAAGATTAATATCAAAAACATTTCCGTCATTTTATTTTTCATCTCGACTTTTTTTGTACCAGCACGCTGCCAGGATACCGGCCAGGGAAAAAAGGCTAAAACCACGGGTGAGGTCTCAACGAAAGCCTCGACATCAGAAAAAAAGTACAAAGTAACTTTTATCGAGTTGGGATCTGTCAGGTGCATCCCGTGCCAGCAGATGCAATCTGTCATGAAATCAATTGAAACCAGGTATCCCAATGATGTAAAGGTTGTCTTCTATGATGTCTGGACAGAGGAAGGCAAACCTTATGGTACAAAATATGGTATAGAGGCAATCCCTACTCAGGTGTTTCTTGATGAAGCTGGCAAGGAATATTACAGGCATGTAGGATTCTTTCCGGAGGAAGAGCTGGTGAAGGTATTACAAATGAAGGGGGTAAAGAGGGACTGAGGAACTGAGGGACGAAGAGACTAAAGACTAAGAGACTGAGAGACTGAGGGACTAAGAGACCAAGAGACTAAAGAGACTGAAGAAATGAAACAGAATAAAAAGGATGCTCATGAAAAAAGAATTGGAATCAATCATCACCTGTCCGGTATGCGGGCATAGCGAAAAAGAAATCATGCCTACTGATGCATGTCAGTTCTTTTATGAATGCAAAGGTTGCGGAACGATTCTGAAACCAAAGCAGGGAGATTGTTGCGTTTACTGTTCCTATGGGACAGTTCCATGTCCTCCGGTTCAGGAGAATAGAAAGTGTTGCTGAATTTTAAACCTAAATTAAATATTACTATGAAAGAATCAGTAGGTTTTATCGGTGGCGGAAGAGTGACCAGAATTCTTCTGCAGGGATTTAAAAATAAGAATGCCCCTTTCGGCAGCATTGTTGTTGCTGATACAAACAAAGATGTGACAGATCATCTAAAAAAGTCATTCCCTGATATCCGGATTGATATTGCATCTGTTGCAGCTTCGCAGGATATTGTTTTTATCTCCCTGCATCCGCCTGTTGTAATGGATACCCTTGAGCTTTTAAAGGGAAGTTTTAACAGCGACAGCATTGTGATATCGCTTGCTCCCAAGATCACTATTGCTAAAATATCATCGAAGCTCAGTCAGGTTAAAAACATAGCCCGCCTTATTCCAAATGCAACCTCCTATATAAATGAAGGTTATAATCCTGTATGCTTCTCATCGGGATTGACAGGGGATAAGAAGCAGGAACTGCTTTGCAGGCTCCGACTTCTTGGCAATACCTTTGAGGTCCCTGAAGAAAAGCTTGAGAGCTATGCAATTATGTCAGCTATGTTACCCACTTACTTCTGGTTTCAATGGAAAGAGCTTGCAGAGATAGGGCAGAAGATTGGTCTGACCGAAAAAGAGAGCAATGATTCGATAAATGGCACTCTTATAGCATCATTAAACCTGATGTATAAATCTGGAATGAATCCAAAGGAGATAATGGATTTAATACCTGTTAAGCCTATCGGTGAACATGAGTCTCAGATAACAGATATTTACAGGACAAAGCTGACCGGTTTGTTTGAGAAGATTAAGCCGTAACTTCAGGATATTACCCTGTTATAACCTGTCTTTCAAAAAAAGCTGACTTATTCTATTCCTGCATTTGTTTCAGGTTAACCTGAGTCTCTGTGAACTGATAGTCAGACAGCATATTCATTGCCAATGCTCCAAAAGCCTCTGAAAGCGTTGGATGCGGATGAATGGTTTGTGCAACGTCCATCAAAGTCAATTTATTGGAAACTATCATTGAAGCTTCTCCGCTCAGTGAGGCAGCGCCATTGATAAAAAGATGAACCCCCAGGATCTCCCTGGTATTCCGGTTTACAATATATTTCAGGAATCCAAACGTATCGCCGCTGATTTGTGAAGTAGCATCCACTTTATAATTATATACGCCCGTCAGCACATCAAAACCTGCTCTCACTGCTTCTGCCTCAGTGAGGCCGGCTGCAGCTATTTCAGGATCGGAGAACAGTACCCATGAATTCTTTGCAAAATTTACCCTGCTGATATTTCCTTTTAGAATATTGGTGGCTGCAATATGTGCTTCATAGGTTGCAGTGTGGGCAAACTTCGGAGCGCCGGAAACAACGTCACCCGTTGCATAAATTCCCGGCATACTGGTTTCTAAAAACTCATTTACCAGGATACCATTCCGCTCGAAACGCACACCGGCAGCTTCCAGATTCAGTCCTTCAATTGAAGGCACCTTACCTGTTACGACCAATACTTTCTCCGTGAGGATCATCCGGGTCTTTCCTTCTGCATCCACAAATCCGGTTTGAAACTTATCATCGGCCTTATTGATCTCTTCCACCTTTGAATGGGTATACACATCAATTCCCCTTTCCTGCATTTTCAGTGAAAGATCACTGGCAAATTCAGGTTCTACCACACCTGAAAGCAAGACAGGCATCATCTCAACGATTGTACATTTCACATGTAGTTTTGTCAGCATTTGTGCCAATTCAATGCCAATCGGACCTCCTCCGATAATCAACATGGATGAAGGCATTGCAGGTTGTTGAAACAAGACTTCACTTGTAAGCACATCTTTTACACCATCACCCCTGAAAGGAGGTATAAACGAATGAGAACCGGTAGCAATAATTGCACTGTCGAACCGGTAGCGTTTATTATTTATTTCTGCTTCATTATTTGAGATAAACCGCACTTTCCCTGCCACAAAAGTAAGTGGCATCCGGTTGATTTGATTAAGGGCTGCAGCTGACCGGCCATTCAGAATATGGTCCATATTGTGGTGAATCGATTGCCACGTATTTGTAAGGGCCTCTTTTGAATCAGCAGATGTGGAAGTCACATGCTCCGAATTGAAAAATGCATCAGCGCCATGTTTGATGATCTTGGAAGGGATACATCCCACGAACAGGCAGGCGCCTCCAAGCTTTCCCGATTCCTCGGCAAGCAATACTTTTTTCCCGCTTGCTGCTAGTTGCATGGCAGCCGGAGTTCCACCCGGACCTCCCCCGATTATAATTACATCAAATTTTTCATTCATAGCTTTATTTTTTTAGTGTAAGTTCATAAATGATTATTTTCATTATTTATTTCAGTTCACCATTCACATATTCAAGGTTTGCATACTCGATCAGAATATTTTTTTCAATATTCAGGATATTTGTTTGTGCACTGGTAATATTTAATTGAGCGTCATTTAGTTCAATATTTGTAATAACGCCGTTTTTATATGCTGTAATGGCTATTTCGTATGCTTTTTTGCTAACCTGAAGGTTATTTTCAGTTGATATTTTCTGAGCATTCAGTGATTCGATATTTTTGAATGATTTTTGGATTTCATAATCTGATTTTAGAGCGAGACCATCCTGGTAATTATTAATTTTATCAATACCAGCCTTTACCTCTGCTACTTTACCTTTTGACATATTTCCATCGAACAGCTTGATTTTTAATCCTAATCCGACAGCGTAGCCCTGTCTCCAGTTAACATCGAAAGGGGGGAAGTCGATTCCATGATAAACGTGATAATTACCGAATGCAAACAGAACAGGCAGGTTTTCCGCAGCTTCAATTTTTGCCTTCTTATCCAGGACCTTCTTCATGGATTTCAGGTACTGCATTTTGTAACTGTTATTTACTACGCTGTCAATATTTTGAGAATTAATTAAATCAAACCGGAGGCTGTCTGTTTCCAGATTTCCATTGCATTCAATATTTATTGAGTCAGGAATTACCATCAGATTTTTTAATGCCAGTAATGCAACTTTTTTATTTCCTTCAATTTCAATTATTTTACTCTTGAATTCTTCTATTTTATTTTTAAAACTCAGGACATCAAACTCGGAACGAACCCCTTCCGAATATGCTTTTTCAGCAAGGGCCAGATGTTCGTTCATCTGGTCAAGAGCTTCCTGATTAACTTTAATCAGTTCATTTATAAACAGGATATTATAGAATACAGTTTTTACATTTAAAGCAGTCTGTGCTTTCGTTTCATTGAGGTCATTTTTATAAGCCGTCTCAAGATCCAACGTACTGCTTAAGGCATTTTTTCTTTTATTACCGGCATAAACAGGATAGGTCACGTTAAAATCTGTAGTCATTGCATCCCTGCTGAGATCGGGATAGGGAGCCATCGAATGCATGATAATATTGTCACCTGTCGGAGATCCGTTATTTAAAACAGGTACACTCATTCCTGCAAGAGAGTACATACCCGGGAGATTGTTGGAGTAAAAATATTTTGAAAGAACATCAGCCTGTGGTAAAAAGTTGGAATATGCCTGGGTATATTTTGCTTCAGCTTCCTTTATTTGACTTTCTCCTGCTTTTATACCATAATTATTCTGAAGTGCCAGTTCGACAGCTCTGTCCAATGTTATAACACGCTGAGCTGAAATATACCCGGTTGTCACTAAAGAAAACAGTGATATTATTACAAATGTTTTCATTTTTTGAATATTTATTATCTTGTACATGACCAGTTTCCTCCATATTTTATTTAAGATTATATAGCTTTCTTAATTATTTTTCTTCTTTCCAGTTGACCGGTTACGATAGAAACCGCCGAGAGGCCGGAAAACAGGGCTGCATATTTCAATAATGTAATTAATTCAGGATATGCAACTGACAACTCCTGATGATGATCAAATACAGGATAGAGCGCACGCAGATAGTGACTTAAAGGGAACCAGTTACCAATCATTACCGGAATTTTGGCCATCTGTTCAACAGGAACCAGGAATCCGGAATACATGAAAGCAGGCATTACTATCAGAGTAATTATGCCTGCCAGAACAGCCCCGTTCCTGATATTAAGGGCCAGAAAATATGATATGCTTTCCATTGACAAAACAAAAATGAAAATAATTACAACCACGTGCCACATCACCTGTTTCGTGAACGGGACATCAAAAAGAGACATTGTGGTGAAATATGCCACCGATATGGCGGTTCCCACTATAATCCACGAAATAATCGCAGGCTGTATAAGCAACCTGACAGGCAGTTGCCTGATTGATTTTAATCCGGGTGTATTAACGGCAAAGGCCTTGAAATTACCAGCGAGCATAAATAATACAATAAGCATTGAAACAATCTGCATGGCAAGACCCATAAACGCGGGCAGCATTGAAGACTCCATGCTGAGCGACGGAGAATAGAATACCCGTTCACTGACCGAAATCAATGGCTGTTTCTGATGCTGTACATTGGGTATATCACCGAGGTCTTCAACCCTGATCTTCATTTCTATCTGATTACTGATAGTCATCGTGATTTTCCCAAGCATTATCAAAGCCATTTTTGGAACGACCGGATTGGCCGTTCCATTAATTACAGCCAGAAGGCTGACATCCCTGTTATTCAGAATGTCTTTGTAAGTATTTTCCGGGATTACAATACCGACATCAATATCCCCACGGTCTATCATCCGCTGTAATTCAAGATAATCAACAACCTGACCCGTAACATTAAAATATTCCGATGCCCTGATGTTATGGATAACAGACCTGCTTAGAGGAGAATGATCCTGATCGACAATGGCGGTTCTGATATGTAACGGAGTACTTTTATAATACATGCCTGCCATCAGGCTGAAAAATAAAATCAGCGCCAGTGAGATCAATAAAATCCTCATTATAATTTGTAATACTGTTTTTATTGCTTTCATCATAATATAATTTTGATTTTAATGTATGAGGTAACCACACATGATTGTAAATTATATTTATTCATGTTTGTGATTGTGGTGCGGGTCTCATAGCTTTTTAATTTTGAGAAACGTTGTTGTTTTCAACAGGCTTCAGACTTAAATAGACAGACATGCCAGGCTTACACTTTAAGGAATGATCCAGAATTCTCATTTTAACATCGAAGGTTCTCACATCATGCTGGTCCCTTAATGTAGTAGGAGTGTGAGTGGCAAAATCCGCCATAGGAAGTATTTGAATTATTCTGGCTTTGAAATTCAGGCCGCGGATGTTACTGTTTAAAGTAAGAGAATCCCCTAAATTCAACTGGTCAATAAATGTTTCAGGAATGTTGAACCTGGCCCAGGTTCCTTCAGGATCTGTTTCTACTATAACCGGCATTCCGGGAGCCATCATTTGATTTATTTCCAGAACTTTCACGTTTACAATTCCGTCAGCGGGAGCAGTAATTGTCATATCTGTGACCCTGGTATCCAGTGCTCTCAATTGATCACTCAGCATTTCATAATCTGTATTTATTTCATCTAATTTCTGTTGCGGAACAGCTCCGGCTTTATACAGGTTCTCAATCCGTTTTTTATTAACCTCAATATTCTTCAGCTTTGCCTTTAATGCCGAACGATCTGCCAGTATTTCACGCATATCTAACCGGGCAACTTTTTCACCCTGTCTGATGGTGTCTCCTTCATTTACATAAATGTCTGCAATTCTGCCTGGCATTCTGGTTGTTACATTAATCTGGGTATTTTCGATGTAACCCAGAAAGTAAGCCTTTTCAGGTGTTTGTCTGGTCTTCCTGCAGGAGGCAAATACAATTACCGGAAGGGTAATCAGTAACAGGTATTTGAAATGGTTTTTCATAACTTTTAGTATTTATGATTTTAAAATTTGAAATTATAATCAAGCTGGATAATCACATTATATTTTGTAAACGGGCTGCCGTTCTGATATATAGTGTAAGGAAGGCCGAATCGTAAAAAAAGATTCTTCTGGTACTCATACCAGCCACCGGCAAAGGCAGCTACCGAGAAGTCAGTGGAGTGGGGGACCGTAATTCCGGCGCTTTTATCACCTGTTTTATAAGATGAAAATCCTCCGTATTCAATACTAAAATTTCCATATCTGGTTTTATAATAATTCTGCCTTATAAGGGTTACTCCCAGTTCATCGCCTATATTAAAATCCAAGGCATTTACAGGCCTTAATTCATAATATCCTGAATATATGATAGCAGAATTACCTGACCTGTGCATCCCGGTTAAGTCGCCTTTTAAATGTACTATTCCCATACCGGAAGAATAATCAGAGGGAATCAAATAGGAACTTTTTCCGGTGGGGGCATACAGGGTTCCGGCACAGGTTATAATATTATTACCTGACTTATTATCAACAATTTCGTAAGCAGCGCCAAAACCTATATCTGCTATTCCTTTGTCTGTAACGACACCCGCTGGTGAACTCTGGTGGAGATCCGATACCGGAATCTGCGTAAATAATGTAATTCTGTTTGATATCCCATAGTCAATCGAAGCATTGACCAGCATCTCATTCAGTACTACCTTATCTGAAAGTTTATCCATATGACCTGTTTTGGTGTTGAGTGTCCTTAAATACCCGGGAAAACTGAAGTTCAACCTGATTAACAGATCATTCTTTACAAGCGTCTCTGGTCTGAGGTCTAATGCGGAGACTGCAATATCACTGTGCCTGGATGAGTCAGGCAAAGTAATGATGTCCTGCCCGAATGCGGTAAAAGCAGTGGGCTGCATCAAAATGGCTAAGATTACCAATGTTCTATTCATGTCGGATAATATTTAATTAAGTAAATACTTACTTACTATAAAGTGATAATTGTTATGTTTGATACAAATCTGTATCATTTCAATTCAGGATTTTGAAAGAAGTTTTAATAAAAGCCTGAACATTCTGTCACTGAATTCATGAGGATATAATTCCCCGTCATTGATCATCAGTTCAACATTCAGTGAGACAGGAATGCCCATATAAAGCATGGCTACATACTCTACCGGTATCATCTCATCCCACTTTCCCGTAGCAATGCCATCAAGAATAATTTTACTGATAAGATTTTTTTGATTGTTTAATATCTGAAAAAGTTTCTCTTTTAGTAATTTATCATTGTGATACGAGGCTTCTGAAAAGAGCAACATGGTAATTCCTTTATTGGCCGTAAGGTATTCAACTGTAGTATAAATGAATTTTTCAAGCCGTACTTCCGGTTCATCAGTTGAAGTGGCTATTTTGCGCAGGTGGCTGATAAAATCTTTTTGAACATCATCGATGATTGATACAATTATATCCTGTTTGGTGCGGAAATGACGAAAGATTGCACCATCGCTCAGTTCGATCCGCTTTGCCAGATTGGAAATGGAAAGGTTTTTAAGCCCATCCGAATATATAATACTGAGTACAGCTTGCTTTATTTGCGCCTGCCTGACATCCGTATTTTCGCGCTTATTCATGTAAGTAAGTAATTACTCGCAAAGATAAAGGGGATTTTTATAATTACCAAATTATTTTGGATATTTTTTTTTGTGTTTAAACGGCGTAACGGTGAAAGGAGCTAAAGAAACTAATGGCGTAACGGCGTAACGGAAAAAGGAGCTAAAGAACTAATGGAGTAACGGCGTAACGGCGCAGTGGCGTAACGGCAAAAGGAGCTAAAGAACTTATGGCGCAACGATATAACGGCAAAAAGTTGGATAATTGTTGTCTGAACCGTTCAGCCCGAAGAAACTAATTCACTCTATTATTATTAACTTTAGACACTTCAGGCACTCCAGACTCCAGGCACTGATTAGTTACATAATCTTTAACTGATAAATAATGACATAATGTTTTCAAAATTGAATCTGAACAAATCATTTAATTACTTAAAGGCTCTTTACAATTTTTATCCAATTCAGCTTTTTTTTGGTTATTTGAAGAGTTATCAGCTTTATTTGTTAATCTGGCTTTTGCCTTTTTTGATAGCATTAAATAGTCTGGGCCTTGATTTTGGAATACCGTCACTTTTTTTGAGTCCTGAACACAACGGTCATTCAGGAATGATTTCATTTCTTTTTATAGGATTGGCAACAGGCGGTTTTATCATGGCATTTCATGTCTCTTCCTATGTGACAATGATTCACAGGTATCCATTTATAGCTACTGTTTCCTGGCCGTTTTATGTTTTTGCAATTAATAATTCACTTATACCTTTTATATATATAGTCGTATATCTGTTTCAAAGTATAAAAAATCAGGCTTACCAGGAGCTGATTCCATGGCGTCTCATAATAGCTAACAGCTTTTCATTTATTTTAGGAATTTTAATTTTTGTATATCTGTCCTTCGGACTTTTTTATCTTTTTGTAAAGGGTCTTCCTTCGATTTATACTTTCAGTGCAGAGAGGATAGAGAAAAAGTGGTTCAGGGGAGCTCTTAAAAAGTATGTAAAAGAACGGGACACTAAAATTCAGAATATTTATTCAGGCGCATATGGTCCCATCAATGTGGAGTTTTATATCAGAAGTTTCTTTAAGATTGGTAAATCACGTGAATACGGGCATTATGACAAGAGCATACTCACAAACGTACTTTACCGGCAGCACTTTAATGTCCTGTATTATGTAATAGTTGTATTAGGATTTATCATCATCAGGGGACAGATGAAGGATTATGACTTTTTGATATTACCTGCAGGAGCAAGTTTATTGCTTGCTTTTACGGTCATTATGCTGATGTTTACCCTGATATACGTTTTTTTCAGAAAGTGGACCTTATCATTTCTTATAATATTTTTGTTTACTGTCAATTACTTTTATTCAACCAAATCAAATTGGAATGATAGTGCATACGGGCTTAATTATAAGTTAGATACCAAAAAAATTGATATCACGTGCCACGGTGATCTCAGGAGAGATTCCCTGGAAACCGTTTCTGTTCTGGAGAAATGGAAGGATAAAAATAAAATCATTTCCGGAGGGCATAAAAAACCTAAGATGGTTCTGGTATGCGCAAGTGGCGGTGGACTTAAAATGGCATTGTGGACTTATTATTCATTGGGATACA
Source organism: uncultured Bacteroidales bacterium (assembly GCA_963816345.1). Lineage (GTDB taxonomy): Bacteria > Bacteroidota > Bacteroidia > Bacteroidales > VadinHA17 > LD21. Next base: position 675,912 of record CAWFKI010000006.1, read on the forward strand.
TAGACAGTCTGACCAGTGGCTCGCTTTTAAGGCATACGCAGCTGATAACCGGGGCATCCGGTGGAATGTTAGGCGCCGCCTACCTGAGGGAGCTATACCTTGAACACCTGAAAGAAGTTAATAAAAGCTATTATTCAGTTACTTATATTGACAGATTGTCAAGAGATCTTTTAAATCCCATACTTTATAGTTTTTCAATGAGCGATTGGTTTTTCAGACTGGAAAGATTTTCCTATAATGGATACAGTTATTATAAGGATAGGGCTTATATGTTTGAGAAGCATATAAATAAGCACCTGGGGCCACTACTGGACAAACCTATATCTTTTTATAATGAACCTGAAAAGATGGCTTTAGTGCCCATGCTGATATTTAATCCCACTATTATGAACACCGGCTCAAGACTTATCATTTCACCTTTAAATGTCTCATACCTGGTCAGGTCAGGTTTTTCAGACAGTTTGAGGAACATAGAGTTTTGTTACAATTACAGGGATTTTGGCGCTGATAATCTCAGATTCCTTACTGCAATAAGAATGTCTGCAAGTTTTCCTTATATCAGTCCGGAGGTCGTATTGCCGGGTTCTCCGACTCTGACCGTTTTTGATGCAGGAATCAATGACGATTATGGTTATCTGACAACCTATAATTTTATAGTTTATTTTCTGGAATGGATCAGGGAAAACACCGATGGAGTAATTGTTCTGAGCCTGGATGAGAATAGTGAATATCATGAATATTACTATAATAACCCATCTGTAGTTTCGGACATCCTGAAGCCTGCCAGGTCTCTGGTTTCTAATTTGTCGGCAATTCAAAAATCTAATTATCTTCAGCTTTTATACTCATTGAACAAGATCCTTCCCGGGAAATTTTACTTCATAAAATTAAATTTCGGCTCTCACAGTAAAAAAATCTCACTTAGCTGGCACCTGACAAAACGCGAACAACAAATAATTCTGAAATCAATACATTCTGATTCAAATGAAAACGAGATCCGCAGGCTGACAGATCTGCTGCAATAAGACCTTAAATTAAAGCTTATTCCACTGATTCCTTTATTTATTTTAAGAGTCAATTGAGCTGAATTACTACTGATCCGTCCATTGGAAATGCTTGTAATCAATCAGATTTTTAGATTAGACCCGGTTTTTCTTCTTTTATAAAAATATCAGAAAGATTTGTTGTTTTCAAAGAATTGAGTACTTTTGTAAGTAATTGCTTACAATTAATACATGACACGAAAACCCACTGACATCAGACAGGAAGAGATAAAACAGGCGGTCCTTGATATTATTTATTCCGATGGTTTAAAAAACCTTTCCACGCATAACCTGGCAAAACGGATAGGTATGAGTGAGGGTTCCATCTTTCGCCATTTCCCTACAAAACAGGCTATCATACTTTCAATTATTGATGATGTTCAAAATGGCTTTATCGGGAACCTGCGCAAGGTTTCCACAGCTAACGAAGAGCCTGAAATCCGTCTGAGAAAATTCATTTGTGCAACTATTGAATACCTTGTTGATAATAAAGGCATCACCATGTTGCTTTTTTCTGAAGCTTCCCACAATAACGATGCTGCGCTGAAAATCCAGCTTCAGAAGATCTTCAATAGTCAGAAGCAGCTCGTGAGCAAAATAATTCTTGACGGTATTTCTGCAGGGACATGGGATGAGAGTATTCCCGTCGAGAACCTTGCAATGCTCTACATGGGTATTCCGGTTTCACTTAACATAGAAATGATTCTTAGCGGAGGCGAGTTTAATATCGATAATTATTGCACCAGAATGATGCAGTTAATGCTTAAAATTCTGAAAAAGTAATTTTTCTTTGATTTTTATCAATGTAAGTACTTACTTGTATATAATATGAATAAAGCTGTTTTCATAATAATTCTACTCATTAGCCTGGTAAAAGTCAATGCCCAATCCGGCAATATCAAAATTAAATTTGATTTGTCAGTGCGTTACCGCTTCGAGTTATGGAATGGCATGAATGCAAAAAACTATGGTGATGACAGTCCCTCAGCTATTGGAAAACTCAATGATAAAATTCTTTATCAAAGGGTTATTACCGGTCTGACTTTAAATACTTCCAGGAAATTAACATTTGCATTTCATATGCAGGATTCACGTGCTTTCGGATGGTCGTTGCGTAACAGTATATACCCCGACCTTTTTAAAATTCGCAAGGCAGGTACTCAGGCACCTTATTATACAATGAATCCCAATGAGGAGTTTTTTGAAATTTATGATGCCTATGTTGAATATGACCAGCTATTAAAAGATTTATCACTTAAGCTTGGCAGACAAAAAATATTTTATGGCGATTCAAGGATTTTCGGTCCGGGCGAATGGGGAAATACAGGGCGCTGGACCTGGGACGCATTGAAAGTTTCTTATAAAAAGGGAGAGAATTTCATTGACCTGTTTGCGGGAGGGACCAAAATACATGATCCTGAAAGAATTTCCATTCCATTTACGCGGACCGAGTTTTGGGGTGGAGGAATGTATGCACACCTTGGTATTCCCGGGGTAATGAACATAGAACCCTTTTATGCTTTAAAAACTGAAGGTTCTGCAGATTATATCAACACCCTTGAATTTGACAGGAATTGGACCGGGATAAGAATTTATAATGACGATTTTCATCATTTTGTTTTAGATCTGACTGCAGTTAAGGAATTTGGCAACGATAACGGGAAAAAGATTGATGCTTACGGCTGGGTTGCCAAAGCCGGATATCAATTCCATAATATCCCGGCTAAACCCATCATCAGTATCAGGGAAACCTTTGCTTCAGGAGGGGGGAAAAGCGATCCTGAAATTCACACCTTCGAACCAGCCTACGGAGCCCAGGATAAGTACTACGGGTGGATGAATATTACAACCTGGTCAGACCTCGATGACAGGGAAATCGTACTGGAACTGTTTCCTGTAAAAAATATGTGGGTAGAAATAAAATACAACCGGTTTTATATTCCTGTTCCCGATGATGTAACTCTTTTGAGTACTATGAAATTGGAACCAGGGAATCATCATTTAGGCGACGAATTCGATATACTTATCAGGTACCAGGTTCTGAAACACTGGCAACTGACAGGTGGATTCGGACATTTTAAACCCGGGGAATTAACTCCAATAAACAATAAACCGGCCAGGGATGCAAATTGGGTTGCTTTACAGGTGCTCTTTATACTATAAGATTAATCAGATGACATACTTACTTGTATTTTTCATAATAACAATTGCTTCCTTCATCTTTGCCATGCTTGGTCTTGGCGGAGGAATGGTTTATGTTCCGGTGATTAACTGGTTTGGCTTCGATATGAAGGAGGTGGCAATTCCGCTTGGACTTCTTCTTAACGGATTAAATACCCTTTTTGCCATGATCCCGTTTGCCCGAAAGAGGCTTATTGACTGGAAGGGGGGGGCAGTCATGGCGGTTGCTGCGGTAATTGCCTCACCTGCAGGCTCATGGTTTGCTCAATATGTTCCGGTAGGTACTTTGAAAATATGTTTTGCCGCTATGGTTGCAGTTGCTGCAGTCCGCACCTTAATGGTATCCGGGAATGCAGAACCGGAATCAATGATGTCCTTTAAAAGACGGGCAATCATTGGCCTTTTTGTCGGGATTTTCGCTGGTTTTGCGGGAGGTATGTTAGGTATTGGAGGCGGTTTTATCATCGCTCCGATCCTGATGTGGATGGGATATAAAACTAAAGAAGCTGCGGCGACAACAGCTTTTGTGGTCACATTCTCATCTTTCTCAGGTTATTTTGGACACATGGCGCAAGGACATATGAACTGGACTCTTACTGTTATTTTAATTGTGTCAGTTATCATAGGTTCCCAGTTCGGTGCAAGATATCTCTCTTCAAAAGCCAAATCACGGCAGGTTAAGATTATATATGCTGTTGTGCTGCTACTTATAGCGGCTAAATTGATTGTTGATGTTCTGGTAAAATAAATTCTTTTAATATTCACTATAAAAAATAAAAAATGATTGATCCAAAAGATTGGCTCGAGTTCGGGCAAAAGTTTCACGGACATAAATGTCCTGCCATGCCAATGGGCTTGCGTGTTGGTGCTGCTGCAATGAATAAACTCGGAATAGAACGTGCAAAAGATGGACAGATTCTTGCATTTGTCGACCTGGGCGATGACCATTGTGCAACCTGCTATGGAGATGGTTTGCAGGTAATCATGGGGACCACCTTTGGTAAAGGGAACCTCAGGAAAACATTTAAAGGAAAGTGGGCGGTGACCGTAGTTGATAAAGCTACCAACCGGGCAGTAAGAGTAACCCCTAAGGCGGAAGCAATGCTTAATAACAAAAAAACAGCATTCTTTACTGACTATCGTATGCTTGGCAAACCTGCAAGTACAGTTCCTGCGGAAATAGTCGACCCGCTTGTGAACGGGGTTATGAATGCACCGGATGAAAAACTCCTGAATATTTCCCCTGTATTTGAATACATACCTGAACCCCAAAAAGATAGTTTTAATAGTTTCGTGTGTGAGGAGTGCGGTGAGATGACTGTAACTGAATATGGCAGGATAAAAGGTGACAAAAAGGTTTGCATAGATTGTGCTGCTAAATAATAAACTGTATCTGAAGGCAGAAGACAGAAGGCCGAAGCCAGAAGACTGAAGCCTGAAGGTCGGAGCCAGAAGACCTTTCTATTAAAGGACAGGTAATCAGTAATCGGTAATCGGTAAAACTAAAAACACCAAAGTCTGGAGTGTCTAAAGTTAAAAGATGATTCCACTTCGTTCAGGGCAGGCTCTAAGGGGTACTGACTGATTTTTCTGCTTACTCCCTTTAGGGTAAGCCTTGAACCCCAGCAGTTCCGTTGCTGAAATTACTGAATAAAATCTTAAGTATCCTGTTTGATATTTATAAATAATGTCGTATGTTTGCGTCATTAGATATAAGGTTATGAATAAAGCAGAAAAATTTGACGAATCATTACAGGAACTGGCCCTCCTGGCAAAAGTAATTTCTCATCCGGCAAGACTGGCAATCCTTAAATATCTCGCCGAAACAAAAACATGCATCTCAGGCGACATCTCCGGTTATATACCTCTGAGCCGGACAACAGTGTCGCAACATCTGAAGGAATTAAGAAATGCGGGATTTATAAAGGGTGAAATAGATGGCCTGAGAATAAACTACTGCCTGAATCTTTCAACAATCGATAAATTTAATGAAATGTTCGGGCAATTCATTAGACCTGTTTTAAATGCGGAAGTAATTTGCTAAATTTTAATTAGATATGAACCCCGGTGGTTCCCTGTCTGCCCTGCCTGCCCTGCCTGCCGGCAGGCAGGCGGCAGGTAGGCGACAGTCAGGTATCATACCTTTAAAAACAAAATTATATTATGATGAAAATACTGATACTTTGCACCGGAAACAGCTGCCGCAGCCAGATGGCACAGGGTTTCTTGCGATCATTCGATAAGAACACTGAGGTTTATTCTGCCGGAACTGAACCCGCAAAACAAGTAAATCCGACTGCAATAAAAGTTATGCTCGAAGTTGGTGTGGATATCAGCCGGCAGATTCCCAAATCAGTCGACATATACCTGAATGAAGAATGGGATTATGTTATTACAGTATGCGACGATGCAAAAGAAACGTGTCCTGTCTTTTCAGGAAAAGTAAAGAACAGATTGCATATGGGCTTTGAAGATCCTTCTCTTGCAACAGGTACTAATGAATACATTTTGAGCGAGTTTAGAAGAGTTAGGGATCTGATAAGAGATGAGTTCCGGAAATTCTATATGAATAATTTGAAAATTTGAAAATATGCTAATTTGAAAATGACAGGTTAATTTGAAAATTTGAAAATATGGTAATCGGAATAATTTGAAAATTTGAAAATTAGCTAATTTGAAAATGACAGGTTAATAAAGAGAATATTATAACTGAGACTAATTTTCAAATTTTCAAATTGCCACATTATCAAATTGTCTTTACATTTTCAAATTTTCAAATTGATTAATTTTCAAATTGTTTAAATTGTTTATTAATAAATTACAATTTACTATGAGAAATGATAAAGAGAATATTATTGTTGAGAAATCATTTCAGTTCGCACTTGAGATCGTTTTATACTGCGAATTGTTAGAAGAAAAGAAAAAATATGTACTATCAAGACAACTTTTAAGATCAGGTACTTCGATTGGGGCTAATGTCCGTGAAGCACAAAACGCAGAAAGCAAAGTTGATTTTATTCATAAAATTAAGTTAGCAGCCAAAGAAGCTGACGAATCTGAATACTGGCTGTTGATTTGTAAACACACACCGACTTACCCGTTTGATGAAAAATTATTAGCTCATGTTCATGAACTGATGAAAGTACTTTCTAAAATCATAAGCTCCTCAAAAGGAAGCTAGCTTAATTTTCAAATTTTCAAATTTTCAAATTGTTTTTACATTTTCAAATTGTTTTTACATTTTCAAATTTTCAAATTGTCAAATTTTCAAATTAATAAGTATGAAAGCAGAAGATTTAAAACTTATCGTAAAAGAAAAATATGGAGAAATTGCAAAACAGGGCAATGAGCAATCTTCATCCTGTTGCGGGACTTCATCGTGTTGTTCCGGTGTCGATTACACCTCATTCAGCGAAAGTTATGAAATGCTGAAAGGGTATAATCCCGATGCTGATCTGAATCTCGGTTGCGGAATACCAACCGAATATGCTCATATAAAAGAGAGGCGACACGGTAGTTGACCTTGGTTCAGGAGCCGGGAATGATTGCTTTGTTGCCCGTGCACTTACAGGTGACTCCGGAAAGGTAATAGGTATTGATATGACAGAAGCAATGATAGATAAAGCAAGAAAAAATGCCGGGAAACTTAAATTCAATAACGTTGAATTCCGGCTGGGAGATATTGAAAATATGCCAGTATCAGAAAATTTAGCTGATGTTGTCATCAGCAATTGTGTGCTGAATCTTGTGCCGGATAAAGAAAAAGTGTTCAATGAGATTTTCAGGATTTTAAAACCAGGGGGTCATCTTTCTGTCTCAGATGTGGTATTACGTGGAGCATTGCATGAAAAAATTCAACAGGCAGCTGAAATGTATGCGGCATGTGTGTCAGGGGCGATTGATATAAACTTATATCTGGCGATAATGAAAGATGCTGGCCTAGGTCAACATCAAAGTTCAAAAGGATAAAAATGATCACAATACCTGATGAAACATTATCGAATTATCCTTGATCATGCAGAGTTTTGAATACTTTTAAAGAATTGGGCTTGGGAATTTTTAGTATAACAGTTTATGAAGAAAAACTGGAATAATTTGAGGTTAATTTGAAAATTTGAAAGTTAGCTAATTTGAAAATGACAGGAAAATAAAAGAGATATATTATAATTAGACTAATTTTCAAATTTTCAAATTGCCACATTATCAAATTGTCTTTAAATTTTCAAATTTTCAAATTGATTAATTTTCAAATTATTTAAATTGTTTATTAATAAATTAAATTTATATGAGAAATGATAAAGAGAATATTATTGTTGAGAAATCATTTCAGTTCGCACTTGAGATCGTTTTATACTGCGAATTGTTAGAAGAAAAGAAAAAATATGTACTATCAAGACAACTTTTAAGATCAGGTACTTCGATTGGGCTAATGTCCGTGAAGCACAAAACGAAGAAAGCAAAGTTGATTTTATTCATAAAATTAAGTTAGAGAAAAGAAGCTGACGAATCTGAATACTGGCTGTTGATTTGTAAACATATACCACTTACCCGTTTGATGAAAAATTATTAGCTCATGTTCATGAACTGATGAAAATACTTTCTAAAATCATAAGCTCCTCAAAAGGAAGCTAGCTTAATTTTCAAATTTTCAAATTTTCAAATTTTCAAATTGTTTTTACATTTTCAAATTGTTTTTACATTTTCAAATTTTCAAATTGTCACATTTTCAAATTAATAAGTATGAAAGCAGAAGATTTAAAACTTATCGTAAAAGAAAAATATGGAGAAATTGCAAAACAGGGCAATGAGCAATCTTCATCCTGTTGCGGGACTTCATCGTGTTGTTCCGGTGTCGATTACACCTCATTCAGCGAAAGTTATGAAATGCTGAAAGGGTATAATCCCGATGCTGATCTGAATCTCGGTTGCGGAATACCAACCGAATATGCTCATATAAAGAGAGGCGACACGGTAGTTGACCTTGGTTCAGGAGCCGGGAATGATTGCTTTGTTGCCCGTGCACTTACAGGTGACTCCGGAAAGGTAATAGGTATTGATATGACAGAAGCAATGATAGATAAAGCCAGAAAAAATGCCGGGAAACTTAAATTCAATAACGTTGAATTCCGGCTGGGAGATATTGAAAATATGCCAGTATCAGAAAATTTAGCTGATGTTGTCATCAGCAATTGTGTGCTGAATCTTGTGCCGGATAAAGAAAAAGCGTTCAATGAGATTTTCAGGATTTTAAAACCAGGGGGTCATCTTTCTGTCTCAGATGTGGTATTACGTGGAGCATTGCATGAAAAAATTCAACAGGCAGCTGAAATGTACGCGGGATGCGTGTCAGGGGCGATTGATATAAACTTATATCTGGCGATAATGAAAGACGCTGGCCTGGTCAGCATCAAAGTTCAAAAGGATAAAATGATCACAATACCTGATGAAACATTATTGAATTATCTTGATCATGCAGAGTTGAAAACTTTTAAAGAATCGGGCTCGGGAATTTTTAGTATAACAGTTTATGCAGAAAAACCGGAATAATTTGAGGTTAATTTGAAAATTTGAAAGTTAGCTAATTTGAAAATGAAAGTTTAATAAAGAGATTATTATAACTGGAGACTAATTTTCAAATTTTCAAATTGATTAATTTTCAAATTGTCTTTGCCTTTTCAAATTTCTTAATTTTCAAATTGTTTAAATTGTTTATTAATAAATTACAATTTACTATGAGAAATGATAAAGAGAATATTATTGTTGAGAAATCATTTCAGTTCGCACTTGAGATCGTTTTATACTGCGAATTGTTAGAAGAAAAGAAAAAATATGTACTATCAAGACAACTTTTAAGATCAGGTACTTCGATTGGGGCTAATGTCCGTGAAGCACAAAACGCAGAAAGCAAAGTTGATTTTATTCATAAAATTAAGTTAGCAGCCAAAGAAGCTGACGAATCTGAATACTGGCTGTTGATTTGTAAACACACACCGACTTACCCGTTTGATGAAAAATTATTAGCTCATGTTCATGAACTGATGAAAATACTTTCTAAAATCATAAGCTCCTCAAAAGGAAGCTAGCTTAATTTTCAAATTTTCAAATTTTCAAATTTTCAAATTGTTTTTACATTTTCAAATTTTCAAATTGCCACATTTTCAAATTGTCTTCGCATTTTCAAATTTTCAAATTCCCTGATTTTCAAATTGTTTTTACATTTTCAAATTGTCTTCGCATTTTCAAATTTTCAAATTGCCACATTTTCAAATTATCCAGACATGAAACCAAAATTAAAATTTCTCGACAGGTATCTGACTCTTTGGATCTTTCTTGCAATGCTCATAGGTGTAGGATCCGGATATTTTTTCCCGGCTATTGCTACATTCTGGGATTCGTTAAAATCCTCTCCTGAAAGCACAACTAATATTCCTATTGCGATTGGTCTTATTCTTATGATGTATCCACCTCTTGCAAAAGTCAAATACGACGAATTGGGAGGAGTATTCAGAAACCTTAGAATTCTGGGTCTCTCTCTCGTGCAGAACTGGATAATCGGTCCAGTTGCTTATGTTCACACTGGCAATAGTATTTTTTAAGCTCTTTCCGGGGAAAGACAATTCAAACCTTCCATATATGTATGGAATTATCATGATCGGACTGGCCCGTTGCATAGCCATGGTAATTGTCTGGAATGATCTTGCCAGAGGGGATTCAGAATATTGTGCCGGATTGGTGGCTTTCAATTCAATTTTTCAGGTATTACTTTTTTCAGTATATGCATGGGTTTTTATAGCTATTCTGCCGGGATGGTTTGGAGTACCAACCAATTCAGTGGTTGAGAATATAACTATCGGGCAGATTGCAAAAAGTGTCTTTATTTATCTTGGAATACCTTTTATTGCCGGCTTTCTTACCAGGTTCATTTTAATCAGGGTGAAAAATAAGGAGTGGTATCAAACCAGGTTTATTCCCAAGATCAGCCCCATTACTCTTATTGCATTATTATTCACAATAATAGTAATGTTCTCCCTTAAAGGTGAATATATCGTAAAACTGCCATTGGATGTTATATCCATCGCCATTCCGCTTGTAATATATTTTATAATTATGTTTATGTTCTCCTTTTTCATGAGCAGGAGAGCCGGTGCAACATATGAACAAACAGTCACTCTTTCATTTACAGCTGCAAGTAACAATTTTGAACTTGCTATAGCAGTGGCAATTGCAGTTTTCGGCATCAATTCGGGAGAGGCATTTACCGCTGTAATAGGACCACTTGTGGAGGTGCCTGTGATGATAGGACTTGTAAATGTAGCCTTGCATTTAAGGAACAGGCAATTTTCTAAAAAAAAGCAGGCAATGGTTTATTAGTCAGGGATATATATTTTTATTGATACCTTTGGATAATCTGATGCACAAAATGGGGTAGCGCTTCTGACCTTTATTTAAAAATATAGCAGTAAAATATTTGTATTATGAACTTATGTTCATTACATTTGTAGTGAACTATTGCTCATAATTAATGTCGCCCAGACCAATCAGATTACGGAAAACAAGCAATCCTCCGGTGATTTCGGGGTTTAAGGCTTACTGTAATTCTGAATGTGGTACCAATATGGTCAGAAAAGGGCATCGGATATAAGGAATTTTTTATAAACAAATGATATGAAAGTAGCTATTACAAGTAACGGAGACAGCCTTGAAAGTAAATTGGATCAGCGTTTTGGCCGTTGTGGATACTATACTATTTTTGATACTGAAACTAAGGGGATAGAATTCCTGCCAAATCCCAATAAAGATGCACAGGAAGGTGCAGGACCTGCATCCGTTCAATTTGTTGCATCACGCAATGTCCAGAGGATTATTTCAGGAGAATTCGGAATAAAGATCAAGTCGTTGCTAGACAGTCTGAAAATCCAGATGATTGTTCTGAAACAACCTGAAAAAAGCATAAGAGAAATTATCGATATGCTGAACAATTAAAATTTTTTTAATTTAAAAGCATACGTCATCATCAATAAATATGACCTTAACACTTCCATGAGTACTCAAATAAAAGCGTGGTGCAAAGAAAGTAATATCACAATTGCAGGAGAGTTGCCATTTGATAAAAATATGGTAGAGGCTATGGTTCAGGGGAAAAGCATAATAGAATCTAATCCAAATATTATCATAAGCAAGAAATGAAAATAATATGGAACAAAATCATAAATTAAAAGAAATGAGTACTTTATTTGAAAAAATACCAATGGAAGGGGTTAAGAACATTATCGTAGTTGCATCAGGCAAAGGTGGTGTTGGCAAATCAACAATTGCAGCTAACCTGGCTGTTTCAATGTCACGTAGCGGATATAAAACAGCACTGGTTGATGCAGATATTTATGGCCCGTCAATCCCCAGAATGTTTGGTATTGAAGATGCCAGACCTGACGTAACAGCATTTGGCGATAAGCAGATGATGTTTCCTATTGAGAAGTTTGGAGTAAAGATCATGTCAATCGGCTTTTTTATTGAGCGTAATCAATCATTGGTATGGAGAGGCCCGATGGCGGCTAACGCTATCACACAACTTTTCGAAAACACTGAGTGGGGTGATATTGATTATATGTTCGTTGACTTCCCTCCCGGAACAGGTGATATCCAATTGACAACTATTCAGAAACTGAATCTGACAGGAGCCATTATTGTGACTACACCGCAGGAGATAGCTCTGAATGATGCACGAAAAGCTACTTCAATGTTTACAAATCCCGATCTGAAAGTTCCAGTCCTTGGAATCATTGAAAACATGTCGTGGTTTACCCCTGAACAGCATCCTGATGAAAAATATTATATTTTCGGAAAAGGAGGGGGACATAAAATGGCGATAGAGTTCGATACAATGTTACTAGGCCAGATACCTCTGGTTTCAGAGGTAGGAGAAGCTGCTGAAAAAGGATTAAGTGTCTTCAATCAAACAAACAAACACGTGATGGACTCATTTGAAAATATTGCTGAACTGATAATCTCAAAAACAGAAGTCAGATCCTGAAAAATTATTAGCGTTTTGAAAATTATTATGTGAATATTATTACTTTTACCTAATAGTAACACATTTTGTACTTTTCGTAACACCTGAAACATGAAAAGACAATTATTCTCCCTCACAGCCTCGTACTCATCATAATATAGAGAAAAAGGATTAAAACTGGAGCATAAATTTAAAGATTCAAAATCTTTCCGATATTCCTAAACCAAACAAAGCAAAATCATACTTCACAGGGTCATCCTTATCCAGTTTCGCAAAACTTTATCCAGTTCTGACACTGCTTTTGCATCATTCAGCTTTCGTGTCAGCAAGCCAAGTTTTCTGGCCACATTTCCTGAATGAACATCAAGCGGACAGGAAAGAATTGACAGGGATATTGATTTCCAGAGACCGAAATCAACCCCACTGTCATCTCTCCTTATCATCCACCTTAAATACATATTTATTTTCTTTGCCGCAGATCCTTTTAAAGGGTCTGAAATATGTTTCATTGCCCGGTTGTCATGCGGTAATTCAAAAAAGATGCTCCTGAACTGATGGATGGCCGGCTGTAACGAATCTTTTGTTCTGTGGAGGTTAAAAATCTCTTCCAGTCCATTATGGTTTTTATAGATGTGTTTAAGGGCTTTAATGAAATATATAAAATCTCCGGCATTAAATGTCCTGTGAATCACGGCTGAAATTCTCTCCAGGTCATTTGCGGTGTGGTTTAATATAAAATATATGGCGAATTATCCAGATAATCCATCATACGACCCGCATTTCTAAGGATCATGGTTCGGTTACCCCAGGCAATTGTGGCTGCCAGAAAACCGGAAATCTCAATATCTTCTTTGCCGGTAAAACGATGCGGGATGCTTACAGGATCATGTTCAATGAACTCTGAACGGTTATATTTTTCCACCATTTCATCCAAAAACTCCTTCAGCTCTTCCTGCTTTAACTTCATATACAATATTCTGGCGCCTCAAAATTAAGGAATAAATTTTCTTAAACAGGACTAGGAAAAACGAAATTTAAATTGTTTATGTAATTGGATAAAGAGTAATATCTGTACCACCCGGAGTATAAAGTAATCATTTTTAACAATTTATTCATATGGATGGAAATTATAAAAAAGATCGGACCACCCCCGTGATAAAAATGAGAATGTTCAAAATTTTTAAAAATGCAGGGTTGGTAACAGGGATAATTTTTGTTGTGTTAAATTCTTTTACCTCCTGTACACATCCAAATGCTCCCTTTTACGCTAAAGTTTTAAATGATTTTGACTCAACCAGTTACTTTATTGCTCTTAATATAGAATCTCCCTCTTATAAAGGACGTGCCATAATAGAAAATAACAACCTTTTCAGATTTTTACATAAAACCAGGGGATTATCCATTAAGAAATACCAGTCAATGATGCTAAAGGTTTTAGAACACAATAGCGAGCTAAGGATCAGTGGCGAAGATCTTAATGCATGGCATTTCATTAAAGTTACTGAACCTGAAAGTGTAATAATGATTGCCAACCAGGGACGCAATAATTTTGTTGCATATTACTTTAACGGTGTCGCACTGAATTATGGTATAACAGATGAAGAGAAATATGCCATTATAAATCAGCTCTTTTTTTGGGCAATCCCGGCAAAAACCGATAAGATCTCAGGACTTTTGATAATGCAGTTGCATTCTCA
>CAWFKI010000007.1:0-159417 GCA_963816345.1 uncultured Bacteroidales bacterium
CAGATTACATGAACTTATAGTAGATTGCATCTTTCTATATATCTGCTACTTGCAAAATTTTAACACAAAATTAACAGTGAAATGGTATTTTTTTTGAACGTATTTTTGAGATGAACGTTTAAGTCAAATAAATTATGTCTAACTTAAAGAATGGAGGAACGAACTATGGCATTATTAAGTAGATTTTCGAATCAGTTTCCGGCATTGTTCGACCATTTTTTCGAAAATGATTTATATGATTGGTCGAACAGACATTATTCCACAACAGATACCACGCTACCATCTGTGAACATAAAAGAAAGTTCCGATGAGTTTGAAGTTGAGCTGGCAGCGCCGGGCTTTGAAAAAAAAGATTTTAATATTGAGCTCAACAACGACATTTTAACAATCTCTTCGGAAAGGAAGATTGAGAAGGAAACCAAAGATGGACAACAATTTGCACGCAGAGAGTTTAGCTACCAGTCATTCAGCCGTTCATTTACACTTCCTAACACGGTTGACAATGATAAAATAAAAGCTAAATACGATAATGGTATACTGAGAGTTTCTATCCCTAAAAAGGAGGAAGCAAAACCAAAACCAGTCAAACAGATTGATATTGCATAGACTTATTAAAATCGCCGGCTTAAAACAAGCCGGCTTTATATTTTATTTGAGATTATCCAATTAGTAATACTAAAAAGCTATGAAACGGATTATGATAATTGCTCTGGCTGTATCAATGACTCTGATGAGCTGTAATGGCCAGACAAAGGAGGCAAACAAACAAAACAAAGATATTTCACCTCAGACAAATATTAAAGTGAACAAGCAATATGATAAAAATGGAAACATAATCAGGTATGATTCCACTTATTCATCATATTATTCGAATATTAAGGGCGACACCAGTTTGAAGGATAGTATTTTCAAAATTTCAAGAACAGGTTTAATCAGAGTATTTTTCTCAAATCAGCCTTTTTTCAAAAATTTCTTCTTCGAAGACACCCTGCTGAAATATGATTTCTACAAAAAAGACTTTTTTATAATCGTTTCAGGAACAATATGGAACAAATGGATAGCCTTTTCAGAGGCATGGATGAAATGAAGAATGATTTTTTCAATAAGCAGTTAAAATCTGAAAACAAAAGCAAAACAAATTAATCTTATTGAACCTTACATACTGCTCATGATCAACTCACCCCCATCCCCTCTCTACTTCGTATAGAGGGGAGTGCCCATGATCTGGATTCTCATTTATTCAAGAACTTTTCCGTCCTGGGACACGAGATACTGTTGCCATACTTCTAAGCTCCCGGGCTTCTTCAATCTCGAAATCAAGACGTTCAGATCTGCGTATTAGTAAGGTTTTAGTAAAAATACACAATTCCCCTTCTCATTCTCCACTAATTTGCCTTGGAAGATCTCCCCTCTTTACGAAGTAAAAGGGGATGGGGGTGAGTATATTGACTCAGGGAGTGAGTACGTCTTAAACCTGGCTGTTCACTATTTAAAAGTATTCTTAATTAACTTTTAGACCTGAGCATTGTTAGTATTTCGTATTTAACCGGCAGACATTCTTGAATTCATAAAATCTCATAGTCAACTGGGTGGTTTAACATTGAATAAACAGATGATTAAGTGTTTAATCATTATTAAATGAATATATCAAGAGAGACATATTGTTATTGCTTATTCATTTTTGTATTTCTGACTTTTTTTGCTGATTCTTATTCACAGAATTCCGGGAAAACAGTTATCCAGGGCAGAGTTGTCGATGCCAAAACAGGCGAACCTCTGACTGGTACAAATGTTTTCTTTGAGAATACAACAATCGGGGCAATTACTGACAATGAAGGAAAATACAGAATTGAAACATCAAATCCAGCTGAAAAGGTAGAATTCTCCTTCCTGGGTTATGAAACAGAAACCCGGAGTGTAACAAAAGGTATTGTTCAGACTATTAATATAAATCTAAAACAATCTTCCATTTCTCTTAATATAGTAAGAGTAAAATCGGAAAAAAGAACGTATAAGAACAAAAATAATCCCGCAGTTGAGCTCATTCAAAAAGTTATTGCAAATAAAGATTCCAACAGGAAAGAAAAATTTGATTATCTGCAATATAAGCAATATGAAAAGATCCAGTTTGCAATGAGCAATCTGACCGAAAAATTCAAACAGAAGAATCTGGCGGGGAAATTCAGGTTTCTCTTTGAAAACATTGATACCACAAAACGGATAGGGAATAATGTTCTTCCTCTCTATATAAAAGAATCTGTCTCCGATCATTATTACAGAAAAAATCCGGAAGCAACAAAAGAAATAATCCGGGCTGAGAAGACAAACAATCTTGATGAGTATCTTGATAATAAAGGAGTTTCAAACAGTATTGACTATTTATACCAGAATATAAATATTTACGATAATGTAATAATGTTCCTGACAAACAAGTTTGTGAGTCCGATCGCAAATCTGGCACCTGATTTTTACAGATATTTTATCGAAGATACCCTGACAGTAAATGATATAAGATGCATAAAACTGTTTTTCGAACCGCGAAACCCTGCAGATTTTCTTTTCCACGGGTATCTCTACATTACCCTTGACGGAAATTTTGCCGTCAGAAAGATAGATATGGGGATAAATAAACATATAAATATCGACTGGGTACAGGATATTGCTATCACCCAGGATTTTGACCGGTTTGGACAGAAAACCTGGTTTCTTGCAAAGGACGAGATCTCCATTGATTTCGGAATAGTGAAGAACTCAATGGGTTTGTTTGGTCAGCGTACCATATCATATAAAGATTATAAAGTCGATGAACCTATAGCCGATAAAATATTCAGGGGTCCTGAGAAATCCGAGAAACTTGAACCTTCCCAGGACAGGTCAGGTTACTGGGATACAATCAGATATACTCCCCTTACCAGGTCGGAAAGAGGGACATATACCACAATTGACAGCATTAAAAAGGTCCCGCAATTCAAGAAACGGATGAGGCTTATAACATTGATTGCGTCTGATTTTCTTACTTATGATAAATTTGAATTTGGTCCATTCGATAGTTTTTACAGTCATAATCCCATTGAAGGATCAAGATTCAGATTCGGCGGCAGGACCACACCGGGTTTCAGTAAAAAAATCAATTTTGATGGTTATCTGGCATACGGTCTTGGTGACAATATATTAAAATATAATGCAGGTATTACATATTCACTGACGCCAAGGAACATTTATCAATTTCCCGTTAAGTCTGCTCAGATTAAGCTATCAGAAAGAAGTAAGAATTCCGGGGCAGGAATTTCAGTTATCAGAGGAAGACAACATATTATTTTCCTTTAAAAGAGGGATAAACGATAAATTCTTGTTAAACAATACTTTCAGAGCCGAGTTCCTGAATGAATATGAAAACCATTTTTCTTACCTGCTGGGGTTTAAATATACACGCCAAACCACCGAAGGCAATCTGCACTTCATTTCCAACGACACTCTTAATGTGAATAATAATATCAGGAATATTAATGTTTCAGAGTTATATGTTAAGCTCCGCTATGCTCCGAATGAATCGTTCTATCAGGGAAAACTGTACAGATATCCATACAGGAATAAGTACCCTGTAATTGAGCTTGAGTGTGACGCCGGTTCAAAGCTGATAAATAACGATTACAACTATTTGCGGCTCCAGCTCGATATAAGCAAAAGATTTTTCCTTTCAGTTCTGGGCTACGGTGATATTACATTTGAGGCAGGCAAATTATTCGGAACCGTGCCTTATCCTTTGCTTTTTATTCATCGGGCCAATCAGACATATTCATATCAAAAGAATGATTATAACCTCATGAATTTCCTCGAATTTGTAAGCGACCAGTATGCCTCAGTAAATCTCGATTACAGTTTTAACGGATTTTTATTCAATAAGATCCCTCTGTTAAAAAAACTAAAGTTCAGGGAATTAATCACACTCAAGGTTCTGTATGGCGGACTCAGCAGATCAAATAATCCTGACTATAATAATTCTCTCTTTCAATTTCCGGTTGATCAGAATGGTGTGCCTCTTACATACACTCTGGATAAACGGCCCTATATCGAAGCCGGTGTCGGACTATCAAATATTTTTAAAATCCTCAGAGTCGATCTGGTCAAACGTTTTTCATATCTCAATAATCCTCATGTTTCAGATATCGGAGTCCGCTTTCTTTTCAGGTTCGATATCTGATCTGACGATACAACAAAAAAAATCACTTCAGCTTAATAGTGGCATGATCTGCAAGCGTGCCTGGTTACTAATGGCCCTTTTGGCTGGCCTTTTTATTTAAGATTTTTGTATACCTGTGGCTTGAAATATTTCTTAACAAGTCTGTGCAGTTTTACTTCTGTATTCCCTGGTATTACTGCTATAGGAATTTGTTTGAAATTGAAATTGGTCATTCTTTCCATATCCTCTTCAACCGAACAATTTTTCATATACGATTCTGCAAAAAAAGCCGATATAAGATTATTCCAGCTGTCACGATTCCCCCAATAATGGCCTATCCATCCGCTTGCTGCCTGCATTTCGACTATTCTTTGAAGTGTAACGGATACGCAAAATTGCTCAACTAAGAAATTAACAGGGATCCTTCTGCACATATCATCGACCATATTAATTGCAGTATTGATCGTTTCGTTGCACTTGTCTGCCGGAATGCCTATAACACCGGCATTCCACATGCAGTCATCTTTCGTAATAGTGTTACCCCCAAACGTTTGATTTTTAATCCGGTTCCACAATCTTGCCTGAGACCTCTTTGGACATTCAGAGAGCTTCCCTTCATTGGTGTGCATAATTCCCTTGCCGGCCAGCAATGAATCTCTCAATTCATTAAATCCTTGATATATAAATGTATCAGTATCCAGATACAATATCGGGTGTATATTAGAATTCTGTGCTGCAACTAATTCAATAGCCTTTAATTTTACGCGAAATACAAAGCCCGATTCGCCCTTCCATTTGTCAATAGTGTTTTTATCTAACAGGATGATATTGATGTATTTTTCAAATTTCCTGTAATAGGCAGGCTGGTCGGTTATAACATTGATTGAGTCAATTTCATTCCTGTATTGCAGCCAGTTAAGGATCAGAAAGGTACTTTGTAAATAAAAGATCTGTTCAGTCCCAAAAGTATGAAGTACTATTTTTATTTTGTTATTTGGATGTTGTGGGTTCATCAATCAGTCTGAGAGTCGGATTTTTTTTAGTTTGATTATGTCGTTTAAAGTTATAAAAATATTTAGTAAGGATCGTTTTTATTAAATTTGAAATAAATATCAGATCGCTTTATGAAGAGGGTTGATCTGATTAAACGTATTACTTCTCTCAATCATCCGAATGTTACAGATATAGGAATCCGTGTCCAGTTCAGATTTGATATTTAATAGATAAAAAACCTCCCTGCAGTCTCCGGGAATCTTTATATTTTTGTACAATTCAAAAATTACAATTATGAAAATCATTGCTATCGATCAGGTCGAAAAGAAGAAAGTCAAAATGGAGGGAGCAGATGGCGCCTGGAAACAGCTACCCCTTGGAAGCAGCGATGGCGCTCCTGTCTATTCTTTCAGGGTATTCACAGTTGAGCCAGGCGGACATACACCTTTCCATAGCCATCCGTACGAACATATGAATTTTGTTATAGAAGGTCAGGGTGTATTGAAAAATGAGACCGGCGAAGAAAAGCCATTAAAAGAGGGCGATTTTGCTCTGGTATATCCAAATGAGAAACACCAGTACAGTAATAAATCATCGGATAGGGTATTCAGAATGATCTGCGGAGTCCCAAAGGAATTTGAGTAACACTATTGCCGCCGCGACGTAAAGAATCTTTTTGTGGCTTTCTGGTCACCATGGATAGCCTTGTCGTCATGAGCTGCTTACAGTCTCTTTCCTGTAAATTATGAACCTGTCATACAGTATCAGCAGCAGGCTTCCTAAAACTGCAATCCCTGTGAAGAGGAACCAGATATGTGAAGGATGATATTTATCCCATAGATATTGTTCAAGCTGGTTGGCATCCATATTCATCAGGCTCTGCGCCTTTGTGAAGAATTCATTTTGGCTTAGTCCTTCAGGACTTAGAACCAGGCCTTTATCAGTCAGGGCTTTGGTAAGGAGGTAATATTTATCTGCGATCACCTCAAATGGTTTACCCGAGATCCAGCCTGCCGCGAAATGCCCTAATGCCAATGGCAGAAATGAAGTCCCCATATACAGAGCTTTTTTATCCAATGGTGCTATCCGGCCCACATACTCGGTGTATTTTGGAGAAGATGCCATCTCTCCGATTGCAAAAACCAGCACTCCTAGTATCACAAGCCAGGGATTTTGTGTAAAGAACATCAGCATCAAGCCTGCTCCAAGTATCATAATTCCGGTGAAAATAGAATGAAGCGGCTTCAGTTTCATGCTCTGTGATGAAATATAGATCTGCAGAACAATAATAAAAAATGCATCCATGCTTGCAACTGTCGGAGCGGTGATGGTACCGGGTGCAAATCCGAAGAACAGGGAAAGTCTGTCCAAATGGACCCATTGTTCGAGGAAAACCGGGAAAGAGTAGTAAAGTTGATTAAAGGCTGTCCAGAAGACTGCCATGATAAGAAGGAAAAGATCGTACCTCCAGTCAATAAGAGTATCGAATATGTTTCTGAAGGCTATGCTGACATTCTCGAAAAAAGTTTTGTCGGTTGGTTCCCTGTCGGGTTCCCTGAAGAAAAAGAGAACAAAAATAAAGTTTATTGCAATAGTGACAATCGACATCAGGAAAACCAGCCTCCATTCCACCTTATAAAGGAATCCTGCAATAAATGGACCTATAAATCCTCCTATATTTACCATCATATAGAAAATCCCAAAACCCACAGATGAGTTCCCTGTATTTGTAGTTTTCGCGATCATTCCCGATATGATAGGTTTAAAAAGCGATCCTGCCACCGCAAGGAAAATGTAGGCAGCAAAGACCATCGGGAAGGATTGAAAGGTTCCCACCATAAAGTATCCGGCAACGTATGCCGCAAATGACAGAATAAGGACCTTCTTAAAACCTACCCTGTCTGAAATGGCCCCGGTAATGAGTGGCAGAAAGTAAAGGAGCATTGAGCCGGTGCCGATTATCATTCCTTTTTCAACCTGGCTAAATCCCAAAGCCCCTGTATCTTTTGAAAGTGTAAGGTAGAGCGCGAAAGCATTATAGAATCCATACCAGGCCCAGCGTTCAAATAATTCCATGATATTGGATATCCAGAATACGCGGGGAAACTTTTTAAATATATTACCAGTGGCCATCTTTAACCTCATTAAGTCAGAATGCAAAAATAATTGAAATTGAAATATTTTCAGGCAAATGATGCTAAATCCATCACCAGATCCGTCACTATTTAAATGACAATATCGTGCAGATCATCGATCTTGCGGGATTACTCTGCCAAACTTCCTCCTTGTATTTATCAGTCAAAATAAAATTGCCTTTGGTTCTTTTATGATGTAACTTGCATTAAGAACCTGAGGCGAATACTAAAAACTATTTGTTATGATAAAGGCAAGAAGAATACCGGCTATCCTGTTATTTGCCATTTTGATTTCATCATGTGCAACTTACAGGAATCAGGTTGCCATGAAAAAGGATCTTGAATGCAAAACAATAAAATCAAGGTATGATTATGGCAGGAATAAACCAATCCAGGCAATAAATTCAAGTAATCGCAAATATGCCAGATATGTTTATCATGCAACCTGGAATAGCTTACATAATGAGTAATGTACCCAAAAATCTTGCCAAAAAGGATAAGCATCCGGCAAATCTTAATTATGTTTTGGCAGAAAACAAAAATTTCCCTGTTCTTGACGAATTACGGGAAAAGCGAACAAATGCTTTTTCAACAGATATTGAAAAGTTCAGGGACTAAATTGTCTAATTATGAATTGAACAAACTTCCGGATCCGAAAGGAATTATTAACGAACCAAAGGATATCATCATTAGTCCTTCACGGGAGAATATTCCATTTCCATTAAAGACAGGAAATCCTCAATCTGATTACTCTATTGTTTTAAAGCAGCAGGATGTAGCTGACATTACACTAAATGAGCCCACTGGTGAATCCAGTGTTTCAATGCCTGATTCAGTAATAAGTCAACCCGGTAAGTTGCCTTTTCACAAGAGTGAGGCCTTTGTTTTAATGATGGCGGTTTTAGCAGGATTGATCCCGCTGGCAGCAATTAAATCCTCACCAAAACTCGCAGCTGATATTTCCTTCTGGGCTGCCATGAATCCGTGGAAAACAAGGTTCATGTTTGCAGGTACTCAGATTGCATTGGGAACTGTGGGATTCATGCTTGGAGTGAAGTTAGCTGATAATGGTGTACATTTTTCAGCTCTCTCATGGGATCTTTTGTTGGGATCATTTTTATTTTCCTCCCTGTTATATCCTACAAAGAATGGTTCCATTAATTTTTTCAAACACACATATTTAAGGCAGAAAGCATTTGACCTGGCACTTGCAATATCCGGCTTCATGCTAATGGTAAATACGGGAAATGATCCCGGAACAAGAGCTTCTTTTGTCAGGATGGTTAATTTTAAGGGTCATGAACAGCAAAATGTCAATATTCTGAATAATCAGAATCCGGCACCGTCACAGCTTCTATATCATCAGAGCGATAGACAGTTACAGAATGAACAAACCGTAGTCCCGAAAAAAGAAAGAAGCAAGGGAGATAATATTCTACTAACAACTCTGGCTGTTCTGGGAGCTTTGGTATTAGGCTTTATAGTGGCAGCAGCAGCATGCAGTCTTTCCTGTAATGGAATGGAAGGATTAGCTGTTCTTACAGGCATAGGAGGCGGCGTGCTCGTCGTGGTACTTGCAATCTGGGCAATAAAAAGCATCTGGAATCCGAAGCAAAGAAACAGAATAAAAAATGTTCGTTCAGCACAGCAGGAGAGGGACTTTTCAGGTTTAGAAGTCTCAATATAAAATCAGCATTTCCGCAAACTTCCGGAAGATTGAATTTTACAGGATTTAATTTTTGAATACTCTAAAATTCCCCTTAAAGCGGCAAAAAACAACAGATTCAAAATATAAGAATGCATTGCAAAAAATATTCTCATTTCCCGTATCCTTCAGTTCCACATCAAAATTTACAAGGCTGTTCACCCCTGGATTTATAGATGACAAATATTTAATTGAATTTGCATTGCTAAGAATTAGTTTTTTATCTAATTGAACCATCAGGATCTCCTTCAGAATCTGAACAATACAGACACCAGGCAATACTGGATTTCCCGGGAAATGACCTTTGAATATATCTTGAGCAGGATTAAGCTTGATCAGAATCGATATTTTATTGAGATTACTTTCCTGATGTATTCGTTTAATAGTATAAAGGCTGTCAAGTAACATTCCATTTATGTGTAGGCATAAAATTATACTTTCTTTGATAAATGCGACGTAAACGCCAATATATTTTAGAATTGCAGCGACTAAAGCTTATATTTGAAATAGATTTATCATTTATTGGATCGATTAGTAATGAAATATGCATTAGTAACCGGAGGCTCCAGAGGTATAGGAAGAGCTATTTGCATTAAACTTGTTTCAATGGATTTTCATGTTCTGGTGAATTTCAAATCCAACGAAAAGGAAGCTCTTCAGACACTGGCCATGATTAAACAAGCCGGGGGTACAGGAGATCTCTTAAAATTTGATGTTTCCGATTCCAGCCAGGTTGATGATGCAATAAATAGCTGGAATGAAGAGCACAAGGACGAGTTTATTGAGGTTCTTGTTAACAATGCCGGGATACGGAATGACATTCTTATGATGTGGATGGAGAATAACGATTGGCATGATGTATTAGATACAAATCTTGATGGATTTTTTTATGTGACAAGAGCTGTTCTGAAAAATATGCTTGAGAGAAAATATGGGCGGATTATTAGCCTGACATCACTGTCAGGATTGAGAGGGTTTCCCGGCCAGGTGAATTATTCCGCTGCAAAAGCTGCTATTATAGGCGCAACCAAAGCATTAGCTCAGGAAGTTGGTAAGAGAAATATCACAGTAAATGCGGTTGCCCCTGGATTGATAAAAACTGATATGACAAAGGATCTAAACGAGATTGAATTAAAAAGTATGATTCCGCTTAACCGGTTTGGATTACCTGATGAAGTGGCTGAGGTAGTTTGCTTTCTTGCATCTGAAAAAGCGTCATATATAACAGGTGAGGTAATTTCTGTAAATGGAGGTTTATATACATAAATAATTGTATTTGTTATTTTATGCCTAGAGTAGTAATTACCGGACTTGGGATTTATTCTTCAATCGGAAAAAACCTTGAGGAAGTAAAAGACTCTCTCTTTAAGGGTAAATCCGGCATTGTCCTTGATCCTGAAAGAAAAAACTTTGGATTCCAATCCGGACTGACTGGAAAAGTTGATCAGCCTCAGCTCAAAGGCATTCTTGATCGCCGGGCACGCGTCTGTATGCCACAGCATGCGGAATTTGCATATATGTCCACTCTGGAAGCATTGAAAATGGCTGCCCTCACTCCGGAATATATTGAACAGAATGATGTGGGCATCATCTTTGGGAATGACAGTTCTTCAGCACCGGTTATTGAAGCTATTGATACGGTTCGCAAAACAAGAGATACCGGGATGCTCAGTTCAGGCTCTATTTTCCAGTCCATGAACTCAACAGTTACAATGAACTTGTCGGTTATCTTCCACCTTAAAGGTATCAACTATACTGTCAGCGCAGCATGTGCAAGCGGATCCCACGCTATTGGAATGGGTCTTATCATGATCAGGCACGGGTATCAGAAAACAATAATATGCGGAGGAGCCCAGGAAGTAAATCTTTTCTCTGTAAGCAGTTTTGATGGTCTGGGTGCTTTCTCAAAGCTCGAATCATTCCCGGAAAAAGCTTCAAAGCCATTTGATATAAAAAGGGATGGCCTGGTACCAAGCGGAGGCTCAGCAACCGTTATACTTGAAGAAATGGAGCATGCCGTCAGAAGAGGAGCACCAATACTTGCCGAAGTTATCGGTTATGGATTCTCTTCCGACGGGATTCATATCTCGGCTCCTGATGTTAACGGGCAGATTACTGCAATTTCGATGGCATTGAAAGATGCCGGAATCACGCCTGATAAGATAGATTATATTAATGCTCATGCAACATCAACCCCTGTGGGCGACCAGGTTGAAGCCAGGGCAATTGACAATATCTTCAGCAAGTCGAGACCTTTCGTTTCGTCTACCAAATCGATGACCGGACATGAAATGTGGATGGCCGGGGCAAGTGAGATTATATATTCTCTGATCATGATGCAAAATTCATTTGTTGCACCGAATATTAACTTCGAAGAACCTGACGAGTTCACTGGTAAATTAAATATTACAGCGAAAACTATTCCAAAAGAGATTGATATCTTCCTTTCAAATTCTTTCGGATTTGGCGGTACTAACTCCTGTTTGATTATTAGGAAGTTCCATTAACTGAGGAATCATATCTATTCATATGGACAAAGAAGAAATTACTAAAACTATTAACCGTTTGTTAATCCAGGAATTTGAAATTGAAGAGAAAGAGATCTCCCCTGATGCTCGTCTTAAAGATGATCTTGGTCTTGAAAGCCTGGATTTTGTGGACATAGCTGTAATAATTAAAAAAAAATTCGGAATAACCATCAGAGGAAAGGATGTTGCATCTATAAAAACTATGGGAAATTTATACGATTATATTTATGACAAACAGATTATGTGACATTTTGGAATGGATGCAAAATGAAACCTGAAGAATACGAAATTCCGGATCTTATATCCCATCGTCCCCCAATGGTAATGATTGACCAACTCACTTATTCAGATGAAAAGTCAGCCAGAGGACGTCTTTTTATAAAGGAATCAAATATTCTGTGTCATGAAGGTTACCTTCAGGAAGCAGGTCTGATAGAATTTATTACACAAACAGCTGCTGCTCATTATGGCTATCTTCAATTGTCCTCTCACAGGAAAGTAAATCAGGGATTACTAAGCGTAATTAAAGATCTCGAAATTCATTCATTGCCTGAAATAAATACCGAAATACAATCTGAGATTATAGTTGAAAATGAAGTACTGGGCTATACAATCATTACCGGAAAAGTACTTCAAAACAATTCGGTAATTGCTGAAGGCGAGATGAGATTCCTCATGGGCAATGGGATATTTCCTCATTAACTTTTGAGATATTTGACATCCCAATGAAATATGCTTCAGTATTGAAACGTCTTAATTATTTACTATTTTTACTTTGAATATCATTAAGGTTTAAGGGTTCAGGTGCCTCTGGAGTGGCGTTTAATCAAGTAGCATAATATCAATATGATTAAAAACTACATTCGTATTGCCTGCCGTCGGCTTATTCGGAATAAAATGTTGTCGATCATCAAAATGATCAGCCTGATCATTGGAATGACGTGCTTTTCCCTGATTGCTGTTTACGTATATTATGAACTCAGTTTTGATCGTTTTAATAAGCAGGCAAATAATATTGTCCGTGTTACTTCGGAATATTCGGTAAATGGTAATATTAATCAATGGAGTGTAGTAGGAACCAAGACTGGGCCTCATTTACAGCGTACCTTCCCTCCGGTGAAATCATTTGTCAGGGTATACAAAAATTCGAAAGTGGTCAAATACAATAATGTTTCTTTTAATGAGAAGAATTTTTTGTTTGTGGATTCAAACTTTCTGAAAATATTTACTTTCCACCTCGTGGAAGGGAATGAATTAAACAGTCTTGATGCCCCTAATAAGGTCATTTTGTCCCGGTCAATGGCAATGAAGTATTTTGGTAATGATGATCCCTTAGGGAAGAACCTGGTCATAGATGGCAATCAAAATTATACGATAACCGGAATATCAGAAGATGTACCTGATAACTCACAGATAAAATTTGATTTCCTGGCATCATTCGGCAACCTGAATGTTTCGAAAACTGAAGAATGGTTACCGGCAAATTACCTGACTTATTTATTATTGGAAAAAGGAACAGATATAACTTCTCTTGAAAGGGCGATTGATAATCATATGCGGAAAGTCATTAGTAAGGAAGCTGAACTATCCCAGCTTGATTATTATACTTATCATCTTGAACCTTTAACGAGCGTCCACCTGCACTCCAATATCGAAGGTTACGTTCCCAACACCCCTTTCGTATATATTTATGTTCTGGTCATAATTGCAATACTCATTCTTATTATTGCCTCTATTAATTATTCTAACCTTACAGTAGCTCAGGCATCACAACAGAGAACAGAAATTGGGATAAGGAAAGTATTGGGAACCGGGAAAGCGCAATTACTATTACATTTTATTGGTGAATCCGCTATACTGTCTGTAATAGCAGCAGTATTTTCTATTATTGGTTCCATGATCCTGTTGCCTTACTTCAATATTCTGACCGGCAGAATGTTCACAGTATCTTTACTGTTTCACCCTGTAATTATTGTAACCATAATCAGTTTATGTGTTATAGTAAGCATTATAGCTGGAGGTTATCCAACCCTGATCATTTCTGGTTATCCCTTAAATGATATTCTGAAACCCGGATTTCATTCAACCGCATCGGGGGGAAATTTCAGAAAAACACTTATTATTTTTCAATTCGTAATATCAATAGTTTTGATTATTACAACTCTTGTCATTCAGCAGCAAAGGTCGTATATTCAGAATAAAAATCTCGGTTATGACAAAGCTAAAGTCATTTTTCTAAAAATTGACGCACAGGTTATGCCCAGCTATTATAACCTTAAAGCCGCTTTAAGACAGGACCCTTATATTCAGGAAATAAGTGCAGGCAATGCGACACCTGTTGAGATCAAGTGGACAAGTTTCATGACTGCAGCTACCGAGACCGGTGAAAAAAAATTCCCTGTAAGAGCAATTCCAGTTGACCTTGATTTTCTTCAGACTTTAGGCATTAAGATAATTGCCGGTTCAGATTTTACAGAATCTGATCTTAAGCAATTGAAATCATTGAAAAATACTGATGATTTCAAATACAGCTTAATTTTAAATGAAACAGCCGTAAAGGAAATTGGCTGGACACCCGAAAAAGCTATTGGACGCCAGGTAAACATAGGTTTTTCAGGAACAGTTAAAGCAGTAATCAAGGATTTTCATATTGCCTCTTTGCATGAACAGATTATGCCGCTTGTCATTTTCCTTAATGACGAATTCCTAAATGTAATGCTGGTTAAAATAAAAGGCAATAATGTCACTGCTGCCTTGTCATCCTTAAAAAAAACCTGGGAAGAACGAATCAAGGATAGACCTTTTGAATATAATTTTCTGGATGAAGAATATGCCGTTTTATACAAAAACGAACAGCAGACAGCCAGGATATTCAGCACTTTTTCCACCATAGCAATCCTTCTGGCTTGCCTTGGATTGTTTGGTATTGTAGCTATATTGACAGTTCAAAGGACCAAAGAAATAGGTATCAGAAAAATTATGGGGGCCACCGTTCTAAAAATTATACTGCACCTATTAGTTGACTATATCAGACCAGTATTAATTGCATTCATAATTGCAGTTCCTGTAGCATGGTATATATCAGAGAAATGGCTTCATGGATTTGCTTACCACATTTCCATTAATCTATGGGTGTTCATAATTAGCGGATTATTCAGTATAATTATTTCAACAGCAACCATAGGTATCCAATCAGTAAAAGCCGCTCTTTCTAATCCTGCTGATTCACTTAGAAGTGAATAAATCGGTAAGGTCTATATGCATGGGGATGTTTCAATAATCAGATTTTTATTTGACTCGCATTCAAGTCTTTCATATCTTTATCAATATAAATGACTGAAATGCCAAGTCTCATTCCAGGCTTCGAATATGATGTCTTTATCAGTTATCGTCAGAAAGATAATAAAGGGGACAGGTGGGTGAGCGAATTTGTTGATGCTCTCAAGATAGAACTCGAATCCACATTCAAAGAGGAGATCAGTGTTTATTTTGATATTAATGCCCACAACGGTCTTCTGGAGACTCATGATGTTGACGCTTCCCTGAAGGAAAAGCTTAAATGCCTGGTATTTATTCCAATAGTTTCCCGTACTTACTGTGATCCAAGATCCTTTGCCTGGGAACATGAGTTCAAAGCATTTATAGATCTGGCCTCCCACGACAAATTCGGGCTTAGGATCAAACTGCCTGATAGCAATATTGGAAAAAGAGTGCTTCCGGTACGTATCCATGATCTGGATAATGAAGATGTTAAAAATTGTGAGGCACTTCTTGGAGGAGTGCTTCGTGGGGTGGAATTCATCTATAAGGAACCCGGAGTTAACAGACCTATGACCAAACTGGATAATGAAGAGAAGAATTTATGCGGCACCAAATACCGCAACCAGATAAACAGGGTGGCTAATGCCATAAATGAGATTATTTCAGGAATGAGATCAGAACCAGCAGATTACAAAAGTACGCCGTTGGAGTTATTTTCTACTGCAGAAGCCCCGGTCTTACTTGAAAAATCAATCATTGTACTGCCATTTGAGAACATAAGTCCGGATCCCGACCAGGAGTACTTTAGCGACGGACTTACAGATGAAATTATCTCTGACCTTACACAAATTCCTAATCTGCGTGTAATCTCCCGCAGCTCGGCAATGACATTCAAGGGCAGCAGGAACACGATAAAAGAAATAGCCGGGAAGGTAAATGTCAGATATGTGCTTGAGGGGAGTGTAAGAAAATCAACCGATAATCTCAGGATCAGCGCACAGCTTATCGATTCGGTAAATGATTCACATATCTGGGCTAAAAAATACTCAGGCACAATTGAAGATGTATTTGATATACAGGAAAAAGTATCAGAATCCATTGTAAATGCCCTTAAAATAAAGCTGAGTTCGACGAATATAAAAAAAATCCAGGAAAGGCCAATAGATAATGTTTTGGCATATGATTGTTACAGAAGGGCTTATCCAAGAATAATGTCTTATAATGTGGATAACATTGAACTTGGATTGAAACTGCTGCAAAAAGGAATTGATATCGGAGGGGAAAATGCCTTGATCTATGCAGGAATGGCGTTTGCATATTTCCAGTTCGTTAATGCAGGCATAGATCGCGAAGAAAATATCAAAAAAGCGGAAGTGTTTGTTCAGAAAGCCTTTAATATGAATAATGAACTGGCAGAGGCACATTTCGTAATGGCACTTATTAACTCTTTAAGCGCTAAACCGGATAAGGCAATAGATAATATTATCAAAGCTAATGCATGTAAGCCTGGAGATGCTGAAATAATGATCTGGCTGGCTCTTGCTTATACTTTTATTGGCAGAAGTAATGCCGCGAAGGCGATTATTGACGAATGCGTCAGGATCGATCCGTTTAATCCGATGCTCGATTCATTAATTGGCCGGAATCATTTTTATAATGGCAGATTCGATCTTGCTGTCGATCCACTGGTTGCGGCATATAATCTGAATCCCGAAAGCGAAATGAATAAGTTCTGGAAGGCCCTTATTCTCTTTTATAACAATCATGCAGGTGAAGCATATAAGTTCATCAACAGGTATACTAATGAACCTGCCAGGGATTCATGGACTCATTTGTCGATACTCCTTAAATATGTAATAAAAGGTGAAAAGGATAAATTGCTTCTGACTATGAGCCATGATTTTGTTAGAATTCACCAGTTAGACCCTCAAAGCTCATACCTTATATCGGCTTTTTATTCTTTTCTTGGTGAAAAGGAAGAATCTTTAAAATGGCTTGAGATTTCAGTTGGAGGGGGATTCATAAATTATCCATTTATTAATGAGTTCGATCCACTCCTGGGAAACATCAGGGGTGATGAACGTTTCAGGAAACTCATGCAGAGAGTAAAACAGAACTGGGAAAGCTACGAGGTTTATTGTAACATTGACATTATTAAATAATGAAAATATTACTGATAAAGCCGCCTCAAATTCCCAATCTGCCTAAAACTACCTTGTATGAACCTCTGGAACTGGAATATCTGGCTGCTTCAGTCAGGGGTCTGACTGTCAGGATCCTGGATATGAGAATTGACAGTAACCTGCATAGGGTTCTGCTGAATTTCAAGCCTGACCTGGTTGGCATTTCTGCTTATACGTGTGAATATAATACTGCTGTCCAGATCCTGAAAGAGATCAGGCTTTCGGATAGATCAATAATAACCGTTGTCGGAGGGCATCATGCCACTTTTATGCCGGATGATTTTGTTCTTCCCTGGGTTGATGGCATATTCCTCGGTTACGCAGATAATACATTCCCGCAATATATCAATGCTCTTGGTAATCCCGATAAATTAAGAGAGATCCCCAATATAGGTATCGTGGATAATAATAGTGTCTATTTTACAAAAAGAGATCTGACAGTCCCTGATCTTAATAGTTTGCCTATGCCCGACCGCAGCCTTACTTCTGAGTATAGGAATAAATATTATGATTCTGTCAGAAACAGACTGTCACTTGTAATGACCAGCAGAGGTTGTTCGTTCCGCTGTAATTTCTGTGCCTGCTGGAAGCTGATGGATGGAAAATGTGCTGCAAGAACACCGGAATCAATTGTCGATGAACTAAAAAGTCTGCCTGAGGAAATAGAAGCTGTATACTTTTCTGATGATAATACTTTCATTGACATTGAAAGAATGTGGAAGCTGAGTGCGCTGATCAAAAAGAATGGCATAAAGAAAAAACTGCAGATGTATGCCAGGGCTGATACCATCGTAAAAAACCAGGCTCTCTTTGAGGACCTTGCCGGAGCCGGCCTTCAATTTTTGACTGTCGGTCTTGAATCGTATTGCAATTCAGATCTGGATTTCTATAAAAAGAGAACCACTGTCGAAATGAATAACAGGGCCATTCGTTTTCTGAAAAAGATAAATATCTACATCCTGGCGCATTTTATTGTCAGACCGGAATATTCAAAAGAGGATTTCAGGCAATTATTAGGTTATGTATATGAAAATAATCTCTTCAGACCGGGATTTCCTGTATTGACACCGCTACCCGGAACTGAACTTTATCAGGATACCCGTGATACCTTCGCAATAACAAATTTTGACTTTTTTGATTTCGTTCATTCAATCCTGCCGACCAGATTAGAGCATAAGGATTTTTACAGGCAACTGACGAACCTGTATGTCAAGAGTTACGGAATCTCCCGACTTTTAAGGCACAGATTCAACAGGTTTCTTTCACTGAATAAAGAGAGGTATTTTACGGATAATACCGATGGAGTCACAATCAGAAAACTGCTTGTAGTTTATTTCTATTCTATAGTTTCATATATTAAATTAAGAAATTTCCCTCCGAGAGTGTCGCGTTATTCTTATCAACATAAACAGGTCAGAGCTAGTCGTGTCTGAAGTACCTCTGAAGGAAGCTGAATGCATTACCAGACATTATATCAGAAACTTTCTGCTCAATGTTGGTAATATTCGGAAATCCGGGAATAGTATCTGCCATTCTTGGTAACAACTCTTCAAGTTCGTCAGCCAGGTCATCATACTTAAGAGGATTCTTGCAGGAATCTATCGCATTGATTAATCCGTCAAAATCTGATCCGATAGAGATATGCTTCCATCCATCATCACCTGCTACTTTGATAATATGGAGGATATTATTGCACAGGTGCCTTACACCCTTGTCTGATATAACATCAGGCAGGCGATCGTATAGTCTTACAATTTCAGGAAGCATTCCGTCAAAATCTTGAATATGGGCAGGATCCATAATAATATTCAATAAATATTCCCTAAGCCTGATTTCAATTTCGCGGGTGTCACGGTTTTCATCAGTAAAAAATTCAAATGGTCCCCATGCTAAAATGCTTCTTAGCAGTTGTTTTTTGAAATTATGACGATTAAATTCATCGGGACTGAAATATTCTATCCGCTTCCCTCTCCTTTTCTGTTTTGCACCCAGAATTCTCTCATCCAGATTAAGACCTATTAATCCATCTGAATCAACAATTATTTTTATCTCCTCATCATATAAATTAATGGACCATGGATTGAACCTTGTCTTCATCAGGCCTTTAGGCTGGTAATACCGGACTTTTATAAACTCGTCCCTTTTTTTCCAGCAAACAACTGGTTTGTTTTCCCATGACACTCCTGTCACCCCGCCATGAGATATCAATATCGGGATATTTTGTGACCTATAATCCCGACGCAGGATATCATAGTATTGTTTCCTTGATTCAAGGCTCATATGCTTGATATCGATCAATATACGGTTAGGCCTTCTCAGGGCTTCAGTTATTACTTCTATTCCCAGTGGTGTAATACCATGGCCAACAGGCATGAAATTCTTGTGATGCAAAAATTGAATAGCATAAGCTTGCGTACACAGAGGATTACATTCCACATGAGTTAAACTCATGAAAAGATAACGGTGTCCACTTGCTTTCAATGCTGCCAGATTTGAAAGTACATCATTTCTGAGATTATTACCAGTTGCATTGCTAAGCAGATTATGCCCACCTTCGATGCATAGAATCAGATTCAGCCTGTTTGAATCATAATCTTCAATTTTGTTCATCAGATTATATCCCGGATTGGCTGCCCTGGATTTCAGCAGATGAGTCTGATCCTCAATAAATACATCGAAATAACTGGTTTGTGGTAAAGATATCCTCTGCATAAGATTATAATCAATTATTCCTGTATAACCTTTTAACTTAAGGAGCAGGGCGGCTTTAACAAGATTTACATGAGTTCCCAGGAGATCAATCAAATCACCGTTGACCATAGCTTTTTCTAATGAGTACAGCCCTGCCTGAGCTATTGTTCCGCTGACGGTGTTTAATTGGCTTAGGCTGCACTGTGATTCCAGTATATTACCCAGAAGGACTTTGTCGATAATTTTAAGAAGTACCGGCAGAATAAGGATTTGCCAGCAATCTAACCTGTCAGCTTCATCATCGGCTGAAAGGAAGGTTTTTAGTCCCGGATGACAATGAATATCTCTAAAGGGAGGATTAGCCATAAGTGTGACGTTTTAGGTTAGATTAACAAAATCTGTCAGTCCAAATAACAGGGTATAAGCCACTTTCGAAGCCCACACCAATTCTTAAAGTAAAATTAAATCTTAATTATCATAAGTCAATTTTAATTTTTTGTATCAGGACAGCAATGGCATAGAATAAAAAAGTATAACTTGTAGAAAAAAACTACAAAATCATGAAACAGGAAATTCAGAGAGGCGCCCCTGCAGGGGCTGTTTATGGCCTGGGGTTTATCGGAGCAGCAATTTATTTTATTTCCCACGCCACTGGCTTTTGGATTGGTGTATTAGGCTTCCTGAAAGCTATCGTTTGGCCAGCCTTTATTGTGTATGAGGCGTTAAAACATCTGGGGATGTAGCTAAAAAAGACCGGGCACCACCGTAACTATTTATGCAGGATAAACTTTTTTTTCAGGACAAAGTTGTCATTATCACTGGAGCATCAAGTGGTATTGGCAGAGCTGCAGCTCTGATTTTTTCACAACTCAAAGCTAAAGTAGTTCTGGCTTCCAGGAACGAAGAAAAACTGGAATCATTAAAAAAAGAAATACTTTCAAAAGGCTGTCAGGCTTTAGTAGTTAAGATGGATACCAGTTCACTGGAAGACACGCAAAGGATGGCAAAGGAGACTATCTCGAAATGGGGTAAAATAGATGTTTTAATTGCAAATGCAGGAAAATATGTAACTGATGGTAGTCATGGTATTGATATTCAAGCCTTTAAAGAGTCAATGACTATAAATTTTTTTGGTACCTTAAACGTTATAAAAAGCGTCCTTCCTGAAATGAAGCGAATGAGGAAAGGCCATATTGTGATTATAAACAGTCTGGATGCAAAAAAAGGTATAATTGGAGATGCCCCCTATGTGGCAGCCAAATCAGCACTGGATGGCTTTGGTGATAGCCTTCGTCAGGAGCTTAAGAAAGAAGGAATTAATATTACTTCAGTATATCCGGCTCGGGTTGATACACCAATGATAGAACATTTAAAAGTCCCATGGGTATCGCCAAAAATATCGTGCAGTAAAGTTGTTAAGGCAATGATAAAAGGGATAAAAAGGAATAAAGCTATTGTCGTGGTACCATCCACATTTTTCCTGTTAGGTTCTTTAAATAATACATTTCCCCGACTGACTGACTGGTTTTACCAGAAATTGAAAATTGAAGGAGTCAAAATAGAGGATAGAATCTAAAACTATTGATAGCTTCTGTTCATGATTAAACTAAATTCAAAATAATTTTAGTAAACCGTCAACATAAAATTTAATCAACGCTGCAAATCATTGATCTACAGGAGCCTGCTCCTCAAGAATTAACAAATCCTTACTTTTGGTTACTGCGTATCTTTTTGCCAGATAGCGGACCACCCAGAGCAGCACTTACATAGCAAATGTCAAACACTCCGGCGCTTAATGGGAGAATACCCCACAAAATAGATATAACACCGAGTGCATGGTCACGATACATATAACCGAGTACGATGAAACCTATGCCGACAACTAAACGTAAAATTCTACCCGAGGGACTATTGAGGAATATTGAGAAACCCGATTGATTAAAAGATTCATACTTAGTCATGATAAACCTTCTTTGATTAGTTATATCCTGGACGCAAGTCCTGATTACCACATTTTTAAAACAAAGTTTGGGTGATAAAGTTCATTAAACAAAAACACAAAATCCCGTAAGACACTGATCTTACGGGATTTGCATTTTCAAGAAGTGGTGCCACCAGGAATCGAACCGGGGACACATGGATTTTCAGTCCATTGCTCTACCGACTGAGCTATGGCACCTCCTTTTCGGACTGCAAATATATACCGCAAATCCGAGTAACCAAATACTTTGATAAAAAATTTTCTATTTGGAATCATTTTAATGATATGGTACCTTTGCATCCTTATTAATAAAAAAATATGGATCTCCTCCTGTATACACTCGACAACGGCATCAGGTTAGTTCATCACAGGATACCAGGCCTGGTCGCCCACTGCGGTTTGATAATTAATACCGGCTCACGCGATGAGACAGTACCGGAACACGGAATCGCCCATTTCATAGAACATATGCTTTTCAAGGGCACCAAAAAAAGGAAAGCCTATCACATCCTAAGCCGCCTGGAAGATGTAGGAGGAGAACTTAACGCTTACACCACAAAGGAGGAGACAGCGATCCATGCATCATTTCTGAAGGAAGATTATGAAAGAGCTATTGAACTGATAAGCGATATAACATTTAATTCAGTCTTCCCCGAGAAAGAGATTGAAAAAGAAAAAGATGTTGTAATCGAAGAGATCAATTCCTACCTCGATAGCCCCTCAGAGCTGATATTTGACGATTTTGAAGAGCTTATCTTCGCTGACCAGCCTATAGGACGTAACATTCTTGGTACTCCGGAATCAGTGAAATCATTTTCGAAAAAGAAGATAAATGATTTTATTTCAAATAATTACAATACCCGTCAAATGGTATTCTGTTCCGTTGGTAATATTTCCGATGAAAAGATACTGAAGCTGTTCAAAACACATTTCGAAAACATTGTGACTGAAAATAACATTGAAAGAGATAACAAGACCTGGTTATATAAACCTGCATCCGTAACCAAGAAGATGGATACCTACCAGAATCACTGCATTATGGGTAATCTTGCATATAATCTGAAAGATAACCGCAGGATGGGAATGTTCCTTCTGAACAATATCCTCGGCGGACAGGGGCTGAATTCAAGATTGAACCTGTCACTGCGCGAAAAAAACGGGCTTGCCTATAATGTTGAATCAAGCTATAACCCTTACGTCGATACAGGCATATTTTCAATATATTTCGGCACCGACAGTCAATATCTAAACAAAAGCATCTCGATAGCGTTATATGAACTGAAAAAACTAAGGACCTCCAGGCTTGGCACAATTCAGTTAAGCAAGGCAAAAAATCAGATTAAAGGATACCTGGCACGGGGATATGAGAATCATGAAAGCCTGATGCTGAGTCTTGGAAAAAGCCTTCTTATCTTTGACAAAATTGACAGTATTGAGGACCTGTGCAAAAAAATTGATGCGGTGACTGCATCCGAACTGCTTGATACCGCTAATGATATATTTGAACCTTCAAAGATGTCAACTCTTATTTATAAATAAGATAAGCCTGAAGTATTTGGTGCCTGAAATGTCCAAAATTTATCTAAGAACTGTCACAGAGGGACACTGAGAACCACAGAGATCCACAGAGAAGAGCCTTAAAAACAACACGAAACAAGAAGCAATGAACAAAAAGCTCGAACAATATATTGAGATGCATTCTTCACCTGAAGATCCGGTACTTGAGGATCTTTACAGACAGACATATATGAGGTTTGTAAATCCGAATATGGTTTCGGGTCATCTTCAGGGAAAACTGCTTGAACTGATTTCAAGGATGATCGCACCTGAGAATATCCTCGAGATAGGAACTTTCACAGGCTACTCTGCCATATGCCTTTCAAAAGGGCTCCGGCCTGGCGGCATGCTCTTTACCATTGAATCGAATGATGAACTGACAACATTCTCCCATTCATTTTTTTGCCGTGCAGAAGCCGATTCAAAAATAACCCAGCTGACAGGGAAGGCACAGGATATCATTCCCGGACTGGATTTTATGTTTGACCTTGTTTTCATTGATGGAGATAAAAGAGAATATATTGATTATTATAAGTTAATTACAGGTAAGGTTAAACCGGGGGGATTCATCCTCGTTGATAATGTTTTATGGGGAGGGAAAGTAATCGAAAATGATACAACGGATCCTCAGAACAGAGGAATAATCGATTTTAATGAGATGATCCGTAAAGAGAGTACAATTGACGAGGTTATTATACCCATCCGTGACGGATTAATGCTGATAAGAAAAAAGGCTTAATGGCTCAATGGTTCAAAGGCTCAATGGTAAACCAAACATGTTTTATGATCCTTTGCGCCCTTGTGCCTTTGTGCCGTTATGCCTTTTAATTTGGTATAGTTTTTGTTTAATCTGAATAAACTTCATATGAAAAGACTATTTTTTATTCCCCTGCTTCTGATCGGATTCCTACCTCTAAAGGCGCAATCAGATAAAGAAAATCAGCTTCAGGCTCTGGAGCAAAACCAGCCTGCCGGTCAGAATGTTACAGCAACCGCCACATTAAAATCAGCCAGCCGGCTGTTCGCAACAAGAGATGATCTTACATCGGTGATAATTATTATCCCTGCCGACTCTGTGGTTAACATACTCGATTCAGACAGCACTTACTTTCATGTTTTTTATAATGACACTGAGGGTTACATTTTCAAACGTGATGCTGTCATGGATAAATTACCTCCAAGAAGTGCCCAGCCAAACATCCAGGCTCAACCTGAAGTAAAAGAAAATGCACCTGTCAGGGAACAGCCGCAGGACAGGATTTCATATCTCGAAAATAAATACGGCCCGGATGTGGCAGCAAAGATAATTGAAGGTAAGATATGGAAAGGAATGAGTGCGGATATGGTAAGTGACAGCTGGGGTACTCCGGTGAAGATCAACAGAATAATTGACGGGAATATTGTTAAGGAGGAATGGATATTCAAAAACACCTGGCTCCATTTTGAGAATAATACACTACTGGAGTGGGGCCCGGCAAAAAAATAGTTTTTCTCCGGCCAGCGATATCTGACGTTATTTTGGCAGCACCTGTTTGCAGATAAAAAAAAATTCTTATTTTTGCGCGTGCAATTGCGGGAGTAGCTCAGTTGGTAGAGCACGACCTTGCCAAGGTCGGGGTCGCGGGTTCGAGTCCCGTCTCCCGCTCAGACAAAAAAGGCTGTGGAAACAGCCTTTTATGTTATACAGCAATGCTGTCAGTTTTGTATCCATCTGCCTGACCAACGTAAAGCAAATTATTTTAACTTTCGCAGGTTTACTGTATCCATTTTGAATAATCATTAAATAAATAACTATGAAACAATCATTTTTACTGGTCATGATGTTATTGACTCCGTGCCTCTTCTCTTTTACGCCGCAGAAAAAAGAGGCGATACCATCCATCCCATTTGAGAAATACACTCTCCCGAATGGGCTTACAGTCGTTCTGAATGTTGACAAATCCGATCCTATAGTTTCAGTTGCCGTCTATTACCATGTAGGCTCAAGCCGTGAAACTGAAGGTAAAACCGGTTTTGCGCATCTTTTTGAGCACATGATGTTCCAGGAATCAGAAAATCTTCCGCGCGGTCAGTTTGTAAAAAATATAAGCAACTCAGGTGGAACTTTTAATGGAAGTACAAACCAGGACAGGACCAATTATTTCGAGGTTCTTCCTAAAAATTATCTGGAACTTGCCCTGTGGATGGAATCCGACAGGATGGGTTATCTGGAAAACACTGTGACCAAAACTTCCCTGGCAAACCAGCAAAATGTGGTTCAGAATGAAAAAAGACAGAGTGTATGACAATGCTCCCTACGGTTTTAATCAGACACTTATTCTGAAGAATCTGTATCCCAAAGGGCATCCCTACAGCTGGGATGTAATTGGGAGTATGCAGGATCTGACTAATGCCTCTGTTGAAGATGTAAGAGCATTCCATAAGAAATTCTATACACCCGGGAATGCTTTTCTGGTGATATCGGGTGATTTTGACACGACAGAAACAAAAGCTCTTGTTGCGAAATATTTCGGTGAGATACCTTCAGGTGTCACTATTGAAAAAAGGAAACCAATGCCGGTAACACTCAATACGACAATTAGATTGTACCATGAGGATAATTTTGCCAAAGCGCCACAACTCAATATGGTTTTTCCGACAGCCGAGCGGTACTCAAAAGACTCCTATGCGCTCAATTTCCTTGGTGATCTACTCGCAAACTCAAAGAAATCTCCTCTTTATGTAATTCTGGTCAGAGATAAAAAACTTACCTCAAGGGTGATGGCAAGGAATGGAGCACAGGAACTTGCCGGTTCATTTAACATTTCGGTGACAGCTAATCCCGGAGTGAGCCTTACCGAAGTTGAAAAAGCAATATTCGAAGGGTTCGAGAAGTTCGAGAAGGATGGATTCACAGAAGAGGATCTCACAAGGATCAAGGCAGGGTTATGAAGCCAGATTCTATAATTCATTTGCCAGTGTACCAGGGTAAAGCATTCACTCTTGCAGAATATACCATGAATACCGGAGATCCCGAATTCTATGAAAAAGACTTTCAGAACACACAGGCAGTTACAATGGCCGATGTAAAAGCTGCCTATGCAAAATATATCAAAGGGAAGAATTTTGTCGAAACCAGCTTTGTTCCCAAAGGTGAGGTAAATCTCGTTGTGGAAGGTTCAATAAATGCCGGGATAGAAGAGGAAGATGTTACAAATGCCGCAGAGGTTAAGCCCGATGCAGCACTAACTGAAAATATTATAAAAACTAAAACGAAGTTTGACCGTACGTCAATGCCTAAAAGCAGGCGCTGATCCGGAAGTCAAAACTCCCCAGTCGTGGACAGGCTCTTTAAGTAATGGTCTGAAAATGTGGGGTATAACACAATCAGAATTGCCACTTATCCAGTATCTCCCTGGTAATTGATGGTGGCCATTTGCTGCGACAATATTGAAAAGTCAGGTCTTGCCAACATGGTCGCGGCGATGATGAATGAAGGGACGAAGAACAAAACACCTGAGCAGCTTGAAGATGCAATCGGGTTACTTGGTGCTTCAATAAGAGTCTCATCTTCCAACGAAGACATTTCTATTGATGTAAGTCACTATATCAAGGAATTTTGAAAAGACAGTGGCTCTTGTTGAAGAGATACTGCTTGAACCACGATGGGATGAAGAGAGGTTTTCGCTGGCCAGTTAAGAGTACAATGAACACTATCAAGAGGAATGCAGCCAGTCCTGATTATCTTTCCTCAAGCACCCTTAACAAACTTATGTTCGGTGATAATATCATTGCAACTGATGTAAATGGACCGATGCATCAGTGCCAGCAATCACAATCTGACGATTGCAAGGATTTTTATAATCAGTACATTTTCTCCTTCAGTTGCGCGATTCCTGATTGCCGGTGACGTTGAGAGACAGATGGTAGAATCAGCTTTGGCTTCGACTCAGCAGGAAATGGGCAGCAAAGGTCGTGAAACCTGCGAGATAAATGTTCCTGATGCACCAGAAAAATCGCAGATATACTTTGTTGATGTCCCGGGAGCAAAACAATCGGTTATCTCAATAGGTGCTCCCTACCCTTTCAAGGACAAATCCTGATTTATTTCCACTGGTGGTTGCAAACTACAAGCTCGGAGCAAGAGAAGCTTCAATAGCTGGTCTGTGGATGCAGATAATAAGAGAACAGAAAGGATTCACTTATGGCGCATACTCATCTGTAAACGGATTCAGAAATTAGGGATATTTTGTTGCCTCGTCAAGAGTAAGGACAAATGCCGACACTGGAGTCTGTAAACATATTTAAAACTGAAATGGAAAAATACAGGCTGACTATGCCGCAGGATTATATTGATTTCACGATCTCCGGGATGATGAAAAGCAACGCCCGACGTTTTGAAACGCTGGGCAGTCTGGTTGACTATCTTAACAATGTGAGCGCATATAATCTGCCTCCCGATTATGTTAAGAATGAAGAGGCGTATCTGAAAGGTCTGACACAGGAAAAGCAGCTTGAGATAGTGAAGAAATATCTTGATCCCTCAAAGATGTATTATGTGGTTGTGGGGGATGCTAAAACCCAGCTTGATGATCTTGAGAAGGTTGGTTTAGGGAAACCGATTCTGGTCAATTAAGTTTTTCTCTGTGACCCTCTGTGTCTTCTCTGTGGCTCTCTGTGTAACTTAAATACTCTAGAACTTACACAGAGTTACCACAGAGATTCACAGAGTTACACAGAGATTAATTTTCTTTGATACCTGCCTTTAGTGTTTTATTAAGAATTATTTGTTATAAATTTGCACCACTTCCGCCCGGATGGTGGAATGGTAGACACGCAGGACTTAAAATCCTGTGACCATAACGGTTGTGCGGGTTCAAGTCCCGCTCCGGGTACCCAGAGGCACAAGAGGTCAAAATCGACCTCTTGTTTCATTTTATGACATTCTGAAACCCTCACTAATTCAAGGGATGAGATGTACTGTAATTTTCAGGGAGAGGGTTGCAACTTTTAAATTCTGAAATTGGGATTTTTTGTCAGAGTTGCAACTAGGGATCTACTTAACTGTGGCACAGCCTGACTTCCTGTAATTTTCCAGGAGGTTTCCCAGTACTGGATTATTTTTAAGAGATATATCAAGACCTTCTACACCCAAACATTCAATCAATCTGAATTTGCTTTGATAGCTTTTTATAGTAACGGTTCCTTTGTTTGAACATTTTCTCAAAATAGTCAATTTTTGAATCCCGATAATCAAAAATTACAGGAGGATTATCAGAGTGTTGAATTCGTCCTATATATTGGATTAACTTACCTTCAAATGCAAATGGATAAGCTATAACAAGACATTCCAGGTTATTTAAATCGATTCCTTCACCAAAATATTGACCAGTTGATATTACAATTTTATAATGACCTTGGATTAACTGTTCCATCTTACTTTTACGATTACTCTCGGAATCATCTCCATGAATTGTAATAGTTTCAAATCTATCTTTAAGATAAAGATTCAAGATTTCGACATGGGCTTTGCGTTCGGTAAGTATCAGAAATTTTTTGAATCGGTTGACATTCTTTTCAATATCATTAATAATAAGAGAATTCCGATTTGTGTCATGGATCAGAATCCGAGAAATTGTTTCGTATTTGTCAATTTTATAATCAAAAGGAACGTACAAATTTGTCTCTCTGATATTGACTTCAATATTTGTCTGTTTTTGTCTGATTTGCTCAATTTGATTCGCATTATATAGTATATTTCCTATATAAACATAAATTAACTTTTCATCATTGTTTTTACGTTTTGGAGTAGCCGTCAAACCGTATAAATAAAATGAATTGAAATTGACAATGGCATCTCTGAAAGATTTTGCCGGAATATGATGGCATTCATCTACTATAATTGTTCCAAAGCTATTTGAGATTTTCTCAATCTCTTCACTTCGGGAAAGAGATTGAATCATAGCAATAGTTATTTCTTTTCCGACTTTAAATTTCTGGTTCCCAATCTGCCCAATTTCCCTCTTTGGTATCTTCAGAAAGTTTTGAATTCTGTCTATCCATTGATCAAACAATTGTTTCCTATGGACAATGATTAATGCAGGCTGACATTTTTGGGCTATTATTTCTAGTCCTATTATAGTTTTTCCTGAACCCGGTGGTGACACTATTACCCCAAAGTCTTTATCAATAGTCCTTTCGATAGCTGCTTCTTGATTCGGCATTAACTCGATTTCTGATTTAGAATCGACAGGATCAAGCTTTTTTCTCTTGTCAACAATATTGAAAGGAAGATTTTCTTTCTTGCAAAATGTTATGAGATTAG
The DNA here is from genome assembly GCA_963816345.1 of uncultured Bacteroidales bacterium. Classification (GTDB taxonomy): domain Bacteria; phylum Bacteroidota; class Bacteroidia; order Bacteroidales; family VadinHA17; genus LD21. The sequence continues at coordinate 29,519 of CAWFKI010000007.1, forward strand.
CAACAAATCCTCTTGGAATAATTATACCGTCTGGTGTTTCCTCAACTAATCTAAAATACTTTTCAAGATTGAATGTTGACTTACCTATATTTTTCTTTACCAGATAGTCAGAGTTAAGAAAATTCAAATTCTCTCTGATAAATTCTATAAGCTTTCTCTGAAGTTGTAACCGTTTAAGAAATACTTGTCCATTTATCTGGATTTCAATCACTGGTCGAGAATTTGGGTCAAAACTTGATTTAAAAAAATCTTCAACCTTTTCCTTAAAGATATTCTCGTAAATGGTCCCAAATTTAATCCTTGACAGTTTTTGAAAACTTCCAATAATATTATACTGATTACTATATGGTTCAAAATCAGCAGGATTTAGAAATGCCGAATTGCTATTTATTAGAGCTTTGCCGTTTAATGGGAGAGCTATCAGATTTCCGAGCCCTTTTCCGGAATGGAAATCCTGATTGGGAAATAACCTGTCAAAACTTGGTTCTTTATCGAAATGTGAAATAATAGATGATTCTCTTAAGAGTTCATACAGTAGTTTCCGGGTTTGTTCAGCCGGAAGGTTTTCTTCAAAAAAGATCCATAAATGTGCCCCATTGCCAGAACGGGAACGCTCAATATATGATGGTATTTCATGTTTGGTGCATACCGAATATAACTTTTGAACAGATCCCTTCCAGTTTTCGTCATCAAAATCAGCAACAATAAAATATGATGTATTGTCCTCAAGAAGAGGATAAATTCCAATGGTTTCCGTTCCCTGCAAGTGCCGTAAAACTACCTCGTCGGAAAATGGTATATATTCTTTATTGGGATAATCCTTGAAGGTTCCCCCTCCTGATTTGTACTTGTTATAATCATTCCAATCTACCTTATAAGCAGGCATATAACCTGTTTTGCCATCTTTATCCCATCTGATTGCATGGATATCTTGCCTTCCATAAAAGATGGACTTATATAAGCTTATAAAGTCAGAAGAGAATATCATTTATCTTTTACACATGAAAATTATTCTCTAAAATAATGCAGTTGTGATGAATGTGACATTTTTACTGGGAAAAAACTTTTAAAGTATTTCTAGTCAATTCCTGATTGCTGTGCAAAATCTATAATATCTAGCTTTATTATCTCCCAGTATTTCCCTCTTAAGCAAATTGGATCGAAATCATCATCGGCATTTTCAAAATTAGAGAAATATCTTCTGATCTGATCCCTGTCATGGGTGTATGGATTTCTTTGTTTATGCAGGGCAAGCATTTCTTCAATTGAATAATCATCTTTTAGTTCGTGTATATCCCAAAAATCCTTTTTTCTTCCACCCCTGGAAATGACATCAATTTTCATGGCTATAATTTCTTCAACAGTCGCCAATCTAATACCATCTATTAGGACAATGTCCTGAATAAATTTATCAGTATAGAATAGATCCAATTTAACACAATCTTCTTCGCTATTACCAATATAATATGACTTACCCAGCCCAACTACTTTATAATCATTTGTGTCAACATAAGAAAATGTATTATATAAAAACGCATAGATTGCTCCAAAATCAATGGAATCATAGGAAGCGTCAGAAAACAAATCAATATCAATTGATTCCCTATGTCCTCTATATAAACTTAGAGCAGTGCCTCCGACTAACCTAAAAGCACTAAATTCCTTAGCTGCCATTAGTGTCCTTAATATAGTTAATAACTGTTTACTAGTGGCGTTGTAATGAAGTTCACTTCCCATGCATATTCAAAATTTCTTTGACATTCTCTTGTCCATAAAATCGAATTATCTCTTCTTTCTCAATTTCATTTCCCCTCTCCAATACCCTCTTAATAACTGCATTTTTTTGCATTTCCCAGTCTATACTTTCCATTTTTGTATCCCAAAACAGAACTCGCCTCAGTTTAGTAAAATCAGGATGTGATTTGTACTGCTTTTTCTTTAATTCTTTAATATCGAAAAATACCTGCAAAGTCATAAAATAACCTTCATCAATTCCTAAAGCTTTTTCAATTTTTAAAGCAAGATTAGTGTTCATCCTTCTCTTTCCTTTAGTAATTGATACTAATGTTTGTGGATATTCATCCAAAGAAATAGCAAACGGCCCTTTATTCAAATGACGTTGCTTAAGCTCACGCTCGAGAATTAATCCAGGATGGATACCTTTTATTATTGACAATTCAGTTTTCATAGTACAAAAATAAACATTTTTGTTTACATATTATTGTTAATTTATAAATAAATTTTACTCCTCCTTAATCTAAGTGACTTATTAACATGTATTTATGTGTTTAAATATTGTGTACTTTTAAATAGCAAATGCTTATCAACTGGTTGCAACTTTTGTCCGTTCGGGGTACCCAGAGGCACAAGAGGTCAGAATTGACCTCTTGTTTGATTTTATGACATTCTGATACCCTCACTGATTCTAAGGATGGATGGTATACTAATTTTCAGGGAGAAGGTTGCAACTTTTTCTACATTCCTTAATACCTCTCCAGTGCCGGTTGCAACTCTCAATTCTAATTTTCATGAACAAATTAAAAAGTATTATCTTTGAATTATGATTACAGGAAAATCCATATTATTTAAACTTAAAGAGTTAAAGCCAACCCTCAGGAAGGAATATTCTGTCAGTGAAATAGGTCTGTTCGGATCCTTTTCTGATGGAACCTTTTCTGAAGAAAGTGACATAGATTTACTTGTGGAACTGGAAAGACCTATTGGATGGAAATTCTTTTCCCTTGAACTTTATCTTGAGAAGGTTTTCAATCGCAAAGTGGATTTAGTCACTAAGAGTGCTTTGAAAGAACCAATTAAGGATACTATACTTAATCAAGTCAATTACGTGTAAATTGAAGAAAGAGGATCGGACTTATACCATGTATCTTGAAGACCTTCTTCTAGCTATGAATAGGATCGCTGAATATATAGAGGGTCTAACGTTTGTAGATTTCAAAAAAGATTATAAAACAGCTGATGCTGTAATAAGAAATTTTGAAATAATCGGAGAAGCTGCGAGGAATTTACCTTCTGAGGTTAAAGAGAAGTATCATGAGGTCCCATGGGATGAGATGTACTTATTAAGAAATAAGGTGTCTCATGAATATTTTGGAATAGATTACGAAATTATTTGGGATATCGCTTCTAATTACTTGCCTGACAATAGAAAACAGATAGAAAATATGGTATTTTTATTAAAGAAGAAGTCAATGTGAGTAGTTACAACTTCTGTCACCGAGTCTAAGTATGAATGATTGGTTCCGACAAGCGGTATTTATCCAGGGTTTTTCCTGAATAAGGATGAGAGGTATGGTAATTTTCAGGGAGAGGGTTTCAATTTTTTTTTTGAATAATGGATCTACTTAAAGGTAGCACAGCCTGTAATATTCCAGGAGGTTCTCCTGGAATTGATTTTATCAGAATTTGAATCCATTTTTAATACCTGAAGTGAATCTAACTCAAAATTTCAATTGTGCCTCGCTCCCGCACTGACACTCACACCATAAATTTCTTATCTTTACTAATAGTCTCGCAGCTATTATTTTCAGTTTATTAACTTTTAAATCTTCGTGCCATGTTTGACTTCAAAATATCTTGTTTAATTTTAAAGTATTCTAATGAGGAGTGATCATGTATAAATTTATAGCTGTTTATATTTTTATTCTTTTCTCCTGTTGTAATAATTGTCTACCTCAGACATCTTTTTCTGATAAGAGTCTTCATTTTGTTGGATCAGTCTCATTGGCAAATGTCAGTGGTCGCATAGATCATCTCACTTACAATAATAAAACTCAAGCACTATTTGTTGCGGCCCTGGGTAATAACACCGTTGAAGTTGTGGATTTGAAAAACAGGAAGGTGATCCATACTATAAAGGATCTTCACGAGCCTCAGGGAATCAAATATATACCTGAAAACAACACCATTTTCGTTGCAAATGGAGAGAATGGAGAATGTGATGTATTCAATGCAGATTCTTACCAGCTGATTACCTCAATCAAATTTTCAGGAGATGCAGATAATGTAAGATATGACCCCGGGACAGGAAAAATATTTGTGGGTTATGGTGATGGTGCTATTGGGATTATTGATTCCAGGACTTACAGACTCCTGGGAGAAATAAAACTTCCGGGACATCCCGAATCTTTTCAATTGGATCCTGATTCAAAAAGAATCTTTGTCAATGTTCCTGATGCTCTCATTCTTGCAACTATTGATATAAACAAAAAATCAATTACTGATAAATGGAAAATTGAGATTGCAAAATCAAATTTCCCTATGGCATTCGATTCAAAGAATCATCGCCTCCTGATAGGTTGCCGGAATCCCGCAAAACTTCTTGTTATCAATAGCGATAATGGGACAATAATTTCATCGATAGATATCGACAGTGATACTGACGATGTTTTTTATAACAGTTCATCCAGACAAATTTATATAAGCTGTGGAGGCGGATATGTTGATGTTTTAAAACAAGATGGTCCGGACAAATATGTAAGTATCGGGAGAATTGAATCACAGGCGGGTGCAAGAACATCCCTGTTTGTTCCTGAACTAAATCAGTTAATAGTAGCAGCGCCGGCTCGTTCGGGAAGTGAAGCCCAATTGATGATTTATGAAATTAAATAAAATCATGAATAGAAAATTCTTTATTTCTACTGTTGCCATTCTTCAATTATTTGTTTATTCAGGTAATCGCATGACTTACGGCAAAACAAGTCTTCCCGGTGAATTTCTGCTTTTGTGAAAATGGTCCTGAAGTTTTAATATCCTTTAATGAATGAAACCGGAAAGTACTATGGTGAATGTATATGCAAATCACCAGAGAAATTAAGGGTTTGAAAATTTATATCTTATCAGGCACATTTGATTACATTTAGCTTTATATTAAATATGTTTTAAATATGGCAATGAAAATAAAGTTGATCTTTGTTTTTACCGGATTACTGATAGTAATCTCTGCTCAGGCTCAGAAGTCAAGTCTTCCGGCTCTTCTTTTCAGAGAGGATTGGAATGAGAAACCACCATATGACTTGTCAGCACCAAACAGTGTGAGCCAGGCAGATTTAATGAATCCTGACCTTATACTTACATTATATGGCCCCGGATGTGACAGTCTGAAAAAAAGACATCATGGCGATGCCTCAGAACCCTATTATGTATATTCGGGATTCTGCCGTTCAAACTGGGCAATTGCCTTATCTCCAAAGAATTTTTATATTGATCTCAGCGGGGACGCAATAGTAAGATGCAGGATAATGAATTCAGGATTTCGTCAGCTTCATCTTATAATACAATCCGCAAGTGGTAACTGGTATGTAAGCGACCTTGCAGCAGCTCCGTCTGCATGGGATGTGTTTGACTTTACTATAAAAGATATAAAATGGAATCTTCTGAATATAAAGGCAGTTACACCTGGTCCAGTTGCAGATGACCCTGTTCTGCATTATGGAGCACATTGGCTTAGCCAGATTGACAAGATTGGTTTTACAGATCTTATGAACGGGGGATTGAGTAATGCCTGTTCCAGAATCGACTGGGTTGAGGTCTATGGAGTAGCTTCAAGACGATAGAAGAATATGAATTCCTGATTAAATTTAAAACAATGAACAGACGCAAATTTATCGGAACAATGGCAGCAGCTTCAGTTGCCGGTTCTATAGGTATTCATTTTGATGAGATTCCTGTTTCAGAAAGTCTGAAAAAAGGTAGTATTCCAAGACGTATACTCGGTAAAACCGGTATTGAAGTAAGTTGTCTGATTATTGGTGGTGTTTCAGGCATGATGGCCAAACCAACCAGTAAATTTGACCCTGCGGAACTTGCCAATGCCGCACTCGAAGCCGGGATAAATTATTTTGATACTGCTGCCAGCTATAATAACGGGCAGTCCGAAATTAATTACGGTAGAGTTGTCGCAAACCGGAGGAATGATATTTTTCTCTCCACAAAAACCGGAGACCGAACTTACGATGGCGCTATGAAAGATCTGGAAAACAGTCTTAAGAGACTACGGACTGATCACCTTGATCTATGGAATATTCATGGAATAACACCTGAAGATGATATTGCATCCTGGGATAAACCAGGCGGTTGCCTAAGGGCATTTTACAAAATGCGTGATGAGAAAGTGATCAGATTTATTGGAGTCACCAGTCATTCTGATGCCGATATTATCAACGAGGCCATTAATATGTATGAATTTGACACTTTGCTTACAACCTTTAATCCTTGTCCGCGAAGAAAACCCTTTAGGGAACTTGTACTCCCCAATGCGTTGAATAAAAACATGGGAATAATAAATATGAAAGTTATGGGAGGAGGAGGAGGAGCTTTAGCCTTGGGAAACCCTCCTGTAACTGTCCTTGGAAGCGAATTCACCAGAAAAAGCTGGTATTGGGATGAGACTTTTCACCAGGTCCCGGCATCAACATTGATAAGATATTGCCTGGGTTTACCGGTTTCAGCTATAGTCGTGGGGATGAAATCGAAGAGGCAACTGGAAGAGAATATTGCCTCAGCCAAAATGAGACCTTTAAGCAGGGAAGAGCAGATAGTTATTGAAGAGCTTATGATTGATGCATCATGAAATACATGAAGAGAAGAAAATTCCTTGAATCATCAGCAGGATTTATTGGTTTTTCTGCACTGATGTTGATACCTGATCACAAAAGCAAAAAGATCTGGCTTAAAGGTAAGGATGACAATAAGATAAGAAGCTGGGATATTGTTACAATCGGAAATCTTTCAAGAAACCGGTATTGGGGCGAAAGTGATGAAAAACCGTTACGAAGGGCAATCTGCACATGCACGGTTATTTCCGGAGATAATTTTAATCTGTTAGTAGATCCATCACTTGAGGATGGCGCTATGATGTTTGAAGAACTGAACAGGAGAACCGGTTTAACACCAGAAATGATTGACACGGTTTTTATCACTCATCAGCACTCGGATCACATAGCGGGTCTGAAACATTTTGAAAATGCGAAATGGCTTGCCGGATCTGCGGTGGCTTCAGGAATAAACAAAACCGGGATCCTGAAAAAGAGAATTGACCCTTCAGAAAATATCCTCTTTAATACAATTGAAGTATTACAATCGCCAGGGCACACTTATGATCACCACATATTGAGATTTGACTGTCAGGGTATGTCAGTGGTCATTGCAGGAGATTCCGTCCCAACTAAGGATTTCTGGAAAGAGAAAAGAGGTTATTATAATGCTGTTGATTTTGACCAATCAAGAAAGACAATGGAACATATTGAATCTATTGCCGATATTATTGTACCCGGGCATGATAACATGTTTTTCAATTTTTGAGCGAGCACATTCACTCTTTTTCTCAATACTCACTCTCACACTCACACTTTTTTTCTTTCATATACCATTCTCTGAAATAAGTTTTTCGGCAAAGATGCAACCAGGGTTCTTCTTCTTTGTGACGCCACCAGACTTCCAATAATATTCCGACTTGTTTTTCTGTTATCCAATTATCTTTGTATAGTAAACGGGTAAAAAAAGATTTGTATACCTTACCACTTAATACTCTTTAATACGATTACTATGAGAAAAATTAATCTCCTATTAGCATCAGGTATTTTATTCGCCTGCTTTCAGAATGTATGCGCACAAGACTGGCCACAATACCTTGGTCCAAACAGGAATAGTACATCTCCTCAAAAAGGCATTTTGAAATCCTGGCCTGTATCCGGACCTGAATTACTATGGACAACCAAAGTTGGTCCCGGCTTTGGCGGGCCTGTTATTAAAGACGGAAAGGTTTATTTGCTTGACAGGGATGATAATAGCGGTGACATCATGCGGTGTTTTGATTTTAGCAATGGGAAGGAATTATGGAGCTACAACTATACTGCACCTGGAACGGTTTCGTATCCGGGTTCAAGAAGTGTGCCGGCCATAGACGGCAACAGGGTCTATTCCTGCGGTCCTTACGGCGACCTGTACTGCATTGATATCAACACCCATAAACCGGTATGGCATAAAAACATCATGAAAGATTTCGGTGGAATCAAAATACCTGTTTGGGCGATAACCCAATGTCCGCTTATTTACAAAGATTTGCTAATCGTGTCTTACTCACAGGATCCTAACGCCGGATTGGTTGCCTTTAATAAAATGACAGGAAACATCATATGGAAGACAGAAGCTATCGGAAATGAAACTTATGCCAGCCCGTCTGTCGCAAAAATTGCAGGAGAGGATCACATCGTAATGGCGTTTTCATCCACGAATACCTTTATGCACAAGGAAGCTAAGATTTCTCCGGGCAGGATAATCGGGCTAAAACCACAAACAGGGAAAATTCTCTGGGAATACAATAACTGGCAGAATATGATTCAGGTAGCCCCTCCTCTTGATGCCGGCGAAGGTAGAATTATTGTTGTTGGGGGATATGAGCATGGTACAATTATGATTCAGGTAGATAAAATGAAAGATGGTAAATATGGTGTCAAAGAAATATTTTATCACAACGATTTTGGGGATCATACAAAACCACCGGTATTGTACAATGGTTATTTCTATGCCCAGTTCTCAACAAATAGTAAACGCGATGGCCTGTGCTGTATGAGTATGGATGGCAAGGTTATGTGGAAAACAATGCGTTCACCTCTGTTTGATAAAGGCAGTATGATCCTTGCCGACGGGCTGATACTGGCAACTGATGGCCGGAAGACCCTTTATCTTATACAGCCGGACCCTTCAGGATTCAAGCCTCTCGCTTCTGTTGAGATGCTTGGAGAGGGACAGAACTGGGGTCCGATGGCGCTTTCTGATGGCAGGCTGCTTCTCAGAGATCAAAATCGGTTAATTTGTCTCAAAGTTGTTAAATGATTTATATATAAGGCAATATAATTCGTAGTATAAGGGAAGAACAGGTGGCAACTTTTGTCCGTTCCGGGTACATGGCCCGCCGAAGCTTTAGCGAAGGTGGGCTGAAAAGTAGATGAAATTATTTTAACCAGCGATAACGTGTAAGGTTTTTCTTTAATTTCCCTCTGTTACCTGCCGGATCACACGAAGCCAGTTTAAGCCAAGGATTTTTTTGATTCGCTGATCGCTGTAACCCAGCTTTTGCATTGCGATTGTCATCTGCGGAAAATCGCTGATGTCTTTAATTTCCCGCGGAAGTTCAGGGCCTCCATCAAAGTCGGAACCCAGAGCAATGTGGTCCTCTCCAACTAATTTCACGCCGTAGTCGATCACTTTAGCCAGCTGATCCACATGCATCCAGTACTCGTCAGGGATGGTTCCCCGGAAATTTAATGGAACCTCCAGCGCCAGTTGCCTGTCTACCTCGTCAATCGTGGTCCCGCCTGGTACTGTCGTTTTAACAGAAGGTTGTGTTTTCTTCCATGCACTATATTTTGGGTTGTTAAATAGGCTTCCGAATTGAATGCCGATCACACCACCTTTTGATGCAACAGCTTTTGCAGCTTCATCTGTAATACAGCGGGGATGATCTACAATGTTGTAAAACCCTCCATGACTATAGATTACAGGATGTTTACTTGCTTCGGCAGTTTGCAGTATGGCGTCATTGGATGCATGGGCTATGTTAATGACCATTCCAAGACTATTCATTTCCGCGATGATCTTTTTTCCGAGATCGTTAATTCCGCCCCAATGGTTGACATCACAGCATGCGTCAATAAAAGCAGTAGAAGTATTATGCGCGGAAAGCTGCATCGATCTGAGTCCTAATCTATAAAGCGCCCGGAGCAGGTTTATATCGCCGTCAAGGTCATAACCACCTTCCAAATCCAGGAAAGCTGCAATTTTACCTTTCTTATTTATGCGTTCTATGTCAGAGGCTGTGAAAGCCAGCTCAATCATCGGATTATTCTTTTTGATCTGGTCCAATGCAAGGTTCACCACACGAAATGTATTTTTTGTCTCGAATCTTCCCGGATAATAGTTTTCAGGAGTATAAACCGAGAAGAACATCGCGTCCAGGCCACCTTCCTTAGCCCTTGGCAGATCAACGGTCCCATCCGTATAACGCTGGCCTATATCGGTTTTCATCAACAGCTCACGGGTCATTACATGCACATGTCCGTCCATCACAAATGCTTTGCGATGCAGATCAGGCATCGGCTTGCCCTGAGCAGTCAAAGGAAGAGTGTACCCGGTGACAGGGGTGGATATCAGGGATTGTATCGGAAGAATACTCCCGGCTATCGGCAGGAGTGTTAAGCTTTTTATAACGTCCCGGCGTTTCATTGGTTTATTAGTTTATTCGTTAAATGTCTATTTCTCAAAACCTCGTATGTATGGAACATTAGGCGGACGCTCCCCTTTTTCAAACATCGGTCCGTGTGTCGGGGAGTAGGTCATGTTCATGAACGGTGTCTCGATACGGCGGCCGACTGGAGAGTAACGGCCATTCTCCCAGTTTGATTCCATGTAGTTGTTCACGATCCCGGTAGACAGGAGAAGTCGCTCCGCGTTGTATGGTTCCTTCCTTGTCACCATCATCTCGGTAATCCAGTGGGGTTGGGCGTTTGAGGCGTGGTACTGTGAGTACGGACCGGGCCAGCCAAGCATGGAGACGATCGCCGGCTCTTTTTGACCTTCAATTTCGCCGGCATAGGTCCATCCCACATCATTGCCTGAAATCACAGCCGCTTTCGTTCCATCATTGTACTCCACGAGACAGAGGTTTGCCCTGGTGTTCTCCTGAAAGATTCTCGGCTTCAGGTCGAAGTTTTTCGACACCGAATCAAGCAGTCTGCCCGCCCATGGATTGTGTCCGACCCACTTCGCTGTTTCAGCTCCCCGGATGGACTGTACCGATCTCACACCTGTCTCACCTCCCTCGCGACGATCCACGAAGGCCTGGAGCACATCGACACAATGAAATATTGCTCCCTCATCTGATGCGCCTCCAACCACGATCGAGTTCTTTATTGGCGTGTCGATAGCGAGCTCTATCTCGGGCTTGCGGAAATAGTACGGTATGGAGGAACCCCCGGTCAAAGGAAAACCAAGCTCACGGGACTTGTCAAACATCCATTTGGCGTCGTCCCAGTTGTAGGATAAGTGCTTGTCGTTAAAGACCGGCACCGAACGCTTGCTCCGCTCGAAAACGCTTATAACCTGCTGGTAGATCCACCAGCGCGGCAGGAGCCAGTGCCCCTTGAGATCGGTAGGATAATTCCCGTGTTCCCCGACTATGACAACACCATCCACAGCAAGTTCCTTCTCCCCAAGCGTGACGGCTTCACCTACAGTCTTGAAGATCGGAATGCCTTTCGATTTGCATACTTTCTGACCAAGTTCGCTTGTGTCAAACTGATGGATGTAAACGGACACAACATCCACCCGCGAAGGAGTGTGTGCGCCCTGCCACCAATAGCCGTCCATCAGCTTGGTTATGATCCAGTCCGCATGTGATCCGGGAGCACCCCAGAAGGAGACAAGACAGGCGATACGAGGCCGTTTTTGCGCAGTCTGCGGAAAAGTACCGGCAGCCATGCCGGTCAAAGCTGCCATACCGGCCATCCCGGTTATTCCGAGCATTTCACGACGGGTCAAAAGTGTGTTTGATTCCATGGATTCATTTTTTGAAATGAATTTTCTTCAATGTCATTTATTGCAAATCTAAATAATGAATTCAATAATTGCTTACACCCGTGCAGAATCTTATTAAGTTTCTCGTTTCCCAAAACAAGACATTAATCTCATACTGCTATCAAAAAAGTTGACAACTTTAAAAAATAATCTTTATTGTGATGGAGTTTATTTGACCATAGGCTTATTTCAATATTTACATATTCTTCGGAATTCTGATACCATGAAGAATAGACTGATTTTGGCAATGCCACAGCAGCTGCCGTTACAAGTGACATCCTGTTCACAGATAGTCTCCTGCTTATCATAAAATAGTTTTTGATAGTCTCATAAAGTTATTATTGAAATATGAATTCCATAAGGAAAAATGGAATCATAAAACCGGGCGTAATGTTGAATTTTACCAGGGCTGCTGCTGTCATTATTTCATTTTTTCCAGCTCACCTATTCTTTTATACATTGCTTTGAATCCATCTGCCTGGTTTGATCTTCCACCAGCTTCAAGGGACTGCTTGCCATAAAAAGAATCTATAAATTCGTCAGTATGCGACCAGACTGTCTGCATTACACCCAGATATCTCGGCTTCATTTCATCAGTTGCATATTTAACGAACCGTGCCATGTCTTCTGCCTGCACTACACTCGTCTGCGGCTTCCTGCCTGTACAGGTTATCACCCTGAAACCTTTCATAGCAAAATAAACCGGTGTCTGATCAGGCCGTTCATAATGCCAATCGCATATCACAACATCTTTCGGGATCAGATCAATTGCCCTGTAAGTATAGTTATAACTGGCTTCCCATGAACCAATACCGGTTGATTTCCCGTCGATCAGGCGGTCTCCCCATATCCACAACTCCCTGTTCTTCAGATCCAGATGGTTCTTGATCCTGGTCACCTCCTCAGCGAAGAGTACTGCTTTGTCAACACCCGAGCATCGCGGACATTTTTCGTCACCAAGGTAAAATACTTCATCCATGCCGGCATGGAAGGCATCTGATTCAAATACATCACAGATCTCATCAATGAGTGCAAAGATGACCTTATGCAAATCGGGATGCAGAGGGCAATAGCTTTTGCAATACAATTCATCACTATTCGGCCAGACATATTTCTCCGGCATTTTTATACGGGATGTTTCGTCGAATTGGGGAAATTGCTCCAGTAATTTATTTGGGATATTTTTCCACGACTGGTGCCCGAGTAAATTGATCTGGGGAATTAACCTGATATTGTTTTTTCTGCATACAGCAACCATTTTTTTAACATCTGCCTTTGTGAGAGCTGCAGGATCTGCCAGTTGGGGATAACTCTCAAACTGGTAATTATAATCCTTATCACACACGAATAAAACCAGGGTGTTTACCCCGCGGGGAGCAAGTTCATCACCGATGAATTTAACAAAGCGGTCCACCTCATTATGTCGTGGGGAAGTACAGCTGAAACCTTTTACCTGAAATACTCTCCCGGCTTCCTGTGCGAAAACAGCAGTTTGTGATGCGATTAATAAGAAGTAAACGGCAAGATTAATTATCCTCTTTTTCATTTGAATCTGATATTAAATTTGTTGATGATCATTTCTTTTCATAAATTATACTACAACCAGTGCTCAGTCGGGCTCTCCGGCAGCAAACTCAGGTTGAGAAACTGTCGTCGGTTCATACTTGCATTTTTAAATCAATAATTTCAGCTTAAAGAAAATGTGATTCTGGTTATAAGTAAAGAAACAAAAAAAGTAAGTATCCTAACCCTTAATCTAATAATTTCTCTTGACCTTTATCACTTCGGCCGAAGGTACCCTGCTCACAAATCGAAAGAAAATTGACTTTAGCATAAATAAGGTTTAAATTTGATAATGAAATATATTGCCTCTGATATCAATAATTATTGAAGGATATAAACCAGTGTTAGTTTAGATTCAGGTGAAGCATTAAAAATGATCTACCCTTATCATGGTAAACCTTTCCCGGTGGAAGTAATTAAAAAGTCTTTGAAATATTATTAATCAGATAGCTTTATGTTAACTTATAAAGAAAAAGCTGGCTTAATAAAGTCCTTGTTATCTAATTTGCAGATCATTAAGGTTTCGCCTTCTATTATCATGTATTTAATTCAATATATGAGTAAATTCAGGATTATCAATAGAGGGGGTGATTTCATCATACATTCGCATTTGCCTCCTGTTAACAGTAAAGCTTATACCCGCTTCATTGACGAACACCTGCTTGCAAATACAAAGGGGCCCTCTCATGCTCAAATTGGAATAACAAATATCTGTCCTCAGAATTGTGAGTATTGCTATAACAAGAAAAGAACAGGAAAGGTAATGGATAAAGTGACAATAAAACGTGTTGTAACAGACTTGAAAAATATGGGTGTATTCTGGCTTGGATTGACAGGGGGTGAGCCGTTAATGAATAAAGATATAATTGAGATTGTCGAATCTGCAAGCGATGGCTGTGCTGTAAAGTTATTTACGACAGGATGCAATCTCACAAGGCAGCTGGCAACAGATTTGCGTAACGCGGGATTGTTTTCGGCTTCAATCAGTCTTGATCACTGGAAAAGCTCAGAACATGACAGGTCAAGAAATTACCAAGGCGCTTTTCATACGGCGCTGAAAGCCATAGATATATTCCGGAATTCCTGCAATATGCACCTGAGTGTTTCGGCCGTCTTATCAAACAATATGATAAAACAGGGGAATGTTGAAGAATTTCTTGAATTCCTCATAGGTCTCGGAATTGACGAAGCATGGCTAAGTGAAGCAAAGCCATCTTCAGAGGCATTTTGGAAAGATGAATGTGTAATAAATGAAAATGAACGCCTGGGGCTTATTAAATTGCAGGATAAATATAACAAGGATGGCAGGATAACCGTCAACTATCTTGGGCATTTTGAGAGTGGCGAGCACTTTGGATGTAATGCTGGCCATAAGATGATCTATATCGATGCGTTCGGAGAAGTTAGCCCTTGCGTATTCATACCTGCTACACTCGGCAACATAAAGGAAAAGAGCTTGCAAAACATTTGGGAAGACATGACCAGACATTTTCCTTCAGAAAGCTCCTGCTTTATCAATAAAAACTATAAGATTTTGAAGAAATATTATCAGGGAGTCACGCCAATTGATTACGAAAATACATTGAAGATCTTAAGCGAAACGAAGTTCGGCCCATTATCAAAATTCTCAAAACTAAATATGGCGTAGGAAAGAAAATGAAATATTATTGTAAGATAAGTGTTGCTATGGCGGTTGTGTTTGCGATCACAGGCCTGCTTTTTCTGGTTGTTCCAGACGGGGTATTGTCCTTTTTCAATTCAATTTCCCTTGAAATCGGTATGAAAGAAGCGCCTCTGAATGGCAAAGGATTTTATCTGATACTTGCTGCCGGTTACATGTATTTAGTGACATTGTTGGCCTTTCTCATGTATAGGTACCCCGAAAACAAATATTTCCCGTTATTGTTGGCTAACGGCAAGTTGGCAAGTTCCTCTTTGTCTTTATATATGTTTATATCGCATCAGCCCTATTTAATCTATTTGGTAAATTTCACCGTTGACGGGATGATTGGTTCAGTTGTGCTAATATTCTATTTCCACTTAAGAAAAAATACTGTATGAATATTTTATTGTCAATATTAAAAATTCATACTCCCGTAACTCTTAAGAAAAGAAAAATAATAGAGTTGTTTGAAATTACCGGAAAAGCGTTTCAATGCGATATACCACCGCTAAATGGACTGGGTTATGAAGATTTATTAAAAGAATATGCAATGTTTGCTAAAGTGCAGTGCGAAAAGTCAGTCAGGGAATCAAAGAATATTGAGGAAATAAAAGGGAAACTCTATCAAGACGCCCTTGAAACAGGCAAAAAACTTGGTAACACCCTGAACCTAAATGGAATGAAAGATATTATGTACGCAAGCAAGTTATTTTATTCAATATTGGGTATAAGTTTCAGCGGAAATGAGTGTGGTGAAATAGCTATTGGTCAATGTTATTTCTCGAAGTATTTTTCTCCTGAAGTATGCCGGATTATTTCTTCTCTTGATGAGGGTGTCGCAGAGGGATTATCCCGGGGGAAGAAGCTTCGTTTCAACCAAAGAATTACAGAAGGGAGTAACTGCTGCAAAGCGGTATTAAAATAATGAAAAAAGCAATAGTAATCGGAAGCGGTGCCGGTGGTGCAACGGTTGCCAGACAATTGCAGGGTACATTCGAAGTAACCGTATTGGAGGCGGGAAAAGAATTCAAGCCCTTCTCGATGAACCCATTTTTACTGGAAAAAATGAGAAAGTCGGGATTATTCCTTGATGAAAGAATGATACAACTTTTATTCACTGCAATGAAAATACAAAAGACACATGATAGAATGATTTTAGTCAACGGGATCGGATATGGTGGGACAACTACTCTTTGCGCCGGAAATGCAATCAGAATGGATACGGGCTTAAAAAATATTGGCATTAATCTGGATGAGGAATTTAATCAGATTTACCTTGAAATACCTGTAACATACGACCATTATCATCTATGGAAACAAACTACCCGGAAATTGTTTGAAATATGCAAAGAAATGAATTTGGATCCTCAGCCATCACCGAAAATGGGTGACTACAAACGTTGTAAAAACTGCGGAAAGTGCATCCTGGGATGTGCAAATGGTGTAAAGTGGGACAGCAGGAGATACCTGGAAAATGCCATTGAAAAGGGAGCCAGGATAATTGATGGCTGCAGGGTTGTAAAAATTGATGTACATAATAAACAGGCAAGGGGTGTGTATGCAAGAAAGGGGTGGCAGACCAGGTTTTATCCTGCTGATCTGATAATTCTTGCCGCAGGTGGATTGGGAACCCCGGTAATTCTGGAAAATTCCGGCATAAAATGTGAAAAAAAACTATTTGTAGATCCGGTTCTTTGCGTTGCAGCAGAAAACAAAGAAAGCAACCAGAACAGGGAACTCAGCATGCCTTTTGTTGTTCAGAAAGAGCATTACATATTATCGCCCTACTTTGATTATCTTAGTTTTTACTTTAACAGAGAGTGGAAACGTCAGGCAAAAAATATTCTTGGGATGATGATAAAACTGGCTGATTCAAATACAGGAGCTGTGAATGCATCAGGGATTAATAAAAAACTGACAATCATTGACAGGGAGAGACTTGAAGAAGGGGTTAAATTATGCAAAGAGATATTTATACGCTTCGGTATTAATAAGGAGCGTATTTTTCTGGGCACAATTAATGCCGGGCATCCCGGAGGAATGCTGCCATTGACCGAAAATGAAGCACTTACTTTTCATAATCCGTCGCTCCCGGGAAATCTCTATGTTGCCGATGCAACTCTTTTTCCACATTCCCTGGGAAATCCGCCCATTTTAACAATTATTGCCATGGCAAAAAGAATCGCCAAACTGTGTGCAGAAAAATCTAATTGAAGTTAAGGTTGAGATTGGGATCAATACCAGGGGCGACGACCCCATGTACGCTGAACAGGATAACGACGATGCCAGATACCAGCCTGTACAGCTATACCAACAACAACCAGTATAATGAAAACCGTCCAATGGGTGGAGCCGGTGATGTGCAGGACCGGCATAAGTATTTCAGCCCCCAACAATGTGGAAAGGATGATAATTGCCCAGTCGAAA
Source organism: uncultured Bacteroidales bacterium (assembly GCA_963816345.1). Taxonomy (GTDB): domain Bacteria; phylum Bacteroidota; class Bacteroidia; order Bacteroidales; family VadinHA17; genus LD21. The sequence goes on from CAWFKI010000007.1 coordinate 46,764, forward strand.
AGAACAGCCACCAATAGAAGTCCGATTACGCCTCCAATGATGTACATTACTGAAGGTTGAGCTGAGAAAGATAAGCCCAGGGGAACTACCAATGCAGTCATTAAATAACCGCCAGCCAGGAAACCGGCGATCAGGATGGCCAATCCTTCCAGCATAACTGCAAGGAAGGCGCCAATAATCCCGGCGATTATGGCTATTAACAGAATGGTCATTTGTGACTGACCGGTTATAAATTGCGGAACAAGGGTTAGTCCTGCTATGAAACCAGCCACTCCCACAAAAAGCCAGAAAAGCCTCCTTCCAAAAAACAACAATAGTATCCCCAAAATCACTGATAAAAATACCGTAATATTCATTTTAACCTTTTTTAATTAAATAAACTTAGAATTTGAATCTGATATCTTTTCTGCTGACGATTGCTGAATTATATCAAATTAAATATTAAACAGAAATAGAATAAAATAGTTCTATCCTGAATAATTCCATGAATATTAAAGTTTGTTAATTCTTATATTTGCAGATATTTTCAATACTGGTTACTTTCTGCATTCACAGTCATCCTTAAAACCTGTCAAAATGAAAAAGAATGAAACTCCTGATAATAAGAATGTTCATGATTCTCCTGATAAACAGATGGCAAAAACATTAAGCAGACGCAAAGTCATTAAAAGTCTGATTTTTTTACCGATCCAGATAAGCTTGTTTCAAAGTGTGATAAAAGCTCAGGGAGCCACCAGCCTGTTTTCGGGTGTGAAAGACATTTCCGGAGATAATTATCCGGGTATTCCAGGGAAACCGTTAGAAGATCTTTATTCACCCAATCAGCCCATGGGAAAAGGACAGGGAATTATACCCGGGCGGGTGAGCTGGGTATGGAATCCTGCGGCTACTAATCCCTCATGTGCCAATCTGCCTGTTTCATCCGGGCTGAGTGAAGATAAATATGATGCATGGTTCATGGACAAAAATACAAACCAGGATATCGTCGACAAGATGCTTGCAGAAGGACTATGTTCAATATCAGGCAAAAAAAAGACAGCTGATGCGTGGAACAGTATTTTCAGGTACCACAACCTGAAAAGGGGGAAAGGAGATGTTACCTACAAAACAGGCGAGAAGATATATCTTAAGCTGAACAGGACAGCCGCCTCAGGAGCGATAAATAAGGAATATGTCAGACAGAAAGATAAGCCACTTGCCCTGGCATTCGAGACATCACCTCAAATTGTCCATGCTATGCTCAGGCAGCTGGTTAATGTGGCAGGTGTACCCCAGGAGGCCATCTTTGTGGGAGATACCATGCGGAACCTTTACCAGGATGAATATTTAAAATACTCTGCCGAGTTTCCAAAAGTGAACTATCTCTCGAGTTTCGGCAACACCTCCGGAAGGATCAAATCCGGAGAGAGTGCTTCAGACCTGATCTTCTACTCAGATAAAAAGAGTGTCATGAGCGAAGCCGGTTCGGATAAGCTTTACGCTGTAATGGAAGAGGCTGAATATCTGATCAATCTTCCGGCAATGAAAGGTCATAATCTGGCGGGAATTACCCTTTGCGCCAAGAATCATTTCGGAACCCATGTAAGACCCAGAGCCGCACACCTGCATCCCGGACTGAACACCGACAGCAGCAGGAAAGGTTACGGTTATTACAGAGTGCTTACAGATATCATGGGCAACAGGTATACAGGTGACAAAAACCTGTTCTACATTCTTGATGCCCTGTGGTCGGGGTCGAACTGGGACGGACTTCCGGTTAAATTCCTTATGCCACCTTTTAACAATCACTGGAGCTCTTCACTTATGCTGTCACTCGATCCGGTGGCAATAGAATCTGTTGCTATCGACTTTCTCAGAACCGAGTTTTCAAATCCAGCGCATACTGTACCATATATCAGCGAGCCCGGTGTGGATGATTACCTGCACCAGGCGGCCGATCCTAAAAACTGGCCTGCAGGCATCGTCTATGCTCCGAATGGTGATAATATCCCTATGAAGGGCCTCGGGGTTCATGAACACTGGAATAACCACATAGACAAGCAATACTCACGTAACCTCGGAAAAGGAGAAGGAATTGAGCTTGTAAAGATACTTTAGCCACTCCTTTTCCCATTCCAGGGGTGCCAGATCTCATACTCACACTCTCAAACTTCACTACCTAGAGAACATTTCTCCCCCTGATAATCCTTAAGAGTATTGCGATAATTGCTAATACAAGAAGAATGTGTATGAGATATCCTGCACTGAAAGCAAAAAACCCTATAGCCCAGGCGATAACCAGAATTATTGCAATAAGATAAAGCATATTCCCTATGATTTTATTTTTGGTTGTATATTAAGATTCAAGGCGTTCAGTATTTGAACTAGCTATTTCTTCTTTGCCAATGAATACGCTATCGCTGCAGCTTGCTTTTGAGCCTTTTTCATCGACTTTGGGTGGCTTGTTCCAATTGTACCACCCTTCTTGTACTTGTGAAGTAACTCCTCTATGTTTGAGCTGATCACTTCATTTGACTTTCCCTTTTTTAATGGCATCTTCTTAATGTTTTAATATGATGTTGTGTTTCATCAATAAATTTAAAAGGTTCAATTTCCGCCTTACCCAGATATAACAATTCAATCAGATGAAAGTTTTATGAAGATTCCGGGTCACCGGGTATTTCCAGCCAGTGCAGCCACCACATTCAACGATCAACAAGAAATTGATTCCTGCTGATAAATAGTTACCGGTTATTCTATATTTTGCTGGCGATAAAATATGTTATACCGGAAATGGAAGCTGCCAGCACGGTTCCCCAGATTAAATCAACAACCGTGACTAATAAAGGCCAATCTTTCAATGTAGCCAGATTTGTTAAATCGTAAGTAGCATAAGTTATCAGACCAAATAATGCCCCAAATATCAGTGCATAAACCCATGAATGCTTTTCAACAGCCGGTGAAATAACAAATATTACCAATCCGGTAATAAACAATAAATAGAAAATGATCGCAGCAAGCCAATTAATATCTGGTCTCATCAAAAATCCAATTTGACTCTGGTAGAACTTTTTTGCCACAAGTACCAGCCAAACCATATCAATTACAAAGAAGACCGGTAACGAAATCAAAAACAGTTTTATAAACATTTCATTAATATTTAGAGATTTACGCTTCAATAAATTTAAAAAAAATTTGCGGTATATGTCAGTATTAATATGATTGATTTCCGAATTCCTATTTGCAGATCAGTTTTTCAATTTGTGATTGAGCTCAATATATCACTCAAAGACCGGCCTCTTTTGCTGAGGTAAATATTGTTATGGAAATAATCGAGTTTTTTAAGGAGGTATGAAAGTGTTTTGATCTCTTCAACACTGAGATTCCCAACAACTATTTCCGTCACTTTGGTCATTAGCGGAAGTATCCTAAGTATTTCCTCTCTTCCGGATTTAGTTATAGAAACTCTTATGCTTCTTTTATCATTCTGATCGGCAGTTTCAAATATCATTCCCCGCTTAACGAGCCGATTGATCACTTCTGTCCCGGAAGTCTTTTCCATTATCTGCTTAGTGATAAGTTCATTCTTATGCAAACTGTCGTAAGTCATAAGCGAGATTAGAAATGAAAACTCATCAGGAGTCTGTAAAAGGCTATCCCTGAGTACCTTTTTAATATACCATTTTGCATAGCGATTCATCAAAACAATCAAAATTGAAATTTCTCTGGTGGCACTTTGGTGTTCATATTTTAATAACTCTTTGTTTTCCCCGGATATTTTTCTGATTTCCAACTCTTGTCTGTCTGATTTCGCATTCAGATAACCTATAAACTCATCAAGTGAATACTCTTCCTGTTTGCCCTTTTCAGCATCAAAGGAAAAGAAATGGTTTATCAGGGTCGTAAGTATTTCATTCTTTTTCATCATAATATAATTTTGATCTTAAAGGTATAATGCCTGCCTGCTGCCTGCCTGCCGGCCTGCCTGCCGGTAGGCAGGGCAGACAGGTAACCACACATGATTGTAAATTATATTTATCCGTGTTTGTGATCATTGTCAATCATGCGGGTTTCATAGCAATTATCCTTATCTATACAAAACAAAATTATACTTTATTAGTTCATTTACGTATTATTTATTGATGTTTTTGAACATATATGTTCTTTTTATTGTTTAAATGTAAAACAAACAAGTATGGATTTTTTAAGCCGGACTTGAGTCTATATGATATATTATTGATTGTAAAATAAATATAAGATTATGAAGAATAAATTCTTACTTTCAGCGACATGTTTTGTGTTTATCCTGTCATTTAATGTTTTGTCCCTGAATGGCCAGGCTTCTTTCGACCTGGAGACGGGTGCTGTCGGAACAGGTTATAATAATGTCCGTATTCCCGGGAACCAGGGGACACTCTTTTCATTAAAAGATGATTTAAATTCAAAAACGGAGATATTTTTACCGGATAAGAATCAATTATACAATAAAATCCCGTCATACTCTGTCATTATTATATGCTCCCCTCGAAACTGTCTCAAATGGGAATTTGCCATATGACATATTATTTGAAGGGGTAACTTTTCCTGCAAATACTTACCTCACAGGCACCTACAAATTTAATTCATACAGATTAACATATCGCTACGAAATTGTACTTAAACCAAAGTTTGAATTCGGACTCGGTTTTACTGCAAAAATCAGAGACGCTAAGATATCGCTGGCTGCTGCAGGATTTAGAAAGTGAGAAGGCAAATGTGGGCTTTGTACCAATTATCAATTTTAGAATGTTATGGAAGCCGGGTGAAAAATTCGGCCTCCTTTTAGAGGGCGATGCTCTTGCCGCACCACAGGGCAGAGCAGAAGACGTTCTGATTGCAGCAACATACAGGATTTCTGACCGTTTGGGATTAAAAGCAGGATACCGCATACTTGAAGGGGGAGCAGATAATGATGTGGTTTACAATTTTGCTCTGTTCAATTATGCTTCGGTTGGCCTTTTCATATACCTCTGATATAATTATTTTCAGATATTTGTAAATAAGCAAACTGACTTACCTGGCTTGTCCAAACACAGGCCACAGAGCATGTTAATGAAGCATTAAGGATTTTGAAAGGAATTCAATAAAATATATTTATGAATAAAATTCAGATTGGAGATACAATTCCCTCTTTTACCCTGAAAGATCAGAATGGTAACGATTTTGATATTACCACATTGCTGGGCAGAAAAAAACTTGTCATTTTTTTTTATCCACAGGATGGCAGTCTGAACTGCACGAGAGAAGCCTGTTATTTTCGGGATCTCTCTGATGTATTTGAAGAGGCAGATGCGGTTGTTATTGGCATAAGCAGCCAGTCAGTTGAAAGCCATAAGGAGTTTGCTGAAGTTAATAAACTGAAATATTCTTTGTTAAGTGATCGGGATAATGTTGTAAGGAAACTTTTCGGAGTGCCCGGACGAATATTCGGATTAATACCCGGTCGGGTTACTTATGTTGCAGACCGGTCAGGTAAAGTAGTTTATATCTTCGATTCACAGACGGAGACTCAACGTCATGCAGATGAAGCTTTAAAGATCTGCCTCCTTCTGAAAAGAACTGATAATGTGAATATCTGATCCATTTCAGGATCTCTAATACCATAAAGCTGATCATGGTGGTGATTCCCAGCGAAATTGCCCTGTAGGAAGAGCTGTGAATTGTGTAAAAAAAGAAAGGATTTGTGTAACCTTTTACTTCTTGTTGTTAATATTTTTGTGATGCAGACATTCAAATTTTCTGCATTCTAATATTCACAGAACACAACAGACCTTACCTGTCAGAAATACAATCCACATTAACAAAATAAATAAGAAAGGAGTATAAATATGGCAACCTTCGGATCACCCTTTTCAGGGTTGGCAAATGATAGAAAGCTCACGGATACGGAGCTGATCAGAGCAATACGTTTCCTGGTAGCGGCAGAGTATGAAGCGACTCAGTTGTACATGCAGCTTGCCGAGTCAACAAACAATAAGCTCGCTGTCGCGGTGCTCAAAGACATATCGAATGAGGAACGGGTACACGTTGGAGAATTTTTGAGATTACTACGCGAGCTTGCCCCGGATGAAGAAAAATTTTATGCAGAGGGAGCAAAGGAAGTAGAAAAGTTCATCAGGAAGATGAAGTAATGTCATCACCCTGAGCTCTGAGCCCTGAGCTCTGAGCTCGATACAGAAAACTCGCAGGCCCTACGTGGTAAAGGTTGAGCTATCCCATTATTCTAATTACATGAACAACCTATACCTCTTCCGGAACGACATAAGGTTTGCGGTACTCTCTTGTCAGATGTGCATCGGCTTCCGGATCGTTTACAAACTTTTCATAATCACCCATAAACTTTAATTCGCGTCCAAGACGATATGATAAATTTGCCAGGTGAGGCAGTGCAGTTGAATAGTGACCTTCAACTATATCGCAGCGCAACATCTCGCTTTTGCCGGAACGTATCGCATCAAGAAAGTTTGAGAAGTGATCAGAAATCGGATTTTGAACTTTTTTATTTGAATCTGCATTTTCTTTATTTCCGGCAAAAGGCTCTTTCTCACGCCTGCGGAACGCTCTCCATGGCCTGCCTTGCTCGCCATAAAGTTCGAGATATCCTTCAGTGCCGTAAAACAAGTTTCCGACAGTTATATCAGCGCTTGATTCCCGGTTTGTAAAACGATCCCTGGTCTCAAATTCAAGCATTTTTCCATCGCTGTATTTAAATATGCTGGATTGGGTGTTTGGGGTTTCCTGTGTGGTCTTATCATGACCATAGGTCTCAACTCCGCCATATGCCATGGTTCCCGGGGTCCTGGTTTCAGGGGTGCTTTCATCCTGATTAAAACCGTAAATGCCGCCGGCAGAATAAACTGATACGGGGTGTTCGTTCTTGTCGAGTCCCCAGCGGGCGATGTCGAATTGATGCGGTCCCTGGTTTCCCGTATCCCCGTTCCCGGTATCCCAGTACCAGTGCCAGCAATAATGGCCTCTCTTTTCACTGTACGGACGATATTGGGCAGGACCTAACCAGCGGTCATAATGTAATGTTGCAGGCGGAATGCCCTCCCTGGCAATTCCATATGAATCACGTGAATTAAAACAGAGACCACGGGCCATGTATACCTCGCCTATTCCCCCGTCATGAAGGAATTTAATTGCTTCCCGGATATTATCTCCGGAACGGCTTTGAAATCCAACTTGCAGCCTGACATTATACTTGCGTGATGCCTCGATCATTTTCCTCCCTTCCAGGATATTATGGGAAGCCGGCTTTTCAACATAAACGTGTTTTCCTGCCTCACAAGCCCAAATCGCAGCCAGTGCATGCCAGTGATTTGGCACTGCAATTGAAACAGCATCGATCTCCTTGTCATCCAGTACTTTATGAATATCCCATTCAGTTAATGGTTTCAAACCGGTCTTTTCATAGACAGTTTTTGAACGTGAATCAAAAAACTGTTCATCTGTATCGCATAAAGTTTTTAACACCACATTGTGAGTGTCTTTCAGGCCACACCAGGTGTCAATATGGACACTACCCTGATTGCGAATGCCAATAACAGCAGCATTGATGCGCTCATTAGCACCAATGATCGAGGCATAAGATTTTGAGGTGAAGCCCAACCCGCCTATTGCAATACCTGCAGAACCTAATACGCTTTTCTTAATAAATTCTCTTCTTTTTGTCATATTGATAGTCATTTAGTACGTACAGTTAAAATGAACAGCTCATTATTGTTCCGGGAACTTACCTGAGATCTTCTTTTCCTCAGAACGTGGCTAAACAAAATTATATTTTTATTTCAATAAACCGGTATTTTTCTGGCCCTCACTCCATCATACCTGTTTTTTCTGCCCTGAGCTCAGCGCTCTGAGCCCTGAGCCATAGAGAGCGGGAGTGAGAGAGAGCTCGAATCATTACGGACCTGAACCGCCGATATTTTATTGGCGAATTTTATAACAGGCTATTAATCTTGTCATCAAAAAATAGTACATTTCCTGTCTGTTTAAAAATTCAGGTAATAACCTCAAAAAAATAATCTGCCAGTCAAAATTATAATACTGAAAATTAAAATTATATCACGATGAAAAAGATAACAATTCCGGCTATGGGCATTCTCATGTTATTTCTGTCAGCATGCAACTCAGGTTCAGAAAAGGGGAAAACCCCTGAAAAGGCGCAAGATCTGGCATCAAATCCATTCATGCATGCAAGCACCCTGCCATTCCAGGCACCGGATTTTACCAGGATCAATGACAGTGATTTCGCACCCGCCTTTGATGAAGGCTTTAAGATAGACTCGGCAGAAATTGATACAATTGCCAACAATCCGGAACCACCTACATTTGAAAATACTCTTGTGGCCCTGGAAAAAAGTGGCGAACTGCTTCGCCGGGTCAATGGGGTTTTCAATATGCTTTCGGGAGCAAATACTGATTCGGTCCTGCAAAAGTTGAGTGAAGATATTGCCCCAAAACTGGCAGCGCAAAGCGATGCAATTTATCTCAACAATAAACTTTACGATAGAATTAAAACGATCTACCAGAAGAAGGATGAGCTCCACCTGGATAAGGAATCACTGCGATTGCTTGAATATTATCACACTGAATTTATACGGGCAGGTGCAGACCTTTCCACTGATGACAAAACCAGATTAAAAAAGCTGAATGAGGAAGAAGCCGGCCTGAGCGCTAAATTTACAAATCAATTGCTGGCTGCCGCCAAAGCCGGCGCCTTCATAACTGACAACACAGAAGCTCTGAAGGGTCTTTCAGAGGGTGCCTTAAATTCGGCTGCGCAGGATGCTGAAGCTGCCGGTGAAAAAGGCAAATGGCTTCTGCCTCTGCAAAACACAACCCAGCAACCTGCCCTGCAGTCACTGGATAACCGCGACACCCGTCACGGCCTATTTGAGGCATCGTGGAACAGGGCCGAGAAAGGGGACAAAAACGATACCCGCGCAACAATCATACGATTGGCTGAAATCAGGGCTGAGAAAGCAAGCCTACTGGGATTTCCAAATTTTGCAGCCTGGAACCTGCAGGATCAAATGGCAAAGACTCCTGAAGCTGTCCAATCATTCCTGAGAAAACTTGTACCTCCAGCCGTGGCTAAGGCACGCAAAGAAGCTGGAAACCTTCAGGAGGTAATTAATAAAGGAAAGGGTGGATTCCAGCTGGAACCATGGGACTGGAATTATTATGCCGAAGAAGTCCGCAAAACACGATATGACCTTGATGAGAATCAGGTAAAACCCTACTTCGAATTGTACAACGTGCTGGAGAACGGCGTGTTTTATGCCGCCAACCAGTTGTATGGTTTGACATTTAAACGCAGAACAGACATACCTGTTTACCAGGACGATATGCGCGTTTATACCGTTTATGATAAAGACAGCAGTGAACTCGGTTTATTTTATTGTGACTATTTCAAGCGCGACAACAAATCAGGTGGCGCATGGATGAGCAATCTGGTTGATCAGTCAAAACTGCTCGGTACAAAACCAGTTATCTACAATGTCTGCAATTTCACCAGGCCGGCACCTGGCGAACCTGCGCTGATCAGCTACGATGATGTTACAACCATGTTCCATGAATTTGGGCATGCCCTTCATGGTTTCTTTGCCGACCAGACCTACCCCAGTCTGTCAGGTACCAGCGTGGCCCGTGATTTTGTGGAGCTGCCTTCACAGTTTAATGAACACTGGGCACTTGAACCAAAAGTATTCAACCATTATGCCCTGAATTACAAAACCGGGGAACCAATGCCGCAGATACTGGTTGATAAGATCAGGAAATCGCAGAAATTTAACCAGGGATATGCATTGACAGAAATACTGGCAGCAGCCGATCTTGATATGGAATGGCATACAATTCCGGCAGGTGATTCGATAAAATCTGTTGACAACTTTGAAACCGAAGCATTGAAACGCACAAATCTTAATCTTCCGCAGGTACCACCAAGATATCGTTCCAGCTACTTCCTGCATATCTGGGCCAATGGATATGCTGCAGGTTATTATGCCTATCTGTGGTCAGAAATGCTGGATGACGATGCCTACAACTGGTTCAGGGAAAATGGCGGGATGACACTGGCCAACGGTCAACGTTTCCGGGACATGATCCTGTCGCGCGGAAATACTGAAGATTACAACAAAATGTTTTACGATTTCCGGGGTCATAAGCCTGACATACAACCGATGCTGGAAGATCGCGGATTATCCGGGAACTAAAACGGGAATTATGCATTCTAAAACCTAATCTTCATGACCGAAACACATAATGACTAACTCAACCAGAAGAAAATTCCTGAAATCTGCCGCTGCTGTCGGAGTGTCAACAACCCTTACCGGGTTAACAGGTTGTTTAAACAATCGGGGAAAGAAGTCAGGCATATCAGATACTTTAATCCATCCTCTCAATGGCATTCACAGAGAGAAAATTAAAATAACTGATATCAGGGTAACACTCCTCTCCTACCGGTTAAAACCAGAGGAGCTATGGGCTGATGGAGATGACAATAGCATCATATGGCAAACCTGCTCGGTGATCATTGAAGTTTTTACTGATGTTGGTATTGTTGGTATTGGCGGTGCAAGCCGTTATAACGGGCCTGAAGAAATGAAGGTATACATCGAAAAAGTTATTAAACCGCTTCTTATCGGTAAAAATCCTTTCGATGTGGAGATTCTGACCGGGGGGATTGCCGGAGGAGGAGCCAGGGGAGCATGGGCCGGCGTTGATATTGCACTTTGGGATATTATCGGTAAAGCAAAGGGATTGCCTCTTTATAAAATACTGGCTCCGGATATTGAGCCGCAAACCCATCTAAGGGTATATGCAAGCGGAGGCGAATTCACATGGAGAAAAGATTCTCAGTTTACAGATATTGGACCGGAAAGTCATATAAAACAGGCACTTGATCATAAAAAGGCTGGTTACACGGCATTTAAGTTCAGAATGGGAGGAGGTTTTGGCAGACTTGGCATTTCAATGAAGGATTATATACCGCATTTGTATAAGTTAAGAGAGGCAGTAGGACCTGATTTTGATCTCATACAGGAAGCAAATACCCGGTGGTCTGTGGAACAGTGTCTTGAGATATGCCCGGTACTCGAAGAGCTCAAATTCCTGTGGTTTGAAGAACCAGCAAAAAGAGTTGTTGATGATTACCTTACGATAAAAAAAGCCCTTCCGACGGTAAAAATTTCAGGTGGTGAGGGTCGTAATAACAGGTACCAGCTGGCAGAATGGATCGATAGTGGCGCATATGATATTATCCAGTCTGGCTGTGATGACGCAGGTATGACAGAAAACTGGTATATAGCCCGGATGGCTCACAGCAGAGGCAGACTTTTTACCGGACATAACTGGCAGGATGGTTTGATAGCAATAGCAAATGCCCATTTACTCGCAGCTATTCCAAACAGATTCCTGCTTGAAACGAATATGACTGCAAATCCATTTAAAGAGGGACTGTTCAGGGAAAAACTTGCTGTAAAAAACGGATACCTCGATATCCCCAACAAACCAGGATTGGGAGTGGAACTTATTGAGGGTCTTGAGGAACAGTATCCTTATATTCCCGGATGGTGGAATAAGCCTGACCCGGGGATGCCGAAATAAGATATCAAAAGCCCTTACAGGTCATAATTTTAAAATAATAAATTCCGTCACATGCAGTTTCCAGCAACCAGATTCATCATTATGTTAACACTGTTGTGTTTTGCTTCTCAACAGGGTAATAGTCAGGACAGTCTCTTTATTCGCCAGTTAAAGCAAAGCCATAATCTTCAGACACTTATGAAGCCTGATTCTGCAGATATGGGATTTACCCGATGGAAAAAGAAAGAAATAATCAAGTCATTGCCCCTGCCGCTGGTATCACGTTTTAATGATCTGACCATCAAGGGCCCCGGTAGTCTGAAAATTATAAAAGATATAACGGTTTCAGGAGAAGGAAGCATTCTGCTTGAAACACCGACATCGCTGGCTGTAAAAACCCCGAACAACAGATCTTATGCATCTCCCGAGATGATAAGGCCGATGGACAGTGTAAATCTGGATAGCTATAACCGGATCAACGTCTGGGTTAAATTGGAAGCATCCGGTTTTTACTCTGCTTTTGTCGGAGTGACATTGTATAACAGCGGCAAAGAAAATTACCCCTACACCGGGCAGGTTTGAAGGGCAGCATTATGTTACTGTGTATCCGGGTAAATGGCAGCAGATCATCTGGGAGATACCGGACCTGTATCGGGATAAGGTTACCGGCATTTCAGTAAGTATCATGCTGAGCGGTTCACCCGATGGAGCCACTGATCGTTTTAAGCTATATATTGATAAGCTGAGTATTGATGAGGTTGTACCTGAAAAAAGCCGTGGATTTGATCTCAGAAAAAATTCGATCGCATATTGTAACAGCGGATATATTGCCGGAGCGCGGAAACAGGCCCTGGTACAGAACATTCAGGATAAACACTTTGAGGTACTGAATGAAAAGGGACAGGTGGCTTTTAAGGGTGAGGGCAAGAAACTTGAAAACGGATTTGTCCTGCTCGATTTCAGCCCGCTGAATATTTCAGGCCTCTATAGATTAAAAATTGGCTCCCTTACTTCCGGTACTTTCCCAATCGGAGAAAATGCCTGGTTGTCAACTGCCTGGCGTACTCTCAATTTTTTCTATGCCGAGCGTTGCGGTTTTGATCAACCCGGGATTCACCAGGTCTGTCATAAGGATATTTTCTGTGTTCACCCTGATGGCAGGCGCATTCCAGTCAATGGTGGCTGGCATGATGCGGCTGATCTTACCCAGGGTGTCGGCAATACCGCAAGAGGAATTATATCTATGCTTGAATTGGCAAATAGTGTCAAAAACACTCATCCCGATCTCTATGACCGTCTTCTGGAAGAGGCCCGCTGGGGACTGAACTGGGTACTTGGCACCCGCTTCGGCGACGGATACCGCGATGGGGGTATGATTGTGGGCATATGGACGGATAATGTCATCGGTACAAAAGATGATATGCAAACAACAGCAACCAATAACCCCTCTGACAATTATATTTCGTCAATTGCAACTGCTCTGGCAGCGCCTTATTATGCATCCGTTGATCCCGTCTTTTCGGAGTGGTGCCGCAAAGCAGCCATGGAAGACTATACATTCGCAAAAGAAATGATGGGTCAGACACTGAATGAAAAAAATGAAACAGAACTTTATTCGATAGCTGCTATAGCCGCAATGCAACTCTTTCAGCTTACCGGGAAGCAGGAATACCTCGGCGATGCTGTCCTTCAGGCGCATGTAATAATGGAGTGCCAGCAAATTGACAGACGCAGGGACTGGAGTATTCCCCTCCACGGATTCTTCTACGAATCGCGGGATAAAAAACGCCCGCTGGAGTTCTTCCACCGGAGCAATGAAGAATTAATGATACAGGCGCTGTACATGTTACTTAAAAATGCACCGGACCATCCGGATTCACCACAGTGGTTGGCCTCCTGCAAGGCTTATGCTGACTATATTCATGATATTTCAAAAACAATTGAACCCTATGGAATTTTACCGGCAGCTGTTTATCAGATCAACAATGCAGATTTCAGCGGGATCTACCATGAGGGAAGCAGGGTCGGCCTCCCATCCATGGAAGAGTATAATGCCCAGGTTAAAAATGGTATCCATCTTGGAAATGACTTTTATCTGCGACGCTTCCCTGTAGCCTATCAGTTCCGTGGTTTTCATGCGGTATTGATGGGAAAGGCAAAAGCTGCATTTTTGCTTGCTGATTTACTGAATGATCAGGAATTGAAAGATATTGCCACGAGGCAGCTGGAGTACATAATCGGGTATAATCCCTTTGCAATGAGTACCATTTACGGGGAGGGATATGACTATCCGAATCTGTACGGTGGCTATCTTGGTGATGTGGTAGGGGCAGTTCCCGTGGGGATCGAGACCTTCGAAAACGAAGACAAACCCTATATGCCGATGCAGGTGAACGCAACCTATAAGGAGGTGTGGACCCATACAACAGCATCAGTAATGTGGCTGTTATCATATCTGTTGGCTCCCTGAAAAGTAAAGGAACTTTTTATCCGGGGCAAATTGGATAAGAGGTCAATTAAAACAAGTATTATACAAGTTGTGCATAAAGATCAGAGCCTTTAAGTGAAGGGGATGGGGGGATGAGTCACTCCTGCCAGAAGGCTGGATGAGCTAATAACATTTCAGATGTCAGGTTTTTAAACACTCCTGTAAAACTATTAATAAATACTCCATTCACAAAACATGGAATTATATTGCACTTTATCTGACTGCAACTTTTATCTGTTCAGGGCACAAATACCATACGAGTGTGAGAGTGAGAACAAGCCCAGTCTGAACCCAAAGTGATTGCAATTGTTAATAGAGCTGACTGGTGTCGGGTTTGTATCTGCCAAGTGATGATATAAATATTCAGATGCTGTGTCGCATTTGCCTTATTCATAGTAAGTTATTCCTGCGGACAATCTCATGCAAATAAAAACGAAAAACAGAAAGATATGTACAGGTATACAAATGAGCTTATAAACGAGAGCAGTCCTTATTTGCTGCAACATGCACATAATCCTGTTAACTGGTATCCATGGGGTGATAAAGCATGGAAAAAAGCCAGGGATGAAAACAAAATGGTCATCATCAGTATCGGATATTCTGCATGTCACTGGTGCCATGTAATGGAACATGAAAGCTATGAAGATACGACTGTTGCCCGCATAATGAATGAACATTATGTTTGTATCAAAGCAGACAGGGAAGAAAGACCTGATATTGACCAGTTATACATGAATGCTGCTTATCTGACAACCGGTACCGGCGGATGGCCTCTGAATGTCATTACTTTACCGGATGGAAGACCTTTCTTCGCCGGCACATATTTCTCTAAAAATAACCTCATAAAAGTTCTTGAATATTTTGTTGATATCAGGAAAAACGATCCTTCATCTTTAGTTAATGAAGCTGAAAAAATAACAAATGGGATAAGGGCTTCAGAAAATATTGTACTCAACAAGGGAGCAATAGACCTGGCAAAAGGTAACCCTGACGAAATTTTTAACAAATTCAAACAACACATTGATTTCGAAAAAGGTGGTATAAATCAGAAGATTAAATTTCCTATGCCTTCACTCTGGGAGTACATGTTGCATTACTACACGCTTAGCAATAACCCTGATGCATTGAAAGCAGTTATATCTATCCTGGATAATATGGCAGCAGGGGGTATTTTTGACCAGATCGGGGGTGGCTTTTCACGCTATTCGACAGATGAAAACTGGCATATTCCTCATTTTGAAAAGATGTTGTATGATAATGGTCAGCTTGTAAGTTTATACTCCCATGGATGGCAGCTGACAAAAAATCCTGAGTATAAGAAAATAGTTTACGGAACGCTTGACTTCATTGACAAGGATATGACTTCTCCGGAAGGGGGATTTTATTCATCACTTGATGCTGACAGCGAAGGAGAAGAAGGAAAATTCTATTCCTGGTCGAAGGAGGAAGTTGAATCTGTTCTGGGAAAGGAAGCTCCACTCTACACTGACTATTTTAATATTACCAAACCGGGCAACTGGGAACCGGATAAAAACATTCTCTACAGAAAAACAAACTATGAGGAAATTTTAAAGAAGTACCATATCAAATTGCCGGAGCTTACCAACATTTTAGAGAGGGATAAGGAAGCGATGCTGAAAACCCGTAATAAAAGGGTGAAACCCGGAACAGATGACAAAATACTTACATCCTGGAATGCAATTATGCTAAAAGGATATATCAATGCATACAGGGCGTTTGGAGAAGAAAATTTTTTGAAAACTGCTCTTAAAAATGCTGACTTTCTGACTGATAAGGCAATAAGCAAAAATGGTGAAATAACACGCAACTATAAAAACGGAAAATCTTCTGTCCCGGGTATGCTTGATGATTATGCTTTCACAATTTCTGCGTTCATTGATCTCTACCAGGCAACTTTTGATGAAAAATGGCTGTATAAAGCAAAGGACCTGACGGAATATTCAATACTTCATTTTTTTGATACATCCTCAGGCATGTTTTATTATACACCTGATAATCATTCTGATCTGATAGTCAGAAAAATGGAAATTACAGATAATGTAATTCCTTCTTCAAATTCTGAAATGGCAATGGTCCTTTTTTTGCTGGGGAACTATTTTAATAATGAATCCTATATTCAAAAAGCATCACAGATGCTTATAAATGTCCAAAAGGATCTGCATCAGAATATCTTTTCTTACTCCAACTGGGGACTTCTGGCAATTCATCTGATTAAACCAATATATGAAGTGGCAATTGTCGGACCGGATTGGGAACACATAAGAACAACAATGGACAGCAAATATCTTCCTGATGCAATCTTCCTTGGCGGAAAGAATGAAGGGACATTGAATCTGCTTGAAAACAAGCTGGTTCCGGGTCAGACAACAATCTATGTCTGTATAGATAAGGCCTGTAAAATCCCCGTTACAGATATAATAATGGCATTGAAACAATTGCACGAATAAACATAAATCCATATCAACCTGTTGCATCCCGTGTTCTGCAAGCTGCAATAGTTATTAAAAACTTTAGTTAATATTGCGAAGAAGTTGAATAATTTGTAGAATGGACAGATCCGGAAAAAGATCATCGGCAGGTGCTGGGCAGAATTCAGGATTGTTCAGGGTGCTCGGACCCTACAAGGTAATTGTCATTGTTCTGATAATCATAGCCCTTGCAGGGAGCAGCTTAAACCTGCTTATTCCCAAAATTATTGCACAGGGTATTGATGCTTTTTCAGCCAGGAAATTCAATGTCCGGACAGTGATTACTGAATTCCTGGTTGCCGGGACCGGGATTTTTGTTTTCACCTTTCTCCAGGCTATATTACAGACACTGACAGCTGAGAGAGTTGCAAAAGATTTACGCAACAAGCTGACAGACAATTTGTCCCGTCAGCCCTACTCATTTATACTTAAGTCAAATCCGGCTAAGCTTCTGACAAACATGACCTCCGATATGGATTCCGTAAAAATGTTTGTTTCACAGGCTTTCGTAACGATTATCTCTTCCCTTTTCGTTATCATCGGAGCGTCGGTTTTGCTGATAATGATAAACTGGCAACTCGCCCTTGCAGTTCTGTTAATAGTACCAATCATTGCAAGCGCCTTTTTTATTGTATTCCGGAAGGTGAGAGTCATTTTCAGGAAAAGCAGAGAGGTAATAGACGCTATTAACAGGATTATCAATGAAAGTATTTTAGGATCAGCTCTTATAAGAGTTCTGAATTCACAGCTGCCTGAGAGCCGGAAATTCCTCGAAAAAAACATTGAATCGAGGGACCTTGGGTTATCGATAGTACGACTATTTTCAATCCTTGTCCCGATAATAATGTTTGTTTCAAACCTGGCTGTGGTTACAATTCTTGCCCTTGGGGGTCATTATGTTGTCATCGGAACACTGACTCTCGGTAATTTTGCCGCATTCAACAGTTATCTTGTAATGCTCATATTCCCGGTAATGATGATCGGATTTATGAGCAACATCATAGCTTCAGCTACTGCATCGTATGGAAGGATAAAACGGGTGCTTGATGAACCGGCGCCATCAGAGACCGGAACAATCAGTTCTGAAATAAGAGGAGATATACTACTGAAAAATGTATCTCTCAGTTACGGCGATAAACCAGTACTGAAAAACATCTCGTTATCTGTAAAAGCCGGCAGCAAGACTGCTATCATAGGGCCCACTGCCGGAGGAAAGACTCAAATGCTGTTTATTCTTATAAACCTTATACCTCCCGATTCAGGAACTGTGGAAATTGACGGAGTTGCCATAGAGAACTATTCAAGGGAAATATTTCACAAACAGATAGGTTTCGTATTCCAGGACAGTGTAATTTTTAACATGAGCCTTAGGGAAAATATTGCATTCAATGAGATTGTAACAGAGGAATCTCTGGGGAAAGCGATCGAGACTGCTGAACTTTCGGACTTTATCGAATCACTGCCGGAGAAGCTTGACACTGTAGTCTCGGAGAGAGGAACCAGCCTGTCGGGCGGGCAGAAACAAAGGATTATGCTCGCCAGGGCTCTGGCCCTGAATCCACGAATACTGCTGCTCGATGATTTTACATCGAGAGTCGACCGTAAAACTGAGAATAAGATTCTATGCAATATCCAGAATAATTACCCCGGCCTGACACTCCTTTCTGTTACCCAGAAAATTGAACCCGTAAGGCATTTTGACCAGATAATACTTCTTATGGAGGGAGAAATAATAGCTTCAGGAAAACATAAGGATTTAAAGGAGAGTTCGCCTGAATATATTCAGATATACAGTTCACAAAGAAGTACACATCATTATGAATTATAATCTGAATAAGCCCTCCGGAAAAGAAGCCGGGAAACTACCTGTTTTTGCTTCACTCAGGAAGCTGATTACAATAATAAGTGGTGAACGTCGCAATCTGATTATTGCTTTTGCCGCCATTTTCCTGAATGCAGCGCTAAGCCTTATGGGACCCTATCTGATAGGTTATACAATTGATACATATGTTAAGGCGAAAGACTATCACGGAGTATTTCTCTTTGCAGGAATCCTTTTGGCCATGTACGTCACTGCATTCATTGTGAACTATGCACAGATGCGTATGATGGGGGGAATTGGTCAGAGGATGCTTTTTAGTCTCCGTAACTCCGTGTTTAACAAGTTGCAGGAATTACCCCTCGATTTCTTCAACCAGAATAAGGCAGGCGACCTGATATCGCGTATAAACAACGATACCGACAGGGTAAATCAGTTCTTTTCCCAGTCGCTGATGCAGTTTATAGGCAGCCTTATAACAATGACCGGGGCAGGGGTTCTTCTCCTGGTGATTAACCTGCCTTTAGGGCTTGCGGCGCTTTCCCCTTCCATTATCCTGTTGATTTTTACGAAGGGCGTTTCACCATGGGTCAGGAGGAAGAATGAAGAGAGTCTCAAAAGCCTGGGTAATTTATCAGCAGAGGTTCAGGAGAGCCTTGCAAATTTCAGGGTGGTAATTGCATTTAACAGGCGCGACTATTTCAGAAAGCGGTTTGGTGAGGCAATAAGTGATAATTACAAAAAGTCCGTAGAGGCGGGTATCGCCAATAATATCCTTACTCCGGTTTATACTTTTGCATCAATTATCGGACAGCTTATCGTACTATCCCTGGGAATCTGGCTCATAATTAAAGGGTACTTTTCAATAGGTTTGCTTATAAGTTTCATTGCATATATTTCCAATTTCTATAACCCGTTACGACAGATGGCTGCCTTGTGGGCTAACTTTCAGCTGGCACTGGCGGCATGGGACAGGATCTCCTATCTGCTTTCGTTTGAAAACAACCTGTTAATTGTTGATGATTCATCTAAAGTCACAAGTACATCCCTTCTCCATTTCAGGAATGTCTCCTTCAGTTACCCTGACGGGAAAGAGGTATTGCACAAGGTAAACTTCGAGCTGCAAAGAGGAAGGACTTATGCTTTCGTTGGTCCGACAGGAGGAGGAAAGACAACCACAGCTTCGCTTATTGCCAGGCTTTACGATGCAACGAAAGGTACAATTTTGCTTGATGGCAGGGATATCAGGTCATATACTCCCATTGAAAGGGCTTCGAAGATAGGATTTATCCTTCAGGAACCATTACTTTTTTCAGGTACTGTTCGCGATAATATTTTATATGGAAATCCGGAATGTGCCGGTTTCAGTAATAGTCAGCTGGAAAAGGCCCTGGAAGAAGCGCAACTTGCAAGTCTGCTGAAACGTTTTGACAGCGGCCTGGAAACGGTTATCCAGACCTCCGGTGAGGGTATAAGCCTTGGTCAAAGACAGATTATTGCTTTCATGAGGGCAATTTTACGCAGGCCGGAGCTTCTCATTCTTGATGAAGCGACTGCTAATATTGATACGGTTACCGAGCAGCAACTGGAATCAATTCTTAAGAATCTTCCGGCATCGACCACAAGGGTAATCATAGCTCACCGGCTGAATACAATCGAAAACGCCGACGAGATCTTCTTTGTCAACTCAGGAAAAATAATTCCGGCAGGGTCGTTCAATGATGCCCTTGACATGCTTATGCAGGGGAAGGTGGAAAGCTGAATGTAAGTCAGAGGGTACGGCTTCTCTTGCAATTTCCCGTTAATTGAAGGTCCGGCCAGGGCTCATCAGGTTCCGGAGCGGGAGCAATTATTCATATTTTAACGACTGCGCAGGATTAATCCTGGCAGCCTTTATTACACGATAGCTTGTTGTAATCAATGCAATTCCCAATGCAATCATGAGACCTAAAATGAAACTGAAGAATCCGAGATTTATCTTATAATAAAAATTCTCGAGCCATTTTCCTGCATAATAATATATAATGGGCCATGCTACAAGCGCTGAAACTGAGACCAGCAGGACTATTTCCCTGGAGATTTCGATATAAATGCCTGTAATGGATGACCCCATTGCTTTCCTTACCCCGATCTCTTTTGTCTTCTGTTCCACGGTATAGGAAGTAAGACCAAAAAGTCCAAGCGCTGCAATAAAGATTGCCAGCAATGAAAAGATCATTGCCATCTGTGCATTTTGTTTTTCCTGCCTGTACATATTCTCAAAATCAGCATCCAGAAAATAATACTGCAGCGGGCTGTCTGATGAATATTCCTTCCATATCTTTTCGATAGCACTTATAGTGGCTGAATAATTTGAAGGCGAAATTCTTACTGTAATATATCCCCAGTAATTATTCTCGTCCTGAAGCAGGAGTATATAGGGCTGAATCGGATTCCGGAGGGATTCATAATTGAAATTCTTTACCACTCCAATTACCGGATAAACACTCGTTCCGTTTTTTCCGGGTCTCAAAATCCTGGCCTTCTCAAAGTTGGCGATACTGAAATTCTTCACGGCACTTTCGTTAAGGATACACGCCTGCCTGTCAGTCGTGAATGTTTCACTGAATGCCCTGCCTGATTCAAGATTCATTCCGTATGTATCAAGGAAATCATAATCTACCCAGCTTGTTGCCATCAGGTATGTTTCATCCTTTCTGCCTTCAATAAGATATCCGTTATTGTTATTCGTTCGTCCCGGGATGGCGGTGGAACTTGCTATATTTATCACACCGGGAATCATTTTCACACTCTCCTTGAAGGACTTCATTTTATTTCCCACTATCTGTGCTCTCTCAATGACCACCAACTGCTGCTTATTAAAGCCCACATCTTTACCAAGCATAAATTTTATCTGCCTGACCATTATCAGGGTACCAACAATGAGGAGGATAGAAACCGCAAACTGGAAGACAACCAGTATCCTTCTTAGTCTTCCGTTGCTAATGCTGCTCCTTGCATTTCCCTTGAGTACTTCATATGGATTGAACGACGAAAGGAAAAATGCAGGGTAGCTTCCCGACATCAGGCCAACACATAAGGTAAATAAAAGCAATACCGGGATTGTATACCAGGTCGATAAAAGTTCGAGGGACAGCTTTGTCTGCAGCAGATTGTTGAAATATGGCAGGCTCAGCTTTACCAGTACAACAGCAAGAATCAGGGAAAAAAATGCAAGGATAAATGATTCGGTAAGAAACTGAATAATAAGCATACTCCGTGTTGAACCGCCTGCTTTCTTGATCCCTACTTCCTTTGATCTTCTTGATGCCTGGGCTGTGGCAAGGTTCATGAAATTGATGGCCGCTATTACCACAAATTACATCAAATCAGGTCAGAAACTAAAAAAATAATTAAATTTGAATTATACAAAATGGACTGAGACGTTGGCATTTTAATTAAATAATCGCCGTAATTTACCTACTTAATTATATCGGCGTTTAAAGGATCAGCAATATGACAGAGACAGATGAAGATAAAAAGTCTGTAACCATTCGTAACAGGCGTGTTCATATGGCAAATGAAAGGACATTTCTTGCATGGATAAGAACAAGCATTGGGATAATGGCATTCGGTTTTGTTGTCGAAAAGTTCTCATTGTTCATAAAACAAATGTCGGTTATTTTAGGGAATGCAAATATTGAAAAAGTTATACCTGCTTCTCATGGATATTCGGCAATTGCCGGAATATTCATTGTAGGCCTTGGCACGCTGATAGCTTTACTGGCATTTATAAGATATAAGAAAGTTGAGAAACAAATTGATGCAGATGTATATGAACCCTCATCGGTACTTGACATATTGCTGACACTATCAGTTCTTATCTCCGGAATATTCCTCGTAATATATTTGATTCAAAGTACTTAATAAATATGATGCTAATGAGATCATCCTTTTGACGGGAAAATAGATCTTTTATGGTTTGATCAGCATGCCAATCCTTATACCGGCAAATACTGGAAACAGCTTAAGGAACTGGTGCATAAAATTCAGCCCGATTGCATAGTCATTGCAAATAACTCAATGTCATTCGATGAGACTGATATTGTTTGATATGAGTACCCGTATCTGAAAGCTGCCAAACCGGAGCGTGCGCTTCCTCAGGATGGGAACAAGGCACCATCCGAAGTTTGCGATTGCATCGACGCTAAGGGCTGGTTCTGGCATCCGGGAAGTGAGAAGGTCCGGACGGTTGATGATATTGTTAAGATGGTCAGATTATGTAATTCAAGAAGCGCAAATTACCTGCTTGATGTTCCTCCCGATACCAGCGGCCTTTTGCGTGAGACATATGTCAATCTTTTAAAGGAAGCTGGCAAAAGATTGAAATAGTATACTATTCCATTAAAGACTCTTTGTCCACAAAAAGGAATTCGTTTCCAAATGCCCTTTCCGGCAAACGTCATTACTATATAATAATATCCTTCAATCGTCATTCCTTTTATTTCTTATATTACTTTTGCAGCTTCATCATTATGAACAGGAAAAGTAAAATATGGCATTGGCTGGCTGTAGTTCTTCTATCACTGATATGGGGAACCAGTTATATTCTGATGAAAAAAGGGCTGCGGTCTTTTTCAGTTTATCAGCTGGCTTCCCTCAGAATCCTTATTTCATCTGTATGCCTTTTGCCTGTAGCGCTGCGCACTCTTTCAAAATTCAATAGGAAACATTTCCTTTCTATCCTCATAATAGGTTTCTTCGGAAGCGGAATTCCTGCTTTCCTTTATCCCCTTGCCGAGACAAGGATTGACAGTTCTCTTACCGGTATGCTGAACTCACTGAGTTCTGCATTTACTCTGGTAATAGGCATTTTATTCTACAAAAGAAAAGCCATCAGGTCCCAGATCGCAGGGGTATTTCTGGGTTTTGCGGGTGCTGCAGGACTGCTTTACAGCGGTTCACTTACTATTAATTATTATGGTCTCTTTGTGGTGCTTGCCACGCTTATGAACGGATTCAGCAATAATGAGGTCAGCAAGGTGGAAGGATTGAACGGACTGGAGATTACTGCGCTTTCCTTCTTTATTTATGAGTCCCTTTGCATTGGCTCTGCTTCTGGCACAGATATACATGCCGTATTTCTCACGCCTCACTGGCTTCTTAACTTCGGGTATATAGCAATCCTTTCGGTTGTCGGAAGCGCCTTTGCCAATGCAATTTATTATTTTCTTGTCAGGGATACTTCACCGGTAGTTGCCTCGGTTGTGGCATATTTCATACCAATTGTGGCAACTCTGTGGGGAATTTCCGATAATGAGCATCTGGCATCCGACAATGTTCATCTCCGTAGTGCTTATCCTTGCAGGTGTTTACCTCATAAACAGACCAGGCGCACTGCGAAGAATCAAAAATATACTGATTAACAGACCTGCATAATTTGACTTTATTACAAGAATAGTTTTATATATTTCATGACCAACAAAATGATTACTAAATAATCAGATCTTTCCGGCTTTATTTTAACTGATCCGTTCAAATGCTGATTACTGATATAATCCTAAAAGAAATTGTTAAAACTTAAAGATCTCCATCCAACCACAAAGCGGTTGATTCTTTCACGGGCATTCAGAAGTATTGGTCAGGGTGCGCTTGTTGTAGATATGACTTTATATCTGCATGCATTGGGTTGGAATGCCTTCCGCATCGGACTGGTACTTAGCATAGCCGGAATTTTCGGAGCATTACTAAGTCTTGGGGTAGGTATTACAAGTGACCTCATGCGCAGGAAACCTTTTCTGATAACTTATGAGATTATTGTATTTGTGTGCAGTATAGTTGCTTTTTTTTCAGCGCAAAGCCTTATTTTATCAAGTGTGATAATTGCTGCCGGTTTCGGGCGGGGAGCAAACGGAGCAGCTGGACCGTTTTCACCTGTGGAGCAGGCCTGGCTGGCCGAAGAGGTTCCTGCTGTCAACCGTGGCCGGGTATATAGCCTTAATACCGCATTTGGTTTTTTTGGTATGAGTTTAGGCGCCCTGCTGGGAATGATGCCGGCATTTGTGACCGACTGGCATGCTGGGGGGGGAAGCACTCTGTCGGCGATTCCGGCATCTGCCTACCAGCCTCTTTTTTTAATTGTATCGATAGCATCAATAGTAAATATATCATTGATACTTAAAGCCGGGGAACAATACAACGGTCATAGAAGAATCGGAACTTTAAAAGAGGACAAACAGGAAATCCAGATTAAAAAAAAGGAAAATAAGATGCTCTCCGGACTGGTAATTCTTAATTCATTTAACGGGCTTGCCGTGGGATTTACCGGTCCGCTTATTTCTTATTGGTTTGCTATAAGATTTGGAGTTGGGCCGGCCTCAATTGCCCCTATCATGGCAGCAGCATTTTTAATTACAGGGATTTCATCAGTTTTAACCGGAAGGCTCACTGACAGAATAGGTCTTGTAAAATCGGTTGTCTGGGCAAGATCTTTCGGGTTATTGCTATTAATTCTGCTTCCGGTAATTCCACTTTTCTGGTTAGCATCTCTGATATATATATTACGGTCTGCCTTTAACAGGGGATCGGTTGGAGCCCGTCAGGCATTGACGGTGGGACTGGTGCGTGATGAACGGCGTGGGCTGGCAACAAGCCTGAACGCCGTATCAATGCAACTGCCGCAATCAGTCGGCCCAAGCATTGCAGGCCTGCTTTTCAGGGCTGGTCAGCTGGAACTCCCTTTTTATATCGGGGCATTGTGTCAGGGTGTTTATCTGGTAATGTATGGCCTGTTCTTCCGGAATCAGAACAGGCCCGATACCGGTGAAGAAATATAATTACAATAACAGCCCGGATTATATGCTTTTTTTATGGCAAGAGCACCTGCCTGTGAGATCCCGCGAATGATGTGCCTGCGTTATTACTGATAAGCCGGAAACCGTACGCCGCTTATCCGTTCACAAAGGGCAAGAAATTTTTCCTGTACAACTGTATCGCCGGCTTCAGGCAGATAATGTGCTTCTCTCTTATTGTGGAAATAACGACCGCTTACTTTTGCATTGTCATCGTTGCTCACAGCGAGCCATACCTGTGTCTCTGCACCATTTTCCAGGCTGCCGGGTGCGCCGGGACCGCCCATTTTTGTCCGTACCCAGCCAGGGTCGACGGCATTGGCATAAACGTCCGGCCATTTGCGGGCCACGGCCATGCACAGGATCAGATCATGCAGCTTGGTATCGGAATAGGTCTGATAACCATTCTTTCCGATTCCGGGGGGAATCAGATTGTCAAGACCCGGATCACCCTGTAAATGCATTCCGGAGCTGAGATAAATCAGCCGTTCAGGTTTTTGAATCAGACAAGTCAGAATGTATGGTGCCAGAGTGTTTACGGTAAACATCGTCTGTCGATCGTCCCGGGCTCCACCACGGCCTGATACCCGGTAGTAGACACCTGCATTGTGTATAACCGCATCGAAGTTTCCGGATGCATTAACTTCCGCAGCCAGCTTTTTAGTCTCCTCTATACTGGAAAGGTCCGCAATCAGAACATTTTCAGCCGCTGGCACGTTATTCAGGGCCTGTTGCCCCCGCTCTTCATTACGTGCATGCAGGACAACACTGTGTCCCTGATTGATAAGTAACTTTGCAGCCATTTGTCCCAGTCCGTCGGCTGAACCCGTGATGAATATTCTGGCCATAACTTTTTGATTTATCTTCCTGATTAATAATAATTGCTGTCTTATCGGAGGCGAAAACCTGTCGCTTTGCTTAGGAAACCAGTATTCCTCTCCAGTTTAGTCGAAGTAATTACCTCCCTACTCATACCGTAAAGCTTCTATCGGGTTCATAGAAGCTGCTCTCCAGCTCTGCCAGCTCACTGTCACTAAAGCAATTCCCATAGCCAGCAATCCGACACACAGAAAGAGCCACCAGCTTAATCCTGTTTTATAGGAGTAATTGGAAAGCCATTTGTACATGGCATACCAGGCTATGGGTGAAGCAATGAGAAATGATATCGCAATCCATATTACAAAATCCCCGTTAAGCAATCTCATTATCTGGGTTACTTTAGCACCATTAATTTTCCGTATACCTATTTCTTTAACTCTCCTGCGGGCTGAATTAGCTGCCAGGCCATACAATCCCAGCGCTGCCAGGAGGATCGATAAACAGGTGTATATCATTGATAAAACGGCCAGTTTCTCATCCGTATTCAGTTGAAGCTGATAAATTTCCCTGGTGAACTGAAAAGTAAATGGATCGTCAGGGTAAAACTTTTCCCATTTCTCCTTAAACTGTGTAAAAATCTTCTGTATTCCCGAAGTCGCATTGAATCTCAGCGCTATAAAACCAACCTCATATTTCCACCTGTAATCTTTTATAAGAAGCACGGGTTCTATTTTTTTCCGTGGCGCCTCCTGATGAAAGTCCTCTATAACACCGCAAACCAGATATGGAGCCTCAGGGATGTTCAAATAATCATTTACACTTACCTGAACGAATTTCCCAATTGCATTTTCAGGTGAATTGAATCCCAGCTTCCTGCATGCTTCCCGGTTGATTACAACCTGCTTTCCTCCCGGTTTGTCTTCGTATCTGAACAGCTGTCCGGCAAGTATCTTTGGCATGAATACATCCTGAAAATGATGATCGATAGTGAGGACCCCGAAATTATCACCTTTCATTTCAAACTTGCCTGAGGGATAAATAGTGTTACTGTGAAAATTGATCTCATAGCCCGGAACGCATGAACTTACCGAGGTCGAAATCACTCCCGGAATTCTGCCGGCTTCATCCAGAAAGGTAAAAAGTTTTTGATATGCCCCCTGCTTCTTTATCATACTCATCGGAGTGTATGAATAAGCAGTATTACCGATGTCAAGTCCGATATCCTTGTTCTTCATAAACCATACCTGCCGTATTATAACAGATGTTGCTATCATCAATCCAATTGAGGCTGAAAACTGGAAAACGATGAGTGAGCGCCGGAGTTTGAATCCATCATTGACATGAATGAATTTCTCCGACAGGAGCTTTTGAGCGCTTTTCGAAATAAGGATATATGCAGGATATATACTACTCATTATTGAGCCAGAAATAAAAACAGCAATAAATTTTAACAGAGTCCCCCATTTCAAGGGTATCTGATTGTGTATCTGAAGATAATCATATAAATTCCTCCTCAATAAAAAGAAAATGCCGAATGCCAGGATAATGGCAATAGTGTTAATGATTGCCGATTGCATCGTTACTTGACCCAAAAGATTCGATGTATCTGCACCGGCAATTTTTTTCAGCCCGAATTCTTTTGCTCTCTCCAGACTTTGTGTGATCTGGAAATTTATAAAGATGACCCAACTCATAGCCAGTGCAAGTATTGCGATAACGTAAAGTACAGCAATAGTCTTCCTTTCCGGGTTCGTAGTAAGTTCCGCGCTGTAATGTGAATTGAGATGAATTGACCGTACAGGTTGTAATATGAATTTCGATTTTTGACCTGTGGCAAGTAAATGTCCTGTATATTTTTCATAGATCCCTGAAAAGCCCCGTATAACCAATTCCTTATCAATGTTCTTCTTCAATCGTATATAGGTATAAACATTTGGATTCTCCCAAAGCCAGCGTGTGGAAGGAGCCGGCTCAAGCGATCCGGAATAAGACCCCGTACTCAGAGTGGAAGTGTTGTTATCGAAGTTGTTTATAAAATAATGAAGAGTTTTACGTGTGATCAGAATATCAATTTTCAGATGGCTGTTTTCAGGTATATCGGAAAAAACACCTGAAACAATGAACTCCCATCCTTCATTTACCTTAAACCTCTGGTTAATAGGGTTCTGCTTCCCAAACAACCGTAATGCTGTCCTCTCTGAAATCACTGCGGATTGAATTGAGGGGAACGGATTTTCCATATCACCTGCTAAGAACGGCCGGTCAAACACTTTGAAAAACAGTGTGTCGCACCAAAAAAAATCAGCATCTTTAAGATAATTCTCAGCGGTGTAGGCGGTCACAATATCTCTCTGGAATCCTGTTGCATAAGCCACACCTGGTATCTCTTCAGCAATCACCCTGCATAAACCATTATAATTGGTTGCCGTCGTTGTTATGTTCCCGTTGGGCATCGATTTTTCAAGTATGACCCTGTAAATCCGGTCAGCATTTAACCATGATCCATCATAACTTTTTTCATATTGTATAAAGAAGAAAATCAGAATAAACGAAGACATACCAAAAGTAAGCACCAGTATGCTGAGCAGGCTCAGCAGTTTGTTTTTGATTAAAAATCTTAAGGATATTTTCAGATTCATGCTGGTTTTGCTGATTTTAACTAAAACTTTCAGGCTTGCCGAAAATCAAAAACCTCCGCTTGTTCAAAATTAATTCAATTTTGATACTTACGGGAATAAAAAACTTCACCCTGTCATTTTTAGGGTTACTTCAAAAACATTTATCGGGCCGGGGTGGTTCAGACATCAGAAATAGTAATCCAGGTCCCTTTAAAAGCTGTACTGGTATTGAAGAAGGAGATCCCTCGCTAACGCTCGGGATGACAGGGCTTTGGGGGTAACATAGTGAAGATATGGCCTGCTCTGAAAGAGCATAAAGTTAATAACCCCCAGCTGCACTGGGGGTAGGGTCACACACACTGATGTTAGCTCCGCAGGAGCGTAACAATTGGATAACAGGAAGCGTCACAACCAGAAATATGCCACCCCTTCGGGGTTTACTACAGGAGTGTAGCTCTTCACCCCCAGCTGGGCGCTGGGGGTTATTAACATACCGCCACATTCGTGGCAGAATAAATTGGTAAATGAAAAATCAGTCTATCAAGAGGAATAAATGAAAATCTTACTTTACTCAGAGCTTAATTAAATATTATTATATTGAAAATGTGATGAAAGATTAGTTTTCCAGGGAGAGGTGGCCCAACCGTGGTGTTGACAGCAACCTGGAGCTGAATTCATGCCATCCAGAACTTACAGGGCAAAAATTTGTTGTATTGCTGACTATGATTCCCAGATCACTGTGTTTAAAATAAACAATATCATGAAATATGAAATTGCAGTTTATCCTCTCCTTTTTTTGCTCTTCCCTTTAAAAAGTTTTGCTCAGGATAATCTGATAAGCCGTCAGATTGGTGCAGTGAAGGAGGTCCGGAAAGCAGATCATGTGATCCATTTTACAACGGTTGACAATGAGGATGTCCAGATCCGTCTCCTGTCTCCAGCTGTATTAAGGGTAAGTATTGTTGCGTCTGATATGCCTCTTAGTCAATCCTATGCGGTCGTTCGGAATGAACTGCTTGATTTTAACAAAATGATTACCGGAGAAAAAGAAATAACACTTATCACCGATTCCCTGAAAGTTGTGGTTCAAAAGAATCCGTTACGGATTGATTTTTTCAATTCAAAGGGAATATGGCTGGACGGTGATGCACCTTATCCGGGTGTCTCCCGGCAGGGGGAGGAAATAACAAGCTACCGCAGACTGACGGATGATGAGAAATTTATTGGTCTGGGAGAAAAGACTGGTCCTCTGAACCGCAGGGAGCAATCTTATGTGAACTGGAATACTGATGCTTCTGGTTATGGTCTGCGGGATGATCCCCTTTATTCCACTTTTCCCTTTTTTATAGGTATTCATTCCGGCTGTGTTTTCGGTATTTTTTTCGATAACAGTTATAAATCATTTTTCAACTTTGGAGGTTCAACTGATGGAAGCTTCTATTTTTTTGGCGCCGAGGGAGGCGCCCTGAATTACTACTTTTTCGGTGCTACTTCGGTTTCAGGAGTGATCAGGGATTATACCTGGCTTACAGGCAGGATGGAAATGCCTCCGCTATGGAGCCTGGGATATCAGCAAAGCCGCTGGAGTTATGTAAGTCAGCAGCAGGTACTCGATATCGCCGGAAGAATGAGGCAGGACAGCATCCCCTGTGATGTCATCTATTGCGATATTGATTACATGAACGGATACAGGGTATTTACCTGGAATCCTGACACTTACTCTCATCCGAAAGCTTTAACCGATTCACTGAAAAGGATGGGTATGCACCTTGTAACGATCATAGACCCGGGTGTCAAAATTGATTCTAATGGATACCAGCCTTATATCTCCGGTTTGAAAAATCACTTTTTCTTACGTTATCCCGATGGCAGACCTTATACTGGCAGTGTTTGGGCAGGAAGAAGTCATTTTCCGGATTTCACCAGGGATGCAGTAAGAAAATGGTGGGGGGAGAATTTCAGAATTCTGACCGCAAATGGGGTAACCGGTTTCTGGAATGACATGAATGAACCATCGGTTTGGGGACAGGATATTCCGCCACTGGTTGAATCCGGTGAAGGGAAGAATACAGTTACTCTGAAGGAATCACGCAATGTGTATGGAATGCAGATGGCGCGTGCAACATTTGAAGGTACCAGGTCATTATTAAATGGCGATCGTCCCTTTGTACTGACCCGTGCAGCATATTCAGGCATTCAGCGATACTCAGCAATGTGGACAGGTGATAACAATTCTACTGATGATCATATGCTTCTGGGTTACAGGATGATTAACAGCATGGGTCTGGCCGGAGTTGCCTTTGATGGAGTGGATATAGGAGGATTTACTGGCAATCCTTCACCTGAGCTGATGGTACGCTGGATGTCGCTGGGGGTCTACACACCTATGTTCCGCAATCATACGGCCAAAGGAAATACGTCACACGAACCCTGGGCCTGGGGTGAGGATAATGAGAATCTGATGCGGCAGTCAATCCTGACACGCTACCGGTTGCTGCCCTACCTGTATTCCACATTTCATGAAGTCACTGAGACAGGAATGCCTGTTAACCGGACGCTTGCCATAGATTATACGTATGATAATGCAGTGTACAATACAAGCTTCGAAAACGAATTTTTATTCGGACCCTCCCTGCTGGTAGCTCCTGTTGGCAGCATATGTAAGGCTTTGCAGGTTTACCTTCCATCAGGTGACTGGTATCGATTCGGCAACGATGAAAAATTTGAGGGGAACCGGCTCATCTGGGCAGGATCACCCCTGAACAATTTGCCTGTATTCGTAAAAGCAGGGGCCATAATTCCAATGCAAAATCCAATCCTCAGCACAGCATACAAAGGAGATGGAATTATGTATCTGAATATCTGGTATGGCGATATTCCGGGCCGCTTTAACTATTATGAAGACGATGGAATAACGTATCAGTACACTCAAGGTAAATATTATGAGAGAGTCATAAGCTTTGACCCGGCCGATCATGAAATTAAATTGGATAGCGTACAAGGGGCATATAGTACCAGATTCAAGACCATAGAACTTATCTTACACGGATTCCCGTCAGGTTCAAAATACAGCGTAAATGGTCAATCTGAAAAAACAGCTGGAAACGGAACAATACAAACTATCTCCTTCCCTGATGAAAACGGAAAGATTTCAGTTAAATGGTGATATCCTGGCTACCAGCCTCCGGTTGAAAGTTTTTATTTTACTATGATCTTCCCTTTCATTACCACATGAACTGCGCAGTAATAATCGCACGATTCATTCACGACCTTTTTCCAGGATTGCCCCGGGTCAAGCAGGGATGATGTCCACTTTTTTGATGGAAATTCTGTAATACAGTGAGCTACAATATCCTTATTCTCCCACGTTATTGTATCTCCCTTTTGTATATATACTGTTTCCGGCTGAAACTTCATTCCTGAGATCACAACGGTATGGTTTCCCGGTTTCTTCCCCTGAACTTCAGACCAGGACTTTTGAGATTCCGGATCCTGAACTCCCGATCCCGGACTTGCCGATTGAGTGATTATACCCGTTCCAAGGCTGATCACGGCAATACAGACAAGTCTCAGGGAGGAGCTCCTCAAAGATGATTTCATTTTTTTGCCAATGATTTCTGTACCATTTCAGCGTGCGAAAGATGTGTCTTCACGACAGGAAGAATCTTTTGCAAAAAATCTTTCAGCTCAGCATTTTTTGCCTGGGGTATCAGCTGATTCTGAATTTCATCCCTTACTGCTATGTGGTAGGTGACTTCGTGATCAATGAATGCTTTGTCAAAATCGGCGCCGCTTTTAGTGCGAAGCGTCTTCATTGAAGCATCTGCATCAGAGTTTAACTTTTTACTGACAGCATTATCCAACGGTGTAATCCCGAGTTTTTTGTCGAGAGCATTGGCCTGGTCAATTGCTGACTGATGATCACGTATCATGGTCTCGGCAAAGCCCAGAACTTCCGTGTTCTTTGATTTTTCTTTTGCGAATTTGGCAAAATTTACGGCGATCTGGTTCGAGACAATTGTAATTGAAGCAATTTCAGGATCCGTAAGCTTTGGGTTCTGAGCGGACACCAGACCTGAAAACGATGCTCCTATGAGCAATACAGAATAAAACTTAGCTATACTTTTCATATCTGTTACGTTTAATTGGTTACTCACCAATCATAAACAAATAACTATAGCTAATGTTCTTAAGCAACCGGATGTCAGGTGCCGGGGCTGAGATCCTGACTAAAGTATATCTTTAAAATATTCTGCTACCGGTTCCCAGTCCACAGTCTCATCGGGTTTTTTACCTAATTTTTCGTAAAGAGCCCTGCGACCTTTTTTGTCATCAATGGCGATTCTCGCTGCAAAATAGAGAACATCTTCGGCAACTTCCAACGGTACGACCACAACCCCGTCCCAGTCACATCCTATAATATCACCCGGACGAACCATAACACCACCACACCCGACAGGAACATCCACGTCCATTAATTCCACACGTCCGGGTATTATAGTCCTGCCAATCCCTCTGCAGGCGACAGGATTTTTTTGAAGAACTATCTCGTCAGTATCCCTGGCATTCCCATCTGTAACTATTCCAACTACTCCATCAGCCTGCATTGCCATTGAGTTGTTCGAACCCCAGAAGCCGCATTCACGGGCTCCGTTGGTGGATGTAACAATAACACAACCCGGTTTGGTTTTCAGGTTGGCATGTGTAGCACCGGATTCATTCCAGATATCATGCTGAAGCAAAGCATCCTTCCGGGCGATCACCGGCATCCTCCTGTTAGTTGGAATAACACGCATAGTGACAGCCGGTCCCCAGAATCGCATTCCCATCCACAGGGGACGGATTGCCGGATCCATTAGTGTAAGATCGGCGCGGCCTACGGCATCCAGCCCGTCTGTTACATCGGTAACTCTGAGATATTTACTGAACCTTTCGGCGAGAGCATAGGGATCCTTGCCCTGTATTAATACAGGCTTAACCTGGTCTGAAGTTTGAGAAACCGGGGTGGCAGCGGCAAATGGATTAGCCAGTCCCATACCAACGACAGAGGCTGCAGAAAGTTTCAGAAAGTCTCTGCGGGATGAAGTACCGTGTAACGCTATTCTCCTTTTGATTGTATTTGTACTCCGGGTTTGATTTCAATCTGGACCTCTTTTTCATTTTTTAATTTTTTAAAGATTATAATTTTAGATACATCGTTACCAGGCCCCCTGAACGAGCAATCTCTTCTAAGAGTGAAGGAAACCGTGCTGAACCAGTTGTTCGTATAATTTAACTGAGTCAGGATGTCCGGCAAATACCTTTGTACCGGGCTTATTGATCATTCCAGTGTACTGGTAAATAAATATTCTTTCAACAAAGGGTGATACAGCTTCCAGCTGCCTTATAACCCGGTCAGGTGATGCAGGTACCAAAGCACTGTTATATACCTTTCCTTCAAAACTAAATACTTCAACATCAGCAAATAACTTTGATTTTGCAGCTTTTTTATGCAGATTATACAATCTTTCAAAAAACCCGGCACTTTCCTCTACCCGGGTTTTTTCGACTCCAATCTCATCCTGGTAAGCAATAAAATCAACATTCAGTTGCTCGAGTTGTCTGACATATTGATCGTCAGCTTTTACATTCCGGGTACCGTACGGGGCAATAAGAGTTTTGGCTTTTGGAGTTAGTTTTTCCGCTTCGGAAGAAGATCTGTTAACATAGTCAATGAAATAGCTTTCATAATGGCCGTTTATTCCGGTTTCGTTGGGATAGTACCACCCGAAAAAACTTTTGTGGTGTGCATATTTACCTGCGATTTCGTTCATAGCCTTTAGCCGTAAGTTATTGATCTCCGGGTCTTTCATCAGGAAGACAGGATTGGTCCAATCACCAAAAAATCCATTACTGACAAAAAAGTTTATGCCATATTTATCTGCTGAGCTCAATATCGTTTCAAGAGGGTCTTCACAACCCATTTTTTGAAGTGGAAGAAGTTCCGTCGGGTAAAAACTTTTACCATAGATTGCCACATCCAGCAACACAAGATAATGTATTCCGCTGTCAGCGATCTCCTTGATTTTTTCATCCCACTGTTGTGCAGTAAATTTCTCAAGTGTCTGATTCCAGTATTTTCCTTCAACAGGACTATGGTGTTGAATTTCAAACCAGGATCCCTCAATAGGTTTGAAAGCGGGCTTTCCCTTTTCCGCAGCCCGGATTTTATTTAAAAAACCTCCTCCAAGGGCAGATGCACCGAGCGCCATAAAAAAATTTTTTCTCGTAATATTTCTCATTATTATAAAATTCAATTAATATTAATATAATGCCATCCAAATAGTTATGCATGCGCCCCTGCGCAAATTACGTCCCTGCCCTGTGCCCGGCCGGCTAAATTTATGAATGCCCGCCAACGATGATCCTCATAATTCTCAGGTTCAGCACAAAGAACATAATAACCTGCTTCAGAATACTTCGCCGCCAGAATTTTGTTGCTTTTGTAGGAATCGGGGGATACGACTCATCATAGTATCCGCGTACAATATTTTTACTCATATCGGAAGCTTTAAATTTTTCATGCAATTATTCCGGCAATAACCACCAGAGCGGATATCCCTTAGCCTTATGAAGAAACAGGTAATGCAAAAGTAATTTAATCCAATGGCCTGCCAGCCCTATCTCTCCCACCGTATAATCCAAATCCCGTCCCCATTCAGGATACTTTTCCCAATCAGGGACAATGGGGAAGACAGTCATTGTAGCAGCCTGACCTTTAAAAAATCCAAAACCGGCTGATATAATGCATGCTGCACCCATTCTTCCCATGGAAGCTTTATGTCTGAAATCGTTTTGTACGTTATTTTTAATTAAGTCTGCAATGTTCAGTGCCACTATCTTTCCTGTTACTCCGGAGGGCATTCCGGTCCTTGGAGGAGAAGGAGTTATAAGGGTACCGTTTGGACTCTTCATCGGTTTCGATATCTGGTGAGGTGGGGCGAATGCAATGCCGGTTGCAAATATGTTCCTGTATACAGGGTTTTGATAAACCGATGGCCAGTCAGTCACACTCCAGTCTTCAAAAGGTTTTCCTGAATAATCTGCATCCACCTTCATGAACCCGCTGGGCGCAAAAAGAGAGCTGGTAATATCTCCACCGGCTTTGTCATATGACTTAATCCCGACACCGGCAAAAGCAGGTATAAGCATTGCAAAATCAAATTCCCGGATATGCTTTGTTCCATCAAGTGTTTCATAATGAACTTTACCCTCTTCCACACCTGTTACTCCTGCCCTTTTTATCCATCTTATTCCGTATTCTGCAAGAACCGATTCTGAAAAGACTCTGGTTGAGGTTATATATCCTCCTCTTTTGATGAATGCACCTCCCATACCAAAGTCACCGACTTCATATTCGTTTGTTATCCAGGTCAGCTCAGCCCTGTCGGAAAGTTTTAATTCCCTGATCTCCCTGGCAACATTAAGAGCATATTCGAATGCTGCGCCCTGACACGTCGCCGCGGGATGACCCGTCCCGATAAGGAACTTCACTTTCCTGCCTTGCTTCATTTGATCAAAACACGACCTTAGCACCTCCCATGTCGCTGTGGCATGGTCACATGAGCATACAGAATTAGTGAACCTGCCGGGTCCCAGTCCCTCAGTAGCTTCAAAATTCAGTTTCGGACCAGTGGCATTTATAAGATAGTCATATTCAATTTCGCCCTTTTCTCCGTTTTTTGAAGAATCAGTATATTCAAATGTAACGTATGAGTTTTTGCTGAATTCGCCTCCTTCAGGATGGATCTCTGTTGCTTTTGCCTGTTCAAACCTGATACCCCAGCGTTTGTAAAGAGGCGCAAGACTGAAGCGTACCTGATCGGCAGTCATCCTTCCTACTCCCACCCAGATATTGGAAGGGATCCACTGATAGTACCCGGAAGGACTTATAACCACTACTTCATGTTCCTTTGCCAGTCTCCTGCGAAGGTGGGATGCAGCAGTATGTCCCGATATTCCTGCTCCTAGAATAACAACTCTTGACATTTCCCCGGAGATTATATGTTTATGTCAAATATATTGGCGACCGGATTAATGAAAATTTCAGCAAAATATTTTGTTATGTTAAAAATATGAAATTTTAATTAAATGACATAATTAAACCCAATAAACTCCGGTCAGGTTTCAGGAGTCAGGCGTCAGCATATTTCGACTGAGGTTATGATTGTTCAGTCAATTGAACTAATTTTACACCTTATATTACAGACAACTGATCAAATAAAATATATTTCCATGAAATGCATATTCATTTCCTGCATACTGCTCCTATCATTTATGGTTCAGGCTTCTGTCGCCGGTGAGCCATCGATGACTTATCAGGTTGAAAACGAAAAGGTTACGCACATCCGTGAAGTTTACAAGATAATTGACTCATCGCGGTTGAAGATTGATATCTTTTATACACCCCAATCGTTTAAAAGAGAGCATAATACAGCAATAGTTTTCTTTCATGGAGGCGGCTGGGCCTATGGTACACCGGATGAATTTTTTTCAACCTGTGAAAGGTATGCAAGGATGGGGATTGTTACCTTTTCGGTAGATTACCGACTTTGCATTGAAAATGGCGTAACACCCAATAAAACAGTCAGTCCAATCGAATGTGTAATGGATGCAAAATCGGCTATGCGCTGGGTCCGTGGAAATGCTGAAAGATTCCATATTGACAGCAATAAAATTGTTGCAGCCGGACAGTCTGCCGGAGGTCATCTTGCACTTTGCACAGCAATGATTGAGGATTACAATGAAAAATCAGATAATCCCGTTATAAGCTGCCGTCCCGATGCGGTTTTACTGTTTTCGGCGTGTGTTAATGCAGTTGAGGGCTGGTGCGACCGGTTGCTTGATTATCGCAGAACCAGAATATGGAGCATCTCACCTGCCCATAATATTAAAAAAGGATTACCTCCTATGATTGAGTTTCATGGTATTGATGATGAACAGGTTCCAAAATGGACAGTTCAGTTTTTTGAAACTGATATGAAAAAGGAGGGCAATTATTTTGAACTGCATACATATGAGGGAAGGAAACACTATCTGGGGGGTGTGAACACAAAATATTCCCGCTATTACGATGATGAAATTCTTAAGCTGGCAGATGATTTTCTCCGGAAATTTAATCTGCTGGATTAATAATCCTTCAGGACAGTCCGTATTGTAATCAATCATTTAAGCAAGGCCTCTCCCCTTCGCCTTTTGCCCTCTTTCAGTCAAGCTCTCCCTGAAATCTGCCAGCCTTTAAATTGGCTTTTTTAAACATAAGTTAATGAATCTTGTTTTAATCATTAAAACCAGGAAGAGATGAGTATAATAAAATCAAATAAAAGAACTTCACTCATAATAATGATGCAGCTTATTACAATTAACACCTTTTTGTTAAGTGCATCAGGTGAACCAATTAATAAAGAAAAACATATGGAAAATAAAGAAAAATTGACTGCAATGGAGGCCGGAACAAACCAACCTGCCAGTACAGCTTCAATGGATACAATTACATTGGGAGGTGGCTGTTTCTGGTGTGTGGAAGCAGTTTACGAGAGGCTGAAGGGAGTAAAAAATGTGGAATCAGGCTATTCTGGCGGCACTGTTAAAAATCCGTCATACAGGGAAGTGAGTACCGGCTTAACCGGACACGCAGAGGTTGCCCAGATAGTATTCGATACATCAAAGACCTCCCTTGAAGAAATTCTGAAAGTTTTTTTTACAGTTCATGATCCTACAACTTTAAACAGGCAGGGCGCTGATGTAGGAACT
The DNA here is from genome assembly GCA_963816345.1 of uncultured Bacteroidales bacterium. Classification (GTDB taxonomy): domain Bacteria; phylum Bacteroidota; class Bacteroidia; order Bacteroidales; family VadinHA17; genus LD21. The sequence continues at coordinate 85,229 of CAWFKI010000007.1, forward strand.
CAATACAGGTCAGTAATTTTTTACAGAAATGAAAATCAGCGAAAGATTGCCCGGAGTATTATTGACGACCTCGATAAGGCTCATGCGTATTCTTCGCCGATAGTAACTCAACTGGTGCCGTTTACTGCTTTTTACAAGGCGGAAGATTATCATCAGGAATATTATGACAAGAACAAAGATGCGCCCTATTGCAGACTTGTTATACAACCAAAACTGGAAAAATTTGAAAAGGTATTTAAGAAGCAGCTAAAGAAATAATACGATACCTTAATACTTATTATTACATTTATCAGGCATGAGACGACCATTTATTTACTATCGTGATCAGTTGCATCATACCTTCAAGATCAATATTATATTATGATGAAAATTCCTGAAAATTTTTCTGTCAGGATAACAGTATTGATATCCTGCATCATGGCCCTTACGTGGGGTGCATGCGGACAGAGTAAAAACTTAAATCAATCAGCATCAATTATGAATACTACAAGTAAACCAAAAAATCCTTACTATTCTCATACCGATACTACCAGGTTAAATCTTACTGATGAGGAATGGAAACAGATTCTGCCTGCAAATCTGTACGAAGTTTCCAGGCATGGAGCAACTGAAAGGCCATTTACCGGCAAGTACTGGAATGCAGATTTAAAAGGCACCTATTATTGTGCAGCCTGCGGCAGAAGACTATTTCGTTCCGAAGCCAAATTTGCAAGTACCTGTGGCTGGCCAAGCTTTTTTGAACAGGACGATAAGAATAGTACCGTTCTACGGCCTGATTATTCCCTTGGAATGGTACGTACAGAAGTACTCTGCGGCAGATGCGGAGGACATCTGGGACATATATTTGACGACGGCCCTCCTCCCACAGGAAAAAGATATTGTATGAACTCAATCGCTATGGATTTTATTCCGGATAAATAAAACAGAAATTGGATTTACTATTAATCGTTTCTTAATCGTTTCTTAATCGTTTCTTAATTCTGGTACCAAAAAACCTTAATAAATTTGAAAGTGTACAATTAATCAGAATCATAAATTAAATTATAAATAAAGACTTCTCAGACTCTGATAATTACGAAAACTGAATCAGCAATAACATTAAGGAGTCTGAGCAAATAAAAGGAAGAACAGGTGATGATGAATTTTAATTCAAATAACAAAATCAAAATTTCATTATGATGATAGCAGCATTTCTCAAAATACTTGAATCAATCAGTTTTGATGAAAAGCTATTCAGAAAAGAATTCATTAAAACTCTTGGCTGGGTTCAAAAGGAAGATTATCTGAAAATAGAGGAGTGGATGAGATATAATCAGTTTTCAAATAAATATCCGGAGCTTTTAAGCCTGTTAGTGGATTACCGGTCAAAAAAGTTAAATTAGATAAAAGAGCTTTTAGCACATTATAGGTTAGGTTAGGTTAGTTTAGGGTTGAGAATTTCATCATTCAGGGTTGGGAGAGCCTCATAGAAATATGGGGCTTTCTCTTTTCAGAAGCTCCTTTGTATCAGCAGACAGGAATCGTCCTGCCTCAGCTGTTAAGTTATAAAGCGCTATCTCCGGACAAAAGGAATTATCTATATTAACATGTAACGCTTGAACATCTCATAGAATATTTCAACAGGATCATCTATGAATTTATCATGTTGGTAGAAAAGATTTGATGATGCATTAAACATTTGCTCCCTTTGCTGAATGTAAATTACAACAGTATGGTCAAAAGCTTCGTAAAAATCGCCCTGCGCTACCTGTGGCGCAAAAAAACCTACAGTACGCTGAATTTTGTGTGCCTCTCATTCGGATTTATCTGTTCAATAATTACGGTACTCTATATCCGCAATGTTTTTAGCTATGACAAGTTTCATAAAAACTATAGCCGGTTGTACTCGGTAAATGCCTACGTTACCTATTTCAACGGTGATCGTTTCCCGAAGCAATACCTGTCCGCATCGCTGACTGATATTCTGAAGGAGCAGGCTCCTGAAATTGAGGTGATGTCACGGATTACAGAAAGAACCTATTCCTTCATAAGTGGTGACAGAACATTTACCGGTAATGGTATCTTCGCTGATAATAATTTCTTTGAGCTCTTCACATTTCCGCTTGTTCAGTCTGAAAGCCGGAATGTTCTGGCCGGTCTGAACTCAATTGTTATTTCGGAAGGGATGGCAAAAAAGTTCTTTGAAACTTCCGATTGCCTGGGTAAGCCTCTGATACTAAAAGAGGGAAGCAGGCATGAAGCCTTTAAAGTAACCGGTGTCTTTAAGGAAGTTCCAAGGCAATCGATGATGCATTTCGACTTTGTAATTCCATTTTCCGGATTTCTTGCTGATAACGGCTGGGCCCGGGAAACCGGAGCTTCAGCCAGTGAGATCTGGATCCTGCTGAGGAATAATACTGACTACAAATTTGTTGAGAATAAGATTAAGAATCTGATAAGAAATCAGGAGACGACATTAAACCAGGAGCTTTTCCTGTATCCGCTCAAAGAGCATATCCTGTACTCGTACGCAGGCGGGAAAAGGGTCTGGAAGGAAATGCAAAACGTAGTAATTGCCGGCAGTATAGGTTTTGCCATTCTTTTAATTGCCTGTTTCAATTATATAAACCTTGCTATTGCCTTAAATGTCAGAAGATACCGGGAAGTGGGCATCAGGAAGGCAGCAGGTTCCGGCAAACCGGCTATAATCTTTCAGTTTCTCGGCGAAACATTCATTATTACACTGTTAAGCCTTTTAAGTGCGCTCTTATTGGTCCTGCTGCTACTGACCGGGTTCAATAATATGTTTAACTATGATATTCATCTGAGGTTTCACGACCTGGATATGATTATGATTTTCATTGCGATTGCCTTATTTACAGGCCTGATATCAGGAATATTTCCGGCTTTATATCTGGCATCATCCAATCCGGTCGATACACTTAAAGGGAAGCTGGTAACAGCACACAGTTACAGTATTTTCAGGCAGAGCCTCATTATATTCCAGTTTACAATACCTGTTGCACTGATCATCTGCATGATTATTATAAAGACCCAGGATAACTACATGCGCAATTACGATGCAGGAGTAGATAAAGACAGGCTAATCATAATGGACAACTCAACAAACATTCAAAGTCATGCAGGAAGCTTTAAGGCCGGATTGCTTGCTATTCCCGGTATTGATGCTGTCAGTTTCACAAACTGTATTCCCACCCGCGGAACAAGGGCTTCAAGTGAGGTGGCCTGGGAAGGGAAAGATCCTTCGGAAAAGCTTCATTTCTGGTGTGTTAATTCAGATTTTGATTATAATAAGACCGTGAGGATTAACATGGTTGAGGGAAGATTTTTCAATCCCTCTTTTTCGACTGATTCAACTGCCTATATAATTAATGATGTTGCAGCAAGGGTAATGAAAAATGAAAATCCGGTCGGTTCCGCTATCACTCTCGACGGACGAAAAGGGATAATAGTTGGGGTATTTAAAGACTTCCACTCCGTTGATCTGGCCGGACCTATAGTACCAACGATAATGAGTGTAAGTCCGGGCGACCGGCCAACAATAATGATTAAGTATTCCTCAGGTTTATTCCATGAAATCACCGGTGAGATAAGTAAAGTTTACCGGCATTATGAGCCTGAAGAACCATTTAAGGCCACCCTCTTCAGTGATCTTATCCCATACACAGACCTGAGTCTCCGCGAACGCCTTGTTGGTCTTGCATTCATTATTGCTCTATTCCTGGCATGTATGGGTCTGTTTGGTCTCGCTTCCTTTACTGCCGAAAACCGGACAAAAGAAATCGGTGTCAGAAAGGCCAATGGAGCAACAACCTTATCTGCTGTATGGCTTTTGCTGACAAGCTTTGCCAGATGGCTGATCCTCTCCATTCTTATTGCATTACCAATTGCATTTCTCTTTGCGAAATTCTTTCTGGGAAAGTTCTATTTTCACTCTCCCGTGCCACTCTGGGCATTTTTGGCAGGTCCGGCAATTGCTCTCTTCGTGGCATTGCTGACAGTCAGCTCACAAACCCTGAAGGTAGCAAACAGGAATCCGGTAAAAGCTCTCAGATATGAATAAACAGATCATTTTTTGATAAGTTTGTAGTATATTGAGAGAAAAACCTGAATGACAAAGAAAAAGATAACATACATACACATCTTTATCTGGCTTTTTGCACTTTTTGCAAATATCCCCTACCCGGGAATAATGGAACCAATGTCATCCGAGCTGATTGTCTCGAATATACTTGGGTTTCTTTACCTCATGCTTGTTTTTTACCTGTTCTATCTTTTCCTTGCTCCTCTCTTTCTGAACAGGAAAAACCTGGCAGGTTTTTTTATCTCATCATTCCTGCTTGTACTGATATTACCGTTCTTCGGCTATCTTATACTTCTTCTGTCAAGGGCACTTTTTACCGGATCTTTTCAGCACTTTTTCAGGGGCTATTCCTTAAAGGCACATATGTCAGGATACTTCCCTATGCTTACTGCCGCAGTCTTTGGTTCTTTTTTCAGGGTCATAATCAATTGGTTCGACACCATGAACCAGAAAACGGAAATTGATAAACAAAAACTGTCTGTTGAACTTGATCTTCTCAAAAGCAAACTGAATCCTCATTTCCTTTTTAATACGCTCAATAATATAGACTCCCTTATTACAAATGATCCGGAGAGAGCATCATCGTCCCTTATCAGACTTTCGGAGATGATGCGGTATCTTACATATGAAACAGCATCAGAGTTTGTGGAGCTTGACAGAGAGGTTGAATATCTGAACAATTTCATTGAGTTGTACCGAATGCGCATAAAATCCCCGGAGGATATCCGGTTTGAAGTAAGGGGTGAGATGAAGACCTTCATTTCACCGGCACTTTTTATCCCGCTGATTGAAAACGCATTTAAATTTGTCCGTTTCAGAAACCTGAAACCGTCCCTGAGTATTTGCCTTTCATCTGAAGGTGGGATCATTGATTTTGAAGTTTCAAATTATTATGATAAATATCCGGCAGCAGGCATAAATAAAAGCTCGGGATTTGGCATTGCAAATCTCAGAAGAAGGCTGGACCTTGTCTATCCTGAAAGGCACCAGCTTCGGATTAAAGATGATGACCAGCAGTTTAATGTAAAACTTACAATTGATACAAATGGAGATCAGATGCGTGGTAATAGATGATGAGCCTCTGGCAATCTCGAAACTTGAATCGTTTCTGGCAAAAGTGCCGGGTCTCATTCTTCTCCGTACATTCGACAACGGAGTGGAAGCCATCAGCTGGCTTAAAGAAAATCAGGCTGATCTTATCTTTCTGGATATCCAGATGGAGGAGCTTACCGGCATTCAGTTCCTGGAAGCAACAGATCTGAATGCAAAGATAATCATAACTTCAGCATACGACCAGTATGCAATCAGGGGATTTGAACTGAATGTTACCGATTATCTCCTGAAGCCTTTCTCTTTTCAACGCTTCTTAAAAGCAGTGAACAAAGTAATGGATTACTACCCGGGAAAGAATGAAGGGACAAAAAAAGATCTGAATGACGGCAGGTTCCTGTTTGTAAAAACAGAATACCGTTATGAACGTATTGATATAGATGATATTCTCTATATAGAAGGCATGAAAGACTATCTGAGGATAATCTGTTCAGAGAAAAAAATAATGACGTTGCAAAGCTTCTCCAAAATAGAAGAAAGCCTGCCTCCAGGCAGGTTCTGCCGTGTTCATAAGTCATTTATGGTTGCACTTGACAAGATTAGGTCAGTGGAAAGAGGAGTAATAATAATTGCAGACAGGAGAATCCCGGTGAGCAATACATTCAGGGAGAATTTCTATAATAAAATAAAATTGAATTAATAATAATTGAATTCCCATTACCTGACATCGTAAAGTCCGCCCTCCAAAGAGATGCGTTTGTTCTGTTTCTTTTCCGATCCTATATCTGTGTACCGGTCATGGCCGGGATATACTATTGTGGAATCCGGAAAGCGGCTGTATAATTCGCGGACCGATTTTATAAACATTTCTTTATCACTTGTCTGCTTATCCAGGTTCCCGACGCTCCGGTAAAAAAGCTCATCTCCGGAAAACAGGATATTCCCTGAATAATAGCATATACCCCCCGGCGAATGTCCGGGAGTATGTATCGTCTTTATTTTTATGGAGCCCAGCTTATAGGTCTGATTCCCCTTAACAAAAATATCCGGTTCTCCCAGGGTCTTAATATCAAAATCCAGATATACGCTTGCTTCGGGGTCCGTTCTTGTTTTGGCTACCCACTCCTTTCCATAGGCTTTCAGGGGCCAGTCAGGACAATTAATAATTTTCACAAAATCTTCCTTATTAATGCACCACTTAACTTTTGGGAATTGTTTTTTTAATTCAGGCACATAATAATAATGGTCTGCATGACCGTGAGTAATGAAAATGTATTTCAGGCGGAGTTCATTGTTCCTGATAAACGCAACTAAAGTATCAATTCTCCATCCCGGATCTATTATGGCAGCTTCCCTTGACTCTGTGTCATAGATCAGGTAGCAATTGGCCTGGTACGGTCCTGTAATTTCACGCACAGTCTTAAGGTCTTTACCTGTGGAACAACATGGCTGTAACAGGGAAATAATCAATAACAGGAAAGGAATTACTCTTTTCATGACCTTTTTTGATTTTTATTTCAATTTCACAGAAATATATCTCCGCCAAATTAGCATTTTAGAACGTCAATGAGGCATAATCATTATATAGAGATTTTATTATCTTTGGACTCTGTGAATGGCCGTATAATCATACGACACTTAAATTATACCTCATAAAATCAACCTGTTATGATAAAAAAGACACTTTCCTACCTCACCGCTTTTCTGGCGATTGCCTTCCTGGCAGTCTCCTGCGAACCAGCTCAGGAATCCTTTGATCAATCGCTTTTACCTGGTAAATGGCAATCCGGAACTGAATATTATAAGTACGTGGCAGATGGAACCGGAGCAACATGGGATACTGCTGATAATGTCACGGAAGCAGAGGCTCAGGCATTTACATGGACCCTGGTAAAATCAGAACTGACGCATATTCATGTTCTGGAAATTGGAGGTTCTGTTCCGAAGGTCTATACTGTTACAGAATTAACTGCCACATCATTAAAATATAATGATGATTTCGGAACAAACTTTTCCTTTACCAAAGTGGGCAAGTAGAGTTGACATTCTCTGTATCTTGCCAATTAAGCGATTAACGGATATGAGATGAGAAAATTCATAAAGATTTTTTTTATTACCTTCCTGTCGGTATTTGCAGCACTCCTGGTTACAATCTGTATAGTTTTATTCATTGTCTTCACACCCGGACGGTTCACACCTATCGTCCGCAAACAGATAGATAAATTAATTACATGCAAATCAGAAATTGGTGAAGTTGAACTGACATTTTTCAGCACCTTCCCTGAATTTGGAGTAAAGATCAAAAAGTTTTCGTTGATCAATCGTGTAGCCGATTCACGGTTTGATACCCTGGTTAAAGCAGATGAGTTCATTGGCACCGTTGATGCAGGGGCATGGTGGAAAAGAAACGAATTGATTCTTACCGGACTGGAACTTACCGGCGGATCCGTTAATATGTTTTCAGACAGTCTGGGGAAAGCCAACTGGGATATTTTTGCATCAGATACAACCCCGTCACGGGAGGCAGATTCAGAAACAACGCTTCCCACCATAAATATCAGGAATGTTGTACTTAATGACCTAAACCTCAACTATAAGGACCTTTCATTAAAACTCAATACGGCAATTCAGAATCTCTCGGCTAAACTTTCAGGGACAATAACAAATGATAGTATAACAGGAAACCTCGCGGTGAAAAGGTCAGTCATATCTCTGGAATATAACGGTGAAAAATATCTTCAGCACTCTTCGGTGACGCTCGATATGCCGGTTGACATTGTACCGTCACGTCAGTTAATACGTCTTAAAAACGCAAAGGCTTCGATCAATGATCTCGGCTTTTTGCTTACTGGTTCAGTTGAGAATGACACTTCTGCCGGGAAAATGACTACCGACCTCACGTACAGGTTTGCTTCATGGCCCGTGGAGGAGATTATTGCCCTTGTGCCACCCTCATATAAATCTTATTTCAAAGGGATTGAAGCAGATGGTCTCCTGTCGTCAGAAGGAAGTATAAAAGGAAATCTGACTGATTCGGCAATGCCAATGATGGATATAAGTCTTCAGTTGAAAAAAGGTGTCGCAAAATATGACGCCTTTCCTTTGCCACTTCATGATATTGAGTGTGATATTGTTGTGCATACTGATCTGAAAACCGACTCCGTCTCTTTTGTGAAAATAAGAGATTTCAGGGGCAGGACTCCGCATTCAGCATTTCAAACTGAGGGATCGGTGAGCCATATTTTTAAGGATATCTATTGCGATCTCACTACTACTGCAGGATTAACTCTCGATGAATTTAATTCTGTTATCCCTGACAGTATGAAGCTTAATATGGAAGGCAAGGCCTCCGGGAAGATAAAATCAGCTTTTTCCCTTTCCCAGTTAGAGAAGATGCAAATTGAAAGGATTAAGCTTTCCGGCTCCGTAACTCTTTCAGATTTTAATTTCGCCTGGGATAGTTTGTCCCTTATATCAAACCGGTCAAAAATTGATTTCTCATTGCCAAACTATAATAATCAGGCAAGAAACACAAAATTTGCTTTTTTTAAAATCCTGTCGGACAATATCAGGGCAGGTAAAATTGACAGCTATAATACCTCACTTCAAAATGTATCCCTTTCCCTCGAGACATCTGACTTGCGGGATTCCACGCGAATACCTGACATAATTTGCTATTTTACAATAGATTCCCTCTCAGCAAATATGGATACCATGCGCATTGCTGTCGCGAAACCGAACGGTAAATTCGTTATTTCACCGCAGGCTAACCATGCCGACAGGCCCAGGATCATTTTGACATACAATGGAGGAAAGCTGAATACTGATGTTGGCCCCTACTCTTTTGAAGCAAAAAAGATCAGCTTTGATACTGACATCCTGAATGACAATTCTCAGAAAGAGATCTTTCTGCAATGGCTTGTCAAAGGGTTTGTCGACATGGATCATGGTATTGTGACTATGTCAGGTCTTTCACACCCGATCGAGATCCCCTCCCTTAAAATGAGTTTTGATCCCGAGACATTCAATGTCAGTGAGGGCAGCCTGATAATTGATAAATCTGATTTTCAACTGACAGGAAATCTGAATAACATATCCTCATATTTCAGAGGCGATTCAATTTTGAGAGGCAAATTCAATTTTGTTTCTGACAGAACCGATATTGCTCAGTTAATGGCTCTTACAAATGGTATAGGGCGAAAGGATTCCTCCGGAACTGAAAAATCAGGTAATCAAAAAGCTGATACCACTTATGCAGGTCCTTATATGGTACCCGAAGGAATGGATCTGCAGCTTAAAGCCAAAATAAAAACGGCTACCATGGGGGTTGATACTGCCACGAATATTGAAGGCGATGTGCTGGTTCACGATGGGGCCCTTGTACTTGACGGTCTCACATTTGTAACTCCTGCGGCAAGGATGCAGCTGACAGCCGTTTATCGTACTCCACGGAAGAATCACCTTTTCCTGGGACTGGATTACCATATGCTTGATATTGAGATCGGTGAGCTGCTTACGATGATACCTGATATCGATTCCCTGATGCCTATGCTCAGATCATTCAGCGGGAAAGGTGAATTTCATATAGCCGTGGAAACATATCTCGATTCTCTGTATAACCTGAAAAAGTCTACCCTGCGTGGTGCATCTTCCATTAAAGGGAATGATCTGGTTCTGATGGATGGTGAGACATTCAGCGAGATTGCCAAAAAATTGAAATTCAATAAAAAGACACAAAACAGGGTTGATTCCTTATCTGCCGAATTCACGATATTCCGCAATGAAATTGATGTTTACCCGTTCCTTATTGTACTCGATAAGTATAAGGCAGTGGTAGCCGGCCGGCATAATTTTGACTTGAGTTTCGATTACCATATCTCGGTAGTGGACAGTCCGTTACCATTTAAGCTGGGGGTTGATGTGAAAGGAAATGCTGATCACATGTCGTATAGTCTGGCAAAGTGCAGATATGCTGAATATTACAGGCCTGCTTCAAGAAAGGTTGTTGAAAACAAGCAGCTTGAGCTCAGGAAGCTGATCCGGGAAACATTGACAAAAAAGGTGAAAGAATAGGTCTGTTTAAACATTTCTGCCTGCTCCCCGGCTGCCAGACCGGGAAACTTTTTCTATTTTTGCATCTAATTAGAACTGAATTTGGAACAGCATAATAATTTTGAGAGATCACTTTACCACTTTAGTTTCCTCAGGGATATTAAGGTGCATGGCATTTATTTTAATAGCCTCTTAAAATTTTTAAATCTTTATTGCTTCATCAGAAAAGAACATGCGCATGATTTTTATTCTGTCATTTTATTTACAAGGGGCAAGGGCAGTTTAGAAATTAACAATGACAGCTACCCCGTTCAGTCAAAAACAATCAGTATTATCGGACCCAACCAGATGCACTCATTTGAGGGGCTTGAGGATGCAGAGGGAACTATCTTCTTCTTTTGTCAGGATTTTTATGTTGAAGAGTTCAGTATTATACGGCTACTGAATTTATATTCCTATACCTCCCAGACAGGAACGGAAATTTGTAATCCCTGCATTGCTTTATCGGACAATGAGTACACTTCCTTCGGATCACTTTTTAATTCAATACAGGAGGAATATGAATGCCTCAACCCGTCAAATAAGTCTGAAATCATTATTCGTTCGCATCTGAATATACTGCTCCTTAAGCTGACCGGGTTATATGAAACAATTTCAGGAAAATCAAATAATAACGACAGCATTCTGATTCATTCATTATCTCAACTGATAGATTCATATTTTATTAAGGAGCAACACCTTGGATTTTATACTTCAACATTTAATATCTCAGAAAGCCAGTTAAATGATATCTGCAACAGGCATTTTAACTGCGGACTGAAGAAGATATTGCAGAACAGACTTATGCAGGAAGCCAGGAAGCTTCTGTTATCGTCTGAGATGTCTGTTTCCGAGATCGCCTACAAACTTAATTTTGAGGATAATTCCTACTTCAGCAAAGTCTTCAAAAATAAAACAGGCCTTACTCCCAAGAGGTTTCGGGATATCCATAAAAGGTTATTACCACAAAAACCCTGAATTTTACCATTTTCAGGGATCTTACAATTTTATTTTTGCCGGTAAAAAATTGTAAGACTATGAAGAGATACTTATTATTTTCAGTGATCATCCTTGCGTTATTATCTGCATGTAAAAAACAGGATACCTCTACTCCAATCCAGGCTCAGACATTTGAGATTAATGCAACCGGATCAACAGTATGGAAATATTTCAGCTTTGCAGATAATGACACAATAGCCGTGGCAGACCCGGCTAATTCCAACGAATGGGATATAGCTTTCCAGCGATACAGGGTCAAAACCAACGGTGGCGAATCTGGCAATGGCTCAGGCAGTGCGGCAAATTCCTATCTGAAAGGGCAATCCGGATTCGATGCCTTAAAGGTTGTTTCCGATACTACAACCTTTTTCGCTGATGATTCAGTTGATATTGCGATACAGCAGGGTTATGCCACCTATGTGCTCAATCCGGTATTATATACCTGGTTTTCGCTGGAATTTGCCACACAGGGTACACAGATTGTCCCTACCGACTACATCTATATAGTTAAAACAGCTACAGGTAAGTATGCCAAGGTATGGATCAAGAGCTATTACAGCGCAAGCAATGTTTCAGGTTACGTTAATTTTCAATACAAATATCAGCCTGACGGATCAAAAAATCTGGAGTAGATGCTGAGGATATTGCAGCCATTTATTGTTTTACTATTCTTCCCTGCTCTGCTGTATTCCCAGGTGGCAGGCCTGTCGGGGCATGTCACCGGTACTGACAGCAGTACTGTTGCGGGGGCAATCATCTCAATAAAAGGCACTACACTGGGAACTGTAACTGATAAAAGCGGATCCTATAAAATAGACAAAATAAAACCCGGCATCTACACGGTAAGGGTATCGTTTATCGGATATGAGACACAGGAAAGGACCATTGATCTCCTTAAAGAGAAAAACATTCTTGACTTTTCGATCCATGAATCAAATATAGATTTGAATGAGGTGGTTGTAACCGGCACCAGAACTGAAAAGGCCTTGAAAAATGTTCCTGTAATTACACAGGTAATCAGTGCCCGTAAGATGCTGGAACTGGGAATTGTCAACGTTCCGGAGGCACTGCAGACTATGGTTCCCGGGCTTAATGTGAGCCATTTTGGTACGCGGGTATCAGTGACCCTTCAGGGAATGGATGCAAAGTACGTGCTCTTTCTTATTGATGGTGAAAGGATTGCGGGGCAGGTTAACGGAGATATTGATTATTCAATGCTCAACTTCGAAAACATTGACCGGATCGAGGTAATCAAAGGCGCATCATCGGCTCTCTACGGGTCAAATGCCATTGGAGGAGTCATAAATATTATCACTAAAAAGATTAATGAGCCTTTTGACGCAAAATTATATACACGATATTCAAAATATAATGAACTGTATGCCGGGGGAAGCGTCAGCCTGAAAAAGGGGATTGTCGGATCGCGTACAAGCTTTAATTACAGCCATACCGACGGATATGATATTACACCGGAGACAGCCCATGACTGGACCCAGAATCCCTATTCCTCGTTCAGTATAGGTCAGAAATTTGAAATTACGCCTTCTGCAAGCCTTTCACTGGTCCCCTATTTCAATTATTACCAGTTTGAAAGGGGGAATGTAAGCGCCCGTCCTGCCCATGATCTCTATACAGACCTGAACGCCGGATTAAAAGGACAATATTTCTTCGGAAAAAATTCAATCGATTTTTCGTACTACCGCGATCGCTATAATACTTTCGATGTTCTTGATCTCCTGAATGAAAAAAGAGATACCGTCTCCTATGATATCATACAGACCATCAGGACCCAGGGAAATTTTCACCTTTCTGACAGGAACAACCTGACAGTCGGTCTGGAATACAATTATGAAAATCTCTACTCCATAAGAATAGACAATGGCCTTCAATCAGCTGGCGAGGCTGTGATTTATGCCCAGGAAGATATCCGTTTCGGAGAGCGGTGGAGTCTGATAGGGGGCATCAGGGCCAGCCGGCACAGCGATTATGGATTGAATGCGGCCCCGAAAATCTCAGTAATGTACAGGCAGGGGCCATTAAATTTCAGGGCATCTGCAGGGACAGGTTTTCGTTCACCTGACCTGAAGGAATTATATATGAACTTTGATCATTTCGGAGAATTTTACATTATCGGCAACCCGCTTCTGAAGCCTGAGACATCAAGATACGTGTCAGGATCCGTCGAATTTTCGAAACCATGGAATAACTCATCGGTCACTGTTTACAGCAATCAGCTTACGAATATGATCACTGACCGGTGGCTGACTGATAGTCTGGCCCTGACCCGCCAGTACCAGAATGTTGCCAGTGCATCAATTTATGGCATCGATGTTTTTTCAAAGCAAAAAGTATTTGACAGGGTCTGGTTGACCCTCGGCTACAGTTATGTGCATTCATACGATAATCAGACTCATCTTCAACTGTACGGCACCACAAAACACTCCGGGAATATTGCAGCCGACTATACCTTCAGAAAGAAAGAGTATTCCTTCACAACTCAGATCTATTGCAAGCTGATGGGTGAAAAATTCTATGAGATTACGGCAGACGGGACCTCGCGCGATCTCCCTTATGCCGACTGGCGGATAACCTTTTCACAGGAATACAGGTGGCTTCGGATCACATTGGGCATTGACAATGTATTCAATGAGGTGATCCCTCAGAATATTGATTTCATCTCCCCGGGAAGAAGCCTGTTTGTTGGTATGAATATAAACTTCGGAAAAATCAAATAGCTCAGTCAGAAAATTTAAGCATCTCTGCCGGAATTTTATCCGGATGAGATACATAAACTTTAAATTATCATGCCTGAAAGATTGCCGGCCATATAGTAAATGAAATATAAAAAAAGACCTGAATGAAAACTGCCTCAATTATTGGTTCTATGATTGTAACTGTGGCCCTGGTATTTTATTCCATCGGGTTCACAAAAGAACAAAGAAGACAACTTGTCACCTCCAGGGTATTATTATTTTATACAATTGGCGTAACTCTCGATGTAACTGCAACCATCTTCATGATAATCGGTTCAAGCAAGGGGATATTTACACTTCATGGAGTTATTGGCTATTCTTCACTTCTCGGAATGCTTACAGATACATTTATACTATGGAGGCATTTTCTGAAGAAAGGTCCCGGTGAAATTGTTAGCCGACTGCTCCATCTCTATTCAAGAAGTGCCTATATCTGGTGGATTGCTGCGTATATTACGGGCGGTTTGCTCGTAGCTGTCGGTAAAATGCTCAGATAGAAATGATCTGAATTCCCTCTGTCCATAAAAATGTTTCAGATTTTGTGAATTGTATAAGTGCAATTAAGGTCAGATAATATTGTCTAACTTTAATTCGCAGATTTTTTTTGATATTTGCCTCATTAAAAAAAACAAAATCTTAAACCTGATGGGGAAAAAATTTATTCCATTTCCTGTAGTTGAAGAATTCATGACAGGCGTTCTGGTAAAGGCAGGCATTCCCTCAGCCGATGCAAAAATAGTAACTGATGTACTGATCCAGGCCGACAAGCTGGGATTTGACTCCCATGGAGTAAACCGTTTGAAGAGCATTTATCTCGACCGGATAAAGGAAGGCATACTGAATCCTGTTACCAGCTATGAGATCGTAAGAGAGGGACCCGCAACTGCCGTTATAGATGGCCATGATGGAATGGGCCATGTAATCTCATACAATGCAATGAAGCTTGCCATTGAAAAAGCTGCAAAATATGGAATGGGGATGGTCACAGTCAGGAATTCAAGCCATTTTGGATTCGCCGGATACTACCCTCTGATGGCTGTAAAGGAAAATATGATCGGTATTACCGGGACTAATGCACGTCCTTCGATTGCTCCTACCTTTGGAGTTGAAAATATGCTGGGTACCAATCCCATGACTTTCGGGATACCAAGCGATGAGCCGTTTCCCTTTCTGCTCGATTGTGCCACCTCTATCACCCAGAGAGGAAAAGTAGAGCTTTATGCCCGTGAGGGAAAAAATTTGCCTTCCGGATGGGTAATTGATAATAACGGGATAAGCAAGACCAATTCATCGGAAGTGCTTAAAGATCTCATTGCAGGGCATGCCGCGCTGACCCCGCTTGGAGGTATCGGCGAAGAGACCGGGGGATATAAAGGTTACGGATATGCAACTGTGGTAGAGATCCTCTCAGCCTCATTACAACAGGGTAATTATCTGAAGATGCTTATAGGATCAAAAGACGGTAAGAAAGCGCCTTATGGTATAGGGCACTTCTTCATTGTTATAGATATTAATGCATTCACCGATCCTGAGGATTTTAAAAAAACCACAGGTAATATTCTTCGCGAACTGAGGGCTTCAAGAAAGATGCCCGGTCAAAACCGCATCTACACGGCCGGGGAAAAAGAGTACTATGTATGGCTCGAAAGAAAAGATAAAGGCGTGCCCTTTAATGATGAGCTGATTGAGGAATTCCGCGGATTATGCAATGATTACGATCTGAAAAGCTATCTCCCCTATTTCGAAAAGTAACTGAGTCCAGCAAAGCCTTTCCTCCCATCCCAGCCTTCCCACTATGGAATTTACCCCCATCCCGGCCTTCCCATGGGTAAAGCCTTTGAGCACCTTTGCGATCCACTTCGCGATCAGGCTTGTTAATTCCGTTATGAGACCGGTTTCATCCAGCCAAGCTGCTCTTCAATATTCTCATGAAGCTTATAGTGCTTTATATGATCGCTGATCCTTTCGCCAACAATTTCCATCCTGCCAATATCGGCTATTCCCAGGCCGGTTTGTGCACAATAGTTCAGATAGCCTATCTTTCCGAAATCAATACCCATAAGCTCGACTGCCACACGATCGGCTGCAAGCCAGTCAGTACTTGCCACGCAGATCCGGTGATCAACCGGAGTGCCCAGCCTGGGACCATTCCCTTCCATCCCTTCAAATCCATCGATAACAGCAAGATGAGGATGGACACGTGATGCGACGCTGTACAGGTTGAAATTGATCCCCCTGTAACCGCTGCCATGGACAGTCGGTTTGTCGCTCTTTGTCCCGGCCTTGCTGTTTGGGCCAAGCCTGAATCCGATATCCTTTATCGGTGCCCCGAATACGATGTTCTTCAGTGAAAGAGTTGCTATTGCCAGGTTATGTGTTTTCATCCTTGCAACCGATACTACGTAAGAATCAGGACTCAGAATTACTCTTGAATATCTCACAGGATGTGGTCTGAAGTCCTTTTCATCAGATACATACAGGACCTCAGATCCTTCAGTATCCAGGTCAACCATTTTAACAGGATATTTATTCACAAGGCTTAAATATCCGTAATTGCTGTAGCCCTCGAAAGTGGGAGCATTGGCAGCAGATTCAGCGATAATTACATTGTCAAGTTTCCGGATTGATTTGAGAAATTCAAGTATGCCTTCAAGGGTATCGACATGAGTTGCACACAAAGGGACCTCCGTGGATACCATATTCGGCTTAAGAACAACAAGGCGGTTTCCTATTGCCTGTCGTATTTGTTTTGAATAAGGCTGAAGGGCACGGAAAGCAAGATCAGCCCTGTTGTCACCTGTAGTGATCGACACGCTGGCAGAAGGCTTCGTGTTCTGATCAAAAGAGACAAAAGTATTCACCGGCCCCATAAAAGAGGCTGCTACTCCTCCGATAACGGAGGTTTTCAGGAAGCTCCGGCGATCAATTTTATTCATGATTTCATAAATTTGATTAATCAGCATTTCAAAAACAGTTGAAGATAAAAATTTTAATAGAAACAAAATGTTAAGGTTAAAGAAAATGAGATCCCGGGCAGATTTTTCTCCAATTTGTCAGAGCAGGATTGAAATAAATCAATTAATAAAACCGATTTTTGAAGTTGAAACTGCTTTGAAATTCTAATCGATTAAAAAATCATGATAACTCCGGGAGAAGATCTTATGAACTGCCTGCGCCGGAAAGGATCTGAGAAGGTGCATGTTGATTTTGTTTTTTGTCCTGCTCAGATAGAAAACTTTAAAAAGCGTTATGGCCATGAGGATTACGAAGCCTTTTTCGGTCTCAGTCACAGGAAGATTGAGATCCCTGTAAAAAGAAACTTCACTGAGGGGCAGAAACATTTTCCGAGGGAGATATTACCGGCGGGTACCGTTTTTGATGAATACGGGATAGGCCATTCGAAGGGCTCGGAATTTGCCTTTCATATGACAAGAATGCATCATCCGCTTCGTGGCGCCGGCATAGATGAAATTCTGAATTATCCTTACCCGGAGGTAGACTATTCCAGCCTCCGGGATTTCAGAAACAGGATCGAAGAAATCCATCTGGCAGGTCTTGCTTCTTTCGGATTCATGCAAATGACTGTTTTTGAGGCATCCTGGTACCTCCGGTCTATGGAAGAGCTGATGATGGATATGCTCTCTGAAACAGAAGAAGGGACAATGCTGCTTGACAAAATAACCGAATTTGCATGTGCAAAGGCAAAGGCATATGCTGAAGCTGGTATAGATATTCTCTCGCTCGGAGATGATATCGGCACCCAGAATTCCCTTATGATGGATACAGGTACCTGGGAGAAATGGATTCAGCCACGTCTTAAGAAAGTGATTGATTCCGCCAGGAAGGTAAACCCCGGAATACTTATATTCTATCATTCCTGCGGATATATAATACCATTCATTGACAGGCTTATTGATACCGGGGTTGATATTCTTAACCCCATACAGCCCGAATGCATGGAATTTGACAAAGTATATGACCTGTTCGGTTCGAAAGTATCATTCTGGGGAACTCTTGGCACACAGCAACTGCTCCCGTACGGGACCAGTGAGGAGGTGAAAAGAGTAGCCCTTTCGCGTCTTGAAAAGTGCACCACCGGCGGAATTGTTATAGGACCGACACATATTGTAGAGCCGGAGGTGCCGTGGGAAAACCTGACAGCCATAACGCTTGCAGCGAAGGAATTTGAGAAACGATCAAATTCCGGATTATGAAATTCACAGCTGCTGACCTTCTTGTGTTTTTTATTTACTGCGTCCTGATTATCGGAACCGGCATTTACATCTCACGAAAGGCCGGCACCATGAAGGATTCAAAAAGCTATTTTTTTGCCGGTAATTCCCTCCCATGGTTTTTAGTCGGAAGCTCTGTAATAGCAGCCAATATTTCAGCTGAGCAGTTTATAGGAATGTCCGGTTCGGGATATGCCATGGGACTGGCAATTGCAACATATGAATGGCTGGCCGCAATCATGCTTATTATGGTTGCTGTATGGTTCCTGCCTGTCTTCATCAGCAAAAAGATTTACACTATGCCTCAGTTTCTGGGTATGAGGTTCGATACTGGAATTAAGACTGTACTTTCCATTTTCTGGCTCTTCCTTTTTGTATTTGTCAACCTTACATCCATCCTTTATCTGGGAGCTCTTGCGCTAACGACAGTATTCGGTATAAAGTTAGGTTATGCCATTGCGGGGTTTGCTCTTTTTTCTTTTTTTCTTACTGCCGGCGGCGGATTAAGAACAATTGCCAATACGGATCTCATTCAGGTAATTTTCCTGGTACTTGGAGGGTTAATCACTACTTACCTGGCCCTTGACGCTGTTTCAGGAGGCAAAGGTGTGATTGAGGGATTTACGATGCTTATGCAGAAAGCACCGGAAAAATTTCATATGATTCTGCCCCGTACTGATCCGAATTACAGGTATATGCCCGGCATAAGATCCATCTTAGGGGGAATATGGATAGCCGGAATCTACTATTTTGGTGCCAACCAGTACATCATTCAAAAGGCTCTTGGCGCCAGAAGCCTTAAGGAGGCGCAGAAAGGACTGGTCTTTGCAGCCTACCTCAAGCTTATTATTCCCCTGCTTGTTGTTATTCCGGGAATAGCTGCATTTGTTCTTGGCGCGGATATCTCAAAACCTGACGAGGCTTACCCCTGGCTTCTTCACAGGTTTGTACCTCCGGGGATGAAAGGATTCGTTTTTGCAGCGCTCATAGCTGCAATAGTATCTTCACTCGCTGCTATTATAAACAGCGCTTCAACAATATTTTCAATAGACATCTATAAGACACATTTCAGAAAAGAGATTACAGAAAAAGGTCTTGTAAAAACAGGAATAATTTCGGGTGCGGTAATGGTTTTAATTGCTTCCCTTCTTGCTTCCATGCTTACCGGAATAAACCAGGTATTCCAGTTCATACAGGAATATACCGGACTTATCAGCCCCGGGATTACGGCGATGTTCATCCTTGGTATGTTCTGGAAAAAAACAACTCCGCGGGCAGCCTGGATAGGTGTGCTTATCACTTTTCCCGTTCCACTCCTCCTGAAGTGGCTCTTCCCTTCTCTGCCATTCCTTGATAATATGGCTTTATCTTTTCTGATCATAGGTTCTCAGATCCTGGTTGTGTCGCTTTTTGATATCAGGAAAGCCAGAAAATCAAACTGGGAACTGCCTGATAAATTATTCCGTGATATTGATCCTGCCTTTAAATGGCTCTCGATCGGAGTTTTGTGTATTATCGGAATACTCTACTTTTTCTTCTGGTAAATGAATAAAAAATATTGAATTTATTGTCTTTAACTTAATTGAAGTCTAAACGATAAAAAGCCTCCAAATGATTAAATCCGGGTTAATCCTTATTCTTGCAGTGTCAATTCTGACAATTCAATGCTCCGATGATCAAACCCTGCTTATCAAAGGAGTATCAAGGCCGGAGATACTTCTGAACGGACTATGGAAAGTATCTCCTGTCAGTTATGAAAAAGTTCTTCACTCCTTAAAAGACTCTGTCAGATGGTACGATATAACAGTCCCGGGAGAAGCTATGATGCAGGGAATCCCGGTAAAGCATGACGAACCATTTGTGTATCAGACAGACTTCGTCATACCGTCAGATTTTAAGGGGAAAATCATAATTGTAAGGTTTGAAGGAGTATACAGTTATGCAAGGGTATGGGTTAACGGAAAATTCATCAGGGATCATTCGGGAGGTTTCACAGCATGGGATTGTGATATAACTTCAGCAGCTGAACCAGGGGAAAAAGTAGTTATGGACGTTGAGGTAACTGACAGGGCTGATGAGATATCATATGCAAGCGGTTATGCAAAGCACCAGATCGGGGGAATCCTTCGTAATGTCACCCTGGCCGCACTGCCTGAAAATTTTCCGGCAGAGGTTGCCATAGTTACTGATTTTGACAAACAATACAGGGATGCCGTACTTACAATCAAGGGATTAACAAGAGATGCACGTAAGGATTACAATCTGGTACTGGAATTATTTGACCCTGGTAACAGGAAAATAGATCTGAAATCATCCTCAGGCAGTTTTCATGGGAGTGAATTTGAGATCAGCAATAATATCGTAAATCCGGTTAAATGGGATGCCGAGCATCCTGAACTCTATCGCCTGAGGCTGAAATTCTATGAAAAAGGAAAAGTCACATGGAGAAAAGATTACTTTATCGGGTTCAGAAAAATTGAGGTTGACGGTAATAAGTTTCTTGTCAATGGGCAGCAGGTGAAGCTGAGGGGTGCCTGCCGGCATGATATGCATCCCCTTCTTGGCAGAATTTCAACTCCTGAATACGATCTTAAGGATGTACTGCTGGCAAAGGAGGCAAATATTAATTTTATCAGAACTTCTCATTACCCGCCTACTGACAGATTCCTTGAATTATGTGACAGGTACGGAATTTATGTCGAGGATGAAACAGCAGTATGTTTCGTTGGATCGCACCGGTCTCCCGGTTATTTTCCCGGAAGCTCAATGAATTCACCTGATTACACCACCAGATACTTGTCGCAACTTGAAGAGATGGTGAATAATCACAGGAATCATCCCTCAGTAATTATATGGTCGATCGGCAATGAAAATTACTTCGGAAAAAATTTCAAAATGTCATACGACCAGGTCAGATCCAGTGATCCCACCAGACCGGTAATCTACAGCTACCCGGGACTTGTACCTGACTCTGTAAGATGCTTCGATATAATAAGTATGCACTATCCCGGCATTTCCGGTGATATGGAGCAATATGGAATGAAAATATCCTCATTCGGAAATGAGAGGATGCCTGTAATTTTTGATGAATGGGCCCATGTTCCCTGCTATAACCGGGAAACAGTAATTGAGGATCCCAATATCCGTGAGTTCTGGGGGATGAGCCTCGACTCGATGTGGCAAAAAGTTTATGAGGCTGACGGAGGGATGGGAGGAGCAATATGGGGAATGATCGATGAAACATTTATGCTTCCTGAAAAGCTGCCCGGATATAACCAATGGTGGGGAAATAATGACCCCGGAATTTACAGCGGCCATACCGTCGGATATGGAGAATGGGGTTTCGTTGACGTATGGAGGAGAAAAAAACCTGAATTCTGGAGTGTTAAAAAAGCCTATTCCCCAGTCAGGATCCTGAAAACGGATAACTATGACCTTAAGAAAGGCTGTAAAGTTGAAATACCTCTTTACAACCGCTTCGATTTCAGTAATCTTAGTGAGGTTACCCTTAATCTGACTGTCAACAATAAAACATATAACAAGTCATTGCCGGACATCCCGCCTCATACAAAAGGGATACTCGTTTTTACGCTTGATGAGTCGCCTTCAGATAATAATTTAAAACTCGCGTTCATTGGAAGAAATGGCGGATTGATAGATTATTACATATTGTCTGGCCGTAAAGAGGAACAAAAACCTGCGACTGTAAAAAAATCAGGGAATATAGAACTTGCTGAAAATGGCAGCGAATATCTTATAAGATGTAATAAAGATCTTCTGCTGCATATTGACAGAAATACAGGCCTGATTGCTTCCTATGATACTCCATCAGGTAAGAGGAATTTTTCAGGTCCAATATGTTAACATAAGGATTCCCGGAAAACGTCTTATCTGCTCAGCAGACTCTCTGCGTGACAAGTGTCCCGGCTGGAAGCTTAGATCCATGACTGCCGTGAAGAAAAATGACTCGGTTGTTGTATCGTTAAGCGGGGAATACCCCGGCAAAATAATGGCTGACTTTAAAATAGTTGTGTATCCTGACGGAAGTGTCTTAACAGCCTACCATATTACAAATCTTCCCGACGGAATTATGCGCGAAGCCGGGGTCAGGTTCATCACTGAAAATATTTTTGATTCACTTTACTGGAAAAGGGAGACATACTGGAAAGGATATCCCGGCGTCTCTTTGTCGGGGCCCGAAGGAAATGTACCGCTCTACACTAAAGAAAATAAGATATATCGGGAGGAGCCGCATAAGGACTGGATCTACGATAAAAAAAGCTTCTTTTATAACGGTACGGACAGTGAAACCGATGACCAGCCTGTAAATGTTGCCAGGTCGACAAAAGAGAATGTGTATGTGTACCGGCTCAGTATTAAATCCGGGGGAGATCTATCAATTGAGGGAAATGGTGATATCTCATGCAGAATTGAAAAGAAAGGAGATCATATAGCACTTTTTGTAAGTGATCTGATAGATTATCCTGATATCAGCTGGGGGAATTTTTCCAGGAATATAACCTTAAAGACAGAGCATTCAGGGAAAGCTTTAATGAGGTTACGGTAAACAAACTGTCAATTTTAAATATTCCGTCAAAATTAACTTAACATAACATACAGCATTTGTGATAATATTTGATGTCCCGATTTTCAACTTTTACATCCCTTAAGTGTTTAATGATGAAGAATACCTAATGAGAATCGATATTGTTACAACCTTAATTAAATTTCTTCAACATTATCAACTACATAAGTATATTATATTGTCTATTGAGCCATCAGGTAAATGCAATAACTTTTAATAATTAAAGCAATGGAGTATACAAGATTAGGCAACACAGGGATGAAGGTATCAAGATTATGTCTTGGCACCATGACATACGGTAAGCCGACAGAACGCTGGCAATGGGCACTAAATGAAGAGCAGAGCAGACCCTTCATCAAAAAAGCCCTTGAGCTTGGAATAAACTTTTTCGATACTGCTGATGTCTACTCATTCGGAGCAAGTGAGGAGGTATTAGGTTCAGCATTAAAAGAGTATGCCCGGCGCCATGAGGTTGTAATTGCTACAAAAGTATTTAACCAGATGAGCCAGGTTCCGAATGACGGAGGGCTTTCACGCAAGCATATTATGAGCTCAATCGACGCCAGTCTGAAACGGCTGAAGACAGATTATGTGGACCTGTACCAGATACACCGCTGGGATTATGATACGCCAATTGAAGAAACGCTTGAAGCACTTCACGATATAGTTAAGGCAGGCAAGGCTCTTTATATAGGTGCGTCATCGATGTACAGCTGGCAATTTGCACAGGCATTATACACAGCTGACCTGCACGGATGGACCCGTTTCGTTTCGATGCAGCCCCATTATAATCTGATCTATCGTGAGGAAGAGAGGGAAATGATGCCCCTTTGCCTCGATCAGAAAATAGCGGTGATCCCGTGGTCGCCTCTGGCCAGGGGTTTGCTTACGGGGAAAAGATCCAAAGAACGAAATGAAACCCTGCGTGCCAGGACGGATCAATTCGGAAAAAGCTTATACAGTTCAGATTCTGATTTTGAAATAATCGACCGTCTGAATGAAGTAGCGTCTCAGAGAGGAGTGCCAAATGCCCAGGTAGCTCTCGCATGGATGCTGAGCAAACCTGCCATTACGGCTCCTATTGTTGGGGCAAGCAAGCCGGGCCATCTTGAGGATGCGGTTGCTTCTTTGTCGGTTAAGCTTACCCCGGATGAAATTAACAGGCTTGAAGAACTTTATGAGCCACATACTGTTGCCGGGCATTCATAGGTTCTCGCTGACTTAAACCAGCCACCCTCCTCTTTCATGTTTTTGTCAGGTCCCAATCAACCTGAAGCAATAAACCTGTATATTTAAATCAAAAAATGTCAGTCAGAAAAGAGGTAGCCGGAGGCATTCCCGTAACGATAATATCATGGCTGCTTATTGCTTTAGTATTCAGCTGCATATCCTGCAATGGAGATAGCATTGCCCGGAAAAAAAGTGCTGTTTCAATCAGAAATTCCGAGAAGGACATAAAGAATGTGAGTGCCGAATACAGGTGCGCCAATGCAATGCTTGTATCACCTGAGAATCCAAAACCCGGCGAACCGTTCCGCATTCTGGCCACCGGAGAAGAGAAGATCCTTAAAGCTCAGATAATCGTTAAGGGGCCGGAGGCCGGCATTGAATCCCTGGCAACCAGAACGGGGAATGAATTGCCTTACTGGCGTATCGAAGATTTTCCCGGAAGTCCGGCGGGTAAATATTCCGTTTCATTAATTGTGGATAAAAAAGCAGCCGGCAGCCTGGAGTTTACAATTTCTCCAACGAAGACTAATTCACAGACCGGTGTGATATGGAAGACTATCCGCGGATGGGACTGCGGTATGGAAGCACTCTATTCTGCATGGATAAACGCTCTCTTCCAGGGCTGCGATGAACGTTCTTCCTGGCCTGCGCTCCAAAAAGTAACCCAGGATAAAAATCAGAATTTTCTCTACAATTATCTGTCACTTGATGAAGACGATCCCGGCAGAAAAAGCATTTTGGTCATGCAGCCTGATTGTGCCGATAATCCATTCTTTCTCAGAGCCTATTTTGCCTGGAAGCTGGGTCTCCCGTTTGGTTACCATCTATGCGACAGAGGGAGCCTTGTAAAAAATCCCAGGCCCGGACAATGGATCACTAATGAGAGTGCAGGCAGGGCATCGCAGCCTGTTGAGGCATTTGCCGGCTTTCTCAGAAAATTAAAGGATGGTGTTCATTCAGGCACCGCCCGTACCGCACTGGATAATGAAAATTCAGATTATTACCCGGTGCCTCTTGAGCAGGGAGCCCTCCGTCCGGGTGTTGTTTTTGCAGATCCATACGGACATACCCTAATACTTACAGGCCGGATACCCCAGAGAGGTAATCATCCCGGATTGCTTCTTGCAGTAGATGCGCAACCTGACGGAACAGTGGGTATCAAGCGTTTCTGGAAAGGCAATTTTCTTTTTAACACCTCCGGTGTGATTGGAGAACCGGGGTTCAAGGCATTTCGTCCAATTTCGTTAAGCAAAGGTGTTCTCCACCTTATGCAGAATAAAGAGCTGACCGAAGCAAAGGGGTTTGTCCCCTATTCACTTGAGCAAAGAAAGATGGAAAGCAGTGTTTTCTATCACACGATGGAGAGGCTGATAAACCCGGATCCCCTTGACCCTGAAAGCGCATTATTTGACCTTATTCAGGCACTTCACGAACAGCTCCTGGTGCGGGTCACTTCGGTTGCCAACGGAGAAGCGTGGTTCAAATCACATCCGGGAGCGGTAATTCCCATGCCAGCCAGCGCCGCCGGGATCTTTCAGGCAGGTGGTCAATGGGAAGATTTTTCGACTCCAAACCGCGACCTGAGGCTCCTGATTGCAATGGATGCGGTTCTTGATTTTCCTGATCTTGTTGCCCGGACACCGGCGGACTTCAAAATCTCAGGATCCTCATCCCCTGAACAGATTAAGAAAAAGCTTCAGGCGATCCTGGATAAGAAGGTTTCAGAACTTTCGATCAGTTATACCCGCTCTGACGGTTCTGTTCAGAAGCTTACCCTGGGTGAAATACTTGAGCGCGAAAATGCCTTTGAGATGGCTTATAATCCTAATGATGGTATTGAAATCAGGTGGGGTGCATCTGAGAACAGCGATGAACGGGCCTCATGTCACCGGCGTGCCCCGTCAAACCAGATTGAAAAGATGCGGTCGGTCCGACCATGGTTCGCTAAACGCCTTCATCCTCCAACGTAGAAGGGCGCAGGGCGCAGGGCGCAGGCATAGAGCACAGAGCACAGGCATTGCCAGCCGTAGCTTCAATGACCAACAGAGTAATATCGAAAAAGTAAGCGAAGGCTGGGCACAGGGCACGGAGCATAGAGCACAGAGCACAGAGCACGGGGCGTTGAGATATGAGATATGAGATATGAGATTTAGCGTAGAGCGTAGAGCACAGAGCACCCAACCTGTAGAGGGGAACTTCAATTGTGATCGCGTAATTGTGATTCTAGTGATATAAAAGGGAAAGAATTTTAAAGTGCCTGGATTATGATTAAAAGGGTCATGCCATGGCATGACCCTACATTATCGTATGTTTGAGGTCGTAGGGCCACGCCATGGCGTGGCCTTTCCATTCGCATTTCCAAAATTATCATCTTTAGCGGCGCGAGGGCAAACCCCAAAAAGGTGTGAAATTAATGGCTTTGGGCCCTGGTTCGGGAGGGCCCGTGGGCAACAAAGCCATTAATTTTTCTTTTTGGGCGCTTTTTCTTTGGTACTTTCTTTTTGCGTAAAAAGAAAGTTCAATAAAAAAGTCCCCTTCAGGGGATTTAGGGGTGATTAAAAGGCCAGAAAGAGGCTGAGCACAGTGAGCCCCGGATGTTTTTACTGTTGTTCCCCTTCCGGATATCTTCTTTTAAGGAAAAAATAAACAGGAATACCTGAGAATATCAGGGTCATGCCTATTGCGGCTTCACGCGGCCTGGTTATAATAGTATTGAAAAACAGGCCTATACAAAACAGAATAAAGATAGCTGGTACTACCGGGTACCCCCATACTTTATAAGGTCTGTGCACATCGGGCATTCTGCGTCTGAGAATGAATACCCCCAGCGCAGTTGCTCCGTAGAAAATAAATACGGCGAAAATAATCATATCGGTAAGCTGGTCGAAAGTCCCTGACAAAACAAGCACTGAAGCCCATATTCCCTGCCACAAAAGCGATGTTGATGGTACGTTTGCCTTGTTGATCTTCGCTATCCCCGGAAAAAAAAGCTTATCCCTGGCCATGGCATAATAAGGGCGGGCTCCTGTTAGTATGCTGGCGTTGGTACATCCCAGGGTAGTAATAAGAATTAACAATGAAATAAACATCACTCCTCCTGTTCCCCAGAAGCTTCTGACCGCCTCAATGGCAGCAATCTGAGTACCTGATTCGTTGATCTGTACAAGCTGAGGTATTGAAAGGAGGGTCAGGTAAGTCACATTGACTATCAGGTAAATGAATATCACGACAAAAACACCTGCCACAATACCCCTGGGGATATTCTTTGTCGGGTCTTTGACCTCGCCACCGATGAATCCCACTGAGACCCATCCCTGGTAGGCCCAGAAGGCAGCAAGCATTGCTGTATAGAATGAGGATAGTGTAATAGTCCCGGCAGTCAGCTCTTTAAGGTTCATAAAATTCGCAGGCATTGTTTTGGTGTGGCTCAGACCGAAGATGACGATAGTAAGAAGTCCGGTGAATACCATAAGCAAGATAGCTTTGCTGACCCCTGCCCCGCTTTTTAAGCCGGAGATATTCAGCCCCGTCAGAATTAATATAAGCAGAATTGCAGTAATCTTGACCCCTGAATCCTGAAACGGGAAGAATACCCCTCCTATTGTAAAATGTTCCAGGGAGCCTGAAATTGAAGGAATCGGTATTACACTGTTCAGTGACTGGGCAAAAACATACGCAAGCGAGGAGATAGTGGCAGTCTGAATGACAGTGAAAAGGGACCAGCCATACATAAATGCAAAAAAACGGTTATAAATTTTTTTGAAATAGATAAAATCCCCTCCTGTATCCGCAAGTAACCCTGCTACCTCCGCGTTGCTCAGGGCACCAAAGAGAGTTATTATTCCGCCGACAATCCATGCTGCAAGTATCCAAACCGAGGAATCAAGCTCTGAAGCCATAGGAGCAATTTTTTTATATACTCCTGATCCGATGATATTTGCAACAACAAAAATCACAACATATCCCATTCCCAGTGTCCTGACCAGATTCCTTTGATTACCCATAGTTAAGCAGTTCTCGTATTGACGATCACAATATAATAAATTATTCAGGAACCGTTCCGGCTGAGAGTGTTTCATAATTCATATGCCTCTTGCCACCTGCCTTGATAATTAAATAATACATGAAGTCAGAAAATATTCCAGTGTATTCTGCTTCATAAATTGAAATAATTAAATAAATTAAGCCACAAATTGAACTTTTTTCAAAATTCAGAATTATTCCCTAAAAGAAGTACAGACGGGAATGAACAAAAAGACAGATAATTTGATCCGGCGTCTAAAGGATGACTCAGGTCTGTTTCTGAGTATTAGTTTAGGTATATTTCTTTTTGTACTTTTTTTCCAGCCTTTTTCCCTGATAAACCTTGATTATAATAATGGCCTTGTTTATGTCGCCGGATTCGGGGGGATCGTTCTTCTTGCATTGGTCATTGTAAGGACACTCCTTCCATGGCTTATCGGAGAAGACGGGACTGAAGATGAAAAAAGGCAAATACTCCCTCCTGTCTTCAGAGGTTTCTTAATTCTCCTTCTAAGCGGATTGGGATTCGAGTTTTATCTGCGTTACGTCGGATCATTGAATATTACATTCTCAATCAGCTTCAAAGTATTCCTTGTCTGTCTCGGACCGCCGGTTATAGCAGGCGTGTACGACAGGATCAGAACTCTCAGGATCCAGAATGATTCGCTGATACTTGAAAAAAAAATAATTCAGAAGCAGGTTGAAAAATATGAGGAAGATTATCTTAACAAATCGGTCGATTTCATCTCGGAAAACACAAAAGAAAGCTTCAACATTCTCATTGCAGACGTCGCTTTTGTAAGATCAGCGGATAATTATGTGGAGATAGTATATAAGGAGGGTGACACCTTTGAGAGGAGGCTCATCAGAAATACCCTTAAAAATGTTGAACAACAAATAAGGCATTATTCCAATTTTATGCGGTGTCACAGGATATGCCTGGTTAATTTACATTTTGTTGAAAAGCTTATAAGGATCAATGATAATAACTGGCTTGTATTAAAGGGATATAACGAACAACTGCCAGTATCCCGCCAATACCTTTTGAAACTAAAGGAAGCACTTTAGTAATTCAGGGGCGAATGTCATTCATCACAGATATTCAGTTTCCGCCCACGGTTCCTTTCATCAATCCCTTATTCCCTGAGTTCGTCCCTCTTTTTTGATACGCATCGTTTGCCATTGTACCTTTGTGTTGAGGAATATTAAATCCTCATAACTTTAATTTAAAAAAAGAATAAAATGGAAACGATTTATCCCATTAAGGCTGAGGACGACAGGGCATGGGAAAAGATAGTACTTAAGTACGTTCATCCTGATATTGGCAAAAGTGTCTGGCAGATAATTGATTCGGTTGTGCCATACATAATTTTATGGTATATATTATATAAAAGTCTTGCTTACTCTTACCTGTTTACCCTATTGCTTTCATTCCTTGCCTGCGGGTTTCTTATAAGGATCTTTATTATCTTTCATGATTGCGGACATGGTTCGTTTTTCAGCTCAACGAAAGCAAATACCATTGTAGGAATGATTATGGGTATTATTGCATTCACACCCTACTATTCGTGGCATCACCAGCACTGGACCCATCACAGCACTTCAGCCAACCTCGACAAGCGGGGGATAGGCGATGTGTGGACCATGACTGTTGACGAATACCTTAACTCTTCAAGATTGAACAGGATTATCTACAGGGCGTTCCGTAATCCATTTATTATGTTCACAATAGGACCCATAATTGTGGTATTTGTCAAGAACAGGATTTCCAGGAAAACCATGACGCGGAAGGAAAAGCTAAATATTTATTTTACAAACATCGTATTGCTTGTAATGGCTGCGGTGATAAGCAGCATTATCGGCCTTAAAGCCTATCTCTTAATACAAATACCGATAATCCTGATTGCACATTCTATCGGATTATGGCTATTCTACATCCAGCACCAGTTCGATGATGTAGCCTGGAACAGGCAGAAAGAATGGGATTATAAAGAAGCTGCATTTACCGGAAGTTCATTTTTAAAGCTGCCGGCTGTATTACAATGGTTTACAGGAAATATCGGTTTCCATCACGTTCATCATTTAAGTTCGCGTATCCCAAACTACAACCTGGCAGCCTGCCATTATGAAAATGAGATCTTCCGGGATGTCAGGCCTATAAAATTATTTTCAACTTTTAAGGCTTTATACCTGAGCTTATGGGATGAAGCCGGAAGGCATCTTACGAGTTTCAAACGCATTAAAATTTCCAGGTCAGTTTAGTTCCGAACATCCGGGGGACACCCGGTATTTGTGTAGGATCACCAAATAAGCTTCCTGTATTTCCCGCACTAATAATATACTTTTCGGCCAGTATGTTGGTTCCAAAGAAGGCAAGAATAAAATTACCATACCCTAGACCTGCCCTTATATTCAATAGCCCGTAACCATTCTGTTCCAGCCCGGGGGTATTGGCATCTTCAAAAAATATCTTGGTCTGGTATGAATATGAAGGTATTCCGAACATAAATAACCCTTTTGATATATCAACCCTGGCATTCAGACCAATTGCAAAACTGTGATCCGGTGTAAGCCTGAACATATTATTAGCATAATTTTGTTTTGCGCCATCCACATCGTAACCTGCAAAACGGTCGTGGATATATGAATAATTACCAAAAAATTGCAGACCTTTCAGAGCAATGTATCTGACATTGGCTTCTGCTCCATAGCCGGATGCTTTGCCCGCGTCTTTAACAATATAATTAAATTCCCCTGTCGCCGGATCTGCTATCCAGGCTGATGTCTGGAAATTGGAATAGGCGTAATAAAAAAGTCCGAGATCAAACCAGAAACGCTGCCCAATGACAGCTTTGAATCCCAGATCAAAACTGTTTACAATTTCCGCATTAAGAACCTGTTGTTCTCCGGCAGAAGTAAATTGAAGCACTTTGGGACGGCGGCCTTTCGAATAGCTGGCAAAAATGTTTGAATTTTCACTGAAAGCATATTTCACACCGCCGCGATATGTGATTGCTGTGTTAGATGTATTTATCTCCTTTTCACCGGCAGGCCTGAAAAACAGGTTCGGGTAGTTGCCTGAGAGGTAGCCAAGTGTTGAGGGACTACCCCCGGTCATCTGAGCACTGTTTGTCAGACCAATCCATTCGCTGATAAACCGGATACCTGCAGTAATGCTTAATTTACCTGTCAGATGATAGTTAGCGTCTGCAAACCCTTCCAGAGCCTGATTTGTAGCCTTGTTATTGTCTTCTTCCTGATGGTCTGTTACCAGGGGAAGCCCTGCCAGAGGACCAAGCATAGGGTCGGAAGGAAGGTTGGTGACCGGATCAGGCTGGCCATCAGGAGTAACCAGCGAGCCGGTATTGAAAAAAAGATGAAACAGATCCTGTTCATTGGGCGAGAACCAGTAATTCTGACTGGCATTTTCATTCCAGTAGCTTCCGCCAATACTTCCCGTGAGCTTATTTTTTACTGTGTAGTTGTACCTCAGTTCCTGAAAAAACTGCCTGGCTCCATCGTCCTCACTCATGTCTATTGCTGCAGCAGCAGTTCCGTCTCCGTCCCAACGGGAATAGGTGGCAATTTTACGGAAAGAGCTTATAGAGGTGAGGTAGTTATTCTCATTAAAAAGATGTTTTATAGTCAGGGCAGCATCGTAAATATTTCTCCGGTTTGCCAGCTTACTGCCCTGTTCAAGAGAAGCAACATATCCGAACGGATCTTTACTGCCCAGTGTGTTGGGATAGCTCATGCTCATAAAACCAAGTCCGGGATTGTCATCCTTCTGAACGTTTAAGATAAGTTCAATCCTGTCATTAGGGGTTGGCAAATAGCTGGCAGAAAACCTTCCGGCCAGTATGTTTTCCCCATTCAGTTTACCGCCAAAAGTATTCCTTATATAACCGTCATAGTAATTGTATATTCCTGCAACACGAATAAGCAGCTTGTTTTTGACCACAGGGATATTGATTGCGCCGTTCAGCTCTTTCTGATTGAAATTTCCTGCGCCGGCAGTCAGAGATCCGCTGAAATCATTCGTTGGCTTTTTGCTGATATAGTTTATCGCTCCAATTTCCGCACCTCTTCCGAAGAGAGTGCCCTGGGGGCCTTTCAGAACATCAACCTGCTGCATGTCAAACAGCTCCATAGCTGCTCCGTTAGCCCTGCTTATGGGTACATTATTATAAAATACGGAAATTCTCGGCTGGGCAGCAGGGCTTACTTCATCACTTGTAAGTCCGCGGATAACAATGCTCGGACGATCTGTTCCCTGCATCCTTATCTGCAGTCCCGGGACAAATGCCGAAAGCTGATCGAGCTCTGTAATATTGTTATCCTCCATAAACCTGGCATCGATAACACTCATTGTTATAGGGACATCCAGTATCTGCTGCTCCCTTTTCTGGGATGTTACAGTTACTCCCTCCAATTTTAAATTATCATAATCAAGTGTAATGTCAAGATTATTCTTACCCTCCCGAACATCGAACTCTGTAACCTTTGTCTTGTATCCTACAAAGGAAGCCTGTACTTTCAATTTGCCTGCAGGGATCCTGTCGAACAGGTATTCGCCCTCTTCGTTTGCATTGACGCCATACTTTGTACCCACTATGATTACACTTGCACCTGCGAGCTTATTATCGTTCGTATCGAGGATCCTGCCATACAGGCTGTTTTTCCGGACTTGCCCATAAGCAGATAAAATGCATAGAAAGCAAATAAGAACTGATAAGCTTTGTTTCATTATTCCAGGTTTTTGCAGAAACCATTTAGCAGGCGCCTCAAAAATGTCTCTTGATAACCCACGTTTGAAATAGTTTTCTGTGGCCCAAATATAATACCTCTTACTTACACAGCTCCTCAACTGGCATAAATATCATGTATGAGACTTGCCTTACTCCTCTCAATCACCATTTCCTTCTGGAGGCTATCCATCCGATCAGAAAACCAAGGACCATCCCGATCAGGATCTGACCCCAGTGCAAGGTGGTCATGTGCATTGATCCGGTTCCATGCCCAAGACTTTTTAACCAGGGTCCACCGCCTAACATCAGAAAAGCAATTACTATAATCGCAATTGCAACTACATAGTAAATTGTAACTGTTTCTTTTCTTGTTCTCATGATTTCCTTTATATAAATCTTAAACTGATGCATTTAAATATTCTTCAGGCAACGAACTGAAAAGCCACTCTGATTAAATTGGGTGCCTCTGTAAATTGTAGTATTTGCATCAATTATACTTCTAAACCACGCGCTTGTATCATCATAAATAGTTGAAGTCCACCAATATGCTCCCAGATTAAATTCCTGAAATCCACCTGTTAATCCATGACGGATACCCGAGGGTAATGCTTTAAACCCGAACATATCCTGAATACCATTCAAAACATACCAGCCTTCCACAGCTTTTAATGATGAACTTATGCCATCACCTCTCCAGCTTAACATATCCCCTTCTGCCTGTGACATTCCCAGGTATAGCTCAAGTGTTTTCCAATCCTGATCTGAAGGCACATTCCAACCTGTGGGACAAAGTTTACCGGTGTTAACAGTATTAAAATTGTACAAAGCCCCATTATCGCCCCCTTCAGGTACAATATTAAAATACCAGCAATAGCTGGGAGAATTGGATGTTTTCCACTCAAGATCGCTTGTGATCAATTTTATATCTGATCCATCATTTAAATGTGTAACTCTCAGATTTTCAACCATCCATATTTGTGCCCCAATCGCAATGGAATGATAATTATTCCCGTCTATGTCACTGATGTTCGTTGCGGCAGGTGATATTACAGATAAACCCGAAATATCTTTCTTATCACAACCTGTAAACAGGGAAATTATTAAAACCGATGACGACAGGAGAAATACAAGTTTCATATTTTTCTGATTAATATGTAATCTTTATTAACTCCAAAATTAGACGACTGAGGGCTCAGACGTGTTGAAGGATTTGATTTTGAGACTCCATTCTATTTTTTTGAACAGTCTCACAAATAGTACAAGTTCAAGCTTTCTGGAGTTTAATTTGCTCTTATATTTTCTTGCTGAAGAATTAAAATACTCTATAGCGCTGAAGATTTTGTACCGGCCCATTTTATACAGAATCTCACAATTTTTATATTCTAAAAACGGGGCAAGCTTATTCCCTCTGTATGATTCCATTGTATACATGTCAGTTACATAGGCTTCATCATTGTTCAGCCGGAATTTTCTTGGTCCAAAAGTGCATTCATTAAGATTTATCCACATAAAAGAGACAACTTTATTCTTATGTTTTAATCCCAGGCATAGTTTACCATCCTTTAAACGTGACAGAAAATCAGATTCCGAATATCCCCGCGACGATTCTGCAATAAATTTCATATCCTTTTCATTAAGAAATTCCGCTGAATAATCTGAATTTAATCTATCAGCTTCAGGCATTTTTTTATCGCCTATTCCCGCCTGAAACCAGTAATAAGGTGTAAATTCCATACCGGCTTTTGCCAGTTTATTTCTTATCACCTGCAGGACAAGCCCGTAGCGGAACTTATTAATTATTCTACTGGCCTGGGAGACTTCAACGTATTTTATCGCCCCGGGCATCAATAATTGCCCGGTATTAAAATCTTTTTCCCTGAGGGCCAGATCCGTTGACCAATCTTCTTTTGTAACAGTTAATGATGCTCCCATATCTTTATCATTTAAAATTTATATAAAAGTAGTTGGCCTTCATTTGAGGGATGTTATATAACTTTTGCAAAACGTTACATATTTCCTGCTTTTTAAATTTGTTTTCAGAAACAGTAATTTTTACAGTCGTGTACCGCTACCACGTTTAATCTTTGACACACCTTACATATTTTCCTGCTGCCATCGCGGTGGAAGCATTGTAAATATCTGCTTTACTGCCATCCAATCTCAGATACCATGAAGTGCTGCTGCCATCTTCCGTCGAACTCCACCAGTAACTGAGCTTACCGATATCGTTATATGAACCATCAGCAGCATAACGGTATCCGCCAGGAAGTGCTGTGAACCCGCTTGTATTAGTGCCATTTTCACCATCTGCCCAGCCGGTCTTGCTCTTCAGCTGTGTTCCCTGGTCCGTTCCACCCCATCCCCACAAATTAAGCTGTTCCGGAGGAAGACCCAGGAATAATTTGAGTGTATCAAATTCTGCTTTTGCAGGTACATGCCACCCTGCAGGGCATAATTTTCCTGTATTTACAGCGTACCAGTTGTAGAGTGCACCATATACCGGTTTGTTTGTAGTTTCGTCATTCCCATACCAACAATAACCCGGAGTAGTGAGAATAACCCAGGCTGAATTATCAGCGACTTCAGGGATGGCAGTGTTATCATTAAATTTAGTGGTCTTCAGATTTTCAGCCATCCAGATCTGGCTGCCAATTTTTACAGTCTTGTATGTATTTCCATCCTTATCTGTCAAACTGACAATGGAAGGATCAGTGTTGCCAGAGTCCTTTGTACAGCTGCTGGTAAAATTCATTACAATTGCCATAACTATTAACACG
This sequence comes from uncultured Bacteroidales bacterium, assembly GCA_963816345.1. Classification (GTDB taxonomy): domain Bacteria; phylum Bacteroidota; class Bacteroidia; order Bacteroidales; family VadinHA17; genus LD21. The sequence goes on from CAWFKI010000007.1 coordinate 120,801, forward strand.
CTGATAAAAATTCTGTTTCTTTTTTTCATGTCTGCTAATTTTTAAAGTGATCATTCAATTATTTCGATGCATATCTGCCCGTTTTCTTTTCAAATATTTTGAACTTATTATTAAATAGCCTGATTTTTAATTTGTTACAACTAATTTTTCAGTAAAAGCAGTCCGGTTTTTTGATCCCATCTCTATTAAATAAATGCCTGGCAAAAGATTTATCGGGATTTGAATTTCTCTCTCATCAGGATTCATCTTATCCTGAAAAACAACTATCCTCGATAAATTAATGATCCGGATATAGTCAAGTGTTCCTGTGGCTTTATTAATTGAAATATTAATATGATCTACTGCGGGATTCGGATATATTGTTATCGGTTTATCTTCATTGCCGGCTGCAATTATTCTTGCACCTGCCTGCCATGTTCCACTTTGAGCAGTGGTGGCCGGATCAACTGAACTCCATGTTGCACTTGCAGATAGACCAGTTTGCCATTGCGGGCCCAGATCAGTTCCATAATCCAATCTTGATCGGGGGACAAATCCGGTTGTGTTTATAAAATCAGGATTAACTACAACTGAATGGGTATCATAACCCATTGCCTGCCATTCCGTAAATGTTTTCAATGCATCACCAACAACAAAAACAGGTGTACCTGTTTCACAATAGAAAACATTATAATCGCTGTCAAAGTCACTTAAACACTCTGATTCTATCCTGATATTCGGAATCTGATATTTCGTATAAAAAATATTGTTAAATATCCGCGTTCCAAGCGACGGGGCAGGAATATATCTGTCATGATTTGCATCAATCTGAATTATAGATAAAGACCAGTTAGTATCAGCATCATTATAAAATGTATTATTATATACACCAACACCATTTATACCCTTTATTCTAATTGAAAGTCTGGCATTTTTCAATATATTATATCCGGCACCTCCTGAAGTATAAGTCATATTATGACCAGCATCTGTCCCTGATTTAAACAATATTCCGTGAGGAGTTTTATCCAGATAATTATATTTTACCACTGCATTTACATTGTACCCGGTAAAAAGGGCATGCGTAATGCTTGAAAGATCTGTCCCATTCCAGGTAAATTGATTTCCTGATATTATCATACCGTCGAGATGGTTATTCTGAGAATTTTCGCCTTCATCCCCTGCCTGTAACATATAGCCGTTTGAATTTATTGATGTTACAGTGTTATTACGATAAATAAATGAAACAGGTTCACTTCTTGGAATATTAACTCCTTCCCAGGTTCCTGATTCTGTATTATTAATAAAGGTACCCTCTATTGTAAGTACGATTTGTCCAAATAAAGAAGAGGTAATTGCAAGAAAGAATATAATTAATATGTTTTCTAATAAATACTTATTACCAGAACTTGTTGACCGTGAATCGAATTTACCTAGCATATCACATATTATAAAAATAGAGCAGGGGTGAATAAAGGGACTAACTTCCTGTACAAATTATTGAGGTTTTTCATCACTATAAATTTTGAATAAATTCAACCATACAAATTTAAGGCTATCGGTACCTGAAATTTTTATATAATTCTATTACAGATTTATATAATTTACATATGGATCGGCACTGGCTCCTTTATCGTTATGTTATTTGTCCGGCATTACAGACAATCCTTCCGATTATGAATTACCGGATTACAGGGAACCGGAACAGCGGTACTGATTTGGATTATGTGAACTATGTAACTTTACTGAAAAGTTATATAACACTTGTCCGGCTAATAGTGACAACCTTTACGCCATGAAGATTCATTCACAGTTAAATATCAAATAAATGAAAAAAATAATTTATATAGCTGCAGGAGTGACCTCACTGATAGCCGCATTAATTCTGAATGACTACCGGTTATTTGTCCAAAAGCAAGAGTTTGCCCAGGCTAGAGCGCTGTATGCCAACGTGGACCAGGACGCAGCGAAGAGGAATAAAAATGCTGAGGAATGGAAAATATTCAAGAAAGAATCAGAACTGAAGATCAGGGACTATAAAATCCAGCTTGCAGAATTAAATATAAAAACAGGAAAAAAGGGAGAAATATTTGATGATCTCTATAAGAAAAATATTCCCTATCTGGACCAACAGGTCAATTATATGAAGGCCAGGCTGGAAAATTACGAGAAAAGCCCGGGTAACTGGGAATCATTTAAATATGGATTTAATAATGAAATTGCAATAATCGGAAATGAATTGAAGGGCCTGTCCGCTAACAATAATAAGTAACCAATAATTCTCCCGGTCCTTGACCGGAGATCCCCATAATCTGAATCTCTTTCATGCCTGCCTTCTGATTCGCAGTGGTTTGGGGTTTATTTTAATCGGGCTATACTTACATCTTTTAACCAGAATATTGTCTGTGATTCTTTACCCGGCCCTGAATGGTATCCACCGCCACCTGACCCTCCGCCATGCATTCCTCCTCCTCCGCCATACATTGCGCCTCCTCCGCCATTCATTCCCCGACCCCCACCATGCATTCCATGGCCTCTCCCATGGAATTTCCCGGCACCTCCTGATGGTCTGCCAAAACCTGCAGATCCCGCCGATTCATGGCTGAAACCTATCATCAGGGAACCACTTTTCTTTTTTCCGGACTGTCCGGCAATAATTCCACGCCATTTCGCAACAGGGATGGTAACCTCATAATACATCATATTCTGCGAGTTATCAACCTTAATTGAACCCCTGAAATTATTAAGTTCAAAGTTATTGACCAGAACCGGACCCGGCTCAGAAAAACCATACAGCATCAGTGACCCTGTGAAGGAATCCGGCATATCACCCTCCTTTGACAGGGTTGCCTGCCCTTTTACAGCATTATTCTGAAGTCTGGCCGGATACCTTACTCCGGTATTCCGGGCTTTTTTACCAGTGGGATCTATCCAGATCGTCATTCCGTATCTTACTATCTGCTTCTTAATTTCATCATCAAAGATCCTGATATCTACATAGACATTATCCGAGTCATTTGAAATGAGATAATAAAACATCCCTTTTTCTGTGTACCTGAAATCGGCAGCCAGTGTTTTAAAAACGTTGGCATTTTTTTCGTGCCAGTCGCACTGGTACGTTTTTTCCTTATGAGCATAAATATTTGTACATACGCACAGCGAAAGGAGTGTTATGATATTTTTCATTTTAAGCGCATAATTTAATATTAGACAACCCTGCCGCTACTATTATTCCTTTTGTTTTACACCTGACTCACATTATTTAATAAATTTATGCTTTGTAATTAATCAGTGCCTGTAATTATGACCAGTACCAGGAACCACCTTCATAAACCAGAATGGATCCCGGCCGGAAAAGGAGAAGGGAAAAGCAGACTCCGCATAAAACGGTTATTAATTTTCATTCCGGGGGTGATCTCTACAATCTGGTTCCTGGTACGGGTCATTCCCAAACCAGGCAGGGCAAGTTATCCCTGCATGAAGGTTGCAGCGCCTTTTATGTCGGGATTTATTTCTTATCTTCTTGCTGTAGCCGGGGTTACTTTTGCTGCAAGAAGCTCCGGGCGGAAAATATTTAATGTCAGGTACCTCTCCACACTTATTCTGATATCCGGAGCACTTGTCACCCTTGCAATTACACCATCGGACAAGCCGGGCTTTTATGTTCAGAATACCGGGCTGAAGAGCGGTCCGGATGACGGGCCAAACCAACCATTTGGCACTCCGGTGGGGATAAATCCCGGCAGGGTGATCTGGACATGGGATACTGCGGCAACAAACAGAAATTGTAAGGATTATTATTTCAAACCTGAAAATACAAACCAGCAGGTGGTGAGTAAAATGTTCAACGAATCTGTGATAAAGCTTGCCGGCGGATCTTCAGTCGCCAGATCCTGGGATGCCATGTTCCGGTACTTTAATCAAAAAAAACATACTTCAAACAAGGGATATACTGCAGGGGAAAAAATATTCATAAAGATAAATCAGACATCAGGCAGGGGCAGATTAAGCCAGTCCGAAAGAGATAAAGGAAACTATTATTATCCTGCTTACCGCACCTCAAAATCTGAAGATGGGAAGAGTGGCTATCTGGGCACATGTGAGACAGGTCCGGCAATAGTTCTCCAGCTCTTAAGACAGCTTGTAAACGATTGTGGCATAGAGCAGTCAGACATAGCTATCGGAGATCCTCAGAACCCGACATACGGGCATAATTACGATACCTGGGCAGCTGAATTTCCTGATGTTGTCTATACTGACAGAAGTTCAGCAGGCTTTGGCAGAACCCTCATACATCCTACAAAAAACGATCTTGTGTTTTACTCTGACAAATACCAGACAGACAAACTGTATGAATGAAAATTCAACTTTTTGCCGGAGAATAATGGACAGCCCCTGTAATTAATCTTTAATAACTTTTACCGATTTGCGGAACTTGTTGTTATAAACCGTAAGAATATATACTCCACCCGGGATATCACTGAGATTGAGTGTTGTCCTGAACTGACAATTCTGCTTTTCCATAAGTAATCTTCCTGTCGTGCTGAACAATAACAGATTATAAGACTGTTCATCACTGAGGGCAACATTGAATTCATTGCTGAACACTGTCGGCCAAACCATTATTTCAGGGCTCTCGCTATTCCCCTTAGCTCTTGCAAACAGATAAATATTGTTGCTCAGCACTATACCACAGGTTCCGGTCACATTTACCTGGTACAGCCCTGTATTTGCCGCATTTATGTTCCGGAGTAAAAGGTCCTGACCGGTAGCCTGAGCAAGCTCTTTGCCGTCTTTCCGCCACTGGTAATTAAGGTTATGTCCCTCCGCATCAACTGTAAGTGTAATGTCTTCCCCGAATGAAGCAGCGGAATCAGGAGTCAGACCGGTAATCTTTGTCACGGGCAGGACCGTCAGATTTATTTCCGCAGATAAAGGCTGACCACACGATCCTGTGATATCACATCTGTAGAGTCCTGAATTGCTGACTGCGGTACTGCTGAAGGGTATTTCCGGTGAGGGGCCTGATTTTAACAGGTTATTATCCTGGTACCAGAAGTATTTAAGATTATAACCATCCGCCACCACATTGATATTAAGGGGCCGTTGAGCACAAATTACTGTATCATTTGATTTACTGATAAGGTTATTATAGTCAGCAATATGAACCGTAAGGGTTGACCAGTAAGAGACCACGTTATTTTTTGTTACTCGGAGCCTTACAGTGGCCGCACCTGTATAGCCCGCTCCCCAGGTAATAGTGGCCTGCCCCAGATTGGCTGAGATTGTTCCGGCTACAGCCGGAAGCAACTGCCATTCATAGGAAGTTGCCCCTGCGACAGTCCCAACATTATAAACGCTGGAAGCTACACCCTTGCAGATTATTGAATCCCCTGCAGGTACAGGAGGAACAAATGATATTTCAATTCCTGTATTTGATGATATCCAGGACTGAAATAATGAGACACGGGTATATGCACCATAAGTATCGCAGGTGGAAGATCCCCAGCTTACCAGTCCGGCCAGTTTGTATTCAGTGCCGACAGGCACTACAAGAGGTCCACCGCTGTCACCGTTACAGGCGTCCTTGTTACCGGACTGGAAACCTGCCATCATATCGGTAGGTGCAATGTCAGACCAGATAACCGAAGCCTGGGCATTGGTCACGATCGGTAGCTGAACTTTCTGAAGCTGGGACGGATATGTCTCAGGTATTGCCTTTATCAGGCCATATCCTGTAACCCATGACATGACTCCCGGGTCAGTGGCCCCGGCAGCCGAATCTATTTTTGAGATAAGTCTTATAGGGGTGGCATTTGTATAATTAATTGCAGCCTGAAGCTTTAATAAAGCTATATCGTTATTATGAGTGATTCTGTCGTATTTGTCATGCACGATGACCCTGCTTATAAAGTACATTTTCCCTTCAGAAGCAATTCTGGGATTATTTGCTCCGACAATAACATCCATTGTTGATACAGGAAAAGGAATTCCGTTATCGTCCTCAGTACAGTGAGCTGCTGTAATAACCCAGTCCCCGGAGATTATTGATCCTCCGCATGTAAAATTTCCTGACTCGTAAAATACCTGCCAGGGGAAATCAGAAATGTCAGCATTTAATCCTCCGGTTATTTTAGTCTGATCCTCACGCACCCCTGTAAAAAAACCGAAGGAATGATCACCCGGCAGTAGTCCGGAGCTGATAAGAAGAACAGGCTCGTTTTTGATAAAGAGACAATACATTACTGTATCCGGGTCATAGATCCCTGAAACAGAGATATCCAGAAAGTATCTTTTATTGGCCTCGAGAGAGAATCTGACCGAATCGCTTCCCGGATATTCAACCCCTGAAAAAACAGTTACCTGATTTTCATCGCGTATCTGCCATTCGGATTCTGCAATATTTTTTGTTTTGGTGACTTTAACCGAGACTTTCTGGGCGAGGACAGTAAGTGACACCAGCCATATAAGAACTGCAATAAAGGCTTTTCTCATGTGTTAAGAATGTAACATTACTTTACTCTCCTCAGTGTCAGGCTGAGCTGTTAATCAGCACCTGGCAACAGAATGCAAACCGCACTCATCTTTTATACTCCGGCAATCCTCTTTTTGTACTCTGCAAGCGCTTCATCCAATCGTTGCCGTGAGGTATTATCTCCGGGAACATTATGCGATGGGTGAATATAAAGCTTAACACCACGGTCGGCAAGAATTTCGGCAACGGTAGTTACTGTCATCCAGACGCAGGTAATAAACGCCATTGTTGAAACAGGCCCTATTTTATCCTGATGGTTCTTTAACGTAACTGAAGCATCCGCAAGAGGAGCACAGGTGTCCACAACATAGTCGGCGATATCGAATATTGTCTTGCCGGATGAGTGCCTTGTCTGTTTGCCCTCTGCCTCTGCAGCCGATCCGAATACAACTACCTTCATCCCTTTCTTCCTGGCTTCAATTGCAACATCTATGTTTACATTGTTTATGCCAGTATGGGAAAAAAGCCACATTGTATCTCTCTTGTCGAAGTCATAGCCTTTCATTATTTCCACACCATATCCTTCCACCCGCTCAAGGAATAGAAATTGATGAACACCCATCTCGCCCGTTATACGTGTAAAGAAGGTAAGAGGTAATTCAATCATAGGGTGAAATCCTACGAAACCTCCGATACGCGGATACATCTCCTCAATAGGAAGAGTGGCATGACCGCAACCAAAAGTATGGACCCACCGGCCACATTCAATTGTATCTGCCATTACCTCTGCTGCTTTACGTATATTTTCCAGCTGAGTTTCTTCAATGCGGGTCATGACACCCCTTGCATTCTTAAGCCATTGTGTTGCTAACATAAAATAAGAGTTTAAAATGTTTACCGGATATTTTTCGTCCTGTTGACTATAATTACCGCCAGCAATACCATAATTGCTGAAACGGCAAGTGCAAAAGTAATTAAATGTTCGATACCAAAGTTCTGGGCAACCATCGCCATCAGTAAATTTATCAACGTATTTCCCGTCAGGGCAATAAAGAATACAAGGCTGAAAGCTGTTCCTGACAGTTCAGAATAGAGGTTTCCGACAATTCCCAGCATTACCGGGAAGCCAGCTGAGAGTCCTGCCCCAAGTAGCACCAAACCCGATATTGATATGTTGTAGGAAAGTCCGGTTTTCAGCAGTGTGAGACCTGCCAGTACAAGAATCAGGCATAATATGAGCAGCTTTTTTGTAGTAAATGATCTGAAAATGCTTCCTATAAGCAGCCGCATGATGACCATTCCGGCTACAAAGGAGGAGAGACCATACAATGCGCTATGCCTGGCAACAGAAAGCTTATTCACGAGGTATGTGGTTGTCCAGTTATTGATAATAGCCTCAAATCCGCTCTGAAAGCAGAGAAAAAGAGCTATAAGCAGCAAGATCTTATCCCTGAGAAGCTTAAGACTGTGTGAGAAGGGTTCGTTCCTCGCCTGTTTAGGAGGCGGAAAATTAATTATCAGAAAAAAGACCCCGGTCAATAATGTGAGTGTTCCAATCGCACTGACAATAATCTCAAAACCTGTGATATCTCTGAGCAAACCCAGCACAAGGGGCATACCCAGGGCACCCACACCATATGAGACTCCCAGCAGGCTTATATTAGCACCTTTATCTTTTTCACTTATGTCAGAGACCAGTGCATTGGTAGCTCCGTTAATTGCTCCTCCTCCAAGACCGATCAGAAAACTGAATAATTTAAGCAGATCAGCTGAAAGAGTAAAAGCCAGTCCTTCAAATCCGGCAGCCAGACACAGTGAGGAGATAACAAGCAGGATCTTGTATCCATACTTATCAACGATCGGTCCGAAAATGAAGGATCCCGCAATAATTCCAAGCGGGAGTATCGAGAACAGGGTTCCGGATTCCAGTTCACTCAGCTTTAGCTTCTCCCTGAGATCCGAGGCAACGGAACCCAGCGTTATCATGCAGACTCCGAAAAGAAGTAACCCTGCACAGGCTGCCCAGAAAACAACTTTTTTATTGTACACTATACCTAAATCTATATTATCTTTTATCTATATTATCTTTTCAGAATCAGAAATGTTTTTCAGGGCAAGATATCCTGCACCATACACTCCGGCGTCCCCCTCCAATGCTGAGATATCAAGCTTTACCTGATGGATACTTACCGGCTGGGCCCACCTGGCTGCTTCAATTCCGATGGCGGGTAATAATTTTATCCCGGGACCAAAGACACCCCCTCCCAGAATAATCTTCTCCGGATTAAACAGGCTGACAAGATTTGCCACAGCCATGCCCCAGAATTCAACGCACTGCTCAATCACCCGGGCAGCAAGAGGATCTCCATTCTCATAAGCCGAAAAAACGTCCTGGGATTTAATATCCTCAGAGCTTACTCTTCCAAGCTCTCCTGAGTAATTCTTCCGCTCCTCCAGATATGACCTTGCTATGTTAGCAATACCTTCCCCGGAAGCATAGTATTCAAAACATCCGCAGGATTTATACCTTTCATCAAACGGGCGCTGCAGGGCCATCCATCCTATGCATCCTGCAATATCATGGCTGCCTCTTAATATCTCACCGTTCACAAGAATGCCGGCTCCAATGCCTGTTCCGACAGACAGAAAGATAGCATCACGGCATCCCTTTGCATTTCCCTGCCAGGCTTCCCCAAGAATATAGCAGGCTCTGTCACTGTCGATTGTGACCGGGACAGAGCCGCAGACTTCCTGAACTTCACGAAGCAAAGGGTAATCTTCCCAACCCTCAATATTAGGAGCCCAGACGCTCCCGTCAGCAATATGACTGATACCCGGAACGGATATGCCAACCGATTTGATTTCATATCCCCCGGATCTGCCTGAAAGGATCATAGCAGCAATCCGGCCGGTAATCAGCTTCCCGACCTCAGCGCCCTTTCTGTTTGCCAGGGCGACGGACTCCTTGAAGAGAATTTTCCCTTCATCAGAAAAAGCAGCAAGAGCCAGCTTAGTGCCACCCAGGTCAATTCCCAACAGTGCCATACAAAAAATTTAATCGTTATACTTTAATCAACGGTGAGTACCAGGGAATGGTTAAATAAACCCTGTATAATCACATATTTGTGAGAACTACGCTCCAGATGCCGGGATCATTGATTGTAAATTCGAATAACACATCATACTGGGCTGTATGCAGCTGATTCCAGGTCCGGTACCGGACTACAACATCGTAAGGTACGTTACAATTCTGTACCCCGTAAACATTGACATTCCTGTATTCTGATCCGTTGCTGAAAGCCAGGGAAAAATCTTCAATTGAAGAATTGTCCACACCCCCGAGCATTATCTTTATCCTGACCCCATTTCCGGTTTCAATAGTTTTTGTTATTGACTCCCTTGACACATTCCGGCTTATAATAATTTTATATGGAGCTATAATTTCCGTGCCCAGGTACTTATTGGCTTTCCAGTATCCCGTTACAACAGAATCCCTGTATATCATTTTACCCTTACCATCTCTCATACCGTCCTTCCACTGACCATCATAAACAGTTCCGTCGGCCCAGGTGTAGACTCCCCTGCCCTCAGGCAGGCCTCTGGTGAACTGTCCCTCGTAGCGGTCAATACCCTGAGCAATACCCTTTCCCTGCGCCAGACCTTTCTTACACCCTCCGGAATAGGTTCCCGATATATCCGGCAATTTCACCTTACAATCAGATTGCTGTCCATAAGCATAACTTCCTGTGAAAAGGAAGAAAATAAAAAATAGTTTATTTATCATTTTGCATTTTTTTTAAAATTACAACTGATTCTCACTTTAGCGGGCTTTCAGTGAATAAATCCGTACTATCTGGCCAGATTCAACTCCTGTTCCGGTACATTCCAGCCTGCTACTTTCAGTAACACTTTTCCGGGACCCTCCTTCACCACCGGACAGCTTACTGTCACCGTGGTACTTTCAGAAGGGGCCAGGGTAAAATAATTTCCGGTCCACCAGGTCGGAAGTATCTCCTCTCCATTTTGCACTAACCGTGGACGAATAAAGAATGCCAGCCTGTCTGAAGAATTGGAGATCTGAATAGTCCAGCTACGTTCCGACTTCCCTTTCAGCTCCTTCAGCACCTGAACCTTTACAGACGTTTCGGGCATAGTGTTCAGAGACTTAAAATCTTCATCCTTTGACAGCCAGTATACATTATGAGAGACCACTTTACCGGCACTGTTCCTTAAATTCAAAACAACAAAATTCACACCTTTTGCCTCCTTTAATGCATCTGTAAGGGATAGAGCTTTTTGCACATCAGTTGGCGTAAGGCTTACCTTTTTCTCCTTATGATACAAAACCTTTGAATCGAGACTTAAAACATCGACCTCGGCAGTCAGATCCGGTACTGCTTTGTATGTCCTGTTGATGGCCAGAACATCAAGACTGACAGGATTAAACTGAATATGAACAGGTTCGCAGGCATTCTGCATAAAATAATATCCGGCATTAGGTTCCAGGAACCAGTCATAAACCTGCCAGACAACACTTGGAAAGGCAGCATTCAGCTTCCATAGCATAACCCCGCCGATATCATTCAGCTTATGTCCGGCAGCTTCAAAGATGCCCTGGTATCCAACGGCGTTCATCAGTTGCATCTTATCACAAAAGTTTTCCATGCTTGCCGGCTTCCCGAATCTTTTTACCATCTCTTCATAATATAGGTCATATCTGCCGTTTCCTGTAGCAGCATCATGGTAGCCCCAGGTATTATTCAGAGGGAAGGGCAGGTTCTTATCCCATACCAGGTCGGGGATTATTTTTGGCATAATATTATAGGGTGGCTGGGATGGTAAGCCCGTTTCATCCTTGAACACCCAGTCTTTTCCTGCAATTGCCCTGTTGTAATATTCCTTCGGATCCTGCCAGGTGTACGGTCCTCCGCTATAGACACCTGACGGAAGATTATCAGGCCATGATCCGTTCCATCCGGCAGGCAGTTTGGCAAAGCCTGACGAACTGGGTATATATGGCCTTGTCCCATCCAGAGTTATGATATTTTCCCTCATTACATCATATAACTCTTTCCGCGCATGACCTTCATTGCCGCCCGTCCATACCAGCAGGCTCGGGTGGTTCCTGATGCGAAGGATGGTGCTGATGACATTCTTTATAAAAACATTACCTTCAAGGGGCCAGTCAGGAGATCCTTTAAATTCGCCCTGTGTATCGCCGGTGACCCAGAAATCCGACCACACCAGAAGGCCATACCTGTCGGTTGCTTCCCAGAACTCATCCCTGGGTGTTACGCCGCCTCCCCATATCCTTACCAGGTTTATGTTCGAATTGCGGCAGAGATGCAGCTCATAATCGTACCGTGTTGAATCGCGGTTAAGCATCATATCAGGCACCCATGCACCACCTGTGAGGTGAATACGACGTTCATTTACGTAGAAATCACGTCTGTACGAACCGTTTACTTCCATGGCCTTTGTACTAACGGTACGGATGCCGAAAATAAATGTTGTGTCATCCGATACTCCGGAACCATTGGCATATTGCAGCCTTATCCTGTAGAGGTTTGGCCTGCCATAGCCATTTGGCCACCAGAGAGCCGGATTGGAAATATTTAGCTCTTTTGTATTTTCTCCGTTCAGATCGACGATAGCCAGGGAGCTTTTTGGAACTGATACGTTTTTTGTGAACTGAACCGGTTCACCTCTAAAATTTTCAGGAGATAATGTTACAGTTAATTTTCCATTATCTTCTGCCGTGTTATGGTTCAGCAATTTAAGATTCAGCTGTATTATGGCCCGGGTTGTATCCGGCAGTTTGGGAAGAAGGGTAACTATCTTTGGATCAGCTATTGTCACTCCTCCCGAGGTCCGCAGGTAAACCGGCAACCATATGCCCATATTGCGGTCACGTACTGGTGGGATCCAGTCCCATCCAACCGAACAAAGCATAGTTACATTCTTACCTATATCGCCTGTCGGCCCTCCGTTTTCAAAAAAATCACCCAGCGCTTTGAGCTGCTCTGTGGCAGGTAATCCCGGATAATCAAGCGGATATATCTTAACTGCTATGGCATTCTCCTTCCCTGCAATAATATTCCTGCTTACGTCAAAGCTATATTGTGCAAACATCCCTGCCATTTGTGTGGAATCGGCTATCTGTTTGCCGTTTACCCATACTGCTGCCCTGTAGTTGATCCCTTTGAATATGAGCTGGAAATGACGCCCATTGTCCCCGGCAGGTACATTAAAATGTGGTGCGGTACCAGTACGGCTTTTTCCACGGATTTGGATTATTCGGCAAATGGGAATATTGTTCAAGATTATATTTCTTGTTGAATTCATCCGAGGCATCCGGTATAAGCATATTATTAAGCCCTGAATAGGGATCGGGATAAACATTGTTGGCAACAAGTCCGGTAAGAACAGTTGATGGTACCGTAACAGGGAACCAATATACATCTGACTTATATCCTGCATTTGAGATTTCCTCACCGGAGGAGGAGATTAAAACAGAGGCCTGCAGTTCAAAACTGCTTAGTTTCACCTGCTTTACTGAACCGGTCTGGGAATAGCCAGGAACCTGCAGCAGCAGGCACCAGATGATCAGAGCTGCCTGGGAATAAAGAAATCGTTTCATGATAACACGGATTTAATGGATGAAAATTACAGCTTTTTTGACATTACTATTTCAGGAGTTTCTTGATATTATAAAGCTTATTCAGAGCTTCTACGGGAGTAAGATTGTTGATGTCCAGCTCAAGCAATTCATCACGGATCTGCTTGAGAACAGGATCGTCCAGCTGGAATATGCTGAGCTGCATTCCTTCCCTGTGACCGGCAAGATCTGCAATTGGCTTGGTCAGTTCCTGCTTCTCATGACTCTGCTCAAGTTCCTTCATGATCTCCTCAGCGCGAAAGACCACACTCCTGGGCATACCTGCCATCCGGGCGACATGTATGCCAAAGCTATGCTCACTTCCTCCCCTCCTGAGCTTCCTGAGGAAAATAATCTTGTTATTCAGCTCTTTTATTGAGACATTATAGTTCTTCACCCTGGAGAATGAATTCTCCATTTCATTAAGTTCGTGATAATGAGTGGCAAAGAGCGTTTTAGCCCTGTAATTTATTCTCATGAAGGTACTCCACCATGGCCCAGGCAATCGATATGCCATCGTAGGTGCTGGTACCCCTGCCAATCTCATCAAGAAGAACGAGACTCCGGTCCGAAAGATTGTTAAGTATACTTGCTGTCTCGTTCATCTCTACCATGAATGTCGATTCTCCCAGACTGATATTATCGGTAGCACCTACTCTTGTGAATATCTTATCCACCATCCCGATCTCAGCGCTCCTGGCAGGAACGTAACAACCTGTCTGCGCCATAAGAACAATAAGTGCAGTTTGTCTCAACAGAGCAGATTTCCCTGACATGTTCGGACCTGTCAGGATTATTATCTGCTGATCATCAGTATCAAGAACAAGATCATTGGGGACATATGACTCCCCTGCAGGCAATTGGGTTTCTATCACCGGATGGCGTCCTTCGGTAATATTAAGGACCCTGGAGTCATTCAGTTGCGGCCTGACATAATTATTCTCGAGAGAAAGAGCTGCAAAAGATTGCAGACAATCGAGCCTGGCAATAAGCGAGGAATTTAATTGTATCGGTGGAATAAATTCCAGGATCGCAAGAACCAGGTCGGCAAAAAGTTTTGTCTCAAGAGTAATTATCTTCTCCTCAGCTCCAAGTATTTTACTCTCATATTCCTTGAGCTCTTCAGTTATGTACCTTTCAGCGCTGACAAGGGTCTGCTTTCTTATCCACTCAGGAGGGACCTTATCTTTATGGGTATTTCTTACTTCAATATAATAGCCGAAAACATTATTAAAGCTGACCTTCAGCGACGATATACCGGTCCGCTCGCTTTCCCGGCTCTGGAGATCTGCCAGATAATCCTTGCCGCTATAGAGTATCGTCCTCAATTCATCAAGTTCAACAGATATCCCGCGTGCTATTGCATTCCCCCTGGCTATCTGTACAGGCGGATCGTTGTTCAGCTCCGTTTCAATCTTATCGGCAATTGTTCTGCATGGATTCAGCTGTTCTGCGAGCTGGATAAGTGGCGGACAATTACTGCTGTTGCAGATCTCCCTGATCGGCCCTATTGATTTAAGGGCATTCTTAAGCTGAACAACTTCCCGTGGATTTATCCGTCCGACAGCGACCTTCGAGATAAGCCTCTCAAGGTCCCCTACCTGACGGATGAGGGCTGCGAGTTCCTCTTTTACAGCATTGTTCTCAAGAAGGAACTGTACAATATCGAGCCTCTCGTTTACAGGTTGCCGGTCCTTAAGAGGAAGAGAGATCCATCTCTTGAGCAATCTGCCTCCCATGGGAGAGATAGTTTTGTCCATGACATCTATTAGTGTTCTGGCACCTTCATAGGGAGAATGGAATAACTCAAGGTTCTTTACGGTGAACTTATCGAGCCAGACATATCTGTTCTCTTCAATTCTTGAAAGGCTTGAAATATGCCCCAGCTGTTCATGCTGGGTTATATCAAGATAATATAGAATAGCTCCTGCCGCGATGATCCCATATGAAAGATTCTGTACCCCAAATCCTTTTAACGAACTGGTCTCAAACTGTTTAAGCAATCTGTCATTTGCAGCGTCCTGTTTAAAAATCCAGTCATCAAGCTTAAAATTATAATACTTCGGACCAAAATATTCAAGGAAAAGTTCCTTTTTTCCTTTTTCAAACAACACCTCCTTTGGCTGGAAGTTGTTCAGCATCTGGTCTATATACTCTATTGTTCCTTCAGAAACAAGAAATTCCCCGGTGGAAATATCAAGAAATGCAACTCCTGCAATCTTCTTATCAATATGAACGGCTGCAAGGAAATTATTTTCCTTATGATTCAGAACATTCTCGTTGAGTGAAAGTCCCGGAGTTACAAGCTCTATAATTCCTCTTTTTACAATTTTCTTTGTAAGTTTAGGATCTTCAAGCTGTTCGCAGATAGCTACCCTCTGCCCTGCTCTGACAAGCCTCGGAAGATAAGTGTCAAGCGCATGATAAGGGAAACCGGCAAGCTCAACAAATTGTGCCGAACCATTAGCCCGGCGGGTAAGTGTTATCCCGAGTATTTCGGAAGCCCTGATGGCATCCTCGCCGAATGTCTCATAAAAGTCACCTACTCTGAAAAGAAGTATTGCATCAGGATGGCGGGCCTTGATGTTATTATACTGCTTCATCAGCGGTGTCTCTACATACTTCTGAAAATCAGACATAAAAATAACCTGATGTAGTTCTGATCAATCTTTGTCAGGATGCTTATGACAAAGATACACTCATGGTAATATTAATGAAAGTCTTTTGGAATTTTATTATCTCCCGGAAAATAAAATAGTTCTCCACTCCTTCCTCGTAATAAAAAAGCCTTTCCATGTGGATTCAGGCGTAAATTAACTTTCCGGAGTGGACTAAATTCATGAAAATTTTCAAAGAGATTTTCTAACTTGCTGATAATTGAATAAAAGAAGTCAAATGAAAAAGGTACTGATACTTGGAGCCGGACTTGTGGCAAAACCCATGGTAAAATATCTGCTTGATAATAAAATTGAAGTTCTCATAGCCTCACCGATGAAGGCAAGGGCTGACGGGATGATCGGCGGAAATCCGCTTGGTTCTTCGCTGGAATGGTCAATGGATGATCTCCAAACCCTTGAAAGGCTGGTATCTGCCCATGACATAACGGTAAGTCTTCTTCCATATAAATATCACGCGGAAGTGGCAGGGATCTGTCTGCACAAAAGAAAATCTCTTGTAACAACCTCCTATGTGCAACCTGAAATGATGTCCCTGGATGATACGGCAAAAAAGGCCGGGATTCTTTTGCTGAATGAGATCGGACTGGATCCGGGTATAGATCATATGTCGGCAATGAGAATAATTGACCGCGTACATATCAAGGGAGGTTCAGTAGAGGAATTCTATTCATTGTGTGGAGCTCTGCCTGCACCCGAAGCAGCTCAGAATCCCCTGGGATATAAGTTCTCCTGGAGCCCGAAAGGAGTTATTCTTGCAAGCTTCAACAGTGCAGTGTACCTGAAAAAAGGGAAAAAGATACATATCGGTTCCCAAGCTCTTTTCAAAGACAGGTTCAATTTCAATTTCCCGGGAGTTGGCGATTTAGAGGTATATCCCAACAGGGATTCTTTAAGCTACACAGGTATCTACGGAATACCGGAAACAAAAACCATGTACCGGGGAACCTTCAGGTTCAGGGGTTGGTGCGAATCACTTGATGCCCTGAAAACCCTGAACATGCTCGATGATACACGCAGGAATTATAAAAATATGAGCTATTCTGACTTTCTTGCAGAGAGGGCCGGAATTGAAAAGAGTGATCTAAGAAAGAATATTGCCCTTAAACTGGGACAGACAGAATCTTCCACAGCGGTCAGATCACTGGACTTCCTGGGATTTTTCGACAATGATAAGATCTCCTCCGGAGAGACTACTCCCTTTGAGATCACATCCGACAGGATGATAGGTAAAATGATGCTGTCTGATTCTGAACGCGATATGGTGATCCTTGAACATATTGTCCTGGCATCCTGGCCGGATGGAAAGAGAGAGGTCATCAGATCATCGATGCTTGATTTTGGAATACCCGGCGCTGACACTTCTATAGCCCGGACAGTGGCCCTACCTGCCGCTGTTGCGGTTAAGCTTATACTGGAAAAGAAGATCGATCTGAAAGGAGTCCTCCGCCCGGTGATACCGCAGATATATATTCCCGTGCTTGAAGAGCTCAAAAGTCTCGGCATTGAGATGAAGGAAAAGTCCGGATTACCGGAGAGTGAATTTGTATTCTGAATGCCGGGCTACAGGGAGAGTTCAGGTTCCGTCAGAAATTGAGGTAAAAATCCTTTGTCAGACTGATATATTCTTCAGAAAATTCATGTCTGCTGCCATTTTCTATTGTAAGAAACTTTTCAGTTATTTTCCCACGCTGCCTGCTGAAGGTAAGGATCAATCTCCTGACCTCGCTTGATGGCAACGGTCTGATCTTAAGCAAACTGTTGCAGTAGAATCCCCAACCGGCTGCTTCGGCTATAAAAATATAACCTTCCACACCCGGCAAAATCAATTGCAACCGTCCGTTATCCTCAAGCAATCTTGAAACATTTGAAAGTAAATCATTGCCAGACAATGAATCATTGTGCCTGGAAGCAGATTTCCTCGGATCGGGGTTTTTCATTGAACCGGAGAAATAGGGAGGATTAGTGACTATCAGGTCAAATTTTTCCTTATCCTCATACTGTTGCAGGCTTAAGTGTTCCACCTTTATCCTGTCACTCCATCTGCAGAGATTTACATTTTCACAGCACTGGATAAAGGAATCGTAGTCAGGTTCGAGGGCCACTATATCCGCCTCACATCTTTGTGCCAGCATAATTGCAACTATTCCAGTGCCTGATCCGATATCCAGGATTCTTCTGACAGCAGTAACATCTGTAGCTGCCCCGAGCAAAACGCCATCGGTTCCTACCTTGAATGCAGCTTTATCCTGGTGTATTGTAAACTGTTTAAAACTGAAGTAATTACTGGCCATTCTTAAAATTTTCGATCTGCATTTTTCAGTATGTTTTTCAATCCAATCCGTGCTTAATTGTCCTGAGGGAATGCCTCAATCCCTTCCCGGCTCCGGAGGATTAAAATTAGGTATTTGAAATCGTTTTGACAGGAGCGTCGCTGAACATTTTGACCAGTTGTTAAAATTTATTCAAAAAGTCAATACAACATCAATGAATTGCCTGAAACCAAAACAAAATCATCTGATAAGTGTTTAATTATATACAAACAGTAATTGCGAAACCTGCTGATTTCTGAAATGGGAACGGGGCTAGCAGACGGCTTTAACCGGTTAGCAAACTATTTCATAAATTATCGATTGTCAAAGAATCACTAAGCCAAAATGGAATCTGAGGTAAGTAAGCATGCAGGGAAGCCTGCTGACCGGGAGATGCTGGTAAATATACCAAAGCTCATAACAGCCTATTATTCTGATATTCCTGATTCAACTATTACAGAGCAACGCGTTATGTTTGGAACTTCAGGTCATCGGGGTTCATCATTTAATATTTCATTTAACGAATGGCATATCCTGGCTGTTACACAGGCAATCTGTTTATACCGGCTGCAAAATAAAATAAACGGGCCCCTGTTTCTGGGGAGAGATACACATGCTCTTTCCGAGCCTGCACTGGTATCTGCACTTGAAGTACTGGCTGCAAACCAGGTAGAAGTAATGCTGTCCGAAAAAGATGAGTTTGTCCCTACACCGGCAATCTCAAATGCCATTTTAAATTACAACAGGGACAGAAAAGAGGGTTTTGCTGATGGTATAGTAATCACCCCTTCCCATAATCCCCCCGGAGACGGAGGCTTTAAGTATAACCCGCCAAACGGAGGTCCGGCTGAAGGAAGCATTACAGGCTGGATTGAAGACAAGGCGAACGACATCCTCGGGAATAAGCTGCAGGAGGTAAAAAGGATGCCTTTTGAAAGGGCACTTCATGCCCCTTCAACTCACAGGTTTGATTTTCTCAACAGTTATATAGACGGACTTGCATCCGTAATTGATATGGATATTATCAGCGGGTCAAAAATTAAAATCGGGGTTGACCCTCTAGGTGGTGCCGGTGTACATTACTGGAAACCGATAGCGGAACGTTATGGATTGAACCTGACTGTTGTCAATGAGTCGGTTGATCCTACCTTTAGCTTTATGACTGTTGACTGGGATGGCCAGATCCGGATGGATCCTTCGTCCCCATATGCCATGCATAGACTTATAGATTTGAAAGACCGGTTCGACATCTCGGTAGCCTGCGATACTGACCATGACAGGCATGGAATTGTTACAAAAAGTGCAGGATTGCTTCCACCCAATCATTACCTTTCAGTCGCTGTTGAGTACCTGTTCCGGCACCGTCCGGGCTGGTCACCTGATGCTGCCGTGGGGAAAACTGTTGTAAGCAGCCAGCTGATAGATCTGATTGCAGCCGGACTGGGACGGAAGCTCTACGAGGTGCCTGTAGGATTTAAATGGTTTGTCGATGGATTACTGGATGGTTCTCTGGGTTTTGGAGGAGAAGAGAGTGCAGGGGCATCATTTGTAAGAAAGGACGGAGGAGTCTGGACCACCGACAAGGATGGTTTTATTCCCTCCCTTCTTGCTGCCGAGATCACTGCACGGTCAGGTCGCGATCCCGGAGAAAAATACAGGGAGCTTACGCACTTTTCAGGAGAACCTGTTTACACCCGCATTGATGCGCCGGCCACTCCAGCTCAAAAGGAAAAATTAGGAAAACTTTCAGCAGATACTGTAAAGATAGGTGAACTGGCCGGTGAAAAAATCAGGAGCATACTCACGTCGGCGCCCGGGAATAATAAGCCTATCGGCGGGCTTAAGGTAATAGCCAGTAACGGATGGTTCGCTGCCCGTCCTTCCGGTACTGAGAACATCTATAAGATCTATGCCGAAAGCTTCCTTGGCGATAATCACTTGCAAAAAATTGTGGAAGAAGCACAAACCATTGTAAATGAACAGATTGCCAAATGATCCCCAAATAAAAAACTCATGAGCAACAGGAATTCCCACACCAGAATTATAGCCACAATAGGTCCTGCAACTTCTTCAAAGAAAGTTCTGGAGGAAATTATCGATGAAGGTGTTGATGTGCTGAGGTTGAATTTTTCACACTCGAATCTGGAGGAGCACTTAAAACTGATAAACCTGATAAAGGAGATAAATGCCGAAAAAGGGCTTCATGTTGCTATAATGGCAGATCTGCAGGGTCCTAAATTAAGGATAGGTGAGATTGAGAATGATCATATTGACCTTGAGGCAGGTGATATAATAACGTTTGTCACCGAAAAATGCATGGGGACAAAGGAAAAGATCTATATTAGTTATAAGAATTTTTCAGATGATGTAAAAGTCGGCGAAGCGATTCTTATCGATGATGGTAAACTTAAGCTTGAGGTAGTTGAGACCAATAAAAAGGATCTTGTAAAAGCCCGGGTCATCTACGGAGGACCATTATCATCGCACAAGGGAGTGAACCTTCCCAATACCAGGATCTCACTTCCCTGCCTCACACAGGAGGATATAATAAATGCAAATTTTGCACTTGCCCAGGAGGTGGATTGGATAGCAATGTCATTTGTGCGTGAAGCCTCAGATATTTTCGATATAAGGGAGCTTATCCGCAAGAAAAAAAGTCATGCCGGTGTTATTGCCAAAATTGAGAAACCCGAAGCCTTACGCGAATTAGACGCTATCATCGACCTTGCAGATGCTGTGATGGTTGCCAGAGGCGATCTGGGTGTCGAAGTTCCGTTTGATGAGGTACCGTTGATCCAGAAAAAAATAATACAAAAATGTCTCGGGCATTCCAAACCTGTAATAGTTGCCACCCAGATGATGGAGAGCATGATCACAAATTTCAGGCCTACAAGGGCCGAGGCGACAGATGTCGCAAATGCTGTTCTGGATGGTGCTGACGCCCTGATGTTGAGTGGTGAGACTTCGGTCGGCAGATATCCTGTTGAAACCATCCGGAACATGCAGAAGATCATTGATTATACGGAATCAAGTGCAAAACCATACTATAAGATGCATCAACCCGTACCGGGAATTCCGACATATATTCCAAACTCTATCTGCTATAATGCGGTGCAGCTCTGCTCACAGATAGTCCCCGGAGGAATTGTCACATTCACTCATTCCGGGTACACTGCTTTACGCATATCGAGTCACAGGCCTGAGGCGAAAATATTTGCATTTACAAACAATGAAAAGCTTATCAGGAAAATGTCGCTTATCTGGGGAGTTGAAGCACATTTTATGAAGTATGAACAGATTGATGAGGCAATTGAGGAATCGGCCAGACAGCTGAAAGTGTCAAATAAGGTGAATGACGGAGATATGCTGGTTTTTGTCGGAAGCATTCCGCTAAACCTTCACGGAAGAACCAATATGCTCAAAGTCAGTATGGTATAGGATAATTATTAAAACAACCTTCAGGTTATGATTTATCTGACTTATAATCAAAATATCTTACTCATTTCTTCATGAAATTTTCAACTTTTTATAGCCCTTTAATGTTAATTAATTATGAAAAAACGAATTCCCACAAAAGAAGAAATTGAGTGCCGGATACTTATCCTTGGAAGCGAAGATGGTCTGGCCCGCAATAAAGCCAGAAAATCTCTCATCAGAATGGGAAAACCTGCCGTTAATCCTCTTATTTCTGCCCTGCGGAAATCAAAGGTGAATCAGGTTCGCTGGGAGGTGGCAAAGGCCCTCGTGGCAATTTCCGATACCAAAGCGATACCTGCACTGTTGAAGGCGCTCGAGGACAAAGACCCTGACGTGGCATGGCTGGCGGCAGAGGGCCTGGAAAAGATGCGGATGGCTGCCTGGCCAAAACTAATGCGCTTACTTATCAGGAGGGGGACCGAATCGTACAAACTCAGACAGGGGGCACATCACATTTTGCATAACCAGAGGGTTGAAGAATATGACGATTTGCTAAAGATACTTATAACCGCACTTGAAACTGAGACAGGTTCAATAAGCATACCTCTGGCTGCCTTTAACCTGCTTGTGAGAATGAAGGAATGAACATAGCATTCTAAAGTGAGTATTTCATTTTATAACTGAAACTCTTAACATGCATAAACATTTGCAGATAATTAATCCGGCATACAACTTTTTACCTTTTGAACTCAAGGGCTTTGATGCTCTTGCGGAGCTTGCCCTCGATATGCGATGGTCATGGAATCATGAATCGGATGAGCTGTGGGAGGAGCTTGACCAGTCACTCTGGGAACTGACCCATAATCCGTGGGTTGTACTTCAGACAGTATCGAAGGACAAACTTGAGCAAGCTCTGGCAGATTCTTCGTTCCATAAAAAAATGGAGGAACTGCTGAAGTTAAAAAGGGATGCTGCAGAGGCGCCTGCATGGTTTCAGAAAAATCATGCCAGGTCACCTCTGTCATGTGTTGCCTATTTCAGTATGGAGTTCATGCTGAGCGAAGCCCTCCCCATCTATTCGGGCGGACTGGGCAATGTTGCGGGCGACCAGCTTAAAGCGGCCAGCGATCTGGGGGTGCCTGTCATAGGCATCGGTCTGTTGTACCAGCAGGGCTATTTCCGTCAGATAATTGACAAGGATGGGAATCAACAGGCTGTTTTTCCCTATAATGATCCGGGAGGATTGCCCGTTACCCCACTGCGTGAAAGTAACGGAGAATGGCTGCGGTTAAAAATTGTTTTACCCGGGTACGAAATATGGGTACGGACCTGGCAGGTTCAGGTAGGCAGGGTTAAGCTTTATCTCCTTGACAGCAACGATATTGCGAACCTGCCTCTTCACCGGGGTATAACCAGCGAGCTTTATGGTGGAGGAATTGAAATGCGGCTTCAGCAGGAGCTGTTGCTTGGTATCGGCGGATGGCGGTTATTAAGCGCACTTGGTCTCAGACCGGAGGTCTGCCATTTGAATGAAGGTCATGCCGCTTTTGCTGTTCTGGAACGTGCATATGATTTTATGAAGTCAGGCAGCCAATCGTTCTGGAACGCTCTTGCAGTCACCCGAGCAGGAAATGTTTTCACATCTCACACAGCAGTACCTGCCGGATTTGACCTGTTTCCACCATCACTTATTCAACAATACCTTGGTGGTTATGTACAGAAGAAACTGGGTATTTCTCTCGATGATCTGCTGGCAATGGGCCGTCAGAACCCGTCGGACCCATCTGAAAGCTTCAATATGGCCTATCTGGCTTTCAGGGGTTGCGGATCGGTAAATGGGGTAAGCCGTCTTCATGGAGTTGTAAGCCGTAATATTTTCACCTCACTCTTTCACCGCTGGCCGGTTGATGAAGTGCCGGTCGGATCTGTGACCAACGGGATACATATTCCAAGCTGGGACTCAAAAGCAGCTGACGATCTTTGGACGGATGCCTGTAAAAAAACCCGATGGCTGGGTACATCTGAATCCATTGAAGAGGATTTTCGCCGTGTACCGGATAAGAGCCTGTGGCAGATGCGAAGCAACTCACGTAATTCACTCATTGAGTACACCCGTGAAAGATATTCCCTGCAGATTGAAACTTCGGGAGGCTCCCCGGAGGCAATCGATGAGGTAAAAAAACTGTTCTCCCCCGATACGCTGACGCTTGGTTTTGCGCGTCGTTTTGCAAGCTATAAAAGGCCAAATCTGCTGTTGCATAACCCGCAACGGTTACTGCGGATACTTACAAATTCTGAATTTCCCGTTCAGCTTATCATTGCGGGCAAGGCTCACCCGGCTGACCATGATGGTCAGGCGCTTATCCGGCAGTGGATACAATTTATCAGTCAACCTGAGGCCCGGGCTCATGTAATCTTTCTCAGCGACTATGATATGGTTCTGACAGAGCATCTGGTGCAAGGGGTCGATGTTTGGATAAATACTCCCAGGAGGCCGTGGGAAGCCTGCGGAACAAGCGGGATGAAAGTACTTGTGAACGGAGGTCTCAATCTTTCTGAACTCGATGGATGGTGGGCAGAAGCATATACACCCGAAGTTGGCTGGGCGCTGGGAGACGGCAGGGGACATGGCATGGATCCTGCATGGGATGCTATTGAGGCCGATGCCCTTTACGATATTCTGGAAAAGGAGATAGTCCCTCAGTTTTATACCCGTGATAAAAATAATATCCCCTCCTCCTGGGTTGCAAGGATGAGAGAGAGCATGGCCCTGCTGACTGAACAATTCAGCGCATCAAGAACTGTACGCGAATACACAGAAAAGCATTATATCCCTTCGGCGGAGAGATATCTGAAGCGCTCTGAGAATAATGGATCAGATGGGGTCAGAATTGTAGAATGGAAACATTCCCTGGATAAGAACTGGGATAAAGCACATTTCGGAGAATTGAATATAAAAACAGAAGGTAACCGGCATCTTTTTGAAATTCCCGTTTTCCTCAACGGGCTTGATCCTGATTCAGTGGTAGTGGAACTTTATGCCGGTAAGGCAGATGCCAGTGACAAGCCAATTCATCAGATGATTAAGGCAGGACCGGCAGCAGATTCAGCCAATGCCATACTCTACAGGGGGAACGTCCCGGCAGCCCGTGCTGCTTCCGATTATACTGTAAGAATGGTACCATTCCGCTCCGGAGTTGCAGTCCCCCTGGAGGAATCCCGGATCTTATGGCAAAGATAACTTTAAAGAAATATGACAATGACAAAATCGAACCCTAAGCAAAAATCAGAAATTGGCATGATCGGCCTTGGTGTCATGGGCCGGAATTTCCTGCTTAACCTTGCAGATCATGGGTTCCGCGTAGCAGGCTATGATAAGGACATAAGCAAGGTCAATGCATTACGGAATGAATCAAAAGCAAAGGACATAAGCTGTGCATCAGATATTAAGGAATTCACAGGGCTGCTCCGTAAACCACGTATGGTCATGGTACTTGTACCTGCAGGCGCACCTGTTGACTCTGTCATAAGCGATCTGACTGAGCATTTTCAGCCTGGCGATCTCATTATTGATGCCGGCAATTCTTACTTTAAAGATACTGACCTTCGTTCAAAGAACCTCGGGAGCAAAGGAATTCAATTTATGGGAACCGGTGTATCGGGGGGAGAAGAAGGTGCCCGTCACGGACCAAGTATTATGCCAGGCGGGCCAAAAGAATCGTGGGAAAGAGTCCGGCCTCTCTTCGAAGCTGCTGCTGCCAGGGTAAACAATATTCCATGCGTCAGTTATATGGGTCCGGGGTCGGCAGGTCACTTTGTAAAAATGGTGCACAACGGAATTGAGTATGGCATGATGCAGCTTATTGCAGAAACTTACGACTTTATGAAACGTGGTCTTGACATGGATGACGATCAGCTGCACAGCATCTACACGGAGTGGAATCAGGGAGAGCTTAACAGCTACCTCCTGGAGATCACTGGCGATATCTTTACCAGGAAGGATGATATTACCGGGAAAAAGGTGATCAATGAAATCCTTGATGTTGCCAGGCAGAAGGGTACAGGAATGTGGACCTCGCAGAGCGCTATGGAGCTGCAGGTCCCAATACCCACAATTGATATTGCCGTATCCATGAGGGACCTTTCTGTATTTGAAAATCAGAGAGAAACAGCAAGTAAGGTCTATCACTTCTCCGTAAAGCCGGTTGAAAGCGACAGGAAGTTAATTCTGAAAGAATTAAAAAGCGGGTTGCTTGCCGCAATGATAATCACATATTCCCAGGGGATGGCACTATTGGTTGCAGCATCTGAAAAATATAATTTTCATTTTGATCTGGAAGCCATTGCACGAATCTGGCGGGGCGGTTGCATTATCAGGGCTGCCTTGCTTGAGATGATCAAAGATGCCTTCTGCCTGAGGCCTGAGCTTCCTAATTTGCTGCTTGACAGTAAATTATCAAAGAAGGTAATGGAAAATCAGCAGGATCTGCGTAAGATTGTACGCCTGGCCGCTGATTCAGGAATACCAGTTCCGGCATTTATGGCCTCCCTCAGCTACCTCGACTCTTACCGGAGCCCGTGGCTTCCAGCCAATCTTATACAGGCGCAGCGTGACTATTTTGGAGCACATACCTATGAAAGGGTTGATGCAAAAGGCACATTTCATACTGATTGGATCAAGGAAAACTAGTTATGAAGACTGAAGAAAAATTAATACCAACCGTTTTTACAATTTTTGGAGGAGCAGGTGATCTTACATGGCGCAAGCTTGTGCCTGCACTCTTTGATCTTTCCTTCGACCGCAACATGTCCTCCCATTTTTCCATCATCGCGGTTGACAGGGTATCTCTCAGTGATGAAGAGTTCCGTAATCGGCTGCATGACGGGGTGAATAAATTTTCAAGGCATGGTGTGGTTACCGGGAAAAAATGGAACCAGTTTTCAGCACATATATATTATCAGCAGGGAGACTTCAAAAAGAGTGAGACCTATTCTGCACTTAAAGCGCGATGTGAGAAACTGGAGAAAGAGTGGAAAAAAAAGCTTCAGATGATTTTCTACATGGCAACGCCGCCGGCAATGTTCAGTGAGATACCTAAATTCCTGGGTGATGCCGCATTGACAGAAGAAAGAAAGAGATCACGTATTGTGGTCGAAAAACCAATCGGTTACAGTCTGGATTCAGCCAGAGAGCTGAATGAAGCATTTACAAAGAGTTTTCTTGAATCACAGATCTTCAGGATCGACCATTATCTTGGTAAAGAAACGGTTCAGAATATCCTTGCATTCCGGTTTGCCAATCCGCTTTTTGAACCAATATGGAACCGCAGATATGTGGAATATGTAACAATCAGCGTGGCCGAAGATATTGGGATAGGACACAGAGGAGGATATTATGACAAGGCCGGAGCCCTTCGCGACATGGTGCAGAATCATCTTATGCAGCTTCTCTGTCTGGTGGCAATGGAACCAATGGTCTCCTTTGAGGCGGATGAGATCCGGAATAAGAAGGCAGATGTCCTTCATGCCGTCCGTCCAATCCCACTCAATGCAGTAAATCAGTACGTTGTTCGCGGCCAATATGACAATGGGAAAACAGGAGGCAAAAAGGTTTGCAGTTATCGTGAAGAGGATGGCGTATCGGCTGATTCACAGACTGAAACATTTGTTGCCATGCAGCTGTTTGTTGATAATTGGCGGTGGCAGGATGTTCCGTTCTATCTGCGGACAGGCAAGCGCCTTCCGCTGCAGTCATCTGAAATAGTGATCCAGTTCCGCCGCGTTCCGCACAGGTCATTCCCGGCAGAAGCTTCGCTGGACTGGCAACCTGCACGCATAGTTATTTCAATTCAACCTGATGAAGGTATCATACTCCGCTTTCAGGCTAAGCAACCCGGGCCGAAAGTGATTCTTAAACCGGTGGAAATGCGTTTTAATTACCGTGAAAGCTTTTCAGGACCATTCCCGGAAGCTTATGAAACCTTACTCTGGGATGTGATACAAAATGATGCAACAGAATTTATGCGCGCTGATCAGGTTGAAGCAGCCTGGCAGATATTAATGCCTGTTCTTGAGGTCTGGGAAAATGAGAAGCCTGTTGATTTTCCCAATTACAGCGCCGGAACCTGGGGCCCTCAGTCTGCAGATAAGCTTATTAACAAGCAGGGTCATCATTGGATACTGCCTTTCTGACAGGCAGAATCATAAATAGAATCATTCGCAGAATATGAAAACCAATAAAAAAGAATCCGGGAAAAAAAGAAATGTCGATTCTGATATTTTGCCCGAAATTAATCTGATCCCGAAACGTATCGGCATTGCTGCCGATCATGGAGGCTTTGAACTAAAGGAGCACCTTGTAAAACTTTTGAATGCATCCGGCTACCAGGTAATTGACTTTGGCAACATAGAATTGAAAGAGGATGATGATTATCCTGATTATGTGATACCAATGGCTAAAGCGGTCGCCCTGGGAGAGGTGGACCGGGGGGTTGCAGTCTGCGGGAGCGGTGTGGGTGCATGTGTGGCTATTAACAAGGTCGTGAATGCCAGGGGTTGTCTGGTCAACGATACATTTACAGCCCGTCAGGGAGTTGAAGATGATAACCTGAATGTGATCTGCCTCGGGGGTCGTGTACTGGGTTATTCACTGGCATGGGAACTCGTAAAAACTTTTCTTGAAGCACGGTTTACAGGTGCTGATCGCCATCGCAGGAGGCTTGCAAAAGTAGCAGATCTGGAAAAATAATTCCGCAATGTAAGCCAGAGGTCTCGCTTGAGTAAGCATAAAAACTTAGCATAATCAATAATAATTTAATAACTACAAAGATGACTGCAATTAAGAAACAACAACCGACTCATTTTAAACTAAAACCATTGAAAAAAGTATTGATTGCACTGGACTATAACCCAACTGCTCAAAAAGTGGCAGAAGGAGGTTATTCCCTTGCAAAATCGATGAATGCTGAAGTGGTACTTTTACATGTAATAACTGATCCGGTATTTTATTTCTCGTCGGGATATTCTCCAATTATGGGATTTAATGGCTACATGGACCTGAACCCGGTACAACTGGATAGTATTGAGGGACTGAAAAATGCTTCACTTGAATATCTGAATAAATCAAAGCAACACCTGGGGGATACGAATATTCAGACTATTGTTGCTGAAGGAGATTATGCTACAGCCATTTCAAAAACTGCAAAGGAGCTGCACGCTGATCTTATTGTAATGGGTTCTCATAGCAGGCGATGGCTGGAAAAAATATTGATGGGGAGTGTTACGGAAAAAGTATTGCATCATACAAAAATCCCTTTGCTTATTATTCCAACAAAAGGCAGTACCAGGAAATAATGGACAATCAAAATTCACAACCTATGAATTACCAGGAGGAATTTCGCGTCAGACCAAAGGACCAGGTCAGGTTAAAGACTCTTGACCCTTCGCTTAACGGAAAGAGTGAAACAAAAGAATCCGCCTTAGTTAAGATTGCGAAGCTTCAAAGACGGATGGACGAACTGCAGTTTAAACTTTATGCCGAACAGAAACAATCCTTGCTTATCATTCTCCAGGCGCTCGATGCAGGTGGAAAAGATGGCGTTGTACGTCATGTCATCGGTTCGATGAATCCGCAAAATTGCCGTGTCGTAAGTTTCAAGGAACCCTCACCGGAGGAACTTTCGCACGACTACCTCTGGAGGATCGAGCATCAGACACCGCGTCACGGGGAAGTGGTGATCTTCAACCGTTCACACTATGAAGACGTACTGATTGTACGGGTTCATGAACTTACCTCTAAAAGCATATGGTCAAAGCGTTATGCACAGATCAATGACTTCGAGAAGCGACTGTCAATGAACCGCACACATATCCTCAAGTTTTTTCTTCATATCAGCAAGGAGGAGCAGTTGAAACGTTTTGAACAAAGACTCGATGACCCTTCAAGACAATGGAAAATAAGTGAAGCCGATTATACAGAAAGAGAATTCTGGTCTGACTACGAATCTGCATATGAGGATGTTTTAAACAAATGCAGCACAAAGGATGCACCATGGTTCGTGATACCATCCGACCATAAATGGTTCCGTAACCTGGTCATCTCGGAGATCATCGTTGAGACAATGGAAAATCTAAGGATCACAACTCCTTTACCGACAGTGAATATTGAGGAGATCCGGGAAAAATACCATAAAGCAGCCGATAAACTGAAAAAATCCGGACATAAGGGCCGGGAGATAGACCACAATCACAAACACGAATAAATATAATTTACAATCCTTTGTGGTTCCAAAAAACCTTTAAAATCAAATTTATATACTGATGAAAAAAATAATTGTTCCAATTGATTTCTCTAATGAATCCCTCTCCGGACTCGATCTCGCATTTATAATTGCCAGTAAGTCCGGAGCCGGCATACAAATGGTACATGTTGTTCCCGGCGTAAAGAATATGTCTCACGGATTACTTGAAGAAGAACACAGGCAGGCAAAAATCAAGTTTGATGCAATAGTTCAAAAATACAATACCGGAGAGAATAAAAATATCCCTCTCAGCTTTATTATAAAGGAGGGCAAAATTTATAAGGAGGTTGTTAACCAGGCAGATTCTTTTGAAGATCCGTTGCTGGTGCTTTCGACCCACGGAGGTTCAGGACTTGAAGAACTGTTTATTGGCAGTAATGCCTTTAAAATCGTTTCCACATCCCGCAAGCCGGTTATAAGCATAAGAAGCGGGAGGTCTGTCAAAAGCATAAAAATGATTGTACTTCCTCTTGATATAACATTTCAGACCAGGGAAAAAGTACCCTACACCGTCAGTCTGGCTAAAATATTCAATTCAGAAATTCATATTGTCTCACTGTCCTCGACTAAAAATAAGAGCATTGAGAAAAAGTTAATGAACTATTGCGAACAGGTTGGTACGTATCTTAAAGAGCATGATATTAAATTTAGAACAGAGCATCTTCTGGGCAGGAACCTCACTGATATTACCCTCGATTATGCCAGGTCTGTAAAGGCAGACCTTATTTCAATAATGACCGAACAGGAGAGAAGTGTTTCAAACCTGTTGTTAGGTAATTATGCACACCAGATGATAAATAAAGCTGCAGTCCCTGTTCTTTCATTCCCGACTTATCAGATCGGAACAATAATTGAGGATTTAAGGACCCAGGGCATTGACATCTATGATATGTAAGACAAACCTGCCACCAGTTTCACCTGTTATTATTGGTCTCCATACGATTTCTTTGCCCAGCAGGGGGTGAAAATCAGCAGAAAAGCAAAATAAAAAACCGTCCCGCGTATTGATTCGGGACGGCCTTTTTCTTATAAAGTGCAATATATTAATGTGGATCAGTTCTTAAACTGAAAACTAAAGAATGTTCCTCCCGGTTGTATACCTTCTATTGAAGTAAGATTCTCACCATCAGTCGTTGCATCCCTGATATCAGATGCACTGCTGACCCCTTTCCCGTTCACTGTTGTGATAATTGTACCCTTTCTGATTCCAATATCCTTTAATTTTCCTTCTGCGACATCAGTTACCATTACACCGGAACTGATTGAGTATTTACCCATCTCTTTTGAAGTAAGGGGGACTACTTTAGAGCCCAGTACTCTTTCTCCGGTGCTCTCGCGTACTATTCCTGTGGTTCCATCAATATTCTTTAGTGTTAAAGGTACGGTATATTCCCTGCCACCTCTCATGTAGCTTAGGTTTATTTTATCACCAGGTCTTTGCTGACTTATGGCTTCCAGAAGTTCGGCAGTAGTTCCGATATTTGTATCGTTGACCTTTACAATTACATCGTTTGCCTTAATTCCGGCCGCATCGGCAGAACCACCCGGATTAACTGAAGCTACAAACACACCACTGACATTCTGTAATTTTTCCTTTTTAGCAATATCAGAGTTAACATCCTGAATTTTTATTCCGAGAATTGCTCTTTGTACCCTGCCATACTCCTTCAGATCAGCTACCACTTTTTTAACAATATTGCTTGGTATGGCGAAAGAGTTGCCGGAGTATGTACCGGTCGGGGAAATTATTGCTGAAGTAATTCCAACAAGTTCAGCCCTGGTATTTACAAGGGCTCCCCCGCTGTTACCCATATTCAGGGCAGCATCTGTCTGAATAAATGATTCGATCTTATAGCTGCCGTCAAGATCAAGGTTCCTGCCCAATGCGCTTACGATACCGGCAGTAACTGTTGAAGTAAGATTAAATGGATTGCCTACTGCCAGCACCCACTCGCCCAGCTTCAGTTTATCAGAATCACCAAACTTGATCACTGGCAGATTTTCAGCGTTGATCTTAATTAATGCAATATCTGTATCGGGATCCCGGCCTATTACTTTGGCATTATATGTCTGATTATTATTAAGCGTTACCTGAATTGAATCTGCATCCTCAACAACATGGTTATTGGTTACGATATATCCGTCAGGTGAAATAATTACACCCGATCCGAAACCTGTAACTCTCCTCGGAGCTTGTTTCTGGTTCCCATAGAAAAACTGGAACAGGGGATTATCAGACTCCTCTCCGCCTGATACTGTCGTTCTAACCTTTACATGTACAACTGCATGAACTGTCTTTTCAGCTGCATAAGTGAGGTCAACTGGACCTCCCTGATCCTGCTGCAGTGAGGTTAACAAGGCAGGAGCATTTTCATCATTTGATACATTCACCTGATTATCCAATGAATGCTTTGGTGAATTGACCCGGCGTGCGAATAGGAAAAGTACTATAAAAACACCCAGGAGTGTCACCAGAGCTGTCGTAAAAATTGTTCTTAATTTCATAGCATTACTTTTTAAATATTAATATTATTCCAAATTTTTATCCTGAATTTTTTAATATTTCCGGATATTTATCCGGAGATTTACTTTTAAACTAACTCTATTCAAATCTCCGGTTTTATAAAATCATTTTTTCAGGCTTTCTCAATGCTCTTAGTGTACTTTTTTCCTCTCTGCCCTGTTTTCAAATCTCGTGCCAGTTCTTAAAAAACCTTAAATACTGGTGAGAATTTATCTTAGTTTTAATCTGCAGTCACCTATATTTATATTATTACTGAATATCTGTATCTTATACTCACCTCCCGATAGCTTTTCTTTTGCGAGGTATGTTAAAGTTACCTTTCGTGAATTTTCAATTTCCCCCGAGACATATGATAAACTGGCAGTCAGGTTCTGATTGCTACCTTCAACTTTCCATGTCAGGGCCTTGTCCTCAGGTGTAATAGTTGTACCTGATGGAGTTATGATCTTAAAACTGATAGCCTCGGTCAGACTTTGGGGAACTTCAAAGTTCAGATTAAGTTTTTTGGTCCTTCTGGCACAGATAGTGGGATTATCCTTCTTATTACCCCTTGATCCGTATACCTCAACATCATCCATTCTGTACGTTTCTGACTTGCCAAGCTTTTCCGAAAGCTCCTTCTTTTCAGCATCCTGTGCTATTGCATTATCTTCCAGCTGCTTGATACGTGACAATGACGCTGCATGTTCCAGTTTAAGATCGTCATATGCCTTGTCAAGATCAGCTTTTGATTTTTTCAACTCCTCCAGCTCCTTTTTATCTTTCATCAGTGAACCGTTCTCCCTGGAAAGCCTTGAAATGCTCTTTTCCTTTTCAGCTAATTTCGATTCTGCATCTTTCAGAAACTTTTCTGTTTCTGCCTCCTTTGTGGTTAATGAAGCCAGGTCACTTTTAGCCTGCTCAAGGTTTTGTGAAACCTGATTCCTCTGTGAAACCACAGATTCATTCTGAGCTTGTTCTTCTTTCAGACTACGCTTGTTTTTGGAATTAGATATGATTGAAATTGCAGCAATTGCCAGCAGGATAACAATAATTGCCACACTCACATATGTAAAAGTCTTGTCTTTCATCGCCAGTATTTTTAAACTTATTTAACACTTCAAAAGTAAGACGATGATCTATATCCTTCATTAAATACAGATTAATCTAAGATTAAGAAACAATTAATTACGATTTCCCCGGACTGGATGGCTCTGAATGAAGGTTCCTGTAATAAAGGCTGCCTCTTACAGGAACGCTGATGGAATGAGGGACCGGAAAGGGTGTCGCCTAACCAATTATCAAAAGTCCTGAGATCTTATCGGTTTTTGCCGGGATTGCCCAAAAAAAGAGCTGATTTATAATGGCATATTTCTCTTCATCTGTTATACCATAATTCAGTGCGACACCGTTAAAGTAATATGCAACAAAATTATTGCGTCCCTGGTTGGCAATCATTATTACACTTTCAGGTTCAGTAACTTTAATGAAATGCCATGCATTAAGATCTTCGCCACTGATCCTTAGCTCGCTATTGTGTTCTAAAACCTTTAGCATCATTGACTGGTATTTCTTAATGGATAATCCCCTGGTTTTATGTAAAAATCTGAAAAGGTTGTTATTTTCTATTATGGCACGTCCTTTATAAGAGGGAGATTCTATATTAAGAGCAATAAAGTAACTGGTTGAGTCAAAATCATTTAAAACTTTAGCGTAAAAGGGAGCATTTGGATGTGTACAGGAGGTAAAAGAATTTAACACAACAAAAATTATCCCTGTTACCAACCCTGCATTTTTAAAAATTTTGAACATTCTCATTTTTATCACGGGGGTGGTCCGATCTTTTTTATAATTTCCATCCATATGAATAAATTGTTAAAAATGATTACTTTATACTCCGGGTGGTACAGATATTACTCTTTATCCAATTACATAAACAATTTAAATTTCGTTTTTCCTAGTCCTGTTTAAGAAAATTTATTCCTTAATTTTGAGGCGCCAGAATATTGTATATGAAGTTAAAGCAGGAAGAGCTGAAGGAGTTTTTGGATGAAATGGTGGAAAAATATAACCGTTCAGAGTTCATTGAACATGATCCTGTAAGCATCCCGCATCGTTTTACCGGCAAAGAAGATATTGAGATTTCCGGTTTTCTGGCAGCCACAATTGCCTGGGGTAACCGAACCATGATCCTTAGAAATGCGGGTCGTATGATGGATTATCTGGATAATTCGCCATATGATTTTATATTAAACCACACCGCAAATGACCTGGAGAGAATTTCAGCCGTGATTCACAGGACATTTAATGCCGGAGATTTTATATATTTCATTAAAGCGCTTAAACACATCTATAAAAACCATAATGGACTGGAAGAGATTTTTAACCTCCACAGAACAAAAGATTCGTTACAGCCGGCCATCCATCAGTTCAGGAGCATCTTTTTTGAACTACCGCATGACAACCGGGCAATGAAACATATTTCAGACCCTTTAAAAGGATCTGCGGCAAAGAAAATAAATATGTATTTAAGGTGGATGATAAGGAGAGATGACAGTGGGGTTGATTTCGGTCTCTGGAAATCAATATCCCCGTCAATTCTTTCCTGTCCGCTTGATGTTCATTCAGGTAATGTGGCCAGAAAACTTGGCTTGCTGACACGAAAGCTGAATGATGCAAAAGCAGTGTCAGAACTGGATAAAGTTTTGCGAAAACTGGATAAGGATGACCCTGTGAAGTATGATTTTGCTTTGTTCGGTTTAGGAATATCGGAAAGATTTTGAATCTTTAAATTTAGGAATGAGGAGCCCTGACTGCAGTTTTGATGTTTATTGGTTTCCAGAACCATAACCTTGCCAGTATTTCAGAAAAAATTGAAGCTATCTGCAAAGTGCAATCATACATAAATAAATTTACCGCAATTAACGGTTCAACTATTTGATGACAATAAATTTCATTGCTCCAAAAACGTTTTTAGCAACCTTAATAGTAATATGACCTCCATTATTAAGTCTCAGTATAGAATATTCGGCCTGTGATGCGGCATTTTTTAGACCGATTAATGAACATTGGTGCATTTAAACATTAAATTTGCACCCTAATTAATTCTGGATTAAAAACGGTTTAATTTATATCTGAATTCCAAAATGCCCAACCGTATTAGACATAGAAGAATAACAAGACCTCCTAAAATGGAAGGGTATAAACCCTTTGGCATACCTATGCGCGAACTGGAATCTGTTGATCTTTTATATGAAGAGTACGAGGCTTTGAGGCTTGCCGATTATGAAAACCTTACCCAGGAAGAGGCAGCAAAAAAGATGAATATCTCACGTCCAACATTTACCCGTCTTTATGACAAAGCCCGTAAAAATATTGCAAAAGCATTTGTAGAAGGGAAAGCAATCATCATTCATGGAGGAACCTATGTTACCGAGGATTACTGGTACAGATGTGAAACTTGTCATGAAACAATGGTTACCATGAAACCAGTTAACCAATGCCGGAAATGCGATTCGGATAATATTACCCGGCTGAACCCTGAATGATGAGCTATTGTTACT
Source organism: uncultured Bacteroidales bacterium (assembly GCA_963816345.1). GTDB lineage: Bacteria > Bacteroidota > Bacteroidia > Bacteroidales > VadinHA17 > LD21. The sequence goes on from CAWFKI010000007.1 coordinate 156,683, forward strand.
TTGATTTGTAGTGAGTGACTGAATCGAACCGTCGCTTGCGGACTGTGAATCTGACGTCCTGAGAAGTTAACGAGGCACAAAATAAAAAATATCTATTGCTGATTTTCTGATTCAATCTGTTGATGAGACCATAAAACGATTGGGACCCGGGGAGCTATCAAAGACTTGGCAAAGACTATATTGAATATATAAATCAAATGCTATGGTTTTGTCTTAAGATAGGTTGCCTGAAAGAGTTATTAAAATATACTGTAAAAAATAATATTTATGAAAACAAAATTATACCCCGATTCAGGGGTTGAACCTAATCCCTCTATTGCCAGGAATTACGATAAAGTTATGAATGTGGGCTCCATCGGACTATACAGGAGTTTCATAGAAAAAGTCATACGCGATATGAAGATCGAACCTGATGATCAGATACTTGATTTAGGCTGCGGTACAGGCAGGAATGCCACATGATGCTAAAATATTTAAGCGATAAGGGTCACATAACAGGATTGGATATTTCAGGACACATGGAAAAACAATTTCTTCAAAAATTTTATGGAGATATGCGTGTTGATTTATCAACCGTCGTATCGATCAGCCGCTTATTTTGAAAAAGACCTATGATAAGGTCTTTATCAGCTTTGTAATACATGGTTTCCTTTTTTCACGAGTAAGAGACGCTGTAATAAAAAATGCTTTTGAGCACCTTAAACCCGGAGGCAGTTTCTTTATACTCGACTTTGGCGAATTCGCCCTGGATAAAATGCCGTGGTTTCACCGTTTTATCTTCGAAAAAATTGAGTGTAAATATGCTTTTGATTTTATTAATAGAGATTGGAAAGAGATACTAAAAAGTTATGGTTTCGAAAATTTCAATGAGAAGCTGTATCTTAAAAAATATGTGAGGTTATTGAAAGCAGTAAAACAGTAGCAGGAGCTTGGTCATATCCTTGGTGTGAATAAAATAATATTTGTCGCGTAGTTGCTGAAGCCTTCGATTATTTGCCTTAAGCATTTAGCAATATCTGTTTTATTATATTCTTTAATTTGTGACTAAAATACTTCAAACTCATAACCAGTTCGGGTTATATTTACTCACCATATATGTGTTTCTGCTTTTTCTGCAATTCTTCAATGCTTTCACGGTGATTTGGATCAGGTTTAATGGCATCTGCAGGGCAAAGTTTAACGCATTGAGGTCCACTATAAAAGCCTGCACATTCAGTACACTTCTCAGGATTAATAACATAGATCTTATCGCCTTCCGAAATCGCATTTGTGAGACACTCATCAATACAAAGTCCGCAAGAAGTACATTCATCAATAATCATTAAAGCCATAATTCACCTCCTTTCTATCATTTAAATCAGTATATAATTTTTAAAGGTTAATGCTGATAGAGTAAGCTTCCTCTCGGTCCGCTTATCAGAGTTGATGAAGGGATTGATACAATACGTAACCTTCCCACTTACAGGTATTATATTTTGATGCATATTAAAAATCGACAGGAAGATGGATGTCTTCATTTTATTAAAAATAAAATTCAAACCTGTTATCTGATTTCATAGTTGTAAGCCTGTGTTTTGATTTAGCCAGCCAGCCGATATTAACATTGGTTGCAGCGTCAAAATCAGGGACATAAGGTTTAATGTCAAGCAAAGGGGAATTATTAACGATGTCAACATTCTCAATGTGTATAATATTATTTTCAAGTTTAACAAGTTTGACAACTGACAGACCTATTTGATTTGGTCTTTTAGGCGAGCGGGTGGCAAATACACCCTCATGTTGTCATCTAAATATGGCTTTACTATTAACTGATAACTGTTTGACAAGTGAAAATGATAAATAAGGATGAGATGTGAAAATCCTTCAATATCTTTCAATCCCACAGCAAAATCAGTGTATATTTCAACCGTTCCCTTTATTCCCTGAGCAGAGACTGGTTGTATGGGCATATCGTTGGTGTTATCATACTGTGAATGAATAACTCCGATTGGTTTGTACTTAATTTCGTTCATTTTTAATTCCTTTAATTACATGAAACTATTTTTTACGTATAAAGTAATAACCACATGCTGTAACATTCATCCTCATTATTATTGAAATATACTGTAAATTTAAATGAACTAATGTTCATATAAAAATTATTTAGACCAAATTTGAATAGAAAATTATGACAATTTCAGTGCTTACAGATAATCATGCCGGTGCGTTCGCTACTGTAGCGAGGATAGGTTAAATCCGGCGACATTGTTTGGTTCTGAAGATGCCGGTAACAAAAAAATAAATAAACATTTTTATTAAAATGAACATATGTTCATTTTACAATATATATTTGTAAAATATATAAATACTGAATCAAACGTAATGATCTGGTAAAAACATTAAATATTGAACAAATTATATGTTAAACTGTAAAAATTAAGTGTCATGCCAAGAGGAAAATAGTAACCGGGCTAATGGGACAAGATCCCGGAACCGGAAGAGCATTCGGATATTGTGAAGGATTTGATTCCCCGGGATTTACAAAAGGAGCTGGAGGTGGAACGGGCTGGGGATTTGGCCATGGAAGAGGTATGGGTTCGGGCAGAGGCAGGGGTTTTGGCCATGACCGGTACTTTGGCGGAGTTTATTCAGGATCATTTCCAGGCTATCCCTGGATGCCTTATCTTAGTAAAGAGGATGAGATTAGACTGCTTAAATATCAGTCAGATGCACTCAGCCGCTCGCAAAAAGACATT